>CAWCGQ010000004.1:430000-779563 GCA_963795125.1 uncultured Acidimicrobiia bacterium | reverse complement strand
GGCGATCAGGAGCACGATCTCGAGCAGCGCCGCCCAGAACCAGGGCGCGACGATGACGAGCGCCGGCACGAACTGCGAGATGAGCAGGAGGGCGCCGAGGATGATCTCGAGCACGCCGATGATGGTGCCAGAGCCCCGCCCACGGAGCCGGGCGATGCCGTCGAAGATGGCAAGGGCGGAGACGATGATGATGAGGATCAGCAGAAGTCGAAGAGGACCATGCGAGCCACACTAGGGGCACGCCACGTCTTTCGTCGGGCCTTGCGGCCGCGACGCGCCAGCCGCTAGGGCCGCAAGGCCGCTAACGCGCGGTCGCCGAGCCATCCTCGCTGCTCGAGCCACGACGCGCGACGCGACGCCGGGGGCGTCGCCGGCAGGCTCCTGCGACCGGGATCACCGGCGTACCCGCCGGTCATCGCGCCGTCCCGCGCGAGCAGGAGTTCGTCGCCAGCGTCACCCGGGGTCGCGTGCCCGAGGGAGCGCATGAGGTCGGAAAGCGCGTCGGTGTACCAGCTCGCGGTGCGCCGTGACGATCTGGCGAACGGGATGCGTTGACTCAGGGAACTCGGCCGCCGCGTTGATGAACGCGCAGCCGCGGAACCCGGGCCGGGAGATCTCCTCCACCACGGCCGCGAGGTATCGCTTCACGGCATCCTGGGGGCTCGAAGCGCTGCCGATGATCGAGTCGAGTTCGTGCCGGGTCGCGATGTGGCGAGCGGTGATGTAGTCGACGATCAGGTTGTCCTTGGCCACGGTAGTGCTTGTAGAACGTGGCCTTGTGCCGGAACCAATCCGGAGATCGTCCTCGGCACCGTGTCGTACATGTCGCCGGAACAGGCGCGCGGCGGCGCCATCGACCACCGCACCGACATCTTCTCCTTCGGCATCCTGCTCTACGAGCTGTTCAGCGGCACGCCGCCGTTTCGCGGCCACAGCACCGTCGAGACGCTGCACGCCATCATGCACGCGCCGGCGCCGCCGCTGAATCTGCACGGCCTGGTGATCCCGGCGGCGGTCGCTGGCGAGGTACAGCGCATCATCGACAAGTGCCTGGCCAAGGATGCGGACGATCGCTACCAGGGCATGAAGGACCTGGCGGTCGATCTGAAGGCCGCCCGCCGGCGCCTCGACCTGGATTCGTCGCAGGCCGCCAGGCCACTCATCTCGCCCGCAGCCGCGCCGCCGCCCGCCCGCGCGAGTGGCCGGTTGATCGCGGCCGCCTCGGCGGCGCTGATCGTGGCGGCGGGGTCCTGGTTCTACTCGACGCAGTATCGCGCCCCGGCCGCCCAGGCGTCCGGCACGCGTCCTTCTGTGGCGGTGATGTATTTCGAGAACAACACCGGCAACGAGGAGATGGACTGGCTGCGCACCGGCCTCACCGACATGCTGGTGACCGATCTGTCGCAATCCCCCGATGTCGAAGTGCTGAGCACCGATCGGCTGGTCCAGATCCTCGGCTCCATGGACAAGCTCGACGATCGCCAGATCTCCTTCGACACCGTCCAGGAAGTCGCCCGCCGCGCCGGCGTCAAGCACGTCATGCTGGGCAGCTATATCAAGGCCGGCGAAACCATTCGCATCAACGTCAAGCTGCAGGAGGCGGCGACCGGCAGGATTATTTCCACCGAGCGGGTCGACGCGGCGAACGAGGCCAGCCTGTTCCCGACGATGGACGACCTGACGCGCAAGGTGAAGGCACGCTTCACCGAATCGCAGCGGCGTGCTGACCGGCCTGCTGTCGCGCCCCGGGACGACGCCTCGCGTGTCGCTCGCGCTCGATCGCGATCTCAAGGACGTCACCACCTCCTCGATGGCGGCCTACCGCGAGTACGCGGCCGGCATCGAACAGCACCAGCGATCGCGCTATCTCGACGCGTTGCCGTTTTTCGAGAAGGCGGTCAGCATCGATCCGGATTTCGCGCTGGCCTACGTGAAGATGGCGGTGGCCACCGGCAACATGGGGCGGTCGAACGAGAGCCGATCGCTACGCCGAACGCGCGCTCGCGCTGATCGATCGCCTGACGCCGCGCGAGCGCTACTACATCGAGGGCTACTACAACGCATCGAAACTCGAATCGACCGGCAAGGCGATCGCGGCCTACATCAAAGTCATCGAGCTCTATCCCGATCACTCGGCGTCGCGCAACAACCTCGCCGTGATCTACATGCGGCATCGATCAGCACGACAAGGCGATCGAACACTTCGAGATCCTGCGCGAGCGCGGCTTCGAGTTCCCCGGCGCCTCCGGCAACCTCGCCGAGGCTTACGTCGCCGCGAATCGACCCGACGACGCGCTCAAGGAGACGAGCGACTTCGTCAGCCGCTTTCCCGTCGATTGAAGTCGGCGCATCTCAATGCCGGGTACATCGCCGTGAGTCTCAACCGCCTGGACGAGGCGGATGCGGCGTTCAGGAAAGCCCTCGAGCTGCGACCGGATTTTCCACCGGCCATGGCGAGCACCGGCAACGTGCACCTGCTGCGAGAGCAGTTCGCGGAGGCGCGCCAGGTCGGGCAGCGCCTGCTCAAGGGAGCCACGCCGAACATTCGCTTCCTGGGCTTCGTGCAGCTGACCTATGCCGACTTGCTGCAGGGGAAGACGGCTGCGGCAGCCAGGCTGATGGAGCGGGCGGCCGACGATCAAGGCGCGGGCGGGTCGGATCAAAGCGGCCTGGCGCGAGCGGTGCTGGCCGAGATCGCGCTGGCCCACAACCGGCGCGCTGAAGCCGCGGCTCACGCCGCGCGAGCGATGGCCGACAGCCGGGGCGGGATGTCGGCTGGGCGAAGCGTTGTATCAAGGCACCGTCGCCGGATCTCCGGAAGCGCGCGCCGAATACATCCGCATCGCCAACCTGTTGCCGGCAGGCTTGGAGAAGGTGTGGCCGGACTTCGCGGACGCGGTCATCGCGATCGAATCCGGCGGCCGCGCGGATACACTTCAAACGCTTCAGCGGGTTGAGTCACAAGTCCCCCCCGGCGTGGTCGCGGCCGGCGCCTTTGTGCCGATCCGCCAGCCTTTGACGCTCGTCAACTACTGGACCGCGCGCGCCCACTTGAGCGGCGGGAACGATGCCGAAGCCACGCGGCGCTTCACGCAGGTGGTCGAGGCCGGCTGGGGCCGCCTGTTCACGCCGATCGAGTACGTGCGCAGCCTCTACTACCTCGGCCAGCTGGCCGAGCGGGCGGGCGATCGCGCCAAGGCGCGCCAACATTACGGCCGCTTCCTGGACTACTGGAAAGACGGCGACATCGACCGCGACAAGGTCGCTGACGCGCTCAGGAAGATCGGCTCGTGATGCTGCTCTGCGCCGGCGAGGCGTTCGAAGATCTGATCTTCGTCGGCCTCGATCGCCTCCCCGAGCTCGGCGAAGAGGTCAAGACCGACCGCTTCACCGCCACCATCGGCGGCGGCGCCGTGATCACCGCCGTCAAGGCGGCGCGGCTCGGGATGAGCACCCAGTTGATCAGCGCCCTCAGCGACGCGGCCGTGACGCGCTTGAAGAAGGAACGCGTCACCGTTACCAACCTCCGCAAGCCCAACGAGCCGCACGCGATCACCGCCGCCCTGTCGACCGGCGACGATCGCGCGTTCGTGACCTACAACGGCGTCAACTGCGAAACTGGAAGAGCGGCTGGCGCAGAACCGTCACCGACGATCAAGGCGACGCACCTTCACTTCTGCTTCTACCCGCACGACTGCGCGCAGTGGACGGCGATTGTGAAGAAGCTGCGCCACAAGGGCATCACCATGTCGTGGGACTTCGGCTGGAACGAGCCGCTCACCAACGATCGCGGACTGACCGGTCTCATCGATTCGCTCGACTTCGTCTTCGTCAACGAGCACGAGACGCGCCTCTACACCGGTTCCTCGACCGTCGAAGGCTCGGTCGCCGAGTGGCGCAAGCGCAGCGCCATCACCATCATCAAGCTGGGCGAACAGGGCGCGGTGTGGATCGCGCCCGATCGCGACATCCACGTCCCGGCGCCGAAGGTCAAAGCGATCGACACCACCGGCGCCGGCGATTCCTTCAACGCCGGATTCCTCGTGGCCTGGATGAACGGCAAGACCCCGTCACAATGCCTGGCGGCGGGGAACAAGGTCGGCGCGGAATCTACTCGAAAGGCCGGCGGCATTTGAAAATCGCGATCATTGGCGGGGCTGGCGTCCGCGTGCCCCTGCTGGTCGGCGGGCTGTCGCGCTCCGACCTCGACGTCTCGAACGTCGCGCTCTACGACATCGACCGCACCCGGCTCGGCGTGATCGCCGACCTCGCCGCGCAAATGGCGCCGGCATGCGGATCACCACCGCGGCGACGCCTGAAGCGGCGATCGAGGGCGCGGACTTCGTCATCACCAGCATCCGCGTCGGCGGCGCGGCGCAGCGCGCCAAGGACGAGGCCACCGCGCTCGCCCACGGCATCATCGGCCAGGAAACCATCGGTCCCGCCGGCTTTGCCATGGCGGTGCGCTCGATTCCGCCGATCGTCGAATACGGCCGCCTGGTGGCGCGGCTGGCGCCGCGCGCGTGGATGATCAACTTCACCAACCCGGTCAGCATCATCACGCAGGCGGTGCACCAGGAAACCGACGCGCGGCTGATCGGCATCTGCGACACGCCGCTCGAGATGTTCGAGGACGCGGCCCACGCCCTCGGCCTGCCCGCCAGCGTGTGCGGCTACGACTACTTCGGCCTCAACCACCTCGGCTGGCTGCGCGACGTGTTGTTCGAGGGCGAAGGGCAGCTGCATCGCATCTGGAATGACGATGCGAAGCTGATGTCGGCGTATCGCGCGCCGCTGTTCGAGCCGGAGCGCCTGCGCGAGCTGCAGCTGCTGCCGACGGAGTATCTCTATTACTACTACCGCCCCGAGCACGCCTTCGCGAAGATCACGGCCTCCGGCTCCAGCCGGGGCCAGGCGGTCGCGAGACTCACCGAAGATTTCTTTGCAGACGTTGGGAGGGAGGGCGCTTCAGCGCCCTCCGATCAGCGCTCGCTCTCCACAGGATTGGAGCGCTACCAGCGCTACCTCGCCGCTCGCGACGCGAGCTACATGACGCTCGAAACCGGCGCAACCGGACCGCGCGATCAAGCCCGACTGGGCCGAGCTCTCCGGCTACGATCGCATCGCGCTCATCACCATCCGCGCCATCGTCAAGAACCAGGGCGCCATCATTCCGCTCGACGTCCCCAACCGCGGCACGTTTGCCGTTCCTGGACGACGAGGACATCATCGAGGTGCCGTGCCGGGTAGACGCCAACGGCCCGCAACCGCAGGTCGTCGGCCCCATTCCCGATCATCCGCGCGAGCTGATGACGACGGTCAAGGCCTACGAACGCGCGACGATACGAGCTGCGTTGACGGGTGACCGAGGCGATCTCGTTGACGCCCTGGCGCTCGAATCCGCTGGTTCCCTCGAAAGATGTCGCCGGGCGGCTGGTGGCCGCGATGCTGTGACCGACCAACCTCGCGACCTCTCGACCTCACGACCTCAAGACCTCAGGCGAGGCATGGGCCTGCTCGCCGCGACCGCGACCAACATCATCTCGATGGTCGGCGTCGGCCCCTTCCTGACCATTCCGTTCATGGTCGCCGCCATGAACGGCCCGCACGTCATCTACGCGTGGATCGCCGGCCTCGTCCTCGCGCTCGCCGACGGCCTGGTCTACGCGCAGCTCGGCGCCGCGCTGCCGGGCAGCGGCGGCGGCTATCTCTACCTGCGCGAAGCCTTCAAGCCGTTCGGCCTCGGCGGCCTGATGGCGTTCCTGTT
Source organism: uncultured Acidimicrobiia bacterium (assembly GCA_963795125.1). Lineage (GTDB taxonomy): Bacteria > Acidobacteriota > Vicinamibacteria > Vicinamibacterales > UBA2999 > 12-FULL-67-14b. Next base: position 773,796 of record CAWCGQ010000004.1, on the reverse strand, counting down.
CATCTTCCAGACCATCCTGATCGCGCCGCTCTCGGTGGCCGGCGGCGCCGTCGGCTTCGCCGACTACCTGCAATTCGTGTGGATGGCGATGACGCCGCTCGCAGCACAACCTGATCGCCGCCGCCGTGTGCGTGGTCTCGACCGCGCTGCTGTGGCGACGAATCGAAGAGATCGGCCGCCTCGCCGTCGTCATGCTGGTGGTCGTGCTGGTCACGGTCGGATGGGTGATCGTCGCCGGCCTGTTCTCGTTCTCGCCGGCGCAGGCGTTCGACTTTCCGCCGGAGGCGTTCACCTTCGACAGCTCGCTGTGGATGAGCATCGGCGCCGCCTCGGTGCTGGCGATGTACAGCTACGGCGGCTACAACCAGGTCTGCAACATCGGCGACGAGATCGAGAACCCGCGCGTCACCATCCCGCGCTCGATCGTGCTCTCGACCTTCATCGTCGCCGCGCTCTACATGCTGATGACGATCGTCATCCTCGGCATGATTCCGTGGCAGGAAGTGAGGGAGTCGCGCACCGTCGCGTCGCTGTTCATCGAGCGGACGTTCTCGGATCCGGAGACCGGCCGCCTCGCCGGCATCGTGATGACCGGGCTGATCCTGTTCGTCGCCGCGGCGTCGCTCTACGCGACCATCCTCGGCTACTCGCGCATCCCCTACGCCGCGGCCCGGGACGGCGACTTCTTCAAGGCCTTCGCGCACGTGCACCCGAAGAAGGGCTTTCCCGACGTCTCGCTCGTCACGATCGCGATCGTCTCGATCCCGTTCTGCTTTTTCTCGCTGGGTCAGCTGGTCAGCTGGCTGATCCAGGTGCAGGTGCTGCTGCGCTTCATCTGGCAATGCGCGGCGGTGATCCTGCTGCGCCGCTACCGCCCCGACATCCCGCAGCCGTTCACGATGTGGCTCTACCCGTGGCCGGCCGTGCTCTCGGGCGCGCTGTGGCTGTTCATCTTCTTCACCGGGCCGTGGGAAGGCATCGTCTTCTCGGTGACGTTCCTGCTGGTGGGGGTTGCCGCCTACGGGCTGTTTGCTCAAGCGCAAGTAGGTTGGCGGTAATCCGGTACGCGCCGGCCACGCCGTAGGGCAGTTGACGATGCAAGGCGTAGGCAAAGTAGGTCCACTTGCCTTTCCCGACATTCGCGGTGAGCCATCCGCCGCTCTGCGGCGCCTGGCCTTTGTCGAACGTCGAGATCATCGGCGTATACGCCGCGTCCCACTTGGTGAAGAACTTCGAGCCGCGCTGCTCGACCCAGCCGTCGAAATCGGCGGCCGTGATCTTGTTCGGCCAGTTGAACGACTGGTGTGCCGGCGCAAGGATCGTCACCGGCGAATCCTCTTCCGACACTTCCTCCGCGCCTCGCGGCAGCTCTCCCGGAAACGGCGCAAAGGTGTTCGGCACCAGCTCCTGGGTGTTGTAGAGCACGACGACGTTGCCGCCGGCCCTGGCGTAGTCGAGCAGCCGTGAGTTGTAGGTCCTGAGGTCCTCGCGCACCGCGTAGGCGCGCGTGCCGGTCATGATCGTGTCGTAGACCGACAAATCCGCCGATGCCAGCGCGCGCTCGTCGAGCAGCGTCACCTGCGCGCCGAGCTGCTGCAGCCCCTGCGGCACCGAATCGCCGACGCCCATCACGTAGCCGACCTTCAGTCCCGCCACCGTCGTCACGTTGACGCCGCGCACCTCGGTCGTCGACGGGCGATACAGATAGCGCACCTCGAGATCGCGATGATCGATCAGCTCGTAGCCCTCGCGTGTAGTCCTTGCCGGCGGCCGTCGCCACCGCTTCGATCGGTGTACGGCTTGGCGTCGATCGACGACGGCGTCACCGTGAATCGATACGACGAGCGCTCGCCGGACCTGGCGAACGAGAACGGCTGCGACGCCGGCTCCGACTTCCAGCCCGCCGGCAGCCTCGAGCGACACCTGACCGGCGGTCGGGTGCCTCGGCGTTGTGGAGCAGGACTGACCTCGAGCGTCGAGCGGTTCGGACGCTGTCGCGCCCGATGCGGAACGATGGCGTGTGCCGGCGTGAGCGCCGATCGCCAGCCGCGGCACCGCTGCGCACCTCGCGCAGCACGTCGCCGTAGGGCAGCTTGGATTCGCGCCGCACCACGGTCTGGCGAATCTCGATCGGCACGCCGTCGACCAGGTAGCGCGCCACCGCCCGCAGCGGCGCGCGTCGATGCCGGCCGCCCGAACTGCGACGGATCGCTCAGCGTGTAGCGGCTCTCCTGCAGGCCCGTTGCGGGAGAAGTACGGCCGCGTGCTGATCGCCACGTCGTCTGCGAGCGTCACCCTGACGCGCGCGGTGACCTGCTGGTGCCGCTCGAGTGCGGGCCCGCCCGTGACGCCGGCCGGATCGATCTGCCAGCCGCGATCGCCCTCGACGCTGATCGTCTCCATGGCGGCCGCGATGCCGCCGCGATTCGGCAGCCGCGCCCGCACTTCGAACGTCTGCCCCGGCACCGGCGCCGCCATCAACGCCGGCGGCGCGAACGCCGCGCCCGGACCGGTCGGCTCCGGTTCCCCGGCCGGTTGCGCCACCGCGGTCAGCTCCATGCCCATCGCCGAGTTGATCGCGTCCTGGAACTGCCGCTCCTTCACCTCGAGCACGAACCGCGCGTCGAGATCCTTCGCCGCCGCGATCGCCGTCACGCGTCAGCTTCAATCCCTCGACCAGCGCCGGCACGCTCGCCGACGGATTGGTCATGGTGAACGCCGCCATCGCCTTCGCCACCGCATCGTCGATCGGCTTGCCCGCGGCGCCGACGGTGGCTTCGATGGTCGTCGGGATGCCGTCGAAGATCGTGTCGTCCTTGCCCCGCACCCTGGCGCCGGCGCACCCTCGCACGCCTGCGGGAGTAATAGCCATAGTTGGGCCGGCCGTCGGCGTGAACCGGCCGCTGACCTGCGAGCGCTGGAAGCTCAGGCCGTAACGGGCGACGTTGTCGTAGGAGTCGCCGAGCCGCGGATCGTAGGCGCCGCTGTCGATGCGCACCGTCCAGTTCTTCGTTCTCGCGCACGCCGCCGATGTAGACCTTCTTCGGCTGCCACGGGCGCAGTCCCTCGGCGATCTGTTCGGGATAGCGAGTCGGATCGCCCGCGGCGCGAAAGCCCTCCACCGCCATCAGCCCGGCGGTCTGGTGATTGCCGTGGCCATCGCGCTCGTTGCCCTGGAACCGCGACAGGATGATCGTCGGCCGGCTCATGCGGATGATGCGCACCACGTCGCGCAGCACCGTTTCGCGTCCCCACTTGTCGAGCGCCTCTTCGAGCCGCTTCGAGAAGCCGTAGTCGACCACCGTGGTGAAGTACTGCTCGTCGACGCCCGTAGTGGCGGCCGGCCACCAGCAGTTCTTCGGTGCGAATCAGCCCGAGCGCATCGAACAGCTGCGGCCCGATCGCGTTGTCGCCCGACTCGCCGCGATTGAGCGTCAGCAACGCCAGCCGCGCGCCGTCGCCGCGACTCAACTTCGCCAGCACGCCGCCGTGCTCGTCGTCCGGGTGCGCGGTGACATGCATCACGCTGGCGGTGGTCTTCAGCTTCAGCAGCGTCTGCCACGTTTCCGACGCGCCATCCTGGCGCGGCACCGACTGGCCGCTCGGCAGAGCGGCGAAGATCGAGCACGATGGCGAGAACAACGAATGGTGTGCGCATGGTCTTAGAAATAGAACTTGAGCGCCAGCTGAACTTCGCGCTGGTCGCCGATGCTGCTGGTGATCCGGCCGAACGTTCCCAGGTTCGAGATGTTCGCCGCCGGGAAGCCGTAGTTCACCCAGTTGAACAGGTTGAAGGTCTCGACGCGGATCTCCGCCCGGCGCGCCTCGCCAAGGTCGATCGATCGGAACACCGACAGGTTCATCGACTTCGATCCCGGGCCGCGCACCGTGTTGTTGGCGCAGTTGCCGTAGGTCCGGATCGTGGTCGGTGGCGAAGGCCGCCGGATCCATCCACGAATCGAGCGTCTGGTTGAAGCCGCTCGGCACCGCCTCGCCGACGCAGTTGGCGCGCGCGATGCGGCCCGGACCCGTGCCCGCCTGGTCGGTGGTCGTCACCGTGAACGGCCGGCCGTCGCTGAGCGTGAGGATGCCGTTCACCGACCAGCCGCCGGCGATCGCACCGGCCACGCCGCCCGGATTGAAGTGACGGCCCTCGCCGACCGGCAGCTCGTAGATGAAGCTGGTCACCAGGCGATGCGGGATGTCGAACGCCAGCAGCCCGTAGTCCTTCTCCATCGCGTAGGTCGAGCTCGGCGCGTTGCCGACCGCGCCGCCGCCGGCGCTCAGGTGATCGAGGAAGTCGCCGAGCGCCTTGCTCCACGTGTAGGCCACGGTGTAGGCAAGCCCGTCGCTCATCCGCCGCTGCATGCGCATCTGCAGCGCGTCGTAATCGGCGCGGCCGTTGGTGACGATCTGTTCGAGATAGGCGTTGCCGTAGCCGTACTGCGCGTACGGGAAGGTGACGGTGTTGCCGGAGATGATGCCTTCGTTGAGGTTGCGCAGGCGGCGGCCGTTGCGGGTGCGGTTGCCGACGTACTCGACCGCGCCGACCATGTTCCGCGCGAACTGGAACTCCGGACCGAAGCTGAACTGCTGCACCACCGGCGTGTCCTGGTTCGGGTCCTGGATGCGCCACTGCACGATCGCCGGGTTCACCGTCTGCCGGCGTCAGCGGCGTGAAGCCCTGCGCGAAGGTGAAGGCCGGCGCATCGGCGCCCGAGTTGGCGGTGATCGAGGCGTCGACCAGCTGCGGCAGGTTCAAGCCGAGCTGGCTCTCGCTGCCGTAGCGATCGGTCTGCTGGTAGAAGATGCCCCAGCCGCCGCGCAGCACCATGCGCGGCGTCATGCTCCACGTCACGCCGACGCGCGGCGCGATGTCGTTGCGATCGGGATGCACCAGCGCGCGATCGAACACGCTGCCGTCCTTCGCGGTAGAACGGCTGGCCGGTGGCCGGATCGATGTTGGTCAGCAGGTTGTTGCGGTCGAGCAGCGGCGTGAACAGTTCGTAGCGCACGCCGGCGGTGATGGTGACGTTGTCGCGGGCGCGCCAGCTGTCCTGCGCGTAGAACTGCCAGCCGTTGGCAAACAGGTCGGGCTCGTGGAACAGCGTCAGCCGCTGCGTGCTCGACAGCCCGAGCAGGAAGTCGCCGAGGCCGAAGCCGGTGTAGCGGCCGTCGAGAAGCCGAGCTCGCCGTTGAGCGAGCGCAGGTCGATGTAGTTCAGCGCGTCGCGCCGGAACTCGGCGCCGAACTTCAGCGCGTGGCTGCCCTTCTGCCACGACAGGTTGTTGGCCACCTGCAGCACCTGCGAGTCCTGGAACTGCGGGCGGAAGAACGGCCCGCCCAGCCGCGCGAACCGCGCGATCGGCATGTGCGGCAGGCCGCCGTAGAAGCGCGGATCCTTGGGCACGCCCTTGATGCCGTACTGGGTCGCGGAATCGATGCCGAACGCCGGATGGATCACGTCCGAGCGCACCTTGTTGAAGCTGACGCGCATCTCGTTGAACACGTTCGAGCCGAACACGCGCGACCAGCCGGCCACCGCGCTCTGCCCGCGGTTGAGGATGTCGCTGGCGAAGTCGCCCGACGCGACCGGGTCGTCGAGCAGCGGCGGCTCGTGGCGGTTGGTGTTCTGGAAGCTGTAGCGCGCGAACAGGTGGTCGCGTCCGGCCGACAGGTTGTGGTCGAGCGCGGACGTCGAACTGATCGACGTCGTTGTTGAGGATGCCGTTCGAGATGAAGTTGTTGTTGAAGAAGCCGGCGCCGGGCACGTTCGGCATCGGGTAGAGGCCGATCAGCCTGCGCCGCCACCGGGTCGAAGCACGACGGCGCTGATGATCTTGTTGACCGCGTCGACGCAGCCCGCCGGCACGAAGGCGTTGCTGGCCACCATGTTGCCGGTCAGCTCGCTGAGGTCGCCGGCGCGCATCCGCGCCGTCGGCACCGTCGCCGTCTGCGACAGCGCGCGTTCGGTCCGCGACGACTGGTAGTCGCCGAAGAAGAACGTCTTGCCGGTGACGATCGGCCCGCCGAAGCGTGCCGCCGGCGATCAGCTGGTTGAACGGCCCCTTCGCGCGGCCGGCGCGATTGTTGTCCCAGGTGTTGGCGTTGAGCGCTTCGTCGCGCATGAAGCCGAACAGCGAGCCGCTGAACTTGTTGGTGCCCTGCTTCACCGACGCGTTGATCACCGCGCCCGCCGCCTTGCCGAACTCCGCCGAGTAGGTGCGCGTCTGGACCTTGAATTCCTGCAGCGCATCCACCGGCGGCTGCACCACCTGCGGGCTGCGCTCCTGGAGGTTGGTCGAGAACGAATTGTTGTCGGCGCCGTCGAGCGTGTAGTTGTTCCAGGTGGCGTAGTTGCCGTTGGCGTTGAAGAACGTGTCCTCGCCGCGGCTGGTGATGCCCGCCGGCGCGGCGACCACGCCCGGCGACAGGAACGCCAGCTCGGAGTAGCGCCGCCCGAGCAGCGGCAGGTCCTGCACCTGCCTGCGCGTCGATGACGCTGCCGATGTCGGCGGATTGCGTCTGCAGCAGCTCGGCGCGGCCGGTGACCACCACTTCTTCGGCGAGCGCGCCGACATCCATGCTTCAGGTCGACCTGCGCGCGGGTCTGCACGTTGACCCGCACGTTGCGCTGCACGGCGCGCTTGAAGCCCTGCAGCTCCGCCGTCACCGCATAGGCGCCGACGCGAAGGCCGGGAAAAATATACTCGCCGCGGTCGTTGCGACACCGTGGTCGACGCGACGCCGGTACCCTCCTGCGTGGCCGACCACGGTGACGCCGGGCAGCACCGCGCCGCTGTCGTCGGTGACCCGGCCGACGATGACGCCGGTGTCAATTTGCGCGAAGGTGGGGTGGGTAAGGACGAAGGACGAGCACAGGACGAACAGGCTAACCAGGGCGCGGCGTCGAAACATGATTGGCTCCCGGAACAAGTGACAGATCGTTCCGGAAGTATACGCCCGCTACTTGCGGATCGAGTCGATGCTCAGCTTCCCGGAGCCCGACCGCCGCGAAGTACAGGAAGATGAAGCAATACAGCACCGCGAGCTCGCCGCCGTTCTGGATCGGCCAGAACCCGCGCGGCGCGTGCGCCTGGAAGTAGGCCACCGCCATCTCGCCGCTGGCGAGAAAGGCGATCGGGCTGGTGAAGAGCCCGATGCGCGATCAGGATGCCGCCGACGAACTCGATCACGCCGGCCGCGCCCCGCTGGGACATCAGTTCGACGGCTGTGCCGCCGAGCAGCGCCGAACAGTTTCTGCGCGCCGTGCTGGGCAAACGCCAGGCCGGCCACGATGCGAAGAGCGGCGTAGAAATAGGGCGCAAAGCGTCCCAATACCTTCTGCATAACGTCCATACGTTCAGCTGGACCGTATTGCTTACCGCCCCTGGACCTTGGTTCTGGTCGTGTTCGCGGGTTCTACACTAGAATTTGCGGGTGTCACCTCCCGACACTTCGGAGCCCGGTGCTCCCCATAACTTGACGGCGATCGTGCTGGCGGGCGGCGGTGAAATGGGCGAGCTGGCCCGCGCCTACGACTGGGCGAACAGTCCGGTCGGCCCCGTCGACGCCTGGCCACAAAGCCTCCGCACGGCCGTGAGCATCGTCCTTGAATCGAAGTTCCCGATGCTGCTCTGCTGGAGCGGGGCCTTCGTTCAGTTCTACAACGATCCGTTCCGACCGATTCTCGGGTCCACCAAACATCCGGCGCTTGGCGAGAGCACCCGGGACACCTTCGCCGAAGCCTGGCACATCATCAGTCCGCTGTTCGAGCAGGTGATGCGGGGCGAGGCGGTCGGCTTCGAAGACATGCTGGTGCCGCTCGATCGCAACGGCTTCCTCGAGGAGTGCTACTTCCAGTATTCCTACAGCCCGATCCGCGGTGAAAGCGGCAGCATCGACGGCCTGATGGTCACCTGCATGGAGACCACCGGGCGCGTGCTGGCCGAACGCCGGCTGCGCCTGTTGCGCGAGCTGGCTTCACAGGCCGCGCTGGCGCAGGCCGAGACCGCGGCCTGGCAGGGCGCCGCCGCCATGCTGCAGGCCAACCCCGCCGACCTGCCCTTCTCGATCCTCTACTCGCTCGACGCCACGGCCCAGCACGCCGTCGTCGTCTCGTCGTCTTCGGCACCACTCGCCCCCGCCCTCGTTCGCGAGGGCGACGCCGATTCGGCGTGGCCGCTGTTCGAGGCGGCCGCGGCGCCGCGGGTGGTGACCGACGTGCGGCGCAGGTTCGGGGAAACGCTCGGCGCGGCGTGGCCCGAGCCGGTCGAGTCGGCCCTGATCCTGCCGGTGGTGCGCCCCGGTCTGCCGCACCCATACGGATTTCTAATTGCGGGCCTCAGCCCGCGCCTGATGCTCGACGACAAGTACCGCGACTTCCTTGCGCTTGTCGCCGACCAGATCGCCACCGCCATCGCGCATGCGCGCGCCTATGAGGAAGAGCGCGGCCGCACCCAGGCGCTGCTCGAGCTCGATCGGCAGAAGACGGCCTTCTTCAGCAACGTCAGCCATGAGTTCCGCACGCCGCTCACGCTCATGCTGGCGCCGCTCGAACAGGCGTTGATGCAGCCGAACGTGCGGCTCGCCGGGAACGATGTCGAACTGGTTTACCGCAATGCCACCCGGCTGCTGCGGCTGGTGAACACCCTGCTCGACTTTTCGCGCATCGAGGCCGGCCGCGCCGCCGCGGTGTTCGAGGCCACCGACCTTGCGGCGTTGACGCGCGAGCTCGCCGGGACCTTCGAGTCCTTGATGGAACAGGCCGGGCTCGAGCTTCGAGGTGCGGTGCCTGCCGCTCACGCGTCCGGTGATGGTTGACCGGGAGATGTGGGAAAAAATCGTCCTCAACCTGCTCTCCAACGCCTTCAAGTTCACGCTTCAAGGTACGGTGCGGGTCCGGCTGCACGAACTGGACGATGCGGTCGAACTGAGCGTGCAGGACACCGGTGCGGGCATTCCGGCCGCGGATCAGTTGCGCATCTTCGACCGCTTTCACCGCGTCGCCGGCACGCCGGCGCGCACCTTCGAGGGATCGGGCATTGGCCTGTCGCTCGTACGCGAACTGGCGCGGATGCATGGCGGCGATGTGCGCGTCGCGAGCGACGAAGGACGAGGCGCCACCTTCACGGTAACGCTGCCGGTCCGAGCCGCGGAATCGGCGGCCGCCAGTCCGGAAGGCGGCGGCCGGGCGGTGGACGCCGGGGCGTATGTCGAGGAGGCGCGGCGCTGGATGGCCGACGCCGATCTGCCGGACCGCGTGGCGGATCGAGCGGCCGGGCCCGGCGACCCTTCGGAGGCGCAGGCGCGCATCCTGGTGGTCGACGACAACGCCGACATGCGCGATTACCTCCGGCGCCTGTTCGCCGGACGCTGGACGGTGGAACTTGCCGCCAACGGCCGCGACGCGCTCGAGCGGATCGATCGCCAGGTGCCCGATCTGATCGTCACCGACGTGATGATGCCCGAGGTGAACGGCGTGCAGCTGCTGCAGGAAGTGCGGCGGCGTCCGGGCGCGCGGATGACGCCGGTGATCATGCTGTCGGCACGGTCGGGTGAGGACGCGCGCGTCGGGGGCCTGGAGGCCGGCGCCGACGACTACGTGATCAAGCCGTTCTCGGCGCGCGAGCTGGTGGCCCGCGTCCGCACGCAGCTCGATTTGAGCCAGCTGCGCCGCGAAACGGCGGTGCAGAACGATCGCCTCCTGAGGCTGCTCGAAGACATCGACCACGCCCGCCAGTCGGCCGAAGCGGCCAATCGCGCCAAGGACGAGTTCATGGCGATGCTGTCGCACGAGCTGCGTAATCCCCTGTCGCCGATCCTCACCGCGCTGCAGCTGATGTCGCTGCGCGGCGACCGCGGCGCCGAAAACGAGCGCGCCATCATCGAGCGACAAGTGCGCCACGTGGTTCGCCTGGTCGACGACCTGCTCGATGTGTCGCGGATCGCCCGCGGCAAGATCGAGTTGAAGCGCGAGCGCGTCGAAGCCTCGGATATCGTCGCCAAGGCGATCGAGACGGCCAGCACCATCTTCGAGCAGAAGCAACACCTGCTGACGGTGGAGGTCGCGCCCGAGGGGTTGGCGCTCGACGGCGACCCGATGCGGCTGCAGCAGGTGCTCTTCAATCTGCTCTACAACGCCGCCAAGTACACCGAGCCGCGCGGCACCATCGCGGTAACCGCCGTCCGCAACGGCGAGCGTATCGAGCTGCGCGTGCGCGACTCGGGCATTGGCATCGAGCCGAGGATGCTGCCGACGATCTTCAGCCTGTTCGTCCAGGAACGCGAGGCGGTCGATCGCGCCCAGGGCGGCCTCGGCCTGGGGCTCGCGATTGTCCGCAACCTGGTCGAACTCCACGGCGGCGAGGTCGCGGCGACCAGCGCCGGCCGCGGCCGCGGCAGCGAATTCGTGGTCTCGCTCCCGGCGGCGGCGCCGCAGCCTGCGGATCGCGCGGCGACGGCGCAACCCGCGGCGGCGCGGCCTGGCGCGGGCAGCGGCGTTCGTGTGCTGGTGGTGGACGACAACCGGGATGCGGCCGAAATGCTGGCCACGGCGCTGACCCTCGCCGGCTTCGAGGCGCTGATTGCCACCGACGGCCCCGCCGCGATTCGCCTCGCCGAAACCTTCACGCCGCACGCCGGGTTGCTCGACCTCGGCATGCCGTTCATGGATGGCTTCGAGGTGGCGGAGCGCCTGCGCTTACTGCCGCATCCGCCGGAGCTGCTGATCGCGGTGAGCGGTTACGGCAGCGACAGCGCCCGCCAGCTGTCTCGCGAGCGGGGGTTTGGTTTCCACCTCGTGAAACCCGTCGACCTCGACGAAGTGACCCGGCTCCTCGGCCAGGTGGCCCCCGCGCGCCGCTAGGCGCGCTACTGTTCGCGCAGCGCCACCACCGGATCGACCCTGCGTGGTCCGCAGCGCCGGCAGCAGGCTGGCCACCACGCCGGCAATCATCAGCGTCACGAGCGCCAGCGCGAACGACGGCAGATCGAACGGCCCGACGCCGTAGAGAATGCCGGCCATCGAGCGCGCCAGCAGCGTCGCGGCGATCAGTCCGATCACGCCGCCGATCGCCACCATCGCCACGCTGCTGCGCACGATCATCGCCACGGTGTTGCCGCCCGATGCGCCGAGCGCCATGCGCAGGCCAATTTCCTTCGTGCGCTGCGACACCGAATACGACAGCACGCCGTAGATGCCGAGCGCGGCCAGCAGCAGCGCGGCAATCGCGAACATCGCCAGCAGCGTCGTGCTGAGCCGCGGCAGGAACACCGCGCGCGCGAGGATCTGATCCATCGTGCTCAGCTCGTAGATCGGCTGCGCCGGATCGACCTCCCAGATCGCGCGCTGGATGGCGTTGCCGAACGACGCGGCATCGCGCTCGGTGCGCGCCACCAGCGCCATGCCGGCGGTCGGGCTCTGCTTCAGCGGCAGGTAGACCTGCTTCTTCGGATCTCGATCGCAAGCCCCTGGTTGTGGACGTCGCCGACCACGCCGACCACTTCGCTCTTGCCGTGCGGATTCTGGATGATGCGGCCGAGCGGGCTCTCGTTCGGGAAGTATCGCCGCGCCATCGTCTCGTTGATCACGCTGGTGCGCGCGGTCTTCTCGCCGTCGCGCTCGTCGAGGAAGCGGCCCGCCAGCAGCTTGATCTTCATCGTCTCGAAGTAGCCGGGCGCGACAATGCGGACGTCGGCCAGCGGATCTTCGGTGCGCGGCGGCTGCTGCCCTTCGACGTTGAACGGCAGCGCGCCGGCGGCGCCGACATCGTGCAGCGGCATCGCCGACACCGCGGACGCGTTGATCACGCCGGGCTCGCGGCGCACGCGCTCGATCACGTCCTCGTAGAAGCGCACCTGCGTCGCGCGCTGATACTTGGTGGCCGGCAGCAACACCCGCGCGGCGACGAGGTTGGTCGAATCGAAGCCCGGGCTGACCTGCAGCAGCTTGCGTGAAGCTGCGCGTCATCAAGCCCGCGCCGACCAGCAGCACCAGCGCGAGGGCGACTTCGACGACGACCAGCGCGCTCAGCAGGCGACGCGCGTACGGACCGCCGGTGCTGCCGGACGATTCGTGCATCACGTCGCGCAGCTCCTGCTTCGACGCATGCAGCGCCGGCAGCAAGCCGAAGGCGAGCGCCACGCCGATCGCGATCACCGTGGTGAACAGCAGCACGCCGCCATCGAGCTGGATCTGATCCATCCGCGGCAGCTGCGCTTCTTTCATCGTGCCCAGCATGCGCAGTCCGACGAACGCGCCGGCCAGGCCGAGCGCGCCGCCGACGAACGACAGCAGCAGGCTCTCGGCGATCACCGGCCGCGCCACTTCCCAGCGGCTCGCGCCGAGCGCGCCGCGCACCGCCATCTCGCGCCGGCGGCTCGACAGCCGCGCCAGCAGCAGGTTGGCCATGTTGGCGCAGACGATCAGCAGCAGGAATCCCACCGCGCCCATCAGCACCATCAGCGCCGGCCGCGAGGCGCCGACCAGTTGCTCCTGCGCCGCCACCACGCGCGCGCGTCCATCCGGCGTTGCTGTCCTTGAACTCGCTCGCGATGCGCGCCGCGATCACGCTGACTTCCTCCTGCGCCTGCTGCGGCGTGGAGTCGCCGGCGATGCGTCCGACCACCGTCAGCGATCCGCGCGCGCCGCGATCGCCCGTGCATGTCCTTCGGATCGAACGCCAGCGGCGTCCACACTTCCACGTCGGTGCTGGTCGGGAACTCGAACGCCGGCGACATCACGCCGACGACGGTGAAGGGGACGGAGTCGAGCTGGATGGTGCGTCCGATGACCGACCGCATCCGCGCCGAGCGCGCGCGACCAGAAGCCGTGGCTGAGCACCACCACGCGATCCGCGCCGACCACTGCTCTCATCCGCCGTGAACGTGCGTCCGAGCGCGGCGTTGCTCTTGAGGACGTTGAACAGCTCCGGCGTCGCGCGCAGGCCCGGGCACGTTCTGCGGATCGCCCTGGCCCTTGAAGGAGAAGTCGACGTGCCGATACGCGGCAAGCGATTCCAGCGTCTTCGCCTCGCGCTTCCAGTCCTCGAAGGTCGGCACCGACACCGGGCCCTGGTTGCCGTCGGGATTCACCTCCCACAGAATCGCGATCTTCTCCGGCGATTCGTACGGCAGCGGGTTGAGCACCACCGTCTTGATCACGCTGAAGATGGCGGTATTCGCGCCAATGCCGAGCGCCAGCGTCAGGATCGAGACGATCGTGAAGGTGGGTTGGCGGCGCAGCGTGCGGAACGCGTAGCGAAACGCGGCAGTCCAGTCGGCCATGCCGCGCATTCTAGTCTGCTTTGCCGCCTCAGCTGGCCTGCCTCTTGCAGATCGATCAGGAGCGGTCTGAGACGGAGGCTGACGTGGCTAAGAAGACGGCAGAAGAAGGCAACGAAGACCGAGGCAACGAAGGCGAAGCCAACGAAGGCGAAGCGGCAGGCGCCGAAGCGCAAAAGCGTCGAAGCGCGTCGCGCCGAAGCGCGCCGAAGAGCAAGGCCGCAAGGAGCAAGGTCGCCGCGCGCGCGAAGGCGACGCGCAAGGCCGTGCCCGCGAAGAAGCAGTCGACGCTTGCCTCGGTCGGCAACATTGCCCGCGGCATGGCCGCGATCGCGGTCGCGACCATCGCCAAGCGTCTGCCCTGGTCGAAGAACGAGAACGATCCGATCGAGCTGCTCGAAGACCGATCACCGCCGCTTCGAGAAGCTGCTCGAGGATGGTGAAGCCACCACCGAGCGCGCCATCAAGGGCCGCGGCGACATCCTGAAGGCGTTGACCAGCGAGCTGACCGTGCACGAGGCGATCGAGGAGCAGATCCTCTATCCCGCGCTGCGCCCCCACGCCGAGGCCCACGACGTCGTCCTCGAAGGCATCGAGGAGCATCACGTCGCCGACATCCTGATCAAGGAGCTCCACAAGGTCCGCAAGGACAACGAGAAGTGGGGCGCGAAGTTCAAGGTGTTGAAGGAAAGCATTGCGCATCACATCAAGGAAGAGGAACGGGTGATGTTCCCCGCGGCCCGCGCCGCGCTGGCGCGCGAAGAGCTGATGGCGCTCGGCGCGCGGATGCGCGCGCTCAAGTCGGAACTGGAGAGCTAGCGAACGAAGCCTGCAGGCTTGCTGATGACCTCGATGCGACCAGCTGAGCTGATTCTCGCGCGCTCGCCAGCTGCTCGCGGTATCGCTCACCGGCGTGCGCGAGCGGGCGCTTTGGTCCCGATCCCGACACCGAGGCGCCGAAGGGTCCGCGCACGCTCAAGAAGCTGAGCGTCGACGAACGCCAGGCAGGTGATGGAGCGCGCCAACGTCTGGCGCTCGATCAACACATCGTCGCTGAACATGATCAGCGGCCCGGTGCTGCCCGCGTCGCAGCGCATCCCCGCCGCGGTGACGTGCACGTTCGTGTTTCCCGACAAGCCGCTCACCGGCATGACGCCGAAGTTCCAGTGCGACCTCGGCAAAGACGATGTGGTGAAGGTGAAGTACGGCGAGAAGAACGGCGAGGTCTACGCGGAGGTGGCGGCCAGCCGCCTGCTGTGGGCGCTCGGCTTCCAGGCCGACGTGATGTATCCCACGCAAGGTCACCTGCCGCAATTGTCCGGACGATCCGTTCTGGGCGAGCGGCGACGACTGGAAGCGCGGCAATCCCGGCGACACCGACACCGAGGTCTACGATCCGGCGGTGATCGAGCGTGAGAGCGGCAGCGCGGTGGAAGTGCCCGGCTACGAGGGCTGGGCGTTTCCCGAGCTCGACAAGATTGGCACGACAGCCCGGCGGCGCCACGCGCGCGCAGCTCGATGCGTTGAAGCTGCTCGCGGTGTTCATCCAGCATTCGGATTCGAAGCCGGGCCAGCAGGAAATCGTCTGCGTCAGGAAGGCCGCAAGCGCAAGGACGCCGAAGGGCAACGAGACCTGCGCGGAAGCGTGGCTCGTGATCAAGGACCTCGGCGGCTCGTTCGGCAAGGCCACCTGCTCAACTCCAGCAAGATGAACCTGGCCGACTGGGACAGCACGGTGATCTGGAAGGATGCGAAGAAGTGCGTCGCCGACATGCCGCGATCGTTCACCGGCAGCCTCGAGGATCCGATGATCAGCGAAGCCGGCCGCCGCTTCCTGGCCGACGCAGCTGGCGAAGCTGAGCGATCGACAGATTCGCGATCTCTTCACCGTGTCGAACGTCGTCAAGCGCGGCGAAGCAGATCGACGGTGCCGACGGCAAGAAGCGCCCGGTCACCGTCGACGACTGGATGCGCGTGTTCAAGCGGAAGCGCTCGGAGATTGCTGCGGCTCGCTGCTCGTCGTAGGAGCTCGGCACTCGCACGATCTCGACCAACCCTCGAGATACTCTCGCGTCTCCACGAGCGTGGACGCCACCAGCGTCGCGCCCGCGTCCTTCAACGCCTGCGTGCTCTCATCCGCCATCGCCGGCGGGCTCCATCGTCCGACGATGATGCGCAGATCGGGCATCGCAGCGTGGAGTCGCTTCATCAGGTAACGCGATTTCGATGGCGGGCTCGGCGGCAGGTCGGCCAGGCAGATCACCGACACGCTCTTGCTTCCGCACCAGCGCCACCAGTTCCGACGCGAGCAGTCGCTCGGTGGTGATCTCGATGACGATCGGCAGGTCGCTCAGCGCCTGCGCGAGCATGGCCAGCGCCAGTTCGTCGGCCACGCCGTTGGCGGCGTAGCCCAGGACGCGCAACGGTTCGCGAGGGCCGGCGACGTCGCCGGCGACTCGGTCGGCTCGTCTGGGTGGACCGCGGCTGCAGGCGGCGGATCGGCATCCGCGACGTCGGTCAGCAGTTCCCGCGTCGCGCTGATCACCGCGCCTTCTTCTTCCGGCGACAGCCGGTTCTCCAGTCGATCGCGTTCGGCGTAGTTGAGCGCCGGCAGCAGCAGCGCGTCGTAGACGGTGCCCGCCGGTTCGTTCTTGATGTGCTGCTCGATCAGCTCGGCGGCCTCGCTCGGATCGCGCGCGAGCAGCCGCTGGTAGTAGCCGTAGTCGGCGGCGAGCGGCGGGTTGTCGGACATCAGCGTGCCGACGAACGTCAGGCCGGGCACGTGCTTGCCGAGCACCACCAGGCACACGGTGAGCGGCGTGGCCATCAGCAGGCCGAGCGGTCCCCACAGCCAGGTCCAGAACGCCACCGAGATCAGCAGCGCCACCTGCGACACGCCCGCGGCGCCCGCGTAGAGCACCGTTTCGAGATACAGGTTGGTGAAGAGTTCGAGCACGATGAACATGCCGGTCACCCAGAGCGGACCGATCCAGCCCGGCAGCGCGGCGAGGCTGACGAGGATCGGCGCGCCGGCGCCGAGCACCGGGCCGAGATACGGAATGTAGCGCAGCACCGCGCCGAGCATGCCCCACACCAGGTAGTACGGCACGTCGAGCAGATACAGGCCGATGCTGGCGGCGATGCCGTAGATGCCGTTGACCAGCGTCTGCATCAGCAGCTGCCGGCTGACGCGCGAGCCGGCCTCGTCGAACGCCTTGGTGGTGACGGTCAATCGGCCGTGGCCGATCAGGCCGATCAGCCGGTCGCGCAGATCGCGGCGTTCGAGCAGCATGAAGATCACGAACGCCACCACCAGGCCGGCGGTGCCGAGCGGTCCCATGATCGGGCCGAGCCAGGCGAAGCCGGGGATGACGCCCTCCGGTGCGGTGTCGATCGACACGCGCTGCGGCGCCCGTCCCTTCGGCGCGTCCTCCTTGCCGAGGTCGGTCTTGATCTCCTCGAGCGTGTCCTGCAGTTTCTCGACCGTGCCGCCCTTGCCGGCGCCGCGGATGTCGGCGATCTTCTCGGCGATGTTGACGCGATAGGTCGGCAGGTCGTTGGCGAGGTTGTCGACCCGGCGCATCAGGCCCCAGCCGGCGAGGCCGAGCAGCGCGAACACCAGCGTGACGACGACCAGCACCGCGGGCACGCGGCCGATCCAGCGCTCGAGCCAGGTCACCGGCGGGGCGAGCACGAACGACAGCAGCGACCGCGAGCGCGATCGGCACCAGCACCGCCTGCGCCCAATACAGGACGCGATCACCAGCACGGCGCCGGCGAAGGTGATCCAGGGTTTCAGCGAGCTCAGCGTGTCGTCGGTGATGGCCACTGCGACGACTGTAGAGCGCGCGATGACCCGCGGCCAGGGTTCAATAGTGCAGCGATGGGCAATAAACCCAGCGACCCGACAACTATGGCCGATGCGCGCAGCTCGTAGTTCTGCGGACCTTCCGAGGCGCCGCCCGGGCGTGGTGGGACGACGACTGCACGCGGCTTGGCGCCTCGCTCGCCTTCTACACCCTGTTTGCGATCGGTCCGGTCCTGCTGGCGGCGACCTGGATTGCCGGCATGGTGTTCGGTCCCGAGACGGTGCGCGCCGAGATCGTCGGCCAGCTCGATCGCCTGGTCGGCCGCGAGGGCGCGCTCACCGTGCAGAACCTGCTCGAGGCGGCGGCGCGGCGTCCGTCCGGTGTCGTTCGCCACGCTGCTCGGCGCGCATCGCATTTCTGATCGCGTCCACCGGCGCCTTTCTCGAGCTGCAGGTCGCGTTGAACACCATCTGGCGCGTGAAGCCGCGGCCGACCGGCTATCTCTACGCGTTCGTGATCGATCGGCTGCGGTCGTTCGGCCTGGTGGTGGCGATCGGCTTCCTGTTGCTGGTCTCGCTCTCGGTGACGGCCTCGCTCGCCGCGCTCAACGCGTGGCTGTTCGCGATCTCGCCCGCCAACGCCTGGCTGTGGACCATCGTCAACACGCTGGTCTCCACCGTGGTGACGACCGGGCTGTTCGCGTTGTTGTTCCGTTTCCTGCCCGACGTGCGCCTGCGGTGGCGCGACGTCACGACCGGCGCGGTGGTGACGGCGGTGCTGTTCACGATTGGCCAGCAGGTGATCGGCTGGTATCTCGGCCAGAGCGCGATCGTCGCCGAGCTACGGCGCGGCGGGGTCGATGATGATCCTGCTGCTGTGGGTCTACTACTCGTGTCAGATCCTGCTGTTCGGCGCCGAGTTCACGCGCGTGTGGGCGGCGCGGCACGGGGTCAAGGTGAAGCCGGAGGAGTTTGCGGTGAAGGATCCGGACGCGGTGCATCCGAAGTCGGCGCTGACGGCAATCGAATAACTACGCGTCAGACTGAAGAAGTACGCAACATCTGAGACGTTGGTAATCCCAGACCGCAAGATCGTTCGGGATCTCGCCCGATACGGGCTGCTCGATCCAGTCGTTTGCGCTCAAGGTCAGGCGCTGTCGACTCCGTGACCCCCTGGGCGCTCTTGGATTTCTTAGTCGAATAGGCTTTATGAAGCGCTCGGCGTCGATGCCATTTCCGCGTAGCGACACAACGCATTCGCCAATCGCATTTGTCTTGGCGTTCGGCAGTCAGGCCCGAGCAGTCGCGGCGACGCGACGAGAAACACGGCGCATCTTGCTCGAGAAGTGGCGACATTGAGCCGATTCAGGCTGTAGAGAAACTCCATTCCTCGCGGAGCATCTTCCGGACGGGACGTCGCCATCGAATAGATGACCACGGCGCACGTCTGGCCCTGGAACTTGTCGACCGTCCCGACCTGAACGAGCGCGCCTATCCTCTCCGCAATCCGGTTCACATGCGCATTGAACGGCGCGACGACGCGGATGTCGTCGCCGGTGAGTTGTCGCGCCTCACCCTTCTCGTCTACCCACATCGAACCTGGCGCCAGCAGTCGCTCGACTAACGCGATAACGGCGTCAACCTCTTCATTCGATGCGCTCTGGCATCCATCGTGATCGACGGGAATTATCCACAACTTCGATCCGGCGAGCGCCTCGACGCCGCTCAGCACCTGGCGCCCGAGCCCTTCTCGCGCCGTGAGCTTGCCTTCGTAGAACAGTTCCGATGTGAACGCGGTCAGCGTTGGCGACATGCGCCAGGTGATCGGCAGGAAGATGCCGCGCTCCGGCGGCATGATCTGATGGCCCGCCAGCACGTGGTCCAGCGCTGATGCACCGACTCCATCTGGATGGCTGGCCTTGATGGGTTGCGCCAACTGCTGCGGATCGCCAAGCAGCACCATGCTGTTCGCGGCACGGGAAACGGCAAGGACGTTCGCCAGCGAGACTTGCCCGGCCTCATCGACAAACAGCACGTCAACCGCCGCAGCGTATTCGGGTCGTGCCCAGAGCCAGGAAGTGCCTCCAAGCACGTTGACGTCGCCGCTCAGCAGCTCCTGCAACGGCGCTTCGTTACCCGCGACCATTCGAATGGCGTCGCCATCGTCATCGTCGCCCTTCGCCGCCACCTTGACCCCATCTTCGGGCCTGCTGTACTTCAGAACATCCGCGAGGAGGTTGTGGATCACCTTGTGGCTATTGGCGGTGACACCAACTCTCTTGCCGGCGCGAACCAACGCCAGGATCATTTGAGCGCCGATGTAGGTCTTGCCGGCTCCCGGGGGTCCCTGAATGGCGAGGGTCGTGCGATCGAGATCGGTCACAATGCGAATGGCAAAGTCCTGCTCGGACTCGTTCGCCCGTCGCGCGAACGGTTGCGACCGAAGGCGGGGGGCACGCCGGAGGAGCAACTGCATTGCGCTACTCTCCCTGATGTTCTTGTCTTCGGACTCGCCGAGCGCGATCACCGCCTCCTGTTGCACGTCGGTGGCGAACGCGTCGAACGCGAAAGCGGCGGCCGGATGAACCTCGAAGGCAGCCTTACCCTTCTTGATGTCGAGTGTGCGCAAACTGCGGTCGTGGCCCACCACCTCGCCGAACGGCGCGTCGACCTGCAGCTTGAGCTTGTCGCCCTCACCGATCTCTATGTCCTGAGGTGGATAGGTATAGCGGTCGATTCTGGAACTCGTGGGCTTGCCGTTCTTGCCGATGAACGGTCCGACATACTCCGCGAACTTCAGTCCGGCGACGGCCTTGCGCTCGTCGAACAGGTCTTCCTCCGGCAGGTCACGGAGCCGGAAAAATTCCCACCACTCGGCGTTGATCTCACGGCGATGCCAGTCCACGAGATAGGCCAGCAGCCACTGGGCGTGGTCCGGGTGCGACGGGTCCGCGGCATCGGCCGAGATGGATGAGACAATGCGCGCGCGCACCGCCTCGGCTCGCTTCTGCAGGGCGACCGTCTTCTCCTGGTACCGCTTTGACTTCCACCTCTGGGCGCGGCACGTCTGCTCCGCCGCCAATCGCCTCCGTGCGCAGCTTCTCGAGCCAGTCACGAAGAGCCTGGGTCGAGCGGCAGTCGTCTTGGTTGTAGCCCTGCACGGCGTCGCGAATCTCTGTCGCGAGCGCATCCACAGCGTTATGCTCGAGCGCCATTTCCACCGCCATGAGCGGTTCGCGCACGTTGGCGAGGACCACTTGGCGCGTAAAGCCGTAGTACTGCTCCATCTGCTTGATGGAGTAGCTCTCCACGCCCGCGCGGACGGCTTGCCGGACGATTGGGTAGAGGTCGACGAAACGCTCGGCACGAAGCAACTTGTCCAGGGACTCGACGCGGGTCACATACCTGCCGGCGAGCTTTTTGAAGGCGGTCGGCTCGTAGTGATTGAAGTGGTATACGTGCATACCGGGGCTCGACTGCGCCACCTCCTCGATGAGGTCGACCACTTCTTCGAACGCCGCCTTCTCTTGCGCATCGTCCACTGCCCACCACGCGCGATATTCATTTCCCGACCAGAGGCCGAACAAATATTCGCGGCCACCGTCTCGAGCGAATGCGGCACCCTCGAGATCCAAGAACAGGTCGCCGGCTGAGGGCGAGGGCAGCCGCCGCAAACCTGCCCCTTCCACGATCGGCAGCATCTCGACGATGGGTCGCTTCTCGGTTCGCTGCTGGTGCTGGACACGCGCCTGGCCAGCCAATGCGGTCGTAGGTCTCTCTTGCACCCCGGGCGGGCTTGAACGTCACGGGCACCGCCATCTCCGCCGCGGCGGTCAATGTCGGCATGCCTTGCGCGACCAACTCGACGCGATGAGACCGCCCGGAGTTGGCGATGTACGACAGGTGATCATCCGCGCGTCGACGGCCTTCGCACCTCCCCGCCCACACGCAGACCTGACAGGCGTCCACGGGTTCAGGGTAGTAGTCGGAGATGAGACGCTCGTGTCCCCTTGCTACTTCCTCCGTCAACGACCGTCGGACCATCCGGTAGTAGGCGGCATAGTCGGCAACGCGATACGCCTCGACCACGACGGGCGTGACGACCGAGAAGGATTCGGGGACTCGGCCCTGCATGCCGCCCAGCATGTCGGAGTAGGCGGACAGTTGAAGGATGGTGCCCCCCTTGGTCTCGCGCGCCAGCTTGGTGTCGTGCGCTTCGTACGACCAGGCGCCCAGCGCGCTGGGCGTTTCAACACGGCGGAGGATGTCGGCGTAGCCTGCTATGTCGTCACACTGCAATCGCGCCTGAACAATCACGTCCACGCCGGCCCTCATCGCTTCCAGCGTGAGCCGGGTCGATTCATCAGGACGCGTCCCATCACTCGGGCGTGCGTTCGCAATGCTCGATCCCTGGGCTCGAAGCGACTGGACGTACGCCTGCTCGTGATCGTCGCCGTGCTTCTGCAAGATCGCGGCGTATGGGTTCGTCGGTGCCGGTCGCGTCAGCAGCTTCTTGGCAACTGCCAGGTCGAGGCCCGCGCGGTGGCGGCAGGCGAGGAAGTTCGCGAGGTCCGAGGGAGAGAGAGCGAGTTGGCCGTCGAGAACGCGCATCTGAGATCGGTAGTGTATCCGCCGA
This sequence comes from uncultured Acidimicrobiia bacterium, assembly GCA_963795125.1. Lineage (GTDB taxonomy): Bacteria > Acidobacteriota > Vicinamibacteria > Vicinamibacterales > UBA2999 > 12-FULL-67-14b. The sequence continues at coordinate 752,068 of CAWCGQ010000004.1, read as the reverse complement.
TGTGCTGACGCCTTGCCCTGAATTGAGTCTCCCGGAGTGGAATGCTCCCGTCAAATCTCCGGCGGCGAGCCCTGAGTATTAATGACAACGCCAGGGCCTTCGAGTAACCTGGCGGCGCTTCGGCATGGCTGATAGACACAAAGACCTGCCCTTCGGTCTCTACGAGCGCCTCATCACCGCTGATCTGAAGGCACAGCTCCTTGAGTTCGGACCCGACAAGGCGCGGGTCAGGAAACGCGCCGTAGACCCCGCCGAAGCGAGCGTGACTCTCGCGCGGCACATTGCGGGCGTCGTCGCCCGAGCGCTGCGCTCGCTGCCGGCGGAGCAACGAGAGTCGGCTCAGGCCGCACTCACCAACGAAATCATCAAAGGCCTTGGTGCGGCTGGCGACCTGCTCGAAGTGCCAGTCGAACAGCTTCGGTCGATTCAAGGAGCTGGCGGCACACTCGGGGAGGATCGCGACATCGTCGCGCCGCTTGTGCCGCTGTCGGACTCCGACCTCCTCGTGAACGCGCGCGGCGAGCCGAGCCTTGCGCACGCGCTACAGCACGAGATTCCATCCGCCGACTCCATCGACCTGCTCTGCGCGTTCGTCCGTTGGCACGGCATCCGTGTGCTCGAGGACCAGATCCGCGACCACTGCCGCGCTGGGCGTCCTCTACGTGTCATCACGACGGTCTATACGGGGTCCACCGAACGGAAGGCGCTTGACTGGCTGGTAGCCCTCGGCGCGCAGGTGAAAGTCTCCTACGACACGCAATCCACGCGCCTCCATGCCAAGGCGTGGATGTTCCGACGATTGACCGGCTACTCAACCGCCTACATTGGCTCATCCAACCTCTCGAAGTCCGCGATGATCGACGGCGTCGAGTGGAATGTTCGCCTCTCGCAGGTGACGTCGCCCGACATCCTCGAGAAGTTCGACGCGACCTTTGACAGCTACTGGCAGAGCCCCGAATACGAAGACTACGACCCCGCACGCGATGGCGATCGGCTCACCAACGCGCTTGCACCACCCTCAGACTCAGGTGGCGATTTCCCGCTCAACTTCCTCGACGTCACGCCCTGGCCTCACCAGACCGAAATGCTGGAGAAGCTCGCTGTCGAGCGCTCGCGTCATAACCGACATCGCAATCTCGTCGTCGCTGCTACCGGCACAGGAAAGACGATTGTGTCGGCGCTCGACTTTAAGCGTCTTCGACAGCGAAATGGGCGATCCGAGCCTGCTGTTCGTCGCACATCGCCAGGAGATCCTCCGGCAGAGCCTCGGCGCATTCCGGCAGGTGTTGAAGGATGGTGCCTTCGGCGAGCTCTACGTCGACGGCCACCGCCCGGACGAATGGCGGCACGTGTTCGCCTCGGTGCAGGGCTTGGACCATCTCGATCTCGCGAACCTCGATCCCCACGCGTTCGAGGTGGTGATCGTCGACGAGTTCCATCACGCCACGGCGCCCACGTATCGTCGACTGCTCGAACACCTGCAGCCGCGCGAACTGATCGGACTGACCGCGACACCAGAGCGCACCGACAGCGCCGACATCCTTCGCTATTTCGACAATCACATTGCAGTCGAGCTTCGGCTCTGGGACGCGCTCGAGCGCGGCCTGCTGTGCCCGTTTCAGTATTTCGGCCTGAGCGACAACACCGATCTGTCCAGCGTCGAGTGGTCGCGGAAGGGCTATGACGTCGGCGAACTCGAGCGCCTCTACACCGGAGACGATGCGCGCGTGCGATTGGTGCTGCAGCAGTTACAGAACAAGCTGTGCGATGTGACGGCGATGAAAGCGCTGGGATTCTGCGTGAGCATTGCGCACGCGGAGTTCATGGCTCGACGCTTCACCGACGCCGGCTTACCGTCGAAGGCGGTTTCGGCAAATACCGACAGCGAGACGCGGCGCAAGGCCTTGGCGGACCTGCAGAAGGGCCACCTGCGCGCGCTCTTTGCCGTGGATCTGTTCAACGAGGGCGTCGACCTACCCGCCGTCGACACCTTGCTGTTCCTGCGTCCGACCGAGAGCGCGCTCGTGTTCATGCAGCAACTGGGTCGCGGCCTGCGCCGATTCGAGGGCAAGGACTGCGTAACGGTGCTGGACTTCATCGGCCAGTCGCACCGCAAGTTCCGCTTCGACCTGCGCTACCGAGCGATTACCGGCGCATCGCGAATCGAGGTGGGCAAACAGATCGAGCAGGGATTCCCTTTCCTGCCGGCCGGCTCCACGATGCAGTTGGACCGAGTCGCAAAGGAGATCGTCCTCGAGAATCTGCGAACCGCGCTGCCATCTCAACGGCCGGCGATGGTTCGCGAACTTCGGGAGCTTGCCAGCTCGGATCGATTCCGCGGCAGGACACCGCGGCTCAAGGAGTTTCTCGAAGAGAGCGGGCTCGATCTTCTTGATGTCTACAAGTCCGGCTCGTGGTCCGATCTTGCTCGCCTAGCCGGCGTGCCCACTCTTCCGGCAGGGCCGAACGAGCAAGAGCTGGGCGACGCATTAAAGCGGCTTCTGCACATCGATGACCCGGTGCGCCTCGACGCGTATCGAGCGTGGCTGAAAGGCGAGAGCGCTGACGATCGCCTGATCACAGCCCTCGTCTTCACGCTGTGGGGCAGTCAAGCACCAGCGACCATCGCGGAGGCCATGCAGGCGATCCAGGCGCATCCGGCAATCGTCCAGGAGTTGCTTGAGTTGTTCGGTCTGCTGGAGGAACGCGCCGACCATGTGACCTACCCGCTTGAACTGGCAGGTCTTCCGCCTTGCGCATGGGCGCCGACCAACGGACCCGCCCCTACAAATTCACGCGCGCCATTCCCTGGTCGAGATCCTTGCGGCGTTCGGACGCATCACGCCGGGTCATTTCTATCAGCATCGGGAAGGCACCTACCGCGACCAGGCCACCAACTCCGACCTGTTCTTCGTCACGCTCGAGAAGTCTGAACGCGACTACTCGCCGTCGACGCTTTACAAGGACTACGCGATTTCTCCGCTGCAATTCCACTGGGAGTCGCAATCGACCACATCGCAACGGTCGCCAACCGGTCAACGCTACATTCACCACCGCGAGCTGGGCGGTCACATCCTGCTGTTCGTGAGGTCGCGGAAGAAGCAAGACGGACTCACTGTCCCGTACACCTTCCTTGGCCCGGTCGATTACGTTTCACACAAGCAAGAACGGCCGATCCAATTTGTGTGGCAATTGCGTAGGCCGATGCCGGCTGATTTCTTCCGACAGGCAAAGGTCGCGACGGCATAGGCGATCGCACCATTTGCTTCGTTCCTGATAACGGATTGCCGCAGATTCTGCAACGCCGCCTCTTGAATTCCGGTCAGCCATCCTTCAAGATCAGGCCATTGCTGTGAGGGGCCGCTAATGCACCACCATCCGATGTACCGCGTGACGGCGTTCTCAATCGTCGGCCCCTTCGAGCTCGACGTCACCTTCGATGATGGTCTGACGCGTCGCATCAAATTCACGAGGGTTCTCGAAGGGAAACTGTTCGGGCCCCTGAAGGAACTCGCTGTCTTCAACGGCGTGAGGGTCGACGACGAAGGTTATACGCTGGTGTGGCCAAACGGCGCAGACTTCGACCCGGCCACGTTGCATGACTGGCCCAACGTTGAAGCGGAGTTCGCCGCGATGGCTAAACGGTGGGCGGCTAACGGCTGATCACGAGTCAACTGACCTATCCGCAATCGACGCGATCTTTGGTCGATCGCAGTCGCCATCGACGATGCTACCTTCGTCGCAAATGGAAGGCCCGAACGACATCGATAGCCTCGACTTCCGAACCAGGCTCCTGATCAAAAGGATCGTCGAGCTGACCGGCGATGAATGACCTGAACCGAGGCGCGGTGCAACGAGTGTCTCTCGACGTTTTCGTTGAACGAGCCGACGCGCAGCTGTGACCCGGAAAATGGAGCGCAGGCGAACGATCCGTTGACGAGCCGAGCGACATTTTCCCGGCGAGATGAGCCGAAAACGGCGAGAGATACTCGTTGCGATTACCGCGCCGAGCTATATGCACCCACACCCCTGCGGCTGGAACGATCGCCGATTCTGCATCGCGAAGTGCTTGGAAGCCCGGCAAGAATTGCCGAGGCCTTGAGCCTGGTGAATCGTCGGCCGCAACTCTTGCGCGACCACCGTGCGGCGGCCTCAGCAGAATCTGCCACCCTGCCGTGTGCCGCGTCACGATTCATTCGGGAATCGTGAAGATTGCCTTCGGCATCCGCTTCGCAACCTCGGGGTCATGCCCGAGATCTCTCGTTTCTATGGAATCGTCATCCGCATGTTCTCGGAGCGCGACATTCAACATCATCGACCGCACTTCCACGCGAAATACCAGCAGTGGTCTGCGGTGTTTGCCATCGACACGCTGGCGGCCCTCGCCGGGGAACTGCCGGCGCCACAACGCCGACTCGTCGAAGCGTGGGCGACGATCCATCAGCATGAACTCGTGACGAACTGGGAACTGTTGAAATCCGGGCAACCATCGTTCAAGATTGACCCGCTGATGTGAATCATGGAACACCGCCCACTGCATCGCGTCACCGCGTTTTCCATCGTTGGCCCGTATGAACTCGAGGTCTCGTTCGAGGATGGACTGACGCGCCGAATCGACTTTTCAGGGATGCTCGAGGGGCAATTGTTCGGTCCGCTGAGGGACCTGCGCATGTTCAACGCGGTTCGACTCGACGAGGAGTTTCATACCCTCGTCTGGCCCAACGACGCCGACTTCGACCCGTCCACACTGCACGACTGGCCTGAAGTAAAAGACGCGATGCTCGCGATGGCCCGGGAATGGGCCGCGCGCGAGGCCGGGCGCAGTTAGAACGTCGCGAGCGGATTCAACGGAAAGCCCGTCCCGCCCAAGGAGGGCTGCAGGTCGTCGACAGCGTCGTTGCAAGCAGCGCCACGTCGCGCTGCTTCAGCCACGGCATCACCGAGGCGTGGAAGCCGGCCGAGCTCCTCGCCACGTTCCACGGCCCCTTCTCGGCGCGCTGCGGCCGGCGCCCTGTGCGCAGGAACACCGCGTCGCCGGCGCGAATCTTCACGTTGGCAAACCCTCCCGCGCTTCCTGGTCGGCGGGCGGCAAACGGCTGATTGCGAGTCAACTGACCTATCTGCAATCGACGCGATCTTTGGTCGGTCGCCGTCGCCATCGACGATGCTACCGTCGTCGCAAATGGAAGGCCCGAACGACATCGACAGCCTCGAACTCCGAACCAGGCTCCTGATCGAGAAGATCGCAGAACTGACCGGCGACCCCGAAAGGGATCACCAGGCGCCACGACTCGGCGAGTGCTTGAGCGCCGCCGTGGCCGCAAAGACAGGCGCGCGAGCAAGATGACCTGAACCGAGGCGCGGTGCAACGAGTGTCTCTCGACGTTTTCGTTGAACGAGCCGACGCGCAGCTGTGACCCGGAAAATGGAGCGCAGGCGAACGATCCGTTGACGAGCCGAGCGACATTTTCCCGGCGAGATGAGCCGAAAACGGCGAGAGATACTCGTTGCGATTACCGCGCCGAGCTATATGCACCCACACCCTGCGGCCTCGAACGATCGCAGATTCTGCATCGCGAAGTGCTTGGAAGCCCGGCAAGAACTGCCGAGGCCTTGAGCCACCATCGTCTAATCCTTCGATAATGCGCAACTTCACTTGAGGCATCCCGTTCGCTTCAACGCTGACGCGTGGAACTGCGATTCGAATGGGACTCCAACAAGGCCACGACCAACGTCGCGAAGCACGGCGTCAGCTTCGATGAAGCCCGGGAGGTATTTGCGGATCCGTTATACGGTAACGATCGAGGACCCGGATCATTCGATCGACGAGATCCGCATGCTGATCATCGGCGTCTCCAACCGCGGCCGTCTCCTCGTCGTAAGCCACACTGTCGACGATGGTAGAATCCGGTTGATAGGCGCCAGGCGCGCCACCCCGCGCGAGCGGTTCGAATATGAAGAAAACCAGCGCTAAGCCTGCAGTCGAAGCGGAAGAGATGCCCGAGGTCGATTTCAGCAAGGGCGTCCGGGGAAAGTACTACAAGAAGTACCGAGCCTCAGTGGTCACGGTGTCGATCGATGGCGGCGTCCCGAAGCGAGTCAGCAAGACGCCACATCGAGCGAGCAGGCAAAACGTCACAAAACCTTAAGCTCACTTCCCGGACTCGACTGCGGCAAACGAAGGCCTTAGGGCCACGGCTTCGAGATCCATCACGTCGATGAGCGGCGGGATCGATGAACGTGACATTCATCTAGAATCAACACCGTGACCGATCCGAGTGTCTTCGCCGACGGCCTCGACCACCGCCTCGATCCGCAAGTCATCCCGCTCGAGCGGATCGCCGGCGGCATCGTCATCGCCGGTATCGCTGCCGGCTCCCTCATCGGCGTCAGTTTCGCCTTGCTGGTCAGCGACGACATGCCTGGCGTGTTGCGCGTCGTGTTGCCGGGCCTCTGGCTGGTGCTGGCGCTGTTCGGCGCGTGGCACGCCTATCGCTGGCCCGCGCGCGCGTATCAGCACACTTCATATCGGGTTGACGAGCAGGGCATCGAGATCCGAAAGGGCGTCTACTGGCGCGTCGTCATCAACGTGCCGCGGTCGCGCGTGCAGCACATCGATGTGTCGCAGGGGCCGATCGAGCGCCGCTATGGGCTTGGCACGCTGGTGATCTACACCGCGGGCACCGACCACGCGAAGGTCGAGCTCGGTGGGCTCGAGCACGGCCGCGCGTTGCGTATTCGTGAGCACCTGCTGCCATCGGGGACAGGCGATGCCGTCTGAACAGCGGCTGCATCCGGCGACCCTGCTGTTTGACCTGGTGAAGCATGCCAAGAACTTCGCCGTGCCGGCGGTGCTGGTGATCGTCGGCGCGTCGCAGTCCTCCGGCGGCCCGTGGGGCGCGACCCGCGGCATCCCGTCGGGGTGGGAAGCGTGGCTGCTGGTGCTGTTTGTTCCCGCCGCGATTGCCTCCGTCATTCGCTACCTGACGTTCCGGCTTCGCTACGACGACCACGAGTTGGTGATCCGCTCGGGCCTGATTTTCCGTCGCGAGCGTCACGTCCCGTTCTCGCGGATTCAGAACGTCGATGCGATCCAGAACATCGTTCACCGCCTGCTCGGCGTGGTCGAAGTGCGCGTCGAAACCGGGGGCGGCAAGGAAGAGGAAGCGCGCCTGAGCGTTCTTCCCTTGTCGGCGCTGCACGAACTGCGCGAAAGGGTGTTCGGCGACCGATCGCGAGCCGTGCCGGCACCTGTCGCACCCCGGCACCGCCGCCCTCCCGCACCCTACCCACCCCGTCCTCTTGCATCTTCCTTTCCGCGAGGTCCTGCTGTTCGGGTTCCTCGAGAACAAGGGGATGGTCCTGATCGGCACGGCGTTCGGACTCGGCTGGGAGACGGGTGTGTTCAACCGTCTCTCGGACGGTGCCTTTGCCGTCGGGGCGAACGTCGACCGTGGGACTGTTCGCGAGCTGATCAGGGCGGTTCTTGACGGTGGGCCGCTGCCGATCGCGGGCATTGGAATCGCTGCAGCGATGGTTGCGGCCCTTGTCGTGTTGGTGCGTGTGGTGTCGATGGTCTGGGCGCTGGTTCGTCTGTATGATTTTCGCCTGACCCGCGTCGGCGAGGATCTGCGCAGCGAGTACGGCCTGTTCACGAAAGTGGCGGCCACGGTGCCGATGCGGCGCGTGCAGGCGATCACCATCGACGCCGGGCCGTTCCACCGGTGGTTGAAGCGCGCAACGGTGCGGGTCGCCACCGCCGGCGGGGCGGGCACCCAACAAGCCGCGAACGTTCGAGAATGGCTCGCGCCGTTGATTCGGCAGGACGCCCTGCCGCAACTGTTGCAGCAGGTCGTGCCTGGCTTCGACTTGAGCGCGGTAGAGTGGCACCCGGTGCATCCGCGCGCCTTTGCGCGCGCGATCAAGCCGTGGCTGATCTTCACGGCGCTGGCCACCGCGATTGCGGCGCTGCTGATTGGCTGGGGCGCCATCGGCGTGCTGATCGTGATGCTGCTATGGGGCGTGATCAAAACACGGCTGTATGTGGCGCATCTCCGGTGGGCCGAGGGTGACGAGGTGGTGATGATGCGCAGCGGGTGGATCTCGCAGCGGATCACGATCGCGCGCGTCAACAAGATCCAGGCAGTGGCGTTGCATCAGACCCCGTTCGATCGCCGCGCGGCGATGGCGCGCGTGCGGGTGGATACGGCCGGCGCCGGCGAGTTCTCGCATCGAGTGGATATTCCGTATCTCGATCACCAGGTTGCCAGTGCCCTGACCGCGCGACTCGCCGGGGCCGCCGCCAATACTGCCTTCCGGTGGTGAATCTTCGTCGTCCGCGTTACGGCAACTCCATCAGGGTCGGCACGCGGAGATTCCTCCCCAGGATCCCCTGCCCGCCGGTCGACCCGAAGCCCCAGATCCACAACGTGCCGTCCGTTCGCACCGCGAACGAGCGCATGCTGCCCAGGTAGACAGCCGACACGTTGGTGATCCCTTTGACCGGCACGGGCTTCGGGTAAGTAGTCGCTCGACGTGCCGACGCCGATCTGTCCGAATCCGTCGTGGCCCCACATCCGGAGCGTGCCGTCGCCGAGCAGCGCCGCGGCGTGGCCGATGCCGAAGCTCAGCGTCTTCACGTTGGCCAGGCCCGGCACCTGCAGCGGCAGCAGGTTGCGGCCGCCGGGGTCATCGGGCGACGGGTTCTCGCATGCCGTTCCCCATCACGCCCGCCACGCCCGATCCCCACGTCCACACCGTGCCGTCGTCTCGCACCGCGCCTGAAAAGCAGTTGCCGGCAAAGCCGGCCAGCCCCGCGGCAATGCCGACGATGCGATCGAGGCCGCTCACCTCCGCCGGCGTCCATCCGTTGTCGCGCGTGCCGTTGCCGAGTTGACCGTCGCGGTTCAGTCCCCACGCCATCACCTTGCCGTCCGACCTGAGCGCCAGGTTGTGGCGGCCGCTGGCGGCGATCCGCGTGATGCCCTGCAGGCCCGTCACCTGCGTTGCGCCAATCGCCATCACCGGCCGCAGTGTCTTCGGCTCGCCATCGCCAATCGCCCCGTCGTCTCGCGTGCCCCAGGCCCACACCGTGCCGTCCTTGCGCAGCGCCACCGCGTGCTTCGCGCCGGCTTCGATCTGGATGATGTTGGCGAGACCCGTCACGCGCACCGGCGTGATCGACGGCTTTGGATAGCGGCCCGGTTCTCCGCTCGCGCCCATCGGCCCGTTGCCCAACTGTCCCTCGTCGTTCGTGCCCCAGGCCACGACGCTGCCGTCTTCGAGCAGCGCGTATTGAGTCGTATCGCCCATGGCGACCTGCAGCGCCTTGCCTGGCAGGTCGATCGTGACGGGAGCGGCGACGACGCGATTGGCGGACACCGGCCGCGCGGCCTGCCCATCCGCATCGCGTCCCCAGCCGACGACGGTGCCGTCGGCCTTGACGACGAGGGTGAAGTGGCTGCCGGATGCGATGTCGCGGATCGAGCGAGGCGTCTGCGCCGCAGCGACGAGCGGCGACAGCAGGGCAAGCGCAAGCGGCATCAGCTTCATGAGGTCATCTTATGCGCCAGGGTGGTTCCAGGCGAGGGGCGCAGTGGCTGGCTCGTTGAGCGGCCACTAGGAACGTGTGACTGCGCCAGCGATACTCGGCAACGGCGGAGCTCAGTTACTCGCAGCTCATGACGTCGAGCCAGACCCAGCCCGCGTAAGGGGCGCCCGCGGCGAGGCGCGGCGCAACGAGTCGCTCTCGCCGATTTCGTTGAACGAGCCGACGCGGAGTTTTCACCGGAAAATGGAGCGCCGGCGAACGATCGATTGACGGGCCGGGGCGACATTTTCCCGGCGAGCTGAGCCGAAAACGGCGAGAGCGACTCGTTGCGATCCCCGCGCCTCGACAGCGCCGTGAGCGCGACAGCCCGCTCATCATCAGCCTCCGCGCTCGCTCCAGACGGCTACCAACTCGCTGTTCGCGCCTGACTGACGCTGCTGCGGCTCACAGCGAGGTTGCGGCAAGAAACCCGACCGTCGGCCCGCTTTTCCTTCGGCGCTCGGCCACCCTGGTGGCCATCGGGCCTCCTCCCGCCGGCTTTCGCTCGCGCTCCGGCCGACGATGACCGGCCTGCCGCACTCTGGCGCGGGCGAGGCGCGGCGCAACGAGTCGCGCTCGACGATTTCGTTGAACGAGCCGACGCGGAGTTTTCACCGGAAAATGGAGCTCCGGCGAACGATCGGTTGACGGGCCGGGGCGACATTTTCCCGGCGAGCTGAGCCGAAAACGGCGAGAGCGACTCGTTGCGATCCCCGCGCCTCGACAGCGGCGTGAGCGCGACAGCCCGCTCATCATCAGCCTCCGCGCTCGCTCCAGACGGCTACCAACTCGCTGTTCGCGCCTGACTGACGCTGCTGCGGCTCACAGCGAGGTTGCGGCAAGAAACCCGACCGTCGGCCCGCTTTTCCTTCGGCGCTCGGCCACCCTGGTGGCCATCGGGCCTCCTCCCGCCGGCTTTCGCTCGCGCTCCGGCCGACGATGACCGGCCTGCCGCACTCTGGCGCGGGCGAGGCGCGGCGCAACGAGTCGCTCTCGACGATTTCGTTGAACGAGCCGACGCGGAGTTTTCACCGGAAAATGGAGCGCCGGCGAACGATCGGTTGACGGGCCGGGGCGACATTTTCCCGGCGAGCTGAGCCGAAAACGGCGAGAGCGACTCGTTGCGATCCCCGCGCCTCGACAGCGGCGTGAGCGCGACAGCCCGCTCATCATCAGCCTCCGCGCTCGCTCCAGACGGCTACCAACTCGCTGTTCGCGCCTGACTGACGCTGCTGCGGCGCACAGCGAGGTTGCGGCAAGAAACCCGACCGTCGGCCCGCTTTTCCTTCGGCGCTCGGCCACCCTGGTGGCCATCGGGCCTCCTCCCGCCGGCTTTCGCTCGCGCTCCGGCCGACGATGACCGGCCTGCCGCACTCTGGCGCGGGCGAGGCGCGGCGCAACGAGTCGCGCTCGCCGATTTCGTTGAACGAGCCGACGCGGAGTTTTCACCGGAAAATGGAGCGCCGGCGAACGATCGGTTGACGGGCCGGGGCGACATTTTCCCGGCGAGCTGAGCCGAAAACGGCGAGAGCGACTCGTTGCGATCCCCGCGCCTCGACAGCGCCGTGAGCGCGACAGCCCGATCATCATCAGCCTCCGCGCTCGCTCCAGGCCGACGATGACCGGCCTGCCGCACTCTGGCGCGAGCGAGGCGCGGCGCAACGAGTCGCTCTCGCCGATTTCGTTGAACGAGCCGACGCGGAGTTTTCACCGGAAAATGGAGCGCCGGCGAACGATCGGTTGACAGGCCGGGGCGACATTTTCCCGGCGAGCTGAGCCGAAAACGGCGAGAGCGACTCGTTGCGAGCCCGCGCCGCGCGAGCCGCCGAGGCGACGATGAGCGGCCGGTCGCATCCATGCGCCGGCGAGGCGCGGCGCAACGAGTGTCTGGTCGCGATCCCCGCGCCGAGCGAGCGCGTACCGCTCAGCCGTGGTGCGGCCGGCGCTTCAAATTCTTCTGACCCATCTGCTTCCCCATCGGCTCGCCAAGACGCGGATCGAACAGTTCCTGCGGTGGCGGTTTGCGATGCCGCTTGCCCGGGGCATCCACCACGCCGCCGCTGCGGCCCTTCGACGCTCGACCCGCCGGCTTTGCCTTCGCCTTCTTCGCCGGCGCGGGCGCGGCAACCGATTTCCTGACCGAGGCGGCCGACGCGTTCACCTGCTTCAACAGGTCGGCGGCGCCGTCGCGGATCCCGCTCAACTGCTGCCGCAGGCCGTCGTTTTCCAGCCAGCCGTCGGCCTTCTTCTGGACTCGTCCCAGAAACGATCCCAGCTGCTCGGCGAGCGCCATCACCATGGGCTCCACACTCGAACCGCCCGATTCGCCGCCGCCCGCCCGTTTCTTCGCCGCTTTCCGCTTTGCCATGTCGTCTCCCTCGCCAGTTCCGAATGCAGCTATTGTGCCCCGACAGCGTAGAATGTGCGGATGCTTTTAACGCCCAATGACGTAGGCATCCTTGTCGATCATCCAGTGTGGCAGCGCGGCAAGGTCATCGAGATCATCTCGCCCTACGCGATCATCCACTTCCCGTCGCTGGCCAGTTCGCCCCAGGGCCCGCAGCGCAAGCTGCGCGAAGACGCCACCCAGATCACCAAGTCGAGCGTGCAGAGCGACCCGGAACTCGACGGCATCGAAACCGGTCCCGGCAAGCCCAAGAAGATCTCGAAGCGCAAGGTCAAGGACCTGCAGAACGATCTCGACGCCGCGGTGCAGTGGTTCGAAGCCACCTACCCGGCCAAATTTGATGATGAGAAGTTCCTGGATAACGACCTGCGCAACAAGCGCGCGGCGGCGGACGTGTTCCAGGCCAACTTCGGCGACGGCCGCGGCGCCGCGATGGTCGAGCAAGCCAAGCACGCCGAGATCGCCGGCGCGTTCGACGGCATCTTCCGCGCCACCAACATCCTGTCGCCGTTCGAAGTGAAGGCGGTGCACAAGGCGTTCGTGAAAGCCGACGAGGCCTCGACCCTGGTGCTCGCCAGCACGCTGGCCTTCATCGCCGGCCCGGGCCAGCAGACATTCAAGGCCATGGCCGAAGCGGTGAGCAAGCTGCCGGCCGACGGCGGCAAGGTACACACCTGGCCGATCGTCACGCTGCTGCCGTTTCTGGCCGACCCGAAACGCTTCCTGCCGCTCAAGCCGACCAACACCGACGTGATCGCCGCGCGCATGGGCCTGAACCTGAAGTACGACACCACCCCGAACTGGGAAACCTACGACCTGTTCCTGCGCATGAGCAACGCCCTGCTGGCGCGCCTGGCGCCGCTCGGGGCGAAGGACATGATCGACGTGCAGCAGTTCATGTGGGTGACGAGGGAGCTCGACTGACGCGGGTTCCAAGGGTTCCAAGGGTTCCAACTGTTCCAAAGGCGTCGTTCTTCTGTGGTTCCAGGGTTCAGAACCTTGGAACTCCGCTCGAACGTTGCCTTTGGAACCCGAACTGGAACCCCTGGAACCGCGTAGAATGCGGTAACGAGGCCGAAATGAATCGACGCGAGTTCCTCACCACCACCGGTGCGCTGGCGACGGCCGTCCACCTGCCCACGTTCGCGGAAGCCGCGGAGCTGAAGAAGGCCGACCCCACGGGACTGCTGCAGAACCCGGCGCGGGCGGGAGTGTTCCCTCCCTCGGTGCGCCTCCACTTCCCTTCGGTCTCGACCGAGACGTACCTGAATTCGGCGTCGATGCACCCGGTGGGCACCTTCGCGGCCGAGGCCATGAAGAACGTCATCGACTACCGGCTCTACGGCGCCGGCGAGGGACGCTCGGATTTTGGCGCGGCCAAACAGGAAGAGCTCAAGAAGAAGTTCGGCGCGCTGATCAACGCCACCGCCAAAGAAATTGCCTACACCGCCAACACCTCCGACGGCGAAAACATCGTCGTCTTGGGGCTCGACCTGGCGAAGAAAAAGGGCAGCAACATCGTCATCGACGAGCTGCACTTCACCTCCTCGCTCTACATGTACAAGGAGCTGCAAAAGCAAGGCGTCGAGCTGCGCATCGTCAAGCACAAGAACTGGGCGATCGATCCGGAAGACATGGCCAAGGCGATCGACAAGAACACCCGGCTGGTGTCGATGGCGCTGGTGTCGAACGTCAACGGGTTCATGCACGATGCGAAGGCGGTGAGCGCGATTGCGCATGCGCGCGGCGCGCATGTGTTCGCCGACATCATCCAGGGCGTCGGCGCGATGCCAATCGACGTCAAGGCGCTCGGCATCGACTTCGCCTCGACCGGCACCTACAAGTGGCTGATGGGCGAACGCGGCATCGGCTTCCTCTACGTCCGCGAGGATCTGCAGGGCACGGTGCTGCCGACGACCAGGTTCGGGCATCGGCAGGTGACGAACTTCAACCGCGCACAGCTCACCTGGGAACCCCTGCCCGGCGCGGCGCGGTATGAAACCGGCGGCATCCCGGTGGTGATGGCGGCGGCCGTGAACGCCGGCATCGACTACGTCGTGAAGTGCGGCCTCACCAACATCCGCCGCGCACGCGAAGGAGCTGACCGACCGGTTGCAGAAGGAACTGCCGCCGCTTGGCTACAAGGCGCTCACGCCGATGGGCACCGACACGCCGATCGTCGCGTTCGAACTGAAGGACGCGGCCTCGACGACGAAGATGCTGCAGGCGGCGCACGTGGCGGCGACGGTGATCGGCAACGAGAATCGCATCCGCCTCGCGGTGTCGGTGTTCAACACCCACGACGACATCGACCGGGTGGTCGCGGTGCTCGGCGGCAAGAGCACCTCGATCCTCTGATTCGTTAGCGCTCCAGCGCGTCCGCGATGGCAATCCCGATCCGCTCGCCGGTGGGCGGATCGAAATTGGTCAGCACGATCACCACCCACTCCCCGCGTGTTTCGAGCACCGCGTTGATACCAGGCGCGCCGCCAGCGGCGCCAATTCCCGGCTCGACGCCGGGAAAGCGGCCGGCGCGAACAGCCTTCGCATAGGTCAGCAGATCGAGCGCGGTGGAGTAGCCGCCACCGGCGGCGCTGCCGGTGACGCCGTGCATGGCGATGTTGTTTCTGAGCGCGGTGTCGCCGCCGCGGCGGGTGTAGCCAAGCGCGATGTCGGCCTCGGGGCGATCGCTGCGCGGATAGCCGGTGCTGGTCATCTCGGCGCGGCTGAAGACGTTCTCCGCCACGTACTTCTCGTACGGCATTCCGGAGACGCGCTCGACGATGGCGCCGAGGGCGATGTAGCAGCCGTTGCAGGTACTGATTGCGTTCGCCAGGCGCGAAGGCCGGCGGCAGGCTGCCGATGAAACGAAAGTACTCGGCATTCGAGGCGAAGCGATCCTTCGGCGTGCTGCCGAACTCCGGACCGAAGATGTCCGCCAGCCCGCCCCGATGCGTCAGCAACTGCTCCACCGTGGCGCCGCGGCTCGCCGCCTGCGGGTAGTCCGGGTAGAACTTGCCGAGCGTGTCGGTGGGTGACAGCTTGCCGGCGCTAATCAGCTGCCGGATCGCCAGCTGCGTGAAGATCTTGTTGATCGAGCCGATGTTGAAGCGCGTGCGAATGGTATTGGGGATGTTCTTCTCGCGGTCGGCCAGGCCAAACGCCTTGAAGAACACCGGCACGCCCTCGCGCGCCACCAGCGCCACGCCGGAAAACACCTCGTCTGCGGCGAGCTTGGTGAAGTAGCCATCGAGCCGCTGCTCGATCTCCGCGCTGGCAAGCGTGCGATCGATCGGCGGCGCAGCAACCCCGCCCGCTGCCGGCGATCCGCCGCCGGCCGTGAACGTCAGGTTGAGGATGTGCGGGGGCAGGACGCCGTCGATATCGACGGCAATGACACCGGCGCTTTTGGCGCCCTTCACGTTCAATTCGAGGGGAGCGTCCGGACCCTTGCGCTGCACCCGGCCGAGCGAGACGCTGCCGAAGGCATCAACGAGCCGGCGATATTCCTCCGCCCGCTCGGCGGCGGTCTGCTTCTTCAGCAGCTCCGGCGCATAGCGCGCCTGGGCAAACGCCTCCCAGGCTTCCGCGCTGCCGCCGTTGACGGCCTGGACGACGGCATCGACCAGCTGCCTGATTTCCGGCGGCGGCCCGGTCTGCACGACCGGAACCGGCTGACACGCCGGTTCCCGAGATCAGCACGACTGAACGCGATCGCCCGCCAGGCGCTGCGCATTGTCATGCCCGATTTCTACACCCGTTCGCAGTCTTAACAACGTTAAGACTTTGTAAGGTGTGCGGTGAGCCCTACTCGACCAGCGCGCCGATGAACGCCTGCACGTCGATCATGTCGGCGCCGCTTCTCGGTTCGATGAACTCGAGCAGGCCCCTGCCGAACGTCAGCGTCCGGTCGTAGGTGGCCCAGTTCGGCGTCGACTTGAACTTCAAGTCCACACCGAGGCCGGCCGCGGCGTTACGCATCGAGGCGGGCTTGAGGAACACGTGGGCCTGGGGCTTCGCGATGTACGGCAGCGAGGTGACGATCGGCCACGACATCGGCGATTTCTGGCCGGCCGGCGCGAGCGCCGCGAACGCCGTGAGATACGCGTCGTACAGAGCCGCGGTGGGGCGTTCGGCGTCGAGCAGGTCCGCGAGCGCGATCAGAAACGCGGGCATCCGCTCGGTGCGCATGAACGCATCGCGCAGCCGCGGCAGTTCGTTCTTGGCGTGGAGCAGCGGCTTGTCGGGCAGATCCATCACCTTGAGGATGTGCTGCGCCGCAATGTGCGGATTGTCCGTGGCGAACTCGCGCAGCTTGCCGCCGCCGAGCAGCTCGTTCCACAGCTGGTGCTGCTTCAAGCGCGGATCGCGATGCGACGATCGGTACCACGCATCCGGAAAGCCGCCGTTGTACTTGTTGAGGAACTTCTCCATGCCCTGTTCGCGGGTCCAGAGCGCCGCCTTGGCGGTGCGCTTGGCCCTTACCGTCGCCAGCACGGGGTGGCAGGTCGAATCGCATTCGACTTTCCATGAATCGAGCTCCGCGTCGTTCTTGACGTCGGACCGCTCGAGTAGACCGGGACGCATTTCCATGCGCTTGAATCGTTCGTCTTCGGGAAGGCCGACAAACCCGACCAGGATGTGCTGCTGGCTCTGGCCGAAGACCTTGCCGACGCCCCACGCCGGCCTCATCGAGTGAGTGACGTAGTTGCCGACACGAATAGCGCTCATTTTTGGGTCCTTACTTTCTTGTTGTGGAATGCACTGATTGTGTCACGGATCGCCGCGCAGTGCCGTGAAGTGGAGCGGGATTTGCTCCACTCGCGCGAGCGAGTGGGTCTAACTACCTTCGAGTGCGTCCGATTCGGGCGGCTCGTGCGCGTCGAATACCGCTTTCGTTCTTCGCCGCGCGCGCAAGGTTCTGCCACGCCAGCGTCATCGCCTCACCCACGGCATCGTCGTTGGCCTGCTCGAAGGTCACCATGGTGTTGCCCTGCCGGCCCCAGGCGCCGGCGGCGGGATGAAACGTCCCCGGCTGCTCGCGGATAAACCGCTCCTGCTGCTCGGGCGTGAGCTTGACCATGCCCTGCGCGTTGTCGGGGTGAATCGTGGCGAAGATCTTCCCGTTGACGCGGAAGTCTGGGTGGTTCATGTGTGAGGCTTCCACGGCGCCTTCCATGCCGAGCGCAATGCGCCGGAAGTCTCTGGCTGTCATGAGGTGTGACGTAAGTCTGGCACATTCGCCGACATCTGGGCATTCGCGCCGAAACGCGAATGCCCGGAACGTCACTTCGCCTTCCGCCGAGTAATGACGACCAGCTCGCTGCCGCCGAGCGCGGTCTTGCCAACCGTAAGACCGGTGGCCTGGTAGCCGGCGTCGGCCAGCTCCTTCAGTTCCTTCTCCATCGTCGAGGTTTTCGTGGTCGCCACGAGCTTGTATTCAAAGCGTTCGGCGGTCGCCGCGCCGGCCTTCTCGACGATGGCCGCCGTCTCCTTGCCGCCGAAGACGCTCTCGAACACCGTTTGCCCGACCACGCGGAACCCGCCGTCGGCGGCTTCCTGCAACTCCTTCTGCAGCGTGGAAGTCTTGTTGGTGGCCAGCAGGCGATATCCGTACACGTTCGAATCGCCGCTGACCTTTTCCATCAGCACGACCACCTCTTTGCCGCCCACTCCGGTTTCGCCGCCCATCACGGCAACAAAGCGGAAGCCGGCGTCGCCCGCCTCCTGCATTTCCTTCTGCATCGTCGAGGTCTTGCTGGTCGCCAGCACCTTGTAGGTGTGCGTTTGCGCGGATGCGGTGGCGGCAGCGAGCAAACCAATAGCGAGCGTGAGCGCGAACTTCTTCACAGGAACCTCCGGAGGCAATGGCTGGGCTAGAACCATTATGGGTCCAAAGCCCATCAGCTATCGAGCGCTGAAGTTGGTGGCCACAATTCGGATCAGTCCCGCTCCGCTGAGGACCCAGACCACGAGAAAGACCAGCGCCTGTGGGGTATTTCCATAAATCGCGCTGCCGGCGCCGAAGAGCGTCGCGTAAATGAACATGCAGCCGAGGACCCAGCCAAGCAGCTGCATCGAAATGCTGTCTGGCGATGGGCCGACACCGGCCTTCAAGGGAATCGCGCCCCAGCCGGGGCCGGCCGGCCGCACCAGTTGATAGAACCGAACGAGCGTGGCTTCGTTCTCGGGACGGGTGGCGAGGGTGACGGCGATCCACGCGACGGTGGTCGCAAACACGGTGACGAGCAGCACCGTGTTGGGAGCCGTGGCGCTGCCCATCTTTCCGGCGACGAAGAAGCCGACCGACACCGCGAACGAGACCAGCATGGCGGCAATTTCGCTCCAGGCGTTGATGCGCCACCAATACCATCGCATCAGGTACAGCAATCCCGAGCCCGCGCCGATCGACAGCAGCAGCTCGAAACTGGTGCGGGCCGACTCGAGCAGGAAGGTCATGCCGGCGGCGAGCAGCATCAAGAGGCCGGTGACCAGCCGCCCGACGAGCACGTAGTGACGTTCCGTCGCATCGGCGTGAATGAAGCGGCGATACAGATCGTGCACGAGGTACGACGTGCCCCAGTTGAGATGCGAGGAGATGGTCGATACGTAGCTCGCCAGCAGCCCTGCCACCATCACACCGAGGATGCCGGGCGGGAGAAACGTGAGCATCGCCGAATACGCAGTGTCGTGGCCGATCAGCTTCGGATCGAGATACGGAAATGCGCGCGCAATATCGGAGAGCTCGGGGAAGACGAGCAGCGATGCCAGCGCGACGATGATCCACGGCCAGGGACGGATCGCGTAGTGGGCGACGTTGAAGAACAGCGTGCCGCCGAGCGCATCGCGCTCGCTCTTCGCGGCCAGGATGCGCTGCGCGATGTAGCTGCCGCCGCCGGGCTCCGAGCCGGGATACCACACCGACCACCACGCGATGGTCAGCGGCAGGATGAAGACCGAGAGCGCGAGCGACCAGTCGTTGAAATCGGGCAGCAGCTGCAGCGTCGACGGCGGGATCTGCGCGACTAATCCCGACAAGCCGCCGACCTCCGGCCGTTGCAGCGCGTAATACGCCGCGGCGATCGACGCGGTCATGGCGATGGCGAACTGGAACGCGTCGGTGACGAGCACGCCCCACAGGCCGGCGATCGAGGCAAAGGAGATGTTGATCACCGCGCACACCGCGAGGGTCTGCCACATCGGCCATCCGAGCAGCACGTTGGCAATCTTGGCCGCGGCCAGGTTCACCGTCGCCATGATCACGATGTTGAAGAACAGGCCGAGATACACGGCGCGAAACGCGCGCACCATCGCCGCCGGCTTGCCTGAATAGCGAATCTCGTAGAACTCCAGGTCGGTGAGGACGCCCGACCGCCGCCACATCCGCGCGTAGAAGAACACCGTGCTCATGCCGGTGAGCAGGAACGCCCACCACACCCAGTTGCTGGCGACGCCGCCTTCGCGGACCAGGTTGGTGACGAGGTTCGGCGTGTCGGTGGAGAAGGTCGTCGCCACCATCGAGCCGCCGATGAGCCACCAGGGGGCGGCGCGGCCGGAGGTAAAGAATTCGGTGGTGTTCGACCCGGCGCGGCGCATCAGGTAAATGGCCGGGGCGAACGAGAGGGCGAGCGAGACGATGACGATGACCCAGTCGAGGGTCGTGAGCTGCACGCGAGGATGATAGCGAAAGCGGAGGGTTCCAGGAGTACCAAAGGTTCCAGGGGTTCCACTGGCAACGTTCTGCAGTGGTTCCGGGAGTTCGTCGATCACATCCAGCAGGGCTCGACAAACTCGCCGCGGACAGATGACCGCTCCGCAGTCAGTCCCCTTTGGGCAAGGCGGCGGTCCAGCCGCGGGCGCTGTGGGTGTAGCGGCCGATCCTGAACGAGGTGAAAGTCCGGTTGGCCTCATCCCACGAATGGCGCGACAACTCGATCTCCGGGCGTTGCATTCGCAGCACGTTGAAGGAGGGCTGCTCTCCGCGGCCGCGCGTCGAGACGGTGCCGGCCTGGACGATCAGCGCCGAGTGTCCCGCCACTTCGTAGCGATCCACCGCATGCGACACGTGGCTGATGTGCAGGTGGCCCGACAGAAACAGATCGGCGTTGGCCTCGGCGAGGCGCGCCATGGCCATGGCGCTGCGGCCGAGCAGCCGTCGACCGTGAACACCCGGCGGCAGATCGAAGGGATGATGCGTGACGATCACGCGCAGCAGCGGCGCCGGGACGCTGGCCAGCCGCCGCACCACGTGCTCGACCTGCCGCTCGTTGATGCGGCCTTCGCCCAGCGGAAACACCACCGCACGCGCGGTGTTCACGCCGAGGACGATCATCTCCTCGTCGATGTACTCGGGCTCGAGATTGGCGGAGATGAATTGGCGATAGCGCCGCAGCGGCGCCGCGAAGCGCTCGACCACGTCGTAGAGGGGCACGTCGTGATTGCCGGGCACGACCAGCGTCCTCGCGTCGAGCGAATCGACAAACGCGCGCGCCGCCGCGAACTGCGAGCGGCGGGCCCGCTGGGTGAAGTCGCCGGAAATTGCCACGAGATCGGGCTTCAACTCGACCACCGCGCGCCGGAGCGGTTCGACCAGCGTTGGGTCGATGCGGCCAAAATGCAGATCCGACAGATGCACCAGCGTTCTCATGGCGTCGGCGCCAGCACCTTCAGCGCGCCCGGCTTGACGACGAAATTGAGCGGCGATTCGAGCTCGCGAACTTCGCCGTCGATGCCGGCGAACACGCGGCGGCGCTTCAGCGCGATGGTAAACGACGGGCCCGAGAGCGACTCGAACTGTTCGTAGCGCTCGAGCGATCCGACCAGAGCACGCAGCGGTATCGACATCGCTCCGAGCCTGCCGAGGCGTGGCGCCACATACAACGACAGCTGGCGATCGGAAATGTTGTCGCGCCGGCCCAACGCGAATCCAGACAACACGTAGTGGCCGTTGCCAACCACGATGAACGGAGAACGCCGGACCAGTTCGCGGCCGCCGACGGTAATCGACGCGCTCAGGCTCCGCAGGCGCCACCAGGTCTTGCCGACCGCGACAATCGACGCCAGGCGGTGAGAACGGCCGCGCGCTTCGAGCGCTTCTCGCTCGTAGACCATCCGCGGATAACTGCCGAGGCTGACGTTGTTGAGGAAAAACTGATCGTTGACGAAGCCCACGTCCACCGGTCGAGGACCACCCGTGCGCAGCAGCGCAACGGCCTCATCGAGCTCGGTGGGAATACCCAGATCCCGCGCGAAATGATTCAGCGTGCCCGAAGGAATGACCGCCAGCGTCCTGCTGGCGCGGGCCACGCCGGCCGCGACCGACGACACGGTGCCATCGCCGCCGGCGGCGGCAATCACCTCATAACGAGCGGCGATGCCGTCGATCCACCGATCGAACGCCGGCTCGTCCGGGATATCGAGAATGTCGGCCTCGACGCCGGCACGTCGTAACGCCTGCTCCAGCCTGCCGGGATCGATGGCGGACCCGGAGCGCGAGTTGCGGACCACCGCGAGCGACACTTCTCCACGCTACCCTACGACTGCGTCTCTGAGTACGCAGGAAATGCAGCAAAATCGGGTGTTAAGGTGCCAGACCCCGTTACATCTACCTGACGAGGGCCTGATACACGAGCGGCAAAAACGCCGGCCCGACACCCGGACCCGGGTAGCGCTGCACCATCATGATCGAAACCAGCTTCTCCTTCGGATCCACCCAGAAGACCGTGCCGTAGATCCCGGTCCAGCCGTACATGCCCGGCGACCCCATCGTCTGCGTCGCGCCGAGATCGGTGACGACCTGGAAGCCCAGGCCCCAGGACTTGCCGGCGCCGACGAGCGGGAGCGGATGCGGAAGATCGGCGCTGTGACTGGTCGTCATCAGCTCGATCGACTTCGGACCGAGCAGCCGAACGCCGTCGAGCGCGCCGCCGTTCACGAGCATGTTGGCGAAGCGGCCGTAGTCGCCGGCCGTCGAGACCAGGCCGGCGCCGCCGGAGAAATAGGTCTTGCCGGTCTTGTAGTACGCAAGCGGCGACATGTGGGTGTTGCCGAACGCTTCCGGATCGGTCATCGGCCTGATGCCGCCCTTGCCGTCCGGCGAGTACACCGTCGCGAACCGCGACCACTTGGACTCGGGCACGACGAAATCGGTGTCGACCATCCTGAGCGGCATGAAGATGCGCTCGCGCAGGAACACGTTGAGCGGCTGACCCGATGCCACCTCCACCACGCGGCCAAGCACGTCGGTGGACAGGCTGTAGTTGAAGGCCGCGCCCGGCTGGCTCACCAGCGGCTCGGCGGCCAGCTTGTCGATCCCCTCCTGGAGCGTCATCGTCGTCGAGGTCAGCCCGTCGGTGACGCCGTTCTTGCGATAGCCGGCGCCGACCGGCCCGCCGCTCAGAAAGCCGTAGGTGATGCCACTGCGATGCGTGAGCAGATCGCGCACGTTGATGGCACGACGCGCCGCGACCGGCGCCGCGGCCGCATCCGTGCCCTCGAGCACGCGCGCGCTCTTGAACGCGGGAATGAACTTCGACACCGGATCGGTCAGGAGCAGCTTGCCCTCCTCGTAGAGCATCATGATCGCGACGCTCGTGATCGGCTTGGTCATGGAGGCAATGCGGAAGATCGAGTCGGTCCGCATCGGGACCTTCTGCTCGACGTCCTGAAAGCCGACCGCGTGCAGGTCGACCACCTTGCCCTCACGCGCCACCAGCGTGACCACGCCGGCGGCTTCGCGACGATCGACCGAGCCTTGCATGCCGACGTGCAAACGCTGCAGTCGCTCGTTGGAGATGCCGACGCTGGCAGGAGCCACCGCGGCGCCTGGTGAGGCGGGAGCGAGGCGCGCCTGCCCGGCCCACACCGCTCCGGTCGCCAGGGTGACAAGCGCCAGTGAACGAAGGAACTGCTTCATAACGGCGCGGATTGTACCTATGGGCCCACTATGCCTTCTCCAGCTCCCGTGGATTCCGTTCTCGACGCCATCGGCCACACGCCGCTGATGCGCCTGCACCGCGTGGTGCCGCCGAACTCGGCCGACGTGGTGGTCAAGCTCGAATACTTCAACCCGACCGGCTCCTACAAGGACCGCATGGCGCTGGCGATGATTGCCGGCGCGGAAAAGCGCGGCACGCTCCGCAAGGGGATGCGCGTCGTCGAATACACCGGCGGCAGCACCGGCTCATCGCTCGCCATGGTGTGCGCGATCAAGGGATACGAGTTCCATCCGCTGTCGTCCGACGCCTTCGCCAGGGAGAAGCTCGACACCATGCGCGCGTTCGGCGCCGAGCTCGAGATCGTCGCAAAGCGACGGCGGCAAGGTGACGCCGGCGCTGTTCGACACGTTCAAGGCGCGTATCGCGGAGCTGGTGAAGGATCCGAACACCTTCTGGACCGATCAGTTCAACAACCCCGACGCGCTCGACGGCTACGCCAACATCGGCCACGAGCTGGTTGAGCAGATCGGTCACGTGGATGCGTTCGTCGGCGCCGTCGGATCGGCGGGCATGCTCGTCGGCGTGTCACGCGCACTCAAGTCCGCCGGCAGCCAGGCGCGGATCGTCGCGCTCGAGCCCTCCACCTCGCCGTTCCTGACCACCGGCAAGGGTGGGCCGCATCGCGTGGAGGGAACCGCCGCCGGTTTCTGGCCGCCGCATCTGAGCAGGGACATGTACGACGAGGTGCGGGTGATCGATGAGAAGAGCGGCCGGGCGATGGCGCGCCGGCTCGCAAAGGAGGAAGGCGTCTTTGCCGGAACATCGAGCGGCGTGAACCTGGTGGCCGCCCTCGCGCTCGCGCGCGAACTCGGACCGGGCAAGGTTGTCGCCACGGTGGCCGTCGATACCGGATTGAAGTACCTGGCCGGCGACCTCTACAAATAGCGAGCGGTCGCGATTTACCGATCCATCGGCGGCACCGGACGCCGCGCCGGCCCTTGACCAACTTGACCAACTGAAGATGACGATGCTAGCGTCGTCGTCATGACGTTGAACTTGTACGAAGCGAAGACGCAGCTGTCCGCGCTGGTCGATCAGGCGGCGGCGGGCGCGGAGATCATCATCGCGAAGAACGGCAAGCCGATGGCGAAGCTCGTTCCAATCCGCGAGCGCGCTCGCCGCAAGCCGGGGCGATTCAAGGACAAGATCTGGATGTCGGACGATTTTGACGCGCCGATGCCCGATGTCATCGACGCTTTCGACAACAGCACAATCGAATGAAGCTGCTGCTCGACACGCATGCCGCAATCTGGTGGCAGCGCGAGGACGAGCGCCTGGGTCGGGAAGCGCGGCGCGCCATTACCACGGCAGACGTCGTCTGGGTCAGCGCCGCGACCGGCCGTGGAGGTCGCCATCAAGGTAGCGCAAGGTCGTTTGCAGCTTCGCGAGTCGTTCAGAGTGATGCTCGCGGCCGACGACTTCACCGAGCTTCACATCACGATGCGGCATGCGGAGGAACTGGAGCGCCTCCCGCGACACCACGGCGATCCGTTCGACCGTTTGCTAATCGCTCAGGCGCGTGTCGAGGGCGCGACGATCGTGACGCACGATCCGGCGCTGGAGCCGTACGGCGTCCCGATCATCTGGACCTAGCCGAAGATCCCTACGCCTTCGGCGCCGACGGCGACGCGATCGTCAGGACGAAGCCGCTCGGCTCGGTCACGTCGAACGCGCGCGTGCCCCACTCGGTATCCGCCGGCTCCTTCGTCAGCGTGATGCCCGCCGCCTTCGCCCGGGCCGCGACGGCGTCGATGTCGCCGTTCGCCTCGATGTAAATGCGCACGCCGACGCCCTTGACGCGGTTCATGCCCTTCTTGCCATCGTCCTGGGAGAGGCCGAGCCGGGCAGTACCGCCCTTGAGCATCGCGCCGAGCAGCACGCCGTTATCCTCCCAGCGGTCTTCCACTTCGAAGCCGAGCGCGGAGAAGAACGCCAGGCTTTCTTGAACATTGTTGACGGTCAGGCTCGGCATTACGCTCGTGCCCTGCAGGGTCTGGTGTTGGTCTGCCATCCCCGCATACTACTGCAGTCGGTAGTAGGATCTGCGTCATGGTACGACGCCAATTTCTGTCTCTGCTTGTCATTGCGGTTGCGATCGCAGCCGTTTCGCAAATTGATCCAGCGACGGCTAAAGCCGTCGCTGTCCAGACGCCAAATCTCCAGTCGACTCTCCAGACGTCGGACCTTGCGGGGTTGCGGTTGCGCGGCATCGGGCCGGCGACAATGTCGGGACGCTTCGTCGACATGGATGTGGTCGAGTCCAATCCCTTCACGATGTATGTCGCCTCGGCGACCGGCGGGATGTTCCGCACCACCGACAACGGCATCACGTGGGCGCCGGTGTTCGAGCGCGAAGCGGTGCACTCGATCGGCGATGTCGCGATCTATCAGCCCGACCCCAACATCATCTGGGTCGGCACCGGCGAGCGCGCCAATCGACAGAGTGTCGGCTGGGGCGACGGCATCTACAAGAGCACCGACGGCGCGAACACCTGGACCAACGTCGGGCTCAAGACCTCGATGCACATCGGGCGCATCGTCACTCACCCGTCGAACCCGGCAATCGTCTACGTGGCGGCGCAGGGATCGGTGTGGGGCCCCGGCGGCGACCGTGGGCTCTATCGCACGATGGATGGCGGCAAGACCTGGCAGCGCACGCTGCACGTGGACGACGACACCGGCGTCACCGATGTCGTGATGGATTCACTCGATCCGAATGTGTTGTATGCCGCGTCCTACCAGCGTCGTCGAACCGCGTTCGGCTTCAACGGCGGCGGGCCCGGCAGCGGGCTGTGGAAGAGCATCGACGCCGGGGCAACGTGGACCAGGCTGACCGGAAACGGCCTGCCGGAAGGCGAGTACGGACGGATTGGCATCGCGGTGTATCGCAAGGACCCGCGCGTCGTGATCGCCAGCATCGAGCAGGGTTTCCGCTACAACGCCTCGACCGCCTACACCGAGCGGCGCGGCGGCCTCTATCGCAGCAACGACGCCGGCAAGACGTGGCGGTTCATGTCGAACTGGAACCCGCGGCCGATGTATGCGAGCCAGCCGACGATCGATCCGCAGGACGATCGCCGCGTCTACATGCTCAACCAGTACTCCTACTCCGACAACGGCGGCGAGTCGTTCACCTCACCGAACACGACGACGCACGGCGACGATCGTTTCGTGTGGATCAATCCGAAGGATTCGCGCCACGTCATCAAGCTGGACGACGGCGGCATCGGCATCTCGTTCGATCGCGGGTTGAAGTTCCTCTACGTGCAGAACCTCGCGGTCTCGCAGGTACTACCGCGTCGCGGTGGACAACGAGCGGCCGTACAACATCTACGGCGGCTTGCAGGACAACGGCTGCTGGAAAGGCCCGAGCGCGGTCTGGACCACTAACGGCATCCTCAACGAGCACTGGTCGCGGCTGTGCGGCGGCGACGGCTTCTTCTCGGTGCCGGATCCGACCAATGCGCGCCACGTGATTTCGGCCAGCCAGTTCCTCGGCCTGCAGCGCGGCGACACCCGCACCTTTGCCAGCCAGGACATTCGCCCCGGCGATCCGCAGGGCGCAATCGGCGACCGCCGCAACTGGAACACCTGGGGCAAGGACGTGCCGGCGCAGGTGCTGGGCAACGAGTGGCACTACGCCAACTGGGACGCGCCGGTCGCGCTGTCGCCGTTTGACCCCGCCACCATCTACGCCGGCGGCAAGCACCTGTTCCGCTCGCGCGATCGCGGCAACAGCTGGGAGGATCTTGGCGACATGACCACCGGGGTCGATCGGGCGAAGCTGCCGGTGATGGGCAAGCTGCCGGACGAGAACACGCTTTCGGTCGATGACGGTGTGCCCTTCTATCCGGGCCTGGTCGCCATTGCGCCTTCGCCGCTGCAGAAGGGGCTCATCTACGTCGGCTCCGACGATGGCCGGTTGCGGATGTCGGTGGACGAAGGCAGGACGTGGACCGACCTGCAGGATCGACTGCCGGGGGCGCCGAAGTCGTCGTGGTTCGGCGGCATCGAAGCTTCGCGTCACCAGGCCAACACCGTGTATGTGGCCATGGACAACCATCGCAGCAACGACCTCGGCAACTGGATCTACAAGTCGAGCGACGGCGGCAAGACGTTCGCCTCGATTGCCGGCGACATGCCGTCCGGCCGCGTCGTCCGAACCATTCGCGAGGACGTCAAGAATCCGAACCTGCTGTTCGCGGGAACGGAGATCGGCCTGTTCTTCTCGCCGAACGGCGGCACCAACTGGATTGAGCTCAAGAACAACATGCCGACGCTGCCGCACAACGATCTGGTGATTCACCCGCGCGACAACGACCTGGTGCTTGGCACTCATGGCCGCGGCATCTGGATCCTCGACAAGATCAACGCGCTCCAGGAACTGACGCCGCAGGTGATTGCATCACCCTCGCATCTGTTCACGATTGCGCCGGCGTATCAGATTCGGCAGACCAACGTGAAGGCGCACACCGGCGACATGTGGTTCCGTGGCGAGAACCCGGCCAACGGAGCGTTGGTGGACTACTGGATCGGCTCGCCGGGCGTCGCGCCGGCCGTAACGGTGCATACCGCGAGCGGCCAGCTGGTGAACACGCTACGCGGCACCGGCAATCGCGGCATCAACCGGATCGTGTGGAACTTGCGCGAGGCCGATCTGCCGATCCGCGGCGGGTTTGGCGGCGGCGACGATGCGCCGGCGGGAGGATCGACGACGCCGGGTCCGCTGGTGGCGCCTGGCACTTACCTGGTGCGGCTGGCGGCGGGCGGGCGCACGCTCGAGCAGAAGGTGGAAGTGCGTGAGGATCCACGCATCGACATTTCGGCCGCGGAGCGGAAGCAGTGGATGGACGCGCTGCAGCAGACGGCGGCCCTCGCGCGCGAGTTCGCCCCGGTCAACGATCGCATTCAGAAGCTGCCGGGCACCGGCGCAGACGTGGTCGATTTGAAGCGCCAGTCGCGCGAGTTGCTGTCGCGCATCAGCGGCTTGTATGGCGCGATCGGGCGCTGGACCGGCGCGCCGACAAAGGATCAGCTCAGCCGGATCGCGTACTACCAGCAGATGGTGAAGACGCTGTCGACAAAGGGATAGGCGCGGCGACGCTTCGTTTGGAGCGACGCTTCGCTTGGGGTTTGGAGAGCGACGGCTTTAGCCGTCGCTCTCTCCTGCCGCTATACGTCTCCGACACGCGGCTTATGCGACGGAGCCGCTGCCAGGTCCAAGACCGTCGACGTCTCGGATCCGGTATACGCGTAGAGTTCGGGTCGCGCAACCAGGCCAGCTGCGACCGGATTCCAGACGATGTACGACGCGATGCCCGGGACCGACTCGTCGTCTCGCAAGGTGTAGTCCCAATATCCCTCCTGCCAGAGGACGCAGCGCGATCGCCGTTTCTCCCAGAAGGCCGACAGCTGCCTGAACAGGTCGAGCCATTTCAGAAAGTCTGAATCGTTCGAGCCGCCTTTTAGCAGGACATGGATGTGGTCCGGCATCAGCACGTACGCGATTATTGCAAACCTGTGCTTGCGGGATGTGCGCAGTAATTGCGTGACCACGAGTTCGCAGGTCGCTGGCTCGCGGAACAGCGAGTGTCGACAGTGCGTGCAAGCGCTGAGGAAGTGCGTTCGACGACCGACGTAGTGAGATCTCGGAAGCCGGTGCGGATGATTCGCCATACGCGAATCGCTGCAAGAAGAGCTCCGAACTGGCTGCTGGTCAGCGACGGCTGAAGTCACGATCGAGCGACGGCTAAAGCCGTCGCTCTCCAAACGTCACGATCCAGCACGTTTGGAGAGCGGGGGCTTTAGCCCCCGCTGCTGGTCAGCGACGGCTGAAGTCACGATCGAGCGACGGCTAAAGCCGTCGCTCTCCAAACGTCACGATCCAGCACGTTTCCAACGGATCAACCGGGACAGAACGCACCTGGCCGTGACGAGCGCCGGAATGCGGCTTGACCTGTCTACGGTTGTCATCGATAGTGCCATCCATGTTGCGCGAGCCGCGCGCCCTCTGGCTGCTCCTGGTCGCGATCTGCGCCGGCTACGCGGTGTTTGCGGCGTCGGTGTCGGTGGGCTTCACGGCAATTTACGGACTGTCGCGATGGACACTGAAGCCGGACACCACCGCGATTTTTCCGTATCTCGTCCTCGTCAATCTGGTGGTGTGGGTGGGCTACGCGCTGCTCGCGCCGGTGATCTTCTGGCTGGGCCGCCGCTTCCGGTTCGATCGCGTCGGCTGGAGGACGGCGCTCGCCGTGCACGTGCCGGCCTCGCTCGTCATCACCGCGCTGCATCTCGTCGGGGTCGCCACCTGGCGCTTCTATCTGCAAGGCGTGCGCGGCGGCGAACCGGTGTGGTCGACCACGGTGGTCGACGCTTTCTTCCGCACGCTCGATCAGGAGCTGCCGGTCTACTGGGCAATCATCGGGCTCCAGCACGCGGTCGACTACGCGCAGCAGGCACGCGCGCGAGAGGTGCGCGCCGCGCGGCTTGAAACCCGACTGATGGAATCGCAGCTGCAGGCGCTGCAGCAGCAGCTGCATCCGCACTTCCTCTTCAACACGCTGCATGCCATCTCGACGCTCGTGCATCGCGATCCGGACAAGGCCGACATGATGATCGAGCGGCTCAGCGATCTGCTGCGGATCACCCTGCGCAAGGTCGGCGTGCAGGAGGTGGAGCTCGCCGAAGAGCTCGAGTACGTGCGGGCGTATCTCGACATCGAGCAGGTGCACTTCGGCAGCCGGTTGCGGATCGAGTACCGCATCGACGCTGCGGCCATGGATGTGCTGGTGCCGACCTTGATCCTGCAGCCGCTGGTCGAGAACGCGATTCGCCACGGGCTCGAGCCGACGGTGCGCGACGGCACGCTCTCGATCGAGGCGCAGGCCGACGGCGACTCGTTGTCGCTGCGCGTCCGCGACGATGGCGCGGGGTTGCCGGAGAATTGGCAACGGCGGGAGGGCGTGGGCCTGGCCAACACCAGGTCGCGGCTCGACCGGCTGTACGGTGAGGCCGCAGCGCTGACCGTGCGCGGCAATCCCGGCGGCGGCGTGCTGGTAGAGGTCTACGTGCCGCTGCGGCGCTCGACGCACACCAGGGCGGCCGGACTCGCGCCGGCGTCACTCGATCGATCACCTGCCGAGGCGGTGGCCTGATGCTGCGCGTGATGGTAGCCGACGATCAGCCGATGGCGCGCGAGCGGCTGGTATCGCTGCTCGCCGTGGAAGACGACGTCGAGCTGGCGGGCACCGCGTCATCGGGGCCGGAAGCCGTCGAGCGCATCCGCGAGGCCTCGCCCGATCTGGTGTTCCTCGATCTGCAGATGCCGGGGATGGACGGGTTCAAAGTGATCGAAACGATCGGTGTCGACCGGATGCCGCCGACGGTGTTCGTGACTGCCTACGACGAATACGCGGTGCGCGCGTTCGAGGTGCAGGCGATTGACTACCTATTGAAGCCGTTCGGGCGGCAGCGGTTTCAGTCGGCGCTGGCGCGGGCGCGCCGTCACCTGGAATGGGAAAGGCATGGTCAGATGGCCGAACGACTCTCGGAACTGCTGCGGACCGGACGATCGCCCGAGAAGGCCGGCGAGCGGCTGCTGGTGAAGGCGGGCGGCCGGGTGTCGTTCGTGGATGTCGACTCGATCGACTGGGTCGAAGCCGAAGGCAATTACGTCCGCGTCCACGCCGGCGACCAGACGCACCTGCTGCGCGAGACGATGAACGGCCTGATCGAGCGGATCGGCGCGCAGCGATTCTTTCGTATCCATCGCTCGCGCATCGTCAACGTGAGACGCGTGAAGGAATTGCTGATCTCCGGTGGCGGAGACTACCAGGTGGTGTTGTGGAATGGCACCCAGCTGGGGCTGAGCCGTCTGTATCGCGATGCCTTGCAGGAGCAGCTGACCCGTTAAGGATCCATCGCCATGATGTTGCTCTCGCGGCGATCCCAGCGCGCGTAGATGACGCGGCCATCGCGGCTGACCGCAAAGCCCGGCCACGAATAGTTCCCCAGCCACGCTACATCAACGCCGGGTCCGCCGCTCGGTGGCGCGCGCCGGACCACCGGCTGATCCGCGGTCGAGCCGATGTAATAGATGCCGTCGGGCATCACGCGCCAGTTGACGTTCTCCGCGGCTCTCACCGCCGGGACCAGCAAGGTCGCCGCCCCGCCGTCGGCGGGCATCGTCCAGACCCCCGGCTGCTCGAGCCGGGTGAACAGGATCGATTGGCCGTCCGGTGACGGCTGCGCCGCGTAGCCGCCATCCGTCGACAGCTGCAGGCGCGTGCGATCGATGACGCTCAATCGCATCACCTGCCAGGTACCAGAGCGGCGGGCGCCAAACATCACCGCGGCGCCGTCAAACGACCACGACGGCGCCACTTCATCGTCTGGATCGTTGGTCAGTCGCGTCTCAGTGCCGGTAGTGGTGTCGATCGAGTAGAGATCGGGCTGGCCGTTCACGGCGGCGCTGATCAGGATGGCCTTGCCGTCGGGCGACCAGCGGGGCGCCCGCATGGACGCCCGCCCGAAGCGCGTCAACTGGCGCGCGTTGGCGCCGTCGCGATCCGACACCCACACTTCGGCGCCGCCCGACCTGGTCGAGATGAACGCCAGCCGCTGCTCATCCGGAGACAGGTCCGGCGAGTGGTTCCACTGATCGGACGTCCGCACCGCCGGGCGCAAGGTCGGCGTGAGATCGCCTTCGAGATCGAGACGATCGACAATCGGCGCGTCCCAGAGGTTGATCTCGTACGACCAGCTTTCGTAAGTGAGCCGGCCGCTCGAGCGCGACACCGACGGATGCTTCAGTTTCGCCGCGCCGCCGACCACCAGTTGCGGCGCGGTGCCATCGGCGTTGACGCGCCAGATGGTGTAGCCGCCGGCGCGATCGGTCGCATACATGACGGAATTGCCGTCGGCGCTCCAGTCGATGCCGACCAGGTCCTGGTTATCCCAGGTGATCCGCGTCGGCGTGCCGCCGCTCATCGAGACGATGTGGATGTCGGCGGTGGCGCCGTTGATGCCGCGCACGAAGGCGATGCGCGTGCCGTCGGGCGAGACCGCGGGCGAGTAATCGCCAAGCGTGCCCGGCGAGGGCAGCGTCAGCGTTTCGCGAACGCCGGTCGCGGCAAAGACCCGCGCGATCTGCCAGCCGCGGATCGGATCGGGACCGGGCGCGAAGGACTCGACCAGCCACTCACCGTCGGCCGACCAGCTGACGCGCGGCTCCTCGAAGTTGCCGCATGCGGTGAGCCGGCGCTCGCGCCGATCGGCGAGGGTTATCAGCATGATGTCGCAGCTGCGGCCGTCGATCCGGATGAAGGCCAGCGTTGATGCATCCGACGACCACGCGGGATAGCGATCGTCGGCGGGATGCGCGGTCAGCTGCGTCGGTGCGGAGCCGGCGCCTTCGGTAAGGTAGAGATCGGCGTTGCCGGCATCGCCGGGCGCGTGTCGCACGGAAAACGCCAGGCGCGAGCCGTCGGGACTGATCGCCGGATCGGTTTCGTTGAAGGGGCCGGAGGTCATCGCCACGAAGCGGACCGATGAGGGAGGGGCGTCGGCCGGCGTGGCGCGGGACGCGAGCGCGAACACAACGGCGCCGAGCGCGGCGGCCACCGCGATCGAGGCCGCGACGATGACGCGACCGGGCCGGGAAGTGGCGGCGGTGGCGGTGGGTGCTGGTAGCGGGGGTGCTTCGAAGCCGCTTGCGGGACGCACCGGCGCAATCAGTCGATAGCCGCGCTTGCGAATGGTCTCGACGTAGGCCGGCTTCGCCGTCTCGTCGCCGAACGCGCGCCGCAGCTCGCGAATGGCGCGATGCAGCACATCGTCTGTGACAAACACGCCGGGCCATACGCGCGCCACCAACTGATCGCGCGTGACGACCTCGCCGGGAGTGTCCGCAAGCGCCTCGAGCACCTGCATCACCTTCGGCTCGAGCCGCACCGTGTCACCGCCGCGGGTCATTCGATTGAGCGACGGATCGACCGTCCACCCGCCTACCTCGAGCCGCTTCACGATTCCCAGTATAGGTGCCCCTCAACGAGCGGAGCCCGGTCCGTGGGTGATTTCGGGTCAGACCCCGTTCATCACTGCATTGGTCCCTGCCTGGTCCAAACGGATGTTGCATACGGGGGCTGCGCCCAAGTTCAACAAGAACCTCGGAACAACATCGGGTGCTCATCGGCGACTGAGCGGACGGCCCGGTCGTATAAAACGGCATGGCGATGATTGACCTTTCCGTGAACAACCGCGGCGTGCGACTGGACCTCGATCCGGACACCCCGCTGCTCTGGGCGCTGCGCGACCACCTCAATCTTGCCGGCACCAAGTTCGGCTGCGGAGGCGGGTTCTGCGGCGCCTGCACCGTGCACCTGGACGGGGTGGCGACGCGCTCCTGCTTGACGCCGATCGGCCAGCTGGCCGGGAGGCGGATCACTACCATCGAGGGTCTGTCGGCCAATGGCGATCATCCCGCGCAGCTGGCGTGGATGGAGATCGACGTGCCGCAGTGCGGCTACTGCCAGGCAGGGCAAATCATGAGCTGCGCGGCGCTGCTCGCCCGCACCACCCATCCATCGGACGAGGAGATCTCCGCGGCGATGAACGGCAACATCTGCCGCTGCGGAACCTACGTCCGGATCAAAGAAGCGGTCAAGAAGGCGGCGACGATGAGGAACTCGCGATGAGGTCGCGACGCGATGTGCTTCGCGACGCGAAGAATGGGATTGTCGAGAGTCCGGTGGATGAGGTGCCGCGCCACCGGCCCGAGCCATCCCGGCGAGCCTTCATCACCGTGAGCCTTGCGGCCACGGGCGGACTGCTGGTGGCGATGCGGACCGATGCGGTCGGCGCTCAGACAGCGCATCCGCGCCGCCCGCCGGCTTCCCCGTCCGACTACATCCAGATCGATCCCGACGATCGCGTGCTCATCTGGTCGGCGCAGCCGGAGATGGGCGAAGGCACCAGGACGTCGCTGCCGCTGATTGTCGCGGAGGAACTCGACGCCGACTGGACCAGGGTCCGCATCGACGATGCGCCGCTGGATCGCCGGTACGGCGGCCAGGGCGTCGGCGGCAGCGACGCGATTCGATCCGACTGGGACAACATGCGCCGCATCGGCGCCACCGCGCGGGCGCTATTGATCGCCGCCGCGGCGGCGGAGTGGAACGTTCCGGCCAGCGAATGCGAGACCACCGCGCACGCCGTGCGTCACCCGGCCAGCCGGCGCGAAGCCCGCTATGGATCGCTGGCGGCGAAGGCGGCGACGCTCACGGTGCCTGGCAGCGTCGCGCTCAAAGAGCCGGCGAGCTACCGGCTGATCGGGACGCGCGTCAGCGGCTCCGACAACCTTCGCATTGTCACCGGCCAGCCGCTGTTCGGGATCGACGTGCGACTGCCGGACATGAAGTTCGCCGCCATCGCCAAGTGCCCCGTCTTCAACGGCCGCCCGGTGAACATTGACGCTACCAAGGCACGCCAGGTCGCCGGCGTCCGCGACATCGTCGAGATTGCGGGCCTCGATAATCCGACATTGCTGATGCCGGGCGTCGCCGTCGTGGCCGACTCCACCTGGGCGGCGTTCAAGGGCCGCGAGGCGCTGATCGTCCAGTGGGACGAGGGCCCGTATGCCGCTGAAAGCGACGCCACCATCGCCGATCAATTCCGGACGCTGCTTGCCGCGCCGCCAGCCACGCTGCACAACTCCGGCCGCGTCGAGGACGCCCTCAGGTCGGCGACGACCGTCGTCGACAACACCTATGCGTTTGCGTTTGTGTCGCACGCGACACTCGAGCCGCACAACTGCACCGCCGACTATCGCCCCTCGACAGGCGAGATGTGGGTGCGCGGCCCGATTCAGATGCCGATGAGCGCGCGATCGATGGTGGCACGGGCGACCGGTGTCGCCGTCGACAAGGTGCACGTGCAGTCGACGCGCATCGGCGGCGGATTCGGCCGGCGGTTGATGTCCGACTACGCCGCGGAGGCCGCGGTGGTGGCGAAGGCGATTGGCGGCCCGGTGATGGTGATCGACAGCCGCGAAGGCGATCTGCAGCACGACTACTACCGGCCGGCGGCGATGCAGCGCCTGCGCGCCGGGACCGATGCGCAGGGAAAAATCGTGGCCTGGGACCACTGCATCGCGAGTTGCTCGCGCAATGTGTATCGCAAGGATCCTCGAGGTGAGCACTCCACGGAAACCTACGGCAGCTACGTCGGAGTGGTGCAGCGCCTGGATCAACTCGACGCGGATCTGCAGCCGACGCGCATTGCCAATGCGCGCCTGCGCTACGGCGCGCCGCTGACCGGCGTGCCCACCGGCGCCTGGCGCGCCCCCGCGCACGTGGTCAACGCCTTCACGATCGAAACGACCATCGACGAGCTGGCCGCACGCGTCAAGCGGAGCCCCGTCGATCTGCGGCTCGAGATTCTCGGCGAGACCGCGGACGTGCCGAAAGGCGCGGACGATCCAAGCCCCTACGATCCGGCGCGCATGCGACGGGTGCTGCTCGACGCGGTCGAGCGCGGCGGGTTCGGCAGGCCGGTAGCGGACGGGCGGGCGCGCGGGCTGGCGATGCATCACACCTTCGGGCTCGTACTGCGCGCACGTGGTGGAAGTGTCGGTCGCCGCCGGCAGCGAGCGGCCAGACGCGCGTGATTGTGCACAAGGTGACCTCGGTGGGCGACGTGGGACAGCCGGTGAACCTGTCGATGCTCGAAGCACAGATGCAGGGCGGCATCATCGACGGCCTCGGCGCCGCCTTCTACGGCGAGGTGCCGATCGCCCGGGGCAGGGCGACGTCGCGCAACTTCGGCGACTACCGCCTGATCCGCATGCGCGAGGCGCCGCGGTCGATCGACACCCATTTCATCGCCAGCACGCTGCGCCCCACCGGTTTCGGCGAACCGCCGCTGCCGCCCATCGCCCCGGCGGTCGCCAACGCCATTGCCGCGCTGACCGGCCAGCGCATCCGGATGATGCCGTTTGTGAAGGCGGGCTTCGTGCTCGGATAGAATCGGCTGGATGAACCGCAGATTCACTCTCGCCCTTTCAGGACTGCTCGTCGTCGCCACCTTTGCCGGCGACGCCCAGTCCATCCAGTATCCCGACCCCACCGCGCGCGTGCTCACGCACCGCGAGCAGAACGCGCTCGTCACGCCGTGGATCAAGCGGCGCTTCGACACGCTGCTCGGGCCGATCATGACGCGCGAGGGGATCGACATGTGGATCATCCCGAGCCGCGAGTACAACGAGGACCCGGTGTTCGCGTCGATGGCGCCGTCCACCTATTTCGCGTCGCGGCGGCGCACCATCCTGGTGTTCTACAATCCCGGCGGCGGCAAGCCGGTGGAGCGCTATTCGATCGGCCGCTTCGACTACGACGGCATCTACACCATGGTGCCGACGCCGAACGACGGCCAGCACGAAGGCCTGCGCAAGCTGGTCGACGACAAGAATCCGAAAGTGATCGGCATCAACGAGTCGGACGCGTGGAACCACGCCGACGGCATCACCGCCAATGAAAAGCGTCGACTGGTCGAGGCGCTCGGCCCGGCGCACACCGCCAAGATCAAGTCGGCGGAAATGCTCGCGGTCGGCTGGCTCGAGGTCAAGCTCCCGGAAGAGCTCGAGGCCTATCGCCACGCGATGAAGGTCGCGCACCTGGTGATCCGCGAAGCGTTTTCGAACAAGGTCATCACCCCCGGCAAGACCACCAACGAAGACGTGGTGTGGTGGATGCGCCAGCGGGTCGTCGAAATGGGCCTCGGCAAGTGGTTCCATCCGTCGGTCACGATCTGGCGGCAGGGCGAGAAGGCCAATCCGCGCGGCGTCATCCTGCCGGGCGACATGCTCCACACCGACTTCGGCATCGTCTACCTGGGCTTTTCGACCGACACCCAGCACAACGCCTACGTGTTGAAGCCGGGCGAAACCGACGCGCCGGCGGGCCTGAAGGCGGGGCTCAAGGCGGCCAATCGGCTGCAGGATCTGACCATGCAGCATGCGCGGCTGGAGCGGACGGGAAACCAGGCGCTGGCCGATGCGCTGGCGCAGGCGAAGAAGGAGGGGCTGGTGCCGTCGATCTACTGTCATCCCGTCGGCTATCACGGTCACGCGGCGGGTCCGCCGATCGGCATGACCGACTATCAGCAGGGCGTGCCGGTGCGCGGCGACTACGTGTTCCGCCCGAACACGTGGCACTCGATCGAGCTCAACGTCACGCACAACGTCCCCGAGTGGGGCAATCAACCGGTGCGCTTCGCCCTCGAGGAAGACGCGGCGATCATGCCCGGAGGAAAATGGGACTGGATCGACGGCCGGCAGGAAGCCTTCTACCTGATTCAACCGTGACGCGCCTGCTGGTCGCGGTCGCGTCGGCGCTGGTGCTTGCGTGCGGCCCGGCGACAACCATTGCCCAGAGAAGGCCGGCGCCCGTGCAGACCTACAAAGTAGTCGCGATGTTTCCGCACGACACCTCGTCGTTCACCCAGGGCCTGGTGTTTGCCGGCAACGGCGAACTCTACGAGAGCACCGGGCTCCAGGGTGAATCGACACTGCGACGTGTCGACCTGGCCACCGGCCGAACGCTGCAGCGCCTTGACGTGCCCGCGCAGTACTTCGCCGAAGGCCTGGCGATGGTGGGCGACGAGCTGCTGCAGCTGACCTGGCAGCACCAGCTCGGCTTCGTCTACGACCGCAACACCTTCAAGCAGACACGCACCTTCCCCTACACCTCCGAAGGCTGGGGCATCGCCTACGACGGCGCCTCGCAGCTGGTGATGAGCGACGGCAGCGACACGCTGACGTTTCTCGATCCCAAGACCTTCAAGCCGGGCAGGAAGCTGCGCGTGCTCGACGCCGGCAAGCCGATCGCCAATCTGAATGAGCTCGAATGGATTGAAGGCGAGATCTGGGCGAACGTGTGGCTGACGGATCGGATCGCGCGCATTTCGCCGAAGACCGGCGAGGTCAACGCGTGGATCGATCTGTCGACGCTCTACCCGCGCAGCCAGCGCATGCCGCCGGCCGACGAGCTGAACGGGATCGCGTACGACAAGGCGACGCGGCGGATTTTCATCACCGGCAAGAAGTGGCCGACGCTGTATCAGATCACCGTGCCGTAATCACTGCTCCAGGCGCAGCGCCGTGGTGTTGGTGACCCGGTAGATCGGGTAGGTCTGCCCCACCGCCAAGCCTTCGTCGATCACGTTCCACGTCACCAGCCCATCGTCGCTTTCGGGCTCGATCAGATAGAACGCCAGCCTGGCGAGCGGCTGGTTGGCGGGAATGAACAGCGAGCCGGCATTGACGGTGAGCTGCGCCTTGGCGAAGGCGCCCGTGACGCGCGCCTCCTGGTGGCCCTGGAACACCCGCGGCTGCTTGGTGAACTCGGCAATCGAGAACCGCTCGACGCTGACCTGTGCGTCCGCGGTCACCGCCTGGATCCTGATGCCGTGCCAGCGCAGCCGCTCGATCGCCGCGGCCAGCCTGGGAGCGTCGACGAGCGTCTTCGGAATCAGCCAGCCCTTCGGCAGCGGCAGCGACCGGGTGGCGGTGAAGGTGCCGTACTCGCGCATCGGCACCAGCGTGGCCATCTCGGTCATCGCCAGCATCTCGCGGCCCGAGCGCGGGTTGAGCACCTTGGTGACGTCGCCGACCGCGATGTGCACCGGTTCGTCGGCGGCGCTGATCGAAAACTCGACCCCGAGCTCGATCGGCTTCGCGACCGCCGGCGCGGTGAACAGGCGATCCGCCTGCGCGGTCAGCGTCATGATCGATTTGGCGTTGGCCGCCACCGACCTGCAGATCTCCTCGACGAAGTCCTCGGTCACTTCGACCCGGCCCTTGAAGTCGAGATAGCTGTAGGCCTCCGACAGGATCGCGATGCGATTGCGCAGGCCGGCGTAGTTGTTGCCGAAGCGCGGGCGATGATCGAACGTGCGCCAGGTGATGTTGCCGGGATGGGCGGGGTCGACGCGCGCATTCTCGCGGCCGCCGCCGTCCGCGGGCGCAAAGTTGCCGTAGTAATAGGTGCGCCAGTGGTGGGTCTTCAACATCGCCTCGCGGATCGGCGCCAGCATCTTCTGCCGGGTGAACTCGATCAGCCGGGGATCGGCGTTGGGATTGAGGATCGGCGAATAGGTCAGGTGGTTGGCGTGATACGAGCCGTTGGTGGTGTGAAGGTCGACCAGCACGTGCGGGTCCCACTTGTTGATCAACCCGACCAGCGAGCGCGCCTCCGCGGAGTCGAGCTTCATGTAGTCGCGGTTGAGATCGAGGCCCTTGCTGTTCTCGCGCGTGCCGACGCCGGCCACCGGGCCGTTCTGCGCGCTGCGGTTCATCGGGCTGACCTTCTCGTTGCCGTCGGCGTTGTAGTCGGGCGCGATCAGGATCACCAGCTGCCTGGTGAGCGACGCCAGATCGCCCGACGCCAGGCGCCGTGCGAGCATCAGCACCGCCTCCTTGCCCTCGACTTCACCGGCGTGGATGTTCGCCTGCACGAACACGATCGGACGGCCAAGCTTGCGCGCCATGGCCGGGGTCGTCACCTTGGGATCCGAGATCACGACCAGCGGAAGCTCGCGGCCCTCCTCGGTCTTGCCGAAACTTTCGGTGTGCACGAGCGGGCTGGCCGCCAGGCCGTCGAGAATGCGGGTGACGTCGGCGTAGCTGCTGGTCTCTTCGTAGCCGGTCATTTCCGCGCGCGTGCGCAGGTCGGGGGGTTGTGCCATCACACCGGTGGTCGCGGCAGTGAGCAGTAACGCGATCGCAAGACGCATTCGTGGGCCTCGGTGAGGGCGCGGGGGTTGCCTATGGTCGTGACGCGGTCGCCGTGGTCGCCGGCTGCAGATACTTGTTGAACCAGTTGACGTAGCGCTGCAGCCGGTCGCGCTCGTAGCTCGGGATGGTCAGGCCGTGGAACTGGCCGGGGTAGATCACCAGCTGCGTATCCACGCCGAGGCTCCTGAGCGCCTGGTACATCTGCTCGCCGCCGGCGATCGGCACATTGAAGTCCTTCTCGCCGCCCATGAACAGCGTCGGCGTCTTGATCCGGTCGGCGTTGAAGAACGGATACGACACCTTCATCCACTTGTCCTTCGCCTTCCAGGGCGGGCCCATCTCCTGGTCGTACTGGATGATGTACTGATCCATCCCGTACATCGTGAACTGCATCGAGCTACCGGCGCCGCTGATCGCCGCCTTGAAGCGGGTGTCGGTGGCAATCGTGTAGTTGGTGGAAATGCCGCCGTAGCTCCAGCCGCCGATGCCGAGGCGATTGGGATCGGCGACGCCCTGTTTCACCGCCTCGTCGACGGCGCCCAGCAGATCGACCACCTCGAGATTGCCCCAGTCACCGTGGATCGCCTTCTGCCAGGCGTTGCCGCGTCCCGCGCTGCCGCGGTAGTTGATCGCCAGCACCACGTAGCCCTGCGCCGCCAGCAACTCGCGATCGAACGAGAACGCGTGTTGATCCTGTCCGTTCGGTCCGCCGTGAATGATCAGCAGCGTCGGATAGCTGGTGCCGGCCTTGTAGCCGGCCGGCTTGACGATCAATCCATGCACGTCGGTGCCGTCCTTGCTCTTCGACTGGAAATCCTCGGTGGTTGCCAGCTGCAGCTCGCCGGCGAGCGGGTCGTTGTGTTTGGTGAGCTGGCGGAGGTTCGAGCCCTCGAGCGCGTAGACCTCGGTGAACTGCGTCGGGGAGGTGGCCAGGACCGCGAAGTTCCCGTCCTTGCCGGGACTGAGCCCCGAGATCACGCGACGGCCCGCCGACTTGCGCTGGAGGGTGCCGCTGGGGTTCTCCGCCGGCACGGTGGCGACGTGATTGGTGCGATCGTCCTGCAGCAGGAACGAGATGTGCTGGCCGTCGGCCGACCACGTCGCGTTCGACACCGCGCGGTCGAGCGCCGGCATGTAGATGGTCGGCTGCCGCGTCGGTCCGTTCTGCAGCGGCGGATTCGACGGCACCACCACCAGCTTGTTCATGCCGTAGGCGGTGTTCTGATCGTTGTCGCTCAGCAGCACCGCAATGCGGCTGCCGTCGGGACTCCAGGTGGGCCGGCCGCTTTCGCCTTCGGCGGTGCTGGTGAGCTGGCGGGGCTCCGCGCCTTCGCGCGCCTCGACGATCCAGAGATCTTCGTTGGAGGTGCGATCGGGATCGGCGTGGCCGCGCTTGCTCAAAAACGCGATCGACTTGCCGTCCGGCGACCACGACGGGCTGACATCGTCGGTATTGCCCTTGGTGATGACCCTGGCCGTCTTCGCCGCCACGTCGAAGACCCCGATATGCCGGTAGAGATCCTTCAGGTAGCCGGTGCGATCCTCCTTGAAGTGGTAGCGATCGATCACGATCGGCGGCGCGGTCTTGCGCTTCCAGCCGTCCATCTTCTCGGGCTCATCGGCGGGATCCTGATCCTCGGCGGTGAAGGCGAGGCGCGTGCTGTCGGGCGACCACTGGATGTCGGACACGCCGCCCTTGAAATCGCTGACCCGCTGCGCCTCGCCGCCGGCGCGGTTCAGCAGCCAGATCTGGCCGCCCCTCTTCTTTTCCTCGTCGGTGCCGCGCGAGGCGACAAACGCCAGGTACTTGTTGTCGGGACTCCAGCGCGGAGACGATTCGCCGTCGGGCGACGACGTCAGCTGCAGCTGCTCGCTGCCGTCCCACTTCACCATCCAGATGTCGGTGTTGCGGCGATCCTTCTCCGCATCGATCGTCGTCACGGTGTAGGCCACCCACACCCCGTCGGGCGATCGCTGCGGATCGCCGACGGCGATGATCCGCGAGTGATCGTCCAGGGTGATGGCGCGCTTGGCGGCCTGGCCGCGAAGAGCAACCGGGCTCAGCATCGCGATCACAACGAAGGCAACGAGGTGTGTGCGCATGATTTCCCTCTAGCAAAGACGACTGGCCGACCGGATTGGTTGCCAGTATCGCACATGGCATTCTCGGCGTCCGCCGCCGCTTGAAATTGCGGCGGATCTCCCCGGGAGGGAGCAGGTGCGGGCGGGTTCGCCGCCAGAGGGAGGGCGCCGGCTACTTGAGAATGGCGGCGATCGCAATCGCGACGCCGCCCTCGGTCTGCAGCGTGACGTTGATGGTGTCGCCCGACTTGGGCTGAGCCTTCAAGTCCGACACCAGCACGAACGGCCCGCCCGCTTTCATCTCGACCGATCCAAATGAAGGAATCGTAATGTTGCTCGCCGGCTTGCCTGCCCCGAGCGCGGTCGAGGGGTCGCTTTCCCGCAATT
Source organism: uncultured Acidimicrobiia bacterium (assembly GCA_963795125.1). Taxonomy (GTDB): domain Bacteria; phylum Acidobacteriota; class Vicinamibacteria; order Vicinamibacterales; family UBA2999; genus 12-FULL-67-14b. The sequence goes on along the minus strand of CAWCGQ010000004.1, from coordinate 709,814 downwards.
CAACCTTCCCGGCATCCGACGTCCCCGACTGCACGTAGGCGTCATACATCGTCGGATTGCTGAGGGTCGCGTAAACGGCGACGCCTCCCGGAACGCGCGCCGCTGAGGCCTCCGACGCCGACGGGTCCTTAGCCTGTGCATGAACTGTCAGATTCAGCAACAGGACGATCAGAGAGGTACGAAGTAATGTCATTAGAACGCCACGTTAAGGTGCCAGACCCCGTTACATTGCTATTTCGGCAAGGTCGTGGGCATGTCGGCCACGACGTAAATTACCGCCGCGAGCGCGGCGGCGGCTTTCGACACTTCCTGCGGCTCGATGCGATCCACCGTGTCGGCCGGCGTGTGGTGGATCGTGAAGTACTTCGCCGCGTCGCCGGAATACGCCAGCATCGGCACCTTGCCGAGCGCCGCAATCGGGCCGATGTCGGCGCCGCCGCCACTGCCCGAGATCTCCTGCAGACCAAGCGGAGCCAGCAACGTGACGATCTCGCCCATCGTCTTTTTGGCGGCGTCGGAACCGGTGAAGCCCAGTCGCGCCGGCGCGAACACGCCGGAATCGGACTCCACCGCCAACACGTGATTGGCCGCCTCGGACGCGTGCTGATCGCGATAGCCGTTGCCGCCGCGCATGCCGTTCTCCTCGTTCGTGAACAGCACCACCCGCACCGTCCGCTTCGGACGAATGTTCAGCTTCTTCATCAGGCGCGCGGCCTCCCACGTCACGATGCATCCCACGGCGTCGTCCGATGCGCCGGTGCCCGGATCCCACGAATCGAAGTGACAGCCGACCAGCACAATCTCGTCCGGCTTCTCGCTGCCGCGCACCTCGCCGACGACGTTGAATGACTCGACGTCGGGATCGAACTTCGCTTCCATCTTCAGGCGGAGGCGTACCGTGACGCCACGGCTGACCAGACGCTGGATGCGATTGGCGTCCTCGGCGGGAATCGCCGCCGTCGGAATTCTCGGCACCTCCGCCACGTAGGTCATGCCGCCGGTATGGGGGGTGCGCAGGCCCATCGGGCCCACCGAGCGCACGAGCGAGGCCACCGCGCCGACCCGCGCCGCCATCGACGCGCCGCCGGATCGATACGCGACGGTCTCGCCGTAGTTGGTATACGGCACGTTGAAGAGCACGATCCTGCCCTTCGCCTCCGCCGCCCGCCTGGTCAACTCATCACCGCTTGCGACCACCATGACGTCGGCTTCGATGCCGGCCGGCGGCGTCGCGACGCTGCCGCCGAGACCGAGCATCGGCACGATGTGATGCGGCGGGTTGACGATTTCGAGGCTCTCGCTGCCGCGGACCCACCGCGGCACCATCACGCGCTCGGCGTGCACGTTTTCGAGGCCGTCCTTCTTCATCGCCTCCTGCGCCCAGGCGATCGCGCGATTCAAATTGTCCGAGCCGCTGATGCGCTGGCCGTAGGTGTCGGTGAGCTCCGCCAGACGATCCCACCCGAACTGATCGGCCTGGGCGGCGGCAATGATCCTGTCGGCGTTGGCGCGATACGGCTCGAGCCACGGCGCCAATGGCGCCGCGGGACCGCGTCCCTGTGCCGAGGGCGAGGCGGCGAGCAATGCCAGGAAGACCAGGACCGGGAAGGCGCGATGCATCCGATCAGTTTATCTGAGAGTGGCATCGTCGGGCCGCCCGGGCCTGGTCAGACCATGGGCGGCTCCGACTCGCGCTCGTAGTGACGATGCTTCGCGATCGCCTTGATGAACGCGGCGGCCAGGTCGCCGTCGCCGACCACAAGACCGGGGTCCGGCTTGCCTGACGACAGCGTGAGCGGAACCCCCGCGGCTTCGAGGATCTGCGTCGCGGCGCCGACCGCCAGGATCGGCTTGCAGTGACGATAGGTGTCCTTGATGAACTCGAGGACCCGCCCGTTGGCGGCCAGCGTGCCCGCCGCGGCCTCTCCGTCCGGCAGCATCAACGCATCGAACACCACCGACGGCGCCACCTCGAGCGATGCGCCAATCTCGATCGCCTTGCCGCGATCGGACTTGACCCGGCCCAGGCGCGGCCCGACGAAAATCGGCACCGCCCCCTCGGAGGCCAGGCGTTGGGCCGTCGCCTCGACCTCGCCGCCGACGCCATCCGCCACGATGATCGCGACGCGGCGGCCGCGGATGGAGCCGTCACCGGGCCGCGCGAACAGCGACAGCGCCTTCGACTGCGCCACTTCCGGCTTGACCTTCCTTTGCAGCACCTTCGGCAGCGGCGCCGGCAAGGTGGTGATGCCAAGACCCTCGGCGACGGCGCGGGCGAGCCCCATGTCGACGTTCATCAGTCCGGCGACCATGCGCTCGCGAATTGCCGGTGTCTGCACCTTGGTCAACTCGAAGCGAAAGGCGTTGATGATGTGCTGCTGCTCCACCGGCGTCTGGCTGTTGAAGAACAACGTCGCCTGCGTGTAGTGATCGGCAAAACGTTCCGGCTTGCCGCGTACCTTGTGGTCGTCGCGGACCATCGGCTCCTGGAACGTGGTGAAGCCCATCTTCCCGGTCTGGAACGGACAGCCGCCGCCGAGCGAGTTCGGCTCGTACGACACGCGACCCCGGTGCACGGTGTGCTGGTGCAGACCGTCGCGGGTGTTGTTGTGCACCTGCGCGATCGGCGAGTTGATGGGAATCTGGTGGAAGTTCGGGCCGCCGAGCCGGGAGATCTGCGTGTCGACGTAGGAATGGATGCGCCCCGCCAGCAGCGGATCGTTCGAGAAGTCGATGCCGGGCACGATCTGCGCGGTGCAGAACGCGACCTGCTCGGTTTCCGCGAAGAAGTTGTCGGGATTGCGGTTGAGCACCATGCGGCCGATCGGCCGCACCGGGATCAGTTCCTCGGGAACCAGCTTGGTGGCATCGAGGACGTCGAACGAGAACTGCTCCGCCTGCTCTTCGGTAATGATCTGCACGCCCAGTTCGTATTCCGGAAACACCCCCGCTTCGATCGACTCCCACAGGTCGCGGCGATGGAAGTCGGGATCGGCGCCCGAGATCTTCACCGCTTCGTCCCACACCAGCGAGTGCGTGCCGGCCGTCGGGTTCCAGTGAAATTTCACGAACACCGACTCGCCCCTGGCGTTGACCAGCCGATACGAATGCACGCCGAAGCCCTGCATGGTGCGATAGCTGCGCGGGATGGCGCGGTCGGACATTGCCCACATCAGCATGTGGGTGATCTCGGGCATCAGCGAGGCGAAGTCCCAGAACGTGTCGTGCGCGGTGCCGGCCTGCGGCATCGCGAAATGCGGCTCGGGCTTGGCGGCGTGCACCAGGTCGGGGAACTTCATCGCGTCCTGGATGAAGAACACCGGCATGTTGTTGCCGACCAGGTCCCAGTTGCCGTCGTCGGTATAGAACTTCACCGCAAAGCCACGCACGTCGCGGGCGGTGTCGGTCGAGCCGCGCTCGCCGAGCACGGTGGAAAAGCGCACGAACACGGGCGTGCGCTTCCCGGCCTCGGCAAAAATCGATGCCCGCGTCAGCTTGTCGAGCGGCTTGTAGCACTCGAAGAAGCCATGCGCCGCCGAGCCGCGGGCATGGACGATCCGTTCGGGAATCCGTTCGTGATCGAAGTGGGTGATCTTCTCGCGGAGGATGAAGTCCTCCCACAACGTCGGGCCCCGCAGCCCGGCCTTCAACGAGTTCTGGTTGTCGGCAATCGGGATGCCCTGATTGGTCGTCAACCCCTGTCCCGCTGAGTCGGCGCGATGGTGGTCCAGCGGATGAATGGTCGCGTTGATGCCAACAGGTGGATCGCCGCTTCCTACTTTGTCGGAACTGACATGCTCGCTGGCGGTGCTGGCGGTCGCGAGCGGATCGGCCGGCTCGAAGGGTGTGCCCGCCGGGGGGGCGAGGGCGTCGCCGTCGAACTCGGCCGGCTTCAACCGGTTGAACGGCATCTTCCGAGCGAGGTCGCCGGTCGCCGCCACCTTCGATTCGAGACGATCGCTCGCGTCGATATCAACCGACGGCCGCGCCGGTCCGCCCACCGTGGGCTTTGCCTCGGCCTTGGTTTTTTGGGGAGTCTTGGATGAGCTGCGCTTCTTTGCTTTGGCCATGGAGGCGGAGGCGTGCAAAACCGCAGCCGTCCCGGAGTAGGCTCTACATCCATGACCCAGCTCACCCGTCGCCAGGTTCTGCGGTCGCTCGCCGCCGCACCGCTCGCACCGCTGGCCTTCGCCCAGCCGCGTGCGAACCCGGACGTCGCCTACGGCGCCACCACTATCCCGGCCGGCATTCGCTCGCGGCTGGTGACGGGCGTCAACGGCATCACGATGCATGCCCTCGAAGCCGGATTCGAAAGCGCGGGCCGCCCCGCCGTGCTGCTGATTCATGGGTTTCCGGAGTTGGCCTACAGCTGGCGTCACGTGATGCTGCCGCTCGCGAAGGCTGGGTTGCACGTCATCGCGCCCGACCAGCGCGGCTACGGCCGTAGCGGCGGGACCGAGGTCGGCTTCGATGACGACCTCGCACCATTTTCGACGCTCAATCGCGTGCGCGACATGATGGCGCTCATTAACGCGCTCGGTCATCGCTCGGTCGCCATGGTCGCCGGCCACGACTTCGGATCGCCGGTCGCGGGCTGGTGCGCGCTGACGCGGCCGGACGTGTTCCGCTCGGTGGTGATGATGAGCGCGCCGTTCGGCGGGCCGGCACCGCTGCCGTTCAATACGGCGAACGAGCCCGCCTCCGCTCGCAACAGTCCCGGCGAGCTACGGCGCGACGGGCCGGCTGCCGGCCCTGACGAAGAACTGGCGCGGCTCTCACCGGCCCGCAAGCACTATCAGACCTATTACACGACTCGCGAAGCCAACGAGAACATGTGGCATGCCGCGCAAGGCATTCACAATTTTCTGCGCGCCTACTACCACATGAAAAGCGCCGACTGGCCGGCGAACACGCCGTTTCCCCTGGCGTCCAACGACGCGTCCGAGCAGGCGAAGCTGCCGCGCTACTACGTGATGGATCTGGACAAGGGCATGGCGGAAAGCGTCGCCGGAGAAATGCCGACGGCCGCCGCGATCGCCCGCAACACCTGGCTCACCGACGAGGAGCTCAGGGTCTACAGCGCCGAGTACGGCCGCACGGGATTCCAGGGCGGGTTGCAGTCCTACCGCGTCGGCCGCGTGCCGCGGCTGTCGGCCGAGCTGCGGCTGTTCGCGGGCCGCACCATCGACGTGCCGTCGCTTTTCATATCAGGCAAGAGCGACTGGGGCGTGTATCAGCGCGCCGGCAGCCTCGATGCGATGAAGCGCGGCTGCACGAAGTTCGAGGGCGTGGAACTGGTCGACGGCGCCGGCCACTGGGTGCAGCAGGAGCGCGCCGCGCACGTCGCCGGCCGCCTGGTTGAGTTCGTGAAACGCGCCGAGTCTCAAAAACCGAACGCGTAGACCACCTTGAAGCTCCGTCCGGTTTCCGGCAGCAGTTCCTTCAGGTAGTTGAGATGATTGCGATACAGCCGGTCGGTGGCATTGTCGAGGCGCGCGGTCACGGTGTGGAGCACACCGGCCTTCTCGAATGAATAGGTGGTGAAGAATTTCGCGGTCGTGTAGCCGTCGGTTGGGACTTCCTCGCCAAACACGCGCGTCTGGTGCGACACGATCTGCGCGCTGCCGCCGATTTGGAAGGCGTTCTTCTGATAGGTCAGCCCGACCAGCAGCCGCTGCGGCGGAATGCGCGGCAACGGATCGCCGGAGTCCTTGAGCGTGCCTCGCACCATGTCGTAGGTCAGTTCAGCGGTGAACTCCGGGGTCAGCTTGACGTCGCCGTGCGCCTCGACGCCGGTGAGGACGCTATCGGCGCCGATGTTGCGGACCACCGGAAAGTCGTCCTCGATGTCGCCGGTCGGCTGGCGGAAGATGTAATTGGCAATGTCGTTGCGGAACAGCGACACCTCGCCCTCGAAGCGATCGCCACGTGCCCGCACCGCCACGTCGAAGCCGAGCGCATGTTCCGCGGCGAGCTCGGCGTTGCCGATCTCGAATGACAAGTTGCCCGGATGCGGGCCGAGGTAGTAGAGCTCCTCGAGCGACGGATGCCGCGAAGCGCGCGCCAGGTTGAGCGCGACCACGACGTTGTCCCTGGCCGCCACCGGCTTGAGCAGCAGGCCGACCGAGCCCGACCACTCGTTGAAGGTGCGCTCGCGGCCCACCACGGGCTCGAACCGGGAATGATCGACGCGGCCGCCAAACTGCAGCGTCGCATGCGGCGATTCCACTTCCTCGTAGAGGAACGCCGCCGCGGCCCGCTGATCGACCGGCGGCGACAGCGCTTCGGCGCCGACGGCTTCGAAGGCACGGTTCAGGAACCACCCGCCAAAGCTGCCGACCAGGCGGCCGGTGCGCTTGTGCGACAACAGCACCTCGCCCTCCACGGTGTCGTTGTGAAACGTCGTGCCCACTTCGTCGCCCTCGAGCTCCGAGTGCTGATAAGCGCGCACCCCCAGCGTCGTGCGATACGACTGCAGCCAGCCATCGAGATTGCGGCCACCGGCGCGGGCGCTGAACGCGTGACGTTCGGGCGTCAGCCGGATGGCGCCCTGTTCGACGATGGGAATGCCGTATTCGGATTCGTCGTAACCGTAGCTGGCGCCGGCGTACGACCTGTCGCCGGTCCACGACGCGCCGACCTGCCCCAGGGCGGTTCGCGACTGCGAGTTGCCCACCTCGCCCTCGGGGGTGTCGTAATTGCCGGAGCGGTTGCCGGCGCCGCCGAAGTGCAGCGCGAACTTGCCGTTGCCGACGTGAATATCCCCGGCGCCGCCGGCCGCGCCGCCGTTGCTGCCGGCATTGAAGGTGAAGTTGCCGGAGGCACCCTGTGTTTTCACCGACGGGATCGAGTCGGTGATGACGTTGACGAGGCCCCCGATCGCATTGGCGCCGTACAACAGGGTGGCCGGACCGCGCACCACTTCAATCTTTCGCGCCGCCGCCGGGTTGGTCTGCACGGAGTGGTCGCCCGACTGACTCGACAGATCGCCCATGCGTTGACCGTCTTCGAGCACGCTGATGCGATCGCCATCGAGGCCGCGGATCACCGGCCGGGCCGAGGAATTGCCGAACGCGCGCATCGCCACGCCCGGCGATTCCGACAACGTCGCGCCCAGCGTCGACTCGAGATTCTTGGTCAGTTCCTGGCCGTCGAGTACGGTGGTCGGCTGATACGATTCGAACTGCGGGCGTGCCGTCGGGCTCACCGACAGCACCTCGGCGAAGTGCAGGTCGAAATCGATCGAGATGTTGAGCTCGACCGGGGTGGCGCCGACGGTGACCTCGGTGCGCCGCGTGCTGTAGCCTTCGGCGCGAACGCCGACGTGATATTGCCCCGCCGGGACACTATCGAAGACGTAGGTGCCATCTTCAGCGGCGCGCGCCTCGCGCCGCAGCTCGTCGATCACCACCAGCGCGCCCGAGAGCGGCTGGCCGTTTTCGGTCTGGGTGATCCTGCCGCCGAGCGTGGTGCCGGTCTGGGCACGCACGGAGGAAGGCAGCAGGCCGAGGGCGGCGCAAGCCAGAAGACAGGAGACAAAAGGCAGCAGCGAACGCCTGACCATGATGCCCTAGCGTAACTGGCAATCGACCCGCGACGCGTGAGAGTCCAATGAATGGTAGATTTCGGCCAATGAGTGGTCGCGGATTGATGCTCTGCCTGCTGCTGACCGCATCGTCGGCAAGCGCCCAGTCCGTCGTCGGCACGATCACGACCAAGGTCAAGGGCGCTGCGCCGCTGCGCGTGACGATTGATCAGAAGACGTGCGGCAACGAGTTGCCCGACGAGGCGATCGTCGTCGATGCGCGGGGGCGGCTGGCGGGTGCGGTCGTGATGCTGACCGGAGTGAAACCGGTGGCCGCGCAGGACAAGCGTCCGACGCACCTGACGATCAGCAACGAGCAATGCCGGTTCGTACCGCGCGTGCAGCTGGCGCGGCCGAATGCGAGCATCCGGACCACCAGCAAGGATCCCGTCCTTCACACCACGCAGGCGCAACTGGGCAGCGGCCGCACGATCTTCAACGTCGCGCTGCCGGTGCCTGGCATCACGATCAGCAAATCGATCGGCGCCTCGGGGCCCGTGCGTCTCAGTTGCAACACGCATCCCTGGATGCGCGGATGGGTGATCGTGACCGATGACGCGGCCGCGATCTCAGGCCCCGATGGAACGTTCAGAATCGACAACGTGCCACCCGGCAGCTATGAATTGCGGGTGTGGCACGAGGCCCTCACGGGCGCGGCCCAGCAGATCCACGTGGTCGCAGGCAAGCCGACCGAAATCAACCTGGAACTGAAGTAACCCTGCCTGGCCCCTCGGGCGGCTTGCCCTACCGGATGGCGCGGAGCGAGCCGGCGGTTCGCCAATACCACGTGCCATCAACCAGCGCCGGTGACGCCAGCGTCTGCTCGCCGAGCTCGTTCACACGGAGCAGCTTGAACTGGCGTCCCGCCTCCACCACGAACGTCTGCCCGTCGTCGTTGGTCAGGAAGATCTTTCCGTTCACGTGGACCGGCGAGGCGGAGAACCCTTCGCGGGTCGCAACACCGAGCCGATCCTGATACACCAGCTTCCCCGTCGCCGCTTCGTAGACCGTCAGAATGCTCTGCATGTCGTTGATCAGATAGAGCAAGTCGCCGACGACGAGGCCTGACGGCACGAAGGGTGAGCCGCGCGGCGAGGTCCAGGCCACGTGGGTGCTGGTGACGTCGCCGTTGCCGCCCGGACGGATCGCGATGGTCGGCCCGGCACGACCCGACGACGCGAACACCAGGCCGTGCCCGACGACCGGGGTCGGGATCACTTCGTAGGTGTTGCCGAGAACGGTCCACAGTTCCTTGCCGGACGCCGGGTCGTAGGCGGCGACCCGACGCTGGCTGCTGACGACGAGCTCGTCGCGCTCGCCGGTGTTAATCATCACCGCCGTGCCCCAGCCGATGGTCTCGCGCCGCGGCGTGATCCAGATGGGCTTGCCGGTCTGCTTGTCGAACGCGCCGACGAACCCGGTCTGGCCGGGAGCGGGATTCGCGTCCTGAAAAATGAAGACGCGATCCTTGTAGAGCACCGGCGATCCCGCCGGGCCGTGATAGTTGTCGAGGATGCCGAACTTGTGCTGCCAGACGATCTTGCCGGTGAAGTCGAACGCGAACAGGCCGTGACGGCCGAACGAGGCGTAGACCAGCTGCCCATCGGTCGCCGGCGTCGCCGACGCGAAGCCGTTCTTGTGGTGCACGTACTCGACGCCGTTCTGCGGGATGAAGGTTTCCCACAGCAACTTGCCGTCGGTGCGCGAGAAGGCGAGCATCGACAGGCGCTCGCCGTTGCCGTAGCCGGTGGTCAGAAAGATCCGGTTGGCCCACACGATCGGCGACGAATTGCCGCGGCCGGGCACGGCGGTTTTCCAGAGGCCGCTCGTCGCCGACCAGGTGTCGCCGTACTGACCCTCCGCGGCGTGACCCTGCCCGGACGGCCCGCGCCACCGCGGCCAGTATTTCGCGCCCTCGCCGGCGACCTCGATCATCCGAACGTCGGCCGGCGCGGCCACCAGAATGACCGACGCCGTCGCCAGCACCGAAAAACACAGCCAGAATGCCCGCGTCATCGCTCGATCCTAACGTCATTCCCTCCGCCCGCGGCCCCCGATAGAATGGCTGGATGCAAATCGGGATGTGGCGCTCACTGTTGGTGGCCGGAGGCGCGGCGTTCGCCCTCGCCGGCTGGTCGTTCACGGCACTGGCCGAGCAGTCCGCCCCCGCCTCCGAGGAGCGCACTTTTCTCAGCCGCGTCCGGCGTCTGACCGTCGAAGGCAAACGCGCCGGGGAAGGCTACTGGTCGCCCGACGGCAAGCAGCTGGTATTTCAAAGCGAGCGCGACCCGGGCAACCCGTTCTACCAGATCTATCTGCTCGATCTGACGACCGGCGAGACCAAACGGATCTCACCCGGCATCGGCAAGACGACCTGCGCGTTCATTCGGCCCAACAGCACCGAGATCCAGTTCGCGTCCACGCATCTCGATCCGAAGTCGAAGCAGTACCAGGATGATGAGCTCGCATTTCGCGCGTCCGGCAAGCAGCGCCGCTATGCGTGGGACTACGACCCGTCGATGGATATCTTCGCCTACGACGAACAGACCGGCGCGACCAGGCAGTTGACCACGGCGAAGGGCTACGACGCCGAGGCCGGCTACTCGGCCGACGGGCAGTGGATTGTCTTCTCGTCGATGCGCGACGCCTACAACCGCACGCTGTCGGCGGCGGAGCAAAAGCAGCTCGAGCTCGATCCGTCGTACTTCGCCGAGGTCTACATCATGAAAGCCGACGGCTCGGGACAAACGCGCCTCACCACCGACAACGGTTACGACGGCGGCACGTTCTTCACCAAGGACGGCCGCATCGTGTGGCGCCACTTCGAAGAGAACGGCCTGATCGCCAACGTCTGGACGATGAAGGCGGACGGGACGGACAAGAAGCAGATCACCGACTTCGGATCGATGAGCTGGGCGCCCTACGAGCATCCGTCGGGTGAGTATTTCCTGTTCGCATCGAACAAGCTCGGCTTCGAGAACTTCGAAGTGTTCATCGTCGACAAGGCGGGGTTGAAGGAGCCGGTGCGCATTACCCATACCGAGGGCTTCGATGGACTGCCGGTGCCGTCTCCGGACGGCACGCAGCTTTCCTGGACGTCGAGCCGCGCCGGCGGCACGGGCTCAGCGGGGCAGATCTACCTGGCGCAGTGGAATCATGAAGCGGCGATGGCGGCGTTGAAGGCCGCCGCACCACGACAGTCGCCCGCGAAGAAGTAAACCGCAACCACGAAGCACACTTTTATGAGTACCAGAACACTACCTCTCGCGATCGTGACGGCGTGCCTGCTTGCCGCTACCCCAGGCTTCTCTCAAACGGCCACCTCGTCCCGCACCAGGACACACGTGCAGACGCTCGCGTCGGACAAGTTCGAGGGGCGACTGACCGGGAGCCCGGGCGAAAGGCTCGCGGGCGACTACCTGATCGCCGAGCTCAAGCGCATGGGCGCGAAGCCGCTGCCGGGCCAGGCAGACTTCCGCCTGCCGTTCTCCTTCACGGCAGGGTCGAAGGACGGCGGGTCGAAGCTCGCGATCAACCGCACCGGGAGCGCCGCGGTGTCGAGCAGCGGTCCGCGGCTGGCCGCGAAGGAGTTCTCCGGCAACACCAGCGTGCAGGCGCTGTCGTTCTCCGACGCCGGCGACGTCAGTGGCGCCGCGGTATTCGCGGGCTATGGGCTGGTCGTGCCCAACTCGCAGAGCTTCGGCTACGACAGTTACCAGGGCCTCGACGTCACCGACAAGATTGTCGTGGTGCTTCGCTATTTCCCCGAAGACGCCGATCAGCAGACCCGCGCGATCCTCGCGCGCTACGCCGACCTGCGCTACAAGGCGCAGGCGGCGCGCCAACGCGGCGCGAAAGGCCTGATCGTCGTGACCGGGCCGCGCTCGCCGAACGCCGGCAACGTCGTGCCGATGAGTTTCGATACCGCCATCGCCGGATCGGGGATCGTCGCCATCAGCGTCAATGGCGAGGCCGCGGCGGCGTTGTTCACGCCCGCCGGCAAGCAGCTCGAGGCGGTCCAGAAGGAGCTCGACGGCGGCAACCCGCACGTTGCCGGCTTTGCCATCCCCGACCTGGAGCTGCGTCTCAGCGCGCAGATCGTCCGCGAGCAGCAGACCGGCAGTAACGTCGTCGGCTACCTGCCCGCGACGACGGCGGTGACCGGGGTCGACAAGCCGTGGGTGGCGGTCGGCGCGCATTACGATCACCTCGGCCGCGGCGGCGCCGGCAACTCGCTTGCCGGCAAGGAGGACCTCAACAAGATTCACCACGGCGCGGACGACAACGCGTCCGGCACCGCGACGGTGCTCAACATCGCCGACGCGCTCGCCAGCCAGCCGCGCAAGCGCCACCTGCTGATCGCGTTCTGGTCGGGCGAAGAGCTGGGACTCCTGGGATCGAACGCGTTTGTCACCAAGCCGCCGGTGCCGCTCGATCAGATCGCCGCGTACCTCAATTTCGACATGGTCGGGCGCGTCGCCGACAACAAGCTGACCGTGCAGGCCACCGGCACGAGCACGGTGTGGCCGAAGCTGCTCGAGCAGGCCAACGTGGCCGCGGGGTTCGATTTGACGCTGCAGGAAGATCCGTATCAGCCAACCGACGTCGGCAGCTTCAATACCGCCGGCGTCGCCTGCCTGTCGTTCTTCACCGGCGCGCACCAGGAGTACCACAAGCCGGCCGACACCGCCGACAAGATCAACTACGAGGATCTCGATCGGGTCGGCGAGCTGGCGGCGGCGATGACCAGGCGGTTAATGGACGCCAGCGATGCGCCGCAGTTCACGAAGGTGGACCAGAAGACCGAGACCGGCGGCCGCGCCGGGCTGCGGCTGTTCACCGGGACGATTCCCGACTACGCGTCGGATGTGAAGGGGCTGTTGCTCGGCGGCGTGATCGGCGGCGGGCCCGCCGAGCAGGCGGGCCTGGCCAAGGGCGACGTGATCATCGAGATTGCCGGGCAGTCGATCACCAACATCTACGACTACACCTATGCGCTCGAGCTGCTGAAGATCGGGCAGCCGGCCAAGCTCGTCTACCTGCGCGGAGGCGAGAAGAAAGAAACGACGCTGACCCCGTCCGCCCGCAAGTGAACTGAGAACGGTCGGGGCTATTTTTTCTTGGCCGTGAAGTCGGCCATTCCCATTCCGAAGTCGATGATGCCTTTCATCGAGGCGCCGTCGACTTCGCCGTTCACCTTGATGTCCAGGCTGCCGTTGGGACCTGCAATGGTGAAGCCGATGTTGATGGTCTTGCCTACGAGCGTGCCGCTCAGGTCGGCCGTGCCTTGCGGGCTTTCGATTGTCCCCGTGATCTTCTCGCCGTCCTGCTTGAGCGTCGCGGTGGCCGTAATCGGGCCCTCGGGACCGTTAATCGTCAGGTCCCACCCTCCGGTCACGCTCTGCGCCAGGGCACTGGCGCCGAGCACTGAAACCAACGCCGCCGCCGCTAGAAAAGTTCGCAACATCATTCCTCCTGAACGCCAATAATACGGCAGAGTTTGGTCAATCGGTGAGGCGCACGGCAAGCTCGTCGCCGTCGATCCGCACTTCGTGCTTCGAGACGCCGACCCGCGGATCCTGGACCATCGTCCCGGTCGTGATGTCGTAGGACCAGCCGTGCCAGGGGCAGGTGACGATGGCGCGGTCGATTGGACCGTCGCAGAGCGGTCCGCCGCGGTGGAGGCAGAGGTTGTCGAGCGCGAAGAACTCGTCGCCGAGGCGGAACAGCGCCACCTGGCGGCCGGCGACCATCACCATCGTGCCGGCGCCGGGCGCGAACTGATTCACGCGCCCGACGGGCACAAACTCGCTCACTTCTTTTCGGTGAAACCGGCGGGGATCGCGACCGCCGCGGCATCGACAGCGGTCGTCAGCTTCAACATCTCGACCGACGTCGTCATGATGATCGCGCGCTCGGGCTTGGCGTTGCTGTTGCTGTTCTTGTCGGCCTGCTCCGCCATCTTCTTCAAGCCGCCGAGCATTCCGCCGAACCCTTTCCGTGCCGGCTCCGCGGGGGCGGGTGCGGCCGCCGTCTGGTTGGCGGTGCCGGGCGGCACGGCTTCCATCTTGACGTCGGTGAGGATGGCGGTGCCTTCGACCTTGGTGCCTTCGGCGCGCATCTTGTCGAGCGCCGGCTTGATCTGCGGATACATCGCCATCGCCATCGCCATGTCCTGCGCGGAGGCGCCGACCACCATCGGGCCGTAGAGCTTCTGCGCGTACTTCATGTCGAACTCGGCAAGGTCCCTGGTCGACGGCGCGTTCGGCGCATTCCACAAATCGGTGGTCATCACCATTCCGCCCGAGTCGTTGAGCGTCTTGCCCTTCTCACGCACGGTGATGGTGACGACGGTCTGGGTGGTGTTGAAGCCGTTGATGGCCTTCGACACGCCGGTGTTCTTCATGTCGAAATCGATTTCGTATTCCTTGGCGTTGGGGTCTTTCTCCGCCGGCTTCGATGGCTCGTCGCGCCGCTCCTCGCGCGCGCCTTTCTCGGCATCGCGCCTGGCCTCTTCCATCTGCTTGCGCAGCTCGGCGAAGGTGGTGACGGTGTAGGTCTTCTTCTTGATGTCGAGGTCGTAAATCTTCTCCTCGGTCAGATCGATGATCTGCCCGGTTGCATCCGACATCGTCGCCTTGCGGTTGCCCTTGACGGCGACCATCGAGGTGACGCCTTCGCGGGCGCCCTTGCCGCCGAACATGTTGACCAGCTTGCCGATGGCGCCGCCCAGCTGGAACCTGACCCGTTGATCGGTGCGCACGTCGGCCGAGAGGCTCGACGAGGCAAGGGTCAGGACGCACGCGACGACCGCAACAGACAGGGACACACTACGCATGGCAATCCTCCGGAAAAGAATCCTACAACGTGACGGCTAATACCGGCTCAGCAGTCGGGCCGCCTTGATGATGTCGTCTTCGCTGACCAGGAAAAACTCCTCGAGCGGGGGCGAATAGGGCACCGGCGTATCGAGCGCGCCCAGGATGCGGATCGGCGCGTCGAGCGACTCGAACGCTTCTTCCTGGATGATGGCGGCGAGGCTTTCGCCGATGCCGCCGGTTCTCGAGTCCTCGTGAACGATCAGGACGCGGTTGCAGTGGCGCGTCACCGCCAGGATGGCCGGCCGGTCGAGCGGCGCGAGGCTGCGCAGGTCGAGCACCGACGCCTCGATGCCCTCGGCCGCGAGCTGGTCGGCGGCGCGCAGGCAGTGATGCACGTAGGCGCCGTAGGAAATCATCGCGATGTCGCCGCCCGAACGGCGCAGCGCCGCCTTGCCGATTTCGAGCGGCGAGGGCGCCTCGCCGGGCAGCAGCTGCTTGACGCGCGGATCGCGGTAGAGCGCGATGTGCTCGTAGTAGAGGACCGGGTCGGGATCGGCCACCGCCGCCGCCATCAGCGCGCGCGCATCCTGCGGCGTCGAGGGGACGACGATCTTGAGCCCGGGCGTGCGATAGAACCACGGCTCGGTGTTCTGGCTGTGGTACGGGCCGGCGTGGCGCAGGCCGCCCCACGGCATGCGCACCACCATCGGCACTTCCCCGCCCCACCGGTAACGGATCTTCGCGGCGTTGTTGACGAGCTGGTTGAAGCCGGTGGCGACGAAATCGTTGAACTGCATTTCGCCGATCGGCCGCAGGCCCGCGAGCGCGGCGCCGACGCACACGCCGAGGACCGCGCCTTCGGCGAGCGGCGAGTTGCGGATGCGATCGCCGTAGTCCTTGAGCAGCGGGCGCAGCAGCAGGAACGCGTTGCCGTACTGGCCGCCGACATCCTCACCGTAGACGAACACCCGCGGGTCGCTGCCTAACGCGTCGCCAATGCCGAGCATCACCGCTTCGAGAAACGTGTTGCCCTTGCTGTCGAAGGGCAGGCCGCTGTCGAGCGGCGGCAGCTCCGCCATCGCCGGCGCGAGCCGGCGCGCCGGTTCGAGCAGCTCGACGCGCGTGCGCGGCGCCTCGTCCTTGAAGACGCCCGCGCCGGCCAGCTCCGGCTGCGGCCAGGGCTCGCTGACGACCAGCTGCGCGGCGCGATCGACCAGCGCGTCGACCCGCTTCTTGACCTCGTCGAGATGCCCGGCCTTGATCACGCCCTCGTCTTCGAGGCGCCTGGCGTACATCGGGATGGGATCGCGCTTGGCCCAGTAGTCGTAGAGCGCGCGATCGGCGTAGCCGGTGTCGTGCAGCTGATGGTATTCCCACGACGGCGGCTGGTCCTTCCCGAGATACAGCATGTCGTCGTGATGGGCGTGGCCGCACATGCGCATCGCCACCACTTCGATCAACACCGGACCCTCGCCGGCGCGCGCGCGCTCGGCCGCCCAGGTGAACGCCGCGGCGATCTCGTCGGGGTCGGTGCCGTCGATGGTCAGTCCGGGCATGCCGTAGCCGGCCGCCTTGTCGGCAAACACGCGCGTGGCCGAATTGTCGCGCACCGGCGTCGACAGCGCCGTCTGGTTGTTCTGCAGGCAGAAGATCGCCGGCAGCTTCGCCGCGGCGCAGGCGTTGATCGCTTCGTGCCACTCGCCGAGCGACGAACCGCCTTCGCCGATGAACGACAGCGCGACGCGCCCGGTATTCTGCATTGAGAAGGCCATCGCCATGCCGGCCATCGACAGCGAGCCGACCGACAGCGGCGCCGCCGCCGGCAGCACACCCCAGGCGAAATCGCCGGTGTGGAGATCCTTGCCCGACATCGGCGGTCCGGCCTTGCCCATCTGCGCGCGCAGGATCATCGCCACCGCCTCGTCGTCGTGGCGCATCGCGAGCGTCATGCCGAGGTCGCGGATCACCGGGGCCATGACGTCGCCGTTCCAGCTGCCGTCGTCTTTTCTGTAGTTCGGCCCGCGCCGGAGACGGATGGCGCCGGCGTAGATCGCTTCCTGTCCGAGCGATCGGAAGCCCTTGCCCTGGAACGCCTTGTCGCCCCACCGCACTTCGCCGCCCATGAAGAACTGCTTGAGGCGGTTGTCGACGCTGCGCGTGAGGCACATGCCCTCGAGGATCTCGCGGCGCTCGATCTTGGTCAGCGACGCCTCGATGGCGGCGCGGCGGAGAAATCCGTCGCACGCCTCCACCACTTCGGCGCGCGCCTGCTCGAGCCGCTTCAACGCGGAGGTGCCGGGGGTGGTTTCCGCAATTCCTTCGGGGGCGGTGACGTGGTCGTAGAGCGCTTTCGCCAGCGCGCGGCGCAGCACCGGGCGCGCCGCATCCAGCTTCACGGCGTCGCGACCCTTGATCGACGCCAACCCGGCGCGGTCGAACACCTCGAGCGCGTACGGCAGCGCGAACGGGTGGCGCTCGGCAACAAAAGCGGCGAAGCGGCTGCCAAGACCGGTCAGCTTCTCTACGTCGTGCGTGCGGGACATCGAGGTAATTATAGGTTGAGGCTGTCCGAGCTCAGCCATTACGAACACCGCCCTTCGAGCATCTAAGAGAAGTGAGGTTGATGCGCGTCCTGCTTGCTTCGCTTGTCGTCGGCAGCTTTACCGCCACGTCCCTGGCCATCGCCCGGCCGGACGCCGGCGGCAACCCTGCAACCACCACCAGCTGTGCTGCACGCGAAGCGACATCGGCTATTGCCTGGCATGTCAGCGACGAGTCGGACTCACGTGAGCTGTCACGGTGGTGCCGCGCCGTCGGTGCGCCGGTGTTTGTGGCCGAGCCGGCGCCGTCGCACGACGCCCCGCCGACCTTGGACGAGCTGGTCGTGGTGTCGTGGAACGCCCACCTCGCGGAGGGCGAGCTCGACGCGCTGATCGCAAAACTGCGGTCCGGCGGGCTGACCGGCGGCCGCCCGGTCGCGCGCTTCGTGCTGCTCGTGCAGGAGCTCTACCGCGACGGCGACGAGGTGCCCGCATTCGATGTCCGCGATCGATCGGCGTTCGCGATCAAGGCGAGCGATCCCGACGCGCTCGACGTCGACGATCACGCCAGCGCGCTGGGCCTGTCGATGCTGTATGTGCCGTCGATGAGAAACGGTCCGGAGCTTCGCGAGGACCGCGGCAACGCGATCCTCTCCACCGAGCCGCTGTTCGACCCGCTCGCGCTCGAATTGCCGCTGGCGCGCCAGCGTCGCGTGGCGCTTGGCGCCGCCCTCCTCGTGCAGACGGCGGACGGGCCACGGCCGCTGCAGGTGGTCAACGCTCACCTCGAGCCGCTCAGTTCGCCGAAAACGCTGTGGCTGTTCAGGAACCCGCGCGGCAAGCAGGTGCAGGGCCTTCTCGAACTGCTGGCCGCGCCGCGCTTCACGGATCGCGCGGTGGCCGGGGTGGTACTCGGCGGCGATTTCAACACCGTGCGGTCGGGCGCCGGAGAAACCGCCTACCGCCTCGCCCGCGCGTGGTCGAAGGGGATGGTCCGCGAAGACGCTCGCAACACCCACTTGATGGGACGCCTCGACTACCTGTTCTTCAAACTCGGCGACGGCTGGTCGGCGTCGACCAGGCGCCTCGACGAACGCTTCGGATCGGATCACTACCCGGTGATTGGCACCTTCTCCCGCTGACCGGCTCCGGTTCCCGGCTCCCGGTTCCCGGCTCCCGGCTCCCGGCTCCCGGTTCCCTGTAAGATCCCCTGATGTTCGCGCCCAACGCGGCCGAGGTTCTCAATCTCGTCGGCTTCGCCACCGGCAGCGCGCTGTACGCGATGCTGCTCGCGCTGGTGCTGCGCAACGACAAGGCCAAGGGCTTCTCGCTGCAGACGTTGCCGCTTGCGACCGCCGTCCTCGGGCTGGTCTGGAACCTCGGCGAGCTGTCGGCCTATGCGCTGCCTCGCCTGGGTTACTTCAACGAATCGATCGGGCTGTGGGCGGTTTCGTTTCCGGCGCTCGGCCTGCTCGCGGCGGTGGTCGTGCATTCGGTCGCCCGCGAGCTGCCGCGCGGGTTCGCGCTGACCGCGGTCGCCTACGGTTGCAGTGCCGTGGCCGCGGTGCTGCATCTTGCCACGGTTTTCAGCGGCAATCCGGAACCCTCGTCGGTCGCCTTTCTCCTCCTCACCATCTGCTACAGCCTGATCATCGTCGGGCTCGCGGTGATGACGCGCGCACAGGCCAACACCCGCCGGGTGCTGTGGGTGCTGGCGCTGGCGCTCTTCGCCGTGTCGGCCTCGCACCTGGGCCGGTTCCATGTCGGCAACGACGGGTGGGCGATGGAGCTGGTCGGGCATCACGCGGCGATCCCGCTGGCGTTCGCGATCCTCTACCAGGACTACCGGTTCGCGCTGGCCGATCTGTTCCTCAAGCGGGCGCTGACCTTGATCGCCATCGTCGCGATCGCATTCTCCGGCTACACCGTGGTGACGATGCTGCCGTCGGGTCCGTTGGCGGCGGGGGTGCTGATGGCGCTGTGGGTCGCGACATCGCTCGTCTCGCCCTGGCTGCACCGGCGTATCGTCCGCTTCGTCGATCAATCGATGCTCGGGCGCGTCGACTACGCGGCGCTGCGCGCGAGCATCGGGCTGGCGCTGCAGACGCAGAATTCGATCGACGGCGTGCTCGATGCCGCATGCGCCCGCCTGGCGCCGGCGCTGGCGGCGCGCGAGGTGTGGTGGGTAGACGACTCGCCGGGCCCGGGCGATGGGCGGGTGGTGACATCGGAAGCCGGCGTGGTGACGACCGATCAGCCGCGGTATCGGGTCCGGATCGGCGAACTGACCGGCGGCCGGCGCCTGCTGTCGGACGATCTCGCGCTGGTCGACGCCGTCCTCGATGCCGCCGCCAGGCGCATCGACCAGATTCGCCTGACGCACGAACGCTATGAAGCGCAGCTGCGCGAAGAGGAAATGTTGAAGCTCACCGCCGAAGCGGAGCTGAAAGCGCTGCGCGCCCAGGTCAACCCGCATTTCCTGTTCAACGCGCTGACGACGATCGGCTACCTGATCGAGACCGCGCCGCCGCGCGCGCTCCACACGCTGATGCAGCTGACGGCGCTGCTGCGCGGGGTGTTGAAGTCGGAGGGAGAGTTCACGACGCTCGGCCGCGAACTGGAGCTGGTCGAGCACTACCTCAAGATCGAACACGAGCGCTTCGAGGAGCGGCTGCGCGTGCGCATCGACGTCCCGCAGTCGCTGCGGTCGATCCGCATCCCCACCCTGGTGGTGCAGCCGCTGGTCGAAAACGCGATCAAGCACGGCGTGGCGCCGAGCCGGAGCGGCGGCGATGTCGAGGTGAGCGCGTCGCTGGTGCAGTCGGAACCCCGGCGGCTTCGGATCGCCGTGCGCAACAGCGGCGCGCCGCTCCACGCCGCGACGCGCACCGCGGGCGAGCGGGTGGGCGTGAACAACGTGCGACGCCGCCTGACCGGGCACTACGGGGAGACGGCGACGCTGACGCTCACGACCGACACCGCCGGCAGCACCATCGCGGAACTCTCGATGCCACTGCTCGAGTCCGCCGCGGTGTCGGAGGATCGCGATGGCCAGGCCGTTGCGGGTCGTCTTAGCTGACGACGAGCGGCCGGCGCGCAGGTTCCTCGTCAACCTGCTCGGGTCGTTTGCCGACGTCGCGGTGGTTGGCGAGGCCGCCAACGGCAAGGAAGCGATCGACCTGATCGAATCCAGCCGGCCGGACCTGGCGCTGCTCGACCTGCACATGCCCGAAGCCGGCGGCCTGGATGTGGCCCGGCTGGTCAAGGCCGGGGCGACGCCGTCGATCGCGTTTGTCACCGCCCACGACGATTTCGCGATCGAGGCGTTCGAGCTGAATGCGATCGACTACCTGCTGAAGCCGGTCGAGCGCGACCGCCTGGCGACGACCATCGAGCGGGCCCGCGCCCGCGCCGCCGGCGCGCCCGACGAGCGCGCCAGGCGTTTGCGCGACGCCTCGGCGGCGCTTGACAGCGCGATCGGCACCGACTACCTCGAGCGGATTCCGGTTCGCCGCAGGGACGACACCGTCATCCTGCCGGTGCGGCAGATTTCCTCGATCGTCGCGGACGGCGAATTGCTGCACCTGACGACGATCGGCGGCGAACGTTTCCTGATCTCACACCGCCTGCACGCGCTCGAGGCGCGGCTCGACCCCAGACGCTTCGTGCGCCTGAGCCGCGGCACGCTCGCATCGCTCGATCAGATCAAAAAGGTCAGCCCGGCGCCCGGCGGCACCTATCAGGTGCAGATGGCGAATGGCGAAACGCTGCAGGTCAGCCGCATTCAATCGCGGCTGTTGCGGGAGACGCTGCTGAGGCTCTAGGGGTGCGGGGGCGCAGGGTTTGCGTGTAACGTTGTCAACCGAGGTCACGATGCGGACACTGAGTGCGGTGATGCTTTCGATCGGGTTGCTTGCGAGCAGCCTGCTGTTCGCGCAAAGCGATTTCGCGTCGCGCGCGCGAGCGATTCACAAACAGACGCCCCTCATCGACGGGCACAACGACTACCCGTGGGCGCTGCGCGGGCTCGACCCCGGCCGCGATTTCGGCAAGGCCGAGATCTCCGCGCCGGTGCCCAGTCTGATGACCGACATTCCACGCCTGCGCCAGGGCGGCGTCGGCGGCCAGTTCTGGTCGGTCTACGTTCCGCCGACGATGATGGGCAAGGAGGCGGTTCGCGCCACCCTCGAACAGATCGACATCGTGCACCGCATGACCAGGCGCTGGCCCGAGACCTTCGAACTGGCGACCACCGCCGGCGGCGTCGAGCGGGCGTTCAAGGCCGGACGGATCGGCTCGCTGATCGGCATGGAAGGCGGCCACTCGATCGACAACTCGCTCGCGACGCTGCGCATGATGTTCGCGCTCGGCGCCCGCTACATGACGCTCACGCACTCGGCGAACCTGGCGTGGGCCGACGCCAGCACCGACAAGCCGGTGCTCGGCGGCCTCTCGAAGTTCGGCGAAGAGGTGGTGCGCGAGATGAACCGGCTCGGCATGGTCGTCGACCTGAGCCACGTCTCGGCCGACACGATGGAGGACGCGCTGCGCGTGACCGAGGCGCCGGTGATGTTCTCGCACTCCTCCGCCCGCGCCATCTGCAACGTGCCTCGCAACGTTCCCGACAACGTGCTGCAGATGGTCGCGAAGAACGGCGGCGTGGTGATGGTGACCTTCGTTCCCGGATTCATCTCGCAGGCCGTCGCCGACTTCGACGCCAGGCCCGCCGCCGAACGCGGCGGCCAGACGCCGCCACCAGCCACCTTGTCGCAGGTGGCGGATCACATCGATCACATCCGCAAGGTGGCCGGCATCGATCACATCGGCCTGGGCGGCGATTTCGACGGCATCACACAAGTGGTCGTCGGCCTCGAAGACGTGTCGAAGTATCCGGATCTGACCGCCGAGCTGCTGACGCGCGGCTACCAGGACGACGACATCAGGAAGATCCTGGGCCTGAACATCCTGCGGGTGATGCGCCAGGTCGAGACGGTGGCGGCGGGCCTCCAGAAGACCCGCCAGCCCTCGACGGCGACGATTGAGCAGCTCGACTCGAAATAGTCAGCAAGCCGACGAGTCGACGATGTCGGTCATTCAGCGCGAAGCGCGATCAACGGATCGACGGTCGTCGCACGCCGTGCGGGAATCAGGCACGCGATGATCCCCGACAGGATGAAGAGCGCGGCGACGCCGGCGAAGATCCACGGATCGCGCGGCGCCGTCTGGTAGAGATAGGCGTTCAGGACCCGGCCGGCGGCCAGCGCGCCGGCGACGCCAAGGGCGAGGCCGATCAGGACGAAGAACAGTCCCTGCCGGACCACCATCGTCAGCACGCTGTCGCGGCTGGCGCCCAGCGCCATGCGCAAGCCGAATTCCTTGGTGCGCTGGGTGACCGAGGTGGCCAGCACGCCGCCAATGCCCGCGAGCGTGACGAGCAGCGCCAGGACGGCGAACACCGCCAGCAGCGTCGCCGTCAACCGCGGCGCCGCCAACGCTTCGGACCGCAGATCGTCGAGTGTCTGGACCGCCTCGACCGGCAGATTCGCATCGACCGTGTGCACGGTGCTCCGCAGCAGGTTGGCGAACGCACCGGGATCGCCGGCGGTGCGCACCAGCACCTGGCCCGCGAAGCCCTGCTGGGTCTGCGTCAGCGGGATGTAGAGCTGCGCGACGGTTTCCTGCGCGAGACCGAACTGCCTGACGTCGCCGACCACGCCGACGATCGTGAACCAGGTGGCGCCGCGATCGGGCGTGATGCGCGATCCGACCGGATCGCCGCCGTCCCAGTATTTCGCCATCGACTTGTTGATGACGATCACCTTCTGCGATTGCTCGCTGTCGAGATCGTTGAACACGCGGCCGCTGACGAGCGGGGTGCCGATGGTCTCGAAGTACCTCGAGCTGGCAATGCGCGTGTCCGAGGTCGGGCGGCGCTCCGGGTCGTCGGTGACGCGGCCTTCGATATCGAACCGCGTCGTACCCGGCGCGCCTCCGGCCAGCGGCACCGCGTTGGTGATCGCCACCGAGCTCACGCCGGCCTGCGAGGACAGCCGCTCGATGATCGGGAGATACAACCCGCGCAGCGCCGTCGCGTTGGGATACTTCGAGAAGTTGCCGTAGACCTCGCGCGGCGAGCACGCCCTCCGAGCGGTAGCCGGTTTCCACCTGCTGCAGGCGATAGAAACTGGCGAGCAGGAGGCCGGCGCCGACCAGCAGCACCACCGACACCGCGACCTGGGCCACGATCAGCGCGCCCTGGATTCGCTTGCGGCCGCTGGAGTTTCCCGCCTGGCCGCCGCCCTGCTTGAGCGCGGAGAGCAGATCGACGCGGCTGCTGATCGCCGGCAGCGTCCCGAACAGCACGCCGGTGACGATCGCGACGCCAAGCGTGAACAGCAGCACCACGACATCGATCTCGATCTCGCCGGTGCGCGAGGTGAATCGGCCGACAAAGCGCGTCAGCATGCCGATGGTGACCCACGCGAACACCATGCCGACGACGCCGCCGGCCACCGCCAGCAGCGTGCTTTCGGTCAGCAGCTGGCGCACCAGCCGGCCGCGCCCCGCGCCGAGCGCCGCGCGCATCGCCAGCTCGCGATCGCGGCCGAGCATGCGCGCCAGCGTGAGGTTGGCGACGTTGGCGCACGCGATCAGCAACACCATGGCGGTGATGCCGAGCAGGATCAGCAACATCTCGCGGGCGCCGCCGGTCAGCGCATCGCGCACCTCGACCGTCGTCGCCTGGAAGCCCGAGGTCTCGGGACGATAGACCTGCGCGAAGCTGCTGTCGCGCGTGAACGTGTGGCAGATGGCGCCGACCGCACCGGCCGCCTGCTCCGGTGACACGCCCGGCTTGAGCCGTCCGAACACGTTCAGCGCCGCGAACGCCCGGCGCTGGCGGGCGATGTTGGCCTCCGCCGCGGCGCGAAACGGGCAGGCCAGCACCGGCATGTAGACATCGTTCTCCTGCGGGTAGTGCGGCACGTTCGGCAGCACGCCGATGACGCGATGCGGCCGGTCGTTCATCTCGAACACCTGGCCGACAATGTTGGGGTCGCCGCCGAACTTGGTGCGCCAGTAGGTGTTGCTCAACACCAGGACCGCCTCGGCGCCGCGCACGTCGTCCGACGCCACGAACGTGCGGCCGACCACCGGCTTGATGCCGAGCAGATCGAAGAAGTTCGCCGACACCACGCCGGTGTCGACGCGATCGGGCTCGCCGCGGTTGATCAGATCGAAGTTCATCTGGTGGTACTCGACCAGGCCGTCGAAGACGTCGGTGGTGCGCTCGCGGTAGTCGAAGTACTCGGCGACGGCCACGCCGGTGTTGCTCCGCCCGGACAGCGGCGCCGACTGCTGGACCACCACCAGCCGGTCGCCGTGCTCATAGGGCAGCGGCTTCAACAGCACGCCGTTGATGACGCTGAAGATGGCGGTGTTGGCGCCGATGCCGAGGCCGAGCGTCAGCACCGACAGCAGCGCGTAGCCGGGATGGCGCAACAACGCCCGCGCGCCGTACTTCAGATCCGCCAGCAGCGTTTCGAGCCAGCTGATGCCGCGCGCATCGCGCGCTTCTTCCTTGTGCTTTTCCATTGGTCCGAAACTCCTGAGCGCCTTCAGCCGCGCGTCATCCGCGCTCATGCCAAGCCGGATGTTCTTCTCGGTTTCCATCTCGATGTGAAACCGCATTTCCGCGTGGAGACCGCGGTCGAGTTCACCGTGACGGACGAGCGCGTTCAATCTTTTCCACATCGGAGCACCTGGCGCGGTTGACGGCCGGCAGCTACGCTTCGGTTTCCAGGATTTTCTGCACCGCCAGCGTCATCCGTTCCCACTGTGCGGTCTCTTCGCGCAGTTGCCGTTCGCCCTTCTTTGTCAGGCGATAGAACCGGGCCTGGCGATTATTGTCGGAGGCGCCCCATTCCGAGTCGAGCCAGCCCGCGGTATCGAGCCGCTGCAGCGCCGGATAGAGCGAGCCTTGATTGACGCGCAGCGCGTTGTCTGAAATCTGCAGGATGCGCTGCGCGATCCCCCAGCCGTGTTGCGGGCCGAGCGCCAGCGTCTTGAGGATCAGCAGGTCGAGCGTGCCCTGCAACAAGTCGAGTTTTGCCATCAGTCTCCTGCCCCTACCGCCCGGTCACGGCCGGCAGCCCGCGCCGCGTCCAGTCGACGATCGATCCGTCGTACAACCGCGCGTCGTAACCGAGATGCCGCGCGACGAAGTAGGTGACCGACGCGCGCATGCCGACCATGCAATAACTGACCAGCGGCGTGTTCCGGTCGGCGCCAATCGCGTCGAACTTCTTCGTCAACTCGGCGTCGGGCAGAAACGCTCCCGACGCATCGAGCAGCGTGTTCCACACCAGCTGCTGCGCGCCTGGCAGATGTCCCTTGACGTGGGCGCCGCCCATGCCGCCGTCGGCACCCGTAAACTCCGCATCCGGCCGCGCATCGAGCAGCGTCAGCTGCGCCGCTCGACTCCGCTCGGGACGACCCTGAGCTTGTCGAAGGGTCGGAGACGACAGCCGTTGCCTGATCCATTCGGCGCCGACCAGGCGATCGGGCCGGGGGGTCGGGGCCAGCGAGGCGGCGGCCGCTCGCCGTGCGGGGCCGGTCTCGATCGCGCCGCCGTGCGCCCGCCAGGCCTTGATACCGCCATTGAGCAGGCGCGCGTTCGAATGACCCAGATAGTCGAGCGTGAAAAACATCCGTGATGCCTGAATCGGCGAACCGTAGATCACGACCTGTGAGCGGTCGCTGATGCCGGCCGCGGTGAGCACGGCTCGTAGTTGATCGATCGGCGGCAGTTCCGACAGCAACCCGTCGGCATCGGTGGCAATCTCGCTGTAACGCACGAATTGCGCGCCAGGTATGTGGCCCGCCTCGAAGTCAGCCGGGCGATCGCCCATGGCAATGACGACCAGCGCGGGGTCCTTCAAAGCCGCGGCGAGTTCTGCGGGCGACACCAGCAGGCCAGGGGTGGTGATGGCGAGAACGGCGAGGGCGGTGAGTATTGTCGACATCCGACAAGAGCATCGCCAACCTCTTGTCGAATGTCAACAGGAGCCGGTCATTTTGGTGGGACGAGCGGCGGGTCGACAAGCCGGCCGGGCGATCCGGCCGCGGCCGGGTCCGGCATGCCGACGCCGGCGACGTAGACCGGGCACTCGCCTACCCCGTCGAGCGCCAACAGCTCTTCCAATCCCGACTCGCTGAAGGCCATGGTCGTGAACGGCGCAAGGCCGAGCGCGGTCGCGACCAGGCAGAAGGTCTGGCCGAGATGGCCCGCATCGATCAGCACCGTGCGGTAGGCGCGGCTGTGCCCGTAGCGCCACATGGTTCGTGCAAACACCGGGCACATCACGACCGCCGCTCCGGCCCGTGCGAAGTAGACCTGATGCGCGAGCAGCGGCGCGATGGCGGTTGCGGCGATCGGCCTCTCGAGGTCGACCAGCTCGGTGGTGTCGCTGTCGTAGTGATAGACGCCGGGTTTCAGGCCATCGACATTCCACGCGAGGACGTAGGCCTCGATTGGATGGCGTGAACCGCCCGACGGTGAGGTGCGCAGGATGACGGGTCCCTGCCCGGCGACGTGGCCGCGGCGCGTGACGCCGAAGGTGTGATGGAGCAGCGTGCCGAGCGCGAGCGACGGCACCGGTTGCCCGGAGAAACGACGCCACGTCCGGCGCCCGGTCAGCGCCGATTGCAGATTGCCGGCGACGGCCTGGTCGACCGGCAAGCGAAGCCGCGGGCCGTCGACCCGTTTGGTGGGCGCCGGTGGCGGAGCGTGCACGGCTTTGTCAACGAGCTCGCGGTCGCGCGCGGCGAGATCCTCCGGGAATCTGGCGTTCTTGGTCGCGAAGTGAAAAAACGCGGCCTCAGGCGACCACTCCGCCCAGCGGCGATCGGCATCCGCAGCGCCTTCACGCTCGACCAGCCTCAACGTGCGCAGCAGGCTGATGGTTTCTTCGACGGTAGCCCCATCGCTGCCCGGCGCGATGCGATCGCGGAACTCGGCGGCGGTGGTCCAGTCGGAAAGCTGCTGCAGGATGCCGGCGACCTCCCACGAGATCGGGATGCGTTCGGCGGATTGCCAGATGAAGCAGACCGCCTGAGACCCGGCCCAGTGGATCACGAGGCCGGGCGAGCGGCGATACCGATCGGCGGTCTGCACGATAACGCGGGAAGCGCGGGCTACTCGAAGTATTCGAAGTTACAGCTTTGCGTGGTGCAGCAACTGTCGTGGAGGCGGGTTTTTCCCTGCGTCGCGGCCTCGAGGCTTTCGTTGATCTGCTGGAGGCATGCGGTGTTCTCCGGAACACGATGGCCCTTCTCGATCTGGGTCTGCACGGTCTGCTTCGCGCTCTCCAGGTCGCTGATCTTCGAGCTGAGCGCGGCGATCACCTCACTCAAGCTATGTTGAATCGTCGGCACGGCGATACTCCTTGCACCCCAGTCATCGAACACGGCCACGAGCCCGGGGGACGGCCCGCGACAGTGCTTCTCTATTTCGCTTCTCTATTCCGCTTCTCTATTTCGCTTCTTTATTTCCGATCAGGCCCATCCGGGCTATCAGCGCGTCGAAGCGCGGATCGGCGCGGAGCGCATCGGCGCGCGGATCGACTGCCAGCCACAGAACATTGGTCATCCGCCGTCTCACCGCTTCCTCGAGCAGTCGAAACGCCTCGTCGAGCCGCCCCTGATTGGCGGCGATGTACGCGTAGTTGTCGATGCTGATGACCCGGCCGGCCGCGTCCTGGGCGCTCAGTCTCGACTGCGTGGCCTCGACGTCGGCGGTCCGACCGGCGAGCGCATAGGCCATGCCCAGATGCGCCAGCCACGACGGGTTGTCCGCGAGTCCGGCCTGGTCGGTCACGGCCTCGAGATATCGAATCGCGTCCTCATGTCGTCCCGCAGCCATGGCGATGCGCCCGAGGCCGAAGGTGGCCGGCCGGTAGCTGCGAGAGACCGCCAGCGCGTGCTCCATGTCGGCGGTCGCGCCGTCGTAATCGCGCGAATAGTAGCGAATGATGCCAAGCGTGGTGTGCCGTTCGGCAATCAGCGGCTCGAGGTCGCGAGCGGCTTGCGCCTCGGCAATCGCCTCAGGAAGACGGTTGGCCGCGGCCAGCAGGAGACCAAGGCGGGCGTGCGCCATGGCGTTGCGCGCGATGGCCGCGATGCCCTGGCGCAGCGTGCCTTCGGCCGCGACAAAATCCCAGTCGTGGTACGCCTGCACGGTGGCCAGCGCCGTGTAGCTCATGGCCTGGCTCGGATCGAGCTGAATCGCCCGCACCGCATTGGCCCTGACAATCGCCGCCCGTTCCTGGCGCCGCAGCGGGTCGCCGAACTCGATCGTGAACTGCTGCGCAAACGCGAGGTGGGCCAGCGGATCCGCCCAGGTCGGCTCGAGTGTGACCGCCCGCGTGAACAGGTCGACGGCACTACCGACCCGCGCGGCGGACAATGACGACAACTCCACCAGCCCGCGAAGGTAGGCGTCCTGCGCGGCCGCGTTGAGCGGACGCTGCGCGTCGGTGGACACGCCGGGTGGAACAGCGAGCGATAACCGCGCGGCAATCAGGCTTGCAATCTCCGAGCGCGCGCTCAAGATGGTCGACGGGGCGCGCTCGAGCTCGCTGCCCCAGATGGTTCTGCCCGCCCGCGGATCGGTCAGCTTGATGCTCAACGCGATGCGGTCGTCGGCCTGCACCACCGATCCGGCGAGCAGCAGCCTGACTCCCAGTTTTCCGGCCAGCGCCCTTTCGTCGTCGCCCGAACCGCGCAACGTGGCCATGGTGGCCGACGATGCAACGTGCAGCCCGGGGAGGCGCGCCAGATGCGCCACCAGCACTTCGGTCAGGCCATCGGCCAGATACTGCTTTCCCGGATCGCCGGTCAGGTTCTTGATCGGCATCACGGCGATCGATTGAACCGGTGGCACGGTCGCCGCGGGCGGCATCAATACCGGCCTTAACATCGCGAAGCCCAGCACGGCGGCCGCGCCGGCGGCGCCAATCCACCACGGGATGGCCGCGCGCCGCGCCGGTTCGACGTGCGGCTCGATCGCGATCGCCGACAGCGCCGATTGCACGTCGCCGGCGGCCGGCGGTCGGCCCACCGGATCGCGATCGATTGCGCGCGACACGATCTCGACGAGCGGCCCCGGCAGCCCCGGCCGCAACGTCGCGAGCGACCGTACTTTGCCGCTCTCGTGCGATCGCTTCAGTTGGCCGAGCGTCCTGCCGTCGACCGGAAACTGCCCGGAGACGAGATAGTAGAGGAGGACGCCGAGACTGTAGATGTCGGTCGCCTTGGTGGCGCTCGACCCGGCGGCAAACAGTTCCGGGGCCATGTAGCGCGGCGTGCCCGCGATGTCGGAGAGATCGTCGCTGTCGCGGGCCTCGGGCACCAGCCGGCCGGCGCCAAGGTCCATCAGCACGACGCGGCCGCTGTTCTCGCGGACGACGTTCTGCGCCTTGACGTCGCAGTGCAACAGCCCCGCGGCGTGGACCGCGCCAAGCGCGCGCGATACGTCCGCGCCGACCGCTGCGGCCTCCCGCGCGGGCAGCGGCCCGGACGCCTTGACGATCGAATCGAGCGTCTTGCCGTGGACCAGTTCCATCCACAGGCCGGCCACGCCGTCGATGACGTCGGCGCCGTAGACCGTCACCACGTTCTCGTGCCGGACGCGGGCCAGCATCCGGCCCTCGCGCATCACCTGCCCCGGATCCGGCGCGGCGTGAAACAGTTTGAGCGCCACCAGCCGCTCGAGCCTGGTGTCCCACGCGCGATACACCATCCCGTAGGCGCCGCGCCCGACGACGTTCAGCAGGTCGAGATGGCCCCACCTCGCGCGATCCGGCATCAGATGCGGCGGTGCATCGGTGGACGCCGGCAGCAGCTGGTGCAACTGGCGATGTCCGACGGCGATCTGCTGCACCACCGCGAGCCCTTCGGCAACCGCGCGGTCCTGATCGTTCTGCAGGGTGGACGTGATCGAGGCCCAGTCGATCACGTCGCCGTCGGCGACGCGTGCGGCCGCGCCGAGCAGGTGGTCGTCACCCACGACGCATCTCCTCGGCGAGCCGCAGTAATGCGCGGCTCACCGCCATCCGCGCCGCATCGGCGCTCGGCTTGTCCATCAGTTCGGCAATCTCGGCGTAGGAGCAGCCCATCTCGATCCGCGCAATCACCGCTTCGCGGGTTTCCGGCTCGAGCCGCTCGAGGGCGCGGTCGTAGGTCGCCAGCGTTTCGGCGCCAATGGCGACTTCGAGCGGCGACTGGCCTGGTGCGGGGATCGTCGAATCAAGCGATTGCAGCACCGGGGTGCGCCGCCGGCTCCGAATTTCGTCGCGGATACGATTCATCACCGCGCCGCGAAGATAGGCCTGCAGGGCGCCCTCGCCGCGCGCCTCGAAATGATCGAGGTTGGCAACGCTTCGAATCAGGGTGTCCTGCACCAGATCGTCGGTGTCGGACAAATCGCGCGCCCACTGCGGCAGGCGGCCGGAGGCCCATCGACTCAGCTTCGGGAGGTAGCGATCCATCAGCCGGTTGAGCGCAGCGGTATCGCCGGCGCGCACGCGCTCGAGGAGGATCAGCGACGCGGTGGCCGATGCGTCCTGAGGTGGAGTCAGGGGGGGCGTTCGGTTTTCCAGTCTGCCTCGTTTGGGTAAGTGCGGGGGCAATTGTGCTCCCAAACGGAGCCAAACGCCATGACTCGGAACCAACCGCTGCACATCGAATCGCTGACCGAACGCGAGCGCCAAATGGCGCAGGCCGTCTCGCGCGGGTTGCGCAATCGGCAAATCGCGAGCGAATTCGGAATCAGCGAAGAAACGGTGAAGAAACACCTGGCCACCATCTACGGAAAGCTCGCCCTCCCGGGGAGGGTCGCGCTGGCCGTTCACGTCTTGCGGACGGGCAGCAGCGATCGGGCCGTCGCGTAAGGTGATGGTGGCACCGCCCGGCGGCGCCCGCATCACTCCAAGGGAGTAGCGAGCGCCGTCACGGTGTGACGAACCCTACATCGTCCCCGGCTTGATGGCCGCGACGACGCGCTTGGCGAACTCGGCGGCGTTGCCCTGGTGCCAGCGCCACACCACGACCAGGTCGTGATCGGGCGACACCGTGATGGTGTTGCTGCCGGCGCCATTGGCCGAGTAGGCGTTGGTTGGCAGGCCGGGCAACTGCTTGCCCTGGGTGTTGAGCCACCACAGATATCCGTAGTCCGGGCTGTTGGGCACGCTGCTCCTGGTCAACGCGTCCTTGACGAACGCCGGCGGGATGATCTGCTTGTCGCCCCACTTGCCGCCGCGCAGCCACAGGTAACCGAAGCGCGCCATGTCCACGGCGTTGATCCACACGCCGCCGCCCCAGCGCGTGCCGCCGCTGACCGACGCCATCTTGCGGCCGTCGATCTCGACGAAGCTGTTGTGATACGGAATCCATCGCCACGTGTTCGACGCGCCGATCACGTCCATCACCTGCTCGCGGAACACATCGGGCACCGGCTTCTTGAACGTGCGCAGCAGCGACAACCCGAGGCGGTTGATGCGAACGTCGTTGTACTCGTAATGGCTGCCCGGCTTCATCTGTTCGCGCGGCTTCATCTCGCCCTGACCGAACGCTTCCTTGCCGATGAAGTTGTCCTGCTTGCCGAACATGTTGCCTTCCCACTCGCTCGACTGCTGCAGGTGATGCCGCCAGGTGATCTGGGCGTTGCGCGGTGAATCGTAGCCGCCGTCCTTGATGCCCGCGCCGACCAGCGAATCGAGGTTGGTAATCAAGCCGTCACGCATGGCAATGCCGGCCACCGTGGCCATCATGCTCTTGGCGACCGAGTAGGTCGGATCGACCCAGGTGTTGTCGCCGAACTCGGCGACGACGTAGCCCTTGTAGATCACGACGCCGTTGGTCCTGGCGCGAATGTTCGGGACCGAGCCGAGCAGCGTGCCGAAGATGCGCTCCTGATCCGAGAAGTCCATCTCGCGGTTCGACTCGCGCGACTTCGCGAAGTCGACCGCTTCCTGCAGCTTGACCGGATCCATGCCGAGCTCGGCGGGCGACTTCTTCGCCCACGCCCCAGCCGGAGGAAAGTACGGCGCCTGCTGCGCGGCGGGCGCAATGACGAGGGCGGCGACGAGGACCGCACACACCGAAATCAGTCTCTTGAGCGAATGCTTCATCATCGACTCCTAATACCCCGGGCCCAGCATCACCGCATTCATGAACAGCAACATCGTCGCCTCGGTGAACGCACGATAGTTCGGCTCCTCGGCAAACGCAATCACGTGTCCCTGGCCGAATGGCTGGTGCATCAGGAAGGCCTTCTGCACCAGGATGTCCTGGGCGTCGGGCCAGATCAGGCCGGAAGCAATCAATTTGTCCTTGGTCCCATACACGCCGACGTTACGGCCGCTGTTGAGTTTCAAGGGCGCGAACACGCGGTTGCCTTCGATCATCACCTGGGTTTCGCCGTCATTGCCGGCGGTCAGCCAGTGATTGGTATCGAGCGTGACACGAAGAATCGCTCCCGGCTGCGACGCGGGCCGCTCGCGCTCGGGCTGAATCGCCTTGTCGTAGTCGAATTCCGCCGGCTTTGCACCTGCTGCCACCCGACCCACCCGACCCACCTGACGCGCCTGACGCGCCTGACGCGCCTGACGGGGGAACATCCGGCCGCCCATCCTTCAACAGACCCGTCGTCTCCAGGAGTCCGACACCGCTTGCCGTCGCCCAGCGCGACGCCTCGGCGAGCGTCACGAGCGTGCCGCCGCCGCGCAGCCAGTCCTTGATGCGCGCGAGCACGGCGTCGTTAATCGTCCCGGCAAAATTCCCTGAGGGCATCACGATCACGTCGTAATCGTCCAACCTGGCGCGGGCGAGCGAGCTGGTGCGGACCGCGGTGACGCCAACGCCGAACCGCCGCTCCAACGCGTAGCGCGCCCACCCCGCCGACAGAGTCTGCGTCGGCGTGTCCCAGAGGAGAAGGATCTTCGGGTTCTTGAGGGCCGCCACGTCGTTGCTGCCGAGCGAGGTGCCGTCTTCGACCCAGGTCGAATCGATCGGCACCAGCTCGGCGCCGTGTTTCACCGCCAGCGCGGCCAGCGTGGCGTTGAGATTGGCCGGGTTCTCCGCCGTGCGAATGAAGGCGGTGCCGATCGGATAGCTGCGGCCGTTGTGCGTGAACGCTCCGCCCACGCTGCGAATGCGGATGCCCTGGCGCATCGCGTCGGCGGACAGCGCGACCGCGGCGGATCCCCATGGCATCAGGTATCCCGCCTTCGCCGCCGTCAACGCGCGCGCCGTCATCGTCGCGTCGTATTGCGACGGCAGCATCGACGACTTGACGTTGATCGCCGCCGGACTCGTGAGCGTCTCCACGTCGAACAGCATCGGCAGGTTCCACGCGGTGATGTCGTAGATCTGGTCGTTCAAGCGCATGTTCCGGCGGTCCTGCTGTTTCTTGATGAACTCCGCCGACTGTTCGGTCTTCGGGTCGAGCAGGTTGCGGATCATGCGCGCGGTCGGCTGCGCATTCGAGACCAGGTACGCGCCGGCGGGGATGGTGCGGTTGGCGAGCTTGATCGGCTCTTCGGCGCGGCGCACCTCGATGCCCTGGGTGGCGAGATTGCGCGCCAGCCGGTCGGCGCGTGACGCGTCGTGGCCCGGGACGATCACGTATTCGCGGATCGGCCCCTTCTCCCCTTCGGCAATCGCGCTGCGCCGATACTCGAGGTAGTCGCGCATGAACTTCTCGCGGTTGCGGGCGGCGGTGATCGCGGTCGTGATCGCGGCGTTGAAGTGGTGCATCACGCCGTCGCGATAGGTCAGCGTGTCGCCATCGCTGCGCGCGAAGGCCAGGCCGCGCGCCGAGGCCTGCTCGTAGGTCATGCCGATCGAGCCCTGGAAGGTCGGCCACGAATCGCCGTAGCCGGGATAGAACGCGTCGTAGACCTCGCGCACGTAGTAGGCCCAGCCGCGCTCGTCGAAGCGCGCGGCGTTGGCACGGCCGAGCAGGTCCCACGCCTCAATCTGGCTTTTGGTCACATGTGGATTGATGGCCTCGGCCGGCGGCGCGAAGTAGTAGGCGTTGTCGCCGCCCTGCTCGTGCAGATCGACGGTGATCTGCGGCAGATACTCGAGCGCGATCCTGATGCGGCCGCGGGTCTCGGGCTGGGACTGCGCGAACCAGTCGCGGTTCATGTCGAACAGGTAGTGATTGGTGCGTCCGCCCGGCCACGGCTCGTCGTGTTCGGCTGAATACGGGGCGGGGTCGGGGCTCACCGCGCGGCCCTGGAGGTTGCTCGAGATGAAGCGCGCGCGGCCGTCCGGATTCTGCATTGGATCGATCAACACCAGCGCGTCGCGGAAGACGGCATCGACGCCGGCGTCGCCCTGCGCCGCGAGCAGGTGATACGCCTCGGCGAGCGCGGCGTCGCCCGACGAGATCTCGTTGCCGTGCACGCCGTGGATCAACCACACCACCACCGGCAGTTCCCGCGCGAGGCGATCGCCGTCGGCGGCCGGCGTGCGCCGCGGATCGCCGAAGCGCTGCAGATCGGCTTTCACCTGATCGAGCTTGGCGATGCGGTCGGGACTGCCGACGACCATCAGCCACAGCGGACGGCCTTCCCACGACGTCGCGTATTCAATCAACCGCGTCCTGGTGGGCGCGGCCTTCTGCAGCGCCTGGAGATACTGCGCCATGCCGTCGGGCGTGGTGATTACCTCACCGTGGTCGTGCCCAAGAACGGTTTTGATGGTCGGGATCGCCGGGTCATACTTCGCGCCGGGCCACAGGGCTGGCTCTTGGGCCACGGCGTGAGTGGTCAGGAGAAGATAACGAATGACAGATAACAAATAACAAAACAGGACGTTTCATTGATCGAAATGCTCCACGAGTTGTTGCGCAAGACGGCCGATCCGATCTTCGGCTTCTCCGTAGTTGCCGGTGATCGCGTTGCCGAGGAACGACACGACGATCGGTCCGGATCGCGCGTAGATGATGCCGACGTCGTTGGCCAGCACCGGTGGGAAGTCGCCCGTCTTGTGTGCGACGGGCACCGCGAGATAGTGATTGAGCCGCCGCTGGCCGGCCAGCTGGGCGCGCAGCATGCGCAGCATCTCGTCGCAGCTCGCTGCCGAGGCAATCGTCTTCTTGTCGATCGCCTCGAGCATCAGCCCGACGCCGCGCGGCGTGATCTCGCCGAGCCAATACGACTTATCCGCATTGGTCTTGCCGTTTCGGTCCGCCTCCGCTCGTTCCGAAACGGGCGAGCTACGGCGAGACCCCGCCGGAGCGGCCTCCGGCCGCGAAGGCGGGTCATCGGTCGGGACAAGCGCGTTGTATTTCGCAAACAGCTCGCCGGTGGTCTGCACCAGCCGCTGACCGTCGGCGTAGCCCGATTCCTTCAGCCACGCATTGACCCGCGCCACGCCGCCCACCCTGGCAATCGCCAGGTCGGTGGCGGTGTTGTCGCTGGTGATCACCATCTGCAGCAACACGTCCCGCCACGTCGGCTGCAGGCCGGAATCGTGGTGGCGGAAGACGCCGGAACCGCCGCGGATGTCCTCCTTGCGAATCGTGACGCGCTCGTCGAGATTGATCGCACCCTTCTCGGCCATCTGGAACGCGAGGACCAGCACCGGAATCTTGATCACGCTGGCGCTGTTGAAGATCTCGCCGTCGCGAACGCCGGCGGTCTCGTTGGTGGTGAGGTGCTTGACCCAGATGCCGGCCTTGCCGGGGAAGTCGGCGGCGGCACGCGTCAGAAGGCTCTGTAAGGCCGTCGGTTGTTGGACCGACGAAACGGCAAGAAGCAAGAGGGCGAGCGGCGCGGCTTTCACGCCCGCCTATCTTAAGGGAGAATTGACCATGGCCAGCGGCAAGACGCATTCCTACCCGATCCGGATGCGGTGGACCGGCAACACCGGACAAGGCACGCGCGACTATCGCGCCTACCAGCGGGACCACGAATACTCCGTCGAAGGCAAGCCGATCATCGCCGGGTCGGCCGACCCGGCGTTCCGGGGCGATCCGACGCGCCACAACCCCGAAGAACTGCTGGTGATGGCGTTGTCGTCGTGCCACCTGCTGACCTACCTGCATCTCGCCGCGACCAACAACATCGTGGTGATCGAGTACGTCGATCAGGCGACCGGAACGATGGTGGAGGACGATGAGCACGGCGGGAAATTCACGGAGGTGGTGTTGCGGCCGGCGGTGACGATCGCAGCCGGCGGCGACGCGGCGCTGGCCGACTCGCTGCACGAGCGCGCCCATCACCTGTGCTTCGTCGCCAACTCGGTAAACTTTCCGGTTCGCTGCGAGCCCGCCACGACACTCGCGCCGGAGTGAATGCGGCGCTTCCAACCTTCCGGCTGACATCACCATCAAAGGCGGGCATGGACCGCCCTTTGGCCTTCGGCGTCGCTCACGGTCAACGGAACATTCGCCACGCCCTGGCCCGGCTGGCCCGCGATCGCGCCTTCACGGCGATCACGATCGTGACCCTCGCGCTCGGGATTGGCGCCAACACCGCGGTCTTCAGTCTGGTGAGGGCGTCGCTGCTCAGTCCGCTGCCCTACGGCGACGCCGAGCGGCTGATGGCGATCTGGGGTCCCGATCGCGCCGAAACCACGCACCTGTCGTTGCGCGAGGTCTACACCTACCCGCGTGACTCACGCAGCCTTGCAGACGTCGCGGGTTACCAGGAATACGACGCGAGCTTCACGGGCGGACAAGAGCCGGAGCTCGTCCGGGCCGGATCGGCGACGCCGAACCTGTTCGAAGTGACGCACACGCCGGCCGCGATCGGGCGGGTCTTCACCGCAGCCGACACCGCCGGCGGGACCAGCGACGTGATGGTGATCAGCCACGCGCTCTGGCAGCGCCGCTTCGGCGGCGCCGACGTCATCGGCACGACCGTTCACGTCAACGGCCGCGCGCGCATCGTGATCGGCGTGATGCCCCCGGCGTTTCGACTACCGAACGACTACGCGTCGCTGCGCCCCACCGAAGCGTGGGTGCCTGAGGTGGTCGATCCGGCAAATCTCGGCCCCTGGGGTAGCCGCTCGTACTCGGGTCTGGCGCGATTAAAGGACGGCGTGTCCGCGGCGTCGGCATCGAGCGAGCTGTCGATTGTGGCCGAACGATGGGTGGCGGCCGGCTACGTCAGCTCGCGGCCCGACGGCGGTCTCGGCGGACTCGCGCGGCGCGTGATTCCGGCGCGGGAGTTCATCACCGGCCAGGCCCGGGGCGCGCTCGTGATCCTGTTCGCCTCGGTGGCGCTCGTGCTGTTGA
Source organism: uncultured Acidimicrobiia bacterium (assembly GCA_963795125.1). Lineage (GTDB taxonomy): Bacteria > Acidobacteriota > Vicinamibacteria > Vicinamibacterales > UBA2999 > 12-FULL-67-14b. The sequence goes on along the minus strand of CAWCGQ010000004.1, from coordinate 672,560 downwards.
TGGCGTGCGCGAATGTGGCCCACCTGCAACTCGCGCGCGCCGATGTCCGGCGGCGAGAGGTTGCCCTGCGCACCGCTCTCGGCGCCGGCCGCCGCCACATCGTCGGTCAATTGCTGACGGAGAGCGTGATGCTCTCGACCGCGGGAGCCCTGGCCGGCCTGGCGGTGGCGTGGGCGGGACTGCAGATCGTGATGGGGCTGCGCCCGGCCAACCTGCCGCAGCTCGATGACACCTCGCTCGATGGTCCGGTGCTCGCCTTCACGGCCGTGCTCGCGATCGTCACCGGTGTGCTCTTCGGCTTGCTTCCGGCGCTGCAATTATCGCGGCCAGATGTCGCCGAGGTGCTGAAAGATGGCGGCCGTTCGGGCACGGCGGGACGATCGAGACAGCTCGCGCGGCGCGGCCTCGTGGTCCTGCAACTCGCATCGTCGGTGGTGCTCGCGTTGGCGGCGGGACTGCTGATTCGAAGCCTGATCGAGTTGAACCGGATCGACCTGGGATTCAATCCGGCCAACGTGCTGACGGCGCAGCTGCACGTTCCGGCCACCGACTATCCGCGGCCGGAAGACGTGGTGCGCTTCCATCGGCAAGTGGTCGACGGTGTGGCCCGCATCTCCGGCGTGCGCGCGGTTGGCTCGGTGCGCGTGCTGCCACTGTCGCGAACGATCGGCGACTGGTCGATCAGGATCGAGGGCCGGCCGTACGTGCCGGAGGACAATCCGAACGCCGATTTCCAGGCCGTGACGCCCGGCTATTTCGGGGCGATGGGCCTGAAGCTGGTTCGCGGCCGCTTCCTGACGCCGGCCGACGGCGAAGCCTCGATGCCGGTGGTCGTCATCAACGACACGATGGCGTCGCGATACTGGCCGAATGAGGATGCCATCGGCCGCCAGTTCATGATGGGAACCGACGACAAGCCATGGCTGACCATCGTCGGCATCGTCGGCCGGGTCCGCCACAACGCCGTGGTCGAAGAGGCGCGCGCGGAGATGTACCTCGCGCATGCCCAGCTGCCGGCGCACATTCGCTCGGCGCCGCGCGGCATGACGATGGTCGTCAGGACCGACGGCAACCCGCTCGCGATCACCGGCCAGGTCCGCGACGCCATCTACTCCATCGATCGCAACCTGCCGATCTCCGACATCAGGTCGATGGAGGCGGTGACGGCCGCGGCGTTGTCGCAACCACGATTCGTGACGTTGCTGCTCGCGCTGTTTGCAGGAATGGCGCTGATGCTGGCCGGCATCGGTGTCTACGGGACCATCTCGCTGCTGGTCGCCGAGCGGACACAGGAGATGGGCATCCGGCTCGCCCTCGGCGCGGACCGTCCGGCGATTCTCAGACTGGTCCTCGGACAGGGCATGCGGCTGACGTTGATCGGATTGTTCACCGGGCTTGCGGGCGCGACGGTGCTGACGCGCACGCTGTCCGGACTGATCTACGGCGTTGGAGCGCTCGATCCGTTGACCTTCGCGGCGGTTCCGCTGCTGCTCTGCCTGGTGGCACTACTGGCGTGTTTCATGCCGGCGCGGCGCGCGGCGTCGATTGATCCCGTCAACACCTTGAAACAGAGCTGACGCTGCGGACGTGAGCCCGGCGTGCGCTCCGGGCGCACTATCATCAGAGGATGCGTCGTCTTGCCGCGGCCGCCCTGATGGCGCTCGCGACCTGTGTCGTTCCCGCCGCCGCCCAGGAGCCGGCACCTCAACCTGACGCGCCAGCCGCTCCCTGGCAGTGGTCGGTGACAGGCGCGGCGTTTACCGGCTACAACTATCAGTGGCGCAAGTTCACCGACTTCGACGAAGTCGAATCGCAAAACTGGCTGATGACGGCGCTGCAAAAGTCCTTCGGCCCCTCGGACCTGAACCTGGTGGCGATGTTTTCGCTGGAGCCGTTGACGATGCGCGAGCTCGGATCGCCGCAGGTGTTCCAGACCGGCGAAACGTTCAATGGCGCGCCGCTCATCGACTATCAGCACCCTCACGATCTAATTATGAATCTCGGCGGCGAATACTCTCGCGCGATTGGCTCGACGACGATCACGACCGCCGCGTACGTGGTGGGACCGGCGCCGCTTGGTCCGCCGGTGTTCATGCATCGCGCCTCGGCGATCGAGAATCCACAAACGCCGCTCTCCCACCACTATCTCGACGCGTCGCACATCACACCCGGGGTGCTGTCGATTGGCGTGGAGCGAGACGGCTTCAGGGTGGAGGCCGGCGCGTTTCACGGCCAGGAGCCGGATGACAATCGCCTCGATCTCGACACCGGCGCGCTCGACTCGTACGCCGTGCGCGCCTCGTGGGCGGATGGCCCGTGGTCGTTCCAGATCTCGGGCGGGCATTTGACGACACCGGAGCGACTTTCGCCCTACAACGAGAATCGCGTCACCGCGTCGGCGTCGTTCTTCAAGGGTGACGATCGCAACTCGGTCGCGTGGATGGCGGCGTTCGGCCAGAACCGCGAGGTGTTCGGAAATCTCGAGGCTTATCTGTTCGAAGCGACGCGGCGCTCCGGGAAGCACGCGTTCTACGGCCGCATCGAAGCGGTCGCGAAAGACATTCTCGATGCCGGTGTTCACCCGGTTGCCACGGCGCACACCCACCGGCAGTCGCAGGTAGGCGCGCTGACGGCCGGCTACGTCCGCGATTTCGCCGCGCCGGCCTGGGGCACCTTCGGCGCCGGCGGTGACATTACCGGCTATTACGTTCCGGCGAATCTGAGCGAATCCTATGGATTTCCGGTGTCGTTTCACGTGTTCGTGAGATACCGGGGCCGGGCCGGGGCGCGCCTGAGCCACGTCCACTAGCCCTCACAAATTAAATTCACGGCTGAGATCAATCGCGCCTGCGTGCTGCTATGGTGCGCGGTGGAGGCTGCGCCATGTACTTCATCGCACTGCTGTTGCTGGCCGGGTTCTTCGCACCACAGGCATCGTCTCAACCGGACATGACCGGCACCTGGAAGATGGTGGCGGATCGGAGCGGCTCACCGGGGCAGACGCCGCCGGTGACCAGCATGACGCTGACCATCCAGCAGACCGCGTCGGCGGTTCGCGTCGAGTGGGTCACCGGTTCCGACCAACCCATCGTCACGCAGTACGCGATCGGGCCGGCACCGAGGCAGCCGGCCGAGCCGCTCGGCGGCGACGCCAGGATTGCCTATTGGGACGGACGGCGGCTGGTGCTCGAGCGCGGCGGCGTGATCAGCGGTCAGACGGTGTCGATGAAGCAGTCGCTGACACTCGATCCGGCGACCGACGAGCTCACCCTCGAACGCCTGGTGATCGTGCAGCATGGCTACACGCTGCGCGGCACCAAGAACTACGCAACCGTCAAGGACGTCTTCACGCGCGTCGGCTCGTAAGCGGCGCACGCGCACGATCGGCGATCACTCCGCGATGTAGCGCCAGGGCGCGCCGGCCCCGGCGCGGCGCCAGATCGTGAAGAAGGGCTGGCCGGGAGGGATCTTGCCGTCGGTCCCTGCCGCGTTGCTGACGATGTAGCCGATGGTCACACCGAAGTCGCCGCTCGCCGCGACGATGGTGGTCTCGGGGGCCCAGCTCACCGGACTGGTGTTGGGCGGCGATCCGGCGCCAACCGCGGCGCCGATCGCCTCGTTCCCGAACACGAACGTCGGGACGTCCGGGCCGCCGAAATTGGCCGCGTCGGGACTGCCGTACAACGTGAACGCGGCCCCGATGCCCATGGTCTGCGCGTCACGTGAAAACGAGCGCTCTGCGTTCGCGAGGCTCTCGCGGTGGCGCGCGATGCCAGCGGCGTCGGCGGTAGCGGCGACAATTTTCGCCGGCAGAACGCGACCCACGGGTATGGGCGGTGCCGCGGACTGCGCCGGCGCGCGCTTGTAGGCCAACACTCGCCATCCGGCGCTCTGCTGTTCCCAATACGCCATGTACTTGGCCGCCTGCGTCGAGCCGTCGGCGCGATGCACGGTCATGAAGCCCGCGGTGAAACCGTGGCGTCCATCAGCGGATAAACCAACGCGAGCCGGCGTCCACTCGACCCTCGCGCCGCTGTTGGCGGGGTTGGCACGTAGTGCGGCGATCGCCTCCTGCGCACCGTAGACGATGCCGGTCGGAGCCGGCATGGCGACATCGGCGGCGAACATCGCCGAAATGCCGGCAATCAGATCCGTCTTCGCGGCGGCCGCCGCGAACGACCGGTCGGCGGCGAGCAGCTGGTCGGCGACCTGCTGCGGAGTGGCAGCCTGCGCGGTGACCAGGGTTGGGATGAGCAGGAGCAATAGGGCGGTGCGTGGTGATCTCACGTCAGCAGGTTTGCCGTCGATGAGAAATCGTATCGCCCGGCCCGCCGGCGCGCTCAGACGCCGTATTTATCGGGGTCCCACACCAGTCCAAGCTCGGTTGGCGGCGCCATGTAGCCGGCCAGTGCCGACGCCGCTACCACCGACGGCGAGGCGAGGTAGCCCTCGCCGCCGAGGCCCATCCGGTTCTGCCAGTTGCGGTTGAACGAGGTGATCGCCCGCTCGCCCTTGACGAGCGCATCCGGTCCCTGGCCGAAACAGGGACCGCACCACGAGGCGCGGATCTCGCCGCCGACACCGCGGAACACGTCGGCGATCGATTCGCCGCCGAGCCGCGCATCGGGCCGCTCGATCAGCAGCTTCACGCCGCCCGATCCCGGGAACACGACCAGCGCCTTCTGCACTTTCGTGAGGCCCTTGTCCCTCCCCGCCATGAAGACCAGCGCGGCGGCGAGCAGGTCGTCGTAGCTGCCGTTGGTGCACGAGCCAATCATCGCCTTGTCGAACTCGATCCGCTCGCGCGCCACGTCCTCGGCGGGAAACGCGTTGCCGGGACTGAACGGCTTGGCGATCATCGGCGCGACGTCGGCGAGATTGAACTCTTCGTCGAGCTCGAACCGCGCGTCGGGCCCGCAGCCGAAGTGCCGGTACGGCAGCTCGGTGATGCCCTTGGCGCGGTACCACGCATCGGTGATCTCGTCCGGGGCGAAGATGCCGTTCATGCGCTTCGGCCTCGGCCATCATGTTGGCGATGGTGTTGCGAAACGCGATCGGCAACTGGCGGTCGCCGTCGACCAGCTCCACCGACATGCCCTGCGACTGCCTGGCGCCCCAGCGGCGCAGCAGCTCGAGCACGATGTCCTTGCCGGTGACCCAGGGGCTGAGCCTGCCGCGGAACGTGACGCGGCGCTCCCTCGCCATCGTGAAATAGATGTAGCCGGTCGACCACCCGAACCCGAGCGTCGTCGAGCCCACGCCCATCCCGACCGCACCGTAGGCGCCGTAGGCGCGGCTGTGGGAGTCGGCGCCGGGAATGAACTGTCCCGGCAGCACCAGTCCCTGCTCCGGAAAGTAGAAGTGGAAAATGCCGTCGCCGGGGGTGGCGTAGTACGGCTTCTCGATGGCGTGGAACTTCGCAAACTGAGCCCCGATTGCCGTCTGCTTGTCGTCGTCTTTCTTGCCGGTGAAGACGAAGTGATCGTTGGCGATGGCGGCCTGCCGCGGATCGATCGAGTTGCCGCCGGTGATCTGGTTGAAGGTGTGAATCGCAAACGGCGCGGTGCCGTCGGACGCCGGCAGCAGGTCGGCGTAGACCCGCAGCGTCGCGCCCGGCGCCACTTCCGCGTCCTTGTCGACCCGATGCGCCCAGACGATCTGCGCGGTGGTCGACATGGTGCGCGCGCGATCGGCGTCGGGAAACACCACTGCGGGCGCGCGCTCGACCGAGGCGCGGAACTCGCGCCGGCCGACGGCGAAGATGCCGCCGCTCTGGCGGATCTCGTCTTCTTTAGGGCTCAACCGGACCGGATCGTAGGTCTTGCCCTGTGTAACGTTGACGATCTGCCGGGATACCGGATCGAACGTGAACTGGTCGCCGTCGCGGGCGTCGCTCACCGCCTCGGGGCTTTGCACCACGTGCAGTCCCAGGTTGAAGGCGTTGCGGCGGAAGATGTCGCCCATGTTGTTCCCGCAGATGATCACCATCTCGAGAGCCACCTCTTCGGCGATTGCCTTCAGCCCCGCCGGCGACATCTCGCGAGAGCTGCCGATCGCAAAGCGATCGCCGGCAATCACGAACGTCTCGCCGCGGTGGACCCGCGCGCGAAAGTCCGGCATCAGGTAGCGGAACGAGCCGGCCTTCCAGCGCTCGTCGAGGGTCTCGAGGCTTTCCGAGACGCAGTCGGCGGCCGGCGTGATCTGATCGGTGTCGATCGCATCGAGCTTCTTCGCCGGGTTCTTCGGGTCCCAGAAAATCAGCGCCTGCCCTCGAATCGTTGGCGCCGCCGCGGCGCCAACGATCGCGATATCGGCGTCGCGCGGACCGGGCAGGGTGTCGACGGTGACGCCGGGCTTCAAGGTGGCAGGCTTGGCGACTTGCATAACTTTTCGATCTTAACAGGTGCGGGCCCGCTAGAATGCCGCTCATGAAGCACGCTCTTGCCCTGCTGGGGTTCCTGATGGTGACGCTCGCCGCGACGCCCTTCGCGCAGGAGGCCGTCGACAAGGACATCCAGTGGAAAATCCGCCGCGAAGCGGCCGACAACTCGCAGATCATGCGCACGCTGCACTTCCTCACCGACGTCTACGGCCCGCGCCTCACCGGCTCGCCGAACCTGAAGGCGGCGCAGGAGTGGGTGGTCACGGAAACGACCAGATGGGGGCTGCGAAACGCGCATCTCGAGCCGTGGTCGTTCGGCCATCCGGGCTGGGTGAACGAAAGGCTCTCGGTCCACGCGATCGCGCCGTTCAAGGATTCGCTCGTCACCGAAGCGCTGGCGTGGACACCCGGCACCAGCGGCGCCGTGACCGCGCAGGTGGTGCAGTTGATGCCGCCGTCGCAACCGACCAAACAGGTGTTGACGAAGTTCTTCGACGACCACCGCGCCAGGGTGAAGGGCAAGATCGTCATGGTGGGCGTGGCGGGGGTGGTGCCGGTCACCATCCTGACGCCGATGAAGCGGCGTGAGGACAACGACGTGCGCGCGCAGTACGATCCGGTGAATCCGAGCCAGCCGAACTTCGGCGGCGGCGCCCCCGCGGCGCGCCCGAATCCCGACGTTGTTCCCGCCGCACAGGTCGGCGAGCAGCTCGATCAGTTCCTGGTCGCGGCCGGCGCGGTGGGCCGCATCAACGATGCCGGACGCGAGCACGGCCAGATCCGCGCGTTCAACAATCGCACCTTCGACGTGGCCAGGGCGGTTCCCACCGTTGTGATGCGCAACGAAGACTACGGCCGCATCGCCCGCATCCTGGCGGACGGCACCCCGGTCGAACTCGAGCTCGACATCGTCAACCGCACCGTTCCGGAAGGCGCGACCGCCTACAACGTCGTGGCGGAGATTCCCGGCAGCGACAAGGCGCACGAGGTGGTGATGCTCGGCGGCCACATCGATTCATGGCACTCGGCAACGGGCGCCACCGACAACGCGATTGGTTCGGCGACGATGCTCGAGGCGATTCGGATCCTGCAGGCGATCGGCGTCAAGCCGCGCCGCACCATTCGGGTGGCGCTCTGGAGCGGCGAGGAACAGGGCCTGCTCGGATCGCAGGCGTATGTGAAGGAACATTTCGGGATGGTGGAAAACCCCAAGCCCGGGCATGCGAACTTCGCCGGCTACTTCAACATCGATTCCGGCACCGGCCGCGCGCGAGGCGCCTCGGTGTTTGGACCACCTGAAGCCGCCGCGATTCTTCGCGAAGCGACCAGGCCGTTTGCCGACAACGGATTCTTCGGCGTCAACGCCACGCAGAGCCGCCGCCGCGGCGGCACCGATTCCACGTCGTTCAACGAGGCGGGGCTGCCGGGCATCGGCATCCAGCAGGATCCGATCGAATACAACAGCCACACCTGGCACACCAATCTCGACACCTACGAGCGGATCATCGAAGACGATGCGCGCAAGTCGGCGATGGTGATCGCCGCGGCCGTCTACCACCTGGCGATGCGCGATCAGCTGCTGCCGCGGCTGGCGAAGGACCGGATGCCGCCGCTGCCGACGCAGTAGCGGTTACCTGCCGACGGCGATGACGCGATCGTCGGCCCGCAGAAACACCTTGCCGCCACCCGCCGCCGGTGACGCGACGAAGTGGCCGTCGAGCCGGTTGCGCGAGACGACCTCGAACGTGCGGCCGGCCTTGAGCACGATCGTCTCGCCCGCTTCGCTGACGAAGTAGACCTTGCCGTCGCCGGCGATCGGCGACGCGCTGAAGATGCCGCTGACGCGCTCCTGCCACAGGCGCTGGCCGTTGGCGGCGTCCACCGCCGACAGGATGCCGTTGTCGGTGCTCATGTACAAGACGCCCTGGTAGTGCACGAGCGACGACACGTACGGTCCGCCCGTCGGCACGCGCCACGCGACGTGCGTGCCGGTAATGTCGCCGCGCCCGCCCAGGGTGATCGCCATGTACGGGCTGGAGCGATACCCGCGGCTCAGATACAGCATGCCGCCGTCGACCATCGCGACCGGAATTGGAAAGCGATTGACCTCGGGATAGGTCCACAGCGACTTGCCGGTCGCCGGATCGAAGGATTCCACGCCGGCGCTCGAGTTGACGATCAGCTCGCTGCCGCCGGCGGCCTGCACCACGATCGGCGAGCTGTACGACTCGACCCCGGCGGGCTTGTCGACCTTCCACTTCACGGCGCCGGTGCGCTTGTCGAGCGCCAGCAGGTAGGAGCGCGGCGTGTGATAGCACAACAGGATGATGGTGTCGCCGAACAACACCGGCGAACTGGCGTGGCCCCAGTTGATGTCGAAGGGTCCGTATTCCTTGCCGAGATGCTTCGCCCACACCGGCTTGCCGGCGACGTCGAGGGCGACGAGCTGGCCGGTGCCGAACCACGCATAGACGCGCTCGCCGTCGGTGACCGGGCTGGCGCTCGCGAGGTTGTGCTTGTCGTGCACCGCAGGCAGTTCGCCTTCCGCGGCGCTTTCGTGGTTCCACACCCGCTTGCCGGTCGAGCGATCGAACGCCTCGACCACGAACGTCACCTCGTCGCCGCGGCTGCGCCGCGACAGCGTGCTTTCGCCCGCGGTCTTCGGATCGACGCCCTGCGCCAGCGTCGGATGATTGCCGCCCTGCCGGCGGCCGTCGCCGACCTGTGAGGTCACGAACACCAGATTGCCGGACACAATCGGCGACGACACTCCGGCGCCTTGCAGCGGCGCCTGCCATGCCACGTTCTCGGTTGCGCTCCACGAGGACGGCAGCGGCGACGGCGTCGCAACGCCGCTGCCCGCCGGCCCGCGCCAGTGCGGCCAGTCATTGGCGCCGAGGCCGACACCAAGCGCCAGGACCATTGCCAGCCCGACGCACCCGAGCTGTACCATTCGTGAAAGCATCGACTCTCCTTAACACAAGTTGCTATCGTTCGACGTCGCCCTTGAGGATCTTGCGCACGTTCGAGTAGGTCGCCGTGGCGAGGATGTCGTCGAGACCGCTGTAGGCCTTGTAGTACTCCTCCATCCGCTCGGGCACCCACAGCTCGAGCGCCTCGTCGCGGCGAAAGGTGACCGTGACCTGACAGCGCACCACCGGATCGGCGGCGTTCAATTCGCTCTTCACCACGGTGCCGGTGAAGGGATCGATCCACAGGAAGCCGGTCAATGCGAGATCGCGTCCGCGCGTGGTCTTGACCAGGGTGGGCCGCGCCACCTCCTTGTAGATGGCCTTGCGCAGGACCCGGCCGCCGATGGTCTCTTCGCCGCCGTCGGTGAACTCGAACCGCTCGTTGACGCGCGGGTGCAGAAACATCATCGCCAGCGTCGGGATGTTGATGGTGCGGGCGACGTTGCCGATGTTGAACTTCGCGGCATCGCTGCTGAACTGCGCGGCCTTCTCGAAGCGCTCCCGGTGGTTCGAGGTGAACAGCTTCAACAGCCGGTCGTCGCGGGCGCGGACCTTGCGGCCTTTCACTTCGAAGGCGTCGCGAAACGGCATCCACCCCTCGCCGTCGCCGCCGAGCTGCACCAGGAGGAAGTCCGACTTGATGGTCTGGGTGGCGATTGGACCGCCGCCCTGCATGCCGCCGCCGGGGTTCGATCGCGACAGGTTCGATCCGGGATTGGGCGGCCGCTGCAGTTCCTGGACGTAGTGCTCGTCGGCGGCGAGCAGCATGAAGCCCTGCTCGTAGTTCATGGCGTAGCGCATCGCGCTCGACAGCACCGTGGTGAATCCCGAGCCAGGCTGGCTGCCGATCTGCTTCTCCGCCAGGGCGTCGGCGGTCAGCACGCCGAAGACAACCGCGAGCGCCACCGCTGCAATGGTCCGCGTTGGCGCGGCTCCGGCGTGACAAGTGGTTCGCATAACGGACTCCGCTGCTAATCCTACTAGAATGGAGGCCTGCTCGCGTTCCCCATGCTGCCGTCGATTCGCGCCGAATTCATGCCGATGCTGAGGCTCGCCGTCCCCGTAGTGATGGCCGAGCTCGGCTGGATGGCGATGGGCGTGATCGATACGGTGATGGTGGGCGGGCTCGGCCCCGAGGCCATCAGCGCCGCCGGCGTCGGTAACGCCATCCACATCGCCTTCGCGATCTTCGGCATGGCGGTGATGCTCGGCCTCGACACGCTGGTGTCGCAGGCCTACGGCGCGCGCGACATTCGCGACTGCCACCGCTGGTTCTTCGACGGCCTCACCCTGGCCGCCCTGATGACCGTGCCGATCATGCTGCTGCTGGCGGCGGTGTGGTACGCGATTCCGGAGTTGGGCTTCCACCAGGCGGTGCGGCCGATGCTCGAGTCGTACTTCGGCGTGGTCCTGCTCAGCACGCCGTTCCTGCTCGCCTACGCGGTGTGCCGGCGCTACCTCCAGGGCATGCACGCGGTGCTGCCGGTGATGATCGCGCTCCTCACCGCGAACCTGATCAACGCGGCCGCGAACTGGCTGCTGATTTACGGGCATCTCGGATTCCCCGCGCTCGGCGTGGCCGGCTCGGCCTGGGCCACGGTCATCTCGCGCGCCTACATGCTCGGCGCGCTGCTGCTGGCGGTGTGGTGGATCGACAAGCGGCGGATGCGCGACGCCGGCATCGAGAGCCGCGAAGGATTGTGGCACGTCGATCGCGCGTGGGATGGCGCGCGGCTGCGGCGGCTGCTCGCGCTGGGGCTGCCGGCGGCATCCCAGATGGCGGCGGAGGTCGGCGTGTTCGCGCTGGCCACCGCGTTGTCGGGCATGCTCGATCCGATCTCGAGCGCCTCGCATCAGATCGCGCTCAACCTCGCCGGCGTGGCCTTCATGGTCCCGCTCGGCCTCGGCTCCGCCGGCGCGGTGCGGGTCGGCCATGCCGTCGGCGCCCGCGATCGACAGCGCGCCGCCGCGGCCGGATGGACGGCGATCCTGCTGGCGGCGAGTTTCATGATCGTCGCGGCATCGGTCTTCGTGCTGGTGCCGCGGCAGCTGATTGGCCTGTTCACGACCAATGAAAGCGTGTTGGCGGTCGGCACGGCGCTGCTGCTGCTGGCCGCGATCTTCCAGCTGTTCGACGGCATCCAGGGCGTCATTACCGGAACCCTGCGCGGCATCGGCGACACGCGCACGCCGATGCTGGTCAACCTGGTGGCGCATTGGGGGATCGGGCTGCCGACCGGCTACCTGCTGTGCTTCGTCATCGGCTGGGGTGTCTACGGGTTGTGGATCGGCCTGTCGCTCGGCCTGATCGTCACCGGCGTGATTTTGTTCTGGGCCTGGACGGTGAAGATCAATCAGTATCAAGCAGGCGCCACCGCATGATCTGCGACTCGCACATCCACTTTTTTTCGCCCGGTTTCTTCGCAGGGCTCGGCGCCGATCGGCAGGCGATCGCCGCGCTCGGCTGGGAGTTTCCGGACTCGACCGACGCGCTCAGCAGCCGATGGATCGCCGAGCTCGATCGACACGGCGTCGGCAAGGCGGCGCTGATCGCGAGCCTGCCTGGCGATGCGGACTCGGTCGCCAAAGCCGTCGCGCTCAACCCGTCGCGCCTGGTCGGCTTCTTCATGCTCGACCCAACGCGCCGGGACGCCATCGAGTACGCCACGCGCGCGCTCGACGAGGGGCTGCGCACGATCTGCCTGTTTCCGGCCATGCACGGCTATTACCTGCACGACCCGCGCGTCGCCGAAGTGTTCGAGCTGGCCAAGTCGCGGCGCGGCGGCACCGTCGAGCCGGTCGCGGTGTTCGCGCACTGCGGCGTCTTATCGGTCGGCATCCGCAGGAAGCTCGGGCTGGCGAGCCCGTTCGACATGCGCTACGGCAACCCGCTCGACCTCCACGCGACCGCGTTGCAGCATCCCACCGTGCCGATCGTCATTCCGCACTTCGGCGCCGGAATGCTTCGGGAAGCGTTGATGCTGGCCGACGGCTGCCCCAACGTGCATCTCGATACGTCGAGCTCGAACTCGTGGATCAAATACACGCCGGGCCTCACGCTCGAGCAGGTGTTCAAGTCGGCACTCGACGTGATCGGTCCCGATCGATTGCTGTTCGGCAGCGATTCGTCGTTTTTCCCCAGGGGATGGAACGCCGCGATCCACCACACCCAGAAAGCGGCACTCGCGTCGATTGGCGTCGACGCCGCCACCGAACGCAAGATCTTCGGCGAAAACTTCGCGCGCCTCTTCGGCTAGTCACCGCCCACGACGTCGCAGTTCCTGCGATCCTCCCCGTCCCGAAACAGACCACATCCTCCCTGTCTACAAATGTCTCCGGGGCCGGGGATCATTTCCATGTAGCGGCCACCATTCAACGCGTGCGGCGGCATTTGCAGCACCAAATATTGGGGAGATACAGCCTAAAAGATCCCCGGCCCCTTCGGCACGGGCTTGAGTGCCGGGAAAATGGCGCCGTTGCCGATCAGATCCTTCACCAGTCCGGGCACCTTCGAGACGACGACGTTGGCCTGATCGATCAGGCCGGGGAGGGCCGCGCGCATCTCGCGGATCTGCATCATCTGCGTGTTGGTCGGCGTCGCCGTCGACGCCATGACCTGGCCCTTGATCTGGCCGATGCGGCCGCGCAGGTTCTCGGTGTTGCCGCCGAACCCGCCGCCGCCCTGCTGGCCAAGTCCAAGCCGCCGCCGAACCGCCTCGAACTCCTTGACCACGTTGTCGAGCTGCTGCTTCGCGGCCGGCGACAGGCTGGCGCTGCGCGTCTGCTGCTGAAGGACCTGCACTTGCGCGTAGCCGTTCTGCACCATCTCAGCAACGTCGTTGGCCTTCTCCTGGAGCTGATGCAGATCGCGCGCGGTCTCGAACCACATGCGTCGATCGGCGTCGCCGATCGTGATCTCCGGATCGCCCTTCACCACCACGTCGATCGTTTGAGCATCGCGCCCGTCGACGTTCAACGTCGCCTTGTAAGTCCCGGGCACCACATACGGCCCGTTGTTGCCGCCGCCACCGAAACCTCCACCCCCTCCGCCGGCACCCCCGGCCGCACCCGCCCCGCCCGTGCCAGGCGGCGGGGGAAGCGGCCGTAACGGCTGCACCCGCAGATCCCACTTCGCGATATTGACGCCGGCCTTGTTGCGGTCGCGCAGGTCGCCGGACCCGGTTGCGGGGCCGCCGGGCGCCGAGGCCGTCAGCTCGCGAACGACCGCGCCACCCGCGTCCTTGATGGTGACCTTTACATCCTTGGCATCGGCCTTCAATCGATAGGCGATGGTGGCGCCGGGCGCGGGGTTCATGCCGAGGAACAGGCGATCGCCCTCGAATCCCTTCATCTGGTCGTTGGCCTGGTTGAGGATGGTCGCAGGCTCGGCGCTGAACACGAACGTCTCGGCGGTCTCCGACTTCGCCCATTCCTGAATCGGCGTCGGGTCGTCGAGAATCCAGATGCCGCGCGCGTGGGTGGCGAGAATCAGGTCGTTGTCGCGGGGATGCTGCTTGATCTCGTAGATCGGCATGGTCGGCAGGTTGGCCTTGATGCGCGTCCACTGGCCGCCCTTGTTCCAGCTCACCCACAGCCCGGTCTCGGTGCCGAGATAGAGGATGTTCGGGTCCCTGCGATCCTCGGCGAGCCCGCGCGCGACCTCGCCTTTCGGCAGGTTGCCGGCAATCGATCGCCACGTCGCGCCAAAGTCGGTCGTGCTGAACAGGTAGGTGCCGTAGTCGCCGCCGCGATGGCCGTCGAACGCCACGTAGGCGGTGCCGGCCTGCGCGCGCGACGGCAAGACATCGGCGACGTAGGTGAACTTCGGCACGCCCGAGATCTTCGCGCTCACGTTGGTCCAGGTCTTGCCCGAATCCTGCGTCACGCTGACGATGCCATCGTCACTGCCGACCCAGACCACGCCCTGCTGTGCCGCCGACTCTTCCAGCGTGACGATGTTGCCGAACGAGCCGACGCCGTCGTTCTTGGCGAGCTTGATGTCCTTGCCGGCCACGCCCATGATCGACAGCGCTTCCCGATCGGTGTTGGTGGTGAGGTCGGGGCTGATCGGTTGATACGACCGGCCGCGGTCCGACGACTTCAACACCATGTTGGCGCCGATATAAATCGTCGCCGGATCGAACGGCGACAGCTGCATGGCGGTGTCCCAGTTGAATCGATACTGGCCGGTGGTGTCGCCGGGCTTCTGCTCGGCCGGTTCCGGCCGCACCGTGGTGCGCTCGTTGGTCCGGCGATCGATGCGGCTCATGCGGCCATCCTGCGACTCGGCATAGACAATGCGCGAGTCGGTCGGATCCATCAGCGGTTGAAAACCGTCGCCGCCGTTGATCACATACCAGTCGTCGTTGGTGACGCCGCTATTGGTGCGCACCGCGCTCGGGCCGCACCAGGTGTTGTTGTCCTGCAGACCGGTACAGACGTGATACGGCGTCTGCATGTCGAACTCGACGTGATACGACTGCGCACCGAGCAGGTTCGGCAGCCAGACCCAGGTCCGCGAGCGGTCGTGGGAAATACTGACGCCGCCGTCGTTGCCGATGATGACGTGCCTGGGATCGTTCGGGTTGATCCACATCGCGTGGTGGTCGACGTGGATACGCTCGGCGCCGTCGCCGCGGAACGTCCGTCCGCCGTCATCCGAAACATGCAGCGACACGCCGAGCACGTAGATGCGCGAATCGGTCTTCGGATCGATGCGGATCTGGCTGAAGTACATCGGCCGCGGATTGGTGTCGCTCAACTTGCGCCATCCCGCGCCGCCATCGTCGGTGCGGTAGACGCCGCTCTCGGTGCCGTGCTCGACGGTGGCGTAGAGGATGTTCGGATTGGCGCGATAGATCGCGAGCCCGATGCGGCCCTTGTCTCCGGACGGCAGCCCGGTCTCGATCTTGGCCCAGGTCTGGCCGCCGTCGGTGGACTTCCAGATGCCGCTGCCGGGCCCGCCGCCGTTCATGCCCCACTGCTGCCGGCGGCGCTGGTAGGTGGCCGCGTAGAGCGTCTTGCTGTTCAGCGGATCCATCACCAGATCGGTCGCGCCGGTGTCGTCATTGACGTGCAGCGCGCGCGTCCACGTCACCCCGCCGTCGGCGGTCTTGTAGACACCGCGCTCGCCGCCGGCGCCCCAGAGGTTGCCGGGCGAGGCGACGTAGACGACGTTGAAGTCGACCGGATCGACGATGATGCGCGCGATTTGTTTGCTGTCGTGCAGGCCCATGTTCTTCCACGTCCGTCCCCCGTCAGCGGACTTGTAGACGCCGTCACCCCACGATGAGCTCTGACGATTGTTGGCTTCGCCAGTGCCGGCCCACACCAGGTTGGCATCCGTCGGCGCAATCGCGACGGCGCCGACCGATCCGGTGCCTTCGTTGTCGAACACCGACGTGAAGGTGGTGCCGGCATTGGTGGTCTTGTAGATGCCGGAGGTGGCCATCGCCACGTAGAACGTGGTGGGATCGCTTTCGAGCACGGCGAGATCGTCGACGCGGCCGGACGGTGTGGCCGGGCCAATCGGCCTGAACCACAGGCGATCGAGCGGGCCGGTGCCGGCCGACTTCTCCGTGAAGACCGGTGTCGGCGGCGCGGGCGCCTGGGCCATCGGCCGAACGATGGAGAGTGCGAGAATGAGTGTCGTCGTGGCGAATCGTGTCATCGAGCGAGATTCTACTACCCCGCACCGATCCGGCGCGATCGTCGACTGGCTGCTCGCGATGGCCATCGCGCTCACCGCCCTGGTCGCGATCGTCGGCATCGATTTCACGATCGGGCCGGCATCACTCCGGGCCCACAGCCCGATTCGCGTGTTGGTCATTGCCGTCGTCCTGGCCGTGGTGCGCTGGCGCATGGGCATTTCGTCGAGGCCGGCGTGGCTGACTCGAATGGCCCTGCTGACCTTGATCTGCGGCAGCGTCATGACGTGGTTTCGTTTCCTGCTGATGACCATCGGCGGCGCCGATTCGTACGGCTACGTCAGCGCGAGCCACCTGATCGCGAGCGGCCGCCTGATCGATGCCGCCCCGATCGCCGAATGGCTGACGGCGCCCAACCGGCTGGCGGTGGCGTCGCCACTCGGCTGGACGCCGGCGCCGGATGGCTCCGGGATCGCGCCGACATTTCCGATCGGCACGTCGGTGCTGATGGCGCTGTTCTCGCTGGCGGCCGGTCAGACAGGCGGTGTTTTTCGTGGCGCCGGTGATGGCGCTGCTGACGCTCGCGCTCGTTTATCGAGCGGCGCGGGACTGGTTCGACGGCGAGGTGGCGTTACTCGCGTGCGCGATCCTCGCGTGGAACCCGGTGTTTGTGACCTACGCAAAGCAGCCGATGAGCGACGTGCCGGCCACGGCGTGGCTGACGCTCGCGATCGTGCTTGCCGTCCAGCGCCAGGCGGTGAGCGCGTTTGGCGCCGGCCTGGCGGCCGGCCTCGCGGTGATCACGAGGCCGGCGCTGCTACTCGCCGCGGCCACGATTCCATTTCTCTCGCTCGGCGGCGATGCCCGCTACCGGCGGTTCGCAATCGCCGGGGCCGGCGCGCTGCTCGGCGTGGCAGTCCAGATGGCCGTCCAGACGAAGCTGTTCGGCTCACCGCTGTCGAGCGGCTATGGGCCCGCGGCGGGGCTGTTCGCGTGGGCGCACGCGCCGGTCAACGCCGTGATTTTCGCGAAGCAGACGTGGGTGGCCTTCGGGCCGGTCTGGATGGTGGGCGTCGCAACCGGCGTGGCGATCGCGCCGCCGGCGTTACGCCGGCGATTGCTGACCGTGCTGGCCGCGGTGGCGCTCCCCTACCTGTTCTATCTCCCGTTCGATCACTGGGAGACGTTGCGATTCCTGTTGCCGGGACTCGCGATCCTGTCGGTGTTGGTCGCGGCCGGCTTCATGCAGCTCGCGAGACGGATGCCGGTTCCGGTCCTGGTCGCGGCCGTGCCGGTGTTCCTGGCATGTGTCCTCGCCGGCCGCAGCGAAATGCTGTTGCGCGCATCGAGCCAGTGGGCGATCCAGTCGCTCGAGTCGCGCTACCCGCTCGCCGGCGAATGGGTCAACGTCAACACACCGGCCAATAGCGTGGTGATGGCGAACCAGCACAGCGGATCGCTGCGCTGGTACGGCAAGCGTCAGACCATCAGGTGGGATTTTCTCGAACCAGAACGGCTGGCCTCGACGATCGCAGACCTGCAGTCACACGGCGCGGTCGTCTACGTGGCGCTCGAGGGCGATGAAGTGGCGATGTTCGACCGCAAATTCACGGACGTGATCGATCGCGTGCAGGTCGATCATGTCGGCCGCGTCCGCAACATCAGCTTCCGGCGCCTGGTCTACTTGCCGCCGAACAGGTAGTCGAGCGCGAGGTTGGTCATGACCCTGACGCCGACCGGCAGCGCCGACTCGTCGGCGAAGAACAGCGGCGAGTGGTTGATGGCGACCTTCGCGGGATCCTGATCCGGCGGGGTGACGCCGAGGAAAAAGAACAGCCCGGGCACCTTCTGCTGAAAGAAGGAAAAGTCTTCGGCGGTTCCGGTCAGCGGGCCAAGCCGCACGTTGTCGGCGCCGACCACCCGCCGCAAGGTCGGCAGCATCCGCTCGGTCAGGGCTTCGTCGTTGCGGGTCACCGGATAGCCCAGCGTGAACGCCATCGTGGCGGTGGCGCCGGCGCTCTCGGCAATGTGCTTCGCGGTGGCTTCGACCCGGCGTTGGATGTCCTTTCGCACGCTCTCGTCGAACGCGCGAATCGTGCCTTCGAGCTCGACCTCATCCGGGATGATGTTGCTGCGATTGCCGCCGGTGAAGCGGCCGATCGTCACCACCGCGGGCGCCTCCGTGATGTTGACCTGGCGGCTGATGATCGTCTGCAGTCCCATCACGATCTGCGATCCGACGACGATCGGGTCGATGCCGCCCCACGGAATGGCGCCATGCGTCTGGCGGCCCTTGACCTTGATGGTGAAGGAATCGGTGCTCGCCATCAGCGGCCCGGGACGATAGACGATTTCGCCGGCGCGGAACGGAAACACGTGGAGTCCGAACACCGCATCGACATGCGGGTTCTCGAGCACGTTCTCTTTCACCATCTGCTCGGCGCCGCCGACCTCACCGGGCGGCGGCCCTTCTTCCGCGGGTTGGAAGATCACTTTCACGGTGCCGGGCAGCTTGTCCTTCATGCGCGCCAGCGCGGTGGCGGTGCCGAGCAGGATGGCCATGTGGTTGTCGTGCCCGCACGCGTGCATCACGCCGACCTGCTGTCCGTTCCACAGCGCCGTCGCGGTGGACTTGAACGGCACATCGACCTGCTCGGTCACGGGCAGGCCGTCCATGTCCGATCGCAACGCGACGACCGGGCCGGGAAGGCCGCCGCGGAGCACGCCGACCACGCCGGTGGTGGCGACGCCGGTCGTGACCTCATACCCGAGCCGGCGCAGCTCGTCGGCAATGATCTTGGCGGTTCGCGTCTCACGGTTGCCCAGCTCCGGATTCTTGTGAAAGTCCCGCCGCCACGCCACGACCTGCGCATTGATCTCGGCCGACACCTTCTCGACATCGCCAGCTAACGGATTCGCCGCTCGCGCCGTCTGAGCGGGCACAGGGCGCGCCGTCAAGACCGCCGCCAGGAAGATGAGCACTGTGACTATTCGCATGGTTCCCGGGATTCTACCCTCATGACCGATCTTCGCCTCGCCTTACGGCTGTGCTTGCGCCAGCCGCTGTTGTCGCTGGCGGCCATTGCCTCGCTCGCGCTCGGCATCGGCGCCAACACCGCGATCTTCACGGTGCTCAATGGCAGCGTGCTCAAGCCGCTGGCCTATCCGGATCCAGCCGGCCTGGTGGTGGTGTGGGAAACCCGCGCGGACTCGCCGAAGCGATCGGTCGCGCCGGCAAATTTCCTGGACTGGCGCCGGGAGACGTCGGCGTTCAGCGGCCCTGCCGCAGCAGCGGGCGCCACCAGGCCGGGCCTGGCCGCGTTTGACGACTTCTCGGCGACCCTGAGCGGGGGGAGTGAAGCGCAGCGCGTCCACGCCGTGTCCGCGTCGGCGAACTTTTTCGAGGTGCTTGGCGTACAGGCGCGGCTTGGCCGGGTGATGACGGCCGGCGACGACCGGCCGGAGGCGCCGCGGGTGGCGGTGCTCAGCGACGAGCTGTGGCATCGACAGTTCGGCGGGAGTGCCGACGCGCTCGGCAAGGCGATGATCCTCAACGGCGTCGCTCACACCATCGTCGGCGTGCTGCCGGTCGGGTTCGACATGCCGATGGTCACCGGCGCCGAGGTGTGGATGACCGGCGACCGCGGCATCCCGCGCAGCTTCCCGTTTCCCGGTGACATCACCGGCGTCCGCGACTCGCACATCATCTACGTGATCGGCCGGCTCGGCGCCGGAGCGACGCGCGAGCAGGCGCAGGCGCAGCTGAGCGGCGTCATGACGTCGCTGTCGCAGCGCTATCCCGACACCAATGCCGGCCTGGGCGCGAGCGTCGTGGCGTTGCACGAGGAGATCGTCGGCGACGTGCGGCCGCTCATCCTGTTGCTGCAGATTGCGGTGGCGGTCCTGCTGCTGATCGCGTGCGCGAACGTCGCGCACCTGCTCCTCGGCCAGGCCTCGGCGCGCCAGGCGGAGATCTCGATGCGCTACGCGCTCGGGGCCGACCGCCGGCGAATTGTCAGGCAACTGCTGATCGAGACCCTGATCATCGCAATCCCTGGCGGCGTGGCCGGCCTCGCGCTGGCGGTTGCGGGCGTGCGCGTTCTGGTGCTGGTGGCGCCGCAGAGTCTACCGCGGCTCTCCGAGATCTCGATCGACCCGGCGGTACTGCTCTTCACGCTCGCAATGACGCTCGCGACCGCGATCGCGTTCGGTCTTGGGCCGGCGCTGCAAACCGCCCGCACCTCGGCGAGCGAGCTCGGCCGGATCGGCCAGCGCGTGGCCGGATCGCGCCGGGTGCGTCGCGGCCACCAGGCACTGGTCGTCGGCGAGCTCGCCCTGGCACAGGCGCTGCTGGTTGGCGCGGGGCTGCTGCTCGTGAGCTTCGTTCATGCGACGCGAATCGACCTGGGCTTCGCGGCCAGCAATCGCGTACTCGCGGAGGTCAACCTTGCGCCCGGTTACGTCGAGCCACGCGGCGAGGACGGCCTGATCGATCCGGCGAAGAAAATTCGTTTCATCAACGACGTGCTCGACCGGGTCCGCAGCGGGCCGGGTGTCCGCGCGGTGGCCGCCTCCTCCACCGCGCCGCTGACCGGCGCGCCGAACCGCGGCATGCGCATCCAGGGTGATCCCGAGCTGCCGCCGGATCAGCAACCGAACGCCGACTTCCAGCTGATCACCCCGGACTACTTTCGCGCGCTCGGCATCCCGCTGGTCGCCGGCCGGGCGTTCAGCGAGGGCGATCGCGCCGACCGACCGGCGGTGCTGATCGTCAACCAGGCGCTGGTCGATCGGTATTTCGGCGGCGTCACCCCCATCGGACGGGTGATCGAGTTCGGCG
Source organism: uncultured Acidimicrobiia bacterium (assembly GCA_963795125.1). GTDB lineage: Bacteria > Acidobacteriota > Vicinamibacteria > Vicinamibacterales > UBA2999 > 12-FULL-67-14b. Next base: position 651,719 of record CAWCGQ010000004.1, on the reverse strand, counting down.
GCAACAAGCGCCACGAAATCGTCGGCGTGGTCGCCGACGCGCGGTATCGATCCGTGGAGCAGGCGGCGGATCCGGCGTTCTACCTGCCGCTCGAGCAGAACGACGAGCGCTGGCCGTTTCTCGCGTTCACCGTCTGGACCGACGGCGGCGCGGCCACCGCGGCTCTCCTCCGTTCGGCAATCCGTGAAGCCGATCCCCAACAGCCGATCTCGCGCCTGCGCTCGATCGAGGAGATCCTGTCGGCCTCGATTGCCGAGCGCCGCTTCAACACCTGGATCGTCGCGCTGTTCGCGGCCACCGCCCTGCTGCTGGCCGCGATCGGGACCTACGGCGTGATGGCGTTCGCCGTGACCAGCCGCGCGCGCGAGCTGGGCGTCCGCGCCGCGCTCGGAGCGAAGCCCTCGGATCTGATCCGCATGGTGCTCGGCCAGGGCCTGCTGCTGACGATGGTGGCCAGTGCGATCGGACTGGCGGCGGCGGTGGTGATGACGCGCTTCATGGCGTCGTTGCTGTTCGACGTGGCGCCACGCGACCCGCTGACCTTCGGGCTGGTGGCGATGGTGCTCGCGTCGGTCGGGATGGCCGCAACGCTGATTCCGGCCCGCCGCGCGATGCGAACCAATCCGATTGTGGCGCTGCGGGACTACTGAATCTTCCTGCCGAGCCAGGTGAACGGACCGCCGGCCTTGGTGGTGACGCCCTTGCCGGCGTACTTCTGGCTGACCTTCCACACGAAATCCATTTCGCTCATGATCGCCGCGAGCGCCATGCGCGACTCGACGATCAGCAGCATCGATCCGTAGAGCATGAACAGCGCGCCGACCAGGCCAAGGACCACGGCGATCCAGGTGAAGTTGCGCGCCGCCGCGGAGACGATGGCGATGGCGACCGTCGACGACACGAACACGCCGAGCGCGGTATAAAACGCGGTCATGGCGCGCTGAATCAGCCGCGCCCGCGAGGTCTGGCGATCGAGCTGGGTGAAGATCAGCACCTGCCGTTCCTGGAACATGTCGTCTTTCTCGGGATGCGCCGCCAGCTCCTGAAAGCGCTCCGACAACACCCGCACCCGATCGATCACGCGGCCCAGCCGGGTGCTGGTCGAGAAGATCAACGCGCCACAGGCCGAAATCAGCACCGCGGGCGTGATCATCGCCGTCAGGATCGCCAGCGCGTCCTGCGGGGCCTCGAGGCGGATCAGCCAGTCCATGAAGAGACAGTGTAGCGTGACGGATAAATGACGGCCGGCGCGGAAGTGACGCCGGTCGGGCTCACGGAATCAGGACGATCTTCCCTTTTGCTCCGGGCTGCATCACCTGCTGATGCGCCCGGGCCGCATCCCGCAGCGGCAGCTCGGTGCCGACGACCGGGTTGAGCGTGCCGCCCTCGAGCCCGGCGATGATCGCGGCGTGCGCGCGGCGGATTTCCTCCGGGGGAATCCCCCAGAGCGCGAGCCCGAACACCGAGACGTCCTTCGACATGATCTTGCGGGCGTCGATCTCGACGCGCCCGCGGTTGCCGATCACCACGATCCGTCCGCCCGGTGCGACGGCCGTGAGATCGTGATCGAGGTTGACGTTGGCGAGCATCTCGAGGATGACGTCGGGCCCGCGCCCGGCGGTGAGCGCCGCGATCGAGTCGAGATATCCCGGCGTGCCGTGGTTCACCGCGTGCCGCGCCCCCTGCGCCTTCACCACCGCGACGCCGTCCTCCGATCCGGCGGTGCCGATCACGGTCGCGCCGGCCGCAACGGCAAACTGCGTCGCCGCCACCCCGACGCCGCCGCTGGCGCCATGGATCAACACCGTGTCTCCGGCGCGGGTGTTGGCGCGGCCGAAGAGCGCCCGCCACGCGGTGACGTATGGCACGAACAGGCCCGCGCCCTGGGTGAACGAAATGCGGTCGGGAAGGCGATGCACTTGCTCCGGCGTGCAGACAACGTACTGCGCGTAGGCGCCGTGCGCCTTCCCCAGGATCGTGCCGCTGACGTAGACGCGATCGCCGGAGGCCAGATCGCTCAGGCCATCGCCCACCTGATCGATCACGCCGGCGGCATCGGCGCCCGGCGTGTACGGCAGATCCGGCTTGATCGCGTAGCCGCCGGCTCGCATGTAGGTGTCGTAGGGATTGACGCCGACGGCATGCACGCGCACCCGGACTTGTCCGGCGCCGGCCCGTGGATCCGGGACCTCTTCGAGCTTGAGAACTTCGGGACCGCCGAACTCACGTGCCAGGATCGCCTGCATGCAGGCATTGTCCCGTCAAGCGATGGCCGCCGACAAGAATTACTTGCCCGCGCGGGCGAGTTCCTCGTCGATGATCGCCTTGAAGTTCTCGAACGGCATGGCGCCAATCAGCGGGCGTCCGTTGATGTAGAGCGTCGGCGTCGAGTTTACGCCCATCTTCTCGCCGAGCGCCGAGCCGCTGCGCACCGTCGCGGCGTGTTTGCCGGAATCCAGGCACTGATCGAACGACGCGCCCTCGACACCGATCGCGCGCGCCGCCTGCTTCAGCGCCGGCACTTCGAGCGCCCGCTGGTTGGCGAACATCGCGTCGTGCATCTCCCAATACTTGTTCTGCTCGCCGGCGCAGTGCGCCGCCTCGGCGGCCTTCGGCGCCTGCGGATGGTTCGGCAGCGGGAAATCCTTGAACACGATCCTGACCTTGTCGCCGTAGGTCTCGCGCACCTTCGCGAGCGACGGGTTGACGCGGGCGCAGAACGGGCACTGATAATCCGAGAACTCGACAATGGTGATCGGCGCGGCGGCGTGGCCGCGCACCGGATCGTCGGCGGACACCGGCACGGTATAGCGCGGCGCCTCCAGCATCACCTTCACCGAGCCGGCGTTCTTCGCCTTCAATTCTTCGACCAGCATCGCGCGCGCCTGCTGTTCGCGGCGCGCGTCGAGGAACGGCTTGATCTCGCCGCGCAGCTGGTCGAGCGTGCGCCCCTGCGCACGGTCCTTGTTCTGCTCGTAGAACTGCGCGACGTCGGCCTCGGAGACCGCTGGCAGGCGCTTGACCGAATCGGCGGCGACAAACGCGTCGGGCGTCTGGCCTGCGGCCTTCGCGGCGTTCTCGATCAGCCGATCGCCGACGATCTGCTCGAGCATGTTGCGGCGGTTCTGGTACATCGCCTGCGCGATGCGCGCGCGCTCGGCGGCGTCAAACTCTTCCCACTTCGCGTCGACGTCCTTGAGGGTGATTGGCGTCCCCGCCACTTCCGCGACCACCTGGTCGGGATTGGCCGTGATCGGCTGCGCCTGTGCGGCCGCCGTCGGTTCTTTGGCGCACGCGCTCGAAAATATCACCACCGAAACCAGCAGCAGCGCGCCCGACCAGACCTGGAGTTGCCCCTTCATCCATTGAGCTTATCATCCGGAGGCGGGGTGTAGCCCGGGCACCGTAAGACGGGCAATGGCGGGTACTTACGGTATTCGGGCTTGGTCAACGACAGGCCGCACAGGTAGAACGTGGAGCGTTCGCTCTTTACGATTCGGCAGTGCAGACAGTCGGCGCAAAGTCCGATCGCGGGATCAAGCACGTCGTCCCCAAGGGTACAACCTTTGCTAAAGTTGAAGGGTCATGCTCAGGATGTCCTCCGCCGTTGTCGCCGTCGCCGTGCTCGCCGGTTCGCTGGTCCTGGCCGGGCAGGACCAACCGATTTTCAAGTCGAACGTCCGCACCGTTCCTATTTACGCAACGGTGGTGGACGGCAGCGGCCGGCTGGTCCCGGATCTCGAGCAGGGAGACTTCCAGATCCTCGACAACGGCAAGCCCGCCGAGGTGTCGCTGTTCTCGAACGAATCGCAGCCGTTCACCGCGGTCGTGATGCTCGACACCAGCGCCAGCATGACCGCGAACCTCAAGCTCCTCAATCGCGCCGCCGAGCAATTCCTGCTGCGCCTGCTGCCGGTCGACAAGGCGCAAGTCGGCGCCTTCAACGACAAGATCCAGTTGAGCGGCACCTTTACCAACAACCGTGACGAGTTGATCGGCGCGCTGAACGACCTGTATTTCGGCAACCCGACGCGCCTGAACGACGGCATCGCCGCCGGGCTCGATGCGCTGCAGGGCATCGACGGCCGCCGCGTGGTGCTGGTGTTCACCGACGGCGAAGACACGTCGAGCAAGACCGGATTCAAGACGGTGCTCGAGCGCGCGCGCGATGAAGAGGTGATGGTCTACTCGATCGGACTCGAATCCGAGTACTTCAACGGCATGCGCGTGGTGAAGTCGCGGCCGTCGCGCGACTTGCGCAAGATTTCGGACGAAACCGGGGGCGGCTATTTCGAGCTGCTGAAGACCGCCGACCTCGCGCCGACGTTTACGCGCGTGGCGCAGGAGCTGCGCAGCCAGTACCTGATCGGGTTCGCACCAACCGCCCTCGACGGCAAGGTGCACAAGCTCGAAGTGAAGGTGACCCGGGCGGGAATGACGGTGCGGGCGCGGCGAAGTTATCTCGCGGCGCCCGATAAGCCGAGTAACTAGGGCGGTCAGGCCGTCAGGCGAAGCTGACGGCGAGAATCGTGACGATCAGCAACACGCCGGTCACGACATCGATGGTGCTCGAGAAATTCCATTCGTAAAGCCTGAACATGGGAACCTGCCTTCTTTAGTTGTTACGGCAGGGCTATTTCATTAGTTCCAGCAGCCGGTTCCAGTCGGTTTTGCGGAGCAAATCCGCGATCAGCACTTCATTGCCCCTGAGTCGGACGACCAGCGTCGCTATCGCCGCGCCAGCGGGCGGGGTGCCGGCGGCGGTGATCTCGAAGGCGTGATCCGCGCGCTTCCGCACCTCCGGCGCCGCGGTTCGCCCGAGGAACACGATGGTCTGCGCTTCGGCATACCGCTCGGCCTTCAGCCGTTCATCGAGATAGGTGTTCGACGGCACGGCAATGACCGCCACCGCGCCGGGAATCGGAACCCGCGTCGACGACGCCGGTGGAATCGACGACGGCACGTCGAAGGCGTACGACGGCTGGTTGAAAGCCACTTCGATGGCGACGTGTGAATCGGCGTCGATCCTCGCGCCCGCCACACCCTCGTCGCCGAGCGTGACGCCGTCCACTTCCTGCGATCTGCCGGTGCGCTTCGCCTCGGCGACCGCGTGCTCGTACTGCGCCGCGGCGCGGCGTTGCGCCGCTTCGATGTTGTCCTGAATCTGGGCCATCGCGCGGGCCGCGCGCTGCTGGTTCGCTTCATTCAGCGGGTTGGCGAGCACTTCGAACATCGGCTCGCCAGGCTCGAGCGGACGCACCATCCACAGCGGCTGGGTCTTGCCATCGGCGGGAGTCGAGCCCGACGGGTCGGTGTCGGAAAAGGGCAGCGCCGGCGCCATCGCCGCTCGAACCGCCGACATCACGCGCGCCTGGCTCGCATCCTGCGCGCCGGCCGCCAGGGCGGTGAAAAGAATGACGAACCCCGCACCCTTCATCTCGTTGACGTCCAGAAACTCTCGAGCAAATTGGCCGCCACCCTCGCTCGATACTCCCCCGTCGAACGCACATCGTCAATCGGGGCGATGTCGTTCAGCAGCGCCGCCTGCGCGTCGGCGATCGAGCCGCCGCCCGACAGCACCGCCGCGGCGCTCCTCGCGAGGACCACGGTCGGCGCCACGGAGCCGATCGCCACGCGCACGTCGCGTCCGCGGACTCCAGCCATCATGATCTTCGAGATCGCCTGCGCGCGCCGAGTGCCCACCTTGCGCCACCATTGCCGGCCGTCGATGCGTGGAATCTCGATCGCGGTAATCAATTCCTCAGGTCGCCGTACGCTCGTGCGATAGCCGGTGTAGTACGCGTCGAACGGCACCGTCCGCGTCGCGGTGTGGCTGCGCAGGACGATACGGGCGCCGGCCGCTGCCAGCACCGGCAGCGTATCGCCCGCCGGCGAGGCATTGGCGACGTTGCCGCCGAGCGTGCCTCGATTCTGGATCTGCGCGCCGCCGACCTCGCTCGACGCGGCCACCAGCATCGGGACGCGCTTTCGCACCAGCGTCGAGGCGATCATCTCGCTGTAGGTGGAAAGGGCGCCAATGCGCAGCACATCCTTCTCGACGCTGATGCCGCGCAGCTCCTTCAGGCTCCACAGGTCGATGAAACGCTGCTGCGCGATGGTGCCGAAGTGCAGCCCGACATAGACATCGGTACAACCCGCAATCGGCGTGAGCGTCGGTTCACTCGCGAGCAACGCCAGCGCGGCCTTCAGCGAGCGCGGCCGCTCGAGCGCCAGCGTGCTAACGACGGCGGGCACGCTTGCCTTTCAACGCGCTCTGCACCGAGCGGAAAATCGCCGGGTAGCCGGTGCAGCGGCACAGGTTCCCTGCCAGAGCGGACTTGATCGCTCGCAAGCGTGTCGCCCTCTCCGAGCGGCGTGGCCGCGAGGATCATTCCAGGGGTGCAGATGCCGCACTGCGCGCCGCCATGAACGACGAAGGCCTCCTGCAGCGCCTTGCCGGTGCGCGTGCCGGCCGCGCCCTCGATGGTGATCACGCGGCGGCCCTCGGCATGCGCGACGGGGACGATGCACGAATCGACCGGGAGACCGTCGACCAGGACCGTGCACGCGCCGCACTCGCCCTCGCCGCATCCCTCCTTCGTGCCGGTCAAGCCGCAGTCGACGCGCAGCACATCGAGCAGCCGCGTCATCGGATGCGCCTGCACGTTCCGGGACTTGCCGTTGACGTTAATCCTCATGCGTCGCGCCGCGCCCTCGGCCGTTTCCCGTCCCCGGCCGGGCCGGGTGTCGCGGGCGCGCCGTTGCGGTTCGAGAACGCCGCCATCACCCGCTCCGGCGTTGCGGGAATGCTTCGAATGTCGAGGCCGCAATGCCGCAGGGCATTGATCACCGCCGGCGCGGGGCCGTCGATCGGCATCTCGCCGACCCCCTTGGCTCCGAAAGGTCCATGCCGATAGGGACGCTCGAGGATGCCGACATCCATCGGCACGGCGTCCTGCGGCGTGGGAATAATGTAGTTGGTCAGCGTGGCGTTGAGCCATGCGGCCATCCTTCATCACCACTTCCTCGATGAGCGCGTAGCCAATGCCCTGCGCGGTGCCGCCTTCGATCTGTCCAATCGCCATCATCGGGTGAATGGCCTTGCCGATTTCCGCAACCGCGGTGATGTTGAGCGGCGTGACCTCGTAGGTGACCGGATCGACCTCGAGCTCGACGACGTTGCAGCCCCAGGCGTAGCTGCCGTAGGCGTCGCCTGCATACTTGTTGTCGTCCCAGAGCAATCCGGGCGGCGGTTGGTATTCGGCGGTGATGGTGACCGGGCCGTGCCGCCTGAAGTACTGGGCCGGGGTCTGTCGGCCGAGGCGGGTGCGCAGATCGCGCGCGCAACGCTCGAGCAGCTTGCCGACGATCATGCAGGTTCGCGACGCGACGGTGGGGCCGCTGTCCGGCACGAGCGCGGTGTCGGCTTCGCTCACCTCGATGGCGTCGTAGGGGACGCCGAGCGCATCGGCGACGATCTGCGCGTGCATGGTGCGCGTACCCTGGCCGATCTCGGTGCTGGCCACCAGGACGCGGGCGCCGCGCGCGGTCAACTCGAGCGACGCCTTCGAGGCGAGCTTGACCTCGCCGCCGCCGGTGAAGCCGGAGCCGTGGAAGAACAGCGACAGCCCGATGCCGCGGTTGGTGCCTGCCCATCGCTTGCGCTTGCTGAGGAACCGCGATCGCCTGACCGCCGCGCGCAGCACCGGCAGCGCGCTGGCGTCCTTGCCGAGCTTCTGTCCGGTGGCGGTGGTATCACCCGGCCTGAGCGCGTTGATGCGGCGCATCGTCACCGGATCGATCCCCAGTTGTTCGGCGATGCGGTCGATGTGCGCCTCGACGGCGAACTGCGTCTGCGGCGCGCCGAAGCCGCGGAAGGCGCCGTTGGGCGGCGTATGCGTCATCATCGCGCGCCCGCGGATGCGCACGTGATCGCACCGGTACGGCCCGGCGGAATGAATCACCCCGCGCGACAGCACCACGGCGCTCAGCGTCGCGTAGGCGCCGCCGTCCATGATCACGTCGACGTCCATGGCCGTGATGCGGCCGTCCCTGGTCACGCCGGTGCGATGGCGAACGATCGACGGATGCCGCTTGGTCGTCGCCAGCAGGTCTTCGACGCGGTCGTAGATCATCTTCACCGGCCGGCCCGCCTTGCGCGCCAGGATCGCGGCATGGCACGCCAGCATCGACGGGTATTCCTCCTTGCCGCCGAAGCCGCCGCCGGTTTCCGTCTGCACCACCCGCACCCGATCGGGCGGCAGCTTGAGCAGCACGACCAGCGCCTTGTGCACGTAGTACGGACACTGCAGCGACCCGTAGAGGGTCATGCGGCCGTCTCCGGGCACCGCGATCACGCCGTTGGTCTCGATGTAGAGCTGTTCCTGGTGGGCGGTGCGGTAGACGCCGTCAATCACCACCTCGGCATTCCGCAATCCGAGCTCGAGGTCACCCTTGTCGATCGCGATGTTCTTGAAGCAGACCTCCGACGTTTCGACGTCGTAGTTGGGTGCGTCCTGCCGATAGTCGATGGACAGGCGCTTCTCGATATCGATCAGCGCGTGTTTGTCGCGGTGGCCGACCAGCAGGATGGGCTCGGCGACGTGGCGGACCTCGCCCACCGCGAGGCACGGCTGATCGGGATCGATCAGCGCCACATAGTTGGGGCCTGGAATGTCGCGGTGATCGGCGACGGTGAACTCCGGCGGCAGCGATACGCGGCGGGCGGTAATCCGTCCCCTCGGAATGGTGGAACGAATGGTCGCTCCGTAAATCATGTCCGGAAACGTCAGGTCGTCGATGTACTTGGCGGCGCCGGTGACCTTGGCGTCACCGTCCTTGCGACGAACGTTGGACCCGACCGCGCGACCCACAGCCGCACTCTAACATCCGTCCGCGCTTTCCGCGCCGCCGGCGGCGCTAGCCGCCGGCCATGCTCGGGATCACCTCGACCGTGTCGCCGTCCTTGAGGGAGTGGGCAGCCACGCCGTGCAGCAGGAGCTCGTCGTTGATGGCGACGTTGTAGAGCGGATCGTCGAGCTCCTTCGCAATGCCGGGCACCAGCCGGTCGAGGGCCTGGATCAACTCGCCGACCGTCGACACCGGCTCGTGGACGATCATCGACTGTCCGGCCAGCGGGTAAAACGCCGCCGGGAAGTTGACGGTGATCATGCGCCGAGCGCTCCCAGTAATTCCTTGCGCCACGTCTCCACCGGCACGCCCTCGCTGGTCAGCCTGGAAATTTCGTAGAACCGTGACAGCATTGCGTCGAACTCCTGGCGATCGATCTTTTCGCCCTGGTATGGACCGGAGGGATTGGGCTCGTCGAACCAGCGGTCCGGCAGCGTGTCGTCCTTCCTGCTTACTCCCAGGCGGTAATTGATCAGCCGTTCGACGCCCATCACGTTGAGGCCGCACTGCTCGAGCTCCTCGGCCGTGAACTGCAGGCCGGTGACATTGGCCAGCTGGGTGCGAAACTCCTCCATGCCCGGCAGCGAGGGACTGTTGAACAGCTTGGTCGTGAACCGGCACATCCCGACCGAATCGCCGACGGCGTAAATATCCTCGCAGGCGCGCACGGCGCGCTCCTTCTGCGCGTAGCTATTGGGCTCGGCGCTGACCGGACCGCCGTAGAGCTCCGCCTTGAAAGCCGGATTGTCGTTGATGCGCGCGTTGATCTCGAGCGTGGCTCGATTGCGCAGATGATCCATGCCGCGCGTGGCCACCGCGAGCCCGAGGGCAAACGCCTTCAGGATGCGCGCGTCGTGCGGGTCGCTCTGGCCCAGGCCCTTGACCGCAATCCGGTACGGCATCGCGGCCGGCGGGTAGTGGCCGTTCTCGACGGCACGCATCGAATCGGCGAGCACGTTCCCGAAGCCCTCGCGGACCGCCATCATGAACAGCAGCCGCTCGACGATGGCGGCGTCGCCCCACTGCAGATCGAGACCACCGGTGTCGGCGGTGGTGATGATGCCGCGCTGAAACAACTCGAACGCCCAGCCCAGCGCCGAACCGGTCGACGCGGTGTCGAGCCCGAGATCGTTGCAGATGTTGTTGAGGCGAATCACCGACTCGACGCGGTCGATGCCGAGATTGGGCCCGAACTTCCCGAGCGTGACGTACTCGGGGCCGTCGCCCTGGCTGTACTTGTCGGGCGTCGCGCTATGCAGGTCGTTCAGCGGGCGGCAGTTGACGGGACAGCGAAAGCAGCCTTCCATGCCCGGCCGGAACGGGTCGAAGTGTTCCGCGTCGAGCGCCTCGGTCCAGGTGGTGTCCTGGTTGTTCTTCGTGCCCATCGCGCCGAGCAGGCGGCTCGGCTTGTAGAGAAACGGCGTGCCGGTGACCGAGAGCGCGTTTTTCACCACCGACGTCGCCAGCAGCTTCTGCGCGATGACACGGTTGTAGGGCTTGTAGGGCTGCGCGGTTGGGAACTCGCGCGTCTGCGCCATCGTGACGATGCCCTTGAGGCCGAGCGCGCCCATCTTCGCCCCCGGGCCGCCGCGCGCGTAGATCGCTTTCGGGCCCGCCATGATGCCGCTCGTCAGGACGCCGTTCTCGCCCGCGCGCGTGATGTTGACCATCGCGAGGTTGCGCGCCCACGTGCCGCCGGTGTCACGCGCCACGGCCTCGCGCATGTCGATGTTATCCAGGCCGGCGTAGCGCGCGCCATCCTCGAACGACACCACCCCGTCGCGGATGACGATCATCGTCCAGGCGGCGGCCTTGCCGTAGAGCACGACGTGATCGAAGCCGTTGATGCGGAGGAACGACGGGAAATAATCACCGGCGTTGGCGTCGAGCAGCACGCCCGACTCCGGCGACCACGACGTGCAGTTGCCGCGCGCGGCGCTCGGCACGAGGCCGGTCAGCAGGCCCGATCCGAAGATCAACGGGACGTCGGGATTGAGCGGCGACAGCGTTTCGTCGAGCAGCCGGTACAGGTAATACATGTTGGCGCCGCGTCCGGCCAGCAGCGTTCGCGTCACGCCCACCGGGGTAAACGCGGTGGCGGTTTCGCGGCGTTCCAGATCGACGAAAAGCGTCGCGCCCTGCGACGGAAACTCCGCGGCGCGCGGCATTTCTTCCAGCAAACGAGCGACGCGCTCGCGGATGCCCATCTGCAAATTGTAAGGGTGTCTGGCACGTTAACACCCGAATTCGTTTCACTTTCTGCGACAATGACCCCGCCTGGGAGGCAAAATGCGCCACCTCGTATTGCTGCTCGCGGGAGCCACCCTGATCATGACCACTTCGTCCGCCCAACAGATTCAGCCCGGCGATCGCCCGTCCGGCAACCTGCGCGGCACCCGTTCACCCGCGGTCGGCCGTCACGGCATGATCGCGACGAGCCAGACGCTCGCATCGGCCGCGGGGCTGAAGGTGCTGCAGGACGGCGGCAACGCCATCGACGCGGCGGTGACCGCCGCCGCGGTCCTGGCCGTGGTCGAGCCGAGCATGAACGGCATTGGCGGCGACCTGCTCGCAATCGTCTACGACGCCAAGACCAAGCGGGTCTACGGCCTCGATTCGACCGGCCGCTCCGCGTACGCGGCGACACCCGAGGAGTACAAGCGGCGCGGTCTCACCCAGATGCCGGGCCGGGGCCCGCTCACCGTCGATGTGCCCGGGGTGGTGGAAGGCTGGCATCAACTGCTGTCGCGGTTCGGCACCATCCCGCTCGCCAGGGCGATGGCGCCGGCGATCGCCTACGCCCGCGACGGGTTTGCCGTTGCCGAGTTGATGGCCGGCGAGTGGCAGGACAACCTCAAGACGCTCGCCGCCGATCCACCGACCGCCGCCACCTTCCTGCCGCAAGGCCAGCCGATGAAGCAGGGCGACATCTTCGCCAACCCGCGTCTCGCGCGCACGCTGGAGGTGATCGCCAAGGAAGGCCGCGACGCGTTCTACAAGGGATCGATCGCCCGCGCGATTGTCGCCGACCTGAAGGCGCGCGATGGCCTGCTCGAGATGCGTGACTTCGCCGATCACCGGGCCGACTGGGTCGAGACCATCTCCACCTCGTATCGTCAGCACGATGTTCACGAGATGCCGCCGAGCACGCAGGGCGTGGTCGCGCTCGAGATGTTGAACATCATGGAAGGGTTCGACATCAAGGCCCTCGGCCACAACTCCGCCGACTACCTCCATGTGGTCACCGAGGCGAAGCGCATTGCGTTCGCGGATCGCGGCGCGGTGCTCGCGGATCGCGAGCACATGCCCAAGGGCGCGCTGCAGACGATGCTCTCCAAGGAATATGCGGCCTCGCGCCGCACCGAGATCAACATGGCCAAGGTCACACCGCGCTACGCCGCCGGTGTGGCGGGACCACCGGGCAGCGCCGCGCAGGATGACGATTTTTACGGCCGCGATCGCGGCGACACCATCTACCTGGCCGCCGCCGACGGCCAGGGCAACGTCGTGTCGTTCATCCAATCGCTGTTCGGCAGCTTCGGCGCCGGCTTCGTCGCCGGCGAAACCGGCGTCACGCTGCACAACCGCGGCTCCGGCTTCAATCTGCTGCCGGGCCATCCGAATGAAATCGGTCCGCACAAACGGCCGCTGCACACGCTGGTGCCGGCGATGATCGTCAAGGACGGACGGCCGCTCCTGTCGTTCGGCGTCATGGGCGGCGACAACCAGGCGCAGGCCCACGCGCAGATTGTCGCCAACGTCGTCGACTTCGGCATGCACGTGCAGGAAGCCGGCGACGCGGCTCGCATGCGCCACATGGGCCAGCAGCTGGCGCTCGAAAGCGGCATCGACGCGCAGGTTCGCAAGGCGCTCGAGGCGAAGGGCCACGTTCTCAGGGACGGCCGCGGCCAGATGGGCGGCTACCAGGCGATCTTCATCGATCCGAAGACCGGCGTGCTCCTGGGTGGATCCGACTTACGCAAGGATGGACTGGCCATCGGCTGGTGAGGAGCTGACCATGCGAAGAGTAATGACGGCGGTGGTGATCGTGGCGCTCTTCAGCGCGGCGTGCGGGAAATCGGAAGAGCAGAAAAAAGCCGAGGAAGCCGCCGAGAACCTGAAGAAGGCGGCGGAGGCGTTCACGGAAGCCGCCGAGAAACAGGGCACTGCCGGTGCCACGCAAGGCGTCGCCGACATGACCAAGGCGATGCAAGGCATGGCCGCCGCGCTCAGCGGCACCGCCGACGGCAAGCCCGCCGACCCGGTCTCCTTCCAGGCGCTGCAGACGCACCTCCCCCAGGTGTCGGGATGGGAGATGCGGGAACCTGAGGGCGAGCGCATGACCATGCCGGTGGCGTTCTCGCAGATCGAGACCAGCTACACGAAGGGCGACACCCGCATTGATGCAAAGATCGTCGATACCGGGTTCTCGCAGATGCTGGTGGCGCCGTGGTCGATGATGCTGGCTTCGGGCTACAGCCGCGAAACCAGCAACGGCTACGAGAAGGCCACGACCGTCGCGGGGCACCCGGCCATCGAGAAGTGGGAAAAGAGTTCGAATAACGGCGAGCTCAACGTGCTGGTCGGCAAGCGTTTCATGGTGTCGCTCGAAGGGCACGACATCGACAGCATCAAGGTGCTGCAGGACTTTTCGTCGAACTTCAACTTCGGGGCCATCGCGGCAGCGAAGTAGGCCGGCGGGTCCGACGACCCCCGCTACAAGCGGAATCCGGCTTTCAACGGGTCGTCCCCGTCGATCAGGAAGGTGTGCTCGCCGGTCACCCAGGCCGAGCCCTCGATCTCGGGGACGATCGCCGGCTTGCCGCCAACCTCGAGCCGCTCGACGACCCGGCCCGTGAACGTCGTCCCGACGATGCTCTCGTGCACGAAGGGCAAATCGTCCAGCAGCAGTCCCATGTCGTTGAGCACCGCCATGACCGCGGCGGTGCCGGTCCCGCACGGCGATCGATCGACCTCGGCATCGGCGAAGATCGTCACGTTACGAAGATGCGCCTCCGGCAGATGCGCCGGGGCAGTGAAGATCGTGCCGTAAATCCCTTCGAGGCCGGGATCGGTTGGATGCACCACGCGGCGCAGCCGTTCGACCTCGCGCGCGATCGTCATGCCGAGCGTGCGGAGCTCCGGCAGATGCGGGCCGTCAATCGGCACGCCGGCGGCTTCCGCGTCGACAATCGCGTAGAACGCGCCTCCGAAGGCCACGTCCACCGGAATCTTGCGGCCGCCGACCGGCACCAGCAGCGACGGCTCGAACACAAACGACGCCACATTGCGAAACGCCACCGATTCCACCCGCACCGCATCGCCGTGGTGCGAAAGCCGGGCGCGCGCCTGCACCGGTCCGGCCGGCGTGTCGTAGCGGATCTCGGCCGAGGCCGGCCAGATCAGTCCGCGCTCGATCGCCATCGTCGTCACGGCGATGATTCCGTGGCCGCACATCGTGCTCCAACCCTCGTTGTGCATGAACAGGATGCCGGCGTGGGCGTCGGGCGTCACCGGTTCGGTCAGCAGCGCGCCGTACATATCGGTATGCCCGCGCGGTTCCAGGATGATGGCCCTGCGCCAGTGATCGAGCCGCTTGATGGCCCAGGCCCGCTTCTCGAGCATGCTTTTGCCCTCGGGCGCCGGAAGCCCCTCAATCACCAGCCGCAGCGGCTCGCCGGCGGCGTGCGCATCAATGGTACGAATCCTGTGAATCACCGCACAAAGATTACAAGTGAATCGACGCCTAATCGGTGTTTAATCGGTGGCCGGTGAGAGCTTTTTACTCCGACCACTTCGTGTTGCCGCTGCCGGAGGGACACAAGTTCCCGATGGCGAAGTACTCCGGGCTGCGCGAACGGATCCTTGCCGAGGGCATCATCGCGGCCGGCGATCTGCACGAGGCGCCGGCGGTGTCGTTCGACGACCTCCGGCTGGTCCACGCCGCCGAATATGTCGACGCCATCGCCAGCGGCACCGTCGCCCGCGACCTCCAGCGGCGCATCGGGTTCCCGTGGTCGCCGGGGATGGTTGAGCGCTCTCGTCGATCGGTCGGCGCCACGATCGCGGCCGCGCGCGCCGCGCTCGACGATGGCGTGTCGGCGAATCTGGCCGGGGGCACCCATCACGCGTTCGCCGATCGTGGTGAGGGCTACTGCGTGTTCAACGACGTCGCCGTCGCCGCCCGGGTGCTGCAGCGCGACCCTCCGGCCCGTCCGGGCTCGCTCAAGGCAAGTCACCGGGTGCGCCGGATCTCGGTGGTGGATCTGGATGTCCATCAGGGCAACGGCACCGCGGCCATCTTCAAAGACGATGAGTCGGTGTTCACGTTTTCGATGCACGGCGAAAAGAACTTTCCGTTCAAGAAGGAGACTAGCGATCTCGACGTGGCGCTGCCCGATGGCACGGGCGACGACGAGTACCTGGCTGCGCTGCGGCACCACCTCGATACCGTCTTGAAGCCGGCATCGCCCGGATTTCGTCTTCTATCTCGCGGGGGCGGATCCTTTCGAGGGCGATCGGCTCGGCCGGCTCAAGCTGACCGTCGCCGGCTTGCGGATGCGCGATGAGATGGTGCTGGGCAGCTGCGCGAAGGCCGGATTACCGGTGGCGATCTCGATGAGTGGCGGTTACGCCAACGACATCGACGCAATCGTCACGATTCATACCAATACGATTCGTACGGCCAGTCGGTGTTTCATCGGTGTGTGATCGGTGGCCCAACACGAGTCAGTCAGCATCCAGGGAGAAATGGCTCAACACTTTCGCCTCTTGACCGAGCAACAGGTGCATTCGCTGCTGCCGATGAGCGATCTCATCGCCGCCATGGAATCCGCACTCGCCAAGTTTTCCTCCCGCGAGGTACTGCAGCCGGTGCGGTCGGTGCTGACGGTCGGCCCCACCCAGGCGTACTTCGGGTTGATGCCGGCCTACATCCCCGCTCCGGCCAGCCTTGGCGCCAAGCTGGTGACGGTGTTCGGCGACAACCACAAGAAGAACCTGCCCTCGCACCTGGCAACCATCCTGCTCCTCGATCCGGAGACCGGGGCGCTGCTGGCGCTGATGGACGGGCGCTACATCACCGAGGCGCGCACCGCGGCGGTGTCGGCGGTCTCGACCAGATTTCTGGCCAAAGCCGACGCGGCCACGCTCGCCATCGTCGGCAGCGGTGTGCAGGCACGCAGCCATCTCGAGGCCTACCAGCACGTGCGCCAGCTGAAGGAAGTGCGCATCTGGTCGCCTCGGCCGCAGAGCCGCGAGCAGTTCGTCGACGACATGAGCCCTCAGTTTCCGATACCGATCATCGCCGCTGACTCGGCTGAAGCCGCGGTCCGCGGCGCCGACATGATCGTCCTCGTCACCTCGTCGCCGACCCCGGTGATCGACGATCGGTGGGTCGCCGACGGCGCGCACGTCGTGTGCGTCGGAGCGTGCCGTCCCACCCAGCAGGAGATGCCGCCGCTGCTCGTCAAGCGCAGCCGCCTGTATGTCGACTCGCGCGAAGCCGCACTGGTCGAGTCCGGCGACGTCGTCATGAATATTGCCGCGGGATTGTTCGACGCGTCGCACATCCGCGGTGAGCTCGGTGAGTTGGTGCTCGGCCGCATCGAGGGCCGCACCTCCGAGCGCGACATCACGGTGTTCAAGTCGCTCGGCATGGCGGTGGAGGACGTCGTCGCCGCCGATCTGGTGTTTCGCCGAGCCGCGGAATCCGGCGCCGGAACGGAGCTGACCTTATGAACGACGAACAACCCAGGAGGACACGCCGCTGGGTTCCAATCCTGATCGGCGTCCTGGTATTGTTCGGCGTCCTGGCCGTCGGGGCGACCGTGCTGACGGTGTCGTGGTTCCGCCAGAACATAACCATCACGCGCACCAGCGAAGAGACCGCGGTCCGCCGGTTCGACGAGGTGCGAAGCCGTTATCCCGGGCAGGAGCCGTTGATTCAACTGGTCGACGGGCGTCCGCAATACCTGGCGGAACGCGCTACCCAGTCGACCGCGGCCAGGCCGCTCAGCTCGATTCACGTCCTCGCCTACGATCGCGACGAAGGGAGCACGGTGACCTTCTCGCTGCCGTTCTGGCTGCTGCGGATGAAGTCCGGACCCATTCGCCTCAGTGCGTATCACCAGGGCTGGGACGATCGCGGCGTGTCATTCCGGGTCGAAGACCTCGAAAAGCACGGACCCGGCATCGTGCTGGATGTGACCGAGCCGAATGAAGGTCGAGTGCTGATCTGGGCGGAATGAGGGCTAGGCGTGGAGCGACAAGAAGCGCCGCATGCGGCCCATTAGCGACTGTCGCGCTTCCGGCGCCGCGACCACCGCGGCGGTGGCGCGCGCGTCGTCGAGGCCGGTGCGCCGCTCGCTCATGATCGTCGACACGTGATGCAGCAGGCTCGGATTGGCGAGTGCCAGCTCGCGAAAGTTCCGCGCTGAGATCTCGAGCACCGACACGTCGCCGGCCGCCACGACCGTGGCGCTGCGGCGGTCGCCGGTCAACATCGACATCTCGCCGAAGAAGCCACCAGCGGGAATGACCGCAACTTCCCGGCCGGACGGCTCCAGCACCACCCGGGCCTGGCCGGCCAGCAACACGAACATCGAGTCGCCCTCGGCATCCTGGCGCACGATCGCCTCGTTGGCCGCAAACAGATGCTCGATGGCGCTGGCCGCCAGCGCCGCCCTCTCGTCGTCGCCGAGCGTCTTGAACAGGCTCACACCAGCCAACTGCGCGGCCGCGCCGGCAATGTGGCGTTCGGTCCGAACCGGTTCCTCGGTGCGCGAGTACTCGACCTGAATCGGCCACGGGATCTCGATGTTGTGACGCCGGAACGTGTACCAGAGATTGGTACGGACCTGGTCACGCGCGGCGCGATCGACGCCGTAGTCTTCGATCCAGAATTGCGCGAGATAGTCGATCGACGACGCGCCGAACCCGTCGATCACCACCTGCGGTTCGGGCGCTCTCAGCACGAGCGGGGAGTTGGTCATCGCTTCGTAGATGGCGGTCTTCACCACACTGGGCGGGGTCAGATAGCTCGCGCCGATCTCCACGTCGATGCGCGTCGGCACCGTCGGCTCGGAATAATTCAGCACCGGCTCCTTCGAGATCACGCTGTTCGGGACGATCAGGAACTGCCCGGCCTTGGTCCGCAGCTTGGTGGCGCGCCAGGTAATCTCCTGCACCTGGCCCTCGCGATCGCCGAACTGCACCCATTGGCCGACCCGGAACGGCTTTTCGATCTGAATCGCGAGGCCGGCGAACAGATTACCGAGGGTGTCCTGCAGCGCGAAGCCGACCACCACCGCGCCGACCGCCGACGTGGTCAGCAGCTGCTCGCGCAGCAGCACCGTGCCGATCAACCCGAACAGGGCGATGACGCTGACGTCCTGGACGATGGCCGGGAAGCGATCCGACGGTCGATCCTGGCGCCACGGATTCGCGAGCAGCGCCACCGCGGCGTTGACGATCGCCAGCACCAGCGTCAGGCGGGCGAGCGTGAACATCAGCTCGACGTCGCCGAGCCGCTGTCGCGCGGCAACCTCGAGCACCGCGAAGCCGAGGATCAGCCAGGCGGAAAACTGCAGCCGCCCGCGAATAAACCGACTTACGGGAGGCCTCCCTCTTTCTTGAAGGCCGCCACGTCAGCCGCCGCGATCTTCACCGCGACCACCGCCGGATTGGAGCCGCCCTTCGAGTCCTTTTCGGGATCCACGCCGCGAGCGCCGCCCGACGCGGTGACCTGCGCCTGCTTGGTTTCGCCGCCACTGGTCGGCAGCATCTTGCTCAGGCCGAACCTGCCCTTCTTCGGCTCCTCGGCCTTCGGCTCCGGGGCCTTCTTCTCGGCCGCTTTCGAATCGCCGGTCAGACCCGCCGCGCCGGACTCGACGGTGGCAATCGCGGTAAGCAACACCGGCTTGTAGGTGATGTTCTTGGCGAAACGCGGCTGCACGGTGGCCGTGGCGGCGAGTTTCTGCGACGCGATCTGTTTCGTGATGCGATCGAGGCGATCCTGCATCTCCGGATGCGACGCGAACAGCCCGCGCTTCTCTTTCGATTCCTTGTTGCGGTCCTTCAAGGTGGTCAGGAAGCTGACCAGGCCGGCCGGTGCATAGCCGGTCTTGTTGGCCAGCGCCACACCGTCCTCGTCCGACTCGTTCTCCTCGGCGCGTCCGAACCCCCGTTCGACGATGTTGTCGTAGGTGGCGGTGACGGCCCGCTCCATCAACCCCGAGCTGCCCGACAGGGTCTCCGACGCGCCCATCTGAACCGCCTTGCTTTTCTGGATCGCGCGGATCGTGTGCTTCTCGGTGACGTGGATAATCTCGTGACCGAGGACCCCGGCGAGCTCGGCCTCGTTTTTCATCAGCGCCAGCGCGCCGCGGGTGATGTGGATGTAGCCGCCGGGCGCCGCAAAGGCGTTGACGCCATCGGTGTCGAGCACCACGAATGTCCATGGCAGGGCCGGACGGGTGCTGCCCTGGGCCAGGGCCAGCCCGACGAGGCTGATGTAGCGATGCACCCCGGCATCCTGCACCACGCCGTAGCGGGTGCGAATCCGCGCGCTCACCTGCTCGCCGAGCGCCTTTTCCTCGGCGTCGGTCATTTGCAGATCGCGCACGTCCTGCGCCTTCTTGGCGATCGACATGCCCTTGGAAATGCCGCCGGGCAGCTGCCGGGCCTCCGCGGCCGCGGTGAACTGCGGCCCAACGACGGCGATTGAAAACAGTGCAATCACGTAGCGCATCATATTGATTTGACCTCAAAAATCGCGACCGGCCTGCTCTTGCCCTTCACGACGACGTCACCGAGGGGATGGATATCATAACGCCCTTTCAGGCGCTGCCGGGTGGCCTCGCTGATGATGATCCGCGTGCCGTAGTCCTTGTTGAGCGACTCCAGCCGGGCGCCGAGATTCACCGCGTCGCCGATCACGGTGTAGCTCATGATGGTGTCCGAGCCGATGTTGCCGGCGATCATCTCCCCGGTGTTGATGCCGATGCCGATGTCCAGCTGCGGCCGGCCCTGGCTCGCCCAGTGCCGGTTCATCTCGTCGAGCGCGACGATCATCCCGAGCGCGGTCTGCACCGCATGCTCGGCATGATCGTCATCGTCGAGCGGCGCGCCATAGAGCGCCATGATCATGTCGCCGACGAACTTGTCGACCGTGCCGCGATGCGCGAACACCACCCCGACCATCCGCGTGAAGAGCTCGTTGAGCTGGCTGACGACGTCTTCCGGCGAGCCCTTCTCGGACATCGTCGTGAAGCCGCGAATGTCCGAGAACAGTACCGTCATGTGACGCCGGGCGCCGCCGAGCGCGGCGAGCGACGGATCGGCGACCAGCTGATCGTAAACGTCCTTCGAGACATAGCGTGAGAACAGCTTCTTCACCTGCCGCTTCTCCCGGCCTTCGACAAAGTACTTCCACGCCAGATCGCCGACGAAGGCGAAGAGCAGGGTCAGCACCGGCACGGTCACGGGAATCCACAGGCCGCGCGCAAACAACACCACCGCCAGCCAGAGGAAGAGCGCGGCAACGGCCGCCACGACCGCCCCCGTCAGCCACGCATTGAGCAGCGCGCCGGCCACGCCGACGACCGCGGCCGCGGCCAGGACGAGGGTGACGCTCACCGCCTCCGGCGCCGGCACGATCGCGCGGCCGGAGCGCAGGGCATCGACCAGGTTGGCGTGGACCTCGGGACCGTTGATCTCGCCGCGGGGGAACGGCGTGGTAAAGGCCTCGCTCAATCCCTCGGCCGTGGCGCCGACAATCACGATGCGGTCTCTGAACAGCGACGGATCGATGCCGGGCTGCTGGCCCTCGATGATCTGCTGCTGCGAGTAGAAGACGTCGTAGAACGAGTACGACTGGAAGGTCGGCTGGCCGAGGCTGTTCGCGGCGGGCCCGCGCCACGGAATCATCGTGGTGCAGTGGCCGTCCTCGTCCTGGCGCGCGCGAAGCGGCGGCGTCACGCCCGACGCCAGCGTCGCGGCCAGGGAGAATGAGGCGATCTCGCGGTCGCCGAACCTCACGATCGGCGAGACGCGCCGCACCGCGCCGTTGGGATCGAGCGGCAGGAGGGTGTGGCCGATGGCGCGCGCCGCGAGGGCCAGGGATGCAAACGGCGGTGTCACCCGGGGGCGGGGCTCACGACAACCGGCGTCGGGCAGTGGGTGATTCAGCGCCGGCGCATCGAGATTCTCGACCAGAGCACGCGACGGGTCGGCGAGCTCGACGCTCGACGCTTCCGCCGCATGCACGACGTTGCCGGCCCGCTTCGTCGCTTCGACCAGGGCCGCGTCGGAGTCGTCGCCGGTCCACTCCGCATCGCCGACCATGAACTTGCGGATATCGCGTTCGGTGAACAGCACGTCGTAGCCGATGACCGTCGCGCCGGCGGCGGCGAGGTAGTCGATCACCGTGGCGTGCACGAGGCGCGGCCACGGCCAGCGGCCGACGAGCGGCTCCATGCGGCGGAGGCTTTCGTTGTCGATCGCGACCAGCGCAATCGACGCGGCCGGGGCCTGCGGCCGGGCGGTTGCCACGACCCGCAGATCGTAGGTTTGCAGCTCGATGTTGCGGAAGAAGCCCAGCAGCCCCAGCGTCATGGCCAGCACGGCGGCGGCGATGGGAATGGCTCGGTGCATCGATCGGCCTAGTCTACGTTACGGCGGCGCCACCCGTCAGCCGTCACCCGGCCGGCCCCGGCCCGCGCCCTCGGATTGATCCGTATGTATATCGAATGATATATAGTTCCCGACCATGCCGGACAGACCGCGAAGCGTCGACCACCTGCTGCCGCTGAAACCCAAGACGCTGCACATCCTGCTGGCGCTCGCCGACGGCCCGCGCCACGGCTACAGCATCATGCAGGAGGTGGCGGAACGCACCGACGGCCACGTCCGGGTGTGGCCGGCGGCGATGTACGGCACCCTGCGCGAGCTCGAGGAGCTCGACCTGATCGCGGAATCGGACAAGCGGCCGAGCGATGACGACGAGCGGCGGCGCTACTTCGGGCTGACGCCGCTCGGGAAGAGGGTGTTGGGCGGCGAGGTCCGCCGGCTCGAGGCGATCGTCGATCACGCGCGCGCCAGCCGGGCCTTGCGAAAGGCCGGACGGGCATGAAGATGCGCGGTTACGACAGGCTGCTGTGGCTGCTGCGCGGTCGCGAGCCGCGGGAGCAACAGGCGATCAGGGAAGACGCCGCGCGGCTGCTCGACGCCGCCCGGACGCGCGGCCGCGGCGCGGTGGCGTCGACGTGGCTCGCCTTGATGTGGGATCTGGTGATCGTTGGCGCCGGGCACGATCTCGCGCGCGCGGTGCGATCGCTGCTGCGCACGCCCGGCTTCACGCTGACGGTGTCGTTGCTGCTCGGTCTCGGCGTTGCCGCCACCACCACGCTGTTCGCCTTGATCAACGCCGTGATTCTGACGCCGCTGCCCTATGCGAGCCCGGATCAGCTGGTCATGGTGTGGGAGTCGAACGTGCAGCAGAATCGCCTGCGCGAAGGACCCGCGCCGGGACAGGTTGACGAGTGGGCGGCCAGCAACGATGCCTTCGAGACGCTCACCGGATGGTGGACCGCGCAGGCGACGTTGCGCGGACGCGATGGCAGCGCGCCGGTCACCGGCGTCCAGGTGACGAAGGATTTCTTCGAAGTGTTCGGCCGCGCGCCGCTGCTCGGCCGGGTGTTCTCGGGTGACGAGTATGCCGGCCGCCCGTCGATCCCCTCGGGCAGGCCCGGTGGCCGGGAACCGATCCTGGTGCTCAGTCATCACTTGTGGCAGAGCCTCGGCGCCGATCCGGGCCTGGTCGGCGGCACCCTGCTGGTCGAGGGCCGCAGCTGGCGGGTGCTTGGAGTGATGCCCGCCGACTTTGCGGTTCCGGATATTGGCGCCGGCTTCTGGACGCCGTGGGACATGCGCGAGTCGTACCAGGGCGCGCAGTTTGCCGAAGGACCACCGCGTGACTGGCGATTCCTGCGAGCGGTTGGCCGCTTGAAGCCGGGCCTCACGCGCGAGGCGGCCGAACAGCGGATGCTCGTGCTCTCGGCGCGTCTCGCGGCGGAGCACCCGCGCACCAATGCCGGATGGGGCGTTCAGCTGGTGCCGTTGAGCACCGAGCTGCTGCGCTCGAGCCGCACCGAGTTGCTACTGGTCTTCGGCGCGGTGTTTGGCTTGCTGTTGCTGGTGTGCGCCAACGTCGCGAGCCTGTCGGTGGCGCGCACCGCGGCGCGCGCGCGAGAGATGGCGATTCGCCTGGCCCTCGGCGCCGGCCGCTCGAACATCGTCAGGGAACATTTCGCGGAGACCGCCGTGTGTGCGGTGCTGACCGCGCTGGTGGCGATCGTCCTCACCACCGCTTCCCTGGGCGCGGCGGTCGCGTTCGCGCCGTCAGAGATCCCGCGGCTGCACCAGGTCGAAGTCAACGCGCGCGTCGTGGGTTTTGCAACCGCCGTGGCGCTGCTCGTCACAATCATCGGCGTGTTCTTTCCGGGGCTGTACGGCGGCTCCCCGGCCATCGCATCCGCGTTGAAGGATGGCGCGCCGGTTTCCGGACAAAATGCCAGCCGCGTGCGACGCGCCCTCGTGGTCGCCGAGATTGCCCTCACCGTGGTGCTGCTTGTCGGCGCCGGGCTGCTGGCCCGCAGTTTCGCCGGCCTGCAGCGAGTCGATCCCGGCTTCGACGCGGAGAACCTGCTGGTGCTGCGGATCGCGCCCGATGTGACGCGGTATCAAGGCGCCACGCTTCGCAACGATTACTACGCACGGGTGCTCGACAACATCCGCGAGGTGCCCGGCGTCGCGTCGGCGGCCGCGGTCACGGTGCTGCCGATGAGCACCATCGGCTCGGATTTCTACCGACCGTACTGGCTGGAAGGCGCGCGGCCCGCCGGCAACGCCGCAGCGCAGGCGAACGTGCGAATGGCGACGCCTGGCTACTTCGCCACACTGGGTCTGCCTCTCGTCGCCGGGCGCGAGTTCTCGGCGCTGGACTCGCTCGAAGCGCCGCGCGTGATCGTGATCAACGAGAGCCTGGCGCGGCTCGCGTGGAACGGCGAGGACCCGGTGGGCCGCGCGCTGATTCTCGATTACCAGGGCGGCGCCTCGGCGCGACAGGTGGTCGGCGTCGTCCGCGATGCCAGGTACCGCGGCCCGCGCAGCGAACCGTCTCCGGAGATCTTCATCCCGCACGCCCAGAATCCCTACCTGGTCATGAACGTCGTGGTGCGAACGAAGACCGACCCGGCAGCGCTCGGCCCATCCGCGCGCGCGCAGGCGTTGAAGGCCGATCCCGATCAGCCGGTTCACTCCGTGACGACGATGGAGCGGTTGATGGGCGAGACGATGCAGCAGGATCGGTTCGCGACGCTGTTCGTGGCGTTGTTCGCGGTGGCAGGGCTAGTGACCGCCGCCACCGGGATCTACGCGCTGCTCGCGTATACCGTGGCCCAGCGGCGGCGCGAGATCGCCGTGCGCATGGCGATTGGCGCCTCCTCGTCGGTGGTGGCGCGATCGATCGTGATGGAGTCGATGGCGCTCGCGCTCGCGGGCTGCGCCGTCGGCGCGTTCGGGGTCGCGGCGGTGAGCCGGCTGGCGCAATCGCTGCTGTTCGGCATTGCCCCGCAGGATCCGCTCACGCTGACGGCGACCGCCGGCGTGCTCTTCACGGCGGTGCTGGCGGCCAGCTGGCTGCCGGCGAGACGCGCGGCGAGGATTAATCCGGTGTCGGCGATGCGAATCTGAGCAGCGGGGGGAGACGGCTGGTGAGCTCGGATGAATCGCTCTGTTCAGAGGTGCTCATCGGGTGCTTAGCGTAGCTGAATCAATCAGTACCAACACAAGAGGAATTCCGAGGTACCGCTACGGGGTTATGAGAAAGGTTGGAACATTCGGTTCCACGGTTTAGCATGACGCCTATGACGAATTCTCCTCTGGCCGCCGCTGTCCTCTTGGCAGTGAGCCTCGCTTCCTGTGCCGCGAAGCCGGTCGAGAAGCGTAACGTCATCGCGGCGGTGGTCGCTCACCCAGACGACGAAGCCGCGGTCGCCCAGTTGCTCGTCAAGTACGCCAAGACCAACAAGGTGTACGTGATCATCGCGTTAGATGGAAGATATGGCATTAAGCCAGGTTTCCCGACCGGGGACGCGTTGGTGAAGCTAAGGCAGGCCGAAAGTGAATGCGCCGCCAAGATACTGGGCGCTCAGCCGCCGGTCTTCCTGGGGTTCACCGATGCCTTCGATTCCCGAGAACTCTCGATGGAGGGCATCAACAGTTATTTCACGGATTCGACGGAGCTCAAGCGGGTGCTTGCGGAGAAACTCGAGCAGCTCGATCCGGATGCCGTTCTGACGTTCGGTCCCGACGGCGACACCGGCCACCCTGATCACCGCATGGTGTCGAACATGACCACCGAGGTGATCTTGAGCAAGGGCTGGCTCGAAAGATTCCCTCTTTACTATCTCGGGTGGCAGCAGAAAGACGACGAGAAGTTGAAGAAGAGCATTGGCCACGGCTTGAACACGGTTGCTCCCCAATATCTGAACGTCTCCATCGCCTTTACCGAGGAGGATGAGATTACCGCCATGCGCTCTCTCGAGTGTTACAAGAGCCAGATGACGGCCGCGGAGGCAGCGCAGTGGGCAACGCAAGAGAAGGAGGATCCTTCGAATGCGTTTCATTTCCGCCAGCTCAGTGTGAGCGGGCGGAAGACGGCGTTTTGAGCCCGCAGGCGAATCGAAGGTGAGTGAAATGGTACCGCTACGGGGATTCGAACCCCGGTGTCCAGACTGAGAATCTGGCGTCCTGACCCCTAGACGATAGCGGCACTCGGGTCTACGAACCTCTGATTCTATCCGTTCGACCCACCGGACCGCAACCTCCGGCCGGCGGGACATAATGGAACCATGCGTCCGTTTGGTTTTTCGCTCTTTGCGGGACTGCTCGCGCTGGCACTCGGCTGTGGCGGGAGCTCCACGCCGGCCACGCCGCCGCCCGCGGCTGGACCAGCGGTCGATCCCGCGACCACAGGCAGCGTCACGGCGATGGTGACGTTCGAAGGCGCGGTGCCCGCACCCGAGATGATCACGCTCACCGGCGATCCGAAGTGCGTCAGCGAGAACGGCGGGCCCCAGCGTGCCGACGAGAAGATCGTCGTCGGCGACAACCAGGCGCTCCAGAACGTGTTCGTCTACGTGAAGGACGGCCTGGGCGGCTTCGGATTCCCGATGCCGACCGAGCCGGTGGTGCTCGATCAGGACAAATGCCGTTACACGCCGCGCGTGGTTGGCGTGCGCGTCGGACAACCGCTGCAGGTCCGCAACAGCGATCCGCTGCTGCACAACGTCCGCTCGAACGCCGTGGTCAACCAGGCCTTCAACAAGTCGACGCCCATCGAAGGGATGAGCTTCAACCACACCTTCGCCACCCGGGAAGTGATGGTGCCGTTCAAGTGCGACGTGCACGGCTGGATGAGCGCCTGGGTCGGCGTGCTCGATCATCCCTATTTCGGCACCACCGCGCCCGACGGCCGCGTCGTGCTCGGCAACCTGCCGGCCGGCACCTACACCATCGAAGCGTGGCACGAGTCGCTCGGCACCCGCAGCCAGCAAGTCACCATCGGCGCCAGAGAATCGAAGGATGTCAGCTTCTCCTTCGCACGCTGACCTGCCGGCTGCCGGGCAGGAGGCAGCCGCCGGCACGCCACCCGCCGCGGCCAGGGTCAAGACCTACACGCGCACCGGCGATTTCGTCTCGCTGATGAAACCGCGCCTCAATTTTCTCGTTCTGCTCACCACCGCGGCGGCGTTTGCGCTAGGCGCCGGCGCGCAGACGACGCTGGTCGATCTGCTGCACACGCTGGCCGGCACGTTCCTCGTCGCCGGCGGCGCGGCGGCGATCAACCAGGTATGGGAGCGGACCACCGACCGGCTGATGCGGCGCACCGCACAGCGCCCGATGGCCGCGATGCGGATGACCGCCGCCGAGGGAACCGCGTTCGGAGTGCTGCTGACCGTGGCCGGCGCCGCGGAGCTCGCCTACTTCGTCAACCCGTTGGCGGCCGGCGTGGCGCTCTTCACAACCGCCAGCTACGTGTTTTTCTACACCCCGCTCAAGCTGCGCACCTCGCTCTCGACGATTGCCGGCGCGCTGCCGGGCGCGCTGCCGGCGGTGATCGGCTGGGCGGCGGCGACCAACACCCTGTCGATTGAAGGCTGGGTGCTGTTCGGCATCGTGTTCCTGTGGCAGATGCCGCACTTCCTGGCGATTGCGTGGATGTATCGCGATGAGTACGCGCGCGCCGGCATGCCGCTGCTGCCGGTCATCGAGCCGGATGGCCGCTCCACCGGCCGGCAAGCGGTGCTCTATACCGCCGCGCTGATACCACTCAGCATGATGCCGACCGGCGTCGGCCTCGCCACCGCGTGGTACCTGGTGGGCGCAATCGCGCTCGGCGCCATCCTGATGGTGCTGAGCCTGGAGTTCTCGGTGAAGCGCAACGTCGAGAGCGCGCGGCGGCTGTTTTTTGGATCGATCATCTATCTGCCGATCCTGTGGGCGCTGCTCGTGTTCGACCACAGAACCCGCTGATGTCCGTCACCGACCTGCCGGCGCTCAACGCCACCCTCAACGCCATCTCGTTCGCGTTGCTCGTCACCGGCTACGTGTTCATCCGCCGCGGGGATCGCCGGAAGCACAAGGCGTGCATGGTCGCGGCGCTGGGCACGTCGGGGTTGTTTCTGACGTCGTACGTGATTTACCACGCGCAGGTCGGTTCGGTGCCCTTCACCGGGACGGGCTGGATCCGGACGGTCTACTTCAGCGTCCTCATCCCGCACGTGATCCTCGCGGCCGCGGTGGTGCCGCCCATCCTGATCACGGCGTCGCGCGGTTTGACGGCGAAGTACGACCAGCATCGCCGGATCGCGCGGTGGACCTTGCCGGTGTGGCTTTACGTGTCGGTGACGGGCGTGGTCGTGTATTTGATGCTCTACCAGATGTAGCGCACAGGCATTGAGCACACCCCGGTAAAGCCGAATGACCCTTACAGCTCGAACCTGTGTCACCTCGATGCTGCTGGTCATGTTGATGCCGGCGGCCGCCCCAACCGCCTTGGCCTCCATCCACTCTGCGTCAACCGCGACCGGCGACAGCGTCGGCCAGGACCCCCAACCTGAAGCCCGCCGGCCATCCGCGGCGCCGATGGTCACGCTGCCGCTGCCGCAGGCGGCCGGTTACGGGCTGCTCGTCCCGGCCGGCACGCTGTTTCTGCTGTATCTGTTTCGCCCGCGGCCCTACGTGCTCGCCGGCGCGTTCGCGTGGGCGGCAGCCAGCATGCTGCTGCTCGCCCTCGGCTTCGACTCGAACGCGAACGCGGTCGACGATTCGCCCGGCACCATCGCCACCGGCCGCCTCGGCATCGGCGGCTGGGCGCTCATCGGCGTCGTCTTCGCGGCGGCACTCAGCTGCGCCAGCGGCTGGTTCCGCGCACCGGCCACGATGCCGCGCGCGATCTCCTGGACCCTCACCGGCGCGACCGCGTGGATCGTCGCCGGCGCCGCGGTATCGCGAAGCGGCCTGATCCAGGCTCCGGCGTTCGCGTTGATGACGATCTGGCTCCTGCAAAGCGCGGCCGGCTATCTCGCGATCGCGCGCCGCCACCGTTTCGTCGGTGCGGCCATGGCCGCCGCGGGCGTGTTCGCGATCGCGCTCGTCAATTCGAGCGCCGCCGCCGTGGTGCTGGTCAACGGCGGGATCGGCCAGGCGTCAAACACGCTGGTCTACCTGAATTTCCTGGCCGGAGCCCTGCTCGTTCTCGGCATGCACCTGCTGCTCTTCGAAGATCTGATCGAAGAGTTGCGCGGCGCCGCGGCGGAGCTCGCCAAGAGCCGCGATGACATGCGGGCGATGGCCGTCACCGATCCTTTGACCGGCTGCTACAACCGTCGACTGCTCTATGAGATCGCCGACAAGCTGCTCGAACAGCAGCGCCGCTACCAGCTGCCGCTGTCGCTGCTCTATCTCGACGTCGATCACTTCAAGGCAATCAACGACACGCGCGGCCACCATACCGGCGACGAAGTGCTGAAGACGGTCGGCGCCATCCTTGGCGAGCTGACGCGGCAGGCGGACTACGTGTTCCGCTGGGGCGGCGATGAGTTCCTGGTGGTGCTGCTGGCCGCCGAACCCGAAGCGCGCGTCAAGGCGCAGCAGATCCGGCGTGCCTTCCTCGAATCGGCCATCGTCTCGAACCTGCCGGACGGGGTGGACCTCAGCATCGGCGTCGTTGCCGTGCCCCCGGATACGCAGGACTTCGATCCGCTGATCGATCAGGCGGATCGCGAAATGTATCGCCGCAAGCGCGCGCTGGCCTCCTGATCAACCGCGGTAGTATCGATCGAGACCCATGCGATTGATCGCGGCGCTCTGCTTTTCTGTATGGTGCGCGCTGCCGGCGTTTGCGCAATCCCCCACCGCCACCGTCAGCGGCACCATCGTCGATGCCGAGACGCGCGTGGCGATCGCCGCCGCGATCGTATCGGCCGACGGCCAGGCGGCGACTGCCGACGCCACGGGCGTCTTCGCGCTGACGCTCCCACCCGGCCGCCGAACAATCAGGGTGACGGCGCCGGGTTACTTCCCGCTGGTCACGACGCTCGAGGTCGGCGCTGCCGGTATCACCGGCGCGGAGCTGGCACTCGCGTCCGACGGCGGCTTCGCGAGCTCGGTCGATGTGGTCGCTGCCGCCCCATCGGTCGCGCCGGCCACCCAGGCGGTGGCGCCGCTGCAGGTTCTGCGCACTCCGGGCGCGCTCGACAACATCTTCCGCACGCTGCAGACGCTGCCGGGAGTGACCGCGACCGAGGAGTTCGGCAGCCGCCTCGCGGTGCGCGGTGGATCTCCGGACCAGAACCTGACCGTGATGGACGGCGTCGAGATTCACGATCCGTATCGCCTGTTCGGCTTGACGAGCGCCTTCAATCCGGAAACCATTCAGAGTTTCGAACTGGCGACGGGCGGGTTCAGCGCCAAGTACGGCGATCGCCTGTCGTCGTTGCTGCTCATCGAGAATCGCGACGGCAGCCGCGCGGAACGATTTGCCGGCTCGGCCACCCTCAGCATCACCGACGCCAACATCGTCACCGAAGGCGCGCTCCCGGCCGCGCGCGGCTCCTGGCTGGTGTCGGCGCGCCGCACCTACTACGACGTCGTCGCGGCCCGCATCACCGACCAGGAATTTCCCGGCTTTGCCGACGTGCAAGGCAAGCTGACATGGGACGCCGGCCGCGGCAGAAAGATCTCAGGATTTGCGCTGCGCAGCCGCCAGAGCGCGGCCGTGACGATCGACCAGGACGATGCCCGCGGCGAGTTCCAGGACGATACGGCCAACGATCTGGCGTGGGCCCGATTTGACTGGTCGCTTGGCAGCCGCGCGCAGTCGCATACCGTGGTCGCGCACTCGAATACCAATTCGACCTTCGGCGTCGATGCCGCGTTCGAAGACACCGGGCGGCGGTCGAACGCACCGGGTGACGCCGGCTTCGGTGTCGCCAGTGTGATCTTCGAGCGGGCGCTCGGCGTCCGCGACAGCTCGGTGCGGCAGGAGCTCAGCTGGTCGCTCGGCACCCACGTCGTCGATATCGGCGCGGAGGCGCATCGGCTGGAGACGACGTTGCGGTTTCAGATCGATAGCGATCGCAACCCGTCGGCCGCCAATGGATCGAGCGTTCAAGGCGGCGCAGGTCTGCCCGATCTGCTGTCGGTGACCAGCCGTTCGACTCGCGCGGGCGCCTGGGTGCAGGACGCGTGGCAGATTGGTTCCCGCGCGTTGCTGCAGACGGGCCTGCGCCTGGATCACCCAGGCACCACTGGTGAAACGCTGCTGTCACCGCGCGTGGCGGCATCGTGGTTCGCCGGTCCGGCGAGACGGATCAAAGCCGCGATCGGATCCTTTACGCAGAGCCCGGGCTACGAAAAACTTGCCCAAAGCGACTACCTCCTGGATCTTGGCAGCGCTACCGCCGCGGCCCTCGCCAGCGAACGAGCGGTGCACGGGTCACTGGGCCTCGAGCAGGATCTGCAGGGCGGATTCGCGGTTCGCATCGAGGGCTATTACAAACGCTTCAGAGACCTGCTGGTCGGCCGCCTCGAAACCACCTCCGAGCGTCTCGCGCGCGTGGGGCGCTACGACTTTCCATCCGCACTGGCCGGAGAGGTCCCGAGCGATCCGATCATCACGACGACGCCGACCAATGACGGCATGGGACGCGCCTATGGCTTCGACGTGTTCGTGTCTCGCGCGCCGACCACCAGCGACCGGCGCCTCACGGGCTGGGCCAGCTACACCTGGGGACGGGCTGATCGCGACGCCTACGGACGGCGCTACGCGTTCGAGTACGATCGCCGCCATGCGACGGCGGCCGTGATCGCGTATCGATGGTCGCCGAAATGGGAGCTGGCGACCACCACCAGGGTGGCAAGCGGCTTTCCGAGAACGGCGCCTCTGGGCGTGCGCGTGGCGGCGATCGAGGACCAGGCCGATCGCGACGGCGACGGCGTGCTCGACGAACTGGTGCCCGCCCTCGACACCGCGGGCTTGCCGATCTACGCCGTGAACCTCGGCGGCGTCGACAACCTGTTTCGCGCGCGCTTGCCGGTGTTCGCGCGCGTCGACCTGCGCGCGACGTGGCGGCCGCGCGGCGCCGCCGGCCGGTGGGAGGTCTACGCAGAGGTGATCAATCTCCTCAACCGCAAGAATGCCGGTGCGTTCGAGGCGCGACTGGAACACGACGCCGCTTCAGACCGCCCGCGGCTCGTCGAAGAGCGCGACCAGTCGATACCGAGGCTGCCGACCGTCGGCGTCCGCTTCAGATTCTGACGGTCAAGCCCTCAAGCCCTACTTGTAGATCAGATACTTCGCGCGGCGTTGACGCCAGCGCGCCTCATCGACGCTTGCGCGCGCGGCAATCGAGGCGGCATCCTCGCCCTGCCGGATGCGGCCGACAAGTTCCTCACTGCCAACCAGGCGCCACATGTTGTTCGGCTGGTAGCTTGCGCCATACAGCGAGAACAACGCGCTCGCAATCTCCATCCCGACGCGCACGGGCTGCAGTGTTGCGCGGTTGGTCACCACCATGAACACGCCCCGGCACTCCTCATTTGCGTACCTGCTGGACGTCGGCGTGAAGGTGATTGGATAGAAACGAATCCCCGGCAGCCGCCGGGCATTGAGCGTCTCCGCCAGTTGCGGGCCGTTGATCCACGGCGCGCCGATCTGTTCGAACGGCTGATCGGTGCCGCGGCCAACGGAGATGTTCGAGTATTCGATCGCGCCAACGCCGGGATAAAGCGTCGCCTGGTTCATGTTGCGCATGTTGGGCGACGGATTGATCCAGGTCAGTCCGGTTTCGTCGAACCAGTAGTCGCGCTTCCAGTGCTCGAGCGCGACCACCGTCAGGTCGGCGCCGATCTTCCGCTCGCCGTTATACAGCCGCGCCAACTCGCCCAGCGTCATGCCATGGCGAATCGGCATCGGCAGATAGGCGATGAAGGTGTTTGGCGACTCACCCTCAGCCGGCGCGCGCGACAGCGGACCTTCGATCTGCCAGCCGTTGATCGGGTTGGGGCGATCGAGCACGACGACGGCGATCTTACGCTTCGCGGCCTCTTCCATCGCATAGCCCATGGCCAGCTGGTAGGTGTAGAAGCGCGCGCCGATGTCCTGCAGATCGATGACCAGCGTGTCGATGCCGGCCAGCGCTCCCTCGAGCGGACGGCCGGTGCCGCCCTTGTAGAACAGCGAGTGAATGGTCAGGCCGGTCTTCTGATCCTTCTCCGCCGGCACGTCGGCGTCGAGCACGCCGCGAATACCGTGCTCGGGGCTGAAGAGCGACACCAGGGTGACGCCGGGCGCCTGGTGCAGCAGATCAATGGTCGCGACCGCCTCTCGCGACTTGCCGGTGTGATTGGTCATCAGACCGACGCGCTTGCCGCGGAGCTGCCTGAAACCATCGCGGACCAGGACGTCGATGCCGGTCAGCACAGGGGTTCTACGGTCGTTCGACGATGGTTCTACGGTGGTTCTACGTACGTCAGTCGTAGAACGATCGGAGAACCGTCGTTGAACGGCCGTAGAACCATCGGTGATCGCCGCTGCCGCGACGCTCGCGATTCGGCTGCGCAGTACGCCGACATCCCCGACGCCATCTGGATGCAACCGGCTCGACAGGAAGATCACGTACGAGTCCGACGCGGGATCAATCCACAAGCTCGTGCCGGTGAAGCCGGTGTGCCCATACGAGGTTCCGGCCGGGAACAAGTCGCCGCGGTTGCTGGAGAAGGTCGTATCGATGTCCCAGCCCAGGCCGCGCACGCTGGCCATGCCGGCGGGCGTTTGCGGAGAGGTCATCGCGGCCACGCTTGCCGCCGACAGCACGCGCGTCGCGCCGAGGCGCCCCTTGCCGAGCAGCATGCGCGCGAACAGCTTGAGATCGCGCGCTGTGCTGAAGAGGCCCGCGTGGCCGGCAATGCCTCCCATGCGCCGTGCGGTGGGATCGTGGACCACGCCGCGCAGCGGCGGCGCGTCGAGCCGCTTGCACGGCCAGGCGTCCTGCTCCGCGCATCGCTCGGTCGGCGCAATGCGCGGCAACAACGTCCTGGGCGGAAGAAATCCCGTGTCGGTCATCCCGAGGGGAAGAAAGACGCGCTCCCTCAGGTAGGCGTCGAGTGACTGCCCCGTCACGCGCGACACGATGTCGCCGAGAAGGAAAAAGTTGATGTCGCTGTAGACAAACGATTCACCGGGAGCCGACGTCGGCACTTCATCCTTCGCGAGCTCGATGGCCGCGTCGTACCCCGACCACGGATGCAGGTCCACGTCGGGACGCAGGCCCGACACGTGCGTCAGCAGGTGGCGGATGGTGATGCCGCCTTTTCCGTATCGCTCGAATCCCGGGATATGGCTCGCGACCGTGCCGTTGAGCCGGATGCGGCCGTCCTCGATCAGCGTCATCACGGCGGTGGTCGTCGCCACCACCTTGGTCAACGATGCGAGGTCGAAGACCGTATCAAGAGTCATCGGCTCCTCGGCCGGCACGGTGGCGCGAAAGCCGAACGCCTTTTCATATTGGGTTGGGTCGCTGGCCCCGGGCGAAGTCGAGGGGCCCTGTCCGACGACGACGATGGCGCCGGGCGTGAGTTTTGCGGCCATCGCGTCGTGGACGAGCTCGTCGATACGCGACCAGCGAGCGTCGGTTTGGCGGGCGGAGGCTGGAAACTGGTATAAACCGGCGACCAGGAGCAGGATCCAGAACGCGGGACCCTGGGCCCAAGCCCCTTTTGGTGTCAGACGCATGAGGCTAATATACTGAGTCGTTAGCTTTTTTCCGCCTTCGCGGCCGAAGGCCGCTCCGGCGCGACCGCGCCGTAGCTTGCAGGCTTCAGCCGAGCGGAGACGGGCAGGGGAGATACAGGCAATGCGTGATTTGAAGATGTTCCTATCCGCGGTGGCATTGGGCACCGCCCTGGTCGTGTCGGCCGTTCCGGCAGCGGCCCAGACCGGCCGCATTGGTGGCCAGGTCAAGGACACGAACGGCCAGCCCCTCAAGGGCGCCACGGTGACCGCCGAGAACCCGACCGCGTCGCCATCGTCTTTTACGGCAACCACCGACGACAAGGGCCGTTACTCGATCATCGGGCTCAAGACCGGCGCCTGGAAGGTCACCGCGGTAGCCCCCGGCTTCTCGCCATCGTCCGGACAGGTTCCGGTGCGCAGCCTCGGCGCGCCGATGCCGCCGGTCGACTTCGCTCTCGCGCCTGGCGCGGCCGGACCGGCCGGCGCGCTTGCCGGCGTCAACACCAAGGAACTGCAGGCCGAACTGCAGAAGGCAATTGACATGGCCAACGCCGGCCAGCACGACGCGGCCATCGCGGCCTACGAGGCGGTGCTCGCCAAGACCCCGGCGCTCACGATGATCAACGGGCAGATTGCCCAGGTGCAGCGCTTGAAGAAGGACTACGACGGCGCCATCGCGTCGTATCAGAAGGTGATCGCCGCCGACCCCGCGAACGACAAGGCCAAGATCGAGATCGGCATGACGTATCTCGAAAAGGGCGACTTCGCGAACGCGGAAAAAGCGCTGCTCGAGTTGACGACCTCGGTCAATGCCAATCGCGAAGTGTTCTACAACCTTGGTGAAGTGAAGTTCGCGAAGGGCGAAACCGACGAAGCCGTGAAGTACTACGAGCGCGCCGCGGGCATGGACCCGGCCTGGGGCAAGCCGCTCTTCAAGCTGGGTCTCGCCAAGCTGCAGAAGGCCGACACCGCCGGCGCCATCGAGATCATGAACAAGGTGATCGCCGCCGATCCGAACTCCGCCGAGGCCGCGCAGGCGAAGGGATTGATCGAGCAACTGAAGAAGGGGTAGCTACTTCCGTTTCTCCACTTCGGCAATGAGCTGATCGATATTGGGGTAAGAAGGCTCGATCGAACGGGCCTTCTTCCACATCTCCACCGCGTCGGCAAACTTCCCTTCCCGCGCCGACAGCACGCCTTTCATCACCCACGGAAACGCGTAGTTGGGCGACACCGTTGTCGCCTTGTCGAGCGCATCGCGTGCGGCGACGACGTTGCCGCGTTCGGCCTCCAGCCAGCCCTTGGCGGCATGATTTGAGGCGACGTCGGGGAACGTGTCGAGGCTCGCCACGTAATCGTCCTGCGCCTTGCGCAAGGCCTCACCCGCGGCGCCGGGCAGCTCCACGATGCCGAAGCTCGCCAGCACCTCAGCGGCCTTGGCGCGCACGACGCGCGACTGGTCGACCAGCCGCGCGAGGATCGGCGCGAGGGCGCGTTCGCGATGACCGACCTGGCCGAGCGCAATGACCGCGGCACCACGCACCGCCGCCTCGGGGTCCGCCGCCGCGCCGATCAGCGCGTTGACGATCGCGGGGGTGACATCGGGAGCGGTTCTACGGAGGTTCGACGACGGTGCGACATTCGTTCTCCCGTCGGAGGTGCCCCGTAGAACGTTCGTAGAACCCCTCGTAGAACCATCCGTAGAACCCCTCGTAGAACCCGTCGTCGTCCCATCGTCGAAAGACGTTTGCGTGGGCGCCCCGGCGCGAGTGGTGCCGCCGGTCCTCCACTCCGACACGAGTCGCCCAATGTAATCGGCGGCGCTGGCCCGGATGAGGAACCCTTGCGATCGATCGACGGCCAGCCTGGCCAGCGCGGGCAGCGTGGTGGTGTCGCCTGAGCCGGCGCGATACATGGTGTCGGCGAGCGATGCGGATTTCTCGCGGCGATCGCCATCGTCCCACCACGCGTTCATCTGAGTGGCCGCCCACTCGGGCGTGCGGTCGTCATGGCACGTCGTGCAGGCGTTCGGGATGCCGAACCGGGTGGTGGTCTCCGGCACGGGCGGCTGGAAGGTGTGATCGCGGCGGCGGATCAGCAAGCGCCAGTTCACGTCGCTCATGTGACAGCTGATGCAGCGGGAGCCGGTGGAGTCGGGCTGATGAAACGTGTGCGCTTCGAGACCCGCCCCGGTGAATGAGGGCCGCGGCAGTCCGGCTCCCGGCTCCCGGCTCCCCGCCTTCGGCGTGGAATGGCACTGCGTGCACAACCCGTCTCCGTTGCGGCCCTGGTTGATGTTGACCTTCAACGAGAACTCGTTGCGCGATCCGTGCGCGACATGACAGCTCGTGCAGGTAAT
Source organism: uncultured Acidimicrobiia bacterium (assembly GCA_963795125.1). GTDB lineage: Bacteria > Acidobacteriota > Vicinamibacteria > Vicinamibacterales > UBA2999 > 12-FULL-67-14b. Next base: position 615,090 of record CAWCGQ010000004.1, on the reverse strand, counting down.
CGCGCCGGCCTTGAAGCAGCCGCTCAGCGTCAGCGCCTGCGGCCGGTTGAAGCGATTGGGCCGGCCATCGGGCCAGAACTCACCTTGCAAATCGTTCTCGGGGATGGGATCGCTGACGAGAAACGGCATGGCGTGGTCGGCGAAGCGATCGCCGCCCTTGAATCCCAGGAAGACGTTTCGCTTGTTGCCGTGGCAATAGGCACAGGTGTCGTAGATGCGGCGCGGGTCGGAGCTCCGCACCGAAAGAATCTTGAGGATGTCGCTCAACTGGCGATTCTTCGAACTGTTGTCGAAGGCCGGCTTCAACGCCGGGTCCTTCTCCCATGCGTCCATCAGCGTGACGTGCTGACGACCGGGGCCGTGACAGGCTTCACAGCCAATGCCCATCTCGGTCCACGTCGACTTGTACTGCTTGCCGCCGACGTCGTAACCCTGGACGAGATTGGTGGCGTGGCAGTTGAAACAGTTCGAGTTCCAGATCTGCCGCAGGTGATGGGCGCCTTCGGGCACCGAGGTAATTTCTTTCCAGTCGATCCACCGCCGGGTCGCGATGTGCCAGAACACCGGCAGCACGTAAATGCGTCCTTCGGGCAAGGTCGAGAGATACCCCTGGTAACGCTTGGCGCCGAGCGTGTAATCGACGCTGAAGGTCTCCGGCGCGCGCCCACCGAGCGAAACCGACACGTACGGCTTGCCGTCCTTGGTGCCGAACGCATAGGCGCGGTCGTGGTCGGCGAACCTGGTCCCGTCACGAAAGTCACCAACCACGGTGGCTTCCGCAATCGGCTTGGTCATCTTGATGTGGAGGGAATTCTTCCACTGCGTGTGTTCGACGTCGTGACAACGCTCGCAGCTCGCCGAACCCAGGTAGTCGTGGGCTGGTTGAGGGCTTGAGGGTTGTGGGCTCGAGGGCGTAAGGGCTTGAGGGCTTGAGGGGTTGAGGTCCGGCGGGCGCCCGGTGGCGCTTGTCGCCACGGCCAGCGCGAGCAGCAACGATGCTGCGACGATCGCCTTTGAACCCGATGACATCGGGTGGATTCTATCCACCTTCGCTCGCTGGTGTGTTTCGAGCTTCGCCGGATCCGGCCGCCCGGACACCGTTCGGCCCAGAAAAACAAAGGGCCCCAATCCTGGGGCCCTCCGAGCCAGTGGCCTAGTCAGCCTGGCTCAAAATAAAAATTGCTGCTCCTGTGGGGGCGGTCCGCCTTCGCCAACCGGCTTCGGGCGGGACAAGCAACTTTCAACCCCCATAAGAGCAATCGACGTGCCGGAGTTGCACAGAAAAAGTGTAAAGAAAACGGCCTGAATTCTCAGCCCGGCCGCCCTTGGCGCCATCTAATCCAATGCATTGAAAATCGCGGCTTCGGATTGTTGGTTCTGTTGGTTTCAGAGCCGCGATCGGATTTCCCAGAGATCGGGAAATATCGGGGTCATCAAGGTCGTCACCAGATACTGGGCGCCGCTCGAGCCGCCGGTGCCGATCTTCGCGCCGATCGTGCGCTGGACCATCTTGACGTGGCGATAGCGCCATTCCTGCAGTCCTTCGTCGAGGTCGACGAGCCGCTCGCACATTTCCGCGTGCTGCGGATCGCGGCGATACAGATCGATCAGCGTTGATTGCAGTTCGGGCGAGGGCTCGATCGGTCTGCTGACGTCGCGCGACAGCAGGTGGTCCGGCACGGCATAGCCGTCGCGCGCCAGGTACCTGAGGAACGCATCCCACAACGTGGCCGCCTCGAACCGCCGTTCGAGCGCGGTGCGCGCACGGCTGCCCTCGGGAAAGCGCTCGATCGTCGCCGGCGACTTGTTGCCGAGCGCGAACTCGAGCTGGCGGAATTGATCCGACTGGAACCCGCTGGCCGCTTCGAGCCGTTGCCGGAACGACTGAAACTCCAGCGGCGTCATCGTCTCGAGGATATCGAGCTGCGCCACCAGCACCTTCAGGATGGTGAGAATGCGCTTCAGCGAGTGCTGCGCGCGAAACGGATCGCGCGCCTCGAGCAGCACCATCACGCGATCGACTTCATGCAGCAGCTGCTTGAACCACAGTTCGTAGACCTGGTGAATGACGATGAAGAGCATCTCGTCATGTTCGGGCCCGTCCGAGCGGGGGCGCTGGAGCTCGAGCAGCTCATCAACCGCGAGGTAACTTCCGTAGGTAATGGAGGGATCCGGCATGCGATACAGAATACCGCCGGGCGCCAAATCTCGACTGGGACTGTCGGCTGAGACTGTCGGCTGAGACTGTCGGCTGAGACTGTCGACCGAACTCTTAACTGCCGACTCTTGATTGCGGACTAAAAAAGGGCGGGGGCGCCGGCGTAGCGCCTCCCACCCTAACGACTCCCCCACAGGAGCCGAGCTCGATCCTACCAGAGGAAGCGGAACCCGACTCGCGCCGTTCGCGGCGCCAGGATCGCCGACGGTTTCAGATAGCCGGTGCCGGTCGCGCGGCTGATCGTTTCAGACGCGTGACTGTTGGAGAGGTTGAACAGGTCGAGGAAGAACCGGGTGCGCACGCGGCTGCTGAGGTTGAGCGTCTTCTCGCCGCGGACGTCGAACACCCAGATGTTGTCCTCGCGGTTCGAGTTCATCGGTTCCATGTAGACGGTCGTGCCTGATCCGGTGAGACCGGCCGGGTACGCGATGCTGTTGGTGCGGGCGTAATTGAGGCCCGACTGGTGACGCAGCACCGGCGAGACCCGGATGCCGAACGGCGCGTCGTAGGAACCGCTGGCCTTGAAGTTCCAGGTGGTCCGATCTTCCACGCCCGGCTGATTCGGGTTCTGCGGGAAGTTGTTCGGGAAGTCCTGCATCCAGGTGTGCGAGCCGCCAATCGACGCCGACCACTTGTTGCCGTAGCGCTTGTTGAGCGACATTTCGAAGGTCCGATAGCGGGAGAACTGCGCGACGTTGGTTTCGACCTGGGTGGTCGGAAACAGCGTCGCGGCGTTGGCCGACGGCAACCCGACGTAGCTCAAACTGCGATCGTCCGCCGTCCCGCGCACGCCGTCGACACCGATGTCGACGAAGTTGAACGGCACGCCGCTGGTCCGGTAGGCGTCGATGCCACGGGTTGGGATGTAGAGCTGAATCAGATCGTCTTCGGTCTTGTAGACGTAACCCGTGCGCACGCCGATGGTCTCGGTCAGCTGACGTTCGAGCCACAACGCCGCTTCATGCGTGTACGGATCGCTCAGATTCGGATCGAGGCGAATGGCGCCTTCGAGCGACGCGGCCTGTAACGCCGTTTCCTCGCCCGCCTGATATCGCCGATCGCCATTGATGTCGTTCCACCCGTAGGTGGCCGACTTGGTGCCGGTGTTCGGGTTGACGTCGCTTGGCACGCCGACGCCGGGGTTGTGCCAGTAAAGGCCGTAGTTGCCCTTCAGCACCGTCTTGCCGTCTCCGGTCAGGTCGTAGACCACGCCGATTCGCGGCGCGAACTGGTTCCAGGTGAAGAGATCGGTCTCGGCAAAGGTCTTGGCGGCGACGCTGACCGGGCCGACGGTGGCGGCCAGCTGTCTCTGCTCGGGCAGCCAGCCGTGGTAGCGATCCCATCGCACGCCGCCGTTCAGCGTCAACCGGCCGACCGACCAGGTGTCGTTGATGAACAGCGAGGTTTGATCCAGCGCATTGCGGGTGGTCAGGTGGCCCTCGTCGTTGTCCTTCAGGCCGCCGACCTGGGTGGCGGTGGGAATGCGGAAGATCAGCTGGTTCGAAACGCCGTTGTTGTAGACGTGCTCGATATTGCCGCCGACGCCCTGCAACACGCCGAACCACTGCAGTTCCTTCAGGATCTCGCCGCCGAGCTTGAAGGTGTGGCTGCCCGACGAACTGTCGAGGAAGTAGGTGGCGGCGCCGTTCCACTGCTTGCGATCGCGATCGTTCTGGTTCTTCTGATGCGAGCCGAGAATATCGAGGGTGCCCGAATCGCGCCAGAAGTAATCCTGGGTGCCGTTGGTGATCTGCGGGAAGTAGTAGCCGAAGTCGCCGTAGCGGGCCTCGACATACAGCTTGTCGCTCACAGTGGCGTTCCACTCGGCCTTGTAGACCCAGCTGCCGGAATCCTGCCGGTTGGTCGGCCCCTCGTCGCGATAGGTGTAGGTGCCGAACGGCAGGCGATTCGGCTGAACTTTCTGGCCCCACTGGTAGTAGCCGATCAGCTTCTGCTTCTGGTTGATCTGATAGGTCCCCTTGGCGACGGGATTCCACAGCTTGGTGTCGAAGGTCTTGTCGAAGGTGAAGTTCGGCTGCTGGATGGCGTTGAACTGGGTGCGATAGGTGCCGAACCACCAGATCTTGTCCTTCTTGATCGGGCCGCCGGCATTGATCGCGGTGTCGTAGTAGCGATCGATCTCGTTGCTGTGCTGGCGGATCGGCGAGTTGCGAAACGCGGTCGGCGTCGAGTAGTCGGCGGGAATGTTCGCGCCCTGCAGCGAGTTGTTGTACCAGTCGATGTAGTACTCGCCGCTGAACTGGTTGCCGCCCGACTTGGCGACAAACTGCGACTGCACGCCCGGATTGGGCATTTCCGCCGACTGGCCGCTGGTGCCGAGGAACACTTCTTCGAGCGACGAATAATCGAAATAGAACCCGGCGCCGGTGGTGCCCTCGGTCGAGTTGATGCCTTCGATCAGCACGCGCACCTGGCCGCTCTGGCCGTAGGCGGTGTAACCGGTCTGGGTGCCGGCGCGGTTGCCGCCGACATCGATGCGGCTCATCTGCACCGACGGCGTGACCGCCAGCAGCGCCCACATGTCACGGCCATTGGGCAGCGACTGGAGTTGTTCGAGCTTGAAATTCTGCTGCACGCGCGTCGAGCTGGTGTCGATGACCGGCGAGGCGCCGCTCACCGTGACCGTCTCCTGCAGCGTGGCGAGTGCGAGCTCGACGTTCACCTGGGCGGTGAAGCCGAGGGTGATCGAAATGCCCGAGCGCTTGAGCGAGTTGAAGCCCGCCAGCTCGAAGGTCAGTTCATAGTTGCCGGGGGGCACCGCGGGGAAACGGTAATTTCCCGTCTCCGACGTCACCGTCGTTTGCGCGCCGAGCGCCGACGGACTGGTCGCGGTCACGGTCACGCCGGGCAACACCGCGCCCTGCGAGTCCGACACCCGGCCCTGAATCGTGCCGGTGCTGCTGGCGCCGCCGCCCTGCGCAGACGCCGACGTGGCCAACGACACCACCGCCGCCACGGCCAACAGGCCACTAAACCAATGCCTCATGTTTCCCTCCTTGTGGGGGGGCTGACCCGCGGCCAGAGCCCACTTACCGACAATGCAAATCGAACACGGATTGACGAACAAAGCGCGATGAGAGGCACCGGACGAGGATTTGCCCCGGGGATGGTCACGCGGTACCAACGGCAACCATACCGAAAGGCGGGGGTCAGATGCAAACCAAGACGGGTCAACGCACGTCTGGGGGTGACGGACCGCCGTCGCCGGCCCGTGACGAATCGTGCGTAAATCTCGCCCCAACCGGCGGTCTGTCGATCGATGCCGCGGCCTGACAAAAAAAACGGCGGGTGGCGCCGGCGTAGCGGCCACCCGCCTAACGACTCCCCCACAGGAGCCGAGAGTGGAATGCCTAGAAAATGAACCGGAAGCCGACGCGCGCGGTCCTCGGAGCGAGAATGGCCGAGGGCTTCTGATACCCCAGTCCGGTGGCGCGGCTGATGGTTTCGGACGCGTAGCTGTTGGCCAGGTTAAAGCCGTCGATATACGCGCGGAGACGGACTCGCGAGCCGAACGTGAACTGCTTTTCGGCGCGGATGTCGAACACCCAGATGTTGTCCTCGCGGTTGCTGTTCATCGGTTCGGCATACGCGGTCGCGCCGTTGCCCGAGGAGGTTGCGGTCAGGGCCAGCGCCGCCGGAGCCGTGATCGACAGCGTGCGGGCGTAGTTGGCGCCGGACTGATGACGCAGGACCGGGGAGACGCGGATGCCGTACGGCGCGTCGTACGAACCCGTGCCCTTGAAGTTCCAAATCGTTCGTTCCTCCAACCCGGGGTTGTTCGGGTTGCGGACCGGGCCGTTGGGGAAATCCGACAACTGCGTGAAGCCGTAGCCGAGCGATCCCGACCACTTGTTGCCGTAGCGCTTGTTCATCGAGACCTCGTAGGTCTTGTAGCGCGAGTACTGGTCGACGTTCTGAACGACCTGGGTGTTGGGGAAGTTCGCCAGGTTGGCGTTCGGGATGCCGTAGAGGGTCAGGTTGCGATCGTCCGCCGTACCGGAGCGGCCATCGACGCCGATGTCGACGAAGGTGTAGGGCACCGTGAAGGCCGAGGGACCGCGGAACGGCTGGTAGGTCGCAATCAGGTCGTCTTCCGTCTTGTAGACGAAGCCGGCGCGCACGCCCATGGTGTCGGTGACCTGACGCTCGAGCCACACGCTCGCCTCGTGGGTATAGGGCGCGCTGATGTTGGGGTCGACGCCGATGGCGCCCTCGAGCGACGCGGACACCTGCGCGCCTTCTTCACCCGGCTGCCAGCGGCGATCGCCGTTCACGTCGTTCCACGAATAGGTCGCGCGCTTGTCGGCGGTGTTGGCATTGCCGCTGCCCGCGACGCCGGCGCCCGGATTGTGCCAGTAGAGGCCGTAGTTGCCCTTGAGCACCGTCTTGCCGTCGCCCGACAGGTCGAAGGTCATGCCGATGCGCGGCGCCACCTGGTTCCAGGTGTAGAACGTCTTTGACGCAAACGTTTTCGCCGTCACCTGGTTGGCGAGCGACGGGAAACGGCTGGCCCACTGCGCCACCGAACCCGGCAGCTGCTGCTGTTCCGGCAGCCAGCCGCGATAGCGATCGTAGCGGACACCGGCATTGACGGTGGCCCGGCCGATCGACCAGGTATCGTTCAGAAACGCGCCGATCTGATCGAGCGCCGCGCGGGCGTTCAGCTTGTCGTGCGCGCTCAGCTTGCCGGCGTCGGTCGCGGTCGGAAAGGCGAAGATCACCTGGCTCGAGGCGCCGTTGCTGTAGAGGTGCTCGATGTTGCCGCCCCACTGCTGCAGGTAGCCTTCCCACGACTGCTCCTTGAGCAATTCGCCACCCATCTTGAAGGTGTGGCTGCCCTTGGCGGTGTCGAGGAAATAGGTGGCGGCGGCGGTGTACTGCTTGCGGTCGCGATCGAGCTGCCAGATCTGGTTGGCGCCGTCGAGTTCGAGTCGGCCGCTGTCGCGGAACCAGAAGTTCGCGGAGCTATTGGCGATGAGCGGGAAGTAGTAGCCGAAGTCACCGTAACGGGCTTCGACATACAGCTTGTCGCTGATGGTGCCGTTCCATTCGCCCTTGTAGACCCAGCTGCCCGAGTCCTGCTTGAACGTCTGCTCCGGCGAGTTGTAGGTATAGGTCGCAAACGGCAGGCGGTTGGGCTGTTCCTTCTGGCCCCACTGGTAGTAGCCGATGATCTTGTTCTTCTGATTCAGCTGGTAGGTGAGCTTCGCCACCGGGTTCCACAACTTGGTGTCGAACGTCTGGTCGAAGGTGAACTGGGGCTGGGCGACGGCGTTGAACTGCGTGCGGTAGGTGCCGAACATCCACAGCTTGTCCTTCTTGAGCGGACCGCCGATGTTGATGTCCTGATCGTAATAGCGGCCAATCTCGTTGCTGTGCGCGCGGATCGGCGAGTTGTTGAAGGCGGTGGGCGCGGTGTACGAATCGGGAATGTTCGAGCCCTGCAGCGAGTTGTTATACCAATCGAGGTGGTACTCGCCCTGGAACTGGTTCGAACCGCTGCGCGCGATGAACTGGCTCTGCACGCCGGGATTCGGCATTTCCGCCGACTGGCCGCTCGTGCCGATGAACGCTTCCTCGAGCGAGGCGTAGTCGAAATAGAAGCCCGCGCCGCCGGTGCCCTCGGTGGTGTTGATGCCTTCGATGAGGACGCGGACCTGGCCGGTCATCCCGTAGGCGGTGTAGCCGGTCTGCGTGCCGGCGCGGTTGCCGCCAACGTCAATACGGCCCATCTGCACGGACGGCGTCACCGCCAGCAGCGCCCACATGTCGCGCCCGTTCGGAATCGACTGCAGCTGCTCCATCTTGAAGTTCTGCTGCACGCGCGTCGAGCTGGTGTCGATCACCGGCGACGCGCCGCTGACCGTCACGGTCTCCTGCAGCGTCGCGAGCGCGAGCTCCACGTTCACGTTGGCGGTGAAGCCAAGGGTGATCGAGATGCCCGCCCGCTTCAAGGTGTTGAAGCCGGCCAGCTCGTAACTCAATTCAAAGTTGCCGGGGGGCACCGCCGGGAAGCGGTAATTGCCGGTCTCGGAGGTCACGGTCGTCTGCGGCTGAATCAGCGCCGGACTGGTTGCCGTCACGGTGACGCCCGGAAGAACCGCTCCCTGCGCGTCCGTAACGCGGCCCTGTATCGTGCCCGTGCTGCTTGCGCCACCGCCCTGAGCGAAGGCCGCTCCGCCATACGACAGCACCACCAGCAAAGCCAGCAGGCCCGTAGTCCAACGCCTCATGTGTCCTCCTCGGATCGTGTGGGGGCCGACCGCCGGGCCAGATCCCAAAATAACAAGACGCCGGCACTCGCGGCCGACGCCAAATGTAACGAAAAGTAAGCGCCGCTAATTTACAGAAATCAGGGAGAAATTGCAAGGAAACAGGGACGACCGCACGGCGAACAGGGACGGGCCACACCCATCGCTCGGCGTCCAGACCTTCGGCGGGGTGCCAGCCGACCCGCCGCGGCCCGGGGGCGGTTTGACCGCCTCAGTGCGTAAACCGGGTAATGAGCAGGCCTCCGAAGATGGCGCCCGCACCCGCGAGCTGATTCGCCGAAATCGGCTCACCCAGCCACAATGCCGCGACGACCATGGCCACGACCGGGGTGAGGTAGCTGTAGACCGAGGTCCGCGATCCGCCAAGGCGCTTGAGGCCGGTGTACCAGATCCAGTACGACAGATTGAGCGCCAGCAGCGCCGAAGCCAGCATCAGCAGCCAGCTGAACCGCGAGATCGCCCCCCAGTCCACCCCGATCAGGATCGGCGTCATCGTCACCACGTACAGCGTCGCCCCGATCGAAAAGGTCAGGGCGATGACCAGGAGCGGCGACTGGCGTTTGAGGATTCCCTGGGACGCGACCGAATAGGTGGCCCAGCAGATCACCCCGGCCATCATCAACGCGTCGCCGCGCCAGGTCTGCGCCGTGAGGTCCACGCCGCGGCCGACGACCAGATAGAGGCCGAACATCGCGACGGCGATGCCGAGCCATCGCACGGCGCGGATGCGCTCGTGCCCGACCACGGCGGACATCAGCGCGATGACGATCGGCGAGACGCCGATGATCAGCGAGCCGTTGCCGACGCTGGTGCGCTTGACCGCCGAGACGAAACAGAACTGATAGAGGAAGGTGCCGATCGAGCCGAGAAACGCGAGCTCGAGCCAGTCCCGGCGCGTCAGCGTCTTCAGACGCGACCTCGCCGGCGTCGCGAATATCACCCCCAGATAGACCGTCGTCGCGACCACCATGCGCATGGCATTGAACGCGACCTCCGGAAAATCCAGCAGCGCAACCTTGACAATGGAGAAGTTGGCGCCCCAGATGAGGACCATGAGGAGCAGCAGGAAGTCGAGGGTGGTCACAGTCGGCAGTCAAGAGTCTACAGTTAAGAGCTTGGGGCTTCAGTTTTCAGTTCAGTCGACGGTCGGCAGACAACGAAAAAGGCGAACCCGAAGGTTCGCCTTTTTGACAACTCACGACTGAACTGCCGACTGTTAACTGAAAACTCTTAACCGTCGACTCTCGACTGCCGACTGTCTCTAGCCGCCAAACGGCTTGATGAAGAACAGAATCAGCGAGACGAGCAGCACGTAAATCACGAGCGATTCGATCAGCACGAGGCCGAGAATCAGCGCGCCGCGGATTTCGCCGGCGGCACCGGGGTTGCGCGCGATCGCTTCCGCGGCCGACGCCACCGCCTTGCCCTGACCGAGCGCGGCGCCCGCGGCGGCAATGGCCAGCGCGAAGCCCGCGGTAACGATCGACCACTGGACGAGGCCCGAGTTGGCCGCTTCCGCGGCAGCTTCCTGGGCATAGACCGGCGAGGCCAGACCGAGAACGACGAATCCGAACATCAGGGACAGCAGCAACCGACTTGTTCTCACAGAAAACGCCTCCATCTCAAACCTCTGAACGCTTCGACCGTGACGGCAACGCCGAGGGACGATACACCCGCCAGTAAACCCACCGGATCGAGGTGCAAACGCACCATCATACCGTAGGCCGCGAGGGCCAATATACCATGCCTTGTGAAAAACTTCACTAGCGCGAATCCCGAAGGATTTCCGCCGATCAACGCGTCGACCGTGCCGCGGATCGCCCAGAACGACAGGCCGATTAAGGCGCCGCCGCCAAGCACCCCCAGCGGCGCGGCCAGGTCACGCCGCCAGGCCGCAAACAACACGGCGATCACCGCGCACGCGATCGCCGTCCCGCGTGCGATGCGCTCAATCACGGCAACAACGGTTCCAAAGGTGCCACGGGTGCCAGGCGTTCCAAGGGCGTTGTCCGGTTGGGTTCCAACGGGTTCTTGAACCTAGGTGCTGGAATCCTTCGAACTCGTGGAACTAGTAGAACGATTTGACAGCTGCAGGACGCGGTAGACGTTGAGGACGCCGGCCGCGAGCCCGAAGAAGAAGCCGATAAACGACAGCCAGGGCTTGGTTCCGAGCACCCCATCGAGCCAGAAGCCGGCCGCGAAGCCGAGCACCAGCGCGAACACGAACGACATGCCGATGGTGCTCAGCTGACCGATGAGCTGCCACGTGGTTTGCGACGTCGGCGCCATGCGGTTAGTGTAGGCGATATACTGCGGGAGAGCCGCCGGATGCGCCTGCCGGCTGGCCGGGGTAGAGCATGCCAAAGATGTCGGTTCGACTGATCGCAGGAGGCGCAGCTGCGTTTCTCCTTTCCATCTCCGTTCTTGCGCAGGGCAACGAGCGTGTCGCTTACGCCGGCGCGTGGGACGCCAGAACGCGCGCGCCGATCACCGGCCTCACCCCGGACGCGCTCACCGTGCGCGAAGACGGGGCGCTCCGCGAAGTGCTGCGCGTCACGCCCGCGACCACGCCGATGGCGGTCGCAATCCTCGTCGACAACTCCCAGGCGGCGGGCAACAGCATCGCCGACATCCGCCGCGCCCTGACGACCTTGATGAGCGAACTGGACGGCATCGGACCCGTCGCGCTCGTCGGCGTCGCCGACCGCCCGACGATCCTGCGCGACTACACCACCAGTCAGAAAGAGTTGATGGACGGGGTCGGCAAAGTGTTCGCGATGCCGGATTCCGGCGCCACGCTGCTCGACGCCATCGTCGAGATCAGCAAGGGGCTCGAGAAGCGTCCCGAAGATCGCGCCGCGATGGTGCTGCTGACCACCGAGAACACCGAGTTCAGCACTCGCCACTATTCGGAGGTGCTCGAAGCGCTGGCCAAAGGCGGGGCGATGATGCACGCCGTGGTCCTGACCTCGCCGGCCGGCTCCTCGATGAATGATGAGGCGCGCAATCGCGCCTCGGTGCTCGATCGCGGCCCGCGCGAAAGCGGCGGCAGCCGCAGCGACGTGCTCTCGAGCCAGGCGTTCGAAGGCAAGATGAAGGAGCTCGCCGCCATCCTCAAGAGCCAGCACCGCATCGTCTATTCCCGGCCGCAGACGTTGATCCCGCCGCAGAAGATCGAGATCGCGTCCGCCAGGGCGGGGGTCGAGGTGAGCGGCGCGCCGGCGCGCGGGCAGGCGATCCGCTAGTCGATGCGAACGATCACCCGCGCGCTGCTCGTGTCGGCCGCCTGTGGCGCGCTTGCCGCGGGCGGTGTCGTGCCGGCCGCCACGGTGTCGGGGCAGGACCAGCCGCAGGTGTTCCGCGCCGGGGTCGAGGTGGTCTCGCTCAACGTCACCGCCACCGATCCGCAGGGCCGCTACATCACCGACCTCGGCCAGGACGAGTTCTCGGTGTTCGAGGACGGCGCGAAACAGGAGCTCACCTACTTCAATCGCACCAACCTGCCGATCGCGCTGTCGCTGCTCATCGACTCCAGCGCCAGCATGGAGCAGCGCATGGCCAACGCGCAGGAAGCGGCGATCGGATTCGCCCGGCGGATTCGCCCGCAGGACCTGGCGCAGGTGGTCGATTTCGACAGCCGGGTCGAGATCAAACTCGGCTTCACGAACAAGATCGAGGAGCTCGAGACCGCGATTCGCAGCACGGCGGCGGGCGGCTCGACGGCGCTGCATAACGCGGTCTACATTTCCCTGAAGGAACTGGCGAAGGTGAAGGCCAGGAACCCCGACGAAATACGGCGCCAGGCGATCGTGGTGTTGTCGGACGGCGAAGACACGTCGAGCCTGGTCAGCTTCGAGGAAGTGCTGGAGCTCGCCAAGCGATCGGAAACGGCGATTTATACCATCGGCCTCCAGCCCCGGGAAACCAGCGCGCTCAGGGGCTTCCGCGAGGCGGAATTCGTACTGCGCCAGCTCGCCCAGGAAACCGGCGGCCGCGCGTTCTTCGCGAAGCAGATTGACGAGTTGAAGGAAGTCTACGGGCAGATTGCCGAGGAGCTGTCGAGCCAGTACTCGATGGGCTACGCGTCGAAGAACCCGCGCCGCGACGGCGCCTTCCGGCGAATCGTGGTGCAGGTCTCCCGCCCCAACTCCACCGCGCGGACCAAGCGCGGCTATTACGGCCCGGTCTCCTGAGACCTCAAGACCTTACGACCCAGGCCCTCAAGACCAGTTACTATCTCCCCGTGAAAGCGATCGTCTATTTGATCGGCGCCGGTCCCGGCGCGCCCGACCTCATTACCCTTCGCGGCGCTCGCTGTCTGCAGCGGGCCGACGTGGTGATCTTCGATCACCTCGTGCACCCCGAGCTGCTCGACCTCGCGCCGGATCATGCCGAGCGCATCGACGTCGGCGGCGCCGCGCCGGAGCCGCGCGACCAGGACGCCATCTGCCTGCTGATTGCCGAGAAGGCGCGCGAAGGCAAGACCGTGGCGCGGCTGAAGTGGGGCGATCCGTTCCTGTTCGATCAGGGCGGCGAGGAAGCGCTGTTCCTGCACGAGCACGGCGTTCACTACGAGGTGGTGCCGGGGGTGCCGCACGCGATTGGCGCCAGCGCCTACGCCGGCGTGCCGATCACCTACCCCGGCAGCGGCGACACGGTCACCTTCGTGCGCGGGCATGAGGATGAAGGCCGCGAGAAGGCGCGCATCGACTGGGGCGCGCTGGCGAAGCTCGAAGGCACGATTGTGTCGTATGCGGGTCCGCAGCAGCTGCCGCGCATGTTGCACGCGCTGGTCGATCACGGGCGATCGCCCGATGAACCGGCGGCCATCATTCGTCAGGGCACGCTGCCGTCTCAGCGCACCATCGCCGGGACGCTCGGCGAACTGTTGGCCCAGCTGAAGGACCAGCCGGTCGACGCCGGGCTGCTGATCGTCGGCCGGGTGGTGAACTTTCGCGAGCACTTGCGCTGGTTCGACTCGCGGCCGCTGTTCGGGCGCCGCGCGCTGGTGATGCATTCGAAGGAGCAGCCCGACGATCTGGCGGAGCTGCTGCGCGCCGAAGGCGCCGAGGTGATCGTCGACACCGACACGCACATCGACATCTACCGCCAGTTGCTCGATCGGCGGATCGACCTCGTCACGTTCACCAGCGCATCGGCGGTGCTGAATTTCGCCGCCAACTTCGGCGCCGACCAGGCGTCGGATCTGCTGGCGCACACCGTGGTGGCCATCCAGGGCGCGGCCGCGGCCGATGCGGCCGCCCGCGCCAACATCTCCCCGGCGGTCGAGCATCCGGCCGGACCGGTCGCGCCGTTTGCCGAAGCCATTGTCACCAAATTCAAGGCCAACTGAACATGCTGCTACCGTGCCTCCGTCGTTCGTCCGTGCTGGCGTTTGCCGCCGCGCTCGGCGCGTGCTCGACGACCCCGCCGCCGGCCACCGCCCCGTCGTTCGACGTCCTCATCACCAACGCGCGGATTGTCGACGGCAGCGGCGGCGCGCCGCGCGACGGATCGATCGCGATCGCGGCCGGCAAGATCGCGGCGGTCGGCGACGTCAGCGGCACCGCCGCGCGCACCATCGACGCCAACGGACGCACCGTGGCGCCGGGCTTCATCGACCTGCACAGCCATTCCGACATGACCCTCATCACCGACGGCAACGGCGAGAGCAAGATCCGCCAGGGCGTGACCACCGAGGTGATCGGCGAATCCGGCTCGGTCGCCCCCCGCCAGCCGGAGGTTGACAGTGGGGGCAGCCCGCGGACTCAACGGTGGACCGATTTTGACGGCTACTTCGCGGCGATCGAACAGGGCGGCATTTCGCCCAACCTGCTGTCGTATGTCGGCCTCGGCACCGTGCGCGAGATGGTGATCGGAGAAGACGATCGCAAGGCCACCGCGGCCGAGATCGAGGCGATGCAGACGATGGTGTCGTCGATGATGGACCAGGGCATCTTCGGCGTGTCGACCGGCCTGATCTATCCGCCCAACGCCTATGCGGATGTCGAGGAATTGTCCGCGGTCTCGAGACCCGCGGCCGCCAAGGGCGGCCTCTACGCCTCGCACCTGCGCTACGACGGCCTGAAGCTGCGCGAGGGGATCGAAGAGGCGATCGCCATCGGCGAGCGCGCGAAGCTGCCCGTGCACGTGTTTCACATCAAGGTGACCGGCCAGAAAAACGTCGGCCGCATGAAGGAAGTGATCGAGCTGGTCGAAGCCGCGCGGGCGCGCGGCGTGCGCGTCACCGCCGATCAATACCCCTACGTCGCGAGCAGCACCGGCCTGACCGCCACCATCCCGCCCTGGGCGCTGGACGGCGGGACCGACAAGCTGATCGCCCGCCTGCAGGACCGTCGCGAACGCGCGCGCATCCGCAAGGAAATGGAGAATACCAATCCGACGTGGGAGAGCCGCTACCAGTCGGCGGGCACCTGGCAGAACGTGCAGCTCGCGGCAATCGGCCGAACGCGCGGCGCGGTCGAGGCCGGCGCGTCAGCGAACCGCAAGTACGAAGGCATGCGCGTCGCGGAGGCGGCGCAGCAGGCCGGCAAGGACCCGTTCGACTTCGTGTTCGATCTGCTGATCGACGAACGCGGCTCGGTCGGCTGCGTGTATTTCATCATCGACGAGGGCGATCTCGCGCTCGCGTTGAAGCAGCCGTGGGTGGCAATCGGCTCGGACGGTTCGTCGCTCGCCACCGACGGTCCGCTGCGGGTCGGCGTGCCGCATCCGCGCAACTTCGGCACCTTCCCGCGCGTGCTGGGCCGTTACGTTCGCGAGATGAACGTGATCACGCTCGCGGAAGCGGTGAGGAAGATGACGTCGTTGCCCGCCAGCATCCTCGGCATCGCCGATCGCGGCTCGATCAAGGAGGGGATGTGGGCCGACCTGGTGATTTTTGACCCGGCCACCGTCGCCGACCAAGCGACGTTCGAGGATCCGTTTCAGTATCCGGTGGGGATTGACACTGTTTTGGTGAACGGACAGGTCGTGCTTGATGAAGGCACACACACGAACGCACGACCGGGGAAAGTACTGAAGCGAGCCCGGTCGGTATCCGGTAGCCAGTAGCCGGTAGCCGGACTCCGGAAGGACAAGAATTCTTCTGGATACCGGCTACTGACTACTGGCTAGCTCTGGTACTGACTCGGCTACTGGCTACTGGCTACTGGCTACTGACCACAGACTACTACCGCCACGGCATCAGGTTCTCAATCCACGTAATCCTGGTCAGATCGTTGTAGATCACCGTCACCATCAGCGTCATCAGCAGCACGAACCCGACAAACAGCATCTTCTCCTTCACCTGAAGGCTGAAGTCGCGGCGCGAGATCGTTTCGATCGCCATGATGAAGATGTGGCCGCCGTCGAGCACCGGAATCGGCAGCAGGTTCAACAGTCCAAGGTTGAGGCTGATCCCCGCCATCAGGCTGAGCAGCGCGATCCAGCCGGCCTGCGCCGACTCGCCCGACAGCTGCGCGATGCCGACGGGTCCCATCAACTGCTTCGGCGACGCCTCGCCGGTCACCAGATCCCTGAGCGTATTGAGGATCAAGCCGGCCATCTCGATGTTGCGCTGAACGCTCATGCCGATCGCTTCGAAGAACGACGGCTTGAACGAACGCGTCGCCTCGCTCATGTAGATGCCGACGCGAGTCTGATCGCCTTCCCGGTAGGGAGACACGGAGATGGTTTGATCGCTGCCGTCGCGGCGGACCCGGAACTCGATCGGCTGGTCGCCGGACTTTTTCGAGATCGCCTCGGCGACCTGCGATCGGAACACCATCCGCTCGCCGTCAACCGCGAGGATCAGGTCGCCCGCCTGCAGCCCCGAGGATTCCGCCGGCTTGCCGGCCACAAACGACGCCACGCTCGGGTAGACGTCCGGCATGACGCCGATGGTGCCGACCTCGAAGCGCGCGTCGTTACGGGTGCGCAGTTCGGTGAGATCGGGACGGACCCTGAGGCGCTCCTCGCGGCCGCCGCGAATGACCGTCATTTCGACTTCGCGCTCGGGCCGCGCCGCGACCGCCATGTCGAGGTGTTCCCAGGTGCGCACGTCCGCGGTGCCGAACCTGGTAATGGTGTCGCCGGGTTGAATGCCGGCCTTCTCGGCGGGCGAGCCCGCCTGCACCAGTCCGACCACCGCCGGGCGATCCAGGAACGCGAGCACGTCGGCGCCCTGCAGCAGCACGAACGCCAGCAGAACGACGGCCAGCGCAAGATTCATCACCGGTCCGGCGATCAGGATCTGGAACCGCTGCCACTTCGACTTCGACAGGAATTCGTCGCCCGCGCCGGTCTGCGGGTCGTCGGGGTTCTCGCCGGCCATCTTGACGTAGCCGCCAAGCGGAATGGCGCTGATGCAATATTCGGTGTCGCCGCGCTGGACCTTCAACAGCTTCGGCCCGAAGCCGAGCGAGAACGTCAGGACGCGCACGCCATGCCAGCGAGCCAGCAGGAAGTGGCCCAGCTCGTGGATGAACACGAGCACGCCGAGCACAAAGAAGAACGCGAACAAGGTGGTCATTGCTTTTCCAATTCTAACTCTCGAGCCAGCTCGGCCGCGTGGATCCGGGCCCACCGATCGACCCGCCGGACGTCCTGGAGCGTCGCCGCCGCCTCCGGCGTGTGCGCCTCCATGGCCTGAGCGATCACCCGGGGAATATGCGTGAAACCGAGACGTCCCTCGAGAAAACACGCCACCGCGACCTCGTTGGCCGCGTTCAACACGATCGGCAGGCTGCGCTGCACCCGCGGTCCGGGCGACCCGTCGTCTGCGTCGTGCGGCGGGGCATCGAGCGCGCGATACGCGAGCCGCAGGCACGGAAAGTCGTCCCACGCCGGCTCATGGAACTCGAGCGGCTTCTGCCGGGTGAGATCCAGGAAGGGCACGGGGGCGTCCCAGCGGTCGGGATACGCGAAC
Organism: uncultured Acidimicrobiia bacterium; assembly: GCA_963795125.1. Classification (GTDB taxonomy): domain Bacteria; phylum Acidobacteriota; class Vicinamibacteria; order Vicinamibacterales; family UBA2999; genus 12-FULL-67-14b. The sequence continues at coordinate 597,650 of CAWCGQ010000004.1, read as the reverse complement.
GCATACTGGATCGGCAGCCGCATGTCGGTGATGCCCAGCTGCGCGATGATCGAGCCGTCCAGGAGCTCGACCATCGAGTGGACGATCGATTGCGGGTGCACCACCACGTCGATCCGCGCCGGCGGCACGTCGAACAGCCAGTGTGCCTCGATCACTTCGAGTCCCTTGTTCATCAAGGTCGCCGAGTCGATGGTGATCTTCGGGCCCATCTGCCACGTTGGATGCTTCAGCGCGTCGGCGGCGGTCACGTCAGCGAGCCCGGCCAGGGACCGGCCGCGAAAAGGCCCGCCCGACGCGGTCAGGATGAGACGTCGCACCTCGCCGTCGCGGCGGCCGTGGAGACATTGATGGATGGCGTTGTGCTCGCTGTCGACCGGCAGCACGGCGACGCCCTTCCGTCTCGCAGCCTCCATCACCAGGCCGCCCGCCATCACCAGCACTTCCTTGTTTGCCAGCGCGATCGTCTTGCCGGCCTCGATGGCGCAGAGCACCGCATCGAGCGCCGCGGTCCCCGACGAGGCGCACAACACCAGGTCGACGTCGGGATGGGACGCAATCTCGCACAGGCCGTCGTTGCCGACGCCGGAGATCTCGGCGGGGGATCCCCCGAGCGCGGCGCGCAGCCGGTCCATCGCCTCGCCCGTCGCCATCGCCACCGCGCGCGGCCGGAACTCGAGGATCTGCTTGACCATGGCGCCGACGTTGCTCGCCGCCGCGAGCGCCACCACCTCGACGCGATCGGGATGCGTTCGCGCGACGTCGAGGGCGCTGGTCCCGATCGAACCGGTCGAACCGAGGATGGCGATCCGTCTTTTCACAACGGTTCCAGGGGTGCCAAGGGTTCCACCGGTTCCAAAGGCATCGTGCTGCTGCGGTTCCAATAGTTCACCGGGAACCGCATGGAACTAGAGCAGAACGATGCCCTTGGAACCCTGTGGAACCCCTGGAACCTGTGGAACCCTGTCATTACACGTTCCTGAGGAAAAAGTAGAACACCGGCGCCGCAAAGAGAAGTGCGTCGATTCTGTCCAGCACTCCCCCATGGCCCGGGATGAGCGTTCCGCTGTCCTTCATGTTCGCGGCGCGCTTCAGCATCGACTCGAACAGGTCGCCGATGATGCCGGTGGCGACAATGCCGAGCCCGACGCTCGCGTGCCACCACCACGGAAACGCGGGCAGCCAGTAGCTTCCGGCCACCGCGAGAAAGATCGGCGCGACGACAAAGCCGCCGAGCGCGCCCTCGCGGGTCTTCTTCGGGCTGCGAAGCGGCGCCAGCGGGGTGCGCCCGAACGTGCGGCCGGCGTAGTACTGCGAGCTGTCGCTCACCGCGACGGCGGCGATCAGCAGGACCACCGCCTCGCGCCCGGCGATCGCATGCACGCCGACCAGGCAACCGAGCGGCACGCCGATGTAGACCGGCGCCAGCACCGCGGCCGCGGTGTCGGCCAGGAGCGGGGTGCCGACGCGCTCCGAGATCAGCACGTTGAGCGCGATCAGCAGCAGCGACGCCGCCAGCACCGATTCAATATCGATCCACTGGAACGGCACCATCGCGCAGGCGAACAGCGTCGCCAGCAGCGCCGTCCAGTACGGCACCTTGGCGCCAATCGCATCGACGATGCGTTCGTATTCGTGAAAGGCGATCGCCGCGACGATCAGCGCGACCAGCAGCAGCGCGATCGAGCTGAGGAACCAGATCAGCGCGAGCGCGGCGCCGCCGAGGACGACGCCGCTGAGGACGCGCGTCATGTGAGAATTTCCATTCGTCGGTGTCTAATCGGTGTCAATCGGTGGCTGTCTAGTCGGTGTCTAATCGGTGTCAATCGGTGGCTGTCTAGTCGGTGGCTGTCTAGTCGGTGTCTAATCGGTGTCAATCGGTGGCTGTCTAATCGGTGGCTGTCTAATCGGTGGCCTAACGGACACCGGCCGGCACGGGTGGAGTGATGCCGCCGAACCGGCGATCGCGTTTCTGATACGCGAGCACGCCTTCGAGCAGGTGACGGCATCGAAAGTCGGGCCACAAGGTGTCGGTGACCCAGATCTCCGCGTAGGCGATCTGCCACAGCAGGAAATTACTGACGCGCATTTCCCCGCTCGTCCGGATCAACAGATCGGGATCGGGCTGGCCGCGCGTATACAGCAAACTGGAGAAACGATCCTCGTCGAGCTCGGCCGGGTTGATGCCCTCCTCGAGCGCGCGCCGCGCCGCATCGACGATTTCGGTGCGGCCGCCGTAGTTGAGCGCGATGTTGAACAGCATCCCGGTGTTCTTGGCGGTCTTGTGCTCGGCCTCGAGCAGCTCGTGACGCACATCGGGCGGCAGCGCATCGGTCCGGCCAATCACGTTGAAGCGGATGTTGTTGCGAAGCAGCGTGCTCAGCTCGAGGCCGAGATAGCGCTTGAGCAACAGCATCAGCGTGCTGACTTCAGCCGCCGGACGCTTCCAGTTTTCGACGGAGAACGCGTAGAGCGTCAGGACCTCGAGGCCGAGGCGAGCGGACGCTTCGACGATGTCGCGCACCGCGTCGACACCGGCGCGATGACCCTCCACGCGCGGCAGGTGGCGCTCGCCGGCCCAGCGCCCGTTGCCGTCCATGATGATGGCGACGTGCCGCGGCAGGCGATCGAACTCAACCTGTCGCGCCAGCGTCTCTTCCGGCCCGCCCGAAGGGATCCACTCCAGCAATTGATCGAGGCTCATGGAGTCGGTCTGTGATTGTACGACGAAAAGGCCGGCCCGGGTTTCCCCCGGGCCGGCCCGAACTGCTGACTGTCAACCGTCCGACCGAACTCTTAACTGTCGACTCTTGACTGCCGACTGTTACTTGAGGCCCGCGGAGCCCGGCCATGCGACCTGGCCGCTCTTCGGCACCGCGCCCATGCCCTTGTAGTTGAACCGCTGCAGGCGCTTGCCGGTGTAGGTTTCGGTGGTGTAGATGTTGCCCTTCGAGTCCACCGCGAGGCTGTGCACGCCCAGGAACATGCCGGGCTGGCGGCCGCCGTAGCCGAAGTTGTAGACCTCTTCCATGGTCGCGCGGTTGAACACGCGAACGTGCTCGTTGACGCCGTCGGCCATGTAGAGCCAGGTCTGCTGCGGATCCTTCGAGAACGCGACGTCCCACACCGAACCGTCGGCACGGGTCTCCTTGGCCACGAACACTTCCTTCACGAACTTACCCTCGCTCGTGAAGATCTGCAGACGATCGTTCGGACGGTCGCAGACATACACCATGCCGTCGTCGGCGCGCTCGGCGCAGTGCACCGGGTTGCGGAACTGCTTGGCGGGCGGCTGCGTCGGATCGTACGGTCCGAGCGGCAGGTCGGTCGGCGGCTCGCCGTAGGCGCCCCAGATGCGCTTGATCTTGCCGCTGTCGAGGTCGATCACCGCGACGCGCTTGTTGAGGTAGCCGTCAGCCACGTAGCCTTCGTTCGCCTTCGGATCGATGAACATCTTCGCGACCCGGCCGAAGTTGTTCATGTCGAGGCTGTTCGACACGTAGTTCGGCTTGGCGCCGCCGGTGCCCGCCTGCAGGCGCGCGTCCTTCTTGCCGTACTGCGCCACGAACTTGCCGTCGCGCGTGAACTTCAGGATGTGCGCATCGGGACCGCCGTTGCCGCCGATCCACACGAAGCCTTTGTGGTCCACGACGATGCCGTGATTGCTTTCCGGCCAGTCGTAGGACCCGTCCTTCGACGGTCCGCCCCAGCTGCGAACGAGATTGCCGTCGGCATCGAACTCGAGCACCGGCGGGGCCGGCATGCAGCATTCGCCGACGCGCGGCGAGCCTTCCTTCAGGATGGCGTACTCCGTGCGATCGAGGCCGCTGCCGGCATCGTTGGCGCGGTGAATGACCAGCACGTGATCGTCAGAGGTAATACCAATGCCGATCGTCATGCCCTGCACGTAGTTATTGGGCATCGGCTTCGGCCAGAACGGGTCGACCTCGAAGCGAGGCACCTGCTTGGCTTGGGCTGATGCGCGATCGAGCATGGCCTGTCCCGCACCCAGCGCGAGCAGCAGCGCGACAAACATCACCCCGACTTTGAGCTTGCGATTCTTCATAACCCGTTCCATCTTGGTTCCCCTCTCAAGAAGTACCCTTCGGCGGGCGCCAGTATACTTGGGGCCGGAACCTGTGTCGAGCGTCGAAACCAGCAAGTTATTGAGCCGTTCAGTGGAGCGTATCGACGAACAGGTCAGTATCGACATCGCCGCGCCTCGAAGCCCCGGGGGCCGTTCCGCCCGCGTGCGGTTTCGAGCCTATACGCCTGTGGCCCTCGTCGCCGCCTTACTCGTCGCCCTGGCTCCAGGGATCGGCGCGCACGAGGTCCCGAACGAGGTCACGGTCTTCGGTTTCGTCCGCCCGCAAGGGCAGACCTTGACGCTGCTGCTGCGCGTGCCGATGAAGTCCCTGCGGGACGTGGACGTGCCGACGGGCGCGAGCGGGTTCCTGGACTTTTCACGCATCGATCAGGCCCTGAAGGATGCGGCCACGTTGTGGCTGATCGACTACCTGCAGCTGTACGAGAACGGCCAACGGCTCGGCCGGCCCACGGTCGCCGGCGCCCGCGTCTCGCTGCCCGCCGATCAATCCTTCCAGTCGTACGACGCCGCGCTCGCGCATGTCCTGACCGGCCCGCGTCTCGACCAGTCGGTCGGGATCTATTGGGAACAGGGGTTGATGGATATCGCCTTCGAATATCCCATTACCTCCGATCAGTCCGACTTCGCCATCCTGCCCGGGCTGACGCGGCTCGGCGTGCAGGTCAACGTCGTGCTGCGCTTCCTGCAGCCCGGAAAAACCGAGCGCGCCTTCGACGTCCACGCCGACACCGGCATCGTGCACCTCGATCCGCGCTGGCACCAGGCGTTCCTGCTGTTCGCGCGGGAGGGCTTTTTCCACATTCTCGACGGCGCCGATCATCTGTTGTTCCTGCTGTGCCTGGTGATTCCGTTTCGACGATTCCGGCCGCTGCTGGTCGTGATCACGTCCTTCACGGTGGCGCATTCGGTGACGCTGATCGCGTCGGCATTCGGCATGGCGCCCGCCAGCCTGTGGTTCCCGCCGATGATCGAGACCTTGATCGCCATCTCGATCGTCTATATGGCGTTCGAGAACATCGTCGGCGCGAACCTGCGGCGCCGCTGGATGGCGACGTTTGCGTTCGGGCTGATTCACGGCTTCGGCTTCTCGTTCCTGCTGCGCGAGCGGCTGCAGTTTGCGGGCGATCATCTGCTGGCCTCGCTGCTGGCGTTCAACGTCGGCGTCGAGATCGGGCAAGTGGCGGTCCTGCTGGTCACGATCCCGCTGTTGCTGCTGGTGTTTCGCTATGTGGTCGCGGAGCGGATCGGCACGATCCTGCTGTCGGCGCTCGTCGCGCACACCGCCTGGCACTGGGCGACCGAACGCGGCGCGGTGCTGCGCAACTTCCGCATGCCCGACCTGGGCCCTGGCGATATCGCGGCGGCACTGCGCCTGCTGATGGTGATTGTCGCGGCGGCAGGTTTGGTCTGGGTGGTTAATTCATGGATCGGAAAACCGCCGCAGGCCGAAATCACCAAGCCTTGAGCACCGTGCGCACCCTAGTAAGTCACTCTCCACAACATCAGACCGTGCGGCGGAGCGTTGTGGCCGGCGCGGCGGCGATCGCGTGAGGCGATAATTTCCGCCATCTCTTCGACGGCGCGCTGACCCCGGCCAATCTCGACCAGCGTGCCGACGATGGTGCGCACCATGTGGCGCAGGAATCCCGTGCCGCTGGTCTCAAAGCGAAACAGCCGCCCGTCGTCCATCGCCGCGCCGCCAGCGTCGGGGCCGGTCGAGCGGTCGAGCGGCGGCAGCGCGATGGGCTGATCGGCGTGCATGTCCATCTCGATCATTTGCGCGGCGAGGACCCGGCGAACCGTCGTCTTGACGTCGGTGCCGCGGCCCTGAAACGCCGCGAAGTCGTGCTCGCCGAGCAACGCCCCGGTTGCGCGCGCCATGCGATCGAGATCGAGCGGCTGCGGCACGTGCCACACGACGTGACGGAAGAACGGGCTCGGCGCCGGGCCGTTCCAGATCGCATAGCGATAGGTCTTCGACTTCGCGAAGATGCGCGCGTCCCAGCGATCCGGCATCTCCTCGATGGCGCGGATGCGAAGATCGCCGGCCTTCAACCGCGCGTTCAGCGCCTTCTGCAGCTCGCCGCAGGCGATCGGATGATCGAGCGTGAGGCTCGCGACCTGCGCGGCGGCATGCACCCCCGAATCGGTCCGGCTGGCGGCATTCAGCGGGTGGTGCGCCCCGACGATGGTGGCGATTTCCTCTTCGAGGACCTGCTGGATGGCAAGCGCGTTCGCCTGCCGCTGCCAGCCGGCGTAGTTGGTGCCGTCGTACGCGATCGTGAACTTGAGAGTCCTCGATGCCATGTGGAAGTTGTCAGGACCCCAAGACCTCAGGACCTCAGGACGTCAAAGCCCTCAGGGCCTCAAGCCTTCGCCGCGCGCGACCCGGGTTTGACGACCGGGAGCCCTTGTTGGCACAGCGGACACTCGTCTTCCGTGTACGCCTGCACGGCCATCGGCAGCAAGGCGTGGAATGGAACATCCAGCCCCTGCTTGCCACCGCTGCGATCGACGATGGCGCAGGCGGCGACCACGACCGCGCCCGCGGCTTTTGCCACGTCCATGGTCTCGCGCGTCGATCCACCGGTCGTGACGACGTCCTCGACGACGAGAACTTTCTCGCCGGGTTCGAGCGCGAAGCCGCGGCGCAGCGTCAGGGTGCCGTCCTGCCGTTCGGCGAAGATCGCGCGGACGCCGAGAGCGCGGCCAACTTCCTGCCCGATCACGATGCCTCCGAGCGCCGGCGACAGCACCGTTTGCACCCCGAGCGCCCGCACGATGGCGCCAAGTGCGGCGCCGAGCGCCTCGGCTTCGCGCGGATGCTGCAGCACCAGCGCGCATTGCAAGTAGCCGGGGCTGTGTAGTCCGGACGACAACCGGAAGTGCCCTTCGAGAAGAGCGCCGGATTGTCTAAAAATTGTCAAAACTTCAGCTTCAGTCATCGAATCGCTAGTATATCGGCCCACCTCCGCGACATTTCGACGCTTCGTCGCTCCGGCTGGCACGGCCGCGGCCTTGTTTTGAACGAACCCGGGGAGGCCCTCTCGCGTCTATCATTGAGGGCTGATGTCTCGGCTCGCGGCACTGCTTTTGCTGTTGCCCCGGTCAAAGACTCGACAATTCCTTCGAATGGAGTAGCAGTGTGATGCGTTTTGATAAGCGTTTTTGCGCCCGGACCGCGGTAAGAGCCGGCCTGTTGGCGGCGACGGTGTCCGTTTTCGGACTATCCCCTGTTCACGCGCAGACAACGCCGGCCATGCCCGCGGCCCAGGAGGGCCCGGTGCGCCGCATGAGCATTGACGATGCGGTGGCCACGGCGCTCGAGCAGAACCTCGACCTCGAGGTCCAGCGCATCAATCCGCAGTTGCAGGACTTGTCGATCGCGCAGTTCAAGGCGGCCTACACGCCCAACTTCGTCTCGACGGTGAGTTCGTCCGATTCGACGCAGCCGTCAACCAGCTTCCTGTCCGGCAGCGCCACCGGCATTACCAGCGGCCGGAGCGTGTTCAACTTCGGCGTCGCGTCGCAGACGGCGTTCCACGGCGGCAGCTACGACGTGCGGTGGAACAACGCGCGCAACACCACCAACAACGCCTTCTCGACGTTCAACCCGCAGCTCAACTCGTCCATCAGCGCCACCTTCACCCAGCCGCTGTTGCGTAACTTCAAGATCGACGGGACGCGCCAGCAGTTATTGGTCGGGCAGAAGAATCGCGAGATCAGCGACGTCCAGCTGCAGCAGTCGATTGCGCTGACGACCCGCAACGTCCGCAATGCCTACTACGATCTGACTTACGCGATCGGCAACCTGGCGGTGCAGCGCCAGTCGCTCGGCCTGGCGGAGCAGTCGCTCAAGGACAATCGCGCCCGGGTCGAGATTGGCACCATGGCGCCGCTCGACATCGTGCAGGCCGAAGCCGAGGTGGCGACCCGCGAGGAATCGGTGATTATCGCCGAGGCCGCGATCGATCGGCAGCAGGACGCGATCCGCACCCTCGTCTACAACCCGTCGTCACCGGACTTCTGGACCGCGCGAATCGAGCCTACCGACACGGTGACGTTCGTGCCGGCCGCGGTCGACACCGACGCCGCCGTCAAGAGCGCGCTGACGCAGCGCACCGACGTGGTCAACGCGCGCAAGAACCTCGAGATCAACGACGTCAACATCCGCTACTTCCGCAATCAATCGCTGCCCGACGTCACCGCGAACGTCAACTACAACGCGCAGTCGATCGCCGGCACGCAAGTGGTGCGTGCGCGCGACCCGCAGACCGGACTGCCGACCGGCGCCATCGTGTCGTCGACCAGCGTCGGTCTGTTCAACGGTCTCGGCTCGACCTTCAGCGGCGACTTCCCGGGCTGGAGCCTGCAGCTCGACATCGCCTATCCGATCGGCAAGTCGACCCAGGAAGCCCAGCTCGCCAGGGCGCGCCTGCAGCAGACGCAGGCCGAACGGCAGCTGACCAGCCTCGAACTGGCCGTGACCACGCAGGTTCGCGATGCCGCGCGCACGGTGCAGACCAACGCCAAGCGGGTGGAGGCGACGCGCTCGTCGCGCGTGCTCGCCGAGCGCCGGCTCGAAGCGGAAGAGAAGAAGTACCAGGCCGGCATGACGCAGAACTTCTTTGTCCTGCAGGCGCAGCGCGACCTGAACATCGCCCGCAACAACGAGCTGCTGGCGCTGGTCGAGTACGCGAAGTCGGTGGTGAACTACTCCGCCGTCCAGCAGGCGCCGCTGTTCGGCCAGTAGGCACCTGTCGCCCCGTACGCACCAAAGGCACCGTACGCACCCAAGGCACGTTAGACTGGTGGCCGTGCCGGTCACGGCCACCATCATCACCTTCAACGAGGCGGCGAACCTCCACGCCGCCCTCGAGTCCCTCGCCTGGGCCGACGAGATTATCGTCGTCGACAGCGAGAGCACGGACGACACCGTTGCCATTGCGCGCGCGTTCACGCCGCACGTCATCGTGCGGCCCTGGCCCGGCTACATCGCGCAGAAGAACTTCGCGGCCGGTCTGGCGAGTCACGACTGGATCTTCTCGCTCGACGCCGACGAGCGGGTGACGCCGGAACTGGCCGGCGAGATCACGACGCTGGTCGCGGGCGGGCCGCGGGCGGCCGGCTTTCGCGTGCCGCGGGTGACGTTTCATCTCGGGCGCTGGATGCGGTCGACCGACTGGTACCCGGACTACCAGTTGCGCCTGTACGATCGACGCCGCGGGCAGTGGACCGGCCGCTACGTGCATGAATCGGTCAAGTCGGACGGGCCGGTGCAGGACTTGCATGGCGAGTTGCAGCATTTTGCATATCGCGATCTCGCGCACCACCACCAGACCATGGATCGCTATACGACGCTCGCGGCCAGGCAGATGTTCGAGGAGGGGCGGCGCGCGGGGATGTTCGATTTGCTGGTCCATCCGCCGGCGGCGTTTGTTCGGAACTACTTCTTGCGGGGCGGGTTCAAAGACGGCGTGCCCGGCCTGATCGTCTCGGCCATGAATGCCCGTTATGTCGGGCTGAAGTTTGCGAAACTCTGGGAGCTGTGTTCGCCCTCCACATCGACACCGCGCGCACCTGGCGCGGGGGACAGCAACAGGTCCTCCTGACCGTTCTCGGCATGCGGGCCAGGGGGCACCGTGCCGTGCTGGTCGCCCACAGTGAGGGCGAGCTGTTCCGGCGCGCCTCCGAGGGCCCGGACCTGGTGCCGCTCGCCCCGGTGAACGAGATCGATCTTGCCACCGCGTGGCGGCTGTCGAAGATCGTGCGCGCATGGACGCCGGCGATCGTGCACGCGCACGATCCGCACGCGGTGTCGATGGCGGCGCTGGCGCTGTCGTTCGCCGCCCCGACGCCGCGTCCCAAGCTGATCGCGTCGCGCCGGGTCGACTTCCACCTGCAGTCGCATGCCTTCTCGCAGTGGAAGTACCGGCAGATGGATGGCTTCATCGCGGCGTCGCACGCCATCAAGGCGATCCTGGTCCAGGACGGCATCCCCGCGGGCCGCATCGATGTCGTCCATGACGGCATCGACGTCGACAAGATCGCCCATCGTCCCGCCGTCGACCTGCATGCGGAATACTGGCTGCCGCACGGCGTCCCGGTGATGGTGAACGTCGGCGCGCTGGTCGCGCATAAAGGACAAAAGCATCTGATCGACGCCATGCCGCTCGTGCTGCGCGAAGTCCCGGAGGCGCATCTGGTGATCTTTGGGGAAGGCGAGTTGCGCGCGCCGCTCGAAAAGCAGATCAAGCATCTCGGCCTGGCCAAGCGGGTGCTGCTGCCCGGCTTTCGCGAAGACGTGATGTCGCTGATGAAGACCGCCGACCTGTTCGTGATGAGCTCGATCACCGAGGGGCTCGGATCGGCGGTGCTCGACGCCATGGCGATGGGCCACGCCGTGGTCGGCACAACCGCCGGGGGCATTCCGGAGGCGGTGATGCCCTATGAAACCGGATTGCTGGTCGAACCCGGCGACGCGAAAGCACTGGCCGGCGCGATCGTCACGCTGCTGAAGGATTCGGCGCTGCGCAAGGCTTACGGTGAGGCCGGGCTCGAGCGCGTCGCGGAACACTTCGGCGTCGATCGGCTGGTCGACGGTACGCTCGCCGTCTACCAGCGCGTGGCCTCACGCTGAGGCGTCATCAGCCGGGCCGCTGTGTAGCCAGCCAGTCGGCGAACTCCGCGTGACCTTTGTCGCGCGCGAGGTCGATCGCCGATTTGCCGTCGTCGTTGGGCAGCGACGGATCGGCGCCGTGTGCGAGCAGTAATTCGGCCAGCGGTCGATTCGCATTCGAGCCGGCTTCATGCATCGGGCGGAACCCAGCCTGCTGCTGGGCGTTCGAATCGGCGCCGGCAGCGAGTACGGCCGTGACGATCTCGAGGTTTCTGCTGGCGACGGCGGCGTGCAGCGCCTGAACTTTCAGCGGGTTGGTCGCGGCGGCGGTCACGTCCGCGCCCGCGGCGACGAGCGCCCGCACTGCGGACAGCTGGCCAAAGAACGCCGCCAGCGCCACGGCGGTGAATCCGTCTGGCGCGTGCTCCCACACCCGATCGGGATTGCCTTCCACGATCTCGCGGATCCGATCGACCTTGCCGAGCACGCTCGCCTCGAAGATATCGATGGGCGCGCCGAGTTCCACCAGCGCGTTCGCGACGTCGGGCTTCATGTTGTAAGCCGCCACCAGGATCGCCGACGCCCCGCTCTCGTCGCGGGCGTCTTTCAATGATGGATCCTGCTCAATCAGCTGCCGGACTTCATCCACCCGCCCGCCTTTGATCGCATCGAACAGCTTTTGCTCCACGCCGCTAGTATCTGGGGTCAGGTCCCACTTTTCAACATCACTGGAGGCACCTGGGCCGCCTGCACCGTTGCAGTTCCTGCGATCTCCTGCCGGTGCCGGCTTCGCAGAATCCGACAACGGCGTGACCGGGCCGCGTCGTTGCCGCGCGATTTGTGGACGATCGCCGACGGCATTGCGATTGGAGGGACCCCGCGTATGCCTCGTCCTCCTCGCCTGAACATCCATGGCGCGACCTAACACGTCATGTCTCTACGCGTCGCCGTGGCCTACGTCGTCATGAACCCGGTCGATGCTGGTCTGGTTCCCCATCCGCGGCTCTGGAAGTGGAGCAGTTACCGGGCAACGGCCGGCATGACCGCGGTGCCGCCCCATCTGTCGATCGACTGGCTCGACTCGGTCTTTCCCGCACCAACGCGAGAAGAGTCGCAGCGGCAATACCGGGCGTTCTTCGATTGGGACTACGCGCCGGGCGAGGAATGGGAGTCGCCGGTCGTGGGTTCCGAAAAATTCCGGCAATCGATCCGTTCATTCATCGGCGAAAAGCTGCACATGGCCTCGCTGCCGCGTTCGTATCGAGCTGTGTTCCGGCCGTCGCTCGAGGAACTCTTCTCCGGGGCGGTGGGCGCCACCCGCGCGGTGGTGATGCAACGGGCGCATGTCATCCACGGCTACACCATGGCGGAAATCGCCCGCGCTTTGCAGCTGCATCCGGCAAGCGTGAGCCGGGTCATCTGCACGCTTCGACGTGATGGCGAACGGCGGATCAAGAATGTTGAAAATTGAGACCTGACCCCAAATTCAACGGTCGAGGGCGAGGAGGGCGGAGAGGATGGTTTCGGCGACGTCGACGAAAAAGCCACGGTTGATCTTGTCCGCGGTGTCGGTGGGCTTGTGGTAATCAGCGTGATCTTCGACCCCGAAATAGACGAACGGAATGTTTGCGGCGTGGAACGGGCCGTGGTCGGACTGGTTGGTCCAGTCCTCGACGCCGCCGGCGACCGCCACCGGCTTGTCGTGGCCGAACAACACTGTCACCGGCGCGCGCCTGGCAATTTCGTCGAGCGGCGCCTTGAGATTCGGGTAGTGGTAGGTGCCGGCGATGAAGATCTCGCGCTTGTCGCTGCGGCTGACCATGTCGAGATTGACATTCAACGCAAGCCGATCCTGCGGCACCGGCGGCTTCGCCATGAAGGCCCTCGCGCCCTGCAGGCCGCGCTCCTCGGCATCGAACGCCGCGAAGACGATTGAATGCCGGAACGGCGTCTTCTGGCAGTAGGCGGCGATCTCCAACGTGACCGCGACACCAGACGCATCGTCATCAGCCCCCGGATAGATCTGGCCGTCGCGCATGCCGAGGTGATCGTAGTGAGCCGACACGACGAAGAACGGCAACTTCGGATCGGTCCCCACGCACATGCCGAGCACGTTGGCGCCGTCGCCGTCCTGCCGCCCGCTCAGGGTCATGCGGGTATAGGTGAAGGGGTGCACGTAAGCGCCGGCGACCGGATGCAGCCCGAGTGTCTTGAAGCGCTCGACAATCCAGGTGCGTGCGGCAATGCCGCCCGGCGACCCGGCGGCGCGGCCTTCCATCGACGGATCGGACAGCGTGGTCACCGCGGCCATCAACCGTTCGCTGTCGATGCGAAGGCTGGCCGGCTGAGGCTCGCCGGCGACCCGCGTCAGCCGCTGGGCGTCGATACGACCGGCCTCGAAACGGCCCGCCACCTGGAACCAGATGACGGCGGTGGCAACTAGGCTGAGGCCGATGACTCTGCGTCTCTTCATGGGTGCGTCTAGAGCGTGGTGACCATCACCAGGTCGGTTTGCGGATCGGTGCCGAACAAGAATACGTGCTCACCGACGTCGGTGAATCCGCATTTTACGTAAAACGCGTGGGCCCGCGCATTGCGCTCCCAGACGCCGAGCCACAGGGTCTTCGCCTCGCGCTCCCGGGCCGCCGACCTGACGCGATCCATCAGCGGCACCGCGACGCCGCGACCATGCCACTCGCGGCTCACGTAGAAGCGCCACAGCTCGATCGGCCTCGCACCGACGACGCAATCCGGCGCGTGGCCGGTACGCAACTGCGCATAGGCAATCGCCTCGCCGCCGGCCTCCACCACCAGCGTGGTGATGTCACGATCGCTCAGCTCACGCGTTTGTTGATCGATACCGTAGGCGCGCGACAGGTAGAGCGCCATGTCGGTCGGGTCGTTGGTTGGCGCAAAGGTGTCGTGGAAGGTCCGGCGTGCGAGCTCCGCGAGGACCTCGGCATCGTCGACCCGCGCGGGCCGGATGTTCACCGGCTGATAGTAACCCTTGGGCCGCGTTTCGGGGAATCGTGGAACCCCGGCAACCTCTGCTGCGTAAGGGAAGCTAGGTCCACCCGCCTGCTTCGCCGGCCCCACGGCCGGTGGCGCCACAGAGGTCACCACGCATGGGTCTTTGGGAAGACATTCGCTTCGCGGCGCGCCTGCTGGTGAAAGACCGGTGGTTCACCGTGGTCGCGGCCATCGCGCTGGCCATGGGGATTGGCGTCAACGCCACGGTGTTCACGTTCGTGAACGCGGTGTTGATCCGCGGCCTGCCGATCGCCGATCCGGATCGCACGCTGGCGGTCGATTCGTTCGATCGGGTGCGTAACCGCGCCCGGGGCGTGTCGTTCCTGGACTATCGCGACTGGAAGGACGCACCCGCACCTTCGAAAGCTTCGGGGCCTACGACGGCGACGTCGCCAACGTCAGCGACGAAGGCCAGCCGCCGGAGCGCTTCAACGGCTCGCACATCTCGGCCAACGGGCTGACCATCCTCGGAACCACCCCGGTGCTCGGGCGCAATTTTGCCGCCGACGACGACCGCCGCGGCGCGGCGGCGGTGGTGATCATCGGCCACGGCATGTTTCAGAACCGCTACGGCAGCAATCCAGCCGTGATCGGCCGGACCATTCGCGTCAACGATATCCCGGCCACCGTGATCGGCGTCATGCCCGAGGGTTTCAAGTTCCCCTTCAACACCGACCTGTGGCTGCCGCTGTCGCAGATTCCGAATCTCGAAACCCAACCGCGACACTCCAGGCAGCTGCAGACCTTCGGCCATCTCGCGCCCGGCGTCACGCGCGCGCAGGCGCAAAGCGAACTCGTCAACATTTCGAGGACGCTCGAATCGGAGAATCCGGACACCAACAAGGACATTCAGGCACGCGTCCAAACGTTCAACGAGAGTCAGAACGGCGGGCCGATCCGCACCGTGTTCCTGTCGCTGATGGGCGCGGTGGCGTTCGTCCTGCTGATCGCCTGCGCGAACGTCGCCAACCTGCTGCTGTCGCGGGCCACCAACCGCGCGCGGGAAATCTCAGTGCGCGTGGCGCTCGGCGCGTCGCGCTGGCGGGTGATTCGCCAGCTGCTGATCGAAAGCGTGATGCTGGCGGTGCTGAGCGGCATCGGCGGGCTCGGCATCGCCGCGATCGGCATCCGCCTGTTCGACCGCGCGACGCAGGATGTCGGCCGGCCCGTACTGGATTCAGTTCACGATGGACGGCACGGTGATCGGCTTCTTCGCCCTCGTCTGCCTCGCCACCGGCATCGTCTTCGGACTGGCGCCGGCGCTGCACATCTCGAAGACCGACGTCAACGAGGTGCTGAAGGAGGGCGGCCGCAGCGGTTCCGCCGGCGCGCGCGCCAGCCGCTGGACCGGCGCGCTGATGGTCGCCGAACTGACGCTCACCGTGGTGCTGCTCGCAGGCGCCGGCTTCATGATGCGCAACTTCCTGACGCTCTACAGTCTCGACCTCGGCATCGACACCTCACGGTTGCTCACCATGGCGCTGGCAGTTGCCGGAGCGGAAGTACCCGTCGGTCGAGCAGCGGCTGGCGTTCTACGAGCGGCTCGAGGAACGACTCCGATCGAATCCGAAGATCGAGGCGGTCACCATCACCAGCAACGTGCCGATGCAGGGCGGGTTTCTGCGCCAGCTGACGATCGACGGCCGGCCGCTCGATCAGGGACAGCAGGCGCCGAACGTGACGATGCTGACGATCGATCCGCGCTACTTCAAGACCGTTGGGCTGTCGCTGCAACGGGGCCGCGATCTGACCGACGAAGACGGGATGACCGGACGCGAAAGCGTGATCGTCAACCAGCGGTTCGCGGCACTGCACTTCCCCGGCGACGATCCGATCGGCCGCCGCATCACGCTGGCGATCGACCTGCAGGGCGGCGCGGCGCCGCAGGGCGGCATTCCGGTCTCGCATCACCGCGACCATCGTCGGCATCGTGCCGAACCTGCGGCAGCGCGATTTCCAACTGCCCGATCCCGATCCAATCGCCTACCTGCCCTTCCGAACCGATCCGCGCGGCTTCATGAACCTGCTCGGTGCGCAGCGCCGGCGACCCCAACCTGATGACGCCGATCCTGCGCGAGGAAGTGCGCGCGATCGATCCCGACCTGCCGTTGTTCGGCATTCGCACGCTGGACGCGGCGCTCGAACAGGCGCGATGGCCATTCCGCATCTTCGGCAGCATGTTCACGATCTTCGCGTTGATCGCGCTGACGCTGTCGGCGGTCGGCCTCTACGCGGTCACCGCCTACGCGGTCTCGCAGCGCACGCAGGAGATTGGCCTGCGCATGGCGCTCGGCGCGCAGGGCAACCAGGTAGCCTGGCTGTTCCTGCGGCGATCGTTCATCCAGCTCGCGATCGGACTGACGATTGGTGTAGCCGGTGCCCTCGGGGTCGGCGCGCTGTTCTCGAGCACCAACCTGCTCGTGCAGATCGAGCGGACGCGATCCGATCACGATCGGCGGCATCACGCTGCTGCTGGCGGTGGTCGCCGTCGCGGCCAGCATTCTGCCGGCGCGGCGAGCCACCCGTCTCGATCCGATGCTGGCGCTGCGCCGCGACTAGCCGAAGCGGCCGCGCTCGAACGCCCGCGTCAGCACGGTGACGGCATCACCGTCGTCGTCCTCCGCGAGCAATCGCGCCACCGTTCCGGTGACGTTGGCCACCGCGAAGCTGAGGCCCTTCAAGTTGCGCGCGGGCGGCACGCCGGGAATCGGCCGCGGAAAACCGGTGGCGCGAAACGCCGCGCCCTGCCGATTCAGCCGATCGATCCGGCAGCTGTCTCGCGGCACCGGTCCAGTCGAGCGCACCGCCCAGACACCGGCAACGATCCCGGCAGCCAGCGCACGCCGTCCTGCTCACCCGCCGCGATCACGATCGCGCCGCTGTCTGCTGCAGACGGCCGACGACGTCCATGAGCGCGGCCTCGTAATCGACGTTCGGTGTGCCAAGACTCAGGTTGACGAGCTGCGGTTCCGAGTCGACAGCGCGTACTCGCACGCGGCGACCAGCGCCTGGCCGGTCGCGGCCAGTTCGCGATCGAACACCTTGATCGCGAAGATCTCCGCGTCCGGAGCCTTCTCGCGAATCGCCGCGGTCACCGCGGTGCCGTGGCCGAGACGATCGACGTAATCGTCATGCGCGGCGCCATGGTCGTCGATGCCGATGCCACCGGCAACGCCACCGACATGCGGATGATTCGCGTGCACGCCGCTGTCGATCACGGCGATCGACCGCGACCCTGACGTTGTGCGCGTCCGCGCTTCCTGCGCGCGTCATGACGCGCCGGCCGGGCGATCGCCTTCGCGCCGGCCCTTCCACCTGCGCCGCGGGCTGCGCGGACGGTCGGACAGGTCGATCTCGAACAACCGCGCAAACGCCGCCGACCGCGTCCGCGAGCAGGCGCGGCGGCTCCCGCATCGACGACGCGCGCGCCGTCGAGGACCACGACATGATCGGCCGCCATCGCCACCTCGCGGCGATGCGTGATCAGCACGATGGTGCGGCCGCGCATCACCGCCTGCGAGCCGTCGATCACCTGCCGCTGCGCGATCGCATCGAGCGCCGCGGTCGGCTCGTCCATCACCAGCACCGCGGGATCGGCGAGAAACGCGCGCGCCAGCGCGATGCGCTGGCGCTCGCCGGCCGACACCGCCAGGCCTCGCTCACCGGCGACGGTCGCGTAGCCCTGCGGCAGTGCCTCGATGAACGCCGCGATGCCCGGCGGCCTCCGCGGCCCGCCTGACCTCGTCGCCGGTCGCGTCCGGCCGCACGTAGCGAATGTTCTCCTCGATCGAGTGCGTGGAGCAGCGTCGGCTCCTGCTCGACCAGCACGATGTGCCGGCGCACGCTCTGCAAGCGTCAGGTCGCGCAGATCGTGGCCGTCGAGCCGCACGACGCCGGCATCGGGATCGAGCAGACGCGTCGCCAGGTAGGCGATCGTCGACTTGCCGACGCCGCTGCCGCCGACCAGCGCCACCGTCTGTCCCGGCCGCGCGGTGAACGACACCTGCGTCCAGCACGCGCGACTGCGATCGGTGCCGAGCGTCACCGCTTCGAACCTCAGCTCGCCGCGCGGCTCGCTCATCGCCCTCGCGGTCCGGGCGCTCGACGACATCGATCGGCGCGTCGAGGATCTCGCAGCACGCGCGACCACGACACCTTGGCGGTGGTCAGGCTCGCAAACAGGCCCATCAACGCCTGCGCCGGCGCGAACACTCGCATCTGGTAGGCGAGAAACGCGCCCATCGTGCCGAGCGTCAGCGTACCGTCGATCACGCGCAGACCGCCGTAGAAGAACGCGATCGCCGAGCCGATCGACAGCACCGTGCCGGGCAGGCCGCCGGCGAAGTAGGTCACGCGCTGCATCCGCATCAACGACTCGATGAACGCGCCGTTCAGCCCGCGAAACCGATCCTGCTCGCGCGCCTGCGCGTTCGACGCGACCACCAGCGAGGCCGCCTGCAGCGTCTCGATCAGGAAGCTGCCGATGTCGGCGCTGCGCTGCCGCAGGTCGGCGACCCGGCCCTCGAGCCGGCGGCGATAGAACGCCAGCGCGACCAGGCTGATCGGCAGCGGCGCCAGCGCGATCAGCGACAGCCGCCAGTCGAGCCAGATCATCATCACCAGGCTGCCGACCAGAAACAGCACGTTGCCGACCCAGGCCAGCGCGGCCTCCGCGGCGACGCGCTGGATCTCGCTGATGTCGTTGTTGAGCCGCGAGACGATGTCGCCGAGCCGCGTGCGCGCGTAGAAGCGCGGCGACAGCCGCTGCAGGTGCGCATACAGCGACAGCCGCATGTCGAACAGGATCTCCGCCGACACGCGCGTGTAGCGCAGGCCGCTGGTCACGTTGAGGATGAAGCCGAGGACGCCGAGCGCGATGAACCAGAAGACGATGCGCCGCAAGGCACCGAGATCGCGGCCGACCAGCGCGGTGTCGATCAGATCTTTCGAGAGGTACGGGATGACGAGCGTCGTCGCGGTGCTGATCAGGCTGATCGCCAGGACCAGGATCGAGGCGCCGCCAGTACGGCACGAGGTAGCTGAAGACCTGTCGGTTCATCGGTGCGTGGACGGCATGGCTGGACGCTGCGGTGCCCGCGCGCTCGAGCGCGGCCGAAGCGGACATGCTCCGGCCGTCGATTGTCACATATTCGATGGTCTGGTCGCCGCACCATGCCGATCGACCTGATGCCTGCCTGGTATAGCGTGGCCCCCCGATTCACCGGCCTCGCCTAGCGGATCTACTTCCTCGGCAGGATGAACAGGTTGGTGGTCTGATCCGCGGTCATCTCGATGGTGCGCAGCAGCTTGTAGGACGCGGCGTCGTAGACGTCGATGGTCGCTCCGGCCTGGAAGATGTACAGCAGCTTGCCGTTCGACGACACGCGCAACGCCATGCGCGGGCGGCCTTCGAAGACGGTGCGGCCGTGCAGCTTCTTCTGGGCGACGTCGAACGTCCAGAACTCGTAGCGGCCAATCTGCTGCATCAGGCCGTAGCCGCGCTTGCGATCCGGCGCCAGCGCGAAGCTGACGCCTTCGGCCGGGCCGATCGGCGTGAGATCGATCGTCTTCGCCGCCAGGTTGACGCGGCCGAGGCTCATGATGCGACGGTTCTGGATCGGATCCTGGGTGGTGAACAGGCCGGTCAGGAAGCCCGGGTCCTCATTGAAGTCGTCGACCGAGCCGAAGTTGACGCGGCCGAGGCCGGCTTCGAGCGGACGGCTGAGCGGCCAGGTGTCGACCTCGGTGAAATTCGTGGTCTCGAGAATCAGGACATCGTCGCCGAAGAAATACAGCAGCTTGCCGTCCGGGGAGAAGCGGATGTTGACGTTCTCGCGCTCCTCGCCTTTCGGCCACGGAATCGTGCGGGTGACCTTCTTCTGCGCCAGGTCGTAGAACTGCAGCGAGATGTCGCCGATCTCCCAGCGATCGATCAGCTTGGTGGCCGAGCGCGTCAGCAGGATCAGGAAGCGCTCGAGCGGATCGACCTGAAGGCCGCGGATCCGGACCTGCTTGTTGCCTTCGCTCAGCGTGAACGACGACAGCGACGCGCGCGTCGGGATGTCGACGATCTCGATCTTCTCCAGCGTCGAATCGAGCACGTAGAACTTCGAGCGCGACTGCGACAGGGTCAGCGATCGCGGAATGCCGGTCTGCAGCTTGATGTCGCCGACCATCTTCTCGGTGGCCTCGTCGAAGATCTGGATCGTCCCGGCATAGGTGCCGATGTACATCAGGTGATTGCCGCCGACGGCGACGGCAGCGCGCCGGCTTCTGCGCGCCGAGGCCGACGCTCGCCAGCGCCAGCAGCATCAACAGCAGCCGCGTCATTTCTTCTTCTCGTCCGGGAAGATCAGGTCGATCTTGCGCCAGTCCTTCTGCGCGGCCGCGCACTTCGCGGTCCAGTCCGGCGCATGGTTCAACTGGTCCGGCACCTGCGCCGGCCAGAAGCAGCCCATGTGGCAGTCGAACAGGTCGCGCTCGACCGGCTGGCACAGCCCGGCGGTGCCGCCGTTGCGGTCGGCTTCCCAGCCGGGCGCAGAACACCAGCGAGCAGCCGTTCGGGATGTGCGGCGGCTCGGGTTGCTGCGGCGGGCCCTGCAGCGCGACGACGTCCCTGGCGGCCGTCGGCGCGGTCACCGACGCGACGCGCGCGGCCTTGCGATTGATCGGTGGTCAGATGCTTCATGAGACCTTCTCCGGAACCTCTTCGTCATCGAACTGCCGCAGGAAACCCGGGATTGCGTTCGGCAATCTCGCCGTAGATCTCCAGGCAGGTGTGCGTCCAGCCGCGAATCCAGTCGCAGTAGTGCAGGTTGGGACGGTTGGTCGAGCCGTAGCGGGTGTGGGCCTCGTGATAGCAGCCGCCGGCGCAGATCGGCCGCGCCCAGCAGGTGCTGCAGTCGGTCTTGTTCGCGATGTGGTGCGACTCCAGGAACGCCTGCTGCTTCTCGAACGACACGCCGTCGCGCACGTTGCCGAAGTTGTGCTCGTCGGAGCCGGCGAAGCGATGGCAGAGCGCGACCTCGCCGTCGGTCGAGACGCCCATCAGGCCGATGCCGGCGCCGCAGGGATAGGCCTTGGCGTGACCGTGATGGATCTCCTGCAGGGTCTCGCGGACGTTCGAGAAGCCGTGATGGCGATTCTGCAGCGACGCCTCGAGATAGTCGCCGGCCAGGTCGCGGAACTGCGCCAGCAGGTGATCGAAGCCGCCGTCCGACGATCGCGTAGTCGCGGCCGGGCGCGGTCGTGACCGGCGCGAAGCCGACTTCCCAGAACCCGAGCTCGTCGGTGAGGTGGCGATAGATCTTCCGGACGTCGAGCGTCTGCCTGGTCAGCGTGACGCGCGCGCCGATCGGCCGCGAGCGGTGCCGCGCCAGCAGCGCCTTGATCTTCGGCGCCGCCATCGCGTAGCTGCCGGCGCCGTTGTTGAAGACGCGGAACTTGTCCTGCATCTCCTCGGGGCCGTCGATCGAGATGGTCACGCCGACGCGCTCGTCGGCCAGGAACTCGATGACGTCGGGCCGCAGCAGCGTCGCGTTGGTCGTCAGGCTGAAGTCGATCTGCCTTGCCGACCTCGGCGGCGCGCCGCCGCGCGTAGGCAATGGTCGACTTGCAGCACCGGGAAGTTCATCAGCGTCTCGCCGCCGAAGAACGTGATGTGCGCGTGCGGGTTGTCGCGCGACTCGCGCAGCGCGAACTCGACGCTCTCGCGCGCCGTCTCCTCGGTCATGAACTTCGGCTGCTTGCCGTTCTCGGTATCGACGATCTTGTCCTCGCCGTACTCGTAGCAGTAGGTGCAGGCCAGGTTGCACTGGTTGGTGACGTTGACCACCAGCGTCTGCAGCGGCACCGGCTTCAGCGGGATGATCTTCGGCGAGCGGCGGCGCCGGCACCGCCGGTATCGGCCAGCGCGCGGACGCGCTGCAGCTCGGCGAGCGTGTCGGCGACCGTCGCGCGGCGTCGAAGCGCGGCGACAGCGCGCGGGCGATGTCGTCCGCCGGCGCGCGGGCCCGACGACAGCGAATCGAGAATCGCGCTCGAGCAGTCGTCGAGCGCGAACACCGCGGCGCTCGGCACCAGGTAGAGGAAGCGGCGGCCGGCCGCCTCGAACGAATGAAACTCGCGCAGGCCGACCGTGCTCATTGCGCCCTCGACGGATCGAACCGCATGTAGAGCGGCACGGTGACCAGCAGGTGCGCGCGGGCGCGATGGGTCGGCGCCGGCTTGCCGGCCACCGCCTCGCCGGGATAGGTCGCCACCACCCAGACATCGCCGATGTTGTTGCGCGCGCCGGACGCGCTTGGGATTGGGGCCGTCGATCGCCGGCGTGAAGCGGCCGGTCGCCGCGTTCAGCGTGCCCGACGAACTTGATGTCGTCGTCGTTGTAGATGGCGGCGTATTCCTCCAGGCTCCACGCCGCGTCGACCATCCCGAGGTCGATGTCGTCGGGAGAATCCGGCTTGCCGTCGGCGCCGTTGCTGTAGGCCCAGGCCTCGAACTGCGCCAGCATCTTCGGGAAGGTGTCGCCGCCGACCCGGGCCATCGCCCAGTCGGGCTTGACCTTGATGCCGTCGATCTTGTCGAACACCGCGAGCGCCTTCTGGCCGCGAGGCGCCGGCGACGAACAGGTCGCGCGAGCCCGGCGCGGCGGCAGCGGCCACATCCACCGTGACCGTCACCATCTCCGGCGTGCTCTCGACGATGCGCGTGACGGTGATGCCGGGACCGAGATCGATGTCGCGCGGCTGCAGCGTGCCGAGGTTGACGCCGTAGATCTTGAGCGGCTGGCCGGCGGCGCCCTGCTTGAGCGCCGTGCGGTCGGTGCCGAGCACGCGCGTTTCGCCGGCGACGCGCTCGAGCTTCACGTCGATGCCGAGCTCGTCGTAGCCGCCGGTGAACCAGCGGCCGTCCATGCTGCGCCAGTCGCGATCGACCATCATCACCTCGCGCATCGTCGAATCGGCGGCCGAGCGTCGACGAGCGGCCGCGCCACTGGAAGCCGGTATAGACGATCGAACGGCCGGTGCGCGTGACCGTCTCGCCGGTGCGGGCGACGCGATAGGTCGTCGACGTCGTGAACTCCTCGGGCGAGGACGGATCGGCGGTGATCGTGACGCGGCCGTAGATCGCGCCCTTGCCCAGCTCCCAGCCGCTCAGCGCCCACGTGCCGTCGAGCCGCGCCGGCCGCATGTTGGCGGACCACGCCGTCCACTCGGGTGTCTTCAGCGGATAGGTCGTGGCGAGGTGGGCGAGCGCCTTCTCGACCGGATGACGGTTGTCCGCCGGGCGGCCGTCAGACGGTGGAGCGGGCGGCGGCGGACCGCTGCGGCGAAACGCCTGGTTGTCGACCAGCGGATACCACCCGCGATGCATCGCGATCAGCAGTTCCCACTCGGTCTTGGTGCGGCGCTGCGACATGACGCGGCCCATCGAATGGCACTTGATGCAGGTCGACTCGGTGTCGGCGCTGGCGGTGTACTTGAAGTCGATCAGGCGGCGCTCGGCCTCCCAGGCGGCCGGCCTGGCCTCCTCCGGCGCGAGCCCGAGATGGTTCGACAGGTACTTCACGACCTGGCGCGCCGTCTCCGGCTCGATGTTCAGGCCGTTCAGCGAGGCCATGCGCTGCACGGTCAGCTGCCAGCCCTCGGGCGTGTTGCGCTGGAAGGAGATGCGCGACATCTGCCCCTTGTCGTCGGGCTTATGGCAGCTCCCGCAGGCTTTGAGGACCGTCGCATCGGTGACCGGGATGCCTTCTTCGGGCTTCGCGGTCGGCGCCGCGGTCGGTTGCGGCGCCTGCGCGGCGGACAGGATCGCGCCAGTCAGAAGAAGGGTTGCGGCAGCGAGGATGCGTTTGGCCATGGTTGAGGCCGGTGAATTGCGCGGTCATTGTGCCACAAGCCACCCCCGCGCAACCGCCGTCGCGAGCGCGAACAGAAAGTCCGGCAGGGGCATCGATCCGAGTCGCGTGGTGCAGGCCTCGAACAGGTCGGGGACGGACCGAGCAGACGGGGCGAGCTCGGCGAGGGCCACGAGTCGATCTCCCGGACGTAACGGACGCCGCGCGGATCGTCGGGCGACACCAGGTGCGGCTCGAGGACGATCTCGTTGCCGCGGATGATCGGCCGTGGCTGCACGGTGATCGCCGGCCCCAGCCGCAGCCGCAGCTCATCCTCGGACTTTCAATCGCTCAAACGCGCGCTGCACCGCGGACGCGTCGCTCCAGCTCGCGCGCGGCCTCGTCCGAGCGCTCGTCCCAGAACGGGCGCGGATGCCGCCCCGCCGCATCGACCAGGAACCGGCGGCTCTCCCGCGAGAGGTGCTGCTCGATCTCCGTTTCCCTGGCGGAATAGAACTCCAGCGCGTGCGACCGCATCGACGGATCGCGCCAGACAGGTGTGCGCGACGATCGCGGCGAGCCATCCGGACGCCAACGCCTTCTTCACGCCGGCGGACGACAGCGGGTCGACAAAGGACCCGGCGTCGCCGGCCAGCAGCCAGCCGTCGCCGGCGTACTCGCGAGCGCGATACTGGGACGCGTCCCAGCCGCGTGGGCCATCATGGAGCGCCGCGCCCGAGGTCAGTCGGCTGAAGACGCGGGTCTTGGCGATTTCCGCGAGGTAGACATCCCTCGCACGAGCCGCCGCGGGCGAGCGCCGAGCGCTGTGGATCGACCATGGCGGCAATGTGCCGCACACCGGCGCGGTCGGCACCGACCACATCCACCCATCGTCGTAGGACTCGATCAGCGTGTGCGTGTCGTCGGGCACGGGCCACTCGCCGTCGCGTCGCCACTCGCCGACGAGCGCGACGGTGCGCGGACCCGGATCGAACTCGCGAAGACCCTTCGCGCGCGCGAGCACCCCGGCGCGGCCGGTGCAGTCGATCACGAAGCCGGCCCGGGCATCGACGTGCGGTCCGCGTTCGACGCGGACGCCGGCGGCGACGGCGCTCGTCGAGCATGCACCTCGGCCAGCCGGCCGACCTCGAGCTGCCAGCCGCGCGCGCCGGCGGCGAACGATTCGACGCGCGCCTCGTCGCTTCCCCACCAGACGGTGTTGCCGGTCGAGCGCAGGAACCCGGCGCGTTCAATCGCGTCGCTGACGCCGATCGCGTCGAACAGCTTCGCGCAGCTCGGCGGCAGCGACACGGCGAGGCCGTGCCCGGCGGGCGGCCTGGTGATCAGCCGCACGGCGTGGCCCCACTGCGCGAGCAGCAACGCCGCCGAGGCGCCGGCGGGACCGCCGCCGATGACCAGCGACCTCCGGAGTGGCAGCCACCTAGAACCTCAGCAGGCGCGTCGCCTTGATCGCGAACGTGCGATTCACGAGCCCGGGAAAGCCGGCGTTGCGGGTGTCGCGTCCGTCGCTGTAGACGACGAACAGGTCACTGCCGCCGGTGTACTCCCATCGCAGCCGGGCGCTCGCGGTCAGCGTGTGCGGCCGTCGACGTTGAACTGCACCAGGCTGCTGATCTGCATGCGCGGGCTCGGCGTCACGGTGACGCGCGACCCGAGCAGCCGGGCGGTGAAGTCGCCGGAGGGCAGCGACCCCCACGCGAGGGTCATGCTGGGCTCGAGCGAGAACTGCGGGATGACGCCCCACCGGCCCGAGTACGACACCTCGCGACTTGGTGCCGCCGTACAGCGAACCGGTCGCCGCGCTCAGCCGCCCGGACACCCGGCGCTGCTGGCCGAGCGAGTACGACACGCGCGTGCTGGAGTAGGTATAGCCGCCCGCCGGCACGATCACCCCCGGCGCGATCGCGAACCGGCCCGGCAGCAGCTCGAACTCGCGCGAATGCTCCGCGGAGAACTGATCGCTCGACTGGAAATCGATCCGGAAGAACCCGGCGGCCTCGCGGCTCTGCAGCTCGACGGCCGCCGCGTCGGTCACGTAGTCGAGGCTCGCCTGCCAGGTGTATTTGCGAACCAACCGGCTGCCGCGCGGCCGCGGGCTGAAGCGGACCTGCGCAAAGCTGCGGCGAATGTCGGTGCGCCGCACGTAGCCGACCTCCGGCCTGAAGTCGGCGTCGATCAGCATGTGCTCGGCGGTGGCGCCGTAGCGATCGGCGTTGTAGTCGAACCGTCCGCGGTAGCTCGATCCGGTCACGTTCGGCGCCGCCGGGACCGGGGTTGCTGGTCAGCGCGTAGTAGCTGGTGATGTTGATGCTGCTGAAGAACAGCATCGTGGCGTCGGCGCCGGCCGTGTAGCTGGACGCGCTCGTACCCGGCAGGCTGCCGAGCGCCGGACCGCGCCGAGTCGCCAGCACGCCGACGTTGCTGCGGCGGAACAGGTTGCGCTTGAGACGCAGCGCCGAGAAATTCGTCGACAGCGCCCGCGCCGACGGCTTGTCGTCGGTCTGAATATTGAGCGCGCCGATGCTGTAGGCGCCGGCGCGTCCGGTGAGGCGCGCGCCGCCGATCACCGGCACCACCTGCCCCTGGCTCAGTCCGATCTGGCGGCTGAAGAACAACAGCGGCACGTCGCCGGGGCTGTTGCCGGCCTGCACGCCGCCGAAATCGAAGATGCCCTGGCCTTCGATGAAGAAGTCGCGCTTCTCCGGAAAGAACACGCTGAAGCGCGTCAGGTTGATCTGCTGGACGTCTTCCTCGACCTGCGCGAAATCGGTGCGATAGGTCGCGTCGACGATCAGGCTGCGCGTCAGGCCGTACTTGAAGTCGAGCCCGGCGTTGGCGTCGCCGCGGTTGTTGAACGGCGACGCGCCGCCGCGATCGGTGGTGGACGAGGCCACCGCGTAGGGCTTCAGCTCGAGGTTCTTCGACTGCGCCGGCGTCTCGAGGCCGATCACGGTCGCCGCCGAGGCCATGCGGCTGATGCCGCCGGTGCCGAGCGCCGCGGGCACCAGCGACAGGTACGAGAACTCGTTCTTCCACTTGACCAGGCGCCGCAGGTTGATGCCCCAGGTCTGCGGGCCGCTGCCGCGATAGCGCAGCGTCTTGAACGGGATCGCCACTTCCACCGTCCAGCCGTTCTCGAAACGCGCGGTCTTGACGCTCCAGATGCCGTTCCAGGCCTGGTTCTGCTGATCGTCGGTGACCGCCATGTCGCGCAGCGCGCCCAGCGCGTTGGTCTGGAACACGTAGCCGTTGCGGCGATCGTGCAGCGTGTCGATGGCGAAGGTCAGGTTCTCGTTGCCGAGGATGTTGCCGCTGTCGCGGCGCAGCTCGTTGGCGATCTCCCGCTCCGGATGGCTGTCCCAGTTGCGCGCGCAGATATAAAGATTCACGTCGTCGAACAGGATCCACGCCTCGGTCTTCTCGGTGGCCGGCTGGCCCTCGTCGGGCTCCTGCTGGATGAAGTCGCTGATCGGCGCGATCGTGCGATAGACCTCCTCGTCGAGTCGACCGTCGATGCGCAGCGGTCGGGACGCGGTGCGCACGGACGGTGACGATGTCGGGCGCGGTCGCGGCTGACAATCGACGAGCCGGCATCCTGGGCCGACGCGGCGCGGGCCGCGAGGACCAGCAGGACGAGGAGGCGAAGGGTCACACGCGCTATTCGTAGCTGACGCCGAGCTTCTTCAGCGCCTCGGGCGGGCAGCCGTTCCACCGCGCCACCGAGCGATTGCCCGTGTACTGCAGATCGTCGATGCCCATCCGCGTGGTCCAGAAACCGCTCGCGGTGAGATCGCGGAAGTTGGTGAAGAATGCGACGCCGTGCGCGAATTCCGGCTTCGCGCTGTGACGGCCACGCGATGTCGTCGAGCACCGCGGTGCGCTCGGCCGCCGAGCAGTTCAGGAACGTCTTGTCGAAGCGCTTCTGGCATTCCACGTCGAGCCACGCCAGGCCGCCGCGCATCGCCACCTGGCGCGCCGGCTGATCGATCATCATGAAGTCCATGAACTCGGGCACGCCGGCGTCGGTGGCGCTGCCCGATCGCTCGTCCTTCGGAATGACGATGTCCGCAAGCACATGCACGAGCCTGAACTCACGCAGCCGTGAAGAACTTCGGCACGAACGGTTTCGCGGTCGCCGCCGCGCGGGCGGCCTGCGCGGACGCCGCAGCCTGCGCCGCCTCTGCGTCGGTCCACGAGAAGGTCGCGGCCGGCGCGGCGAGCAGCACCTTGAGCACGTCGCGGCGACTGGTCCGCCGTAGCTTGAACGCCGGTCGCTCATAGGCCTCCCTTCCGCTGATCGGCGATGTAACTCACTGGTGCGCATCGCCAGCGCGAGGATCGTCCACGTCACGTTCTTGTCCGGATTGGTCACGAACGGACCGCCGTCGGTGACGAACAGGTTGCGGCAATCGTGCGCCTGGCAGTTGCTGTTCAGCACCGACGTCTTCGGATCGTTGCCCATGCGCACGCAACCCACTTCGTGGATGATGCGGCCGCCCGGCTCGATGCCGTAACTCTGCTCCGCCGTCGGCATCGGCGTCATCGGCGTCCCGCCCATCTCGTGAATGATCGAGCGGAAGGTCTCCTGCATGTGCTTGACCTGCTTGAGCTCGTGGTCGCTCCACTTCCAGTGGAAGCGCAGCACCGGAATGCCCCAGCGATCCACCACCGTCGGATCGATCTCGCAGAACGAGTTCTCGTTGGGGATCATCTCGCCGCGCCCGGCAAAGCCGACCGTGGCGCCGTAGAAGCGCCGGTAGTCGTCCTTCAGCTGCTTGCCGTAACCGCCGCTCGACACCAGGCCGCCGTCGCCGGCGGTGCGTGTGATAGAGATGCACGCCGCTGAGCGTGCCGAAGCCGGGCATGCGCCGGCCGCCGCCAAGCTCGATGTGATACCCGCGCGGGAAGTCGAGCTTCTGGTTGTCGCCCCACCACGGCATGTAGAGGTGCGATCCGCTGGCGCCGTCCTCGTTGTGCGGCACGCCGTTCATCATCTTCGGGATGAAACCGCGGACGCTGGTGCCGGTGGTGTCGGTGAGGTACTTGCCGACGACGCCGCTCGAGTTGCCGAGGCCGTCCGGAAAGCGCGACGACTTCGAATTGAGCAGCAGCCGCGCGGTCTCGCACGCGCTCGCCGCCATCACGACGATCCGCCCGCGCACGTGGTTCTCGCGGCCGGTGTTCTTGTCGACGTAGGTCACGCCGGTCGCCAGGCCATCGTCGCCGACCGTGACCTCGCGCGCCATCGCGTTGGTGACGATGGTCAGGCGCTTGGTGGCGAGCGCCGGCGGCAGCAGCACCGACGGCGACGAGAAGTTGGCGTGCGACGCGCAGCCGCGCCCGCACTGGCCGCAGTAGTGGCACGCCGGGCGATCGTTCAACGGCTGCGTCAGGATCGACAGCCGGATCGGAATGCAGCGGATGTTCAAGCGCTCCGACGCCTGCTTGATCAGCAGTTCGTAGCAGCGCGGCTTCGGCGGCGGCTGGAAGATGCCGTCCGGATCGTTCGGCAGACCTTCATTCGATCCGAACAGGCCGATGTAGCGATCGATGCTGTCGTAGTACGGCTTGAGGTCGTCGTAGCTGATCGGCCAGTCGTCGCCGAGACCGTCGAGGCTCTTGCGCCGGAAGTCGTCCGGGCCGAAGCGCAGCGAGATGCGGCCCCAGTGATTGGTGCGGCCGCCGAGCATGCGCGTGCGGAACCAGTCGAAGCGATCGCCCGGCGCGGAGGTGTACGGCTCGCCTTCGAGCGTCCAGCCACCCCAGCCGGCGTCGAACTCGCCGAACTGGCGCTCGGGGACCGGCAGGCCACGCCGTGGAGACTGGTACGGCCACGCCATCATCTTCGAATCGCGGCGGGAGTCGAACATCACGCCGGCTTCGAGCATCAGGACGTTGGCGCCGGCCTCGGTCAGGACCTTCGCGGCCATGCCGCCGCCCGCGCCCGAGCCGACGATGACGACGTCGTGAATGGTGCGATTGCGGATGATCTGCATGTGGGGGTCGGGTACGAGCAGGATTGTAGTAGCATCCGGCCACCGGCGAAAGGCCACCATGTCAACAATTTCGAGACGCGATTTCGTCACCAACGTCGCGGCCACCACGGCCGCAGTCACGATCGTTCCGCGCCACGTGCTCGGGCGCGGCTCACGTGCGCCGAGCGATCGCCTCAACATCGCCGGCATCGGCGTCGGCGGCATGGGCCGGACCAACCTGCTCAACCTCGGCCTCGACAACAACATCGTCGCGCTTGTGCGACGTCGACTGGGGCTACGCCGGGCCGCAGTGGACCGCCGCGACGTTCGAAGGCGCGCTCAAGCGCGAGGAAGAGCGCCTGCTCAAGACGGAGCTGACCGCCGAGGCGCGCAAGAACAGCGAGCATCGCGTCGGCTCGCTCAAGCGCATCCTCGACCGAGGACCTGCCGAAGCAGAAGCGCTACACCGACTATCGCCTGATGCTCGAGCAGCAGAAGGACATCGACGCGATCGTCGTCGCCACGCCCGATCACATGCACGCGGCGATCGCGATGGCCGCGCTCGATCTCGACAAGCACGTCTACGTGCAGAAGCCGCTGTGCTGGTCGGTCGATGAAGCGCGCGCAGCTGGCGCGCAAGGCGCGGCAGACGCCGAAGGCCGTCACGCAGATGGGCAACCAGGGCCACTCGTGGGACGACGGGCGCAAGGCGGTGGAGTGGGTGCAGTCCGGCGCGATCGGCGACGTCACCGAAGTCCACGTCTGGACCAATCGTCCGCTCTCGTACTGGCCGCAGGGCATTCCGCGTCCGGAGCCGCGGCGCGATCTCCGAGAACATGCGCTGGAACATGAACGGCGTGATGGCGCGGCTCGCCAACGCGATGGGCATCTACTCGGTGCCCGACGAGCTGTCGTGGGATCTGTTCCTCGGGCCGGCGCCGGCGGTGCGATTACCACCCGGTCTATCACCCGTTCAACTGGCGCGGCTGGACCGACTGGGGCTGCGGCGCGCTCGGCGACATGGGCGCGCACCTGATCGATCATTCGTACTGGGCGCTCGATCTCGGCTATCCGACGTCGATCGAAACCGTCTCGACGCCGTTCGTCGACAAGGGGTGCTTCCCGATCGCGACCAAGACCTTCTACGAGTTCCCGGCGCGCGGCGCCAAGCCGCCGGTCAAGCTGACGTGGTACGACGGCGGCATGTTTCCGCCGACCCCGCCGGAATTCGCCGAGGGCGAAAAGCTCAACGCCGAGGGCGGCGCCATCATGGTCGGCACCAAGGGCAAGGTGATCCACAACACCTACGGCCTGGGCGCTCGCCTGCTGCCCGACTCGCTGCACAAGTCGGTCGGCGATCCGCAGCACGACGCTGCCGCGCATCACCACCAGCCACGAAGTGAACTGGTCGAACGCCTGCAAGGGCGACGGCGCAGGCCTCGTCGCCGTTCGAGTACGCGGCGAAGCTGACCGAAGTGATGCTGCTCGGTGTGGTGGCGCTACGCGCCGGAGCGAAGATTCACTACGACGCCGCCAACATGAAGGTAACCAACTCGCGCGAGGCCAACGAGCTGCTCAAGCGCGAGTATCGCCGCGGGTGGAGTCTGTAGCAGGCCGTAGGCGTAGGCCTGTCAGGCTGTCGGGCCGTCGGGCTGTCGGCCGTGCTACGGATTCAGCGGCTTGATTTTCAGATTGCGGTAGCTGACACGACGTTGCCGTGATCCTGGAGCGCGATGTAGCCGCGCTTCACGGTGCCGTAGGGTGGAATCTTGCCGAACTTGCTCGCCTTGACGCGCGCGTTCCAGTCGGCGCTGCCGATCTCGTAGTCGACCACCTTGACGCCGTTCAGCCAGTGCTCGACGTGATTGCCTCGCGCGATCAGGCGGCCTTCGTTCCATTCGCCGACCGGCCTGGTGACGTCCTTGATCGGCTCGTTCACCGCGTAGTTCGATCCCGCTGACGTAATCGGGTTCTTGCCGTCGGCATGGCCGCGCGTTGTGCGAGAATCTGATACTCCGGTCCGGTGTGCCACGGTTGCGGGCTCGGTGGTGGCGATGCGATAGATGATGCCGCTGTTGCCCTTGTCGGTGATCTTCCAGTCGAAGCGCATCTCGAAGTCGCCGTACTGTTCGGCGGTCATCAAGTCGCCGCCTTCGCCGTCGCGAATCAGCACGCCGTTCTCGGCGCGCCAGCCGGTCGGCGGCGTCTCGGTCTTGTAGCCGCGCCAGCCGGCGAGCGACTTGCCGTCGAACATCAGCTTCCAGCCTTCGGCCTTCTCGGCGGCGGTCAGCATCGGGTGCTTGAGCAGTCAGCGTGGTTCCGAGCAGTAGAACCGCGGCAAGTGCCACCAGTCTCGTGCCCTGAGCGAGCGTAGCGAGTCGAAGGGTCATGGTCAGGATTATAGATTCAAGCACGCGGCGGCAGTACGCCAGGCATTTCCGACCTCATCCACCGAGTCGCCGCCCTTGTACTCGTATTCGATGTTCATCGGAATCGGCCAGCGGTTGGCGCTGACCAGCTTCAGGACCTCGGCAATCGGCGAATCGCCGGCGCCGAACTCGAGATTCGGGCCCTGGTCGCGCTTGCGATCCTTGAGGTGCAGCGTGACGATGCGATCGTGATGCTGTCTTCAGGAACGCCACCGCGTCCTCGTTGGTGGCGGTGAAGTGGCCGATGTCGAGATTGGTCGCGATGTAGCGGTTCTGCTGCATCGCCTCCGCCAGGCTCTGCGCCGTCGCGAACTCGTTGGCATCGACCCGCGAGTGGTTGTGCATGCCGACCAGCATCTTGCGCCGCTCGGCCACCGGCGCAATGCGCGCGACGGTCTTGATGTTCGACGACGAGGTGATCAGCGGCGCGCCGAGCGCCGCGGTCATGTCGAACGCGCGCTCGATCTCCGCGTCGGAGAAACTGTCCTGGATGCTGATGTTGTAGGCCGACAGCGCGATCGACGCCTTCGCGAACTGATCGCGGACCCGATGGAACGTGTCGAGCGGGACCGTCTCGCGCCAGCGACGCAGTTCCTCCTCGCGGGATGCCGCGCGGCTCGACGTGGGCCTGCCACAGCTCGCAGCTGCGCAGCCCCAGCTTCTGCATGCCGGCGATCGCATCGGCGAGCGGTCGATCGCGAAAGCTGTAGCTCTGGACGCCAATCGTCACGTTCGACGGTTGCACGACGTCGGACGACCAGGGCGCGACAGGCCGCGCGAAGCCGGCCGCGGCCACGACGCCGAACTCGCGGCGGCTTAACGCCTGGCCGGCGGCGGCACGTACGACTGCAGGTTTGCCGGTTTCCATTCGATCACCCGCTCTTCCTCTGCGCTCATGTAACACGCCATCAGCAGCTCGGTGACCTCGCGGCCGGCGTGAAAGTCGAGCTCCGGTTGGATGCCGTCAAGAAACGCCCGCGCGAACGCGCGGTTCTCGTTCTCGTAGCCGTACTCGCTCGCTTCGTTGCCGACGATCGGCATCAGGCCCTGCTCGGCGTTCTGCTTCTCGAGCAGGTCCTCGCCGCTCTGCTGCTGTCCTGCAAGCGGCGCGAGAAGAACACCTTGGTGCCGCCGTCGAGCGTGCTGATCGACATCGAGTATTCGGGACCGAGCAGCTCCATCGACAAACGCAAGCCCGCGCCCACGAAACTCCACGACGTCGTCGCCTCGACGATCAGCGGCGTGCCGGCCTCGTCGACGTAGGTCACGGTCGCGCGCGCCCAGTCTTCGGCGGGATGCTTGCCGTAATCGACCTTGTCGGTCATGGTGCCGCGCAGCAGCGCGGTGTACTCGGGACGCGACCACTTCAGCGAGGCGATCTGCGCCGACACCTTCAGCGGGCGAATGCTGTCGCGCGGCGCGCCGGGCTTGGTCAGCAGGTAGCGGCCCACCTCGAGGCTGTGGCACATCATGTCGTTCAGCACGCCGCCGCCCTGCAGGTCGCCCTGCCAGAACCACGGCATGTGCGGGCCGCCGTGCTCTTCGGCCGCGCGCGCGAGATACGGGCGGCCGGCGAACGCGGCGCCTCTCGCCCACACGATCTGCTTGCCGCGCTCGAGGCTCGGCATGAACAACTGGTTTTCGAGATAGCCGTGCAGCAGGCCGGCCTGCTTCGACCAGTTCGACCATGCGCGCCGCTTCGGCGGCGTTGCGGCCGAGCGGCTTCTCGCAGGCGATCGCCTTGAGCGTCGCGCCCTTCTTGATCGCGGCGACGATGCGCTCCATGTTCTGGACGCGCGCGAAGTTCGGCCCGCACAACCAGACGCAGTCGATCGACTCGTCCGCGACCATCGCCTCGATCGAGTCGAAGGCCCGCGCGTCGCCGACGTGCAGCGAGCGCGCCAGGGCCGCCGCGTCTTCGGCGTTGGCCCGCGTCGGACTGTAAATGCCGCGGACGTCCGCGTCGCGGACCGCCTCCCACGAGCGGATGTGAAAGCGCGTGATGAATCCGCTGCCGATAAAGCCGACACCCAACCTGCCTGCCATGGATGTGAACTATAGTTCACCTCCATCATGACAGCCGCCTCGACG
Organism: uncultured Acidimicrobiia bacterium; assembly: GCA_963795125.1. Classification (GTDB taxonomy): domain Bacteria; phylum Acidobacteriota; class Vicinamibacteria; order Vicinamibacterales; family UBA2999; genus 12-FULL-67-14b. The sequence goes on along the minus strand of CAWCGQ010000004.1, from coordinate 563,542 downwards.
CGCCTGTCCGTGATGATGTTCCTGGAATATCTGATCTGGGGATCGTGGCTGCCGCTGCTCGCCCTCTATCTTGGCGACGTCCTCGGCTTCACCGGCGCGCAGATCGGCTGGGTGTTCGCGACCCAGGCGATCGCCTGCGTGTTCGGCCTCTACTTCGGCGGGCAGATCGCCGACCGCGTGCTGTCGACCGAGAAGCTGCTCGCCGTGCTGCACCTGGTCGGCGGCGCCGCGATGTTCGCCCTCGCCTTCCAGACCACCTTCTGGTCGTTCCTGATGGTCATGCTGATCTATCAGCTGGCCTACATGCCGACGATGTCGCTGACCAACGCGATCTGCTTTCATCACATCTCGAACGCGCAGACCGAGTTCGGCAAGATCCGGCTGTGGGGCACCATCGGCTGGATCGCCGCGAGCTGGCCGTTCGTGTTCATCCTCGCCGGCAAGACCGGTCCCGACCTGCACGCCGCGCTGTCGAGCATCTTCACCGTCGCCGGCATCGCCTCGATCGCGCTGGCCGCCTTCTCGCTGACGCTGCCGCACACGCCGCCGGCGCCGCGCGAGCCCGGCGCCAGCGCGCCGATGAAGGCGATCGCGCTGCTGCGCGATCCGGTGATGCTGGTGCTGTTCATCGCCACGACGATGGATGCGCTCGTGCACCAGGGCTACTTCCAGTGGACCAGCCCGTTCCTGCAGCAGGCCGGCCTCGCGGAGAACCTGATCATGGCGGCGATGAGCGTCGGCCAGGTCGCCGAGATCGCGTCGATGGCCGCTGCTCGGCTGGGCGCTGGCGCGAACTGGGCTGGCGCTGGACCATGACCATCGGCATCCTCGCGCATGCCGCGCGCTTCTTCGTGTTCGCGATCGGCGATCCGCTGTGGCTGATGGTCGCGATCAACCTCGTCCACGGCATGTGCTACGCGTTCTTCTTCGCGGCGGTCTACATCTTCGTCGACGAGCGCTGCCCGCGCGACGCGCGCGCCAGCGCGCAGGGACTGTTCAACCTGGTGATCCTCGGCGTCGGTCCGTTCGCCGGCAGCCTGCTGTGGGGATGGCTGGGCGATGTGTTCCGCACCGCCGGATGGCGCGGTCGATTTCTCGCGACTGTTCCTCGCGCCGGCCGTCCTCGCGCTGGCCGCGGCGCTGCTGCTGGTGGTCGCGTTCCACCCGCGCGAGACGCGCGTGCCGACGCCGTAGCAGGGGGCCGGGCCCGCGCCGACTGCTGCATTTGACAATCTAATGGAGTGGTGGCATTCTCCATTCGGATGTCTAATAAAGACGCGGACAAAGCCGGGGTCCTGCAGGGCACGCTCGACCTGATGGTGCTGCAGACGCTCGCGTCGCTCGGGCCGCAGCACGGCTATGCCATCGCCGCCCGCCTGGAGCAGGTGTCGAAGGGCGCCCTGCAGCTCAACATGGGCACGCTCTACCCCGCGCTGATGCGCCTCGAACAGCGCGGCCTGCTGCGCGGTGACTGGGGCCAGACCGACAGCAACCGCAAGGCGCGCTTCTATGCGCTGACCGCGGCCGGCAAGCGCCGGCTCGAAACCGAGAAGGCCGAGTGGGATCGGATGACCTCGATCATGCGAACGGTCCTCGACGACCAGACCTAGGAAGCAGACATGGCGATCCTCCACGAATGGATCCGGCGGCTGTGGGGCACGATCAGCGGCAGGCGACCCGACGCCGACCTCGAAGAGGAACTCCGCCTGCATCTCGACCTGCTCGCCGAGGAGGCGCGGCGCCAGGGCCACTCCCCCGAGGAGGCGATGCGCCGGGCGCGCATCGAAGCGGGCGGCATCGCGCAAGCCATGGACGCGGTGCGCGACCAACGCGGCTTGCCGTGGCTCGAGGACATGGTGGGCGACGGCCGTATCGCCATGCGCATGATGCGGCGGAGTCCGGTGTTCTCGATCGTCGCGGTGGTGTCGCTCGGCCTCGGCATTGGCGCCAACACCGCGATCTTCAGCCTCGTGAACATGCTGGTGTTGCGACCGCTGCCGGTGCACGAACCCGATCGCCTGGTGGAAGTGCTGAGCCAGTTCCCGGGCGAGCCGCGCACCAACGGCTACAACTGGACGCGTCTTCGAGCACTATCGCGATAACAACCACGTCTTCACCGATGCTGTTCGCGATGTCTCCCGCGCGCTTCGAGGTGGGCGACGTGAAGGATGTGAGCGGCGAGTACGTCACCGAGAATTTCTTCCCGGCGCTCGGCGTCGACGCGGCGATCGGCAGGCTGATCGGCCCTGAAGACCATCAACCCGGCGCCGCCGCGGTGGTGGTCGTCAGCTGGCGGATGTGGCAGGAGCGCTTCAACCTCAGCCCGTCGGTTCTCGGGCAGCCACTGGTCGTCAACGGCGTGCCGGCGACGATTGTCGGTGTGACACCGAAGTCGTATCGAGGTCTCCTGGTCGGCTTTCGTCCCGAACTGTGGCTCCCGCTCGCGGCCGAACGGCGCGGTGAGGGTGCGCCGCCCCTCGGCCTGATGGCGCGGCTGAAACCAGCCGTCACCCTCGACCAGGCGCGCGCCGAAATGCGGGTCCTCGATCGCTTCCGCGTCGAGCTGCTCTCCAGGCGGTCACCGAATCTCCAGAAGCTGACCATCGATCTCGAGCCCGCCCGCGCCGGGTTCGCGCTGATGCGCGACCGCTACGGCAAGCCGCTGTGGACCCTCCTGGCGATCGTCGCCCTGTTGCTGCTGGTGGCGTGCACGAATGTCGCCGGCGTCCTGCTTGCGCGCTCGTCGGCGAGGCGCCGCGAGATGGCGGTCCGGGTATCCGTTGGCGCGTCGCGATGGCGGCTGGTCCGGCAGATGCTCAGCGAATCGCTGCTGCTGGCGGCGGCGGGAGGACTGCTCGGCATCGGCATCGCCTACCTGGGCGTGAAGGCGCTGGTTGGCATTCTCACCTCCGGCCGCGGCATGGTTGGTCTCGTCGGACCGGTCCAATTGGATGCGCGACTCGACACCGACGCGCTGCTGTTCACGGCGGTGGTTGCGGTGGTTGACCGGCGTGATGTTCGGGCTCGCGCCGGCGTGGCACGCGTTCAGTAGCGCGCCGGGCGTATCGCTGCGCGAGACCGGCACCGCGGGGGAGACACGATCGAAGCGGCTGTTCGGCCATGGCCTGATCGTCGCGCAGGTGTCGATCTCGATGGTGCTGTTGACCGCGGCGGCGCTGTTCGTCAATCACCTGTCCAATCTTCGCAACGTCGGCCTGGGCTTCGATCGGAGCTCGGTCCTGCTGATGACGATCGATGCGTCACGTACGGGCTACACGCCCGAGCAGTTGTCGCGGCCGTATCAGGACCTGCTGGCCAGGATCGCCGCCATCCCCAATGTCCGTTCGGCCACGGTGAGTGCGGTCACGCCAATTCACGGCGCCGGCGCCTCCCGCTTCGTCGACATGGTCGGCGTTCAGGAGCCGCCGATCGCTTCCGCACGCTGCTGAACTGGGTCGCGCCGAAATATTTCGACACCTTCGGCACCGCGCTGATCGCGGGACGTGATTTTTCGTTCGAAGACGAGGGACGGCGACGCGTCGCGATCATCAACCAGGCGGCGGCCACCTACTATTTCGGCGACGGCTCGGCGATCGGGCACCGCTTCACGCTTGAAGGGCAAAGCGGCCCCTTTGAGATCGTCGGCGTGGTCGCCGATGCGAAGTACCTGACGCTGCACGACCAGGCGCCACGCACCGTCTATCTGAACGCGCTCCAGGAATCGCGGATGTTCGCCCATCGCTTTTCGATCCGCACCGCGATCGCTCCGACGGCGGTGGCCGGCGACGTCCGGCGACTGGCCGACGAGGTCTTCACCGCAGGAGCGGTGGCGTCGATGACGACGCTCGACGATCAGGTTGACGCGGCGGTGATCCCGGAACGCATGGTCGCGATGCTCTCGACCATGTTCGGCATTCTCGGCGCCGCCCTCGCCGGGCTCGGTCTCTACGGGTTGCTCGCCTATACGGTGTCGCGACGCACCAACGAGATCGGCGTCCGCATGGCGCTCGGCGCGACGCCCGGACAAGTGATCGCGATGGTCGTGAAGAACGCGGCCGGCATCGTCGTCGCCGGGCTGCTCGTCGGCATCCCGATCGCGGTCGCCGGCGGGCGCATGGCGGGCGGCTTGGCTCGCGAATGTTCAGGTCGACGGCGTGCTGCCGATTGGCGTCGCCGCGGCGGCTATGGTTCTCGTCGCCCTGATGGCGGCGTTCGTGCCGGCGCGCCGCGCTGCCTCAGTCGATCCTGTCGTGGCGCTGCGCCAGGACTAGCTTCGGCGCCGACGCCCGCTCCCGGGTAACAGGCACCTTTGAGCGGGCAATTCGCGTCACCGATTTTCTTCCCGAACCCGCACGCGTTCATCATGCCGAGGTGGCAAATCGAGAAGTCGAACCTGACCGGATCGGCGGGATCGATCTGCCGCAGGGACGCGGTAATGTCGGCCGCCATTCGCCAGCCGGGGCTCTTCAGCTTCGTGAGGCGCAGGCAGCGCCCGACACGAATCACGTGGGTATCGAGCGGGACGATCAGTTGTCCCGGCCGGACGTTCTTCCACACGCCAAGATCGACCTGATCTTCGCGGACCATCCAGCGCAGGAACAGGTTGAGGCGCTTGCAGGCGCCGCCGGACGAGGGTCGCGAGAAGAAGTACGCGACGCCGGGCTTCGGACGTTTGGAGCCGTAGATCGCCTTCACGTCGAGGGCGAGCGCGCGGGTGGAGAAAGATTGAAGCGCCTCGCCGACATCGATCGCGTCAGGCGTGAGGCCTTCTGTGAAGAAGCCTTCAATCGATCCGCGGTGCTCGATCATCTGGTGCAGTATCCAGACGAGCGCGGCGAAGTCGGCGCCGCTCGTCCAGCGATGCACGAGGTGCTTGAAACAGTGCCGATCGCGCGCCGGCTGGAAATCGCGCACGAACGCCGCGGGTGACGCGCCCATCACCTGCAGCATTCCGTCCACCGAGTTGAGCACGCTCTGGACGCGTCCGAACGCGAGCGCGGCGGCGATAAACGCGGCGACTTCGCGATCGTCGTCGCGGTCGAAGCGCCGCGCCATCCACACAGGATCGGCGACCGCGCGATCGGCGTTGAATTCCACGTAAAGCCTGTCCAGGCCTGACTTTAGCCGATCCTTGGAGGTGAGGCTGTTTGGCTGTCCCACGCGCTTGTTACTCGAGCTTCCCTCGGTGGTGATGGCTGTCGACGCGTCTCGGTTTGGGAGGGCGCGTCGGAGGCTAGTCGAAACCGACTGAATGCTGGTAGGCTATGTGCCCGTTGTCCTTGGTGACGCACTAAGTCATGTCGAGGACGGCACCAGCAAGAACAAGGATAGTCCCACTCGCAGGAGCACCAATGCCCGGCTCGACCCCTCGTCTTTGCAGCTTCACTCGGCTCGCCTCCGGCCTGTTCGTCGGCCTCGCCCTTTCTGCGGGAGCTACGCTGCTCGCACAGATTCCGGGCAGAAACGTGAACATGGTGGCCGGCACCGGCTGGCCTGATGGCGACCCGTTTCTGCAGCGGCAGAACGAATCGACGATGGCCGCTTCCACGAGGAACCCGTTGCATCTGCTCGGTGGCAGCAATGACTACCGAACGGTCGATCTTCCGGGCCTGCCCGACGATGCGGAGACCGGCGACGCGTGGATCAGCGTCTACAAGTCGTTCGACGGCGGACAGCGATGGTCCAGCACGCTCCTGCCCGGGTACCCGCAGGACCAATCGGCCGCCGGTACTGGCGTCGCCACTCAAGGGCTATCAGGCCGGGGCCGACCCGGTGGTGCGCGCCGGCACGCACGGTCTCTTCTACTACAGCGGTCTCGTCTTCGATCGCGGTGAGGGCGGCAAGAGCGGCATTTTCCTGACGCGCTTCATCGACACCAACGGCAAGGAGAACGGCGACACCGTTTCGTACCTGGGGACCAGCATGGTGGCGACCTCCACCGGCGCGGCGTTTCTCGACAAACCCTGGATGGCCGTGGATATCCCCCGCAGCAACAACCCCGTCATGTGCGTCGTCGGCGGCACGCCCGGTGGCGCAAAGGTCAAGCGCAATGGGCACAAGAAGAACGGGCGGGGCAACTCGACCAACGTGCACGACGACGGGCTGATCCGCGTGCCTGGTGGCGCGGTGTATGTGGCGTACACGTCGATCACGGGCGACGGCTCGACACCCTTCGCGCCGAAATCTTCCTCAAGCGCTCGCTTGACTGCGGCGCGACCTGGAGCGCGCCGATGCGCGTCACCAGCACCGCAGACGCGCTCAATCAAGGCGCGGTCCTCGCGATTGATCCCCATGACGGCGACGTCTTCGTCGCGTGGCGCCGTTTTGCGAGTCCCGCTCAGCCCACCGCCGACGCCGTCATGCTGGCCCGCTTGCCGGTCGGCGGCGGCGCGTTCTCGAAGCCCGGGCCGAGGCGCGGGGGTTTGCGGGAACCGGATCGCCGTCGGCGGCGCTCGAGAATATCTTCGAACACCGCAAGAAGCGGGCGCAACCGCACGGTGGTGGCGGCGATCTCGAATCCCGATCAGGGCACCTCGCCGTACAGCTTCCGGACCAACGCCTATCCGGCGATGGCGATCGACGGCAGCAGCCGGGTCTACGTGGCGTGGGCCGAGCGCGGCTACGCCGAGCAGCGCCCGAGCACGATCGACGGCGACTCACGCATCCTGGTGGCCACCACCACTCGACGCGGTGTCGTTCACTGCGCCGGTGATTGCGGCGAACGAGGCATTCGGGCATCAGTTGATGCCAAGCCTGGCCTTCGCGGGCGGCAAGCTGATGCTGGTCTATTACGACCTGCGCGAGACAGCCGCGCAGGTGTTCGGCAAATACGTCACCGACCAGATCTCGACCAACGGCAAGCGTCAGACCATCGACATCCGGGCGTCGCTCGCCACGGCCGGCCCCTCGCCGGTGTTCGCGCCGTCGGTCAAGGTGTCCGACTACCTCATGGGCTATCGCAACAGCGCTGACGGCGCTCGAACAGCTGCAGATCAACCCGCCCAACCTGCCGATGTTCAAGCTGGGCACGGTTCCGTTCATCGGCGACTACATCGACCTGACCGCCGCGCCCGCGTTCGTGCCGGCAGCAGGTGGGCGATGGGTGTACAACACCGTCGGCGTCGGCGGCCTTTCCCGTTTTCCACGCCACCTGGACCGACAACCGCGACGTGCGCGCGCCGCTCGACGGCAATTGGGCGAATTACACACCACCGACCATCGTGGGAGGGAACCGGGCAGAGCCTGTTCGATCCGTCGAAGCAGGTCGCCGTCTGCCACGCCGGCAACGCGGGCTCGCGCAACCAGAACATCTACACCGCGCGCATCGGCGGCGGCCTGCTGGTCGGCTCGCCGGGTAACGCCAAGCAGCTCTCGACCGGATTGCAGCGCGGCTTCGTCGTGTTCGCGCAGAACGACACCACGACGACGAAGACCTTTCGAATGACCGTGCTCGCGCAGCCGGTCGGCGGTCGCGCGTCGTTCGAGCAATTCCCCCTTCCCCCGTACACCGCGTCGTCGCCGGCGCCGACGACGGTCTCTCGATGTGCGGGTGCCGGCGCGGTCCACCGCGTCGAGGACGCTCTACGTCACCTCGACCGATCCGAAAGCACAGGTCTTCGTGGACGTGTCGGAAGTGGCAGAGCGTCGGCGGACCGGCCGTCACCGACGGCCTGGTGGGCCGTGTCATCATCAATCCCGACATCGACAACCCCGACATCGACAATCCCGACATCGACAATCCCGACATCGACAACCCGGACATCGACAATGCCGAGGTCTACAACCCCGACATCGACAATCCCGACATCGACAATCCCGACATCGACAACCCCGACATCGACAACCCCGACATCGACAACCCCGACATCGACAACGTGCGTGTCGCCAACCCCGACATCGACAACATCGGCGTCGGCAATCCCGACATCGACAACCCGGATATCGACAACCCGGACATCGACAACCCGCGATATCGACAACCCCGACATCGACAACGGCACGATCAGCGATGTCACCTGGACGGTGTCGAACATCGGCAACACCACCGCGGCGTTCAACGTCAACCTGTTCCTCGCCAACGCCGGCGTGCCTGCCGGCATCAGGCCGCAGCTGATTGTCTACAAGACCTACAAGACGCCGGTGCTCGATGCCCGAACGGCTGTGCACCTGCGCACGGAAACCCGCAACGTGCTGATGTTCAACGTCAACAATCCCGACGTTCATCACCAGCGGCGCCGTACCGGATCAGAACGATCCGTCGGACAAGAACGCGACGCTGTGGCTGGCGCCCGGAGAGATTGGGCCGCGTGACGCTGCGGCTCTACGACGACGACAAGTCCGACAACGTGATCGTCACCAACCCCGATGGCAGCACGGCGTCGATCGACCCGCGTTTCAATCCGGCAACGGTGGTCACCCTCGGCGTCTCTGGCCAGGGCGTCGATCCGCTCGATCCCCCGGGAGCGACCGAGCCGCCGGTAGTGACCACCACCGGTACCAACCTGTTCTTCCTCCAGCAGCCGACGGCGGCGGCGGTGGACGCGGTGATCGCGCCGGCGGTCCGCGTGCGGGTGTGGGACAACACCGGTGCGCCGCTCTCCGGCGTGTCGGTGGAAGTTTCGCTCCAGAACCCGCCGGCGGGCGCGGTGCTCTCCGGTGCGACCACTGCGGTGAGCGACGCCAGCGGCGTGGCGACCTTCGCCACGCTGTCGGTAAACCAGCCGGCCATCGATCTCCGGCTTCGCGCGGCGGCGGCGGTGCCTGGTGTTGTGGCGGCGGGGGTGTCGGCGCCGTTCGACATCGACACCGGCGACGTTGACGCGGTCCTTGCGGCCGTCTCCATCTTTAATTACTCGGCAATTTATGACGGGCTGCCGAAAGCCGTGATGGTGACGACCGATCCTTCTGATCTGGCCGTCACGGTGACCTACAACGGCAGCGAGACTCTACCGGCCGCGATCGGCGCCAACCTCGTGGTCGCGACCGTCATCGAGCCGGGCTACACCGGATCGGCGTCGGCGGTGCAGACCATCGCATCGACGATGTCGGTGGGCGGATCGGGCGGCGCTCCCTATGGCCCGCTCAGTTGCGGTCCCGGCGTGTTTGCCACCGGCATCAGGCCATCCACCAATTCGTATTACGGCCTGCTCGGGGCTCAGCTGATGTGCAGCGATTCGATCAATCCTGCACGGTTCTCGGGCGCGGTCCCGATCTATCACGATTCCTACGTCGATACTGTGGCGTCGTGCGGAACTGAAGAGGTGATGGTCGGAGTTCACGGCGAGACCGGAGCGCCGTTTGACTTCACCGTGATCCAACGGATCGGCCCGCTCTGCCGGATGCCCGGCAGCGGCGAAGTCTCGACCTACGATGCACTCGGCGGGGGACAGCATCCTTCCGAGGGTTTCACACTCTCCTGTCCTGCAGGTCAGGCCGTAACCGGTGTGGTGGGCGGGGTCGGCGAGGTCGTGGACTCGATCGCGCTGGTCTGCGCGCCGGAGGAATCAGCTTCTCCCACCATTACGTCCGCGAGCCCTTCGACGCTGGCCGCTTTCCAGTACGTAACGATCACCGGCACCGACCTGCCGGCCACGGCAATGACCGACGTGCTGTTCTCTCAAGGCGATTTCCAGTACGCGTCGGATTACCTGTTCTTCGCCTCGGAGGATCTGGTTGTCGCCCGGGTCCCAACGGGTGTCCTGGCCAACGGTCCTGCCACCATCAGGCTCAAGGACCCTGACTCCACCGTGTTCACCAACTCGGTGCCGGTGACCATCTCGAGCACGCCGGGCGCGCCGGTGCTGTTGACGGTTTACAACGCCGGAGAGGCTTCCACCACGCTGACCGCTGGCCAGGAGTTCCTGCTTGAAGCCGACGGCACGGGCACTGCGGGGACGACGGTCTACTGGTTCCAGGGAGATACCCAGTTCTCGCAGGCCGCGTCGTATACGGGCGAAGGACCGACGGGCCGGGTGGGGACGGTAAGTTCCATTCCGGCGGGTGTGACCCCCGGCACGTGGATGGTGAGAGTGACGAGCTATTCGAGCCCGTTCAGCAACGGCGTCACGGTCTCGGTGACGCCGGCAGCGCCGTAACAGGCATGACCAGCGCCGGCGATCCGCAACAGGACCGCCGGCGCTGTTCGTGGCGATCGCTGCCGCGCGATCAGAAGGTGGTGATCGGCACTGCCGGCCGCGCACATCGGGCACGACGCCGCGGGATAGTTCGGCGGCGCCTTGTATTCCACCAGCGCCACGTTCGGCACGTCGAGGCTGACGCAGGCCTCGCATCGATCGATGATCTGCATCGTCGCGATCACAGTGCCGCCGGCCGCCGCCACCAGGTCGGCGCAGCGCTTGAACGTCGTGCCGGTGTTGCGCACGTCATCGACGATCAGCACGCGCTTGCCCTTCATCCGCTTCGCGTAGAACGGGCTGAGCGACGGGCCGGCCCTCGTCATCGCCAAACGGCGCGAACAGGTACGGCGGGTGCGTCATCGGCGCGCCGGCCGTCGAGCAGCCCCGCCATGGTGTGCGCGAGCAGCGCGCCGCCGGTGGCCGGTCCGGCGACGATCTCGGTGTTGTCGATGAAGTCCGCCGGCGTCACGTCGATCAGGTCCTGGGCGACGCGCCAGATCGTCGACGGATACTGCAACAGCTGGTGCGGATTCAGGTACAGCTTGCCGTGAAAGCCGTTGCCGTAATCGAAGTGGCCTTCCATCACCACTTCGAACCGGCGCAGGTCCTCGAACGCGCGAATGCGCACTTCGTCGTGACGCGCGTTGCCGCTGGCGGTCTGAGTCATCGCAGAAATCCTGTCGCCGGATTGGCGTAGGCCACCTTGCCGCCGACGATGGTGGCGGCGACGCCGCCCTTGAACGACCAGCCGTGGTACGGCGTGTTCTTCGACTTGCTGACCAGCTTGGTCTTGTCGATCGTGACCTGCAGGTCGGGCGCGAGGATGGTGATGTCGGCGGGCTCGCCGGCCGCCAGCGATCCGCCGGGCACGTGCAGAATCTTCGCCGGATTCACCGACATCAGCTCGCACCATCCTCGACACGTCGATCAGGCCGGTGTGCACCAGCTTGTCGAGCGTGATCGACACCGCGGTCTCCAGGCCGACAATGCCGAACGGCGCGCGGTCGAACTCGACGTTCTTCTCGTCGTAGTGATGCGGCGCGTGGTCGGTGGAAATCACGTCGACGGTGCCGTCGACGATGCCGGCGATCATCGCGTCGCGATCGCGCGCTTCGCGCAGCGGCGGATTCATCTTGGCGTTGGTGTCGTAGGCGACCGGCGCGGCGAGCAGGTCGTCGGTCAGCGTGAAGTGATGCGGGCACACCTCGCAGGTGACCTTGACGCCGCGGCTCTTGCCCTGCCGCACCGCCTCGATCGTCGTCCAGGCGCTCATGTGCGCGATGTGCACGTGTCCGCCGGTCATCTCCGCAAGCAGGATGTCGCGTCCGGCGGTGATCGCTTCGGCCACGCCCGGAATGCCGCGCAGTCCGAGCGAGGCCGCCACCGCGCCCTCGTGCGCCACGCCGTCGCCCTTCAGCGATTGGTCCTCGCAGTGCTCGATCATCGGCATGTCGAACATGCTGGTGTACTCGAGCGCGCGCCGCGCCAGGATCGCCGTCGCCACCGGCAGGCCATCGTCGGTCACCGCCACGCAGCCGGCTTCCTTCAGCTCGGCGATGTCGGCGAGCTCCTCGCCCTTCTGCCCGCGCGACACCGCGCCGATCGGATAGACGCGCGCCAGGCCGGCTTCCGCGGCCTTCTGCAGGATCAGCCGCGTCACCCCGGCGTTGTCGTTCACCGGCTTGGTGTTCGGCATGCACGCCACCGCGGTGAAGCCGCCGGCCACCGCCGACGCCACGCCGGTCGCGACCGTTTCCTTGTGCTCCTGCCCCGGCTCGCGCAGGTGCACGTGCATGTCGATGAAGCCGGGACACACGATGAACCCGGCCGGCACGTCGACGATCTCGGCGCCGTCGGCGGCGAGATTCGTGCCGACGTCGGCAATGCGATCGCCGTCGATCAACACGTCGAAGATGCCGTCCTTGCCGTTGGCCGGGTCGACGACCCGCCCGCCTCTGAGTAACCGTTTCACCTGGCTCCGTCGTCTGTGTCTAATCGGTGTTGAATCGGTGGCTAGTCGGCGGCCTCGGTCCCACCAGCAAGGAGATAGAGAACCGCCATTCGAACCGCCACGCCGTTGGCGACCTGATCGAGAATCACCGACGCCGCGCCGTCCGCCACTTCCGAGGCGATCTCGACGCCGCGGTTGATCGGGCCGGGATGCATGATGATCGACGTCCGACTTGGCGCGCTGCACCCGCGCCTCGGTCATGCCGAAGGTCGTGAAGTACTCGCGCAGCGACGGAAAGTAGCCGCCCTGCATGCGCTCCAGCTGGATGCGCAGCATCATGATCACGTCCGCGCCTTCGACCGCTTCATCCACCCGCGTCGTGACGCGCACGCCCATCTGCTGCAGGCCCGGCGGAATCAGCGTCGCCGGCGCGCACACCCAGACTTCGGCGCCGAGCTTGGTCAGCAGCAGCACGTTCGATCGCAGCACGCGGCTGTGGAGCAGGTCGCCGACGATCGCGACCTTCAGGCCCTTCGATGCGGCCCTTGCGCTCGCGGATGGTGAACGCGTCGAGCAGCGCCTGCGTCGGATGCTCGTGCATGCCGTCGCCGGCGTTGACGATCGCGGCCTTGCAGATTCTCGCCAGCAGATGACAGGCGCCGGACGAGGCGTGCCGCAGCACGATCATGCTCGGCGCCATCGCTTCGAGGTTCATCGCCGTATCGACCAGCGTCTCGCCCTTGACGACGCTCGACGATGCAATCGCGACGTTCAGGGTGTCGGCGCTCAAGCGCTTCTCGGCGATCTCGAACGAGGTGCGCGTGCGCGTGCTCGGCTCGAAGAACAGGTTGATGACGGTGCGGCCGCGCAGCGTCGGCACCTTCTTGATGGTGCGCCGGCCGACTTCCTTCATCGCCTCCGCGGTGTCGAGCACCAGCACGATCTCTTCGGGGCTGAGGTCGGCGATGCCGAGCAGGTGCTTCTGCCGCAGCGCGGTGAGCGGCGCGTGCGGAGTAGCGGTGCGGCTGGGCGACCTCCATGGCTCACTCCTTTCCCTGCAGCAGCACTTCGTCCACGCCGTCGAGCTCGCGCAGCTTGACCTGCACGCTCTCGTGCCGTGACGTCGGCACGTTCTTGCCGACGTAGTCGGCCTTGATCGGCAGCTCGCGATGACCGCGATCGACCAGCGCGACCAGTTGAATCGACTTGGGACGGCCGAAGTCGGTCAGCGCGTCGAGCGCCGCGCGCGTCGTCCGGCCGGTGTAGAGCACGTCGTCGACCAGCACGATGGTGCGGCCGTCGATCGAGAATGGAATTTCGGTCTTGCGCACCAGCGGCGTGATGCCGACCGAGGCGCCCATCAGGTCGTCGCGATACAACGTGATGTCGAGCGCGCCGACCGACACCTCTTCGCCGGAGATCTTGCGGAGGTCGTCGGCGATGCGCTGCGCGATCGGCACGCCGCGGCTGCGCACGCCGACCAGCGCCAGGTCGGACAAGACCGCGATTATGTTCGAGGATTTCGTGGGCGATTCGCGTGAGCGCGCGTGAAATGCGCTCCGCATCCATGACAACAGGCATCTGTTTCCTCTTTGCGGACTCTCGGGTCCGCGTTTAAAGAGACTTCGCGGAGTATATCAGACGCCGGGCGGGCGCCGCTTGCCGAAGCCGGTCGCCTGCTCGAACGCGTAGGCCATCTTCAGCACGTTCAGGTCGTCGCGATAGCGGCCGACGATCTGCACGCCGACCGGCAAGCCTTCGCGGGTGAAACCCGGCCGGAACCGAGATCGCCGGGCAGCACGTGGTCGAGATCCAGTAGGTGGTCTTCATCCAGGCGACGTAATTCTCCATCGCCACGCCGTCAATCGACTGCGGCCACGGCTCGGTCGCATCGAACGGCGGCACCTGGTTGACCGCGCAGATCAGGAACTCGTACTTCTGCTGAAACAGCGCGCATCCGCTCGATCAGCCGCCCTGCTGGATCAGCGCGCGGCCGACGTCCTCGCCGCTGACCTGCGCGCCCGACTCGATGTCCCAGATCGCGTCGGCCTTGAACTGCGGGCGATGTTGCGCGAGCAGCTCGCTGTAGGTGTTCCAGCTCGCCCACGTCCGCAGCGTCAGGAAGATCTCGTTGACGTTGCCGAAATCCGGGCACGCCTCCTCGACGATGCAGCCGAGCTCCTCGAAGGTCTGCCGTTGCGCGTCGAGCACCCGCCGCACGCGGCGGATCGAGCGGCAGGCCGCCGAGATCGGGACGACCAGGCGACGCGCACGCCGCGCAGATCGCGATCGAGCGGACCCGGCGAACGCGCTGCGGATCGCGCGGCAAACGACTGCGGATCGCGCGGGTCCGCGCCGGCCATCACGCTCAGGCCGAACGCGACGTCCGACACCGAGCGCGCCATCGCCCCCTTGGTGGAGACGCCGACGAACGGAATCGGCGTCGGCGCAACCGGCACCAGGCCCACGCTCGGGCGAAGCGCCACGACGTTGTTGAAGTTGGCGGGATTGCGCAGCGAGCCGCCGAGGTCGCCGCCGTCGGCGATCGGCAGCATGCCCGGTTGCCACCGCCACCGCGGCGCCGCCGCTCGAGCCGCCCGCGGTCTTGGTGCGATCGTACGGATTGCAGCGTGGTGCCGTAGACCCGGTTGTAGGTCTGCGAGCCCATGCCGAACTCGGGCACGTTGGTCTTGCCGATCGGGATCGCGCCCGCGCCGGCGAATGCGCTCGACCATCACCGAATCCGCGTCGGGCATCAGGTCCTTGAAGATCGGCGAGCCCTTGCTCTGCGGAAATCCGACCGCCGGCTCGAGATCCTTGAACGCGGTCGGCAGCCCGTGCAGCGGTCCAATCGGCCCGCCGTTGCCAAGCGCGCGATCGGCTCGATCCGCCAGCGCCAGGCACGCATCGTCGTCGAGCCTGGCGACGATGGCGTTGAGTCCGGGGTTGAGCCGGGCAATCTGCGCGAGGAACGCGGTCATCACCTCGCGCGCCGACACCTTGCGCGCGCGGATCAGCGCCGCCAGCTCGCGCGCGCTCGTGAAGCACAGCGCGTCGGCCGTCACATCCAGCTTGGCCTTCTTGAACCGGTAGACGAGATACAGATCGATCAGCACCATCGAGCGCGATCGCCGCGGGATAGCCGTAGGCCCACTGCAGCTCCGGCATGTTCGCGAAGTTCATCCCGTAGACGCCGGCCACCATGGTCGGCACCGCCACCAGCGCCGCGTAGGCGGCCAGCCGCTTGGTGACCTCGTTCTCCTGGATGGTGATCAGCGACAGGTTGACCGAGATCGCGGTCGCCACCATGTCGCGCAGGTGTCGATCGACTGCTTCAGGCGCAGCAGGTGGTCGTAGACGTCGCGGAAGTAGTCCTGCAGGCCGGCTGCAGATCGGCGGCACGCGTCCGCCGTGCAGCTTGCCGGTCACCTCGAGCAGCGGCTGGGTCGCGTGATCGAGCGTCATCAGCTTGCGCTTCAGCGAATACAGCGCCTCGATCTGCGCGCGCGTCGTCTGGCCCGCGAAAATCCGCTCTTCGATCTCCTCGATCTCCGCGCGTGAGGCTGTCGATCACCGGGAAATAGCGATCGACGACGTTGTCCATCAACGCGTAGAGCACGTAGGCCGGGCCGTGCTGCAGCAGCTCCGGCTCCTGCTCGCAGCGGCGCCGCACGTCGGCGAATCCAAGCTGCGCGTCGCGGCGCACCGAGACGATGTACTGCGGCCCGACGAAGATCGACACCTCGCCGGTCTTGCAGTTCCACGCCATCCGGCTCGATCAGGTGCATGCACGATGAACAGCGACGAGCCGTACTCGTCGATCTTCGGCCGCTGGTGGCCCTTCTGCGCGTCCTCGATGGCCAGCTCGTGCAGGCCGAACTCCTCCTGCAGCGTCGCCAGCTCGTCGGCTCGGGATCCTTCAACGCCACCCAGACGAAACAATCCGGTCGCTGGCGAGATGGGAGCGGACCTCGGCGAGTGGAATGTCGGACAGCTTCTGTCCGCGATCGTAGGCTACGCAATTGACGATCATCGTCTGGTGCTCGGCCTCGTGCATGCTCGTCCCTACCGTCCGTACGACGGAATGTAGGTCACCGGTTTATCGCTGGTAAAGGCCGGTTTGAACAAGTCAATTCGCGCGAAGCCGTCCATGTCGCGGCCGACCGGCAGCCCGAGGAAATACAGAATGGTCGGTGCCAGGTCGACGACCGATGCACGGTTCGGACGGCCGGCGGCGACCGACGCGCCGAATGCCAGCACGAAGCCGTCCGGCGCGCGCTCGTGGGTGCCGCTGATCTGCGGGTTGCCGGCGATGATTTCGAGCACGCGCTTGCCCGGCGACAGCGGCTCCATCCCGAATGCCGACACCACCAGCAGCACGTCGTTCGGACCGAGGCGCTCGATCTCGCGGCCGACCAGCGTGTCGATGAAACCGTAGTACTGATTCAACACGCCGCCGAAGCGCGCGCGCTCGGCTTCCGACACGTCACCAAACGCCGACGGGTCGGCGTAGCGCAGGAAGCGATGGCCGACCGCGTCGATGCCGGGAAAGCGGACCGCCAGGAAGCGCGGCGCGTTGATCTCGAGCGCGCGCAGCAGCTGCAGGTGCACGCGATCGGCGACGATCGGCGCCTGATCGCTGCGCACGTCGTAGTCGTTGACCGGCTGCGGGCGCGCCCATCGCCGTGACGAGCGACTCCGGATCCGGATCGCGCGGGCACCTGCAGCGCCGCCAGCGCATCGGGCAGCAGCGAGCTCGGCCACAGCGCCGGCGACACGTCCTGGCTCAGTTCGGTGGGCGGCAGCCGATGAAACGCGTCGCTGACGGCGAAGCCATTCACGACCGGCGCCGGATGCGTCAGCGGCCAGCCGATCACGCCGACGCTGGCGCCGCGATCGCTGAGGATGTTCCAGATCGGGCGCGCCAGCAGATCGGTCGCGGTCTGCGGCTCCTCGGTCAGAAATCCGAACGTGCACCAGCGCCTGCGCGAAACAGTAGTCGGGCAGCAGCTGGATCGGCGTGCCGCCAAGCGCGCGATAGATCGACCGCCGACCGGACGCCGTTGGCCATCGGGTAGCGCCCGGTCGCGATCGCGCTCCACACCGGCTCGGCCTGCGTCGGCCGCAGCGTCGCCAGGTGCAGCACCGCGCCCTGGTCGAAGATGCGCGCGATGTTCGGCAGCCGGCCCGCGGCCACCGCCGGCGAGATCACGTCGAGCGACGCGCCGTCGAACATCAGCATGCGGACGTGCGAGTCCGACGGCGACGCGACGCTCGTCCACCGGCGGCGTCGTCGGGCGCGCCGGCAGCGGCGGCCGGCGCGCCGGGCCCGCGCGCGAGCGACCGGCGCCGCCAGCGACAACGCGATCGTCACCGACGAGGATCGCGGCGCTGACCCGCCCGCCGCGGCGGCCGAGGTGCGCGAGGCCGATGCCGAGAAACATCACCGCCGACGCCGTGACCAGCGCGGCGCCGGCGAACATGCGATCGCGCGTGACCGGATCGAGCACGTCGCCAAAGCCGCGCAGGTTGAGCCACATCAGCGCGGCCGCCGCGCCGGCGGCAATCGTGCACAGCCACGACAACAGGCGCACGCTGAGCCAGCCGGGCGACAGCACTTCGACGGCGAGAATCTGCCGCAGCACGATCAGCGCGTAGAAGCCGACCGTGAGGTTCGCGCCGTAGGCGACGCCCAGCACCGATCGCCAGCGGCAGCAGGGTCGCCGGGCCGATCTCGATCGACGGATTGAGCTGCAGAACGAGCGCCGTCAGATAGCCGGAAGCGACGCCGGCGGCGATGACCGAGTTCGACAACATCCGCAGGTAGCGCATGGGCGCTGCAGGGACAGTGATTCGTACCAGTTGCATACTCGATTGATGCCGCCTGTGGATATCGACGCGACCGTGATCGCCAACGCGCGACTGTCGCGTGACTATTCGGTGCTGAGCCTGGCGGCGCCGGAAGTCGGCAAGCGAACGCAGCCCGGCCAGTTCGTGATGGTGAAGCCGGCCGGCATCACCGATCCGCTGCTGCGACGGCCGTTCTCGGTGTTCGAAGTGCTGCGCGACGCGTCGGGCGAGGTCACCGGCGTCAGCATCCTCAACAAGCGCGCCGGCCGCAGCACCAGAAGGCTCTACGAGCTCGAGCCGGGCGACGTGGTGTCGTGCCTCGGTCCGCTCGGCGTGCCCTTCAAGCCGGTGGTGGCGCCCGTCGAAGCGTGGATGGTCGCCGGCGGCGTCGGCCTGGCGCCGTTTGCCACGCTCGCCGAATCGCTGGCCGCGTCACGCACGCCGACCACGTTGTTCTACGGCGCGCGCACCGCCGAGGAACTGTTCTATCTCGACTTCTTCGAGCAGCGTCGGCGTCACGCTGGTGCTGACGACCGAGGACGGCGGGCGCGGCGTGAAAGGCCGCGTCACCGTGCCGCTCGAAGCGGCGCTGCAGAGCGTCGGCGCCGGCGGGCGCGATGGTCTATGCGTGCGGGCCGGAGCCGATGCTCGAAGCGGTCGCGAAGCTCGCCGCCCGCTACAATCAGCCGTCACAAGTGTCGGTGGAGCGGGTCATGGGCTGCGGCCTCGGCGGTTGTTACAGCTGCGTCGTCCCGGTCAAGCACGGCGACGAGGACACGCCAACCTGGTGCGCTCGTGCATCAGCGGCCCGGTGTTCGACGGCGCGGAACTGGTGTGGGATTGATGAAGCCCGATCTGTCCGTCACGCATCGGCTCGCTGACGCTGCCCAATCCGCTGATCGCGGCGAGCGGCTGCTTCGGCTACGGCCTCGAGTACGAGCAGGTCGTCGATCTGTCGTCGCTCGGCGGCGTGGTGTCGAAGGGCCTCTTCATGAAGGAGCGCCAGGGCCATCCGCCGCCGCGCATCGTCGAGACGCCCGCCGGCATGATCAACGCGATCGGCCTGCAAGGCATCGGCGTGCATCGCTTCGTGAACGAAAAGCTGCCGCTGCTGCGCAACGCCGGCGCGCGCACCTTCGTCAACGTCTGCGGCACCACGCTCGACGAGTACGTCGAGGTCTGCAAGGTGCTGTCGCAGGCCGAGGGCGTCGCGGCGATCGAGCTGAACATCTCGTGCCCGAACATCAAGGAAGGCGGCATCCAGTTCGGGTGCAGCCTGAACGGCACCTACGACGTGGTCAGCGCGGTCAAGAAGGCGACGCACCTGCCGGTCATTCCGAAGCTGACGCCGAACGTCACCGACGTGGCGTCGTTCGCCAAGGCCGCCGAAGACGCGGGCGCGGACGCGGTGTCGCTGGTCAACACCTTTCTCGCCATGGCGATCGACGTCGAGACCAGGCGCCCGAAGATCACCAACGTGCTCGGCGGCCTGAGCGGCCCGGCGATTCGCCCGATCGCGGTGCGCATGGTCTACGAGTGCTATCAGCTGGTGAAGATTCCGATCATCGGCATGGGCGGCATCACCGACGCCCGCGACGCGATCGAGTTCATGCTCGCCGGCGCCACCGCGGTGCAGATCGGCACGCAGAACTTCGTCGACCCGTTCGTGTGGTCGAAGGTGCTCGACGGGCTGACCGACTACCTGGCCCGCCACCAGGTCGCGAAGCTCAGCGACCTGATCGGCGCCTTCGATCCGACGCCGCCCAAGGCCGTGCACGCATGAACCCGATTCTCGTCGCGCTCGATGTCGAGTCGGCGGCCAGGGCGATCGCGCTCGCCGACCAGCTGCGCGGTTCGGTCGGCGGCTTCAAGATCGGCAAGCAGTTGTTCACCGCCGCCGGACCCGACGATGGTGCGCGAGCTCACCAGCCGCGGCGATCGCGTGTTCCTCGATCTGAAGTTTCACGACATCCCGAACACCGTCGCCGGCGCGGTGCAATCGGCGGTCGCGACCGGCGCGTGGATGGTCAACGTGCACGCCTCGGGCGGCAGCGCGATGATGAAGGCCGCCGCCGAAGCCGCGCGCACAGACCGCCGCGGCGCTCGGCCGGCCGCGCCCGCTGGTGATTGCCGTGACCGTGCTCACCAGCATGGACAACGAGGCGCTGGCCGAAATCGGCGTCGCGCGGCCGATGCTCGATCAGGTCGTGCACCTCGCCACGCTGGCGCAAGCCAGCGGGCTCGACGGCGTCGTCGCATCGCCGCAGGAAGTCCGCGGCGATCAGGGCCGCGTGCGGAGCGGATTTTCAGATTGTGACGCCGGGCATCCGGCCCGCCGATCAACAGGGCAAGGACGATCAGGCGAGAACGCTGACGCCCGCGCAGGCGATCGCGGCGGGGTCGTCCTATCTGGTGATCGGGCGCCCCATTACGGCGGCGCCCAATCCCAGGGAAGCGGCTGAAGCGATTACCGCTACTTTGCGGTAATGACGAAGTGACCGCGGCGGTTCTGCTGCCAGCAGCTTTCGTTCGACTCGGTGCAGAAGGGCGACTCCTTGCCCTTGCTGACGATCACGACGCGATCGGCCGGGCACACCGAGCTCCACCAGGTAGGCCTTCACGGCATTCGCGCGGCGCTCGCCGAGACCGAGGTTGTATTCCGCGGTGCCGCGCTCGTCGCAGTGGCCCTCGATGTTGATGCGCGTGCCGGTCCAGCGCTTCAGCCAGGTGGCGTTGGTCGACAGCGACGCCTTCGCGTCGTCCTTGATCGTCGACTCGTCGAGATCGAAGTAGACGTCGCTGAGCGGCCGTTCGGAATTGAGCTGCGCGAGTGACTTCTGCGCGAACATCTCATCCTCGGTCAGCGCGCGCGGCGGCGCGGCGGCGGCGGGCGGCGCGGGCGGTGCCGGCGGTGCCGGCGGCGCGGCCGGAGCGGCGGCAGCCGGTGGCGGCGGCGGCGGCGCACGACCGGAGCTTTCTTTCCACAGGCCGCAACACCAATGCCCAACACCACGCAGAATGCGGCTATTGCAGCCGTCCGTTGATACACGCTCATTGTCATCGCTCTCCTGAATCCGCTGGGGTTCACCGGCATCATGGTGCCGGGACACCCTGCTCGTCCATAGATATCGAGCCGAAGCTCCGTTGGATTAGTGGCCGCAGATTATCGGGTAATTTCCGCTGCTGTCAACGATTTACGGCCGAAATCGCAAAGATCCGCAGCCCGAGGCGCCGCTTGTCGGCCGCCGACTCCGCGCTCGGCGGGCACGAAAGTCTGGTTGGTCTCAATGGTCATCGTCCCGTTCGAGGCCGCCAGGGCCTCGGCCGGCACCTCGAACGTCCAGTCCCGGTCGGACGTCGATTGTCGCGACCGCGAGTTCGCGATCGCCGGCGCTGCGCGCGCACCAGCGGCGCTTCATCGAAGTAGCGCAGCGGCGATTCGATGCGACAGCGTGATCTGCACTGTCCGCGGCGGCCCGGCAATGCGCAGCGTCGCACGATCGCTGGTCCAGCGCCAGACGCCCAACGCGGGGCTGTACTCGGCCTCCTGCCAGCCCTTCGTCATAGCCCCACATCGTCGCGTGTTCGTCCTGCAGGTCGAACTGCTCGATCGCCGTCGGGATGACCGCCGCGCCGGACGACCGCCGTCGGATTGCACGGTCAACGCCGCAAGCGCGCCGGCGCCCGATCAACCTGCCCGCGGGAATGTCGAACACCTTCAGGAAAAATCCCGGCGCCGCGTCCCATTGCTGAAGGACGACGCCGTCGATCGACATCGTGAAGCGCGCCGCCGGATCGTTCGGGCCGGCCGAGGTTGCGGCCGCCGATCAACACGCGAGCCGCGCCGGCGCGGCGGCGCACCTGCGCCGTGATCGGCCCGAGATGCGGGCCGCGTCCCATCAATCCCGAGATGCCCGAGGTTTCCGGCGTCAGCGACCAGCCCTTCTTCGGCGAACCAGCCCGGGAGCCGGAATGCGATACCAGCGCACCGCCGACGGGCGCATGCCGCCAAAGGCCGGGCGCGCGACCAGCGGCCAGCGAAACTCGGTGGCGTCCCGCAGGCTGGCCGGATCGATCAGCGCGAGATCGCTGCGCATCGGATCGGCGAGAAACCACAGCGGCTCGGTGCGACCCGACTTCCAGTACTTCGCCAGCTCGAGCCACTCGAGCCGCGGCGGCGATGGCAGCTGCGGCCCGATGCCGACGTCTTCGGCTTCGAGCGGACGCACGAAGGTCTGGTGCATCGCCAGCGCGCCAGGCTGCGACACCCGCGCCTCGGCGCGCATCGCCTCGAGGGCGCGCACCGTCGGGACTCGGCTCCGCGCCGTACGCGACCAGCACCGGGCTGGCGATCGCCACGCCGGCAATCGACACCAGCGCCGCCACCATCGGAACCGCCGCAACCGAAACCAGCGCGACGCCCCGCACCGCCAGGAACGCGACCGGCGGCACGAGCGGCAGCGCGTAGCGAATGAACGAGGTGTCCTGGAACAGCAGGTGGAACACCAGATACGGGCACCATCAGCGCGATCATCGCGGCCAGCGATCGCCGATCGCGCCACAGCAGCTGCACCACGCCGGCCGCCGCGAGCAACAGCACCACGGCCGCAAGCGCGGTCGAATCCCACGGATGCGATGAAGGTGCGCATCACGGCGAACGCCGCCGCTCGCGGGTTCGGATTGAGTATACAGCATCTCGCCGGCGGCGAAATCCTCGCCCGCCTGCGTGCCGAGGGCGGCCAGATAGGCATTGAGGCCGCCGCTGGCGACCAGCAACGGAATGCCCCACGCCAGGCCGCCGGCCACGAACATCACGCTGCTGCCGATCATCGCGCCGGCCACGCCGCGGCCGATGCGATCGACCAGCACCAGCACCAGCAGCGGCAGCGGTGAACCACACGGTCTGCGATCGCAGCCCGATGCTGAGCGCCGCGAGGAACGCGCCGATCACGATCATCCGACCCGAGGCGGCAGTTACCGCCGCCGGCAAGCGGCGATCGCCGTCGTCGCGCGGCGTCTGCCTCCACCACGCCACCATCAGGCACGCCTGCGCGGCGAGCGCCAGGGCGAGGCCGGGAAGATCGCTCATCGGTCGAACGGCGAGATACCAGAACAGCGGGCACGAGGCGGCGATCGCGGTCGCGGCAAACGCCGTCGACGTCGAGCGCGCGCAGGCGCTCGCGCAGGCTCAGCGACGGCGGCGCCTCGGAAAAACAGCTGAACACGACGTAGAGACAGCCGATCGCCAGCAGACCGCCGAGCAGCGACAGCATCGCCAGCGCCTTGGCTTCGACCATCGACGGTGCGGCATCGACGCCAAAGCCGGCAATCGCCGTCGCGATCTTGCCGAGGAAAATGTAGACCGGATAGCCGGGCGGATGCGGCCGATGGGTGGCGACGTCGAAGTCGCGGACGCCGAGCGCGAAGTTGACCGAGTCGATGTCTTCGAGCGATGGCGCGAGGAACGGGACATGCGCGAGCGCGAAGATCAGCGCCAGCGCGGCCAGCGCGCGCGGCGCGGTCACGATACCGGGCGCAGGCGCAGCGCCTCGTTCAGGCTGCCGAGGCGGTAGCCCTGCAGGTCGAGGCTGACGTACTGATAACCGAGGGCCTTGAGCGATGCGATCAGGCGCGTGTTGATCTCCGGATCGAGCGCGCGCGGCATTTCCGAGCGGGCGATCTCGAGGCGCGCGACGGTGTCGTGGTGGCGGACGCGGAACACGCGGAAGCCGAGCTCGCGAACCGCCGTCTTCGGCCTGCTCGATCTGCCGCAGCACCTCGTTCGACACTTCACTGCCGTACGGAATGCGCGACGACAGGCACGCGGAGGCCGGCTCGTTCCAGCTCTCGAGGCCGGCGTCGCGCGCCAGCGCGCGGATGTCGTCCTTGGTCAGGTCGGCTTCGTCGAGCGGGCTGCGCACGCCATGCTCGCGCGCCGCCTGGCGGCCGGGACGATAATCGCCGCGATCGTCGGCGTTGTTGCCGTCGACGACGACGGCGAGGCCGCGCGCGCTGGCCAGCGCGCTCAACGAGCTGTACAACTCGTCCTTGCAGTAGTAGCAGCGGTTCGCGGGGTTGGCGCGATACTCGGGCCGCTCGAGCTCCGCGGTGTGAATCACCTCGTGCGCGAAGCCAAAGTCGCCGGCGATCGACAGCGCGAGCTGGCGATGGGTGTCGGGGTAGCTGGGGCTGTCGGCGGTCACGGCGAGCGCGCGCTCGCCCAGGGCGTGCGGCCGCGGCGATCGCCAGGTAGGCGCTGTCGACGCCGCCGCTGAACGCAATCAGTACGGACTGGTAGCCGGCCAGGATGTCGTGGAGATGCCGGCCCTTTTCGGCGAGGACGCTATTCGTCGTCGACTTTATCGTCCTCGTCCTCGTCTTCATCGTCATCGTCGTCTTCGCTCTCCTCCGTCTCGGCGTCCTTCTCTTCTTCCTCGTCGTCGAGATCGTCCTCGTCGTCGGCGATGTCGAACTCGAGGGGCGAGTCGTTGGCGACACGGAGGAGCGAGCCGCATTCCGAGCACGTCAGCTCGTCGCCAATGTCGACGTCGAATTCATCAACGTCAATGGACGAATCGCACTCGGGACAAATCGCGGACATGCTGGCTGCTCCTTGGGCTGCGGAAGTGGCGTCGGTTCGGTTAAATTATAACGAGAACCTGATACAGTCTGCAACGAACTGCGGCGCGTAACTCATGCGTTATGACTTCATCTGCCGCACGCAAGACCGTGCTCGTCGCCGCCGATACGCCGTTTGTGCGCGATCGCTTCAAGACCGCGGTCGATACCGCCGGCCATCGCGCGATGGTGGTCAAGTCGGTCGCACAGCTGCTGGCGCATGTCCGCGCCGACTTCGACGAAATCGACTTGATCGTCCTCGACCTGCGGATGTCGAACGCCGCCGGAGCAGAGCTGGTCAAGCGGATCCGCAAGCTCGACCAGGGACGATTGCCGATCCTGGTGTTCAGCGGCAGCGTCGCCAACGTCGACGAGGTGCGCGAGCTGGCGGCGCTCGGCGTCGCCGGCTACCTCAACGAGTACAGCGCCGTCGAACACATCCTGCCGTCGATTGCACCCCACCTGTTTCCCGAGACCTTCAACCGCCGCGGCAACCCGCGCGTGGTGATGGGCATTCCCGTGTCCTACCGGATCGGCAAGACCATTGCGGCGGCGCTGGCGCTCAACCTGAGCGGCGGCGGCATCGCGGTGCGGACCAGCAACCCGCCGGTGCGGGGCACCGCGATCAGGTTGAAGTTTGCGCTGCCCGGCGCCAAGCGCGAGATGGAGGCGGAAGGCGTGGTCTGCTGGAGCGATCAAAAGGCCGGCATGGGCATCCAGTTCACGAGCGTCAAGCCGAGCGACCAGGCGCTGGTCGATGGATTCGTCGAGGCGCACTTCTTCCGATCGGTGAAGCTCGAGGCCTAGGTGAATCGCCGCAGCCGGACCGCGTTGGCCACCACCAGCGCGGAGGCCCCGGTGTCGGCCAGCACCGCCATCCACAGCGTCGCCACGCCGGCAACGGCCAGCACCACGAACACCGCCTTGAGCGCGATCGCGATCGCCACATTGACGCGGATATTCCGCACCGTGGCGCGGCTCAGACGGATGGTGTAGGCACCTTCGGCAGGTCGTCGGTCATCAATGCGATGTCGGCCGTCTCGAGCGCGGCGTCGCTGCCCATCGCGCCCATCACGATGCCGACATCGGCGGCGGCGAGCGCCGGCGCGTCGTTGACGCCGTCGCCGACCATCGCGATCGCACCGTGCGCGTCGCGCAGCGATTCAATCGCCGCCACCTTGTCCGCCGGCAACTGCCCCGAACGCACATCGTCAACGCCCAGTTGCGAGCCGGTGGCTTGCGCCGCGGCGTCGTGATCGCCGGTGAGCATCGCGACCCGGGTGATGCCCTGCGCGCGGAGGTCGGCGACCACGTTCGCCGCATTCCCTTTCGGGCGATCGGTGACGCCGAGCATGCCGATCGGCGTGCCGTTACGGGCCACGACGATCGGCGACATGCCCATCCGCACCACTTCGTGGGCGAGCGCGGCAATCGACCGGCGTCATCACGCCGCGCTCGCTGAACAGGCGCGGCGTTCCGCACGCGACCTCCGCCGCCTGTACGCGGCCCTCGACGCCGAGCCCGGGCAGCGCGCGCACGCCGGCGGGCGACTCAATGCGCACGCCTCTGCGCGCGGGCGGCGGCGACGATCGCGGCGGCGATCGGGTGCTCGGATTGTGATTCGACCGACGCGGCAAGACTGACGACCTCGTCCGCGGTGTAGCCGTCCACCGGATGCACCGCGTCGAGCGTGAGTCTCCCCGTCGTCACGGTGCCGGTCTTGTCGAACGCAACCACCCGCACGCCGGCGAGGCGCTCGAGGTGGATGCCGCCCTTCACCAGCACGCCCTGCTGCGCCGCGCCGGCCAGCGCCGAGACGATCGAGACCGGCGTGGAGATGACCAGCGCGCACGGGCACGAGACGACGAGCAGCACCAGCGCGCGATACACCCATGCCTCGGCCGGCTGGCCGAACACGAGCGCCGGCACCGTCGCCACGAGCACGGCGACCAGGACCACCGCCGGCGTGTACCACGCGGCAAATCGATCGATGAACTGCTGCATCGGCGCGCGTTTCGCCTGCGCCGACTCGACCAGGTAGACGATCCGCGCCAGCGTCGTGTCGGCGCGGCGTCGAGTGACCGCCACCGACAAGGCGCCATGACCGTTGATCGTGCCGGCAAACACTTCGTCGCCTTCAAGCTTCTCGACCGGCAGCGACTCACCGGTGATCGGCGCCTGATTGACGTCGGACTGCCCGTGGCGGACGATGCCGTCGAGCGCGAATCGTCTCGCCGGGCTTGACGATCATCAGCGCGCCCGGATCGACCGCTTCGATCGCCACGATCCGCTCGCCGTCCTGGTCGCGGATCAGCACCACGGGCGGCGCCAGATCGATCAGCTTGCCGATTGCCCGCCGCGCCCGATCGAGACTTTGCGCCTCGAGCCACTGTGCGAGCGCGAACAGCGACACCACCATCGCCGCTTCTTCGAACTGACGGATCGCCACCGCGCCGAGCACGGCGACGACCATCAGCACATTGATGTCGAGCGTGCCGCGCCTGATCGATTGCCACGCGCGTTGCGCCGGAAACACCGCGCCGACCGTGGTGGCGACCAGGAAGAGCGCGATCGACCACTCGGGAAAGGGCGTCAACCAGGCCAGCCCGCACGCCGTCACCACCAGGGCTGCGGCCACGGCGGTGAACCAGCCGCGGATGCCGGCACCGGTCGGCGCCGGCTCGTCACAGTGGGAGCAGCCGATGGCGTGCGTGGCGGTGGCGCTCATCGCGCGGCCCTGGCGCGGCGGGGCCGGGCGGCGGCGCCGGCCGCAGGTTCCTCGACGTGCTGCAGCGTCTGCCTGAAGAGCGACATGATGTGCTGATCGTCGAGCGAGTAGAACACCACGCGGCCGGCGCGGCGCGGGCGCACCAGCCGCAGGCCGCGCAGCAGGCGCAGCTGATGCGAGACGGCCGACTGGCTGAGGCTGAGCACCGCGGCCAGATCGCAGACGCACAACTCGCCGTGCGACAGCGCGTCAAGAATCCTGACGCGGGTCGGATCGCCGAGGGCGCTGAAGGTGTCGGCGAGGCCCTGCACGGCCGACGGCGCGACCAGGGCGGCGCGAATCTTCCGGACGCGGGACAAGTCAATCTGGACCAGGGCGCAGACGTCTGGATCTATGAACATATGAGCAGTTGTTCATATATTAGCGGCAAAGCGTTCGCGCCGTCAAGTGCCGCCGGCGTCAGGGGTGCGGAGGGCTCGAGCGCTGCTACGGCACCAGCAGCAGGCGGTGTCGGGACGCGCGCTGGACGGCGGCGCGCGAGAACGCCTGGGTCCGGTACTGCCCGGTGCGCCAGGTATCGTTCTGATCGAAGTAGAACGGGCTCATCGGGTGGCCCGACTGCCCGGTCGGCAGCGTCACGCGCGAGTCGTCCCACTGCCCGACGTCGAAGAGCTGCCGCCACGACGGGTGCTCCCACGCCGCGAACGGCGTCATGCGGTTCCAGCTGATCCGCATGACCGTGGTGCCGTCGCCCTCGACCGGCACCGGGCCGCGATCGAACAACCACCGGAGTGGAAACGCGACGCCGCCGAGCGGGTGGCTGAAGCGCGCCGCGTGCACGCGATCCCAGCCGCGCTCGCGACTCGCCGCCCCAGTCGGCCTGCAATTTCTCGTCGGCATCTCGAATCGCGAGCAGGAAGATGTCGTCGCGTGATTCGCGCTTCTCGACCGTGGTGATGTCGTCGAACCAGCGCGACTGGCGATCCTCGATCACCGAATACAGTCCGGCCGGTTTCTCCGCGCCGGCCCACTCGTAGAACCGCGAGAACAGCGGCTCGTCCATCTCGTCGAAGAACGTGCGCCGCCACACCGCGTCCTCGAACGCTTCGTACAGCGACACCACCGGACGCGCATCGACCACGCGATCCCACTTGGCGAGCTGCTCGAGCAGCACCACCGACGACGCCTCGCCGGTCCGGCTGCGCCCGGTCTTGATCGCCGCATCGACGCCGGCCAGCACGAGATCCGCGGCGACGCTGCGGCGATCGTTCTGCAGCGCGGCCATTTCGCATCGAGATCGACCGCCTCGGCACTTCGACAACTGATCGCGCAAGCCGCGACGCCCGGAACGCGGCGGTCCAGTCGCGCGTAATCAGGCCGCTGAACGCGCGATCGATCTCGTTGTTCGCCGAGTAGATCAGTCCCGATGGCGGGTTGAAGGCACGCGGCAGCGCGCGCCGGCTCGATCGATCCGATCCAGGCCGGCGCTGCATTGCCGTCGGCGGGCAGCGTGCCGTCGCCGCTGGCGCGCACCGGCAACTTCCCCGACATCGCGTAGCCGATGTTGCCGTCGACGTCGGCGTAGACGATGTTCATCGAGGGCGCGGCGAAAGCGCCAATGGCCGTCGTGAACGTGGTCCAGTCGCCGGCGCGGTTGATGGCTTCAAACGCGGTGGCGAAATCGCCCGACGCGTCCCACTGCAACGAATAGGCGCGGCGCTCGTCGCGACGGCCGGCCATCGGGCGACAGCCACGACGGCGGCGCATCCCAATCGGGATCGACGTCGGCGAAGATCGGACCGTTGCGCGTCTTCCAGACCTCGAACGGGAATGCGCCGCTGCGCCCGCGCACCGGGATGTCGGCGGTCACCGATTCGATCGGCACCCACTCGCCGCGATACATCGATCGCTTCCTGCCGACATCGATGCGCTCGCGCACGAGGTCCTGCACGTCGGCGCCGGTCGCGGTCATGCCCCACGCAATGCGCGCGTTGTGTCCGAGCGCGACGAACGGCACGCCGGGAATGGTCACGCCGATCACGTCGAGGCCCGGCCGCCACCAGGTGCATCTCGTACCACACCGACGGGAACTCGATCTGCAGGTGCGGATCGTTGGCGAGGATCGGGCGGCCGGACTTCGTCCGGCCGCCGGCGAGCACCCAGTTGTTGCTGTTGCCGCGGCGCGCCCCGGCCGACAGCCATTCGAGGCCGCGCGGGGGCGGCGTGAACGAACCAGCAACAACCTTGGAGGCCGTCGCCGTCGGTGGGGCTAACCGGAACCGCGGGCGGATCCTGGAGAATGGCCGGCGCGCTTCCCGGATACCGGCCGGTGAGAAACCGCGCCGTCTCGTCTCCAAACTTCTGGCCGCAAGCGCCCCGCGCACCAGCTCGGCCTGGTGATTCTCCGCCAGCCGCCACGCCAGCAGGCGGCCGACGGCGAGCGAATCGATCGGCTCCCACGGCGGCGGCGTGATGCCGAGAATCTGAAACTCGACCGGGCGCTTGCGTCCGACCAGTTCCGCGGACGCCGCGTTCACACCGGCCGCGTAGCGCTCGAGCGCCAGCCGCACCGGCGGCGCGGCACGCTCCCACTCCGCCTTCGCGCCGTCGCGCAGGCCGAGCGTCAGGAATCGCTGATCGAATGGAATCGTCGTCGTCGCCGAGGATCTCCGACAGCCGGCCCATGGTCACGCGGCGATACAGCTCCATCTGCCACCGGCGGTCGCGCGCATGCAGCACCCCCGCGGCAAACCACGCGTCGTCCAGTTCGCGCGCGTAGACCGACGGCACGCCGTGCGCGTCGATCAGCACTTCGACCGGCGCCGAAGGCCGGGCAGCGGAGCTGACCGTCGAGGATCGGAAGGGAGCTGCGCACCCACCACCACCCCGAGCCCGCGGCCACGACCGCAAGCACCATTACCAAAACGACAATCAATCGTTTCATCGGTGTAACTTGCCGCCCAAAAGCGGTTCGACTAGGATGGGGGGCTGGGTGAGCCTAATTTGCGTATCCATTAGGTTTACGCCAACCAGGCCGACAGCAGTGTAGAGCTTACACCCGTTTCCTAATTTCCGGAGATCCTCGTGATTGAGGTTCAGCACCTTTCGCAAGAAGTACGGCCCGTTTACGGCCGTTGACGACGTCAGTTTTCGAGCGGAGTCGGGCGAAATTCTCGGGTTTCTCGGCCCGAATGGCGCCGGCAAGACCACGACCATGCGGATCATCACCGGCTACATGCCGGCCACCGAGGGCAAGGCGACGGTCGCCGGCTTCGACGTGTTCGAGCAGCCGCTCGAGGCCAAGCGACGCACCGGCTACCTGCCGGAGACCCCGCCGCTCTATCCCGACATGACGGTGCGCGAGTACCTGCGCTTCGTCGCGAAGATCAAGGGCGTGCGCGCGAACCTCGACGGATCGCGTCGACGCGGTGATGAAGAAAACCTGGGTCGCCGACATGGCCGACCGCCACTGCGGCAAGCTCTCGAAGGGCTACAAGCAGCGCGTCGGCCTCGCGCAGGCGCTGATCCACGAGCCCGAAGTGCTCGTGCTCGACGAGCCGACCGCCGGCCTCGATCCGAAACAGATCATCGAGACCCGGCAGCTGATTCGCGAGCTCAAGGGCAATCACACCATCGTCCTGAGCACCCACATCCTGCCCGAGGTCGCGCAGACCTGCCAGAAGGT
Source organism: uncultured Acidimicrobiia bacterium (assembly GCA_963795125.1). Taxonomy (GTDB): domain Bacteria; phylum Acidobacteriota; class Vicinamibacteria; order Vicinamibacterales; family UBA2999; genus 12-FULL-67-14b. Next base: position 532,574 of record CAWCGQ010000004.1, on the reverse strand, counting down.
GGTGATCATCAGCAAGGGCAAGGTCGTCGCCACCGATACGCCGGAGGCGCTGACCGAGCGGCTGCGCGGCGCCGTGACGATGTTCGTGCAGGCGCAAGGCCCCGCGACGGATGTCGCAACGCGCGCTGCAGTCGATTCCCGGCGTCGTCCGCGTCAACGTCGCGGAGCATGCGCGACGAGCGCCGTTGGCTTCGAGGTCGACAGCGAGAAGGGCGCCGACATTCGCAGCGCCGTCGCCGACGCCATCGTGCGCGGCGGCTGGGGGCTGCTCGAGCTCCGGCCGATGCGCATGAGCCTCGAGGACATCTTCCTGAGCCTGACAACGGAAGAAACGGCGGACGGCAGCCAGGCAGCCGACGGCTCCGCCGGAGCCGCCAGCAACGGCGAAGGCTCCGCCGAAGCCGCCAACACGGCGAAGGCGAGGTGACCAATGCGTAACACCCTCGCCATCGCCCAGCGCGAGCTGAACGCCTACTTCTCGAGCCCGATCGCCTACGTGCTGATCGGCTTCTTCGCACTGCTGTTCGGATGGTTCTTCTACGTGCCGCTCGCCTACTTCGAGCAGCAGAGCATGCAGACCGGCATGAACCCGACGCAGACGCTGAACATCAACCAGATGCTCGTCGGCCCGACGCTGATGAACACCACGGTGATCATGCTGTTCCTGTTTCCGCTGATCACGATGCGCACCTACTCGGAGGAAAAGCGCTCCGGCACGATCGAGCTGCTGCTCACCTCGCCGGTGACCGACGTCGAGATCATCCTCGGCAAGTTCATCGGCGCGATGTTGCTCTACGCGGCGATGCTCGCGGTGACCCTCGATCCACATGGCCATCCTGTTCATCTTCGGCAATCCCGAATGGAAGCCGATTGCGACCGGCTACCTCGGGCCTGCTGCTGATGGGCGGCTGCTTCCTGTCGCTCGGCCTGTTCATCTCGAGCCTGACCAAGAATCAGATCGTCGCCGCGATGGCCACCTTCGCGGTGTTCCTGATGCTCTGGGTGATCAGCTGGATCAGCACCTTCGTCGGCCCGACCACGCAGGCGGTCCTGCAGTACCTGTCGCTCACCGAGCACTTCGATGACTTCGCCAAGGGCATCATCGACACCAAGCACGTGATCTACTACCTGAGCTTCATGGCCTTCGGCCTCTTCCTCACCGCCAAGTCGGTCGACAGCGAAAGGTGGCGGGGCTAATCATGCAGAAGATATTCGGCATCATCGGTTGGATCGGCACGGCGCTGGTGTTCGGCGCCGTCGCCGTCCGCATGTTCTATCCGGAATGGAATCAGTACGCGACCTACGCGGCCTGGGCGGGCCTGGTCTCGGTGCTGATCTACATGGCCGGCCAGTGGCGCGACGTCGCCGAGTTCTACAAGGGCCGCGGCGCCAAGTACGGCACCATGTCGATTGTCAGCATCGTGGTGTTCCTCGGCGATCCTGGTGGCGGTCAACTACCTCGGCACCCGCCAGAACAAGCGGTGGGACTTCACCGCCAACCAGGTCTACAGCCTCTCGGACCAGACCATCAGGATCCTGAAGGACCTGCAAGGAACCGGTGCACGTGACCGTCTTCGACCAGATCACCCGTCAGGACGCGCACCGGGATCGGCTCGACGAGTTCCAGTACCAGACCACCAAGCTCACGACCGAGTACATCGATCCGGATCGCGAGCCGACCCGCGCCGCGGCGGCGAAGATCGAGAGCCTGCCGACCATCCTGTTCGAGTACAAGGGCCGCACCGAGCGCGTCACCTCGTCCAATGAACAGGAGCTGACCAACGCGCTGATCAAGGTGGTGACCGGCGACCACGCGCAAGGTCTACTTCACGCAGGGGCACGGCGAGAAGGACATCGGCGTCGAGCGACCGCGCCGGCTACAGCACCGCCGTCGAGGCGATGAAGCAGGACAACTTCGCCGTCGAGTCGCTGGTGCTGATCCAGCAGAAGACCATCCCGGACGACGCGACGGTCGTCGTGATCGCCGGTCCGACGACCGACTTCTTCCCGCCGGAGATCGAGGCGCTCACCGCCTATGTCGCGAAGGGCGGCAAGGTGATGGTGCTGCTCGATCCGCTGCTCAAGGGACCCGCTCAGCCGCTGCTGACGCAGTTTCTCGCCGACTGGGGCATCCGCGCCGGCACCGACGTCATGCTCGATCGCGAGCAGCATGGGCCAGATGCTCGGCACCGACGCGTCGGTGCCGGTGGCGGCGCAGTATCCGCCGCATCCGATCACCGAGGGCTTCCGCGTGATCACCGCCTATCCGATGGCGCGCTCGATGGCGCCGATCGAAGGCGGCTCGAACTCGCACATCGCGCAGCCGCTCGTGAACACCGGTCCGCAAAGCTGGTCGGAGGCCGACATCGCCGGCTCGTCGTCCGGCAAGGCGCAGGTCGAGTTCAACGCCGACAAGGGCGACAAGCAGGGACCGATCACGGTGGGCGCTCGCGGTGTCGGCGCCGGCCACGGTCACGCCGCCGCCGCCGTCCGGAACGCGAGCCCGGCATCACCCGATTCGGAGCGCAAGCCTGAATCACGCGTCGTCGCGATGGCGACTCGGACTTCGCGGCGAACATCGCGATCGGCCTGCCGGCAACCGGACTTCTTCGTGAACACGCTGAACTGGCTGTCGCAGCAGGAGAACCTGATCGCGGTGCGGCCGCGCCAGCCGGAAGATCGCCGCCTGACGATGACCGCCGATCAGCAGAACCGGATCATGATCCTGATGCTGTTCATCATCCCGGGTCTCGTGTTCGCGTCCGGCATCTACACCTGGTGGAAGAGGCGCTGACATGCGGGGCCTGACCTCCACGCTGATCCTCGTCGTCGTGCTGGCGGGGCTCGGTGCGTATATCTACTTCGTCGATTCGAAACGGCCGGCGGCCAGCGCCGATGGGTCGGTCGGCCGCCAAGGAGAAAGTCTTCACCGTCGACGTCGACAAGATCAACGAGCTGCGCGTCACGTTCGAGGGCCAGTCGACCCTGCTGAAGAAGACCGATGGCGGCTGGAAGCTGGTCGAGCCGGCGCCGATCGATGCCGATCCACCCGAAGCCATCGGCATGGCCGACGGCGCTGGCCAACGTCGAGATCGTGCGCGTGGTCGACGAGAACGCGACCAACCTCGAACAGTTCGGTCTCGCCAACCCGCCGATCACCGTCGAGTACAAGGCCGAGGGCGGCGCGTCGGGCACAGTTGAAGCTCGGCAACAAGAACGCGACGCAGGGCGAGATCTACGCGCTCAAGAGACGACCAGAAGCGCGTGTTCCTGGTGTCGTCCTTCCAGGAAACCACCTTCAACCGCACGCCGTTCGATCTGCGCGACAAGAAGATCCTGAAGTTCGATCGCGACAAGGCGGATTCGCTGGTGCTGGTCAAGGGCGCCGGCTCGCTCGAGCTGGCGCGATCGGGCACGCGAATGGACGGTGGTGAAGCCGGTGGCGTCGCGCAGCGACTACAGCGCCATCGAAGGCTTCATCTCGCGCCTGTCCTCCGCCAACATGTCGAAGATGCTGGAGGAGAACGCGACCGACTTCGCGAAGTACGGCCTCGACAAGCCGTCGATGACGGTGACGATCGGCGCCGGCAGCGCCAAGACGGTGCTCGCAGGTCGGCAAGACCGAGAACGGCGAGACCTACGCGCGCGACGCCGCGCGGCCGATGGTCTTCACCGTCGACAGCACGCTGCAGACCGACCTCAACAAGAGCTTCGACGACTATCGCAAGAAGGAGCTGTTCGAGTTCCGGCCCGTTCTATGTCGCCAGGCTCCGCGCGGTGCTCGATTCGCCGGGCGGCCCGAAGACCTACGAGTTCGAGAAGGTCAAGGGCGCGCAGCCGACCGATCCCGAGACCTGGAAGGTGACGCGCGTCGGCGGCGCGAGTCATACCGCCGACCCGGCGGCGATGGACGACCTGCTCAACAAGCTGGTGACGATCAAGGCCGAGTCGTTCGTCGACGGCAAGACCAAGACCGGCCTCGACAAGCCGGCGCTGGTCGTCAGCGCCAGTTTCGACGACGGCAAGTTCGAGCGCGTGCGCTTCGGGCAGGTCGGCGACAACGCGTTACGGCAAGCGCGACGGCGAAGACGTGGTCGCGAAGATCGAGCAGATGTCGATGCGCGCGGCCCTGCAGGCGTTCGACGCCGTGGTGACGCCGCCAGAGGCCCCGCCGCAGCACCGAAGGCGGAAGAGAAGAAGTGAGCGCTCGCCCTGAACGAGCGGTCCGGTCGCGCAGCGATCGGACCGCGAGTCGACGGGGCCTCGTCGTCGCCGCGCTCGTCCTGCTGACCGGCTGCGCGTCAACCTCGTCCAGCCACCGGCGCTATCGCGGGCCGCCGGCGAGCCGCCGGTCGACGAGCAACTGCGCCGCGACCTCGGCGTCATCTTCACCCAATCCACCATCGATCACGCCTTGTGGTCGGTGGTGGTGCGCTCGCTCAAGCACGACGACACCCTCTACAGCCTGAACGCCGTCGCGGATGCAGACGCCGGCGTCGACCATGAAGATCGTGACGAGCGCCGTCGCCGCCGAGAAGCTCGGCTGGGACTACCGCTACACAACGAAGATCTACGCCACCGGGCCACTCACCGGCGGCGATCTCGACGGCGATCTGGTGATCGTGTCCAACGGCGATCCGACCATCAATCCGCGGCATCCCGAACGCTGGGGCGCGTTCGATGCGTGGGCGAAGCAGTTGTACGCAGAAGGGCGTCCGCCGCATCGGCGGCCAGCTGATCGGCGACGACAATGCGTTCGCCGAGCCGGGCTGGGGCATCGGCTGGGCCTGGGACGATCTCAGTCGTCGGCTACGGCGCCGCGGTCGGTGCGCTGCAGTACAACGAGAACCAGATCGAGCTGCTGATCGGGCCGGGACGTGGAGCCGGGCGCGCGCGCGATCATCAGCGTGTCGCCTCCTGGCAGCGGCATCATCCTCGACCACGCGCGTGACGACCGTCGCCGAGGGTCAGCCGAGCCGCGTCTCGCTCGAGCGCATTCCCGGATCGAACGTGCTGCGCGTCAGCGGGCAGATGGCCATCGGCGCGCCGGCGATCAGCCAGGACAGCGTCGGTACCGAATCCCGACCCTCCTGTATCTCAACGCGCTGCGTGAAGCGCTGGCGCGCAACGGCATCTTCGTCGGCGGCAACTCGCTGGATATCGACGATGCGCGGGTCAAGCCGGACTATGGCAAGGCGACGCTGCTGCTCGAGGACCAGTCGGCGGCGCTCGCGCACGATCATCGATGTGTGCCTGAAGTGGAGCCGCAACGAATACGCCGAAACGATGCTGCGCTCGCTGGCGCCGACTACCGGCGAAGCCACCGCCGACGCGGGCCTCGCGGTGGTTCGCGACACGCTGTCGAAGTGGGGCGTTCCCGCCGGAGCGCTACGTCGCTCGCGACGGCTCGGGATCTGTCGCGCAACGACTACCTGTCGCCGGACGTGCTGATGCGCGTGCTGACCGCGGTCTGGCGCGACCCGCGGCACCTGGAGCCGTTCCGCGCGGCGCTGCCGCAGGCCGGCGTCAGCGGCACGCTCGCCAATCACATGAAGGACACGCCGGCGGCGGGCCGGGTGTGGGCGAAGACCGGATCGATGTCGAACGTGCGATCGCTGTCGGGCTACGTGATGACGCTCGACGACGAGCCGCTGGTGTTCGCGTTCATGGCCACGGGATTTCGCGTGCCGATGTCGCAGATCGATGCCACGATGAATCAGGCGCTGCTGCGGCTGGTGCGATACCCGCGAGAGTCGCACGAGGAGAGTAGTCTGTTCGACGCGGTCAGAGGTGAACGAAGCGGCCGAAGATCACCGCCATCGTCATGCCGACGGCGCCGACGACCAGCGCGCCCGCCATGCCAACCGCGAACGGCTTCAGCCCCACGCCCTTGAACACCGCGAAGTTGGTGTTGAGCCCGACGGCCGCCATCGCCGTCCCCAACAGAATCTGCGACGCCCAGTAATCGCCGAGCTGCTTGGTGATCGCCGCCCACTGCGCCGCGCTCCACACGCCGAACGCCGCGCCATTGCCGGTCAGCGTCCAGTCGCCGATCGAGCGCACGACGGCCATCGCCAGAAAGCCGATCACGAATCCCGGCACCAGCGACGCCACCGACGGTCGATGCCGCGCCCGACGCACCCGATGCGCCCGATGCCGCGATTCTTGATGTGCATCCAGGTCAGGATCGGAATGACCGCCGCGAGGAAGATATTGCGCGTCAGCTTCGTGACCGTCGCCACCCGCAACACCACGTCGTCTCCGTAGACCTGCTTGTAGGTCAGCGCGGCGCCGACCACCTGCGAGGTGTCGTGCACCGCGGTGCCGAGGAACAAGCCGATCGTTTCGGACGATCCGAGCAGCGCGTGCGCGAGGTACGGATACGTCAGCATCCCGAACAGGCCGAACGCCACGACGTTGGCGACCGCATACGCGACTTCGCGCTCGTCGGCCTCGATCGCCGGTGCGACCGACACGATCGCCGTGACGCCGCAGATGCTGGTGCCCGCGGCGATCAACGTGCCGAGGCGCGGCGGCAGGCCGAGCTTCTTGTTGAACCAGGTGACGAAGACCAGTCCGGTGGTGATGGCGGCGAGCACCACCGGCAGGCCGGCGATGCCAAGCTTCAGCACGTCGAACAGGCTGAGCCTGATCCCGACCAGCACGATGCCGGCGCGAAGAATCGTCGTCGTCGCAAACTTCAAGCCCGGCGTGAGCGATGCCGGCAGCGGCAGGGTGTTGCGCAGCAGCAGTCCGAGCACGATCGCGACCGGAACACCCGAGACGCGGACTGCCGCCGGTCAGGCCCTGCGCCGCGAGAATCGCCTGGCCGATGCGATCGGCGAGCCAGAAGCCCGCCAGCATCACCACGAACGCAGCCAGAATGCCGGGAAGGTTGCTTCAATGTCCGACCAGCCAGAAACCGCCGATCACCAGCGCGGCCGCTGAAGAGGCGTAGAGCAACGCCGCTGTAGCGGCGTTGATGATGACCGCCGAGGCGAGTCGCCAGCAGGCCCATTCCCGCCGCGAACGCCGACATGCCCGCAATCGCGCCGACGCCCGAAGCCGGCGAGGTAACAGGATCGAATCGCCGCGCGCGGCAAACGCCAGCGCCGGCAGACAGCCAAACAGGTGCGAGCTGCCGGCGAGCCCATGAACCGTGCCCATCGCGAACGACGCGCCCGCGTGCGAATGGCCGTGCGATCGCCGCGCCTCGCGCCTGCGCAGCCACGCGCCACGCAGCCCCCAGAATCCAATCGCGATCAGCGAGACGCCGACGATGCGTTCGCTGTAGGCGGAGATCAGCATCGAGCGGCAACTGCTCCTTCAGGAGCAGCAGCAGTGTCGCGATCAGCAAGCACGCCGGCGGTGTGGCCAACGCCCCACTGCAGTCCCGTGCGCCACCACTCCGATCGCCGTCGGCCGCCAGGGGCGCGACGGCCGCGAGGTGATCGGGACCCGAGAAGACGTGCAGCAGGCCGGCAGCGAGACCCGCGAAGAAGGCAAACATTCACGCTCGGTACAGCTTATCGCTGAATCGACTTCAGCTGGAAGAATTCCTCGAGCGCCAGCGGCCCGATCTCGCGGCCGATGCCGGACTTCTTGTAGCCGCCAAACGGCGCCAGCGGATTGAAGCGCCCGCCGTTGATGTCGACCTGACCGGTGCGCAGCTGCTTGGCGACGCCGAGCGCGCGCTCCGGCGTCGCCGCCCACACGCCTCCGGACAGGCCGTAGTCGGAATCATTCGCCATCGCGATCGCGTCGGTCGTCCGAGTCGTACGGAACGATCGCCAGCACCGGCCCGAAGATTTCTTCCTGCGCGATCTTCATCTCGGTTGTCGACGTTCGCGAAAATCGTCGGCTCGACGTAAATAGCCCGTCGGCAGCTGCGACGGCCGGCCGCCGCCGGCCACCAGGGTCGCGCCTTCCTTCCTGCCCTGCTCGATGTAGCCGAGCACGCTGTCGCGCTGCGCCGCCGAGGCGAGCGGTCCGAGCCGCGTGTTCTTGTCGAACGGATCGCCGAGCGTCAGCTTGGCGAGCTGCGCCTTCGCCAGTTCCACCGCCTCGTCGTGCCGCGATCGCGGCACCAGCATGCGCGTCCACGCCGAGCAGGTCTGCCCGGAGTTCTGCATGCAGTTGTTGACGCCCGCGGGAATCGCCTTGTCGAACGGCGCATCGTCGAGCACGACGAACGCCGACTTGCCGCCAAGCTCGAGGCAGACCTTCTTGATGCCTTCGCCGGCGACCGACGCGATGCGGCGGCCGGCCTGGACCGAACCGGTGAAGCTCACCATGTCGACGTCGGGATGCGCGACGATGGCTTCGCCGACGACGCGGCCCGGAACCAGAGACCACGTTGAGCACGCCCGTCGGCAGGCCGATCTCGTGCGCGGCCTCGGCGAGCATGAACGCGCTGAGCGGCGCCATCTCCGCCGGCTTCAGCACCACCGTGCAGCCGGCGGCAAGCGCCGGCGCAATCTTGCACACCACCTGGTGCAGCGGATAATTCCACGGCGTCACGCAGCCGACGACGCCGATCGGCTCCTTGATCACGAGCGAGTTGCCGAGCTCCTCTTCGAGCTTCGCGCTCGCGGATGAACTTCGCGTTCATGCCGATCATCATGATCGGGAACTCCGCCTGCACCTTGGTCGCGAACCCGAGCGCGGTGCCGACTTCGTGCGCGATCGCCTCGGCAATCTGCGGCACGCGCGTCTTCATCGCGGCCGACAACTTCTCGAGCCACTGCGCGCGCTCTTCGAGCGGCCACCCGGCTCCACGATTCGAAGGCGCGCCGCGCCGCCTTGACGGCGCGATCGACATCCTCGCCGGTGCCGCGCGGCACGCGCGCCACTTCCTGCTCGGTGCGCGGACGAGATCACCGCAATCGTGTCGGTGCCGCTCGAGGCCTGCCACGCGCCGTCGTAATAGAGCTTGTCGTAGGTCATGAATCTTTCATTCTACGCTATGCTTTTTTGATGCAGATTACGGGAAAGACCTTCATCGTGACCGGCGGCGCCTCGGGCCTCGGCCGCGCCACCGCCGAAGCCATTCTGGCGGCGGGCGGCAATGTCGTGCTGCTCGACGTCAACGCCGACACCGGCAAGGCAGCTGAGCAGGCGATGGGCGCGAAGGCCAGGTTCGCGCAGGCCGACGTCACCAGTGAAGAGCAGGTCAAGGCCGCCATCGATCTCGCGGTCTCGTCGTTCGGCGGGTTGCACGGCGCGGTGAACGCCGCCGGCATCGGTCCCGCCGCCAAGATGCTCGGCCGCAACGGACCGCATCCGCTCGAGCTGTTCGAGAAGACCATCAAGATCAACCTGATCGGCACCTTCAACGTGATCCGCCTCGCCGCGGCGGTGCATCGCGCAGAACCAGCCGCTCGACAGCGGCGAGCGTGGCGTGATCGTCAACACCGCGTCGATCGCGGCGTTCGACGGACAGATCGGACAGGTCGGCCTACGCCGCCTCGAAGGGCGGCATTGTCGGCATGACGCTGCCGATCGCGCGCGAGTTCGCGCAGCTCGGCATTCGCGTCGTCACGATCGCGCCAGGCATCTTCGATACGCCGTTGCTGGCGGCGCTGCCGGAAGCCGCGCGGGTGTCGCTCGGCCAGCAGGTGCCGTTCCCGTCGCGGCTGGGCCGGCCGGCCGAGTACGGCGCGCTCGTGCGCCACATCCTCGAGAACGAGATGTTGAACGGCGAAGTGATCCGCCTCGACGGCGCGCTCAGGATGGCGCCGAAATAGCCGCAGCGATGACCGACCGCCTCTACTACACCGAGCCGTATCGAACCTCGTTCGATGCGAAAGTGCTGACCGCGGAGCCAGCGGACGGCGGCAGGCTGCACGTGACGCTCGATCAAACGGCGTTTTATCCGGCTTCTGGCGGCCAGCCCTTTGACACTGGCACGCTCGGAGGCGCGGCGGTCATCGACGTGATCGATCGGCAGGACGGCGAGGTTACGCACGTCGTCTCCGGCGCGTTGCGGCCAGGGGACGTCGTCGCCGGTGAAGTCGACTGGGCCCGGCGTTTCGATCACATGCAGCAGCACACCGGCCAGCATGTGTTGTCGGCGGCGTTCGATCGTCTGTTCGGAGTGCGGACGCAGAGTTTTCACATGGGACAGCTTTCGGCGACGATCGATCTGGCGCGAGTAAGTGACCGCCTCGGAGATCGCCGAGGCCGAAGACGACGCGAATCGCATTGTCTGGGAGAATCGGGCGGTCACCATTCGCTTCGCGACCGCGGAAGAAGCGGCGGCGATGCCGCTGCGCAAGGAATCGCTCCGCACCGGCTCGCTGCGGCTGATCGAGGTGAGCGACTTCGATCTCTCCGCCTGCGGCGGCACCCATGTCGAGCGAACCGGTGCGATCGGCCTGATCGCCGTCGCCGGGTCCGAGAAGTTCAAGGGCGGCTCGCGCGTCGAGTTTCTCTGCGGGGGCCGCGCCCTGCAACGCTTCCGAACCTGGCGTGGCGCGCTGACCGAGGCGCAACGGCATTTGTCGGTGGCGCCGATCGAACTGGCGGCCGCGATCGAACGGCTGCAGAACGACAGCAAGGCGCTGCAGCGGACGGTGCGCGGCTTTCAGGACCAGCTGGCCATTCATGAGGCGCGGCGCATTCTTGACGAGCGGTGAAAGGGTGGGGGCCGCGGTGGTCGCGGTCGAAGCCATCGACGGCTGGGATGCGCAAGGACTGAAGGCCATCGCGGTGTCGGCCACCTCCACCGAACCGCACGCCATTGTCGCCCTCTTCACCACCACGACGCCCGCGCAAGTAGTGATCGCGCGCGGTTGCGCCGCCGGCATCGATGCGGGAGCAGTCTTGAAACAGTTATCGGCAGAGTTCGGCGGCAAGGGCGGCGGCAAACCCGACCTGGCCCAGGGCGGCGGACTAGTGGGCTCGAGCGAGCAGCTGGTTGAAAGCGTTCGCCAGTTCCTAGACTCTAACTTCTAACCTCTAACTCTACTAACCTCTAATCCTTCGCCACCATCGGTAATTCGAAGAAGAACACCGCGCCACCCGCCGCGCCGCGGCGATAGCCGATGCGGCCGTGGTAGCGAGCGGATGATGTCGTAGCTGACCGACAAGCCGAGCCCGGTGCCCTCGCCGACCGGCTTGGTGGTGTAGAACGGCTGGAACAGTTTCGCTTCGTGCTCGGACGGCACGCCAGGCCCCGAATCCTCGACCTCGATCCACGACCAGCCGTCGCGATCGCCGGTCCTGATGGTGATGCGACGCTGCGGCGAGTCGGACATCAGCACCGCCTGCTCGGCGTTGATCGCGAAGTTCAGCACCACCTGCTGCAGCTCGGTGAAGATCGCCATGACCACGCCCTTCGATTGGTCGTCGACGTCGACCTCGATGTTCAGTTCCTCGAGCTTGCGCTGGCGCAGCTCGAGCACCGAGGCGACCACGTCGCGCAACCGCACCGGCGACGGCTCCGACATCTGCCGGCCAAAGCGCGACAGATTGCGGATGATCGCGCTGGCGCGCGTGCTCTCCTTCTGGATCAGCGTCAGGTCCGCGCGCGCCTGCGCCGGCATGTCCTTCTGCATCTGCAGCAGCTCGGCAGAACCCGAGGATGGCCTGCAGCGGGTTGTTCAGCTCGTGCGCCACGCCCGACACCAGCACGCCGATCGCCGCCAGGCGCTCCTGCCGGATCACCTGCTGCTGCAGCGACTGCAGCTCCTCGCGCATCCGCCGCTCGTCGTCGACCTGCGAGGCGATCGAAGCGCGCGCCTTCTGCAGGCTGGTGATCATGCTCGCCACCGTTGCCTGGAGATGTTCCATCTCCGCGGTCGGCATCGGCTGCGGCTGCAGGGCGACAGGTCGCCGCGGCTGACGCGCTTCGCGGTTTCGTCGAGGTGATCGAACGCGCTGCAGCCAGCGGCGTCCGAACACCCAGGTCAGCACCACGATCAACACCGTCGTCGCGATGCTGATGGCGAAGTTCCGCTGGAAGATCGGCCACGTTCTCGACAGCGCGACCGAAATCGGGAATACCGACGCTGGCCAGCCACGGCCCGCGCTCGACGACCGCATTGCCGAAGACGCGCTCGACGCCGTCGACGCCGGTCAGAATCGTCGACGCCGGCACGTCGAACGGATTGCGAGCGTTCCCGCCCGGCGCTGCCGAGCGGCCGACGTACGCGGTGGCATCGAGGCTGCGCGCCACGACAACGCTGTTCGGCGTCGGTCAGGGTCACGACCGAACCGGCCGGCAGCGGGATCGACGCCAGCACGCGCTCGAGCGCTTCGAGATGCACCGACAACCCGAGCACGCCGATCACCGTTTGACCACTCGAGACGATCGGATAGCCGAGCACGATCGCGTGCGCGGCGTCGCCGGCCTTGACCGAGCATCGGGCTGATTACGGTCTTGCCGGTCGTCGGCCACGCCCTTCAGCCACGCCGGGTCGAGCGTGCCCTCGACCTGCGGATCGGGCGGCCTTGCCCACGCGACCGGCACGGCCATCGAGCGTCGGCCAGCAGCGCGTTGTGGAGCAGCCCGCGACCGCTGACGAGCGGCGACAGCACCTCGGCGGCCGCGCTCGGATCGAGCGTGCGCATGCTCGGGTGGCGCGAGGCGGTGGCCGCCACCGCGTCCGCGGCTTCGAGGTTGCGGTTGACATAGACCACCACCGTCGCCGCCATGGTCCCGGTCTCGGCGGCGAGCTGGCGAACGTGCTCGTTGTAGGTCAGGCGCGCGCCGTAGCCGATCGCGACGATAGACCAGGATCGTCAGGATGACGACGATGAAAAAGACCTGGCGTCGAAGCGGCTGGGCCAAAGCGGTCGGAGACTCCGCGCGAATGGTATCAGCCTGTCCTGATCGAAGTCGAAGGGTGTGGCGGCCCGATCAGCGGGTCGGTGGCACCCGCTTCTGCAAATCCGGCGGCGCGCAGGCGGCAACTGTCGCAGTGGCCGCACGGCTCGGCCGCCGGGTCCCGGGTCGTAGCAGCTGTGGGTCAGCCCGTAGTCGAGGCCGAGCGACAAGCCGAGACGTGATGATCTCCGCCTTCGACAGCGCGATCAGCGGCGTATGGACCGTCAGCGGCCGGCCCTCGACACCGGCCCTGGTGGCGAGGCGCGCCAGCTGCTCGAACGCGCGGATGAACTCCGGGCGGCAATCGGGGTAGCCGGAGTAGTCGAGCGCGTTGACGCCGATGAAGATGTCGGACGCGCCGAGCACCTCGGCCCAGCCCATCGCGATCGACAGGAAGATGGTGTTGCGCGCCGGCACGTAGGTGCTCGGAATGACCGTCGGGATCGATCGGCTGATCCTTCGGCACCTCGATCCTCGGCGAGGTCAGCGCCGATCCGCCGATCGTCGTCAGATCGAGATCGAGCTCGAGATGCCGCTCGACGCCGAGCGCCGTCGCGACGGCGCGCGACGCCTCGAGCTCGCGCACGATGGCGCTGGCCGTAATTGAGGCTCAGCGCGCACAGCGCAAAGCCGTCGCGCTGCGCGACCGCCGCGGCGGTGTAGGAATCGAGCCCGCCGCTCAGCAGCACCACGGCTCAGCGGCATCGTCGGCTCACCGGGTCCCGGCCGCCGGTCAGACCCCACGCGTCTCCGGACTCCAGATGTACTTGTGCACCTGCAGCTGCACGCGGACATCGAGGCGATCGGCAATCACCCATTCGGACAGCAGCTTGCGCATCCAGCTCGCCGTGCACCGGCGAGAACAGCACCGCGTTGACGCGCGCCGGCAGGTGCTCGCGAAGCACGATGTCGCGGGCGAACTCGTAGTCGCGCCGATCGGCGATCACGAACTTCACCTCGTCGCTGCGTGGTCAGCGCGCGAGATTGCTCCAGTCGTTCTTCTCCGACTCGCCCGAGCCCGGGCACTTCACGTCCACGATGCGAATCGACCCCGGCCGGCACGTTGGCGATGCTGCGATGGCCGCCGGTTTCGATCAGCACCGTCTTCCCGGAATCGAGCAGCCGCTGCATCAGCGGATAGACGTCCGGCTGCAGCAGCGGCTCGCCGCCCGTGACCTCGACGGTCGGGCAGCCGCGCGCCTCGACGTCGGCGATCACCTCGTCGACGCTCATCTTGCGGCCTTCGTGGAAGGCGTACGGCGGTGTCGCACCAGCGGCAGCGCAGGTCGCACGCGGTCAGGCGCACGAACACGCACGGCCGGCCCGCGTAGGTCGACTCGCCCTGGATCGAGTGGAAGATCTCGTTAATCGTCAGCACGGCCACAGACGGCGCGGAAGGCGCAGCTCACAGCCTATTATTTTAGTCCTGTGGCTCTGCGGATCGGAACGTCCGGCTGGAACTACCCGACGGGCAAGGGCACGTGGAACGGCATCTTCTATCCCGCTGCCGGAGGACCGCGAGCGCGGGTTCGACGAGCTGCGCTTCTATTCCGAGCGCTTCAACACCGTCGAGGTCAACAGCACCTTCTACGGCCAGCCGCGCGCCAACGTCGCGCTGGGCTGGGTGAGGCGCACGCCGGCCGACTTCGAGTTCGCCGTGAAGCTGTACCAGAAGTTCACGCATCCCGGGCCTGGCCATCGATCCCGGCCCCGTCACGCAGGCGGACGTCGACGCGTTCAAGGGCGGCATCGATCCGCTCGCGGCGGCCGGCAAGCTCGGTCCGCTGCTGATCCAGTTTCCGTCGAGCTTCCAGCGCACGCCCGAAGCGACTGGTCTACCTCGTCGTGGCTGTTGAAGGCGTTTGCCGGCTATCCGCTCGCCGTCGAGCTGCGCCACCGGTCGTGGAGCGACGCGCCGGACACCGCGGCGCTGCTCGGCGAACATCGCGCCGCGTGGGTCCAGATCGACGAGCCGAAGTTCTCCTCGTCGATCCGGCAGGACCTCTGGCGCGTGCCCGGCGCATCGGCAGACCTTGTATTACCTGCGGCTCCACGGCCGCAATGCCGCGCAGTGGTGGGACCACGCCGAGTCGGAAGACCGCTACAACTACTGCTACTCGCCCGCCGAGCTCGAGCCGATCGCGCAGCAAGTCCGGTGCGCGAACGCGCGGCGCGACGGTCAGACAGCAAGGTCTATCTGTTCCTGAACAACCACTTCTCGGCGCAGTCGGTCGCCAACGCGACCACGCTGAAGAAGATGCTCGACGAGCCGGTCACCGCGCGCATGCCGGCGGAGATGGTCGAGCGCTTTCCGGATCTCGCCGGGATCGTCGCTACTTTGCCTCGCGCACGGTTACTCTGACGATGCGGTCGGCGTATTTGATCTTTTCGACGACATCCATCCCGGAAATCACCTTGCCGAACACCACGTACTTGCCGTTGAGGCGAGGGGTGTCGGCCAGCGTCACGTAGAACTGCGTGTCGGCCTTGGACGCGTCGCCGTTGTGCGCCATCGCCGACGGCGCCCTTGACGTGGGTGCGCAGCTTGGAGAACTCGGCCGCGCCGATCGGCTCACCGGCGACGCGGCCCCACATCTTCTCCTTGGTCATGTCGCGCGTCTGTTGATCGCCGAACTGCATCACGAAGCCGGCGACCACGCGATGCGCGCGCTGGCCGTTGTAGAAGCGCTTGTTGATCAGCGCCAGGATGTGCGCCACGGTCTTCGGCGCCTCGTTCGGATAGGTCTCGAACTCGAAGGTGCCCTTCTCGGTTTCGACGACGACCACCGACGGGCCCGCGCCCGGTGACGTCTTGTCCCTGGGCGAGTCGCCACGTTGCCAGCAGGCGACGATCGCGAACAGCAACAACATCCGGCGAATCACATCAGCCTGACCTTGCCAACCTGAGCACTCCAACCCGCCGGCACATCGTGACGATGCGCGCAATCGCCGACAACGAGGATACACCGGACGGCACATATTCTGGCCCCAGGTGACCAGATACAGATTGACCACCGGCCACCACTGCCGCGGCACGGTGCCGGTAGAGCGCCTGCTCGGTCTGCTCGGGCGTGCCGCGTCCGCACCCAGCCGAGGCGATTCGAGATGCGATGCACGTGGATGTCGACGCAGATGTTCTCGCGGCTCTTGAACGCCAGAATCATCACCAGGTTGGCGGTCTTTCGACCGACACCGGGCAGCGTGATCATCTCCTCGAGCGTTGCCGGCACCGGCCGCCGAACTGCGTCGACGATCATCTGTGCGGCGTCCCTGACGAACACCGCCTTGTTGCGATAGAAGCCCACCGGGTAGATCAGCTTTTCGATCTGGCTGACGCGACAGCCTGGCGACGGCTGCCGGCGTGTCGCGCCATCGGCAAACAAGCGCGTCGACGCCGCCAGCGTCGTCGCGTCCTGCGTCCGCGCCGAGAGCAGCGTCGAGATCAGGATCTGAAACGGATCGTCCTTCTGGCTTTCGGAGATCTTCTCGACCGCCGGCAGCTCGAGGCCGTCGATCTCGCGCGCCAGCGTGCGCATCACGCGCTCGACCCGGCTTGGCGCGTCGCGCTCCGGCGCGGCCGGCGTTACGGCAGCGGTCGCACTAGGGCACCGGCGTAATCGGCGGCTGGCCATTCAGGACGGCAATTGCGTTCGAGACCGCGAGGTCCGCCATCGCGGTGCGGGTCTCGGTGGTCGCGCTGGCGAGGTGCGGAATCAGCAGCACGTTCTCGAGCGTCATCAGGCCGGGATGAATCTCCGGCTCCTTCTCGTAGACGTCGAGCGCCGCGCCGGCAATCAGGCGCTCCTTGAGCGCCCAGGCGAGCGCGCCCTCGTCGACGACCGGGCCGCGCGACGTGTTGATCAGGTAGGCGGTGCGCTTCATCTTGGTGAGCGCCTTCTGATCGATCAGGTGCTTGGTCTCCGGCGTCATCGGGCAGTGCAGCGACACGACGTCGGAGGTCGACAGCAGCCGATCGAGCGGCATCTGCGTGGCGTTGGGAAGATCGGCGGTGCGTGCGCGCGGTGTAGGCCACCGTCATGCCGAACGCCGGCGCCTTCTCGGCGACGGCGCGGCCGATCCGGCCCAGCCCGACCAGGCCGAGCTGCTTGCCGCGCAGCTCCATGCCGAGCATGTAGTCGAGCGCCCAGCCGCCCCACGCGCCGGCGCGAACCACGCGCTCGCCTTCGCCGAGCCGGCGCGTGATGGCCAGGATCAGCGCCCAGGTGAAGTCCGCGCACGCATTGGTCAGGACGTCCGGCGTGTTGGTCACCGCGATGCCGCGCGCGCGGCACGCCGCGCACGTCGATGTTGTTGTAGCCGACCGCGACGTTGGCCACGATCTTCAGCTGCGGCCCGGCCGCGTCGAGCACCGCGGCGTCGATCGCGTCGGTGAGCAGGCAGACGATCGCGTGCTTGCCGGCGACGCGCTGCAGCAATTCCTCGCGCGAAATCGCGGCGTTGCCGACATAGAGATCGACGTCGCTGACTGCTTCGAGCCGGGCGATGACCGAGAAGGAAGTTTTCGGGTGACGAGAACTTTAGGTGTCAACTCGAATCCTTGTCGACCGTGGCACTTACAAAAGCCGCAGTGATTGCACTGGACCGCGGGTTCGATCAGGCACGAGGTATCGTCTTTGGCGCGTTCGAGCTGGTATTGACCGAAGCTGATCGGATACCGCGGCTTCAGGCCCGCGGCCGAAGGCGACGTCGCGCCGTGGCGCCCCGGAAGGTTCCGACCGCGGAGGCGGACATGTGCTTCTGGATCGCGGCGCGAATCAGCGATCGCAGCTCGTCGTCGTTCATTCCACGAACTCCAGCTGATCGACGATACCAATGATCGCCGCGTCAACGGGCGCGTGCTTCTTGCCGAGCGCTTCGCCGGCCGCGCGCCCTTCGAGCACCACCAGCACGCGCTCGCTGACGCCGGCGCCGACCGAATCAATGGCCAGCAGCGTGGCGCCCTTCGGCTTCGCCCTGCGGCGTCTCAGGCTGCACCAGCAGCAGCTTCGCGCCTTCGAACTGCGGACGCTTGTGACGTCGCGACGACCGTGCCGACCACGCGCGCGAGGATCATGGCCGTGTCGCGATCCGCGACTGAGTAGTGATCGACGATGCCGACGATGCCGGCATCGGTCGGCATCTCCGCCGGATGAAACGGAAAACTCGCTTCCCTGCCGCGCACGAAGAACACGGTTTCGCCGACCCCGGCGCCGACCGAATCAACCGCCACCAGCGGGCGGCCGACGTCCTTGCCGTCGGCGCCGATCGGCTGCACGCAGCAGCAGCGTCGTGCCTGCGAATGCCGGGATCTTTGTGGGTGGCGACGACGTCGCCAATCACGCGGGCCATCTGCATAACGGTTTGCCGGTTGCGGGCCTTACTCGGACAGGTCGACGGTGTCGACGATGCCGACCACCGCGGCGTCGACCGGCGTGTCCTTCAGGCCGGCCGCCATGCGCGCGGAGCTGCCGCTGACGATCAGCACGGTCTCGCCGACGCCGGCATCGACCGTGTCGATGGCGACCAGGTAATTGCCTTCGGCTTTGCCCTTGGGGTCGACCGCGCGGGCCAGCAGCAACTTGCTGCTGACCAGCCGCGGATCCTTCCTCGTCGCGACCACGGTCCCGACGATACGAGCGAGTAGCATTTTGCCCTTTGCGGTCTGCGCGATCGGCGCCTGCTGCGGACTAACCCTTCGCGTTCGCCTTGCCGATGGGCAGGACGTCTTCGAGGTTGGCGTGCGGCCGCGGAATGACGTGCACCGAGACCAGCTCGCCGACGCGTCGCGCCGCGGCGGCGCCGGCGTCGGTCGCCGCCTTCACCGCGGCCACGTCGCCGCGAACGACGGCGGTCACGTAGCCCGCGCCGATCTTTTCCCAGCCGACCAGCGTCACCTTGGCAGCCTTCACCATGGCGTCGGCCGCTTCAATCATCGCGACCAGGCCCTTGGTTTCGATCATGCCGAGTGCTTCACCCATTACGGATCCTCCAGGTCTTGAGGTCGTGAGGCCTTCAGACCACTATGTCTATTTCAGTGCGCGAAGCGCATCTTCAATCAGTGCGGTTAGCTCGCGGTATGTTAGTCGAATTTCGCCCGTCAGATTCGCCGGATTGACCGTCGGAGTCGCCGGCTGGCAGGCGGAACCCGGGAACCTGGATCCCGCCGGCGACCAGACGCTCGGCCGAATCCGGCGCCTGGACCACCTGGCAATCGCAGCTGTCCGCCGCCGCCCGGCGTTGGAGTCGTCGGTGCAAATCGGCGCCGGCGAAGCGATTCCATACATCCCGCGCAGGCCCTGCAGCCGCTCGACCTCGTCGCGCGACAGGATGTTCTCCCGGCCGAGCGTGCGCGCCACCAGGCTGATCTTCGCGAAATGCTCGATCGTCTCCATCCGGTAGTACGCCGACATCACGTCGCCGGCCAGCGCCAGCGCGCCGTGATTGGCGAGCAACAAGCCGTCGTGCGCCTTGACATACTTCCGCACCGCCGCCGGCAGCTCCTCGGTCGACGGCGTCGCGTACTCGGCGATCGGGATGCTGCCGAGCGTCGTGATCACCTCGGCCAGCACGGCGCGATCGAGCGCAATCCCGGCCACCGCAAATCCGGTGGCGGTCGGCGGATGCGCGTGCACCACCGCCCGCGCGTCGGGGCGGTTGCGATACACCTCGAGGTGCATCTTCAATTCCGACGACGGATCGCGCTCACCGGAGATTTTCCTGCCGTCGAGATCCGTGATCACCATCATGTCGGGGGTCATGAATCCCTTCGACACGTTCTTCGGCGTGGTGATCAGGCGCGTCTCGTCGAGGCGAACGCTGATGTTGCCGTCGTTCGACGCGACGTAGCCGCGCTCCCACAGGCGGCGTCCCACCTCGACGATGTCGGCGCGTGCCTGTTCTTCGGCGTTCATCGCGATTGAAACTCAGCGCGGCACTTTTCGCTGTCGAAATACACCGGCGAACCGCCGCTCACCAGGCTGATCGCCTTGCCGGGCACGACATAGGTGCCGCAGACCGGGCACGGCGACATCTTCACCGGCCGCGGCCGCGCCGCTTCGCCGTCCGCCTGGCGGCGCCGGCCCCGACGCGCCGCGTACCACCGCATCGACGAATCGCCAGAACACTCGCGCGATGACGATGAACAGGGCGAGCAGGAGGAGGAAGCGCGCCATCAGGCTACTTGCCCCCGCTGCCGGTCCCCTGCGCGCTCTTGATGCCTTCGAGACCCTTCTTCGCCGCCTGGCCCTTCGGGCGAGTCCGGGGCGAGATCGACCACCTGCTGCCACGCCTTGCCGGCGCCGGCGAGATCCTGCTTGCCGAACGCGCGCACGATGCCGACGTTCAGCAGCGTCTTGATGTGCTTCGGGTCGATCGCCAGCGACTTGTCGAACTGCGCCAGCGCGCGGTCCGGCTGGTTGGTGTAGTAGTAGGCGACGCCGAGGTCGGTCGACACGTTGGTGTCGTTCGGGTTGAGCGCCAGCGCCTGCTCGTACCAGGTGATCGCCTGCGGGATACTGCTCGGCGTCGAAGAACATGTTGCCGAGCTGCACGCGCGACTGCACGTCCTTGGGATTCTGCCCGGCCGCCTCCTCGAGCGCCTTGATCCGCGCCGGATCGACCGGCGCCGCCGGCGGCGGCGCCGACGCCTGCTGAGCCGGCGCGGCCTGGGCCACGGGCGCGGCGACCCGCGCACGCGCCGCGGTTTGCTGGCTGCCGAGCACCCAGCCGACGATGAGGCCGAACAGGGCCCCGGCAATGCCGAAAACGATTGCGTCCGCTCGCATGGGAAGTCTCAGGATAGCAACGAGCGGCGCAGCCAGTCCACCAGCGTACGCGCCACGTCGTTGTCTCGTTCGAGCAGCGCCGTGCCGTGCGCGGCTGCGCTCGACACGTGCTGCTCGCGGCGGCCGGACGGTTCGCGCGGCCATGTCACGCAGGGTCCGCAACGCCAGCGGATCCTCGGCGCTCGCGGCCAGCCAGATCGACCGCGCCCCGAGCCGCTTGATCAGTCCGACATCGGTCCGCAGTCCGCGGTAGTCGAGCGACGGCGACAACAGCGCGATCGCCCGCACCTGCGGAACCTCGACCGCCGCCAGCAGCGCGAGGCTGGCGCCGAGCGACGCGCCGACAATCGCGATCGCCTCGCCGCGCACGTTGGGCCGCGACGCCAGCCACAGTGCGGCCGCGCGTACATCCTGGACCATGGCGCGAAGATCCTGGGCGGAGCCCGTCGATTGCCCGTGCCCGCGCAGGTCGATGGCCAGCGCCGTGATTCCGGCCTCGCGAATCCGGTCCGGGAGGTCGCGCCACTCGCTCTTGCTTTTCGACAGCATGTGGACGAGCAGGACCGCCGGCGCGTCCAGCGCCGCCGCCTCGAAGTAGTCACCGGCGATGGTCACGCCGTCCGATGACGCCAGCGTCACCGGCCGCCCCGCCGCTTCGACGCTCGACGCGCTCGAGCAGCACCGCGAGAAGAACCGCCGACAGCGCCGCCAGATACTCCTTCACCACCGTACCGAGGCCGACAAAGATCGCGCGGCTGACCAGCGCGTGGCCGATCGACACCTCATCGAGGTGCGGCAGGGTCTTGAAGAGCGTCAGGTTCTTCAGGTCGAGATCGTGACCGGCGTTGACGCCGACGCCGAGCTCGTGCGCGAGGTTGGCGGCCGCACGCGTAGTGCGTCGAAGCTGGCGGCGGCGGCGGCGGGGCCGCGCTCGAAGGCGCGCGCGAAGGGCTCGGTATACAACTCGACCCGATCCGCGCCGATCGTGCCTTGGCCCAGCGAATCGCGGCGGGTTCCGGATCGACGAACAGGCTCACCCGGACGCCCGCCGCCTGCAACGCGCCGACAATGCCGGCCAGCTGATCGGCGGGCGTGTCGGCGGGCCAGCCCGCCTCGCTGGTGATCTCGCCGGGCTTCACCGGCACCAGCGTGCACTGATCGGGCTTCACCGCGAGCACCAGCTCGAGGAAGCCGGGACGCGGATCGCCCTCGATGTTGTATTCGACGCGGCCCTTGAGCGGCGCCAGCTCGTCGGCGATGTCGTGCACGTCCTGCGGTGGTGATGTGGCGCGCGTCGGCGCGCGGATGAACGGTAATGCCTGGCGCGCCGGCGTCGATGCAGGTGCGCACGGCCTCGATCACCGACGGCAGCCGCCCGCCGCGCGAGTTGCGCACGGTGGCGATCTTGTTCACGTTGACCGACAGCTTAGGCAAGATGCTCCTTCACGAC
The DNA here is from genome assembly GCA_963795125.1 of uncultured Acidimicrobiia bacterium. Classification (GTDB taxonomy): domain Bacteria; phylum Acidobacteriota; class Vicinamibacteria; order Vicinamibacterales; family UBA2999; genus 12-FULL-67-14b. Next base: position 510,511 of record CAWCGQ010000004.1, on the reverse strand, counting down.
GCCGGCGAGTCTCGTTCGGCCCACCGCCTGATCTCGGCATCGTCCTTGCCCTCGAGCATGATCCGCAGCAGCGGCTCGGTGCCGGAGTAGCGAACCAGCAGGCGGCCGTGCCCGGCGAGGCCGCGCCTCGACCTTGCGTCATCGTCGTCGGTGATCGCCGGCACCGTCTCGAGATCGGTCTTCTGCTTCACCCGCACGTTGACGAGCACCTGCGGATAGGTGACCAGCTCGCCCGCCAGCGCCGACAACTCCCTGCCGGTGTCCGCCATGATGCGCAGCACGTTCAGCGCGGTCGCCAGGCCGTCGCCGGTGAACAGGTGATCGGAGAAGATCACGTGGCCCGACTGCTCGCCGCCGAGCGCGAAGCCGCGCTTGACCATCTCCTCCATCACGTACTTGTCGCCGACCGCCGTGCGGATCATCGCGATGCCGCGATCGCGCAGCGCGATCTCGAGGCCGATGTTGCTCATCACGGTGGCGACGACGGCGGGGCCCGGCAACTTGCCGCGGTCCTTCAGGTAGATCGCCGCCATCAGCAGGATGGCGTCGCCGTCGACGATCTGCCCGGTGTGATCGACGAACAGCGCGCGATCGCCGTCGCCGTCGAAGGCGACGCCGAGCCGCGCGCCCGCTGCCACCACCGCCCTGGCCAGCCCGTCGAGGTGGGTCGAGCCGCAGTCGAGATTGATGTTGCGCCCGTCGGGCGTTACGCCGATGGTCGCGACGTCAAAGCCCAAGGTCGCGGAACAGGGCCGGAGCGAGCGGCGTGGTGGCGCCGTTGGCGCAATCGATCACGATCCGCGAGCCGGCCAGCGCGGCCGGCGTGCGTGCAGGATTTCGAGCAGATGCTGGACGTAGTGGTCGGACAGGTCGCGGCGATCGATCGGGCCGGAGGCGGCGGGAACGCTCCACGAGGCGTCGGCCACCAGCCGCTCGACCGAGGACTCGAGCTGCTCGGTCAGTTTCGTGCCGGCGCCGCCAAACACCTTGATGCCGTTGTCTTCGTACGGATTGTGCGACGCGGAGATCACGATCCCCGCGTCGAAGCCTTCGGTGCGCGCGAGATAGGCGATCGCCGGCGTCGGCACCACCCCGGCGCTCACCACCGTCGCGCCCTCGGCGGTCAGGCCGCGCGCCAGCTCGTCCTCGATCCAGCCGCCCGACTCGCGCGTATCGCGTCCGATCACATAGCGAAGTCGATGACCGGGATCGCTCGCGATCATCGTCTTGACCAGCGCCGCGCCGACGCGCGCGACCGTGTCAGGGACCAGCGGCGCGTTGCCGGCCTTGCCGCGAATACCGTCCGTCCCGAATAGCTTCATGGTTGCCTTGGAGAAATCGTCACCGTCACCACCGCGGTCTGCGGCGAGCGCAGCCGCAGGCTCGCATCCGGCACGCCAATGGTGACCACCTCACGAACCGAGCGGGTCTGATCGGTCACCGACACCGGCTCGGTGATCGCCGCCTGCAATCGCTTCAGCGCGCTTTCGGGTCCCGCCACTTCGACCGTCTCCGGATCGCTCGTCACCTGCGTGACCTCGTAGCCGGCGGCGGGCCGGCCGTCGATGTCGGGCTCGACCTTGACTCGTCCGGATCGCCGACATCTCGAATTCCATCGTCAGCGTCGACGGGCCGACCTGCACGATCTCGATGCCGTACGGCACCGTGACCTGGCTCTGCGTGATGTGAAACAGCCGCCGGCCCGGCCGCGCCGTCGCCAGATCGATGCACCGCCGCCATGTCGCCGGCCGCCATGCGGCTCAGCGCGCCCGACGATCCGCGCAGCCGCACTTCGACGGTGTCCGGCGGGTTGCCGACCAGCTCGAGGCCGGCCGGGAGATTCTGGAACTCGACCGGCGCGCGCATCACGCGCTCGACGACCCGCTCGCCGGCGACCACCAGCCAGAGCAGGGCCGCGACCAGCGTCGACAGGAACTTCAGCCCGAGATTGCGGAAGGGATGGTAGGCCATCAGCCGAGGGAATATCCGGCCTGCCGCTGCTTGCCGACGGCGCGGCGCAAGGTGACCACCGACTGCAGCCGGGTGCGCAGCCGCTCGCTGTCGATGTCGTACTCGAGATCGCCGTCCTCGATGATCGAAATGCGGCCGGTCTCCTCCGACACCACGATCGCCACCGCGTCGTTCTCTTCGGTGACGCCGATCGCGGCGCGATGGCGCGATCCCAGTTCGCGACTGAGCCGCGGATTGATGGTCAGCGGCAGGAAACAGGCGGCGGCAGCCGCGCGATCGCCCTGCACGATCACCGCGCCGTCGTGCAGCGGCGAGGTCGGCTGAAAAATGCTGACCAGCAGGTCGTAGGTGAGCTTGGCGTCGAGCGGGATGCCGCTCTCGATGTAGTTGCGCAGGCCGATCGAGCGCTCGATCACGATGATCGCGCCGGTCTTCTTCGCCGACAGGGTGGTGGCCGCCACCACCAGCTCCTCGACGGTGTCGTCGTCGCTGACCTTGCGGTTGAGCCGCCGGAACAGCTTGCCACGGCCGAGGTGGACCAGCGCGCGCCGGATGTCGGCCTGCATCAGCACGATCGCCGCGAACACGACGTAGCCGATGATGTTGCGAATCAGCCAGTTGAGCGTTTCGAGCTGGAAGCCCCGCGACAGGTAGAACAGACCGACGATCGACGCGATGCCGACCGCCATCTGCACCGCCCGCGTGCCGCGGATCAGCTTCAGCAGCTCGTAGATCAGGATCGAGACGACCAGGATGTCGAGCACGTCCCACCACGTCACGGGCGGACGTCGCAGCAGTTCGGCAAAGCGCTGGAGCAGCTCGGAAGGGTTCATGGCGCCGGCCCAAGGATCCTACCGGACAACTCGCGCAGGGACCGACCTTTCAGGTTTGCCCGCACGCCTTGCGGACGGCGTCGGCGACGCGGACGACGTGGACCATGTTCTCGACCGAGTGGACCCGGACGATGTGGGCGCCGGCCAGGACCGCGGCGGTCACCGCCGCGGCCGTCGGCCAGTCGCGCTCCGTCGGCGGCAGCGGCCCGGTCGACGCGGTCAGGAAGGACTTGCGGGAGGGGCCGACGAGCAGCGGGAAGCCGAGCTCGGCGAAGCGACTCGAGCCCGGCCAGCGCCGCCAGGCTCTGGTCGGCGCGCTTCGCGAAGCCGAGGCCGGGATCGACGATCAGCCGGTCGGGTGTGATGCCGATGCGCCAGGGCGCGGTCGATGGCTCGTTGCAGGTCCGCTGACACCTCTGCCGACCACGTCGCGAGTACTCGGCGTGGGCATACATGTCCTGCGGCCGGCCGCGCGTGTGCATCAGGATTGCGGGCGCCTGACGGTCGGCCACCAGCGGCCCGAGCAGCGGGTCGTACTCGAAGGCGCTGATGTCGTTGACGATCGAGGCGCCCTGATCGAGCGCCAGCTGCGCGACCGACGCCTTGTAGGTGTCGATGGAAATCGGGAATGGAGACGTGCGGCGCCAGGGCCTGCAGCACCGGCCTCAACCGCGCCAGCTCGTCGGCGCCGCCGAGCGGCGGCGCGCCTGGCCGGGTTGATTCGGCGCCGATGTCGATCAGGTCGGCGCCCGACGCTTCCATCGCCTGCGCGATGTCGCGGGCGCGCAGCGGATCGAGCGCCCGTGCCGCCGTCTGAAAAGGAATCGGGCGTGACGTTGATCACGCCCATCACCAAAGTGCGCGGGCCGAGCACCAGCGGTGCCCGGCCCGGAATCGGAACGGTGAACGATCGGCGCGGAGCGGCGATCACTCCTGCGCGAGCGGCTTGCGGATCGGCTCCATCGGCGGAACGATGGACACCTTTTCCTTCTCCTTGGCCGGGGTCGCGTCGGCGGCCGGCAGCTCTGCCGTCGGCGCGTCGTCGAGCGGATGGCCGTAGGCGAGGCGGCGGACCTGATCGGCGTCGAGCACCTCGCGCGCGAGCAGCGCGTCGGCGATGTCCTGCAGGCGCTGCTTGTGCTCCTTGAGCAGCGCCGTGCAGCGATCGTACTGGCCGCTGATAATCCGCTTCACTTCCGCCGTCGATCTTGAGCGCGGTGTCCTCGCTGTAGTCGCTGTGCTGGGCGATCTCGCGGCCGAGGAAGATCTGCTCTTCCTTCTTGCCGAAGGTCAGCGGGCCCATGCTCTCGCTCATGCCCCACTCGCAGACCATGCGGCGGGCGAGGTCGGTGGCGCGCTCGAGGTCGTTGCCGGCGCCGGTGGTGATGTCGCCGGTGGTGATCTCCTCGGCGATGCGGCCGCCGAGCAGGATGCCGATCTGATCGACCAGGTAGTTCTTCGAGTAGTTGTGCTTCTCGTCGGTCGGCAGCGACATGGTCAGGCCCAGCGCCATGCCGCGCGGCACGATCGTCACCTTGTGCAGCGGATCGGCGTGCGGCAGCAGGATGCCGAGCAGCGCGTGACCGGCTTCGTGGATCGCCGTGACCTTCTTCTCGTCCTCGGTGACGATCATCGAGCGCCGTTCGGCGCCCATCAGCACCTTGTCCTTGGCGTACTCGAAGTGGTACATCGAGACCAGCTTCTTGTTGTCGCGCGCCGCGTTGAGCGCCGCTTCGTTCACCAGGTTCGCCAGGTCCGCGCCGGTGAAGCCGACCGTGCCGCGCGCCAGGATCTTGATGTCGACATCGTCGGCCATCGGGATCTTGCGGGTGTGCACGGCGAGAATGCCTTCGCGGCCGCGCACGTCGGGGCGGTTGACGATCACGCGGCGATCGAAACGGCCCGGGCGCAACAGCGCCGGATCGAGCACGTCGGGCCGGTTGGTCGCGGCCATCAGGATGACGCCTTCGTTCGATTCGAAGCCGTCCATCTCGACGAGCAACTGGTTCAGCGTCTGTTCGCGTTCGTCGTGGCCGCCGCCGAGACCGGCGCCGCGATGACGGCCGACCGCGTCGATTTCGTCGATGAAGATGATGCAGGGCGCGTTCTTCTTGCCCTGTTCGAACAGGTCGCGCACGCGCGAGGCGCCGACGCCGACGAACATCTCGACGAAGTCGGAGCCGCTGATCGAGAAGAACGGCACGTTGGCTTCGCCCGCGACGGCGCGCGCCAGCAGCGTCTTGCCGGTGCCCGGAGGGCCCATCAACAGCACGCCCTTCGGAATGCGGCCGCCCAGCTTCTGGAACTTCTGCGGTTCCTTGAGGAACTCGATGATCTCCTGGAGCTCGCTCTTGGCTTCTTCAGCGCCGGCGACGTCGCGGAACGTGACCTTCTTCTGCGCAGACGACGACAGCTTCGCCTTGCTCTTGCCGAACGACAGCGCCTTGTTGCCGCCGCTCTGCACCTGGCGCATGAAGAAAATCCAGAAGCCGATCAGCAGCAGGATCGGCGCCCACGACAACAGCAGCGCCGCCCACGGCGAGGCCGTCGGTTCCTTCGCCTGCACGATGACCTTCTTGTCGATCAGCCGATTGACGAGGCCTTCGTACTGCAGCGGCAGCGTGGTCCGGAATTTTTCCTTGGCCAGCGTCTGCCCGGTCAGTTCGTTGCCGGTGATCGTGACCGTGGCGACCTGGCCCGAATCAACCCACGTGATGAATTCGCTGAAGCTGACCGGCAGCTCGTTTCGCTGGAACCGCGATGAGAAGTTCCACACCAGGGCGACCAGAACGATCATCGCCACCCAGAAAACGACGCTCTTTACTGTCGTGTTCAACACGTCCTCCAGACGCCTGAGTCCCTAGCGCCTCAGGGTCAAGACTACCACGCTCCTTGTGAGCGGGGTCACCCGAAACCGGTCCGCCAACACCTGCCCCGCGACCCAGACAATTTCGCCCGTCTCTGTTGTGACGATGGGCACGCGTGTCGCGGTCGTCGCGCGGAACTTTGCGATCGACCAGCACGTCTTGCACTTTCTTGCGCCCCGGTGCACCGAGCGGATGCAGCCGATCGCCGGGACGCCGGTAGCGGACGATCAAATGAGCAGCCCAGGTCGCTGGCGTCCATCGACCATCACCCGCGCCGCGACCGCCCAGCCATTGTTTCGGGCGGAGCCATCGGACCTCAGCCGTCACCGTCCAGCCGCCATGCGGCGCCTCGACCGTGCCAGGCACGTCCAGTCGCAGCTCGAGGGGATCGACGGAGGCGGCGCCTGTGCGCCGTGCACCCCTGTTAACTAAGACAACTTTCGCGGCGAAACGTTCCACGGCCAGTCCGGGAAGGTTGCCGCCGGTGCCGGCCGCCACGGCGCGAGCAGAGCTCGTCGGCCTCTTCTAAGCCATACGTGCGGGACGGGTTGGCGGTTTCGAGCGCGTAACGCCCGACCCGCCGCGCCAGCGCCATCGGCAGCTTCGAGAAACTCGGCAGTGCGAATCGCGACCGTGCCCTCGCGTATCTGTTTCGACGCACCTGATGAACGCGGCGTTGGCAAGCGCTTCGAGAAATTCCTCGTCGCCGCGCAGGATCTCCGCGGCGCGCGCCAGCGCGGCGTCTGCCTGCGCGTTGATCGTCCGCAGCAACGGCATCACGTCGTGCCGGACGCAGGTTCCGCGGGATCGCGCGATCGCGATTGGTCGCGTCCTCGCGCCAGTCCTCGCCGCGCGACGCGAAGCAACAGTCCTGGAGATCGAGCGCGGCGACGTCGAGCAGCGGACGAACGACCTGCGCGCGCCGCGGCGCCATCGCCGACAGACCGCTCGTGCCGGCGCCGCGGGTCAGCCGCAGCACGCACCGTCTCGGCCTGGTCATCCCGGGTGTGCGCGACGGCGACGCGATCGGCCTTGATCGAGTCGATCGCCTCGCGAAAGAAGCGCTGCCGGGCGAAGCGGCCGGCGACCTCGATGCGACACCTGATGCTCCGCGGCCTCGGCCGGGCACATCGGCGTCGCCAATCACCGCGGCCACGCCAAGTCGATCGGCCAGCGCGCGGCAGAAGGCCGCGTCGGCGTCGGCGTCCGCGCCGCGGATGTGATGGTTGAGATGCGCCAGTCCCGCAAACACCAGCGTCGCCCCGCGACGCGAGCTCGTGGAGCAGCAACGCGAGCGCGACCGAGTCCGACCCGCCCGACACCGCGGCCACGCACACGGGTTTCCGGCGTCCAGAACGAATGCCGGGCCGCATAGCGTCGGACGCGCTCGAGGAGTCCGTTCAACTGTTCGCGATCGGTGGTCTGATGGCTGACTGGCAATGTTGGTGCCGGAGGGCGGACTCGAACCGCCGACCCCGCGCTTATGAGACGCGTGCTCTAACCAGCTGAGCTACTCCGGCTTGCCCCGCCCCCGCAGCCGGGTGCGAAGGCGGGCACGAACCTCTAATAATATCTCAGCCTTAAGGCCGCGCAATTCCGCTCGGGCGCAAGTTCCCTACGCCGCTTCGATCAGGGCGGCTGCCAGCAGCGGAATCAGCAGTTCGTGATGCCCGGTGAGCGAGTAGCCACGGCCGCTCCCCGCGGTCGGACGCGTCACGACGTTGGTCAGCGGCCGATAGTGCCGCAGAAAATCCAGGTTGACCGTCGTCAATCCGTCGAGCGACCGTCCCGTCGTTGCGCGCGATCGCCACCGCCTTCAGGAACACCTCCGGCAGCACCACGGCGGATCCGCAGTTCAGGTAGACGCCGCCTTCCAGGCGAGACACGCAGGTGACGAAGTACCTGAAATCGCGCAGGCTCGCTTCGCCGATCGCCGCGCCGGACGCCTGCGGATGCATGTGGATGATGTCGGTGCCGATCGCGACATGCGCGGTCAGCGGTATCTGCAGCCGCCACGCCGTTCGCCGCCACGCTGATCTGCGCAAACGACGGGCGCGCACTCGTGCAGGTACTTGCCGACCGACTGGCCCAGTCCCAGGCCCGCGGCCGCGCCGTCGGTGATCGCGCGATTCAACTCGCGTGCCGGTTTCCTCGGCCATGCCGAACGTGCCCTGGCCGAGCGTGGCGTCGACGTCCTCCGACGTCCCGCCCGACAACGCGATCTCGAAGTCGTGGATGATCCCGGCGCCATTGGTGGCGATCGCCGAAACGTAGCCGCGCTCCATCAGATCGACGATCACCGGCGACAGCCCGGTCTTGAGGACGTGCGCGCCGAGTCCCCAGATGATCGCGCGGCCCGTCGCGCTTCGCGGTGACGATCGCTTCGACGACATCCTTGAAATCGCGCGCGGCGAGCAGCGACGGCAGCGACTTGAGCAGGCCGTCGAGGCCGGAGCCCGCCTGTGTACGGCGTCGCAAACTGCGCGAGGCCGACCTTGCTCTGCCGCGATCGCAGCGGATAAGTCTTGATGCCGGAGAGGTCGAATTCCTCGTAGGGCAGCTTCATAGTCCTCACGCTATCAACATCGCGTCGCCGTAACTATAGAACCGATAGCGGTTCTCGACCGCCTCCCGGTACGCGGCACGGACATGCCGCTGCCCGCCAAACGCCGACACCAGCATCAGCAGCGATGACTGCGGCAGGTGGAAGTTGGTGATCAAACCGGAGACGAGCTGGAAATCGTGGCCCGGCCTGATGAAGAGCGCCGTCTCACCACGCCCGGCGCCGACGCGGCCGTCCCCGGCGATCGGCAGCGACTCCAGCGTCCTCGTGGTCGTCGTCCCCACGGCGATCACGCGGCGATGCTCCTTCTTCGCCGCCGACAGCGCTGGCGGCCGCGGCCTCCGTCACCTCGTAGTGTTCGGATTCCATCTCGTGCTCGTCGACGTTCTCGACCCGGATCGGCTGGAACGTTCCGTAACCGACGTGGAGCGTGATGCTGGACCCGCTCGACGCCCCGGTCCGCCAGTTGCTCGAGGATCGCCGGCGTGAAATGCAGGCCGGCCGTCGGCGCCGCAATCGAGCCGCGCTCGCGCGCGTAGATGGTTTGATAGCGATCGCGATCCGGCTCGGCGTCGGGACGCTTGATATACGGCGGCAACGGCACATGGCCGATGGCGTCGATGGTCTCGCGCACGGGCGACCCGTCCTCGGTCCAGAGGCGCACCGTCCGTCGCCCGTGAAAATGGCGCCCGAGGATCTCCGCGTGGAGGCGCGTGCCCTGCCCGGTCAAACACCATGCGCGAGCCCTCGCGCAGGCGCTGGCCGGGATGGACGAGCGCAATCCAGGTGTCGGCCTCCGCGGCCGGGCGAATCAGGAAACACTCGGCGGCGCCGCCGCCGGGCAGACGCGTCCCGATCAGCCGCGCCGGGAACACCCGCGTGTCGTTGACGACCAGCACGTCGCCCGGCATCAGCAGCGACGGCAGCTCGGCAAAGCTGCGGTGCGTGATGGCGCCGGTCGAGCGGTCCACGACCATCAGCCGGCTGCCGCCGCGATCGGCCGGCGGCTGCTGCGCGATCAGCTCGTCGGGAAGTTCGAAATTGAAATCTGAGGTCAGCACAACAACCGGGCCCGGCCTATCGGCCCCGGGGTCATTGTACGCGGGACGCGCGAACGTTAGTGAAGGACAGCGGCCGGTTGGCCGGTTCGCTGGAGACGCCAGTCCTCGGCAAGGATCGACCACAGCACCTGGTCGTGATACTGACCGTCGCGGAGGAACGAGCGGCGCAGCACGCACTTCCTGGACGGCGCCGATCTTTCGTAGCGCGGCGTTGCCGCGGCCATTGGCAATCGCGGCGCGCGCCTCGAAGCGCAGCGTGCCGACGACATCCACGCCGAAGCTCACAATCGCCTGCGCGGCCTCGACAAACAGGCCCGTGCCCCAGTACTGCGATCCGAGCGCGAAGCCCCACTCGCATGAGCCGAACCCGGACTCGAGCGATCGCAGTTGAAACACTCCGATGGCAGTCGTCATGCCCTCGGGAACGACGCCGTAGCAGATGTAATTGCCCTTCTCGCGCTCCCGCCGCGCCCAGGCGATGAAACGTTCGAAGCCTTCGACCGTGGTGGGAGGCGGCGAAATGAATCGCGCTACCTCCTCGGTGGTCAGCATGGCGAGCAGCGACGGCGCGTCTTCGGCGCGCAACTCGCGCAGAACACACTTCGCACCGCCGAGCGCTGGCAGACCGCCGCGCCAGTCCGACGTGGTCGCCGCCGACGGCGTCGCCAGGGTCGCGGCCCGCTCGGGATTGGGTGGGCCCGGCATCTTTTCCAACTAGCGCCTCCCGCCGGTGGAGCCCGAATTGCCCCACACGATGTTGTCGTCGTTGTCGCGCGTGATGGAGGCCCAGGCGAGGCTTTCATCCCAGAAGCCCCACACGATGTTGGCGGCCCATACCTCGCGCAGGCGGCCGTTGCCCCACACGATGTTGTCGTCAGCACTGTTGCCCCAGACGATGTTGTCGGCGTGGCCCCAGACCAGGTTGTCGTCGATACCCCAGACCTGGTTGTCGGATTCGTCGTTGCCCCAGACCATGTTGTCGCGGTCCGCGCCGCGCCAGGCAAGGTCGTCCGCGAGGGCATCGTAGGCCCACACGATGTCGTCGTCCCAGCGCAACAGATGACGCTCCGCCTTGGCCGGGCGCACGAACCGATCGCCGTAGATTATGCGGCGGCCCCACGCAATGACGTTGTCGGCCGCGTCTCGGTTCTCAGCGGTCAGCGGATGGCGAATCCAGTTCTTGCCGTGCGCGACGTTGGGATTGATCGCGTCGGCGAGGGTGAGGGCGCCGGGGATGTTCAGCGCGCCCGCGCCCTGGGTCAGCACGTCGGTCAACGGCAGGATGCGCGCCGTGAACTGCAGCGCCACCTTCAAGGCGTTCACGGCGAGCCGCGGGTTGGCGCGCAGCAGCAACACCGCCGCGCCCGCCACCACCGGCGACGCCATGCTGGTTCCCGACAACCTGAAATATTCGGGATCGCCCGTCGAGCCGGGCACGCGGAGCTCCGCGAACTCGCGAAACAGGCGGCTGCGCCGAGCCGCAAGCGACACGATGTTGACTCCCGGCGCAACCAGATCCGGCTTGGCGAGAAGATTGAACCGCGTCGGGCCGCGCGAGCTCGAATCCGACACGCGATCGTCCGACAGCTCCGGCGAACCCCTGGTGTCGACCGAGCCGACGCAAATCGCCGAGGGTGCATTGCATGGAACGCCGACGCCGCCGTAGCCAGGATTGCCGGTTGCCGGATTGATGCCCTGGTTGCCCGCAGCCGTGACGACCGCCACACCCTTGCGTGACAGCCGTTCGACGGCCTGCACCAGCGGATCGCTGAAGATCGATTCGAGCACCGCATGGCCGAGCGAGATATTGACGACCTTGATGTTGTAGGTCTCGTGGTGACGGCCGATCCACTCGAGCGCGTCGATCACATCGCTGGTGTTGCCCGCGCAGTCATCGCCGAGCACTCGCAGGGCGCACGATGTCCACCTCAGGCGCGATGCCGGCATAGGCGCCGTCCGAATGCGAGCCGCTGCCGGCGATGATGCCGGCGACATGGGTGCCGTGGCCGCAGCCGTCGACCGGGATGGTGCTGCCGGTAACGAAGTCCCGGTAGGCGCGAATGCGGCTTGCCGGCAGGTCCGCATGAGGCGCAAAGCCCGAGTCAATGATCGCGACGGCGATGCCGCGCCGCGAGGCGTTCCGGTGCGGCGGCGGTGCTTTCGAGCGCGACAGTCGCATCCGCGCCGACGTGTCACGCGCGGGTTGCGAAGCGAGAACCTGCACACCCGCGTCGAGGGACACCCGCGAGGCGCGTGAGAGCTCGCCACCAAATGCGGCGGCGCTGCCGAACGCCACCAGGCCGGGGCCACCTTCGGTATCAACCGCGCGCACCGCCAAGCCGAGATCCAGCAGGCGATTGAACGCGCCGTCCCGTTCAGCCGTCGTCGCGAACTGCAGGATGAGGCGGGCGGACTGACCGGGTCCGATCGACGCCAGAAAAGCGTCGTCAGTGGAACGCGCAAATGACGGAGCACCGCTCACGGCGCTCAGGACGAGCGACACCAGCAAGGTCCGCCGGAATTTCCCGATCGGTTGCATTCAAGTTTCCGGGATCGAGCGCGAGTATCTTACCCTGACCCCATTCTGACCCGGGCCAGGCCCGCAGTCGCGCGGGTGAGATATTTTATCGGCGCTTCGATCGGAAACTTCAGTGGACGAGCAGGCGGCCCGACACGGTCTTGCCCTGGCGCCACTCTTCACTCAGGATCGACCACAGCATCTGGTCCAGAAACTGGCCGTTCTTGAGGAACGATCGGCGGAGAACACCTTCCTGAACCGCGCCGAGCTTGCGAAGCGCGCCGTTGCCGCGGCCATTGGCCACCGTCGCGCGCGCTTCAAGACGACTCACGCCGAGGGTCTCGATGGCGAAGTTCACGACTACTTCCGCGCCGTCAAGAAACATCCCGGTGCCCCAGAACGCGGAACCGAGCGCGAAACCCCATTCGGCGGTCGCAAAGCCCGGTTCGAGCTGGCGGACCTGGAAGAGGCCAATCGCGGTGTCCATGTTGTGCGGCACCACCGCGAAGCACGCGTAGCGGCCGGCGGCTCGCTCGGCGCGCGCCCAGGTGATGAATCGTTCGAAGCCCTCAACCGTGGTCGGCGGAGGCGAGATGAAGCGCGAGACCTCCTCGGGGGTCAGCATGGCGAACAGCGACGGGGCGTCTGACACTTCGAGCTCGCGCAGGGTCACTTTCTTTCCGGCCAACACCGGCAGCGCATTCCGCCAGTCGCTGCTGATCGATTCGGACGCGGTCGGGGTCGCGGGTGCCGTCGTCGTCGCTGATTGGACGATCCAGATCGGGCTGGTAGGGCATCTTCTCCATTAGCGACCTCCCTTTCCGTTCAGGAGGTCCGCGGCGTTGCCCCAGACGATGTTGTCGTCACTGAGGTTGCCCCACACGATGTTGTCGTCGTACGCACGGTTGCCCCAGACGATGTTCTCGCCCCAGACAATGTTGTTGCCCCAGATGATGTTGTCGCCCCAGACGATGTTGTCGCCCCAGACAATGTTGTCGCCCCAGACGATGTTGTCGCCCCAGACGATGTTGTCGCCCCAGACGATGTTGTCGCCCCAGACAATGTTGGCGTTGTCGCCCCAGACGATGTTCTCGCCCCAGACGATGTTGTCGCCCCAGACGATGTTGAGGCCGAAGACAGGCAGGTTGTAGGCGACCGAATCGCCCCACACGATGTTGTCGCCCCACACGATGTTGCCGGCCCAGGCGTAGTCCACGCCGCCGATGGCGGTGGTGCGCGCTTCGGGGAGACGCAGCCACGGTTCGGTTGCCGTCGTCGTCAGCGTCAGCGAGGCCACGATGTTGATGGCACCGAGCGCGTTCACCTCGCCGGTACCCTGCCGCAGCGGGCTGTAGTCAACCGCCTTCGTCGTCCTTCATCGAGATGGCGGTGAACTGCAGCACCGCCTTCGCGAGGTTCGGCGTCAGGCTGACGGCCGACTGCTGTTTGAGCAGCGCCACCACGCCGCTGACAACGGCGGCCGACATGCTGGTGCCGGACAGCTGCATGAACTCCTTGCCCGACTTGCCCTTCTTGCGCAGCGTCGGATAGGTCTTGAAGAGCGAGCTGTTCGGCGACGATTCCGAGGCGAGGAAGTGACCCGGGCGCCACGAAATCGGGCTTGACCAGACCGTCGTACCACGTCGGGCCGTTCGAGCTGTATGCGGCCAGGCGGTCGTCACGCGTGACACGGTGGCCTTGTGATCGACCGCGCCGACCGTCAGCGCCGAAGGCGCGTTGCCCGGCGAAGTGACGCCGGCAAAACCAATCTTCACCGTTCTTGTTGACACCGTGGTTGCCCGCCGACGCGACGACGATGATGCCGGCCCTGGAGGCCCTTCTCAACGGCCTGCACGAGCGGGTCGGATTGCGGCCGGTTCGAAGATGGGATGGCCGAGCGAGAGGTTGATGATGTCGATGCCGAAGCGTCGCTTGTTCGCGACCGCAAACTCGATGGCGCGGATCACGTCGCTGGTGCGCCCGCCGCCGTTCTTGTCGAGGACCTTCAACCCGACGAACTGCACGCCGGGCGCAACGCCCTCGTAGGCGAGGTCGGCCGAGCCCTGCAGGCCGCCAATCAGGCCGGCGACGTGCGTGCCATGGCCGTAGTCGTCGAAGGCCGCCCTGGCGCGAATGCTGCCTGAGGTGAAGTCGTAAAACGCCTTGATGCGGCCGGCAAACGCCGATGACGGGTGGATTCCTGAATCGATCACCGCGACGGTCACGCCGTGACCGGCGCTCGGAGAAGGCGCCAGACCGAGGGTCGCCAAGCAGCGTATTGATTGCCGGCGCGCTGTAGACGGGGGTTGACACCGGGAGGGACCGCTGGTCCTTGTTCGGGCTCTGGCCTTCGCCTTGTCGGCGGCCGCTCCACTTGGCGATACGTATGAATCTTCGGAACAGCCGACGAACACCGACGCCTTGCAGAACAGCGTCCAGCTCGCCGGCGCTGAGCTCCGCCGTCATCGCGCCGATGCTGGGCAACTCCGCGTCGACCTGCTTCCCGCGCTGCGCGAGCAGCTGGCGCGCCCACGCCTCGTAGCCGGGCCTGGCCTTGAGAATGACGCGCTGCGACTTGCCCGACCGCTTGCCTTCACGCAAGGCGCTGATCGAGCTTGTCCTGGGCGTTGACGCGTGGCCGCGTTGCCGGCCAACGCCAGCAGCGCGGTCAGCGCAACGAAGAGACGGGGGGAGCGGATGAAGAACATTCGGCTCCCTCGTTGAGCAATGCTTGAGCCAAGTCGTGTGTGATGTGTCAAACGTCGAAAAAATAGCACTTAATATGACTTTAAAGACAAATAAACGGCTTTTGACAGAATCATTAGGCAGGTATGTCTGTTCCAATACAGGGCAGAAGTCTCGGCAACTTTCAGGAAAAGAGCACTCGTAAAGTGTTTGGCTGATAGTCACTTAGCCGAGACTGATGCGCTCCGCTGACAATTCCCGTCGTCTTGTGTCATCAAAAGTACACATTTGGTCAAACTCGTTGAAGCGTTTGAAGACTTACGGAAGGATTGACGGCGTGGCAGCCGATCTTGCGCGTGCTGGTTCGAGACAGTCTAGATTCCCCAGCGCACCAGGACCGACCCGACCGTGAAGCCCGCGCCGACCGAGGTCAGCAGGATCAGATCGCCCTTCTTCAGCCGGCCGCTTTCGACGGCGTCGTTGAGCGCCAGCGGAATGGTCGCGGCGGTGGTGTTGCCGAACTTGTCGATGTTGATCACGACCTTCTCTTCCGGCATCCCGATCTTCTCAGCCGCCGACATGATGATGCGCTTGTTGGCCTGGTGCGACACGAACAGATCGAGATCCTCGCCGGTCAGGCTTGTTACGCCGCAGCAACCGCTCGCAGATCTCGCCGGTGTTGCGCACCGCGAACTTGAAGACCGCCTGGCCGTCCTGCTTCACGTAGTGCAGGCGATCGTCCACGGTCTGGTGCGACGCCGGCATCCGGCTGCCGCCGGCCGGCATGCAGAGCGCCGGACCGCCGTTGCCGTCGATCATGTGATCGAAGTCGAGGATGCCGATGTTCTCGTCCGCCGAGGGCGCGAGCACCACCGCGCCGGCGCCGTCGCCAAACAGCACGCAGGTCGCGCGATCGGTGTAGTCGATGATGCTCGACATCACGTCGGCGCCGATCACCAGCGCGTTCTTGGCGCCGCCCGACGCGACGATGCGTGTTGCCCACCGTCAGCGCATAGGTAAAGGCGGAACAGGCCGCCGACAGATCGAAGCCCCACGCGTTGTTCGCGCCGATCTTGGCCTGCACCAGGCACGCGGTGCTCGGGAACAACATGTCGGGCGTCACCGTGCCGACGATGATCACGTCGATGTCGTCGGGCGTCAGCCCCGCCTTCTCGATCGCCTTCCTCGCGGCTTCGGCCGCGAGGTCGCTGGTCGCGACGCCCGGATCGACGATGTGACGCTGCCTGATTCCGGTGCGCTGCAGGATCCACTCGTCGGTGGTCTCGACCATCTTCTCGAGATCCGCGTTGGTCAGCAGCTTCGGCGGAACATAGGTGGCCAGGCTCTTGATCTCGACACGGCGGACGTTCAAAACAACCCCCTCCCGGGCACGGTGCGCCCGAAGTACTCGTACGCGCGCGCTGTCGCCAGCCGCCCGCGTGGTGTGCGTTCCAGGAAGCCGCTCTGGATCAGATACGGCTCGTAAATATCTTCAATCGCATCGGCCTCTTCGCTCAACGCCGCCGCGAGACTGCCCAACCCGACCGGGCCGCCGCTGAACTTGTCGATCACCGTCAGCAACAACCGCCGATCGCTCTCGTCGAAGCCGTACTGATCGACATCGAGCAGCGCCATCGCGGCGTGCGCCACTTCCAGCGTCACCGTGCCGTCGGCGCGCACCTGCGCGTAGTCGCGCACCCGCCGCAACAGGCGGTTGACGATGCGCGGTGTGCCGCGCGAGCGGCTCGCAATATCCTTCGCGGCGGCGCGCGTCCATCTTGACGCCCATGATGCGCGCGGAGCGGCGCACGATTTCCTCGATGTCGGCGACCGAATAAAAATCCAGCCGCTGCACGATGCCGAAGCGCGCGCGCAGCGGCGAGGTCAGCAGTCCCGCGCGCGTCGTCGCGCCGACCAGCGTGAAGGGCTCGACCGGCACCTTGACCGACCGGGCGCCCGGGCCCTGGCCGATCACGATGTCGAGCTCGAAGTCCTCCATGGCGGGATAGAGGATCTCCTCGATCGCCGGCGCCAGTCGATGGATCTCGTCGATGAACAGCACTTCGCGCGGCTGCAGGTTCGAGAGAATGCCGGCGAGATCGCCCGGCTTCTCGATCACCGGCCCCGCCGTCGTTCGAACCGGCACGCCCAGCTCATTGGCGATCACGTACGCGAGCGTGGTCTTGCCGAGGCCGGGCGGCCCGTAGAGCAGCGTGTGATCGAGCGCCTCGCCGCGGCCTTTCGCGGCCTCGATCGCGACGTGCAGTTGCTCGCGGATGCGGTCCTGGCCGACATAGTCGTCGAGCCGGCGCGGCCGAAGGCCCTCGTCCTGCGCATCGTCGTCGACGCGCCCGGGTGTGAGCACTCGGGGGTCGGTCATGCGCGTGACAGGTCCTTCAGCGCGGCGCGCAGCACGTCCTCAAAGCGCTGCTCGTCCCTGCTGGTGAGCAGCTTGTCGAGCGATCTTGTCGATTGCCTGACGATGGTAACCGAGGTTCGCCAGCGCCGAGACGAGGTCGTCGCGCACCGCATCGGCGGCCGTGCCCGGCGACGCTTCGATCGCCTTGGGCAGGCGATCGCGCAGCTCGACGCACATGCGCTCGGCGGTCTTCTTGCCGACGCCGGGGATCGCCGTCAGCCGCGCCAGGTCGTTGCGCTGGATGGCGCCGACCAGATCGCGCGGCTCGATGCCGGAGAGCACCGACAGCGCCAGCTTCGGTCCGATGCCGCTCACCGCGATCAGTTTTTCGAACATCACCAGCTCGAGCTCGGTCGCAAACCCATAGAGCGCCAGTTGATCTTCGCGCACGTGCGTGTGAATGCGAAGCGCGATGGCCGCGCCCGGCTCGCCGCACCCGTAGAACGTCGACAACGGCACCTGCACGTCGTAGCCGACGCCGGACACGTCGACGATCACGCGGTTCGGATGCTTCTCGAGGACCTTGCCGCTGCAGACGCGCAATCATCGGCGCGGAAGTCACGCCAGCGCTTGCCAGTGCACTTCGTTGGCACGACCGCGCCTGATGCCGGCAGCGGCGGCCACCCCGGTCGCGGTCGTGCCCTTGGTCACCGCTGGCCGCATCGGCATGCCCGCGTGCAAGTGGCAAATCGCCACCGCCAGCGCATCCGCCGCGTCGTGCGGCTTTGGAATGGCGTCGAGGCCGCAGCAGCATTTTCACCATCTGCCCGACCTGCGGCTTCTCGGCGCGACCGTAGCCGACCACGGCGCGCTTGATCTCGGCCGGCGTGTACTCGACGACCGTGACGCCCGATTCAATCGCGGCGAGCATGGCCACGCCGCGCGCGTGGCCCAGCTTCAGCGCGCTGCGCGCGTTGGTCGCGTAAAAGATGTTCTCGATGGCCACGCACTCGGGTCGATGCTCCTCGAGCAGCGCCCTGAGCTCGCGGTAGATGATCGAGCAACTGATCGGGGAAGGTGGCACCGACCCCCGCGCGAACGGCGCCGCACCCAACCAGCTGATGACGGCGTCCGTCGCTGTCGATGCAGCCGTAACCGGTGCGGTCCGAACCGGGGTCGATGCCAAAGACCCTCACGCCAGTGAGGCCTCGATCTCCTTCTCCTCGATGTCGAAGTTTGACCACACCTGCTTGACGTCCTCGTGATCGTCGAGCGCGTCCATCAGGCGAATCATCTGGTTGGCCGGCGCGCCGGTGAGCTTGACGTAGTTCTGCGGCAGCATCGCCACCTGCGCGCTGGCCGGCTCGACGCCGGAGGCCTTGACCGCGTCGCGCACCGCCTCGAACGCCGCCGGCTCGCTCAGCACTTCCCAGTTGTCGCCTTCGTCCGCCATGTCGTCGGCGCCGGCCTCGAGCGCGATGCTCAACAGCTTCTCCTCGTCCGCCTTGGTCTTCTCGACGACGATCAGGCCCTTCTTGGTGAACATCCACGCCACCGAGTTGGTCGCGCCGAGGTTGCCGGCGTGCTTCTCGAGCATGTGGCGCAACTCGCCGACCGTGCGGTTCTTGTTGTCGGTCAGCGTCTCGATGATGAGCGCCGATCCGCCGGGACCGTAGGCCTCGTAGGTGATCTCTTCGTAGATGATGCCGGGCAGCTCGCCGGTGCCGCGCTGGATCGCCTTCTTGATGTTGTCGGCGGGCATGTTCACTTCTTTGGCCGCCGCGATGATCGTGCGCAGGCGCGGGTTCATCCCCGGGTCGCCGCCGCCATTACGGGCCGCGACCGTCAATTCCTTGATCAGGCGCGTGAAAATCTTGCCGCGCTTGGCGTCGGCGGCGCCCTTCTTGTGTTTGATCGTGTGCCACTTGGAATGGCCAGACATCGGTGAAACTCCTGAAAATCGAGGATAAAACCGGAACTGAACGGGTGATTTTACCTTCTACGGGCCAGGATAATCCACACATCGGCACGTAAATCCCACGGACCGCCCTGGTAATCGCCCAGCACCGCCGACACCACCAGCCCGGCTTTCTCGAGCCGCTGCACCATCTGGGGCACCGACACCGTCCTGAAGGCGAGGGTGAACTTCGGTCCGCGTCGCGCTCTTGCCCCGGCCCTCGACGAATTCCTGCTCGAACCGGGTGATGTGCTTCCGGCGATCCTGCCTGACCGATTCAATCAGCGACGATCGGCTTGCCGTTCGGCCCGCGCCGGCCGCGCATGCTGGTGCGCTTCGAATACTCCTCCCACGCCGGCAGGTCGGCGACCAGCTCCAGGCCGAAGGTGCCGTTGCGCGTCAGGACGCGCGCCACATCCTTCAGGGTGGCCGAGAGCAGCTTCTCATCGAGCAGCGACTGAAGAATGCCGTACGGCGCCATCACCAGGGGAAAGCTCCGGTCGGGAAAGGGCAGGTGGCGGATGTCGCCGCGGATCAGTTTGACGCGCGCGCCGAGCCGCGCCCGGCGGACCCGCGCCCGGCCGCGCGTCAGCATCGACGCCGACCGATCGATGCCGATCACGGTCGCGCCCGCCGTCGCGACTGGAAGCGCCACGCGTCCCGTTCCGCACCCCAACTCGAGGATCGGCCCGTCGACCGGCGCCGGCTTCCGCCGCCAGAACGCGATGTCGCGCCGCCCGACGGTCTGCGCGTTCTCCCAGTCGTAATACGTCGGCGTAGTCGTCCCAGCCTTCGTGACCCTGCATGAAAAAACTATACTCAACGCGTGAGCGCCTTCTTTCAAATTCGCAAGAAAGTCCATTGGTCCGACACCGACGCCGCCGGCGTGGTGTGGTTTCCAAACTTTCTGCGCTGGTTCGAGGACGCCGAGGAGGAGCTGTTCGCGTCACTCGGCCGCTCGCGCCAGTCGCTGCTCGATTCACATCAGTTCGGGATGCCGCGGGTCGAGGTCCAGTCGAAGTTCCGCGCGCCGGCGCGCGCCGGGCAGATCGTGCGCGTCGGCATCAGGACCACCATCGAGAACCCCCGCCGGTTGCATCATGCGTTCGAGATCCGCGATGACGCGGCCGGCCAGCTGCTGGCCGAGGGTTTCGTGCGCGTCGGCTGCGTCGATTCGCGCTCCTGGTCGCCGCGCGACCTGCCCGAGGACGTGCTGCGGCTGGTGTCGGGGCTGCCCGATCTGGCCGAGCGCCAGGCGAGGGGCGCCGTCGAGCTGCCATGGACGTGACCAAACCCGCGCCGCCGCGCCTTCGCACCGCGGTCGACACCCACGCCGTGCGAATCGAACTGGCATCCGACCGCAAGATCCGCACGCGCAACAAGCTGCACTACCGCGTCAACCACTGGCCGATCTGGATCTTCGTGTTCTTCATCGCGCCGGGCCCGCTGACGTTCGATCTGTTCGAGCGCGGCTTCGACGAGCGCCTGCTCGCATGGCTCGGCATGGTGCTGCTCGGCACGGGCATCGCCGGACTCGCCGGCAAGCTTCCCGGCTGTGAGCCGGCGCCGTACATCATCCGCTTCACCGAGGATCGGCCGAACCCGCTCTATCGGCGCATCTGCTACACGATGGCGTGGGGCGAAGTGATTGCGTTCGCGGCGCTCAATGCCGGCGGGCTGCTCTACGCGATCGTCACCGGGGAGTGGCGGCTCAAACAAATCTACGAGTGGTTCTACTTCCCCATCGCCGGGACCTTCTGGGTGCTCGGC
The DNA here is from genome assembly GCA_963795125.1 of uncultured Acidimicrobiia bacterium. Lineage (GTDB taxonomy): Bacteria > Acidobacteriota > Vicinamibacteria > Vicinamibacterales > UBA2999 > 12-FULL-67-14b. The sequence goes on along the minus strand of CAWCGQ010000004.1, from coordinate 489,927 downwards.
GCGCTCGGCAAGCTGCCGCGCGTCAAGGCCTCGACCGCCGGCGAAGGCCACGAACGGCGCTACTTCTACGGCTCGGTGTGGGCGGTCACCATCGCGCAGCCGATCCTCTGGTTCCTGTGGAAGGTGCTGCCCCGATCGACCGGCTCCGACATCGTCAAGCTGGTGATCTTCGTGCGGCATTCTCGCGCTCGTCGGCAACATGGCGCGGCTGGGGCTGCTGCCCCGCACGCGCCCGATCGTGCCGGGCGAGCTGGCGGTGTCCGACTAGCATGCGCGCGATCCTTTGCGTGCTGGCGATTGCGGCGACGGGCACGCTGCTCGCGCAGCCCGCGGCGGATCCGTTTCCGAAGACCGTCGAGGAGTTTCGCAACGCCGTTCAGCAGCGTGCTGAGCGACACCGGGGTGCCTGGCGCCGGCCTCGCGCTGGTGCGGACCGTCGGGCATTGAATGGGCCGGGGGCGTCGGTGTCGCCGATCGCGACAGCCAACGCGCCGGTCACCGCCGACACGCACTTCCGCGCCGGCTCGATCAGCAAGACCTTCGTCGCCGCCGCGATGGTCCAGCTCTACCTCGACGGCGACATCGATCTCGATACGCCGATCGCCGAGATCGCGCCGGAGCTGCGGATCGACAACGCCTGGGAGCCGGCCGATCCGGTTCGCGTCATCCACCTGCTGCAGCACACCGCCGGTTTCGACGACATGCACTTCAACGAAATCTACAGCCGGCCCCGATGCGGCGGAGCTGTCGCTCGAGAACGTGCTGCGAGATCAATCCGGCCTCGCGAGTGGTGCGCTGGCGGCCCGGCACGCGCATGTCGTACTCGAATCCCGGCTACGCCGTCGCCGGCCATCTGATCGAGAAGGTCACCGGCGAGAAGTTCGAGGACCGCATCGCCGAGCGCATCTTCACGCCGTCCGGCATGCCGACCAGCAGCTTCTACCTGACCAAGGACGACGAAGCCGCTGCTGGCGAAAGGCTATCGCGATCGAACCGGACCGGCGGTGCCGTATTCGCCGATCTACCTGCGTCCCGGCCGGCAACCTGCACACCTCGGCGCTCGAGCTCGGGCAACTTCGTGCACGTGCTGCTCAACTGGGGCGAGACCGCACCGACCTCGTCATCGATCCCGAATACCTCAGCAACATGGAACATCCGCGGACCACGCTGGCCGTCGGACGCGGGCCTGCGCAACGGCTACGGCAGCGGTATCGCCAGTTCGTCGATCGAAGGTTTTCCGATGCTCGGTCACGGCGGCGGCATCGACGGCTTCGTCTCGAGCTACGCGTACTCGACCTCGCGCGACGTCGGCTTCGTCGTGCTGCTCAACTCCACGCACTCGCCGGAGGCGATGCGCCGCATCAGCCAGCTGGCGGTGCGCTATCTCAAGGCCGACATCGAGGCGCCGGCGAAGCCGCAGGCGGCCGTCGCCGAATCGACGCTGCGAGCCTACGAGGGCTACTACCACCGCGCCAACCCGCGCAACCAGGCGCTCGCGTTTCTCGAATGGCTGCTGTCGGGCGAGAGCATGTCGGTGTCAGGGCGATCGCCTGTCGGTGAAGCCGGTGTTCGGGACGGCCCGGGAGCTGATCCCGGTGTCGGACTCGCTGTTTCGCTTCGAGGCGGATCCCGAAGCCACGCGCGTGTTCACCAGGGATGCCGACGGTGTGCCGATCCTCGCCGGCGGCACGAGCTACGCGGAGCGGCGGTCGCGCTGGCGGATCGAAATCATCCGCTGGGCGGTGTTGATCTCGGCCGCGGTGGTCGTGACGCCGCTGGCAGCGATGCTGATCTGGATGGTCATGCGCTGGCGGGTAGCGCCGGGCGCGACGCGCGGCGCGACGGCTTCTGGTGGTTGAAGGGCTTTCTGCTGCTGTGCGCGATCGCATTCGTGCTGCCGGTGCATCGGCGTGCCTGAACGTCACCGACCTCGTCGCTCGGTACCAGGAACGTCTGGACCGCGGCGATATTTGCCGGCACCGTGCTGCTGCCGGCCGCCGCGATCCTCGCATTCCTGTTCACCATCGATGCGTGGCGCAGCGGCGCCGGCCGCGCGCTGCGCGCCTACGCGCTGACGCGTGTCGATCGCGGCGCTGCGTGCATCTCCGGGTATCTGTCGGCGTGGGGCATGATCGGCTTCATGCCGTGGAGCTTCTGACGCGCGCCGCGATATTTCGCCGTCGCGAAGCCGACGATCAACCCGACGATCGATCCAGGCAGGACGATCTCCCAGAAGATACGGAGTGCCAATCGTCACCAGGTAAGCGAACAACGCGCCCACCGCCAGGCCCACGCCCACCATGACCGGCCGTCGACTGCGTCTTGCTGCGCGACCAGGCCGACGATCAAGCCGGCGACCACGCCCTTGAACGTCGAGCCAGCGACGATGCCGACGATCTTGCGGCGGAATCTCCGGGGCGCCGGAGATCGAGCGCGCTCAGTCCGTCGAACACGCCGAGGATGCCGCCGAGCAGCATCGCGAACACCGGTTTGCTTCATCTGTCCTCCTGGACGACTATTCAACCTCTCGGACCGCGTGCCGTGTACGAGCGCGTGCTAGATGCCGCGCCAGATCAGCAGCACGAACCGCATCACGACGTAGGCGAGCAGCAACAGGATCGGCAACTCGTAGCGCCGATAGATGCGGACCAGCCGCTCGGTCGCACGACTCCTGATACGCCTCGACCGGATCCTGGTTCCGGAACCGCGCCAGATCGGCCGCGAACGCCTCGACCGACTGGTAGCGCGCGTCGGCGTCGTCGTTGCGCGCCTTGCGTCGCGATCGCGCGCAGCGGCGGCGGGGCTCGGCATCGCCAATCAGGTGCCCGAGCATCGCGCCGAGCGCGAACACGTCGGCCCGGCGATCGACGCCGTGCTCGCCCGCTCCTGCTCGGGCGGCATGAATCCCGGCGTGCCGACGACGGCGGGCTCGGCGTCCGCGCCGCCGTCCTGCGCCACGCCCCAATCCATCACGTAGACCTCGCCGAAGCCGCCGACCATCACGTTCTCGGGCTTCAAGTCGCGGTGCACGATCGCCGTGCGCGTGCGCAAAGGCGACGGCCTCGAGAATGCGCGTGAACAGCGTCAGCCGCTCGGCAAGTGGCAGCGGTTCGGCGATCACCGCGTCGAGCCGCCGGCCCTTGCACCAGCTTCATCACGTAGAACGCGCGGCCGTCGTCCAGCGTGCCGGCATCGTGCACCGGCACGATGCCGGGGTGATCGAGCCGCGCCAGGATGTGCGCTTCGCGCTGCAGCCGCGCCGCGCGCGAGCCGCCGTGATCGGCAACGTCGAGCACCTTCACCGCGACGTCGCGATCGAGCACGTGATCGCGCGCGACATACACCGTGCCCATGCCGCCGTGGCCGGCGACGCCGGTAATCTCGTAGCGCGCATCGAGCTCCGGCCAGGCCGCGCGCACTCGCGCAGTCCGATCGATCGCGCGATCGGAGATCGAATCGCGTGTCGCGGCCCCGAGCAGCCGCGCCGCCTCGGCCTCCCACTCCTCGTCGCTCGAGGTCAGCTCGCGCAGCCGCTCCAGCACGATCTTCCGGAACTCCCTGCCGCATCGCCGCCAGATGGTTGGTCACGGTCGCCGGTGTCACGGCTCAGCGCGCGCGCGATCTCCGCGTAGGTCGGGCGCGTCTCGGCGTCGTCGAGCAGGTCGTAACGCGCGAACACCTCGAACATGATCGGCCGGCCCGCGCTTCGGCGTGGCGCTTGAGGTCGGCGACCGATCGCTCGAGCAGCGCCCGCACCCACTCGCGATAGAACAGCTCGTCGACGTCGGCATTGACCGCCGGTTCGTGCGATCGGATCTCGCCTTCGGCGGTTTCGAAATCGAGCGGCACGACGCTCACGCCGCCGCCGCGCTTCAGCCGGTGCTCCGCCTTGCGGGCGTTGGCGGCGAACCCGTCCAGGCACAGGCGCAGGTAGGTCCGGAATCGCGCCCGCGCCGGATCGTAGCGCTCGATCACTTCCTTCTCGAGCGTCGAGGTGAAGAATTCCTGCGTCAGATCGGCCGCGGCGTCCGGGTCGAGCGACCACTTGACCCGCAGGTACTTGTAGGCCGGCTTCCAGTACGCCTCGATGATCGCGGCCAGCGCGATGCGGCGCGTCTCGCGCATCGCCGCTGCGCGTGCGCTCGACGACCGACAGCCGCGTCGCGGGAAAAGCACATGAAGGTAGAGATTACCTAGACCTGTCATGACTGAATGGAATGCGGCCGTCGTACCACAAGGTGTCCGGGCCGCAAACGAGCTGGGGGCAGAAGGTCCTGAATCGCCTGACGGTCAATGGCGACGAGCGCGCCATCGACGCCGGCTGCGGCAGCGGCCGGCTGACCGGCGAGCTGATGGAGCGGCTGCCCGAGCGGGCGCCTGATCGCGATCGATCGGTCGTGGAACATGCTGATGACCGCGCGCGCCAACCTGCGGCCGGTGCTCGGCTCGCGCGTCGCGTTCGCGCAGGTCTCGCTGCCGGACCTGCCGTTTGCCGGCTGGGCGGACCTGGTGTTCAGCACCGCGACCTTTCACTGGATCAAGGATCACCCGGCGCTGTTTGCCGGCATCTTTCGCGACGCTGCGTCCGGGCGGACGCCTGCACGCGCAGTGCGGCGGCGGGCCGAACCTGCATCGCGCGCACGAGCTCGCCGAACAGGTGATGCACGCCGAGTCCGTTCGCGCCGTACTTCGGCGACTGGCCGGGACCGTGGGAATTCGCCAACGCCGAGGTCACCGCCGATCGACTGCACGCAGGCGGGCTTCGTCGACATCGACACCAGTCTCGAAGAGGCGCCGACGACGCTCGCCACCGAAGCGGACTATCGGGAGTTCGTGACGACGGTGATCTACCATCCGCATCTCGAGCGTCTGCCCGAGGCGCGGCTGAAGCAGGCGTTCATCGATCGCGTGACCGAGCTGGCCGCCGCGGAGCCGGTGCCGTTCACGCTCGACTACTGGCGGCTCAACATGCAGGCGCAGAAAACCATGGCAATCGTGCACGTGCCCATGCCGATCGATTATCCGCCCCGCCGAGCACGCCGCCTACTCGGCCGCGAAGATGGGCAAGAGCACGATCTTCGAATCGCCGCGGCTGCTGGTCGGCCTCAACGCGTTCGAGCCCGGGCAGGAGCATGCGCTGCACGCGCACGCCGGACAGGACAAGGTCTACCAGGTGCTCGAAGGCGAAGGGCTGTTCCTGCTCGAAGGCCGGGAGCTGCCGATGAAGGCCGGCGATCTGCTGGTTGCGCCCGAGGGCGTCGCGCACGGCGTCCGCAATCCCGGCCACCGTCGCCTGCTGGTGCTCGCGATCCTCGCGCCGGCGCCGCAGCGGTGACGCCGCGGCGGGGCACGACCCGCGCCACTTCGGAGTAGGATCGCTTCTATGGTCATTCCCACGCCCGCGGATCTGGCGGCCCGCTACCGCATCTCGAACGGATCGCGCTTCCGGTTGAAGGACATCGACCCGCCGATCCCTGGGGCAAGCGGCTCAAGCCGATCGCCGGCGAGATGCTGAAGCAGGACCGCAAGCGCATGGCGGAGCTTCAGGAGTGCCTCTACGCCCAGGACCGCTGGTCGGTGCTGCTGATCTTCCAGGCGATGGACGCCGCCGGCAAGGACGGCACCATCAAGCACGTGATGTCGGGCGTCAATCCGCAGGGCTGCGAGGTCCACTCGTTCAAGGCGCCGTCGAGCGAGGAGCTCGATCACGATTTCCTGTGGCGCGCCAACCAGGTGCTGCCGCGCCGCGGCCACATCGGCATCTTCAACCGCTCCTACTACGAAGAGACGCTGGTCGTCCGGGTCCACCAGAACATCCTCGCCAGACAGCAGCTGCCGTCGGAGCTGGTGACGAAGAACATCTGGCGCGAGCGCTTCGAAGACATCAACGCCTACGAGCGCTACCTGTCGCGGCAGGGCGTGCTGGTCCGGAAGTTCTTCCTGCACGTCTCGAAGGACGAGCAGCGCAAGCGCTTTCTCGAGCGCCTCGACACGGCCCGACAAGCACTGGAAGTTCTCGCCGGCCGATGTCGCCGAGCGCGAGCACTTCGCCGCCTACATGGCGGCCTACGAAGACATGATTCGCCACACCGCCACCGAGTCGGCGCCGTGGTTCGTCGTCCCGGCCGATCGCAAGTGGTTCACGCGCCTGGTGGTGTCGTCGGTGATCATCGACGCGATCCAGTCGCTCGATCCGCGCTTCCCCGAGGTCGATGCCGACGGTGCGCGCCGAGTTCAAGCGGCTCGAAGACCGCGCTCGAGGCCGAAGCGCGCCCGAAGGTCCGCAAGAAATGAAGCGCTGCTGGTGGCCGGGCGAGGACGAGCTCTACGTCCGCTATCACGACCAGGAATGGGGCCGGCCGGTCACCGACGATCGCCGGCTGTTCGAGAAGATCTGCCTCGAAGGCTTTCAGTCGGGCCTGAGCTGGATCACCATCCTGCGCAAGCGCGACAACTTCCGGAAGGCCTTCAAGGATTTCGATCCGGCAGCGTGGTCGCGCGCTTCGGCGCCCGCGACGTGCAGCGCCTGCTGAAGGACGCCGGCATCGTCCGCCATCGCGGCAAGATCGAGTCGACGATCAACAACGCGCAAGCGCGCGCTCGAGCTGATCGAGGAGCAGGGATCGCTGGCGGCGTATTTCTGGTCGTGGGAGCCGGACGCGGCGAGCCGGCCGAAGCGCATCGCCCGCGACGCGATCCTGAGCACCACCGAGCGCTCGATCGCGCTGTCGAAGGATCTCAAGAAGCGCGGCTGGACGTTCGTCGGCCCGACCACCTGCTACGCGTTCATGCAGGCGATGGGCCTCGTCAACGATCACGTCGACGACTGCGGCGTGCGTCCCGAGATCGAGCGCGCACGCGCGCGACCAGTTCAGTCGTCCCGCAGCGCGATCGTCGGCTCGACGCGCGCCGCGCGCCGTGCCGGTATCCAGGTCGCCACGCAGGATCGCCACCGCCAGCGGCAGCGCCATCGAGGCGAACAGCCAGCCGTCGACGCTCACGCCGTAGAGCGAGCCCGCCAGCAGCGCGCGCGATCACGACCGCCAGGACCAATCCGGCCACCAGCCCGGCGCCGCCGACCCGGCGGTTTGGCGCAGCAGCATCGCCGATGACATCGACCGGCCGCGCGCCGAGTGCCAGGCGCACGCCGATCTCGCGCGATCGCCGCCCGACCGAGTACGAGATCAGCGCGTAAATGCCGAGACACGCCAGCAACAGCGCCGCGGCCGCAAACACCGCCATCAGATCGCCGAAGAACTCCTGCTCCCACGTCGTCGCCTGGCGCATCTCGCTCATCGGTCCTCACGAGCGACACCGGAAGCCTCGGCGCGGCATGCGACGCAAGCGCGTCTCGCAGCGGCGCCGATCAATGGCTCGGCGGCGCGCCTGCGAACGCACCAGCATCGCCATCGAGCGCGGACCGTCGCGCGCATACGGCACATAGACGTTGAGCCGCGACTGATCGGTGTCCTCGCCGACCTCCTCGTAGTGGATGTTGGGAGCGACACCGACCACGCGCAGCCAGACGATGTCGTCGTTCGTCGCGGAATCCGATGCGCCGGTCGATCGGACTGTCGCCCGGCCACAGCCGATGCGCCAGCTCCTGCGTTGATCACGGCGACGTCCGCGTCTGGGGATCATGCATCTCGGCGATCCGTGAAGGTGCGGCCCTCGAGTCAACGACACGCCGATCGTGTCGAACAATGCCGGGCTGATGGCGATCGACTGAACGCCAATCGCGTCCTCCGACGTCGGTCCGTCCGTCGATCACCAGCTGTTGGCCGTCGCCGCCGTCGTCGCCGGGAATCGACGTCGTCACCGCAGCGGCCGCGACGCCCGGGCACCGCGCGCAGCGTGTCGACGAGCTGACGATAGAACGCCGAGCGCGCGCTGACAGCTCATCGTAGGCATCGCCGGCCAGGTAGCCCGCCGCCGTCGAGGATCGGGCGATCGATCGAAGCCCAGGTTGGTGCGCTGCATGGCGAGGAAACTCTGCACCATCAGGTTGGCGCCAACCAGCAACGCGAAGCACAGCGCCACCTGCGCGACCGCCAGTGCGGCCTGCAGCCGCTGCCCGGCCGCGCCCGAGCGACACGCCGCGGCCGCCGTCCTTCAGGTCGTTGACGAGGTTCGGGCGCACCGTCCGCAGCGCCGGCAGCAGACCGACCACGAGCGTCGTGAAGACCGCGGCGCCGATCGCAGAACAGCAGCACGCGACCGTCGACGCTGAAGTCGAGCCAGTACGGCAACGACCGCTCGGCGGGAAGGCGCCAATCATCACGTCGACCAGCCACTGCGACAGCAACAGGCCGAGCGCCGCGCCAGGCGCCGCCAGCAGCACCGTTTCGGACAACGTCGTCCACAACAACCGGCCGCGGCTCGCGCCCATGGCCGATCGCACCGCGAGCTCGCGCTGGCGCGCAGCGCCGCGCACCAGCATCAGGTTGGCGAGATTCGCGCACATGATCAGCAGCACGAAGCCCACCGCCGACATCAGGACGACCGTGAGCCGCCGATCGTCGGTGCCGATGTAGCTGTCGCGGATGGGAATGACGCGCACGCCGTAACCGCGATTCGTCTCCGGATAGGTTTCCTCGAGCCGCTTGGCCACGCTGGCCAGCTCGGCGCGCGCGCGTTCGATGCGATCTGCCCCGGCCGCAGCAGGGCGACCGCATTGACGTTGCGCGCCGATCGCGGCGACTCGTCCCAGCGGAAGCGGCAGGTAGAGCTCGTCGAACTCCGGGAAGCGGAATCCCGGCGGCATCACGCCGATCACGACGCGCGGCCGATCGTTGACGATGATCGGCTTGCCGATGATCGCCGGATCGCCGCCGTAGCGCCGCTGCCACAGGCCGTGCGTGATCATCACCACCGATTCGAGTCCGGGCGCGGCCGCTTCGTCCAGGCGGAACTGGCGACCCGATCGATCGGGCTCGATGCCGAGCAGCGGGAAAAGGTCGGGCGTCACGGAACCGCCGCGCACGCGCTCGGCACCGGCACCATCGCCGCTCAGAAGGAAGCTGCGCGTCAGGTAGCCGCCGATGCCTTCCACCGACGACGCGCCGCGGAAATCGAGGAGGTCGTGGTAGGAGATTTCGGTGTCGCCCCAGCCGGGCTCGTCGACATTGAGACGATGCGCGACGTGAATGGTCGCGAGCCGATCGGTGCGGTCGCCGAACGGCATCGGCCGCAGGCGATGCCGTTCACCAGGGTGAAGATCGCGACGTTGGCGCTGATGCCGAGGGCCACGGTCAGCGAGCGCGCCGAGCGAAGAACATCGGCTTCTGGCTCAGCGCCGCGCCAGGCGTGAGAAGAGGTCGCGAAGAGGTCCGCTCATGCCTCGTGTATATCAAGCCGGGTGCCAGAATCGCGCGATTCAGGCCTGATTCAGACCCGCCAAACTGGTGGTCGTTCGCGCACGCGACGAACGTGTCCGCCCCCGGACACTTACGCACCCGTCCGCACATTGCGCGCCAGCTCTTATTGCTGCGTGACCCTGTAGCCCTTTCTTGCAAGGAGCGTCGGCAGGCCGTCCGGTCCGACCAGATGGGCGGCGCCGACCACGATGAAGCAGCCGGCCTTCTCCTTGAGACAGGTGTCGACGTGCGGGACCCAGTTGTGTGTTGCGCTCGACCAGCAGCCGCGTGTAGAGCTCGGGCGACTCCTTGCAGCGCGGCGAGCGTCATCTTCTCCATCGCCGCAACGTTGCCGAACGACCACGCCTGCGCCATCTCCCTCACGCCCGCCACCTCGGCATCGAGATCCTCCATCGTCGTCTTCAGCAGATCTTCCTGCAGCTTCGGCGACAGCTGATCGAATCGATCGAGTTGATACGCCAGCGTCTCGAGGGCCTGGCGCTTCATGCCCGAGGCTTTGGCTCGATCGAAAAAATGCCGATCGACGCCGAGCTCCGGCTTGAAGCCGGCGGCCTGCAGCGTCGGCGCCATCAGCGTGATGGCGACGAGCCACGGCTTCATGCGCTGCAGCGCCATCATCGGCAGGCCCGACTGCTCGGCGCGCCGCTTGACCTCCGCGTACACCGCCGGGGCAACGATCTGATCGAGCGTCTTGGCCGTCGGTGAGCATCGCCTTCGCGAGCGCCGCCATCATCAACGTCGGGTCGTTGGTCTCGTCGATGTCGACCTCCTCGACCAGCGTCTTCGACTCGGCGAACGCCTGGTTGATGGCCGGGCTCAGCGGATACCACTCGGGCGTCAGCACGTGCAGCGAGCCGAGCAGGTACGCGACAGAGCCTTCGCCTTCGACCTTCCAGAGGAAGTTCTTTCCGGTCTGGCCGACGACCGGTGCAGAGAGACCAGCAGCAGGCCGACGATTGCTGCACCGAGGCGATGACGCATGCTTAACGCTAGCACGGCCACAGAGGCCGCAGAAGGCACAGAGGCCGCAGAAGGCACAGAATAGAAGGATGAACTCTTCGCGACGTGCTGACCGGCGCCGTAGTGATGGCGCCGATGACCAAGGGCTCCAACCTTCCCTACCGCCGTCTGTGCGTGGAACTGGGCGCGCGCGTGACGATCAGCGAGATGACGGTGGCGCGGCGGCTCAAGCAGCGCAAGAAGGGCGAGTTCGCGCTGATTCGCAAGTTCGAGGGCGAGCCGTTCTTCGGCGTGCAGCTGGCCGGCACCAATCCCGAGGAGATTGGCTGGGCCGCGGCGCTGGTGGAATCGCGCGGCGCCGACCTCGTCGACCTCAACTGCGGCTGCCCGATCGATCACTTCACCCACAAAGGCATTGGCGCCGCGCTCGGCCGCCAGCCGGCGCGCATTCGACGCATCACCGAGGCGATGAAGAAGGCGGTCACCGACATTCCGGTGACCGTCAAGCTGCGGCTCGGCTGGAACGACGAGATGCGCAACGTGATCGAGCAGGCGCAGGCCGCGGTCGACGGCGGCGCCGACGCGCTGTTCGTCCACGGCCGCACGCGCAATGCGCGCTATCGCTTCGCCGCCGACTGGGACGCGATTGGCTCGGTGGTGGCCGCGGTGCCGGTGCCGGTCGTCGGCAACGGCGACATCCTGTTTCCGCACGACGTCGAGACGCGCGCTGGCGCGATCGGGCGCCGCCGGCGTGATGAGCGCGCGTGGCGTGCTGATCAAGCCGTGGCTGTTTCGCGAAATCAACGAGGGCTATCGCGACCTGACGGCCGCAGGAGCGCGTGGCGATCTATCGGCGCTACGTCACGCTCGCCCGGGAGCACTGGGGCGCCGACGCGCACGGACTCGAGCGCGTGCGCCAGTTCACCCGCTGGCACATCGACTTCTGGCATCGCTATGTGCCGCGGCGCGACGACGGTTCCTATCCGAGCATCCAGGTGCGCGAGAGCGAGCGCCACTATGCGCACGCCGCTCGACCGCGCTGCTCGCGCGCACCGACGATGCGGCGCATGAATACCTGGCAGATTGCCTGACGTTCGAGCGCGAGATCGACCTCGACGCTGCGCCGGCGCCGCAGTCGGCGAAGGAGCCCGAGTTCGTCGAAGCCGAAGGCTGAGCCGTCGCGTCCGGTGCGCCATTACGACCGCCGGTCCGCCTTGAAGCGCTCGAGCTCCTCGAGCGATTTCGGCCAGTCGTCCTTGAGCAGCCGCGACAAGCCCGCGATCGGCGAGCAGCTTGCCGCCGGTCTGACAGGTCGGGCAGTAATTCGCCTCGTTGGTTGCGTACTGAATCCGCTGGATCGGCGTGCCGCACGCCGGACACGGCTGGCCGTAGCGGCCATGCGCGGCCATGCCGTCGCGAAACGCCGTCACCTTCTCCGGAAACTTCTCGCCCGTCTCGGCGATCAGCTCGTCGCGCCATCTGGTGAGGATGCCGATGGCGTGCGCGTGCAGGCGCTCGATCTGCGCCGGCGGTCAGCTTGCTGGTCAACAGCATCGGCGACATCCTCGCGGCGTGGAGAATCTCGTCGGAGTAGGCGTTGCCGATGCCGCTCAGCACATGCGGATCGGTCAGCGCGCGCTTGAGCGTGTGGTTCTCGCGCGTCAACGCCGCGCCAAACTGCTCGGCCGTCGAGGTCAGCACCTCGAGCCCGCCGGGATCGTGCGACGCAAGTTCGGCTCTCGCCGCGAACCAGGTACAGCGACGCGCGACGCTTCGATCCTGCTTCGGTGAGAATCAACGTGCCGTTGTCGAAATCGAATGCGGCGAGACCGACCTTGCCCGGAATCTTCGGTCGCGCCTCTGCGTCCTGAGCGGCCAACCTGAATCGGCCCGCGATCATCAGGTGAATGATCGAGGAACAGATCGTCTTCGAGCTGCCAGACCAGGCGCTTGCCAAGCCGGCGCAGCGCGACGACCTTCTTGCCGTCGGCCTGATCGACTGGTGGATCGAAGGAGCGGACCAGAAATGGGCTGGCGAGGCGGATCCGCTCGAGCCGGTCGCCCGACGATGCGCGGCTTCAGCGCATGAAGGTAAAGCTCGATGTCAGGAAGCTCAGGCACGGCCGTTGTCTGTGCCTAATCGGTGCTGATTCGGTGGCCTACTGCGCGTTCAGAATCGACGCCCAGCCCGGTCGGCCGGAAGATCGACCTGCGGCGCGCGGTAGGCGCGCAGCCGCTCGCGCCGACGATCGGGCGCTGCACGCGCCGGTGCGAATGAAGGTCAGCGCTTCGGCGAAGGACGCCTCGGCCGGGTCGCCGAGCTGATGAACGGTAGTCGTCGCCGGCCGCGCAGTCCACCGCAATGCCGTCGAAGAAATCGCCCTCGAGGTTCGCGTTCTTGATCGAGAACGCGACCGGGTAGAGCACCTTGTCGCAGAAGCGCAGGCCGTACTGGCCGACCGGCTTGCCGTAGGTGGTGTCGCCGATGACGGTGACCGGGATAAACGGGCGAAGCGAATTGATCACCAGCTCGCTCGCCGACGCGGAGCTGCGCGTCGTGATCACCACGAGGCGCTGCAGGTTCAGCGCCTCGTCGGGACTGGTGAATCTCGTGGTCTTGTTGAGGACCGGCCCGATCTTGTCGTTGTGAACGTAGTTCAGCATCACCTGGCCGTTGGTGCGCGTGCCGCCGATCAGGCTGGCCAGGTGCACGGCCACATCGACCAGACCGCCGCCGTTGTAGCGAAGGTCGAGCACCAGTTCGGTCGCGCCCGCCGCCTTCAAGGCGCGCAAACGCGTCGGTCAGCGCCGCGGTCGACGGCTGCACGAAATTCCTGAAAAACAAATACCCGACGCGACGACCGTCAACCTCGACCACCCGGGTCAACGACACGGTCGGAATGGTGACGAGCCGCTTCACCATGCGCGCCGAACGGCGCTGGCCCTCGAGCGTTTCCCATTCGATCGCCGTGGTCACTCCGACCTCGGCGGCGCCGAACGCAGCGCCAATCGTTCCGCTGGCAACCATGACGGCGACGCTCTGGCCGTTGACGCTGACGATGCGATCGCCGCGCTGCAGTCCGGCTTCCGAGGCCGGGCTGTCGTCGTAAACCTGCAGCACTCGAATTTCGCTGGCCGTCGTCTGATTGCCGAAGCCATATCCGATGAACTGGCTGTCGCTGTAGAACGCGTCGTTCGACGCCGCGGCCGTAATGAAGCTGAACGAGTTGTCGATCGGCCGGTAGCGAACCGCGTCGAGATACGCCTCCGGCGACGCGAAGCTCGCGGGATTCACGCCGGGCGGGAGGAACTGATACCAGTAGTAATAGGTGTTGAGTTGGTCGCGCACCCAGAGATTCTGCGAGGTGGTGGTGCAGCTGGTCGGTGGCGCCTGCGCAAACGCCGTCCACGGGCACAGCAGTGCCAGGGTGAAGCCAAGCGAGGACAGAATGCGACGCATCGAACTCCGTATTGTGCAATGTTTGAGCCGTCGGCGCTACCGGCTTATCGGTCGGCACGCGGCTTTGCTTGATGGCATTTTCAGGCAGTTCTGGCAACGCCACCGGAGAATCTGGCCGAGGGGATAGACTTCCGGCGTGACCCGCTTCGCATCCGCCACGGTCGCGCTCGCCCTGACTCTTGCCGCGGTGCATGGGCAGACCCCGCTGCCCCGTCCGCCCGCACCGGACCTGGTGCTCTTCAACGGCAAGGTCATCACGGTCGACCGCGAATTCTCGATCCACGAAGCGGTCGCGATCATCGGCGACCGGATCATGGCGGTCGGCAACGACGACCAGATGAAGACGGTCGCGGGTCCGGCAACGCGGATGGTCGATCTCAACGGCCGCACGGTGATCCCGGGGCTGATGGACAACCATCTGCATGGCGCCGGCGGCGGCCCGGGCGTTGATCTGTCGCGCGCGCGATCGATGGCGGACGTCAACGCCGCGCTCCAGGCCCGCGTGCGGGCGTCGCAGCCCGGCGAGGTGATCGTCTCGAACAGCGATTGGCACGAAGCTCAGCTCGCGGAGCAGTCGCTGCCCTTGCGCGACGAACTCGATCGCGTCGCGCCGGACAATCCTGTCGTCCTGATCCGCGGCGGCCACGAATACATCCTCAACTCGGCGGCGCTGGCACGCTGGGGTGTCACCGCGGCCACGCCCCAGCCGGCCGGCGGGCGCATCACGAAGTACGACGACGGCCGCCTGAATGGCGAGCTGGTGGATACCGCAAAGGCGCTCGTGCGCCTGCCGGCGGCGCCGCCACGGACTCCGCAACAACAGCTCGACGCCCGCGTCGCCGATTACAAGAAGCTGAACGAGGCCGGACTCACCTCGATCCGCCATCCCGGCATCTCGATTGCCGAATACCGCATGCTGCAGGAAATGCAGAAGCGCGGGCAGTTGACGATGCGGATCAACGCCCTGCTGCGCCCGGCGGTTGGCGTGAACGGCGTCGATCCCGCGCTCGCCGCGTCGGGGATCAAGCCGGACGAGGGTGACGCCGGCTGCGGATCGGCGGCATCAAGCTCGCGGTTGACGGCGGATTCGAAGGCGGGCTGATGCGCGACCTCTACGAGAAGCCGTGGGATGAGAACGGCACGTATCGCGGCCTGCAAACCCTCGACACCGAGCGATACATTGCGGCGGTGAGGGCGCTCAATCGACAGCACTGGCGTGTCGCCACGCCACGCGGTCGGCGATGCCGCCATCGATCTCGTGCTCAACGCCTACGAGAAAGCCAACGCCGACCGGTCGATCGTCGACCGCCGCTGGTCGATCGAGCATGCGTTCATCGGCAGACCCGATCAGTTGCCAAGAATGAAAGCGCTCGGCGTCGCGATTGCCGCGCAGAACCATCTGTTCCTCGCGGGTCCGAGCCTGGTGAAGTATTGGGGCCCGACGCGGGCGGCGCATCACCACGCCCGTCAGGATGTATCTCGACGCGCAGCTGCCGGTGTCGTCCGGCAGCGATGCGCCGGTGGTGCCCTTACCCGCCGCTCTGGACGCTGTATCACTTCATCACCCGCGACACCATCACCGGCGGCGTGCTCGGCGCCGATCAGCGCGTGACGCGTCCGCAGGCGCTGCGCATGGCGACGATCAACAACGCGTGGCTGAATATGGAAGAGCGGACCAAGGGATCGATCGAGCCCGGCAAGTTCGCGGACCTGGTGGTCCTCAGCGAGGATCCGCTGACCTGCCCGGAGCCCCGGCTTCGCGACGCGAAGGTGCTGATGACAATGGTCGGCGGCAAGGTCGTCGCCGGTGCCCTGCCCTGACCCTGTGACAAGGATCTACGACTGCCGTAAAGCCTGAATCGGATCCGCCCGGATCACCCGAAGCGCCGGCCAGCACCGCGGCGATTACCGCCGAGGTCATGAACAACGCCAACGCACCGAGCATAAGCCGCCGGATCCGCCGCTTGCAGCTGGATCGGTCCGCTGGTCAGTGCCACGCCAACCGGCCCCGCAGCAGCCACCCCCAGCATCATGCCGATCGCAGACCGGCCACGATAATCTGGCGCATCGTCAGAAGCACCACCGACGACACTTCGGCGCCAAGCGCGATGTGAATGCCGAACTCTTTGACGCGGAGCGTTGCGCCGTACGACACCATGCCGAAAATTCCGAGGCAGGCGATCAGCAGTGTCAGCATTCCTGTGCTCACGGCAATCGCGCTGGCGAGCGCGTGCCTGCGGCGCGGCGCTCGAACGAATCGCGCAGCAGCCCGACGCCGGGCAGGATGCGGGAATCCGCGGCCGCCGCTTCCCGAAGCACCGGCGCCAGCGTCGCCGCGTCGCCGCGCGACCGCGCGATCAGGATCGCCTCTACGTAGTCATCGTGCCGCATCGGCCGATACAGCTCGGAGGTGTAGGCCGACTCAATACTGATCGAATGCGCATCTCCCGCGATGCCGACGATCGTCGCGTCAGACGCAGAACGTGGAAAACCGCGGCCGAGGACGTCGAGCGAGCCGTACATCGCCAGCGCCAGCGTGCGGCTGACGATCACCGTCGCCTCTGGGATCGTCGCCGCGCTGGAACGTGCGGCCGAGCAGAAGCGGAATCTGCATGGCGTCGAAGAACGCTCGGCTCGACGTGATTGGTAATCACCTCCAGTCGGGGGGCGTCGTCGAACCGCGTCTCGGAGACGCGTCCGCCGAGCGGCGGCGACAGGGCGATCGCGACCGCTGCGACCTCGGGGTGCTGTTCGACGCGCGCCTTTACCGTGTTCCAGTAGTCGATCGCGCCGCTCGCCGGTCGTACCCGTAGCGGCCGAGGTCAGGCTGCAGCACCGCGGCCTGCTGGTACTTCGAAGCCGAGATCGCTTGATAGCACCCGTTGGAGAGTGCGGGTCATCATCGCCGCGATCACGAGGATCAGACAACTGCCGCAGACCTGCGCGCCCATGAGGAACCGCCGCAAACGGGCCTTATCGAGACTGATCGAAACCTGCTGGCCTCCATCCTTGATCGCGGCGATCAGCTCCTGACGGCCACCTTCCAGGCCGGCAGGGCGCCAATCACCAGGAGAGTTACGACGCTCAGCGCGAGGCTGACAGCAATCGTGCGCCAATCCGGAGCAAAGCTGACGCTCTCGGGCATGCCGCCAGTCACCGCGATCGCGCTGCGATGCCCATCGCGCCAGCATCATTCCTCCGGCCGCGCCCAGCAGCGCCAGCGGCAATGTCTCGGCCATCAACTGGCGGACGATGCGGCTGCGCTGCGCGCCGAGCGCCACCCGCACGCCGAGCTCGCGTGACCGGCCGGTGGCGCGCGACAGCACGAGGTTGCCGACATTCGTCGCCGTCACGACCAGCACCAGCGTCGTCAACACGCCGAGCAACCGAAAGCACCGCCAGGATGCCGCGGCGCTCGTCCCGCAGTCCATGAAGTTCACGTTCGCCATCGCCGGCTCGAGCCATTCATCGGCGGCGACTGACGTCCGGCCGCTCAGCGTGAAGACCGGCCATGAATGCCCGCATGCGTTCGCGCGACGACCGCCGGTGAAATCCCCTCCTTGAAACGGCCATACATGTCCACGCCCTCCTTATCCCACTCCCGCAAGAAGGGACTATCGGGAACAGGTATTCGCGCTGATTGATGACCAGCCAAACGTGGGGCTGATTGAGATCGGTACCGCTGAATTCAGGGCTCGCAATCGCCAACGACCGTCACGGGTCAGCCGGTTGACGTCGATCGATGCGGCCGATCACACCGGTGTCCGATCCGAGCTGGCGTGCGCCAGAACTGATGGCTCACGCACCGCCACCGGCTCCGACGTCGCGCTGTCAATGCCTGGACTGAACAGCCGGCCGGCCGACGGCGTCGCACCGAGTTCGCCAAACCAGTTGGGCGATACGAACAGCGCGGAGATCCGCCGTGAGTTCCCTGCCCCACACCACGGGAGCAAAGGCCTTCACCAGCACCGCCGACAGGACCGTGTGATCCTGCGCGACCGCCTGCGTAAGCGGGTACGGGACCGTCGTCGTCCTGCTGTCGGGGTGCCAGCCGCCTGAAGCGCGCCAGCGTCTCTGGGTTCTTGAGTGCCGGCGGCCGCAGTAGGCCGACCGCGGCCATCTGATAGAGCGTGAGGTTGAGCCCGATGCCAAACGTCAGGATCAACACGGCGGTCAACGGTGAACGCCGGCGCCCTCAGCAGGGCACGGATCCCGAGTCTGAGATCCTGCATCGCATCGTCCAGCCAGTTCCATCCCCACATGTCGCGTGACTGTTCGAGCAGCCGATGCGTGTCGCCGAATCTCGAGGGATCGTGCATCGACTCGCGATGCTCGCTGCATCTCGCGCATCAGGTCGCGCTCGTGCCTCGAGCGGTTCACCAGGTACCACAGTCGCCGACACCAGTTGCGCATCCGTGGCCTTTCGCGAATCAGGCGGACTCCAGGATCGCCGCAATCGCGTCCGCCATTCGCTGATAATCGCCCTGTTCCGTCTCGAGCTGCTTCAGGCCTTTCGCCGTAATGCGATAACTGCGAACCTGTCGGCCCGTCTCGGAGATGGTCCAGTCGGCCTTGAGCCAGCCATTGGCGAGCGCCTTCTGCAACGCCGGGTAGAGAGAACCCTCTTCAACGCTCAACTGCTCGCTCGAGAGCGCGCGAATCCGCTGCGCAATCGCGTAGCCGTGCAGCGGACCTGGTCGCACCACCCTCAGGATCAGGAGGATCAACGTCCCAGGCGGCAGGCCGGCGCTTGTAGGCATAGCTTAACTATGCCTATATACGCTATGGATGGCAAGGCGGTTCCGGCGCCGCTGACATTCGCCGCCTCGTCGCCATCGAGCGGTATCGAAGGACTCGCCGAGAACGAGCGCCTTAGGTAGACTGCGCAAATGATTCGCCACGTCCTCGCAGCGACACTCGGACTCTTTCTCACCGCCTGCGCCCAGGCGCCCGCCACGCCGGCGGCGGCCCAGCCAGCGCGCCCCGATCCGCTGCCGGGGACGAAGCTCTCGGTCGACGAGCTCAAAGCGCAGATGTTTCACGTCAGCGCCGGCAAGCGACTTAAAGGGCGCCTGGCCGAACGGCGCCAAGGTCGCCGTCGGCCTGTCGTTCGACGTCGACAACGCCACCGCGACGCTGTCGACCGGAAATCTCGATTACGAAATTCTCTCGCGCGGTGAGTACGGCGCGGTCGATGGCCTGCCGCGAATCCTTCGTATCCTCGATCGCCAGCAGGTGCCCGCATCGTTCTTCATCCCGGCAGCCAGCGCGGTCCTCCATCCGAAGGTGATCGCCGACATTCAGGCGGCGCAACAGCGCCATGAGTTCGGCGTCCATGGCTGGATTCACGAACGCCTGCCGCTGCTGAACGACGAGAAGGAAGAGCAGCGGATGCTCGACCTCTCGATCGACACGCTCACGAAGATGACAGGCAAGAGGCCCGTCGGCTACCGCGCGCCGTCGTGGAAGTTCAGCAAGTGGACGATGGGCCAGGTGAAGGCGGCGGGTTTCCTGTACGACAGCAGCCTGATGGCCAGCGACGATGCCTATGAGTTGCTGCTTGACGGCCAGCCGACCGGCATCGTCGAGCTGCCGATCGAGCGCATCCTCGACGACGCGCCCTATTTCGGCGGCAACGCCGACGGATCGAATCCGTCGTTGGGCGATGTCTACGAGGTCTTTCAGTCCGAGTTCGACGTCGCCTACGACGAAGGCGGACTCTACCTGCTGACGATGCACCCGCACATGATGGGACATCGTTCACGCGCGGCGATGCTCGAGCGATTGATTGAATACATCAGGAAGAAGCCCGGCGTGTGGTTCGCGACCCACGAGCAGATTGCAATGCACGTCAAGCCCCTCATCAGCAGGTAACCATGCGACTCACCTTCAGCCTCGTGCTCGTCCTGTCCGTTGCCCTCGCCGCGCAGGCGCCGGCACTCCCGCCAACCGGCGCGTTCGGTGCCGCTCGCGCCGGCGTCATCGATCGCGGGCTGCAGCGCTATGTCGATTCGGGCCGCGTCCCGGGCGTCGTGGCTCTCGTGATGCAGGATGGACAGGTCGTCTACGAAAAGGCGTTCGGCTGGGCGGACAGGGAAGCCGGCCGCCGCATGACCACCGACACCATTTTCCGGATCGCGTCGCAGACCAAGGCGCTGACGAGCACCGCCGTCCTGCAGCTGGTGGAAGACGGACGGCTGACGCTCGGCACCCCGGCCGGGGCGTTCATTCCGTCGTTTGCGCGCTCGACCGTCGCGGTGGCAAGCGAGCGCGGCAATGTGACACAGGTGCCGGCACGGCGAGCGATCACCATTCGCGATCTGCTCACGCATACCGCCGGCATTTCATACGGCACCGACCCTGCGGTGGCCAGGCTCTACGAGGCGAAGGGACTGGGACCCGCGGCCGGTTTCGGGTGGTACACCGCCGACAAGGATGAACCGGTGTGCGACACCATGGAGCGGCTCGGCACGCTGCCGTTTGTGGCGCAGCCCGGCGAGGCGTGGGTCTACGGCTACAACACCGACATCCTCGGCTGTATCGTCGAGAAGGCGTCGGGGTCGCCGCTCGACGCCTACCTTCGCGACCACATCACCGCGCCGCTCGGAATGAAGGACACGCAGTTTTTCCTGCCGGCGTCCGCAGCCGATCGACTGGCCGCGGTCTACGCGAGTGGAGCCGACGGGAAGTCGGAGCGGGCCGCGAGCGGCGCGAGGGGCCAGGGAAATTATGTCGAGGGTCCCCGCCGCAGCTTCGCCGGGGGCGCGGGCCTGCTGTCGACGGCGCGCGACTACGCGCGGTTTCTCGAGGCGATTCGCCGCGGTGGGTCGATCGACGGCGTGCGCATTCTGTCGCCGCTCTCGGTCAAGCTGATGTCGACCAATCAAGTCGGCTCGTTGCATTCAACCACCGGGTTGGGCTTCGGCCTCGGGTTCGAGACCGTCGATCGTTTCGGCGCCAACGGCATGAGCCAGGCGGGCGCCTTTGGATGGGGCGGCGCCTACGGGACGATCTACCGCGTCGATCCTGAGGCGAGGCTGGTGATGGTGCTGCTGCTCCAGCTCATCCCGAACGCGACGGATATCCGCGACGTGTTTCCGTCACTGGTCTACCAGGCGTTGCAGTAGCGTCGCGTCGCGGCGCCTCGCCCCTAACCTCCGCCCGGCACGGGCAGCGCCTGGGTCTGCCGCAGCCAGCTGACCAGCACCGACGTCATCTCGGTGCTGCGCCGCAGCACGCCGGTGAGCGTCCACTCGATCATGTTGGTGCGCACGCCAATCGTCATTGGCGCCTGTTTGATGTTGAACGCGGTCCGCGCCGAGCGGTCCGGATTGAGCACCCATCTCGCTGCGCTCAGTTCCGAGGCCGCCGCCAGCGCGGCGGCCTGTTCGAGCGTGGCGCCGCCGACGATCACGGTAACGCGCTCGGCCATCCCCGGATGCTCCTCGGCCGTCATCGCCGACAGGATCGCCGTGCAGGAGCCGCACGACGGCTCCACATAGAGCAGCAGCCAGTTGCCTTGATGCGAGATGTCGGACACCTGCACCACCTGCCCGTCGAGCGACACCAATGCGAGCGGCGGCAGCGGCCTTCGCTCCGCCGCGCCAATAACGGCGACACCGATTGCGGCCACCAGAACGGCGGTCGTCGCCCATCGAGATGCTGGCTGGCTGGTCATGCGTCTCTCCTCACTCACCTTGATCCACTACCGGTCGAACCGCAACGTCACATTTTCTTGCAGCTCGCCCGGTGCGGAGAACAATACGTAGTTGCGCGCTTCGTTCAGCGGGTCGTCCGGATGCAGGGCGAGCAGCGCGATTCCGTCCAGGGCCGACAGGTTGTCGAAGCGATAGTCGCCGTTGGCCGACGAGGTCGACTTCGCGAGAATGCGGCCGGTGCCGTCGTCAATCGCGTACACGATTGCGTCCGCAACCGCGCCTCCGCCTGCGCTCAGCACCCGGCCGCTCACCGATCCGGGGGGTGCCGCCTGTCCGCCCGGCGCAACGAAGTTCACGATCAATCCGAGCTCGAAGGCGTCGAGTCCGGTCAGCGCCTCGGGATCCGTCAACGCCGACAGGGCGACCGACTGGGTGTCGGCGCCAGCAACGTCGTCCCCATCGCGCTGTGCCGTGAAGTGCAGGAAGGCTGCCGCCGCGTGAGGCGGCAACGCGACGGTCCACTCGTAACTGAAGAACGAGTTGTCCGGCTCGAAGGACACTACCGGCAGTTGTCCGCCGGTGCCCGAGAACACGTGGCCGACCACCACCGTCGAGCTGTCGAGCCCGGCCGTCACGGCGTATCGCGAAGCCGTGGCAGCGGGCGTGACCGGCAGCAGCATGCCTTCGCCCGAATACAACGTACCGTCGATGCGCACGGTGATGGTCTGCACCTCGTCGGTCAGATTGCGGAGCAGCTCCAGATACCGCGCGAATCGGCCGCTCTCCGGCACGAAAATCTTGCGCGTGACCTCGAGCGCAGCGGGACCCTCACCACCGCTCGAGGCCGGCCCAATCACCGCCTGGCGACCCGACTCGCGAAGGCCGATGATCGACTGACAGCCCGTCGATTGGCCATTCAGGCGCAATCGGTAAGCGCTGTTGTACGGGAACGATAGACCGCTGCCATTGCCGCCGCTGATCAGGCGCCCGCGGCAGTCGATGTCGTACCTGAACCCGTCGCCTGCGATCAGCACGGCTTCATCGACGACCGCAGACCCGAGCCGCAAGACCGTGTCGGTCACGCGGCCGGCAAGGACCGCGATGTTGACTGCCGCGGCACTCGGGTACTGCTGCGCGATCGCCCTGAAGTTGCCGTCTGGGAGGCCATCGAACATGAATCGACCGGCGGCGTCGGTCACGGTCCAACTGGAGTAGCTCTCCGGGTTAACCAGTCCCACCTCGATGTCCGCGACGGGAGTGACGCGGTCGGCAGCGAGGACGATGCCCGTCACCTGTGCCGCCGGCGGCAACGTCACGGTCACGACCACTGTTTCGCCTTCCGCAGCCAGCGTCGCCGACGCGGTCGCGCAGCGGTTGTTCCAGCAGGCCCGCAGCGTCAGGCCGCCGACCGGAACGTGGCTGAACGAGAATGCGCCGTTCTCATCGGTAGTGGTACCAATCTCCGGGGCGAGCGGCACCGACGGCGTGATGGCGATCCAGTTGAAGGCCAGCGGCGTCGACCCGTCTCTCAGCACGCCCTGCACGGTGCCGGCGGCCAGCATCACCACATCGCTATCCACCGGCGTCTCGATGGCGGCGATCTCGCCCGCCGCCGTGCCGATCAGGCCCTCCTGATCCTGCGCGAGCACCGAGAAGGTGCCGATGCCGGCGCTGAACACCACATAGCTGCCGTCTGCTCCCGACCTCGCCGCGTAGAACGTTTCCCGCGAGCCGTCCGGCGCCACGCCTTCGACGAACACCGACGGAGATGCCACTGGGCTGCCGTCGCGGTACCGGACGGTGCCGCGAATCACCGACACCGGTACCGTGAAGTCGTGCACCACGCGGTCGCCGTTCGCCGCGAAGGTGCCGGTGACCGGAACCGTGCCCGCGTAGGCTGCGCTCGGGTACACCTCGACTCGATAACCCATCGAGTTGATCGACACCGACGCCTCGTAGTCGCCGCTCTCTGTGTATTGCGAGAAACGGTACTGGCCCGACGCGAGGTCGAGGATGTTGATGAAACCCGGGATGCGAGTCACGCCGTCGCCGGCGAGGATCGAGCCGGCGATCACGCCGCTGCGCGCACTCTCGATCCGGACCTCGATCTCGCGGCCGTGGTCAGCATCGGTGAACGTTCCGCTGGCGTAGCCAACGATGCCCACCGTGAAGTGATAGGCCCGCAGCTGGAACGGGGAACGCCCGACGTTGGGGATCACCAGAGAGCCATCGACCGCGGTGTTGCCGCGGTATCCCTCGTCCAGGTAAATGTTGGCGCCGGCCAGCGGTTGGCCGGAACCATCGACCACCAGCACCCGCACCGTCACCCGCGCCGGCAGCACGAAATCCTGGCGGAACACCTGACCGTCGGTGGTGATCTGGCCGGTGGCTTCGCGATACACCTGATCGGTCAGGTCCGGTGCGCTCGCCCGCAGGTAGAAGCAGCAGCTGGTCGCGGCGACATCGGCGAAGGTGTACACGCCCGCCGCATCCGTTTGAGTCGTGCGATACGGAACAGCGTTGGACAACTGGACGGTGGCGTTCACCGCGGGACTGCCGTCGGGGTTCGTGACCGTTCCCGTGACGGTGCCGGTCGGCGACAGCACGACATCGGCCTGCTGCACAACGTTGGCCTGCACGGTCAGCGTGGTCGATCCGTAGGTTCCGTTAATCTCCTCCGAGGCCTCCACCATCGAGGCGACGGCGCGCACATCCTCGAAGCGGAAGGCACCGCTGGCATCGGAATAGGTGTTCTTGGTCGACGTAAAGTTCAGATCACTCAGGCTGATGCGCACGTCGGCGACCGGTGTGCCGTTGGGCCGGCGCACCACGCCGATCACGATTCCGGTCGGCTCGATGGCGACGTCCGCGGCCGTGGTCTGGCCCGCCTGGATGGTGACCGGTGCCACGCCGCGCAGCCAGCTGCCGCCGCCGATCGGCGGCACGTAGGCGTTGACCACGTGGGCGCCAGGTGACAGCAACAGGATCGAGTAACTACCGCCAGCGCCGAGATAGACCCCGTTGTTGTTATCGACGTCGACGTAGCTGTTGGCGGCGGTCACCGGGGTCCCGTCGGAGCGACGCACCACCCCGGTCACGCCGCCGGTATTGGAGTAGACGACGTTCGCGGTGGCGGTCGTTGCGCCGGGCGCGAACGAACCGTTCACCATCGGCGACAGCGTGCCGTTGCGGTTGGCGCCCACCGTGAAATCTCCGGCGAGGACTTGGGCGCTGAACCCCGCGCCGATGCCGTTGGTCACCACCACCGCGCGGCGACCGAAGTAGAGATCGGTGTTCGCGATCGTCACCGTGGCCGGCACCGGCGTCGTCCCGTCGTGCGCCCTCACGCTGCCGCTCACCGTGCCGAGCGGCGGCGGGGCGATCGGCGCCAGCGGGCTGCTGCCGTCGGCGGGCACAACGAAGTTGACGATGTCGGCCCTCTCCGCCGGATCGAGGCCAGCCAGCGCTTCGGGCGGCAATTGCACCAGTCGCTGGGCGACCGCCAGCCCCTGGACCTGCGTGAAGTGCTGCGCGGCGAAGTGCATCACAATCGCGCGGCCGCCCGCAGGAACCGTCACTCCGTTCCACCGATACGTCAGCTGGTCGGACACGCGCGTGGCGATCGCCAGCGGCACCACCGCGCCGGTGCCCTGCATGACGTGCGCCAGCGTCGGATCCGAGTTCGGATACGGAGAGGTGCCATTTTCATCGTCGGTCACGATCCACTGATCGGCGACGTCGAAGGTGGTGTCGCCACTCGATGTGCCGACGACAATCGTCGAGCTGTCGGAGCCCAGGAAGTCCTGAATCTGCACATCGACGGTGATTGGCGCCGCCGTGGGATTGGTCAGCACTTCGAGATAGCGCGCCATGTAACCGTCGGCGGGCACGTAGATTTTGCGCCGGACGTCGAGACCGAAGGTGGTGGCGGCCTGTGGCTGAATGGCAATCTCACGATTGTCATCTTCGAACAGGCCGGTCCCGCTCCCGTTCCACGCCAGGTTCGACCCGCCCTGAATGAGCCGCAGGTAGAGGCCGCCGTCGTAGGCGTCGCCTGAACCGTCGTTGAGCGTGCCGTTGGACTGGATGTCGTACAGGAACCCGTTCGCATCAAACAGGTCCCGGGGCAGCGACGTCACGTTGTTGATCAGCGTGATGTTCGACGCGATGTTTCCGTTGTCGGTCGTCACCTCGCCGGTCGCGCTGCCGTAAAGACCCTGCGAAAGGTTCTGCGCCACCAGCACGAACGTGCCGACCGGCACCGCGTTGAACCGGAACACGCCGGTCGCGTCGGTGACCGCCGTCAGGCCACCCGGAATCGCTGAGTTCGACGATGTCAGCCTGACGGTCATGCCGGGTGCGACGACGTTCGACGGCAGGCGAACCGTGCCGGTGACTTCCGACGCCGGTGGCAGCACCACCGGCAGATCGGTTTGCTGTCCGGGGCCAACCACGACTCCGGACGCCGTCGACGTGAGCGCCGCCAACTGGGGATGCTCGACGAGGACGTTGATTGAACCGACGGGGATGTTCTGGAACGTCGCGATGCCATTGGCGCCGCTGACAGCCTCCACCGTTCGCGTGAAATCATGCGTATGCGTGAGGCGGACGCGTGCCGACGGCATCGCCAGGCCCGCGGGTCTGGTCACCAGGACATGCACCGGCGCGAGGCCGATATAGTTCAGCGTGACCGGCGTGCTCTGATCCACGGCGACCACAACATCGACGCGCGTCGCAATGCTGGTGAACGGCTCGTTCACCGACACCTGATAGGCGCCGACGGGCACTTCATCGAATCGGAACCCACCACCACTGTCGGCGGTGATCGTGCGGTTGAACCCGGACGCGTCGAGTGTGACCAGCGCGCCGGGCGCAGCAACGCCAGTGGCCTGGCGGACGACCCCGTCCACGCTGCCGGTGGGTGCGAGCACGATCGAGGCATTGGCCGTCTGACCCACGACGATCGTCGCGTTCGACACTCCGGCGGCACCGGTTCCGAACGGATTGGCGAGCGTGGTTGAGAACGTGTATGCGCCAGCGCCCAGACCGCGGAATAGGAAGCTGCCGTCGCTGCCGATGCTGGTCGAGCCGCTGAACAAGCCCGAGATGCTCACGAAGCCGACGCTCAGAACCGTGCCGTCGTGGCGCCTTACGACGCCGGCGGCCGTGCCCGTGGGGAACACGACGTCCCGCTCGCTCGCGAGGGCGCCATCCACGAAGGCGCCGGCGAGGCGTGGCGAGGCCACCTGCGTGACCGGATGATTGCTCCACACCGTGTACGAGTCGGCCGGCACCATCCGCGATCCGCCCTCGACCACCACCTGTGAGAACGTGAAGCGGCCCCCGGGATCAACGGCGACGAACTGCTCCCGGCCAAACAGCAGGTGATTGCTGCGGAAGACGACGTAGCCTCCCGTGACCGGCGTCGCTCCATCGCCCTCGAACAGACGACCCGTGACCGTGCCGGCGAGCGAAGGCAGTGGCTCGAGCGTGCTCACGCCCTCTGCGGGAACGGCGAAGTTGGCAATCGTGCCGACTTCTTCCGGACTCAGGCCGTCGAGCGCTTCCGGCGGCAACTGCGACAGCCGGGACGCGGCCAGGGTCGCGCCGGCTCGCGTCGTTTGCTGGACCACGAAATGCATCAGCGACGCGGTCCCGCCCGCCGGAATCGTGAGTGAGTTCCAGCGATACTCCATCAGTCCGGCGTCCCCTGGCGTGAAAGACGCGGACCCGGCGCGCGTGGCCGCGGCGGCGCCATCGAACACCATCGCCAGTGCGGGGATGTTGGTGGTCACGAACGGATCGGTGTTGACGTTATCGTCGAGTACCACCCAGCGGTCCGCGGTGAGCGGGTCGCCGACGTTGATGACGATATCTCCGCTCGATGTGGCAATCACCGACGACGACTGGATCGACCAGCCGCAGCTGAAGAAACTGCAGGTCGTGAAGCTCGGGCCGCGCACGTTCGAACGCACCCGCACGTCAACGGTCACGGGTTGATCCGACGGATTGGCGAGTGTTTCGAGATAGCGCGCGAAGTAGCCGTCGCGCGGTACGAACACCTTGCGTGTCACATGCAGGCCCGCCACGCCGCTCTCGCGCGTGGCCACTTCCCTGCCGCCGTCCTCCACCGTGCCGATTGCCGAACCCGTGAACGGCGTGGGAGTCCCGTCTGCAATCACCTCGAGAAGGGAGGCGCCGCGCTGGAGAGCCGTCGGCGTATCGAGGAAGGCGTTGACCGAGCCCGAGTGGATCGAACCGTTGGGCTGGAGGTCGAAAAGGAAGTTGTTGCCGTCGTAGCGCGTCTGCGGCAGATCGACGGCGTTGCTTTGCAGGAGAATGTCGGCGCCGGCGCGGTCGCCGTGCGTAGCCAGCGTGCCGTAGGCCTCGCCGAGCAGTCCGCGACCGACGTCGCCCGCTCGCACCGAGAACGCCGCCACCGGCACGCTGAGCACTTCCCAGAATCCCGCGGCATCGGTGGTGACGTTGTAGCTCCGGCCAAAGGTCGGGTGCAGGCTGCGGATCTGCACGGAGATGCCGGCGGCGGACGATGAATCCGGATTGAGCACGCGCCCATGCACGCTGCCGAGCCCGACAAAGGTGAGGTCAGCGACCTGCACTTCATCATTGACCCGCAGTTCGATGCCGGTCCGAATCGCCCGCCGCTGCCCGGCCTGGTCGTGGGCATAGATGATGTACGGCCTGGTCACCGGTCCGGTCGGCGTGGCGGCGCTCAGTTGCAAGCCGTCGAAACGGAACTGTCCGTCAGCGCCGGCCTGCGCGGTCGCCACCCACGACGGGTAGTAACCCGGTATGTAGAGCGAGGCCGAGCCGATCGCGGGTGTGACGCCATCGGGTCCGAACAGCGTTCCGGCGATGCTCGCGGTTGGCGTCAGCTGGATCGTGATCGGCTGCGTTTGATTGGCGGCGAGGGTGCCGTTGGTGCTGCCCGATCGCGTACCGTTCGTGGCGCTGGCCACGAACGCGCCCGACTGCACGTAGGCGAGCACCGCGACGCCGTCGACATTGGTTCGCCCGTACGACCGCACCGGGTTGGTGGCGCCGCCGCTCGTTGCCACGACCTGCGCATCGACGACAGCGACGCCGGACGCATCGAGGACCGTCGCGATCACCGTGCCCTGGGCCGCAAAGGTTACGTTCGCGTTCCGGATCTGGCCGTTGGTAGAAAGCGAGAACGACGTGATGCCCCCGCCGTTGGTCTCGGGCTCGCTGGCCACCAACTGAACGAAGCCCAGCGGCAGAATCGGGAACGCGAAGCGGCCATCGCTGTCGGTGATCGTGGTGACCTGCTGATTGGCCACGACCCGTGCGCCCGCCACGGGGGTGACGCCGTCGGCGCGATAGACGGTGCCCTGCACCGAGCCGAAGCTCGCTACCGTGATCGTGGTGGTGAGCGCCTGGCCCTGCTGGGTAAGCTGCCCGGTCACGCTGCCGGCGCGCGCGGTCACCGGATCGCTACCGGTGATCGAGAAGGTGCCGACCGGCACGTTCGCGAACGTGTAGTTGCCGTCCTGGCCGCCGGTCACTTGCAGCGGCACAGCCCAACCGAGCACCGTGTTCACGTAGAAGGTGAGAGAGGCGTTCGAAACCGGGTTGCCGCTGCCGTCGCGGACGTTGACCGTCACCTGGCCGCGGCCGAGATACACGACGTTCGCCGTGCGGTTTTCACCCGTGGCCGTGATCCTCACGGTGGTCTCGCCGATGTTGCCGGTCACATCGCCGGCACGGACCACATAGGCTCCGACCGAGACCAGCGGGAAGTCGAACGTGCCGTCGGCGGCGGTGAACGTCGTCACCAGCGGTGTCGAGCTGTCGCCAACGTCGAAGATGTCGACGCGCGCGCCGGCGCCCGCCGGCGTGACGGCGTCGTGAGCAAACACGGTGCCCGACACGCGGCCCGCCGGCACCAGGATCAGGTTGACGGCGACGGCGCCCAACGGGCGCGCCATCACCGCCGCCGCAAAGCCCCGATGTTGCGACACCGGATCGAGCGCGCGGATCTCCACTTCGGGTCCGCGGATACCCTCGACGGTGAAGTCGCCGTTGGCGTCCGATTGCGTCGCCTGGCTGCTGCCGCCGCCGGTGATGGTGATCGTCACGCCGGACACCGGATTGAGCAGCGCATCGAAGACGCGGCCGCTGACCACGCCGCCGCGAACCGTGACCGTCATCGACGCGCGCTCGACCCCGTTGATCAGCGCCGAAAGGCCGGCGGTGCCGCCGGCAACCCCGGTGATCTCAACGTTGCGGCTGGCCTCGCCTGCCGCGAATGTCACAAAGGGTGGGACGCTGGCGACCGCCGGGTTGGTCGACTGCAGATCGACACGCAGTCCGGCCGGCGCGCCGCCCGGCAGGCCGAGCTCGACGATTGCGGACTCGCCGGCGGCGACGATTACCGACGGCGGCAGCGTCAGGTCGGCCAGCAGCGTGACGGTGAGCGAGAGCGATGCGATGACGCTGACATTGCCCGAGATGTCGAAGGCGCGGCCGTGGAGCGTCAGCAGCGATCCCGGCGCCGCGTTGGCGGGCACCGGAACACTGAAGGTCACGACAGCAGTGCCGGACGGCGGCGACACCTGCCGCGCGTCGTTGTAGGTGAAGCTGCCCTGTCCGGCCAGCTCGATTCGATTGACAGCGATTTCGTCGCCGGCGGTGGCAGTCACATCGACCGTGCGACCGGGGACGGCAGCAGTCCCGCCATCTGAAGTGCGAAGAACCAGCGTCGGCCGATTGCTGTCGGCGACGGGCAGGATGACGCGGTCAGCGGTGCCGATGTTGCCGGCGCGGTCCACGGCGACGGCATCGAGCGTCACGGTCTGGCCCGGCTGCGCGTTCGCCGGAATCGGGAAGGTGAACGACGTCACGACCGAGTTCTGCGCCGGCGTCACGGTTCGCGTCTCAGTCAAGATTGCCGCGCCGGCGACGGTGAACGTGATCGATGCCACCGCGCCGGCATCCTGCGCGGTCACGACCGCGGTAGCCGACTGTCCCGGAACGACGCGGGCGCCGGTCGTCGCGCCGGTGATAGCGACCACCGGGGCGACCGAGTCGACCACCGTGACGTTGACGACGGCAGCCGAGGTCGTCTGGCCCTTGGCATCGACCGCCGACGCTTCGATCGGAATGATGGTGCCCGGTGCCGCATCAGCCGGAACGTTGAAGGCAAAATTTTCGACGCAGCCGAGGCACGACGGCGCGATTGAACGGGACGATGCGTCCTGCGGCAGGCCGGTGCCGGCGCGGAACGCCAGGCGCGTCACCCCAAGATCGTCGGTGCCACGAACACTGACGACCACCCGCGCGCCGTTGGCGAATTGCAACCCGCTCGCAGGCGCGACGATCGTCACGCTCGGCGGCTGGTCGGCCACCACCGGCACATCGAGCGCGACCGGGCTGCCGCGATTACCGGACGTGTCCGTGGCGACGGCGCTGATGCGAATGCTGCCGCCCGGAATTCCGTAGGTGGGAATCGCCTGGAACACCAGCTCGAACGGCGCGGCGCGATCCGCAAACGCCATCACCCCGTTGATGTAGAAGTCGACGACGCCGACGTCGTGTGCCGTTGCCACGCTGGCGGTGACACGGGCGACGTCGTTCTCGATCACCGATCCGCCGGCCGGCCCGACCAGTCCGCCGATCTGCGGCGGCGTGCGGTCGGTGGTCGTCACGACAAAGTCGAGGCCGGTTGCCTGCCGGTTGCCGGAGAGATCCGCGGCCGTGCCCAACCGGACGCGATAGACCGCGTCCTCGGTGAGCGGCAGGTTCGGCGTGAACACCAGCACGGTGTTGCCGAGAATCGTGTCCAGCCGCCCGGGCACGAGCGCGTTCGACTGGTCGCGCAGCTCGAACGGCGTGCTGAAGGCCGCCGGCGCAATCGGCTCCGAGAACGGAATGCGAATCGGCGAATAGATGCTGAAGCCGCCGCTGTTCGGCGCCGGCGTGATGTCGAGCCACCGCGGCGCCGTGATGTCCACGGTCCGGAACGACGCGACGTACTCAGACACCATCGTCTTGCCGAGCCGATCGAGGATCTCCGGCCTGACGCGGACCGTGTACTGCGTCTCGTCGCGTAGTGGGTTGAGCGGCCGCAACGTCACCACGCGATCGCCGTCGCCCACTTCGAGGATGCTCGTGACGTCGCCGAGCGGCCCCTCCAGCGTGATGCTCGACGGCGTCGCCGTTCCCGGCCTGATCGGCTCGGTGAACGTGATGCGGATCAGCTGGTCGCGCGGCACCCCGGTTGACGAGGGCGCCGGGTCGAGCGTGCCGACTTGCGGCGGCGCTTCATCGAGAATCGTGTCGCCCAGATCGACATCGCCGACGAGCTGTCCGGTGCGATGCGCGTTGCCAGGGCCGATCGGATCCTGGATCGTCATGTCGTAGACGACGAGTGGAGCCGCGGCGAACGTGAATCGCCCGTCATCGCGCGTCGACACAAACAGCGATCGGCCCTCCGGCAGGAGCCAATGCAACTCCACGGTGATGCCGGCGGCGGGGTTGCCATTGGCCTTGAACACGCGGCCGGTAACCTGCGCCGTCGCCTGCAGAACGATGCGCACGTTGCGGCTCTCGCTGGCCAGCAGCGTGCCGCCCACCGCACCGCGCAAACCGGAGACCGGATCGACCGCCGTCACGGTGAACTGCTGCGCCGCGACGTCGGTGAACGAGAACGCGCCGGCGGCATCCGCAAAACGCGTGCACGTCGTGGATCCCCCGCAGGTCGCGCTCGGGGAGCCCTCGAGCGTCAGCTGCGCGAACGCGGCGGGGCTGCCGTTGTTGCGCTCGACGACGCCGGTGACGGTGGACAAGCCGGACAGCACCACGCGCACGTCGGCGACATCGTTATCGACCAGCAGATCGGCGGCGGCGCTGCCGGCGCTCGCGCTGGCCTGCGACCTCGCCGTCACGAGCCACCGGCCAAGCGGCAGGTCGTCGAACGCGAACGCGCCGGTGCCATCGGCCACTCCGGTCTGGCAGGTCAGATCCCGGCACGCCGCCACCGTGATGAACGGAGCCACCTGACCCACGGCGTCCAGCACCAGGCCCTGCAGTCGCGCACGCAACGGACGCTCGACGTTCGCAATCAGTGGGACATCGACGACCTGTCCTTCGCGAACGATCGCGCCGCTGCCCGACGCCGATCCGAGCACCCCGGATCGATTGGCGCCGAGCTGGAACAATCCTTGGGTCGCGCCGGGAAACTGATACGTGCCATCGATGCCGGACGTTGTCTGCAGGCTCGGGCGCGAAATGCCGCCGATCGACGGCTGGTTGAGCGTCACCGTCCACGCCTTCAGTGGAGTGAGCGGGCCGCCCAGGAACAGCGTCCCCCTGACCATGCCGATCGCAAGTTGCGTCAGGTTGATCGGAACGTCCTGGTTCGCCAGATCGATGCGGCCGCTGCCGGCGGCCCGGCGCGCCGTGGCCGCCTCAAACGCCTCGACTTGAAAGTCACCGAGCGGAATGCCCGGGCTGGTGTAACGCCCGCCGGCATCCGTAATCAGCAACGCGATCGGCTCGGACTGGCGCGCGATCACGATCTCCGCGTTGGGTACGGGCGTGAAGCCGTCGGACCTGTAGAGCGTGCCGCTCACCGAACCGGTGGCGTCGAACAGGAACACATTCAACGTCACCTGTTGTCCGTCGCGCTCGATGCGAGCCGACGCGCGTCCCGAGAACCCGTTGCGTTGATCGGTCGCAGTGACGATCACGGTGCCTTCGGAGAACGCATCGCCGCCGGCGAACTGCACGCTGCCGCTGGTATCGCCGGTGAAGGTCCGCACCCCCCTGGGGTGCTCGACCTGTTCGGCCCGGACGCGCGCGTTCGGAATCGGCGTCACCCCGTCGCTGGCCATTACGCGGACCGTCAGGTCGCCAAGGCCCATCAGCCGGATCGACATCTCGGCGCGCTCGCCGGCCCGGACCGAGCCCTTGGCCTCACCGGCACGGCCGGTCGCGACGTCCTCCACCGTGATTGTGAACTGACCCGCATTGACGATCGGCAGCCAGAACCGGCCGTCGTCACCGGTGATCACGGTTTCTTCCTGAATCCCCTGAGGAATCGACTCGCACTGTTGGTTACCGGCGGCGTTCCCGCTGCAAATCACGCGGAACGCATCCGACTTGTAGCGAACGATGGTGCCGGCACTGACCGGCGTGACGCCGTCCGGTCGATACACGACGCCGGCGACCTGGCTGGTGGCCTGCAGCCGCAGGCTGACCTCGACGATCGCCCCTGGAGCCGGCACGACGCCATCGAACGAGATCGGATCGGGACTGAACTGCCCTGCGGCAGTAATCGCAAAGTTACCTACCCACACGCCGGGGAACGAGAAGCGGCCGGTAGTCAGGTTGCTCTCGACCACAGCGTAGTACTGGACGTGGCGAAACTCGACGGCGACACGGTTGCCCGCCACCACGAGCTGCTCGCCGGAGATCCCGACGGTGCCCCTGAGCGGCGTCTGTCCGTCGTCGTCGAGCACGACACCCTGCACGGTGCCCGCGCCACGGAAACGAATGTCGGCGCGGAATACCTGGCCATGGAAGCGCAAACTCGCCGGCACGACATTGCCGGCATTCAGGCTGTTGTTGACGGCTGACACGAAGTACTCGCCGACGCCCAGGTGATCAATGCGGTAGCCGCCGGCTGTGTTCGTCGCGGCCTGGCCGACGACCTGGATGCCTTCGCCGGCCTTCTTGAAGGCGTAGACCGTTTGGTTCGCGACCGGGGTCAGGCCGTCAGGTTGATACACCACTCCCGAGATCGAGCCGATTGAGCCGAGCACGATCGTCACGTTCACGGATTCACCGGCGCGAACGAGGTCGATGGTGGCAGTGCCGCGCGCGCCGAGCGTGTCGCTGACGGCGACGATGTCGCGACGGCCGATCGGCACGTCGGTCAGCGTGAACTGCCCGGCAGCGTTGGTGGTCGAGAGGCTGAGGCCGCCGCCGACCCGGGTCCCGGCAACCGGCTGTCCGTTCGGATCGAGCACGATGCCGTGGACGGTGGCGAGTCCGCCGTTGAGCAGCACCGCGAAGTCGCGCTCGCCGTTGGCCGCCAGTGTGAAGTGCACGGTGCCTTCCGACAGCGCACCCTGGTCGTAGGCGTAGACGCGCAGACGTCCGGAGGTCACGTCGACGAAACCGAACCGGCCATCGCTGGCGGTGGTCGCCATGGCGATCGCGCACTCACCCGGCGGCGGACTACCCGGACATAGGACGCCGGGCTGGCTGTTGTGCTCGTAGAAGACGATGACCGGAACACCGCCGGCCGGCGTCGAGCCGTCGGCGCGGAGGATGTGCCCGCGCAGCGCGCCATGCTGGACCGTCGTTTCCCTCGTCTCCACGTCGAGCAACATCAGGTCGCGGGTCACCGTGGCTCCCGCAAACGGGATGTAGTCGCTGATACTCAGCGTTGCGCGTTCGAGGGTATTGACCGCCTCGACGAAGAGGCTGCCGACCGGCACGCGCGAGACCGAGAAGCGCCCTTGCAGATCCGTGGTGACGCCGTACTGGCTCTGGTCGGTGAGGCTGGTGATGCGCAGCGAGGTATTGGCGAGGGGCACGCCGCTTTCATTCACGGTCCTGCCCCCGAACGAACCGCGGCCGAGGAACACGACGTCGACGTTGAGCCGCTGTCCGCTGCGCGCAATCGTGAAGGGCACGCTGCGGAAGTCCGTCGGCTCTTCAGGATTGACCACCACGACTCGATCGCGGAGATCGGCGCTCACGAAGTCGAAGCTGTAGCGGCCCTCGCTGTCAGCGGTCTTGGCGCTGATGCCGACCCAGGCCGGTTCAACGCACTGCATCAGGTAGAACAGCCGCACATCGGCATACGGCACCGGGGTGCCGTCGGCCTGGATCACCCGGCCCGACACCACGCCGCCGTGTTCGAGCACCGTCTCGATCGGCAGGCTCGCGGCCGGCATAGCCTGGCCGCGCAGATCCATGACGTTGCTGACCTGCAGCTCTCGCGGGATGTAGACGCCAATCGGATCGCGCAGCGCGATATAGGCGATACGCCCGCCCGGCTGCAACGCCACCCCCACCACCTTGTTGCCGCCGACCTCGTAGTTGGTGATCAGGTTGGCGGCCAGTTTGTCCTGGACGCTGGCGGCGGTGACCTCTTCGCTGAAGAGCACGCCAACCACGCGGCCTACCGGGTACCCGGGCCCGTCAGCCGCGCACTGCAGTTTGTCGGCGTCCGGCAGCTGCAGCACCCCCATGATGCCGGGTGGCGCGTCGAGCACCGGACTGATTGAATCCGCCACCCGCGCCGTGGCGGCGGTCGCGACGCTGAACTGGAGAGGATCGCCCGGCCCGCCGGACAGTCGCGGAACTTCACCGGGGTTGAGGTTGAAGACCTCCTGCCGCAGTCCGCCATCTGCGCCCGGCAGCACGAGGCTCAGGGTCAGGGCACCGTCGGCAACCCCGGCTACGCGCTCGAAGGCGATCGAATACGCGCCGTTCTCGGGCGCGGTCAGCACCAACAGTTGCGCCGATGGACCCGCCGCCGGATCGCCGATCGGAACGACGTCGCTGTACGGAATCTGCTTGATGAACTTGCCGTCTGCGTCAGCGCCTCCAAGCCGGCGTCCCTGCGCATCGGTAATCGTTACGGCATAGGGAAGCGGCCCGGGACTCGATAGCAGCAACGATGCAAACCTCGGCCGATAGGCCCACCGTTCCGAGAGGGACAGGTGGAACGTGGTGGGCCCGCTCGATTGCAGCGACGGCGCAAGCATCGCGCCGACCGCTGCGGCGAAGATGTCGCCGCGCACCGACGCGCGCCTCAGCGAGTCGAAGCCCTGGAAGTTCGTCTGCGCGAAGGACAAGTCGCCCGGCAACGGCCACAGGACCGGCAGCCGCGAATACTGGCTGCCGGCAAAGTCCATCAGCAACTGCGCCGCGCTATCTGGAGCCGGCTCGTGCAAGGTGATGCGGAAACCTGCCGCCGCTACTTCGATGGCACGGTCGATGACGATCTTCTTCGAGAAGCGCTGGATCGACGGTGGCAACGCCGCCGCAGGCGCGGTGGCCACCGCCCACGCCTTGCCGAGCAGGCCAATCGCCGCCTGACGCAGGTTCGCCGGCAATGCCGCCGCTTCCTTCGGCAGCACCAGCGAATCGGGCGACACCGGCACGCCGAGCTCGCCCACTGCGGCTTTCAGCCCGAACCGCCCGGCGACGTTCTCGTTGGAGTCGAGCGTCGCCGCCGTGACCTTGCCGGTGATGCGCGACACCAGGTCGAAGCTCACGGTCGCCGAATCGTTCGGCGGAATGCTCTCGATCGATCGCGTCGGTTCGCCGATGATCGTCGCGCCGCTGATATTGCGCGGATAGAGCGACAGGCTGACGAAGTTCGCCGGCGACTCGCTCGTGTTGGTCACCGTTACGTCGAGCGTGTAGGGCTCGCCCGCTGCCACCGCTTCCGGATGCGTGAAGGTCAACGTGAACGTCGGGTTTCTGACCAGCACGGCGCCGGCGGCGCGGCCGCGGATCGGCACCGGCCCGATCGGCAGGCCATGCAGCGTGCCGCTGATCTCCATCTCCACGACATGACTGCCCTCGCGGCGCCCTTCGACGAGATACTCCGCGCTGCCCGATTCACCCGGGCCCACCGTGACGATATCGTCGGCGGTGCCGAGCGTGCCATCGCCGCCGGCCTGAACCACCGCCTGAATCCGCGCGGTCTCGCCCTGCGCGTTGCGCGCCATTGCAAGCGGGTCGTCGGCCGAACCCACCACCTGGTCGTATCCCGGCGGCAGCACGATTTCCGCGCGCAGGTTGTCGACCACGAGATTCGAGCCGGCCGGCGCGACGTTGCCGACCATCAGCATCACGCTGAAGAACTGATTGAGGAACCCGATGTCACCAGGAATCACGATCACGCCGGGAATCGGCGGCACCTTGAACTGTTCACCGCTGAGGTTCGGAACCGTCATCGTGAACCCGACCACGCTCAGGTTCGGAATCTGCGTCTGCAACCTGAGGGTGTCGGGAATGATCGTCTGCAGCGACGGCAGCGACGGCCCCACAATCGTCGGGAGCGTCGCCGTCGTCACCTCCACGTCGCTGGCGCCCAGCACCTGCGGCAGCAGCACCGGGAAGTTGATTTCGATCTTGCGGTCCTCGATGGCGAACGCGGCCGAGAAGTTGTAGGCCTGGAAGTTCGACTGGTCGAAGACGATGCCCCTTTCGCGGATCTCGGCCGCACTCAGCGCGCGCGCCGTCACCTGCGTCACCAGCAGGCGGTCGATCACCTCGAGCGTCACGCTCTCAGGTGAACCGCGCAGCAGAATCGCTCCGCCACTTTCGAGGCGGATGTTGTCGAGTGAATGAGTGCCGGCCACCGTCATCGGTGGAATGTTGAAGGGCGAGTTCGCGCTGATCGTCAGCTCGCGCGGAGTGGCGAAACTCGGGCCCCGCAGGGTGGCGCGGACAACCGCGTCCGGCGACAGCGGCGGCACGCCGTCAGGAAGCGCCGACATTTGCAGGTATGTGCTGACGATCGTGGCAATGTCGCGCGGCACGGTCTGGTGCGCCGGCTCAACGCGCAGGCCGATGCCGTACAGTCGAATCTCATCCTCGCCGAGCACGCGCGGGGTTGACGGCTGCGCCCAGACCGGCGCCGCGGCCAGGTGCCCGACGATCGCACAGAGCGCGGCACCCCACGCACCCGCGGTGCGAAGCCGGCCGACGTGCGTGCGCCATCGGTGGGCGCTCACGGGTTCACGCCTCCGATCGATCCGGGCCGGCGCGCGAAGTTCGCCACGGCGCTGCCGGGTGCGCCGTCGGGCACCCGCGCGATGGACTCGTTGGCGGGGCTCGTGGCCGGCCCGACGGCAGCGAACACCGCCGGCAAGGGAACGGTGTCGACCACGGCGCCAGTGGCGTCGCTCAAAGTCACCGCCGCCGCGGCCGAAATGCCCGAGGGCGGAACGACGACCACGTAAGGCGAGCCGGGCTGGAACACGAGGTTCGACGGTGACAACGTCGTCGTCACCGGGGCGCCACCGGCGCCGGCGAATGTGATCGTCCAACCTGACAGCTCGGCGAGCGAGCCGGTGTTGGTTCTGATCTCGAACCAGTGATCACCGGGGTTGACCGACGGGTGCGGGGCGACGTTCGTGCCGGGCACGCGGTTGAAGGGAATTCCGTCGCCGCCCGTACCGCTGTCGTCCCAGTCAACCTGCTGGCCGAACACGATCTCATTGATGAGCGGGCGCGGCGCCGGCGGCGC
The DNA here is from genome assembly GCA_963795125.1 of uncultured Acidimicrobiia bacterium. Lineage (GTDB taxonomy): Bacteria > Acidobacteriota > Vicinamibacteria > Vicinamibacterales > UBA2999 > 12-FULL-67-14b. The sequence continues at coordinate 451,209 of CAWCGQ010000004.1, read as the reverse complement.
CAGCGGATCAATCGTGATGATTACCTCCGACGATGCCGAGCCCGCCGATGCCGCCTCATTGGCAATGGCGCCCGGGCCGCCGGGGATGGTCACCGAGGTCTGGATGGTCTTGGTCTGACCCGGCAGCAGCGTGCCGAGCGCAAAGCTCTGCGTGCTCAGGACCGTGCGGGTCGTCGCCCCGGGCGGGCGGAAGTAGAAGGTGTCGACGACCGTCACCCCCGGCGCAGGATCAGCGAACGGGTTCGTCACGGTGATCGTGAAGTCCACCACCGAGCCAGGCGGTGCCGCGCTCGTCGGCACTTTGGGCTGCTTGACGATCTTCACGCGGCCAACCACCACTCGTGCCGTGGGATCCGTCGCTGAACCGAGCCCGGGAATGGACACGGTGCCCGTGAGGGAGGACTCCCCGACGACGCCCTGATGGATGACGTGGGTGTCGAACATCTGCGACGGCCCGACCTGCGCCACCGCCGCATTGCCGACCGTGTAGCTCGCGGCGATCGCCGGCGCGAACACGGTGGGCACCGGGAACCCGAGTCCGACATTCGAGAGGCCAATGGTGCACGTCATCTCGCCCGAGGCGTCGGGCCCGCTGCAACCAGGGGTCACGCCGCCTCGGATCCTGAACTTCAGCCCGGGCACCGGCGTGTCGACGACAAACGTCCTGTCGATGCCGGCCGACCACGACGTCAGACCCCCAGGCAGGAAGCGATCGAGCAGCTCCGCAGCGGTCTGCGCCTTGCCGGTCAGCGGCAGCGCCGCGGCCGCCACCGCGGTCGACTCCGCATACATGCGCACCGACGGGCCGGGCGTCCGCGGATCGGTTTCCCGTATCGCCGTCACGTTCGGCGCCACCGCCACCGAATCGATCGAGGGGAGCACCCACACCAACACGCTGTCGTCGGCGGTGCCGAGCGGACCGAGGTCGAGCGTGCCCTTGATCGCCGACAGCCCGGGCGCAACCGCGCCGACGAAGCCCTTGAAGGGCGCCTGGTTCGTGACGCTGGCCACCGCGGTGTCAGTCGACTCGAGCGAATCGAGCAGTTGCGTGCCGCCGTAGCCGGCCAGCACCGAGAACGCGCCCATCAGCACCGGCGTCAGCACCGTGCCGCCGCCGGGCGCCAGCGCGTTGAGGGCCGCGGCGATCGCGGGCTTGATCGCGTCGAGCAGATCGCGCACGCCGATCGATGCGGTGCCCGCGAACTTGAACGTGACGTCCTCGAGCGCGACGAAGCCGGTGTTCAGCAGGTAGCCACTCGCGACACTGCCGAGCACGAGCGGCGGATTCAAGTCGCTGCCGACGGCCTCGGCCAGCGCGCCGGTCAGCGTCGTGATTGCCGATACCGGCTGCAACGAAATCTCGTCGAGCTCAATGCCGGCGAGCACCACCGACACGTTCGACCGCAGCGTCTTGCCGTCCACAACATGCGTGGCTCGCACCAATTGCACACCCGGCGTGGTTACGGTCACGACTCCCGCTGCGCCCACGGTGAGGTTGGCCAACTGCACCGGAATTCCGAGTTTGGCGGTCAGATCGTTGATGATGCCCGTCAGGTTCGGAATGCCGTTGACGCCGGATGTCAGGCCGGAACCAATCCACTGATAGGTGGTGTCGGGATCGGCGGTCACGACTGTCGAGGTACCGGAAACATCTTCAAGGGTCGCCGTCAGCGCCTTGCCGCCCGGCACGACCGCCACCAGGGCGAGGACCGGCGTCAACACCAGCTTCGTCTGGCGTCGGACGGTGATGGTCACGACATCCGGCTGGCTCACGAGCACGCCATCGCTGACAACGAGCCGAAACGCCAGGGGAACGTCGTTGAGGCCTTCCGTGCTGAACGTCGGCTGAGCAGTCGTGTCCCCGGTGAGCGTCACTGCCGGTCCTGACACCTGTTGCCATTGATACGTGATCGGGCCGCCGTCAGGATCGTGGCTCCGCGAGCCGTCCAACGTTACGGTCACATCCGGATTGACGGTGGCGGCGGGACCCGCATTGGCGATCGGCGCGGTGTTGCCCGCCAGCGCGGCGTTGCGCCTGAGCGCCCAGATGTCGAGCTGCTTGCCCGATGCCACGTACGCCAATCCGCGCGCATCGTCGTACTCGAGGCCCTGCACGTCACCGTTGACGCCAGGCGAGTACGGGGTGGTGAAGACGATGCGATCGTCGACCTGGTCGCTGTCGAAATCGACGAAGTACGGCGTGAACGGGCTCGACACGTCGATGAGATACAACTTGGTCACCCCGGGAGCCGTCGGACCGGCGTCGCCACCGGCGAGCAGCATCTTGGCGTCCTTGGAGAGCGCCAGGGTACGAAGGCCGCCCGGCGTTTGCACTCGGCCGATCACTTCGGGAGCTTCGACGTCGGTCACGTTGACGATGGTGATTCCGTTGGCGCCGGAGATGAAGGCCAACGACATCCTGACGACGCCCACCTGACCGTTGGGCAGACCGCGACGCACCAGCACGTTCTGCGCGAGGGCCAGTTGATGGACCCGGCTGTAGGAGCCGCGGAACGCCTCGAACGAGACGGACGAAATCGGTGACAGGCTGGCCGAGATCACGTCGAGGCTGGGCAGCCCGCCGAAGTTGTTGTTCAGGGCCAGTACAGTTGCGCCGTACCCGGCCACATCCACGTAGTCGCCCGGGTAGATCGGCCCGAGTTGTCGCGCCGCCGGATCCACCGCAGGGATGTCCGATCCGACGTTGACCAGCATCAGTCCGAGCTGCTCCACTGCCACGTACGCTTCGAGACCGACCTCGGTCGGAAGAATCGCGACGCCGCGCGCGACGCCGTACTGTCGCGCCGTGCCGCGTGGCGAAAGATCCGCGCCCCCGGGCGGAGGCAGCGACTCGGGATTGCGCGACAGCGGCCGCCCACCCAGCATGCACGGCGCAGCCGGGTTGGTGACGTCGAAGAAGTTGATGCCGCTGCCGAACGAGGTGTAGTAAGGCGTCGCCATCAGATCGCCGACGAAGATCGGATCGCCGGTCGGCCCGATCGACACATTGGCATTGCAGCCCGCGAGGCGATCCATGCGATACGACGCAGGCGGCGTTCCCGTAAAGTCGAACGCACCGCCGCTCAGCCGCAGCCCAGGCTCCGCTGTGACCGTCGGCACCGCGTGCGGCGGGAGCGACGGCAGGTGGGCGACGAGCACGGCGTGTTCGCCGGGCAGGTCCAGTTCATCGCACTTGGATTGGTCGCCGGCGTTGCACGCGTCCAGCGTTGCAACCAGCTCATCATCCGCCATGAAGGCGCACGAGCTCTGATCGCCCTCGTTGCAGGCCTGGTTGATCTCAGCTTTGGTGCCGCCGAAGATGCGGCGAGCCTGAAGCTTCTGCGCCTCGACGAACACGGTGAACCGTTCCTCGGTACTGGCTGCCCGCGTTTGGCGGCCTGAACCTCTTCATGGGCAGGCCCTGGCTATCGAGGCCCCAGGGATCGTTGATGGTGACGAAGGTTCCTTCGGGTGTGCCGTCTCCGACAATCCCGGTAATGACGCGGACGTGGCCCCCGACCGCACCCGCGGTGCCCACCCACAAAGGCCCGTACTGCGCCAACATGTCGCGCATACCGGTGACCGTCAAGGTCATGACCGGTTCAGGCGTCAGGCCCCAGACGTTGAAAAGTTTCTCCGTGCTCGCCGTGGCGAAGTTGATGCCATCCCTGAACGCCTGCCAATAGCCGCCGCTGGAGTTCTGGTTTTGCACCGCGTCGACGAGATCGAACGGGTCTACCGAGTACTGATCGCGGAACGCCACAACCATCGCCGCACTCGCCGCCCAGCACGACATGCCGGACTGCTGCCCCACGAGCGGCACGTCGTATTGCACGTCGATCTGCGGATGGCGGATGCCCGGCACCACTTTGAGGCGCTTGGGCATTCCTCCGGAGGTCTGCCCCACCTTCACGGGAGCCTGCGGGAGGCTGACGTCGAAGATGTGCAGCTTGGCGCTTTCGGCAGCCGTCGTCGAAGCCAGCAGCGATGTTCCGAGCTGGCCGGTCGCAGTCGGCTGTCGGACGATCTCGAGATCGCCGAACGGCAGCCCCGGCCCCAGCGACGGGACCGGATGCGGCAGCACGGTCGTGCTTAACTTCACAGGCGCAAAGGTCTTGATCGGCAGGGACCCGACCGAGAGCGGCTCGCCGCCCGCGGTGACGCCGTTCATCACCGCCTGATAGGTCTTGCCCATCTTCAGCGGCCAGGTCGGAACGAAGGTGACGCTCCGATTGCCATTCGACAGCTCCCAGGTTCCTGACACCTCTATCGGGTTGCCAGACGCGTCAGCGACCATGAGCTTGAGGTGGTCGGCCACCGACTGGCGATCGAGCGCCTGCGAGAACGACAGCGTGATCGGCGACTGCGCCTCGATGTGGAAGAACCCGTCCGGCTCGGTGAGCAACGTGGCGGGCGCGCCGCTCAGACCGAGGTCGATGAGGAGCGGTTCACCTCGCGCCGGCACCTGGCCGACGATCTCTTTCACTTCAGTACCAACCAGACCGCGCCTGACCTTGATCTCGAAGGTGGGAATATCGACGCTGTCTACCCGGCCGTTCTCGTAGCGCACGTAGACGCTATAGCGCCGGTCGACCAGGCCGTTGAAGGCGTACAGGAACGCACCGTCGACCACCCGTGCGGTATCGCCCGCCGCGACGTCGAGGATGGTCTCCGACGATCCATCAGGGCGCACCAACGACACATGGACGACCGGTGACCCGTGGGCTTGCAGTTCCGGCGGAAGACCCGCGTTATAGGCATCGAGCTGCGCTTGCGTCGGATCGATCGTGCCGAGGGCAGACCGAACGATCAGGTTGCCGTTTCCGACCGCGTACGGCGCGATGCCAAACGTGGCCGTGCGGATCGCGCCGGTGTTGTCGGTCACATCCGCGCGGTACGAATCGCCGGGTTGGCCTTCGAGCAGGGCGGAGACGCTGCCAAGCGGCCGCGACGCCGAACTGCTGATGCCGGACGCCCAGGTCTTGTTGCGGGTGAGGTTGGTGACCTTGATCTGCGTATCGTTGACGGTCAGCTCGGTGTTCGCGATGAGTACCTGCACGTACGACCGCGGCGCCACGGTCGCGGTCAGGGTCCGCGCGCTGCCGGCCCAATCGATGCCCCGCACCTGGAACGCGTCGGTGTTGCTGCCTTCCACCGTCACGGTTTCATCGAAGGGCTGGAAGAATCTCTCCGTGCGCGAGGTCGCGAGGTTGGTGACCGTGAGCTCGACGACCCGTTCGAACTCAGATGGCTGGAGTTGCAACTGGACCGTGCTCGCGCTGATCGTGATGCGGCCGCTCAGCAGCGGCATGCAGATCTGGCGCGACTGATTGAGGAATTCAGCGTGAACGGCCTCGGCCATCGCGATCGCCGCCCCGGCGACGGCGGGCATGAAAATCGGCATGCGCAGCGTGCCGGGCACCAGTGCCATAGGCACGATGGCGGCGACCAGCAGTTGGGCGGACACCTGGGAATTCGGGTTTGGAATCCCCGCGTACGTCACGCCCAGCGGACGCGCCGACTTCAGGAACCCATACACACCCGAGCCCGTGACGCCCGGACACGGCGGCGACGAGGTGCGAATGCGGCCGTCAATGACGCGCGCGGTATCCGCAGCGTCGAGGAAGACCTGGCCATCGAGATACGTGACCTGGCCGACAATCCATTGATCGTCGAGCGTCTCGCCACCCGTCGTCGCGATGCTCACGTTCAGGTATGTCGTGGGAACGCGGCCGGCGAAGTCGATGTCGATGCCGCCGCTATACCGGAATACCTGCCGCTGTTCGGCCGAGAGCGCTACTGGGAACTGCGCTTCGCTGACCGGCTTGAGCGTAACGACCGTGCCCTGAGGGAACGCACCCTGCGGCACGTCAACGGCGACGCCGCCCGGCCCTTCAACACGTCCGCCGTCCACGGTGACCGCGGTGGAGATGCTGCCGTCGGCGTTGGTCTGCCGGAACGCGGGCGCCGCGACCGTCGTGCGATTGCCGCCGCGATCCGTGATGACGATCTGGAGGCGATCGGTGAACGCCGCCGCGACCCGCACGCTGAAGCCGCCGTTGGGCTCGACCAGCACCGGCGTCGCCGTGCCCCGCGTGCTGTTGATCACGGTGATCGTGTCGTGCGCGCCGGCCGTGCCCTGCGAAGCCGCGACCGTCGAGTAGCCGCCGTCGGGAATCGATGCCGACAGCGAGCCCGCCGCCGGTGGCGGCGGCGCGATGGTGTCGAGACTGAAGAAGCGGGCGATGAACGGCGTCACCAGGCTGAGGCCTGAACGATCGCGAACATCGGCGACCCGGACGCGGTACTCGGTGTCGTTGGCGAACTCTCCGGCCGGCCGGAACGTCAGCAGCGTGTCGCCGTCGGTCAACGCCAGTGCGCCGGCGACCGGTGCGCCTTGACTGTCGACAATCAGCGCGGTCACCGAGACGCTCGCGGGATCGATCGGCTCCGAGAACCGCACCGCGATCGGCGCCACGAGCGACACATTGACGGCGCCATCAGCTGGAGTAATCGAGGTGACGTGCGGCGGCGCCGCCTGGAGCCGCAGATCGAGGGCCAGTTCATCCGCAACGCCGGCGGGGACGACACGGCCAGACCCAGCGTCGCGGCGAGGGATGTCAAGGGCGGTGACGCGTGTCGCGAGCGGCCTCGTTACCGCGACGTACGCGCCGTCGGTGGCGGACTGAGCGGCGATGCCGACCGTATCGGTGGTGACGAGCGCGCCCGCGAAAGAATCGCCATTGGCGCCGAGCACGCGACCGAACACGAACGCCGCGGCGTCGATGGAGACAAACGCGTAACGACCCGCCTGACGCACACCAGCCAGAGGAATCCCGTTTCGCGGCAGCTGCAACACCGTATCGATGCGATCGCCGGCGACCCTGCCGAGGGCCACGAGCATCAGCCGTGAAGCGCCGTCGACCTCCGCGACGCGAAGCAGCAGGAGCGTCGCGCCCTCCGCCACCGTGCCGGGCCGCGCGATCGACAGCAGGCCGGCGCGGTCCAACGCGCCGGACAACGAGACGGTCCCGCCCCCGACGAACGAGACGCCGTCCGGAAGAGCAAGGCCGAGGCTGTCGGCCGGCAACGCCCGTACGCTTGCCGACGTCAGGGCGCCGACAGCGCCCGACGGAATATCCAGCCGAACGCCGCCCTCACCGCTGACGGATCCGCCCAGGCTGCCGACGGCCGACAGCGCGCCGCTGGGGGCCGGTTCGTGGATCTCGACGGTAATGACGCCTTCACGCAGCGCGATCGACTCGAACGCAATCGATGCCGATACCGGATAGGTGGCACGCAGTCGAGCGGTATCGGCGAGCGGCTGATGGAAGAACAGATCCTGCACCAGCGGATCGACACGGACGGTGGAGTTGTTCGTGAAGTGGTACGACTCCTCGATCGTCGCCTGCAGGCGCGTGCCGCTCGACACCGGCTGAGCCACGGGCACCTCGGTCGACACATCCGACCGCACGCCGGGTTCGTAGATCAGCAGGCGCGGTTGCGGGGCGAGGTTGGCCACGGCGTCGGCTGGCAACGACGTCGCCGCCACGCCCGCCAGCAGCTCGCCGACGGCGGGCGCCGGCGCGGCCGCCGGGGCGAGGTCGCCGACGACCCAGACGTACTGTCCGGTCCCCGGAATTGCAGCCGACAACGGTAGGGCCGTGACAAATGCCTGGGCCGCAATCGCGCGCCACCCGGACGCGCCGTCGTCCCACCGCACGAGGTGCAGCATCCGTCCCGGCGCGATCTCGGCCGAGACCGCGACCTCGAGTTGCACGGGCGTTGCGAACGAGACAGTGGACGGCGACACGTCGATGGCGTCGACCGGACTCCAGCCCATCGGCAACAATCCGCGCAGCCCCTGCGCGGACAGGCGACGGGCGCGCAATTCGGTCGGTTGTTGCACCGCGCCCGGGCCGGCGCGCAGCTGGACGGGGCCGGCGACCAGGGTGCCGCCCAGCACCGGAGAGATGGCGCGCGACGGATCGTACGGCGTCAATCGCGCGTCGATCGGCATTGCCACCTGACCGGCGTTCACCTCGATCGAACGGACGACGGTGGTCCAACCCTCGCGAGAGATCGTCAGGGCCGCTTCGCCGGCGGGCGCGGCAATCAGGTATGAGCCGCGCGCGTCGCTCTCCACCGCGATCGGGGCGGCGCCACCCATGCGCATCAGGATGCGGGCGCCCTGCAGCGGTATGCCAAGCAGGTCGTCATACACCTCGCCGGTGATCAGCCCTTCGCCCGCTGTCAGCGGCGAAGTCACGCGAACGCTCGTTGATGCGCGGGCTTCCAGGCCGCCAAAGTCGATGGCGGTGCCCTCGATGCGGATGAGCGATCCCGCGGGCGTGGCGGCCGGCACGGGAATATCGATTTCGAACGGTGCCGCGGTCAGTTCGGCGACTATCGCGCCGTCGACGCGGAACCGCACCGTCGAGATACCCACGTTATCCGTGGGCGTGGCGACCGCTCGCACGTTGGTGCCCGGTGTCGCTGTCGGCGGCGCGCTCAACGTCAGGGTCGGCGCCTGACTGTCGACCGCCGCTGTAACCGACAGATCGCGGCTCGCTTCCGATTCATTGCCGGTGAAGTCGGATGCGCGCGCCGAGATGCGAAGGATGGCGCCAACCTGCGCGTCCGGCGATACCACGAAGCTGATCTCATACGGCGGCTCGCGATCGACTCCGATCGGCTGGTCGTCGATCTGGAACGAGACTTCGCGCACACCGGACTCGTCGCTGGCGTCGGCGGTGAATCGCGACGTCGATCCAGGCGCCGCCTGGGTCGGCCCGGTCAGCGACACTGCCGGGGCGGTGGTGTCGGGCAGCGCCGAGATCGCCATCACGAACTCGCGCGTGCCGCTGTTGCCAGCTGCGTCGACAGCGGTCGCGCGAAGGACGACGGTGGCGCCTGGCGACGCGACGGGCGGAATCGCAACCGTGTGTTCGTACGGAGGCGCGTCATCGACAGTCGTCTCGCCGTCGACTACGAAGGTGACGCGCGTGATTGCTGAGGCGTCGTGGACCAGCGCTATCACCGTCACACTGGTCCCCGGCAGCACCTGTGATGGTCCGACCAGCGTCACGAGCGGAGGCGCGCGATCGGTTGGCGCGCTGACCGTGACCGAGGCGGTCGCAACGGCGGAGCCACCCCGGCCGTCGCTGACCGTGAGGGTGACGGTGAACTGGCCGGCGTCGGCCCATGCATGGTGCGGCGCGCGATCGGTTGATGAGCCGCCATCACCGAAGCTCCAGGCAAACGACAGTGGGTCGCCATCGGGATCGACCGAACCTGCCGGGTTCAGCGCGATCGGCACTCCGCCCTCGACCTGATACGGCCCACCCGCGACCGCGACGGGATTGCGGTTCTGCTCGGTTGCCCGCGGCGCGATCGTGACCGTCGCCGTATCGACACCGACGCCGCCGCGGCCGTCGTCGACGGTGAGCTCAACGGTGTAAGTGCCTGGCGTGAGGTACGACGTCGAGGATGCCGGACCGGTATTGACGCGGCCGTCTCCGAAGCGCCACGTGAACGTCAGCACGTCGCCGTCCGGATCGCTCGAGCCCGCGCTGGTGAATGCGATCGGGAATCCAACCTCCTGCGCGTACGGGCCGTTGGCTTCGGCAGTCGGCGTCGCATTGGCCGGAGTGACCGTGACCTGGGAGCTGGCCGCGGCCGATCCGCCGCGCGGGTCGGTGACCGTCACCGTTACCTGAAAGATCCCGCTCGCTGCATAAACGTGAGACGGTGACGCGCCGGTCGCCACGCCGCCATCGCCAAATGCCCATGCGAACGTCAGCGCATCCCCATCGGGATCCGCTGAAGCTGCGGCATCGAACACGACCGGCCGGCTGACCTCGCCCCGGTACGGACCTCCCGCGTACGCCGTCGGCACCCGGTTCGCTGCCCGCACCGTCACTTGCGTGCTGGCCGACGCCGTGCCGGCCCGGCCGTCACGGACCGTCACGGTCGCCGTGAACGTCCCGACGGATCGATACGTGTAGTTCGGTGTCAGGCCCGTCGCCGTGCCGCCGTCGCCAAACGTCCACGAAGCGGACAACGAATCACCGTCGGCATCCGTCGATGCCGTGGCATCGAAGATGATCGCGGCGTTGACGTCGGTCGCGTATGGTCCGCCGATGCGCGCCGTGGGCACGGTGTTCGCCCTGACGACGTTGACGGTCGCTGATGCTTCATGCACACCGCCGTTACCATCGTCCACCGTGAGGGTCACCGTGTACGATCCCGCTGCCGCGTAGATGTGCGTGGGCTGGGCGCCGGTTCCGATCGCGCTGTCGCCGAAGCGCCACGCGTAGGTCAGCAGGTGTCCATCGGGATCGAAGGACGCCGAGCCGTTGAATGAGACCGGCACGCCGGCGACACCCGCATAGGGACCGCCCGGTATCGCTCGCGGTTCGCGATTCGACTGAAATTGGACGGTGCGAATCGACGTCGCCTCGTTGCCTGCCGCATCGACGACCCGCACCAGGATGGCGTTGGCGCCGGGCACGAGGGGCGCCGCGCACTCAAAGACGGCGCCGGTGGACACCGCAGTCGATCCGCAGACGATCGCCGCCACACCGGATAACGTGTCGGTCACGCCGCCGGTCACGCGCACCGGCGTCGCGAGGACGACGGCGTTGTTCGCGGGGGCGGTGATGCTGATCGCAGGCGGCGTCCGATCGATGCTGACCTGAGTCGTGATGCTCGCGCTGTTGCCGGCACGATCGACGACCGTCCGGTTCACAGTCTGGTTGGCCGCCTCGGCGGTGAGGGTGATTGCCGCCGGGCACTCGGCGACACCAGCGCCGGGATCAGCGCAGTCAAATGCAATGGTGACGTCGCTGTTGTGCCAGCCCGCCGCATTCGGCGGCGGCGTCATGGTGGCGACAAGGCTCGGCGGGTTCGCGTCCACGTTGACCGTCATGGTCGCGGTGGCGCTGTTGCCGGCACGATCGACCGCGGTGCCCGCGACCACCTGGCCGGCGCCTTCAGCGACGCCGGTCGGTGCCGTGCAGGCCGCAATCCCCGACAGCGGGTCGGCGCATACAAAGCTGACGGTAGCTGCCTGCGTGTGCCAGCCGGAGCCATTGGCGGGCGGCTGGACCGCAGGCGTGATCTGCGGCGGCGTGAGATCGATGTTCAATGCAATTGATGCCGAGACGCGGCGCCCGGCCGCATCGGTGAACTCGCCGCTGACCACTTGTCCGGCGCCCTCCGTGGACACCGTCACCGGCGCTGCGCAGGTCGCGATCGGACCGCGCGCGTCAGCGCATTCGAACGTCACCGTCACCGGGGTGTTGTTCCACCCGGCGGCATTCGCCTGCGGGGTTGCGACCGCGCGGATGGTCACCGCCGACAGGACCAGGTTGACGCTCACCGATGCCTGCGCCGTGTTGCCGGCGGCGTCGGTCGCCGCGCCGGTGACCACCTGCCCGAGGCCTTCGGTGTCGACCACGCGAGCGGGCGGACAACCCGCCACTCCCGATCCGCTGTCGGCGCAGGTGAACGTGATCGTCACCGGCCCGTTCGCGAAACCATCGACCAACGGGGGATCGATCGCGGCGGTGATGGTTGGCGGTGTCCGGTCGATACGCACCGACACCGTCCCGACGCGCGTGTTGCCGGCACGATCGGCGGCAGTCGCGGATGCCTCAACTGTGCCTTCGTCGACGAGCGGTTGTGGCGGCGGGCAAGAATGGACGCCCGACCCTGTGTCGTCGCAGGTGAACGAGACGAGGACATCACTGTTGTTCCAGCCCGAGGCGTTGGGCAGCGGCTGAATGGCCGGCGCAATCTGCGGCGCCGTGAAATCAAGATTCAGCGAGAGCGACGCGGCGGCACGGCGGCCGGTCGCATCCGTGACTTCACCGCGAACGATCTGTCCCTCGCCTTCCGTCGACACGGTGATCGGCGACGGGCACGAACCGATCGCACCGGCGCACTCGAACGTTACCGTCACCGGCGTGTTGTTCCAGCCTTCGGCGTTGGGCAGGGGCGTGGCGACGGCGCGGATTGAGGGGCCAGACAGCGTGAGGTTGATCGTCACGGACGCCTGCGCCACGTTGTCCGCGGTGTCGCGCGCCACGCCCGTCACCACCTGCCCGAGGCCCTCGGTGTCCACGATGCGGGCGGCCGGGCAGTCGGCTACACCTGACCCAGTGTCCTCACACGTGAATGTAATGGTCACCGGCGAGCTCGCATTACCGTCAACCAGCGGTGGGTTGACAGCAGCGGTAACCACCGGCGGCGTGCGATCGATCCGCACGGTCAGCGTAATGGTGCGCACGTTGCCCAACGTGTCCGACGCCGTAGCCGTGATCTCGGTAATACCGTCGGCGGCGATCGTCTGCGCGGGCGGACACGACCCGATGCCCGAACCCGAATCCTCACAGGCAAACGTCACCGTCACTTCGGTGTTATTCCAGCCGGCGGCGTTGGGGAGCGGCGTGACCGTCGCTGCCAGGCCGGGAGCGGTCCCGACCGCGCGCATGTTCAAGACGAACTTGGCCGTCGAACTGTTCCCGGCGCGATCGATCGCCGTGCCCGGCACGACGATGTCGGTGCCGTTGGTCGTGACGCGAACAGGCTCAGGACAGACAGCGATGCCGGACCGATCGTCATGACATGCGAACGACACGACGACAGGAGCCGTGTACCACCCGCCGGCGTCGGGCGGACGGTCCGGGGTGGCCACAATCGTCGGGGCCGTCGCGTCGATGTTCAGCCGCACGCTGGCGGTGGCCCGGTTGCCGGCGCCGTCAGCCGCGCTGCCCGGCACGTCGCGCGTGCCTTCGTTGCCGGCGCTCGGCACCGTCACTCGTTCCGTGCACTCGGCGATCTTGGACAGATCGTCCAGGCAGGTGAACGACACCTTCACGTCCGAGCGATGCCAGCCCAGCGCGTTGGGCTCCGGCGACGCGGTGCCGACAATACGCGGAGCCGTCTTGTCGATCGACACGAAGACCTTTGCCTCCGTGGCCAGGCCGACGCGGTCTACGGCGATACCGGTGACGAGCTGGTCGGCCCCTTCGGTCGCGACGCTCACTGGCTCAGTGCAGCTGGCAATGCCGCTGTGTGCGTCGCTGCATTCGAAGCTGACGGTCGCGTCGGTCGAATTCCATCCCTTGCCGTTGGGCGGCGGCGAGACCACGCCGCGAATCGACGGACGGCGCACGTCGGTGCCGTTGATTGCAATGCGGACGTAGCCGCCGGGCTTGCCTCGCACTTCGACGCGCAGGATGTTCTCGGCGCGTAGCGTCACCGAGCGCGCGAACTGCTGCCGCCGGCTCGTGAAGTCTTTCGGCTGCGCGACGGAGTCGCCGTTCAGCGTGACGACGGCGCTTGCGGCCTCGTGGCTGGTGATGACAAGTCTGTAAGTTCCCGGATTCTGAGCGCCGAACGCGGCCTGTTCGGTCTGGGGTGCGCCGGTGCTCCGGGTGAAGGTCCGATCAAAGACCGTAAACGCCGACCCGAGTGACGACTGCCCCCGCACACCGCTCCCGGCAAGAGCCGCGATGACGACCATCGCTGCGAGGAACCGGGGCGTAATAGCGCGAGTCATGTCGTGAACGGGTTAAAATCGAGACACTCCCAGCCTTGGGAGGTCTTCGGTGTTGGGAATACGCGCGACACCGCAGATTCGGATGAAAAGGGACCGGTGAGAATTTTTAGGCCAAAGAGTGTTCCGAACGCCGGACCCTATACGTATCCATGACGGAATTCGAGGCGCTCTACCGCCGGCACGCACCGGCGGTTTATCGATACGCACTCAGCATCGTTCGGCGGCGGGAGCTGGCGGAGGACCTGACGGCGGACGCTTTCGTGGCGCTGCACCGCGAGCTTCCTCGGATCGACCCTGCGCAGCTGCCGGCGTGGCTGATCACCGTCGTGCGCAATCGCGCGCGCGACCTGTGGAGGCGCCGAGTCGTGGAAGAACGTTACGCGGAGCACGAGAGCCGATCGGTCGACCCGCCTGGCGAGGCGCCGCCGCTCGAGCACTGGATCTTGCAGTCGCCGGACCTCAAGTCTGTGCACCGGTCGTGCATCGTGCTGCGTTACGTATGGGGAATGAGCCGCGCCGAAATCGCGGCTGAGCTGGGGTTGAGCGAGACGCAGGTGAAGGGTCACTTGCAGTATGCGCTCACCCTCCTTCGGAAAGCGCATGGAGTGAGGCAGGAATGATTGCGCACGACGGCGACAGCGATGAACGCGCGGCGGTGGAGGGCCTGGACGAACAGCTGCGGATGATTCGCCGCCGACAGGCCGCGGATCCGCCGATCGAGCTGCTCTCGGGAGCCGAGCCTGGCTCGCAGCCCGAAGAGCCTTTTGATCGGATCACCGAGCAGCGGCTATGGAGGGCCATTCAGAGTCGTCTGCCGGAGGCGCGGCCGGCGCGATCGATCGCCTGGACGCGGTGGACCGCAGGCGTCGCCGCGATTGCCGCCACCATCGTCATGGCGGTGGTCGTCAACCGCGATCAGGATCGCGCGGCGGTCCCGCCCTCGCCGGTGCCGGCTCCGGCGCAGCCCGCTCCCGGGATCGTGGCGCTCGACTTCACCAAACCCGAGGTCAAGCTGAGTCCGGCGGCGCTCACCTGGCGCGGGGCCGGCGCCGAAAGTCCGTTCGTTCGCGATCTGAAGCCGGCGGTCGACGCCTATCGCAGCGGGGAGTATGCGGCCGCCGAATCCCACTTCGCAGAGCTCGCGGAGCGTTATCCAGGCGGCCGTCGAAGTCTCCTTCTTCCTCGGCGTCGTCCGGATGCTGCGAAGCGATTTCGCGGCCGCGGTGGCGCCGCTGGCCGCGGCGGTGGCACTGAACGAACCGACCTTCGCCGAGGACGCCGCCTGGTATCTGGCGGTCGCCGAGCAGCGCAGCGGTCGCGAAGATGACGCGGTGCGCAGGATTGCAAGATTATGCGGCGCCGGTGGCTCGCGTGCCGGGGAGGCCTGCGCCGCCCAGAAACGGCTGAGCGTTCCGCGATAAGCTGTCGACTCCCACTTGATGCTGCCCCGTATGCTCTGGCGTCGTGTCGCCGCGACCCTCGTGATCGCGGCCGCGGTTGCGGTCGCCGCCGGCACGGCAGACGGTATGGCGTCAGGTGCCGCAGCGCAGGATCCGGCGTCGAACGATTCGCTGCTCGCCGAAGGCTACCGACTCACGATCGCGAAACGCTACGACGAGGCGACGACGATCTACGATCACGCGCTGGCCCTGGCGCGCGAGCGCGTGCGCGAGGCTGAAATCGCCAGCGCGCTGTTGAGCCGCTCCGACCTTCGACTGCGGCAACGTCTGGTGGCGCCGGGAATCGCGGACGCGGTCGAGGCACTGGAGATCTGGGAACGGCTCGACGCCAAGGACAAGATCGCGCAAACACGCGTGATGCTCGGCAGCCTCGAAGCCGCGCAGGGAAATCACCAGGCCGCGACCGTGCTGATGACCGAGGCGATCGACGGCTATTCCGCACTCGGTGACCGCGCGAGCGCGGCACGTGCGGGCCTCCGATTGGTCAACATCATCAACGACATCGACCACCGGGTCCCGGTGTTTACGCGCGCGGCAGAGAACGCCCGACTGGCCGGCGATGCCGAGCTCGAAGGCAGCGCGTTTCACAGGCTTGGCGACGCATTGTTCAATAGCAACCGCTTCGAGGAGTCGATGGTTGCGCTCGATGCTGCAGCGGTGATTTTCAGGCGGATCGGTCTCACCGGCGATATCGGCACCGTCCACAACAGTATGGGACGTGTCTACCGCGCGCATGGCCGCCTCGACGAGGCGCTGCGACAGCAGCAACTGGCCCTGGAACTGCACCGCAAGAGCAGCGATCCCGTGCTGTTGCTGCAGAGCCTGAATGCCGTCGGCGTCACCTACCAGCGAATGGGCTACTTCGAGGAAGCGCGCTCGTACCTCGAACAGGCCCTTGCCCTCGCGCCGTCGGCGACCGGGGCGCCCAACGCACGGGACTTTCTCGAGGCCAACATGGCGGGCCTGCTGCTCAACTTCGGTCAGCACTCATCCGCCGCTACGACGCTCGAACGCGTCATCGCCCGTGGCGTGGACGTCTTCCCTGCGATCCGGTGGGCGCAACTGTCGAACGCCTATTCCCGGCTGGGCCGGCACGCGGAGGCCCTGAAGGCGGCGACCGAATCGATCGCGTTGTGCGGTACGGCGATCGACACCTGCGCTCGCGCGTATGGCGCCCGCGCTGAAGCGCTCGTCGCCCTCGGCAGTCGAGCCGCCGCCCGCAGCGATGGCCAGACCGCGCTCGGGCTGATTGAACGACTCCGCAAGCAGCTGATTCTCTCCGACGTCAATCGCCGCGAGTTCGCGGACAGCATGAGCGACGTCTACACGGGAGTAATTCGCGTGAATGTCGCCGACGGGGAGGCGAGAGCCGCACTCGAAGCGGCGGAGCAGGCCCGCGCCCGCGCGTTTGTCGACCTGCTCGAGAGCCGGTCGCTCGAGCCGCCGGTGGCGCCGGCACCCGCGGCCCTGCCGCTGACGCTGCGCGGGGCACCGGTTGCCCGCCAGCTGTACACCTCGGCCTCTGCGGCTACGGCCGACGACCTCGTGGCCACGGCCGCCCGTCTTCGATCGACACTCGTCGCCTACTGGGTCGGTGACGACGACACGTTTGTTTGGGTGGTTAATCGCAACGGCGCAATCCGCTCCGAGCGAATACAGGTTTCGCGGTCGACGCTGGTGCGGCTGGTCCGTGAGATCAAGCCATTTGACGATGTGGCCTCACCCGGTTCCACACCCGGCTCATTCGTCACCCGCGGCAAGGCGCCGCTGTCTCTGCGATCGGCGGACGCGGCCTGGCGTCAGCTCTATGCATTGCTGATTGCGCCAATCCGCGGCGCGCTGCCGACGGCGCCGGGCGCGTTGTTGACCATCATCCCGCACGACGTGCTGAACGGCGTCAGTTTCGCGGCGATGAAGAGTCCGCGCGGCCGATACCTGCTCGAGGATTTCACGCTGCACTATGCGCCGGCCGGCGCGACATTTCAATTCACCGCCGCGCGCCACCAGGCTGACGCTCGATCCGGTTCGGTGCTCCTCGTCGCCGATCCCGCCCCGGGTCGCCGATCCGCTCTCGACGAACAGTTGCCGAGGCTTCCAGGTACCCGTGCCGAGACGGCGGCCATCGCCAACTACGTGCGGCGCGGCGGCGCAACGATTCTGCAGGACACCGCGGCCAGTGAAGCGCGGCTGCGGGAGCTGTCGCCGCGCTACAGCGTGGTGCACCTGGCGACCCATGCGATCGTCAGCGAGGATAACCCGCTCGGGTCGCAACTGATGCTTACCCGCACCGGGGTAGAGGCCGATCGCGACGGCGTGTTGACCGCCGAGGAAGTCTACGAGATGCGGCTCAACGCCGACCTGATTGTCCTGAGTGCGTGCCGATCCGCGGCGGGCGCCGTACCCGGCGAGGCGATGTCGACCTTCGCGCGAGCGTTTCTCTACGCCGGCACGGCGTCGCTCGTCGCCAGCGTCTGGGATGTCCCGGACGAGCCGACGAACCAGCTGATTCCTGCGTTCTATCGAGGCTGGCTGGCGGGAGCTGATAAGGCAGTCGCGCTTCGGCGGGCGCAGCTCCGGCTGTTGGCCGATCTGCGTGCCGGCCGTGTTCAGGCCACGACCTCGATCGGTCCGGTGCCGCTGCCGGAGCACCCGGTGTTCTGGGCTGGTTTCGTGCTGTTCGGCGAGCCACGCTAAGCGCCGGCGGCGGTAGACGATTCCCGGGCGCAGCGCGGCGCCGCATATGGCGGTACAAATAAAAAGGCCCGACTCGTTTTGCGAATCGGGCCTTCGAGAAGTCCCCACGATGCAGCGTTCGCATCGTGAAGCGTAATTAATCCCCGGCAGCGACCTACTCTCCCACCCACCTGCGCGGGCAGTACCATCGGCGGTAGCAGGCTTAACTTCCGTGTTCGGAATGGGAACGGGTGTGACCCTGCTCCTATGGCCACCGGGAAACTTGGTGTCTGGGATCCCACTTCAATCGCGCGACGGCCTCTTATGCGGCCTGCCTGCACGATCGGAGGCAGGGTCGTCCCAGAGCATTTCGTTGTAAAGAACGACGTCGGTGCTTTTTGACGACTGAATATTCTGCAATGCGATAGTTGATTGGCCACACACCCGCGTTCAATCAAGCGAAGTGAATAAATGGTCAAGCCTCACGGCTGATTAGTATCGGTTAGCTGAACGTATCACTACGCTTCCACACCCGACCTATCGACGAAGTAGTCTACTTCGAGCCTTCAGGGACTTGCGTCCAGGGAAATCTCATCTTGAGGTGGGTTTCACGCTTAGATGCATTCAGCGTTTCTCCCTTCCGGACTTAGCTACCCAACGATACCACTGGCGTGATAATTGGTACACTAGCGGTCCGTCCAACCCGGTCCTCTCGTACTAAGGTCAGATCCTCTCAAATTTCCTGCGCCCACCATAGATAGAGACCGAACTGTCTCGCGACGTTCTAAACCCAGCTCACGTACCGCTTTAACCGGCGAACAGCCGGACCCTTGGAACCTGCTACAGCTCCAGGATGCGATGAGCCGACATCGAGGTGCCAAACCTGGGCGTCGATGTGAACTCTTGGCCCAGATCAGCCTGTTATCCCCGGCGTACCTTTTATCCGTTGAGCGATGGCCCTTCCATGCGGGACCACCGGATCACTAAGACCTGCTTTCGCATCTGCTCGACTTGTAGGTCTCGCAGTTAAGCTCGCTTATGCCTTTGCACTCTATGGCTGATTTCCAAACAGCCTGAGCGAACCTTCGTGCGCCTCCGTTACAATTTAGGAGGCGACCGCCCCAGTCAAACTACCCGCCTAGCAGTGTCCTGAACCCAGATAATGGGTTTCAGTTAGAACGTCGAAGGCGTAAGGGTGGTATCTCACTGTTGACTCCCCCAAGCCCGAGAGCCTGGGATCAAAGTCTCCCACCTATGCTGCGCATACGTCGTCAACATTCACTACTAAGGTGCAGTAAAGGTGCACGGGGTCTTTTCGTCTTATGGCGGGCAACCGGCGTCTTCACCGGTACCACAAATTCGCAGCGTTCATCGTTGAGACAGCGGTCAAATCGTTACGCCATTCGTGCAGGTCGGAACTTACCCGACAAGGAATTTCGCTACCTTAGGACCGTTATAGTTACGGCCGCCGTTTACCGGGGCTTCAATTCAAGGCTTCACCTTGCGGCTGACCTCTCCTTTTAACCTTCCGGCACCGGGCAGGCGTCAGACCCTATACGTCGTTTTCGACTTAGCAGAGCCCTGTGTTTTTAGTAAACAGTCGCTTGACCCTCTTTATTGCAACTCATGTAATGCTTCGTGGCGCGAGGCCACTAACAAAGTTGAGCACCCCTTATCCCGAAGTTACGGGGTCATTTTGCCTAGTTCCTAAACGATGATTCTCACTTG
Source organism: uncultured Acidimicrobiia bacterium (assembly GCA_963795125.1). Taxonomy (GTDB): domain Bacteria; phylum Acidobacteriota; class Vicinamibacteria; order Vicinamibacterales; family UBA2999; genus 12-FULL-67-14b. The sequence goes on along the minus strand of CAWCGQ010000004.1, from coordinate 431,781 downwards.
CGCCTGAGGATTTTCTCCTCACCTACCTGTGTCGGTTTGCGGTACGGGTACTTACAGATCTCCTTAGAGGCTTTTCTCGGCAGCGTAGCGTCTGCGGCTTTATTGGCCTTGCGGCCATCGCTATAACACCTCAGGGTATGTGAACAAACGGATTTGCCTGTCTGTTCCCCCTACATGTCTAAACCTGGACATCCAATGCCAGGCCCGCATAGCTTCCTGCGTCCCCCCATCGTGATAACGATCTGTCAGTAGTTCCGGAATATTAACCGGATGTGCATCCGCTACGCCTTTCGGCCTCGCGTTAGCTCCCGACTAACCCTGAGCGGACGAACCTACCTCAGGAATCCTTAGGTTTACGGCGGGAATGATTCTCACTTCCCTTCTCGCTACTTATGCCGGCAGGGTCACTTCTCTCAGCTCCACCAGTCCTTGTCGGTCTGACTTCACTGCAGAGAGAACGCTCCTCTACCAAAGATGGATCTCGCAAGATCCATCTGTCATGATCTTCGGTTCAATGCTTGAGCCCCGTTACATTGTCGGCCCAAAGCCGCTTGACCAGTGAGCTATTACGCTTTCTTTAAAGGATGGCTGCTTCTAAGCCAACCTCCTGGTTGTCTGAGCGTCTTCAGATCCTTTCCCACTTAGCATTGAATTAGGGACCTTAGATGCATGTCTGGGCTGTTTCCCTTTCGACAATGGAGCTTAGCCCCCACTGTCTCACTCCCGGATTACGTGTCGATGGCATTCGAAGTTTGATTGGATTCAGTAACCTGGTAAGGCCCCTAGTCCATTCAGTGCTCTACCACCATCGCCGACCATCCGAGGCTGCCCCTAAAGGCATTTCGAGGAGAACGGGCAATCACGAAATTTGATTAGCCTTTCACCCCTACCCTCAGCTCATCCGAGCTATTTTCAACTAACACCGGTTCGGACCTCCACGCGGTGTTACCCGCGCTTCATCCTGGCCAAGGGTAGATCATCTCGCTTCGCGTCTAATCCCAGCGACTCTAACGCCCATTTCGGACTCGCTTTCGCTACGGCTCGCTTGTGCTTAACCTTGCCACTGAGATTAACTAGCCGGCTCATTATGCAAAAGGCACGTCGTCAGGCATGGAGCATTGCTCCGCTATAGCCCTTCGACTGCTTGTAGGCATACGGTTTCAGGTACTTTTTCACTCCCCTCACAGGGGTGCTTTTCACCTTTCCCTCACGGTACTGGTTCACTATCGGTCGCTAGAGAGTATTTAGCCTTGCAAGATGGTCCTCGCAGATTCCCACGGGATTTCTCGTGTCCCGCGGTACTCAGGAACCCATCCATCGAGCCAGATTGATTTCGTCTACAGGTCTGTCACCTTTTATAGATCCACTTTCCAGAGGATTCGACTATCGATCTGGTTTATCACTCGACGGCCTTGCGGCCTAATGGGCCCTACAACCCCAGAGAGCATGCCCTCTGGTTTGGGCTGGTCCGCGTTCGCTCGCCGCTACTAGCGGAATCACTGACTTGTTTTCTCTTCCTGGAGGTACTGAGATGGTTCACTTCCCTCCGTTGCCTTCGCCCGCCTATGTATTCAGCGGGAGATACTCCGGTATGAGCCAGAGTGGGTTTCCCCATTCGGAAATCCCCGGATCAAAGCCTGCTTGCGGCTCCCCGAGGCTTATCGCAGCTTGCCACGTCCTTCATCGACTTCTAGCGCCAAGGCATTCACCGTACGCCCTTAGTAGCTTGACCAAGTGTTCACTTCACTTGACTTTTTGCTCTCCGACCCGAAGGCCGGAGT
>CAWCGQ010000004.1:0-427500 GCA_963795125.1 uncultured Acidimicrobiia bacterium | reverse complement strand
GCAATCTTGAACCGGTTGCCCAACGCCTGCTCGCGCTGAAACTGAGCGCCCGCGGATCGCCCACCGCCTCGTCGTTGATCGTGATGCCGCCCTGCTCGATCAGACGGAACGCTTCGCTTTTCGATTTCGCCAGGCCCGCCAGTCACCACCAGCTCGGTGCTGGTCACGCCGGCAGCGAGCTGGTCCGTGCTGATCGACGCCGCCGGCCTGACGCTCTGCAGCGTCTCGGCCGTCACCGCCCCGCCAAATCGCAGCGCCGCATCACTGCTGCACGTGAGCCAACGCCTGTTCGCCATGTGCAGTGCGCGTCACCTCGTCCGCAAGGCGGCGCTGCGCCACGCGCGATGCCGGATCCTCCTCGCAGCGCTGTCTCGAGCTGACGCAATCTCGGCGCGATCGAGCCACGTGAACACCTTCAGGTAATTGATCGACGTCGCGATCGTCGGTCTGCAGCCAGAACTGGTAAAAATCGCGCTCGCTGGTGCGCGGCCGGATCGAGCCACACCGTGCCGGCTTCGGTCTTGCCGAACTTGGTGCCCGACGCCGTCTTCATCAGCGGCCAGACCAGCCCGTGCGCTTTCCTGCCGCGTACTTTGCGAATCAGCTCGATGCCGGCCGTGATGTTGCCCCACTGATCGCTGCCGCCCATCTGCAGCGTGCAGTGGTGGCGGTCGAACAGCTGGAGGAAGTCGTAGGCCTGCAGCATCAGGTAGCTGAACTCGGTATACGAGATGCCGTCCTCACTCTCGATCCGGCGGCTCACCGACTCCTTCTGCGAGCATGTAGTTCACGGTGAAGTGCTTGCCGACGTCACGCAGAAACGACAGCACATCGATCGTGCCAAGCCAGTCGGCGTTGTTGACGATCGTCGCGGCATTCGGCGCGGTCTCGAAGTCGAGAAACCGCGCTCGAGCTGCGCGCCGATGCCGGCCACGTTCTGGTCGACCTGCTCGGCCGAGAGCAGGTTGCGCTCCTGCGACTTGCCGCTTGGATCGCCGATCATCCCGGTGCCGCCGCCGACAATCGCAATCGGCGTATGGCCGAAACGCTGCAACCGCGCCAGGCCCATCACGGTGAGCAGGTGACCCGACGTGCAGGCTCGAGGCCGTCGGATCGAAACCGATGTACGCGGTGACGCGCTCGTGCGCGAGCGCGTCGCTCACGCCCTCGGTCACTTCGGACACCATGCCGCGCCACTGCAATTCCTCGAACAACGTCATCCCGATCCCCGCTCCCTGATCCCCGCACCCGTTCCCGGCTCCCGGCTCCCGGCTCCCGGCTCTCCCGGATTCCCAACTATATATACTTGCCTCGTGGGCGTGACGCGCCGTGACTTTATTCGGTCGGCCACCGCGATCTCGGTTGGCGCCCTCGCGGGAGTAGGCGCTTACGGAGCGGTCTACGAGCGGCACCATATCGAACGCATCACGCGCGACCTCGCCGTTCGCGGCCTGCCTCCGGCGCTCGACGGGCTGCGCATCGGAATGATCACCGACGTCCATCACAGCGCCGTCGTTCCCGCAGACGATGTGACGCGCGCGGTGGGGCTGCTCAAAGAAGCAGCGCCCGACATCATCGTCCTCGGCGGCGACTACATCTCATTCTTCGATCGCACGTTCGCATCGCCGGTTGCCGAGCTGCTGGCGCCGCTGGCCGACGCGCCGCAAGGCGCCTTCGCCGTCCTCGGCAACCATGACGATGAACGGGAGATCCCGGCGGCGTTGACGTCGCGTGGTTTCACGGTCCTGAAGGATCAGCGAACGTCGTTGACGATCAGGGGCGAGCGGCTGGATCTGGCGGGGATTCGATTCTGGACGCGCGGTCCCGGGGAAGTGGCCGAGGTGTTGAAGGGCACCGGCGGCACCACGCTGCTGCTCGCCCACGATCCGCGCCGGTTGATCGAGGCGGCAGCGCTCGACGTCCAGCTGGTGCTGTCTGGTCACACGCACGGCGGCCAGGTCATCGTTCCGGGCATTGGCGCCATCGCCGGCCGCAAGTTTCCGGTGCTCGCCGGGTACGCCACGCGCGAGAACACGTCGCTCTTTGTCAGCCGCGGTGTCGGCACGGTGTATGTCCCGCTGCGAGTCAATTGCCCTCCGGATGTCGCGGTCCTGACGCTGAGACGCGAACAGACTCCAGCCTGACTTGCGGCGGCCCCGGCCGCCTGATCCCGGTTCTACTTCCCGCGCAGCACCCGTTCGATCGCGCGCGGATACAGCTGGTGCTCGACCTCGAGGATGCGGGCGGCGAGCGATTCCGCGGTCTCTCCCTTCACGACCGGCACCGGCTGCTGCAGCACGATCGGACCGGCGTCGAGCTCCGTGTTCACGAAATGAACAGTGGCGCCGCTGACCGCCGCGCCGTCGTCAAGCGCCTGTTGCTGCGGGTGCAGGCCCGGGTATTTCGGCAGCAGTGATGGGTGGATATTGAGGATGCGGTCGGGAAACGCGTCGACCAGGACCGGGCTCAGCAGTCGCATGAAGCCGGCCAGGCAGACCAGCGTTACGTCGCGTTGGTTCAGCGCGGCGACGATCGCGCGATCGTAATCTTCGCGTGTCGGATACGACTTGTGACTGAGCACCAGCGTCTCGATTCCGGCGTCGATCGCGTAACCCAGTCCCGGCGCGTCGGCGCGGTTGGAAATGACGATCGCAATTGCGGCATCGAGCCGCTGGTCGTCGATCGCGTCGATGATCGCCTTCAGATTCGAACCGCGTCCGGAGATCAGGACCGCGAGTTTGGGCGGGCCGGGTCGGCTGTTGCTCATGTGCGTCGGGCTCATTATGACGGTCGTCCCGACCGCCGGAGGCGGGCACGACCGCGCAGCCTACACCACCTCGGCGATCCTGCTGGCCGAGCGCAACGACAACGCCACGAACGTCAGCGTGCCGTTGGTGCAGCCGCCGGTCGGAAGGGTCGGAGCGCCGATCACGAACAGGTTCTCGTGATCGTGAGTGCGGCCGAAGCTGTCGACCACGCTGCGCGCGGGATCGGTGCCCATGCGGCAGCCGCCGGCCGGGTGATCCCAATAGGTCGACACCGAGGGCGCGCCGGTCAGCCGGCCGTCACTGGCCTTGACCAGCCGCTCGAACACCCCGGTGCAGTGCGCGAGCGTGGCGCCCTCGCGGGCCGTCGCGGCCGCATCGAGTTCGTGATCGATCTTCGGCATCGGGTCGCCGTAGCGGTTCTTCGTTGTCGGATCGAGCGTCAAGCGGCTGTCGGCGGACGGATGTGAGTCGTAATAGGTGCGCAGCCGCACCGCACTGCCCTTCAACGCGCGCGACCGCCAGTCGTCCAGCACCTCGTCGCCGAGCAACAGCCGCCCCTCCGGCGACCGCAGGCGCGGCTCCTTGCCGGCCGAGCTTTCCCAGACACGGGTGTCGTGGCGCACGAACGGCCGGTCGGTCGCGCACCGGAAGAACTCGCGCGAGATCAGGCTGTGCGTCATGTTCTGGCCGGGGAATGTCTCCTCGTCAATCGTCGCCTGGGCGGAAATGAACTTGTGGCCGTTCATGTAGCGGCCGACCATGCCGGAGCGGTTGGCGATGCCGTCGGGAAAACGCGAATTCGCCGACAGCAGGAGCAGGTGCGAACTCCAGCATTGGCCTGAGGCGAGCACGAACAGCTTCGCCCGGTACTCGGTGGTTTCATTCGGCCGATCCTGGTGATAGCCATGTGCCGCCGCGATGGTGTCGCGGCCCTCCGACAACACCAGCTTTCGCACCAGCATGCGATCGTGCAACGTCACCTTGTTCGCCGCGATCAGCTGTTGATAGGTGTAGTCAGGTGAGTAGCGCGCGCCGGTCGGGCAGACGTCGCCGCAGGTGTCGTACAGACCGCATGCCCCGCGTCCGTCGAATGGCGCGCTGATGTTCCTCGACATTGGCAGCGGCGAGAACTTCAGCCCGCTTTGCTCGGCCCACTTCTTCAAGACCTGCAGGGTGTAGGACAACGGCATCGCCGCTTGCGGGTACGGTCCCGACCGCCGGTCCTCCGGATACGGGCTCGGGTCGCCGGCGACGTTCAGGCGATGCTCGGCCTGGACGTAGAACCGTTCGAGCTCGGTCCAGTCGATCGCCCAGTCCTCCGCCAGCCCGTAGAGCGATTTGAGTCGGAGATCTTCCTCTGAAAATCGGTTGCACGCCCCGCCCCAGTGCAACGCCTGCCCTCCCACCGCCATCGTCATCGAGATCATGCCTTTGGCCTGCTGATCCTCGATGTAGTCGTCGTGCCAGGGATGTTCGCCGTACTCGAGCGCGCGGCGATGGTAGGTGCCGCGGTTCTCGCGATCGAAGATCGATCGCCCGGCCTCGACGGCAGTGATGCGCAGGCCAGGCTTCAGCTGGCTGAGCCGCTCGATCAGCATCGCGGCGGTGATGCCGCCGCCGATCACGCACACATCCGATTCATGAATGGGCATCGCCGTCACCTATCGATTGAGGGGCGCGGGCCGGACGGTGGTCACGCGGATGGCACGGTAGGTGTTGCGGCCGATTCGCGCGCGGTAGCAGAGGTCGTTGGCGCCACTGCTGCGGAAGTAATGTGCCATCAGATCCGCGACCACGTGCCGACCGTTGGGCCGCCCGGGCAGATTGCGAACATCCGCCGTCGCGAATGCCGTGTCCAGCAGCTCTCGGCGCACTTCGAGCGGCAGCGCGCCGAAGCGGCCGCCGCGCGCCTGTGCGGACTGTTGCAGGGCCGCGAGCTGTGTCGCGTAGCCGGGTGCGGGTGTCGGGCCCGACTTCACCAGTCGCGGCTCGCCGTATCCGTGCGAGAGCGCCACGCCTTCCTTATAGTCACGAATCCAGGCGAGAAAGGCGTCGACCGCTCCGTCCTGTCCGGCGCGTCCGATCGCTGACGGCAGCACCGTGGCCGCGACGTCGCGGAGCACGAGCGCCTGATCGGGCGTGAGCTCGTCGGCGTGAAGCTGGACCCGAAGAAACGGGCCTGATGCGGCCAGGGTTGCCAGCCATTGAAGCAGCTTTCGGCGTCTCATAGAGGTCTCCGGACGACGGCGCGAACTCGAACCGGCCTTCGCGTTTCCCCAACTACGATACAGCGTTCGCGGCCTCTTGTCTTACAATCGGGCCGTCGGCGGTTCGGCATTCAGGAGGATATCCATGAAGTCGTTACCACTCCGTCTTGCGAGTCTACTCGTCGGTCTGTTGCTATTACCCGCTCCGGGTTTCGCGCAGTCCCAAGCCACCACCGGCGTCGTCGAGGGCACGGTCAGCGACCCTAGCGGCGCCCCCGTTCCCGGCGCGACGGTGGCGGTCCTGAACACCGCCACCAATTTCGATCGGACGCTCGTGACCGACCAGGACGGCCGCTTCCGCGCGCTCTTGCTGCCGCTCGGACCCTACCGCGTGACGGTGAGCCTCGCCGGCTTTGCGACGCTCGTTCGCGATGGCATCCTGCTGGGCGTCGGCCAGTCGGCGAACCTCGCACTCAGCCTCAGGGTCTCGAGCCTCAGGGAGGAGGTCCTGGTTACCGCCGACGCGCCGGTGGTCGAGACCACCCGCGCCGAGGGCGCCGACCGCATCAACCAGGCCGCCATCCAGGGCCTCCCCAACAACGGGCGCAACTTCCTCGATTTCGCCAAGCTCACGCCGGGCGTCAGCATCGTGCAGGGTCCCGACGGCGACGAGCTCACCGTGAACGGCCAGAAAGGCATCCAGAACAACGTCTCGGTCGACGGCGCCGACTTCAACAACCCGTTCTTCGGCGAACAGCGTGGCGGCCAGCGCCCCGCCTTCACCTTCAACCTCGACGCGGTCCAGGAGATCGTGGTGGTCGCTGAAGGCGCCAACGCGGAGTTCGGCCGCTCGAACGGCGGGTTTATCAACGTGGTGACCAAATCCGGCACCAACAACGGGCACGGCACGCTGCACACTTACTTCAAGGATGACGCGATCGCCTCGGCCCCCAAGAATGCCGACGGCACCCAAGCCAACAAATTCCTGTTCTCGCAGCAGCAGTTCGGCTTTACGCAGGGCGGCCCAATCGTCAGGGACAAAGCGTTCTATTTCATGGCGTTCGACTACCAGAACGGCCGCTCGACCAAGCAGACCAACGCCTCGCGAATCGAGCAGCGCGTCGTCGACTACTTTGCGAGCATTGGCAGCGCGAATGAGAACGGGCCGATCGACCGCGACAACGACGCGCGGGTGTTCCTTGGCAAGGTCGACTTTCGCCTCTCCAACCGGCACCTGATGACGTTGCGTTATAACTACACTTGGGCCGAGCAGACCAACGGCACCTTCGACGTCGATTCGTGGGGCCGCAGCGCGAACGCGATCGAGAAGAGCTACTCGCACGGGATCAGCGGCTCGCTGGTATCGGGCTTTTCGTCGTCGCTGCTCAACGAGCTCCGCTTTCAGTACGCGCGCGAATACCGGCCGCGGCCCTACGACGGGCCGAACATCACCGGCCAGAACCGGCCGTTACCCGACACCGCATTCGACTTCGGTCGAGGCTATCGCTTCGGCGAGCCGTTCTTCATCCCGGTGAAGTACTTCGACGAGCGTATCCAGATTAACAACAACGTCTCGCTCGTCAGGGGCAGCCACCAGATCAAGGCCGGCGCCGAGGTAAACCTGGTCAAGAGTGTCCAGACCTTCGTCGGCTTCGCCAACGGGCGCTACATCTTCAGCTCGACCGACGGGTTCCTGAACTACGCGCGAAACCGCAATTACGTCGAGTGTTCCAACGGCTCGAGCTCGCAGACCGGAAGCTGCCCGGCCGGGTCTTCGGTGACGGGGCCGGTACTGCTGTATCTGCAGCAGGCAGGCGTTGGTGGACTGTCGGTCGAAGAGGCGGGGACGCAGTCGATCCCGCAGGACGAGCTTGCGCTGTTCATCCAGGACAAGTGGCAACCGACCCGCAATCTGACCGTGGCACTCGGCTTGCGCTGGGAAGCACAGAAGCAGGCCGACCCGATTACCCCGCCGAGCGAAGTGTTCTATGCGCCCTTCATCGGCAGGACCGTGACCACGTCCGCGGGGCCGCAGACCTTCCCCTCAGACGGCACGATCCCATCGGACTGGCAGATGTGGCAACCGCGGCTCGGGGTGTCCTGGGACCCGCGCGGCAACGGCCGCACCGTGGTCCGCGTCAACGGCGGGCTCTTCTTCGGGCGCATCCCCGGCCTGAGTCTCGCCTCGTCGCGCTCGACAAACGGCAGCCGCGGGCAGACCTTGTTCCGCAATAGCGAACTCACCGGCATTCTCGGACCCGTGCCCGCCTATCCGAACATCATTCCCCAGAGCGAGATCGGCATCCCGTTCTTCCCGGACGTGTTCGTCTTCGACCGGGACTTCAGGAACCCGCGCACGCTTTCCACCAGCGTCGCCGTCGAGCACGAGGTGATGCCGGATGTCGCCGTGCTCGTCCAGTACAACTACTCCAGGGGCGACCGCATCACGCGATTCCTGAACGGGAACGATCCGCTGCTCGGCTCGCCCTGGTCGAGCGGCCTGGCCCCGGGCGGTGTCAACGGCATCGCGACCTTGACCACGGTCACATCCACTGCCAAGAGCCGCTACGACGGCGTGACCTTCGGCCTCACCAAGCGCCTGTCCCATAAGCTCCAGTTCCAGGGTAACTACACCCTGTCGTGGGACAAGTCGGACGACGACAACGAGCGCGATCCCTTTTCATTCCGTTACGTAAGGATCACCGACCTGGATGCCGAGTACGGTTATTCAGACCGCGACCAGCGGCATCGGTTCAACAGCTTCCTGCTCTGGGAAACGCCGGGACGGGTCAACCTCAACCTCCGCTATGCGTACCGATCGGCGCAGCCGCTCTCGCTCAACGCGGCGGGCGGCGTGTCTCAGACCCCCTTCGGCAGCGGTTCCGACCGGATCCGCCCGAACGGGTCGATCGTCGCGCGCAACACGGGCCGCAAGGACAACACCTATTCCGCCCTCGACTTGCGGCTGTCCCGCGAGTTCGGGGTCAGCGGGCGCTTCGCGCTCGAGCCGATTTTCGAAGTGTTCAACCTGCTCAACAGCACCAACCTGCTCGTGCCGCAGGCCACCAACCTGATCTTCAATTTCGACGGGACGGTGCGCGCTGGCCTGGGCGACCCGCGCCAAATGCAGATCGGCGCGCGGCTGGTCTGGTAGGACGCCAACCGGCGCCAGCGTCGGGGCAGGCGTGCTGTTCGGGGGTCAGACGTAGTTTACGACTGCGTCACCGCTGATGATGTCGCCGATCACGACGCTGTTGGCTTCGCCGGCGTCGAGCAGTTTCTGGCGGACGGCGTCGACGTCGTCCGCGGCCACCGCGAGGATCATGCCGATTCCCATGTTGAACGAGCGGCGCAGGTCGTACTCGGGAACGCGGCCGGATTCGCCGAGCCAACGGAAGATCGGCGGCACGCGCCACGCGGTGCGATTGACGCGGGCCGCGGTGCCGGCCGGCAGGATGCGCGGCAAATTGTCGGTGATGCCGCCGCCGGTGATATGCGCCATGCCCTTGATCAGCCCGGTGCCCAGCAACGGCTGAATCACCTTCAGGTAGGAACGGTGGGTCCGCAGGAACGCGTCGCCAACGCTCTCGCCCAACTCCGGGAGATGGCTGTCGATGTCGAGCTTCAGTTGGTCGAACGCAATCTTGCGGGCCAGCGAATAGCCGTTGGTGTGCAGGCCGTTCGACGGCAGGCCAAGCAACGCGTCGCCCGCAGCGATCGAGCGCCCGTCGATAATCTGCGTGCGGTCCACCGCGCCGACGATGAATCCTGCGACGTCGTATTCGCCCTCGGCGTAGAAACCCGGCATCTCCGCCGTTTCGCCACCGAGCAGCGCGCAGCCGTTCTCTCTGCAGGCGTTGGCGAGGCCCTCCACGATCTGTTCGGCAACGTCGGGCGACAACCGGCCGGTCGCGAGGTAGTCGAGGAAGAACAGCGGCGTCGCCCCCTGCACGACGATGTCGTTGACGCAATGGTTCACGAGATCGGCGCCGATGGTCCGGTGCCGGTTCGCCATGAACGCCACTTTCAGCTTGGTGCCGACGCCGTCCGCGCTCGAGACCAGCACCGGCTCGCGCCACCGTGACGTATCCAGCTGGAACAGCCCGCCGAACGAGCCGATATCCGAGAGGACGCCGGGCGTGAAGGTGGCTTTCGCAAGCTGCTTGATGCGCCGGACGGTTTCGTGACCCGCATCGATGTCGACACCGGAAGACTTGTAGTCCATTCAGCTCAGAAGTCTAACTTCGTGATCAGCTGTTCGCACAGTTTTCTCGTCGGCGATCCGTCCGGCGCCGCCCAGTACGCCTGGCGGACGTGGACAAAGAAGCGCTCCTCCTCCAAATCCTCCTCGAGCATGTCGAAGGCTTCGGCGACCAGTCCGATGGCGGCGTCCTGATCGGGCCGGGCCTGAAGGGTCTTCAACAACAGCGGGGTGTTGCGCAGCGCCACCAGGCCGACCGCGAGCGTAACCGGCGCGCGCACGGGATCCTGCGAGGGAATGCCGATGTCGAACAGGAAGGCCAGCGCCTCCTCGTTGCCCTGCCGGGCGATGTTGCCGAGTCCGGCGGCGGCGCCGCGAAGCAGATCCTGGTAGCCGGGATAGGTGTCGGCGAAGCTCAGCGTCTTTTGGAGATAGCCGATGTGCGCCGAGCAGTTGGTGCCCATCAGGCAGATGGCCGCCGCAATTGCCGGTTGCGCTTCCTTCGGGGCGGACTGCTGGAGGGCGGCCAGCGTGCCAAGCGCGCTTTTGTCGCCAATCTTGCCAAGCGCGGTGGCGGCATCGTCCTGGAGGGGGCCTTCGAGTTTGGCAATCTCGGTCAGACGCGGAATCGCCGCGGCGATCTTGTAATCGCCAATCGCCTCGATCACGGTACTGCGGAAGAAATCGAGCCCGCGGGCCGCGTCGCGAATCAGCACCTCGGCGACCTTCGGTTCCTTCGGCAGCGCGGCGAGTGCCCGGACCAGGGCAGGGCGGACAAACTCACCCTCTTCCTTCTCGAGGGCCGCCAGCATCCTCGGCGTCAGCGACGCACGCGGGGTCTGCTCGAAGTAGGCGTAGGCCACTTCCCGCAGCCGATCGTTCGGCGACGCCAGGGCGGTCTCCATCGCGTCGGCGGTGCGCGGATCGTTGTATCCGGTCAGCAGCGTCAAGGCCTTGAAACGGATGAAGCCGTCGGCATGCTCGCTGACCGCCTGCAACAGCGCCGGCACCGCCTGCGCCGAGGGCGCGCGCCGGATGGTGCGGCCGGCGGCCATGCGGGTGGGGTAATCGAGATCGCCGAGCTGGTCGATGGCGGCTCGGATCTGCTCGGGCGTGGCCGGGGTCGGTCCTCGCTCCTGCGCGAACGCGGGCGCTACAAGGAATACGGAACAAGCAAAAACGAAAACGGCAACAGGACGACCGATCGCTTGGCGCATGTCAGACCACCGTTTCCGGCTCCTCCTCGGGCAACGGGTCACGCCCGCCGTCGATCTTCAACGACAGCTGCAGGTAGGCATTCTCGTCGCGAGGAAAGGCCACGGGATAGTTGCCGGTGTAGCACGACGTGCAATACGACGCGCCCTTGCCCTTGACCGACGACAACAGGCCGCCCATGCTCAAGTAGCCGATGGTGTCGGCGGCGACATACTTGCGAATCTCCTCGAGCGAATGGGTCGCCCCGATCAGCTCCCGCCGCCGGGGCGTGTCGACGCCGTAGAAACAGGGTGAGACGGTCGGCGGGCAGCTGATGCGCAGGTGCACCTCGGCGGCGCCGGCCGCCCTGACCATCTTGACGATCTTGCGGCTGGTGGTGCCTCGCACCAGGGAGTCATCAATCAGCACCACACGCTTGCCGTTGATGATGCTCTTCACGGTGTTGAGCTTGACCTTGACGCCGAAGTGACGGATTGACTGCGCCGGCTCGATGAAGGTCCGGCCGACATAGTGATTGCGGATCAAGCCGAAACGCAGCGGGATCTTCGCCTCTTCCGAATAGCCGATCGCCGCGCACACGCCGGAGTCGGGTATCGGGATGACGACATCGGCGTCGACGCCGGTCTCGCGCGCCAGCTCGCGGCCCAGATTGGTGCGGACTTCGTTGACGCTCTGGCCGAACACCTCGCTGTCGGGCCGCGCGAAATACACGTGCTCGAAGATGCAATGCGACAGCGGCGCGTTGGGAAACGGCTTGACCGAGCGCAGGCCGTGCGGCCCGATGATCAGCACCTCGCCGGGCTCGACGTCTCTCACGTAGGTGAAGCCGATCAGATCGAGCGCGCAGGTTTCCGAGGTCACGGCCCAGGCGTCGCCGAGCCGGCCGAGCGCAAGCGGCCGGAAGCCGTGCGGGTCGCGCACCGCAATCAGGCTGTCCTTGGTAATCAGCGCAAACGAGAACGCGCCGGTCAGCTGCGTGATCGCCTCGACCAGCGCGTCTTCGATCGAGCCGGCCTGCGAGCGCGCGTAGAGGTGCAATACCACTTCGGTATCGCTGTTGGTCTGGAAGATCGATCCGGCGCGGACCAGGCGCTCGCGCACTTCGTTGGCGTTGACGATATTGCCGTTGTGGCAGATGCCGACCTGGCCATGCACGCAGTCGATCAGGATCGGCTGCGCGTTGGACAGCTTGCTGTCGCCGGCGGTCGAATAGCGGGTATGGCCAATCGCGACGCGGCCCGGCAGGGTGGCCAGCGTGGCTTCGTCGAAGATCTCGTTGACGTAGCCCATCTTCTTGACCAGCCGCACGCGCTCGCCGTCGGCCGAGGCAATGCCGGCGCTCTCCTGCCCGCGATGCTGCAGCGCGTAGAGGCCGAGGTAGGTCAAATTCGACGCTTCGGCGTGGCCGTAGACGCCGAACACTCCGCATTCATCCTTGAACTTGTCGAACATAACGGCTCTCGGCTTTCAGTCGGATTGCGCCGCTCGACTCCGCTCGGGACGAACCTGAGCCGGTCGAGGGGCCGGCTTGCGCCGCATCTTGTTTTCGATTGCCGTCGCCCATGCGCTCTCGGCGGACGCTACCGCACTGTCGATGGCGACCTCGCCGTTGACACTGAGGCGAATGTGATCGCCGCCAACCCTGCCGATCTCTCTCGCCGTCACCGCCGCCGCCGCGGCCTCCGCCATCACATGGTCGAGGTGCCGGGTGTTGACCGAAATCACGATGCGCGACGCCGATTCGCCAAACAGCGTCGCATTCACCGCGAACGACGGGTTGCGCTCGCTGGCCACCGCGGTGATGTCGGCGCTGACGCCGAGCCCAGCCGTGTCGAAGGTGCATTCGGCGAGCGCGATCGCCAATCCGCCCTCCGAGCAATCGTGCGCCGATTCGATGCAACCCTCACCGATCAACTTCACGATCAGCTTCTGCAGCGCCGCTTCGCGCTTCAGGTCGAGCACCGGCGGCTTGCCCGCCACGGTGTTGTGCATCGTCGCCAGGTATTCGCTGCCGCCGATCTCGCCGAGATTATCGCCCAGCAACACCACCGCGGAACCGACGGTCTTGAAGGTCCGGGTCGCAATCTTCGAGGCATCCTCGAGGATTCCCACCACCCCGAGCACCGGGGTCGGGAAAATCGCACGGCCGTCGGTTTCGTTGTAGAGGCTGACGTTGCCACCGGTAATGGGCGTGTTCAACGCGCGGCACGCGTCGCCGATGCCGCGCACCGACTCGCCGATCTGCCACATGATCTCGGGTCGCTCGGGATTGCCGAAGTTCAGGTTGTTGGTCGCGCCGATCGGCTCGGCGCCGACGCAGGCGACGTTGCGCGACGCTTCCGCAACCGCCAGCCGGGCGCCCTGGTAGGGATCGAGATAGCCGAAGCGGCCGTTGCCGTCGACCGACATGGCCAGCCCGCGGGCGGTGTCCTTGACCCGCACCACCGCCGCAGACATCCCCGGCTGCGCAATGGTATTGGTGCCGACGGAGTGATCGAACTGACGGTAGGCCCAGCGCTTGCTGGCAATGGTCGGCACCGTGATCAGCTGCTCGAACGCCAGCTGCGCTGACGGCGCCGGCGCCAGGGCGAGGTAGGAGAGCTGCTGGGCGCTCTGTTGCCACGGCGGCATTTCCATCGGCCGTTGATACACCGGCGCTTCGTCGGTGAGCGCGCGATTCGGGACGTCGGCGACCAGCGCGCCACGCTCGAACACCTTGAGCCGCGTGCCCTCGGTGACCTCGCCGACCTTCACCGCATGCAGGTCCCATTTCTCGAACACCGCCTCGACTTCGTGCTCGCGGCCGCGCTCGACCACCAGCAGCATGCGCTCCTGCGATTCGGACAGCATGATCTCGTAGGGCACCATGCCGGTCTCGCGTTGCGGCACGTGCATCACGTCCACTTCCATGCCGACGCCGCCGCGCGATCCCATTTCCGAGGTCGAACAGGTGAATCCGGCGGCGCCCATGTCCTGGATGCCGACCACCGCGCCGGTCTTCATGACCTCGAGGCACGCTTCCATCAACAGCTTTTCCATGAACGGATCGCCGACCTGCACGGCAGGCCGCTTCTCGGCAGACTTGTCGTCGAACTCAGCCGATGCCATGGTGGCGCCGTGAATGCCGTCGCGGCCGGTCTTGGCGCCGACGTAGAACACCGGGTTGCCGACGCCCTTGGCCGCACCCTTGATGATGTCGTCGGTCCGCGCGATGCCGAGGCAGAAGACGTTGACGAGCGGATTGCCGGCATACATCTCGTCGAACACGATCTCGCCGCCGACCGTGGGAATGCCGATGCTGTTACCGTAGCCGCCGATGCCGGCCACCACACCCTCGAAGATGCGCCGCGCGAGCGGGGTGTCGAGCGAGCCGAACCGCAGCGCGTTCAGCAGCGCAATCGGCCGCGCGCCCATCGTGAAGATGTCGCGAATGATGCCGCCGACGCCGGTGGCCGCGCCCTGGTACGGCTCGATGAACGAGGGATGGTTGTGCGACTCGATCTTGAAGACCGCGCACATGCCGTCGCCAATGTCGACCGCGCCGGCGTTCTCGCCGGGCCCCTGCACCACACGCGCCCCGGTGGTCGGCAGCGTCCTGAGGTGGACGCGCGAGCTCTTGTAGCTGCAGTGCTCGGACCACATCACCGAGAACAGGCCGAGCTCGAGCAGGTTGGGCACGCGGCCCATCAGCTGCTGGATGCGCTGGTACTCGTCCGGCTTGATGCCGTGGCGTTCGAGAACGGCGCTGTCGATGACGGTCATACGCGCGCCTGGTCCTGCTTGCCCGCCGTCGCCTCGGCGAAGGCGGGCGGTGTCGAGCGCTTGAGTTCCTGACAAAATGCCACGGCGGAAGCCAGCACGACGCGGCCGTCGGCGCTGCCGAGCAGCAACTCGGAGGCGCGTTCGGGGTGCGGCATCAATCCCACCACGTTACGCTCGCGGCTGCAGATGCCGGCAATGCCGTTGAGCGATCCGTTCGGATTCGAGTCGGCGCCGACCTCGCCCGCCGCGTTGGTGTAACGAAAAATGACCTGACGGTGGTGCTCGAGCTGCTCGAGCACATCCGGCGCCGCGTAGTAATTGCCTTCCCCGTGCGCGATCGGCAGCCGCAGCACCTGCTGCGGCGTGCAGGCCGCGGTGAAGGGGGTGTCGGTCTGCTCGACGCGAACCGGAACCATCTGCGACACGAACTTGATCCGGTCGTTGCGCACCATCGCGCCCGGCAGCAACCCCGCCTCGAGCAACACCTGGAAGCCGTTGCAGATGCCCAGCACCGGACCGCCGCGCTCGGCAAACGCCTTCACCGCGCCCATGATCGGCGAGAATCGCGCGATCGCGCCGGTGCGGAGGTAGTCGCCATGCGCGAAGCCGCCGGGAAGAATCACCGCGTCGGCGCCCTTGAGGTCGGTGTCCTTGTGCCAGACCAGCTCGGCCTGCTCGCCGACGACGCGCGACGCCGCATACAGGGCGTCGTGGTCCGAATTCGATCCGGGAAAGACGACCACCGCAAACTTCATGGCAGGACCTCGACGCGGTAGCTTTCGATCACCGGATTGGCTAAAAGCTTATCGGCCATTTCGGTCACCCGCGCCTTGGCCGTGGCCGGATCGGCATCCGCGAGCTCCACTTCGAAGAACTTGCCCTGCCGAACGTCCCTGACATCGTCGTATCCGAGGGTGACGAGCGCGTCGGCGACGACGCTGCCCTGCGGGTCGAACACCGATGGTTTCAACGTAACGTAAACACGAGCCTTCATCGCATCTCCATAGCGACGGCTGAAGCCGTCGCTCTCCGAACGATTACGCGAACACGCGAGCGAACACCGTGTCGACGTTGCGCAGCTGCTCCTTCAGGTCGAAAGCCTTCTCGATCTCGGCGGCGGGCAGCACCCTGGTGACCTCGGGATCGGCGAGCAGCAGGCTCTTGAAATCCTGGTGCTCATGAAACGAGCGCATGGCGTTGCGCTGGACCAGCTCGTAGGCCTGCTCGCGCGAGATGCCGCGGCGCGCCAGTTCGAGCAGCACCTGACCGGAGAACACCACGCCGCGGGAGCGATTCAGGTTCTCGAGCATGCGATCGGGATACACCACCATCCCCGCGACGATGCGGGTGAAGCGGCGCAGCATGTGATCGAGCGCGATAAAACTGTCGGGAAGAATCACCCGCTCGACCGACGAGTGCGAGATGTCACGCTCGTGCCACAGCGCAACGTTCTCCATCGCCGCCATCGCGTTGCCGCGCAGCAGCCGCGCCAGCCCGACAATCTGCTCGCAGCCGATCGGATTGCGTTTGTGCGGCATCGCCGACGAGCCCTTCTGCCCCTTGCCGAACGGCTCTTCGACTTCACCGATCTCGGTCTTCTGCAGGCCGCGGATCTCCAGCGCGAATTTCTCGAGCGACGCCGCGGTGATGGCGAGCGTGCTCATCAGCTCGGCGTGACGATCGCGCTGGATCACCTGCGAGGAGATCGGCGCCGGTTCGAGCCCGAGCCGGCGGCACACCTCGGCCTCGATCGACGGATCGAGATGCGCGAAGGTGCCGACCGCGCCGGAGATCTTGCCGACGCGCACGCTGTCGCGGGCACGCGCGACCCGCTCGATGTCGCGCCGGACCTCGGCGTGCCACAGCGCCAGCTTCAACCCGAACGTCATCACTTCGGCGTGCACGCCGTGGGTGCGCCCGATCATCGGCGTGTGGGCGTGCTCGATGGCGCGCGTCTTGATGGTGTCGGCCAGCGCGGCCAGGTTCTTGAGGATGAGGTCGCAGGCTTCGACCATCTGCAGCGCCTGCGCGGTGTCGACGACGTCGGACGAGGTGAGGCCGAAGTGCAGCCAGCGGGCGGCGGGCCCGACAATTTCGGCGACCGAGGTCGTGAACGCAATCACGTCGTGCTGCGTGGTCTTTTCGATCTCGTCGATGCGCGCGATGTCGAACGCGCCCTTGTCCCGCAACTCGCGCGCCGCCTCGGCCGGGATGATGCCGGCGGCGGCCATCGCTTCGGCGGCCGCGATTTCCACCTGGAGCCAGGTTTCGTATCTCCGCTGCTCGCTCCAGATGCGACCCATCTCAGGGTTCGTGTACCGCGGGATCAAAGCGCTAGTTGCTCCTTGGTCACGTGCAGGCCGTTGACGTTGCCGAGCACCGTTACCGCGAGCGACCCGTTGGTGAAGAACTGATCGGCAAGCTTCAGCACATGCGCCTCGGTGACCGCTTCGATGGCGGCCAGCATCTCATCGAGGCCGAACGTCTGATCGCGGTACATCTCCTGCCGCGCCAGGTGCGACATCCGGCTCGAGGTGCTTTCGAGGCCGAGCATCAACGAGCCCTTGAGATGATCCTTGGCGCGCCGCAACTCCACCGGCGCCAGGCCGCCGGCCTTCATCTGGCGGATTTCCGCGACCACCACGTCGATCAGCTCGGCGACCGCCTCGTTCGCGCAGCCGGCGTAGATGCTGAGCGCGCCCGCATCCTGATAGGCCGACAGCCCGGAGAACACCGAGTAGGCGAGCCCGCGCTTCTCGCGAACGTTCTGGAAGAGACGCGAGCTCATCGAGCCGCCGAGCGTCGTATTGAGCGCGTAGCCGGCGTAGCGTTCCGGATGGTGCTGAGGCAGAGCCTCGGTGCCGAACACGATGTGGCTTTGCTCGAGCTCTTTCTTGCGGACCTGAATCACCGGCGCGACCACCGGCGCGGATTCGTCCGCCGCCGGCCCGGTATGCGGCGCGTTCACCAGCGCGGCTTCGAGCAGCTCGCGCACGCGATCGTGATCGAGATTGCCGACCGCCACCACCACGAAATTCGAGGCAACGTAGGTCTGCGAAAAGTAATGCCGCAGCGTCTTCTGATCGAGCGCGCTGACACTGGCCGGGGTGCCGAGAATCGGCCGGCCCAGCGGATGGTTGTTCCAGAAGCCCTCGGCGAACAACTCGTGGACCAGGTCGTCGGGGGTGTCCTCGACCATCTTGATCTCTTCGAGAATGACCTTCTTCTCACGCTCGATGTCGTCCTCGAGGAACAACGGATTACAGATCAGGTCGGAGAGAATCTCGACCGCCAGCGGCAGGTGCTCGTCGAGCACCTTCAGGTAATAGCCGGCGTACTCTTTCGACGTGAAGGCGTCGATCTGGCCGCCGATCGAGTCGACCTGCTGCGCGATCTCTTCGGCGTTGCGGGCCGGCGTGCCCTTGAAGAGCATGTGCTCGACGAAGTGCGCGATGCCGGCGTGCTCCGCGGGCTCGTGGCGGGAGCCGCGGGTCAGCCAGATGCCGATGGCGACCGAGCGGACGTGAGGCATCCGCTCGGTGGCGAGACGGACACCGTTGGCAAGCACGGCGCGGCGAATATTGGGCTCAGACACGTGGGGATCTGCCGCAGTAAGTGTTTACGGCAGGAAGAATTACCCGAGAATCATACCAGATTCCGCTCCGCCGCGGCCGCTCGGCGCCAGCGGATGAGCCGTTGCTTGACGCGTTGGCACATTACCGGTCAAGGAGCCGAAAATGTCCAACCCCACTCACATCCGCCAGCACAACAGCATGCTGGCCGCCGCCGAGAAGCGCGTGCTGGTCTGGATCGCCTCGCGGCTGCCGCGCTGGATCACTTCGGACCACCTGTCGGCGCTGGGGCTGGCAGCAATGGCCGGGGCCGGCGCGGCGTTCTGTATTGCGCAGGTCGATCCGGCCGCGGGGGCGTCGCTGGTGGTGCTGTGCTTGCTGCTGAACTGGTTCGGCGACAGCCTCGACGGCACGGTTGCGAGGGTTCGAAACCTGCAGCGGCCGCGCTACGGCTTCTACGTCGACCACGTGATCGACCTGGCCGGCACGGCCCTGCTGTTTGCCGGGCTGGCCGTCTCCGGATACATGTCGCCGCTCATCGCCGCGCTCGTGCTGGCGGCGTTCTTCCTGGTCTCCGCGGAAACCTACCTGGCCACGCACGCCCGGGGCGTCTTCACGATGGCGTTCCTCGGCGTCGGCCCCACCGAGCTGCGCATCCTGATGGCGGCGGGAGCGGTCGCCGTGGTGCATGCGCCGACGGTCAGCGTCGCGGGCCTCGGGCCCGTGCTGCTGTGGGACCTTGGCGGCGCGATCGGCGCGATCGGCATGGCGGCTACATTCGTGATCACGTCGACGAAGAATGTCCGGGCGCTCTACCTCGAGGAGACGCGCCGATGAGCCCCTCCCTCGCCAGGGCGGCGGAGCGCAGGCGGTTCGCGCAATTTGTGTTCGCCGGCCTGGGCGGCTTCGCCGTTCAGGTCGGGCTGCTGGCGGCGTTGACGCAGCGGATGGGCTGGCACTACGCGCCGGCGACGATCGTTGCGGTTGAGGTGGCGATTCTCGTCAACTTCGTCTCGCATCACCGCCGGACGTGGCGCGATCGCGGCACCGGTCAGGTCCTCACGCGGCTGCTGCGCTTCAACGCGCTGACCGCGGTCACGTCGCTGCTCGGCAGCGTCGTGGTGACAACCTTTCTGGTTGAAACCGTTTCAATGAATCCGATCGTGGCCAACTCCATCAGCGTGCTCGTGCTCGGCGCCTTGAACTTTGTCGGTAGCGACCGATTGGTGTTCCGCGCCGCGGCACTGGCCGCGGTGATGGTGGTGGCGCCAAACGCGCAGGCGTTTGACGAAGACGCCATCCTGAAGGCAAGAACCGCCGCCGATTTCGCGAACTACGTCGCCGTCGTCGAAGCGCGCCGCAGCCTCGACATCGCCAACCACGAGCCGTTCCTCGACATCGAGCGCCAGCCGCCGGCGCAGCTCGCGCGCACCCTTGCGGCGCTCAGGCGCGGCGAGGTCATCGTCACCCGCGGCGCCGCGCGCGATGCGTCCTCGAACGAAGTGTCGATCTCGGGCGGGCTGATCAACCACTGGCGCGGCACGGTGTTCGTGCCCAACGTCCAGCTCGACGCGATGCTGAAGGTGCTGCAGGAGCCGCAAACCGACAAGCACAAGCAGGAGGACGTGCTGTCGTCACGCGTCGTCTCGCGCGACGGCGATACCCAGAAGGTCTACCTGCGGCTGCGGCGGACCAAGTTCGTCACCGTCGTCTACGACACCGAATACGACGTCGAGTACCGGCGGATCGGCGGCGACCGCGCCTGGAGCAACAGCATCTCGACGAAAGTCGTCGAAATCGAGAACGCGGGGACGCCGACCGAGCGCGCGCTGCCCGAAGGCAACGATTCGGGCTACCTCTGGCGGCTGAACTCCTACTGGCGCTACAAGCAGCTCGACGACGGTGTGCTGGTCGAGATCGAATCCTTGACGCTCAGCCGCAGCCTGCCGGCGATCATCGGCCCGCTGATCCGGCCGATTGTGAACAGCACCGCCCGGGAGTCGATGACGCGCACGCTGGCCTCGGTGCGCACCCGGTTCGTGTCGTAGCAAAGGAGGCGCGGCGTCAGACGCCGCTAGCCGGCTGTCATCAGGCAACTGGCAATGTCGGTCCCGCGACGCGGCCCCGATCCCGGGGACCAATCGGTCCGGCGCACGATGCTGACAGGGATCGTCGTTGCGTTACCTGGCGATTGCAGCCGCGCCTGCCCCTTCGCGACGAAGACCCACGCCTGGCCCGTGCCGGCAACGACGGTCAACGCCGGCGCGATGCTTTCGGGCGTCTTCCCGGCCAGCGACTCGGGCATGCCGGGCACGGGCGCCGGCCGATAGATCACGCGCGCATCGCCGGTGAAGTTCACCGCCTGCGCCCCGGTCCGCTCCTGGTCGATGCAGAACAGGAAGTCACCCTGGTTCGGGTCGGCCACTCTGCCGTGGACGGCCGTCGTGTGGCCCACCGTCTTCATCGTGACGGTCGCCGTCAGCGTCTTGTCCTGCACCTCAGCCGCGACCACGGCGACCCCGGCAGCGATTGCGGTCAGTAGGCACGAAACAGCTCTCATGAACAATTCCTGGCACAGAGCGCGGGGCAATTCAAGCTCGGCCACCCGGGTGAGCCCGCCCCTATACTGGTGAGATGAAGACCGACCTGGCGGGGCTCGAGTTGAAGGAGCTCGAAGACTTCGTCGTGGCACTCGGACACAAGAAATTTCACGCCAGGCAGATCTTCCAGTGGATCTGGAAACGTGGCGTCACCGAATTCAGCGCGATGACCAACCTCGGCCTCGAGCTGCGCACCGCGCTTGCGGAAGCGGCGTCGATTTCGCTGCCGCGCGTCATCCAGCACGACGTCTCGGAAGACGGCACGCAGAAGTTCGTGCTGCAGCTCGCCGACGGCCGGCAGATCGAGTCGGTCTTCATTCCCGACACGCCGAAGCAGACCTTCTGCGTCTCGACGCAGGTCGGATGCGCGATGGGCTGCGCGTTCTGCCTCACCGGCAAAATGGGGCTGATCCGGCACCTCACCGCCGCCGAGATCACCGGCCAGGTGCGGATCCTGGCGCGCTCGACCGACCTGCTCGACAAGTCCTTCAACATCGTGCTGATGGGCATGGGCGAGCCGCTGCACAACTACGACGCAACGATGAAGGCGCTGCGGATGTTGAACCAGAAAGAAGGGTTCGACATGCACCCGAAGCGAGTGACGTTGTCGACGGTCGGCCTGGTGCCGATGATGGACAAGCTGGCACAGGAAGACCTGATGCCCAACCTGGCCGTTTCACTGCACGCCGCCACCGAGG
Source organism: uncultured Acidimicrobiia bacterium (assembly GCA_963795125.1). Lineage (GTDB taxonomy): Bacteria > Acidobacteriota > Vicinamibacteria > Vicinamibacterales > UBA2999 > 12-FULL-67-14b. The sequence goes on along the minus strand of CAWCGQ010000004.1, from coordinate 406,477 downwards.
AACAGCGCCGCGCCATCGTCCCGCCGACCAAGAAGTATTCGCTGCAGGACATCATCGACGCCTGCAAGCGGTTCCCGTTGTCGAAGCGGCGGCGGATCATGTTCGAGTACGTGATGCTCGCGGGCGTGAACGATTCCGACGAAGACGCGCGCAAGCTGGTCAAGGTCCTTGCCGGAGTCAAGGCGAAGGTCAACCTGCTGCCGCTCAATGCCGCTGCGGGCATCCCCTTCGAGCGGCCCTCGGACGAGCGCGTCAACGCGTTTGCGAAGATTCTCGCGGACCGCGGGTTGATGGTGTCGGTCAGGAAGAGCCGCGGCCGGGACATTCGAGCTGCGTGCGGGCAGTTGATTGTCGAGGGGCAAGGCACCAAATATGAACAGGGTGCGTAGGGTGCGTACGGTGCGTGGGGTGCGTACGGTGCGCTGGGTGCCGTTGTGTCTGGTGCTGCTGAGCGCCGGTTGCTCGGGCGAGCCGCAAACCTGGTCTGCCCTTCAGAGAAAGCTGCCCGGCCTCGACCCCGTTGCGCGCGAGGCGGCGATTGAGCGGTTCATCGCCGCCAAGGGCGGCACGCCGATCATCGAGAACCAGACGCGCCTGATCTTCCTGGCGAAGGACCGGGACGGCCAGCCCCCTCGAATCGTCGGCGACTTCAATGCGTGGGCAGTGACGCCGCAGGGTTACGACAGCGCGATTGGCGCGACGACGAGGATCGACGGCACCGCGTGGTCGTATCTCGAAAGCACCTCGTATACCAACGCTCGCCTCGAATACGGGTTGCTGTTTGACAAGGAGTACACCGCCGACCCGGCCAATCCCCGGTCGGTGCAGGCGGCGGCGGGGCCGCGCTCCGAAGTGCGCATGCCGTTCTTCGTCAGGCAGCCGGAGATCGAGGAACTGGGATCGGCGCCGAAAGGCGAGCTGATCGCCGAGGCCATCGACTCGCGGTCGCTCGGCGGCAGGCGCCGGGTCTGGTTTTACCTGCCGCCCGGCTACGCGTCGAGCGCGCCCGGGGCTGGCGCCGGCACAGCGGAGACGCTGTATCCAGTGGTCTACGTTCTCGACGGCGCGAGCTACGTCGAGCAAATGGACGTGCCTGGCGTGCTCGATCATCTGATCGCCAACAAGGCGATCCCCCCGGTGATTGCGGTGTTCTCGGAGCCCGCGGATCGCCAGGAAGAGTACTCCCGCAATCCACGGTGGCGGGCGTTTGTGGCCAGCGAGCTGGTCCCGGCAGTCGACCGGCGGTTCCGGACCTTCCCGACGCCGGATCATCGCGTGATCCTCGGCAGCTCGCTCGCCGCGTATGGCGCCGTCGATCTGGCGGTCGCCCTGCCGTCGGTGTTCGGTTTGTGCGCCGCCATCGCGCCGCCGGCACAGACCGCGACGCTGGTTTCGAATCAAGCCAACGCCCGCGCGGCCGTAATATCGATCAAGTTCTTCGTGCTCGGCGGCATCTACGACTCGATGATCGACGGCGCGCGCCGGCTGCACACCACGCTCGACGAATACCGGGCGCCGGTCAGCTATCTCGAAGTGCCTGAAGGCCACAACACCAACACCTTCCGCAACCATCTGGACGACGCGTTGAAGGCGCTGCTTTCTCCGGCTTGAGGGCTTAAGGGCCTAGCGCCTTGCGCCCGATGTCGCGGCGATACTGCATGCCGTCGAAACGAATCTTGCTTACGGCCTCATAGGCGCGCGCGATCGCGGTCGGGAAGGACGCTGCCGTCGCCATCACGGTGAGCACGCGCCCCCCGGCGGTGACGAGGTCGTCTCCGCGCTGCGTGACGCCGGCGTAGAAAATCTGCACGTCGGGACAGTCGCGGGCGACGTCGTCCACACCATGAATGACGTCGCCGGTCCGGACCTCGCCGGGATAACCGTGAGCGGCCAGCACCACGCCAACAGCAACCCCCGGCTGGAAAGCGATGGCTTCTGCCGTCGCTGAACCGGCAGCGTCGCCGCGGGTCAATGCGCCGCCCTCCAACAGCAGGAGATCGGACAGGCTCCCGAGCAGCGGCAGCACCACTTGCGCTTCCGGATCGCCGAATCGCACGTTGAACTCGATCACCTTGGGGCCGTCCGGCGTCAGCATCAAGCCGCAGTAGAGGAATCCGCGGAACGGGTTGCCCTCAGCCGCCATGCCCCGTAACACCGGCTCGACGATGGCCGCTTCGATGTGTGCCTGCAGCGCGTCGTTCATCAGCGGGCTCGGCGAAAACGCGCCCATGCCGCCGGTATTGGGGCCCTCATCGTGGTCGAAGATGCGCTTGTGATCCTGTGCGGACAAGAGGGACACATAGTGCTCGCCGCTTGCGACGACGAAGAACGACACCTCGGGTCCGGTCAGCAGTTCCTCAAGCACCACCCGCGACCCCGCATCGCCGAAGCTCCGGTCGACCATCGCAGACCGGACGGCGGCCGCCGCGGTGGCGCGATCGGGCGCTACCACCACGCCCTTGCCGGCCGCGAGACCATCGGCCTTCACCACCAGCGCGTCGCCGAACTCACCCGATTGAATCGCCTGGATCGCGTCGTCGGCCACCGTACAGACGCGGTAGCGCGCGGTGGGGACCAGGTGGCGATGCATGAAATCCTTGGCGAACGCCTTGCTGGTCTCGAGCTGGGCGGCCATCTGGGTTGGGCCGAAGACGCGGCGGCCTTCCTTTTCGAACCGATCGGCGAGTCCGCGCCCGAGCGGCGCCTCGGGACCAACCACGGTCAGGTCGATCCGCTCCCGGTCGACGAGCCGCATGACCGCGGCGGTGTCCAGGACATCAACCGGCGTGGTCGGAAGGCTCCGGGCAATCCCGGGATTGCCGGGCGCGCAGATCACGTGGGTGACGTTTGGTTCGCGGGAGAGCTTCCAGGCGAGTGCATGCTCGCGTGCGCCCGAGCCGAGGACGAGGATCCGCATGACGCTAAACCCTAGTATCTAAATGGTTTATTTGCGCCATTGGACTCTCTTGGGATGTGATAGCCTAGCATACTTGGCCCGCCACCGATTGGAGTCAGAGTCAATTTGATCTGGCGATCTGGTGGTTGTGACGCCAAAAATCTGACCAGGAAGGGGGTGACTACAAGATGGCCGAGGTGAAATTGCAGGAAGGTGAGTCGATCGAAAGCGCGTTGCGACGTTTCAAGCGCAAAGTGCAGCAGGAAGACATCATCAAGGACATCAAGAAGCACTCTTTTTACCTGAAACCGGGTGACAAGCGCCGCGCGAAGCAGGCGCTCGCCCGCAAGCGTAATCGCAAGAAGATGCGCAGGGAAACTGAGTAAACCGCCCAGGCGCCTGTGATAAATTACGGGCGCCTCACGTAAGGCGCGCGCAAGCGCGCAAAGAGATACTGTCACCAGCCAGGGGCGAAGACCTTGGCTGGTCGTTGTAAGGGATTATCGACGCAGGGGACCTAGCGAATGGAAATCGTCGAACGCACCGTGAGTGATGTGACCGTGCTCGACCTCAAGGGCAAGATGACCCTGGGCGAAGGCGACGAGTTGCTGAAGGACAAGATCAACAGCCTGCTGGCCGCCGGCAAGAAGAAGCTGTTGCTGAACCTCGAGTCAGTGCCCTACATCGACAGCGCCGGACTCGGCGAAGTGGTCCGCACCTACACCACGGTGAGCCGTCAGGGCGGCAGCCTCAAGCTGCTCAACCTGACCAAGCGCATCGAGGACCTGCTGTCGATCACCAAGCTGTTGACCGTGTTCGACACGTTCGACTCCGAGGCGGAAGCGATCCAGAGCTACAAGTAAGGCGTGATCAGTCAGTGGCGATTCGGTCTACGGCGGCGAGCCTGTTCGTATCGCTGCGACCGGCTCAGTGGACCAAGAACCTCATCGTTTTTGCGGCGCTGATTTTTGCCGTTAAATTGCTCGATCCGGCCGCCTTGGCGCATGCCTCGGCGGCCTTTTTGATTTTTTGCGGGTTGTCCGGCGCGGTGTATCTGATCAACGACGTCGCGGACCGCGAGCAGGACCGGCTGCACCCGATCAAGCGGATGCGGCCGATTGCATCCGGCGAATTGTCGCCGGGTGGCGCGCTGATGTTTGCCGCGGTGCTGAGCGTCGTCGCGCTGGCCGCGTCATTCGCGCTGCGGCCGGCGTTCGGGGTGGCGGCGGCGGCGTATCTCGCGTTGTTCGTCGTCTACACCCGCACGCTCAAGCACATCGTCATCCTCGACGTGATGGCGATCGCAATCGGCTTCGTCCTGCGGGCGGTGGCCGGTGGATTGGTGATTGGCGTGCATGTCAGCAACTGGTTGCTGGTGTGCACGATGCTCGGGGCGTTGTTCCTGGGCCTGGCGAAGCGGCGTCACGAGATGACGCTGCTTGCGGAAGGCGCGAAGGAACATCGCCGTATCTTGGAGGAGTACGACCCGTACTTGCTCGATCAGATGATCGGTGTCATGGCGGCGGCCACGATGGTCGCCTACATCATCTACTGTGCGAGCCCTGAAACGCATGCTTACTTCGGCACCGAGTGGATGGTGCTGACAACGCCGTTTCCGATCTATGGCCTGTTCCGGTATCTCTACCTCGTCCACCGCAAAGCGGGCGGGGGAAGTCCGTCGGACATGCTGCTCGAGGATCGGCCGTTGCTCGCCTGCGTTGCGCTCTGGGGCGTCGCGGTAGTGCTCATCGTCTATCGGCCGTTCGGTTCGTAAAGGGTATTGAAACGATCTAAAGTCGCCATTCTCAAGACCTCGCCGGCAACGGTCCGCAGGGACACGCACGCCGTGATGAACCTTGCCGGTTACCAGGACGTCCTTGCCAAGGACGCCGACACCGCGCTCAAGGTCAACATCTCCTGGCATTTCTTCTTTCCCGCCTGTTCGACGACGCCGTGGCAGCTCGACGGCGTGATTGCCGCGATGAAGCGCGACGGCTACGATCCGGCGCTGATTCACGCCTGCCACAACCGTACCGTGGTGATCGACGCGCACCTCGGCGAGGCGGAGAACAAGCAGCTGCCGGTGGTGCAGGCCCACGGCCTGCGCAACATCCATCTCTACGAGGGCGACGAGCCGTGGATCCACGTCCGCGACGCGGTGGGGGATCTGGCCGACAAGTTCCTCTGCCTCAACGACGTCTACCCCGACGGCTTCATGATCCCGAAGCGATTCATCGGCGAGAACATCCTGCACCTGCCGACGGTCAAGACCCACGTCTTCACCACCACCACCGGCGCGATGAAGAACGCGTTTGGCGGCCTGCTCAACGAGCGCCGCCACTGGACCCATCCGGTGATCCACGAAACGCTGGTCGATCTGCTGATGATTCAGAAGAAGATTCACCGCGGCGTCTTCGCGGTGATGGACGGCACCTTTGCCGGCGACGGCCCGGGACCGCGCTGCATGGTGCCGCACGTCAAGAACGTGATGCTGGCCAGCGCCGATCAGGTGGCGATCGACGCGGTGGCGGCGAAGCTGATGGGCATGGACCCGATGTCGATCAAGTACATCCGGCTGGCGCACGATCTCGGACTGGGCTGCGGCGACCCGCGCGACATCGAGGTGGTCGGCGATCTCGAAGCGGCGACAGAGAACTGGCACTTCACCGGTCCGTTCAAGAAGATGACCTTCGCCTCGAAGATGCAGCACCACATCTACTGGGGACCGTTGCGCAAGCCGATCGAGTGGTCGCTCAAGACCGTGCTGGCGCCCTGGGCCTACATCGCGAGCGTGATCTATCACGACAGTTTCTGGTACCCCCTGAACGGCGAGCGCAACATCGAGCAGGTGCTCGACAGCCCGTGGGGACGGTTGTTCGAAAACTGGGAGCACCTGACCCCGGACGAAAACGGATTCCCGAATGTCGGCGAAACGTCGGCCGCGATCCCGCGCGCCGGCATGCATGCGTTCAAACAATCACTGGGCATTCTCGGCACCTGCATCAAAGAGGCGCCCGAGTTTGCCAGCCGACGGCGGCACACACCGCCCCGCTCGGCCTAAGCCGCAGAAGGCACCGATGACGCAGATCAAAGGACTGTCGCGATGAGCGAGTTCAACATCCGTTCCGAGTCGGTCGACGTCGAGCAGATCATGAAGCAGATCCGCCAGCGCATCCTCGAGAAGCGTGGCGCCGACTACACCGAAGATCAAATCCGCGAGCTCGCCTCGGTGCGGCTCGAGAAATTCCTCGACCCCAACAACCTGCGATCGGACCTGCTCGAGCAGTTCCGCAAGAGCCGCCCGGCGCCGGCCAGCGAGCCGGCGGCGATCACACCGCCGTATACCGAGCAGCAAACCGACATCTTCGCCACCCATCGCGGCGGCCTTCGCTTCCTGCGCAAGCTGTTCGGCCCGCTGCTGAAGCTGATGTTCAACGCCAATACGCTCCACCAGGTGCTGCACACGCAGGCGCAGTTCAACGTCGATCTCCTCAAGCGGGAAGCGCGGCGCAAGATCGAGTTCGACCGCTCGCGCGCCGAGTGGAACTCGCTCTACTACGAGGTGCTGCACAACCTGGTGCTCGAAACCACCCGGATGGGCATCGAGGTGCAGAACCAGCGGATGAAGGTTGAGTCGCTGTCGAGCCGCCTCGATTTCAGCGAGCGGCGGGTGCGCGCGCTCGAAGGGGTGGTGCAATACCGGCCCGAAGTGGTGCGCTCGTCCGAGCGCCACGACCGCATCGACGAGGAACACGCTCCCGCCCAGCCGGCCTCGAGCGGCTCGCTCGAAGGATTCGTGCCGGCCGGCGCGCAGCCGGTGCCGGTCGATGGCGCAGGCCGCAAACGCCGCCGCCGCCGACGCGGGCGACGCGGGGGACAAGGTGATGCGGATGCGGCAGGTGCATCGGGTGCATGGGGTGCGTCGGGGGCAGCAGGTGCGTCGAGTGCAGCGGGTGCAGCAGGTGCGCCGGGTGCTGCCGATGATCACGCTGGCGACGACAATGGCTTCGATGATGGCGACGACGAAAACGGTGAGGACCTGGGCCCAATGGACGCCGGTGCCGAAGCCCAAGCCGTACTCGAGGAGCGCGGCATAACCGCCCAACCCCGCGTGGTGGAAACAGTCAGTGCGCCGGATGCCGCGGATGCATCCGACACACCCGATGCACCCGATGCACCCGCGGCATCTGACCCCGGCAAAGACCCACAGTGAAGGTCGCGGTCGTCGTTCAACGATACGGCGCCGACATCAACGGCGGCGCCGAACAACATGCGCGCTACGTGGCCGAGCACCTGTCGAAACACGTCCAGGTGGAGGTGCTGACGACCTGCGCGCATCGTGACTACATCTCGTGGAAGAACGAGCTGCCCGAGGGGCGCGACACCGTCAACGGCATCGTGGTGCATCGTTTTCCGGTTGCGGTCGAGCGCAGTCCCATCGAGTTCGCAACCTGGTCGGAGAAAGTGTTTACCCGGCAACACTCGCTGCGCGACGAACTGGCCTGGCTCGATGCCGAGGGACCGACCAGCCCGGCGCTGGTCGAGCACATCACCAGGCATGCAGCCGACTACGATTTCTTCTTCTTCTTCAGCTTCCGGTATCACCATTCGTTCCACGGCTGCCGCGCCGTGCCGGCCAAGGCGATTCTGGTTCCGACCGCCGAGCGCGACGGCGCGCTTGGCCTGGGCATCTACCCGCCGGTCTTCCGCGGCGTGCGCGCGTTCATGTACAACTCGTTCGAAGAGCGCGCCTTGATCCAGGCGGTGTCCGCGAACCAGTCCGTTCCGGGCGTCGTCGTCGGCATCGGCTCGGAGATCCCCGAGCGCTCCAATGGCGGCCGGTTCCGGCAGAAGTTCGAGATGCGCGATCGCTTCGCGATCTATGTCGGGAGAATTGACGAGAACAAGGGCTGCGCCGAGCTGTTCGAGTTCTTCGAGCATTACAGCGCGTCGCTCGTCGACGGCATGCATCTGGTGCTGGTCGGCACGCCGCACATCCCGATTCCCAACCATCCGCGCATCCATCACCTCGGCTTCCTCGACGACCAGGACAAGTACGACGCCATGGCCGCAGCGGAACTGTTGATCATGCCGTCCTACCTCGAGAGCCTGTCGATGGTGGCGCTCGAAGCGTGGGCGATGGGCAAGCCGGTGCTGGCCAATGCGAAGTGCGATGTCCTGCAGGGACAATGTCTGCGCAGCGGCGCCGGTCTGTTCTACGAGAATTACGCGGAGTTCGCAGAGACGCTTCGAGCGATCGACACCACGCCGAGCCTGCAGTCGGCGCTCGGCCGCAACGGCCGCGCCTTCTTCGAACAGCATTACGCGTGGCCGGTGATCGAGAAGAAGTACGTCGACATGCTGCAGCAGCTGGCGCAGGAATCGGCCCCGCGAACGATGGAGCCCCTGCCGGGCTGGTTCGGCCGACGGCGCCGCTCGCTGCCGCCCGCGGAGACCATCGTGAAGGATTTGCCCAGCGGGCCCCATCGCGAGACCCGGGCTGCCGAAATCCAGAAGCCGCCGATGGCCACACCGGTTACGCCTAGGCCAGACGCGCACCGTGCGCCGGCTGAATCGCGGCCGCCCTTGGCGGCGAGCGCGCCGGCGGCCGGCGCTCAAGGCAGGCGGGGGTCAGGCGAGCCGCGGCGCGATCAGCGGGACGCCCGCCGCGACCAGCGCGGGCCCCGGCCCGAACACCGCGGTCCACGTCCGGAGCGCCGGCCCAACGCTCGTCCGCAGCCGGCACAGGCTGCCAAGGCGGAGGGTGGTAAACCATCCGACCCGGCTCAGGTCAAGCCCGTGGCCGAAGGCGATCAGCACGGGCCGATCGACCCTTCGACCAGCTCAGGGTCGCCGCAAGTCCAGGCGAGGGGCGAGTCCGCGCCGGGCAGACGCGACCAGCGGCGCGGCCGACCGCAGCGGCGCGGGCGCCGGCCGGGTGGCGGCGGGGGCGGCGCGCGCTAGGCCGCGGATGACACAGATGGCGCAGCTCCCGGCATGACCGTCGCGATTCATCAAGTGCTGGCGACCCTTGGCTATGGCGACGCCATCGGTCACGAAGTGCTGGGCATCCAGCGCGTGCTGCGCGGCGCCGGTTATCAGTCGGATATTTTCGTTCAAACCGCGGACCCGCGGCTCGAGCACCTGACCGAGGATTATCGCGATCTCGCCGACGCGAGCCATCCCGACAACATCCTGGTGCATCATTTTTCGATCGGCTCACGCGCCTCGCGAATGGCCTACGCGCTGCCGGACCGGATGGTGCTGGTCTATCACAACATCACCCCGCCCGAGTACTTCGTCGACGTCAACAAGGAGCTGGTCCGGTTGTGTTTCAGGGGCCGGCGCGAACTGGCGCTCTACCAATCGCGCTGCGATCTCGCGCTCGGCGATTCCGAGTACAACCGGCAGGAACTCGAGGCGCTCGGCTTTTCGCCGACCGGGGTGCTCGACGTGGTTCCCGGATTCAATCATCTCCAGGGGCCGGCGGACTACACTTTCGCCGGCGCCTTCGACGATGACTGGGTCAACCTGCTGTTTGTCGGCCGCGTCATTCCGAATAAGCGGATCGAAGACGTCATCCGCTTCTTTCACGCCTACAAGACGTACGTCAACCCGCGCTCGAGGCTGCTGCTGGTCGGCGCCCACTCAGGATTCGAGCGCTACCTGACGATGCTCCACAACTTCATTGCGCGGATCGGCGCGCGTGACGTGCACCTGATCGGGCATGTCTCGAACGAAGAACTCACGGCCTACTACCAGCTCGCCGACGCCTTCGTGTGCGCGAGCGAGCACGAGGGCTTCTGCGTTCCGCTGGTCGAATCGTTTCACATGGGCGTGCCGGTGCTGGCCTATGCAGCAACCGCGGTGCCGTCGACGATGGACGGCGCGGGCGTGTTGTTCACGGACAAAGATCCCCTGCATGTCGCCGGCCTGATTAACGCCATCGTCGACGATCCCGCCCTGGCCGCGCGCATCGTCGAGGGGCAGTACGCCGCGCTCGATCGACTGGCGGCCAAGGATTTTGCCGGAACGCTGCTGCGGCACATGGACAGCGTGCTGGCAATGCCTCGGCGCAAGCATCCGCCGGTGGCGTTTGACTTCTGGGACCAGGTCGACCGCGCGGCGGAGTATGACGAGATCAAGCAGCACCGGCCGTCGGCGTTTCTGGCGTTGCCGACCGACCCGGGAGCCGGGAACCCGGAGCCGGGGGCCGAGCGCTCGTGACCGTGAACCAGTGGGTGCCGGCGGCGCACAAGGGCGATGCGATTGGCGACTCGGCGCGGCGGGTCCGCACGCTGCTGCGCGAAATGGGCCACCAGTCCGACATTTTCGCCATGACGATCGATGACGAGCTGCGCGACGACGTCATCCACTGGACCGACGCCGCCGCGACGCGCGGCGATCTGACCATCTTTCATTTCGCGCTCGTCTCGCCGATGACCGCGGCCTTCGCGCGGCTCGACTCGGGCCGGGTGCTGCAGTACCACAACGTCACGCCGGCCCACTTCTTTGCCGGCTACGACGCCAACATCTTCAGGCTCGCGATGCTCGGGCGTGAAGACCTGAAGAGCCTGGTGGGCCACACCGACGTCGCGCTCGGCGATTCGGAGTACAACCGCCAGGAGCTGGTCGACCTCGGCTTCAGCAACACCGGCGTGTTCCCGATCGCCGTCGACACCGCCCGCATTACCGAGGCGCCGCGCCGGCCGGCTCTCGAACAGGTGCTGAGCGAAGACGGCTGGGCCAACTTCCTGTTCGTCGGCCGCATCGTCCCGAACAAGAAGATCGAGGACCATATCAAGCTGGCCGAGCACTACAAGCGCTACGTCGACGAGCAATACCGGTTTGTGTTCGTCGGCAGGACCGACGCGACACCGCGCTACTACCTGGCGATTCGCGCGCTGCTCGAGCGGTATCGCATGCCGCCGGGGCGCTTTATCTTCACCGGCGCCGTGCCGGACGAGGATCTCGCCGCCTACTACCGGACGGCGAGCGTCTACATCTCGCTCTCCGAGCACGAAGGCTTCTGCGTGCCGCTGCTCGAGGCGATGGCCGCCGACGTGCCGGTGCTGGCCTATTCATCGGCGGCGGTTCCCGACACGCTCGGCGGGGCCGGCGTGCAGTTCGCACCGAAGGATTTCGAGTACGCGGCGGAGCTGCTCGGCGAGCTCGCCTATAACGACAGTTTGCGGAAGCAGGTCATCGCCGGGCAACGCACCCGACTCGCCGATTTCGGCGACGACCGCATCCGCAGAGAGCTTGAAAGGCTGACATCGTGAAGATTGCGTTTATCGTGCAGCGCTACGGCGCCGACATCCTGGGCGGCTCCGAGTATCACTGCCGGCTGATTGCCGAGCGGCTCGCCGCCAAGCACGACGTGGAAGTGCTGACCACCTGCGCGCGCGACTATGTGACCTGGGAGAACGAGTATCCCGAAGGCAACGACCGGATTCGCGGCGTCACCGTGCGCCGCTTCAAGAACGCGCGCACGCGCGACCTCGCCACGTTCAACCAGTATTCCGACTGGATCTTCCACAACCCGCACACCCGCGACGACGAGATGTCGTGGCTCGAACAGCAGGGCCCCTGGTCGCCGGCGCTGGTCGATTACCTGGGCCGCCATCATCGCCAGTACGACGCGCTGATCTTCTTCACCTACCTCTACGCACCGACGGTCCTCGGCATGGACATCGACCCGGCGCGCAGCATCCTCGTGCCGACGGCGCACAACGAGCCGGCGATCCATCTGTCGATCTTCAAGGAGATGTTCAAGAAGGCCGCGGCGGTGGCGTTCAATACCGAGGTCGAAAAGAACTTTCTCAAGACCACGTTCGAATTCCGGGCGGCCGCCGAGGAAACCGTCGGCTGCGGCGTGGACCTGCTGCCGGACGGGGCGCAGCCCGACGATCCGGAGCCGGAAGATGAAGAAGAGATTCACAAGCGGCTGGCGCCGCACCTGCGCCAGCGCGGCGCGCAGTTCCGCCGCCGGCACCGGCTGCAGGGACAGTTCCTGCTCTATGGCGGCCGCATCGACGCCGGCAAGGGCTGCGAGGAGCTGATCGAGTACTTCACGAGCTACAAGGAACAGGGCGGCGAGGCGCAACTGGCGCTGATGGGCGTCAAGCTGATGCAGCTGCCGGAGGTGCCGTGGGTGAGGTTTGCGGGGCTGCTGTCGGAGCGCGAGCGGCTGCAGGCGCTCGAGGCCGCGACTATCGTGGTGGTGCCGTCGCCCTACGAAAGCCTGTCGCTGCTGGCGCTGGAAGCCATGGCGGTCGGCACACCGGTGCTCTGCAACGCGCGGTCGGAAGTGCTGGTGGAGCACTGCTTGAAGAGCAACGCCGGCCTGTTCTACCAGGATCGCGATGAGTTCATCGAATGCGCCAAGCTGCTCCTCGCCGACGAGCGGCTGCGCGACCGCATGAGCCGCAACGGCAAGGAGTACATCAAGCGGAATTACCGCTGGGACGTGATCATGTCGAAGTACGACAAGCTGATTGGCTCCTTGCGGAGGTAGCTCAGAGAGTCGGCAGTCAAGAGTCGGCAGTTAAGAGTTCAGTTGGCAGTCGACAGGGTCAGTTTATGAAATTCTTACTGGTTGCCGCATTGTTGCTCGCGCAATTCGGGCTGCGGGCGCCGCTGACGCCGGCGGAAACGCTGCTCGAGCCGGCGATGCTCAAGGCCATGGCCGAGGCGCCCGTCGAGGCCCAGGCGCGCGGTCCGGAGCTGCTTGCCGGCACCGACAACTCCGCCGGAGAGATCGTCGTCGTTTCGCCGGCGGGACAGTCGATCGCCGCCAGCATGGCACTCAACAAGCTGGCCGCGTTGATCGACGCGAAGGCATTGCCTCGACCGGCGCGATCCATTCGTTTCCTGACCTCGGGACAAAATGCCGTCGACACGGCGACGCTCACGCCGCCGGCCGGAGCGAAAGCCGCAATCATGGCCGTCGACTCTACGCTGCCGACGCTGCAGGTCATTCGCGGGTTGTGGTCGACGGCAAGCATCGTGGATGAAGTCGTCGAACGTTTCGTCGCGCAGGTCTCACCCGTCGTGGACGTGCGTCGCTATCGGCGCGTCGGCCAGCCACAGTGGGAGGCGGCCGGCATCCCGGTGACGACGATACTCACCGGCGACCGTACAGACGTTTTCTCGCACGGCGCGACGGCGATCGCCGCATCGGCCTACTTCCTCGCGACCCTGCCCAACGCCGGCTCCGAAGCGCTGCTGTCGCATCTCACCGTCGGCGCGCATGCGCGGCTTGCCGAAGACGGGCGCAACGCCGTCGCGCAGATGGGCAACCAGCAGCGCGCCGGCGCCGATGTGCTGATCGCGCTTGGCCAGGCGATCGAGCGCGAACAGCGACGCATGCGATCGTTCGAACGATTCATGCCCTCGCCGGTCGACCCGATGCTGCACAGCCGCATCCTCGACATGGAGAAGGGCATCACCGGCGTGTGGACCAGCCTGGGCATTACCAGCTCGCCGTTCGTGCCGGCGGCCGAACGCATCCGCGGCCGCGGCGGCGAGGATCGGCGCGTGCCGGTTCGCCGTCGCGCCGGCCCGCTTCCGGAGGTCGAGCTGCCAACGGCGTGGCTGAAGTTCGAGAACGTCGAGATGGTCGTCTACGAGCTGGGCAATTTCGTCGACGGCAAGCGATCGATCAGCGATATTCGCGATGCCGTATCGGCGGAATTTGCACCGATTGCCTTGCCGGTGGTGGTGGATTACTTCGAGCGCCTGGCGAAGCTGGGCGCGATCGGTCTCAAATAGCGTCTCTCCTGGAGCGTATTCAATGGACAGCAACCAACCGAGTCCCGAACGAATTCTGCAGACCGGCCTCGCCTTCTGGGCCTCGAAAACGTTGTTGAGCGCCGTCGAACTCGGCGTCTTCACCGAACTGGCCGCAGGCCCCCTGTCGGCGGACAGCCTGATGGAACGGCTCCGCCTGCACCCGCGGGCAGTGCGTGATTTCCTCGACACGCTGGTCGCGCTTGGGTTCCTCACGCGCAGCGGTGACCGCTACTCGAATACGAAAGACACCGATCTCTTTCTCGACAAGCACAAGCCGTCGTATGTTGGCGGCATCCTCGAGATGGCCAACCAGCGGCTGTATCCATTCTGGGGGTCACTGAGCGAGGCGCTGCGCACCGGCCTGCCGCAGAATGAGGTCAAGGGCGGCGGTCCCGGCATGTTCGAGACGCTGTATGCCGATCCGAAGCGCCTGCAGGAATTCCTCGCGGCGATGACCGGCATCAGCCACGGCGCCAACCTGGTGATCGCGCGCCAGTTTCCGTGGCGCAACTACAAGACCTTCGTCGATGTCGGCAGCGCCCAGGGCGATCTCGCCTCGCAGATCGCACTCGCCAATCCCGACCTGACCGGCGTCGGCTTCGACCTGCCCAAGGTCGGTCCGATCTTCGAACAATACGTCGCGGCGAACCATCTGCAAGACCGGGTTCGGTTCGTCGCCGGCGATTTCTTCACCGAGGCGTTGCCAAAGGCGGACGTCGTGCTGATGGGCCACATCCTGCACGACTGGGACCTGGCCACCAAGAAAATGCTCGTCAAGAAGGCGTTCGACGCGCTGCCCTCCGGCGGCGCCCTGATTGTCTACGAGGCGATCATCGACGACGACCGGTCGAAGAATGCGTTCGGCTTGATGATGAGCCTGAACATGCTGATTGAAACCGAGGGCGGGTTCGACTACACCGGCGCCGACTGCGCCGGGTGGATGACGGAGGCCGGTTTCTCGAGCACGCGGGTCGAGCCGCTGGTCGGACCCGACTCGATGGTGGTTGGTATTAAATGAACAAGATGATCCAGCGTTGCACCGCCACCCTGTTTGCCGCGTTCCTGGCGCTGTCGGTCGGCCCGTCGGCGTCGGCACAACCAGCCAAGCCGATTGTCTACGTTCTTTCAACCGGCGGCACGATAGCCGGCTCAGGCTCGTCGTCGACCGACTTGTCGAACTACAAGGCCGGCGCCATCCTTGGCGATCAGCTGGTCAAGGCGGTTCCGCAGATCGCCCAGATCGCGGACGTGCGCGTCGAGCAGATCGTCAACGTCCGCAGTTCCGATTTGACCGTGGCCAACTGGCTGACGCTGGCCAAACGCATCCAGGCCATTCTCAAGGAGACGCCGGAGGTTGCGGGATTCGTGGTTACGTCGGGCACCAACACGCTCGAGGAAACATCCTATTTCCTGAACCTGACGGTACGGTCGGACAGGCCGGTGGTGCTGGTGGGATCGATGCGGCCGGCGACGGCCATCTCCGCCGACGGCCCGTTGAACCTGCTGAACGCCGTGCGCACGGCGATTGCGCCGGAGTCGCGCGGCAAGGGCGGACTGATCGTGCTCAACGACGAAATCAACGCCGCGCGCGATACGACCAAGACCAATACGCTGCGCGTCGAAACGTTTCGGGCACCGGAGTTGGGCATCCTCGGCTATGTCGACGAAGACAAGGTCGCCTACTACCGGGCGACGACCAAACGGCACACCCATAACTCGGAATTCGATGTCACCGGCCTGATGACGCTGCCACAGGTGACGATCCTGTATTCCTACATCGAACCGGATGCGACGCTGCTTCAGGCTGCGATCAAGGGCGGCGCGAAGGGCATCGTGATTGCCGGCACCGGCAACGGGACGCTGTCGATTTTCGAAGCCAACGCGGTCAAGGAAGTGAACGCGATGCCGCCAGCATCGCGGCCGGTGGTGGTGCGTTCGAGCCGTGTCGGCAACGGCCGGGTGACACCCACCGCAGAATTCGACGCCATGAACATCGTGCCCTCGGACACGCTGAATCCACAGAAGGCGCGCATTCTGCTGATGCTGGCCTTGACGAAGACCAGCGACCTCAAGGAGTTGAGGCGCATTTTCTCCGAGTATTGACGGGCCGGAGGGCAAGTCCCGACGTTCCTGGAGCTAGTCGATTTCGACCGGCTCCGGCTCGTCGTTCTCGGCGTTCACGCTCGGGTCGGGCTCCTGCGCTCCCGAAGACGCCTTTTTGCGGCGCGGACGAATGTCGTATCGCTTGATCATCTCGTTGAGCGTCGTCGGCTTGATCCGCAGCAGTTCCGCGGCGCGTTTCTGCACGCCGCCGGCCGCCTCGAGCGCCGACTCGATCCACTGACGCTCGTAGGCGACGGTGACGTCCTTGAGCGAGATGCCGTCGGCCGGCATCACGACGTGCGGCACCTGGAAGGCGGGATTCTTGCGCACGTGCTCGGGAATCAGCTCCGGGCCGATGCGGTTGCCGGTGCTCAGCACCACGGCGCGCTCGATCACGTTCTCGAGCTCGCGCACGTTGCCCGGCCAGTCGTACTCCATCAGCAGGTCGAGCGCCTCGGGCGAAATCTCGATGTTCTTGCGGCCGTTCTCCTCGCCGTACTTCTCGAGGAAGTGCTGCACCAGCAACGGCACGTCGTCGCGCCGTTCTCTCAGCGCCGGCAGGTGGATGCTGATGACGTGCAGCCGATAGAACAGGTCCTCGCGGAAGCGGCCCTCTTCCATCTCGTGCTTCAAGTCGACGTTGGTGGCGGCGATGATGCGGACGTCGACGCGGATGGTTTCCATGCCGCCGAGCCGCATGAACTCGCGTTCCTGCATGACGCGCAGCAGCTTGGCCTGCGTCTCAATGGGAATGTTGCCGATCTCGTCGAAGAAGATGCTGCCCTTGTCGGCCAGGTCGAACAGCCCCTTCTTCGGGTAGACCGCGCCGGTGAAGGCGCCCTTGACGTGGCCGAACAGCGTCGACTCGAGCAGGTCGGGCGGCAGGTTGCCGGAGTTGACGGTGACGAACGACTTCTCGCTGCGCGCCGAATTGCTGTGGATCGCGCGCGCCACCAGCTCCTTGCCGGTGCCGCTCTCGCCGGTAATCAGGATGGTGGAGCGGCTCGGCGCCGCCTGGATGATCAGGTCGAAGACCTGCTTCATCCGGCTGCTCCTGCCGATGATGCCGGCGAACTTGTGGTAGCGCGACTGCAGGTTCTGCCGCAGCGACACGTTCTCGGCGACCAGCTGGCGCCGCTCGATCGCGTTCTGCAGGACGATCAAGACCTCGTCATTCTTGAACGGCTTGGTGATGTAGTCGAAGGCGCCCTTCTTCATCGCCGCGATCGCGCTTTCCATCGACGCGTAGGCGGTGATCATCAGCACCGGCAGTTCCTCGTCGTGCTTCTTCAGCTCGGCCAGGACCTGCAACCCGTCGATGCCGGGCATCATCACGTCGACGATCACCGCGTCGAACGGCAGCGACTTGGCGAGGTCGAGGCCTTCCTGCCCCGACGACGCCAGCCGCACGCTGTAGCCCTCGCGCTCGAGCAGCGTGCCCAGAATGTCGCGCATGATTTCTTCGTCGTCGACGACGAGTACTGCTGCGTTTGGTCGCATTACACACCTGCGCTGTGACGCTGGGGGGAGGCGGCTGCCGCATCCGGAGCAGCCACGAACCGCAGCTCGAATCGCGTGCCCTTGCCCGGCGTGCTGTCGCACTGAATCGTGGCGTCGTGCTCGCGCACGATGCCGTAGCTGATCGACAGGCCGAGGCCGGTGCCCTGCCCCATGGGTTTGGTGGTGAAGAACGGATCGTAAATCCGGGCGAGGTGCTCGGCGGCAATGCCGTTGCCGGTGTCCGACACCTCGACGACCGCCTCGCCGCCCTCGAGGCGCGTGGCGATGGTCAACCAGCCGCCGCTCGCCATCGCGTCGCGGGCATTGAGGAACAAATTGAGGAACACCTGCTGCAACTTGAACTCGAAGCCGGTGACCTTGACCGGCGCGCCGTGGAGCTCGCGTCGAATCTTGACGCTGCCCTTCTCGAACTGGTGCTCGAGCAGCGCCAGCACGTCGCCGATCACCTGATTGAGATCGACGACGGTGCGCTCGGATTGTTCCGCCGCGTTGGGCCGCGACAGGTTGAGCAGGCCGTTGACGATGCGCGCGGCGCGGAACGTCTGCTTCTCGATTTTCTCAAGCAGCGGCGTGCGGGGATCGGCGGGATCGGCATTCTCGAGCAACATCTGGGTGTAGCTGGAAATGCCGGTCAGCGGGGTATTGACCTCGTGCGCGACACCCGCCGCCAGCAGGCCAAGCGACGCCATCTTCTCCGAGATGCGCAGCTGCTCTTCCATCTGCGACCGCTCGGTAATGTCTTCGAGCATGACGATGGTGCCGGCCGCGGGCCCGCCGGCAATGCTCTGCAGCGGCACGGTGGTGAGGTTGACGATCAGCCGCTGGCCCTGCCGGGTCCCGCGCGCCGACACCGGCACGCGGAACACGCTGTGCCCATCGGGATGATCGCGGCGAACCGCGGTCAGCAGGTCGATCACGTCGCGATCGAACAGCCGATCGACCGTCTGGCCCAGCACCGAGGCGGGCGCGATGCCGTAGAGGCGCTCGAGCGAGGCGTTCCAGCGAATCACCTGCTCGCCCGGCCCGATCACCAGCAGCCCGTCGTCCAGCGACTCGAGAATGTTCTCGTTGAAGGCGTGCAGCCGGTCGAGTTCCGACGCCTTGAGGTGGAGCTGGCGGTAAAGGCGGCCATTCTCGATCGCGGTGGCGGCCTGCGCCGCGACCGCCGTGACCAGTGCCGTGTCCTCGGTGCTGAGCGGCTCGCCGCTGGCGCGGCGGCCGAGAGCCAGCACCGCAACCGCCGTGTCCTTGGCAACGCACGGCACGAAGTAGTAGGCGCCGCGGTCGCGCCACAACTCGATCTCCTCGGCGGTGAAGCGGGTCGCCGCGAGCGGATCGTCGAGCCGGACGGTATGAGCGCCGTGCAGGCGCGCCCCGATGCCGGATGCGCCCGACAGCGCCGGCGGCGCGTGCTCGAAGCCCTCGGCGCTAATCGACTCGAAGTCGCCGGCGTCGGTCGCGAGCAGGAACGCCATGCGATCGAGCTCGATGGTGTCGCGCACGCGCGTGACCAGCCGATCGGCCAGCCGGTCGAGATCGAGATCGCTGTTCAGGTCGCGCGCAAAACTCACCAGCGCGCGGCGGTAGTCGTAGCGATCCCGATAGAACGCCCGATCGATCGCCTTCTGCAACCCGTCCTTGACCGGCTTGGCGAGCAGGATGACGACCACGGTGGCGAGAAACGCGATGATCCAGCGGTGGTCCGCCTCGCCCTCGACGCGGTAGCCGCCCGACGCGCGAAGGATCAGCACGTAAATCGCGACGATCGCCGCGACCGCGGAGGTGTAAATCAGCAGGCGCTTGAGGATGATCTCGACATCCATCAGGCGGTAACGGATGATCGCGGACGCGAAGGCGAGCGGGATGAAGCCCAGTGGAATCGCGCTGAGACCCATCGGAATCGACGGATCGACGCCGAGCGCAAACGGAATCGCGTAGCCGATCGCGAACGGCAGCGCGCCGAGCGCCGTCCCCCATACGATCCAGCGCAACTGACGCTTCACGGTCACCGACCGCGCCCGCGACAGCGCGCGCAGCAGGATGAGCAGGCCGGCGGTGAAGAACGTCGCCAGATACACGTACTCGAGGCGATCGAGCAGCGCAATCACCCGCACGAAATATTCAGGATCGATCCCCGAGCGCAGCACTGCCAGCGCCCTGGTCGACCCGAGCACCGCGCCGGGAAGGTACACCGCCGGCAGCCACCGCGCGAGCATCGCCGAATAGCCCGGGAGGTGCGGCCGCTCCGGGAACACCAGCGCGAAGTGCAGGAACAGCGGCGGCAGCGCCATCACCGCAATGGCATCGCCCCAGTAGAACACCCAGTCGACCCGGTCGAGCCGGCCGCTGAACGAAAACGTGAACAAACCGAAGAACGCGACCGACAGCCAGAAGAAATGCAGCGTGGCCTGATCGGTCGGCCGCCGCGCGCGCACCGCCGCCCCGACCAGCAGCGTGAAGATGCCGACGGCGGCGAGCACGTAATAGAACAATCCCGCGCCGCTCGGCATCGGCGCCAGCGACACATTGGCCATCGCGGGAGAGCCGAGTCGCAACAGCGAGTAGATGTGGCGATCGCCCGGGCGTGAGGCGTGTTGCAGCGCGAGCACGTCAGCGCGCCCTTCGACCGGTTGATTGTCGATGGCGATCAGCACGTCGCCGGGACGGACGCCGGCGCGGCTGGCAGCCGACGGCGACGCCACTTCAGCGGCGACCACCCCCACCGCGCGCTCCACCCAGAGCACACCGTCCTCGACTTCGTCGGAGGTCGCGCGCGACACGACATTGGCAAGCCCGAGCGCGAGCAGACCAAGCGTCACCGCAACGGGCAATGCGGTTTGCCGCCACTCGCGCCACCAGGAGTCCCGGTCGTAAACGGGCATTACCGTCGGTTGGTCCAAATTGACTGGCAAGACAGATCTATCCGGTCCGAAGAGAGCAAACGCTATACCGTCAGCTCGACCGCGCCGTAATGGCTAAGTCTTTGTTCAACAACGATTTGAGTCGAAGGGACACTATCGCCGGCGCGTAAAATCCAACGCGTCGGGTAATGGATCCAATTATCAGTATGGGCGCTGGCTGGTGGAAACGAAAGCTAGAACTTGACGGTCAATCCGCCGAGCAACCGTTTCGGCGGACGGACGACGAGCAGTTCGTCGTAGGCGGAGGTATTGGCGAGCGATTCGTGAAACAAGTTGCGCACGCCGACCAGCATTTCCCACTGCGAGGTCCGGAAGTTCATGAACGGCAGCGCCTGGGTGAGGCGCAGATCGAAACGGGCACCAAACGCCGGTTCGGTACTCGTGCGATCGGCCGCGGCAAACGCGTTATTCAGCTTGTAGAGCACGACCACGCGGGTGGCCAACCGCGGAATCTCGGTCTCGAGCGAGGTGGTGACATCGTGAATGCGCTCGTGGTTCGGGCGAACCGCGGATGGCACCCAGCGCGTCAACACCGCGTATTCGATCGGGTCGGGTCGTCCGAGCCAGTCGGCGCTCGACAACGAGTAATCAACGGAGCCACGGATGTTGCTGGCCAGCGCGTGGGTCAACGTGACCCCGACGCCGCGCACGATGGCGTCTCCGGCCGATCCCACGTAGTAGTGGCCGAGCGCCGACGGCGCGCTGTCATTGCGGCGCAGGCCGAAGACGGTCACGGTTTGATTGTCGACGCGCTGTTCGAACGCGCGAACCGCGATGGCCGCGCCGTTGAGCACGCGCTCGAGTCCGACCTGGTAGTTGCGCTGCTCCTGCAGGCGCAAGCCGGCTTTTGACAGCGAGGAGAACGTGCGCTGCGGCGGCAGATATTCCGCGGTGGTCGGCGGAATGAATTCCTCGGCGCCGGGCGCGCTGACTTCGCGCGACGCCGCCGCGCGCACGCGCCACGACTTGGCAGGCGAGAACGTGGCGGACAGGCGCGGGCTGAAGAGCGCCGAGCCCTCCAGGTAGTCGTAACGCGCGTAGCTTGCGCCGTAGCCTAACGCGATGTAGCGCGACACTTGCCAGTCGTCGTAGGCGAACATCGAGCCGACGTTGCGCGCCGCGTCGGAGACCGCGCCGAGCGCCGCGGTGTTACCGCCCTCGTAGCGCTGCAGGCTGTAGGCCATCCCGAACTGATAACGATGCGGCACATCCGCCTCGACCACGTAGCTGCCGGCAAGCATCCACGAGCTCAGATCGCTCTGATTCATCGCGGCCCGGACATTCCACTCGCCGTGCGAGCCGACCGGCGCACCGACCTTGAAAAACGCCACGCTGCTGGTGCGATCGAGCTGAAGCAGCTGCAGCGGATTGTCGAAGGCGCCGGTGGTCAGCAGGTTGACCTGGCCGCCGAGCGACAGATCGGTGAAGAGCGCGGTGGCCGCGCGCGCCGAGGTACCGAACGCGCGGCCGAGGAACTCAAATGAATCGGTGATGAACCAGTCATCGTCCTGAGGAATGCCGGCCAGCGTCTGCGCATCGCGCAACACGCCGCGCTTCAGGTGACGCAGGCGCCAGGCCAGCTCGCTCTCATCGCGAGCACGGCTGCCTGCCTCGGCGGGAGCGGCGCCCACCGGCGCGACCGACGCTTCGGTAATACGCGGCGCGGTTTCAGAACCCTCCCGGCGCAGCTTGAATGAGGAATCGCTGCGCGTTGAGGGCCGCACGTTGACCATGGCGCTGCGCGCGGTGAGAAAGCCTGCGAGGTGCACGCGGAGCAGGTAGGGCCCGGGTGGTAATTGTTTGAGGGAGTAGGTGCCGGTCTTGTCGGACACGGCGAACGCGGTCATGCCGCCGAGCGCCGAAATTACCGCGCCGTCGAGGGGCCTGCCGATCTCGTCGGTGACCTTGCCTTCGATGAGGCCGGTATCGGCGGCAGCGATTCTGGTGACCGGCTCGAGCCTGAGGCCCTGCGCGTCGGCAGACGTCGACTGCAATGCCAGAAGGCAGAGCACGATCGGAGCGAGCCGGCGACTGGGGGTGCCCATCCTAGAACGCATGTGTCGAGCGATCCGCCCCGGGTAGCGGGGCGGGCCGGTCAGTCCAGTCTACGCCTATTTCCGGGAGCCGGGAACGGGGAACCGGGAGCCCCCAAAAGGCGCCCCAATCCCGTTCCCGGCTCCCGGCCTTAGCCCTTCACCGAGAACTTGATGTCCTGGTTCTTGCTCTTTCCCGACGCCTTGTCCGTGATCTTCACGGCGAGACGGTATTCACCCTCCGCAAAGGACGCCAGCGGCACCGTGATGCCTCCGGGAACCGGGAACTTCGCGGGGTCGAACTGCGGCGGCAGGTTCGCGGCATTCACCGTCTGCGGGGTGGTCTTGTTGAAGAACTTCTCGCCCGTGCCCTCGACCTTGTTGAATTCGTACTCGAGGAGCAGGTCCGGCTTGCCGGCCGGGTCGAGGCCCGCGTTGTAGACCTGGAAGAAGATCGACAGCTCTTCGCTCTTCTTGAATTCCATGTCCGGCGCCGGCAGCAGTTCCTGCATGCCGAACACGAACGGACGCTCGCGCGCCTCTTCGGGGTTGGGCGGCGCGCTCAGCATGTTGACCTTGTCGGCAACGAGGATGGTGCTGGTGGCGAGCTCGCCGTTGTAATAGTCGGGCACGGTGACCTGCGCCTTCAGCACGCCCATCTTCGGCATCGTGCCCTTCGGCGCCTTCTCGGGCACGCGTTCCTTGAACGCCACGTAGACGTCGTAGGTGCCTGCGGTGGCCATGAACACGCGATTGAGCGTCACGGTGTCACCGGCGAGCTGCGCGGCGGGAATGAAATGGATGTCGTCCCACGGGTACTCGACCTTCTTGGCCTTCGGGTCGGGCACGGCCGCGGGATTGACGACGCGCACATACATCGCCGCATCGGTCTTGGGGGCATTCTTGATGGTCAGCACGAACGGCACGAACGTGCGCTGTTCCTGAGACTTCATGAAGAAGGGCTCGAGCGTCATCGTGATGTCGGTCGGCGCGGGCTGGCCGGCCATGACGCCATCGACGAGCTTGACGACCTGCTCGATTTCCTGCTGTTCCTGCTTGCTCCGTTTTTTCTCGTCCTTCTTCGGAGCCTGCTGCGCCGACACCAACGTTGCCGAAACCACCAGCGCCACCGCGAGGGCCATTGCACGCCGAATTGCCATCATTCGTCCCCTTGAAAAACCCAATTTGCCTTCAGGCCTCGGCCGTTTCGCCCCAGCCCAGATCACCCGATCATAGGAGGCGTGCGCGGGGGAAGTCAAACACCTCTAAAGCTCGTCCGCGTTGAGGTTTAGGGCAATGCCTGAGCCCGGGCGATGGTATCGTTCTGACTCGATGCTTGGAGACGACGTCCTCGTAATCGTGCTGGCGGGCGGCGCCGGTGAGCGGCTTGCGCCGCTGACCAGGGAGCGCGCCAAGCCGGCGGTGTATTTTGGCGGCCCGTATCGCATCATCGACTTCGTCCTGAGCAATTGCATCAACTCGGGACTGCGCCACGTCTTCATCGCCACCCAGTACAAGTCGCTCTCGCTCAATCGCCATATCCGCCAGGGGTGGACGGTGGTGTCGGAAGAGCTCGGCGAGTTCATCGAGATCCTGCCGCCGCAAAAGCGCGTCGGCGAGCACTGGTATCAGGGCACCGCCGACGCCGTCTACCAGAATCTGTATTCGATCATCCGCGAGAATCCGAAATATGTCGTGGTGCTCGCGGGCGATCACGTCTACAAGATGGATTACCTCAAGATGCTCCGCTTCCACCAGGACATGGCGGCGGAAGTGACGCTGGCGGCGATCGAAGTGCCGATCGAGGACGGCAAGCGCTTCGGGATTGTCGCGGTCGACGAAAGCGAGCGAGTGACCGGCTTTCTCGAGAAACCTGAACATCCGCCGGCGATGCCGGGCGAACCGAACCTCACCCTCGCGTCGATGGGCATTTACGTGTTCGACAGCGACGTGCTCGTCAAGGCGCTCGAAGAGGACGCCGCCAAGCCGGCGAGCAAACACGACTTCGGCAAGGACATCATCCCGGCGTTGATCGGTCACGGCCGCACCTTCGCGTATCCGTTTTACGACGAGAACAAGAAGGCGGCGAAATACTGGCGCGACATCGGTACCCTCGACGCCTACTACGAAGCGCAGATGGACCTCTGCCAGGTCAATCCGGAGTTCAACATGTATGACCCGGAGTGGCCGCTGCGGACCTACATGCCGCAGGCGCCGCCGGCGAAGTTCGTGTTCGCGGAGGACTGGCGGCGCGGCGAGGCGGAGGATTCGCTGATCTCGCAAGGCTGCATCGTCTCGGGCAGCCGGATCTACGGCAGCATCCTCTGCCCGAACGTGCGCGTGCACAGCTTCTGCACCATCGAGGACTCGATCCTGATGCCCGGCGTCCGCGTCGGACGGCATGCGAGAATTCGCAAGGCCATCGTCGACCGCGACGTCGACATTCCGCGCGGCGCGCTGATTGGCTTCAATCCCGAAGAAGACCGGCGGCGGCATACCGTGTCCGAGAACGGCGTCGTGGTGGTATCGCAGGGCGACGAGCCGTTCGTGACGGCGATCGATGAAGCCGCGTTGAGCCTCGAGCAGGAAGCCGATCGGCGTGAGTAATATGGCGGGAGCCGGATTCCGGTCCACTAATCCCTGATCCCATATGCGCATAGCAGACGTGCACGGCCGCGAGATTCTCGACTCGCGCGGGAATCCCACGGTGGAAGTCGAAATCACGCTCGATGCTCCCGGCCGGGCCGGGTCGGGCCAGGCAGTGGCGCGCGGGCGCGCCGCGGTGCCGTCCGGCGCCTCGACCGGCGAGCGCGAGGCGCTCGAGCTGCGCGACGGTGACAAGGCGCGGTATCTCGGCAAGGGCGTGCGCGGCGCCGTCGCGAACGTCAACGGTGAGATCGCCGCGGCGATCAAGGGCAAGGACCTGTCGCAGCGTCAGCTCGACGAGGCGATGATTGCGCTCGACGGGACGCCGACCAAGAGTCGATTGGGCGCCAACGCGCTGCTCGGCGTGTCGATGGCCGCACTGCGGGCGGAAGCCGCGCTCGGCGGCAAGCCGCTCTACGCGCACATCGGCGACCTGGCCGGCAATGCGAATTTCATCCTGCCGGCGCCGATGATGAACATCCTGAACGGCGGCGCGCACGCCGACTCGAACGTCGACTTCCAGGAATTCATGGTGATGCCGCTCGGCTTCCCGTCGTTCAGCGAAGCACTGCAGGCCGGCGCGGAAATTTTCCACGCGCTGCGATCGATCCTGAAGAGCCGCGGCCTGTCGACCGGCGTCGGCGATGAAGGCGGCTTCGCGCCGAGCCTCAAATCCAATCGCGAGGCGGTCGAACTGGTGCTCGAAGCCATCGGCAAGGCCGGGGCCAAGGCCGGCGAGAACGTGTTCCTTGCGCTCGACGTCGCCGCCAGCGAGTTCTGGGCCCCTGCGACCGGCGGCGGGCGGTACGAATTCAGCAAGTCCGGCGAGGCCTCGCGCGATTCGCAAGCCATGGTCGACCTCTACGTCGACTGGTGCCGGCAGTATCCGATCATCTCGATCGAGGACGGCTGCGCCGAGCAGGACTGGCACGGGTGGAAGCTGCTCACGCAGGCGCTGGGCGACAAGGTGCAGCTGGTCGGCGACGATGTGTTCGTCACCAACCCGGAGATCCTGAAGAAGGGGATCGCCGAAGGCGTTGGCAACGCGCTGCTCGTGAAGCTGAATCAGATCGGCACGGTCACCGAAACGCTCAACGCGATGGCGATGGCGGTGAAGGCGGGCTATCGATGCGTCGCCTCGCATCGTTCCGGTGAGACCGAGGACTCGACGATTGCGGATCTCGCGGTCGGCACCGGCGCAGGGCAGATCAAGACCGGATCGGCGTCACGCAGCGATCGCGTGGCGAAGTACAACCAGCTGCTCAGAATCGAGGAAGAGCTCGGGCCAGGGGCGACCTACGCCGGGCGCTCCGCGATTCAACAACTCAACCAGAAGCGCTGATACCCTTCTGCCCGCATGTTCAAACTGGTCCTGCTACGCCACGGCGAATCCGTCTGGAACAAGGACAACCGGTTCACCGGATGGACCGACGTCGACCTCACCGACAAGGGCCGCGACGAAGCGCGCAACGCCGGGCGCTTGTTGAAGGAGGCCGGATTCACGTTCGACCTGGTCTTCACCTCGCTGCTGAAGCGGGCAATCTGGACCAGCGTGCTCGCACTCGACGAGCTCGATCAGCTGTGGCTGCCGGTCGAACGCAGCTGGCGGCTGAACGAGCGGCACTACGGCGGCCTGCAGGGCCTCAACAAGGCGGAAACCACGGCGAAGCACGGCGAGGCGCAGGTCAAGATCTGGCGCCGCGCGTATGCCACCGCGCCGCCGCCGCTCGAGACCGCCGACGATCGCCACCCGTCGCACGACCCGCGCTACGAGGGTTTTCCGGCCTCGGACCTGCCGGCGACCGAATCGCTCAAGGACACCGTGGAGCGGTTCCTGCCCTACTGGCATGAGTCGATCGCGCCGCGCATCACGTCCGGCACGCGCGTGTTGATCGCCGCCCACGGCAACTCGCTGCGGGCGCTCGTCAAATACCTCGACTCGATCTCGGACGACGCCATCGTCGAGCTGAACATCCCGACCGGCATTCCCCTGGTCTACGAGCTCGACGCCGACCTCAAGCCCATCAAGAGCTATTACCTCGGCGATCCGGAGGCGGCGAAGAAGGCGGCCGAAGCGGTGGCAAAACAGGGAAGCCGCGAGTAGCCCGGAAAAGGCGGCTCGGCCATAGATTCGGCTCTGTCATCCGCCCAAGTCACAGAAAAAGCACAACTTATAGCGCTCGGACCTTGACACGACCGCAAGGCCTTCGTAGAATTACGGCGAAATTCCCAAACTGATTCACCCGCCTGATGACGATTTGCGCTGACGTCCCGCCAACCGCCAGGATGGGGTTCTGTCAGCCGCTGCCGAGGGTCCCAGCCGCTTGGCGCAACTCGGGCAGACTGCGAAGTATGCCCAACGGGAGGGAGCCGTCTTATGGATGATGTCGTAAACCGGTTCGCACGTGAGCTGGCTGACTCCATTGCCGCCGCCGTCGCAGAGAGCGCGGAAGTCGAGGCGTGCCGCGAGCGGGCACGCGCCGCCGGCTACGAGATGAAAGTGAATCTCGAGGCCGTCGTCGGTTTCGTCAATCGCGGACAGCCCCAGACCGAAGGCGCGGACGCCGCGGCCAAGGGCGTCCCGGTCTCGAAGGCCCTGGTCCCACGCAAGCCGTTCGACATGACGGTCAACGATCGCCGCTTCCTGCGCTCGCTGCGCATTGCGGCGGAAGAAGCCAAGGTGGAAGAAGCGAATTCGTAACCAGTAGCCAGTAGCCAGTAGCCAGTAGCCAGTAGCCAGAAGGGGCAGGATTTTCTGGCTACCGGCTACCGGCTACCGGCTACTGGCCACTACAATCGGGCGATGCAGCCTTTCGCGGGGCCCGAAGATCTGGTCGCGTTCGATCCCGAGCGCGACCTTTCCTATCCAGGCGAGTTTCCGTTCACCCGCGGCATTCAGCCGACGATGTACCGCGGCCGGCTGTGGACGATGCGGCAGTACGCCGGGTTCGGGACGGCGTCGGAATCGAACCAGCGGTATCGATACCTGCTATCGCAGGGCGTGAGCGGCTTGAGCGTCGCGTTCGATCTGCCGACGCAGATCGGCTACGACAGCGACCACCACCTCGCGTCGGGGGAAGTCGGGCGCGTCGGCGTCGCCATCGATTCGATCGACGACATGGCGGTGCTGTTCGACGGCATTCCGCTCGACCGGGTCTCGACGTCGATGACCATCAACGCCACGGCAATCATCCTGCTGGCGTTGTATCTGGCGGTCGGCAAGCGCCAGGGCGTGGCCCTCAAGGATCTCTCGGGAACGATTCAGAACGACATCCTGAAGGAATACATCGCGCGCGGCACCTACATCTACCCCCCGCAGGCCTCGCTGCGCATCGTCACGGACATATTTGCGTACTGTGAGCGGAATATGCCGCAGTGGAACACCATCTCGGTCAGCGGGTATCACATCCGCGAAGCGGGATCGACGGCGGTGCAAGAGGTGGCGTTCACGTTCGCCAATGCCATCGCCTATGTCGAGGCGGCGCGGCAGGCCGGGCTCGACGTCAACTCGTTCGGGCAGCGGCTGTCGTTCTTTTTCAACGCGCACAACGACTTCCTCGAGGAGGTCGCGAAGTTCAGGGCGGCGCGGCGGCTGTGGGCGCGGATCATGAAAGAGCGCTTCGGCGCCACCAATCCGCGCGCGCAGCAGCTCCGCTTCCACACCCAAACCGCCGGCAGCACGCTGACCGCGCAGCAGCCGGACAACAACATCGTGCGCGTGGCCGTGCAGGCGATGTCGGCCGTGCTCGGCGGCACCCAGTCGCTGCACACCAACAGCCGCGACGAAGCCCTGGCGCTCCCCACCGAGGGCGCCGCGCGCATTGCGCTGCGCACGCAGCAGATCATCGGCTTCGAGTCGGGCGCCGCCAACACCGTCGATCCGTTCGCCGGTTCGTATCACGTCGAGCAGCTGACGAGCGAGATCGAGGACGGCGCGCGCGAGCTGCTGGCCCGGATCGAGGCGGTCGGCGGCACCCTGGCGGCGATCGAGGCGGGATACATCCAGCGGCAGGTGCAGGACTCGGCCTACCAGGCGCAGCTGGCGGTGGATTCCGGCGCGGCGGTGGTGGTCGGCGTCAATCGTTACGTGAGCGACGGCACCGCAGCCGCCGGCGGCAAGGGCATCGAGATATTCCAGGTGGATCCGCAGCTCGAGGCGCAACAGCAGGCGCGCGTTCAATCGGTGCGCGCCGCCCGCGATCGGGGCCAATGGACGGCGGCGCTGGAGCAGGTCGGCCGCGCCGCGACCGGGACCGACAACCTCGTCCCGCCGATCATCACCGCGGTCGAATCGCACGCCACCGTCGGCGAGATTGCCGATACACTGCGCACGGTGTTCGGCGAATATCGCGAAGTCAGTCTCGATTGATGGAACCGCTCCTCAGGGTCGAGAACTTGAGCACGGTGTTCGACGCCAGGCCGGCGCCGGTCGTCGCCGTGAACGACGTCTCGTTCGAGATCCGCAAGGGGGAAACACTCGGACTGGTCGGGGAATCCGGCAGCGGCAAGTCGGTAACGGCGTTCTCGATCATCCGCCTGGTGCAGGAGCCCGGCCGGATCACCGGCGGCAGGATCTTCTTTCAGGGCAAGGACCTGCTCGCGCTGTCCGAGGACGAGATGCGCCAGGTGCGCGGCGCCGGGATTGGCTTCGTGTTCCAGGAGCCGATGGCGGCGCTCAACCCGGTGATGCGGGTCGGCGCCCATATCGCCGAGGCGTTGACGGTGCACGGCCTCGCCTCCCGCGGCGACGCGCGCGCGCGCGCGATCGAGTTGCTGCGGGCGGTCAGAATCGTCGATCCGGAGAAGCGCGTCGACGATTACCCGCATCAGCTGTCCGGCGGCATGCGGCAACGGGTGATGATGGCGATTGCGATCGCGTGCAGGCCGCCGCTCGTGATCGCCGACGAGCCGACCACCGCGCTCGACGTCACGGTGCAGGCGCAGGTCCTCGACCTGCTGCGCGAGATGAAGCGGGAGTTCGATTTGTCGCTGCTGCTCATCACCCACGACTTCGGCGTCATCGCGGAAACCGCCGACCGGGTGGCGGTGATGTATCGCGGACGGATCGTCGAGCAGGGGCCGGTGCGGGACATTTTCAGGAATCCGCAGCATCCCTACACCAAGGGCCTGCTGGCATCGATTCCGGGCGGCGAGCCGGGGACGCGATTGCGCGGTGTTCAGGCGGAGGCGGAGTGGTAGCGCCGCTGGTCGAGGTCCGCAACCTGATCAAGCACTTCGAGCGCGGCGGCGGGCTGTTTCGCGAGAAGTCGGTCGTCCGGGCCGTCGACAACGTGAGCTTCACGGTCGACGAGGGCGAAACGTTTGCGCTGGTCGGGGAATCGGGCAGCGGCAAGAGCACCACCGGCCGCTGCATGCTGCGGCTGATCGAGCCCACCTCCGGCGAAGTATTGTTTCGCGGCGAGAACGTGCTTGGATTTTCGAGCGCGCGGATGCGCGCCGCCCGGCGCGACATGCAGATGGTCTTTCAGGATCCGTATTCGTCGCTCAATCCACGGATGCGGGCGCGAACGATTGTGGAAGAGCCGCTGGTGATTCACTCGATCGGAACGAAAGCGGAACGCCGCGATCGGGTCGCCGATCTCTTCAGGCTGGTGGGTCTCGACCCCGCGCATCTCGAGCGCTATCCCCACGAATTCAGCGGCGGGCAGCGGCAGCGCATCGGGCTGGCACGCGCGCTGGCGCTCAACCCGTCGTTCATCATCGCGGATGAACCGGTGTCGGCGCTCGACGTCTCGATCCAGGCGCAGGTCATCAACCTGCTGATGGATCTCCAGCAGCAGTTGAAGCTCACCTACCTGTTCATTGCGCACGATTTGCGGCTGGTGCGTCACATCTCGAGCCGCGTCGCCGTCATGTATCTGGGCCGGATCGTGGAAATGGGGCGCACCGCCGAGATCTTCGATCACGCTCAGCACCCCTACACCCGCGCGTTGCTGTCGGCGGTCCCGGCCACCGATCCGGATGCACCGCGAGCGCGCATCGAGCTCGACTCCACGACGGTGAATCGCGAAGCGCCGCTCCGCCAGGTCTCCGAAGGACATTTCGCCGCGGTCTGACCATGCGCGCGCTCTGGTCCACGGCCACGGCGTTGTGTGCAATCGCGATATCGCTGACCACCGCGGCGGTCGCGGCCCAGGCACCCGCGCTTGACGACACCCTGGCGCGGTTCGACGCCTACCTGTCTGGCTACGAACCGAAGTTGAGCGAGATCATCGCTGACGAGCTGATGATTCAGGAAATGAGCCTGCCGTTCTCCCGCACGCTGCTGCCCCGTGCGGCAGACTCGGTGTCGCGATCGCGCGTTCGGCGCCGAATCCAGTCCGAAACCGCTTTCGTCTCGCTGCCGGGCAACGCGGCCTGGCTTGGGATCCGGCACGTGAAGTCGGTGAACAATCAGCCCGTTGACGGCAGCTCGGCCTCGCTGGCCACCTCTCTGCAGGCGCCAAGCGACGACGCGGCGCGCGCCCTGCTCCGGTCAAGCGCGCAGTTCAACCTCGGGCTTCCGCGCACGACCAACCTGCCCAATCTGCCGCTCGAGTTCCTGCATCAACGCAACCGCCGGCGGCTGATCTACCGTCTGGACGGCACCGAGCGGATTCGCGGTGCGGACACCACGCGCGTGGTCTTCATCGAGCGAATAACGCCGACGGTGATTGCCGACCCTGACGGGGTCGACATGCCGAGCACAGTTCGCGCGTGGATCGACCGAACCGGCCGTCTGCTCAGAGCCGAAGTCACCACGTTCAGGAGCCTGAACGCGCGTGACGCCGTGAACACGCTGCGCGTCGAGTTCACGGAGCATGCGGCGTTGGGCCTGCTGGTCCCCAGGGAGATGCGCGAGACGTTTCCGGTCGATCCTCCGAGAGTCGGCACCGGCGTCGCGCACTATTCGAACTTTCGTCGCTTCCAGACGTCCGCCCGAATCGTGCCGCAGTAGCGGACGGCTACTTCGATCGCTTCCACACCAGCGCTTGCGTGGTGCGAGCGCCGTCGCGCAACGACAGCGTGAGCTGCGCGTTATCCGGCGACAGCTCGTAGTAACGCAGCTGTTTCGATCCCACCCACGACGGATTCGATGAACCCTCGACGATGTGGGTCACGGAGCCGGCGGCGGTATCGACGATGAACGGACCGTAGTATCCGAGATAGCGGCGATAGGCGGCTGCACGCAGGTCGTCGGTTTGCGGTGCGGCGGTGGCGGTGTTCGATGAATGCATCAGCTGCGCGGACATGCGGCCCGACGCATCGTAGGTGATTTGCCCGCGGTCGTAGGCGCCGGGGCGCCGCGTGCCGTCCGCGGCGATGATCTCGTAGCTGACCAGTTCCCACGCTCCCACCAGGCGCTCGGCGATGGTTGCCTGGCCGGCGGCCGAAAGCAGCGCGGTCGTGAGAAGAATGGCGGCTAGAGCTGGAAGGGTGCGCATGCGGGCATTATTCACGCCCCGCGCCCGGCGTCAAATGGTCAGGCGGTGACCGGGGCGTGCGGTGTCTGCTTGACGTCGCGCTCGACCTGGCCGTCGCGGATGGCGATCACGCGATGCGCATAGGCGGCGATCTCGGGTTCGTGCGTCACGATGATGATGGTGTTGCCGCCCTGATGGAGCCGCGCGAACAGCGCCATGATCTCGACGCCGGTCTTCGAGTCGAGATTGCCGGTCGGCTCGTCGGCGAGCAGGATCGAGGGATTGTTGACGAGCGCGCGCGCAATCGCGACGCGCTGGCGCTGGCCGCCCGACAGCTCGTTCGGCTTGTGGGTCATGCGATGCGTGAGCTCGACCTTCTCCAGCGCGGCCTTGGCCTGCGCGAGGCGCTCGGTCTTGCCCATGCCCGCATACACCAGCGGCAGCTCGACGTTGTGCAGCGCCGTCGCGCGCGGCAACAGGTTGAAGGTCTGGAAGACGAATCCGATCTCCTCGTTGCGGATGCGGGCCAGCTCGTTGTCGTTCATCAGGCTGGCTTCCTTGCCGTTGAGCAGATAGGTGCCCTTGCTCGGCGTATCGAGGCAGCCAATCAGATTCATCAGCGTCGACTTACCCGAACCCGACGGCCCCATAATCGCGACGTATTCACCGCGCTCGATCGAAACCGACACCCCCCTGAGGGCGTGAATCTCCTCGTCGCCCATCACGTAGGTCTTCCACAGGTCGCGGGTTTCAATCAGCGGCATCTCTAGAGTCTACGGCAGGGGCGGCCCGAAGGTTCAACCGTCAACCGCCGCGGATCGCGCCTTATTCCTGACTTTCGTACTGATCCTTGAGCTTCGCCACCACGGTTGGATCCGCCAGCGTCGTCGTGTCGCCAAGCGTCTTGCCTTCGGCGATATCTCGCAACAGGCGGCGCATGATCTTTCCGGACCGCGTCTTCGGCAGATCGGCGGCAAAGATGATGTCGTCGGGCCTGGCGATCGCGCCGATCTTGTGGGCGACATGCTTCTTCAAATCGTCGGCGAGCGATTCCGACGGGCTGACGCCTTCCTTCACGGTCACGAACGCCGCCAGCGCCTGGCCCTTGATCTCGTGGGTGCGTCCGACCACCGCCGCTTCCGCCACCTTCGGGTGATCGACCAGCGCGCTCTCCACTTCCATGGTGCCGATGCGATGCCCCGCCACGTTCAGCACATCGTCAACCCGGCCCAGCAGCCAGTAGTAACCTTCGTCGTCTTTCTTCGCGCCGTCGCCGGTGAAGTAGATGTCGCGGCCCCAGCGGTTCCAGTACTGGGTGACATAGCGATCGTGATCGCCGTAGATCGTGCGCAGCATCGCGGGCCAGGGCTTGGTCACCGCGAGCAGGCCGCCGCCAACCGGCACCCCATCGCCCTTGTCGGTGAGAATCACGGCGCTGATGCCGGGGAAGGCATGGGTGGCGGAGCCGGGCTTGGTGCGGGTGATGCCGGGCAGCGGCGTGATCATGATGGCGCCGGTTTCCGTCTGCCACCAGGTGTCGACGATCGGGCAACGGCTCGTGCCGATATGCAGGTGGTACCAGATCCACGCTTCCGGATTGATCGGCTCCCCCACCGATCCCATCAGGCGCAGGGAGCTGAGGTCATGTTTCGCTGGCCACTCGGTGCCCCACTTCATGAAGGCGCGTATCGCGGTCGGGGCCGTATAGAAAATGCTGACGCCGTAGCGCTCGACGATCTGCCACAGCCGATCTTTCTGCGGCCAGTCCGGTGCGCCCTCGTACATCACGACGGTGGCGCCGTTGGCCAGCGGTCCGTAGACGACGTAGCTGTGGCCGGTGACCCAGCCGATGTCGGCGGTGCACCAGTAGACGTCCTCGTCCTTGAGGTCGAACACCCATTTGGTGGTGGCGTAGGTGCCGACGAGGTAACCGCCGGTGGTGTGCACGATGCCCTTCGGCTTTCCGGTGGTGCCGGAGGTGTAGAGGATGTAGAGCATGTCCTCCGCGTCCATCGCTTCAGGCTCGCACTCGTAGGGGGCGTCCTGCATCAGCCGGTGATACCAGTGATCGCGGCCCTCCTTCACCTGCACTTGCGCGATTCCGGTCTGCAGCCGCTGGACGATCACCACGTGCTCGATCGACGGGGTGTCCCGCAGCGCCTCGTCGGCGGTCTGTTTGAGCGGCACGACCTGTCCGCGCCGCCAGCCGCCGTCGGCCGTCACCAGGACCTTGCAGTGGGAATCGTTGATGCGGTCGCGAAGCGATTCGGCGCTGAAGCCGCCAAACACCACCGAATGCACCGCGCCGATGCGCGCGCAGGCGAGCATCGCGATCGCAAGCTCGGGAATCAGCGGCAGGTACAACGCAACGCGATCGCCCTTCTTGACGCCGAGCGACTTCAGCACGTTGGCGAACTGGCAGACCTGGCGATAGAGATCGAAGTAGGTGAGCGTCCGGCGATCGCCGGGCTCGCCCTCCCAGATGAACGCGGCCTTGTTGCGCCGCGCCGTCCGCACGTGCCGATCGAGGCAGTTGGCGCTGGCGTTGAGCTTGCCGTCGACGAACCACTTTGCATCGGGCGCGTTCCACTCGAGCACCGTCGACCACGGCTTGATCCACTCGAGCTCTTTCGCAAAGCCTTCCCAGAAGGCTTCCGGATCTTTCGCCGCCGTGGCGTAAATCTCGGGATCGGTGACGAGCGCTCGGGAGCGGAATTCCTCGGGTGGAGCGAAGCTGCGATCTTCCTTCAGCAGGGCTTCGATTTCTGGGGAAACCTTGTCGGGCATACAGGCCGGAGTATATGACGTTTGAACTGACGAGTGATTCGTCGACCGCCCCGATGCGGCCGATTGCAGACGTCACCGTCGGCAACTTTCTCCTCGGTCGCTGGCGATGTTCCCGCTCAGCGACTGGCGTACCAGCGGAACCGTTTCGGTCTGATGCGCACCAGGTCGAGCGCCGACGCGGCCGACGCGATCATCGCCGCCTCGATGCGGTGCGCCGCCGCCGCGGCCGCCGCCTGCAGGCCGCGCTCGCACAGCAGGTTGACCAGCCGCGGCACGCCGCCGGACAGCGCGTAGATGACGTCGAGCGCCGGCGCGCTGACGGTCACCGTATCGCCGCCGGCCATCGCCAGCCGATGCGTGATGTAGCGCTCGCATTCATCGCGCTCGAGCGGCAACAGCCGCGCGCGGACAGCCAGACGATCGTCGGCCAGCACGGGCAGCGCAGGCCCGCCGCCGATCGCCGGTTGCGCCGCCAGCAGGAACTGCAGGACGCGGTCGCGGTTCGAGTCGAGGGTCGCAATCTCGAGCACCTGGTCCTTCGTCGCCGGCGGCAGGGAGTGCGCCTCGTCGACGATCACCACCGCGCCGCTGCTCGAGGAGGCAAGGGCGCGCAGGAACTGATCGAGCATATCCAGCAGTTGGGCGCGCGTGGCGTCGGCCAGCCGGCCCTGCCTGACGTCGTCTTTCGACACAGCGGCGAGGTCCTGCAGCATCAGGCGCAATAGATCATCCGGCGACAGCAGCGCGTTGCCGACCAGGGCCGCGCGCGACCTCGGCTGCTGGACGTCGAGCAGGGTGCGGCACAGGGTGGTCTTGCCGACGCCGAGATCGCCGACGACGACCATCAGCCTGTCGCGCCGCTCGATCGCCGCCGACAGCGCATCGAACACCCGGCCATGCGAGCGGCTGCGAAAGTAGAACTTCGCGTCCGGCGCCAGGCTGAACGGGCGCTGCGAAAAGCGGAAGAACGCCGCGTAGTCCTCGCTCGTCGATTGCATGCCGCAACGGTTATCGGTCGCAGAAGGTGCGAGGGTGCGGGGGGGCGGGGGTGCAGAATTGCGAAAAGCCGTCTACATCGGGATCGGCGGCGGCATCACCGGCGGCTGGCTCCTCCGGAACATCAGCGCACCAAACAGGCCGCCGAGCATTCCGAACAGCGAGCTCACGATCAGCATCAGGGCGAACCCGAACAACAGGCCAATCCCCACCGCCGGCCCGCCGGACATGCTTTCCAGCACCGACCGCAGCTCGGGAGCCATGTCCGACGCGTTCCGCAGCATGCGCTCGGTCATCCGTGACTGCAATGGCGCCATCGCCGCACCGATTGGAATCGACACGATCAGCCAGACGAACGCGCCGGTAATGCCCGCCTGCAGACCGGCGATCGCTCCGTCGCCGATCTGAATCGGCTCGGGATGATTCTGCTGCATCAGGTAGGCCGCCAGCGCGCCACCAAACAAGATCCAGGCGCAGCAGCAGTTGGCGATGTTGATGACCGGCAGCGCCGAGAGCACACCGATCGCCACTCCACCGAGTAACGCCGGTTGCAGCCTGGCTGGTGTCATAAGGCCTTGGGTCCTGCGGTCCGGGGTCTCAGGTCCTAGTCGTAGTACTCACGGCCGAGATGCGTGATCATTTCTTCGCCCTGAATATAGCGCAGCGTGTTCTTCAACTTCATCAACTGAATGAACAGGTCGTGCTCGGGATACAGGTCCCTGGCATGCATCGGCGCCTTGAAATAGAACGACAGCCACTCCTGGATGCCCGACATGCCGGCGCGTTTCGCGAGGTCCAGGAACAACGCCGAGTCGAGGACGATCGGCGCCGCGAGGATCGAATCGCGGCACAGGAAATTGATCTTCAACTGCATCGGATAGCCCAGCCAGCCGACGATGTCGATGTTGTCCCAGCCTTCTTTGTTGTCGCCGCGCGGCGGGTAGTAGTTGATGCGCACGACGTGCGACAGGTCCTTGTAGAGATCCGGGTAGAGGTGCGGCTGGAAGATGTAGTCGAGCGCCGATTTCTTGCTCTCCTCCTTGGTCTTGAACGATTCCGGGTCGTCGAGCACTTCCCCGTCGCGATTGCCGAGGATGTTGGTCGAGTACCAGCCGCGCACGCCGATCAGCCGCGCCTTGAGCCCCGGCGCGATGATGGTCTTGATCAGCGTCTGCCCGGTCTTCATGTCGTTGCCGGCAAGCGGCGCCTGGGTCCGGGCGGCGAGCTCGAGCATCGCGGGCACATCGGCCGTCAGGTT
The DNA here is from genome assembly GCA_963795125.1 of uncultured Acidimicrobiia bacterium. Lineage (GTDB taxonomy): Bacteria > Acidobacteriota > Vicinamibacteria > Vicinamibacterales > UBA2999 > 12-FULL-67-14b. The sequence continues at coordinate 369,098 of CAWCGQ010000004.1, read as the reverse complement.
CGGCGCGGCATTGGCGAACGGCAGGCCTTCCTTCAGCGCCGCATAGGCATAGACCATGCTCGAGGGAATGGCCTCGTCGCTCTGCTCCAGGCCTTGCTCGAACGCTGCCAGCGACTGGTGCACCGGGCCTTCCTTCATGAACACCTCGGTGCTGCCGCACCACACCATCACCAGCCGCGCGCAGTTGTGCTGCTGCTTGAAGTTGCGGATGTCGGTGATCAGCTGATCGGCGAGGTCCTGCTTGTTCCTGCCCTTCTTGACGTTCGGCCCCGACAGCCGCTTGACGTAGCGCTGATCGAACACCGCCGGCATCGGCTTGATCGCTTCGAGCTCTGGGCGGATCGAATCGAGCAGCGATCGCTCGAGCACGCCCGCGGTACAGGCCGCCGCGTAGCAGTCTTCCTCGAAAATATCCCATCCTCCGAACACCACGTCGTCGAGCTGCGCGAGCGGCACGAAGCCGTTGATCGGCGGGGTGCGGTTCTCGGTGCGCTTGCCGAGGCGGATGGTGCCCATCTGCGTCAGCGAGCCAATCGGTTTGGCGAGGCCGTTGCGGATGGCAATCACGCCGGCGATGGTGGTGGTGCTGACCGCGCCGAGGCCGACGAGCAGAATGCCCAACTTCCCCTGGGCGGGAGCGATCTCGAAAGCTTGTTTCACCTTGGAAATATATCACCACGGGACCGGGCGGCCCGGCGGCGGACGGACGTTCTATGATGGCCGCATGATGTTCCTGCTTCGCATGCTGATGAAATCGCGCGGCGCCCGCTCGATGGATCCGCTGCACGTGTCGATGACCGGCGTCCGAATGGGCGAGCGCTTCCTGATGATCGGCTGCCACGACAAGACGCTGCTCGCGGGACTGGCCGCCAAGGTCGGCTTGAGTGGAACATCCGCCGTCGCCGCGCTCGAGGCCGGCGACGCCAAACGCGCGCGCGGCATCGGCGCGCGGGTCGGCGCGCTGATCGAGATCTACGACATCGACCAGGGCCGCGCCTGGCCGATCGAGAACGATCAGTTCGACATGATCGTGATCGATGACACCACCGATGGGTTCGCGCGGCTGGACGCGAGCGCCAGGCTGACCTGCCTGCGCCACGCGCGCAGCGCGGTGAGGCCCGGCGGGCGCATCGAAGTCATCGCCCGCCTCAAGACCGACGCGCGCGGCTACGATCCGCTGGGTGAAGTGAGCGCCGCGGGTTTCAAGCCGGTGCGGCTGCTGGCCGAGCGCGACCGCTATCGATTCATCGAAGGGCTGCGGGAGCACTCATAAGTGCGTGGTGGTCGGCGGGTCGTCTGAGGCCTCGACGATGAACCAGCCTTTGACGTGGCCGAACTCGACCTCATCGCCATCCTTCAACATCGTCGGGCCTTTGATGGCCTCGCCCATCACCGACGTGCCGTTCTTGCTCTTGAGATCTTCGAGGATGGACCGATCGCCGTCGATGGTGAGGCGGGCGTGGCCGCGCGAGACGCTGGCATCGTTGAGGCACACCGTGCACCCCGGCTCGCGCCCGATGGTGTTCACACCTTGACCCAGCACGAAGCGCCGATGGCCGATGTGAAGAGACCTCACCATCGGCGGGATCGTATCAAAGCCTGACCGCAAAAGGCAGGTGGCAGAAGGCACGACCAGGTGCGCTAGGATGCGCCCATGAACCGATCCCTCGTCGCCCTCCTGCTGGTGTTGCTGCTGGGAGCGGTGGGCGAGGGTCAGGCGCCGGCGCCGCCATATCGACTGGTACCCGGCTGGGGGACGCTGCCGGGCGGCGAGACATGGGGAGAGGTCCCCGGCATGGCGATTGATTCGTCGGGAAGAATTTTTGCGTTTCACCGGGCTGAAAAGCCGATTGTCGAGCTCGACCGTTCCGGCAGGGTGGTGCGGATGTGGGGCGAGAACATGTTCGCCTGGCCCCACGGCATTCGCGTCGATCGCTCGGGAAACCTCTGGGTCACGGACGGGCAGGCGCGTAACGGCCTGGGCCAGCAGGTTTTCAAGTACGGCCCCGACGGAACGCTTCTGCTGACGCTCGGAACCAGAGGCGTGCGCGGCGAGGGACCCGACACTTTCGGCGGGCCCTGCGACGTCGCGGTTGCCGGCAACGGCGATATCTTCGTCGCCGACGGCCACCAGAACTCGCGGATCGTGAAGTTCGACAAGGATGGACGGTTCATCAAGGCCTGGGGCAGGCGCGGGTCGGGCCCGGGCGAGTTCAACCTGCCGCACACGCTGGTCATCGACTCGAGCGGAAGAGTGCTGGTTGGCGATCGGTCGAACCATCGCATCCAGATCTTCGATCAAGACGGCAACTACCTCGACGAGTGGACGCAGTTCGGCACGCCGAGCGGAATGTTCGTCGCGGCCGACGACACTCTGTATGTGGTCGACTACAACGTGAAGAAGGGCGTGTTCATCGGCAGCGCGAAAGATGGCTCGCTCAAATACAAGCTCGATGACGCGGTCGCTGAAGGCGTCGCGGTGGACAGCGACGGCAATATTTACGTTAGCGAGACGGTGCCAGGCACGACCCTGACCGGACAGCCTGGCGGTCACATCGTCCGGAAGTTCGAACGGCTTCGCTGAAGTCGTCGCGGCGGTTCCTCCGCCTACTGCCTACGGAAGGCGACACGGCCGTCCTTAAAGCACCACAGATCGCCTGCTCGACCGCGCAAAGATTGGCGGTTTTCGGGCCGAAAAGTCCGAACATGCGGGCGGGGACCTCCCCAGGGTGACGGCAAGGAAATTGCGATGAACGAGGGCAAAGTCATGTTCGGTACTGTTCCGCTAGACGTTTTCACCGCCCGCGATATCGCGCACGCGGCCGGGGTGTCCGAAGCCCTCGTGCTGCAGCTCGTCGCGCGCGGCGAGATCCGCTCGATTGCGGCGCAGCTGCCGGTGACCACCGATGCCGATCTCGCAACCTTTGTCGCGCACGACGAAGCGGTGCGCGCCGTGCGGGCACTGAAGCACGGCTCGACGGTGGGCATGACGGGCGCGCTCGGTCTTGGCCGCGATCTCTTCGCGCAGGGCGTCCAGGCTGAGCGGTCGACCGCGCTGCCGTTGATCGTGTCGACCAGCCTGCATGGGCTGGCGGTTGCCACGATCCTGTTCATCGCCAGCCTCGGTTTTGCGGTGGCTGATGAACGGACCGAGCCGCTCAAAGAACCGGAGCCGATTCGGATGGTGTTCCTGGTGAGCCCCGGACCCGGAGGTGGTGGCGGCGGCGGCGGAATGAAGATGAAAGCCCCTCCGCCGCGCGCCGCGCGTAAGGGGCCCGAGAAGATCAGCAGCCCGCTGCCGGCGCGACAGCTTCCGCCGCCGATACGGCCGGCACCCAGACCGCCCGAGCCGCCCAAGCCGCTCGAAGCGAGGCAACTGCCTCCGGTGATGGCGCCGATTCCGACCAAGCCGGCGGAAACCGAGAACCGCGAAGGCGTGTTGGCGAAGGCGCCGGAAACGGCGCCGAGCCAGGGGCCGGGCACTGGCGCCGGCGTGGGCTCGGGCCGGGGCACCGGGCTCGGCGCCGGTGAAGGCAGCGGCGTCGGCGACGGCTCCGGCGGCGGTTATGGCGGCGGACCATTCCGTCCCGGCAGCGGCGTCGAGCCGCCGCGCCTGCTGCGCGAAGTGAAGGCCGACTACACCGACGAAGCGCGGCGCGCGAACATTTCGGGCGAGGTGGAGCTCGAGATCGTCGTGCGGCGTGACGGCACCGTCGGCGACGTCAAGATCATCCGCGGACTGCGCGGCGGGCTGAACGATCGAGCGGTACAGGCGGTGCGTCAGTGGCGGTTCGCACCCGGACGCATGAAGGGCGTGCCGGTCGACGTCGTGGTTGAAGTTGGCGTCGAGTTCAAGCTGCGTTGAGATTCTGATATGGACATCATCCTGTTGGGAACCACGATCGTGTCGCTGGTCGTTGCGCTCGTCATGAGCACGGCAGCCTGGCGGATGGCGCGCGATGAAAAGAAACGGTCGGCGGCACGCGTCGCGGCGCTCTCGCTCGCCGCCACCGACGACCCGCGCCCGAACGTCAACGCCATCGGATTCGAGGCGCGCGCGGACAAACCGCTCGCCAAGGCGCCGTGGGCGCCCGCCCGTGCCGCGCACGAATCGGCGCACCGGATGGTGGCGGCGCCGGTCGCGGCCGCCGAGGAGCTGCCGCTGCATCAACCATCGGTTTCGCACGCCTCGGGATTCCTCGGCGCGGTCGAAACCGAACCGGAGCACGGCAGCCGTCAGAAGTCGCTCGCCTTTGCGGCGGTGGCCCTGTTCGCGGTGCTCTCCGGCGGACTGGTGTGGATGATGTCCGGACCGCGCGGCACGAGCGCCGCCGCGGTTGGCCCCAACTCACCACTTGAACTCGTCTCGCTCAGCCATCAGCGCCAGAACGCCACGCTCGCGGTGTCGGGGCTGGTCCGCAACCCGGCTGCCGGCCAGCCGATCGAGCACTTGTCGGCGGTGGTGTTCCTGTTCGATCGCGCAGGCTCGTTCGTGACCAGCTCGCGCGCGAAGGTGGATTTTCTCAAGCTCGGCGCCGGTGATGAGACGCCGTTTGTGGTGTCGCTGGACGCGCCGGCCACGGTGGCGCGCTATCGGGTGAGCTTCCGGACCGACGACGGGATTGTGCCGCACATCGATCGCCGCGGCGCCACCCCGGCGCCCGCCGAGGGCGAACAGGCAGTCAACGTGAAATTGAAATGAGCGCAGCCATGAAGAAACATTTGTCCTTCGCCGCCGCCGTCGCCGCCCTGGCTTGCACGACGCTGGCCGCCCAGGACCAGGGCGGTTTCAAGTTCAAGAGCGGCGTTGAGCTGATCAACGTGACCGCGACGGTCACCGATCGATCCGGCCGCTTTGCCGGCCGGCTTCGCAAGGAAGACTTCGTCGTCTACGAGGACAACAAGCTGGTCGAGGTCAGCCACTTCAGCGCGGATCGCACGCCGGTCAGCCTCGGCATCGTCGTCGACACCAGCGGCAGCATGGCTGGCGAGAAATGGTCGTCGGCCGTCAACTCGATCGATCGGTTCTTCAGGTTGATGAACGACGAACTCGACGAGTTCTTCCTCTACCGCTTCAGCGGCAGCGCCGATCTGGTCGCGGACTGGACCAGCGACCGCGATCGATTGGCAATGTCGCTCAACCGCATTCACCCCAACGGCGGCACGGCGATGTATGACGCGGCGTCTGAAGCGGTGCCGATGGCGCAGGCCGGGCAGAACCAGAAGAAGGCGGTGGTGATCATCTCCGACGGCAACGACACCAGCAGCCGCGTCGGCGTGTCCGAGGTGAAGCAACTGGTGCGCGAGACCGAAGTGCTGGTCTATGCCGTCGGCATCGACGGCCAGGGATCGCCGACGTTCCAGCGGCCGACGCCGCCGATTCAGCAGCCGCAGCCCCGCTTGCCGATTCCGTTTCCCTTTCCCGGCGGACGCGGCGGCGGGCGGATTCCCTTCCCCGGCAGCGGCGGCGGCGGCTATCCGCCGGGCGGCGGCAGCCGCGGCGGCACCTATTCGGTCGGCGGCGACGATCGCGTGAACGTGATGGCGCTGCGCGAGATCACCGACGACAGCGGCGGCCGCACGGAGATCGTCCGTGACGCGCGCGACCTCGATCCGGCGGTCGCGAGCATTGCCGATGAATTGAGCCAGCAGTACCTACCTTGGCTATCCGAGCCCTGGATACAAGGACGGGCGGTGGCACACGATTCGTGTCGAAGTGCGCGATCCGTCGATGAAGGTGCGAGCCCGCAAGGGCTACGTTGCCACGCCGTAATGTTCTCCGATCGAGGACAGATCGCGCTGGCATAACTATCGCAGTAGCGAACAGTGTCCGCCTTCGCGCGTCGCGCTCAGGCGGGACAAGCTTGGGGGAATTTGATCATGAAGACACTGTTCACGACTCTCGTAGTTTCGCTGCTGGCGCTCACCTCTCCGGCACTCGCGCAGAACGCCGAGCGCAAGGATCTGCAGGTGTTCAACGACCTCGCGGATCAAGTCAATCGCTATACCCAACTCACGGTGTTCGACAGCATCTCCGCGTCGGTTGACGAGGGCCGGGTCGTGCTCACCGGCTGGGTGACGATGCCGTACAAGCGCGACGATCTCGAGCGGCGGGTGCGCAAGGTCGAAGGCGTCAACACCATCGACAACAAGATCGGCGTGCTGCCGGTGTCGCAGTTCGACGATGAACTGAGGTTCAGGATTGCGAGGGCCATCTACGGCCACTCGTCGTTCTGGAATTACGCGGCGATGGCGAACCCGCCGATCCGCGTCGTCGTCAACCATGGCAAGGTCACGCTCGAAGGCGTGGTGCAGAGCAACGTCGAGCGCATGCTCGCGCGATCACTGGCGTCGGGCTTCGGCGATTTTGGCGTGAAGAACGAGTTGAAGACCGACGCGGAAGTACGCGAAGCGATGGAAGCGCGGAAAAGCGACTGACGGGAGCCGGGAACGGGAGCCGGGAGCCGGGAACCGGGAGCCGGAACCGGGTCGAATCTACGGCTCCCGGCTCCCGGCTCCCGGTTCCCGGGTCCTGACAAACCAAATCGCCGCGATGAACGTGAGCACGACGAGCACGCCCATCGCGCCGAACAGGGCGAGGGTGCGAAACAGAATCGACTGGGTTTCCATCCTCGCCACCACCTCGAGCGGCACGCCCTGCTGTCGCTCGCTGAGCCGCTGCTCCCACACCACGATGTTGCCGCGCTCGACGGTTCGCGACGGCGAATTGTGCCAGGTGATCTTGCTCGGCAGGTGCACGCGCACGGCCACCAGTTCGCTGCCGTTCCAGCCGGCATTGCCGGCGCCTTCCCCGGCCGAGGCGCGCATCGTTTGCGTGAACTCGAATTCCGCCTCGTGCTGAAGATACTGGTAGGACGACCACGCAAACGGCGCCGCCTCGCCCAGCCGGCGCACGTCGGGCACGGTGACGCGGAGGTGAACGTAACGGCGGCCCTCGCGGCGTGAGGTGGTGACGCTGGCGACCTGCGACACCGGCGTCTCGTAAATCTCGCGCAGCAGCTGCCGATCGAGCCGGGCCCGCGCGTCGAGCGGCAGGTTCATGCCCCGCAACGCCACCAACGCCGGCACCGAGGCATTCAGATAGATGGTGGCCGAGCCATCCAGACCGAGAAAGACCTCTTCCTCGTATTCGTATTTTCTGGCGATGACGTTGCCGCATGCGATCGACGCGAGGACGGCGACCAGCACGAAGGCGAAGGCGAGACGCACTATCGAATAATATCGTCTGATGGCCGCCGGCCCCACCCTGTTTCTCATCGATGGCAGCAACCAGATGTATCGCGCCTACCACGCGATCCGCGGCCTGACACGTTCCGACGGCAAGTCCACCAACGCCACCTACGGCTTCATCACCATGCTGCGCAAGCTGCTGGCCGACCATCAGCCGCAGTACATCCTCGCGTCGTTCGACCTGCGGGGACCGACGTTTCGCTCGGAGGTGGCGGCCGACTACAAGGCCAATCGCTCGCCGATGCCGGGCGACCTGGCCGAGCAGGTGCCCTGGGTGCATGAGGCCTGCGAGGCGATGGGCGTGCCGATTCTCACCTCGCCGGGCTTCGAGGCCGACGATGTGATCGGGACGCTGGCGACGAGGGCCGGCGAGCACGGCCTGCAGGCCGCGATCGTCACCGGCGACAAGGACTTCTTTCAGTTGGTTCGCGACGGCATCCGCGTCTACAACCCGCGGGATGAGGGCGTGTGGTACGACGCCGCCGGCGTGGTGGAGAAATTCGGGGTCGCGCCGGCGCAGGTCTGCGACGTGCTCGCGCTGATGGGCGACTCGATCGACAACGTGAAGGGCGTCCCCGGCATCGGTGAAAAGGGCGCGCGCGATCTGATCGCCACTTACGGGTCGCTCGATTCGCTGCTCGAGCATGCCGCCGAGATCAAGCAGAAGAAGTATCGCGAAGGGCTGCTGGCCTACGCCGACCAGGCGCGGCAGAGTCGCGAGCTGGTCACCATCCGCACCGACGTCGAGGTGCCGTTCGAGGCCGAGCGATTCAGGTTCCGGGGCGCCGATCGCGAGCGCTGCTACGCGCTGTTCTCGAAGATGGAGTTCCGGACGCTGCTGCCGGAGTTCGCGCCGACCGCGGCGTCGGTCGTCAAGGACTACGCGCTCATCAGCTCCACGGAGGAGTTGGCCGCGCTCGTCGCCGAGATGAAAGCCGCCGGCCGGTTCAGCATGAAGGTGATTACCGACGGGACCGCGCCGGTTCGCGCGACCCTCGTCGGCATCGCGATTTCGACCGCGGGGTCGCAGGCACGCTACATCCCGCTCGGCCACGAGGGGTTTGGCGGAGGGTTCTCGCTGGCCAGGTCCGAGGCGCTCGCCATGCTCGCGCCGCTGCTCACGGACCCTTCGATCGAGAAGATCGGTCACGACCTCAAGGCGGACCTGATCGTGCTCGGGCGTCACGGCGTCGATGTCAGCAATCCAAACGGCTTCGACACCATGCTGGCCAGCTACCTGGTCGACGCCAATCGCTCGAGCCAGGACCTGGAGCCGATCGCCCTCGAGCAGCTTGGCTACAAGGCGCTCACCGAGGACGAGGTGCGCGGCAAGGGCGCCAAGGCGATCGCGTTCGCCCAGGTGCCGGTCGACAGCGTGCTCGACTACGCCGGCGAGCGCGCCGACCTCGCGCTGCAGCTGTCCGAGCGGCTCCGGCCGGTGCTCGTCAACGACGGGCTCGACGCGGTGTACCGCGACCTCGAGCTGCCGCTCGTCCCGATCCTGGCGGCGATCGAGCGCACCGGCGTGCGCGTGGATGTGCGCTCCCTGGCGGCGCAGTCGTCGGTGCTCGAGCGCGAGTTGACCGACTTGAGCCGCCAGATCTTCGCGCTGGCCGGCGGCGAGTTCAATATCGGATCGCCAAAGCAACTGGCGGACATCCTGTTCGAGAAACTCCAGCTGCCGGTGCTCAAGCGAACCGGGACGTCGCGGGCGCCGTCCACCGCCGTCGAGGTGCTGGAGGAGCTCGCGGCGCAGCACGACATCTGCCGCTTCATCCTGGATTGGCGCGGTCTGTCGAAGCTGAAGGGCACCTACATCGACGCGCTGCCCTCGCTCGTCAACCCGGAGACGGGCCGCGTGCACACGCAGATCAGCCAGGCGGTGGCGGCGACGGGGCGGCTCAGCAGCAGCGATCCCAACCTGCAGAACATTCCGATCCGAACCGAGATCGGCCGTCGCATCCGCAGCGCGTTCATTGCCGATCCCGGTCACGTGCTGATCTCGGCCGACTACTCGCAGATCGAACTGCGCGTGCTGGCGCACCTGTCGGGCGACGAGACGCTGACGGCGGCGTTCGAGCGCGGCGACGACATTCACGATCAAACGGCCAACAAGGTGTTCGGCGCCGACAGCCTGCTCGACCCGCACGAACTGCGGCGGCGGGCGAAGATCGTCAACTACGCGCTGCTCTACGGCAAGACGGCCTTCACGCTCGCCAAGGACATCGGCGTGTCCCAGCAGGCCGCGCAGCAGTTCATCGATGCCTACTTCGCGGGTTTCCCGCGGGTGCGCGCCTTCATCGACAAGACACTCGAGGACGCGCAGGCCAGCGGCGTCGTCAAGACGATGTTCGGGAGGCGGCGGCCGGTGCCGGAGTTGACCAGCCGTAATTTCCAGATCCGCGCCGGCGCCGAACGGATCGCCGTCAACATGCCGATCCAGGGGACCGCCGCCGACATTCTCAAGCGCGCGATGATCGACGTCGATGCCGCGCTCGCGGCATCGCATCCGCGCGCCCGCATGATCCTCACCGTGCACGATGAATTGCTGTTCGAGGCGCCGAAGGATCAGGCCGACGACATCGCCGCGGTGGTCAAGGACAAGATGTCGAATGCCGTGAAGCTCACCGTCCCGCTCGACGTCGACGCCGGGATTGGCGAGAACTGGACCGAGGCGAAGGGCTAGCTACTTCCAGCGCTCCTTGACGAGCGACCATTCCGCGCGCAGGTCCGACTCGGCCAGCGCCCGCCGGTCGGCGGCCAGCGCGCGGACCCGGTCGGGAATGATGCCCTCCAGCACGAGCTTGTCGAGATCGGCGCGCAGCGTCGCGGAGCGCGCGCCGGCGAGCCGCGCGCGCACCCACCCGGCAATTGCGGCGTCCCAGGCTTCGACCGGCGCATCGGTGCCACGGGTGCCGACGACAATCCAGTAGGCGGCGGCGGCGGATGACGGATTGCGGGCGAGCTCGCGCGCCATGCGATCGCGCAACCGGCGAGAGGCGGAGACCCGGCCCTCGCGATCGAGCGAGCCGGCGTAGCGCTCGACCGCGCTGCCCCACCATTCGAGCATGGCTTCGCCGGTCTGCGGCCCCTGCGCGGCCGCGGCCTCAATTCCGCTCTCGAACAGCGAGGCGGCGGCGCCGAAATCGTCCTCGAAGAACAGCGCCTCGCCGAGCGCCATCAGCAAGTCGACGGTGTCGCGCGTGTCGAGATTGGAAACGCGAACCGTGCCCAGCACGGTCCGGGCCGCGGACAGATCGTCGGGGTTGGCGCCTTCGCGGTAGCGCTCGAGGTGGGCCCGCGCCAGCACCACGATGGCGGCGTCCATGGTCGCGGGCAGCTTGTGGGCGGCGCCGGCCGCCTCGATTGCCGCATCGAACTGCCGCGCATTGTAAAAACTTCTGGCCCTCGCAAGATCGTCGGGCTGCGCCGCGGCAGAGCCGGCCAGGCACAACACCAGGGCCGTAGAAAGCGCAGAGACTCTCGTCCTACACACAGCCGCAGAAGGCGCAGAGGTTCTCGGTCTCGGGGGCAGAGCCACAGATGACACAGATAGCACAGAAACGGCCTTTCATCACCTTCTCGGCGCGATTCCGATTTCCTTCTGAATTTGGCATTGGTGATTCAGGTTCGAGGCTTCTTCAGCAACCCGCTAGAGCCACACGTCCCCCGCCCGCCATGCAAGCGGCAAAGGTGTCAACGTCGCCCGTTTTGGTTTTGGTGACTTGACGGCACGGACGCTGTCGCTGGTCTATTACGCTGGTCAAGTAACCACGGACTTCTGCGTCTGACTATCTTGCGAGAACTGTCGGTACCCGTGGAATTCGATGTAGGATTTCCGCGGTCTACTTACTAGTTAGGCTTACATGAATATCGACTGGCCCAATCTAGTCGCGGGTGCACTCCTCGGTTTTGGAGGCTCTGCCGTTATCGCGCTCATCTTTGATTGGGCGTCCCGCCCTCTACTTCGAATGACCGTTGACTATGGTGCACGTCCAGTTCTCGCATCGTTTGGATACTTTCATGTGGTCGTACGCAACACACCAACACCTTGGCCGTTGCCCGGTCGGCGACCAGCTTGGGCCTGTCACGCGACGTTGCACGTTCTCGATTCTCACGGTCAGGCAGTTACAACCGCGCCGGTCCTGGCCCGTTGGGCTTCTCAGCCAGAGCCCATCACAAGTATCTCGACCGGCAAAGACGTAATCCGTATCGCGGACCTCGCAAAGATGATCGCCGGCCGTTCGGTCGACGTTCATAGCCACTGCGACGAGCGGTTGACGGTGGCTCTCAAGGAAGAGGGCGATCCAGATCTTTATCTCTTCACGAACGAAAGCTACGCTCACGAAAAGGCGAAGAATCCAGCATGGCGACTGCCCGTGGGGCAATACCAGCTGACAGTCAGCCTCTTCTACGAAAGCGGGATGGAACAAAGAGGTTTCCGCTTGGCGAACCTCGGCGCGGCGAGATCGGACGTCAAGATCGAACCGTTACAAGGGGCAGCCTAAACACGGCATTGCAGCCGACGGCGCGCGATGAAATGATGGCGCGCGCGCCGCGGCTGAAGCCGAGGCGTTAGGTGCACGAGGAGAAGTGAATGGGCTTCGAGAAGTCGATTCCGATTCTTCGGATCTTCGACGAGGGCAAGGCGCGCGAGTTCTATGTCGCCTTCCTTGGTTTCAACGTCGATTGGGAGCATCGATTCGAACCAGGACTTCCCCTGTATATGCAGATTTCGCGGGATCGGTGCGTGCTGCACCTGTCCGAGCATCATGGCGACTGCACCCCGGGCTCCGCGATGCGGATCGAGACGGACGCCTTGGACGCTTTTCACGCCGAACTAAGTTCCAGCCAGTACAAGTATGCTCGCCCGGATATCGAGAAAATGCCTTGGGGCACCAGGGACATGTCGGTCAAGGACCCGTTTGGCAACAGGTTGACGTTCACAACCACAATCGGCACCTAACACGGCGCCGCGCTCGGTGGTATCTTGCGCGAGCGCGAAGCGGCTGAACGCCAAGCCGTTAGCCAGAACAGCGTTGGCGTCGCGGCCAAGTCGAAACGAGCCACATATGAATAGCGCGCTTCAACGAGAGCCCCACGACGACGATGAGCCCATCAATGGCGCGATGGGGTTCCTGGACCACCTCGATGAGCTCCGCTCTCGGATCATTCGCGCCTGCGCGGCGCTGGGCGTGGGGATGCTCGTTTCGTTTGCGTTCATCGAGCGCATCGCCGATTTCGTCCTGGGGCCAACCCTCGCCGCCCTTCCGGCTGGAACGAGTCTCATCACGACTCGGCTCGGCGAGGGCCTGTCGTTCTATATGGATCTCGCCTTGCTCGGCGGCATTGTTCTGGCGGCTCCGTTCATCACCTATCAGCTGTGGCGATTCGTCGCGCCAGGGCTGTACGCCCGCGAACGGCGGCTGGTTGTGCCGTTCGTGGCGCTGGCCACGCTCGGAACGTTGCTAGGGGCAGCGTTCACCCACTTCGTGCTGTTCCCATCCATGGTCGCGTTCTTTGGCGCCTTCGATACGCCGCGCATGCGGCTGATGCCGCGGGTCGAGGACACGTTCGGGTTGTACAAAAACATGCTCATCGGCATGGTGGCGGTGTTCCAAATTCCAACGCTCGTATTTTTTCTGGCTCGCCTTGGTCTCGTCACGGCGGGTCTGCTGTGGCGCTACACCGGGCATGCGGTGCTCGCCAGCTTCGTGGCAGCAGCTGTCCTCACACCGTCTTCGGACCCGTGGAATCAGGTCATGTTCGCGGGTCCCATGATGGCTCTCTACCTGGTGGGCATCGGGGTCGCCTGGCTGGTGGCGCCGAGGCCGGGTGCCTCTTCGCCGTCCTCAGGGTCCAGCCACCTGCGTCTGGTGTTCGCAGCCACCGTGCTCGACCACGCCTCGCGGCGCCGGCGGCCGACCGTAATCTTGCGACGACTGTCTCGGGCGCAGCAGGCCGGCCGTGAGTAGCTGGCTAACATCCGAATGCCGCCGGCGCGCCGGGTGACAGTTGCCGGCGCGCGGTTGATTCGGCGTCGTTTGACCCAGCAGTTCACGCCTAAACCGCGTTTCGGTTCGTCTGACATGCCGGTGGAATGCGAGGCGCCGTTAGCTGTCGTGTGGGTGGGCAAGGGCGCCCGAACTTCTCTGGCACATGGACCGTGGTGCCGAGTCGGAGCATCTGGAACGAGGACGATGCTCGGTATATTCGAGAGAGCGGTAATCGGCCGGTGTGCGCGGGTTTCACGGTGACGACGTGCCGGTCGAACATGCCACCACCGCAGCCGGCGAGCGGGCAATCATCGAGCTGACAGTCGCGCTTGGCGTCGTCGCCGCCCTTCAACTATGGGCGTCATCCGCTCTGCGCCTTCTGCGGCCCTGGTGTATGTTCTCCTTAATGTCTCTCCGCGGCCGATGGTGACGCAGCTTGCCGCAACCCTGGCGCTTCTGTTGGCGCTGGCCGCCGGCCAGGATACGGGACTGCTGCGTGTCCGCGTCTGGCTCGTCGACGCGTCTGGCGTGGCGACGCCGGTGCCGCGACTGGTCATGCTCGTCAGCGACAACCCTCCCACCGACGAACCGCGCCGCGTGCGAACCGGGGCCGATGGCGCATTCGAGCTGAGGCTGGTGCCGGGCAGCTACACCGTGGAACTGGACGAGCCCGTCGCGTTCCGCGGCAAGGCCTACACCTGGACCGAGACCGTCGAGGTGACGTCCGGCCGCGATACCGTGCTCGAGCTCACCGCGGATAACGCGGCAGCGGCGTCCGGCGCCCGCATCAGCGCAGACTCCGCGACGCTGCTCACCGCCTGGCGCGACAGCGTGGTCGAGATCTGGACCCCGACCAGACATGCCTCGGGTTTTGTGGTCGATGCCGCCAGGGGCCTCGTCGCCACCAGTCGTCATGCGGTCGGCAGCGCGACGTCCGTCGAAGTGCAGCTGACCTCGGGCCGGCAACGCCTCAAGGTAGCAGGGACGGCGATTGTGTCGGACAAGGCTTCAGGAGCGGCGGTGGTCTGGATCGATCCGCGGACGCTGGCCTCGACCCGCGCCATCGACCTCGGATGCTCGACCAAAGTCTGGCCGGCGGCGGGCTATCGGGCCGTGATCAGCACCATCACCGCCACCATGCTCGGCAACAAGGAAGTCAGCGACGGCGCGGTCACGCGCGTCACCACCCAGGCAATCTTTACCGACATGCGCATCGGCAGCGACAGCGAAGGGGGTCCGGTCTTTGCCGAGAACGGCGCGCCGGTCGGCATCAGCGCCATCGACGACAGAGATGAAGTCCGCCGGTGGAACGATGCTTGGGTGATTCCCGCCGAACATGCCTGCGCGGCCATCGCGACCGCCGCGGCGCAAACGGCCGACGCCGCACCGCCGCCGGCGACGCCCTTGCCCATCGAGCCGATTGCGGTGAATGCTCCACTCGTAAAGCCACCCGCCAGGGCGCCGGGCGCCCAGCCGGCACGCGTCATTCCGCCAATGCCGACCATCGTCGCCGCGAGCTTCGACATCACGCTGCTGACGTCGAAGGACGCGCGCGACCTCGCGCCGCGATCCGGCCGCGGCGCCGACTTCGGCAACTGGTCGGACTACCTGCGAGATGTGGGCCAGGTGTTACTGGTCCGGGTCAGCCCGCAGTTCGAGGAAAGCGTCTGGAAGCTGCTCGCCCGCGGCGCGGCCGCCACCCAGGGCATGAACCTGCCCCCGCTCAAGAGCCTGTCGGCCAATTTCCTCCGGCTTCGCGCCTTCTGCGGCGACGCGGAGGTCACGCCGATCCACCCCTTCATCATCGAGCACGAGCCGTCGGGACGCTCGCCGATCCGGGAGGGCCTGTATGTGTTCGAGCGTGGCGCCTTCGGGCCGCACTGCCCGGCGATCCGATTTTCGATGTTCTCCGAACGGGACCCGGACCGGGCGGACACCAAGGCGATCGATCCCAAGCTGTTCGAACAGCTCACCCCGGAATGATCTGAGCCTGCTGCGGCCCTGGTGTATTGATTCTGAGCCGTCGGCGGCCCGCCGACGTAAAATATCAAGCTGGAATGACGGAACCGGTGATTGTCCCGAGGGCTGAACACCCTATTTCACGGAGGGACATCGATTCAGATGCATTGAAAGTCCTCTACCGGCTCCACGAATCTGGCGCGGCGGCCTACCTCGTCGGCGGCAGTGTGCGGGACCTGCTGCTCAGCCGGCGGCCAAAAGACTTCGACATCGGCACGTCGGCTCACCCCTACCAGGTCAAGAAGCTGTTCCGGAACTGCTGGATCATCGGGCGCCGGTTTCGCCTCGCGCACGTCCGCTTTGGCCTGAAGACCATCGAAGTCGCGACGTTCCGCAAGAACGTGCCCGCCGGCACCGAGAGCGAGTCGGCCTTCGCGCCCGACAAAACCGAGGAGCCGCCGCGCCACACGCCCGGCGGTGGCGATGACGGCGGCGATCCGAACCTGCAGATCAAGCACGACAACACCTTCGGCACACCGGAGGAAGACGCGTTTCGCCGCGACTTCACCGTCAACGCGCTGTTCTACGACATTGCGACGTTCTCGATTATCGATTACGTCGGCGGCCTGCAGGACCTGAAGGACGGCCTGATCCGCAGCATCGGCGATCCCAACGGACGTTTCCAGGAAGATCCGGTGCGCATGCTCCGCGCGATCGTGATGGCGTCGCGCCTGAGCTTCCGGCTGGATCCGCCGATCGTCGACGCCATCGCCACCCATCGCGGGCTGATGGCCACGGCGTCTCCCTCGCGGTTGATCGAGGAGTACTACAAGATTCTTCGCTCGGGCTATGCGGAGGTGACGTTCCGCGCGCTCGCGGAGCATCGCCTGCTCGAACCGGTGACGCCGGAGATTCAGCGCGGCGCGAAGGACCAGGCGCTGTGGGACGGCCTCGGCGCACTCGATGCCTATCGCCGCAAGTTCGAGTCGGCGCCCGCGTCGCTGCGAAACCCGCTGCTGCTCGGATCGCTCGTCATCCCACTCGGCCTGATGCCGCGCGGCGAACGCCGTGGTTTCGAGCCGGTGGAGCTCGAAGAGGATGACGAGATCGCCGGCAACCTGATCGTGCCCCCGATCAAGCCGAAGTTCCGGCGGCCGCCGAAGGAACCGATCGTCAAGATCGGCATGCTGCCGATTGCGCGCGGCGATACCGAGCGCCTGCGCCAGTTGCTGTCGCTGCAGGCGCGGATCGCCGATGTCGAAATGTCGCCACGGGCGAAGCGCACGCTGATGCACCGCGGGCCGTTCGAGGACGCGCTGACGTGGTTCGCGATTCACGGCAACGCGCCGGCCGTGCTCGAACACTGGAAGGGCTTCATCGAGGCGCTCGGCGATGAGGCCAAGCACCCGCCCGAAGCCGAACCCGCGCCGCCGGGCGGCGAACAGCCGCGGCGACGCCGCGGCCGTCGCAGGCGGGGCCGCCGGGCGTTCAAGCGGCCCCCGGAAACCTAGCCGTTGTTCTTCTCGAACTCCTGCATGAAGGCCACCAGCGCATCGATGCCTTCCTCCGGGAACGCGTTGTAAATCGACGCGCGCATGCCCCCCACCGAGCGATGGCCCTTCAGGCCATCGAGCCCCGCGGCCGTGGACTGCTTGACGAACTTGCCTTCGAGATCTTCGCTCGGCAGGCGGAAGGTGATGTTCATCCGCGAGCGGCTGGCCTTCTCCGCGGTACCGCGATAGAAACCACTGCGGTCGATCTCCGCGTAGAGCTTCGCCGCCTTGCGCTGGTTCGCGGCGCCGATGGCCTCGAGCCCGCCCTGCGCCAGCGCCCACTTCATCACCAGGCCCATCAGATAAATCCCAAAGCACGGCGGGGTGTTGTACATCGAGCCGTTCTCGGCGTGGACGGCGTAATTCAGCATCGTGTGCAGCGACTTGGCCGAGCGCTGCAGCAGATCGTCGCGCACAATCACCAGCGTGACGCCCGAGGGCCCGAGGTTCTTCTGCGCGCCGGCGTAGATCAGGCCGTAGTTGCCGACGTCAATCGGACGGCTGAACATGTCCGACGAGGTGTCGGCCACGAGCGGTACGCCGCCGCCGTCGGGCTCGCCGGTCCACTCGGTCCCGAACAAGGTGTTGTTGGTGGTGACGTGAAGGTAGGCCGCGTCGGGCGTCAGCGTCAGCTCGTCCTGCCGCGGAATGCGGCTGAAGTTTTCGCTCTCGGTCGAGGCGGCGATGTTGACGGTGCCGACCCGCTGCGCTTCCTTCACCGCTTTCTGCGCCCAGCCGCCGGTGACGATGTAGTCGGCGGTGGCGCCGGCGGTCAGCAGGTTCAGCGGCACCATCGAGAACTGCAGCGAAGCACCGCCCTGCAGGAACAGCACCTTGTAGTTCGCGGGCACGCTGCCGAGGGCGCGAATGTCCTGTTCGGTCTTCGCAAGAATCGCCTCGAAGGTCTTCGAGCGATGGCTGATCTCGAGCACCGACATGCCGACGCCGGGCAGCGCGACCAGGTCGCGTTGCGCCTCTTCGAGCACCGGGACGGGGAGGACTGCGGGACCTGCGGAGAAGTTGAAGACGCGATTGGTAGTGGTGGCCATGGGTTATCCGAGCTTGACGAGTTGAAGATCGAGAATGTCGGCGTTGCCGGACTGCATCGCATCGAGCGCCCGGCCCGACGGCGCGCCGTCGAGGTTGATGCGCGCGACCGCGGCGTGGGCGCCGTCGAAAATGATGTTTTCCGTTTCCTGCACGTTCAAGTGGGCGACGCGCAGGTATTCGAACACGTGCGCGAGCACGCCCGGCTTGTCGCGGTGGCGGACCACCAGCATGTGCGTCGCCGGCGTCTGCTTCGCCAGGTTGACGACGTTCGGAACCTTGCCGGTTTCCTTGAACGTGCGGATGATGTGGACGGTTTCAAGCGCGATCGCTTCCTGCGCCTGATCGGTCGAGGCGCCGATGTGATGCGTGCCGTACACACTCGGGTGACAGGCGAACGCGTCGGCGAACGCCGCGGTCGCGGCGGAGGGCTCGTTCTCGAACACATCGAGGCCGACCCGCAGTCCCTTCTCCTTGACGGCCTCCGCCAGCGCGCCGTAATCCATCACCTCGGCGCGGGCGGTGTTGATGATGTAGGTTCCAGGCTTGGCATGCGCGAGAAGGCCGGCGCCGACCAGACCCCTGGTGTCCTTGTTCAGCGCCACATGGATGCTGACGATGCTCGACTGTGCCATCAGGGCTTCCGGCGAATCGACCACCGTGATGTCGAACGCGTCTTCGGCCGCTTCGCGAGCCGCGGCGTCGGCAGCGAAGCGCCGGCTCCACACCTTCACCGGCATGCCAAATGCCCGCGCACGCTTCGCGACTTCGCGGCCGATATGGCCGAAGCCGAGCAGCCCGAGGGTTTGTCCCATCAAGCCGCGCGCCTTCGAATACTCCTTTTTGTTCCACGTCCCGGCGCGCAGTTCGGCGACGTTGTCCGCAAGCCGGCGATCGAGCGCGAGGATGAGTCCCAACGTCAACTCGGCCACCGCCACGGAATTCCTGCCGGGGCAATTCGACACGTAGATGCCGCGTTGCGAAGCCGCCGCAACGTCGATGGTGTTGACGCCGGCGCCGGCGCGCACGATCAGAGACACCGGCCCCGCGTCCATCATCGCGTCGGTGACCTGGGTCGATCGGACGACGACCACCGACGCCTGGCTGTGCGTGATGGCGGCGACGAGGGTGTCGCCGGAGGCCTCGGGCTGGAAAATCACCTCGCAGCCGGCGGCTGTGAGCGCATCGAGACCCGATTGCTCGAACTTGTCGGCAACAAGGACTTTCATGACGGGAAATGACTCATGGCGGCACGGTGACCCTTGTCGGGAAGTAATCATGGTCGGGATTAGATCAGGTGTGACAGTAACCCGTCGCGAAGTTTTGGCTCGAACCACGTCGACTTTGGCGGCATGATCCCGCCGGCGTCGGCAATCCGCATCAGGTCGCGCACCGACACCGGGTGCAGGGAGAACGCGGCCGCGAAGGCGCCGGAGTTCACCAGACGCTCGAGCTCCCCGGTGCCGCGGACGCCGCCGACGAAATCGATGCGCTGGTCCGTGCGCACGTCCTTGATTCCGAGAATCGGCGCCAGGATGTCCGATTCGAGCACATCGACGTCCAGCGCATCGGTGGCGTTCTTGGCGTCGAGCATGTACCACTCGCCCGACAGATAGAGCGCGATCTGCCCCTTCTGCAGCGGCGTCTGCGCGGCACCCTTGTGAATCCTGAACTTCTCTTCCAGCGTGGTGAGAAAGCCTGCCGCCGTCGCGCCATTGAGATCCCGGACGACGCGGTTGTAAGGCAGGACCTGCACCTGGTTGTCGGGAAATGCCACCGCCATTACGCGATCGGCTTCCGACGGCCGCACCACGGACGGCGCTGAATTGTCCCGCAGGGTCCGACGCGTCCGAGCGGCGCTGGCGGCGCGATGATGCCCATCGGCGATGTACAGCGCGTCAATCGTTCCAAACGCGTCGACCAGCGCCTGGTTCTCGTGCGCCGGCACCTGCCAGATCTCGTGGCGCACCTTATCGGGAGCGATGAAGTCGAACAGCCGCGGCCCCGTCACCACTCGCGCCACGACGTCGTCGACGCTCTTCGACGCGCGGTAGGTGAGGAACACCGGACCGGTCTGGGCGCCAATCGCCATCATGTGCCGCGTGCGATCGTCTTCCTTGTCCGGGCGCGTCTTCTCGTGCTTCTTGATGAGGTCGCTCTCGTACTCATCGATCGAGAAGCACGCGGCTATGCCGGCCTGTATGTGGTTCCCCATATTCAGCCGGTAGACGTACAGACTCGGCATTTCTTCGACGACCAGCGGGGCGGCCCGCCTGAGCTCGGCAAAAGCCCTCGCCGCCTGCGTATAGGCATCGTCGCCATGCGGGTCGGCCCCGGGAGGCAAATCGATTTCGGGGCGCGACACGTGGAGAAAGCTCAGCGGGTTGCCGGCCGCGAGCGCCCGGGCCTCATCGCTGCTGACCACATCATAGGGAACCGACGCCACCGCGGCAGCAGCCTTCGGGGACGGTCGCAACGCGGCGAAGGGATAAATGGCCGACATGAATCTTTGATTATAGGCCCGCTACGCCGTCGCGATCGCACGAAGCGTGGCCCGTTCGGCAGGCGTCTTGCACCGGCTCATCCAGCAGGAGGAATGCATGAGGCATTTTGTGATTCGTTGGGTGAGCGGTCTGTCATTTTTACTCGGGCTCGTAGTGTTTTCGGCGACGCCGGCGGTCGCGCAGGACGGCGGCATCCGCGGCGGCATCTCGGTCGATCCGGATCAGTTCTACTTCGGCGGCCATCTCGAAACCTCGCCGCTCGTCGATCGCTTGTACTTCAGGCCCAACGTGGAAGTGGGAATTGGCGACAACCTGACGTTGATCGGCGCGAACATGGAGTTCGTCTACAAGTTCTCGACGCGCCGGCCGTGGAACATCTATGCCGGCGGCGGGCCGGCGTTGAACATCGCGATGGTCGATGGTGACGGCAACGACAATACGGATACCGACGCGGGGCTGAACCTGCTGGTCGGCGTCGAGTCGGCGCGCGGCTTGTTCTTCGAGTTCAAGATCGGCGCGATCGACTCGCCGGATTTCAAGTTCGGCGTGGGATGGACGTTCAGGTAAACCGCTGAGGTTAGTTGTTGGCGGCGCGCAGGGCGGTCGGTTCGAAGAGGAGGGTGAAAAAGCGATCGCGGTCGGCCGTGAAGACATTCATGACCGACGCGGGGACCGGTTCACCGGGCGGCATGTTGCGGTGTTCGACGACCGGGTTGACGTAGCGGCCGCCCTTCTTCAATCCGTAATGCAGGTGCGGCCCGGTGGCGAGACCGGTGCTGCCGACACGGCCGACCAGCTCGCCCTGCCCGATGCGCGCGCCGGCGCGGGTCGCGATCGACGACAGGTGCAGATACTCGGTCTCGTAACCGTTCGGATGCCGGACCTTGACCGTCCGGCCGCCACCGGACGTCCAACCCGCCATGGTCACGACGCCCGGCGCGACGGCTGCAACCGGCGCGCCGCTTGGCGCGCCGTAGTCGACGCCGTTATGGGCGCGTGAGTAGCCGAGAATCGGATGCTTGCGCGACGACGAGAAGCTCGACGTGATGCGCGGCTCGAACTTGAGCGGCGACTTGAGAAAAAATCGCTTCAACGACCGCCCCTTCTCATCGTAGTAGGCGGGTGAGCCGCCTTCGGGCGTGAATCGAATCGCCTTCAGCGTGCGATCGTCGTTGACGAACTCGGCCGCGAGGATCGCGCCGTATCCCGACAGCTTGCCGTCACGCGTGTGGCGCTCGACCAGGACGCGGAAGTGATCGCCGGGCTGAAGGTCGGAATTGAAATCGATCTCGCCCGAAAACACATCCGCCATTCCCAGCGCGAGCTCGATGCGCTCGCCGGCCTTGTCGATGGCCGCGGACAGCGAGTTGGCCGTGCGGTTGATGTCGCCTTCGATCGCGACGACCGTGGTCTGCTTGGGGATCCGCTCGACGGTGGCGATGAAGCGGGGGGCGCCGTCGAGGGCGGCGCGCTCGACCAGCAGACGCTTGTCGGCATCGATCTCATACTCGAACCGCCGTACGCGGCCGTCGAGCAGTCGATCGATGGCGTAGGGCTGCCCGGCGCGCAGTCGGCGCACATCGATGGCCGATGCGATCGTCGAGACCAGCACCGGCGCATCGGCGTTGCCGACCATGTGATCCTCGAAGAGATCGCCAATGGTGGTGCGGGCCGGGATGAATCCGGTGAGTAGATCCGAGTCCTTGATCAGCGCGACATCGACCGAACGGCGCACCGTCTCCTCGGTGTCCGCGGCCGACACCAGCCAGAAGGCGGATGACAGGCCGGCCACAAGCAGGCCGACGGCCGGGATCAAAACCGATTTGCGCATGAAAAGTTGGTAAATCCTAGCAAAAGTCCGCGTGTAAAAGAACCAAAACGTGTTTATCGGCGTGGAATCGGCACCACCAGCTGTGCCGTGCTTCCGGGAGCGATGTTTACGGCTTGAGTCACTTTTCGGCCGCCGGCCTCGACAACAACAGAGTGGTCGCCCGCGGACAGGCCCCGAATGGTGGCCGGCGTGATCCCGCGCGGCTGTCCATCAATCACCACGCGCGCGCCTGACGGCTCGCTCGTAATCTCGAGCGTCCCGGTGTCCTGCACGCCCTGCATCTCGATGTATTGAGCGGTCTGCACGTTGGCCTGGATGGTGAGCGGGATGACGCGGGGCTCGGACGTGCCGGCCTGCACCTCGAGGACGTGGGGTCCCGACGGCAGACGCACGGTGATCGGCGTGACCCCGCGCTCGCTGCCGTCGACGGTCACGCGAGCGCCGGGAGGACGGGACTGAACCACCAGGTCGCCCTCGCCTGCTCTGGGCACCGCCGCATCCCGGGTCCAGAGCCAGCCAATCACCAGCAGCAGACCGGCGATCACCGCGCCGAGCGCGATTAACGGCATCCGGCTCGACGAGGGCGGCGTCGCGGCGAAAAAGGGCGGCTCCCCGGACGGGTCGAGGGTGTGACCTGGCGCCTCGGGGTCGACCGGGGTGGTGAAGACGATCGGCTCTTCCGCCGGCGGCCGTTCGGCGGGCGGACGTTTGGCGTCGATGAGCCCCGCCACCTGCGCGACCCACTCCTCCACCTTCGTCGTCGAGGTGACATAGGCGCGATCGCTCGCGAGCACGGACTCGAAGGCGAGCTGGGCTTCCGACGGCGCCTGGAACGCGCTGCGCACGTCCAGCTGCAACGCGCGGCCGAGCCAGCCCGCAAACGACGGCGACAGCGGCGAGAGTTCGCCGTCGCGATGCTCGCGCACCTCTTCGACCAGCGCCGGCAACTGCGATGGATACTCCTCGATCGCCAGCGTGCGGCCGCGCAGCAACGCCAGCGCGATGACGCCGATCGCGTTGGCGTCGGCTCGCTGATTGGCTCTCGGCAGGCCGGCCGATGGCGGCATGGCGACACGGAACTGGGACCACAGCTTGTCGCGGCCGAAGTTCAGCTTGTCGAGCGAAGGGCCGAAGACGTGCTCGGCAATCACCAGGCGCGCCTGCGGCGTCACGATCAGTCGCTCCACCGCGAGCGCCGCGATCGCCGCATCACGATTGTGCCGGCCGTAGAGCGCCACCGCCGGCAGCAGCTGGCGCAGCAGTCCCATGACGACGGTGATGTCGATCGGGATGTTGGCGGCGGTCGATTCCGCCAGGAGTTCCGAGAGCCGCCAGCCAGGCGTGAAATCCGACACCAGCTCGAGTCGATCGGCGGAGGGGCGATCGAGCCGGCGCAGATGCACGTACGACGCGTGCCTGACGGTCGCGAAGCGGGCCACGCGCTCGGCCAGCGTGGCGACGAATCCGGAATGTTCGACCAGCTCCGGCGACAGATCGAGCAGCTCGATCGCATCTCCGGTTTCGGGATCAATACCGGAGGTCCGGGTGCCGAAGCCGTCGAGGGCCAGGGCGACCGGAGCGTCTGCGACTGGGGGCACGGGAATCATCGGTGCAACGGGCCTTCCAAACCAATCCGGAGAGGCCGCGGCTATGGTAAACCGAAGTTCCGCAACCAGTTAGGTAATTCGGGCGGCCCCGGCGGCGAGCCGGCCGCTGACGATTCGGTAATCGCTGTTACACTCCGAATATTGGAACTCGCACTCGTCGTGGGCGCGCTGGTCGCGGGCTTTGCGGCCGGATGGCTGCTGGCCTCCCGCAGCCGCGCCACCCAACAGGATCAACTGCGCGACGCCTTCCAGGCCCTCGCCGCCTCGACGCTCAGGACCAGCACGGATGAATTCCTGAAGCTGGCCGATCAGAAGATCGGCAATGTGCACCGCGAAGCCGCGATCGATCTGACGCGGCGGCAGCAGGAGCTCGGCTCGCTCGTCACGCCAATCAGGGACACGCTCGTCCAGGTAGACGCGAAGCTGAAAGAGGTCGAACAGACGCGCATCGACGACAGCGCGAGCATGAAGTCGCTGCTCAACCTGGTCGGCCACACCCAGCAGCAGCTGCAGCAGGAAACGCAGAGCCTGGTGCGCGCCCTGCGCTCGCCGGGGGTGCGCGGCCAGTGGGGCGAGGTCCAGCTGCGCAAGGTGGTGGAACTCGCCGGGATGATGGAGCACTGCGACTTCGATCAGCAGCCGACCATCTTCACCGACAGCGGCCGGCTGCGCCCGGACCTGACCATCAATCTGCCGGGCGGTCGGACGATCGTGGTCGATGCCAAGGCGCCGCTCGAGGCGTTTCTCGATGCGCAGAATGCGTCCGAGGAAGGCATCCGCAGCGGCAAGCTCGCCGACCACGTGCGTCAGGTGAAGGACCACGTCGCCAAGCTCGGCGCCAAGCAGGTACCGGGATGCCTTGCCCTCGTCGCCGGAGCTGGTGGTGCTGTTTCTGCCGGCGGAGGCCATCTACATGGCCGCGCTCGAGCGCGATGCGGCGTTGATCGATTACGGCGTCAAGTTGAACGTCCTGATCGCCAGCCCGCTGACGTTGATCGCGCTGCTGCGGGCGGCGTCGTTCGGGTGGAATCAGCAACGCCTCACCATCAACGCCGAGGAGATCAGCCGCCTCGGCCGGGCGCTGCACGACAGCGTCGCGACCATGGCCGAACACTTCGAGGATTTACGCAAGCGCATGGACGGCACGTTCTCGACCTTCAACAAGGTGATCGGCTCGTTCGAGAACAACGTCCTGGTCAAGGCGCGCCGCTTCCGCGACCTCGGCGCCGGCAGCGCCAAGGAGATCCCGGTGATCGATCCGCTCGAGACGGTGGCGCGCAAGCTCGACGCCCCGACCCAGCCGGGTCTGCTCGACCCGCAGCCAACCGAAACGACTTCAGGAGATCGCTCATGACCCGATTGCTCATCGCCGCGGCATTGACCGTGTGCGCCGTTTCCTCCGCCGCCGCACAGCAACCCGAGGCGACGTCGCTGTCGGGAAAGCCCTTGATGGTTCCGGCGGTCATTGCCGGCCAGCAGAAGCTCGCCGCCGATCTCGCCCAGGCGGAGCAGGCGCTCGCCGCCAATCCGAAGGACCCGGAAGCGATCATCTGGGTCGGCCGCCGGCTCGGATATCTGTGGCGCTACAACGACGCGATCGCGATGTTCTCGAAGGGTATCGCGCTCTATCCGGACAACCCGAAGTTCTATCGCCACCGCGGCCATCGCTACCTGAGCATCAGGAAGTTCGCGGCCGCCCAGGCCGACTTCGAGAAGGCCGCGCAGTTGATCAAGGGCAAGCCGGATGAGATCGAGCCCGACGGCGCGCCGAACCCCGCGGGCAAGCCGCGCAGCACGCTGCAGTTCAATATCTGGTATCACCTCGCCCTCGCGCATTTTCTCCAGGGCAATTACGCCGCGGCCTACGACGCACAGGTCGAGTGCATGAAGGTGTCGAACAACGACGACTCGATCATTGCGACCAGCGACTGGATGTGGATGACGCTGATGCGCCTCGACCGCAAAGCCGACGCGGCGAAGGTGCTCGAGCGCATCACGCCAAACATGGACATTCTCGAGAATCAGGCCTACCACCGGCGATTGCTGATGTACAAGGGCCTCGAAAAGCCAGAGGCGTTGCTCGGCGCCGCCAGCACCGATCCGACGCAGCTTGCCACCCAGGGGTACGGCGTCGGCAACTACTACCTCGTCACCGGTGATGCGGCCAGGGCTCGCGACGTGTTCCAGAAGGTGACGGCCGGCACCGGCTGGAATGCCTTCGGCTACATCGCTGCCGAAGCGGACTTGCAGCGGCTTCGATAGTCGAAAACCGTCGCCGGCGCTCGAAAACGTAAGCGCATTGTCGCTCGCGACCGCGAGAACGTCCCGGCAATCGCGCATTTTCGTCATGGCCGTCCGCTTGCAGCCAGCCATCGGTTGATGGCTGTCACCTCCGTACGAATTGGCGTGGCCTGTCCGATTGCCGGTGAGCGGGCGGCGTTTCTGGAGTGGTTGCAGGCGGCCGGCTACGAGCCCGTGCCGATGTTGAGCATCGACACCGTGGGCCGCGACCTCGCCACCAAGCCGCTCGAAGCCCTGATCGCCGACGTTGCGCTCGTCTCGGCCGGCGATCTGGCGCGCATCGTCAAGACGCTCGGGCAGAACCGACCACTGGTGCTCGTGGGCAATCCCAAGGATGCCATCGAGGAGGTCCCGTGTCATGCGACATGGGTCGATCGGCCGTCGACGCGCGACACCTTCCTGCTGTCGGTCGCCCTGGCGCTGGCCGAGGGCCGGCCGGCGCGCCGCTCGCCGCGCCGGATGGTGCCGCGGCTGACGTCGACGATCGATGGCGTGTCGTCGAAGATTGTCGACATCAGCGTAGACGGCGTGCGGCTCGAAATTGCCGACGCGACACCGGCGTCGCTGCCGCCCTATTTCACCCTGCGCGTGCCGGGCTTCGGCGTGGCGGCGAAAGTGAAACGGGTGTGGGTGGCAATGCCCGCGCAAGGATCGATGTGGTGCGGCGGCATTGTCGAGCGCCAGGCGGACAAAAACACCGCGGCGTGGAACAAGTTCGTGGTCAACGCGCCGAGCAGCGGGCAGGCGGTCCACCTCCAGGCACCGCGCTAGGCGGCCTTCCTGGTCCTGGCCCTCCCGGGCCTGGCGGACCCTTCCGCGTTACTTCGGGACCTTGTCCTTCGACTTCTCGTCCCATTCGACCGCACCTTTGCCGCCGGGCTCGAGCTCCATGATCAGGTTCGAGATCCGGTCGGTGCGCAGCGACTTCGGCGTGGTCACCATGTAGACGACATTCTCTTCAGAAGTGGTGCGCAGCTCGTAACGCACCTTGTGGCGGCGGAGAATCTCTTCGATCTTCGGCCGCAGGTCGGTGGTCTTCTCGCCGATCTTGACCGTGAGCTCGAACAACCGCGTCTGCGGCTCGAATCCCTCGATGACCCACAGACAGAAGACAATGAACACGGTGCCGATCACCGCCAGGCCGTACAGTCCGACGCCCGATGCCAGGCCGGCCGAAAGCGCGCACAGCATCACCACCGCATCCTTTGGATCATCGATCTTGGAGCGATAGCGAATCAGGTTGGCCGCACCGGCGACGCCGAAGGCGCGGGCCAGGCTGGCGCCGACCACCAGCATGATCAGCGCGCCGACGACCGCCAGGATAATCTGCGTCTGCACCACGGCCGGCTGACGCTCCGGGGTGCCGCCGCGGCGCGGGCGCAGCGCCAGCATCGTGCCGAGCAGCGCCGCCAGCGGCAGCCGCAGCGCCGAGGCGAGCAGTTCCTCCTGGAAGTTGTCCATCACCCCCGGAAGGTCCACCGCCGGCTGGGTCTGCAGCAGGGCGAAGATGTCGATCATGACGTCGGCCCGAGTCGAACTTCGCCGGAATCGACGCGCTTGCCGCGGCGCGAGATGGTCTGAAAGCGCATGACGTCGCCGTCGATCTCAATCAGCATAAAACTTTGCTCCGTGTCGAATCCCTTGGCGGTCAGGCCGGTGTTCTTGAGGATGTCACCGCTGCGCAGCTTCGCGGAACCGCCGGCGGTGAAGTGGTGAATGCCCTTCTGGGGCTTGACGCGTTCGTAAAAATGCTCGTGCCCAACGAAGACGACCTGGAGTTGGTACTTGATGAACATCGGTTCGATGATCTGCCGCAGATCGACTTCCGATCCGTGCGCGGCGCCCGACGAGTAGAGCGGGTGGTGGAAGTAGGCAATCTTCCATTTTGCGTTCGACTTCGACAACTCCTGGTCGAGCCAGCGCTGCTGGTCCTTGTCCATGTAGTTGCTGTCGAGCACGAAAAAGCGCGCGTCCTTCTTCTGGTAGGTGTAGAACCGCTGGCCGCCCATGCTGAAATTCTTGTAGAAGCGCTGATTGGGATCGTCGTGATTGCCGAGCGCGGCGTAAAACGGAATGTTCGCGTCCAGCATCGGCTTGTAGGGACGCTCGAACTTGGACACGAAGTCCTGCGGCCGCTCGGAGCCATACAGGTTGTCGCCGAGCATGATCGCAAACTCGTAGGGGAACACCGCGTGCGCCGCCCACATCTGCGCGGCGGTCTCGTTCTGCCCGCGATCGCCGGTGCCGCTGTCGCCGACCACCAGGAACCTCACCGAGTCTTTGCCGGCCGGCGGCAGCACTTCACTGGCGGCGGACATCACCGGCGCGGTGGCCGGAGCGGGCGGACGCTGCCGTTTGGTGAGGGCCTGCGCGACCGCGGCCAGCACCAGCACCGACCACAGCACGACGATTAATCGAACGGGAAGCCTTTTCATTGATCGCTCGCGTCAGCTGGGAATCGTCGGCACCACATCGCGCAACACGTCGACGATGAGGTTGGCTTTGACGTCACGCAGGATCAGGCTGCGTCCGACAATCCGGTATTCGAGTTCAGGGGGCAGATCGGGCAGCTTGCTCAGCAGCGCCGGCGGAAACGTCGCCAGCGGGAGGGTGGTGGGATAGATGGTGTTGATGTCCACCTTCATCTTTGCCGGCAGCTCGTTGATGAGCGCCTTGCGATCGCGCGCGCTGCGCGTCGCGAAGTCGTCACGGACGATCTTGATGAAATAGGGTTGATACTCGGGCGCGAAGATCTCGCCGGGCGTGGCGCCGGCGCGCAGCGTCATGATCATCTCGCCCAGCGCCTTTTCTCGATCGGCGATCTTCTGCGGGTCGTCGGTGCTGCGCAGGTTCGGCACCCGGCCCTCGGCCTGGTTGTGAATCTTCAGGTAGGCCTGGATGCGATTGCGAAACTCGACCAGCGCATCGTCCTGCGCTTCGACCGCGGCCTGGCTGTCGGCCGGCGCCGCGGCCGGTGTTCCGTCGGATGCACCGGCGGACGGGGTTTGCGCCTGTTGGGCGGCGGGGGCGGTCACTCCACCAGGCGCGGCACTGTCCGAGGGCCCACAACCGATCGCCAGAGTGGCGGATAGCGCGAGCAACGCCGAGCAGGGTTTCGTCATGGCAGCACAGATCACTTCAAGGGCTATGCCATCAGCGACGTCATGGATCGCGTCCTCAGCTGGGCCGTATGGGCGACCGGGTGCTCAGTTTGGGCCGGCGGTTACACAGGGGTTTGGAGCAGTTCATGCAACGATACCCTGGATGTGCCGCTTCGCTTCCGCCGTCATCCTGCTGCTACTGGCCGGCTGCGGCAACCCCGGCGCCGGACCACCGCCCGGGACGTCTCAGTCGCCGGCCGTCACCGCGCTTCGTACCGAAGATCTCGCGAAGGATACCTTGACCCTGCCCAACGCCGGGCGCTCGATCAAGTTCGCGATCATCGGCGACAGTGGCCGCGGCTCGAAGGAGCAGCATGACGTGGCGGCGCAGATGGTCGCCTATCGCCAGCGCTTCGACTACCGGTTTGTGCTGATGGTCGGCGACAACATCTATGAGGGGCCGGCGACCGGCGACGACTACCGCCTCAAGTTCGAGGATCCCTACAGGCCGCTGCTCGACGCCGGCGTCAAGTTTTACGCTGCGCTCGGCAACCACGACGACTCCAACCAGGTGTATTACAAGCCGTTCAACATGGACGGACAGCGCTACTACACGTTCGTGCCGCCGGTCGATGCGCTCACGCGCTGGGACACGCGGGTGCGGTTCTTCGCGCTCGACAGCACTTACCTCGACCGCGCGCAGTCGCGGTGGTTCGAGAAGGAATCGACCGGGTCGCGGGCGGAGTGGAAGATCGCGTTTCTGCATCACCCGGTGTATACGTCGGGGCGCTATACGCTGGCGGCGCGTGGCATCCGCTTCGCGCTCGAATCGGCGTTCATCAATGGCGGAGTCGACGTCGTGTTCTCCGGACACGAGCACATCTACCAGCGCGCGGCGATGCAGAACGGTATTCTCTATTTCATCACCGGCGGCGCCGGCTCACTGCGCGAGGGCGACGCCAAGCCGTCGCCGCAGATCGCCCGCGCCTACGATCGCGATTACCACTTCATGCTGGCGGAGATCACCGACGAGGGATTCTTCTTCCAGGCGATCGACCGCCTCGGCGCGACGGTCGATGCCGGGGCCCTGCGCAAGCCTACTGCGGGCACGGCGGACCCTCGGTAATCTGCTTCACCCGGGCCTTGAACGTCGTCACCCAGTCTTCGATCGGCGACGCCTTGACGCCGCCAAACATCCCGGTCGAGCGATCGAAGCGGGCGCTGCGAAACAGCGCGTCGAGCTGCCGATCGCTCAGCTGCGCCATCAGGCCGCCGAGGTGCTTGCGGCCGGACTCGCTGATCCTGACCGGCGAGAAGGTGGCGCCGTGATACGGCAGCGCATCCATCGATGCGGTGCAGGTCGCACGGTCGCTCCAAATCGGCGCCTTGGCCCATTCGGCGAGATCGACCTTGCGCGGTCCCCAGGTCGAGCCGACGTCCTGCAGCATCGCGAACGGACGCCCGCACTTGCCGCCCTCCGGCCAGTCCTTCTCCGAGATGCACACCAGGCGCTGGTTCTCACTCTTGTTGTCCCAGTGCGCCAGGAACACGGCGAGCAGCCGCAAGGCGTCGACATGGGTGCGCGCCGCTCCGCCCTTCTTCGGGTCGACCAGGTCGAGCTCGAAGAACGCCCATCCCTCGACGTCCTCGGTTTCGATCGGGCGTCCGTAGTGCTTGCGCTCAACCGCCGCCCACTCGAAGTCCTGGTGCTCTTTCGGATTCATCACCTTGCCATAGAGCTTCTCGGCGCCCGCGAAGCCGAGCGTTTTCATGGTCAGGAAAGGCTCTTTGGGGCAGCCGTAGCAAATCACCTTCTCGTACAGCTGCATGTTGTCGGCGCCGAAGCCCAGCGCATGGAGCAGGCGCGTCGACGCCAGCTCTCCGGGGATTTCCGGAGTGCCACCGTACTTGACGCGCAGGCGCTCGCCGTCCGGGGTGCGGCAGTCGAACTTCGGTGCGGTGCCGTTCATCTGCGCAATCTCGAAGGTGCAACTGATCTCACGCGGCTGCCCGGGGTCGGGAGCGAAGCTCGCCCTGGCGATCGGTGGCGGCGCCTGCCAGACGGAGGCGCGTGACAGCGCGTCGCTGCGCTCCTCGGCGGAAACCGTCTTCGATCTTTTTGCCGGCTTGGCCTCGGCTTGCGGCGCCGCCTTTTCCGCCGGCTGGTCCGCCTTCTGCGGCAGGATCGTCGCCGCGCCGGCTACGGCACCAGAGAGAGCCAGAATCGCCGTGAGTGCTCGCAGTCTCATGCAGCGGGTTGATTGCAAGAACCATGACAGGCCCGGCTGTGCGAGGGATTTCCGAGAGGGGTCTGAGTCCCGGATGGCGTCGAGGTCGGGCATGCTCGCCGCCCCAGCCGTGGCATTTTCCTTGCAATTGCCGGGGCCGGAGTAATGACCATGACCGCGAACCCAATTACGGGTTTCTCATTACGCTGGAAATTCAGCGACGGCCCGATGGCCGGAAAGTCATTCGATCATACGTTCAGCCGAAACGGCAACGTCGCATTCCGTGAAATCGGCGGCGATCCAGACAGCAAGGGCGGCAACGCCGACTACGAGGTTGCTTCATTCGGGCAGGACGTTCACGCGGTGTCGTACCTTGCGCCGTGCGGCTACACCTTCACCGTGGTGCTCGATTACCGGACGTTGAAGCTGGTCGCGTTCGCGTCGAACGACAAGTCGCTGACCATGCAGCATGGAACGTTCGAGCCGCTCGGCGCGGCGGCGAGGTAAGCCCGGGGCCCGCGCTATGCGCGGACCGGGCGCGGCAGCACATGGCCGCCCATGCGAGTGACCCAGATGCTGCCGGCCAGCGCGAGCGCCGCGCTGAACATCATCATGTAGGCCGGTGATGTTGCCTGGCTGGTCTCCCGAATCAGGCTGGTCGCCACGAGCGGCGCGGTGCCGCTGAAGAGGGTGAAGCTGACGTTGAAGGCCAACGCGACCCCGGTGAACCGCACGCGTGTCGGGAAGAGGTCGGTGAGCAGCACCGCAAAGGAGCCGTTGGTCAGGCCCGCGGTCAGGCCGGCGAGCGTGCAGAGCAATGTCAGGTTCATCGTTCGCGCTTCGAGCGCGGCGTAGAACGGAAACGCGAAGATCAACAGCAGCGCCACGCCGGCCCTCAGAAGATAGCGAGGTGGAACGCGATCGCCGAGCCATCCGGTGGCCAGGATGCCGATCGACGAGGCGATCACACCGACGGTCTGCGAATACACCGCCTGGCGCGGATCGTATTGCAGCACCGCCGTCAAATACGCCGGCAGGTGCGAGAAGAACAGCCCGTTGAAGCAGCCGGTACCCGCAATCAACGCCGAGCCAATCGCCACGTGCTTGAAATTCGTTTGCAACAACTCGCGGAAGGGCTGGCGCGCCGCCAGGCTGCGCATCCGCTCGAACTCCGGCGATTCTTCGAGCGATCGCCGCAGGACGAAACTGAGCACGCCGCCGAGGCCGCCGAGGATGAACGCGATACGCCATCCGTAGACCGGTACCAGTTCCGGGGCCATGAAGGTGCGCACCGACAGGCTGACGCCGGTGGCGACGGCCACGCCCATGGTGACGCACGCGAACACCACGCCGCACACCAGCGGCGCAATGCGCGGCGCGGTTTCGACGACGTAGGTCAGCGCGCCGGGCAGCTCGCCGCCGAGGCAGAAGCCCTGGATCAGTCTCAGCGTGACCATCAGCAGGCTCGCCGCGACGCCCCACTGCGCGTACGACGGCACCAGGCCCATGCCGAGCGTGGCGCCCGACATGACAAACACCGACCACAGGAACACGGCACGGCGTCCGTAGCGATCGCCATAGTGGCTCAGCACGATGCCGCCGATCGGCCGCGCCAGATAGCCGACCGCGAAGGTCGCAAACGACAGGATCAGCGAAACAATCGGATCGGTGGCGGGAAACACGGCTTGCGCGATGTCGCGCGCGAAGACGCCGAAGATGACGAAGTCGTAGAACTCGAGGGTGCCGCCGAGACTGGCCAGGAGAACGATCTTCCAACCGGCCTTGGTAATTCGATCCGAAGCTGCCATGCGTTTACCGCAGCATATCCCGGGTCACGGTCTGATCGTGAATCCAGCCGCAACCCACAACTGCGACGGTACAAGAGACGCGGCCGTTGGGAATCACGAACCGCAGCGTGGCGAATTGTTCGAGATGTTCACCAGCGGATCGGCATCTAACACGATCATGTCCGCGCGGACACGCAGAGGCCGCTGAGCAGCGCGCAAGCGAGAAGGCTTGGGCTCATCGGCGGCGAAGGTAGCTCCAGGTCTCGGGCGGCGTCAAACCTTCAATTACGAGCGAATCGACACGTCGCGATCCCGAGATCGACGGTGCGGATAACGTGATGGTTGGTGTCCGCTACGTAAAGCGTGTTGCCGGCCACCGCCAGGCCTCCCGGCTCGTTGAAGCCGGAGACGAAGGTCGACACCTTGCCGGTCGCGGGCTCGAGCACCTTGATCTTGTGGTTGTAGGTGTCGGCGATGAAGACCCGGCCGTCGCTGGCGGCGACGCCAAGCGGGTGCTGCAGCCGCACCGCATCGCCGCTCCCGTCACGGTCGCCAAACTCGAACAGGTCGCCGCCGGCGATGGTCGTCAGCGTATTGACGGGCGGCAATTGCACGGCGCGGATGGTGTTGGACTCGGAATCGGCCACGTAGAGCGTGCTGCCGTCAACGGCGATGCCCGATGGCTGGGCCAACGCCGCGGCGTTCACGGCGCCGTCGCGCCGCGCCTCCTCGCCCGTGCCCGCGTACGGATAGGCCTGATCGTTCAGCAGATCGATCACCCAGATCTGGTGCGAGCCGGCCATGGCGACGATCAGGATGCCGGGCTTCAGCGCGAGGTCCCACGGCGAATTGAGGTCGATGCGAAGGGCGTCGCCGCCCTGGCCGCTCATCGCCGCCTGCTTGCCGGTGCCGGCCAGCGTGTGGACCGCGCGCGCCACGAAGTCGACGACGCGAATCTGGTGGTTCTCGGTGTCGGCGACGTAGAGCAGATCGACGCCCTCGGCGGCCGCGCGGTCGAGGGCAAGACCCTGCGGCCGGTGGAAGCGCGCCTGCATGAAGATGCCGTCGTTGTCGCCCTGCAGCCCGGAACCGATGGTCTCGATTAACCGGCCGCCGAGCGTCGAGACGACGATGCGATTGTGATTGGAGTCCGAAATGTACAGGCGATCGGTTCGCTCGTCGGCCAGCACCTTGCCCGGATACAGCAACGGCGTATCGGCGTGCCGCTGGCGCTCGAGGTCGAGCGGCAGCGGCGACCGGTTGATCTCGCCGCGTTCGTCGAACACGCGCACGACGGTGCGAATCGCGCTGAGAAACCCTTCGAGGTTGCCTTCGCCGAGCGCGGTGCCGACGAGATTGCCGGCCGGATCGATGATGATGCGCGTCGGCCAGGCCCTGGCACCGTAGCGCCGCCAGATTTCGAGGTTGGCGTCGTTGGCCACGGGATGCTCGATCTCGTACCGGATCAGGATTCGCCTCAGGTTGTCGGAGTCCTTTTCGTTGGTGAACTTGGGCGAGTGCACACCAATGACGACCAGCTCGGTCGGAAACCGCTGCTCGAGCGTCTTCAGATCGCGCAGGACGTGCAGGCAATTGATGCAGCCGTAGGTCCAGAAATCCAGGATCACGACCTTGCCGCGCAGCTGCTCGATGGTGATCGGCGCGGTGACATTCAGCCAGCCGGTGGCGCCGTCCAGCGGCGGCGCCGCGATCGGGCCTTGCGGCTGGGGTTCCGGCTGTTCCTCGGTGTCGCTCAACGGCCCGCTCCTTGCGTCCATTCCCTCAGTTGGTCGGCGCGCGCCACGGTCTCTTCGCGGTCCAGCCAGGTGTCGATCGCCCACGGCAGTCGCCACGTCCAATTGACCTCGTCGACCACCGCGGGTGTATTGATGCGATCGGTCCAGCCGAAGATGTCCTGCAGCGGGATCAACGTCAGGTACGAGCCCGAGGACAGCAGTGAGCGCAGGATCGCCGTGCGCGCCGCTTCGGTCCGGCCCTCGGGGGTGACCGCCAACGGCTCGATGTCGTGGGTGCCGGTGGTGGCGACCGACAGCTCGGGGAACATCGCCGGATCAATCAGCGGCTGGCCTTCGAGATCCCAGTGCCGCTCCCATCGCAGCACTTTCAGTCCCGGCAGGTTGAGGCGGACCATCGATTCGCGCACGAAGCGCGGGATCGATCCGAGGTCTTCGGCGATCAGCTCCGGGCGCGACTCGGCGCCGGCGAAGATCTCGATCAGCGTTTCACCGAGCGCGGTCTGCCCCGCTTCCTCCGCGGGCGCAAAGAACGGCGGCGTGGCCTTGTCGATCGGACGCACATAGGTGCGATACAACCCGACGAGATGATCGATGCGATAGCCGTCGTAGAGGTGTCCGTAGCGGCGCGCGCGCGCGCGCATCCAGGCAAAGTCAGTGGCGGCCATGACCTCGGCCCGCCAGGGCGGCAGGCCCCAGTCCTGGCCGGTCTCGCTGAAGGCGTCCGGGGGAACGCCAATCGTCGCGTCGAACCTGAATTCGCCCTGCCGCGCCCAGACGTCGGGACTGTTGGCGGAGATCATGAACGGCAGATCGCCGAACACCCGGGCCGGCCACGACAGCCGCTTGGCGTCGGCCCACTGCTCGGCGGCGATCCACTGCAGGTACGACCGGTAGGTGATCTCGGCGCGCAACACGCTGCGCGCCTCGGTGATCGCCGCCGCCTCGGCGCGGGCCAGCGGCTCCGGCCACTGCCTCCACGGCAGCGTCTCGTGCAGGGCGCTGATTGCGCGGAACAGCGCGTATTCGTCGAGCCACCACGATTGCGCGCTGACGAACGCGTCGAATCGCATGGCTCGCGGCGTGCCACGGGACACCTCGAGTCTCAGAAACCGCTCGAACGAGCGACGCAGCCAGCGATCCTTCAACTGCCGAATCGAGGGGTAGTCGATCCGCGGCGACTGCTGGAGCCGCCTGATCTCTGCCTGCTCGGCGCCATCGAGGGCGAGCTCGCCGCCGAGGCCGGAGAAGTCGGCGACCTTCGCCATCGAGATGTAGATCGGATCGAGCGCCATCGCCGTCATCGCCGAGTACGGCGACGTCTCGATGGGCGGCATTTCATGAATCGGCAGGATCTGCACGATCGATTGACCGGCCTCGATCAGCCATCGCGCAAACAGCGGCAGGTCGGCGAACTCGCCGATGCCCCAGCCGCGCCGTGACACCAGCGAGCACAGCGGCACGACGACACCACTCTGGCGGCGCATCAGGACCCTGCTCCGGCGGCGCGGTTCATGACGCGCGCGATTGCCTGATCGAAGCCGGCCGGCGCAACCAGCAGGCTGACGACGATGAAGGCTTCGCGCGGGAAGTCGAAGAAGTAGCCCGGATGCACGAGCACGTGGTCCTGCTCGAGCAGCTCGAGCACCAGCGACTCCTCGTTACGCAGTTGCGGCACCTGGACGACCGCCGACCATCCGCCCTCCACGCGTAACACGTCGAGCGAAGGATGATGCGCAGCCAGGCTCTTCAGCGATTCAAGGTTGCGGCGCACGCGGCCCAGGATCTGCGCGCGAATGGCCGCGCCACGCTCGATCAGTTCCGCCGCGGCGGCCTGCACCGGCGTCGCCACCGACAGATAGGCATCCGCAATCACCTCGTAGGCCGTGAGCGCTGCATCGATGCGTGCCGTCGGACCGCCGACACCAATCCAGCCAAGCTTGAGCTGGGGCAGTCCCGCGGATTTGGACAGGCCGCCCAGGCTGAAGGTCAACACCTCGGCGCCGGCGAGCACGTGCGTCGCGCCCGGCGCGGGATCGAGGGCGTAATCGGCGAACACCTCATCGCCGATGATCGCCCAACCCTTGTTTGCGGCCAGCTCCGACAGCCTGGCGAGGTCGTCTTCATGCAGAAACGAACCGGTCGGGTTGTTCGGCGAGACGACCAGGATCGCCCGCACGCGCGCGTCGGCCGCTCGCTCGAGCGACTCGATGTCGATGCGCCAGGAGCCGTGATATTCGAGCGCGTAGGGCACGGCGCGCACGCACTCGAGCCCGGTCAGGTGCTCGAACAGCGGATAGCTGGGCTGCGGCACCAGCACCGCGTCGCCGGCGTTGCACAACAACTT
Source organism: uncultured Acidimicrobiia bacterium (assembly GCA_963795125.1). GTDB lineage: Bacteria > Acidobacteriota > Vicinamibacteria > Vicinamibacterales > UBA2999 > 12-FULL-67-14b. The sequence goes on along the minus strand of CAWCGQ010000004.1, from coordinate 331,832 downwards.
GAAGAGCAATCCGTAGGCTTCGCTGGTGCTAGACGTCAGCGCGACCCGATCGGCTGAAATGACGATGCCGCGACGACGAAAATCGGCGGCGACCGCGGCCCTCGCCGACCACAGCCCGAGCGGCTTCGGATCGTACTCGAGCGCGCGCGGATCGGCGAGCGGCGCGAGCAGCTCCTTCGGGTAGGTCAAGCCGACGCCGGTCGGATTGGTCGCGGTCAGGTCGGTCACCGGCGTGCCGCTGCGGCGCTTCGCGTCGAGGGCCCGGGACACGGCGTTCGGCTCGAGACTCTGCGGCAGCCTGGAAGAAAACGTCACTGCGCGACTGCCACGTTAGCGATTCACCAGCTCGACGCGCTCGATCACATCGCCTTCGAGAATGCCGTCGACCACCTCCATGCCGGCGACCACCGTGCCGAACACGGTATAGACATGATCGAGGCGCGGCGAGTCGACCAGGTTCACGAAAATCTGCGCGTCGCCGGTGTCGCGGCCGCGCGTCGAGATGCCGACCGTGCCGCGCACATGCAGGCCGGGCTCGTCGCGCATGTAGAAGTGCTCGCCGCTGTATTCGTTGGCGCCAGGGCTGCCGCCCTGGATGACGAAGTTCGGGGCAATGCGATGAAAGGTCAGCCCATCGTAGTAGCCCTCGCCGGCGCGCCGCGCGATCCGGCTCGCCGACAGTGGCGCCGCGTCGACGTCGAGCGCGATATCGAAATGCCCGAGGCCGGCCATGTGGAAGCGTAATGACTTCGCGCGCAGCCCATTCACCACCGCGATCGTCACGCCCGGGGGCGTCAGCGGCTGCGGCGACGCCGTGCGCGGCTGTCCGGTCCAGGCCGAGAGAATGTCGGCGGTCTTGCGGGCGATCGCCGGATCGAAATCCTTCAGGTAGCCCGCGAGGTTCACCGCCTGAGAGCTGTCGCCGTACGACTGCAGGCGATCGAGAATCGCCATGCGCGGATCGCGCGAGGTGTCCTTGTGCTCCTTGGTGATGCGGCCGAGCGCGGTGATGAGCGGCGAGGTTGCCCGGGCGGCGTGGTGGCTGCCTTCGAGCGCGCGCGCGGCGGTGATGATCAACTGATAGTCGTTCCGCGACAACTGCCCGATCGCGATCGCGGCGGCCTCGGGCCGCTTCAACTCGATCATCGACGCAAGCGCCGCCTCGCGCACGTTGTCGTTGGCGTCGGCCGACAGCGTGGTGAGCGGTTCGATGGAGCCAAGCACGCCGGCCGCGCGCGCGGCATACATCCGCACCTGCCACGTCGGGTGCTGCACGAAGCGCGGCAGCGCCAGGCCTGCGGCCTCGGGTTGCTGGCGCGCCAGCGACACCAGGGCATGGGCCGGCGCCTGCCAGGTCCGCGGCGCGTTGCCGAGCGCATTGACGACCTCCACCAATTCGGCCGTCGGCGATTCAGCGGCGGGGCACCCGACGCCGAGCTGATCGATCGCTTGAAGGCGCAGGTGCGGGTTGAGGTCCTTCAGCGCCGCTCGAACCGGCGCGCACGAGGTCTTCTGCAGTTGCCGGCCCCACGCGCGCAGCGCTTCGAGGCGCACGCGCGGCTCCTTGTCGGCCAGAGCGATCTTCAGGATGCGCTCGCGATCGTCGAGCGGCGCATCGGTCGCGGCCGCGGCGGCGGCCAGCCGGCGCACCTCGGCGTCGGAATCGTTCAAGCCGCGTTCGATCACCGACGCCGTGGCCTGATTGCCGGTGACGAGCGCCGCCATGGCCAGGCGGCGCGTCACCGCGGATCGCGGATCCGCCGGTGGCCGCTGGGCGGTCGCGGCCCAGCGCAGCAGCTCCCACGTCCGCTCGCCGAGCGGCGCCAACTTCTTCGCGCGCACCGTGCGCGCGAGGGATTCCAGGCCGCGCGCCGACCCGACCAGCGCCGCGGCCTCGACATCGTTCATCGAATCGGGCGCCGGCAGCCCGGTCAGCAGCACCGCTTCGGTTTCCGCAACCTGGGCCGCGGTGTCGTATGGCAGTCGCCCCAGGGCGGCGGCGATCTCACCCCAGGGCTCCCAGGTGTTGAGCCCGGCATCGATGGCCGCCCGCGCCAGCAACAACTTCTGAACTTCGACGACCGCGGCAGGCGTGCGCGCCATCTGCGCCAGCGCATTGGCGGCCTCGGCGCGAATGCCGACACCGTCGTTGAGCGCGGGTGCAATCACGGCAATCATCTCGGGCCGCTCGATCCGCCCGATCGCGCGGATCGCCGTGCGCCGGCCGTTCCCCTTCAGGGCTTCAGTGAGCGGCGCAAGCGCCGCTGGCGTGGTGGCACGTGCGTCCTCGGCCTGCAGCATGCGCTCTTGCAGCGACTGCGCCGAGGCGGCTGTCGCGATACAGAACACCGCGATCGGCAGAAAATGCAACGTTCTAGTCGCGGTTGGTGCCAGGCACCACCGACTACTCGCCTTCAGCATGGTTGGTGCCTGGCACCACTGACGACTCGGCGTACTCGAGCATTTGAGTAGTCAGGTCGCAGGGGTAGGAAATTCTTACGTCAATGATGGCGCCACCGTTGTCGGTGACGGGCTCCAGTTTCGGCATCACGAATCCCGTGTAGGACGGCAGGTTCAGGTGATCGACGCGGGCGACGACCTCGTCGCGCATCTCGGGGTCGAAGTGCACGCCGTAGGTCTCGAACAGCGCCTTGGCGGCAGGGTAATCCCCCTCCGACTTGATGCGCTGCACTTCCGCCAGCAGCGTCGCAACGCCGGCCCGGAAGGCGTCGGTGTCGACCACGACGAAATAGGTCTTCTCGTCGCGCCTCCGCACCTCGATCGATCGGGTGTTGGCCATCAGCCAATGCACGATCGCCTGGCGGTTGCGCATGTGATCCTCTTCGAGCTGGGCGCCGATGCGAACGCGCCGCAACTGCACCAGCGCGTTGCGGGCGTAGGCCTCGTACTCGGCCTGCACGACGGCTTGTTGCTCGTCGGCGGGCACCAGGCCGAGCGCGGCCAGATACGGATCGGCGACGAAGTACAGCGCCACCAGATCGGCGCGGGTCTCCTCGAGCGCCGAATACTGCTCCCGCAGCAGATCCTGCGGCGTCAGGGTGAGATGACTGGCCATCCGGCCCGAGCCATGCCCGAGCACTTCATGAATTTCCGTGGTCAACTCGCTTGCAAACGCGCCCCACCGCTTCGCCCGCTCAACCTCCGCATCGTCCCACGCGAATTCCTGGCGGAAGCTGTCCGGCATCGATCGCTCGTAGGCGTCGAGGACGTTTGATAACGTCACCGACTTACTGCCGTATTTCTCGCGAATGCGCTGATCGTTCGGCAGGTTGACGCCAATCGGGGTGATCGGCCCGGAATCACCGGCCTCAACCACCACCTCGATCGCCTGCGCGGACACCCCCTGGACAACCGGCTTGCGATACGCCGGATCGACCGGCAGGTGGTCTTCGAACCATTGCGCGTGGGTGGCGAGGGTGCGGATCTTGTCGGTCTTCTCGTGGTTGGCGTAGTAGACGATGCCTTCCCAGGCGCCTTTCATGCCGCGCGCGTCCATGTAGACCTCGATGAAACCGTTCATGGTGTCGACGGCGGAATCGCGGTTCTGCACCCAGGCAATGTCGAACGCCTCTCGGTCGCTTTCAAGGCCGGTCTCGTACCACGTGACCAGCGCCAGGAGCGCCGTCGCAAACGGCTCGGGCGCGACCGCCGCCGCCTCACGCAAATGCAAGACGATGTTGGTCAGTTCGCGATCGTAGAGCCCGCCGACCTTGTAGACCTCTTCGACGAGCGCGCCGTCACGCTTGACGAGCCGGGCGTTGAGCTGGTTCTTCTCAGCAAAGCCGTCGAGGTCGGCCATGGTCACGCCGTCGTAGAGGTTGTTGGCGCTCGAGGCGAGGATGTCCTGTCCGTCGCCCGGCGTCTTGCAGGTGACCATCGGCTCGAAGTCGGGATCGAAGAACACCGGCGCATAGCGCTCGACTCGGGCGGCGAGCGACTCGCCCGCGCCGAGACAGAAATCCGCGCCGTTGGCCGCGGCGATCTCCATCGCCTGGATGACCCGCTCGCGGTCGAGAGCGAGCAGGAACTTTCTCGCGGTGAGGTTGTTGTACGGACCGGTATTGAGCCAGAACAACTTGGTGTAGCGCGTCAGCTCGGCGAGCGTGTCCGCAGGAACACCGGCGGGATGCCGGATGATCTGCTCGAGCAAATGGCGGATGCCGAGGTTATGGCGATGCCGCTGGTCGTAGTAGATGTCCCGGCCGGCAAGCGCGGCGCGGTACAAGTGCCAGACGAGCGTCTTGTCCTGCAGGGTCAGCTTGTCGAAGCCGTCCGCGTACAACTGCACGACCGCGGCCTCCCCGATCTGCTCGAGGAGATAGCGGCGCGCGGTGTCTACAGCGGGAGCTCGACTTTCTGACCGTGCGAGGGGATCTCTACATTCCATCCGAGCTCTTTCGTAATGCGCAACTGCAACGCTTCCTGCGCGATGATTTCGCCGTGCACGAGATAAGTGGTCTTCGGCGCACGGGGAAAGGTCCGCAGCCAGCGGACGATTTCGGCCGAATCAGCGTGCGCCGACATCCCGTCGATCTTCTCTATTCTGGCGTGGACGGGCACGGCCTGTCCGAACATCTTCACGTGCCGGGCACCCTCCACCAGCTGACGGCCGCGCGTGCCCGCCGCCTGGAAGCCGACAAACAGCACGGTGTTTTTCGGGTCGGGCAGGCCGGCAAACAGGTGGTGTACGACGCGCCCGCCCGTCGCCATGCCGCTCGACGCGATGATCACGGCCGGCGTGTCATCGGCGACCAGCGCCTTCGACTCCGCCGCGGAGTTGACCGGCGTGAACCGCGCCAGCTTGCGGCGCATCTCGAGGATGTCCTTCTCGAGCTCGTCGGTGTGCGCGGTGTAGTACTCGAGGCCCTTGATCGCCATCGGGCTGTCGACGTAAATCGGCAGCTGCGGCAGTCGTCCCTCGTCCTCGAGCTTGAACAGCCAGTAGAGCAGCTCCTCGACGCGGCCGATGGCGAAGGCCGGAATAATCACCTTGCCGCGGCGCGCGACGGTCTCGGTGACGATCCGCGCGAGCGTCGCGCCACCGTCTTCGGCCGGGTGGAGGCGATCGCCGTAGGTCGATTCGAGGAGCAGCACGTCCGCGGCGACTCCGGGCGACGGATCCGGGAGAATCGGCCGCGCGTAGCGCCCGAGATCGCCGCCGAACAGCACGCGCCCGCCGTTCTTCCTCGTAGCCAGCACGTACGACGAACCGAGCAGGTGGCCGGCGTTGATGAACTCGACGTCGATGCTGTCGGTGACGGACACGGTGGTGTTGAACTTCGACGGACTCAACCGCGACAGCGCCTCGGCCGCGTCGGCCTCGGTGTAGAGCGGCAGCGCCGGCGCGTGCTTGCTGAAGCCCCGCTTGTTGGCGAACTTCGCATCTTCCTCCTGGATGTGCGCGGCGTCGGGCAACACCAGCCTGCAGAGATCGGCGGTGCCGGCGGTGCAATGCACGGGCCCCTTGAACCCCTGCGAGACGAGCCGCGGCAGCCACCCGCAGTGATCGATGTGCGCATGGGTGAGCACGACCGCATCGATCGTTTCCGGCCGGATGGGCAGGGGCGACCAATTGCGCAGCCGCAGCTCCTTCAGGCCCTGGAACAACCCGCAATCAAAGAGAATCCGCTGGCCGTCGACGTCGAGAAGATGCTTGGAACCGGTGACCGTGCGCGCGGCGCCGAGAAACGTCAGCGAGGGCATCCCCCTATGATAGAGGGCAACGTCCGATCAACCTACAACGCCGACATCGCCGCGACCAGCGCCTTGCCCAGGATTTTTGCGAGCGCGGCAAGCACCGGCAGCAGATCGCCGCGCTCCATCACCGCCGCCGCCGTCACCGGGTCGCTGATGAGCAGCCACAACGACATCGCGGCCACCGGCGCCATCACCACCGCGCTGACGCTGACCGCGCTGAGGGCGCGCGGCCAGAAGCGGCTCCTGGGCAGGGGTCGCGGTCGATCGGTAGCTGCAAGCAATGACGCCATAACGTGGTTCCGGGGCTCCCTGTAGCGAGTACCGTACCAAGTCGATGGCTCTCGTAACCCGCTGTCAAATAGACGATTACCGCCGGCGTTTGGTTGGCAAGCCCTCGCGTGGTGTCCGCTTGTGGGACTGAAGTATCCTGATTCGCATATGTATGCGCTCACGCTGATTCGCTATCGACGACCTCTCGAGGAAGTGATCGTTCACCAGGAGGCGCACCGCGCATTCCAACGCCAGCTGAAAGACGCGGGGACGCTACTCGCGGCGGGGCCGCACGACCCGAGATTTGGCGGGATGATGCTGGTCCGTGTGCCGGATGAGAATCCGCAGCAGGCACTGGATGCGATCCGCGACGCGGACCCGTACTACCAGGCGGGGGTCGTTCAGTACCAGTTGCTGGTGTGGAACGTGGTGATCGGGAAGGACGAGCTGGACAAGATCTGAGAACCGGGAGCCGGGAGCCGGGAGCCGGGAGCCGGGAACGGTAAGTTACTTGTCTTTCCGTTGGCGCAGGAATTCTCCGAACGACCACGACAGCACCATCAGCAGGATCACGGCGAGCAGGGTCGCCAGCAGCAGGCGGCCCACTAGCCCGGTTCCCGGCTCCCGGCTCCCGGCTTTCCGGTGAGCTCGCTGACGATCATCCCGACGACGAATACCACCACCGCGCCGATCAGGTTATGCCAGAGAAAAGCGATGTTGGTGTACGCCGCCACGAAGCCGACGGCGCTCATGCCGGTGAGCAGCGCCACGAACGCGCCGGTCGAGTTGGCGCGCTTCCAGCCGATCGCCAGGAGAAACACGCCGAGGATCGATCCGTAGAAGAACGATCCAAAACGATTGACCACTTCGATCAGCGAGCCCAGCTCCGCGGCCCAGATGGCGACCAGCGACGCAAACAGCGCCCAGAACAACATCGCGACTTTCGACACCAGCAACAGATGTTTCTCGTCGCCATCGTCGCGCACCCAGCGGCGGTAGAAATCGATCACCGTCGACGTTGACAGCGCCGCCAGCTCACCCGCGATGGTCGACATCGCCGCGGCGAAGATGGCGGCCATCAGCAAGCCGATCAGGCCGACCGGCAACTGCGTGACGATGTAGGTTGGGAACACGTAGTTGACGTCGTTGTAGGTCGAGTCGCCCGACACGTCCTTGACCAGCGCGACCGCCTCCGCACGCACCCCCTTGACGCCCTGCTCCGCGGCGGCGAATGCCGCCCTGCTCGCCTGCAAGCCGGCGGGGTCGTCGCTGCTCCCGGCGTCGGCCAGCTGCTGGGCGGCGGCCCGCCGACCGGCCACGGCGGCCTGGAACTTCTGCTCGAGCGCGGCGTAGTCCGCCCCCCTCGCGCTCTCGCGCACGCGCTGATCGTGCACGTTGTTGAACAGCATCGGCGGCGGCGTGAACAGGTAAAACACGAACATCAACACGCCGATGATCATGACGAGCGCCTGCAGCGGGATCTTCCAGTAGGCGCTCATGAAGAGCGAGGTGCTCGCCTCGTCCACCGATTTCGCGGTCAGGTAGCGCTGCACCTGGCTCTGGTCGGTGCCGAAGTAGGAGAGGAACAGGAACAGCGCGCCGATCGTGCCGGTCCAGAAGGTGAAACGCACCGTCGGATCGGTCGAGAAATTGAATACCTCCAGCTTGCCCGCGGATCCCGCAATGTGCATCGCCTGGTTGACGCTCACCGTGTCAGGCAGCCCGAGCACCAACGCCACCACCGCCGCCAGCAACCCGCCGACGATCAGGTACATCTGCTTGACGTCGGTCCAGGCCACGGCCTGGACGCCGCCGAACATCGTGTAGATCGCCGTCGGCACGGCGAGCAGGATGCAGATGGTGCTGATGTCGGCGCCAATCATCACCGAGAGGACGACCGCGGGCGCCGAGATGACGACGCCGGTCGACATGCCGCGCGAGATCAGGAACAGCAATGCCGTGAACGAACGGGTCTTGGCGTCGAAGCGGCGCTCCAGGAACTCGTAGGCGGTGTAGATGTTGGCGTGCCGGAAGAACGGCACGAACGTGACCGAGATGATGATCATCGCGATCGGCAGCGCGTAGTACTGCTGCAGCAGGCCCATGCCGTCGGCGTAACCCTGGCCGGTGCTGCTGACCATGGTGATCGCCGACAGCTGCGTCGCCATCACCGACAACCCGACCGCCCACCACGGCAGGCTCCGGCTGGCCAGGAAGTAGCCTTCGAGTTTCCCGGTGTTCTTGCTCAGCCGGATGCCGTCGACCACGACCCAGGTCATGTAGACGGCGATGATGGTCCAGTCAATCGCCGACATTTATTTGGTGTAGAACCACTGGAACGCGTACAGGGCGGAGAGCGTCACCACCCACACCAGCACGATCCGCACATAACGCGGATTCATCGCAACGCCTTGACTCGCTGCTGCAACAACGCGTCGGCGTTGTCGAGCTGCTGCCGCCGCGCCTGCCATGACTCACGATCCGCGCTCAGCTTGCGGTGCGATTCGGCGATGGCGCGAGCGGCTTCCCCCGGCGCCGGCCCGCCGTAGGTCGTCCTCACCTCGACGAAATGCCTGGGGCTCAGGATGCGCCGCAGATCCGCGTCGCTGTAATCGAGCGCGCGCCCGAGCACCGCGGTTGAGGCCCTGGCGAGCGCGGGTGATAGTGCCACGCCCGGATCGGCGGTTTGCGCCTTCAGTAACGCCGCGGCGATGGCGTGCGCGGACCGGAACGACACGCCGTGATCGCGGACCAGCGTGTCGGCGAGCTCGGTCAGCGTCGTGCCGCCGGCATCGGCGCGCGACGCCAGTTTCTCGACGTCGAAATCGGCGTCGCTCATGGCGGCGCCGACCAGCGTGACCATGCGGGTGGCGTCGCGAAACATCGACGCGACCAGCGGCTGCAGGTCGTCTTCGGTGTCGTTGATGTCGCCAAACGGCGTGTTGTGGACGGCGGTGACGATCGCCTGCGCCTGGCCCACGGCCTTGCTGCCGATGGCGCGCGCGTGTTCGAGCGCCACCGGATTACGCTTCTGCGGCATGATGCTGCTGCCCTGGACGAAGCCGTCGCTGAGGCGCAGGTAACCGAACTCCATCATGCACCACAGCAGCAGGTCCTGGACCACGCGGCCAAGCCCGACGATCAGCACGCTCGTCGCCGCCGCGCTTTCCAACAGGTAGTCGACCGTCGCAATGCTGCCGTAGGTGTTGCAGGTCGGGCCCTCGAATCCCAGCAGTTCGCTGGTGCGATAGCGATCGATCGGGAACCCGGTGCCGGTAATCGCGCACGCGCCGAGGGGATTGCGATTGGTGGATCGGTAGGCGGCCTCCATCCGGACGGTGTCGCGCTCGAGCTGCTCGATGATCGCGAGCAGGTAGTGCGCAATGGTGGTCGGCTGCGCCGGCTGGGTATGGGTGTGCGCGGCGTAAATGGTTTCGGTATGGCGCGCGGCCAGTGCCAGCAGCGCCGCGCGCAAGTCCAGCGTTGCCCCGCCGATGCCGGCAATGAACTCGCGCTGCCGCATGCGGTACATCGTCATGGCCAGGTCGTTGCGGCTGCGGGCGGTGTGCAGCCGGCCCGCCACGTCGACGCCGCAGGCGTCATCGATCAACCGCTCGATGTAGAAGAACAGATCCTCGTAGGTGCCGTCGTACCGCACCTGGCGGACTTTCTCGAGCGAGATGCCGTCGAGCGCGTCACGCAAGGCGCGCGCGTCGGGCGCGGAGATGATCCCCTGCTCGGCCAGCATCACCAGGTGGGCGTAGTTAATCGCCATCAGCGGCGATAACAGCAACTCCTTGGCGTCCTCGAAGTTGTGATTGAGGACGTGCGTGACGTATTCCGGCGCGAACTTCATCTGCTAGCAGTATATTGTCCGCCTCCGCCGAAGGCTACGGCGAGACAGGCTCCTGGAGGCCGTCATGATTCGAAAGTTCGCCGGCGCCGTCGTGGTTGCCGTTTGCCTCACGACCGGCTTTCACACCGCGGCGCAGACGCCCACCCCCCCGCTCCAGATTGCGGGACTCTCGCAGCCGGTCGAGATTATCCGCGATCGATGGGGGATCAACCACATTTACGCGCAGAACGAGGCCGACCTGTTCCTTGCCCAGGGCTACGCCGCGGCTCGGGATCGACTGTTCCAGTTCGAGATGTGGCGGCGCCAGGCCACGGGCACCGTCTCGGAAATCCTCGGCCGCCGCGAGCTGACGCGCGATCGAGGGGCGCGCCTGCATCAGTTCCGCGGCGACATGGACGACGAGCTCGGCCGCTATCACCCGCGAGGCAAGGCGATCGTCGAGGCCTACGTGCGCGGGGTGAATGCCTACATCGCCGAAACCGAGCTGAACCCCACGCTTCTTCCGCTCGAGTTCCGGATGCTCGGGATTACGCCGGGACGCTGGACCGCGGCGGTCGTGATTTCGCGCCACCAGGCGCTGAACGCCAACCTGACCGACGAGGTGCGGCTGGTGCGGGCGATCGGCGCGGCGAACATCGGACAAGTACGCGAGCTGCTGAGTTTCCAGGGCGGGGATCCGCGCTTCGAGCTCGACGCCGCGATTGACCCGTCGCTCGTCCCGGCCGACGTCCTGGCCGTCTACAACGCCTTCCGCCAGAGCATCCGCTTCCAGCCGGAAGATGTCGCTCCTCAATGGAGAGCGCCCGCTGCGGCGATCGCTTTACGGCAGCGGCTCACGCCATCGCACTCCATCGCGGCGGATCCTGCGGGACCCATCGACCTTGACGCCGACCCACGCGACATCGGCTCGAACAACTGGGTGGTGTCCGGATCGCGCACCATCAGCACGCGGCCGATTCTGGCCAACGATCCGCACCGCGTCATCGCCGCGCCGTCACTGCGCTACTGGGTGCACCTGGTCGCGCCGGGCTGGGACGTGATTGGCGGGGGCGAACCGGTGCTGCCCGGCGTATCGATCGGCCACAACCAGCACGGCGCATGGGGGCTCACGGTCTTCGGCCAGGATGCCGAGGACCTCTACGTCTACGACACCAATCCGGCCAATCCACATCAGTATCGCTATCGCGGCAGTTGGGAGGCGATGCGCATCACCACCGACTCCATCCCGATCAAGGGTGAGCGGCCCGAACCCGTCGAGTTGAAATACACCCGCCACGGACCGGTGCTGTTCGAGGATCGCGCCAACCGCAAAGCCTACGCCCTGCGAGCCGGGTGGCTGGAGCCCGGCGGCGCGCCCTATCTCGCAAGCCTGCGGATTAACCAGGCGACGACGTGGGAAGAGTTCAAGACCGCATGCACGTTCAGCAACATGCCGTCGGAGAACATGGTGTGGGTCGATCGCGGCGGCAACATCGGGTGGCAGGCGGCCGGAATCCAGCCGATTCGACGCAACTGGAGCGGCGTGTTGCCGGTGCCGGGCGACGGCCGCTACGAATGGGACGGCTACCTGCCGATCGCGTCGCTGCCGTCGGAACTGAATCCGGCGCGCGGATTCATCGCCACGGCCAACAACTATCTATTGCCCGACAACTATCCGTACAAGGACCTGCTCCACGTGCAGTGGTCGGATGCCTTCCGCGCGTCGCGCATTGCCGAGGTGCTGGGCTCGGGCCGGATGTTCAGCGTCGGCGAAATGACACGGCTGCAAAACGACGACCTGTCGATCGTCGCTCGCGTGCTGACACCGCTCCTCCGCCATGTCTCGCTGGCCAACCCCGCAAGCGCCCGCGCCCGCGATCTGCTGACAGGCTGGGACTTCGTCCTCGACCAGGATTCGGTCGAAGCCGGCATCTACGCGATGTGGCAGCGCCGGCTGCTGGCCAACGCGCGCGAGGTGGTGGTGCCGGCGCCAATCGCCAAGGCCGTCGGAGTGAACATCGTCTCGACCAGGAAAGTGATCGACCGCCTGCTGTCGCCCGACGGCCGGTTTGGGGCCGACCCGGTGGCGGGCCGTGACGCGCTGGTCGCGACCAGCCTGGACGAAGCGATCGAGGAGCTGACCAGGCGCTTCGGCGCCGACATGCGGTCGTGGAAATATGGACAGGACAGCTATCACCACGCGCTGATCTCGCATCCACTCTCGGACGCGGTCAACGCCGGGACGCGGGCAAGGCTGAGCGTCGGCCCGCTGCCGCGGGGCGGCGACGGCAACACGGTGAGCGCCACCGGTGGCGCCGACAATCAGGGCGGCGGCGGCTCGCTGAAAATCGTCGCCGACACCGACGACTGGGACAACTCGGTCGCGCTCAACACCCCCGGCCAGTCCGGTGACCCCGACAGTCCGCACTATCGCGACTTGTTCGCGCTGTGGGCGCGCGGGCAATATTTTCCGCTGGCGTATTCACGGGCCAGGGTTGAATCCGTTCGAGAGAGCACCACCCGGCTGGCACCGGCGGGTGCGGGCTCCCAGCCCGCCCTCGCGCCAGGCGCGGCGCGGGCCAGGCCGCGCTAGCTCGCGACGCCGTACTTGTCGCGAAGGATATCCAGGTGGTGCCTGGCGTGGCCCGCCATGATCCAGCAGATCGCCCGCGCCGACACGGAATTATTGTTGGCGAGGCCGACGTTGGCCACCGACGACTCGTCGAGCGAGTCGATCAGCGCCAGCGTCGCGCGGCGGATCGCGATCAGCTCGTCGACCACATCCGCCATGCGCCGCCGGCCATGCGGGGCGGCTGCGGCCCACGCGTTCTCATCGAACCCGGACATCGGCGTCTTGTCGCCACGCGCGATCCGCGTCAACCGGTAGCTGAAGACGCGCTCGGCGTCGGCGACGTGGCCGATCAGGTCCTTCACGGTCCACTTGCCGGCCGCGTAGGCGTGGTTGGCCTGGTCCTCGGGCAGCGCGCGCAGGTTCTCGAAATCGCCGAGCTGATCTTTCATCAGGGGCGCGGGGCCGCTGTCGGGGACCTTGCCGATGTAGCCGGCGTAGAACGGGGCGAACTCTGACGGATCGGGACGCTTGATGATCATGAGGACGGTGCTCTCTCTCCGGCGAGATGGCCGGCAAGGTGCTCGAGCGTGGTGACGCCGTGAACGTCTGACGGGAGTTGCGGCACGCGCACCCGCGCGTACGATTTGAAGCGTTTCTCGATCTCGTCGAGGTAGATCACTTCCTGGGCGTGCCGCGATCGCAGGAATGGATCGGGACTCTGATCCGGCAGCACGCGGTTCACCACCAGGCCGCCGATCGTGACGCCGGCTTCTTTCAGCTGCTCGATGGCGCGGGCGGTCTCTTCGATCGGCAGCCGCTCCGCGACCAGCACCAGCACGAACGCGCTGATGCGCGGGCTGAGCAGGCGGGCGCGGAACTCACGCAGGTTGCCGAGCCGCTCGGCCAGCCGGATCATCACCGGGTCGGTGGCGTCATCCTGATCGATGCCGAGCATCGCCTGCCGCGACTTGGACAGCGCCCGGATCCACGCCTCCATCAGCTCCGGCATGCGGATCAGGCGGAGCGTGTGGCCGGTCGGGGCGGTGTCGAACACGATCAGGTCGAAGCGCTCGTCTTCGCCGCGAATCAAGCCGCCGATGCGATCGAACAGCGCCATTTCCTCGGCGCCGGGCATGCTGGCGGCCAGATCGATCTGCCGCGTGGCTTCCTTCATGATGTGGTGGCCGAACAGCCCGCGGATCTGTTCCTTGACGTTGGCGACGTAGCGTTGCGACTCGAACTCACCGTCGATCTCGAGGCCGTGCAGGTTCGGCAGCAGCTCGACCGGCTCGGGACCGATCGGCCGCTCGAACATGTCGGAGGTCGAATGCGCAGGATCGGTGGACACCAGCAGCACCCGCTTGCCGGCCTGGCTGGCGGTCAGCGCCATCGCCGACGCGCACGTTGTCTTGCCGACGCCGCCCTTGCCGCCGAAGAACAACACCCGCTTGTCGATCAGCCGGTTCAGTGTCGTCATCGGTGTCGAATCGCTGTCAATCGGTGGCTCAGCAGCATGGCAGATTGCCAAGCGGCGATCGATCCATGCCCATGCGGCGGTGCCAGTGGTGGAACTGTTCGAGCAGGTACGGATAGATGTCGAGCAGATACAGCGTGGCCGGGTTGGGCAGGCCCACCACCTCCATGTAGCACAGCAGCAGGAACAGGTCGTTCAGCTCGCCGGCCTGGCGGCGCAGCTCACGCTCGTACTGGCCGTAGGCGGCGCCGTGGAAGAAATCGCGGATGTTCTGGCGGACCGACATCCCGCGATCATAGCGGGAAACGCTCTCCTACATGTTCAGCCAGTAACTGAACTTGACCAGGAACACGTTGCGGGACGGCGCCTGGAAGACGCCGCCAAAGTCGCGGCTGAACTGGAAATCGCCGTACGGCTGGTAGTCCGACTTGCCCTGCTGCCACACCACAAACAGCGACGACCCCGGGCGGTATTCCCAGCGCAGCACGTTGGTGGTGCGGAACGAGCGGATGTTGAAGTCGGCGTTGCCGCCGTAGGCGTAGGCGCGATAGCGATCCTCGTAGGCTTCGGCGCGGCCGTCCACCAGCTGCTTGTAGTCGGAATATTGCCCCGCCGACACGAACGGTTCGGCGTAGACCTGCAGCGAGAGCGTCGGCGTCATGGTGTAGTTGAAGCGGGTGTTGAACGACATCGTCTTCTGGTCGATGCGGCCGAACACATAGCGGCGTGAGCCGCCGTCCAGGGCCTGGTTGGTCACCCACTGCGAATCGTCGTGGTTGATGAAGTAGCGCAGGCCGACGTTCAACGACATCGACGAGGTCGCGCGCCAGTTGACGCCCGGCATGATGTCGTGCCGCGAGCTGTTCCTGGAGTCGGCCCAGTGGCCGCCGCTGTAGGACAACGACAACGCCTTGCGATTATCGGTGTTGCCGTAGTACCAGAGGTTCTTGCCCGGGTTGCCGAGCACGCCCGGCCCGCCGCGGGTGACCCGATCGCGATACGGCGCGGCGTCGAGGTTGAAGCCGGCGCCGATGCTGTAGTAGTTCGCGAAGGTCCAGTGCGAGTTGATGTTGACGCCTGAATAGGTGCGGTCGCCGCCGAAGTTCCAGCCGGCGTACTGGTTGATGTTGAAGTTGCGGGTGCGGACATACCTGCCGGGCTTGAAGTTCCGCCACTGGAACCAGTTCGACTGGTTGCGCTCGTCGGCACGGCGCATGAAGCCGAGATCGTTGGTGTCGAACCCCGGCGTCTTGTAGCCGATGTAGCTGTTGAATCGCGTGGTCTCTCCGGAGATCTTGCCGAACGACAGCGAGCCGGCATGACCGCTGAGCGACGTGGCTCCCGCGTCCACGCCGAGGTAGTCGGCGTCGGGACGCTGGAAGCCGTGCACGTTGTTCTCCTGCAGCCGCCGCATCGCGTCGGCGCTGCCCTTGATGTGGGTGCCGGCGAAATAGCCGGTGACGCTGTACCTCGGCGACAGCCGCCAGTCGTAGTCGAGCCCGCCGGCATAGGCGTTGTCGGCAAGGAAGCTGACGTCCGCATCGAGCTGTCGATTCGTCGAGGTGGTCATGAAGCCGAGCGACGACTGGTTCTGGAACTCCTTGCGCGCGCGCAGCACCGTATAGCCGGTGAGCGGCTCGACGGTCTGGCGCCGATGCGCCAGCGAGTTGACGCCCGCAATCTCCGCGCCCTCACGCGCGGTCGCCGCGGTCAGTGCGCCCAGCGAGAATCCAGCCAAACGTCCGGTCAGCTTCGCGGCGCCGACGATGGTCGCCGAGTCGGGTTGTTTGGAATACTCGTCGCCGAGCGTGCTCGCCGATCCCTGCGGGGCCCGGCCGATGCGGCGCGAGTAGAACATCCCGGTGCAGTTGCCGTCGTTGCAGTCCATGTTGAACCGGAACGTGCCGGAGCCCTCGACGAAGAATGGCCGCCGCTCGGGAAAGAAGGTTTCAAACGCGTCCAGGTTCACCACCGCGGGATCCGCCTCGACCTGACCGAAGTCCGGGTTCGCGGTCGCGGTCAAGGTCAGTCCCGGCGTCACGGCGTACTTCATGTCGAGGCCGAACGAGGCCGCGGGATCCGGAGAGGCGTTCAGAGGATCGGCGGCGTCCACCGCCCGCGTGTCGAGCTTGCCGAGCGAATACGGCATCAGCTCGAACTTCTTCGGCGCACCGGCCATCGTCAACCCGCGCAGCTCGCCGAACTGCGACACAAAGCCGCTGGCATTGCGCGACAGCAGCGGCCACGACGATGTTTCCGCAAGGCGGCCGACTTCCCGAATCACCGCGAAGCCGACGGGTCCCCCCGCCATGGTGTTGAACCGCAGCTGCGAGAACGGAATCCGGAACTCCGCCCGCCAGCCATTGGCATCCTTCTCAACCTGCACGTCCCACACCGCGTCCCAGCCGTCGTCGCTCTGGCCGTCGTTGAAATAGTAGCGATCGGTCTTGACCCCGGACGGGTTGACGCCGAACTCGTACGCCGATCGCTTGTCGAAATACGAATCGAGCACGATGCGAATCCAGTCCGACGGCGAGCGTTGATCGCGCCGGGTGAGGATGCCGACAATCTTGGCGGCGTCGGTGTCGTAGGCATGCACCGCGACATACAACGCCGCGCCATCGTAGGCCATGCGCGCCTCGGTGCGCATGGTGGGCGCCTTACCCTCGTCGGGATCGCGCTGCAGGAAGTCGACGACCGCCGGCGCCTGCTGCCAGATTTCCTCGTTGAACTTGCCGTCGAGCACCATGGGGCTCGCTGCCGGAATCGCGACGGCGTCAGCCGACAGCACCACGCGACGCTCGTTCGCGTTGGACGCCGCGGGATTCACGAAGGCCGCGACCGCCACGAACAGGCCGGAATACAGGTACTTCATGCCGTAGGGATAGACGGAAAAGGGACCTGAAAGGTTGGGGCATCGCCCCGTGCGCTACTTGCCGCCGATCAAGGCGTTCAGCCGGGCCGCCTGCTCGGCGGTTGCCTCGGGCGCCGGCTCGAGCCGCCACGTTCGTCCCGGCTCCGGTCCCAGCGTGACGTCGAGCTTGATCAGGCGATCGCGGCGGGCCACCGTGAGGGAAATCCTGTCGCCCGGCCGGTACTGATCGAGCCGTGCCGCGAGACCATCGGCACGAACCCGCACATCATCAATCGCGAGGATCTCATCGTCGACGTTCAAGCCGGCCTCGATGCCGGGCGTGCCTCGGCGGACCGACGTAATCACCAGCCGGCCGGCGTCGTTGCGCGTGCTGCCGCCGATGTAGGCGCGCGCACTGCGCAGGTCGACGGGACGGAAGCGGAGACCGTAGTAGTCGAGCGCCTCGGTGTACTCGAGCTCGTCGGTCGACTCGGCGGCCTTCTCGAACCAGCCTTTCAGATCGACGCCCGCCACCTCGCTCATCACCGCGTAGAACTGGTCCGGCGTGTAGCCCTTGTCGCCCGAGTAGCGCTGCATAGCCCACTGCATGCCGGTGTCGAGCGAGCGCGCGCCGCCGGTGGCCTTGCGGATCTTGGCATCGAGCAGAAAGGCGATGACCGCGCCCTTCGGATAGTAGTTGATGCTGACATTCGCAGTGTTCTCGTCGGGGCGGTACTGCTTGATCCACGCGTCGAACGACGCCGTGTTCACTGGCGTCACCAGCCGTCCGGGAACGGTCTGCACCTGCTCGATCTGGTTCGAGATGCCGTCGAGGAACTCTTCCCTGGTCTCGATGCCGGCCCGGGTCGGAAGAATGTCGGCGTAATAGTCGGTGAAGCCTTCCGCCACCCAGAGCGTCTTGACGTAGTTCTCGCTCTCGTAATCGAACGGGCCAAGCTCCACCGGCCGGAGCCGCTTCACGTTCCAGGCGTGGAAATACTCGTGCGCCAGCGTGCCGAGGAAGCCCATGTAGGCGCGGTGCGTGCGCGTCACGAACCGGGTGGTCATTCCGAGGTAGCTGTTCTTGTGCTCGAGCGCGCCGCCCGCTTCGGTGACCATGCTGAGGAAGTGGTAGTGGGGATATGGCAGCGAGCCCATCACGTTCTTGCCGGCATTGACGATCTTCTGCACGTCGGCGGCGATCCGGTCGGCGTCGACGAGTGCGGTGTCGCCCTCGAACAGCACCACGTGCCGCTTGCCGTCGACGGTGAACTCGCGCGTCACCGGATTGCCGGCGATGATCGGGCTGTCGACGATGGTGTCGAAGTCGGGGGCGCGGAAGGTGTTGGGCGATCCGGTAACGGGCTCGAGGGCAGTCTCGACCCGTTTCCACGCCGCCGGCAACTCGACGTGCACTTCATGGGGCCGCGCGGCGCGCTCAACCAGCGTGATGAAGGTCGGGGCGCCGTTCAACATTGCGAAGCCGGCTTCCACCCAGTTGTTGCGGACCGTCATCTCGCGCCCGTAGACCCTGTAGCGCAGCGTCACGTTCGCCGCTCCGCCGGTCGTGATCCTCCAGCGGTTCTTGGTGGCCTTGGCGACCGCGAGCGATCGCGCACCGGCAGTGGCGCTGACCGCCTCGACATGGCGCTCGTATTCGCGAATCAGATACGAGCCGGGCGTCCAGGTCGCCATGTAGACCTCGACTTCGGAACGGCCCGACGTCGGTACGGCCGCCTCGACTTCGACGTAGTGCGTGTGCGGGGCCGGAAAGCGGAGCGTGTAGCGGATCGGCTCGAGTGTCTGGGCCTCGAGCGCCGCGCTCGTGACGACAATCGCACACAGGCACGCCAGCGCCATGAGAATTCTGCGGTTCATGATGTTGACATTCTATGCCGGGCGACGCGGGTGCCGTGCGGGTATGGTCGCGAGCTGGCGAACCCCCACGCGTGTCGAAGGATAGAATCACCCTGTGCGTTTGACCGACCACAAGACGGTGGGCCTGCAGTACGGCGTCACCGCGCTCGTCTTCCTGCTGGTCGGCTTCCTGTTGATGATCCTGATGCGCTGGCAACTGGCCTGGCCCGGCCAGCCGCTGCCGGCGTGGATTTCGCTGTGGCTCGGCGAGAGCAACGCGCCTGGCGGCATCATGCTGCCGGAATTCTACAACCAGCTCGTGGCGATGCACGGCACCGTGATGGTGTTTCTGGCCGTGGTGCCGCTCGCCGCCGGGGCGTTTGCCAACTATCTCGTCCCGGATCACATCGGTGCGCCAGAGATGGCGTTCCCGCGGCTCAACGCCCTGAGCTACTGGTTGTACCTGGCCGCGGGCCTCGTCATGATCGCCAGCTTCTTCGTCGACGGCGGCGCCGCGAGCTCAGGCTGGACGTCGTACGCGCCGCTCGCGGTGATCGCCACCACCGGGCAGAACTTCTGGCTGGTGGGGATCTTCCTGATCGGGCTGTCGTCGGCGCTGAATGCCATCAACATGATCGTCACGATCGTGCAATGCCGGGCCGCTGGCCTGACGTTAGGCCGCTTGCCGTTCTTCGTGTGGTCGCAGCTGGTTACGGCGCTGCTGTTGTTGCTCGCCTTCCCGGCGCTGCAGGCCGCCGCGGTGCTTCAACTGATGGATCGCACCGTGGGAACCAGCTTCTTCCTGCCGAGCGGGCTGATGGTCGGCGGCGTGCCGCTGCAGGGCATTGCCGGCGGCGGCAACCCGCTCCTCTGGCAGCACCTTTTCTGGTTTCTCGGCCATCCCGAAGTCTACGTCCTCATCCTGCCGGCAATGGGCATCGTCGCGGAAGTGATCACCGCCAATGCGCGGCGGCCGCTCTGGGGCCATGGCCTGATGGTGTCGGCGGTGCTCTTCATGGGCGGCATGTCGATGGTGGTGTGGGCCCATCACATGTTCCTCACCGGCATGGCGACGACGCTCACCACGTTCTTCCAGGTGACGACGTTCATCATTTCAATCCCGTCGGTGATCCTGATCTCGTCGCTGGTCCTGACGTTGTGGGGCGGGTCGATCACCTTCACGACGCCGATGCTCTTTGCCCTGGCCTTCCTGCCGATGTTCGGCATCGGTGGGTTGACGGGCCTGCCGCTCGGCCTCGCCGCCAGCGACGTCGCGCTGCACGACACCTATTACGTGGTCGCGCACTTTCATTACCTGGTCGCGCCCGGAACGGTGTTCGCGCTGTTTGCCGGCATCTATCACTGGTTTCCCCAGATCGCCGGACGGGCCCTGGACGAGCGGCTCGGCAAGATCCATTTCTGGGGATCGTTCGTGTGCATGAACCTGATTTTCATGCCGATGTTCGCGATTGGATTGATGGGGGTGAATCGCCGCCTGTGGGACGCCGGCGCCAGCTACGCGCACGCGCAGCCGACCCTGCAGTGGCAGACCCACATGACCTACGCCGCGTTCGCGCTCGGCCTTTTCCAACTCCCCTTCCTCTGGAATCTGGCGAAAGGTTTCATGCGGGACCAGGTCCCGTCTTTCCCCACCTCCGGCCCAGCCGGTGTTGAAACACGGGACCCGACCCCAACCTCAACACAGCCGACCGGGACGACGGCGGCTCGACTGGGCATGTGGCTGTTCATCGCCTCCGAGGCGATGCTGTTCGCGTCACTGTTCTCGGCCTACGTGATGCTGCGCGCCGGATCGATCGAGTGGCCGAAGCTGCCCGGCGGGTTCCCGTGGCTGGAAACGCTGCTGCTGGTTGGCGCGAGCGCCGCGTTCAGCAAGGAACGCATTCGGCTGATCGCTGCTCATACCCTCGGCCTGACGTTTGTCGCCATCAAGATCGTCGGCGACCTGTCCTTGATCGAGAAAGGCATTACCCCCGCGACCAGCGTGATGTGGGGGTGCTGGTTCGCGCTGACCGGCGTCCACGTCGTCCACGTGCTGGCCGGAGCGGTGTTCACGGGCTGGCTCGCCGGTCCGTCGTATCGAATGTCGGTCGAGGACCGGGACCGCTGGGCCGCCCGCGTCGACGCCACCAGGCGGTATTGGTTGTTCGTGGACGTGATCTGGCTGATGCTGGTGGTGGGCTTCTACTTTGTGTGACACCCGACGACCTGACTGCCTGACTACCCGACCACCTGACGGCCTGACCACCTGACATATGGCCTGTCCAATTTGCGTCTCACCCGAAGGCACCGCCATCACGGAAGGGATCCGCGCCGGTGCCGGCGTGTTGATCCTGGTCACGGCGATCGTCACCGGATTGATGGTGCGATTCGGATACCGGCTGTGGGTCGGCGAACGCGCCGCGGCACGATCGGTCGTCGCGCATGAGTAACGGCTGGCTGCCCACGGCGGCCTCCGGACACGCCGCCGCGCTCGACGCGGTCCTGGTGGGCGTCCACGCGCACATGCTGCTGATCTTCGTGCTGTGGCTGGCGGTGATGATCCTGGCGCTCGTCAAGTTTCGCCGCCGCGCGAATCCAGAGGCTCGCCAGGACGGGATCCGCGGCATGTGGCCGGCCATCGCGATCGGCCTTGTCGTCGCCGGCGACGTGATCATTCTCGCGACCCAGGCGCTTCCGGCCTGGTCGGCGCGCAATCTGCCCCCGCCCGCCGGGGCGCAGCCGCTCGAGATTCGCATTGCCGCCGAGCAGTTTGCCTGGAACATCCATTACCCCGGCCCCGATGGCGTGTTCGGGCGCACGACGGTTCAACTCATCAGCGCCTCGAACCCGATCGGAATCGATCGCGCCGATCCGGCCGCGGCCGACGACCTGGGTTTGCTGAACGTCTTGATGCTGCCGGTCAATCGCACCGCGGTCATCCAGCTGACCAGCCGTGACGTGATCCACAGCTTCACGCTGAACGAGATGCGGGTGAAGCAGGACGCGACGCCTGGCATGACGTCGCGGGTGTGGTTCACGCCGATTGCGACCGGCGATTGGGAGATCGCCTGCTCCCAGTTATGCGGGTTGGGCCACTACCGGATGCGCGGTGAGTACCATGTCGTCGATCCGGCCGCGTGGGAGACGTGGCAGGCCGGCGAGTTGGCGCGCCTCAGATAGTCACTTCTCGATTTTTTCGCCGCGCTGAACCCACTCGTCCCATCCGCCCTTGAGCGCCTTCGCGCCTGGGACTCCCCGCGCGGCAAGATCAACCGCGGCCCGCGCCGCCGTCATCTCGTTTGCGCACGCGCAGTAGGCGACGATGGTCCGCTGCTCGCCGGCAAACCGGCCGCCCTCTTTGAGGATCTCGGTGTAATCGATGTTGACGGCTCCGGGAATTCGTCCCTTCGCAAACGACTCCGGATCGCGCACGTCGATGACGAGCACCGCCTGGCGGTCGATCAGCGTCTTGAGCTCGTCGATTGAAATCCGCGGCACGTTGCGAATCGCCTGCTCCTCCTTCGCCAACACCGCGGAGGACAAGCCCCAGGCAACGATGGCGGCGATGGTCAGCGTCAGCGTGTTTGCAGTGAATTGAGCCACGATTCCCTGAACCTCTTCTGATCGTCGGTCAACGTGCCGCCGGTCTTCTCGATGGGCACCACCTCGATGCGCGGATCCTCCTCGAGCGTCATCGTCGTGTCAACGGTTTCACCGCTCCGCCTCACAAAGCGCAAGGTCACGCGGGCGCCGGGACGGTGCCTGGCGAGGGCGGCCTCGTAGATGGCGAGCGACGTCAGCGCCGTGCCATCGAGCGTCAGCAGCTGATCGTCCTGGGCGACGCCCGCCTTGTACAAGGGCGACTCCCACGGCACAAGCCCGCTCACCCGCAGGCCGCTGCCGCCGGCACCCAACGCGGTGTTTCCGGCAAACGGCTTCCCGGCCGTCCGCTTGCGGACGACCAATCCCGCCCGCGCCAGCAGCCGGGTGTAGTCGACCAGTTCCCTGCCCTCGACGAACTTCGAAAAGAAGTCGTTCGCAAAGGCGCGGTCGCCGGATACCTTCGCGAGCGTCTCCTTCAACCCGTCGATGGTGTAGGTCGTGCCGACCTTGCCTGGCTCCTTCTGGCCGGGCCGGCCAAACTGCGCCCACAGCGCCTTCATGTAGTCGTCGGCGGTGGTCGCGCCGCTCGAGCGATCGCGCAGCGACAGATCGAGTCCGAGGCCGATGGCCTGGCCGTAGGTGTAGTACGAGATGAACAGGTTCGGCCAGGCCGTGCGATCGATCGAAGCGGCGGCATCGACGAACGGCGCCAGACGGCTCATGTCGACGGCGCTGCGAAACATGCGCCCCGGGCTGAGCTGCACCGCATTGATGACGCCGGCGAGTTCGCCGGCGAAGCCGTCGAGGTCGGTGAAACCGGCGCGATGCTGGATCAGGCCGTCGAAATAACTCGTAAAGCCCTCGCCGAGCCACAGGTCGTCGCTCATGTCGGCTTGCTCGAAGTCGAACGGCTCGACGCCTCGCGAGCGGATGCGCTCCATGTTCCAGGCGTGGATGAACTCGTGCGCGACGGTGCCGATGATGCCCGAGCGCTGAGCGGGGCTGCGCAACGCGCCGGCGCTCGTCAGCGAGGTGCTGTTGCGATGCTCCATGCCGTCGCCGTTCGCCCACGGCAAGTAGACGCTCAGGAACGTGTAGGTGTTGGTCTCGAAATCCGGCAGCTCGCCGAACACCGGAATGGTTTCGCGCACGATCCGCTCGACGTCCCTGGCAAACAGATCGGCCTCCGCCTCGGTGCCGTCGTGGGTCAGCGCCACTCGAAACGTCGGCGGCGGCCCGGTTCGCTTCCGGCCATCGTCGACGGTGAACTCCCGCAACGTGAAATCGCTGAAGTCGGTCGGGCTGTCCATCAGGTAATGGAGGTTCGGGGCGGTGAAGACCAGCGGATCGGCGGTGGGAAACAGCTGCGTGGCGACGCGCCACTTCTTTCCGGGCGGCTGCACGAACGTGACGCGGGCGGGACGCTCGAACCATCCGCGCGCAAACATCAGCGCCGCCGGAATGTTGATGTGCGCGTGCACGTCGTCGATGCCGAGATAGGTGCCGTCGGTGCGATCGCCGAACACCTTGTAGCTCAGCACCACGGTGCCGTCGTGGCCGGCGACGTCCCACTGGTGCGGATCGGGACGCGTCGCGGCGATCGGCTGGCCCGTGCCGTTGACGATCGCGACGTCGAACACGTTCTTGGCGAACTCGTGCAGCGCGTAACGGCCCGGCGAGGTGCGCGCCATCCGCAGCTGCAGCGCTGCGTTTGGCACGTTCTCAAACCGCGCCTCGACCTGCATCCAGCGATGCTCGGGCGACGGGAACGACAGGCGGTATTCAACCGGCGAGCCTTGTGCCCAGGCGGTGGTGCCGACCAGGATCAGAACGATGACACCGAAAGCGCGTTTGACCATCGCGCCTAGCATGCCACGAACCTGCCGCCGAGCTATGATCCGCCGATGATGCGACCGCTCACGCTCGCCGTATCTGTGGCTCACCGAGATCGCGCGGGCGGCCGCGGCGATGAGCCGCACCAGGCTGATTGAAGCGCGCTGCTCGACGGACTGAAGTACACGACGCTCATTCCAGCAGGGCAGCAGGCGCCGAAGACGATCCGCTGATCAGGAGCCGAGCGCGGCGTATTCGGCCCGGGCTTGCACGAGCAGCGGGAGATCGGGATCAGCGTCCTTCCAGATCTCGAAGAACTGCTGGTAGTGCTTGCGGGCCTCTTCCTTTTGCCCCATCTGCGCCTGCACGCGCGCGAGCATGGCGTAGCCATACGGGCTCGCCGCGCTCATGCTGCCTCGTCCCTGGGGGGAGGTGAGAAACTTCAGACCTTTCTCGGCCGCCGGCAGATCGCCGGCCAGCATTTTGGCGATCGTCCAGACATTCGCGAGTTCGGCGTGAGAGCCGTCGAAGCTGACGGGTTCGAGGAGGGTGGCCGCCTCGGCGGGCTTGCCCTCGGCCAGCGCGACCAGGGCCTTGATCGCCCGCTCGCCGACCGACGCGCCTTGGGGCGCCGCGCCGGCGAACTTTCGCTGCTCCTCCAAAGCCTTCGGCAGCAGGGCGTGTGCGGCGGGGGCGTCTCTCAGGATGGCGGCCACCACCAATCGGTCGTCAGCAACGCTGTCTCCCAGAATGCCGTCGGCGTCGGCCTTCTCGATGCGCGCGTTCGCTGCGTCTCCCAGGCCGACCATCGCCTCGCTGATCGCCAGCTGCAACAAGCCGGTCCCCGCGCTCTGGCCGCGGCTGAGCGCGACCAACCCCGCCTGCAGATCGCCGGCCAGCCCGGCGGCTTCCTTCATGCGTCCGCGGAAAGTCGCCGCGAACATCCGCATGGCGACCATGTCGACTTCATCGCGGCGGCCGCGCACCGCCGCGACCTGCTGCTCGGCCAGCGCCGCGTCGCCGGTCAGCACCGCGACCTGATACAACCCGACGCGCGCGCTGGTCGAATCCTGGAGCTTGATGGCGGTTTCCATCACCCGGCGGGCATCCGAGTACAGTCCGCCCTCGAGGTAGCTCTGCCCCAGGTTGGTCCAGCCGAGCGGCTGATCCGGCGCCACCTGCGTGGCGAGCTCGAGCTTGCGGATGGCCTCCGCGCGATCGCCCAGCTGCTTGTGCAGGATCGCCGAATTGGTCAGCGCGGTGTAGTCGTTCGGGAACGTCGCGAGCCAGACGCGGTAGCTGTCGAGCGCCTTCTGCAAGTCGGGCTGCGCGGTGGTGTAGTAGCGCGCCTCGATGTAGAAGCGCTCAACCGCGCTCACCTTGTCGCGCAGCTCGAAGGCGCGGGTCGCCATCTTCTTCGCCTCGTCGCCCTGGCCGAGGTTCGCGTAGACGGTGCCAAGCCGCGCATACGCCAGCGCGAACTCGGGATCGAGATCGATGGCGCGTCGGAAGAACGGCACCGCATCGAAATCGCCGGTGGTGCGTCGCGTCCGCAGTCCCTGGCTGTAGGCCTTCAGTGCCTCGAGTGACGGCGTGGTCGCTGCTTCAATCTTCGCGTCGTAGCGCTGAATCGACGCCAGGGACTCGCCCAGCATCTCGCGGAAGGCGGAGACGGCGGTACCCATCGCCGTCAACACGCTTTCCTTGGTCGGGGTCTGGGTCTGTTCTTCGGCGAGGATCTTCCCTTCGACGCAGTCCTGCGCGTGGAGGGTCAACACGTACGATGTTCCGAGCATCGCGATGGTGCCGCCGAGTAACGCCTTGGCGCCGGCGCGCTGGCAGACCTCGCGGCCGACCTCCGCCATGAGCGGCGTCATGGGCTCGCGCCCCATCAATCGCAGCGTCGCCTGGACCTGTTGCTCGGGCACGACGTTCAGGAACGGCGACTGGCGCAGCTGCAGCGCCAGCGCCTCTCCCAGCGTGTCGTCGAACATCGTGTCGCCGGTGCGGTTGACGACCGATGCCAGCACCACCGCCTCCCGCTGGGCCAGCGCCGGCGTTTCGATCGAGCGATAGAAGAACAATGCGCCGGCCACCGCGGCGGTCACAAGCGGCGCACCGATGAACACGGGTGTTCGCCACGACCGGGTCGGCCGGGGCAGCGGCGGCACCGGCCGGCCGGGTCGTGCGGCCGTCACGCCGACCGGCACGGTGGCCGACTCCGCCGATCGCTTGAGGCGTGTCAGATCGGCGCCGAGTTCGGCGGCGACCTGATACCGGGTGTCGCGGTCCTTGTCGAGCGCCTTCAGGATGACCCGCTCGAGCTCCGGTGTCATGCCGGCTGCGAGCTGCGAAGGCGGCGTTGGCGGCCTGGTCAGCAGGCTTTCGAAAATCGTCGCCACCGTCGCGCCCTGAAACGGCCGCTGGCCGGTGGCCATCTCGTAGAGGACGACACCGGCGGAAAACAGGTCGCTGCGCCCGTCAATCTCCTGGCCGCGCGCCTGTTCGGGCGACATGTAGGCCACGGTGCCGACGGTCGTGCCGAGCGTGGTCAACTCGCCTGACCCGCCCAGGGTGGCATCGTCATCCTGGCGGCCGGCTTCGCCGAGCTTGGCGACGCCGAAATCGAGAACCTTGATCGAACCGCGGCGGGTCACGAACAAGTTGGCCGGCTTGATATCGCGGTGCACCACGCCTTGCGCGTGAGCGGCGTCAAGCGCATCGGCGAGTTGCGCCCCGAGATCGAGCAGCTCGTCGAGCGGCAACGCGCCGTGGGCGAGGCGGTCCTTCAACGACTGGCCCTCGAGCAGCTCCATCACCATGAACTGGCGGGCGCCCTGCCCCTGACCGGCGGCAGGGTGGTACGAGCCGATGTCGAAAAGGGTGCAGATGTACGGGTGGTTGAGATTCGAGATCACGCGCGCTTCGCGCTCGAACCGCTGGATCGCCTCGGAGTTGTTGTTCGCCTCGTCCGGCAGGAACTTGATCGCGACCTTCCGGCCGAGACGCGTATCCTCCGCGCCGTAGACGACACCCATGCCGCCGGCGCCGAGCCGCGACAGGATCCGGTAGTGGGAAATGGTGGTGCCGATCACAAAATTCCGGTCTCCTCTTCGTCGAGCACTTCGCGAACCTTGCTCGCGAGCTGACCCGGCGTGAACGGTTTCTGCAGAAACGGCTTGCCGTCCTCGAGCACGCCGGTGCGCACGATGGCTTCATCCGTGTAGCCGGACATGTAGAGCACGCGAATCGACGGGCGCAAGGCGCTCAAGGCTTCCGCGACCGCCGGACCGCTCATGTCGCCGAGTATGACGTCACACAGCGCCAAATCGAAATGCCGCGTGTCGTCGCTGCCAAGCGCCAGACCGGCGCGCCCCGAGGCCGCCTCGGTGATCGAGTAGCCGAGCCGCGTCAGCAACTCCTTCGACAGCCGCCGCACCGACGGATCGTCCTCGACGAGCAGGATATGCTCGGTCCCCTCCGGCATTTTTTCGAGGCCGGCCGGCTCGACGACCTCGACCGGAGCCGCGGCCCTGGGGAGATAAATCCGGAACGTGGTGCCGAGGCCAACCTCGCTCGACGCCGAAATGTGGCCTTCGCTCTGCCGGACGATGCCGTATGCCGTCGACAGCCCGAGGCCGGTGCCCTTGCCGACATCCTTGGTGGTGAAGTACGGCTCGAAGATTCGCGCCTGGACTTCTGGCGACATGCCGGTGCCGCTGTCCGACACCGACAGCAGTACATAGTCGCCGGGGCGCGCGTCGGGCGCGCCGGCCACCGCCGCGTCATCCAGGAAGGCGTCGGCGGTCTCGACACTCAACCGCCCGCCGCGGGGCATCGCATCGCGCGCGTTGACGACCAGGTTCATCACCACCTGTTCCACCTGGCCCGGATCGACGCGCACGAATGCGCTGGTGGCCTTCGCGGTCACGGTCATCGAGATGTCTTCGCCGATCACGCGGCGCAGCATCGGCTCGACCTTGCTCAACGCCGTGTTGAGATCGATGACCTTCGGCTGCAGCACCTGCCGCCGGCTGAACGCCAGCATTTGCCGGGTCAGATCGGCGGCGCGCATGGCGGCGCGGCCAATCTCTTCCGCGTCGGCGCGGCGCGGGTCCCTGGGATCGAGCGAGTGCAACACGATCTCGCTGTAGCCAATGATCGCGGTGAGCAGGTTGTTGAAGTCGTGCGCGATGCCGCCCGCCAGCCGGCCGACCGCCTCCATCTTCTGCGAGTGCCGCAGCTGCTCCTCCAGCAGCAACCGCTTCACCAGGGCATCGTCCCGCTCGGCCATGATCGCGGCGAGCAGCAGGCCGCTGATCGACCCGAGCGCGAGGAAGAGGAACAACAGCAACTGGGTGAACTCAACCGGGAACGCGGAGAAGGGGCCGACGTCCCGTCCGGCAAGCGCCATCACCAACGCCGACATCAGCGCCACCAGCGTCGCCGAACCGAGCGCACCGAAGCGGAGGCCGGCCCAGCCGACGATGGGGAAGAACACAAACGCGGTCGGCACATCCCGCGTCGCGAAAAGGCTCCACAGCCCGAACATCAGCCGGGTCGCGCCGGCCAGGGTCAACACCAGCGCGAGCGCTTCGACGCCCCGCCGCCACGTCCACTCGACCGGCTGGCCGTAGAGCCATGCAAACAGCAGCGGCGCCATCACCATCACCCCGAGCCAGTCGCGCAGCCACCACAGCAGGAAGTCGTAGGGCACCGTGTCCGAGACGCCCACGCCGAACGCGAGGGTCAACGCGACCCCGAGCATGGCCGCGATGAACGATCCAATCGGACCGGCAATCAACGACAGGATGAGCGGATCGCGAACCCGTTCGAGTCGTGGATCGAAGTCGAGCGCGCGCATGATGCGGACGTCGATCACCGGCTGAACGATTTGCGCGAGCGCCAGCAGCAGCGCCAGCGGCCAGGGGTTATAAGCGAGGCCGAGCGCGAGCGAGCCAAGGACAATGCCGGGCAGAAGCCGATAGCCGCCGAGGTAGATCACGGCGACGGCGAGGCCCGCGGACGGCCAGATCGGCGTCACGGCGCGCCCCTCGGAAGTCGGCAGGAGCACCAGCGCGGCCAGTCCCCACGCGACCAGCGCGACCACGGCATTCAGCGTGATGATCCCGGGCAGACCGGTCGCCGCAAACCACGAGCGAATGGCTGGATTGCCGGGGGAACGCTGACGCACGTGACTGAAGCCTACCGAGTGCGCGAAGGTGACGCAAGCCTGGGTGCACGGCCGCGTTGCCGATCCGGTCCGGATTTCTGAGAGAATTTCGGGATGAGGCGTTGGTTGCACGATCGCGCGCTGACGATAGTGCTGATGGCGATGTTCCTGGTGTTTCTCGGAGGACAGCTCGTCACCGGCTTCTGGGAATACAACGACGACCGCACGACCCACGGCCGGGAACCGATCGCGCTGTCGGCGTATCTTGCGACCGGGCACCTGTGGGAGGCCGTGTTCGAGAACTGGGAAAGCGAGTTTCTGCAGATGGCGGTGTTCATTCTGTTGACCACCTCCCTGGTACAAAAGGGCTCCCCGGAGTCGCGGCGCCCTCATGTGAAAGAGCTGGTCGATGCCGATCCCCGCGAATTCGCGGGCACTCCCGACGCGCCGTGGCCGGTGCGGCGCGGCGGCTGGATGCTGCGGGTCTACGAACACTCGCTCGGCCTCGCCTTCGTCATGCTGTTTCTGCTCTCGTGGGCCGGACATGCCTGGGGTGGGTTCGCGGCCTTCGCAGAGGACCAAGTGGAGCACGGCCAGCAGGCCTCGCAGTTCGCGGCCTACCTTGGCTCACCGCGTTTCTGGTTTGAATCGTTCCAGAACTGGCAGAGCGAGTTCCTGTCGATCGCGGCGATGGTGTGGCTGGCGGTCTACTTGCGGCAGCGCTATTCACCCGAGTCGAAGCCGGTCCACGCACCCCACGACGCCAGCGATTGACGGGCGCTCACCCCGTTGCCGTGTCGATTGACCACACTCGGAATAGTCGTGACGTTGGCGGTCGCCCAAGGCAAGATAAGAGGGCGATGAGAATCCAACTGTTCGCTCTGCTGGTGGTGCTGGCGGTGACGCTGCCGGCGCTGGCCCAGCCGGCCCCTGAAAAGATCGACACGTCCCGAATTGGCCCGCAAGTCGGCACGACGGTGCCGCCGATCTCGGGCGTGGATCAATTCGGCAAGCCGCACACGCTCGCATCGACCTACGGTCCGAAGGGCACGATGCTGGTGTTCTTTCGCTCCGCCGATTGGTGACCGTACTGCAAAACGCAGCTCGTGGAGCTGCAAAGCCGCTACGCCGACATCACCAAACAGGGACTCGGACTGATCGCCATCAGTTACGACGCTCCCGAGACGCTGAAGAAGTTTGCTGATTCGCGGGGGATCACGTTCCCGCTGATTGCAGATCCGGGATCGGCGACCATCAAAAACTACGGCCTGTTGAACGACACCGTCGACCCGAAGTCGAGTACCTACGGCATTCCCCATCCCGGCACCTTCATCGTCGATCGCAAGGGCGTGGTACAGTCCCGCTTTTTCGAAGACGCTTACCAGGAACGCTACACCGCCGCAACCATTCTGAGCACGCTCGGAAGCGGCGGCGCAGGCCGGTCCATGACATCGGACACCAGGCACCTGTCGATGACCGCCTCGGTCAGTGACGCGGTGGCCGCGCCTGGCGAACGGCTGGCGCTGACGTTCGATGTGACGCCCAAACCCGGGATGCATCTTTACGCGCCGGGCAAGCACAGCTACCAGGTGGTGCAGGTGACGATCGATCCGCAGCCGTGGCTGCGTCCCCAGGCCACGGTGTATCCCTCGTCCGAGATTTATCACTTCAAGCCGCTGGACGAACGGGTGGAAGTGTTCATGAAGCCGTTCCGCCTGCGACGGGATATCACGCTGTTGGCGACACCGGAGGCTCAGAAGCTGCTGGCGACGATGACCTCGGTGACCATCACCGGCGCCTTCGAGTATCAGGCGTGCGACGACAAGGTGTGCTTCAATCCGGCACGCGTGCCGTTCAGTTTCGCGGTATCGCTCAAGGGACTCGACCGACGGCCTCCCGGCGAGTGATGGTGCGGAGCCGGTTTCATGCGCCTGGGTTCTTGTCGGCCGGCCGGCCGGGAAGATCCTGGGTCCAGATATGGTCGCACTGCCGGCAGCGAAGGCTCACCCGAATATGGTCGCGGCCGGAGACCGTACCCGCTCGATAGGGCTGGCCCTCCGGGGCCTTGCACTTCGGGCACTCCCTAGGGAGTTTCGAGGGGTCCTGGTTGGCGACGCTCACGGGATTCTTGTAGCGCAAATCGCGCTTGACGGTCGAGCGCCTTCCTGACAGAGGACGCCGGACGCGTGCTCGGTATGTCAAGAATCGGACATACGCAGTTCGCGCGGGCGTGTTAGCGTGCATCATCACCGAAGGTTTCTCTCTCCAGACGCGCGAAGCCGTGCGTCGACAACCCGATCAGGCAACAGTATCGAACCTGCTGCTGGCCGGCCTGCCGAGCGGCGCCTACAACAAGCTGCAGCCTCACCTCGACGTCGTCGCCATGCCGTACCGCGACATCTTGCAGCGTCCGGGCGAAATTGCGCCGTACGTCTTCTTCCCAGGCGGGGGTTTCATCTCGATCGTCGTGGTCTATGCCTCCGGTGTCGAAGTGGAGGTGGCCACGGTTGGCCGGGAAGGCATGGCCAACCTCGCGGCGATTCTGCCGAACCGGGAATTCGCATCCAACGTGCAGATGATCGTGCAGGGCGCCGCGGAGGAATGCTACCGGCTGCCTGCTGACCGTTTTCGTGACGCGATGCTCGAATGCGGACCGTTCACCGAGATCGTCAACCGCTACGACTGCGCGATGCTGGCCATGGTCATGCAGGTGGCGAGCTGCAACGCCACCCATCGTCTCGAACAACGGCTCGCGAAATGGCTGCTGATTGCCTCGGACCGGATGCAGTCCGCGGAGTTCGACATCACGCAGGAGTTCCTGGCGATGATGCTGGGCGCGACGCGGCCCGCGGTGACGGCGATCGCCGGCAGCTTCCAGAAGGCGGGCTTCGTCCAATACCGCCGCGGCCGAATGCGGATCCTCGATCGCCCGGCGCTTGAACGCACCACCTGCGAGTGCTACGGCCACGCGGTTGCTCTCGTCAACGGCGTGGTCGCGATAGAAGCGTCAAAAGCGGCGCGTTAGACGCGTGGGTCCAAGACCCCACACCCGATTAATCGATTGGCAAGTGTCGGCCACCTCTTCGGTTGGCCCGAGTTGAATTGTGCTGCCTCGGTCGGAGCTTCAAGATCTATGATGAGGGGATTGCGTCAGCCACGATGAAATCAGACGAGCACGCTCGCGTTCAACTGCAGAAGGCCCCGACCGGAATCTCCGGCCTGGACGAAATCACCCATGGCGGCCTGCCGGCCGGCCGGCCCACCCTGGTTTCGGGCGGACCCGGCTCTGGAAAAACCCTGCTCGGCATCACGTTCCTGGTGAATGGCGCCCTGCATTACAACGAGCCGGGCGTTTTAATGAGCTTCGACGAGAACGCGGAAGAGTTGGCAGCCGACGTCCGCTCACTCGGCTTCGATCTCGCCGATCTCACCAAGCAGGGCAAGCTGCTGGTCGACTACGTTCACGTCGATCGCAGCGAGATTGAGGAAACCGGCGAATACGACCTCGAGGGCTTGTTCGTGCGGCTGGATTGCGCGGTGCAGTCGATCGGCGCCAAGCGCGTGGTGCTCGACACCATCGAGTCGCTGTTTGGCGGGCTGCAGAACGAGGCCATCCTGCGCGCGGAATTGCGGCGGTTGTTCCGGTGGCTGCGCGATCGCGACCTCACCGTCCTCATCACCGGTGAAAAGGGCGACGAGACCATCACGCGGCACGGGCTGGAGGAGTATGTCACCGACGCGGTGATCCAGCTCGATCATCGCGTGCACGATCAGATCTCCACCCGGCGGATCCGCGTCGTCAAGTACCGCGGCTCCCATCACGGCACCAACGAGTACCCGTTTCTCATCGATCAGGACGGCATCAACGTGCTGCCGGTGACGTCGCTCCTGCTGTCCCATTCCGCCTCGAACGAGCGCGTGCCGACCGGGGTGCCGGCGCTCGACGACATGCTCGACGGACGCGGATTTTACGCCGGCACTACGATCCTGCTCTCCGGCACCGCCGGCACCGGCAAGACGACGCTGTCGGCCCACTTCGCGGCGGCGTGCTGCCGCCGCGGGCAACGGTGCCTGTATTTCCTGTTCGAGGAATCGGCTCAGCAGATGATCCGCAACATGCGGTCGGCCGGTATCGACCTGCAACCGTTCGTCGACCAGGGTCTGCTGCAGTTCCAGGCCGATCGCCCGAGCCGGCACGGCCTCGAGACCCATCTGGCGCTGATGCACCGGGCGGTCGACCGCTTCAAGCCCGACGTGGTCGTGGTCGATCCGATCACCAACCTGATGACGGTGGGCACGCAGTTCGACGTCCGGACGATGTTGACGCGGTTGATCGATTTCCTGAAAACCCAGAACATCACCGCGCTGTTTACCAGCCTGACCTCGTCGGCGGCCGAACTGGAAACCACCGACACGATGATCTCCTCTCTGATGGATAGCTGGGTGCTGACCTCGGCGGAGTTGAGCGGCCGGCGGCGCCAGCGATGGATCCACGTGTTGAAGTCGCGCGGCATGGCGCATTCCGACGAGGTGCGCCAGTTCCGTTTCACCGGCACCGGCATCACGATCCTGCCGTCCGAGGCGGGTGCGGAGGAGCGGTCGTGACCGAACCAGACGCCACCTTCGACCTGCGCCTCTACGTCGCCGGCCAGACCCCCAAGGCGATCAGAGCGTTCGCCAACCTGCGGCGCATTTGCGACGAGCATCTCGCCGGACGCTACACCATTGAAGTGATCGACCTGATCGAGAATCCACAGCTCGGGCGCGGCGACCAAATCCTGGCGCTGCCGACGCTGGTGCGGCGGCTGCCCGCGCCGATCAAGAAGATCATCGGCGACTTGTCGGACACCGAGCGCGTGCTGGTGGGCCTGGATCTTCGCCCCCGGCATCGGCCCTGACCATGACTGGCGACGACCCCACCAAGATGGCGACCGACTTGGAGCAGGCGGCCAGCAGCAGGGGCACCGAGCGCTACGTGCTTCGCCTCTATATCACCGGCATGACCCCGCGCTCGACCCGGGCCGTCGAGAACGTCAGGGCCATTTGCGAACAGCACCTGCACGGCCGCTACGAGCTCGAGATCATCGACATCTACCAGCAGCCGACCCTGGCCAAAGGCGAGCAGATCATCGCCGCGCCGACGTTGATCAAAAAGCTGCCGTTGCCGCTAAGGCGGGTGATCGGCGACATGTCGAGCACCGAGCGGCTGCTGCTGGGCCTCGACCTGCGTCCGGCGAGATAGCCTGAATGGGCGCACGGCCTCCCGGACACGTCGGGCGATGAGCGAACTCGACGACCTGCGAGCCAAGCTCGCCGAGGCCGAAGACACGCTGCGGGCCATTCGCGAGGGCGAGGTCGATGCGCTGCTGGTGGCTGACGACTCCGGCGAGCGGGTGTATACCCTGCACAGCGCCGATGCCCCGTATCGGGCCCTCGTCGAACAGATGGCAGAGGGCGCGGCCACCCTGAGCCTGAGCGGCGACATCATCTATTGCAACCGCCGGTTCGCCAATCTGTTCACGGTTCCCCTCGAGCAGGTCGTCGGCATATCAATCTATTCGCTCATCGACGGCGCGACGCGCACCTCGCTCGAGCCGCTGCTAATGGAGGGGGAAGGACAGTTTTACGGCACCCTGCCCCGCGGCAAGCAGTCGCTCGCGGTCAACGTGTCGGTCAGCCGGGTGACGCTCGACGAGATCGAGTACCGGACCCTGATTGTCAGCGACATCAGCTCGCTGCGGCGGGCCGAGCGCGAGAGCCAATCCAAGGACGAGTTTCTGGCGATGCTGGCGCACGAGTTGCGCAATCCGCTCGGCGCCATTCAGGGTGCGGTGTCGGTGCTCGGAGCGCTCGGGCTCAAGGAGCCGGCGGCCATTCGCGTCAGCGGCGTCATCCAGCGGCAGGTCGTGCACATGGCGAGGCTGGTGGACGATCTGCTCGACGTCGGACGGGTGGTCACCGGAAAGATCACGCTGACCCGGCGGTCGATCGACCTCGCCGAGAACGTGCGCGCGTCGGTCGGCGCGGTGCTGGCGGCACGCACCTCGCTCGAGTCCGTCGAGCTGAACCTGCAGCCGGTCTGCGTCAACGGCGATCCGGTGCGGCTGGAGCAGATCGTCGGCAACCTGCTGTCCAACGCGTTGAAATTCTCGCCGCCGGATCAACCGGTGCGCATCGAGTTGACGCGCGAAGACGACGAGGCGGTGCTGCGCGTGACCGATCGCGGCGCCGGGATCAGCGCCGAACTGCTACCGCATATTTTTGACTTGTTCGTTCAGGGCACTGACACCATCGCGCGCACCAAGGGCGGACTGGGCATCGGCTTGACGCTGGTGAAGCGGCTGGTCGAACTGCACGGCGGGTCGGTCGCCGCCTCGAGCGAAGGCGAAGGCCTGGGGTCGACGTTCCTCGTCAGATTGCCGGTTGCCGAACCGGTCAGCGCGGAGCCAGGAACGGTGGCTGCGCCTGGGACCGGTCGCACGGTGGTCCTGGTCGACGACAACGCCGACTCCCGCGAGATGTACCGAATGATGCTGCAGTCGCAGGGGCATGTGGTGCTGGAAGCCGGAGATGGTTTCGAGGCGATGACCGTGATCCGTGATGCCGACCCCGACATCGCCTTCATCGACATCGGGTTGCCAGGCCTGAACGGCTATGAGCTGGCGCAGAAACTGCGCGCCGAGTCGCGGCCGAGGCCTCTCGCCTTGATCGCCTTGACCGGCTATGGCTTTCCCGAGGACCGGGAGCGATCGCGCGCCGCCGGCTTCGACGGCCATCTGGTCAAGCCGGTGAGTCCGGATGAGTTACTGCGTCAACTGGCCGCACTGGACGAGACGCGCTGACCCTCAAGCCCGCGTGAAGCGGCGGTGGCGGCGCTTACGGCCGTTCGAACTCGATCATCCTGTTTGACTTCCCCGTCAGAAAGAAGCGCGCCCGGCGCCCGGCCAGACGATCGGTCCCGAGGCCGCTTTCAACACCGACGACTTGCGGATACCACTCTCCGCCGTTCATCAGCTTCTGCGGCGCGGTCCACCGTCGCGGATCGGCGAGTGACGGCGCGTATGCGGCGTAGATGCCCTCGGTCCCGAAATTGTCGTCTTTCGCGCGGTTGAGAAGCATGACGTACTGTTCGAGGTAGGTGTTCCAGTGAACCGAAGCGCCCCAGAACACGTCCGCCGCCTGATCGCCGTCGTGGAACGGCCTGGTGGCTCGGGCGAGCGGCGTGCCTGGCGGATACGACCAGCCCGTCGCCGACCCACCCTGCGATGCGGCGGCCGGTAACCACGCTCCGTCGTTGTAGATCGACACCTTTCCTGCCGGGGCGTCACGATCGGCCCACGCCAGCCTCGCCACCGCCACCCCCTGCCGCTCGACGCCGCCCGAGTACTGGCTGAAGAACAGGTAGAGGTCCTGCTGATCGGCGTCGAGTAGCGCCGACACATCGCCGACGCCGCCGAGCACGAACCGATTGGTCGAGCCGCACTGCGACGAGCCGTCCGGCGCGTCGAGCACGATGCCGAGATCGTCCCAGGTTCGTCCGCGATCGACGGAGCGGGCGGCGCCGATGCGCGGCAGCTGCCGCTCGGCCCGGCCGCATTCATCGGCCGGACGCTCGTGATGGTAGAAGCCGTACCAGTTGCCGGCATCGTCAGGGACCATGGACTCCATCCACACGCCGTGACCGGGGTGCGTGGCAAAGGTCACCGGTTCGCCCCGCCGCAGCTGCTCCAGCGAGGGCCCCGACGACGCGACCGGGATGCCGCCCCAGGAGGTGACGACGAACAACTGCCGAACGCCGTCGACCCAGTCCCAGATGAATGGATTGCTGGAATCGATGGCGCCGGGCAGCTCGATCAGCGGCGCCGGCACCAGTCGAGCCAACGGCGTCGTCCCTTGCGCGGCAAACATCTCGCCCATGAGGAAGACCGCGACGACCACGCCGCACACTCTGGACGCGCGCATCAATTCTGATGTCCAGACTGCGGGGTCGTCTCGTAGAGCACCAGGTGTGCGTCGCGCTGGATCTCCCGCAGGCCGAATCCCGCGATCACCGGAGCGGCAAGGTCCTGCGAGATGAAGCGTTCATCCAGCACGACGTAGCCGAGGTCCGATCGCTGCACGAACTGCCGGCCGTTCTCTTGCAGCAACGCGAGGTCATCCGCGTTCAACGCTTCCGGTTCGCTGAGCTTCATCAGCACCGCCAGCGTCGGGAACTCGATCTTCATCCTGGCGATTCGCCTGCTTGAAATGCGCGACAGGTATCCACCCATCAACGCCTTGCCATGTCGCGTCTGATTGAACTGCGACCGCGCGCGAAAGTTGCCGGCCGATGAGGTGCCGTCGCGCACGCCGAACGGAAGGGCAAGCACGCGGACCGGCCGTGGATCGGCGGCGATGGTGTCGAACACCGGCGAGATCGCGGCCGAATAGAGCCTTCGCGGTGCGGGCGACAACTCGAACACCAGCAGCACGGTGGCGAGGCTCAGGATCAGCCGGCGGCGATGCGGCCATCGTGCGACGAGCGCCACGAGCGCGCCGGCCATCAGGATGGCAAGGCCGAGCGCGACGACGATCGCAAAACGCGAGGGCGTCCTGGCAATGCCGATGACCGGGAAATATCGAAAGAGCGACCAGGGTCCCGGCACGTGGGTGTTGAATCCGGCCACATGGATGAAGGGCCCGAGCGACAATGCGGCGAAGCCGCCGGTGAGCCACCACCACCCGGCGCGCGGGCGGTAGCCGCCCCGCCAGACCGCGAGGGCCACGATGATCAGCGCCACCCAGCTGGCGGAGGCCGCGTATTCAACGAACTTCGTCGGCGCAGCGGCCTGCCAGTCGCCGGCGAACAGGCGGACGAGCGGGTGACTGGGATTGGGTGAGACCAGCGACAGCAAGTCCACGCCCGGAGGACTGCTGCGCCAGAAGATGGGCGGCATGACCAGCCGGCCATCCATCGCCTGCCGGCTCAGTCCGAAGATCACCGGCGCGAGTGGTCCGGCGCAGGCGAGGATGCCGATCAGGGCCAGCGTCAGCACGCGCGGCTGGAACCGGGTGAGCGACTCGAAGCGCGGCCGCAGCGAGATCGCCAGCCGCAGGCCGATCAATATCGTGAGAACCAGGACGGGCGTATACAGTTCGCGAACGCTGACCGTGACGCCCATCACCGAAAAGACGCCGCGAACGCCGACCAGCATGCCGGCGATGAGTCCGGTGACCGAGATGATCAGGACGTCGACGATCCACAACCACGGCAGCCTGGCCGGCGTGGCCGAGAGCCTGATGCGCACGATCGTCGTTGCCGCGTAGAGGCCCGCAATCATCAGGCAGTAGACGCCGAAGTAGGGGTCCGAGAACGCTGCCCACGCCATGCAGAGGCCGACCAGGGCCGCATCGCGTCGCGACCGTGATTGTTCGGCGGTGAAGAGCGCCCACATGAAGGCCGCCAGCGGCGCCGCGGCGACGAGGCTGAAGTGGCCGGTGCTTCGCGCCATCAACACCGGCGACCACGCAAACGCCAGACCTGCCAACCAGGCTTCCCAGCGTCCCGCCCCCATCGCTCGACGGGCGAGTCCATACCCCGCCAACGCATTGATGACGCACATCAGGAGGAACACGATGTTGAACGAACGAACCACGCCGAGCACCGAGATCATCGGCAAGGCAAGCAGGTCGAGGAACACGGTGTAGTTGTGCTGCGAGAGATCGACTTCCGGCGTGAGGGAGAGGATGGTCCCGGTCGTCAGCGGGTTGCGTGCGCCGGTGACCTCGTGGTGAAACACCCATTGGTTCCAGACGTACACGCCGGTATCGCCGCCGGGATCGCCCGTGAGATGGGTGCCCATGTGCAGCGGGAGCGGCCAGGCAAAAAACAACGCGGCCAGGGCAAAGCCGCCGAGGACGAGAACGCGGGGGGCGAGCTGCCGTCGCATCGGAGGTTGCTACCTTATCGCAGCGTGGCCGCTTAAGGGGGAATATGTGCGCCGCCACGGCCATCGCCCCGCCTCCACCGGCGGCTGACGCGCCGGTTGACGAACGCCGTACCTGATGCAATCATGCACACCTTCCCCCCCGAACTTAGGTCCAGGAAAGGTGCGACCCATGCGGCGTGCCGGTGTGTTTATCGGCGTCGATCGAACGGGACAACTCCAGACGCTGAACGATGCCGCGGCCGGTGCCGAGCGCATGCACCAGTGGGCGCTCGGGCAGGGAATGAGCGATCGGACGCAGGCCATTCTCCTCACCGATCGGGGCGGGACGAAGGTCACGCCCGACATGATCTTCGACGCCATCAAGTCGGTAATCGACGGCCCGGGAGTCGACCATCTGCTCGTCTACTTCGCCGGTCACGGCGTCAACATCAACCGCAGCGAACACTGGTTGTTGAGCGACGCGCCGGTCAGGACGAGCGCCGCGGTCAACGTGGCCGGCAGCGTCGACCTGGCGCGCTATTGCGGCATTCCCTACGTCGCCTTTATCTCGGACGCGTGCCGGACGGCGCCGGAAGGCATCCAGGCGCAGAACGTTCGCGGCGTGGACGTCTTTCCCAACGATGGCGGCAGCGATCGGGCACAACCGGTGGATCAGTTTTTCGCCTGCCGACTGGGCAAGACCGCTGCGGAGATTCGCGATCCCGCGGAGGCCGCGACGGGGTTCCTGGCGCTCTACACCACGGCGTTTCTCGATGCCGTTTCGGGCCAGACGCCGAGCGTGCTCGAACCAGGCGCCACGGCGGGCGACGCGGCCCGCTACGTCATGCCGGCACGCCTTCGCGATTATCTCGAAGCGGAGATGCCGCGCCGCATCGTCGCGGCGAGGCTGGCCGCGCGCGTCAACCAGAGCCCTGACGCCATCGTCCTTGCTCACGCCAATTGGCTGTCGCGAGTCGAACATGTTTCAGAAGCCGCCGCGATGCCGCGCCGTTCATCGCGTCGCGCCGCACCGGATGCGGCGGTGCCCGAGTCTGCCGGAGCGCCGCCGGCAGTGACGGTCTCGCCGGCCGACGCAACCGCCACCATGCGCGAGCTGGTTCGCGTCGCGGTCACCGACTCGCCAACCGCGCTCAGCGCGGCGATCAGCAATGCGGCGGCGGTTCCCGGCATCGCCGAGATGGCGGCGGCCGCCGCGACGGTGGCGGAAACGTTCGGTCCCGACCATCACGAAACGCAATGCGGGATCAAGGTCGCTGGTGCGCGTATCGCCGAATTCGTGATCGCCCGGGGGCGGGCCGAGTTCGCCAATGCGGAAGGTAACGATCTTCGGGTCTTCCCTGCACCGATCGCCGAGAGCGCGCTGTTGGTGTTCGGTAACGGCAGCGGCACCGTCGTTCCGGTGGTGCCCGGCTTCCTGACGGCACTCACCTTCAGCGCGGACGAACTGGTCGACGTCGCCCTCGAACCGTCCAGCAACCACCCGCGCTGGCACGACTATCAGGCGCGGGTTGGTGAATTGCGCGCGCTGCGCGGCTTCGTGTCGGCGGCGTCACAACTCGGCCGCTTCCGGCTGGAGGGCCCTGAGGCGCTCGCGATTGCGCAGCGCATGCAGTGGGCCAAGGGGGTCGATCCGGCGCTGGCGCTCTACGCAGCGTATGCCTATCGCGATCTGCAGCAGCTCGATCGCCTGCGCGAGATGTCGGCGTATCTTCGCGACGACCTGGGGAGTGGATTGTTCGACGTCGCGATGCTGGCGCGACAGCTGCGTGGCAAGACCATCGATCGGCATGCCGAGGTGGTGCCCTTTGTGCCGATGCTCGGGCAGGGGTGGGACCTGGTCGACGCGGCCGGCGTGCGCCTGCATCCGGCACTGCAGGGCATTCGCGCGCGCGTCGGCGAATCGCTGTGGTCGTTGTTCGATCGTGCCGGGGTCGCGTTACTGCGCGATGCCATAATGAGCGGGGAGGTCCGGTAGTGAGACAGCTGATCTTCATCCACGGCCGCGCCCAGGAGCACAAAGACGCCAAGGCGCTCAAACACGAATGGCTCGAAGCCCTCTCCGAAGGACTGGCAAAGTCGGGCCTGACGCTGCCGCTCGGCGATGCCGACATCCGGTTTCCGTTCTACGGCGACACGCTGTTTGATCTGGTCGCCGGGCGGTCGGCCAGTGATGCGGCCGCCGTGGTGGTGCGCGGGACCGAGGCCGATCAGGATGAAATGCGCTTCGTGCGAGCCGTCCTCGAAGAAGTGCGGCAGCAGGCCGGCATCACCGACGCGCAACTGGCTGAAGTCGCCGGCCAGGACGTGGTTCAGCGCGGTCCGCTGAACTGGGAATGGCTGCAAGGCGTGTTGCGTGCGGTCGACCGCTTCGTCCCGAACGGCAGCGGCGCCGCCATCGCCCTCGCCACCCGGGACGTGTATCAGTACCTCAGCAACCCCGCCGTCCGTCTGCAGATCGACGACGGCGTGGCGCAGGCCCTGACGGCAGGACGCGATGCCGTTGTGGTCTCACACTCGCTCGGCACCGTCGTCGCTTACCACCTGCTGTCGACACAAGGGGCCGCGCGCGGATGGAACACCCCGCTGTTCATCACCCTGGGGTCTCCGCTCGGTATCTCCGAAATTCGCAAGGCGGTGCGCGGCTCGGCGGGCCCGCTTCGCTGCCCGCCTTGTGCCGCCGCCTGGTTGAACGCCATGGACGAGCGCGACGTGGTGGCGCTGTTTCCGCTGACCACCGCGGTGTTTCCTCTCGATCCGGCGCAGCCGGCGATCGAGAACAAGACCGATATTCGCAACCGCACCGAGAATCGCCATGGCATCGCCGGCTACCTGGACGACGCCGAGGTGGCGCGACGTATTTACGAGGCCGTCACCCACTAGCCGCGGCGGCGTCAGCGGAACGTAAAGTCGTAGCCGGGATCGATCGGCTGGTCGAACTGCGACAGCAACAACAACTCGCGAACCAGGTAGGGATTGGTTCGGCCGTCGACGACCGTGTTACGAATCACTTCGAAACCGTGCTCGAAGCCGCTCGATTCGTCGATGTCGATGTCGGCCCACATCACGTCGGAATCGATCTTCCGCATAAACGTCACCTGCAGGTTGGCGTGCGGGTCCTTCGACTTGAAGCTGTCCATGCGTTCGAAGCCACGCGGCGGTTGATGAAGCAGCGACGGGGCCGACTTGAAGCGATCGGAGCGGCACAACTGCGGATGGAGCGACGGCGCCACCACCGCGAAGCAACGGTCCTGGCGGAGGATCGCCGGCGCGAGGACGGATGACGCAATGCGATCGGATGAGCTGTGCATACCCTTGGCCACCAGGTTGAGAAGCGACGCCTTGCGCAGCGAGCCCATCGCGTCGTAGAGCGCGGAGCCGGTCAACCCGACCAGGTCGCGATCTTCCTCGATCAGCTCGACCATCTCGGCGCGCTCGAGCGCTCGCCGGAAGGTCGCGGGCAGCTTGCCGTAGGCCGGCGCTTCGATGTCCCTGATCTTCTTCGGACTGGCCATCAGTCGCGCCCGGGCTTCGCTCGGGAGATTCCTCGCCACCGGCCTGATCAGCTGGAAGAACGCGTACGGTTTGTGCCCTTCGGCGTTCAGCCGGAATGTGTAGAGCGTCCCGGGGCCGTCATGACACGAGATATTGGCGATGGTAAACGTCTGATGGCCGTCGAGATCGAAGCCGACCTCCATGGCATCGCCGCCGATGGCGTGCTGATGTGGATCGAGTTCGATATGCAAGTGGCCTGAGAGCGCCCGCCCGCGCGCGTTGGTCACGTCAATCGTGAGACTACCTTTCGGCATGGTTGGCTCCTCGGAGAATCCGCGCTCGACTCAACGGGCGAACGCGGTCGCTCATGCGATGACGCCGTCATCGTTGATGCGGCGCAGGACGACGGGCGGTTCGTTATGAGGCCGGCCGGGCGCACCAGGTCCGAGTTGCACCGAGACATGCAGCAAGTCGGTGTTGCGGATGGCGCGCCGCAGTTTGAGATCGAGTTTGTGATCGCTGATCTGCATGGGGTCGACGCGCGCCGCCAGGTTGCGAGCGACCGCGGCGGGGTCGATGGGCAGGTGGTGACGAATCGCCTCCTGATACATCCACTGGAGCGCAATCCAATTCAGACTGCGATTGTTGTTGCCGCCGCCGACGTCCGAATGGACGCCGCGAAACCACACTTCGGCGAGTTCCGCGTCCGGCCGGGCTTCGCTGCCAAGCCGGGTCAGCGGAAAGAACGCGCGGCTCTCGTCGAGCGCCATCGCGTGGCAGACCCGTCTGGCGTTGGGCGGTCTGCGCAGATCGTGCCCGGCGTTGAGCTCGCGGCCGGGAACGCCGAACTGACCCACGACATCGAACAGGCCGACGAAGCCAATCGGCCACGCCGGGTACTTGTGTGCGATCTCGTTCGCGAACGACAGTGCCAACGCGGCGCCGCGGCTGAATCCGACGGCGTGGATGGCGGTGTCGCCGGCGGCCTGATTGTTCTCGAGTCGATTCAAGGCCTCGCGCACCCGGCGATGGCCGCCCAGTCCCCATTTCTCGGCGAGCAGGTCGCCGGTCCGCGTCCGCGCGCGGGTGCCGATGCCTTTCAGATAGAGCGACCCCAGCGCCTGGCCGGGATCGTCGTTCTTCAGCGGATCCTGGTAGGCGCGAAAGAACTCGAGCGCGTTGGTATCGAACTCTTCGTCCTCGTTGCCGGTGCCGTCGAATGCGTAGAGCGCCATGCCACACCTCAATCGCTCGAGCCATCGTCAGAGCGTTTTCAGAAATTCGATTAGAGCCCGCTTCGCCGCCGGCGTGAGCTCGGTTCCGTAGCGGTGTCCCGCCGCGCTGTTGCCGGGCTGCGCGGTCTCGTACAACTCGCCTTCGCCGGCCGCGGGGTCGTCTGACACGAACCCGATACCCGATGAATCGATCACGTCATAGCCACGATAGAAACGCGACGGACGCCGCTCCGGGGGCTCGAGCAAATCGCGCATCGTCGGCACCGATCCGTTGTGGAGATACGGCGCGTTCAGCCAGGCGCCGACCAATGGCATCGCCACGTAACCGCGGGTCTTCCTGAAACCCTTGAACGGAAACGACGCCCCGGATGGAACGGCGTTGAAGGCGACCGCCGCGGCTTCGGTCCAGGCGTC
Source organism: uncultured Acidimicrobiia bacterium (assembly GCA_963795125.1). Lineage (GTDB taxonomy): Bacteria > Acidobacteriota > Vicinamibacteria > Vicinamibacterales > UBA2999 > 12-FULL-67-14b. The sequence goes on along the minus strand of CAWCGQ010000004.1, from coordinate 287,573 downwards.
GAGGCGGTGGCGGTCGGTTCCGATCTCATCGATCGGAATCACCTCGCCCATCCGCTGTCCGCCCGGCGCGTGACAGCGCGAACACTCGGCGGCGAAGACGCGCTCGCCGTCGGCCGCCAGCGTCCGATCGATCGCGAACGGAAATGGCGGCGGCGCGGCCGACTCGAGCCATTCACCGACGCGCTCGAGGCTGGCCAGGTCCACCGAGGTCTTGCTGGCACCATTGCCGATGGCCGAGCTCACCATCACCTCTCGCAGCGACGAGTTGAGCCCGTCCCAGTGCAGCGCGCGACCATCACGCAGCCCCAGCGCCCAGAGCGGCGTCATGTCGGAGTTGCCAATCGTGTCGTCCACTGGTTGGCGGAGTTGGCGGAACTTGAAAGGGTTGAGCGGGTCGATCCGACCGCGGCCCCAGCCCGGCCGGGTGTCCATCCACGCAAACTCCTCACGGTGCCGGCGTAGAGCCTTGCGCGTGCCTGGAATCAGGAACATCCGGTACGACAACGACTCGGTCCACGACAGACTGGTCATCTGGCCGATCGCGGCGAGCATTGCGCCGGCATTGAACCGGGGATCCGCCGCCACCGCCTCGAGGAAGCGCGAATAGGCCTGTGGCATGGTCCGCGTGGTCGCGCCCCCCGGCACCACCACGCGCGGCGCCTCCGGGCTGGTGCGATAGGTGGCGGTGTGGCAGAACGCGCAGTTGACCGCGACTCGATCCGACCCGAGCACGGACTTCTTCGAGAACCCAACCGGCAACTCCCGGCCGGGTTCCCAGACGAAACCGAGTGACGCGTAACCGCCGGGAAGCTGGTCGGCAAACATCCGCGGAAGCACTTGCCAGATCCAGTACGGCAGCCCCTCTTCCGACTCGATCCCCACCGATCCGTACTTGAAATGCTCCGCTCCGTCGACCGGCTGGGTGGCCGCCGCGAACACGGCGGTCCACACACCGACCGCGGACGCCAGCACGACAGCGATGATGATTCTCATTGGGTTTTCAGGTATTCGAGCAGCGCTTCGCGATCCGCAGCCGGCAGATCGCGTCCGTAGAGATGCCCGGCGTTGCTGTTGCCGCGCTCGCTGGTGTCGAAACGAACGCCGCCGCGTTCGGCGTCCGCGCCCTCGGACACGAAGCCCACCTTCTGCCAGTCGTAGACGTCGTAGCCGCGAACGAAGGTTCGTGGACGCTCCTCCGGAAACAGCAGCGTCCGCAGACTGGGCACCGAGCCGTTGTGGAGGTACGGGGCCCGTAGCCACACGCCGTCGAGCGGCATGTTGGCGTAGCCGTTGGTCTTGCGGAAGTGCGAAAACTTCCACGGCCGGCCGGTGCCGATGGTGTTCATCTTCTCCGCCAGCGCGGCGGTGAACGAGTTCAACCGTTCCGGATCGGTGCCGACCTCGCTGAGTGGTGTCACCTTGCCCACCGCCGCGCCGTCGAGGGCGTGGCAGCTGGCGCACGCCGACCGATAAACCTCGGCGCCGCGCCCGACTTTGGCGTGATCGATGCGGGCCGCCGGATACGCAGGCGGCTTCAGATCGAGGGCCCAGTTGGCGACCCGATCGAGCGATGCCAGATCGAGTGACGTCTCGGTGGCGCCGGCGCCGATCGCCGCGCTCTTGTTTCGTTCCTCCACCTGATCGTTGTTGCCGTCCCAGTGCAGCCACATTCCCTGGCGGAGACGCTGGTTGAAGAGCGGCGGCAGGTCGGCGGTACCCACGGTGGCGTCGGCCGTGAGATCGAAATTGAACAGCCGTTTGTACGGATTGAAGGTATCGACGCGCCCGGGCCCTTGCAGCGGACGATTATCGAACCACGCATTGATGGTCGCGCGCTCCAGGATGCCGTCGCGGGCGCGCTTGATCACGACAAATCGATACAGCAGCGAGGTGAACCACGAAAACTCCGGATCCTGTTTGCGAATGGCCTCGATCATGGTGTCGGCTTCGAAGCGCGGATCGCGCGCGCACGCGGTCAGGAAGTTGGCGTAGCCCTGCAGATCCAGTTGATGCGCGGGCATGCCGGGAATGACCTGTCGCGGACTGGTCGGCGACTCACGCAGGGTTCCGGTATGACAGGCCGCGCAGTTGAGACCGACCAGCGGGACACGTTCCTCCAGGTAGCTGGTTCCGATCGGGCGTTGTTGCGGCGCGCCGCTTTCGAAGATGAAGCCGAGACGCTCCCACCCGTCGCCCGGACGATTCGGCAGCTTGTCCGCGAACAGGACCGGCAACACTCGCCAGATCGGGTACGGAAGACCGACCGTGGGCTCGGTGCCGACCGAGCCGTACTTGAAGTGCGTGACGATATCGTCTTGCGCCGCAACGCCGGAACCCATGGCAATTGGCACGGCCGCCGCCAGCGCGAGGGTGGCGATCGCCGCCAGCGTCGCCAGCGCCCGCCGCGTCATGGCCGCACCGCGAACACCGGCGCCGGCGTATACACCGACATGATCTGGTCGATCATCTCGGCGCGCGAATCGAACCGCCGCTCGTCATAACAGCCGAGCGGGTTCTCGACGACGTTCACCAGGCACTTGTTGCAATAGGAGCAGGGTTTCGGCGCGGTGTCCTGTCCGTTCGCGAACATCCGCACCAGGTCGTTGTTGGCGACCAGCGGTCTGGCGGCGCTGACCGCGTCGCAATCGCCGCGCTCGATCGCGGCGCGAATCACCGACGCAGTCTGGAACCCGCCGGTGCAGATCACCGGCACTGCCACCGCCTGTTTGATCCGTCGCGCATCGGCGAGATTGGCGCCCTCGATGCCGTTCGGATCGCCGGCCGCCCTGTTCCAGGCGCGCCGCGCGATCTCACCGGAATGTCCACGAAACAGCAGGTAGTTCAGGAAGGTGCGCTCGCCGCTGGAGATCATCGTGTCGTACGACTGGGCAAGGTCTTCGACCGGCAGGTCGACGCCGGCGGGATTCATCGGATGCGGAAAGAAGCTGCCGGTCGACACGTGAATGGCATCGACGCCGGCCTCGACCAGCCACTGGCACACCTTGACCGAGTCCTCGATGGTGTTGCCCGCCGGGCCGCGTCTGAAGAACCCCACCGCATCGTCATGGTCGGTGGCGCTGATCTTCATCTGCAGGTGGAAGTCGGTGCCGACCTCGGCGCGAATCGCGCGCACGACGTCGAGCACGAACCGCGCGCGGTTCTCGAGCGAGCCGCCGTAGTCGTCCTTGCGGTCGTTGATCGCGGAGCTCAGGAACTGGGTAATCAGGTAGCCGTTGGCGCCGTGCAGCTCGACGCCGTCGAGGCCGGCCGCGCGAGCGCGCCGCGCGCCATCGGCAAAATACTGCGCCACCTCGGCGATCTGCGCGACCGTCATCCGCTCGCACTTGAAGCCGTGGATCGGGTCCTGTTTGCCGGTGGAGCTGAGCCCGCTCGGGTACTCCACCCCGTTGATATCGCGCTGGCGGCCGCCGTGACTGAGCTGCATGATGAACTTGCAGTCGTGCTCATGCACCGCGCGGCCGACGGCCTGCCAGAACGGAATCCGTGAGTCGTTGTCGATCATCGCGTAGTTCGGCACGATGCGGCCGCGCAGGTGCACCGGCACGAACGACGAGATGATGGCGCCGACGCCGCCCTTCGCGAACTTGACTTCCCAGTTGATGCGAGCCTGATTGCCCGAACCGTCGTAGTTGTCGAACCGCCCGGAAATGTTCGACCGGAAGACGCGGTTCTTGACGGTCAGATTCTTGAAGTGCAGCGGCTCAAAAATGATGTCGGCCATTTTGCTCTCCTAGAAGGTCTTGAGAAACTCGATCAGCGCCCATTTGTCGGTGTCGCTCAGTTGCGCCCCGAAGTTGTGGCCGCGATCGAGTACGAAGTCGGGCGCCGCGTTGTTGCGGAGCATGCGCCGATAGATCGACGCATCCGAGAAGAAGTTGAGCAGCACGCTGTTGCGGACGATGTCGGGCAGCCGCGTCGGATCGACGCGGGCGACATAGTCCACTGGCGTGCCGGCGGGGATGCGCACCCGCCGACTGGTGCCACTGACCGTCACCGTGCTGTCGACCGTCGTGACCGGAATCGACTGCACCCCCAACCGGCGCTCGGGCCACAGCATCTTCACGATGGCGTCGTTGAAGGCCGTCATCCGCCCGGCAACCGACGGATCCTTCACGAAGATGCCAACCGAGTTGTTGTGCAGGAACGGCGCCGTGGCCCAGATGCTGGTGAGCGACGCCGTCCGGTAGTAGCCGCGTCCGCCGCCAGGAATCTCGAACTGAATCGGCTTGGATGGGTCGCGGGGGTTATAGAGGTTGTTCAGGGTGCCGACGCCCGGCAGTTCCTTATAGGTGTCTGAGGAGAACTGATCCCAGATGTTGCCGCGCGTGGCATTGCTGGCTACCGCCCTCGCGACATTGGTGCCGATGCGGATGACCGAGTGGCGCCGGTCGTCCGACAGGAAGTTGTCGGTGAGAAAATCCGGGCTTTCCACGGCGGTGCGGAACCACTGGACCGGATCGGTGGTGCCCTGGGGCGGCTGTTTGCTCGAATGGCACGAAGCACAGTTGGCCGCGAAGGCGCGGCGACCGGCCGAGAGCGTGTCGGGTGTGGCGGTCAGATAGTTGGCTCCTCCCGGTGCGTCCTTCAACAGCAGCGGCTTCATCAGCTTCAGGAACTCTTCGGCGTTCGCCATCCGCGCTTCGGTGCGCCGCCAGTCCTCGCAGTTCGCGCGGGCATGGTCCATTTCGAACGGCTGCTGGCGTTTGGCGATGCCCAACACCGGGTCGTGGCGGGTCATCCAGTAGTCGCCGCACATGCCGATGTTCACGTAAACGCGCAACGATGCTCCGGCCACGCCCACCGAGTCGGCGCCGTCCTTGAGAATGTGGTGCACCGCCTGCATCGAACCATCGCGCTGCCGTTCCTGCTCGGTTGGCCGGGCCGCGAGGTTGAAAATGGTGTTGATCGCGTTCGGGTTGTTGATGTGATCGGTCGCAAAGCGCGACGTGTCCGAGGTGCCGGGAGGCTGGCGCGCGGCCACGTGCCAGCGGAAGTCGTCGGGTTTCATGTTGAGGCTGAACAGCTTGCCTTCTTCCCAATACTGGTTGCCGATGGTGCCGGCCAGATTGATCCACGCCGGCTTTTCGGGATCCGCCGGCGGCTTGATGGGACTGAAACCAATGTGGCAGAACCCGCAGGTCATGCCGACGAGGTACGGCGGCTGCATCCCTTCGGGGTGCTGCAGATACTTGGCGGCGTCCCACTGTGCGGCATCGAACTTCGGGTTCGGGAATCGCCTGAGACCGACGATGCCGCTGGCGTCGCCGGGCACGCCGGCCACGGCGGGCTGATCGCAGCGATCGAGCCAGAGACCGTACTGGTCGGGTCCGGTCGCCGCCTCGCAGCCCGGCTGCGTGATGGCGCCGAGCTCGCGGAAGCGCCGCCCGTGTCGACGGGAATCGATGTAGTTGAGCAGGTTGACGTTGCCGTCGGTGACTCGGGCCATCTCGACCCAGAATCGTTCGTCGCCCGCGGTCCAGAAGTACCAGGTGTCGCGACCCTCGCGCTGCTCGGCGTTCAGGTAGCTTGGGTCGTAGCCGTAATCATCGGCTTGCGCCTCGGGAGGTGCGCCGGCAAGAGCGCCGGCGACGGCCAGCAGCAGCAGGACTGCGGCTCCGCAGACGATCTGACGACCGACAACGCGAGAATGGACTCTACCCACGGATACGCTCCTTCACAAGCGCCGGGATCACAATGGTCCCGGCGTAACTCCGACACTCACCGCACTCGAATCACCATCGACACCACCACCTCCGACGCGTCATCGCCACGGCTGATGGCGGCGTCGACCTGAACCCGATTCCTCAGCGCGATGCCCCAGCCGCCGGTCACGCCGTAGTGGGTGCGGGGCTGCAGCGTGTTGAAACGAAAGTTCAAGATCGGGTCGGCCGGGTGCTCCAGGTTGTTGCCGCCGCTGCGAAAGCGCAGTGGATGATCCGGGTCGGAGAACACGCCGCCGCGAAACGCCATCGTGAACCCGGGTCGATACCAGCGAAACTCCGCTCCGGCGTGCACTTCGGACACGTCGGAGATGAAGAAGTTGCACGGCTGCTTGCAGACCCGGGTGTGCTCGTCAACGATCAAGCCGGCATCGGGATCGTGAAAGTCGACGATCAGAAACTTGTCGGTGATGCGTTCCGAGTAATTGATGCGCGACCAATCGGCCAGCACCGTGAACGCCGGCAGCATCCGCCACGATGCGCCGACCGCGGCGCGCGATGGCATGACATAGTCGACGGTGAAGCGGTCTCCCGTGCGCACCACGGATTCGCGCGTCGACGGGTCGCCCAGCACGCTGGTGCGAAGGAACTGACCGAAGAAGGTGGTGTCCGCCTGGAAGGTGACGCGCTTGTGATAGGTGGCGCCCACCGACACCGTGCGCAGCGGTTTGTAGAGCACGCCCAGCACCACGGACTGCGCCGCGTCGGAATCGATGGTGTCGGTGCCATTGCGGGGATTCGACTCGATCAGCACCGCTCCCCGCCGTTCGGGTGAAGCGGAGCGGGCGCGGCTGGCGAGGGTGAGCGTGGAGTAGCTCCACGAGCCGCCAATCGATACGCGCGGATGGACCACGAACGCGCCGCTGACGCCGTGGTTCTCGCTCTGGGCGACGATGGTGCCAAAGGCGCCGTCTTCGAAATTGTCGCCCGAACCGGGCAGCGCGCGCTCGGCAAACCCGAAGCTCTCGCGATAGTCCTGCACGGCGTGCCTGAAGAACGACAGCGTCCAGCGTTTCATCGGCAGCACGTAGCTCAGAAACGACGGCGTCGCGACGTATTCGCCAAACACCTGCGTTGGCTGCGTGCCTCCCGGAACGAATCGCTCGTGCGTGATCTGGGTGCCGATGAACTCGACCGAGAACTCCTGCTCGAGCAGGTTCGACATCCCGGCCGGATTGCTTTCGGCGGCGGTGGCATCGTCGGCCAGGCCGACGAACGCCTTGCCCATGCCGACCGCGCGCGCGCCAGGGGTGACGAAACGGAAATCGAGGTCCTCGTAAATGCGCTCGTTGGTCTGCGCGGCCGCGGCGGCGCTGGCGAGCGCCAGGCACGCCATCACCACGCCGGTTGCGACGCTGCGGTTCGCGTCGATCATCGCCGCGCCTCCGCGCTCGTCATCGCGTCGATCACCGCGAGAAAGAAATAGGGCTCGAAGTCGATCGCCGACCACAAGCCGCGATCGGGCGTGGTCAGGCCGCAGGTCGACACCGGCGCGGCTTCGGCAAGGGCCACCAGTTGGTCATGCGCCTGGGTCAGCCGCCGCCGCCGCTCCTCGGGCCGGGATTCGTTGACGGCGGCGCGCATCGCCGCGATGGCGTCGCGGTAAATGCGTTCGTCCGGGGAGCCCGCAAACTGCGCGCGCAGGTTCGATCCACGCTCGCCAATCCGTTGCTTCAGCCACTTCACGAGGGCGGCGTGATCGGTGCCCGGCAGCTGCTGTTCGGCGGACAGCAACTGCCTGAGGACGGACACCGGGTCCGCTTCGCCGGGCTCGGCGGTGCGCATTCTGCGCACGTATTCGAGATGCGCGCTCAACGCGACGACGGCGTACGGGTCGTCGCGGCCGGTGAAGAACGAACTGAGCAACACCGTCTTGAACTGCGCCGCCGAGATCGGGTCGCGTTCGTTGCACCGGCTCACGCCCGATTCGAACAGCGCGCGAAGATAGGCCTGGCTGACCACGCGATTCAACCCGATCGTCGAGGCCTTCTCGACCAGGGCAAGCGCGCCGGTGGTGCGGGCGTTGGTCAGCAACAGCGGCAACCGCGCCTCGTTGACCGGCAGCGCGGCGTGCGGCGGCGTCACCACCACCGATGCGGTGGGCGTGGTGGCCGAGGGCGACACCGTTTTGGGCCAGACGTAAAAGTGCTGGGCGGCGTAAGGTACGGTGGCCGCGGGAACACCGTCGGCCGCGCTCAGCTGGTTGGCGTCGGGCTCGAGCAGCAGCAGTCGAACCCCGCCGCGCAGCGCGCGCGTAAAGCTGTCAAGGAATGCCGATGGCTCCTCATCGTAGATGCACACGATGTCCACGCCGCCGGCGGCTCCACCGAGGTCGAGGCCATCGGCCATGCGGCGCGCCACGTTCATCGTTTCAAAGGAGACGTTGGAGTAGCCGAGTCGCCGCAGCATCGCCGTGGCGCGGTTACGAACTTCGGGTGAGGCGGGACCGGCCCAGCGGACCCAGCCTTTCAGAGGCGTGTTCGGGTCGAGCGGGCCGCCGCGCGCGAACACGTAAAGCGTGCGTCCCCAGATCCGCGGATTGACGAGCTCGAGTCCGACGCGAGCCATCTCGCGCCACCCGTTGGTCGCCATCAAGTCATTCAGGGTCACGCTGTCGGTCACGAGGAACAGCGTCTGCGATGGATCGGCACTGCGCAGGGCATCTTTCGCGGCGGCGGCCGTGAGTGACTCGGGCGGGCGGAGCGGCAGCACGCGGCCGACATACTCGCGCAACAGTTGCGCCATGCGATCACGAACGCTGTCCGGTGCCGATGTCGACACCGCTACCCAACGGACCGGCGACTGCGCAGCCGCAGTGGCGTCAGCGAATGGGTGGACAGCGATCAGACCGACCAGCACCAGAGCCAGCAGACCACCGCGTCTGCAGGCTCCGACACTGTTGCGCCAGCACATGACCCGCTGCATCGACGATCCGGGTATCAATCTGCACATACGGAGCTGTCTCCTCCACGGCGGAATCGCGCGCGATCTTGAAACGCAGACGGCCGCGCTGCCACGGCCAGGACGACGCCAGGCTGTGCACCAGCAGCGGTTCCCTCCTGCCGGGATGTGGCAGTTGCACCGCGTCGTCGAGGAGTGTGGCGGGCGCGAGGACCCGGCCAAACATCACCGACGCGAACGGTTCGATGCGCACCTCGAGCCGCAGCGCGTCGTGACCGTGTCCCAGTCCGACAAACCAGCTGGCTTCGCGATACACCGCTTCAGGCACGCCCTCGGCCGTCGCATCGATCCACTTCCAGCCGCTCTCCTGTTCCAGGTCGCCGGCAACCTCCGACACGCTCAGTGTTGGTGTCAGCGCCACCACGGCCACGGACGCGACCGCGACCGTGGCGCCGATCGCCAGTCGATCGAGACGCGGACGCCCATCAGGCCCGAGGGCCAGCCGGCGCCCGATACGCGCCACCAGCGTCGACCCGTTGCCCGTGAGCAGGTAGGTGAGGCCACTGACGAGCGCCGCCACGACCGAGACCAGGGGAGCCAGGTTCGGGATGAGCGCCGACGCCACGCTCCAACTCACGAGATTGAAGGTGACGTGCGCGATCGCCCACAGGGCCAGGCCCGCACCGAGGAACATCAGCGTCAAGGTGGCGGCGGCCAGCCTCGTGGTGATCGGGCCGGCCGGATCCGCGGTGGTCGTCTCGCCGCGCGCGGCGCCGAGGTCGACCCTCGCCACCGAACTCGCGGTCGGGGCCTGCGGCGCGAAAATCCTGGCGTCAGGCGAACGCAGGTACAGCACCGGCGTCGCCCACTCCAGATCGCTGACCTCGGAGTAGATCGCCAATCGCCCCTGGGCCACCGCCATATCGACGGGCTGACCCGACGCCACCGCGGTATAGAACGCGCTCGAGAACTGGATCGCCGACGCGTCCGAGATCTCGAACTGCATGGCGACGACGCACGGGATGCCTTGCTGCACCAGTCGCTGCGCGACCCCCGCGAACGCATCCGCGCCGAGCGTGCGGGCGCCCTCGCAGGCATTGAGCAGCGCGATCCGCATCGACGGATGGTTGTGCAGCAGCGTGCCGAGCGTGGAGCCGTCGACGGCATAGCCACGCTCGTCGTTGTCCTCGAACATCAGATGGCCTTCGCTGGTCCCGTCGGCGCCGCCATGACCGATGAAATGAAGGACGTGGTAGGTCTGCCTGGCCAGCGTGCGCTGAAGCTCGCCGAGGGTGGCGACATCAATCCGATCGACGTTGAGTCGGCCCTCCGCCTTGAGGCCGGCCACCGCCGCTTCCATCTTTCCGCACTCACGCTCGACATCAAGCCGCGTGTGGTCGGTCGGGCTCGACACCACCAGCAGCACGCGAATCGGCGCACTGACCGCCAGCGTCTCCACCGGCTCGGCGAAATCCAAATAGCGCACCAGCGGCGTTTCGATCGACAGCGCGATGAAGCGGTTCTGCGAGGCGTCGAACAGAAACTCCCACGGCCACGCCGCAATCTCGGGCACGTCGGTGAGTCGCAGGCGGAGCCGCAATCCCTGACCGGCCGAGTTCGCCTGCGCCAGGCTGCCGCGATAACAATCGCGGACCGCGCCGGAGAAGACCGCCTCGAACAGCCGCCCGCCGATGTCGCGCGCGGAATCAATCTGGGGAACCCGCGTGCGGCGGCCCGTCTGCCCGAAGCGGGACACCCGCAGCGACATGTTCTCGAGTTCGACGCTCAGAAACGGCGCCGCGAACTCGACCGACCCGGACCCCGAGGTCGACTCGACCACGCGGGCCCGATACCGGTCTGACTCGCGACTGACGATCACGTCGAAGTTGATGTGCGTCACGGATGCCGTCACCGCTCTCTCAGCCGCCGACGGTTTAGTAGTTCTGGGAGACCCGAACCGCGAACGTGGTGGTGGCCGAATTACCGGCCGCATCACGTACGGTGAGCGTGACCGTGTGGGTCACCGTGGTACCGAGAGGCCCCGATTTCAAGTATTGAAACGTCGGCGTGGGCGAGCTGGAGGAGCAGTCGGTGGTTTGGGTGTTGCTGCACCGCCATTGATACGAGACGATGGCGCCCTTGTTCGAGGACGAATTGAGCCCGCTGAGCGTGACGTTGCTGCGGGTATTGACGGTGCCGCTCGGCCCGTTGATGACCGCCGCGATCGCGACCGGCACGACGCGGGTACAGACGGGCTGATCGCCGGCGCCATCGATGATCCGAAACACCTTCTGCACCGCGTCATCGTGGTCGCACTCGTTCACCCGGAACCGGGTGTACTCGGTGATCCACACCACGTCGCCCTCGAGATCGACAAACGTGGCGGACGGCGAGCGGCGCAGCCCGTCGCGATACTTGGCTTCCAGCTGATTGCGAAAGTCCAACGGTTCGTTGCGCGGCGGAAACGGGATGGTGCCTTCGGCAGCGCTGCCGCAGAGCGGTTGCAACGCGCCGGTGTCGATCTGCCGGAGCACCTTGGCGACTGCATCGGCGTGCCCGCACAGATTCAATCGATACAGCAGGTATTCGGTGGTCCAGACGATGTCGCCTTCGGGATCGACGTAGGTCGACCCTGCGGAACGCCGCAGTTGGTCGCGATACTTCGCCTCGAGTTGCAGCTTGAAGTTGAGCGGCTCGTTTCGCGGCGGGAACCGCACCAGCATGGGGCCCGAACGACTGTCGAAGATCGAAAGATCCGAATACTGGGCAGTTGGGGACAGACTGCCAGGGTGTGACCCGCCGGCGACCGCGCTCGGTCCAACCGGGGTGCGGGACTCGCGTTCACTGCAGGACATGCCTGCAAAAAGCGCGATGCCAACCCACGCCGCGACGCCGACAATTCCACTAGTCTTCATGGCGAAACCTCCATGAACCGTGAATCTGAACCGCGGGGGAGCACACTGATATCAGCCCTTCGGGTTCGGATCAACCCCATTTCAGGTGACTAGTGACGTCTCGGCCCTGGGCGTTTCAAGGTCGCGGGCGAAATCGTGCAATGAGCCAGTCATCGGGCCGCTTTTCCAGCTCAACAGCATCGTCCTGGTCGATCAGGACCTGGAGGGTGGAGCGATCGAATCCGAACTTGCCGGTATTGAACAGGGCCACGACCACCTCGCGGCCGCCGCGATCGCGAATCAGTCGCTGGACGGCGGTCGAGTCCGCAAGCACCGTCGCACCGGCGTAGATGCCTCGGGCTTCGCCTGGTCGCCGCTCGGCGAAGCCGTAGCGTTCAGCAGAGGTCGCATCCGGCGGCCACCAGAAGTCCACTCGGCCAAGCACCAGCAGCGCCGCGAGTTCGTCATTGGCGACGATCACTGCGTCACCGCCGATGGTGTTCCGATCGAGTGCAAGCGACGACAGCGCCACCGGTGGCGACCACTTCGCCCACCATCCCGCGTCGGCGCCGGGGTCGCGGTGAGGGATGATGGCCGACGCCTGCTCGACCACGATCAATGCCACCGCCGCGATCGCCATCCCGACGCCGGCCAGACGACCGGCAAGCACCGGGCGGCGAGGCATCAGCTGCGCCGCCGACTCGGTCAGCCACAGAACTCCCCCACCGGCGAAGACCGCGAGCAGCGGCATGAGGAGCACGACAAAACGCGAACGAACATCAATGCCGCTCACACCGAAGGACAGCAGCTCGACGAGCAGCAGCATGGCCATGGTGCGCGCGGCAGCCGAACGTGGCGTCGTAGGAGCAACAACACCGCGCCAGACTCCCAGTACGATCGCCGCCGAGACGAGCGGTTGCCGGGTGGCGAAATGCTCGCCGCCGCTCCACGGATAGATGAAGCTGCTTCGCAGCAGACCGCCGACGAAGTTCGCGTCGACCAGGGCATCCGAGCGAAGGTGCATCAGCGCTATCCACGCGAGCGAGCCTGCGATGACGGCGAGCAGACCCGCACCCACGAACTTCCCTGCATCATGGGGGCGCGCGATCGACCACAACACGACGAGCGCCGCGACCACGCCGTTGGCGAACACGGCCGCCGCGCCACCGGCGGCGACGACGAAGATCAGGTCCGTGCCGATTCTCCGGTAGCTCGCGACCGCGGCAATGCCCGCAACCGCAATCGCCGTGATGAGTTCCGCGGGCGTCGCCTGGGCAGCGACCGGCAAGGCAATGGCGGTGATGGCCGGAAAGCCCGTCGACGACAATCCCCACGCGCCATCGGCGCAGGCGCGCACCGTGCAAGGAAGCCATACCAGCAGCGAATGCTCGGCAGCGAGTGCGGCGGTCGTGATCAGCAGCAGCCAGGCCGCGGAGCGGCGCTCCCGGTCGGACTCCGCGCACAGCCAGGCGGCCGCCGGGACCAGCGCGAGCAACATGCCGAATTCGTGCAGGCTTCGCGCAACCAGACAGCCAATGACGAACCAGACCCGCAGGTGAGGACGTTCGCGCATCCGCGACGCCGCAATCAGTGTAAGGGTGCAGAGTGCCGCGAAGGGCATGTAGAAGCGTGCGTAGGCGCCGCCGGCCGTCATGACCGGCGACAGCGCGACCAGCCATGCCGCGACGACGCCCTGGCTGCCGAACAGCGCGCGCGCAAGCAAGGCCGAGGCGGCGATGACGGCGGCCATGCCGGCGATGCCCAGCCAGCGATATCCCGCGAATCCACTTCCGCCGAGCAGGCCCGACAACCACGCCAGGTACGAGGTACAGCGGCCCGCGCAGGTACGGAATACCGGAAGGCAGGATCGGCACTCCGTGCGCGCGGATCCCCTCGGCGGCAAAGAACGTAATCTCTTCATCCGGGCCGTAGCCCGCACGGTTGACCAGCACCGCGCCGATTGCCGTCGCCACGACGATGGCAGCGGCAATGCCGATGCCGCCGGTCAACACCCGCGAGCGAAGGTGAATCAGGCGATTCGTCATGAGGGCGCGGATACGGTATCGTAGCCCCTCGCATGCGAATGGCGAGGCATTGGAGTTTGCTGACCGTCGCAGCAGTCGTGGCCGGCGGGTTGTTGCGCGCGGTTCAGTATTTCGCCAACAGTTCGTTGTGGGTGGATGAAGCCGCCCTCTCGCGCAATGTGCTCGACCGGCCTTTTGCGCTGTTGGCGCAGCCGCTCGATTACGCGCAGAGCGCACCCGTCGGGTTCCTCGTCACCCAGAAGCTGATCGTCACCTTCGGCAGCGGGGAACTGCTGTTGCGAGTGGTTCCGTTCGCAGCCAGCCTGGCGGCGCTGATAGTCTTTGCCGCGCTGGTGCGACGCGTGCTTGGTGAGTTCGGCCAGGGGCTGGCCGTGGCGGCGTTCGCTCTCGGCAGCCCCTTCGTCTACTTCGCTGCGCAAGCCAAGCCGTACTCGTCGGATGTGGCGGTGACGCTGCTGCTCACGTGGCTGTTGATGCGCGGCATCGAGAAGGCCCGCTCACCCGGTTACTGGATCGGGTGCGGAGTGATTGCGATTGCCGGCTGCGCCGTTTCGCACGCCGCCACTTTGGTGGTGTCGGCGCACGCTGCCGTCCTCGGATGGCTGTTCTGGCGAAGTCACATTGCGATGTCGCGGTCGGTCTTCGCCGCGACGCAGATACTCTGGCTCACCGGCGTCGCGCTGTCGACCTGGTGGTCGCTGCACAGCATCAGCGCTCGCGACCTCGAGTATTCCCGCGAGGTCTACGCCGCGTGGTTCGTGCCGGTGCCTCGGTCAGCCGACGATGCGGCGTGGTTGTGGTACCGGATGGTCGACGCGTTTGGCACGCCGCGGTTCGCTCCGCCGCGATTGGATGGCGGCCTCCGCTACGAACTGCCGTGGATTTACGCGCTCGTGGCCGGTATCGGCGCCGGCGTCCTGATGGTGCGGCGACAGCGTCAAGCGCTGGTTCTGCTGCTGCCGATCTTCGCGGCCGTCGTTGCCTCGGCACTTCGTCTGTATCCGCTCGGTGGCCGGCACACGTTGTATCTGCTGCCGCTGCTGATTGTGGCGGCCGCCGCGGGCTGGGAGCTCATCGCCGCCACCCTCCAGCAGCGCACCGGCATTCGCTCGCCATGGTTGATGTGGGCGGCGGCAATCGTGTTTCTCGCCGCGCCGATTGCGGCGATCGGCAGGAATTTGCCGCCTTTCTATCTCGAACATCTCCGTCCGGCGGCCGAGTATGTTCGCCAGCACTGGCAACCCGGCGACAGCTTGTATGTGTATTACGGCGCGGGCCAGGCGTTTCGCTATTACGCGCCTCGCGTGGGTCTGGCCGACGCCGGGTATGTGATGGGACGTTGCGCCCGCGGGGAACCGGTCGCGTATCTGCGCGAGCTGGACCAGTTTCGCGGGCGGCGACGAGTGTGGACACTGTTCACGCACTCCACGGCGAACGGCGCCGAGCTGATGCTGTTGCGCGACTACCTCGATCGGGCCGGGCCCCGGCTGGAGGCATTCGAGGTCGCTGCCACGGGCGAGCACCCAGGCATGGGCGCGTATGCATACCTGCACGACCTTGGCACCGCCGGAATCCCCGACACGCCGACCCCGCCGCCGGTCGACTTGTGGCCGATGGCGTGTTACGGCACAATGGCGCCGTAATCAACCCCCCCGATTGATTCAGCGTCGCCGTGCGCTGTTGCGGCGAAGGGAGGGAGAGATGCGCCTTCGTTTCATCGTCACGCTCGCGTTTCTGTGCGCGTCGTCGGTTAGCGCCATCGCTCAGGTGATTGCGCTGCCGACCGGTTCAACCGAGACCAATCAACCGCCGATCATTCCATTTCTCGAAGGCACCGATGTGTTCTGGACCGTCCAGCGCGGTAGCGGGGTGGATTCGATCTTCCCGAACCGGCTCGAGGCCGATCTCTTTCCACACCTGGTGGCTTCGCAGAACTTCAGCAGCACGTTGGACCTGGCCAAGCAGAGTCGCCGCGGCGTGAAGGGGTTCAAGGAGTTCTCGTATTCGATCTCCGGAACACCTGCCGTGCGTCTTCGCATGCTGCGCGATGTTTCAGCGCCGGTGCGGACGCCGTCCTACCTGCCGCGCGTCAACGCCCAGGTGCTCTGGACCAGGGGCTTGAAGGACTGCGACCCAACCCGCCCCAAAGCGGAGTGCCGTCCCGCTGCAGCCGCCACGCTGCAGACGCTGGAAGGGGCGGTGATGGAGGAGGCCACCTCGATGATGGCGGTGCCGCGCGTGAGCGTATGGGAGGCGCACCTGATCGTTGGTCATCACTCGAACGGACAGGACGGGTGCCTGCTGGCCACGCAGGCGCGCGTGCCGCCGACCACCGGAGAGTGCGTGCCGACCGGCTCGCCGACGGCCGAGACGATCAATCGCCGAGACGGGAGCTTCTCGACCAACTACCTCCGCACCGGAGTCAATTACAGCCGCAACTGGATGGAGTCGAGTCTCGAGGCGATTCGTGAGGCCCGCCTACGGCTCGAGGTCGAGCACCACCCGCGCCGGTGGATCGACGACGACATCGAAGAGTTGTACGGTCGAACACGATTGAACGGTGCGGCGGCCTATGCGACGCGACAGGTGCGTTTCTGCCGGCGGCGTTTGGAGGGTTCCGCGAGCGTGACCTGGAATCCCGGGGTCGTAGAAACCGTTAGCGAATGGTCGACGTCCCTGCAGGCGTCGTGCTTCCCCTTCAATGGGGGCGGATGGGGATACTTCGTGCGAGTTTACCGAGGGCAGGATTACTACAACATCGGATTTCTCGACGAGATCTCTCGCGTCCACATTGGCGCTACGTTCAACCAGACAGGCTTCTTCAAGTTTCGGCGGGCGCCGGCCGGAAATCAGTAAGTAGGGACCCAGCAAAGAGGACGGAAGGCACCGCGGGCGATGCGACGTGGCTGATGCGCGGGCGGATCAATGGCGACCGAGTGTGAGGTAGGGACTGAAATTGAATGGCGGTGAGGCAGGGACTCTCGAGCATCTCCAGGAATACCCGCGAATTCACCGAAGTTTTGGAGGCGCGGTGGAGACGATCTGCCAACGATCACGCCACGTCCTTGCCTACGTATTCAGCCAGGACGCGATTGATGAGCGTCTGATATCCCACCTTTCGGCGCTTGGCTTCCTTCCTGAAACGGACGAGCACTTCGGGGTCCAGACGAATTGCGATGAGGCGCCGGTTGCCCTCGCCGAGAGGTGGCCGACCCACACGTCGCATCACTCGCAACTGTTTGCTCGATGCCTCGGGAATCTCAGAGAAGTCAATTGGCCGTGCTCGGGCGGTACGTTTCCCGTTCTTTGCGGCTCGCGCGCCTCGCGCTGATGATTCTGATCGTTTCCGCATCGCCTGATCCCCTTATTGTGTACGCCAGCATCAATACACGGTCCGCCAGCGACTTTCCCAGCCGAAGGAAGCGGGCCTCGTGTTCAGAGTGGTCCAGGTCCGGACCGTCGAGGGCGTCTGGATCGCCGAACACGGTGGCGGCCTCGTCAACACGCACACGCCATGCTTGCGAAAGTTCGCGGCGGCCTTGCGTGCGTGCCACTCGAACACTGGTATTTAGTATATACATAAGTCCGGCCAGAAGCGCACATGGCCGTCTCGGAATTTCTCGGGCGGCCGGTTGATGCGATTGCTGACCACGCTGGGGCAGGATGTCGAGATCATCATCAGGGCGAAGCCGCGCCGTCGCCAGCGCGGACGTGTCCGTGTCGTCGAAGCGCATGCGTGAAGACCCGGCTGGATTGCTATGGAGATTCGCTCGAAGCGGCGAGCTAATGGCGACTCGGCGTCAATAGTTTGGAGATATCGTTTTGGAGACGGCCAAGGAACCCGCTCGCCAAAACTCCAGTGAAGACAACAACTTGGGAACCGATCGCGGCAGGGATTCGTCTTTCGAACGTCGCTACGCGGAAGCTCATTCGATAGAAGAACTTAGCAAGATTTAAATGGCGGTGAGGCAGGGATTCGAACCCTGGGTAGGGTTTTAAAGCCCTACAACGGTTTAGCAAACCGCCGCCTTAAGCCTCTCGGCCACCTCACCGCAGACGGTAAGTGTACGTGAAAGCAACACATGCCGGATCCTACTTTTTCTGCCGAACCCACACCGGTTTTTCAAAACCGGCCCGATCTCGAAGGGGGCAGCGGGCCGCGACAACCGCGCCACTCCACCGACGCGCGGCCTACTGTCTCTTGAGCAGGGTTCGCCCGAATTCAGCCCAGGTGCCGTCGGGCCGCTTCACGCTGTCGACAACCTCCAGTTCACCGCTTTTCAGCAGGGCATAGACAGTCTTCCCGGCGGTTCCCCACAACGCGGTGAGCGAGGAATCGTCGGACGAGACCGTCGCGACGATCGCGTGCTTTGTGCCCTGCGAATCCCACCAGGTGGCTGCGTACTCGCGCTCCCCTTTTTTCTCGTAGACCGCCGATGCTTCGAACAGATCGCGGCTCGGGCCCTGCATGACGTTCCGCCAGCTCAAACTGACCGTCGATCCAACGCCGCGCTCGATCCTCAGTTCGACGTGCGCCTCGCGGCGCAAGACCGAGCCTACGCCGATCCAGGCGCCGCCAACGCGGCGGAAGAAGCCCTCGAGTGGAACGGCGCTCGACGGACGCCGGATGGTAGCGCCCATCAAACGACGTCGTCCAGGTCTTGCCTGCGTCGGAAGAGGTCTGCCACAGCTGTCGCACGGATCCGCCGGCTTGCGGGCTCCAGGTGATGCGGTTACGGGTGGCGGTCGGCTTGCTGGGATCACCCGAGGGTGTGTCGCCCTCCATCACCATGCTGCCGTCGACCAGTCCCCCGGTCAGTTCCAGGCGCAAGCCGCTGGTGTCCGTCCACGTTTGATGCCACTTCCGATCGGATCCCACCGAGTTCAATGAGCGGCCGGTGTATCCCCCGCTCGCGGAGGCCCAGCTCTCCAGCAGGAAGCAGTCTCCGATGCGTTCGATCCGGTTGGTGCCGGCGAATTGACCCGCGGCGTTGACGACGTCCCAATTGCCAACCCAAAAATCAAACTGTCGAAACAGGGAAGTGGCGCAAGCTGCCTGACGCTGCGCTGGAGGGGGTGTGGGCGGCGCGGCGGCGGCCGGCGCCGGTGTTTGGGCCGCCTGCAGAACCGTGAGGAGAAGCGCGGAAAGAAGCGTCATATTCTGCCTCCAGAAAAGTCTTTGCCGCCATGCGTGAGCCTCGTGTGCTCCGCCGCCAGGCGACCACGCGATGAAACCGTCCTGCGATCGAGACTGACGGCTGGGTCCGGTCTATCGTGCCCTGGTCCGCACCAAGGGGAAAGCGTCTTCCAAGACCTCCCCGCCGTCCGGTTGGCCGGGGCGGTCGACGCGGGGCTGCTGGCGCGTGAGGGGCCGCTTGCGGGCCGCCGGATTCAGTACCGCCACGCGCGTGCCCGCGTCGGCGATGGCCTGCTCCAGCGCGAGTTGCGCGCCGCGTAACAGTTCCTCGGCTCCCTCGTATCCCGACACGCCGAGCGCAATGCCCATGTGCGCATTCACGAAGACGCGCTGGCCGGCGATGGTGAAGCTCGTGGCAAGGGCCTGCTGCAGCAACTCGGCCTCGGCTCTCGCAGACTCGCCCGACGTCACTCCGACCAGCAACAGGCCGACCGCGTCATCGGCCACACGTGCGATGGCGTGCTCCCTCGCTCCGAGGCAGCCGCGGAGTCGCTCGACCGCTTGCCGCATCAACACCTCATCAGCCGAACGCCAGCGGGCGTCGTCGATCGGCGTCAGCCGACCGAAGCTGATCACCATGACCGCCACGCTGGCGGCGGGATCCTGCACGGCGCGCTGCTGCGCGCGGGTCAGCCGGTCGGTGAGATACCCGCGGTCCGCGAGTCCGCCGAGTGTGCCTGGAAGGCGGCTGATCTGCGATTCGAGCGCTTCGCGCAGTTGAATCTCTGCGGCAAGCCGCTGGTGCACCGCCTTCAACCGCCGGTCGCGCGCGCGCACCTCGAGGCGCAATTGCTCCGGGCGCCTCGCGATCTCCACCGTCGCCAGCACCGCAAAAAGCGCCGTCACGAACACCAGCAGGCTTTGCAGGACGATCAGCCGCCAGGGCACCCAGCCGGTTGCCGGCGCGAGCGCGACGCTCCACACGCTGGTGTTCCCGTAGCTGAAGTGCCGGACGGGCGCCGCGAGATCGCGCTCGGTCGAGCGCGCAATCACGCGCGGTGGCCCCGCACCTGGTGTCATGCACGACAACTGGTAGTCGAAACCCGAACCGGCGAGGCGCCCGGCATCGAGGGCGGAAAGGATCGATTCCAGCGTCGACCTGTCGCGCGCGCACGTCTCCACGCCAGGGGCCAGGGCGAGGGCCCGCGCGATCCGCGAGCCCGAGTGGGCCGCCAGCGCGGTTGCAGCGGCGTGTTGTTCACCAATCCGTTCCTTGACGGTCAGCCGCATCAGCGCGCCGCCGGCCAGCACGACCAGCGCCAGGACGCATGCGGCCGGAACCCTGGCCGCGTCCCGCTTCCACCTGATGACCAGCTTCACTGTGCACCCAGTCGAAACTTGATGTTCGCGGCCAGCGTCCGCTTATGGACCGCGGCGATCGCGAGATCGGACCCGACCAGCGTCACCTGGGCGCGCGGCAGCTGGATCTGGAGGCCGGCAAATTTCTCGTCGACAGACTTGTCGGCCGCGTCGCGAAACGTCACGTCGAACAGCTCCGCGGCGCTGCGACCGGCGGCGGCGCCGCCAATGAGGGTCACCGACTTGATGGTCAGGCCGAACCGGCCGGCGACGAGATTGGCGTCGAGGTTGCCGCGAGCCGAGCGCGCGTAGATCAGGTCGGTGGACAAGCGGCGGTGCGGCAGCCACGAGAAACCCGGCTTGATCAGGTGCCCTCGCGTGTCGGCAACGTTCCAGGTACTGTTCGACCAGGGTGAGGTGCAGGCGCGGCGCCACCCGGTACGCCAGGCCGGCCTCGTACATGCGATAGTCGAAGGACTCACCGGAGAGGCGTCCACCGCCGATCCGCGCTTGCGAGTGCAGGACGAGGCTGGCGAGTGGACGAAACGCCCCTGCCGCGCTGCCAACCGTCCATCGACTGCCCGCGATCGAGAAGGCCTCGACACCCGTGCTGAGGCTCGCGCCGCCGCGAGTGGTGCGCAGCCAGTGCAGACCGCCGGCGCCGCTCGCCGCCGTCACTGATGGAATGTGAACCGAATGCCCCTCGACGATGATGTAGTCGGTGTGCGCGGCGGCGCCCGATGCCTGCGGCAATACGGGTGGCAGCGACAGCGATTGCGCCGCGACCGGCACGCAACCGATCGCCAACGCGGCCGCGACGCTCGCGAGTTGACGTCGGCGTCGCGGGCTAGTCGGCATGCGCGGTGTCACTTGCGCCTTCGAACACCAGCACCTTGTGCCACGACGCACGCACGAGGCGGCGGCCGAGCAGCGCGTCGATGGGGAGCGACAGCGCGGTGGCCGCCGCGAGGCCGGTGAGGGCGAAGGGCCGCGGCAGGCGCTTGTAATAGGGAAGAAACTGCGTCTTCAAGGGCATCGGATCGACGCCGGTGAGTGCGGCGAGCCGCAGCCCGTGCGCCGCGCCGATCCCGACGTAGGTCTCGAGCGTGTGGGCGGTGAAGATCGGCGTGTCGCAGCGGGAATTCAACCGCGCGGGCGCCACTTCGACCAGCACCATGCGGCCGCCAGGTGCGAGATGGGCCGCCAGCCGCCGGAACGCCTCGTCGATGCGTTCGACTTGCAGCAAGTGCTGGAGCACGGTCACGCCCAGGATGAAGTCGTAGCGCGTGCCGGTGTCGAGTTCGGTCAGATCCTCGACCAGGAATCGGCAGCGGTCGGCCAGGCCCGCGGCCCTGGTTCGGCCGGCCGCCTCGGCGATCATCGTCGGGCTCAAATCCACGCCGGTTACGTGAGCGCCGGCGGCCGCCATCATGCGGCTCCAGCGACCGACGCCGCACCCCACATCGAGCACCGCGCGGCCGTCGAGGTTTCGCAGCCAGGGCTTCACCGCAAGCTGCTGCGTCCAGTGGATCGCCCGATTGTAAAACTCCGGCATCCCGTACGAACACACCGCCGCCAGGCCGTCGCCCTCAACCGCGAACCGCTGCGCGCGCGCTTCCCAGTATTGGGCAGCCGTTGGTCGAGCCCCGGTCATCGATGGCGCCTGTGGGTCGCCCCTCAACGCGCTCATCACGCCACCTCCCGGCGCGGAGCGGGTGACAACGTGGCCGCGATGGGACCGGACACCCGCGCCGCGTGCTGCTGACGGACCGAACCCTCGTCCTGATAGTGATCGGCGAACAGCCGGCCACCCACCAGCCGAAGGCTGATCCAGTTTGCATAACCGACCGTGGTCGGCACGATCTGCAAGAGCGCGTAGAAGAAATACAGCGGCACGATCGGCAGGATCGGCGCCCGCTCGCCGCGGGGCACTGCCGCCAGGACCGCCGCGCCTGCCAGCAGCGTGTATTTGGCATAGCTGGCGATGAAATACATCGGCTCGGCGGCGATCACATCGGGCATCCAACCAAGACCGAGCAAGCCGTCGAACCCGTTGGCGAAGCTGAGCGACAGCAGCACCAGGGATGCGACTTTCAACGGCTGCATCACGAGGCACGAGATCCCGGTGTAGCCCAGAAACTGGTAGGCCGCGCTCGGCCGACGCTTCGCCACCCGCCGGATGTACTCGAATCGTTCGACGTAAACCTTGATCAATCCAAACGCCCAGCCGACGCGTTGCGAGAACCAGGCGGCCAGCGAGGCCGGCACGTCGGTCGTCACCACCAGACGCGAGTCGTAATAGACCCGCTCACCGGCCCCCAGCATGATCAGCGAATTTTCGAAGTCCTCGGCGTAGACCGACAGCGAGTGCTGCTCGAGCAATTCCGTCAGGGCGCCACGGCGGTAGACCGAGATGCCGGAGTTGATCCCGAAGTCGGCCAGGCTCATGCGGCCCAGCGAAAACGACATGCAGTACTCCAGCGCCTGGAAGCGCGCCAGCAGACCATCGGGGCGAACGGCGAGACGCGGGCTGACCGCCGCCATCCCGCTTCGTTGAAACTCGAGGATCACGGCCTCGAGCGTCAAGCTCCCCGCACGCGGCGCGTCGTCCAGCGAAATGTCGGGATCGACGACGATGACCGTCTCGATTTCCGGCGGGAGAGCCCGGACCAGCCGGCGAATGGCGCCCGGTTTCTTCCGGTTCTGCACACCTTCGAGACAACGCCAGCCCGCGTGCCGTATGCGCTGGACGGTGTCGTCGGTCGACGCGTCATCGATAATCCAGCACCGCTCTCGATACGCGTGCATCGATTCGAGGAAACCCTCGATCGAGTCCTCGGCGTTGTGCACCGAGACGACGATGGCGAACGGCCGCAGCTGCTCGCCGATCTGTCCGTCGCGGTCGTCGCCGAGCTCGAGCGCAATCGAGGTGGCCAACCGACCCGAGCTGGCTTCGACCACGCCGTTGGCGCGACGGAGATAGAGCCGCAGCACGAAATCGAAGAAGTCGGTGAACAACACGACGTTGGCCAGCAGGTAGAGGGCGAGGCTGAACGGATGGCCCGCCGCGACGGACGCAAGGATTACCCAGCCGGTCAGCAATCCGGCGGCCGCGACCGCGGCCGGCACGCTCCACGATCGAAGTTGTTTACGCATGCGAGACGAGCGCGGACCCGGTGGCCGGCTGCGGCTGATCGATGCGAGCCTCGTCGCCGACACCGCGGGGCAACCGGCGCATCAGTTGCTCGCGGACGTCGTCCTCATCGGGCACCGCTTCACCGGCCTCGGCGAGGACCGCCGAGGCGCACATCACCCACACCAGCGAGCGCAGCCGCGAGGGCAGATGCGCCACCCCGGGTTCGAGCGATTCCATCCAGCCGTTGAAGCGCTCTTCGATGTCCAGAATGGCTTCCCGCACCACCGGATCGATCGGCAGGATCTTCGCCGGCTGATCCCACTCGATGTCGGTGCCTTCGATCCGGTGCCTGACGTATTCGGTGTGCGGCTTCAAGCTCGCGTCGTTGGCCATCGCCGCACCCGAGAACGGGATCACGTACGGATACATGCCCATCTCACAGCCCGCGAGCAGCCAGCCATAGCCCTTGCGAACGGTCTCGGCAAGATCCTCGAGCGTGCATCGGGGCGAGGTCATGATCATGTCGAGAAAGGGCGTGATGCCGAGATCGAGCGCCTGCCGCAACTGCGGTTCGATCGAATCGTAGATGCGGCTCTTGTTGAACTCCTTGAGGACGCCGCGCGAAAAATTCTCGATGCCGAATCCGAGCACGCGGAAACCGGCCGCGGCCATCGCCGTCAGCCGCTCCTCGTTCATCGCGTCGATGCGATTGGTGCTGATGAATTGCAGATACTGGGGCAGTTCGCCGCGACGCTTGGCGTCGACGATCGCGGCGCAGAGCGGCAGGACCCGCTGGTCCTGCGTGAAGACGAAGATGTCGTCCTGGAAGATCACCGTCCGAACGCCCGGTTGAGCGGCGACGATGCGCTTGATCATCGCCAGGCAGTCGTCCGCATCGAGCCGGGCGATGCTGGCGGTGCTGCCCTGCGCGGCATTCAGGAAATTGGTCGACGAGCAGAAGGTGCAGCCCATCGGACAGTAGTTGAGGGTGATGAGCCGCACGGAACGAATTTCGGCCAGGCGCGCCTCGCGGTCGGCCTTCGACGGCAACGCACCCACGCGGTACGCCTGCTCGAGCCGCGACCAATAGGCGGCGTACGGCATCTGCTCGTAGGGGGTCTGAACGATCGCGTCGCGAAGCTCCGTCGTGGTCAACGCCCGCTGGAAATGGCGCGTGACGGATCCCTGCGGGTTGAGTACGGCGGTTCCGGGAATGGCCTCCAACGACGCACCGGTGCGGACCCGGGTGGCCAGCTCGAGGAGCGGCTTCTCGCCTTCGCCGAGCACGACCAGGTCGAACGGCCCGAGGCGAAACATCAGCTCGGGCTCGAAGGTCGCCTCCATGCCTCCGGCGACGATCACCGCGCGCGGGAGCATGCGGCGGGCCAGATGCGCCAGCTGGAGGTCGTAGCGCAGCGTCATGCCGGTGGTGGAGACGCCGACGATGTCCCAGGTCTGTTCGCCCAGGATGCCGGCAAGCGCGTCGCCGGGATCACCGTCGCAGCAGTTCGGGTCGAACACGCGTGCGCCGACACCCGCGGCTTCCAGTCCGCCGGCGAGCCGCCAGACCCCGAGGGGCGGCGCGAGGAACGTGTACTCGCCGCAGTGCGGGTCGTAGGGCCCGATCAGCAGCACCTGTGGACAACCGCTCGTCAGGTTCGACTTCACCGACACACCTCCCCGGTAAAGTGGCGCAGCTGTTCCAAAATGTCACTCTTCGAGTGGCCCCTCGACATCAAACTATTATATTTAAGTTGTTTATCGGTAATTGTAAATACAGAACACAAAAAGACCATAAATGCACACATTTTCTGACTTTATGTATGTCTATATGACTTTAAAGTCGTAAATGCTCGCGCGGTCAAGCGGCATTGCGGCAGCGCTGTTGGGGGCCGGTGCTACATCTGTATCGGTTCGGGTGCGCGTCGGCGACATGGCCGTGCCGCGGCTCACGCGTTAGCGGCCGCCCGCCGGTGCGTGCGGAGCAGCGCCGCTTCGAGCGTCTCGGTTTTGAGCGGCTTGCTCAGGTAATCGTCCATGCCGACGGCGATGCATGCCTCGCGGTCCTCGTCGAAGGCATTGGCGGTCAACGCGACGATTCGCGGGCGGCGGGCGGGAGGATGCTCGCCGATGATCTGCCGCGATGCGTCCATGCCGTCGAGCTCGGGCATCTGCAGATCCATGAACACCACGTCGTAGGGCACGAGCCTCACGGCCTCCACCGCCTCGAGACCATTGGCAGCCAGATCCGCTCGGTAGCCCAGGTGGCGCAACATCGCGAGCGCGACCTTCTGATTGACGGCGTTGTCTTCGGCAACGAGCACACGCAGCGGATGGCGATCGGCGAGCCGCTCGCCCGCCGGAACGACCGCGTGCACGCGGACCGGCCGGGACGTGTCCGCCACCGCGTCGATCAGCGCGTCGTACAAACGCGAGGCCTTGATCGGCTTGGTCAGCGATGCCACGAAGCGCTCGGCATCCGGAGCGTCACGGGTCCCGGGCGTCAGCAACCCAATCAGCGGCAGCGACGCGCCGCCGGCGGTCTGGCGAATCTCTTCGGCGAGCCGGGCGCCGCCGGGTCCGGCCACCTGCATGTCGACGATCGCCAGATCGAACGCCTGACCATGCTTGATCCAGCCGAGCGCTTCCTGGCCGGATGCGGCGGCGGACGGCACGAGGCCCCACACCTCGGTTTGCCGTTTGAGCGAGCCGAGGCTCGCCGGGTGATTGTCGACGATCAGCACGCGGCGCCCGGTGAGCTGCGGCTGCTCGCCGTCGACGCGTGGATCGATCGTCAGGGCCGGCGGCGGCTCCGCGACCGCGCGCGCGCGAATCGTGAATGAGAAGCGGCTGCCCTTGCCTCGCTCGCTCTCGAGCCAGATGCGGCCGCCGAGCAATTCCGCCAGCCGCCGGCTGATAGCAAGCCCCAGCCCGGTGCCGCCGTGCTTGCGCGTGGTCGAGGCATCCACCTGGCTGAACGACTGGAACAGCCGGTCGAGCCGATCCGCGGGAATGCCAATCCCGGTATCGGCGACGGTGAAGCGGATCTCGAACTCCCCCGACGCAAGCGGTGTGGCCGCCGCCGTTACGGTGATGTCGCCGGCCTCGGTGAATTTGATGGCGTTGCTCAACAGGTTGAACAGGATTTGCCGGACCCGGGTGATGTCGCTCACAATCGCGTTCGGCAGCAGCTTGTCGATCTGATAGGTGAGGTGCAGCCCCTTGGCGAAGGCCTGCGGCGCGACCAGCTCGAGCGCGTCCTCGATGCAGGCCTGCGGATCGAACGGCAGCATGTCGAGGTCGAGCTTGCCGGCGTCGATCTTCGAGAAATCAAGGATGTCGTTGATGATCGTCAGCAGGCCATCGCCGCTCGATCGGATCACCTCGACATACTCGCGCTGCGCTGCCGTCAACGGCGTGTCCAGCAGCATCGTCGTCATGCCGATCACGCCGTTCATCGGCGTGCGGATCTCGTGGCTCATGCTGGCCAGAAAGGTGCTCTTGGCATGGGTCGCGGCCTCCGCGGCATTTTTGGCGATGACCAGATCGCGATTGGCGGCGGTCATCTCGTCGCGCAACTGGCTGACGTATCCGGCCATGAAGGCAAACCACGGCAGGGTGACCGAGAGAACGATCAGCTGGAGAATTTCGCCGGCCGGCTCGACGGTGCCGGGCTTGAACTGATAGAGCGCCACCACCATCAGGCCGAAGGAGCCGACCGCGGTCGCCGCGAGAAACAGCAGTTGCCGGGTGCGCAGCCGGAACACGCCGAACAGGAAGGACACCAGGAACACGATCAGCAGCGCCGCGCGGCCTTCGTCGGCGTAGTACATGACAAAGGCCATCGTCGCAATCGACGAGGCGAGTTGGGGCACCGTCAGGCTGGGATCGCTGAACTTCAGGTTCAGCCCGGAGCGCAGCACTGCGTAGAAGAACGCGGCCCAGAACAGGATCAGCGCGGTGCCGCGGACCAACCCGGCGCGCTCGAGGCCGCCCAGCAGATAGGCGACGTAGAGCAGGACGATGACCATCATCGACGTGCCGGCCGCCAGCAGGTAACGCCGGATTCGCAGGGCCTGTCGTTCGTCACCTTCCGGAATCAGCGCGATCGGTTGGCGGACCCCAGTCACCGGTTGAGGATAGCAGTAAGATCGATCGTCTGTGACTCCACGGCTCAGATTCGCCCCGTCGCCGACCGGCTATCTGCATGTCGGCGGCGCGCGCACGGCTCTCTTCAACTGGCTGTTCGCGCGTCGCCACGGCGGCTCGTTCATCCTGCGCATTGAAGACACCGACGTGGAGCGGTCGCAGGCCGAAATGGTGACCGGCATTCTCGACGGGCTGCGCTGGCTGGGCATCGACTGGGACGAGGGTCCCGGGGTCGGCGGCCCGCACGATCCGTACTTCCAGTCCCAGCGGCTCGACCGCTACCGCGCGGCGGCCAGGCAGCTGCTCGACAGCGGCCAGGCGTTCGAGGACGGCGGCGCCATCAGGTTCAAGGTGCCCGCCGGCAAGACCACCTTCACCGACAGCGTGCACGGCCCGATCGAGTTCGACAACGAGCACATCGAGAGCTTCGTCGTCCTGCGCTCCGACACGCACCCCACCTATCACCTCTCGGTGGTCGTCGACGACATCGACATGGCGATCACGCACGTGATTCGCGGCGACGATCACATTTCGAACACCCCGAAACAGGTGCTGCTCTACCACGCCTTCGGCCGGACGCCGCCGGCGTTTGCGCACGTGCCATTGATCATGGGGGCCGACAAGCAGCGGCTCAGCAAGCGCCACGGCGCGACCTCGGTGATGGAGTACGACAAGCAGGGTTACCTGCCGGAGGCGATGTTCAACTTCCTGGCGCTGCTCGGCTGGGGCACCGGCAGCAACGACGAACTGTTCACCCGCGGCGAGCTGGTCGAGCGCTTCAACCTCGAGGGCATCAGCGGCGGCAACGCGGTGTTCAACACCGAGAAGCTGGATTGGTTCAACCACCAGCACCTGCTCAAGCTGGACGATGCCGAGCTGATCGCGCGGCTGATGCCGCTGTTCGACCAGGCCGGCTACCTGACCAACGACCTCGGCTGGCTGGCCCGCATCCTCGGGTTGCTGCGTCCGCGGGCGAAGAAGCTCACCGAGTTCGTCGACCAGATCAAGCCGTTCTTCGTCGAGCCGGTCGATTACGACACCCAAGGCATCGAGAAACACCTGTCGGCGCCCGGGACGGCCGATCAGATGCGGGCATTGCGCGATGCCTTCGCGACCGCCGAGTGGAATGAGGCCGAGCTGGAAAGGGTCCTGCGCCAGCTCGCCACTTCGAGGGCGATCAAGGCCGGCACGCTGATTCACGGTACACGGATCGCGATCACCGGTCGTATGGTCAGTCCAGGACTCTTCGAGATGCTGGTATTACTGGGACAGGAAACCGTGTTGCGACGACTCGATCGCCTCGCCGCGCAGCTATGAAGCGGCGAGACTTCATCAAAGCCCTGGCCGCCGCTCCGCTGGTCGGCCGCATCCAGCCGCGCTCGGAGTTCGACGTCATCATCGTCGGCGCCGGGTCCGCGGGATGCGTGCTCGCCAATCGCCTCAGCGCCGATGCCTCGACCCGCGTCCTGTTGCTCGAAGCCGGCGGGCCGCACGGCCCTGATGCCGCGATCACCACACCCGGCAAATGGACGTCGCTGATCGGATCCAGATACGACTGGGGCTACGCGACCGAACCGGAAGCGGGCTTACAGAGTCGCCGCATCACGTTCCCGCGTGGCAAGGTCCACGGCGGGTCGAGCGCGATCAATGCCATGACCTTCATCCGCGGCCATCAGTTCTGCTTCGATCGGTGGGAGCGGGCCGGCAACACCGGGTGGGACTACAAGACGCTGCTGCCGTATTTCAGGAAGTCCGAGCGCAACGAACTGGGCGAAACCCCGTATCGCGGCGGCGACGGTCCGCTGGCGGTGTCGATGTGCACCGATCCCCACGCCGGGCACAAGGCGTTCCTCGGCGCGGTTGCGCAGCACGGCTTCAAGGTCGACGCCCGCTACGACTTCAACCTGCCCTCGCCGGTGAGCATCGCGGGTTACTACCAGAAGAACATCCTCGACGACCAACGGCATAGCGTGGCGGACGCGTTTCTGACGCCGGCGCTGGCGCGGCCGAACCTGGAAGTACGCTCGTTCTGCCAGGCCACCAGGCTGATCTTCGAGGGGACCAAGGTGGTCGGAGTGGCCTATCTCCGCGCCGGCCGGCCCGAACAGGCGCGCGGCAACCAGATCGTGTTGAGCGGCGGCGTGGTGGATTCGCCGAAGCTGCTGATGCTGTCAGGAATTGGCCCGGCCGATCATCTCAAGTCGCTCGGCATCCCGGTCATCGCCGACCTGCCGGGCGTCGGTGCCAACTTCCAGGATCACCTCAAGCTGTCGATCCGATGGAACGGCAGGACCGAGTTGCCGGGATCGACCGTGACCGCGGGCATGTTCGTGCGTTCCGATCAGTCCGCGTGGGGCGACCCGCCCGATCTGCAGTTTTACATCGGGCGTGGGGTCGACACACCCGATCGATTCATCACCATCACCGTGTCGCTCGTCACGCCCAAATCGCGCGGCGAGATCCGGCTGGGCTCGGCCGACCCGACGGCGGCGCCGATCATCCGCGCGAACTACCTGCGGGAACAGGCCGACGTCACGTCGCTCGTTCGCGGCGTTCACCTGGCGCGCTGGTTTGGGGAGGCGGATTCGTACGCCGACTTGCGAGCGGACGAAATCCTGCCGGGCGCCGCGATCAAGAGCGACGCCGACCTCGCCGCCTTCGTGCGACGCGACAGCGACACCATCTATCACGGCGCCGGGACCTGCAAGATGGGGCCGGCGACCGATCAGGCGGCGGTGGTCGATCCCTCGCTGCGAGTGCGCGGCGTTGAAGGCCTGCGTGTCGCCGACGGCTCGATCATGCCCGAGGTCGTCAACGCGCCGACCAACGCGGCGTGCGTGATGATCGGCGAGAAAGCGTCTGATCTAGTGCGAAACGCCGGCTGAATCCTTCGAGACCTCGCGAACCATCTCGCCGGTTTCGTTCTCGCGCGCCGATAGCGCCACGTCGGCCTGCGCGATGATCCCGCAGCAGCAGCCGCTGGCGTCGACGACCGGCACGCGGCGAATCTGGTTCTCTTCCATTACCCCCATCACGTCCTCGAGCGTCGCGTCCTCCCTGACGACGATGACGGGTTCGCTCATGCACTCGGCGGCGGTGACGGCCGACGGGTTCTTGCCTTTCGCCACGACGCGGACCACGATGTCGCGGTCGGTGACGACGCCGATCACGCGCCTGGCGGCGTCGATGATCGGGATTTCGCCGCAATCCGCCTCGACCATGAGGTTAGCGACTTCATTCAAAAGGGTTTCGCCGGAGCAACATTGGGGATCCGGGGTCATGATTTCGCGTGCAAGCTTTGCCATGAAGCCCAACGATGCAAGTTCTCGACCATATCCACAATCATTACTGATTGGACATGGGACATCGCATACCTATTCAATATGCGCATGAATAACGCCGACATCGCCTGGATGCTCGTCGCCACCGCGCTGGTGCTGTTGATGACGCCGGCGCTGGCATTTTTCTACGGCGGCCTGGTGCGCTCGAAGAATGCCCTCAACACCATGATGATGAGCTTCGTGGCGCTCGGTCCGGTGGCGGTGATCTGGGCGCTGCTGGGCTACTCGCTCGCGTTTGCGCCCGGTAATCCGTTGATCGGCTCGCTCAGCTTTGCCGGCCTCCGCGGCGTCGGGATGGAGGCGCAGGGCACGATTC
Organism: uncultured Acidimicrobiia bacterium; assembly: GCA_963795125.1. Classification (GTDB taxonomy): domain Bacteria; phylum Acidobacteriota; class Vicinamibacteria; order Vicinamibacterales; family UBA2999; genus 12-FULL-67-14b. The sequence goes on along the minus strand of CAWCGQ010000004.1, from coordinate 256,554 downwards.
CGCACCTGCTCTTCATGGCGTTTCAGGGCACCTTCGCGATCATCACGCCGGCGCTGATTTCCGGAGCGGTGGTGGAACGAATGCGTTTCAACGCCTACCTCGCCTTCATTCTGTTGTGGGTGGTGGGCGTGTATGCGCCGGTGGCGCACTGGGTGTGGGGCGGCGGGTTCCTGGCCTCGATGGGCGCGCTCGATTTCGCGGGCGGCGCGGTGGTGCACGTCAATGCCGCCGCGGCGGCGTTGGTCGCGGCGGTGGTGGTGGGGCCGCGCAAGGATTACGGCCGCCACGCGATCCTGCCGCACAACGTGCCGTTCACGATGCTCGGTGCGGGCCTGTTGTGGTTCGGGTGGTTCGGCTTCAACGCCGGCAGCGCGCTCTCGGCCGGCTCCACCGCGACGCTCGCGTTCACCAACACGCTGCTCGCGCCTGCGGCGGCGCTCGCGGCGTGGACGCTGCTCGATCTGCTGCGCGGCGGCACGGTGACCGCGGTCGGCGCCGCCACCGCCATCGTCGTCGGCCTGGTCGTGATCACGCCGGCGGCTGGTTACGTCGGACCGACGGCGGCGATGGCGATGGGGGCGCTCGGGGCGATTCCCAGCTACTTCACCCTGATCTACCGGGCCAAAACCAAACTGGACGATTCGCTCGACGTGGTGGCGGCACACGGGCTGGGCGGCGCCACCGGCGCCATTCTCACCGGCGTGTTCGCAACCGCGGCATGGAGCGGCGGGCCGAATGGACTGCTCGGCGGCAACCCGGCGCAGGTGCTCACGCAGGTCGCGAGCGTGCTGATCGTGGTGGCCTACAGCGGCGGCGCCACCTTCGTCATCCTCAAGCTGCTCGCGCTGGTGATGCCGCTGCGCATCAGCGATCGCCGCGAGAAACTCGGCCTCGACGTCTGCGATCACGGCGAAGAGGCCTACACCCACGGCGACGGCGCCATCCTGGTGAAGCCGCGAGCGGGAGCGATGGCGATGAGCACCGCTGACGTGGTCGCGATCGAGAGCCGGGGCGGATTATGAAGCTGATCGTGGCTGTGATCCGCCCCGAACAGCTCAGCGACGTGCTCGAGGCGTTGTTTCACGCCGATATTCGCGGCCTGACCATCAGCCGCGTGCAGGGGCACGGCGGCGAGATCGAGCAGGTCGAGAACTACCGCGGCACCAGCGTCAAGATGGCGCTCGCCGAGAAAGTGCGGCTCGAAATCGGCGTCTCGAACCATTTCGTGCAGACGACCATCGACGCCATTCTGGGCGCGGCGCGCACCGGCGAAGTCGGCGACGGCAAGATCATGGTGTTGCCGATCGAAAAGATCTACCGCATCCGCACCGGCGAGGAGGACCAGGACGCCGTCACACCGGTGCAGCCGGAGGGCCGGGCGGAGTAATGCCCATCCATCTGTTTTTCGCACCGATTCGATAGATAGATTGCGCTTCAGTTATGACACGGATGGTTTTCTAATGGGCGCGTGGATGGCGTTGGCGACCAGCGACCGCGGGGCTTATACAGCCCGAGCGACGAGCACGACGCGTGCGGCGTCGGTTTCGTCGCGCACATCAAGGGCGTGCGCTCGCATGCGATCGTCCGCTCCGCCCTCGATCTCCTGATCAACCTCGAACACCGCGGCGCCTGTGGCGCCGATCCCAACACCGGCGACGGCGCCGGCATCCTGATCCAGATGCCGGATCGTTTCTTCCGCAAGGCCGCGCCGTTCGCGCTGCCGGCGGCGGGCGCCTATGGCGCCGGGCTGGTGTTTCTTCCCCACGACCGGGCGGCGCGCGACGGCTGCCGGTCGACCATCGAGCGCATCATCGGCGAAGAAGGCCAGACGCTGCTTGGATGGCGGGCCGTGCCGACCGACCTGGCGAAGATTGGGCAAAGCGCGGCATCGGTCGCACCGGTCTTCGAGCAGCTGTTCGTCGGGGCGCAGGCGGTGGCGCCGGCGGATGTCGAACGCAAGCTCTACGTCATCCGCAAGCGGATCGAACGGGAAACCAGGGGCAGCGGCTGCTACATCTGCGGCTTGTCGTCGCAGACGCTGGTCTACAAGGGCATGCTGACCGCGTCGCAGATCGAGGGGATGTTCCCCGATCTCTCCGACCTCGACGTGGCGTCGGCGCTCGCGCTCGTCCACCAGCGCTTCTCGACCAACACCTTTCCGTCGTGGCCGCTGGCGCATCCCTACCGCTACGTTGCGCACAACGGGGAGATCAACACGCTGCGCGGCAACATCAACTGGATGAAGGCGCGCGAGGGGATGCTCAAGTCGAGCGTGTTCGGCGACGACCTGCAGAAGGTCCTGCCGGTAATCAACGAGGGCGGCAGCGACACCGCGACCTTCGACAACGTGCTCGAGTTCCTGGTGATGGCGGGGCGCTCGCTGCCGCACGCCGTGCTGATGATGATTCCGGAGCCGTGGTCGGGCAACCCGGCGATGGATCCGGCGGTGCGCGCGTTCTACGAGTACCACTCGTCGATCATGGAGCCGTGGGACGGCCCGGCCTCGATTTCGTTCACCGACGGCCGGCTGATTGGCGCGGTGCTCGACCGCAACGGCCTGCGCCCGTCGCGCTACTGCATCACCACGGACGATCTGGTGGTGATGGCCTCGGAAGTCGGCGTGCTCGACATTCCCGCCGACCGCGTGGTGGTGAAGGATCGGCTGCGCCCCGGCAAGATGCTGCTGATCGACACCGGCGCCGGCCGCATCATCAGCGACAGCGAGATCAAGCGGACGCTGGCGGCTGAGCATCCCTACGGCGACTGGCTGCGCCAGCATCTGGTCGACATCGAGAACCTGCCGCCGGCGCACGCCGAACGTCCCGATCATCTCACCGTGCTTCGCCGCCAGCAGGCGTTCGGCTACACCCAGGAGGATGTGCGGTTGCTGCTGACGCCGATGGCGCTCAACGGCGAGGAGCCGCTCGGCTCGATGGGCACCGACACCGCGCTCGCGGTGCTGTCGAACAAGCCGCGCCTGCTCTACGACTACTTCAAGCAGCTGTTCGCGCAGGTCACCAACCCGCCGCTCGATGCCATCCGCGAGGAGCTGGTGACCTCGATGGGCGTCACGATTGGCGCGGAAGACAACCTGCTCGAGCCGAGTCCGGAAGCCTGCCGGCAGATCAAGGTGGATTTTCCGGTGCTGCACAACGATCAGGTCGCCAAGCTGCGCCACCTGCCGACCGGCTCGCCGTTTCGATCGACCACGCTGCCGCTGCTCTACGACCCGGAGCAGGACGGCCCCGGCCTCGAGCGGGCGATGGAGCAGCTCTGCCGCAAGGCCAGCATCGCGGTCGAAGCCGGCGTCGGCATCCTGATCCTGTCCGACCGCGGCGTCGACGCGCACCATGCGCCGATTCCCAGCCTGCTGGCGGTGGCCGGCGTGCATCATCACCTGGTGCGCGAGGGCACGCGCCACAAGTGCGGGCTGCTGATCGAGACCGGCGAGGCCCGCGAGGTGCATCACATTGCGCTGCTGCTCGGATACGGCGCCGGCTCGGTCAACCCGTACCTGGCCTTCGAGTCGCTCGACGATTTGATCAGGCAGGGGCTGCTGCCGAACATCACGCACAACGACGCGGTCAAGCGTTACATCAAGGCGCTCAACAAGGGCGTGCTGAAGGTGATGTCGAAGATGGGCATCTCGACGCTGCAGAGTTATTGCGGCGCGCAGATCTTCGAGGCAATCGGCCTCGATCGGGCGTTGGTCGAGAAGTACTTCACCTCCACCTCCTCGAAGATCGGCGGCGTCGGTGTGGCGCAGATCTCCGAAGAGGTGCGACAGCGTCACGCGCGCGCGTTCAGCGCGCACGCCACCAGCGAGCTGCCGGGCGGCGGCGAATATCAGTGGCGGCGGGACGGTGAGCTGCACCTGTTCAACCCCGATACGGTGTTCAAGCTGCAGCACGCGACGCGATCGGGCCAATACAGCATCTTCAAGGAATACACGCGGCTGGTGAACGACCAGAGCCAGGCGCGGGCGACGCTGCGGGGCCTGTTCGGCCTGAAGCCGTTCGGCCCGCCGGTGCCGATCGACGAGGTCGAGGCGGTGGCGTCGCTGCTGAAGCGCTTCTCGACCGGCGCGATGTCGTACGGATCGATCAGCCAGGAGGCGCACGAGACGCTGGCGATCGCAATGAACCGGATGGGCGCCAAATCCAACACCGGCGAAGGCGGCGAGGATCCGGCGCGCTATGTGCCCGACCCGAACGGCGACTCGCGGCGTAGCGCCATCAAGCAGGTGGCGTCCGGCCGCTTCGGCGTGACCAGCGAGTACCTCGTCAACGCCGACGATCTGCAGATCAAGATGGCGCAGGGCGCCAAGCCGGGCGAGGGCGGGCAGCTTCCCGGCCACAAGGTCTATCCGTGGATCGCCAAGGTGCGCCACTCCACGCCGGGCGTCGGGCTGATCTCGCCGCCGCCGCACCACGACATCTATTCGATCGAGGATCTGGCACAGCTGATCTTCGACCTCAAGAACGCCAACCCGGCCGCGCGCGTGCACGTCAAGCTGGTTGCCGAATCGGGGGTCGGCACGGTGGCCGCCGGCGTCTCGAAGGCGCACGCCGACGTGGTGTTGATCTCGGGCCACGACGGCGGCACCGGCGCCTCCCCGCTCACCAGCCTCAAGCACGCCGGCGTGCCGTGGGAGCTCGGCCTCGCCGAAACGCAACAGGTGTTGCTGATGAATCGCCTGCGCGATCGCATCGTCGTGCAGGTGGACGGCCAGATGAAGACCGGCCGCGACGTGGTGGTGGCGGCGCTGCTCGGCGCCGAGGAGTTCGGGTTCGCCACCGCGCCGCTGGTGGTGATGGGCTGCGTGATGATGCGGGTGTGTCACCTCAATACCTGCCCGGTCGGCATCGCCACGCAGGATCCGGAACTGCGCAAGACGTTCAACGGCAAGCCGGAGTTCGTGCAGAATTTCTTCCACTTCATCGCCGAGGAGGTGCGCGAGCTGATGGCGGCGCTCGGCTTCCGCACGCTCGAGCAGATGATCGGCCGCGCCGAATGCCTCGACTTCGAGCCCGCGAAGGAGCATTGGAAGGCCCAGGGGCTGGACCTCGCGCCGATCCTCCACGTCCCCGACGTGTCCGACGCGGTGGCGCGCCGCAACACCTGCCGGCAGGATCCCGGCCTGGCGTCGGTCCTCGATCACCAGCTGATCGCGGCGGCCGCGCCGGCGCTCGAGCATCGGGCGCCGGTCGAGATGGCGCTGCCGATTCACAACACCGATCGCGCCACCGGTACGATGCTGGGCTACGAGGTGACACGGCGCTTTGGCGGGGCCGGGCTGCCGGACGACACCATCCGGCTCAACTTCACCGGATCCGCCGGACAGAGTTTCGGCGCGTTTGTCCCGAGCGGCATCACGCTCGCCCTCGAGGGTGAAGCCAACGATTTTGTCGGCAAGGGCCTGTCGGGCGGACGGCTGATTGTCCGGCCGCCGCTCAATGCGGCGTTCGCCGCGGAAGACAACGTCATCATCGGCAACGTCGCGCTCTACGGCGCGACCAGCGGCGAGGCATTCATCAGCGGTGTCGCCGGCGAGCGCTTCGCCGTGCGCAACAGCGGGGCGTCAACGGTGGTCGAGGGCGTCGGCGATCACGGTTGCGAATACATGACCGGGGGGCGGGTGGTGGTGCTCGGCCGCACCGGGCGTAACTTCGCGGCCGGGATGAGCGGCGGCATCGCCTACGTCCTCGATCCCGACGGTTCGTTCGCCCTCAACTGCAACATCGACATGGTCGATCTCGAGCGGCTCGACCAGACCGAGGAAACCGCGCTGGTACGCAGCCTGATCGCGCGACACGTGACCATGACGGGCAGTGCGATTGGACAGCGCGTGCTCGACCGCTGGCCGATCGCCGAACGGCAGTTCGTGGCGGTGATGCCGCGCGATTTCAAGCGCGTCAAGGCGGCCGAAGCCAAGGCGCGATCCGAGTCGCGCGAGCCGGCGTTCAGCGACCTGGTGGCGTGATGGGCAAAGCCACCGGCTTCCTCGAGCACGCGCGCGTCAAGCAGCCGTCACGCCCGGCCGGCGAGCGCGTCGGCGACTACCGGCACATCTACTACGCCTACCCCGCCGAGGAGCTGACCCGGCAGGCGTCGCGCTGCATGGACTGCGGCATCCCGTTCTGTCATCAGGGCTGTCCGCTCGGCAATCTGATTCCCGATTGGAACGACCTGGTCTATCGCGACAACTGGCGCGCGGCGATCGACCGCCTTCACCAGACCAATAACTTCCCCGAGTTCACCGGCCTGCTCTGCCCGGCACCGTGCGAAGGCGCGTGCGTGCTCGGCATCAACAAGGACCCCGTCGCCATCAAGTCGATCGAGCTGTCGATTGTCGATCGCGCGTTTGATGAAGGGTGGATCGTGCCGCGGCCGCCGGCGACGCGATCGTGGAAGAAGGTGGCGGTGATTGGCTCAGGGCCCGCGGGCCTGGCCGCCGCCGCCGAGCTCAATCGCGCCGGACATAGCGTCACGGTGTTTGAGAAGTCCGATCGGATTGGCGGCCTGCTGCGTTACGGCATTCCCGAGTTCAAGCTGGAGAAGCGCGTCCTCAACCGGCGGCTCGAACTGCTGACCGCGGAAGGCGTGGTGTTTCGCGCGCGGGTCGAGGTTGGCGAGGATGTGCGCGCGCAGGATCTCAGGCGCGAATTCGACGCGGTCCTGCTCGCGGGCGGCGCGGGCCGGCCGCGCGATCTGGAGGTGCCGGGGCGCGCGCTGAAGGGCGTCCATTTCGCGATGGATTACCTGACCCAGCAGAACCGGCACTGCGAGGGCGACGAGATCCCGTGGATCAATGCGGCCGGCAAGCACGTCGTGATCATCGGCGGCGGCGACACCGGCGCCGACTGTCTTGGCACCGTGCATCGCCAGGGCGCCGCCTCGGTGGCGCAACTCGAATTGATGGCGCCGCCGCCGGCCGCGCGCGCGGCCGACAATCCGTGGCCGACGTGGCCTCACGTCTTCCGCACCTCATCGGCGCACGAAGAAGGCGGCGAGCGCGTCTACGCCGTCGAGACCACCGAGCTCGCCGGCGACAACGGCCGCGTGCGGGCGCTCGTTGGCCGCGGCGTCAGCCGCCACGTGCAGGATGGCCGGGCGGCGTTCGCGCCGATCGCGGGAAGCGAGTTCGAGATGCCGGCCGATCTCGTGCTGCTCGCGATGGGTTTCGTGGGTGCGACCAAAAGCCGCCTGCTCGCCGAGCTGGATGTGAGGATGACCGCACGCGGCACCGTCTGGCGCGACGAGGGCTGGATGACCAGCGTGCCCGGGGTGTTTGCCGCCGGCGACATGCAGCGCGGCCAGTCGCTCATCGTCTGGGCGATCGACGACGGCCGCCGCGCCGCCGCCGCGATTGACGCGTCGCTGAACCGCTCCGCCCTATAATTCGCATCACCTGATGCGAAAATTGCTGGTCGCTCTGCTGCTCGCAGTCGCGTTCGCCCGCTTCGGCCAGGTCGCCTACACCGGGCTCACCTACTCGATCGGCGACTTCTACACCACCCTGCCCGGCGCCTACGTCGAGTGGTTCAATCCCACACTCTGGGCCAGCCCCGATCTCACCGATGTCCTTGGCAAGGCGCCGGCCTATCGCCGCGGCCCATCGCAGTACCTGACCTTTCTGCCGTTCGCCCTGCTCGATTCATACCGGACCATCGCTCGAGTGCTCCTCGCCGTGTTCGCGCTGCTGATCATCGGATCGGCGGTCGTGATGTGGCGCACGTTCGGCCAAGAGCGGCGGGACCCGACCCTGCTCGCCCTCGTGCTCAGCAGTTCGCTGCTCTACTACCCGACGCTGCAGGCCTATGTCGCGCGCGAGTTCGAGGTGTTCATCCTCGCGGGCACGGTGCTGCTGTTCGCGGCGGCGCTCGGCGGACGCGGCACCGCCGCGGGCGCGATTACCGCGTATCTGGCGCTCTACAAATACCTGCCGCTCGCGGTGCTGCCGTGGATGGTGGCGCGCCGCTGGTGGCGGGCGCTGGCCGGCTTTGCCATCGCCGCGGCCGTCATCCTGCTGGCGGCGCACGCGCTGTTCGGGTTGCAGAACTTCAGCAGCGACGGGTTCGTGCAGGGCTACATCCGCAACCTGCTCACCGTGCAGTCCACCTACGATTTCTGCTACAGCTTCGAGTTCCTGCGCTACACGCAGCAGTCGCACGACGTGAGCCTGCGCTTCGGACTCTGTGGGTTGAACGAGCGCCTGGCGTTTCCGGTGCCGGTGGTCTACCTCGCAATCGTGCTCACCACCTTCGTCGTGCTGGGTTACGGCTTCTTCCGCCTTGAACGCGCCGCACCGCTGCCGCCGGAGCAGGAGCGCTGGCGCCGCACGTGGGAGTTGAGCGCGGTTGTCATTGCCTACATGACGTTCTTCTACACCCACTACTACTACCTGATGATCCTGATCGTGCCGCTGACCGCGGTGATGGTGCACGCCTATCAGCGGCGAAGCACGCGGCTGTGGCTGTTGTGGGGTTCGTCGTACCTGCTGCTGTCGGCGTTCCTGATTCCGTGGTCGGCAGTGATGAGGTGGCTCGAGTTCGACGCCTTCACCTGGTACCTCAAGACATTTCTGTACCTGCCGGGCGAGCTGATCCTGCTGGCGACGGTGCTCTACGAATACACGCAGATCGGGCGAAACGACGCATCGACAGGTGTGTGACAGAATGGAGGTGTCGTTTAGCGATGCCAACCTGACGACATGGGTAGTGCTGTGCGATACATCTGTCTCATCGTCGTCTTTCTCGCACTGCCGCTGAGCGCCAGCGCGCAGCAGAAACGCGCGACCGAGCGCCGGTCGGACCAGAACCAGTCGGAGCAACGGCGCTCCGAGGACGGCCGCCCGGGGGATCGCCGAGCCGAGCCGCGGCGTTCCGACGAGCGCCGCCCGGACGCGCAACGCCCTCCGACGCCGACTCCCCTGCCATGGTGGGAACGCCAGCCGAAACCAGCCTGGGAACGACAGCAAGCCCCGGCGTGGGAGCGACAGCAAACTCCTGTCTTCGAGCTCAACCGCATTCCTGGATGGGAGAATGGCAACGTCGCGCGCGCGTTGCTGGATCAGCAGCGTAACCAGACCCCGGCCATCAATCACCGCCGCCCGCGGCAGTACCCTCCGTCGGTCATCTACGTGCTGCCGCCCTATCGATATTTTCCGGAGTCGATCCTCACGACCACGCCGTTCGTGGTGACGCCGCCGTCGCCAACCATCACGGTCGCTCCCGAGCCGCCACCTGCGGCGCCGCCGATGGGCGCCTTGCGTCTGGAAGTCGAGCCCAAAGAGTGGCTGCAGGTTTTCGTGGATGGGGTGTATGTCGGCACGCCCGCGGACCTCGGCGACGAACTCGAGCTCGCACCGGGAACGCGCCGCATCGAGCTGCGCGCGCGCGGCTATCGTGCGCTGGCCTTCAGCGCGGAGATCGTCGACGGCCGCTCGATCACGTATCGTGGCTCGCTCGACCGCGATGAGGCGGCGCGTCCGGCGCCGGCCGCTCCTGTCGCGGCTGCGCCTGTGGCGCCGGCGGGCTCCAGGATCATCTACATGATTCCCGGCTGCTATCTCGGCAACGTCTCGCCGAAGACCGTCACGCTGCCGGCCGGTTGCGACATCGGCAAGCTGACAACGATCCTGCCCTGACGCCGCTCAGCGCAGGCGCCGCTTCAACAACCGAAACGCCGCCAGCATCTCCGCGTAGGTGAAATTGGCGTTTCGCCCGCTCGGATTCGGCAGCACGAACACTTCCGTGGCGCCGATGTGCTCCGGCTGCCGGCCGAGCCTGACCGCACCCTTGCGTTCGGGGAACATCGCGCGGTAGACCGTGACGCCGACCATGGCAACAATTGCCGGCTTGAAGCGAAGAACCTTGCGGCGCAGCTTCAGCCGGCCGGCGACGTACTCCGGCGGCAGGATCGTGTCGATCCCTGGCGTCGGCCGGGCCACGATGTTGGTGATCCCGTAACCGAACGCCGGCAGCCGGTCATCGTCTTCGAAGGTGATTCGCTCCGGCACCAGTCGCGATTCGAACAGCAACGTCCAGAACCGGTTCGAGAACCCGGCGAAGTGATGGCCGGTCTGCGACGATCGGATACCGGGATTGATGCCGACAAACAGCACGCGAACGCCAGGTTTGATGCGATCGCGGAGAGGAGGCAGCGGTTCGGGCACGGTACGACTGCTTTCAGTATGCGCTATGCTCCACCGATGCGCTTCAGTCTGATGGTCGCGGCTCTGCTGGCCGGCGTGGCCGGCGCGCAGGCGCAGCCGGCCGCGCCGGAGCAGGACGCGGTGCTCAAGACGATGCAGGCCTTCTTCGACACCATGACGGCCGGCGACGTCGACGGTGCGCGCAGGATTCTGCAGCCGCAGGGCCGCTTTCACGCCATGCGGCTCGCCGACGGCAAGCCGGATGTGCGCACCTTCACCAACGAGGAATACTTCGCGCGGCTGCAGGCCAGCCAACAGACGATGCGCGAGCGGATGTGGAACCCGCAGGTTCGCATCAGCGGCCTGATCGCCGCTGTCTGGACGCCCTACGATTTCTGGATCGACGGCAAGTTCAGCCACTGCGGCATCGACGCCTTCGATCTGATCAAGACCGAGGAAGGCTGGAAGATTGCCGGCGGCGTCTACACAATTGAAAGCAAGTGCGAGCCGAGCCCGCTCGGCCCGCTGAAACAGTAGGCTCTGGTCGGCGTAGGCTATGACGCAGCGCCTCGCCGCCGTCGTCTTGGTTCAGCTGTTGATTGCCGCGGCGGACGCCGGCGCGCAAGGTGCCGACATTCGCGTCGAACGGGCGCAGCAGCCGCCGCAGATCGATGGCGTGCTCGATGATGAAGTGTGGAAGCGGGCGCCGTTACCGGCCGCCGATTGGGTGTCTTATCAACCGGTCCGCGGCGACAGGATGGCGGCGGCGTTTCGCACCGACGCGCGCGTCGCTTACGACGATCGCTATCTCTATTTCGCCTTCCACTGCCTCGACGACGAACCGGCCAAGATTCGCTCCAACGTCAGCCGTCGCGACAGCTCCTTCAGCGACGACTGGGTGGCGCTGAGCCTCGACTCCGCCGGAACCGGTCAGGCGGCCTATCACCTGTTCTCCAATCCCAGCGGCAGCCAGATGGACGCAATCAATACCTCTGCCTCCGGCGAACAGTTCGATGCCGACGTGGTCTGGTACAGCGCCGCCAGGACGACCAGCGACGGTTACGTGGTCGAGATCCAGGTGCCGCTGCAGTCACTCAGGTTCACCGGCGGTGATACGGTTCGCATGGGCATCGTGTTCTTCCGGAAGGTCAGCCGCATCGGCGTGTCGTACGCGTGGCCTGAGATGCTGCCGGGACAGTGGGTGTTCGATCGGCCGGCACACCTCGTGTTCACCCACCTCAAGCCGCGCCGGCTGGTCGAGTTGCTGCCGAGCGTCACCTATGGCGTCCGCCAGGACCGTGATGTCTCGTCGTCGGGCTGGAGCGACGCCGACGGCGACGCGCACGTTGGCGCGAGCGGCAAGCTGGGCATCACCTCCGGCGTAACGCTCGACGGCACCATCAATCCTGACTTCAGCCAGGTTGAAAGCGACTCCTTTCAAATCGCGGTCAACCAGCGCTTCCCGCTGTTTTTTTCCGAGAAGCGCCCCTTCTTCATGGAAGGCATGGGCCTGTTCAACATCGCCCGCGGCAACAACATGCGCACCGCGGTTCACACCCGCCGCATCGTCGATCCGATCTTCGGCGTCAAGCTGACCGGCACGATCGGCAAGACCACCTTCGGCGTGCTGAACGCGCTCGACGATCACCCCGGTGACGTTGGCGAGCGCGGTGACGAGTTCGCCGACCGCAACAAGCTGGTCACGATCGGCCGCGCGACCTACGCGTTGCGCCGATCCGACTATATCGGCGCGATCGTCACACAAACGACGCACCGGGGCCGCAGCAACTTCACGACCGGCGCCGACTTCATCGTACGACCGTCGTCGCCGCAGTCGGTGGCCGGGATGTTCCTGACGACACGGACCACGGGCGGCTCGAGCGACGCGCAAGGCAACGCCGCACAACTGACCTACGAATACGAGACGCGGCGCTATCAGACCACCTCGCAGGTGGAACATTACGACCGCGACTTTCAGATGGACACGGCGTTCTACTTCCGGACCGGCTTCACCGGCGCCTGGACATACAACCAGATTAACTTTTATCCGCGGGGCGGCCAGACGTTCTGGCTGCAGCGCATCAGCCCGTTCGTGTTTGTGAAGACCGGGCGCGACAGGCTTCAGGATGGCGACGAGAATTTCCTCAACACCGGCCTCCGTTTCAACTTCACGCGCCAGGGAAACTTCGAGATTGCGACCTCACGCGGCAAGGAAGCCTGGCGAGGCCGCGAACTCCACGTCGGCAGCGACCTCTTCACGTTCGCGGGTATTCAGGCCGTCCGCTGGTTGAATGTACACGGGGGCGTCGGCATCGGGCCGGGGATCTACTACGACGATGTCGATCCGTTCCAGGGTCGATCGTTGTTCAGCTTTTTCGGCCTGACGTTCCAGCCGAATCAGCACATCTCGCAGAGCATCGAGGGCAACTGGAGCTGGCTCGATCGCGAATCGACCGGCGAGCGCATTTACGACGTCACCATTCTCAACTCGAAGACGACCTACCAGTTCGACAAGCACTTCCTGGTGCGCTTGCTCACGCAGTACGACAGTTCGTCGCACCGGGTGTTGACCGACCTGCTGGGTTCCTATGAATTCGTGCCCGGCACCGTGTTCCACGCCGGCTACGGAGCGCTTTACGAACGCGGACCGCGCGACGGGTTCGCGACTGCCGGACACTCGCCGGTGCGCCTCGACGGCCGCTATCGGGCCACCGATCGCGGGCTATTTTTCAAGGCCTCTTACCTGCGCCGTTTCTAGAACAAGATGAGGAGTCACGGAACCAACTTGAGCCGGGAGGGTCGGGTTGGTTCTGACGCTGGCGACTCGTTACCCCACTGTTCCCAACCTGATCGGTGATGCCTCGCAAACATCTCCAAATATGGGCCCGGTGAACATCGCTCGATCAGGGCATATTGTTCGTCGGGCTTGCGCGAGTGCTCGCGTTTGCGGGTGGCGATGATGTTGGTTTGCGTTCGGCCCGGTCCCAAGGTGCGGTTATTCTTGCCGCGAATCCCGAACAGTAGCATTTCAGTCACATTACGAAAGTAGAACCCTACTCCGCGACCGTCTGGACCACCATCTTTGCGAGTCTTGTACCAAATGATGTTGGTCTTATATGTAAACCCCCAGCGCTTCATGACGTCTAAGCCCTCAAGAATCAGGGCGTTGGGAACCCATAGGTACAAGTGAGCGCGGCCTGCAACAATCTGCGGCACCGGCAGTTCCATGATTTCATCGAGCTCCATCGTGCCGTAGCGATTCAGCCGCTGATGTTCGGGCGCCATCTTGCCCGTTCTGTTTTGAAAGCGCCATGGCGGATCGGCCAAAATCGTTCGAAATCGTTCGCTGCCAAGCGCGAGCAACTCTTCTGAGGCCTTTTGGGATTCTCTAGAGGCTCGCACAGCTAAGTTAGTCTTCGACATAGAGCTTTCTCGTAATTCCTAACACCAAAACCGGACAGCCGCCGCCGCTACCACCCTTCAACCTGGGAACCAGCTTGCTCATATGGGTGGTTGATGCCCCGTAGGAGCTCCCACGACCGAGTTCATCGAAAATGGACTGCAATTCGTCGCTGCGAGTAACGATGACTCCCACGTGTATGGTCCGAAGATCGAAGAGCAATCGAAAGTTGTTCAAGTCGCGATCGTAGAACGGGTCCTTATTGTTCCACTCGATCTCGAGACCAACACCGTTCTTGAAGCAGTCAACTTTGTGCGTGGGGGACTCGAGAACCGCGTCGTCAACAACGAACTTTGTCTCGAAGCCCTGTTCGGTCCAACCCAACCTTGTGAGTGCCGCGTCGATTCGGGTCGAAACGCCAGACTTGCTGCCGCCCGGTCGCACAATTTCACTGCGATACAGGCGAAAATCCGCCAAGACGCTGACGATATCTGCCCACTCCTCGGGAAAGTCGGCGGCCAAGATGGCAACGGCATGGCGCCACTCACCCACTTCATAATTCTCCCGTAGAAATGCAGGAACTTGCTCCAGGCTCATGGGTTCGAAGTAGTCACCGTAACCTACTGAAACAGTCGGCGCAAGCTCGTTAACCACCATCTCCTGTGAGCTTGACAGGCGAGGTCAGGATTGCGCCTTTTGGGTGATACTGGGTTCGGGATCAGAATGACAACAGCGAGCGACGATAGTTTCGACTGGGTAACCGCGCAGGCCGGATGCAGCGTGGAACAAATGTTTCAAAGGCTGCAGGACGGCGCGCAGGCGGACGTGGAGCGTCGTAACGCCGTCGCGGACACCCGCGGCGACACGTGGCACTTCGAGTTCCATGCCGACGACGATGGCTTCGCAGTGGTCAGAGTCGCGGAGTCGGCGAAGGCAAACGCGACGGTCACCTTCACACGCGACGGGTCGCGCATCAACATCGACGGTGATGGGGTCGATGTCCGCAGCACCGCGATTGTCGGCATCAACGCGTCCGGCGAGTGCCGCTACTTCATTGGCGAGCTGGAGTTTCTCGGCTGGGAAGTCCGCAAGCAGGCGCTCGATCTGCTGTTCTTCGCGGATTCGGACGACTAGGTGGCGCTCACCGCCACCATCTACAACTTCGACATCGACCTGTCGGACTCCGATCGCGGCGTCTACGAAACGATCGCGCTGCGCGTGGCGCAGCATCCCTCCGAGTCGGACGAGTATCTGATCGGGCGGGTGCTGGCCTATTTGCTCGAGTACCGGGAGGGCATCGAGTTCTCGCGCGGGGTCTCGGATCCCGACGAGCCGATCATCGCGATCCGTGATCTGACGGGGAAGATTAGAAGCTGGATCGACATCGGCACGCCGGACGGTGCGCGGCTGCACAAGGCGGCGAAGGCCGTCGGCCGGGTGGCGGTGTATTGCCACAAGGAGGGGGCGCAGTGGCTGAAGGGTCTTGCCGCGGCCGGCATTCACCGCTCCGAAGCGCTCGAGCTCTACGCGATCGATCGGGGATTGATCGCCGCGCTCGTCGCTCGACTCGACCGCCGCATGGCCTTCAGCGTATCGATCACCGATCGAGAGCTGTATGTCTCGATCGGCGACGATAACCTGACGGGCCAGGTGCAGCGGCTGAGCCTGTAGCCCGGCTACGGCACCTGGAAGGTCGCCCGCGCTTCGATCACATACGCGCCGGCGATCAGATTGAAGGTGGTACTCCCCGAGCAATTGCCCTGCGCATCGCAATTGGTGAGCGGAATACTCGCCACGACCGCCGGCGAACCCACCCTCGCTTTCACCGTCACCTGCACCGTGGTTCCACTCGGCACACCGGTCGTCGCGATGTCGACGCCGGTGACGCCCGGTGCCGGAAGGATGATATCGATGGAGCCGCGATGCCCCTGCGGATCGGCCGGCACCGGATTCCCGTTCACTTGCGTGATTGCCACGGTCGGGGACACGGGATTGCTGAGCGGTCCGGGACCGGTGACGCGGATGGCCGCTGGGCTCGGCATGAATGTGGTCTGCGCGGTGGTGTCGAGCGACTCGAGTCGGATTCGACCATTGGTTCCGCCCAGGCCGTTGAACCCGCCGCCACCGCCGCGCGCCAGTAGCTGATTGATGCCGCCGCCGGCGAACGACGCGGCCACCAGGCGAATGCTGCCGCCGGCACCGCCGCCACCGCCTCGGGCACAGCCACCGTTGCCGACGCTGCCGCCGCTGCCGCCATCAGCGAACACCTGATAGTTGGTGAACGTCAGCGTGCCGTTCACCGCGATCAGCAGCGCGCCGCCGCCACCGCCGCCACCACCGCCGGTGCAACTCGGGGCTGTCTGGAAACCGCTCCCGCCGCCGCCGCCCGAACCGCCCACGAGCGGCAGCATTTCCTGGATGCCGAGATAGGTGCCGCCTGACGAGCTTTCGCTCGGTGTCCCGGGAGCGCCGCCCGCCGGGCCGAACCCGGCGCCGCCGGTGTCGAATCCATTGATGCCAAGCGCGGAGCCGTCGCCGCCGCGATAGCCGCCGTTGCCACCCAGGCCGCCGACGCCGGCCAGGCCGTCGCTCGAGCCGCTCGAGCCGTTGGCGCCATTGACGCTCAAGGTGAAGCAACAGCCAAAGGTCGAGGTGAAGTTCGCGTTGCCGGCCACCAGGATGGTAATCGGGGTATTCGCGCTATTGCGGTTGAAGCCGAAGTGAAATCCGCCCACCGCGGAGAAACTGCTGAACCTGAGAATGCCGTCCGGCGGGACCGTGAACGTAATCGAGCCCTGGTTGCACGGTCCGGTGCAGCCCACCGTACCGGGCGGATAGGTCGTCGGGTCACCGGCATCGAACGGCGCCAGGCCCGGGGTGTTCGCGCAACCGCAGATGTCGAGCACCTGCTGGGCGATCACATCGGCCTTGCCGGACACGATCAGAAGCGCACCCGCGACCAGCGAAACGCGCAGCAGATGAATCCACCAACGATGTGTGTTCGTCGCACTCATGATCAACCTCATTTAATCGGCGCCATCGTGGCGCCTCACTTCAACTGCATCGACCGACCGTCAGGGAACTCTTACGCCAACCACCGGCGCCAGCACCGCGGGTAACTCCGACGCCGGCGGGTTGCCGACGACCACCAGCAGTTCGCGGCGCACGCCGCCGAACTCGAACGTCAGGATCGCCGCGCCGCTCGTGCCGCTTGTGGCAATCGCCACCGGAGCGACCGTGCCGCCAGCATCAATCGTCACCACCGAAGCCCCGGCGCCAAGCGACACGATTGCGGGATTACCGGATGTGATCGTCACGCTGGTCGCAGTCGCTGCCGGGGACGCGAGCAGCTGCACGCCGAGTGTCGCGGTCAGCGGCGCGCCCGCCGGGGCAATCACGCGGCCGCCGCCCGGTAAGGGAACCACCGACACGCCGATCGCCTGAGCCGTCGCCACCGGCGTGTTCGCCGGATCGGGCGTCGTGCCAACCCTGATGGCGAACTCGCGTCTGAACCCGTTGGCCTCGAGCGTGAGTACGGCGGTGCCGGCGGTGCCGGTGTTGACGTCAATCGCCACGACCCGGCTGCCGGCCGCAATCATCACCGTCGCATTGATCACCTGCGCGATCGACGCGTTGCTTGAGGTCACCGTCACCAGGGTGTCGACTGCGGCGGGTTCGGGCAACAGCACCACGCCGAGCGTGATCGACCGCGCCAGCGGCGCAGAGGCCTGCCCGACGAACGGCAGATCCGGCATGGAAAGGCCGACGGCTCGCGCGAAGACGGCGGGTGTCTGGTTCGGCTGTGGAGTACCAACGATGACGGTGAGGGTACGAACCGTGTCACCGGCACGCAGCGTGAGCACGGCCGTACCGTCGACGCCGGTGACGATCGACAAGGTGGTCGTCCGCGATCCCTGCGCAATGACGGATGCCGTCGCTGTGGCCACACCCGGTGCGCTGCTCGTCACGACCACATTGATGGCGGCGCCATCATTCGCCAACGCCAGTAGCGGCACCGTCGTCGTGAAACTGCGCCCCGAACTCGACACGACTTGGCCGGACGACGGCGGTTGAGGAATCGCCACGCCGACGGCCAGCGCCAGCGCGATTGGTGATCGATCGGCCGGCGGTGTGCCGACGAACACCGTGAAGGAGCGGACCTCGCTGCCGGCGCGCACCGTCAGAACCGCGACGCCGTTGGTTCCCGAGACGATCGACAGCGTGGTCGTGCGCGAACCCGGCGCCACATCCGTTGCGGTCGCCGACGCCACCGCCGGATTGCTGCTGCTCACGGTCACCGGCGTCACGGCCGTGGCATTCGCCGACAGCACTGCAATCGAGGTGGTGGCGCCGACCCCGGAGGTCGTGACCAGCTGACCAGCCGACGCCGGCAGTGCGATCGCGAGGCCCGCCGCCGGAGCCGACACGTTCAGGCTTTGACCGCTGACCGGGTCGCTCACCGAGATGACCGTCGACGCCGAGCCGCGGCTCGACGTCGCGACCACGGAGGTGTTGCCGACCGCGGCACCAGGACGCGAGGGCGGGTCAGCCGGGCAGGTGGTGCAGGCAGTGATCGGCACGTCGATCGCGGTCGCACCGGCCGGGAGCGTCACACTCGGCGCAACGGCCACCACCGACGGGTCGACGGCCGCGAGTGCGATCGCCAGGTCCGCGGCGACGGCCTGCGCAAGCGACAAGCGAATCGTGCCGCTTTCGCCGCGAGACAGTCCGAGCATTGTCGGCGTCGCGCTCAGCGCCGCCAGCACGGCGTAAGTGCGTTCGGCGCGTGCAATCTCGTTGTTCGATGCATCGCGCGCCGACGCGATCACCGTCATCACCGTCGACGCAGTCGCCAGCGGCGTGCGCACGGACCTCGTGAACGGCGGCGCGGTCACCGGCGGCTGAGCGGTGCCGGCGACCGTAAACACCACGCTCGACACCGCGAGGGAGGCGGCGCCATTGGCCTCGAACGTGACCAGCGAGTTTTCGATCACGCTGCCGCCGGAGGGACTGACGATCGCGAACGCACCGGTCAAATAGGTGAATGTGATTGGCGTCGTGATGGCGCTGCCGTCGGCGTTGGTCAGATGGTTATTCGACAGATCGGCGATCGCGCCGCTCAGCTCGAGCACCACGGTGGTGTCGAATGGCAGGTCCGCCGCGGGCAGGAAGCTCACGGTGGCGCCGCCATTGGCGAAGCCGAAGCTGCCTGCAACCGGGGCGTTGTTGGCGGTAACCCGGAACGATTCCGCCGTCACGCTGCCCGCCGCGATCGGTTCGCTGAACGTCACCGACAGTGGCGCGGTGGTGCCGATGCCGACGCTGCCAGCCGGCGGGTTGGCGCTCACCACGGTCGGCGGGGCGGTGTCCGGCGACGCGGTCCGGAACGAGGACGTGAACGCTGCGGGCAACGGGTTGCCGGCGCGGTCGCGAACCGTGGCCGCCACCGACACGGTGTGCAGCGTGTTGATCGCCAGCGTCGATTGCGGCGTCAGCGTGACGCTGCGATCGTCGGCCGCAACCGTGATTGCGGCAACAATCGGCGACTCGCCGGACAAGAGGCGGACCGCCGCGCCGACCACCGACGCCCGATCGAGCGGCTCGCTGAATTGGATCACCACCGCGGTTGTCGTCTCGACCCCGGTCGCGGCGTTGGCCGGCGTCACCACAGTTACGGCGGGCGGCACCACGTCGAGCACGGCAATCGTCACCGGTGTCGACGCCGACTGGTTGCCGGCGCCGTCGCGCGCGGATCCGGTCAAGGTCAGCTGTCCGCCGGACGCCGGCAGTTCGCTGAACGTAATCTCGAATAGTTCGGTGTGGGCCGCCGCCGCGGGACTGATCGGACGGGTGCTCGTGCTGCTCATCAGACCGGTCGTGGACAGTCCGATCTCGGCCACGCCGATTGAGTCGGTAGCGTGCACCGACACGGCCAGCGGCGAACGCGGATCGACTCCGGCACCGGCCGCGGGACTGTCGATCGACACGACCGGCGCGTTGGCGTCGCGCACGGTCAGCACGCGCGTCAGCTCGGCGCTGGTATTGCCGGCGGCATCGAAGGCCTGGAGCGTCACCGTCAACCCGCCCGCCGGGGTCGCGGCCACCGATGGCACGGTGAAGTTCGCAGCCGCAGGCGTCGTCGCGGGTGTGAACGTGCGGGTCTCGTCGAAGGTCAGTACGCCGCGAACGCGCAACACGACCTGCGAGACGCCAACGTCGTCGGTGGCGAGCGATTGCACGGCAATCGACTGGCCCGGCGTAACCACCAGACCCTCCACCGGCTGCGCCACCGATAGTGCCGGCGGCGCGGTGTCGCCGACTGTGAGGTTCAACGCCAGCTCACTGCTCGCGTTGCCGGCCGCGTCGCGGGCGCGCGCGCGGACCACGATCGTTCCACCGTTGGGCGCCGACGCCGGCACCTCGAAAGCGAACTGCGCGCTCGCCGACGCCGCCGGCGGCGCCACGTTCACCGTGCCGGTGGACTGGATGGCGCCCTCAACCGTGAAGTCGAGCGCGGCCACCGCGACGTTGTCGAGCGCGTCGGCGCGAACCGTCGCGCTCGTGCCCGCGAGCACGCGCGTCGAGCCGCTTGTCGACTGCAGGCCGTTGAGCGAGGGCGCGAGCACGTCGGCGATGGCGATCGACCGACCGGCCTGGCCGGTGTTGCCTGCCAGGTCGCTGGCGGTTGCCGAGATCGAAATCGACGCCGGGGCGTTCAGCGACTGAGGCACCTGCACGCTGAACGTCTGCGTGGTCGAAGCGGGCGATGAAGTGATGGTGCGCGTCTCACAGCCGTCGAGCGCGGGATTGCACGTCAGCGTCATCGAGCTCAGGCCGCCGCTGTCGGCGGCGTTGACGATCACGGTCAGGACCTGGCCCGGCACGGCCTGGGCCGATGCGCCTGGGGTCTGTATGGTCACGACCGGCGCCACGCCGTCCCGCACCGCCAACGCAATCGTCGACGTGTCACTGCGGTTGCCGGCGGTGTCGATCACCGCCGCCTGGATGGTGAACGCGCCGCCGGGGGCGGCATCCACAGGCACGCTGATGTTGAAGCGACGGCTGGCGCTGGTTGGCGCGCCGGCGAGGTCATCGGTAAAACTCGCCGTCACCGCACCGACCGACGACAGCAGCACCTGCGCGATGCCGACGTCATCGAGGGCAACGACGTCGAAGGCCAGCGTCGCCCCCTGGGCGACCGTGGCCTGGCCCGCGACGTTCACCAGCTGCAACGTCGGCGCGAGGTTCTCCTGCACCGAAACGGTTTGCACGAACGCTGCGGAGCGGTTCCCCACCTCGTCGATCGCGCGCACGGTGATGCTGAAATCGGGCGCGCCGCCAGGCACGCTGATGGCGGCGGCGAACGGCGCCGCCAATGCCACGCTGCTGACGCTGCCGAAGACGTACTCGACGCGCGCCACGTCGGCGCCGGCGATCGTCGGCACCAGCGTGATCAGTGCGCCCGCTCGGGTCGCCCCCTGAATGGCCAAAGCGGTGACGAGCGGCGCGATGGTGTCGACGGTGCGGAACGTGAACGAAGCCGGGCCGCCGGCGAGCGCGTTGCCGGCAGAATCGGTGACACCGGTCAGGCTGGCGGTGAAGGTGCCGTTCGCCGGCAGGAAGTTCAGCGGCGACAGCACCACCACCGTGCCGCCGTTGGTGAAGGCGGTCTGTGCGGGGACCAGCTGGCCGCCGGCGTCGCGTAGCGTCAGCACGCCGCCCGCGACCGGCTCCGAGAACGCGACGCGGACCACCGCCTCGGGCTGAACCTCGCGGGCGTTGGCCGCCGGGGACAACGACACTATTGCCGGCGCGATCACGTCGCGCACGGCGAAGCCGCTGACGAACGGGTCGACCATCGCAATGTTCGAATCATCGCGCGGACCATCCGGCGCACCACGAACGATCATCGTGTAGAACGCGCCGCTGCGCAGCGGCTGCACCGGCGTGAACGTGGCGGCGACCCGATCGGTTGAGACTTGCACTGCGCCCGGCACCGCTGCGGCGCCGTCCATCAGGGTCAGGGTCAGCGTCGACACGCTCGACGGCAGCATCGGCTCGGTAAACGTCAGCACGATCGGTGACGTCGGTGAGACGCCGGCCGCGCCGTCAGCGGGGGTCACGCCGGCAACACGCGGACCGACGTTGTCGAGCGTGACATCACCGAGGTCGACAATCTGGCCGTTCGACGCGATGCCGCCGCTGCGCGCACGCACGCCACTCGACACCAGCTCAAACGCCGTCAGGTTGAACGCGCCGATCGGTATGCCGGAGAACTGGAACTGGCCGGTCAGGTTGGTCGTGACCTGCAGCACCCCTGACTGCAATCCACTCTGCGACTGGAAGTTCAACGTGACGATGGCGCGGGCGGCGGCGGTGACGCCGTCCGGCAGCACGACGCGGCCGGTGATCGATCCGGAAGCGCCAAGCGTGACGACTACCGCGGACGACTGATTGAGCCCCGGTGTCGTGCCGGTGGCGATTCCAGTGAGCGGACCCGACTCGCCGCGGACGAAGTAGTCACCCAGTGGCACACTCGGGAAGGTCACATCACCCGTCCCATCGGTGAAGCCGATCAGCTCGGTCGCTGCCGGCCCCGGCCGCTCGCCGCCGAATGAGCCTTTCGCATTGAGCGTGACCCGCGCCGCCGCGACCGGCGTGGCGCCGTCGGCGGCGACGACCCTGACCGTCACCGGCGCGACGCCGCGCAGGTTGACGATGACCTCTGCGATCTCGTTCGCCTCGCCCAGGACCACGGTCGCGCGGCCGCCGTTGTGCGCGTCTGCCAGCGACACCGCCACCGCTTCGTAAGTGCCGAGCGTGAGGTTCTCGAACGTGAACCGTCCGCTGGTATCCACCGCCGCGGTGCGGCCGGCCATCGTCAGACTGGCGTTGGCCGCCGGCTGGCCCTGTTCATCGAGCACGGCGACACGAATCGATCCGAATGGCTGCAGCACGACATTGCGATCGACCGTCTCTGCCTCGATGCTCAGCGTGCCGTCGGTACTGCCTTCGGCTCCGCTCTGCGGATCGCGCGCGCGCAACGTGAATGCGCCGGCCGAAACACCCTCGATGCGGAAGCTGCCATCGGCACGGGTCGTGACCTGCAGTCGGGTGGTGGTGATTCCTGAAGCCGAGATCTCCACGGCAGCGCCGGGGATGCCTGAGACGCCGTCGGCGTTGAGCACGTAGCCGGCGACGGTGCCGCGCGGCAGCTGCACCACGGTGACATCGACCACCTGGCCTTCAAACGACATCTGGCCGCTCGCGCGCCCCAGCCGTCCGCTGGCCGGATCGCTGGCCTCCACGGTGAATGGCCCGATTGGAATGGCCGCCAGCTCGAACCGGCCGCTGGCGTCGGTGGTCGTATACGCCTGAACCGGTCCGCTCAGCGTGACTTGAGCAAACGGGATCGGCGCGTTGGTCGACGCGCTGACGAAGGCGCCGGTGACCCGGCCCGAGGCGGTGATCGTGACCACGCTGATGGCTTCGTTGTCGCGGGTGATGATGCCGCTGGCGCGTCCGCGCAAACCACTGATTGGCTCTTCGACGTCCGCGCTGAAGGAACCTTCGCTGAGATTGACGAAGCGCCGCGACGCCGACCCGTCAGCGGTGCCGTCCGCCTGGTCGTTCGGAAACGTTCCGCGGCGCACATGGACGATCGCGCCGGGCACCGGATCGCCGTTGGGCCGCCGCACCTGGACGAGCACGCTGCCAAGACCGAGCAGCCGCACCGTGACATCGACGTTGCCGCCCGCCGGAACCAGGGCCGTCGCTCGCCCGCGCAAACCGCCGGTCGGCGTTTGCGCGGTGAAAGAATACGAGCCGGCCGGAATCGGCAGCAGGCTCACGAAGCGCCCCTCGGCGTTGGTCGTCACCGTCAGATCCCCGAAGCTGATCTGGACTTGCGTGCCCGCGGGCGCCGGCGTGATGCCGTCCGGCATCAACACCATGCCCGATGCCGTGCCGTTGGTCTCCGAGGCGGCCGGGAACGCCAACGTCACGTCGCCGCGATTGGGGTTGGCGGTGTTCAGCTGGTCGCGGAACTGGATGATGGTGGGACTGAACTGCTGCGCGGCCTCGAGGGTGTAGTCGCCGCCACGAACACCGGCGGTCTGGAAGGTCGCGAGATCGAAGCGGGCAACGCCGTTGAACGAGAACGCACCGGTCGCCGGATCGCTGTTGAGGCGCGCGATCTCCCCAAACGACGGTGAGCCGCTATTGCCCACCTTCAGCGCGCTGATGCGAACCAGCGCGCCGGTCGGCCTGCCGGCGGAATCTACCGTGCGTCCGGACACGGCTCCTTGCGGCAGGAACCTGACATCGGCGGTTTGCGCGACCGCGTCCTGAAACAGTCTCACCCTGTTCCAGCCGAACCCGCCGAGCTGCGCGTCGGGCAGTCCCAGCAGCGAGTGGTCGACGCTGAAGAACGTCTGCACCGCGTTTTGATAGGCGGCAATGACGGCGTTGGCGTCAGTGGCGGCCGGCACCGGAGGCGTGTCCGGTCCATCACCGGACGTGAACGCAACATTCGGGTCGTAGCCATTCGCCTCCAGGAACCCAACCAGCGCTTCGGCGCTCGGGCCGGGCGACTGGATCGTGTAGTCGCCCAGCGGCATGTCCGGGAAGGTGTAGACGCCCTGGTTGTTCGCGATCACGAACAGGAATCCACCAAGCTGCGGCAGCCGCACGCTCGCGCGCGGCACCGGGTTGCCGTTGGCATCGAGCACGCGCCCGGTGATGGTGGCGCGGGCCTCGAGCGTCACCGCGGCCACCACGGTCTGGCCGGGCAGCACATCGACGTTCGCGCTGCCGCGGCGCCGGGTCACCGGATCACCGGCCTGGATCTCGCGGCGGCCCGCGGGCACGCCTTCTATCCTGAAGAAGCCATTGGCGTCGGTCGTCACGAGCGTCAGGCCCCCGGCGACCAGCGCGCCCGGCACCGGTTGTCCGCTCGCGCTGAACACCACGCCCTGCACCGCACCGGTCGTCTCCATGACGATCGATACCGAGGTCGTGGTCAGCGCGACGACCGACGCGCGCGTCGATCCGAGCTGTCCCGTCGCCTCGTCCACGGCGACGACGTCGTAGCCTCCGGCAGGTAACGAAGCGGAGAACGCAAACGTTCCGGTGGAGTCGGTCCGCGTCTGATCGACGGCGGCAATCGTACTGGTACGGCGGTTATAGCTGCCGATGAGGATCGAGAAGTTCGCTGCCGGCGTCGCGCCGTCGCTGAGAAGAACGCGGCCGACGAGCGTTCCCCCGCTGCTCGGTTCGTTGAGGACGACAATGTCGATGTCCGCCCGGGTGCCGGCGTGTTGCAGCACGCCGGTCGACTGGCCGCTCGCGCGCCGGTTGTCGATCGCGCGCACGGTGAACACACCAACCGGCACGCCGCTGAAGGTGAACTCACCGAGGGCGTTCGCGATCGCCTGCAGCCCGCGGCTCGAGAACACCGAGCCAGGGTAGAGCGCGACGACCGCGGCAGGCACCGGCGTGACACCATCGGCCGCAAGCACCCGGCCGCGGACCGTGCCCGACCCCTGGAACGTGGGATTGAGCAGCAGCGACTCGCCCGCGCCACGAATCCGCGCCTGGAGTGTCGCAAGGGCGAGCGTCTGCGGATGCTGCGCCTGCAGCATCACCGTGCCGATGCGCGGCACGAAATCGAAGTCGAAGCTGCCCTGCGCGTCGGTCCGGATCGCCGACACCTGAAACGAGAACTCGGGGCCGAGGACGACCGTCGCCGACAGGAAGCCCGACGGCACGCCGTTGCCGTTGGCCTCGCGCACCTGGCCGAAGACGCGGCCGCCGTCGCTCAGCACCATCCGGATCGGACGTGTGGTGCTGCCGAGAAGCTGGCCGTGGACATCGCTGATGTCGCGAATGGTCAGCGCGCGCGGCACCAGGCCGCCGACCGGTCGTTCGAGATACAGGTACGCGAGCCGACCGCCGGTTTGCTGAGACACGCCTGCGACGGCGTTGCTTTCGATCTGGTAGTTGCCGGTGGTCTCGACGCTCGTTTCGAGGGTCGGCTTGTTGAAGAGCACCCCCACCAGCAGTCCGTAGGTGGCAGGGTCACGAATGTTCCCGGGGGCTTCGAAAAAGGAACTTTGCAACTGCAGCACATCGACCACCGCCAGCGGCTCTTCCCGAAGCGTAGCGAGCACGCCGGCCATCGTCGTGTCGACGAGGCCGTCGCCGTTGCGATCGATTTGCGCGTTCACGGCGCCGGGCGATGACAGGTCGATGAGCACGCGCACCACCCCGCCTGGATCGAGCGCAATGCCGCCGAATTCGAATCGGCGACCCTCATTCGCGTTGGTCGAAGGCGCGGTCACCCCGAGATCGATGGTGCCGCCGTCGGGGCTGATCGCTTCGATGGTGTAGATCGCCGGGTCCGGGGCGACCGCGATTGCCAGGGCCCCCCGCGAGGACGAACCCGGCAACGTCACCGCCGCGCCGCGCGCCAGCGTGGAGGTGGTGCTGGAGATCTCCGCTCCGTCGGTGCGGCGCACCACCAGCCGGACCGGCGCTCGATCGGCGGCGCCACGCACCACCGCCGTGAGCGGCGCGGTGCGGGCCAGCGCCTGTTCGACCAGCGATTCCTGCGCCGACAGCGCATTGGCGGCGAACGACGGTCCGAGCACCGTGCCGATCTCGTCGAGGAAGGCGCGCCCGGCGTCGGTCGTTCGCAGCAATTGATCGAAGCCGGCGTCGAACTGCCGCGAGCCGAGCCAATCGAGCAGCAGGTCCTGCATCGCGCGCGCCAGCGTGTCGCCGAACTGCAGTCGTTGCCCGGCCTCCGCCAGCTCGAGACCGCGATCGATCACCGTCTGCCGGCGCACGAACAGAACGTCGGGCGGCAGTGCTTCCGCTGGCGCGGTGGCGATGGAGAACGCCTGGCCCAGCACCCGCTGGGCCGCCGCCACCAGCGACCCGGGCAGCGCGCTGGTGCTTCCCGGCAACACGATGGCGTTGGGCGCGAGCGGAACGCCGCGCTCGCCGACCCCGGTGAACAGCCGGATGCCGCCGTCGGCCTCGCCGGTGAACGAGCTCGCCGTCACTTCGCCGGTCTGCTGCGCGACCAGCCGGAAGCGCGCCGTCGCCGATTGCCCAGCGGCAATCGTTTCAAACGACACGCCCGGGTCGGACACCAGTTGCGCGCCGGAGATGCCGAGCGGATCGAGATTGATGCTCACCAGGTTGGCCGGCGATCGCGACGTGTTGGTCACCGTGGCGTAAATGTCATACGGCTCGCCGCTGCGGACGGTGCGAGGATGCGCCAGCGTCACCGCGAATGTGGGATTGCGGACGAACACCGCCCCGGCCGCCTGGCCGACCAGACTGACGGGCCCGGATGGCAGGCCGTCGAGCACAGCTTCGATCCTGATGTCGAAGATGTGTCCGCCTTCCTTCAATCCCTCCAGCAGGAACTCGCCGTCGCCCTTGGTCTGCGGCGGCAGGCTGGCAATATCATCCGCCGTTCCGAGCGCGCCGTCCGGACCCACCTGCACGACGTTGACCGTGGCTCGCTGGCCGACGCCGTCGACGCGGGCAACGCGAAGCGGATCGTCGCCGGGGTTTTCGTATGACGCGCCGGCGACGCGATCAAGGCCGGTCGGCAGCGCGATGGTGCCCTTGACGTCGCGGAGCACGAGCGGCGTGCCGTCGGGCGCGACGTTGCTGACCATCAACATGACCGAGAAGAACTGGTTCAGAAAGGCGACGTTGCCGGGGATGACCACCAGGCCCGTCACCGGCGGAATGTTGAAGGAGGGATCGTCGGCATCTTCCAGGGTCGGGAAGAACGGCATGGCGGCGATCGAGAAGTTCAGTCCCGGGCGATCGAACTGCGGCGGCAGCGTTGTCTGCAGCCCCTGCAGCTGCTGGTTGGCGACGCTCAGCTGGCGGATCAGCAGCTCGCGATTCGGCTGCTGCGCGAGCAGCTCGCGCGTTGGCAGCGCCACCGGCATCTGGATGGTGAAGGGCTGGCCGTCGATGTTGAACGCAACCTGGAAGTTGACCGCCTGGAAGTTGTTCTGGTCGATGACGATGCCCTTTTGCTTGATCTCGTCGAGCGACAAGGGCCGTGACGTCACGGTGGTGACGAAGATCTCGCTGATCACCGCGATCGGAATGGTCGTGGCCGGGCGGCCGTCCGGCGCGGTGGCGTCGAGCAGCGCCACGCCGTCCTTCACCAGGCGCAGCCCGTCGAGAAAGTAGTCGCCGGGCAGCGCGAACGCGGGTAGCGGCAGCGGCTCGCCGGGCCGCGTGGTGATTCGCATCGGCGGAATCTGCGGCCCGCGCAGCGTGCCCTCGACGAGGGCGCCCTGGGTGAGGGTCGCCAGCGCTTCGCGCGCGTCGACGCCGGCGCCGGCGGGCAGTACCAGCGAGGTGTTGATCTGCGTCGCGATCTGCTTCGGCACGGTGAGCGTCGGCGGATCGACCACGAGGCGGACCCCGACGATGTCGAACTGCAGTTGAGCGAGCGTAGTTTGCGACTGCGCATTCGCGCGCACCGGCAGCACCACCGCGACAGCGGCGAGCATCAACGCGAGTGAACGCGACAGGCGCAGCATCATCAGCGCTCGAAGTAGACGTCGATGCTCTCGGACGAGAGCTCTTCGCCGGTTGCGGTAAACATCGCGACGGTGACGCGATAGCGACGGCCGCGCTGCAGCGCGGTGGTCAACGAGCCAAAGGTGCGGCCGAGGGTCTGTGTCTGTTGCTCGGCGTTCGACAGCTGCCGCCGGCTCTGGGTGACGAGCTGGGGTGTGTTCGACGCCTCGAGATCCAACAGCGTGATGCGCACTTGGGCGACCCGGGTGTCGCGCCAGCGAACACGCAGCGACGAGGAGCGCAGGACATGATCGCCAAACCGCGGCGTCTCAATCGACACGAACGGCTGAATCGTCACGCCGCGCGGACGCGAGAAGCGCTCGGGCGATCCCGGCTGCACGTAGCTGCCAAGTCTGGTCATGACTTCGGTGGCGCATCTCGGCAGCGCCGCATCGGGTTCGCGGCAGATCGGGTTCTGCGAGAAGTACGGCCGCATCCCGCCGGTCAGCGCCGGCACGTCGAGGCCGGCGTGCACATCGAGATCGATGCCGATGTGGTCGTCGTTCAGAATCGTGAGCGTGCCGCCGCCGCGATAGAAGTCATACGGCGCCAACGATTCCACCGGCCGGCCATCAGGATCGGTTCCGGTCGGCGAACCCGGATCCACCGAGAAGCCGATGGCGTTCAGCGACAGGCGTTCCGTGTTGTTGCGCTCGAAGTCGGGCAGCGGTGCGGTCACGAAGCGCGGACGGTTGACGCCCTGATGCACGGCCGCCGCGAAGCGACCGTTCTGCGCGTACTCGATCGGGCCGGGGTACAACAACTCTTCGTCGGGGCTCGGCACGAAGGTGCGATCGCCGGCGGTGTAGGCGCCGCGCCGCGGCCAGAGATGATTGTCAAGGCGCACCGCGGGAGTGACGCCAACCACGCCCTGCAACACCGTCGGCGGCAATCCCGCGGCATTGGGCGCGTTGAAACGGGACTGCGTGGCCCGGTCGAGCACTCCGAAGTTGCCGGTTTGGAAGAACGGCAGGATGGCGCGCTTGCCATCGGGTCTCAGCGCCAGGCCGAATGGACGCTTCGAGAACACCTCTTTGTACTGGAACTGTGACGTGACTCGCCCGCCGTTGGTCGCCGGCGGATTCCATCCGAAGAGCACATCACTCGTAAAGGCCCAACGTTGCTGACCGATGCTGCCTGCGGTGCTGCCGTCGAACACACCGGTCACGCCTGGCGCGCTGATGAAGGTCAGTCCGCTTTCCGCCTGCAGCTGCATGTCGAGCGCCAATTCGTTCATCACATGCGGGAGCTGATTCTCCAGCGCCATCAGCGAGTTCATCAGCCCGACCAGGCTGCCGCCACCGTTCACCGCTCCGAGTAAGAACTCGCCGACCAGGAAGCGATAACGCTCGATCACGTTGAGCTGATCGGGTGACGAGGTCAGGTACTGATTGAGGCCGCCGTTGACGAGATACACCTGGCCATCCGGTGAAGCGGCGATCGCGCTCGGCTCATCGCCGCCGAGGAAGGTGCCGCCGCCGGCCAGGCTTGTGATCGGCCCGAGGGCCAGATACGAAGACAGGTCCGACTGCAGCAGTGGGGCAACGCTGCGGTCGGTGTAGAGGTCCACATTGATCGGCGCGATCAGGCCCGGCTGCGCGCCCGTGCCGCCACCACGTTTCACGACGATGTAAAGCGTCCGGCCGTCTGCCGCGAGAGCAAGATCACCGAACGACGTGGCAGGGCCGCCGACCTGGCGGAGCCGGCTGCTCACCTCGTTGAGTCGAATCGTCAGCGGTGTTCCACTTGGCGCCGATGGATTGGGACGATATTCCCCCGGCAGATCCTGAAACTGCCGGACCATCTGCGAGCTGACCAGGTTGACAATCAGCAGCCGATCGACGGTGGTGACGTAGAGCAGCCGTTGATCCTTCGACAAGGCAAGGCCCGGCCGCCGGGATCCGAACTTGACTGGCGGCGCAGGGTCAGCCGCCGGGAAGGCGGCATCCATGCCGTTCAAGGCGATGAACTGCACGACTTCGAGCGTGTGCGAATTGATCACGACGATGCCATCGCCGAGGGGCCCGTCCGTTTCGGCCGCGACCAAGACACGATCGATGGCGCCGGCGCTCACCGCCGTGCTCGGGCGCAGGAGCTGAACCGTCGTCTCGTCGCTGATCCTGTCCACCAGCGGCAGCTTCAAATCGGGCAGCGGTCCGCCGCGGCGCTGCCCGTTCAGCGGATCGACCTCGATGCCAATCAGGAACGCGTTGCCGTTCACATCATCGTCGGTGACGAAAACCTTTTGGGCCCGGGGTGCTCCCAACAGCACGCGCGCCGCTGACAGCGCATTCAGGCGCCGCATGCCGGGCTTATGCCACGTCGGGGACAGCGCGCTGATGTTGTCGCCGGTAGACACCAGCAGGCGCTTCAGGCGATCGGGTGCGATCTTCTGCAGTTCGTCTGGCCGGATCGTCTGGAGCAGCGCCGCGACACCCGCGGTCATTGGAGTGGCCGCCGACGTGCCGTCGAAGAACTGGTAGCCGCCGCCTTTTTTCACCGACCATATCGCCTCGCCCGGCGCCGCCATTGAGAGGACACGGCCACAGTTGGAGCCTTGCAACGGGTTCTGCCGGAAGCACGGGGTGTGCTGGCCGGGACGCGGCCGCAAGGTCAAGCTGAAATTGCTGCGCTCGTCAACACTGTCGCCGGTCCGGTCGATATCCGTGGCCGTCGCCACCGCGCCGATGCACATGACGTTGCTCAGTGTCGAGAGATTGCACGGAATTCGGTTACCCGCATCCACACCGTCGTTGCCGGCGCTCGCCAGCCACAACGTGCCGGGGGCGCGCCGAACTGCGCGGAGGAACTTGTCGCGCATCTCCGCGTGGTCAAAGGGCTGGTCCGGCGTCACGCTGAAGCTCATGGTGACGACGTCGTAGCCTTGACTGGCCGCATACTCGACGGCGTGCACCATGCCGTTGCCGGCGTAGTCGGCAATTGAGATCATGTCGACCTGGAACGGGCGCTCGTCCGGCATGACGACCCCGTTCAGTACGCCGAACGCGGTTTTGTCGTTGTTGATTGCCCCAATCACGCTCGCGATCGGGGTGCCGTGGTCACCGTTCGGCGTCGGTTGGCCAGCCTGTCGAGGCGCATAGCCGGTCGCGGTTGGGAGAAATTCGTTGACCACGTTGCCGGCTGGCGACTGGAACTCGCCCAGCTCATCCCCCGCCCCGGGATTGAACCCATTGTCGAGAATCGCGATCCGCACGGTGCGAAGATCGCTCCGGTTCTGGAAGAGGGGGTTGCCGCGAATCGCCTCAATCGCATCAAAGATCTTGATCTGATCGAAGGCGTGGCGGACTTCATCAGTCCCGATGTCGCGGAGGTCGATGCGAACGGAGTCCGGCTCTCCGAAAGTCTCGAACGCTGCGTGCACCACGAGCGGGTCGACGGCGATCTGGTTCCGCAGCGCCTGCAGCGCGTTGACGCTGCGATTGCCGGCAAACTCGAACTCGTAGAGGAACAGCGACGGAATCTCGCTGACGATCGCGGCGCCAACACGAACGGCCAACGCGGCCACTTCTGCCCGCTGCGCGATCGGATCGACTTCAACCGTGAGCCGGTCGATCAGCGTGCGACCGCCCGAGGACGGGTCGGCGACAATCGACGCGCCTGACACGGGTTTCGTGAACGACCGTGCAGCCGCCGTGTTGCCGGCGGTGAAGGACGGACCCATGGCATCACGGCCGCCGGCGATCACCCTGATCGCTCCGTCGGTCGCCGTGCCGGGCACGAGCACCTCGATGCGGGTCGGCAGAACGGATACGATCCTGCCGGGAATACCGCCGAACAGGACTTCGACTTCGCCAGGATCGACCCCGAAGTTGCTGCCCTGGATGACCACCGGCGTGCCGCGCGCACCCGAGAGCGGCGCCACTGAGCCGATTGCGATCGGCGCCTGATTGAAATCGACGGCCAGCTCGTACGACGCCGCGCCGCCCGCCGATTCGAGCGAGACGAACGCAGTGCCCGCGGGCATGGCCAGTGGTGTGTCGCCGCTGGCCAGCGCCGCCTCGAATCGCGCCAGTTCGACGCCGGCGGCGTCGCGGGCGACGATGGTCAGCCCGTCCGCATCAGCACCATCCGCGAGCGTCAACGACAGCGAGCTGGTCCCCGCAAAGGCGCTCGGGAGCCGGAACGTGTCGTTGGCATCGCCGCCGCCGATCGACCCCGTCGCGATGCCGTCGCGTGGGAAGAACGGCGCGTTGGTGATGCTGTTGTTCGGCTCCGTATCGATCGCGGCTTCAATTGCGACATCGCGTGAGTCGGTCCGGGTTTCGCCCGTCGCCGGATCGACGACCGTGGCCGTGATTGTCAGGGTTCCGGCGCCGCTCAGTTCATCGATGAGAACGGAGGCGGCACCGCTCAGATCGGTGGCGCCGGTAATCGTGGCGGTGCGGACCCCGCTGGCGTTGAACGTCACAATCAGGCCATCAAGCGATCCCGACCCCGTGAGGCCGGCGCCGATTGACACCGCTTCCGAATCGAACGGAATCGCCAACGAGTCGATCGCAATGCGAATGGCCGACACACTCGGCGGCGCGCGCGATTCACTCATCAAGGTAACGGCGGCTTGCAGCGATCCGTGGTGGGCCGTGATCACCGTTTCGCCGGCAGCCAGTGCGGTGATGACGGCGGCGGCGTCCACTGATGCGAGGGCATCATTGGCCGAGCTGAAGGTCGTGCCGGTAATCGCCGACACCGGCTGACGACTGCCGTCGGAGAAGCGTCCCTCGACTGGCAGTGTCTGACTGGCTCCGATGGCGCGAAGCACCACGGTTGGGGAGGTGGCAATGAGTTCAGCCAGAACCGCCGGCCGATCGACCCGCACCTCGAGTCCTGCATCCCGGTTTTCATTGAGCGCGCTGATGGTCGTGAGGCCGCCACCAGCTGCCGTGATCACTCCTTCTGAACTGACGCCCGCGATCTCCGTGCTCGCGGAGCGGTAGGACGTGCCGCTGCCCGAGCGGGTCAGGTTCAGGACGGTCCCATCGGCGTAGACACCGGCCACGCCGAGCTGCACCTGATCGGCATCCAAACTGCCGATCACGATCGGATTGGGACCGATCAGCATCGACTGCAGCGTCGGGGCCGCGGCGGGCGGCGGGACCACATTGACATCCATCACCGCGACGACTTCGCCAGTCGTGCGGCGCACACTCAGTCGTACCCTGCTGCCGCTCGAACTGTGGTGGCCGATGGTGATCGCAACCGAATTGAGACCAGCCTGCAGCGTCGCCGCGGCCGCGCCGCCGGCCAGCGCCATGATCCGATCGCCGTTTGCCGTCGGCGTCTCATCGATCGTCAGCACCGCGGAGACATCACTCCCGAGATCCGCGTCAACATCAACGCGCAGCGCGTCGTCCGTGGTGAACGCCACACGACTGGCGAGGATTGATTGTTCCTCGCCGCTGATCACGGTCACGGGATCACGCAGGAGGTCGCTGAAGCGCACGCGTGGCGGCAGTAGCCTGAGCACGGTCATGCCACCGAAACCGTCGGCAACCAGGCCGATGCCGCGCGACAACAGCGGTGCAACATGCTGCGCCGACTCGGCGGTATCAATGACACCGAGCACGCGATCGTCGGTGGTGTTGCGATCGACATCCAGAGGCTGAATCGACGCCGGACCCGTGAGATCCACCATCGCGACGCCACGTGCGCCGATCGAGACATACGCAAGACGTTCGGTCCGGTCGATCGCGACGCCGTGCGCGTTCGCCGGCAAGCGAATCGCTGAAATCAACTCCGGAATGCCCGTGGCCGGAACTCGGAATAACTGCAGGGTGTTGTCGTTTGCACCAGATGCAACCGCAACATCAAACACTTCATTACCATCGACCGCACCGTCGCCGTTGCTGTCAAAGGCAAAGGCCGTCAAGGCATGGAGGTTGCCGAGGCCACCCGGCAGGCCATTACGCCGCTCGAGGTTCGCGAGACCAAGCACCGTGATTCCCGACGAGCCTGATACGACGATGCGCTCGTCGAGCAGCGCGACGCCCGTGATGCTCTCGACCCCTGCAGCGGGATATCGGCCGACCACTGCTTGAGTGGGATTCGCGGGATCGTCGGGGATGGTCGCGCCCAGATTCACGGCAACCAACCCGACGCCCTCTATCGCGACCAGCGCGCGGCCATCGGGCGTGATCACCACACGACGAGGTACACCGCCCGGCAGTTGCGCGCTTCCCAGCACATTGGGCAGCGCTGCGTTCGCAAGGTCGACCACGTGCAGCCGCGCGCCCGCTGCGTCTCCGCTGGCGATCGCAACCAGGGTGCCCGCGACGGCGGCGCCGTTGCGGTCCACGAGCGGCTGCGCGATCGAAGCAATCGCCCGAACGCCTCCGGTCACGGACAACTGGGCAGTTTGCTGCGGCAACGCGGGTGACGCGATATTCACGACGTGCAACGCCGCGGTTGATCCGACCACAGCGGTCGTGCCCGCTGTGGCGACATCAAGGACCTGCCCGAGAGCGGCTGAACCGATTGCCGCCGGCGCGAACGTCGTGAATTCGCCCGCAACCGGCGACGACAGGCGCGCGCCCGATGCCGCCACCACGGTGGCGGCGAGGCCGTAGCGATAGCGGGTGCCAAACGCCCAACGGCGCAATGGCACAAACGTCACCGACCGATTGCCGTCACCGATGACGATGCGGCCAAACGCGCGCGCCCCCGCAGGATCTGACACCACCACAGATGTGGCGCTGAGCGATGCGGGATCGATCGGCTCCGAGAACGCAAACACGATCGGCGAGCCAATCTCGACGACCGACTGCGCGTCCGGACGCGCACTTACGGTGAGCGTCGTCGCCACGGGGGCGAGCGGTGACCCGATGCTGGAGGTGCCTCCCGCCGCCGGCGCCTGGCCGGATGCCGTTCCCATCGATGCGCCCGTCGCCGCATTGGTGAACTGCAGAGCGTAGGGCGCGTTCGCCTGAACGGCGACATGGAATGAACCGTTGGCGCCGTCAGTCTGGAATGCGAACGGCAACCCGTCAACCGTGACCAGCGCTGTCGGTCCGGTGACGCGTCCGGATACGAAGGCCAGCGGTCCGGCGACGATCGCGTAGACGCCTTCCTCGGTTGCTCCGGGCAGCTCTCGACCAACGGTCCGCAACCGCGCCGCACCACCGCTGTCGACCCGCGCGAGGCGATCGACGACCGACAATCGCGTCTGGCCGTCGGCCGTGATCACGCGCGCAAGCATCAGTGCGTGCGTGGCGGGCACGTCCGACAGCAACGGCACATCGAACTCAATGCGGGCGGCGGGCGCCAACGCCGACGCCTCGATCACTTGCGTGGGCACCGCCTGCCGGGGCGTGGTCAGGAACACCGTCGGGAACGAATCGCCGAACGCCGTTTCCGCGGACACCGAATCGGCGCCGCTCGCCACGACAACGGTTACGGCACTCGCGCTGTGCCGCGTGCCATCCCGGTCGACGACTTCGGCGCTGAAGCGCAGCGACGCACTGACGAGAAAATCCGTCGGGATCGTCAACGATCCCGATGACGTGAATGGGGCGGCCAACGCCGTCGCCGGCGCCATCCGGCCCTGGCTTTCGGTCACCGTCAACGAGCCGAGCCGCTTGAACACCGCGCCGTCGACGCTGAGCGAGAAACGATCGATCACACTGAAAGCTGCCGGGAGATCAGGCAGCACCGCATCGGTGGTAGCAAGGCCAAGGACACCGGCGCGCGCGAGCGCCCGCGGCAGGATTCGGCCGACGCGTGCGCCTGGGCCTGATATCGACCCGCCCGCTGATCCAATCGACGTCCGGCCGTCCTCCGACGAGAACTGCGCTATCGCGATGGTGGTGTCGCGGCCGTTGGTGCCACGCAGTGTCACCGACACGTCGTCGCCGACGATCACGGCAAGCCGCAATCGGAAGGAGCCATCACCCTCGGCAAGAACCGTCATCGTTTCCTGCGAGCGCAGGTTGGTGGCCACGACGGCGCTCAACGGCTCCGCCAGTCCGGCACCGCCGGTGATCAGCGACAGCCCGTCTTGGTCCGGGAGAAACGCCGTCAACTGACCGAGCGCGAGGGCGGGCGCCCTTGACGGATCGAGCGAGGAGAACGAGAGCGGCGCGAACGCCGACAGCGACACCCCGCTCAGATCGCGGATGTCGGTTGTCAGCGTCAGCGAATACGCCGTCAGACCCACCAGCGGCGACGATGGTGTGATCGTGAGGCGGCGGCGGTTCGCCGACAGCGAGTGTGCCGTCGCAACAATCGCTGGACCGGCGTGGAGCACGACCGATGATGAAGTTGCGCTCGCCGGGTCGATGGGTTTCGAGAAATCGATCACAATCGAGGTGTCGAGCGCGACGTTCGCGGCGTTCGCCGGGGGAATGGTGCCGGTCACGATCGGCGCCGTCTGTGAGAGTGCAAGATCGAGCGCGACGATGGCGTTGAGCGTAGCCAATGTCGTCGCGGCGGTCGTCGCCGCACCGGCCGGCTCGACCGCGGTCAATGCCGTCGCAATCCCGGTTCGACCGGCGACGACATACGAACCGCTCGAAGAAGTGAGGAACGCAAACGGCGCGGTGTTGCTCGTCACGAGTGCCGACGACTGCGCGATGCTGTTCGTCGTAATCTGGCCGGTGATGAAACCAAGCGGCGATGCCGGCCATAAGAATACGAACTCGCCACCCGATCGCACGCCGTCGAACACGAGCGACGCCAGCGTCGTCTGAATCCCGATGCGCGTCGGCGACAACAGGCCGAGGCCGGCGATCTTGAAACGGCGGCCGCCGCCGTTGTCGGTGATCACCTGGGCCACGATCACTTGCGCGGCCTCGTCCACGCCGGCCGGACGCGCAATCGACAGCGAGGCGGGGACCGCGAAGCTGGCGCCTGGTGCGTCGACGAACACCGCTCCGAGCAACGTCATGCCTGCAGGAACCGCCGCCGACAAGCCGCTCGCACTGAGGGGGAGCAGGCCCACGGCGATCTCCGCGCCGATCGCGCCGGCCGGGAGCGTGAGCACGTCGCCGTTGGCACTTGACACGCTGCCGCCGGTGTTGTCGATGATCGCGTTGGCGGCAGACGGTTCAGCAATCGTGACGTCGAGCTTCACCGTGCCGAGCGAGAGCTGCTGAATCGAGAATTGCAGCGACGGCGTGATCGGCAGGCGCGCCGCCAGCGTCCCTGCATCACCGAGCCGCGGCCGCGCGTAGAGCACCACGTCCTGCACGAACGGCTGCGGGGTGATGCGCGCGCTGTCGAGCAGATCGAACTGCTCGGTGACGCGCGCGCGCAGCACGACTCCGCTCGACAGCGGCGCCGGCGGTTGCAGGATCACGGTGCCGACGGCGCGAGCCGCCTCGCCCGGCGGGGCCGTGCGCGGCACGACCGATCCGGTCGCGCTGGACAACTCGGGCGCGATCGCGGACGAGACGCCCGCCAGTGTCCCGCCAGGTTGCGCGGCCGGTGGCACCAGCGGCGCGTCATCGGGAACCACAAACGCGTAATGGCCCGCGGCAGTGATCGTCGCGACGATCGCGCGCCGATCGTCGCTGACACGGCCCGCGGCCTGGACCACCCATTGATGCAGGACGTCGTCGTACTTGGCCACGGTCACCGGCGCGCCGGCGCCGAGAGTGTCGAGGTGCGGAACTCGAAGCGTCGCCCCTTGACCGAACGAGCGATCGGCCGGCTGCACATCGACGGCCGCGATCGGCGACCACCCGCCGGGCAGCAGGCCTTGCAGCCCTTGACCCGATATGGGCGTCACGCGTAACGCCGCGTCCTGATCGAGACTGCCGGCCGGAATGGTAATCGCCACGCTGCCGTCGGTGCTCGCTGCCGCGCCGCCAAACACCGACTGCAACTGATTGAGGCGCGTGTCGAGGCGCGTGAGGCGCGCATCGAGCAGCGTCTCGATCGCGCCGTTGGCAAGCGTCGCTCGCCGCTCGACGCTTGTAAACCCGTCCCGGTCGATGCGGAGCAACGCCTCGCCTGCCGCCGCAGCGACGGTAAAGCGCCCGCGATCGTCGGCGCCAGCCGGTTGAGGCGAGGGCAAGGGCGCACCGCCCGCGATCAGCAGCGTCGCACGCGCGCCACCGAGCGGCAGGCCGCGGCCATCGTCGTACACCTCGCCGCGCAGGAAGCCGGAGCCGTCGGTGACGATGACGCGCACCTGCGAGGTGGCGGTCAGCCCTCCGTTGCGAGCCGTCAGCACGCCCTCGCCGGGAGCGGTCGCCTGCACCAGTCCTCCCGGGGAGACCGTGGCGATGGCGGAGTCGAGCGAGTAAACGGTGGCGGGATCGGCCGTCAGGTCGCGAAGCGAGCCGTCGGAAAAGCGTCCGCGGACGGCGACCTGCGCGGTTGATGCCAGCTCGCGCAGCGTGAGAATCGGCGGCGTCAACTCGATCGCCTCCATCGTCACGCCCAACTCCACGACCACCGATACGGTGGTCGTGATTCCGGAGTTGGTGATCGCGATTGCTGCGCTGCCGTTACTCACGGCCGTCACCAGGCCGTCGAGGTTGACGCTCGCCACCTGCGGCGCCGAGCTCTCATACGTCGTTCCGGTTGGGCCGGGCGTCAGATCGTTCTGAGAGTTGTCCGAGTAATGCCCGGTGACGAGCAGCGCGGATGTCGCGCTCGCCTGCGAGAAGCGCAGCGCCGCGGGACTGACCGAGAGCGAGGTCAGCGCGATCGGCGCGGTGATGGTCACGTTGCTCGTCGCCGTCGCGGAACCCCCTCGGCCGTCGGCAACGGTGAGCGTGGCGACATAACTACCGGGAGCGGCGTAGGCGTGGACCGGCGACGAGCCGGTGGCAAGGAGTCCATCGCCGAAATCCCATGACAGTTGCAGCGTGTCACCGTCGGGGTCCGATGAACCTGCGCTGCTGAAAGTGATCGGCTGTGCCGATTGGGCAGTGTAGGGCCCGTTCGCATTCGCGACCGGGCTGCGATTGGGCGGCGCGGCGATCGTGACCGCACTCGTGGCCGTGGCGGCGCCCCCTCGGCCGTCGGTCGCCGTGAGGGTCACCGTATATAGTCCCGCCGCGGCATAGGTGTGGACCGGCGTCGTCCCGACCCCGGTGTTTCCGTCGCCGAAGTTCCATGAGAACTGCAGCGCATCACCATCAGGATCCGACGAACCGGTACTGCTGAACTCGACAGGCTGCGCCGTCAGGGCTGCATACGGTCCGTTCGCATTCGCCACCGGATTACGATTCGCGGGCGGCTGATCGATCTCGACCACTACGGTAACGTCGGTCGTAACCCCCGAATTGGCGACAGTAATTGTCGCGGCGCCATTCGCCGCCGCCGCGACGAGTCCGTCGTCGCTCACGGTCGCAACTTGCGGCGCCGAGCTCACGTAGGTGGTGCCGGTTGCACTGCTGGTGAGGTCGCGCTCGGTCTTATCGGAGTAACGTCCGGTGACTCGGAGCGCCAGGGTGGCGTTGGCTTCCGAGAAGCGCAACGTTGTCGGACTGGCGGCGAGCGCCGTTAACGCGATCGGCGTCGTCACATGGACCTTGGTGGTGGCGGCCGCGACGCCGCCGCGGCCGTCGCTCACCTTGAGCGTGACCAGATACGCCCCCGGCGCCGAGTAGGCATGGACCGGCGCGGGGCCCTCACCACTGCTGTTGTCGCCGAAGCTCCACGTAAACTGCAACGGGTCGCCGTCGGGATCGGATGAGCCGATGCTGCTGAACGTGATCGGCTGCCCCGCTGTGGCTGCGTACGGCCCGTTCGCATGCGCAACCGGCGGCCGGTTCGCGGGCGGCGCGGCTGCCACCTCGAGTGCCGTCATGACCAGCATTGATTGCTGCGGCGTGGTGATGGCGAGCGACGACGGCCCGAGCGGCGCTTTTGCCGCTACACGAACGGTGAGGAGCAACTCGGTGGCAGACGCCACGTCGATCGCCACGACTTTGATGCCCGGGCCTGACGTGACGCTGGTCTTACCCGCCACGAATTGCGCGTTGGCGCTGCCGACGATACGAAGTGTTTGCGAAGTGCCTCGCGCCACCGACCGCAGGGGATCAGGCGCGGCACTGACCACCTCGACGGGGAAGGCGGCCGAAGTGTCCTTGGTCTTGGAGTTGCGGACCTGCACGGTGGCGGGACCGATCGCCAGCCCCTCAGGCACCGTGCTGGTGATCTGCCGCAAGCCCTTCGAGGCGTCGAGCGTTTTTACCGTCGGCGCCTTGGCGGACATTTCAATGCCGGAGGCAGGTGTGAAAACAATCTCGTTGTAGGCCCCGAACGGTTTCAGACCGCCGGTGAAGACGATGGCGACCTTTACGCCGCTCGAGAAACCGCCGGGCGCGACCGACACGATCGAGATCTCGTTCGGGGGAGCGGTGGGCGGGACCGTGGCCGAAATGGGCGTGTACCGCGCAGCGAGCATCGCGAGGACGGCAGCACACACCGCCACCCTGATAGAGTTCGCCCTAAATCGGCGTGTGGGGGAAACACGGCCGCTCACAATGATGCCTATTCATCCATGGCGCATTCGAACGGCCAGAAGGCTCACGGCGCGCCGAATACCTGAGACACGGCAACATCGCTCCCACGGAAGAGCTGGCAGCGCCGCTCAGAAGTGCGCAGCTTTGCCAGCTCGGTCGCCGGCGTCGCGGTCATGAAATAGGATCTGGTCTTCGCATGGGAGACGTCACTGCGCTTCTCGACCGGTGGAACCGGGGGGATCGCGAAGCACTCAAAGAGCTGCTGGCAACGGTCCACGACGAGATGCGGGGGCTCGCGGGTAACCTGCTTCGACAGGAGCGACCGGACCACACCCTGCAGCCGACGGACCTGGTGCACGAAGCGTATTTGCGGCTATCCGGCCTGCAGGAAATGTCGTTCGAAGGACGGCGTCATTTCTATGGCGCCGCCGCACAGGCCATGCGGCGCATCCTGGTCGATCACTCCAGACGCAGAAACGCCGACAAGCGGGCCGCCGACCTGCACGCGGTGCCGCTCGAGGAAGTCCTCAATCTTCCGATGGACTTGCGGCTCGACTTCGTACGGCTCGACGACGCGCTCGAAACGCTGTCGGCGATGGCGCCGGACAAGGCGCGGGTCGTCGAATTGCGCTACTTCGTCGGCCTGTCGATCAACGAAACCGCCGAGATCATGAGCATCGCGCCGGCCACGGTGAAACGGCACTGGACGTTCGCGCGCGCCTGGCTGTTCAATGCGCTGAGCACTTGATGCCGGACCCTCGCCAGCCGCTCGACGCCGAAGATTTCGCGTTTCTCGAAAACGCCTTTGCGATCATCGTCCCGGTCGCCCGCGACGCGCGCGCCGGCGCCCTTGCCGAGGCCGTCGCCGCCCGGCCGCACCTGGCCGGCGAGCTCCAGCGGCTGTTGGACGCGCACGATCGGCTCGACCGCGTGGCGGTGGAAGAGGCCGCAGGACCGGCGGTGTCCGGACTGCAGATCGGACCCTACCGGCTGGTCGAAAAAGTCGGTGACGGCGGCATGGGCGAGGTGTTTCGCGCCGAGAGAAGCGATGGCCTGTTTACCCAGCGGGTCGCCATCAAGTTGACGCGATCGATGATCGGCGACAGCGAGCTGCGCCGCCGCTTCATCGTCGAGCGGCGCATCCTCGCCTCGCTCAATCACGACAACATTGTCCGCCTGCTCGACGGCGGCACCACCGAACAGGGACAGGCGTTCCTGATCATGGAGTACGTCGAGGGCGTGGCGCTGACCCAGCACTGCCGCGCGGGGGCGCTGTCGCTCGCCGAACGGGTGCAGTTGTTCTGCCTGGTGTGCAGCGCGGTTCAGTACGCGCATCAGCACGGCGTGGTGCATCGCGACCTCAAGCCGGCGAACATCCTGGTCACGAGCGAGCATGTGCCCAAGGTGGTGGACTTCGGCGTGGCCAAGCTGCTCGAGGGCAACGCGGGTTCGGGCTTCACGACGACCAGCGCCGTGCCCGGCCCGCTGACGCCGAACTACGCCAGCCCCGAGCAGATTCGCGGCCTGGCGGTGACCACCGCGTCGGACGTCTACGCGCTCGGTGTCATTCTGTACGAGCTCGTCACCGGGGTCAGGCCGTATGAAACCCAGGGGTTGCCGCTCGATCGGCTGATCGAAGTGGTGCTGCGCGAGCACCCGGTCAGACCGAGCGCGGCCACACTCGACCCTGCGAAGCCACTACCGTTTTCGCAAGACCGCCTCGCCGGCGACCTCGATGCGATCGTGATGAAGGCGATCAGCAAGGAGCCGGCCGACCGTTATGGGTCGGCGGGCGAGCTGGCCGGCGATCTGTCGCGCTGGCTCGCGGGCGATCCGGTGGTGGCGCGCGCGCCCTCGACCGGCTACGTCCTCGGACGCCTCGCGCGCCGTCATAAGCCGTTGGTGGCGGTGGGCGCGGCAGCGTTGCTCGCGGTGTTGACGGCGACCGGCGTGGCGTCGTGGCAATGGCGGGTGGCACGCGCCGAACAGGCCCGCGCCGAGCTGCGGTTCGGGGAGGTTCGACGCCTCTCGAATGCGGTGATCTTCAAGATCCACGATGCCGTCGAAGGCTTGCCCGGCTCGACGCCGGTCCGCCGCATGATCGTCGACGAGGCGATCGGCTATCTCGAACGACTCGACGCTGAATCGAGCGACGACCCGACGCTGCGCGTCGAACTGTCCGCGGCACACCGGCAGATCGGTAACATCCTCGGCCGCGTCGGCACCGCCAACCTCGGCGACCGCGACGGGGCGCTGGCGCAGTATCAACGCGCGCGCGCGCTGGTTCGCCCACTGCTGACCGATGCGGCGCCGTTCAACGTCGTGCTGGCGATGGTCGACGCCGACCTCGCTGCCGGTGCGATCCTGAACGCGCGGGGCGACAGCGAGGGCGGCGTCAAGCTCATCCGCGAAGCCGTCGAGCTCACCAACGGCTATCGACGACGCCGGCCGGACGACACCGCGGGCGCAAGTCTCCAGGCCCGCTCGTATTTTGGTTTGGCGGTGGTGCTGCCGAGGGACCAGGCCATTCCGGTGTGGCAGCAGACGCTCGATTATTACGAAAAGCTGTTGGCGATCCAGCCCGAGGATCGACCGACGCAGCGCAACGTGGCGCTGGTCGGCAAGTATCTCGGCAGCCTGTATGAATCCACCGACCAGCAGGCCGCGCTCAAGCACTACACGCGTTCGCTCGAGCTCGATGAGCGGCGTCTCAATGCGACGCCCGACGATCAGCGGGTCTGGTTCGATGCCGCGATCTCGTTTTCGAATGTCGCGTCGGTATCGGAGTTGCTGGGCGAGCTGGCGAACGCGGAGCGGCTGTTCAAACGCAGCCTCGAGCTGCGGGAGCGGCTCGCGAAGAGCGATCCGAGCAATGTCGCCGCCGCCGATCGACTGGGATATTTACTGGCGCGGCTGGGCCGTTTCTATCTCGAGCGCGACCCGCGGCTGTCGCGCGACTACTCGACCCGTTCGATCGACCTGCTCGAGCCGCTCGTGAAGAAAACGGGCGACCGATCGCTTAGCCATCAGTTCGCCCGGGGGTGGTACCAGATCGGCCAGGCGGAACTCAAACTGCAATCGCAGACGCGGGCCTGCAACGCGTTCCGCCGTGCCGACGGCTATTTCAAACTGGTCAGCGACGAGCTGAACGAGGACAATCGCGAAGAGGCGGCGACGGCCGCGTTCACCGCGAAACACGCCGCCGCCTGCGCCCGCTGAGCGCCTCGGCTAGAAACGCGGCAGGCGGTATCGCCCGACATTGCTCCGGTCGGCGCCGTACCCTCTGAGCTCC
Organism: uncultured Acidimicrobiia bacterium; assembly: GCA_963795125.1. Lineage (GTDB taxonomy): Bacteria > Acidobacteriota > Vicinamibacteria > Vicinamibacterales > UBA2999 > 12-FULL-67-14b. Next base: position 212,650 of record CAWCGQ010000004.1, on the reverse strand, counting down.
CGGTAAGCCCGCTCGTAACCCGCTTCGAAGCCGTCGCGGTACACCAGCTTGTAGTCGTCGCGGCTGCCGTAGCGGCTGTTGTAGCCGTGGTCCGCCGAGCGATAGCGGCTGTGGCGCACCGGATCGAATGAGTTGTTGCGCTTCGCGTCCTCGCGGCCTTTTTCGAACCCATCACGATCACCGTTCTGAAACGCCACCGGGTTGTAGCCATAACCCCGGTCACCGGGATACGAGTTGCCGTAGACGTCCGGGTATCGTGACGAGCCGTTCGAGCGATCGCGATACCGTTCATCGCGGTTGCGCGTCCCATAGCGATCGTCGCCGTAGATGACGCGCGCATTGCGGCTCCGCGAGGCAGTCCTCTCGGCCCGATCGCAACTGGTCGGCGCGGGCTGGCGTCCCGGGGGAGATTGTCGTACCACACCCGGCACTCACCGGCACGCGGCATCTGGCCAGGGGGAACGCCCTGCGAGCGGCCGTTCCCCCGACCGCGGACCTGCGCCTCCGACGATCCGGCGACGGCTGCAAGAAATATCAGTGCGAATGCTGCCTTCCGCATTGGTCTGTGCCTCCACCCCGGTATGTGGCAAGAACCAGACCAACGATTTCGCATTCTCCAGGTGACAGCTGGGCCCTGACGCGGTCGCCGAGAGGAGACGGCCCGCTGACCTAGCGCCTCGATTCAGGCGTTGCCAGCTGAACGGTCGTCGCGGCACCGGCGGTGGACAGCCGGAACCCCGCCATCTCCTCGCCGTTGCGGATCAGCAACACGTTGCCGACCATCACCGGGTGGTTCCAGGTCTTGGCGTTGAGCGCCGGCACCCGCGCAATCTCCCTGAATTGATCCGGCGTGGCGCTGACCAGCGCCAGCTCGCCGTCTTCGGACAGGACCAGCAGCACGTCCTGATCGGCTAACAGCAGCATCTGACCGTTGCCGTATCGTCCGCCTTTCCACTTGCGCTTGCCGTCGGCAAGGTCGATGCACGACAGGATGTTGCCGTCAAAACCAAACGCGTGACCCTTATGGACCACCAGGTCGTTGAAGTACGGCTTCAATCCATTCGAGGTCCACCGCTCTTCCGGCGTCCACTCCGTACCGCTATGTTTGATGACCAGCCGCCGGGTGCCAAGACCGCCGGTGGCGGCCATGCCGTTAATCAGGATGTCGCCGTCGCTCGTGATTGCCGGCTGAACGATGGCGCCGCCTTCCCACCGATGCTCCCACAACAGCTTGCCGTCGGCGGGATTGACGCTGACCGCGCCGGGGGCGCTCAGGATCACCACCTGTGTGACGCCGTCGATTTCGACACGATGCGGCGAACTGTAGGCGCCGCCATGAATGGGTCCCACCCAACGCAATTTGCCGGTCGCCAGATCGTATGCGGTGAGCGTGCCATACACCGACACGATCACGACATCGTCGATCACCAGCGGTGAGCTCGAGATGCCCCACATCGGCACTTCGCGCTTGGCGTCGTCCGACGTATTGTGCGCCCACATCAACCTGCCGGTCCGCGCATCGAGCGCGTTCAGCATGCCGGTCGCGCCATGCGCGTAGACCCGGTCGTTGTGAATCGTCGGCGTCGCTCGAGGACCGGCGCCGCCGTTGGATTCGTAGAAGCGAATCGGATCGCGATGCCGCCACACCGGTTCGCCGGTCGACACTCGGTAGGCCGAGACGATCTCGTCATCGCCGCGCTGCTCCTGCGTGTAGAAGATGTCGCCGCGAACCGAGAACGACGACCACCCCGGCCCGATTGGCCGGCGCCACATCTGGACCGGTGGAGCCGCCGTCCAGTCGGTGTTGATGCGCACGTTGCGCACCACGCCGTCGCGATTGGCGCCGCGGAACCCGGGCCACTCAGCCTTCTCGACGACGACTGGAGCGGCCGGTTCGACCTTCACCTCCGGTCGAGAGGGAGCGGTGTCCCCCGCAGCGGTACCGACTGGCGCCGGCGCGGTTGGCAGCGGCGTCTCCATTACTGGTACGGCCGGCAGCGGCTTCGGCTCGTCGTCGACGTGCGCCAGCAGCAGCTCTTCAGGCGTCGGCGTCCATCGCCAGTGCAGGATGAAGCCGCCGCCGTAGACGCCTTCGGTTCGAATCGCCAGCATCGGCGCGCAGCCGAGCACGAGCAGCGCCGGCACGAGCGCCAGGCGTCTGGTGCGGTCATCAAGGCGATTGGTCGCGACCGCCCACACGACCAGGGCAATCACAAAGGCCACGAACCCGAAGATGTAACCGAGCATGCCCTGCGCGCCGCCGGCGATCGACGGATCGACCGCCGCCCGCGTAAGCACCACCCCGACCGCGATCAACGCGAGCGCGCCAAGGCGTTCCGGCCAGCGCGCACGACTGAAGAACAGCCACCACAGCGTGGCGAGCAGCGCGAAGGCCACGCCGCCGATCATGCCAAGCAGGCTCAGGGGCATGTCTTCCTCGGTGAAGAGTGCCGGAGCGACGACGATGATGACCGCGACGAGCAGGGCGATTGCGGCCACCGGCCACGTGCGAAGGGGTGTGCGGGTCACGTTGTCGCCGGTCATAGGTGTACCTCCATCGTCTGTTGGTTGCGGGCGGCCGTGGCGACGCCGGATACGGCGCGGCTCCCAGCGCGTGCGTCTTCTGTCGAACCGAGCGCGACGTAGCCGAACGCCAGCGCCAGCACCGCCGACACGATGTGGATCGGCAGGAGAATCATGACGCCTCCGGCACGCCGAGGTGCAGGCGGCCGATCGGCGATCGCTTCGCGCGAAACCGCCAGTTCCAGTAGGCGATGGCGATGATCGGTACCAGCACGGCGCCGACACGCAACGCCGGGATGCGCAGCACGGCCGGCAGCCGATCGGGGCCGAGGTAGAACGCGATCGACGACAGGAACAACGCGAAACACATGCGCCAGAGATGCCGCCGCAATCGCGACGCGCCTTTCAGCGCGCCATCGCGGATCATCCGGCGATCGCCGACCCCGCCGATCATCGCCGCGACGCCGAACAGGACCAGCGGGTAAGCCATCCCGGCTGCCGCGCCGCCTTTGCCGATCGCAGCCACGGCGAGCACCCCGCATCCCGCCGCCATCGCAAACGCCATGATCATCGCGGCCACGTCGAGGCGCCGCGACCAGCCGCCACGCGCGCCGACGCTCGTCATGCCGGTGATCACCAGATAGAACGTCAGCAGCGCCGTCGGCACGTTGATCGCCGGCGCCACCCCTCTTGCCGCCGACACCAGCAAGCCGGTCATCGACATGGTCACCATCACCCAGACGAACAGCGTCCCGCTCTTGCGATGCAACCGGGCGCCCTTGGACACCGACAGTGCCACGTAACCGGACAGCAGCCCGAGTGCGCCGGCAAGCACGTGGATCAACATCGTCAATGGCATGGTCGATCTCTATTCGGAGCGCAGGGCCTGCAGCACGTCGATTCTCGATGCGCGCGCCGCCGGCATGAGCGAAGCCGCAATTGCGGCCCCAATCAGCACCGCGGCCGCGCCAAGCAGCGGCAACAGTCCGGGCATGCGCAGGCTCTCGACGTACGACGAGGCGACGCCGGCAAGCAGCACGGCGAAGACAGCGCCGGCGACGATGCCGACCGAGACAATCACCGCGCCTTCGGCGAGCACGCTCAGCAGCAGGTTGTGCGGCGTCGAACCGATCGCGAGCCGCACCCCGAACTCGCGGGTGCGCGCGCTGACGCCAAACGCCAGCACGCCGGCGACACCAACCACCGCGATCAGTAAGGCGATTCCCGCAAACCCCGAAAACACGAACGCGTTGAGGCGCTCCGGCGCCAGCACTTCGGCGCGCACGTCCTCGAGCGTGGCCGCGCGCTCAACCGGCTGGTTGGGCGACAGGCCCTGGATGACGCGCGTCACCGGCGCCACGAGCGCGTAAGGATCGCCGGACGCGTGCACGAACAGCCGGCCGGCGACACCCATCTGTTGAAGCGGGTGATACACCGTCATCGCCGCGCCGCGGACGATGTGCTCGTCATCCACGTCGCCGACCACACCGACAATCCGGCGCGGCATCGGCTTGGGTCCGAAGTACGGATCGATCCACCACAACTTGTGATTGAGCGCATCACCATTCGGAAAGATTCGCTGCGCGAGGCTTTGACTCACGATCACCACCGCCTCGTTGCCGCGGCGATCGTCGGCGGTGAAGTCGCGGCCGGCCACCAGCGGCACGCCGACCACATCGAAGAACGCCGGCGCGACGATTCGGAAGCGCGCGCGCGGATTGTCCTCAGCATTCGCCGGGGCGTAGCCCTCGGCGCCAAATCCGATTCCGGCGGCGGCGCCGAACCGCCCGGCGTCGCGCCAGGGAGTAAAGTTGCCGTGCGACACACCCTTAACCCCGGGCAGCTCGCCGATCCGGCGGGTCACTTCCTGGTAGAAGGCAAGCTCCTGATTGGTGCCGGAGCCAGGAGTCGGCGTCGGTAGATCGATCGCCAGGACCTGCCGCATGTTGTAGCCCGTCGTCGCGGTCTGGATCGAGATCAACGTCGCGACCAGCGTCGCCGCGCCGGCGAGCATCACGAAGCAGAAGGCAATCTGCGTTGTCGCGAAGACGCGCAGCCGCCGGTTGGTGGCGGGCGTGATGCGAACGCTCCCCGCGGCGAGGTTGGATCCCGCTTGAGCCTGTCCGGACGGCAGCTTCGGAACGAAGGCGAGAAGAATCGCTGCCGCCATGGCGAGCGCGGCGCCTACCCAGAGCAGGGTCGAATCAACCGACACGTCGAGCGCGCGAACGGAAAACCGCGCGGCAAATCGGGCGACGATCGCCACCATGGGACGCGCCAGCAGGACTCCCAGAATGGCGCCGGCGCCGCACAGCACCAGACTTTCCGCGAGCAGCGTCCGCCGCAGCGCGCCTCGGCTGGCGCCGAGCGCGGCGCGCACGGCCAGTTCACCTTCACGGCGTATCGACCGCGCGAGGATCAGATTGGCGACATTCGAGCACGCGATGATGAACACCACGGCCGCTGCAGCGAGCAGCAGCAGCAGCACCGGCTTGGCGGGCGCGGCAATCTGATCGCGTAGCGCGGTAACGGCAAGCCGCATGTCGGCGCGCGCGGGGTAATCCTGCGGATGCTCGCTCATGATGCCGGCGTGCACCGCGACGAGCTCGGCCCGGGCCGATTCGATCGTCGAGCCCGGCTCGAGACGGCCAAACAGCTGCGTCATCCGGTGCGTCCGCAAAGTGACCATCGTCGCGCCCATGTGATGCGGGCTGGTCACCATGTTCGCGATGATCTCGGTGTCGGCCGGATACGGGATCGACGGTTCGAGCACGCCGACGATGGTCGCGCTGCGGGCGCCAAGCTGGATGGTCTTGCCGACCACCGCGGGGTCGCTTCCGAGCGAGCTCTTCCAGAAGCGGTGAGTGAGCACGGCGACGCCGGCGGCGTTCAGACCTTCGTCGGAGGGATCGATCAGCCGTCCGATCGCCGGGCGCAGACCCATGACGTCGAAGAAATGCCCGTCGACGACGCCCGCCTGGACCACGCGGGGTTCACCAAGGCCGATCAGGTTGAACTCGACGGTCGAGAACTCACCGAACGCTTCAATCGTCGTGGCACGCGCGCGCAGGTCCTTGATTTCGGGAACGGAGAACGTAAGGTTGTCCGAGCCGAGTCCCGGCGCGCTCTGGCGCAGGTAGAGCAGTCGAGCTTCGTCGCGGTTAACGAGCGGGCGCATCAGCACGCCGCGCACCACGCTGAAGATCGCCGCGTTGGCGCCGATGCCGAGGGCGAGGGTAATGACGACCGTTGCGGCCATGCCTTTGGCGCGCAACAACGACCGCAATCCCACGCGCATGTCCTGCGCCAGCGCGCCTGCCAGGTCGAACCAGCGGCCGTACCATACGCGTCGCATTTCGTCGCGTAGCCGCGGCACGTAGCCGAAGGTCCGTAATGCTGCCAGGCGGGCGGCTTCGGGAGTCTCTCCCCGCTCGATCCGTTCCTGCACCTCGAGCGCGAGGTGTCCGCGGATTTCCTCGTCCAGATCGTCGTCTTTCGGGCGCATGACGTCAGTCCTCGGTTGCCGCCGCGGGGTTCATGATCTTGCCGATGACGTCGACCAGCTGTGCCCACTTGTCGCGCTGGCGCGACAGCTGGGCCTTGCCGGCGGCGGTCAGCTGGTAGTACTTCGCCTTGTGATTCGCTTCGCTGATCCCCCATTCGGACTTCAGCCACCCCTTCTTCTCGAGGCGGTGCAAAGCGGGATAGAGAGAGCCGGTTTCGACCTTCAGCAGATCGTCGGATTGCGAGGCGATTGCCTGGCCGATGCCGTGGCCGTGCTGCGACCCCCATTGCAGGGTGCGCAGGATCAGCATGTCGAGGGTGCCTTGGAGCAGTTCCAGCCGTTCAGGGTCGGGGGTTCGGGGCATATATGTAGACCGTCTACGGGTTAAGACGTAGACCGTCTACGGCTAGTTCCCGGACCGCGGCGTCAGTCGTCGAGCCGCAGGTCGGCGACCACCGGCAGGTGATCCGACGCCAAGGCCGCGGCGGGGTTCCTGGCCACATCGCAGGCCAGCACGCGCGACACCTGATTCTTCTGAACGAAAACGTAATCGAGCCGGATATGCGGATCGGCGGCCGGCAAGGTGAGCCCCGGCTGGTCGGGATGCAGGGCCTTGAAGGCGTCGGCGTATCCCGCATCGAGCACCGTTTGAATCGTGCGCCAGCGCACGCTGCCGCCGCTGAGCCACATCAGGGGTCGATAGCGCATCGGCAGGCGTCCGATCGCAAACGGATCGCCAGGCGCGACGGTGTTGAAGTCGCCGGCGAGCACGTGGAAGCGATCGCGGTGCTGGTCGACACTTCGGAGCAGCGCGCGCAGTTCGTAGACACGGCGCTGTTCGGTCCATGCGGCGTGCACCGCGCTCAAGTGCACGCCAAACACGCGCACCCGTTCTCCGGCCGGCACCACTTCCACAAAGGCGTGCCTGGAGATGCGCGGGCGAATCCACTGGCTGAACGCCACCGGCAACCGGCTGATGAAGCCGAGCGACTGTTTGCTGAATGCGCGGTAGTCCGCCATGCCGGTGGCCGCCGCCAGGCGCTCGATGTTGGCTGGATCGGTCGCCTCCTGCAACAACACCAGGTCGGGCGCGCACGCGTTGATCACCTTCGCGATCTGCTCGATGCGGCCGCCGCCGCCGTGCAGGATGTTGTAGGTGAGCAGGCGAAACGTCATGCCGGCGTGTTCAGCGACAGGCCTTGCGCTTTCGTGAACAGCGTGAGGTACGGCTGCCCGAGCAGATCGCCGCGGAAGCTGAGGACGATGTCGCGGGAGGCTTGCAGGTTCACCGGGCGCTTGACCATTTCCATCAACTGCCGGCGCAGCGGCACGAGGTCGGGCGCAACATCCGGATCCTCATCGCACAACGGCCGCGAGTGCACGCCCGGCACGTAAAAGCCGGTCGTCGTGAAATAGTGGATGCAGCCGTCGCCGACGAAGGTCACGTCCAGATCGCTCGTGCCGGGGCCGTCGGCGTCAAACGGCGCCCCATCCTTCCAGCGCTTGCCGGTAACCGCGCTGCCGCGCAGGATCGCCACCGTGCCCGGGGGTACGAACTCCTCGAGCATGCGGCGGAAGCGCTCGAACGCTTCGGCCTTCCCGCCAAACGCCAATCGGATCACGTTGTCCCGCTTCTCGCTGTCGGACAATCCGCCTTGCACCTCGTCGTTACCTGGGTCGGCCATAACCGGATCTCACAATCAAAGATCGCGCCGGAGTTCCGGGCGGGTTGGATGAGCTGGCGTCGACGATGGCACTCAGCGCCGGCCGAGAGCGTCGCGGAGCTTGTCGGCAATCGATCCCATCGACGATGCGGGTGCGGCGTCGGCGGTGGCGTGGTACTCGCGCAACTCTGCCTGCTCGCGCATCTCGGCGACGGCCTTCTTGCTGAGGCGAATGCGCTTGCCGGCCGCGTCGACCTCGAGCACCGCCACCTCTACCTCACTCCCGACAGGAAACGCTTTCTTCATATCGGCGTCGCGGTCCACACCGGTCTCCGCATTGGGCATCAGGCCGGTTCGGCCTGGCGACAGGAACACGAACACGCCAAACTTCTCGTGACGCTCGACCTTGCCGGTCACGATCGCGCCGGGCGTAATCGCATCCGGTGCCGCGGCCGGCGCGGCCGCGCGCTCAACTCCGTCGTCCATCAGCGCGAGCCCAATCCGTTTCTGCGCGGTGTCGATGCTCAGGATCTGGAACGCGCCGGTCTGGCCAACGGCAACCGACTTGCTCCAGCCTCCGGCGTGACCGGTCGGCGCAAACGTCGAGGCGTGCGCCAGGCCCTCGACTCCGGGCTCCAGCTCCACGAACGCGCCGAACTCCACCACCCGGGTCACCCGGCCGGCACGCACCTGGCCCACTTCGTAGGTCGCTTCGGCTGCGCTCCACGGATCGCCCTGCAGTTGTCTCAGGCCGAGCGAGATCTTTCCGGTCGCATCGTCCACGCGCAGCACTTTCACGGTGAGCTGATCGCCGGGTGCCGTCACTTCGTTGGCGCTGCCGACGCGCGACCAGCTCATTTCCGACACGTGCAGCAGGCCCTGAATGCCGCCGCCGAGATCGACAAAGGCGCCGAAGTCCTGCACCGATACCACCCGCCCCGCGATCACCGCGCCGGGCACAATCGATTTGCGCACATCGGCCGCGCTCGCCCGTTGCTGCTCCTCGAGCAGCTTGCGGCGTGACACCACCAGGTCCTTGCCGTTGTCCTTGTACTCGATGATCCGGAACGCATAGGTCTGGCCGACGTGCACGGCCGGATCGGTGGCGCGGAGGATATCGATCTGCGAGAGCGGGCAGAAAGCGCGCTCGCGCGCGATGCGCACTTCGTAGCCGCCCTTGACGGCCTGCGCCACCTTGCCCTCCACGGCCAGGCCCGCCTGGAACGCGTCCTCGAGTTGCCGCTGGGTCGCGGCGTTACGCACGCCGGTGCGCGACAGCACGATGCCGCCGCTCGTCGAGACGACCATCGCCGAAATGCGATCGCCGACCGACACCTCGATGTCGCCGTCGGCGTCCTTCAGTTCCGCGACGTCGATTTCGGCCTCGCCTTTGCCGCCGACATTCACGAAGGCGATCTTCGGCCCGATCGCGACGATGGTGCCGTCGACGGTCTGGCCGCGACTGAACTGCCGCGCCTTGGTCGACGCCTCGAACATCGCCGCGAAATCTTCTTCCTGCTCGCTCACTGGCCTGCTCCCCATCAACCGCGCACCGCGGCGTCGTTAATCCCAGTCCTGATGCTCGTCATTCGTCGCCGTCGCGGCGCCGGCCCCTGGCCGCCTTGATCGTGCCGCGCAACTTCTTGACGGCCAGGCGCTTCTCCCGCGCGCCCGATTTCGGTTTCGTCGGCCGGCGGGTTCGCGGTTTTACCAGTGCCTGCTGGATCAGCGCGACCAGGCGCGCCCGGGCGGCGGCGCGGTTCTGCGATTGCAGCCGGTGTTCGCGGCTGTCGATCAACAGCACCCCGTCGCTGATCATCTTGTTTCCCGCCAGCTTCATCAACCGGTGCTTGACCTCGCCGGGCAAGGACGAGGACAGGACGTTGAAGCGCAGCTCGACGGCGGTCGAGACCTTGTTGACGTTCTGGCCGCCCGGTCCCGAGGCTCGCACGAAGCGCTCCTCGATTTCCCGTTCGTCGATCGTTATATTGTCGGTCACGTAGATCATCGCCGACCCTTAGCGTACCTCGTGCGAGGATATCAGGATGGAAGCTCGACCTTGGGCCGCGGGCAGCGCCGCGGCGCTGTGCGTGGTGGCCGCCATGGCGGCCGCGCCTGCCTGGGCGCAACCGGGCGCCACCGGGCCAATCGCCGATCTGAATCGCCAGGCCCGCGAGCTGAGCGAAACCTCGCCCGAACAGTCGCTCGCGGTGGCGATGCAGGCGCAGGCCGCGGCTCACGCGGCCGGCGACGTTCGCGGTGAGGCCGAGGCCTACAACTACATTGCGTCCGGGCATCGCAGTCAGAGCCTGCTGGACCTCGCCCGCCAGGACGCGCGGGAATCCGTTCGCCTCTACGTGCTGGCGCGCGATCGCTGGGGCGAGGCACAGGGCTACAACACGCTCGGCCTGATCGAGGCCGATGCCGGCCGCTTTGTCGACGCCCTGCAGAATCATCTGCAGGCCCTCGCGATCCGCGAGAAGGACGGCGACCGCGAAGGCCTGTCATACACCTTCAACAATCTCGGCAACATCTATCGCAACATGGGCGACTACGGTAAGGCCCTGGAGTTCCACCACCGCGGTCTCCAGCTGAAGATCGCGCTCGGCCAGAAGTCGAGCGAGGCCTATTCCCACCACAACGTCGGCCTGGTGTATTTCGTGATGAAGGACTACGACAAGGCGCTGGCGGCGTATCGGCGCGGGCTCGCGATTCGCGAGCAGCTGAACGATTCGCGCGCGGTCGCAGTGTCGCTGAATGCCATCGGCCAGGTCCAGTCGCTGACCGATCCTGCCGCGGCGCTTCTCACCTACCGCAGGGCCCTCGAGCTGCGGCGCCAGACCGGCGATCAGCGGGGCGAGATGGCGACCGAGATCAACCTCGGCGAGGTCTACCAGCGCGTCGGCCGGCTGGCGGATGCCGCGGCGGCGCTCAACCACGCGAAGTCGCTCGGCGAGCGGCTGGATGCGCCGCTGTTGTACTCGAACGCGCTCAAGGGGCTGGCGGAAGTCAGCGCGTCAGGCGGCAACTACGCGGCCGCCTATCGGCATCAGCTCGACTACCAGGCAACCCGCGACACCATCTTCAACCAGGAGACATCGGAGCGTTTCCATCACCTCGAAGTGGCGCAGGAAGCGGAGCGTCGTCAGCAGCAGATCCAGTTGCTGGAGCGCGAGAACACCCTGGTTCGAACGACCAGGACCGCGCTGGCGGTGATCGCGGCGTTGATTCTCGTCACGCTGGCGTCGCTGTACGCGCGCTATCGCCACAAGCGCCAGTCCGAGGCGCGGCTGCGCGTCAAGGCCGACGAGTTATCGGCCGCGCTCGAGCGCGTGCAGACCCTGCGGGGCATGCTGCCGATCTGCGCGTGGTGCAAGAAGATCCGCGAGGACAACGGCTACTGGACGAAGGTGGAGTCGTATGTCTCGAGTCACAGCGCCGCGGAGTTTACGCACTGCATCTGCCCGTCGTGCGCGAGCAATCTGGCGGACGGCGACGCCAGGCAATCCGCCTGAACGCGAGCGCTGGCGGACGGATGTGCCGGCCGGTTAAGGGGCTGCGACGTCCAGTTCGAGTCGCGACGGGCGTTGTTCGGGCGTCGGATGCGATTGGCCCAGCTTCTCGGCCGTGATGTCGATCATCACGCCGCGGAGCTTGATGGTCGACGAGGTTCCGGGTCGCACCACGACCTTCACGAAATCGCGGAGCCAGACGATCCCGCCGTCGGCGGTATGGGCCCGGTATTCGAAGATGTGGTCCCGGCCCCTGGCTGTCGCCAGCGCGCAGTAGGCCACCGTGTCGTCGCGGTCCTCCGCTGCCACTACCTGTTCCGACCAGAACTTCGGTTCGAGCCAACGCTCCTTGGAAAACCCGAGCAGCTCGGCGGCGGCGTCGTTGACGTAGCCGAAGTTGAACGACGAGGCATCGCACTCCCAGACGATCGGCGTCGAGTCAGGGAACGCAGCCCTGGCTCGCATCTCGATCGCGTCCATGGCCTCCCCGTCGCGGCCAAACACGCCGACGAGGGCGTCGGGCAGCACGGTGCCGGGACCGGCGGGGAGTTTCCACATGATTAGAAGGATAGTCGGCCATTGACCCGCCAAAACCAGGATTCGACAGGTCTCCGCCGTTTTCCTATAATGGGAGGTTCTTACCCCTACTGGGAGGTCGTTCAACGGTAGGACAGCGGACTCTGACTCCGCTTATCGGGGTTCGAATCCCTGCCTCCCAGCCAAAGTTCTTCGAGAACAACTACTTACGTTCGACGAGTTTCCTGAGCAAATCCCTGCCTCTCATCGCAGTATCTGACTGTCGGACTGCGACTTACGCTGGCGACCGTTTCGCCGTCTCCAGAATGTCTCCACGTTTCGGACGGTTCAGAGATGCCATAGCGTGGCCGAATTGCGCTGAAAGGCGAAGCAGAGACTTCCGCTTTACTGACGGAAGGCTTTCGTCCAGCGTTCCTTCGGGTTGTCGAACGCAACTCGTTTGGGATCGAAAGAATCGGGATCAAAGGCTCCGCCTACCCATTCGATCATCGACCTGTGTTGTGGATGCTTCGGCCGGGCGATGACCTTCAGCAACTCGGCGTACCCATGAGGTCCGCCACAGTCTTCGGGCGGGCAACGACGAGCGCCTGACACACAACGGGGATACTTCACGGACCGCTTCGCGGTCCGCATGCCTTCGTGGATGAGGGCGTGCTCCCAACCGTCTCCGAAATCGTAGGCGTAAAGGATAGGCAAGCCGAGCCACTCGCGTGCCTCGAAGTAACGAGCCAAAGGAATCGTCCATCCCGGAAGGATCGGGTGTTCCGGCGACATCATGTCCGTTGGCAGGCCGATCGAGATCACCTTGCGGTCCTGATCATCGAACAGCCGAAATTCATGCAGGTGCCGGTCTTCCCACCCCATCGCGTCCTGGATCGCCACGTGCAAGTCCCAGAACGTGTACGCACCGTGCACTGAATTCTGCGCCAGACGAGCGGATCGACATGACTGAGCGTGATGAGAAACTCGATGTACGAGCGCCGGCGAATCAGGACGCGACTTGCGCTGGTCGGGGAACCTGGTGACGCCCACTAGCGATCGAATGGCGCCGCAGACCAGGGCACCAGCGCACCGTCGTCGGTGAGCTCGAAAAGTCGAGCGGTTGACGCGATCGCGAGAAGCGGAAAGTTCTCGTCGAGCAGGATCTTCACGAGGCCTGGCGCACCGCCGGTGGAAGGTGCGCTGCGACGTGCGCTGCATAGGCAAGCGCAGTGTGGATCTGCGCGGAAGTCAGCGAGTATTCTGCCGCGACGCTTTCCGTTGACTCGCCGGCGGCCAGGGCACCGACGATCGTCGCAACGTCAATGCGCGTTCCGCTGAGACATGGCTTGCCGAAACGCACGTCCGGATCCATCGAGATGCCAGGGAACACTTCCATGCCCTGACTCTAACATCGAGAGCCTGGACCGTGCGACCTCCGACGAGTAGCGTCTCCAGGATGTCTCCACGACGGTGGCACATGCGCGAGGACTCTGGTGGACGGCAGGGAACGAAACGAAACGACGTAACCGCCTGTGACTCAAGCGCTTAAGACCAGAAGTCGCGCGCCATCACCAAGTTAGAAAAACACGTCTCTCCGTTTTCGAATCCCTGCCTCCCAGCCAATTCCACCTCGCAGCTCCAAGTTCCTTCACGGCAAGGAGTTGTCCGTTGCTTTCGAAGCACCTCTTTCGGACTTGCGAGGGGCGTTTTCACTGGACTCATCGTCTAACCGCAGCGTTGTCAACCTGTTGGCGTCGAACGGTGAGTTCGAATCCCGGACAGGTCATGCTCACGACGGAGTGAAGGCGATCGCGCCGCGATAGAATCGACGCTCATCCCATGCTCCTGACTCCAGGCACGCGGCTCGGCCCATACACGATCGAGGCGCTGATCGGCTCGGGAGGTATGGGCGAGGTCTACAAAGCGCACGATGAACGCCTGAATCGCACTGTCGCGATCAAGCGGATGATCGCTGACGATGTGAGCCGGTTTCAGAGTGAAGCGCGCGCCATCGCCGCAATCAACCATCCACACATTTGCCAGATCTACGACGTCGGATCCGACTACCTCGTCCTCGAGTATCTCCAGGGGGAACCGCTCGGCCGTCCGGTTACGCAAGACGAAGCGGTGCGGCTGGCGGGCCAGATTGCCGACGCACTGCACGCCGCGCATGAACGCGGCATTCTTCACCGCGATCTGAAGCCCGCCAATGTCATCGTCGTTCGGCAAGGTGGAACGCCGCACGCCAAGTTGCTCGACTTCGGTGTCGCGCGGCTCACCAGCGATGACCCCGGCGCGACGAGGACGGTCGCCGGCGACGTGATGGGGACGCCGGCGTACATGTCCCCCGAACAAGCGGGCGCCAAGCCGCTCGACGCGCGATCGGACGTGTTCAGCTTCGGCGCCGTGCTGTATGAGCTGATAGCGGGCACTCGGGCCTTCACGGGCGACTCCACGGCACAGATTCTCAGCGCCGTGCTACGAGACGATCCGGGCCCATTGGAGGCGCCGGTTGCGTTGCAGCAGATCGTAAAGCGCTGCCTCGCCAAGGATCCCGACCGCCGGTTCCAGACGATGGCCGACGTCAGGCACGCCCTGCAACACCTGTCGGCGGCGCGCACCGATGTGGCTGCGTCGATCGCGGTGCTGCCGTTTGCCAATCTGACCCGAGACGCCGATGACGAGTACTTCAGCGACGGTCTCGCGGAAGAGATCATCAACGCCCTGACCCAGGTGCGCGGCCTCAAGGTGATTGCCCGCACGTCCGCATTCGCGTTCAAGGGCAAGAACGAGGACATCCGCAGGATCGCCGAAACACTCGGAGTGACGCTCGTGCTCGAGGGCAGCGTACGCCGCGCCGGTGGCCGTCTCCGTGTGACGGCGCAGCTGATTGACGCCGCTGACGGTGCGCACCGGTGGTCACAGCGTTACGACCGGGAGATGTCGGACATCTTCGCTGTCCAGGACGACATCGCCGCGGCGATTGCGGGAGCACTGAAATTGCAGCTTGCTCCGGCGTCTGAGCGCCGAATGCCAACCCTGCCGGCATACGAGGCGTATCTGCAATACCGGTCGTACCAGTGGCAATTCACTCCCGAGGCTTCCCGCCGCAGCCGCGAGTGTCTGGAGCAGGCGCTTGCGCTCGATCCCGAATTCGCATTGCCGTACGTCGGCCTTGCTGATTACCACTTCGCGCTCGCGGCAGTCGGCGGGTCTCCGTCGCATGAGGCGATGCCACGGGCGCGCGCGCTGGCGCAGCGCGCCCTCGAAATCGACCCGGAGCTGCCTGAAGCCCACGCGATGCTGGGCATCGTCGCCGGTCACTATGACTACGACTGGGGTGAAGCGGAGCGCCGATTCCGTCTCGCCGTCAAGCGCGAGCCGCTGTCTCCTCACCTGCGGCAGTGGTACGGCACATTCTTTCTGTTCGCGACCGGCCGCGCGGACGAGGCCCGTGTTCAGCTGTCGCGCGTGATTGAAGAGGACCCGCTGTGCCAGATGTGGCGGCTCATGCGAGCCAATCTCCTTCCCAGTGTCGGACTGGAGCACGAAGCTCTTGATGATGCCCGCAAAGCCGTGGAACTCGATCCCGGATTCTGGTTAGGGTGGGCGGATCTCGGGCTGCTGTACGCGCGTCGGCAGCAGCATACCGAAGCGATGCAGTGCGCGGAGAGGGCGATGGCCGGCGCGCCGTGGTGTCCATACAGCATCGGCGTGATGGCGGCCGCGCTTGCCAACGAGGGACAGGCAAACAGCGCAGAGCCTCTGCTCGTCGGCCTGCAAGGGGACGCTTACGGAGGACCCGTCGGACTCGCCGTGTACTTTCTGGCCCGAGGGGAGATCGAGCAGGCCGTCGAATGGTCAGGCAAGGCGGTCGAACAGCGCTTCCCGGCGTTCATCCCGCGCATGATTCGCGCGTTCGAGCCGTCGCTGCGACGCTCGGCGGCATGGCCGGCCGTGTTGAAGAAGATGAACCTCGCATGATGCGCCCATTGGCATAGAGCCGAATCTGAGCTCGTGAGCAAGTCTACCCGTCCGAAATCTGTATACATATTTTGGACGCATCGCTGCCGTGCCGGCGCCAAGCCGCTTCTCCGAGAGCACTTACGCGAGACGTGAGTCTATGCAGCCGTGACCAGCCAGTTGCGGAAATCGTCCCTAACACCCAGCCACACTCTTCCGTACGGCACACCCGTCCCTACTTCTGTGAACGCAAGTTTGGGGCGGAACCTTACAGCCCTCCAGGATTACCAGCGCGATCCTCCTGAGTCCAGCCAACCATCACGCATTCGCGCGCCCCATGCCAAATATGGCATGCTGGTCACGTGCCGGCGCCGTCTTTGAAGCCCGTGATCTGGCTCGGCGACTCGCTTCGAGAGCTCAAAGAGTTCCCGGCCGCCGTGCAGGACGAGATGGGCTATGCGATCTACCTGGCCCAGTGCGGCCAGAAGCACGTGTCGTCCAAGCCGCTGAAAGGCCTGGGGTCGGGCGTGTTGGAGGTCGTCTCGGATCACCGCGGGGGACACGTTCCGTTCGGTGTATACCGTCCGATTCGCCGACCGTGTGTTCGTGCTGCACGCGTTCCAGAAGAAATCGAAGAGCGGCCTTGCAACGCCGAAGGCAGATCTCGATTTGATCAAACAGCGCCTGAAGCAGGCCACTGAAATCAGCAGGAAGAAGGAGTAGACCGATGGCGCGGAAGGACTACATCGTCGGGAGCGGCAACGTGTTCGAGGATCTCGGACACCTGCGTCCGGCGGAAGCGCTTGCAAAAGCAGAACTCGCCCGCAAGATTGCCGAGGTAATCGCTAAGCGCCGATTGACACAGGCCGCAGCTGCTGAATTGCTGAACCTCGATCAGCCGAAGGTGTCGGCGCTGGTCCGAGGTCGTCTCGCCGGGTTTTCACTCGATAGGCTCGTGCGGTTACTCGTCCTGCTCGGGCAGCGACGTGGAGATCGTCGTGAAGCCGCGCGCTCGGACTGCCGGGCGGGCGCGGGTGCTGGTCGCTTGAAGCGACGCTCTTCAGAAGCTGACGCGGGCGAGCCCGCGAGCGGCGGGCTTCAGGCGGCCGTGACCAGCCAGTAGCGAATTCCGTCCCTAGCCAACGCGGACCACTTTCATGCGGAAGCGCCGCCGAATTGGCCAACGCAGAAATGTATTCACCGATTTCATCCGGTACCGCCACGTCAACTTTGAACTCATGGCGCACTGTGACAACGCGCCATTCTTCGGCGTCCCCGCCTAGGTTAGTCGTCTCCAAAATGTCTCCACGACGGCGGCAGAATCGCGGGGACTCAGGAGGACAGCAGTGAATGAAACGAAGCGACGTAACCTCAAGCGCTTAGAACCAGAAGTCGCGCGCCATCACCAACTTAGAAAAACACGTCTCTCCGTTTTCGAATCCCTGCCTCAGCCAATCACTCCGCAACGTCCGAAGTCTTTCCATCGCAGCGAGTTGCCCGGTGCGATTCCAATTGCTCCCTTGTGCGCCGAGCGGAGCAACCGCTAGGCGCCGCCGCCAACCTCCATGCCTTCAGTAGCCTGGCCAAAACCAGGCGAGTTCGAATTCCAGACAAGGTCTCGCAGGTGGACGTCCGGGAGTGCTATTCGGACCCATTTGAATCGGCCCGCCAGGTGAGCTCCGCCGGCCCGGCAGCACCGCTCGAACGCCACGATGATGCGTCGTGTTCTGCCTGGTCGCTGGCCGTTTCGCCTGCCTTCGGCCATCTGATACGCTCTGGGCACCCTGAGAGCCGCCCCGCGGTTCCTGCACCCAGACCCATGACCATTACCAGGTGCCTCCTGCTGTTCCTCGCGCCGCTGGCCTGGATCGCAACGCCCGCGGCCCAGAACACCACCTGTGACAGTTCCCAGTTCAACTCGCTGACCAACGTTTGGAAGCCGCAGCCGGATCAGAACACCGGGGAGGTCACCGCCGTCGAGCTCGCCGCCGAACGCAAGATCATGGTGCGCGTGCTGGAGATGTTCAAGTCCGCCTTCGTGCCGATCGGCGCGATCGGTCTTTACAGCGCGAACTACGACATCCTGTCCCAGGTGGCGAACAAGTCCCGGTATGGCAACACCTACAGCTTTGTCCTGAGCCATCACAAGATCGAGTGCCTCAACGGCAAGCCGGCCGCCCGGGATGTTTCGCTCGGGAACGTGTCGGTTCAGGTCAACACGAGCTTCGTCGACGAGGCCACCAGCAACCCCTCCGTCGGCTTCAGCTTCCTTCCCCGCGGGTATTACCAGCGCAAGGACAAGACCGAGCTGCCTCAGGCCACTGACCAGGGCCTCCAGGAGTTCAACTTCGGCGATGGCACGACCGTCTGGTGGCTCACGCGTGCGGGAGTCCTGCCATTCCGGGTCGTCACCAGGCGCGAGTTCCTGCAGAAGCAGATCGAGATCCTGCAAGCCAGATCCGGCACCAGCGCGCAGCGGCTGGCCTACTATCAGGGACTGCTCAGCGAATCACCCGATGAGGTCGCGATCGTCAAGGAGGTCGAGGTGAAATCGTTGAACGGGTACGCCCACGTCTTCACGACCCTCGCCGACAGCGAGAGCCGCGTCTACGTCACCGTCAATCCCGACTACTACGACCGAAGCCAACCGAAGTCGGCGCCACAGCACATCCTCATCAGGCTCAGGCACGGGAGCCAGACGTTCCTTAACGCCACTGGAATCGGGGCTCGCCATCTGGAGAGCTTTCAAAAGCTGCGCGAGATCGTTAGAGCCAACCTTGGCGAGCTTCGCGTGACGGTGAAGTAGGTCGGACGCGCACATTGTCGTGGCCGCGACCAGGCCCGTTCGGGCGACGCTCGACGTCCCGTGCGACCGCTTGTGGCGGATGAGCAACACTCTCGCCCACGCGGCCTGCGTCAGGCGGACTGGCCTAAGATGGTGCCGCCGTGCTCAGACGCGTCATCGATCTCGTCCTCCGTGTCGCGCGCCAGGCCGTGCCGGTTGGCGGCATCTTCGCGCTTGGATGGCCGCCCGCGGTCGCCGTCGCCGTGTACTGGCTCGAGAGCGTCGTGCTGGTAGCCATCGCCGTCGAGAGCTGCGTTCATTTGCGCGACCGGACTTCGGCGGCGGCCATTGCCGAGGCGCGCACCGCCGGCGATGGGGCGTTCGCCGACGCACTCCAGGCCGAGGCGCGGACGCTCGCTACCGCCGGCGTGAATCCTCGCGACGTGCTGCTGTTTCACTTGGGCAGCATGGCGATGTTCGGCGCGTTCTTCGCCGGCATCCTGTTCATCCTGACGATGAACGGCCGGATCGAGCCGGTCGACTGGGCCGAGCTGCGGTACGCCGCCGGCGCGATGGCGATCGTCCTCGGCGTCGGGTTCGCCTTCGATCGCCTGACGATGCCCGACCCTCCCGTCGCCGTCGTCCAGGCCCGCGTCAACGCCTGCAACGGCCGGTGGGCGCTCATGTGGCTGCTCGGCTTCGGTGGCACCGCGGCAATGGTATTCACCGGAAGGCCACAGATCTTCTTTCAATTGTTCGCGGTACTGAAGATGACGTGGGAGATCTGGAGCCTGCTCACGCGTAAGTTCGGATGGAAATCGCTGCACGACCGCGCGCAGGCCGACCTTCACTCCGGCGTTTCTCAGGACTAATCTTCCGCTCCACCGCAGGTCTAGTCGTGCCGCAGCGCGGTAAGGGGATCGACGCGACTCGCGCGCGCGGCCGGTGGATAGGCGGCCAGCACCGCCACCACGAGCGTCATCATCGCGACGGCGAGAAACGTCCACGGATCGAGAGGCGTCAGTTCGAAGAGCATGCTCTCGAGATAGCGGGTCGTTCCGGCCGCCATCAGCAGCCCGACCCCCGCGCCAGTTCCGGTCACTATCAGGCTTTGTCGAAGGATCATCGCGAGCACCTGGGCGGGCACGGCTCCGACGGCCATTCGGATGCCGATCTCGCGCGTCCGCCGCGTCACCGCATGGGACAGCACGCCGTAGATGCCGACGATCGCCAGCGCCAGCGCCACCACCGCAAAGGCGCTCAGCACGAAGGTGTTGAAGCGTGGCGTGGCCACCGATGCTGATGTCAATTCGGCCATCGTCTGTTGATTGAGGTCGACGCCCAGCCGCGGGTCGATGTCTCTGACCGTCGAACGAATCAACGGTCCAAGGTGCGATGGGTCCGCTCCGCTCCGCACCACGAAATGTGGGCGCGTGGCTTCCGTGAGTCCGAAACGAGCCAGGTCGACATAGTATTCGCCGCGAAGCTTCGCATTGAGGCCGCTCTGCCTCGCGTCGTTGACGACGCCAACCACCTGATAGCGCGTCGGGCCGGCGGTCACGATCCGGCCGAGTGGGCTTTGGCCGGGGAAGTAGCGCCGCACGAACTCCTCGCTGAGGATCAGTTCGGGATACGGCACCGCGCCCGCTTCCGCGAACGTCCGGCCTTCGGCGAGGCGCATCCCCATCGCCTGAAAATACTGTCGCGTGACAAGACGCAGCGTCATCGGATCGGACCCTGGCGTCTCCGGAAGGCCACCGAGATTGAGATGGAAGGCGCTCGCGCCGGCGACCGGCAAGATGTCGGTGGCGGCAACCGCCTGGATCGCCGGATCGGCGCCGAGCCTGGCCAGGACATCGTCGTAGATGCGCGTCGGATCGGCATCGTGGCCGAACGGCCAGACGATCTGAAATGTCGTGACGTCGCGAGTGTCGTACCCAGGGTTGACGTTCACTAAGCCGATGAAGCTGCGCACGAGCAGCCCGGCCCCGACACACAGCACGACCGCCAGCGCGACCTCCGCGACGACCATCGCGATGGGCGATCGGCGTGGCGAGCGCCACGCTGAGCTGGCCGAGAGGACAACCCCGAGGACCACCGCCGCTGCCATCGCGCCCGCCAGTACCGGTGCCGTGACGGCGATCTCACCGGCGCGTGGCACATCCGAAGGGACGACGAGCACGACGAGTTGAACCATCCAGTAAGCGAGTGCGGCGCCAGCTGCGCCGCCCGCCGCCGACACAACCGCACCGTCAACCACGAACTGCCGCAGCAGCTGTCGCCGCGTTGCGCCAAGCGCCTTGCGCACCTCGAGCTCAGCCCGGCGCGAATCGCTGCGCTCGAGAAACAACGTGACAAGATTCGCGCAAGCGATGAGCAGCAGCAGCGCGCCCGCGGCCGCCAGCATGCGCAGCATGGGACGAACCGGGGCGGTCAGCTCGTCCTTCATCGACACGACTTCGCCGCGGCGCTCGAGGCTGAGGGGAAATCCGGTTTGCTCGGGGGTCCGGCCCGTCGCCGCCGCGTGCTCGAGCGAGAGGGTGCGGAGCAGCGCATCGGTCTCTGCGCTGGCCGCTTCGACGGTGACGCCGTCACGGAGCCGCGCAAACACGCCGTCGGCGTAATAGCTGTTGGGTGAGTCGGAGCGCGGCGCTGATGGCGCCAGCCCCGGAGCTGACGTATAGGGAATCCAGAAGTCGGTCTGCGCATCAGGGAACGCGAATCCCGGAGACATGATGCCGACGAGGGTGTACGGTCTGCCGTCGATTGTCAGCGACGATCCGATCACTCCGGGGTCGCCGCCGTACTGCGCGCGCCAGGCGCGGTCGCTCAGGATGATGATCTGGTGCCGCTCTGGCAGGTCGTCACCACGGATGAACAGCCTTCCCAGTTGCGGCGTGGCTCCGAGCATCCCAAAGAGCGCCGGTGACATGCGTGTGCCCAGGACTGCGGCTGTGCCGAACGAGCCGGTGATGGTGATCGTCAGGCGCCGGCGGGTGATGTTGGAGAACGAGTCGTACACCCCGAACGCGGCGAACGAGCGGCTTCGCTGGTTGAGTCCCAGGATGAAGGGACGAGCCATGGTCGACGCGCGCCTGGTCACGGCGCCTTCCTGGCCGTAGTGAATGACCTGAACCATGCGCTCGGCATCGGGATACGGCAGTGGCCGCAGTAACACGGCGTCGACGATCGTGGCGATGGCACTGGCCGCGCCGATGCCGATCGCGAACGTCAGGATCGCAGCAGCGGCGAAAGCGCGTTGCCTGAACAGTGTTCGAATCGAGATCCGGAGATCGGCAGCCAGGCGCGCAACACGCGAATCGCGAGACCCGCGCGGTGCGACGCGTGCCTGGCGCAGGGGCTGCATCGCCGTCGCCAGCGCCTGCTCGTCGAGGAGCTCGCTGACTGCGGTCCGGAACGCCTCGTCGTCGGTCGCACCCTCGGACCGGAGTTCGTCATAGCGCTGGTCGAGATGCTGCGCGAGCTCGTCGATAATCTCGGCCTCCCGCGCCGGATCGAGACGCAAGGCACCCAGGCGCGACGCGATGTGGGGGCGCCAGTCAGGCATGGCCTCGGCCCGTGATGAGCGCCATGGCCCGGACAAAGGCCTTCCAGGTGTCGCGCTGGCTGGCGAGGACACGACGGCCGGCAGCGGTCAGTGAGTAGAAACGGCGCCGCCGTTCGCCGGCTTTCTCGACCCACTTCCCCTGCAGCCACCCGCGCTCCTCGAGGCGGTACAGAAGCGGATAGAGGGATGCGACGTGAAACTTCATGGAGCCGTGCGATCGCTGCTCGATCAACTTGCAGATCTCATAGCCGTGGCGCGGCCGCGTCTCCAGGATCGACAGGATAATCAGCTCCGCTGAGCCTTTCTTGAGTTCGCGGTCAAGGGGTGGTGTAGACATAGCTGTTATAAACACATATATAGTCGAGGCACGGCCAACAAGCAACGGGTGGCCGCCCACGGCCTCTGGCTGACCGACGACGGGTCAGGCTGGCCGGGCTTTAAGACACGATCTCGACGTGCCCTTCCGCTCCATACACGCGGATCCGCTGGCCATCCCGAATCAGCCGGGTGGCGTTTTCCACTCCCACCACGGCGGGCAAGCCATACTCCCGCGCAATCACCGCACCATGCGTCATCAGGCCCCCGACCTCGGTGACAAGGCCCGCGATCGAGACGAATAAGGGTGTCCAGCTCGGATCCGTGAAGGTGGTGACCAGGATGTCGCCAGCCTCGAGCTTTGCCTCCGCGATGTTCAGAATCACCCTGGCCCGGCCTTCGACCGTCCCCGCGGACACCGGCAGGCCGGCCAATGCGCCCGCCGGCAGATCGACGCGGCGGTAGTGACCGGAGATCACTTCGCCGTCCGACGTGAGCACCCGGGGCGGCGTGAGCGCCTGGTACGATCGCCACGCCTCCCTGCGGTCGCAGATGAGTTGATCATCGACGTGCTGCGTTCGTATGACGCCCTCGATCTCGTCGAACCTGAGGTAGAACAGGTCTTCGCGCTCACGAAGCACCCCGGCCTGGACGAGACGATCGGCTTCTTCCATCAAGGCTTGCTTGTAGCTGAAGTAGCGGCTGACCATTCCGTACTTGGGATACTCGCGGTAGCCAGCGAAGGCTCGAACCCGGTCGATGTTGCGTTTCGCCTCTTCGGCTTTGCGCGCTCCGTCCGGCAAGGCACGCAGGCGCGCCAGCAGCTCCTCCTCCTTCTCGCGCGCTTCCTGCCGTCCCTGCTCGAATCGCCGCCCGGCGGCGCCCGGTTCGAAATTCTTGACGTTGCCAAGGATCAAGGGCACGAGCATGGCGGGCCGTTCGCTCCACCGCGGCCGCGTGATGTCGATCTCGCCGACCCCGCGCATGCCGTACTTGTCGAGCCACGCGGAAATGGCGTCGCGCGCTTCCGCCCCGCCCGCGAGCCTGGGGAGCTGGTCGAGAAAATCCTCATCCTCAACCTGCTGCAGAAACGCCACCACCGCCGGATGTGGACGGACCGCGTCCGCGACGTCGAGAAGCGCCAGCCCCATCTCGGAGGTGACGTTGTTGGAAACGGACTGCGCGATCGTATCAGCCGCGTTCTTCTCGCCCAGCCACTCGTCCATGTGGTCGTTGAGCCACCAGGCGGCTTCCATTCCCGCCATGACCACTTGCATGCTTCTCGGATCGGACACGACCCGCTTGGTCTCCTGAATGTGGGTCCGAATGAAGTCGAGAAGCGCCACTCCGGATTTCATCCGGATGTCGCGCTTCAACGCGCCAATCGAGCCCTCGATGTTTGCGATCAGCGCGGTGACAATGGCCGGATCGGTCTCGAGCTGAGCGGAGCCACCGCCCGGCAGTGCCCAGGCGGGGCCCGCATCCGGGAGCGACGGGATGACGTCGCCGCGAGCGAGGACCGACCGCAGCGCATCGCCGATCAACGGATCAGATTTCCCCAGCGCCGCAAGCAGCGCCGCGCGACTCGCCGGCGACGACAGCGGTTGGGTGACATCAACGAACAGCCGGCCACCGGCCTCGGCCATGGGCCGGGGAGTGGTGAGTTGCCACACCGAGAGCCCCAGCGGCGTCATGGGGTCGGTCATCATCTGCTGATGGCCAACGGAGACGTAGACGTGATTCTCCCGGTCACCGCTGTCGGGGATGGGAAACAGCGTGGTGATCGGCCGGCTCTGAACAATGTGAAAGCCCTGATCGAGCAGGCACCATTCGATGTCCTGGGGGCGGCCGAAGTGCGCTTCGATTCGCCGGCCCAGCTGCGCGAGCTGAACGACCTGCGCGTCAGTTAGCGCGGGCTCTTTCTGCCGGTCCGGCTCGATCGCGACCTCCCGCGTCCCGCCCGACGGCACGCCGAACAGGGCGAGCCGCTTCGTGCCGATGGTCCTGGCGATCACCTGGCCGTCCCGCACTTTGTAGACATCGGGATTCACCAGCCCCGACACGAGGGTCTCGCCCAGGCCGAAGCCGGCGTCCACCGAGGCGACCTTCCGGTGGCCGGTGACCGGATCGGCCGTGAACAGGATTCCGGCCGCCTCCGGGAAGACCATCCGCTGCACCACCACCGCCATGTGGACCTTGCGGTGGTCCACACCGTTGCGCAGGCGATAAGTCACGGCCCGCTCGGTGAAGAGTGACGCCCAGCACCGGCTGACGTGCCGGAGGATCGCCGCCGGCCCCACCACGTTCAGGTAGGTGTCCTGCTGACCCGCGAACGAGGCCGTCGGCAAGTCCTCCGCCGTCGCACTCGATCTGACGGCAACAGCAGCCTGGTCGCCGAGCCGGTCCAATCCGAGGGCAATGGCCGCCGCCATGTCGTCTGGGATGGCCACCGCCTCGAGCGTCTGGCGGATCTCCGCGCTGAGCGTGCGGATTGCCTCGCGGTCGTCCGGCTTCAGCCGCGACACCCGATCGAGTCGATCGTGGATCGACGGCGCGGCCGCCATGATTCGCTGGAAGGCGTCGGTCGTCACGCAGAAGCCAGCGGGCACGCAGACGCCGGCGATCCGCGACAGCTCCCCCAGGTGTGCACCCTTGCCACCAACGAGCGCCACCTGCGTCTGGTCGATCTCCTCGAAGCTCAACACCGCAGGCTTGGTCATGTCTGTCATGGCAACGACGATTTCATTCCGACGCGATGCAAATTATCAAACATGATCACTGCTTGGCGTTGATCGGCAGCTACGGCGACGGCGGTGCCGCCCTGGCTTCTGATTTCCGAGACGAGGTGTGCGAGCGCGTCCGCACTGCGTCCGCTCGCCGCCACGGCTGCGCCACGGCGAGCAAGGGCGCGGCACACGGCCCCGCCAATCGCGCCCGACGCGCCGGTCACGACAGCGATCCGGCCCGAAAGGCCGGCGTAGTGCGACGATGATTCATTCATCCGGTAATCCTCCTTGCCTGGGGTACTCGAGCTGCATCGCGACCACATTGGCCGTGCCGGTCCCGTAGCGGCTCTCGATGCCCCGAAGGGCGTCCTCCAGCGCCCGTGCCGGCCGGTCTCCGATCGCCGGTAGCAACTGCTCTGCTGGCCAACCAGCCGCCACCCGATCGGGCACAATGCGAATCCCTCCGGCGGTCTCGAGCGCGCCGGGTTGGGTGGCGAATGTCACCGCGCGCGATCGGTAGGTCCGCGACCAGGCGTCGGCGACCAGGGCGAGTGATACGCCATCGATACCGGGCGAAACTTCGATGCCCAGTTGTTCGCGGTTCCAGCGGTTCATCGAGTTACCGAGTACCGTCAGCGCAAACGGGCGCGTCAACGTGAACGCCTCACTGGCGTGCCGCGCGTCCCAGTGCGTCAGGCCGAGATCGCGGCCGACCTGCTGCGCTTTCTCGCGACCTGCGATCGCTTCGATCAGCGTCAGCGACATCGGCATCGACGCGGTGATCCCCGTGGTCGTTGCGACGCCCTGGTCCACCACGAAGCGCCGATCTTCGATATAGCGCATGCCGGGAACCATCTCGCGTAGTTGGCTCAAGTAGTACCAATGGGTCGTTGCGCGCTTATTGTCGAGCAGCCGGGCGGCGCCGACCACCTTGGCGCCGGCGCAAACGCCGATGATGCGAGCGCCCGTCGCCGCCTGCTTCTGGATCCAGTGCAGGGCGGCCGGATCGTCATCCCGGCTCATGGCGGGAACGATCACGTAGTCGGCCCCGTCGGGATACCGCGCATCGAACTCGGCGATCGTCGCGTCGGCCTCGACCGTCAGCGCCGGATAGAGCGCCACCGGTCCGGGCCCGGTGGAAAGCGCCACCACATCGGCGACGCCGGCGCGCCGCAGGATGCCGTAGGGCATGAGGTAGTCAGTGGTTTCGGTCGCGTCATTGATGCCGACGATCGCGACCAGTGGCCGCGCGCGTTTCGGCGGTCTGAGCGCCGCGAGCGTTGCCTCGGTCTCCGCCAGCGGGATCGGCGGCGCCGGCCTTGGCGGCGGCGTTGGCGGCAGCAAGGCTATCCAACCCGCACCGATCGTGAGGGCCAGCACGCCGGCCCCGAAGCCGCTCCACAAGAGGTGTCGTCGCTTGATGGTCACTTGGTCCGTCCCTTCCTGGTTCAGCGGCGGACGCGGTAGCGGATATGTGTGGCCGTCGGCGTGTCGATGACCCGAATGATTTCGAGTTCGATACGCGACGGCAACACCTCGAACAGCCGGCGGCCGGCGCCAAAGAGCACCGGGATCAGGTCGATCTGCAACTCGTCGAGCACGCCTTGCTCGAGCGCGCGTTGCGCCGTGTACGCGCCGTGCACCATCACGTTGCGGCCGCCAGCGGCGGCCTTGGCTTGTGCGATCGCGCTGGCGATCCCTTCGCTCACATACTTCACGAGCGGATACTTCGCGAGCGACGGATCGGGCGGCCGGTGACTGAGCACGAAGATCGGGGCGCCGTGCACATCGCCGCGCCAGTGGCCGGCCTGCTCCGCGGTACGCCGGCCGGTCACCAACGCCCCGACCGACATCATCTCGTCGAACAACTCTCCCGCGGGCCCGGATGGCCGTACGAACTTCCCGCCGCCCGGGGCGAACCATTCGTGCAGGCGGTCAAAACCGTCGCCGCCAGGGTTGCCGGGTTCGTCGTTGGGGCCGGCAATATATCCGTCGAGTGACATTGAGAAGCCGAGCACTGATACAGACACTGTGACCTCCTGTGATCTCGCAGCTACCGCGAACCGGCTTCGGCCTACCCGGCGGTGTAGCGGAGCAGGACGATGCCACCCCCGAGTTGCTGGCATTCGGTCAGCTGAAGCTGGGAGGCGACGCCATTCGGGTAGAGACGCTTGCCAGCGCCCAGGATGGTCGGGTAGACCATCAGTCGGTACTCGTCGATGAGGTTGGCGGCGGCCAGTTGATGCACAACCGAGGCGCTGCCGTAGATGAGCGCTTCGCCGGGACCCGCGGCCTTGAGCGCTTTGGCCGCGGCGACAATGTCGCCGTCCCAGATCGTGCTGTCGCCCCAGGTTCCCTGCTTCAGCGTCCTGGACGCGACGTACTTCGGCAGGCTGTTCATTCGATCGGCCAGACCGGTCTCGTCCTTCATGTGCGGCCACGACGCGGCAAAGGCGTCGTAGGTGACGCGGCCGAAAATCAGGCAGTCGGCGGCGAGCAGTTCGTCGAGTTTGAACCGGTCGCCTTCGGGGCCGCGACGGAAAGGTCCCGTCCAGTTTCCCAGGCCGGAGTTTTCCATGCCAACGGGATCTTCAATCACGCCGTCCAGCGAAATGTATTCGGTCACCACAACTCTCTTGGTCATGTCGTCCTCCGTTTGATTTCCGACAAGATTACGATCGCCCTGGCTTGGCTTAAATGACATAATTCAGGCAAATACTGCCATGGTCAGACGCATTGCCGTTGTCATTCACCCGGGGTTCCAGTTGCTGGATGTGGCAGGCCCCACCACCGCGTTTGAAATTGCTGAGCGGTTCCGCGCCGGCAGCTACGATCTGACGTTGTTGGCCCCCGGCGGCGGTCAGGTGGAGAGCTCATCCGGACTCAGCCTGTCCGCCCATCCACTACGCAAGGGCCGCTTCGACACCGTGATCGTGTCGGGTGGCGAGATCATCCGCTCCATGGCGGCACTGCATGCGATCGTCGGATGGTTGAGACGCGCGAAACCCCGCCGGATCGCCAGTGTCTGCTCGGGCGCGTTTCTGCTTGCCGAGGCGGGACTGCTGGACGGCCGCTCGGCGACGACCCATTGGGACAGCACCGACCACTTCGCCCGCCGTTATCCCAAAGTCACATTGGACGCCGAGCGCATCTTCATCAGGGACGGCAATGTTTGGACCTCGGCCGGGATTTCCGCCGGTATCGATCTGGCCCTCGCACTGATCGAGGACGACCTCGGCCCGGAGGTGGCCCGCCGCACGGCGCAGCAACTCGTTGTCCACCAGCGCCGGCCCGGCGGCCAGTCGCAGTTCTCGGCGCTCGTGGAGCTGGGCGGGCGGACGGGCCGTTTCGTGGAGCTGATCGATTGGATGCGTGCGCACCTGACCGAGCCGCTCACCGTCGAGCGACTGGCCGACCGGTCCGCCATGAGCCCACGCAACTTTGCTCGTGCCTTTTCGGCGGAGACCGGGGCGACTCCGGCAAAGGCCGTGGAGCGCCTGCGCCTGGAAACCGCTCGGACGGCGGTCGAGGCCGGCCACGCCCCTCTCGACCGCATCGCCGAGGTCGCGGGCTTCGGCGATCCCGGCCGCATGCGCCGCGCCTTCCTGCGCAGCTTCGGCCAGCCGCCGCAGGCGCTGCGGCGTGCGGCTCGGACATAGGACGCGGCCACCCCGCGCTGGTGTAGCTTTGGGAAGCCTGCGTTAGGCGACTGCTCAGCGATGAGTCCTCACAACGCCCTGTTCACCCGGCCTCGAAGTCTGCGCCGGAAGTGTTGGAGTTGTTGCAGGACTGGCCGAGGGAGACCGTCGCGCGGCAGTTCATGCCCTCGTCACTGCTTCAACAACGCTGGCCAATTGAGCACCACGCTGATTGACGTTCGAGCGGTTCGTTGATTCAGTGGCACATCGAGCAAGAAGCGCTGGCCGTCGGCAGTGGACTGGGGAGTCGTGGTCACACCCGTGCTCGGAGGAAAGGGCAGCCGCTGCGGAATGCCACTCTCGAAGGCGGTACCGGTTGTGTTCACCGGGGCGGCAAAAATCTCCGTTCCAACTGGCGCCGTGTTGAAGACGATCTCTCGGTCGGTGCGCCACTGTGGCCAGTTGCCGTGGTTCTTCGAGATCTGCCACCTGCCCTCGCCGAATGATGGCTGGCCGGTCTGTCCAGACACTCGGAACGGGCGGACGTGGACGGCGGGATCGGCCGCGGCAGTCTCGAGCGATGCGTAGGCAACCCAGCGCATGTCGGGGGAGAAGACGCCGGCCCACTCATTGAAGGCCTCGCCGAGCATCAGGTGTGGCTTGCGGTCGGTGAGGGACAGTGCCCACAAGTCGTATCCCGTGTTCGCAGCGTTCTCGGTGTGATACAGCAGGAACCGGCCGTCGCGCGACCAGCTGCTCGGAAAGTACCGCAACCCCGGCTCCTTGAGCAGCATCTGCTCGTCGCCGAGTCCGGAGGCGGCTTTCTCGTAGATCGTGTCGCCGAGACGGCCGGCCGAGTAGGCAACACGGGCGCCGTCTGGAGACCACACCGCGGGCGAGTACACGTTCTTACTGAATGTAAAACGCGTGCGCCGGCCGCTCGCAAGGTCCAGCATCCAGAGGTCGCCCGGCACGTTGTACGGAGCATCCTTCGCGACCGCGCGTCTGCCATCCGGCGACAACACAACCCGCCGGTCAATGCCTGGCGGTCCCAACGTGCCGACGGTCGTCCCCTGCCGGTCAACCCAGCTGAGCTGAAAGGCGCCAGGCTCCGATGCGGTCCGATAGACGAAGACGCCTTGGTCGGACACCGAGAACATTCCGGTGAAGTACCACGTGATCCCGACGTTCTCCGCTACGGGCACCGGCGCGCCGGCGAGCTCCAGGCGGCGAGCGTCGAATGGTTGTGCCATCAGCGTGCCGGCGCGTGGAAAGAAGAGGTAGCCATTCGCGAAGCTCGCTGGCACACCCGTGGCCAGTATCCGTTGACGCGACTGGTTGCCGGCGTCGACGTCGAGAGCACCCACGTACATGCCCTCTACGTCCGGCGGGCCGGAGCGGAAGTACAGAAACTGTTTGCCGTCGGGAAGAAACGTGGGCCACGTGTGAACGAACTCTCCCTTGGACTCGTCGACCTGCGTCACCGGCGTCGCCGCGCCGCCAGCCGCGGATACTCGCCACATCGGACCACCCGACCCGCCGCCCCAACTCCCCAGCACGATGTCCCCATCACGATTCCAGGTGCCTGATTGGGGCGCGGCGGTGGGAAGACTGGCAACGGTTTCCGCTGGACCGCCGGTCGTGTCAATTTTCCTGAGCGTGTCGTCGACGATGAAGCCCACATGCCGACTGTCTGGGGACCAGAATGGAGTCGAGGCGCCCTCCGTACCCGGCAGGCGCCGCCATTCCGGTGAATCGAAACTCCGGAACCACACTCCATCCTGTGCGGTAAACACCAGCTTGCGGCCGTCTGGGGATACCGACACGTCGCGGAACGGCATTACATTCTCCGGCATCGACGCCTCGAACCGACTGGGCGCGTCTGGCGCCGCGGGCTGAAACGCCCAAGCCCCAATTCCCAGCGCGAGCGCGGCCATCGCCACGGCCAACCCCTGCCACACCCGAACCGATCGCGCGGGCATCGACGGCGGAGGCGCGGCTGCCACCCACCGCAGGGCGTGCCTGACGTCGCGGGCTGATTGCCAGCGTTTCTCAGGATCCTTCGCGAGGCAGATTCGCACTACTTCCCAAAGGCCGCGCGACGTTAGCGGCTGCACCTCGAATAGAGGTCGCGGCTCTTCCGTGAGGATCGACGCGACGAGGTTCGCCTGTGTCTTGCCGGCGAATGGTCGGGTGCCTGCGATCAACTCGTAGAGCACGACTCCGAACGCGAAGAGGTCGCTGCGCGTGTCAGCATCGTGGCCCTCGACCTGTTCCGGCGACATGTACGGGAGGGTGCCCAGGATGGAACCTTCCGCGGTCAGGGAAACGGTTTGAGTGGCCGCCTGGCTCGGGCCCTCGACTGCAGGAGCGCGCTGCATCTTGGCAAGGCCGAAATCGAGCACCTTCACGCCGCTCTTGGTGAGCAGGATGTTGTCGGGCTTCAAGTCGCGGTGAACGATGCCTTTCTGGTGCGCGGCGTCGAGCGCGTCCAGAATCTGCTCGGCCAGCGCAATCGCCTGAGCGGGCGGTACCGGTCCTTGCAGCGACTCGCCCTCGACGTACTCCATGACGAGGTAGTCCGGGCCGACGTCGTAAAGCGCACAGACATGAGGATGGTTGACCGCCGCGATGGCCCGCGCCTCACGTTCAAAGCGCTCACTGAAAGATGTGTGACTCGCCTTGATGGCGACCAGCCGATTGAGGCGCGTGTCTCGCGCCTTCCAAACCTCGCCCATGCCGCCAGCACCAAGGGCGGAAAGAATCTCGTACGGCCCGAGTCGGGTACCTGACGCCAGAGCCATGGAGTTGGTCAGGATTATAGAGCGTCTGGCCCATCGGGCGGTGTGCGACGCCGATCTGCTGTCTCCGTGGTGGCTCGTCCGCCTCGTTGGCCGCGTTAAGGGATGTGGTCGAGGAACCCGCGCAGCTTGTCTGGGTTACGCACCACGTAGATTGTGCGGATCCGGCCATCGTCGATGTCGAACGAGTACGCGCCATCGCCGGCGGCCGGATGACGCATCAACAGACCGGACGAGGCGTTGATCGTCACTGGCTGGAAATCCGACTCCGTCCACTGCAGCTTGCCGGCATAGCCGAGCATGAACTTGGCAATGCGCTCCGCACCGCGGATCGGCCGCGTCGCCGCAACCACCTTGCCGCCGCCATCGGACACCAGTGTCGCGTCGGCGTGCAGTACCGCCATCAACTCGTCGAGATCGCCGGTTCCGCAGGCATGCCGGAAGCGCCTCACGATCTCCTCCGATTGTCGCCGCGAGACGGGGAATCGGGGACGCGTTTCGCGCAGCCGACCTCGCGCGCGGGTCAGGATTTGCCTCGTGTTCGCGGCGCTCTTACCGACGCTCTTCGCGATCTCGTCGAAGTCGAGCTCGAAAACCTCGCGCAACAAGAACACCGCGCGCTCGACCGGCGCGAGTCGTTCCAGCAGCACGAGAAACGCCGTGGTCAACGACGACGCCAGTACGGCCGATTCCTGATTCGGCTCGGCCAACGGTTCGGGCAGCCATGGCCCCGGATACAGCATGCGCGTGCGCTCGGCGCTGCGCAGGTGGTCGATGCACAGCCGCGTGACGATGGTCGTGAGGTAGGCGCGAGGGGAGCGCACGTCGGCGTCCGCGTCCTGGCGCGCCCTGAGCCAGGCGTCCTGCACGATATCCTCGGCTTCGCTGGCGCTGCCGAGCATCCGATACGCGATCGAGAACAACAGTCCTCGATGCGTCTCGAAGGTTGCCTCGTCCCAGTCACTCGTGGCCATGGCTCACGTCCCTGCGACCCCCTTCCCCACTAGACGGATGACGGAGGCGGCCTGTGACAGCGGTGTGCTCCGGCCGCCATGTCACAGAATCACGCCTG
Organism: uncultured Acidimicrobiia bacterium; assembly: GCA_963795125.1. Classification (GTDB taxonomy): domain Bacteria; phylum Acidobacteriota; class Vicinamibacteria; order Vicinamibacterales; family UBA2999; genus 12-FULL-67-14b. The sequence continues at coordinate 180,059 of CAWCGQ010000004.1, read as the reverse complement.
AGTCGTCTTGATGGGTGGAGGCAATATCATCATGACAGCTCGAATCGACCTCACGCGCGTGAGCCCAGGCGTTATACAGGCCATGCTCGGCCTCGAACGCCAGGTTCGTCAGGCAGGCCTGGACCACCGACTGATCGACCTCGTCCGAATGCGGGCATCGCAGATCAACGGCTGCTCCTACTGCCTGGACATGCACAGCAAGGACGCCCGAGCGACCGGCGAGACCGAACAGCGGCTCTACGGCCTCGACGCCTGGCGCGAGACGCCCTACTACTCGGCGCGCGAACGCGCCGCGCTGGAGTGGACCGAGGCCCTCACGCTCGTCGCCGAAACTCGTGTCCCGGACGACGTGTACGCGCGCGTTCGAGAGCAATTCTCTGAGGATGAGCTCGTGCACCTGAGCTTGGCCATCGTGGCGATCAACGGCTGGAACCGGCTCAACATCGCCGCACGGACGGTGCCAGGGTCCTACGTGGCGGGCAGCCTCGCCACGTTGCACGCCGCGCGCTGAGCCGGCCTTGTCCAGGTTGCGGCCTGGTGCCCTCGTGTCTCCCTGCTCTGAGTAGCCTTGTGAGCACGAAGATGTAATGGCTCCGGCCGCAGCCGAGTCCCTGTCCGGTGAGGCAGGCAATGGGAGCCGATGTATCCGCGTTGGCGTTGGGGGACCATGGTGTTACAACCGATCATGGTTGCGGGTTCAACAGGGGGACGCCGGCGCGGCGTCCCCGACTTCTCTCGCACGAGATTCGCACGCCCCGTCCTGCTTGCGCTCGCGTTTGTCGCGAGCGCCTTCGTGCTGACGCTTGCGATGCCGCTCCCCCTGTGGCGAACGGGAGAGCAGCAGATGCCGCCTCTGGCACTCGACCAGCAGATTCCGCACAGGTCGCCGGCGCGCATCTGGGTCGATACCGATGCCGCGTGCGGATTTGGCGAACGAACCGACGCCGACGACTGCCTGGCGTTGCTGCTGTTAGCCCGAACTGGCCTCGAGGTGGCGGGCGTTTCAACGGTGCATGGCAATGCCCCTCTGGCCGACACCGATCGCATCACACGCGAGCTTGTCGAAAAGCTGGAGGCCGATGGCGCGGTGTGGCCAGCAGTGCACCGTGGGCGTTCAATGCCTGGCCCGGCATCAGAACCGACCGCGGCCGCCACTGCCTTGCAGATCGCGCTGACCAAGGAACCGTTGCTGATTCTGGCGCTGGGTCCCCTGACGAACGTAGCTGCGGCCCTGGCCGAGCGACCAGCGCTGTGGCCCAGGGTGGTGGGCATCGTCGCCGTTATGGGACGCCGGCCCGGGCACATCTTCCATCCGGCGGAAGGCGCGGGCACGGGGACGTGGCTCGGGCACGGGCCGATCTTCCGCGACTTCAACTTCGCCAGCGACCCCGGGGCCGCCGTCACGGTGCTTCACACTGGAATCCCGGTAGTAATGGTCCCGTATGTCGCGGCCCGGAGCGTCGAGTTCACTGGCGAAGACCTGGACGCCCTCGCCGCAGGGGGTGGCGCATCGAGCTGGGTGGCCGACCGGGCGCGGGCATGGCTGGCGTACTGGCACCACGACATCGGCAGGGCGGGCTTCTACCCCTTCGACGCGATTGCTGCCGCGTATGTGCGCGACCCGGCACAGTTGGCATGCGCCAGGGTGACGGCGTGGGTGGGCGACGACCCCCGGTTGTTCGTGCCGTTCTGGAATCCGCCGGCGCTCATGGTCACGCAGACCCGCGACGACCTTCGCCATCCACAGGTGGCGGTTGAGGCTCGCTACTGCCCGACACCCCGGGACGGGTTCGAGCGAGCGTTTCGGCAGTGGCTGTTGCCGCAAGGCCACTCCCATCATTCCAGGGAATCTCGCGCCGTTGGCCCGTCACGGCCGGCGCCGTCTGTCGCTGCGTCGGCCAGCGTCTGGGCAGGCCCCGCGATGCGCGATCCTCCGTCGTCAAGCGCGACGCGCTGATGGACCAGGAGATCGTCGAGACGCTTCAGCCGCCCGAGAGGCCGCCATGTCCTGATCTGTCCAGCAGCCCTCCGACGATGGCCACATTCATCATGTCCGCTTGAACTCCGGTGTCTTCGCCTCAGGACTGCCACCTCCGGGCAACCCCGGGGCGGGCCCTCATTCCTCGGCTGACGCTCGAGGGTCGGATCCGCGTGGGAAACCCGATACGATTGACGCGCCGGCCGGCGCGCTCACTGTTTCGAAAATCGTAAAGGAGAAGCTTGGGGCAACCCGCGCGTTCAAGATCAAGGGAGACCTCAAAGGATCGGCGCCTCGCGCACGTCGGCCTCGCCGCCGGACCGCTGCTGTTCGCGGCCATGCTGCTATTGGGACCCCCCGAGGGCATGGCCATCGTCGCGTGGCGGACCGCAGCCGTCGGTCTGCTCATGGCGATCTGGTGGATCACCGAAGCCATCCCCATTCCCGCAACGGCCCTTCTTCCCATCGTGCTTTTCCCGCCGCTCGGTGTCGCCACCGTGGAGGCAACGACCGCGCCGTACGCGAACCCCGTGATCTACCTCTTTCTGGGAGGCTTCCTCATCGCCATCGCCCTGGAGAGTTGCGGGCTGCATAAACGCATGGCCATCGCGGTCCTGATGGTGGTTGGCACTCGGCCGGCCAATCTCATCCTCGGCTTCATGACCGTCACCGCCTTCATCAGCATGTGGGTCAGCAATTCGGCGACGGTCGTCATGATGCTGCCGATGGCGACATCGGTCATCGCCCTCGAGCGCGGGGGGGATGCGGCGGGAGATGGCCACGACCATCGTTTCGACGTCGCGCTCCTGCTCGGCATCGCGTACGCAGGAAACATCGGCGGACTCGGCACGCTGATCGGCACCCCGCCCAACGCGCTGCTTGCCGGCTTCATGTCCGAGACGTATGGCGTGACGATCGGTTTCTTGGAGTGGATGCTCCTCGGCGTGCCGATCGTGGTCGTCTCGATTCCGGTCGCCTGGCTCCTGCTCACCAGGTGGCTCCACCCGGTTGGAACCGACCCGATCGCCGGGGGGGCCGCGATGCTGCAGGCCGAACGCCTGTCGCTGGGGCGCATGTCGAGGGCCGAATGGACCGTCGGCGTGATCACCGCACTCACCGCGACGGCATGGGTGAGCCGCCCGATCATCGAGCGCTGGATCCCGGCGGTGACCGATACCGGCATCGCAATCACCGGGGCCTTACTGTTGTTCATCGTGCCGCTCACGTGGCGGCCGCTCGGTGTGGCGTTGACCTGGACGCAGGCCGAGCGACTCCCCTGGTCGGTGCTGATTCTTTTCGGCGGTGGACTCTCGCTGGCGGTCGCGATTCAGCAGACCGGCCTGGCCGAATGGATCGGTCACGAGCTCGGTGCGCTTGCGGGATGGCCGGTGTTCGTGGTGATCCTCGTCGTGACCACCGTGATGATCTTTCTCACCGAGCTGACGAGCAACACGGCGACTGCCGCGGCATTCCTGCCAGTCGTCGCATCGCTGGCGGTCGGCATCGGCGCGGACCCGATGCTGCTCGCCATTCCCACCGCCCTCGCGGCGAGCTGTGCGTTCATGATGCCGGTGGCGACTCCCCCGAACGCGCTCGTCTACGGCACTGGCGCCCTCACCATCCCGCAAATGGCGAAGGCGGGGCTGTGGCTGAACCTGTTCTTCGTGGCGGTGCTGCCGCTGGTCGTTTATCTGTTCGCGAGCCGGATTTTTGTTCCCCGATGATATTTCTGCCAGGCATACCTGAACACGGCTTGATGGCTTTGGTCGGGGCAACACGTCGGGGAAAGATCCCGGACGCGACGCGTTGTGAACAATGCCTGTGCTAGCATCACGCGACCAACGCGCGAGCGGCGCGCATCATCAGGAAGAGGCACCCATGTCGGCGTTCGAGACGATCAAGGCGGCGTACGCGGCGTTCGGCCGCAATGATCCTTCGGTGCTGTTCGCAGCGATGGATCCGGGCATCAACTGGAACGAGGCGGAAGGCAATCCGCTTGCGGATCGCAATCCCTACGTTGGTCCACAGGCCGTGGGCGAGGGTGTGTTCGCGCGGCTGCTGGCGGCGATCGATAACTTCACCGCCGTGCCCGACACGTTCATTGACGGCGGCGACCACGTCGTGGTGCTCGGTCGCTACGGCGGCACCATGAAGAACGGCGGTGCGCCGCTCGACTCTCAGTTCTGCCATGTATACCGGTTTCAGGGCGGGAAGGCCGTGATGTTCCAGCAGTACACCGACACCGCGCAGTGGACGCGATTGATGACCTGACCCGTCGAGTCCAAGTCGACCTCACGCAGCCGACGCGTCCGGAGATCTTGACGCCGTTCGGCGCGCTGGCCGGCTTCAGCCATCCTCACACCTACATTCGTCTGGCGAATGGCAACAGGCAGACGAGGCACGAACCGGTGGTCTCGTCGAAATGGACGAGCGCGGCACCGTCATTCGCAGCCGGTCGGCGCATGACCCCGCGATTAGCGACTCCCGCCTCGATCCCTACAGTGTCTTGCCGGTCCCCACAATCGATCGCGCGGTGCTGACCACCACCGACATGGACAGCGGGAACAAAGAGGCGACGTCGCAGTGGGTGCAGTTCTGGCGCCTGTCCGATCTGTCGCTGTTGAAAAGCGTTGCGCTTCCGCCCGGCCCGCGCGGCGATGAGCATTACTTCACCGGCGAGCCAAAGCTGTTGCCGGATGGGCAGAGCGTCTACGTGCACACCTTCAACTGCGGGCTGCATTTGATCCGCGGCGTGGATCGGCCCGAGCCGACCGTGAGCTTTGTGAAGGGCCTTCCGGGAAAGGATTGCGGGGTGCCGGTCCTGACCAGCCACTACTGGCTGCAGGCTGATCTCCGGGCAGACGGTGAGGAACGTCTCGACGACCAACGGAGAGTCGCCTCGAGACACCGGATCTGTTATGACAACGGCCGAATACGCCGGTGTTCCCTGCGTTCACGACGCCTCGAAGCCGGCGCGTGGTGGAGGTCGACGCGGCTGTGATCACCACCGCTTCAGAAACGATGGTCGGCCATTCCCCCGCGTTAGGTGCGGAGCCTCATTCGCCGTAACACTGCGTCGAACCGGGGGTGCGAGCGAAGCGGATCCAGCCAGGGCATGACGCCAATGCCGGCGAGCGAGTCGTCCGGATCGTCGCAGGCCGATTCCAGGGCCAGCAACGCCGCCTCGGTGTCACCGAGCGCGAGCTGCGCAGCGGCGATCCAGAAGCGCGGGATGTAGATCGGACGCTGCGTCAGCGTGTCGACGATCGCGCGCGCCTCCGCTCTCTGCCCGGCGGCAGCCAGCGCGAGGGCCAGCATCGCCTCGACATCAGGGGTTGAGCGCAGGGTGGACTGTTGGAGCTGCGCGACGGCCGCGTCCGGTGAGCCGGTCTGCACCAGGGTGAGCGCCAGGTAGATCAGGGCCTCATCATGTCCGGGCTCGGCGGCGAGGATCATGCGGCAGTGATGCATCGCCTCGTCATAGCGCCGCGCGAAGTAGAGGCTGAGCCCGAGTTGCGCCCGGACGGTCAGGGAGACCGGATCGAGCGCCTGCGCCTGGCTCACCTCCTCGACCGCCTCGTCGAACCGACCGCGAAACGCGAGGTGGAGTCCGAACCACAGCCGCGCAAGGGCATAGCGTGGGTTGAGCGCAATCGAGCGGCGAAACGAGGCCTCGGCCCCGCTCCAGTCCCAGCGGTACTGTTGCGCGAGCGCAAGGGAGGCGTGCGCTTCGGCCAGCTCGGGATCGATGCGCAGTGCCTCCTGCGCGGCGGCGAACGCGTGCGGATTCGAGTCGCGCGTCGACAGCACGCCGTACCAGTCCAACGCGGTATACGCGTCGGCGATGCCCACATACGCGAGCGCGAATGCCGGATCGATGGCAATCGCCCGGGTGAAGAAGCCAATCGCCGCGCGGAGCCCTTCTTCGGTCGATTTGCTCCAGTTGTAGCGGCCGTTCAGATACAGCTGATAGGCGTCGATGCTCGTCGTGTATCGCTTCGCCAGCCGGGCGTTCGCCGTGTCGCTCCGACCGACTTCGAGGGCGGCGGTGATCTTGTCCGCGATCGAATCCTGCACCTCGAAAATGCCGGTCATCGCTTCCTGGTAGCGGCCCGCCCAGAGCGTGGCGCCGTCCGCTCGGATCAGCCGCGCTGTCACGCGAATCGTGTCGCCGCCGCGCTGGATGCTGCCGTCGAGGACCGCGTCCACGGCCAGTTCCCGTGCCACGCGGGTCGGGTCAACCTGCGGCCCGGTGTAGCGGCGAGACGCGCTGATCGGCCGCACGATCACCGTACCGGAGTTGCCGAGCGTGGTGATCAACGTGTCGGCGACGCCGAGCGCCAGTGGCTCATCGGCGCCATCGCCGCTCAACGACGTGAACGGCAGCACCGCGAGTGACCGGGGCCGGGCGGCATCAGCAACCGTTCTCACCTCGCCGACGAACCGATAGCCGCGCCTCGGAATCGTTTCGACGTAGGCGGCACCCGCCTCGCGCTCCCTGAGCGCGCCTCTCAGCGCGTAGATGTTCTGGGTCAGGTTCGCCTCTTCGACGAAGCGATCCGGCCACAGCGCCTGCATCAGCGCCTCTTTCGTCATGAGACGCCCATGGTTCTCGAGCAGCACGAGAAGGGTGTCGATCACTTTCGGCTTCAGGGCGACGATGACGCCGGTGTGCATAAGGAGACGATTCGGCACATCGAAACGGAAGGGACCGAATTCGTACGCACGCACCAGCCTGGTCTCGGTCATCGTTGAGAAGTCGTTGAGCGTTTCTTGAGCGTCCGTTTGAGACTTTCCAGGATCGTACCCGCAGAATGCCCTGGAACAGTCAAAGGAGCTGACAGCATGACCGCCACATCATTACACCCCGCTGATCTCGAGGCCACTGCCGCGGCGCTCGCACGCGCCTTTCACGACGACCCGCTGCAAACATATATCCTTCCAGATGCCGAGGAGCGGGCGCGACGGTCGCCGGCGCATTTCGCACCGATTCTTCGCTACGGGCTGCTGTTCGGCGAGGTCTTCACCGCTCCGGGCCGTGCATGTGGCGCGGCGGTGGTGTTGCCGCCGGACGGATGGGAAATCACACCGGAACGGGCCACCGCGGCCGGCTTCGACCAGTGGCCCACCTCGCTCGGCGCCGTGGCGACCGAACGCTTCTCCGCGGCGCTCTCGGCCCTGGAACCGTTTCATCACCGGGACGTACCGAGTGCTCATTGGTACGTTCTCCTGCTGGGGGTGTCTCCGGAAGCGCAGGGAACAGGATTGGGGCGCGCGCTACTACAGCCGGTGCTCGACCGCGCCACCGCCGCCGGCCAGCCGTGCTACCTCGAGACCGCACAACCGAAGAACGTCCCCTTCTACGAGCGTCTTGGATTCCGAGTGCTCGTCGACATGGTTGAGCCGGGCAGTGGACTGCGGCTGTGGACGTTTCGCCGCGATTAGCGCAGGAGTCCGCCACGACGAACGACTCGGCTATCCACGCCGTTGAACTCGGCGCGATGGACCTGGACTTCGTCGTCGTCGCCTCGTTGCCGCAAGCCCTGGTTGCCGACGCCGGTAGAGCTGTTTCGTGACCGCGCGTCGCACAAGTCTCCCGTGCCGACCCGGTCTGCGTTACTTCTTGAGGGCGATTGCCACGATTGCTTCGGACACTTTCTCCACCAGCGGTGTCAGCAAATCCTCACCATCGCTGCGCGCTTTCGCCTTCTCGGCTTTTGGCGTGGCGCGCGCGGCGGTTTCGACCGATCCGAAGCGGTACTCGAGGGTCACTTCGTCCTTGGCTCTCGTCGTCTGGGCCATCGCCGACACCGCCTCCGCCCCGGCGATCGCGACGCCGCGCGCGGCAGCGGTCGCCGCGGTGCCACCGTAAGGCACGCCGTACCACGCCGCGCTCCCGGCAGCGCGTCCAAGGGCCCTGCCCCACCCGTTCCCATCGTGACGCTTCAGCTCGACCGCCGTCATCAGCACGTTGCCGCACTGCTTTTGTCGTGCTTCTTCGATCGCTTGCGAGGCCAATCGGGCGTCGAGCCCGATCGCGCGCACCGACGGCCCGGTGAGATAACTGATCAGAAGATCCCGCAGCGAGATCGCAAACCCGGTCGCATCGCCGGTCGCCCCCTTCACACTCGGCAGCACAATCGCGATGCAGGTCTGCGCCTCCGACGAGGTAGGCACCGGCGGCGCCTGCGCCGCGGCAGCAGACCACGAAACCGGACCGACACAGGTGATGGCCACACAGAGTGCGGAGGCGGACGCCACGCTTCTACCCGTCATGCTGAACCTCATCATTTCTCGGGCGCCGATGCTCGTGTACACACCCAGGCGTCGCCTGTCGACTGTAGCACCGACCCGGACGAGCGGATTCTCGGTCCCGCAGGCCGGACCGGCCGGTTCCGCACCGCCCGATGTTCTCGAGATGGTAGCGCCTCACGCGGGGGAAGATTCACTTCGACGGATCCGCCTGCGTCTTCGCGATGGCACGCGCCGACGCGGGCGGCGCGTCTCCGGCCGGCCACCCTTCACGCTGCCGCGTGCGGTCGCCGTCGATGCTTTCGGTCTGGTCGTGCCACAACACGACGCGGGTCGGAAAGGGCAAGTCGATGCCGGCCTTGGACAGTGCTTCGGCCACCGCCTGCAGCACACGGTCGCGAACCTGTACCACGTTGGCCCGTTGAGGGCGCGTCCACCAGCGGACCCGCAGGTTCTTGGACGACCCTGCCAGGTCCCACAGCAACACATCCGGCGGCGGCTCCGCCAGCACGCCTTCGACGCCCGTCACCGCCTGGAGCGCGACGGTGCGGGCCGTCGAGATGTCGTCGCCGTAGCCGATGCCGACGTCGTACTCGCTGCGGAGCAGGTCGTAGGCAGTGATGACGGTCACCGGCTGGGTGTAGACCACGCTGTTCGGGACAATGATGCGCTGCCCGTCGTAGGTGCGGATGTAGGTCGCGCGCGTTTCAATCGATTCGACCACGCCGGTGAACGGACCGGCGCTGATCTCGTCGCCGGTTCGGAAGGGCTGGCGAATCAGCAGCAGGATGCCCGCCAGCAGATTCTGAAAGATGTCCTTGAAGGCAAATCCGATCGCCACGCCGCCGAGCCCGAGCGCCGAGAACAGTCGTGCAGGCGTCATCGACGGGAACGCCACCGTCAACGCGACCAGCAGGCCCAACAGCATGATGACCACGTAAGCGAGACGGGCGACAGCCGTGGCCGCCCCGGGGAACTCCAGGCGCTGGCGCGCGACCCGCTGCACGCTCCGCCGTGTCGCGGCCGCAATCGCCCAGAACACCAGGAACACCGCCAGGCCGGCCGCGAGCAAGGGCAGCATCTCGAGGAAGCCGGTCGCCATGGCGGTCAGGGTGCGCCAGATCGCGGCGCTAGCGCCGAGGCCGGCGGCGTCGGTGTTCTCTTGCATTCATGTTCTCCCTGAAGGTGCCGCCACTGCGCGGTCGTCGGATGAACTCCCGTCTCCGGGTGTCAGTTCGGAAAATTCATCCGGCCGACCAGATCCTGATAGCCCGGGTGATCCCGCATGAGATCGAACCAAGGCGATGACCTGACCACAACGATATATGGGTCGCGGCGTTGGTAGGCGCGATTCAACAGCGGCAATGCGGCTTCGGCGCCGCGCATCCACAGCGTGATCACCGCCAGGAAGACATCCGGAACATAGCCCTTGCTCGCCAGTTGCGTCAGTTCGGCAAGGGTCTGCTCGGCCTGCTTCGTCAGGCCGGCGCGATGCTGCATTCCGCCGAGCACGCACAGAAAGGCGGGGTTGCGGCCGCTGGCGTCGACGCCCCTGGTGGCGTAGTCGAGCGCCTGTTCCATCCGGCCCTGATGAAAATGCGCGGTCGCAAAGTGCAGTAGGGCGCGCGGGTCGTTCGGACTCAATTCATGGATGCGCTGCGCCTGCTCGAGGACCTTGTCGAACCGTCGCGCGTCGAAATAGATGGCGCCGGCAGCGTCGTACGCCGACACCGACACCGGATCGAGCTCGATGGCGCGCGTGATCTCCTCGATGGCCGTGGCGCTGCGTCCGATGGCGCTCAGGTAGAGTGCCCGCCATCGGCGGCTCCAGGAATCGCTGGGATCGAGCTCGATGGCACGGCTGAAGCGCCGCTCGGTCTCGATCCAGTTCCAGTCCCAGAAATAGTGAACATACGCCAGGGCGGCGTGCGCGGCGGCGAGGTTGTCGTCGAGCGAAAGCGCGCGCAAGGCGCTGGCCTTCGCCTTCGGCATCGCCTCGGCCGGCGGCACGGTGTCGGTGATGCCGTAGTAGTTCGAAAGCCCGACATGCGCCAGCGCGAAGTCAGGGTCGGCCGCGAGCGACTGCTCGAAGTAGTCCCGGCTTTTCAGCCAGGACGCTTCGCTCGGCTGCAGCATGAAGTAGCGCCCTTTGACGTAGGCTTCGTAAGCCGCGGCATTGGTCCGCTCCATCACTGGAGCCGCGGTGTGATCGGAGGGCGCAATCCGCGAACGGATGATGCCGGCCACTTCGCGTGCCAGTTCGCGCTGGCCGACCAGCGCCGCGGCGGACTCGCGGCCGTAGCTCTGCGCCCACAGGTGCGTGTCGCTGCTGGCGTCGATCAACTGCACCGTGATGCGCATCTGGTCCCCTTCGCGCAGTACCGAGCCCTCGACGATCGTGCCGGCGCCAAGCTCACTGGCGATTGCCTTCAGCGGCTTGCGCAGACCCTTGTACTGCATGATGGAGGTCTGCGAGATGACCTTCAGTGCGCCGATGTGTGACAACTCGGTGATCAGCGCTTCGGTCATGCCAAAGGCAACGTAGCTATCGGCCGAACCGTCCGTGGCGTCCCCGGCAACAAACGGCAGCACGGCGACGGTTGTCGGCGCGTCGGGCGCGGGCGCCGGCGCGGATGGCGGCTTCAGCGTCAGCCAGACCGCCAGCCCCACCATCGCGGCCACAGCGGCCAGCCACCTCCACCCGAACCTCCGCCCCGACACGGGAGCCACCGCGACGGGGACCTCGTCTGGGGTGATGACGCCCGTCTCATCCGCGGGCTTCTCGACCGGCGCGATGAAACGGTAACCGCGGCGCGGCACGGTCTGAATGAAGCGCGGGTTGTCCGCGCTGTCGCCCAGCGTCTCGCGCAGCCGGCTGATCGCATTGTTCAGTCCGTGCTCGAACTCTACGAACGTGTCACCCGGCCAAAGTCGCTCCTGGAGTTCTTTACGGGTGACGAGCTCCTGCGGGCGCTCGACGAGCGCCGCCAGAATCTGGAACGGCTTGTCGGGAAGCTTCAGGCGCCTGCCGTGCTTCAGCAGCTCGCCTGATAGCGGGTCGAGTTCGAAGACGCCGAAACGAACAAGGTGGCGTTGGCCGGCGGGCATCGCGGGAACCGGAACCGAACCGCGAGTGTACACGTCGCCGGGGGGAGGGTAAAGAACTCACCCGCCAGGTCGATCGCGAGGGCGTCACGAGGGGCGTGCCTGCGTTCCCGAAGCGGCCCCCCGGCCGACGCATCAGCATCGGCGCGGCCGGGAGGCCGGTTGCGTCACATCTACTTGAACTCGAAGGTCACCGTGCGTCGCGTCCCGTCACTGAGGTTCAACTCGAGCGCCCGACAGGAGCCGTCCCATGCGGACGAAGTCTTCCAGTTGAAGATGAACTTGTCCGTGTCGAAGCGGATCGTCGTGCTCCCGGCTCCGTCGACCTCTTCCGCTTCGGCAGTGGCAACGTTGCCGTTGCAGGTCACTGGCGCCGACAGCAGGGACACAAACGACCCGAGGTCGGAGACGATCCCACCGTTGGCGTCGCGGAGCGAATACTTGATCGGCACGGTACGTCCCGCCTTGACGCGGTTGACGGCCGGCACCGGCGCGATCGGATTCATGAATCCCGAGAACACGTAATGCACGGCGTAGGAATGGCTCGTCGTGCTTTGATTGCCTGCCACGTCGGCGGCGTTCACGGTAAAGACCCTGCTGCCGACCGCGGCGGTGTCGAGCGCCGCGCCCGAAGATACGGAGCCCACGCACGAGTCGATCCCGGACAGCGCGTCGGTGCAGCCATAGGCCGCGTGCGCCACGGCGTTCACCAGATACACGGCACCGTCTGGCGGCGTCGTGATCTGAGTGGTGGGACCGGTCTTGTCGAGGTTGACCGAGCGCGCGTCGCCGGCGCTGTTGTCGGCACGGTCCACGCAATGTGCGTTGACATTCTGCGCGGCGCCTTCCGAACTCACCAGGCGTGCCACGTGCCCGGCGGCCGGCCCCGACAGCGCGTCGCTGCAGTTCCACGTGAGCGTCACATCCGAGTTGTTCCACCCAGCCGCGTTTGGCGCCGGCCCATGGCTGTGGAGCGTGATACCCGGCGGGGTCAGGTCGATGTTCAGCGTAACGGTGGCCAAGGCCGAATTGCCGGCGGTGTCTTCAGCCGCGCCGCTCACTTCCTGTCCGGCTCCTTCGGTGCTGACGGTGACCTCCGGCGATGACGCGGCAAGCCCCGAGCCGTCAGGATTGTCGGCGGCCACAAAGCTGACGACGACGGGAGCGCCGATCCATCCCTCGCTGTTGATTGGAATGTCGGTAATCGCAAACACCTCGGGCGGCGTCTTGTCGATGCGAACATCAAGCGTGTGCGCGGCCTCGGCATTGCCGGCCAGATCGCTGGCGAAATACGAGACGGTGGTCAGACCTTCCGCACTGATGGTGGCCTCGGCTGAACTGCCCGGCGTGATCGTGTGTCCGACCTGCGCGCCGGCGAGCAACACGCTGATCTGTTGAACGCCCGATCGATCATCGGTGGCGCCAATCGAGACCACCACGTCTTCGTTGGCCCAACCGGCCGCATTAGCGTCCGGTTCCTGCGCCGCGTGCGACGCCGGCGGCACGCCGTCCTCCTCCGTCTCCTGCGGCTGCTGCGCCATCAACCGCTCCGTGATGGCGATGATGTCGTCGCAGACCAGGCACAGGTCCGGGTTTTGCGGGCGGTAGGGCCAGGCGGGACCGTCGACCGCCAGTTGAACCAGCCGATCGCGTCGATCCCCGGGATTGAACGTCGACGAGCGCGGCGGCCAATTGGTTAACTCGAGGCCGGGACGGACGCGAGTGGACAGGCCCTCGACGCGCACGCCGATAATCTCGCCATGCCCGTCTGTCGGGTTGCATTGGAACGAGGCGTCGCGCGGATCGGTCCCCGCGTAACAGGTCTTGTCGGGGTCGTTGGGCAGCAGCGGGTTCAGCTGCGCCAGCACCGGGGCCTGATAGTTTCCGGAGAGAATGTTCGTGGTCGAGAGCGGTACCACCGTCCGAGTGAACCGTTCGGTGCCAGGGAAGTCGACCGGCCAGACGCTCTCGTGCTGCCAGCGGTGGTACAGGTACCTGACATTCGAACCAATCGTGAGCCGCGTCCCAGGGTCGGCGTAGACAGGCTTGTTACAAACGAGCGGAGCCTTCGTCCCGATTATCGGCTTCACGGGAAGCCAGGGACTGTTGGCAACCGTGCAGGTGAAGGCGACACCAAACAGGCTTGGGTCCGTATCGGCGCAAAGGTTCAACGCGTTACGGACGCAGTCCCACTGCTTGTATCCGCGAAAGTTGACCGCGGCGCGCCACCGTGTCCAGTTGAAGTTCTTCTGCCCCAACTCGCCGCGGGGCATGTCGCGGTTGCCCACCGGGTCGATTGGCGCCAGCAAGTCGATGGGCACGTCCGGGTACGAGCTTGCCAGCCGCGCCACCGCGTTGCCGCCCATGCTGTGTCCAGCGACGATGATGAGCGCCGTCGGGTTGTGCTGTCGAACGGCCTTGAGAACGAGCCTGGCATCGCTTAGGAATTGGAAGTCCTCGTCTGGATTCGCCTTCGGAAGATCCAAGTTGGTATTCAGGAAGGTGTCGGGAATGCCGGTGGTTTTCGGCGTTGGATGGATGACGATCGGCTCGCCTATCGGTATGCCGAGAATCGGAACGATCTTCTGGACCGTGATCGGGTCGAGGTGCAGCGGCCTGGCCATGTACTCCGACGTGAGGTTGTTCCACCAGCCGACGTGCACGTAGCCGTTGTTGCGCGCGACGAACTCGGCGACTTTGTAGAAGATGATCCGGTCGTAGTCCTCGTTATCGCCGTAGCCGCTGATCAGGAAGGCGTAGATGCGGCAGCCCTTCGGCAGCGTGACGCTGTCGGGCCGCGCAACGGCGGGAACGTCGATGTTCCGGAAGAACCCGTCCGTGTCGTCGATGCCAAGCGGCGTGCCCGGCAGGTTGACGGTGAACGTCTCACCCGTGCCGCACATCTGGTTGGGGCTGCTCGAGGGGGGTTGTGCCTGGGCTGAAACCGCAGCGGCCATGCCGAACATGGCGCAAAGGATCGCTACGTAGCCGGATCTCCGGGTCGTTCGCCGACGTGCCATAGGGGCCTCCTGCCCAACAGGACGCTGAACTCCAGCTCCATCGCGGGCCCGGCGATTCTGACGGCTCGTCGTGACATCGCAAGCCATTTGCCTGTCCTTTGCATGTCCATGCGCAAGTGCCAGTCAACAAACGGCTTGGCGTCGAATCTCAACGCCCTGTCCGGGGCGCGGCTGCGGCCCCTGCCCTCACCGGCGCCACGCCATATACTGGACGTCACTCGCCTTCGTCTCCGCCTTCGATTTTTCACGTCGCCAACTGAGGACTGATGGGCCAAACGGGTTCGCGGCTCGCTCGCTTCGTTTTCGACAACTCATTGCTGCTGCTGGCGGGAACCATCGCCGCGGTGGTGTGGGCCAATCTCGATCTCGCCGGCTACGACCGGCTGACGCATCCGCTGCACTTCTGGGTGAATGACGTCGGCATGGTGTTTTTTTTCGCCCTTGCCGCGACCGAGGTGTTCGAAGCGACCTTGCCAGGCGGATCGCTGGCCTCGCCGCGCCAGGCGATCGCGCCGCTGGCCGCCGCGGTCGGCGGCATGGTCGCGCCGGCCCTCGTTTACGTCGCTCTCACCTCCACCATCGGGCCCGCGGAGCTCGGTCGCGGCTGGGCCATTCCCTGCGCAACCGACATCGCGTTCTCGGCGATGATTGCCCGCCTCATCTTTCCGGACGGACACCCGGCCATCCCCTTCCTGCTGCTGCTGGCGATTGCCGATGACGCACTCGGCCTGATCATCCTGGCGGTCTTCTATCCCTCCGGTCCCCTGTCACTGGTGGCGCTTGCCACGCTGATGACCGCGGCGGTGCTCGCGGCACTCTGGCTGAAGCGGCGCCGTGTCGCCAGTTTCTGGCCCTACGTGCTCGGCCCCGGGGTGCTGTCGTGGGCGGCGCTGTACTTCGGCGGCTTCCATCCGGCGCTGGCGATGGTCCCGATCGTGCCGTTCATGCCGCACAGTTCGCGCGACCTGGGAATTTTTGATCCGCGTGAGGCGCTCGAAGTCGACACGCTCAATCGCTTCGAACGCTGGTGGGCGACGCCGGTGCAGTTCGTGTTGCTGTTTTTTGGGCTGGCAAACGCCGGGGTCCCGCTCGAACAGATCGGACCGGGCACCTACTTTGTGTTGGCCGGGCTGCTGATCGGCAAGCCGGCCGGCATCCTGCTGTTCTCGGGCGCCGCGCGATTGGCGGGCGCGCGTCTGCCCGAGGGACTCAGTGCCGCCGACCTGGTGGTCATCGGCATCACCGCGGCGATCGGCTTTACCGTGTCCCTGTTCTTTGCGACGGCCGCGTTCCCGCCGGGCGCGGCGCTGGCGGAAACGAAGATGGGAGCGCTGCTCAGCTTCGGTGCGGCGCCCCTCGCGCTGATCGCCGCACGACTGCTCAGAACGCGATCAGGCCGACCGTAATCGGTATACTCTGCGCACTCGAACGATGTCGCCATCGTCCGAGGCCCGGCGGCCGGTCGACGGTGGCTCAATCCGATCATCGGCGGCTACTGCGCCGGCTCGATCCGCGGCGCCGCGACCACTTTCATCAGTTGCGCGTGGTCAACCGGCTTGACCAGGTGGGCGTCGAAGCCCGCGGCTTTCGATCTGCGGCGATCCTCGTCCTGGCCCCAGCCCGTCAGCGCCACCAGCAGCGGCTGCACGCCGCTACGGGCGCGGATCCGCTGCGCGACTTCGTAGCCGTTGAGCACCGGCAGCCCGATGTCGAGCAGGATCACATCGGGCGCAAACGACACCGACGCGGCCAGGGCCTGAAGGCCATCAAGAGCGATCTCGACCTCGTGCCCGGCGAACTTCAGCAGCAGGCTAATCATCTCGGCGGAGTCTGCGTTGTCGTCAACCACCAGCACCCGCCGCGACGATGGCGGCGCTGCCGATTCGCGCTCCTGCGCAAAGGCCGGCGAGACGCTGCTCGGTGCGTCGAGGAGCATCGGTAACGCGATGACGAACTCTGTGCCGTGGCTGAGCCCGGCGCTCTCGACAAAGATGCGTCCGCCGTGCCGCTCAACCAGGCTTCGCGCCAGCATCAGCCCTATGCCGAGGCCGTCCTGGCGCCGGCTCGAATCGCCCGCCTGCATGAACAGGTCGAAGATCTCGCTCAGCCTCGCCGGCTCGATACCGATGCCCGTATCGCGAATTCGTATCTGCGCCTGCCCGGCGTCGCACTGCAGCGTCAGGGTGACGGCGCCGCCCCTCGGCGTGAACTTCGCGGCGTTGTTCAACACGTTCTCGAATACCTGCGCCAGGCGCGAGGCGTCCGCTTCCACGTAGGTCGGCGAGTCGGGAAGGGCCAGCGTGAACTTGATGCCTGCGACATCGAACAAATGCGTGCTGGTTTCAACCGCCTGATAGACGACGGAGCTGAGGTCGACCGCGACCCGCTTCAGCTCGAGCTTGTCCTGTCCGAGCCGGCTGACGTCGAGCAGGTCGTCGACCAGCCGCGTCAGTTGCGCGGTCTGGCGGCCGACGATCTCCGCGGTTTTCTCGACCAGGTCATTGCCGTGCTCTGACCGACGCAGGATCTCGACCGCACCGCTAATCGGCGCCAGCGGGTTGCGCAGCTCGTGCGCGAGCAGCGCGATGAAGTCGTTCTTTCGCTTGTCCGCGTCGAGGAGATCCTGCGCCGCCTGCTCCGCCGCCCGGCGAGCGAGCAGCAGTTCCCGCTCGTAGCGGCGCCGGTCGGAGGAGTCGAATAGCGCAATGCGGTTTTCGGTGGCCTTACCCTGCGGGTCGCGCAGCTGCCTGGCGCTGGCCACGACGGGGCGGACCTCGCCGCTTGCCAGGCGCATCTCGAGCGCGATCTCGTTGACGAAACCCTGCATCTGCAACAACGGCGAATAGTGGGTCTCGTAATAAATCCGCGATCCGACGGTGAGAAGGGCTTGCATCCGGGTCCCGAGGACGGCGTCGAGCGAAAGACCGAGCCACGCCAGCAGCGTGCGGTTCGCCCGGGTAATGGTCCCGTCGGGACGCGTCGTCAGGTGGGCGCAGGGTGCGTCCTCGTACAGCTCGTCGATACTGGCGGGAGGATCGTTGCCGCTCTCCCGCGGCGTGCCATCCATCATCAAGTCGACCGAAGAAACGCCTGGATCGCGTCGGCTGTCTCGGCCGGCGCGCTCAGGTTCGGGCAATGCCCGGTCGCCTTCAACTGGACCAAGGAGCTGCCCGGGATCTGCGCGTGGATGAAGTCACCAACCGAGGTTGGCGCGATGATGTCGTCCGAGCACTGGAGGATCAGCGTCGGAATTTTGACCTGCGCCAGGTCGGCGCGATTATCGGAGAGAAAGGTCACGCGCGCGAACTGGCTCGCAATCGTCGGATCGGTTCGGCAGAAGCTGTTGGTCAGCTCCGTTGCAAGCTCCGGTCGCTCGGGATTTCCAATAATCGCCGGCGCCATCGCGCTCGACCATCCCAGGTAGTTGCTGTCGAGGGAGTCGAGCAGCTCTTCGATGTCCTGGCGTGAAAAGCCACCCTCGTAGCCGTCGTCGTTAACGTAACGCGGTGATGGGCCGACCAGGATCAACGCACCGAATCGGGACGGATCGCGCTTCGCGGCCAGCACGCCAATCATCGCGCTGACCGAGTGGCCGACAAACACCACGTCGGACAGGTCGTGCGCCTGGCACAACTCGACCACGTCCTGCGCGTAGCCGTCGAGGCTGCCGTACCTCTCACGGTCGTAGGCGGCAATGTCGGAGCGGCCGGCGCCGACGTGATCGAACAGCACCACCTTGTAGTGCGCTTCGAAGGCGGGTGTCATCAAACGCCACATGTTCTGATCGCAGCCGAATCCATGCGCGAACAGCATCGGCCTTCGGCCGCGCCCGGAAATGCGGACGTTATTGCGCTGAGACAGCATCGTGTTTTCCATTGGCTCGTGGTGCGGCCTGCGGAGGTGCTGGCTCGTCTCTCCAGTTTAGCCGCAACGGCAGGTTCCAGCGGAGAATACCGCCCACGAGCGGCCCGGTTATCGCCGGGGTGGCCGCCGGCTACTTTTGGCACGTGGCGCAGTAGAACGTCGATCGACCCGCCTGCGCCGCGCGACTGATCGTGCCGCCGCATCCCCGGCGCGGACACGGCTGCCCGGTCCGGTCGTAGACCTTGAACCGCGCCGATCGATACGGTGATTCGCGGCGCTTGATCGCGCTCGTCAATACCGCTTTGATCGACGCGGCGAGCTGCTCGGCCCGCGCCGTTGGCGCGCCGGCCGCCGTCGCGATCGTCGAAGTCTTCCTGAACGGCGACAGCCGCGCATGGTGGAGCGCTTCGCTCGCGTAAATGTTGCCGAGCCCGGCGACGACGCGCTGATCGAGCAACGCCACCTTGAGGGCGGTCTTCTTCCCTCGGCAAGCGCGCGCGAGCGCGGCCGCGTCGAAGTCCGGGGACAGCGGCTCGGGGCCCATCTTGCCGAGCGCCGGATAGCGGTCGCGCTGTCCGCGTTCGGAGAGATCCATGAAGCCAAATCGGCGGGGATCGTTGAACAGCACGGTCTGCCCGGACGACATCACGAAGGCGACGTGATCGTGCGGGTCGGCGTCACGCGATCGATCGCCGACCGCCGTGACGTGAAACCAGCCAGACATCCCAAGATGCATGATCAGCGTTTCGCCGGATGACAGGTCGAGCGTCAGATACTTGCCGCGACGCGAGACCGCCTGCACGGTCTGGCCGCGCAGCCGAGCGACGAAGCGCGCGGGAAACGGAATGCGAAGATTCGGCCGGTTGAGAATGACGCGACGGAAGCGCGAGCCGAGCATCGCCGGCTCGAGCATCCGTCGAACGGTTTCAACTTCCGGAAGTTCGGGCACTCGGGAAGTTTAGAGTTGAAAGTGGCCAGTTGCGAGTTGGATTGGCAGTTGGCAGTTTTAGTTTCAGTTTCAGTTTCAGTTGGCGGCGGCCGCCGCCATGAA
This sequence comes from uncultured Acidimicrobiia bacterium, assembly GCA_963795125.1. Taxonomy (GTDB): domain Bacteria; phylum Acidobacteriota; class Vicinamibacteria; order Vicinamibacterales; family UBA2999; genus 12-FULL-67-14b. The sequence goes on along the minus strand of CAWCGQ010000004.1, from coordinate 160,789 downwards.
CGGGTTTTCGTCGGCGGTCGGGCCGTAGACCGATGGCAGCGGCACGTCGTGCATGCGCAAATAGACCAGCAACTGGCCGCGATGGTGGTACCAATGGTTCAGCATGATCATGCGGATGACGGCGGCGCGTGGCATCGCCATCAGCTCCTTGCCGCCGCTCATCAACCGCCACGTCGCCATCAACTTGGCATCGTCCATGCCGCCGAGGAGCTCGCGCGCCTTCGCCAGGCTCGCCTCGAGCGCGGGAACGAGCTCCGCTGCGGTTGCGGCTTCGGCCTGAATGAATGGGGGCGGCTCGGGAATCGTATCGAGTGACGCGAGCTCGGCGACGCTGCCGGGAATCGTGGCGACGTGCAGGGCGAGCTGTCCGAGCGACATCGACTTGGCGTGCGGCCGCCAGGCCAGCTGCGCTTGCGGGATCCGTTCGAGCACGCGGGCGGTGCTGTGCGCTTCCTGATCCATTTCGGCGAGTAGTGCGTCGATCATCTTCATCGGAGTCTCCTAGTGCTGCGCCGCTTCGGCCTGTGCCTTGACGCGCGCGTGAATCGCTTCCCAGCCCGGCGCCATCTGCGTGTGGAACTGGTCGGGCACCGGACCGACCAGCGAATGCTTGAAGGCGATCGACGTGCCGCCGTCTCTTTCAGTGAGGCGATAAATCAGGTTATTGCTGGCGCCGGTGGACAGGAAGAGCGGGCCCCAGATCTCCAGCAAAGTCGGCCGCTTGATGCTCTGCACCAATCCCCAGAGATGGCCGTTGTCGCCGCCAAGGTCGCGATACCAGCGGCCGCCAGGTCTCGTTTCGAGGACCATGGCCAGCGGCTTGCCATCCGGGGTTTCGTTCAGCCGGCCCAACTGCGCAACCAGCGACGCGAAGGTCGTGTCGATCGACGCCTGCACGAAGATCTCTTCCGTAATGGTGAACGTGGGTTGTTCGGTCGCTTGCGTCGTGGTCGTCATTTCTGTCCCTCCGCGTGCGCCTTGAGGCGCCGTAATTGTCCGCGCCAGTACTTCTCGAACATCGCGCTCCACTCGTGAATGTGGCGCAGCATCTCGGCGTTGGTCCGATACATGGTCTTTCTCCCGTCCCGCCGGGCCGTCACGAGGCCCACGTCGCGCAGCACCATCAAGTGCTTCGAGACCGAGGGCTGATTCAGCTCCAGCGCGTCCGCGATCTCCGACACCGAGCGTTCCTCGCCGGCGATGAACTCCAGGATGTGGCGCCGGCGCGGTTCCGCGATGGCGTTGAACGGATCGGAAGTCGTCGAGGCGCGCGCCATGGGCGACAGTTATATATTCCCATATAGGAATTGGTCAAGAAATAAATCGCGGCGGTTCTACAAGGGTTCTACAGGGGTTCTACGGGGGTTCTACGGGGGTTCGGCGATCGGAAGGCTTAGGTGACGGCGGATTTGACGGCGAATCCAGGTTCGCGCCATTCGCCGCTCGTCATCACCTGGTGCAGGCGCTCGACCGCGTCCCACACGTCGACAAAGCGCGTGTAGAGCGGCGTGAAGCCGAAGCGCAGAATGTCGGGGGCGCGGAAATCGCCGATCACGCCGCGCGCGATCAGTGCCTGCATGATCGGATAGCCGCCGTCCGGATGCGAGATCGACACCTGGCTGCCGCGCGCCGCCCGATCGCGCGGCGTCACGATCGTGAAGCCATGACCGGCGCAACGCTCCTCGACCAGCGTGATGAACAGCGCCGTCAACGCCAGCGATTTCTCGCGGATGGCGCCGATGCCGCCGCGATCGGCCGCAGCCAGTAGCGTGTCGACGCCGCATTCCAGAGCGGCCAGCGACAGCACCGGCGGCGTTCCGCAGACGAACCGTGAAATGCCGGCGGCGGGCTGATAGTCCGCGTCGAACGCGAACGGATCGGCGTGACCGAGCCAGCCCGATAGAGGCTGGCGCCAGTCGTCACGATCCATCCGCTCGGTATGCTTCGGATGCGCCCAGATGAAGGCCGGGGCTCCCGGGCCGCCGTTGAGGTACTTGTAGCCGCATCCGACCGCGAAATCGGCGCCGGCCCCGTGGAGATCGATCGGCACCGCGCCGGCCGAATGCGCCAGATCCCAGATCACGACCGCGCCAGCGGCGTGGGCTGCTCGTGTCTGCGAGGCCATGTCGTACATCCGCCCCGTCCGGTAGTTGACATGGGTCAGCATCACGATCGCGGTGCGATCGTCGATGCCTGACGCCATCTCGTCCCAGTCGGCGAGCCGTAACTCGAGCCCGCCCTCGCGCGCGAACGTGTCGGCGATGTAGAGATCGGTCGGGAAGTTGGTGCGCTCAGAAAGAATGCTCGCGCCGATCCGCCCGGTCGAAGCCCCGGACCAGGCCGCCAGCGCGGCATGCAGGGCCTTGAAGAGATTCACCGAGGTCGAATCCCCGACGATCAGCTCGCCCGGCGCGGCGCCGACCAGCGCCGCGATCTTGTCGCCGATGGTCTGCGATAGCGTGATCCAGCCGGCGCGGTTCCAGCTGCGGATCAGCCCCGCGCCCCATTCGGCTTCGACCACTTGCTTGATCCGGCTGATGGCCGCCTTTGGCAGCACGCCGAGCGAATTGCCGTCGAGGTAGACCACGCCCTCGCCGTCGATCCGTTCGAGCGCGAACAGTTCCCGCAACGACGCGAGCGGATCGCGCGCATCACTTCCGAGGCAGTCTTCCCTGGTCATGGTGTGAGCGATCTCAGCACCGCGCGCACCGGCGACGCGCAGGCCGTCGTCAGTTTGAGGGGCAGCGCGATCAACTCGTAGTCGCCGGCGGCAATGTCGTCGAGCACCAGGTTCTCGAGCACGCGCAGGTCGTGGGCCAGCAGCTGCAGGTGGCTGTCGAGCGTCTTACTGTCGGCGGGATCGACCGATGGCGAGTCGATGCCCACCAGTTTCACACCGAGCGACGCCAGCCACCCGATGGTGTCCGGAGCAAAGGCCGAGAAGGCGTTCGACCACTCGGTCGGTGCGTTCCCGCAGGTTCGCACCAGGATGCGCGGCGGCAAATCGGCGACGGCGTGTTCCAGGTGCGCGCGCGTGACCAGCCCGCCCTTGTCGATGGCGTGAATGACCCGGCAGGGCCCCAGGAACGGTTCGAGGTCGACCGCGCCAATGGCCGCGGCCTCGCGGCCGTAATGCAACGGCGCATCGGCGTGCGCGCCAAGATGCGGCGACAGCGTGATCGCGCAGACGTTCACCGGACAGCCCGGGCCAATCTGCGCGGCCCATCGCTGCTGATAGGTGGTGTCGCCCGGGAACGCCGGCGTCGACGACGAGAGCGGCGGTGAAATGTCCCAGAGTCGCGGCATGTCTCAGGACACAATAGCGCGGATGAATTCCCCGCGTGAATCCCTGACCCGGGCGATCGGCACGTTCGGGCTGGCCGCCGGGATCATCAACATCACCATCGGCGGCGGCATCTTCAGGCTGCCGGGCGTGGTCGCCTCGTCGCTCGGCGCCGCGGCGCCGATCGCCTACCTCGTTTGCGCGGTCGTGATGGGCCTGATCGTGATCTGCATTGCCGAGGCCGGCAAGCGCGTCACCCTCACCGGCGGACCGTACGCCTACGTCGGAACGGCGTTTGGTCCGTATGCGGGATTTCTGTCGGGGGTGCTGCTGTGGATGCTGGGCACATTCGCGACCGCGGCGGTCTCGACGGTGTTTACATCGAGCGTCGGACTGCTGGTGCCGGCCTTGTCCGGATGGTTCGCCACCACCACCGTCCTGGTGGTCGCCTTTCTATTCTGGACGTTCGTCAACCTGCGCGGCGTGGCGCTCGGCGTGCGGTTGAACACCATTGCGACCGTCGCCAAGCTGTTTCCGCTGATCCTGGTCGCCGCCGCCGGCGCGTTCTTCGTGCGCGGCGAAAACCTGCAGATCGCGGCGATGCCCGCACCAGCCGACATCGCCCGCACCGCGCTGATCCTGATCTTCGCCTTTGCCGGAATCGAGGCGGCGCTGATACCGAGCGGTGAAGTTCGGGACGTCGAGCGAACGGTGCCGCGCGCCATCGCACTGGCGATGGTCGGCATCACCACGCTCTACATCGCCCTGCAGGTCGTCGCCCAGGGCATCCTCGGCGACGGGCTCGCGCAGTCCACGGTCTCGCCGCTGGCCGAGGCCGCCGGCGCATCGCTTGGGCCGTGGGCGCGATCGCTGCTGCTGGCCGGCGCGTCGATTTCGATGTTCGGTTATCTGGGCGGGATGACGCTATCGATGCCACGCATTGTCTACGCCCTCGCCCGCGATCGATTCCTGCCCGCCATGCTGGCGAAGGTGGATCCGGTTCACCGCTCGCCCCAGGCGGCGATCGTGCTGCAGGTGATCCTCACCCTCGGCCTGGCGATCACCGGCACCTTCGAGACACTCGCGATCCTCGCCAACTCTGCCGCGCTGGCGTTGTATTTCGGCTGCGCGCTCGCCTCGTGGAAGCTGGGCCAGTCGCCAATCGTCCCGCTGCTCGCGTGCGCCGCCATCGCGTGGCTATTCACCGGCCTCACGCTCGCCGAATGGCTCGGCTTCGCCGCGTGCGTCGCCGCCGCCTCGCTCGCCTATCTGGGCGCGCGACGTTGAATTTGCGTCCAGGTCCCAAGATTCAACCTTCGAGATGTTGAAAATCAGGACCTGGTCCCAAATTCAACAAGCTACTTGTTCGTCTGCCGGTCGACCGGCTCCAGGCGCAGCACCGGGGTGGGCTTGCCGTCGCGATCGTCGATGACCAGGTAGATGTAACCGTCGAGTCCCTGCTTGATGTCGCGAATCCGGCCGAGTCCGGTCGCCAGCAGCTCGCGGCTGGTGAAGCCGCGTTTCGGATCGCGCGCCAGACGCACCACCTGCTGACCGGTCATGCCGCCAACAAAGAAGCTCCCCTTCCACCCCGCGAACCGATCGCCGGTGTAGATCATCAAGCCGGAGATGCCGATCGACGGCACCCACACCTGGTCGGGCTGCTGCATGCCCTCGCGATGGGTGCCGGCGTGGATCGCAAGGCCGGTCGTGTAATTGACGCCGAAGCCAATCACCGGCCATCCATAATTCAGACCCGGCTTGAGCAGGTTCAACTCGTCGCCGCCCTGCGGCCCGTGCTCGTTGGCCCACACCTCGCCGGTCTCGGGATGAATCGCCAGTCCCTGCACGTTGCGATGACCGTAGCTCCAGATCTCAGGACGCGCGCCGGCGCGGCTGACAAACGGATTGTCCGCCGGCACCCGGCCATCGTCATGGAGACGCACCGTCGTGCCGTGATGGTTGGTCAGATCCTGCGCCGGATGCGCCTCCAGATTGCCTTCGGGCGGGACCTGGCGATCGCCCAGGGACAGGAAGACGAAGCCGTTTGCGTCGAAGGCAATCTTGCCGCCGAAGTGGCCGCGGCCTTGTGACACGGACTGGAACAACTGCTGCACGTCGGTCAGCCGATCGTTCTCGAACTTCCCGCGGACGAGCGCGGTGGTCGCCGGTACCGGCTGCTTGGGATCCGCGGGCTCGCCGGTCTTCTTCGAGTAGGTCAAATACAGCAGGCGGTTGGTCGCGAAGTTCGGATGCGGCGCAACCTCCAGCAGGCCGCCCTGGCCGCTGTGCACCACTTGCGGCACACCTTCAACAGCGCCCGGCAGCAACTTGCCGTTGCGGACGATGCGCAGGCGGCCGGGACGTTCGGTGACGAGCGTGTCGCCACCGGGAAGAAAGGCTATCGACCACGGTTGTTCGAGCGCCTCCACGTAGCTCACGACCCGGTAGTCGTGAAGCGCCGACTGGAAGACCGTTTGGCCAAGCAGCTGCGTGCCGGCGCACAGGGCCAGGGCGATAATCGTAAGTGTTCGTGCCATCGCTACACTATAATCCGCGCCGCCATGGCGTACCGAAGTCCATACCCCGACATCCAGGTGCCCGACGTGAGCCTGTCCGAACAGGTGTTCAACCACGCCAGAACCAGGCCGGATGCGGTGGCGATGGCCGATGGATTGACGGGAAGAACCATCACCTACCGGGCGCTTCTCGAGCAGATCCGGCAGACGGCCGCCGGTCTTTCGGCGCGGGGTGTCCGGAAAGGCGACGTGGTCTCGCTCTGGTCGCCGAACGTGCCGGAATGGCCGATCGTGTTCTTTGCCGTGGCGCGGCTCGGCGCCATCGTGCACACCTCGAATCCGGTCAGCACCTCCGAGGAGTTGGCGTTCCAGCTGAAGGACGCCAACGCGCGGATGCTGTTCACGATTGGCGCGCTCGCCGACAAGGCAAAGGCCGCCATCGAGGAATCAGGCAAGGCGATCGAGCTGTTCACGATCGATGACACCCCTGGTCACCCGTCGCTCGCCTCGCTGGCGATCGACACCGATCCGCCGACGGTTGCCATCGATCCCGCGCAGGACATCGTCGTGCTGCCGTATTCATCCGGCACCACCGGCCTGCCCAAGGGGGTGATGCTGACGCATCGGAACCTTGTCGCGCAGCTCAACCAGATTGAGGCGATCGAGAACGTCGAGATGCCGGCCCTGCTCGGCGTCCTGCCCTTCTTCCATATCTACGGGATGGTGGTCATCCTGATGCACGGCTTCATGCGGGCGGCGACCATCGTCACGCTGCCGAAGTTCGAGTTCGAGCCGTTCCTCAAGGTGCTGCAGCAGTGGCCGATCACGAGCGCGCACGTCGTGCCGCCGGTCGTGGTCGCGCTCGGCAAGCACCCTCTCGTCGACCACTACAAGTTCCCGCACTTAAAGTACCTCTTCTCCGGCGCCGCGCCGCTTGGTCCCGAGCTGACGCAGGCGGTCGAAGCCCGCCTCAATATCAAGATCCGCCAGGGCTACGGCATGACCGAGGCCAGCCCGGCGACTCACTACACGGTTGCGGGCGCGGAGCGATGCGGCACGGTCGGCCGGCTGATGCCAAGCACTGAGTGTCGAATGGTCGACCCCGAACGCGGGACCGACGTCGCCCTCGGCCAGTGCGGTGAAGTGTGGGTACGCGGCCCGCAGGTGATGAAGGGTTACCTGAACAATCCCGAGGCGACCGCGCGCACCGTGGACGGCGACGGCTGGCTGCACACCGGCGACATCGGCACGATGGATGCGGATGGCTACTTGACGGTGGTCGATCGATTGAAGGAACTGATCAAGGTCAAGGGTTTTCAGGTCGCGCCGGCGGAGCTCGAGTCACTGCTGCTGAAGCATCCGAAGATTGCCGACGTCGCGGTCATCCCGGTCGCGGACGAACAGTGCGGTGAAGTGCCAAAGGCCATCTGCGTCGCGAAAGAACCGCTCACCGCCGAAGAGGTGATGGCCTTCCTCGATCCGAAGGTCGCGCACTACAAGCGCGTGAAGCATGTGGCGTTTGTCGAAGCCATCCCGAAGTCGCCGTCGGGCAAGATCCTGCGAAGGGTGCTGGTGGAGAAGGAGCGACTCGGGACGGCGTGAGCCGCGAGCGCCAGTGCAACCATTGGGTTGCATATTGACGCCTCGGCGGTATAGCATGCAACCCAGAGGTTGCATATGTCCGATTCCGATCGCATCGAGAAACGGGTCACGCTGAAGGCGCCGCGGGCGCGGGTCTGGAAGGCGCTGACCGATGCCTCCGAGTTTGGCCGGTGGTTCGGCGTGAAGCTGGAGGGACCATTCGTGCCCGGCGAAACGGCGCGCGGCAAGATCACCATCCCAAACTACGACCACATCACCGCCGAATTTCAGGTCGAGCGCCTCGAGCCGGAAACGTATTTTTCGTATCGGTGGCATCCTTATGCGATCGATCCGGCGGTGGATTACTCGAACGAGCCGACCACGCTCGTCGAGTTCAGGCTCGATGAAGACGGCCCCGCCACGGTGCTGACCATCATCGAGTCCGGTTTCGAGCGAATTCCACTGGCCCGCAGGGCGGAGGCCTTCCGCATGAACGACGGCGGCTGGACCGGCCAGATCAGGAACATCGAGAAACATGTCACCCAGGAGTAGCGCGCGCCACGCCGCCTTCACCGACGCAGCGCCGGTGTTCGCGGCGCTCGGCGCGGCGACGCGGCTCAAGGTCGTCTCGAAGCTCTGCACCGACGGTCCGACATCGACCGCGATCTTGAGCCGCGGCACGGGCGTGACCCGGCAGGCCATTACCAAGCACCTCGACACGCTCGAAGCCGCCGGCGTGGTCCGCAGCAACCGCTCCGGCCGGGAGCGTATTTGGGAGATCGAGACGGCGCGCCTGGCGAAGGCCCGCCGCTGCCTCGATGAGATCAGCGAGCAATGGGATGCGGCCATTGCCCGGCTGCGTGCGCTCGTCGAGGAATAAGGTGGGTTGATCGCAGCCCTTGTGTTCGGGCCGGCGACCGCCAAAGAATTGGCCTTGCAACGTTGAATGGATACGTCATGGGACTGCTGACCGATTTTCGCTACGCGTTTCGCTCGCTCCTCCGCGCCCGCGGCCTGGCCGTCACGGTGATCCTGACCCTGGCGCTCGGGATCGGCGCCAACGCCGCCATTTTCAGCGTCGTCCGGGGAGTGCTCCTGACGCCGCTCGTCAACGACGACGAAGAGCGGTTGATTTACATCCGGCAGAGTGCCGGCGGCCGCGGCGCCGAGAGCAACGCCAATTTCTCGGTACCCGAGATCAACGACCTGAAGGGCGGCCTTACGACGATCGCCCAACTCGGCGATTTCTCGACGCTCGACTTCACGCTGGTCGGGCTCGGCGAGCCGCGCGTCGTCCGGGCGGGGGTGGTCAGCGGGTCGTTCTTCCCGGTGATGGGCCTGCAACCGATCCGCGGACGCCTGATCGATGCCACCGACGACGGGGCGGCGGCGGCCAGCGTGACGGTGCTGACGCACCGGTTCTGGACCGAGTCGCTCAACGCCGACGAAAGCCTGCTCGGCAGGCAGATCAAGCTCGGCGATCGCGCCTCGACCATCATCGGCGTGCTCGAGCCGTCGGTGCCATACCCGGCCGAGACGCAATTGATCGCCAACGTCGTCACCAGTTCGCATCACATGTCGGCGACGATGCAGGACGGCCGCGTGCATCGCATGACGGAACTGTTTGGCAGGCTGGCGCCGGGCAGCAGTCTGGATCAGGCGGTTGCCGAGCTGCGCGCGGTCCACGGCGGCATGCTGGCCGCGCACCAGGAGGCCTACCCCGCGCGCGACGATTTCCGCATCAACGCGGTCCAGCTGCGCGATCAGATCACCTCGCCGGCCCGCACCATCCTGCTGGTGTTGCTCGGGGCGTCCGGATTGATCTTCATCATCGCGTGCTCGAACGTCGCCAACCTGATCCTTGCACGCTCGGTCCGGCGTGAAGGCGAGCTCGCCGTGCGGGCCGCCCTCGGCGCCAGTGCCGCGGCGCTGCGGCGCACGCTGCTTGCCGAAAGTGTGTTGCTATGCGGTGCCGGCGCGGCGCTCGGCGTGCTGGTCGCACGGCCGATGCTGGCGGTGATCGCGCGCTATGCCTCGCGCTATTCGGTGCGCGCGCTCGACCTCACGGTCGACAGCACGCTGCTGTGGGTCGGCGTCGGCCTGGCGCTCGTCTCGTCGGTGCTGCTTGCATTCATTCCGCGACTGCCGTCCTCCGACGCCGCCGCCGGTCTCGGGCTGTCGAGCGGCAGCGTCCGCATCACGTCGGGCACCAATCGCCGGCTGCGCCTGTTCGCCGTCACCCAGATCGCCGCGTCGTTCGTGCTGCTGGCCGGCGCCGGGACGCTGTTGACGACGTTGATCGCGCTGCAGCAGACCAACACCGGCGTCAACCTGACCAACGTGCTGGCGGTGCACGTGCCGGTCAATTTCGAGCGGCCGCCGGAGCAGACGCTGCCGCTCTATCGCGAGGCGATCCGCAGGATTGGCGAGCTGCCAGGCGTCGAGCAAGTGGCGATTGGCACCCTGGTTCCGTGGCGCGAGGCCGGGGCGTTCTTCGACGCGCAATTCTCGGCCGAAGGCTACGCGAAAGCGGACGGCGAGGACGATCCGCGCGCCAGCTTCCGCACCGTCTCGCCGGGATTCTTCAAGTCCCTTGGCGTGCCGATCATCGCCGGCCGCGATTTCAACGCCGACGATCGGTCCGATAGCGAGAAGGTCGTGATCATCAGCGAGAGCGTGGCGCGGCGCATGTTCAGCAGCCAGGACGCCGTCAACCGCAAGTTGATGTGGACCGACCCGGTGATGAAGTTCATCGGCATTTCCACCGCCGGACGCCGCATCATCGGCGTCGCCGCCGACCTGGACGACGAGAACATCGTGCCGGGACCAAAGCTGACCGTCTATCACCCGATGGAACAGGAGTTCGGCGGCGGCCGGCTGTTCGTGCACGCCGTGGTCGATCCCTACACGCTGGTGACGCCCATCACCAAGATCATCCGCGACATCTCCTCCGAGCAGCCGGTGGAGCGCGCCGCGACGCTCGCCGATGTGCGCGCCGAAGTGCTGGCGCCGAACCGCCTGAACACGCTGGTCTTCGGCGGCTTCGCGCTCGTCGCGCTGACCATTGCGGTCGTCGGCGTGGCCGGCGTGCTGGCCTTCTCGGTCAGCGCGCGGATGCGCGAGTTCGGCGTGCGCCTGGCGATCGGCTCGACACCGTCCAGTTTGCTGACGCGCATTCTTGGTGAAGGCGCAACCATTGCGGTGCTGGGCATCGCCGCCGGGGTGATCGCCGGCCTGGCGCTGCTGCGATTTGCGACCGGTTTCTTCGGCAACATCGAAGTGCCGGGCGCGATGCCGCTCGCCGGCGCGGCGGTGGTGCTGGTCGCCGCCGCCGTGATCGCGTCGCTGATGCCGGCGACGCGCGCCTCACGCGTTGACGTGATGGAGGCACTCAGGTCCGAGTAATCGGCAGCGGACAGGGCCCGGCGCGTCGGGCACGTCCTGATGTGCCGTGGACCACGGGATTGCGTATGATGCAGGGTGGTTGGCCAAACACCACGAACCTGCGATTCTGCATCTGGAGGGGCGGGAAGCCGAGCTGGCGGCAGCCGTTGAACAGCTGCAAGCCAGTGAAGAGCGCTGGCGGACGATTGTCAGCACCGACCCTGGGTGCGTCAAGACCGTCTCGCCCGACGGCGACCTGATCGAAATGAATCCGGCCGGCCTGGCCATGCTGGCGGCGACGACCCTGGAGCAGGTCAAGGCCCGGCCGTTGCTCGATTGGATTGCGCCTGAGTACCGCGATCGGTTCCGCGCGCTGCATCAGCGCGTCATGTCCGGGGAAACCGCGGAACTCGAATTCGAGGTCATCGGCGTCACCGGGGTGCGTCGCTGGCTGCGCACCCACGCGGCGCCGCTGCGCGGTGGCGACGGCAAGATCACTTCAGTGCTTGGCATCAGTCGCGACATCACCGGGCAGCGCGAGCTCGAAGCCCAGCTTCGCCAGTCGCAGAAGCTGGATGCGATCGGCCAGCTCGCCGGCGGGATCGCCCACGACTTCAACAACATCCTGACCGTGATCCAGGGGTTCGCGCAGACGCTGCTCGACGAGGACGGGGATGCCGAGTCGCGCCGCACCGCGACACGCTATATCGTCGAAGCCGCGGAGCGCGCGGCCGGCCTGACGCGCCAGCTGCTGGCGTTCGGCCGCCGCCAGGTGATGCAGCCGCAGCATGTCGACCTCAACGAGCAGGTGACCAGCCTCGCGAAAATGGTGGGACGCGTGCTCGGCGAACACATCGACCTGCAGGTGCAGCTGACGGCGTCACCGCTGGCGATCCACGCCGATCCGGGCTTGATCGATCAGGTCCTGATGAACCTGGTCCTCAACGCGCGTGACGCGATGCCGTCCGGCGGCACACTGCGGGTTGAAACCGAGGCGCGGCCGTCGGCCGCAGGCGAGCTGGCGGTCGTCCGCGTCGTCGACACCGGCACTGGTATTTCCGCCGACTGCCTGCCGAGGATCTTCGATCCGTTCTACACCACCAAGGACTCCTCGCGGGGCTCCGGCCTCGGCCTGGCCACAGTCTTCGGGATCGTGGCCCAGCACGGCGGCCGAATCGACGTGGCGAGCGGTGTGGGACAAGGCACCACCTTTGAAATGCTGCTGCCGGCAACACCTTACCCGATCGAACTCCCGGCAGCCGCTGTCGCGGAGCCTGCCCCGCGTGGCGGCACCGAAACGATCCTGCTGGTGGAAGACGAGCCCGCGGTCCGCATCTTGACGCGCACCATCCTGGAGCGTGCCGGCTATCGCGTGATCGATGCGGCGAACGGGGCCGAGGGCTGGCGCTGCTTTGAGGAATGTGGCGGACAAGTCGATTTGGCGCTCACCGATATCATGATGCCGGACGGCATGAGCGGACGCCAACTGGCGGAGCGGTTGCTGGAGGTGCGTCCGGGTCTGCGGGTAATTTTCACGAGCGGCTACACCGCCGACTTCGCCGGCCGGGAGCTGGCGTTGCAGGACCGGCAGTCGTTCCTGCAGAAGCCCGCGGCGCCGAAGGAGATCGTCGCCGCGGTCCGACGCGCCCTGGACCGGTAATCCGGCTAGCGCGTGATCAGCGAGTCCTCGTCGGGAATATCGGCGAGGGCCACGCGCAGGTTGCCCGGGTTGGTGGCATAGAGATACGCGGTTGACGGCGCGATCGTGCCTTCCCGCACCAGCCGCTCGAGCTCGCCGTCGAAATACTGCATGCCGTCGAGAGCACCGTCGCGCATGGCGTCGAGCAGCGATTTGCCTTCCTTCTCGCCCATCTCGATGTATTCGCGGGTGCGCATGGTCGCCTTCAGCATCTCGATGATCGCCATGCGGCCACCGCCCTTTTTCGGAATCAGCCGCTGCGAAATGAAGTAGCGGAACGACGCCGCCAGGCGCCCGCGCACCGCCTGCTGGTCCGACACCTCGAAGGTGCCGACGATGCGCTCGACCGTCTTCGAAGCGTCGATGGTGTGGAGGGTCGAGAACACCAGGTGCCCGGTCTCCGCCGCCGTCAGCGCAATCTCGATCGTTTCGCGATCGCGCATTTCGCCGACCAGGATGACCTTCGGCGCCTGGCGCAGCGCTGCGCGCAGCGCCAGCGCGAAGGTCGGCGTGTCGGTGTGCAGCTCGCGCTGGTGAACGGTGCCCTTCTTGTGTTTGTGCAGGAACTCGATCGGATCCTCGATCGTCAGGATGTGATCGGCACGGCTGGTGTTGATCAGGTCGATGATCGCCGCCAGCGTCGATGACTTGCCCGAACCGGTCGGCCCGGTGACCAGAACGATGCCGTTTTTGAGCGACGCGCAATCGGCAATCGCGGCCGGCAGCCCGAGCTCCTCGATCGAGGGGATCTTCTGCGCGATCATGCGCATCACGATCGCGAGGGTGCCGCGCTGGCGGAACACGTTGACGCGGAAGCGGCAGCGATCCGGCAGCGCGTAGGACAGGTCGGCCGAGCCGGTTTCCTTCAGGGTGCGCAGCACCGTTTCGTTGTTGCGGATCAGATCCCGGGCAACCGCGGCCGTGTCCTCCGCCTTGAGGATCGGCAGTTCCGCGATCGGGACCGTCGCGAGTTCGCCGAATCGCTCGACCTGCGGCGGCCGGCCCGGTGAAAAGACCAGGTCGCTGATGCCGTCGCCCGAGTCCAGCATTTGCTGGATCAAGGCGGGCGTCGCAATGGCGCGTGCGTCGGAGGTGCCGAACAGCGCGGCGTTCAAATCGGCAACGGTCAAGGTGTCGGAGGTCGGCATACGCGCGTTAGATTACATCGCTTCGCGCCAGCACGCATTTTGCAATGGATGCCGAGGGAGATCAGTATGGCGAAGTACGGCAAGGCCGCGCAGAAGCGCGTCAAGTCCGCGATGCATCGGCGCAAAAAGGGCACGCTCAAAAGCGGATCGGGTGCGACGGTGAAGAGTCGCAAGCAGGCGATCGCCATCGGGCTGAGCGAGGCGCGCGAGAAGGGCGCAAAAGTCCCGCGCAAGCGCAAGTCGCCGGCGAAACGAACTGCGAAGAAACGCTAGCGGCCGGCCGCGCAGCCCTAGCGGGCGACGGGCTCGAGGTCCGCGAACAGACGGGTCACCCGATCCGCCGGCACCTGCACCACGCGCGTAAAGCGCCGATACCCGTCGCGCTCGATCCACACCAGGTGCGAACCGGCCTTGAGATTGGCAACGCGCAGCGGCGTGCTGCCCGCCGGCTGGCGGTTGATGAAGACCGCACCGCCGGGCGCGGCGTCGATCGAGAGGGTGCCGACATAGTCGATGCGCGCCGGGGCCGGCGGTGTCGACCGGGCGGTCCGCGCCGGAAGGTCCCTCACCGGTGCGGCCGGCGCCGGGGCCGCGGCCAGCGCGATCTCTGGATGCGACGGGGTCTCCACGGCGAGAGGCTGCATGGCCACTGGCACCACGGGGACCGATGCTGCGCCGATCGTCACGGGCGACTCGCGCGACCACAACGTCCATCCCCACATCCCCAGTGCGATGCCGATCACCGCGCCGGCGAAGGCTGAGGCGATCCTGGGACTTGGCTTGAGCTTCGGCAGTGGCCCCGGCGCCGGCGCTTCCCGCCGACTCAACCGCTTCTTGATGTCATCCAGCGTGCCGACTAATGTCGCCACCTCGGAGTTGAGCGACGCGATCAGGCTCGCCGACTCGTCGAGCGTCCGTTCCATCCGCTCGACGCGCGCATTGAGGGCTTCAATCAGCTCTGGCGCCACATTGGGAGCCGGCGCTACCGGTTGAATCCCTTCGCTCGCAGCAGGTTGTAGTGTTTCGGCGGCGGACGCGAGCAACGGCGCGGCCTCTGGTTCCGTCGAAAACTTGAGCAGCAGATCCTGATCGAGCGGCTCATCGATGTGCTCGGACACGGCAATCCTCCCCGAAGCAGGAGAACAGCTGCCAATCGTGTGCCAGCGGCGAAAGCCGAGCTAGTCTTCGAATTCGACGGCCGGTTCGAGATCGGCGGAGACGCGCGTGACGCGCTCGGCAGGAACCGTGATCACCCGCGTCCAGCGGCGGAAGCCGGCTCTCTCGATCCACACGAGATGCGCACCGGCGCGAAGATTGCGCACGCGCACCGGCGCGGTGCCGACGTTCTTGCGATTGATGAACACCGTCGCTCCGGGATGATCCGCATTCACCGACAACGTGCCCTTGTAAATCGTCGGCCGAACGAGCGGCGTAATCGGCGGTTCGGTTGGCGGCGCTTCAGCCGGCGGCGCTTCCGCGCGGACAACCGGCGCAAGGGCCTGGGTGGCGGCGCGGCCCGCCTGCGCTATCGAGGGCACTGGAGACGGTGTGGCAACGAGCTGCCAGGCCAGCAGCCCGACCGCCAGCACCACCACGATCGCCGCCGGGGCGATCGATGGCCGGAGCCGAGGCTCGATCGCAGCGGGCGCGACCACTGGGGACGGGGATCGGCGAGTCGTCTGATTGAGGTGGCCGTCGCGGATCGCGCTTGTGACCGTCGCGAGTTCGAGCTTCAGTGACAAGACTTCCGACGTCAGACGCTCGACGGCTTTTTCGAGCTGCCCGACGCGAGGGTCGGCACCGTTGGTTTCGCCTTGCACGTGACCCTCCTCCGCGCTTGAAATGACGCAAGCTCGCCAGGGGGTTGTCCGATACTAACCCGATTACGCCGACTTCTTCTCAGCCGTCTTCAGCTTCAACTCATTCTGCCCTCGTAGTATCGAGCACCACTGCTTGTGGTCGGCAACAGGCATGCCACACTCCACGCACACCTGGACCCGCTGTTTAGGGGCGGACGTTCTTCCCAGCAATCGATTCAGAAACGACATGCGACCTCCGTTTTCGTTGATACGTGAGACGGACAAAAAGGGTTCAAGGTTGGGTCCGGCCACAACCCCCGGCAACCGCGGCTCGTCTAACTTCGCGTCATGACCCTGCCCACCAACGACGTGAAGCTGGCCGTCCGCGGCCTGTTCCGCAGCCCGCTGTTCTCGATCGTGGCGATCCTGTCGCTCGCGCTTGGCATCGGCGCCAATACTGCGATCTTCACGTTGATCGACCAGATCCTGCTGCGGAAGCTGCCGGTGAAGAACCCGGAAGAGCTGGTGATGCTCTATCAGTCGGGACCGCACAGCGGCAGCAACATGGGCTCGCGGATGCACTCGTACCCGATCTACCAGGAGTATCAGCAGCGGGCGGAGCCGCTCGGCGAGGTCATCGCCCGCCGGCTCGCGGATGCCTCGATCGCGGTCGACAACCAGACCGAGCGCATCGACATCGAGATGGTGTCGGGCAACTACTTCACGATGCTCGGCGTGGCGCCGGCCGCCGGACGCGTGTTCAATTCGCAGGAAGATGATCAGATTTACCAGGGCCATCCCGTCGTCGTCATCAGCCACGACTACTGGACGCGGCGCTTCGCGCGCGATCCGGGCGCGGTCGGGAAAAAGATCCTCGTCAACAACTTTCCGATGACCATCGTCGGGGTCTCGGCGGCGGGCTTTGCCGGGATCGATCCGGCGCGCTCGCCGCAAGTGCGCGTGCCGATCCTGATGAAGCCGGTGATCGTGCCCGAGTGGGAATGGGTCCACCTGAGCGACGAGCGCACGCGTTGGGTGCAGGTGTTCGCGCGCTTGAAGCCCGGCTACACCATCGAAACGGCCGCGGGCCCGCTGCAGGGCCTCTTCACCCAGATCCGCCAGCACGAGATGACCCTGCCGGGCGCGAAGACATGGTCGGCGTTCATTCGTGAGCGCTTCATGACCGGCCAGCTGAAGATCGAGCGGGCCGATGTCGGCTACTCGCCGCTCAGAAACGATTTTTCGACCGCGCTGGTGGTGTTGATGGCGATGGTCGGCCTGGTGCTGCTGATCGCCTGCGCCAACGTCGCCAACCTGCTGATCGCGCGCGGCTTCATGCGGCAGCGGGAGATTGCCGTCAGGCTGTCGCTCGGCGCCACGCGCGGCCAGCTGGTGAGGCAGTTGCTGACCGAGAGCGTGCTGTTGTCGCTGATTGGCGGGGCGGTCGGCCTGGTCATTTCCGTGGCGCTGACCCGCGGCTTGATTGCGTTCATTCCGCAGCAGCAGCCGCTCCTGATTCAACCGACGCCGGACCTGCGTATTCTCTCCTTCACGTTCATCCTCACGCTCATCACCGGCGTCGTATTTGGACTGTTGCCGGCGCTTCGCGCCAGCAATCCCGATCAATGGGCGACGCTCAAGGACACCGTCGGCGGCATCGCCGGCAGCGGCGGATCGCTCTTCCTCCGCAAGGGCCTGGTCGCCGCGCAGGTCGCGTTGAGCTTCCTGCTGCTGTTCGGCGCCGGATTGTTCGTGCGCAGCCTGCAGAACCTCCAGACCACCGACACCGGCGTGGCGATGACCAACCTGGTCACCTTCCGGCTGTCGCCGGCGTTGAGCGGTTATGGCGATCAGCAGACGATGAACTTCTACGGCGAGCTGCTCGATCGGCTGCGCGGTGCCGCGGGCGTGACCGTGGCGGGCTTCGCCGCGGTCCCGGTGCTGGCCGGCGACGAGTGGGACAGCACGACATCGGTTGAAGGACACCAGGCGAAGGACGGCGAGGACATGCAGGCGTTCATGAACGCGCTGTCGCCCGGATACTTCGAGACCATGGGCATCAGGCTGCTCGAAGGCCGCGACTTCAGGTCGACCGACATGAAGGACAACGCCAGCGTCGTCATCGTCAATCGCAAGTTCGCGACCCACTTCTTCGGGGACAAGAGCGCGGTTGGCAGGCACGTCGGACGCGGCAGTGGTCCGGACACCAAGCTCGATGTCGAGATCATCGGCGTGGTCGAAGACTCGCTCTATGAAGGGCCGCGCGAAGGCGTGCGCCGGCAGGTGTTCTGGCCGGGCTGGGGTCGCGGCAGCGCCACCTTCTATGTGCGCGCCAGCGAAGCGTCGGCGGGCGTCTTCAACCTGGTGCGGAACGAAGTGAAGCGCCTCGATGCCGCCATGCCCGTCTACGACGTCAAGACGGTGCAGGGCCAGCTCGACGAGACGCTGTTGACCGATCGATTGATCGCGCTGCTGTCGGCGGGGTTCGGGCTGCTGGCGACGGTGCTGGCATCGGTCGGCCTCTACGGCGTGATGGCGTTCATCGTGGCGCGCCGCCGCAAGGAGATCGGCCTGCGGCTCGCCCTCGGCGCCGAGCCGTCGGGCGTGTTGTGGATGGTGATGAGGGAAGTGCTGATCCTGCTGGCGATCGGCCTCGCGGTCGGCGTGCCGGCGGCGATTGGGCTCGGCCGCTACGTGTCGTCACAGCTCTACGGCATTCAGCCCAACGATCCGTGGATGGCGATCGGCACCGTGCTGCTGTTGACGATCGTCGCCGCGGCGGCCGGCCTGATTCCGGCGGCCAGGGCGGCAAGGATCGACCCGATCGTCGCGCTGCGCTACGAGTAGAACTCGCCGACCTTGAACGCGCGGGTGCCGACCTGGACGCCGTCGATGAACACATCGACGCTGTAGTCGCCGGGCGGAAATCCGCGGGAGTTCTGCAACTGGAACTCGGTGGACGCCGGCCCGGGGTACGACACCTGCTTCTGCGGCTCGTCGATCACCTGCGTGCCGTACTTCCACTTCACCGAGATGGTGCCCTTGCCGGCAGCGGCGGTCTGCACCGCAACGTAAACCGTTTCGTTCGGCTTGAACAGGGTGGTGATGCTGGCGACGCTGCGATCCTGGTTGAGCGACCGCCCGACCTGGATGTTCGCCAGCGTCAGCGGGCCATCGGAACACGCTATCCCGAGCACGATCGCGGTGAGCGCGAACGTCGTGCGAACCATGAGCGCCGTCATTTTTTCTCCTCGGCAATGCGCGCGTCGAGGCCCTTCATGGCCGTCGCCGCCAGCGCCTTGCATCCGTGATCGATAAAAGGATCCGCGCCCGCGCCCTTCAGCTCGGCGCGCCTGGCGAGCTTGCCGTCGAGATTGGTGGCCGACGGATGGGTCGACACCACGATGTCGCAGGGCAACTCGGAGAGCCGGGTGATGCTGCGCCGAAACAGGTTGATCAGTTCCGGCCTGGCGGTGAACCTGAATCCCGGCGCCGACACGGCCGAGATGCTGTCCGCGTAAACCATGTTCAGGCACTTGGCGCCCTCGCAGGATTGCCAGGTCCAGGTGGTGCTGCCCGGCGTGTGGCCGGGGGTGAAGACCGCGGTGATCGCAACCTTGCCGACACGCAGCACCTCACCGTCTCGGATCACCTTGACGGTGTTCACCGGCGGAAAGCCATTCTCCGCCTTGCCGAAGCCGAATTGCGGGTCGTCCGTGGTGTTCTCCCCGCGCTGCAGCGCGCTGGCGCCCGACGGACTCGCGGCTACCGTGGCGCCGCTCGCACGCTGCAAGGCCGCGATGCCCCCCGCGTGATCGTAGTGGCCGTGCGAATTGACGATCAACTTGATGTCTTCGGTCTTGAAACCAAGCTTGCGAATGTTCGCGTCGATCACCGCCGCCGACTGCTCGAGCCCGCCGTCGAGCAGCACCAGGCCGGCGTCGCCGACGATCAGAATCGCCGACAGACCATCGGTGCCGACGTAGTAGCTGTTGCCGTAGAGGCGAAACGGCTCGCGCGGCTTGTTCCACTCGTCGCAGCTGTCGCACCGATGCGGTGGATCGGACTGGAACGTCGATGCCTGGGTGAACGAAACAAGAAACAGCAACAGCGCAAGATAAGTCACGTCTTCTATTGTTGCATTTCCCGTTCCATCGGCCGGCCGTTGGACGGCCGGGCTGGGAACCATCGGCGTGCCGGGCCCAGGCGCGATTTCGCCGCAATCACTGGACGAGCTGGCGCCGTTAGGACCAATATCGTCGGGTGCGCGTAGCCATCGTCGGCGGTCCGGGTGTCGGTAAAAGTACGCTCGTCCGCCAGCTGGGCGACCTGTATCACAACGGCTCGTACGGCGAAGGCGAGAAGGGTGTGTGGCATCCGCGGGTCCTCGAGGACATCGCCGCCGGGGTCAATGCGGTCGGCGTCACCGAGTACTTCGCGCGCCTCTACGACGCCAACTACCGTGACGCCGCCGGCCACGACGCCGCCGAGAAGGTGATCTTCTTTGAAGGCGCGCGCATCACCCTCGAGGCGCACATGGCGGAATACGCGGCGGAGGACCACGACGCGCTTCGCCAGGTGTTGGCGATCGGCGACTCGTGGAGCCCGGAAAAGGTGATCGTGCTGACCTCGAGCACCGGCACCATCGAGAAACACATCCGCCTGCGCAACCGCGAGCACGAGGAGGTCGAGAACATGGTGCGGCGGTTCCGCCTGATCGACGACGAGTTCCGCCGGCTGGCGCCGCTTTACCCTCACACCATCGTGATCGATCGCGACGGCAAGGAATTCCACGAACGGTCCGGCCTCGTCGACATCATCGAGATGGCCGGGCTGCCGATGTTCAGGGAGATCCCGTACGCGTAGCTGGCAGATTCAAGTGACAGGGATCGGCGATTGGTAAGATGGGGGCCTTGCGCGCATCGCAACTGACGACGATTCTCGCGGCGGCGGCGGTGCTCGGCGCGCTGTGGATCGTGCTGCCGGTTCGGCTTCCCGCGGCGTCGACGGAGCCGTCGATTGCCGACTGCCTCACGCTCGCCGACGCGCCGTCACGTGCTCTCCCCGCGCTCGAACGCTGTCACGCGCTGCTGCCGCAGGACGTTGAGCTGACCGCGGATCTCGCCGACACCTATGCGTCGCTCCAGCGCCCCGACGATGCCATCTCGGCCTATCAGGAGATCATCGCGCTCGATCCGCTGTATGCCGACGTGAGGCTGCGCCTTGCGCGGTTGTTGCGCGCGCGCGGCGACGAGTCCGCGGCGAGAGCCCAGATCGACGCGGCGCTCGGCGTGCAGATCAATCGTGGGGCGCTCCTCGAGTTCCTCGCCCGCCCGGCGGCGATTGGGGCCAAGCCGTGATCGGCTACCTCCTCTGGCTGCTGGCCCGGATGGTCGTCGTCGCCTTCGCGTTGGTGACCTGGACCTACTGCGCCAGCACCTATAGCCCGTTCGCCTTCGACATGTTCGTCCGGCCGCGGCTGTTCCCCTGGCTCGAGACGTTCGTCAATTGGCACCACGCCTGGTACGCAGGCGCCTACGCGTTGAGCGTGCTCACGCTGTGGCCGGACCTGATTGGCGCCAGGGCGCGAGCCAACAGGGCGGCCAGGCTGGCGGCGGCTCTATACGCGGTGGTGTTCTTTGCGATTGGCGTCATGCTGCTCGACTCGCCGTACCTCAGGCTGCTGTCCACCTCGACGCGTGGACCGGCGACCGCGTTTGTCGCCCTCGCACCGCTGGTGTGGCTCGCGCTGATCGACATCCTGGCCGCGCGCCCGCGCCTCGAGGCCAGGACCGTGGCGGCGACGGGCGGAGGGCAGCTCCTGAAGGCGTCCGTTGCGGCGACGATGGTGGTGTGGACGATCCACCTGGTCCGGGCGCTGGCCCAGGATCCGGAACTCTTGTCGCAGGGACTCTGGCCGGTCGCTGCCGCCTGGTCGTTCGCTCTTGACCTCACCGCCTACGCCATCCTCTTTGTTCTCCTGTCACTGACCATCGCCGTCGCGCGGACGCGCCGCAGGCCAGGCGCATGGGAGTTCGGCATCGGCGCGGCGCTGATCGCGGTTGGCGTGACCGAGTTCTTCCGGCGGCTCGTCCTGCCGTCGCTGGCGTTCAACGCTGCCGATGCGGCGAGAATTGCCGTGGCAATCGGCGTCACGCTCGCCGCGATGTGGGCCGGCTTTCGACTCCGCCGCGCCAGCAGCGCGCACGGCGCCAGCGTCGATCTCGCGCTGCTGGTGGCGCCGGCGGTCGAGTCGCGGGTCCTCGTGTCCATACTCCTGATCGCGTTGCCGCCCGCCGCCCTGACACTGGTCGGCCGGTTCGAGCCGGTCGACTGGGATTTCCTGCTGCAGAAGTCCGTGACGCTGCTCGAGGGACTGATGGTCTTCGGGCTCGCGCTGCGGCTCCAATCCCCCGATCGACGGGCGCTGCCGCCGGCCTGGATCGTCGTCCTGCCGGTGGTGGCGGTCGGCCTGGTCGTGGCGATTCCAACCATCGCGCGCTCGTCCGAGGTCGTTCGCGATCGCTACGCCGTGAGCGATCCCGCCTTTCGCGTGACCGCCGATGCGTTGATCGACCGGCACACGCACGACCCCGAGTTCGCAACCACGCTGCTCGCCGCCGCCGCGCGATCGCTCGAGCCGATCCCCTCGATGCCGTCGATCGACTTCGTCGCGAAGGCCTCGCCGCCCCAGACGCCGCCGAACATCTTCCTGTTTGTCATCGATGGCCTTCGCCGCGATTACCTCACGCCCTACAACGATGCGGTCACCTTCACCCCGTCGATCGCTGCATGGGCGCGGGATGCGCTGGTGTTCCAGAACGCGTTCACCAAGTTCGGCGGCACCTGGCTCGCGATGCCGTCAATCTGGTCGGGAGCGCCGGTTCGCCGCGGCTGGACCCGAGGTGGATTCGACCGCCTCAACTCCCTCGAACGGCTGATTGTCTCGAACGACTACACGTTCGCCATCAACGACTTCACCGTCGAAGGCCAGCTCAAGCGCGAGACGCGGCGGACGTTCATCGACCCTGATATCAAGAGCATCAATACCGACATCTGCACCAATGTGGCCGGCATCCAGCGGGTGATCGAGGCCGGCCGCGCTCCGTTCTTCTCGTTTGTCGCTCCGATGAACGTCTATACGCTGAACACCTCGCGCGCGCCGCTGGCGAGCGACGGCTTCAACACCGGTTACGCGGCGAATGTCGGGCGCGTCGACCGTTGCTTCGGCGAGTTTGTCTCGTTCCTGAAGCAGTCCGGCATCTACGACAACAGCATCATCGCCATCACCGCCGATCATGGCGAGTCGCTCGGCGAGGACGGCAACTACGGCCATCAGTTCTGGTTGTTCCCCGAAGCCGTGCGCATTCCGTTGATCATCTCGATCCCGCCGCGTCTGCGCGCCGGGTTGACGACCGACCTCGGCCGCGTCGCATTCTCGTCCGACCTGGTGCCGACGCTCTATCGCCTGCTCGGTAATGAGGTGCGCGACCTCGGCGATCAGTTCGGCTCGCCGCTCGTGACCGAGGTCGAGACCGAGTTACCGTCGCGCCGGCGGCAATCGTACCTGCTGATGTCGAGCTACGGCGCCAGCTACGGCATGCTGCGCCGCAACGGGGCCTTTCTCTACATCTCCGATCTCATCAATTACCGGGAGTACTATTTCGATCTCCTCAAACCCCGGCGCGACACCAGGCTGCGGGTCACCGACGACCTTCGCGGCGTCAATCGAGCGTTGATTCGGCGGCAGATGGCCGAGGTCGAGGCGTTCTACTCGCCTCGCTAGTGCCGCCGCCGCGGTGCCCCGCGGCACCGGCCTTGCACTGCTGCGTGGCATGGCCGAGTCAAATCCCGTCACAGTGCAATCTTTGAGTCAGCAGATGGAAATATTGGCCGGGCTGGAACCCAGCCCGTTCCCGGTAATCAGCCTCTACCTCAGCCTCGCGGCCAACCAGAACGGACGCGACGACCATCAACAGTTCGTCCGCAAAGTGTTCAACGAGCGCGCCAAGGCGTTGCCCGAACAGTCACCTGAGCGCGAGAGCTTCGAACAGGACGTGGCCCGAATCGAGGAGCATCTGGCGACAGGAGACCAGCGCCACCGGTCAGGCGCTGGCGATCTTCGCGTGCAGCGGCTCGGACCTGTTCGAGGCTTTGTCGATCGACGCGCCGATCGGCGAGCACTCGTTGTTCATCAGCTCGGTGCCCCACCTCTATCCCCTCGCTCGCGTCGTCGAGAACTACCCTCGATACGCCGCCGTGATGCTCGACACCAACAAGGCGCGCATCTTTGTCTTCGGCACTGAAACCGAGCGCGAGGAACAGATCGTCGGCGAGAAGACCCGCCGGACCTCCAAGGGCGGATGGTCGCAGGCGCGCTATCAGCGCCGCGCCGATAATTTCCACATGCACCACATCAAGGAAGTGGTCGACACCCTCGACCGGATCGTGCGCGAAGAAGAGATCGACCACATCGTGGTTGCCGGCGCCGAAGTGGCGATGCCGATCTTGCGCGAGCAGCTGCCAAAACACCTCACCGAGAGGATTGTCGAGATCGGTCCCCACGAGGACGGCGAAAGCGGCAGCTTTGTCGAACGGACCATGGCGGGATTGCGCGAGAGGGACGCGGAGACCGACGTCGAACGGGTCCAGGAGCTGATGGATGCGTGGAAGAGCGGCGGTCTGGGCGTTGCCGGACCCGAGGCGACGCTGTCGGCCTTCCAGCTTGGCCAGGTCGAAGAGCTGATCATCACCGGCTCGCCTGAGACGCTGAAGCCCGTCCAGAAGCTGCCCGAAGACGCCGCTCCCGGCGAAGTGCAGGTGGCGACCTCGAATACCGGCGGCTCTGCCGATGAGGCCCGTGTCAAACTGTCGGACGAATTGGTCAAGCGTGCGCAGCAGACCGCCGCCCGCATCAGATTCATCGAGGACGCTTCACTGCTGGCCGAGGTCGGCGGGGTGGGCGCATTGCTGAGGTTCCGCATATGAGCAGACAGAACAAAGTGAATCCCGGGATGTACACCCAGCGCGGGCGTCTCACCCAGGACGACGCGGCGAGGGAACTGAAGCGGCAGCGCTCGATCGGATCGCAACATACCTGGCAGCCGGTGCAGAAAGATGCGATGCCAAGGCTTGCGCCAAAGCAACCGATTGTCGGCGGTGCGGAGACGTCCGAAGACAACGACAACATGGCGGCAGCGCCGGCAACCGCCAAGCAACGGCCCGCTCCACGCGTGACGAAAAAAGCCTCACCGAAGGCCGCGCCGTCGGTGAAGGCCAAGGCGGCTAAGTCAAAGAGCGGTAAGACGAAGACCGCCACGACGAAGAGGAAGGTCAGCGGCAAAGCGAAGGCCGGCAGGGCCGCGAAACCGGCGGCGAAAGCGCAAGCGACGACGGGCAAACGCAAAGCCGTGCTCGCCCGCAACGTCGGCGGCGGCGGTTCGAAGCCTCGCCAGACCGCGAAGCGGCGAAAGAGCTGAGCGCGGCTGCGGCCGCGCAGCGTAGAATGACCACTCTCCAGGAGTGGTCATGTTGAAGAAACAATCTGTTTTACTGATCAGTACGCTGCTGCTCGCGGGGGCGGGGCTCGATGCCCGCCAACCCGCGGCACCGCGCCCGGCCGCCGTGCAGTCGATCGACGAGCGCACCTCGGGCATGAAGAAGATCGACGGTTACTTCCCGCTGTACTGGGATGAGCGAACCGGCGCGATGTTCCTCGAAATTTCGCGGCTCGATTCCGACTTTCTGTTTTCCACCGGCCTGTCGGCCGGCCTCGGCTCGAACGACATCGGCCTCGATCGCGGCTCAGGCCGCGGCGGTGGACGACTGGTCCAGTTCCAGCGGGTCGGTCCGCGCGTCATGCTGGTGCAGGGCAACCAGTCGTTCCGCTCGAGCAGCAAGAACCCGCTCGAACGAAAATCGGTTGAGGATTCCTTCGCCAAGTCGATCCTCTGGGGCTTTACCGTCGCCGCCGAGTCGCAGGGCCGCATCCTCGTCGATGCCACCGACTTCTTCCTGCGCGATGTCGTCAACGCCGCGTCGAGCCTGCGACCGGGCACGTATCGCGTCGACCGCACCCGCAGCGCGTTCTACCTGCCCAACACCCGCAACTTTCCCAGCAACACCGAAGTCGACATGACGCTGACGTTTGTCAACGAGCAGACCGGCGGGGGCGGGGGCGGCGGCGGTCCGACCCAGGGCCCGGCGCCGATCGGACAGACCGGCGGCGGCGGCGGTGGCGGTGGATTTGGCGGCGGGTTGTTCTCGGGATCGGTTGGCAGCGTTACGCCATCGCCCGAGTCGGTGACCATGCGCGAGCATGTCTCGTTCGTGGAGCTGCCGGACATTGCCACCTTCCAGCCCCGCAACGACGATCCGCGCGCCGGTTACGGTGGGACGACCTTCGTCGACTTCAGCCAGCCAATCGGCGAGCAGATTCAGTTCCGCTACATCCGTCGTCATCGCCTCCAGAAGAAGGATCCGGGCGCGGCGATGAGCGAGCCGGTCAAGCCGATTCAGTACTGGGTGGACTCCGGCGCGCCGGAAGACGTCAAGAAGGCGCTGATCGAAGGCGCGATGTGGTGGGACGCGGCATTCGAAGCCGCCGGCTTCCGTAACGCGTTCAAGGTGGACGTGCTGCCGGCCGACGCCGATCCGATGGACATCCGTTACAACATGATTAACTGGGTCCACCGCTCGACGCGCGGCTGGAGCTCCGGCGGCTCGGTGTCCGATCCGCGGACCGGGGAAATCATCAAGGCCACGGTCACGCTCGGATCGCTGCGCGACCGCCAGGACTACATGATCTTCGAAGGACTGCTGTCGCCGTACGCCAACGGTGACGAGCGTCCCGCCGTCCTCTATGAGACCGCGCTGGCGCGCATTCGCCAGCTGTCGGCGCACGAGGTGGGCCACACCCTCGGCCTCGGCCACAACTACTACGACAGCAGCAAGGGCTGGATCTCGGTGATGGACTACCCGACCGCCCTGGCCGAGCTGCAACCGGATGGCCGCATCGATCTGTCGAAGGCCTATCACCAGAACATCGGCGAGTGGGACAAGGCCGCGATCAACTACGGCTACCGCGAGTTCGCGAACCGCGGCAACGACGAGGCCGCGCTCGAGAAGATCCTGGACGATGCGTGGACGGCGGACCTGCGCTACTTCACCAACCAGGACATCGACATCCACCCGAAGGCCGATCAGTGGACCAACGGCGCCGATCAGACCCTGGAGCTGACGCGCCTGATGAAGGTGCGCCGCGCCGCGCTCGACCGGATCGGCACCAACACCATCCGCAAGGGCATGGCGACGGTGATGATCGAAGAGCCGCTGGTGCCGATCTACATGTATCACCGCTACGCGGTGGAGAGCACCGCGTCGGCGATTGGCGGGCAGGACTTCGTCTACGCGATGCGCGGCGACAATCGGACGCCCGTCGAATGGGTCAAGGGCGAGATGCAACGCAAGGCAATCGATGCCCTGACCGCAACGCTCAAGCCGTCGGAGCTGACGATCCCCAAGCGGATTCTCGATCTGCTGCCGCCGCGGCCCCCTGGCTACGGGGTGCACCGCGAGCTGTTTCCGCGCACCACCGGTGAAGGGTTCGATCCGGTCAACCCGGCGACGATCGCCGCCGACGTGACCATCGGTTTCATTCTTCAGTCGGATCGCGCGGCGCGCATGGTCGCGCAGAACGCCGTCGACCAGTCGCTCCCGGGTCTTGGCGAAGTGATCGACCGGCTGGTTCGGGCGACGTTCGATCAGACGACGTCGGGCAGCTACGAGCAGGAAGTGCGGCGTGCCGAAGAGCGCGTGCTGGTCGATCGGGTGATGTGGCTGGCGCAGGGTTCGCCCAATGCCCAGGTCCGGGCGATCGCCTCGCTCAAACTCGACCGGCTCGCCGCCCGCGCCCGCGCCGCCAACACCGCAACCGCGGTCGGCTCCCAGGCCGAAGGCGAACGGGCGCATCGCATGCTGCTTGCCGCCGACATCAAGCGGTTCCTCGAGCGGCCGATGGTCGACGCGGCCGGCGGACGAATCGTGCCCGCCTCACCCGCGCCGCCGGGCGCGCCGATCGGCGATATGGGCGAGCAGTGGCTGGCGCGGCCGCCGTTTAAATAGGGGGCGTACCGTGCGTACGTGCGTACCGGCGTCGCGTACGGTGCGTCGGGTGCTCGCTAGTGCGGTACGCGCTTCACGCACTTCACGCACCGTACGCACGGTACGCACCTTGAATTTCTGCTGGAGCTCGTCAAATAGCGAGTACGCCACCGGCGTCACGATCAACGTGACCAGCAGCACCATCGTCTGTCCGCCGATCACCACCCAGCCAATTGCGTGATTGGTCGCGGAGCCGACGCCCTGCGACACCACCAGCGGAACCATCCCCGCCACAAACGCCAGCGTCGTCATCAGGATCGGGCGCAGCCGATCGCGGCTGGCCTGAATCACCGCGTCGTGCGTGTTCATGCCCTCGTCGCGCAGCTGGTTGGCATGATCGATCTGCAGAATCGAGTTCTTCTTGACGACGCCGAACAGCACCAGCAGGCCGAGGCCCGAGAAGATGTTCAGCGACTGCTGAAAGATGATCAGCGACAGCAGCGCGAACGGCAGCGTCAACGGCAGCGACAGCAGGATCGTCACCGGATGCAGCCACGACTCGAACTGCGCCGCCAGGATCAGGTACATGAAGATGAACGACAGCGCGATCGCCGTCAGAAACGCGGTCGCGGTGCGGTTCAGCTCGCGGGAACGGCCGGCGAAGTCGGCGCGATACTCCGGCCCGAAGTTGAGCCCGGCCGCCGCCGCCGCGATCTGTTCCTGCGCGCTGCCCTGCGAGGTGCCGGGCAGCATGTTCGCGGAAATGGTCACCTGGCGCTGGCGGCCCATGCGGCTGATCGTCGCCGGCGAACTGCCGCGCGTGAAGGTCGCGATGTTGTCGAGGCTGACGATCCCGAGGCGCGACGACGGCACCGGCAGACCCGCGATCGCGTCCGTGGAGCTGCGATTGAGCTCCTGCGCGCGCAAGTGCACTTCGTACTGCTCGCCGGCGGCGTTGAACGTGGTGACCTGATCGCCGGCCACCAGCAGCCGGATCGCATCGGCCGCGTCGGCCACCGACACGCCGAGGTCGGCGGCCTTCGGCCGATCCAGCACCACCGACATCTCCGGCTTGCCGGCATTCAACGAGGTGTCGACGTCAACCAGACCCGGAATGGCGAGCACCTTGGCTCGGAGCTGCTCGCTGTACTTCTCCAGTTCCTTTAGATCCGGGCCTTGCACCATGAACTGGATGCCGCTGCCGCCGCCGCCGGGACCGCCGCCCTGTTGCACGGCGGTGCGAATGCCGGCCTGGGCGTAAGCCGGGAGAATCTGCTCGCGGACCTGCGACATCACCTCGAACTGATCGCGCTTGCGCTCCTCGATCGGATGCAGGCGCACCAGCATGCTCGCGGTGTTCAACGTCCCCGCGGCATCGCCGGCGACGGTCACCAGGGTGAAATCCACTTCCGGGATCGTGCGCACCGCGGTGCTCAGGCGGTTGGCCAGCACTTCCATTGACGCCAGGCTGGTGCCCTCGGGTGCGCGCATCGTGACGTCGAACTGCGACTGATCGTCTTCCGGCGTGAAGTTGACCGGGGTGAACTGGAACAGCGGAATGCTGGACAACAGCACCAGCACCGCGCCGACCGCGACCAGCCCGCGATGGGCCATCGCCCAGTCGAGCATGCGGGTGTAGCCGCGATCGAGCGGATCGAACAGCCGGTTGTGCTTCGAATCGCGGTGCGCGCCCTTCGGCTGCGGCTTGAGCCAGTACGCCGACATCATCGGCGTCAGGGTGAAGCTCACAAACAACGACACCATTACCGCGAACGCCATCGTCAGGCCGAAACTCTGCATGAACCGGCCGACCATGCCGCTCATGAATCCGACCGGGGCGAAGATTGCCACCAGCGACAGCGTCGTCGCCATCACCGCCAGCCCGATCTCCCTGGTCGCCTCGACCGCCGCCTGCATCGGCGGCATCCCCTTCTCTTCGATGAACCTGAAAATGTTCTCGAGCACCACAATCGCATCGTCGATCACGATGCCGACCGAGAGCGTCAGCGCCAGCATCGTCAGCATGTTGAGGGTAAAGCCCATGTACCAGACGAGCGCGAAGGTGGCAATAATCGAGGTCGGGATCGAGATGGCGGCGATCACCGTCGACCGGAAATTGCCGAGGAACAGCCACACCACGATCGCGGCAAGAATGGAGCCGACGATCAGATGTTCCTGGACGCTCGCGATCGACGCTTCGATGAACTGGGCTTCGTCGCGGACGATGCGAAGACGGTAGCCGGCGGGCAGGATGTCCTGCAGTTCGACCAGCCGCTGCTTGATGTTGTTGGCAACCTCGACGGTGTTGGTTCCGGACTGCTTGCGGATCTGCAGCAGCACGGTGGACTCGCCGTTGACGCTCGCCTGGGTGCGCGGCTCGGCCATGCCGTCTTCAACCCGCGCCACATCGCGCAGCCGGATCGGGTGGCCGGACACTTCGCGCAGCACCACGTCGCCGAAGGCGTCGACCGATTCGAGCCTGCCCCGCGTGCGCAGCGTCACCGATTCGGCGCCCTGGTCCATGCGCCCGCCGGGAACATCGGCGTTCTGCGACTGCAGCGCGCGGGCGACGTCGTTCACCGACAGTTTCTGCGCGCGCAGTAGCGCGGTGTCGAGCCAGATGTTCAGCTGGCGGCTGCGGCCGCCGATCACCACCACCTGCCCGACGCCGTCGGAACTCTCGAGCCGGCGCCGCAGGACCTTGTCCGCGAACTCGGTGATGTCGCGGACCGGCTTGTCGGCCGTCACGGCGACGGTGATCACCGGCGATGCCGTGAAGTCGAGCTTCTCCACCGTCGGCTGCAACACCGTTCGCGGCAGCTGCGGAATGACGCGATTGATGCGATCGCGCACTTCCTGCGCGGCGACATCCGCGTTCTTCTCGAGCTTGAACGAAACCACCACCTGCGAGATGCCTTCGGAGGATGTCGAGGTCAGCGTGTCGATGCCGCTGATGGTGTTGACGGACTCTTCAATCTTGTCCGACACCTCGGTTTCGATCTGTTCGGGCGCGGCGCCCGGGAGCCGCGTCGTCACCGAGATGGTTGGGATGTCAACGTTGGGAAACCGATCGACGCCGAGCCGGCCAAACGCGAATAGCCCGACCACGGTCAGCGAGAGGACCAGCACCCACGCGAACACCGGACGCCGGACGCAGAGCGCCGCAAGCCACTGCATCGGTTACCTCGCGACCACGCGAACACCGTCAACCAGCCGCTCGACACCGGTGGCCACGACCGTGTCGCCGGCTTTCAGGCCGCTGATGATCTCAACCCGCTCGCCGATCGGCTGACCCGCGGTGACGATGCGCTCTTCGACGCGATCGCCGTTCAGCACGAACACCCGGGCGGTACCCGAGACAGTACGCACGGCCGCGGCCGGCACCAGCACGCCGGGGACCATGGTGGCCTGCTCGATGCGCGCGGTGGCGAAGAACCCAGGCTTCAGCCGGCTCTCAGGGTTTGGAACCACGGCCTCGATCGTCAGCGCGCGGGTATCGGCCGCGATCGATGGCGACACGAAGCGCACCTCCCCGGTGAAGGTTTCGCCGGGATAGGCGTCCACCTCGAAGGTGACCGCGCGCCCGGTCGCTACCGCCGCGACGTATTGTTCCGGCACGGTGAGTTCGACACGAAGCGGGTCAATGCGCATCACCGACGCGACCTTGGTCCCACGGGTGACGTAGTCACCGACCGAAACAAAGCGCTCGCCCACTACGCCGGCAAAGGGCGCTCGCACGGTCGTATCGGCGAGCGCCTTCTGCGCCATGGTCACGCGCGCGCGAGCCGCAAGCAGGGCCTGATACTGTTGCGCCGCGCCGTTCCTGGCGACGTCGAACTGTCGTTCGGCCGACTCGGTTTGCGCTTTCTTCTGGTCGAACTCCGACTGCGAGAGCAACTGCTGCTGGTGCAGCTGCCGCGCGCGTTCGAACTCGGACCGCGCCAGCCGCACCGTCGCGGCGGCGTTGGCCACCTCGGGCACTCGCTCGATCGCAAACGGCTCGCCGGCCGACACGCCCAGCCGCGCCTCGATCTGCGCCGCATTGGCTCCGGCTTCAACGGCCTGCGCTTCGCTTTCGGCCGCGGCAACGCGAATCAACTCGGCCCCGGCGCCGACGCGGCTGCCGCGTTCCACGGGAGTGGCGACGATGCGGCCGGCGACTTCCGCGGCCACCTGGGCATGCTCCTGCGCGGTCAACGTTCCGCTGACCCGGATGAACCGCTTGATCGGTTGCTCGACGGCGGCAATCGTCGTCACATGGATGGCGGCCTCATCGGCGGACGCACCCTTGGCGCCGGCGCTGGTGCCGTTGCAGCCGGCGAGCGCGGCCGCGCTGAACAGAAGAACAATGAGGCGAGACAATGTGATGCTCCTGGCTTTCATGACGAGTGGCGGGCGGATTTAACCGCGCGTCCCGGTTTGGCAGCGGCACGGGTGCGCGAGCGTCGGATCGCCGCGGCCCGGGGTGAGGCGGCCACGCCGGCACCTTGGAAGAATTGGTCGACATGCTGACGGGCGAACGCCCGGGGATTCCTGATCATCGGCAGATCGGCTCCGGCGGCGTGCAGGTGCCGCCACAACAGCAGCGGTCCGGCAAAGGTCATCCAGAGCAGGTGAGGGTCGGCCTTCTGCAGCCAGCCCTCGTCCATCAGACGGCGCATCAGCATCTGCATGCGCTCGGGTCCGCTGCCCAGCCGTTCGTGAAGATTGAACCGGCCCGAACGCGCCAGCCGGATGCCGTCGGACATCAACACCCGAAAGACCAGCTGTTCGCGCGGATCGAGGAAGCTCTCGAGGCCGCCGATCGCCAGACGCTCCAGCAGCGCGCGCGCATCGACAATCGGACCGTCGTCGGCCAGCACGGCCAGCCGCTCGCTCCGGGTGTGTTCGTGGGCGAGGATCAGCGCGTCGAACAGCGCCTCCTTGCTCTTGAAGTAGTTGTAGAGCGCGCTCTCGCGCACGCCCACCGCGGTGGCGACATCCCTGAGGCTGGTGCCGAAGTAGCCCTTGTCGGCGAACAACTCGAGCGCGGCGTCCAGGATGGCCTGCCGGGTGCGCTGTCCGTCGGCGTTCTTGGGTCGTGCCATAAAATTAATGGTCGTTCATTTAGTTACGGCTGTCAAACCGGGATGGTTCCCGCCGCCAACGTCAGCGTCGGGACGGGCCGGGACGAGGCGGCGCGAGGCCGGCGGTCAGCCGCGAGACCAGTGGCAGCAGGATGATGCCGGCGGCGGCGGCGGCGGTCTTGAACGGCAGCCAGTCCGGGTAGGCAATTACCGCCGGGATGCCGAACAGCGGCTCTCCCCCGCCCACCCGCAGGATCAACGACACGCCGAACGCCGCCATCGATCCCACGACATTGGCCCTGCGGTCATACAGCGCCGCCACCAGTTGGGGAAACAGCAGCACGAATACCAGATCGCTCGTAAAGAACCACAGCGCCTGCACGCTCCGGACCTCGAGGGCCATCCACACCGCGCCGACCCCGAGCGTCGCGATCGCCGCGCGCATCACCAGCGACAGCCCGCCGGCCGACAGGTCGGGCTTCAGCAGCCGCCGCCACACGTTCCACGCCACCATCGATCCCGCCGACAGAATCGACGACGAGAAGCTGGATGTCACGGCGCCGACGATGGCCGCGAGGCCGAGCAGTCCGATCACCGGCGGCACCAGGTACTTGAAGATCAGCGGCAGGGCATCGGCCGGCTGCGCCGCCAGCCGATCGGCGATCTCCGGTGGCCACGGGTGGGCGAATGCCACCAGGCCCATCAGCAGGGGCGGAACGGTCAGGGCGATCGTCATCGCTCCCGACAGCAGCGAATGCGTCCGGGCGGCGCGCGGCGTGCGACACGACAGCACGCGCTGGAAGTAGCAGTTCCACGGCACCCCGCCGAGCATCAGCATCACGCTCGCGTCCCACCACGACACGATCGCGCCGCGCGTCCATGTCGCCGTGGCCTCGAGCGGCGGCAGCAGGATTGCCGACTCGGGTCGCGCCGCCTGGTAGGCGTCCCAGGCGGCCCCGACACCGCCCACCGCGGAGAGCGCGAACGGCAACGCGGCGCCAAGGCCGGCCAGCACCAGCACCAGCTGGAAGGCGTCCGTATAAGCAACGGCCCACATCCCGCCGGCCATCGTATAGAGCGTCACGACCGCCGCAGACATCACGATCCCGGTGGTCAGGTTGAGATCGAGGACGACGCCGAACGTCGAGCCCAGCGCCACCAGCAGCTCGGCGCTCCAGAACATCTCCGCCAGCACCGCCGGCAGGGCCAGCACCACCGCCCACCGTGCGCCGAACCGCGCCTCGAACGGATCGATCAGCGTGCGGTACTCGAGCGCCCGCATCCGCCGCGCGAAGAACAGCCCGCCGATGATCAGGCTGATGCCGAAGCACACGCCGCCCTGCAACCCGGTGGCGAGGCTCGAGCGGTAGACGCCCTCGGCGGTCCCCAGCAGGTAGCCGCCGTCCACCCAGGTGGCGGTCATGGTGAAGGTGGCCAGCCATAGCGGCATCGCCCGCCCGGCGACCATGAAGTCGTCGGTGCCGCCGCCGGCACGCCGCGCCGCGAGCCAGCCGATGGCGATGAACGACGCGTAGATCAGCCCGATGGTGAGCAGCGCCATAGCTGAAGACGCAGGGATATTACGCTGATTTACGTAATCGTTACGTATAATAACGTAATGGCAGCGGCCGGCGGCGCAGACAACCCGTTCGTCTACGGCGAGATCGTCACCGCGGCGGCGTTCGCCGACCGCGAGGACGAGCGCGAGCGGCTGGCCCGCGACCTCGCCTCCGGACAGAAGGTGTTCCTGATCTCGCCACGGCGCTACGGCAAGTCGTCGCTGGTACGCGACGTGATGCGCGGCCTGGCGCGGCACAAGATCCTCACCATCGAGGTCACCGTCGCGTCGTCGAGCTCGTACATCGGCTTCCTCGAGACCTACGCGCGCGCCCTGGTCGCCGCGGATACGCCGGCCGGGCGGCTCAAGCGCTGGACGGCGGAGCTGTTCAGCGCGATCAAGCCGGAGATCCGGTTCGATGCCGACCCGCTCGGCAAGGCCAGGTTCGCGCTCGCGTTTCCGGCGGTGCGGACCGCGCGCGATACCGCGCGGGTCGCCGCCGAGGTGTTTGCGCTGCCTGGACGGATCGCCGAGGCGCGCGGGCAGCGCCTGGCCATCGCGCTCGACGAATTCCAGGCGATTACCGCGTTCGACGGCGGGTCGGTCGAAAACGCGCTGCGCGCCGCCGTCCAGGAGCAGCGCCAGGTCGGCTATGTGTTCTCGGGATCGGAGCCGTCGCTGATGGAGCGGATGCTCGGCCCGCGCCGGCCTTTCTACAAGGCCGGCCCGGTGATGCGGCTCGAGAAGATCGACCCGGACGACTTCGCCGCCTTTATCGAGGCACGGTTCCAGGGCAGCGGCATCCGTCCCGACGAAGGGCTCGGCGAATCGATCGTCGATCTCGCCGCCAACGTGCCCTACGACGTCCAGCGCCTCGCCCATGAGACCTGGGACGACGTCAAGGAGGCCGGCCGCAAGACCGCGGGACTCGATGACCTGCACGCGACGTTGACCAGGCTGCTCGGTGAGCAGCACATGGTGTTCGAGGAATCATGGCAGCGCCTGACGCTGCCGCAGCGGGCGGTGCTGCGCGCGCTGGTGATCGAAGAGGGACGCGAATTGATGTCGGCCGACGTGCGCACCCGGCACCGGCTGCCGGGCACCTCCACCATTCAAGCCGCGCTCGCCGCGCTGTTGCGGCAGGACATCGTCACCAAGGACCGCGGCGGCCGCTACGTGACCGTCGATTCGCTCTACCGCGAATGGGTGGCTAGGAAGACGTACTGAGTTGGTGTACCATCACCACGATCAGGAGGCGTAATGGACGAGCGGCGTAGAGCAGCGTGGATCGGTGGGTCGATTCTCGTCAGGGGTGATGTGGTGTCGTCCGAGGACCTGGTGATCGACGGCCAGGTCCAGGGCAACATCGAGCTGGGCGATCACAATCTCACGATCGGTTCCGGCGCTTCGGTGGTCGCCGACCTCGTGGCCAAGTCGATCACCATCAGCGGCCAGGTGAAAGGCGACGTCGTCGGCTCGGAGAAGGTCGAACTGAAGGCCAGCGCCAGGGTCGAAGGCGATATCAACGCGCCCAAGTTCACGATGGAGGAAGGGGCCACGCTGATCGGCAAGGTCGACACCGGAACCAGCAAGGGTTAAGAACGACCTTCGCGGCGTGACTATTTCTTCGGCACCAGCTTCAGCAGGCGCCCGGCCGCGCCGTCGGTGAGCAGATACAGCGCGCCGTCGGGTCCGGTGCGGACATCGCGGATCGCTTCCGGTTTCGGCTGCAGATCCTTCAACAGCCGCTCTTCGCCGGTGACCTTGTCGCCATCGAGCGTCAACCGCACGAGGTCGCGCGAGCCGTGGCCGCCGACAAAGAGGTTGCCCTTCCACTGCGGGAACAGGTTGCCGGTGTAGAAGGTCATGCCGCTCGGGCCGATGATCGGATCCCAGTAGTAGATCGGCTGCTCCATGCCGGCCTGCTGCTGAATGCCGCCGGTGATCTGCCCGCCCTGATACTCGATGCCGTAGGCGATCGTCGGCCAGCCGTAGTCCTTGCCCTTGCGCACGATGTTGAGCTCGTCGCCGCCGCGGGTGCCATGCTCGATTTCCCACAGTTCGCCGGTCGCCGGGTTGAGGGCCGCCGCCTGGATGTTGCGATGGCCGCTCGACCAGATCTCGGGACGCACGCCGTCTTTGCCGACGAAGGGATTGTCCTTCGGGATTGAGCCGTCCGTGTTGATGCGAACCAGCTTGCCGATGCCACTGTCCATCTTCTGCGACTGCATGCGGCCCGGAATGATCGAACGATCGCCCTGGGTCACAAACAAGGTGCCGTCGCGGCCGAACACCAGCCGGCTGCCGAAATGCAGCGGGGAGTTCATCGACGGCGACTGGTGGTAGATCACCTGCACGTCATCGACTCGCGGCGCCGCGGCATCATCAACCAACTTGCCGCGCGCGACGGCGGTGTTGTTCTCGCTGTTGTCGCGCGGCTCCGAAAAGCTCCAGTAGATCAGATGGTTGGTCGCAAATGCCGGGTCGAGCACGACATCCAGAAGGCCGCCCTGGCCGCGAGCGTGGACGGCCGGCAGGCCGGCCACCGGCTCCGACAGCTTGCCATCCGGGCCGACCACGCGCAGCCGCCCGGGGCGCTCGGTGATCAGCATCTTGCCGCCCGGCAGGAACGCCACGCTCCAGGGATTCTGCAGGCCCTCGGCGACCGTGACGACGTCGAACGAGACGCCGAGCTTCTGCTCCGGCGCATCGGTCTGGCCGGCGAATGCCGGCTTCTGTTCGGGATTGTTGGCCGGCCGTGGATCGGCGGCCTGTGCCGACGCCATGGATGGCACGACGGCCCACGCCACAACCACGGCCGCCGCGACGATTTGCTGCATTCTCATAAGGGCAATTTTACCCTTATACGATTGCCAGCGTGGGTTTGAGGCCGAGGAATTCGCCGTAGCAGTCGCACGCGTTGGCCACCGCCCTGGTCTGTGCGGGTGTCAGCTTCTTGTAGGGCGCGACTTCAATCAGCACCGAGGTGGTCTTGAGCGTCCGCGACCAGCTGCCGGCCAGGCACCCATCAATGGCCAGGTGATTGGCGAACGCGCCGTTGCTGCGGGCCACGATGTTGGCGGCGCGGCTGGGATCGACAAAGGCGGCGCGGTCTTTGTACGCGATCAGGTACTCGTCGTAATTCGGCAGCAGTAGTCCGCACACGCCCTTCAACGACGGGGCGGCTTGATCCTTGGCGGTCCAATGGACGACGCCGGCGATCGACGCGAACTCGAGAGCGCCTGCCGACTCGGCCGCGCGCTGCGCCTCCTTGATCGTCAAACCGGACCACCACGCAAAATCCCGTGCGGTCGCGGGGCCATGGCTCGAGAAATACCGCTGGGCGAGCTCGGTGAGTGCCTGTTCGCGGTCGGGCAACGTGGTTTTGGGGACGCGCTCGTCCAGCAGCGCATAGGTAAACTGCCTGGCGCGGCGCGGCCCACTGCAGATCAACCCTTCGAGTTCCGCGTGCATCATCAGGTAGGCGAGCTTCAGTCCGTCGGCCGGAATTTTCGCGCGCTTCAACGACACCGACACCTCGGCTCTCGTCAGCGTCTTTCCGCCCTCGAGCAGGCGTTGGATGATGGCGCCACTCTTCGCGAACGTCGTGGCGTCCAGATCGGCCTGACGGTAGTAGTAGTCGTTGGCCGCGTGAATGCGCGGCGCGCTCAGCGCCAGCAGCCAGCGGATATCCTTGGCGGTCACGAAATGCCAGGTCGGCCGCAGCACGTGCGTCCGCAGGATCAGTCCGTCGTTGAACGCCTGCTCGACGTCGCCGTCCTGGCAGCCCGGGGCGCGGCTGGCCACCGCCCACTTGGCGGCGGAAAAATCCTGGGCCTGCATGGCGCACAGCCACGACACCACCTGCTCAGGTTTGCGCCGGGTAGATTCAACCAGTAATTGATTACGGAGCCGTTTGGCGAGAAGCGGGGTCGAAGAGGCAGTCATCGAGGGATCGGCAGCAAAGCCCGGGGCCCATGCGGCCCCGGCTTCGTTGACATCACTATCAGTAGCCCAGGGGAACTGCGCTGTCAAAGCGAACACGCAGCACGGTCCCTTCGGGAAGATGCACGTCCTTGCCTTCAGTCGCCGCGATGACGCCGCCGCCGCCGATCAGGATGCCGGCCACCGCGCCCTTGACGCCGCCGAGAATGCCGCCGATGATCGCGCCCACCGCGGAGCCCGCGCCGATACGCCCGGCCTCACCCTTGATGCCGTCGCTCTCGAGCGCCTGCGTCACGTAGGCCTTGGTGTCGTAAGTGCGGTTGTTGATGCGGACGCGGTTGAACTCGAGCGTCAGGCTGCCCTTCCGATCGGTGCGGCTCGCGCGATCGACCGACGTCACCCAACCGGTGAGTAGCGAACCCGCCGGCACGATCAAGTCGTTGCCCCGATACAGATCGATCATCGTCGTCGCCTCGACGCGATCCTCGACTTGCGCGGTGTCGGAGGTCAGCGCCGTGACGAGACGGACGTCGACTTCGGTGCCGCTAGGAATCTCGAGGCTCCGGGTCGAGCCGACTCGATCGTTGCTGCGATCGTTGTTGCGATCGCCGACGCGATCTCGACGGTCGTTCCCGACGCGGTTCGACGCGTTGTTGTTGTTGTTGTTGATGCGGGTCAGGAAGCGTTCGACGCGATCGCTGAGCCGCTGCCGTTCGGTACGCGTGACGCTCTCGCCGCGGCGCGTCTTGACCCGCAGGTAACCCAGTTCATCACGAATCTCGTTCATTTCCTGCTGATCGCCCGTTGCGCGGTTGCGCTCGTAGGCGGTCTGCGCGTCCTCGACCCTGCGTTCGAGCGTCACCATGTCGATGGCCACCTGCGCGAAGGCCACATTCGAAGCCAGTAAGATGGCGCCTAGCGTCAATCCGAATTTCATCTGTCACCCCCAAGCGCGAAACAATTGCGCCCGATGTCTCTAAAGCAAGGGTCGTGCCGCGGTGATTGACCGCCGAAATCCAGCTGGGCTGCTCGATCTACCTGATCCGTCTACCGTTTCTGTGAAGCGAAAAACCCACAGAGGACAATCCGGGACGGCGCGGTTCTTGAAACGGAAACGGGTGAGGATGAAGACTATGAAGCTGCTGAGCCGCCTGGTGCTCGTCATTACGCTGACCGCGACGACCGTCGCCGCGCAGACCAAGGTGACGCCACCCAAGAATAAATACACACCCGAGCAGGACGTCCAGATCGGCCGCGAGGCTGCCGCCGAAGTGCGCCAGCAGTACCCGATCGTCACCGACGACTCGGTCGAGGGTTATCTCGATCGGCTCGGCGATCGGTTGGTCGAGGCCGCGCCGCGGGAGTTGAACCACCCGGCCTTCAAGTACTCGTTCACGCCGGTGAACCTGAAGGATATCAATGCCTTCGCGCTGCCCGGCGGACCGATGTTCGTCAACCGCGGGATGATCGAGGCCGCAACCACCGAGGGTGAAGTCGCCGGCGTGATGGCGCACGAGCTCGCGCACGTGTTGCTGCGCCACGGCACCGCCAACGCGACCAAGCAGCAGGGCTTTCAGATCGGCGCGCTCGCCGGAGCCATCGCCGGCGCGGTCATCGGCGGCAACCTGGGTCAGATCGTTTCGCAGGGTTCGCAGTTCGGACTCGGCACCTGGCTCATGAAATACAGCCGCGAGTACGAAAAGCAGGCTGACCTGGTGGGTGCCCAGATCATGGCACGCGCCGGATACGACCCACGCGATCTCGCGCGGATGTTCGAGACCATCCAGAAGCAGGGCGGCGGCAGTCCGCCGCAGTGGCTGAGTTCTCACCCCAATCCCGGCAACCGCACGCAGTACATCAACGCCGAGGCCGCACAGTTGCGCATTGGCCCGCGGCCGAGCCAGCAGGGTTTCCAGCAGGTTCGCTCGCGGCTGTCGTCGATGCCCCCGGCGCGGACCATGGCGGAGCTCGAACGAGGCGGCGCGGGCAATGGCGGCGGACGCACCGGCGGCGGATCGGTGGGCCGCATCGGAGAAGCGGTGCCGGCGCCGGCGCGCCAGTATCGCACCGCGAAGGGCGGTGACCTGTTTCAGGTCAGCGTGCCCACAAACTGGCAGGCGGTGACGTCGAACAACGCCGTCAAGTTCGTGCCGCAGAATGCCTACGGCGAGCACAACGGCCAGACCACGCTGACGCACGGCGTTGAGCTTGGCGTGGCGCGTGCCGCATCGCGTGATCTGGGCCAGGCCACCCAGGCTCTCATCGAGAGCTTTTTGCAGGGCAACAGTGGAATGCGTGTGGCCGCCCGACAGGAGGCATTCCGCCTTTCCGGCCGCAACGCGATTGTCACACCGCTCGAAGGGCGATCGGCCCTGGGTGGAAACGAACGGGTGGAGGTCCATACCACCATGCTCTCGAATGGCGATCTGTTCTACCTGCTGACGGTAGCCCCGGAGCGGGAACTGGGCGCCTACGGCCAGGCTTTCGCCCGCGTCGTGCAGTCGGTGCGATTGAACGATCGATAGACAGTCAAAGGGCCCCAAGGTATCGACCTTGGGGCCCTGGTTACGCATCCCGCTCCTTCAGTTGTTGCTGGCTAACGTCGTGCTCCTGAGCGCGGCGATGTCGGATCTCGCTTCTGCGCGGGCACGACTCGCCTCCGAACGGGCGTCGATGTCGGGCTTCGATGCGCGAATTGCTGCTTCGAGCGACTGCCCCTCGGTCAGCACCCGATGCTTCAACAGGATGAACGGCACTTGGGTATTGCGCGCCGCGTGCGCGAGCGTCGCAAACTGCTCGGCGCTGGTGAACCCCTCGATTGCGAGCGGCAGCTTGGTACCGCGCGCCAGCACGGGCTTCATGCGTTGCTGCAGTTCGGGCGCCGACACCGGAATCGTCATCACCAGCTTTGGTGCGGATTCCGGCGCCGGCGCGCCCACGACGGCGCTGCCTGAAGCTGCGCGTGAGGCACGCATCACGCGCCTGGCCTTGACGGGCGCCGCCGGTGCCGCCGCCTCTTCGACAGCCTGAACGGTGACCGCAGCGGGCTCAGGCGTGACGACTTCACGGCTGTTCATGAAAGTCATCTCCGACCCAATCCAGGCGCCGAGCGCGAGTCCACCAACGAGGCCAAGAGCAGCGGCCGAGGTTTTTCCGGTCTTCATCGCTTCACCTCCATGATCCGATGTCATGCACGGAGAGACTCCAAAACTCGTACCGCGGTGTTTCCCTGAAGATTCGCGATCTTCGCCGGTTGATCTCCGGCGTTTTTACACGGTCCGGGGATAACATTCCGGGCGAGGTGTAGCAAGCTCATGAACGTCACACGCGTCATCGCCGCCATCCTCATCGTCAACAGCAGCTCGGCATTCGTGGGTGCGCAGCAGCCACCCCGTCCGATCCCGACCAGCGCGTGGGCGGCCAAGCCCATCAAGACTCCACCCTATGCGCCGGGACTCAAGCCGTGGATAAAGCTTTCCGAGGTGAAAGCGAAGCACCAGGGCCAGGCCAGCTGGCACGAGGTGCTGGTCGATGATGGCCGATTGACGGCCGAGTATGTCTCGGCTGCTCCGGGGACGAAGTCGCCGCGCCGCTTTCATCCGGACACGCGCGAATGGTTCGCGGTCCTTGAAGGCGAAGTGCGCGTCGAGATCGAAGGCCAGGAGCCATTCACCGCGACGCGCGGGTCGCTCGTCAACATTCCGCGACAGACGATCTACGCGGTCGAGACCGTCGGCGCGATGCCGAGCCTGCGATTCACGTTGAACGTGTCCGGCGCCAGGACGGTCTACCCGACGGACGTCGCGCCCCCGCCGCCGGTGCCTGGCACCGCCTGGACCGAGGTGCGCATCAACCGCTCGCCGGGCCGATACGACGAGTTCAATTCGCCTCACCTCAACGTGCACGCCGCCGCCGCGAAGGACGAGAAGTATTCCGGCGGCCGCTTTGTCCGCGACGACAAATCCGAGATGCTCGTGATCTACGGGCACGAGAAGAACATGCCACCGCTCAACCCCGCCGATAAGGGCCATTTCCACGCCGAAAGCGCGGAGATGTGGCTGGTGTTCTCGGGCAGGATCCGATACTCGTTCGAGGGTCAGGAGCCGTTCATCGCGAGCGAGGGCGACGTTGTCTACGTGCCGTCGAACACCTGGCATGCAACACGCTTCACCGGCGACAACGCCTGCCGCCTCTCGATCACCGAGTACGTCGGCAACGCGTTGCTACTACCGCAATAGTTGGTGCCTGGCACCAACGACGACTGGTTGTTGGCATCGGGTTGGAGCTAGAAGTCCAGGTTGGCGGTAATTCGCGTGCCGCTGGCACGAAATGCGTCCGTCAACATCTGGATGCGCCGCCTGGCTTCGGTCAGGTCGTGCGTGCCGAGCGTGATGTTCAGCAGATCGATATACCAGGGCAACTTGGCTTCGTGGCGCAAGTAGGTCTCCACTATTTCCCGCGCGATCGGCAGCGTCGTTGTTTTTGAATTGTCGTGCACGTCGCGGCTGTTGGCCTTCAGCAGTTTGCCGTACTCCTCGGCCAGTAATCGCTCGCAGAGTTGGCGCGAGAAGATGTCACCCTCCTGGACGCCGGTTTCTTCATCCGCGGCGGTGAGCTTCGCGCCTTTGTGCAGCCACTCCCAGAGGATGCTCAAGCGGATCTCGCCGGTCGCCATGTCCTCCATCAAGTACAGCACGTCGTCGTTGCCGAAGAAGTCGGCGGGCTTGAGCGCCGCAGCCTGCAGGCCCTGGCCAAACGCATTGCCGTATTGAATCGCCACGCTCATCAGATCGCGAGCCCCGCGGATGGTGCGCGGCGCGGGCTCGAGCTGCGTGAGATCGGATGCGTCCTTGGCGGTATAGGTCAGCGGTGGAAACGCCCGGCCAAGTTGATTGGCGGCGCCGGCCTTCTCCCATACCGGCCGCACGATATGAACCATCTTCCAGTGCGCGACCCATTTGCCGCTCGCGCCCTCGCGCTGTTCGCGCTCGGCGCCGGCCGTGGCGCGCTGCATTCCCGCGGTGACGCCCGCGGGTGATCCAACGGGGATGTTCGGCTCCATGCCGCCCTGCCACAACGCCAACCGGCCGTTCCCGTCCGCGGTATTGACGGCGCGGCGCACGCGATCCTCATAGGTGCGCATGTAACCGTAGGTCATGGTGATGGCGTCGATGTTCGGGTTGATGAAATCCTGGTCCCACGCCAGAGCATCCGACACGCTGTTGATGTAGTCCCATCGGCCGGTGTTGAAACCTACGAAGTGCAGACCCAGTGCGGCGCGAATTTCCATCAACTGGTAGCTGGCCTCGACCTGCTCGACGAGCACGTAGGTCTTGACCGTTCCCGCCGGCAGGCCGAGGTGCTGCTCGAGCGCCGAGAGGATGTCGTGCCAGACCGCGGCTTCCTCGGCCGTCTGGATCTTGGGGAGATACAGGACGATCGACGCGCCTGACTCGATCAGCCGGCGATGGTTGTTGACGATGTAGAGCGCGGCATCGACGATCGAAGCTGAGAAGCCGGAGCCGTCCTGGTTCCTGACATGGCGGTCGTCGAGATGAAGACCACGCGCGCGAAAGATCTTGGTGGTGAACGCGAGCTGCGCGTTCCAGTCGGCGACGATCGGCCGGCCAAGGAAGCCCTCCGCCCAGGTGTTCATCTCGGCTGCGACCTGTTCGGCCACCTCGAGAAACGTCCGATCGTGATGGATCGCCAGCTTCAGGTTGCGCTGGTTATCGAGCGACATCGTCGACACCTGGCCAAGCGCATCCTCACCGTCGAACATCCAGCCGTCCGCGCCGCTGAGCAGCGCATAGGCGACGTTGCGCAGGCCCACTTCAACCGGCGCGCCGGGGCGCGCCGCGGGACCGGTCCCCTGGATCCATTGGCGGCGGAGGTCCTGCGGGATGTCACTGCCGATGAAATTACCGTCGCGCGCGTCCCGGACCTTGATCGAGGTGCCGCCGATGGTCAGGTCCGGATCGAGGAAGCCGATGCGTTCGCGCCTGCGCGCGCGCCCGGCGCGCCGCGTGATGCGTGCGGTCATCGCCGCCCTGCGCGTCACGTCGAAATGCGCCAGCGCGTCGAGCGCGGCCGCGGCTTCCGGCGTGAAAACGTCGGGATAATCCGCCTTGACGTTCTTCCTGAACTCGAGCGCCATCTCTCAGCCTTTCGGGACAATCCACAGGAACAGTTCTGACTCATCGAGCGTGATGCGGCGATCCGGCGTCCAATCAGGCATCGCGAACTGATGGGAGACGATGCGCGTGCCCGGCTTCAGCGCGCGCAGGCGCGGGGCCAGCCGCTTCATGACGGCGGGCGAGAGGTACATCGTCAGCACCGTCGCCTTGCTCAGGTCCGTTTCGAAAAGGTCGCCGACGACGAAGGACACCCGGTTGGCGACCTCGGCCTCGTTCGCGATC
The DNA here is from genome assembly GCA_963795125.1 of uncultured Acidimicrobiia bacterium. Classification (GTDB taxonomy): domain Bacteria; phylum Acidobacteriota; class Vicinamibacteria; order Vicinamibacterales; family UBA2999; genus 12-FULL-67-14b. Next base: position 116,286 of record CAWCGQ010000004.1, on the reverse strand, counting down.
CGCCAGGACAGCTCGACCAGCCTCGGATCGATCTCGATCCCCACGCCGCGCGCCCCGTACTTCTGCGCGGCGATAATTGGAATGCGCCCATCGCCGGAGCCGAGATCGTAGACGACATCGTCTGGCGAGACGGCCGCCAGCCGCAGCATGGCGTCGGCAATGTTGTGCCGGGTCGGCGTGAAATGAATGTCCGGGGTGCGGAGCGGCAGCTGACCGATCGCCAGGCCGATGAGCGCGAGAATCGAGAGCCGCACGCCAAAGGCTAACCCGTTTCCGGGCTTTTTCAGGCTTCTGTGCCTTCTGCCGCTTTCTGACCCTTCTGCGGCCTATACTGCGCGCATGATTCGCACAGCCCTGTTCGCGATCGTTCTCTCCGTCGCGGCTGCAGCATCGGTCCGGGCTCAAGCCATCGGCGGACCCGAAAAGGGGCGCCCGGTCACGGGCGATCCTGGCATCTCGTCGATGGTGGTGATGGACCGTGCTGACTTTCGCGTGCTGCGCGATTGGGCCGAGCCCGGCGCGGTGCGCCGGATGCACAACCACGCCGACGCGACCTACCACGTGTTCACGCTGCTGACCGGTCAGTTGACGGTGACAGTCGAGGGCCAGGAACCGGTCGACGTCAAGGCCGGGGATGTCCTGGAGTTGAAGGGCGGCGCGATGCACACCTTCAAGAACACGGGCACGCTCACGGCGACGATCGTCGAAGTATTTGGCAAGGCGCCCAAGCCGCAACAGTGATGCGGGCCTACCGCGATGGTGGTCCGAGGAACTCGATCAGGTTCCCCGCGATGCCGGTTCGCTGCCAGACCTTCTTGTAAACCGGTTCGAATGCGGCGCGGTCGATCACGCGCATGGCGATGTCGTTCGCCAGGCGCTCGGTCTGCACGTATGGGTGATGCGTGTAAATCCACACGTGCCCGAGTTCGTGCGCCAGCGCGGCTTCGGTTTCATCCTTGCTCAACTCGCTGATGAACCCGCGGTCAACGGTAATCACGAACGGACCGGTACGGCCCGCGAGCGTTTCGACCGACATCACCAGCGGATTGTGATCGACGAGCGCTACATGAACATGCTCCGCAATCCGGAGACGGCCCCTCAGGTCGTCGGTGAGCTCCTGCAGCACCACGACTTCCGATCGCGCGACATCTCTGCCGCCCCAGCCGTCGACAGCGGCTGGAACCGGGTCCAAACGCAGAGGTAACAGCGACAGCAGCACTACGACCCCAAGCTGACTCATGGGCGACGCAAAACCTTTTCTCTGAGAGGAGCCGACAATATAGCAAAGGATTTAGCGCGCGATCGTAATTGTTGGTTTACAAACCGCCTGACACGCTTCTTGCAGCTTTATTTCAGCTGGAGGTTGTATGAAGTTGATTCACATGTGTATGGCTTTGAGCCTGGCAGGCGCGCTTTCATCCGTCACCGTCGCGGCGCAGCAGCCATCGCAGGCGCCGCCGGCCGAGCGCGCACAGGCCCCGGAGCCGGTCACCGGCGAGATCCTGGCCGTCGACGACAAGGCCAGGACGATCGTCGTCAAGACCACCCCCGATACCGAAATGAAGTTCAGTTATTCAGACGAGACGGAAATCGTCGGTGGCGAGAAGGGTTCGCAGGGCCTTGCGACGAGCACCGGAACGATCGTGACCGTGACCTACGGCGCGCACGGCACGACCAACGTCGCAACCAGGATTGAAGTGAAACCGAAGCCGTAGTCAATCCGCTCGCAGGGCTTGCACGGGATCGACTCGCGCGGCCCTGCGTGCCGGCCACGCGCTGGCGCCGAGCGCCACCACGATCAGCAACACGCTCACCACCGCGATTGTCAGCGGATCGCGCGGATCGGTGTCGCGCAAGAAGAACGACAGCAGCCGGCCAATCCCCAGCGCGCCGGCGACACCAACGTCAGTCCCAGTGCCAGCTGGATCACCGTGCGCCGCAGGAACAGCCACATCACCTGTGTCGATCTCGCGCCCAGCGCCATCCGCACGCCGATCTCGTGCGATCGCTGGGCCACGCCGTGAGCCGTCAGCGAGTACAACCCGACCGTCGCCAGCACCAACGCGACTAGAGCGATTGTGGCGAACCAGGAACCAATCGTCAGGGTTGGTCGGGTCGACGTTAATACCGCTTCATCCAGCGTCTGAACCCCAAATACGGGCAGGTCGGCGTCCATCGCTGCAACCTGCTCGCGAAGCACCGCGGCCGCCGCGGTCCTGCCGAGGGTCGGGTCGGTGGCTCTGACGAGGATCGAGATCGCGCGTTGCATCCCGGGCTCGGCGTCAAACGGAACGTACACCACCGGCTCGGCCGCGCGTTCTTGAAAAAAGTTCGGCACCGACGGTGACACACCAACAATCGTGAACCACGCCGACGTCTTCGGCTCGACCGGCACGGTCAGTCGAATGCGCTTGCCGATTGCATCTCCATCGGGAAAGTACCTGGACGCGAATCGCTGATTGACGATCACGCCCTCCTGGCCGGGGCTGGCGTCGAACGGCGTCAGCGACCGGCCTCGCAGCAGCTTCAATCCCAGCGTCTCCAGGTAGCGCGGTCCGACCGCCACATGGAACACGCTCGGGGATTCGGTAGCGGCGTCCCACGTGACACCTTCGACCGCGAGCGACCTGGAGCCGAACCCCACCGGATGGAGCGGGATGTCGCTGCCGAGCGCCACTGACGAGAACACCGGCAACACCGACAACCGCTGGTCGAGCTCCCTGACGAACTGCCGCTGACGCTCCTGGCCCGGGTATTTTGACGGCGGCAGATCAATGCGCATCGTGACGATACCGCGGGTATCGAGGACCAGATCCCGCGAGTACTGCGCGAAGAAACTGCGGGTCAGCAGCCCCGCGCCCGTCAGCAGGACCACGGTGAGCGCCAATTGACCGACCAGTAGTGCCCCGGTCAACCGTCGGGCACGTACCGTCGTCCCGCCGGCGCGGCCGCTCTCCTTGAGCACGTCATTGACGTTGGTCTTTGACAAGTGCCACGACGGCATCAGGCCGACAGCGACGCTGACAAACAGTGCGAGCGCACCAAGGAACACGACCGTCAATCCGTCGACGCTGATGTCGACCCAGTACGGCCGAGTCGTGCCGCCGGGCGCGCCGATTTCGTAGATGTCGAACGCCGATGCCATCAGGCCCGACAGGTATCGCGAGAGCGCCAGTCCCAGGATCGCGGCCACCACCGCGATCAACAGGCACTCGACCAGAAGTTGGCGAATGATGCGCCACCGGCCTGCCCCAAGCGCGGAGCGCACCGCAATCTCGCGCGACCGGTTCGTCGAGCGCGCCAACAGCAGGCTCGCGACATTCGCACATGCGATCAGCAGGACGAAGGTCACTGCGCCCATCAAGGTGGCGAGAATCGTCCGCGCCTGGCCACCGCCGCTCAAGGCTTCCTGCAGCGTCGGAAGTGTCACCCGCAGGTCCTTGTTCGTCGCCGGATACGCGAGCGACAGTTGCCCGACAATCCCTGCCAATCTCGGCGTGCGCCGTCGCCTGATCCACCCCGCCGCGAAGGCGGCCGACCACGGTCAGGTTCCGTACTCCGCGGTCTGCCGCGCTCAAGTTGCTCGATGCCGACAGCGGCTGCCAGATCTGCGCCGTCGCCGGGTAGGCAAACGGTCGCGGCATCACGCCGATGACCGTCACCGGCTGGCTGTTGACCCGAACCGTCCTGCCGACCACGCTCTGGTCGCCGCCGTAACGGGCCTGCCACAGGTCGTGGGAGAGGATCGCAACGCCTTGGGCGCCGGGTCGATCGTCTTGCGTGGTGAAGTCGCGGCCGATGAACGGCGCCACGCGAAGCATCGCGAAGGTGTTCGCCGTAACGAAGACGCCGCGCAGACGCTCGGCAGAGCGGCGGTCATCACTCAGGTTGAAACTGCCGCCCTGATACGCGGCGAGGCTCTCGAAGGACGTCGCCGACTTCGACCACTCGAGGTAATCGGCGTACGACACCCGGCCGCGTCGGCCTTGCCCGTCGATCAGGATCGGATCGACGATGCGCTCCGACTCGTGCGAATGGCAACGGCCGGAACAGCGCCGCGTTCATGATGGTGAACACGGAACTGTTGACGCCGATGCCGAGACCAAGCGCAACGATCGACGCAATCGTAAAACGGCGATCCTTGATCAGCATGCGCGCGCCGAATCGGAAGTCCTGCGTGATGTCCTGCAGCCACAAGGCAACCCACACGTCGCGCGCGCGCTCCCGTGACAACAGGTCGTTGCCCAGCGCGCGTTGCGCGCTCGACCGAAGGTCGGCCTCCGAAACACCGTCACGCCTCAGGGCGTCGGCTGTCATCTGCCGATGGAAGTCCATCTCGTCGGCCAGGTCGTCGGCCTGTTGGCGAGCGGTGACGAGATACCAAAGGCGACGAAGCAGATTCATCAGGCTCGCTCAGGAGGAATGCAGCACCTTGTGGATCGCCAGGATCATGCGGTCAAACTCCGCCACTTCCACCGACAGTCGCTTCTTGCCGGCGGCCGTCAGCGTGTAGTAGCGCGCCTTGCGATTGTTCTCCGAGAGACCCCACTCGGCCTTGACCCAGCCGTTCAGCAGCAAGCGCTGAAGCGCCGGGTACAGCGAGCTCTCGCCGACCTGGAGCACGTCGTCTGAACTGGCGCGCAGATGTTCGGCAATGCCGTAGCCATGCTTCGCGCCCGTGCGCAGGGCGCGCAGAATCAGCAGGTCGAGCGTACCGGGAAGAAGGTCGGGGGTGTCCGCTCCCATCGTGAAACGATGGGAGTATCGGGGATCGGGGTCTCAATGTCAACTCCCATCACCTGTCGATGGGAAAGGGTCGTGATGACCCGTCAGGCGGTCGGCAGCCGCAACGTCGCTCGCAGGCCGCCAAGCGGGGACGACCCGAGCGCGATCGATCCGCCGTACAACTCGGCCAGGTCGGCAACGATGGCAAGCCCGAGTCCCGAGCCGGGCGCGGCTTCGTCCGCGCGCACCCCGCGCTGCAGCACCGACTCGCGCAACGCCGCGGCCAGTCCCGTCCCGTCATCGTCCACCGTGACCATCACCTCGCCTGCTGTGACGGCCGAGCGAATCTCGACGCGCGATCTCGCCCACTTGCAGGCGTTGTCGATCAGGTTGCCGAGCATCTCGTCGAGGTCCTCGCGCTGGCTGCGCGCGAAGTGTTCGTGCGAGACGTGCACCTCGATCGCCAGCTGACGATCCGCGTGGATCGTCAGCATCGTCCGCGCCAGGCCATCGGCCGAGGTCAGGACGTGGCATCGTGAGGCGGGATTGCCCCCGGACGCCGAGGCGCGCGCGTGCGCGAGGTGGTAGTCAACCTGTCGGCGCATGCGCGCCACCTGCTGCATGATCGCCGCCGCCAGCTCGAGCTGTCCCGCCGCTTGCGCGCGTTCGGCGTGTTGGTTCAGGAGCGTCAGCGGCGTCTTCAGACCGTGAGCGAGATCGCCCGCCTTGGTCAGCGCGCGCGTCACCCGTTGTTCGCGATCGCCGAGCAGCGCATTGAGCTCGGCGACCAGCGGTTCGACTTCGGCAGGGTATTCGCCGCCCAGGCGCGCATCGCGGCCTTCGCGCACGCCGAACAACCGCGCCCGCAGCTCATTGAAAGACGCCAGCCCCCGCTTGACCTGCGCGAATCCGATGATCAGGCACGCGACGGTCGTGAACGCTACCGCCCACATGTAGTGAAAGAAGAACCCGTGAAAGATGCCCGGCGCTTCCGGCACGAACAGCATGTAGTGCGTCAGTATCAGCCCGCTGCCGAGGAACAAGCCGAGGCTCCACAGCACCGCGCCGAGAAAGACGCGCGCGCGCAGCGACAGCGCGGTTCTCACGGCGCCTCCGCAATGCGATAGCCCATGCCGCGAATCGTTTCGATCAACGCGCCGCCCAGCTTGCGGCGCAGACGCGCGACGAACACTTCGACCGTGTTCGAGTCGCGATCGAACCCCTGCGAGTAGATGTGCTCGGTCAGCTCCGACTGCGACACGATGCGGCCGCGGTGATGCATCAGGTACGAAAGGACGCGAAATTCATGGCTGGTGAGCTTGACCGGCAGTCCGTCCACCGTGACGCGCGCCCCGCGGGGATCGAGCACCACCGGTCCACACCGCAGCTCCGGGGTCACCTGGCCGGAGGCGCGCCGGATCAACGCGCGCAGGCGCGCGAGCACCTCTTCAATCTGGAACGGCTTGGCAACGTAGTCGTCGGCGCCGCCGTCGATGCCCTGAACCTTCTCGTGCCACGTGCCGCGCGCGGTCAACACCAGCACCGGCATCGCGAGACCGGCGTCGCGCCAGTGCCGCAGCACCGTGAGGCCGTCCATCTTCGGCAGGCCGAGATCGAGCAGCACCGCGTCGTATCCCTCGGTCCGTCCCAGGAACTCGCCCCGCTCGCCATCGGCGGCGTGGTCGACGGCGTAGCCGGCCTCACCCAGCGCGCGGCTAAGTTGCTCAGCCAATTGCAGTTCGTCTTCGACAATTAGGACGCGCACGGCTTCTTACTGTTCACTTCTCACTCTGAACTGTAGCTGAATGGGCGCTTCATGGGCGGTTCAGACGGCCTTCACTACGCTCCTTCTTCATGCAGATGTTGAACCCGATTTCGCTCGCAGTTGCACTCGCCATCACTGTCTCGGCATTCGCACAGGACAGGAAAGTCACGGTCGCCGATTTTGTCGGCACCTGGAACATCGAGATGATGAGCCATCAGATCGCCCTGGTGGTCGAACCGGCCGAAGGCAACACGGTCACGGCGACCATGATGATGCCGATGGGCGCGCCGGAGGTGTTGCTCAAGGGCGAGTTGAACGAGCGCACGTTGACACTCACCGGCGCCGAACCCGGGGCCACCTCGCCCAAGCCAATCATCGTCACGCTCCAAGACGACGGCACGATCGTCGGCGAGATGCTCACCAACCGCGGACCGGCGAAGTGGACGGGCGAAAAACTCAAGACCAAGAAGAAGGGCTAGGCCGTGTTCCTGACCGGCAGGAGCCTTTCTCGACGCACGGTGCTCAAGGGAATGGGCGCGACCATCGCGCTCCCCTTTCTCGATGCGATGAGCCCAGCTCGTCCGCCTCTCAGGCTGGTTTGCATCGAACAGGTGCACGGCGCCGCTGGCAGTTCCCCCTTCGGGGTCCAAAACCACCTGTGGGCGCCGGCTGCGACCGGACGGCAGTTCGATCTCTCACCCACCAGCCTGAAGCCGCTCGAAGCCTTTCGCGACCACCTCACCATCATCAGCAACACCGACGTGCCGAGCGCCGATCCGACCGAGGCGAGGGAGATCGGCGGCGATCACTATCGCTCGAGCGCGACCTATCTCACCCAGACGTATCCCAAACGAACCGAGAGAGCCGACGTCGAGTGCGGGATCTCGCTCGATCAGCTCCATGCGCAGCGGTTCGGCCAGGATACCCCGCTGCCGTCGATGCAGCTGTGTATCGAGAGCGTCGATCAGTCGGGCGGCTGCGGCTACGGCTACTCGTGCGTCTACACCGACACGATCAGCTGGGCGGCGCCGGATCGGCCGCTGCCGATGATTCGCGATCCGCGCGTCGTCTTCGATCAGATGTTCGGTGTCCTCGGCAGCGGCACCGGCGCCGAACGCCGTGAGCGGCGGCAGGAGGACCTGAGCATCCTGGACTGGGTCCGGGAATCATCGAAGCGTCTCGAACGGAAGCTGGGTGCGAGCGACCGCGTGCGCCTTGGCGACTACCTGGACAACGTGCGGGAGATCGAACGGCGCCTCCAGGCGGTCGAGAAGCGAAATGACAGCGGCGACCCGCGGCAGCTGCCGGCCGCGCCGCGAGGCATCCCGGATTCATTCGCAGATCACGTCAAGCTGATGTTCGATCTGCAGATGCTGGCGTTTCGATCCGACATCACGCGCGTGTTCGCTTTCAAGCTGGGGCGCGACGGGTCCAACCGCGTCTACCCGGACAGCGGCTCGACCGGCGCATTCCACATCGTGTCGCATCACGGCGAGAACCCGGCGCGCGTCCGTGAGTTTGCGAAGATCAACGAGTACCACGTCGGCCTGCTGCCGTATCTCCTCGAGCAGTTGAAAGAAACCCCCGACGGCGACGCCACGATGCTCGATAATTCGCTGGTGATCTACGGCTCGCCGATGGGCAACCCCAATCAACACAACCACAAGCGGGTCCCCTTCCTCGTCGCTGGCCACGCCGGTGGCGCGATCAGAGGCGGCTCCCACCAGCGGGCGGTCAGCGGCACGCCGCTGTCGAACGTGATGTTGAGCCTGCTGCACGCGCTCGGACACGACGAGCTGCAACAGTTCGGCGACAGCGAGGGCGCGTTCGCGTGGGATTGATGCGCCACGGGCTCCGATCGCTCGGTCGCATGCCGGGCCTCGCGGCCGTCGTGGTTCTTTCCCTGGGTGTCGGTATCGGCGTCAATACCGCGGTGTTCTCGTGGATCCAGGCCATCCTGCTCACCCCGATCCCAGGCGTTGACGATAGCGGCGGCTTCTACCACGTCGAGCCGAAGGCCGACACCGGAACGTATCCGGGGATGTCGTGGACGGAGTATCGCGATCTGACGCCGCGGTTGGCATCGATCGAACAACTGGTGGCCTACCGCATGGCGCCGCTCAACGTTGGCGATAGCGGCCGCACCGAACGAACCTACGCGCAACTCGTCTCGGGAAATTTCTTTGCCGCTCTGCGGTTGACGCCGGCGGCCGGACGCTTCATCCGCAGCGATGAGGTCGAGCGTCCCGGCGCCGGGCCGGTGGTCGTCATTTCCCACGACTACTGGCAGACGCATTTCACGGGCTCGCCGGCGGCAGTTGGCCAGGCCATTCGCGTCAACGGCAACCTCCTGACCATCGTCGGTGTCGCACCCGCGGACTTCCAGGGCACTATCCTCGCCCTGCAGTTCGATTTGTGGGTGCCGGCCACGCTCGCGCCGGCATTGTTCCCGGGATCGAATGAGCTGAACGAGCGCAGTGCACGCGGCTATTCGGTGATGGGGCGTCTTCGCGACCAGGCAGACGAGGCCCGCGCCTCGGCGGAGTTCTCATCGGCCATGCGCGATCTGGCCGCCGCGTTCCCGGAGTCCAACCAACGCATCGGCGGCGAGTTGCTCCCCTATTGGCGGGCGCCTCGCGGTCCGCAGATGATGTTCATCACCGCTCTCGGCGTCCTGCAGGCGGTGATGCTGCTGGTGCTGCTGGCGGTGTGCGGCAACACCGCCAACCTCGTGCTGGCCCGCGCCAGCGCGCGGTCTCGAGAGATCGGGGTGCGCCTCGCACTCGGTGCCGGGCCTGGACGCATCGTGCGCCTGATGCTGGCAGAGAACCTGCTGCTCGGCCTGCTGGGCGCCGCCGTTGGCATGGTGATCGCCTGGTGGGGCACCGAGGCGCTGCGCGCAATGCCGCCCTACGGCGCGTTCCCGGTCAGGTTTCACACCAGCCTTGACGGCGTCGGGCTCGCCTTTGCCGTGGTGCTCGGCATTCTGAGTGGCCTGCTGTTCGGTGCCGCGCCGGCATTGCAACTCGGCCGCGTCGATCCGCAACAGGCGCTGAGGAGCGGGTCTCGCTCGGCCGGCCGCAGCCCGGTGCGCGATGCGCTGATGGCGCTGCAATGCGGCCTCGCGCTGCTGGTGCTGGTCGTGGCGGGATTGTTCTTCCAAAGCTTCATCGAAACGCGCGAGACCAATCCGGGTTTCAGAACCGAGGGGTTGCTGCTTGCGACCTATGACTTGAGCGGAACGGTGACCAACGACGACTACCCTCGACAGTTCGCCACCCGGTTGCTCGATCGGCTGCAGCGGCTGCCCGCGGTCGAGTCCGTTGCCCTCGCCAACGCGATGCCTCTCGACCTGCATGGTCTGCCGCTGCGCGGCTTCACCCTCGAGGGCCTGGCCCAGACGACCTCACAGCAGCACCAGGCGCTCAGCAACATCGTCTCGCCCGGCTACTTCACGACGATGGGGATCGCGATGGTGGCGGGCCAGGACTTCGCTGCCATGGACGATCGCTCCACGCCGCCGCAAGTCATCGTCAACGAGGAGTTCGTGCGCCGCCATGTCGCACCCGCCAACCCGATCGGCCGTCAGCTCCGCAACGGCGACACCTCCTACACCATCGCCGGCGTGGTCAGGAATTCAACCTACGAGACATTTGGCGAACCACCGACGCCGGCATTCTTCTTCTCCTATCGCGACCGGGCGCGATACCTGGGTGAAATTCACCTGCGCGCCCGGCCGGGGTCAGAAACATTGCTCGCATCGGAAGTGCAGCGCTCGGTGCGCGACATCGACGCCTCGCTGCCGCTCTACAACGTTCGGACGATGGCTGAGCACGTCGAGAGGAACCTGTTTCTCAGGAAGATCCCGGCGCGGATGTTCGCGGTGATTGCGCCGCTCCTGCTCGCCCTCGTTGCAATCGGCATCTATGCCGTCATCAGTTACACGGTGGCGCAGAGGACCACCGAGATCGGCGTCCGGATCGCGCTCGGTGCCACCGCCGATCGGGTGGTCGGGCAAATCGTGAAGGAAGGCCTGATGGTCGCCGGCGCGGGATTGTTCCTGGCGCTGGTCGTGGCCGTCATGGTGCAGCTACACCTGTTCAGCGGCGGGCCCGGCGCCTGGCAGGTCCTGCTGGCCGTGCCGGCGGTGCTGTTGGTGGTGGCGGGAATGTCGTGCTGGTTGCCGGCCCGCAGGGCGGCGACAGTTGACCCTGTCGTCGCCCTGCGCTCCGAGTAAGGCTAGCCGATTGCGATCTTGCGGGGATGCTGCGAGTTGTCCTCGAGGAACGTCTTCTTGCTTTCGATCTCCTCGGCGGTGGGCTGCACCATGCCGTCCGCGAGCGTCGCGCGCGACACCAGCGTGTGTTCACCGGCCGGCGCGTTCTTCCAGGTGTAGTGATACAGCTTCCATCCGTACTTCGCGGTGGTGGCCGGATCGAGCGTCGCGGCCATCCACTGGCCATCGTCGACTTTCACTTCCACGGTCTTCAGCGGCGTGCCGTCGTTGAGCGCGATCACCGTGATCTTGTGATCGGCGCCGTTCTTGGTGACACGCGCGACGAATGACTTGTTCTGCAGATGGCTGACCGCTTTTTCCACCCACTTCACTTCGCCGTTGATCATCTCGCCGCGCAGCGTGCGGTACCAACTCGCCTGGAACTTCCCCAGATACGGCTCTTCCTGCAGGTAGATATCCGACACCCACTTCACGTTCGGTGCGCCGTACCAACCCGGCACGATCAAGCGCAGCGGCGCGCCCTGGTGCTTGGTGAGCGGCTCGCCGTTGAGCGCGTATGCGAGAAACGGCGCGCGATCGACGGACATCGCCTGGTCGCGCTGGATGCTGCGGCCGTACTGCTGCTCGACGTCGAAGTTGGTGCCGCGGAAGTTGACCGCTTCCTTGCCGCGATCGGCGCCGAAGAACACGATTTCACGGGCGTTGGCCTTGAGGCCGGCCTTGTCGAGCACCGTCTTTAGCGGCACGCCCGTCCAGCGGCCGTTGCCAATCAGGCCCTGGATCGGACGGCGATTGCCGGAGCATTCGAAGCCGGCGATGAGCTCGGCGCTGCCCATCTTGCGAAGCTCGTCGATGCCGAGCGCGAGCGGCGTGTTCACGAGACCGCCAACTTTCAGGCGGTAGGCCGCCGGATCGATCTCAGGATGACCGTAATGCTGCGTCGTAAAAAACTGATCTTTCGGCGTGAACGCGCCGCTCAGCGTCCGGGTATCGAACAACCGGCGATCGGCCGCCGGGGCCGGATTGAACGGCGGGTTGACGTGTGAATCCGTGAACGGCACCATCACCTCGCCCTGTGCAAGTGCCGGCAACACCCAGTCGAAACTGCCCATCGCGCCCAATGCCGCGGCCGCCAAGCCGGTCTTCATCACATCACGACGGTTCATTTCGTTGGCCACGATCGTCCCTTTCATGAGTAAAGGCGGGTCCTGAGACCCGCCTCCACATTTTTCAACATCTTACCTGACGGCGCCTGCCCGCTGACCTGCTGGCCCGCTGACCTGCTGACCTGCTGGCCCGCTGGCCTGCTGGCCTGCTGGCCTAGCACGTGACGCAGCGGTTGTTGTTCTTCGCGCCGAGCTTCATCAACAGTTCGATCGTTTCCGGAATCGCCGACAGGCGCTGCACCGGGCCGTTCGCCATGTCGACCGTGGTCTGGCCGCTGCGCGCGACCGCCTTCACGTCGGCGCCCTTGCTCACCAGATACAGGATCATCGCGTTGTCGCCGCGCGCCGCGGCGTGGTGGAGCGGTGTGTAGCCGTCGTTGTCGCGGGCATTGACGTCGGCGTGCAGTTCCTCGACCAGATACTTCATCACGCTCAACCACGCGTCGGGGGCATGACGATGGGCGTTACCGGCGAAGCCTTCGCCGTACTCGACGCCGGCAGCGGCATGAATCGCGTAGGCGCCCGGACCACCGTGCGGAATCACCGGCGCGTCGTACTTCTCCATGTTGGCCTCCGCGGTCGGCATGATCGCGCCGCCCGCACCCTGCGGCTGGCCGCCAGGCGCTCCCGGAGGACCGCCGCCGCCGCGCCGAATCTGCTGGGGCGGCGCGATGGACGGGATGTTGACGTCGGCGCCGTAAGCGGTGAGCAGCTTCATCGCCATCAAGTCGGTGCCGTAGGCCGCGCGCCAGAACGCCGTTGAACCGGACGTATCGGCAAGGCCGCAGTTGCGGTTACCGCAACCGGTGTAGACCAGATACCAGGGGTGCGTGGTGATGCGGTGATTGACGTTCGCGCCCTTGTCGAGCAGCGCCTGCATCACGTCGAGATAGGTCTTTTTCTGGAGCTCCATCTCCTGGGGCTGCGGGAAGCGGGTGCGGGGCTGCCACATCGTGTTCACGGCGGCCCACAGCGGCGACACGCCGTCGCGCTTCGAGGTGATGTTGGGGTTGGCGCCGCGCTCGATCAGCAGCATCGCCATGTCGAACTGGCCGTTGATGACCGCGGTCAGCAGCGGGCTGGTGCCGTCGCCGGCGTTGACCTGGTCGATGTTGGCGCCGCCGTCGAGCAGCGCGGCAGCGGACTCGAGGTAGCCCTGGCGCGCCGCGTGCAGCAGCGCGGTCATGCCGCCCTTGGTGGCCACCGGCGGATTGATCTCTTCGGGGTTGAAGTTACGAACGTTCGGGTCGACCGGCGCATTCGGATCGCGCGCCGGAATCTTGCCGGAACGCACGATCTCGCGACCCGCTTCAATCGCGGCCGCGACCTGGCTCGGCGTGGCCTTGCCCTCGGATTCCTTGCCGACGAAGCCTTCGATCACCTTGCGCTGGCGATCCGCGGCGGCGCGGTCGAGCGCGCTGAACTTCGCGATGTCGAGGACCTTGGTGGTATGCGCCGGGTTGGCGCCGCGCGCGATCAGCGTCTTGATGGCTGCGGCGCGGTTGCCGCCGGCCGCGAAAATTAGCGGCGTCTGGCCCGCTTCGATCTCCGTGGCGTTGAGGTCGGCCTTGGCGTCGGCGAGGACGGTGATCAGTTCGGCGCTGCCGGACGCCGCCGCCAGGTGCAGCGGCGTCACGCCGCTGGTGTTGGTCTTGGCGTTGACGTCGGCGCCGGCCTTGAGCAGCGCCCTGGCAACGTCGGTGTTGCCCGCCTGTGAGGCGAGGTGCAGCGGCGTGTACTGGCCGATGCGCGTCACCGCGCTGATGTTCGCGCCCGCGAAGATCAGCATGTCGGCGAGCTCGAGGTCGCCGCGCTCGGCCGCCCAATGCAGCGCGCTCATCCCGTCGCCCTGCGCGCCGTTGACGTCGGCGCCGTCCTTGAGCAACTGCTTGACCGCGGCCTTGTCGCCGCGCGCCGACGCGTCGGCCACCGCGGAAACCACTTGCTGTGCACTCATCGCAGCGGTCATGACGAGCGCGATCACCAACGCTACCAAGGACTGACGCTTCATCGCTGATCTCCGGAGTATCGAGAACGCCAAAGGCAGGCGGGGCTCGAGCCCCGCCTCGCCAAACACCTGCTTAGGCCACCGTTTCCGACGACGCCTGGTTGAGCGACAGCTCACCGGTCGAGTCGCCGAACGACTTCATGTCATCCATGCCGAGCATGTGACCCATGGTCAGGAACGCGTTGGCCATCGGCGTGTCGGCCGCGGCCTTGATGTGCATGTTGCCCTTGAGCGCGCCGTTGCCGTGACCGAGCACGATCAGCGGGCAGCGGCGGTGGTTGTGCACGTTCGGATCCGCCATCGGCGAACCCCAGACCACCATCGTCTTGTCGAGCAGCGTCTGGTCGCCTTCAACCGATTCCTTGAGGCGATCGAGCAGGTAGGTCACCTGGCTGACGCGGTACTTGCAGATCTTGTTGAACTCGAGGATGCGGTCCTCGCGATCGCCGTGGTGCGACGCGGGGTGGAACGGCTGGAGCGATCCGCTTTCCGGGAACACGCGGTTCTGCGAGTCGCGGCCGGTCTTGAAGGTGATGATGCGGGTCATGTCGGTCTGCAGCGCCAGCACCTGCAGGTCGAACATCAGGCGCATGTGCTCCGAGAACGAGTCGGGCACGCCGGCCGGCGCGTCCGGAAGCGCGCGTTCCTCGCCGCTGCCGTTGCGCGCTTCGATGGCCTCGATGCGGCGCTCGATTTCACGAACGTAGGTGAGGTAGCGATCAAGCCGGTTGCGGTCGGTGTTGCCGAGATCCTTGCGGACCGATGCCACTTCGCCCTGCACCCAGTCGAGGATGCTGCGGCGGGTGACGCGGCGCTCGGCGCGATCCTGCTTCGACGAGCCCGAGCCGAACAGCATGTCGAACGCGACGCGCGGGTCGCGAATCATCGGCAGCGGCTCGTTCGGCGACGCCCAGCTGATCGAGTCGGTGTAGGCGCACGAGTAGTTGTAGGTGCAGCCGCCGGCCTGGTCGAGATTCTCGATGCAGAACTGCATCGACGGCAGCGGCGTTTCCTGCCCGTACTTCTGCGCATACATCTGGTCGAAGGAGGTGCCGGCCCAGATGTCCGAGCCCTGCGTCTGCTTGGGATGCGCCTGGGTCAGGAACACCGCGCTCGAACGGAAGTGGTCGCCGCCGATTTCAGGAGCGGTGAAGGCTTCGGCCATGCGCACGTCGGTGTTCGAGACGATGGTCAGGTGCTGGCGATACGGCTCGAGCGACGCCAGCGCGCTGTCGGCGCCGATCGTGAAGTTCGATCCGACCTCGACCGGCGCGAACAGGTTCTTGGTCGCGCCCCACTTGTTGCAGCCGGCGAGGCCATGGACCTCTTCGATCGCAATGAAGCGGGTGCGGTCGGCGGCCGCGGCCGCCCTGGCGCCGCCGCCCTTGGCGGCCACCATCGCGTCCAGGAATGGCAACGCCACCGTTGCGCCAAGGGCGCCGCGGAGGAAGGTGCGACGGGGCAGCTGCTTACCAGTAATGAAAGGCATCACGGTCTCCTGTTATCGGTTCAGTGCTTCTCGGCCGTAGTCGTGGTTTCGGGATCGACGCGCCGCATCCTGAACGCGTCGCTCTTGACGACACCCAGGATGAACGACGAAATCTTGTAGTTGTTCGCTTCCGCCGCTTTGGTAATCGCGCGGATGGTCGGCTGGTCGTAGTACTCGACGCGGCGGCCAAGGCCGTAGGCCATCAAGTTCTCGGTGAAGTTGCGCACCAGCGGCGTCGGCCGCTTGGCGAGCGCCGCGGTCAGCTCGGAGAGCGAGGTCACCTTGGTGCCGTCGTAGAAATCACCGGCGGTGTCGAGCGGCATGCCGTTCTCGCGCTGGCGCCACTTCGCGGTCACATCGAAGTTGTCGAGCGCGAGGCCAATCGGATCCATGAACCGGTGGCACGAATTGCAGGTCGCGTTCTGGCGATGGATCTCCATCTTCTCGCGCGTCGTCAGCAGACGGCCTTCCTTCGATTCGCCGGCTTCTTCGAGCGCCGGAATGTCGGGCGGCGGCGCCGGCGGCGGCGTGCCGAGCAGCACTTCCATCACCCACTTGCCGCGCAGCACCGGCGAGGTGCGGTTGGCAAGCGAGGTCTGCACCAGCATCGTGCCCTGGCCGAGAATGCCGCGGCGCGTGGCATCGGGATACGTCACCCGGCGGAACTCGTTGCCGACCACGCCCGCAATGCCGTAGTGGCGCGCCAGGCGCTCGTTGAGAAACGTGTAGTCGGCGGTCAGCAGCTCGATCACGCTGCGATCGTCCTTCACCAGGCTGTTGAAGAACAGCTTGGTCTCGGTGCGCATCGCGGCGGCGAGGTTGTCGTCGAAGTTGGGATAGAAGTTCGGATCCGGATGGACCTTGTCGATGTCCTGCAGCCGCAGCCACTGCGCCGCGAAGCGCTCGGCCAGCGCGTCGGCGCGCGGATCGGCGAGCATGCGGCGCGCCTGCTTCTCGAGGCCGGCCATCGTCGACAGTTCGCGGCGCCCGGCGGCGGCGATCAGCTCCTGATCCGGCGGCAGGCCCCAGATGAAGAACGACAGGCGTGAGGCCAGGTCGATGTCGGCGACGCGATAGGTGCCGCCCGAGCGCGCATCGGTCGGCGCTTTCTCGAGGCGGAAGATGAAGTGCGGGCTCGCGAGCACGGCTTCGACCGCGGAGCGAACGCCGGTTTCGAAGCCGCCCTTCGCCACGCCGGCTTCATAGAACGGCATCAGGCGATCGACTTCCGGCGCCGCCAGCGGCCGGCGATACGCTTCGCCGCCAATCTTCGCGATGATCTGCTTCGCGCAGACGCGCTCGTTGGCCGACGAGGTCGGGCGGCAGGTGAAAATCTTCTGGCGGCTGGGCGTGGTCGAGATGCCCGTGGTCTTGAGCGGTCCGCGGATGACCAGGTCGCCCATGTGCGGCAGCGTGGTGATGCCTGCGCCGCCCGAGCCCCCGCCCGCGTACGACCAGTCGTGCGGACGAATCAGGTCTTCGTAGGGGCCGTCGATCTTCTTGACGAACGCGGCGGCGACCTTGCGCTGCCCGGCCTTGACGAGAATCGGCTCGGTGCGCAGCGGCGTCTGGCCGCGGCCGTCAGCGCCGGCGATGTTGATCAGCTCGTAGGCCACCAGCGCCACGCGCTCGCCATCCACCGAAAGGTCGATGTCCTCGAAGCGGGTGTTCTCGCCCGCGTTGAAGGTCATCTCGAACTGGTACTCGCCGTCCGCGGGGAACACGTGGCTCACGACCATGCCGCCGCGCGTGCCAAATGGCGTGCCCGGGACGCGATCCCAGGGATGCTGGGACATGTAGGTCGGGTTGGTGTAGGTGTGATCGATCGACGGCGCCGTCTTGTCGCCGACCGCCATGCGGCTGATGTCCGCCGCGGCGTTGAGGTACGACTCGAGCAGCGTCGGCGACAGCGCCTGCTCGTCGGCGATGTTGTCGAAGTTGGCGCTCATCGTGTCGCTCGGCAGCCACTTGCCGGCGTCGACGTCGAGCCCGAGCAGATCCTTGATGGCGCGCGTGTACTCGGGACGATTGAGGCGCTGGAAGGTGCGGCCGCCGGGGTTCGGATTGGCCCTGGCGTGCGCGTCGACCGACGTTTCGAGGGCGCGAATGAAACCCTGATAGGTCGCCGGGTCGGGACGCGGCATGCCGGGCGGCGGCATCATGCTCGCCTGCAGCTTGCGGATCATCCGCTCGGTGACGTCGGCGTCCTCGCCCGCCTTCGCGAAATCAAAGGATGCAAGCGTGAGGCTGCCCGCGCGATCCTTGTTGCGATCGTTGTGGCAGCCGACGCAGTACTTCTTCACCAGGCCGTTGTGTTCGGTGATGGACGCCGTGGGGGTGGGCGCGGACGCCACTTTCGTCGCGTCGTGAGAAACCGCGGGCCTCGTCGCGACCACAGCAGGCTTGGCGACCGAAGGCGATTTCGGCGCGGGCTGCTGTGCCGCGATGACGGTGACGAGTCCAAGGCACCACACCGCGGTGCCGAGGGAGAGAGAACCGGCGCTTCTCATCGAAGTGTTCCCCACACGCACAAACCATAAAAGGGCGCATGAAGCTGTCTCGGCGCCCTACTCAATCTGGAGGAAATATACACCCAATCCGCCCGAAGCATGGATGAGGCAAGAAAGATAAAACCTTTGGTGACAACCGTTTACAAAGCGACAACGGAAAAAGGGCGGGCGATTGACCTAATCGACCGCCCCAAATCGTCAGATTTGCACCGGATTTCCCGGTTTTGCGCCTTCTACTTCTTCGTCGCGGTCATTGCCGAGGGCGACGTGATCTTGATGGTGTTGCCGTCGACCGTGCCCGAATATTTCGTGGTGCCCGCGGTAAAGGTGATCTCGTTGCCGCGCAGGCGGCCCTGGATCGCCTGGCTGCCGAGCGTGCCCGAGAGCATCTGGAAGTTCTGGGTCAGCGTGAGCGCGCCGCTCGGCGTGCTCCACGTGCCCGCCACCTTGGCCGGCACCACCCAGAACAGCGCCGTGCACCAGCTGCTCGAGCAGCCGTCGGTAATCGTCATCGTCTCATCCGCCTGCCAGTCTTCCATCGTGAAGGTGTTCGAGGCGATGCGGGTGCCGGGCTTCAGGTCGAGAATGGTCGGGCGCAGCTTCATGTTGATCGACGGCAACAGGAACATCGTGATCACGTCCGCCTTCGACAGATCGGTTTCGAACAGGTCGGCCTTCACGAACGTGGCGCGGCCGGTGACGCCGGCCGCCTCGGCATTCTTTTTCGACAGCTCCACCATCTCCGGGTTGTACTCGATGCCCATCGCGGTGGCGCCGCGCTTCGCGGCGGTGATCACGGTGCGGCCGTCGCCGGAGCCGAGGTCGTACACCACGTCGGTCTTGGTGACCTTGGCCATGTCGAGCATCGCGTCGACCACCGCCTGCGGCGTCGGCACCCACACCACGTCCTTGCCGGCTTGCCCGACCTGCGGTTCGAAGGGCTTCTGGCCGGTGGGCTCCTGCGCAAGCGCCGCACTTACGCTGAACGTCAGCGCGACCAGGGAAAGAACTGCACGTCGTGTCTTCATCGATTTCTCCATCAATCTTTTTCTGCGCCGTCTGCGGCCGTGATTCGGTACAAGTGAGAGTCGGTTCTCAAAAATAAGGACCCGCTGGATATCGCCATTGAAGCGAGCAAACCACCATCCAGCGGGTTGGTGGCGAGCCGTCGAAAAGTCCTGCCCGGGGCGATGACCGTGGTCACCCCTTGCTCGGCGAGAAAGTATATGCGGCCATCGGCAAAAACGGGGGATGCCGAATAGGTCCCGCCCAGCCGCTGCTGCCAGATCACCGTCCCGCTTCGAGCATCTATACAGCTGGCGATGCCTCCATCGTTTACCAGGTAGAGCTCGTCGCCGACCACCAGTGGCGACGGGGTCAGCGGCGCGCCGCGCGTCAGGGTCCACGCCGTATGGGTTTTGGTCACGTCACCCGTCCCATCCGGCCGGACCGCAAGCAGCGAGGGTTGCTGGAACCCGGTCGCAATGAACACCAGGCCGTGCGCAAACACCGGCCGCGGCACGTTCGAGAAGCCTTCGTCGTAGCGGACGCGCCAGATCTCTTTGCCGTCGAGCGGATCGTAGGCGCGCGCGCGGTAGGCGCCGACGCTGATCAGCTGATCGCGCTCGGCGGCGCGAATGACGATCGGCGTGGTGTAGGCCTGATCCGACGGGGCGCCCCGGTGGGTTTTCCACCTCGTCCTTCCCGTGCGCTTGTCGAGCGCAATCACGAATGCGACGTCGCTGCCGTCACAGTTGAAGATCAGCAGATCGCCGTGGACAATCGGCGACCCGCCGGCGCCGTGCTGCGACTGGTAATCAACGCGCGTCTTCCAGAGGATGGCTCCCGACGATGAGAGGGCGGCGGTGCCGTCGGCGCCAAAGTGAACGTAGACTCGATCGCCGTCGAGGATCGGTGTCGGCGACGCCCAGCTGTTCTTGGGGTTGATGTCGCGTCGATCGGTCGGGATCCTGAAGACTTCGACATTCACGACTTCCTTGCCCGTCGCCACATCGAACGCGAGCGCGCGGAGCGAGATGCCCTGCTGCTCCACCGCCGTCGTAATCCAGACCTTGCCGTTGGCCACGACCGGCGATGACCACCCCAGGCCCTGCACCGGACTCTTCCAGGTGATGTTCCGGCTTTCGCTCCACTCGAGCGGCAGGCCTCGCTCCGAGGAATGACCCTGCCCGCCCGGTCCGCGGAAATCGGGCCAGTCCTGGGCGGCGGCGCCGGCCGCCAGCAGCAGCAGCGACGCCAGCAGCGGGATGTCGATGGCCAGCCATCGGCGCCTCGAAAAGGGCATGCGATCTCAAGCCTACAATGGCGGCGTGACTTATCGCTGGGTAATGCTCCTGCTCGCGGCGGCGGCAATGGTCGGCACCCTGCCGGGCCGGACCCAGGGCCTCGGCCTCGTCACCGAGCCGCTGATCGCGGATCTTCACATCGGCCGTGTCGAGTACGCGCAGTTGAACTTGTGGGCGACGCTGATGGGAGCGCTGTTCGCGATTGGCATCGGGCGCTTCATCGATCGCCTCGGCGCGCGCATCGTGCTGACCGCCGTCGTCGCCGCCCTCGGCCTCGTCGTCTGCGCGATGAGCAGCGCGCAGTCGTTCTGGTCGCTGGCAATCGCGGTGACGCTGACGCGCGGTCTGGGCCAAAGCGCGCTCTCGGTGATCAGCCTCGCGATGGTCGGCCAGTGGTTTGCCACCGGCATCGACAAGGCGATGGCGATCTACAGCATCGTCATGAGCATCGGCTTCATGATCGCGTTTCCGGTGGTCGGATCGCTGGTGCAGTCGTGGGGCTGGCGATCGGCCTGGTTCGCAATCGGCGTCGCATTGCTAGCCGTCCTTGCGCCTTTGAGCCTCGTTCTTGCACGTCAGGCACCTGATGCACCCGCGCACCCGACGCACCCGACGCACCCTGGCTTTACCTGGCAGGCAGCGATCGCGACTCCCGCGTTCTGGATCTTTGCGATCGGCGCGGCGCTCTACGGTCTCGTCGCCTCCGGCATCGGCCTGTTCAACGAATCGATCCTCGCCGAGCGCGGCTTCGGCCCGGATGTCTACTACCAGACGCTGATCGTCACGGCGCTGACGGCGCTGATGGGTAACTTCGCCGGCGGCTGGCTGGCCACTCGGATCCCGTTGCCGCACCTGCTGGCGATCTCGCTGTTCGTGCTCGCCTTGGGACTCGCCGCGCTGCCGCATCTCACCACCATCGCGCAGGTCATGGCGTGGGCCGTTGCCATGGGCCTCGGCGGCGGCCTGGTGATGGTGTTGTTCTTCAGCGTGTGGCCGCGGGTCTACGGCCGCGCCCATCTCGGACGCATCCAGGGCGCCGCGCAGGCCCTGACCGTGCTCGCCTCGGCAATCGGCCCGCTGCTGCTGGCGTGGTGCATCGAATGGACCGGCAGCTACGCCGGCATGTTCAACATTCTCGCGGCGGTGATTGGCCTCGCGGCGTTCTCGGCGCTGCTGACGCCCCTGCCGGGCCGCGACACCGTCCCCACTTGACATGCCAGTGGGGATGGATCGATAGTCTCCACTTGTATGCCTAGTGAACGCGTCGAACTGCTGCAGGGCACCCTCGATCTGATCATCCTGCGCGCGCTGTCGACCATGGGCGCGCAACATGCCTACGGGTTGGCCGCGCGGCTCGCGCAGGTGTCGGATCATCCGCTGTCGCTCAATCAAGGCACCCTCTACCCGGCGCTCGTCCGCCTCGAACAGAAGGGGTGGATCAAGGGCGCCTGGGGCACGACCGGAACCAGTCGCGAAGCGAAGTTCTACTCGCTGACCAAGGCCGGCCAGAAGGCGCTGACCCGAGAAGCCGGCAAATGGCGGCGGCTCGCGGGCCTCGTCGACAAGCTGCTGCTCGATCCGTCGTAGCCATGGCCCGGATCCGCCAGTTCCTGTTGCGGCTGGTTACCGCGTTTCGTTCCGGTCGCGCCGAAGACGACCTCGCGCGCGAAGTGCGTGCTCACCTCGCGCTGATGGAAGACGGCTACCGTGCGCAGGGCCTGGATGCGCCATCCGCGAGGCTGGCGGCGCGGCGCGCGTTTGGCGGCGTCGAACAAGCCAAGGAGCATCAACGCGATGCTCGCGCATTTCGATGGCTCGCCGATCTTGCGCAGGACCTGCGTTACGGAGCCCGCAGCTTCGCCAGGAGTCCCGGCTTCACGGCTGCGGCGGGCACCACGCTCGCCCTCGGCATCGGTGCCGCAGCGACGATCTTCGCGGCGCTTTACTCGGTCGCCATCAAGCCGCTGAGCTATTCGGATCCTGATCGACTGGTTCGGGTCTTCGAATATCAGCCGCCACGCGATGCGGCGGCTGCCCCGCGCCGTACGCATCCGTTTGCCCCCGTCCATCTCGACGCCGTCCGACAGGCGACGACGCTGTCGGTCGCGGGGCTCGAGCTCCCGCGCCTGGTGCTGATGACGATCGGCGCTGCACCCGCGCGCATTGCCGGCAGCCGGGTGTCAGCGGCAATTTTTCCCATGCTGCGCGTCGCGCCGCTCCTGGGCCGGGCGTTGCAGACGGAGGACGAGCGCCAGGGCGCCGACAACGTCGTGCTGATCAGCCATTCACTGTGGCAGAGGCACTTTGCCGGCCGCGAAGAGGCGATCACGGAAACCGTGACGCTCGACGGGCGCCCGCATCACATCGTCGGTGTGATGCCGAAGGATTTCCAGTTTCCTCCGGGATCAACCGGCGAATTCTGGACGCCGCTCGTGACGGCCGGCACGCCGCCGTCGTTCCGGCTGCCCTTCTATGGACGGCTACGCGAGGGCGCGTCTCTCGCTGCCGCGCAGGAAGAGTTGGCGTCGATCTACGACAGTGTTCGATCGACCACACCGGCGAATCGCCCGCGACTCGAGGTCGCCCTGGTGAAGGACGTGCTCGTTGAGCCGTTCTCGGCGGCGATGACGGTGCTGGTGATCGCGGTCGTCCTGGTGCTGCTGATCGCATGCGTCAATGTGGCCAACCTCGTCCTCGCGCGATCGGCGGTGCGTGAGCACGAGATCTCGTTGCGCGCTGCGCTTGGCGCCAGCCGCACCCGGCTGCTCAGGCAACAGCTGACTGAAGGCGCGTTGCTCGCATCGATCGCTGGTGTTGCGGGCCTGGTGATCGCGGTGATTGGCGCATCGTGGCTGCGCGCCACCGGCGCCGCCGGTCCGCGACGCGACCTGTTGCCCGGCATCAACATTCCACGGCTCTCGGAAGTCAGCGTCGACCTCACGGTGATCGGATTTGCGCTCGGCGTCTCTCTCCTGGCCGGTCTCGCCTTCGGGTTGATCGCAGGAGTGCGCCAGCCGGTGGCGATTGGCTCGGGACTATTGCGCGAGCGCCGTCGATGGCCGTGGCTGGGCGTCCGGGGCATGCAGCACGCGCTGGTGGTCGCTGAAGTCGCGATGGCGACGATGCTGTTCGTCGGCAGCGCGTTGATGATTCGCAGTTTTGTTCACCTCTCGTCCGCCGATACCGGCTTCACTGCCGACGGCGTGTTGACGATGCAGGTCACGCTGCCGCCGTCGCGATCGCCCGTGGACCTCGCGAACTTCGGCGAGTCGCTGATCGATCGACTGGCCTCGTTGCCGCAGGTTGACGGTGCCGCCTACGCGGAATCGCTACCGATGGTTCCAGTTGGACGGCCGGCGCAGTTGAGCAGGACACCGGTTTTTCCGAAGCCCGATCCCGCGGCACCGGCGCTGGACGTTCGCATCGTCAGCCACGACTACACCACGGTGATGGGCATTCGGGTCGTGTCCGGAAGGCCACTGGACGCTCGCGACGGCGCCGCGCGACCGCGCGCGCTGTTAATCAACGAAACCCTGGCGCGGCGGTTGTTTGACAACGCACCGCCGGTCGGCGAGCGCCTGTTTGTCGGCGGGCCGACGTTCGATCCGCCAGGCCGATCCGGACCGCTCGAGCCGTGGACGATCGTCGGCGTCGTCGTCGACGTGAAACAACGCAACGTCATCGATCCGGCCGCGCCGCAGATGTTTGTCGATCAACGGCAGGTGCCCGGTCCCACCGGGGTCGGCGCGATCAACCTGGTCATTCGGACGGAGGGCGACACACCCACGCTCCTCACCAATCTTCGCCCGGTGATCCAGCAACTCGATGCACACGCGTTCATCGACAACGTCGCGCCGATGGAGGCGCTGGTCTCGAACACCTACGCGCGGCCGCGGCTGTATGCGCTCACGCTTGGTCTCTACTCCTTGATCGCCGTCGGTCTGGTGGCGATCGGCATTTACGGTGTGGTTGCCTTCGCGGTGGTGCAGCGCACACGCGAGATCGGCATTCGCATGGCGCTCGGCGCGCGGCGCCGCCAGGTGGTCTCGCTGGTGATGCGCGACAGCATCGTCGTCGCCGGCGCCGGGCTGGTGTTGGGAATCGCCGGCGCCATCTGGTCGTCGCGAATGTTCGAAGGGCTGCTGTACGGCGTCACGCCGTTGGATCGCATCACCTACGTTGTGGTGGCGCTGGCCTTCATTGCCATCGCCTCAACCGCCGCCTTCGTTCCCGCTCGATGCGCGTCCTCCGTCGATCCGGCATCGACGCTTCGCGCCGAGTAGAGGCTTGGAGATGAATGTCATGAGCTGCGCAATTCGATCGTTGGCGCGCCCGATGCTGACCGGTTGTTCTCAAGTCGCCGAACCCATCGCGTCCTCGAGACCGGTCGACAACCCGGTCGTCGCACTGAGGCACGGCTGATGTCCATGTGTCGTCAGTTCCTGCTGCGCCTGGCCACACTGTTGCGAAACGGCAGATCCGAGCGCGAACTCGCGCGAGAAATCGACGCCCATCTGGCGCTCCTCGAAGACCGGTTCGTGACGGAAGGCATGTCGCCCGCCGATGCGAAGCTCGCCGCCCGCCGCGCGTTTGGCGGCGTCGAACAGGCCAAAGAGCATCAGCGTGACGCGCGATCGTTCCGGTGGATTGACGATGCGAGGCAGGATGCGGTGTACGGGCTGCGTTCGCTGCGGCGAAGTCCGGCCTTCACCGTCACCGCGGTGCTGACGCTGGCCATCGGCATCGGCGCCACCACCGCGATCTACAGCGTCGTCGATCGCGTGCTGCTGCAGCCGTTGCCGTTCCCCGATGCCGACCGCCTCGTCCGCCTGAGGGAACCGGAGCGGCCGCCCAACACTCCGTCGATGGACTACCAGGAATACCTGGAGTGGCGCGCCCGCATGACCACGGTGTCGGGACTGGCCGCGGCAACCTTCGATCCGATGACGTTGATCAGGACACGTGAGGGGACGGTGCGGCTGTCCGGCGGCATGGTGTCGACGAATTACTTCGAGGTCCTCGGCGCCACCGCGTTGCATGGCCGGACGATTCTCTCGTCGGACGAGGCCAGCCGCGATGTCGCCGTCCTGAGTTTCGAGGCGTGGCGGCGCTATTTCCACGGTGATGTGTCGGTGGTCGGTTCGACGATTGAACTGCGCGGCGCCAATCGGCTTCTCACAATCGTCGGGATCATGCCGGAGGGCGCGGAGCAACTCGGCGCGCCACTTGATTTCTACACGACGTTCGTTCCTGGATCGCGCCGGGGTTTCGACTCGCTCGTCGGACGACTGAAGAATGATGTCTCGATGACCGAGGCGAATGAGGAGGCAAATGCCGTCGGCAGCGGTCTCCGGCCGCCGCGGCCGGATTCGGCGCCGGCGCTGACGGGGCCACGGTTCCGCATCCAGCTCCTGAAGGACAACGTCGTGGCCACCGTGAGGCCGGCGCTGCGGGTGTTTCTAGCGGCGGTTGCGGTGGTGCTGTTGATTGTCTGCGCCAACATCGCGAATCTCCTGCTCGCGCGCGGCACGTCCCGGCAGCGTGAGATCGCGGTTCGCCTCGCGCTCGGCGCCAGTCGCAGCCGCATCATCCGGCAGGTCATGACCGAATGCCTGGTGCTCGCCGCAATCGGCGGCACGCTCGGCGCCATGGTCGCGGCCGGCGGCGTCGCCCTGGTCAAGCATCTTGCACGGGTGCCTGCCGACGGAATTTTCCGGCTGGTGTTTCGCGAAACGATTCTGCCGCGCGCGGGCGAAGTGAATGTCGATCTCGGCGTGTTGTTCACGGCCCTTGGACTCGCGATCGCGACCAGCATCGCCTTCGGGCTGCTGCCGGCCTTTCACCTGTCGCGCACCAGTCATCTGCAGGCGATGGGCGCTCGCGGCGGCGGCGCGTCGAGACGAGAGACGAAGTTGCGAAGCCTGCTGGTCGTCGGCCAGCTGACGATGGCCACCGTGCTGCTGGTGGGCGCGGGCCTCCTCGGACACAGCTTCCTCAATCTGTCGCGGGTCGAAAAGGGTTACGACCCCTCACATGCGCTGGCGTTCCAGCTGGTGCTGCCAACCGAATACTCAACCGCGAGGAAGGCTGCGACGATCGAAGCGTTGCTCGGTCAACTGCGGCGCACGCCCGGTGTTGAAGCGGCGGGTTTCGCCTACGCGGGCATCCTGCTGGGAATCGAAGATACGGTCGGCACGTGGGTCCCTCCGGGCCGCACCAACGAGGAAATGATGGCGGACAGCGCCAAGCCCCGGTTGAAAACCGTCAGCCAGGGCTACTTCGAAGCCATGGGCGTGCGCGTGCTGGACGGCAGGAGCTTCGACGGCCGCGATTCGGAAACAGCGGCGCCGGCGGTGATCGTGAATCGATCGGTGGCGCGTCGATTCTTTGGTGATGGGAGTCCCGTGGGATCGACGCTCCACTGGCACGGCGGCGGTAAGGATGGGCCGCTGCTCGTGCAAATCGTCGGTGTGGTTGAAGACATCCGGCAGTCGTCGGTGGACCGACCTCCCTACAGTGAGATTTTCATGGACTACCGCCAGGTGATGGCGGCCCAGCAGCGTCGCGGCGTGCCGCCCGCGGGCGTTGAGCATCTGGCATTCGGATTCCTGTCGTTCGGCATTCGCACCACCAGCGATCCTGAGGCTGCGATCCCGATGGTGCGCCGCACCGTCTACGGACTCGATAACAACGCCGGAATCGACGCGATCGTGCCGATGGAGCAGCTGGTTTCCAACTCCGTCGCGCGTCAGCGCTTTTATGCGGTGATGCTCGGCCTGTTCGCCGGCGTCGCCGGGCTGCTCGCCGCCATCGGCATCTACGGCGTGCTTGCCTACGCGGTGGTGCAGCGCACGCAGGAGATCGGTATCCGCATGGCGCTCGGCGCCGAGCGGCGGCAGGTGCTGGGGTTGATCCTTCGTCGCGGTTTGCTGTTGACGACGATCGGGATTGTCGCCGGACTGGCAGGCGCGGTCGCCGGCGCCCGCTACCTCCAGTCGATGCTGTTCGGCGTCGAGCCACGCGACCCGGGCACGTTCGTCGCGGTCGCCGTTTCATTTGCGCTCGTCGCGCTGATTGCTTCCTATTTACCCGCCCGACGGGCGACGCGAGTCGATCCGATGGTGGCGCTGAGGGTGGATTAGAGGTTAGAGGTTAGGGGTTAGGGGTTAGGGGTTGCTTGATGCTGCTCTAGCGATTTGATCAGGCCGTTCAGCATTCTGCCCACTTCGCTGGCTCGTTCTAGAAGTGGCGGAACCTGTTCTGGCGTGACCAGCCGAAGCCGCTAACCTCTAATTCCCCCGTTATAACATTTGTTGATACAATGCTCGGGTGGTCGTTGAACTGAAGCTCCGCAAGATCGGCAATTCCCTGGGTGTGGTCGTGCCGAAGGAAGCGCTCGCCCGGCTGAATGCGGCCGAGGGCGACGTTCTGGTCCTGACGGAAACTACCGACGGTGGCTTCCGCTTGACCGCCACCGACCCCAGTTTTGCCGAGAAGATGTCGGTGGCTGAGAAGATCAGCCGTCGATATCGTAATGCGCTGCGTGAACTCGCGAAGTGAAGGAGCCGACCTGGCTGGGCCGGGACGACGCGCTCGGCATCCACGACATGATGTTGTCGCAGCATGGCGGCTCGTCTGGCGTGCGCGATAACGGCTTGCTGCTATCGGCTCTCGCGAAACCCCAACACCGTTTGGCGTATGGCTCGACCTCGCTGCCTGAAATGGCCGGTAGCTATGCCGTTGGCATCGTCCTCAACCATCCCTTTGTTGACGGAAACAAGCGAACCGGCTTCATGCTGGCCGCGACTTTCCTTGAGATCAACGGCTGGGAGGTGACGGCGACCGAGGCATCGGTCGTCCAAAGCACCGTTGCATTGGCCTCCGGCCAGATGACGGAAACACTGTATGTCGACTGGCTTTCTGAGTCCTGCCAGCCGATCGATCGTTAGTCCACGAGAAACAGAGATCGAAAAGATGAAGACCCCTTCCGCCGACGACGCCACCGGATTTGCCTCACTCGGCCTCACCCCGTCGCTCGTCAGCGCCGTGACTGCTCTCGGCTACGAAGAGCCGACACCGATTCAACGCGAAGCGATTCCGGTACTGCTGTCAGGAGTCGACATGCTCGGCCAGGCCGCGACCGGCACCGGCAAGACCGCGGCGTTCGCGCTGCCGCTGCTCGACAAGCTGTCGCGCGATGCCAAGGCGCCTCGCGGCAAGGTGCGCGCGGTGGTGCTCGTGCCGACGCGCGAGCTCGCGATGCAGGTCGCGGAGGCCCTGCACAAGTACGCGAAGGGCTCGAACCTCAACGTCGTGCCGGTCTACGGCGGTGCGCCGATGGATCACCAGATCCGGGCGCTGCGCCGCGGCACCGAAGTGGTCGTCGGCACGCCCGGCCGCGTCCTCGATCACATCCGGCGGCGCACGCTCGAGCTCGCCGACGTCCAGGTACTGATCCTCGATGAAGCGGACGAGATGCTCGACATGGGCTTTTCCGAGGACATCGACGCGATCGTGAAAGAGACGCCGGAGACGCGGCAGACCGCGCTTTTCGCGGCCACGTTCGCACCCCGCATCATGGCGATCGCCGGGCGGCACCTCAAGAATCCCAAGAAGGTCCAGATCGCGCTCGAGAAGCGCGCCCCGGGCAAGCTCCCCCAGGTTCGCCAGGTCGCCTACATCGTCGGCAAGGGACAGAAGATCAACGCGCTCGGACGCATCCTTGATTTCGAAAGCCCGAAGTCGGCGATCATCTTCTGCCGCACCCGGCTCGAGGTCGATGAGCTCACCGACAACTTGAACGCGCACGGCTACGGCGCGCAGGCGCTGCACGGCGGCATGGTGCAGAAGCAGCGCGATCGCGTCATGCAGCTGTTTCGAACGGAGAAGGCCGACATCCTGGTCGCGACCGACGTCGCCGCGCGGGGGCTCGACATCGATCACGTGTCGCACGTCATCAATTTCGACCTGCCGACCGCGGCCGAAGTCTACGTGCATCGCATCGGCCGCACCGGCCGCATCGGCCGCGAAGGCGTCGCCATCACCTTGCTGGCGCCGCGCGAGCAGCGCTTCCTGCAGTACGTCGAGCGGCTCACCAAGCAGAAGATTGAGATCGGCAAGCTGCCGACCGAAGCCGACCTCCGCAAGCGCCGGCTGGAAAGCGCCAAGGACGCCTTGCGCGCGCGCATCGCCGCGGGCGGGCTGGAAGACATGCGCGAGCTGGTCGAGGCGCTGGCGCAGGAATTCGACATCATCGATGTCGCTGCCGCCGCCGTCGCGATCGCGAACGATGGTGCGGACAAGGCCGTCGCCTCCGGCGAGCCGGAACCGGTCGATCAGCGTGAGCGGACGTCGGGCCGGCTGACGCTGTTGAAGATCAGCGTCGGCAAGGAAGAAGGCATTCGCCCGGCCGATCTGGTCGGCGCAATCGCCGGCGAGGCACAGGTCTCATCCAGCCTGATCGGCGCAATCAAGATCCACGACGATTACTCGCTGGTCGAAGTGCCCGAGGAACTGTCGGAGCGCATTATCGAGGCGCTGCGCCGCACCAAGGTTCGTGGGCACAAAGTGACGGTGCTGGCGAAGCCGGCCAGGTAGCGGGGGAGGCGGGGATTGCAGCAATCCCCGAACCTTTTCCACGCTCGCCTCGTCTATGTCCGGTGAGGCTATATCCATTGTGGATACAATCACCACATGAGCCCGGACATCGTGCCCGAATCGCTGCTGCCCCTCCCGCCGGCCGTGTTTCACATCCTGATGGCGCTCGCCGACGAGGATCGTCACGGCTACGCCATCATCCAGGAGGTTCTCGCCCGCACGGAGGGCGCGGTCCGGCTTGGCCCGGGCACGCTCTATCGCTCCATTCAACGGATGCTCGACGACGAGCTGATCGTCGAAGTACACGAGCGTCCGGCGCCGGAGGTCGACGACCAGCGCCGGCGCTATTACCGCATCACCAGGTTCGGCAGGGCCGTTGCCCGCGAGGAAGCAACCCGCCTGACCGGGCTGGTGCGGCTGGCGCGCGCGAGCGGCTTCGTCACCGGCAAGGCATAAATGCGTTTCTATCGCGCGTTGCTGCGGCTGTTTCCCGGATCGTTTCGCGCCGAGTACGGCGGCGAGATGGAAGCGGTGTTCGCGCGCGAGTGGAATAGCACTCACGGAACCGCGATGGCGGGCCTGGTCATCAGCGCCGTCGTCGATGTCGCGATCAATGCGACGCGGGTGCATGTCGATATCCTGGTGCAGGACATTCGATACGCGCTTCGTTCCCTGCAGCGCACCCCGGGCTTCACCATCACGGCGATCCTGGTCGCGGCAATCGGCATCGGCGCCACGACCGCCACCTTCTCGATTGCCGACCACGTGCTGCTGCGACCACTGCCGTTCCGGCAACCGGAACGCCTGGTCAAGCTGTGGCAAACCCAGGTCACCCGCGGCTACTCCCGCCTCGAGCCGTCCCCACCCAACTACCTCGATTGGAAGAGGATGGCGAAATCCTTCGAGGGCGTGGAAGCTTACAGCGGTACGGCGGCAACGTTGCTCGGCGCCGGGGCGCCTGAGCGCATCACCGGACAGAAGGTGACCGGCGGCGCGTTCGAGCTGCTCGGCCGGGCAGCTGCGCTCGGACGGACGCTGGTCGAGTCCGACATGGCATCGGATCAGAACCCCATCGTGATCAGCAATCGGCTGTGGCGCACGCGGTTCGACGCCGATCCCGGCGTGCTCGGCCGGGCGATGTCGCTCGACGACGCCTCGTCGGTCATCGTCGGCGTGATGCCGGCGGACTTCATCTTTCCCGACCGCGCCACCGACTACTGGCGACCGTTCCGCTTCAGCGAACGGAGCGGCGACGACGATCGCACCAACCACTATCTGGCGGTCATTGCGCGGCTCAAGGCCGCGGTGGCCCTGGAACAGGCCCAGGCTGAAATGCAGGTGATCGCCGGCCAGCTGCAGCAGCAGTATCCGCGGGAGCTCGCGGACAAGAGCGCCGGGGCGTTCCGCTGGCGGGACGAAGTGCGCGGTCAGTCGCGAACGTTGCTGTGGGCGCTGGTTGCCGCGTCAATCTGCGTGCTGTTGATTGCGTGCACCAACCTGGCCAACCTGTTGATGTCGCGCGCGCTGGCGCGGCGCGGAGAGTTCGCGGTAAGGACGGCGGTCGGCGCCAGCATGCATCGGCTGGTGAGGCAGATGCTCACCGACAGCCTGTTGCTGGCCGGCGCCGGCGGCGTCCTCGGGGTCCTGCTGGCGGTCGCGTCGGCGCCGCTCGTCGTGCGCATCGTGCCGGCGGCGCTGCCGATCGCCGAAGTGCCGCCGCTCGACCTGCGGATGCTGTTCGGCGCGTCGTTGATCACTTTCTTCGTCGGGATTGTCTTCGGCGTGCTTCCGGCGCTACGGGTTTGTCGGACCAGCGACGGCTCGGCGCTGAAAGAGGGTGCGCGGGGCGGAAGCGGCCGCGGCACCGAGCGCCTTCGCTCGGTCCTGGTGGTCGCTGAAATTGTCGCCGCTGTCGTGCTGCTGGTCGCGACGGGACTGCTGGTGCAGGCGCTGCTGAGGGTTCAGGCGGTCGACCCGGGCTTCAATGCCAGCAACGTCCTGACGTTGCGAACCTCGCTTCCAACACCGAAATACGAACTCACCACGGCTCGAATCCAGTTCTACCAGCGCGTCGTCGACGAGGTCCGGTCGGTGCCCGGCGTGACGGCAGCCGCGTACATCAGCTTCCTGCCAATGACGATGCGCGGCGGGATCTGGCCGATCCTGACGACGGCGCCGGATGCCGAGAGCCCTGGCGGATTTATCGCGCCGCCGTCACAGGAACAGCGCGTCGCAAGCCTGCGCATGGTGACGGCCGGAATCTTCGACGCCATGGGGACGCCGATGGTCCAGGGCCGGGACGTCGCCGACACCGATACGCTGGCAACGGAGCGCATCGCAGTGGTCAGCCAATCGTTTGCCCGCGAGCACTTTCCCAATCAAGATCCGATCGGCCGGCAGTTCGCCGTTGCCTTCGCCGTTCGTACCATCGTGGGCGTGGTCGGCGACATTCGCGTCCGCGGCCTCGAGCGCGAGAGCGAGCCGCAGGTCTACGTGCCGGCGTCTCAGCAGCTCGACGGGCAGCTCACGTTCTATGCGCCGAAGGATCTGGTGATTCGCGCCGCTGCGCCGGCGGCAACACTGGTGCCGGCCGTGCGAGCGATCGTCAACCGCGTCGATCCGCAACAGCCGATCACCGACGTCCAAACCCTCGAGGCGGTGGTGTCGCAGGACGTGGCGCCGCGGGTCGTGCAGCTGCGCGTGCTGGGCGGCTTTGCGGCGATCGCGCTGTTGCTGGCCGCCATCGGTATCC
Organism: uncultured Acidimicrobiia bacterium; assembly: GCA_963795125.1. Lineage (GTDB taxonomy): Bacteria > Acidobacteriota > Vicinamibacteria > Vicinamibacterales > UBA2999 > 12-FULL-67-14b. The sequence goes on along the minus strand of CAWCGQ010000004.1, from coordinate 83,731 downwards.
ATGGGCTCCTGGCGTTCACCGTCGCGGCGCGCTCGCGTGAGATCGGCGTGCGCATCGCCCTCGGAGCGCAGGTCCACGACATCGTGGGGATGGTGTTGGGCCGCAGCGTTACGCTGGCGATCGCCGGCGCCACCATCGGCGTCGTGATTGCCTACGCCGCCGGCCGCTCGATGCAGGCGCTGCTCTTCGGCGTCGACCCTGGCGATCGCACCGTCTTCGCAATCGCCGTTGGACTTTCACTGCTGATGGCGATCGCCGGCAGCCTGCTCCCGGCCCTGCGCGCGATTCGCGTCGATCCGATGACCGCAACGCGGCCGGACTAGCACTCTCGGCACCGGGCACCGCCGCACTTTACGCACTTTACGCACGGTACGCACCCTACGCACTATATTGTTGGGCATGCGTTTCTACGTAGCGACTACGTTGGTTTGCGTAATGGCGGTTGCCACCGCCGCGCAGGATCACCTCGCCACGCTCGGGATCAGCGAGGGTCGCGCCCGGGAGGCGGTGTTCGACTCGTTGATGTCCGATGCCGCGTCGATTCCCGGAAAGCCCGCGGCCTTCATCGCCATGCCGCCGGCGGCGCGCGTCGTCCTCGTCAACTTCGCGCTGAGCCTGGCGCGCACGTTTGTCGAAAGCGACGAGTTCACACGCCGCTACGCCGACCATCGCGAGGCCAATGGCCCCGATCCGCTCCCCGAGGAGCAGACCGCTGATGCGGTGCTCGCCAAGCAGCGCGCCGGCTTCGAAAGCCAGGTCGCGGAAATGCGCAAACTGTTCGATCAGATCACCCCCGAGCAGCGCGCCACGCTGGAAGCGGGCTGGAAAGACATGCGCGACCAGCTCACCACGATGGAGAAGGGCGAACGGCGCACCGAGCTCGACGCTCTGCTCAAGGAGCAACGCGCCGAACAGGTCCGCCAGCGCGATGCGGCAATGAAGCAGTTCGAGCAGAGCTTCCCGGCCGACCATCGCAGCCTGGTCGCCATGCGTCTCCGCCACTTCCTCGAGGCCACGAAGGACATCGACTACGGCGCCCAGCTGGTCGATAAGGGCGCCAGGAAGGTCTTTGCCAGCGAGACGTTCGAAGGCAAGCCGGGCGATTGGAAAATGGCATTTCGCGCCGGAAAACCAGCCACCGACGCGGCGCGCGCGTTTGCCCAGCAGTGGCTTGCCGACCTGCAGGCCCAGGGCATCAAGTAGCCCTTGCCGATCGCCCGCAAAAGGGCGTATGGTCCCGGGGACGGTCCACCGAAGCTCGCTCGCGATATCCGCGAACGTTGGGTGGGGAGGAAGCGCATGGAGATCGATCGCAGGGCGTTCATTGCCACCCTTGGGGGCACCGCCGCCGTCAGCATGATGGATTCCGAAGCGAAGGCCGAGGCCCTCGAGCACTACATGGAAGAAAAGCTCGACGAGCAGGTCGCCGCGCAAGAACCTCCGAAGAATCCGACGGTCGCTGAACTCGAAGCGCAGATCGAAACGCGCAACTATCGGCGTGGTGTCGGCAGCCTGTTCGTCGGCCCACAGGGCGGCAAGGTCAAGCGCCTCGAGCCGATGCCGAAACAGCCGACGTTGCAGGACTTCTTCCGGCTCCGCTTCATGCCCGCCAATCACGTGCTGCAAAGCGCGACGCGCGCGCTCAAGACCGGCATGTCCGAGGAGATCACCCTCGCCTGCCTGCTCCACGACGTGGTGCAGAACATGATCAAGGTCGATCACGGCTGGTGGGGCGCCCAGCTGTTCGAGCCGTACATTCCCGAGAAGTCGACGTTCGCGATCCGCTACCACGCCGCGTTGCGCTTCTATGCCGACTCCGAAGCCGGCTACGAGTACCCGGATCTCTACTACCGCATTTTTGGGCAGGACTACCAGCCGCCCGAGTACATCGCCGCCACCTACAAGATGGTGCGCAATCACAAGTGGTACATGGAGCCGCGCCTGGTCACGGTCAACGATCTCTACGCGTTCGATCCGAAGGCCAAGGTGTCGCTCGATCCGTTCGAGGACATCATCGGCCGCCACTTCAAGACGCCAAAGGAAGGGCTCGGCAACGACAACAGCCCGAGCGCCCACATGTGGCGCACGCTGGCGAATCCGGACGCACCACTGTAAGTGGTCGGCAGTCAACGGTCGACTCCTTGACTGCCGACTCCCGTGATGTCGCTCCTCGCCCTCGCTGAGTACGTCGCCGAGACGCTGGATGTCGGCCCCGGCACCCGCGTCTTCGAGGTGGATTGCGGCAGCGGCGAGTTCCTTCACCCCCTCCATCTGAACGGCTACATCGTGGGCGGCATCGACGCCGATCCGAACGCCATCGGCCGGGCCATGGCAACGATGCCGGATGGCGTTTTTCAGGTGGGCCGCAGGTCGGCGCTCGATCCCGGAGTGCCCTGGGATGTGGTCATTTGTCGTTCCTTCGGCGCCCCACCCGACTGGCCCACCGTCGCGAAGGGGGAGGCGGTGGTGGAGGTCGATCACCTGCGCGGCCTGCTCGCGCGCATGTTTGCCAAGGCCACGCACGCCATTGCACTGCTCAACGTTCCCGACGATCGGCGGCAATGGATGCTGCACGCGCTCGCGGAGATTGGCGCCAACGCCATTCAGATGGAACAGCCGAAGTTCAGCAACCGGCGCGAAGCCCTGAGCGAACACAGTGAGTCGAAGGGCGGGACGTTTAACGTCTTCGCGCGCGTGTGAGCCGTCAGACGCCACTCGAACCGAAGTCGAACGGCCGTCGAACCCGCTTCAGTGCTGCGTTGCGGGCGCGCCGATCACGCCCAACGGATCGGTCGACGGCATCGCCGGCGAGAACTGCCTGCCGCCGTAATCGATCATCATCATCCCCAGCAGAATTGCCAGGAAGAACAGCCCGGTCGCCACCGTCAGTTTGGTCAGGCCGCTCTGATACTTCACGTGCATGAAGTACCACACCACCAGCGACGCCTTGAAGCTGGCGATGATCATCGCGACCAGGAAGTTGAACTGGCCGAGGTTGACGAACGCGGCGCCCACCGTCACCCCCGTGAGGACCATCAGCGCCGTGAAAATCGTGATGTAGAGACTGATCGGCGAAACGTGATCGGACATTACTGGTGCCTCTCGACGAGGTAGAGCAGCGGAAACAGGAAGATCCAGACAATGTCGACGAAGTGCCAGTAGAGGCCGCTCATCTCTACCGGCGTGTAGTACTGCTCGTCGAACTTGCCCCGCCAGGCCATCCACGTGATCACCATCATCAGCCCGATGCCGATGATCATGTGAAGCGCGTGCAGGCCGGTCATCGTGAAATACAGGCTGAAGTAGAGCTGCGTCGTCTGCTGCAGCTGATCGGGCGACAGCGCCAGCTGACGATGTTCCGTCGCTGCCGGCGCGCCCGCCGCCGCTTCAGCGCCGGTCGGTGCATGCTCGGCGGCCCACACGAAATTCGCTCCGGGCACGTGGTGGTGCTCGAACTTGTCCGCGTACTCGATCACCTTGACGCCCAGGAACACGGCGCCGAGGATCATCGTCAGGATCAGCCAGTTGACCGTGGCCTTGCGCTTGTTGGTTTGCGCCGACCTCACCGCCATCGCCATCGTCAACGAGCTGCCGATCAGCACCGCGGTGTTGAGGCCGCCCCAGAACAGGCTGAGCGAGCGGCTGGCTTCGGCGAAGGCGTCGAAATACCAGATGCGGTAAATCATGTAGACGACGAACAAGCCGCCGAAGAACAGGATTTCGGTGAGCAGGAACACCCACATGCCGACGACCGCAGCTTCTTTCTGCTGCGCCATGGTGTCGAAATGGTGCTGCAGCGCCGGGTGATGCGCGGCGTGAGCGTGATCGTGGTCGGCGTGCACGACCGCGTTAGACAAGATGCTTCTCCTTGGCGACGACGTGCTCGTACTCGTAGGGCTCGCTGATGACTTCGGGCACCTCGATGAAGTTCTCGGTCAGCGGCGGCGACTGCGTGTGCCACTCGAGACCCGACGCGCCGAACGGGTTCGGTCCGGCGACCGCGCCCTTCTTCAGGGAATACAGCAGGTAAATCACCGGCAGCAGGTAGCCGAGGCCGAGGACGCTGGCGCCGGCCGACGACATCACGTTCAGCACCTGCATCTCGTCCGGATAGGCGTGGTAGCGGCGCGGCATGCCGAGGTAGCCGACCACGAACTGCGGCAGGAAGGTCAGGTTGAAGCCGACAAACACCAGGATGGCGGCAATGCGCGAGAAGAACTCCGAATACATGCGGCCGGTCATCTTCGGCCACCAGAAGTGCAGGCCGCCCATGTAGCCCATGATCGCGCCGCCGACCATGATGTAGTGGAAGTGCGCCACCACGAAGTAGGTGTCGTGCAGGTGGATGTCGAGGCCGAGCGTGGCGAGGAACAGACCGGTGAGGCCGCCGATCAGGAACAGTCCCATGAAGCCGTAGGCGTAGAGCATCGGTGTTTCGAACGAGATCGCGCCCTTGTAGAGCGTCGCCGTCCAGTTGAACACCTTCACCGCCGACGGAATCGCGACCGAGAAGCTCAGGAACGAGAACACCATCGCGGCATAGGTCGAGACCCCGGCGACGAACATGTGGTGCGCCCAGACGATGAAGCCGAACACCGCGATTGCCAGCGACGAGAACGCCACGAAGCTGTAGCCGAAGATGGTCTTCCTCGAGAAGGTCGAAATCAGCTCGCTCATCACGCCCAGCGCCGGCAGGATCATGATGTAGACCGCGGGGTGCGAGTAGAACCAGAACAGGTGCTGGAACAGCACCGGGTCGCCGCCGCGCACCGGATCGAAGATTCCGAAGCCGAACGCGCGCTCCACACCGAGCATCACGATGGTGATCGCAATCACCGGCGTGCCGAGCACCTGCACCAGGCTGGTGGCGTAGTGCGCCCACACGAACAGCGGCAGGCGGAACCAGGTCATGCCCGGAGCGCGCATGCGGTGGATGGTGACGATGAAGTTCAGGCCGGTGAGGATCGACGAGAACCCGGCGATGAACACGCCGAGCGCCGTCGGGACGATGTGGGTGTTCGACGCCGTCGAGCTGTAGGGCGTGTAGAACGTCCAGCCGGTGTCCACCCCGCCGCTAATCATCGCCGCGAGCGTGAAGATGCCGCCGATCCAGTAGATATAGAGGCTGAGCAGGTTGATGCGCGGAAACGCCAGGTCTTTGGCGCCGATCATCGGCGGGATCAGGAAGTTGCCGAGCACCGCGGGAATCGACGGGATCAGGAAGAAGAACACCATGATCACGCCGTGCATGGTGAAGAACTTGTTGTAGGTGTCCGCCGAGACGAAGTCGCCCTGCGGCGTCGCCAGCTCGAGGCGGATGCCCATGGCGAACAGGCCGCCAAGCAGGAACATCACCGAGATCGAGATCAGATACATGATCGCGATCCGCTTGTGGTCCTTGGTCAGCAGCCACGACTTCAGGCCGTGGCCGTTGTTCAGGTAGTGACGCTCGGGAATCTTGAGTGTGTCGAGCATGGCTTACTTCTTCTCCGCCGGTTTACCCGCCGAAGCGGCACTGGATGGCGCCGCCGCGGAGGCGGGCGCTGCGGCCGTCGTCGCGTTCGGCGACATCGATTTCACGTGTTCGATCAAGGCCACGAGGTTCTCTTCGCTGACCAGTCCCTGGAACGTCGGCATCAACGGCTGGAAGCCCTTCACGATCTTCGCCTGCGAGGTGAGAATCGACTCGCGCAGGTAGGCTTCATCGACCACCACCTGCGAGCCGTCCTGTAAATCCACGGTGGTGCCGACGATGTCCTTCAGCGACGGGCCGCGGCCCTGGCCGGTGTCGAGGTGGCAGGTCGAGCACGCCAGGTCGTTGAACAGCTTCGCACCCCGCTGCGCCAGCGTGCCTTCGTTGCCGCCGCCCTGCAGCCACGCCTGGTACTGCGACGGCTCGAGCACGGTGACGTTGCCGATCATCCCGGAGTGGCTGGTGCCGCAGTATTCGGCGCAGAAGATATGGTAAACGCCGGGCTTCTGCGCCTCGAACCACAGCTCGGTGTAGCGGCCGGGGATCGCGTCCATCTTGGTGCGGAACGCCGGGAAGTAAAGGCTGTGCAGCACGTCCTCCGAGCTGATGGTGATCTTCACGGGCCGGCCCGCCGGCACGTGCAGCTCGTTGATCTCGCGCTGGCCTTCGAGATGCTGGAACTTCCACATCCACTGCTTGCCGACGGCGTAGAGGTGCAGCGCCTCGTCCGGCGGGGTGCGCAGGTGATAGAACACCGACGCGCCCCACGCGAACATCACCATCGCGATCATCGTCGGGATCACGCTCCACATCAGCTCGAGCGGCAGGTTGCCCTCGATGCGGGCGCCAATCTGTCCGTCGTGTGTCTTGTGGTACTTGATGCCGAGGTAGATCACCGCGGCCGATACGACAATCGTAAAGAACGCGCAGGTCGCGAGGATGAAGAAATACAGTGCGTCGACGTCCTTCGCGAAACCGGACGCCTGCTCAGGGAAGATGGGTATGCCGAATATAGTCATTAGCTACTGTCCGATCGCTTTCTGATCGCGACGGATCGAGACGAACACAAAGCCAACCAGCGCCAGGATCGTCACCGCGCCACCGATTCGGACGGCGCGCATGGCCACAAACCCGTAGTTCCCCTTCGCCGGATCGTAGTGATAGCAATACAGCAACAGCCGCTCCGCCAGCGTGCCGATCTTCTCGTTCGACGATTCGATCAGCGCGAACTTGACGTCGCGCGGCGAATGTTCGATGCCCATGAAGTAGCGCGACACCTTGCCGGCCGGCGTCGCGACGATGATGCCGCTGGCGTGCGCGAACTGGTGCGATGCCTCATCCCAGAAGTAATGGAATCCCGCCGCCTTGGTCAGCGCGTCGATCGACGCCTGGTCGCCGGTCAGGAAGTGCCAGCCCTGCTCGGCTTCCGGACGCTGGTAGCGCTCGAGGTAGGCCTTCTTCTTGCCGGCGGCCAGCACCGCCGTCTCTTTCGGATCGAAGCTCACGGTGACGACGTCGAATTCCCTGCCGACCGTCTCGTTCAACACCCGCAGCGAGCTCTCGAGGCCGTTGAGCACTTCGGTGCACAGCATCGGGCACTCGTAATACACGAACGTCAGGATCACCGGCTTGCGCCCGAAATAATCGCCAAGCTTGACGGTGTTGCCGGCTTCGTCCCTGAACGGCAGATCCAGCGGCAGCTGCTCGTTCAAACGCTGTTCGAACGACACGTTGCTCAGCGGTGTCGGCGTCTGGCTCGACGGCATGCCCGGTTCTGGACGCAGGCCCGGACCGTTGCCCTGCGCCGACACTCCCGCCGCCATGAGCACGACGCTCATCAGGCCGATTGCCGTTCGCAGAGAAATCAATCTCATCTCGGGACGAGGGTCCTTCCGGACGAGCTGTCCTGGGTCACGACGTTCAGCGCACCGCCACCGTCGGCGCGCGCCGGGAAGCCTCTTTCCAGCATCACGTCCATGGCGCGGTCGATCGGCAGGCGCGCAATGCCGCCTTCCTTGTCGACCCAGCCGTAGCTGCTCAACTTCTCCGCTTCACCCTGCCGCAGCGTGTAGATGTCCTTGAACGGCTGGTTCTGCAGGTTCGGCGTCGGCGGCGCCTTCTGCTGCCCGACCGCGAGCGGGTACTTCTGCGCCAGCGCGTTGGCGGTCTTCTCCTGGCCTTCGAACAGATAGAACACGCCGGTGACGATGCCGATCGAGATCAGCATCGAGATCGCCAGCCACAAGCCGAACTTGTAGCCGACATTGACGTCGATGTCGGTGTGCTCGTACTTGGCCCCCGGGGGGGTCGGCCCGTATTCGGGGTCGATGCCGTGGTGCTCAGTGGACATGGTGATGCAGCGCCTTTTCCATTTGCGCGTCGTTGACCGGCAACAGCGAGCGGCCCGACAGTTGCGACACGAACAGCGAAAGAAAGATCCCGCCGAGCGCCAGCGGCAGCGCGAAGTCGAGCAGGCTGAAACTGAAGCCGTCGTGGTGGAACTCCGGAGCGACGTGCCAGTAGTAGTCGGCCCAGCGCGCGCACAGCAGCCAGGTCGCGATCACCCGCAGCTGGAACATGTTGCGCTTCAGATCGCGCGACAGCAGCAGCGTGTACGGGACGATGAAGTGGCCGACGACGATGAACACGCTCAGCCAGCGCCAGCTGTTGTCCCAGCGGTTGATATAGTGCGGAATCTCTTCCGGCAGGTTCGCCGACCAGATGATCAGGAACTGCGAGAACGACAGGTAGGCCCACAGCATCAGGAACGCGAACAGCAGCTTGCCAAGGTCGTGGAAGTGATGCGTGGTGATGACCTTATTGAGCGGCGCGGTCTGCGCCAGCATCAGCAGCACGATGATCCCGAAGGCGAACGCCGATAGCCCCTGGCCGCCGGCGTAGAGCATCCCCCAAATCGTCGAGAACCAGTGCGCGTTCACCGACATCGTCCAGTCGACCATCGCGAAGGTCACCGTCAGGCCGTAGATCAGCAGCCCGGCGCCGGACAGCTTCGAGAGCTTGTCGACCAGCGCCGGATCGCCGGTGCGATCGTGCTCGTTCGACCATTTGCTGAGCAGCGTGCCGATGGTGGTCCAGACCGCGAAGTAAAAGACCTGCCGCGCCAGGAAGAACGGCACGTTGAGGTAGAGCGCCTTCTGCGACAGGATCGGATCGCTCGCCGCTTCTGGACGCGACCACTCGAAAATCGAATGCATCCCGAAGGCGATCGGCAGGAACAGCACCGCCATGTAGGGCAGCGTGCGCACCGCCGCTTCGAACGGGCGCCGCAGCACCAGGCCCCAGACGCCGCCCGACAGGTGTTGCACCATCAACAGCGCGAGGCTGCCGAGCACCACACCCATCCAGAAGGTGTAGGCCACCAGGTAGGCCTGGAAGAACCGATCGGCGCCCGACATGAAGAAGCCGGCCACGGCCAGCACCACGCCGAGCACGCCGGCGATCATGCCGAACTGCTTCATGCCCGGCAGCGCAGGGCCGGACGCGGTGTAGGTTTCCGAAGTTGCAGTCACAGTCGACACTAGTGTTTCTCCGCCGGTTTTGCGGTTGCACCGGCTTGACCCGCCGCGGCGGCGGCCGGCGCCTCGAGCGGACCGCGGCGATCCGCCGGCACGTCGTCGATCGACGCGTGCTGGCTCATCTGCAGCGTCCGCACGTAGGCGACGATCAGCCAGCGATCGCGCACCGGGATCTGTTCGGCGTAGCCCTGCATGGCGCCGAAGCCGTTGGTGATCACGTCGTAGAAGTAGCCGAGCTTCTCCTGGCGCAGCCGGTCCTGATGATAGGAAGCCGCCTGGCGCAGGCCGCGCGACACCACCATGCCGTTGCCGTCGCCGAGCTGCCCGTGGCACGGCGTGCAGTAAATGTTGAAGCGCTGCTGTCCCCGGACCAGCTCCTCGCGGCCGATCGGGAACGGAAATTCATCGACCGGCTGTTCGGCGATCTTGCCGGTGTAGAGCGCCTCGTCCTCGCGCAGCCAGCCGCGCGCGACCGTGCCGGCCGGCGGCGTGCGCGAGGCGCGGTTATCGGCGAACGACGAGCTCGCTTCGAACGCCTCGTAGCGCGGCGTATCGTGCATGTCCTGGCGGCAGCCGGCGGTAAACGCGACGGCAGCGACGACGGCCAACAGCAGTCGGGACATTTTCATGCCGGCGCCTTCTGAGCCTTCGGTGGCCTTATTCAGCAACGTCGTAGACTCCCTTCGCGCCCGTGCCGTGCAGGACGCTGCCGGCGTCGCCGAACTTCGGATCGGTCGATTCGATCACCAGGAAAAACTTGTCCGAGCTCGCCATCGAAAAGCGATCGACGTTGAACACCGGATGGTAGGGCTGCGGCAGTCCGCTCAGCACGATCATGCCGAACGCGGCGGTCAGCGCCGCGAACAAGATCGTCAGTTCGTAGGACGGCACGATGAACGTCGTCCAGCTCGCCTCCGGGCGGCCGCCGATGTTCATCGGATACTCGATCACCGACGCCCAGTACTGCAGCCCGAACCCGCTCGCCATGCCCGTCAACCCGGCGGCCAGGACCAACTTCGGCAGGACCGTACGCGTCTTGTGAATGACGTCGTTCAGTTCCTCGATCGGCACCGGCGAGTAGGCCTCGACCCGGGTGAAGCCGTGCGACATCACCTGCCGCGCGGCGTCGAGCAATTGCTGGCCGCTGTCGTACTCGGCCATCACGCCGTAGACCGCGTTTGACGCCTCAGGTGCGTGAGCCATCAGTGTTCCACCTTCACCTTGCCCTGCGGCAGCAGCGTCTTGACTTCAAACATCGAAATCATCGGCACGAAGCGCAGGAACAGCAGGAACGCCGTCAGGAACAGCCCGAACGTGCCCGCAAAAAGCATGTAATCCCACACGGTCGGCGAGTAGCGCGCCCACGACGAGGGCACGAAATCGTTGGCCAGCGAGGTGACGACAATCACGAACCGCTCCAGCCACATGCCGACGCCGATCAGCAGTGACATCACGAACAGCAGCGTGGTGTTCTGGCGAACCCGCTTGAGCCACAGCAACTGCACCATCACGCCGTTGATCGCGATCAGCGTCCAGTACGACCACGCGTACTGGCCGGTCATGCGGTTCCACATCATGAACTTCTCGTGCGGGTTCGCGCTGTACCACGCGAAGAACGCTTCCATGGTGTAGCCGTAGCCGACGATCAAGCCGGTGGCCAGGGTGATCTTGGCCATGTTGTCGATGTGCCGCATGGTGATCAGGCTCTCCATGCCGTAGAAACGGCGCACCGGAATCGCCAGCGTCAGCACCATCGCGAAACCGGCGTAGATCGCGCCGGCGACGAAGTACGGCGGGAAGATGGTGGCGTGCCAGCCGGGAATCACCGACACCGCGAAGTCGAAGCTGACGACGGTGTGCACCGACAGCACCAGCGGGGTCGAAAGGCCGGCGAGGATCAACGACGCCACCTCATAGCGGTGCCAGTGACGGGCCGAACCGCGCCAGCCGAGCGAGAACAGGCCGTAGATACGGGACTTGATCTTCGAGGTGGCGCGATCGCGCAGCGTCGCCAGGTCGGGAATCATGCCGACATACCAGAACACGATCGACACCGTGGCGTAGGTCGAAACCGCGAACACGTCCCAGATCAGCGGGCTCTTGAATTGCGGCCACAGGCCCATCGCGTTCGGATACGGGAACAACCAGTAGGCCGCGAGCCACGGACGGCCGGTGTGGAACACCGGGAAGATCGCCGCGCAGGCCACCGCGAAAATCGTCATCGCTTCCGCGAAGCGGCTGATCGACATGCGCCACTGCTGCTTGAACAGCAGCAGAATCGCCGAGATCAGCGTGCCGGCGTGGCCGATGCCGATCCACCAGACGAAGTTGATGATCGGGAACGCCCAGCCGACCGGCTGGTTGGTGCCGAAGATGCCGATGCCGGTCATCACCAGGTAGCCCAGCGCCATGTGCAGCATGCCGAGCAGGCCGAGCGACACGATCAGGAACGCGATCCAGCCGAGCGGGTACCGCTTCGAAAGCGGGACCTCCGCCACCGTCTCGGTGACGGTCTCGAAGTCATGGCCCGGAAGGATGACCGGCGGCTCGAGCAGCGCCGTTGAAGAAGGTGCGGGGTTTGCCATTAGTGTCCGCCGGGCTCCGGCGCGTCATGCGTCGTTTCGTGATGGCCGCCGACCATCGGGTTCGGTAACGGCAGCGACGGGTTCGGGTTCTTCACGGCGGCCAGATAGGTGGTGCGCGGCCGGGTGTTGAGGTCTTCCAGCATGGCGTAGTTACGCGGGCTGGCCTTCAGCTTCGCGACCCGGCTGTTGGGGTCGTTGATGTTGCCGAAGACGATCGCGTCGGTCGGGCACACCGCCTGGCAGGCGGTCAGGATCTCGCCGTCGCGCACCTCGCGATCCTCGCGCTTGGCCTGGATGCGCGCCGAATTGATGCGCTGCACGCAGTAGGTGCACTTTTCCATGACGCCGCGGCTGCGGACCGTGACGTCGGGGTTGCGCTGCAGCTTGAACTGCGGGGTGTTCCAGTCCTGGTAGAGCAGGAAGTTGAAGCGTCGCACTTTCCACGGGCAGTTGTTCGAACAGTAGCGCGTGCCGACGCAGCGGTTGTAGACCATGTCGTTCAGGCCTTCCGCGCTGTGGGTCGTCGCCGCCACCGGACAGACCACTTCGCACGGCGCGTTCTCGCACTGCTGGCAGGGCAGCGGCTGGTAATACACATCGGGGTTGTCGGGATTGCCCGCATAGTAGCGATCGATCCGCAGCCAGTGCATCTCGCGGTTGGTGTGCACCTGCGCTTTGCCGACCACTGGAATGTTGTTCTCCGCAACGCAGGCGATGACGCAGGCCGCGCAGCCGGTGCAGGCATTCATGTCGATCGACATGCCCCACTGCTGGCCGCGGTATTCCTTGTCGGCGTAGAGCGAGATGCGCGGGCCCTCTTTCAAGTGCTCCATCTGCTTGACGAACGTCGGGTTCTTCTTGAAGTCCTCGAGCGTGGCCGAGCGAACCAGGTTGCGGCCCTCGATGGCCCAGTGCTCCTGGGTCATGGCGAGCTGGTAGTCGCCGCCCGTCTTGGCCATCGTGGCCGCACCGAAGAATGGCGCCGCCGATCCACGCAGCGCATAGGTGTTGAAGCCGGTGCCATTCCCGACGCGTCCCGCCTGCGTCCGGCCATAGCCGACGGCCAACGTCAGCGAATCCTGCGCATGACCGGGCAGCACCAACACCGGCACGGTCAGCGACCGGCCGCCGTGTTCAATCGCGATGAGATCGCCGTTCTTCAGGCCGTGAGCCGACGCGGTTGCTGGCGCGATGTGCGCGGCGTTGTCCCACGTCAACTTGCTCATCGGCTTGGGCAGCTCCTGCAGCCAGCCGTTGTTGGCGTAACGTCCGTCGTAGATCGTCGGATCGCGGCGGAAGTTCAGCTCGAGACCGTCGATCGCGGCGCCCTGGGTGGTGATGCGCGTCGCGACATCAGGCGCAACCGTCGCGGCCGCGGCGCCCGCCACCGCCGCAGAACCGTCAATGAAACCGTCGTGCAACCACTTGCGCCAGGCCTGCTCGAATTCAGAAGCCGCTGACGCCGGTGGGCCGGATGGATTCGCTGCCGCAGCTTGAGCCGGGTTTGCCGGTGTGCTGCCAGCAGCCGTCGGCGCCGATTGGGCGGCCACACCCGCCCGACCTGGCTTGCCAGCCGTCTGCCAATACTCCCGGACGACATCGTAGCCGGCGCGTTCCGGCCGCTCCGACATCGTCGCAATCAGTTCGTGCGCCGACTTGCCGCCATACATCGGCTGGATCAGCGGCTGCACGATCGACACGGTGCCGTCGAGGCTGCGCGCGTCGCTCCAGGCCTCGAGATAGTGCGTGCCCGGAATGTGCCAGTGGCTGAACCGCGCGGTTTCGTCGAAGAACAGCCCCGAGTGCACGACCAGGCTGACCTTGCGCATCGCCTCGACGAAGTTGTAGTCGGCCGGCGCGGTGAATGCCGGGTTGGACTCACCAACGATCACCAGCATCTGCACGTGGCCGGCGTTGATGTCCGAGACCAGCTCGGACAATGCGGCGTTCTGGTCCGACGGAACGATTTCCGGAGTCGGCAGATACGTCACCGGCGCGCTGATGGCGGCGTTGATCGCGTGCGCGAGCGCGTGCACCGCGGGCGGCTGCGCATCGCCGACCATCACCACGGCGCGGCCTCCGTGATCCGCAAGATCCTTGGCGACGGCAGCGGCAAACGCGCTCGACTCCGCCGGGGCAGTGGCGCTGATCCCGCTGACACCCGCGGCGGCGGCAACGGCGCGCGCAAACGCTTCAACCTGGCTCGACTTGAGCGGCAGGCGATGGTCGGCGCGGCCGCCGGTCACGGTGAGATCCGATTCGACCACGTAGAGCCGGTTGAGATTGTCGGCGCTGTCTTCGACGCGGCGGCGCGACGCGAACTGTCGCATGTAGGTCAAGTTCGGCGCGCCGTCCGAGGCGAGGAAATCGGCGTCGAGCGAGAGGATGACGTCGGCCTTGGTCAGATCGTAGAGCGGCTCGACGTACTGCCCGAACGCGGTGCGCGCGCCCGCGCGCGCGTTGTCGCGGTTGACCGGCTCCCACTGGATCCACTTCGCGCCCGGATGCATCGTGAGCACTTGCTGAATCTGGGCGGCCAGCGTCGGCGATGCCACGGTTTCGGTCAGGATGCGAAGGCCCGCACCCTTTGACGCCGCCTGCGCCGAAAGACCGCCGCGAATCGCGGCAATCACGGCGCTCCACGGACGGATTTCGCCGAGCTGCAGGATCGTCTGCGAGCGATCCGGATCGTACAGCGTCAGCACTGAACCCTGCGCGAACAGATCGGTGGCGCCCTTGCTCGCGGGATGCTCGGGATTACCCTCGATCTTGGTCGGACGGCCTTCGTGGCTTTCCACCAGCAGGCCGGAGGCGACGCCGCCGTGGGTGATCGCGGTCGCAAAGTAGAGCGGCTTGCCGGGAATCTCCTCTTCAGGCTGCCGGACGTACGGAACGATCAGTTCGTCGGGCTGCACCGTGCATGCGGTAACACCGGCGAGCGCCATCGATGCGCTCATCAACTTCAGGAAGTTGCGGCGGCCAACCGGGTCGAGCCATTCGGAGGCGTTCGATGGAAATTCGCGGTGCAGGTAGTCCTTGAACTCCGTGGTCCCGCTCACTTCGTCGAGGCTGCGCCACACCTCGGGCGCGCCCGGCTGCAGTTTCGCGCGCACCGCCTTGAGGTCGATGGTCGCAGGCGAACCCCGCTTGGTGACGTCTTCGGCCGATTCCATGGGTGTCTTCTCGAGGCTCATCGGTGGCACACCGAGCAATTGGTCAGGCTTTCCTTGCCGGCGATGTTGTAGTCCGAAACCAGGCGTGGGCCGATCACCGATTGGGCTTCCGCCGGCACATAGCCCATCGCCGTAATCTGATCGCGCGGCCGGACGTACTTGGCAGGATCGCGATGGCAGTCGAGACACCATTCCATCTGCAGCGACGCCTTCTGCACCATCAGCGGCATGCGATCGACGCGGCCGTGGCAGGTTTCGCAGCCAACCCCCTTGCGGACGTGGATGCTGTGGTTGAAATACACGAAGTCCGGCAGATCGTGAACCCGCTTCCAGTTGAGCGGCTTGTCGTCGCGGAAGCTGGCGCGTACCGGTTCGAGGTACGGGCTGGTGTTCCAGATCTGCGAGTGGCAGTTGATGCAGGTCTTGGTCGGCGGAATGCCGGCCGACGGCGACACTTCAACCGAGGTGTGGCAATACCGGCATTCGATGCCGATGCCACCCGCGTGATGTTGATGGCTGAACTGCACCGGCTGCTCAATGAACGAATTCGCGCTGGTGACAAAGTCCGATCGCTGGATCGTCAGCACGACGAGGCCGAGGCCCAGCAGCACGAAGACGATCGCAATGACACTGGCTTTCGACCAGGCGTTAGCACTTTTCGGGAATACCTGCGACATGCGATCCAGCAGCCCCTGGGGTTAGTTAAGCCGCGCCGCGCGGAAACTACGAGCGGCGCAAAAACAGCTCACTTTATCTCGTTTTTGTCGGGACGAGAGTCTTGTGAAAAATTTCTCAAGCTCATTCTATGTTGGTGAGGAGGCACAAAACAAGAGAGCGGAAAGCCGACACTTTTAGTCGGCGATCGTTCAGAAAGAATCGCACGCCCCCGCCGCCTGTTACTTCTGCCCAGCCGTGCTGGTCGGCAGGACAGTCGCTTTCTTGTCGTCGCCAGGCACCTTTTCCCAGACGTACGGACGATTGTTGACGTACTTCTCGAACCACTCCATCTCAATCTGCAACTTGAACAGCCGGTGCCGCAGCTCGGTCCAGCCGTGACCCTCGCGGGGCGCCACATACAGATGGGTCGGGACGCCATTGGACTTGAGCGCCCGGAACATTTCGATCGATTGCGGCAGCGGCACCCGGGGATCCTGCTCGCCGACCAGGAAGATGGTCGGCGTCTTCACCTTCGCCACGTCCTTCAACGGCGAGTTGTTCCAGTAAAGATCGATCGGCGCATCGGCCTGCCAGGGCGTGCCGCCGAACCACGGCGTGCGGAATTCCCGGTGGTCGCTCTGCGCGTACATCGAGATCCAGTTCGCCGCGCCAGCGCCGCTGCTCGCCACTTTGAAGCGATCGGTAAAGGTGATGATCTTGTTGGTCATGTGGCCGCCCGCGCTCCAGCCCATCTTCACCAGCCGGGCAGGATCGGCCACCCCCATCGCGATCACCGCGTCGGTGCCCGTCATCACATCCAGATGCGACTGCTTGAAGTAGCCCTTGACCATGTCGCGCATGAAGGTGTCGCCGTAGCCCGTGCTGCCGCGGTAGTTCGGCCGCAGCACCGCGTAGCCCTTCGCGGCGTACACCTGGTTGTCGGTCGAGAACCCGTACTGATCCGATGACGCCGGGCCGCCGTGCGTCTGGACGATTAGCGGATATTTCGTGCCGGGCTGGTATTCGAGCGGATACGTCAGCAGGCCCTCGATCGTCACGCCGTCCTGGCCCTTCCACGTAATCCTTTCCTGCCGCGCCGTCTTGAACCTGGCGAGCTCGTCGTCGAAGATCGCGGTGACGCGCCTCGGCTGCGCGCCGGCAGTGGCCGCGAGCATGTAGACCTCGCTCGGCCGCTCGAAGGTGTTGCGCATGAACACGTGCGTGCCGGTGTTGTCGTTGAACCCCCAGCCGGCGAGCGCGTGGTCGCCGCTGGTAATCTGCGACACCTGTTTCGACGCCACGTCGACCGTCAGGATCTGGTCGTGGACCCCCATGTTGGCCGTGAAATGGATGCTCTTGCCGTCCTTGCTCCAGGACGCGTTCTCGACGCCGTAGGTGACCTCGGCGGGCAGCAGGATGCGCGGCGTCCCGCCGGCGGCCGGCACCAGGAACAGCTTGCCGTTGTAATAGATGTCGCCCTGCTCGTTCGAGCCCGACGTGTAGAGCACCATCGTTCCATCCGGCGAGAGCGACGCGTTGCTTTCCGGCACCCGGTTGCTGGTGAGCTGCCTGGCATTGGCGCCGCCGGCGTCCATCACCCATACTTCGGTACGGTCGCTGAACTCGAGCAGCGGGCTCGGCATGCGCTGCATCGCGATCCGCTTGCCGTCCGCGCTCAGCTCGTAGCCGCTCACGTTCCAGTCGCCTTCGGTGATGCGCCTGGTCTTGCCGTCGAGATCCGCGGCCCAGAGGTGGCGCTGCTTGAAATTGTTCTCCTCGAACGCATAGACATCGTCGAACATCCGTTCGCGCTCGCGCTCCTCCGCCGACTTGGCGTCGGCCGCCACGAAGTAAATCGACGTGCCGTCCGGCGCCCAGGTGAGCGACCCGGGCGCGCTCGGATGATTGGTAAGGCGGCGTGCTTCGCCGCCCGACACGCTGAGGAGATAAATCTGGTTGTTGGCGTCGGCGTCGCGACGGGTGGTGAACGCGATCGACGTGCCGTCCGGCGACCAGCGCGGGCTCGACTCGCCGCGCTCGCCAAACGTCAGCTGCACCTGCCCCGAGCCGTCGGCGTTGATGCGATAAATGTGACCGACCCGGCGATTCGATTTCCAGTCCGCCCGGTCGATGGTGAACAGCAGCTGCTTGCCGTCGGGCGACAGCTGCGGGTCGCCGACCACCGGCTGTTCGAGCGCGTCGGTGAACGAGCGCCCGCGCTTGCCCTCCGCGGCGTTCGCGGAGGATGGTTTCTCTTGAGCGCTCAGGGGAGACAGCAGCAGCAGACAGGTGACGACGGCAAACGAGCCTGGAACGCGCTTCATGGGTAATTCTCCAGACGGAACTCTAAACGAATTCAAGTTGACAATCTCATCCGCTGAGCGCATTAATAGCATCCTGCCAGCGCATGGTGGCGGGCCACCCGGTGCTTCCCCCACTGTCAGACGCGCCGTAATCTCGCCTCGCGTCTTGCGCGGAGGCGGGCCATGGCGGGTCGGTTGCCTCCACCGTGCGCCCTGGCTCCATGGCCCGAACGGTTCATGGCACAAAGCGCGAAGGCGGACGTATAGTTCTCCGTAATGCTTCAGCCGTTTTCCCCCACGCGATGAGCGACGAACGCAAGTACCGGCAACGCGGCTACCAGGACGACAACCGCGATCGGCCAAAGCCGTCGGGGCCGCGCCCCGACAGCGGCGCCAGTCGGCCCGACCGCGAACCGGGCGCCCCGGCCGGGGCGCGCCGCATCTCTTCCGAAGGCGCGCGCAATCCGCGCATGATGGGGTCCCGCCAGGTGGCACGCTGCTCGCGCTGCGGCACGACGGTCGATCCGCAGATCATGTCGCTCAGCAAATGTCCGAAGTGCCAGGTCGATCTGCGGTCGTGCGTCCAGTGCGTCAACTTCGATCCGGCGGCGACTTTTGAATGCGCCGTCAGACAACCGGCCCGGGTGTCGCCAAAGGACGCTGCCAACGACTGCAAGGAGTTCAGCGGCCGCACCACGTGGGAGCGCGAAACCACCGCGGCCGTAAGCCAGAACACCAATCCGAAAGAGCCGACCGGCGCGAAGAAGGCCTTCGACGATTTATTCAAGTTCTAAGCGATAGAATCGGGAGATGGGCCTACTCTCTCCCCAGGACGAAGCGACGCTCAAGCAGCACCTGTCGTCCATCACCCTTCCCGTCGAGCTCGTTCTCTTCACCCAGACCATCGGCGGATCGGAAAGCGGCGACGTCGCCAAGCAGATCCTCAAGGAGATCGCGAGCCTCAACGACAAGATTGCCGTCGTCGAGAAGAGCTTCGTGCTCGATACCGAGGACAAGGCGAAGTACAAGATCGACAAGGCGCCGGCAATTGTCATCCTGAGCGACGGCGTCGACACCCGCATGCGGATGTACGGAGCGCCGACCGGCTATGAATTCGTCGGTCTGGTCGAAGCGATCATCGTGGCCGGGACCGGCAAGATCGATCTCGATCCCGAAACCATGAAGTGGATTCAGGCGGTCGACCGGCCCACGCATATCCAGGTGTTCTCAACACCGACTTGACCGCACTGCCCGAGGGCGGTCGTCCTCGCACACAAGATGGCAGCGGCGAACGAGAACATCACGGCGGACGCGATCGAAGCGACCGAGTTCATGGAGCTGAGCCGCAAGTACCGCGTCACGGGCGTGCCCAAGACGATCGTCAATGAAACCATCGAGATCATGGGCGGACTTCCCGAGCAGATGTTCGTGAGGGCGGTACTGGAGATGCCGGAAGAGACCAGCCCGTAAACGCGACGATCGCGAAGGCTCAGTTGGGGGATGCAATGAGTTTTGCGTTGAGAAAATTCGTCGTCGTGGCCCTGGTGTCCCTGGTGTTTGGCCTGGCTTCGTGGTCTGAAGCGCAAACGCGCAAGGTCTACATCTCCGTCGACATGGAAGGCATCAGCGGCGTGGTCGGCGACGATCAGACCGGCGCCGGCGGCGCGGAGTACAACCGCTCGCGCAAGCTGATGGCCGAGGATGCCAACGCCGCCATTCGCGGCGCGTTCGAAGGCGGCGCCACTCAGGTGATCGTCAACGATTCGCACGGCAGCCAGCGCAACCTGCTTCCCGAAGATCTCGATCCCCGCGCGCGCCTGATCAGCCACAGCTTCAAGCGCCACGGCATGGTCGAGGGACTCGACGAATCCTTCGATGCCGTGATCTTCGTCGGCTATCACGCCAAGGCCGACTCGCCGCGCGGGCTGTTCGCGCACACCGGGTCGGGGGTGGTGAAAGATGTGCAGGTCAATGGCCGATCGGCCGGCGAAGGCGGGCTGAACAGCCTGATGGCCGCCTGGTACGGCGTGCCGGTCGTGATGATCAGCGGCGACGATGTGGCGGTTGAACAGCAGCGGGAATGGACCCCGGACATCCGCGGCGTGGTGGTGAAGCGCGCCATCAACATGCGCGCCGTCGAGGCCACGGCGCCGGCCGAGGCGCGGCGCGAGATCCAGGCTGCCGCCAAAGCAGGGGTCGCCTCCGCCCGCAAGCCGGCGCGCGATCGCCAGGCCGCCTACCAGGTCCGCATGCAACTGCGAAACTTCACGATTCCCGAAGTGGCCACCGCCTTCAGCGAGATCCGGCTCGTCGCGCCCGACACCGTCGAGTTCTCTCGGGCGACGATGCCGGAGGCCTACCGCATCATTCGCGTCCTCTACCGCTTCATCAATCCAGACTGATCGGCTCGGCGTCCGGGTTTAGCCGGGGCGCTGCCGCGCGGTGCGAATCTTGTCGAGCGCGGTCGGATCCATGGTGGCTTCGGCAATTTCCACCTGACCCGCCGGCGCGAGCCGCAGCGCTACCTGGACCAGTTCGTTCACCGGTTCACCGCTGCCGCGCAGCGTCCCCGACAGCCATACGTCGAGCGTGACTCGGAACGGCTCGCCGTCCGTGGCCACCTCACCGCGCTCGAGCTTCACGTCTGGGACGGCGTGCTGCAGCGCCACTACGGTGAAGCGATATCCCGCCGGCCCGCGCGCCAGCATCATGACCAGAGGGTCGTTCGGCGTCGTGCTCAACAGCGACTCGAAGGCCGTGCCGTTGATTAGGAACTGCGTCTTGCGATCGAAGAACCCATCCGGCAGATCCATTCGTCGCGCATTGAAGTACTCGATCACCCGATCGATCGCCGCGATCAGCGCTTCAGCGGCTGCCATCGGGCTCCGTCCTGCAACACAAACCGCGTCTCTTCGGGAATCTCCCAACCGGGAAGTGTGGGAAACAGCGGGTCGCCCGGCAGCGTCAGCGTCGCCAGGTCGCCATCCTTGAAGAACCCGGGCATCACCCGCACGATCGGTCTCGAGCGCGCCCACGCCAGCGTGTCGTCGATCGAACGGCGATGCGCGAGCTGGCGGATCGTGGTCCATGTCGGCGGCGGCAGCAGCAGCTCCCTGCGCTCGAATCGCGCGATCGCCGCGCTCGGCGACAGCCACTCGAGCGCGGTCGTCTCACCCTCGTCGTGCTTTGGCGTCTGCCCCGGCGGCATCTTTGCCACAAAGAAGCGGGTGTCGTAGCGGCGGATTTCGATCTCCGGCGTGACCCAGTGCGCCAGCGGAACGAGATCGTCGACCGTGATGCTGACGTTGGCCTCTTCAAGCAGCTCCCGCACCGCCGCCGCCCGGTATGCCGCCTCTTCGGCGTCGCTGAGATCGCCGAACACCGCCGGCCGCATCGCCGCGCCGTGACGCGGTTGGTCGCCCTGGTCGACGCGGCCGCCGGGAAACACGTAGGAGCCGGCCATGAACGCCACCGTGTCGTTGCGGCGCACCATCAGGATCTCGAACGGATCGCTCGTCGCTTCGCGCAGCACTACCACCGTTGCTGCCGGCCTGGCGGGGACGACGTTGCTCGTCACGCGTGTTCGCTCACGGATGATCGGATTTTATCTGTTAAACCCGGGAACTCTGTGTAATCTGTGCCCCCATGATTGAACGCAAGGATTCGGACGGCATCCGCGTGCTGAAGCTGGTTCACGGCAAGGTCAACGCGATGGACTTCGAGCTCGGCGAGGCGCTGGCCGCCGAACTGACGGACGCGAGGAATTCGTCGGTGAGGGCGGTGATTGTCACCGGCACCGGCTCGTCGTTCTCCGCGGGCGTCGACCTGCTCCGCCTGATCAAGGATGGTCCCGACTATGCCCGCCGTTTCCTGCCGGTCCTTGACCAGTTCCTGCTGTCGACGCTGACCTTTCCCAAGCCGATCGTGGCCGCCGTGAATGGTCATGCCATCGCCGGCGGCTGCATCCTCGCCGCTGCATGCGATCACCGCATCATGACGGAGGGAACCGGCCGCATCGGCATCCCGGAGCTCGCGGTTGGCGTGCCCTTCCCCTCGCTGCCGCTGCAGATCATGGCCGCGCGCGTGCCCGACGGACACCTCCGCGATCTGGTCTTCAGCGGCCGAACGGTGCCGATCGACGAGGCCAAGGCGATGGGGTTGATTGATGAGAAGTGCCCGGCGGGAATGCTGCTCGACCGTGCGACCGAGGTGGCCGAGACGCTCGCTTCAATTCCTCCCGGCGCGTTTGCGCTGACGAAAGAGTCGTTCTACGCGCCGATTCTCGATCGCGCGAGCCGGCTGTCGGACCTCAACGCGCGCGTCGCGGAGGCGTGGCAGCAACAGCACACCTACGACGCCATCGGCCGGTACCTCGAGAAGACCATCAAACGATAGCTATTCCCACGTCCAGTCGCGCACCGACAGGCCCAGCTCGCGCGTATCCCGGCCTCCGGCATCGCTCGGCCGCCACAAGCGGTCGATCCTGGTCTCGATCACCAGGTAGTTCCTTCCCGGCGTCGGCGGAATGTCGAGGACGAGCGGCGTGCGCCGCAGGTCGCCTTCGTAGACCATCACCGAGTCCGCCCACACCTGCGTGTGAACCGGGTTCACATCCGCATCCGGATGATCGATCCACGCCACGAATTTCAGCACCTTGCCCTTGACCGGAATCACCGCCAGCGACTGCTTCTCGGTCCATCGACGGCCCACCGGCTTGCCACCCGGATCCGGCTCCACATCGTCGGGTTGGACGAAGCCATAGCGGTAGTACCAGTTCCAGCGTTGCGCGCGTTCGCGCGGACGAAGATCGCCCAGCGCGTTGACGACGGTCGCACCGGCATGCAGCGCGACAAGCACCGCGGCCGCAACCACGAGCCCCTGGCGCCATCGTGGCGGCGATGGAAGAGCCGCGCCGTTCTGCAGGCCCTGCTGTTCGATGAAGAACCAGAACACGAACACCCAGAACGTCATCGCAATGGCGATCGATTGCGCCGGCATCCCGAAGAGCGACGCCACCGCGAAACCAATCAACACGCCTCGCAACAGCCCAAGCGACAGTCGATCGCCGCCCTGACCTCTCGCGAACAGCACCCCCGCCAGGACCACACACCACCACAGCATGGGAATGCTGCCGAGCAGGCCGAACTCGGCAACGTTGTGCCTGAACCAGCTTTGCGCGTTGTCGCTCGAAATTCGGTAGCCGGCGGTCGTGCCGTAGTCGAGCACGAGGGCGTGGAACGCGCCGACGCCGATGCCCTCGACCGGGTGTTCCTTGACCATGGCTATCGCCGCCGGTCCGTAGCCGAAACGCTCCCACAGCAATTCATTGGCGCTCTTGAGAACGCCGCGGTCGCCGACCAACGGCAGGTAGCCGAGCGTGCCGCGTTGAACGATGGTGTGGGTGGAGGCCTGCCGGAGAACCAACACCATCGCGACGACCACGACCAGCGCGCCGGCGCCGATCATGACGACACGCCGGATGTCGATCGCTGAGGTCGATCGCGTCGCGCGCCAATGACGAAATGCTTCGCCGGCGGCGATTGCCACGCTGACACCGACCGCTGCCAACCCGGTGCGTGAACCCGACAGCCACACCGCCGCAGTACCGAGAATCAACCCGGCCGACGCCACCACTACCGACCATGGATTCGCCAAGCGGCGCGCCAGCGCCAGCGCACCGACCGTCCAGAACGCGGTCAGCGCCCCGAGCTTGTTCGGATCCGCCATCGTCCCGGATGCGCGAATCATGTAGGTCCAGAAACCGCGCATCAGGAAGGTCAGGTCGAAGAGCCCCTGGTAGATGGCGACCAGGCAGCTCACGGCCGCCGCGATCGCCAGTGGCCTGAGCACTTCAGGACCAAAGCGTTCGCGCTCGCTCGCGTACCAGCGGAACAGCGCGTCGATGAACAGGATGCCGACGTTGATGCCGATCGCGAAGTAGCTGACATTCAACGTCACCGTCCACGGACTCATGCCGACGCTGGTGTTCGATACTCGTTCGAGCGGCAGGATCCATGGCGCGAAGTCAGCCTCGCGAAGAAACACGATCGGCCAGGTGATTGCGACGATCATCGCCCAGGTAATGAGCGGCCACTGCCAGCGCTCGGGCAGCGACCATGCCAGCGCGCCCCGACCCGACAGAATCAATCCCAGCAGCGGCAGGATCCAGATGATGTCGAGGCTGAAGTCCTCGCCGCCGTTCACGATCATCAGGATCGCCGGCATCAGATACAGCGCGGCCATCAGCAGGGGCATGGCGATGGCGCGCAGGCGCGCGCCGGCCAGCAGCAGCAGGAGGAACCCCGCGATCGCGATCCTGTAAACGGTCGGCGAGTACGGGGTGGCGAGAAAGCCCTCGACAAACGCCGCGAGCACCGTGGACCCAATCACCACGGCACGGGTCAGAAGCTGCGGCGTCATCCGCGCTCGAACGCCATCACGGTCTCAATGTGTTCGGTGTGTGGGAACATGTCAACGGGCTGCGCTCGGGTGACGCGATACCCGGTGTTGAGGATAACCGGCAATTCCGCGGCGAGCGCATCAGGATTACACGACACGTAGACCACGCGCGGGGGTCGAATCGTCTCGAACACCGCCGACAACACTGCCGGCGGACACCCCTGGCGCGGCGGATCGAGCACGACGACGTCCCACGGGTCTTTGGCCACGCGCGCCAGAGCGTCCTCGACCCGCGCGGCCAGGAACCGGACCCGCCCGGACGGTAGGCGATTCAATCGGAGGTTGGCTTCGGCGTCGGCAATCGCCTGGCGATTCTCCTCCACCGCCGTCACCATCGCACCGGCCTTGGCCAACTGGAGGGAAAACAGGCCGCTGCCGCAGTAGAGGTCGAGCACCGTGCCCGCCGACCTCACCTCTTGCAGCACGAGATTCACCAGTTCTTCCGCCGCTCCAACATTGGTCTGAAAGAACGCGGTCGGCGAGACCAGATAGGACACGCCGGCGATCACTTCCTTCACGTGACTGCGCCCTTCGAGCTTGATGGTTTCATCGCCGACCATGTACGGGCCCGGCTTGGCGTTGACGTTCACGAAGAATCCGTCCGGCTTGTCCGGCGAGGCCAGGAATCCGCGCACTGGTGTGCGGAGCGATTTGTCGTTCTGCCGCACTACCAGCATCGCCGATGCCTCGCGGCCGTCGGCGGTTGTCCTGACAATGACGTGCCGCAGAATGCCAGGCGCAATCCGGGCGCGGAACAATCTGTCGCGCAGCGCAAAGGCAATGCGATTACCGCGCTCATGGTGCACCGGGCATTCCTCGATCGGAATAATTCGCTGAGAGTTCAGCGCGTAGTGGCCCATCACGCCGTTGCCTGCCCTGAGCGAAGTCGAAGGGCCGAACACAAACGACACCTTGTTGCGGAAGCCGGATTCACGGGGCGAAGGAATCAACGGCAAAACGTCCATGCGAAGCAACCGCGAAAGATCCTGGCGTTTCTTCGCGAGCTGCTCGGCGTAGGCAACGCCGGGCAACGTGCAGCCGCCGCACACGCCGAAGTGTTTGCAGAACATGACAGTAGCCAGTATCCAGTAACCGGTAGCCAGAAGAACACTGGACTTTCCGGCTACTGTCTACTGGCTACTGGCTACTTCCTATTTCACCTCGAGCAGTTCAACCTCGAACACCAGCGTCGCATTCGGCGGGATGACGCCGCCGGCGCCGCGCGCGCCGTAGCCCATGTCGGGCGGAATGGTCAGCACGCGGGAGCCGCCCACCTTCATGCCGGCAAAGCCCTTGTCCCAGCCGGGAATCACCTGGCCGCCACCAAGCGGGAACTCAAACGGGTCGTTGCGATCCTTCGAGCTGTCGAACTTCTCGCCGCGCTTGTCGGCCTTGCTCGCGTCGTACAGCCATCCCGTGTAATGCACCCGCACGACGCGACCTGCTCGCGCCTCGGCACCGTCGCCGACTTTTGTATCCACCATCTGCAATTGGGAAATGCCGCTGTCGGCCATCGGGGCGCCCTCGGAAAGTGCCGGAGTCGTTGACGAACGGCCGCACGCCACGGCCGCACAAAGAATGAGTGTCGGAATTAACAGTCGCACTCGATCATTCTATCGTCGCTCAGCCGATCCTATTGGAAACCAATGGCCAGCTGAAGTGTCTGACGGACTTGATTTCGGGAGACCCTGGCTTCATACATCACTGAGAGGCCGACTTTACCTGCGCGGTAGAGAAGACCGGCGTGACCGATAGTGGAATGTTTCGACAGCTGCAAGCCGTCCACTTCAAACGACCCGTTCGCTTGATCTGCCAGGTTGAGCTCAACCGCGGTTCGTCCCGAGGTGAGCTCCCGGCGCGCCGTTCCACCGAGAAAGGGCCGGAACCCGCCGAGCGCTCGTGAGACTCGGACCCCCATGTCAGCCTGAAGAGAATGGATGGCTCGTGCGGGGGAGGAGAGTGACAGCGAATCCGCACCCGCCTCCCTCCACTCGTTCAACCCGTATCGCGCCCGGCGCAGGCCTGCGGTGGGTTGAACCTTCCACGATCCAACCCGCGTTTCGATTCGCGCCTCGCTCCACAACTCCGAGGCAATTCCCGTTGGCCTGCTCGTCGCCTGGCTGTCAATGCCATCGAGAAGCCTCCCGCCCGCTGGCGCGAGGGCAGTGAACTGCAGGTTGCGGGTGGTTTCATAGACGGCCCGCGCGACGGCAAGGCCGCCATCGACGGCCCAGCGGGTCCCGGCATAGCCCGCGTACGCCATGCCCCTTGGCGAAGCGAACGTTGTCGAGTCGCTCAATCCATTGAGGGCCAGTCGGCCCGTGGCAAAGCTGGCGCCGGCACCGACCAGCCATCGACGAGAGCGCGTCCAGTCCCTGCCCATGGAAAATCCATTGATGAAGCCATTGCCGCCATGGGCGCCGGCAAGCTCGTCCGCCTTGAACGAGTTGCGCTCGCCACGAAAGCGGAGCCAACCGCTCCAACCGTCTGATCCCCATCCCGAGCCGCCGCCGGTTTCGCCCTCGCGCTGTGACATGCGGGTGGTAATCTCGGATCGAATCGCGTCGGTGGCCGACTCCCCGTCGATGGCCGCCAATTGAACCGCCGACGCGTGAATCTCCCCGGAAATGGCATCGAGCGCGTGGGCCAGATTGCGATCGTCGAGGGCCGTCAACTCGCGTGCCGCGTCGCCGAGATTGCCCGACTCCCTCCCGTAGAGCCGATCGATCGCGCCGGCGAGGCGCGCACCGTTGTTCGTGATCGCGAACAGCTGCAGGGGTACTGCTCTGTTCAGCAGCGTTACAAACAGGGTCGTGTCGTTCTGGGAAACGAGCGGCTCGAGCGTCGGCGACGAACTGGTGGCCGACGCAGTGCCTGAGACACCGCCCAGACCGCGCAAGACCGCGTACTGAGTGACACGTTCGTAGGTGCCCGGCTCCGCGGTCACCGCGACGGTTGCCCCGTGGACGGTAGCATCCCCGTTAGCCAGCAGTGCGGCACTCTGGCCTGCGGAATTGACGGTGACACCATAAACGGACTCCGGGCGAAACGTTACGTCGCCGGCGACGCCGAGCACACCAAACTCAGCCGAGGCCGATGACACGTTGACGCGGCCATCGACGACCAGCGATCCGCCGACCGCACCGGCTGCGTTAAAGGTTCCGTCGCGCAACACACTGACCGCCCCAGCCAGCGTCCCGTCCAGGCCAAGGGTGCCGGACTGAATGGTGGTCCGGCCTCGCAGGGCGTGATTCCCTGCGAGCAGCACCGCGCCGGATCCCGCCTTGGTCATCGTGCCGGCTCCAAACAGCGTCCCACGGAACGTACCGTCGAATGCCTGGTCAAATAGCAACGCCGCGTTGTCAACGACGTCGCCTTGCAGGCTCCTCGTATCACCTTGCAGGATGCCGGTGTTCACGAGCGTGCCACCCGCGTAGGTGTTGGTGCCGCTCAGGATCGTCGTTCCCGTGCAGTCCTTGACCACCGCACCGCTCCCGGAAATGCCGCCGCCATGGGTGTAGGAATCCGACCGGCTGAACACCAGCACGCCATCGACGCGGGCATCCCCCGCAATCGAACCGCTGGTGCTGCAGTCGCCCAATTGAAGCGCGCCCGCCTGCACGTTGGTGCCGCCGCCATAAGCGTTGGACGCCGTCAACACCAGTCGGCCGTTGCCAGATTTATTCAGCGTCCCGGCGCCCGATATGCCGCTCTGCAGCAGAAACGTCGAGCCGTTTGCCGTCTCGATCGAACCGTTGCCCTCGAGGCTCACCGCGCGAGACGAGGTTAGATCGGCCGTGGTCCGAAGGGTGCCACCGTTGAAGACGACCTGGCCAGACGAGGCGCCAAGGTTTGCGTCCTGTGAAATCGACACCGTGCCGGCATTGAGCCTCGTGCCACCGCTGTAACTATTGAAACCGCCGAGCGTCAAGGTGCCGCCGCCGATTTTCGTGAGCGCGCCCGAACCGTCGACGCTCCCCAGGACCGAGAAGTTTGTGTCGCTGTTGGTGTTGAAGGTGCCGCCCCGTGCGCTCAGGCTCGTCGGCCGGCCCGAAGAAAATGAGGCAGTGGTTTGCAGCGTGGCGCCGTCGATCACAAGACCACCAGTTCCGAGATTCCCATCCGACGAAATCGACAGCGTGCCGGCATGGATGCTCGTGCCACCGGAGTAGGTATTTGCCCCGGACAGAACGACTGTGCCGCTGCCTTCCTGCCGCACCTCGCCAACTCCTGAGATGCCGCCACCGAACGCAAAGCTGTCCGAGCGGTTGAAGACCATGGCGCCTGCGTTGCTGACTTCGCCAATGATTGAGCCGCTCGTGCCTCCGGCACCGAGTTGTAATGTTGCACCGGAGGCGATCGTCGTTCCCCCGGTGTAGCTGTTGGTGCCGGTGAGGATGAGCGTCCCCGCGCCGTCCTGACGCAGAGCACCGCTGCCGGACACGTCCCCACCGAAGGTAATTACGTCCGAACGGTTGAACGCCAGCGTTCCGTCATTGCCGACGTTGCCGATGATGGAGCCACTGGTGCCGCCATCGCCGATCTGCAACGTCGACCCTGTGGCAATCGTTGTTCCGCCCGTGTAGGTGTTCTGGCCGGTGAAAATCACTGTCCCCGATCCCCGGACGCTGATGCCTCCACTTCCGGCGATTGGTACCTCGATAGTCGCCGTGACACTTGGGCTCAGCGTGATGGGGGTGTCGGCGGTGCTCGTGGTCAGCACGCCGCCAGCGCCGGCGGCAAGCTTGTAGCCGCTGGCCTGAAACTGAAGACCGTTGAAAGAAATGGGTCCGTTCACGGTGACGATGCCGGCCGTGCCGGAAAAGGCCGCGGTTTGGGCGCCCCACCCCAGGTTGAAGCTGCCATCGGCCAGCGTCCAGTTGGTCGGCCCGGCGGTCCAGGTGCCCGAACCGCCGGACACCACTCCATCGCCAACCGGATCGGTGCTGCCGTCCCAGTATTGAACCGGACCGGACGTGGCGTTGCCCACCAGTAGACTCACTCGTCCGGCAAGCGCCGTTTGTAATTGATACGCGAAACCGGCAGGCATGAGACCGAAGTCAAGCAGGTTGTTGGTCAGCGCGCCGACGTAGTTGATCAGTCGGTAGCTGCCAATGCCAAAGCCACCGAGAGCCGAGACGTTGAGTTTACCGTCGAGCGTGACGTTGCCGTTGACCTCGACCAGGTCATTCACTCCACCCCCGACAACGCCAGGCGTCGCGAGCTCAAAATCCACGATGGCTCCCGGCAGAAGGTTCAAGGAACCGACGGTCAGCGTTCCTGGGGAGTTCCCGGGCGCGAGTCTTCCGCCCGCATTCACGGTCACTCCTCCTGTAAGACTGCCGGAGCCACCAAGTGTCGCGCCTGACTCGACCGTTGTCGCCGTATTGCCAAGCGATCCGTTCACGCGGAGCGTGCCGGCCTTTACTGCCGTCGCTCCTGTGTATGTGCTCGTACCGGTCAACGTCGTCGTGCCCGCGCCGCTCTGGGTCACGGTGCCGGTGCCGGCAATGTTGTTGGCGACGGTAATCGCGTTTGAACGATCGATGATCAGGCCGGCGTTATTGGTCACGCTCCCGCTACCCAGCGTGCCGACGGTGCCGCCACTGCCGACCTGAAGGACGCCTGCGCTGATCGTCGTCGTGCCGGCGTAGGTATTTGCTCCCGTCAGCGTCGTCGTCCCCGCGCCGAGCTTGGTGAACGTCCCGGTCCCGGCGATGGTCTGCCCCAGCGTCACGGCGTCGCTGCGGTTGATCCGCAGCGCCGCGTTATTGGTAATCGCGCCGCTGCCCAGCGTGCCGGTCGTGCCGCCGTTGCCGACTTGCAGAATACCCGCGCCGATCGTCGTCGTGCCGCTGTAGCCGTTCGCCCCCGTCAGGGTGGTCGTGCCGGCGCCCAGCTTGGTGAGCGTCCCGGTGCCACCGATCGCCTGCGCGAAGGTCACCGCATTGCTGCGATTGATCACCAGCGCCGCATTGTTGGTAATAGCGCCGGCCCCAAGCGCGCCGGTCGTGCCGCCGTTGCCGACTTGCAACGTCCCGGCACTGATCGTCGTGCCGCCGCTGAAGGTATTGGCGCCGGTCAGCGTCGTCGTCCCCGTGCCGCTGTGCGTGACGGTCCCGGTGCCGCTAATCACCTGCGCGATCGTCACGGCGTTGCTGCGATTGACCTCGAGCGCGGCATTGTTCGTGACGGCGCCGGTGCCCAGGCTGCCGGTGGTGCCGCCCGCGCCGATTTGCAGCCGGCCCGCGCTGATCGTCGTCACGCCGCTGTAGGTATTGGTGCCGGTCAAGGTCGTCGTGCCGGCCCCGACCTGCGTCAGCGTCCCGGTCCCGGCGATGTTCTGCCCCAGCGTCACGGCGTCGCTGCGATTGATCCGCAGCGCCGCGTTATTGGTAACCGCGCCGCTGCCCAACGTGCCACTCGTGCCGCCGTTGCCGACCTGCAGGACGCCGGTGGTAATGGTCGTCGTGCCGCTGTAGGTATTGGTGCCGGTCAGGGTCGTCGTGCCCGCCGCGAGTTTCGAGACGGTGCCGCTGCCGCTGATGTCGTTGGCGACCGTCAGCGCATCGGAGCGATTGAAGGCCAGGCCGGCGTTGTTGATCACGCTGCCAGTGCCCAGCGTGCCGGCGGTGCCGCCGCTGCCGACCCTTAAGACGCCGGCGCTGATCGTCGTTGTGCCGCTGTAGCTATTCGCCCCCGTCAGGGTGGTCGTGCCGGCGCCCAGGTTGGTGAGCGTCCCGGTGCCACCGATGGCTTGCCCGAAGGTCACCGCATTGCTGCGATTGATTACCAGCGCCGCATTGTTCGTAATAGCGCCGGCCCCAAGCGCGCCGGTCGTGCCGCCGTTGCCGACTTGCAACGTCCCGGCACTGATCGTCGTGCCGCCGCTGAAGGTATTGGCGCCGGTCAGCGTCGTCGTCCCCGTGCCGCTGTGCGTGACGGTCCCGGTGCCGCTAATCACCTGCGCGATCGTCACGGCGTTGCTGCGATTGACCTCGAGCGCGGCATTGTTCGTGACGGCGCCGGTGCCCAGGCTGCCGGTGGTGCCGCCCGCGCCGATTTGCAGCCGCCCCGCGCTGATCGTCGTCACGCCGCTGTAGGTATTGGTGCCGGTCAAGGTCGTCGTGCCCGCCCCGACCTGCGTCAGCGTCCCGGTCCCGGCGATGTTCTGTCCCAATGTCACGGCGTCGCTGCGATTGATCCGCAGCGCCGCGTTATTGGTAACCGCGCCGCTGCCCAGCGTGCCGGTCGTGCCGCCGTTGCCGACCTGCAGGATGCCGGCGCTGATCGTCGTCGTGCCGCTGTAGGTATTGGTGCCGGTCAGGGTCGTCGTGCCCGCCGCGAGTTTCGAGACGGTGCCGCTGCCGCTGATGTCGTTGGCGACCGTCAGCGCATCGGAGCGATTGAAGGCCAGGCCGGCGTTGTTGATCACGCTGCCGCTGCCCAGCGTGCCGGCGGTGCCGCCGCTGCCGACCCTTAAGACGCCGGCGCTGATCGTCGTCGTGCCGCTGTAGCCGTTCGCCCCCGTCAGCGTCGTCGTGCCGGCGCCCAGCTTGGTGAGCGTCCCGGTGCCACCGATCGCCTGCGCGAAGGTCACCGCATTGCTGCGATTGATCACCAGCGCCGCATTGTTGGTAATAGCGCCGGCCCCAAGCGCGCCGGTCGTGCCGCCGTTGCCGACCTGCAGTGTGCCGGCACCGATCGTGGTCCCACCTGTGTAGGTGTTAGCGCCCGTAAAGATCAGGGTGCCCATGCCCGCTGTCGACAAGCCGGCCGTACCGGCGATAACAGAACCGATGCTGGCGATTCCGGCGCTCGTCGTAATGGTCGGAGTCGCTCCACCCAGCGTCAGGGTGCTGCCGCTCAGTGTGTAGCCGGTGATACCAAAGGTGAGATCATGCGCTCTGACTCCGACGCCTAACGTGACTGTGCCTGCGGTGCCGTCGAAAATCGCGTTGTCGAAGTTGACCGCGCTCCACGGCACGTGTGCTGCGCCGTTGAACCATCGCGCCGTGGTGGTGTTCCAAGTCCCGGTGCCTCCCGTTCCGGCTGCGGCGCCGTTGGGGTCCCAAGTCAAGTTCGTCTGCGCCGCCGCGGGATCAGCGGCCGCGAGAATTCCAACAATTCCAGCCAGGCACATCGACGCCGAGAGGTTTCGACCCGAGGTCTCCCACCACACACGAAGCCAAGCACGCGGTAGCCCGGATGGGCGACTCGAGAGCGTTAGAGATGAGCCTTCTCGCGACATATCGACTGGCGTCTCACAGAGCAAAGTGACCGACAGAGTGGTTCCTACGGCGAGCATCAAATACGGCTGGCCGCTTGCGTTTCTGGAAAACTATAGCACGTTATATGTTGTTTATGTCATATTGAGTTCTATAATGGCCTCTGTTTGGAGTCTAAAAACGGGTCACTTCAGTCGTCTGGGACGAAAGCCAGGTGCAGAATGGGCGGGAAGGATGCAATGGCAGGAAGGCCGGCGCTGCGCCCGGGGCTAACCTTCAGCGCCAAAGGGGGAGAAACGCGTAGAATCGCTGAGGAAACAAGCGGAGAGGTGGCTGAGTGGTCGATAGCGGCGGTCTTGAAAACCGTTGAACCTTCACGGGTTCCAGGGGTTCGAATCCCTTCCTCTCCGCCAGAAAATCAGATAAGTATTTATTTCACAATAACTTATCCGTGGAAATTCAGTTCCTGCGGTCCAGCGATCAGTTCTCACTCATTCAACAGGAGTGGAAGGCGCTTGCGGACGCGGCGCAAAGTCCACTACTCGGCCACGATTGGCTGCTTTGTTGCGCCCGCAACCTGCACCCCGCTGACTCGCTGCGCGTCCTGACCGTGCGCGACCACGGCCAACTGGTCGCGGCCGCGCCACTCGCCACTGTGCATCGGTTGGGACTCGAGCGGCTGGAGTTGATGGGAATGGCCGTCCTCAACGAACCTGGCGGAGTCTTGGCCCTTAACCCACGCGCCCTCGGAGCACTCGCACGGGCGCTGGTCGAGCATGGTGTTCCTTTCGCGCTGGACCGACTAGATGCGGGCTCGGAAGTTGCCCGATCGCTCGGCTCCGCGGTGACCGCCCCCGGCACCATCGTCGTTCGAGATTCAGCGCCCTCGTTGACAGTGCGGACCGAAGGCGACTGGAACACTTATCTGCAGTCGTTAGGGCATCGAGCCAGGACGAAAATACCGCGCTCGCGCAAGCAGGCCGCCAAGGCCGGGACGGTGGTCTCGAAGACGCTCGTGCCAACACCGGATGAGGTTCCGAGTCTGCTCGAAGTGGTGATGCAGGTCGAAGCGTCGGGCTGGAAGGGCCAAGTTGGGAGCGCGCTCCTCTGCCGTCCAGAGCTGCGAGCGTTCTTCACTGAGTACTCGATGTTCGCGGCTGCTAACCGCAGCCTGCGCGTTTCCCTTCTGGAGTTTGGTTGTCGGGTTGTCGCTGTCGAACTCGCGGTGGTCGCCTACAGGCGGTGGTGGTCCCTGAAAATCGGCTACGACCATGAGCTTCGCCACTTCTCACCGGGCGTACAGCTGACGCACGACGTCATCCATCGCGCGTTCGACGAAGGCCTCGAGGCCTACGAATTTCTCGGCTGCGCCGAAGAATGGGAACGATTGTGGAATCCTGACGCGCGCAGGTTTGAGATGGTGGTGGTCTACCCGGGCAACGCCAGGGGTATGTGCGCGCTGGCGGCAGACGCGGGACAATTCGTGGCGAGGCGCACCGCCGCGATGAGCAGATCGATGTGGCATCGCGCCAGGAGGAGCGCTTCCGAACACACTCACCAGGCGCCGGTCAGTGACCGGGAGAGCTGATGCGGTCTTTCCCGCCCATGAAGGGCCGTAGCGCATCGGGAACAACCACCGAGCCGTCGGCCTGCTGATAGTTCTCGAGCACCGCAATCAGGGTTCTTCCCACCGCAAGCCCCGATCCGTTCAAGGTGTGGACGTGTTCCGCCTTGCCCGCGCCCTCGGGCCTGAACTTGATGTTCGCGCGGCGCGCCTGAAACGCCTCGCAGTTCGAACACGATGAGATCTCGCGATACGACTTCTGGCTCGGCAGCCACACTTCGATGTCGTAGGTCTTGGCTGCCGAAAAGCCCATGTCGCCCGTGGACAACACCATCGTTCGATACGGCAGGCCGAGCAACCGCAGAATCTTCTCGGCGTCGGCCGTCAGGCTTTCGAGCTCGTCGTACGAGGTTTCGGGCGTCGCGAACTTCACGAGCTCAACCTTGTCGAACTGATGCTGCCGGATCAACCCGCGCGTGTCGGCGCCGTACGACCCGGCTTCGCTGCGGAAGCACGGGGTGTAGGCGGCGTACTTCAACGGCAGCCGCCGCCCGTCGAGAATTTCGCCGCGGTACAAGTTGGTGACCGGCACTTCGGCGGTCGGGATCAAATACAGGTCCCACTCCCCCGCGATCTTGAAGAGGTCCTGCTCGAACTTCGGCAACTGCCCGGTGCCGTACAGCGTCGTCGACGACACCAGAAACGGCGGCTGCACTTCGGTGTAGCCGTGCTCGTTGGTGTGCTGGGCCAGCATGAAGTTGATCAACGCGCGTTCGAGCTGCGCGCCGGCGCCCATGAGAACGGCAAATCGGGTCCCCGAAATCTTCGTGGCCCGTTCGAAATCGATAATGCCGAGCTCGGTGCCGAGATCCCAATGCGCCTTCGGTTCGAAGTCGAACACCCGCGGCTCTCCCGAGGTTCGCACGACGACGTTGTCGGCAGCACTCCGGCCGACGGGAACACTGGTGTGCGGAAGATTCGGCAACGCCTCGAGCAGGACCGTTCGCTGCCGCTCGGCGCTCTCGAGTTCGAACTCCAGCTGCTTGATCCGGCCGCCGCGCTGCTTGCTCGCTTCGAACAGGTGCGAGGCGTCCAGGCCCTGCCGCTTGGCGCGCGCGACCTGGTCGCCCGACGTGTTCTGCTCGCGCTTCAATCCCTCGATCTGCGGGATCAAGCGGCGGCGGTGCGATTCAGCGGTGGCCAGTTGCTGCAACTCGGCCGTGACGCTCAGACCGCGATTCGCCATCCCGGTTTGCACCGCTTCGAGATTGTCGCGAACGAAAATAGGATCAAGCATGGACGTCGACTATTCTAGTGGAGTGAGCGTCAGGATTCGTAAGGCTGTCTTCCCCGCCGCCGGCCTCGGCACCAGGTTTCTCCCCGCGACCAAAGCCATTCCGAAGGAAATGTTGACGCTCGTCGACAAGCCGACCATCCAGTACGGCGTCGAGGAAGCGTTGGCTTCAGGCCTTCCCAACATCATCATCGTGACCGGCCGCGGCAAGAGCGCAATCGAAGATCACTTCGACGTCTCGACCGAGCTCGAGACGTTTCTCCACGGCCGCGGCAAGAAGGACGTCGCCGAGGAGCTGCGCAGGATCTCCGCGTCGATTCAGGTCTGGTACGTGCGCCAGGGCGAGCCCCTCGGCCTCGGTCATGCCGTGCTCGTCGCCGAGACGATGGTCGGCAACGAGCCGTTCGCGGTGGTGCTGGCCGACGATGTCTACGACGCGACCCCGCCGGCGTTACAGCAGATGATCGACGTGTTCGAGAAGGCCGGGGGCCCGGTGCTCGCGGTCGAGCGCGTGCCGATGGAAAATGTCTCGAGCTATGGTGTGATTGCCGGCGAACCGGCGCCGGAGTTCGGCAAGAACGTGTATCGGGTTTCGGATCTGGTCGAGAAGCCGCCCCGCAACCAGGCGCCGTCGGATCTCGCGATCATCGGCAGGTATATCCTGACGCCGGACATCTTCGCGTCGCTCCAGGCGACCGGCAAGGACCAGTCCGGCGAGATTCAGCTCACCAACGGCCTCCGGCACCTGCTGAAGTCGCGGCCGATTTATGCCTGCATCGTCGATGGCGTCAGGCACGACACCGGCAACAAATTGGGCTTCTTGAAAGCGAGCGCGTATTTCGCGATGAAGCGGCCCGAGCTGGCCGGGCCGCTGCGCGAATATCTCACGAGTTTGAAGTAGACGGCTTGCTGTCGCTCGTCGAGGCGGTCTTGGTCTCGCTCTTGCTCTCCGACTTGCTGTCCGACTTCGACTCGCTGGCCGTCGATTCGCTCTTCGCCTCGCCGGACTTCGTCGTCGCGGTCTCGCTGCCTTTGCGCGCGTAGTCGGTGATGTAAAAGCCGGAGCCCTTGAACTGAATCGCCGGCGACGACAGCAGTTTACTGACCGTGCCGCCACACTTCGGACAGACGTCGATCGGGGCGTCCTTGTACTGCTGGATTACCTCGAACCGGTTCGCACACGCGTCACACTGGTACTCATACAGAGGCATATTGTCTTTCTACCGATCCCTGACGACTTGATTGCCTGACAACCTGACTGCCTGACAGCCGTCCTATTCCAATACTACGTCGTTGTGGCTGCTCAGCATCAACTTGCGCAGCGCCCAGAACGGGGCGGAGCCGTGCGACAGCAGCGTGTCGTGAAACGCCCGCAACGATGGCTTCCCGCCTTGCTCGTCGTACCAGTCCTGTCGCAGCTTCAGCAACATCATCTTTCCCGCTGAGTACACCAGATAGGTCGGATCGAATGTGCCGCGCTCGGCTTCCCGCCGCGCGTGGGACTCTTCGAGGAACGCCTCGTCCTTGAAAAACCGCACACCCTGCTCGACCGACCAGTCCTCGGTGTGCAGCCGGATGCCGACGATGAAGCGCGCGAGCCGGACCAGCGCTTCGGCGAGCTGGCCAAGTTTCATCGCGTGATCGTCGCGGCCGAAACCCGCCTCGATCATCATCTGCTCGCAGTAATGCGCCCAGCCTTCCATGTAAGAAGCCGGCGCGAACATCGTCGAGCGGCGCACCTTCGAGTCCACCTTGCGCAGGAACTGATAGTGCAGGAAGTGGCCGGGATAGACCTCATGGATCGAGATCGCCCACAGCGTCGGCAGATTGAAGTCGCGCAGGTGCTCGGCCTTGCGATCCGATTCCCATTTGGGATCGACGTCGGTGAGGTAATACATCGCGCGCGACGGCCGCGACTCGAACGGACCGGGCGTCCACATGCTCGCCGAGGACCACCGGAAGAACTCCGGTGTCGCCGCCACTTGCACGCCGCCACTGTCGGGCATCGACATGATCGCGTTGCGCGACAGGAACGTGTGCAGTTCGTCGAGCTGCCCGCGCGCGGTCGAGATCAGCGTTCCCGGCTCCGGGTGCTTCTGCTTCGCCTTGCGCCACGCCTCGATCGGATCGCTGCCGTTCAAGCGGCCGGCCAGCCGCCTGAACTCTTCCTGCGTCGCCGCCAGCTCGCGCGTCGCGATCGCCAGCAGTTTGTCGACCGGCAGGGTAATGCCCTCTTCGAGCCGCAGCTTCTGTTCGAAGCGATCGCGCCCGAGACGGAACGTGCCTTTGGCTTTGGGGAGGACGTCGTTCGAGAGTTCGTCGGCGTAGGCGCCAATCGTCTGCGTCGCTTCCTTGCACGCGTCGTCAAGGTCGCCAAGCAGATGGATGTCGTCGACGTTCGAAAACGCCCGCGGCAGATCGGTGTCGATGAACGCCATCGCGCCGCGCCAGGTCTCGATGCCGACTTTCACGAACATCGCCGGCGGTTCCTTGATGTTCTCGCGCGCGGCCTGCACCAGCCGCGGCACCTGGCGCAGCTTCGACAGCACCCGGCGCGCACGATCCGTCTCCGGCGCATAGGTGAAGATCGCCTGCGCAGCAAGACTCGAGGCGAGCGTGTCCGCATAGACATGCGGGTTGCGCTCCCACGACCGGGTGGCTTCGAGCTCGAACTGGCGCGCGCGGATATTCGACGAAACGATCTGATGCTCGACCTGCTCGCGCAGCGCCAGCTGGTCGACGGGAATCGCGTCGAGCCGGCGCGCGAAACCGGCAAGCGCGCTGAGGTGCGTGTCGATCGCCGAGCGCCGGTAATCCTCGATCAAATCGTCGTGGGTATGGACACCGTCCATCGTGGCGCCGGTCGGGTGCACCTCGTAGAGGAAGGAAAGGAAGTCGTCTACGAAGTGAGGTAAGGGTTCAGCCGCGTGCATGCCTGCCTAAACGCATTTGGCGCAATGTTGCGCTTCCGTCCACTGGCCTTTTCAGGGGGGAGAGGCCATCCAGCAATGGTAGCTTAAAATTGTCAGATGGCCCGCGAGTCCAAAGGCGTTCTCTACGTGGTCGCCACGCCCATCGGCAACCTCGAAGACATGACGCTGCGGGCGATCAGAATCCTGAAGCTCGTCCAGCTGGTCGCCGCTGAAGATACCCGCCGGACGGGCATTCTGCTCCGCCACTTCGAGATCACGACCCCGATCCTGAGCGTCCACGAACACAACGAGCGCGCCCGCGTCGACCGAATCGTCGCGCGACTCGCGAAAGGGGAATCGGTCGCCCTGGTGACCGACGCCGGAACCCCTGGCATTTCCGACCCCGGCGCTCCTCTGGTAGCTGCTGTCCGTGCGGCCGGGTTTACCGTTGAGCCAATTCCTGGCGCAAGCGCGGTCGTCGCCGCGATTTCGGCTTCGGGAATCACCTCACATGGCTTCACGTTCCTGGGTTTTCCGCCTATTAGGGGAAAAGACCGCAAACAATGGTTCGCCGAGGCCGTCGACAGCTCCAAAAGGCGCCTGGTGGTGTTCTTCGAGGCGCCCCATAAGTTCCTTAAAACTGTTGAAGAATTAGGTAGTTATATCAAACGACCAATTATTATTGCCCGTGAGTTGACTAAGATCCATGAAGAGTTCGCGACTGGTTTACCTGAGGAGCTACTTGTGAAGTTCGCCTCGCCGCATGGTGAGTTCACCGTGATGATTCCTCCCGAAGCAGCCGGAGATCGAACACCAGTCGAAGTCACGGATGATGAAGTATTGAGTTTGTTTGGTCAAATAACAGAAAATGGCGCCGCCACGACCAAACGCGAAGTGGCACGCGCGGTTGGAGAGCGGCTCGGCATGACCGCCCGCCAAATCTACGACATCGTCGAGCGCACTAAATTGGTCAAATAGCCAAATTGTGCACCGCTGAGTCTGGACTAACATCGGAAGCTGGTTCCCCGCTTGAGTGATATCCACATCGTCGTCCTCGCCGCCGGCAAGGGCACCCGCATGAAATCCCGGCTGCCTAAAGTGCTGCACGAAATTGGCGGCCTGACAGTCATCGAACGCGTGCTGCGGACGGCTTCCGCGCTCTTCCCGGCCACCATCACGCTGGTGGTGGGCCACGGCGCCGACGAGGTGAAGCAGTCCCTCGCCAGGCGCACGTCGCTGCAGTTCGTGACGCAGGAGCAGCAGCTGGGCACCGGCCATGCGCTGTTGCAGACCCGAGCGCTGCTCGAAGGCAAGACCGGCACCGTCGTGCTGCTGTCCGGCGATGTGCCGCTGCTGTCGGTCGATTCGCTGAAGGCGCTCCTCGCCGCCCACATCGAGTCGAGCGCCGCCGCGACCGTCATCACCGCGAATCTTCCGCGGCCGTTCGGCTACGGCCGCATCGTCCGCACCAACGGCAACATCACGAGGATCGTTGAAGAACGCGACACCTCGCCCACCCAGAAGAAGATCACCGAGATCAATTCGGGTATCTACGCCTTCGATCTCGCCCCGCTGTTCGCAGCGCTCGACGGCATCGGCACCGCCAACCAGCAGAACGAGTACTACCTGCCGGATCTCGTCGCGATTTACCGCAAGCAGAAGCGCGTCGTGTCCACCTGGACGGTCGCGCACGCGGGCGAGATTCGTGGCATCAACAGTCGTACCGAACTCGCAGAGGTCAGCAGTATGGTTCGCCAGCAGAAGAACGAGGAATTGATGGCCGCGGGCGTCACCTTGATCGACCCGGCCACCACCTACGTCGATGCCGACGTGGTGGTTGGGGCCGACACCGTGATTTTTCCGTGTGTCTTTCTCGAGGGCTCGACGAGGATTGGCTCCGCCTGCGAGATTCATTCGGGCACACGGATCGTCAACTCAACCATCGGCGATCGCGTGTGTGTGAAAAACCACACTGTGGTGACGGATTCGACAGTCGAGTCCGGCGTGTCCCTCGGGCCGTTCGCGCACATCCGCCCCGGCTCGGAAGTCGGCGAGGATGCACACGTGGGCAATTTCGTCGAGCTCAAGAAGACGAAGCTCGGAAAGGGCGCCAAGGCGAATCACCTGGCCTATCTGGGTGATGCGACTATCGGCGCAAAAACCAACGTCGGCGCCGGAACCATTACCTGCAACTACGACGGCGAGAAGAAGCACCAGACCGTGATTGGCGAAGGCGTGTTCGTCGGCAGCAACAGTACGCTGGTGGCACCCGTAACCCTGGCCGATGGCTCGTACATTGCAGCAGGCTCGGCGGTCACGATGGATGTGCCTGCTGGCTCGCTCGGCATTGGCAGGGCGCGGCAGGAAAACAAGATTGGTTGGACGGCGAAGCGTAGTTCGAAAAAGACGGTCGACTGATCTTCGAAACAACTGTCGTCTGACAACTGCCCACTAAACTCTTAACTGTCGATTCTCGACTGAAGGACTGTCTCTTATGTGCGGCATCATCGGGTACATCGGCCCCAAGCCCGTCGTGCCCGTCATCCTGGACGGGCTGAGGAAACTGGAATATCGCGGCTACGATTCGGCCGGCGTCGCGGTGGTGGAGAACGGCGCGGTCGAAGTGCGCCGCAGCGCCGGCAAGCTGATCAATCTCGAGAATTCCATTAGCGCCAGGCCCCTGACCGGACTGTACGGGCTGGGTCATACGCGATGGGCCACCCACGGGCGGCCAACCGAGGAGAACGCGCATCCACACCGCGACGGCTCGGGCCGAATTGTCGTCGTGCACAACGGCATCATCGAGAACTATCTCGAGATCAAGCGCGAGCTCGTCGCCGAGGGCCATAAGTTCGAATCCGAAACCGATACCGAGGTCGTCGCCCACCTGGTCGAGAAGGAGTGGAAGAACGACGGGCTCGAACACGCCGTCCTCCGCGCGATGAAACGGGTTCGCGGACTGTTCGCACTGGTGCTGCTGTCCTCGGACGATCCGGAAAAGCTCGTCACCGTCCGCAATGGTCCGCCCATTGTCGTCGGCATCGGCGAGGGCGAATATTTCGTGGCGTCGGATGTCCCGGCCATCTTGAGCCACACGCGCGACGTCGTGTTTCTCGACGATCGCGAAATGGCGGTGATCACCGCCACGGGCGTGCGCTTCATGACGCTCGACGGACTGACGGTCGAACGCACGCCGACCCGCGTCACCTGGGATCCGATTTCGGCGGAGAAGGCGGGCTTCAAGCACTTCATGCTCAAGGAAATCTTCGAGCAGCCCTCCGCCGTTCGCGAAACCGTTCTCGGCCGGGCGTCGCTTGAAACCGGCCAGATCCACCTCAACGAGATGGCAATCTCGGACGACGATCTGCGGTCGATCGACCGGGTCACGCTGCTCGCCTGCGGCACGTCGTGGCATGCGGCGCTGGTCGGCAAGTTCATGATCGAGGAGCTGGCGAAGATCGCGGTCGAAGTCGATTACGGTTCCGAATACCGCTATCGCGATCCCATCGTCAGCAACCGCACGCTCGCCGTGGCCATTACCCAGTCCGGTGAGACCGCCGACACCCTCGCCGCACTGCGTGAGGCCAAAGGCAAGGGCGCGCGGAGCCTGGCGATCTGCAATGTCGTCGGCAGCATGGCGACGCGCGAAGCGGAAGGCACCATCTACACGCACGCCGGGCCGGAGATCGGCGTCGCGTCAACCAAGGCGTTCACCACACAATTGGTGGCGCTCTACCTGTTCGCCTTGAAGCTGTCGGAAGTCCGCGGCACGCTGTCGCCGGCGGAGCGCAGCGCCCACATCAAGGAGCTGATGCAGCTGCCGCAGGTCCTCGAAGACACGCTGAAAATCTCCAAGGAGATGGAGCTAATCGCCGCCCGATTCCACAATCGCGCGGATTTCCTCTACCTCGGCCGCGGCATCAATTACCCGATCGCCCTGGAAGGCGCACTGAAGCTCAAGGAGATCTCGTACATCCACGCCGAAGGTTATCCGGCGGGGGAGATGAAACATGGGCCGATCGCGCTGATCGACGAGAACATGCCGATCGTCGCGCTGGCGACGCACGATCACGTGTTCGAGAAAATGCAGGGCAATATCCAGGAAGCCAAGGCGCGCGGCGGGTCAATCATCGCGGTGACGACCAAGGGTGATACCACGCTCCAGGAGTTGCTCGACGCCAACGACAGCCTGGTCGCAGTTCCTGCAACACATCGGCTGTTAATGCCGGTGGTGATTTCCCTGCCATTGCAGCTGCTGTCGTACTACATCGCCGTTCGGCGGGGATGCGATGTCGATCAACCGCGTAATTTGGCGAAGAGTGTCACGGTAGAATAGTAGCCAGTAGCCAGAGGCCGGTATCCAGAAGGCTCTTCTCTGGCTGCTGGCTACTGGCTACTGGCTACTTCATGGACCTGCTTTCTTCCTTAAATCCTGCACAGCAAGAAGCTGTCCGACAAACCGAAGGCCCGCTGCTGATTCTGGCGGGCGCGGGTTCGGGAAAGACGCGGGTCATTGCGCATCGCATCGCGTATCTCGTCTCCGAGCAGATCGCGTATCCCGATCAGATCATGGCGGTCACCTTCACCAACAAGGCCGCGCAGGAGATGCGCGAGCGCGTCGAACACCTGCTCGGCGTCGATTGCCGCTCGATGTGGGTGTCGACGTTCCACGCGTTGTGCGCGCGCCTGCTTCGTCGCGAGGCGCACAACATCGGCCTGAGCCGCGACTTCACCATTTACGATTCCGCCGATCAGCAGGCCGTCATCAAGCAGCTGTTGAAGGAGTATCACCTCGCCGACGAGACCTATCAGCCGCGCATGGTCCTCGGCCGCATCAGTGCCGCCAAGAACCGGATGGAGGGTCCGGAGAGCTTCGCCAACACCTGGAATGTGCGGGACAAGGAGATCGGCAAGCTGTTTGAGGGCTACATCAAGGCCCTCAAGAACGCGA
The DNA here is from genome assembly GCA_963795125.1 of uncultured Acidimicrobiia bacterium. Taxonomy (GTDB): domain Bacteria; phylum Acidobacteriota; class Vicinamibacteria; order Vicinamibacterales; family UBA2999; genus 12-FULL-67-14b. Next base: position 40,596 of record CAWCGQ010000004.1, on the reverse strand, counting down.
GCGCGCTCGATTTCGACGATTTGCTGCTGGCCACCGTCGAGTTGTTCGACAAGAACCCGTCGGTCCGCGAGCGCTACGCCCATCGCTTCCGCTATGTGATGGTGGACGAATATCAGGATACCAACCGGCCGCAGTATCTGCTTATCACCCAGATCGCCGGCAAACACCGCAATCTGGCCGTGGTGGGTGATCCCGATCAGTCCATCTACAAGTGGCGCGGCGCCGACCTGCGCAACATCATGGACTTCGAGACCGACTTCGGTGACGCGCAGATCGTCCGGCTGGAGCAGAACTACCGTTCGACGGAGGTGATTCTCGATGCGGCGTCGGCGGTGATCGCCAACAACAAGAACCGCAAGAAGAAGGCGCTCTGGACCGACTTGAAGGGCGGCGCGAAGATCAAGCTGTTCCGTGGCGCCGACGAGCTCGAAGAGGCCGAATACATCACCAGGGTCGTCCGCGCCTCGCTCGAAGACGACTACAAGGCGCTGACCGCGGTGCTGTATCGCACCAACGCTCAGTCCCGCGCGGTGGAAGACTCCCTACGGGCTGCCGGGATCGCGTATGTCATCCTCGGCGGTGTCGGCTTCTACGAGCGGCGTGAGGTCAAGGACGCTCTGTCCTATCTCAAGCTCGATCCTCAACCCGCACGACGACATCGCGCTCCGCCGGGTGATCAACGTGCCGGCGCGCGGCATCGGCAAGGGGGTGATGGACGCGCTCGAAAGCGTCGACGTCTCGCAGGTCGACCTCAACATGCCGCCCCTGCTGGTCGGGCTCTCCGCCACCGTCGCGCAGAACTCGCTGTGGACCAAGCTGGTGACCGCGGTCGATGGACGGCTGCTGACGCCGCGGCAGGGCGCGTCGCTGGCCGCCTTCCGCGACCTGATCACCGCCATGGCCGAGGTCGCGACCCGCGAAGGCGTGTCGATCCTGCTCGGCAAGGTGCTGGACCAGTCTGGCTACCTGCGCGACCTTCGCGAAGACAAGAGCGAGGAATCCGAGGGCCGGATCGAGAACCTGATGGAACTGGTGTCGGCCGCGCGTGAATACGAAACGCGCGATGCCGAGCCTTCATTGGGCGGTTTCGTCGACCGCCTCGCGCTACTGTCCGACATCGACAAGGACCAGGGTCAGAAGGCGGACCCGAAGGTCATGATGATGACCCTGCACTCCGCCAAAGGCCTCGAGTTCCCCACCGTCGTCCTCGCCGGTCTCGAAGAGGGACTGTTCCCGCACTCTCGATCGCGTGACGACGAGGCCGAGCTCGAAGAGGAGCGCCGGCTTTGTTACGTCGGCATCACCCGCGCTCGCAAGCAACTGGTGCTGACGAGCGCCGCGCGCCGCCGCGTGTTCGGCGAGTACCAGAACACCGAGCCGTCGCGATTCATCGACGAAATTCCCGCGGATCTGATTGAGCAGGAGTTCCCGTCGGCCTCATCGACCTTCAATCGTGGTCAGAGTCGTTGGGAATACCGCCCCAATCCGTACGCGCGACGCTACGCGCCGAGGGATCGCGACACCGTCGATCCTGACGCCAAGGTCGCGACCAAGAACTTCCACTATGAAGAAGAGGATCAGACGCCGGGTCTGCGCCCCGGCGCGCGTGTCCGGCACGCGCAGTTCGGGACCGGCACGGTGGTGAGCGTTGAGGACTTGGAAGACGACCAGAAGCTGGTCGTGAAGTTTTCGGTTGGGACGAAGACGCTCAGGGCGAAATACGCGAAGTTGACCCCGGCCTGATTCTGACGTGTGGAGAGCGGGGGCTTTCGCCCCCGCGACCTGTGGCGACGGCTAAGCCCGTCGCTCTCCAACCGTTACAGCCCAGTTATCTTCGTAATAATCGGCCGGCCATCGCGGCCGCCTCCGGCGACGCGCTCGATCGTGATCACCAGCGTCTTTTCAGACGTGGCCCCATCCGGCGATTTCACTTCCGCCTTGACCGTCACATCCTTCTTGATCGTCTCGCCCTCGAACGTCCGTGGATCGAGTGCGGGTTGGCCCGGCTGGGTCAGCGACGCTTCGGCGACACCGGTCGAGCGCTTGATCGCAGCGGTCGCAGCGGAGGTGGTCCGTGCGTGAGCGGCGATGCCTTCACGCCACTTGTCCCATTCGGCCTTGGTCTTCTGCTGGGCGGCATTGAGCTTGGCGTCGGCCACCGCTTCGAGCTTGAGGATCTCCTCGATCGCCTTGATGTTGGCGTTCTGGTATTCGATCTTCGTCTTGAGGAACGCCGTCTCTTCATCCGCGGCCTTCGCTTCCGCTTCGAACAGCGGCTTGAACGTCAGCGGCGTGCGGGTCTCCTCGCTGATGCTCTCGATCGAGAAGTCCTCGACCGACCCTTGTTCGCGCGGATCGATCATCACCGCCGACATCCGGCCGACGGTGGTGTTGTCGCGGGCCTTGGCGGCGCGGAAGAACTGCGTCAGGAACTGCTGCTCGGGTGGCCGTGAGCAGCTGACCACGACAAGAGTTGCGGGAACGAGCAAGAGAGCGGCGGCAATCTTCGTCATGCGATCTCCGTTTCAGGCGGGCTGAAGCCCACCCTACGATTCCTACGACTCGGTCGGTGGTTCGTCGCCAGGCGTCGGTTCGCCCGGCGTGTCCGTCGGCGGCGCCGCCATCTCATCGGCGACGGCGGCCTCAACCAGCGCCACCGACACGATCTTGTCCTCGTCCTCGAGATCCATCAGCTTGACGCCCTGCGTGGCGCGGCCCACCGTGCGGATCTCGTTGGCGGGTGTGCGCAGGATTTTGCCCCACTCCGTCATCACGAGCAACTCTTCGTTGGCGTGGATCTGGGCGATCGCCACCACCTGGCCGTTCTTGTCCGTGACCTCGACGTTTTTCACGCCCAGGCCGCCCCGGCCGGTGACACGGTACTCGTCGAGCAGCGTGTTCTTGGCGTAGCCCTTTTCGGTCACCGTCAGCAGGGTGCCGCCCGGCTTGGCCACCTGCATGGCAACCACTTCGTCGCCCTCGCGCAGCTGGATCCCGCGCACGCCGTAGGCGGTGCGTCCCATCGAGCGCACTTCGTCCTCGCCGAACCGGATCGCCTTGCCGTCCCTGGTCCCGATGAAGATCTCGCTCTGGCCGTCCGACAACTGCACGTCGATGACTTCGTCGCCCTCGTCAATACCCATGGCGATGATGCCGCCGGCGCGTGGATTCGAGAACGCCGACAGCTCCGTCTTCTTGATCGTTCCCTTGCGCGTGCCCATGACGATGAAGCGCGTCTCGTCGAACTCCTGCACGGCCAGCATTGCGGCCAGCTTTTCGCCGGACTCCATCTGCACCAGGTTGGCGATCGATTTGCCCTTGCCGTCGGCGCCGACATCCGGAATCTCGTGGACCTTCAGCCAGTAGGCGCGGCCGCGGTCGGAGAAGATCATCATGTAGGAGTGCGTCGAGGCCACGAACAGGTGATTGACGATGTCCTCTTCGCGGGTGCGCATGCCGATGCGGCCCTTGCCGCCGCGATTCTGCGTGCGATAGGTGGTGATCGGCGTGCGCTTGATGTAGCCGGTATCGGTCACCGTCACCGCGACGTCCTCGTCGGTGATCAGGTCCTCGATACTGAGCTCGCCCTCTTCTTCGATCAGCTGGGTGCGCCGCGGATCGGCGAACTTGGCCTTCACCGCGCGCAGCTCGTCGAGGATGATCTTCAGCAGCAACGGCTGGTTGGCGAGGATGTTCTTCAGCTTCGCGATCAGCTCGTGCAGCGCCGCCAGCTCGGCGAGAATCTTGTCGCGCTCCAGGCCGGTCAGGCGCTGCAGCTGCATGTCGAGGATCGCCTGCGCCTGGATCTCGGTCAACCCGAACTGCGTCACCAGCCCGACCTTCGCTTCGGGCGGGTTCTTCGATCCGCGAATCAGCTTGATCACCGCATCAAGGTGATCGAGCGCGATCTTGAGGCCCTCGAGAATATGCGCGCGGGCTTCCGCCTTCCTGAGCTCGAACTCGATCCGGCGGCGGACCACTTCGCGTCTGAAATCGATGAACAGCTCGATCACTTCGAGCAGGCTCAGCACCCGCGGCCGGCCGGCGACGATCGCCAGCGTGATGATGCCGAACGACTGCTGCAGCTGGGTCTGCTTGAACAGGTTGTTCAGCACCACCTCGGCGACCTCGCCGCGCTTCAACTCGATCACGATCCGCATGCCGTCGCGGTCGGACTCGTCGCGCAGATCCGAAATCCCCTCGAGCGCCTTGTCACGAACCAGCTCCGCGATGCGTTCGAGCAGCCGCGTCTTGTTCAGCTGAAAGGGAATCTCGGTGACGACGATCTGCTGGCGATCGCCCTTCCTGGCCGTCTCGACCTCGGTCTTGGCGCGCACCTGAATCGAGCCGCGTCCGGTCAGCGACGCCTCGTGGATGCCGCGCTTGCCGACGATCATGCCGCCGGTGGGGAAATCCGGGCCGGGGATCAGGCGGATCAGCTCCTTGAGTTTCTGTTCTTTCGAGTAAATCGCCGAATCCGACATCAGCGTGTTCTCGATAATCCAGATCACGCCGTCAATCACCTCGCCCAGGTTGTGGGGCGGGATGTTGGTGGCCATGCCGACGGCAATACCCGTCGAGCCATTCACCAGCAGATTCGGGTAGGTTGCCGGGAACACCGTCGGCTCGGTCGTCGTTTCGTCGAAGTTCGGGACGTAGTCGACGGTGTTCTTGTCGAGGTCTTCCATCAGGCTTTCGGCGAGCGCCTCGAGCCTGGCTTCGGTGTAGCGATAGGCCGCGGGTGGATCGCCGTCCACCGAGCCGAAGTTGCCCTGGCCGTCGACCAGGGTCTTGCGCATGTTGAAGTCCTGCGCCAGGCGCACCAGTGTGTCGTAGGCCGGCTGATCGCCGTGCGGGTGGTAGTTGCCGATCACCTCGCCGATCACCTTCGCGCACTTGCGATACGCGCGGTTCGAGGCCAGACCCATCTGGCTCATGGCGTAGAGGACGCGGCGATGCGCCGGCTTGAGCCCGTCGCGAACATCCGGCAAGGCTCGACCGATGATCACGCTCATGGCGTAATCCAGGTACGAGCGCTTCATCTCGTCTTCGATGTTTACGGGCGTACGTGTCTGCTCGGTCTGCGACATGACTATGCGTTAGAGCTCCCCGGCTCCCCGGCTCCCGGTTCCCGGCTCCCGGCTCCCGTCAGATATCAAGGTTCTTCACTTCGAGAGCGTTGTCTTCGATGAACTTGCGGCGCGGCTCGACCTGGTCGCCCATCAGCGTCGTGAACATCGAATCGGCCTCGGTATGATCTTCGGCGCGAACCTGCAGCAGCGTGCGGATGTCGGGGTTCATGGTGGTGCTCCAGAGTGTCTCGGGATTCATCTCACCGAGGCCCTTGTAGCGATTGATCGCCACGCCCTTGCGGCCGAGCGCAATAAAGTGATCGATGAACTCGTCGATGGTGCGGACCAGAACCGGGCCGTGTTTCGCCGCCGCGGCGGCCGCGGTCGCAGCCGGCGTCGCGGGTGCGACCCCGATGGCCGCGAGCGCGTCCTTTTCGTCGGCGGTCATCTCGGCCGCCTGCTCGGCTTCCTCAGCCTCCTCGGCTGCCGCCTTGAGTCCATCGGAGACGCGAACCTCGATCGGGCCGTTGCGCATCGACCGAACGATCACGCTGATCTCCGCATAGCTGGCGGCCAGGGTGCGGAACTCGCCCGAGGTCACGAAATCGGGGCCGATGGTGTCGATGCGCGAGTAGCCGCTCGAACGGTCATCGATCTTCAGCGTCCATGAATTGTGCTCCTCGTCTTTGAGCACCGTCACGTCGCGGATCGGCGTGGTCAGTTGATTCGCCATCCCTGTCACGACGTCCTGATCGTCGAAGAACGCGCGACCGCGGGCTTCTCGATCGAGCAGCGCCTCGACGACGTCACGCGCGTGCCCGCGGCGTTCGACCTGTGACAGCACGTTGCGATAGGCGATCAGTCCGTGCAGGAACTTCTCGAGGCCCGCGCCCGAATACTCAGTGCCGTCCTGGGTGCGGACCGACCGTGATTCGACCGCGCGGTGGACCAGGAAACTCTCGAGCGCGCGTTCGTCCTTGATGAACGTTTCCGACTTGCCGCGCTTGGCGCGAAACAGCGGCGGCTGCGCGATGTAGATGTGGCCGCGGTCGACGAGCATCGGCATCTGGCGGTAGAAAAAGGTCAGCAGCAGCGTGCGGATGTGCGAGCCGTCGACGTCCGCGTCCGTCATGATGATGACGCGGTGGTAGCGCAACTTGTCGATGTCGAAGTCGTCGGTGCCGATGCCGCAGCCAAGGGCCGCGATCATCGTCTTGATTTCGTCGGAACTGAGCATGCGGTCCAGCCGCGCTCGCTCGACGTTGAGGATCTTGCCCTTGATCGGCAGGATCGCCTGGAAGCGGCGATCGCGGCCCTGCTTCGCGGAGCCGCCCGCCGATTCGCCTTCGACGATGTAGATCTCGGCTTGCGCCGGGTCGCGCTCCTGGCAGTCGGCCAGCTTGCCGGGCAGCGAGCTGCCGTCGAGCGCGCCCTTGCGGCGAACCAGATCGCGCGCCTTGCGGGCGGCGTCGCGGGCGCGCGCCGCTTCCACCGACTTCATGACGATGCGCTTGGCGTTGGCCGGATTCTCCTCGAGAAACGCGCCCAGCTTGTCGTTGACGATCGCTTCGACGATACCCTTGACCTCGGTGTTGCCGAGTTTGGTTTTCGTCTGGCCTTCGAACTGCGGATTCGGAATCTTGACGCTGATTACCGCGGTCATGCCTTCGCGGATGTCGTCGCCGCTGATGGTCGCGTCCTTCAGATCCTTGGCGAGGTTGTTGGCGTTGGCGTAGGCGTTGATGCTGCGGGTCAGCGCTGAACGGAACCCGGAGAGGTGCGTGCCGCCTTCATGGGTATTGATGTTGTTCGCGAACGAATACTCGACCGGGTTGTAGCCGTCGTTCCACTGCAGAGCGATCTCGGCGTCGATGCCGTCGCGGTGGCCGTGCATGAACACCGGCTTCTCGTTGACCACACCCTTGTTCTTGTTGAGGTGCTCGACAAACGAGACGATGCCGCCGTCGTAGTGGAAGCGATGGCTCTTGCCGTCGTCGCGTTCGTCGTCCAGGGTGATCGTCAACCCGGCGTTGAGAAACGCCAGTTCGCGCAGTCGCCCGGCCAGCGTGTCAAAACTGAACTCGGTGATTTCGAAGATCTGCGCATCCGGCTTGAACGTGACCTTGGTGCCGCGGCGCTTGGTGGTGCCGCTGACCGAGAGGTCGGCGTGCGGCTTGCCGCGCTCGTAACTCTGCTGGTGGGTCTTGTCGTTGCGCCAGATCTCCAGGTCGAGGCGCTCCGAAAGCGCGTTCACGACCGAGACGCCGACGCCGTGCAGGCCGCCCGACACCTTGTAGGCGCTGTTCTCGAACTTGCCGCCCGCGTGCAGCACCGTCAACGCCACCTCGGCGGCCGACTTGCCGCTCTCGTGCAGGTCGGTTGGAATGCCGCGGCCGTTATCGATCACCGTGACCGAGTTGTCGAGGTGAATCGTGACGTTGACTTCCGTGCAGTATCCGGCCAGCGCCTCGTCAATCGAATTGTCGACGATCTCGTAGACGAGATGATGCAAGCCGGCCGGCCCGGTGGAGCCGATATACATCGCCGGGCGCTTACGAACGGCCTCGAGGCCTTCGAGGACCTTGATGCTCTCCGCGCCGTAGTCGGCGTTGCCGTTGCTGGCGTTGCCGTTCGCGCCGCCGAGACCGGCCTGGTTTTCCGGTTGATCCGTTTGGGACATTAATTGGGAAACGCTGTTAGGAAACGCCGGCTCAAACCCGCATCGGCATGATGACGTAGGTGTAGTCGTAGCCGTCGGCGCCGACCGGCTTCATCACGGCCTGGCTGACTTCGTCTTTCAGTTCGAGCGCGACGATTTCCGATTCCACCACCGCCAGGAAGTCGAGCACGTATTGTGCGTTGAAGCAGATCGTCATCGACGGTCCGTCATATTCAACCGGTATCGGTTCGTGCGCTTCGCCAAACTCGGGGCTGCTCGAGGTCACTTCGACCTTGCCCTTCTCGAGAATCATCTTCACCGCGCGCGAGCGTTCGTTCGACAGGATCGCCACCCGCTTCACCGCCTGCGTCAGGCGGTCGCGCTCGAACTCGACGTGCTTGTCGTTGCCCTTCGGGATGACTTTCTCGTAGGCGGGAAACTGGCCGTCGATCATTCGCGAGATCAGCAGGCGCGGCCCAATCTCGAAGAACAGGTGATTCTCGCCGCGCTCGTACTTCACGTCGTTGTCGCCTTCGGCGAGCAGACGCCCGAGCTCCGCCAGCGTCTTTCTCGGCAGGATCGCCTTGATGTCGTCGCCTTTGGCGCCCTCATGCTTGACGTTGACCAGCGCCAGTCGATGGCCGTCCGTCGCGACAAACGTCATGTCCTCCGGCTTCAGAACAAACTGCGCCCCGTTCAAATAAAAGCGCGTGTCTTCGCCGGTAATCGCAAACTGGGTTTTCGCCACCATTTGGGCAAGCGACTTGCCGTTGATGGTCGCCTTCACGCCGCCGCCGGCTTCGGGCAGACTGGGAAAATCCTCTTTCGGGAGCGTCGGCATCTTCGAGCTGAACTGGCCGCCCGACACGCGGACGGTGGTGCCGCCCTTGTCGGATTCGATGTTCACGTCGCCATCCGGCAACGCGCGGACCACTTCGTAGAGTTTCTTCGCGGGTAACGTGACGGAGCCCGGCTTGCTCACAGCCGCTTCACAGCGGCTTCGCAGCGCCACCTCGAGGTCGGTGGCGAGCAGCGTCACTTCGCTGCCGGTCCCCTCCAAGAGCACGTTCGCCAGGATTGGAATGGTGTTTTTGCGTTCAACGATCTGCTGGAAAAATTGCAGTTCCCGCACAAGATCGGCTTTCCGGGCGACCAGTTCCATAACCCTGCTTAACCTCTGAGAAAAGAGTGAAAGGCGAAGATATAAAAGTATACAGGAAATAGGTCCTGTTTAAGAAATTTCCAGTAAAAATAAAGCCTTTGATTTCAGTAATTTAACCTGTGCAATTCCCTGTGAATGATCTGTGGTTCAACCGAGCCTCGGAAAGGGGTCTTTCGCCCCACTCACATCCCCCGCAATCCATGCACATTCGGGCTGTGGAAAACCCCTCAAAGGGCTCAACCACCCTGACTACCTGACGGCCTGATTACCTGTCCTACTTGAACGACTCAAGCAGATTGCCGACCAGTTTGTCGAAATCGGTGCTCTTCTTCCGCATCTCCTCCACTTTCTTGATCGAGTGAATAACGGTCGAATGATGCTTGCCGCCAAAACTGCGTCCAATTTCAGGCAGCGATGCATGAGTGAGGTTCTTGCACAGGTACATCGCAACCTGGCGCGGCATGGCGACTGACTTGGAATTATTGCGAGATTTGATCTCGTGGAGCTTGAGGTGGTAGTAATCGGCGACAAACTTCTGGATCTGTTCAATCGTCACGGCCTTCTCGTCGTGATCGATCACGTTGCGCAGCACCTCCTGCGCCAGTTCCATCGTCAACGGCTTGGTCGTCAGCGATGAATACGCAATCAGCCTGATCAGCGATCCCTCGAGTTCGCGGACGTTGGACTTGATCCGGCTCGCCATGAACATCGCGACGTCGTTTGGCAGCGGCACCCCCTCTTCCTCGGCCTTGCGCTTGAGGATGGCGGCCTTTGTTTCGACGTCGGGAACCTGGATGTCGGCGATCAATCCCCATTCAAATCTCGAGCGCAGACGCTCTTCCAGAGCGGGAATTTCATGGGGAGGTCGATCGCTACTGATGACGATTTGCTTCTGCGCATCGTGCAGCGCGTTGAACGTGTGGAAAAATTCGTTCTGCGTGCCTTCCTTGCCCGACACGAACTGGATGTCGTCGACGAGCAGCACATCGACGCTGCGGTAGCGCGAACGAAAATCGAGAATGCGGTCGAATCGTACGGCGTTGATCATCTCGTTCATGAACCGCTCGGACGAGATGTAGGTAAGCACCAGTCCCGGATGATGCTGGACGACATAGTGGCCGATCGCATGCATCAAGTGCGTCTTACCCAGTCCGACGCCGCCATGAATAAACAGCGGGTTATAGGAACGGGACGGCGTTTCAGCGACCGCGCGGCAGGCCGCGTGAGCAAACTGATTCGAGGGTCCGACGATGAACGTGTCGAAGGTGTAGCGGGGAATAAGGCTTCCCGCTCGCGGCGGTTCGTCGTTTCTGAGGCGCTCGTCCGGCTCGCGAGTCGGGGTCGGGTTCGACGTCGTTGACACCAGTTCAGGCGCTGGTTCAGCGTTCCCGGCCTGCCCGACGCCTCCCGGGATGAACAGAAGCTTCACGTCGGGACGGCCCACATCCCGCAGCGCCTCGGCTAATACGACGGAATAGTGCTTGGGCAGCCACTCGACGAAAAGCAGGTTGGGCACGCTGATGGACAGGCTCTGCCCCCCGTCCGCCAGCAGAGCGGTCGGCTTGAACCAGGTCGAAAAACTGTGCTTGCCGACCTGGTCTTCAACGCGGCTGAGAACCAGATCCCAAATGGTAGCGCTAGCCATTCCTGCAAATAACTTATTTTAAAGGACTTGTCGTTGCTTGTCCGCGGGCTTTTCCACAATGTTTTCCACAGGTGTGGAAATCTTCCCCTGGAGCCCGCCGACGGGAAACCGGGAGCCGGACAATCCCGGGGAACGCACACTTTAGCACGCCGGTTTCGGGGTGGCCGTGCCGACGGCGAGTGAAGGAAACCTTCGCAGCGTGAGTCGAAGGGTCTATAATCGTTAGTTCGACCGACCTGCCTCCGGGCGGGTCTTGCAACCCGCTACGGCGAGGTCTCGCCGAAGCGGCTTCGCCGCGAAGGCGGAGGAGAAAAATGGCCAGATCTAAAAAGGGCAAGCGAACGTTTCAACCAAATACCAGCCGCCGCGCCAAGCGGCACGGCTTCCTGGTCCGCATGGCGACCAAGGACGGCCGGCAGGTGCTGAAGCGCCGCCGCGCCAAGGGAAGAAAGCGCCTCACCGTTTCCGACGAGAAGTAAGTGACCGGTTTCGGGCCCGCTGAGCACGTCCGGAAGCGGGCCGACTTCGAACTCATCTACAAGACAGGTTTCAAGCGCTCCGGACGCCTCATGACCATGTTCACGAGGGAACGCGAGACGGGCCCTGCCCGTCTCGGTATAGCAGCGACCCGCAAAATGGGCGCTGCTGTCGAGCGCAATCGAGCGAAACGCCTCGTCCGCGAGTTGTTCCGTCACAACAAACCCGTTGCCGCCGTGGATGTAGTGGTCGTGCCTCGCCGCGAAATTCTCGCTGCGCCGTACGACCGGATCGAATTGGAGTTTCGCTCGTTGCTGTCACGGCGTGCTTCAGTAAAGGCGGCCAATGCTTAGCCGCGTGGCGATCGGGTTCATTCGGCTCTACAAGATCTCATTCTCGCCGCTTTTTGCCGGCAGCTGCCGCTATACCCCGGGCTGCGCCGACTACATGAGCGAATCAATTACCCGATACGGCGTGCTGCGCGGTGGATGGCTGGGCACCAGACGTTTGTGCCGTTGTCATCCCTTCGGCGGACACGGCTTCGATCCCGTCCCCACTCAAAAATAAAAATGGAACGCAGAGTTCTTCTCGCGATCACGTTGTCTTTCCTGGTGCTGTTCTTATTCCAGCGCTTCGTCATGCCTCCACCCGTCCCCGCGCCGGTTCCGTCAGTGCCGGCCGCCGGTACTCCGGCGGCGGGCCCAGCCGGCACCCCGCCCCAGGCAGCCGCCGTGCCGGGCGCGGCAAGCGGCGAGGCACGGCCGGACCCCGACGAAGCGGCTCGCCGCGAGGGCGGGCCCGCTATCGCAGCCACGGTGAGTGAACCGAGCGCGCGCGAGATTGTGGTCGAGACGAGCAAGGTGAAAGCGGTCTTCTCGAACCGAGGCGCCACCATCGTCCACTGGATCTTGAAGGACTACCGCTCGGATCGGGGCGAGCCCCTCGACCTGGTTCCCTCGGGCGCCGGCGCGAACGCCTTGAAGCCGTTCACGCTGACGGTCGATGATCAGGCGCTCAGCGCCCGTCTGGCCGCCGCGACGTATCGGGTCACCGTCGACGGCAGCCCCGCCGGCGAGCTGGTCGACGTCACCGCCTCGCCGAAAACGATCGTGTTCGAGACCGCGTCGGCCGACGGACTGTCGGTGAAGAAGACTTTCTCCGTCGCGCCCGACAGCTACATCATCGATTTCGGCGCCGACGTGAGATTGGGCGCTCAGCGGTTGAATCCGGTCATCCACTGGGGTGCCGGCCTTGGCGACGACATCGCCCGAGCCGAACCCGCGTCATTTTTCTCGCCCAGCTACAACACGCCGTCGCAGCCGATCGTGCATCATGACGGCAAGGTCCAGCGCGTCGCGCCGACGGAGAGCGGCAACCAGGAAGGTCCGTTCAGGTATGCCGGCATTGACGATCACTATTTCGTTTCGATGCTGCTCAACGATCAGGCCCCCCAACCGGTGCGCGTCGACTACGCGCCGGTAGCCGTGCCGCAGGTTGACGATCCGACGATCATCGGCAATTACACGACCTATGCGGTTCGCTTTCAGGCTCCACAGGATCAGTCGCGTTTCTTCTTCGGACCAAAGGCTTTCGACGAGTTGAAGGCGATCAGCCCGGAAGCCACCAAGGTGATCAATTTCGGGATCTTCTCGTGGCTGGCCGCGCCGCTGCTTGGCGCGCTCAAGTGGGTCCACGGCTTTGTCGGTAACTGGGGCTGGGCGATCGTCGTCCTGACGCTGCTCATCAACCTGACGCTCTTCCCGCTGCGGCACAAGAGCGTGGTCTCGATGCGCAAGATGCAGGAGATCCAGCCGCAGATGAAGGCGATCCAGGAGCGCTACGCGAAGTACAAGGTCACCGATCCCGAGAAGCAGAAGATGAACGCCGAGGTGATGGAGCTCTACAAGGCCAAGGGTGTGAACCCGGCCAGCGGCTGCGTGCCGATGCTCCTGACGTTCCCCTTTCTGTTCGCGTTCTACGCGATGCTCTCGCAGGCCATTGAAATCCGCGGCGCGAATTTCGTGGGATGGCTGACGAATCTTTCGGCGCCGGACCCGTACTTCATCCTGCCGGTGCTGATGGGCGCCACCCAGTTCTGGCAGACCAAGATGACGCCGAGCACGGCCGATCCCGCGCAGCAGAAGATCATGATGTTCATGCCGCTGATGTTTGCGGCGATGTCGTTCTCGTTCCCGAGCGGCCTGGTGCTTTACTGGCTGGTCAGCACGCTCTTCACCATTGGTCAGCAGTACTTCACGAACTATCTGGTTGGCGCGCCACCCAAGCCTGCGACAAAATAGGCACCAACGCAACGCGCGAGGCGCAGAAGGAACCCCGGACTATGGCGACAGCGGATATCACGGCGTTTGTGCAGAAAGTCGTTGAAGCGATGGACCTCGATCTCGAGGCCACCGCCGAGGAAATGCCCGACGGCGTCCGCATCAACCTCACCGGCGAAGACGGCAATGTCCTGATTCGCCGCCAGGGCGAAGCGCTTGCCGCGCTGCAGCACGTGGTCGCGGCGATTTACCGTCACGAGGCGTCGGAGGGCCGTCGTCTGGTCGTCGACTGCATGGGATACCGCAAGGGCAAGGACGACGAGTTGCGCCAGATGGCTCTGTTTCTCGGAGGCAAGGCGAAGGACTCCGGCCTGGCGCAGGAGATTGGCCCGCTCAACCCGTATGAGCGGCGCATCGTGCACCTTGCCGTGGCCGAGCTCAACTCGGTGACCTCGGAAAGCATCGGCGACGCTTTCGAAAAGACGGTCATTATTTCCGTGAAGTGACCAGCAGTCAGTTCTCCTCCTCCGACACCATCGTCGCAATCGCCACCCCGGCCGGCCGCGGCGCCCTGGGTGTCATCCGCCTCAGCGGTCCCGATTCGGCCCGCATTACCGGCGAACTGATCCGCCGCACCACACCCCTCAAGCCCCGACACGCCACATTCGCGAAAGTCGTCGTTGGTGCCAGGCACCAACGGCTACCCGATCAGGTGGTGGTCACCTACTTCGTGGCGCCTTCGTCGTACACCGGCGAGGACGTCGTCGAAATGTCGGCGCACGGGAGCCCGGTGGTGCTCAATTCCATTCTGCGTGCGGCGGTCGCCGCCGGCGCCAGGCTGGCCGAGCCGGGCGAGTTCACGTTGCGGGCGTTTCTCAACAACAAGCTCGATCTGATCCAGGCGGAAGCGGTCGCGGATCTGATCGACGCGGTTACGCCACTTCAGGCGCGCGCGGCGTTCGATCAGCTTGAAGGCACGCTGACGACAGCGATCACCGCCCTTGACCAACAGCTCTTCGAGATCGTGGCGAAGCTCGAAGCGTCGCTCGATTTTCCGGACGAGGGGTATCACTTTGTCGCTCCGAAGGAAGCCCGCGAGACCATCGCTACGGTGATCGGTGAAATCGATCGACTGCTGCAGCAGGCGTCGAGAGGACGGCTGATTCGCGAGGGTGCGCAAGTGGCGATCGCCGGCGCACCCAACGTCGGCAAATCCAGTCTGTTCAATGCGCTTCTCAACACCAATCGCGCGATCGTGACGGCGATACCGGGCACGACGAGAGACCTGTTGACCGAACGGGCGGACATTGGCGGACTGTCGCTGGCGTTGATCGACACCGCCGGCGTTCGCGAGACATCGGATGTGGTCGAGCAGGAAGGCGTGTTGCGGGCGCGAGGCACGATCGGGGTGGCCGACCTCACAATCGTGCTGCTCGATCGGTCGCGGCCGTTGACCAACGACGATCGGGAGCTGCTCGGCGTAACGGCTTCCCGGCCGCGGGTCGTGGTGTGGAACAAGATCGACTTGCCGCCGTCGCTGCCGCTCGAACCGCTCGATCCGGTGGAGGCGATTGCGATCTCAGCGGCGACCGGCCGGGGCCTCGATCGCCTCATCGACGCCATCGGCGTGGCGCTCGGGTCGGGCGAGGAGCTGCGCGATCGACCGCTGGTCACCAACGTCCGGCACGTGATGCTTCTTGAACGCGCGAGGGAATCCCTGACCCGCGCCGCGGCGGCTCTCGAATCCGAAGTCCCCGAGGAATTTCCGCTGCTCGATCTCCAGGAAGCGGGCGCGGCGCTCCAGGAGGTCACCGGCCGACGGACCGCCGACGATCTGCTGCGGCACATTTTCGAGCGCTTCTGTATCGGAAAATAGCGGCGCGCAGCCAGACGGTCCGAGAGGGCTGATTTGCGACGGCGGATCAATAGCCCGATCCGCTGATTAGTTGATTTCAATCCGCCAATCTACAATCAGCAATTGATCCGCAATCAGAAATAATAAATCTCAAATAGTCATCCATTAAGTAATTTCAATGCCTTTTTTAGATGTAATAGTGATCGGCGCAGGTCACGCGGGCGTCGAAGCCGCCTACGCCGCCGCCCGACTGGGCTGCAGCGTTGGACTGTGCACGCTCACTCGAGAAACCGTCGCGCACATGCCGTGCAATCCTGCGGTTGGCGGCACGGCCAAAGGACATCTGGTCAGGGAGATCGATGCGCTGGGCGGATTGATGGGTCGAGCAATCGACGCTACGGGAATACAATTCAAGTTGCTCAACCGCAGCCGTGGACCGGCGGTGTGGTCGCCGCGCGCGCAGGCGGACAAGCCGCGATACGGAAAATGGGTCCGCGCCGCGCTCGAAGCAGAGCCCAACATCGAGTGGATCCTCGGCCGAGCCGGGCGGATTCTGATAGCGGACGGCAGGGTCAGCGGTCTGGAACTCGAAGACGGACGGAGTTTCCGCTGCAAATCGTTGATTATCACTACCGGAACGTTCCTGAACGGACTGGTTCACATTGGCAGGGAGCAACGTCCATCGGGCCGGGCGGATGAGCCGCCGTCGACGGATCTGGCCGAGTCAATCAAGAGTCTGGGTTTTCGGTGGGGGAGGCTCAAGACGGGGACGCCGCCGAGACTTGCCCGAACGTCGATCCCTTTCGATGAGGGGGTGACAAGGGGTGTGTTCCACGTGGAACACGGCGACGCAGAGCCTATCGCGTTCTCTTACACCGCGACATCCACGCCGACGAATAAGGCCCCTTGCTACCTCCTCCACACGACCGACCGTGTGCATGAGCTGGTTCGAAGCCACATCAACGAATCGCCCCTCTATAACGGTCAGATCGCCGGAATCGGGCCTAGATACTGCCCTTCACTCGAAGACAAAGTGATGCGCTTTCCAGATCGAGAGCGGCATCAGCTGTATTTGGAACCAGAAGGACTTGACGTCGAGGAAATCTACGTCAACGGGTTCTCAATGAGCCTGCCCGCGGAAACTCAAAAAGAGCTGGTTCGATCGCTGCCCGGACTTGAGTCGGCTGAAATATTGCGGCCCGGGTATGCGGTCGAGTACGACTTCGTCCAGCCGACGGAGTTACGCGCCACCCTTGAAGCTCATCGTCTCCAGGGTCTGTTTCTCGCCGGCCAGATCAATG
Source organism: uncultured Acidimicrobiia bacterium (assembly GCA_963795125.1). Taxonomy (GTDB): domain Bacteria; phylum Acidobacteriota; class Vicinamibacteria; order Vicinamibacterales; family UBA2999; genus 12-FULL-67-14b. The sequence goes on along the minus strand of CAWCGQ010000004.1, from coordinate 24,146 downwards.
GAACCTCCGGATATGAGGAGGCCGCAGGACAAGGCATTGTCGCGGGCCTCAACGCGGCGCTCGCTATCCAGAGCCGGCCCCCGCTCGTCTTCGGGCGCGACGAGGCCTATCTCGGAATAATGGTTGATGATCTGGTGACGAAGGGCTGCCTCGAGCCGTATCGAATGTTTACCTCGCGGGCCGAATATCGATTGCTCCTGCGTACCGACAACGCCGACCTTCGATTGACACCACGCGGACGGGATGCCGGCCTTGTAGACGACGAGCGATGGGAGCGGTTTCAGGCGAGAAAACACCGTTTTGAAGTGAATACCGACCGGTTGCAACGCAGCTGGGTCAGGGTTGACGGTGGCGCCCGAATCCCCGCGTCGCAGGCCTTGCGCCGCCCTAACGTCACCCTGAGCCAGCTTGAAGCCGATGGTGACGTTGCGCTGGAGACGACTCCCGACAGATCGGCTGCTTGACATGTCGTCTGTAGAAACGTCGATCAAGTACGAGGGCTATCTGCTGCGTCAGCAGCAGGCGGTCGCGCGGGCTCACCGCGCGGAGTTGCGCCGAATCCCGGACGCGTTCCCATTCGAGAGGGTTCCTGGCCTTTCGCGCGAAATGGTTCAGCGATTTTCTGAAGCGCGTCCAGAAACGCTCGGACAGGCGCAACGCATCCCCGGCGTCACGCCCGCCGCGGTCGCCGTCGTCGGAGCCTACCTCGACCGATTTTGAACTCAGCCGGCAAGGACTTGTGATTTAGCATTGCCGCGTGCCGACTAGAGAGTTCTACGAGCGGTTGAGCAGGCGGGCGAAAGCGGCCGACATCTCAATCAGCATCGACCTGGCGGAGCAACTCGGGACCTACTACGAGCTCCTGGCGAAATGGAACGCCAAGATCAACCTCACCGCCTTCCGGCTTACACCCGAGGGAGATGATCAGGCGATCGATCGCCTATTGCTCGAACCAGTGGCAGCCGCTCGTTACGTCCCTGGGAACGCCCGCACGTTGCTCGACGCCGGCTCCGGAGGCGGATCCCCGGCCATACCCCTCAGGCTTGCGGCAAATAACCTCTCGCTACGCATGGTCGAGGTGAAAACTCGCAAAGCGGTCTTCCTGCGCGAAGCGATTCGAGAGCTCGGCCTACGGGATGCCGTGGTCGAAACCGCGCGATTCGAGGAGCTATTACCCAGAGCCGAGCTGCATGAGGCGCTCGATCTCGTCTCGATCCGCGCGGTACGAATCGAGACTCGAACGCTCAATACGCTGCAAGCCTTTCTGCGTCCAGGAGGCAAGATCATGCTCTTCCGTGGCGCCAGCAAAAGCGAACTCGAGGACGCTCCACCTCCGCCCCTCTCGTGGATGGCGACCTATCCCCTCGTGGATTCTCTCCATTCGAAGCTCGTTGTGCTCAGCAAGACTCGCGTTTGAAATGAGCAATTCAGGACCGCCGTAAGTTCCACGTGGAACGTCCAAATCGGTTAGAATCACTGAGCCAATCGGCTGTGAAGCAGGTTCAGCACCGTCGAATTAGGGTAATCAGCAGAAAATCATATAACTTATTGATATGTCTAAGGTTATCGCCGTCACAAATCAGAAGGGCGGGGTCGGAAAGACCACCACGGCGATAAATCTAGCCGCCGCGCTCGCCATTGGCGGCCGCAACGTGCTGCTCGTCGACTGCGATGCCCAGGGCAATGCGACCAGCGGCGTCGGGAAAAAAGGTCAACGCGCACCGGGCGGGACTATTTACGAAGCCCTGACCACCAACGACGTCGATATTCACGACTTCATCCTGCCGACGACGACAGAACGCTTGTCGATCATTCCGGCAACGCGTGATTTGTCCGGCGCCGAGATTGAATTGATCAGCGTCGACGATCGGGAACGCCGCCTGAAGAACCTGCTCGCGCAACTGCGCGACGAATTCGATTTCATCATCATCGACTCGCCGCCGTCGCTGGGCCTGCTCACCTTGAACGCCCTGGTCGCCGCCGACCGCGTGCTGATCCCCCTGCACTGCGAATACTTTGCGCTCGAAGGCCTCGCCGATCTGGTCGCCACCATGCGGCGCGTGCGCGCCTCGCTCAACCCGTCACTCGATATCGAAGGCGTGCTGCTGACGATGAATGACGAGCGCACCAATCTCGGGCAGCAGGTGTCGCGCGACGTGCGCGAATTTTTCAAGGACAAGGTCTACCGCACGGTCATCCCGCGCAACGTCCGTCTCGCCGAGGCGCCCAGCCACGGGCTTCCCGCCGTGACCTACGACGCGCGCTCGCGCGGCGCCGAAGCCTACTTCGCGTTCGCGAAAGAAGTGCTCGAGCGCAATGCAGAAGTGGCCAGTGTTCAGTAGCCAGTAGCCAGTAGCCAGAAGTCAGTAGCCGGTAGCCAGAGAAGCCATGGAGAAACGACCAGCGCTCGGAAAGGGACTCAGCGCCTTGATTCCCGACGCCGCGGACGCCCTGACCACGCCGCGCGCATCGCTCGACGTCGACATCGATCTGCTCGAGCCCAATCACTACCAGCCGCGCGGGCCCATCGATGCCGAACGGCTCGAGGATCTGGCGAGATCGATCAAGGCCAACGGCGTCATCCAACCGATCGTCGTGCGGCGCATCGACAGCGCGATGGGCGGGCGCGAGCGTTATCAGATCATTGCCGGTGAACGGCGCTGGCGCGCGGCGCAACTGGCGCAGTTGCCCACGGTCCCGGTCGTCATCAAGGACGTGCCGGCGGCTGAGACCAAGCGCCTCCTCGAGATGGCGCTGATTGAGAATATCCAGCGCGAAGATCTCAATCCCATGGAAGCCGCGGCCGGGTATCAGCGCCTCGTCGACGAGTTTCATCTAAAGCAGGACGAGGTCGCGACGCAGGTCGGCAAGGATCGCGCCACCGTGGCGAACTATCTCCGGCTCCTGAAGCTGCCCGACGAGGTCCGCGGCAACGTCGCCTCAGGCGCGCTCTCGATGGGGCACGCCCGCGCCATCGTGGCCCTCGCCAATGAAACCGATCAACGGCGTCTCGCCCGGGATGTCGTCGCGCGAGGGCTGTCGGTTCGTGAAACCGAAGCGCTCGTAAAAAAAGCGATCGGCGACAAACGCGGCGGCGACACGCCGCAGCCGACGACGTCGAAGAAAGACGTGCACACGCGCGCCGCGGAAGAACAACTCCGGCTGTCGCTCGGCACCGCGGTCGAGATCAAGCGCAAGGGCAAGGGCGGGACGATCGCGATCGCCTTTACGAATGAAACAGAATTGCAGCGGCTCTACGAATATTTGACGGAGAGATCCTGAGGTCGTGAACACATGACAGAGCAGCAGAGGCGCCGGCTGACCGAGATGGTCAGCTGCGCCGGTTGAGCGAGCAAACTCGCCGCGGGCGAGCTCGCTCAGGTCCTGAGCGGCATACCAACCCAAACCGACCCACGCATCCTGGTCGACTACAGGACCGCGGATGACGCCGGTGTGTACGCATGGGAGAGCGGGCCGGCCCTGGTCCAGACGGTGGATTTCTTCACCCCAATTGTCGACGACCCGTATACCTACGGCCAGATTGCGGCGGCCAATGCGTTGAGCGACGTCTACGCGATGGGTGGCCGGCCGCTGACCGCGCTGGCCATCGCCGCGTTTCCGCAAGACGGTCTGTCCACCGACGATATCGCGCAGATTTTCCTCGGCGGCTTCGCGACGTTGCGCGAAGCCGGCGTTGCGCTGCTCGGCGGCCACACCGTGCAGGACAAGGAGATCAAGTTCGGCTACGCGGTGACCGGCGCGATCGATCCCGGACGCATTCTCACCAACACCGGAGCAAGACCGGGCGATCGGTTGATCCTCACCAAGCCGCTCGGAACCGGCATCGTCGGAACCGCGATCAAGTTCGCCCGCGCATCGAACGAGTTGATCGAACGCGCGGTGGCGCAAATGCGCACGCTGAACAAGACCGCTGCCGAAACGATCGCCAGCCTCGACGGTGTTCACGCCTGCACCGACATCACCGGATTCGGCCTGGCCGGTCACGCTTCGGAAATGGCCGCCGGCAGCCAGGTGACCCTCGCCCTCGACTCGCGCGCGCTGCCAATCATCGACGGCGTGCTCGCCATGGTTGGCGAGAACAAGTCCGGAGGCCTGGCCACGAACCGGGAGCACTTCGGGGCTGGAATCGAATTTGACGAGGCGGTCTCAGGCGACCTCCGCGACCTGATATTCGATCCCCAAACGTCGGGAGGACTGCTGATCGCGGTGGCCGGCGAGGTTGCTGACGACGTCATGCGAAGGCTCCTGAAAGCCGGGATCCCGGCCGTTTTCATAGGATCTGCCATCCCGCGCCGCCGCAGTCTGTTGGCGATAGGGTAATTGCCAGAATAGTTATGGTTGTCCTGCGCTTCCAGGGGCGCCGACCGCGGGTCAGCGCTCGCCAAGAGGTGCCCTGCGCGTGATACGATTAATCGTTTGTTAACACCCGATATCACCACCGTATGGGTCGTCGGTTTCCTGCTGTTGTGCACGTTCATGCTCAACACGCTGGTTTTCAAGCCGATTTTGCGGGTCATCGATTCGCGCACCGACGCCGTCCGCGGCGCTCGCGAGCTTGCCGATTCCGCGGCGCACAAGGCGACCGCCGCTGGCAGCGAATACGATCACAAATTGAACACCGCGCGTGCCGAGGTCTACCGGCAGATGGACGACATGCGCAAGTCGGCGCTCGACAAGCGCGCCGAGCTGCTGGCGTCCACCCGCGCGACCGTCGAGCATGAACTCTCTGCCGCGAGCGCACGCGTCGGGCAGGAATCTCAAGAGGCGCGCGCCGCGCTCGATCGCGACGCATCGAATCTGGCGGGCGCGATCGTGTCGCGCGTCCTCGGTCGGGCCTCCTAGCCCAGCAAAGGGAATCTGAGAGTGCCCAACACGTTCCTGCCCGCTTGTGAATTAAAGAACAAGGTCGCGAGCACCCTGGTCGCTGCATTTTTGCTGGGCTTTGCCGCGGTCGGCCTGGCTCAAGACCACGCACCGACACCGGCATCTCCCTCATCGCAGCAACAGCCACCGACCGCGGTTCCGGCTCCCGGTGCCGAGGCCGTTCATGAGGCGGACGGCGATCACGTCGCCGCGGGCGAGCATCACGACGAGAGCATCGGCGGGATGATCAAAGCCATGGGTTGGCCGGTCGCCAACTTCATCATCTTCGTCGGCGTGATTTATTACTTCGCCAACCAGCCGCTCAAGGACTACCTCGCCTCGCGCCATTCGACCATCCGCAGGGATCTCGTTGAGGCGGCGGAACTGAAGGCCGCGGCCGCGGCGCAGCTGGCCGCCATCGAACAGAAGCTTCAGGCGCTGCCGGGCGAGCTCGACAAGCTTCGCGCCCGCGGCGCCGAGGACATCATTTCCGAAGAGGCGCGCATTGCGGCCGCCGCGGCTGCGGATCGTGAACGCCTGCTCGAGCAGACGCGCCGCGAAATCGAGCTCCAGGTGCGGCTTGCGAAGAAGGCAATTCTCGAACACGCGGCGGATCTTTCCGTGCAGCTCGCGACCGAGCGCATCAGGCAGGAAGTGACGCCGGACGACCAATCGCGCCTGATCGATCGCTATCTCGACCAGGTGAAGAAGAGCTGACATGTCATTGAGAACCTCGGCCAATCGTTACGCCAAGGCGCTGTTCGACGTCGCGGTCGAGGAGAAAGCCGACCTCGCGCAGGTCGATCGCGATCTGGCAGCGGTGGTCGCCATGATGCAGGCCAGCCCCGATTTCGCGGCCGCCTCGAATCGTGGTCTTACCGAGGCCGCGCGCCGGTCGTTGATCGAAGCGGTCGCCGGGGCGATGCACTTGACGGTGCCGGTGACCAGGCTGCTGGTGCTGCTGGCGCAGAGCCGCAAGTTGAACTACCTGACCGATCTCGCCACCGCCTATCGCGAGCGTTTGCTCGCGCACCAGAACGTGGTGCGCGCCGAGGTCACGAGCGCTGCGCCGCTGACGCCCGAGAAGACGCGGGCGCTTGCGGACCGCCTGTCGCAGGTGACGGGCAAGACCATTGAGTTGTCGACCAGCGTCGATCCCGAACTGCTCGGGGGAGTGGTGGCGAAGATCGGCAGCACGGTATACGACGGAAGCGTGAAGACGCAGTTGCAGCGGTTGCGCCAGGAACTGGTTGAACAATGACGATAAAAGCTGACGAAATTTCCAAGATTATCCGCGAGCAGATTGGCAGCTTCGCGGTGGCGGTCGACGTGGCAGAAGTCGGCACCGTGGTGTCGCTCGGCGACGGCATCGCGCGCGTGCACGGGTGCCAGCGCGCGATGGCCGGCGAGATGCTCGAGTTCCCGCACGGCGTGTTCGGCATCGCCCTCAACCTCGAGGAAGACAGCGTCGGCACGGTGCTGCTCGGCGAATACACCGCGATCAAGGAAGGCGATCCGGTCAAGCGCACCGGCCGCATTATCTCGGTGCCGGTCGGCGAAGAGATGCTCGGCCGCGTCGTCAACGCGCTCGGCCAGCCGATCGACGGCAAGGGCCCGATCCTCACCAAGCAGGTCTCGCCAATCGAGCGCATCGCCCCCGGCGTCGTCGACCGTCAACCGGTGCGCGAGCCGATGCAGACCGGACTCAAGTCGATCGACGGCATGGTGCCAATCGGCCGCGGCCAGCGCGAACTGATCATCGGCGACCGCCAGACCGGCAAGACCGCGGTGGCGATCGACACCATCCTCAACCAGAAAGACACCGGCGTCATCTGTATCTACAACGCGATCGGCCAGAAGCAGTCGACGGTGGCGCAGGTCGTGCGCACGCTGGAAGAGGCCGATGCGATGCGCTACACCATCGTCGTCGCCGCGACGGCGTCGGATCCGGCGCCGATGCTCTACATCAGCCCGTACTCGGCCACCGCGATGGGTGAGTACCTTCCGCGATTCCGGCCGCCACGCGCTGCTGATTTACGACGACCTGTCGAAGCACGCGCAGTCGTATCGCGAAATCTCGCTGCTGCTTCGTCGTCCGCCCGGCCGCGAGGCCTATCCCGGCGACGTCTTTTATCTGCACTCGCGTCTGCTGGAGAGAGCGGCGAAGCTGAACGACAAGATGGGCGGCGGCTCGCTCACCTCCCTGCCGATTATCGAAACGCAGGCGGGCGACTTGTCGGCGTACATCCCGACCAACGTCATCTCGATTACCGACGGCCAGATCTTCCTGGAGGCGGATCTTTTCAACCAGGGCATCCGCCCGGCGATCAACGTCGGCAACTCGGTGTCGCGCGTCGGCGGCTCGGCGCAGATCAAGGCAATGCGCCAGGTGGCCGGCACCCTGCGACTCGACCTCGCGCAGTTCCGCGAGCTGTCGGCGTTCGCGCAGTTCGGCAGCAGCGACCTCGACCAGGCCACCCAGCGGCAGCTCAATCGCGGCGCGCGGCTGGTTGAAGTGCTGAAGCAGAAACAGTACGCGCCGTTGTCGGTCGACCAGCAGGTCACCATCCTCTACGCGGGCGTCAACGGCTTCCTCGACGAAATCGCTGTTGCCGACATCGGCGCCGCGCAGGACGAGCTGGTCAAGTTCATGAGCACGCGTCACAACAGCGTGCTGGCGGCGATCAAAGAGAAGAAGACGCTCGACGATGCGCTCAAGGCTGATCTGGATGCGGCGTTGAAGGAGTTTCAAACTCACTTCGCCGCGTCGAAGGGAGCGCTGGTGAAGTAGCCGGTCGCCGGTCGCTGGTGCCAGAAAAGCCATGCGCTTTTTTGACCTCCGGCATCTGGCATCTGGCTACCGTCATGCGGCGCCACACACATGCCGTCACTCATAGACATCCGCCGCCGCGTCAAGGCAGTCAAGTCGACGCAGCAGATTACCAAGGCCATGAAGATGGTCTCGTCGTCCAAGCTGCGCCGCGCCCAGGAGCGCATCGTCAAGAGCCGCCCCTACGCGAAAGAAATGCTGAGGGTGTTCAACAATCTCGCGACGCGCACCGACAACACCTCGCACCCGCTGCTGAACGACGATCCGGAGGCCGGCCGCACGCTGCTGATCGTCATCACCGCGGATCGCGGCCTGGCCGGCAGCTTCAATACCAACGTCGCCAAGGCGGCGCTGCAGTTCACGCTCGATCAGCCCAAGGATCCGCAAGGGCGCGACGTGGCGATGGCGCTGGTCGGCAGGAAGGGCCGCGATTTCTTCATGCGCCGCGGCTTCGACGTGCTCTACGAGGAAACCGGGCTGTTCCAGAACATCAAGTGGTCGCATGCGCAGGCGATTGCGCAGACGGCGATCAAGGAGTTTCTCGGGCCGGACATCAGCTCGGTCTATCTCGTCTACAACGAGTTTCGCTCGGTGATCTCGCAGCGTGTGGTGATCGAGAAGCTGCTGCCGATCCCACGCCTCAACGAGGCCGAAGCCGTGAATAACGGCAGGCCGGCCGCCAGCCAGCCGGACGCGTCGGCGTCGCCCGCGGTCGACTATCTGTTCGAGCCCGACCCGGCGCAGTTGCTGAATCTGCTGCTGCCGATGCACGTGGCGGTGCAGGTGCAGCGCGCGCTGCTGGAGTCGTCGGCGGCGGAACACGCGGCGCGAATGCAGTCGATGGACAGCGCGACGCGCAACGCGAAGGAAATGGTGGAGCGGTTGACGCTCTACATGAACAAGGTCCGTCAGGCCGCGATCACGAGAGAAATCATCGAAGTCGTTTCGGGCGCGCAAGCAACGTAGAGAAAATTATGGCGACAGCAACCGCAGATAAAAAGGTCGGCGCTCACGCAGGAAAAGTCATCCAGGTGATTGGACCGGTGATCGACGTTGAATTCGAGGGCGGACACCTGCCCAACATCTACAACGCGGTCCGCATCGTGGCGACGCTGCCCACCGGCGAGAACATCGACATCGTCGCCGAGGTCGAGCAGCACCTCGGTGAGGGCCGCGTGCGCACGGTCGCGATGAAGCCGACCGACGGTCTGCAGCGCGGCATGGAGGTGCAGGACACCGGCGCACCGATCCTGGTGCCGGTCGGACCCGCGACACTCGGCCGCGTGCTGAACGTGCTCGGTGAGCCGGTCGACTTCCCGGATCGTCCCGTCGAAGCCAAGGAGCACTGGCCAATTCATCGTCCGGCGCCGACGCTCGAGCAGCAGTCGACCGAGCTCAAGATGTTCGAGACCGGCATCAAGGTCATCGATCTTCTCGAGCCCTACCTGCAGGGTGGCAAGATCGGCCTGTTCGGCGGCGCCGGCGTCGGCAAGACCGTGATCATCATGGAGCTGATCAACAACATCGCCATGAAGCACGGCGGCGTGTCGGTGTTCGGCGGCGTCGGCGAACGCACGCGCGAAGGCAACGACCTGTGGCTCGAATTCCAGGAGTCCGGCGTGATCGACATGAAGGACATGTCGAAGAGCCGTGCCGCGCTGGTCTACGGACAGATGACCGAGCCGCCAGGAGCGCGTCTGCGCGTCGGCCTGTCGGCGCTGACCGTCGCCGAGTATTTCCGCGACGCCGAGAACAAGGATGTGCTGCTGTTCATCGACAACATCTTCCGCTTCACGCAGGCGGGATCGGAAGTGTCGGCGCTGCTCGGCCGCATGCCGTCGGCGGTCGGCTATCAGCCGACGCTGCTGTCGGAAATGGGCCAGCTCCAGGAACGCATCACCTCGACGAAGAAGGGCTCGATCACCTCGGTGCAGGCAATCTACGTGCCCGCCGACGACTACACCGACCCGGCGCCGGCGACCACCTTCGCGCACCTCGACGCCACCACCAATCTGTCGCGGCAGATCGCGGAGCTCGGCATTTACCCGGCGGTCGATCCGCTCGCCTCGTCATCCCGCATTCTCGATCCGCGGGTCATCGGCGACGAGCACTACAACGTCGCCCGCACGGTGAAGCAGATTCTGCAGCGCTACAAGGACCTGCAGGACATCATCGCGATTCTCGGTATCGACGAATTGTCGGAAGAAGACAAGCTCGCGGTATCGCGCGCGCGCAAGATTCAGCGCTTCCTGTCGCAGCCGTTCTTCGTGGCGTCGCAGTTCACCGGTCTCGAAGGCAAGTACGTGACGATCGACGAGACCATCAAGGGCTTCAAGGAAATTGCCGAAGGCAAGCACGACGGCATGCCCGAGCAGGCGTTCTACCTGGTCGGCACGATCGACGAAGCGATCGCAAAAGCAAAGACACTCAAGCAGTAGAGCGAATCAATGGCCCTTCCGAGCAAGCTCACGTTACACATCGTCTCGCCCGACGCCTCGATCTCCCAGGAGGTCGACGAGGTGTCGATGCCGGGGATTGAGGGTGATTTCGGTGTGTTGCCGGGCCACACGCCGTTCTTTACGACCCTTCGTCCCGGCGCGATGTGGTACCGCAAGGGTTCCGAGAAGCACGTCCTGATGGTCGCGATGGGCTTCGTCGAAGTGCTTCCCGATTCCGTGTCGGTGCTGGCGCAGGTCGCCGAACGGGCCGAGGATCTCGACGAGGCTCGTGCCGAGGCGAGCATGAAGCGGGCGGAAGAAGTGCTCGGCGTCGTGCCGCACGAGATCGATTTTGAACGCGCACGCCTGGCCATGCTGCGGACCCTGCAGCAGATGCAGGCCGACAGCCGAAGGATGCAGTAGCCAGTATCCGGAATCCGGTATCCAGAAGAACACGAGTTTTTCTGGCATCCGGCTACTGCCTACCGGATACTGGAGGCGTCAACCGACCCTGAATTGATGCTTTCGAATCTCTTAAAGCTGTTCCGCTACCGGGGTCTCATCCAAACACTCGTTGTCCGCGATCTCAAGGCGCGCTATCGCGGCTCCGTTCTCGGCTTCTTCTGGTCCTTCTTCAACCCGCTGCTGCTGCTGCTGATCTACTCGTTCGTTTTCACGCAGGTGCTGGTCGGTGCCCACGATCCGGCGATGGAACCCTACGCGCTGTTCATGTTCTGCGGCATCCTGCCATGGACCTGGTTCTCGTCGTCGATCCTCGAATCGTCGAACACGCTGATCGCCGGCGGGAACCTGATCAAGAAAGTGCTGTTTCCCGCCGAGGTGCTGCCGATCGTCACCGTGCTGGCGAACATGACGCACTTCTTCCTCGGCCTGCCGGTGCTGATCGGGTTCCTGATCTATTACCAGCGTCCGGTGGATCCGATCGAGCTGCTGTGGTTTCCGGTGATCGTGGTGATCCAGCTGGTGTTTACCATCGGCCTTGCCCTGCTGCTGTCGGCGCTGACGGTGCACTTCCGCGATCTCAAGGACTTGCTCGGCAACCTGGTGCAACTGTGGTTCTTCGCGACGCCGATCATCTACCCGATGCTGCAGGCGCCCGCGTCGATGCGGTGGTGGCTGAATCTCAACCCGATGACGCACATCATGATCTCGTATCAGGAAGTGCTGTTCTTCCCGGGCCCGCATGGTCACTGGAAGTGGCTGCTCACCATTGCCGGCGTGTCGGTGATGATGTTCCTCGCCGGCTATTTCGTGTTCGACCGGCTGCGTGATTCATTCGCGGAAGAGGTGTGACCATGACCTCCGCGATCGAAGTCCTCAACGTTTCGAAGGTCTACCGGCGGTATGCGCAGAAGAAGCAGTTTGCGACGCTGAAGTCGGCGATCCTCAACGGCAGCCTGCTCGGCGATCTCAAGCCGGACGAAACCTTCCAGGCGCTTCGCGGCGTCTCGTTCTCGGTCCCCAAGGGCTGCACCTACGGGGTGATTGGCCGCAACGGCTCCGGCAAGAGCACGCTGCTCAAGTGCGTCGCCGGCATCACCAAGCCCACCGAGGGCTCCATCACCGTCGACGGGCGGATCTCGGCGCTGATCGAACTGGGCGCCGGCTTCCATCCCGAGATCTCCGGCCGGGAGAACATTTTCATCAACGGCATCATGCTCGGCCTCACCAAGAAGGAGATCCTGCGCCGCTTTGACGAGATCGTCGAGTTCGCGGAGATGCAGGACTTTATCGACGCGCCGGTGAAGACCTACTCCTCCGGCATGTACATGCGACTCGGCTTCGCGGTGTCCGTGCACGTCGATCCCGACGTGCTGCTGGTGGATGAAGTGCTCGCCGTCGGCGACCAGGGCTTCACCCACAAGTGCCTGGATAAGTTTGCCGAGTTCCGCCGCCGCAACAAGTCGATCCTGCTGGTGACGCACTCGCTCGACCTGGTCGAGAAGTTCTGCGACCTCGCGCACTGGCTCGATCATGGGGTCACCAAGGGTGAAGGCGATCCCAAGCGGATCGTTGCCGCCTACATCATCGACGTCGCGGACTCGGAAGAGAACGAGCTGGCGAAGGCCGAGGCCACGCGCGTCGCCGCCTCGGCCAAAGAAGTGACCGAAGCCCACGATACCGAGGTGCCAACCGGCGAGACCAGCCCGGCGGAGACCGGGGAGGGCCCGCTCGCCGATCAGCCGCAGGGGCCGCTGGACGGATTCAAGGCCGACGAGGGCCGCTGGGGCACGCGCGAGATCGAGATCACCAACGTGACGATCGCGGGTCCGAATGGTGACGCCGGCCACGTCTTTCAGAGCGGTGAGGCCATCCAGGTCCGGATGGATGTGGCGTCGAAGGAAAAGATCACCGATTTCGTGTTTGGTCTCGGCCTCTTCAACGCCGACAACGTCTGTGTCTACGGCACCAACACCAACCTGGAAGAGTTTCAGCCGAGCGAGATCGACGGCGACGGACACGTCACGTTTACCATCGACAAGCTCGACCTCGTCGAGGGCACCTATCGCCTGGACCTCGCGGCGCACAAGGCCGACGGCTATCCCTACGACTACCATCGCCTGCTGTACACGTTCCGGGTGAAATCCAAGATCCGCGATGTCGGCATCTATCGTCCCGATCACAAATGGGCGTTTGGCGGCGCCATCAGGTTCAGTGACGAAAAGTGAGGTGATCGCGTCGGTCGCCCGCGCGCGCCGCGAAGGAAAGACGATTGTCTTCACCAACGGCGTCTTCGACATCCTCCATCCCGGTCACGTTCGTTACCTGCGCGATGCGCGCGGGCTCGGCGATCACCTGATTGTGGGCCTCAACAGCGACCGCTCGGTACGGGCGCTGGCCAAGGCTCCGGACCGTCCGATCAACCCCGAAGGCGAACGCGCCGAGGTCGTTGCGGCGTTGGCGTCGGTCGATGCGGTGGTGATTTTCGACGAGGCGACGCCGCACGAGATCGTCACGTCGATCCAGCCGGACATTCTCGTCAAGGGAGCCGACTGGGGCGAGCACGCCATCGTGGGCCGCGATGTCGTCGAGGCGCGTGGCGGGAAAGTTGTGAGGATTCAGCTCGCTGAGGGCTACTCAACGACGGCGATCCTCGATCGCATCCGCCAATCCGGCTGAGGCCGGACGTGAGACAATAGAAGGCTCGGCTGGTGCCAACCGGCCGCACAGGGTTATGTCGAGCGCACCGTCCCTCGCGTTACGGTCGCTGCTAACAGGCGTTCTTCGGGAAACGGGGCTGCAATCCCCCCTCCAGCGCATCAGCGGCGCGACCTCTGCTGTACGCGCGCTGGCTGTGGCGGCCGGCGCCAAGCGGCTATCCGCAGGAACCGTCCTGCTGGTGGTTCCGACCGACGCCGATATCGAGTCCACCGTCGGCGACATCTCATTCTTCTTGTCGGTCCTCGAAGGGTCCGCGACCGCGACCGTCGAGCGGCAGGTGTTGCCGTTTCCATCGACGCAGGTCGACCCCTACCGCGGTTTTCAGCCGCACTTGAAAGTGGCGTCGGCGCGAGCGCGGGTGCTGCATGCGCTCGCCAAGGGCGCCGCACGTGTCGTGGTGGCGTCGGCGGCGGCGCTGCTCACGAAGGTCCCGGATCCCGCGACCATCCTGCTGTCGTCGTGCGACATCACTCCCGGCGTCGACATCGATCCGGTTGTGCTCGCCAACACGCTGGTCCTCGGCGGCTACGAGCCCGCCGATCCGGTCGATGCGCACGGTGAATTCGGCCGGCGCGGCGGCATTCTCGACGTGTTTCCGGCCGGCGAGGAATTGCCGATCCGCATCGAGTTCATCGGCGATACGGTCGAGTCCATTCGTCGATTCGATCCCGGCACCCAGCGTTCCGTCGAGACACTCGATCGCTTTGGCATCGTTCCCGTTCGCGAAGGTCAGCCCGAAAAAGGCGAGACACCGTTACCGGCAAACCTGTTCCAGTTCCTGCGGACCCGCGATGCGGAGATATGGGTCTCCGAACCCGCCGATGTGCACGGTCACGTCGAGGCGGCCTGGGAACAACTCGGCACCTCCTATGCCGACGCGCTCGGGCGCACCAAGACGCCGACGCTGATCGCGCCGCCAGCCGAGTTGCTGCTCGCTGCCGACGAGGTAGTCGCGCAGCTGGCGAACGCCGTCGTCGTTGAGGAACTGTCAATCGGGGATCCGGGATCGGCAAGCGGCGGGCTGCATCTCTCCGTCCAACCCACGTCCAGCTTTCATGGACGGATTCCCGATTGGATCAACGACGTCAAGGCAGCGCAGACCAACGGCGATTTCGTGGTGTTCGTCGCCGAATCGCATGGGCGCGCCGAGCGCACGGTTGAACTGCTGAAAGACTACGACGTTCGCGCGATCATGGCCTCGGACGCCGGCGATGTGGTCCGCGGCGCCGTGATGGTCGCCGAAGGCTGGCTGTCGAAAGGCTTTCGACTACGACGGGCCGACGGTGTCCCTGGGGTTCAGGAGCTCGGCTCCGGACCCGCGGCCCTGCTGGTCTACGCCGAGACCGACGTCTTCGACGAGGAGCGACGCAAGACCGGCGCGGGCAAGAAGCGTTCGGCCTCGGCCGCCTTCCTTTCCGACCTGCGCGACCTCAAGGTCAACGACCTGATCGTTCATGTCGATCACGGCATCGGACAGTTCGTCGGCCTCAAGCAGATCTCCATCGCCGGCGGCGACATCGTCCAGGAATTCCTCGAACTGCAGTATCACGGCGACGCCAAGCTGTTCGTACCGGTCGAACGGCTCGATCTGATCCAGAAATACACCGGCGGCTCGAAGCCGCCCCTCGATCGGCTCGGCGGCACGACCTGGGAACGCGCCAAGACCAAGGTCAAGAAGGCCATGCGCGATATGGCCGAGGAGCTGCTCAAGTTGTATGCAGCCCGCAAGGCCGTGGCCGGATTCGCGTTCAGCGCCGACACCCACTGGCAGGAAGAATTCGAGGACGCCTTCGCGTTCACGCTGACACCCGACCAGGCGACCGCGATCGCCGATATCAAGCGCGACATGGAATCGTCCACGCCGATGGACCGGTTGCTGTGCGGGGACGTCGGCTACGGCAAGACCGAGGTGGCCATGCGCGCCGCCTTCAAGGCGGTGATGGAAGGCAAACAGGTCGCCTTCCTCGCGCCGACGACGGTGTTGGCGGCGCAGCACTTGAAGACCCTGCGCGAGCGCTTTGCCGCCTTCCCCGCGCAGATCGACATGGTCAGCCGCTTCCGCACCAAGCAAGAGATCAGGGAAACGCTCGAGGCCCTTGCGGCCGGCCGTCTCGATGTCATCGTCGGCACCCACCGCCTGCTGTCGAAGGACGTCAATTTCAAGGATCTCGGTCTGCTGGTCGTCGACGAAGAGCAGCGCTTCGGAGTGGCCCACAAGGAACGCATCAAGCAGATGCGCAAGAAGGTGGACGTCCTGACGATGACGGCGACCCCCATCCCGCGGACCCTCAACATGTCGCTGGTCGGAATCCGCGACATGTCGGTGATCGAGACGCCGCCGAAGGACAGGCTCGCGATCCAGACCAATGTGGTGAAGTTCGATTCCACCATCCTGGTGCGCGCGATTCGCACCGAGATTGCGCGCGGCGGGCAGGTGTTCTTCGTCCACAACCGCGTCGAATCGATCTATTCGATGGCGAACCTCCTCCAGCGCCTGGTGCCGGACGCCCGCGTGGTGGTGGGGCACGGACAGATGGCCGAGGATGCCCTCGAGAAGGCGATGCTCGACTTCATGACGCACCGGGCCGACATCCTGCTCGCCACGACCATCGTCGAGAACGGCCTCGATATTCCGAACGCCAATACCATCATCATCAATCGCGCCGACCGGTACGGCCTGGCGCAGCTCTACCAGTTGCGCGGCCGCGTTGGACGAAGCGACCGCGCCGCCTACGCCTACCTGCTGATTCCGCCCGAGGAATCGCTGTCGCCGGTGGCGCGCAAGCGGCTGTCCGCGATGAAGGAATTCAGCGAGCTCGGCAGCGGCTTTCGCGTCGCCGCCCTCGATCTCGAGATCCGCGGCGCCGGCAATCTGCTCGGCGGCGAGCAGAGCGGCACCATCGACGCAGTCGGCTTCGAGATGTATATGAAGCTGCTCGAAGAAACGATCCGCGAACTGAAGGGCGAGGACCTCGAAGACGACGTCCGGGCGACCGTGAACCTGAAGGTCGACTTCCGGCTCGACGAGGCGTATGTGCCCGATATCAATCAGCGGTTGATGATCTATCGGCGCATGGCCGGCGCGCGTAGCGAGGAGGAGATCGGTCGTCTCGTCGACGAAGTGCGTGATCGGTACGGCCCGCCGCCAACGGCGGTGTTGAACCTGGCGGATTTCGCTCGCATTCGCGTACTCGCAGACGCGCTCGGCGTCGAAACCATCGATCGCGCCGACTCCGCCATCGTGCTGAAGTTCCGCCAGAAGACCAGGGTGGATCTCGCGAACGTTATGGCGTTGGTCCAGGAGCGCGGAGACCTGCAGCTGCTGCCTCCGAGTTCGCTCAAACTGGATTTGAGGCCGCGGCAACCGGCCGCGGTCGTGGTCGAGAGCCCGAGACCGAAGTCGCAGCAGGGACGGATACCGAAAATTCAGCGAAAGCCTGCCTGGTGGACCGCTCGCGCCACGGCGGGTGAGGTCACGCCCGGCTTCAGCAAGACCGAGATTCTGAAGCAGGCTCCGGAAGACCCGCGCGCTCCGGATGGAGTCCTAAAGAAGGTCACGGACTTGCTGGAGGAATTGGGCGGGTAGGCCGGCGAAGTCACCCGCCAGGCCGACCGAGCGCCTTATAATCAGAGATTCACATGAACTACCGATTTACGTTTATTGCAGTGCTGGCGTTCGGTCTGGCCTCCATGCCGGTGAGTGCCGACATCATCGAGCAGGTGCTCGTGAAGGTGAATGGCGAGATCATCACCAAAACCGATCTCGAGGCCCGTCAGATTGCCGCCCTCCGTCAGAAGAATCCCAACCTTCGTCCCGATAGCGACGCGGCGCTGCAGAGCGCGCTCGCCGAGGTGACGCCGGAGGTGATTGTCGACGCGGTCGATGAGCTGCTGATGGTGCAGAAGGGCAAGGAGCTCGGCTTCACGATGAGCACCGACCGCTTCAACTCGATCGTCGAAAACATCAAGAAGGAAAACAAGATCGAGTCCGACGAGGCGCTCGTCGCCGCCCTCAAGCAGGAAAACATGACCATGGCGGATCTGCGCCGTCAGCTCGAGCGAACGATGATGGTGCAGCAGGTGCAGCAGCAGGAAATCATGGCCAAGCTGCAAGTCACCGATACCGAGCTCAAGGCCTACTACGAGGCTCACAAGGATGAATTCGGCACCGTGCCGAGCATCACGCTGCGCGAGATCACCATCAACGTGCCCACTTCGCCGCAGGGCATCAACGTGGCGCAAGACGACGAGGCCAAAGCCAAGGCCGAAGAGGTCCGCGTGAAGATCATCGCCGGCGAACCGTTCGCGCGGCTGGCGTCCGATTATTCCGATTCGGGCTCCAAAGCCAACGGCGGCCTGGTCGGCCCGCTGCAGCGGACCGATCTGTCGGAGGATCTTCAGAAGGCGATCGCCGGCCTCAAGACCGGCGGCGTCACTCCGGTGCTTCGCACCTCGCGCGGCTACCAGATCATCAAGATTGAAGCCCTCCAGGAGACGACGACGCGCTCGTTCGAGGATTCGCGGAGCGATATCGCGGACAGCATCGCGAACGCCAAGCGCGAGGTCGAGTTCAAGAAATACATCTCCAAGCTGCGCGACGAGGCGATCATCGACTGGAAGAACGACGAAGTGAAGAAGGCCTACGAGGTTGGGCTGAAGCAGCAGGCTGAAGCGGTACCTTGATCTCAGCCACTGGTCTCTGATCCCGATCCCTGGTCCCTGATCCCTGAATGGATCCTCACTGGTTCGCCATCTGGACGCGGTCGCGTCATGAAAAGCACGTCCGGGACCAGTTGGCGAAGAAGCCCGACGTCGACGTGTTTCTTCCGACCATCGGCAAGTGGAGTCGCTGGAAGGATCGCAAGAAGAAGATCGACTGGCCGCTGTTTCCCGGATACGTCTTCGCCCGGTTCGTGGCCGACGAGCGCGTCGGCGTCCTCAAGGTCGACGGCGTCGTTCAGATCATCAGCAACAACGGCATCCTGTCGCCGATTCCGGACGAGGAAATCGACAGCATCAGGACCCTGGTGGAAAGCGAGCTGGCGTACGATCCGGTCCCGCTCATCAAGGAAGGCGATATGGTGAAGGTCGTGCACGGCCCGCTGAAAGGCGTGGTCGGCCGGCTGATCACGAAGAAAGGCGCTCACGCTCGGCTGGTGCTGTCGGTGGATTTGATCGGGCAGGCGGTGTCGGTGGAAGTTGACGCGTCCGACGTCAAACCGTACTAGATCAACAAATTTATTCAGAAATCAGAATCTGAAATGAAGATTGGCCAGGTGCAACTGCAGTCGCCATTTGTGGTCTCGCCGATGGCCGGCATGACCGACACGGCATTCCGGCGCCTCGTCAAGCGCCAGGGCGGTTGCGGCCTGGTGGTGTCCGAGATGGTCAGCAGCGAGGGGCTGATTCGCGGCATCGATCGCACGCTCGAGTACGCCGAGTACACCGAGGAAGAGCGTCCGGTGTCGATTCAGATTTTCGGCGGCGAGCCCGCGAAGATGGCCGAAGCCGCGCGAGTCGTCGAGCAGATGGGCGCGAACATCGTCGATGTGAACATGGGCTGCCCGGTGCCGAAGATTGCCAAGCACCACGCTGGATGCAGCCTGATGCGCGAGCCGGCTCACGCCGCGGGAATCATCGCCGCCATGTCGCGAGCGGTGAGCATTCCCGTGACCGTCAAGATGCGCAAGGGCTGGGACGACGGCGAGGTGAATGCCGGAGAGTTGGCGCGGCGGGTCGAGGACGCCGGCGCCAAGGCAATCGCGATTCACGGGCGTACCGCCAAGCAGAGCTACAGCGGCTTTGCCGATTGGGATTTTGTTTCCGAAATCGCGCGAACGGTGTCGATCCCGGTCTTCGGATCGGGCGATTGCATCGAACCCGAGGACATCATCACGCGCTTGAAGTCCGGCGTCAGCGGGGTCTACGTCGGCCGCGGCGTTTTGCGCAACCCCTGGATCCTCGCTCAAGCGCGCGACCTGATGGAAGGTCGACCAGCGCGATTGGTCGGCACCGAAGAGCGCGGCCAGTTCCTGCTCGACTACATGAATCTGCTGCTTGCCGAGAATCTCGACGAGGCGGCAGGTTTCCGCCATCGAGCGACTCGTGCGCAGAACGCCCAGACCGAAGCGGTTGGAAAAGACCGTTGGGTGATCAACAAGATTCGAGCGCTATGCTCCTGGTATACGAAGGGCTTTGAGGGCGGGGCCCGGTTTCGCATCGGCGTGAATTCGGTGAAGTCGATTCACGAGCTCGAGGATCTGATTTCGACGTTCTTTTTTCGTGTCGGCTCTCCAGGCACGGTGCGGCCCGTAGCAATCGAATGAAAAGCCCAGAGATCTCCATCGCCGGCAGGAAGATCGGGACGGCCCATCCACCGCTCGTGGTCGCCGAAATCGGCATCAACCACGAAGGCAGCCTCGACGTCGCGAAGGAAATGGTCGATGCCGCCGCCCGCGCCGGTGTCGAGTTCGTCAAGCACCAAACGCACATTGTCGAAGACGAGATGAGCGGCGAGGCGAAGCGGGTGATACCGGGCAACGCCACCGTCTCAATCTACGAGATCATGCGGCGCTGCGCCCTGTCGGAGGACGCCGAACGTCAGCTCCAGAAGCACGTTGAGTCAAAGGGCATGACCTTCATCAGCACGCCCTTCTCTCGCGCGGCCGCCGACCGACTGCAGCGCATGAACGTGCCGGCGTACAAGATTGGCTCCGGCGAGTGCAACAACTACCCGCTCCTGAAGCACGTGGCGTCGTTCGGCAAGCCGATCGTCCTCAGCACCGGGATGAACACCATCGACAGTGTTCGCAAAGCGGTTGAGATCTTCGACGCCGCGGGCGTCCAATACGCGCTGCTGCACACCACCAATCTCTATCCCACGCCGCCGAACCTGGTGCGCTTGGGCGCGATGGTGGAGCTGGGCCGGGCATTTCCAAATGCGGTCGTGGGCCTTTCCGATCACACCACCGACAATATCGCGTGCCTCGGTGCCGTGGCACTCGGCGCCTCGATCCTGGAGCGTCACTTCACCGATCACATGTTGCGAGCCGGTCCGGACATCGTGTGTTCCATGGACGAGCGCGCGTGTCGCGAGTTGATTGAGTCGAGCCGCACGCTCCATGCCGAGCTCGGTGGCTCGAAGGGCCCTGCGAAGGAAGAGCAAGTGACGATGAACTTCGCGTTCGCCACGGTGGTCACGATTGCTCCCGTCAAGGCGGGCGAACCGCTGACCAAGGCAAACCTGTGGGTAAAGCGCCCGGGAACAGGGTCGATCGCGGCTGAACACTATGAGTCGCTGCTCGGCAAGAGGGCGGCGCGCGATCTGCCCGCCGACATCCACCTCGCCACGACAGACATCTGTTAGTTCGGATGTGAACGATTTGCACCCGCCGCCGCCCTGACGACGGGCAGCGGGTGCCGGTGTGAATCGGGGAAGGCTACGGCGTGACGGTGATCGTCGCGCTCGTCGCCAGCTTGTTCGCAACTCGATTGTCTGCAAAGAACCGGATGTTGTAGGTCCCGGGCGTCAACGGAGCGGCGAACTGCAGCGTGGCTCCGGTTACCCCGACCATCGGGGCCGTCCCGAGGCCGTTGAGGTATTTCCAGGTCAGGTAAGTGCTGTCGGGCGCCGACGCCAGCGATAACGAGACCCAATCCATCGGGTTTGCGGGACCGCCGCTCACCACGAATTGAATCGCCGCACCGACCCTTACCGTCGTCGACGTCAGGCTCACGGCAGGACCACCGGGCGCGACGTCGTCGTTCGCGATGTTTCCAACTGCCTGTGCGTCGCCGATCAGCGCATTGGTCGCACCGGAGAGATTGACGAAGAACATTTCGCTGGGCTCGACCACCGAGTCGCCGTTGATCGTCACGCTCAGCGTCCGCGTCGCCGTTGACGGCGCGAACGTCAGCGTCCCGCTGGCGGCGGCATAGTCGTTGTTGGCGACGGTCGCCGTGCCGTCGGCGGTGGCGTAATTCACCGTCACGGTCTGCGATGCATTCACCGGCGAGAGTGTGACCGTGAAGGTCGCTACCGAGGTACCGCCGTTGCCCTCGGTGAGGCTGACGTCGCCGATCGTCAAGGTCGGCTGCAGAGGCGCAGCAGAAACCGTGATCGTCGCGCTCGTTGCCAGCTTGGTCAGGCGATTGTCCGCATAGAAGCGGACGTTGTAGGTGCCGGGTGTCGACGGTGCGGTGAACTGCAAGGTCGCTCCGGATACGCCCGTGACCGGGGCCGTCCCCAGGCCGTTGAGATATTTCCAGGCCAGGTAGGTATTGTCGGGAGCCGATGTCTGCGACAGCGACACCCAATCCATCGGGTTTGCAGGACCACCGTTGACCACGAACTGAATCGCCGCACCGGGCTGCACCGTGGTCGATGACAAGGTCACGGCAGGACCCCCCGTCGTGCCGATGTCGTCGTTGGCGATGGTGCCGATTGCCTGCGCATCACCGATCTGGGCATTGGCCGCACCAGAGAGGTTGACCATGAAGGTTTCGTTGGGCTCAACGACCGTGTCGCCGACGATGGACACGCTGAGCGTCCGCGTCGCGGTGGACGGCGCAAATGTCAGCGTCCCGCTGGAGGCGGCATAGTCATTGTTGGCGATGGTCGCAGTGCCGTCGGCTGTCGCGTAGTTCACGGTCACGGTTTGCGACGTATTGACGGGCGAGAGCGTGACCGTGAAGGTCGCTACCGACGTGCCGCTGTTACCTTCGGTAACCGTGATGTCGCCAATCGTCAGTGTCGGCGCCGAGGCTACGGTGATGGTCGCGCTCGTCGCCAGCTTGACCAAGCGATTGTCCGTGAAGAAACGGATGTTGTAGGTTCCCGGCGTCGTCGGCGCGGTGAACTGCAGCGTCGCGCCGCTTACGCCCGTAAGCGGCGCCGTTCGTTGACCGTTCAAGTACTTCCAATCGAGGTAGGTGTTGTCGCCCGCCGACGTCGTCGACAGCGACACCCAGTCGAGCCGGTTGGCGGGGCCATTGCTGACGACGAACTGGATGAGCCCGCCCGGCGGCACCGATGTCGACGTCACGCTCACCGCAGGCACGACCGCATCGTCATTCTGGATGGTGCCGATCGCCTGGGCAGTGGCGATGGCGGCATTAACCGCACCTGAAAGATTGACGAAGAACGTTTCGTTCGGCTCGACCACCGTATCGCCGACGATCGTGACGCTGAGCGTCCGCGTGGCCGTTGACGGCGCGAACGTCAGCGTCCCGCTAGCGGCGGCATAGTCGTTGTTGGCGAGCGTCGCGGTTCCGTTGGCGGTGGCGTAATTGACCGTGACGGTCTGCGAAGTATTGACAGGCGAAAGCGTGACCGTGAAGGTCGCGACCGAGGTGCCGCTATTGCCTTCGCTCACGCTGACGTTGCCGATCGACAGCCTCGGTTGGGGCGCCGTCACTTGCCAGCTGAAAACCTCGACGTCCTGCGCGCTGCCATCTGAGACCGTTGCGGTGACCGAATAGGTGCCGGCGCCACCGGAGGAAATCGTTCCAGAAATCAGGCCAGTCACCGAGGCGCTCAGCCCCGGCGGCAATCCTGTGACCGAGGTGAACAACAATCCGTCATTCTCCGCGTCGGTTGCGACCAGTTGTCTGGCAACCACATCGCCCGCGGCGTTGGTCAGACCCCCGGGGTTTGTAAGCACCGGTGCGGTGTTCGGGACAACAAACGAAAGCTCGGCGGAGGGTGCTCCCAGGGTCCCCGAGTAGTTGTAGGCGCGGACCTGGAAGTAGTAGGTGGTGCCCGGGGTCAGGTTCACCTGGAACTCGGTGACGTTACCGGCATCAATTCCGCCAACGGGCTGATAGGCGCCGGGTGCGGTACCGTAGTAGACGTAGTATCCGCCCGTGACTCCATCCACGTTCCCGTCCCACATCAGTCGATAGGGCCGGGCTTCCGCGGCGGATGCCACCGCGAGCGCGAGCAACACTAGCCAGAACGTCGAGGTTCGCACCTGGGAAAGCCGTTGGACAGCGCTCGTATGAAAAAATTTCACTATTGTCATGTCTCTAACCAGTTTTGGCCCCACATCGGCCACGATTCGTTGGCCTTTTCAGGCTCTGTTTCCAATCTCGAAGTCGCGGCCGGCGAAGCCTTTTCACATCTTTTTTGGCCGATTTCAGCCAACTTCACCTTCTGCTGAGCTTCGAAGCGGTGCTTTTGCTCGACTTTCCCACCGCCACGCTCTGGCATCACAGTTGCGATTCCCTTGCCACGGGGCCGGGATTGGATGGGGCACCCGGGTTGCCGGCACATGTCTGCGCAACTCTGCGCCCATGTCCGCCCGCGCTCCGGCCCAAAAATTGGGAGGTTTGCCGTGGGACCGACGGACTCTCAGAAAAAAATCATTGAAAAGCTGGGATTGCGGGGCACGCTTCTCGAGCAGCTGGTGATGCGCCCAGGAGCCCTAAGGGACCCCGAGCGCTACGTGGAATCCCCTAGCCTGATGAGATTTGCGATGGATGTGCGGCGGGCTCTGAACTCGGAGGGCTGGAAGCCGCTGCCAAAGGGCAGTCGGTAAGCCCTAACTTCAGCTGTTGCGAAGTAGTCGTGTATTTCTTTCGGAGAAGGTCGGGGATCAGCCTCAGCCGGTTTTGGAGAGGCGCTCCTTTTCGGCCAACCGCTGGGCGATTTCGATCCTCTCGGGACGGACCGCGACCGCGCGAAATCGTTGAAACGGCAGGTGGCACTGATGCTTACGGAGGAAACTCAGGAGCCTTTTGTAATCCTCGGGCCGCACATTGAAGATCTCGACGAGGAGTTTGTAGCTGCCCTTGGTGTCTTCGAGGCCGCG
>CAWCGQ010000003.1:0-1276421 GCA_963795125.1 uncultured Acidimicrobiia bacterium | reverse complement strand
GAGATGCTGAAGAAGGATCCGAACGTCGAGCGCCGGCAGTTCGGCATCCTCTCGATTCCCAATGGCGGCACCATCACCGAGCAGAACAACCGCGCCGGCTTCAACGGCAGCGGCAACTCGCGGTCGTCGCTCTACTTCGGCGGCCGGGTCGGTGACTTCTATTACCAGGTGCAGGGGAACACCCTGCTCGGCGATCAAGTGATGCACCTCGCCGCGCTCGCCTTCACGCGCGCCAAGGGCACGCTCGCCGATCACGTGATGGCGGCGATGGAAGCTGCCGACGCCAACGGCGGCGACCACCGCTGCAACTGCGGCACCAACCCGCTGGCACACGTGCCGTGCGACGACAAAACCGCGCACGTCGCCTACATCGCAATCGCCAACAAGGACGACCAGGCGGGCGCGACACACAACGACGGCAAGTATTTCGCCTACATCGCCGTCGGCGACAACGACATCAAGAAAGGCGAAAGCGCGAATCCGGTGAAGACCTTGCGGATGCGCTACAACGCGTGGGTGAAAGACGGCTCCAAGCGCATGGCCCCTCCGGGTCCTACGCCCTACGTGCCTAAATAGGCAGTAGCCGTGCCGCAGTAGCCAGTAGCCAGAAGGCCCGTCCTTCCGGCTACTGGCTACCGGCTACTATCTACTGCCCCCGACGCTGCGGCGGGTTCTTCAACAACTTGTACTGATTGATGGCCGCGTTCACCTTGAACTCGATGCCCATGCGGCCGATCTCCGCGGTCGCCTTCATCGGATCGCCCGACACGCCGGCGTCCTTCGGACCGCCCCACGGCTTCAGCTGATCCTTGCGCACGCCGCTCGGCTTGACGTGCAGCATCTGCGAGGTATCGCTAATCCCCGCGTGGCTGCCGACGATGTCGTCGTCGTAGCCGAAGGCCGCCTGCATCCAGGCACGATAGTGCTCGCGGCCGCCCTCGTAGTAGTCGGTCAGCGCGAACACGCGCGTGCCGCTCGCCTTCCACTCGTCGTTCAGCTTGGCCGCCACGTTGACCATGCCGGCCTGGTTGCCGCCGCTGTCGCCGATGAACAGGATCTCGGTCGCGCCGTGCGCCTTGAGGCTGCGCGCGGCCGCGTCGAGCAGCATGTCGTAGGCCGGCGACGGCAGCGAAATGGCGCCCGGGTTCTGCCGATCGGGATCGCCCTCCGGCACGTACTGAATCACCGGCGCGACCAGCGCGTTCTTCAGGCGGCGCGCCATCAGGTTCGCCGAGTGCGCGACGATGAAGTTATGTTTGCCCATCACCATGTGGTAGCCGTTCTTCTCGGTACCCCCCGTCGGCACGATGAACACGGTCTTGCCGGCCTTCATCGCATCGCGGTTTTCTTCCCACGTCAGCTCGTCGATAAACACCGTGTCTGGCGCATTGGTCGGCGTCATCGACGCGGGCGCCGTCTCCATCGTCGGGCGCGGCGGACCGGCCGGTGCGTTCTGCTGGCCGCCACGGCCCGCGCCACCGCGGCCGGCGCCGCCACCTTGCGGCGCCTGCGCGGCGGCCACCGGCGGCTCGCCGCCGGCGTTCATGCGCTTGATCTGCGCGAGCGCGAGATCCATCTTGATTTGCAGCAGCGCCTTGCCGACCTCGGGCGTCGACTTCGACTGGTTGTTGCCGCTGACGCCGTTGTTCGGATAGTCGTTGCCGGTCAGGCGGTCCTTGCGAACGTGCTTCGGCGCCACGAACATCAGCTCGGAGGTGTCGAGGATGTTGGCGTGGTTGCCGACCTGGTCTTCGGCGACCTTCAGATACTTCGCGGCCCAGGTGTTCTGCTCGGCATGGGCCCTGGTGTAGTAGTCATCCACCCAGTAGGCCGTCGCCGTGCCGTTCCAGAGCGCGTTCAGCTTCTCGGCGGCGGCGCGCATGCCGGAGCGATTGCCGCCGGATTCGCCGAGGAGCCAGATCTTCTTGAAGCCGCCGGCCTTGAGGCTGCGGCCGGCTGCGACGAGCAGCTCGACGAACCGATCTTCCGGCAGCGTAATGGTGCCGGGCTTGCCCATGTGGCCGCCGGGGTTCTCCCAGCTCCCTTCGGGCACGTAGGTCACGATCGGCGCGACCAGCGTCTTCCCCATCCCGCGCGCGATCTTGTCGGCGGTGTATTCCATGACGAACTTGTGTTCGCCATCCACCATGTGCGGCCCCTTCTGTTCGGTGCCCGCGGTTCCAATGATCACGCTGGTCGTTCCGGACGCGATGGCGTCGCGGACTTCGGCCCAGGTGAGATCTTCGATGAACACCGAATCGGGCGCCTTGCCGGCCGGCCCGGTCGCGGGCGCGTCCGCCGGCCGCTGTGCAGAAAGTGCCACGGCGAGGGCCGCGGAGAGACAAATTGTTGCAATCAGTACGCGGATCTTCATGCGCGGGATCATACTCGGATTAGTTGACGCCTGGCACTAACGACGACCGGTAGCCGTCGGTGCCTGGCACCAACGGCGACGGCCCGGCAAGTAGAATGACCGGGTGACCTCCTTCCGCATCGCTCTGCTGGCCGCCGTCCTCATCAGCGGCTGCGCTTCCGCACCCGCCGCCAAGCCAGGGTCGCAACCGGCCACCGCCGCCGCTTCGCGCGGCGCGGCACCCCTGCCGCTGCGGCAGCAATGGCTCGACATGTTCGCGCGAAGTTACTTTCCCGGCCGGAGCGGCCAGGTGTTCGTGGTGCCGAAGGAACAGTGGTTCGTGACCTCGCGCGATTCGCTGTACCGGTTCATGCACGGCTCGCCGTACGACTACGACACGCACATCCCGGTGCTCTTCTACGGCGCCCCGTTCGTCAGGACCGGAGCCTATGCGGCGGCGGCGACGCAACAGGACATTGCCCCGACGATCGGCGCGATGATCGGCGCGCAGTCGCTGCCGACCTACACCGGCCGCGTGCTGAGCGAGGCGATCGCCGGCTCCGCACGGCCGCGCGTCGTCACCGTCTTCGTGCTCGACGCGATGCGCGCCGATTACTTCGACCAGTATGCGTCGGTGATGCCGACGTTGACGCGGATGCGCAAGGAGGGCGCGTGGTTCTCGCAGGCACGAATCACGACGCAGCCGACCGTCACCGGGGTCGGCCACGCCAACATCGGCACGGGCAGCGAGCCGCGGTATCACGGCATTGTCGTCAACACCACCTTCAACCGCGCGACCGGCAAGTCGCAGGAAGCCTACGATCAGCTCGATACGCGCGAGCTGATGGCGTTGACGCTCGCCGATGCCTGGAACCTTCAAACCGACGGCCAGGCCGTGATCATCGGCCAGGGCGGCGCGATTCGCGCCACCGCCGGCCTCGTCGGCCGTGGCGCCTGCCTGATCAGCGGCAGGAAGATCTTCGCCGCCAGTTACGGCGGCGCCGACGGCGGATGGGAGACCAACCCGACCTGCTACACCATGCCCGCGGTGCTGAAGAATTTCGTCGGCCGCAAGGTGTGGGAGGCGGCCGGCGGCACGTGGATGGGTCACGACATCGCCGGCGCGCAGAAATTCCGCGCCTCGGCGCTGTTCCAGAAATACGAGTCCGAAGCGCTGCTCGCCGTGGTCAACGACTCGGCGGTCGGCGCGGACGACGTCACCGATTTTGTGTTCGTGAACATGAAGGGCCCCGACTACACCGCGCACGCGCACGGACCCGACTCGGCCGAGTTGAGCGCCACGCTGGCAGAGCTCGATCGACAAATGGCCACGTACCTCGCGGCGATCGACCGGAAGGCCGGCCCGCAACGCAGCGTGACGATCATCACCGCCGATCACGGCTCGCCCGCCGAACCGCCGCCGGGTGGCCGCGTCTATCTCGATGATCTGGTCGCGCAGCTCAACAAGCGCTTCGATCCAGAGGCGCGATTCATCAATTACTACAACGACCCCGCCAACAACCAGCTGCATCTCGATACCGCGCGCCTGCGCACGCTCGGCGTCTCACTGCAGGATGTGGCCGCGTTCCTCGAAGGGCTCGAGGTGTTCGTCGCCGCGTTCACCGAGGATGAAGTCAGGGCCGCCCAGGCCAGGTTGCCCAAATAACGCCTAAGGCACGCGGTACCAGGAAGCCGGCCTGAACTGCCCGGACTTTGGCAGAAATCCCTGCGCCACTTTGGCGTCGCGACAGGCATCGTCGATCGCCTCCGGCCAGTAGGACACCGCCTCGGTGCCGGCGGTGGTGAAAAACGTCACGCCGAGAAAACGCGCGCGACCGTCGATGCGGATCGTGAACTCGCGCGGCACGGTGCCGGTATTGCTGGCATTGGCGACCCAGCCCCTGGCCTCGAAGAAGCCACGCCGAGCCGCTTCTGATGGCGGTCCGGTGCGGGTGTCGCGCAGCGCGAATTCGCCAAATCCTGACGACAGGGTCCAGTCGGATCCGGTGTGCTCGTAGGTGGCATCAGCCAGCGCGGCGGAGGCATGGAGGATGCGGACGCGCAACTCGTCGCCGAGACACAAACTCGCCAGGCCGGCCCGCGGCCCGGTCACCACGACATGCAGCACATCCCCGTCTCGGCGCAGCGAGACCTCACCGCCGCCGACCAGCGGATGCGAGGCCGGCGTCTGTGCGATCAGCGAATCCGACGCTGACCCGGCCATGGCGAACAACGCTCCGGCAAGAACGGCGCGCATCGACACCTGTCTAGCGCGGCCCAGGCGCAAGGTTCGTATAGAAGTAGCGCGCGATCAGCTTGTAGACGTGCGCTGTCGTGCCGGCACCTTCAGAAATGCTGTGCGAGCGGTTCGGATAGATCATCGAGTCGAACGGCTTGCCCAGCTCGATCAGCCGATTGATCAGGCGCTCGGTGCCCTGCGAGTGGACGTTGTCGTCGCCGGACCCGTGCACCAGCAGCAGCTTGCCCTGCAGGCCGTCGGCAAAGTTAATCGCCGACCCGAGCTGGTAGCCCGCTTCGTTCTCCTGCGGCACGCCCATGTAGCGCTCCTGGTAGATGGTGTCGTAGAGCTTTTGATCGGGCACCGGCGCCACCGACACGCCGACCTTGTAGAGGTCGGGAAATCGAAACAGCGCGTTGAGGGTGTTGGTGCCGCCGCCGCTCCAGCCCCACACGCCGACCCGCTCGCGGTCGAGGAACGCATGCCTGGCGAGCAGCGCGCGCACCGCTGCGGCCTGGTCCTTCGACGACAGATCGCCCACCGTGCCGTAGATCACCTTGCGCCAGGCGGTGCCGCGCGGCGCCGGCGTGCCGCGGTTGTCGACGCTGATGATGATGTAGCCCGCTTCGGCCAGCGCGCGGTGGAACAGCAGCTGCGACCCGCCCCAGGCATCGTTGACGGTCTGCCCCGCCGGTTCGCCGTAGACGTGCGTGATGAACGGATACTTCCTGGTCGCATCGAACGTCGACGGCTTGAGCATGTAGCCATCGAGCTGCACGCCTTCACCGATCTCGATCCGGAAGAACTCCGCCG
Organism: uncultured Acidimicrobiia bacterium; assembly: GCA_963795125.1. Lineage (GTDB taxonomy): Bacteria > Acidobacteriota > Vicinamibacteria > Vicinamibacterales > UBA2999 > 12-FULL-67-14b. Next base: position 1,271,016 of record CAWCGQ010000003.1, on the reverse strand, counting down.
GCGGGTTGAGCAGCGGCGCCACCTTCGCGGCGACCGCCGCGGGGTCGGTCAGCGCCCGCACCGGCTGGTGGCTCGGCAGCTCGATCACTTCGGTGATCGGCACGCGCTCGAACTGCGAGTAGGTGTGAAAGGCCAGCCGGCCGTTCGGCGACACGTCGTAGCGATGCGTGCCGGGCTGATCGGCCGGCGTCACCCGTGCGGGCACGCCGCTGCCGTCGAGCCGCGAGCGATACAAGTAGCGCTGCCCGGCATTGTCGGGCGAGGCGCGGAAGTAGAGGTAGCCGGCCTTCTCGTCGAAGCCGGCGATGTCGGTCACATCCGCGTCGAACTTCGTGATCAACTGCCCGTCGCCGCCTTCTCGCGGCACGCGGTAAACGTGCTGAAAGCCGTCTCGCTCGCTCAGCCACAGGAAGGTGCGGCCGCCATCGACCCACGGCACCTCGTCGACCACTTCCACCCACGACGTCGATTCGTCGCGGAACACGCGTTTGACCGCGCCGGTCTTGATGTCCGCCGTCAGGAAGTCGTTGCGGTTCTGCTGGCGGTTCAGTTGCTGAATCGACACGGTGTTCGAGTCGATCCAGCCGATGCGCGCAAGATAGGTGTTGCGCGGATCGCCTTCGGTCTTGAGCCAGGTGGTCGGGCCGCCGTCGGCGCCGACCACGCCGACCCGCACCGCGGAATTGGTGGTGCCGGCCTTGGGATACGGAATGGTCGTCACCACCGGATAGAGCGAGTCGGTGTTGTTGACGAGTGAGAACAGGCCGACGCCGGTGCTGTCGAACTGCCAGTAGACGATCGACTTGCCGTCGGGACTGAAGCGGAAACCGTCGCGAACGCCGAACTCCTCCTCGTAGACCCAGTCGGAGGTGCCGTTGATGGTGGTGACCGATCCGTCGGTGGTCAACTGCGTGACGCGGCCATCGTCGAGTCGCTCGACGTAGATGTTGTTGCCGCGCACGTAGCCGACGCGCGTGGCATCGGGAGAAAACTTCGCGAACATCAACGACGCCGCGGGATGGGTGGTACCGACCTGCTTGAGGCCGCCGCCCGCGACGTTCAGCACCCAGTAGTCGCCGCGCGTGTTCTGGCGCCACACCTTCTGGGTGTTGGTGAAGATCAACAGCTTCGAGCCGTCGTCCGACCACACGTAATCGGCGATATCGAGCGCGCGCGCCGCGCCGGCGGGGAGCAGTTGCGCCGCGGCGACGAGGACGCTGCGCGCCCCGGTCGCGGCATCGAAGCGGACGATGTTCGACCCGCCGGCGGCGCCGGGATCGCGCTCGACGGTGGTGTAGGCGGTGCCGTCGCCGAGCCATCGCGCCGGGCCGAATCGCGGCAGCGCGTAGTCGTTGGTCTTGTAGATGCGGTCGATCTGCCGCTCGAGCGCGGTCCAGCGATCGTCCTGGCGGGCAACGACCGCCGTGCCAAGCACGGCGATCGTCAGGGCAACTGTGAACAGACGAGAACGGTGGTGCGCCATGCGCACCATTATCCACGGCTGGCTTAGAACCGGTAGCCGAGCACGAACCGGGCCGCGCCGAACTCGAGCGTATCAGCACGGCGCAGGTCGGATCCGCTCGCATTGCCGAGGATGAACGGATTGGTGGCCGCCGCCGGGCCCTGCGCCCGCACCGTGTAGCGATCCTCGTCCATCAGGCGGTCCACAAGTACTCGCGCGGCGCGAAATGAATACGAGCACGACATCAACCTATCCTCCTGTCCGATAGACGCGGACCCGCGGAGGATCGGTTCATGAACAGCTTACGGCTGAGCAGGGCGGGCTCGCAGGCCCGCCGCTACATGCGGGCCTTGAGCTCGGCGTCGATCGCGTTGAGGAACTCTTCCGTCGTCAGGTACGGATGATCGGCGCGAATCAGAATCGCCAGGTCCTTGGTCATGCGGCCCGACTCGACGACGTCGACGCAGACCTTCTCGAGCTTCTCGGCAAACGCCACCACGTCGGGCGTGCCGTCGAACCGGCCGCGATACTGCAGGCCGCGCGTCCAGGCGTAAATCGACGCAATCGGGTTGGTCGACGTCGGCTTGCCCTGTTGATGCAGGCGGTAGTGGCGCGTCACGGTGCCGTGCGCCGCTTCGGCCTCCACCGACTTGCCGTCCGGCGACATCAGCACCGAGGTCATCAGGCCGAGCGACCCGTAGCCCTGCGCGACCGTATCCGATTGCACGTCGCCGTCGTAGTTCTTGCAGGCCCACAAATAGCCGCCGGTCCACTTCAGGTTCGACGCCACCATGTCGTCGATCAGCCGATGCTCGTAGGTCAGCCCCTTGGCCTCGAACTGCGGCTTGAACTCGGCGTTGAAGATGCGCTCGAAGGTGTTCTTGAAGGCGCCGTCGTAGACCTTGAGGATGGTGTTCTTGGTCGACAGGTAGACCGGGTAGTCGCGGCCCAGCGCGTAGGTGAAGCAGGCGCGCGCGAAGCCCTCGATCGATGAATCGAGGTTGAACATGCCCATCGCGATGCCGCTGCCCTTGGTCTTGATCACGTCTCTCGAGATCGCCTCGCCGCCGCCGTCCGGCGTCCAGCTGACGGTAATCGTGCCGGCGCCGGGAAAGGTGAAGTCCTGGGCGCGGTACTGATCGCCGAACCCGTGGCGCGCCACCACCACCGGCTTGTCCCAGTGCGGAATCAGGCGCGGCACGTTCGTGCAGATGATCGGCTCGCGGAAGATGGTGCCGTCGAGGATGTTGCGGATCGTCCCGTTCGGGGACTTCCACATCTGCTTGAGGTTGAACTCCTTGACGCGCGCCTCGTCCGGGGTAATCGTCGCGCACTTCACCGCCACGCCGTACTGCCGCGTCGCATTGGCCGAATCGATGGTGATCTGATCGTTGCTCATGTCGCGCGACTCGACACCGAGATCGAAATATTTCAGGTCGATGTCGAGGTACGGAAGGATCAGTTGCTCACGGATGTTGTGCCAGATGATGCGCGTCATCTCGTCGCCGTCCATCTCGACGACGGGATTCTTGACCTTGATCTTGCTCACTCGGGGCTCCTAGGAAACCTCAATGATAGCGCAGCCGCTCCGCCCGGACGGCTAGAGCGTCTTGAGAAACGCAATCAGCGCCGCGCGATCGTCGGCCGACAAGGCCAGGCCGAAAGGATGCCCTGACACGGCGCGGCTCGCCACCCCAAAACCCTTGAAGCCGGTCGGCACGTAGTCCTCCCGGAGACGGCGCGGATCGAACCAGTCTTCGAGCGTCGCCACCGACCCGCTGTGCTCGAAGGGGCCGCGGTACCAGACGCCCTTGAGCGACGGGATCTTGTAGTAGCCGGTGCCGCGCCGCGTCGTCATGGTCAACGCCGGATCGGTGCCGACCCGCGCATCCAGAATGTCGTAGCGCGTGTAGTGATCGGGCGGCGGCGTGAACCCCTCCGCCGGCACCAGCTGGTTGGCGGTGTAGAGCGGCGGTGTATGGCAGCGCGCGCATCCCGACGCGGTGAACACCTGCTCGCCGCGAACGGCGCGCGCGTCACGACGATGGGGATTGGGCGGCGGCGTCAGTGAGTAGATGAACTGCGCCAGCGCGAACAGCTGCGCGTCGGCGTAGCGATCGGCGGCGCCGTTGAACTCGCCCTTCCCCGGTGGTGCGAGGGTTCGGGAGTCGGCGGCGGCAGGCACGAAGCCGCCATAGTTGCCGAGCACATCGAGCGTCTGGTTCATCGCCGCATAGCGCATCACGTCGGCCACGCCACGGTGCCGGCCGAGGCCGGTCTTGTCGAGATATTTGCGCTCGCGCAGCCCGATCAGATCCGGAATCGCCGGTGGCGAGAAGACGCTGGTGCCCTGCCGGATCAGCACGCCGGGCGGGACGGCGGCGAGCGCCCGTTGGAAGTCAGCAGGGGTCATCGCCTTGAGCCGGGCGGTGCCGACCTCGTCCCAAGGCGCGGCCACCAGGGTTTGGAACACCAGCGGGACGATCGACGCCGGAATCGCCGGGATTTCGGCGGCGAACACCTGATCGAACGGGAAGTTGCCCTGCGCTCCGGTAACGACCGACCCGTCCGGCATCACGCGCGAGTGACACATCGAGCATGCGAGGTTGCCGACCTCGACCGTGCCCGGTTCGCGCACCACGTACCGGGCGAACGGCATCACCCCCTCGCGCGACAGCGGCATGCGATGGCGCGCGTACCACTGGGGATCGCGCACCATTGCCAGGGTCACAATCGGGCCGCCGTAATCAATCGGCATCTCGAACACGCGCGCGCCGGCAGCTATCCAGTCGGCGTCGGTCCGTAGCGTGGTCGCATCAAAGGCCGGTTGCGGAGCGGTGGCGCGCAACTGCGCGAGATAGCCGGGAGGCTCGCGGTCGGGGTGATAGATCGGGTAGCTCTTGAACGGGATGCGTTCGGGAAGCGCGTAGTGGTACTCGCGCGATACATGCCGAGGGGAGTGTGGCGCCGAGGCCAGGGGCAGCTCGTAGTCATGCAGCGACTCACTGTCCCAAAACGCCGGGATGCCCGGGGCGGCCGATTGTCGGGATGCGGACAAGACCGTCGCGCCGAGAACCAGCCCGACAACGGCGAACGCTCGAATGATCACGCGAGAAATATTAACGCGGCTTCCAGTCGGGCAGGCGATCGTTGCCGGCGCCGGTCGTGAGGCGCTGGAGCGGCGTGACGCGGGAGGGATCGACGATTGCGAGGTCCCAGTCTTCGCCGTCGCGATGGTGCGGGCTGAGCGACACCGCGAGCGACCCGCCATCGGGTGACCAGTCCGGGTAATACAGCCACCGCGACGGATCGCCGGTGATCGGCTGCGGCGAGGTCCCGAACGAATCGAGCAGCTGGATCCTCGACGGATCGGTGACGAGCGAGACGTGCGCGATCGACTGGCCGTCGGGCGACCAGTTGGGCCAGCAGGCGGGACCGGACTGGTCGAACGCCCAGGTCTGGCGGGTCGCAATCTCCAGCACGTGAAGCTGCCAGGTCCAGCCGCCCTCGACGGGCAGGGTCTGCGCCGCAAACGCCACCCAGCCGCCGTCCGGCGACACGTTCGGCATGATCGCCTGCCCCTCGAACGACATCGTCAGTCGCTCGACGCGGCGATCCGCGATCCAGAGCTGATACAGATCGCTGCGGCCCGTCCCGCGATCGCGATCGGAGCTGAACACGAGGCTCTCGCCACCGGGCAGCCACGACGGATCGCGATCGTTGCCGCCGTGGCTGGTGAGCCGCGCGACATTGCGGCCGTCGGCGTCCATCACATAGAGGTTGTAGCTGCCGCCACGATTGGAGGTAAACGCAATCCGTTGTCCATCCGGCGAGTAGCGCGGCTGCTCGTCGTTCCAGTCGCCGCTGGTCAGGGCGGCGATCGCGCCGCTCGACAGCTCGAGCGCATAGACCTTGACGCGTCCGGTGGGATTGCCCGCGGAGCGCGCGTCGGATTGAAAGGCGATGGTGCCGGACAGACCGCGCGGAAACGGCGACACGGCGGCCGGCCCCTGTTGCGCGCCGGCCGTGGAGGCGCCAAGCAGCAGCAGCGCGATGACGACGGTGGTTCTAGTCATGGTTCAACGTGACGCGCGGCGGCGCGCTTTGGGTTTGGCGTCCGGGAGCACGATGTATTTCTCGGCCCAATCGGCGATTGCGCCGATCGCCTCGGCGAGGGCCTTGCCCTTTTTGGTCAGCGAGTACTCCACGCGTACCGGTGTATCGGGCACCACGCTGCGCTCGACCAGCCCTTCTTCCTCGAGTTCCTGAAGCCGCTCGCTCAGCATCCGGTCGGTGATGTCGGGGATGGCGGCGCGCAAGGCCGCGAACCGGCACGTCTTCTGGAGCAGCACGAAGATGATCGCCCCCGTCCAGCGGCGGCCGATCAGCTCGCTGGCCTGGTGAAACCGCGCGCACAGCGCGGGCGCGTGAGTGGCGTCTTTCATAGGGCGGTGACACCTTCAGGATAGCACGGGCATCTCACCACTATTTGACAGATAGTCGCTATATTTTATATAGTTGATTGTAAATTAGAAGGAGTGAGGCGTCATGGATACTGGACTGTTGATTGCACGGATGGTGTTTGGACTGTTGATGGCCGCGCACGGCACGCAGAAGCTGTTTGGCTGGTTCGGCGGCTACGGCCTGACCGGGACCGGGGGCTTCTTCGAACAGCTGGGCTTCCGGCCCGGTAAGCTGTTCGCCGCGGCCGCGGCCGGGTCGGAACTGACGGCCGGCCTGCTGGTCGCCGCCGGCCTGCTGGGACCGCTCGGACCGGCGCTGATCATCTCGGTGATGATCGTCGCCGCGGCGACGGTGCACTGGCAGCATGGCGTGTTCGCTTCGAATAACGGCATCGAAGTGCCGCTGCTCTATGGCGTGGCCGCGCTGACGCTGGCGCTCACCGGCTACGGCGCCGTGTCGCTCGACGCCGCGCTCGGGCTGACCTGGTCGGAGCCGGTGATCTGGACGGTGCTGGCCATCGGCGTGATCGGCGGATTCGGGAACCTCGCCATCCGCAAGACCACGCCCGCCCCCGCGCACGTCTAAATGGATGCCGGCCACGAAGGCCGAGGACAGGGCCGTAAGATCCTGATGTTCTTGGTGACTTCGTGGCCAGCATTGAATCTAGGATTGAATGATGAGCCGTAGCCTTCTCGCAGCTCTGCTGTTTTCGACGACGCTTTCCGGGCAGGCGGCGACGCTCCCGCAGACCGTCAGTCAGTTTCCGTCCGGACTTGCCGGCACGCTGGTGTTCAACAGCGACCTGCGCGCGCCCGACAACCCGGATGGCCGCAACCACATCTTCACGCTCGATCTCGCCACCCGTAAGGTGACGCAGCTGACCTCGGGCCGGGGTCATCACGACCAGCATGCGAAATGGTCGCCCGACGGCCGCCGCATCTCGTTTGTGTCGTCGCGCGGCGGCAACTTCGACCTGTATGTGATGAATGCCGACGGCACCGGCGTCACGCGGGTGACCGATCATCCCGCCAACGACTTCGATCCGATCTGGATGCCCGACGGCCAGAGCCTGATCTTCAGCTCCGAACGCGACAGCCGCAGCGACCTGTACCGGGTCTGGCTGGCGGATCGGCGCGTCGATCGGCTGACGCACCATTTCGTCGGCCGCGCCATCATGCCGAACGTCTCACCCGACGGCAAGCTGGTCGCCTTTGCCGCCCAGACGCTGCAGCGGCTCCAGTTCTGGGAGTTCCAGGTCCACGTTCTCGATCTCGCCACCGGCAAGACCCGCGCGCTCGACAACAGCGGCGGCGCCTGCTGGCCCAGCTGGTCGCCGGACGGCCGGCAGCTGGCCAACGTGCTGCTGGCGAAGGAGCCCTCGACGCTCCAGCTGCGCGGCATCGACGGTGGCGGCGCGCGCGAGCTGGTCGGCGACGCCAAGCGCTGGCACTACTACCCTGACTTCTCCCCGGACGGCGCGTGGCTGGCTTTCTCTGTGAGCCCCGCGCATCACCAGGGCGAAGACTGGGACCTCGCCATCTCCGCCCCCGACGGCTCGAAGTATCACCGGTTGACCACCGGCGCCGGCAACGACCGCCTGCCGGATTGGAAACCGAAACCCTGATTATTGGTGCCTGGCACCAACGGCGACTTCCGCTCCTAACCGGTGCCTGGCACCAACGGCGACTTGGCTCGACCGGTGCCTGGCACCAACGACGACCAAGGTTCGATACAATTCGGGCGATGTTACGGCGGGCGTTCGTCGCGGTTCTTGCCACTCTCGTCCTCACGGGCTGCAACCAGGCCTCAGCCACTCAGGCGATCGATCGGCTCGCGCCATGCAGCGGCGATGACGAGCCGGTGGATGCGTACTGCGGCACGCTCAAGGTTTACGAGAACCGCGACACCAAACAGGGACGCCAGATCGACCTGAACATCGTCGTGCTGCCGGCGCTGCGCGCCGACGCGCAGCCCGATCCGCTCTTCTTCCTCGCCGGCGGGCCCGGCCAGGGCGCCGCCCGGATGGCGAAGATGATCCGCGACGCCTACCGCCAGGTCCTCACCGACCGCGATATCGTGCTGGTCGATCAACGCGGCACCGGCAAATCGAATCCGCTCAACTGCGAAGACGACGACGATTCGCTCCAGGCCTTCAGCCGTAGCGACGCCGAGAGCATCGCGCTGCTGAAACAGTGCCTGGCCGGCTATGACGCCGACCTGCGGCTCTACACCACCCCGATCGCGATGGACGATCTGGACGATGTCCGTGCCTACCTCGGCTACGACCAGATCAACATTTACGGCGGCTCGTACGGCACCCGCGCCGGCCTGGTCTACCTGCGGCAGCACGGCGATCGGGTGCGCGCCGCCATTCTTGACGGCGTCGCGCCCACCGACATGCGCTTGCCACTGTTCTTTCCGCGGGATGCGCAACGCGCGCTCGATCTGCTGACCGCCGACTGCGCGGCCACCGCCGCCTGCCACGCCAAGTATCCGAACCTGGCGGACCGCGTGCGTGCCCTGATCCAGCGCCTCGAGAAGAACCCGCCAACGGTGGCGGTGGTCCATCCCCGCACCGGCGAACGCGGCGAGGTCAGGATGACGGCTCGCACCGTCGCCAACGTCCTGGCCAGCACGCTCTACATCCCCGTGGCCTCGTCGCTGATTCCGGCGCTCGTCGAGCGCGCCGAGCAGGACGACTTCCAGGGCATGCTGGCGCTGGCGACGCTCGGCGGCGGCGGCGAGCCGAACATGAGCGTCGGCATGCAGCTCGCGGTGATCTGCGCCGAGGACGCGCCGCACATCACCGCCGCCGATCTCACCCGGGAATCCGCGGGCTCGATGTTCGGCCCGTACGTGATGCGCATGCAGCAGGAAGCATGCGCCTTCTGGCCGCGCGGCACCGTCGATCCGTCGTTCTACGAGCCGGTCACCTCCTCGGTACCGACGCTGGTGCTGTCGGGCGAGATCGATCCGGTGACCCCGCCGATGTGGGGCGAAGCCATCACCCGGCACCTCACGAACGCGACACACGTCGTCATTCCCGGCACCGGTCATACCGCCGGCGGGTCGGGGTGCGGCATGCGCATCATCCGCAACTTCATCACCGCCGGCACCATCCAGGGGCTCGATACCAGCTGCATCGCGAACGTGAAGCGGCCGCCGTTCTTCGTGACGCCGGCCGGCCCCGATCCCGCCGAGGCGAGGCCGGGCAAGACGCCTGGCAAGCCGCGAACTGAGTCGCTGCGATGATTCGCATCGAGAACCTGCACAAACGCTTTGGCGAGATCCGCGCCGTTGACGGCGTCTCCTTCACCGCCGCGGATGGACAGGTCACCGGCCTGCTCGGCCCTAATGGCGCCGGCAAGACCACCACGCTGCGGATGCTCTACACGCTGATGCGATCGGACGAGGGGCGGATTCTGGTCGACGACGTCGATGCGGTGGTCGATCCGCAGGGCGCGCGGCTGCGGCTCGGCGTGCTGCCCGATCAGTCGGGACTCTATCCACGGCTCACCGCCCGCGAACATATCGAATACTTCGGCGAACTGCAGGGCATTACCGGCGCCGATCTGCGCCAGCGTACCGAACAGCTGCTGACGATGCTCGACATGACGGCAATTGCCGATCGCCGCGTCGCCGGCTTCTCGCATGGCGAGCGCACCAAGACCGCGCTGGCGCGGGCGATCGTCCACAACCCGAAGAACGTGCTGCTCGACGAGCCGACCAACGGCCTCGACGTGATGAGCACCCGCGCCGTCCGCGAGATCATCCGCCGCCTCAAGAGCGAGGGACACACGGTGTTGTTCTCGAGTCACGTGATGCAGGAGGTCTCGGCGCTGTGCGACACCATCGTGGTGATTGCGCGCGGCAGGATTGTCGCCTCCGGCACGCCCGATGACCTGCGCGCCCAGACCGGCCATCACAGTCTCGAGGATGCGTTTGTCGCGTTGAGCGGTCTGGAAGCGGACCCGTCCACCGACGCGCGCGGCGCCACGCCGCAGGCGCCGCCGTCATGAGAGCCAGTCGACTGACCCAGGCGCTGGTGGTCTGCCGCAAGGAGCTCAAGGACTGGTCGCGCGACCGCCGCTCGATCATCACCGTGCTGGTCAGCTCGCTGCTGGCGCCGCTCATCATCGGCGTGATGTTTACGCAGCTCGCCAGCCGCCAGCGCCAGGTCGAAGACGTCAAGGTCCCGGTGGTCGGGGCCGAGTACGCGCCGGCCCTGATCGACTGGTTGAAGCAGCAGAGCGGCGTCGAGATCGTCGCCGGCCCCGCCGATCCGAAGGAGGCGGTGCGCACGCGGCAGGAAGATGTCGTCGTCGTCATTCCCGAAGACTTCGCCGCCGACTTCAGGGCGTCGAAGCCGGCGCAGATTCGCCTCATCAACGACGGCTCGAGCCAGAACGCGCGGCCGAAGGTCCAGCGGATCCGCGGGCTGCTGCAGCGCTACGGCTCGGAGATCGGCAGCTTGCGGCTGATCGCGCGCGGCGTCAGTCCGGTCGCCGCCACCGCCATCCAGATCGAGGAGGTGGAGGTATCGAGCGCGCAACAGCGCGCCGCCACCATTCTCGGGTTCATCCCGCTGTTCGTGATGCTCGCCGCCTTCACCGGCGCCATGCAGATTGCCACCGACTCGACCGCCGGCGAGCGCGAGCGCGGCTCGATCGAGGCGCTGCTGGTCAATCCCGCGCCGCGCGCCGCGATTGCGGGCGGCAAATGGATCGCCGGCACGCTGACGGCGATGCTCAGCGTGATCGTCACCGGGTCGCTGCTGTTCGCGCTGTTTCAGTACATCCCGCTGCAGGATCTGGGCATCCGCTTCCGGCTCGGTCCGGCGCAGTTGATCGGATTTCTGGCCGTGGTGTTGCCGCTCTGCCCGCTGATTGTCGCAATCCAGATGTACGTGGCGACCTTCGCCAAGTCATTCAAGGAAGCGCAGAGCTATTTGAGCTTTCTGATGATGGCGCAAATGGTCCCCGGCATGATGGCAACGATGAACACCACGGCGACCAAGGCGTGGATGTACTTCGTGCCGTGGCTCGGCCAGCAGACGCTGCTGACCGACGTGCTCGGTAACAAGCCCATCAGCCCGCTGGTCTTCGTGGTCGTGGGAGTGGTGAATGTGACGATCGCGGTGGCCGTGGTCCGGGCCACCGCGGGTCTGCTGCTCAGGGAAAAAATAATCTTCGGAAGGTAGCCGCCTCCGGCTACCGGCTACTGGCTACTGGCTACTGGCTACTTCACATTCACCACCACATGCGCCGACGTCCAGCAGCACTGGTCGCCGCCGCCGCCGTTGCCGGAGTTGTCGTTGACCTGGGCGCGGAGCCAGTAGGTTCCCGGCGCGCTGAACGTCGCGGTCGTCTTCGCTTCGAGGAACTTCTTCGCGTCGCCGCCGTTCATCAGGTTGATGGTCTCGTCGGCGATCTTCACGTCGCCCGGCCCGCGGTACTTCCGCCACAGGATCTGGATGTCGCCCCGGCGCGCCGCCGCGGCGGCCGCCGCCCCGCCGCCGCCAGGCCCCGCCGGCGTTCCGGCAATCACGCGTCCGCCGATAATCGCCGGCATCGGCTCGTTCGCGGGCGGCCTGGCCGTGCGGCCGGCCGCGGCCGCGGCGCCGCCGCCACCTTCGGACTCGAACACGATCGTCGGCGGCTGATCGGCCGCCCACGCCGTGAGTTCGAGCGGCGTACCGACCGTGGCGTTGAGCGTCTGCACGAACTTGTCGCGCGGCGGCCCGATCAGCTCCGGCCCGGTCTCGCTGAACTTGATGCGCGGCGGCTCGTTGCCGTTCGCGCCGTTCTTGTAGAAGTCGATCCAGTACTGCGGGTTGGTCCAGAACGTCACCACGGTCGTATGACCGTTGGCGGTGAGCGTCCAGGTCAGCTTCTTGTTGCCGAAGTCCTTCGGCACCGTGATGGCGAACATGCCCCACTGCCGGCCGGACAGAAAGTGGGTGGGCTGCCCGAAGTCGGGACCACCCGGCTCAATCCGGTTGTCGGGACCAATCGGCACGTCGACCGCTTCCTTGTTGCGATTGAAGTAGCCGATCAGGAGGGTCTGGGTGCCGTCCTTGAGCGGGCCAAAGCCTTCGAACGCGGGATAGACCGCTTCGCCGGTGGTGCCAAGGGGTTCGAGCAGGACGCCCGACGGAAGGGTCGGGCGCTGTTGGGCGCTAAGGCCGATAACGAAAACCGCCGCGACCATGAGGGTCGCGGCGGCGGCGGCGAAACGGTTGCGGCGCATCGGTTCCGTTTACTGCCGCTGTGACGTGGTGGTGGTCGGCAGCGTCTTGATGCGCGCTTCGACGGCGGCGCGATAGTCCGCGTCGTTCATGTAGGTGACGTTGACCCACGCATGCGCCATCTCATCGACGGTGCGATCGCCGTAGCCGACCCACACGTTCGGCATCGGGGTTGGCCTTGTTGGCCACCGTGTTGTCGTGCCACGCGGTGACCTTGATCAGCGTGCCCTTCGGCAGCAGCGGCGCCGCGGTCTCGGCGTAGACGTAGGTGTTGTGCCAGTTGAAGTTGAAGTCCGCCACGTGGCTGAGCACCTGGATCTGACCGTTGGGCAGGATCGCTTCCATCGCCATCGCCTTGCCGCGCAGGTGCATGTGCGGCTGGTAGCTTTCGACGCGGCCGTTCTCGCGCAGCAGGAAGTAGCCGACGGTGGCCTTGACGGTGTTGGGCGGAATGTCGACGCCCGAGCCGAGCGCGTTGCCGCCGCTGCCGCTGCCGTTGGTGCCGCCCATCAGGTGCAGCACCTGGCGGAACTTCGGCTCCTGGCCTTTGGGATAGAAGTAGACGCCGAGCTCGACGTTGTCGGTGATGTCCTCACCACCGTTCGAGTAGTGGATGTCCCACACGATCTTGGCGCCGGGCATCATCAGCTTGCCGCTGTTGGGGCGCATCATCTCGCCCTGCTTGCCGACCGCCCATTCCATGAACGTGCCGGGCAGCGGGTTGCCGTTGGCGTCGAGCGGGTTCATCGCCAGCGCATCGGTCTCCTGCTGCTGCAGGCGCGCAATCGCGTGATGCGTGATCTTGCGGCCCTTGATGGTGCTCGGTCGAATCTCAATCGCGCGCACCCAGCGCGGCTCGGTGAGGTGGGTCTCGACGACGGGCTTCCACCAGGCGTCGTTGGCGCCGGCCTTCTGCGTCCACGGCAGCGACTTGACGATCAGATCGGGCTCGGTCTGTCCGAAGTGCTTCGCGAAGTTCCAGCCCTGCTCGCTCGGCCACACCTTGGCGGGCGGCGCGTCTTTCGGATCGCCCTTCGGCGCGCCGGCGTCCACCCACTTCGCGATCGTCTCGATCTCCTTGTCGCTCAGCGAGCGATCGTTCTCGAAATCCTGGATGCCGATGGTCTTGTCGATGTGCCAGGGAGGCATTTGCCGCGATTGCACGCGGTTCTTGATCGACCGCGCCCACGGGCGCGATTCCTCGAACGAGACGAGCGACATCGGCGCGATCGAATCCGGCCGGTGACACGCTTCGCACTTGTTCTGGAAAATCGGCGCGATGTCTTTGGTGAACGTAGGCGCGGCCTGCTGTGCGTATGCCGACCCTGGCAACGCCGCCACTGCCACCACTGCGAATGCTTTGACGATCCGGCTCATCCCAAGCTCTCCTTCCCGAGGCAAGGTTCCGACACGACGCGATCGGTCGAATTCTAGCAAGTCCCGGGGGCGGCGGATAGGTCATCCGCAGGAAGACAGCCAGGTACACAAAACCGGGGCAAGTCTCGTATTCTCTGGCTGTTATGCCCTACAACCTGACCGTCAACGGCAAGCCGGCGAGCGTCGATGCCCCGGACGACATGCCCCTTTTGTGGGCACTTCGCGACATCCTGGACCTGAAGGGCACCAAATACGGCTGCGGCATCGGCGCCTGCGGCGCGTGCACCGTGCATATCGACGGCAAGCCCGCACGCGCCTGCCAGACCCGCATGGCGGCGGCGGCCGGCAGGACGATCACCACCATCGAGGGAATTTCCGCCGACGGCACACACCCCGTGCAGCTGGCGTGGCAGCAGATTGATGTGCCGCAATGCGGCTATTGCCAGGCCGGCCAGATCATGTCCGCGGTGGCGCTGCTCAACCAGAAACCCCGCCCCACCGACGACGACATCGATAGCGCGATGCACGGCAACATCTGCCGGTGCGCCACCTATCTGCGCATCCGGCAGGCGATTCACACGGCGGCCGGCACGACCACCACCACGACCGCCGCGCAGAGAGGCGATGAATAACATGGCAATCACGCCCCGCGACCTCACCACCTCGGCACCTCAAGCTCTCTCCCGCCGCGCGTTCGTGCAGGTCAGCGTCATCGCCGGCGGCGGCCTGCTGATCGCCGCGCGCACCGAGGGCCTCGGCGCGCTCGCACAACGTGGCGCCGACTTCACGCCGAACGCGTTCATCACCATCACCCCCGACAACATCGTCACCATCATCGCCAAGAATCCCGAGGTCGGCCAGGGCGTCAAGACCTCGATGCCGATGCTCGTCGCCGAAGAGCTCGGCGTCGACTGGCAGAACGTCCGGCTGCAGCAGGCGGATCTCGATCCGGCGAAGTACGGCCCGCAGAATGCCGGCGGCAGCACCGGCACGCCGACCAACTGGGAGCCGCTACGCCGCGCGGGCGCGGCAGGACGTCACATGCTGATCGCCGCGGCAGCACAGACGTGGAACGTGCCGGCCGCGGAGCTCACCGCGTCGGCGGGTCGGGTGCATCACGCGGCATCGAGCCGCTCGCTCACCTACGGCGAGCTGGCGACGAAAGCCGCGGCGCTCGCGCCTCCCGATCTGCGCACCGTCGCGCTCAAGGATCCCAGGGACTACACCATCATCGGCAAGGCGACGCCGGGCGTGGACGTCAAGGCCATCACCATGGGCAAGCCGATCTTCTCGATCGACTTCACGGTGCCGGGCATGCTCTACGCGGTGTTCGAGAAGTGCCCGGTGTTCGGCGGCAAGGTGGCCGGCGCGAACCTGGCGGTGATCAAGGCGCAACCGGGCGTCAAGCACGCCTTCATCGTCGAAGGCGGCGACGATCTCACGAGCCTGCTCGGCGGCGTCGCGATCGTCGCCGACAGCTGGTGGCAGGCCGAGAGCGCGCGCAAGAAGCTGGTGGTGACCTGGAACGAAGGCGCCACCGCCTCGCAAAGCAGCGCGGGCTTCGCGGCGCGAGCCGTTGAACTCTCGAAGCAGAAGCCGGCGTTCATAGTGGGTCGCGACGGTGATCCGGAGGCCGCGCTCGCATCGGCGGCGAAGACCGTCGAAGGCGCCTACTCGTATCCCTTTATCTCGCACGCGCCGCTCGAGCCGCAGAACTGCACCGCGCGCTGGCATGGCGGGAGGCTCGAGCTGTGGTCGCCGAGCCAGACGCCGCAGCGCGGCCGCGACATGCTGAAGCAGCTGTTCAACCTGCGCGATGAGGACATCACGCAGCACATGCTGCAGGCCGGCGGCGGCTTCGGGCGGCGGCTGTCGAATGATTACGCGGTGGAAGTCGCGCACATCTCGAAGCAGATCGGCGGCGCGCCGGTGAAGTTGCTGTGGACGCGCGAAGACGACATGCGCCACGACTTCTATCGTCCCGGCGGCTTTCACTTCCTCAAGGGCGGCGTCGACGCGGCCGGCAAGGTCACCGCGTGGCACGGGCACTTCGTCAGCTACGGTCCGATGGCGCCGCCGGCGAATGCGCCGAACACCTTCTCGCAGTCGGCCAACATTCCGGCCACGGAGTTTCCGAGCGGGTTCGTGCCGAACTTCGCGATCGAGGCCACGCTGATCCCGCTCGGCGTGCCGACCGGGGCGTTGCGCGCGCCGCGCAGCAACGCCGTGGCGTGGGTCTATCAATCGTTCATCGACGAACTGGCCACCGCGGCCGGCAAAGATCCGCTGCAGTTCCGCCTCGATCTGCTGGCGACGCCGCGCGCCAAGCCGGCCGCAGACGGCTTCAGCGCCGAGCGGATGAGCGGCGTGTTGAAGGCGGTGGCCGCGAAATCAGGATGGGCTGCGCGGGCAGCGCCTCCTCAAGGAGCCGCTCTCCGAACGGCCATGGGCATTGCGTGTCACTACAGCCATCGCGGCTATTTCGCGGAGGTCGCCGAGGTCACGCTCGGCAAGGACCGCACGGTGCGCGTCAACAAGGTGTGGGTCGCGGGGGATGTCGGGCGGCAGATCGTCAACCCGAGCATGGCCGTCAACCAGGTGCAGGGTGCGATCCTGGACGGCCTCGCCGAACTGATGGCGCAGGAGATCACCATCGAGAACGGCCGCGCCGTGCAGAGCAACTTCCATCAGTTCCAGCTGCTTCGCATGCGCCAGGCCCCGCCGGTGATCGAGGTGCAGTTCGTCGTCACCGACCACAGCCCGACCGGGCTCGGCGAGCCGGCGCTGCCGCCGATCCTGCCGGCGGTCTGTAACGCCATCTTCGCGATCAACGGCCAGCGCATCCGCTCGCTGCCACTCTCGCAGCACGGCTACCGCTGGGCCTGAGCGAATCGGGAGGTGATTGCCCGCCTGATGGTCAGATTCGAATCAGCCTGACCTTCAGGTAGGCGACGCCCATCATCAGCACCATCACCATGCCGCCGCCGGTCAAACCGTTCTCGCAGCGATAGCGAACGGTCTCGCCCGGCGCCGCGTCGAATTCTGCCGTCGTCGAGAACAGCGTGTTGCTGGCTTTCAGGATGTGATGCCCCGGCTCGACTTCGCGCGTGAACGCTTTGCCGTAACGCAGGACACCGTCCCACTTGTGGCCGTCGATCCAGAGATACACTGGTCGATCCTGGATATCTTCCGGATGGTCTCGAACGATCACCAACTGCGCCTGCACCGCCGGCTGCGACATCTGGCCAGCATACTGGCATTGCTGGTCGCCGCGGCTTGCGCCGGCCAACCGTCGCCGCGGCCGCTCCCGTTCGAACGGTCGCGGCTGTCGATGGGCTCGCAGCTGCGGCTGGTGGCGTGGACCACGGACCAAGCCAGGGCGCTCGACACCTTCGAGCGCGTGTTCCTGGAGTTCGATCGACTCGAGAGCCTGCTGAGCGTCTGGAAAGACGGCAGCGACGTCGTCCGCATGAACCGGAACGCGGGCATCACGCCGGTCTTGGTCAGTGACGACACCATCAGCGTGCTGCGTGAAGCGGCCGAGCTCAGCGCGTTGACGCGCGGGAAGTTCGACATCACCTTCGGGGCGTTGTCGGACATCTGGCGGTTCGATCACGATCAGGACAACATCGTGCCCGATCGGCAGCTGATCGAGACGCGGCTGACGCGCATCGACTACCGCGCGGTGCAGGTCGACGCCACCGCACGCACCGCGTTCATCAGCCGCCCCAACATGCGCGTGCACCTCGGCGGCATCGGCAAGGGCTATGCGATCGACCGCGCCAGCGCGCTCCTGAGGGAGCGCGGCTTCGCCGACTTCCTGATTCAGGCGGGCGGCGATCTGTACGTCGCCGGCACCAATGGCGGCGCGCCCTGGACGCTCGCCATCGCCGACCCGCGCGGCGAGCACCAACCGTTCGCGGCGTTGACGATCGGCGACGGCACGCTCAGCACCTCGGGCGACTACGAGCGGTTCTTCATGAAGGACGGCGTCCGCTATCACCATTTGCTCGACCCCGATTTCGGCGAGCCGGCGCGCGGCTGCCGCAGCGTCTCGATCGTCACCAACCGCGCGGTGACGGCCGACGTGCTCTCGACCGGCATCTTCATCCTGGGCCCCGACGCGGGCATGAAGCTGATCGAACAGCTGCCGGACGTCGAAGGCGTGATCGTGACGGCGGACAACGAGGTGCTGATCTCGAGCGGCCTGCGCGGCCGCACAGAACTTCTCCGCCCACCCACCAACGCACCCTAGGCGCCCTTCGCCCCCTTTCGCACCCTTCGCACCCCTCGCACCCTTCGCACCCCTCGCACCCTTCGCACCCTCGCACCCTCGCACCCTTCGCACCCTCGCACCCTCGCACCCTAACGGCACCCTACGCACCGTACGCACCGTACGCACCTTGTATACTGCCCCGCGTGACGCTGCCAATCGCCTTCGATCTCGTTCAAACCGTCGCCTTTGCCGGCGTCATCCTGTTCCTGGGCTACGGACTCCGACGGTTGATCCCCGCGCTCGCACGGGTGAACATTCCGGCGCCGGTCTGCGGCGGCCTGCCGATTGCCGGCCTCTTCGCCGTCCTGTATTTCGCTGACATCCAGCCCATCAAGTTCGACACCACGCTCCAGGTGCCGCTGCAGAACACCTTCTTCGCGTCGATCGGCTTCGCCGCCAGCCTCGCGTTGATGCGCAAGGGCGGACCGCTGGTCATCACCTTCTTCGTCCTCGCGGTAATCGTCGTCGCGCTGCAGAACCTGGTCGGCGGCGCGCTCGCGTGGGCGCTCGGCCAGCATCCCTTGATGGGCGTGCTCGCCGGCTCGGTGACGATGGCGGGCGGCCCGGCAACGGGGCTGGCGTTCGCACCTCTGTTCGAACAGGCCGGCGTTCCCGGCGCGGCCACGCTGGCGGTGGCCGCGGCGATGGCTGGGATTGTCGCCGGCGGCGTCATCGGCGGGCCCATCGGCACGTATCTAATCGAGCGCCGGCTGCGCGGCATCGCTCCGAGCGGACCGGGACCGGGCACGCTCGAGGGCCTCGCCGAGACCCAACTGCCGGCCGAGACTTCCGCGACCCCTGCGGGCGAGGACGTCGAGGCCTACGCCTTGATGAAACACCTGGTGATCATGCTGGTGGCCGTCGGCGCCGGCGTGGTCGTCAGCGGCTGGCTGTCGCGGACCGGCGTGACGCTGCCTGCCTACATCGGCGCCATGCTCGTCGCCGCCGTGCTCCGCAATCTCGACGACGTCACGGGCGTGTTCCGCCTGTCGCAGCGCGTCGTCGACGACATCGGCATGATCGCGCTGTCGCTGTTCCTGGTCATGGCGCTGATGACGCTACGGCTGTGGGAACTGGCGGGGCTGGTCATTCCGCTGCTGGTCATCCTCGCGGCGCAAGTCGGGATGGTGGCGGCGCTCGGCGTGTGGGTGGTGCCGCGCGTGATGGGCCGCGACTACGACGGCGCCGTCATCTCCGGGGGCTTCTGCGGCTTCATGCTCGGCACCTCGGCCAACGCCATGGCCAACATGGGCGCGCTGGTCGAGCGCTATGGGCCGGCGCCCAAGGCCTACCTCGTGGTGCCGCTGGTGGGCGCCTTCTTCATCGACTTCGCCAACGCGCTGGTGATTACGTTCTTTTTGAACCTGTGGGGCTAAACCGGCGATCCGCCATCTGAAATCGGCGATTCCCGAAACTCGCCTTCCCACTTCGCGACCACGACCGACGCGAGGCAGTTGCCGACCACGTTGGTCATGGTGCGGCCCATGTCCATCAGCGCGTCGACGCCGAGCACCAGTGCCACTCCGGCGAGCGGCAGGTTGAAGCTCGCCACCGTCGCCGCCAGGATCACCAGCGCGGCGCGCGGCACGCCGGCCACGCCCTTGCTGGTCAGCATCAGCGTCACCATCATCGTCAGCTGCTGCCCCCAGCTGAGCTCGATGCCGCCGGCCTGGGCGATGAACACCGCCGCCAGCGACAGGTAGAGCGTGGTGCCATCGAGGTTGAAGCTGTAGCCGAGCGGCAGGATGAACGAGACGATGCGGCGCGGCACGCCGAAGGCCTCGACGCATTCCATGGCGCGCGGCAGCGCCGCTTCGCTCGAGGTGGTCGAGAAGGCAATCAGCGCCGGCTCCTTGATGGCCTTGAAGAACGGGATGATCGGGATGCGGAACATCAGCATCACCGGGATCAGCACCAGCAGGAAGAACGCCGCCAGCGCGACATACAGCGTCACGATCATGAAGGCGAGGTTCTGCAGCACCTGCAGGCCGCTGACACCGATGGTGTAGGCAATCGCCGCGCCAACGCCGATCGGCGCGTAGAGCATCACGATGTTGGTGACCTTGAACATCGCCTCGGTCAGCGACTCGCACCACTCGATCATCGGCTTGGCCTTCTCGCCGACCATGCCGAGGCCGATCGCAAAGACGATGCTGAACACCACGATCTGCAGGATGTCGCCGGTCGCCATCGCCTCGATGATCGAGGTCGGCACCAGGTGCAGCAGGATCTGATCCCAGGTCTGTGCCGTCGTCGCCACACCCGGCGCGGTGGTGTCCGCCGGCAGCACCACGCCGACCCCCGGCTTCATGATGTTGACCGCCGCCAGGCCGATGAACAGCGCCAGCGTGGTGACGATCTCGAAGTAGATGATCGCCCGCAGGCCCATGCGGCCGACGTCCTTGAAGTGGCCGGCGCCGGCGATGCCCGCGACCAGCGTGCCGAACAGCAGCGGCGCGATCAGCATCCGGATCATCCGGATGAAGATCTGGGAGAAAGGCCGGATGATGTTGGCGTAATAGGTCGCCGTCGCGTCGTCGAGCGTGCTGATGAACCAGCCGACGATCAGGCCCACCACCAGGCCAATCATGATCTGCATGGTCGGCGAGACGCGGGGCTTGGAGGTTGTCAGTGTGGTCATGCGCGGGAAATTCTAGCAGGTAGACCGGACAATCGGTGCCGAATCGGTGTCATCGGTGGCCTAACGCACTGGCTGCAGGGGAAGGATCTGAATCTTCCGGTTGTTGTACTCGATGATGCGCCAGTGCGGACAGACGGTGGTGTCGGCATAGAGGCGCTCGCAGTCATCGCAGCGGACGCATTCGGTCATCAGGATCTTCGGACCGTCGATGGCGCCCCACTGGCAGGTCTTCTCGCAGATCCGGCAGGTGTTGCATTCCGCCCAGCGCTTGATTCGGAACACGGTCAGGTACGACATCAGTCCGAGCGTCGCGCCGACCGGGCACAGAAAGCGGCAATACAGATTGCGCACCAGCAGCGTCGCCGCCAGCAGCACCGCCAGCAGCGTCCACATCAGCGGCGTGCCGTACATGCCGAACATCCAGAACGGCTCGGTGTACTGGTAGATCAGCACGTTGTGGGTGACCAGGTAGTAGGCGATCACGCCGGCCAGGATGGCGAACTTGATCGGCGCGGCGCGCTTCTCGATCGAGCGCGGCACCTCGACGCGCCAGGCCGCCGGCAGGATCGCGTCGAGCGCCTGGGTCAGCGCGCCGTAGGCGCAAATGCGCCCGCAATACAGCCGTCCCCACAGGATCGTCGACACCACGGTGAAGCCGAAGAACAGGTACCACGCGAGGTTGTACTTGACGATCGGCCAGTTCCAGTCGAGCAGGCTGAAGATGTTGGTGATCGAGATCAGGTAGCTCTTGGCGAAGCCCATGTAGCCGATCGCGAACGCGAAGGTGAGGAACTTGAGCGGCACGCTCTTGCGCTGGAAGCTGACGAGCGCGAGGACCAGGAACGCCGTCAGCAGCGCCAGGTCGAGATACTGCGGCGCCAGGATGTCGGCCCAGGTTTCGGCCGCCGGCTCGTCGAACCCCCACGGGTCCGGCTCGGGCTGCGCGAGCATCACTGCTTGATCGAATCCGGCGTCAGGAAGGTCCTGGCCATGGTCCGCGACGCATCGCGCAGCGCGCGGGCGGCGTGGTTCATGGTGATCGACGCGCGCGACACCGCGGCAATGTCCTTGCCGACCTGGAACGGGTCGCGGATGCTCTTGTGCTTGAATTGCTCGACGAACTTCGGCGGGTCCACCGAAAAGTAGCCGTAGGGCTCGGAGTTGTAGTCCATCACCACGCCCTGGATCACGCCGCGCACGTCCATGCCGACGAGGAAGTGGATCGGACCGTGATAGCCCATGTCCTTCGGGGCGACGTCGGTGGTCCAGAAGATGAAGCCGATCGGCGGCGCGGCGGGATTGGCTTTCGGATCGGCGGCGTAGACCTTGTAATGCAGCGGCTCGCCGCCGAAAGCCGAAAAGCCGCCCGCGTTCGGAAACAGCGCCTTGAAATACGGCTCGGGCCGCGGGTTGGTGAACGTGCGCTTGGTCTGCGCCGGCAGCGTCACGACGCTGGCCGCTAACAGGAGCACGAAAAGGCCGGTGAATCGGCCACCGATTAAACCCCGATTGAACACAGAAACGTCAGCATACAATAGGCCGCCATGAAGAAGGTCTTCCGATATCTCCAGCCTCTCCTGATGACGGCCGCGCTGGGGTTGTTCGCGACGACGGCCGGCGCCCAGTCACCGACCTACCCGTACGATCACATCCACCTGAACGTTCCCGACCCCGCGGTGGCCTCGGTCTGGTACGAGAAGCACATTCCCGGCGGACGGCGGATTACCGAAGCGCCCGACCGCATCATGTACGGCAGCACGCGCCTGATGTTCCTGAGAAACGCCACCGCCAAGCCGAGCGCCGGCAGCGCCATCGATCACATCGGCTTCTCGGTGGCCGATCTCGACGCGACGATGAAGGAATGGGAAGCCGCGGGGATCAAGGTGACCACGCCGGTGCGCGAGGTGCCGAAGCTGTTCAAGCTCGCCTTCATCGAAGATCCGTGGGGCACCCGCATCGAAGTGGTGCAGGATCCCGAGCTGCTCGGCCTGCATCACGTGCACTTGCGCGCGCCCAACCCGGACGAGGCGTTCGCGTGGCTGCTCGACGCCTTCGGCGGCAAGCGCGAGCGGCTCAAGGGCACGATCGACGCGCTCCGCTACGACTACGACGGCTTCAGCAGCGTGTGGGTGCTCGTGACCAAGGGCGAAGCGGAGCCCAGCCAGGGCCGCGCCATCGATCACATCGGCTGGCGCTCGGTTGGTCCGCTTGCCGACACCATGAACACGCTGCGGGCCAAGAAAGTCACCGTGACCGCGGAGCCGCGACCACTGAACCTGCCCAACGGTCCGTCGATCAACTTCTCCTACGTCGCGGGACCGTCAGGCGCCCGCATCGAACTGGTGGAACGGCCGGGGCTGAAGCCGGGGCAATAACCAGGAACTGCGGTTCCAGGGGTTCCAGACGTACCAGCGGTTCCAAGGGCATCGTTCTGGCGGAGTGCCAGGGGTTCTCAGCACTTTAGGAACCACAGCAGAACGTCGCCCTTGGAACCCGTGGAACCCGTGGAACGTTTGGAACCTTTGAGCGCCGCTTCGGGTTCTATTCCCGTTCCAACCTGACGGTCAACGCGGTGAAGTGAAGCAGGATAAACGTCAGCAAGCCGGCTTTCGCCAGGCCGTTGGTGCAGCGCAGCTTCACGTGCTCGCCGGGCACCGCGTCGATCTCGATGGTGTGTGAAAAAAGGGTGTTAAACGCCCGGACGCTGTGACGTCCGGGCGGGATCTCTCTCGACACCGGCCGGCCGTACTTCACCTTCCCCCACAACTCGCCGTCGACATACAGGAACACCTGTCGATCCTGAAAATCGGAGGCGGTGTTTCGCATCACGGTGAGCAGTGCCTGGTTGACCTTGGAGGTCTCTTTCCGCGCGGTATCGGCGGGACCATGCCAGGCCCGCTCGAACTGCGCGAGATCGAGAACATCGTCGACCGTTGTGACAACCGGAGACATGGAAGCCACAGGATAGCTGAAACGATCGACGAGTCACAGCCGTAGTTAACAGGTGGTAGCCGCCAGCCTGCCACTCGATGAACAGAAGAGCTTTATGAATTTCCGTCCGTTCGCCATTGTTGCCGCCGGTGTCAGCCTGTTGGCCGTGGCCCCGTTTGCCGCCGCACCGACGCCGCGCGTCTCGCTGGTCGCGGCTCCTCAACTCACCCTGCCCGGCACCGTCGATTCCAACAGCCCCGTGATGTGGGACCTCGAAGACGGCCGGCAGCGGATGTTCGTGTTGACCTCCCACTCCGGCACGCCGTCGGTGGCGTCGGGTCTGTCGGTGGATCGACTGAGCGCCGCCGCCCCCATTCAGCTGCTGCCCCACCCCGGCCACGGCGTCTGGATGGAGGCGATCGTCTCGGACGAGGTGGAGACGTGGTACGGGTATTACCACAACGAATGGCCGGCCTCGCGGTGCGGACGTGACGATCGCTTCGTGGCGCGGATTGGCGCGGCGCGCTCAACCGATCGCGGCCGTACCTGGGAAGATCTCGGCGTCGTCATTCAGGCGCGGCAAAGCACCACCGCGTGCGCATCCACCAACAAGTACATCATCGGCGGCGTCGGCGATGTCAGCGTCATGCTCGATCACGACAAGAACTTCCTGTATTTCTTTTACAGTCAGTATCAGCAGCGGCAGGAATCGCAGGGCGTGGCGATCGGCCGGTTGGCGTGGGCGGATCGCGATCAGCCGTCCGGTCAGCTCGAGCTCTGGCGCGACGGCGTCTGGGACGACTCGCGCCGCCGCGAGGTGGTACCGGGACTGCCCGGCGCCGAACGGCGCATGCTCGAGTGGACCTACAACGCCGCGACCCCGCTGATCGCGCCAACCGAGCCCTGGCACGACGGCAACAACGAGGTCGATGCGTTCTGGGGACCCTCCGTCCACTGGAACACCGCCCTCGAGCAGTATGTGATGCTGCTCAACCGTTCCAAGGATGAGAGCTACGCGCAGGAAGGCATCTACGTCTCGTATGCGCCCCGGCTCGACGACCCGCGCCTGTGGACGACGCCGCAGAAGATCCTGACCGGCGGCCGTTGGTACCCGCAGGTCATCGGTTCATCCACCGGTACCGGGACCGACAAGCACGCCGGCGCGTCGGCGCGATTTTTCATGAGCGGCAAGAGCGAGTGGGTGATTAACTTCTCGAAATGACCCCTGCCCGGACGGCGGCCCTTGCCGGAATCGCGCTGCTGGCCGGGACCCTCACGCTGGCCGGGAACGGTCAATCGACCGCTCCGGCTCGTCCTCGCCCGGAGCGCCAGCAGATCGCCGACGGCATTTACCTGTATCGCACCGCGCCCTACGGTGAGGTCGGCCTCGACGGCAACTCGATCGCGATCATCTCGAGCGACGGCGTGCTGGTGTTCGATACCAACGGCACGCCCGCCGCCGCGGCGATGGTGCTCGATGACATCAGGACCCTCACCGCGCAGCCGGTTCGCTACGTCGTCAATTCGCACTGGCATTGGGACCACTGGTACGGCACCGAGGTTTACACCCGCGCGTTTCCCGACGTCAAGGTAATCGCGCACGAGCGCACGAAGGCGATGATGGCCGGGCCGGCGATCGCCTTCAACCAGCCGGGTCTCGATTCTCAGCTGCCCGGATACCTGAGGCAGCTCGAGCAGCGCATCGCCAAGGCCGAAGCCGCGGCGGGGCAACCGGACTTGCCGCGGCTCAAGCAGGCGCTGGCCGACGCCACCTTCTTCCTTGATCAGAAGACCGGCGTGCGCCACACGCTGCCGAACACCACCTACACCGACAGGATGACGCTCGATCTGGGCGGTCGCGAGATCCAGGTGCGGCACCACGATCGCGCGGTCACCCCGGGCGACACGTTTCTCTATTTGCCGAAGGAGAACATCGTCATCAGCGGCGACCTCCTCGTGAACCCGGTGTCCTTTGCGCTCAGCTCCTACCCCACCGGGTGGATCAGGACGCTGGAGTACATCGACTCGCTCGACGCGTCGATCATCGTCCCCGGCCACGGCGAGCCGCTTCGCGACGAGAGATTGTTGCAGGCAACGCTCGGCGTGTTCCGGGAGCTGGTCAAGCGCGGCGCCGCTGCGAAAGCGCGCGGCCTCGACGCGGATGCCGCCCGCGCGGAGATCGGACCGCAGATCGCCGGGTGGAGAACGCAGATCACCGGCGACGTCCCGGCCGCGAATCGCGCGTTCGAGACGCAGCTGGTCGACTGGTTCCTGCATCGCGTCTACGACGAGCTGAACGGCCCGCTCACCGACGCGATCGCGCCAATCCCGCCGCGGTAGGTCCGGTTCGACCTAGCGCCGTGACCACGCCACCACGGTGTCGTGCGCCACGCGGCGCAGCAGCTCCGCGGCCGGCTGCGCTGCCGCGGGTACCGGCGTTGCCGGCGGCGGCGACGCGAAGATTTGCTCGTAGATCACGAGCGCCGACAGATACGTGCCTGTCGGCGACGGGTGGAAACCATCCGGGCCGTACAGCGCGAGCTCAGGGTTTGCCGCCCACGCCGCGCGCCACGCCTCACCTGCCGGCATCAGCAGGCCCTTCACTTCTTTGGCGGCGGCGGCATACGACTGTCTCACACCGGGGAAATCGCCACGCCTCGATCGGGAAGGCCACACCATGAAGAGCGCCGTGCGCGCGCCGGCCTTCTTGATCTCGGCGTCAAACCGGCGCGTGTAGTTGACGAGCAACCTGCGGGACTCCGGCAGCGCGGATGGTCCCTGCTGAAGCACCACCACATCCCACCCCCGCGCAATCGCCTGGCGAGCCTCGCGCTCGTTCCAATGCTCTTCGAGACCGTAGTCCGGCTTGGCGACGCTTTCGCAGGTGACCGGACGTCCCGCGGACCGCGCCAGCGCACACACCATCCCTGGCAATTCGTTGGAGTAGGTCAGGCTGTTGCCGATGAAAAGAATGCGAGTGGGACTCGGCTGCGTCAGCAGGACCGCGGCAACCAGCGCCAGGCGGATGAACATGGGCTATTCCCCCAGCGCAAGAATGGCCTGGACGGCCAAGTCAAACAACCGCCCGATCATGTTGCGACCAGTTGCGCTCCGCGCGCCACACCTTCAACCGGTTCTTCACGCATACCGCCGCTTCGCGCGCCACAGGCTGAACGGCCCGCTCACCGACGCGATCGCGCCGATACCCGCGAAGTAGCCGCTACTTGACGGTGACTTTGATGAAGCCGTTGGTCCAGCAACACTGGTTGCCGGCCGACGTGTCGGGACGGCCGAAATTATCGACGCGCACGCGCAGCGTGTAGGTGCCGACCTGCGAGAATGTGGCCGTGGACGCAGCGGAGCCTTCCAGCTCCTTCACGCCGGAGGTTTCCGGGTCGAACTTCACGGGCCCGGGCCCGGCGTGCTTGTACCACTTGATGTTGATCGCGGGACGCGCGGGACCACGCGCCTTGAACTGCACGTCGCCCTCAGCGCCCGAGTCGCGCTCGCTGTCGTCCTTCGTCCAGATCGTGATCGGCAGCGGCACACCGACCGTGGCCTGCATCGGCGCGCTCTCGATGCCCACCGGTCCGCGGCCCGTCATCGTCTTCGCCGTGAAGCCCACGAGCGGCGGGATCGATCCCATCGCCATCGGCCACTTCAGGCCGTAGGCGCCTGTCTTGGTGCGGCCAGGCACCTTGTGTGTCTGCCCCGCGTGGCGCAGCGTCCACACCACGTCGCCTTTGAACGTCGCCGGAATGGTCACCGTGAACACGCCGCGCTCGCGATCGCGGCGCGCGCCGGTCGGTCCGCCGCCGGAAACCGGGGGGAACGACGTGGGTTGGCGGCCGTCGAACTCCTTCGGCTCGATGAAGTTGTTCGGACCGAGCGGAATCTCGACGACCTCGGTCGCATTGAGGTTCGAGTAACCGAACGACAGCGAGACGGTGCCGTCGGCATTCTCGTAGAAGCCGTCGAAGAACGGCGCGACGCGCTGGCCGTCAGGCGGCGTGGGTGCAAGCGGCCTCGTTAATTGCCCGGCGGCGAGATTGATCGCCGCCGAGACCAGGGCCACGCCCAGAAGAAACGAACGTCCGCGCACGCCGGTTACCGCCGATCCCGCGGCGCCGCCACGTTGTTGGTAGTCGCCTTCTGCTTCGCCTCGCGCTCCGCCTTGATGCGCTCGTAGCCGGCGTCATCGAGGTGCGTCACCGCGATCCACGCGTGCGACATTTCGTCCGCCGTGCGGCTGCCGGGGCCGACCCACTGATCCGGATCCGGATTGCCCTTGTTGTTGGCGGTGTTGTCGTAGTACCCGGTCATCACCAGCACCGCGCCCTTGGGCACGAGCGGCGCATGGTCATCGGCGTAGATGTGGCTGGTGTGCCAGTTGTTGGTCCAGTTGGACACGGAGCTGATCATTTCCAGCTTCCCGGTCTCCGGGTAGAAGATCTCGAGCGTCTTGCCGACCAGGCGGAAGTGGCCGTGCGGCTGGAAGCTGTCGATACGCACCGGCGTCTTGAAGGTGTGGAAGCCCTGCGTCACCGTGGTGCCGTGCGGCGGAATCTCGAGATCGCCGCCTTTCATCGTCATCAAGTAAAGCTTCAGGTCCTGCTTGTACTTGGCCTGATGATCTTCCGGATAGAGCCAGATGCCCATTTCGACGACGTCGTTCTTCAGCTCTTCGCCGGTCGGGTAGTAGTGCACGTCCCAGCGCACGAGCGCGTCGGCCGGCATCGTGCGGCAGCCGTCGGCAGGCACAATCTCGCCGACCTTGCCGAGGGCGTATTCAGAGACGCGCTCGGTTTCGACGTAGTTGCCGGACTTCTCGTCGAACTGCACGAACTCGGTGTTGGCGTGATGCGCCGCGGCGCGGCCCTTGCGCGTCGGCTTGACCGACACCGCCTTGATGCAGCGGTTCTTGTCGAGGCCGGTCGGCACGATCGGCCGCCACCACACATCCTGTCCGCGCGCGGGCAGCGTGTAGGGCTTGGTCTTGACGATGATGTCGGGAGGACCGAACTGTTTTTCGAACGCCCATTCGTTCGGATTGGCGAAGGTCACCGGCGGCGGCATGTCTGCCGGGTTGCCTTGCGGCGCGCCGCTATCGACCCACTTGGCGATGGTCTGGATTTCTTTCTCGCTCAGCCGAAGATCGTCCTTGAGATGCTGGACGCCGACGTTGCGGTCGTAGCGGTACGGCGGCATCTCGCCGGCCACGACTTTCTGCCGGATGGACCGGGCCCAGGGCCTGGCCTCGGCGTAGGTCACCAGCGACATCGGGCCGATCGAATCGGGTTGATGGCACTGCTGGCAGCTGCGCTGGAAGATGGGCGCGATGTCCTTGGTATAGGTCACCGACGCCGGCGCGGCCCCCTGCTCGGCCGCCGGCCGGGCGACGACGGTGGAAACGGTCAGTGTGGCGGCGAAAACGGCAAACCCGAAACGAACCATGGTCTGAGACATCCGGCACCTCGGTATGCGGATTCTAAGGCCAATCGCCCCGAAATGCGAGCAACCTCCGCTTCCCGGTCGAGGGACGATTAAAAGAGCGCTGATCAGTCGCGCATGTGCCGGAGATACACCTGCTCAAGGTCGCTATGACCGAGCTGTTTGGTGTCCAGCGACTCCACCAGGCGCCCGTGCTTCATGATGCCGACGCGCGTGCCTGATTCCTTGGCGCGGAACAGGTCGTGCGTCGCCATCAGGATCGCCACGCCGCGGGCGCTCAGGTCGTTCAGCAGCAGCGAGAAATCGTTCGCCGCCTTGGGATCGAGGCCCGACGTCGGCTCGTCCAGCAGCAACGCCGTCGCGCCCTTGGCAATCGTGATCGCGATGCCCACCTTCTGCCGCATCCCCTTCGAGTAGGTGTGCACGCGGCGCCGCGACTGGTCCACGGTCAGCCCGACCTGCGTGAGGATCGCGAGCAGCTCGGCATCCGAATCCGCCGCGGCCTGCGCCAGCCGGCTGAAGAACCGCAGGTTCTCGAGGCCCGTCAGGTTGCGATAGAGCGTCACCTGTTCAGGGATATAGGCGAGGCGCTTCTTGGTCTCGACCGGGTGCTCGACGACGTTCATGCCGCCGATCAGGGCGTGGCCGGAGGTCGGTGGAATGAAGTTCAGGAACAGGTTGATGGTCGTCGTCTTGCCGGCGCCGTTGGCGCCGAGCAGGCAGAACACTTCACCCGGCTGAATGGTCAACGTCAGGTGATCGACCGCGAGGCCGGCGCCGAAGGTCTTGCAGAGGTCAGTCGCTTCGATCATCCCTGAGCCCGTCGAATGGTCACAGCGCGTATCCCCGGTAGCGGCGGAAGCCGGCCAGGATTAGTGCCGCGCCCGCCAATGCCATCACCACGATCGGAAGGGCGACACGCTGGAGCATCCGTGACGATGGTTCATCGGCATAGAGAAACGTCGGCGCGTCTGAGTACTCCGCCGCGCTCAGCGTCGCCGCGTCGAGCACGCGCGGCTCGAAGTAGCTCTTCCATTGTTGCTGAAACGCGGTGACCTCGCCGCGAAAGTGATCGAAGCGGAACGTGCTCGTGCCCGCGACATCCAGCAGCACATGCTGCGCCACCATGGTCGGCGACAGCACGCTCAGCCACGACGCCAGACGCTGCTGCTTGAGCAGTTGCGCGTTGAACGACGCGTCGACCGCCTGCAGGCGGTCGGCCACCTTGCGATCGCGTTGGGCCTGGAGCAGCGCGAACTGCCGCATCCCGTCCCGGCCGACATTCGCCGTGGTCGGATGATCCTGGAGAAACTGCCCCAGCTGCTGGCTCCCCTGCACCGTCGCCTCCTGCGTGGCCGCGCGCGCTTCGACCGCGGCCTCGACGCGCGACGGCATCGGGTAGCGGACCGCGATCAATAAATTGACGCAGGACGGTCCCACCACCGCGAACAGCAGCCAGATGCCCGCGAGCACCAGCGCGTTCGCCGGCGCGCTCAGGCCGCGCGCGTTCACCACCAGCGCCAGGCCGTGCCAGATCGCGCCGTAGACCAGCACCACGAGCGCCCACACCATCGCGCGCAGCCAGAACTCACCGTCGAGCGGCGACGATCCCGCGGCAATGCCAATCGGAATCACGACCACCGGCACCGCCAGCTGCGCCGCCCGCACGATCATCTTCCCGGCGACCACCTCGCGCAGCGTCACCGGCTGCGCCAGCACCATGCGCAGCGTGCCACGATCGCGCTCGGACGCGGTGAGATCGAAGCTGATGGCAAAGATCAGCAAGGGATACAGGAACAGCACGACGAAGGCGGCGTCGAACTGGCCGTTCGAGACGGCGAGCGGATGCTCGATCTGATCGCCGCTGACCAGCGCGTCGAGCGATCGTGCGGTCACCTTGATGTAGTTGGGGTGGACGTCGCCTTGCCCGACCGCCAGCGCGCCGAGCGGCGCCGGCGGCAGCAGCGCCAGCCAGCCACGCTCATTCGCCGCGGCATCCGCCCGCAACGACCGCGGGTTGGCGCGTTCATGGCTGCCGCGCTGCTCGAACGCCGTCACGATGTGACGCTCGCGCTCCGCGCGCGCGGCGCCGATGCCGCTCGCGATGACCAGCGCCATGCCGAACACCGCCAGCACCAGCCGGACGATGGCGCTCGCCGACAGCACGCGCCATTCGTGTCGCGCCAGAAACAGCACCATCGGCTACTCGATCCTCATCGACGACACCGACCACACCGCCGCCATCGCCGCCGCGAGCAGCCACGCGCCGAGCACGCCGGCGCTCCACGCGCGCTGTGCGATCGCCCAGCGGGCGGACGGCGGGTCGTAGTCAAACGCCGGCACCTTCTCCCACAGATCGCGGCCGCGGGTGTAGTCGAAGGTGTTGATGCGGCCGGAGCCGGCAAGCTCGCTGTTGAGCGTCGTCAGCATCGCCGTCCGGTAGCGGGTGGCGGCGGCGGCAAACTCGCGATCGTGCGCTTCGTCGGTGCCGGCCAGCGCCATCGACAGCGTGCGCGCCGCCAGCGTCGGCGCGACCACGCCGGCGCGCTCGTAACTGCGCCCCTGCTGTTGGTAGCGCGCGAACAACTCGGCGAACTTGCGGTCGTAGAGCGCGGTCTCGTCCGCTTCCGACTCGAGCAGCGCCACCACCTCGACGTTCGACGGCGCCATCGTCGATTCGAATTCGCCGTCGAGGAAGCGCTCCATCACGCGCTCGACGCGCGCATCCCACGACGGCCAGGCATCCTTCTCATCCGCGATCGCGGCGGCGAACTCGATCGCCGAGGGAGACGGGTCGACCCACTTCGCCACCGCCATCGCCAGCGGCGGCATGATGAAGGCGTTGGCGAACCACAATGCCAGCAGTACGACCAGTGCCGCGCCCTGGGTCCGCGCCCGCGCCGACACCGCCAGGCCGAGCGCCACCCAGATCAGCGTGTGCACGAGATACACCAGGCCGATGCCGATCGCTCTCGAGGCGATCGATACGCCCGGATCGAGCGGCGCATTCCAGAACACGATCGCGGCGCCGATCAGGGTGGCGGGCGCGATCACCGCGGCGAGCGGCAGGACCGCCCCGATGGCCTTGCCCGCCAGCAACGACGCGCGGCTGACGCCCATCGCCATCAGCGGCCGCAAGGTTCCCGATTCGCGCTCGGCGGCGAAGCTCGAGAACGTCAGCGTCACGACCAGCAGCGGCAGTAACACCAGCGCCGCGGAGGCCGGCGTCAACTGCCCGAGACGCCGCGTCGGCGTGGCGTCTTCAATGGGACGATAGCGGGCGAGTTGCTGTTGGTGGGCTTCGAGAAACACGAACACGCCGACAAAGGGATCGAGGCCGGGATCGATCGCCGACAGCGGCTGCACCGGCTTGAACACGAACGCGCCGTAGTGCGCGGCGGCGTGCGGATTCATGTCGCCCTTGTCGAGCCACACGTCGCGCTCGGCACGCTGGGCGTCGGCGTGCTGGCGGGCGATCTGGGATTGATTGTGCACGCCGCCGGCGACGGCGGCGATGACGAGGAGGAAGAGCAGGCCGGCCGCCCAGCGGAACCGGCCATCGCGCCAGATCTCGGTGGCGTCCTTGACCGCAATGGTCAGGGCGGTCCCGCCGCCGCTTCGCTTCGGCGAGGCGGGCCGAACCGGTGGGATCACTGCTTGGCGCTGGTCGTCGATGCGGCCGAGTACTGCACGTCCTTCGCCTTCAACGGCTCGACGCCGTCGCCGACGTTGACGACCACGCGCATGCCGGCCTTCAGCTCGGACTGCGCGCCCTTCTTGGTGCCGGCCTTGAACGTGGTGGTGGGCGTGACCTCGAAGGTCATGTCCTTGCCTTCCGTGGTCTTCATCACCACCTTGTTCTTGTCGATTGAGGTGACGGTGCCCATCAGCTTGTGGTCGTGGCCGGGGTGCGCGATCGGCAACGCCGGCACGAGCAGGCTGATCGCCAGGACTGCGAAAAGGAAGCGCTTCATGAGCGTAGGTTACCAGAAAGCTCGCGCGCTTTGGCGAGGACCTGCACCGCCGTCCAGCCCGCCGCGCGCAGGTCGCGGACACCGGTGTCGCCGTCGGATTTACTGAGCTTCTGCGCCGGCGATTTCATCACCAGCGGGTGGTGCCGGAACCGCGGCGGTGTGACCCGGCCGAGCAGGCGCGCCAGCCGGATTTGCCGGCCCGTCGACGGCAGCAGATCCACGCCGCGGATCACGTCGGTGATGCGCTGGAGATGATCGTCGACCGTCGCCGCGAACTGATACGTCCAGTTGCCCAGTCGATCGCGCACCAGCAGGTCGCCGCATTGCCGGCTCGGATCCTGTTCCTGGGGCCCGAGCAGTTCGTCGAAGAACCGCTCGGCGCCCGGCTCCATGTGCACGCGCCACCCCACCTCGTCGGTGAGCGGAATGCCCTTCTCGCGGCAGGCGTTCGAATAGCAGATCTCCCCGCTCACGGCTCCCGGTTCCCCGCTCCCGGCTCCCGACACGATGTCGGCCCGCGAGCACGTACATCCGTAGACCAGCTCGCGATCGATCAACGGCTGCAGCGCCTGCCGATAGATCGCGTCGCGTTCGCTCTGGCGGACCAGCGGACCGTCGTGCACGAAGCCGAGCCAGGCGAGATCCTCGAGGATCGCCGCCTCGAAGCCGGGCTTCGATCGCTGCCGGTCGTGATCCTCGATGCGCAGCAGGACCCGTCCGTCGCGGTCGTGCGCCGCGCCCCAGACATGCAGCGCATTGACGACGTGCCCGAGGTGGAGATAGCCGGTCGGGGCCGGCGCAAACCGTGTCAGCACGTGCAATAAGAATAACGGGCCTGTCTCGCCGTAGCGCAGCGAAGGCGGACCGTTCGATCGCTCGATTCGACCGTTGGCGCCCGCGGACCGGGCCGCGGGCACGCGATTAGCGTATAAACCTGCAAGTGGCCGTGATCAGCCTGGTGTTCCTGTTCGTCTACCTGTTCGGCGCCTACGCCTATGGCGCCGCGGCGGTGTTGAGCGTACGGGAGGTCGCCCCGATCTGGGGCAGGCCGGCACGGGACTACACCCCGGGCGTGCGCAGGCGCATCGACAAGGCGAGCCTTGCGCTGTTTGCGATCAGCACGGTCTGGTTCGTGCTGCATATCCTGATCGAGTTCCGGAACTTCATCGGCTTTACCCGTGAAGGCTGGCTCGATGTCGCGACCTTGATGGTGTTCCTGTTCCCGCCGGTGATCATGCACACCGTCTACCTCGAGTCGCAGTGCGGCGGGGACGCGCCGCCGCCGCGGCCGTTTCGCTGGCTGCTCACGGCGATGTATGTCCTCAGCATCGCCCTCGGCCTCTATATCATCGCCGCGGTGCTCGAGCAGGTCCCGCGTCCGCAGGCGTTCGGCGCCGTCATCGGCACGGTGATCGGCGGCCTGTTCACGCTGACCGGGGTCTACGCGACGGTGTTGTTGCTGCGCGGCGAGCCCAAGGCGCGCACGCCGGATCAACTGCGGCTGCGCACGGTGATGATCGTGCTGTTTGCCGCGCTCAGCACCCTGTTCATCGGCATGGTGTTCATGCGCGAGCAACAGCTGGTGGGCATGCTGCTCGAGCGCATCGCCAAGAGCTCGCCGATCTATTTCATGATCGCGTCGGTCTACTTCGAGAACCGGTTCGACTTCTACGACCTGGTGGTCAAGCGCGCGTTGCTGATCCTGTTGAGCGTGATCGTGCTGGGGCTGTTCCTGGCGGTGTCGCTGCCGTTCCTGCAGCGGCTGCCGGCCGACAGCGCCGCGCTGCCGTGGTTCTTCGCCGTGGCGCTGGCGCCGGTGGCAATGGTGATGCCGTGGCTGATGTCGCGCACCGAGCGATGGCTCGATCGCATGTGGCTCGGCCGCGAGTTCACGCCGGTCGACGCCGTCAAGCACGTCCTCGCCGCGATGCAGCCGGCCACCGACGAGGCCAGCCTGATCGCCGCCGCCGAAGCGCGGCTCACCGAGATCTTCGGCGCGCGGGTGGTGGTGAGCGTCGGCGGCACGCCGATCGACGGGATGGTCGAGCACGACGTCCTGCTGGTCAGCCCGGTCTCGGGCGAGCAGGTGCGCATTGCGGTGCTGCGCGAGATTGGCACGCGGCCGCTGCTCAGCGAGGACCTGGCGATGCTGCGATCGCTCGGCGGGGTGTTCGGCTTCATGCTCGAGAACATCAAGCTGCAGCGCAAGCGCCAGGAACAGGATCAGCTCGCGCAGCAGCTGCGCCTGCAGTCGAGCAAGTCGGAGCTCAAGGCGCTGCGCGCGCAGATCAACCCGCATTTCCTGTTCAACGCCCTCAACGCCATCGCGTCGTTGATCCACACCGATCCCGCTCGCGCCGACGAGGCGGTCGAGCAGCTGGCCGAGGTGTTCCGCTACACGCTGCGGCGTTCGGATTCCGAGTGGGCGCCGCTCGATCAGGAGCTCACCTTCGCGCGCGCCTATCTCGACGTCGAGCAGGCGCGGTTCGGGCAGCGCCTGAGCTGCACCATCGATTCGGATCATTCGCTGCCGGTGCCGCTGATTCCGTCGATGCTGCTGCAGACGCTGCTCGAGAACGCCGTCAAGCACGGCGTGTCGCAGCAGCGCGGGCCGGGACGCATCGACGTGATCGTCCGCACCACCGCCGAGCGGGTGGTGCTCGAAGTGCGCAACACCGGCCCTTCGACTCGCGACCACGTCGACGCGGTCGCCCGCCCGGGACAGGCTCGTGACGGCGAAGGCTTCGGCCTGCACAGCGTGCGCGAGCGGTTGAAGGGCCACTTCGGCGATCGCGCCTCGTTCAGCCTCACTCGCGACGAGGCGGCCGGTGTGACGGTGGCGGCCATCGCGATGCCCAACTCGAGGATCGCCGCATGATCCGAGCGGTGCTGGTCGATGACGAGCCGCCGGCACGCGTGCGGATGCGGCAGTTGCTCGACGCGGTCGGCGACGTCGCCATCGTCGGCGAAGCCGACAGCGCGCTCGAGGCGCGCGAAGTGATTCGCCGGACCCGGCCGGATCTGCTGTTTCTCGACATCGAAATGCCGGAAATGCGCGGCACCGCGCTGGCGGCGTCGCTGCCGGAGCCGCGCCCGTTCATCGTTTTTGCGACGGCGTTCGACAGCTACGGGCTCGAGGCCATCGCCGTCGACGCCACCGACTACCTGCTGAAGCCGGTGTCGCGCGCGAGGCTGGCGGCAACCCTCGAGCGCGTGCGCGCCAGGCTGGCCTCGCTCAACGTGTCGCGCGACGTGGTGGCGGCGTCCGCGGTGCAGTCGCATTTGTGGCCCGGTTCGCTGCCGCGGATTCCGGGCTTCGACTGCGCCGCGGCGTCGCTCGCCGCGCGCGGCGTCGGTGGCGACTTCTACGATGCCTTTCCGATCGCCCGGTCGCGATGGGCGGTGCTGCTCGGCGACGCGTCCGGCAAGGGCATTGCGGCGGGGCTGGTGGCGTCGGCGGTCCAGGCGCGGGTGAATACCGCAGCGCGGCTCGCCCACCTCGAACCCGAAGAGCTGATGGCCGCGGTCGATCGCGATGTCTACGCGTCCACCGACGGCGCCCGATACGCCACCGCCATCTACGGCGTGCTCGACGCCGCGTCATCCCGGCTCACGCTGGTCAACGCCGGGCACCCGGCGGTGCTCATCAGGCATCCCCGGGAAGGCAACGCCGCAGCGGCGCGAATCCAGCGCATTGCCGCGACCGGGCCGGCGCTTGGGCTGATCGAGGCCGGCGTGTTTGGTTCGTATTCGGTAAAGTTGCCTCCGGGAACCATCTTGATTGCCTATACCGACGGCGTCAGTGAAGCCCGCAATCCCGCCGACGAGGAGTTCGGCGACGACCGGCTGGCCGAGCTGGTCGAACAGACCCGCGACGACAGCGCCGCGCACATCTGCGCGCGCGCGCTCGACGCCGTTCGCGAGTATCGCGGCGCGCGGCAGGATCAGGACGATGTGACGGTGATGGTGGTGAAGGCCGGGAGCCGGGAGCCGGGAGCCGGGAGCCGGGAACAGTGATCGAATGATTCGAACACTTGTCATCGACGATGAGCAGCCGGCGCGCGAGCGGTTGAAGCAACTGCTCACCGCACACCCGGACGTCGAAGTGGTCGGCGAAGCCGACGATGGGGTGCAGGCGGCGGAGCGGATCGCTGAGCTGTCGCCGGACCTGGTGCTGCTCGACATCCAGATGCCCGGTGCAAGCGGCCTCGATGTTGCCGCCTCACTCGGCAAGCCGCGCCCGGCCGTCATCTTCTGTACCGCCTACGATCAATACGCGGTGGATGCCTTCGAGCTGTCGGCGCTCGACTACCTGCTGAAGCCGGTGAACCGCGCGCGGCTGGCGGCGGCGCTCGAGCGCGTCCGCTCCGCCTCCGCCAAGGCATCGCCCGCACGCGATCGCGCCATCGAAGTGCTGACCCAGGCCAGCGGCATGGCGCCGACCCGATTCCTGGCGCGGCGCGGCAACCGCTTCCGCGTCGTCGCCGCCCACGAGGTGGTCGCGTTCATCTTCGTCGACGGGATTACGCACCTGCTCACCGCCACCGAGCAGCTGTCGATGCAGCCGACGCTCGCGGCGCTGGCGCGTCGTCTCGATGCGGTGTCGTTCTTCCAGGTGTCGCGCAACGCCATCATCCGGCTCGATGCCGTCAAGGAGGCCAAGCCGTTCAGCGACGGCACCGGCGAGATCCTGCTGGCGAATGGCCACACCATGGCCGTGGCGCGCCGCCGCTGGCGACTGCTTCTGGAGAAACTCGAAACGTAGGATAATCTCCAGCATGATTTCGCGCAGGGACCTGTTCTCTCAGTTCGCGATGGCCGCCGTCGCCGCTCGATTCGCGCCGGCCGACCTGTTCGCACAGACGCAAACCGCAGCGCAGCGCTACGGCAAGGACCAGCTGATCGTCCGCTCGATGCGGCCGCCCGACTTCGAAACGCCGGTCGCGCTGCTCAATTCCTTCATCACGCCGAACGACCTGTTCTACGTGCGCTCGCACCTGCCGGTGCCGCAGGTCGATGCCGCAACCTGGTCGCTCAAGATCGGCGGCGAGGTGAATGCGCCGATCGCGCTCTCGCTCGACGAGATCAAGAAGCTGCCGGCGGTCACCATCACCACGACGCTCGAATGCGCCGGTAACGGCCGTGCGTTCTTCGAGCCGGCGCTGGCCGGTATCCAGTGGGAGAAGGGCGCGGTCGGAACCGCGCGCTTCACCGGCACGCGAATGTCGGAGATCCTGAAGAAGGTGGGCGCGAAGACCACCGCACTCAACGTCGAGATGCACGCCGCCGATCGTCCGCTCGGCACCATGCCGGCGTTCGTGCGCCAGGTGCCGATGGCCAAGGCCATGCATCCCGACACCATCATCGCGTGGGACATGAACGGCCAGCCGATTCCCCTGCCGCATGGCTCGCCGCTGCGCGCGATCATTCCGGGATGGGAAGGCGCCTATTCGGTGAAATGGCTGAATGCGCTCAACCTCCTCGCCAAGGACTCCGACAGCTTCTGGGTCGCCACCGGCTACCGCTATCCGAACCGGCGCGTGGCGCCCGGCGCGGCGGTTGACGCCAAGGACATGGAGCCGCTCACGGGCCTGGTCGTCAAGTCGCTGATCACGACGCCGGCAAACGGCGCGTCGTTTGCCACCGGCAAGGTGCCGGTCGGCGGCTTTGCGTGGGCCGGCGAGAACGACATCACCAAAGTTGAGGTGTCGATCGACAACGGCGCCACCTGGCAGCCGGCGCGATTGACCGGCGAACAGGCGCGCTTCACCTGGCGGCGATTCGAGTTCGAGTTCGCGGCCGCGAAGCCGCAGTCGTACCTGATCCTGTCGCGGGCCACCGACAACCAGGGCAACATGCAGCCGGCGGTGTCGCAGTGGAATCCGTCCGGCTACCTGTGGAACCAGTACGACGCGGTTCGGGTGGAGGTCAAGGGTGGATAAGGTGCGTAAGGTGCGTACGGTGCGTAAGGTGCGTACGGTGCTGTGCCAGGGGATCGCGTTGCTCGGCGCCCTGGTGCTCGGTTCGACAATGCTGTCCGCGCAGACACTCCCTCCCGGACCCGGCGGCGAGGTGTTGAGGTCGAAGTGCGTGATCTGCCACGAGTCGGACATCATCACGTCTCAGAAACTGTCGCTGACCGGGTGGACCAACTCGGTCGCCAAGATGATGCGCTGGGGCTCGCAGATCACGCCCGAGGAGCGCGCGGTGTTGCAGCCGTATCTGGCGATGCACTTCGGACCGAAACCGGTGGCGTCGCACACCGCCGCCGACGCGACGCCCGCCATGATCGCCGCCGAGGCGACCTACACGCGCGCGTGCCTCGTCTGCCACGACGCCGACATCATCTCGCAGCAGAAGCTCACCGCGGCCGGCTGGACCAACTCGGTCAACAAGATGATTCGCTGGGGCGCGACCGTCCCAGACGCCGAGAAGCAACCGCTCGTCGACTATCTCGCCGCGCAGTTTCCACGTCGGTAGCCGATGCTGGCCGGACTCGCCGCCGTGCTCGCGTTGTTCACGGCGCTGTGGCTGGCCTCCCTTCTCCTGCGCAACTCCAGCATCGTCGACATGTGGTGGGGCCCCGGCATCCTGCTGGTCGGCGTCACCTACGCGGTCACCGCCAATAGCGGGAGCGTTCGCGCCAGCGTGGTGCTGGCGCTGCTCTCGCTGTGGGCCGTGCGCCTGGCGTGGTTCATTGGCGCCCGCAACACCGGCCACGGCGAAGACTTCCGTTATGCCAAGTGGCGCCGCGAGCGTGGGCAGTCGTGGTGGTGGTTCAGCTACTTCAAGGTGTTCGTACTGCAGGCGGTGATCGCCTGGATCATCTCGATGCCGCTCTACTTCGCGATCACCTCGCCGGCCCCAATCGGGCTGAACGCGTGGGACTTTGCCGGCGCGATGGCGTTTGCGATCGGTTTCCTGTTCGAGGCGATTGGCGATGAGCAGCTTCGCCGCTTCAAGGCCAACCCCGCGAACAAGGGGCGCGTGCTCGATACCGGCTTGTGGCGATACACGCGTCATCCGAATTATTTCGGGGAAGCGCTGCTGTGGTGGGGATTTGGGATGTTCAGCGTCGCCACGGGGGGCTATCTGGCGCTCGTCGGCCCGGCGATCATGACCTTCCTGCTGATGCGCGTGTCCGGGGTCGCCTTGCTCGAGCAATCGCTGCGGGCGTCGAAACCAGGTTACGATGC
Organism: uncultured Acidimicrobiia bacterium; assembly: GCA_963795125.1. GTDB lineage: Bacteria > Acidobacteriota > Vicinamibacteria > Vicinamibacterales > UBA2999 > 12-FULL-67-14b. The sequence continues at coordinate 1,230,997 of CAWCGQ010000003.1, read as the reverse complement.
CTACATCCGTTCGACTTCGTCTTTCTTCCCGATGGTCCCGCGTTGACCGGGTCGGACCGATCGCCGCGCTGGCTGCTGCCTCTGCTCTTAGTGCTGTTCTTCGGATCGGGCGTTTGCGCGCTCATCTACCAGGTGATGTGGCTGCGGCTGCTGTCGCTGGTCTTCGGCGTCACCGTTTACGCCGCGAGCACGGTGCTGGCCGGATTCATGGCCGGTCTTGGCCTGGGCAGCTTCCTTGGCGGACGCTACGCCGCGAGATGGTCGCGGCCGCTGGTTGCATTCGGCGTCGCCGAGGCACTGGTCGGCATCACCGCGTTTCTGACGCCGTTCGCGCTGGACACGCTGACCACCATCTGGATTGCGATCTATCCGCAGCTGCCGCCGTCGCTGGCCCTGGTGACGGTCATTCGATTCGTGGTCGCGTTTCTCGTCCTGATCGTGCCGACGTCGCTGATGGGCGCGACGCTGCCGCTCGTGATCAAGTCCGCGGTGGCCGCGAGAAACGCGCGTCGGCGGCCGCATCGGCCTGCTCTATGCCGTCAACACCACCGGCGCCATCGCCGGCGCGTTAATCGCCGGTTTCTATCTCATCTCGGAACTCGGCGTCTCGCGCTCGTTCCAGATCGCCGCGGCCACCAATATCGCCATCGGCGCGATCGCGATCGCCGCCGGCCGGGCGATGCCGGCGCACGCCAGGACCGCGGCCGCGGCCGATCCGGCGATCACCCCGGTGGCGGCCACGACAGAGCAGCGGCTGGTATTGTGGACCTTCTTCGTCTCCGGCCTGCTGTCGCTGGCGCTCGAGATCATCTGGTTCCGCATGCTGGTGGTGTTCCTCCGGCCCACGGCTTATGCCTTCACGATCATGCTGGCCTCGGTCCTCGGCGGCATCGCGCTCGGTAGCGCCATCGCCTCGCCGCTGCTGCGCCTCCGCCGCAACTGGATGGTGATTCTCGCCGCCATCCAGGCGCTGATCGGGATCGCGGCGGTACTGTCGTTCAACGTGCTGACGCGCGCGCAAGTGACAATCGACGCCGCCGCGCCGTGGTTCGAGCGCGCCGGCCTCAACCCCTACCTGGCGCCGCTGGTGGTGTCGAGCCTGATCGCGATGCTGCCGACGACGATCATGCTGGGCCTGGCGTTCCCGATTGGCCTGACGCTGTGGGCCGGCGATAGTGCCAGTGAAGACACCAGCCGCAAGGCCGGCAGCTTCTATTCCCTCAACGTCGTCGGAGCCATCATCGGATCGGTGCTCGCCGGGTTCGTGCTGCTGCCGCAAATGGGCACGCGCACCAGCCTGATCATCGTGTCGGCGCTCGCCACGCTGTCGAGCGTGCTGCTCGCCCTGTCGGCGGCGAGAAACGCGCGATCGCTGACCATCGCGGTGGCGGCGCCGCTGCTGTTCGTGATCGGCGCCAGCGTCGCCATCGACCCGTTTGACGTCGCCTTCGAGCGCTTTCACCGTAACGAAACCCTGGTGTGGCGCGAAGAGGGCGCCCAGACCACGGTCGCCATTCACGATCGCCAGGGCTCGCAGCCCATGCGCATCATGTACCTCGACGGCAACCACCAGGCCAACGATTCTCCGGGCACCGCGTTTGTGCACCATCGCATCGGCGCGCTGCCGGTGATGCTGCATCCCAATCCCCGCACCGCGCTGGTGGTCGGGCTCGGCGGCGGAGCCACCCCGGGAGCGGTCGCCCGCCTCAATGTCGATGTCGATGTCGTCGAGCTGTCTCCGGCGGTCGTCGCCGGCGCCAGGTTCTTCAACAGCATCAATTTCAACCTGCTCGAGCGGCCGAACGTGCAGCTGCGGGTCGACGACGGCCGCAATTTCCTGATGATGAGCCGGAAGAAATACGACGTCATCACCGCCGACATCATCCTGCCCCGGCATGCCGGCGCCGGATCGCTCTACTCTCGCGAGTACTACGAACTGGTGCGCAGTCACCTCTCCGACAATGGCGTGGCGATGCAGTGGAATGGCGGCGACTCTGAATCGGAATACAAGCTGCTGATGCGAACGTTCGTGTCGGTGTTTCCGTACACGACGCTGTGGGGCGATGGCAGCCTGATGCTCGGCAGCATGACGCCGTTCACGCTCAGCCAGAGCGCCTACGAGGCGCGCCGCCTCACCTTCGAGCAGTTTCCCTGGGACATCGCCACCCTGAAGCGCATCTTCATCGCCGGCCCGGACGAGATCCGGGAATTCGTCGGCGAGGGCCCGGTGCTGACCGACGACAAGCCGCTGATTGAGTACTTCCTCTCGCTGCCGATCCATGACGCGCCCGGCGGCTATACCGGCCGCCGCGCGGAGATCGAAAGCATCCTGATCCCCTGACTGCCTGACCAACGACCTAGTACAATTCAGAAATGCCCGTAGCGGTTCCCGAACTCGATAAGGCTCGCGCCACGCTCGATGCGTGGGTGCGGGAGTTGATGCAGTGGCACTTCAGCCCCGACACCGGTTGCCCGTTCTGGCTGCAATGGGCCGAGCAGGCCGGCTGGGACCCGCGCAAAGAGGTCCAGACCTACCAGGACCTCGATAGGTTCGGCGAGTTCCAGGACGAATGGCTGCGCGGCGGACCGGTGCGGCGGTGGGTGCCGAAGGCGTACCAGGACAAACCCATCTACACCTTCGAAACCGGCGGCAGCACCGGCGTGCCGAAGTCGCGCATCAACATCGACGACTTCCGCATCGACTACGAGTGGTACAGCAAGACCCTGCCGGACGACAAGTTCCCCAAGGGCGCCGACTGGCTGATGGTCGGTCCGAGCGGACCGCGGCGCCTCCGCCTCGCCATCGAACATCTCGCGCAGCATCGCGGCGGCATCTGCTTCATGGTCGACCTCGATCCGCGCTGGGTGATCAAGCTGATCAAGATGGGCGAGATGGAGATGATGGAGCTCTACAAGCGCCACGTCATCGATCAGGCGCTGACGCTGCTGAAGGCGCACGATTCGATCAAGTGCCTGTTCACCACGCCGAAGCTGCTCGAGGCGCTGTGCGAGCGCGTGTCGCTGAAGAAGGCCGGCATCACCGGCGTGTTCTGCGGCGGCACCGAGATGACGCCGCAGTTTCATCGCTTCGCCGTCGAGGAGTTGATGGAGGGCGCACACTTCGCGCCGACCTACGGCAACACGCTGATGGGCCTCGGCCCGAGCAAGCCGCCGACCAAGGACGACAACTGGGCGATCATTTACTACCCGCCGGCGCCGCGCGCGATGATCGAGGTCGTCGATCCCGACAATTCGATGAAGCTCGTCGACTACGGCAAGACGGGGCGCGTGCGCCTGACCACGCTGACCAAGGAATTCTTCATGCCGCGGTTCCTCGAACGTGACGAGTGCGAGCGCGAGCCGCCGTGCGATGCCTACCCTTGGGACGGGGTCAGGAACGTGCGGCCGTTCTCGCGCCTCCAGAAGTCCGTCGTCGAAGGGGTTTACTAGGCATGCTGCATTTACCCATTCTCCGCTGGGGCGTTCCCTACCGCAGCGTCAACCAGGTGGTGACGCCGCACTTCCGCACGCGCGAGCCGTTCGTGTCGATGAGCCAGGCCAACCTCGGGCTGATCCGGCGCGACCTGCTGCTGCAGGGCGAGAAGCGCGCCAGGCTGCAGCAGATTCCGTATGCGGAACTGGTCAGGATGGCGGGCCGCGCCGCCGGGCATTTCCTGAACGACACGCTGCCGCTCGACCCGGAGAGCGGCACGCTGCAGTCGCCGCAGGACTACGTCGAACAGGTGTCCGCCACCACCGGCGCGCCCTACAGCAACGTCAGGCGCAACATGCTGAAGGTGCACGGCGTGTTGAGCAAGGTCGAGGAAGTGCTCGCCGGGCTGACGCGCGGCCTGGATCTCGGCGTCCTCGATCAGGGCTACGGCGTCGTCAACGGGCAGATGCTGAGCTTCTTCGCCCGCGGCGACGCGATGGGTGTGGTGCTGCCCAGCAACTCGCCCGGCGTGCATTCGCTGTGGGCGCCGGCCACGGTGCTGAAGATGCCGCTGGTGCTCAAGCCCGGCAGCGCCGAGCCGTGGACGCCGCTGCGCATGATCCATGCGTGGGTGAAAGCCGGCGCGCCGCCCGACGCGTTTGCGTATTACCCCACCGATCACGCCGGCGGCAACGAGATCCTGCGCTCGACCGGACGCGGCATGGTGTTCGGCGACGTCGGCTCGACCAAGCGATGGCAGTCGAGCGGGCGGGTCGAAGTTCACGGACCCGGATACAGCAAGGTGGTGATCGGCCCCGATCTCGCTGAACAGTGGGAGCAATACATCGACGTCATCGCCGAGTCGATGTCGAGCAACGGCGGCCGCTCGTGCGTCAACGCGTCCGGGGTGTGGGTGACCAGGCACGCCGATGCGATCGCCGACGCGCTCGCGAAGAAGCTGGCGTTGGTGGTGCCGCGCTCCGCGGACGACCCGGACGCGGTGCTGGCGCCCTTTGCCGATCCGGAAACCGCGAAGCGCATTTCCGCGACCATCGAAGGTGACATGAGCGGCGATTCCGGCACGGCGCGCGATGTCTCGGCGGCGGTGCGCGGCTCCGATCGGGTGGCATCCGCACACGGCGGCAATTACCTGCTCCCCACCGTCATTCGCTGCGACGCCGCCCATCCGCTGGCGAATCGCGAATTCCTGTTTCCGTTTGCGAGCGTCGTCGAGGTCAAGGCCGAGGATTTGCCCGACTGCCTCGGACCATCGCTGGTCGTCACCTGCATCTCGGACGATCCGGCGTTTCGCGCCCGGTTCGTCGCCTCGCCGCATGTCGATCGCCTGAACTTCGGCCCGTTGTCGACGACGCAGATTGGCTGGGACCAGCCGCACGAAGGCAATCTGTTCGAGCATCTTTACGCGCGGCGGGCCATTCAGCGGCTCGCCTCGTAGCGGAGCGTTCCCGCTACTTCGGGATCAGCGCCGGCCAGTTGATGATTGCGGTCAGCACCGGCTTGGCCGCACCGTCGTCCGACGTGATCGCGATGATGCGCTGGCCATCCGCACTGACGTCGTAGGGAACGCCGGCGCCCTGCGGCGCCTCAACCTTGAAGAGGGGTTTGGCCACGCCGGCCTGGAACCCCGGTCCCGATCCCTTTGCGGGAACGCTCATCAGCATGCGGCCGGGCGTCGAGAGATACAGAATCTCGTTGCCGTTGCGCACCCACCGCGGAAACCGGCCGCCACCGTTGGACAGCTGCACCCTCGCTCCGCTGCCCTGAGTCGAGGTGACATAGATCTCGGTCTGTCCGGATTCGTCTGACTGATAGGCGATTGACCTGCCGTCGGGCGAAAAGGACCCGCCGTTCTCGTCGAATTCTGTTGCCCGCACGACCAGTGGACCGCTGCGGCCGTCGGTCGGCTGCAGCATCACGTCGTTCGAGCGGGTCGGCCCGGTGGTGCGATAGGCCAGGTACTTGCCGTCCCGCGACATGCTGTAGGGATCCTTGCTCTTCCCGTCGATCAGGAAAGCCTCGGGCTCGCCGGTGAAGTCCGACCGGCGGACATACAAATCGGAGTTCGTTGACTTGTAATACACACGCTGGCCATCGTGGCTCCACACGGCGGAGCGTTCGTCGCTCGGATCGAACGTCAGCCGCTGCCGGACGCCGCGCTCGAGATCGATGATGACGACGTCGCGGGTGTGCAACGCCACGTCCGAAATCGTCGCCAGTAACCGGCGGCCGTCGGGTGACAGTTCGATGTTGGAATAATCCGCCGCCTGGCTCACCGTCGCCAGAAAAGTGCCGTCGCGCCGGAACCACTGGAGTTGCGATCGGCCGGGCGGGTCCGGGCGCTGGAGCACCAGGGTGCCTGACGGCGACGACGCGATCGCGTATCCACCGCCGATCGTTTGATCGATGCCTGCGGTGATCGTGACGGGCTGGCCGACGAGGGTCATGCTCCGTTCGTCGAGTTTCTGCGCAAACAGTGTGCTCCCGCGGACGAAGGCCACCGCCCCACGCGCATAAAACGCCACCGCACTGCCGTCGATCAGTTTCGTGCGCCCGGTCGAATCGACGGACGCGACATGCGTCGCCAGCGGGGCGAAGGCGTCGGTGAGCTCGCCCATCAGAAAGCGCCGGCCGTCGGCGAGGACCGCACTCGCCCGAAACACGGTCGTGTCGCTGTCGTAGGTCTTGACCGCGCCGGTCGCCGGATCGATCCAGCGCAGGCCCCGGCCCGGGCCCGAGAAGATCAACACGCCGGACGGGCTCCAGACCCTGGCCCCGCCGAATGGCGCCAGCGCTTCCGGCTCACCACCAGCCGCCGCCACCCGGCGCGAGACGAGTGAAGCCGGCAGGCGCAGCGTAAAGACAATCTGCTGACCGTCGGGCGACCAAATCGGTCCAATGCCGCCGGCGGCGCCGGCGAGCTCGCGGATCGATCCGGTGCCTAGCGACACCACCCACAGATGCGGCGCCCCGAACGGATCCACTCCGGAATAGGCGAGCGTGTGGCCGTCGTACGACAGACCCATCCGCGACACCGGCGGCGTGAACTCGTTCGAGCGGACCTCATCCGGCAGCGCCACCCTCAGTTGGTAGGTGGCCGCGTCGGCTGGAATCGCCGGCCGCATTCCCAGCCAGATCGCCACGCCGGCCAGGGCCAGGGTGATGGCCGCCCACACCAGCCGCTCGCGAGCGAATCGAGGCCGCGCGGTGTGCGCCGGCATGGCGGCCGATGTCGAACCCGACAGCGCCTCGAGCGCGAAGGCGATGTCGCGGGCGGACTGGAACCGCTCGGCGGGATTCTTCTCGAGCGCGTGCCGCACGATGCGATCGATCGCCGGGCTGATCTTGGCGCCCCCCGACGACAGGTCTCCCGGATCCTCGCGGAGGATCGCCGTCATGGTCTCAGCGCTGGTCGAGCGGCGAAACGCTCTCTGGCCCGACAGCATTTCGTACAGCACGGCGCCGAGCGAAAACAGATCGGTGCGGACGTCGATGGTGTCGGCGCGCACCTGCTCCGGCGACATGTAGCCGACGGTGCCGAGCACGGTGCCCGGATCGGTCCCGCCGCCCGCCGCCAGGGTTTCGGTCGCGCCGCTGAGCGTCGCGACGACCGGACGAGCGAGCCCGAAGTCGAGCAACTTCACCTGCCCATCCTTCAACAGGAAGACATTCTCCGGCTTGAGGTCGCGGTGAATAATCCCGCGGTCGTGCGCCGCCGCCAGCCCGCGGGCCATTTGTGCACCGTAGTCAATCGCCTTGCGCACTGGCAGCGCACCCTGATGCAGCCGGTCGCGCAGCGTCTCGCCCTCGAGCAACTCCATGACGATCGCACCATCGTCGAAGCCGTAGACTTGCGCGATGTTGGGATGGTTGAGCGACGCCAACGTGCGGGCTTCGCGTTCGAACCGCGCCAGTCGATCGGGGTCGGTGGCGACGCTGTCGGGCAGGACCTTGATCGCGACATCGCGGCCAAGCCTCGCGTCGCGCGCCTTGTAGACCTCGCCCATGCCGCCGGCACCGATGCTGACGATGATTTCGTAGGGGCCGACTCTCGAACCGGGCGGAAGGCTCACGGGGCGAAAAGAGCGTATCACGCACCCTCGTGGATGCCGGAGAATGGTGACAGCCCACAAAGATGCGCATCCTCTCCCTGACCGCCGGCGCCGCCTCGAGGTATTGCGGCAACTGCCTGCGCGTTACTGGCCCTCGAGGGCGTAGAACCCCGCCAGCTCCAGGGTGACAATGACTTCCCTGGGGCTGTCGTTCTTGAGATACCAGCCGTGGATGCCGTCCCACGGCGCGGTGAACACGCCGCTCTGCGGGGAGCCACCGGTCTTCGAATAGAACATCAGGTCGCCGACGCCGTTGACCTGCGGCGTGTGGCCATGAAACTCGGTCAGCATCAGCGTCGGATCGGCCAGCGTGCCGTAGCCGACGTTGTAGACCAGCCCCTCGCCCTTCTTCATCGCCAGCTTGTATTCGAGGCCCTTGCCGGCCGGCACCGGGACCCGCACGGTGTCGGTCCGCCACTTCGCGGGCTGGATCGCAATCACCCCGTCGCGCAAGGGATACTCGCGCCACCCGTTGACGGCGGCTGGGATGGGCTGGGTGGCGGAGGCTGCTGCCGCCGCGGTGATCAGCACGAGCGACAGGATGACCAGGGCGCGGGCGCCGGCCCCGCCGAAGCGTGATTGCGAAGGTGGGCGTGTCATGATGAAGTCAGTATAGGCCCACCCTCGATGCGCATCCTCTCCCTGACCGCCGGCGCCGCCTCGATGTATTGCGGCAGCTGCCTGCGCGATAACGCGCTGGCTGCCGAATTGATCCGCCAGGGCCACGACGTCACGCTGCTGCCGTTCTACACGCCGACGCTGACCGACGAGGCGAATGTCAGCCGTCAGGAACAGGTGTTCTTCGGCGGCATCAGCGTGTTTCTCGAACAGCACGTGCCGTGGTTCCGGCGCACGCCGCGGCTGCTCGACCGGCTGATCGACGCCCCCGACGTGATCCGGGCGTTTACCAGCGGATCGATCGCCGTCGATCCGAAACTGCTCGGCGCACTGACGGTCTCGACCTTGCGCGGGGCCGACGGCCACCAGCACAAGGAAATCGACAAGCTGATCGGGTTCCTGGCGGACGAGCCCGCGCCCGATGTCGTCAACATTCCCTATGCGCTGCTGATCAGCCTGGCGGCGCCGATCAAGCGCGCGCTCGGCTGCCCGGTGGTCGTCACGCTGCAAGGCGAGGATTTGTTTCTCGAGGCGCTGCCCGAGCCGTTTCGGACCGAGGCGCTCGAGCTGGTGCGCGCACAGGTGGCCGACGTCGACCTGTTCATCGCCGTCAGCGACTACTACGCACGCTTCATGCGCGACTACCTGCGCATTCCCGAGTCGAAGCTGCGGGTCGCGCCGCTCGGCGTCAACGTCAGCGATCTCTCGGTGACGACGAGGTTCCCGGCTCCCGGCTCCCGGCTCCCGGCATCGCCAGGACCATTCACGATCGGTTACTTCGCGCGCGTCGCGCCGGAAAAGGGTCTGCACAATCTCGCCGAGGCATATCGCATCCTGAGGACGGTCAAGGGGCTGCCGCCGTCGCGGCTGATCGCCGGCGGCTATCTTGCGCCCGAGCACAAGCCCTACCTCTCGACGATTGCCGAATCGCTGCGTGCCGCGGGCCTGGGCGACGAGTTCGTGTATCGCGGCACGGTCGAGCGCGCCAAGAAGGTGCGGTTCTTTCACGACATCGACGTGCTGTCAGTGCCGAGCCCGTACCACGAGCCCAAGGGTCTGTATCTGCTCGAGGCGATGGCATGCGGCGTGCCGGTCGTGCAGCCGAACCATGGCGCCTTCCCCGAGCTGATCGCGCGCACCGGCGGCGGCGTGTTGTCGCGCTCCGAGGCGCCGGCGGATGTCGCCGACGCCATCTTCGAATTGTGGAAGGATGGGGCGCGCGCGCGCGAGCTCGGCCGGCGCGGCGCCGAGGGCGTTCGCAACCACTACACCGTGACCCACATGGCCGACGCGGTGCTGAAGGCTTATGGAGAGGCGGGGCGTTAACCCCGCCAGCACCAGGATGTTGAACGCCACCCATCTCTCGAAGAGTTATCCCACGCCGGCCGGCGAGTTGACGGTGCTGCGTGACGTCACGCTGTCGCTCAACCCGGGCGACGCGGCGTGTGTCATGGGGCCGTCGGGCTCCGGCAAGAGCACGCTGCTCTACATTCTGGGCGGGCTCGAGCCGCCGACCAGCGGCTCGGTGCAACTCAACGGCACGGATCCGTACGCCCTGTCGGCCGATGCGCTCGCGGCGTTTCGCAATCACGACGTCGGCTTCGTGCTCCAGGACCACTGCCTGCTGCCGCAGTGCACCGTCCTCGAGAATGTGCTGGTACCGACGCTGGTCGGCGAGAACGACCGCACCGCGCCCGAGCGCGCGCGTGCGCTGCTCGAACAAGTGGGCCTGACTTCGCGGCTGCATCACCGGCCGGGTGAACTGTCCGGCGGCGAGAAGCAGCGCGCCGCGATTGCGCGCGCGCTCGTCCGCACGCCGCAGGTGATCCTGTGTGACGAGCCGACCGGCAATCTCGACGCCGAGACCGCCGCCACCGTGGCGGACCTGTTGATTGCGCTCCACGCCAGGCAGCAGGCGATCATGATCGTGGTGACCCATAGCGAAGCGCTCGGTTCGCGGTTCACGCGCCGGTGGTCCATGAACCGCGGCGTGCTCGCCACCACCACCGCGGCGGGGTCCCGGTAGGGCCGCGCGATGTTGACCCGCGCGAGCCTGCGTTACTACGCCGCCACCAACGCGATGGTCGTGCTCGGCATCGCGGTGGCGGTGGCCGTGCTCGGCGGCGCGCTGCTCGTCGGCGGTTCGGTGCGCGAAAGCCTCAGGCAGATTGCGCTCGGCAGGCTCGGCGCTACCGACGCGGTCGTCACCGCGCCGACGTTCTTTCGCTCCGCGCTCGCCGGCGATATCGCCGACAGCTCGCCTCAGGCCGTCGCCGGCGCCGCGCCGCTCATCGTCGCCGGCGGGGCGGTCTCGCACGAGGAATCACGCCGGTCGGCCGGCAGCGTGATGGTCTACGGCATCGACGATCGCTTCGGCCGCTTTCACGGGACGCCGTTGTCCGTCTCCGGACGAGAGGCGGCCATCAGCCAGGCGCTGGCGGCGGAGCTCGGCGCACAGCCGGGCGACTCGATCATCCTGCGGATCGCCAGGCCGACCGACATCCCGCTCTCGTCGCTGCAGGGACGACGGGAAACGACCGGCGAACGGATCCGGCTGACGGTCTCGCGCGTGCTCGACCGAGCGTCGCTCGGCGAGTTCTCGCTCTCGCCGTCACAGGGGCCGGTGCTCGCGATTTACCTGCCGCTCGAACGCCTGCAGCGCGACCTCGACCTCGGCGACCGCGTGAATACGCTAATTGTAAAAAGGGCCGGGGATCATTTTTCGGACCTTTCGATTGAACAACTTACAGCGTCGATTACGCTCGACGATCTCGGAATTCGGACACGCGAGGGCACGGGCGACACGATAATCGAGAGTCGCGCCGGGCTCATCGTCGATGCGCTTGCGACGCGGATCGCAGAAATTGCCAGCCGCGACCGGCGTTCCGTCACGCCGGTACTCACTTATGTCGCCAATGCGATCAGAATTGGCGATCGCCAGATTCCCTACTCGACCGTCACCGGCATCGATTTCCGACCAGCCGGCGTCGGCGAAAAAGATCCCCGGCCCCTTGTCTGGCTGAACGAATGGGCGGCGACGGACCTCGGGGCGGCGGTCGGGGATGCCGTCACGCTCGACTACTTCCTCTGGTCGGACGAGCAGGGGCTCGAGACCAGCAGCGCGCAGTTCACGCTCGCCGGCGTGCTCCCGATGAACGGCCTCGGCGGCGATCGATCGTTGACGCCGGAGTATCCGGGGATCAGCGACGCGGCGGACATGACCTCGTGGGACCCGCCCTTCCCGGTCGAGCTCCAGCGCATCCGCCCGAAGGACGAGGACTACTGGGACCAGTATCGTGGCGCCCCGAAAGCAATCGTCACCCTCAGCGATGCGCAGCGGTTATGGGGCTCGCGCTACGGCAAGGTGTCGTCGCTACGGCTCTCCGGTGACGGCCCGATCGATCCGCAGGCGATCGATCCGCTCGCCGCGGGACTCACCATCCGCAACGTGCGCGCCGAGGCGACGGCCGCCGCGCAAGGCACCACCGACTTCGGCGAGTACTTCCTCTACTTCAGCTTCTTCCTCGTGGTGTCGGCGCTGCTGCTCGCCTATCTGTTCTTCGCCGTCGGCCTCGAGCAGCGCACGACGGAAGTGGGCGTGCTGGCATCGGTCGGCTTCCCGGCGGCGGCGATTCGCGGCCAGTTCCTGCGGGAAGGCGCAATCCTCGCGGCGGTCGGCGCCGCGATCGGCGTCCCGGCGGCGGTCGGCTACAGCGCGCTCATCCTCCACGGATTGCGAACCTGGTGGGTCGGCGCCGTCGGCACCACCGATCTCGTGCTTCACGTCAACCCGATCTGGCTGGCAGCGGGTGCCGCCGGTGCGCCGGCGGCCGGGATGATCGCGCTGTGGCTGGGCGTGCGCGCGATGAGCCGCCGCTCGGCCCGCGCCTTGCTCAAAGGCGCAGCGGGCCCGCCAACACGGCACGCCTCGACGGCGACGATCATTGTCACGATCGCGCTCGTCGTCGCCGGCGCCGGCTTGCTGGGCGCGGCGTTATCGGGAGCGATCGATCCGACGGCCGGCTTCTTCGGCGCCGGTGGCGCGTGGCTGGTGGCCGGCCTGACCGGCGCATCGATCCTGCTCCGCCGCCGCCGCTCGTCACGCCCGATGGGCCGCGGACTGGCGGCGATGTTCGCGCTCGGGATACGCCATTCATCGGTCCGGCCGGCACGATCGGTATTGAGCCTCGCGCTGATCGCCTTTGCGAGTTTCGTGCTGGTCAGCGTCGGCGCCTTCAAGAAGGACGTCTCGGCCACTGCCACTGATCCAACCTCCGGCACCGGCGGCTTTGCCCTGATGGCCGAATCGGTGGCGCCGCTCATGCACGATCCCCATTCGCCCGAAGGCCTGGACTCGCTGGCCCTCGAGCGCGGCGAACCCGCTCTGGCGGGGACCACCATCACCCGATTTCGTCTGCGGCCGGGAGACGAAACCAGCTGCCTGACGCTGTATCGGCCCACCAATCCCCGCATCATGTCGCCCGAGCCGCGATTCTTCGATCGGCCGCGCTTCTCGTTCGCCGCGTCGATGGCGGAGTCGCCGGAGGAGCGGGCCAACCCCTGGCTGCTGCTGAACCGCACCTTCGCCGATGGTGCGATCGCGACCATCGCCGATCAAACCACCTTGATGTACGTCCTTCACCTCGGGATCGGAGACGATTTCACGTTCACCCCCGAGGGACATTCGCCGGTTCGCCTGCGCATTGTCGGCGCACTGGCCGACAGCTTCCTGCAGTCGGAGCTGCTGATCGGCGAGCCGGCCTTCCTCCGGCTGTTCCCGCGCCACGAGGGCTACCGCGTGTGGATGCTCGACACGCCGGCGGACCAGGAAGCGGCGATCACCACCTACCTGGAAGACCGCTTGTCGGACTACGGCGTTGATGTCAGCGACACCCGTCAACGGTGGGCCGCCTATCACCAGGTGGAGAACACCTACCTGGCGACATTCCAGGCGCTCGGGTCGCTGGGACTGCTGCTGGGCACGCTCGGGCTGGGCGCGGTGCTGGCGCGCAACGTGCTCGAACGCCGCCGGGAAATCGGCCTGCTCCGGGCGGTCGGCTTTTCGTCGGCGAACATTCGCAACATGGTGCTGTCCGAGGGCATGGCGCTCGTCGCCGGTGGATTGCTGCTCGGCGCCGGATGCGCGCTGGTGGCGATCACGCCGGCGTTGCGCGATCGGGCGCAAGCGCTCCCGTGGACGAGCCTGAGCCTGTTGTTGTTCGGAGTCCTGCTCACGGGCGTGATGGCGTCCCTCGCCGCCATTCGAATCACCGCGAGATTTCCGGTTGTCGCGGCAATCAAAGGCGAATGACATGCGCATCCAGTCTCGCTTCGTGACCGTCGTGTTCGTCGGGTTAACCACCGTCACCGCCCTTGCGGACCCTGCCCTGAGCGAGATTCGGATGGATGGGCAGAGCGGTCCGAATCGAGTCGAAGGGTGGCCGCAGTGGCGGGGACCGGCGCGAGACGGCGTGGCGTCCACGTTCACCCCGCCAAAGGCATGGCCCGCGCAACTGACCAAGCGATGGCAAGTCTCGGTGGGCCTTGGCCATGCGTCGCCGGTAATCGCGGGAAGCCGCATCATCGTCCACACCCGCCAGGCAAACAGGGAGCTCGTCGCCGCCTACGATCTCACGTCGGGCAAGCGGTTATGGCAGGACGGCGTCGAGGCGCCGTACACCATGAATCAGGCGGCGATCGGTCACGGGCCGGGACCGAAATCAACCCCGGCGGTGGCCGACGGACGGGTGTTCACGCTCGGCATCAGTGGCATCTTTTCCGCGCACGACCTGGCGACCGGCAAGTTGCTCTGGCGGCGCAATGCCCCGCCGGCGCCGCCGGAGTTCGGCACCGCGACATCGCCGATCGTCGACGGCTCCAGTGTGATTGCGTTTCTCGGCGGCTCGGGCGCGGGCGCCCTGACCGCGATGGATACCGCAACCGGCACGGTCAAGTGGCGCTGGACCGGCGACGGCCCCGCCTATACCTCACCGGTCCTCGCCACCTTCGGCGGGACACGCCAGTTGATCACCCAGTCGCAGAACCGGCTGGTCGGCATCGACGCCAGCAACGGACGGCTGCTCTGGGAAGTGCCGCTCAAGACGCCGTACGAGCAGAACTCGGTGACGCCGCTGGTCGTCAACGACGTCGTCATCTCCGCCGGCCTCGACACGCCAACAACCGCATATTCGATCACGGCCGGGCTCGGCAAGGGCTGGACGGCCACGCCGCGCTGGCGGAATGATCAAGTGTCGATGTATATGAGCTCGCCCGCCGCCAACGGCGGCGCGCTGTTCGGACTGTCGAACAAGAACCGCGGCCAGTTTTTCGCAATCGACGCGGTGAGCGGGAAGACGCTCTGGCTCGGCAAGGGCCGTGAAGCAGAAAACGCATCGATCGTCCGCGCCGGCGACTACCTGTTGCTCGCGACCACCAACGCCGAGTTGATCGTCGCCGCGGCCAGCGCCACCGCGTTCGAGGAAGTGAAGCGCTACACCATCGCCGAGTCGGCGGTGTGGGCGCATCCCGCCTTCACCGGCCGTACCATCGTCGTCAAGGACGTCGACACGCTGATCGTCTGGGTATTCTAGTCAGGCCGACAGGGCATCGGGCAGACAGTTATTTCTTCCGCCGGTCGCCGATCGCCCACAGGTACGACGAGGTGCGCATGAACAGCTGTCCCTCTGAAACCGCCACCGTGCTCAGGCAGTACGGCACGCAGTCGTTCAGCAGCCGGTTCGACGAGATGATCTCGAACTTCGGGCCGGCGCGGAACACCGTCGTCAATCCCTCTTCCTCGGTCGTCACGTAGATCTTGCCATCGGCAAGAATCGGCGACGCGCTGTAGGTGCCCGACGGCAGCCGGACCGGGCCGTAGACCACGGCGCCGGTGTTGACGTCGAGCGCATGCACGATGCCGTTGTCGCGCACGACATACAGCAGCTTGCCGTCGCTGACCGGCGTCGGCACGTCGGGCCCCTGCGCGAACGACCACACCACGTGCGTCTTCGCGACATCGCCGCTGCCGCCCGGCCGCATCGCCACCATCGGGTTGACGCGGGTCGGCGCAATGATCAGGTTGTTGACGATGGTCGGCGAGGCAACGATGCGATAGGCGCCGTTGCGCTGCGGGTTGAGGACGTCGGCGCGCCAGTATTCCTTGCCGGTCGCGGGATCGTGACCCGACACCACGTCACCGCCGGTGATGATCAGTTCGGCGCGGCCGTTGGCCTCGATCCACGCCGGTGTGATGTAGGCATCGGGCGATTCGTGCACGGCGGGATTGGGACGCTCGACACGCCAAATCGTCTTGCCGCTGAGCTTGTCGATCTTCAGGAGGTACGACGGGTCGTCGGTCTTCATGCCGTGCAGCACCGGCACGTACAACGCCTCACCCTTGAGCAGCGGCGTGTTGGCGTAGCCCCAGTTCAGGCCGAACTTCCCGTAATCCGCCTGGATGTCGCGCGACCACATCTCCTTGCCCGCGAAGTCGAACGCCTTGAGGATGCCGACGCCGGTCATCACCCACACGTACTTGCCGTCGGTGATCGGCGACGGTGTCGACATGTTCTGCTTGCGCTGCATGTAGTTGCCGGCGGCCAGCGGCCGTTTCCACGTCACCGACTGCTTGGTGCGATCGATCGCCCACAACTCGAGATCGCCGGTGTTGGTGCCGGTGGCGATGTTGAGGAAGATGGTTTCGCCCCAGATGATCGGTGTCGATCCGCTGTAGGCCGGCAACGGCAGCTTCCACGAGATGCCCTTGGTCTCGATGTTGGCGCACACGGTCGGCACGAGCGGCCGGCCCTCGAAGTTGGTGCCGGGTGGGCGTTGACCGCCGCGCTGGAGATCATCGTCCGCCGAAGGTCCCCCGAGGCCCTGGTAGAGCTGGACATCGCCTGAGCTGGCGCAGGTGGCGCTCCACGTGTCGGGCAGCCCCTTCTCGAGGCTGACGCCGTCGTGCGTCGGGCCGCGCCATTGCGGCCAATGCTGGGCGAAACCGGTAGCCATGCCCGGCAGGGCGATCAGGACGACTAATCCAAGCAGAATGCGCATCTGATTTCTCTACGACCCGCGGGCCGCGATCGTTTAGCTGGTCGGCCTGAAGTACAACACCATTCCCGCCCCGGCGGCCGTCAACACAAATCCGAGGTATAGCAGCGGGCTAACCGATGATTTCGGGGGATGGATGATCATCGTCGTCAGCACGTTCACGAGCGGCGCGAAGCCGAACACGATCGGCATCACGTAGGTTGGTGACCCGCCGTTGCGGAACGCAAAGATGATGAACACCGCGCCGATCGCGCCGAGCGCGCCGGCGAAGGTCGCGGTCATGGTCCCGGTCGGGTTGAAGTTCTTCATCTCGCCCTGCGACGTCAACACGCCCGCCGGCACCAGCACGCCGATCAGGAAGTAGGCCACACCCACGCAGAGCAGCGCCCGCATGGGATTGCCGAGCGCGAGTTGTCCGCGGTGCAACGAGGCGCCATACATCCCCCAGGAGAGGGCGGCGCCGAAAGCCAGCACGATCCACGACATCAACGGTGTCTCCTTTTGCCTGTCAGAGTGTAGCGCCGGTCAGTAGCGAATCCGCACGCCGAGTTGCACCTGGCGCGCGGAGGTCGTGGTATTGCGAATGCGGCCGAAGCTGCCAAGCGGCGCCTCGCCGTCGGCGGCGCCGGCAAACGCGGTCAGATTCGGGATCCCGAAGTTCGCGCGGTTGAAGAGATTGAAAATCTCGAGCCGGAACTCAAAACGGCTGCTCGAGGACAGGCGCGCCTCCTTGGAAAACGACAGGTCGACCATGCGCAGGTCCGGCCCTTCGAAATCGCCCCGGCCGGTGTTGCCGAAGGTGCCGGCCGGCTGCAGCACGAACGCCTGCGGATTGAACCACTGCGCCGGATCGCCGGTGACGGCGTTCGAGGCGTCGAACCCGGGCGCGTAGCTCGGGCGATCGCGGCCGATGCCGGGACCGAGCGACGGCTGCCACAGCGAGCGCGAACGGTTGTTCAGCACGAATACCGTGAGCGGATAACCGCTGCGATAGGTGGCAATCGCCGACACGCGCCAGTTCGACAGCAACGCACCGGCGACACCCGACTGACTGCCGGCCCACGGAATTTCCCAGGTCGCATTCGCGACCACGTTGTGCCGCACGTTGAAGTCCGACGGCCCGCGGTTGTAGTCGGGGATGAACTCCGGGAAGGCGGACGTCGTGCCGTTGGTCGCATCCGAGAAGAACGTCGAGGCCTGCGTGGTGTCCTCGGAGTCCGACCAGGTGTACGAGCCGTTGAACAGGAAGCCGCCGGCCAGCCGGCGCCGCACGTCGACGATCAAGGCGGAGTACCACGAATCGCCGTCGGAGGTCTTTGCCTCGATCGTGGTCCACGCCGTGTTCAGGCGCGGCAGGCCGGCCGCGAAGAACGGCCGGCCGTCGGCGCCGGTGACCGGCGTCGCGGTATTCAGATCGTTGCTGCGCAGCAGATGACGGCCACGCGAGCCGGCGTAACCCAGCGTGATCGCGGTTTGCGCACCAAGCTCGCGCTGCAGGTTGGCGTTCCACACGTGAATCGACGGCGTCTCCACGTCCCACTGCACCGGGCGGATCGACAGGCCCGACGTGCGCTCGAACGGCGGATTGGGAAAGGTCGGCGCCTGGAACACCACGCGCGGCGTATCGGGCGGGTTGGTCACCGTTACGATCAGGTTCTGCGAGCTGTTGGTGGCGTAGTAGAGCCCGTATCCGCCGCGCACGGCGGTGCGGCCATCGCCGCTCACGTCCCACGACAGGCCGACGCGCGGCGAGAAGTTGTTGTAGTCCGCGCCCGCATACAGCTGCCCGGTGGTGGCGGCGCGGTCGGTGAGGCTCACCAGTGCGGAATCGTGACCGCCCTGATCGATCGGCAGGGTCATGAACTCGTAGCGCAGTCCCGCGGTGATCGTGACGTTGGCGTGCGCCTGGAACTGATCCTCCACATATCCGCCGGCAATCCAGAACGGCCAGGACCGTTCGAAATTCGCGCCGGGGGTCAGGCCGATGAACGAGGTGGCGCGGTTCTCGAGCAACGCGCGCAGGTTGGCGAAGCTGTAGGTGCCGAGGCTGAACGTCGGATTGGTCATGTCCTGCCGGTAGTGCTCGGCCAGCGCGCCGGCGCGCAGCAGGTGACGCCCGTGGTTCCACACCAGGTCGGCCTGCAGGCTGCGCACCTGCTGCATCAATCGGAGGTTGGCCGAGCTCTGCGTGCCGAATCGCTGCAGGCCGCCGACATCGATGTTGCCGACGAACGGGCGGTCCGGCACGAATGCCGCCAGCGGCACGTTGGCCTCGACGTCCTGCCCAACCCGCGTCCGGCTGTAGCCGAAGCGATAGGTCCCGAGCAGGTTGGAGGTGTAGGTCTGCTTCAGCTCCGCGGTGGCGTACTGATTGCGCGACCGGAACGCGCGCGGGAATTGCGGGTAATCGAGCGGCAGGCGCTGATCCGCATCGTCCAGGGTGTAGCGCGTGAAGAACTGCGTGGTCGGCGACAGGTTGGCGTCGATGCGCGCCTGGAGAAAATTCTGGTCGAGGCGCTGATCGAACTGGAAGCGATGCAGCGCCGTACCGTCACCGAGGTTGGCGCCGTTGGGCAGCGGATACTCGGCGAGAAACGGCGCCACCCCTGGAGCGACGCCGACGTTGAGCAGCTGACCGGGGTTGGCCGGATCCGGCAGCAGTCCGCGGCGCGCGTTCTCATCCGGCACCGACGAGGTAATCGTGCGGCCGAGATTTTCGCGCAGGCCTTCGTAGCCGGCGAAGTAGAACAGCTTGTCGCGCCGGATCGGACCGCCGGCGGTCACGCCGAACTGATTGCGCGTGAAATCCGGTTTGCCGGCGACGTCGAAATAATTGCTCGCATCGAGCGCGTCGTTGCGATGGAACTCGTAGCCGCTGCCGCGCAGCGAGTTGCCGCCCGACTTGGTGATGACGTTGATCTGCCCGCCGCTCATCCGTCCGAACTCGGCGCCGTAGGCGTTGGTTTCGACGCGGAACTCCTGGATCGACTCGGTGCCAAGCGCGGTACCGGCGGCGCTGCCCGCGGGGCCGTTGGTCATGTCGTTGAGCAGCGTGCCATCGAGCAGGTACACGTTGGCGCGCGGGTCCTGCCCGTTCACGCTCATGCCCAGGCCGTGCGCCACCACCGAACCACCGTCACGATGCGGATACGGCGTCACGCCGGGCTGCAGAAACGCCAGGTCGGTAAAGTTGCGGCCGTTGAGCGGGAGTTGCTCGATCGCGCGCTCGTCCACCAGGTAACTGAGCTCGCCGCTTCTCGTGTTCACCGGCGACGGCGCCGCGGACACGCTGATGGTTTCGGTGAGCCCGCCGACTTCGAGGACGAAGTCCACCGTGACGGCGTCGCCCACGGTCAGCAGCACCGCTTCCCGCCGCACCGGCTTGAAGCCGCTCAGCCCGGCGCTGACCGCGAAGGTCCCCACCGGCAGGCCGGCCAGGACGAAGCGCCCGTCCGCGCCGGTCACGGTGGTGCGCTCGATGGCGCGCTCGAGATGCCGGGCGACGATGGTGGCGCCGGGAACGGCGGCCTGGCTCGCGTCCAGGACCCGGCCCGCCAGTGTGGCCGAGGTCTGCGCCGAGGCGCTCGACCCGAACAAGAACAGCAGACACACGGACAGGGTCACGGATCGCACCAAGGGTCTCTCCAGTCTCGTATACTACGCGCGGCTCAAGCGCGGCATGTCGCCGTTTGTCCCTATTAGAAACATGTCGATTCCTAACCGTCTCACACCTTTGCAGTGGCTGATCTGCGCCATTGCCGCCCTGGGCTTCGCCTTCGACATCTATGAAATTTTGATGGCACCGCTGGTCGTCGGACCGGCCATCGGCGAGCTGACCGGTTCGCGGCCCGGCACCGCCGATTTCAATTTCTGGGTCGGCATGTTCTTCTGGGTGCCGGCCATCTTCGGCGGCGCCTTCGGGCTGGTCGGCGGCTACCTGACCGACCGCTTCGGCCGCCGCCGGGTGCTGGTGTGGAGCATCCTGCTCTACGCGTTCTCGGCCTTGGCCGCGGGCTTCTCCACCAACATCTACATGCTGCTGTTCCTGCGATCGACCACCTACATCGGCGTGTTCGTCGAGTTCGTCGCGGCGGTCGCCTGGATCGCGGAGATCTTCCCCGACGCACGGCAGCGGGAGAAGGCGCTGGGTTACACGCAGGCGTTCTCGTCGATCGGCGGCGTGATGGTGACCGGCGCCTACGCGTTCGCGGTCACCTACGGCCCCTCCCTGCCGGCAATCTACGGCGGCCACGCCTCCTGGCGCTACACGCTGATCTCCGGCGTGATCCCGGCGTTGCCGCTGATCCTGATCCGCCCCTTCCTCCCCGAATCGCCCGCCTGGCAGGCGAAGAAGGCCGCCGGCACCTTGCGGCGCCCGTCGATCGCGCAACTCTTCACCCCCGAGCTGCGCCGCACGACGATTGTGACGACCCTGATGTTTGCATGCGCCTACGGCGCGGCGTTCGGCGCCATCCAGCAGATGCCGCGCATCGTCCCCGGCCTGGCCGAGGTGAGCGTGCTTGCGCCACAACAGCAGCAGCAGGCGGCGAGCCTGGTGCAGGCGTATCAGGAATTCGGCGGGCTCGCCGGACGCTTCCTGCTCGCGGTGCTGGCGCTGTACATCGTCTCGAGGCGGAAGCTGATCCGCACATTCCAGATCCCCGGCCTGTTCGTGATGGCCTTCGTGTTCTATTACGCCGCCACGCACAGCCTCGAGTTGACGAAATGGGGCATGTTCTTCGCGGGTGTATTCACGGTCGGCCAGCTGAGTTTCTGGGGTAACTATCTGCCCCGGGTGTTTCCGACCCACTTGCGCGGCACCGGT
Source organism: uncultured Acidimicrobiia bacterium (assembly GCA_963795125.1). Taxonomy (GTDB): domain Bacteria; phylum Acidobacteriota; class Vicinamibacteria; order Vicinamibacterales; family UBA2999; genus 12-FULL-67-14b. The sequence goes on along the minus strand of CAWCGQ010000003.1, from coordinate 1,209,939 downwards.
GAGGGGTTTGCGGCGAATATCGGCGGGCGCATGCTCGGGACCGGGTTCGCCTTCGTGACGACGCAGCTGGTGAACGTGGTGCCGGGCGACACGCCGACGGCGCGCCTGGCCCTGGCGGCGACCATGGTGGCGCTGTTTGTCTATTCCGCGGGCTTGATCCTCAGCTTCTTCCTGCCCGAACCGGTCGGGGACGCGCTGCCGGAGTAGATATAGGGTGCGTACGGTGCGTACAGTGCGTAGGGTGCTCATCGTCGCGGCGATTGTCGTCGCGTCGTTCCAGTTGCGTGCGGAACGGCTTGCCCTGAGCGACATTGGCGAGGGTCAGACCGGCGCCAGCCGGGTCGAAGGGTGGCCGCAGTTTCGCGGACCGGGATCGACCGGCGTCGCCGAAGGCGCGAACCTGCCGGACACGTGGAGCGCCACGCAGAACGTCAGATGGAAGACGGCCATTCCCGGTCACGGGTGGTCGTCGCCGATCGCGTGGGGCGATCGGATCTTCGTTACGTCGGTGATTCCCGTCGGAGAAACGGAGGCGCCGAGGAAAGGCTTGTACTTCGGCGGCGAGCGGCCGGCGCCGAAGGTCGAGCATCGGTGGATGGTCTACGCCGTCGACTGGAGCAGCGGAAAAATCGTCTGGGAGCGCGAGGCGCACCGCGGCGTACCCGAGACCTCACGGCACCTGAAGAACACCTACGCGTCCGAGACGCCGGTCACGGACGGTCAGCGCCTCTACGTGTCGTTCGGCAACGTCGGCCTGTTTGCGTACGACCTCACCGGCAAGCCGGTCTGGTCGATTCCGGTGGCGCCAATGCCGACGCACAACGGCTGGGGCACCGCGGCATCGCCGGTGCTGCACAACGGCCGGCTCTACATCGTCAATCACAACGATCAACAGTCGTACGTCACCGCGCTCGATGCGAGAACCGGCAAGACGGTGTGGCGTACCGATTACCGCGAGGCAACGGCGTGGGCGACCCCGTACATCTGGGAGCATGCCGGTCGCACCGAGATCATCACCTCAGCCACCGGAAAAATCCGCTCCCACGATCTCGAGGGCAAGCTGCTGTGGCAGCTCGGGCCGATGTCGAGCATCGTCATCCCGACACCGTTCGCGAAGTTCGACCTGCTGTATGTCACCTCGGGCTACGTCGGCGATCCGATTCGTCCGGTCTATGCCATCAAGCCCGGCGCGTCGGGTGACATCTCGCTGCCGAAGGGCGCGACCAGCAACGGCTCAATCGCGTGGTCGCTGCCCCAAGGCGGACCGTATAATCCGTCGCCGATCGTCTATGGCGATTACTACTACACGCTGTTCGATCGCGGCTTCTTCACCTGTCACGATGCCCGGACCGGCAAGGAAATCTACACCAAGGTCCGCCTCGATCCCGCCGCCAGCGGCTTCACCGCGTCGCCGTGGGCCTACGACGGACGACTCTTCGCGATGAGCGAGGACGGCACCACCTACGTGATCCAGGCCGGGCCCGAGTTCAAAGTGATCGGCCGCAACGTCCTCGATGAATTCACGATGGCCTCACCCGCCATCCATCGCGACAGCCTGGTGATCAGGACCGCGACGTCGCTCTACCGCATCGGCAACCCGCTATAGAGGGAAGGTCAGCAAATGTCGCGTTCCATTCGAGGCCGATTGATGATCACCGGCGTCACACTCTGCGTGCTGACGGCCGGCCCCCAGACCAACCTGCGGGCACAGGCGCCGGGCGGCGCTGCCACCGTCGCCAGCGACCCCGACGTGCTCGCCGCGCAGCGGCTGTTCAGCGCATGGCTCGAGGGCCAGATCCTCTACCGCCACCTGCCAGGCGTCGCCGTCGGCGTGGTCGCCGATCAGGAATTGATTTGGTCGGCCGGATTCGGCGTTGCCGACACCGGGAAGCCGGTGGCCATGACGCCTCAGACCAAGTTCCGCATGGCCTCGCACAGCAAGCTGTTCACCGCTACCGCGATCATGCAGCTGCGGGAACGCGGCAAACTGCGCCTGGACGACCCGGTCTCGAAGTATCTGCCGTGGTTCCAGGTGAAGACCGCCGACGCCGAAGATCCGCCAATCACCATCGAAGAACTGCTGACCCACAGCTCCGGCTTGCCGCGTGAGGCCGGTTCGCACTGGACCACCTTCGACTTCCCCACCACCGAGCAGCTCCGCGGATTGATGGCCGAGCGCCAGGCGCCCTTTTCACCGGAGGTGCGCTGGAAGTACTCCAACCTCGCGTTCTCGATTGCCGGCATGGTCGTCGAAGCGGTGAGCGGACAGGGCTGGGCCGACTACGTGCACCAGAACATTTACGCGCCGCTGGAGATGACCGCGTCGAGCGTCGACCGCAACGTCGACGGTCTGGCCGTCGGCTACGGCCGGCTGATGCCGGACGGGACGCGTGCGGTCAATCCCTTCATCGACGCGCGCGGCATGGCGGCAGCCACCGGGATCACGTCGACGGTCGAGGACATGGCGAAATTCGTATCGGCGCAGTTCCGCAAAGGGCGGATGGGCGGCCGCCAGATCCTCAGCACCGGGTCGCTGCGCGAGATGCACCGGGTCCGCATGCTCGAGAACAACTGGACCCAGGGCAACGCCATCGGCTTCGCGGTGCGCCGCGAACGCGACAAGGTCTACGTGTCGCACGGCGGCAGCTATCCGGGATACCAGACCAACACGCTGATGCAGATCGACGGCAAGGTCGGCGTGATTGTGCTGAGCAATGCCGACGACGCCAACCCGGGCGCCATCGCCACGCAGTTGATGAACACCGTCGGCGAGGCCGTGGCGAAAGCCCTCAGCGCGGCGCCGGCGGTGACCACGACCTGGGACCCGGCCTGGTCGCGTTTTGCCGGACTCTACCGCGGGCGCGGCGGCGAGTCGCAGGTGATCGAACTCAACCGTCGGCTCGTGATCATCTCGCCGAATGCCGCCAACCTCGACAATCCGATCCGGCTCGAGCCGATTGGCAACGGGCAGTTCCGCTACGTCGCGGCCGCGGGCGGCGGCCCGGTCGGCGAGATCGTCCGCTTCGTCGAGGACAACGGCCGCGTCGTCCGCATGTTTACCGGTGATGGATTCGTCGAACGCGTGCGGTAGCCGCGGATTCAGATGTGGCGGGCTCGGGGCCCGCCCCAGCGCTCTTTAAGATTGCGCAGCGATCAGGGATCGCCCAGGCCGATCCCTGATCGCGGCTCCCTGCTCCCTAGAACCGCGTTTCCCAGACGCCCCGCCCGTAGGTCGAGACCCGGAGATAGCTGCCGTCGGTCGGCATGTAGAGGTCGCTGACATTCACAATCGGCAGGCCGGTGCCGTAGAGATGCCAGGTCGCGCCGCCGTCGGTCGTTTCGTACACGCCAATCCAGGTCCCGGCATAGAGCGTCCGGCCCGAGGCGTCGCGCGTGCTGACGATCAGCTTGGTGATCGGCACCGGCGGCAGCCCCGCGCCCGCATGGGCCCAGGTGTGGCCGCCGTCCGTGGACTTGATGACGCGCTGCGGCGTCCCGACCGGCGCTTCGTTGCCGACATACAGCGTGTTGTGGTCGGCGTACGCCAGCGTCGAGTTGAAGCCCGGCCAGCCTGGCGCGAGCGCGGTCAGCACCTTGTTCTGGAACGACGCGCCGCCGTCGGCGGTGAACCACAGGTTGCCGCCGTTGCCGAGCACGCCGAAATGACTCAGGGCATCGGGGCTGATGCCGATCGGATGCGACCCGGCCCGCAGAAGCGTCGGCGAAGTGTCGAGCACGCTCTGCCAGCTGGCGGCGCCGTTACTGGTCCGATACAGCTTCGTCCGGGTGCGATGGAAGAACGTCAGACCGGCGGGATCGGCGCTGGCGCGCGGCGTGGCGAGCGAGGTGTTGAAATACGTCCGCGCCGGATCGAAGAACTCGGCGATGCCGCTCCAGCCCTGTTCCCACTTGTTCTGTGTGTTCGGCGGGTTGCGGCGATTGCGGATGATGAACGAGTAGTAGATCGATCCCAGGCTGACCTGATCGTCGGCCTGGCTCCAGCCGACGCCGAACCCGTCGCCGCCGAACACCTGGTTGTAGGTGCCGGTCGGGCCGACGCGCCAGCGGGTGCCGTTGTCCTGCAGCCCAATCAGCACGTCATCGGCGTGCTTGGGATTACCGGTCATCGCGTAAATCAGGTACGACGACATGCCGTCGTTCTTCTGGCTGCTGAACGTCGCGCCGCCGTCGTCGCTCACGAACAGTCCGCCGTCGGTACCGAACAAGGTGACCGGCACGCCCTTCAGCATGGTGAACGCGGCGGCATGATGGTCGGCGTGCACGTACGGAAGCTTGAACTGGGCCAGCCAGTTGGTGATGACGCGCCACGTGGCGCCACCGTTGGTCGACTTCGCCGCGCTCAGCTGACCGCCGATGTAAACGGTGTTGCGTGATGCGTCGTTGGGATCGACCAGGACCATCTGGTTGTAGAACGCCTGCCCCGCCATGATGTTCATGTCCGGCTGATCCTCGTTCGGATTGACCGGCGTCTTGGCGGCCAGGCCGAGCGCCGTCCAGTTCAATCCGCCGTCGGTCGAGCGAAACAGATCCCGCTGGGCACCATTGCCCGTGGTCGCGGCAAAGGCGTAGACCACCGCGTCGCCGGGGACACCCACGCCGAGCGTCGTGCGTCCGGCGCCGCTATAGACGCCGCCGCCGTTGGGGACCAACGACCACGTGGCGCCGCGATCGGTCGAACGCGCGATCGATCCGACGCCGCTCACGGTACGGGCCGCCAGCCAACCCGCACTGGTCTGCTGGAGGCTCCAGACGAGGCCGCTGAGGACCGGGCTGTAGGTGTTGCCGCCGTCCGCCGAGCGGAACAGACCCGCATTGCTGGCCGCGAGCACGACATCGGTGGCGCCGCCGCTGTCGACCTTGACGTCGGGCACCACCGTCGATGCGCCAAGCTTGATGCCTGGCGACCAGGTTTCCCCGCCGTCGCCCGAGCGGTAGATGTAGCCGCCAACCCCCGGATCAAACGGATCGCCGCTCGCCAGGAACACCGTCTCGGGATTCCTGCCAAACGCCGCCCCGCCGCCCGAGGTGCTGAGCACCGTATCGCTCATCGGACGCCAGTTCGGCCGTGGCGCCGAGAAGTTGGTGGTCTTCCACAAGCCGCCGCTCGATTTGAGGACGTAAACGATATCGGCGTTGGTCGGATGGATCAGGAAGCTTCGGACCCGGCCGGTGTCGGATTCGTTGACGCGAATCCCGTTCTGGATCCAGTTGGAGCGGTAGGGCCCGATGTTGGTCCACTCGCCGCCAGCAGCGGTCTTGATGTTGCCGCGGCCGGCGGGCCCGTACTCCGCGACCTGGTGATTGGCCGCCGACACCATCGCCTCCATGAATTCGGGGGTGAAGTCGCCGCCAAACTGCTCGCGAGTGGCATCGCGCCTGGCATCGGGGTCGTCTTTGATCCGGGCGTCAAGGCTCGGCGCCGGCAACACCGGCCGGTGGGCGGCGATGTAGCCGTCGTCGCGCGGCGGTTGCTGAGGTTGCTGCCCCATGCCTGCCGCTGACGCAGCCGCAATCAATGCGATTACAATTCCGACTCTCATTGGTAAACCTCCTGACTCGTAGAGGATTTATCACAACTCATTCTCGTGAAGAGGTCGCGTTTGCACGAAATCAATCTGAGACTCTTGGCAGCTCTGGCGTGTTGCGTTTTCACGGCCGCCGGAATGTTCGCACGGCAACGGCCACCCCTGTCGAATGCCGTTCGTGCCTACGTGTCGGTCGACGCGCCGTCGCTCGCGCTGACCCACGTGCGGGTGATTGACGGCACCGGCGCGGCGCCGCAGGAGGATCAAACGGTGGTGATCCGCGACGGCAACATCGTTGCGATGGGCGCCGCCGCGGTCACCGTGGTGCCGGCCGGCGCGCACACCATCGATCTGACCGGCAAGAGCGTGATCCCCGGCCTGGTGATGGTGCACGAACACCTCTACTACCCGAACGGTCCCGGCGTGTACGGACAACTCGGCGAGAGTTTTTCTCGGCTCTACCTTGCCGGCGGTGTCACGACCATGCGCACGGGCGGCAATGTGAATGGCTTCATGGACCTCAACATCATGCGGCTCGTGGACGCCGGCCAGAAACCCGGGCCGGCGATCGACGCGACCGCACCGTACCTGAATGGCCCGAATACGTTCGTGCAGATGCGGACCTTGAAGGGGCCCGAGGATGCGCGCCGCCAGGTGCAGTACTGGACCGACGAAGGCGCGACGTCGCTCAAGACCTACATGCAGATCACGCGCGGCGAGCTCGCGGCGGCGATTCGCGAAGCGCATCGCCGCCGCATCAAGGTCACCGGCCACCTGTGCTCGGTGACCTATGCCGAAGCGGCGAACCTCGGCATCGACAATCTCGAGCATGGCTTCTTCGCGGCCACCGATTTCGTGTCCGGCAAGCAGCCGGATCAGTGTCCGGGGCAGGGGGTCGGGCAGAACACCATCGCCGCGCTCGACCAACATGGCGCGCCGTTCAAGGCGCTCGTCAAGACGCTCGTCGACAAGGGCGTGGCCTTGACCTCGACGCTCACCGTGTTCGAAACCTTCACCCCGGGCCGGCCCAGGCCGCCGGGCCTCGACGTGCTCACGCCGCAGCTGCGCGAGCAATTCGAGCAGACTTACGCGCGAACCGCGCAGAACAAGGAATCGATTTACACCACGCTCTTCCCGAAAGGCATGGCGCTCGAGCGTGCGTTCGCGAAGGCAGGAGGGCTGTTGATCGCCGGCACCGATCCGACCGGCGGCGGCGGGGTGATTCCCGGCTTCGCGAACCAGCGCCAGGTCGAGTTGCTGGTCGAGGCCGGCTTCACGCCACTCGAAGCCATTTCGATCAGCACGCTGAATGGCGCGAAGTACCTCACGCGCGACAAGACGGTCGGCAGCCTGGCGGTCGGCAAGCAGGCCGACCTCGTGGTGATCAACGGCAACCCGGCGGCCGCGATCGGCGACATTCGTCACGTCGAGACGGTGTTCAAGCAAGGCATTGGCTACGACCCCGCCAGGCTGATCGACTCGGTCCGCGGCAGAGCCGGCATCTGGTGATTTGTAACCGGGTCTGGCACCTTAACATCGACTTTTGACGCAGTTCCTGCGATCGAAGATCGCCGGTCCGAACGCAACATTTTCAATGTCGTTGGAGGGATCCGCGGATTTCTTTCATGGCGTCTTCGGAAAGGTTCTCGTCGACCAGTTCAGGCCAGTCGATGGGAAGGTCCGCTGGACCCAAGTCCAGCAACCCACGATCGTTGCCCAGTCTTTCCTGCAGGCTCGACCAGCGCCAATCTCTCGATGCTCGAACCAGGTCGGCTCGTAGTGGGTTCTGCTCCACGTATCGCAGCACATTGTAGTAATAGGCCTCGGTGAAGACTTTCGAACCGTGGAATCGATCCTGGTACACATGGCCGCATCCGATCGTGCCTGTGCGTCTCCGCCAACTTTTCGCGTGTGTGGTGGTGAGCCGATGCAGGAACCTCGACACGTCGCCGGCGCACTCGGACCAGAAGACGAAATGCCAGTGGTTGCCCATCACGCAGTAGGCGACGATCCGCACTGGGCATTGAGATTTGGCCCAAGCCACTAACTGGAGAAAATCCTCGAATTCGCGGGCTCTCTCAAACAGCAGGCGCTTATCGTTCCCACGATTCACACAATGAACCACGCAGCCGGGTGGCAAATTTCGTAACGGTCGGGGCATTTCACACCTCCGGCGAGGACCTAACGCAAGTGGTGAGCCATGCACAGGGGGCCGCAGGAACTGCGATCGGAGTGCATGTCCGATGGCAAGGATTGACGCAAAATGCCGTGTTAAGGTGCCAGACACGGTTACATGACCCGGTTACATTCACCGGTGAGGTGTAGCCGGGTCGGGCGCCGCGACATCGACCGCGCGGGAATCCGGTAACAATAGAGGCGTGAGACAGCTGACCAAGCCAGCGGCCGGTGGCGAGAAGGCCGATCCCAACACCGGCGCGATCGGGCGCGGTGTTGGCTACCTCCTCAAAGAAGTCCCCAAGTGGAAGGCGGCCAACGGCGATGCCACGCGCGCTTTGCTGGTGGCAAGCGCCAAAGGACACGACATCGGCTCCTCGCTCGACGCCACCCTCGCGTTCCTGAAACAACCCGCGATGTGGGCACAAGACAAGGCACAGGGCGGCGTCGACGACCAGGCGCTCGCACGCCTGCAGTTCGCCAGCGCGCTCGCGGTCGCCGAGCGATTCGGCCAGGTGGCATCAACCGATCTCCAGGCAGCGGCGAAGCTGCTGGTCGCCGATCAGAAGGCCGACGGATCGTGGCAGCCCGATCAGGGGCAGGGCCCCGGCGCGCCGGCGACCTACGGCGAAATTATCGCCACCTGGTCGGCGCGAACGACGCTGATCGCGTCCGGCATCCAACCGGATTACTTCAGCATCGTCCAGGCCGATCGCTGGATCCGCGGACTGACGCCGGACAACGCGCTCGACGCGGCGTCGACGGTGCTGGCGCTCGAGCTGTCGAGCGATGTGATGGCGGAGAACCTGCGGCGCACCAGCCTGAGCCTCCTGCGGCAGGGCCAGTCGGCCGAGACCGGAGGCTGGGGACCAGACGTGACGGCGCCGCCACAGGTGTTCGACACCGCGATGGCCGTGCTCGCGTTGAGCACCCTCGACGTCGAGCCCCGCCTTGCCCGATCGGCGTATCGCCCCGAGGAACTGAAAGCGGCGATCGCGAACGGGAAGAAATTTCTGGTCTCGCAGCAACGGCCCGACGGCAGCTGGCCAGCGACGGCCACACCCGCGAATCAGGACAACGAAGTCCAGCGCCTGTCGACGACGGGATGGGCGATGCTGGCGCTGATGGCAGGGACGTGAGGGCAGGCCGGCAGGGCTTTCCTTACGGCCTGACGATCAGCGGGATCAGCGTCTTCTCCGGTTCCGCGTCGCTGTCCGTTACCTCGAGCTGATCTTTCTGGAAGACCCGCCCAATTCGATTGCCGGCGAGATCTTCCAGCGTGGACAACGCCACGACAGTGTATGGCCCCGCCTTCCACGCTTCGGCCGGCGTAAACATCCACGTCAACTCGTCGGTCCCGACCACGACCTGCCCCTCGAGCGGCCGGCCGCCCGGCGCCAATACTCCCAGCGCCTGGAGCAGCAGGGCGCGATCGAGCGGCTCCGGAAAAGCAATTGCCAGCGCAGTACTGCTCCCGGCGGCGGGCGCTTCGATCTTCCAGGTCCCTGGATCGAGCGGCCGCTCGTCCGGCGAACCAACCTTGAATGTGCGCGTGAACGCCTGCTTCAATGGCAACCCCTGCCCGTCGGGCCAGCCGGCATCGACGACCAGGGTGTAGGACCTGCCTTGCACGAGTGCGCGCCCCGTCTCCGCAATCGACGCAGTGCGCCGCTTCCGGGGCGCGGGATCGAACAACACCGTATAGCGCGTGCGATCGTCGCTCCACAACTGCGCATCGAGCGGCAGGAACGCATCCTTCACCGCCTGTCCCGACTCGTCCAGCAGGTGGATGAAGTCGAATCCGCCTCGCATGCTCATCGGCGCCGAGAAATGGATATAGAACCGCAGTTGATTCTCCGGCACCACACCGGTCGTCGGAAACACCGCCGATACCGTCGTCTTTGGCGTGGTATCGGGCGGCGGTAATTCGACCGTGGCTGTCACCGGTTCGCCGCCCGGCGGCGTGAAGGTGACGTGATATTGCCGCCCGGGATCGAGCGGGAACATCGGCGTGAAGCGAACCCGGCCGTCCTCCACGGCGTACTGGCCGACCGCGGCCGGCTGATCGACACCGGCACTCACCGCGATCTTGAGGATCGCCGTCCACTCGTCGCGCGACTCGGTGCCCTCGATCGCAGCGAGCTCGTCGGGCGGCACATCCACGACGTCGATCGTCGGCCGTGGCGAATTTGCATTCAGGACAATGCGCGCCGATGGCGCCGGGACGAGGAGGGTGCCACCGCCGTTGCACGCCGCCAAGACAAAGAGCGCGGCTGCGAGGACCGCGCTCTTGAAAGTGCGCATGAACGATTGTAACTCCGTGCCTTCGGCGCCTCCGGTGTCCCACGTCGTAGTAGCATCGTCCTATGGTTGCTCTACTACTGCTGACCTTGCTGCAGGCGCCCGCCCCCGCGCAACCCCCCGTCCCAAACCCGGCCGCGCCGGCGCCCGCCGCGCAAGCGCCGCGGCCCAGACCGCGCCCGCCTGGCAACGCCACCACCACCGCGCTGTTGTTCATCACCGACGGATCGGGCAAGCCGATCGAGAACGTGACCGTGACCGTCACTGGCCCGGTCGACCGCGAAGTGGGCAGTCCCGCGAGCGGGCCGACCCGCGTCGAGGGATTGCGTGCCGGCACGTATCGGGTCCGCTTCGCGCACCAGGGTTTCATCACTTTCGAAAAAGAGCTCACCTGGCGCGCCGGCACCGCCGCGCCGGAGTTGGCGGTCACACTGAGTGCGGCGCCGGCACCGGCTGCTCCACCCGCACCGGCTCCTGCACCGGCCACGGCGGTCGCACCGCCGCCAGCGGCAACGACCAAACTGCCGCCGCCGGGGGCGCCCAAGACGGTCTCGCTGCCCGACTTCATCGAAAAGAACTTCATCACCAACCGCGATCCGCAGAAAGAAGACCTGATCGGCTGCAGCGGTGTGGGCCAGGCGCTCCTGTGGCAGATCCGCGATCCGTGGAACGGCCGGCAGCACCAATCCGCCGACGGCATGATCTACGTGGTGGGCGGCGAGGGCCGCCTTCGGCTTGCCGAGCGGGAATTCACCGTGTCGGCGGGCGCGTTCGCCGTGGTACCCCGCGGCACCACCTACAACCTGTCGCGCTCGGGCCGCAACCCCTTGATCGTCCTCGCCATCCTCGCCGGCGCGCCCTGCGCCGTCGACTAGGGTCGACCCCGCCTCGCCACGCAGGATGAGCCGGGCGGCTCTGATAAGCTGATCGTTTGAAACCGATGTCAGACGGGGATACAGTTGCGTCCGCCGCCGCTCGCAGGGAGTCAGGCGAGCCACAGGACTTCATTCGCGAGATCGTCGCTGCCGATGTTGCCGCCGGAAAGAACGGCGGCCGCGTGGTGACCCGCTTCCCTCCGGAACCGAACGGCTACCTGCACATCGGCCACGCCAAGGCGATCTGCCTCGACTTCGGTGTCGCCAGCGAGTTCGCCGGCCATTGCAACCTGCGCTTCGATGACACCAACCCGGTCAAGGAGGACGTCGAGTACGTCGACTCGATCAAGGACGATGTCAGGTGGCTGGGTTTCGAGTGGCACGATCGCGAGTACTACGCGTCGGACTACTACGAGCAGCTCTACCAGTTCGCGCAGGTGCTGGTCCGCAAGGGCGTGGCCTACGTCGACTCGTTATCGGCGGATGAGATCCGGCAGTACCGCGGCACGCTGACCGAGCCTGGCAAGGACTCGCCCTACCGTGGCCGTGCCGCCGAGGAGAACCTCGACTTGTTCGGCCGCATGCGCGCCGGCGAGTTTCCGGACGGCGCCCACGTGCTGCGCGCGAAAATCGACATGCGCTCGCCGAACATCACCATGCGCGATCCGGTGTTGTACCGGATCCGCCATGCCGACCACCACCGCACCGGCAGCGCGTGGCGCATCTATCCGATGTACGACTTCGCGCATCCGCTCTCGGACGCGATCGAAGGCGTAACGCACTCGCTGTGCACGCTCGAGTACGTCGACCATCGCCCGCTCTACGACTGGATCGTCGAGCACGCCGCGCCCGGGCAGCGCGGCCTTGACGAGGCTGGCCGGCCCAGGCAATACGAGTTCGCCCGCCTCAACCTCACCTACACGGTGATGAGCAAGCGCAAGCTGCTGCAGCTGGTCGCACAGCGGCACGTCACCGGCTGGGACGATCCGCGCATGCCGACGCTCACCGGGCTGCGGCGGCGCGGCTACACGGCGGAATCGATTCGCGACTTCTGCGCCCGCGTCGGCGTGGCGAAGAAGGAGAACGTCATCGATACCGGGCTGCTCGAGCACTGCGTGCGCGAGGACCTCAACCGCCGCGCGCCGCGGGCGATGGCGGTGCTGCGGCCGCTCAAGCTGGTGCTCACCAATTATCCCGAGGGCCAGTCGGAGGAGATGGAGGTCGCCAACCATCCCAACGACCAGGCGCTCGGCAGCAGGCGGCTGCCGTTCTCACGCGAGATTTACATCGAGCGTGACGACTTCATGGAAGACCCGCCGAAGAAGTTCTTCCGGCTGGCGCCGGGACGCGAAGTCCGTCTTCGTAACGCCTATCTCATCACCTGCACCGACGCCGTCAAGGACGCCGCCGGCGCGATCGTTGAACTGCGCGGCACCTACGATCCGGCGACGCGTGGCGGCGATGCGCCCGATGGCCGAAAGGTCAAGGCCACGCTGCACTGGGTGTCGGTGGCGCACGCGGTGGATGCCGAGATCCGGCTGTACGATCGGCTGTTCACGGCGGAAGACCCCGACGGCGCGGCCGCGAAGGCCGGCACCGATTTCACCGCGCTCATCAACCCGGCATCCCTCGAGGTGTTGAGCGGGTGCAAGGCCGAACCGGCGCTCGCAGCGGCGACCAGCGGCGCGCACTACCAGTTCGAGCGTCAAGGCTACTTTTCGGTCGATCCCGATTCGCGCGCCGGCACGCCGGTGTTCAACCGCACCGTCTCGCTGAAAGACAGCTGGACCAAAGCCTCGCAGGCCTAGTCCGCGGCAGCGCCGACGAAGCGATCGTCTTCGTCCGCAAACAGCACGTTGAAGCTGGTCAGCGAACCGTAACACCCGGTGATGTACGACTGGATTTTCAGCTTCTGATCGTCCGGCAGGTCCGAGGCGTTGATCTGCTGCTCCAGCGTGCGGAGCCGGTTGCGCAGCATCACCACCTTGTGAAAGAACGATGTCAATCGGCCAGGATTTTTCCTGCACACCGGGCTTGCCCGGCTTCAGCACCAGTTCGCCGCCGCGCCATTTCTCCGCCGGGGCCACTGGGGTCAGGCCGGTCTCTTCGCGGATGATACGGCGGATCAGGAGTTCGAGATTGGCGGCGTCGGTTGGCGTTTGTGTCATAAGCGATTCCGAGAGGTCAAGCGCGCCGTCGTCCACCTTCGCCCGAGGAGCACTGGCCACTTCGGCAGCTGGGGCTACGGTGGATCTCGTCGGGCCGCTGCGCGGCCCTCCTCGATAGTTGTGCTCGCTGCGGCAGAAGTCACACGCCACGCGCAGCGGCTGGGCGTTGGGGTCGACGACGATCACGGTGTGGATGCGATCTTCGTGACAGCTGCGGCAGTGATCTTCGACCGACTGTCCGGCACGATACTGACGGGGCGCCGACATTTCCCATTAAGGTACTCTGGCAGGACGTCATGAGCTACACCATTCGACCCGCCACCACCGTCGACATCCCTCACATCGTCGAACAGCGCGCGGCGATGTTTCGCGAGATGGGCATTGCCGCCGCGTTCGAGGAGATGGCGGCGGCGATGGCACTGTGGCTGCAGCATGCCCTGCCTTCGCACACCTACCTGGGTTGGATGGCGGTGACGACCACCGGCGAGATTGTCGCCGGCAGCGGGCTGATCGTCATCCCGTGGCCGCCCGGGCCCATCTCGCTGGATCCGCGCTGCGGCTTCATCTTCAACGTCTACACCGCGCCGGCCCATCGCCAACAAGGCCTCGCGCGCCAGATGATGGACGCGATCCACGCCTGGTGCCGCGCCGAGGGCATCGAGCGGCTCGTCCTCAACGCCAGTACCTTCGGCAAGCCGCTCTACGAGGCGATGGGCTACGTGGCCACCAACGAGCCGATGATGCGGCTGAAGCTTTAAGGCGAGAGCGTGACAGGCGCGGTGGCGGTCCTTCGGGCACATCAGGTCGATTTCACCGAGCACCCCTATCGATATGAGGAGCGGGGTGGGACGGCCGTGTCGGCGCGCGAGCTGGGCGTCGACGAGCACGCGGTGATCAAGACGCTGGTGATGGAAGACGAGCACAGGCGGCCGCTGCTCGTCCTGATGCACGGCGATCGCGCAGTGTCGACCAAAAATCTGGCACGGCAGATCGGCGCGAAAAGCATCACCCCCTGCGCGCCGGAGGTGGCCGAGCGGCATACCGGCTACCAGGTCGGCGGCACCTCGCCGTTCGGCACGCGCAAGACCATGCCCGTCTACATGCAACGCTCGATCGGCGATCTCGACCGGCTGTTCATCAACGGCGGCCGGCGGGGATTCCTGGTCTCGCTCGCGCCGGCGGACCTGGTCCGCGTGCTGCAGCCGACCCTCGTCGAAGTGGCGACGGTCGTGTAGATTATCGGCATGCGAACCACCCTTGCGCTGGTCACGGTCCTCGTCCTGCTGCTGGAGGTCCCTTCGCGCGCGACCCAGGCAGCCTGGAACCTTTCCGCCACCGTGGCTGAAAGCTGCAGCTGCACCATCTCCTGCCCATGCAACTTCGGCGGCGAGCCGTCGCGTATGCCGTGCGAGGGCAATCGCATGATCTCGATCGAACAAGGCCAATACGACAACGTCGACCTCGCCGGCGTCCAGTTGCTCGTCACCTTCAACATGCGCAACTGGTCGAAGATCTACGTCAGCGACAAGGTCAGCGATCGCCAGATGAAGGCGGTCGAAGCGCTGCTGCCGCTCGCCTTCGCCGGGTTCCACAAAGGCATGCTGTCGTTCACCAAGGCGCCGATCACCATGGAGGCCACCGACACGCGCGTGACGTTCTCCGGTCCAGACTCATCCGTTGAAATGGAAGTAATGAAGGGCTTTAACGGCAGGGCCGTCAAGGTGATGAACCTGCCAAGCGCGGTGTTCCAGGACTACACGCAGTTCCGATCGATCTCGCACACCCACGCCAGCGCGGCGCATGCGTGGAACCACAAGGGAACCAACGGCTTTACCTCGAAGTGGGAGGCCGCCGGCAAATAGCCTGCACCGCCGTCTCCCGCGCGCCGCCCTTTTGCGCTCGAAGATCGCCGCGCTTCAGCGTGCTCCGTTGCGGCCTCGCGCTTTTCCGCGTGACTGCCAGGCGTCATCCAGTTCGCTCAGCGTGAGCATCTGCCTGAGCAGCTCGGGCTGTTCCATCACCTGATTGACGGTCAGGCTCGTGCACTGAGAACCGCACGTAGCCAGCAGGGCCCGAACCATCGGCTCGACCTTTTCCGGCGAGGTCGCCAGTAGCGCCGTCACACGACTGTCGGCTCGGGTCAGCAGGCCTGCATCCACAAGTTCGGCATCCGCAATGCGCCGCTCGAGGTGGACCGCGTAGCTTTCCGCTCCGGCGAAGCTGCGCGGACCAAATGGTGTCGACAGGGCGACGAGAGTCGAGACCAGCCCGAACGCGGCGACGATGCGAGGGTGCGAGACGAGAATGTGCAGCAGGGCCGACCCACCAAAAGACGTGAAATACATTGTTATGATTCCGGTTTGACGAACGTTAAGGCCTGGTCACTCGTGGATTCCACCCGAACCACAGGTCGACGAACAGCACCGGCGCCGTCGTGGCGGCGCGCGTGATGCGGTTGTATTCGCGGCGCTGTGCGACGCCGGCTTGAACGACACCCCGGGCCATGGCCAACGCGAGCTTGCCGCCCACATCCACGCTGGACCGGTTGTTCCAGCCCAGGCGACTGGTGTCGACCCCGCCCGTCCCCCTGACGAAGGGAATCCCCGAGATTCGTTTGGCCCGGAAGACGATCGCGCCTTGCTCGACCGACGCCGTGGTGGTCCAGTTGTTCGGCTCACGGGCCGTGACGATGCCCGAGATGGCGGAGACGTGGCCGGGGAAGGCCGACGGTGTGAGCCGCGATCCTGCGTTCGTGCGTGAGCCGCGCCATGCCGCCCAGTACGACCCGTAGACGAGCGGCGCCTGCAGCTTGCTGCGGGAATCGGCGCTGAATCCGGCGACCAGCTGCGCCACCCCTGATCGGTTCGTTTGCACGAGCTTGACCCCGGCGAGCGCCGGAACCGTGTTGTTCCAGCTGTAGCCTACCGAATCGGCCCGCACGGACGCGTCCACGAAGGCGACGAGGAACGTGGACTCGCGCCGCCAGGCGGTGAGCCCCTGCTCGATCCTCACATCACCGATCACGTTGCCGCGCTCCGACGGCGCGGAAGGTTCCGATGGCCGCCGAGATCGATCCCGGCATCATCACCCCGGTGACGGGAGTGGGAGGCTCCTGCGCCCGGCTCGAAGCGGCGCTGGAGAGTAGAAGCAGAGCGACAAGACTCGTAATGCGCATCACACTCCGTAGTTATGAAAGCGATCGTTGGTAGCGAGACACGCTGAACCAGCGGCGCTCGCGCCGCCGCATCACGACTTCCAGCCAGAACGTGCGGACCATGGCGACGCAGTTGATGAGGCGGACGACGATGAACGTGGGGAACGAGAGCAGGATGTCGATGCGGCGAAGCCGAACCGCGCAGAGCGTGGAGAAGACGAGCCAGACCGACTGGTCGAAGACCAGAGCCTGGGCGAACAGCAGCGGCTTGTACCAGAGCAGCAGTGGCGACATCAAGGTCAGGGTCGCGTAGAGGAGACCCTCCGCCGTCAACACGCCGAACTCGGCGTCGATCCGCTGTCCCCCGAACGGGAGCTTGTGCAGCCTCGCGACCTGCCACGTGCCGCGGTACCAGCGCGTGATCTGCCCGTAGTACTCGCGAATCGTCCGGGGATCCTGCGTGTAGGTGATCGCGCGAGGGGTGTAGGCGATGCGGCCGAGGCGCTTGCGATGGATCTGCACGGTCAGGTCCATGTCCTCCACGAGCGTCTGGCCGTCCCAATCGAGCGCGCGAACGACCTACCGTACGTCCACCAGCTAATTTGCGGCACATGTGTCTAATTAGGACACTCCTGGCACCAATGAATCCGCCTTGAATGCAGCCGGATCCGCGAGCCTATTCCGTTCGGAGTGCGATCAACGGGCTGACCCGCATCGCGCGATACGCCGGCAGCGCGCTCGCCAGCAGCGAGACCACCACCAGCGCCACGGTGACCACCGCGAACGTGGCCGGGTCGCCGGGACGTACCTGATACAACAGCGATTGCATCAGACGCGTCAGCAACAACGCGGCGATCGTCCCCACCGCGATCCCGCTGCCGGCCAGCGTCAGCCCCTGCTTCAACACCAGCATCAACACCTGCGATCGATCCGCGCCCACCGCCAGGCGGATGCCGATCTCGTGCGTGCGCCGCGCCACCAGATACGACAACACGCCGTAGATGCCGACCGCCGCCAGCATCAGCGCGATGGCGGCGAAGGTCCCCATCAGGAACCCGGTCAGGCGCGGCGTGGCCAGCGAGGCCGCCACCACTTCCGTCATCGGGCGAATGTTGGCCACCGGGATGTTCGGATCGAGCGATCGGACCTCCGCTCGCACAGCTCCGGCCAACGCCATCGGATCGCCCGTCGTCCGCACCACCAGAAACCCGCCGCGGATCAGATTGCCGCCGGTGGCGACGTGCCACTGGGAGTGAGGAACGTAGAACTTTTCCTTGACGATGCCGGTCACGCCGTTATGCCGCTCGTCGGCCACCATGCCGACCACCGTCGCCCACGGGTTCTTCATGTTGCCGACGCGGATCCGCCCGCCAACCGCGTCCGCAGGATTCTGCCAATAGGTCCTCGCCATCGTCTCGTTGATGACGGTGACGGTTTGCGAGCCGGTGGTATCCGCCGGCGTGAACCAGCGGCCGCCGAGCAGCCGCGAGCCCATCGCCTCGAACGACCCGTCGCTGGCGATCTGCCAGTCGCCTTTCGCATTCGCTCCGGGACGTTCTTCGAAGCCTTCCACGTCGAGACCGAAATCGCCGATGGTCGTGGCCAGCGGCAGGACGCGCACGAAGCCGGCCGACTGCACGCCGGGGAGCGCTCGCACCTTCTCGTTCAACTGGCGATAGAAGTCGACTACCTTCTCGGGCGTGTCGTAGCGCGCGGTCGGTACCGCCACGCGCATCGTCAGGACGCCGTCCGCCTTGAATCCGAGGTCGATCCGGCCGAGCGCGCCGAGGCTCCGCACCATCAGGCCGGCGCCAATCACCAGCACGACCGCGAGCGACACCTCGACGATCACCAATCCGTTGCGCAGGCGTTGGCGATGCCCGCCGACCGTCGCTTGACCGCCTTCGCGCAGCGAGTCGACCAGGTTGACGCGCAGCGTGCGCAGCGCCGGCGCCAGGCCGAACACGATCGTGGTGATCACCCCAACGATCAGCGTGAAGGCCACCACCGGCCAGTCGAGCCGCACCGGCGCGAGCGGCGGCAGGCTCGTCGGATCGACCATCATCAGCACGCGCAGCCCGGCCGACGCGAGTCCAAGCCCGAGCAGAGCGCCGATCAGCGCCAGCACCACGCTTTCGGTCAGCAGCTGGCGAACCAGCCGTTCGGGTGCGGCGCCGATGGCGGTCCGCACCGCCATCTCGCGCAGCCGCGCGTCGCCGCGAACCAGCAGCAGGTTCGCCACGTTGGCGCACGCGATCAGCAGCAGGAACCCGACCGCGCCCATCAGCAGCCACATCGCCGGTCGAATGCCGCCGCGAATCTCTTGGTCGAGCGGCACCGCGAACGCCGAGAACTGCATGGCCTGGTGATACGCGCCCTGTTCGGTGAGCCTGCGGCTGATGGCGCGGAGTTCCTCGGTCACCGTGGCCGCCGTTTGACCGGGCGCCAGCGTCGCCACGCCGTAAAAACCGTGGTTGCGGCTGAGTTGCGTGAGGTCCCACCGCATCGGCCGCCACAACTGCGTCGGCTCCGCCGCATCGTCGTTGAAATCGGTCGGCAGGCGGAAGCCTTCGGGCATCACGCCGATCACTTCGACCGGCACGTCGTTGATCATCAGCCGCCGCCCGATCACGGCGGGATCGCCGCCGTAGCGCGCCTGCCAGATCGGGTAACCCAGCACCGCGACCTGCGCGCCGTTCGGGACGTCTTCCTCCTCGGCGATCAGGCGTCCCATCAACGGCCGCGCGCCGAGTACGTCGAACAGGTTCGCCGTGACGAAGCCGACGCCGACGCGGATGGGCTCGCCGTCGCCCGTCAGGTTCTGCTGGCCCGAGTTCCACGCGGCGATGGCCGTGACGGTTTTCGCCATGTTGCGAAAATCGATCACCTCCTGGTCGGCGAGCCACGTTTTCTCGAACGCCGTCCAGCGCGTAAACAGCTGGACGATCCGCTCCGGGGAAGAGTACGGCAGCGGTGTGATCAGCACCGCCTTGACGACGCTGAAGATGGCCGAGGTGGCGCCAATCCCGAGGGCGAGGGTAATCAACGACGCGGCGGCAAAGCCGGGACTCTTGATCAATCCGCGAATCGCGCCGGCGACGTCCTGTCGAAGACTGTCAAACATTCGAGTCCTTCTGCGCCTTCGGCGCCTTCGGCGGCCCAACCTCTGGTCGGGTTGTTTGACGGCGCCGGTCGCCTCAAGGTTGCCAGGCGTTCGCAGAACGGCCGTAGAACCC
The DNA here is from genome assembly GCA_963795125.1 of uncultured Acidimicrobiia bacterium. Lineage (GTDB taxonomy): Bacteria > Acidobacteriota > Vicinamibacteria > Vicinamibacterales > UBA2999 > 12-FULL-67-14b. Next base: position 1,190,484 of record CAWCGQ010000003.1, on the reverse strand, counting down.
CCGTAGAACCACCGTAGAACCCCCGTAGAACGCTGGCTGATATGATTCGTTCTTCCATGAAGACCGCGACCAACCCCGCTCTCTCGTCGCTCGTCCGCGACCAGATCAACCGCCCCTCGCCCATCCGCCAGATCATGAAGATGGCGGAGCGGCAGAACATCCTCGCGATGGGCCTCGACCCGGCCGAGGTAATTTCGTTCGGCGGCGGCTGGGTCAATCATTCGGCGCCGGACGAGTTCCGGCAGGCGTATGAGTCGGTCGTGGCCGATGCGGACCTGTTCCACAAGAGCGGCGGCTACACCGCCACGCTGGGCGACATGGAATGCCGCGAGCAGATCGCGCAGTTCGAAGCGCACCTGTTCGGGGTGCCGCGCCTGGGCGCCGAGCACATCGCCATCGGCATGGGCAGCACGCAGCTGACCCACGACCTGTTCCGCACGCTGCTCGACCCCGGCGACACGGTGATGCTGCTCGATCCGACCTACGCGAACTACGAAGGGCAGCTCGCGTTTTCAGTGCCGGGCGTGACCATTGTCCGCCTGCGCGTGCTCGATCCGCAGACCTGGTCGTATCTGCCGGACAGCGATCCGGCCGGCATCGCGCGCGAATTCTCGCGGCTGTTCGATCGGCATCGTCCGCGCATGGTGTTGTTCGGCGCGCCCGACAATCCCACCAGCCAGGTCGTGCCGCAGGCGCTGGCCGACGTGATGCTCGCGAAGACCGCCGAGGCCGGGTCGTGGCTGGTGATCGACGCCGCTTACAAGTGCCAGTACTTTCACACGCCGCCGGCGTATTACGCGTGGTCGCCGGCCGATCATCCGAACGTGGTCGGCATTCACTCCAACTCGAAGTGGGCGCGCGGACTGGGGCGGCGGCTCGGGTGGATTGAGGCGCAGCCATCGGTGATCGAGGCGATCGAGCGCGTGCAGCAGTGCAGCATCCTCTGCCCCGACACCTTGTCGCAGATGGCGATGGCGAGGTATCTGAAAAGCGCGATCCCCAGCGGATCGCTGACGCGCTACGTGGCGGAGGCCAACGCGCTCTACAAGCACGCGGCGGAGGTGACGCTGCAGGCGGTCGACACCCACTTGCAGCGTCCGCGGCTGACGCCGTTTGGCGGTCTCTACACCTGCGTCGACATCGGCAGCAACGCCGAGGAATTTGTGCCGAAGGCGCTCAAGGCCACCGGCGTTCTCGTCGTGCCGGGCGGCGGCTTCGGCGCGTCGCTCGAGAACGGCGTGCGCATCTCGTTCGGCCCGCTGGTGCGCGATACAGGGAAGATCGAGGAAGGCCTCGAGCGCCTCGGCCGCTGGATGCGCGCGTAGAGCTCCCGCTCGCGGGTGTTACGCGGCCGGGCCTTCGACCCATTGTGCCGGCGGAGTGATCGAGTCCGCCGGTGTCCCACCGGGATCGGGGCGTCCGGAGCCTTCGAGCCGGCTGATCGCCCGCACCGTCATGTCGTGGTCGCACAGGATCTGGCACGACAGCCGTACTTCCCGTCAGCCCACGCGCGGTCAGCCGCTCCAGCTCCGCCGCGGTGTGCTTGACCGGCTCTCCAGCGATGAACTCGACCCGGCAGGTGGTGCACCGGGCATTTCCGCCACAAGCATGGAGGATGTCGACCTTGGCGTCCTGTTCAATGGCAAGAACGAGGCGCTTGTCAGCCGCCACGTCGAACGTTCCGTATCCTTCTACCGTTAGCTTTGGCACGACGGTATTGTACCGCGCTCCTTGCCGTACTGTATGCCGATAAGAATGCCCCCCTACGCACCGTACGCACCGTACGCACAGTACGCACCGTACGCACCGTAAGCTCCCTGGCTGTTACCGATCGAACGGCGTGCCGACGTAACCCTCGGCGTTCTCCCAACGCAGCACCAGCTGCGTGAACATGAATTGAATCGCCATGCGCTGGTCGGCGAGGCGCGTAATCTGAATCTGCTGCTGGTTGCGCACGTGCCAGTCGTAGACGTCGTAAAACACGCTCAACCCGACGTCGCAATATTCGGGAAACTTCCCGCTGACTTTCGTGTACTTCTCGATCGCCGTCCTGACCTGGCCGACGTGGCCGAAGTTCATCGAGTTGCCGCGCAGTCCTTGATCGATCGCGCTCCTCAGCTCATTCAGCTTGTCCTCGAGCAGCCGGAACCCCGCCCGCAGCGCCTCGACCTCCTGGGCCACGGCGCCTTCCGCGGTGCCGGCCGTGGCCAGCGTTCCCAACACTCCCGCGGTCACCACCTCGCGTCGGCTGATCATTGTGTCCTCCCCTGGCCCGCCATAGCCTCGGCGAAGCCGGCCCGCCGATGCCTCGGCGAAGGCGGCTCGCCGTAGAATGGTCGCCATTATGCGTGTTTTGCTCGTCCTGATGGGTCTGGCCGCCGCCGCGACCCCTGCCGCGGCTCAAACCATGACTCCCAGCGCCGGTGTTCCCCTGGACGTTGCCACCCGCCGTGCGGCGATCATCAGCGGCCTGCACTACGAACTGTCGCTGTCGATTCCCGAGGCGCTCGCCTCTCCTTTGACGGGTGTAACGACCATCCGGTTTGATTTACTGGACGCGACGGCGCCGCTCGTCCTGGATTTCGAGACCAGCCGCGACCACGTCAAGTCGATTGACGCCAACGGTGCCGCTGTCGCGATCACGTTCGTGAACGGCCACCTCGTCATTCCGGCCGCCGCGCTGGTCGCCGGCGCCAACCGGATTCGCATCGCGTTCGACGCGGGCAACGCGTCGCTCAACCGCAGCAACGATTTTCTCTACACGCTGTTCGTGCCTGCGCGCGCGCGTCTTGCCTTCCCGGTATTCGATCAACCGGATCTCAAGGGCCGATGGACGCTCACCCTCGAGCATCCGGCCCAATGGCAGTCGGCCGCCAACGGCGCCGAGCTGTCGCGAACCCCGGTCCTGCCTGGATCTGCGTCATCTGCGCCTTCTGCGGGCGAGCGCGTGACGGTGAGGTTTGCGCCAACCGAGCCGCTGCCGACGTATCTGGTGGCATTCATCGCCGGCGACTTCAAGATCGAGACGGCCGAGCGCAACGGCCGCACCTTCCGCATGTTTCACCGCGAGACCGACGCCGCCAAGGTGGCCCGCAACCGCGAGGCCATTTTCGATCTGCACGCCCGCGCGCTGGACTTCCTCGAGCGCTACACCGCGATTCCCTATGCGTTCGGCAAGTTCGATTTCGTCGCCATCCCGGCGTTCCAGTTCGGCGGTATGGAGCACGCCGGCAAGATTCTCTACAACGCCCCCGGGCTGCTGCTCGACGAGTCGGCGACGCAGAACCAGCAGCTCGGCCGCGCCTCGGTGATCGCGCACGAGACCGCCCATATGTGGTTCGGCGATCTCGTCACCATGCGATGGTTCAACGACGTGTGGATGAAGGAGGTGTTCGCGAACTTCATGGCCGCGAAAATCGTCAATCCGTCGTTCCCGACGGTCAACCATGACCTGCGCTTCCTGCTCTCGCACTACCCCGCCGCCTATGAAGTCGACCGCACGCCCGGCGCCAACCCGATTCGCCAGGTGCTCGACAACCTGGACGAGGCCGGCAGCATGTACGGCGCGATCATCTATCAGAAGGCGCCGGTGGTGATGCGGCATCTGGAAGCGCTGCTCGGCGAGGACAACTTCCGCGACGGCCTGCGCGACTACCTCAAGGCGCACGCCTTCGCCAACGCGACCTGGTCGGATCTGATCGCCGTCCTCGATGCGCGCACGCCGATCGACCTCCAGCAGTGGAGCCGCGCCTGGGTCGACCAGCCCGGCCGCCCGACGATCGAGACCGAGCTCGCGGTCGCCGGCGGCGCGATCAGCCGCCTGGCATTCCGCCAGAGCGATCCGCTCGGCCGCAAGCTGGTGTGGCCGCAGCAGTTGCGCGTCACGATTGGCAGGACGACCGGGCGCGAGACGGCCAACGTCGACCTGCAGGGGGCAGAGACGGAGGTGGCGAACGCCGTCGGCTCGCCTGCGCCGCTCTACGTGCTGCCCAACGGCGGCGGCTGGGGATACGCCGACTTCAGGCTCGACCCGCTATCGCGCCGCTACCTGCTGGCGTCGCTCCCGGAAATCGACGATGCGCTGACGCGGGGCAGCGCGTGGGTGACGCTGTGGGACACGCTGCTCGACGGCAAGGTGGCGCCCGGGGCATTCTTCGACCTGGCGCTGCAATCGCTGCCGAGGGAATCCGACGAGCAGATGACGTCACGCATCCTCGGCTACGCCTCGAACACCTGGTGGCGGTTCCTCGACGCGCCGGCCAGAACGACGCGAGCGGCGCGCTTCGAGTCGCTGCTGCGCGAGGGCCTTGGCGCCGCGAAGACACCGAGCCAGAAGGCCGCCTGGTTCGGCGCCCTGCGCAACGTCGCCCTCACGCCCGGCACGGTCAGCTGGCTGCGACAGGTCTGGGACAAGAAGGACACCGTGAGCGGACTGCCGCTGGCCGAGACCGACTACACCGCGCTCGCCCTCGAGCTCGCGGTGCGGCAGGTCGACGGCTGGCAGGAGATCCTCAAGACCCAGCTGTCGCGCATCGAGAACCCCGATCGCCGCGGCCGCTTTCAGTTCGTGATGCCGGCGCTCTCCGCCGATCCGGCCGAGCGCGAGCGATGGTTCCTGTCGCTGCGTGATGTCAACAACCGCCGCCGCGAGCCGTGGGTCCTCGAGGGCCTCAGCTACCTGCACCACCCGCTGCGCGCGGAGGCGTCGAAGAAATACGTGCAGCCGGCGCTCGACATGCTGTGGGAGATCCAGAAGACCGGCGACATCTTCTTTCCGAAACGCTGGCTCGACACAACGCTCGGCGGACATCAGACCACGGACGTGGCCGACACGGTGCGCGCCTTCCTGACGTCGCTGCCGGCGAATTATCCCGAGCGGCTGAAGAACATTACCCTGCAGTCTGCCGATGAGCTGAATCGGGCAGCGGGGATTGTTAAGAAATAAGAAATAAGAAATCAAGAAATAAGAAATAACGAATAACAAAAGAGAGTGATCATGAGGTTTCTGAGGGCCGCCGCGATTCTTGTTGCCGTCGTGCCGCTGGTCGGGCAAACCGATCCGGGGATGACGATTCGTGCCCGGCAAATCATTGACGGCCGTGGCGGGACGATGAGTAACGCGACCGTGGCGATCAAGGGCGGCAGGATCGTCAGCGTCGGTCCGGCCAGCGGCACGCCGACGATCGATCTCGGCGGCCTGACGCTGCTGCCGGGATTCATCGACACCCACGTGCACATCGGCTGGCACTTCGACGACAAGGGCCGGTATCACTCCGGGCCCGAGCCCGCCGAACAGGCGGCGCTCTACGGGGCCGAAAACGCCTACGTCACGCTGACGAGCGGCTTCACCACCGTGCAGAGCGTCGGCTCGGCGTCCGACAAGCCGCTGCGCGATGCGATCAATCGCGGCGTGCTGCCCGGACCGCGCATCCTGTCGTCGCTCGGCCAGATCTCGAATGCGAAGTGGAGCCCGGAGCAAATCCGCGAGCAGATCCGCAAGTTGAAGAGCGACGGCGCGGACCTGATCAAGATTTTCGCCTCCGCGAGCATCCGCGACGGCGGCGTGCCGACGCTGTCGCAGGAGCAGGTCGACGCGGCGTGCGGTGAAGCGCGGGCGCAGGGCCTGCGCAGCATGGTGCACGCGCACAGCCCGGAATCGATGCTCCGCGCCGCGCGCGCGAAATGCACCGTCGTCGAGCACGGCGGGCTGGCCAACGCCGAAGCACTAAAGGCGCTGGCCGACGCCGGCGTCTACTTCGATCCCAACATCGGCCTGGTCACGCAGAACTATCTCGAGAACCGCGAGCGGTTCCTGGGCATCGGCAATTACACCGCGGAGGGGTTTGCCTCGATGGAACAGGCGCTGGGCCTGCGCGGGCCGATGTTCTCGACCGCGCTCAGGACCGCCGGGCTGAAGATCGTGATGGGCACCGACGCGGTCGCCGGCGCGCACGGGCAGAATGCCCGTGAGCCGATCGAGCGCGTGAAGGTCGGACAGCAGCCGATGGACGCCATCGTCGGCATGACCTCGCTGGCCGCGGAGTCCATGCAGCTCGACCAGCAGCTCGGCGCAATCGCGGCCGGCCTCGACGCCGACCTGGTCGCGATCGACGGCGATCCCCTCCAGGACATCACCGCCCTGCAGCGAGTACGGTTTGTGATGCGCCAGGGCAGGGTGTACAAGCGGTGACGATTGCAGAATGCTGATTTGAGATTTCGGATCAATCGCAGATTATTGAATTGATGATTGGAGTTCGTATGACACATCGGCTCTTGGTGTTGGGGTTCGCTCTGCTGGCGGCGATTTCAGTTCGCGCGCAGTCCGTGGTCACCGTCTTCGAAGGCGGCCGCGTTATCGTCGGCGATGGTCGCGTCCTCGAGAACACGACCGTCGTCGTCGACGGCTCACGCATCACACAGGTTGGGTCGGCGTCGTCGATCAAGGCGCCTGCGGGCGCGACCCGCGTCAGCCTCGCCGGCAAGACGCTGATGCCGGCGATCGTCGATGCCCACGTGCACACCAGCACGACCGCTGCCGAGCTCGACACCGATCTGCGTCGGCGCGCGCACTACGGCGTTGGCGCCGCGCTCAGCCTGGGCCTCGACGGCACCGAGGCGCCCTTCGATCAGCGCGCCAGGACGGTGCCGGGCATGGCGCGGATCTTCACCGCCGGCCGCGGGATCACCGCGCCCGAGAAGGGCCGCACCGAGGTGCCCTACTGGATCACCACCGACGCCGAGGGTCGCAAGGCGGCGCAGGAGCTGGCCGCGAAGAAGGTCGACGTCATCAAGATCTGGGTCGACGATCGCGACGGCAAGTTCCCGAAGCTCACTCCCGCGCTGTACTCCGCGGTCATCGACGAGGCGCACAAGCACAAGCTGCGGGTCACCGCACACATCTTCTCGCTCGAGGATGCGAAAGGCCTGCTCAAGGCGGGCATCGACAGCTTCGCGCACGGCGTGCGCGACCGGGACATCGACGACGAGCTGCTGACGTTGCTCAAGGCGCGGCCGAACTTCGTGCTGATTCCCAACATGCCCGACCGCGGCGTGGCGGCCGACTACAGCTGGCTGCGCGGCAGCATTCCCGATGGCGAGTTGCAGAAGATCCAGGCCGCTGCCACCGACCGCCCGCAGGTCGCCGCGACCTGGGGCATCCAGGGCCGCAACCTCAAGAAGATGGCGGACGCCGGCGTGACGATCGCGGTCGGCACCGACGGCAACACGCCGTGGGCGCCGCACGTGGAAATGGCGGACATGGTCGCGGCGGGGATGACGCCCGCACAGGTCCTGGTCGCGGCGACGAAAAACGGCGCGGACTTCCTGCGAATCCCGAACACCGGCACGATTGAGGTCGGCAAGGTGGCGGACCTGCTGGTGCTCGATGCCAACCCGCTTGCCGACATCACCAACACGCGAAAGATCTCGGCGGTCTACCTGCGCGGCGTCCCGGTCCAGCGCTAGAGACACGTCACCGGCCGCTGCATTGAGAATTGTCGATCGGCGAGCCGGCAATATACTGGAGCAACCTACACCAGCTCTGCTAGTCCCACGTCTCAAGGACGAATATGTCAACTGAAGCCAAGTGCCCGTTCAACCACGCCAGCGGCGGCCGCAGCAATCGCGATTGGTGGCCGAACCAGCTGCGGATCGATCTGCTCCACCAGCACTCAGACAAGTCCGATCCGATGGATCCGGACTTCGATTACCGGGCGGAATTCAACCGCCTCGATCTCGCCGCCGTGAAGCGGGACCTGGTCGCGGTGATGACCGATTCGAAGTCGTGGTGGCCGGCCGACTTTGGTCACTACGGCCCGCTGTTTATCCGCATGGCGTGGCACAGCGCCGGCACCTATCGCATCGGCGACGGCCGCGGCGGCGGTGGCCGGGGCCAACAGCGCTACGCGCCGCTCAACAGCTGGCCGGACAACGGCAACCTCGACAAGGCGCGCCGGCTGCTGTGGCCGGTCAAGCAGAAATACGGCAAGCAGATCTCGTGGGCCGATCTGATGATCCTCACCGGCAACGTCGCGCTCGAGTCGATGGGCTTCAAGACCTTCGGCTTCGGCGGCGGCCGGGCGGATGTGTGGGAGCCGGATCAGGATGTGTATTGGGGTGAGGAAACGGCGTGGCTGGGTGGCGATAAGCGCTACTCCGGCGATCGCGAGCTCGCCAATCCGCTGGCGGCGGTGCAGATGGGCCTGATCTACGTCAATCCGGAAGGCCCGGAGGGCAAGCCCGACCCGGTCGCCGCGGCCAGGGACATTCGCGAGACCTTCAAGCGCATGGGCATGAACGACGAAGAGACCGTGGCGCTCATCGCCGGCGGTCACAGCTTCGGCAAGACCCATGGCGCCGGCGTTCCGGACCATGTCGGCCCCGACCCGGAAGGCGCCGGCGTCGAGGCGATGGGCATGGGCTGGACCAGCACGTTTGGCTCGGGCCTTGCGGGCGACGCCATCACGAGCGGCCTGGAAGTCACCTGGACGAAGACGCCGACCAGGTGGAGCAACGATTTCTTCACGCACCTGTTTGCCTTCGAATGGGAGCTCACCAAGAGCCCCGCCGGCGCGCACCAGTGGAAGCCGAAGAACGACGCCGGCGCCGGCACGGTGCCGCATGCGCATGATGCGTCGAAGAAAATCGCGCCGAACATGCTGACCACCGACCTCGCGCTGCGGGTCGATCCCGCGTACGAAAAGATTTCGCGGCGTTTCCTGGAGCATCCTGATCAGTTCGCCGACGCGTTTGCGCGCGCCTGGTTCAAGCTGGTGCATCGCGACATGGGCCCGAAAACGCGATATCTCGGACCGGAAGTGCCGAGCGACGATCTGATCTGGCAGGACCCGATTCCCGCAGTCGATCATCCACTCGTCGATGCGAACGACATCGCCAGGCTCAAGCAGGACGTCCTCGCGTCTGGCCTGACCGTGTCGGAACTGGTGTCGACGGCGTGGGCGGCTGCGTCGACCTTCCGTGGATCCGACAAGCGTGGCGGCGCCAATGGCGGCCGCCTCAGGCTGGCGCCGCAAAAGGACTGGGCCGTCAACAAGCCCGCGCAGCTGGCCAAGGTCCTGAAGGCGCTGGAGAAGATTCAGGCGTCGTTCAACGACGCGGGCCCTGCCCACCGTAGCCCTGGCGAAGGTGCGGGCAAGAAGATCTCGCTGGCGGACCTGATCGTGCTGGCCGGCTGCGCCGGCGTTGAGCTGGCCGCCACGAACGGCGGCCAGGCCGTGACGGTGCCGTTTACGCCCGGGCGCATGGACGCCTCCCAGGAGCAGACCGACGTCGAGTCGTTCGCCGTTCTCGAACCCGTCGCCGACGGCTTCCGCAATTTCCAGAAGGCGCGTTTCGCGGTCGCGCCCGAGGCACTGCTGGTCGATCGCGCGCAGCTGCTGACGCTGACCGCGCCCGAGATGACGGTGCTGGTCGGCGGCTTGCGCATGCTCAACACCAACGTCGATGGCTCGAAGCACGGCGTCTTCACCGAGCGACCAGAGGCGCTGACCAACGACTTCTTCGTCAACCTGCTCGACATGCGCACCGCCTGGAAGCCGGCGTCGGAGGCCAACGAGCTGTTCGAGGCGCGCGATGCCGCCACCGATCAACTCGAATGGACCGGCACGCGCGTCGATCTGCTGTTCGGATCGAATGCCCAGCTGCGGGCCGTTTCAGAGGTCTACGGCAGTGCCGATGCGAACGTCAAGTTCGTCAACGACTTCGTCGCCGCATGGACCAGGGTGATGAACCTCGACCGCTTCGACCTCGCGTAAAGATGTAACGGGGTCTGGCACCTTAACATGCGGTTTTGTTTCAGTTCCTGCAACGTACGCAGAAGCTGCAGCGAAATGGCATGTTAAGGTGCCAGACCCCGAGACAACGACGGCTAGACGACGTTCGCTTCGCCGGCGGTGGCCTGCTTCGAGAAGCGATCCAGTTCGAACGGCGTCATGTCGAACTTCGGATCGCGGCCGGCGATGAGGTCGGCGAGAATGCGGCCGGCCGCCGGCGCGTGCTGGAAGCCGTGGCCGCTGAAGCCGGCGATCGCGTAGAAGCCGTCGACGTCCGACGACGGCCCGATGATCGGATTGTGGTCAGGGGTCATCTCGTAGAGGCCGGCCCAGGCATGCGAGACGGCGGCGTCGGCCAGCACCGGCAGGCGTTCGATCGCCACTTCGATCACCTTGGGAAGAAAATCCCATCGCACGGTGATGTCGAACCCGGGTTTCTCGTCGGGATCGCCCATGCCGAACAGCAACCCCCCGCCTTCGCGGTGGAAATAAAACGACGTGTCGAAATCGATCACCAGGATCTTCGACGTTGGCAGCCGGCCGGCCAGTCGATGGGCATCCCACGATCCGCCGCCCGGCGCCGATGCGATGAAGATGTGGCGGCGTTCGGGTTCAACCGGCACGTCCACGCCCATCAGCCGGCCGATCGATTTGGCCCACGGCCCGCCGGCGTTCACAAACAGCGGCGTCGAGATGTCGCCCTTCGACGTCCGCACCTCGGTCACCCGGTGGCCGGTCAGTCTCGCGCCGGTGACCTCGCAGTCGCGGACAATCTCGACACCCATCGCCTGCGCACCCCTGGCAAAGCCCATGGTCACGCCGTTCGGATCCGCCACGCCGTCCGACGGGCAATAGGTGGCGCCCTTCACGCCGGCGGTGTCGAGGCCCGGCGACAGCTCGCGCGCCTCCTCGGCGGAGACCCACCGCACATCCACCCCGTGCCGCTGTTGCAACGCGACGTTCTTCCTGAAGGTCTCGACGCTCGCTGACTTGGAGAGCAGAAACAGGTAGCCGTCCTGGTGGAAGTCGATCGGCGTGCCGACGATCTCCTCGAAGCGTGACATCAATTGAATCGATTCAATCGACAGGTCGATGTTCGCGGAGTTCGAAAACTGGTGGCGAAACCCGCCGGCGTTCCGGCCCGTCGATCCCGTGCCGAGCTGCGCCTCGCGCTCCAGCAGGACGACATTGGTGATGCCGCGTTTCGCCAGGTGCCAGGCGACGCTGCAGCCCATGCAGCCTCCGCCGGCAATGACCACATCCGCTGTCTGTTTCATGGATGACTGATCATATCGTCACTGCGGCGGACGCACACCCTGGAGCGGACGCCACTGGTTGCCCTGCCGGGTGGCGGTGCGCGTCTTCATGTCGAATCGATCGCCGGCGCCCATGAAATAGAACCGGCCGGTCGAACCCGCGACCGGTTGGTGGCTGTAGATCACCGCGTAACTCGAACCGATGACGTCGAACTGATCGCCCTGCACGACAATCGCGGTGTCCTCATCGAGGCCAATGCCGAGCAGCTCCGGAAACTTGTCGATCACCTCCAGCATGTCGAATTGGCGGTTGCGGCGCAGCAGGTGCTGATCGACGGCCGCGTTCTTCAGGAAGCCGAGACCAACGGTGTGATCGCCGATCATCTTCTCGTTGCTCTTGGTATCGCCGCGCACCATGAACGACGTCAGGATCGAGGCGCCGGCGGACGATCCGCCGATCACGCCGCCGCGATTGAGCAGCGCCGTCAACGCCTTGTGCGTCAGCGTGTTGAGATACGAATCGGCCAGCCGCCACTGGCGGCCGCCGGCGAAGAACACCGCGCGCGCGGCGCGAATCGGTGTGACGAAGGCCTCGCTGTCGGCGACCTTGCGATCGCGGGTGTGAATCACGGTGAGATTCCTGGCGCCGTTGTCGCGCCACACCTTCAGCCCCGACCAGTAACCGTCGTAGTCCTCGTCCTCGCCAGCGGTCGGGATGATGACGATCGGCGCGTCGGGTCCGCCGGCGAGGTCGATGAACCGCGTCACGATCGCCGGGTCGTGCATGTTGCCGCCGACAATCACCAGCGTGCCTTTATCTGGACCGTGCTCGTAGGCGGACAGGGAAACAGACAGCAGCAGGACGAGCGCGACGATGATGCGGCGCATGGCTACTCCTTGTAGATGGTTCCGTTCTTCATCACGAACTGCACGCTGCGCAGCGCCTTGACGCTGGTGAACGGGTCGCCCTGCACCGCGATCAGATCGGCCAGCAGGCCGGCCTTGATCCGGCCGATGCGCTCGCCCTGGCGGAAGTACGACGCGTTGCCGGAGGTCGCGGCCACCAGCGCCGCGCCGGGGGTCATGCCGTAGTCGACCATCAGCTCCAGTTCGCGGACATTGTCGCCGTGCGCGTAGACGCCGACGTCGCCGCCGAAGCACATCCTCACGCCGGCGTCGAGGGCGGCCTTGAAGGTCTGGCGCTTGCGCGCCAGCCGCGCCGGCTCCGGCTCGAGGCCCTTCTTCCAGCCCGCATACTGTGAGATCGCATCGCCGGCGGCGAGCGTCGGACAAAACGCGACGTTGTGCTCGACCATCAACTTCCAGATCTCCGGCGTGCCTTCGTCACCGTGCTCGATGGTCTCGACGCCCGCGGTGATCGCGCGGCGCATGCCCTCAACCGACGACGCATGCGCGACCACCGGGCGGCCGCTGCTGTTGGCGGCGTCGACGATGCGGCGGATCTCGTCGAGCGTGAAGCCTGGCCGTGTCTCGCCGTTCGGGCCCCAGCGATAGTCCGCATAGATCTTGATGAAGTCGACGCCGCGCGCCATCTGCCCGCGGGCGACGCGCACCACGCCGTCGAGGCCATCGGCTTCTTCCGCGCCTTGCGGCACCGTCACCTCCGGAGCGAAGCCCTTCGGCGCGTAGCTGCCGGTCACGACCATGGCCGGACCCGCGACCAGCATGCGGGGGCCGGGAATGATGCCCTCGTGAATCGCCTGGCGAAGCCCGACATCCGCGTAGGCGGCCCCTTCCGAGCCGAGGTCGCGCACCGTGGTGACCCCGGCCATCAGGGTCGCGCGCGCGTGATTGACGCCGCGGGCGACCCGCAGCGCCAGCGGCTCGCGCAGCACCTGGTCGTTCCACGTCGTCTCGTTGTAGGGATGCAGCAGCAGGTGCGAGTGGCCCTCGATCAGGCCGGGCAAGAGCGTCGTGCCCTTGAGGGGAATGGTCCGGGCGCCCGCCGGGACCGTGATCGAGGACATGGGGCCGGCGGCTTCGATTCGCTCGCCCCGAACGACCACGATCCACCCGGAGTGCGACGATTCACCATCGAACAGGCGATCGGGCTGTAGCACCACGATCGACGACGGCGCTTGTTGCGCGGACATGCCGCCGGCGAAGACCGCCGTCATCACCGCCACGACCAGAAGGGTCCGCATGGGATTGATGGTGAAGGGGGCGGTCGCTGATTCTCCGAATGGCATGGCATCGGAAGTATACAAGCCGCACAGTAGAATGCCGCCGTGGATGCTGCCGATCTCTCGCCCGTTCCCGAGACCGCGCGCACCCAGTCGCCGATTGATCTGTTCCTGATCTTCGCGGCCGCGAACGTGGTGGCCACCACCATGCAAACCGGCGCGGCCCTGGGGTCGCGCTACACCGGCAGCGCCGCGATCGGCATTGCCATGGCCGGCGCGGTGTTCGGCGCCGCGTTGGTCGCAATGCTGGCGCCGATCGGATCGCGTACCGGCTTGCCGTCGATGATCGCCGCGCGGGCGCCGCTCGGCTATCGCGGCGCGCAGATGGTGTCGGGTCTGCTGTATCTCACGAACTTCGCATGGATTGCCGTCAACAACCAGATCGCGGCATCCGCCTGCGCTCAGGTCTTCGGCGGCCCGGGCAGCGGGCGCGTCTGGGCGCTCGGCCTCGGCGTGGCCGCGACCGCCGTCGTGGTGCGGGGCCCTCGCGCGGTCGGCTACGCCGATCGCATTGCGGTGCCGCTGATGGCGCTCGCCGGCGGCGTGCTGACCTACGCCGCGTTCACGATTTCACCGGCGCCACCGGCCGTGCCGGCCCTGCCGGCGCTGCCAGCGCCCTCGCTGCTATGGGGGCTGGACGTGGTGATCGGCTACCAGGTGTCGTGGCTGCTGATGTTTGCCGACTACTCGCGTTACACGCGATCGGGCCGCGCCGCGGGCACCGCGGTATTCGCCGGTCTGGCCTTGCCGGCGCTCTGGCTATTGCCGGTCGGCTGGACGCTGTCGCGGATAGCGGGCAGCGACGACCCGGGTGCGATGCTGGCGGCGGCCGGCGTCGGCCGGTGGACCGCGGCGCTGATTGCCCTGGCGTCGGTGACGACCAACTTCGTCAACATCTACCTGTCGTCGCTCGCCTGGCGCACGCTGGTGCCGGCGGCCACCGGTGCGCGATCGGTGTGGATCATCGGCCTGCTCGGTACCGCGCTGGGGTTGGTGTCGACCGGATGGCTGACGCGCTTCGCCGACTTGATGGTGCTGCTCGGCTCGGTGCTGGTGCCGGTCGGCGGTGTCTTCATCGCGCACTTCGTGGTGCTGAGGAAACCGGTCGATGTCACGCGCATTTACGACCTCACCGCCGTCGCGGCGTTCAACCAGGCCGGCCTTGCCGCCTGGGCCGCCGGATTCATCGTTTACCACCTGGCGGCGCCGATTGGCGCCACCATCCCGGCGTTGCTGACCTCGATGATCGTCTACGCAGTGCTGGCCAGATCGAGGTCTGGACTTCGCGACGGTGTTGTTACACAGAATTCACATTGACGTAACACGCGTAACACCTTGGCACCGTAGGCTCGTCGATATGAAACGCCTCGTCGTGGCCGCCGCCCTCGCGCTCGCGTCGCTACCGTCCGCGGCAGTGGCGCAGAGCGGCGACCCCAAGCCCGCGCCGACACCGCCATCCGCCTACGACAGACTCTGGGCGAAGTTCACCAACTGGTACGACGACAAAGAGAACCCCGTCGTCCAGCGCGTAGTGTTTACCGGACGCTTCCAGCACGACCTCGCCATCGTCAACGCCGACCAGGGCGATCACCGGGAATCCAACATTCGCCGCCTGCGTTTCGGCCCGCGCATCACCATGTTTCGTCATTACCTCGTGCACGCGGAAATCGAAGTGAATCCGCAGGAGCGTAATCCCTTCTACGTGCGCTTCACCGATGCGTACCTCGCCTGGCAGAAGCATCCGACGGCGGTCGTCCAGGTCGGCAAGCAGAGCGTGCCATTCACCCAGGAGGGCGCGACGTCATCGAGGGAATTGCTCACCATCGATCGCAGCAACCTCGTCAACAACATCTGGTTCACCCAGGAGTACATGCCCGGTGTGAGCGTGTCCGGACGCGCGGCCCCGTGGAACTACCGCGCCGGTGTGTATTCGTCCGGCGCCGCGAATCGCGAGTTCGGCCGCTTCAACGGCGACCTGTTCTCGCTCGGCGTGCTCGGCTATGACTTCGCGAAACGGCTCGGCGTGCGGGAAGCGGTGCTGACCGCCAACTACGTCTACCAGCATCCCGACACCAACAACACCTTTACCCGCCGCTTCGAGCACATCGCCGCAGTGCACTTCAAGCTCGAGCAGCCGAAATGGGGTCTGCGCACCGACCTGTCGAACACCGCGGGCTACCTGGGTCAGCGAGACTTGTGGGCCGCGATGGTGATGCCCTTCGTCAACGTCACCGACACGCTGCAAGTTCGTGACGCGCTACACCCTGGTGAACAGCGACGGCTTGAACGGCATCTCGCTGAACACCTACGAGAACCGCGTGGTTCGCGGGCTTGGTGATCGCTACACCGAGGGCTACGTCGGCGTGAACTACTACTTCTACGCGCATCGGCTGAAGGTGCAAAGCGGGGTGCAGTTCGCCGAGTTGCGCGATCGCGCCAATGACGGCGGCGCCTACTCTGGGGTGTCGTGGACCACGGGCTTACGTCTCGGCTGGTAGCTAGAAGACGCCCTTGCGCTTCAGGTATGCCGTCGGGTTGTAGGTGGCGACGACATCAAACCGCTGCTTGAGCGTGATCGGAAACTGGATGTCAAACGCGCGCGTGTGGTAGAGCTGCAGCGCCAGTTCGGGCGTCAGCGGGTAATTGAGCAGGTAGTAGTAACGGGAGCCGAGCTCATAGCGATCGCCGTTAAAGGGCCCGTAGTGACGATCGGTCGAGACCACGCCCGCCGTGGCGGTGAGTTTGTCGAACCGAACATCGGCGGCGATGCTGTAGCCCTGCGCGCGGTCGGGATCGACGCGCTGGTACAACTCGATCCGGACAACCGAGAGCAGCTTGACCGTCGATGGCAGGCGAATGGCCACGCCTTCGCGCAGGATGTCGCGCCCGTTTTCGTAGGTGTAGTCCACCGACGCCCTGGCGCGCTCACCGAGCTTGAAGCCCACCAGTGCCTGCCCGTAATTGAAGTTGCCGGCATCGTCGAGTTGCGTGAAGAAGTTCGGCTGGCCGACGGCGTCGAACCGGCCCGCGGCGACAGAGAGCTGCGTGATCGCACCCCGCGCGGGTCGGACCGTGACGCGTTCCCCGATGAAAAAGCTGTCGTTGTCGGCCGCAATCGCGTCGGCCAGCTCGCCGCGATTGAAGGCGAGACCGCCGGCCTGCAGTTCGAGCGACCGGACCGGTGTCGCGCCGAAGTAAAGGTGCCGGACTTTGAGCGGATGTATTTCGCGGTTGAGACCCACACCGCTGGAGTTCCAGCCCGATCGGAAGGTGGGACCGGTCGTGACAAAGGCGCCGACGTGGTAGCGGCCGGCTTCATCGAACAGGAAGCGCCCGCGAAACTGCGTCTGCCACTGCAGATCGCTCACGGTCACGCGATCGGCGCTGTTCTCCGTGAAACGGAACCGAGCCGCGGCGAGCAGCGACTGCACGTCGAGCCATCGGCGAAGCACCGGAGTGCTGCGCGCCGGCGGCGTTTGCGCCAGACCGTGGTCGGCCGCGCCGAGCGGCGCGTCGGGCGGCGTCTGGGAGGGAGCCTGGGCCGCGGCCGGCAGCATCCCGGCAAGCAGGACGATGCAGCAGAAAGCGGCGGTGCGAGGCCAGTGGTACATTAGCGAAAGATACATTATGCCTGCCGAGCCACGCCGCCTGATCGTCGCCATCACCGGAGCCAGTGGATCGATCTACGGCGTGCGCCTGCTCGAGAAGCTGAAGACCACCGACGTCGAGACCCATCTGGTGATGAGCCGATGGGGCGCGCGGACGCTGGTCCACGAGACCGCCTACACGCCCGAACAGGTGCAGGCGCTCGCCACCGTGAATCACCCGCTCACCGATCAAGGCGCGTCGATCTCGAGCGGTTCGTTCCTGACGATGGGGATGGTGGTGGCGCCGTGTAGCGTTCGCACGTTGGCGGCGATCGCGCATGGCATCGGCGATAACCTGATCCACCGTGCGGCGGACGTGGTGCTGAAGGAGCGCCGCAAGCTGGTGCTGGCCGTGCGGGAGTCGCCCTTCAGCGAGATCCATCTCGAGAACATGTTGAAGCTGGCACGAATGGGCGTCGTCATCAGCCCGCCGCTGCCGGCGTTCTACACGCGGCCGCACTCGATCGATGACATCATCGACCACTCGGTGTCTCGCATCCTCGATCAGCTGGGCATCCACCTGGACGCCCACCGCTGGTCGGGCGACATGACTCCACCCAGCCGCCCAGACTAGAACAGATCGCAATTCCTGCAATCTCCCCTGTCCCGATCCGGCACGCAAATGTCTACGGGGCCGGGGATCATTTTCCCAGTTTCGATACAAATACCGACAACCTATAGCGTCCTGTTGAGACGTCATAACTACATCTGGCCGTAAAGATCCCCGGCCCCTTGTCAGGCGATATACTTTGCGTCTTACGGAATTGTGCGGTTTTCGCAGAGGTTTGCTCCAATGACCCATTCGACTCTTTCGCGCGCGCTCGGTGCGCTCGCGCTCGCCGGCCTGGTGTTCTCGTTCGCTCCTGCACCGCAGGTTGCCGCCCAAGGCGACGCCAATCAACTGGTACCCGCCAACGCCTACAAGGATCTGAAGTGGCGCAGCGTCGGCGCGACGCGCGGCGGGCGCGTCACCGCCTATTCCGGGCGTGCGCCAGCAGCCGCACACGTTCTATTTCGGCGGCGTCGGCGGCGGCGTCTGGAAGACCGACGATGCCGGCATCACCTGGGCGCCGATCAGCGACGGCCAGATCACCACGACCGGATCGATCGGCTCGATCGACGTGGCGCCGTCGAATCCGAATCACGTCTGGGTCGGCACCGGCAGCGCCGCGATCCGCTCGAACGTGATCATCGGCCGCGGCGTCTACAAGTCGACCGACGCCGGCGCCAAGTGGGAGTTCATGGGCCTCAAGGACTCCGGCCAGATCGGCGGCATCAAGGTGCATCCGTTCGACACCAACACCGTGTGGCTCGCGGCGCTGGGCTCGCCGTTCGGTCCGAACGACGAGCGCGGCATCTTCAAGACCACCGACGGCGGCAAGACCTGGAAGAAGACGCTGTTCGTCAACAACGAGACCGGCGGCCGCGACATCGAAGTCGACTGGGAGAACCCGGACATCCTCTACGCGGCGATGTACAAGGGCTTCCGCAAGGGCTGGGACATCATCAGCGGCGGGCCCGCGAGCGAAGGCGGCATCTACAAGTCGACCGACGGCGGCGAGACCTGGAAGAAGATCAGCGCCGGGCTGCCCGGCAAGCTGATCGGCAAGATCGACATCGACATCGCGCGCAGCAATCCGCGCGTGCTCTACGCCATGGTCGAAGCGCCCGGCGCCGAAGGCGGCCTCTACCGCTCGAACGACGCCGGCGAATCGTGGGCGCTCGTCAACGCCAGCCAGCGCCTGCGCGCGCGGCCGTTCTACTTCCACTACGTCAACGTCAACCCGAAGAACGAAAACGAAGTGTGGGTCAACGAGCTCGGCCTGCAGAAGTCCAGCGATGGCGGCAAGACGTTCACGACCGTGGAGACGCCGCACGGCGACAACCACGGCATGTGGTTCAATCCCGACAACCCGAGCATCATCCTGCAGGTCAACGACGGCGGCGCCAACGTCAGCCTCAACGGCGCAAAGAGCTGGTCGTCGATCCTCAACCAGCCGACCGCCGAGTACTACATGGTGGCGGTCGACGAGCAGTACCCCTACCGCCTCTACATGCCGCAGCAGGACAACAGCACGCTGATCATCCCGAGCATCCCGCCGGTCTCGTGGGGTTTCGAGCACCCCTCGCAATCCTGGCAGCAGGCCTCCGGTTGCGAGACCGGCCAGATCTGGCCGAAGAAGAACGGCAAGGTGGTGTGGGGCGCGTGCAAGGGTGAAGTCGGCCGCTACAACGTCGACACCGGCCAGGAAAAACACTACTGGGTCTACCCGCAGAACCGCTACGGCCATGATCCCGACGACATCAAGTTCCGGTTCCCTCGCCAGACCGTCGTCTACGTGTCACCGCACGACGAGCGCGTGATCTACCAGGCGTCGCACGTGCTGCATCGCTCACTGGACGAGGGCATCTCGTGGGACATCGTCAGCCCCGACCTGACCGCGAAGGAACCGCAGTATCAGATCGTGTCCGGTAACCCGATCACCCGCGATGTGACCGGTGAAGAGGTCTACTCGACGATCTATTCGATGATCGAGTCGCGGCTCGAACGCGGCGTGATCTGGGTCGGCGCCAACGACGGCCCGGTCAACGTGACGCGCGACAACGGCAAGAGCTGGAAGAACGTCACGCCGAAGGATCTGGTCGGCGCGCGCATCCAGACCGTCGAGGACTCGCCGCACATGAAGGGCCGCGCTTACATCGCGGGATACCGCTTCATGCGCGAACACGACCTCAAGCCGTACATCTACCGCACCGACAACTACGGCGAGACCTGGACGCTGCTGACCGACGGCACCAACGGCATCCCGATCGATCACCCGACCCGCGTGATCCGCGAGGATCCGCGCCAGGCCGGCCTGCTCTACGCCGGCGGCGAGTTCGGGTTCTTCGTGTCTTTCAACGGCGGCAGGAACTGGCAGCCGCTGCAACAGAACCTGCCGGCCACTCCCATCACCGACATCAAGGTGCATCGCAACGACCTCGTCATCTCGACGATGGGGCGGTCGGCGTGGATCATGGACAACATCACCCCGCTGCAGGAGCTCGCGAAGCTTGCGGCCGGGACCCCGTCAACGGGCGAGAGCTTCGGCTTCAGTGCGCTCGAAGAGCAACAGGCCAAGTTGCCTGCGGTGGCGCTGTTCCAGCCGCGCGAAACCATCCGCTATCGCAGCAGCACCGCGCCATTCTCGAACGTCGATCCGGAATATCCGTTCCAGGGTGCGCAGTTCGATCTGTGGTTCGCCACCGCGCCCGGCGCCGACACCAAGCTCGAGGTGCTCGATGCGGGCGGTGCGGCGCTGCGCACCTTCAACGTGGCGCCGCCGAGAAGTGGCGGCGCGCCTGCGCAAGACATGCGTGGACCATTTGCCCGGGGCCCTCAGGGCTCGAGCAGTATCCGCGCCGAGGCCGGCATGCAGCGCATCACGTGGGACCTGCGTTACCCCGGCCCGTGGACCGCGCAGAATCCAGCTGGTGGCGCGGGTGGTCCGATGGTGCCTCCGGGCAAGTACACCGTGCGCTTGACGTCTGGCAGCACGGTGATTTCCAGGACCCTCGATCTGAAGTCGGATCCGCGCGTCGCCGCTGACGGCGTGACCGATGCCGCGATCTCGGAGCAGGTGAAGTTCCAGTTGCAGGTGCGCGATGCCCTCAGCGACGCCCGCAAGCTGCAGCAGTCGATCGAACAGGCCATGCAGAAGGCCGGCTTGAAGCCGGAGCTCGATCCGGGAGCGGTCGGCAGCTCACCGGGGACCGCGAAGTACGACCACCCGCTGCGAGCCCTCTACGCCAAGGTCGTCAACACCCCGGGTATCTACACCCAGGGAATGTTGATCGCTCAGTTGCAGAACATCCAGTCGATGGTCCAGCAGGCCGATCAGCGCGTCGGCCGCGATGCGCACGAACGCTATGCCGATCTGATCAAGGAAATGCAGGCGATCGAGGCGCAGTTGAAGAAGCTGGGATCGTAGCCAGTACAGCAATGTCCAAAGCTCTCGGTGTTGCGCTCGTAATCGCTGCCACCATGGCGGTCGCGGGCGCGCAGGAGCCTGTCTCGATCGGCCTCGTCCGCGAAGACGGTCACCTCATCCCGATCGCGATTCTCGGCCCCGAACTGTTCGAGCAGTCCAGGACGGCAGAAACCACCGTCAACGGCCAACTTCTCGAACCCGAAGCGAAGGCATGGCCGTTCAAGAACCTCGAGTGGAAGCTATACGGCCTCGGCAAGAACGGCGCACTCATCATGCCGCCACCGTACCCGTGGCCGCCGGTAACCTCCGCCGTGCTGGCGATGAGGTCCATTGAGCTCAAGGACGAGATCAAGACTATTGCACCGCTAAAGGTTGATTCGCATTGCTCCGATCAAGCGGTCTGGCGAACGACGCTGGCGCTGCCGCCGGCTCAGGAACACGTGGCGCCAATCAGGAAGATCGCCGTCGCTATCACCGGTGGCACCGTTGAACAGCCGGAAGATGTGACTGAACAGCCGGATGAGGCGAGCCGCCGCGTGGCGCGCCGCATCGTGTGGCTGACACATCGCAAAGAAGCGGCGCGGCTGGTTGAGACGCCGGCCGAGTACCGTCCCTCGGGCGCTTCTCATGCCGTGCGGGCAAAGGTCGCGGTTCGGTTGGCGCACTTGCGCCGCCATTCCGCCGATGGCGCGTCCACGTATTACTTCGAATCACACAAGGCGTGGGGCCCGGCGCGTGACGGCGGTCTTGTCACCGGCTGGATTGTGGATACGCCGTCCGGGCTCGTCGATCACGCCGTGACCTACAAATTCAACGACGATGGCTACAAAGAAAACGACACCGCCATCGTCTGGGGCGTCGTCCGCTATCAAGGCCGCGCGCTGTGGATTCTCGAATGGCACGGCTATGAATGGGAGTACTACACAATCCATGACTGGCCGTCCGGCGTAGAACGTTTGCGGGTCGGCGGCGGTGGGTGCTAGGAGCATTCCATGTGCGACTTCGGCCAACCCGATCATCAGGGTCATAAGGACTTCGGCTTCCTTGTCGACGTCCCTGACATCCGCGCGCTCGTTGACGAGACGAGGCGCCTGACCGCGGAGATCCCGGACACCCAGACGCGTGTCGAGTCACTGCGCCCCGCATTCGGCAAACTACTCGCCGCCGACAACTGGCTGCCGAGGGAATACGCCGAGCCCGATCTCAAGAGCGGAATGGGCGGCGGCATTGGTCAATACGCCCTGTATCGCGCTGAAGATGGATCCCTCTGCCTCTTCTCGCTCGTCATTCCGCCCGGCTCGCAGACACCGATTCACGATCACCTCGCGTGGGGGCTGATCGGCGTTTATCGCGGCGTCCAGGACGAGACGGTGTATCGACGCACCGATGATGGCCGCGATGAATCCAACGCGACGCTCGAGATCGCGCGGCAACAAACCGTGAGGCACGGCGAGTTCTACACGCTGCTGCCGCCGCTTGATGACATCCACTACGTCAAGACCGTGTCCGACACGCCCTCGATCTCCATTCACCTGCTCGCCAACGACACCGCGTGTGTCGTGCGCCATCGCTTCGACGCCACGAGCGGCCTCGTCACACCTTTTCGCTCGGGATATAGCAACGCGAAGTGCGTGGAGAAATAGGCCTGCCCTGAGCGAGTGCGTCGGTTCCGAAGGAACCGGTGCGCGCGTCGAAGGGGTACGCGAATCTTGCCTCTTGCGACCGCGCAAAGACGATGGCATCGTCGTCGGCATGGGGGGAAGAGTCATGAGCGAACGGCCTTCGGTTTGGGGTGAGCTGCCACCTCACGGCACCGTGCTGAGCACCGCCGAATATCTGCAGACGGCGGAATCGCTGCGCGTGCAGGAGTTGTTCTACGGCACGCTGCGCGTGGAGGAGTCACCGCTGTTCCGCCACCAGAACCTGCTGCTGGAGCTGGCGGTGTTGATGAGGGTGTTCGTCGGCCAGTCCAAGCTCGGCACGGTCTGCATCGCGCCGCAGGATGTGATCCTGGACCCGGCACGCGCGCTGGTCCTGCAGCCGGACCTGATGTTCATCTCCAAGGCGAGGCACGAGATCATCGGCGATCACATCTGGGGCGCGCCGGACCTCGTGGTCGAGGTGATGTCACCGCATCCCCGCATCGGCAAGCTCGACGAGCGCATCCGCTGCTTCGCCCAGTACGGCGTCATGGAATGCTGGCTGGTGCATCAACTGACACGCGAGATCGAGGTGCTCCGCCTTGCGGCACACGACGAGAACGCGCGCCGGACGTATCGCGGCGTCCAGAGAATCGAATCGACGGTGCTGCCTGATTTCGGCCTCAGCCCTGAATTGCTGGCCTGCTGGTAATCGCGTTCGGTGGCATGCAGCGGTATGATTGAGTTACCGCACAATGCCGCCACGCCTCTATAACAACATCCTTGAGACCATCGGGAACACACCGATGGTGCGTCTCAACCGCATTCCCAAAGGCATCATCGCCGCCGACGTCTACGCCAAGATCGAAACCACCAATCCGGGCAATTCGATCAAGGACCGGATGGCGGTGAAGATGATCGAGGACGCCGAAAAGGCCGGAAAGCTGAAGCCCGGCGGCACGATCATCGAGGGCACCTCGGGCAACACCGGCATGGGCCTGGCGATCGCGGCGGTGGTCAAGGGCTACAAGTGCGTGTTCACGACCACCGACAAGCAGTCGAAGGAGAAGGTCGACGCGCTGCGCGCGTTTGGCGCGGAGGTGATCGTCTGCCCGACCGATGTCGATCCCGAGGACCCGCGCTCGTACTACTCGGTGTCGTCGCGCCTCGAGCGTGACACGCCGAACTCGTGGAAGGCGAATCAGTACGACAACCCCTCGAATGCGCAGGCGCACTACGAGCAGACCGGGCCCGAGATCTGGGAGCAGACCGGCGGCGCCATCGACCACCTCGTGGTGGGCGTCGGCACCGGCGGCACCATCTGCGGCGTGGCGAGGTATCTGAAGGAACGCAAGCCGTCGGTCAAGGCCTGGGGCATCGACACCTACGGATCGGTGTTCAAGAAATACAAGGAAACCGGCATCTTCGACAAGAACGAGATCTACCCGTACATCACCGAAGGCATCGGCGAGGATTTCCTGCCGCAGAACGTCGACTTCAGCCTGATCGATCATTTCGAGAAGGTCACCGACCGCGACGCCGCGATCATGACCGGCCGGATCGCCCGTGAAGAAGGCATCTTCGCCGGCAACTCGGCCGGCTCGGCGATGGCCGGATTGATGCAGCTGGCCGATCGCTTCAAGCCGGGCGAGACCGTGGTGGTGATCTTCCACGATCACGGCACCCGCTACCTCGGGAAGATGTACAACCCGGAGTGGATGCGCGAGAAGGGCTTCGTCGATCGCAAGGGCCTCACGGCGCGCGACCTGGTGGCCAACCGCCAAAAGGCGCCGCTCGTCACCATCGATCGCCACGACACGGTTGAGGCCGTGGCGCACATCATGACCGAGAACGCCTACTCGCAGATTCCGGTCACCGCCGATGGCCGGCTGGTCGGCACCGTCAACGAGGGCTACCTGTATTCGGCGATCGTCAAGAACCCGGACATCGTGCACGGCCCGGTCGAAGCGATCATGCAGCCGGCGCTGCCGTTCGCGGATATTTCAACCAGTGTCGATGCCCTGGCGGCGATGCTGACACCGGATAGCCCGGCGGTGCTGGTGCGCGACTTCAAGCTCGACGCCACCTACATCATCACGCGCTGGGACATCATCAAGGCGCTCGCCTAGCGCAGTTCAGTGCCCCGGGTTTCGGGCCCGAGCCACAACAGCGTAATTACCCCGACGCCGCCGCCGACCACGCACCAGAACATGGCGGTCTGCAGCGCCGTGCCCGCGTCGGTGAGCGAGCCGATCAACAGCGGCGCAAACGCGCCGATGCCCACGCCGACGTGATACGAGAAGCCGGTGCCGACGCCGCGCACTTCGGTCGGAAAGCGCTCGGACAGGTAGCCGGGCACGATGCCCCAGGCGCCCGAGGCGCAGAAGCCGATCAGCCAGGCGCCAAGCAGCAAGCCGTTGCTGGTTTCGGAGAACAGGTAGATCGGCGCCGACAGCACCCCCGCGACCATGCCGAGCGTCGCGGCGCCGCGGCGGCCGCCCCACTTCTCGGACAGCGTGCCGAACGCGATCGAGCCGATCACGCCGCCGGCATTCAACAACAGCAGGAACGCCAGCGGCTGTTGTTTGAGGGCGGCCAGCAGCGTCGGGTACCAGATCGTCGTCGACTGATACATCCACACGAAGGCGCCCATCAGCAGCGACGTATGGATGGTCACCCAGCGCAGGTCGGGGTCGAACAGGCGCGCGAGCGACAACCGCTGCGGCGTGCCCGCGCGCAGACGCTGCTGCTCGAGCCACAGCGGGCTTTCGCTGACCCGCGTCATCATGTAGAACACCGCGATGGCGGGGAGCACCCCGGCCCACAGCATGAAGCGCCACGCCCGATCGGGGTCGTCGTTAATCAGCGGGTAGCCGAGCTGATAGACGAGCGACGACAGCAGGAAGCCCGCGGAGTAGCCGCCCTGCAGGATGCCTGACGCGATGCCGCGATGCTTCGCCGGCCATTGTTCGAGCGCAAGCGGCATGCCCGCGGCCCACATGCCACCCATGCCGATGCCGAACAGGCCGCGAAAGGCGAACAGCATCGCGTAGCTGGTGGAGAGGCCGCTCAAGAACGCGAAGGCGGTGTACCAGGCGATCGAAAACAGGATCGGCCCCTTCCGGCCGTAGCGATCGGCGTAGGTGCCGGCGCCGATGCCGCCGACCATCCGGAAGAGCAGCGTCACGGTCGCCAGCGCCCCGGCGAGCGCGAGGTTGACCTCGAAGCTGCGCCTGATGTCGGTCAGGACGAAGGTGATGATGGTGAAGTCGAACGCATCAAGGGTCCACGCGGCAAACGTGGTGAGGAAAGTTTTCCACTGAGGCCCGGTGACCTCGCGGTACCACGGTTGAGACATGCGCCAATAGCATGGCCCAAAACCAACCTGCCCGGCGTGTAGAATGCTCATGCAGCAGAAGGCGATCGACCAATGAAGACACTCGGTTTCACCCTCGGCCTTGTCACCGCCGCCATGGCCGCCGTGGCGGCCCAATCGCCGACGACGCATCGGCTGGAGGCGACGCCGACCACCGTCGCCTACGGTCATTACTGGGCCGAGACCAAACCGGTCCTGACCATCAACTCCGGCGACATCATCGACGTCGACACGCTGCTGACGTCGACACCCGATCGCCTCGAAAAGTCCGGGGTGCCCGCCTCCGAGATCCAGGCCTCGCTGCGGGCGATCGTCGATCAGGTAAAAGATCGCGGCCCCGGCGGCCACATCCTCACCGGTCCGGTGTTCGTCACCGGCGCCGAACCGGGCGATGCGCTGGAAGTGAAGGTGCTGTCGATCGATCTGCCGATCGCCTACGGCTACAACGGCTGCAGCGGATTCATTCGCGAGAACTGCGATCCCAGCCGCGGCCAGACCATCATCCCGCTCGATCGCACCAGCATGACCGCGACTTTCCTGCCGGGCGTGGTCATTCCCGCTACGTCCGTTCTTCGGCAGCATGGGCGTGGCGCCGGCGCTGGAAGTCGGCCGCGTCAGCAGCAACCCGCCCAGCACCCACGCCGGCAATCTCGATAACAAGGAACTGGTTGCCGGCACGACCCTGTTCATTCCGGTCCACGTGCGCGGTGCGCTGTTCGAGGTCGGCGACGGTCACGCGGCGCAAGGCGACGGCGAGGTCGATCAAACCGGCATCGAAACCTCGCTGCGCGGCAGGCTGCAGCTCACCGTGCGCAAGGGCATGAAGCTGGCCTGGCCTCGCGCGGAAACGGATCTGTATTACATCTCGATGGGCACCGACGTCGACCTGACGAAAGCCACCCGGGTCGCCATTCAGGAGATGGTCGACTTCCTCGCGGCCAACAAGAACATGGACAAGCACCAGGCCTACCAGCTGACCAGCCTGGCCGGCGACGTCGCCATCACGCAACTGGTGGATGGGACGATGGGCGTGCACGTCAAGATGCCGAAGTCGATCTTCAAATGAGATTCGCGATCGTCCTGGCCCTGCTGGCGAGTACCGCGTGCTCCCCGCCACCCGAGACGCCGGCCGCCGACGCCGGCAGGACGCCCGCCGATTCGCAGCATGCCGGCATCACCACGCCGCATGGCGATCACTCGCCGCACCACGGCGGCATCGTGATGATGAACGGCGAAACGCATTACGAAGTGGTGTTCGACAAGACCGGCAGGCACCGGGTGTGGTTCAGCAATGCGGTTCGCGAAGACTTGCCGGCGTCGATCGCCAGCGCGGTGGTGATGGTGATCACGCGGCCGATGGGCGTGGCGGAAACGCTGCCGCTCGCGATCGACGACAGCGGCGAGAGCTGGGTGGCGGCCGGGGCGCCGCTAGACGAGAGCGGCACCATGGTGACCTTGAGGTATTCGGTGCGCGGCGAGCCGTTCGAGATCGAAATTCCGTTTACCGGCTCCCGCTGACCGCTCATTCGTAGCGAAGCGACTCGATCGGGTCCAGCCGCGACGCCTTCCGGGCCGGGTAGAAGCCGAACACGATGCCGACGGCGGCGGCGATCGCAAAGGCAGACGCCAGCGTCGCGACGGACACCTCGGTCGGCCAGTCGAGCACCGCGGTCAGCGTCCTGGCGCCCACTAAGCCGACGCCGACGCCAAGCACACCGCCGATCAGGCTCATGACCATCGCCTCGACGAGGAATTGCAGCAGCACGTCCCGCCGGCGCGCACCGACAGCGAGGCGAAGGCCGATCTCCTTGGTCCGCTCGGTGACCGACACCAGCATGATGTTCATGATGCCGATGCCGCCGACGACGAGCGAGATCGCCGCAATGCTGCCGAGCAGCGCCGTCATCGTCGACCCGGCGCGGCTGAGCGTGCTCGACATCTCCTGCAGCGTGATCTCGTCGAGCTTCGGCATGTTCGCCAGCGCAAACGCCGCCACCGACGTGTAGAGGCCCTTGGTGACGTTCGCCGCGGCTTGCGTCTTGACGGTGAAGTCGTCGACCGCGCCGGTGCCGCCGCCACCGGGCAGCTGGTTGCCGCCGAGCCCGGGCCCGCGCGCCGCTTGACGGCCGCGGCCGTGGCGATCGCGCAACAGCGTGGTGATCTGCTCCGCGATGCGGGTGGCGTCGCCGGCCTGCTCGACGGCAACGGTGATGGTCTGCAGATGACCGACCTTCAACATCGCCTGCGCCGACGCCAGCGGCACGAACACCGCCTCGTCCATGTCCGGGTCGGTGGTCCGGAAGTAGCCACTCACCGTAAAGCTGCGATCGCCGATGGTGATGCGGTCGTTGACCGGATCGAATCCCTCGCCGAACAACTCGCGCGCCGCGGCCCGGCCCATCACGGCGGCGTCCGCGGACGGTGCGAACGACCCGCCCAGCCACTCCCAGCCATGAATGTCGGCGAGCGCGCGATCGACGCCACGGACCTGCGTGAAGAACCGGCGATGCGGCGCCTGCACAAAGGCGCGATTCCTGACGCCGCCGGCGACGCCCTGCACGCCGGCGATCTGCCGAATGGCGCCCGCGTCCTCGAGCGTCAGCGTGGTCGCGGCGCCGAGGCCGCTCGCGATGTTCATGCTCTCGCCGCCGCGGGTGAAGTTGCCGGCGCTGACCTGGATGATGTTGGTGCCGGCGGACTTGAGCGAGGTCTCGACCGAACCGCGCGCGCCGGAGCCGAGCGCGACCATGGCGATCACCGCGGCGACGCCGATCACGACGCCGAGCATGGTCAGCGCGGTGCGCAACCGGTTGCGATTGAGCGCCCGCAGGGCAATCTGCGCGCTGACGTAGAGAAATCGGAGCATCGGAGAGGGCCGGAGGCTCGAGTTACTCGCGCCTCAGCGCGACGATCGGATCGAGCTGGGCGGCCCGCCGCGCCGGGTACCAGCCGAAGAACACCCCCACGGCGGTGGCGACGCCGAAGGCGAGCGCCACCGACAGCGGCGACACCACGGTCGCCCACTGCAGCGAGCGCGCGATGCCGATCGAGGCGATCACCCCGACCACGATCCCGACCAGGCCTCCGGCGGCGCTGATCACCACCGCCTCGAACAGGAACTGGCGCATCACGTCCTTGCGGCGGGCGCCCATCGCCATGCGCAGCCCGATCTCGCGGGTCCGCTCGGTGACCGACAGCAGCGTGATGTTCATGATGCCGATGCCGCCGACCAGCAGCGACACCGCCGCGACCGCCGCCAGCAACCATGTCATCGTCCGGCTGGCGCGCTCCATCGTCAAGGCCAGCTGTTCGAGCGTGACCTTCTCGAGCTCGGCGACGTTGGCCGCGACCGCGCGGGCGACACCCGGCGGCAGCCCGCCGGTGGTCAGCGCCTTGGTGGCCTGGGTGATGATGGTGAAGTCGTCGGGGTCGTTGTCGCCAATGCCGTGTCGCGCGCGCAGCAGCTGGGTGATCTCTTTCGACAATCGCGACACGTCACCGGACGACTCGGCGGTCACCGTGATGTCGTTCAGCTTCGACAGGTTGAGCAGCCGCTGGGTGGTGGTGTACGGCATGTAAACCGCGTCGAACTGATCGTCGCCCGCCGCCGGCTGCACCACCCAGGTGGCGCTGGTGACGACACCGATCACCTCGAAGGTCTGGTTCCACAGCATCACCTCCTGGCCGACGGGATTGGCCCCTGCGCCGAACAATCGATCGGCCACCACCTGGCCGATGACCACCACCTGCGCGGCGCGCTCCTGCTCCCGCCCGGTGAAAAATCGACCGCCGGTGAACGTCCACGCACGCTTGATCGACGGCATCATCACGTCGGTGCCGTGCATGCGGGTGAACCATCGCTTCGCGCCGAGATGCACCCGCACGTTCTCGTGAATGCCGCCGGCGACGTATTGAACGCCGGGAACCTTGCGGATCGCCTCGGCATCGGCGAACGTCATGGTGGCCGCGGAGCCGAGGCCCGCTTCCAGATCGCCCAGCCGCTGCCGCGCCGTTGGATGGTCGTGCTTCTCCATCGGATCGTCTTCCGGGTGAAACGCCGCCTTCACGACATCGTCGCGGAGCCGATGCAGCGGGTGGCGCAAGGTGTCGCGGGCATCGCCCTGGTGCGCGACCGCCTCGTCGCTGTCGGTGATCTTGGGTCGCCAGTTGCCGGCGCGGATGGTCAGCTGATTCAATCCTGCCGCGCGCACCTGCTGTTCGATCGAGCGCTGCGCCCCGGCGCCCACCGCCATCATCGCCAGCACCGTCGCCACGCCGACGGTGATGCCGAGCATGGTGAGGCCGGTCTGCAGGCGATTGCGGCCGAGCGCCTTGATCGCGATATCGACCGTGGGGTGTCGCAGCAGCTTCTTCATACCACCAGGGCCGCGGCCGGTGCGGAGCTCTTGGGGCTGGTGCGATCGGAGACGATCAGACCGTCTTTGAAATCGACGGTCCGCGTGCCGTAGGCCGCAATGTCGCGCTCGTGCGTGATCACGACGATGGTGATGCCCCGATCGGCGCACAGGCTGGCGAAGATCTCCATGACTTCGTGGCTGGTGGTTGAATCCAGGTTGCCGGTCGGCTCGTCGGCAAGCAACAACGACGGCTCGGTGACCAGCGCGCGGGCAATCGCGACGCGCTGCTGCTGGCCGCCCGACAGTTGATTGGGGTGGTGCTCGGCCCGATCGGTCAGGCCGACCGCTTCGAGCGCGGCCATGGCGCGATCGCGACGCTCGTTCGCCCTGACCACGCCGTTGCGCGTGTAGAGCAGCGGCAATTCGACATTCTCGACCGCGGAGGTGCGCGCCAGCAGGTTGAAGCCCTGGAACACGAAGCCGATGGTTTCGTTCCTGACGCGCGCCAGCTCGTCGGACGGCAGCGTCGACACGTCGCGGCCGTTCAAGAGATATCGTCCGCTGGTCGGCCGGTCGAGGCAGCCGAGGATGTGCATGAAGGTGGACTTGCCGGACCCGGAGGGCCCGACCACCGTCACGAACTCGGCGGCGGCGACCGACATGGTGACGCCCCTGAGGGCATGCACCACGTGATCGCCGACGTGATACTGCTTGGCAAGTTCGTGAACGCCGATCATGTGCCGCCGATTAGTTGGTCTTGGTCGCCGGTTTGGCGGTCGATGGCGGAACCTTGCCGGCCCACGCGTAGACCAGCGCGGCCACCGTCTTCTCCGCCCCGGCCATGCCGTAGACCTTGCCGGCGCCCTCAATCACATAGTACTCGTTTGCCGCGTGCGCCCGGCCGCCGTTGCCGGCGCCGCCGCCAACGATCGGCACGCCCTTGAAGTTGGAAATTTTTTCGCCGACCTCGCCGTTGCCGAACATGTAGGCGGGCCAGTAGCCGCCCGCGCCGGCGCCGCCGCCGCCGATCGACCATTCCGCGCGCGGCTCGCCGTGCGGGATGTTCATCAGCTGATAGGCGCGCTGCATCGCGCGGCCAAGGTCCGAATCCGCGCTCATCTTCGCCCAGGGCACGTCGCCGATCATCTTGACCTCGACGTCCTGGTAGCCGTTCTTGTCGAGCTGCGCGCGCAGCTTCTTGACGATCCCGGGACCGGTCATGTTCGGCACGTAGCGGAAATTGTGCTTCGACGTCACCTTGTTCGGCAGGATCGCGCCGGCGCCGCCCGCATACATGTTGCCGCCCCAGATGCCGTCGAGATTGAACGACGTGCCGTAGCGCTGCATCTTCAGCATCGTGAACGGATCCTCGGAGATGAACCGGCCGACGCCGACGTTCTCGGCCGCGACCTTGAGATCGGTGCGCGCCGCGGCGGTCTTCAGCTCCGCTTCCTGGAAGCCTTCGATCGGCTGCATGCCTTCGTAGAAACCCTCGATCTTCGGCGTGTTGCCGTCATCGGACACGAGCGACGCCAGCATCTTGATGTGCCGCCAGGCCGGGCTGTCGACGCTGCGCTTGTTGGAGCCGTGGATGTCGGACTGAATCGGGCCGCGGCCCCACGACTTGCCGCTGGTCGTGAGCTCGACGTAGACGCAGCCTTCCGAGCCGGCGCCGTAGCTGCCGCTGCCGCTGTTGGACTGGCCGCCAAACAACAGCATCGCGTCGGCACTGGCCAGCAGTTCGGGATGATCCTTGACGAACTTGCGAAGCCCGATGTCCATGCGCTCCTCATCGCCCTCGGCGACGAAGATGACGTTGACCGGCAGCTTGCCGTGCACCGCCTTGATCGCGCGCAGCGCGTTCAGCTGCGACATCTGCGGACCCTTGGAGTTGGTGGCGCCGCGGCCGATCAGCACCTTCTTGTACGGCGCCTGCTCGACCAGCCGCGCTTCAAACGGCGGCGAGGTCCACGCGTCGGGCTGGGTCACCGGCATGGTGTCGTACATCCAGTAGATCAACAGCGTCTTCTCCGCGCCCTCGTCGCACTTCGCGTAGACCACAGGATTGCCCGGCGAGCCGTACTCGGTGACACCGACGTCGAACACCTGCGTCTGCTGGCAGCCGAGCTCGTCGAAGAAGCCCTTGACCATTTCCGCGGACTCGGGAATGCCTTCACCCGAATTGGAGATGCTCGGCTGGCGAATCCACTTCTGCAGGTTCTCGACGTGCGCATCGATGTTGTCGTCGATGTGCGCAAACACCTGCTGCAGCTCGGGAGGCACCTGGCTCATGTCGGGCTGGAGCTCGGTATCGCCGGCCGGGCGAATGCCGAGTTTCGTGGCGGCCGGCGCGGGCGAGGCCGCCGGCGGCGCGGCAGGCTGGCCACAGGCCGCCGCCGCAACGATCGCGCAAAAAGTGATCACAACCCGACGCATGCTGCCTCCGTCGCGCCTCGAAGGGGGCGCCAAAGTAATAGGATGATGCATTCAGCCTTACTGGTCGGCGGATGTCAACCGCCGTGGACAAGATATGACAACGCGGCGCCGGCGCTTGATCCGCGTCCTGCATGGGTGTGGCCTCACCATCATGGCGATCGCCTGCACCGGCGCGCCGCCGGCGCTCGACACCATCGCCGAGGGCTACGTCCGCGCCGCCCTGCAGCTGGCGCAGCACGATCCCGACCTCGTCGAGGCCTGGCGGGGCGCCGACGCCCTCATCCCGGGCCCGAGAGTAGCGGTCGCCGGCATCGCCGCCGACATTCACGTTCTGCAGCAGGGCATCGATCGGCACGCGGACGATGTCGGCACTGCCGTGGACAAGGCGCGCATCGACTATCTCGATCGCCAACTGCGCGCGCTCGACTTTGCCGCCGGACGCCTGCTCGGCCGGACCACCAGCGTCGACGAGCAGGCGCGCGACGAGTTCGCGGTCGCGTTCAGCCAGCCCGACGCCGACCTCGTCAAGACCACCGTTGCGGAGATCGATCGCCTGCTGCCCGGCAGCGGCAGGCTGATCGACCGGGTCACCGCCTTCCGCCAGCGCATGAGCATCCCCGACGGGCGCAAGCAGGCGGTGATGCAGATGGCGATCGAGGCGTGCCGCGACGCCGTCGCCCCGGTGATCGATCTGCCGACCAACGAGACGGTCACGCTCAGGTTTCACCGCAACATGCCGTGGGACGCGTTTGCCCGCTACGCCGGCGGCGATCGGACCATCATCGAGGTCAACGACAACGGGCCGATCGACGTGTCGCGCGCCCTCCGGCTGGGGTGCCACGAAGGCTACGCGGGACATCACAGCCAGCATCTATTGATCGACCGCGTGTTTGCCGAACGCCGGTGGCCGGAGCTGCAGCTGACGCCTGCCTTCGGACGCCACCTGCTGATGATGGAAGGCGCCGCCGAGGTGGGTGCTGACCTGGCGATGCCGGCGGGCCGACGCGCCGCTTTGTATCGCGATCGGCTGTTCCCGGCGGCCGCGCTCGACCCCGGCGGCATTGACACGCTGGTCCGGCTCGAGGAGTTGCTGCCGGCGCTGCTGCCGGTGGTCACCGACGTCGGCCGGCAGTATCTCGATACCAGGATCACCCGGACCCAGGCCATCGCGCGTCTTGAAGACGAGGCGCTCGTCACCAACCCCCAGGCCACACTGGCGTTCATCGAACGGCGACGCGCCCGCGCGCTCGTCTACGGCGAGGGCCGGCGGGTGATCTACGCGATGATGCCGGCGAGGACCCTCCCGGCCTTGCTCGATCTGTTCCGTTCGGCCGGTGCGGTACAGTAAGCCCCGATGCGTTCGCCCCTGCTCCCCTTCCTGATTGCCGCCGCGGTCACGGTGTTGATCGCCGTCGGCGTCAGGATGGAGCCCTACTTCGCCGGTGACATTCAGGCCGCGCGCGCCCTTCAGAGGGCGACGCCTCCGCCCGAATCGTGGGCAGCGCCGCTCAGCCGGCTGGCGCCGGCGCCGGCCAAGTACTACGTCATGGCGATCGCACTGGTCACGTCGGTGTTCGTCGCCGGGTGGCGCGGCCTCGCGCTCGTATTCCTTTGCATCCTGATCGAACAGTACGGGGCCGAATCGACCAAAGCGCTCTTCATGCGCCCGCGGCCGTCTCGCGAACTGATCGCAGTGGCCGGCAATCCGTCCGGCTACTCATTCCCGTCTACCACCATCACCTTCTTCAGCGTCACGTTCGGGGCCGTCGGCGTCCTGGCGGCGGTCCGTAAGAAGGCGCCGTATCGTTGGCCGGTCGTGGTGCTCTCGTTCGGGCTGCTGCTGGCCGGCTGCGCGGCCCGGGTCGCGCTCGGGGCCCACTGGCCGAGCGACGTCCTGCTGACGGCCCTGGTTTGCGTCACCTGGATCTGGGCGGCCTCCCGGGTCGTCTTAAGCCGAGGATGATTCAGCGGCTGATTCGATCGCTCGTCGCGGCGGTGCTGGTGCTCTCGGCGGCGCCAGCCCTCGCGCACCCGGCGCCGTTCAGCTACCTCGACCTTCATCTCGACGGCAGCGGCCTGCGCGGCACGCTGGTGGTCCACGATCTCGATGCCGCCCACGACCTCGGCGTCACCGACGCCGACTCGCTGCTGGATCCGCCCACCGCCGCCCGGTATCGCGATGCGCTGGTGGCGCTGCTCGGCCCCAGGCTCACCCTGACGCTCGACGGCACGCCGGCGACGCTGACCTGGGGCGCGCTCGAGGTGGTGCCCGACCGGCAAAGCCTTCGGCTCGCGTTCACGGCGAGCGGACCGCGGCCCGGACAAATCGGCATCAACGCCTACGTGTTCCCGTACGATCCGATCCACCAGACCTTCATCAACATCTACGAAGACACCGCGCTCAAGCTGCAGCTGATCCTCGATGCCTCGCACCGCAGCGCCGATTACTACGCCGGCAGCACGCAGGGCCGCTGGGCGGTGGTCAAGACGTTCGTGCTGTCGGGCATCGAGCACATCCTGATTGGGCCGGACCACATCCTGTTCCTGATCGGACTGCTGCTGCTCGGCGGAACCCTGTCGCGGCTGGCGCTGATCGTCACGTCCTTCACGATCGGACACAGCATCACGCTGTCGCTGGCCGCGCTCGACATCCTCTCGCCGGCGGCGCGATTGATCGAGCCGCTGATCGCGCTGACCATTGTCGTCGTCGGAGCGGACAACCTGCTTGTCCTGCGTGCGAGACAAAAGAGTTCTGCGCCTTCCACCTTCGCGCTTCGCGCTACGGCGGACAGGTCTGTGGCCCTGGGATCGTCGGCGCCTGAGGCCGACATTCGCGCCTGGCTGGCGGTGGCCTTCGGCCTCATCCACGGCTTCGGCTTCGCCTATGTATTGAAGGAGTTTGGCTTGCCGCAGGCTGCGCTCGGCTGGTCGCTGTTCGCGTTCAATCTCGGCGTCGAGGTCGGTCAGTTGCTGATCGTCGGCGTGGTGGCCGGAGCGCTGGCAGCGATCCGGCGCACCAGCGAAACGGCGTCGCAGCGGATTGCGATGGCGGGATCGATCGCCGTGATCGCCGCCGGACTCTACTGGTTTATCGAGCGGGTGTTCCTGGTCTAGTCCAGAGCCTCAGCGACCCGAGCGCCCCGATTGCCGTCGACAGCATCACCGCCGCCAGGTGTGCCGACAGCACATGCGCGGGCTCGCTGAGGTGGCAGAAGGCGCGCCATCCGGCGTCGGCCATCAATCCGGCGCCAAGACCCAGCATCGCGCCGGCCAATAGCGGCCGCGTCGGGTAGGCCCGCGCCGCGAGCACGCTCGCCAGGGCGACCACCGGCAGCGCAGTGACTGCCGAGCCGCTCAAGCACAGGCCCCACACCA
This sequence comes from uncultured Acidimicrobiia bacterium, assembly GCA_963795125.1. GTDB lineage: Bacteria > Acidobacteriota > Vicinamibacteria > Vicinamibacterales > UBA2999 > 12-FULL-67-14b. Next base: position 1,154,430 of record CAWCGQ010000003.1, on the reverse strand, counting down.
GCCACCACGCGCTGCGGATCACCGCCGGACTGAGCTGCCAGCTCACCAGCGTGACCGCGGCGATCGCCACCATCGGCATCGCCAACCACAGCGCGATCGCTCCACCGCTCCACCCGCGTCCGGGTATGGACTCGCGCAGCGCCGCGGCCACCACCACCAGGCCAATCGCCGACTGGAGGACTGAGAATCCCCACAGGCCGATCCAGCCGAGGTGCGCCGCGTCCTGCCGGACGTTGAACGCGAGCGGCGCCGCGACCAGCGCGATCGCGGCGAAGGGCAGCACCCACATCGCGCGCATCCACGGCGACGCCAGCGCGCGCACCGGCCGGTAGTCGGCCGCGAGGCGGTCGCGCAGATCGGAGGGCATCGCGTTCACGGTCAGCGCTGCCCCTTCAGGAGCGCGCGCAGTTGCGCCATGCCGCGGCTCGACCGCAGCTTGGCCGCGGTCTCGGCAATCCCGGTTCGCTGCGCGATCTCCTTGAAGCTGAAGCCAAGCAGGTGATGCTGAATGACCGCGTCACGCCGGGCCGGCGCCATCTGTCGCAGGGCGCGCCTGACCTCGACGCGCTCGGCAAGCACTGCCGCCTCCGCCCTCACCGGCAGCTCCATCGTCATCACGTCGTCCGCTGCCGAGGGGCGTCGCGAGCGCGTGCGGCGGTCCATCAGCCACACGTGACGCGCAATCGCGAGCACCCACGGCATCAACGGCAACGACGCATCGTAGGTATGGCGGGCGCGATGGATCTGCAGAAACGTCTCCTGGACCAGGTCGTCCGCCTTGGCGGCGTCGCGCGCCTGCGACAGCAGGTAGCGGCGCAAGGCGGGCGCGAGAGAGGCGTAAATCTCGTCGAACGCCTCGAAGCGCCCGGCTTGATACTCGCGCATCAGCTCGCGCAATTTCTGGTCGTCTGCCATGGATTTGCCGAAGCGTGTTCGAACGTATCAGCGATACCAATACTTGTTGCGCTTCGCCCACTCGCTGTTGGGAAACTGGCGATGTAGCGCCTGGAACGATCGCCGCGAGAGATCCGCATCAGCCTGATCGCGACAGGCGCGTCGCCAGCCTGAGACAATGCGCCCAAGAGCTTCGGCGGCATCGGGATCGGCCGGCCGCTCGCGCGCCCACTCGAGTGCAGCGGTCGCCAGGAAGCGGGTCGCAGGCCCGGTGGCGTCAATCGCCGCCAGTTCGCGCTCCACCACCGCGCGCTCCTCCGCGGTGACGAATGCGGGATACGGAACCGTGTGGTCCGGATACAACGTGTGAATCAACTCTGAAGCCGCCGAGCCTCTGAACGGCCTCCGGTCTGACTTCCCGCACCACCACACATTCGTGAACACTCCAAAGATTCGCCGCGGTTCGACGTAGTCAATCGATACGGAATCGTCCAAACCCGGGACCTCGGGTGTCATCCCCGGTGTCCGTAGGATGAGCAGCACCGCCGCGCGCTTTTGTCCCGCCGGCGTTGTTTCCTGCAGGTAGCGGTCGATATCCGCGGCGAGCTGCGGAGCCAGCGTCTTCAACACCGGCGCTATCCTGCGAGCGACGTCATGGCGATCGAGGACAATCGCCCTGGTGAATCCGGCGACCGCCACTCGCGCGCGCAAGCGGGATGGCAACGTGGTGGATATGCCCGAGTCGATCAGCCGATCAAGGGTGAAGCGGCTCTCGAGCACCGTGGCCGAGTCTTCATCGAAGCTGGCTGTCGCGGGCGTAGGCTCGAGCCCCCAAAGCGCTTGGCGCGGCGCAGCGACGAGAAACTCGTCGAGTGATAGCGCGGTCATGAGCCGTTCGGCGCGATACAAGTTGATCGTTTCCGCGGACACACCGGGTTCAACGGTGTCCGGCAGCGTCGCAAGCACTCCTCGGGCGGCATCCTTCTGATCCAGTGCGATCAGCAAGCGCACGCGCAGGAACGCCACCGTTGCAAACGACGGTGACGATGGCGGGATGCCCGCGGCGGCATCGAGCAGTGCGCTGGCTGATTCGTGAGGCTCTTGGAGATGCGTCAGCGCGGCCACCAGCCAGGGCACCGACCTGGTTTCTCGCCATCGAGCAACGGCGCGATCGCGCGCGGCTGGTCCGCGACCTTGTATGGCGACAATCCAGTCAATGAGATCATGCGATTCCCGCAGCCGGTCGACCGACGGAACGTCCGTGTAGTCGAAGTCGATGGTGTTGCCGATCTCGCGATCGAGCAGGAAAGTCAGTTCATTGAGCTCGGACCTGGATACTTCACCGGTCGTGGACGTCAGCCGCGTCGCTATGGCGCGCAACTCCTCGAAGGGCTGAGAGCGAACACGAACAAACCTGAGCAGGCCTTTCGCAGAGGCCTGCAGCGGCGCGGCAATCGGATCGCGTATTACGGCGAGGAGTTCCTGCTCCGCATCCTTCAATGCCTGCTGCCTGGCCTCGGCTGTCCCCGCGCCCATCGTCGCGGTGCGAATCAGCGATCTCGCCGCGAGATAGCGTCCATATTCCCGCCACGGCGACTCGACGTCGCCGCCGATCGCGCGGAACCGGCGCGCCGCTTCGTCGTACTGCATGCCGTAGAAGTACGCCGCGGCAGTTTGATAGGCGCGATCCGACCTGGCCAGCGCATCTGCCGAAGACGGCGCTGGCACCGGCAGCATCAACGGCTCTTCTTGGCAGTTCGCAAACACTGCTGCCTGTGCCTCGACCCAGGCGCGTAACGAAGCGCTGCCGGCCCCGTAGTGCTGCTGCCGCAACTCGAAAGTCGCAACCGCCGTGTCGAACGCGTTCTGGGTGCAATTCGGCGGCGTTGAGTATTCGACCAGTCGCCGGGTTCTCGGGACGGCGTCGTTCGCTGTAGCGGGAGCCAGAACCTTTTCTGGGATTCCACGCCAGGCGAAGTCATCGCCCGGGAAGGCCTCGCTAGCGGTGCTGGTCTCGCTAATGTTCAACGGCGGTTGCCCACTCAGCGTTCGATACCCCACCGCGAGCGTCTCGCGCCGGAACCGCGGACGAAGCACACCGATCTCACCATTCACGAAAGCGGCCGGATCCGGCGGGTCGACGACGCTAACGGTGGCGAACGTCGCGATGAAAGGTCCGCACGCCCAGACCAGCCCGATCGCGAGAACGTTGGCAACAATCGTCGCAACGGCGATCCGCACGCAGGTGCCCAAGGTCACGGCAGCATTCCCTCTCCGCGCGCGTAACGTTGCGCGCGCTCGATCGATGACCGGGTCCAGGACTCCGGATTGAAGACGTAGATGCGCCGGCCCGAGGGCCGAAGCGCCATCGGCTCGTGGAGCGACGTACCGAGCGATGACTGACACAACGGATGCGCGGCGTCCGGCGCGAGCGCGACGCTTCGATAGGGCTCGTTCAATGGCCCCAACTGGAACAACATCGGCACGGCTTCATCGATCGGCAGGCCGTCCAGCCATCGATCGCCGACACACCACGATGCGAGCGCGGTGATCGACATCGGCACCTTCGCATCGATGCGAGCGCGGACATCTTCGATCAGGCGGCGATAGAACACGCGTTGCGACTCCGTAGCATCGAAATCGATCTGCACCGCCGCCACGCCCGGAAAGCGCGCGGTCTCGGTGATCGCGCGCGCGATACGTTCGGCATCGTCGTCGACCGGTCGTGTGACCGGCATTTCGATGCGCGTCACCGCGGACAGCATCGTGCCAGGCGCAACCTTCAGCGGCCACCGGCGCGACGCAATGGTGACCCGATCGGGATCGATCGTGACAGTCTGCGCAAGGAACGCGACGCCGGTATCGGCAGTGATGGCGCGGAGGTCCGACGGACGCTCCCACGCCCACAACATGATCGACGGTAATCGCGAAAGGGCGAAGGCGGGGGCAGCGGTGTTCGGTCGAAGGACGGCGAGCGCGATCAACGCGCCACCTAACAGCATCCGACGCTGTGAAGCACCTGACCGGACCGGCATGGTGAAGCTATTCTAGCGCTGGCCGGCGACGAACGGCGTCAGGACCGTGGTGATGAACTGATGGATCGGCGTCGGCACGCCCGCTTCCCTGCCGAGGCGGACGACGGCGCCGCTCAGCCACGGCAACTCGAGTCGGCGGCCCCGCTCGATGTCTTCGAGCATCGACGACTTGGAGCCGGCCGGGAAATTCCTGATCATGGCGAGGGTGGTGTCGGTGAGGTCGGCCGGCAGGTTCACGCCGCGAGCACGCCCGACGGCGATCACCTCGTCGATCGCCGCCATCATCAATGCGAATGTCTCGGGTGTGTCACGGACCACGCCCATCGGCGATCGCGTCACCGTAGTCATGCCGCTCCAGGTCGCGAGGCGAACGAACTTGGTCCACAGATCGGCCTGCACGTCGTCGCTGGCCTTCGCCTGAAAGCCGGCGCGGACACCCGCCTCCTCGAACGCGACCAGGCGATCCGAGCGGCGCTGGTCGCGCTCGCCGAACACCAGTTGCTGCGCGGCGGTGTGGCGGATGTGGCCCGGCCTGTCGATCACCGCCACGATGTAGGCCGCGCCGCCGGCGACGTGCGCCCCGCCGACGTGCTTGGCGACCATGTCCATGGCGTCGACGCCGTTCTGCAGCGTGATCACGACCGTGTCCGGTCCAATCAGCGGCGCGAGCGTGGCGGCGGACGACTCGACGTCGTAGAGCTTCACCGTGAACAGCACCACGTCCACCGGTCCAATCGCCTGCGGGCGATCGGTGGCTTGCACCTTGGGAAGATGCAACGATCCGAGCGGACTGTCGATGTGCAGGCCGTCCTGCTGCAGCGCGCTGAGGTGCGCCCCACGCGCCAGGAACGTCACTTCCTCTCCGGAGGCCGCGAGCTTGCCGCCGAAGTATCCGCCGACCGCACCGGATCCGAAGACCGCTATTTTCATAGCCTCACCGCATCGAGACTGATCACCGGCTCGTCTCCCATCACCGCCGCATTGTGGATGGTGCCGCGGGGGATCTCAATCCAGTCGCCGGGCCCGAGCACTTTCATGTGGCCGCGGACCACCAGTCGAAAGCGGCCCGAGAGGACCGCATCGATCTTGTCGACCTCGTGTTTGTGATCGGGAAATATCGCGCCCGGTTCGTAGACGTACTTCGCCACTCGATAGCCGAGCGCCTCGAGCTTGGCGCGCAAGCCCGCTTCGGTCAGCGGGCCATCGGCTACGTTCCAACGTTGTGGCGTCATTGAGGGTCTGCGGCGCCGAAGCGCGAAGCGCGAGGCGGGCTACCCGGCGTCGGTCGGGGACACCGGCATGCCGGGCACCGATCCGCCGGCCAGCTCCTGGTCGATCATCAGCAGGCCGACACCGGTGTTGCCGGCGAGACGGATCCGCCCGAGCACCGCGCGCGCCGCGGCTTCCTCTTCCATCTGCTCGGTGACGAACCACTGCAGCATGACGACGCCGGGACGGTCCTTGGCCTTTTCGGCGAGCACATACAGCTCGTTGATCGATGCGGTCACGTCCTGTTCGTTCTTCAGCACGTGCGAGCACAGCGCCTCGGCGGATTTCCACGTCATTGGCGGCGCGGCAATCGCCGGCAGCACCACTTTCTGATCGCGCTCCACGAGATGGTCGATGATGCGCTGGGCATGCAGCAGTTCGTCCGACGACTGCTTGCGCATCCAGGCCGCAAACCCCGGCAGGTCGTGTTCCGACAACCAGATCGACATCGCCGCGTACTCGTGCGAGGCGCGGAACTCCAGCTTGAGGTGCTCGTTGAGGCCGTTCAGCAAATCCTTCGTCATGGGGTCCTGTGAGTCCGTTAATCGGTGTAATCGGTGGCTTACGGGGTGATGGTGAATCGCTGCGTCGGCGACGACACGAGAACCGCGCCGCCCTTGCGCGCCGACACGCTCCACGTATGCACTTCGGGTTCGAGGGCCACCGTCGTCGGCAGCTTGGTCTCGGTCGCCGTCATCGGCGCGCTCTCCCACACCACCCGGTCGCCGGTGACCGCGACGATCCTGATGACGTAGGCATCCGCACCGTCAACCGGCTCCCACCGGAAGGTGTCGATGTGCCCGCCCATGGCGCCCTCGCCAGGCTCGATCAATGTCACCGTCGTCGCCGTTGCCGGCGTCGCGGGTGCGGCAGCCGGCGCGGTCGCGGACGGCGCAGGACTGCTGGCAGCAGGCTCAGTTGCGCTCTGCCCGCATCCGGCAGCCGCAACCACGACGATCACTCCAAGAACACGTCTCACATTCATCCAACGATTCTATCGAAACGTTGCCACGCTCGCGAGCGCGACGTCGCGGTGTCAGGCGGACCGGCGGCGGGCCAGTTCGAAGCCGATGCCGCCAAGAAGCACGAACAGCGCGCTCCCGGTCATCGCCAGCGGCAGCTGCCCCTGGCCGCCGAAATATACCGCCACGCCGATCGCTGCAACGGCCAGCGCCAGGACGGAGTTGACCAGCGCGGCCGACGGTTTGGTTGGGCCCATCCCTGAATGTTAGTCGATGCGGTCGGACAGCAGTCCCACCGCGAGCGCGTAGGCATGGGCGCAGTTGTAGCCGAGCAGTGAATCGTAATTGCCGTAAACCAGGTAGGTCTTTGCTCCTGCCCGCAGCAACGACGCCGACCGATCGACCTTGGGTAGCGCCGTGCCCGCCGCCGTTCGCACGCCGAGCGACTGCCATTTGGCAAGCGGCACGGCAACCGTGAGCTCGCGCGCCGCGCGGCAGCCGCTCTGCCGGAACCCGACCGAGGCGCCGAGCCTGGTGGCGCCGCCTGCCGGCACGGTTACCTCGCGGCCCCACGTCTGGCCGTCCTTCCAGCCGTAGGCGGCCATGTAATTCGCGATCGACGCAAACACATCAGGCAGCGTGTTCCAGATGTCGCGGCGGCCGTCGCCATCGTAATCCTGCGCGTGCGCCAGGTAGCTCGACGGCATGAACTGTGTCTGCCCCATAGCGCCCGCCCACGAGCCCTTCATCCGCTCGAGCTCGATGTAGCCTTTGTCGAGAATCTGCATCGCACTGACGAACTCGGTCGTGAAGAACGCCCGGCGACGGCCTTCCCAGGCCAGCGTCGCGAGCGCCTGAATGGTCGGCCGCGTTCCCGTGAAGCGGCCGAAGTTCGACTCCATCCCCCAGATCGCGACGATCAGGCTGCCCGGCACGCCGTACTTCTTCGCAATCGCATCCAGCTGCACGCGATGCGCGCGCTGTTTCTCCGCCGCGGTGCGCACGAATGCCTTGGTGAGCCGCCGCTGCACGTATTGGTCGATGGTCAGGACGACTTCCGCCTGGCTGCGATCGCGTTCGACGACCACTTCGAGCGGCTCGAGTCCCGCCAGCGCCTGATCGAGCACGGCGGCGCCCACGCCCGCGGCGAGCGCCTGGTCTCTCAGCGTGGCCAGAAACGCCGAAAACTCCGTCCGCGCCTCTGCCGCCGCCGGCGGCGCGGGAATGGCCACCTGCGCGCCCGCCGGCACGGCCAGCAGCACCAGAAGTCCGAGACTGAAACACTTCAAGCGGCGAACTTTCTACAGCGCATTCCCCGCAGCTCCGTCCACCGTAATCGCTTGACCGGTGATGTAGCTGCCTGCTTCCGACGCCAGGAACACGACCAGGTTGGCCAGCTCCTCGGGGCGGCCGAGTCGCCCGAGGGGAATGCTCGCGACCGACGCCTTACGTACATCTTCGATCGGTTTGCCGCTTTTCTGTGCGTTGGCCTGATCCAGCTCGGCGATGCGCTCGGTATCGATCCGGCCGGGCGCGATCACATTGACCAGGATCCCCTGCGGCGCGAGCTCGCGCGACAGCGTCTTGGCAATGCCCCACACCCCGGCGCGAAGCGCATTCGAGAGCGCCAGGTTCGGGATGGGCTGCTTGATCGACGACGACGCAATTGTCAGCACGCGCCCGTAGCCGGCCTGCTTCATCGCCGGCGCCGCGGCGCCGACGATCCGCGTGAAGCTCAGCAAGTTCTGCTCGAACGCCTTCTGCCACTGCTCGTCGGTCATCGCCAGCGTTTCACCCGCGGGCGGACCGCCGGCGTTGTGGACGACAATCTCCAGCCCGCCGTAGGCGGCAATCGCCGCCTCGACCAGCCGCGTCGCTTCGCTCGCGCTGCTGACGTCGGCGACCAGCGCCGTGACGTCAGCGCCCGTTTCCCTGCGAATCGCGTCGGCCGCCGCCTCGATCCGCTGCTGGTCGCGGCTGCAGATGACCAACCGGCAGCCCTCGCGCGCCAGCCCCATCGCCGACGCCAATCCCAGTCCGCGACTCGCCGCCATGACGATCGCACGTTTCCCTTTCAGTCCGAATTCCATGTCGTCCTTTTATGCCTTGCGGGTCAGCAGCTCGAGCCGCGCCAGGATGTCGTCGAGATCGCCCAGCGTGTCGGCATCGACCGGTGTAAACGGTGATCGTACACGGGATGAGGCGATCACGCCGCGCAGTTGATAGATATGTTTGCGCAGCGCCAGGTTGATCCGGGCCTGGTTCTCGAAACGAATGATCGGCAGGTACTTATAGAACACGCTGGTGGCGCCGTCGCGGTCGCCGGCCACGAACCTGGTGTAGATCTCGACGAGAATCTCCGGGAAGGCAAAGCCGGTCATCGTCCCAATCGCGCCGTGCCGCAGTTCCTCGAGGAACATCATGCCGCCCAGCCCGCCGAAAATCTTGACCTCGCTCGAGATCGCGCGAATCTGGGTGATCTTCATCGGCACCGGATCGTCCTCGAGCTTGAGAAACGACAGCCGCGGCGAGGCGGCCGCCAGTTTCGCAATCAGCTCGACGCTCATCGTGATGCCGCCCACGGCCGGCGGGAAATCCTGCACCACCACCGGAATGTCCACCGCCTCGGCCACCGCCAGGTAGTGGCGCTCGAGCGCGGCGTCGTTGCTGCGCGCCAGTTTCGGCGGGGCGACCATCACCGCCTTCGCGCCCATCTGCTGCGCGCGCCGGCTGTAGGCAATGCAGCCGTCGGTGCCGGCGTGCGTCGTGCCGACGCAAATCGGCAAGCCCTCGCCGGCCGCCTCGATCACGATCGCGGTGACCCGATCGCGCTCGGACTCGGTGAGCTTGTCGGCCTCGCCGAGCACGCCGAGAATCGTCATGCCGTGCACGCGCGTGCCGCGCGTGAACTCGGTGAGCTGTCGCAGGCTTGGCTCATCGAGCGAACCGTCCGCTTTGAACGGCGTCGGCGTGATGTTGTAAATGCCCGTCAGATATTCAAACATCAAGACCTCAGGACCTCGAGACCTCAGGACCCAAGACCCTATTTGGCATCCGGGAACCGGTCGACCCGGTTGGTGACCGGCTTGAGCGTCCTCAAGTAGGCGTAGATCGACGACAGATCCTCTCGGGTCATGCCGGCATACGCGGTGATCGGCATTGGCGTGTTCTGAGCGCGCTCGCTCTCGCTCAGCGTCGCCGTGGCCGAGGCTTCAAACCCCTTGAACTTGTCGATGAACTGCTGCTCGGTCCACGAACCAATCCCGGTGTTGGCGTCGGGCGTGATATTCGCGGCGCGAACCCGGAATCCGGTTTCCAGGAACTCCATGCCGCCGGCGAAATCCATTCCCGGCAGCGGCGTGCCGCGATCGTCGATCGGCGTATGGCAGTCGCTGCACAGGGCGGAGCGCGTCATGTACTTCCCATACGCCAACTTGTCATCCGGCGACGGCCGCGTCTGATAGGTGTTGGCGGCCGGCATGGTGCGAACAATCAGGTTGAGCGGAAAACTCAAGCGCCGCGCGGGCGCCACGCCTTCGACGGCCTTCCACGAGCGGACGTACGCCAGCACCGCGTGCACGTCCTCCTCGGCCATCGCGCCAAAGTGTGGATACGGCATCAGCGGGAAGAGCGGCGTGCCGTCCTTGGACACGCCCTGCGTTACCGCGCGAAGCAGCTCGCCATCGGTCCACGAGCCAATGCCCGCCGGCGTGATGTTTTTTGAATAGAGGAACCCGGCTGGGCCAAGGTTGAACGGCTCGTTCCCGGCGCCCAGCAATTCGCGCTTCGCCGGTCCCGAGAATTTCGTCCAGTCGCGTTGCGTGTGGCAGGTCGAGCAACCGACGACGTGCTCGGAGAGGTATTCGCCGCGAGCCAGTCTCTCGGGAGAAGCGTCGAACGTGACCGACGGAGCCGGCGGAACCTTCGGGAACGCGAACATCAGGTAGGCGTAGCCGCCGGCCGCAACGATCAGGGCCAAGGCGGCGAGCGCCGCCACGATCTTGAGCAGGGTTTTCATTCGGACGAAAGTATACCGAACTGCGCCGGCCGAAGCGGCGCGCTATTCAGTGCGCAGCGCCGACATCGGCTCGACGCGCATGGCGCGGCGGGCGGGAACGAAGTTGGCGAGCGCCGCGGCGGCGAGCATCGCGCTCAGGGCAAACCCCCATGCGATCGGATCAAAGGGAGTGATCCCGTAAAGCACGCCGCGCAGCGCCGAGGCCGCGGCCCCGGCGAGCAGGCCGCCCGTAAGCATTCCCATCGCGACGATCGTCAAGCCCTGCCGCATCACCATTGCCAGCACGGTGCCGGGATTGGCGCCGAGCGCCATGCGGACACCGATTTCGCGGGTCCGCCGCGCCACGGAAAACGCGATCACGCCGTACAGGCCGATTGCCGCCAGCAACGTCCCCAGACCGCCGAAGGCCGACGCGAGGATCGCGCCGACGCGCGCAGGCATCAGGCTGCTGCCGACGTTCTGCTCCATCGTCGAACTCGACATGAAGACCAGTGAGGGCTCAATGGCGAGCAACTCACGGCGCATGCCCGCCAGCAGTGTCTCGGCGCTGCCGTCGGTGCGCGCGATGATCGTCTTGAACTTCGACGGCCGCTGGGCGTCCGCGAAGTATACGAACGGCGTCGGCGACTCCAGCACGCCGTGCCGTTTGTGATCGGTGGTCACTCCGACAATGCGGAACGTTCGCGAGCGGGTGGGATTCACCGTCTGCACCGTATGGCCGATGGCCGACTGATTCGGCCAGAATCGTGCGGCCATCGATTGGTTGATCACCACCACATCGGGGCTGCCCCCGATATCGGTGTCGTCGATGCCACGGCCATCGATCAGCCGCACGCCAAGCGTCGGCAGGTAGGTTGGTGACACGGCGGCGTTCTCGATGATCTCGGCGCGCGCGCCTTCGGGGTAGGTGCGGCTGTCGACGCGCATTTCCTGTTGGCTGAAGTTGAACGTGAATGGCAGGGTCGGCGTGATCAGGCCTGCCGACGTGACGCCGGGCAGCGCGCGGACTCGCGTCAACGCCTCGCGCCAGAACGCCGCACTGCGCTCGTCGGTGTAGCGCACCATGTCCGGATCGAGGGCGATCGCGGCCAGGCCGCGGGGATCGAAACCCACATCGGCGCGCTGCGATGCGCCGAGACTTCGCAACAACAGTCCCGCCACGACCAGCAGCACCGCGGTCAGCGCCACCTGGGTGACCACCAGCGCGTCCCGCGCCGCGAAGCGGCGGCGGCCAACCCTGCCCGCCGGCGCCTCGCCGCGCAGGTCGCCGATCAGGCTCGGCGCCGACGCCTTGAGCGCGGGTAACAACCCCGCCAGCACACCGGTCAGGGTCGCGATGACGATCGAGAACGTCAGCACCCGTGCATCGATCCGCAGATCGAACGCGACGTCGACCGGCAGCGGCAGCTTGATGCCCTGCAGGCCCTGCACCAGCGCCCACGCCAGCGCGACCGCCGCGATCGACCCGCAGGCGCCGAGCAGCGCCCCTTCCACCAGCAACTGCTGGATCAGCCGGCCACGGCTGGCGCCGATGGCCAGCCGCACGCTGATCTCGCGCCGGCGGGCGGACGCGCGCGCGAGCAACATGCCGGCGACATTCGCGCACGCGATCATCAACACCAGGCCGACAATGGCCATCACGCCCGCCGCGCCCATCGACAGGACGCCGCCGGCCTGCGGAACAAACAGCCGGACGTCCTCGGTCGACACCGCCGAGATCTTGCGATCCTGGTTGGTCTGCGCATGCGCGGCCTCGAGCTGCGTGCCTATCAGCGCGACGTTCGCGTGAGCTTGCGCCGGCGTGAGACCGGGCTTCAGTCGACCCTTCACGAACATCCATCGACTGCCGCGGCGTTCGAGCCGCGTCGTCCCGACCGGCGACGGCACCGAGTCGGTGATGCCGGCCGGCTCGACCTCCTCGACGTGCTGAATCGGCAACCACAGCTCGGGCGTGAGCAGCGGCACGACCCCGGTAAACGACGCCGGCGCGACCCCGGCAATCGCGTAGGCCTGGCCGCGAAGAGTAATGGTCTTGCCGACGATCGCCGGATCGCTGCCGAACTCGCGCTGCCACATGCGGTGCGCGATCACGACGACGCGCGCCGAGCCCGGATCGTCGTCGGCGGGCACCAGCAGCCGGCCAAGAAACGGCTGCACCCCGAGCATCGCAAAATGATTCGACGTGACGACCTGACCGAGCGCGATGCGCGAACGATCGCCGAGGCTGAGCGGCGCCATCATCGGGCTGTAGCCGAGCATGTCGCTGAAGACGGTGTTCTGGGCCTTGAGATCGAGGAAGTCCTGGTAGGAACTGGTGGCGAACTCGTCGCCGTCGCCGCCGGTAGTGAAGACGTCGACCAGTGTCCCGGGCGACGTCACCGGCAACGGCCGGAACAACAGCGAGTCGACGAGCGAGAACATCGCGGTATTGACGCCGACGCCGAGGCCGAGCGACAGAATCGCAACGGCCGAAAATCCCGGGCTGCGCCGCATCCATCGCAGCGCGTGGAGGAGATCCCTGAGCAGCGCCTCGGCCATACCGAAGTCTACGAATACGGCCGGCTGAAGTTCACACCTTGCGGTAACGCCGGCCGGCCAGGCCCGACACCCATCGCGACAGACTGCCCGGCAGGGCGCCGTTCAACCACACCAGGAACCGGTAGATGCCGCCGTTGACGATCACCGGCTGGCCTTTCATCACCGCGTCGTAGCCCTGGCGGGCGACATCCTCGGCCTTCAACCACAGCAGTCCCGGCACCTGGTTCATCTTGTCGCGCGTGCCGGTGACGTCGTGAAACTCACTCCACGTGAATCCGGGACACACCGCCGTCACGTGAACACCGTGCGGAGCGTTCTCGGCGTCGAGCGCCTCGGAGAAGCGAATCAGGAATGCCTTCGAGGCGCCGTACAGCGTGTGGCCCGCAGGCGAGGACACCATGCCGGCGACGGATGCGATGTTGATGACCCGTCCCCACCCGCGGTCGATCATGCCGGGCAGCAGCCGGTAGGTCAGATCGAGGACCGCCGTGACCATCACCTGCATGAAGCGCTCGTGATCGATCCACGGCACGCCGAGGTAGCTTCCGGGCACGCCGTAGCCGGCATTGTTGACCAGCAGATCGATCGCCAGGCCGCGTGACCCGAGCTCGTCGGCGATCCTGGCGGAGGCCTCCGGCAGCGCGAGGTCGGCCACGATGGTGTGCGTGGCCACGCCGTGGCGCCCGCTCAACTCGGCCGCGAGCGCGTCGAGGCGATCGCCGCGGCGCGCCGTCAGCACCACCGCATAGCCCTGCTGGGCGAGCAACGCCGCGAACGCCTTGCCGATACCGGATGACGCCCCGGTAACCAGTGCGGTTTTGCCCGCTCCCTCAGCCATGTTGGGTATCATTGATCAACCGCCTGTCAAGGAGCCTTATGCGCGTTATTCGACTGCTGTTGGTGCTCGTCGCGACCATCGGACTCACGGCGTGCCTGAACAGCACCACCCTGGTGAAGGTCAAACCAGACGGCAGCGGCACCGTTGAGCAGACCACGCTCGTCAACATCGCGGCCCTCAAAGGCATGGGCGGCGGCGCTTCGCCTGCGCCGATGACCAGCCGCGAGGAACTCGCGCGCACGGCCGCGCGCATGGGCAAGGGCGTCCGGCTGGTTTCGACCGAACCGGTGACGGGCGCCAATGGATTCGAGGGCACCAAGGCGATCTTCTCGTTCGACGACATCAATCAGGTCGAGATCTCGCAGGACCCCAACCTGGGCGGCGCCGACGCCAACCGCGCGCCCGCGGGCAAGTCCGAATCCCCGGTCAAGTTCAACCTCACCCGCAACGGCGCCACCTCGGTCCTCACCATCGAGATCGCGGACCGGCCCGGGGGAGCCGCGAAGCCGGACCCACAGGCGACGCCGGGCGACATGCCGGACATCACCAATCCGATGATCATGGGCATGCTCAAGACCCTGTTTCAGGGCTTCAAGATCAACATCGATCTCGAAGTGGTCGGCGCGATTGTCAAGACCAACGCCGAATACGTGGCGGGCCCGCGCCTGACGCTGCTCGAAATGGACATGGCGGCGCTGCTCGCCGACGAAGCCAAGCTCAAGGCCCTGCAGGGGAAGATCGGCCCCGATGCGTCGTTCAGCGAGATCAAGCCGTACTTGCGGGACATCAAGGGGATCAAGATCGACGGCCCCTCGATCACGGTGGAGTTCAGGTAAAGCAGAGCAACCGGCCGGCGGTGGAGCCGATTACGATCCGGCCCGAGGCCAGGGCCGGCGACGCGCTGAGGGCGGCGCCCTCGTCGTGCTGCCACATCACCTTGCCGCTCGCCAGCTCGAACGCGTAGAGCCGGCCGTCGTTCGAGCCGACGTAGACGCGCCCGCCGGCGATCGCCGGCGACGAGTCGATGCGCGCGCGCGTCATGAAGGTCCAGCGCGGCTTCCCGGTCTTCGCCTCGAGTGCGTGAACCATCCGATCGCGACCGCCGAGCACGACGGCGCCGTCGATCACCGCCGCCGATGAGTAGAACGGGAACTTGCGATCCGGATGCTCGTAGCGCCACAGCACCTTGCGCGACTGCAGATCGAGCGCGAGCACCTGGTTGTCGAACGTCCCGTAGTACGCCACGTTGTCGACCAGCGCGACCGAGGCGCCGGTATAGGCCGTCGCCGATGCGGTATAGCGCTGCTTGCCGGTCTTGACGTCAACCGCGTGGAACACTTCGTCGCAGCCGGCGAAGTAGGCGACCCCGCTCGCGACGCACGGCGTGCCGTGCACGTAGTTGTCGGTCTTGTAGGCCCACAGCTGCTTCCCGGTGGCGGTGTCGAGGCCGTAGAGGCTGCCGTCGTAGGAGCCGATCAGCAGCACCTCGCCGACCACCACCGGCGACGACTTGATCTCGGACGCGGTCTTGAACGTCCACGCCGGCTTGCCGTCCGCCACATTCACCGCGTGCACGACGCCGATCAGATCGCCGATGAAGACGCGGCCGTTGGCGACCGTGGGAGTCGATTCGCCGATCGCTTCGCCCGCCTTGTAGCGCCAGCGCAACTTGCCATCGGTCAGGCCCACCGCGATCAGCTCGCCCGTTGCCGTGCCCGCGTAGACCACGTCATCGACGATGGCGGGCGACGAATCAAACGCCTCGCCGCCTTCCCACGCCCACGCCAGCTTCGGCGCCGGCGCAATCGTGGTCGAAGAAATGCCGCTCAGGGCGTGCGAGCCGCGGAACTGCGGCCACGCATTGGCGGGCGCCACAGGCGCCACGCGCGCGCCCTGTGCGAACACCCGCGGCGTGGTCGCCGCCGCCGCACACCATGCCAGGAACTCTCTTCGCCGCATAGAAGTTAGTTGTTAGTAATTAGTAATTAGTAATTAGTTATTTCTTATTTCTTCAGTTGAGCGCCTTCTTGCAGCGCATACAGCTGGTTGCGGTTCATGACGAACAGCTTGCCGTTGGCCGGCACCGCCGTCGCATAGACCGAGCTGCCCATGTTGACTTCTGAGACCAGCTTGAACGTCCGGCCGTGCTCGATCACCGCGACGTCGCCGTCTTCGTCGCCCAGGTAGACCTTGTCGTTGATCAGGATCGGCGACCCCCAGATCGCCGCGAACATGTCGTGGGTCCAGTACGGCGTGCCGGTCTTGAGGTCGAGGCAGTGGAGGAAGCCGCTGAAGTCCGCAAGATAGATCAGGCCGTCCTTGATCGCCGCCGTCGAAATCGAGCGGCGGATCTTGTCGAAGTGCCAGATCACGCCCGACTGGGTGATGTCGCCGCGCTTGGTCGCATCGATCGCATAGGCATGGCCGACGCCTTCACCGTGCTCGGGATCCTGGCCGTTGGCAATGTAGACCACGTTCTCGAAGATTACCGGCGTGCTGATCACCTCGTTGCGGGTCTTCGGCCAGACCGAGTCCTTCGGGTTGGTGTCGAACTCCCACAGCTTCTTGCCGCTCTGCGCCTCGTAGCCGCGCACCCAGCCGTCGCCCTGGGCGTGCACCACCTGGCGCACGCCGCCGACATCGCCGACCGCCGGCGTCGACCACTGGCCGTGCAGGATCCGGTCGCCGACCGAGTTGTCCTCCCACACCAGCTGGCCGCTGACGCGGTGGACGGCGATGAGCGACGGCGCCTTCGGTGACGGGACGTTGACGTGGCTCTCGTCCTGGCCGTTGCCGGTGCTGCAGAACAGCAGGTCGCCGTCGATCACCGGGGAGCAGTTGGCGAGGTTGTGCGGGAACGCGCCGACCTCCTCCATCATGTCGAACATCCAGATGATGTCGATGTCGTGCTTGCCGGTCAGCTTCTCGTCCTTATACGGACCGTCGTTCTCGCCGTCGTGAAAGCCCTGCAGGTCCGCGGCGACGATGACGCCGCGATTCGAGGTGAAGTAGGCGATGCCGTCCATCACCAGCGGCGAACTGGCGATGCCTTGATACGGCCAGTCGTTGGCGCGGCCCGACGCCAGCTTCTCGAACGTCGCCTGCCACATGAACTCGCCGGAGTCTTCATTGAACGCCATCAACACGCCGCGATCGCCCGGTTGTTTCGGATCGCGCATCGCTTCGTTGTTGGTGCCGACCAGCACCACGCCGCCGGCCACCGTCGGGTTGCCGTACGACTGCGAACCCAGCTCGGCGACCCACTTCACGTTCTTGCCGGTCTTGACGTCCCACGTCGTCGGCAGCCCGGTCATCGACGACACCATGTTCCGGCTCGGCGTGCCGCCCCACATCGGCCAGTTGGCCGACACCGCGGACGAGGCCGCGACCACCACCACCGCACTCAAAATGATTCGGCGCATCACTGGTTCCTATAGACCTTCACGTTGTCGAAATAGATTTCCGAAATGCCATCGGCGTAAAGACCGGGGCTGCCCATCTTGTGTGGAATGGTGTCCACCTTCTCGATGCTCCACGCCGCGGGCTCGGCGGCGGCGGCCGGCCACACCTTGCCACGCACCCGCGCGGTGCCGTCCGGCAGTTGATCGACGCGCAGCTTCATTCGGTACCACGTGTCGGCGTCCCACGCGAACGGCACCTGCACCGTCATCTCGTCGGCCGCCTGCCACGGATGCAGCTCCAGTTTCTGGCCGTTGCCGAACAACACCAGTCCGTAGCGTTCGTTGATCAGTCCGACGTCGCCGCGCTGGCGCCGGGTCTCGCGCCCGCGCACGTCGGCTTCGATGGTGTAGGCGGCCAGGGTCGGCGGGCCGAAGAACACCTTGGCTCGGCGTCCGACGGTGTCGTCGCGCGGACGCACCAGGACCTTGCCCACGCCGTCCACGGTTCGCTGGAACACCTTGCCCGGCGCGCCGCTCCACCACGCCGGGGGCGCCTCGGCCGCGGCGTTTTCGAAGTCGAACGCCCACGGCAGGGGTTCGACCACGCGCACGCGCGCCGTGCCGCTCAGGCCGCCGACGGTCGCCTTGATGTGTCCGGCACTCGAACCCTGCGCCGCGGCGGTGTAGACGCCTTTCGCATCCACCGCGCCGCCGACCTGTTCGACCGACCACCCGGCGGCCGCCTCGTCGCGAATGAAATTGCCCTTGGCGTCGAACAGTCGCGCCGTGAGCGACACGCTTTGACCAGGCGAGACGATCGACTCATAGGGAAACACCTGAACCACGGCCGGCGGCGCGGTGGAACGGACGGCCACGGCAGCCGTCGGCGCGCTCGACGGACGCGGCACCCGCTTGCCGATGGCGTAGGTGGCCTCCATCGACGTCACGTAGACCCGGCCATCGGACACGATCGGCGAGGCGACGATCGGCTCCGGTGCCTCGCGGTGCCGAGCAGATCCTCATCGAGCAGTTCCGCGCCCGAGGCCGATGGGCGCAGGATGTAAAACTTGCCGTTCTCCGTGCCGACATACAGCTTGCCGTCGGCCAGCACGGGCGATCCCTTCTGGAGCGTGCCGAGCGTCTTGTCCCACAGTTTCACGCCGGTCTTCAGGTCGAAGGCGCCGAGGATCGCGCTGTTATCCACCGTGTAGAGACGCTCGGCGTCCATCACCGGCGAGGCAAACGACGGCAGGAATCCGCGCGTCCGCCACTTGAAGGCGTCGGCCGTGAGCGCGCCGGTGCGGGTGGCGTCGACGGCGGCGATCATCCCCATCTCCGTCGTGTCGAGGTTCTCTTCACCGTGCGTGATGTAGGCGACGTTGTCCCTGAGCAGGGCGCTATTGAGAATGGCGCGCTTGCTGACTTCCATCGACCACAGCGGCTGCCCGGTATTGACCTTCAGCGCATGGTACGCGCCGTCGGTGCCGCCGACGATTAACGCGCGCGTGCCGTCGATGGTGCCGACAATCGGCGTCGAGTAATTGGTGTCGTAATGCCGGGCCTGGGGTGAGCTGATCCAGACCGTCTGGCCGGTCTTCTTGTCGAACGCGAAGTAGCGGTTGCCGGTGCGATTGAGATCGCCCCAGGCGAGGATCAACGCATTGAGGATCACCTTGTCGCCTTCGATAATCGGCGAGGTCGTGCGGCCGCCGTGGGTCGTCACCGCGCCGTATTCGTCCGGCAGCGACCGATCCCACAGAATTTTTCCGTCCGGCGCCAGACACACCAGCTGGGCCGCGACGGTGAACATGTAGATGTTCCCGGTCTCGGGATCGACCGAGGGCGAGGCCCACGACGTGCGGTGCTGCGGCACGTCGCTGAGGTAGAGGCTGAACCGTTTCTCCCACACCACCTTGCCAGTCTCGGCATCGAGCGCCACCAGGCGTTCCTGGGTGTCGTCCAGATCGCCGACCGGCGAGTTCAAGTACAGCCGGTTACCAAACGCCACCGGCGAGGAGCGGCTGCCGATCGGAACGCGCCAGGCGAGGTTCTCGCCACTCGGCGACCACCGGGCCGGCAGGTTGGTCTCCACCGACCGCCCGTCGCGCCCCGGGCCGCGCCATTCCGGCCAGTTGGAGGCAAACGGGGCCGCGATGGCGAACGGCGACGCCGAGCGCGCACAACGCTCCTCGAAGCAGAACTCTCTGGCTCAATGCGGGATACATGACAGGCTTACGTAATCCTTTCGAAGGTCGTTTACGGAACACGACCCCCTGAAATGGTACCTGCTCGCCGGTTCATCCGCACATTTGCTGCCCCAAAAGCGGCAAAAAACCGTCGACTGGTAAGGAACCGCTTCCAGAGGAGACACAACTGTCGCTTTGTGTCGTATACTGTCATATAGACTACGGGGAAGCAGGAAGCGGCCGATAGACAGAAAGTCACTACTATTTACGTGCGCTGGACCCCCCGCGCCGGAGCGCTGGATGAGAAAACTGATTATTGCGGCGGTGTGGGCCGCTCTCGTGGCGGCAAATGCGAATCTGTTCGCGCAGAGCGGATCGATTCGGCTCGTACCGTCGGCGCCGCTCGGGGTGAAGTTTGCGCAACCGTGGCGTCCCTCCGGCATCGCCGGCGACACCAAGATCATTGGCATTGTCACCGACAGCCGGCAGGTGCCGGTCGCCAATGCCAGGGTCCAGCTGCGCAGCCTCATCACCGGCATCGTCCAGCAAGAGCGCGAAGCGAACGGCAACGGCGAGTACGAATTCACCGTGAAGGATCCGGGCACCTACGTCGTGGAGATGCTGCGACTGGACGGCTATGTGCTGGCGCTCAGCAACGCCGGTTCGCTGGCGCGGTACGAAACCCTGCGAGATGATGGTGCAGCTGCCGGGCCGGTGGGACGCGCAATTGCGGCGGATGACCATGCCGCAGAACACCACCAGCTTCTTCGGCATGAGCGCGCAGAACACCATGACTGCGGCCACCATGATGCTGGCGGTCGGCATGAACATCACTCCGGTCAATGCCGGAGAGCCGGTGTCCGCGACCGCGCCGAAGTAAGCGTCGTCTCATGGCCAACGAAACTCCTCATCAACCTCCCGCTCAGGCCGCCGCCGCGCCGCCGCCACCGCTGGCGGCCGGTCCCGAGCCCCACCTGTTCGATCGCCTCTCGGTGCTCTACAAGTACCGCTGGGCGACGATCGCGGTGTTTGTGCTGGTGGTCGGCTGGGTGATGGTCGACAGCTACACGCGCATTCCGGTGTTTCGCGCGCAAGCGCGCGTGCTGATTGAAGATCCGAACGCCGACATCGCCACGCCCACCGAGATCGCGCGCAACGTCACCCTGGCGGATCCGGACATGTACCTGCAGACGCAGTTGCGCATCATGCGCGGACGCGATCTCGCCGAGCGGGTCAGCCGCGAAACTGGACATGAGCAAGGTGGCCGAGTTCAACGGCCAGGGTCCCAAGCCCACGCAGCTCGCGATCGGCATCGCGCTCGTGAAGTACTACGTGTCCTGGCCGTACCGCATGCTCACGTTGTCGCAGGCGGACGTGCCGGCGCCCACCGCCGCGCTCAATCCCGTCGACGCCAAGGGCTACCCGGACGTGCTGATCTCCCGGCTTGGCGTCGGGCAGGTGCGCGGCAGCCAGCTGGTCGACCTCACCTTCGACTCGGCGGATCCGGAGTTCGCGGCACGCGCCGTCAACGCCTTCGCCGAGGAATACGTCGCGCACAACCTCTCGCTCAAGGTCGAGTCGCTCGAGAAGAGCGCGGAATGGCTCACCGGCGAAGTGCAGAAGCAGGCCTTGCTGATGCGCCAGAGCGACCTCGGGCTGGCGCAGTACAAGGAAACGCAGGATGCCGGCTCGCTCGACAGCAACCAGAACATCGTCGTCGCGCGGCTGACCTCCGCCAACGAAGCCGCGACCAAGGCCCGCATCGATCGCATTCAAAAAGAAGGCCTGTGGCGTCAGATCCAGAGTGCCGGCGACGATGTCGAATCGATTACATCGGTGCTCAACAACCCCAACATCCAGCAGCTGCGCTCCTCGATCAATCTGTTGCAGCAGGAGCGCGCCCGGCTCGCCGATCGCTACGGCGACCGGCATCCCGACTACCAGAAGGCCGTCACCACCCTTGCCAATGCCGACCGCCAGCTGAAGGACGAAACCCGCAAGGCGGTCCAGAACGCCAAGAGCGAATACGACTCGGCGGTCCAGCAAGAACGCGAGATGCAGGGACAGCTGAACGAATCGAAGCGGCAGGCGACCGCGCTTGGCCGCAAGGGCGTGGATTATGCGGTCCTGCTCAGGGAGGCGGAATCGAACCGCTCCATCTATAACCAGCTGCTGACCCGCGAAAAGGAGTTGCGCGTTGTCGCCAACAGCCGCACCAACAACGTGCGGGTCGTCGACCGGGCGCTGCCACCGGCGGTGCCCAGTTCTCCCAACCATCGCCGCGACTGGGCCTACGCCGTCGCACTGGGACTGGCGCTCGGGCTCGGCATCGCGTTCGGCATCGACTACCTCGACGACACGGTCAAGACGCCGGATGACATCACGCGCCGGCTGAAGCTGAAGTTCCTCGGCCTGGTGCCGATCGTGACCGGCGATCGGCATCCGCTGATTTCAGGGCCGGTGCCGCACGATTTCGGTGAAGCCTATCGATCGATTCGCACCGCCCTGGCCGTCGCAACTGCCCGGTACGGGCGCGCGCGTGGTCGCGGTGGCGAGCTCGCAGCCGCTCGAAGGCAAGACCACGACGGCGGTCAACATCGCGATGGCGCTCGCCGTCGGCGGCGCGCGCGTGCTGTTGATCGACGCCGACATGCGGCGTCCGAGCGTGCACAAGGCGCTGCGCATGACCAACGAGCGCGGCTTGTCGCAGCTGCTGGCCGGCCAGGCGCGAATGCGCGAGGTCGTGCAGCGCACGCACGATCCGAATCTGCTGACGATTACCGCCGGCCGCACGCCCGCCAATCCCTCCGAGCTGCTCGCGTCCGATCGTATGCGCGCATTGTTGATCGGGTCTCGAGACCGGACCGTTCGACTGGATCATCATCGACACCCCGCCGGTGCTGGCCGTGACCGACGCGGTGATCCTCGCTCCGCTGGTCGGCGCGGTGACGTTCGTGATCGGCGCGGAGATGACGCGGTGGCGCCTGGCCGAGCGCGCGGTCGAGACGCTTGCTCGGCAGCAATCCGCGCCAGGTGCTCGCGGTGCTCAACAAGGTGAACTTCGGCCGCAACAAGTACTACTACTCGCGCTACTACGGCCATCAGTACAAGAACTACTACGCGGAATCCCCGGCGGCCTGATCAGTGCAGCGGACGCTGCTCATTCTCCTGTTCGCGGCCAGCTACCTGCTCCTCGCAGGTGGGGCGCCGTGGACGCTTGGTGCGCTGCTCGGCCTCGCCGCCGTCGCCGCGCTGGCGTCGCCGGTTGCCACCTTTACGTTCCGGCGCCAGACCCGCCACCTCGACCTCGCGCTGATCGCGCTGGTCGCGGCGGTCGGCGTGCAGCTGCTGCCGCTGCCGGCCGCCATCGTCGCGACACTGTCGCCGCACGCCGCCACGGTTGCCGCGGCGGTCCGCCTGACGCCGCTCGGCGTCGCGCCGTCGGCGTGGGCCACCCTCTCCGTCAATCCCGATGCGACGGCCGTCGCCCTCGGCACCGTGGCGCTCGGTGTGATGAGCTTCTGGATCGCGCGAACGGTGTTCAGCGCCGGCGGCGGCACGCGGGTGTTCTGTCGCGCGCTCGCGTTCATCGGCGCGCTCGCGGCGGCGCTGGCCGTGATGCAGAAGGCCGTCGCGCCGCGGACGGTGTTGTTCCTGGTCGTGCCCGAGGCGCGCAGCGCCAGTCCGTTCGGTGCGTTCGTCAACCGCAACCATTTCGCGGCGTGGTTGTTGATGGTGGCCGCGCCGGTCGCCGGTTACTGCGTGGCGCGCCTCCACATCCATCCGTCGCGGCAGCGGCATTGGCGCGGCTCGCTTGCCAAGTTCATGAGCTCCGGCGCGATCTTCACGACCGTTGCCGCGCTCGGAATGGTCGGCGTGCTGCTGCTGACGCTGTCGCGTTCGGCGCTGGCCGGGCTCGGCTCCGCCGCGCTGGTCGGCAGGTGGCTTGGTCAACCGCGCCTGCGCCTCGAGCGCACCAGCGGCCCGGCCCTGCTTGGATTGGCCGGCGCCGTGGTGCTCATGGTGGTGCTGTTTGTCGACGTCGACGGATGGGCGACCCGGATCGGGCACACCTTCGACATGCGCTCGGAGGGCTTCAGCCGCCTCACGATTTGGCGCGAATCGATTCCGATCCTGCGGGATTTCTGGCTGACCGGCAGCGGCGCGGGCACCTACTCCGACGCCATGACCGTCTATCAGCAGACGCGGGTGTGGGTGGGCTCGATGCAGCGATGGGCGCACTTCAACAACGCGCATTCGTTCTACCTCCAGGTCGCAAGCGAGGGCGGGCTGCTGCTGAGCCTCCCGGCGTTGTGGATCGCGCTGACGGTCGCGGTGCTGGGGTGGCGTTCGGTTCGAGCCGATAAAGGCGAGATGTTCTGGGTTCGCGTCGGCGCCTTCGCCGGACTGGCCGGCCTTGCCGTCCAGAGCGTGTGGGAAGTCGCCCTGGTGATGCCGGCCAATGCGGCGCTGGCCGGCATGCTGGCCGCGCTCCTGCTCTACCAGCGCGAAGTCGGCCCGCGACGCAGTCCGAACACCTGCCGGCGCCCGATGTCACGCCGACACCGCCCACGAGAATGGCCCGCTGACCATGCTGATCGTCGGGCTCAACGCCTATCACGGCGACGTCGCCGCCGCGGTGCTGCGGGACGGCAAGTTGGTCGCCGCGCTCGAGGAAGAACGCTTTGCGCGCGTCAAGCACGTCGCCGGCTTCCCGGCGCGAGCCATCGCGCGCGGACTCGAGATGGCCGGCGCGACCCCGGCCGATGTCGACGTCTGGGCGATCGCGCGCGGCCGCCGCGTGCACCTGCTGCAGAAGGCCCGGTTCGCGCTGACCCACCGTCCGGGCGCGGCCCTGGTCGGGCAGTACCGCAATACCGCCGGCAAGAGCGCCAACATTCCGCGCGTCATCGCCGAGACGTTCGCGCTGGACCCGGCGACGATCGAGTCACGCGCGCGCTTCATCGAGCACCATCCGGCGCATCTCGCCAGCGCCTTTTACACCAGCGGCATGGCCGACGCCGCAGTGTTGCGCGATCGACGGCTTCGGCGATTTCGTCAGCGTCGTCGATCGCGGAGGGCCGGGGCGGCCGCATGACGGTGATCGATCGCGTGTTCTTTCCGCACTCGCTCGGGATGCTCTACCTGGCGATCACCCAATACCTGGGCTTCAAGAAATTCGGAGACGAGTACAAGGTGATGGGCCTGGCGCCGTATGGAACGCCGGCCTACGCCGACCCGATCAGGCAGCTGGTCACGCTGGAGAGCGGCGGACGCTTTCGCCTCGACCTCGATTATTTCCGTCACTGGACCGGCGAAGTCGCCGATGAACTGGGATGCGGGTGAGCCGGTGGTGCCGGACGTCTACACCGAGAAGCTGATCGACCTGCTCGGTCCGGGACGCGCCGCCGATCAGCCGGTCGAGCGCCGCCATGAAGATCTCGCCGCGTCGGTGCAGCGGGTCTTCGAAGAGGCCGCCTTTCACGTGCTGCGCGGGGTGCATGCACGCATCCCGGTCGAGCGTCTCTGCCTGGCCGGCGGGTGCGCGATGAACAGCGTCGCGAACGGCAAGATCCGGAGCCACACGCCGTTCAAGGACGTCTTCATCCAACCGGCGGCCGGCGACAACGGCACCGCGCTTGGCGCGGCGCTCGAAGCGTGGCACGCCAGCGGCGAGCGGCCCGTCGGCGAGCGCATGCCGCATGCCTACTGGGGCACCGAGTACGACGCCGACACGATCGCCGCGGTCATTCGCGACGCCGGCGTCGACCGACGCGCACCGCTGCGAGTGGACGACGCTGCAGCGATGAAGCGGCGTTGTGCCAGGCCACCGCCGGCAAGCTGGCCGACGGCAACGTCGTCGGCTGGTTCCAGGGGCGGATGGAATGGGGCGCGCGCGCCCTCGGCAATCGCAGCATCCTCGCGGATCCGCGCCGCCGCGACATGCGCGACGTGATCAACCAGAAGATCAAGTTCCGCGAGCGGTTCCGTCCGTTTGCGCCGTCGGTGCTGGCCGAAGCGATCGACGACTATTTCGTCGGCGCCGTGCACGACCCCTTCATGATCCAGGTGTATCCGGTGCGGCCCGAGAAGCGCGAGACCATTCCGGCGGTCACCCACGTGGACGGATCCGGCCGGCTGCAGTCGGTGAGCCGCGACAGCAATCCGCGGTACTGGGCGCTGATCAGCGCCTTCAACCGGGCGACCGGCGTGCCGGTGCTGTTGAACACGTCGTTCAACGAAAACGAGCCGATCGTCGAGCGGCCGGAGCAGGCGCTCGACTGTTTCCTGCGCACCGACATGGACGTGCTCGTGATGGGCCCGCACCTGCTTGCCAAGCGGCGATGAGCGGCGACGGCCGGTTCGCGTCTGCTACTTCAATCGATCGTACTGGCCGGACACCGGCGCGACCGGCCAGCTGCTGACCGAGCTCGCGGAGGATCTGGTGTCGACGCACGGCATGCAGGTCACGGTCGTGGCCGGGTATCCGCCCGCCGCCGCCGGCCGCGTCGCCGCCGTCGCAAACCCGCAACGGCGTCCGCATCGTGCGCGCGCGCGGCACCGGATTCTCGCAGCGCCTCGTATGCCGGCCGCGCCACCAACTACCTCACCTATTTCCTCTCGGCGCTGTGGATCGCGCTGCGCCTGCCGCGGCAGGATGTCACGGTGGCGCTGACCGATCCGCCGATCATCGGGCTGGCGGCGCTGGCGGCGCGCCCGCGGCGCGGCATGGTGTTTTATTGCCAGGATATCTTCCCGCAGGTCGCCGGCCTGCTCGAAGACTTCAAGAGCGAGCTCGTCAACGACGTGCTCGAACGGGTCAATCGCTTCCTGGTGCGAAGGGCGAGACGCATCGTCAGTCTCGGCGACACCATGAGCGCGCGACTGATCGACGGCAAGGGCGCCGACCCTGCCGAAGATCACCATCATCCACAACTGGGCCGACACCTCGGCGATCGTGCCGTCGTCGCAAGGACAACGACTTCTCGCGCGCGCACGGGCTCGAGCGACCGCTTCGTCGTGCTGCACGCGGGCAACATCGGGTTGTCGCAGAACCTCGACGTGGTGCATCGACGCGGCCGCGATCCTGAAGCCGCGCACCGACATCGTGCATCCTGTTCATCGGCGACGGCAATCGCCGCGCGGCCCTCGAACAGCGCCGCGCGGGCGCGCGGTCTCGACAACGTGCGCTTCCTGCCGTTCCAGCCGCGCGAGGCGATGCGCTGGACCTACGCGACGAGCGATGTCTGCCTGGTGTCGCTGAAGCCGGGACTGGCCGGGCTACATCGTGCCCAGCAAGCTCTATCCGATCCTGGCGGCCGGCCGGCCCTACGTCGCCGCGGTCGAGCCGTCGACCGAAGTGGCGGCCCTGACCGGCGCAGCATCGCTGCGGCGTGGTCGTCACGCCGGGTGATGCCGCGCAGGCTCGCCTCGGCCATCGTCGCGCTGGCCGACGACCGCGAGTGAGCGTGAAGCGATGGGGCAGCGCGCGCGGGCGGCGGCGGAGCTGTTCGCGCGCGATCGGCAGGTCGCCGCTCACGCACAGCTCCTCCGGCAACTGGCGGCCGGCGGCATGAAGCGGCTGTTCGACATGCTGGTGTCGGGCGCGGGCCTGCTGGTGTTCGCGCCGGTCGCTGCGGTGATCGCGGCGGCGATCAAGATCGAAGACGGCGGGCCGGTGTTCTTCGTCCAGGAGCGCGTCGGCAAGGGTTGCCGCGTCTTCCACGCGCTTCAAGTTCCGCTCGATGATCGTCGACGCCGAACGGCACACCGGCGCCATTCAGGCGGTGGCCGACGACCCGCGCGTCACCCGCGTCGGCCGGCTGCTGCGCGCGACCGCGTTCGACGAGCTGCCGCAGCTCTGGAACATCTTCCGCGGCGACATGAGCATCGTCGGGCCGCGGCCGCTGCGGCCGGGTGAGGCCGACACGACCGCGGACGGTGTCGCTGCTGCCGCTCAGCGCGATTCGCGGGCTACGAGGCGCGTCATCGCGTCCGCCCGGGCCTGACCGGCCTCGCGCAGGTCTATGCGCGCCGCGACCTGCCGCGCACCGGCAAGTTCCGCTACGACCTGCTCTACATCCGCCGCGCCGGACTGTGGCTCGACCTTCGCCTGATCCTGCAGTCGTTCTGGATCACCGCGCGGGGCCGATGGGAGCATCGCGGCCGCAAGGTGTAGCTGTTCGTGCGTATAATCGTGCGCACATGCTGGATGTAGCGATCATCGGTGGCGGGCCCGGCGGCCTGTCGGCCGCTCGACGTCTGGCCGCCGACGGCCGGTCGGTGACCGTCTTCGAAGAGCATGAACGGATCGGCACGCCGGTGCATTGCACGGGCGTGCTGGCCGAGGACGTCATGGCCTCGATGGACCTGCCGTCCGACGCGGTGCTCAATCCGCTGTCCACCGTTCGCTTCGTCGCTCCCGCGGGCCATTCGTTCGACTACACGACCGCGACCACCGAAGCGGTGGTCATCGATCGTGAAGCGTTCGACAACGCGCTGGCCCGCCGGGCCGAGGCGGCCGGCGCAACGATCGTGCGCGGACACCGCGTGACCGCGGTCGATCCGGCCGCCGACGGCGTCGACCTGACGCTCGCCAGCGGCGAGACGCTTCGCGCGCGCGCCGTCATTCTGGCGTGCGGCGCCAACTACGCGTTTCAACGCCGTCTGGGCCTCGGCATGCCCTCGACCTTCCTGCAGTCGGCGCAGCTGGAGCTGCCCGCCGATCGCCTGGGCGACGTCGAAATTCACTTCGGATCCGAGATCGCGCCGAAAGGCTTCGCGTGGGCGGTCCCGGTGCGGCGCAGCTCACGGCACCTTCGTCCGCATCGGCGTGATGGCCGAGGGCGACTGCCGGCGTGTATTTTTCGAGGATGCTCGAGCGGGTGCGCGAACGCTGGTCGGTGGCGGTACCCGACGCGCTGACGCCCCGGCGGCGGATGCTGCCGCTGGCGAGCGTCAAGCGAACCTACGCGGATCGGGTGTTGGCGGTGGGTGATGCGGCGGGACTGGTGAAGCCGACGACCGGCGGCGGGATCTACTACAGCGTCGTCAGCGGCGAGATTGCGGCGGAAGTCCTGGCGGGGCGCCTGACCGCGAAGGATCTCTCGGCCTCGGCGTTGCGGGAATACGAGCAGCGATGGCGCGGCCGGTTTCAGTCCGAGTTCACGGCACAGCTGGCGCTGCGATTCGTCGCCCAGCGGATGCGCGACACCGACATCGACGCGCTGTTCGCGCTGGCAACCACCGACGGCATCCTGCCGCTGGTCCGGCAGACCGCCCGCTTCAACCGGCACCGCGATTTCATTCTTGCGCTCCTGCGTCATCAGCCGGCTCGACGCGCGCTGTTCGGGCGCCTGGCAAGCTCGATGTAACTCTCAGCTGTCGCGGCCGAGCAGCTTGCGCACCAGAAACAGCGACAAGATGCCCTCCGACACCGACCGCTGCAGCGCGTAGAACAATCCCGCCTGGCCGTCGAGGATGCCGCCGCGCACCAGGTAGCAATAGCAGAACATGGCGGGCGGCGCGATCACGATCCACCGGCGCACCCGATCGACCAGCCCGAGGGTGGCGGCGGGATCGGAGAGCTTGTCCGCTTCAAGCGCCATGTAACGCGCCTGCGACGCCAGCCAGTGCGTCAACGACTTGCGATCGTCATGCCGGATCGGCGCGGAGAGCCGGAGGACCTCGCCGCGCAGTTGGATCCGCTGCGTGTGCCCATCCTGCGCGTAGCGGCCGCGGGTGCGGCGATACAGCACGGCGACCGGCGGGTAGGCGGCGCCGCGCAAGCGGCTGTCCGTCGATGCAGTAGTTGAACGATGCCCAGTAGCCGGCGGTGGACTCAGCAGGATCGAGCGCCTCGATCTCGCGCGCCAATTCGTCGCTCAGCACGAAGTCCGCATCGAGCGCCAACACCCACTCGCTGGCGATCCCGGTCTGCTCCAGCCCGAAGTTCCACTGCTCCGCATGCGTCGTGAAACGACGCTCGACCACCCTGACGTTGGCAAAGCTGGCGGCGATGCGCTGCGTATCGTCGGAGCTCTGGCTGTCGACCACCACCACTTCCCGGAGCCAGGTGAGCTGGGCGAGGGTGCGCGCGATGTTCGGCGCTTCATTACGCGTCAGCACGAGGCCGGTGATGTTGGTCACGGGTTGCGGCCCGCCCCGTGCAGCACCGAGGCATACAACTCTTCCATCTGGCGCGGCCACTTCCGGCCAGGAGAAGCGCTGATGCGCGACGATGCGTCCCGTGCTCGCCCATGTCCCGGCCTCGCGCCGGGCATCGGCGAGCAGGCGCGTGACATCGCGGCGCCGAGCGATTCCGGGTCGCCGTCGACCACCAGTCCGGCGCCGGCGGCGCGCACCGTCTCCGCCAGCCCGACGTCCTTGGAGACGATCACCGGGCAGCCGGCGGCCATCGCCTCAATCACCACGTTGCCAAAATTCTCGGAGTACGACGGCAGAATCAGCGCTCGCGCGTTCGACAGCAGCGCCGCCTTGTCCGCGCCGTGCACCGAGCCGGCGAAATCGACACGCGCCGAGACGCCGAGGCCGGCGGCGAGGGGGTCGAGCACCGCCCGGTAGTTCTCCTCGTCGTTGCCGGCGACAACCAGCCGGATCGCGGGCACGAGCGAGAGCGCGCCGAGCAGGCGATCGAGGCCCTTCTTCCAGTTGATGCGGCCCAGAAACAGCACGTACGGTTCGCCGCGCACGATCGTGTCGATCGCCGGCGCCAGCGGTTGATCGGCGACAGGGTCGAGCGTGAAGCCATTCGGGATCTCGCGCACCATCGGCAGCGTGAACCCGAACGCCAGCGCCTCCTCGCGCTTCGCGCTCGCTGGTCACGTGAATGGCGGCCGCGCGCTCGAGATTGTGCCGTTCGATCGCGGCGATCCACAGGCCCTTCAGCAGCGGATTCTTGCGTGCCACCAGATCGCGCTCGAGCATGCCTCGAGGTGACACCACGTACGGCACCTGCGCGCGCCGCGCCGCCCGGGCCGCCGCCCACAGCGGCCACAGATAGATCGCGTGGGTGTGAACAAGGTCGAATCTCGGCGACGTTGGCGGCGAGCGCCGCAGCCAGATCGGGTGCCCGGTAGAGCCGCCGCAGCCGTCGCGATCGAAAGTACCACACCTTGCACGCCGTCGATGTCGACCGGCTTCGCCGTGCGCGACGTCGGAGTCGCGCGGGCCGTCGACGCTGGTGGTGTAGACATGCACCTCGTGGCCGCGCTCGGCGAGCGCGCGGCAGAGGCCGTGGACCGACACGATCGTCCCGCCATAGCGGACCGCCGGTCGATACGACGACACGACGTGAAGCAGCTTCACACCGCGCGTTTCCGCGCCACGCAGATCATGTTTTTCCAGAGCCCCGGGAAGCGGCCGTAATACTCCACCCGCTCGACGTCAAACGCCGGGCGCAACAGCGCCGTCAGCGTCGCAACGCTGAAGAACTTGATGTGGCCGCCGTCGAAGTGCGTCCCGTGGTGATCGTCCCACCGGCCGAGGGCGGCGATGGCCAGGTTCTTCAGGTAGCCGTGATACGGCGTGCAGATGATGAAGCGTTCGCCCGGCTTCAGTATGGCTGCCGCGGTGTCGACGAGGCTCGACGGCCGATACAGGTGCTCGACGACATCGACCGACACGGCAAGGTCGAAAGGTCCCTGCCGCTGCAACAGATCCGCCGCCGCCGTGCCGAACGCCAGCTGCTGAAACTCGACCCGCTCCGAGCGGTAGTGCGATTGCGCGATCGACAACAACCGCTCGGAGGCGTCGACGCCCAGCACGGAATAACCGGCGTCGCCGAGCCGCGACGCGAGGTAGCCGTTGCCGCAGCCCAAATCGCAAATCCTGGTCACCCCGGGCTGCTGGCGGACGAGCCGCATCACCAAGTCCGACAGGCCCTGGCCGACCAGGCCGTTGCCCGCACCGAGCTCGGCGTCTCCCCACTCCTTGAGGACGATGGTCTCATCCGATGGCGTGCTCATGGCTGCGGCATCACTCCCGTCATCGAGTGGCGATGGCGCGCGAGCGCGTCACCCGGTTCGCGGCCCACCAGGCCACCAGCGCGTAACTCATCAACACCAGCTCGAGCATCGATCGCATGCCCGAGACCAGCACCATCACCGCGAGACCGTAGACGATTGGATTGGCGAGAAATTCCGGGTTGTCGCGCAGCACATTGACGGTGCGGGCGAGCCGGCCGTGCAGCCATCCGCCGAACGCCACCGCGAGCCATCCGAAACTGAGGTACCACTCGCCGATGATCGAGGTCGACAGGCTGACGCCCTTCAGGCCGACGATCGACGGCAGGTCGAAACCCGGATCCACCGGCTTGCCGGGCCAGAACACCCGCGGCACGGGCCGGACCACGGTGAACCACAACTGCTGCAGCCCGACATGATCGTGCTCGGCCGGCACGATCTGGATGACCTGCGACAGGCGCAGGAAATTGTCGTCGACGTGCAGGTAGTCGTAGTCACTGGTGCCGCGGAATGCGAATTCCTCGTAACCCTGGGTGCGGATGTTCAGCATGAACTGCATCGACGCCAGCAACACCACC
Source organism: uncultured Acidimicrobiia bacterium (assembly GCA_963795125.1). Classification (GTDB taxonomy): domain Bacteria; phylum Acidobacteriota; class Vicinamibacteria; order Vicinamibacterales; family UBA2999; genus 12-FULL-67-14b. The sequence continues at coordinate 1,122,727 of CAWCGQ010000003.1, read as the reverse complement.
GCCGCGGCTGCCGCGAGCGTCAGCCGCCGGATGTTGATCGTCCGTTGCGACTGAATCCAGACGATGATCGCGGCGCCGACCGTGACACCGATGATGCGGCGTCCCCCACCCTGCGCCAGGAATGCCTCCATGATGCCCGACAGCACGATCGCGATGCCGGTCTGGACGGTAAAACCCCGCCGCGCGATCAGCAGCGCCGTCAGGCTGGGCAGGACATAGCCGAAATACTGCATCTGATCGAGAAACGCATCCCACCCGCCGAGTTGCGCGCGTCCCCACGGCGCCGCCCAGCGTTGTTCGCCGAGATAGGAGAACATCACGTCGAGCTGAAAGCTGGTGGCGTACGCGAAGTTGAACATCCCGAGCAGAAAACACAACGGCACCAGCCGCCAGACCGTCTTGGTGTCCATCGGCCGCCGCGCGATCTCGGCGATCCAGTTCGGCAGCGGCCACGGCTTGCCCGCCACCCCCACCCACATCATCGCCGCCGAGACGCCAATCGCGATGAACGCGTCACGCAGCGCCCAGTCGGCCGCTTCGCTCAGGTCGTAGGCGCCCTGGATCAAGTCGAGCAGCAGCCAGAACACGAATCCGAACGCGACCAGGTTCTCGGCGTTGAGCAGCGCCGACGAGCGGCGCAGCGCGCGCGCCGCCGGCACCAGCAGAATGCCGATCGTCAGGATGATCGCCGGAACCATCAGCGCGCCACGCGGCGACGGCTCCGCCGGGAACACCGCGAGCGCGATCAGCAGGCTGGCAGACGTCGCGGCAAAGCCGATCGCCGCCTCTGACCGGCCGTCAAACGGTTCAGCCATTCACGCCTCGAGTGACCGCGGCGGTCCGGTACGGCTCGGTCGCTGCCGGCGCGCGGCGCAGGCGATCAAGCCAGACTTCAAACGCCCGCACGCACCACTTGCGGTACCACGTCCGGGTCGGCACGCTGCTGCGCGCATCGGTGTCGTCGAACACGCCGGCCCAGGAGCCCTGCAGCCATTGCTCCATGGGAAACATGAATCCGCGCTTCGGTTGCGCGAGAATCCAGGGCGGGATCTCCGGCACCGCCGCCCGCAGGAGCGCCTTGCCCGGACGCAGCCGGTCGTGCTGTGGAATCGTCGTCACGGTCTCGACCACCTCGCGGTCGATAAAGGGTACGCGCAGTTCGACACCGCACGACATGCTCATGACGTCGGCGTCGCGCAGCAGCTGGTTGCGCAGGTAGCGGGTCATCTCCAGCCGGCAGACCGCATCCTGCGGCGTGGGATCAGGTGGCGTCGACGCCGGCACGCTGCCCTCGTCAGGCGCCGTGGCTACGAATTGGCGCGTCAGCGTGCGGGCCTCGGCGCGGGTGAAGATGCCGCGGTAGGCGGCGTAGGCGGTTGACAGCGCCGGCGCCTGGCCGAGCATGTCGCCAAGGCGGCGCGACCGGGGATCGGCAAGCTGCTCGAGCAGTCGTCCGGCCAGCGAACGGAGCGCTCCGGTGACGGCCAGCCGCCGGTTCCACGCATCGAGCGTCGGAACGGCCCGGCTGGAGGGGTAGCCGCCGAACAGTTCGTCGGCGCCCAGGCCCGACAGCATCACTTTCATGCCGCATCGGCTTGCCAGTTGCGACACGGCCAGGGTGTTCATGCCGTCGATGCTGGGTTGATCCATCGCGTTCAAGAAGTCCGCGAACATCGCCGTGGCGGAGGCGCCGTCAACTTCACACACCTCGTGGCGGACGCCGAAGTGCTCGGCCGTTCGGCGGGCCAGTCCGGACTCGTCGCCGTCGCTGCCCGGCAGCGCCATGGTCAGTGCGCGCACGTCGCTACGCCCCGACTCGCGCGCCAGCGCCAGCAGCGCCGTCGAGTCCACGCCGCCGCTCAAGAAGATGCCGACCGGCACGTCGCTGACGAAGTGGTGCGCGATCGAGCCGGCGAGCGCGTCGCGGGTGATTCTCGCTGCATCCATCGGTTGCGAGGACGGCGTGAAGGACAGGTCGAAATAGCGACGGGGCGCCAGCTGCCCGTCATGCCAGCTGGCCAGGTGGCCGGCCTCGAGGCACTTGACCCCCGCGACGAGGGTTTGGGGTTCGGGCACCGAACCGGTGCGGAAGTAGTGGTACGCCGCCGACGCGTCAACGGCGGGAGCGATCAATCGCGACGCGAGCAGCGCACGCACTTCCGATGCGAACACCAGGCGGCGATGCTGCAGGGCGTAGTAGAGCGGCTTGACGCCGAATCGATCGCGCGCCAGCAGGCAGCGCCGGCTGCGCTCGTCCCAGATCGCGAACGCAAACATGCCGCGCAGGCGCTCGACACATTGCTCGCCGTAGGCGTCGTAGGCGCGCAGCACCACCTCGGTATCGGTGCGGCTGACAAAGCTGACACCGCGGCGCTCGAGTTCGCGTCGCAACTCCATGAAGTTGTAGATTTCGCCGTTGAACGTGATCGTCAGGCGGCCGTGGTCGACCGACATCGGCTGTCGTCCGGCCGGGCGTCGGGTCGAGGATGGCCAGCCGGGTGTGCGCAAACGCCGCTTCACCGGTCGGTGAGGTCCACGTGCCGTGGCCGTCCGGACCTCGATGAGCCAGCGCCCGGCGCATCGAGTCGGCACGATCGCCGTAATCGAGGCCGGGGCTATCAGCGCTCAGGATGCCCGCGATGCCGCACATTATCCCGTCGTCCGCCGATCCACGTACCAGCGCCGCTTCCCGGCCCGCGTCGGCTCGACGTCCTCGGCGTAGCGGAAGGTTGCGGACAGCAGCGTCGGATGCACCTGGCCCAGCCGGCGCCGGATCCGCTCCTCCACCGCCGGCCGCTCGCGCTCGTCGGCCACGAGCAGGATCTCAATCCCGCCGTCGCTGAGCACCATCTGGATCCCATGGACGCTCGGTTCCTGATGGACACAGTGAAACACCGCCACACTGTGGACAAATGTCCCGCGCTCGAGCTCGATGACGTCGTTGATTCGTCCGGCCATCGTCTCGAAACGCACGACGTGCCCGTTGGCCAGGCGATGCGCACCGCTAATCGCGTCGCCGACGCGATACCTGATCAACGGCAGGTAGCGCGAGTACAGCGTCGTCACGAGGAGCGGCTCGACGCCGGGGTCGCCGGCCTCGGCGGCCGCCGCTTCGACGTAATTGAGATCGCTGTAGACCGCGAACGGGTCAGGCCCGCGCTTGAATGCCACCTGTCCGAACTCGGCGCCGCCGTACTCCTGTACCACCGGGCAGCCAAACAGGTCTTCCAGCCGCGCGATGGTATCGCTCCTCGGCGGAGCCTCGGCCGTCGACAGCACGAATCGCAACTGCAGCGCCCGAAATCGCTCGCGATACCGGGTGGTGTTGCGCGCGAACAGATCCAGCGCTGACGCATAACTGATCAGGCCAATCGGCGCGTAGCGAATCAGCGCCTCAGCATACTCATCGCACGACCGCTGATCGAGACAATACGCGTTGACGCGCTGATACCCGAGAAAGGCGTCGGTCAGCTTTCGCTTCGCGTGATTTATCTGTCCGCGCCATCCCGTCCCGAGCAGATGACCGTGTCCCCAGATCAGGAACAGCCGGGACGACGGGGTGTAGCCGAACGACTGCCATTCGGCGAGCTTGACGATGCGCATCAGTTCGCGTTCGGGCGAATTCATGCCGATGCGCAGCGGCTCGCCGGTCGATCCGGCGGTCTTCATGAACGACTGCGGCGGGCCGCTGTCGCGGAGAAATTCGCCCGGCCGCTGCTGCAGGATGGTGCGGGTCAGCATCGGAATGCTCGCGACATCCGGCCACGAATCAATCGCGGCGGGCGCCAGGCCGCTGTGCACCAGGCCCCGGTAATAGGGAATCTGCTGCGTCGCCTCCGCCCACACCGCTCGCAGCGCGGCCAGCTGCTTCGGCACCCAGGCCTCGCCGTCGACAGCGGCGGTCAGGCGGCGCCGTGTTTCCGCCTCTCTGAAATGAGAGCCGACCCGCCCCGCCAGGGTGGTTATGCTGGTCACGCCCGCTTCGCCGTTCGCTCGCGCTCGATGTGATTGAGCCATCCGGGCGCGGGCGCAAAATCGAAGTTGATCGGGCAATCCACCAGATCCTGCTCCACCCCGTCGACCGACACTTGCAGGTGGCCGAGATCGAACGCTCCCCAGCCGGTGCCAAGAAACTCGCGGCGCCGCGACAGCATCGGAATCGACTCGGGATCGAATCCCATCATCCACGCGAGCACGGTGTCGATCGCGAACGGGTCGCTGCCGCCCACCAGCATGTCGGTGTCGCGCGGCCGCGCTTTCAGCGGTCCATCGCCTTCGCCTGCCACGATGCCGTCGACGATCGTGATGGTCTCGCGCTGCACGGACGGCTGCAGCACGCCGTGCCGATCGGCCCGCTGCAGCACCAGGTTGAGGTCATAAATCATCCGCCACAACGTCTGATTGCCGTGCCAGCTACCGCCGACGACATAGAAATCGGCGGGCAGCGACCGGGTGGTCGATCGACGCCGCACCGCGTTGTTGACCTGCTTGACGGCCTGCCATCCCGGGCGCAGCACGTCGTAGGCAATCGTGCCCCGGACCAATTGATGCAGGGTGTTCTGGACCCAGTATAGCCAGCGGCCCTCGTCGGAATATTCATCACCGCCCCAGCGGGGTGACCCGCGGCGAAAGTGTGGCAGGTACGACTTGTCGCCGTTGATGCCGACCAGATTCTTCAGGGCGCCGGTGAGACCCGACTTCGAATGCGCCTTCCATTTCGGGAGGTTGACGATCAGGTCGGCGTCAAGCACCGACTGACACACCAGATAGCGATGGTCGCCGGCGCGGTGACCGCCGCGCGTCAGGGCCTGGTCGTGGTCGTGAATCGAGAATCGATCCGATTGATCGGCGATGGGCTCGAGGTGGCTTTCCGCGCGCAGCTGGACTTCGCGATAGCCCTGCGGATCGCCGTGCGGTGCACCGTCATCCGGCACCAGCCGGTCGCCGTCGGTGCGATAGACCGTCTGGCGCAGATCGCGGAACGCCAGGCGCCCGCGATACTCGGACTCGAGCTCGGTGATGAAGGGCGTCAGACCCGACTGATCGCACAGCAGCGGCCAGTCGGCCCGCTGTTCCAGGCAATCACCAACCAGGACCTGTTCGACTCGGGGGAAGAGCGCGAACACCGCGCGGACGGTTTCGGCAATCAGCTTGCCGTCGGTCACGAGCGCCGTGATCGGATAGGCCGCCTCGACCTGGTGCATGACCCAGTTCGGCTTGATCAGGATCTGTCGCGGCTGCAGATGGCCGCCACGGCGATGCAGCTCACCGGTCACGATCTCGCGAAGTCGCGAGGACGCGCGCGTGTGGCACGAGACCGGGGACGGGATCATGCGCGGCCGTCCACCGCGTCGGTGAAGCAGGCGTGGAGGCGCTCGGCCCACACTTCGGCCGAATACGGCCGCGCCAGATCGCGACCGCGCTGCCCGAGCGTCCGCAGCCGATGGTGGTTGTGGTGCATCCAGGTGAGCGCGTGGGCCAGTGCCGCGGCATCTCCCGCAGCTACCGTGACGCCGTTGTAGTACGAACGCAGCAGATCCACCGCTGCGCCGCAGACGTCCGAGCACACCAGCGGCAAGCCGGTCGCGGCCGCTTCCGCAATCGCGACCCCCCACGGTTCTTCGAGGCTGGGCATCACGAACACGCCGTGCTCGGCAAACAGCCGCGGCAGTCCGCTCGGCTGGACGTAGCCCAGGTCGCGGACGCCGTCCCGCCGCAGCAGGTCCGCTTGCGGTCCGGTGCCGCAGCAGTGCAGCGGCCACGGTTCCGGCACCGCCGATCGATAGCGCTGGTACGCGTCCATCAGAACCGACAGGCCCTTTTCGGGAACGTAGCGGCCGGCAAACAGGAACGTCCTCGGCCACTCGCTGTCATCGTCGAGGCGCATGCCGCCGCGATCGGAAAACGCGGTGAAATCAAAACCGTAGAACCCCGTGACGATCTTGCCGGGCGCGGCGTTCAGCCGCCTGGCGAAGTCGGCGCTCTTCGGGCCGGCGACCACAATTTTTTCCATGCGCCGCATGAACGGCCCGAGCCGGAGCTGATTGACGCGCTGCCGCCACGAGCCGGTCCAGGGAGTATCCATGCCGAGGACGAATCGTGCGCGCCGTAACCGCGGCTCGAAGGCCAGCTGTCGGTACTGCGGGTAGAACCAGCCGCACAACAGCACGACATCCGGATCGATCGCCGCCACCTTGTCGGCCAGGCCGGCGTTCGCTGCGCTCGCGATCAGCTGTTCGTTCGAGATGCCCGTCAGCAGTTCCTCCTGGAACGGCAGATCGCGAAAATTCAGGTGGAACACGTGCAGGTCGACCTTCGGAATCTGGCCCAACGCCCGCAGGCACGCGGCCACGTAGCCCTGCATGCCCGACCAGCAGATGACCACCTTCATGACGCCTGCGCCGCTGGCGCGGCCCCCGGTCGCTCGACGTGGGTCTCCCAGCCGGGGGGCGGTTGGAAGTCATGGCGAATATCGAAGGTCGACAGCGCCGCCTGCACCCCGTCGACGGTCACCGGCAGGGAGTCGCTCGCAAAACGTCCCCAGTCCACGCCCGAGATAGCGCGCGCGCTCGCGAACAATCGGCAACCGTTCGGGATCGAATCCCATGAACCACGCCAGGGTGGTGTCGACGGCAAACGGGTCGCTGCCGAACACCAGCCAGTCGACGGCGCGCGGCCGCGGAAACAGCGGTCCATCGCCTTCCCCGCACACCAATCCGTCGACGATGCAGAAATAGTGACGCTGCGGGGTGGGTTGCAGCGTGCCCTCGCGATCGGCGCGCTGCAGGATCATGTTCAGGTCGTAGATCATCCGCCAGATGGTCTGATTGCCGTACCAACTGCCGCCGCCGACGTAGAAATCAGCCGGCGGGCCGTCACGCCGCCGCAGCACGGCGCTGCGCACCGCCTTGAACGCCAGCCACGGGGGCCGGACCATTCGGTAGGCCCACCGGGTGTCCCGCAGAAACTCGCGCAGCGTGTTCTGCGTCCAGTAGGTGAAGCGCCCGCGGTCCCAGTACTCGTCGCCACCCCATTTCGGCGCGCCCCGGCTGAAGTGCGGCAGATAGGCCTTGTCGCCGTTGATGCCGACCAGGTTCTTCAACGCCCCGGTCAGTCCCGTCTTGGAGTGGGTCTTCCATTTCGGCAGGTTGATGATCAGGTCGGCATCCAGGAACGACCGGCCGACCAAGTAGCGGTGATCGCCTTTGCGGTGGTTGTCCCGCGTCTTGCGCCGGTCGTGATCGTGAATCGCGAAGCGGTCCGAGCGATCAGAAATCTCGTCGAGGTGGCTCGACGAGCCGAGCTTGACTTCGACGTAGCCGAGCGGGTCTCCGTGCGGCGCCTCGGTCACAGGTTGCAGGCGGCCGCCGACGTAGGCGTAAACTTCTTTGCGCAGATCGCGCCACGCGATGCGGTCGCCAAACTCACGCGCCAGGTCGCGGATCGGCCCGGTCAATCCCGCTTGTTCGCACAACAGCGGCCAGTCGGCGCGTTGCAACGGGCAATCCGCCACGGTGATGCGCGCCGCCGGAAACAGTTCGGCCGCCGCCCGCGCCGCCGCCGCAATCACGCGGGCATCGGTGACGAGCGCGGCGATCGGATATCGGCTGTCGGTTTCGTGCAGCACCCAGTTGGGCTTGACCACCACGTGACGCGGCGTCAGCCCACCAACGGCCGCGGCCATCTCCCCGCGAATCAGGCGGTCGATCCTCGCCCCCGCCCGGGTGTGACAGGTCACCATGCCGTTACCGACCCCACCCCAAGCGCGCGCGCCGGGCCACCAGCGTCAACACTGCTTCAGTCGACCCATCAAACAGCGGCGCGCCTTTCAGAAACTGATGCGGTTCAACGCCCTGGCCGAATGTGTTCACTTCGACGAGACATGGCGAGCCGTCGTCGAGCACGGCGATATCGCAGGACAGCACATCGAAATACGGCAGGCGGGCGTGGACCGAGAGCGCCATGTCCCTGATCCGCTCGAACGACACCAGGCCGCCGGTAAACGCGGCGGCGGTCAGCGGGTGGCGATGGTGCTTTCGGAACCACACGTCACACGCAAACCCGCCGAGCGCGCCGGTGTCGGTGTTGACGCCGCACAGCAGCCCGCCCGCATGGCCGTTGTCGACGTGGCTGCCGTTGCCCATCCTGAGCGTCGCCGCAATCAGCCGCGAGGCGCCGTCCAACCGGCAGGTGATGACGCGCAAGGTGTTCAGCGACGCCGGGTGCAGCAAGGCCAACGAGGCATGTTGACGCACCGCTTCCTGGACCACGAAGTCCGACGCATAGATGCGCTCGATGTCGTCGAGCGTCAGAGACGACGGCCCGATCTGGAACGCGCCGTCGGCAACCTCGACCCGCGCCACGTTGGTGCCGCTTCCGGTCCCTGAAATCGACGGCTTGAGAAAATGCGCTCCGGCGTGATCCGCCAAATACGCCATCACCGCGTCGCGACGAATCGGCTGATATCGCTCGTCGAAATAGCCGCCGTAGATGTTGCGCAGCACGGTTCGCGGCCGCGACAGGTCGGCGAACACGCGATCCATCTGGTTCTTGTCGTGGTACGCCGCCGCCACATCGCGCCGGCACAACAGCGGCTCGAGCCGGGTGCGAAACGTTTCTTCCGGCACGAAGCGCGGGTCGACCGTGCCGGTGAGCGCCTTGAACAGCCGGTACCAATCGGGATTCACGTACGACACCCCGTAGCGGTTCCAGAACTCCCGGATCCGGCGCCGTTCTCCGGCGTCCAGGCGCACCGCGTGCGCGCCGTCGACGTGGCGGAGCAGCGTCGACAAGCGGCCGCGGTATTCCCACCAGTAGCGAAGCAGCTCCGCCCGCCGCAGCAGCTTTCGTGGCAGCGTGTCCTCGTGGCGGATCGGCAGGTCGGACGGTTTCATCGCGACCTCATCCTCGGGCGGTGGCTTCCACAAAGACGCTGTCGGCAACTCGGGTCAGCGGACCAATGCGCCGGCTGATCGCCTTGAGGCGCTCCGACGCCTGCAGCACGCGTCGCAGAACCGGGGTCATCAACGGCTCGTCGATCGGCTGCAGCCCGATCCCGAAATAGCCATCCACTTCGAACCTGGCGTCGCCGATGTGACGCGCGAACACTTCAGCGAGCGCGCCGATCGTCCAGTAGCGCACCTCGAAATCGATCGCGGTTCGAAATCCCCGGCGCGCCTGATGGTAAAGACACCGCAGGCCGAAACGCGTCGGCATCTGCACCTTGGCAATCCCGCCGCGTTTCAGCACCCGCCCCATCTCGGCGATGGCCATGGCCGCGTCCTGGTGGGAAAAATGCTGGAGCACGCTGTAGGAGTAAATGCTGTCGACGCCGTCCTGCGGGAGCGGCAGGAACCGCGCATCGGCCACGATGTAACGATTGGGACAGATTCAGCTGGCGGGCAACGCGCCGCGCCGCCATCACCGCGCCTAGCGACGGATCGATGCCGAGCACCTGATAGCCTCGCCTCGCCGCCGCGATCGACCAACGGCCCCAGCTGCAGCCAACGTCGACCAAGGTGCGGCCGTGGCCCTCCGGCAGGGGCAGTTCCGGAATCGGATAGTGGTCGAGGCTGCCGATCAGATGCTTGTACATCAGGCCGTTGGTGGCGGCGACGAGATACGCGACCACCGGATCAACCCGTCCGGGATGCGCCGCCAGTTCCAGCACGCCGCGCTTTTCGTCGTCGCTGATGCCCAGCGATTCGAGAAACAGCTCCGGCGCGCGTTGGTCGATGCCCGCGCCGCGCGCGCGGCCTAGCGACGCCGCCGCAATCGAGATCGTCGGCGGCACATCGGAACGCAGCATCACCGGCACGCCGTCGACAATCGGAAATAGCATGGTCCTGGCGGCACGCCAGTTCGCTGGACGCGAGCGCGAGCGGCGTGCCGTCCACCGGACACGCGAGGTTGGCGATGAACCATGGATCGAGCGGCGCGTTCATAGCGCCGCCTCGAGAGCCAACAGTGAGTCGCCCAGCGCCGCAAGCCCGTCGCCCGGCCGGCGTGGCGACGCCGCCGAGAACGCGGCCAGCAGACCCGGCTCCGCCAGCAGCCGATTGAGCGCGCCGGCGATGGTTTGCGGCGTCACTTCCGGCAGCAGCAGACCGTTGACGCCGTCACTCACCACCCGTCCACACGAATGCGACGCGACAATCGGCAGTCGCCAGCCCGCCGCCTCCACTTGAGCCATTCCGAAGCCGTCGGACAGTGACGGAAAGGCCAGCACGTCAGCGGCGCGGTAATAGTTCATGACCTCGCTGCGAGAGACCGGACCGATCCACCGGATGCGCCGATCCTCTCGATGGCGAGCGGGGATGTGCGCCGCGGTCTCGCCAACCATCGTCAGTTCAAGCGCCGCATCGCCGACCAGCGCCAAGGCATCGAGCAGCGCCTTGACGCCTTTCGCGACCGAGACCTGGCCGACGTAGAGCACCCGCAGCGGCCGCTCCCTCGTGAATCGCGCTGGATGGACGCGCACAGCCGAGGCATCCGGCTCGCCGTCGTAGGCGAGCGGCACGACGCTCATTTTCGCTGCCGGCACGCCGGCCTCGTCGAGGCACCGGCGCGACCATTCGGAGTTCACGACAATGCGGTCGGCGAGCGCGCATTCCTGACGCCACCGCTCGAAGTAGTCGGCTGGCGGCGCCGGCGGTGGCGGCCCATACTCAGGCGCCTCCGCAGACGCCCGGCCGACCACCTCGAAGTGACGCTCGCCCGGATCGATCTGCGCGAGCACGCAGCGAAAACCACGTCGCTTGGCGGCCTGGAAGATTTCGAGCGCCGCATAGCTGTGCGCAACGACCATGGCCGCCTCCGTCGACGGCCACTTCTGAATCACGCCTGCCGCACGCCGCGCGAACCACCGGTTCCGCGCCGAAAACAGTTGCCAGCCCTGACTGCGGCGCAGGCTCCACAGCAACTCACGCGCGATCAGCGACGCGGTGAAGTGGGTGACCGGCGCCTGGGCAAGCTCGCCGTGAAAACGCTCCCGCAATCGCCTGGCGCGACCGCCGGGAAGCAACCGCAGCGTCGATCGTGGAGCCACCCACGCATCGGTGACCAGATGCGCGAGCCGCCCGTGCCGATGCAACGCGCGCGGCATCGCGTAATGCTCGCGCGCGCCGAGCTGGCAGCACCACCACGACGCGCGACCGCTAACCGTGGGCACGCACGACCGCCGCATCGAGCGGCGCGGGAATAGGCCGGCGGCGCAGCGCCAGATACGACCGGATGGCCGCCGCCGGCAGCGGCCGCCGGCGACGGCGATGACGCCAGGCCCGCGACGGAATCTCGGCCAGCCCGGCCAGGATTCCCCGACGCCGGCCGTTGCGCATCAGCCATTGAATGCGGTTGGCGCATTGCGCCGCGCCGATTGGCCAGAGGTGGATCGGATAGCGAAGAAACGCCAGCAGCGCGAGGTTGGCGATGCTGGCCGCGGTAACCGGCGGATCCGCGTGCCGCGCACGGTCGGTGTCGTGAAACACCCGCAACCACGGCGACGCCAGCACCCGGCCGCCCCTGGCGTGCAGCCGCAGGGCGAAGTCGACTTCCTCCATGTTGTAGGCGTCCGGCAGCGGCACATAGCCGCCGACTTCGAGATACCGCTCGCGTCGATAGGCGCAGCCGCCGCCGCTGAAGTCGGCCGCCCATTCCGCACTTTCCCGGGGCGGCTCGACCGCCTCATTGACGTGATACACGCGCGCCGCAACCACCCAGGCGTCTGGAACGCCCGCAAACAAACCGGCGAGCCGTTCAAAGTAGTCGCCGTCCATTGGATACGAGTCGTCATCGAAACTGGCGATGAGCGGATGCGCGGCCGCCTCGACCAGGCGATTGCGGCCGCCGCCGGGACCGACGTTGGCACGGCTGACAATCACCCTGACCCGCGGAAAACGCTCCCGCACCGCGCTGGCGCAGGCGTCGTAACCGTCGTCGACATGCACGATGATTTCCGCCGGAGGCGGCACGCATGCCTGCAGCTTCTGCAGCGTGACCGCCAGTTGGTCGGGGCGGCGGTGGGCGGTGACGATGGCCGTGACGGCGCTGCTGCTCACGTCGCCCTCAATCTATTTGCCATCCAGTGCGGGCAATGAAGTCGGCGGCGTTGCGTAACGCCACCAGCTCGTGCGCGCCGGGATCGCGGAAGGTGGCATCAACCGGCGTCAGCCGGCGTGGCTCCGCCACTCGATAGGTGGCAAGGCCGGCCGCCTGCAGGAGCGCAATCACGTCACCCATGCGGTGGCCGTAACGCCGGCAATGCTCGTCGATCAGCTCGCAGTTGACGCAGCCCGCCCTGGCGATCGTCTGGGTGGCCCCGCGAAGCACGCCCAGCTCGGCGCCTTCGACGTCGACCTTGAGAAAGGCGACCGCGGACGGCGGCACGGCGCTGTCGAGCGTGGTCATCACCACCGGGATCGTGCCGGTGACATCGATACGATTCATGTCGTCGCGCTTGTCGTCGGACAGCCGGATCATCCCGTCGGCCTCGCCGAGCGCGACGTTGCGCGGTGAGACGTTGGTGCAGCGATTGAAGGAGAGGTTGCCGACCAGAAAGCGGTAGGTGCGCGGATGCGGCTCGAAAGCGAAGACATGGCCGGACTGGCCCACGCTTTGGCCGCAGACGATCGCGACCTCTCCGATATTCGCGCCGACATCGATGACGGTGTCACCGGGCCGGCAGTAGTCCGTGAACAACGACAGGTCGTGGAAGCGACTGTCAGGATTGATCCACAGGTTGGCCGAGACGTTGGTTGGATAGAACCTCAGGGCGTAGCCGTCGAGCCGGATCGTAAAGAGCGGTGACAAGCCGGTGCGTTGCAGCACGCGCGCCGCCACCAGCCGCAGCGGGCGGGGATGATTGCGCAGCACGCGGACCCAGTGGGCAAGCCTCATGACGATGCGATCCGAATCAGCGCCTTGATGCGGCCGGCCAGGCGCGGACTGAAACCGTCCGCGCGCGGATTCCGAACGGTCGCAGAGACGCCGCTGATCGTCTCGACGACAAAATAGGTCAGCGACAACGACGCGGCTGCCAGCCTCGAGCGCCGCTGCGTGTGCCGAAGAATGCAGTAGCGATTGAACAAGTCGTCCTCCGCCACCATCCCGACAGCAGGGCGACCGCCAGGCTCCTGCAGGTGTGCCATGCGTGCGGCCGGACAGAGGAACATCCGCCCCACCCGCCCGAGCTTCAAGCCGAGATCGACATCCTCGTTCACGGTCGAGCGATGCAAAAAGAACTCGGAGAATCCGCCGGCATTCTCGTAGGCGTCGCGGCGCAGGAGCGTGTGCCCCGCGCCAAGCCATTGCATCGGTGCCGGGCCCTCGGGCAACGGGTGGTAGCCGAATCTCAGCAGCGGCCCGATCACCCGTCCCTGCCAGTCCCCGCCCGAGATGCCGTGCCACAGCTTCAGGTACCACCGCCACAGCAAGGTGGGCGGCGGCCAGTGCTGGTTCGAAAAATCTGCGCCCACCGCCACCGCGTCGTGGGATTCGAGGCACTCGACCAGCGAAGCCACGCAGCCCGGCTCCGGCACGACGTCATCGTCAAGCATCAGCAACAGCGATCCTCGAGAGGCGGCGATGGCGGCCTTTCGCTGCCGCACCGCGTTGGGCGGCTCGACCTGGAGATACCGGACCGTCAGGCCGAGCGTCTGCCATCGGCCGGCGGTGACCAGCTCGCGCACCGCCGCACCATCGCTGCCGTCGGCGACGATCACTTCGTCGGGCCGGCGGGTTTGCACGGCGAGCGACTCGAGCAGGGTCGTCAGCGAGGCAACCCGCCCGATCGTCGGCACGATGGCACTGATCGAGTGGCTCACGCGGTGCGCTGCATCCAGAAACTGCCGCAGCCGAGTTCGGCGTGGGGCCAGATGGCCGGAGGCGCCAGCGTCTCGGCGTCAGCACGGTGCTCCAGCGCCAGCCAGTACAACGCCGCGCGCACGGCGAAGGCGCGGTTGAACGCCAGAAATGCTTCGAGCAGGTACTGCTCGGTAAAGGCGAGACGTCGATCGATCAGCCACGTCGCCGGGTAGTCGTGCGGAAAGAAGATGTCGTGCACGTGCACCCACACGCCGGGCTTCAGCCGCGGGAGGATCTCGAGGAACTCGCGGCAGACATCGCCGCCGAACTTCACGGCGTGGCTCGAGTCGATGAACAGGATGTCGTTGGCCTCCAGCGCATCAAAGGTCTCGAGCGGCAGCTGCTCGACCGGCCGCTCGATCAGGGTGAGCTTCGGCATGTCGGCGGTCAGTCGGGGTTGCGGGAACGGCTCGATGCAGATCAGCTCGCCGGGGTGGCCCGCGGCGCGGTTTCGCTGCAACGCGGCGTCGGCGATGCGCGTCGACATGCCCGATCCGATTTCGATCACGCGGGCCGGGCGCAGATCCCGTATCAGCGCGTAGTACATCGCCGCGTCGAGGCCGGCGAAGTATTCGTTGCTGAAATCAAAGCCGCCGGCCGAGCCGATCGCCTCGAGCTCGCCGCGATAGGCCGATCCCAAGCGACGGACCAGGCGGCGCTGACCCTCGATCTCGAAGTCGATCGCGCTCGAGACGCGGCGTCGCGTGGTCGCCTCCCCGGCAATGCCGCGGAAGTCCGGGAGCGGCTCGTAGTAGTGGATCGGCCGCACGTGGTAGCCCCATGAATCCGCCAGCGCCGGCCGGGTGTTGAGGAGAAACATCAGGTGACCGGCCAGCGAGCGCGGCAGCCGGCCGACCGCCGAAAGCAGCATGCGGTCGCGCAGCGACGGCGGCGGGGCGCTGCTCAAGGGCGCAGGCCCGCTTCGAGCGCCGTGTGAAAGATCGCGGTCGCCGCGGCGGCGGAAAAATCGTGGTCGCCGACCTGCTGGGCCGTCTGCGCCAGTGAGATGCGGTGGTCCGGGTCGTCGGACAGTCGATCGATCGCCGGTCCTAACGCGTCCGGATCCGCCGAGGTCACGACTTCCGCCACACCCGGATGCGCCCTGGCCCAATGCACCGCGGAGCAGTCGGGTGGTCCGGCAATCAGCAGCGGCAGGCCAACGGCGGTGTAATCGGTCAGCTTGCTCGGGAAACCCATGCGCATGTTGGCGTGATCTTCCGGCGCGAACGACATCGGCACAAACAGCACGTCTGCCTCTGCGCGTAACCGTCGCAACAGCTCGCCGGCCTGCAACATCCCGCCGAGCCTGATGTTCGGCAGGTCGAGTCCCCATGCCGCGGCCTGCGCCGGTGCGAGCGGTCCGAAGATCAACAGTTCACCGCGCCGCCCGGCGAGCCGTTCGGCGACGCTGCGCAACAGCTGCGCGTAGCCCGGCGAGTTTATCGTGCCCGCAAACGCAAACACCGGGGCGCCGCCGCGCGTGCGCAGCCGCTCGGCCACCCCCTGGAACACCGGCGCGTCGGCGGCACGATAGGGCAAAAGGGTCGTGCCTGGCACGCCGTAGCGGCGCTGGTAGTCGTCGGTCATGAACGGCGACGTACAAAGCCGCGCCCGCGCCTGACGGTAGACGGCGCCGAATGCGCGTTCGACGCGCCGCTGCAGCCGCGGCGCCACCACCCGCGGCCAATCGTCATGCACGATCAGGTACAGCGGCAGGCCCATGTCGGTGGCATACCTCGCGGCCGTCACCCAGGAGTAACCATGGGCCACCGTCAGCACGGCCTCGGGTACGAAGCGGCCGAGCAAGGGAGGGACGCTCGCCGCCCGGGTGCTCGCGCCGAGCATCAGCCACCGGGAGTACCAGGAGTGAAAGCGGGTATTGAGGAGGCGGGAATGGCCGACCTGGAGGGTGTGATGCGCCACCGCCGGCAGTCGCCGATCGGTGCGCGCGGGAAACAGGTTGCCTTCGACGATCTGCAGCCGATCGGCCGGATATCCCTGCAGCAGCCGATAGAGCAGCGTCGAGCCGTGATAGCTCGATTCAACCGGAACATCGCCGAGATACAGCAGTCGTGGCGGCAACTTACTTGATGCGGTAAACGTCTCTCATCCACTCGATGGTTTGAGCGATCCCGTCTTCGAGCGTCACCGTGGTCTTGTGGCCCAGCTCGCGCCGCGCCTTGGCGCAGTCCACCTGCTTGGTGCGCGTGGTCAGCATTTCGTCGCCGGTGACCTTCACCAGTTTCTTGCGCTGTTTCCCTTTGCCGGTCAGGCGCAACACGATCTCGGCCACTTCTTCGATGGTGTGAAAGTCTTCGCCGCCGATGTTGTAGACCTGCCCCGGCTTGAATCGATCGGTGATGTTCGACAGCGTGCGCGCCATGTCGGTGATGAACGTGCTGGTCCGCTTGTAACCGCTGTAGACCTGAATCGGAATGTCGTGCAGGATGCGGTAACAAAACAGGCAGATCACCGATCGATACGGGCTGTAGTATTCGCCGGGGCCGTAGGTGTTGAACAGCCGCACGCGGACCGACCTGGTGCCGTGCTGGGTGGCCGAATTGAGGATCTGCATTTCGTTGACCCACTTCGACATCGCATAGTCGTTCATCTGCTTGATCTCGACGCGATCGAGCACGTCCTCCGACATCACGCCGTCGTAATCGCCGTAGACCTCCGACGACGAGAAGTACACCGCCTTGAAGCCCTCCCGCTCCTGCATGCGGATGATGTTCTTGGTGCCGACCGCATTGGTGCGCCACACATTTTCGTAATAGTCCTCGCCGTTCCACCGCCCGAATTCGGCGGCGAGGTGATAGACCACGTCGAACTTGTGCGGCTTGGCCAGGCTGCCCTGTTCCCATCCGCCGCCGGTCCACAGCCGCTCGACCTGGCGGAATTCGCCGACATCACACCGCGCGTAGTTCGATTCGCGCGTGTGCTTGTGATCGGCAACAAACACGTCGTGGCCGCGCGATCGCAGCTCTTTGACGAGATAGGTGCCAACGGCGCCAACGCCGCCGGTGACGAGAACCTTCTGCTTCGGCATACCTGACTCCTCAGATGATTACGGGTGCGGGCGAGTGAGAAACGCGACGACGTGGTCGTTGCGGTAGTTCAAGGCCGGCGCGGTGGTCCAGTGACGCGCATTCGCGATCCGCGGCAGGCGTCCGAGCACCTGCGCAATCGGCCCCGTCGGCGACGATCGGAACTGTTGATAGCCAAACGCCTGCACCCGCTGGCGCAGCCGCTCGGCGAGCGGCACGTGGTAGTGACTGCAGGCATGGACCTGGTCCAGCCGGAGCCCGAGTTGAGAGGACAGCCATTCGAGGTGCCGCCTGGTCAGCATGATCAAGTGCCCCGGCAGCCGGAAATACCAGAACTCCGCGAGATAACCGCGACTCGTGATCGCATCGGCGTTGCCGGTAACGATGCCCAGCCACCCGTCGGGGGCCAGCCGCGTCGCCAGCACCCGCAGCAATTCGACCGGCTGCTCGAGATGTTCGAAGACGTCGGCGAGCACAATCGCCTGGAACGGCGGCGCGACAGCGGCGGCTTCGGCGGTGATGATCTCGATGCCTCGCGCCCGTGCCGCGGCCGCTGCCGGCTCGTTGGGCTCGACGCCGACACAGGTCAAACGCGTCGTGAAGTCCTTGAGGACGCGGCCGGTGCTGCAGCCGTAATCGAGCACGCGGCTGCCCGGCGCCAGCGTGCGCAGCCGGTCCCGGAGGATCCGATCGGTGGGAAAATCCGCATCGACGTCAAACGTCGCGCCGTCGAGCGCGGCGTAGTACGACGCGAGCTTTGGCGCGGCCAGCCTGACCGACTTGAAGTACAACCCGCACTCCGGGCAACCGCGAACGGCGTACGGCGGCTGGTAGAAATGCTCGCCGTTCAGCACGGTATCGAAGCCGTCAGCAGCGGCGCCGACCTGCGGCGCCGCCGTGCCGCCGCACGCGGGACACGCCGCGATCGCGAGCTCGGCTGCCTCTGTCACGGCTGCTGTCGCGTAATCTCCGGCCGTCGACGACATGGCAGCGCGAACGCGCCGTAACCGAAGTCATGCCGGAAGTCCCATGAGTGGCCACCGGGATTCGAGGCGACGACATCGATCGTCGCCGCATCGTCAACGTAGTGGTCCCAGCTCGAATTGACCACCGAGGTCGTGACGTCGATCGCGTAGGTGCCGGACGCCAGCCAGGCGGGTTGCAGTTCCATGACGACCCGATACTGACCCGGCTGCTCCGGCAGGGTCAGGGCCTCGAACTGATGTAGCGAGGCCATGGCGAGTTTCTGATGCATCGAATCGACCAGAAACGCCTCGATCGACAGGCTCGGCGCGCCGTCGGTTTCGACGATGATGGCCAGGCGGAGGGGGGTGCCGGGCGTGTACTGCGCCGTCGCGGCTCCGCCGCTGTCGACCACCGCGACGCTGTGAATCGCGGTGTGACTTCCCCGCCCGCTCGTTCCTCGCGCACCGCCGCGGACGGCCAGCTGCGAGTAGCACGCGATGGCCCCTGGCGTCGAGCCGTCGAACGCCACGCGGCCGCCGTCCATCACCACGGCGCGCCTGGTGAGGGCGTTGATGGCCGCCATGTTGTGGCTGACGAAAATCACGGTGCGGCCGCCGCGGCTGACCTCGTGCATCTTGCCGAGCGAGCGCTGCTGGAACTCCAGATCGCCGACCGCGAGCACCTCGTCGACGATCAGCACCTCCGGTTCCAGATGCGCCGCCACCGCGAACGCGAGCCGGACGTACATGCCGGAGGAATAGCGCTTGACCGGCGTCTCGAGAAACTGCTCGACGCCGGCAAACTCGACGATGGCGTCGAAGTTGCGGATGATCTCCGCCCGCGTCATGCCGAGGATCGCGCCGTTGAGGAAAATATTCTCGCGCCCGGTGAGCTCCGGATGAAAGCCGGTGCCGACCTCGAGCAGGCTCGCGGTGCGCCCGTGGAGCGTAACGCGGCCTGTGGTCGGCTCGGTGATCCGGCTGAGGATCTTGAGCAGCGTCGATCTTCCCGGCGCCGTTTCTGCCGATGATGCCGACCACATCGCCGCGGTTGATCTCGAACGACACATCGCGCACCGCCCAGAAATCATCGGTGGTGACGGCAGGGCGCCGCGTGCCGGCGAGCCACTCGAACGGCGCCCTGGCGCCGGCCATCAACGAGTCGCTGAGCGTCTGGTAGCGGCTGGCGGCGTGGCGATGCCGCAGGCGGTATCGCTTGCCGAGCCCTTCCACCGACACCATCGTCTCGCTCATCGCATCCGCTCAGATGGCATCGGCAAACCCTCGTTCGGTGCGCCGGAAGTACCAGGTGCCGATCACCAGGGCTGCCAGCGTCAGCAAGGCCGACGACCACAGCAAGGCGCCGTCGAGCGGGGTGCGGCCGCCGAGGATCGACCAGCGGAAGCCGTCGATGATCCCGGCCAGCGGGTTGAGCGCGTAGAGCGGGCGCCACGCGGCCGGCACCTGCGACGACTGAAAGGCCACGGGCGACACGAACAGCCCGAGCTGCACCATGAACGGCACGACGAAGCGGAAATCACGATAGGTCACCGTCAGCGCCGCCATCAGCAGCCCGAGGCCGAGTGACAACACCGCGGCCAGCGCGACGAACAGCGGCAGCGCCAACATGCGCGCGTCGGGCGCCACGCCGTACCACGCCATCAGACCCGCCAGAAACGCCAGCGTCACGGCGAAGTCGACCAACGCGGTGGCGATGGCCGAGAGCGGAATGATCAAGCGCGGAAAATAGACTTTCGAGATGAGCCCGGTGTTGCCGATCAGGCTCGCCGAGGACTCGGACAGCGCCGACGAAAAGAACTGCCAGGGCAGCACCGCCGCCAGCACCAGGATGGTGTCCGGCACGCCGGGCTGCTGAAAGCCCGCCATCCGGCGAAACGCGACGAACACCGCCAGCGTCAGCAGCGGGCGAATCAGCGCCCACGCGATGCCGATCGCGGTCTGCTTGTAGCGCACGGCGATATCGCGCCAGGCGAGGAACCCCAGCAGTTCCCGATAGCGCCACACGTCGCGCCAATAGTCGGCCGCCGCCCGTCCGGGCTCGATGACGAGTTTCAAATGCGAGGAGTGGCGGCGGCGAGAAGACGCCGCCGGCTGGTTCAGATGAGGCGCTGGCGAACGCGGATGGTGTCGTTCGGCTTGATCGGGTCGGACATGTTCGCGTCGACTTCGACCTCGAGGCCGTTCTTGTCCTTGCGGATGATCTTGATGCCGCGCGTCGAGCCGCGGTCGGTCAGGCCGCCGGCTTCGGCAATCGCCTGCCTGACGGTCATGCCCGAGCGCAGCACGAACGAGCCCGGCTGCTTCACCATGCCGCTGACGTAGTAGCGCTCGGCGGCGGGCACGATGATCATGTCGCTGTCCTGCAGCAACAGGTTGGCCGAGAGTTTCCCTTCGCGCAGGTCGTCGAGGTTGACGCGCGTGACTTCAGCCCAGCGCTCGTCACCGGGCGCCACCGGCGCGGACAGGGCCGCGGCCATGCCGTCCTTGTAGCGCTGCACGATGATGGTGTTGCTGGCCGCCGGCGTCGTCGAACCGGCGTTGGCGATCACTTCGAGGAGCGTCATCGGCCCCTCGATGTTGTAGCGGCCGGGTGTGCGGACTTCGCCCACCACATAGATCGAGCGGCTGCGGTAGGTCGCGATCTCGACTGAGACCTGGGCGCGTCGAAGGTATTCCGGCTGCAGCAACTGGACGAGGTGCTCCTCGACCTCACGCGTCGTCTTTCCGCCCACTTGCACGCGGCCGATCAGCGGGAAGGTGATGCTGCCGTCGGAGTCGACGGTGTACTTGTTGCTCAAGGGCTCTTCGTTGAACACCTTGATGCCGAGCACGTCCGAGGCGCCGACCTGGTAGGTGGCGGTGAACTGCGCGGGCGTGGCCGCGTCCGGCGCCGCGGTCGGCGCCGGCGCGGGCGCCTGTCCGGGCGCAGCCGCCTGTGCGGTGAAGAGGGCGACGAGCGAGAGCAGGGTGTATAGCATGATCAGAACGCGAACAACCACGAGACATACACACGCCGGCGCTGATAGTTGCGGGCGGACAGCACTGGAGAGCGTCGCCGCGCATACTCGTAGTTCAGGGCGATACGGGTTCGATTACGCAGATTATAGCCGAGGCTCCCGCCTGCCGTGTCGAGCGTGTCGTTGTGGGCAGGCTCGGTCGCCCGCGCCGAGTAGTCGAACACCGATCGCGCCACTTTGCCCTGTAAATCCACCTCGCTGAAGAGGCGATGGGTATAGCTGATGGTGCCGGAGTTTTCGATGTAATACGCCTGCACCGCGTCGAACGAATACTCGACGCCGCGCTGCCAGCTGCCGGTGATTCGCCCAATTTCCAGGACCGGATAGGTGAGCGACGCGTTGCCGACCAGGCCGCGGAAGGGCTTCAGGCCCGGGTCGGCGTAGCGGGTGTCGCGGTACGACACCGTCACCAGTCCCGAGACCACGGCATCGGGGGCGAACCGGAAGATCGCCGTGCCGGCCTTGCCGGTGGAATTGCGGATCGGCTCGCGGCGGAATTCATCTTCCTGATAGCTGCCAAACAGCTGCAGTGACAGCAGCGGCGTCAGGTCGGTCTTGATGCCCCCCTGGTAGTTGTAGCTGTCACGCGACAGCGCCTGGCCGAGGTCGACGCCGTCTTCCAGCGTCTGCTCGTAGCTGGTACTCGTCTGGTACATCGACCCATACAACAGAGAGTGCGCGGAGAGATCGAAGGCCAGGCCGCCCGACGCCTCTTTCTCGGTGCGATCCGCCCGCGAGTCGATTTCGCCGTTGGGCCGCGTCCGCGTCCTGGTCTGGCCGACGCCGACAAACGGACGCATCCGGCTCAACAGCAAATCGGCTCGCACGCGGCCGGCATGGCCGGCCGACCGTTCGCTGTCGTAGGTCTTGTAGTAGGTGAGCTCGGAACCCGCATAGGCCGACAGGCGGACGAACCGCAGGCGCGAATAGAGCGAGATATCCGGCTGCACCGCCGCGACGTAGTCCTCTTTCGGCGATTCGGATTCGGTCTCGTCGAAGACGTTATCGTCCCATCCGATCTCGCGAACCGTGAGGCCGGGCGCAACCTTCACGGGGCCGAGGCTGAGCACACCAACCGTCGGTTCGGTATCGGTCAGCGAGCCGGTCAGCGGGCCCGTCCCGACCGCCGATTGCGCGGAGGCGCCGGCGCAGGCGCCGACGACGAAGAGAACGGTGACGACGGCGCGGCCGATTGGATTGCTGAACATCATTCTTTGACTCCCGGATTGCGCGGCTGCTCCGGTTCCTCCGGCGCGCGAACGAAACGACCGTCCCCATCAGGATCGACCTCAACGCTCATGAACCGGCCCTGGCCGTCATAGAGCGCGCGGCGATCGGGACGACCGCGTGAAAACGACATATCGAAGCCGACCTCGCGAAGCACGGAGCCTTCGTAGCGATCCCACTTGTCGATCAACCCGTCGGCGTTGGTGTCTTCTTCAATACGCAGCAGCGTCTCCCCCTGGTAATAGGCGTGGCGGTCGCGCACCCGATCGCGCCTGGTCGAGGTGGCCACGTGGGTGTCGCCGGCCGGGGTCGGCGCCGTCGTCGCCCAGGTGTCCTCGACGCCGTCACCCCGGCTGGCCGAGCCGATGGTCGAGACCGTGCCATCCGCGTCGAAGTACTCCCAGCGATCGATGCGACCGTCCGCATCCAGGTCCGACTCACCCCGCAGGGGGCGATTGCCGTCGAGATAGGTCCACTGATCGATCCGCCCGTCGCCATTCTGGTCGGCGCTCAACTGGATGAGCCGGCTGGTGTAATCGTCGTAACCTGGCACGACGCTCCGCGCCGGCTGTGAGGGTGAACAGCCAACCAGCAGGGACAGAGTACAAAGGAGAAATTGGGTGTTGCGCGTCACGCGGCAGCTCATAGCTTCGCCCTCTCGATTACATGACAAATTCGTAATCGAGGCGCCGAATAAACGGACTCAATATGACTTTATGTGTCATATCAGCGCAAAGACTGTTGTGAATGAATGCGCTGAGGGAGACCAATTGGCGCAATCTCGTCACCCTCGTGCTTCTTATCGGATCGACACGGGGAGCCGGTTAACCGGCCGCACCGGGGGTCTCGCCTGGCAGCGAGACACACGGCCTAGAGAGCGTCGTCGGAGGGGTGCACCGGAGGGGCGGAGGTGGTGGGTTCGATGGCGACACGGGAGCGCCCCGGCACCATCACGCTGCGAACGATAAAGGCACCGCCGAGGATCGCAATGGCACCTCCCACGCCAAGGCCGACTTCCGGCGACTCCGCGGCGATCCCGATAATCGTCATCAGCGACAACCCAAGGCCGACGATGATGATGCCGAGCGACAACGAGCGGGACGAGGGCGCGGCGCCGCCATCGAGCCGGCGACCATGATGGGCTCCGCCGGACGGCAAGGACAACGGAACCTGGCCGCGCTCGATCATCGCCATCCGTTCGCGGTGCTGCATTTCCATCTGCTGCGAGCGCTGCCGCAGCCCGAGGTAGACGATGAACACGCCGGCAAACATCCCAATCACGAAAACGGTCGCGAAAAGCTCTTCAGGCTGCATCAGCGCGCTCCAATTCTGCCAACTGGGGAGATTAGACTCGCCGCCGATCCAGATTGTTTCAGCCCGGACCGCGCCGGGCGTGGTCTGCTGAGCGGACCGGGGCGAAACAAAATCCGTGTCCGTCCGCTCTAATGCTCCCAGATAGTGAATGACCGGAACCCCCGAGCAGGTGCTTGTCGAGCGGTGCCGGCAGGGCGATGAGGCGGCCTTTCGCGAACTGGTCGATCAGTACAAAGGACTGGTCTTCGCGATCATCGCGCGCAGCATCACGAACCGCGGACGAGCCGAGGAGCTGGCGCAGGACGTTTTCCTGAAAGTCCACAAGGGGATGGCCTATTTCCGGGGTGAGTCGAAGCTGTCGACGTGGATCTTCCGCATTGTCGTCAACGTGGTGTCGCAGGAGCGCCGCGAGCTCGCGACCACCTCGCTCGACGAGGACGATGAGGCGCAACCGAGACGCGAACCGGTCGCGGACGACCGGGCGTTCTCGCAGCTGGTGATGAGGGATCGACTGCAGAAGGCGATCGAGCGGTTGCCGGTGGCCTATCAGGTGTTGATCAACGGGCACTACCTGAAGGGCATGCGATACGAGGAGCTCGCCGACGCGCTGGAGATGCCGATGGGCACGGTCAAGACACATTTACATCGCGCCAAGCGGCGGCTCCGTCACCTGCTCGAAACGGAGCTGCGGTGACGATGCGTTGCGATCGCCTGGACCCGTTGCTCGAGGCAATTGCCGACGGCTCGTTCGGGCCGGACGCCGAGGACGCGCTGCACCTCGAGTCGTGCGCGGTGTGCTCGGCCCGGCTGGCCCAGGCCCGCGCCATCGACCACCTGCTCGCGATGCGCGAGGTGGCGACACCCTCGTCGTCGTTCACCGGCGCGGTGATGGCGCGGGTCGGCGACGAGCGCTGGAAGACCGAGCGCGTGGTCGATCTGGGATTCAACCTCGCGATCGCCGCGGGCGTTCTGGTCATCCTGGCCGCCGGCGCCGGCCTCGGCTGGTCGCTCGGACTGGTCAGCATCACCCTCGATCTCGAGGCGCTGTGGCGGGCGGTCGGCGCCGATCTCACCGGCCGGGTGCTGTCGCAGGTGCAGACCATCGCGATGGCGGCGGTGCTGCTCACCTCGACGCTGGTGCTGTGGTGGTGGGCCGAAGCCGCTACGGATTAGCTGCTACCATGGCCGCGTGACGCTGCGGCCGTTTCTCAAATGGGTGGGAGGCAAACGCCAGCTCCTGCCCGTGCTGCGGCGCTTCTATCCTGAAGCCGTTGGCGCCTACTTCGAGCCGTTCCTGGGCAGCGGTGCGGTGTTCTTCGACCTGGCCGACCGTGGCGCGATCAACGGTCACGGCGCGGTCCTCAGCGACGACAACCCCGATCTGATCGGCTGCTACCGGCGGATCCGCACCTCGCTCGACCAGGTGGTGGCGCATCTCGAGGCGCTGGCGCGCGCGCATGCGCTCGGCGGCCGCGCCTGCTACCTGCAGGTCCGGGACGAGCGCTTCAACCCGCTGCGCGCGCAATGGCATCGCGCCGGCTCCGATCCCGACACCTATTCGGCGGAGCTGGCGGCGATGTTGATCTATCTCAATCGCACGGGATACAACGGCCTGTTTCGCGTCAACGCCTCCGGCGAGTTCAACGTCCCGCCCGGCCGCTACGATCGCCCGCGGATCGTCGATCGAGCGCTGCTGATGCGCGCCGCCGGCGCGCTGTCGGCCGACAATGTCCGGCTCGAGCGCGCCGGGTTCGCCGGCGTGCTCGAGGCCGCGGCCGCGGGCGACTTCGTCTATTTCGATCCGCCCTACGCGCCGCTGACGCGGACGGCGAACTTTCGCGGCTACACCGGGCGCGGCTTTTCCGATCGCGACCAGGAGGTGCTGCAACGGGTGGTGATTGCGCTGGCCCATCGCGGCGTTCAGGTGCTGCTGAGCAATTCCACCGCGCCCTCGGTGACGGCGTTGTACGACGGCCATGCCGATGCGATCGGCGCCGGCCTGCGGGCGTGGCGGTTCCCGGCCAGGCGCGCGGTCAATTCACGCCCGGATCGGCGCGGCACGGTGGAGGAACTGGTGGTGTCGAACATGACACCGCGGCCCTAGATGGCCCTCAACCGCCGGTGTTTCTCTGTGCTAGGCTTGAACGGTCAGTCGGCGCGCGAGAGTGGCGGAACTGGCAGACGCGCCGGTCTTAGGAGCCGGTAGCCGAAAGGCTGTAGGGGTTCGAGTCCCCTCTTTCGCACACCCCCGCCACCGGCGGGTATCCAGGTACGAATTCCGAACAATGAAATCAGAAATTGTCGACGTGAACGAAACGCGCCGCGATCTCACGATCGAAGTGCCCAGTGAAGTTGTGACCGAGGCCATCGGGAACGCGGCCGCGAAGCTCGGACGCTCGGTGAAAATTCCCGGCTTCCGTCCCGGCAAGGTGCCGCCGACGGTGATTCGCCAGCGCTTCAAGCCGCAGATCATGCAGGACGTCGCGGAACATCTCGTCTCGAAGGCGGTCGGCGATGCGCTGGTGGAAAAGGGCGTCGAGCCGATCGGCACCCCCGACATCAAGGACCTCGTCCTCGAGGAAGGCAAGCCGCTGACCTTCACCGCGACCTTCGATGTGGTGCCGAGTTTCGATCCCGGCGACCTGTCGACGATCGAGGCGGTCGCAGCCGTCGCGCGCGATTGAAGACGACGTGGTCAACCAGTCGCTCGAACGCCTGCGCGAGCGCAACGCGCGCTTCGAAGCGGTCGAAAGCGGCGGCGTCGCAGCCGGCCACACCGTGGTCGTCGCCCTGGAGCGCCAGGGCACCGACCGGGACGGCAAGGCCGGCGAGAGCGAGAAGCACGAGCAGGTGAGCATCGAGCTCGGCGCGCCGTCGAATCCGCCCGGCTTCGACACCGAAGTGATCGGCATGGTCCCGGGCTCGTCGAAGAGCTTCACCCTCACCTATCCCGACGATTACGCCATCCCGGAGCTGGCCGGCGGTACCGTGGCCTACACGGTCAACCTGAAGGAGATCAAGCAGCGCATCATCCCGGCGCTCGACGATGAGCTGGCCAAGGATGTGGGCGAGTTCGAATCGCTCGACGCGTTGCGGACGCGGGTGCGCGCCGATCTCGAGCACGAGGCGATGCACGCGGCGGAACGCCAGCTGCGCCAGGACGTGCTCAAGCAGCTGGCGTCGCGCGTCCCGTTCGCCGTGCCCGAATCGCTGGTCGAGCGCGAGATCGATCGCCGGCTCGAAGAATTCGCGCGGCGGCTGATGGACCAGCGCATCGATCCGCGCCAGGCCAACATCGACTGGAATGCGTTCCGCGAGGGGCAGCGCGCGCCGGCGGTGGAAGCGGTCGGCTCGGCCATCGTGCTCGACGAAATCGCCAGGCGCGAGCAGATCGACGTCACCGACGACGATCTCGACGCGGAATTGCAGCGCTACGCGGAACAGACCGGGCACAGCGTCGCCAGCATCCGGGCGCGGCTGCAGAAGGACGGTGAGCTGGGCCGGTTGGCGGCCGGGCTGCGCCGGGAAAAGGCCGTGGCGGTGGTGATGACCCGGGCGCAGATCAAGAACGGCTGATTTTTCAACGAGTTTGTCCCTCGCCTGCCTGCCCATTCAGGTATTGCGGCGCCGACCGATAAGTAGGATGGATAATACCCAGACAATGAGCGTCTACCCGCAGAACCAACTGGTACCGATGGTGGTCGAGCAGACCAACCGCGGCGAGCGAGCCTACGACATTTTTTCGCGTCTCCTCAAAGACAACATCATCTTCATTGGCACGCAGGTCGACGACAACGTCGCCAACCTTGCGATCGCCCAGATGCTGTTTCTCGAGGCCGAGGATCCGGACAAAGACATCCAGATGTACATCAACAGCCCCGGCGGCTCGATTACGGCCGGGTTTGCGATTTACGACACCATGCAGTTCGTGCGCCCCGACGTGCAGACGATCTGCATCGGCCAGGCGGCGTCGATTGCGGCGGTGTTGCTGGCCGCGGGCGCGAAAGGCAAGCGGTTTTCGTTGCCGAATTCGCGCATCCTCATCCACCAGCCGTGGATGTCGGGGTTGGGCGGTCAGGCGACGGATATCGATCTGGCGGCGAAGGAAATCCTGCGCATGCGCGAAAAGATCAACGAGATTTTCGTGAAGCACACGGGGCAGGATCTCAAGCGCATTCAGACCGATACCGAACGTGACTACATCATGTCGCCCGACCAGGGTAAAGAGTACGGAATTATTGACGACGTGATTCGTAAACGGGTGTAACCTAGGTATACGACCACATGGTGAAGAAAGGCGGGGACAGCGGCGAGATCCTTCGCTGTTCGTTCTGCAACAAGGATCAGAACGACGTTCGCAAACTGATTGCGGGTCCGACTGTTTTCATCTGCGATGAGTGTGTCGAGGTCTGCAACGACATCATCGCGGACGACAACCGTTTCGA
The DNA here is from genome assembly GCA_963795125.1 of uncultured Acidimicrobiia bacterium. Classification (GTDB taxonomy): domain Bacteria; phylum Acidobacteriota; class Vicinamibacteria; order Vicinamibacterales; family UBA2999; genus 12-FULL-67-14b. Next base: position 1,094,831 of record CAWCGQ010000003.1, on the reverse strand, counting down.
CAGCCGCGGCACGCGCACGTCGCTTCCCTCTCCACCGGAAATCAAGAAGTTCCTCGACGAGTACGTGATCGGCCAGGAGCTGACCAAGAAGAAGCTCGCGGTCGCGGTCTACAACCACTACAAGCGGCTCGAAATCCAGAAGCAGCCGCGCAGCCGCCACGACGTCGAGCTGACCAAGTCCAACATCCTGCTGATCGGTCCGACCGGCACCGGCAAGACGCTGCTCGCGCAGACGCTCGCCAAGCTGCTGTCGGTGCCCTTCACCATCGTCGACGCCACCACGCTGACCGAAGCGGGCTACGTCGGCGAGGACGTCGAGAACATCATCCTCAAGTTGCTGCAGGCCGCCGGCGGCGACATCGAGAAGTGCCAGCAGGGCATCGTCTACATCGACGAGATCGACAAGATCGGCCGCAAGGACGAGAACCCGTCGATCACCCGCGACGTCTCGGGTGAGGGCGTGCAGCAGGCGCTGCTGAAGATTCTCGAAGGCACGGTGGCCAACGTGCCGCCGCAGGGCGGGCGCAAGCATCCGCACCAGGAATTTTTCCAGATCGACACCACCAACATCCTGTTCATCTGCGGCGGGGCGTTTGTCGGCCTCGACAAGGTGGTGGAGCGCCGCATCGGCCGCAAGACGCTCGGCTTCAAGGCCGAGATCAAGTCGAACAAGAGCCGCGACGTCGGCACCATCCTCGAGCAGGCCGAGCCGCAGGATTTGATCAAGTTCGGGTTGATTCCCGAGTTCGTCGGCCGCCTGCCGGTGATGGGCACGCTGCACGAGCTCGACCGCCCGGCCCTGGTGCAGATCCTGACCCAGCCGCGCAACGCCATTACCCGTCAGTACCAGAAGCTCTTCGAATACGAGAACGTCAAGCTGCGCTTCACCGATGATTCGCTCGATGCCATCGCCGAGATGGCGCTCGCCCGCAAGATCGGGGCGCGCGGCCTCAGGATGATCATCGAAGACCTGATGCTCGACCTGATGTACTCGGTCCCCGGACAAAAGAAGGCGCGCGAGTGCGTGATCACGCGCGAGATGGTCGTCAGCAAGTCAGCCGGGCTTGAAGTGATTGAGAAGGCCGGCTAGTCCGGCGGCCGGGACCCGGGCACCGGGACCCGGACAATCAAGCAATTCGGATCCGGCTCCCGGCTCCCGGATCCCGTCAGTCTTTTAATCTCTTATGGTCGAAGTCTACGAGACCCTCCCTATCGTCCCGCTGCGGGACGTCGTTGTGTTCCCGCACATGATGATGCCGTTCGTCATCGGACGGCCGTCGTCGATCCGCGCGCTCGAGCATGCGCTGGTCAAGGACAAGCGGATCTTCCTGGCGGCGCAGCACGACGCGTCGACCGACGATCCCAAGGCCGAGGACATCTTCACGATGGGCTGCGTGGCCAACGTCGTGCAGAGCCTCAAGCTGCCCGACAGCAACATCAAGGTGCTGGTCGAAGGCGTCGAGCGCGCGCGGGTGATCGAGTGGAAGGAAGACAAGGGCTTCTACCGCGTCGTCGTCAAGGTGCTGCAGCGGCAGAAGGACACCGCCGGCGACGTCGAGCAAACGATGAGCCGCGTGGTGACGCTGTTCGAGCAGTACGTCAAGCTGTCGAACAACCTGCACTACGACGCGATGATCGCCGCGGTCCGGGTGGACGATCCCGGCAAGCTCGCCGACACCATTGCGGCGCACCTGCTGGTCGGCATCGACGAAAAACAGAACCTGCTCGAGATCGTCTCCCCGCTCGAGCGCCTCAATCGCATTGCCGGCATTCTCGAAGCCGAAGTCGACAAGCTCCAGGTCGACCGCCGCATCCAGTCGCGCGTCAAGAAGCAGATGGAGAAGGCGCAGAAGGAGTACTACCTCAACGAGAAGATGAAGGCGATCCAGAAGGAACTGGGCCGCAAGGACGACAAGGGCAACGAAGCCGACGACCTGAAGAAGAAGATCGAACAGTCGCGGATGCCGAAGGACGTCGAGGAGAAGGCCGTCCAGGAATTGAAGCGGCTCGAGGCGATGCCGCCGATGTCGGCGGAGGCGACCGTCTCGCGCAACTACCTCGACTGGCTGATCGCGGTGCCGTGGCACAAGAAGACCAAGGAGAACCGCGACCTCAAGAACGCCGAGGTGGTGCTCAACGAAGACCACTACGGTCTCGACAAGATCAAGGATCGCATCCTCGAGTTCCTCGCGGTGCGGGCGCTGGTGAAGAAGCCGAAGGCGACCATCCTGACGTTTGTCGGGCCGCCCGGCGTCGGCAAGACCTCGCTCGCCAAGTCGATCGCCCGCGCCATGAACCGCAAGTTCGTGCGGCTGTCGCTCGGCGGCGTGCGCGACGAAGCGGAGATCCGCGGCCACCGCCGCACCTACATCGGCGCGTTCCCCGGCCAGATCATCCAGATGATGAAGAAGGCGACGTCGATGAACCCGGTGTTCCTGCTCGATGAAATCGACAAGATGTCGATGGACTTCCGCGGCGACCCGTCGGCGGCGCTGCTCGAAGTGCTCGACCCCGAGCAGAACAACACCTTCCTCGATCACTATCTCGACGTCGAGTACGACCTGTCGAACGTGATGTTCATCTGCACCGCCAACGTGCTGCATACCATTCCGCAGGCGCTGCGCGACCGCATGGAAGTGCTGCAGCTGGCCGGCTACACCGAGCAGGAAAAGCTCGAGATTGCCAAGCGCTTCCTGGTGTCGAAGGCGATTGAAGGCGCGGGCCTGACCGACAAGAACATTACCTTCGCCGACGATGCGGTGCAGGTGGTGATCCAGCGCTACACCCGGGAGGCCGGGGTGCGTAACCTCGAGCGCGAGATCAGCTCGATCTGCCGCAAGGTGGCGCGCAAGGTGGTGGTCGACGGTCCCGAGACCTACGAGCTGATCACCGCCGAGAAGGTCACCGAGTTCCTCGGCGTGCCGCGCTATCGCCCGAGCGTCGCCGAAGAGCAGAACGAGGTCGGCGTCACCACCGGCCTGGCGTGGACCGAAGTGGGCGGCGAGATCCTGGTCACCGAATGCACGCTGATGCCCGGCCGCGGCCGGCTGATGCTCACCGGCAAGCTCGGTGACGTGATGCAGGAGTCGGCGCAGGCCGCGATGAGCTTCGTGCGCACGCGCGCCGAGGAGTTCGGCATCCCCAAGGACTTCAACCGCAAGGTCGACGTGCACGTGCACATCCCGGAGGGCGCCATTCCGAAGGATGGGCCGTCGGCGGGCATCACGCTCGCGACCGCGCTGATCTCGGCGCTGGCGCGCATCCCGGTACGCCGCGATGTGGCGATGACCGGCGAGATCACGCTGCGCGGCAAGGTGCTGCCAATCGGCGGCGTCAAGGAGAAGCTGCTCGCCGCGCACCGCGCCGGCGTGCGGACGATCATCGTCCCCAAGGACAACGAGAAGGACCTCGCGGACATCCCCAAGAATGTGCTCGACGTGCTCGAGATTCACATGGTGAGCCACATGGATGAAGTGCTGAAGATCGCGCTCGCCGGTCCGTTGACGCCGATCCCGCCGACGCCCGAGGCCGATTTCGACGAATCAGCCGACGCGACGACGCATTAGCGGGGGCGGGGTCGTACCGACCTCGGTTCCTCGAGACCAGCAGGGTTTTTTGAAGGTAGTATCCGAGTTTGTCACTAGCGCCGCTGGAGCCGAGGGGCTCCCCCAGGACGGCCTGCCAGAGCTTGCCATGGTGGGGCGATCCAATGTCGGCAAGTCGTCCCTGATCAACGCGCTCGTCCGGAAGAAGCTGGCCCGCACGAGCGCCGCGCCCGGGAAGACGCGCCTGGCCAATTTTTACCGGGTCGCCGCGGAGCCGCGGCCGCCGTTCTACCTGGTGGACCTCCCGGGTTTCGGGTATGCGCGCGGCGGCGACAAGGCGCGCGAGGAGTTTGACGCGCTGGCCGCCGACTATTTCGGCGCGCGCTTCAACGATCCGCGGTTTCGGGGCGTGTTCATGCTGGTCGACAGCCGGCATCCCGGCCTCGACAGCGATCGCAGTACGTGGAACTGGCTCGACAGCCACGGCGTAGTCCGCTACGTGGTGGCGACGAAGGTGGACAAACTGACGCAGTCCGAGCGGCGGCGTCATCTCTCGGATCTCGAACGGCTTTACTCAGGCCCGGTCACGCCCGTCTCGGCGGAAACCGGCGAAGGATTGGATGCACTGTGGAAGAAGATCGTAAGTCTGACAACACCCCCACGGCCGTAGCGGCACCCTCGGCTCCCCCGGCGCCCCCGGCGCCCCCGGCACCGGCCGGCCCAGGACCCGAGACGCTCGACCTGTCGACGCTCAAGGACCTGTCGACCGTCGCGCTTACCAAGATCGCGCGCGACCTCGAGATTCCCGGCGCGACCGGCATGCGCAAGCAGGAGCTGATCTTCGAGATCCTCCGCGCCCGTGCCGAGAAAGCGGGCCTGATCTTCTCCGAAGGCGTCCTCGAGGTGCTGCCGGACGGCTTCGGGTTCCTGCGCGCGCCCGACTACAACTACCTTGCCGGCCCCGACGACATCTACGTCTCCCCCTCACAGATTCGCAAGTTCGACCTGCACACCGGCGACACCATCTCCGGGCAGATTCGCTCGCCGAAGGAAGGCGAACGCTACTTCGCGCTGATCAAGGTGGAGGCAATCAACTTCGAGCCGCCAGCGCGCGGCAAGGAGCGGGTGTTCTTCGAGAACCTGACGCCGCTGTATCCCGAGCAGCAGATCCGGCTCGAGGCCGACGCCGACAACCTGTCGACCCGGGTGATGGACCTGATGACCCCGCTTGGCAAGGGCCAGCGCGGCCTGATCGTCGCGCCGCCGCGCACCGGCAAGACGATGTTGCTGCAGTCGATTGCCAATGCCATCACCACCAATCACCCCGAGGTCTACCTGATCGTGCTGCTGATCGACGAGCGCCCGGAGGAAGTCACCGACATGCAGCGGTCGGTGAAGGGCGAAGTGGTGTCGTCGACGTTCGACGAACCGGCGCAGCGCCACGTGCAGGTGGCCGAGATGGTGATCGAGAAGGCCAAGCGCCTGGTCGAGCACAAGAAGGACGTGGTCATCCTGCTCGACTCGATCACGCGCCTGGCCCGCGCCTACAACACCATCGTGCCGACCTCGGGCAAGGTGCTGTCGGGCGGCGTCGACAGCAACGCCCTGCAGCGCCCGAAGCGGTTCTTCGGCGCCGCGCGCAACATCGAGCAGGGCGGCTCGCTGACCATCGTCGCCACGGCGCTGATCGACACCGGCTCGCGCATGGACGAAGTGATCTTCGAGGAGTTCAAGGGCACCGGCAACATGGAAGTGCACCTCGATCGCAAGCTCGCCGACCGGCGCGTGTTCCCGACCATCGACATCCAGAAGAGCGGCACCCGCAAGGAAGAGATGCTGATGTCGAAGGAGGACCTCAACCGGGTCTACGTGCTGCGCCGCGTCCTGACGCCGCTGTCGGCGGTGGAAGCCATGGAACTGCTGCTCTCGAAGATGAGCAAGACCAAGACCAACAACGAATTCCTCGCGGCCATGCAAGCGGGGAAATGACCACTGACAAATAAGAAATAAGAAATAAGAAATAAGAAATAAGAAACGTCGAATAACAAAAGGGTCCGTTTGTTGTTCGTTATTCGTTATTCTTTATTTCGATGTCGCGCTCAACAGTCGTCAAAGTCGGTTTCAGCCAGATGGCCTGCGGCGAGGATCCGAAGCGGAATCTGGCCAACCAGCTGGCGCTTGCCGAAGCGGCCTTGAAGAAGGGCGCCAAGATCTTCTGCACCCAGGAGCTGTTTCGCTCGCAGTATTTCTGCCAGATCGAAGACCACCGCTTCTTCGCCCTGGCGGAGACCATTCCCGGCCCGTCGACCGACGCCTTTTCCAAACTCGCCAGGAAATACCAAGCCGTGATCATCGCGTCGCTGTTCGAGCGGCGGGCGGCCGGCGTGTATCACAACACCGCGGCGGTGATCGACGCCGACGGATCGCTGATGGGCGTGTATCGCAAGATGCACATCCCCGATGACCCGCTGTTCTACGAGAAGTTCTACTTCGCGCCCGGCGACACCGGCTTCATCGCCTGGAAGACCAGGGTCGCGACGCTCGGCACGCTGGTGTGCTGGGACCAGTGGTTTCCCGAAGCCGCGCGCCTCACCGCGATGCAGGGCGCGGAGATCCTGTTCTATCCCACCGCGATCGGCTGGCACCCGTCCGAACGCAAGCAATACGGCGTCGCGCAGCACGATTCCTGGGAAGTGATGCAACGCGCGCACGCCATTGCCAACGGCTGCTACGTGTGCGTGGCCAATCGCATCGGCCACGAGATCATCCACGACGCCAAAGGCAAGCCGGTGGACAAGGACGGCATCGTGTTCTGGGGCCAGTCGTTCGTCGCCTCACCGGACGGGCAAATCGTCGAGCGCGCCCCGGTCGACAAGGAGACGGTGATGGTGGTCGACTGCGATCTCGCGAAGGTCGAGTTCAGCCGGACCCATTGGCCGTTCCTGCGCGATCGGCGCATCGACGCCTACGGGCCGTTGACCAAGCGCTTCCACGATTAGGGCCGCAGAGGGCAGATGGCAGGGCCGCAGACGGCGCAGCGGGCACGGACCCTCCGGGGCACTCCTGCTCACCATGGTTTCTCGTTCCCACCCGAGTGGTACCCGCGCCGGGGCACCTGGATGAGCTGGCCGCGGCCGGAAGGCATCTCGTTTCCCGGCAAGTATCACGAAGCCATCGAAGACATCGCCGGACTGATTCGCGTGCTCGTCAGGCTCGAAGAAGTTCACCTCAACGTCCCGAACGCCAACTACGAACGCCTCGTCCGCCAATTCCTGAAGGCTCGCCGCATTCCGCTTCGCCGGGTGTTCTTCCATCACATCCCCACCAACGAAGCCTGGGCCCGCGATCACGGACCCGCATTCGTGTTACGCACGCGCCGCGGCAAGACCGAGGCGGCAATCGTCGACTGGGGCTTCAACGCGTGGGGCGGCAAGTATCCGCCCTGGGATGCCGACGATGCCGTGCCGACGCGCATCGCCAGCGAACTGCGGCTGCCGGTGTTCGATCCTGGCATCGTGATGGAAGGCGGCGCGGTGGACTTCAACGGCGCCGGCACGGTGCTCACGACCACGTCATGCCTGTTGAACAACAACCGCAACCCGAAGCTGTCCAAGGCGCGGATCGAGAAGTATCTGCGCGATTACTACGGACAAACGCACGTGCTGTGGCTCGGTGAAGGCATCGAGGGCGACGACACCGATGGCCACATCGACGACCTCGCGCGCTTCATCGATGAACGGACCATCGCCATCGGGATTGAAACCAACAAGCGTGATCCGAACTACGCGATCCTCCAGAAGGCGCGGCGCGCGCTCGAGACGTTTCGCGATCAGGACGGCAACCGCTTCGAGATCGTCGAGTTGCCCATGCCGAGACCACTGGCCTACGAGGGGCAGCGCGTGCCCGCGACCTACGTGAACTTTTATTTCGCCAATGGCGCCCTGCTGGTTCCAACCTTCGGTCAACGCGATCGCGACCGCACAGCCATCGCCATTCTGCAGAGCCGGCTCCCGAAACGACGGGTGATCGGTGTGGACTGCCGCGCCCTGATCTGGGGACTCGGCGCCATTCACTGCTTTACCCAGCAGCAGCCACGGTTCTGACGGTCCACCACAGGGCCACTTTGGACCTGCCGCGATGCGCGGTTTGACAGGCTAAAGCGGCCGCAACCTGACCGCCGACGACGCGATCTGCGCCGCGTTGGCCGAGGCCCTCGACGGTATCTCGCCAGCCGTAGGCACTCTCTTTGCAATCGCTATCAGCCGAGTGACGAGACCATCTCAGCTACTCGGCGACCAGGCGTTTTCCCGGACGGCCGGTGCCCCACTGGTCGGCGGCAACGCGGTCCGGTTGATGAAGGACGGCTGTGAGAACTACCCCAGCTGGCTCGCCGCCATCCGCTCGGCGAAGCACTGGATCCACTTCGAGACGTATATCCTCCACGAAGACAAGATCGGCAAGGTGTTCGCGGAGGCGTTGTGCGAGCGCGCCCGGGCCGGCGTCAAGGTGCGGCTGCTGATCGACTGGCTCGGCAACATGATGAAGACCTCGCCGAGATTCTGGCGGACCCTGCGGCAGGCCGGTGTCGAAGCGCGCAGCTTCGGCTATCCGACCATCGATTCGCCGCTCGGCTGGGTCTCGCGCGATCACCGCAAGTCGCTGGTCGTCGACGGCCGCGTCGCCTTCGTCAGCGGGTTGTGCGTCGGCGACGACTGGACCGACGATGGCCATGAGGCCCAGCGCGATACCGGCGTGATGATTGAGGGCCCGGCCGTCGCCGATGTGGAAGCCGCGTTTGCTGAATCGTGGGCGACCACCGGGGCGCCGGTGCCATCGCAGGAACTGCCGGCGCAGAACCAGATTCCCCCGGCCGGGGACGTCTCGTTGCGGGTGATCGCCACCATGCCGTCCACCTGGGGGGTGTTCAAGCTCGACCAGCTGGTGGCCTCGGTGGCGCGCGAAACATTGTGGGTGACCGATGCCTATTTCGTCGGCGTGTCCGCGTACATCAACGCGCTGATCGCCGCCGCCAGGGACGGCGTGGACGTCCGGCTCCTCGTCCCCGGCACCGTGGATGTGTTCGGCGTCGGCGCCATGAGCCGCGCCGGCTACCGTGCATTGCTCGAGGGCGGCGTCCGCATCTTCGAGTGGAACGGCGTGATGATTCATGCCAAGACCGCGGTGGCCGACGGCCGGTGGGCACGCGTCGGCTCGACCAACGCCAACGTGACCAGCTGGTTCGGCAACTGGGAGCTCGACGTGGCGATCGAGGACCAGCCCTTCGGACGCCAGATGATGGCGATGTATGAAAAGGATCTGGCCAACTCCACCGAGGTGGTGCTGACGGCACGCAGGATGCGCTCGGCGGAGCGGCGGGAGACGCCGCCCCTGGTCGAGTGGAAGACCCGCGGCCGCTCCACCCGCCGCGCCGCCACCGCCGGTGCGATTCGGATCGGCCGTACCTTCGGCGCAGCCATCACCAGGCGCCGCGAAGTGGGCGCCGCCGAAGCCTACAGCCTGTTTTGGAGTTCGCTGATCTTTCTGGGTCTGGGACTGCTGGCGCTGAAGTATCCACAGGCGATCGCCTGGCCGCTCGGCGGGCTGGCGGTGTGGTTCGCCGCGGCGGGGCTGTTTCAGGCCTGGCGCCTCTACCGCCGCGAACCTGTTGATACGGTTGATGATAGACGTGAGCTGCCGGAGCCAAGAACACGTCGGCCGGCGTGATATGATCGGTGTTTCGCTTTATTGCCGGTAAGAGGGCATACCAGAACCCCTGGTTCTGTGGCCCCGGTCCCGGCGGAAGGAACCGATCGTGAAGTCCAATATCCACCCGGAATATCTCGAACTCACCGTCCACTGCGCCTGTGGCGCCAAGTGGCAGACCCGCAGCACCAGCAAGGACCTGCACCTCGATATCTGTTCCAGCTGCCATCCGTTCTTCACCGGCCGGCAGAAGATGATCGACACCGAAGGCCGCGTCGACCGCTTCACCAAGAAGTTCGGCGCGCAGACCGTCGAGCAGCGCAAGGCCGCGGCGCAGGCCGTGAAGGACGCCAAGAAGGCGCCCGCCAAGAAGAAGGTCAGCTAGCTCGAACCGGAAGAAGAACACTCCGCAAAGGCCACCTCGCGAGGGGTGGCCTTTGTTGCCTGGGCGGCCTCACAACGGATACCGCAGCGTCAGGCCAAGCAGCGTCACCAACAACAGCACCACCGGCGCGAGCACCAGGGCGACGATCAACGTGTAGCCCATCACATCGCGTGCCCGCAGTCCTAGCAGCCCCAGCGTCGGCAGCATCCAGAATGGCTGCAACAAATTGGCAATGGCCTCGCCCAGATCGTAGGACGCCACCACCCACCCCAGGTGCACCTTGAGCTCGTGCGCGGCCGCCATCACGTACGGCGCCTCGATCACCCACTTCGATCCGCCCGACGGCACGAACACGCCGAGCACCGCGGAATAGATCGCCACCACCGCGGGAAAGGTTGCGGGCGTCGAAATGCTGACAAACGCGTTGGCCAGCCGCTCGTTGAGATGCGTGGTGGTGATGATTGCCGCGATCCCGGCGTAAAACGGAAACTGCAGCACCACTCCCCACACTGCGGGCACGGCGCCCTGCACGGCGTTCATCAATCGGGCCGGCGTCTTGTGCAGCAGCACGCCGACAATCAGGAAGGCAAAGTTCAGCACGTTGATGGTGATGGCATTGAGCGGCTCGGGCGCGCGGCTGAAATAGCGAACGAGGTAGATCGCGCCAAAGACGACGATCACCAGGCTGAGCAGCGGTGAATGCTCCAGCACTTCGACTCGGCTTCCGGCGCGGGCGCCGCCAGCCTCGCGCCGTGCGACGACACCCGTTGGCCGGCCGTCGCCAAGGTCAATGCCAAGCATCGCCGCCGTCTTTGCTTTCGCGGCCGGCGGTGTCGCCAGCCACATCACCGCGGTGACGATGAGCATCTCGATCACCACCGACAGCAGGCTCTGCCAGAGGAAGATGGTGTCGCGGAAGGAAATGATCCCGCCGGGCACCACCCCGCCGGCCGAGACGATCTCGCGAATCTGCGGCTGCAGCGCGCCGGGCGTCGCCATCTGCAACGCCGCCGAGCCGCTCAGCCCCTGCGCCCAGATGCTGCCGAGGCCGAGCAGGCTGGCCGCGGCGAGGGCGCGGTAGTCGACGCCCGCGACCCGCCGCGCCACTTCCCGCGCCAGCACGGCGCTGAAGATCAGGCTGAAGCCCCAGTTGAACCACGACGAGAACATCGCGAAGAACGCGACCAGCGCCACCGCGCCCCGCGGCGTCGAGGGCCACGAGGCCATCGCGCGAATCGCCCGCCCCATCGGCGCCGACGTCGCCAGCACGTGACCCGTGATGATGATCAGCGACATCTGCAGGGTGAACGCGATCAGGTCCCAGAACCCGTTCCCCCAGGCGTCAATCACCTGCAGTGGTGAGGACGGCGTCCACACCACCGCCGCGACGAAGACGATCACCGTCGCGAGCAGCGCGAATATGAAGGCGTCGGGAATCCAGCGCTCGGTCCATGCGGTGAGGCGCAGCGCGGTCCGGGCCACCAACCCGAGCCCGCCCACCGTAGCGGTGGCGGAGGTGGGTTCGTCCATCCGGCGCGATTTTATCTGTTAACTAGAGGGGAAGCGCGGCTTCGGTGCAGCGGGCCAGCTTGCGTTCGAGGCGAGCGAGCCGATGCTGCAGGCGCGCGGGATTGCCGGTGCCCTCGTCCAGCAGATCCAGCGCGTGCTGGCGCGCGGTGCTGAGGTCTTTCAGCCGGTGTTCATGATGGATGGCCAGTGCCTCTTTCGCCTCCCGGCGGAGCGCCGCGGCGCAGCGCGGCAACACCGCCAGTTCCTTCCAGGCCTCCGCCGCGTCGTGCATGCGCCGGGCGCGGCGGCGAATCCAGGCGAGGCGGCGCAGCGCCTCCCCGTGCACCTCCGGCTCGGCGCCGAGCCGTTTGGCGCACTCGATGGTCCGCAGCAGCGCCGCTTCCGCATTCTCGTGCGCGCCCGCGCGCTCATACACGCGCGCGAGTCCATACGCCTCCTGCGCGGTGGTGGCGAGTGCCGGCCCAGACGTGACGAGCGTGATGGCGCGCGCCAGAACCGCGGCGAGCGAAATTAAGTCGAGGCGGTTGTGCTCCATCACCGCTTCGAGCGGGCGGGCATCCCCGTTGCGGACGAAGGAGAAGAAGCGCGACGGGATCTCGTAGCCGGGCACGTCGCCGACGCGATGCAGGCCCGCAATGTGCTTTTCGAGGACCCCGAGCGAACAGCTCGAATCATCCGGATCCGGCGTCCCCATCGTCAGCGGCCGCTGCCGCCACAAGCGGCGGGCCGCGTGCAGCATGTCGAGGTGGGGCATGCCGTCCAGCGCGAACGGCACCCGGTTGAACAGGTAGCGTGTCTCGATCAGCGGCACATCGAAGCTGCGCCCGTTGTAGGTGCAGAGTGTTCCCTGCGCCTTCGCCCAGGCTTGAAATTCGCCCAACACCGCGCGCTCGTGCTCGAACCCGGGCAGCAGGAACTGGCGGACGCGAATCGACGACCCGTCGATCGTCGCGCAGCCCACCAGAAATGCCTGCGTGCCGGCGCCGCCGAACAGGCCGGTGGTTTCGAGATCGAGAAACAGCAGGCGGCCATCGATGCCCTGCGCCGCCTGGTCCGCCGTCGCGCTTCGCGCGAAGGTGGAGGGCCACGCCCTGGCCAGCAGCGTCATGGCCTCGAGGCCTTGGGTAATCGTCGCGACAATGGCGCCGATCGGCGTCCGGCCGTGCAGCATGTCGGCCCGGTATTCGCGATCGACGACGATCACCGCGCCGTCGTGGCGCTCGACGACGGCGCCGCCGAGGGTGATGGCGGCGTTGACGCGATCCGCGGATTCGTCGCGCCGAGAGCCAAGGCCCTCGCGCCCCAGACCATCCCGCCCCTCACTGTTCAAACCGGACGGCTGGAGAGCGGGGGCTTCAGCCCCCGCAATTTCCGGAACGGCAGAACGATGGTTCCTGACGATGTCGCGCAAGCGATCGAGGGTCGCCATCGCTAGAACGGCACCTCTTCTTCGCGTGGTCCGAGAGCCGCCGCCGCCGCGGTGCCATCGTCGAGAGCACCGGCCAGCAGGTGTTGCAGCATTCGCAACGCCACCGTCTTGGCCAGCGGCCCCGTTTCGCCGATCGGACCGACGCACATCGGACACCCGGTCTCGCAATCGCAGCTGGTAATCAAGGCGCTGGTCGACGACAGCAGCTCCGACTGCATGCTCCACAGCGGCGCGCTCAAGCCGATGCCGCCGGGATAGGCGTCGTAGAGGAAGATCCGCGGCGTATCGTCGGCCTCCGCGGCTGCGCCGCTACGGCCCGACCAGTCCGTTCCGGGCGGGTCCGGCTCGCCGGCATTGACCGACAGGCCAAGGTCGCGGCCGTCGCACATCAGCAGCAGCTGCGCGATCTGCTTCATCGCAAAGGCGAGGCCGAACACCCCGTCACGGCGATCGTCCGCCGCATACGGCAGCGCGTTGACGATTGACAGCGGCACCTCGAGCCAGTAGGCGGTGGTGTGCATCTGCTGTTCCGGTAAATCCAGCTCGCCGGAGCCGACGTTTTCGTTGGTGTGAAACTTGATCTTCTTGAAACCGACGACGCGCGACACGACGTGGACTTCGCCGTGCAGCGCCACCCGGGAGGCGTCCTCGGCAAAGCGATCGAGGATGGTCACCCTGGTATAGGTGATCGCCGTGGTGTAGTAATCGCAGTCCACTTCCTTGACGTGCGCCTTGCGACCCACGAAGTCGAGCTCCTCCACCTGGAAGATCTTCCCCTCGACCATGTAGATCGCCTTCGGATGGAGGGTCGAGAGCGCGCTGGTGAAATCGGTTTCGCCGATCACCTTCGCGCCGCTGGTGTGATCGGTGATCACGAAATTATCCGACGACACCGACCGCAGGCTGACGGCGTTGGCGGGATACGACTCGCTCGTCCAGTGCCACTGCCCTTCGGCGTCCTCGCCGCCTGAACGATGCACCAGGCCGGACTCCTGCAGCACGCCCAGCACCTCCTGCACATTCACCTGGCCGTAGGTCTCGTCGGTCGTGAACGGCAGCTCGAACGCCGCGCACTTCACATGATCGACCAGGATGTGCAGGTTGTCGGGGTTGACGAGCGCGTGTTCGGGTGAGGCGTCGAAAAAGAACGCCGGATGCCGGGCGACGAACTGATCGATCGGCGAGCTCGACGCCACCATCACCGCGGCGGACTGACCGGACCGCCGGCCGGCACGCCCGGCGCGCTGCCACGTCGAGGCGATCGTTCCCGGATAACCCGCCATCACGCACACGTCGAGCGCGCCAATGTCGATGCCGAGCTCGAGGGCGTTGGTGGAGACGACGCCGCGCACCTGTCCGGCCCGCAGCCCCTTCTCGATCTCACGACGCCGCAACGGCAGATAGCCGCCGCGATAGCCGCGAATCCGCTCGGGCATGCCCGGCACGTCCTCGAAATCCTCCTTGAGGTAGGTGGTCAGAATCTCCGTCGAGGTTCGGCTCTGCGCGAACACGATCACCTGCAGGTTGCGGCGCAGGAACTCGCCCGCCACCCGGCGCGACTCGGCAATATACGAACGGCGAATGCCCAGCTCGCGATTGACCACCGGCGGATTGACGAAGACAAAGAACTTCTCGCCCCTCGGCGCGCCGCTTTTCTCGACCAGCGAGAACGGTTTCTCCGCGAGCCGCTCGGCCAGTTCCGCCGGATTGGCGATGGTGGCCGACGAGCAGATGAACTGCGGATCCGACCCATAGTGCCGGCAGATGCGCCGCAGCCGGCGCAGCACGTTGGTCAGGTGGCTGCCGAACACCCCGCGATAGGCGTGCAGTTCGTCGATCACCACGAACTGCAGGTTCTCGAACAACTTCGCCCAGCGCGGATGGTGCGGCAGAATGCCGGAGTGCACCATGTCGGGATTGCTGAGCACGATATGCGCGCGCGTGCGGATGGTCCGCCGCGCATCCTGCGGCGTGTCGCCGTCGTAGGTGTGCACGCCGATCGCTTCGCCGCCGGCCTCGCCGTCGATCGCCCTGACCGCGGCCGTGAGCTCGTGCAGCTCCGCCATCTGATCCTGCGCGAGCGCCTTGGTCGGAAACAGGTACAACGCGCGGGTCGACGGGTTCTTGAGAATCCGATCGAGCACGGGCAGGTTGTAGCAAAGCGTCTTGCCCGACGCCGTGGGCGTGGTCACCACCACCTGGCGGCCCGCCTCGACGTGCGCGAAGGCGTCAGCCTGGTGGGTGTAGAGCTGGGTGACGCCGCGCGACTCGAACGCGGCGCGCAGGCGCGGATCGATGTCGGCTGGAAACGGAGCGTAGGTCGCCTCGACCGCGGGCAGACGGCGCACCGCCGTCACCACTTCGTCAGGGGTATCCGGACGGTCGAGCCCCCCCGAGGAGAGGACGTGCAGCGCGCTCTGGAGTGCGACCTGTTTGTGTGCCTCCCCCCCGACGCGCACGGTCCGCGCTTCGGGGGTCCCGGCCTGCGATCGCCGCGCGGGAAGCGTCGTCGGTTGTTCTGACGCCATAGGTAATCGTGTGAAATGCTACACGATCATCCAACGAAAGGCGAAACAATAGCGTAATCTCGGCAGGCGCGCGCCGAGCATCGGCCGCGGACCTACCGGATACAATCCCCCACCATGGCGACTCTTGAAAGGCGGCTCGGGCTACTGAGTTCGATCGGCCTGGTGATCGGAATCACGATCGGCGGCGGCATTTTCCGAACGCCCGCGGGCATTGCGACCCGCGTGCCCGATCCCATCCTGATGATGGGCGTCTGGGTGCTCGGCGGCCTGATCGTGCTGTGCGGCGCACTGGCCTTCGCGGAGTTGTCAGCCTCGATGCCCGAGACCGGCGGCATGTATGTCTACCTGCGGGAGGGCTGGGGCCGGCCCTACGCTTTCCTCTACGGATGGGCGCAGCTGGTCCTGATCCGCGCCGCCGCGCTCGGCGGCATCTCGTCGGTGTTCGGTGAGTATTTCCTGCGCGTGGTCGGGGTCGACCCCGCGGTGCATCCGGCCTGGGCCGACTATCTGGCGGCGGGAGCGATCCTCTTCGCCGGCGCCACCAACATCGTCGGCGTCCAGCTCGGGGCGCTCTTTGCCGGCATCTCGACGGTGGCGAAGTTCGGCGCGCTGACCCTGCTCGTCCTGGCAGCCTTCCTGATGGGCGGCAGCGCCGGCGGCTCGTTCGAGAATTTCGCCTCCACCGGCGCGGCGGTCAATCCAGGCGTGTTCGGCCTGGCGCTGATTTCCGTGATGTGGGCCTACGACGGCTTTGCCGATCTCACCTTCGCCAGCGGCGAGGTCAAGGATCCGCAGCGCAACCTGCCGCGCGCCATCATCGTCGGAACGCTGCTGATCATCGCGATTTACCTGACCGCGAACGCCGCGTATCTCTACATCAGCCCGATCGGCGTGATGGCCAAGTCGCGGCTGATTTCGGCCGACACGATGGGCGCGCTGTTCGGCCAGGCGGGGGTCGCGTTCGTCTCGGTCATCGTCATGATCTCGACGTTCGGATCGCTGATGGGCAGCATGCTCGCCTCGCCGCGCATCTTCTTCGCGATGGCCGACGACAAGATGCTGTTCGAGCCGATCGCGCGCGTGCACCCGAGGTGGCAGACGCCGCACATCGCCATCGGCCTGGCCTGCGTGCTGGGGGTGGCGATGGTGATGACGCAAACCTTCGAGCAGCTCACCGATACGTTCGTGCTGGCGATGTGGCCGTTCTACGCCTTGAGCGTGGCGGCGATCTACACGCTGCGCCGGTCGCAGCCGAACCTGAACCGGCCGTACAAGGTGATTGGCTATCCGGTGGTGCCGGCGGTGTTCATCGCGGCGGCGGTCTACCTGGTGGTGAACGCGCTCATCACCGACCCGAAATGGACCTCGATCACGTTCGCGGTCGTGCTGCTCGGACTGCCGGTGTATCTACGTATGGTTCTCCAAACGTTCGACGTGAGTGCTGCATTCGTCCCACGTACGGAGAACCGCTGGAACAAACGTAGAACCGCTGTAGAACAACCGTCGAACCACCGTAGAACAACCTTAGAACATCCGTGATTGGCAGCCGTCGACCACCACTGTGGTTCCGCTGATCCAGCTCGCCTTCGGCGACGCCAGGAACGCGATTGCGGCGCCGATTTCCTCCGGCCGGCCGAAGCGGCCGAACGGCAGCTCCTGCTTGACGAACGTCGCGATGCCTGCGGGATCGGACTGCTGGCGCTTCCACCACGAGCCGCCTTCGAACAGTATCGATCCCGGCGCCACCGAGACGACGCGGATCTGGTCTTTGGCCAGCTGCTGCGCGAGCGATTTCGCCAGGCTGATCTCCGCGGCCTTGACCGCGTTGTAGGTCATGCGGCCGCCGGCTTCCCGGCCGAAGATCGACGACACGATCACGATGGCTCCGCCGCCCTGCCGTCGAATATGCGGGACGGCCAGCCGCGACATGCGCACCGCCGGAAACAGGGTCTGGTCGAACGCTTCCTGCCACTCTGCGTCGGTGGTCGATTCGAGATCCGCCCCCTTGGCGGTGCCGACGTTGTTGACCACCACGTCGATGCGGCCGAAGCCGCCGACTGCCGCGTCGATCACCTGCTGGTTGCCGGCCGCGGTCGAGACGTCGGCGGCGATCGCCACCACGCGCGCGCCCGACGCGGCCGCTTCCCGTAACGACACGGCGGCCCGCTCGAGGCCCTCTTCCCCGCGCGCGCACACCACCACGTGGGCGCCTTCGGCGACCAGCGCCGTGGCCGCGGCGAGTCCGAGACCGCGACTGCCGCCCGTGATGATGGCGACCTTACCGGCGAGTTGCAGATCCATGGCGGCTCATCGTCCTGTCAGGTCGTTCAGTTTCCAGTCGAAATCGTGAAACGACATGCGAAAGGTGTTGTTTCTCATGAACGCCGCCTCGCTTGGCACGAGCAGCGGGTCGATCAACGACAGCACCGCGCGCTCGAGCGGGCTGCGCGACGCATAGATCGCGGGCGCTCGACCGGCGAGGGCGCCGGTAAAGATCGCCTCGCGCCAGGAAAACAGCGGATTGACCGACAGGCGCTCGTTGGCAATGTCGACGAACACCAGGTCTCGATGCGTGACCAGCTCGCCGACCATCGTCTCGAGCTGCGACTCGAGACGATCCGCGGTGAAGGCCTCGCTCTTGAGCCTGGGACCGCCGACGGCGCCGCGGCTGAGCGCCAGCAGCGCGCGCGCCTCGCCGAGCTCGCCGAGCACATCCTTCTCGATCGCGTCGAGCGTCAGCATGCGGCCGCCGGCGCGAAACGTTCGCCGCTCGAAGGCACCGGGAATCTGCCGGATGCTGTTGGCCGGGTAATCGCTCGCACGGCCGCGGATTGGATAGCCGTCGATCACCGTGCGCAGGACAAACGCGTTGTAGGCGTTGATCCAGTAGGCCAGCTGCCGCTCGCGCGGCCAGCCCTTGATGGTCTCGGCGCCAACATCGCCGAGCGCCTGCACATAGCGATCGAATTTGCCGCGCTCCTGCCTGAGCGCGAAGTAATAGACCAGGCCGTCGCGCACGTAGAGGTCGAGGATTTCATCGAACGGGCGATGCAGTGCGTCGACGGCGACCGGCGGTGACGGCTGGGCGCCGGACGCGCTCACGGAGAGCGCGACGATCAAGGCGATGGCTGACGATTTCATGGATTACAGGGCCGTGAGAAACGTGTTCAAGGCGTGGTTGAAGGCGCCGGGCTGCTCCAGATTGGCGAGGTGTCCGGCGCCGGGCACGATCACCAGCGTCGCCCCCGGAATGGCGGCGGCCATGCGCCGCGATTCGTCGACCGGAATCATCTCGTCTTCTTCGCCGGTGACGACGAGCGACGGCACCGACACCTGAGCGAGCAGCGGCGTCGAGTCGGCCCGATGCATCATGCGTTGAATGGCGCTGCGGACGGCGAGCGGCGTCTGCTGCTTGATCAGGCGCCGGACATTGGCTTCGACCGACGGATTGGTGTCCCTGGTGGTCTTGCCGAGGAGCTTCGGCATCATCTCCCGGGCGACGCCCGAGGGTCCTTCGCGGTCGACCAGCGCGAGCATGTTGCGGCGGTTGGCCCTGGCGTCGGGCGAATCCGCACCCGCGCGCGAGTTTGCCAGCACCAGGCCGTCGAACAGATCCGGCCGCGATTGATAAAGCGCAAGCGCCGCATACCCGCCCATCGAACAGCCGCCAATCACCGCCCGCCGGACGCCGATCTCCTGCAGCAGATCGACGACATCGTCGGCGTAGTCGCCGATCGACGGCGCGGTGGCGGACTCGACCTCGGTGCTGCCGCCGAAGCCGCGCAGATCCGGCGTCACCAGCCGCCACCCTTCAGGGATGCTGTGGATCTGCGGCTCCCACAGGTTCGCCCCGATTGGGAATGCATGCAGCAGCACATAGGCGCGCAAGGCGTGTTGTCCGGGCGCCGAATCGAGATACGCGATGGTGCGGGAGCCGATGTGGCAGTACTGGCGGGTCATGGCGTGACGCAGCCGCATTGTACCGCGTCAGCCGCCGGCCCACGTCAGATCTCGATCGCGCCGCCGAACGACTTCAAGTGCTCACGGAAGGTGTGTTCCGGATCGGCGCTGCGCTTGGCGACGTACGCGTCCAGGTCGAGCTGCTGACGCAGGAACTCGCCGTTGAACAGCCGCACCGCCTGCGCGCCTTCGCGGGTCGCGATATCCCTCGCCGTCTCGACGATTCGCGCCAGGTCGGCCGTCGCCACCACGACCACACCGTCATCGTCCGCAAAAACGTAGTCTTCGAGGGTCACGGTGACGTGGCTGCCAAGGTTCGCGGCGCTGAGCGCGGTAGTGACGCGCCGGCGCAGCTCGAGCGGCCCGTTCGGACAGGTGCCGAGGCTCCAGACCCGAGCGCCCATGGCCTGGATGGCGCCGGTGTCGCGATGCGTGCCCCAGCAGACCGTGGCGACCAGTCCGCTCATGAACGCCTCGCCGACGACGAGATCGCCGATGCAGCCTTCGTCGTTGCGGCCGCCGTTATCGATCACCAGCAGGTCGCCCGTGCTGGCACCGGCGATCGCCTCGAGGAAGACGTCGGTGCTGCCGGCGTGGCGCGCCGGCCTCGCCGGTCCCGCGGCCTTGCTGCCCGGGAAGTTGCACTTCAGGCCGTGCGAGGCCACGCGCACGGGCAGCGAGAGCTGCACGCAGGCATCGGCGATGAACGGCGTGGTCCAGTCGAAACCGGCGAGGAGGTCGGCCATCCATCAATCATGACGGAGCGCGGAGAGCGGATCAATGCGCGATGCGCGACGGGCGGGAATCCAGCTGGCGATCAACGCGACGATCAGCAATCCCGTGCCGACCAGCACGTAGGTGAACAGATCGGTTGGCGCAATCTGGAAGAGCTGGGATCGCAGCGCGCGGCTGGCGATCGCGGCGGCGCCCAGGCCAATCACCACGCCGACGCCGGCCAGCTGCCCCGCCTGGGTCATCACCATGCGGAGCACGTCGCCGCGTTTGGCGCCCAGGGCCAGCCGGATCCCGATCTCGCGCCTTCGCTGCCCGACCGCGTACGCCAGCACGCCGTAGAGGCCGATCGCCGACAGCAACATCGCGGTGCCGGCAAACGACGCGATCAACACCAGGTAGAGGCGCGGCTGCGCCACCGCGGCGGCGGCGATCTGGTCCATCGATCGCACCGCGGACATCGGCACGTCGGCATCGAGGTCCTGCAACAGCGAACGCAGCGGTTGCACGAGCGACGACGGATCGCCGGTGCGGGCCCTGGCGACAATCGTCATCGCTCCGTCCGGCCACTGCGCGTGTGCCAGATAGATTGTCGGCGCCACGCGCGCGGCGGGTCCGTCGTCACGCACGTCCGCGGCGATACCCACGACGGTCCCGCCCGCCCTCGCACCACCGAGACCCAGGCGGGTGCCGAGCTCCAGCTGGTGCCCCATCGCATCCTGATCGCGCCACACCCGCGCCGCGCCGGCCTGGTTCACCAGCGCGACCAGTTCGGCGCCCATGCGATCGCCCGCCACGAAGCTGCGGCCCTGGACGATCGGAATGCCCATCGTCTTGAAGTAATCGGGGGTGACCAGGCGGACCTGCAAGGTGAGCTCGTCCTGCTCATCGTCCGCAAGCGTGACGCCGTCGCGGGTCGACACCGAAATGCCGTAGCGGTAATTCGACAACGGCAACCCGGACACCGCGGCGGCGGATTCGACGCCGGGCATCAGCGCCGCCCGCGAGAGGATCGTCTCGATAAACGCCTGGCGCTGCAGCGGCGATTGATAACGGCTGTCGGGGAGGGACACCCCGAAGGTCTGCACGCCGTCGGTGGTCATTCCAAGATTCACGGACAGCAACCGCTCGAAGCTGCGCGCCAGCAGGCCGGCGCCGACCAGGAGCACGACCGCCAGCGTCGTTTCGGCGACGATCAGCAGGCTGCGCAGGCGCTGCCGTTTCGGGTCGCTCGTGGTGCTGCCGCCGGCCTCGCGAATGCGCGTGACGAGCTGCGACACCGAGCTCGCCTGCCACGCGGGCATCGTCCCGAAGATCACTGACGCGAGCACGGCGATGGTGAAGGCAAATCCAATCACCACGGCATCCAGGCGCGTCTGGTTGAGCAACGGCACACCGATCGACGGGTCAACCGCGGCGATGGCGGTGGTCGCCCAGTAGGCGAGCACCAGTCCCGCGGCGCCGCCGGCCAGCCCGAGGACGAGACTCTCGACCAACAGCGAGCGCACGAGCGTGGCACGGTTCGCGCCAATCGCAATCCGCACCGCCAGCTCGCGGCCGCGGCCGATCGAGCGGATCAACACCAGCCCGGCGATGTTGACGCAGACGATCACGAACACCAGGCCGACCGCGCCGAGCAGCACGAACATCGACTGGCGCACGTTGCTGACCATCGACTCGCGCAGCGGGTGCACCGACACGGTCGTCTCGCGATTGGTGCGCGGGAAGTCGCGGGCCAGCGTCGCGCCGATCGCGCGCATCTGCTGGCGCGCGCGCTCGAGCGTGGTGTCACGCTTCAACCGGGCGATCACGTCGACGTAGTGCGCGCCGCGCTGGGTCTCGAGATCCTTCGCCGAGAACCGCAGCGGGACCCACAGTTCCGATCGCAGCGGATACTGGAATCCGGCCGGCATCACGCCGATGACGTCCCGCGAGACGCCGTCGATCGTCAGCTGCCGGCCGACGATTGCGGGATTGGCTCCGAACCGCCTGGTCCACAGCGCATGGCTGAGGACCACGACGTTACGGCCGCCGACCGGGTCGTCGTCGGTGGTGATGGTGCGGCCGAGCAGCGGCGCAGTGCCCATGACGGCGAAGAACCCGCCGGTCACAGCGCCCGCGGGTAGCTGTTCGGCATCGCCGCTGCCGGTCAGCGCCAGCGAATCGATCAACGAGGCCGCCACCTCGCTGAACACGGCGCCGTCGCGGCGCCAGTCGGTGAAATCCGGCGGCGACACCGACCCGCCGAGCCGATCGGGCTGCTGCGCGGGGGTCTTGTAGAGGCGCACGAGCTGATCGGCATCGGGATACGGCAGCGGACGCAGCAACACCGCGTTGACCGCGCCGAAGATCGCGGTGGTGCCGCCGATGCCGATCGCCAGCGTCAACAACGCGACCGCCGTGAACCCGGGTTGCGCTCGCAAGGTGCGGAGCGCGTGCTTGAAGTCCTGCCAGATCATGTCGAGCCTCCACCGATCCCATCGCAGCCACGCGGCGTGGACGATCGCACCCGCCGCCCGCGTCATTGACGTGAGCGGCATGCGCCGCCCGTTGCTCCCGGCGCGTGACGCCGTGTAGGCGAATTCCGCGCGCCACTCGCGCAGCCAGTCGCGGCGAATGTCGTGACGGCACGAGCGGCGCCGCCGCCCGCAGGATGAGGTCGCACCAGCGCCGCATGATCAGCCGCGCGCCGGCCGCGGTTTACCCGCGGGCAGCAGCGATCGATAGAACGACGCAGCCTCGGACAGGGCCCGGACGGCGGGCGCGGTCAGCTGGTAATAGCGGCGGGCGGGACGGCCCTCGGCGTGCGCCTCCTGTTCGTTTTCCCACGCCGAGGTCACCAGCCCGTCACGCTCGAGACGCCCGAGCGCGGGATACACGGTGCCGCTCGGCAGCCGGGTGTGGTCGATGATGTCGAAGCCGTACTGATACCCGCCGGCAATGGCCTGGAGCACGCAGACGGCGGAGATGCTGAGTCGTCTCATGGCTATGCCGAAATACTACATAGCCTGAGACGTGTGGTCGTGGCGAAAGGTTGGCAAGGGGCGGGCACCGCGCAAGAACGCTCGTCCCTTTTCTCATCCCTCGACGCCGCCGTGACGCATGCTCTGGCGATGCGCCTGTGGCTCTCAATCACGTTGCTGCTGTCCTGCCCTCCTGGCTCGTCGGCTCAGAGCGGTGACGGCCCGTACGGCACCAACTACAGCCTCAACCAGGTCGCACCCGACGTCTACACCATGACCTGGGCGCTCACGCCGGGCGCGCCGGCGATCGGCAATTCCACCTTCATCATTGGTGACAGCGACGTGATCGTCGTCGACACCGCGCTGTCGCGCGCGGGTGGCGAGGCGGTGCTTGCGGCGTTGCGGCAGATCACGGTCAAGCCGGTGTCGCTGGTCGTCAACACCCACTGGCACGGCGACCACATCTTTGGCAACCAGGTGTTCCGGAAGGCGTTTCCCGCGGCACGCTTCGTGGCGCATGCGGAGACCCGCCAGGGCATCATCACCGGCGAGATCGAATACCGCGACGTGAATCGACCGAAGATGCTGTCGCGCATTCAGGAACTTCGCGCCATAGCGGCGCCGTCCGCAGACGAGCAACGCGAGCTGGCGCGTGCGGAACGGCAAATCGACGTGTGGCAGGGGGACTACGTCCTGCCGGAGCTGCTCGTCGACCAGCGACTGACGGTGATGCAGGGCGAGCGCCGCGTCGAGTTGCTGCACCTCGGCCTTGCCAATACCAAGGGCGACCTCGTGATCCACCTGCCCCGGGAACGCATCGTGATCAGCGGCGACATGGCGATCACACCCGTACCCTTCGGGTTCTTCTCGTCGCCACGTTCCTGGATTCAGACGCTCGACCGGCTCGCGGCCATCGACCTGGCGACCATCGTGCCCGGTCACGGACCACCGCAGAGCGGCACTCAATTCATCCGGGATCTGCAGGCGATGCTCAAGTCGATCGTCGAGCAGGTAGACGCGGGAATGAAGGCCGGCCTGAGCCTCGAGGAGCTCAAGGCTTCAGTAACACTCGCACCGCCCGCGGGAAGTGTTTACCAACAGGCCAGCGCCGCTTCGCTCGATCGTAATTTCCGGATCCCGGTGATCGAGAGCGCGTATCGGGAACAATCCAACTGAGTTGTCAGCTACTTCAACTGCGCACGTCCAACGGCACTGCAAACTCTAGACCGTGGACTTCACCACCGCCAGCACCAGTTCGCCGAGATCCTCGGCCTTGCGGTCGCCGACGCCGTAGACGTGGCGGAGCTGCTCCTTGGTGTCGGGCTTGGAGCGCGCGATCTCGCGCAGCGTGGTGTCGTGGAAGATCACGTACGGCGGCACCCGGCGGCGGCGGGCGATTTCCAGGCGCAGCACGCGCAGCGCCTCGAACAGGTCGCGATCGACACCTTCCCAGCCTTCGGTTTCGACGCGCGCGCGCTTGGGCAGCCGGCGATCGGGCCGCTTCTGCCGCGCCAGGGTGAGGTCGGGGGCGGCGCCGGCATCCTTCAGCAGCGCCAGCCCGTCGCCGGTAATCTGCAGGATCGGATATTCGTCGCCGGCCTGTTGCAGCAGCCCGTGCGCCAGCAGCTGATCGACGTAGCCGCGCAGCTCGTCGATGGTCGCGTCCTTCATCAGCCCGAACACCGACAGCTCGTGGTGACCGCGCGAGCGGACCTGCTCGCTGTCGCTGCCGCGCAGCACGTTGGTGACGTGCGCGGCGCCGAATCGCTGGCCGACCCTGGCCACGCACGACAGCACCTTGCGCGACACCGCGATCGCATCCGCCACCGGCTCGAGCTCGCCGAGGCAGTAGTCGCAGGCGCCGCAATCGTCCTTGGTGAAGCTCTCGCCGAAATAGCTGACCAGGCGCTTGTGGCGGCAGCCGACGCTGGCGGCGTAGCGCTCGATGTCGCGCAGCAGCGCCCGGCGCGCGTCGGACAGCTCGCCGTTTCTCTCGAGCATCATCCGCCACTTGAGGAAATCGGCGCCCGAGGCGATCAGCACGCATTCGGCTTCGAGACCGTCGCGGCCGGCGCGGCCCGACTCCTGCTGGTAGTGCTCGAGCGACTGCGGCGCGCCGGCGTGAATCACGAACCGCACGTCCGACCGGTCGATGCCCATCCCGAAGGCGACCGTCGCCACGATCAGATCGATTTCCTCGTTGAGGAACGCGTCCTGGTTGCGGTGCCGGTCCTCATCCGCCATGCCGGCGTGGTACGGCCGCGCCCGCCAGCCGGTGTCCTGCAGCCACGTGCGCCAGCGCGTCCACCTCCTTGCGCGACGAGCAGTAGATGATCCCGGCCTGGCCGCGATGCCGCTCGAGCACGGCGAGGATCTGCGCCTTCAGCTGCGAGCGCGCGAACACCCGATAGACGAGGTTCGGGCGATCGAACGATCCGACCAGCTCCGCCGGGTCGCGCAGGCCGAGCTGCGACACGATGTCGCGCCGCACGCGCGCGGTGGCGGTGGCGGTGTAGGCGTGCATGCCGATCGCCGGCCAGCGCTCGCGCACGCGCGCGAGCTGGCGGTACTCGGGCCGGAAGTCGTGGCCCCACTGGCTGATGCAGTGCGCCTCGTCGACGGCGATGAAACTGACCGGCCGCGACGACAGCAGGCTGAGGAAGCCGTCGGCGCCGTCGCCCACCAGCCGTTCCGGCGCGACGTAGAGCAGCTGATAGCGCCCCTCGCGCACGCCCCGCGCCACCTCGGACTTCTGGTCCGACGGCATCGAGCTGTTGTAGCACGCCGCGGCGACGCCGTTGCCGACGAGCGTGTCGACCTGATCCCGCATCAGCGAGATCAGCGGCGAGACCACCACCGCCAGCCCCTCGCTGGCGATCGCCGGCGCCTGGAAGCACAGCGACTTGCCGCCGCCGGTCGGCAGCACCAGCAGCGAATCGCGGCCGGCGAGCACCGCGTCCATCGCTTCGCGCTGCAGCGGCCGAAACGAGTGATAGCCCCAGTACTGTTCGAGGATGCGGGCGAGGTCGGGCACGGCGGTCGATTTCAGCTGCGGATCTCGGCGGTCGGCAATCGGCTAGTGGCAGACGTTCAGGCCACGATCGAGCACGTTGCCGTTCAGGTCCATGAACTGCCATTCGTAGAGCGCCGGATCGAGCTTGAGCCGCAGGATGCCGAAGGTGGAGAGCATCATCTCGGAATTGATGGCGCTGCGCACGCGGCCATAGAGCGGCGCGCCGCCGGTGCCGACCGTGAACTGCCGGATGCCCCTGGCGTCGTCCCGCCGCTGATCGACGTTGACCGGCGTGTGGCGCTCATAGACGTGGTCGTGACCGTTGATCACCACGTCGCCGCCGAGGTTGTAGATCAACTCCCAGAGATCGCGCAGCGACGGCGTCGGCCCGTTGAGGCTGGAGCTGTCGAACGGGTGATGCAGCACCGCCATGGTGCAGCGCGTCGGCGCCTGCTGCATGACCTGGCGCACGAACGCGAACTGCGCGGAGTTGCGGTTGATGGGGATGTTGGAGTTCAGCATCAACACGGTCCATTCGGCCGCGCGGAAGGTGTAGTAGCCAAGGCGATTGGGACCGCTGCGCTCGCCGAAGTAGGTGAAATACCCATCCGCGTTCACCGACCCGCCGTAGTCGTGGTTGCCCGGCGAGGCGCGCATCCGCGACTTGAACCGGCCGAAGCTCGGCTCGAAGCAGTTGCGGAAGTCCTCCATCGTGCCGTTCATATACGCCAGGTCACCGGCAAGAATGATGTCGCCGTCGAAGCGCTCGAGCAGCCGCGCGATCGGGCCGAGCGCGGGGGACCCGCACCAGCCGGTATCGCCCAGCACGTTCACGAACGTGGAGGCGGTGCCCGGCGCCGGAATCACCGGCGGCGCCACCGGTATCTCCACCGGCTCGGACGGCGGCGCCGCGGTCGGGACGGGCGCCGGGTGGTCGACGGCCGTCACCGGCGCGGTCGGCGAGTTTCCCCCGCCGCACTGCGTCAGAGCGAGGGCGCTCCCGAAAAGGAGCGCCATCCCGAATACCGGCCGGAGGGGGAAAGGCATCTATCAGCTGTGATCGGACCTACCCAAATGGGGCTTGACGTCCGATGGAACCCTGTAGAGAGTATTGTCCACCGTGACCGGCACCAGCGCAACACGGCTGATGTTCGCCCTGCTCGTGTGTCTGCGGCTGTCGGCGCCAGCGGCGTCCGAGGCGCAGACCACCGAGGATCTGTTCAATTCCTCGACGCTGCAGCGGATCGACCTGGAACTGCACTCCTCCGACTGGTTGAAGCTGAAGGAAAACTTTCAGACCAACACCTACTATCCCGCCGACCTCGTCTGGAACGGCCAGACCGTCCGCAACGTCGGCATCCGCTCGCGCGGCCGCGGCTCGCGCAGCGCCCACAAGCCGGGCCTCAAGGTCGACTTCGACAAGTATTCGCTCAACCAGAAGTTCCTCGGACTGAAGTCGCTGGTGCTCGACAACCTGACCCAGGATCCGTCGGGCATTCACGAGACGGTGGCGATGAAGTTCCTGGCGCGGCTCGGCATTCCCGCGCCGCGCGAAGCGCACGTCAGGCTGTACGTGAGGGGCGAGTACATCGGCCTCTACGCGGTGGTCGAAGCCGTCGACAAGGACCTGCTGGCGCGCGTCTTCGGAGCGATCGGCGAGGACACCCAGAACGACGGCTGGCTCTACGAGTTCGCGTGGCAGGAGGACTGGCGCTTCACCGATCTCGGCTCCGACCTGGCGCCCTACAAGCTGCGTTTCGAAGCGACCACGCACGAGTCGGAGACCGACGAGAAGAAGTACCGCACGGTGCAGGAGCTGGTGACGCTGGCCAACCAGACGCCGGAAGATCGCTTCGTCGAGGTGATCGGCCCGCGCTTCGACCTCCCGGGATTCGTGCGCTTCGTCGCCGCGCAGGCCTTCCTCGGCGACACCGACGGCTTCCTCGGCTCGTTCGGCATGAACAACTTCTACCTCTATCGTCTCGAGAACCAGGACCAGCACGTGCTGATCGCGTGGGATACGGACAACACCTTCTGGGGGGCGGCGTTCCCGATCCTCCCGGACGACAGCAACGTGCTGATGCAGAAACTGATGCGCATCCCCGAATACAGGGCGCTGTGGTACGCCGAGATCGCCCGCGCCACCGAGATGGCCGAAGCCGACAACTGGCTCGACACCGAGATCATCCGTCACGTGCAGCTGATCGACGCCGCCATGCGCGAGGACGTCTACAAGCCGTACTCGAACAACAGCTTCGAAGGTGACGCCGGCAAGATGCTGTCCTTCGCGCGCGAGCGGATCGCGTTCGTGAAATGCGCCCTGGTGCAGGGCGACCGCGCCTGCGGGGGATAACAACCTCCGATCACGGTTCGACCGTCGAACCGTCATTGAACCCTCGTTCCCGCCATTCATCCCAAATGCGTTGACCGGGCCGCACCGATGTTCCAAGGTGGCGGTCATGCAACAGATCACTCTCATTGCGATGGCGCTGGCCCTGGCATCGACGGCGGCCGCGGGGCCCGTGACCGCGGTCGAGCGGCAGCGTCTCGTCGCGCATCTCGAGTTGACCGAGGCGTGGCTCGACAGCGAGGTCAGCGGCCTGTCCGACGCGCAGCGCACGTTCAAGATGACGCCCGAGAGCTGGAGCGTCGAGGAAGTGGTGATGCACCTGGCGATCGCCGAGCCGCAGTACTGGACCAGCTTCAAGGAATCGCTGGCCAGGCCGGTGCAGCCGGAGTTCAAGCCGCAGGCCACCGACGCCGGGATGCTGTGGTACGGCATCGATCGCACGCAGCGCGCCACCACCGGCGAAGCGCGCGTGCCGCGCGATCAGTTTCCAGACCTGAAGTCGTCGCTCGCCTCGTTCAAGAAGCTGCGCGGCGAGATGATGACGATGGCGAAGGAGACGCCGGAGGATCTGCGCGCGCGTCAGTATCTGACCGCGAGCCAGGACCTATACCAATGGTTCCTGATGATCTCGACGCACTCGCAGCGGCACATCCTGCAGATCCGCGAGGTCAAGGCGCACAAGACTTCCCGAGAAGGTAAGCACCACGACGAAGGGCACGGAGGGAACCACGAAGGACCCGAAGTGACAGTCCGAAAAGACAAAAGGCCGGGATTTCTCCCGGCCCCTCGCCTAGTCAGCCTGTTACCCGTACAACCTTCGTAGAACCTTCGTAGAACGTCCGTAGAACCTTCGTCGAACGTCCGGCCTTACGCGCAGCCTGACGTTGTGCCGCAGTTGCTGCACTTGTAGCAGGCGCCGCTGCGCACCATGATCGAGCCGCAGGTGGTGCACGGCGGCGCGTCTTCCTGGTTCTGCATCGCCGCGAACTGCGACGGTCTGCGGCACGATCACGCCGGTCGCGCTCACCTTGGCGGTCGGTCGACGGCGTCACCTTCGGCGCCGGCACCGCGCTGGCTCGTCGCTCGCCCTGGTCGGAGCGGCATCGACGGCCTCGTCGCGATTGTTGACGCCGGCGCGGAACTGCGCCTCCGCCGACAGGAACTTCGACGCCATCCAGCGGAAGATGTAGTCGACGATCGACTTGGCGAAGCGGACGTCGGCGTTCTTGGTCATGCCCGACGGCTCGAAGCGCACGTGGCTGAACTTGTCGACCAGCGCCTGCAGCGGCACGCCGTATTGCAGCGCGTAGCTGATGGCCTGGGCGAACGCGTCGGCGAAGCCCGAGATGGTCGAGCCTTCCTTCGCCATCACCAGGAAGATTTCTCCCGGCATGCCGTCCTCGAACAGGCCGACGGTGATGTAGCCCTCGTGACCCGAGATGTCGAACTTGTGGGTGATCGCCTGGCGCTCGTCCGGCAGCTTGCGGCGCGCCGGCGCGCGTGAGGCGAGCGCCTCGGCCACCGCCACCTTCACCGCATCGGCGGTGACGGTGTTGGTGATCACGCCCTTGGCGTCGATCGCCGCCTTGGTGGTGTTGAGCGGCTGGGTGCGCTTGGAGCCGTCGCGATAGATCGACAC
Organism: uncultured Acidimicrobiia bacterium; assembly: GCA_963795125.1. Taxonomy (GTDB): domain Bacteria; phylum Acidobacteriota; class Vicinamibacteria; order Vicinamibacterales; family UBA2999; genus 12-FULL-67-14b. The sequence continues at coordinate 1,065,054 of CAWCGQ010000003.1, read as the reverse complement.
CGCCTTGGCGCCGAGCCGCCACGACTCGAGATAGGCCTGCTCGATGTCCTCGACGCTGGCGTCCTTCGGCACGTTGACGGTCTTGCTGATCGCGCCGGAGATGAACGGCTGGGTGGCGCCCATCATCTTGATGTGGCCCATGTAGTGGATCGAGCGCTCGCCCTTCGACGCCTTGAAGGCGCAGTCGAACACCGCCAGGTCGCGCTCCATCAGGTGCGGCGCGCCTTCGATGGTTTCCTGCTCGTCGATGAACTTGATGATGTCGTCGATCTGCGCCGCGGTGTAGCCCAGCTTGCCGAGCGCCATCGGCACCGTCTGGTTGACGATCTTCATCATGCCGCCGCCGACCAGCTTCTTGTACTTGACCAGCGCGATGTCGGGCTCGACGCCGGTGGTGTCGCAGTCCATCATGAAGCCGATGGTGCCGGTCGGCGCCAGCACGGTGGCCTGCGCGTTGCGGTAGCCGAAGTCCTCGCCGAGCTCGACCGCGTCGTCCCACGCCTGCTTGGCGCCGGCCAGCAGATCGTCGGGCACGTGCTTGCCGTTGATGTCCTTGATCGCGTCGCGATGCTTGCGCATCACGCGCAGGAACGGCTCGCGGTTGATGTCGTAGCCGGCGAACGGGCCGCCGTGGTCGCGCGCGATGCGCGCCGACTGGGCGTAGGCCTCGCCGGTCATCACCGCGGTGATGGCGCCGGCGAAGTCGCGGCCGGCGTCGCTGTCGTAGGGCAGGCCGCGCGACATCAGCAGCGCGCCGAGGTTGGCGTAGCCGAGGCCGAGCGGACGGAAGGCGTGGCTGTTCTTGGCGATCGCCGGGGTCGGATAGCTCGAGTTGTCGACCAGGATTTCCTGCGCCGTGATCATCACGCGGCAGGCCGCGCGATAGGCCTCGACGTCGAACTCGCCGTCGGCCTTGACGAAGGTCATCAGGTTCAGCGACGACAGGTTGCACGCCGAGTCGTCCAGGAACATGTACTCCGAGCACGGGTTGCTGGCGTTGATGCGCGCCGTGTTCGGGCTGGTGTGCCACTCGTTGACGGTGGTGTCGAACTGCATGCCGGGATCGCCGCACACCCAGGTGCCTTCGGAGATCGCGCGCATCAGGTCGCGGGCGCGATAGGTATCGACCACTTCGCCGTTGGTGACCGCCTTGGTCTGCCACAGCCCGTCGTCGAGCACCGCGCGCATGAACTCGTCGGTGACGCGCACCGAGTTGTTCGAGTTCTGGAAGAACACCGAGCCGTAGGCGGTGCCGGTGAACGAGCCGTCGTAGCCGGCATCGATCAGCGCCCACGCCTTCTTCTCTTCCTCGACCTTGCAGTTGATGAATTCGAGGACGTCGGGGTGTTCGGCGTTGAGGATGACCATCTTCGCGGCGCGGCGCGTCTTGCCGCCCGACTTGATCACGCCCGCGAAGGCATCGAAGCCCTTCATGAACGAGACCGGGCCCGACGCGGTGCCGCCGCCGGCGAGCAGTTCCTTCGACGAGCGGATCGCCGAGAGGTTGCTGCCGGTGCCGGAGCCGAACTTGAACAGCATGCCCTCGGTCTTGGCGAGGCCGAGGATCGATTCCATGGTGTCGTCGACGGCGTTGATGAAGCACGCCGAGCACTGCGGCGCCTTCTCGAAGCCGCAGTTGAACCAGACCGGGCTGTTGAAGGCCGCCTTCTGGTGCACCAGCAGGTACTTGAGGTCGTCGCTGAACGCCGACAGCGCCGCATCATTGGCGAAGTACTTCTGCTTGCGCGCCCACTCGGTGATGGTGTTGACGACGCGGCCGATCAGCTGCTTGACCGAGCGTTCGCGCTCGGGCGATCCGACATGGCCCCGGAAATATTTTGAGACAACGATGTTGGTCGCCTGCTGCGACCAGGACTTCGGCATTTCCACGTCGCGTTGTTCGAACACAACGGTGCCCTTTTCGTTGCCGATGATGGCATCGCGCAATTCCCATTCGACCTGGTCGAAGGGATCGGCGCCTGCGGTCGAGAAAAATCGCGGGAACTCGAGGCCCGGGGAGGCCTGGGTCTTGCGACGCACGGTCTCGGTGGTTTCGGTGTTACCAGTTGATGAACTCACTGTCTGTCCAGCTGGCGCGGCCGACAGACCTTTCTGAGAAGCGCCTTCACGCATGCTTCTTCCTCCGCATAGCGACACCCCTCCCCAAGGGGCAATCGCCCTATCAATCACTCGGTTACTAAAAATTCGGCTTGGTACGCGCGGTCTGACAGTCTCTTGAACGGTGCTCGTTCTTGCCTGTGTGCTTTTGTTACCCGCTTCGATTCCGTCTCACTCGCTTGGCAGCCGGGAGGTTGCCTCGCGACTGAAAGTCATCTTCGCGCGCGACGCCCAATATGCGCCTGTAAATATTTGTTGTCAAGCACTTCAGGCACAACATGTTGCGGGTTTGTTTTAGGTCGTCCGCAATAGGTCGCGCTTTCGGGCGTAAAACAAACAGTTCGTTATATTTTCGCTTATCGAAAGTTTTTCGGCAAAGTTGACGAACGCCGGGCCGTGCAGCCCCGTGCATGTGACCCCGACTGAGTCTGATACACCTGCTGCTGTTGATAGATGCCGGAAAGGGGTCAGCCCGTCCGATCAGCGAACGAGAACGGCAGCCATCGTCGCGGCTTTGTCGGCAAGTTTTCCGGCAAAGACGACGTTGCGGGTCTTCAGGGCGTCCTCGGCCTGCTGGATGAAACGGCGCGCCTGGTCGTACTGCGCGCGGCCGTCGGCGTTGAGCGACGGCGCGTTGACGCGCGCGAGGTCGCGCGCGGCGCGACCGAGCAAATCGCGGATGGCGGTGACCGTCTGCGACTCGGAGCCCGGCGACGGCGTCATGGTGAGCGACGGCCCCGGCGAGGGTCGAGCGGTCGCGTCGACCGGCTCTGCGCGTGGTGGCGGCGGATTCGGGCTTCGGCTCGGGTCGAGCCGGCTTCGGCGGGGGTCTGACCGGCGTCACCGGCTCAGCGGCCGCGGTAATCGGCGGCAGCTCAGGCTCCAGCTCGTAGACGGCGACGACGCGCGGCGGCGGTGGCGGCGGATCGAGCGGCGGCACCTCGGCTTCAGTGCGCACCTGTGCCTTGGCGGCGCACGCGCTCAGCGTGGCGGCAAGCAGCACGATCGAGCAGAGCGACGCCGTTCGCATCATCGCCATCATAATCTGCCTTCGCCGCGGTATTTCTCCGGCGGCGTCCCGCGAAGCGCGGCCTGGTCGTCGCCAGCGGCCGGCAGCACGACAATAAACGTCGTCCCCACGCCGACCGTCGATTCGACGTCGATCATGCCGTTGTGAATCTGGATCGTGCGATAGACAAGCGACAGTCCGATGCCGGTACCCCGCTCTCTGGTCGTGTAGTACAAGTCGAAAATCTTGGTCAGGTTCTCGGGCGCAATTCCGACCCCTGTATCTTCGACGCGCACCCGGACCCGGCGGTTTGGCATCGACGGCGCACATCAAGGTCAGCCGGCCGCCTTTCGGCATCGCCTGGATCGCATTCTGCGCGAGGTTGAGGAACACATCGCGCAGCTGCGCCGCGTCACCCTCGACCAGCAGCGTGCCGTCGTGGCAGCCGCGATCGATCGGCGACGCCGGCGCGCTGCGCCTCGGGCGACACCGCATCGAGCACGCTCGCCAGCAGCGGCGCGAGCGCCACCGGCGCGAACGTCACTTCTTCCGGCCTGACGAACTTGAGGAAGCCCTGGATGCGATCGTCGAGCCGGCGGATCTCCTGCCCGATGATCTCGACGTGGGTCGACGCCGGCTTCCCCGCCGCCAGCTTCTGCTTCAGCAGCTCGAGATGGATGGTCATGGCGTTGAGCGGATTCTTCATCTCGTGCGCGACGCCGGCGGTGAGCCGGCCGACCATGGCGATGCGGCGGGACAGCTCCGCCAGCTGCGCCGGCTTCAGGCCTTCCGGCGACGCCGCCCGCAACTGCGCGCTGACCTGATCGAACACGTCACCCAGCTCGCGGAACTCCTCGTCGTCGCGCAGATCCAGCGTCGCGCCGAGGTCGCCGCGCCCGAGCCTCGACAGGCTGCTGCGAATCACGTGCATCGGGCGCAACACCAGCTGCGCCAGCAGCATGGCGGTGAAGACGGCGATGAGCAGCGCGATGCCGGCGGCGACCGCCGCGGGCGTGAGCGATTGATTGAGGTCGCGCTGGACCAGCACGGTCGACAGGCCGACGCGGATCTCGCCGAACGGCGTGTCGCCGAGCGCCATCGGCTGGGTCCACTCGAGAAACGGCGCCGGGGCGTAAATCGCGCGCAGGCGATTGAGCGCCGTTCATCGCCATGACGTCGTTCAGTTGCGGCCGGCTCGGGAGGGTCTTGCCGACCTGCGCGGGCTCGCTCGACGCGATCACCGTACCGGTCGGGTCGACGATGAACGCGTCGACGACGTCGCGGCGAGTACAACGCCGACTGCAGCGCCGACTGCACGTAAGGACTGGTCCGGACATCCTGGTAGGCGGTTTCGGGCGACACGATGGCGCTGGCTGCCTGGGAATAGACGGCGCTGCCGAACAACTCGAAGCGATCGCGGCTCTCGGCCAGCAGCACGCCGGCGGTATTGATCAGGTGGAGCAGGCTGAGCGCGATGACGATCAGCGCCACCATCAAGGTGACGCCGACCACTTGCTTCTGCTTGAGAGAAAAGCGCACGGTTAGCGCTGGTCGGGACGGTCGCGGCGAGGGGGACGCTCAGTCATTCACCCGCCCCAGCTGCCTGGCTCGCCGCACCCGCCTCCTTGAAGCGATTCAACTTGTTGTGAAGCGTCTTCAGACTGATGCCGAGCATTTCCGCGGCGCGCGTCTTGTTGCCGCCCGCGGAGTCGAGCGTCGCCAGGATCAGCTTCTGTTCCGCCTCGTCGACGGTCATGCCCGGCGCGATGGTGAGGCCGCTGCCCGACGCGGTGGTCGGCGGCGGCGTCGCGCCCAGCACCGGCAGGTGCGACGGCTCGATCATGTCGCCGCGCGCCAGGATGATCGCGCGTTCGATGACGTTGCGCAACTCGCGGACGTTGCCCGGCCAGTCGTACTGGTCGAGCTGCCGCATCGCGGCGGGCGACACGCTCCGGACGCTGCGGTTGTCGCGCGCGTTGAACTCGTCGATGAACGCCTGGATCAGCAGGGACAGGTCGTCCTTGCGATCGCGCAGCGGCGGCAGCGAGATGGTGAAGACGTTGAGGCGGTAGTAGAGGTCTTCACGCAGCCGGCCCTCGCGAATCGCGGTGGCCGGATCGATGTTGGTCGCCGCCAGCACCCGGACGTCGACTTCCTGTTCGGTGCGTCCGCCGAGACGGCGGAACTTCCGCTCCTGCAGGACCCGCAACAGCTTGACCTGCGTGGCCGGCGTCATCTCCGCGATCTCGTCGAGAAACAAGGTGCCGCGATCGGCCAGCTCGAAACAGCCGGCGCGGCGATCGGTGGCGCCGGTGAACGCGCCCTTCTCGTGGCCGAAGATCTCGCTCTCGAGCAGCGTGTCCGGAATCGCCGCGCAATTGAGCGCGACAAACGGATGCGAGATGCGGGGGCTCAATTGATGGATCGTCTGCGCGACCAGCTCCTTGCCGGTGCCCGACTCGCCGAGGATCAACATCGACGCCGGGGTCGGCGCCGCCTGCTCGAGCACCTGGTAGAGCGCGCGCATCGAGGGACTGTGGCCGATGATCCGTCCGAAGCGGCCGCGGTCGCTCAACTGCCGGCGCAGCGCCTGGTTCTCGCGTTTGTGCTCGTTCAGCTCGGCCAGCCGCTCGAGCAGACGCTGCAGCTTGCTCGGATCGAGCGGCTTGGTCAGGTAGTCCTCGGCGCCCGCCTTGACCGCCTCGACCGCCGTGTCGACGGTGCCCTGCGCGGTCAGCAGGATCACCTTGATGTGCTCGGTCTCCGGCTGCAGCGCCTTCAACAGCTCGATGCCGCTCATCCGCGGCATCACCAGATCGGTGACGACGATCGAGGGCCGGAAGGCGGTGACCTTCTCGAGCGCCTCGGCGCCGTCGGCCGCCTCGTCGGCAGTAAAGCCCCAGGCCCTCACCAGCTCCGTGAGGCCGCTGCGGGTCGCGGGATCGTCCTCCACGATCAGGACGCGTTCGGCGGAATGCGAGTCGCTCACTGTTTTCAATCTATCATCGGGACCACAGAAGACGCAGGACGCGGAAAGCATCCCCAGTGTGACCGAAATCGACGACCCCAACACGACAATTGCGCCCGTCAGTCGACCCGCTCGACGGCACCGCTCCCGCGGCCGAGGTGGCCGACCTGGGCCGAGATTCTGCTCTGCTCGGGGTATCCCACCCAGATCGTCCTCGGACAGTTGCTGTTCGCCGCCGGCATCCGGCCGCTCGGCGCCGACGGTTCGCTGTCCCCGACCTTTGTCTTCGTACTGTCCCTCGCCGACACGGCGTTGCTGGTGTCGCTGATCGTGTGGCTGCTCTTGCGGCGGGGCGAGCGGCCGATGCTGGTGTTCTTCGGCGATCGGCCGGTGGGGCGGGAGCTCGGCGCGGGCCTGGCCTCGCTGCCGCTGGTGGTGGCCATCGTGATTGGCTTGAGCGTCGCGATCCGCCAGCTCGCCCCGATGCTGCGCAACGTGCCCGCCAACCCGCTCGAGGGGATGCTGGGCTCCGGCGCGAGCATGTGGTTGTTCCTGATCGTCGTGATCGTCGCCGGCGGGGTGCGCGAAGAGCTGCAGCGGGCGTTCCTGCTGCACCGGTTTCGCGGCGATCTCGGGATGCCGTGGCTGGGCGTGGTGATCACCAGCGTGTCGTTCGGCCTGGGCCATACGCTCCAGGGGTTCGACGCGGCGATTATCACCGCCGCGCTGGGGGCCACCTGGGGGGTGATGTATTTGCGGCGCGGCAGCGCGCTGGCCCCGATGTTCAGCCACTCGCTCTTCAACAGCGGCGAACTGTTGAGGGCCTTCCTACGGTAACAGCACCACGACGTCGGTGCGACGACGGAGCACCAGCAGCCAGTCGTTGATGAGCTCGGTGCGGCGCGCGCTCATCAGGCGCTCGCGCACGACCGGCGTCGCCTGTTCGAAGGTCAGTCCCGCGCGATCGAATTCCGCCCGCGCCCGGCTATACGCGGCGCCAATCTCCGCGTCGGTCGGCGTGCTCGCCGAGGCGAATCGCTGCGCCAGATAGGCGGCGGTGCGCAGGTCGTCGCCGAGCCAGGCGCGCAAGCGCGCCTCGGTGAACCCGTGCAGCTCGAGCGCCAGCCCGAAGGCGGCCGCGTGTGGAAAGCGTGCCCGGATCTCGTCAAAGCGCGCGTCGACGGCGGCGTCCGGCGGGGCGGCCGGGGCATAGCGCTGCACTTCGCGCAGGATCAACTCGCGATCGACCAGCAGTCCCGTGATGCGCGCAACCTCACCGGCGGCATCGGCGCCGACCAGCCCGAAGGCCCGCGCCGCCCGCGCGTCGCTGAGGGTAATTGGCTGTCCGCCCACCAGCGCCAGCGTGCGCTCGATCAACTCGGGCTGCGCGCCCAGGGCGAGGACCAGCAATACGGCGCGCATCAGAACGCCTGCCCCAGCGAGATGTGCAGCACATTGGAGCGCTCGCGCCCGCCCGCCAGCAACAAGCGGGTGCTGAGCTTCCAGCCCCAGTCGATGCGCAGCGGCCCGATCGGCGACCGATAGCGGAACCCGACGCCGCTCGACACGCGCAGCTCGTCGAGTCGGATGTCGGAGGCGCGCTTGAACACGTTGCCGGCGTCGAGAAACCACACCAGCTGCAGGTTCTTCCAGTACGGCGCGCGGGTCTCGAGGTTGAAGATCGCCATGGCGTTGCCGCCCTGCGGAAATCCCTGGGGATCGAGGGTCTCCACCGTGCCGAGGCGATCCAGGGCGAAGCCGCGCACGGTGGTGTCGCCGCCCGCGAAGAAGCGCTCGCTGGCCGGCAACTCCCGGATCGCCGTGGGAAAGATCTGCCCCTCCCCGAGCGCGCTGATGAACTCGCCCGGCACGGCCGCAATCTCCAGCGGCGGCGCCACCGCCTCCGCGAAGCCGACCGCGAGGCCGAGCCGCGCGCCGGCGGCCACCACCACCGACCGCCCCGGCAGGCGGCGATAAACAAAGCCCTGCACGAAGGTCTTGACGAACCCGACCTCGGATCCGATCACCCGCGCCGCCGCAGATCCGTCCACGCCGACGACCGCGCCGCGCTGCGGGTCGAGCACGTCATCGCGCGAGTCGCGCAGCAGGCCGCTGAAGATCTTCGACAGCTTGACCTGGGGAAACAGCCGGTCGATCAGCAGCTGATCCTCGGCGGCGATCTGCTCGTCGAACAGCTTGGTGTAGTCGAAGGTGTAGCGGCCGGTGGCGGTGAACTCGCTGATGCGGCGCGCGTAGTCGGCGGTCACGCCCTTGCGATTGAACGTGAAGCTCGACCGCCGCCCCTGCTCGAGAAACGCGGTGACCTGCGCATCGCCGGGGGTGTTGAACGCGCGCGGCTCGCGGAAGGTAAACAGCCCGCGATAGTCGTTGAAGCCGTAGCCGCCGGTGTCGGACGGATCGGGATTGTCCGCCGGCGGCTCGCGGCGGCGGAGGGTGACGCGCCCGAACAGGGTGATCGAGCGGTTCTTGCCCCAGAGGTTCCTGCGGCTGATCGCGAAAAAGCCGCGCGGACCGATGTCGAGCTTGTCGGTCGCGCCGCTGCCGTCGGCGGCCGAACCGGCGATGCGGCCGACTTCGAAGCCGCCGCCGTAGTCGACGGTGGTCGTCTCCGTTTCCTGGAGATCGACCAGCACATCGTGAGCGAGCGCTCCGGTGCGGGGCAGCTCGGTGATGCGAACGCGGCGGAACAGCCCGAGCGCGGCGAGCCGGCGCTGGCTCTCAATCAGCGCGTCATCGCTCATCGGATCGCCGGCGTGAATGGTCAGCTCGCGGCGGATCAACTGCGTCGAGATGCGAACGTTGCCGTTAATCAGGATGCGGTCGATCTTGATCTGCTCGCCTTCGCGCACCGTCCAGGTGATCGCGACCAGCTGCTGATTGTCGGCAAAGGCCAGCTGCGAGATCACCGAGACGTGCTGGAACCCCTGGTTGCGATAGGCGCGTTCGAGCGTGTCGCGGTCGACCGACAACTGCGGTCGGTAAAAGGGCTTGCCGCCCTGCAGCGCCATCGCCGCCCGCAGCGCGTCGGCGGGAATGGCGGTGGTGCCCTCGACCTCGACGCCGCTGACGATCGTCTGCGGCCCTTCCGCGATCTCGAATCGGATCGCGACCGGCCGGTAGGTGATGTTCGCCGCCGACGCCGGCGGCAGCACCTGGGTGTTGGGCTTGATCACCGCCTGTGCGAAGCCACGCACCCGGTAGAGCTCGGTGATCGCCGCGCCCACCAGACCGACCCGCGCCTCGACGAACGGATCGCCGGCCTTGATCTGCAGCAGCGGCGCCAGCTCCGCGGCGGTCACGCGCGCATTCCCCACCGCCTCGAGCGACTCGACGCGGTGCAGCGGCCCGCGCGCGATCGTGAAGGTCACGATCAGCTCACCGGCCCGTTCCGCGCGCGCGTACGGCGCCTGCGCCGACCGGTAGCCCTGCTCCCGCAACGCGTTCTCGATGGCGGCGCTGGCATCCTCGAGCAGATCCTGATCGACCGATCGTTCGACACGAATCGGGATCAGCCCTTCGCGATAGCCGTCCGGCAGCGGGTCGCCGGCAAACACCACCGTGACATGCGGCCCCGGCTCCACGGTGATGGTGACCGCCATCGAACGGCCGTCGGCCGCGATCTCCTCCGATTGACGCACCCGCGCCTGGTAGTAGCCGCGCTGGCGGAGCGAGTCCTGGTAGCTGGCCAGGCGCGCCTCGATCGCCACCCGATCGAACGGGCGGCCAGGCGTCAGGCCCAGGGTCCGAACCACGTCGGCCTTGGCTTCGAGCGGCGAGCCGGCCACCGTCGACGAGCCGATCGTGATCTGCTCGCCGGCGTCGATCGTGAGCACCAGTTCCGAGAGCTCCGGCGACCGATCGTCGTCCTGGATTCGCGGCAGGATCGACGCGCGTTCGAACCCGCGCTCCGCATAAAACGCCTGGAGCCGCTGCACCATGTCGTCGAGTCGATTCGACGACGGCAACGCGCCGAAGCGCTCGGTCAGCTCGGTGCGAATCGCCGATGCCGGCAGCGCCGCGGGTCCCGCGACGGTGATCCTGGTGATCCGCTTGACCGGGATCAGTTGCCAGGACAGCGTCACCCCCTGATCGGTCGCGGATGCCAGGAGGCGCACGTCTTCGAACCGCCCGAGGCCGACGAAATGCTCGATGGTGCCGCGCACGTCGAGCATCGACAGCGGCTCGGCGACGCGCGTTTCGACGAGTTCGAGCAGGCCGGGCTCGACCACCGGGACACCCGCCACCTCGACGCGGACGTCGGTGATGGTCCTGCCGAGATACGGCCGCACCCCGGCGGGCGGGGCCTGCCCCGCCCACGCCGGCACGGCGGTGAGCCACGCGGCCAGCGAGGCCGCGACCATCAGCCGCCACATCGGCATTAAAACGCGAGCCTCTTGCGCACTTCCAGTGCGTAGGTGCGGTCCTCGTTCTGCGACAGCACCCAGGACAGCGATTCGCTTTCGTCGAACTCGAGCAGGATGATTTGATCGCGCTGTGAGGAGGACAGGCTGCGCGCGTAGGTCAGGAAGATGCGATCCGAAATGCGCTTGCCGATGGTGACGCGGGCGCTCGGATTCAGATTGAGGCTCGCCGACTGCTGGTAGGGATCGGACAGTAGCGGCGTGATCTGGAAGGTGTCGACGCCGAAGGTCTGCTCGACGACGCGGCCGACTTCCTGCGACAGGGCGCCGGTGAGCGCGCGCGTCGCCCGGGCTTCGACCAGCCGCTGCTCGCGCTCGTTGGGCCGTTGCAGGCCGGCCAGCTCGATGTCGCCGCTCGGCGCCTGATCGCTGAACAGCAGCGTCAGGATATCGAGCGTCTGCAGCGGCGGATCCGAGGTGAACTGCGGCTGCAGCCGCTCGGTGGTGCCGGCCATGCGCATGGTGACGCGATAGGTCTGCCCCGGCACGCGCACGCGGGTCTCGGCTTCGATGTCGAAGAACGGCTGAATGCGATTGGCGTTGGCGAAATCGAGGCTGCCGCGCGTCACCAGGTAGCGGCGGCCCTCGAACTCGACCTCGCCGCGATCGATCTCGGCGTGGCCGAACAGCAACGGGCGATCGAGCGTGCCGCGCATGGTCAGGTCGGCGCTGGCGACCACCCGCGCCTGATCGTTGTCGATGCGCAGTGTGCCGGGCGCGGCCAGCCGGATGTCGAAGCGCACGTTGGACGAGGCGGCGACCTGGCCTTCGATGGCCGGAATCGCGCCGTCGCCGCCGGTCAGCCCGCTGAACAGTCCTCCCGAGGCGCCGAACCCACGCGCCCATCTCGCGCTCTTGACCGTAACCGTGCCGGTCACCAGCGGCGCCGCCGCCGGCCCCTGCAGCGCGAGGCTCGCGTCGACCACCGACCGCATGCCTTCGGGATAGCGCAGGTTGAGGTCTTCGCCGACGGCGGTGACATCGAACTCGCTCAGCTGATAGCCGGACAAGCCGATGCGCCCGCCGAACCGCACCTCGCCGCCGCCGAGGCGCGCGGTGACGCCGTCGAGGCGAACGCCGGCGGCATCGAACGTCGCAATGCCGTTGACCTGTTCGAGCGCGTGCGGGAAGAGCAGCGACCGCATGCGGCCGCCGGTCAGCAGGGCGTTGCCGGCCACCACCGGCGCGCTGGCGGTGCCGGCAATCCGCGCGGTCACCTCGGCACGGCCTGAACTGCGGATGTCGGGCAAAAAGCCCTGCAGCACCGCGAGGTTCGCCGCGCCGTTGGCCTGCAGCGCCAGCGATTGATCGCTGAGGTTCACCGTCCCGCTGAGGTCGAGCTCGGTGTCGTCGCCGACCATCTTCAGCGAGTCGACGTGCAGCTGCTGGTGTTCGACGCTCAGGCGGATCGGCGACTGATTGCGAAGGCGATAGTCGAGCAGCGCGACGTTGACTTCTTCGACGCTGGTATCAATGCGCAGCGCATCGGGATTGTAGAGCTCGCCGACCACGCGGATGGTGCCGCTGGCGATCGCCGAGGTGAACGGCGAGAACGCCGGCTGCAGCTGGCGCAGGTAGGGATCGAGCGAGGTGTCGGTGACGCGAAACGACAGCTCCGCGTCCATCTCGTCGTTGAGCTCGATCCGACCCGTACCGGACACCGCCAGGCGCGGCGACGCGGCCTCGAGCTCGTAGGTCATCAGCAGGCCGCGCATCGACAGCCTGCCGGTCATTTCGCCGATGCCTTCGTCGCCGAAGAACAGATCGCTGGCGCTCCACTTGACGTCGTAGCGCGGTTCCTCGAAGGTGCCGCCGCCGGTCGCGGTGAAGTCGAGCGTTCCGTAGAGGGTCGGATAGCCGGGATAGGTGGTGAGCGCGAGCGTGTCGACGGCGACGTTACGGCCGTCGACATCGAACGAGTAGGTCCCGGCCCAGCCGACGTAGGCGGCGCCGTTGACGCTGCCGCCGCCCTTGCGCATCTCGATGCCGTTCAGGCGCACGCCCTCGCCCTCGAACTGCAGCGCCGCGGTGGCCTCCGAGAACGGCTCGTCGTAGGCGACACCGCGGGCAATGGTCATGCTGCCGAACCCGTGCGGACGCTCGTAGTCACCGTAGACGTGGAAGTCGCCCGACAACATGCCGTCGACGTCGTAGTCCTGCAGGTCGAAGGCCTCGCGCAGGTCGACGAGCGGCCGTTCGGTGATGCGCACGCGGGCGTCGATCTGCTCGCCGCCATCGGCGCGCGGATAGCCGAGCGAGAACTGCCCGCTGACGTCCATGCGCGACAGGCCGCTGCGGATCGCCGCGCGGCTGATATGCGCGTACGAGTTCTCGACGACGAAGTCGCCGTCGATGTCACCCCAGTTGACATCCCAGGCGCGCATTTCCGACCCGGTGAAGCGGCCCTCGATGCGCGGGCGGCGAAACGCCCCGAGCATGACGCCGTCGAACTTGCCGACGCCGTCGATCGGGATGGCGCCGGTGGGCGCGCCAAACGCCGTCATGATGCCGGCCAGGAAGCGATCGCTCTCCTGCCAGTTGCGGCTGGTGACGCGAAAGGGAATCTTCGAGCGATCGCCGTAGGCGGTCGCGCCCTCGAACGCGATGTAGGTGTCGGCGGTCAGCACGCGGCTCGGCTCGAAGCGAATCGCTTCCGGATCGAAGGAGTAGGTGACCTCGCCGGCCACCGCGATCGGCGACTGCGGCGTGTGCGGGCTGAAGGGACCCTGCTCGCGGTAGCGATCGCGCGCCTCGGCGGCGGCGTCCGCCTCCAGCTGCGGCCCCTGCAGCCCCGCCAGCGAGGTGAACGACACCGCGCCCGAGCCGGCACGCTCGGCGTAGCGGCCAAGCGGCCACGCCATCGCGTGGTGGCCGGCGGCACGGCCGGCCAGTCGCAGCCCGCGCATCCCGTCCACCTCGGTCAACGCGCTCAGGTCGACGTCGCGATAGTTGGCGTCGAACACCGCGCGCGCCGGCCGCTCGCGGTTGCCAAGCGGCGCCATCAGGTAGCGGAAGTCCGCCGTGCCGCCGGCGAACTCCGCCGTGGCACGCGTCACTTCCATGCGATCGCGCACCCAGACGACCGAGCCTCGCAGATTCGGGAAGCGGTAGTCGTTGACGCCGGCCACGGCGCTGCTGAAATCGCCCTTCAGTTCACGGCCGCCCTTGAACATGTGGAACGTGCCGGTGAACTGGCCTTCGCCGAACAGCGTGAACTGGTCGCGGGCGAAAAAGATCTCACGCTGGCGCGGAAACTGGATCCGCGAGTTGATGTGATAGAGCTGCTCGGGCCAGTTGGCGAGTTCGGCCACGCCGGTCATCGTCGTGACCGCGCCATCGGTCGTGAGGTCGATGCGATCCATCACGATATTGCCGTCCCGGAACGTGAACGCCAGCGACATGTCGGCGGTCATCGGCTGGTAGTTCTGGATGACGATGGTGCCGTCGGTGAACTGCGCCTGGCCCTGATACTCGGCGCCCTTGGTGACGACCACGTCCATGTTGCGCGCCACCGCCCGCCAATCCGAGCCGTAGTCGTTGAAGATCAACTCGCCGCGTTGCGCATGCACGTATCGCATGGTGGTGACCACCGGCGGCGGCCCGGTGCGCGGCCGGCGCGGCGGACCGCTCAGGCGCGGGAATGTCTGGCGGCCGTCCGGAAACGATTCGACCGTCATGCGCCAGTCGGTCATCTCGATCGTCTCGAGCAGCACTTCGCGGCGGACCAGCGCGCTCCACGTCAGCGACACGTCAATGCGCTTGGCGACGAGCCAGGGCGGCTCGTCGGGAAACATGCCGTCGATGCGCAGGTCCTCGACGACGAAGCGGCCGCGGCCGAGCTGCACGCCGAGCCGGCCAATGGTCATCTTTCGCTCGAGCCAGTCGCCGCCGGCCTTTTCAGCACGGGCCCTCAGCACCGGCCCGAGATCGATGGTCAGCGTCGACACCACCACCACCGCGATGATCACCCCGATCGCCACGGCGAATCGGCGGGCGTAGCGATAGACGGCGCGGCCGGTGGCCCCAACCGCGGCCCGCGCGCGTCCCAGTCGCGTGATCTCCGGCGGTGCGGCGTCGTTCATCGTGCAGGGGTGCTATTCGACAATCAACAACAGGCTACCGGCGTCGACCGACTGGCCGACCACGACCGGCACGTCGCGCACGCGGCCGTCGCGGACCGCGCGCAATTCGTTTTCCATCTTCATTGCTTCGACCACCACCAGGCCCTGCCTGGCCGTGACCTCGTCGCCCGGCTGCACCAGCACGCGGACCACCTTGCCCGGCATCGGCGAGGTCACCCGCTGCGGGCCCGAACCGGCGGCGCCGGCGCCGGCCTTCTTCTGACGCCCGAACGCGCCCGCCGGACGCACCTCAACCGGGATGGTCCGCCCGGCGACATGCACGTCGAAGTCGCCGGCAACCGGCCTGACGGCAAACGCCGCGTCGACTGAACGCGACGGCGTGTCGGCGCCGTCGCGCTGCACGAGCATCGACACCACCGACTCATTCACCCGACGCGCGTCGACGACATGCAGGCGCCCGTCGAGTTCGACGTGCAGCAGGCCGCCTTTGCGAACAATGCCGACGGTCCGAATTCGATCGCCAATCGCGACGTCGACGATCATCGCAGCGCCTCCATCCGCCCGGCGTCACGCCAGCGGCTGGTCGCGGGCGCCGGGGCGTGGTCGGCCACCGGCCTGGTGAAGACATGCACCGCCGCGGCAATCGCCGCGAGATCCTCGTCCGCCGCGTCGACCCCGTGCAGCGGGCCCTTGCCCAGCTTGCGATCGATGAAGCTGGTATCGAACCGTCCGGCCTTGAAGTCCTCGTCCTCGAGAATCCACTGGAAGAACGGGATGGTGGTGCGGATGCCGCGGACCTGGTACTCGGCGAGGGCGCGGCGCATGCGCTCGATCGCGTGCGCGCGGGTATCGCCCCAGGTGATGAGCTTCGAGATCATCGGATCGTAAAAAATCGGCACCTCGCCGCCTTCGTAGGCGCCGCTGTCGTCGCGCACCCCGGGCCCCTGTGGCACGCGCAGGCCCTGGATGCGTCCCGGCGACGGCAGGAAGCCGTTGTCGGGATCCTCGGCATAGATCCGGCATTCGATCGCATGTGCCGTCGGCGCCAGCAGCCGCTCGGGATCGAGATCGAGCCGCTCGCCCCGCGCGATGCGGATCTGCCACCGCACCAGGTCGACGCCGGTCACCATCTCGGTGACGGGATGCTCGACCTGCAATCGCGTGTTCATCTCGAGGAAGTAGAACGAGCCGTCGGCGTCGAGCAGGAACTCGATGGTCCCGGCGTTGGTGTAGCCCACCGCTTTGGCGACCGCCGCGGCCGCCGACGTCATGCGGCGGCGCAGCTCCGGCGACACCGCCAGCGACGGACTTTCTTCCACCACCTTCTGATGGCGCCGCTGAATCGAGCACTCGCGTTCGACGAAGGGCAGCACCGTGCCGTAGTGGTCGCCGAGCAGCTGCACTTCGATGTGGCGCGGCGTGATGATGCGGCGCTCGAGATACACCGCGCCGTCACCGAACGCCGATTGCGCCTCGGAACGGGCGGCGCCGAGCGCACCCGGCAGTTCCGCGGCGGCCGCCACCATCCGCATGCCTTTGCCGCCACCGCCGGCAACGGCCTTGAGCATCAGCGGATACCCGACGCTGTCGGCCACCTTCAACACCTCGGCGTCGGACGCGTCATCGTCGATCGGCTGATCGGTGCCGGGCACCACCGGCACGCCGGCCTTGACCGCCGCCCGCCGCGCCGCCGTCTTGCTGCCCATCAGCGCGATCGCTTCCGGGGTCGGGCCAATGAACGTCAGGCCGGCATCGCGGCAGGCCGCCGCGAAATCCTCGTTCTCAGCCAGGAATCCGTAGCCGGGATGAACCGCGTCGGCACCGGCCTTGCGGGCGGCGTCGATCATCGCGTCGATGCGCAGATAGCTTTCGCGCGGCGCGCTCGGACCGATCGGCCACGCTTCGTCGGCGAGCCGCACGTGGAGCGCGGCGCGGTCGCATTCGGAGTAGACCGCCGCGGCGGCGATTCCCATGTCGCGGCACGCGCGGATCACGCGCACGGCGATTTCGCCACGGTTGGCGATCAGGATCTTTTTCATCAGACAGAACCGCTTACGATTCTATCCTTTACGGCGGTTATTCGCGCTCGGCGTGGACCACGAAACGCTTCGGCGCGGCACCCACGTAGTAGAACGGATAGCAGGTGATCAGCGTCAGGGTCGACTGCGACCTCGGCTCGAGCACCGACACGTCGTCCGGTGCGACGATCGAGGTCCCGGTCACGCGATAGCGGAACTCGTCGCGGGTGGTGCGGAAGCGGATTTGGTCGCCCACCTTCACGTCTTTCAACGGCCGGAACAGTCCGTCGCGGTGGCCGGCGAGCGCGCTGTTGCCGTTCTCCCACGGCAGCGGCGTATCCGGCAAGTGGCCCACCGCGCGCTGCAAGGTGCGATCGTCATCGCCTTCCACGACCGGTGTCGTCAACTGCAGCCGGGGTAGGTCGAGCATGCCGACCAGTCCGCCGGCGCGCACGCGGGTCGGCGCGACCTCGGACTTGGCGGCCTGCTCGAACGCCGCGGTCTGCTCGGCGTGGAAACGCCTCGCCTCCACCGACTCGTAGGCGTAGATGCCGAGACAGCCGATCGCAACGCCCAGCAGCGCGAACTCGAGAAAGCGGGCGACCCACGCCGCGGCCGCCGTCATTGCCGATCCCCGCTGGATTTTTCGAAGTAGCCGTCGCGCGTGCGCACCGTCAAGACCCGGCCGTCCCCGGAGCGCACGTAGACGCGCACGCTGCGGCGTCGCCGCGCGGCGGTCGTGTCGCCGGCCCGGGTCGGCGCATAGGCGAGGGTGTAGGCGTTGCGGATGTCGGCGGCGATGCCGTGAAAGGCTTCGGTAATCTCTTCGCTCTTGCGCGGGTAATAGAACTCGCCGCCGGTCGAGCGCGCCAGCCGCCGCAGCACGCCTGGATTACTGCCCTGACGCATCAGCGGATCGACGAGCGCCACGGTGTAGAGCGTCGCGTCGGACTGGTGCACGCGCGCCAGCACGTCATCGAGCTTCACCGCGCTCGCGTTGTCGCCGCCGTCGCTGACCGCGATCAACACCTGCCGCGTGTGCTTCCCGCGTTCGAGCCGCGACAAGCCGGCGGCAATACCGTCGTAGATGGCGGTCATGCCGCGCGCCACGATCGCCTCGGACATCGCCAGCGCGAACGCGCCCGGCTCGATGTCGGCGACGACCCGCGGCCCCCAGGCGTGGCGCACCTGTTCGTTGAAGGTCAGGACGAAGATTTCGTCCTCGGGATGTGAATGCGCCGCGAACGCCACCGCCGACGCGATCACCCGGTCGCGGCTCGGACGCATGCTGTTGCTGTTGTCGATCAGGAACCCCACCGAGGCCGGCACGGCATCGGCGGAAAACATCTGCAGCGTCTGCGGCTGGCCGTCGTCGATCACCGTGAACGCGTCGCGCGTCAAGCCGGTGACGTAGCGGCCGCCGCGGTCGCGGACCGACACATGCATCACGGCCAGCTCCGAACTGGCCGTGAAGGTCGGACGGTCCTGGGGCGGAACGGAATGCGACGTGAGAAGCGTGACGGAGCCGGCGACAAGGATCGCGATGCATGACATCAATCTCATCGCCGGTACTCCGTTCACTCCCCCACGTCGCTGTTACCGACGCGCGCGGCGCATCAGGCGGCTGCCGACCAGCGAGCCGAGTCCGACCAGCGCCAGCAGCGGCAGGACGCCCGCGGTGTTCGGCAGGTCGGTGCGCGCAGCGCGCGCCGGCGCGTCGGTGCGCGGGGCGGTGCGTTCCGGCATCGGTGCCGGCGCGGCATCGGTGCCGGAGATGGCGCCAACCGGTTCACGCTGGGGCGCCGGTTCTGCCCGCGCAACGTCGGTCGTCGCCGGCGGCGTCTGCACCGAGGCTTCGGGCTCGGCGGTCGCGACGGTCGCTTCAACGCCGGCGCCGTCGACCCGCGTCAGGTCCGAATCGTCCGAGTCGGTTTTGGTCGTCAGCACCGACTCGCGGGTGGCGCGAGCCAGCGCCAGCGCCTTGTCGCGCGGCCAGATGAACTCGTGGCCGACGGTGTTGCCCGGGTAAAACCAGATCTTGATCGCGTTCGACGCGGCCACGCCGTCAACGGCGGGCACCTCGAGGAAACGGACCTGCGGATCGTCCGAGGGACGATCGGTGGAGTAGTACGGAATCGCCATCAAGGTGGCGTGGAGCTTGGTGCGGTCCTGGCTCATCACCTTGACGATGTGCCGATTGCTTGCGCTGTCCATCAACTGGAAGAAGTACGTGCCCGCCGGCAGCGTCGTCTTCGGCAGCTCAACTGCCTGGCTGAACGTGAAATACGTATCCTGATTGGCGGGGCCTTGTGCGCCCGCGCTCACTGCGATCGTGACCATCGCTGCCGTCATGCATGCGAGGGCGACCTTACGAATCGATGCCATCTATCCTCCTCCTCGGCGCACGCATGTGTTGCGCTGTTCAAGCCGAGTCCTCGACACCCGATAGAGCAAGGACGCGGCCAACTGCGCGACGTGCGCGTGACAGCAGAATTCGGTACGCGCGGGGGAGATTTTCTGAACGTGTCCGGTCAATGTGGGCACGGCGGGGGCGACTGCGAGCAGATGAGTCGGAACGGAGGGCTGTAAAAACAACCCTCCGTGTGTTGCGGGAAAACTTATCGCTAGCGAGTCTTCGCCAGCAGGACGCGCCGGCGGCTTAACGACGAGGTGTTACGGCATGCGCTGCGAATCATCAAACGTCAGCGCGGCCGCAACTTTCGCGCCTGGGATCACCGCGGCCGGTGCGCCGTCGGGCCCGGACAGAATGCCGATCGGCGTGCCCGGAGGAGGCGGCGCGTCGCCCATCATCCCGCCCGTTTCGTCATAGGCCACGGCGACCCACACCTTTTCCGCAGCGACGCCCTCGAACACCGCGTCGGCATCGTTGCGGTCGAAGGAGACTTGATCGATCGGCATCGAACCAGGGCCGATGTTCGGCGTGTCGAATATCCACACCCAGAGCTTGTGCGAGGCATCGACCGTTCCCTTCCCCTTGTAGTGAATCGTCACTTTCACCGTCCCGGCGGCGACGCCGGTCGAGAGCGAAGCGGCGTTGAGCGACACGGTGCGAGGTGCGAGAGTGGCCAGCAGCGCGGCAACGACAATCGTCAGAACTGTCTTCATCAGTGGATCTCCTGTTTTCGCGGACGTTCAATAAGACGACCCGCGCCGCGGTTCCGTTCACGCCGGCGGCCCGGGCGGTCGGCCCGGGCGGGCCAGCGGCGGAATCGCTCAATCCACCGGGATCCCGAGGAAATCCTCGAAGTCGCGACACACCAGCGCTGGCGGCGGCGCGAGTCGGGCGAAGTGGGAGGACTGGAAGCTGGTGGTCAGCGCCACCACCTGCATGCCGGCGGCTTGTGCGGCCTCGATGCCCATCGGCGCATCCTCGAACACCAGGCAGTCCGCCGCGTCGATGCCGAGGCGGCGAGCCGCTTCGATGAACACATCCGGGGCCGGCTTGCCGCGCGCCACCTCGTCACCACGCACGATGATCGGAAAAGCGTCGGTCAGTGCCAACTCGGCCAGCGTGTGCTCGACATTCAACCTGGGCGCCGAGGTCGCGAGCGCCATCGGGATGCGTTCCTGCCTGAGCCGGTCGATCAGCGCCTGCAAGCCTTTCATCGGCAGCAGGCGGCCTTTCGACAACTCGCGGTACAGACCTTCCTTCTCGCGCTCGTAGGCCTGCCACTCTTCGCGCGCCACCTCGCGGCCGAACAGGATTGGGAAAATTTCGCTGTTGCGCCGGCCATCGAGCCGCGCACGATCGTCGCTGGTCAGGGCGGGCAGGCCATGACGCCCGGCGAAGACCCCGAACGCTTCAGCGTGCAAATGCATGTTGTCGACGATGGTGCCGTCAATGTCGAGGATGACGGCGCGGGGAGAAAAGCGAAGCGGCACATGCAACTATAATCCGCTCACGGGTGATCGCCTGAGCCGTGATTGCCGCCGAGCGTGTCGCTCGTCGAGTTACCCCCAATAGGCCTGCTGATTGCGCATGTCCGGTTGCCGCATCTGCCACTCGACCATCGAGCCATTTATTGACTTCGGCCGGATGCCGCTGGCCAATGGGTTCCTCACCCCCGCGCAGTTCGCCGGTGAGTACTTCTTCAACCTGAGCGCCGCCTACTGCCCGCGCTGCACCCTGGTGCAGCTGGTCGAGCAACCGCAGCGTGAGCGAATGTTCAACGCGCACTACCCGTTCTTCTCGGCGACATCGGACCGCATGGCGGCACATTTCGCCGCCCTGGCCGCGGACCTCATGGCGGCGCTGCCGAAGCAGGATCCGTTCGTCGTCGAGATCGGCAGCAACGACGGCACGCTGTTGCGTCATGTGGCGGAGGCGGGCATCCGCCATCTCGGCATCGAGCCGTCGGCCAGCGTGGCACAGGCGGCCACGGACCGCGGCGTCAGCACCCGCTGCGCGTTTTTCGATGCGCCGCTGGCGCGGGACATCGTGTCGGAGCACGGCCAGGCCGACGCCGTAATTGCGGCCAACGCGCTGTCGCACGTCGCCGACGTGCACGCGGTGGTCGACGGCATCAGGCTGCTGCTCGCGCCCGGCGGCACCTGCGTGATTGAAGATCCATATTGGGGCGACGTCGTCCGGCAGACGGCGTTCGACCAGATCTACGACGAGCATGCGTCGTACTTCACGGTGTCGGCGCTGAAGTATCTCTTTGCCGAGCACGACCTGGAGGTCGCGGATGTGCTGCCGACCGGCGTGCATGGCGGATCGATGCGCTACCTGATTGCACCCGCCGGAGCGAGGCCACCGGCCGCGCGGGTGGCACAGCTGCTCGACCGCGAGTTGACCGGGCGGTTGCACCGGCCCGAGACCTTCATCGCCTTCCGCGACCGGGTGACGAGCATCGGCGAGGCGCTGATGACACGGCTGCGCGACTGCCAGGCGCAGCGCTTGCGGGTCGTCGGTTATGGCGCCACGTCGAAGAGCACCACGACGATCAACTTCTTCGGCATCACGCCTGAACTGGTCGAGTTCATCAGCGACACGACTCCGGCCAAGCAGGGCAGGTTCTCGCCGGGAGCACACCTCCCGGTCAGACCTCACGATCAGTTCGCGGCGCGCTATCCCGACCGGGCGTTGCTGTTTTCGTGGAATCACGGCGACGAAATCCGCGCCAAGGAACAGGCGTTCGGCCGCGGCGGCGGCCGGTGGATCGTCTATGTGCCGGAGGTTCTGGAATTGTGATCGGCGCCGGTCAGAAACATCCGCACCGGTTTGAATTCCCGCGCCGCTTCGCGGGCGCGACGCGTCCGGAACTCGGTGCCGTGCACCAGGTCGTGCGACAGCCACCGCGCCCGCCGATAGGACCATTGGGCCAGGCGCCTGACGCGGCTTGATCTCGGCAGATTGACCAGCCGGCGGACCAGCTGCAACACCACCGGCATGGTCAACGACACCGTCGGCTCTTCGACGAGGTCGGCCAGCAGCGACGGCGCCACCGACATCTTGTACGATTCCACCACCGCTCGACGCGCCTGCTCGAGCGGGATGGCGTCGGCGCGGGCGAGAGCCGCGGCCGCGCAATCGACGACACGGGTGAAGTCCTCGGACCAGGTCGGCACCAGCATGCGGTCGTACCAATCGCCGAATCGCTCCTGGTGCGCGCCGCCGCTGCTGCCGGGCGAGTCCTGCTGGCGGGCAATGTACAGGGTGTCGAGTTGCCGCGTCTTGCCGGCGATCGCGGTCAGGAACATGACCAGCTGCTCCATCAGGAACAGGTCGCGGGGGTCGCAATCGCGCACCGCCTCGAAGTGGCGCCGCAGTAACTCCGTGCGGTGCACCGCGTAGAACACGTCGTTGGCTCCGAGGCAGCGCTCGCGCAGGCGCTGCTCGGCGGTGTCGGACAGGTCCGAGGAGAACTGGCTGGTGCATTTGCAGTCGACCGCGTCGCCGTAGGTGGCTTCTCCGCCTGGCGAGGAGCGCGCGCCGGTAATCCAGAACACCGCGCATTGACCGCCGCAGGCCACATGGTCGGGGTTCGCCAGCAGGAACTCGACCGCGCGCGTCAGGCCTTCCGGGATGAAGAGGTCGTCGTTATCGGCCATGACGACCAGCGGCGTGGTCACGCGCGAAAGCGCATCGGCGAGCTTGGCGTAGTAGTCGGCATAGCTGCCGTCGAATGGATATCGGACATAGTCGACGTCCAGCCCGCGCGATCTCCAGTCGACCGCCAACCGTCCGGCGGTGTCGTCGGCACCGCCATCGGCGATCAGAATGCGGAATGGCAGCGGCGCCCGGGAGGCGTACGCCAGCCACCGCTCGGTGAACGGCACGCGGTCTTTCAGAGGCAGCAGGATGGTGAGATGGGCCGAAGGAGTCATGACTCGGCGGGGGCGCCCATTATACTGGCTCGCAAAATGCGGACGGGTGCCAAACGGTTTCTCGAGTCGATCGCACCGCCGCTGCTGTGGAATCTCGGCAAGCAGGTAAAGCGACGACTGCTGCGCTCGGTGGATCACTTTGCCTACGCCCCGGCGGGATGGGCGACACCCCTGCCCGCCGGCGCCACCAGCGACGACTTCTGGAGCGCGCTCGCGGCGCGCGAGCGCACGGCGTGCGAAGCGATCATTGCGCGGGCGCGGTCCCGCGAGCCGCGGTGGCCGCTGAACGGCGACGTCAAGGACGTGCTCTTCGCCTACGCGCTGGCGCTCACCGCCCGGCAGGGCGGGCCAATCACGCTGCTCGACTATGGGGGGAACCTCGGCGACAGCTACTGGCTCGCCGAAGCGCTCGTGCCGGAAGCAAACCTCACCTACCACTGCAAGGAGCTGCCGGCGGTGGCGGCGGCCGGCCGCCGCATGACCCCGGGCGCGACCTGGCATACCGACGATGGGTGCCTGGCGCAGCCGCACGATCTGGTGGTGTTCTCATCCTGCCTGCAGTGCCTGCCTGAGTGGCAGGACATTCTCGGCCGCGCGGCGCGGTCGGCACGGAGCTACTTGCTGCTTACGGACGTCCCGACGGTCCGCGACGTGCCTTCGTATGTGGTGACGCAGCGCTACGCAGGCATGACCAACCTGCAGTATCACTTGAACCATGCCGAGGTCGTCACCACGGTCGAGCGCGCCGGCTGGCGCCTGCTCCGCGAGGTCAACATGGGCATGCACCCGCCGGTCGAACACGCGCCCGAACAGCCGGCGCGCCTGGGCTTCCTGTTCGAACGCGTTCGCGACGCCGCGGGGCGCGGCGATGAGTCACCCGCTTCCTGACATGCCGATGTTTGCGCAGCGCTTCCTCAAGCCAATCGTGCCGCCGGTGCTCTGGAATGTCGGCAAGGATCTCAAGAGACGTCTTCTGCGATCGGTGGACCACTTTGCCTACGCGCCCCAGGGGTGGTCCACGACGCTGCCAGGCGGGGCCGTCAGCGAGGACTTCTGGACCAACCTCCTGACCAACGAGCGCGTGGCCCGCGAAGCGCTTGGCGCCCGCGTCAAGGACAGCGACCGGATGATGGCGGCGCACCCGGACGAAGAAGTACGGCGCGTGCTGTTCGGCTATGTGCTCGCGCTCGCCGCCCGCGGGCAGCAGGCCTGCAGCGTGCTCGACTATGGCGGGCATCTCGGCGACGGCTATTGGCTGGGCCTGGCACTGCTCCCGCACGTGGACCTCGAATATCACAGCAAGGAACTGCCGAGCGTCGCCCGGGCCGGCCGCCGGCTCGCTCCGGCGGTGACGTGGCACGTCGACGATGGTTGTCTTGCCCGGCCGTATGACCTGGTGATGTTCTCGTCGAGCCTGCAATACGTGCGAGAGTGGCAGGACGTGCTCAGCCGGGCCGCGCACTGCTCTCGAGGCTATCTGTTTCTTTCAGGGGTGCCGACGGTTCGCGAGGTGCCCTCATTCATGGTGACGCAGCGCCTGGCGGGCCTGACCAACCTGCAGTACCAGTTGAACCAATCGGCGATCGTCGACACGGTCGAGCGCGCCGGGTTGCGCCTGATTCGTGAGTTCGACATGGGCGAACACCCGGCTGTCGAACACGCACCCGAGCAGCCGGCCTGTGTCGGCCTGCTCTTTCAACGCGACCGGCCAAAATAGCGTCTCACCCGGTTCGCGTCGGCGCGCCGCTTCGGCCCCCTCAATAGTTCGCGGGCGAAGCGGACCAGCGCCTGAATCCATCGGGGTTGTGATTCGAGGGCGTCGCTGATCGCCGACCGCACCGTCCGAGGACGGATGGACGGAGGCAGTTCCACCGTCCCGGCGTCGATCAATTCGGACCGTCCGCACAGCCGCCGATCGACATGAAAGACCACCAGCGATTCGAAGAACCCCACACTGTGGATGGCGCGGCCCAGACCAGCGGCATCCTCAGCGGTTGCGGTCACAAAGTGGTTTCGAAGATGCAGGACATCGACGACATGCTGCGCGAACTGCATGAACCCGAGCCCCGCTGGCGACGGGTAATCGTCCGGCATGTAGCTGGTGTGGGTGTCCTCGACCACGATCACGCCGCCATCGCGCACGTGCGCCAGGCCACAGGCCACGGTCACGATCTGCTGGACGCTGGTGTGACCACCGTCGTCGATCAGCACATCGATCGGCCCGACATCGGTCAGCTGCCGCTCCCACAACTCCGGATCCGACTGATCGCCGATGATGATCTCGAATCCGTCGGCCTCGAGGTGCCTGGCCGCCGGGTCGAGATCGATGCCGATGATGCGGGCCGACGGCCCCAGATAGCTGCGCCATACTTCCAGCGATCCGCCGTCTCCAACGCCGACCTCGACGAGGGTGATCGGGCGTCCGCGATAGGGCGCGAGGAGTTGTTCGTAGATGGCCAGGAAATGCGCCCATTTCACGACCCGACGTCGGGCCGCCCGCACGTGGATGAGCAGCTCGCCGTCACTCACCTTCAAAGCCCTTCCGCAACGGGTCGGCGGCAATGCCGCGCCGCCCGGCGCGGTTGCCGGTGAGCATCGCGACCGTGTCGGCGATACCGCGTTCGAAACTGCCGGTGAAGTCGAACCCCAGTTTCGAGAACCGGTCGTTGTCGACACAAAACGACAGCCGATTCATCAGCGGCGAATCCACGTAGTCGACGCGCACATCGGGCACGAACGTCGACAACACTTCAACCACGTGAGTGACGGTCGCATTCAGCGTCAGGACGTTGTACACGCGCCGATCGAATTGCCGGCGACGCAGCATGAAGATCATCGCGCGCACGGCGTCGTCGAGATCGAGATACGGGCGAAACTGGTGCGATGCGGTCCGCCACACCTCGATCGGTTGACCGGCGACGGCGCGCCAGCAAAACTGGTTCACCGCGGTATGAAACCGCATGCCGACCGAGGGGCCAAAGATCGTGCCCATGCGGAGGATGACGAACCGCAGGCCGGCACGATCGCCGAGGGAGTTGAGCAGGGTTTCCGACTGCATCTTCCATTCCGCGTAGGGGCTTTGCGGCCGCAACCCATCCGCCGCGCAGTCTTCGCTCACCACGCCGTCCGGTACCCCGTAGACGCTGGTGGTGGATGGGAACAGCATCGCGACACCGGCGGTGGCGCAGGCGCGCGCCACCCGCTCGGTGCCTTCGACATTGACCCGTTCCATTTGCGCCCGCAGATCGGCGCGCGCGCCATTGGTGAGCGCGGCGAGGTGAACGACCGCGTCGGCGCCGGCGAACAGGCGCCGTAGATCGGCGTCGAGGACATCGCCTTCCACGAACTCATACCGGCCGGAGGCCGGCAGATCGTAGAGCGACGCGTATCGCTCGGTGGCCAGATTGTCGACCATCACGATCTCGATGCCCGGACAGGCCGCGGGCAGCTCGCGAATCAATCGCGAGCCGATGTGGCCAAGCGCGCCGGTCACCACTACGCGCACGCGCCCGCCTCGATGGTGCGGTCGATGCCCTCGCTCAGTCCGCACGCGGGCCGCCAACCGGTGTCGGCCGAAAACCGTGACGAGTCGGCGATGAAATGGCGTTGTTCGATCGCGGAAACGGCGGCCGGCGTTTCGCCGGTGGTGACCGGCACTCGCCTGCCGGTGATGGCCTCGACCCGCGCGGCCACCAGCTCGAAGGCCTCGCGGATGGTGATGCCGTGCCCGCTGCCAACGACGTAGTGGCGGCCATTCACCTGATCGTGATGCGCCGCGGCCAGCAGGAAGGCATCGACGACATCCTCGACAAACACGTAGTCCCTGACGTACTCGCCCGTGCCATGGACGGTCAACGGGCGCCCCTGGACCGCCGCCGCAATCATGCGGTTCAAGATGCCGCGATCCTGGGTGGCGCCGTGCCGGCCGGGCCCGTAGACGTTGGCAAGTCGGAGGGTGGCGCCACGAACCGTGCCGTCCGCAGCCGCCGACGCCAGTGCGTGCTCGGCGACCAGCTTGTGCCGATCGTAAATCGTCACCGGCCGGTCCGGGGCGCTCTCGTTGACCGGCAGCGTCGTCGGGATGCCGGCCTGGGTAACGGTGCCGGCGAACATCACGACCGGCCGCCGCTGCAATCGCCGGCATTCTTCCAGCAGATGCCGGATCGGTGCGACGTTCGCGGCAAAGTCGCGAGCCGGATTCTCGGCGGCGGCGACGCTGCTGGTCTGGGCCGCGCAGTGAAACACCACGTCGGCGTCGCTCAGCACCGCGTCCCAGGTGGCGCGTTCACCGACGTCGCCGGTCACGTCCCTGACCGTCGCCAGCGGTCTGCCCTCGAGTGGCGGTGGCGCTGCCCTCGCGACCCGAACAATCTGACACTGGACGGCCGAGAGGCGATGGACGAGGCGCCCGCCGAGGAATCCGGCGGCGCCGGTCACGAGCACCGTCTTGCCGCTGAAGTGGTCCCACCGGCTGCTGGCGTGGGTCGCTTGCGACGTGGGCAGGTCTCGCATCGGCGCCCGTCAGTGTGCAACGCCCGCCGAGGCGCGCATCTCGATCACCGACGCGGCCTCGCGCACCACGCGACCGATGTGAATGCCGGTCAGGCACTTGTTGGCCTGCTGCACGCACTCGTCGAGCATGCAGCCTGCGCACTCAGGCCGGTCTTCGAGCACGATGTGCTGCTGGCCAAGCGGCGTCCATTGGCCGGGCCGATTGCGCGCGCTGAAGATCGCCACGCACGGGATGCCGACCAGCGCCGCGAGGTGCGTCGGACCGGAGTCGTTGCCGATGAAGGTCGCGCACTGCGACAGGATCGAGGCCGAGCCAAACACGCTCAGCCGGCCCGCAAGGTTGTGGGAGCGCGGTCCCCACGCGGCGCAGAGTTCGCCGCACACGGTGCGGTCGCTCGATCCGCCGATGGCGAGCAGCACCACATCGCGAAACCGATTGAGCAGCGCACTCCCGACCGCGGCGAAACGCTCGGCGGGCCACTGCGTGGACGAGCGGCCGGAGCCTGGGCCGACGCCGACCAGGACCTGGCCCGGTCGCACTCCGAGAGCGTCGAGCACGCCGCGACCGACCGCGAGATCGGTATCGGGAACCGTCAACCGGAAATCGTCAAGCGAATCGTCGGGCGCGCGCGGATCGACAATGCGGAGCAGGCGAAGGCCTTCGTGCTCGACCCGCTCGGAATCCGCGGTCACCGCCGGCGGCCACGCGGCGGTGTGGGCCGCATGATAGCGGCCGGCGCCGACCACGCCGCGAAAGATGCAGGCATCGACGCGCAGCTGTCGGGTGGTGCGCGGCGGCGCGAGCGAAAAGACGTCGTCAAAGCCGGTGGCCCGCAGCCGCGCCGCGATCGTGAGGTTGTGCCACCGGTCGGACAGCGACCGCGGCGCAACGACGTAGAAGTGAACCTGGTCGAACCAGCCTGTTTCCTTGAGGATGGTCCAGGGCGAGACGCGGCCGGATGTGGGCACCTCGCACTCGGTCAGCAGCGTCAGGCGATGCGCCGGGTATTGGCGTCGGATCGCGGCAACGGCCGGCAACGACACGAGCGTATCGCCAAGCGATCCCGGTCGATACACCAGCGCCCTGAGTCTGTCCGGCATTGCGCTGCAATTATACGGGTCATACCCGCATCGAGCCCGCGCTCGACGCGACACGCGTCGCTCAGTCGCGAACGACGAACGCCGCCCTGCCGGAGTCGGCGACCACCCGATCGCCCTTGAGGCCGACAATGCGCCAGAAGTAGGTCCCGGGCTCGACCTTCAGGTCCTTGGGCCACGGGATTGAGGTGCCGGTGATGCCGCCCTGATCGAAGACGGCGATTTCGATTTCGTTGTCGACGCTCACG
The DNA here is from genome assembly GCA_963795125.1 of uncultured Acidimicrobiia bacterium. Lineage (GTDB taxonomy): Bacteria > Acidobacteriota > Vicinamibacteria > Vicinamibacterales > UBA2999 > 12-FULL-67-14b. Next base: position 1,036,208 of record CAWCGQ010000003.1, on the reverse strand, counting down.
GCGTAACTGTCGACGCCGTCCGCCGCGGTCCACTCGAGCAGCGACGGCAGCCGACCGACGAAATCGCGCCGCGGAACGACGTGCTCGATCTGGGTCTTCTGAATCTTCGCTTCCTCGACCGCGGCCGGCGCCCCATCCGGCGCGCCCTCAGGCGACACGCACGCCAGGCTGAAGACCATGAGCAGAATCGCCGGGTTACAGCGGAATGTTGCCATGTTTCTTGGGCGGATTCTTGTCGCGTTTGTGATCGAGGGTGGCGAGGGCCTGCACCAGCTTCGCGCGGGTCATGCGCGGCAGAATCACCTCATCCACGTAGCCGCGCTCGGTGGCGACGTACGGGCTGGCGAACCGCTCGCGGAACTCGGCGATCTTCTGCGCGCGCATCGCCGCCGGGTCGGCGGCGCGGTCGATCTCTCGCTTATACAGGATGTTGACCGCGCCTTCCGCGCCCATCACCGCAATTTCCGCGCTCGGCCACGCGTAATTGAAATCGGTGCGGATGTGCTTGCTCGCCATCACGCAATAGGCGCCGCCGTAGGCCTTGCGGGTAATCACGGTGATCTTCGGCACGGTGGCTTCGGCGAAGGCATAGAGCAGCTTCGCGCCGTGGCGGATGATGCCGCCGTACTCCTGCACCGTGCCCGGGAGAAAGCCCGGCACATCCTCGAAGGTGACGAGCGGGAGGTTGAACGCATCGCAGAAGCGCACGAAGCGGGCGCCCTTGACCGACGCATTGATGTCCAGGGTGCCGGCCAGGTAGGCCGGCTGATTGGCGACAATGCCGACGGGCCGGCCGCCGAGCCGCGCGAACCCGACGATGATGTTGCGCGCGTAGTGCTGATGGACCTCGAGGAAATAGCCATCGTCCGCAATGGTGTGGATCAGATCCAGCATGTCGTAGGGCTGGTTGGGCGACGCCGGCACCAGGCGGTCGAGCGCATCGTCCTCGCGATCGAGCGGATCGGCGGTGGCCTTGCGCGGCGGCTCGTCGAGGTTGTTGTCGGGCATGAACGACAACATTTCGCGAATCAACGCGATGCACTCGGCGTCGTCTTCAACGGCAAAGTGCGCCACGCCGCTCTTCTCGTTGTGGGTCATGGCGCCGCCAAGGTCTTCCTTGGTGACGTCTTCATGCGTCACGGTCTTGATCACATCCGGACCGGTCACGAACATGTAGCTGGTCTGCTTGACCATCACGATGAAGTCGGTGATCGCCGGAGAATAGACCGCGCCGCCGGCGCACGGTCCCATGATCGCGGAGATCTGCGGCACGACGCCCGAGGCCAGGGTGTTGCGCAGGAAAATGTCCGAGTAGCCGGCGAGCGACACGACCCCTTCCTGGATGCGGGCGCCGCCTGAATCGTTCAAGCCGACGATCGGCGCGCCGTTGCGGACCGCCATGTCCATGACCTTGCAGATCTTGGCGGCGTTGGTTTCCGACAGCGATCCGCCAAACACCGTGAAGTCCTGGGCGAAGGCATAGACGACGCGACCGTGGATGCGGCCGTGGCCGCTGACCACGCCGTCGCCGGGAATAATCTGCTGATCCATCCCGAAGTCGACGCACCGGTGGGTAACCAGTTTGTCGACCTCCTCGAAGGTGCCGGGGTCGAACAGCCGCGTCATCCGCTCGCGCGCGCTGAGCTTGCCCTGGGCGTGATGTTTCTGCAGCCGCTCCTCGCCGCCGCCGAGCTCGGCGAGACGTTCGCGTTCGGTGAGTCGTTCGATGGGATCCATGTTTCTCGGTCGGCGAGCCTAGCGGCCCGCCGCCACACAGGGATTGGAGAGCGTGCCGACGCCTTCGAGCTTGACCATCATGCGGTCGCCGGGCATCAGCGGACCGACACCCGACGGGGTGCCGGTGGTAATGACATCGCCGGGATTGAGCGTCATGAAGCGGGACACGTGCTCGACCAGATACGGAACCGGAAAGATCAGTTCGCGCGTGTTCGACTTGTGGCGGCGTTCGGCGTTGACCCAGCCTTCGATGTCGAGCTCCGACGGATCGAGGCCGACGGCGATACACGGACCGATCGGTGCGAAGGTATCGAAGCCCTTCGCCCGGGAATACTGCACATCTGCGGCCTGCAACTCGCGGGCGGTGACGTCGATGAGGCAGGTGACGCCGAGAATGTGTTCCATCGCGGCCGACGCCTTCACGTTCGAGGTGCGCTTGCCGATGACCACCGCCATTTCCGCTTCGTGCTCGATGCGTCCGGCCCATCCCGGCAACCTGATCTCATCGTCCGGGCCAATCACCGAGCCGGGCGGCTTCAAGAACACCAGCGGTTCCGCCGGGAGCTTCTTGTTCATCTCGGCAGCGTGATCCTTGTAGTTGAGCCCGATGCAGACGACGATTGACGGCCTCACCGGCGCGAGAAAGCGATGCGGCACGCCCGAGGGAACGGGATCACCCGCCTGGTAGCCGCCGAAAATATCGCCCTTCACCCAGAACAACTGGCCGTCGCGTTCCACGGCGTAGCGGCCGTCCGATTCCTGCGCGATTCGATAAATGCGATCCATGTGTAGGAGGTCCTAAAGGCTTGAGGGCTTGAGGCCGGTCATTGACGTGCCGTCTCCTCGGCGCGGTTCGATTGCGGACTGACGTTCTGCGGCTCGGCGCGATCGACGGCGACGACCACGTAAACGTAGCGGGTGCCGGCCCTGACGTTCTCATCGCGGTAGGAGGTCACGGTCACCGGCTGCGGCGTAATGGCCTGCAGTGTGTCACCTGGCGCTTCGCCGCGCAACACGAGGTAGCCGGCAAGATCGTTGTCGCTGACCGGATCCCAGATCAGGCTGATGACGCCCGCCCCGGCAATCGCCGCGAGGTTCGCCGGCGCGGCCGGCGGGAACGTATCGGTCGGCGTGACGCAGGTGCGCGGCGACGCCGGCCCGATCACCACGGCGCCGAACACCGAGTCGACGGGCCGCACTTCGAAGCAGCGCTCGACGCCGAACGAGACGCCTTTGATCACGTGCTCGGTGACGGCGACCGGCGCCGGCGTGATCGGCTTCGGCAAGGTGATGGCGTAGGGATCCGTTTCGGCGCCTGCGGGCGTGACGTCGTAGAGGTGATAGGTGGTGGCTTCGCTGTTGAATCCCAGTGACTTGGCCACCAGCGGCGGCAGTGGTTTGGGAGCGCTGGCATCTTTCGTCGCATCGGCGGTCGCCGCCGGCTTCTCAATCGGCGCGGCCAGGAAGGTGGAGCTCCGCGCATCGGGCGAAGGCGCCCACGTGATCGTCATCTCGCTCGCGGTATGCGTCACCATCGGCTGACCAGGGGCCGAACTGCCCGCCTCGAGCGGGACCGACACCGGCGTCGACGGAATGCTCTCCCGCCCGCGCGGACTCTTCGACACCACGAAGTAATGGCGGCGCGGCAACTGCGTCGCCCCGGGCGCGACCAGCGGTCCGATGCGTTCCTGCGGTTCATCGGCGGGCTCGGGGTCGGCGGCCACGGGTTTCTCAACCGGCAGTTCCACCGGCACGCGCGCCTCGGCGGTCAGCGGCTCGCGGATGGCCACCGCGGCCCCGCGATCGACGCCGGGAGGCAGGGGAATGGGCGGCGGCGCCGACGCGTTCTCGGGGATCGGCAGGTCGGGCAGAATCGGCCGGACCGGCAACGTCCCGACGAGCGTGGCCAGCTCCCGCTGCTTCTCCCCGGCCGGCGGGCGATCCGACGTGACGGCGTAGACCTCGACGACGCCGATGTCGGCCGGCTTCTGGCCGTCGACGTTGGCCTCGGGCACGGTGAACGACACATAGACGTCGTCGCCAACCCGCTGCGGCGTGACGCTGGTCACGAGCGCGGGGATGCGAACAAACGGCGCCAGCGGCGGCCCCTTCTTGCCACACGCCGCGGTCGCGACGAGCAGCGACGCCACGATCATGATGCGTCGGCTGGCCCTGAACGGGCGTGGACGCGGCCCAGCCGCTCCCGCGCGGGTCGAATGGGTCACAGGATGTAGCGTGACAGGTCTTCGTTCTTGACGATGTCCGCCAGCATGCGGCGCACGTAGGCGGCGTCGATGGTAATGATCTTGTCCTGCAGATCCGGCGCCTCGAACGACACCTCGTCGAGCAGCCGCTCCATCACGGTGTGGAGCCGCCGCGCGCCGATGTTCTCGGTGCGCTCGTTGACGATGGCGGCGAACTCGGCGATGGTCGCGACCCCGTCCTCGGTGAACGTCAGCTCGACGCCCTCGGTCGCCATCAGCGCGATGTACTGTTTGATCAGCGCGCTGCGCGGCTCGGTGAGGATGCGGACGAACTCGGCCTGCCCGAGCGGCTCGAGTTCCACCCGGATCGGAAAGCGGCCCTGCAACTCCGGGATCAGGTCCGACGGCTTCGAGACATGAAACGCGCCGGCGGCGATGAACAGGATGTGATCGGTGCGCACCATGCCGTGCTTGGTGTTGACGGTGGTGCCCTCGACGATCGGCAGGATGTCGCGCTGCACGCCTTCGCGGCTGACCTCGGGCCCCTGGCTCCCCTCGCGCCCGGCAATCTTGTCGATCTCGTCGACGAAGATGATCCCGGCCTGCTCGACCCGCTCGACCGCCGCGCCGGCGACCGCGTCCATGTCGATCAGCTTCTGCTCTTCCTCGCCGCTCAACCGTTCGCGGGCCTCCGCCACCGTCACGCGCCGGCGCTTCGAGCGGCCCTGGAACAACCCGGGCATCATGTCGCGCAGGTTGACGCCGACTTCCTCCATCGAGGATCCGCTGATCAGCTCGATCGACGGGAAGGATTTCTCCTGGACGTCGATCTCGACCATGCGCTCGTCGAGCTTGCCGTCGCGCAGCTGCTCGCGCATCCGCTGCCGGGTGGTGCTCATTTCATCGCGGACCCGTCCGGGGTCCTCATCCGGCGCCGCCGGGCGCGGCGGCAGCAGCAGGTCGAGCAGGCGCTCCTCGGTATTGAGCCCGGCTTTGAGGCGCACGTCCTCGAGGCGCTCGTCGCGCACCATCCCCACGGCGAGCTCGACCAGATCGCGCACCATCGATTCCACGTCGCGGCCGACATAGCCGACCTCGGTGAACTTCGACGCCTCGACCTTGATGAACGGCGAATGCGCCAGCTTCGCGAGCCGCCGCGCGATCTCGGTCTTGCCGACGCCGGTCGGCCCGATCATCAGGATGTTCTTGGGCGCGACGTCCTCGGCCAGGTCAGCGGGCAGCTTCTGGCGCCGCGAGCGATTGCGCAGGGCGATCGCCACCGCGCGCTTGGCCTTCGACTGGCCGACGACATACTTGTCGAGCTCGGCGACGATCTCGCGCGGGGTCAGGGAATCGATCCCGGTGGTGGTGCGTTCCGGAAGGGTGATCATCACAGTTCTTCGATGGTGAGATTGGAATTGGTGTAAATGCAGATCTCGGACGCAATCGTCATCGCGTGCTGGGCAATCTCGCGCGGCGAGAGCGCGGTGTGGCGGGCGAGCGCCTTGGCCGCGGCCTGGGCGAACGCGCCGCCGGAGCCGATGCCGATGATGCCCTCATCCGGCTCGATCAGGTCGCCGGTGCCCGAGAGCAGGAACATCGACTTCTTGTCGAGCACGATCAGCATCGCCTCGAGACGACGCAGCGCGCGATCGGTGCGCCAGTCCTTGGCCAGCTCGACCGCCGAGCGCTCGAGGTTGCCGCGAAACTGCTCGAGCTTCGCTTCGAAGCGCGCGAACAGCGCGAAGGAATCCGCGGCGGAACCGGCGAAGCCCGCGAGGATGTTGTCGTTGTAAAGGCGGCGAATCTTGCGCGCGCCCTGCTTGACGACGGTATTGCCGAGGGTGACCTGCCCGTCGCCGGCCAGGACCGCGCGCTCCTCCCGGCGCACGGCCAGGATGGTGGTCGCGTGGAAGGTCGACTCCATCCCAGTAGTGTCTCACACGCCCCGGCGCAGACGGGTCTAGAGAACACTGCTCGTGCCACGCGGCGTGGCACGAGCGGCGGGATGCGGTAGGATAGTTGTGCCACGCCGCGTTGCCAGCGCGCCCCGAGGATCACGTATGACTTTACGTGTCGTTGCGATTCCCCTTATCGCGGCGCTCTGTCTTGGATCGCCAGCCATGGCAAGCTCCAGCACAGACGACGACCAGCAAGTGAATCGCCGTGGCCCGCGCGATCGTGGCGCCAGCCGCGGTGGCGGGAACGGCGCAGAGCCGCGCGGCGGCACGAGCGGAGAGGACCGTGGCGGCAATGGCACCGCCGGCCGTCCCGCTGAGCGCCGCGGTGACCCCGGCCAGAGAACCACGGCGTCCCGCGGCGGCGATCGTGAGGCCGAGCCTCAACGGACCGCCGTCCAACGCGGCCGCGATCGGGACCACAACCAAACCAGCGGACGGCGTGACAACGGACCGGTGGTCGTCACGCGTAACCGTCCAACCACCAACGTCTACATTGGATCGGCACATCGCGCTCCGCGTTTCTATGCGCCGGCACACTATGACCTCTGGGCGCGCCAGTACTACCGGTGGAGCCCGATTGGCTACGCGCCGTGGTCGCTGATCTACGGCTCGATCGGCTATGCCAGCCTCGGCTTGTTCGGCGGAGTCGGATCGCCGAATCCGTGGTACGGAAACTACGGATACGGCTACGGGAGCTACGGGCCCGGACCGTATTCGCCGTGGCAGGCGTCCGGATACGACATCGGCGGCATTCGCCTGAAGATCCGTCCGCGCGACGCGCAGGTGTTCGTCGACGGATATTACGCCGGCCTCGTCGATGACTTCGATGGGACGTTCCAGTCACTCAGGCTGGAACACGGCGGGCACAAGATCGAAATCCGTATGCCGGGCTTCGAGGATCTCGAACTCGACGTTCACGTGCAGGCGGGGCGGACGATTACGTTGAACGAAAACCTGCGGCCGCGTCCTTAGAACCGGGGTTCCACACGTTCCAGGAGTTCCACGGGTTCCAGAGGCATCGTTCTGCTGCGGTTCCAAGGTTCGAACCGTCGCATCAATGGCATCGCAGTAGACCGACCGCTTTGGCGCTTGTGGAACTCGGGGAACACCTGGAACGCGCATTACTGCGCAGATGAGGGCGGAACAATCCCCTTGATCCGCATGTAGGTCACCCGATTGCCGTAGTTCCCCGCGATCGGATTGGTCCCGCCCTTCACGAGGTTGCAGAAATAGGACTGCGTATCGATGGTGTGCGCGAGCGGCGCCCTCGACAACATCGTCACGATCGCTGCGACACGTCGGAAAGCCATATTGCTCCTTGCCGCGGCTCAGCGCCGGCGTGAATAGAAGAAGTAGATCGGCAGCCCCATCGCAATGACCAGGAAACCAATCGCCGCCGGGCCGATCGGCGTGCCGGCAATCAGCGGCTTCACGAGGTCGATGTAGAGCGCGTTGGCGAGGATCGCGAAGCTGGCGATCACGAAGATCGCCGGCGCCACCGGGTAGCCGAGCGCCTTGAAGGGACGAACGGCATGCGGCTCACGCGCGCGGAGCACGAACAACGCCGCCACCGCGATGCCGGCAAACAGCGTGATCGAAAAACCGGTGTAGGTGATCAGCGCATTGCCGCTGCCGGTGAGGATCAGGAGCGAGGCCCAGATCGTCTGCGCGACGATCGCGAAGGCCGGCGTCTTGTAGGTGGGATGCACCTTCGACGCCGCGTCGAAGAACACCTTGTCCCGCGCCATCGCGAAATAGACCCGCGGCCCGGCAAACGTCATCGCGCTGATGCTCGCGAGCAGGCTGACGAGCGACACCAGGCCCATCACGTGGCCGGCGACAGAGCCGAGCAGCCGATCGGCAACGACGTCCAGCACGCTGCCTTGCAATGCCGCCAGCTCAGTGATCGAGAACACGAACAGGTACAGCAGGTTGATGCCGAGATAGACCGCGATCACCGCGAGGGTGCCGATGGCCAGCGACCGCGGCAGGTTGCGCCCCGGATCGCGAATTTCCTCGGCGACGTAGGCCGAGGCGTTCCAGCCCGAGAACGCGAGCATCACCGGAATGAACGCGAACAGCCAGTTCCCGGCAGACACCCCGCCGCCCGCCGTCGCCACATTCGAGAACGCGCCAGTGCCGAACGCGAAGCCGGCCAGGACAAAGAGCATGAAGGCTGCGACCTTGAGCGCCGCCAGGACGTTCATGATCACGCGTCCAGGCCCGACGCCGCGGATGTGAATTGCCGCCAGCAACCACACCGAGGCGATGGCCACCAGCGTGTGCGTGGAAACGGTCAGCGGCACGTACGGCAGCGGGATGGTGAAGATCGGCGTCTGGTTGTCGACCCCCGGAATGAAGCGCGCGAGATAGATCGGGATGAAGAACGCATTGGCGGCGATCGCCCCGGCAAAGCCGGCCACAAACGACGTCCACCCGGTCAGAAACGCGGCGACGCGGCCGTACGCGGCGTCGAGATAGACATACTCGCCGCCGGCCTTGGGCCTGAGCGCGGCAAGCTCGGCGTAGGCCATCGCGCCCGCAAACGCCAGCGCGCCACCGGCAACCCATAAGCCGAGATACAGCCAGGGATTCGGCACCAGGCTGGCCATGAATGGCGGCGCAAACAGGATCGTGCCGCCAATGACGTTGGAAACGATGATCGCTGCGCCATCGAGCGAGCCGAGGCGGCGTTCGAGAGTAGGGTGTCCGGGACTCGACATTCGAAACGGATTATATAGGTGCGAGGGTGCGGGAGTGCGGGGCTAAGGCGCCTTCGGGGCCGCCGCTTCTCCCGACGAGCGCGTGAGCAACTGGCGCTCGATGGGGTACTCGGCGAGCTTGGCCAGGACGTTCGAGCCCTGCTTGAGGTAAATCTCGACCTTGGCGTCGACGAACTCGCGGTTCTGCAGCATCTGCATGCGTGGCTGGTCGCCGGTGTAGCCGAGCGTCGATCGCATCACCAGGGCCTTGGTCTCGGCGCCGCCGGGCAGTGGCTCGGTGCGCGGGATTGCCCAGCCGAAATACTCGCCCCACATTTCCTGCTCGCCGACACGGCGGAAGATGGCGTTGATCTGAATCGACTTGAGCTCGGTGTCGCTCTTGTTGCGCAGCTTCAAGGTGACGCTGGGCACCAGCTTGTTCTTGCCGCCCTCGATGATGCCGTCGTCGTACCAGCCGGTGGTCACGTCGAAGGGCTCCAGCACCGTGACCGCGTCGACTTCCTTACCGCAGCTGATCGACAGGAGCGCGGCACAGACGGCGGCGCTGAATGCGGTGGCGCGGGCAGATGCTGGTTTCATAGGCTGATTCTACTAAGACACCGTCCCACTTCGCAGGTTCCCTGTTCCCGGCTCCCGGCTCCCGGTCCTCCCGGCTCCCGGCTTCTAAAACTGACTCATCTGCACTCGCTTCCTCACCTCGTCCCGATCGATTCGCCCGGTGCGGTAGGCCAGCAGATCGCTGCCCTTGATGCGGTAAATCATCGTCACCACCTCCTCGAGCGGGTCCTGGGGCGCCAGCGAACTGCGCCCCTCGTCGTCTCTGGCGGCGACGGTCAACCACTGTTCCGGGCCGAGGCTGATCGGCGTGCTGTAGTCGATCATCGCGTCGACCAGCGCGCGGGTGACCGCCTCGGTGTAGGCGCGGTTGGGATCCTGCGCCCACACGCTGTCGGCCGGCGGCGGTGCTGGCGGCCGCGACGCCGAGAGGCCGGCCGCGGTCGCCGCGCCGACGGCGGGTGTCGCCGGGTCGGGCGTGACCAGGCCGGGCGTGACCCTCGCATTGCGGGCGGCCGCGCCCGGCGCCTGGCGTTCGAGCTGGCGAATCGCCTTTTCCAGCGAGGCGCGGGTGCCGGGATCGGTAATGCCCTGGAGCTGTTTGCGCAGGTCGGTGACGAGCGCCTGGTTGGCGGCGTCGTCCTGGTCCATCATCATGCGCAGGCTCCACACCATGCTCTGGCGCATCATCGGCACGCGGACATCGAAGAACACCCCGTAGCCGTCAAGATGCACACCGCGGGCGCGCGCCTCGCCTTCGAGCATGAAGACGCCGGGCATCACCGTCAGGATCTGGCGATTCAACTGCTTCGCGCCAAAATCCACCGCCTGCGCAAGCGCGCCTTCCATCACATAAATGTGACGGCGCATCTCATCGATATTGATCGGCCTGGCGGCCGCCTGCGACGCGGGTGAACCTTCTACCGCAATGGCGGCGTCCTGCGCGACCACCGGCGCCGCGAGGGCGAGGGCGAGAACAAGCGAGGTAGCGATCTGCTTCGTCATGGCGCTCTTTGCTGTGCCTTATTCGTTATTCGTTATTCGTTATTCGTTGTATTCGTTATTTCTTATTTCTTATTTCTTATTTCTTATTCTTCTTACTGTTGCGGCGTCCCCGAGACGCGATAGACGTTGTTGATCATCTGCCGTTGCTGCATCAGCCGCTCGTCGTAGGAGCCCACCACGCGCGAGATGCTCTGCATGTCGGCGCGGCGCTGCATATTGATGTCCCGGGAGAAATCGATCAGCCGCGCCGCGAGCTCGCGCTGCTGGCGCTGTTCGGATTCGGCCAGCAACTGCTGGACGCGACGCAGTGTGGCGTCATCCGCGGGACCGCGTGCCGCCACCGGCGCTGCCGGGTCGCGCGTCGAGCGGATCTCGCCGCGCAGCTGTTGCTCGAGCGCGACCAGCGCCCGTTCGATGCGCTGGTCGACGGCGGCGTCGTCGAACCGCTCGCTCGGAGCCGGCGCGGCAGGCGGCATCCAGCCGGTACTGACCGTAAAACCATCCGGGCCCGACCTCACCTGCACATTCGCGATCGCGGCGCCGGCGGCGAGCACCAGGATCGCCGCCGCCGCCTGCGCCCACACCGGGACCGCGTTCCACCAGCGCGCGGGGCGGAGCACGTTCGACGCCGGCAGCTCGGACTTCTTCACGATCGCGAAATCCAACTCCGCATGCGGCGCCACCCACAAGCCCAACTCCGAGCGCACGCCGCCAAGCGCCGTGAACTCAGCCGCGCACGCGCCGCACTGCGCGAGGTGGCCGGCGACCGCCTGCCGCGCGGCGGGCTCGATCTCGCCGTACAAATACGCGATCAGGGTTTGCTTGTCGTCACACGTGAACTGATTGCTCATGATCCCTTCAACCCTCGTACTTCGTCATGCCGTGACTTTCCAGATGGCGCCGGAGCACGCTCAGGCCCTGATACAGGCGCGTCTTGACCGTGCTCAAGGGGCAGCCCTGCAGGTCGGCGATTTCCTGGAACGTCAGGCCGTGATACTCCTTCAACACGATGGCGGTGCGCTGCTCGTCCGGCAGCAGCTTCATGCCGTCGGCGACAATCGCGCTCATCTCCTGGCGCGCCACCAGGTCCTCGATCGACTCGACCGGCCCCTGGTCGGCGGCGAGCTCGATGACGTCGACGCCCTCGGGCATGTCGACGATCGGGGTGCGCTTCTTGCGCCGGATCCAGTCGCGGCAGAGATTCAGCGCAATTCTGTAGAGCCAGGAAGAGAATTTCGCCTGGCCTTTGAACCCCGGGAGCGCCCGAAACGCCCGAAGAAAGGTCTCCTGGGCGACATCCCGCGCGTCCTCGTCGCGGCCGATGACCCGGTACGCCAAGGCATAGATCGGCCGTTCCCAGCGTAAAACCAGCTGGTTGAAGCTCTCGACGTCGCCGTCCATGGAACGGGCAACGAGCTCCTCGTCGGTCGCTACCATTCGGTCAGTTTCGCAAAACGTTCACGCTATTGTCTAAGACTCCACCCCCGCCGTGAAAGTCGGCAACCGTCCCGACTTTACCGGAAAGGCCTGGGCATGGCCGGGCTGTTGATGGGGTAAGATACCGATTTCAGAGACACTTAGTGGGCGTGAATTTTCCAAACGACGAAATCTTCCTGACGACAGAAGAGGTACTGGAGTACCTCCAGGTCAACCTTCGCACGGTCTACCGGCTGATCAAGGCCGGGAAAATTCCGGCGGTCCGGGTCGGCCGGCAGTGGCGATTCAGGAAACGCGACATCGACGCCTGGCTTGACACGCAGCGCCCGCGCGGCGATCGGCCGCCGGCCCCCATGTCCGACCGGCCGCAGGCCCGCGACGGCCGCAGCCGGGTGCTCGTGGTCGACGACGAGTCGAGCATTCGCGAACTGCTGCAGAAGACGCTCGCCCTGGCGGAATACGACGTCGATACCGCACCCGACGGACGCGCGGCACTCGAGCGCCTGCGCCTGGGCAATTACGATCTGCTGATCGCCGACCTCAAGATGCCGGGCATGGACGGCCTGACGTTGATTCGCGAAGCCAAGCGATTGAAGGCGGACCTGCCGGTGATCATCATCACCGGCTTCTCCACCGAATCGAGCGCCATCGAAGCCGTGAATCTCGGCGTGGCGGGATATCTGACGAAACCTTTCCGCGTGCCCCAGGTCCTTGCGGCCGCGGCGCGCGCACTCGGGGAATAGGGGGCGCGAGGGCCTGAGGGCTAACAGCTCTCAGGACCTCAGACCTCAAGCCTTCGAGCCCTCAAGCCCGCTGCAATGCTCCAACTGCAAGACGTCACCAAAGCCTTCGGCGAGAAGACCCTGCTCGAGCACGTCACCTGGCAGGTCGGCGACCGCGATCGGGTCGGGCTCTGCGGGCCCAACGGCGCCGGCAAGACCACGCTCCTCAAGATGCTCGCGGGTTTCGACGAGCCCGACGCGGGGTTCATTCAAAAGCCCAACGCGCTGACCCTCGGCTACCTGCCGCAGGACGGCCTGTCGCACAGCGGCCGGACGGTGAAGGATGAAGCCAGCCTGGCCTTCAAGCCGCTGCTCGACCTCAAGTCCGAGATGCACGAGCTCGAAGAGCGGCTGGGCGATGCGACGCTCGGCGCCGCCGATCACGACCTGGTGCTCACGCGCTACAGCGAAATCCAGGATCGCTTCCGGCTGTCGGACGGCTACCAGATTGAACTGAAGGTCGCCACCGTGCTGCGCGGCCTCGGCTTCGACGCCGACGCGCAGGAGCAGCTCACCGATCACCTCTCGGGCGGCTGGCAAATGCGGGTCGCGCTCGCCAAGCTCCTGCTGAGCGAACCCGATCTGCTGCTGCTCGACGAACCGACCAACCACCTCGATCTCGACGCGCGCAACTGGCTCGAGGAATACCTGGTGGCCTATCCACACTCGGTCATCCTGGTCTCGCACGATCGCTATTTTCTCGATGCCGTGGTCACGCACATTGCCGACCTGACGCTGCGCAAGATCACCGACTACCACACCAACTACACCAACTACCTCGAACAGCGCGACGCCAACATCGAGCGGCTGCGCGACGCCAAGCGCCGCCAGGACGAGGAGATCCAGCGCGTCGAAGAATTCATCAACCGCTTCCGCTACCAGGCGACCAAGGCGGCGCAGGTGCAGAGCCGCATCAAGATGCTCGCGAAGGTCGAGCGTCTCGAGGTGCCACCCGAGCGCAAGCGCATCCATTTCCAGTTTCCCGCGGCGATGAAGAGCGGCCGCATGGTGCTCGAGCTGAAAGGCGTGCGCAAAGCCTACGGCGACAAGGTGGTGCTCGAGCACGTCGACCTGCACGTCGAGCGCGGCGATCGCATTGCGCTCGTCGGCCACAACGGCGCCGGCAAGTCGACGCTGATGCGCATCCTCTCCGGCGAGGAAGGCCCCGATGCCGGGACCCGCACCGAGGGCCACCAGCTGGTGATGCAGTACTTCGCACAGGACGAAGCGACGCGCCTCAATCCGGCGCTCACGGTCTACGAAACCCTCTCAGCCGATTCGCCACACACCATGGTGCCGGCGATCAGGAACATCCTCGGCGGGTTCCTGTTCTCGGGCGACGATGTCTACAAGAAGGCCGGGGTGCTGTCGGGCGGGGAACGCACGCGCCTCGCGGTGGCGCGCATGCTGCTGCAGCCCTCGAACACGCTGCTGCTGGACGAACCGACCAACCACCTCGACATCGACTCCAAAGAGGTGCTGCTCGACGCGCTGGCCGACTACGGCGGCACGTTGATCTTCGTGTCGCACGACCGCTATTTCGTCGAGCGGCTGGCGACCAGGATCATCGACGTCGGCCACGGAAAGGCGGCGCTCTACCCGGGCACCTACGAGAGCTTCCTGTGGAGCAAGGATCAGGCGGGTAAGGCTGCGTTGCCGGGTAAGGCTGCGCTACCAGCCAAGGCCGCGGGGGCCGGCAAGGCAGGGCGCACGGTCACATCAGCCCCACCCGCGCCACCCGCCCAACCCCAGGTCGCCCAGACCTACACCGACCGCAAGCAAGCAACCGCTGAGCAACGCAAGCGCGAGCGCGCGTTCAAGGCGCTCAAGGCCCGCCTCGTCGAGCTCGAAGCGCGCATCGCCGAGCGCGAGAAAACCATCAAGGACGTCGAGCAGGCGATGAGCGCGCCCGACTTCTACAACGACCACGAAACGTCGAAGCCGGTGCTCGCCACCCATCAGGCGTTGATGTGGGAGGTCGGCGAGCTCCTCGGACAATGGGAGATGCTCCAAAGCGAGGCCGATCAGTACGCCGACATACGAAATTCGTGACCTGATTACAGTTTTGTCCTCCGCCTCCAGCCTGGTGCATAATCCAAATTATGTAATCGCAACGACTTAGAGCGTTAGGTCGTTGCCTCTCCGTGGGGCACGGGCTTTGCTCACCCCGCCTGGATACCAATGCAAATGGCGAAGCGCGCGGCAAAACCGGTGAAGAAGGAGGATGTGTTCTTTCGTCACCTGGTCGCCAACATGCGCAATGGCGTGCTGGCCATCGACCGTGACGGCGGCCTCGTGCTGCTCAACGATGAAGCCCGCCGCCTGTTCCGCCTCCCGCCCGGCCCGGTCGCCGGCATCGGCTACCCCGACCTGCTGCACGAACACCCCGATATTGTCCGCGTCCTCGGCGGCGCTTTCGAGCTCAAGGCGCTGCCCAACCGCGCCGAGCTGCGCCTGAAATCCACCGACACCGTGATCGGCTACACGCTGTCGCTCGTGCGCGACGACGGCGGCGAAACCGTTGGCGCGGCGTTGTTCTTCAAGGACCTTACCCACGTCGAGCAGATTGAAGAGCGCGAGCGGCTGCGGGATCGGCTGGCCGCGGTCGGCGAAATGGCGGCGGTGATGGCCCACGAGATCAAGAATCCGCTGGCCGGCATCGAAGTGCTCGCCGGGCTGCTGCGCCGCAAGGTGTCTGACAACGCCGATGCGCAGGCGCTCGTCAAGGACATCATCGGCGAAGCGAAGATGGCCAACGCCATCGTGCAGGAAGTGCTCGCCTTTGTCCGTCCGGTGCGCTTGCAGGTCGATCGCACCTCGCTGGCGCAGGCAATCGGGAGCGCCATCACCATGGCCGACGGCAAGGCGAATCGCGGCCTGGTCCTGGTCGACACCACGCTACCGGCCGATCTGCCGCTGCTCGGCGCCGACGAGCACCAGCTGACCCAGGTGTTCTGCAACCTGGTGATCAACGCCTATGAGGCGCTCGAGGGCCGCGGCCGGGTCGAAATCTCGGCGCGCATCGCCCGAACGTCCACCGACGGCGCGCTGCTGCCCGATGGGCACCAGGCCGTGCCGACGATCGTGGTCGATGTCGCGGACGACGGCCCGGGGATGCCTGCCGATGTCGCGGAAAAAATCTTCAATCCATTCTTCACGACCAAGGCCCAGGGGTCGGGCCTCGGCCTTGCGATTGTTCGCAAGATCGTCGACGCGCACGAAGGGCGCATCGACATGACCACCGCCGACGGGCGCGGCACGCGCTTCCGCGTCACGCTCCCGGTTGAACCCCATAAGAAATCCGACGGCAGCAGGAAAAAGGCAGAAGGCAGGACATAGACAATGGCTCGCATACTCGTAGCGGACGATCACGATGCTCTTCGCCGGGGGTTGGCGCTGTCGCTGACCACGGCCGGGCACGAAGTGGAAGAGGCCGCCAACGGCAACGCCGCGCTCGAACGACTGCATGAAGGCTACTTCGACGTCGTCGTCAGCGATCTGAAGATGGGCGGCTCCGACGGACTGGACGTGTTGCGGACCACCAAGACGATGCATCCGACGGCGTCGGTGATCCTGATGACCGCGTTCGGCTCGGTGACGACCGCTGTGGAGGCGATGAAGTACGGCGCGTTCGACTACGTGCAGAAGCCCTTCGAGCTCGAGGAGATGGAGGTCAAGGTCGAGAAGGCGCTCGAGCTCAAGCGCCTCCGCAACGAGCTCGACTACCTCCGCAACGAGCGCCAGGAAAACTACGACTTCGACAAGATCGTCGGCGGCAGCGAATCGCTCGGCCGGGTGCTCGGCGTGGTCCGCAAGGTGGCCAAGAGCAATTCCACGGTCCTGATCCGCGGCGAAACCGGCACCGGCAAGGAACTGATCGCCGGCGCCATTCACCACAACTCGCTGCGGGCCGCGCGTAACTTCGTCAAGGTCAATTGCGCGGCGCTGCAGGAGAACCTGCTCGAATCGGAGCTGTTCGGCCATGAGAAAGGCGCGTTCACCGGCGCCGATCGCCAGCGCATCGGCCGCTTCGAACAGGCCGACGGCGGCACGCTGTTCCTCGACGAAATCGGCGACATGAGCTCGAGCACGCAGGCCAAGATCCTGCGGGTGCTCCAGGAACATGAATTCGAGCGCCTCGGCGGCACGCGCACCATTCGCGTCGATGTGCGGCTGATCGCGGCCACCAACCGCGACCTGTCGGCGATGGTCGCGTCGGGCCATTTCCGCGAAGACCTCTACTACCGCCTCAACGTGGTGTCGGTGGAAACGCCGCCGCTGCGCGAGCGCAAGGACGACATCCTCCCGCTGGCACAGCATTTCATCCGCCGCTTCAGCACGGAGCTGAAAAAGCGCCTCGACGGCCTCGATACCGACGCGCAGAAACTGCTGGTGCGCTACAACTGGCCCGGCAACATCCGCGAACTGGAGAACGCGATTGAGCGCGCGGCGCTGCTGGCCGAGACGGCGATGATTTCGGCGGCCGATCTGCGGCTGGGCGACTTCGCGCCGTCAGGCTCGAAGGACTCGCAAAGCGTGGTGAAGATTCCACCGACCGGCATCGCCCTCGAGGACATCGAGCGCCAGGCGATCACCGAAGCGCTCAAGATGGCCAACTGGGTGCAGAAGGACGCGGCGGAGCTGCTGCAGATCAGCCCGCGCGTCATGAACTACAAAATCAAGACGCTCAGCATCGAAATGCCGCGGCGGCGAATACTCCAAACTGCGTAGGGTGTGTAGAGTGCGTGGAGTGCGTAGGGTGCGTGGAGTGCACTGTACGCACCCACGCGCCCTACGCACCGTTAATAGGCTATCGCGTAGCAGTCGCGGCGCGGATCGGCGCCGGCGAAGCGGTTGCTCGTCGCCGGATCGATCATCACCGCGGTCGCACACCCCGACATGCCAAACGGCCGCAACCGGCCGACATCGTGGCCGCGCGCCTTCAGCTCGTCATAGACCGCATCGGGAATCGTCGCTTCCACATTCAGCTGATTGAAGCCGGCGGTATGCGGCCAGAACGACCCGTAAAAGTGCATCGTCTGCACGCGGGGACGCTCGAGCGCGGCGTGCAGGTTGGGGTACCACTCATCCCAGAAGTCGACGACGCTGAGCAGCGCCTGCAGGATGGTCTGATCCTGGTTGTCGCCGCCGGGGGTGCCGAGGCCCATCATCGGCACGCCGTCCTTGAACACCAGGCTGGGCGTGAGCGTGTAGCGCGGCCGCGCCCGCGGGCGGAGCTGATTGGCGCGCGTCTTGTCGAGCCAGAACTGCTCGCCGCGCACGCTCATGCCGATGCCGGTATCGCCGAGGATCACGGCGCCCGGCACCCATCCCCCGCTCGGCGTGGCGTCGAAGATGTTGCCGTCCTTGTCGATCACCGCCATGTGGGTGGTGTCCTTGACGATGGCCGGGGAATTTTCCTCGTCGCCGCCGCGGGTTCGCGGTGTCGTGGCGTCGGCAACGTTGGCCTTCCAAAAGGCCCACTGCTTGACCTTCGAATCGTATTTGAGCGGATCGCCGGCGATGAACGACGTGGAGGCCCGCCGCGGATCGATCAGCGCTGCCCGCTCCCTGGCGTAGGCCTTCGACAGCAGTCCCTCGCCGGGGACCTGCACGAACGCGGGATCGGCATAGAACGAATCGCGATCGGCATAGGCGAGCTTCAACGCTTCGGTGAGGGTATGGAGGTAATCGGCGCTCGCATATCCCATCGCGCGCAAATCGAAGGTCTCGAGGATGTTCAGCGCCTGCAGCAGCACCGGGCCCTGGCTGCCGAAGCCATGCTTGTAGACGGTGTAGCCGCGATAGCTGGTCTGCGCCGGCTCCTCGATGCGCGCCACATACTCGGCAAAGTCGCCGGCCTCGAAGGGCGCGCCGTGCTTCTGCAGGAACGCGACCATCTCGGCGGCGATGTCGCCCTTATAGAAACGGTCGCGGGCGGCGACGATGGCGGCGCTGCGGCCCCTGGATTTCGCCGCGCGCTCGGCATCGACCATGCGGCGCAGCGTGCGCGCGAGCGATGGCAGCTTGATGGTCTCCCCGGGCTGGTACTGCGAGCCATCCGGCTTCAGCCAGTATTTCTGGTTGCCGGGCCAGCCTTCGAAGAACGACAACTGCCGATCAATCGCCTGCGCGGTGCTGGCGCGCATCGGGAAGCCGTGCTCCGCGTAGGCAATGCCGGGCGCGGCCACCTCCGCGAAACTCATCGTGCCCCACTTCTCGAGCACGGTCAGTGCGGCATGGATCGCGCCGGGCACCACCGCGGGATCGAGGCCGGCGCCGTCGAGCGTCTTGTTGCGCGACAGGTACCAGTCCACATCGACCGCCTTCGGCGCCCAGCCCTGGCCGACGATCGAGGTGACCTTGTTGTCCTTCTTGGCATACACCAGCACCAGCGCTTCGCCGCCGAGTCCGTAGAGGTCCTGCTCGAGCACGCCACCGGCAATCAGCGAGGCCACACCCGCATCGAAGGCGTTGCCGCCTTTGAGGAGGATGCCGAACGCCGCGGCCGTGGTCAGTGGATGGCCGGTGGAGACGCCGCCGGTCGGTCCCATCACCGCCGGACGCAGGGCCGAGCCGGCGGGCTGCCGATCCTGGATGGGAACCTGGCTCGCGCCGGCGCCGTTGAACAAGGTCACGAGCAGCGCCGAGGCGAGCAGGATTTTTTTCATGACTTATTTCTCGATCGTCGCCTTCTTGATGAAGTCCAGCTTCGGGAACGCCTTGTTCAGGTAACGATTGCCGTTGGCCTGGATCTGTCCCTGGTCCGGATCCTCGCGGTATTCAGCGTTGATCTTGTCGACCGCCGCCATGCCCGTCGTGACCTCGCCAAACGGCATGAAGGTCTTGTCGAGGTTGGGGTTGTTGCGGTAGTTGATGAACACCTGCGTGCTGCGCGAGTTGGGCCCGCGGTTGGCAAAGGTGATGGTGCCGCGCACGTTGCTCTTCACGCCAGACGGATCGTCCTTGATGTTGGCGTTGACCCAGTTGCGCTGGATGTCCGGGTCGCCGTTGATGCCGAACTGCACCATGAAGTTCGGCACCACCCGGAAAAAGCGCGCGCCGTCGAAGAAGCCGTTCTTCACCAGGTTGTAGAAGCGATCGGCGGCAAGCGGCGCCCAGGCGCGGTTGACGGTGACGATCACCTCCCCGGCGCTGGTATCGAACTTGACCTTGTAGGTGGCGGGCGCCTGCTCGGTCAGCGACGCGGGATTCATCAGGGACGGTTTGCCGGTCTGGGCGGCAGCCGCGGTCGGCAGCGCGATCAGAGCGGTCAATGCAAGAGCTGTCAGCACACGGGTCATTGAAATCTCCTGTAAGAGCCTGCCTCGACGAGCCGGCCGGCGTGCGGCCGGCGCAGTCGGAGCGGACGTCGCTCACATTATCCCTGCGAAGCCGGGGCGGAAGATAGCGGGACGTCGAGGCTCGAGCGCACGGCGGTCAGCAACGCCGACGGGGCGAAGGGCTTCGCCAACAGCAGGGCTTCCCTGAGATGGGCCGGCTTCACCACGTCGGCGGCATATCCGGACATCAGCAACACGCGGATGCCCGGCCGCATGGCGCGCATGCGCTCGGCCAGCTCCGGGCCTTTCAGTCCGGGCATCACGACGTCGGTGATCAACAGGTGGATGGGCCCCTCGTAGGCGCCGGCCAGCTTCAAGGCCTCTTCCCCACTCGCGGCAGAGAGGACGTGATAGTTGCGGCGCTCCAGGGACTCGATGGCGAGCAGCAGCACGCCCTCCTCGTCCTCGACCAGCAGTACCGTCTCCATGCGCCCGCCGACCGCCGCCTCGACGGCGTGGGCCGGCGACGGTGCCGGGTCGGCAGCGGTCTCGGCCCGCGGCAGCAACAACTCGATCGAGGTGCCATGCCCGGGCGTCGAGGTGACGCCGATGTAACCCCCGCACTGCCGCACGAACCCGTAGACGGTCGCCAGGCCGAGGCCGGTGCCCTTGCCCGGTCCTTTCGTCGTGAAGAACGGCTCGAACATGCGCGTTCGCGTGGTTTCGTCCATGCCGGTGCCGGTATCGGTGAAGGTGATCTGGACGTAATCGCCCTGCTTGACGTCGACATCCGGGCGCCGCTCGCCGGTCGGCCTGGGCGCGTTTCGGGCGTTGATCTGCAGGGTGCCGCCATCAGGCATTGCATCGCGCGCATTGATCGCCAGATTGACGATCGTCTGTTCGAGCTGCGCCGGATCGGCGAGGATCGGCCAGAGGTCTTCGTCCATCTGGGTTGCAATGGTGATGTCTTCGCCGACCGCGCCCCGAACGAGCGGCAGCAGATTGCCGAGCATCGATCGGAAATCGAGCCGGTCTGACTGCAGCATCTGCTTGCGGCTGAACGCGAGCAGCTTCTGCGTCAGCGCGGCGGCGTTCTCGGCCGCGCGGCGGATTTGCATCGCCTGATCGCGAACCGCCGACTTCGGCGGCGCGTCCTCCTGGATCATGCTCGCGTAGCCGAGGATCGCGGTCAGCATGTTGTTGAAATCGTGCGCGACGCCGCCGGCGAGCTTGCCGATCGCTTCCATCTTGTGCGATTCGGCCAGGCGCCGTTCGAGACTGCGGTTTTCCAGCTGCACCCGGCGTTCGCGCCTGGCTATCAACCATCCCGCAATCGGCAGCGCAATCAGCAGCATCGAGGTCAGGCCCAGCTGCGCCATCGCCGATCGCCGGAGCCGCCCGCCGACGAGGCTATAGAGCGTGGATGAGGCCACCAGCCACGATTCGTCGGCGGCCTCGAGTTTCGCCCACGCGTGGAGCCTTCGCCCTTGCGCATCGTCGAGCACCGTCGTGCCCTGACGCTCGACATGATTGTGGGCGTCGGCCGGTGTCGGGGCCACGCCCTCTGTGCCCGGCCCCATTCGCACCCCGAACTCCGGCGTGGCGAGTCCGACGATCAAACGCGAATCGCTCAAGTCGTTCAGCGCCGGGCCGAGATAGGCCTCGACGAACCGGTTGATGTCGATGACGATGGCGATCAAGCCGTTGAAGTCGTTTTCGGGGACCGGCTTCGCGCCGGTCGGCGAGGTGCGCCACACGGGCATGACCAACGCACGCCTCGACGGGATGCTGTTCGCCCAACCGTGCAGCATCCGGAACTGTGACGCGTTGTCGCGATTCGACGCCCACCGCGACAGCTCAGGATCGTTGAAGGTGGTGTCGCCATTGCCGAGCAGCTCGCCCTTCGGCGACCAGTAATACAAGCGACCCGCCGGATCGGCGCGGACGATCAGGTTGATCAGGCCGGCGTCGTTCTCCCCGAACGCCGCCGCGACCCTCTGACCGAGGAAGTCGACCTCGAGGTTCTGCACGCTGGGCAAACTGCCGAACTGGCGCAGCCTCGCGCTCATCGCGTGAATTTCGCTTTCCACGCCGACGGCCACGGTGCGTACCATGGCGAGTTGCTGGAGCGACTGCTGCGTGATCGTTTCGGCGACCGCCGAGCGATAAATAACCACACTCAGCGTGGCGACAACGGCGATCGCCGCCAAGGTGCTGAGGAAGATCAGTCGCGTCACGGCCGATTTCGGGAGCGGCGTCTGAGGCAAACGGCCCACTATAACAAGTGTCCCGGGGCACCGGCGGGCCAAAAACCGCACGGCGGCCGGGCAGCCGAAGCGCAGAAAGCCCGTGGATTTAAGTGGTTACGGGGTCCGGACCGTGATCGAGACGCCGATACGATCCGGCTCGCGACCGGTGAACGCGACCGGGCCCGACACCGGCCAGCTGCCGCTCGCCCAGGGGAACGGATTCGAGACGTCCATCCAGAAGAAGCTGACGTTGACGAGGCGGTTGACGTCGATAAAGCCGCGGGCGATCAACGCGCGATCCTTCTTCCCCATCGACACGCCGTAGAGGTTGTTCAGCGTCAGGTACTGGATCAGGCTGTCGTCTCTGGTCAGTTCCTCGCGCGTGATGCTGCCGCCGACGTGCACCTTCGAGGACACGGGGGCATCGAGTTGCACGCCCATGTAATAGCCGGGCTTGTCGATCGGACCGAGCGGCGCGATGCCGACCAGCTCGCCCGAGGTGATGGTCGGACCCCATTTGTATTTCGCGTATTCCGCAAACGCCGACAGCCACCGCACCGGTGTCACCTTGAGGCTCACCACCAGCGCATCGTCGTTGCGTTTCGAGGCCCAGTAGCTCGGCAGCCGTTCGACCTTGGAGCCGGTGAACCCGCGCTTGTAGGCGACGCGAACGTCGAGTTGCCTCACCGGCTGCAGTCGCGTCGACGCGACCACGGTGACCGCGCTATTGGTGTCGAGCGTGCGGTTGACGAAATAGAACCAGTCGTAATCCTTGTCGCGGTTGCCGTCACCAAGCACGGCCATCAGCGCCGCATCGAACAACGCGCGATCGGCGTTGCGCGCCGACACCGCCACCATCGCGCCGAAATTCGCCTCGGCGTTGAGGCGCGTAATGCGCGCCATGTCCTTGGCGGTGGCGGCGCCGACTTCGCGAGGCGCGAAGCCAATCGGCAGGATGAAGCGCCCGCCGCGCAGCGACACGTGGTCGGAGATCCCCCAGTCGATGTAGCCCTCGCGCAAAATGCCCTGTTGCGTGATGTAGTCGAGCGCGAACGTGTTGTAGGTATCGACGCGTTTCAAGCCGTCCTCCTCGTCGCACTTGACGACGGGGCCGGCGCCGGCAAAGAGGCCGGGATCGTTGGGAAAGAAGAAGTCCTTCTCGCCGCAGGCCGGACGCGATGGCGTTTCGTTGACCGGGTTGACCGACACGAAGTAGCGCACGCGATCGGACACGCGGCCGCTGACGCTCAGAATGGCCATGCCGACGCGGCCCTGTTTCTCGAAGCCCAGCGCCGCCTGCGCGCCGTCGTGCGACCAGCCGGCGACGAGCTCGCCGCCGAACTTGTAGCGCTCGCTCTGATTGAAGGTGAAGCCGAACAGGTTGACCGGCTCAGCCGCGGGGTCCGCGGCCGGCCCATCCTGCGCCAGCGCCGGAGAGGCGACGATCGACAGCAACGCGATCGCGAGCCAACACGCGCGCAGCAGGACAACGACCCGGATTGAACGCACCGGGCCTGATTGTACTCGCGTCGGTCATCCGATTCACCGCGGAATCGAGGCGAACCTCACGGCACTCGTCCCTTTTGGGCATCCGCCTTCAGCCACATCCGGTAGAAATAGTCGGCGCCGTACATCATCTGGTCGTCGACGATCCGGCGGCCGGGCATCGCACCCGCCGGATTCCAGGTTCGCACGTCCCGCAGGAAGTCCACGAACATGCCGTAGTGCGCCACCCCGTCGACGTTGTAGTCCCAGGTCTTCGTGCCGCTCGTGCTCCTGATTAACGGCGAGACGCCGGCGTTGAGGGGATTGCCCGCATTGTAAATATCAGTGAAGCGCGGCGGCCCCACGGGATTGAGGAGCGTCGGCGGCGGTGTTTTCACCAGGGAGTTCGCGTCGGTGCCGAGGCTGACGAAGCCGCCGCCGAGCGGATTGACCGACGGGCAGAGGCCATTGGGCGCAAACGCCCGCCGCATGGCGTTATAGCCGCGCTCGTACTCGGCGGCCCACCGGTACCCATCGGCCCCGTCCGTGCCCAGTCCGAACATCCCGCCCAGACACGCAATGCGCGCCAGCTGCGTCGTGGTCCGGGAGTTTTCGGCGTTCGACCCCGCCGCATTGCGATCGCGGATGCTCGAGTGTCCTGACATGACCGGATAGCCGCCTCCCGGCACCCCGCTGGCGATGGTCAGCGTGCGATTGGCGGCGCGATTCGACATGTGATCGATGTCGACGATGATGCCGCGGCGCATCATGGCGCGAATCGCAAACTCGCCTCGCGCGCTGAGGCCGCTCGCCAGGCGCGCGTTGGCGTGCCCGGGTCCGCAGATCGGCGCGGCCGGAACCGGCGGCATCCCCGGCAGCAGGAACGGGGAGGCGATCGCCGGCAGCGCGGTCAGCCGGAATCCAATCTCGTCCGCCGGCTGAGTGCACCCCACCGTAAAGAAGCTGCCGTTCTCGCGGAAGTTCACGATGTTGAGGAAGCTCTGGTAGATCGCCGCATCGCCGAACGCGTTGTCGGCAAGGTGAATCGGCAGGATGTAGCGGACGCCTTGCGCATGGAGCCGTCCAATCTCATTGTCGATCGCCTGCTCGGTCGGCGCGGCAGTGGTCGAAAAATCGCCAATCTTGTCGATCTCGACTCCGAGCACGACGGCGAGCCGTCCGCCCTGGACAATCGCGTGAAGGTCGTCCGGAGTGCGCGCGACCGCCATGAAATCCGGGTAGTCAGCGACCAGGCGCTTGATCTCTTCGATTTGCAGGTCCGAAGACGCGCGGTCGTTCCTGACGCCGCTGATCGGTCCGCCGGAGCCCAGCAACTCGGCCAGCGTGCGGTTGTTGTGCGACAGCGCCACCATCACCCGCTGCCCACCCTCCCACGCTCGCCGGATCCAGTCGACCCACATCTTCTGATGGGTGATGTCGTTCCACTTCGGCCAGTAGGTGAAGGCCGGGAAGCCACCGGCGGCCGCGGGAGCGACGCTTGCGCCGTTGAGCGCCTCGAGCGCCGTGATCAGGGTCCTGCGAACGAAGTCGCCGCAGCGTGACTGGAGCCCGTCACCGCGAGTCGGTCCGTCCTGCGACAGTGCTTCGTCGATGCTCGCGGCACGCTGATCGAAGCGGCACTCCGCATCGCCGGCCATCTGGATCGCCGGCATGATCGAGCCGACCGACGGCGCGCCGTGGAACAGCTTGCCGCCAAAGGCGAGATTCGACATCGGATGCGTATGCAGATCGACCCAGCCCCTGAGGCGCGTGTCCTGCGCCCACGGCTGCACGATGACCGTGCCGCTCGAGAGCGCACCGCCCGCGGTGTGCTCGACGCCTTCCACCCAGAGCCGGAAGGTGTCCGGCAAACCGGGGCCACCGTCGCGCACCGAGACGACGAAGTGGCGGCTGTTGCTGCTGAACCCCTCGAGTGTGGCCACCTGTCCGTTGATGACGAGCGAGGTGAATCGCGTGGCCGAGAACGAGACGCTGCCGCGCGTATAGAACAGGATGCCGTTGAGCTGCCCGCCAAAGCTCAAGACCGTCAAGGCCGCGTTGCCGCCGTTACTCGGTGACACCAGCGCGACAACCGTGCTCACGCCGTATAGGACCGTTCGATCCGTGCTGGTCGACGCCGCGCTTGGCGTGCCACCGCCGTCGACCGCGGCGCCGGCCGGAATGGAGACCGCGACCAATCCGACGCCGCTCATTCCCCTCACCGACACCGTGTAGGTCGGGCCGCTGCCCGTCACGGTCGCCGCGAGCGTGCCGCCCACTGTCGAGCCCAAGAAGGACACGTCCGCAGCGGCGAACCCTGTGACCGGCTCGCTGAACACCACCGTGAAGTCGACCGGCGCGCTCACGGCGGGATCGGTCTGGCTCGCCGCCTGATTGATCGTGACGGTCGGACGGGCATCTACCGTGACCAGCGCCGTGTTGTTGGCGGGGTTGGGATCGTACTGCGGCGCCGACACCGCAAACGACGTGGTTTGCGGAGCGCCGCTGAGCGGCCGCGCCACGATGGCCATCGTCCTCGTCGCTCCGGCAGCGAAGTTGGCGAAGTCGCACGTCCCGAGTCCGGGCACCCAACTGCAGGCACCCGCTGCGGTGTCGCTGACGTACTGCAGCCCCGCGGGCAGCGTCACATTCACGCGCAGCACCAGGGCGCTACTCGGACCAAGGTTCGACACCGTCACCGAGAACGTCACGTTGCTGCCGAGCGTGACGATCGGCGTTGGCGTCGACGCCACTACCCTGAGGTCCGCCGGGTTGAGCGCTTCAATCGCGAGCGGTGCGGACGCCGTCGATGCACCAAGCGATCGATTGCCATTGAAGGTGGCCACCACGCCATCGGGATGCACACCGACCGCCAGACAGCAGAGGCTGACGCCTTCGAGAACCGCAACCCCGTCGACGCCGGTTGTGGCACTCCCCACGAAGCGGCCGTTCAGGCTGAAGGCGATCGGATAACCCGCAGCCGGGCCGCCGTCTGACGTCAGCGTCGCCGTGAGTGCCGTTTCATCGTCCTCGATTCCCGACACGGCACCCACGACCAGTGACGACATCGGCACCGGCGTCCAGAGCCTCAGCTGATTCGACACGGTGCCGACGACGTTGCCCAGGTTGTTGATGGCCATGCCGGTGACGGTGCCGGCAGCGAGAGTCATCCACCCGCCGCCGACGTAGGCACGCGCCTCCGTGGTGCCGCCGACGACGACGCCGGCATCGTTGATGTCCCAGGTACGTCCATTGCCGAGTGGAATCTCAACGCCGTTGCGCCACAGGATCGGGAACACCTCGCCACTGACGTCGCCGGCTTGCACCAGCACCGTGCCGTCGTTGGTAACGTGGGTGGCGGACGCGAACAGCTGGCTGAAGCGGCCCAGTTCGGTGATCGCGCCGCCCTGCCAGAGAACTGCGTCCGGGTGGCCATCGCCGGCGATCAGCGATCCGGCGATCGCGCCTGCGTCGTTGATGGCCCGCGGCTCGAACTGATCGACGAACGTGACGGTGCCGTTCTGATACTGGCCGGCGCCCTGCCCGTCTACGAGGGCGAGCGCGACCTGCTCGCGCCCATTCACTCCGACAGCCGAGGTCGACTGCGCAATGGGCGTCAGCGATCCGTTGCCGAACACAAAACCCACCGTTGTCGCCGCGTTCTCGCCGAGACGCCCGACGATGGTTCCCGCCGCGTTGAGGTCGAACACCTGGCTGAAGGCGGCCGAGGAGTCGAGCAACCGGTAGCCCAGAACCGCGTCGTACGCCGCAGCTCGTGAAACGGTCGCGTTGCCACGATTGCCCGCGATCAGGCCGTTGTCACCGATCGCCATCGGCGCAAATCCGATCGGGATGCCGGGTAGAACCTCACTGAAGTAGGTGCCGGGTCTGACCGCTTGCAGCATCGGCGCGGAGTCGCTCGCCGCGTGCGACGCGTCACCGAGGTATCGCGCCGTGACGGTGTGCGGGCTGCCCGCCGCGTCCAGGCTTGCCCCGCCGAACACGGCTACAGACTGGGCGCCGCGCTGGAACAGGGTGCTCGTGCCAGCAGCGACACCGTCGATCAGGAATTCGACCCGGCCCTCGACCGGTACGCCGTTCGACGATGCGACTACCGCCGTGAAGATCGGCGGCGCCGTCGTCAATGCCGGAGTGCGCGACGATGTCAGTGCTGTCGTGGTCGTCGTGGTCGTCACCACAACCTCCACTGAGGCTGTGTTGTTGGCCGGGTTCGGATCCGTCCCGATCCCCGACACCGTCAGAGTGGCCGTTCGGCTGCCGCCACTAAGCAGTCGCGTCTGAATTGACAACGGCACGGTCGCGCCAGCGGCCAACGCACCGAGTGCGCAGGTAATCGTGCCCCCAATCCCAGGGGCTGGCGCGCTGCAGACGCCGACGGGCAATGCCGACTCCAATGTCTCGCTGCCCATCACCGGGAGCGCGGCGGTCACGCCGAGTCCGAGGTCGGGCCCGTGGTTCGTGATGGCGACGGTGTAGGAGATGAGCCCGCCAGGGGGCACGGGACCAGGTGATGCCGCCGCGGTGATTGAGAGATCAGCGATGGCCGGTCGTATCCTCCAGACGTAGGTGGCCATCGCGTGGCCGGTGCTGTCGTAGGTCAAGCGCACGCTGGCGCCCGCCAGATGACCGGGCGGCGGCGGCGAGAAGAACGCCGGGAACAGATCGTGCCCAAACGTCGGCGACGGCAGATGGATGAAATGGACGACGCCATCGGTCGCGCCATCGTCGCCGTCGCAGCGAACGCCATCGCCGACCCGATCCGAGCCGTCCTGCACCTGCAAGCAGCCCGCAAGGACTGGTGCCCCCGCGTCATTGATCATGGTGACCGTCGCCGTGCGCGCCGGCTGCAGTTGATACGTCACGACCTGCCCGGCAACGCTGCCGGCCGTCACCGTGAACGGTGTGCCGCGCGACGTCCAGCCATAGGGACCGCCAGGGAAGGGGCGCGGAATGGCCGCATAACCGCCGGGGGCGAGCGACGAGAACACCGTAACGCCGTCCGCCTGCCCATCGTGCGCATCGCAGGCGTAGGCCACATCGTTCGGTACGAACGTCGCCGTGACGATCGCGATGCACTGCCCCGGCACGAGGGTGCCGTCGAGACCGAGCAATCGGACGACCGTGTCTCGCACGCGCCAGACGTAGGTGGCCATCGCGTGGCCGGTGCTGTCGTAGGTCAAGCGCACGCTGGCGCCCGCCAGATGACCGGGCGGCGGCGGCGAGGAGAACGCCGGGAACAGATCGTGCCCAAACGTCGGCGACGGCAGATGGATGAAATGGACGACGCCATCGGTCGCGCCATCGTCGCCGTCGCAGCGAACGCCATCGCCGACCCGATCCGAGCCGTTCTGCACCTGCAAGCAGCCCGCAAGGACTGGTGCCCCCGCGTCATTGATCATGGTGACCGTCGCCGTGCGCGCCGGCTGCAGTTGATACGTCACGACCTGCCCGGCAACGCTGCCGGCCGTCACCGTGAACGGTGTGCCGCGCGACGTCCAGCCATAGGGACCGCCAGGGAAGGGGCGCGGGATGGCTGCATAACCGCCGGGGGCGAGCGACGAGAACACCGTAACGCCGTCCGCCTGCCCATCGTGCGCATCGCAGGCGTAGGCCACATCGTTGGGTACGAACGTCGCCGTGACGATCGCGATGCACTGCCCCGGCACGAGGGTGCCGTCGAGACCGAGCAATCGGACGACCGTGTCTCGCACGCGCCAGACGTAGGTGGCCATCGCGTGGCCGGTGCCGTCGTAGGTCAAGCGCACGCTGGCGCCCGCCAGATGACCGGGCGGCGGCGGCGAGAAGAACGCCGGGAACAGATCGTGCCCAAACGTCGGCGACGGCAGATGGATGAAATGGACGACGCCATCGGTCGCGCCATCGTCGCCGTCGCAGCGAACGCCATCGCCGACCCGGTCCGAGCCGTCCTGCACCTGCAAGCAGCCCGCAAGGACTGGTGCCCCCGCGTCATTGATCATGGTGACCGTCGCCGTGCGCGCCGGCTGCAGCTGATACGTCACGACCTGCCCGGCAGCGCTGCCGGCCGTCACCGTGAACGGTGTGCCGCGCGACGTCCAGCCATAGGGACCGCCAGGGAAGGGGCGCGGGATGGCTGCATAACCGCCCGGGGCGAGCGACGAGAACACCGTAACGCCGTCCGCCTGCCCATCGTGCGCATCGCAGGCGTAGGCCACATCGTTCGGCACGAACGTCGCGGTGACGATTGCAATGCATTGACCCGTGACTGACTCTCCATTGATGCCCAGCAGCCTCACGAACACGTCTCCGCTGAGGCTGAACGTCGCGCTGTTGATCTCGGTCGTGTGGTCGAAAGGTCCGACGACCTGGGTTTCCTGTCCCGGAGGCGGAACGAGTCCGGCAGGATGATCGGTGATCTCCACCCGATACTCGACGCCGCTCCAGACGTTCACGAACTGCGCGACGTGAACGCCGAGCACCGGAAAACTGCACGTGTCCTGAACCGGCGCCCCGGAGGATGCGGAGACCGGCGACAACTGGTAACACACCGGCCCCACCGCCGCGCCGGCCGGATCCGTTGCGCCCACCCGCAGCTTTCGCAGCCGCGGTTCGACGGTCACGATCTCGGTCAAGCCATCGCGAGTCACCGACACCGGGACCGGCGGCGGCACCACATGACGAGCCGGCAGTCGGGGTTGCGGGAAGGCTGGGGGAACAGACAGCCGGTAGGCGATCGATGCCGAGTACGACCCAAGTGGGACGTCGTTGAAGACCACGACGTTCTGCCCGGCGTCGATGCACTGCGCGGCACGTGCCAGGCTCGCGCCCTGCCACAATTCGAAGCACGCCTGTTCGCCGAGCGCCAGGCCGCCGTCCTCGAACAGCACGTTGAGCCGCACCGCGGCAACACCTTCCGTCACGGTGATGAGTACGGTGGCGGTCGACGTGGCTCCCGATCCATCCGCGACCGTGTAGGTGAACGAATCCGCCCCGAGATGGCCGGCGCCGGGCGTGTATTCGAAGACGTCGGCGACGATCATGTCGAGGCGGCCGTGCGCAGGCTGCGTATTCGCCACCACGTGCAGCACGTCGCCGGCATCGGCGTCGGTGTCGTTGGCCAGCACCGCGATCGAGACCGAGTTGGTCTGACGCACCGTTACCTCGTCGTCGGTGGCGACCGGGGGTTGATTCCCCGCACCGCCGTCGTAGGTGTAGGCGCCGGCGAGGATGCCGGCTTGCGCAAACAACGTTCTCACCTGCACGTCACACACGCCCGCAAATCCAGCCGGTGTCGTCGCCAGGATCTCGGCGTCGGTCAGGCTGGTGACGTTGAGCGGGAGAATGACGCTGCCGCAGACAAGGGCCACGTGCGATCGATAGAGGAAGTTGGCGCCGGTGATCCGCACACTCTGCCCGCCGGTCACCGGACCGCTGTCCGGTGCGATCGTCGCCACCACCGGCACGACGTTGCCAACCGCCAGGTGGTAAGTGGCCGATGCCGTACCGCCGCGGCCGTCAGACACCGTGTAGGTGATGGCGTCGAGCCCGAGATAGCCGGCATCCTCGCGGGTACTGAATGCAATCGGAATTGGGATTGTAAAGACCGGCACAGGAGATCACGCTCGCAGTCCCGTGCGGTGGATCGGACACGGCGATGATGCGCAGCAGGTCGTGTTCGGGATCCGCATCGTTGACCAATGCGTCGAGCGTGTGCGTGAATCCTGGCGCGAGGGCCGCGAGGTCGTCGACCGGGATCGGATCCGTGTTCGGGCCGGGATCGGCCGGTCCCACCGAGGCGAACACCGGAATCATCGCCACCGCCGATCCGTTCGCCGCCACCAGCGCCAACGAGGCAGGGCTTGCCGCGCCGGCGCCCGCCACCGACCAGAATCGTACCCGACGCGTGCACGACGCTCCAGGCTCCAGGATCGACACGCGGGGACAGCCCTCGAAGTCGGGCAGGTCAAAGGGAAATGGCGCGCCCTGCGACACCAGCCAGCTCTCGGCCAGCGACACGGGGCCAGCGGTGCCATTGGTGACGGTGACGAACACATCTCGGGTCTTGTTGACCGGCACCACGCCGAAGTCGAGGAACGGCGGCGTGACCGTCAGCACCGACGCTGGCGGCGCGGGCTCGTCGCCGACGTAGACGCTCACCGCGCCTTGCGCAGAGAGCGCGCCGTCAAACACGGTGTAGACAAAATGCTCGACGCCTCCGAAACCTGGATTCGGCGTGTAGGTGATGGTCCCGCCGACAAACGTGGTGGCGCCATGTGCGGTCGGCCCGACCGCCGTCAGCGTCAGGGCGTTGCCGTCGGGGTCGTGATCGTTGGCCAGCACGTCGATGTCGACGGGCCTGCCCTCCGCGGTCGCGGCGATGTCATTGACCGCCACCGGCGGGCGGTCTCCCGAATCGTCATCGAGAATGGTGACGCGAGTCGACCACTGGCAGGTGCTGGCGTCGGGGTCGGCCGTGAGGCAGACGATGAAGGTCTCGTTCGATTCGCCCTCGTCGTCGCCGTGCACCACGAGTGACAGCGGCACCAGCCTCTCGCCGGGTCTGAAGGTGATTACCCCTTCCGAGGGCGAGTAGTCGACCCCGCCCGACGCGGTTTCAGCCACGACCTGCCACGTCACGTCGATTGCCGCGGGCGCAGCCGATCCGAAGAACGACAGGCCCACCGGTATCGTCAACACCCGGTCCGCATCGGCCTCAGTGATCGCGACGCTCGAGGGCGGCGCCAGGGCGGCCGCCGGTTGGAGGTTCGATGGCCAGGTGCCCCAGTCGGAAGACACGCCACCCAGCCCCGTCCACACCGTCGTCGCCCCCTGAGCATCGGCGACCCAGAGCGTGTCGACCGGAGTCAGCGCGTGCAGGCCAATCGTGTTGCGGCACGAGTAGACGATGCGCCCGCCGTCGGGCGACCAGCTCGGCGCCTGACAGGGCGACGCCCCGGGACCTGACGGGTCGACGAGCGGCCGCGGATTCACGGGCCCCTGATCGAAGGGCGGACCTGGCCGGATCGCGCTTTCGAACTCGAGCAGCATGACGCGCGGCTCGCTATAGCCACCATCGAAGGAGATGAAGTACTGGCCCGTATAGGTCAGGTAAAGGCCATCGGGCGACCAGTCGGGATCCCAACCAGGGAAGACCTGGTGCTCGATTGGATCGGACGGCGCTCCTGGATAACCAATTAGCTTGTGCTCGTGCTGGCCGTCGGCGTCGATGACGTGCAGGCTCGAACCGCATCCGCCAGGGCCGCAGTTGAGCGAACCCGTTCCGCGGTGAAACGCGATGCGGCGCCCGTCTGGTGACCACGAGGGGTGGTCACCGACGGTCAACGGTCTCTTGTTGGCGCCGTCGGCGTCCATCAGCCAGATGCTCGGGCCATCGACGACAAACGCAATGGTGCCGCCGTCGGGCGACCACGCGGGCCGGCTCGCTGCCGAGCCGGATGTGTCCGACGCAACGGTGGTGAGCCTTGTGGCCGTCCCGAACGACCGCAGGGTATCGGCGACCCATATCTCGTAGGCGCCTGACTCGCGGCTGCGGTAGGCGACGCGCGCACCATCCGGGGACATCGCAAGGTGTTCGGCATCTTGCGGAAACGACACGCTCGCCGCCAGACCATCGGCGTACGGATAGAGAGCCGAGCGATTCATCGCCACGTCAACCGCGATCGGCCCCTGCGAGCGCGGGTCATCGTCGACGATCGTGACGAGCGCCGTGGACTCGAAGCCCGAGAACCCGACCGTCACCGCGAACGATTCCTCGGGTTCCGCAATCGTGTCGCCAATGATGGTGACTGGAATCACGATCTCCGTTTCGTTCGCCCCGACGGGCACGCTGCCGCCCGCCGGCTGGTAGTCCTCCCATGCGGTTGCGGACAGCGGGGACAGCGACCAGCTGAGCACGAGCGGGCGCGGCAACGAGAGTGGCACCGTGACGCGCACGGCCGCAACCGTGGAGCTGTTGGTCTCGAGGACCCGCGTATCCCACGCCAGCTTGGGTTGCCAGTCGGCCTCGGCATTGCGCGAGCTGTCGCCGCCAATCAGGTTGCGAAACCACGGGTCGGTGGCGTTGAAGCTGTTGGGCAACGGGCCGACCGCGACATCGGTGCCGCCCGCGCCGTTGCGGCGGGTGATGACCACCTCCGGCAGCGAACCCAGTAGCGCGTCGGGCGTGGCGTCGGGCCGGCACGCCGGCTCGCTATCGGTGCCGTAGAACACTCCTCCACCGACGAACCCGCCACCACTCGCCGGACGGAAGGGCAACAGGTAATAGATGCCGCTGCTGTTGCCGGCCGCCGAGTCCGTCGCTCGATAGACGATGCGTTCACCGTCCGGACACCACGCCGGCTGATCGTCCTGATGGGTGGGATCGATGGTCAACCTGACGGGCGCCGACCCGAGGTTCGAACGATAGAGGCTCGTGCCGTCGCTGAACGCGATCCAGTCACCGCGGGGCGACCACGCCGGCGTGACATACGGGCCGGCGATGAGCGGGCTGCTGACGGCGGCGTCCAGCGTCACGCTCCAGATGCCCTGGTTCACTCGGGCGTAGGCGACGCGCGTCCCGTCGGGATGCCAGGAAGGTGCGCCGGCCACATCGCCCGCGGTCGTGAGCTGGACGAGCGGGTCGGGCGAGTCGCCGACCCACCGCATCAGGTAGAGATCGTTGTCGCGGACCAACACCAGGTGCTGACCGTCGGGCGACCAGCGCGGCCAGCGATCGTCGTCCGCCGTGGAGGTGATGGCGCGCAGGTCCGTGCCATTGGGCAACATCGAAAACAGATCGCCATTGCGGCTGAAGACAATCCGCCCTTGGTCGCCGCGAAATGCGGCTTCCGAGGGTGACACCGCGACGAGCGCGGCCAGGATCGTGCCGGCGGCGGCCGCCAGCCGCGCGTTCGCCAGGGACCGAAAAACACGGGCCCAACAATAGCGGGAAGTATCGCGCATGACTGGAATACGGGCCGGGCCGGTGAACCGTCATAATGGCGTCCGGCGTTGTGTCATTGCCCGACCCACGCCCGTATACAAGATGGCGGCGTTCGAAGAGTTGTATCGCCAGCACGCGCAGGCGGTGTTTCGCTACGCGATGAGGGTGTGCGGCCGGCGTGAGACGGCGGAGGATCTCACGTCCGAAGCCTTTCTGTCGCTGTTTCGCAATTTCGACAGCGTCGATCAGAGCCAGTTGCCGGCGTGGCTGCTCACCGTGGTGCGCAACCGCGCTCGCGATCTCTGGCGCCATCGCGTCGTCGAGCAGCGGTATGAAACGCAGTCGATCGAACCGATCTCGGTGGAGCCGGCCGAGCCAGGCATCCTCGACTCGGTGGATCTGAAGCCTGTGCATCGCGCCTGTCTGGTCTTGCGTTACAGCTACGGAATGTCGCGAGCGGAGATTGCGGCTCACACCGGCCTTACGGAAACACAGGTGCGCGGGCACTTGCAGTATGCGTTGACGCTGTTGCGCAAGGCACACTCTGGGAAAGTGGCATGAAGACTCCGGCCGATGGATGGGACGAGGACGAACAGCAGATTCCCGAGGGGCTGGCGCGCGAGCTTGCCGCCGCGGGTCGGCGTGGCGAGCAACCGCCGCTCGACGTATTGCGCGCGGCCGGCGAGGGCGTGCTCCCGGGGGAGCTGGAGGCATCGGCGCAGGCGCACCTCGCGCGCAACCAGCGGACGCGCGGGCTGATCGGCGCCTTGAACGACTCCGCCGCACTCGACGCCGAGGCCGAGACACGGCTGTTCAATCGCATCACCCAGGAGACCCGCGCCGCCGATCGCGAGCGCAGGTCCCCGCCGTGGCGCTGGCAGGTCGCCGCGGCCCTCGGCACGGTTGCGCTCGTCGGCTCGGCGTGGTGGATGACGCGCCGGGCCGATCCCGCGATCGTCATGGCGCCCCCCCCGGCGGTGGCGGCGCACGCCCCGCAGCGTGCCACCCCTGCTGCGCCGGCGCCGCCGGCATTCCTCATCCCGCTCGAGCGTCCGCGGGTGCGGATCAGCCTGCGGGCGATGACCTGGCGCGGGCAGGGTGCCGACAATCCCGTGCTGGTCGCGCTGAAGCCCGCACTCGAAGCGTTCCGTGCCGGCGACGATGCAACGGCGGATCGGGAGTTCGCCATCGTTGCCGAGCGCTACCCCGACCTGGTCGAAGCGGCGCTCTATCAGGGCGTCGCACGACTGTTTCTCAACGACTGGAGCGGCGCGGCGGTGCACCTGAAGCGGGCGCAGGCCATCGGCGACCCGGCGTTTGCCGGCGACGTCGCCTGGTACCTTGCGATCGCGGAAGAGCGATCCGGCGACGTCGCGGCGGCACAGCTGCGTCTGCGATCGATCTGCGATCGTGACGGCTCCGCCAAGGCCTGCGAGCTGCTCCCCGAACGCCAATGATCGTCGCCATCGAGCGTGGACTGCGCGGTCTCTGTGTGGCGAGTGCGATCGTTGCAGGTGCGGTGTCGTCGACACCGGTCGCGTCGCGTGAGCGCCCGAACCAGGCCGCGCGGCCGTCAACCGACCCGGGCGAGCTGGTGCGGGCGGGCCAGGCGCTGCTCGACGCAAAACAGCCGTCCGATGCCATACGCACCCTGCAGGCCGCCATTGAAGCGGTGAACACCTCCGCCCTCGATCAGCGTGGCCGCGATGCCGTGGTCGCGCGCGCCGAATATTTGCTTGGCCTCGCGGATGCAGCGATCGGACAGGTCGACGACAGAGCGGCGCACTTTGCGCGGGCGCTCGCGCTGTTCGAGCGTTTGGACGATGATGCGGGCGCTGCCGAGGCCGCGGTGGGCGTGGTCACGTACGGGAAGCAGCCGTTCGTCGATGAGGAGCGCATCCTCGCCAAGGCGGTGCCGCGCGCGCGGGCGACGGGGTCGAAGGGTGTCGAAGCTGATGCCCTGCATCTCTGGGGTGACGGCCTCTTCACCGATGGACAGTACGAGCGCGCGTTCCACAAGCTGGTGGAAGCGGAGGTCGTCGCGACGGCCGCCGCCGACATTGAAGAGCTCGGCACGATCTACAACAGCCTCGGCCGTTTGTACCGTAATCACGGACAGCTCGAGACCGCGCTGAACTATCAACTCAAGGCACTGTCGCTGCACGAGAAGCTGCCCGAGTCGGTAGTGCTCGTCCAGAGCCTGAATGCGGTTGGCGTGACCTACCAGGCGATGGGCGATCATCGCCGCGCGCGCACCTATCTCAAGCGCGCGCTCGACAGCGCCGTCACCGCCTCCAGCGCGCGCGTCCAGGACTTCATCCGCGCCAATCTGGTGTCGTCGCTGATCGAACAGGAAGCGTACGAGGAGTCGGCGCGGGTCCTCGAAGGAGTCATCGAGCGCCAGCTCGACACCTACCCGCAACTCCGATACTCGCAGTTGTCAGAGGTCTACCGCCTGATGGGCCGCTACGATGCCGCGCTCGACGCCTCCCACAAGGCCGTCGCGATCTGCGCCGAACGCGACGACGCGATTTGTTTCGCCGCGCTCGACGAGCGGGCCGAAGCGCACCTTGCGCGCGGCAACCGCGCCGCCGCCCTCGGCGATCTCAACGCCGGCGCCACCATGCTCGAACGGATTCGCGCGCGGCTGATGCCGGCCGATTTTTCGCGGCAGAATTTCGGCGCCGCGATGCAGTCCTGGTACAGCCGCACCATCGAGATGCAGTTGGCCGATGGCCTGGTACGGGACGCACTGGAAACCGCCGAGCTCGCCCGTTCCCGCGCCTTCGTTGATCTGCTGGCCAGCCGTGACCTGGTGATGCAAGAAGGGGCGCGAGCCGCGCGTGCCGCCACCGTCGGCGATCTCACACGGGTGGCGACGCGGCTCGGGTCGACGCTGCTGATGTATTGGGTCTCGCCGACGCGGCTGTTTATCTGGACGCTCGCGCCCGACGGCGAGCTGCACTCGGCGACGGTCCCGGTGCGCGAGTCGAAACTAGCCGATCTCATTCGCGCCACCTCACGGTTTGATGGCGGCAACAGGGACACGGCAGCGTGGCGGCAACTCTACGACCTGGTGATCAAACCCGTGCGCGGGTCATTGCCGCGCACGCCGGGCGCGCTGGTCAGCATCGTGCCGCATGGCCCGCTCGCGATGCTGTCGTTTGCCGCGCTTCAGGACGCCCGCCAACGCTACCTGCTCGAGGACTTCATGCTGCACTACGTCCCGGCGGGCGCGGTGCTCGACTTCACCGCCGGGCGTCGGCGCGACGACGCCCGCTCGAGCGATCTACTCGTGGTCGCGGATCCGTCCTATCGGCCGAAATCGCCGCTCGACCCGCAACTTCCGGGCCTGCCCGGATCTCGGGTCGAAGCGCGCGCCATTGCCGGGCTGTCGCCGAAGGATCGCGTCACGGTGCTCGAGGGTGATGCCGCGACCGAGAGCCGCGTACGCAGCACCACCGCCGGCAAGGGCGTGCTGCACTTTGCCACCCACGCCATCGTCAGCGACGCCGACCCGTTCAACTCCTTCCTCGCCCTCGGCGGTTCCGCCACCTCGCCGGACGATGGGACATTGACCGCGCAGGAGATCTACGGATTGAAACTGCAGGCGGACGTGGTGGTGCTGAGCGCGTGTCGTTCCGGCGGCGGGCGCGTCACCGGTGACGGCATGGCGACGTTCGCGCGTGCGTTCATGTACGCCGGCGCGCCGTCGCTGATCACCAGCGTCTGGGACGTCGCCGACGAATCGAGCGCGCACCTGATCCCGGGCTTTTATCGCGGCTGGCGTGGCGGCGCCTCCAAGGCCCGCGCACTGCGCAACGCGCAACTCGCCTTCCTGCGAAATCTGCGGGCCGGTACCGTCACGATCGAGAGCGTGGCCGGTCCGGTGGTGTTGCCCTCCCATCCCGCGCTGTGGGCCGGCTTCATGCTGATCGGCGAACCGGATTGATCCCGGCGGTCGCGTTCAGCCCCGACGGCCGGCGCGGGGATGCGACTTGCGATAGACGTCGATCAACTGCGCAGCATTGACGTGCGTATAGCGCTGCGTGGTGCTCAGCCGCGCGTGCCCCAGCAGTTCCTGGATGGCGCGGAGATCGGCGCCGCGCTGCAGCAGATGCGTGGCAAACGAATGGCGCAGCGCGTGCGGGCTGATCCCCATGCGGGTGCTGCACTGCGCGACGTAGCGGCGCAGCAACCGGTCGACGCTGCGGCCGGAGAGGCGGGTGGCGCGGTAGTTGATGAACAGCGGATCGCGGGTGTCCACCTGGCGAGGGGCGGCCCGGACCGCGCGGCTCCTGGCGGCCGCGCGCGGCGGCGCCGGCCGCGGTCGCGCCAGCAGGATCGCTTCGCGGTCGCGCATCCACGCCTTCACGGCGGCCGCGGTGCTCTGGTTGAACGGCACCAGCCGCTCCTTGCCGCCCTTGCCCATCACCCGGACCATCCGCTCGCTCAGGCTCAGGTCTTCGAGATCGATCGCGACCAGCTCGCTCAGGCGCAGGCCCGACGCGTAGAACAGCTCGAGGATGGCGCGGTCGCGCCGGCCGAGCGGCTCGCCGGTGTTGGGCGTTTCGATCAACCGCTCGATTTCGGGCTCCGACAAATGGGTCGGGATGGTCTGATCGCGCCTGGGTGCGACCGCCATCGCGGTCGGGTCATGCTCGATGATCTCCTCGCGGCGCAGATACCTGACAAACGTGCGCAGGCCGGAGAGTTTCCGCGCCACCGACGATCGCGCCTTGCCCGCCTTGTTGAGTTCGGCCAGATGCGAACGCACCGAGGCCATGTCGAGGTCGTCGGGCTCGAGCTGCGACATCTTCTTGCCGGTGGCCGAGGCGACCCAGGCCAGGTACTGCGTCACATCGCTGTCGTAGGCGCGCACGGTGTGCGGCGAGACATGACGATTGAGCTTGAGGTAGGCGAGAAACGACTTGAGGTGATCGCGCATGGCAGCGGCGGTGGCTAGGGGTTCGCCGGCACCGGCGCCGCCGACCAGGCGGCGAGATCGGCCAGCGCGCGCTCGGCAATCAGCAGCTTCTTCTTCATCTTGTCGCGCGGCGGGTCGTCGAGCGGCGGCATGATGCCGTGCGTGATGTTGGTCGGCTGGTAGGTCTTCGCGTCGGCATGCGACACGTAGTAGGCCAGCGATCCAATCGCGGTGGTGCGCGGCGCCGCCTGCGGCGCCTCGCCCCGGGCGAGCGCGGCGGCGTTGCGACCGGCGATCAGGCCTGACGCCGCGGACTCGACGTAGCCCTCGACGCCGGAGACCTGGCCGGCGAAAAACAGATCGGGCCGCTGCCGGGTCTGCCACGTCGGCAGCAGCACTTTCGGCCCGCAGATGTAGGTGTTGCGATGCACCATGCCGAAACGGACGAACTCGGCGT
This sequence comes from uncultured Acidimicrobiia bacterium, assembly GCA_963795125.1. GTDB lineage: Bacteria > Acidobacteriota > Vicinamibacteria > Vicinamibacterales > UBA2999 > 12-FULL-67-14b. The sequence continues at coordinate 996,461 of CAWCGQ010000003.1, read as the reverse complement.
GCTCGAGCCCGGGAATCATTTTCAGGAGCCGCGCCTGATCGCCCCATTTGATCTGCGTCTGAAATCCGACCAGGCTGTAGTGATCGCCCGCCAGCGTGTCCTGGCGCAACTGCACCACGGCGTACGGCAGCTGACCGGTCCGCGGATCCTTGAGCCCGACCGGCTTCATCGGCCCGAAGCGCAGCGTGGCTTCACCGCGATGCGCCATCACTTCGATCGGTAAACAGCCTTCGAAGAATTTGGTGTTGTCGAAATCGTGAACCGTCGCCGACTCGGCGGTGACGAGCGCCGCGTAAAACGCGTCGTACTCCGCCTTGGTCATCGGACAATTCAGGTAATCGCCGTCCCCCGACTGCTCCAGCGCCGCGCCGGGCTCGGGACTCCACACGTTGCGACCCCATCGCGATGCGCGGAACACCTTCGACATGTCGATCGATTCCGCAAGCACGATGGGACTGATCGCGTCGTAGAACGCGAGGTGCTCCTCGCCGAGCATCTGCTGAATGCTGCGTGACAGGGCATCCGACGTCAGCGGGCCGGTGGCGATAATCACCGGCGACCATTCGCGGCCCGGCACCGCGGGCACCTCCTCGCGTGACACCCGGATGCGCGGATGCGATTCCACCGCCGCCGTCACCGTCGCGGCGAACAGGTGCCGGTCGACCGCCAGCGCCGCGCCGGCCGGCACGCGCGCCGCATCGGCCGCGCGCATCACGAGCGATCCGAGGCGCCGCATCTCTTCCTTGATCAGGCCGACCGCGTTGTCGATCTTGTCGGCGCGAAACGAGTTGCTGCACACCAGCTCGGCGAGCGCGCCGGTCTGATGGACTGCGGTGGGGTGCAGCGGCCGCATTTCGTGAATCGTCACGTCAACGCCGAGTTCCGCCCCCTGCCAGGCAGCTTCACAGCCCGCGAGGCCGCCGCCGACGATGTGGATCACGTGATCAGGATAGCGCGACCGCCGCAATTGTGGCGGCAGAAGCGAGCCCCCTGACGGCGAGTTCAAGGGTTATCATCTGGTCGCGTGCCCATCTCGTCGGGAACCTGTTTCGGCCCCTACGAAGTTCAACGCCCGATCGGCGCGGGCGGCATGGGCGAAGTCTACTGCGCGCGCGACCGCGAGCTCGATCGGCTGGTCGCGCTCAAAGTACTACCCGACCTGTTCGTCACCGACCCGGAGCGCATCTCGCGTTTCGAGCGCGAAGCCAAGACGCTGGCCTCGCTGAATCATCCGCACATCGCGCAGATCTACGGGCTGGTACATGGCCCGGCCGATACCCGGGCGTTGGCGATGGAGTTCGTCGAAGGCGAAGATCTCGCGGAGCGGCTGCGCCGGGGACCACTGGCGCTTGAAGAAGCCCTGCCGATCTTCCGACAGATCGCGGAAGCGCTCGAGGCGGCCCACGAAATCGGAGTGGTGCATCGCGACTTGAAGCCGGCCAACATCAGGGTGCGTCCAGACGGCGCGGTGAAGGTCCTCGACTTCGGCTTGGCCAGGATGGTCCAGCCCTTAGAGCCGTCGGCGCACGGCCTTGAGAATTCCCCAACCATTACGTCGCCGATGCTGACGGAGCGCGGCGTGATCCTTGGCACCGCGGCCTACATGTCGCCCGAGCAGGCGAAGGGCGGCGTGGTCGATCGCCGGAGCGACATCTGGGGCCTCGGATGCGTCTTCTACGAAATGCTCACCGGCCACCGCGCGTTCGCTCGTCAATCACGGAGCGAGACCATCACCACCGTGCTGCGCGATGCGCCCGATTGGCAACGGCTGCCAACCGGCACGCCCAACGCGATTCGGCGGCTGCTCAAGAAGTGCCTGGAGAAGGATCGGGCGAAGCGCCTCGACTCCGCTGCCGCTGTGCGGATGGAGATCGAGGACGTGATGGCCGCTGCCGACGACGTTGCTGCCGCCCCCGCGCGCCCTCGCGGACGCGAGCGGCCCAGCTGGACACTCACGACGATCGTCGCGCTCGCAGCGATGGTCTCGACCGGACTGGCGTTGCGGTCGCTCCAACAGACGCCGGCGCCGCAGGAACTCCGCCTCGACATCACGACACCAGACGCGGGCGATCCGTACTCGTTCGCGTTGTCGCCCGACGGCAAGAAGGTGATTTATGCCGCTGGCGGAGACGAAGGCCCGCTGCGATTGTGGCTACGTTCGGTCGACAGCGCGATACCCACGCCGGTGGCGGAGACCGAGGGCGCGGTCCATCCGTTCTGGGCGCCGGACGGCCGCTCGATTGGCTTCTTCGCCAACGGCAAGTTGAAACGCGTCGATGTCGCCGGTGGCGGCACGGTCACTCTGGCCGATGCACCGGCCAGCCGGGGCGGATCCTGGAACGCCGACGGTACGATTCTGTTCGCGCCGCGCGGTGCCAGCGCGATCTTCCGAGTGTCGGCGGCCAGCTCGGAAGTCGCGACCGCGACGACGCAGCTTGGCGCCGCCGGGCACCAGTTTCCGGTCTGGCATCCAGACGGCAGGCGCTTCTTCTTTTTTCTCCAGAGCGGCGATCCAGACGTTCGCGGCGTGTATCTCGCCACCCTCGATCAGCCAACCGGGAAACGGATCGTCGCTGCCGATGGCTCCGCTCAGTTTCGACCGCCCGCACAACTGATTTACGTGCGCGATGGGACGCTGTTGGCCCAGTCCTTCGACGATGCCACAAATACGGTAGCGGGGAGCCCGACCCCACTGGCCAGTCCGGTGCCCTCGCTCAACGGGCGCAGCGCCTTCGCGATTTCGGCGGCGGGTCCGCTCGCGTATAGGACGGGTCGGGGGCCGCGAGCGCAATTACGGTGGTTCAACCGAAACGGTGAGGCACTTGAAGACTTTTCGGAGCCGGACCCCGCAACGCCCGTCGGGCCTGTGCTCTCGCCCAGCGGGCAGCGAGTGGCGATCAGGCGGAGCGTGCAAGGCAACGAAGATGTGTGGATCCTCGACCCCACCCGCGCCGCACCCATCCGGCTGACGAGCGATCCCGGTCCTGACACATTTCCGGTCTGGTCACCGGACGAACGCCGCCTGGTCTTTCGCTCGAGACGGACCGCCGCCGTCGAATCGATCTACGAGACGCCCCTCAACGGCGACCGTAGTGATGAGGCGCTGCTGTCAACGAAGACGTTGTCCGCGACGTTGGAAAGCGCGACGCCGAGCGACTGGTCCCGCGACGGCCGGTGGCTGGCCTTCTTCACCCTCGACCCTGGAGCGGGTCGAGATCTGTGGGTGTTGCCAATGGGGCAGCGGGACGCGAAGGCGCAAAGCGTTCTGGCGACGAGATTCGATGAAAGCACCGCGACGTTCTCTCCTGACGGTCGCTGGCTGGCCTACCAGACGAACGACTCCGGCCGATTCGAGATTGCAGTGCGCGCTTTCCCGTCAGGGGGCCGCGCCTGGCCGGTCTCTTCAAGTGGCGGCGTGCTGGCGCGATGGAGCCACAAGGGCAACGAGCTGTACTTCGTCGCGCCGGACGGCAAACTGATGGCGGCGCCAGTGGACGGGCGCGGCGCGGAGTTTAATGCCGGTGCACCCGTGCCGCTGTTCAGCCCTGCGTTTGCTGAAAGTGCCGCCGTCAGCCCGTTCACCCACCAATACGACGTGTCCCGCGATGGCCGCTTCGTGATCAACGTGACGTCCGACAAAGTGCTGGCAACACCCATCACGCTGATCCTCAACTGGCACGACAGCGTCCGCTGACGCGGAACGCGCGCCGCATCAGCCGCACGCCTCACGCGCGATCCGAGACGCCGCCTCTCTACCTTGATCAGGCCGACCGCGTTGTCGATCTTGTCGGCGCGACACGAGCTGCCGCATCTCGTGAACGGTCACGTCGACGCCCAGCTTGCCGCCTGCCAGGCGGCTTCACCGCCCGTGCGCCCGCCGCCGCGTTCAGCGGGCCGTCGCGAAGAACTCGCGCATCAACCGGCGCAGCAGCCCGATCGAGGCCAGCACCGCGATCAGGTTGGGAATGGCCATCAGCCCGTTGAGCGTGTCCGCCACGTCCCACACCAGGTGCAGCGACCCGACGGCGCCGAGGTAGATGAACACCAGCCAGGCCAGCTTGTAGGGCAGGGCGGCCTTCGGCCCGAACAGATAGACGATGGCGGTCTCGCCGTAGTAGCTCCAGCCAATCACGGTGGAGAAGGCAAACAGCACCAGGCTGGTGGTGACGACGATGTTGCCCCAGGTGCCGGGAAGACCGACCGAGAACGCCTCGCCGGCCAGCGCCGCGCCGGTCGAGCCCTCCGACCACACCCCGGTCACGAGAATGGCCAGCCCGGTGGTCGTGCAGACCAGGACGGTATCGACGAACACCTCGAAGATGCCGTAGAGACCCTGCCGCACCGGGTGATCGGTGCGGGCCGCCGCGTGCACCAGCGGCGCGCTGCCGAGGCCCGCTTCGTTCGAGAACAACCCGCGCGCAATTCCGTAGCGCATGGCGAGCATGACGGTCGATCCGGCGAAACCGCCGGTCGCCGCCGCGCCGGAAAACGCCGACGACATGACGAGCGACAACGCCCCGGGAATCTCCGACGCGAAGCGGACCAGGATGAAGATGCCGCCGCCGAGATAGAACAGCGCCATCAGCGGCACCAGGTACTCCGTCAACTGCCCGATGCGCTTGATGCCGCCGAGAATCACCGTCGCGGTGATGGCCGCAAGCACCAGACCGGTGAGCATCGGGCTGACGCCGAACGACGCCTGCAGGCTCGAGGCCACCGAATTGGACTGCACCATGTTGCCGATGCCAAACGCCGCCAGGGCCACCAGGCCCGCGAAGATGGTGCCGAGCCACGGCAGCCCGAGGCCGCGGCTGAGCACGTACATCGCGCCGCCGCGCATCTGCCCGGACGCGTCGGGCTCGCGGTAGTGCAGGGCGACGACGATTTCGGCGAACTTGGTGCACATGCCGAGCACGCCCGACACCCACAGCCAGAACAGCGCGCCGGGTCCGCCAATGGAAATCGCCGTCGCCACCCCGGCGATGTTGCCGACGCCGACGGTCGAGGCGAGGGCGGTGGCCACCGCTTGAAACGGCGACACCTCTCCGGCCGCGGTGCTCTTCTGCGTGATCTTGCCGAGCACCTCGCGCAGCGCGAAGCCGAGATAGCGGAACTGCACCCCGCCGGTGATGATGGTCAGCAGCAGGCCGGTGCCGACCAGGAGCAGGATCATCGGCCAGCCCCAGACGTAGGAGTTCAGCCAGCCGTTTGCGGTGGTTATGGTTTCAATCATCGAGGACGCGAGGATAACTCAGGCGGTGGCCGCGGGCTTCTTCTTTGCCGCAGATTTCTTCCTGGGCGCGGCCTTGGCCGCCTTGGCCTTGGGCCCGCGACCCTTGGCTTTTTTCGAGCCGCCCATGCCGGCGCGCGCGTTCAACAATTCGACCGCGGCGGACATCGTCAAGGCTTCAACCTGCGTGCCCTTGGGCACGGAGGCGTTGGTCGTGCCGTCGGTGACGTACGGGCCATAGCGGCCATCGAGCACACGGACGGCCTCGCCGCTGTCGGGATGCTTGCCGAGCGCCTTCAGTTCCTTCGGCGCCTGGCGCGCGCGGCGCATCGACTTCTTCGGCTGCGCGAGCAGCTCCTTGGCACGCTCGAGCGCAATGGTGTAGACGTCGTCGGTGTCCTCGAGCGAGCGGAACTCCGTGCCCTGCTTGACGTACGGGCCGAAGCGACCGACGTTGGCCAGGATCGCCTCGCCATCGTCCGCCTGGCCGAGCTCGCGCGGCAACGACAGCAGCTTCAGCGCCACGTCGAGCGTGATGGTTTCTTCGGTGTGGTCGCGGCCAAGTGAGGCGCGGCGCGGCTTGATGTCGCGATCTTCCGGCGTCTCGCCAAGCTGGACGTAGGCGCCGAAGCGGCCGTGCATCACGTAGACGTGGAGGCCGCTGGCCGGATCGACGCCGAGCGACTTCGGCCCCTGGGCCTTGGCCTTGAGCAGCGCGATCGCCTTGTCGATGGTCAGGTCGGCCGGCGCCAGATCTTCCGGCAGCGACGCGCGCGGGCCGCCGTCGTTCTGATCGCCCAGCTGCAGGAAGGGGCCGTAGCGGCCGATGCGGACACGCACCGGCAGATTGCTTTCGGGATCGCGGCCAAGCTCGATAATCGGGTACTCGATCGACTGCCCCTTGTCCTCGACGAGATGCTCGAGGCCGCGGTGCTTGCTGTCGCCACGATAGAACTCGGCCAGGAACTGCAGCCAGTCCTTTTCGCCGTTCGAGATCTTGTCGAGGATCTCTTCCATCTCCGCGGTGAAGCCAATGTCGACGTAGTCGGCGAAGTGGTTGCGCAGCAGGCGCGTCACCGCAAATGCGGTGAAGCTCGGCACCAGCGCCTTGCCCTGGCGCGACACGTAGCCGCGGCGCTGAATCGTCGCGACGGTCGGCGCGTAGGTGGACGGGCGGCCGATGCCCTCCTCTTCGAGACGCTTGACGAGCGAGGCTTCCGTATAGCGCGCCGGCGGCGAGGTTTCGTGCCCCTTGGCGTCGAGACCGAGCAGGATCAGTTCCTTGTCGAGCTTGTCGGGCGACCACACCTCGTCGCCGACCGCCAGCTTCGGCAGCACCGTGTCCTGGTCGGCGAGTTCCGCGCCCGGATCGTCCGAGCCTTCGACATACGCGCGCAGGTAGCCCGGGAATTCGATCGCCTTGCCGCTGGCGGTGAACGTCACCGGCCCGCCGTCGTTGGTGTCGCCGGTAATCTCGACGCTGGTGCGCAACAGCCTGGCGTCGGCCATCTGCGACGCGACCGCGCGCTTCCAGATCAACTCGTAGACCCGGAGTTCGTCGGACTCGAGAATCTTTTCGAGCGACGCGGGCGTGCGATTGAAGTGCGTGGGGCGGATCGCCTCGTGCGCTTCCTGGGCGTTACGCACCTTGGTCTGGTACTGGCGCTGGTTGTGGTACTCGGCCCCGTAGAGCTCCTTCACCGCGGTCGCCGCTTCGGCGAGCGCCTTCTGGCTGAGCGTGGTCGAGTCGGTGCGGTGATACGAGATCACGCCCTCGAGATCGCCGCCGCCGAGGTCCATGCCCTGGAACAGCCGCTGCGCGATCTGCATGGTCCGCTCGGATGAAAACCCGAGCTTGCGGTTCGCTTCCTGCTGAAGCGTCGAGGTGGTGAATGGCGGCGAGGGGCGCTGCGTGTAGGGTTTCTCCTCGACGCTCGTGACCGTCCACGGCAGGCGGCGCATCAACGTCTCGCGCAAGCCCTGCGCGTCCTTCTCGCCGAGCAGGCGGACGGTGTTCGATTCGAGCACACCCTTGCTGTCGAAGTCCTTGCCGGTCGCGACGCGCTGGCCGCCAACCTTGGCGAGCGTCGCGGTGAACTCGCTCGCGCCGCCGCGCAGCTTCGCTTCGAGGTCCCAGTAGCCGGCGGAGCGGAACGCAATGCGTTCCTCCTCGCGCTCGACAATCACGCGCACCGCCACGCTCTGCACGCGGCCCGCGCTGAGACCGGTCTGCACTTTCTTCCACAGCACCGGCGACAGCGTGTAGCCGTAGAGGCGATCCAGGATGCGCCGGCTCTCCTGCGCGCGGACCAGGTTCTCGTCCACATCATGCGCTTCGGCAAGCGCCGCCTTCACCGCTTCTTCGGTGATCTCGTGGAAGACAATGCGGCGGACCTTGACCTTGGGCTTGAGCAGCTCCTTGAGGTGCCAGCTGATCGACTCGCCTTCGCGATCCGGGTCGGTTGCGAGAATCAGCTCCGACGCATCCTTCATCGCCGCGCGAAGGGCGGTGACGTTCTTTTTCTTGTCGGCCGGGACGACGTAGTACGGCGTGAAGTCGCCGTCGGTGTCGACGCCCATGCGGCCCCACGACTTGCCTTTGATCTCCGCCGGCACTTCGGCAGCCGACTCGGGCAGGTCGCGAATGTGCCCGTAACTCGCCTCAACCCGGTACTTGGCACCGAGGAAGCGGGCCAGGGTCCTGGCCTTTGCGGGCGACTCAACAATGACTAGCGGGACTGACGTTTTCGCCATCTACTTTCTCTACACCTTACCCCGGGAGCGCACGAAGCGCCCCGATCCAATCCGTTGAACTTCTCCGGTGAGTTCCCATTCGAGCAAACGCGCGAGGGCTTCTCCGGGCGGAATGTTGAGCTGGTCGGCAACCTGATCTACCGTGAATTCAACAGCTTCCACGGATTCCTGCCGAGGGGCGGCGCTGCCATCGAGACCGAGTTCCTGAAGGATATCGACCGCAGACTCCACGAGCTTTGCCCCGTCCCGTAACAAGGCGTTGGCGCCTCGATTGCGGCCGCCGACGAACGTTCCGGGCACGGCCATGACGTCCCGCCCCTGGTCGGCCGCCATCCGCGCGGTAATGAGCGAGCCGCTCTTGTCCTTGGCCTCCACCACCACGACGGCGCGTGAGAGGCCGCTGATGATGCGGTTGCGTTTGGGAAAGTGCCAGTCCGCGGGATGCGTGCCGGGCGGGAACTCCGTAATCAGCAGCCCCCGCAGAGGCAATTTGCTCCGTCAGCAGATCGTTTTCCGGCGGGTAGACCCGATCGATCCCCGTGCCGAGAACCGCGATGGTCCTGCCGCCGGCATCGAGCGCGCCACGATGCGCGGCGGAATCAATCCCGCGCGCCAGCCCGCTCACCACGACCACGCCGGCACGCGCCAGGTCGAAGGCAATCTCGCCGGCGGCGATCAAACCTTCGCGGGAGGCGTTGCGCGCACCGATCACCGCCACGACGGTGGCCGACAGGGTCGAACGGTCGCCGCGCGTCCAGAGTAAGGCGGGAGGATCGGCAATCTCCGCGAGCAGCCGCGGATAGTCGGACGCGCCCCGATGAATGCAGTCCATGCAGAATCACCATGGGACTGCCCCTGACCAACGACGACGATACAACAAAACCGGGAGCCGGGAGCACGGGAGCCGGGAACCGGGAGACGGGAGACGGGAGCCGGGAGCCGGGAACCGGGAGGCGGGTTCTGGAGTCGTAAGTATCTCGGAATGTTCGCTTGCCCCCCCGGGGGGAGGTGACTATAGTGACTTTAAGGAACCATGTTCTCCCGACATCTGGCACTTGCTCTGTTCTTGGCCTTGGCGTCGGCATCCACTGCGTGGGCCGATCAGCGGGGGCAGGCCAAGGAACAAGTCGAGTTCGGTATCCAGGTGGCGCAGCGTGGTCTGTGGAAGGAAGCGATCTACCGCTGGGAACGCGCCGCCCAGCTCGATCCGACCTACGCCGCAGCGTTCAACAACCTCGCGGTAGCCTACGAGCACGAAGGTCACTTGGCCAAGGCGCGGGAAGCGTACGAAAAAGCGCTCGCGCTCGAACCCAACAATGCGCTCGTCCGGCAGAACTACGACCTGTTCAAGGAAATCAATGACCGCGCGGCTCAGAAAGACGGGCGCTAGTCTCCTCCTGGTGTCGATGGCCGCGCTTGCGGCGTGCACCAGCTATACCGAGATTCCGATCGAAACACCGATCCGTCCGAAGCTGGACGTGTCGGCGTTTCAGCGCGTGTTCATCGCCGGCTTCATCGCGGGCGCCAACGAAGACGTCGACGCCAACATGGAAACGGTGCGCCTGCTTCGCAGCCAGCTGCGCAACAAGGGCATCATGCGCGTGATCGACGCCGATACGCTGCCGCTGCTCGAGATCGCCCGACAGAACAGCGCTGAGGCCAACGCGCCCCCCGCGCCGGATCAACAGGCCGCCACGCCGCCGCCGGATCAGGACAAGGCGCCGGTCATCAACGACGAGAAGGATCTCGAGCAGTACCAGCATCTGTTTGCGAACGTCGCGTATTGGAAACGGATTGGCGAGGAGTATCAGCAGCCGTTGATCGTGACCGGCGCCATTTTGTTCGCGCCGCAGCAGCGCTCCGGCTTCGTGCAGCGCGAGCAGGAATCCTACGACCCCTTCGGACGCCGCGTCGTCGTGCCGGTGCGCACCTACATGGAGCGCAAGGGCTTCGTGCTTCGCCCGACGTTTATTTTCATCGACGGCCGGACCGGCGAAACCCTGCACACCGAGACGTTCCGGGAAGAAATCCTCTATAACGCCAACCAGCAGACCCCGGCCTTGTCGTCCTACTTCGAGCTCATGGATCGGCTGCTCCCGGCCTTCCTTAACACGTTGAGCGCACAGAAGATAAAGGGAACCAGGACGCTGCTGAAATAGGCCGCTAGCCCGCTAGCCCGCTAGCCTGCTAGCCCGCTAGCCTGCTAGCCTGCTAGCCCGCTAGCCTGCTAGCCCGCCGGCCTGTGTGGTATCCTTGAAAGTTCCTTAACTCGGGAGATTCTCACGTGTTTGCAATCATTCAGACCTCAGGCCGACAGTTCCGCGTCGAAACCGGCGCCGTCATCGCGATTGACGGCCACAATGCCGGCGAAGCGGGCGGCGAGGTGTCCTTCGACCAGGTCCTGCTCGTCAGCAACGACAACGGCGACGTGACGGCGGGAACGCCGTTTGTGGCCGGCGCCAAGGTGCTCGGCGTCGTCGGCGAGCTCGACAAGGGCAAGAAGGTTCGCGTATTCAAAAAGAAGCGGCGCAAGCAGTATCGTCGGACAAAGGGCCATCGCAGCCTTCTGACGCGCGTCCGCATCACCGACATTCAGGTGTAAGCGCATGGCCACAAAAAAAGGACAGGGCTCGTCTCGTAACGGCCGCGACAGCAACTCGCAGCGCCTTGGCGTCAAGCGCTTCGAGGGCAACCTCGTGACCGGCGGCTCGATTCTGGTGCGCCAGCGCGGCCGCAAGTATCAGCCCGGCGTCAACGTCGGACTCGGCAAGGACGACACGTTGTTCGCGAAGGTCACCGGCAAGGTGAAGTTCGAGGATCACGGACAACGGGGACGCTTCATCTCAGTGCATCCTGTTGAAGGCTAATAACAAATGACGAATAGCGAATAACAAACGGAGGGTCTCCTCCCTTTTGTTGTTCGTTATTTTTTGTATTTGTTATTTCTTATGCAGTTCGTCGACGAAGTCGACATCCACATCGAAGCCGGGCACGGCGGCAGCGGTTCGCTCAGCTTCCGGCGCGAGAAATTCGTTCCGCGCGGCGGTCCCGACGGCGGCAATGGCGGCAGCGGCGGCTCGGTGTATGCCGTGGCCGATCCGCATCGCAACACGCTGGTCCATTTCAAGTTCAATCCCGAATACAAGGCGCAGCGCGGCGGCAACGGCGCGGGCGCGCTGCGCACCGGGCGCGGCGGACGTGATCTCGACATTCCCGTACCCGTCGGCACGCTGATCTTCTCGAAGGATCCCGATACCGGCGAGCTCGAGCCCGTGGCGGACCTGACGAGGGTCGGCCAGCGGGTGCTGCTCGCCAAGGGCGGGCGCGGCGGGCTGGGCAACGCGCACTTCGCGACCTCCACCAACCGCGCGCCCCGCAAGGTGCAGCCGGGCGAGGACGGCGAGGAGTTCGACCTGCATCTCACGCTCAAGCTGCTCGCGGACGTGGGACTGGTCGGTTTTCCGAACGCCGGCAAGTCGACGTTGATCTCGGTCATCTCGGCGGCCAAGCCGAAAATTGCCAACTACCCGTTCACGACGCTCACGCCCAATCTCGGCGTCGTCGCGCTGTCCGGCGATCGCAGTTTCGTGGTCGCCGACGTTCCGGGGCTGATCGCCGGCGCGCACGAAGGGCACGGGCTGGGCCACCAGTTCCTGCGTCACATCGAGCGCACCAAGGTATTGATTCACCTGGTCGACATTTCCAGCGAATCGGGACGCGATCCGGTGGAGGACTTCGACACCATTCGTCGCGAGCTCGAGCTGTATGACGCGGAGATGCTCGCCAAGCCGCAGCTTGTCGCGGCCAACAAGATCGACGCGGTTGACGATCCGAAGCGGGTCGCGGCGATCGAGAAGCGCGCCAGGAAGTTGAAACTGAAGTTCTTCGAAATCTCCGCCGTGACCGGCCAGGGCACCAAGGAGCTGATCGAGGCGGCGTGGCCAATCATCGCGAAGGGCCGCGAGGCCGACGCGCGGATCATCGAGCTCGAGCAGGCCGAAGAGGACTTGCTCCCCGCAGGTTCGGCGAAAGCGGGCGACCAGCCGGCCCCCGCCGACTACAATCCCGCGCTCGTGCCGCCGCTCAGCAGGGGGCCGCGCAAGGGCCACGCGCCCGAGAAGCTGCAGGCCGATAAATTGCGATCGCTCAAGGCCCTCAAACCCGGCCTGCCCCGGGCCCAGCGACCCGCCCCGAAGCACGCCAGGAAAGCGCCGAAGGCCACACGCCGGCGATGACGCTGGGGGTGCTCGGCGGGACGTTCGACCCGATCCATCTTGGACATGTGGCCGCGGCCGATGCCGCTCAACAGGCGCTGTCGCTCGACTCGATCCTCCTCATTCCGTCTCGCACCCCGCCGCATCGCGCCGATCCGGCGACGGCCGGTGCGGACGATCGGTTCGCAATGACGCAGTTGGCGGCGGCAGGCCGGCCGGGCTGGTCGGCGTCGCGGATCGAGCTGGATCGCGAGGGCAAGTCCTACACCTACGACACACTGCTCGCGCTTCAGGCAACGCTTCGCGGCGAAGCCGCCATGACCGGCAGTCGCGCCGTCGCGAACCCCGGCGCGGCCGGAGTCGAATGGCAGATTTTCTTCATCACCGGCGCTGATGCGTTCGCAGAAATTGCGTCATGGTCCCGCTACCCCGCGGTCCTCGACCTCGCGCATTTCGTGGTCGTGTCGCGGCCCGGAATCACGTTAGACTCACTACGTGAACGGGTGCCTTCGGCCTTCCGCCGCGAGCCTTCGGCCAAAACGCGCGTGATTCTGGTCGAATCGCATACCCCCGACATTTCATCAACCGACATTCGGCGCCGCGTACGCGCCGGTGACACCCTCTCGGGATACGTGCCGGATTCGGTCGCCGATTACATCCGCGACCATCGCCTCTACCTCGGGCGACAAAGCACAGATGGCGCAGAACTAGCATGACCAAGACCACCAGCCAGCGGAGAACCACAAAGAACACGAAGCCGGCGACCGCCCGCAAGGCCCCGAAAGCGCAGACGGCCGCGAAGACCACCAGGTCGCCGCGGCTGCCGAAAGCCATCACCGTCGCGATTGAAGCGGCGCAGGATCGCAAGGCATCAGGAATCGTGGTGCTCGATCTGAAGAAGGCGGCGGCGTTCACCGACTACTTCGTGATTTGTTCGGCCAGCAATCCGCGACAGGTACAGGCGATAGCCGATGCCGTCGAAGAGGCTCTCAAGGCTCAGAAGCAACGCCCGTCGCTGGTGGAAGGCTACTCGCGCGCGGAATGGATCCTGCTCGACTACTTCGACTTCGTCATCCACGTCTTCTCGAAGCACGCCCGCGATTTTTACGGACTCGACCGGCTCTGGGGCAGCGCCACGCGTCACGAATTCCCCGACGTCGCCTAACGGGCCCTGGCTGCCAGGGCCTGGCTCCTGGGCCACCGCCGCCGCCGATCGGCTTCTCTCGACGCTCTTCGAGCCGCCCTGCGCCGCGTGCCAGCAGCGGCTCCTCCACCCGCTCGCCGGCGCGGTGTGCGACCAGTGCTGGGCTTGCATCCGGCTGGCTCCACCCCTCAACGAGCGGCATTCATTCGAGCACGCGATTCACTGGGCCTGCGCGGTCGACCGGTATGAAGGCCGGATGAAAGACATCGTCCACGCGCTCAAGTACGAACGGCGGCGCTCGATCGCGCCGCCGCTCGGCCGGTTGATGCGTGAGCGCGGCGCCGAGCTGCTACGCGGCGCCAACGCGGTGGTGCCGGTCCCGCTCCATTCACGGCGCGAATACCAGCGGGGATTCAATCAGGCTGATGATCTTGCCCGGCACCTCGGCGTGCCGGTGCTGCCGCTTCTGAAACGCGTCGTCTTCACGCAATCGCAGATCGACCTGCCGAAGCCTCAGCGGGAGGCGAATGTGAGGAATGCTTTCGCAATGGCGTCTCCCGGTTCCCGGCTCCCGGCTCCCGGTTCCCGGCTTCCCGCCATCGTCGTGCTGGTCGACGATGTCTCAACCACCGGCGCAACGCTCGAGGCGTGTGCCCGCGTGTTGAGGAATGCAGGCGTGAAGGAAGTGCGGGCGCTTACAGCCGCCCGAGTCGTGACCGAACGGCGCTGAGCACGGCCTGTGACACCGCGTCCTTGTCCTGCCCGCCCTCGATGCGCACCCACGAGTCCGACGCGGCAGCCTGCCGCAGGTAACTCTCGCGCACGCGGCCGAGCAGCGGCAGATCGCGCTCGAACTTGTCGCGCGCCACGCGCTTGCGGGTGAGCGACGCCTCCGGCGGAATATCCAGCAGCATCGTCAACGACGGCTCGGGCAGGAAGCGCTGAATCTCGGCCAGCCAGCCCGCATCAACGCCCTGCGCCTCCCCATACGCGATGCTCGAAGCCAGATAGCGATCGCACACCACCATGGTGCCGGCCTCGAGCCACTCCAGGATGCGTGGGCGGAATTCGAACCGGTTGGCGATGTAGAGCAACTGGAGCGTATCGGGCTGATAGTCGCGCTCGCCCTGCAGGGCGCGGCCGATCTCCGCACCGATCGCCGTGGTGTATTCGGGGAACGTGAGGAACTCCGCCTGGCGCCCCGCCGATCGGAACGCCTCGAGTAATCGTTCCGCCTGTGTCTGCTTGCCGCTCTGATCCAACCCCTCGAACGCGATGAGATGACCTGACAGCCCGCTAGCGTGACGGCCTGACGGCTCGCCCGCCTGCTGGCCTGCTGGCCTGCTGGCCTGCTGGCCTGTTCGGTTCACGTTCATTCGGTCTCTAGTGCGAGCAATTCGTCGAGGGTCTGCCGGCGGCGAATAATGCGCCACGCTTCGCCGTCAATCAGCACTTCGGGCGGCAACGGCCTGCGCAGATAGGTATGCCCCATCACTGCGCCGTACGCACCCACATCACGCACGACGACGATGTCGCCAACCTCGACGGGTGGAAACAGTCGATCGCGCGCGTAGGCATCGGTGCTTTCGCAGATCGGTCCGACGAGATCAACCGGCGCCTCGGCGCCATCGCGCCTCAACAGCGGCTCAATGCGATGAAAGGCGTTGTAGAGCGCCGGCCGCATCAACTCCGTCATGCCCGCATCGAGCACGATGAACCGCCTGGCGCCGGGGAACTGTTTGACGTCGACCACCGTGCTCAGCAGCACGCCGGCCGGGCCGACCAGCACGCGTCCCGGCTCGATCGCCACCTTGAGTCCACTGCCCTTGGTCGCGGCGACCAGTGCGCGCACGTAGTCCGCCGGATTGACGACCGGGCTGCCGTCATAGGAGATGCCGAGGCCGCCGCCCATGTCGAGGTGCTGCAGCTCGATGCCATGGCCACGCAGCTCGCGGGCAAGGGCGACGACCGCTTCCGCCGCCTTGCTCAGCGGCTCGAGCGTGGTGATCTGCGACCCGATGTGCACGTGCGCGCCGACCGGCAACAGGCCGCGGCGCGACGCCATTTCCTTGAAGAGCGCCGGCGCCTCGTCAATCGGCACACCAAACTTGTTCGACTTCAGCCCGGTCGAAATGTGCGGATGACTCTTGGCGTCGATATCGGGATTGACCCGTAACGCCACCCGCGCGGTGACGTTCTGCGCGATCGCGCGTTGATCGATGCGATCGAGCTCGCCCGGCGACTCGACGTTGATCGCCAGCAGCCCGAGGGCCACCGCACGGTCGATCTCCGCCGCACTCTTGCCGACGCCGGTGAAGACGATCTGGCCGGGGCTGAACCCGCAGCGCATCGCGACATCGACCTCGCCGAGCGAGTTGGCGTCGGCGTGACTGCCCAGCTCGTGGAGCAGCTTGACGACGGCGAGCGACGAGTTGGCCTTGAGCGCGTAGTGGATGGCGTGCGGGTAGCCGTCGAAGGCGTCATCGAGCCCGGCATAGGCCGCGCGGATCGCGGCCGCGTCGTAGACGTAGCACGGCGTGCCGGCAGCCGCGGCAATGGCGCCGAGGTGCGACGTGCGGGCCGCGGCGGATGTGGAAACAGTGGTGACAGCCACGCGCTAGATTCTATCGTAGCGCGCCACGGCGATCGATGCGACGGACCGGCCCTAACCCGAACGAGGGTATTCACAGGGCGCCCGTGCAAGTAGGCTCGGCAACCATTGCGTCAGCAGCGAGCGTGCCGTCCATCGATTGGTCTTTCAAGAGGTAAATGATGAAGAAGACATTTTTCGGAATGGTGCTTGTCGTGGCTTGTTTGACCATCGTGTCACCCATCATCGCCGCGGTTTCGACCACGTTCGTGATCACGCCGACAAGCAGTGGGGTCTTTGGCTCACCAAGCGGGAACCACGTCGTTGGCGTTCTATTGGACGCCGCGCCCGGCTTCGGCACGGGATCATTCCAGTCCGACGGCGTCGCGAAGACCGACATGTACTTCAGCCCTGAAAGCCCTTCGCTGTTCGGGCACTCCGTGCTGATTTCCCAGATCGAATCCATCAGCTACTACACCAAGAAGGGCAGCACCCACGCGGTGGATTTTGCTGACTGGGCGGGCCTTATCTACACCAAGCCGTACGCCGGCGATGTCAGCACGCCCACTTGGTACGGCGACCGAATCGGCTTCGAGCCCTACTTCGCGATGAACATGAATGACCCCGCGGGTCAATGGAATCAATGGAGTTCGGATCCGGGAGACAACCAGATGAGGTTCTACGAATCCACGCAGGGCGCGCCCGGGGCAACGTTCGGAACCTACACCGATCCGGACTTTGCAACCCTGAAGACTTCCAACGCTCTCTCCGGTCAGCCGTACGCGAATCACGAAGTGCTCTACTTTTCGATTCAGACGGGCAGTGCCTGGGCGTCGGGCTTTACGGGCCAAGTTGATGGTCTTCGGATCGAACTGACCAACGGTGAAGTGGCCAACGTGAACATGGAGGCGGTGAATCAGCCCCAGGATCGCGATTCCTGCAAGAAGGGCGGGTTTGCGAATCTCTTCCGCGCAGACGGTTCAGCATTTGGGAACCAGGGGGATTGCGTCTCGTACGTCAATACCGGCAAGTAGCTCACCGCTTTCCTGACGTCGCCCTCGCTGGCCCTACACGGGTCAGCGAGTTTTTTTTGCGCCTTGCGTCACCGTCTTGCGGAGCAATGCGCGAGGCCGAGGGACCGGATGGTATGATTTGGAGTTGGGGACGACGGTTGGTCCCCGAAATTCAACGGACATGCCTGACCCTTCGCCGGTCTCTACTGATGCGATCGATTCCCTGATCCAGCGCTGCCTGGGCGGCGATCAGGTCGCATGGGAAGACATCGTCCGCCAGCATCGCCGCAAGGTCTTCAACATCGCCTACAAGTTCACCGGCCGGCACGATGAAGCCGAGGACCTGACGCAGGATATTTTCCTCAAGATCTTCAAGTCGCTGCATACCTTCGACCGCCGCGCCAATTTCCAGACCTGGCTGGTCAGCGTCAGCCGCAACCTGTGCATCGATCACTACCGCAGCGTGCGCAAGGAGCGCGAGACCATCGATCGCGACGTCGACGCGGGCGAGCTGACGCCGGCGGCGCCGGGACAGAACGCCTACCAGGCGCTCGAGCAGCGCGACCGGGTCGAGCTGTTGCGCAAGGCGATGGCGGCGCTGCCGCCGACGCTGCGCGACGCGGTCGTCAAGCGCGACATCCAGGAGTTCTCCTACCAGGAGATCGCCGATCAACTCGACCTGCCGGAAGGCACGGTGAAATCACGCATCAACCGCGGCCGCACCGAGCTGGCGCGACAGGTGCAACGAATTCGGGCCACAGATGAAGGGGTATCGGAATGAATCTCACGACTGATCGCGCGCACGGCATCGCCATCGTCCGCGTCGGCGAGACGCGCCTGATGTATCCGCTGCTCGCCGATTTCTCCGGCGCGGTGATGTCGCTGCTGACCGGCGGCGACAAGAAGGTGATGATCGACCTGTCGAAGGTCACCTACGTGGACTCGGCGACGATCGGCTGTTTGATGGACCTGTATCGGCAGACCACCGCGGCCGGCGGCGAGCTGCGGCTGGCCGGCGTCAACAAGCGCGTCGAGACCATGCTGACCATGACCGGGGCGCACAACTTCCTGAAAATGTTTCCGGACGAGGCGGAAGCGCTGAAAAGCTTCGGGAGCTAGTCCGCAGATGGCACAGAACGACGCACAGGGAGAACCGGTCATGAGGACCATCAAGACGACGTCCGGAGCCGAGATTGCGCTCGACGGCGACCTGCTGGCCGTGCTCGAAGCGCTCTACCACGAGGTCACGGCCAGGAAGGAGCTCGAGCGATCGTTCGAGGACCTGAATCGCGAGATCAATCACCTGATCGATCAGCTGACCGAGGACGAAAAACGCGCCTACCTGGCGGAGAGCCTCTTCCTCAACCAGGTGAAGTACGAGAACGACAAGCTGGAATCGTATTTGCGGAAAATCGGCAAATCTGAGATCTGAGATCTAGACATGTCCTTGAACTACCTCGCCACCCGCTACCGCTGTTCGTGGCCGTGGGAAATCGGCGTGATGCTGTGCGACGGCCGCATGGTGTGCGGCTGCGCCGATCCCTACGCCAAGCGCGTGCTCGGCGATGCCCGCACCACCTCGATCGCCGGCATCTGGACCGGGCCGGTGTCGTCGCAGCTGCGCGCCGACCTCAATCAGGGCGGCTCGAGCTTCTGCGGCGATTGCCCGCTCAAGCTGCCGATTGGGCCCGACGAGCTGCCGCCGCAGCGCGATCTCAACGTCGCCGCCATTCCGCGCCGCCTCTATATCGAGTGCACCGCCGCCTGCAATATCTCCTGCAACCAGGCGATCTGCGCGCCGGAAACCGGCATCACGCGCACACGCCAGGCCGGCATGCTCGACTTCGACCTGTTCACGAAAGTGATCGACGAAGCAGGGCCGACGCTCGGCCGCAT
Organism: uncultured Acidimicrobiia bacterium; assembly: GCA_963795125.1. Taxonomy (GTDB): domain Bacteria; phylum Acidobacteriota; class Vicinamibacteria; order Vicinamibacterales; family UBA2999; genus 12-FULL-67-14b. The sequence goes on along the minus strand of CAWCGQ010000003.1, from coordinate 977,620 downwards.
CGACTTCTTCAACTACGGCGAGGCGTTCCTGCACAAGCGCGCCGTCGAAATGTGCGAGTACATCAAGACCAAATTCCCGCACATCTATCTCTACACCAGCACCAACGGCCTGGCGTTCACCGACGAGAAAGTGCGGCAGCTCGCCCGCTCCGGCATCGACGAGGTGACGTTTTCAATCGACGGCTCGTCGCAGGAGAACTACGTCAAGTACCGCCAGCGCGGCAACTTCGACAAGGCTGTCGCCAACATGCGCGCCATGCTCGACGAGCGCGCCAAGACCGGCAGCGATCTGCCGTTCGTGAACTGGCGCTACATCCTGTTCAAGTGGAACGACTCCGACGAAGAGATGGGCCGCGCGCGGGAGATGGCCAGGGAGTTCGGTGTCGACCGCCTGTGCTGGGAGATCACCGATCACCCCGAGGATTCGTTCTCGCGGCGGTTCGCGCCCGGCACGCCCGACTACGAGAGCATCCGCCACGAGATCTGGGACAACAGCGGGCTCGGCAACGCCATTCCCGGCGCGACCCCGCGCGCCGAAATCTACGTGCACACCGTGCTGCCAAACCTGCCGTTCCTGACGCGCCCGTCGGTGCCGGTGGCGTTGACCGCTCATATCAAGAATGTGTCGGGCCGGCCGTTCCGGGCCAAGACCACCCAGGGCCGCCGGGTGGTGCGGCTTGGCGCACAGCTGATCGACGACCAGGGCACGCTGATCAATCTCGATCACGCGCGCGCCTGGCTGCCCGGCGATCTCGCTCCGGGTCGATCCGCGGATGTCAGGATCGAAGTGACGGCGCCGGACAGGCCGGGCCGCTACGCACTGAAGTTCGACCTGGTCGCGGAAGGCGTGGACTGGTTCGAGTCGTGCGGCTCCCCTACGGTCACTCGGGAGCTGTGGGTTCGGTAGAACAAAAATAAGGTGCGTACAGTGCGTACAGTGCGTAGGGTGCGTACGGTGCACAGGGTGCATAGGGTGCATGGGGGACGGGGATGACCAAACGGATTGCGCTGATCTTCTTGATCTCGTTTGCGGGCACGGCGTTCGCGCAGCAGCAGCGGGCTGCCGACGGCGTGACGATTAACGACGAGGGCAATCCGCAGTACTCGACGTTTTCGCTCTGCGCGATCGATCCGGCCACCGGCCAGTCGGGCGCCGGGGTCACCACCCGCGTGCCGTTTGTCGGCCGCGCCGTGCCGCACGTGCGCGCCGGCGTCGGTGCGGTGTGCACGCAGGCCTCGACGATGGTCGAGTACGGGCCGCGCGGTTTGGATCTGATGGCGAAGGACGTCGAGCCCTCGGTGGCCATCTCGCAGCTGCTGTCCGACGACCTGCAGCGCGAATCGCGCCAGCTCGGCATGATCGACATGAAAGGCCGCTCGGCGGCGCACACCGGCAAGGGCAACAACTTCTGGGCCGGCAGCAAGCAAGGCAGACACTACACCGTGCAGGCCAACATCATGGTCGGCCCGGAGGTGGTGGACGCGGTCGCCGCGACGTTCGAGGCGAGCGAAGGCACCGGCATGCCGCTGGCCGAACGCATGATCCTCGCGATGGAAGCGGGCCAGGCCAAGGGCGGCGACAGCCGCTGGGGCAATTTGCAGTCGGCGGCGATCAAGGTCGCCGATCCGAACGACCCGGGGCGCGGCGGCGATCACATCACCCTCGCCATTGAAGTCGGCGAGCATCCCGAGCCGGTCGGCGAGCTCAAGCGCATCTACTACACCACCGGGCGCCGTCTCGGCTACCGCTCGTTCTCGCGCGTCGAAGGCGCCGACGTGGTCGAGTTGAAGCGCATGCTCCACGCGCTCGGCTACTGGCGTCCATCGCTCGCCGCATTCCCCGACGCGCCGCCCAATGCCAACTCGCCGAAGATGCAGGAGCTGCGCAAGAGCAATCCGGCGGCCTACGACAAGGCGATCGCCGCAGCGCGCCAGGCCTCGGCCGGCTACACCCGCGACTACGCGATTTATGACGATGAGGCGATTGCGGCGGTGGACAAGTTCCGCGCCGATCGCAAGCTCAACTACCAGGGCAATCCGCCCGGCCTCGTCGATCAGCGCTTCACCGATGCCTTGAAGGCCGCCTATCTCGACAAACGCAAATCAGCCAGCCAGTAGGCGCGACGGGTTCGTGCCTCCCTCTTTGACCAGGCGTGATGTCACGTGGGCGGTCATCACCGCCCTCGTCACGCTCGCCTTGTTCGTCGTCACGCTCCGCCCCGACGTCGGCGGCACCGAGGACTCCCCGAAATTTCAGTTTATTGGCGAAGTGCTCGGCACCGCGCACTCGCCCGGGTATCCGTTCTACGTGATGGCGACGTGGCTGTTCACGCGCGTCGACCTCGGCACGCTCGCCTATCGCGTCAATCTGTTCTCGGCGGTGTGCGGCGCGCTGTCGTGCATGGGCATTTTCCTGACGGCACGCCGCCTCGGAGTGACGCGACTGCTGTCGCTGGCCGCCGCGCTGGCGGCGGCGACCAGTTATCCGGTCTGGAGCAACAGCGTGACCGCCGAGGTCTATACGCTGGCCGCGGTGCTATCGGGCTTCGCGGTCTATTTCCTGATCGCGTTCGCGCAGACCCCCGCCACGTGGCCCGCCTTCGCTCGCGAAGCGAGCTTCGGCGAGGTCTCGCCGGAGCGGCCTTCCGGCCGCGGCGGCGGACGGCTCTATGCCGCGTGCGCGATGTGGGCGATGGGCTTCGGTAATCACCTCACCATCGTCGGCATCCTGCCGGCGGCCCTGCTCTACGGCATCTACCGCGACCGATCGGTGCTGCGGCCGCGGGTCGCCATCACCGCCGCGATCATCGGCCTCATCGGCGTCGCGCAGTACTGGTTCATCGCGGTGCGCACCATGCAGGGCGCGCCCTACCTCGAGGCGCGGGCGACGACGATCATGGGCGTGTTCGACGTGATCATCGCGCGCGATGTGTCGTGGGCGCGCTTCTACCAGGCGCAAAGCTCGGTCGCCGCCATCGAGGTGCCGATGCTGCTGAACGGCATCCGCGTGAACATGGGAACGATCCCGATGGCTCTCGTCGTGATCGCCATCGGCATCGCGCTCTGGAACTGGAAGAAGCACACCGACATTCTCCTGATTACCGGCGCGGCCGCCGGAACGCTCGCGATGATCGCCAACCTGTGGGGCGACGTGGTCGGGTTCATCACGCCGGTGTGCGTGCAGCTGTGGCCGCTGGCCGCCTTCGGCCTGCAAATGCTGGCGACGGCAGGCCGACAGGCCGGCAGGCTAGCAGGCCAGCAGGCCGGCAGGCTAGCAGGCCGAGCAGGCCGACAGGGCGGCCGGCCGACTGCTGACGGCGGCTGGCATCGTCGCGATGATCATGCCGGTGACCAATGTGATTAGGAATCGGCCGGCGATCGAGCTGCTTAGTGCTCCTGGCGAAGGACCTGGGGTGGCCGCGCTCTACGCGCGCCTGCCGGAGCGCTCGGCGATCGTCGCGGAGAACTACTGGCTCGCACGCCTCGTCAACTACATGCATTTCTCCGGAGAGTTCAAGCCCGATCCGAATCCGCGCGTGCTCGACAACGACGCCACCTCGGTGCGCGCCGCCGCGGCCGACGGCCTCGAGGTCTACGCCTTCGAAGGCGCAACAGGGTGGCTGAACGCGGAAGGCCTTCGCTTCGAGCAAACCACCGTCGCCCGCCAGCCGTTTGAATCGTGGCTCGCGCGGCAACCCGCCGGCACCGTGATCGTCGCCGCCACGGCAGGCCGCCCGCTGCCGCTTGAATGGCTGCCGCCCGCCAGCCGGACGCAGGGGGGACGGCCGTCGAATTTCGGCGCGATCATGTGGGCCACCGGCGACGCTCAGGCCGCCGTCGACCACAACGATTCCGGCGTCACGCTCAACCGCGCGATTGGAGCCGACGGCCGGGTCGTCAACGCCACCTCGAACGACGACGGCCCGCGCGTGATGGTGGGCGATGATGTCCTGACCGCGATCGATCGCGGTTTGGTGGTGGCGGCGTTCTCGCCCGCGGGCCGGCTGCTCGGCCAATGGGCGTTCGCCATCGACGAAACACCCGGCGTCCAACTGCCGCCAACCCCGTTCGTGCTGCGCGGGGAAGTTACCTGCCAGATGCTACGCCCGGGGCAGCCAACGGATCTGACCGGCGTGCTCGCCGATGGTCGAGCGTCGGCCATCGTCGAAGGCGCGAACCACGCCGAGATCACGCTGGATACGGACCTGCCGCCGTCGAGCTGGCGGCTGGGGCGATCGAGCGGCCGCGGCGATGCCGCCATCGACCTGACACGATCGCGATTGGTCCTCGACCCGACGCCGGGCACGCGGGCGGTGTTCAAGTTCGCATTGCCGCCGACACCAACGCGCGCGATCGCAACGCTCGAACCGGGCAATGCGACCGCGGTCCGCCTTTGCCAATCGACGATTCCCGCATTACCCGCGACTGGCGCGCTCGACGTCGGCGCCGGACACGACGGATGGTTCGGCGCGGGCTGGCACCTCGGCGAACGTGGCGGCACCGAGCGCTTCCGCTGGGCGCCGCGTGCGTCGACGCTCACGTGGCGGATGGACCGGCCGGCGCCGATCAGGATGCTATTACGCGTCAGGCCCGCGAGCGCACAGGGGGCGACGCTGCAGTTTGCCGCCAATGGCTCGCCGGTGTCGTCGTGCACGTTATCGGCCGGCGCGTGGACCCAATGCCGGATCGATCTGCCGGAGTCGGCGACGACGGCGGGAATCAATCAGCTGACCGTGACCGCCGACACCGTGTCGCCGTCCGCCGACCGACCGGGCGACGCGCGCGAACTGTCGTTCGTGATGCAACCGAGCCGCGTCCGAATCGGACAATGATGTCCTGCTGGCCTGCTGGCCTGCTGGCCTGCTAGCCTGCTGGCCTGCTAGGCGTTCGCCGCGACGATGTGTAAGCGGCAATCGCGATCATGTCGTCGACGGTGAGCTTCTCGACCGCGGCCTTCATGAGCGGCGACCACGGCCCCTTGCGCACGCCCTGCTGCAAATCGAACAGCTGCCGCACCGTGTAGCTCGGCGACCGCCCCGCCAGCGGCGGGATCGGCCCGAGGCCCTTCAGGTCGGCGCCGTGACACGTGCCGCACGCCACCGTCCGGCCTCCGCCGCCGGTCTTCACCAGCGCCTCACCCTTCGCAATGCTTCCGGTCGGCACGTAGGCGACGAACCCTGACGCCGCGTCGCGCAGTTCCGTCCGTGCCAGATCTTCGGGCATCTCGATGATGCGCTGGCCGAGCGGCTCGGTACCGTCGTTGGTCGGCACGTGCATCGATCCGGCGATGCGCGTCTTCGGGACGTCGTTGGCCTCGACCACGCGAATCCATTTCCTGAACGGGAACGAGCTGAAATACGCCGCCGCCGTCTTGATCTCGTCGTCGTGTCGCGGCCTTGGCGTCCTGGATCATCGCGTTCGGCGGACCCATCCTCGGCTCCGCGCTCTTGCGATCGCCGTTCTTGAAGTCGGCCATCTGCTGAATGATGTACGCCGCCGGCAAGCCGGCCAGCGAGGCGTTCTCGGGACGGCCCTGCCCGTTGACGAGATGACAGAAGCCGCACGCGCGCATTTCCGGACGCCGGCCGTGGGCCACGGACTCGGGCATCGGCGGATGGCCGCCGGGATGCCAGTCGGGCGGGTTGAAGGCGTCGCGCGTCTGCGCGATGGTCAGCGACACGGTGCTGCCGGGCACCTGCTTCGGCGCCGGATCGACGGCGGCGCGGGCGTCGCTGCCCGGTGCCGGCGGCGGATTCACGGTGTACGCCCACGGCGGCGGCGCCGGCGGCTTGTCCTGAGCGGAGTCGAAGGACGCGCGGCCAGGCGCGATCGTCAGAACCAGCACCGCCACCGTCACGAGAAGTCTGTTCATGCGCGGAGAGTCTAATCCGAACGCGCCTTGATTTCGACGACGCCGCTGATGGCTGCCCGTTCCGGATCGAATCGTTCGATGTCGACCGGCGGATCGTCGGGATCGTCGATCGCGCCAATCGCGCGCACGCGTCATGCGGTCGCCCTCGATCCGCGCCAGCAGGAAATGGCAATCGGTTGACCACGACACGGTGTGCGCCGGTCCAAATGCGTCGGGGCGTCGAGCGCCGCACCTTGCCGGCGGCGCCGGTCACGAAATGATCGAGCGACGCCGTGCGCGAATGCTGGAAGTTGTGCTCGTGGCCGGTGAACATCACCTGCACGCCCGAACGTTCGAACAGCGGCAGCAGCATCTCCATGCCGCGCGTGTTGTGATGCTGCGGTCCGGCGCTGTAGAGCGGATGGTGCGCGAACGGAATGCGCCAGACCGGGCGTGGCCCTTCGGCTGGAAACGATTGCTCGACGAAGTCCCAGTGTTTCGGGAACTCGTAGCAGGCGATAGCCCTTGAAGAAACTCTCCTTCGACGTGTCGATGCAGACGAACTCGATGTCGGATCCAAACCGGAAGCGATAGAACAAGCCCGGACAGAACGAGGCGCGGCCGGCCGCCTCTTCGGATCCGATTCGCTCGCGCAGGTAGAAGTTGTCCTCGACCTGCGCGCGATCGTCGTGCTCCTCGGTTTCGTCGGCGTCGTGATTGCCGATCGACGGATACACCGGGATGCGGTTGAGCACGTAGCGATACGGCTGAAAGTAGGTGAAGAACCAGTCGTCGTCTTCGTCGCCGGTGCCGCCGATGGCGACGCCGAGCACGCGCTGGCGCGCGTAGATATTGTCGCCGGTCGTCAGCACGAAGCGCACGTCTTCGCTGGTCGACCATGCGACCGAGCGAGTTGGCGACCTGCTGCTGCCGCCGATTCGGTCGATGGTGCCGAACGCCGACGCCGAAATCGCCCATCACCGCGAAGGTCAGGCCCGACACCTTCGCGGAGGGATCGGGAAAGGTACGAAAGCGATTGTCGTAGCGGGCGCCGGTCTGGACCAGCGCCTTGTCCTTCGCCGACCAATCCCAGCGGTCGCCGCTCGCCCACTCCTCCCCTTTTACGAACACTTTGTAGGTGTATTCGGTATCGGGCTGCAGTCCCGCCACCCAGCAGTGGTTCGCGACCTCGGTCTTGGCGCAGCCGACCGCCTTGCCGGACGCATCGTAGACCTCCACCATTGCCGGCCCGTAGGGCGCTGACTGCGCTCCGATCGAGTCCTTTCGCGGCGGATGGATGTACTTCAGGTCGTCATCGTCGACAATCTTCCATTTCCCACGGGAGTTGGTACGGAAATAGAAGGCACCCCAGGCGATGAGCGCGGACTTATGACTCACGGCCGGCAGGTAAATGTAGGGCTCGGAGTGAAACTCAGGCATGGCGGTTCGGTCTCATGACTGACGCCTTGCAAATACTGTTCTGGGTCGCGGTGTCGATGACCATCGGCTATTGGGTGGTGCGTGGCTACTGGCGCGCCAAGTCCGAGGTGAAGCGGCAGGTCGAGGGCGAGGCGCCGTTACGGTCGAGCCGGGAGTTGATCTGGCGCCAGCCCGGCTCGATCAGCGCCGACGACGTCGAGCAGGGACCGCTCGGGCCCACGGGGGCGCCGGCGCCCCCGTTCCAGTTCATCGAGGAGCATGCCACCGGCTCGCAGCCCTGCATGTCGGTGAGGGATGCCGCCGGGCAGGTGTGGCGGGCGAAGTGGGGACAGGAAGTCCACACCGAGGTGTTCGGGACGCGGCTGGCGTGGGCGCTCGGTTACTTCGCGGAGCCGAGCTATTTCGTGGCGGCCGGTGAGATTCGTGGGGCGAAGGATCTGACGCGGGCCAAGGCCTGCCTCGACGAGCACTGCCGGTTCGTCAACGCCCGCTTCGAGTTGGACGAGCAGGGCGTCGTCAAGCATTTCGACGCGCACGGGTGGGCGTGGCACGACAACCCGTTTGTCGGGACGCCCGAGCTGAGCGGCCTGAAGATCCTGATGATGCTGATGTCGAACTGGGACAACAAGGACGTGCGCGACGTCGCGCGCGGATCGAACACCGCAATCTTCGAATGCCGCAGCGAGAACAATCAGCTCGAAGCCCGTTACCTGATCATCGACTGGGGCGCGGCGCTCGGTGCGTGGGGCAACAACGTCCTGCAGCGGGGGCGATGGGATCCCGAAGCATTTGCCGGGCAGAACGAACAGTTCGTCACCGGCGTGAGCGACGATCTGGTCAGCTTCGGTTACCAGGGCCAGCGGACCAGCGATCTGACCGCCAACATCACGCGCGAGGACGTGCGCTGGTTCGTTCGCCAGTCGCGCCACTTGACCGACGATCAACTGCGCGCGGCGCTGAAAGCCAGCGGCGCCACTCCCGAGGACACCAACCTCTTCACGGCGGCGCTAAGGGCGAGGCTCGACCGGCTCAGCGAGGTGGCCGGCGGCGGCTGAAGGGCGGCCTAGCGACGACGGGCTTGCTTCTTCACTGGGGCTTTCTTCTGCAACACTTTCTTCGCCGCACGTTTCTTCGCGCGCGGCTTCGGGGGTTTGATGAAACCGATCGGCGGAGCGCCGGCGCCTCGAGGCAACGAATAGGCGAGCACCGCGATGCCGCTCTTGGGCAGCACCTGGTGATCGACCAGTTGCAGTGTCGTGACGCCGCCCGGAGGCAGGAGCGGGATTCCCTCGCCGAGCAGGACCGGCATGACGGCCACCTCCACGCTGTCGACCAGACCTGCGTCAAGAAGCGTGCGAAACAGCTGCCCGCCGCCGAACAGCCAGATGTCGCGCCCCTTCGCCTGCTTGAGCGCCGTCACCACCGCGCGCGGATCGTCGTTGACGATGCGAACACCCGGGTGGGTCTTGGCCGGCAGCGTTCGCGAGAACACGATTACCTCGACCCCCGGCATCGCGCCGTGCCCGCCCTGCGCAATCAGAGGTTCGTAGGTCTTGCGGCCCATGACGAGCGTGTCGAACTGCTTGAAGAGCGCGGCGAAGTCGATCGACGGATCCATCACGATCCAGTCGGTACTCGCCGCCGGGTCCCGCTATGAACCCATCCAGGCTCACGGCAACTTGGTAGCGCAGGCGTCTGGGCATGGCCGACTAGACCTCGCCGGCCCGGCTCGAGGTCGGCACCGGATACTTGTGGGCGGTATGCGCGGGCGACGGGTGGTGAACCTTCGACAGCCGGCCCTCGAGCTCGAGGCGCCGGTGCGCTTCCGTCCACCGCGGCAGTTCGCCGCCGGGCTGATCCCAATGCACGAGCGACGCCTCGTCGCACCAGGTCATCAGCTTGCGCATCGCCGGCCCGTGCGGCTTCGCCAGGATGAACGCTTTCATGGCGGCTGCAGATGACCAACTGGTGGCGGTCCAGAACGTGTTGCCGCTGTCGCGCAGCAGGCGCACCGCGAGGTTGCCTTCGGCGGCCGAGGCTTGCCGGTTGATGCGCAGCGCCTGCACGAAGAACGCCGGCAGGTAGTACCACGATCGCACACGCAGCCGGGTAATCGAGACAATCGGCATCCATTCCTCCTGCGGACGCTTCCAGATCGGGCTACTTCTTCGGCAGCTCGAACACGTAGAGCATGTTGCCGTTCGATGGCGGCCTGATCTCCGGGGTGATCGTGTTGGGCACGACCCGCGGGCTGCCGCCGCCGTTGCCGGCGGTCACGGCGACATACTGCCTGCCGTTGGCGGTGAAGCTGACCGGGAATCCCTGCACCGCGGTATTGAGTCGCGTCGACCACAACACCTCGCCGGTCTTCACATCGAGCGCGCGGAACTGGCGATCGAGATCGCCGATGAACACGAGGCCGCCCGCGGTAGTCAGCGCCGCGGTGAGATAGGCGGCGCGCTGCTCGCGGCTCCACATCTCCTTCATGTTCGTGACGTCGATGGCGAGCAGCTTACCGACGTTGCCGTCGCTGCCGGGCATCTCGAAGAACTTGCGGCCCGCGGCGGTGCCGCCCGATCCCTCCTCGAACGCCACCTTGCGCGGCTGGATCTCCATGCACGACTGGCTGAGCGGAATGATCAACTGCCTGGTCGGCGGGTGATAGCTCATCGCCTGCCAGTTGTGGCCGCCTTCAGTGCTCGGGCAAACCGTCAGCCACTCATCGATCTTCTGATTGACGATGTCGGCGCGATAGGTGGGGATGCCGCGTTCGGGATCGATCTTCTCGAAGACGTTCTGAAACACGGTGTGCTTGTAGCCGAGGAACTTTCCGGTCTTGCGATCGATCTTCCACAGCACGCCCGCCTTGCCGATGGTGAAGAGGTTCTGCTCGGGCCCGACGTCGACCAGCACCTTCTCGAACACCTCGTCGAGGTCGAGCGATTCGCCCGGCATGTGCTGGACGTGCCACGCCAGCGTGCCGTCTTCGACGCGCAACGCAACGGTCGACGCGGTATAGAGGGCCGCGTCGGCGGTGGTGTTGCCGCGGCTGACCGGCATCCATGGCTTCGCCTGCGCGATGCCCCAGTAGGTCAGGTCGAGCTCCGGATCGTAGCTGCCGGCGATCCAGGTATCGCCGCCCGCCCGCGCGACGTCGGGCACGGTGCCCCAGGTGTCGCCACCGGTCTCGCCGGTGCGCGCGATGGTGTTGAACTTCCACAGCTGCTTGCCGGTGTCGGCGTCGTAGGCGCTGATATGGCAACGCTCCTTGGCGCGGAATCGATCGCAGCCGTGCAGGCCCTGAATGACCTTGCCGCGCGCGACGATCGGGCCGCTCGAGTTGGTGAAGCCGCTGGTCGGATTGGCGACCGGCGTGTCCCACGCCACCTTGCCGGTGCGCGCATCGAACGCCACCAGCCGGCCGTCGTTGGTCGCCATGAACACCTTGTCGCCATAGATCGCGATGTTGCGCACGGCGCCAAAGCCGCGAATCGTGTTCGGCCCAACCTGGTTTTCCCACACCAGCTCGCCGGTCGCGGCGTCGAACGCCTGCATCATGTTGCCGGTGTTGCCGAGATACATGATGCCGTTGTGGACGAGCGGCATGGCCTGGTTGGAGCCGGCGTCGTTCATCGACCAGCTCCACGCCAGCTTCAGCTCCCGGACGTTACTGCGCGTGATCTCGTCGAGCGGGCTGTAGCTCCATGCCTGGTAATTGCGCCGCGCCATCAGCCAGTCGCCGGGCGGCGGGTTCTTCAGCATCGCGTCGGTCACCGGCACGTAGTTCTTGATGTCGCCAGCGAGCGAGTGGCCGCGCGAGGGCGCCGGACCCGTCCGCGCGGGGCCGCCGCCTTCACCGTCGCCGCCGGCCCGGCCGGCCGCGGGGGCCGCCGGCCGCTGACCGGTCGCGACGCCGGCGATCGTTGTCTCGGCCGCGGCGGTCAAGGCCTGGGCGCCGGCGGGCGCGCCGTTGAATTGAAGAATGAACGCGGTGATGTTGAGGTAGTCCGCCTCGGCCAGGCTCGGCTTCCCCGGCGGCATCGTCGCCGACATGTAGTCGACCAGATCCTTCGTGGTCCGCTTGCCCCAGGTGGTCATGAAGTTCGCACCCGCCAGCGGCGGCGCTTCGTTCTGACCGACAAGCGCTGGCTGATGGCAGCTGGCGCAGTTGGCCTGATACGACGCCTGCCCGGCGGCGGCTTGCGCGGCGGTATAGATCGCTGGTCGCGCGGCAGGGGCCTGCTCGCCCGCGGACAACGACAACGTCAACGCGCCCGCGAATGCGACGGAGACAACGGCGGTCAGCGATTTCATTTCTTTACCTCGGGAGCCAGCAGCCACCCCCACAGATTGCCGTCCGGAGCTTTTTCGCTATGGATCTGGACGTAGAGACGTCCGGCGGCCAGATCCTCGATCTGCTCCTTCGTGAGCTCGAGCGATCCGCTGATCGTGCCGCTGGTGGCCGCGCTCGCCGTCAGCTCGCCGATCGCACTGCCGCGCATGGCGGTGCGCGGGCTGCGATGCAGCCGCGCCACCGTGGCCGCCGTCTTCAGCCCGCTGAAGGTGCCGTTGATGGTGAGCGTGCTGCCCTTCAGGGTCGCGGTGACGGCGCCCGAGCCGGCGATGGTCGCCTGCATCGCGACGTCGATCGGCACTATCGCCAGGCGCGCGCGATATTGCGGGGCTTGCGCGTGCACGAGGGTGGACGAGGCCACGACGAGCGCCAGGACCAGGACGCGAGGACGGCTCATGGGCGGGAATGATACCGCGTCCGCCGGCGCCCGGCGCGCCCGGTGGTGCCAGTGTTACGATGCGCCCGCATATGAAGCTCTTCGTCCTTGGGCCGACCGGCGGAACGGGCAGGCAGATCGTCACCCAGGCGCTCGATGCGGGACACACCGTGACGGCGTTCCTGCGGGATCGCTCGACGGTCGCCACCACGCACCCGCTGCTGACCACCGTCGCCGGCGACGTCACCGCCGGCGGCGCGGCCATGGCCGCGGCAATGCGCGGGCACGACGCGGTGATCAGCGCCATCGGCCGCGGCAAGACCTTCACCTCCGACAACCTGATCGCGCGCAGCGTGCCGGGAATTCTCGACGCCATGCACGCCAGCGGCGTGCGCCGCCTGGTGTTCACCTCGGCGATCGGTGTCGGCGACACCTTCACGCAGTCGCCGCTGCTGCCGAAGATTTTTTTCCGCACGCTGCTGCGCGGTATTTACGCCGACAAGTTGATTGGCGATGAACTGATCCGCGCCAGCGCCCTCGATTGGACCATCGTCCAGCCGGTGAAGCTTACCGATGGACCGCTGACAGGCCGCTATCGCTGGGCCGAGCACCTCGCGCTGACCGGGATCCCGGAGGTGTCGCGCGCCGACACCGCGCACTTTATCCTCGAGCGGATCAACGACCGGGCAACCTTCGGCAAGACGCTGGTGATCGCGGACTGAGTGCTTCGGTGGCGATGTTCGGCGGGCTTACGCGGCTGGTCGATGGTGGTGGAGTGATTAGCCACTCGCGCAGACCCATCACCGCCTCCAGCTCCCCGTCAGCCCGCGATCACCCCCCAGAGCGCCACGCCGGTCGCGATCGTCGCGCCAAGCTGAATCCACAGCTCGGTGCGATCGCGGACACACACGCTGCCCAGCGCCGCCAGCGCGAGTCCACCCGCGAGGAACCGCCAATACAACTCCGCGGTCGTACCCTGTTCGGTGGTGACCGGCGCCTGGCGCCGGCCGGCGTCGATAATGGCGTTGGCGATCTCGCGATCGGGATCGCGGTCGAGCTCGAAGTACTGTCCGCCACCGGCGGCGGCAATGCGCTGCAGTGACGCGCGCTCCAATCGCGACCGGCCCGGCGACGGCTCTTCCACGCCGTCGATCACGGTGACCGGCAGATCGCCCCCGGCGAGTGTGCCGACGCCGACCACGAACAGCGGCACATGCTCGCGGGTGGCGCGCTCGATCGACCGCGCCACTTCGCCGCTCCACGACTCGCCGTCCGACAGCATGACGAACAGCTTGCCGTTGGGCGACGGTCCGTGCAGCTCGCGATCCTTCTCGAGCAGGCGCAGACCCCAGGCAATGCCCTGCTCGAGGTTGGTGTCCCAGGTGGTGTCGTCCTCGAGGCGAAATGGCGGCCGGTCGTGCAGGTGATCGAGGAAGAAGAAGACGGTATTCGGATCCCTGGTCAACCTGACTTGCGGCGTCGCGATGTGCGCGAACACGGTCAGGGCCATGCGGTCATCGGTCCAGCTGAGCGAATCGCCCACCAGTCGCAGAAAGTCCATCGACCGCTGCCATCGCGTGGCCGCAGTCCACGCGGTGTCCCGCCGAAGCTCGCCGGGAAGTCGAGGCGCGGAGGCGGACGACACATCCGTCACGTGCATCGACGCCGAACCGTCCTGTAACACGACGATGTCGACGCCGGAACGGCTGACGACGGTGGTGACGCCGCGCGGCCTGGCAAGCGCGATCGCCAGTGACGCGACGGCAAGGATCAGGAAGAACCAGAGCCACAGATCGCCGCCGAGGGCGAACCGCTCGCGGATCGGCACCGAGCGCCCGGCGCGCAGCCGCCGCAGATCCACCTGCCGGCGCCAGAATCGCCATCCCCACGCCAGCGCCAGCGCGGCGGGCGCCGCGAGCAGCCACAACAATTGTGGCGCGCCGAAATCGACCTGCCCTCCGAAGCCCAGGCGGAGGAGAAGAGTGCTCACCCCTTGCGCTCGCGCTTGACTCCCGGCGTCGCTTCCGGCTGCGCTTCACGGTCGCCGTATTCCATCGGCGCGATCATCTGCAGTTCCTCCATCTTGGCGTCGGGCGGCGGCGCGCCGGGCCCGCCGTGGATCGTCGGGCCAATCGGAAGATCACCGCCGTACAGCGGCGTCGCGGGCGTCAGTGGCCCGAGCTTCGCGCCCTTGCCTTGCGGCGACCGCGCCACCCGATCGCGAAGGCGCGCGACGAACTCGTAGTTGTAGGCCGCCTCCTTCGCCAGGGCGTGCCCGTGCGGCACGGCTTTCAGCGCCGATGCGTAGGCCTGCAGCACGCCGTCGAGCTGCTGGGCCGCGGCCGGGCCGGCGCCGGGATCGCGCTGCGTCTCACGAAACGAGGCGTTCGCGGCGGTGAGCAGTATGCCCGCGTCGGCCTCACCCGAACCGCCATCGGCGGCCACCGCGCCGTAGCGGCCGAGCCAGTACGCGACCGTGGCCTGGGCGATGCGAATGTCGTCGGACAGGCGCCGGCGCTCGCCGGGCCAGAAGTCCGACAGCCCGCGCGCCGGCGATAACGCGTCGAGGTTGTCGTGATTGAGCGTCGCGATGTCCTGCTTCGCATCGGCCACGCGCGCCGACAGGCGCGACTCCGACCAGCTGAGCCACGCGGCCGCGGCCAGCACACCCGCCATCATCATTCTCAGCAACGTGGTTGTCATGGGATTCGTCCAAACCAGGGAGTCGCGACCTTGAGCCCGGCGGCGCCGGTCCAGAACGCGAAGGCGGCCAGCGCGAACAGCGTGAAGCGCGGCTGCTGGCTGGTGTACTGCCGCGCCGAGATCGCGCCGACCGCTTGACGATCGATGTCGTCGATGGCGCCGAGCAGCGTCGCTTCGTTCTTGGCGACGTAATAGCGCCCGCCGGTCTTCTCGACGGCAGCGCGCCATTTCGCGTCCGGAATGCCGTCGCCGAATTCCTTGTCGTAATTGGTGCGCACGAAATACAGCGGGATGTGGTTGTCGACCGCGCTCTTCAGGATGTCGTCGAGGCTGCGGCCGTGCACGATCGACGTGGTGTCCTCGCCGTCGGTGAAGATCACCATCAGGTTGCCGGACGCTTCGAGAAAGTCGAAGGCCTTGAAGATCTCGATGCTTTCCTCGAGCGCGCTCGCAATCACGGTGCCGGACTCGGGAAAGGTCGAGAACTCCACCGGATCGCCGATCAACGCCATGCTCAACAGCAGGTTGTCGTAGTCGCTCGTGAACGGCGTGATCACGTAGGCGCGGCTGCCGAACTCGACCAGCGCCATCAGGTCGCGATACTTGCCCTTGCGGCGCAGCTCCACGAATCGTTTCGCCGCTTCGACCGTGGTGAAGAACGCCGGCCGCACCTCGTTCAGCGTGTTCAGGCTCGACGCCTTGAACGAGGTCTGCATGCTGTCGGAGGCGTCGATCATCAGGCTGATGCGCCGGCCGGGATAGGTCACATTCTCCGCCACCAGCGACGAGTAGGGATCGGCCACCGCGAGCACCGCGAACGGCAGCCCCGCGGCAACCAGCACCACCGGGATGTGGCGCGTCCAGGCCAGGCTCGAATGGGTGCGCCCGCGCAGGATCGCGGGCAGGACGATGTGGCCGCGGCCGGGCGTGCGAGCCAGCGCCGCCCTCGCGAGCAGCACGACAGCAGCGGCGGCGGCAAGGGCGATCAGCGCGAGCTCTGCCACATCGCGCCGCCAGTACTGGAGGCCCGCGGCATCGAGCAGGCTCCACTCGGCGGCCATGCCGGCGGCAATCGCGGTCAGCGTCTCGCCCATTGGTTCCCTGGCGCGCCGGCGCCCTGGCGAAGGCGGCGCATCCAGCTGCGCTCCTGCGCGATCGCCCTCGCCACGCCGATCGCGTGGCGCACGGCCTCGTCCAGTGTCGAGCCGTCGCGCACCGGCTGCTGGCGATACAACGCATCGTTCAGCGAACCGAACGCGGATTGCAGACCCTCGAGCTGCTGGCGGCGGGTCGTCGACAACGTCTCCGGCCGCGCCAGCGCTTGCGCGACGTCGGCCGAGGTGACCGGACTCGAGACGGTGGCGCTGGTCGAGGTGATCAGTCCGTGGTGAACGAGCAGCCGGCCTTCCGGCACCGCCTGGCCTCGCACCAGCGCTTTCTGACTGGCGGGATGATCGATCGCCGCCGCGGCAACCACGCGCGTCAACGCCAGCGCGCGGGCCACGTCCGCGTCGGTCCATCCGCCGGCGACGCGCTTCTGGAGCTCAGCGAGATCGTCGGCCACGCGGTTCAGCACCGCGCGATCGGGGACGCGATCGCGCTCTGCACCGGTCACCACCGTTCGCTTTCGCGCCAGCGGCACCAGCGCGAGCACCATCATCACGGCGGCCAGCGCGCCGAACACGAGTGTCAGCACCCCGAACAGGCTCGATCTGAACCGCAGCGAATCGACCGCCGCCAGGCTCGCCGCGGACGCATCGCGAATATCGACGGCGTCGTTCGGCACCATCGACAACACCTTGATCGGCAGCATCGGCAGCAGGTACGACAGGTCGCGGCCTTCGAGCGAGGCGGCGGCGCCGACGCGGCTGTGGATGCGATACGAAATCGGCAGCGCCGGGATGTTGACGTCCCGGCCGATCGCATCCGGCCCGATGATGCGCAGCTGATAGTCGTACTGGAAAAATCGCCGCGACCCGCGATGCACGTCCGGCGGATGCGACCCGCCGAGGATCTCGAACGGCGCCATCTGGATCGAGGCGACGTTCAAGCGGGACTCATCGGGGATGACCTGCGCGTTGTCGGCCTCGTAAACGGCGCACGTCACCACGACCGAAAACGTTTCACCAATCGCCACCGCCCCGGCGCTCGACTGCCGCCAGCAGCGAATCGGTTCCCAGCCGAGCACCTTCTCCGGCTCCGGCGCCGGCGCGGGCGCCGCCGACGACCTGGACGGCAGCGGCTGGTGCGCGTCATGCTGCGCGGAAGCCGCGGCGACGCCCGGATCCCACAGCAGCAGCAGCAGCACCCCCGCACCCCCGCACCCTCGCACGCTTGCACCCGTCATGGGATCGGTACCTGCGCGATGACGTCGCGGATCACTTCCTCCGCGGTCAGCCCGTGCGCGGCGGCGTGCGGGCCCAGCCAGATGCGATGGCCGAGCACGAACGGCGCAAGGTCCTGGATGTCTTCGGGGAACACGTCGGCACGGCCCCGCTGCAACAGCGCCCACACTTTCGCAAGGCGGCTCCAGCAGATGATGGCGCGCGGCGAGGCGCCCAGATCGACGCCGCGCTCGACCAGCTCCGACGGCGAGTGCTGCTTCCAGTCGGTGTCGGTGTTGAAGGGACGCGTCGCGGCCACCAGCCGCTGGATGTATTTGCCGAGCCGCTCGTGCAGAAACACCTGCTGATTGATCACCGCGCGCAGCTCGATGATGCGCTGCTTCGACATCAGCGGGTTGAGGCGAACCTGCTTGAAATCGAAGTTGACCAGCTTCTCTTCTTCCTCCGGCGGCAGGTAGCCGATGTTGACCATCGCCGCGAACCGATCGGTCGCCGCTTCGGACAGCGGAAAGGTTCCCTGCCCGAGCTCGACCGGGTTCATCGTCGCAATCGCAAAACTGAACAACGGCAGATCGTAGGTCTGCTTGCCGACGGTGATGGTGCGGTCCTGCAGCGCTTCGAGAAACGCGCTCTGCGACTTGAGCGGGATGCGATTGATCTCGTCGAGCAGGATCACTTCCGCCGACGCCATCGGGCCGAACTCGGTGACCAGCTGGCCGGTCGACGGATTGATCATCTGGAAGCCGACCACTTCGGTCGGCTGCAGGTCGGCGCGTCCCTGGATGCGCGCGAACTTCGCGTCGCTGATCGCCGACAGGATGACGCCGAAGAAGGTCTTGCCGACGCCAGGCACGCCGCGCAGCAGCAGGTTACCGGCGTTGACCTGCCGCTCCGATCGCTTGTCGTAGGTGGTCGGAATTTCCGACAGCAGGACGACGTTGGCGACGGCCTTGGCGGTGTCGTAGCCGACCAGCGCCTTGCCGCCTTCGGCCAGGACGGCGTGATGGAACTCGACCGCCTCGCGTCTCTGAAGATCGCGACTGAGCGCGGCCTGGATCACCGTTCTCACCTTTTGTCCGGCCTGGATCTGCGCGGCGACCTTTTCGACCTCCGCCATCACGCGCAACAGGTTGCCGCTCCAGATCTTTCCGATCTGCTCTTCGCTGTAGCCGCGACGCACCAGCTCCAACGTCACGTTGAAGGTCTCTTCGGCGCCGTTCCAGCCGGTCACACCGCCGCCGCCATCGAAGTCGGACGAGATGCCGACGTGGTCGAGGCCGATCTTCTTGACCAGGTAGTCGATGTGGTTGACGAAGTCCGCCACCGTCGCGCGCGGATCGCCCGGCATCGTCTTGTCGATCTCCGCCATGCGCGCCATGAACTGCGCCCGTTGCTCGGGTGTCAGCCGGTTCATCGCGCCGCCGCCCTGGCCGCCGCCGGTGGCGGGACCGCCGCCGCGGCGCCGGCAGTCCGAACTCCTTGCGCAGCGCGAGGATCGCGGCCGAGCGCGCGGGCGAATCAGGCCTGGCCACTTTGACGTAACTCGCAAACGCCACCGTCTGAATGACGCCGCCATTCTTCTTCAGCGCCAGCAGCTGTTCGTCGTCCATGTTGCGGCTGTGGTCGGCGAGCGCGCGGGCGGCGGAGTGTGACGCGATCACCGGCGCCCTCGACAGCGCCATCGCCTGCATGTTGGCGAGCTTCGAGGGATGCGAGAGATCGATCATGATCCCCCATTTGTTCATCTCGGCAATCGCCTGTCGGCCCAGCTCGCTGAGGCCGTTGTGCAGCCACTTGCCGTCGCGCTCGCCGGTGTTCGAATCGGCGAACTGGCTGTGGCCGTTGTGGGCGAGCGACATGTAGCGGCCGCCGCGATCGAAGAACTCCTTGACCCGCGTCATGTCGGTGCCGAGCGAATACGCGTTCTCGATGCCGATCAGCGCCACCTTCTTTCCCGATGTGGCAATGCGCGTCACATCCGCGGCGGTCAGCGCAAGGCCGATCTGTTCGGGCGCAATCTCGCTGGTCAGGTGCTTGACCGCGTCGAACTTCGCCACCGCCTGCTGGTAGGCGCTGTCGTAACCTGCGGGCGTCAGCGGGCCCTGGCCGACATAGACGATGAAGAAGGAAGCGTCGAGGCCGCCTTCGACCATCTTCGGCAGGTTGACCTGGGTGTCGAGCCGCTGGGTGTAGTTCTTCTGACGCGTGAAGTTGTCCGGATTGATGTCGTCGTGGGTATCGAGCGTGATTACGCGATCGTGAATCGCGCGCGCCTTCTGCAGCAGGGCGGCGTCGGCGCCGCCCTGGGCAACGGGCCGCGCGACCAGCGCGGCAACGATGGCGAGAACGGCAAGCGCGCGGCGGTGACCCATCATGGTTGGCATCCTATGTCATCGGCCCGCGATCGTAAACGGGCGCGTCACCCGGCCGGTGGCCGCGCCGGGGGTTTCGATCTCGGCCCTCGCGGTGTAGACGCCCGGCGTCAACGCGGCGATCGGGATGACGGCCTGCGCGCGGATCCACCCGCCGGCCCCGGGTGACACCGCGGCGGCGGCGCTGACCAACGCCGGCCCGGACGGGCCGCGCGCGATCTCAACGCGTACCCGCGCGCCGGCGGCCGGCTGCGATGGCTGGAATTCCAGGTAGGCCACGATGGCGTCGCCGCTGGCGCGATCGACAATCGGCGAGAGCGGCGCGTCGGGCGTGCCGGGCACGAGGGCGAGCATCAGGTCGCCCATGCGCATCGGGCTCGCGCCCTCGACCCGGGCGTGAAACACCCGCTCGACGTTGCCCTGCCGGCCCATCGCGTCGACCGCCGCCGCGCGCAGCGTGTAGCGTCCTTCGGGCACCACGGTGCTGAAGGCGTGGTGGCCGGTCCGCGACTCATGCGTCGCGGTCGCCGCGATCACACCGGCATCGTCGATCAGGACGAATCCCAGCCACGCGCCCTCGCTGCCGTCGGCTTCCGCGCTGATCACGACGCGCAGCGCGCGCCGCTCCGGCTCGGCATAGGTGTAGGTCGCGACGCGCAGCGGCAACTCGCTGGCGGTCGAGAGCGTGCGCAGCAGGCTGCTGAGCTGCGCGCCCCGCGCCGGAGGGGTGGTCGCCGGCATCGTGAACCGCGTGCGCGCCCGCACGGCGTAGCCGCCGCGGGCGAGCGACACGCGAATGCGATGAACGCGGGCGTCGCGATCGCTGTCGGCAGCCTCGAACGCGAGCAGGTAATGCCCCGACAGCTCGCGCGCGATGCGCGCGAACGGCGCCGCGTCACCGCCGACCAGCCGGAACACGGCGCCGCGCGCCGCGCCGGCCACCTGATCGATGCCGTCGTGCCGCACCTGGCGATCGCGCGTCGCGGTGGGCGCGACGCGCGCCTGCGTGGCGTCGAACTCCGGCACGTCGAGCGCGAGCCCGTAGATCGTGACGCGCGCCGCCTGCGCATCGGCGGCCAGCTTCGACACGTCGACGCGACGCGGATCGACGATCATCCCCTCCGACAGCAGCACGATGGTCTTGGGTCCAGGCAGATCCTTGAGGCGCACGATCAGGGCTTCGAGGGCGGCCAGCGAGATGCGCGCCTGGGCATGCGCATGCTGGGCCATGCCGCGCGACTCCTGCTCGAGCTGTTCCGGGCAGGAATCGCGCCCCGTCGCGGCGTCGTCCGCGGCGCGCGCGGTGTTGACGTATTCGGCCAGCGACCGCCCGCATTCGCGAAGCACGGCATCGGCGAGCCGCGCGCGCCCGCCGTCGGCGATCTCCAGCGCCTCGCTGATCCCGAGGTTGAACTGACCGCTCAACGGATCGCCGTTTCCGATCAGCGCGGCGAGCCGGCTGCCTAGCGCCCGGCGATCGCGCGTCAGCGTGATGCTGGTCGAGCTCGTCAAGCCGATCACGCCGACGCGGTCGATCGCGGGCAGGCTGTCGATGAAGCGCGACGCGGCAGCCAGCGCCGGCCGGCCCTCCAGCCGGCGGATGTGCGCCTCGTCGACCGCGACCACGACAATCCGCCCGTCGCCGGCACCGTCGTTGGAGCTGAAATGGGTCACGGTGGCCGGCACCGCCTCGCCGGTCGGCGCGCTCAGGTCGACGAACTGCGCCGACACGATGCGGCGCGGACGGCCGTCGACGTCGATCCGGAAGTGCTCGGCGCCGAGCGACGGCACCGGCCGGCCGTCGCCGTCGAGCACGGCCGCGTCGATGGTCACCAGTTCGACGCCCGAGCGAAACATCGGCTGCCGCGCGGTGGCGCCGGCCGTCGCGGCCAGCACGCCGACGCCGATGAGCCACCGCATCCATTCGCTTGACATGGGAGGAAGTCAGCGCCATTTTATGCGTACCGCACCGTGACTAACTGCGGTTTTTCGCTTTCAACGTCGTTTGGCAGGGCCCAACGGCCCGTTACCCGTTGTCCTTGGAGGATGCCCGTGACACAGCCCCGCTCGTCCTGGTTGCACGCCTGGACCGTTTCCGTCTTCGTCGTCGTCGGCGCAATCGCCGCCGCCGTTCCTGCGTCCGCGCAGACCGGCACCGCGGCCCTGGTGGGTGAAGTCACGGATGCGCAGAAGCAGGTGATCCCGGGGGCGGCAGTCACCCTGACGAGCGCCGCCACGGCGACATCGCAGGTGACCATCACCGATGAACGCGGCAGCTTCCGTCTGAGCAACGTCCAGCCCGGCGTCTACACACTCAAGGTGGAGCTCGCGGGATTCAAGACCGCCGTCGTCGAGCGCGTCAACCTGCAGGTCGACACGGTGCGGCGCGAGTCGGTGACGCTGGAGCTCGGCGGCATCTCCGAAACCATCAGCGTGGTGTCGGAGACCACGCCCCTGAACACCAGTGATGCCAGCGTCGGCAACGTGATGTCGCGCGAGCAGATCCGCAACCTGCCGGTGGAGGCGCAGAACGTGGTCCACCTCCTCAGCCTGCAGCCCGGGGCGATCTTCATCCCGACCGCCAACCCGGCGACCGTCGATCCCCGATTCGGATCGGTAGCCGGCGCGCGCGCCGACCAGCAGAGCGTGACGCTCGACGGCATCGACGTCAACGACCCGCAGCTGGCCACCGCCTACACCTCGGCGATCCGCATGACCCAGGAGGCGCTGCAGGAGTTCCGCGTCAGCACCTCGAACTACAACGCCGAAATGGGGCGCTCGAGCGGCCCGCAGGTGTCGCTCGTCACCCGCAGCGGCACCAACCAGTACGACGGCTCCGGGTACTGGACGATGCGCCGCACCGCGACGTCGAGCAACGAATATTTCCTGAAGCTGTCGCAGCTGGCCGCCGGCAACGAGAGCGCGGCGCCGAAGCTGGACAAGGATATTTTTGGCGGTTCGTTCGGCGGACCGATTCGCCGCAACAAGCTGTTCTTCTTCGCCAACATGGAGGCGCTCAACGAAGCGAGCGAAGCGCCGGTGCTGCGCAACGTGCCCTCGAACTCGATGCGTGACGGCGTGTTGATGTATCAGTGCGCCGTGGCGGCGCTCTGCCCCGGTGGCACGGTGCGCGGCGTGACCGGCAGCCACACCGTGCAGGCCGGTTATTACGGCATGACCCCGGCCGAAATTGCCGCCATCGATCCGCTCGGCATCGGTCCGAGCACGGCCGCGCTCGCCTACTTCCGCCAGTACCCGGCGCCGAACGATCCGGGCCGTGACGGCCGCAACCTGATGGACTACCGCTTTGCCGCGCCGATCCAGAACGAGTTCCTCAACCTGATCAGCAGGGTCGACTACAAGGCGGCCGACAACCACAGCTTCTTCGGACGGTTTGGCAAGCAGGACGACACCATCAACACCGCGCCGCAATTCGAAGCCGGCGCGCCGCTGCGCCAGCGGCTGTTCAACAACTACGGCGGAGCGTTCGGCTACGATTCGGTGCTGTCGGCGTCGCTGACCAACAGCTTCCGCTACGGCTTCACGAAGATCGACGAGAACAACGCCGGCCTGACCAACAAGAACTTCACCACCTTCCGCTTCATTTCGCCCTACGACGGGCTCGGCTCGTCATTCACCGACACGCGGCGAACGCCCACCCAGAACTTCGTCAACGATCTGTCGTGGTTCAAGGGCCGGCACACGATGAAGGCGGGCACCAACATCCGCATCACGCGCGTGCCGAAGGAGCGGTTCCAGTCGTCGTACCTGAGCGCGACCGTCAATCCGTCGTGGGTGGCCGGCATCGGACGGCGCAACATGCCGGGCAGCTCGTTTTGCACCGTCGCCGGCTGCAGCCTGCCGGCGGTGGCCACCGGGTTCCAGGCCGGCTACGCCGACTCGTGGCTGAACCTGCTCGGCGTGCTGTCGCAGGCGACGCAGCGCGCCAATTACAACATCGACGGCACGCCGCAGGCGCCCGGCTCCGCGGTGGCGCGTGAGATCGGGTCGGACGAGTTCGAGTTCTACCTGCAGGACGCCTGGCAGATCCGCTCGAACCTGACGCTGACCGCGGGCCTGCGCTACAGCGTCTACTCCCCGCCCTACGAGGTCAACGGCTTCCAGGTCGCGCCGACCATCAGCATGGGCGAGTGGTTCGACACGCGCGCGCAGAACGCGTTGAAGGGGATCCCGTCGAATCAGAGCCAGATCGTCACCTTTGATCTCGCCGGCCCCAAGCACGGCAAGAAGGGCTTTTACGACTGGGACAAGAACAACCTCGCGCCGCGCGTCGCCCTCGCCTGGACCCCGACCGACCGCATCGTCCTGCGCGGCGGCTACTCGAAGGTGTTCGACCGTGTCGGCGTCGGCCTGGCGACCAACTTCGACGAGGGCTTCGCCTTCGGCATGTCGACCCAGATCAGCAGCCCGTTCGGCCTCGCCTACGAGACCAATCCCGGCGCGCGCTTCCGCGACACCGCCACCATGCCGACGACGATGCCGGCGCCGCCGCCGGGCGGGTTCCCGCAGACGCCGCCGATCCGCGCCGGCGTGATCACCACCAGCATCGACGACACGCTGATCACGCCGTCGGCGCACATGGGTAGTGCGATCATCGGCTTCGATCTCGGCCGCAACTACACCTTCGAGGCGGGCTACGTCGGACGCTTCGGCCGCGACCTGCTGGTGCGCCGCGACCTGGCGATGCCGCTCAATCTGGTGGATTCGGCGTCGGGCACCGATTACTTCACGGCGGCGCAGAACATGATCCGCACCGCGCAGGCGGCGGGCATCACCGCCAACTCGCCGGCCGCGGCGTACCAGGGACTGCCGGCGATCCCGTACTGGCAGAACCTCTTCCCGGCAGCCGCGGGCAACGGCCTGACCGCGACGCAGGCCATCACCCAGGCCTACATGCAGAACGGGCCCGATTGGATCACCGCGCTCTACGACCTCGACACCTCGTGCTCGCCGGCATGCAGCAAGTTTGGGCCCTACGCCTACTTCGCCGAACAGTACGATTCGCTGGCGGCCATCAGCTCGATCGGCCGCTCGAACTACAACGGGCTGAATCTCACGCTGCGTCGCCGCCTCGCCGACGGCATCCAGTTCGACTTCAACTACACCCTGGCGAAATCGGAAGATATGGGCTCGCAGGTCGAACGCGGCAGCGCCTTCGGCAACTTCAGCAACGGTGGCAACTCGGGATTCCTGCTCAACTCGTTCGATCCTGAATCCAACTTCGGCACGTCCGACTTCGACGTGCGCCACCAGGTCAACTCCAACTGGCTGGCGGAGCTGCCGTTCGGCCAGGGCAAGCGCTTCGGCAGCGGTGTCGGCACCTTCGCCAATCACTTGATCGGCGACTGGTCGGTGGCCGGACTGATGCGGTGGACCAGCGGCTTCCCATTCAACGTCGCCAACTGCCGCTCGTGCTGGGCGACCAACTGGAACCTGCAGGGGAACGCCATGCTGGTCGACGAGAACGACCTGCCGGAAACCGGCACGACCATGAACGCGGTGGACAATCGGCCCAGTCCGTTCGTTGACGCCAAGGGCGCGATCGCGAAGTTCCGCCGCCAGCTGCCCGGCGAAGTCGGCCTGCGCAACGTCTTCCGCGGCGACGGCTACTTCACGGTGGACATGAGCGTCAGCAAGGCCTGGTCGCTGCCCGTGGCCGACCATCGGCTGCGCTTCCGCTGGGACATCTTCAATGCCACCAACACGCCGAAGTTCGACGTCGGCCAGTTGACCAACACTCCCGACCTCACCGGATTCGGCCGCTACAACGGCACGCTGGCGACCTGCGACGCGCAGGCCGGGCGCTGCATGCAGTTCGCCCTTCGCTACGAGTTCTAGCCGCGCACGTTCCGCGGGGCCTGGGCGGCGCTTGCCGCCTGGGCCCTGACGGCCTTCATCGCCTCGCCCCAGGTCACCACCTGCAGCAGCATGGCGTCGAGTTCCTTGTCGTGGCGCGGGTCCGGCGCGAACTCCGAGAAATTCTTGAAGTCGGTGAACAACGACAGCATCACCTGCGCGCGCACGTCGGCAATCTGCAATTCAGCCATGATCAAACGCAGGGCTTCCACCGCCCTGGCGCCGCCGGCACTGCCGTAGCTCACGAATCCGGCGGCCTTGTTGTTCCATTCCCGATACAGGAAGTCGAGGGCGTTTTTCAACGCGCCCGAGGTGGAATGGTTGTACTCCGGCGTCACGAACACGAACGCGTCGAGCGATCCGATCTTGTCCGCCCAGCGCCTGGTGTGTGGCTGCGAGTACTTGCCCTGCGAAGGCGGGATCGGCTCGTCGAGCAGCGGCAGGTCGTAGTCCTTGATGTCGACCAGCTCGTAGCGCGCGTCGGCGCGGCCGTTGGTGTGTTCGAGCACCCACTTGGCGACGGCCGCACCATTGCGGTTGGGGCGGGTGCTGCCGAGGATGATTCCGATATTGAGCATCTTGGTGTCCTTCTCTTGCGGATTGCGGGGTACCTTGCCGATCGCTGCAAGACCAGCGCCAGAGAGAACCCGCTATAGTTGCGGGAAATGGACGCGCGACGCGCCGAACGCCTCTATCGGAAGTCGGACGCGGGTCGGTGGAAGGTCCCTGCCGAGGTGTTGTCGAACGCGCTCGAGCGCAGCTCGGAGAAAGCGTTCGCGGGGCGGTCGCCGTCGGACGCGGAGCTCGATCGCTATTTCGATGCGTTGCACCTCGCCGATCTCGCGCTGGCCTGCGGGTGCGCGATCGGCCGCGACGACGCGTGGGATCACTTCGTGCGCGAGTTGCGGCCGGGGATGTATCGCGCGGCTGACGCGATCGACCCGAGCGGCGGCGCGCGCGAAATCGCGGAAGCGCTCTACGCCGAGCTGTTCGGCCTCAAGGAAAAGGACGGCATCCGCCAATCGGTGTTCCGGTATTTTCACGGCCGCAGCAGCCTGGCAACGTGGCTGCGGTCCCTGATCGCGCAGCGATGTGTCGATCGCTATCGTGAGCGGCGGCGTTTCGAGCCGCTGCCGGACGAGCTCTCGCCCTCCGGCCCCCCCGCCCCCTCGCACCCCGACCCCGATCGCGATCGCTTTGTTTCGACCATGCACACCGTGCTCTCGGCGACGCTCGCCGCGCTCGCGCCGCGCGACCGGCTGCGTCTCGCCTGCTACTATGCGCAGGAGATGACCCTCGCGCAGATCGCCAGGCTGACGCGCGAGCATGAGGCCACGGTGTCGCGACAACTCGCGAAAACCCGCCGCTCGATCCGCGGCGAAGTCGAGCGGCGATTGCAGGCCGACTACGGGTTTTCGGCGCCGGAGATCGAGGCCTGCTTCGACAGCGTTACCGGCGATGCCGGCCACCTCGACCTTGGCGAATGGCTGGACACCGCTCGCCCGCCGTCGCCCGGCTCCGGCGCGGCACGCAAGAATTCCGCGCCCGATCGTTCTATGAGTGAGGACCCCTCATGAGCCGCGACCGCGACCACAAACTCGAACTGGCGCTGAAGCATGAGCTTCGCGCCGCCGGCACCCCCGATCGCGATGCGTGCGCCGATGCGGAAACGCTGGGCGCGTGGGCCGATGGCGGGCTCCAGCCGGCGCAGATGGCCTCGATCGAATCGCACGTCTCGAGTTGCGCGCGCTGCCAGGCCATTGTCGGCGTTGCGGCGCGATCGGCCCCGGCGCCGGCCGTCAGCGCATCCGTGTTCCGATTTCCCCGCTGGGCCCTGGCGCCTTTAGCCGCCGCGGCCGCGGTGACGCTGTGGATGGTCGTGCCCCAGGACAGCCTGCAGGCACCGCCGGCACCGCCGGCGGCCGTGGCGCCCGAGCGGGACGCGCCGGAGCAACGACAGGCCAAGGCGAACGAAGCTGCGCCCGCGGCTCCGCCGGCAGCCGACAACTTCCAGAGCGATGCGAAACGCGAGCGCGCGAACCAGGCGCCGGCGCCACCTCGCGAGGATCGAAGCGCCGCCGAGCGCGAGCGCACGCCGGACAGCGCCGTCGCGGACACGCTCGCGGAGAAGGTCACCGCCGGCGCCGTGGCGGCCGCGCCTGCCGGCGCGCCGGCGCCCACGGCCACGGCCCAACCCGCGTTGCCGAAGAGCGCTCGCCTCGCCTCCGCCGCGCCAGTCATCGTGTCACCCGATCCGTCGAGCCGATGGCGCATCGTCAATGACTCGATCGAGCGCAGCGAAGATGGCGGCGTGTCGTGGGTTCCCATTCGCGCCCCGGGCGGTGAATCCATCTCCGGCGGCACCTCGCCGGCGCGGTCCGTGTGCTGGCTGATCGGAGCCAGCGGCCTGGTCATGGTCACCGCCGACGGCGTCGCGTTCGCACGCGTGCCGCTGCCCGAGCGGATCGACGTCACCGCCATCTCGGCCACCGATGCGCGCAGTGCCACGGTCACGACCGCCGACGGCGGCCGCTTCCGGACCGAGGACTCGGGCCGCACCTGGCGCCGCTTTTAGGCCCGAAACCTCTGATCTGCAAGAACCGCCCGCCGCTCCGTTCTAAGTAAAAGGGCCACTGAACGGCCCGCTTTCAAGGAGCGATTCCCGATGTCCGCACGCACTTACCTCACCGTCGTTACCGTGGCCGGCGCGCTGTTGCTGGCGCGGCCAGACGCGTCGTCGTTATTCGCCGGCGCCGCGCCCGACGAGCATCCGCCGATCGCCGGAACGCAATCCGGGCAGGACCTCACGACCACGCTCGACGATCAATCGGAGTTGTCGCTCACCGTCTACAACTCCGACATCGCGCTGGTGCGCGACGTGCGCAACCTGCAGCTGGCGCGCGGCGAAGGCAGCCTGCGATTCATGGACATCGCCGCCACCGTCAATCCCGCGACGGTGCACTTTCGGTCGCTGACCGAGCCGTCGCAGGTCAGCGTGCTCGAACAGAACTACGAGTACGACCTGCTCGATCCCGACAAGCTGCTGCGCAAATACGTCGGCCGCGAGGTCACGCTGATGCGCACGCGCCAGGACGGCGGCACCACGCGCCAGGAGGAAGTGAAGGCGCTGCTGCTCAGCTACAACAACGGCCCGGTGTGGAAAATCGGCAACGAGATCGTCACCGGCCTGAACGCCGATCACATCCGCTTCCCCGAGCTGCCGGACACGCTGTATTCACGTCCGACGCTGATCTGGACGGTGCAAAACGACGGCGCGGCGCGCCACCGGGTGGAAGCGTCGTACCTGGCGAGCCGGCTGGCGTGGAATGCCGACTACGTGCTGACCGTCGCGCGCGACGACAAGGCCGCCGACCTCAACGGCTGGGTCACGCTCACCAACAACAGCGGCACCGGGTTCAAGAACGCCCGGCTGCAGCTGGTGGCCGGCGATCTCAATCGTGTCCGTCAGCAGATGAACAAGATGGTGGACATGGCGGCGAACGCGCCGTCCGCCCGCGCGGAAGAGCGCATGGCGCAGGAATCGTTCTCGGACTACCACCTCTACACGGTCGGCCGCAAGACGACGATCAACAACAGTCAGACCAAGCAGGTGAGCATGTTCGACGGCACCGGTGTGCCGGTGGTCAAGCGCTACGTGGTCGAGGGCCAGAACTACTATTACCGCAACCAGCTGCACCCGGGCTCGCCGATCAAGGACTCGGTGCAGGTCTTCTATCAGTTCAGGAACGAGGCCAAGGCCGGGCTCGGCATGCCGATGCCGGCCGGGGTGCTGCGCGTCTATCAGCAGGACTCGAAGGGCGGCACCCAGTTCGTCGGCGAGGACCGGATCATGCACACGCCCAAGGACGAGACGCTCAACGTCAAGATCGGCAATGCCTTCGACGTGGTGTGCGAGCGCAACCAGATCGACTTACCGGAAGATTGCCGACAACGTCTACGAGTTCGAGTACGAGATCACGCTGCGCAATCACAAGGCGACGGCGGTGTCGGTCGACGTCAACGAACCGGTCGGGGGCAGCTGGCGGATGATCAGCTCGTCGCACCAGTGGACCAAGACCTCGGCCTGGGCCACGCACTTCAAGGTCCCGGTCGCCGCCGACGGCACCACGGTGCTCAAATACCGGGTGCGCGTGACCTACTAAAAAGTGAAACGCCCGAGCCGTAAGGCTTCGGGCGTTTCGTTGCGCGTAAGCGCGTCCCAATTGAAATCGGGACAAGTCTCCTTTTGGATTTCTGCGTCTTGCTACTTGCTCGGGATCATTACAGCGCGTGGCCTGGCCTAGGTTCCACGGTCACGCGCGGGAATGGTCCGGTGGATCGATCATAGAGCCACCTCCAGTACCCTACTTCTTACGCCCGCCGGCTGCGCGTGTCAAGCAGAGCCGTGGTCGACGCGATTCTCACGCCACCGACATCGGTCGATGAGTTGAGGATCAAGCCAATCGTCGCCAGCAGATAGCGCGAGTAGACCAGGTTCTGGGCCCATGCCGGAGCCCAATCGATCGGCAGGTGGCGTCCCGCGGGAATCATGAACGCTGCCACGCACAGCACGATCGCCGCGGCCGCGGGCGGGCTGGCGTTCTTCAACGCGATCAACTGCAGGACGACGAGCGGCAACACCATCACGTAGGTGTGGCCCCAGCCAAGGGGCGCCACGACCGCCACCAGGGCGATGACGCCGGCCGCCGCGGCGGGATGCGCGCCGCGGGCGCCGTACTGCTTCCAGCAGTACATCACCCCGATGACGGCGACAAACGCGTTGATCGCCCGCACCACGGCGCTCACGGTGATCGCCTGCTCCCCGGTCCAATTCAAGAACAGCGCCGGCGGGTAGCCGAAGCGCTCCAGAAACGCCGGCAGCGACTGGTTGGTAATGTGAATCGCGGTCTTGTCGATGCGGGCCGGCAGCAACTGCGTCACGAACGTGCGATACGCGTCCAGCGGGATGAACGGCGACAGCACCACGGCAATCGCGACGGCGGCCGCCGCCGCCCAGGCCAGCGCGCGCCACGCGCGCCGATCCCACAGGCCGACGGCGGCAACGATCGCCGGATAGATCTTCATCCACATACCGAGGGCGAGCAGCGCGCCCGCGGCCGCGGGGACCCTCAGCAGGCACACGAACGCGACCGCCGTGGCCAGCACGAATGCGTTGACCTGGCCGAACACCGCGTTCATGTAGGTGGGCCCGAGCGCGAGCGCCACCACCAGGATCGCCGCGCTCGTGCGCCCGTCGATGCTGAAGCCGTTGCGGCGCAGGTAGGCGCACCACTGCCGGATGGCGACGATCAGCACGGCGTACGACGCGATCGTCAGCGTGACCAGCGCCGCGCCAAGCGACAATCGCGTCAGGGCGACAAACGGCAGGATCGCCGGCGGCGGGTAGGCGAACCCCGCGATCACGTCGTCGCTGAACAGGTAGAGCAGCTGGCGATCGGCCGAAAAGCGCTGTGCGGCCTCGTAGTAGTAGTGGAAGTCGGTCTGGAGGGCGTTGGGATTACGCCACAGCGGCAGCAGCACCGCCGTGATCAGCGTCGGGATCTCGTAACACAGCAGCGCGAACGCGACGCTTGCGAGAATCCACAGCACGTCGGCCTATTATAGAGTCCTCCTCACGCATGCTGACCAACAAGCCACGGGTGGTCGTCGTAATGCCGGCCTACAACGCGCAGAAGACGATTGAAAAGACCTGGCGGGAAGTGATCGCCCACGACGTGGTCGACCTGGTGATCGTCGTCGACGATGCGAGCCAGGACGACACCTTGAAGCTGGCGCAGCAGCTGGATCGGGTGATTGCGCATCGCCATCCGACCAACCGCGGCTACGGCGGCAACCAGAAGACCTGCTACCAGCTCGCCCTCGATCACGGCGCCGACATCGTCATCATGGTGCACCCCGACTATCAGTACACCCCGAAGCTGATTCCGGCGATGGCCGGCATGGTTGGCAGCGGCCTGTATTCGTGCGTGCTGGCGTCACGCATCCTCGGCGGCGGCGCGCTGGCGGGCGGCATGCCGCTGTGGCGATACGTCGCCAATCGTTTTTTGACCCTGTTCGGCAACCTGCTGCTCGGCACCAAGGTGTCGGAATTTCACACCGGCTATCGCGCCTACTCGCGCGAGCTGCTCGAGGCGCTGCCGCTGTCGGCCAACTCGGATGACTTCGTGTTCGACAACCAGGTGCTGGCCGAAGCGGTGTGGCTGGGATTCCAGATTGGCGAAGTGTCGTGCCCCACCAGCTATGCCCCCGACGCATCGTCGATCAACTTCATCCGCAGCGTGCGCTATGGATTCGGATGCCTGGCCACGGCGGCGCAGTTTCGACTCGCCAAGTGGGGTCTGGTGTCGTCGCCGCGCTTCCCGGCCGCCACACACCTCGCCTACAGCACCTGTCGCCAGCGCGCGAACTGAGCGAAGAACAGCAGCAGGAACGGCAGCCACGCCAGGCACACGGCGATGAACGCCGGCCGGCTGCGAAGCACCATTGCCAGCGAAATGAAGACCGGAAACAGCACCGCGGTGAAGCGGCCGACCCCGTCCAGGCCGTTGGGCAGCGACATCGCGATTGACAGCAGCGCCCAGGTGGTGAGCCCGGCGCCGAGCGTGCGCGCCGCCGCCAACGTCAACACCAGCGAGATCGGCAACAGGGCCACGTAGGACACACCGAGCAGCACGCGCGTCGGCGCAAATTCCTTCAGACAATCGGCCACGCCCGAACAGTTGAACACCGGGCCTTGAAAAAAATAGTTCCAGTCGCGCACTAAGCCGGCCACCCCGACGGCACGGTTCCACCCGGCCTGGCGTGCATGCAGGAACGCCAGCGGATCGCCGTAGCGCCAGGAGTAGTACGAGGCGATCACCACTGGCGCGATTGCGAGGATCGCCACGAGCGCGGCGCCGCGCTTCAGCGGCGGCAGCCGGAAATCGTTCTGGCGGAGGTACTCGAGGCCGAGCGCGGGGAACAAGGCGATGCCCGGGATGCGGGTCATCGCCGCCAGTGCCGCCAGCGCGCATGCCGCCGTCCAGTTCCTGCCGTAGGCGAAGGCGAGCGACCAGGCGCACAGGCAGAAATACAGCGCATCCGCATAAACCGCGGTCAGGAAGAACGAAAACGGAAACACCGCAATCAGCCAGACCGCGCGGATCGCCACCGCGCGGCCGGCCAGTTGGGTGGCGAGCCGCTCGACCGCTTTCAGCGCCAGGAACAAGGACGTCGAAGAGACGATCAGCCCGCCGATGTAGAAGGCGTGCTCCGCATCGAGGAAGGCGCGGATCGGCAGCGCCACGACCCACGACACCCATGAATAGAACGGAAAAAAGTTCGCGTTGGAGTGATTGGCCGGCAGGAAGCGCGGATGCGCATTGACGATCGATTCGTACCAGAACGAATCCCACCGCACCCAGCCGTCGATCCAGTTGTTGCCTGGAAACACCAGTCCTTGCCACGACTCCACCGGATGCGCCGGGAACAGCGTGAGCGTGGCAAAGCCGGTGACGATGAGGAGTGACCGCGTGACCAGCAACGCGAGGTGACGATGCGGTATGGGCATGGCCGAGGGGTGCGGGGCGGCGCCGGGCTCCACCACGCTAGCGGCTGGTCATCGCCGCTCCGTGCCGTACGGTGCGGTCGAAAAATTCATCGAGCCGCCGCCACGCGTCGCGCAGCACCGTATCGCGCCGGAAGAAGTGGATCTCGCCCGGATAGATCTGCGACTCGAACGGCTTGCCGAGTTTGATCAACACATCGAACAGCCGCAGCGAGTCGGCGAACGACACGTTGCGATCGTTGGTGCCGTGCAGGATCAGCAGCGGCCGCTGCAGCCGCTCCATGTGCAGGATCGGCGCCGACACCTTGTAGATCTCCGGGTTCTGCACCGGCGTGCCGAGCCGCGGCGTGGTGTAGCCGGCGCCGTAGGTGGCCCAGTCGACGACGCCGGCGACGTTGACGCCGGCGCGCCACAGCGTCGGATCGGCATTCATCGCCTGCAACGTCAGGAATCCGCCGTAGCTCAAGCCGAACACGCCGATGCGATCCGGATCGACGTAGTCGAGCGTCTTCAGGTAATCCGCGCCGGCCGCGACATCGGCCGTGTCGTTCACGCCGAGGGCCAGGTGCACGCCCGTCGCCCAGTCGCGGCTGTAACCGGAGCTGCCGCGGTAGTCGGGCGTGAGAATCACGTAGCCTTGCTGCGCGAGATACTGGCAGAGCGAGTAATACATCCGGTAGCTGCCGGGATGCCAGCCGAGAAAGTTCTGGTCCGACCCGGAGCCGTGGATCCACACCAGCGCCGGATGCTTCTTCGATCGGTCGAGCGTTCTCGAAATCATCATCGTCGCCGGCACCGGCTGGCGATCGAGCCGGCTGGGATACGACACCGGCGTCACCGGCGAGAAGTCCGCCTTGTTCAATCCCTCGGGCATGGAATCGCTCAGGCGCACCAGCGTGGACGGCGACTTGAGCGGCACGGTGTAGAGGTCGAGCGAGTTCTCGACGTCGGTGCGATGGAATACCAGGCGGCTGCCGTCCGGAGAGAAGAACGGGTCGTAATTGACGCCGCGCGCGGTCACGGCCGGCTCGCTCGCGCCGGTGTTGACATCGACGGTGTGGACGAACCGCTCGAGTTGATTGCCGGGGTCGCTGCGATGGTAGGCAATGCGGGTGCTGTCGGGCGACCAGCTGCCCAGACCGGCGAGGTAGCCGCCGGCGGTCAACGGCTTTGCCTGCGTCTCGGACGTCGCGCTCACCGGCGTCACGTAGAGATGAATCCAGCCGGTGCGATCGCTGATGAAGGCAACCGACCTGCCGTCGGGCGAGACCAGCACTTTCGAGTCCCGGCCGGTCGGTGAAAACCAGCGCTCGTCGGCGTCGCGCCACAAGGTGCGCGGCGCCGCGCCCGCGCGCCAGTTCTTGATCTCCCGCGTCTTGCCGCTGGCCGATGTCTCCGACCACACCAGCGAGCCATCGGCGGCGAACTGCACCGCGGCGGGGTTGCCGACGGCGGGGATCCATGAGATGTCGCCGCCGGCGACCGACGCCACCCCGAGGCGGCGCTCGACCGCGCCGCCGGCCACGACGCCGTTACCGTTGCCGACCACCCGCATCCGATCGCCGTTGAACGGCAGCAGTCCGGGGTCGGCGGCCTGACCCTGGCCGCTCGACGTGAACGCGAGCCACTCGCCGTCGAACGAGAACACCGGATTGGCCGCGCTCATCGGCGCCAGCCCCGTCACCGGTCGCGCGGTCTTGTCCTTGAGCGACGCGACCCAGATCTGCCCGCCGCGCACGAACGCGATCTGCTTCCGATCGCGCGACAGCGTGAAGGTGCCGGCGTCGGCCAGTCCCCCGCCGTAACGCGCGGGCTTCGCGCCGCCGGCCGGCGATACGGTCCACAGCCCGCCGTCCTTCGAGAACAGGATTTCGTCCGGAGAGACCCACGCAAACGACGCGATGTCCGAGGTCAGGATGTCCGGATCGATCGGAAAGTCGGTCAGCGCCACGGCGCGCTCACCCGGCTTGACGACGTAAAGATCCTGCTTGCCCCATGCGTCCCACAGGAAGGCCACCCTGGTGGCGTCGGGCGACCACGCCGGCGCCGACGGGTACTTCACGCGCGAGATGCGATCGATGGTGATGCTGCCGCGCGGAGCCGGTTGCGCCGACGCCGGAACGGCGAAGGCCAGGGCGACGAGGACGGCTGTGACACATGCCTTCAGCATGCCGCCATCATACGGTGCCAGGCACCATCCGGAGTCGCCGTTGGTGCCAAGTCGCCGTTGGTGCCAGGCACCACCGGTACAAAAAGAAGGCCGCGGGACTCACCGCGGCCAAGGCGTTTCACGTTGGAGGTTGAGGTCGAGAGACTTAGTGCGCGCGAGCCGTTCCGGGTATGCCGATGGCGTCGAAGGCCGCTTCCGGCACCGCCGCCGGCGACTCGACCAGGCACCAGGCGTCCTGGTCGGCCAGGATCTCCGATGCCAGCTGCGTGTGCAACGCATGCCCGGCGCGATGTGCGACGACATGACCGACGATGGGATATCCGACCAACGCCAGGTCTCCGACGACATCAAGAATCTTGTGGCGGACGAACTCGTCTTCAAACCGCAGCGCGTTCAACACGCCGGTGTCGCCGATCACAATCGCGTTCTCGAGCGAGCCGCCCAGCGCGAGGCCGTTCTGGCGCAGCCATTCCACTTCCTTGAGGAAGCCGAAGGTGCGCGCCGCGGCGATGTTGTCGGCGAAGGAATTTTCGGTGATCCGTTCGGTGCGCGACTGGTGCCGCAGCAGCGGATGATCGAAGCTGATGGTGTAGCTGACCTTGAAGTGATCCGACGGGTAGATCGCGATCCGCTTGTCGCCGGTCGCAATCTGCACCGGCTTCAGAATCTTCAGGTACTTGCGATTCGAGGCAAGCTTCCTGATGCCCGCCTCCTGCAACAGATACAGGAACGGCGCACTGCTGCCGTCCATGATCGGCACTTCGCGATGATTGAGCTCGACGATGACGTTGTCGACGCCCGCGGAAACGAGAGCGGCAAGCAGGTGCTCGACCGTTTCAACCGTGGCGCCGGACTTGCCGAGCACCGTGGCATGCTGGACGCTGGACACTTCGCCGACCGTGGCTGGAATCTCGACCCCAAGGTCGATGCGGCGGAAGCGAATCCCGGTGTCGGCCGCCGCAGGCTTGAGGGTGAGTGTCACCTTCTGACCCGAGTGCAACCCGATGCCGGCGCACGATATCTGACGTTTGAGAGTTCTTTGTGCGTCCATTCGACTTAGCGTGTGCCCCACACAGAAGCAAAGTCGATGCCCGTCATAATTTTCTTGACCAAAATAGGTAAATCCATTCAGTGCAACAACTTACGTACACGTTCGAGCGCCGTGGTTCGGCCAGTCTGTGTTTGCCCAGCCACAGAGGCAAAGGCCCGAACTGTGTCAAAACTGCCAATCTGACAGAGCTCGACCGATCGTCGTTGGTGCCAGGCACCGACTACGACCATAGCCAGGGTGTTGGTTGGTGCCTGGCACCATCCGCGACTACGCCCTGAACATCCCGGCCAGGAATTGCCCGGTGGCTGAACTTTTTACCTTCGCCACCTGCTCGGGAGTTCCCTGAGCCACCACCCTGCCGCCGCCGCTGCCACCCTCGGGTCCGAGGTCGATCACCCAGTCGGCGGACTTGATGACGTCGAGGTTGTGCTCGATCACGACGATGGTGTTGCCCTGCTCGACCAGCCGCATCAGGACATCGAGCAGCTTGCGCACGTCCTCGAAGTGCAGTCCGGTGGTCGGCTCGTCGAGGATGTAGAGCGTGCGGCCGGTGCCGCGCTTCGACAGCTCGCGCGACAACTTGACGCGCTGCGCTTCGCCGCCGCTCAGCGTCGTCGCCGACTGGCCGAGCGTGATGTAGCCGAGACCGACGCTCTGCAGCGTGCGCAGCTTGGTGGCGATCGGCGGGAAGTTCTCGAGCAGCGGCAGCGCCTGATCGACGGTGAGCTCGAGCACGTCGGCGATCGACTTGCCGCGGTACTTGATCTCCAGCGTCTCGCGGTTGTAGCGGCGGCCCTTGCACTGCTCGCAGGTCACGTAGACATTCGGCAGGAAGTGCATCTCGATGGCGATCACCCCGTCGCCCTGGCACGCCTCGCATCGTCCGCCCTTGACGTTGAAGGAGAAGCGTCCCGGCTTGAAGCCGCGGGTGCGGGCTTCGGGCACCATCGCAAACAGCTCGCGAATGAACGTGAACAGGCTGGTATAGGTGGCGGGGTTGGAGCGCGGCGTGCGGCCGATCGGCGACTGATCGATCTCGATCACCTTGTCGATCAGGTTGATGCCCTCGATGGTGTCGTGCTCGCCCGGCTCGTCGGCGGCGCGGTAGAACTCGCGCGCCAGCGACTTGTAGAGGATGTCGTTGACGAGCGTGCTCTTGCCCGAGCCGCTGACGCCGGTCACCGCGACCAGCCGGCCGAGCGGGATCTTGACGTCGACGTCCTTGAGGTTGTTGGCGCGGGCGCCCTTGATGACGATCTCGCCCTTCGGCTCCTTGCGCCGCGCCGTCGGCGTCTCGATCGCGCTCTGCCCGCCGAGATACGCGCCGGTGAGCGAACCGTTGCCGTTGCCGATCAGCTCCGCCGGCGAGCCCTGGAAGATCAGCTGGCCGCCCAGATCGCCGGCGCCGGGCCCGAGATCGACGACGTAATCGGCGGCGCGAATCGTCTCCTCATCGTGCTCGACCACGACCACGGTGTTGCCGAGATCGCGCAGCCGGCCGAGCGTCGCCAGCAGCTTGCGGTTGTCGCGCTGGTGCAGCCCGATCGACGGCTCGTCGAGCACGTAGAGGACGCCGGTCAGGTTCGATCCGATCTGCGTCGCCAGGCGAATGCGCTGCCCCTCGCCGCCCGACAGCGTCGCCGCCGAGCGCGCCAGCGTGAGGTAGCCGACGCCGACGTCATTGAGGAACCGCAGCCGATCGCGGATCTCCTTGAGGATGCGGGTGGCGATGATCGCCTCGCGATCGCGCAGCTCCAGGCCCTCGAACCAGGGCAGCGCCTCGGAAATCGGCTGGTTCACGTAGTCGGCGATGGTCTTGCCCTTGAGCGTCACGACCAGGCTCTCCTGGCGGAGCCGATTGCCGCTGCACACCGGGCATTCGCGCAGCGAACGGTAGGGATCGAGCTCTTCCTGCACCGTCCACGCGCCTTCGTCGAAGCGGCGCCGCAGGTTGGGAATCACACCCTCGAAATCGCGCCCGAACGGATCCGGGGCGACCGTCTTCTTCCGGACCGCCTTCTTCACCGCGGCGACGACCTTCTTCGCAGCGCCGGTGTCGTCCGGTTCGTCGCCTCCCGCTTTCGCGCTCTCGCGCTTCGCAGCCGCTGACGACGCGCCCGGGCCGAACAGGATCAGATCGCGGTGCTTCTTCGGCAGCTTGCCGAACGGCGTCTTCGGATCGATGTCGTAGTACTTGGCAATCGACGCCACCGCGTCGCCGACGAGCTTGTGGTCCTTGCCCCACGGCGCGATGGCGCCGGCGGCAAGCGAGCGCGTGTCGTCGGGGACGATGCGCCGCGGGTCGAAGTCCCAGGTGGCGCCAAGGCCCTGGCACGCCTGGCAGGCGCCGTGCGGCGAGTTGAACGAGAACGCGCGCGGCGACATTTCGGGCACGCTGATGCCGCACACCACGCACGCCAGCTTGCGCGAGAACAGCCGGTCGCCGACGTCGAGCGAATTGATCACCACCACGTCGTCGGCCATCGTCAAGGCCACCTCGACCGACTCGGCCAGGCGCTTCTCGATGCCGCTGCGGACGATCAGGCGATCGATGACGATCTCGATGTTGTGGTTGCGGCGGCGATCGAGCGAGATGTCCTCTTCGAGCGAGCGCATCTGGCCGTCGATGCGCGCCTTGGTGAAGCCGCGCGTGCGCAGCGCCAGCAGCTCCTTCTTGAATTCACCCTTGCGGCCGCGAACGATCGGCGCCATCACGTTGATGCGCGTGTCCTGCGGATAGGTCATGACCAGGTCGACAATGCGCTCGAGCGACTGCGAGGCGATCTCGCGGCTGCAGTTCGGGCAGTGCGGCACGCCGATGTTGGCGAAGAGCAGCCGCAGGTAGTCGTAGATCTCGGTGACCGTGCCGACCGTCGAACGCGGATTCGAGCCGGTGGTCTTCTGCTCGATCGAAATCGCCGGCGACAGGCCCTCGATCAGGTCGACGTCGGGCTTTTCCATCTGCTCGAGAAACTGCCGGGCGTAGGCCGACAGCGACTCGACGTAGCGGCGCTGCCCTTCGGCGTACAACGTGTCGAAGGCGAGCGACGACTTGCCCGACCCCGACAGGCCCGTAATGACGACGAGCTGGTTGCGCGGGATGTCGACGTCGATGTCCTTCAGGTTGTGAACCCGGGCTCCTCGAACGGAAATCCAGTTGTGCGGCATGTGTTACTGCGGGGGTCGCTACGATGACCCCAATCCTCAAGTATACCAAGCCCGGGGTATCATCGCGGCCGAGCCATGCTGCAACCGCCGCGCACCCCCTCGTTGTTCTGGTCCACGGTCCCGGTCGTCGTGCTCATTGCCCTGCTGGCGTCGGCGGTGATGTTGTTCGGCGACGGCGCCGCCAGCGGCCCCAATCCAATCGCGCTGCTGCTCGCCGCCGGCGTCGCGATCCTGATCGGCACCTGGCACGGGCACGCGTGGGCCGACATCCAGAAAGGCATCGTCCACGGCATTTCGCTGTCGCTTGGCGCCGTGCTGATCCTGCTTACGGTCGGGGCGCTGATCGGATCGTGGATTCTCGCCGGGATCGTGCCGACGATGATCTACTACGGCCTGCAGTTGCTGACGCCGGCCATCTTCCTGCCGAGCGCCTGCCTGCTGTGCTGCCTGGTGTCGCTCGCGACCGGCAGTTCGTGGACCACCGCCGGCACCGTCGGCGTTGCCCTGATCGGCATCGCCGTCGCCCAGGACGTCAGTCCGGGCCTGGCCGCCGGTGCCGTGATCTCGGGCGCCTACTTCGGCGACAAGATGTCGCCGCTGTCCGACACCACCAACCTGGCGCCGGCGGTGGCGGGCGTGGACCTGATCGAGCACATCCGCCACATGGTGTGGACCACCACGCCGAGCATCATCCTCGCACTGCTTGGCTACGTCGCGCTCGGCATGACCATGACGCCGCCGCAGGACACGGCGCAGGTCGATGCGATTCGCACGGCGCTGCTGAGCACGTTCGCCATCGGACCGCACCTGTTGATTCCGGTCGCGCTCGTCGTGATCCTGGTGATCCGGAAGATGCCGGCCTTCCCGGCGCTGCTGATCGGCTCGCTGGTGGGCTGCGTGTTCGCGGTGGTGTTTCAGCCGCAGGCCGTCATCACCTACGCCGGCTCGCCGGAGCTGCCGGCGGGAGCGGCCCTGGTGAAAGGGGCGTGGATGTCGCTGTTCGACGGGTTCAAGCTCGATTCACCCAACGCCGCGCTCAACGAGCTGCTGTCGCGGGGAGGCATGGCCAACATGCTGAACACCGTGTGGCTGATCCTGATGGCGATGACCTTCGGCGCCGCCATGGAGGCCACCGGCATGCTGCAGCAGATCGCCGGCAGCATTCTCGGCATGGTGCGCGGCACCGGCTCGCTCATCGCCGCGACGCTGCTCACCGCGTTCGGCACCAACGTGCTCGCCTCCGATCAGTACATGGCGATTGTGCTGCCGGGCCGCATGTTCCGGCTCGAGTACGCGCGCCGCGGGCTGGCGGCGAAAAACCTCTCGCGCGCGCTCGAGGACGCCGGCACGATGACGTCGGCGCTCGTGCCATGGAACACCTGCGGCGCCTTCATGGCGACCACGCTCGGCGTGGCGACGTTCGCCTACGCGCCGTTTGCCTTCTTCAACCTGATTAACCCGCTGATCTCCGCCGCATACGGTTTCACCGGCTTCACCATCGCGAAGGTGGACCCGTCACTGCCCGATCAGGGCTGACGGCGAGAACAGCATTCACTGTGTCGAGGAGTTCCACCATGCGTATCCGATCCCTGCTGTTGATTGCCCTGCTGTCCGTCGCCAGCGCCGTCGCGTCGGCCCAAACCGTTCCGGACGTGAAGTTGCCCTCGTCGCCGGCCGGGCAGGCCGCCGTCCAGGTGGGCGGCACGTGGAGCAAGACCGCCGAGGGCGGCTCGACCTATCGCGACGGCAAGTGGATTGTCGTCGACTACGGCCGCCCGCTGCTGCGTGGACGCGCCGACATCTTCGGCGCCGGCGCGGACTACGGCACGTTCGTCAACGCCGGGGCGCCGGTGTGGCGAGCCGGCGCCAACGACACCACCCGGCTCACCACCCAGACGCCGCTGCAGATCGGCGGCAAGACCATCGCACCAGGGGTGTACAACCTGTTCGTCGATCTGAAGCCGGGCAACTGGACGCTGGTGCTCAGCACCCAGCCGGTGCAGGAAAAGTTCGATCCGAACGACAAGGTAAGGCTGTCGGGCGCGACCAACTACGATTCAAAATTCGACGTGCTGCGCGCGCCGATGACGGTCCGTACCGCCGACGCCTCGACCGAGCAGTTCACCATTGGGTTCACCAACCTCACCGCCACCAAGGCCACCCTGTCGATGGCGTGGGACAAGACGGTGGCCACCATTGACCTCACCATCGCGCAGCCGAAGTAGCGGCGTGCGACTGTTACTGATTCTCGCCGCCGCGAGTGTCGCCGTGCAAACCTCGGCACAGGTGCGGCCGCTGTGGATCGACGTCACCGCCGCGGCACTCGGTCCGACACGCTACTGGACCAACAAGGTCGAGATCGCCGATCTCAACGGCGATGGCCGTCCCGACCTGCTGTTTGCCAACGGCGGCGACTACTCGACGCCGGGAACGCTGGAACCGACCCAGGTCTTTTTCAACGACGGACCGGGGCCGCGGTTCCGGGACGCGACGACCGACGTGCTCGGCACCACTCCCAATCTGGCACGCGTCGTCAAGGCTCGCGACCTCAACGCCGACGGCGTGGTCGACATCATCATCGGCGCCACCTATCAAACGCAGAGCCGCCTGTTCCTCGGAACCGGACAGGGCCGCTTCACCGAGGTCACCGCCACTCACCTGCCGGCGCAGCCGCTCAGCATCGGGCGATCTCGAGCCCGGCGACGTGGATGGCGACGGCGATCTCGACCTGATGCTCGCCGACTGGGGCGCCGGCAACAACATGACCAACGACGGCGGCCGCACCCGGCTGTGGCTGAACGACGGCGCCGGCCGCTTCACCGATGCGACCGCCGCGCGCATGCCCGACCTGCGCGTGCGCTTCTCGTGGGACCTCGAGCTGGTCGACGTCGACAACGATGCCGACCTCGACGCCCTGGTGTCGTGCAAGCGCTGCCCCGGCAGCCACCTGTTCCGCAACGACGGCAGCGGCACCTTCACCGACGACGGCCGCGGTCTGCCGCAATACACCAACAATTACGAGTTCGAGGCGATGGACCTCGACGG
Organism: uncultured Acidimicrobiia bacterium; assembly: GCA_963795125.1. GTDB lineage: Bacteria > Acidobacteriota > Vicinamibacteria > Vicinamibacterales > UBA2999 > 12-FULL-67-14b. The sequence goes on along the minus strand of CAWCGQ010000003.1, from coordinate 935,301 downwards.
CGATGGCTGGCTCGATCTGGTGACGATGAATGACGGCGACATCGTCGGCGGCAACGGCGGCAGCCGCCGCGACCACGTGTTTCGCAACGACGGCAAAGGCCGGTTCCGCGACGCCACCGATGCGTGGTGGCCGCTCGCCGCCAACGTCGGCGAAGACGACAACATGGCGGCGTTTCTCGACTACGACTCCGACGGCGACGCCGATTTCGTGGTCGGCTCGCTCAGTGGTCCCGATCGTCTGCTGATCAACGACGGCAAGGGGCATCTCTCGGTCGCGCTGGACGTGTTTGACGGCGAACCGACCCCCGGCACACTCGGCATCGCGCTCGCGGATCTCGACGGCGACGGCCGCATCGACGTGGTGCAGGCGCAGGGCGAACACCCGAAGGCCGTGGACGAGCGGATCTTCCTGGGTCGCGGGCTGGCGCCGGATACCGCGGCGCCGTCGGTGACGATGGTCGGCGCCAGGGACACGGCCGGACGTCACGTCGTGCACGCGCGAGTGCACGATCGCAAGAGCCCCAGCCTCGCGACCGAGTGGAAGAGCGTGGTCGTCGAGTGGACCACGCCCGCGGGACGGCGGGAAGCGCCGATGCAGTGGTACGGCGAATACCTGTGGCGCGCCGAGTGGCCCGCGAACCTCGATCGCGTCAGCCGCCTATCGCGTCTGCGCCACCGACGCCGCCGGCAACTCGACGTGCAAATCACCCTGATCCCGGCTCCCGGCTCCCGGCTCCCGGAATCGTCTACGCAATGATGTCGTGCAGCACGTTGCCCGACACGTCGGTCAGACGGAAGTCGCGGCCGCTGTACGGATAGGTCAGCTTGGTGTGGTCGATGCCCATCAGGTGCAGGATCGTGGCGTGCAGGTCGTGCACGTGCACCGGCTTTTCGATCGCCTTGAACCCGAAGTCGTCGGTGGCGCCGTAGGTGAGGCCGCCTTTCACCCCGCCGCCGGCCAGCCACATGCTGAAGCCGAAGGGGTTATGGTCGCGTCCACTCTGGCCGCCGGCCATGCCGCCGACCTCCACCACCGGCGTGCGACCGAACTCGGATCCGCACACCACCAGCGTGTCCTTGAGCAGGCCGCGTGACTTCAGGTCCTTGATCACCGCCGCGAACGGCTGGTCCGAGTCCTTGGCGTTCTTGCGGTGCTGCTGGATGTCACCGTGCGCGTCCCAGGGATCGCCCTTGGCGTAGTACACCTGCACCATCCGCACGCCGCGCTCGACCAGCCGCACCGCCATCAGGCAGCCGCGCGCGGTGCTGCCGGGGCCGTAGAGTTCGAGCGTGGCCTGGCTTTCCTTGCGGATGTCGAACACGTCCGGCGCTTCGGTCTGCATCCGATACGCGGTCTCCATGGAGCTGATCGCGCCTTCGAGCTGCGGATCGGCCGGCGCGCTGCCGCGGTGCATGGCCTCGAGCGACGCCAGCAGGTCGAGTTCGCGGCGCTGTTCCGCCAGCGTGAACGACTGGTTGTGGATGAACGACACCAGCTTCTTCGGGTCGAAGTCCTTGCCGACGATCTGATCCGGGCGCTCGACCTTGCTGGGGATGAAGGTGCCCTGGTGCACGGCCGGCAGGAAGGCGCCGTTCCACAACGGCGGCCCGACCGTGGTCGGCACATCGGGGCACAGCACCACGTAGCCCGGCAGGTTCTTGTTCTCGGTGCCGAGGCCGTAGGTGAGCCACGAGCCGAGCGACGGCCGGCCGACCTGGATGTGGCCGGTATTCATCATCAACATCGACGGCTCGTGATTCGGGATGTCGGTGTGCATCGAGCGGATCATGCAGATGTCGTCGGCGCAACCGCCGACGTGCGGAAACAGCTCGCTGACCTCCAACCCGCTCTGGCCGTACTTCTTGAACGTAAAGGGCGACCGCATCAACGCGCCGGTCTTGCGCTCGGTTGCCACCGTGCCGCCCGGCAGCGGCTGGCCGTGAAACTTGTCGAGCATCGGCTTGGGGTCGAAGCTGTCGACCTGCGACAGGCCGCCGTTCATGAACAGGAAGATCACGTGCTTGGCGCGGGCGGGATGATGCAGCCCCTTGGCAAGCGCCGCCGCGGCCGGCCGGCGCTGATCGAGGCCGGCGGCAGAGAGCGACTTGCCGACCAGGCTGGCAAAGGCCAGCATGCCGAAGCCGTTGCCGATGCGGCAGAGCGCCTCGCGGCGGGTGACGGGCGGTCGTGAATGGTGTGACATGGGATCGGGACGGGTCAGCTGATGAACAGGAACTCGTTCGAGCTCATCAAAATTTTCACGTAGCGGCCGAAGGTCGTCACCGGCAGCATCTTCTTCTTCTCGTCGGCCGGCGCCTTGGCTCCGCGAACCGCACCGGCCATCATCCCGTCGGCCGGAGGCTCATTGCCGGCACCATCTGCGGCCGGGTCATTGACGACGTCCTTTTCTGGCGCATCCTTGTCGGGAGGCATCTTCGCCGCGGCCCGGCGCTCCTCGTACTGCTTCAGCGCCTCGGCCTGCAGAAAGTCGCGGCCGGCCTTGGTCTCTTCGGCCGTCGGCGCTCTGCCGAACAACCGGCGATACACCTTTTGGATTCGCGCCGGGTCGTCTGCCTCGTCGGCGACCTGCTCGGCCAGCCGCTCCGCATGCTGCTGCATGAAATCGCTGTTCATGAAGAACAGCCGCTGCAGCGGCACGCTGGTGGAGAAACGCTGCTCGGCGCTCTGGCTCGGGCTCGGGAAATCGAACAGCTGCAGGAACTCGTCGAGCTTGTAGCGGCTGACCTTGCCGTAGACGGTCCGGCGGTCGGCCAGCGGCGTCAACGTCACCGACGGTCCTCCGACGCGCCCGTCGAGACGTCCCGACACGAACAGGATGGCGTCGCGAATCTGCTCCGCGCTCATGCGATGGCGGTTGGCGCGCCAGTACAGTCGGTTGCCGCTGTCCTTCGCAAACGCCGCCGGCTGGTTGGCGGCGCTCAACTGGTAGACGGCGCTGCGCATGATCTCGCGGTGCAGCGCCTTGGTCGACAGCCCGTGATCGACGAAATACTGCGCCAGGTAATCGAGCAACTCCGGATGGGTGGGCCGCTCGCCGTTAATGCCGAAGTTGCTCGGCGTATTGACCAGGCCGGTGCCGAAGTGTTCCTTCCACACCCGGTTCACCATCACCCGCAGCGCGATCGGCTGCGTCGTAATGGTGCGCGCCAGCTCGAGCCGGCCGCTGCCTTTTGAGAAGGTCACCCGTTCGGGGTGCAACACCGAGAGGAACCCTCGAGGTACCGTATCGCCCAGGCGCGTGGGATTGCCGCGCAGGTGCACCTTGAGGTCGACCGGTTTGTCGACGTCCCGGACGCCGTGCACGTAGGCGTACTTCTCGGGCAACGCCTTTTCCATTGTCTCGACGTCCTTGCGCAGTCCCTCGATGAGCGCGCGTCGATCACCACCGAGCCGCTGCTCGAGTCCCCATCCGGTAAACCGCAGCAGTCCCGGCCGCGCCGGCTTGCCCGGCGCGTCGTCGGGATCGAGGTTGCCCATGAACACGTCGCCCCAGAGCGCCGTCCGCTCGGTGGTCATGCTGCGCAGCTCGAGCCCGCAGCCCGGGCAGAAGTCGTCGTTGGTGATGAACTCGTTGGGCAGGTTGGCCGGCTCCTTCGGCTTCGCCGTCGGCAGCGCGCGCGCCTTGATGATGTCGTTCTCTTTCTTGACCTCGCGCTGTTCGAGCACCACGCCGATCAGCAGATCCTGGAACGCCTCGGCGAGCGTGTCCGCTTCCTTGACCGTGCCGCCGCGGGCGACCATCGACTGCCAGTCCTTGAGGAAGGGATAGAACACGGGCTTCTTCTGCAGGAACGCCAGCCAGCGATCGAACAGTTCGTAGTCGAGCTTCTCCTTGTCGACGATCGCGAGCCTGTCCTTCTTCGGCTCGCCGGTCACCTGCCACGCCGCCTTCATGTACTTCGCCGACTGGAACGCCAGCGTCTCGGCCAGCTGGCGGGTCTCGGCGGCGGTGTACTCGCTCAGCATCTCGCGCTTCAGTTTCAGCGCCTTCTCCCTGGCCTTGTAGTCCTCGACGATCGCCTTGGGCGCGAGCGGGTATTCGGTGTACTCGGTATTGAGGAACACGCCGGCGAGGCCGTAATAATCCTTAGTGGGGATGGGATCGTACTTGTGGTCGTGGCAGCGGGCGCAGCCGACGGTGAAGCCGAGAAAGCCGCGGCTGACCGCGTCGACGCGATCGTGACGCTCGTCGGCGCGCGTGATCTCCACCGCGCCGTTGTCGTAGTACCACGGTCCCAGGCCGAGAAATCCCAGCGCCGGCAGATGTCGCACCCGATCGGGGCCGTCGAGCAGGTCCGCGGCGAGCTGCGCCGTGACGAACTGGTCGAAGGGCAGGTCGTCGTTGAAGGCGCGGATCACCCAGTCGCGATACAGATGCGCGTTGGGATAGGGATTGAAGCCGCGGCCCATCGGATCGAGGCTGCGGTAGTCGTCTTCGCCGTAGCGCGCGACATCCAGCCACATCCGGCCCCAGGTCTCGCCGTAGCGCGGTGAGGCAAGCAGGCGATCGATCACCTTGTCGAACGCATCGGCGGACCCGTCCGCGATGAACGCATCGACTTCCTCGGGCGTGGGCGGCAAGCCGGTGAGATCGAGCGTGGCGCGGCGAATCAGCGTCAGCTTGTCCGCCGCGGCCACCGGTTGCAGGCCGTCGCGCTCGAGGCGTGCCAGCACAAACCGATCGATGTCGGTGCGCGGCCAGGCCGCGTCGCGCACCACCGGCGCGGCGGTTTTGCCGAGCGGCGTAAACGCCCAGAACGCGCGCTGCTCCGGCGTGATGACGCGCTCGTGCGACGCCACCGGCGCCGGCGTGTCATCGGCCGCGGGCCACACCGCACCGCCGCGAATCCACTCGGCGATCGCGTCAACGTCGGCCGCGGGGAGCTTGGCGCGTCCGCGCGGCATCCGCGGAAATCCTTCGGCGTGCTGTACCGCCTTCAGCAGCGTGCTCTTGTCCGGATCGCCCGGCACGATGGCCGGTCCGGTCTCGCCGCCCCGCAGCAGCGCGGCCCGCGAGTCCACCCGCAGGCCGGCCATGGCCGACTCGCCGTGGCAGGCAAAGCAATTCGCCGCGAGGAGAGGACGCACGCGCGTTTCAAACAGGGTGGCGTCCTGCGCCGGGGCGGACGTGCCGGTTGCGGGAGCCGGGAGCTGCGCGGCGCGAAGAGCCGCGCCAACCAGCAACACGCCGGTCACGATCAGCGCGGTCGAGCCGGTCTTGGTAAAACAGGATGACGGCATCGGGTGTTAAGTATGATGCTTTCGCATGATTCGGCAAATCGCTTTCATCCTGCTGCTCACAACGGCACCCTGGGCGTCGCCGAGCGGCCAGGCGCCGAAAGGCACTCCCGCCCCGCCGGCGGATATTCCGTTCTCGCGTTTGACGCCGGAGGCGGTGGTGGCGCTCGATCTGGGGCCTGGATCGATCGAGTCCACGGACGGTCTCTGGATCGCCAATCGCACGGCCGGCAGCATCGTGAAGATCGACGCGAAGGACAACAAGGCGGCGCCGCCAGTCGTGGCCGGCGCCGAGCCGTGCGGGTCGCTGATCGTGGCGTTCGACAGTGTGTGGGTGCCGCTGTGCGGCGACGGCACCCTCGCGCGCGTCGATCCGAAAACGTCCGCGATTACGGCGACCCTCAAGACCACGCTACCCCACCGCGACGGCCGCATCGCCACCGGCGTCGGCAGCATCTGGGCGATCACCGATCCGAAGGGCGTCGTGTCGCGGATCGATCCGGCCACCAATGAGGTGGTCGCCGAAATCTACGTCGCGGGCGGCGCCCACTCCGTCGTCTTCGGCGACGAGGCGCTGTGGATCACGAGCGAGGCCGGCAATCTCCTCACGCGTGTGAACCCGCACAGTAACGAGGTGGTGGAGACCATCGAGGTCGGACCGCGGCCCGGCCGGCTGGCCGTCGGCGAAGGCGGGGTGTGGACGCTCAACCGCGGCGACGGCTCGGTCACGCGCGTCGATCCGGCAGCGAACAAAGTGGTGGCGACGATTCCGATCGGCGACAGCGCCGCAAGCGGTGAGATTGCCGCCGGCCTCGGCTCGGTCTGGATCAGCGCCGCCGGCGCGCCGATCATCCGGATCGATCCCCGCAGCAACCGCGCGGTGCAGCGCTTCACCGGCGACGGCGGCGGGGCACTACTGGTGGCCCATGGCTCGCTGTGGGTGGCAGCGGGTCCGGCCCTCACCTGGCGCCTCGATCCGCTGCTGGTGGCGGCGATCCGGCCGTAGCGCACGGCCACCGGGAACCTCCGGAATGAAATGCGACGGCGCGGCGAGAAACCACCGGAATCTGCAGCCCCAGCGCCGACAGTCGCGGCGCGCCAATCTGCACGAGCAGCGCCGCCACCGACTCCTGTCCTGCCGCCAGATCGCGAAGGCCCTCCGCGACCAGCTCGCCGCCGGGTAGCCCTTCCAGATGCATCCCGCGCATTCTACTTCGGCCGCTCGGCCACAATTGAGGCGACGAACTTGCCGTCGAACTCGCCTTCGCGCGAGCGCACCATCGCGAGCGGCGCCAGCAGCTCGCCCAACTCGCCATCGCGCAACAGAAAATCGGGATTCTTCGGATGGCCGCGCTCGGCCTGCCGCGTCGTGAACGTCTCGTAGAACATCCGCCCGCCCGGCGCGAGCGCAGCGCGAAGCGACGGCATCAGCGGGCGATGCAGGTAGTTGAAGACGAGGATCGCGTCGAAGCCCGGCATCAGATCAGGAGGCGGCTCGGTTTCGAGATCGACCACGGCGGTCTCGACCTGAAGATGCATCCGCCCGGCGGTCTGCCGAAGGAAATCGATCGCCTCCGCATCGCGATCGACCGCGCGCACCGCGAAGCCGGCGCTGGCCATCAAGAGCGCGTGTCGCCCGCGGCCGCACGCCAGGTCCAGCACCTTGCCGCCGCGCGGCAGCAGGTCGGCGTTCTCGATCAGCCACGGTGACGGACCTCGCAGCGTGCCGGGACCGAATTGGCGCGGCCCCGACCATCCGGCCAGGCCGCCGGCAAGATTCAACACCTCAGCAACACCCGCGGCAACCAGCAGCTCCGACGCCGCAACGCTCCTCACGCCGTGCTCGCAGTACACCAGCACCGGCTTCCCATCGTCAGGCAATACCGCCGGCGCTGACGCGGCAAGATCGACCGGGATCAGCCAGGCATTCGGAAGGTGCCCAAGCTGCGCGTATTCACCAGGCGTGCGAACGTCGACAATCGTCGCGCCGCCGGCCTCGAGAAGCCGACCCGCTTCGTCATGATCGATGGTGCGAAACGTCTTCACCGCTTCCATCGGAACCACCACTTTGCCAGATCGAAGACGCCAACCGGCGCCAGTGACACCAGCAGCCCCAGCCCGACATCATGAATGTGATAGCGATCGCAAAGCTGCAAGGTGACCATCACGAACACCACGCCGATGACGAGCGAGGCCGCCAACCTGACCAGCGGATGCACCCGCGGAATCAGGACCGAGGTCGTGCGCAGACCCAGCGACGCGGCCGCCAGGGCCAGCAGGACTGTCAGGCCAACCAGCATCATGCGGGCGGCGGAAAGGAATAGACCGAATCGCCCGAGGCGACGACCATCTGGCCGCTGGGCTTGAACGCCAGCCCGACGAGGCCGGCGCCGGCCACCACCAGTTCAGGATCGCGGTCCGGCCGGATGGCGTAGACCCCACTCGAGCCGGCAAGGGCCTCGACGATGTGCAGCACGCCCTTCGGATCGAAGGCCAGTCCTTGCGGTCGGCCAAATGGAATGTTCAGCACTTCGACGCGCCCCTCAGGATCGATCCGCCGCACCGAGTCGTACGACGCCAGAGTCGGCGCCGACACGTAGAGATGGCCGTCGGGCGACATCGCGAGATGGAACGCGGCGATGCTCGACGGAATGGTGGCGAACGTTTCGGTGCGGCCGCTGCGATCGATCTTGAAGATGGTGCCGCCGCGATCGCCGACATAGAGCGACCCATCGGCCCCAAACGCCAATCCGCACGCGACGCCGAGGTCCGACGCCATCACTTCGTAGCTGCCATCGTCGAACACGCGATAGACGCGCCCTTCGAACCGGCTGGACACATAGAGCCGGCCGTCGGGCCCACCCACCATCGACGTTGGATTGACCAGCGCATGCACGAACGGTTCGCGCGCGCCGTTGTCGCCAATCCGGAAGATCGACACCGTGGCCTCCTGACCGCGACTGCCGCTATAGGTGACGTAGAGGTGTCCGTCGGCGCCGAACACCGGATTGTCCACCTGGTGGAGACCGGTGGCGAGCAGGCTGCCGACGCGCGCGTAGAGGGTGGCGCCGGGCACCCACGCAACTTTCACCGGCGTGTCGCCGCCCTCGAGACCCGGCGGCACGACCACGGCCAGGCGATCGGGCGCGGCAAAGGCCATGCGTGCGGGGACGCCGCCAATGGTCACGAGGTCCGGCGCTCGAATCAGGTTGGGGAAAGCCGTCGCCGCGCAGCCACAGTCGGCCGCCCTCGACGACGCGAACCGGCTCCAGGCTGGTGAGCACGGGCAACGGTCAGCTCTCGTCTTTGTCGAGCTCGAGGTTCCAGTAGAGATAGTCACGCCAGCTTTCGGGAGCGCTGCGCAGACCGATGGTGATCCGGATTGCCGGCGCCGACATCGGCCGTCGCGGCGGACGGATCAGCCGCATGCGCGCTTCCTCGGGCGTGCGTCCGCCCTTGCGGCGGTTGCACGACACGCAACAGGTGACGATGTTTTCCCAGTCCTTGCGGCCGCTCTGCGACACCGGTATCACGTGATCGAAGGTGAGCTCTGGTGTGGGGAAGACTTCCGCGCAGTACTGGCATTTGAACTCGTCTCTCGCGTAGATATTCGCGCGCGAGAACGGCACATAATCGAAGCGCCTTTTTATGCGGACGTAACGCAGCAGCCGGATGACGGACGGCAGCTTAAAGGAAAACGAGACGGCACGGACCTCGCGGTCGTGATGCGCGATGATCTCGACCTTCCCTTGACACCACAACGTCACCGCCTTCTGCCAATTGAACGACTTTCAGCGGCTCGTAGGTAGCGTTGAGGAGGAGCGTTTGCTCCATTTACCGGCATTGTGCCATGAATCGCGCGGGACTACACAATTCGGCAGCCGTCGGCCGATACTAGCGGGGTCGATGGCTCGGCTTCTCGTCATCGTGTTCGTCATCGGCGACGCTTCGCGCGCCTGTGCGAGCTCGGGCGTCGTCCATACGCCGCAGCCGTTTCCCATGGCCGGCGGCACGGGCGGCACCGCGGACCGCGCTGGCCCGCGCCCGCGCCCGCGGCACCAGCCGACCCGGCGACCTCGTCCGTGCCCTGCGGCCGGCCGACGGCTACGCGCTTTCCGGAACCGCCTGTCGCTGCGCGGGGCGCCCTACCAGGACGGCGGCGTCGATCCGGCAGGCTTCGACTGCAGCGGATTCGTGCGCTACGTCTACGAACAGCACGGGGTCGCCATGCCACGGCAGGTCGCGCGATCAGTTCCGGATCGGCAAGAACGTCGACCGCGATCAGCTGGAGCCCGGCGACCTGGTGTTCTTCTCCACCGTCGCCCCGGGCGCCTCGCACGTCGGCATCGTGATCGGCGGCGATCAGTTCATCCACGCGCCGAGCGAGCGGGGCGTCGTGCGCGTGGAAAGCCTCGGCGCCCAATACTGGGCGAGCCGCTACATCGGCGCCAAGCGAGTGAGCTAGCTAGCGCCGAGTCGGTGCGCTACTTCCACTCGTGCCCGGCGGCGGCGGCTTCGGGGGCGGCGGCTTCGGCAACGGCGGCGACGGGAAGGGCATCGGCACCGGGCTGGTCTCGCCGGGGCCATCAGGCGGAGGCGGAACGATCGGTTTCTCGATCGGTTTCTCGCTCGGATTTTCGATTGGGTTCTCGGGCGGGATCTCGGGCGGCGTCGGCATCGCCGGCGGGGGCGGCGGCGGTTCCTCCTTGAAACCCATGCGGCGCAAAATGATCTGCTGCCGCCGCAGCAGCCGCCGCGTCGGCTTGGCCGGGCTGTGCACGCGCGGATTGATGATCGCGCCGGCCAGCAGCGCCGCCTCCGCCATGTCGAGCGCGGAGCACGACTTCCTGAAATACGCGCGCGCCGCCGCCTCGCATCCGAAAATGCCGTCGCCCCACTCGATCATGTTGAGGTAGATCTCGAAGATGCGCTGCTTGGTCAGCGCCGCTTCGAGCCGCCGCGCGATCAGCAGCTCCGTCACCTTCCGCATCGGGTTGCGTGACGGCGACAGATAGAGGTTCTTGGCCAGCTGCTGCGTGAGCGTGCTGCCGCCGCGAAGGAACTGCCCTTCCTCCCAGTTGCGCTCGAGCGACGCCTTGATCTCGCTCATGTCGATGCCGTCGTGATCGAAGAAGGCCGCGTCCTCGGTGACGATCACCGCCCGTCTCAGGTTGGGCGAGACCTGGCGATAGGCGATCCACTGCTGGCGAATGGCGAACTTGCGGTCGGCATCGCGCGCCTCGGCCACGCGCAGCCGCATGAACGCCGTGGTAGTGGGATTGATTTTCGCGAGCGGGCGCACGTCGGGCAGCGTCAGGTAGGTGTAGGCGATGTAGGCGAAGCCCAGCACCGCAAGCGCCAGCACGCCCCTGCCGATCTGTTTCCAGATCGATCGCGATGCGCGTTTGGCGGCCACCGCCCGATTCTACTATCGAGCCCGCATCAGCCGGCGATGACGATCTTGACGCGCTCGCCGGGCTGCGGCTGCACGTTGACCTCGCGATCGTTCATGATCGCGAGCGTCGCCGCGTTGACGAAGTTGCGGCCCTGCCGCGCGGCGATCGATTGCCACGAATCGCCGTCGCGCACGACGTAGAAGTCGAGGCGGTTCGGACGCACGTTCGACGCTTCCGACACGCTCAACTGACGGAACGTCTGCAGCGACGGCTGGATGTCGCGATCGACGAGCGTCGAACTCCGCGTCGGGGGCGAATCCCGCCACCACGTAAATCTGCCGCCCGATCGCGATGTGCGCCGCGCGCATCGTCACCTTGCCGGTGCCCTTGGCGTTGCCGCGATACACGCCCGACATGCGCTTCATTGCCGTTGATGCGCTCGATGCTTCCCGTCGACGACGGTGTAGCCGGCCTGTCGCATTGCCGCGACTCGCCACCTCGCGCCGCCTGGCCGCCGCGCGGCGGTGCTCCACTTCCTGCAGCACCATGAAGTGTTCGGTCCCGGGCTCCTGCGCCAGCACCGCTTGCGCGGTGTTGGTCAGCTCCCAGCCTTCGGGAAAGGTCACGCCGATGCGAAGCAGCGGGTGCAGAAACTCGTTGCCGCGCACGATGCCGTCCTGCGGATTGTCGCCGACGACCAGTCCGTGGATGCGTTCGAGATACTGATCGCGATTGACCTTTCTGGCGTCGGCGGAGCCGAACTGGCCGACCACCGGCTCGGCCTTCGTGACGCGCGAACCAGGATCGGGATGGGTCGACAGCCAGTTGGGGATGCCGCGCTCGCTGAGCGCGTTGACCCGCGCGAGCGTCGACAGGAATCGCGGCACCCCTGCAGGGATCGTAGCCGGCGCCCGATCCGTACTCGACCCCGAGTCGATCGGCCTCGATCTCAGCCTCGCGTCCGTTGCGCAGGAACAGCACGCCGAGACCGGTGGCGCCAAGATCCGCAAACGGCGCCGTGCCCGGGACGAAAATGCTGAGAACCGTCAGGCCAAGATTGGCTTGCATTTGGCGGGTGTAGGCCTGCGCCGCGTGACGCGCCGTGACGTGACCGATCTCGTGACCGAGCACGCCGGCCAGCTCCGATTCATCATCGAGATACGCAAGAATGCCGCGCGTGACGTAGACATAACCGCCCGGCAGCGCGAAGGCGTTGATTGCCGGGCTGTCGATGACGGTAAAGGTCCACCGTAAATTCGGACGATGCGAGGCGCGCGCGAGCTCCTGGCCGATGTCGCTGACGTAGCGCTGTAGCGCCGGATCGTCGTAGACGCCCATTTCCCGGCGAATCTCGACGTCCTGCTGCTGGCCAATCGCCAGTTCGTCGGCTTCGCTCAGCAGCGACATCTGTTTCTTGCCGGTCACCGGGTTGGTCGCGCACGCGGCCGCGAAAAGGGTCAGGGCGATGACCACCGCCGCCGCACCTCCGCACCGTCGCGCCTTCGCACCCTGCATGCCCACCATTGTGCAACCCCTGTACCAGCGGGTCAGCGTCATGGTTTGCGGACAGCGGCCTCATTTAAGGCCTGTTCGAGCGCGCCCGAAAGCAGATCGACCAGTTCTTGGGACGAGCTCGCGCCCATCAGCCCGATGCGGAAGACCCGGCCGGCCAGCGGGCCGAGGCCGGCGCCAATCTCGATGTTGAAGTGCTGCAGCAAGTGCTTCCGCACCGCCGCCTCGTCCACGCCGGGCGGCACCGACACCGCATTCAGCGTCCACAACCGATCGGGCGGCGCGGGCAGCAGCGACAGGCCGAGGCGATCGAGCGCGTGCACCAGCGCCAGATGGTTGCGCTGGTGGCGCTCCCACCGCGCCCGCAGTCCTTCTTCTTCGACGCCGGCGAGCGCTTCGCGCAGCGCGTAAACCAGCGACGCCGACATGGTGTGGTGATACTTGCGGCGCACCCAGTAGTCTTCGAGCAGCGCGAGGTCGAAATAGAAGCTGCGGCACGCCACCGTCTTCGCGAGCGCGCGCGGCGAGAACACAATCGGCGACATGCCCGGCGGCGCACCGAGGCACTTCTGGCTGCAGCTGTAAACCACATCCAGGCCCCAGCCCGCGACATCGAGCGGCATGCCGCCGAGCGACGTCACCGCATCGACGATGACGAGGGCGCCCTGTTCGCGAGCGATCGCGGCCACCGCCTCCACCGGATTCAGCACGCCGGTAGATGTTTCCGCGTGCACGATCGTCACGACGTCGGCGCCCGATGCCGCGAGCGCCCGTCGCACCTGCTCGGGATCGATGGCGCGTCCCCACTCCGCTTCAACCCGCGTGACCTCGGCGCCGTAGCGCGTCGCCATCTGCGCCAGCCGATCGGCGAAATACCCGGTCACGACCGACAGCACGCGCGTGCCCGGGGAGATCAGATTGGCGACCGCGGTTTCCATGGCCGCCGTGCCGGTCCCCGACACGCCGAACGCGAACGATCCTTCCGGCGCCTGGAACACGCGCGCCAGCCGGGCGCGCACGTCGTCCATGATCTCGACGAATTGGGGATCGAGATGGCTGAGCATTGGCCGGGCCAGCGCCGCCATCACGCGCGGGGAGATCAGGCTCGGGCCGGGGCCCAGCAGGATGCGTTCGGTGGAGGACATGCGACGGATGTTATCAGCGCCGCCGGGTTCGGAAACACCTAGCGGCGCGCGTCGCGAACCACCACCAGATTGGTGGCAAGCACGACCAGGAAAATCGCCAGCGCCGGCGCCAGCGTCCACGGGAACCGCGCCACCGCGTTGTAGTTGCTGGCGCTCGCGAGCATGGTTCCCCAGCTGGTGACCGGATCGGGAAAGCCGAGGCCGATGATACGACAGCGTCGCCTCCGCGAGGATGAAGGCGGGCAGCAGCAGCGTCGCCTGGACCAGCACGTGGCCACCGCACGCCGGGATCAGATGCACGGTGAGAATCCGGATCGGTCCGGCGCCGAGCGATCGCGCCGCCTGCACGTACTCGCGATTGCGTTCGCCGGCGACGATCGCGCGCACGCCCTTCGCGACGAACGGCCATCCGACCAGCGACGAAGATCCACGACACCAGCAGGAACACGGTCGACGCCGGCAGCACCAGCGGCAGCACCGCGCGCAGCACCAGCACCACGTAGATCACCGGCAGCACCAGCACGAAGTCCGCGACCCGCATGATCGCGTCGTCGACCCAGCCGCCGCGATACCCCGCCCACGCGCCGGCCACCACGCCGATCAGGACCGCGCCGAGCGTGGCGACCAGCGCCAGGCCAATCGAGGTGCGGGCGCCGTGCAGCAGCCGCGACAGCACGTCGCGGCCGAAGTCGTCCGCGCCCAGCAGAAATACCGGGGCCGTGCTGTCGCGTTCCACCCATGGCAGCCGCACCGTGCGCGATCGATCCGGCTCGAAGCGTTGCTCGAGACGATCGGCGAGCACCAGCGGGTGCACCACCGGCGACACGCCGTCGAGGTGCGGCCGCATCGGCGGCGCGTGCAGGAACTCGCGGAACGCCTCGCCCGGCTGGTACGGCGCCAGCATCGGCGCGATCACCGCCAGCGTCGTCAGCGTCGCCAGGAAATAGGCGGTGCGCCGAATCACGCGCGCTCTCCGGAGCGGACGCGCGGATCCATGTAGGCGAGAATCAGGTCGGCGACGAGCGTCCCGGCCGCGAGAAACATTGCGCCGGTCGCCGCGCAGCCGGCCACGAGGTACAGATCGCGCGCCTTGAGCGCGTCGAACATCAGGCGGCCGAGTCCCGGCCACGACGTCACCACTTCGACGACGAACGATCCGCTGAACAGGCTCCCGATCATCACGCCGTAGAACCCGAGCACCGGGCGCAGCGACACCGGCCAGGCGTGATGCAGCAGCGCACGCGCGCGATCGACGCCGCGCGCGCGGCTGGCGGCGACGAAGCGCTCGTGCAGCGCCGAGGCAATCGCCTGCGATTGCAGACGTTCGAGCGTCGCGGCCATCGGCACCGCCAGCGCCAGGGCCGGCAGCGGCAGGTGGCGCGCGAGATCGTCAACCCAATCCACCCACGTCACGTCGGTCCCGATGGCGGACGTCATGCCGCCCACCGGGAACCATCCCGGTACGGGCGGCGAGGAAGACCAGCGCCAGCGACCCGATCAGCGGCGGCACCGACAAGCCGACAACCGAGAGCAGGCGCACGATCGAGCGCCCAGGTCCGGTGGTGGTACCCGAGTAGATGCCGAGGGGAATGCCGACCGCGGTGGCGAGCAGCAGCGCCATGGTCGCCAGCACCGCGGTGTTGAGCGCGCGCTCGCCGACGATGGCGGCGACCGGCCGCGAGTAGAGCAGCGATCGGCCGAAGTCGAAGCGCAGCATGCCGCCGAGCCACGATACGTATTGAACGGCCAGCGAGCGATCGAGGCCCAGCTCGTGGCGCAGCCGCTCGCGCGCGGCGGCGTCCAGGTCGACCGCCCTGGTCGGTGACGAAGTCGCCGGGTGCCAGTCGCGTCAGCACCAGCGCCGCCGACGACACCACGAATACGAGAACCAGCGCGAAGCCGAGACGCCTGAGCAGGTAGCGTCCCATCCCCGGCTTAACGGGCTCCCGTCACCGTGATCCGGTCGACGTTCCAGAGCAGCTGCGGTCGCAGGATCGACGGCGTGAGGCCGCCGACGCGCGTGCTCGTTCCCATGTAGAGGCGCGGCGCCACGAAGTAGATCACCGGCAGGTGGTCGGCGAAGATCTTCTGGATCTGATCGAACGCCTGCTTGCGCTCGGCCTGGTCGATGCTGCCCATCACCGTCATCATCAGATCGTCGATCTGTTTTTCCCAGTCGGTGGCCGGCTTCGGCTGGCCGATGTTCCAGATGTGCGCGGAGCCCGAGCTCAGCCAGAAATCCGGGTTCATCGCCGGATCGAGGTTGGTCTGCGAAAAGTAGAACATGATCGACTTCGAACTCGCCCTTGAGCATGCGCTCGATCAGCGCTCCCTGCTCGAGCAGCACCACGTCCACCGCGATGCCGAGCGGCTTGCAGCTCGTCGCGCAGGATCGCGGCGCCGCGCTCGACCGAGGAATTGCCGCGATAGGCGAGCACGCGTGAAGCGCGCTTCCGTGCCCTTCTCATCCTCGAGCCACTCGTCGGCGTCGCGATTGATCGAGCCCGATGCTCGTCGAGGATTTCCTTGGCGCGCTCGACCGAATAGCCGTAGCGCGGCACGTTGGGCGAAAACCACTGCTGTGTTGCCGGGGGTGACCGGCCCCCAGATCGGCACGCCGGCGCCGAGGAACACGGTGTTGGCGAAGGCCTCGCGATCGATCGCGTGCGAGATCGCCTGGCGGAATTCCTTGCGGATGATCCAGTCGCGCCGCGGATCCTTCGCCCAGTACGGGCCGCGCAGGTTGAAGAAGAACGAGTCGGGATCGACGCCGACCCCCAGCTCGATCAGCCTGCACCTTGCCCTGCTGCTCGAGCGGCCGCAGCGTGGCGATGTCCTCGGGCCGGACCTGCTGCTGCAGCATGTCGATCTGGCCCGACTGCAGGCGCACCAGCTCCGCGTTCTGATCCGGGACGATCTCGAGCACCACCTGATCGAGATACGGCAGCTGAACGCCGGCCGCGTCCTTCTTCCAGTAGGCAGGATTGCGATCGAACACCAGGCGCTGGCCGGCGGCGTAGCTGGTCAGCTTGAACGGTCCGAGCACCGCCAGCTCCGCCGGCGGCGTCGACACCCCGAGCGCCTGCGCGAAGGTGCCGGCCTTGAGCGCGGCCTCGAGCTTGTGCTTCGGCGCAAGGTGGACGTTGTCGAGCAGCGCAATGCCGGGCCCGAACGCGCTCGGCAGCGTGATGACGACGGTTCGCGCATCGGGAGCCGTGACCGTCGAGGGGCTGGCCGTTGATCTTGAGCGAGCTGGCCAGCAGGCTGTCGACCCTGGGGTCGTAGATGGCCTGGAAGGTAAACACCACGTCCGCGGACGTGAAGGGCGTCCCGTCCGACCAGCGTCACACCCTCCCGCAGCGTCAGCGTGTAGCGTCAGGTTGTCCGGCGACGTCGTCCACGACTCGGCCAGCGCCGGTTCGATCTCCTGGGTCGCGCGGTTGACCCGCACCAGTTTGCTGCCGGTCAGGGTCGCGTAGACATCGGTCGGGACATCGCGCATCGACCAGGCGATTGAAGCTGCGGGGTTCGCTGCGAAGCGACGAGGTGAGCTGTGCCTCCGCGAGTGGCGGCGTCGGAGATCACGAATTCGACGCCGTCTTCGGCGTCTGGGCGCACGCCGTTCCACCAACGCCAGCCCAGAAAGGCCACCAGGCCAATCAGCAGAATGCTCAGCAATGCCCGCGGTTGTCGGTTCACTTCTTGTCCTGTCGGCCAATATCTTGGCCGGTTTATCTTTTGCACGCAACATGTTCGCAATGTTTGCGATCTGCATGCAGAAATGGCGAAACGTATGTGGTCTACCCCGTTCGAGGCAACAACTTGGCCCGAATCCTGCCAACCTCAGGCGTTCGAACGCAGGCATCGTAAACCAACAAACCCTTGGAATGCAATCACTTAGCGTGAACTTGGCAGAATCCGCGTGCACTCTGGCACTACCTCTGCCATCTACATATGCGTCGAGGAGCCATTTCGAATGGATGTTCAACGCACTGACGTGTAGCGCCAGACGAACTTCCAGCCGCAGGTGGGCCGCAGCGTCAGCATCGAGCAGGCCGCACAGCTGCTCGCCGTGTCGCGGCGCACCGTGTATTACCGCATTCGCGATGGCCGCCTGCGGACCATTCGGACGCTGGGCGGATCCCAGCGCGTGCTGATGGACTCGGTCGAAGAAATGCGTCGCGTCGCACTAATTGCCCCCATGCAATTCACGTTCGTATTCCCTGGAGTACTCAATGGAGAACTTTAAGCCGATCACCTGGACGCGCCGTCCGCTGCGGGTGATCTGGCATATCTCCACCGTCCTCGTCGCCGGCGGTGCTGCTTCGCCACGCTCGGCCGATGCGGGTCAGCGACGCGCGCGGTTGTCGTCGGATTTGTCCGCCGCACCTCACTCGCCGGATCGGGCGTCGGTCGATGTGATCGTCAGCGGGATCGATCGAGCAGATCGATCGGCTCACGCAGCGTCACGGCTTGCGGATCAAGAAGACGCTGTCGTCGGGCGCGGTGTTCAGCGTGTCCGAAGCAGTCGCTCGACGCGTTGTCGCAGGACCAGGAGGTCGACGCGCTGTCCGGCAACCCGCTGGTGCGTTCGCACATGGCGTTGACCACCAGCATCACCGGCGCCGACGCCGCGTGGTCGGGCGCGATCGCGTCGCTCGGCGCGGTCAACGGCCGCGGCATCGGCGTGGCGATGATCGACAGCGGCATCGCCGACCATCCGGCGCTGGCCGACCGCGTCGTCGCCAGCGTGGACTTCACCGATCGTCGCGGCCGCGGCGTCGACCAGTACGGCCACGGCACGCACATCGCCGGCATCGTCGCGGCGCGCGGTTTCAGCAACAGCGTCGACGGGCGCGGCATCGGGCATGGCGCCGGCGGCGCACCTGATCAACCTCAAGGTGCTGGGCGCGGATGGCATCGGGCGAGGCCGCGGATGTGATCGAGGCGATCGACTGGGCCATCAGGTACCGGCGCGTCTTCGGCATTCGCGTCCTCAACCTCTCGCTCGGCGCCGCGCCGACGCAGAGCTACAAGGACGACCCGATTTGCCTGGCGGTCGAGCGCGCGGTGCAAGGCGGGCCTGGTGGTCGTGGCCTCGGCCGGCAACTACGGCGCAGACGACGGACGGTAAGCCGGTCTACGGCAGCATCACCTCGCCGGGCATCTCGCCGTATGCGATCACCGTTGGCGCGCTCCGCACGCAGGGCACCGCCGATCCGGGTGACGACGACGATTGCGCCGTGGAGCTCGAAGGGCCCGACGATGATCGATCACATCGTCAAGCCGGACCTGGTCGCGCCGGGTTCGAAGATCGTGTCGACGGCGGCGAAGGGCTCGACGCTGGTGAACGCAGTTTCCGGATCGCCTGCTCGACGGCCCCGGCGCGCGCGACTACCTGACGCTGAGCGGCACCAGCATGTCGGCGGCGGTGGTGTCTGGGGCGGTCGCGTTGCTGCTGAATGGCCAGTCGGACCTGACGCCGCTGCAGGTGAAGATCGCGCTGCAGGCGAGTGCCGACTTCATGCCGGCGGCGGGTCTGCTCGCCGCGGGTGCCGGCCGCCTGGACTTGGGGGACCTAGGAGACCTTAAGGCCCTTAAGACGATTTCGGGGATGCGGGGCTACGCATACCCAGCAGCGGTCCGGCCGTTAATTGAGGGCCAAACCATCGTCTGGGGCGAAACCATTGTCTGGGGCGAAACCATTGTCTGGGGCGAAACCATCGTCTGGGGCGAAACCATCGTCTGGGGCGAAACCATCGTCTGGGGCGAAACCATCGTCTGGGGCGAGACCATCGTCTGGGGCGAAACCATCGTCTGGGGCGAAACCATCGTCTGGGGCGAAACCATCGTCTGGGGCGAAACCATCGTCTGGGGCGAAACCATCGTCTGGGGCGACACCATCGTCTGGGGCGAAACCATCGTCTGGGCGAACCATCGTCTGGCGAATAGAACTTTTTGATTTATTTCAACTCTGTCTCTATAGGAGTGATGACAATGAGCCGATTGATTATTTGGGGAGAATAGGCCGCCCGCTCGACGATTGCCTGCGTCGTTAACGCGAGACAGTTGCCGCACTAATGAATCTCACGCCGAAGGGTCAGCTGTACGTCGCCATTGTGGCGGCAGCTGGCCTGCTCGTTGTTGGGCACTGCATCACAATGCTCTTAGCCAGCCCTATCGGCTGGGAGTGGGGGGTTCTTGCAGGACTAACCCTACTGAGCGGCTCGTTCACTGTCAGAATCCCCTCGTTTCAAGCTCGCATTTCAGTTTCGGAGACGTTTGTTTTTACGTCTGTTCTGCTTTTCGGAGTTTGCGCAGGAACGCTCACCGTTGCACTCGACGTCCTGGTAGTCGCAATTACCTCCCAGCGTCGCACCCTGCAGCCACTTCGGGTCCTCTTCAATATCTCAGCGGCCTCATTATCAATTTGGACCGCCAGCAATCTCTTCTACCTCGTTTCGGGGATCGAGCCGCTTTCTGCCTCAGAGGCGCGGGTTCCCGAGTTGCTGTGGCCGCTCGTCTTACTGACCGCGGTACATTTCACGTTAAACAGCGGCCTAGTGGCTGCTGCTCTTGGACTTGAACGCAACGAGAGTGCGTTCTCGATTTGGCGTCGTATTTTTCCGTGGCTTTCCATTAACTATTTTGGCGGAGCCTCGGTCGCGGCACTCCTCGTGTCTTACACGCGCACAGTCGATTTCACTGCGTTCAGCATCATCGTCCCCCTCCTCGTCATTTCTTATTTAACTTACAAGATGGCCCTTGGACGGGTTGAAGACGCGGTGACTCACGTCGAGCAAGTTAACAAGCTCTATTTGTCAACCATTGAGACACTCGCGACGGCGATCGACGCCAAGGATCAGGTCACTCACGGACACATCCGACGTGTCCAGAGATTCGCTCTCGGCTTGGCTCGAAGAAGTTGGCGTCCACGACAAGCTGCAGCTACAAGCTCTGGAAGCAGCCGCCCTGTTGCACGACATGGGAAAAATTGCGGTGCCCGAACACATTCTCAATAAGCCGAGCAAGCTCACAGCTGGCGAATTCGAGAAGATGAAACTTCACGCCAGCATCGGCGCTGACATCCTGTCCTCCATCAGTTTTCCATATCCGGTTGTGCCGATCGTCCGACACCATCACGAAAACTGGGACGGCACCGGCTACCCGGACGGCCTTCGTGGCACAGAGATTCCTCTAGGCGCGCGGATCCTCGCCGTCGTCGATTGCTTTGATGCATTGACATCAGACCGTCCGTACCGGACTAAATTGCCCGACGCTGAAGCGGTCGCCATTCTTATGGAGCGGCGAGGGCGGATGTACGACCCATTAGTGGTTGATACTTTCGTTGCTGTGAAAGACGAACTTTCGGCTCCAGTGACGGCTAACTCGGAGGCATTGAGTAACATCGAAGGGTTATTGAAGCCCATGCCATCGAGTGCCCCTTCCGTTGCAGGGACATCTACACCTGCTCGTAACCCAGTCAATCAGCTCGAATTGCGACATGCAATCCGAACGGTACTGACCGCGATAGAGGCTGAGTTGGCGACTGCTTTGGCCTTGGTGTACCTCAAGGACCGTTCGCTCGATGAATTGACAGCGGTGGACGCTCTGGGTGCTGACAGCGAGGGGCTTATCGGCACGGCGCTCTCGCTCGGAACTAGAGTATCTGGGTGGGTTGCGGCCAACGGGAGGCCGATTATTAACACGGACGCAAAGCTGGAATTCCCAACGTGGAATGGAATCGAGAGCGAAAGCCTTTGTGTTGCGTTACCAATCCGCTCGACGACGGAGATAGTCGGGGTGCTTCTCGTTGTTAGGAATTCGAAGCGTCCGTTCGCGTTAGACGAAGTGAAGTTCCTGGAAACAATCTGCTCGAAGTTTGACGAACCACCATTACGCGAACTCGCCGGTCGTGCTGGTGCTCCTTCTCTGCTTCAGTCCGGCAAGAGACCCAGCGTTCACTAGGCCGAGCGCAAGAGTCGAAAGCGATGCCTTCGGCACACGACACCCTGGCGCTTTACAACCTCGGCAGGATATGGCGAGGCCCTCAGTTCGCTCCAAGCTTCACATTCGA
Organism: uncultured Acidimicrobiia bacterium; assembly: GCA_963795125.1. Classification (GTDB taxonomy): domain Bacteria; phylum Acidobacteriota; class Vicinamibacteria; order Vicinamibacterales; family UBA2999; genus 12-FULL-67-14b. The sequence goes on along the minus strand of CAWCGQ010000003.1, from coordinate 913,911 downwards.
AAAGGCCCTTGCAATCTGGCGAGGAAATAATGCTGGCGGAGCTGTTGGGCCGAACTGGCTGGTTTGAGTCAGCGGTGAATCTTTCGCAACGCCTGCTCAAACAGCGAGACCTCTCCGCAAAGCAACGTTGCCGAATTCGCGGCACTCTGGGGTTGTGCTATTTCCGAAATGGAGACCATAACCAAGGGGCAGAACAATACCGGACCGGCATAGCACTGGCAGAGCATTCCAATGAATTTCTTGAGGAATGCCGGTTGCGGGTACAACTGTTCGCCGATCTAGTCCGTTGGCTTGGTCCGCAGCCAGCCGCTGCGGGACTTGCGATACTGCAGCGCAAGATACACCAGGCAGCCGAACCGTCGATCGCACTGACATTCCATCTTGGTTTGGCCGAACTCGCTGCCAAACTCGCGCTCCTGCCCCGCGCAAGAAGGCATCTGGAGACGGCACGAGCCCTTTTAGAATCGGTTTCAAATAGAGAACTTCACCTTAGTTTCCGAAGAAGCGAGATCGCGCTAGCGGCTGAAGAAGGAGATTTCTCAGAGGCTCTGCGCGAGGCGCTTGAATTGGCTCAAGAAACCGATTCCGACGGTGCAACGTTCAGCCTGAATACGATGCTGAGCCATTCATTGATCGCGCAAGCAAGGTTCGACGAAGCGGAGAACTGGCTTAAGCGCGGGCTTGACGTCCATAACCTAGCAGGCAGTCGAAGCATCGCTCTTCGGGACACGATGATGCTTCTGAGGATCCGCCAAGGCAGGCTACTCGAGGCTGGCCACGTCGCCGAGTCGATTGAGCGCCTTCTGACGGAAAACCAGGCTGCAGAATCGTTCTTTGGACTTTGGTATCTCGTAACCAAGGTGCAATGGCTATATCGCAGCGAACAAGCACGAAGCGGCCTAACTGTCGCGATCGATGCCATCCCACGCATCCAGCGAATGGCGGACAAGAACTTATTGGCTCGCATGAGGCTTCTTGTGGCGGAGGGTTTCGCCCTTACCGGCGAACATCAGAAGGCCGCCACGATAGTGGCTGACGTTTTTCGATCAAACTCAGACCTATCTTTAGAGCTAACGGCAGAAGCGATGCGCGTCAGTGGCAAACTGGCTTCAATTGACAGCCCAGGGGCCGCAAGGGCCTATTTTGACGGCGCCAGTCAAACCCTAGAAGTCCTCGGACACTTTGCTGCCAAGGCTGAAATTGACCGAGACAATCAGGCAACCATCGCCAGGGGAAGCGATACCGACGTTCGCCCGGCGGCAGCGCAGGTCACCGAGCGAATGGCCAGGCTCGTCGAACTCGGCGCGCACCCTGTTCTTTTGACCAAGGAAGCCCTGTCGTTGCTTGTCGAGACCGGTGCTGTGAGTTACGCCGCTGCTATTGAGGTGCATTCGGATGGACAACGCAAAGTAATCTCGGCTTATAGAGTTGCTGAGGCTCCGATGTTGATTCTAGACAATCTAGACGAGCTTCGAATTCCGACTGGCGAGTATCGCAATAGGCAGTATGAAATCGTGGTTGTTGCTGCTTCAACCTCAACGGCCTCCATCACAATCTCTGCGGTAGAGCGGCTTATCGTGTCGGCGCTTGCACTCGCCGCAGCGCGTCAGATTCAGCGTGAACAGGTAGCCCTCTGGCCCGAACAAACGCCGGAACATCAACTGGGCCTGATCTGCACCTCCGATCGCATGCTCGATCTCGTCAAGACAATTCGTCTCGTCGCCGCGTCCAACGTCACGGTGCTGCTCACCGGCGAAACCGGGGTCGGCAAGGAACTGTTCGCACGGGCGCTGCACCAGGCCTCGTCCAGGCACGACAAGGTCTTCCTGCCCTTCAACTGCGCGACGGTGCCGCGAGAGATGTTCGACAGCCAGCTGTTCGGCCACCGGCGGGGCTCGTTTACCGGCGCGGTCGATGACTCGGCCGGCGTGATACGGTCGGCCGCCGGCGGCACGCTGTTCCTCGACGAAATCGGCGAGATGTCCGTGGACACGCAGCCGAAACTGCTGCGATTCCTCGAGTCGGGCGAGATCCGGCCGCTCGGCGACCCGCGGCCGCAGCTGGTCGACGTCAGAGTCGTCGCGGCCACCAACGCCAACCTCGACCAGCTGGTGGCCGAGGGCCGGTTCCGCGAAGACCTCTACTACCGCCTCAACGTCATTCGCATCCCCATCCCGCCGCTGCGGGAACGGCGCGAAGAGATCCCCTCCCTGGTCGAACACTTCCTCGAGCGCTACGGCCGCGAGCTCCAGAAGCCGCAGCTGCGCGTCGCCGACGAGACGCTCGAGTACCTGCTGCTGTATCGATGGCCGGGCAATGTCCGGCAACTCGGCAACGAAATCCGCCGGATGGTGGCGCTGGCCGAGCCCGGCGCGGTGTTGATGCCGGCGCATCTGTCCGACAACATCGCCGCCAGCCGAAAGACGATCACCACCGAACGCCCCGCGGCACAGGCGACCGAAGTGCTGACGCGGCTGGATCAGCCGCTGGCCGCCGCCGTCGAACACGTCGAGCGCGCGGCCATCCAACGCGCGGTGCTGCTCGCCGAAGGCAACCTGATCGAAGCCGCGAAACGACTCGGGCTCTCGCGCAAGGGGCTGTATCTCAAACGACAGCGGCTCGGTCTGGAGTAACGGCCGTGACCGCCACGCCCGGACCCACCCACGCCCGCCAACCCGGCTCGATCCGGCCGCGCGGCCTGCACGGGAAAGGTCGCGCCCCCTTGATCTGGCGAACCAGCCGCATTATCGTTCGCTGTTGGCTTCGCGGCCCCCGGCTGTCCATCCGGAGCATGTAAACTGTGGTGAGCCAGGCGACTGTGGAATCTCTGCCGGTACTCGTGCGAGACGGCATTCGTCTGCGCGAGGTACATCTGTCGGACGCGGCGGCGTTGACGGCGCTGTTTCAGATGCCCGAGGTGTCCGAGCACCTCGATCCGCCGCCGGCGACGATCGCCGACTTCGGCAGCTGGATCACGCTCAGCCAGTCGCGCCGCGCCGAAGGCCGCGCCGCCTGCTACACGCTGCTGACCGGCAACGACGAGGTGACCGGCCTGTTCATGGCGCTGCGGTTCGAGGAGCGCGATCGCGCCGAGATCGGCTTCGCGATCGCGCCGCACCTGTGGGGCACCGGCGTGTTCCAGAAGACCATCGACGCCTACCTCGACTTCCTGTTCAACGAGTGGGGCGTCAAGACGCTGGTCGGCAAGACCCAGGTCAGAAACGCCCGCGCGATGGGCGCGATGCGCAAGGTCGGCGCGAAGGTGATCGAAGAGAACGAGCGCAACGGCAACCGCGAATACGTCTGGACCATCGAACGGTTCGACCGCTGAACAGCGATTACGGACGCCGACTAGCTCTCCTTCAGGATTTCCCTGATCGCCGCGCGAAGCGCCGGAGTCAGGTGCGCGTACTTCGGTCCGGTGATCTCCCCCGACAACACGCGCTCGATCTTTCCCATCACCAGGTTCTTCGGCGCGTCCGGCAGCGCGCGAAACGCCGGCGAGTAGATCATGTAGCTCAGCGGATATTTCTGCAGCCGCGTCTTCAGATCGAGCTCGCGCAGCGAACGGCCCTGTCGAGTCCTTCGGGCCGGCGGCCACGAACTTCTCGCGTGAACCCGGACGAGCCTTCGATGCCGCCGGCGGGAATCCTCGCTTCGTCCACGAACAGCATGTAATCGGCAAGCGCGTCGGCGGCTTCGGCGATGCGCATCGGCTCGCCGAGCCGCGTCTCCCAGGTCGGCGCGGGTGACCAGGTTGCTGAAGTGCGCCTGGTGCTCGAGCACCATCAGCGCGACCACGTCGCTGTACGGCGTGAGATAGCCGGACAGATCGAACTGGCCCTCGAGCGACAGGCGCGCGCGCGGCGCGCGGCGATCGGCCTGGGCATGATCAGCGGCAAGTTGCCCATGTGCTTCGCCGGCACCTTCCTGCCGGTCACATACCAGCCGCCCCAGCGCTCCTCGATCGGCCGATAGTGATCGACGGTGCCGCCGTTGGCGTAATCGCTCTCACTCTTGCGCGGGAACGTCGTCAACACGCTGAGGCCGGGCACGCCAAGCGTGTCCCACGACAGGTGGCAGCGCAGGCACTGCTGATCGCGGCCGAAGGTCGGCCTGCGCGGCCGGCGCCTCGGTCGACCGACGTAGAAGATCGTCCCATCGTCGGGATCCTGCGCGATCACTTCGATCAGCCCGGCGCCGCGGATGTAGCCCACCGACACGGTGTCGTTGAAATAGATCGCGCGCGGATTGTTCATCCGGATGTGCTGCGCCTGCAGGCTGGTCTGCGTGTAGACCAGCACCTGCGATTCGACCGGCACGTCGAGCAGCTCGAGGACCGACTTGAGGTAGCCGGTCTTGCGCGTCGAACACGAGCTTCGCCGAACCGTCGCGCAGCTTCGCGGTTCAGCCGATCGACCACCGTGTCGGTGTCGGCGGTGAGGTATTTGATCGCGGGGTGATTGATCGACTGGTCGAAGGCGCCGGTGCGGCGCTCCTGGCCGATCGCTACCGCGACCGTCGAGACAAGCGCCACGGTCGCCGGCAAGCAGGAACAAGTCGCGGAGACACGAATCTATTTTAGCAGGCGGCGCGGACGCCGGCGCCGTCGCGGCCGCGCATTAGCCGCCGAACCAGCTCGGGATCGGCATGTCCGCCATCGTCCGCAGGCCCGGCGTGACGCGCAGGATCTTCGGGATGCTGTTGACGGTGATCGAGGCCGTGGCGACGTCGCCGTGCAGGCCGCCGATCACTTTCGACGTGACGCGCGGATTGCCTTCGATCGTCACGGCGTCGTACGACTCGGGCGCGCCGAGGTAGGCCTCCATGTGCAGCGTGATCGACCGGCTTGCCCTTCGAGTAGCCGATGCCGTCCTGGATGATGCCGCAGACGTAGCCGGGATCGACCGCGATCAGCTCGCTCTCGACCGCCTTGTCGGCGATCTTCGGCTGGATCTCGTCGGTGACCTTGTCGAGCTTCCAGCCCATCGCAGTCGGCGATCATCTGCACGCTCTCGGCCAGGCCGACGTGGCGGACGCTGCCGTCCTTGACCTTCTGCGCGAACTGTTCCTTGTTGAGGCCCGAGCCGATCTTCTGCTGGAACGGCAGGCGGCGCGAGCGCGCGTCCTGGATGCGATCGACGCGGATGCTGTCGACGCGCTCGCAGATGCCGGTCAGCGTGATCGGCAGCGCGTCCATCGCGAAGCCGGGATTGACGCCGGTGCCGACGACCGCGACCTTGGCCTTCTTGGCCAGCGCGTCGATCTTCTTCGCCAGCGCGCGGTTCTTGCCGACCGGATACGACAACTCCTCGGTGGTCGAGACGATCGCCACCTTCTTCTTGAGGACGCCCTCGATCTGCGGCATCACCTTCTTCAGCGAGGAGCTGGTGCACAGCACCGCCACGTCGGGCTTGCCGCTCTTGATCGCGCCGACCGCGTCGTTGGTGACGCGGACCCGCAGCTTCTTGTCGAGGCCGATCACCTCGCCGAGGTCGAGACCGATCTTGGCGCGATCGATGTCGACCGCGCCGACGATCTGAAAACCCTTACGCGAGCGCGATCTGCCGCGCCACCGCGGCGCCGATCGGACCCAACCCATACATCAAGACTCGAATTGCCATAGAAGTTGAGGATTATATCCGGCCTCGCGGCTCAGCCTCACGGCGCGACGGGTTACGATGAACGGCTCGTGAACGACAGAAACAGACTCCGGCGACACGTTCTGCAGGGAGGAGCCGCGCTCGCGGCGCTCTTGCCTGCTGTCCTGCACATTCCTGCTCCAATCTCCGCGCGGCGACGGCAGCGCCGCGCTCGCCGCGACGCCGCAGGCGCCCCGGCGAACGGCCGCGGCGCTGCGGCGGTCGCCGCGGACCGCCAACTACGACATCGACGTCACGCTCGATCCCGCCACGCGCACCCTCACCGGCACGCGAGGTGATCACCTGGCGCAACCCCGGACAGATTCCCGCCTATTCGATCCGCCTGCATCTCTATTGGAATGCGTTCCGCAACACCAACTCCACCTGGCTGAAGCAGCGCCGCCTGGCCGGCGACGATCCGTTCGCCGCGGCCGCGCCGACGACTTCGGCTACACCAACGTCACGCGGCTGGTGCGCCTCAACGACGACGGCACGCGAGACGGACCTGATGAAGGACTTCAGGTTCATCTCGCCCGACGATCAGAACACCGACGATCGCTCGCTCGCCGCGGCCGACGCTGGTCGACGCGGTGCAGCCGGGCGGGACCATGCGCCTGCGCGTCGAGTGGACCGGAAGCTTTCCGCGCAACTTCGATCGCACCGGCGCGATCGGCAACTACTTCTTCGTGTCGCAGTGGTTCCCGAAGCTCGGGCGTCTTCGAGGCCGGCGGCTGGAACGCGCACCAGTTCTTCGCCAACTCGGAGTTCTATTCGGACTTCGGCAACTACGACGTCCGCATGACCGTGCCGAGCCGGCTGGCTGGTCGGCGCGACCGGCGTCGAGCAGTCGCGCGCCGACGCCCGCGGCCACGCCCGGGGCACGGCGCACGACCACGCATCGCTACGCGCAGGAGGACGTGCACGATTTCGCCTGGACGACGAGCCCGGACTTCCTCGAGAAGCGGCAACAGTTCGAGCATGCCCGGGCCGCGCGCCGGTGCAGCTGCGGCTGCTGCTCCAGCCGGAGCACGAGCACCTCGCCGATCGCCATTTCGCCGGCGCCGCCGCGGCGCTGAAGTATTACGGCGAGTGGTACGGCGCCTATCCGTATCCGGCGCTGACGATCGTCGATCCGGTGTTCCAGAGCGACTCGGGCGGCATGGAATACCCGACGATCTTCACCGCGGGCGCGCGCTGGCTGTCGCCGCGCCACAGCAACGATCCCGAGTACGTGGTGCTGCACGAAGCCGGGCACCAGTTCTGGTACGGGCTGGTCGCGAACAACGAAGTCGAGTTCGCGTGGCTGGACGAGGGCATCAACGAGTACACCGACTCGCGCGTGCAGGACATCGCGCTGCAGCCGAACTTACCTGGTGCAGCGGTTCTTCGGCGACTTCATCCCGTGGCAGTACCGCGACATTCCGCTGCAGCGCGCGACCGACACCAACTACATGAACACCTACCGGCGCAACCCCGATCGCGATTCGCTCTCGGTGCCGACCGCGAGCCTGTGGCCCGGCACGCACCAGAACATGTCGTACCACAAGGCGGCGCTGATGCTGCACACGCTGGAGCGCATGCTACACCTGGGAAGTGATGCAACGCGTGCTGTCGATCTTCTTCTCGCGATCGAAGTTCGGCCATCCGCGGCCGGAGGAGTTCTTCGCGGTGCTCGACGAAGTGACCGGCAAGGATCACGCCTGGTTCCTCGAGCAGGTCTACCAGAGCTCCAACACCTTTGATTACTCGATCGATCGGCTGGTCAGCGAGCCGATCGCCGCGCGCGGCCTGATGGAATCGCCGCAGGGCCTGACGTTCCAGGAGACCAGGGTCGAGGGCCAGTTCCGCACCACGGTCGTGGTGCGGCGGCTCGCGGCCGGGCAGTTCCCGGTCGACGTGCTCGTCACCTTCAGCAACGGCGAGCAGGCGCGCGAGAAGTGGGACGGGCGCGGCCGCTGGGGCGTGTTCACGTTCGATCGGCCGGTCAAGGCGGTCTCGGCGCAGATCGATCCCGAGCGGGTGTTGCTGCTCGACACCAACTACACCAACAACAGCCGCACGCTCGAGCCGAGGACCGAGCAGGCGGCGACCAAGTGGACGCTGCGCTGGATGGTGTGGCTGCAGGATCTGTTGATGTCGTCGGCGTTTCTCGTATGAGCCGCTCGACAGGGCTCCGGCGCGGCACCGCTTCATCGACGGCCTGATCGCGTCAAGCGCGCGCCGTGGCTGGTGATCGGCGTGTGGCTGTCGACGCTGCTGCTGGCGCTGCCGCTGGCGATCGCGCTGCACGAGCAGCTCGGCGCGCACCTCGGCGCGAGCCTGGCGGCGCAGGCCGCCGCCGACGGCGTCAACTACGACTGGTGGAATGAGTTCCTGGCGCAGACCTCCGGGGTCGGCCTGAGCTTCGTGCCGGCGATCCTCGGCTTCGCGGCGGTGGTCAAGAACCTCAGCACCATCGCCGACACGACGGCGCTGCCGGCCGGTGATCGCTGATGGCGGTCGCGATCAACCTGCTGGTGTCGCTGTTCCTGGCGGGCGGCGTGCTCGATCGGCTGGCGCGCGATCACGGCGTCGGCGCCGGCGCGCTTCTTCGCCACCTGCGGCGTGTTTTTCGTCCGCTTCATCCGGCTGGGCCTGATCGCGTCCGCGGTCTACTGGGTGCTGTTCGGGGCGTTCCACCGGTGGCTGTTCGAGGCGGCTGTACCCGGCGCTGATCGCGGACGTCACGGTCGAACGCACCGCGTTCTTCATCCGGCTCGGCCTCTACGCCGCCTTCGCGGTGCCGGTGTTCTTCTTCAACATCCTGTTCGACTACGCCAAGATCCGGGCGGTGGTCGAGGATCGCCGCAGCATGATCGGCGCGATCGTCGGCGAGCTGGCGCTTCGTCCGCCGCCACCCGATCGCGGTGGTCGCGCTCTACACGGTGAACGCGCTGCTGTTCCTGCTGGTGATCGGCGTGTATTTCCTGGTCGCGCCGGGCGGGCACGGCGAACCTGCTCGCCTTCGCGATCGGCCAGCTCTACATCGTGCTGCGCGTGATCGTCCGGCTGCAGTTCGCCGCGTCGCAGACGGCGCTGTTCCAGAGCCGCCTGGCGCACGCCGGCTACGTCGCCCGGCCGGTGCCGAAGTGGCCCGACTCCCCCGCCGCGGAAGCGATCGGGCCGAGGTAGCACTCAAGGTTCCAAGGGTTCCAGGGGTTCCAGGGGTTCCAAAGGCATTGTTCTGCTGCGGTTCCAGGCCTTTCGGGTTCGCTGTGGAACTGCGGCAGCACGATGCCTGTGGAACCCTTGGAACCTGGAACCTTGGAACCTGATCAAACCGCATCGACGCCGGCGGCGGCGGCGGCGGCATGGCGCAGCTTCTCGCGCGCGTCGATCGCGGTGGCGCGCAGCAGCGGGTCGGCGTCCGTCGCCCAGTCGTCCAGCCGCCGGGCAAAGCGCGTCAGCCGCATCTCGCCCATCGCGTAGGCCGCGCACGACCGCAGCCACGGATCCTCGCTGAGCGCCATCACCTCGATCGCTTCCTCGCGATCGCCGAGCGCCGACCCGAGCAGGCGATTGGCGGTGGCGATGCGCGACTGCGACGGTCACCTCGCGATCGAACAGCGGAATCATCAGCGCGCGCACTTCCGGCGGCAGCACCGAATCCATGAACTCGACCGCGTTGTCGTGCACCACCGGATCGGTCGACTGCAGGCCGACGTAGGCGCTGTGCAGGTCGTACTGCGGATACAGCATCTTGAGCAGGCGGAAAATCCGCTCGGTCTCCTTCTCCATCGACTCGCGCAGGCCGTGCTCGATCGGATTGGCCGGGTCGTCGAGGCCGCCGCTGAGCGTGCCGAGCACCTGGTAGGAGCGGTAGTGGCCCATGATCTCGGCGGCCAGCACGGTCTCGATCAGCTTGCGATCGGTGGGCGCGCTCCGGATGCGCCTGGCCGAGGCGATTCAGCGCCGCAATGGTGTGGTACCGCAGCACCACGTCGCGATCGAGCACGCTTTCGACCAGCACGGCCTGCGCCGCCGGCGTGCCGATCTCCTCGAGCACCTTCGGGATCTCGCGGCGCATCGTCCGGCGCGCATCTCCGTGTCGGTGATCGCGTCGCGCAGCGTGCCGACGATGCGATCGCCGAACGGCGCGAGGGCGGAGGCGATGCGTCGCGGTCAGCGCGGGTTCGGCCAGCCGCTCGATCAGCTCGCCGATCATCGAGCGCTTCTTGAGCGCGCCGACCGCGACGATCGCCGCCCGTGCCACCTCGACGTCCTCATCGTCGAGCAGCGCGCGCAGCTCGCGGTCGAACACGTCGGGCAGGACCGCCAGCAGCCGCGCCGCCTCCAGCCGGGCGCGCCGCCCCGTCGTCGCCGCGCTCCTCGACCATCTTCGACATCAGCAGCCTGGCGGCATCGAGGTTCTGCGATCGTCCCGGCCGCGCCAGGAACGCCACCACCGCCGCCTGGATCGAGAAATCCGCGAAGTCGCCGAGCGCCTCGATGCGCTGCAGCGGATCGGTCTGAGTCGAACTCGGTCAGATACAGCAGCGCCTCGGTGCGGACGCCGAGGTCCGGGTCGCGCACGAGCGTTTCGACCTCGCTGCTTCACGCGTCGCGTCGCCGGCGCGCGTCAGCAGGCGGATCGCCTGCTGGCGAATCTCCGGCGACCTCGTGGCGCAGCAGGCCGCGCACCGCCGGATGAACCTTGCGATCGTGCGCCAGCTCGAACAGGCTCAGCGCGTAGCCGATCTCCTTCGGCGATCCCTTGAGGCGCGAGGTGATCAGCAGGCTGGTGTCGCGATCCAGCACCGGCATCGAGGCGCGCTCGGAATCGACGCGATGCTGGTGAATGCTCTCGCGCAGGTTCTCGACGTACTGCCGCCGCGCGACGTAGGCCGCCGCCATCCACGCGCCGACGAAGACCAGCCCGATCGATCGACATCTGCACCGGCGACCAGCCGAGCACCGCGGCAAACAGCAGCACCACCAGCCCGCCGGCAGCATCGCCGAGCCGATAGACCACGGTGTCGATGAACGACTTGACGCGGAAGGTGTGCGACGCCGGCACCGGCAGGTAGAGCAATTCGACCGTCGCCTTGTCGATCGAATAGCGCAGCACCTGGTCGCTGGCCTTGAGCGCGGCCGCCGCGACCAGCGTGCCGAGCAGCAGCACGCCGGTCGACCCCATCAGCATCGCCGTCGGCACGATGAACAGCGCCGAGCCGACGCCGATCGTGCGCAGCAGGCGCCCGGTCAGCAGCAGCTGCAGCACCAGCGACATCAGCCCGGCGATCATGCTGAAGGTGCCGAAGAACATCGCGAGCTCGTCGGTGTCGGGCATCGACGCCTTGGCGATCGCCTTGAACTGCCAGCCGGCAATCGTCGTCGTCAGCGCGCTGATGAGGATCAGCGCCGCGATCGCCTTCAGGTAGGGCGACTCGCGAATCAGCTGCAGGCTGGCCCACAGCGGGAACCGATCGCGCTCGTCGCCGGAGGCCGGGCGTGTCGTTGCCGACGTAGCTCGGCCGCTCGCGCCAGATCAGGATCGACGATGCCGGCGCAGACGAACAGCGCCAGCCGCGACGAACGCGAGCATGTTCTCGGTGCCGAAGCGCGACACGCCGGCGCGCGTCGCCAAGCCGCCGACGATCCACCCGAGGATGGCGCCGCTGCCGATGAAGCCGAACGACCGCTTCGCCTCGCGCGTCGTCAGCACGTAGTTGGCCAGCGTCCACACCTGCGACGGCGCCAGCACCGAAAACACGCCGACCCAGATGTAGATGACGATGAACAGCGGGCCGGACTCGTCGGCCGACGAGCAGCCGCCCACAGCCAGAAGAACAGCGCGTTGACGCGCGAAGAACACCAGGCTGCCGACCTGCAGGTTGCGCAGGTTGGTGCGGTGGCCGACCCAGATGTAGAGGCTCGCGGCCAGGCCGACCAGCACCGCGATGGCGATGTCGACGTACGGCAGGTCGATGGCGCGGTAGCGATCGAGAAACAGCGCGTCGCGCGCCGCCTTGCTGGCGACGCTCGCGGCCATGGTCAGAAACAGGTAGACGAAGATCGGGAAGGCGCGGCGCAGCTCCTTCCCGCTCAGGCCAAGCGCACGTTCGGCGAGGCTGAACACGGGATAAGATTCTCACACCTCAGCCATGCCCGAGCGCCCTTCATTGACAGCCCGCCTGCTGCGGCCGATCGTCCAGCTGCGCGACGGCGAGTCGACGACGGCGCTGTTGATGTTCCTGTACTCGTTCCTCGCGATGTCGAGCTACAACATCATCAAGCCGATCTCGCGATCGGAGTTCATCTCGGGCCTCGGCGCCGACAACCTGCCGTACGTGCAGTTCGGCACCGGCGTGCTGATCGGCTTCATGATGCAGGCCTACACGCTGGTGATGCGCCCGGTGCCGCGGCGCCACATCATTCCGGTCACGCAGGCCGGCATCGCGCGGCCTGCTGCTGCTGTTCTGGTTCCTGTTCACCACCGTCGGGCAGGACTGGATCGCGGTGGCGTTCTACATCGTGGTGTCGCTGGTCGCGGTGCTGCTGATCAGCCAGTTCTGGACGCTCGCCAACGACGTCTACGATCCGCGGCAGGCCAAGCGGATCTTCGGCTTCATCGGCGGCGGCGCCAGCCTCGGCGGCGCGAGCGGCGCGGCCATCACGGCGTTCTTCGTCGAGACGATCGGCGCGCCAAGAACATGCTGCTGCTCGGCGCGGCGCTGATGGTGGCGTGCATCGCGATCGTGATGTTCGTGTTCCGGCGGGAGACGGCGGCGGGCACGAGCGACGCGACCAAGACCGGCGAGGAGCAGGGCACCAGCGGCGCCGAGGCCATCCAGCTGCTGCGTTCGTCGCGGCACCTGCAGATCATCGCGCTGGTGATCGCGTTTGCCGCGATCGGCGCGGCGATCATCGAGCAGCAGCTGAACATGGCGGTGGCCGAAGCGAAGGGCGCCGCCGACTCGGACGCGATCGCCGCGTTCCTGGCGCAGATCACCGTCTACCTGTCGCTGATCGGTTTCGTGATCCAGGTCGGCCTGACCAGCCGCATTCACCGTGTGCTCGGCATCGGCTTCGCGCTGCTGATCCTGCCGTTCAGCCTCGGCTTCACCGCGGTGGTCATGCTGTTCAACCGCGCGCTGTGGGCGCCGGGCCTGGCCCGCATCCTCGACACGTCGCTGCGCTACACCGTCGACAAGACCTCGCGCGAAGTGCTGTTCCTGCCGCTGCCGGCCGAGCTCAAGTACCGCGCCAAGCCGTTCATCGACGTGACGATGGATCGCTTCGCCAAGGGCATGGGCGCGCTGATGATCCTCGTGCTGATCAAGGACTGGGGCTTCGGCCTCGGCTGGCAGCAACTGAGCTACGCCAGCCTGACGATGGTCGGGCTGTGGGTCGTCACCGCGATCGCCGCGCGCCGCGAATACCTGCGCTCGTTCCGCCGCAGCATCGAGGAACAGATCGTCGAGCCGTCGACGCTGCGCTTGAAGGATCCCGATCCGTCGTCGATCGAGACGCTGGTCAGCGAGCTCGCGCATCCCGAACCGCAGCGCGCGCTGTATGCGATCGACCTGCTCGACGCGATGGACAAGCGTCACGCTGGTGACGCCGCTGCTGCTGGCGCACGACTCGCCGGACGATCCGCGCGCGCGCGCTGCGGCGTCGCCGAAGCCGCCGGGCCGGCGCTCGCCGACCGCTGGCTGCCGGGCGTCGAGCGCGCGCTGAAGGATCCGGACAGCGCGTGCGCGTCGCCGCGGTGTCGGCGCTGGCGGCGCTGCGCGGCGGCGAGGCCGCCGACGTGATGCGGCCGTTCATCGCCGCGGGCGATCCGGCGCTCGCGATCGTCGCCGCGGCGGCGCTGGCCGGCAGTTCCCGCGCGCCGACGACATCGCAGACCGCCGAGGAGACGCTGCGCCGCTACTCGAGCGACACGCGCGAGCAGGCGGCGCCGCTGGCGGCTGCAGGTGGCCCGGGCGCTCGGCGACGTCAAGAATCCGGCGTTCCGGCCGCTGCTCGTGCCGCTGATGTACGACGCCAATCTCGACGTCGCCAGGGCGGCGATCGAAAGCGCCGCCACGCTCGGCGCCGGCGATTTCCTGTTCGTGCCGCCGCTGGTCTCGCTGCTGCGCAACCGACGCCTGAAGGCGGCGGCCCGCGCCGGTGCTGGTCGGCTACGGCGAGGCGGTGATCGCGCCGCTGGCCTACTTCATGCGCGACCAGGACGAGGACGTCTGGATCCGCCGCCACGTGCCGTCGACGCTGGCGCTGCTGCCGTTCCCGGCATCGGTCGACGCGCTCACCGCCGCGCTCGACGCCGAGGACGGTTTCCTGCGCTTCAAGGCGACGATGGCGCTCGAGCGGCTGCGTCACGACCATCCAGACGCTGGCGATCGATCCGCAGGTGGTGACCGCGTCACGTCATCGCCGAGGCCGGCGCGCGCGTTCAGCGCGCTGACGCTGCACCACAACCTGTTCGTCGCCGGCGGCCTGGACCACGGCAGCCTGCTGGCGCGCGCCCTGCGCGAAAAACATGCGCGCGCGATCAACCGCATCTTCACCCTGCTCGGCCTGATCTACTCGCACGGCGACGTCGCCGCGGTCCGGCACGCGCTCAAGGACAGCGACGTGCGGATGCGCGCGCGCGCGATCGAGTACCTCGACAACATCCTCGAAGGCGACGTGCGCAAGCGCGTGATGCTGCTGGTCGAGGACATGCCCGAGGAGGAACGTCATCCGCAAGGGCAACGTGATCTACCGCACGCGCACTGCGCGATGTCGAGGACACGGTCGCGCAGCTGCTGCACGACGAGGACCAGTCGATCGCGTCGGCGGCGGTGCTGCTGGTCGAGGAACGCGGCCTGTGGTCGCTGGCCGACGACCTCGAGCACGTGCTCGCGCATCGCGATGTCCGCGACCAGGACGTGTTCGAAGCGGCGTCGTGGGCGCTGGCGGCCAACCGGGTCAAGGCCGAGAAGCGCAAGCAGCTCTGGCAGGAGCCGCTGCCGGCGGTTGAACTGGCCGACCGGCTGCGCCGCGTGCCGCTGTTCGACTTCACCCACGTCGACGAGCTGTTCCGGCTGGCGCGGCTCGGCCGGCAGGTCCGCTACGAACCGGGCCGCGTGCTCTACGAGCGCGGCGAGCCGGTCGCTTCGATCCAGTTCCTGCTCGACGGCACGCGTGACCGTCGGCGGCGCGCACGACATCGCGGCGCCGGCGGCGATCGGCCTCGAGGAACTGCTCGAGGGCTCGCCGATGCCGGCCGACCATCGCCGCGGCCGATCGCGCGATCACGCTGTCGCTCACCGCCGACGAGTTCCTGACGCTGCTGTCAGAGAACGTCGAGCTCGCCGAGGGCATCTTCCGGATGCTGATCGAGTCGCGCCAGCTGGCCGCCGGCCAGACCCTGATTCACGGCACGCTGCCGCCCGACATCAAGGATGCGGCGCACCTGCGGCCGGTCGACAACCTGCTGCTGCTGCAGTCGAGCCCGCTGCTCGCGCACGCGACCGCGCCGCAACTGTGGCGGCTGTCGGCGATCGCCCGCGAGCGCACCATCGCCGCGAACGCCGAGGCGCATCGCCAAGGGCGGCGAAGCGGCCATCCTGGTCGTGCTGTCGGGGGCGCTGCGGGTGGACGAGAACGAGCCAGCACGGCACCGCCACCGCCGGCGACGTGATCGGCATGTACGAAACGCTGGCCGGCGTCGCGCCTCGATGCCGCGGTAACGGCGATCAAGGACACCCGCGTGCTGCGCATCGATCGGGCGGGGCTGTTCGAGCTGCTCGCCGATCACACCGACCTGCTTCAGGGATTGTTCTCGATCCTGCTGCGGCGCAGGCTCGCGACGGGCAGGACAATCTCGAACACCGTCTCGACGCCCCTGACGGCTTCGCACCGCGACCGAGCCGCCGTGCCGCTCGACGATCGCCTTGACGATCGACAGGCCCAGCCCCGAGCCGCCGCTCTGCGAGCGTGACTGATCGGCCTTGTAGAAGCGGTCGAAGACATGCGGCAGATGTTCGGGCGCGAATGCCGACGCCGCTGTCGGTGACGGTGATCGTGACGCGGCCGTCGTCGCGCCGCGCGCCGAGCGTGACCTGGCCGCCGGGCGGGGTGTGGCGCAAGCGCGTTGGCGGCGAGGTTCTGCACCGCCTGCTCGAGGCGATGCGGATCGCCGATCATCCGGATATCGTCGTGCGGCTCGATGACGATCTCGACGCCCTTGTCCTGCGCCGTCTTGGCGTGACGCTCCGACACGCGCTCGAAGATCTCGTCGACGTCGACGTTGTCCTGCTCGAGGGAAATGCCGCCGGCCTCGAAGCGCGCCAGATCGAGCAGGTCGCCGACCAGCCGCTCGATGCGCTCGCCTTCTTCCTGGATCACCTTGACGGCGCGCTGCCCTTCCCTGGATCGCCGGCACGAACTGCGGCAGCGCCAGCGTCTCGGCGTAGCCGCGAATCGCGGTGAGCGGCGTCATCAATTCATGCGACACGTCGGCCAGCAATTGCCGGCGCGCGCGATCGGCCTCGACCAGCTGCGCCTGCCGCGCCGCCAGGTCGGTGGCCATGCGATTGAACGCCTCCGCCACCGCGGTCACCTCATCGCCGCCGATCGCCGGCGCGCGCGCGGTGAGATCGCCCTCACCGAACCGGCGCGCCGCATCCTCGACCGCCCGCAGGCGCGCCTGGGCGGGCCGGAAGATCACCAGCGCGGCGATCGCGGTGCCGCCAATCAGCAGCAACAGCACGCCCGACCGCGAGCGGCGTGCCGATCACATCGGCGAAGCGGCGGAGTCCGGTGAGCGGCGGCACCCACACCATCGCCACCACCGTGTCGCCCTGCTGAATCGGCGCCATCACCGGACCGCGCCGCGGCGGCCAAACGGCATGCGCGGAAACCTGGCCGGCGGCCATCGGGCGCCGGGCCGCCGTCGAGGCGCCACGGCCATCGGGACCGCCGCCGTCCGGGCCGCCGCGTCCAGGCCATCGCCGCCGCCGCCGCGCGGCGTCCGGGGAAGCGCATGCCGCGACGGCACGTCGGTGCCCTCGGGCGCGATCGACGTGCCGTCGGCGAAAATGATCGCCGCCGGCCGATGCAGTTCCTTGACGCGGCGCTCGGCGTAGGCGCGCAGGTCGAGTTGCGGATCGCGCGCCAGCGCCGACTCGAACTCCGACGCGACCAGCTCGGCGAAATCCCGGCCCATGCGCTCGGGCATGCCGCCTTCGGTTTCGCCGGCCACCCAGATGAACAGCGCCGACCTGCAGCGACAGCGTGATCGCCAGAAACAGGATGAAGCCGAAGCCGATGCGCCAGTAGAGGCTGCGCGCAATCGATCGGGCGGGCCTGCTAGACATCCGCGGCCTTGTAGCCACTGCCCCACACCGTGAGGATGATCTCCGGATTCGCGGGATCGTTCTCGATGCGCCGCCGCAATCGCTTGACCAGCGAATCGACGCTGCGTTCGGTGACGAAGGTGTGGTCGGGCCAGACCCGCGTCAACAGCGCTTCGCGGCTGAAGACGATGCCGGGATGCGTCGCGAGCACGTGCAGCAGCCGGAACTCCTGCGCGGTGAGATCGACGTCTTCACCCTTGACGCGCACGCGGCGACGCGCCGGATCGATGTGCAGGCCGTGGATCTCGACCGGACGCTCGCCCGGCGTGCGCCGCCGCCTCGGCCTGCAGCTGCGACCGCCGCGGACGGCGCAGCAGCGCGCGGGCGCGGGCCACCAGCTCGCGAATGCCGAACGGCTTGGCGAGATAATCGTCGGCGCCGCTTTCGAGGCCGAGCACCTTGTCGCTCTCTTCGCGGCGGGCCGTCAGCATCAGGATCGGCACGTCCTGGTTCGGGCCCTCGCGGCGCACCGCGCGGCAGATCGAGATGCCGTCGACCCCGGGCAGCATCAGGTCGAGGATGATCAGATCGAACGGCTCGGAGCCGGCGCGCACCAGCGCCTCCTGCCCGTCGGCCACCGCCTCGATCTCGAGACCCTCGAGTCCGAGGTGGAGCTGGATCAGCTCGCGGATGTGGGCTTCGTCTTCGACGACCAGGACGCGTGACACAGCGGCCAGTTTTCCACAGTTTTCGGCTTTGCCGTCCCGGCGTCGGCCGCTGCCATCGTTTTGTCACAGCGCGGCCACAGCGCTGACACGATGATCCCGTCATATGTAGCAGGTAGCGAACCTGGAGGAACTTCACATGACGACACGATTCAAAACGACGTTGGCAGCGGGTGTTGCGGTGCTGACACTGGCCGCCGGCGCACCGTGCTGATGGCGGCACCTCGCCAGACTACAGCGGCCGGGCAGGATCAACCCGAGCGGCGCCAGGGCCCGGCATGGGCGGACCCGGTGGCCGCGGCGGTCCGGGCATGCGCGGTCCGGGTGGACGCATGGGCTTCGGCGCCCGGCTTCCGCGGCCTCGATCTCAGCGACGATCAGAAGGCGCAGCTGAAGAAGATTGCGGACGCGCGCCGCAGCGACTTCGAGGCGGCCGGCCAGAAAGTGCGCGCCGCGCGTGAGGGCATGCAGGCGCTGCTCGAAGCGCGATGCGATGAACGAGTCCGCGATTCGCGCCAAGAGCGGGAGGTCGCCGCGGCGGAAGCCGACGTGATGATCCTCAACGCCAAGGTGCGGCAGGAATCGCTGCAAGTGCTGACGGCGGAGCAGCAGGCGAAGCTGAAAGAGCAGCGCGAGAAGCGCCAGGGCGACACGAAGCAGCGTCGTCCGCGCGGACCGCGATAAGGTCTTGATGCCCTGGGGTCCTGAGTACGTCAGGGCCTCAGAGCTGCCGGACTCCACCGCCACTCCTCACTGTCCGCCTTGCCGTTCAGCGGCCCTCGATGCGGGCGCGCAGATCGTTGCCGTCCTTCCAGTAAATAATCCGCTGCGGGAAGTCGTGCGCGGTGTTCTCGAACACGACCCGCATGCGCCGCGATCTCCTTGAGCGGAAACGGCGTCGCCGGCGATCGCCCGTTGGGCATCGAGAGATACACGATCTGATCGCCGCGCTGCTCGATGCGCAGGTATTCGAACGACAACGTGCGGCCCTTGCCGATGTCGCGATGGATGCCGATCATCGAATTGCCCTTCGGCGCGGTCCAGTGCTCTTCCATGTCGATACCGCGCGTCGCTCCCGTCCATGATCCGGCCATCCACGCCAGCGAGTCGAGGGTCGGCTTCGGAGCCTGGCTGGTGAGGTCCGACGACCACGAGCCGATCACCGCGAGCGCGAACAGCCATCGCATCATTGGCACAGGGGACCGCCGCTGAAACCGTTACCGGCCGACAAGGATCAGGATCCCCGCGAGCAGCGCGAGCACAGCCATCAGCGGAGCGGGCAGCGCGAATGCCACCAATCCGGTCAGGCCGTACAGAATCAACCAAATCGCAAGCACCAGGAATCCCATGTTCTTCTGCACATTGACCGCCATTCAAGCCCCCTTTACCGCGCCCGGTAAACCAGATACGCGACGATGATCGCGATGACGATCAATGCCAGACGGGCGCCGCCCATCAACCGCGTGCGGGCAACGTGACGGGTACCCGCAGGCTTGACGCCGGTAACGGCCGCGATCGCAACGATCACGACGACGACGCCGAGCCACCCTAACCAGGTCATCGCCGCCAAGCATACAGGCGAGCACGGTCCGCGGAGTGTGCAGAAAGGGTCACTACCTCGCCCGAAGCAGCCGGAGCCCGTTGAGCGTCACCGCTACCGTCGCGCCGGTATCCGCCACCACCGCCAGCCACAACGGCGCCCCGCCGAACACCGCGGCCACCAGCACCGCGAACTTGGTGGCCAGCGCGAGGAACACGTTCTGCCGGATCACCAGCAGCGCGCGCTTGGCGTGACCGACGAGAAACACGATGTCCTCGTCGTGATCGCACGTCAACACCACATCAATCCGATCGGTGGCGGGGGCCTGCCCGCCGGCTGGTCCGCCGAGGCCCTGGCGAAGGTGGGAGCCCGGGCGCAGGCGGGTGCGGCACTGCACCCCAACGCCGGCGTCAGCCACCGCCTGCAGCGTCGGCGCCTTGGCGGCGGCGACGCGCTCGAGCGGCCCGCCACCCTTGAAGAGCACACCGCGGCGCGCGGCCGAGGTCAGCGCCGCGACCACGGTGACGGGGGTGGAAATCACCAGCGCACAGGGACAGGCCAGCACCAGGAAGATCAGCCCGCGGTAGAACCACGTCGCCCACTCACCGTCGACCAGCGGCGGCAGCAGCACCACCGTGATCGCCGCGAACGTCACGACCGGCGTATAAATCGCCGCGAAGCGCTCGATCCATCTTTCGACCGGCGCCGCCTCGTGCCCGGCATCGTCGTCCCACCCCGGCTCGTGCCCGACCAGGGTGCTGACCGCGTGACGCGCGCGTTCGATGCTCCACGCTTCCATCAGGTGCGCGATCGCAAACAGGAACGCCACCGCGGCCGCTTCCGCCCACTGGCCGATCACCGCGGCGCCAATGGCCGACAGGCACACCAGCACGTGCATGTCGAGGCGGCCGAAGCGCAGTGACGTGACCGCGCGCGGGATCATCGGCCACAACCCCGCGACCGCGGCAACGCCGTAGGCAGCCGCGGCGTAGGGATGGTGCGCGTGTTCGAGCGAATCGCCATGACCGCCGAACAGGGCTTCGGTCCAGCTGTCGGAAGTGGCGGCGTCGATGGCCCAGCCAATCAGGAAGATCGCACCGCTGGCCGCGGCCCACCACTTCGCGGTGTCGTGATGATGATCGTGGACGTGGTGGTCGTCGCCGACCACTTCGCCGGCGTGATGCGGATGCGCGGCGAGCCCGGTGGCGGAGACGGCGGCGAGGATGGCGGCGGCGGAAATGGTTTCGGGGTGGTAGCGGACGTCGACGCGCCGGCCGACCAGATCGAAGTTCAGCGCGTCGATGCCGGGCCTGGCCAGCGCATGGCGGACGAGCGCCGCTTCATCGGCGCAGTCCATGCCCGCGACATGCAGCCGCAATTCGGCCGCCGACGCCGGCGTGGAATCAGAGCGATTGGACGGCGGCAAGGACTTCCTCGGCGTGACCATCAACCTTCACGCCGTCCCAGCGCCTGGCAACCCTCCCGTCGGGTCCGATCAGGTATGTGGTCCGCGCCACGCCCATGTACTTCCTGCCGTACATCGACTTCTCCTGCCACACGCCGAACTGCTCCATCACGGAGTGATCCTCGTCGGCGAGCAGCGGAAACGTGAGGCCGTACTTGCCGGCGAACTTCGCCTTGCTGGCCGAGTTGAGCCCGCTCACGCCCAGCACCGCGGCCCTGCTCTTCCTGAACTTCGGCAGGTTGTCCTGGAACGCGCACGACTGCTTGGTGCAGCCGGGCGTGTCGTCCTTCGGATAGAAATAGACCACCACGGGCTGGCCCGCGTAGTCGGCGAGCGAATGCGTCGCACCCGCCTGATCCGGCAACGAGAAGGCCGGGGCCTTCTTTCCTGGTTCAATCACGCTCATTGCTGAGATGTCGTCGACGGGGTCCTGGTTACCGGCACGGCGGCGTGTGAACGCCGGGGCTCGGCGCCGCCTTCGACCGTGCGCGACGCCACATCGACGGTAATCGCCGCCGCATAGCCGTAGCGCACTTCGCCCTTGCGGCCGATCTTCTGGAACTTGTGCCCGCGATCGATCAGCTCCTGGAGCACCGCGCGCGGGAAACGATCCTCGATCTCGATGCGCTCGGCGTTGTCGAGCGGATCGGCGGGATCGCGCCCGGGCAAGAACCGCGGCGCTTCGATCGCCGCCTGCGCGCCCAGGTTCGCGTCGATCACGCCGGTGATGATGTTGTAGACCGACACCGGGATCCAGGCATTGCCGGCACATCCCACGGCGAGGCGCGGCACTTCCTCGCCCGACGCCTTCTTCTCGAACACCAGCGTCGGCACCGACGAGGTCGACGAGCGCATCAGCGGCACGAGGCTGCCGTAGGCGCCGGCGGTCAGGCGGTTGGAGCGCAGGTGATTGTTGTAGAGGAACCCGAGCCCCTTCGACACGTAGAAGGTGCCGCCCCACGTGCTGAGGGTCTGCGTGACGGCGATCATGTTGCCGTCGGCATCCGCCACCGCGAACGAAGTGGTCCCGGTGCTGATGCGCGGCGCCGGCGCCATCGGGGTCACCGGCCCATCGTCAGGCGGCGTCCGCTCGTAGCGCATCGCCTTCTTCGGATCGATCTTCGCGAACAGCATCTTGGCGTGCGCGTCGGTGAGGTGATCTTCGAACTCGACCGGCCACCGCTCCGGATCCGCGACGCGGCGCAGCGGATCGCGCACCTTCCAGGACTCCATCAGGTAGTGGAAGTAGTCCGGATCGGTTGAGGCGCGGGCGCCGGGCTTCGGTTGATAGTGCTCGAGCACGTGCAGCGACTCGAACAGCTGAATGCCGGTCGACAGCGGCGGCCCGCCGGCGTAGAGCGTGTGGCCGCGGTAATGGCCCGACACCGGCGCGCGCTCGATGGCGCGATACTGCGCGAGATCGGCAAAGGTGAGGATGCCGCCGTTCTCGGCCATGTCGGCGGCAATCTTCTTCGCGATCTCGCCCTTGTAGAAGGCGTCGGCGCCGCCCTTCTGGATGGCGCGCAGCGTGGTGGCGTAGTCCTTGTTGAAGAAGCGATCGCCGGGGCGCGGCACCTTGCCGTTCGGCAAATAGATCTTCGCCGCCTCGGGCCACTTGTCGAGAAACCGCCGGCCTTCGGCAATGCTCGACGGCAGCCCCTCGTCGAGGATGAACCCCTCATCGGCAAGCGCGATCGCCGGCGCGACCAGGTCTTCCCACTTCACCTTGCCGCTCGCGTAGTGGCGATACAGGTAGTCGAGACCCGCGACCACGCCCGGGATGTTGGCCGCCGCCGGGCCGTCGGCGACGATCCGGCCGTCCTGGACGATCGCCCGGTTGTCCGGGGTCGCCTTGATCGGCGTCATGTCCTTGTACTCGATGGTGGTCGGCTTCTTCATGCCCTTGAGATAGAGCACCGCCGAGCCATCGCCGCCAATGCCCGACGCTTCGGGCTCGACGACACCAAGGGCGAAGGAGACGGCGATCATCGCATCAACGACGTTGCCGCCTTTTTCGAAGGCGAGGCGTCCGGCTTCGGACGCAAGCGGATGCCCCGACACGACCACGGCGCCGTTCGAGGTGACGACGGGCTTGATGAGCGGCTGCGCCGCGACCATTTGGTCGATCACCGTCTCGAGGTCGGCGTCGTTCTTCGCCGCACCGGCGCGCGCGCGATAGGTGTCGCGGGCGCCCGCCCACTCGGCGGCGGTCGATCCCGACGAGTAGTACAGCGACCGCAGCGTGGTCCACACGCGATCGAACATCGCGGTGAACAGCGCCGGAGACGGCGCGATGTCGGCAGCAATGCCGCCACCCTCTTCATGGATCGGCAGCGGTGCGGCCATCCTCCAGAGTTGGAACGCCGCATTCAAGGCGAAGAGCGGCGGCGCCTCGACGTCGTTGCGAAGCGGGTTGCCGTTATAAATGGGCTGCGGATCGGGCAGGCCGGACACGAGCAGCGTCCTGCCGTCGGGCGACCAGGCGGGCGCGCCGCCGCGGCGCGAGACCAGTTGCGGCTGCGCGGCGGGCTTGGCGCGCGGCAGGGGATCTTCTGTCGGCTCGGGGCGAGGCGGCTCCGCCGTCGCCACCCACACCGAGCCAATTCCCTCGCGCACGGCGTAGAACGCGATGCGCGTGTTGTCGGGCGACCACGACGGGTACGCTTCGTAGCCGCGCACGCGCGTAATGCGATTGGCGCGCAGCGGCTTGCCGTCCGATCCCACCGACGGCACCGACGACGACACCGGCTTGGGCGGCTTGGCGCCGAGCGGAATCGGTTTGGCGATCGCCGCAGGGGGCACCGCCATCCACCACAAATCGAGGTCGTCTTCGGAGTCGCGCTCGGACACAAACGCGACCTTGGTGCCGTCGGGCGACACCCGCGGATAGGTTTCGCTGTCGCTGGTCTCGGTCAGCGCCATCGGCGATTGCCAGGCGGGCGAGCCGGGCACCGGCGACGACAGGTAGAGATCGTATTGCAGGCTGGGGTCGCCGCCGCGGCCGGCCGGCCGGGCCTCGCGATGCGCGAACACCACACGCCCATCCGCCGTCCACGACGGCCAGCGCTCGTCCCCCGGCATGGTCGTCACCGCCACCGGCTGACCGGCGGCCGCGCCGTTTCTCATCGCGATTACGAACACGTCGAAGCCCTCACCGCTATCCGCGGCGTAGGCGAGGCGGGTGCCATCGGGCGACCAGGCAGGCTCGCGCTCGATCAGCGGATCCGCTCGTCGCCGTGACGGCCTTCGCCTGCCGGCCTTCCGGCGTCATGGTCCAGAGACGATCGAGATAGGACACGGCAATGCGCTTGCCGTCGGGCGACCACGCCGGTTCCTGCACGCCAATCGGCCCGCCGACGCTCGCTTCGCGAGCGACGGCGAGGTCACGCCGTAGCGGCTGTGCCGCGGAGGCGGACGACTGCGCGTGGTGCGGCGCCGGCAGCACGAGCGCCGCGGCAATGGCGAACAAGACGAGGCGGGTCCTGGATGGCACGTGTGATCCTTCGCGCTAGGCGGTCTCGAGCAGGGCGTCGAGCACGTGCTGTTCGCTGATGCCGAAGTGCTCCCACACCTCGGCAAACGATTCCGACGGCGCCACCCGCGGATCGACGATTCCGAAATGCTTCAACGACACACCCGCGCCCGCCAGCGTCGATGCAACCAGGCCGGCGAAGCCCTGCAGGCCGGCGTCCGGTGTGCCGATCAGCCCGTCTTCGATCGTCAGGACGCGTGCGTATCGCGACGCAATGTCGCTCAGGAAATCGTCCGCGAGCGGCAGTCCGTTGACCACATAGACATCGGCCGGCACGCCGGCGGCGGTTGCCTTCTCGCTCGCCGACGCGGCCAGGTAGGCCGGCGCGCCGAGCGCCAGGATGGCCGTCTTCGCGTCGGGCTGGGACCGCATCCGGGTCACCGGCGTCCACGGCTCATCGGCCTGCCATAACGGCTCGCTGCCGCCCTGCCGGGTGAGGACCGGCAGCGTGTCGCGGGGAATGGCAACGATGTGGCCGCCGAAATGCGCGGCGGCGTCACGCACGGCAATGAACGCGGCGCGCGCGTCGGCGGGCGCGTAGAAGCGGTGCAGGAACGGCATGTAGCCGAGGGCCAGGTTGACCCAGTCGAGGCTCCATCCCGAAAAATGATCGCGGCCGGTGTTGGCGCCGACGTGCGAAAAATGCATCAGCACGTTGAGGCCTTCGTTGACGCCGGTCAGGTTGCGCTGGTAGCGCCAGAACTCGAAGCCTTCGCGGGCAATGCCTTCCATGAACGCCGCGAAGGTGGCAAACACGTTGAGCTGCGGGCGATCGGCGACCAACGACAGGCCGTTGGTCATGAGCGCGGCGGCCTGCTCTTCGATGCTCATCTCGATGGCGTGTCCCGGCGGCACGAGCGCGGCGGCCTTGCCGAGGCGGGTGGAGGGGTTGAGGTCGCAGGAGACAAAGAAACACTGCGACGCGTATTTCTTCGCCACCGCGACGTAGGCCGCCTCGGACCCGACGCGGGCGGTGACCCACTTGTCGGTGCCGGGCAAGGCAATGCCCTCGATGTCCGCCGCCGACAGCACCAGGTTCGGCGCGCCCGGCGCCGGACGGGCAAGCGACACCACCGAGCGCTCCGGCTCCCCGCGCAGGCGCTCCAGCGCCGCCTGCTCGGCGGCGCTCAGCTGCAGCATCGGGTTGGCGAGCACCGCCGGCGTGATCGCGGCCCTTCATGCCGCCGTCATGATGCGCTTCGCCGCCCGGCAGCTCGTTGACGTAGAACAGGCACTCGAGCATCGCCTTCGGATCGCGATAGCTCATGAGCGATCCCGGAACCTGCACGGCGGTGTCGATTGCGACCGCGTGCTTGTCGCAGAACTGTTCGGCCTCCGCGACGATGCCGTAGCGCGTCGCGAAGTCGCGGACCGAGGCCTTGGGAAACCCGACCGGGTAGATCAGCGACGGCTTGCCGTCGCGGGCGAGCGCGTAGGCCTGGGCGTAGGCGGCAAACAGCTCGCGGCGGTCGTGCAGCGACGTGATCTCGAGAATCTCGATGCCGAGGCTCGTCACGATCGGCCGCGGATCCTTGTGGGTAATGCGCGCGGTGGTGCCCGACAGCTGGATGCCGTTGCGGTGCATGACGAGCGTCATCGGCGCGCGATGCAGGCTGGCGCCGATCAAGCCGTTCAACGCCTGGCCGGAGATCCAGCCGGCGTCGCCGCAGTGGCAAATGACGAAGGCGTCGGGACCGTGGGCCGCCCGCAACCCGAGCGACCAGCCGGCGCTGACCGGCACGGTCACGCCGAGACGGCCCGAGCCAATTGGCGTGCCGCCGGGCACCCACGACACGTGACCCGCGATGTCGAGGCTGCGTCGGAACGCGTCGACGACCCGGTCGCGGGGCAGGAAGCCGAGCGCGGCGAGCGCCGCGTAGTAGCCGATGCTGGTGTGGCCGTGCTCGATCGAGTACTGCCGGCCGCGGTAATCCACCGCGCCGAGCGTCATCAACAGCGGACCGATCAGTTCGAGGCCGCCGCCGAGATGGTCGATGTCGTTGACCCTGGCGAGGGAAATCAGCGACTCGATCGCGATCGTCGCGGCGGTTTTCTCGAGCGCGCCGAGCGCCTCGCCGGCGTCGTCCGGGAGCGATGCGGCCTGCAAGTCGATCGCAAAAGGCAGCGCGGCCGATCGCCGTTCGGCGCCGTGTAACGGCGTCTGCTGCAACAGTTGCTGGTTGCGAGCGTCCTGCTCGTCGAACAGGCGCTGGAGCGCGCCGGGCTGGGCCGCCGCACGAATCTCGGTCACTGGTTCCATCTTTCCAACAAGGCGGGGTTCCGTAAAAGCCAAAAGTTTATCAGTAAAATGGAGGGATGGTCTTGTTGCGCTACCTCTACGTCGTGGCGCTGGTCGTCTGGGTCGGCGGCCTGGTGTCGGCCGGCGCGCTGGTGGCGCCGGCGGTCTTCGGCGTGCTGGAGGCCTGGAACCAGGCGCAGGGGCGCGTGCTCGCGGGGCAGGTGTTTGGCGAAGTGCTGCTGCGCCTGACGTGGCTGTCGTACGCGATGGCGGCGATCATGTTCGTGACGCTGACCCTGCATCGGCTGCTCGGCGCCCGGCCGTTGAAGTACGGCGTTCGCGTCGGCATCATGACGCTGATGCTGCTGCTGATGATGGCGATCGGGTTTTACATCCTCCCTCAGGTCAACGCCATTCAGGCGCAAGTCGGCGAACCGGTCTCGCAGCTCGCGGCGACCGATGCGCGGCGGATGCAGTTCGACTGGCTGCACGGGGTGTCCAACATCCTTTTTTCCATCACCGCCATCGGCGGTCTCGCGCTGTGCTGGTGGGAAGCGCGGGAATAAGAAATTGCAGATTGCAGATTGATGATTGCTGATTGATGACACAGAAACGGGTAATCACCTTAATTCCTGGTGACGGCATTGGGCCCGAGGTCACCCGCGCGGTGGTGCGCGTGCTCGAGGCATCCGGCTTCACTCCCGAATGGGAATCCTTTTCGGCGGGCGCCGGGGCGGTGGAGGAGTACGGCACGACGCTGCCGCAACCGCTGCTCGACTCGATTACGCGCAACAAGATTGCGCTGAAGGGCCCGATCGGCACACCGGTCGGCAAGGGCTTCACCAGCGTCAACGTCGGCCTGCGCAAGGCGCTCGATCTCTATGCGAACCTGCGGCCGGTGTGGAACCTGCCGTCGGTGCCGTCGCGCTTCAGCGGCGTCGACCTGGTGATCGTCCGCGAGAACACCGAGGATCTCTACGCCGGGCTCGAGCACACCGTCGTTCCCGGTGTGGTCGAGAGCATCAAGATCATCACCGAGAAGGCGTCGACGCGCATTGCCGAGTTTGCCTTCGAGCAGGCGCGGCGGCGCGGCCGCAAGCGGGTGACGGCGGTGCACAAGGCCAACATCATGAAGCTCAGCGACGGCCTGTTCCTCGAGTGCGCGCGCAAGGTCTCGGCGCGCTACCCGGAGATCGAGTTCGACGACCGGATCGTGGACGCCGCGTGCATGCACCTGGTGATGCATCCCGAGCGGCTCGACGTGCTGCTGCTGCCGAATCTCTACGGCGACATCGTGTCGGATCTGTGCGCCGGGCTGGTCGGCGGCCTCGGCGTGGTGCCGGCGGCCAACCTCGGCGAAAACGGCGTCGGCGTGTTCGAGGCGGTGCACGGCACGGCGCCGGACATTGCCGGGCGCGACCTGGCCAATCCGACGGCGCTGCTGCTGTCGGCGGTGCTGATGCTGCAGCACCTGCATGAGGATCAAAAGGCCGATGCGATCAATGCCGCGCTGATGAAAGTGCTCGCCTCCGGCCACGTCACCCCCGATTTGGGCGGATCGGCGTCGACCACATCCTTTGCGGATGCGATTTGCCGCGAGTTATCATCGAGTTAGTCCTTGATGCGTCCTGACACCATTGCCGAAGCCGTCCTTGCCCGGGCCGACATGACCCGGTTCATGGAGGGCAGCCATGGGCTGACGAGTGCGGCCGCGCGCACGCGCGTCATGCAGTATCTGGACGAGCTCAAGACCACGCAGCGCTACGAGCTGTATCGCGCGCTCGAGTACCCGCTCTATCCAATCCTGCGCAAGATCGAGCGCGTCGGCGAGCACCAGCAGCTGGCGATCGACGCCGTCAAGACCGGCCGCGTCGTCTATGCGTCGAACCATCGCAGTCACATCGACTACCTGGTCGAGCCGCTGGTGCTGGACGATGCCGGGATCCGGCCGCCGATTATTGCCGCGGGCATCAATCTGTTCGGCGGGCCGCTCGGCTTGATCCACAAGCACGTCACCGGCGCGCTGCCGATCCGTCGCAACACCAAGGACCCGGCCTACCTGATCACCCTCAAGGCCTACGTCAGCGAGCTGCTGCACCGGCACGACCTGTTCTTCTATCCGGAGGGCGGCCGCAGCTACAGCGGCGAGCTGAAGCCGATGAAGTCGGGCCTGCTCAACGCCTGCCTCGACGCGCAGGTCAAGGGCCTGAAGCTGGTGCCGGTGGCGGTGTCGTACGACCTGGTGCTCGAGGATCACGTCATCGCGCGGCAGCGGATCAAGCGCAGCCAGAAGGCGTTCAGCCGCGAGATCGCGGAGCTGGTGCGCTACGCGGTCGGCTACCGCAGCCGGGCGTTTGTCACGTTCGGCAAGCCGATTGCGCTCGACGGCATCGATCCGGAATCGAAGAAGGCGGTGATGGACGTGATCCGCCACGTGCGGTCGGAGATTGGCTCGCTGTTCAAGGTGACGCCGACCGCGGTGCTGGCGGCGGCGATGACCAAGTCGGCGACCCGCGCCGAGCTGACCTCGCAGATCGACGGCGTGCTCGACACGCTGCGCGCCGGCAATGCCAACCTGAGCGCGACCTCCGCCGGCGAGGTGCTGTCGTACGCCACCGAGCCGCTCGTCACCCGCAACATCATCGTCGTCGAGCAGGGGCGCTATCGTGTGCGCGAGCGCAACGTGCTCCGCTACTACGCGCGATCGATTGCGCACCTGCTGTCGCCACCGGGTTCCACTCACTGATGCTCGACGCCACCTCCAAAGCGCTGTTCCACGGCCTGTCACAAGTTTCCACACTGCAGCGGCTGGCTTCAAAGTACGGGATGGCCCCGAGGGGCTTCGCCCGGCGGTTCATCGCCGGCGAAACCGTGGAGGAAGCCCTGGCCGCCGTGGCGGATCTGCCGGGCAAGGGCCTGCGCCTGACGCTCGACTATCTCGGTGAGAGTGTCTCGACCTCCGCGGCCGCGGCCGCGGCCGCCGACGACTACGTGCGGATCATCGGCGCGATCGTCGCCTCCGGCGTCGAGCGCAACATCTCGCTCAAGCTGACGCAGCTCGGGCTCGACGTCGACCGGGCCACCGCCGTCGACAACATGCGGCGGATTCTCGAACCGGCGGATGCGGCCGGGTTCTTCGTGCGCATCGACATGGAGAACTCGCCCTACACCGAGGCCACCATCGAGATTCTGGAAACGCTGTGGCGGCAGGGCCATCACAACCTCGGCACGGTGATCCAGTCGTACATGAAGCGCTCGCCCGACGATGTCCATCGCCTCAATGCGCTCGGGGCGCGGGTCCGGCTGGTCAAGGGCGCCTACAAGGAAGCGAAGGACGTCGCGCACCAGAAGAAGAGCGAGGTCGACGCCGCCTTCGTCGGGTTGATGCAGACGCTGCTTGACGAAGGCACTTATCCGGCGATCGCGACGCACGATCCGGAGATGCTCGACGCCACCAAGGCGTATGCCACGAGCAAGGGCTACGCCGCCGATCGTTTCGAGTTCCAGATGCTCTACGGCATCCGCCGCGATTTACAGGTGGCGCTCGTGAAGGAAGGCTACCGCGTGCGCGTCTACGTGCCGTTTGGCAAGCAGTGGTATCCGTATTTCATGCGCCGGCTCGGCGAGCGGCCGGCGAATGTGGCGTTTGTGCTGAGGGGCATTCTCAGCGACACCAATCGCGACTGAGATTCACCAGCGCGTCGCGGCACGTCAGCACCGACTGGGCATCGACCCATTCCTCGACACTGTGCAGGCCGGCGCCGATCGGTCCGAACAGGATCGACGGGATGCCGGCATCGCCAAGGATTGCGGCGTCGGTCCAGAAGGACATTCCAATGGGGGTACGGGAGAGCGAGGGTGCGAAGGCGCTCAGAGCGCGGCGCATGGCGTGCGGCAGTTCGTGGTCGGCGGCGATCTCGTAGTGTGAGCGCGCGAACATTGCCCTGCTGGCGGCCTTGAACTCCGGGTCTTCCGCGCGCAGGCGGGTCAGCAGCTCGTCCACTTCCCTCGCCGCAATGCCGGGCGCCTCGCCCGGGATCGAGCGCCGCTCCATCTGCAGGTGGCAGCGATCCGGATAGCTGCTCAACTCGCGGCCGCCTTCGATCAGCGAGGCATGCAGGGACGCGGTGCCGAGCAACGGGTGCGGGGGTTCTGCCTGCAGACGCCGATCGAGGTGGTCGAGTCCGTTCAGGACCCGCGCCATCAACCGGATCGCGTCGCGTCCCTCCCGCGGACGGCTGCCGTGCGCGGCGACGCCCTCGGTTTCAATCTCGACCCACTCGAAGCCCTTGTGGGCAACGGCGATCTCCAGGTCGGTGGGCTCGGTGACGACCGCGGCGTCGGCGCGCCAGCGCGTCACCAGCGCATCGGCGCCGAGGCTGGCATGCTCCTCATCGACGACGCAGGCGACCACCAGCCTGCCGGCGGCGAGGCCGCCGGACTCGGCGACGACGCGCGCGGCATCGATCATCGCCGCGACGCCGCTCTTCATGTCCTCTGAGCCACGGCCGTAAATGCGGCCGTCGCGCTCGACCGGATCGAATGGCGCCTTCATGCCGGCGACGCCAACGGTGTCGAGGTGGCCACAGAACATCAGCGAACGGCCGGGCAGGCGACCCTCCAGCGTCCCGATCACGTTGGGCCGGCCGGGAGCCACCTCCTGCGTTTCCACCGTGAGACCCATGCCGCGCATCGCCTCGGCCACGGCACGCCCGACCGCCGCCTCTCCCGCCGCGCCAGGCACCAACGCCGGATTGACCGAGTCGATGGCGATCAGTTCCTTGAGCAGCCTTAAAGCGTTATCCACGAAACTCCCCGCTCCCGGCTCCCGGCTCCCGGCTCCCGGCTCCCGGCTCCCGGCTCCCATCCCTCTACTTAATCGGCGAATAGTCCGTCGCGTCCATGAAGACCGACACCACGCTGCTGAGGATGCGGCCGTCGACCTGCGATTCCGCCGCCACCTTTTTCCATTCGGGATCGGCCTGGAAGTCGGCCCAGCTCTTCTTCGCCGCCTCGCGGCTGTCGTGCGAAATGATGTAGACGAGGGTGTTGTCCTTCGCCGGCGCATCCTGCGGCACCCAGTAGCCGACGCTCTTCATGTTGTGCCGGTTGAAGATGCGAATGGTGTGATCGCGGAAGCGCGCCTGCAGGTTCGGCAGCTTGCCGTCGGGCGCGGTGTAAGTACGCATCTCGAAGACCTTGCCCGTGTTCTGGGCGTGGACGACATTCGGCGCGTTCCAGGATCCGAATGCAAAACCAATCGCGAGCAACGCCAGGGCGGACACGACACGGGACGGGGTCAACGCGGACATAAGCAGCCTCTCCGCCCGCCTGCGCGCCGGGCGTCGCGGCGGGGCAAGCGGTGATCATATGCCGTTGGGGTCGGATCCCGGAACAAACCGCGCGGTGCGAGACCGCGCGAGGCGGGTGAAACACTCCCGCCGGAGAATTCAATTCGGTAGAATGCGCGCGGGGACGAGGACATGTCGCCGCTTTTTTCCATCACCGCGGTCGCCTTTCTCCTGCTTGGTGCCGCCGACCCCGGCCGGCAGGAGCAAACCGCGCGCCTCGCCCTCGAGGCGGCATCGGCCGCGATCCGGGTGGGTGAATATCAAAAGGCGCTGCCGCTTGCCGAAACCGCCGTGCAGCTTGCCGAGCGGGAAGGCGACGAGCTGATCCTCGCGCGGGCGCTGGCCGAACTCGGGCGCACCCAGTGGGGGCGCGGACAGTACGCCACCGCCACCGCCACCCTCGAGCGAGCGCTCGCGCTGGCCACTTCGCTCGACGATACCGGGCTGCTGTCCGACGTCAGCATGCGCCTTGGCGAAACCGCGTTCAGCCTCGGCCGCTACGAGGATGCGCTGTCACACTACGCGCGGGCCGATCGGTTCAATCGCCGCAACCCGGTGCGCGCGCGCGAGGCGATGATTCAAACCAACGTCGGTGTGGCGCTGCGGTTTCTCGGACGCTACGACGAAGCCTCGGAGATCACCGACACCGCACTGCGAATCTTTCGCGAGCTCGGCAACGAGGCCGGCGCCGGGCAGGCGCTGACGTTTCTCGGCATCATCAACCGCGCACGCACCGAGTATCAGCGCGCCATCGAGGCCTACACCGAAGCGATCGCGATCCGGGAAAAACTCGGCGACCGGCGCGGCCAGTCACAGGTGCTCGGCAACCTGGGGAACGTCTACCTCGACCTCGGCGACTACGAGCGCGCGGTCGACGCCTACACGCGCTCGCTCGGCCTCGCCGAAGCCGTCGGCTATGCCGCCCAGGTCGCATTCTCGCGCGCCAACCTGGCCGCGGTGCTCGGCGAGCTGGGTCGCACCGACGAGTCACTGGTACGACTGCAAGAGGCGCTGAGCGTGTGGCGGCAGCTCGATCGGCAGCCGGAGATTGGACGCACGCTTCGCGTGATCGCGCTGCGGCACGTGTATGGAACCGGCGATCACCCGGCGGCACGGGTGGCGCTCGACGAAGCGCTGGCCATCGCGCGCCGGCTCAAGGACGCCGACCTCGAGGCGTTCGTGCTGCTCGACCTGGCCGCGCTCGAGCACGCCGCCGGCGCGAAGGCCGCGGCCAACACCCGCTACCAGCAGGCGTCGGAGGTGATTGCGACACTGAACTCGCCGGACCTGCGGTATCAACTCGCCGGCCAGCGCGGCCGCAGCCGCCTGCGCGACGGCGAGCTCGACCTCGCCATCGCCGATCTGACCGCGAGCGCGGCCATCATCAACGACCTCCGCGCCGGCGTGGCGAGCGACGAAGCCAGGATCGCGTTCCTCGACACGCGTCAATCGGTGTTCCAGGATCTGGCCGTCGCGCTCAGCGCGCAGGGGCGCCATGTCGAGGCGCTCGAAGCCGCCGAAGCGGCACGCGCCCGCGCCTTTGCCGATGCCTTGCAAGCCCGCACGCCGTCCACACCGGGCGGCCCCGGCGCGGTCGAGAGCGCGCGCATCGACGAGATCCGCGAGCTCGCCCGGCGCAGCGGTTCGACCATCCTGGAGTTTCTCGTCACCGCCGACGCCTTGCTGGCGTGGGTCGTGACGCCCGAAGGCGTCGTCCACTTCGCGAACACCGCGGTGTCCGCGAGCCGCATCAACGCGCTGGTGCGGCAGGTGCTCACCGCGGTTGACGATCCCGCCGTCGCTTCCGCCGATCCCGCGCCGGTGAGGGCGACCCTGCGGGCGCTTCACGCGGTGGTCATCGCGCCGGTGTCGAAATGGCTGCCGCGGACGGAGGGGTCGCCGCTGATCGTGATCCCGTACGGCGGGCTGGCGCAGCTGCCGTTCGCCGCGCTCGAAGAACCCGGCGGAGTGCCGCTGATCGCGCGCCACCGCGTGAGCGTCGCGCCGTCGGTGGCGATGTTCCGCTACACCACCCGCGCCAACCGGCCGACACCCGCGCGATCGGCGATCATTTTCGCGGCTCCGCTGGCGCCGAGGGATTCGGGGCTGCCGGCGCTTGCCGGCAGCCTGGACGAGGCCCAACAGGTGGCGACGCGGCTCGCCAGGCTTTCACCGACGTTGCGCACCGGCGTTCGCGCCTCGGAGCAGTCCGCCAAGAACGACACCCGCGGCGCAAGCTACCTGCATTTCGCGACGCATGGCCTGGTGTCGGAAACCCGGCCGCTCAATTCATCGCTGGTGCTGAGCGACGGCGGCGGGCAGGACGGCTACCTCCGGGCGCGCGAAGTCTACGCGCTCGACGTCGAGGCCGACCTGGTGGTGTTGAGCGGGTGTTCGACGGCGCGCGGTCGATTCACCGGCGACGGCGTGTTCGGCCTGCCGCGCGCGTTCCTCTACGCCGGCGCCGCCTCGGTCGTCGCCAGCCTGTGGGACATCAGCGATCGGGCCACCGTGTTTTTCATGGATCGCTTTTACGCCGAGCTGCTTCGCACCTCCGACAAGGCGGGCGCGCTGCGCGCCGCCCAGCTGGCGACGCGGCAGCGTTATCCTCATCCGGCCCTGTGGGCGCCCTTCATCCTGATCGGCGAGCCGCGGTGAGCGACGCGGCGCGCGCGCTCGAGGCCGATCGCGACGCCGTCAACCGAATCGTGCGGAGCCGCGTCCGCTGCCGGTTCCAGCTCACCGCGGAGGCGTGCGCCGAGCTCATCATCGACGGGCACGCCAGGCGGCAGAACGCGCGCCCGGTGGCGGCGGCCGCGGCGGAGTTGTCGCTTGACGACCTCTATCTCGCGTCCGCCTGCGCGCGAGGCGACGAGGACGCCTGGCAGGAGTTCCGCGATCGTTTCTTCGCCTACATCGGCGACTTCGCGCGCCGCTTTTTACCGGCGGCGGCCGCCGCGGACGTCCGCGATCAGCTGATTGCCGATCTATGGCAGCGGCAGCGGCTCGGCCAGTACGACGGGCGCAGCAGCCTGCGGACCTGGCTCGGCGCGCTCGTTACGCATGCCGCGATCAATGCGCGGCGATCGGCCAGCCGCACCGGTTCCCTCGCCCTCAAACAGGTCCGCGAACCGCGCGTCGAGATCGATCGCGAAGATCCTGTGGTCAAGCGCGAATTCGCGGATCGGGTCAACCGCGCCATTGCCGGCCTCGATGCCGAGAGCAAGTTGTTGCTGCTGCTCTACTACGAACAGGGCTTGACGCTCGAACAGATGTCGATGGTGCTGGACGCCTCGAAGGCGACACTGAGCCGCCGGCTCGCGAAAACCCGAGACGCGCTGCGAACCGCCATCGACAGGATGAGCGGCGAGGGTCGAGCGGCCCCGCGAGCGGTATCGCACCGCGTCGATCTGTCGCGGCTCGAATGGGATCTGGCCGGCGCGCTCGGCTGGGCGCCGCAAAAGAATCGAGGCAGCGGTGTCTAAGCCACAGCCGGGCGCGCACCTGGCCCCTGAAGACATGGCCGCAATGATCGACGGCAAGCTCGCCAGCGACGAACGCGCCGCCGTCGTGCAGCATCTCGCCGAATGTGAAGTGTGCCGCGAGGCGATGGCCGAACACGCGCGCGCGAGCAGCGCCCTCGACCAGGGCACCGGCCGATTCGGCGGGACAGCCGCGATGGTCTGGATGTCGGTTGCGGCGACGCTGGCGATGGCCACCGTGGCCGGCGTGCTGGTGCTGCGCCGCCCGCCGGCGGCCATCGACCAGCCGGCCATCGATGGAGCGCCGGCCCAACCGCCCGTGGTGTCGCCCGCTCCCCCGCCGCTGCCCGCAGCCAGCGCCGCCGCCGGTGACCACGCCAGATTCGCCGGAGGACTTGACCATCCGCCGCAGCGGCACCCGGGCGATCAGCGGCAAAACCTTTCGGCTGGTGGCCGGTGAGTGGATCGACGGTGCCTACGACCCGCTGGCGCTGCTGCCAACCGAGCACGTGGAGCCGGCCGACCGTGATGCGGCGCTCGCGCGCATTCCCGCCCTGAAGCCGTTCGCCAGCCTCGGCCCGCGGTTTGTCGTGGTGCACGACGGCACCGTGTATCGATTCGGACCACGCTGAGTCCGGCCGGGCCGGTCACATATGCTGTTCGAGTGAGTCTCGAACAGCAGGCGCGGCGGATTGCGACGGCGGTTGGCGCGGCCGGCGGCCGGGCCCTGTGTGTCGGCGGCTTCACGCGGGACAGATTGCTGAATCCGCCGTCGCACGAAACGAGCGACGGCGGGACCAGTCGTCCGTCGAAGGATCTCGATATCGAGGTCTTCGGCATTGCGCAGGACCAGCTGCTCGCGCTGCTGCAGACACTCGGCAAGGTCGTGCCGGCGGGCCAGGCATTTCCGGTCTACAAGCTCGGCGAGATCGACGTCGCGCTGCCGCGCCGCGAATCGAAGAGCGGCCGCGGCCACAAGGGCTTCACCGTCGAAGGCGACCCCCACATGCCGTTCGAAGAGGCCGCTCGCCGGCGCGACTTCACGATCAACGCGATCGGCTGGGATCCGCTCACCGATGAGTATCTCGATCCATTCCATGGGCGGCAGGACCTTCGTGAGCGAATCTTACGGGTGGTGGATCCGGCCACTTTCGCAGACGACTCACTTCGTGTGCTTCGCGCCCTGCAGTTCGCCGCGCGGTTCGAACTGACCGTCGAGCCGGAGACGGCGCGAATCTGCTCGTCGATCGCGCTCGACGATCTGCCCGCGGAGCGAATCTGGGGCGAGTTCGAAAAGCTGCTGCTGCAGGCCTCGCGGCCGTCGATTGGTTTCGCGCTCGCGCGCGAGCTCGGCGTCATCCGCCAATTGCTGCCGGAGATGGCCGCGCTCGACGGCTGCCCGCAGGATCCGGAGTGGCACCCCGAAGGCGACGTCTGGATCCACACGCTGATGGTCGTGGACCAGGCGCGCGAGCTCAATGGCGATCTCGATCGGCCGCGGCTGGCGGCGGTGATGCTCGGCGCCGTGTGTCACGACCTCGGCAAGCCGATGACCACCGCGGTGATCGATGGCCGCGTCAGGTCGCCGGGTCATGAGGCGATGGGCGTCGGCGCGGCGACGGCCATCCTCGATCGGTGGAACATCAACACCCTCGACGGCTTCGACGTGCGCGCGCAGGTGCTCGGCCTGGTCGCCGAACATCTCCGGCCGATCGCGTTCTCGAAGGCGAAAGACACCGTCACCGATGGGGCGTTTCGCCGCCTCGCGCAGAAAGTGGATCTCGAATTGCTGGCGCGCTTCGCGCGCGCCGACTGTCATGGCCGGACCGGCACGTTCGATTGTTCCGGCGTCGACTGGTTCATCGAACGCGCCCGCGCACTCGGTGTCGAGCACAAGCCGCCGGCGCCGATCCTGCTCGGACGGCACCTGATCGAGATGGGCGTCGAGCCGGGGCCGCGCATGGGAGAGATCCTGCGCGCCGTTTATGAATTGCAGCTTGATAGCGTCGTGACCAGCCTTGACCAGGCCCGCGACCGAGCCCGCCCGCTGATCACGCCGTAGCGAGATACGTCGCGAACGCCTCGGGAGCAACGTTGCCGCCGCTCACCACGGCGACCACCGGGCCCTTCGACCCGTCGATATTGCCAAGACCAAGCGCGACCGCGGCGGTCGTGACAGCGCCGCTCGGTTCGACCACCAGCCGGGCGTTACGAAACAGCCAGGCTACCGACGACGCGATGTCCTGCTCGCTGACCACGACCACTTCATCGACGAACTGCTGAATGTGGGCAAAGGTGATGACGCCCGGCCGCAGGTTCATCAGCCCGTCGGCAATGCTCTTCGACGACGGCAGCGTGATCGGCTGACCCGCGGCGAGCGACTTCGACATCTTCGGGGCGCCGATCGGTTCCACCGCCACGATCCGCACCGACGGCTTCGACAGCTTGATCGCCGCCGCCACCCCCGACGCCATGCCGCCGCCGCCGACCGGCACCACCACCGTGGCGACATCGGGGCACTGCTCGAGAATCTCGAGGCCCATCGTGCCCTGGCCGATGATGATCTCCCGGTGATCGAACGGCGGCACGATGGTGAGGCCGCGCGCCGATGCTTCCTGCTCGGCGCGCTGCTGGCGATCGAGCGAGGTCGTGCCTTCCATGATCACTTCGGCGCCGTACGACTTGCAGCCGTCGATCTTCACTTGCGGCGCGGTGGTCGGCATCACGATCACCGCCGGCGCGCCGAGCTTCTGCGCCGCCAGCGCCACCGCCTGCCCGTGATTGCCGGATGAGTAGGTAATCACCCCCCGCTCGAGGTTCGCCTTCGGCAGCTGCGCGATCATGTTGAAGGCGCCGCGAATCTTGAAGGCGCCCATCGGCTGGAGGCTTTCGGCCTTCAGCCAAAGGGCGTAGGGTGCGTGCAGTGCGGAGGGTGCGGTTGGCCACGGCGCTTTCAGCAACGGCGTGTAGACCGCCGTGCCGCGAATTCGCTCGCGGGCCGCTGCGAGCTCATCCAGCGTGATGAACGATTCCAAGCTGCCTCAACTCTCTTCGTTTTCGTTTTTCGTTTTCGTTATTCGTAATTTCTTATTTCTAATTTCTTCTAATTCCTTATTTCTTCCGCACTTCCCCAAACTGATCGCCGTCGTTGTATTTCGGCAGCTCCGGCTGCTGCGCGATGCGCCAGCCCAGCTGCGCCAGCACGCGCATGTCGTCCACGCCGCCGCTGAAATCCCACGACGGGTCGTACTCGTCGCCCGGCTGGTGATAGTCCTTGCCGTTGTACGCTTCCTGCTTCTTCAAGAGCTCCGCGGCATTGGCGCCGGTGAACTGCTTCGGCTCGCTCAGCGAGATCGCCGGCACGCCCAGCTTGGCGAAGGAGAAATGATCGGATCGGAAGAAGTAGCCGCGCTCGGGATGGGTGTCGCCGGTCAGGGTGCGGCCGCGCTCCTTGAGAATGGCCTCGACCATCGGTCCCAGCGACGAGCGCTCGGCGCCAAGCTGCACCATGTCGGTGGTCGCGCCAAGATAGTTGACGCCGTCGACGTTGATGTTCGCCACCACCTTGTCGATCGGCAGGGGCGGATTGGCGGCGAGGAAGGCGGAACCGAGCAGGCCCGATTCCTCCGCGGTCACGAACGCGAAGTAGATCGAGCGCGCCGGCGGTTGCGACGCCTTGATGAAGGCTTTCGCAATCTCGAGCACCGCCGCCGACCCGGAGGCGTTGTCGTAGGCGCCGTTGAAGATGCGGTCGGCGTCCGGGCCGTCGCCCGGCTGTGGATCGCGAATGCCGAAGTGATCCCAGTGCGCCGAATAGATCACGCCTTCCGACGGGTTGGCCCCCTTGATCACGCCGATCACGTTCGCCGCGCTCTTTCGCGCCGAGCGCTGCGTCAACGTCGCCGCCGCCCTGGTGCCGAGCGCCACCGCCTTGAACCCGCGCTTGCTCGCCGCCGCGCGCAGCGTATCGAGATCGCGGCCGCCGCGCTTTGCCAAATCCTTGGCCGCCGCATCCGTAATCCACCCCTTGATGCCGAGCGCCGGCTCGCCGGGCTGCGGCGGCAGCGAGTACTGCGTGCCGCTCCACGACGACTGCACCACCTGCCACGGATAAGTCGCCGACGCATCGGTGTGGATCAGCAGGGCGCCGGCCGCGCCCTGCCGCGCCGCTTCCTCGAACTTGTAGGTCCAGCGGCCGTAGTAGGTCAGCGCCGGGCCGCCGAACAACGTCGGCTCATCGGCGGGCGCGGGCGGATCGTTGACCATGATCATCACCCACTTGCCGCGCACGTTCGCGCCGGCATAGTCGTTCCACTTCAGCTCCGGGGCGTTGATACCGTAGCCGACAAACACCACCTCGCCCTGCACCTGGACCCGCGGCCGCTCGACGCCGGAGAACGCCACCACGTCGGTGAAGTACTTGTAGGTGTTGCCGGGAACGCTCAGCACGAAGTTGCGCTCGACGACGGATTCGACGATCGGGACCTGCTGGAAGTAGGTGCCATCCGGGGCGCCGGGCTCGACGCCGAGCGCGCTCAACTGCTTGGCGAGGTAGTCGACGGTCTTCTGTCCGCCCGGCGTGGCCGGGGCGCGGCCCTCGAACTCGTCGGACGCCAGCACCTTGAGGTGCGTGACGAGCGAATCGGCGGTGATCTGGTCTTCAGCGGGGCCAGGCGGCGGCGCCGGAGGCGGCGCAGGCTTGCTGCACCCGATCGAGAGCACCAGCAGGGCGGCAGACGCGATTTGACGCATACCGAGGAGTATAGCGAAGGTGCGAGGGGGCGGTCAGGAGTTGCGTTCGCGCTGCGCGTTGCGAAATTCCTCGACCAGCCGGGCAATGCTGTTGACCACGCTCGTCTGCGTCGGCTCCCAGCCGATCGCCTTGGCCTTCGGGCTGCGGACCTTTTGATCGAGCGCGAGGGCGTCGGCGTAGGTGCCGAGTTTCCGGCGGGCCTCGGTCATCGGCATGTTGCGGATGTCCGGGCGCTGCGGCACCTGGGCCGCGATCGCCTCGACAATGTCCATCACGCGCTCGTCCGCCTCGTCGGTGGCGTGGATAATGCCCGCGGCCGCCGGCGATTCGAGAACCAGCGTATAGAGGTCGCCCAGGTCGTGGTCGTAGACGCACGGCCAGCGGTTCTTGCCCGGGCCGACCACGCGGATCAGGCCATTCAGCGCATCCTTGATCAGGTCGGCGACGATGCCGCGGCCGCCGCCATAGACGATGCCGGGGCGCACGACCACCGTGCGGAGCAACTCGGAGGAAGCGGAGAGCACCATCTCTTCGTGCGCGGGACGCCATTCCACATGCGGCGGCGGATCGAGCGGCGCGTCTTCCGCGGCCGCCATCGCGGTCCGGCCGAGCACCCAAATGCCGGAGGTGTAAATGAAGACGCGCGGCCGGCCGTCGGCCCGGGCCGCCTCCGCCAGGGCGCCGAGCATCAGTTCGAGCGCGTCCTTTTCCTTGGCGACGCCGCGCGGCGACGACTCCATGGCGGCGTGCACGATCGCGTCGGCGGCCTTCGCCGCCTCGAGGTAGGTTTTCGGGAGCGCAAGCTCACCGATGATCGGCGTGGCGCCCTTCGCCAACAGCCGTCCGGCTTTCTCCGGATCGCGCGCCAGCGCCGTGACCCGGTGGCCACCCTTTATCATCGCGTCGAGCACGGCCGACCCGATATACCCGGTGGCGCCCGTCAATAACACCTGCATCACGTCCGAAGACCTATTGTATCCACTAAGATTCTCGCGTGACGACACTCGTTGACGTTTTTCGGATGCTCGAAAAACGCCATGGAGAATTCCTCGTTTATGACGACGGTTATCGCGTGCGGCGGCATTCGTATGCGGACGTCACCCGCGCGGCTCGCGGCTTTGCCGCCAGGCTCGCCGCGCATGGTGTAGCGAAAGCCGACAAGGTGGTGCTGTGGGGCGAGAATCGCCCCGAATGGATCGCCTGCTACTGGGGCATCCAGCTGCTCGGCGCCATCGCGGTCCCGATCGACTATCGCTCCTCCGCGGACTTCGTCCATCGCATCCGCGACATCGTCCAGGCCAGGCTGGTGCTGGCCGGAGACGACGTGGCCGCGGCAGGCTCGGCCGGCGCGGGCGAGGTCTGGAAACTGGCCGACCTCGACTGGTCGTCGGATGGGCCGGCGCCGGAGGTCGCCATCGACCGCGACGACATCGCGCAGATCGTGTTCACCTCGGGCGCGACCGCGGAACCCAAAGGGGTCGTGATCCGCCACCGCAACATCCTCGCGAACATGATCCCGGTCGCGGCGGAGATCGACAAGTACAAGAAATACGCGCGGCCGTTTCAGCCGATCCGGTTCCTCAACCTCCTGCCGCTCAGCCACCTGTTCGGGCAGTCGATGGCCACCAGCATCCCGCCGCTCATCGACGGCACGGTGGTGTTCATGCGCAGCTTCAACCCGCACGACATCGTGCGGCGCGTGCGCGAATGGCGGATCTCGGTGATTGTCTGCGTGCCGAAGATCCTCGACGTGCTGAAGGAGCACGCGCTGCGGATCGATCCGGCGGCGGCCGAGCCGGCGACGGGCATCTCGATCCCCGCCCGCTGGTGGCGCTACCGCCGGATTCACCGCATGTTCGGATTGAAGTTCTGGGCCTTCATCGTCGGGGCGGCGCCGCTCGCGCCGGCGCTCGAGGACTACTGGAAGCGCCTCGGGTTCGTGGTGATCCAGGGCTACGGCCTCACGGAAACCGCGCCGATCGTCACGCTGAATCACCCGTTCAAGACCAACACCGGATCGGTCGGCAGCGCGATCGGCGGTGTCGAGATCAAGATCGCCGACGACGGTGAGATTCTGGTTCGCGGAGAGAACGTCAGCAGTGGCTACTACGAGTCCGCCGCCGCCGGCTCTTCGCCCCCCGCCAGCTCCGGCGAGGCCGCCGGCCGTACTGTCGATGCGGCCGGGTGGCTGCATACCGGCGACGTCGGCGAGAAGGACCAGCAAGGGCGACTCTTCATTCGCGGGCGCAAGAAGGAAATGATCGTCACGCCGGAAGGGCTCAACGTCTTCCCGGATGATGTGGAGCGCAAACTCAACGACGTGCCCGGCGTCATCGACTCCGCTGTCGTCGGCTCCAGGGCCACAGACTCGTCCGCCGGAGCGCGGAGCGCGGAAGGCGCCGATGAAAGAGTCCACGCGGTCATGCGGCTTGATCCCGGAATCGATCCGGAGGCGGTCATTCGAGAGGCCAACACCGGGCTGGCCGATCATCAGCGCATTCGAAGCTTTTCTCTATGGACCGACGGCGAACTGCCTCGCACCGACGGGACCCGAAAGCTGAAGCGTGCGGCGATCAAGCAGTGGGTGGTGGATGGAGCCGGTGCGGCGGTTGCACCGGATGCACCGGGTGCGGATCCGTTGCAGTCGCTGGTCGCGAAGTTCGCCGGCGCGAGGCAGCTCGAAGGCACGACCTCGCTCGAGGGGCTGGGACTGAGCTCGCTCGAGCGCGTCGAGCTGATGGTGGCGCTCGAGGATCAGTTTCAGACGCGCATCGACGAAACCAGGTTCGCGGGCGCGAAGACGCTCGACGAGCTTCGCGAGGTGCTGGCCTCGGCGCCGCAGGATGCGCAGGTCGCCGAGCCGGTGGACTTCCCGTCCTGGAACCGCGCCTGGCCGGTGCGGCTCATCCGTCGTGCGTCGCAGGCGACGTGGATCCTGCCGCTCGGCCGCATGTTCGCGTGGGTGCGGGTGCGCGGGCTCGAGCATCTCGAACACCTCGAGGGACCGGTGGTGTTCGCATCGAATCATCAAAGCCATTTCGACGTGCCGGTGATCCTGATGGCGCTGCCGGGATCGGTGCGCGCGCGGATTGCGCCGGCGATGGCCAAGGAATTCTTCAAGGCGCATTTCTTTCCCGAGGGTTTCTCGAGGCGGCAGGTCCTGACCAACCGGCTGAACTACTACCTCGCGGCGTTTTTCTTCAATACCTTCCCGCTGCCGCAGCGCGAGGCGGGCGCGAGGCAGACGTTGCGTTACATCGGCGAGGTGACCGGCGAAGGCTTCTCGGTGCTGATCTTCCCGGAAGGCGTGCGGTCGGACAGCGGCGACATCAAGCCGTTTCGCGGCGGCATCGGCATGATCGGCTCGCGGCTGGGCCTGCCAATTGTCCCCATCCGGCTCGACGGGGTCGATCGCATCCTGCACACGAGTTGGAAAATGGCCAAACCCGGGCCGGTTTCGGTGACGTTTGGCGCGCCAATGCGCCTGTCCGGCGACAATTACGCGGACCTCGCGGAACGGGTCGAGCAAGCGGTACGGGATTTGCCTATTGCGGGCGCGCCATGACACAATCGACAGGTTGTTTAGGTCGTCAAGTCGTCAGGCAGTCGGGGCAGGCAGGAATTCACTTGGTGCCCCGGACAAACCTGACAACCTGACTGCCTGACAGCCTGACAACCTGAATGAGCAAAGACGACCTGATCGATATGCAAGGCACCGTCGTCGCGGTGCACAGCGGCGGCCTCTACCGCGTGCAAGTCGACGCCGGACACGAAGTTCTCGCGCAGCTGAGCGGACGAATGCGGCGATTCCGCATCAAGGTGGTGCCGGGCGACCGGGTCACCGTCGGCATCTCGCCCTACGATCCGCAGCGCGGCATCATTACTTTCCGCGCCCGGTAGCGCGGACCCGAAAGCCCTTTGAATTCACATTCCGCTCCTTCACGCCGGCCCGGCGGGCGCCGGCCGGGTGGCCGTGGCGGCCGCCGCGGCCCAGCCAAATCATTTTCGGCGAGACCAGCCACGCCGCTTCCGGATCTGCCATGGGAAATGGTCGATGTCGACGCGCCGGCGGTGGCGTTCGATTCGATGGGATTCGATCCGCGGCTCGAATCCGGCTTTCACGGCCTCGGGTTCGAGGGCACGCGGCC
The DNA here is from genome assembly GCA_963795125.1 of uncultured Acidimicrobiia bacterium. GTDB lineage: Bacteria > Acidobacteriota > Vicinamibacteria > Vicinamibacterales > UBA2999 > 12-FULL-67-14b. The sequence goes on along the minus strand of CAWCGQ010000003.1, from coordinate 869,707 downwards.
GGTGCAGGGCGCGGTGATTCCGATCGCGCTCGAAGGCCACGACGTGGTGGCCTGCGCCCAGACGGGCACCGGCAAGACGCTGGCCTTCGCGGCGCCGATCATCGAGCGGCTGCTGAGCGAAGCGCCGGGCTACGGCGACGCCGCGCGCGAGCACTACACGCGCGCGTTGATCCTGGCGCCGACGCGCGAGCTCGCGGTGCAGATTGAGGACTCGCTGGTCGGACTCACCTACCACACGCCGGTCACATCGGCGGCGGTGTTTGGCGGCGTCGAGATGGGCCCGCAGGAACGCGCGCTGCAAGCCGGCGTCGACATTGTGGTCGCGACGCCGGGCCGGCTGATGGATCACATGCGCCACAGCAACACCGACTTCGTGCGGGTGCAGTTCCTGGTGCTCGACGAAGCGGACCGCATGATGGACATGGGCTTCTGGCCCGACGTGCAGAAGATCATGGGAGCGCTGCCGCCGGATCGCCAGACGCTGCTGTTCTCGGCCACCCTGCCGGGCGAAATCCAGCGGATGGCGAAGGAAATGTTGAAGTCGCCGCGCTATGTCCAGGTGGGCGCGAAGGGCGGCACCGCCCGGACGATCGATCACCAGATGGTGGCGGTCGAGACCGGGGACAAGATTGACTGGCTGGCGACCTTCGCCAAACGCGAGGCGGACGGCCCGGTGCTGGTGTTCGTGCGCACGAAGATCGGCGCCGACCGCGTCACCCGGCACCTGGTCGCCAAGGGGATCCGGGCGGCGGCGCTGCATGCCGATCGCTCGCAGCAGGAACGCCTATCGGCGGTGGAAGGCTTCCGCTCGGGCAAGCACCCGGTGCTGGTCGCCACCGACATCGCCGCGCGCGGCCTCGACATCGAGGGCATCGCGCACGTGATCAATTTCGAGGTACCGGATTCGCCGGAGACCTACGTGCACCGCGTCGGGCGCACGGGCCGCTCCGGCGCATCGGGTCACGCGGTGACGCTTGTTTCATCGCATGAGCAGCGGTCGTGGTCCGCTGTGGAGACTGCACTTGGAATCACCTCCCGATAATTCACCGGCCGTGATCCGGTTCCTGTCGTGCCGGTGGCGCAAGCCGCTCGAAGACGGTATTCCGGATCACTGCACGCATCGCGACGTCCTGCCGATGGCCGGCAAGGAAGGCTTCAGCGCCGAATCGTGGTGCGCGGACTGCTCGCTCTACAAGGCGAAGCGCATGCCGCGCAAGCGCGAAGAGCCGCAGCAGCAGCAAGGCAACGACGACTGGCGGTTTAGATACTAAGGTGCGAGCTGCCGGCCTGCTCTGCCTCGGCCTTGCGACGAGCGCCGCGCTCTATACCTACCAGCTCGATCGGGTGCCGGCGTACCTGACGCTCGACGAAGCGCACTTCAGCGTCCACGCGGCCTCGCTGGCCGAGACCGGGCGAAACCTCAACGGCCAGCTGCTGCCGCCGCTCATCAGCCTCGACGATCCCGACGGTGAGCCGTTCGAACTTCCGTGGGGCTCCACCTACTACCTGCCGTTTGGCATTTACCTGATCGCCGGCGCGCTCCAGGTGCTGCCGCTCGATGAAGCGTCGGTGCGGGCGCCGTCGGCACTGCTTGGCGGCGTCGTCAACATCGCGCTGATGTTCGCGGTGGGGCTGGCGCTGTTTCGCAGCCGCCTCGCCGCCGCCGGCAGCGCGGCGGTGCTCGCCTTCGCGCCGGCCAACCTGATCATCAGCCGGCAAGCGCTCGACTCCGTCTGCCAGATTCCGTTCGTCCTTGGCGGGTTGTGGTGCCTGGCGGCCTATCTGCGCACGCCCGACCCGCGACTGGCGCTCGCCGCCGGCGCCATCCTCGGCTGCGGCGTCTACGCCTACATCACGTCGGTGCTGTTCATGCCGTTCTACCTCGCGCTCTTCTGGTTGGTCGCCTGGCGCGCCGGCGTGCTCGATCGACGCGCGATCGGATGGTCGATGGCCGGCTTCGCCGCGGCGCTACTGCCGATGGCGCTGTGGCTGGCGGCGCATCCCGACGCTGCGCGCAGCCTGCAAATGCAGTACGACCGCGCCGATCCGGGGTCGGCGACGCTGATGCAGGGCCTGGCCGGCGGCGGCGCCGCGGCCCTCGCCGACACGCTGCGCATCTACTGGAGCTACTTCGATCCGGGGTTCCTCTTCGTTCAGGGCGGCAATGCCCGCAACCTGTCGACCGGCGAGGCCGGGGTCTTCCTCTACCCCGTGGCGGTGCTCGCGCCAATCGGGCTCTACTACCTGCGCGACCACCGGCTGGTCCGCCTGCTGCTCGTCATCGGGCTGCTGGCGGCGCCGATCCCGGCGGTCATCAAGGGCGCCCCGTACGCGATCCAACGCGCATCGGGACTGCTGATCTTCGTGAGCCTGCTGTCGGGCGCGGGCCTGGCGTCGCTCGCGCTTTCGGGCCGGCGCGTGCCGCGCGCGATCGCGGCGCTGTTGGTGCTGCTGATGGCGTGGCAGTTCGCCTCCTTCTATCGCGACTATCACGGCAGCTATCGGGTTGGCTCGGCGCATGTCTACGACCCGACGGCGTTTCGCGATGCGGCGCAGTTGATTGTCGCAAGCGATGGCGAGCGGGCAATCGATGCCGTCTACCTGCCGAGCAACTTCTACGACGTCGGCGCGAAGTGGCGCTTCTACACGCTCAAGCACGACCGCCAATCGCTCTGGCAGCGCACCAGCTACTTTGGTGACCTGGCGGCGTTGCAGGCGGCGCCGGCCAACTCGATTGCGCTACTGCCGCAGCCATCGGCCGGGGCCGTGCCGGACGGGTGGGTCATGGTTGGGATGGTGAAAACGCTGATGGGCGAGGTCACCGCCGCCGTGGTTCGCCGCCAGCCGTAACCGGGACGGTCATTTCACGAGCAGCGTGAAGAACGCCGGGTGATCGACTTCGGCAACGTCGGCGAGCCGCGTCGATCCAGTGTCGAGCAGCGTCTTGACGTGCGGGTCCTCGATGTTGCCGAGCACCAGGCTTCCCTTCGGCACCTCGGCGATTGGGTCATCCGGCTGGAGGAAGATCGCCCGCGAGATCAGGTCTTCGCGCCCGAGCGCGGTCGCATAGAAGCGCCAGTACGGCGGCAGATAGCGATTCTTGATGTCCCAGTCGCCGCGGCCGCTCCTGATGGTCGCGAAGTAGATCGGCGCCCCTGGGCGACGATCGGTCTCCTCGATCAAGGCGGTGAGCGCACCCTTGATGTTGCCCTGCAGCCACGGCGCCAGGCGGGTGACGTACTCACCGTGATAGTCGCGCACCACCGACCCGAACTGCACGGCGATGACAAGCGCGTTGAGGATGAGGAGCAGGCGGCCGTGCCTGACCTTGCCCGCCAGCGCCGCCATGGCCAGCGCAATCACGCCGATCACGGTAACCCGCATGGCCGTTTCGCTCAGGCGCCCGCCCTGCGTGGTGACGGTGTACGACAAGTAGCCCAGCCCGACGAGTAACGCCAGGCCGCCGCCCATCGTCGTCAAGGGCCGAAACAGCGCCACCCGCGCGATCAGGTCGAGACGCGCCGCACCGAGCGCGGCCAGCAGCGCGCCGAACGGCAGCATCGCCGTGGCCCGGCGGATGGCGCCTTCCTCCACCAGCACGCTCGCGGCCAGCGGCGCGGTGAGAAATCCAATCAGGATCAGCACGCCCGCGACGCTGCGCCGGGTCAGGGCCGCGAACACGCCCGCGCCGAGCAGCAGGCCCGACGCCGGCACGAACACCCCCGTCGTCCGGGTGGAGAACGGCAGGTAGACATCGCCCAGCTGGAACAGGAACTCGATGCCGAAAAAATTGCGATAACGATTGGCCATGGCGCCGAAGTCGAACGACTGCAGGATTCCCGACGCGGTCGCGGCCTGCGTCGGATCGACGAGGTTGTAGCGCTGCATCGTCTGCTGGAAGGCGGCGGGATGCTGCGAGATCCAGAACGCGAACAGCGTCACGGGGATCAGGAAGGCGACCACCAGCGCCGCGGGCTCGCGCCAGTCGCGCTTGGTGACGAGCGCGGCGCCGACCGACAGCAGCACGTAGACCGGCATCATCACCATCGACGAAATGTAGGTGTACCAGCCGATGCCAAGCAGCAGGCCCGCGGCCGCGAACCAGCCGGTGGCGCGGGGCCGCTCGAGCCCGGTCAGCAGGCAATACAGCCAGCCAAGAATGATCGGCACCGGGTAGGTGTAGTCGAGCGCATAGCGGCTGAGGATGAAAAACGCCGGCGCGCACGCCAGGACGATGGCGGCGATGAGGGCGGCCAACCGATCGCCGACCGCCCGGCGGGCGACGGCGATCGACAGCGCCAGGCTGGCCAGCGCGATCAGCACGGTGGGCAGCCTGATCGACCATTCCGACAGCGGCAGCACTTTCAGGAAGAGCGCCGAGACGTAATAGATCGCCGGCATGAACCAGTTGCCGCTGACCTCGACAAACACGTAGAGCGGCATCAGCACGCCGTCGAGGGTGCGGCCGGTGCGCGCCAGCGCGACGGCGTCGTTGGCGATGATGGCTTCGTCCGGGGCGAGGTAGAGCGGGGCGCTGCCAAGACGCATCAGGTAGACGACCGCCGCGGTCGCGAGCACCGCGATGGTCGCCAGGCGCACGGCCGGGGGATTCACTGTCGCTTCGGGTCGGGGATCCATCGCTTGGACAGCGCCGTGGCGCCGCCGCCAGCAAGCATCGCATAGAGCGGCAGGAAGGGCACGCGGAAGCGCGAGTACGCTTCGGCGCCGAGCGACATCACCACCAGGTAGGCGATGGTCAGCAGCATCAACATCGCCGCCAGCCGATCGATGCGCCACCAGTAGAACGCGCCGATGCACGCAAGCAGCGCCACCGGCACGGTATAGCCAAGCGCGATCGCCCGCGCGCGCGATTCAACGACGCCGGTCAGGCCGGCAAGCATGTTGGCGCCGCCGCCGAACACGATCATCACCAGGCCGCGCGCCGCCTGCAGCGCGGTGGCCGCGGGATCGCGCAGGACGATCGGCATCGCGAGATCGTCATAAAGCGTCGCACGCAGCGTGATCGGTATCGATTCACACTCGCCGCCGAAACGCGCCTCGGCGGCAGCGCAGGCCGCCGCCGCGAGCTCCCCCTGGCGCCGCTGGAGGTTCGCGTCGATGCCCCCGGCATCGCGGATCGCCAGCGTGCCCGCCGCCCGGTACAGCAGCAGGTTGATGTTGCCGATCGAACTGAACGTCGCGACGCCGGTTTGCAGATAATTACGGGCCATCCACGAGCCGGTGACGGCGAGGCTGACCGCCACCACCACCGCGGCGACGCGCCCGCGGTGCCGCGATCCCGCAATCGCGACGGCAAGCGCCACCGGCACACACAGCATGATCGCCACCGGCCGCACCAGCGCGGCGAACCCGGCCAGGGCGCCGGCCACGACCGCGCCGGCCGTACTCCCCGCCGCCGCGGATCGATAGGCCTGCCACACCGCGCTCGCAACCAGCACCGACGCCAGCGTTTCCGTCAGGATCGAATTCGTGGCCTGCAGCGCCGGCAGATCGATCGCCGTGATCACGCCCGCCACGACCGCGGCGAGGGCGCTGCCGGTGAGGCGGAAGCCGACCCACGTGGTGGCCGCGACGACGAGAATCCACAACACCCGCTGCGCGACGATGGCGCCCGGGTAACCGAGATCGGCGGCGAGAAAGGCGGCGAGAAACAGCGGGTAGCCCGGCGTGCGGACGGTGTCAGGCTCACCCTCGGCATTGCGGGCGGAGCCGGTTGCCGCGATCGACCCCGCCTGTGCCATGTAGCTGGCCGAGTCGTAGGCAATCTCTGGATGGAAGGAGAAGAACAGCAGTGCCTGGACCAGCACCGCAACCGCAATCGGAATGCTCAGCACCCATCCGCCGTCGCGCGTCGCGCTCCGGCGGACCGGCGGCACGATGCTCAGTCGGAAAACTCCTTGGCCAGCTCGACCCACTCGCCGTTGGGCGCCAGCCGCTCGTAGGCTTTCCAGTGGGCGCGGGCGTCGACCGAACGGCCCATCTTCTCGAGGGTCACGGCCAGATAGAAATGCGCGTCGGGGTAGTTGTTGTTGAGGGCCAGCGCGATGCGATACGACGCCTCCGCGTCGGCGTAGCGTCCGTGATCGTGATGGATGTTGCCGAGATTGAAGTGCGACTCGAAATACGAGTCGTCCAGCAGAATGGCGCGCTCGTAGAGCGCCTGCGCTTCCGCCAGCTCGTCACGGGAATAGCGGATGTTGGCCAGATTGATCAGGGCCGCGACCAGATCCGGATCGGCCTCGAGCGCGCGGCGGTACGACCTGACCGCCTCCTCCACCCGATCCGCCGTGCCATCGTCGAGCAGCGATCCCATCAGGAAATACTGCTCGGCGGCACTCAACGGACCATAGGCTCCGGTGCCGATGGTGCCGAGGGTGCCGGGCGTGCCCAGGGGAATGGTGCCTTGGGTGCCCGAGGGTTGCGAATCGAGCGGCGGAGTGTTTCGGGATTTGAGCTCGAGGATGCGCGCCGGGTGCGCATCGAGACGGAAGTCGAACGCCAGCTGCCCGGTCCGCGACGCCTGCAGCGTTCTGACCACCGCGCGGAACGGGGTGCCTTGCTGCAGTTGGCCGGCAATCTGGCGAAGCGCGGTCAGGTCGGCGAAACCGTACAAGCGCTCGTTGGCGTCGGTCGGCGGCTTCACGAGCCCGCACTTCTCGAGATAGCGGAGGTGGTCGAGCCGAAGGGACGGATACATCACGAGGATATCGCGATGGCTGTAGCGCTTGGTCGTGCGCTCCTGATCGGTGGTCGCGGCAATCGCCGGCACGCGGCGAGGCGCATCCTTCGGATCGAATGGCGAGTCAGGCATTCAGATCGCTATGAACATACAACAACTACTGGTTGCGGCAACAAGTATCTCGGTGTGCGATCAGCGGATCACACGCGCCAGGTACGGCCTCCAGATTTTAGCGCCGAGGTAAGACGAGCCTTTCGGCGACAGGTGACCGAAGTCGACCGCCATCAGATCGAGCGCACCTTCACCGGGCACCCGAGCGAGGCACGCCGGTTGAACGGTCCCGCCGGAGCCTTCAGAGCCCGAAGGCCGACAAAGTTGTTCGAGCAATGACAGATATGTCACGTTGGCGAGACCGGCCACGCGGGCGGCCACCGTCCGATCGTTGGCGAAGCTGTCGGTGTCGACGCCGGTGGCGACGTATTCGGCGTGATCCTGCAGGTGATGCTCAGCGTAAACCCTCGGCAAGCTCGGTCGCCACAACGGAAACGGCCCCACGACCACGACGTGTGCAGCGCCCAGCTCCAGGATCCTGGCGGTGAGCGCCGGCCAGTCGGTGGCGGTATGACCGCCGCTCTGCGCCAGGATCACCACATCGGGACGAAGCCGTTCGATGCTGGCCATCGCGTAGCGGCTCGACTTCTCGCAGCGCCGCTCTTTGACGCTGAGATCGAAGTTGTCGATTTCGGGCTTGCACACCGAGGTGGTGACCTGTGCCAGCGAGGTACCTGCCGGCACGCTCTCGCGAAGCCCGAGTGAGAGCGCCTGTCCGAAGGAGTCGCCCCAGAGCAGCACGGTATGGTCGCGGCCGGCAACAGTGCACGACGGGTCGATTGCGTCGCGAGCGTGCTCGGTCTGCCAGTCCATGAAATCGCACTCGCGGCGGTACGCCTCGGCCAGCCCCTTGGTGCGCATGCGCTCGTAATAGTCGACCAGGCGGGCGGCGTCGTTGCGATTGATCGGCCGGTCGATCAGGCCGCCGGATGAGTAGATAACCCCGCCCACCGCGCACACCGCCGACAACACCAGCGCCAGCACCGGCACCGCGGCGCGGCGGCGGTGGCCGAAGCGGACCGGCCGCTCGATGACGCGATAGGTGAGCCAGGCAAGGCCGACGCTGGCCGCGAGCAGCGTCAGTCGCAGGGGCGTGGACGGAATGCCGCCCTGCAGGATGTGGGCGAAGGACAGCAGCGGCCAATGCCAGAGATACAGCGGGTAACTGATGAGACCGACGAAGACGGCGAGCGGATGCGACAGGAGCGCGCGGTTCACCCAGGCGCGCGGCCCGGCGACGAGCAGCAGCACCGTGCCGCCCACCGGCAGCAGCACCCAGAGCCCAGGGAACACGCGCGTCGAATCGATCAACGACACGCCGGCGATCACCGCGGCAAGACCGATCACGGCGAGGACGTCCGCCACAAAGCGGCGTGAGAGCAGCCGGACGGTCCACCCATCCAGCGCCGCATCGGCCTCGATGCACGCCAGCGTCGCGCCCGCCAGCAGTTCCCAGAAACGATTCCAGGGCGCATAGAACGCCGGGGTGCGATCGATGCGGACCGTCCAGATCGCGAGCAGGAACGAGATTGTGCCGATCGCCAGGGTCATGGCGATGGGCCCGCGCCGCCACCGCATCGCCGCGACCAGCAGGAGCGGCCACACCAGGTAGAACTGTTCCTCGACGCCGAGCGACCACAGATGCAGCAGCGGCTTGAGGTCCGCCGCGACATCGAAATAGCTCGCCTCCTGCCAGAACGCGAAATTGGAGGCGAAGGCCGCGCCGGCGGCGACATGCCTGCCGACGCGCGCGTAGTCGTCGGCGTAGAGCAGATACCAGCCGGCGACGAGCACCGCGGCCAGGACCGCTCCAAGTGCCGGGAAAATGCGGCGGATGCGGCGCGCGTAGAAAGTCTTGAAGCTGAAACCACCGCCGGCATCGAGGATGATCCCGGAGATCAGGTAGCCGGAGATGACAAAGAATATGTCGACGCCGACGAATCCGCCCGGCAGGCGCGCGGGGAAAGCGTGGAAGAGCAGCACGACGCCCACCGCGACGGCGCGCAGACCGTCGATGTCGGGCCGGTAATGGTGATCGGACCGGGTCATGCGAGCGCGCGGGAGAACGCCTCGGCCGACTCGAAGCGCGCTGCCGGCGCGCTTTCGATCGCCCTGAGGATCGCGGCGCGCGCCGTCGAGGGGATCGGCGCTTCGGGCAGCTGGGGTGTGGTCTGCAGCATCTGCCCGATCAATTCCGGCAGCGACGGCGCCTTGAACGGCAGCGCTCCGGTGACCAACTGATACGCCACCACCCCGATGGTAAACACGTCGGCGCGCGGATTCGGCGCGCCGCCCATCAGCACTTCCGGCGCCACATACGGCAACTCGGTGGCGCTCGCCTCCTGCCCGCGTAACTCCTGCTCACGCATCGTCGCCAGCACATCCTGCACGGACTTGATCCCGGCCGACGAAATCACCATTTGCTCGGGCACGCGCTCGTCGGCCGGTCCAGGCGGACGCGCGATGCGAATCATGTCGGGGTTGACGCCGCAGATGAAACCGCCGCGGGCATGGAGGGCGGTCATCGCGCCGAGCGCCTGCGACAGCAGGTTGGCGACGCGCGGCCACGGCATCGCACCGGACTGGGCCATGGCCTGGCGAAGGCTCGGTCCCTCGATCAGATCGGTGACGAGATACACGCTGCGTTCGTCCTCGCCGAAGTCACGCACCTGCAGCAGGCCCGGGTGCGCGACCTGGAGCGTGCGAGCCTCCAGCAGGAAGCGCGCGCGAACGGCGTCCCAATGCGGCTGATCGTCGCGCTTGAGCACGCGAATCGCGACCGGCACGCCGAGCGCGCGATGGGTGCCTTGATACACCAGGCTGCCAAGCCGGCCGTGGCCGATCAGGCCGCCCAACTCGTAGCGCGACAACAGTCCGCTGTCGCCGGCAGTCGCGCCGGGCGCGGGCGCCTGGCCGACTGCGGCCTGCAGCGCATCGATGAACGCTCCCACCGAGGGCCAGCGGTCGGCGACGCCCCTGCTGAGCGCCTTCATCACCGCCTCGTCGACCGCATTCGACAGGCCGCCGCGGCGGGTGGACGCGCTGGCCGGGGTGCCGGTCAGCGCCTGCGTAATCAGGGTGGCCTGGTTGGTGCCATCGAACGGCCGCGCGCCGGTCAGCATCTCGTAGGCGATCACCCCGAGCGCATACACGTCCGCCGCGGCGGTCACCTCCTCGCCGCGCATCTGTTCCGGCGCCGCGTAGGCGAGCGTGCCGAGGAAGAACGCCGGGTCGGTCAGCCGGGTCTCGTCGCTGGTCGCCTTGATAGCGGCCAGGCCGAAGTCGATCACCTTGTAGACCCGATCGCCCGACTGGTAGCGATGCGCGACGATGTTGGCGGGCTTGAGGTCGCGATGGGTGATGCCGCGGTCGTGGGCCATCTGCAGCGCCGAGGCCACCGCCTCGAGAATCGCGACCACGCGCGCGGGCGGCATCGGCGCCTCGAGGTCGATTTCCTCCCGCAGGCTCGGCCCGCCGAGCAGTTCCATCACCATGTAGGGCTGGTTGGTGCTGTCGAACCCGAAATCGAGCAGCCCGACGATGTTGGGATGGCGCAGCTGGGCGCAGGCACGGCTCTCGCGCAGGAAGCGGTCGCGCGACTCGGCCGGCGCATCCGGCGTCGCCTTCATCACCTTGATCGCCACTTCGTCGCCGAGGCGGATGCGGCGGGCGCGGTAGACGTGGCCCATGCCGCCGGAGCCGAGAGCATCGATGATCTCGTAACGGTCGTCGATGGTGGCGCCAGGCGACAGCACGGGTGCAGCTTATACGTGAACGAGCTCGGAATCAGCCTGCTCGAGCAGGTGCTCGAAGAACAGGTTCGACAGCTTTTCCTGGACGGTGTTCTGCCTGAGCCGCGCGCGCAGGTTGTCGAAGTCGACGCGGTCGAGCTCCTGGTCCTGGTTGTAGCAGGAAAAGATGAACTCCTCCTTGCCGGTCGCGGGGTCGACGTGGCGCTGCAGGCACTGCGCGCACACTTCCTTCATCATGCACTGCATCGGCGAATTGATGCTGCCGATGCCGACATGGGTGGGGTCGAGGTGGGGCTGCAGCACGCCGTGGCGCGCGAGGCGCACCGCGTTCATCATCCGATCCGAGCCGATGGCGATGATGCGCGACACCTCCTGCAACGGCACCAGCGGCGGGCCGAACTTCCCGTCCGCGTACGCCACCATCGCCTGGACGATGTTGCCGCGGAAGTGGTGGTCCTGCGGCCGGTGCGGCTCGATCGCGGCGCCCGTATCGCTCGACCAGATCACCTGATCGGTGCCGGCCTCGATGTCTTCACGCTTGAAGAGATCGGCGCCGTCCTTGTAACCGGCGAAATAGAGCACGCGATTGCCGCGCGCCTTGAGCGCCTTGGCGATGGAAAACAGCACCGCGTTGCCGAGCCCGCCGCCGGCCAGCAGCACCGCGGATTTTTCTGGAATCTCGGTCGGCGTGCCGGTCGGGCCCATCACCACCACCGGCTCACCCGGTTTCAGGTAGGCGCACAGGCGGCTCGAGACGCCCATCTCGAGCGTGATCAGCGACAGCAGTCCCTGCTCGGCATCGACCCAGGCGCCGGTCAACGCGATGCCCTCCATCAGCATCGAGGCGACGTGGCCGTCGATGCGCAGGTGCGGGCTCAACCGCTCGAAATTCTGCAGCCGGTAGAACTGCCCCGGATGGAAATGCCGCGCCGCCGCCGGCGCGCGCACGATCACTTCGACGATCGTCGGCGTCAAACGGATCACGCGCTCGACCCGCGCCAGCAGCTGGTCGTCGAGGGTCTCGACCATCGACGTCCACGCCGCCTCACGCTGCGGCTGCTCGGCGGGCTTGAGGGCCGCCATGTGATCCGCGAACAACGCCGCCACGTGCGGGTAGCCATGCTTCGCCGATGCCATCGCCTTGACGACGTTGCCGTTGAAGCGCGGGTGATTGTCACCGTAGTAACTGACGAACTTGCCGCCGGTGTCGTGCGAGGTGAAGAAGCCGTCGGGATCGGGCTCGAGCGTGAAGCGGCCGTCCGCCTTCACCGCCTTGAAGCCCTTGAAGAACTTCTGCTTGTTGTCGAGCGTGAACGATCCGGGATGTTCCTTCTCGTAGGTGACGTTCGGCACCGTGCCGGCGGCCACCAGCACGGTCCGGGCCGGCAGCTCGATGCGCGAGCCGTCGGCGCGCGTGAACACCATGGCCTTGACATGGCCGTATTCGTCGGCCACCGCTTCCACCGGATTGACGTTCTCGGTGATCGAGATGCCCTCCTGCAGCGCCAGCGCGACCTCTTCGTGATTGAGGCGATAGGCCGGTGCGTCCTGGAGGCGCTTGCGGTAGGCCAGCGTCACGCCGCCCCACTCGCGGATCATGGCGATGAAGTTCGGCGCCTCGCCGGCCTGCGCCGCGCGCGCCCGCTCGGCCTTGACGGCGACGCCGTGCGATCGGAACTCGTCGAGGATGCCGATCTCCTCGGCATCCATCAGGCCGCGCACGCGCGCTTCGCCAAGATTGCGCACCAGCGCGTCGTAGCGGTCGAGCACCTTCTCGGCCTGCAGCGGGTAGTAGGCCATCAATTCGGTCGCGGTATCGACGCCGGTCAGGCCGCCGCCGATTACCACCGCCGGCAGCCGCGCCTGCAGGTTCGAGAGCACGTCCTTCTTGAACGCGCCGGTCAGCTGCAGCGCCATCAGGAAGTCGCTGGCCTTGCGGATGCCGCGAATCAGGTTGTTCTTGATGTCGATGATGGTCGGGCGGCCGGCGCCGGCGGCGATGGCAATGTGGTCGATGCCGAGCGACCACGCTTCGTCCATCGGCAACGCGCCGCCGAAGCGCACGCCGCCGTAGATCTTCAGCTTGTCGCGCCGCGCCAGCGTCAGGTGGATCAGCGTCAGGAAATTCTTGTCCCACCGCACGGTGATGCCGTACTCGGACACGCCGCCGAAACCCTCGAGGATGCGATCGTCGAGCGGGCGGTAGATCTCGCTCCAGTCGCGGATCGGCCGCGGCGCGGCGCCGCCGGACCCGACAATGTCGTCGGGCAGCGGCTCGATCTTCAACCCGTCGATCGCCACCACGCCGAAGCCCTCGTTCAGCAGGTAGTGCGACAGCGTGTAGCCGGCGGGCCCGAGGCCCACCACCAGCACGTTCTTGCCGTTGTATTCGAGCGCGTAGGGCCGGTTGATGTTGAGCGGGTTCCAGCGCGTCAGCAGACCGTAGATCTCCACCCCCCACGGCATCGCGAGCACGTCGGTCAGCACGCCGGTCTCGATCTGCGGGATGTTGACCGGCTCCTGTTTCTGGTAGATGCAGGCCTTCATGCAGTCGTTGCAGATGCGGTGGCCGGTGCCCGGGCACATCGGGTTGTCGACAATCACGATCGCCAGCGCGCCGAGCGCGTCGCCGCGCTTGCGCAGCGTGTGCATCTCCGAGATCTTCTCGTCGAGCGGGCAGCCGGCCAGCGGAATACCGAGCGGGTTGACGGCGAGCGTGCCGTCCTTGTCGCGGATGCCCTTCGAGCAGGTGTCCTTGTCGCGCTCGTGGCAGAGCACGCAGTAGTGAATCTCGCTGAGCACCTCGCGGCGGGTGTAGCGGTGGTCGGTGAGCTTGAAGCCGTCACGGCGGCGCAGCCGCGCGTCGGGGCCGACCATCTCCTCCGGCAGGTCGGCATCGGGCCGCCTGACCTGCACCAGATGGTCGTAGTCGAGATTTTCGGGGAAGCGGAACACCACCCAGCCGCGATAACGCGGCGCGTGGATGTGCGCGGCGCACCAGCGCTTCAGCGATTCGATCTCGGCGGCGACGCCGGCCTTGTCGGCGACCTCGCGATCGAGCAGCGAGCAGCCGTACTGGGCCAGCCGCATCTCGGCGTCGTGTGCGTCGTCGCCGCCGAGGATCGCTGCCGCGAGCGCATGGTCCTCGGCGGTGGCCTCGACCTGCGCGCCGCCCTTGAGCAGCGGCAACGCGCGCCGGCGGACGAAGTCAATCTTGAAGCGAAACAGCACGTCGTAGGCGCGGGTCGCGGCGACCAGCGCGGCGGCGTCATCGCCGACGCCGAACAGCGCGCTGATGAACCGGCTGACGTGCGGCGCCATGGCGACGACGATGTTGCCGCGCGCCACCGGGCCGAGCGATTCGGGCACTTCGCGGTAGTGCTGCCACTGCGCCCACAGCTCGGGCTCGAGCGCTTTCACCTGCTCGACGAAGCGGCCGTAGAGCTCGCGCAGACGGGCGGGTTGATGCAGGTCGGCGAACGTGAAACCGCCGATGCCCAGGGGCGTATTCGATGGCATGGACAATCAATAATTATAGCGCGGTGTGGTACGATCCTGGTCTCCGAGATGACGATCACACTTAACGGCGACCCGCATCAACTGCAGGCACCGCTCAGCGTCAGCGCCCTGCTCGAACAGCTCGAGATCGACGCCCGCAGGGTCGCCGTCGAGCTCAACCTCGCCGTCGTCAAGAAGGCGGCCTACGACTCGTCGGTCATCAGGGACGGCGATGAAGTCGAGATCGTCAACTTCGTTGGCGGAGGTTGAGCGATGGCAGATGGATGGCAGTCTGTTGATCGTAGATTTTCGGACTGATTCACTCGTGATCGCCGGCCGGACGTTCGCCTCGCGATTGATCGTGGGGACCGGCAAGTACCCGTCGCACGCCATCATGCGCGACGCGCACGTCGCCTCCGGGGCGGACATGGCCACGGTGGCCGTGCGCCGCGTCGACATCACCCGCCAGACCGAGTCGCTGCTCGACTACATCGATACCGCGACGATCTTCCTGCTGCCGAACACCGCGGCCTGTTACACCGCTGAGGAGGCGATTCGCACCGCGCGGCTCGGGCGCGAAGCCGGCATGTCGAACTGGGTAAAGCTCGAAGTGATCGGCGACGAGCAGACGCTGTTCCCCGACAACGAGGGGCTGCTCGACGCCACCCGCGTGCTGGTCAAGGAGGGCTTCATCGTCCTGCCCTACACCAACGACGACCCGGTGATGTGCCGCAAGCTCGCCGACGCCGGCGCCGCGGCGGTGATGCCGCTCGGCGCGCCGATCGGATCCGGCCTCGGCATCCAGAATCCCAACAACATCCGCATCATCAAGGAACAGGCGACCGTGCCGGTGATCGTCGATGCCGGCGTCGGCACGGCGTCGGACGCGGCGGTGGCGATGGAGCTCGGCGCCGACGGCGTGCTGATGAACACCGCCATCGCCGGCGCGCAGGACCCCGTGATGATGGCGCGGGCGATGCGGCTCGCGGTTGAAGCCGGGCGCCTCGCCTTCCTCGCGGGACGCATTCCGCGCAAGTCGTACGCAACCGCCAGCAGTCCCTTGCATGGCGTGATCGGATCGTAGTCTCATTGCCGGGCCTCCGCCCTCAATGCGCGCCACCACCATCCGCTTCCTCGATTACTGGCTAGGCGTCCCGGCCTGCGCCCTGCTGACCCTCGTTCGCCGCCTGCACGATCTGGCGGCGCAGCCAGCCGGCGTCGGACCGCGGAAGATTCTGTTCCTGAAGTTCATCGAGCAGGGCGCAACCGTCCTCGCCCAGGACGCGATCGCCCGCGCGACCCGCGCCGTCGGCCGCGACCACGTCTACTTCTGCGTGTTCGAAAGCAATCGCGCCATCCTCGACGCCATCGGCACGGTGCCTCCGGCCAACGTCATCTGCATCCGCGACCGGGCGCTGTCGACGTTCGTGGTCGATTTCCTGAAGGCCGCGGTGGCGGTCCGGCGGCACCGGATCGACACCGTGATCGACATGGAGTTCTTCTCGCGGGCATCGGCGATCTTCACCTTCCTGACCGGCGCGGCGACGCGGGTCGGCCTGCATCGCTTCACCGGCGAGCTGCCCTATCGCGGCGACCTGATGACGCATCGCGTCCAGTACCTGCCGCAGCTGCACATCGCGGTGCAGTATTCGGTGCTGGTCGAAGCAGCGTTTGTCGATCCGCGGGATGAGCCGCTCGTGAAACTGCCGCTCGAGCGTATCCGCGCCGCGTCGCCGCAGGCCGCGCCGGTCTTCTCCCCGACGGCGGACGAATGTGAACGGATGCGCCGGCGGCTCGGCGAGTCCGGCGGGCCAATTGTCGTGCTCAATCCCAACGCCAGCGATCTGCTGCCGCTGCGAAAGTGGGAAACCTCCCGCTTCGGCGAGCTGCGCGACGCGGATCCTGCAACGCTATCCGGACGCGCTGGTCGTGCTCACCGGCGCGCCGTCGGAACGGGCGATCGCCGAAGGACTGTGCCGCGCGCTCGCCTCGCCCCGGGTCATCTCGGTGGCGGGCCAGACGACGCTGCGGGAGCTGCTGACGCTGTATACGCTGGCAACGGTGCTGGTGACCAACGACAGCGGGCCCGGCCACTTCGCCTCGCTGACTCCCGTGCACGCCATCGTGCTGTTCGGGCCGGAAACCCCGCGCCTGTTCGGGCCGCTCGCGCCGGCGACGACGGTGATCTGGAAGGAGCTGGCGTGCAGTCCGTGCGTCAGCGTCTTCAACCATCGGCTGTCGCCCTGCCGCAACAACGTCTGCATGCAGTCGATCACGGTCGACGAGGTGTTTGACGCGGTCAGGGACGCGCTAGCACCCGGTAGATCGTGAACTGTTCCGGTCCGCCAGGCGCGTCGCCGGCGCCGCCGATCCGCACGATCGCCTGACGACGGGCAAGCTCGGCGGTGCCGGCGTCGGTTGCGGCCGACAGGAGATAACCGTTCGCGGGCAGGTCGATGCCGCCGAGACTGCCGGCATCGAACGGCCGGGTTTTCGCGAACAGGTCGGTCCGCTCCCACATCGTCAGATAGAAGCGCCAGTACGATCGGACGTAGGGAACGTCGGTGCTCAAGCGAATTTCGGCGGCCGGCGATTCTCGGTCCAGCCGCACCAGTTCCTCCATGGCGCCGCGGATGTTCCCACCGAACCACTCCGACGCCCGCAATCGATACCCGTCGAAGTAGTCCGCCAGGAACGGGGTGAACAAGACGGGCACGAGGACCAGCGTGAGCGCCGCCGCCGGGCGCCAGGTGGCGGTGCGGTCGAGCGCCACACCGATGGCCCACACCACCGCCGCCGCAAGCCCCAGCCACGGGGCCGATCCCGACATCTGCCCCCGCTGCGCGAGCGTGAGCACCGAATAACCCATCGCGATCGCGGCAACGATCGCGGCCGCCGGCATCGTCAACTGCCCGACCTTTCTGGTCAGCGGCTGGTGCCACATCGCCTGCAGTCCCTGGGTGATGAACAGCACGGCAAACGGCAGCAGCGCGAGCTCGCGATCGATGGTGTAGTCCTCCGGCATGAGCGTGGCCGGAATGGGCGCGGTCAGCAGCCCGAACCAGAGCAAGGCGTTGAAGGTGCCGCCGCGCCGGAGCGATGAGACCAGGCCAACGACCAGCGGGATGGCGACCGGCCACAGCAACACCCCTGCCGCGCGCGTCGAGTTGGTCAGGTTGGCGCCGCCGCTCACGAACAGATAGCCGGGACTGAAGAACCGCCAATAGTGATTCAGCGCGTCCGAGACGGTCCGTGCGTTCACCGCTTCCCTGAGGCGCTGCAGTGGATCGAATCCCGCGCTCGCCGCCGCCTGGCCGTATCCGTACTTCTGAAGCAGGTCGGGCACCGTTTCCGGATGGACCAGCACGAACAGCGCCGCGGCAATCACCGGCACCGCGAACCCCGCGATCGCCGCACCGGCGTGGGCCGCCGGCTGCCGGCGCCACAGCACCACGGTGAGCGTCGCGAGCAGATACATCGGCGTGAGCGCGCTGCCCGCGATGTAGCTGAAGAAACCCAGGCCGAGGCTGACGCCCGCAAGCGCGATCACCCGGACCGCGGGCCGATCCAGGTAGCGCTGGATGAGTATCAGCCACGCCAGCACGAACGGCAGCGGGTAGACGTAGTCCATGGCGAGGCGGCTGTGAATGAAATGCGCCGGCGTCAGCATCAACAGCACGGACGCGACCACGCCCCAGCCGATGCTGCTGGTCAGGCGCCGCGCGGCAAAGAACATCAACACCACATTGGCGACGGCAACGAGGACGGTGGGAAGGCGGATCGCGGCGTCGGACAGCGGGACCACCGACAGGACGGCGGCGCTCCAGTAGACCGCCATTGGCTGATACCAGTTGAAGGTGTTCTCGAGCTGAAAGTAGACCGGCCACCACCGCCCGTTCAGGTCGCGGCCGGTGGATTGAATGGCATGCGCCTGCAGGCCGAAGAAGATCTCGTCGTAGTGCAAATGGATCGGCGAAGCACTGAGCCGCCACGCGTACAGGACCAGCGTGACGATCGCGAGCGCGCCCGCGATTAGCGCGGTGCTACCGGGGGACGAGCGTCCAATTGGCATCTTTCTCGGAAATCACCGTCGGCTCGAACGGCCACTCGATGCCGAACGCCGGGTCGTCCCATCGCACGCCGGATTCGGCCTGCGGCGCCCACGGCGCCGACGCATGGTAATAGGCCTCGACGTCGTCGGTCAGCGTCAGGTAGCCGTGCGCGATACCTTCCGGCATGTACAACATGCGCCGGTTGTCGGCGGTGAGCTCGACCGCGTCCCATTGCCGGTAGGTCGGCGACTCTTCGCGCAAATCGACGATCACGTCGAGCAGGGCGCCGCGGATCGCGCGGACGATCTTGGCCTGCGCATGCGGCGCCTTCTGGAAGTGCATGCCGCGCAGCGTGCCGCGCTTGTGATTGAAGGCGAGGTTGCTCTGCGCCAGCGCCGGGTTCATGCCGCGCTCGCTCAGCTCGCCCGGCAGCCACGCCATCGCAAAGAACCCGCGCGCGTCGGTGATCGGCGTGATGTCGATCACCCAGGCGCCCGGGATCCTGGACGGCGTGTAGAGCATTACAGCCGGACCACGTGCTCGCGGGTGACGCCCTTGAGCGCGTTGCGGGTATCGACCAGCAGCTTGAAGTTGTCGACCATCGACGGGTAGTCGAACACCTTGTGGTCGGTGATGATCACGCCGCAATCGACGCCTTGGTGCATGGTGCCGGCGTCGACGCTCTTCAAGTCGAGATGCGCGTGCTTGAATTCCGGCACGTAGGGATCGGTGTAGCTGACGGTGGCGCCGCGCTGCGCGAGCAGCTCGAGCACCTCGAGCGCCGGCGACTCGCGCAGGTCGTTGACGTCGCGCTTGTAGGCGACGCCGATGACGTGCACGCGCGAGCCGTTGACCGACTTCTTCTGCATGTTGAGCGCGTCGATGACCCGCTGGACGACGAACTCCGGCATCGCGCCGTTGACCACACCCGCCAGCTCGATGAAGCGCGCCTCGAAGTTGTACTGCTTCGCCTTCCACGACAGGTAGAACGGATCGATCGGGATGCAGTGCCCGCCCAGGCCCGGGCCCGGATAGAACGGCATGAAGCCGAACGGCTTGGTCTTGGCCGCGTCGATCACTTCCCAGACATCCAGCCCCATGCGGTGGCACATCAGCGCCAGCTCGTTGACCAGGCCGATGTTGACGGCGCGAAAGGTATTCTCGAGCAGCTTGACCATCTCGGCCACGCTCGGCGAGCTCACCGGGACGACGGTGTCCATCACCTGGCTGTAGAACGCCACCGCGGCCCTGGTGCTGTCTTCGTTGATACCACCCACGACTTTCGGGATGTTCTTGGTCTGATAGTGCGGATTACCCGGGTCGACCCGCTCGGGCGAGAAGGCGAGATAAAAATCGGTGCCGGGCTTGAACCCCTTGGCGGCCAGCGTCGGCTGCACCACCTCCACCGTGGTGCCGGGATAGGTCGTCGACTCGAGGATGATCAGCTGGCCCTTCTTGAGCACCGCCGCCACGGCCTCGACGGCCTGGACGACGTAGGTCATGTCGGGGTCCTTGGTCTTGCGCAGCGGCGTCGGCACGCAGATGTCGATGATGTCGGCATCGGCCAGCCGCTTGCTGTCGGTGGTGGCGACGAACTTGCCGCTCTTGACCACCTCGGCCAGATGCTCGGATGACACGTCGGGGATGTAGCTGCGGCCGGCCATCAACTCGGCGACCTTGCCCTCATCGATGTCGTAGCCGATCACGCCAAAGCCGGCGCGAGCGAACTCGACCGCCAGTGGCAGGCCCACATAGCCCAGACCGATCACGCCCAACTTCCCCTGCCTGGATTCGATCTTCTTCAATAATTCCATGTGTGCCTATTGTCCGTGATAGAAGGTTCGAACTGCGCTGACCACCGCCGCCTGTTGCGCCTCGGTCAGTTCCGGATAAATCGGCAACGCCAGCGAATCGTTGGCCGCGGCCTCGGCGATCGGGAAGGCGCCCTTCGGGTAGCCCAGATCGGCGAAGCACGTCTGCAAGTGAAACGGCACCGGATAGTAGACCTCGGTGCCGATGCCCGCGGCATCGAGATGCGCGCGCAGCCGGTCCCGCTCCGGCACCCGAATCACGAACTGGTTGTAGATGTGGGTGCGGTCGGGCGCCTCGATCGGCAGGACCACCTCGCTCAGCCCGGCATCGGCGAACAGCGCGCGGTAACGCGCGGCATTGGCGCGGCGGCCCTCGCTCCAGCCGGCGAGCCTGGGCAGCTTGACGCGCAGCACCGCCGCCTGGATCGCATCGATGCGGAAGTTGGCGCCGATCAGGTGATGGAAATATTTCGGCTCCATGCCGTGCGTGCGAATCAGGCGCAGCTTCTTGGCCAGCGCCGCGTCGTTGGCGGTCACAAACCCGGCATCGCCAAACGCGCCGAGGTTCTTGCTCGGAAAGAACGAGAAGCAGCCAATCGCGCCGATGGTGCCGACCGGGGCGCCGTGATAGGTGCAGCCGATCGCCTGGGCCGCGTCTTCAATCACGGCAATGCCGCGGGCGCTCGCAGCCTCGACGAGCGGCGCCATCTCCGCCGCTTGTCCGAACAGGTGCACCGGGACGATCGCCCTGGTGCGCGGGGTGATCGCGGCAATCGCGGCGGTCGGATCGATATTGAACGTGCCGGGCTCGCTGTCCACCAGCACCGGTGTCGCGCCGACCCGCACGACGCAGCCTGCGGTTGCGAAAAACGAGTAGGTCGGGGTGATGACCTCGTCGCCGGGACCGATGTCGAGCGCCATCAGCGCCGCGAGCACGGCGTCGGTGCCGGACGACAGGCCGAGCGCATGCCGATAGCCGAGCGTGTCGCACAGCTCGCGCTCGAGCCCTTCGACCTCGGGCCCGCCGATGAAGCGCTGACTGTCACAGACTCGCGTGACTGCGTCGAGCAAGTGCTGCCGGAGCGGCGCGTACTGTGCTTGGAGATCGAGCAAAGGAACGGTCACAAACGTCCAATAATACCCGCCGGCGACCCATGGGCGCAACCGGTCGGCTATAGTGAAAAGGATGTTACGCGTCGACGTTGCAGTTGTGGGCGGAGGTGTGACGGGCTTGGCATCGGCCCTGGAACTGGCCAGGCGGGGGGCGTCGGTCTGCCTGCTCGAGCGCGAATCCCGCCCGGGCCGGGCGACCAGCACGCACAACTCCGGCGTGATCCACGCCGGCCTCTACTATCCGACCGGTTCGCTCAAGGCGCGCCTGTGCGTGGACGGACGCGATCGCCTGTTCGCCTTCTGCGCGGCGCATCGCGTGCCGCACGCTCGCTGCGGCAAGCTGGTGATCGCGGCGCACGACGGCGAAGTCGCCGCCCTGGAGGCGCTCGGCAGAAAGGCGCACGCCAACGGCGTCACGGTGCAGTGGGTTGACGCCGACTTCATCAAGACCAAAGAGCCGCACGTGCACGGAGTCGCCGCGCTCTGGTCGCCGGACACCGGCATTCTCGAGGCGGAAGCCCTGGTCAAGGCGCTCGAGCACCTGTGCCGCGATCACGACGTGGCGATGGTGGTCGGCAGCCCGCTGATCGGCGCCACCACCCTGACCGACGGCATCGAGCTCGCCACCCCTCACGAGCGCTTCGTCGCCGGCACCGTGGTCAATGCCGCGGGCCTCTACGCCGACACCGTCTCGGACCTGCTCGGCGCCGGGTCGTTTCATATCTACCCGTGCCGCGGCGAGTACGCCGAGCTCAAGCCGTCTCGCCGCTCGATGGTCAACGGACTGGTCTATCCGCTGCCGCACGCGTCAGGCGTCGGCCTCGGCGTCCATCTTGCCAAGACGACGTGGGGCTCGGTCACGCTCGGTCCGACCATCCACTATCAGGCTTCGAAGGACGACTACGAGGGTGGCCGCATGCCGCTCGAAGGGTTCGTCGAGCTGGCGCAGCATCTGTTGCCGTGGGTCACGCTCGCCGACCTGCAGCCGGGCGGCAGCGGCATCCGCGCGAAGTTACACGGCCCGGATCAGGAGGCCGCCGACTTCCTGATCGAGCGCGACGCCGTCAACGGCCGCGTGATTCAGGCCGCGGGCATCGACTCGCCCGGACTCACGTCCTGTCTGTCCGTAGGACAACGGGTGGCTGACTTGTGGTCGGCCGGGCAGTGAGCGCGCCGGCCCGGGTGTAGCGGCCGCGCACTTCGAACAGCACGTACGACGCGACGGCCAGCGTGAGGACGGTGATCAGCGTCTCGCGCGACACCAGGTCACTCCGGCCGATCAGCCGCAATCGACCCTGGATCGTCCACGCGGCGTGCGCGGCCCAGATGCCAAGCGAGCCGCACAACAGTTGAAAGGCGATCGACCGCCGGCGCAGGTAGAGCAACGGCAGCGCCGCCGTCATCAGCAGGATCTGCATGACGCTCAACAGCAATCCCGGGTCGCGCAGCGTCGGGTAGCCGGACCCGGCGCCGCCCGCCAATCCGAGATCGACCAGCACCGTGAACGCCGATCGGCGGCGCCCACAGCGCGAGCGCGATCCAGACCAGGGCCTGCAGATGCTCGGCGAGCCAGTCGCGCGCGCGATCGTGCGGCGACGCCGGTGCGCTCATTGCGTGATGACCCACGAGATGCCGCGCATCCAGCTCAGGCGATCGCCCGCCAGCTGCAGCTGGGCAAAGGCGAGCATGCCGAGCACGCCCACCGGCCAGCGCCGGCCAAGCAGCGCGATGCCGCCATGTTCGCGGGCCTCGGTGACGAGTTGCTCGGTCAGCTCGATCAACAGCGGCGCCGATGCCAGCACGAACACCCGCGTGAAGTCGAGCGTCATCGAGGCCAGCACCGCCGCGACGACCAGCACCGCCGCGCGCCTGACGGTCAGCGACGACGGCCGCAGCACATACAGCCAGAACGGGCCGAGCGCCGCCACGAAGTGCGTGAGCGGACGCGCGGCCACGCCGCTCAACAGCCCGCGCGCGTGCTCGAGCATGTAGTCGAAGCGGGTCAGCGGCGCGGCGTCGAGCAGCGCGTTGGTGTAGGCGTACGACAATGCCAGTCCGCCGGCGGCGCCGGCGGCGACGGACACGCTCCAGGAACGCACCAGCATGTGGGCCAGCAGCATCGCGGTGGCCAGCTCGCGATGACACGCCACCATCAACGCGCCGAGAATCGCGCGCGTCAGCGGCGAACGCGACATCAGCAGCAGCAGGTAGAAGGCGAGCAGGAAGCTGTCGTCCTTGCCGATCCAGCTGACGATGGTCAGCAGCAATGGCGAGCCGGCGATCACCAGCGCGCCGGCGGCCCAGTAATCGGAGCCGAGGCGCGTGGTCAGCGCACGAAATGCCGCATACGACAGCAGCGCGAGGCCGAAGACGTGCACCACCAGGAATGACTCGCCGACCCCAAGCCCCTGCCGCTGATAGTAGGCGCCGAGCAGATGCGTGAACGGTGAACCATACAGGAACTGCCGTGAAGGATCGAGCGACAGGCTGAACGGCGCGGCGGTGACGGTGCGCCATTCGACCAGATCGACCACCTGCCATCCGTACAGCCACACGAACAGCGGGACGGTGAGCACCGCCTGAATGGCCAACAGTGTGAAGCGAGGGGCGTGCCGGGGGGCCAACACGGACAGGCAATGTATCATGCAGGCGGTGTTGAACTGGCGATGGAGCGCCGCGGCGGGCGTCGGCCTGGCCCTGATCTATGCCGCATCGCCGCTCGTAACCTGCACCCTCGCGGCCGCTGCGGCCCTGCTGATGGTGGCCGGCCACGATCTGCCGCACCCGGAGCGCCGCCGCCTGCTGGCGATTGTCGGGATCGCGCTGGCGGCGCGGCTGGCCTTCATCGGCGCGGTGATGGTCGGCGGCATTCCGCTGCTGAACGACCTGAGCGTCGGCGCGCTGGCCGGCGATGACGCCTACTACCTCTCCAGGGCCATTCGCGCTCGGGACATCACGCTCGGATTGACCGAGGGCAAGTACGACTACTTCATCGTCTCGGACGAGTACGGGCGCACCAGCTACCTCCAGCTGCTCACCGTCCTGCAAACCGTGTTCGGCCCGGCGCCGTACGGCATGCGCGCGACCAACGCGCTGCTGTTCGTGACGGGCGCCTACCTCATGTTCCGGCTCGCGCGGCAGGCCTACGGGGCGACCACCGCCGCGCTGGGATTGACGACCCTGCTGTTCCTGCCGTCCCTGTTCGTCTCGTCCACCTCCCTGCTCAAAGAGTCGACCTACTTTTTCGTGACCGCGTTGTTGTTGACCCTCGTGGTGACGGCGCTGCGGCATCCTCGCGTGCCGGCGCGCATCGCGGCGATGGTGCTGGCCGTGGTGTGCCTGTGGGCGCTCGACGACCTGCGCCGTGGAGCCCTGCTGCTGTCGCTCGCCGGTATCGCTACGGCGATCGCGCTGGCGGTGGCATTCCAGACGCGGCGCCGGGCGCTGGCCGTCATCGCCCTGGCGGCGATCGTTGCCGCGGTAGCGTGGACGCAGCCGGCGCTTCACACCCGCGCGATCGACGGCATCACCTCGGCCGCGAAGACCAGCGCCGGTCATGTCTTCACCACCGGCCACGCCTACAAGTTGCTCGACGATGGCTTTTACATGCATCCCGGTACGCCGGCGGCGTGGCCGCTGACGCTCACCGACGGCCAGGCGGCGCGATTCCTGCTCCGCGCCGCGCGCAGTTTCCTGTTCACGCCGTGGCCCTGGGAGATCGCATCGCGAAGCGAGCTCCTCTTCCTCCCCGAGCACATCGTCTGGCTGCTCGTCGTCGCACTCGCACCGATTGGCGCCGTCGCCGGGTGGCGGCGCGATCGAGTGGTGACGGCCCTGCTCATCGGCTTCGTGCTGCCCACCGCGGCGGCGCTGGCGGTCACCAACGGCAACGTCGGCACCCTGCTGCGCCTGCGCGGACTGGTGTCGCCGTACTTGCTCTGGGTCGCGGTGCTCGGCGGCTTGAGCGTCGCCGAGTATCTGCTGTCGCGAGGCGCCGCGCCCGGGCCGTCGAGGGCCGCTCGCCCCGCCGCCGCGATCCGCGAAGGCGGGTGGACATGACGGTGATCGATCGCGATGGGCGTGTGTTCGGCCGCTTCAACCTGGTCGATGCCGCCGCCGGCGTCTTCATCCTGCTGCTGCTGCCGATCGGCTATGCCACGTTCCTGCTCTTCCGGCCGTCGCGGCCGGTGATCGAGAGCGTCACCCGCGTCGAAGTGACGAAAGAGGAACGGCGCGTGGCGGGCGGCAGCCTGCTCACCGCGAAACTCAAGGTCAAGGGCAGCGGTTTCAACCCGTTGTTGCGCGCCGCGATCGGATCGGCGAGTGCGATGGGCTTCGTGTTCGAAACGCCGAACTCGGCCGACGTGCTCGTCGGACTGGTGCCGCCCGGCAGACACGATCTGATCCTCTACGACGGTGTGCAGGAGGTGGCGCGGGCGCGCGACGCGGTCGAAATCCAGGCGACGGGAGGACCGTCGGTGCGGGCCTACGGCTGGTTGACCAGCCTGACGACGGCCGATGCGGACTCGCTCACGCCGGGGTTCGCATCCGAGCCGACCGCTCCGGGCGCTTTTCAGATTGTCGCGATGGGTCCGGTGCGTCCGGCGAGAGCACGCGTCGCCGTTGGAACCCAGGCGGCGGACCTGCCGATCCCCGGCAGGGTTGAACGCGCCGCGGAGCTCGTCCTTCGATGCGACTGGCCGAGCGTGGACACGTGCGCGATCGGCGGCGAATCACTGACGCAGCCGCCGCCAATTGCCGTCACGTTGCCGGGCGGGTGGCGTTTCGAGATCGACGAGGTCGCCCCGCCTGGCGAGGCCAGGGCGGCGGTGGCGCGCATCCGGCTCGCGTCGCCGCTCCAGGGAATGCGGGTCGGCGATCGTGACGCGATCGTCAGCGCGGGCGCGGCCGAGATCACCGCGATCGCCGGCAACATGGTGACGATGACGCTGGGCCTGCACGAATCGCGCGAAGGATGGCGCTATCGCGGCCAGCTGGTGACGCCGGGGTCGCCGCTGATGCTCAGAACCGACGCGTACACGATCAGCGGCACGGTCAACGACGTGAGCGTGGCGCCGCAATGACCGGCGAATTCGATCGCGTGCGCGACGCCTTCGCATCGAGCGCGATCGGCGGCGCCCTGCTGGCCGTCGAGCGCACCATCAGGGCGGCATGGCACAGCTCATTCACCGCAACGGCGGCGCGATCGATCGGCAGCCGGCTGTGGACCACGCCCGCTCCGGACCTGCTGCGCGCGCTCGCCGCGGCGGTGGCGATCGCCGCGCTCGTCCAACCGCTGCTGATCGTGGTGATGCCGAGGACCGTGAGGCCGGCGCTGCCCTGGGCCGCCTACGCGCTCACCGCGGCCGGCGCGGCCCTCACCGCCTGGCAGGCGGAAGCGATCGTCACGGCGTGGCCGGCCTCACGCCTCGCCCGCTGGATCCGCCGCTAGCGGGGCTTTTCGCCCCACACCGCCCAGCCGCGGATATAGGCCGACGCCTTCACGATGCAGCCGGCCTGCGCCACGAGCGCGCGCGCCCCGGCTTCCGAATAGCGCTCTTCAATCGGCGCGGCGAAGCGATCGTACAAGTCCGGAATCAGGCTCCTCATCGTCGGATTCTGCGTCGCCGGATACGGAAAGCGTGCCGCCCAGGCGAAGTGCCGCGACGGCAGCGTGCAGGTGATGAAGACCATCGGCGCCAGTAGCGCGCACACCCGTCGAATGCCCGTCGGCGACAGCTCGCTCACCGGCCGGCGGATGGCGTTGACGAGCCCGAGCGCGAGCCGCCACGGCCACCCGCGGCGCTCGAAGTCCTCGTACACGTAAATCAACAAGCTGGCGCCGGGCTTGAGCGCGCCGACGATTTCGCGCACCGCTCGCTCAGGATCGGTGGTGTGATGCACCACGCCGTAGGAGTAGGCGTGGTCGAACGTGTTCGCGCGAAACGGCATGGCGAGGATGTTGCCCTGGACGAGTCGGGCGCGCGGCACCGTGGCGATGCGCGCGGCGGTGGCGCGCACGCCGCCGGGACTGAGTTCGACGCCAACCGCGCGGCACCCGGCGGTCAGTCCGACCGACGCCAGGTCGATGCCTTCTCCGGCGCCGGCGTCGAGCACCAGCCCGGACAGCGGCGGCGCGCCGAGCGCCGTCTGCATCAGGTGCAGATGGTAGTCAACCGGGGTGGTAACGGGTTCAGGCAGACCGGCCGCAATCCAGCCGTAGCCAAATCGATCGCTCGTCGCCCGCGTCTTGTCTGTCACATCTCTCAGGCGGTCAGGCAGTCAGGCCAGTCAGGCCATCAGGCGATCAGCTGGCCCGACTTCAGCCGTTCGAGGTCGGCGTCCACCATCATGTGAACCAGGCCCTTGAAGTCGACGGTCGGCTCCCAGTCGAGATCCTTTTTCGCCTTGGCCGGATCGCCGATCAGGTGATCCACTTCGGCGGGCCGCAGGAAGCGCTCATCCACGCCGACGTAGTCCTGCCAGTCGAGCCCGACGTGCGCGAACGCGACTTCGACCAGTTCCTGCACCGAGTGCGCCTCGCCGGTCGCGACCACGTAGTCGTCGGGCTGGTCCTGCTGCAGCATCAGCCACATCGCGCGCACGTAATCGCCGGAAAAGCCCCAGTCGCGGCAGGCGTCGCGATTGCCGAGCATCAGCTTCTTTTCGAGGCCGAGCTTGATGCGCGCCACGCCGTCGGTCACCTTGCGGGTGACGAACTCGATGCCGCGCCGCGGCGACTCGTGGTTGAACAGGATGCCCGAGCACGCAAACAGATCGTAACTCTCGCGGTAGTTCACGGTGATGTAGTGCCCGAACACCTTCGACACCCCGTAGGGGCTGCGCGGATAGAACGGCGTCATTTCGGTCTGCGGCACTTCGCGCACGCGGCCGTACATCTCGCTCGACGACGCCTGATAGAAGCGGATCTTCGGGTTGACGCTGCGCACCGCTTCGAGGGCGCGGGTCACGCCCTGCGCGTTGTACTCGCCGGTCAACATCGGCTGGTCCCACGACGAGGGCACGAACGACATCGCCGCGAGGTTGTAGAACTCGTCCGGCTGCGACTGATCGACCGCCTTGATGAGCGACAGCTGATCGAGCAGGTCGCCCTGCAGCAGCGTAATGCGCGGCAGCAGGTGCTGGATGCGCCACACGTTCGGCGCACTCAACCGGCGAATCACGCCGTAAACCTGGTAGCCCTTCTCGAGCAGCAGCTCGGCGAGATAGGAACCGTCCTGGCCGGTAATGCCGGTGATCAGTGCGCGTTTTTGGGCAGCCACAAGCTCACAATTCTAGCATCAGGGGCGGCGATTCATCACCGCTCGCCACGTCAGCGCCGTCCGCGCATCGCCTGCGGCCATCGGCATCACCGCCGACACCACCGCGCCGGCGGCGAGCGTGGCGGCGAGGCCAAAGGTCGACGGCCACATGAAGCCGATGCGGCTGTGATAGGCGACGTAGTAGGCGGTGACGGCGCCGGCCACGCCGCCGACCAACGCCGCGCCGCTGCTCGCCCGCCGGCTGAACATCGCGAGCAGGAAGATGCCGAACAGCGGACCGGTGAAGGCGTTGACCACCTTGGCATTGATCTCGAGCAGCGATCCGATGCGCGAGACATTGCACGCGAGCGTCGTCCCGAGCGCGCCAAACAACACCGTGGCGACGCGCGACACCCGGATCTGCGCGCGCTCGGCCTGCGCGGAGAGCGCCCCGGACCGCATCTCGGCGCCGCGCCAGACCCGGTTGTAGAGATCAACCACCGCCACCGAGGTGCAGGAATTGATGGCGGAATCGATGCTCGACAGCGACGCCGCCATGATCGCGGCGATCACCAGGCCGACCGCGCCGGCCGGAAACGCCACCGACATGAAGTACGGCACCAGCTTGTCGGTCGCGAACTCGGGCGGCAGCGGCGCGCGCTGAAAGTACGCAAACAGCGCGAACCCGACAAACGACAGGCCGATCATCCACACCGCATCGCCGGCGGCGTTGACCATGAAGGCCGACCGCGCGTCTCGCAGCGAGCGCGTGGTCTGGAGCCGCTGCACCATCACCTGATCGCTGGTGTACTGCGCCATGCGGCCGATGACGAGCGCGACCAGCAGCGTGACGAGCGTCATCGGCTGGTGAAAGAAGCTCTCGACCTGGGCGAACAGCCCGGCCGCCGCCGGATCGACCAGCGGCGGCCACCAGTCCAGCTTCCCCGCCGCCGCGTTCACCGCCCAGATCTCGCCCAGCCCGCCGGGCACCGTCCACCACACGATCGCCACCGTCGCGGCCAGGCCGCCGAACATGATGCAGAACTGCACCACGTCATTCCAGATCACCGCCTGGATGCCACCGAGCATGGTGTAGAGCGTCACGAGCGCGCCGACGACGATCGCGACGGTGTTCAGGTCGACCGCGCCGCCGGTGGCCGCGTTGATCGCCAGGCTCGGCACATACATCGCCGTCGCCATCCAGCCGACCCGCCACAAAATGAAGATCACCGCCGCCAGCGTGCGAACCCGCACGTCGAAGCGGGCCTCGAGGTACTGGTAGACGGTGTAGTAGTTGAGGCGGTGGTAGAACGGGAACGCGACGTACGCCACCCACGGGTAGAGCGCAAACCACGAGGTGATGCCGAACACCAGCACCAGGCCGTACCTGATCGTCGCCGACGGCTGCATCAGGTAGTCCATGCCGCTGTTGAGGGCGGCCATCAGCGACAGCCCAACCGGCAGCCAGCCCATGTTGCGCGCGGCGCGCAGGTAGTGATCGAGGCTGGTCTGCTGGCGCGAAAAATAAATGCCGACGAGCGCCATGGCCGAGAGGTAAACGGCGACGATCACCCAGTCAATGAAATGGAAGGATGACTGCATGTGGCGCTAAGGATGGCATAGACTCGTCGAAACCGAACGTGCCCGCCGAGCATCGCCGCCGCACGCTTGCCTGGTTGATCTGGGCGGCGTATTTCATCATCCCCAGCGACGCCGGCGGACTCGTCGGCGGCCTGCCGCTTGGTCCGCTCGAAGCCGCCGCGCTCGTGGCGATCGGCTGGCTCGCCTTCCAGGGCGAGCGCCTGCCGCTGGCGCCGGCCGCCGCGCTGGTCATGATCCTGACCACCACCGCAGGCCTCGCGATCCCGGGCAGCAATGGCCTGAGGGCCCGCTACTTTTCCACGCTCGACGCCACCGGCGCGCCGGAACGCAGCCCGGGCTTCTCGAGCCGCGCCTACACCCGCATCGACCACCGGCTGCATTTTGCTCCCGGCGATCACGAGCTGCCGCTGAATTTTTTCAACGACAACAGCCGGTTCGGCTTCTTTCAGGTGCGGCCGCGCGAGCGCTCGCTGCTCGAGTTCTCGGCGCGATGGAGCGGGCTGTGGCGGGCGCCGGCCGACGCCGACGCGGTATACGTCGATGCTCCCGGCGCCACCGGCGAAGTATTCATCGACGGGGAAAAGGTTGACGGCGGCATGGCGCTGACGCCGGGCTGGCACCGCCTCGACGTGGCGCTGTCGTCGCCGTACGGCGCGCCCCGGCAGTTCTCCGCCGGCACGGTGCGCGACGGCGTGCGCGTGCCGTTCGATGCAGACGAGGTCGTGACGCAGCAGATTCGCGACTGGCAAATGACCTCCGCGCGCCTCCTCGGTGTGGCGCGCTCGATCGCCGACGTCGCGGCGCTCGGGCTCGTCCTGGTGGTCTTCCTGGCGGCGCTGAGGAAAAAGATCGCGGCGTTCTTCGCGCCGGCCACCGATCGGCAACGCCGCGATCAGGCAATCGCGCTCTTCGCCGCCGCCGCCGCGATCGACGCGCTGCGCTTCGCCTGGCCGTGGGCGACCCGCGTCATGCTGCTCAACGGCGGCGACGACACCCTGACCTACGAAACCTATGCCCGCGACATCCTGTTCAACGGCATCCTGATGAGCGGCGGCCAGCCGCTCGGCCAGGGCGAGCCGTTTTATTACCAGGCCTTCTACCCCTACTTCCTGGCGGGCACCCACGCGGTGTTCGGCGAGTTCATGTTTGGCGCGGTCCTGGTCCAGCGCCTGCTCGCCGCGCTGGCCATCGTCAAACTGGTCGAGATCACGATCCGGTTTACCGCCGAGCGCGCGTGGGTGGTGGCGCTGCCGATTGCCGCCGCCTTCATCGGCTGGAAATTCTGGCACATCGCGGCCGAGCCGCTGAACGAGTCGCTCTACGTTCCAATGCTCGTGGCCTCAACCGCGGCGATGATCCGCCTGTGCGACGACCCGAAGATCCCGAGCGCGATCTGGTCGGGCGTTCTGAGCGGCATCGCGGCCATCACCCGATCGACGGCGCTACTCGCCTGGGTGGTGGCCTGGCCGGCGGTGTGGCTCGCGCTTCGCGGCAGGACCGGCCGGAACAGGGTGCTCGCGGTCCTGATCGTGTCGTTTGCCGCCGTGTTCTCGCTGGTTGCGCTTCGCAACGCCATCGTCGCGGGGGTGTTCGCGCCAACCTCGACGGAGCTGGGCATCACGCTGCTGGGCGGCAACGAGTTGCCGCCGGGCCTGACGATCGATCCCGACCGGCTACGGTGGTATCGGGGGGCGGGCATCAGCGACATCACCGCCTCGGTGATCGACTACGCCATCGCCGAGCCGCGGCTGTTTGCCATGAACCTGGGGCGAAAGGCGGTGTTCGTGCTGGGCTTCTACGAACCGTACGCGCCCGGATGGGGCTACTCGCCGGTCTACATCCTGACGTGGACGACGGCGGCTGCGGGATTATGGCTGGCGATTGGACATCGCCAGGGCGTGGTGTGGCCGCTGCTGATCCCGGCGCTCGTTTCGCTGACCCAGTTCATCGCCATCGTGATCGTCTATCCGAAGGGCGAGCGACTGGTGGTGCCCGTGCACGTCGTCCTCATCCCCTACTGCGCGGCCGCGGCGTGGTGGGCGTTGAACAGGCGCAGCTCGGAAGCCGCGAACGTCAACCGGATCGCCAGCCGGGCCAGCACGTAGGCCTGCCCGATCGCGATCGCGCGCCATCCGCCCACCTGCGATCCGCCGTAGATCTCGAGCGTGCCGTAGGCGATGGTCATCACCACGAAGATCGCACCGGTCGCGATGTACAACGCCAGGACCGCGCCGGCGTGGCGGCGGATGAACTCGATTGCGGCGCGGATCGTCGTCGCGGGCGAGGTCGCACCGCCGGCCACGGAAATCACGCGCGCGTAGTCGGCGATCAAGCTGACGATGGCGATCAGGGCAACGAAGACGAGGTAAAGCAGCACGCGCACGAGGAACGCGTCGCGCTCGGTGGTCGTCATGCCGACCAGCACGCGATGGATCGGCCCGAACAGCACCCGGTGCACCGTGAGATACAGAACGACGTTCACCGCCGCCGCCGCGGCGGCAATGACGATAAAGCCCACGACGTGGGCGCGTCCCGCGCGCAGGAAGCCGCGCAGCCCGATGGCGCGGCCGCGCTGGAAACGCTGCAGCACGCCGCCCCACACGAACGCCCACGCGGCAACGGACAGGACCAGCGGCGCCACCATCGCGAGCGGGAGCCCGCGGCCATCGAGCACGCCGCTCAAGCCATCGAGGGTGGCGGCGAAGCCGAGCACGGCCGGCGTGAAAGTGGCTTCGAGCCCGCGCGCGTGCTCGCGAAATTCCATCCACCATTCGGGATCGATCTCGGTATCGTCGAGCGAGATCTGCGGCTGCACCGACAACGAGGCCTGCAGCCGCGCGTGCAGCGAGGCGGCAAACGGCAGCGCAATCGCGAGCGTGACGATGGCGATCGCGATCAGCATCACCGGCGCCTTGAGGACGTCGAGGGCGCCCTGGGCCAGCGCGCGAAGCGGTGACGCGGGCCTCATAACAGGGCGGTGTAGCTGAGCATGGCGTTTTGTAACCAGGTCATCCAGTGCAGGGCCAGGCGCACGCCGAGCAACGACATCGGGGGGTCGTGGACCACTGAATTGTTCTCGCGGTTCACGTCGAGCAGCAGCATCACGTCCGGATCGATGGCGGCGCTTTTGGCCGCGGCCGTCGTCGAGTACACCAGCGTCGCCGACGGCGCGGCCCCGTCGAAGAAGTCTCGCGCGTCGGTGCCGTCCGCGAAGCGCACCAGGATCGGCATCGCCATTTCGCGATCGCCGCCATCGTCGCCAGTCGCGAACCTCCCCGTGCCCCGCCGGGTGATGGTCAGGGTGGTTTCGAGCAGCCCGGACGGTCCCGGCTGGGTCTGCAATCCGTCGAGCGAATAGTCGAACACCGCCTCGGCGCGGAAGCACTCCCTGACGAGCGACCGCAAGTCCGTGCCGCGCATCTCCGAGAGCGCCGACGCCAAGGCTTCGACGTCCTGGCCGCCGGGCCTGGCAGCGCGCACGCGGGAGATCGCCTCGAGCATGGTGGGCCATCCGACGTAGCGCTCGAGGGTCTGCAGCGCCTGCATCCCGCGACGGACCTCTTCGCGTTCGCCGATCGGCAACTCGAGCTCCTCGAAACCAAACACGCGCGGTCGCGGATCGGCCACCGGCGGCGACAACAGCACCGAACGCAGCGGGAACGGCACCAGGCCGCCAAAGGACCGCGTGGTCGCGAAGTTACTGCCTTCGAGCAACTGGTGAACGGCGCGGGTGCCGGCGTAGAGGACCAGCGACTCGTTGAACGGGGTCTCCGACCGGCCGGTGCCGTTCCAGTACCAACGCAGCAGGCCGCCGATCAAGGCGCGCTCCATCGACTGGTCACGGACCGGCGTCAGCCAACGTACCGGCACCGTCACCAGGCCCGGGCGCGAGGCCCCGCTGAAACGGCCGCTCCACGGGACGGCCGCCACGGTAATCGGCGGCGGCGGCGGCCCGAACCAGGCCGACAGCAGCGCCACCGCGGCATGCGTCGTGTCGACCACCCGCCCGGTCTGGGCGGTGGCCTCGCGGGCGATCAGGAACCTGTTGACGGGGTAATCAGGAGACCGGGGCTCGCGCACTTCGACGAAGCGTGAATCGGAGAAGCCGTCGACGGACTGGGCGTCGACGCCGGGAGCGGTGAGTGCCGCGGCGCCGGCCATCAGCCACACGATCGCCCTCGCCCTTCGACCTCTGCTTCGCACTGCGCGATATAGTACAACGGCGATCGCGCCTCCGGGGCGGCGTTCGCCTTGATGCGCATCACCCTGCAACGTTGGCTCGACTCCCCGCGCGTCACGGTCCTCGCGCCGTTGACGACGCTGGCCATCGGCCTGTTCTTCGTCTTCGTGTGGGCGCCGCATCCCTGGGGCTGGCGCGGCATCGATCAATACGATGCGCTGGCCAGGGAGCTGGCGCTCGGCGAGCCCTTCTCCACCACCGACGTGCCGTGGGGCTACACCTACTACCTCGCGATCTTCTACAAGTTCTTCGGCGCGCACACCTGGGCCCCGGTCACGGGCCAGGTGTTCATCAACGCGCTGACACCGCTCCTGCTCTTCATGCTCGCGCGCCCGGCAGTCGGCCGGCGGATCGCGGCGCTCGCGGCGTGGATCACCGCGATCTTTTCGTTCAACACCGTCTATGCGTCGACGCAGTCCTCCGACGCCATCTGCACGGTGCTGTTCCTGCTGTCGCTGCTGTATTTCGTGCGCGGGCACAAACGCTCCAGCCTCCTCGCGTTCGCCGCCGCCGGCGCGCTGTCGGGGGTGGTGCCGCAGTTCCGCCCCAACATGATCCTGCTGCCGGTGATCGCGATCGCCGGCTACGCGGTGTGGCGCCCGCACGGCACCCGCACCCTGCTGCACGGCGTCGTGTTCGGCACGGCGATGACGGCGATGCTGATGCCGTGGATCGTCCGCAATTACCACTACACCGGCACGGTGCTGCCGACCAGCACGCACGGCGGCATCCAGCTGTGGTACGGAACCTTGCAGACCGGCCCGTATCTCGAGAGCCGCGCCCACAACCCGCGCTCGATCTTCGCCTCGCCGCCGTTCGACTACACCAGCCTGGAAGCGCCGATCGTCATCTCGGCCACGCCTCGCTGTGTGCCCGAGGCCGCGGCACTACGGCTCGGATATCGAACCGATCGCGACGGCGAGCTGCGCTGGCTCGATGCGCGGGCGGTGGTCGCCGGCCGCCATGAATTCGAGATCCCCGCCGCAACGCGCGCCCACCACGGTCTATTACTTCTTCGACGGCGGCGGCACGACCGTGCCGGCCGGCGGCAACGACGCGCCGTTCATTTATTTCGTGTCGAACGATCATTTCGGCGATCTCGACAGCCGCCAGGAGCTGCTCGACGTTTTCGACATCGCCCGCCTGATGCGCCACCTCGCCTGGGGCGAGCCGCTCCCCGACCAGGCGCGGCTCGATCTCACCGAAGACGGCAACACCGACACCGACGATCTGGCGGCGGCGGTGTCGCGCCTGTTGCCGCAGGCCAGCGATCCGTTCGGCGATCTCCAGATCACGCCACAGGCCGCGGTCATGCGGTTGAGCGACGGTTCGAGCCTGGCCATGCCGCGCGATTTTCGCGGCCGACAGACCGATCTCGTGGTCGAAGGGAACCTGGCCGGCGCGCTGATTTCCCGCCACGAACGGCTGACCCAACCACCAGCCGCGGCAGGCAATTGTCCACTGGTCGAAGGCGTGAGGGTGAACAATGTGTTCTACCGGCGCGAGCCTCACGAGATGCGGCGCTATACGGCGCTGGCCTTCGACAACATCCGCCGCGATCCGCTGGCGTTTGCGTCGGCGTCGGCGTATCGCATGGTGCGGCTGTTCATCATCCGCGGCACCGACGATCAAATGACCACGCACCAGTTCCCGCTGAGCAGGCTGATCTTCCAGGCCGGGCTGGTGGCGTCGCTCGTCTATTTCGCGGCCTTCCTGGCGGGGGTGGTGCTCGCCTGGCGGGCGCGATCGCCGTTTTTGTACGCGCTGATTCCGATCGTCTACGTTCCGTTGACGATTTGTTTCGTGCTGACGAACATGCGCTACACCATCACGGTGCAGCCGCTGATGTTCGTGTTTGTGGCGATTACCGTCGCCGCCGTGCTCAGGCTCGGCGGACCGGTGACGGAGCCCTTCGGCTCGCGAAGTGAATCGCTCGCTCAGGGCAAGCCCTCACGGACGTGAGGGTCAGGGCGGGAACATCCGGCCGATCAGCCGGGACACGATGACGGCAGCGGCGATCATCACCGCCTGCAGCAGCACCACCTTCCACGACACTGCGAAATAGCCGTAGTACGCGACCAGCACCACCTGGGCGATGACCGTGCCGGCCAGGACGCTTTCGAGCACCTTGTGGATGTCGTTGCGGACAAACGGGCGCCAGATCCCCCGGTACAGCCCGCGGCCGAAGAACGCAATCAGCTGGATCGCGATGACGATCGGCAGCGACTGATAAAAGACCTCGGCGTTGCGCAGGTAGCCTTCGGGATCCGAGAACACCAGCCCGGTGGCCCAGTAGTAGGAGGCGCCGATCAGCGACGAATCGACCAGCACCTCGAACACCCGGCGGCGATTCATGAAGCTCGACTGCAGCAGCGTGAACCCGTCGGTGATCTGGCCCGGCGGCAGGTCTTCGTACACCCGCACGCGCGCGAGATACACCGCAAACACGCACATCGCCACCAGAAACGCGCCGCCCACCGGCAGCGACCAGTCGGGGCTGAAATTTCTCAACAACAAGCCGATGCCGCCGCCGACCGACGCGAGCAGCCACAGCACCAGCACCGCGTCGCGCTCGGACAGGCCAATCGCGACCAGCCGATGCGAGGAGTGGTCGCGTCCGCCCTTGGCCGGCGATCGCCCTGACAGTAGCCGCGCCACGGTCACGAGCGTGGTGTCGAAGATGGGAATCAGCAGCACGAAGGCCGGGCCGGCGATCACCGACAACACGTCGGAGCGGCTGGCGCGCACGCCCTCGGGCCCGAGCGTCAGCGCCGCCAGGCTGAACCCGAACAGCATGCTGCCGGAATCGCCCATGAAGATCGACGCGGGCGGAAAGTTGTAAACCAGGAAACCGGCCGCGGCGCCGGCCAGCGCCGCGAGCAGCGTCATCTCCGGCATCGCGATGTCGCGGCTGGCGCCGGTCCAGAAACCGGCGAGCAGCATCACGGCGACGATGAAGGCGGTGCCGGCACACAAGCCGTCCATGTTGTCGAGCAGGTTGAAGGCATTGGTCAGTCCGACCACCCACACCATGGTCAGCACGCTGTCGAGCAGGCGTGATTCGAGCCAGTTGAGACGGAAGCCGAAGTAGACCAGCGCCGCGGCGGCCGCGATCTGCGCGACCAGCTTGGTGGCCGGCCGCAACAGCATGATGTCGTCGACCAGCCCCATCACGAACATCGCCAGCGACGCAAACAGCACGACCGGCAGCGACCACGCCAGCCCCGCCACGAGCGAGGTGATGAGCGTGGCCAGTCCGATCGCAACGCCGCCGAGCAGCGGCACCACGGTGCGGTGCCAGCGATCGGCGCGCGGCCGGGCGACCACGTCGATGCGGATGGCGAGCACCCTCGCCACCGGCACCAGTGCCACCGAGGCCGCAAACGCGATCAGCAGCGTCTGGAGAAGCGGCAACAGCGAGGCTCCGGCCGGCGTCATGGTGTGGTCGCCTGCGACAGCAGCGGCGGCAGCACGCGGTCGCGCAGGAAGTTGAAGAGCGCCTGTGCCTTCACCAGGTTGGCGTTACCAAGCGAGTGTCCCGAAGCTGCCGGCATCTGCGAGGGACGATAGTACAGGAACTCGGGCCATGCGCTGACCGCGGGCGTGTCCTTACCGAGCACCTCGAGCAGCGCGGCGCTATCGGCGCCGGACCCGTGATCGTAGAACCGATCCGGCTCCTTGCATTCCTCGGGCGCCATGTTGACGAAAAACGCGATGCGGTATGTGCCCTCGCGGTGCAGCGACTGCAGCGCAGACACCGCGTCGAACCAGCCGCGCAGGTGCGGCGCCCGCGCGCGCAGGTCGTTGGCCAGCGCCGGCGGCCCCGCGGGTCCGGTATTCAGGCATTGGAAGCTTCGCACGTCGTGATCGCTGAGACGCTCGAAGCCGCCGAGTGTCTGCTCGGCCGCCTGGTCGACGTCCGGCCTGCCCAGCAGGGCGTCCTCCGTTTCGAGGTGCGCGAGCCGGTCCTGATTCTCCCTCGACTCCATCAGCCTGAAGCGAAGCGTCAGGTAGATGCGCTTGTACAACTCCGTCGAATAGACGAAGCGCTGCATGGTGCGCATGACGGCGCTGGTGGTGCGCGCGGCCAGGCCCGGATTCTGTTGCGGCTCGAATCCGGTGAAGTCGTTGGAGAAAAATCCGACCACGACCAGGTCGGGCTGATACCTCTGGCCGACCTCGTTGAGATACGCCAGCTCCTGCGCGGTGTTGTAGCCGGGGATGCCGAGGTTCCACACTTCCCACTTCACGTCGGGACGCCATTCGCGCAGCCGTTGCTCCAACAGGTACGGATACGACGTCTCGTAGAGCGCGCCGTGGCCGAACGTCACCGAATCGCCGAACACGAGGATCCGGAACGTACCCGGCGGCTTGGCCAGCGCGTACTCGCGCGTATCGCGAAAACCCAGTGCGTTGGTGTGCGCGGGCACGCCGGCAAACCAGCCGTCGTAATTGGCGGCGAGGCGCTGGCCTCGGACCGGATCGCTCAGAAAGAACCCCGGCCTGCCGCGTGACTCATCCCAGGCGCTGCGCACCCAGACCTCGATCGCGATCAGGCTGAGCACACCGGCGACGCCGGCGGCCAGCACGACGGTGAGAATTTTCGTCAGGCGCGAACGGGTCAAATGCGGCCGGCCCACCAGTAGTACGCGATGCCCGCATATTCCTGCAGCAGTCCGCGAATCTGCTCGAGGCTTGCGCCTCGCCGGTGTGCGTAGAAACTGGAGCTCTCCGGCGGCGTCGCGATCACTTCGACGCCGGGTGCCGCCTTGCGCCAGGTCAGCAGGGCGCGGCGCATGTGATACGGCGAGCTGACCAGGGCGATCGCGCTGCCACCCGTTCGCCGCCAGGATGTCGCGCGTGAAGGTGACGTTCTCGTAGGTGTTCGCCGCGCGCTGCTCGAGGACAATCGCCGCGGCGGGCACGCCGTTGTCGACGGCAATGGCCTTCATCACCTCGGCCTCGCGCAACGTGAACACGAAACCCGACGAGATGATCATGCGGGGCGCGACCCCTTCCCGGAACAGCGAGACCGCTTTCGAAATGCGCTCCTGCACGCCGCCGCCGGCAGCTCCGGACTCACCCACGCCGCCGGCGAACACGACGATGGCGTCGGACGGCCGGGCCGGTTCGGAGATCTTCAGGGGTTCGGCCAGCCACCACACCAGGTTGCTGTGGAAGATCACGAGATACGCAATCAGCAGCGCGGCCGCGACCTTGGCCGGCCCGGCTTGGCCGCGCCGTAGAGCCGCCGGAGGCGATCCTCCCAGCCGGTGGTTCGCGCGGCCCTGGCGTCGAGCTCGGATTCAATCAGCGCCGACATCTTTTCAAGACGCCGCTCCCAGCTGTTCGATTCCGCCACCGCGATGCGGCGTGCGACTTCAGCCGGCGGCGCCACATCACCAATCGCCGCGCTGACTTCAGCGCCGTAGGCATCAGACGGACGAGGCCACGCGCACGATCTCGCCGTGCTCCGCATTGAAGCGGCGGATCTCGGCGAGATCGGTGGCCACCACGGGAATGCCCATCACCAGGTATTCGTTGAGCTTGGTCGGATAGACGTTGGCGGTGTACTCGGTGATGCGATACGGCACGAGGCCGACATCGAACCCGCGCACGTAGCGGGGCAGCTCGCCGTGCGGCCGCTGACCGAACAGGTGGACGTTCGAGCAGCGCCTTCAAGCGCGAGACATCGGTCTGCTCCGGCCCGATCAGCGCGAAGGACACCAGCGGCAGCCTGGTTGCCATCGCGACGAGCAGATCCTGATCCACCCACTGGTGCAGGCCGCCGACATACCCGGCGACCGGGCGCGGCAGCGCCGCCAGGTCCGCCGGCGCGGCCGTCCTGCTGCTCACGTGATTGCTGGAACACCGCCAGGTTGACCGCGAACGGAAACAGGTGGACCCGCGTGCTGAACTCCGCGGCCCTGGCGCGCAGCCGCTCGGAGGTGACAAACACCAGATCCGCGGACTTGAACAGCGCCTGCTCGCTGTTGACGATCTTGCGGGCCTCGCGCGAGCTCGACGCCAGATCGTCGATGCAGTAATAGATGGTCAGCGCCGGATTGAGGTCGGCAATCACCGCGCGGGCCAGCGGCGTCGGCAGGAAGGTCCACACCACCGGCCGGGTCACGCCGACCGCGCGCATCCAGCGATTGATGCCGCGCATCAGGATCTGCTTGTTCAGCCACTGCGCGATCCGCGAGTACGGCAGCGGCACGATGATCGGCGAGTGGATGAAGAGGTTCGGCCGCTCCTCGCGGAAGCCCTTGGTGCCGCGCCGCCAGTTGCGCAGGCGCTGCATCACCCGCGGCAGGTCGCCCAGCCGCGGCGGCCGCACGCCGGTGTTCTCGATGAACAGCACGCGGTGCCCGCTGGCGGCGAGCCGGGTCATGATCTCCTGGTGGCCCTGCCAGATGAAGTCCCAGTCGATCGACGAGATGCAGATGACGTCGTGCTGCGTCACGCGGTCCTGGTCTCCACCATGGCCTGCGCCGGCGCCTGATCGATGAACTCCCGGAACCACAGCTCCAGCATCAGCAGCGTCCACAGGTGATGCGCGTAATCGCCGGCGCCGCGCTGATGCGCGTCGAACAGGCGCTGCACCACCGCGGGCTTGAACAGCCCGCGCGACTGGAAGCGCGAGCTGAGAATGTGATCGGCCAGCATTTCCTTCAGCTCGCCGCGCAGCCACGGCCCGACCGGCACCGCGAATCCCAGCTTGGGACGATGCATGTTGGCGGCGGGCACCAGGCCGGCGATCGCCTTCTTGAGGATG
The DNA here is from genome assembly GCA_963795125.1 of uncultured Acidimicrobiia bacterium. GTDB lineage: Bacteria > Acidobacteriota > Vicinamibacteria > Vicinamibacterales > UBA2999 > 12-FULL-67-14b. The sequence goes on along the minus strand of CAWCGQ010000003.1, from coordinate 828,788 downwards.
TACTTCGAGGTGTTGCCCTTCACCTTGTAGCTGCTCGGCAGCCGTGCCGCGAACTCGGTCAGCCGCCAGTCGAGGAACGGCGAACGCGCCTCCAGCGAATTGGCCATCGTCGCAATATCCACTTTCACGAGCAGGTCCGCCGGCAGGTACCACTCGATGTCGGCGTGCAGCATGGCGTCGACCGCGTCGAGTGACGGCGCGGCCGAGAAGATCGCGGCGATCGGGTCGGCATGCCGGGGCGGTGGAGAGGCGTAGAGCTCCGCCTTGAGTTCGGGGGTGAAGACCGAGAGCCACTGACGATAGCGCGCCGCCCGCGGCCGGCCGGCTCCGGACATGAACCGCGCGAAGCGCGCAATCGGCGAGCGGCGATTGCGCGACAGCGGCGCCAGGCCCGACGCCATTCGTTCGGCGATCCCGCGCAGCGGCGCCGGCACGCGTTGCCAGCGTTCCGCGAGCCGGCTCCCCAGGTGCCAGAGGTAGCCGCCGAACACCTCGTCGCTGCCGTCGCCGTTGAGCGCGACGGTGACGTGCTGCCGCGTCAGCTGGGCCAGGTAGAAGCTGGGAATCGCGGACGAGTCCGCGTACGGCTCGCCGTAATGCTTGACGAGCGTCGGCACCACGTCGATGGCCCGCGGCTGCACCTGGAACTCATGGTGATCGCAGCCGTACATCTCGGCGACGCGACGCGCGTGGGGCAGCTCGTTGAAGCGCGGGTCGTCGAAGCCGATCGAGAACGTCTTGACGCGATCGCCGATCAGCCCGGCCATGATCGCGACCACCGCGCTCGAATCGACGCCGCCGCTGAGGAAGGCGCCAAGGGGAACTTCGCTGACCAGCCGCTTGCGCACCGCCTCGGTGAGCAGCCGGCGCACTTCGAGCGCCGCTTCCTCCTCGTCGATCTGCAGCTTCGGCTGGTAGCCGAGCGACCAGTAGCGCGCTGATCCGTGGTGCCGCTTCGCGTCGCGCACCAGCAGGTGCGCCGGCGGCAGCTTGCGAATCTGTCGATAGATGGTCAGCGGCGCCGGCACCGACATGAACGACAGGTACTCGTCGAGCGCCTGGTAATCGATGTCGCGGCGGATCGCCGGGTCGGCGAGGATCGCCTGGAACTCCGAGCCGAACGAGAGCCGCCCGCCGGCCTCCGCATAGAGCAGCGGCTTCTTGCCGAATCGATCGCGGGCCAGCAGCAGGCGCTTGCGCCGGTCGTCCCACAAGGCGAGCGCGAACATGCCGTCGAGCTCGGCGACGAAGTCGTCGCCCATCTCCTCGTAGAGATGGACGAGGATCTCGGTATCGCTCCGGGTGGCGAACCGGTGCCCGGACGCTTCCAGCCGGTCGCGCAGCTCCTGGAAGTTGTAGATCTCGCCGTTCTGCACCACCCAGATGGTGCCGTCCTCGTTGCCGATCGGCTGGTGGCCGCCGGCCACGTCGATGATGCTCAGGCGGCGGTTGCCGAGGATCGCGCGCGGCTCGTGCGGCGACGCCTGCCGCGGAATCGCCAGCACCCCTTCATCGTCCGGGCCGCGATGGCTGATCGCCGTGCACATCGCGCGCACCAGCGATTCCGGCGCGTGCGGGCCGTCGAAATCAACGAGACCGGCGATGCCGCACATTACGCGAGAAATCCGTAGGACAACATCGTGTGCTGGAGCCACACCAGCCAGCGCGCCGCCCACTTGCCGACGGGCACGTTGGTTGGCGCGGGCGTGACGCGGGCGTTATCAAGACGATTGCGATCGAGCGTGACGAGGCGATCGGGATCGAGATACGCGGCGGTGGCGCGTGACGGGCCGCGAAACCGGAAGGTCCGCGCGCGGTCGCGGCCGTCCCACCGCTCGGAGGACACGGTGCCGTCGGCAAACACCACCTTGATCACCAGCGCATCGCCGGCGTCGAAGGCGCCCGCTCGCCGGGCCGTTCGTCCCGGGAACACGCCGTCGCCTTCGCGCGACACGTCCACGGTGGTCTCGACACAGGGCGCGGCACAGCCGGCCACATCGGCAGAGCTGAGGGCGGTGACCGCGTAGTTCATTTCCACCCCGGGCTCGGCGGCGTCGAAGGCCCACGACAAATCCTGGCCGGCGGCATCGGAAATGGTCTTGACGATGGTGTCCGCCGTCAGTCGATCGGACGGGAGCCGCGCCACCTCGAACATCGCGCCCTGCAGGTTCGGCACGCCGATCCAGCGTTCCAAGGCGGTGAACACGGCGGCATATCGATCGCGATTGACGACCGCGCTTCGAGACACGCGCAGCGGCGGAAAGCTCCAGATGATGTGGTCGCCGAGATAGCGGCGGGCTTCAACGCTGTGGCCGGGCCTGAGGTAGCGCTGGTCGAACACGCGCTCGATCACCCGTCCCTGCAGATACCACGCAAAGCCATCGAGGATCGCGCCGGCGCGGGCGTCTGCGAGCGGTTGCGGCCACCGGCTGCGAATCGTACGCGCGGCGAGCTGTTGTTCGACGACCAGCGCGCCCGGACCCTGCCAGACGGGACGCGGGATGGTTAACTCCGGAGCGGCGGAGGGACGCGGCCCGAGCCACTCGGTGGCGACGATCTCGGCCTCGGGCACCTGGGCCGCGGCCGCAACGGCTGCCACGGTGGTCAGGAGGATCGCGAGAACGGCCGACACCGCGAGCCGGCGCCACTTTCTCATCGGCAGAAGCTCGCGGGCATTGAATTATTATAGCGGTGGTGTTTCGCCGCCGTTTCGGTATCACACGCCGTGCGTTCCTTGCTGCGACGGCGGGCGCCGCGCTCAGCGCGCGCAGCTTTGCGCAGCCATCCGGCGAAGTGCTTTACAACGGCATCACGCTCGCGCAGCCGTGGCCGCCGCGCCGCGCCCGCCTGTCGCCGGTGCCGGAGCGGCCGCCGTACCTCGCCAGCCCGCCGGCGATCATCAACATCGACGTGGGACGACAACTGTTCATCGACGATTTCCTGATCGAACAATCGTCGCTGCATCGCGACTTTCACCGGGCGGAGTATCACCCGGCCAACCCGCTGCTGACGCCGGAGCGACCGTGGGAGATCGACGACCCGTACGCGACCATGACCAGCAACCCGCCGAGTCCGGCGGCAATGGTCTTCAGCGACGGTGTGTTCTTCGATCCCGCCGATCGTCTCTTCAAGATGTGGTACATGGCCGGGTATCAGCAACACACCGCGCTCGCCACCTCGGCCGACGGCCTCACCTGGACGCGTCGCCCGGCCAACGTCGTTGCCGGAACCAACATTGTCCGCAAGCACCATCGCGACTCGAGCACCGTGTGGCTCGATCTCGCCGAGCGCGACCGGTCGGCGCGGTTCAAGATGGCGTGGACGGCGATGGAAGGCAATGCGAATTTGCACCTGTCGACGTCGCCCGACGGCATCCACTGGACCGACCGCGGTGACGCCGGCCCGACGGGCGATCGCAGCACCTGTTTCTTCAATCCGTTTCGCAATCGCTGGTGCTTCAGCCTGCGGGACAACGATTCGGCGTTGAACCGCATCCGGCGCTATTACGAGAGCCCCGCGTTCGGCACCGCGCGCTGGACGCAGGATGAACCGGTGCGGTGGGTCGCGGCGGACGCGCTGGACGAGGTGCGCGAAGGCGGCAACGTGCCGGCGGAGCTCTACAACCTCGACGCGGTCGCCTACGAAAGCATCATGCTCGGCATGTTCACCATCTTCCGCGGCGAACCGTCGAACCGGGAGAAGCCCAACGATATCTGCGCCGGCTTCAGCCGCGACGGGTTTCACTGGTCGCGACCTTCGCGTGACGCGTTCATCGGCGTGTCGGAACGACAGGGCGACTGGAACTGGGCCAACGTGCAATCCGCCGGCGGGGTCTGCCTGGTGGTCGGCGATCGGTTGCATTTCTATGTCAGCGGCCGCGCCGGCATTGCCGGCACGAGCCTGCCGGGACGATCGTCGACCGGACTGGCGACGCTGCGGCGGGATGGCTTCGCCTCGGTCACCGACGTATGGCCCGCGGGCCTGACCCGCCCGATCACGCGATATCCGTCCACCCTGATCACCAGGCCGGTGCGCTTCTCCGGCGCTCACTGCTTCCTCAACGCCGACGTCGCCGGCTCGCTCCGCGTCGAACTGCTCGATCGCGAAGGCCGGGCGCTCCCCGGGTTCACGGCCGATCGCTCGACGCCGATCGCCGGCAACCACACCAGGCACCCGCTCGCCTGGAGCGGCGCGTCGATTGCCAGCCTCGCCGGCACCGCCGTGCGCTTCAAGTTCGTCCTCGATCGCGCCCGCCTGTTTGCGTTCTGGGTCAGCCCGTCCGCGCGCGGCGAGAGCCGCGGATACCTGGGCGCCGGCGGACCCGGATATCCGGGGACCATCGACGCATGATCTCGCGGCGCAGATTTCTTGGCGGCGCAGCAGCCTCGCTCGTATTGCCGTTCCCGGCGCTCGCGCGTCAGTCGCCCGTCGCGCCCGGCGCTGCGGTGGGCGAGCCCGGCGCGACGCTCTATAACGGCATCACCCTCGGCCGTCCGTGGCCGCCGGAGTGGAAATACCCGAACGAGCATCCGGTCCGTCCGCCGTATCTCGCCGATCGGCCGGCCGTCGTGCCGATTGACCTCGGCCGCCAGCTGTTCGTCGACGATTTCCTGATCGAAGAGACCACGCTGAGCCGCACGTTTCACAAGGCGAAGTACCACCCCGCCAATCCGATCCTGAAGCCCGAGGCCGACTGGGAAACCTACGACGATGTGTCGGCGCGGACCAACCAGCCGTTCAACCCGAGCGCAATGGTCTTCAGCGATGGCGTGTTCTTCGATCCGCGCGACCGCACGTTCAAGTTGTGGTACATGGCCGGGTACGGGTCGAGCACCTGCCTCGCGCTCTCGCACGACGGCGTCACCTGGGAGAAGCCGATCTTCGACGTGGTCAAGGGCACCAACATCGTGCACCGGCACCCCCGCGATTCGAGCACGATCTGGCTCGATCAGTTCGCGACCGATGCCGCACAGCGCTTCAAGATGGCCTACTGGCACGATCACGCGCTGCTGCTGGCGGTGTCGCCGGACGGGATCCACTGGAACGAGATCGGCGAGACCGGCCGCTCCGGCGATCGCTCGACATTTTTCTACAACCCCTTCCGGCGCGTCTGGGGTTTCGGCGTGCGCGCGGATCAATTCGCCTCGCAGTCGCAAAGCGGACGCTATCGTCAATATTGGGAGACCGCCAGGTTCGCGGAGGCGGTCAACTGGTCGGGCCGCCCGCCCGTCGCCTGGGTCAAGGCCGATTCCGCCGATCCCGATCGTCCCGACGGCGGCCGGCCCGAGCTCTACAACCTGGACGCGGTCGGCTACGAAAGCCTGATGCTCGGCCTCTTCACCATCTGGCGCGGCGAGACGCTGCTGCGCGAGAAGATCAACGAGATCGCGATCGGCTTCAGCCGCGACGGCTTCCATTGGGACCGCCCCGATCGCTCGACGTTCCTGGGCGTATCGGAACGCGAGGGCGACTGGAACTGGGCCAACGTGCAATCGGCGGGTGGCTGCTGCCTGGTGGTCGGCGACGAACTTTTCTTCTACGTCTCCGGACGCCAGGGCCGCCCGGGCACGGGTGACCCCGGCGTGTCCACCACCGGCCTGGCGGTCCTGCGCCGCGACGGCTTCGCGTCGATGGACTGGATGGCCGGCGACGGCGGCATCATCCGCGGCCGCGTCACCGGCAGCACCGGTGTCCTGACGACCCGGCCGGTCCGGTTCAACGGCCGGCATCTGTTCGTCAACGGCGATTTCGGTCAGGGGCAGCTGCGGGTTGAAGTGCTGGACCAGAACGGCAGTGTGATCGCGCCATTCACGAGCGCGGCGTGCGCTCCGCTGTCGGGTAACGGGACGAAGATGGCGATCGGCTGGAGCGGCGCAAGCCTCGGCGATCTTGCCGGGCGCCCGGTGCGCTTCCGTTTCACGCTCACCAGGGGGCGGCTGTTTTCGTTCTGGGTCAGCGCGAAACCCACCGGCGAGAGCGGCGGCTATCCCGCCGCGGGTGGGCCCGGCTTCTCAGGCCCAGTCGACATCTAGCAGGCTGCCAGTCCGGCGCGTCAAGACTGCTCCACCGCCAATCGATAGTTCGCGAGCCAGCGCCCGGCAATCGTCGATGCGCTGAATCGTTCGGTCACGACGGCGCGCGCCGCTTCGCCCATGCGCGAGGCGCCATCGGTATCGGTCAGCATCACGCGCAGCCCGTCGGCAAACGCGGCCACATCGCCGGGCGGCACCAGTAATCCGGAAACGCCATCGACGATCAGGGTGTCGGTCGCGCCAGGCAGCCTCGACGCCACGCACGGCACACCGCACGACATCGCCTCCATCAGCGCCACGGGCAGGCCCTCGCGGCGTGACGGCAGCACGAACACGTCGGCGAGACGGAAATATTCGTGAACGTCGTGCCGTGAGCCGGCAAACATCAATCGATCGCCGAGCCCGCGGGCGTCGGCCACGCCCCGCATGTCGTCGGCGAGGCGTTCGTCCACTTCGTAGTAGCCGGACCTGGTGGCGCCGACAAACACCAGGCTCGCGTCGATGTGGTGAAGGTCGCGCAACCGCAGCCACGCGTCGAACAACACCCGCGGCTGTTTGTCCTGCGAGAAGAAGCCGACAAACAGCACCACCGGCCGTTGCGGCTCGATGCCGAGCGAGCGGCGCAGCCGGCGCTTCTGCTCGAGGGACGCCGGCGAGAACTGGTCGATGTCGATGCCATTGCCGACCAGCTCGATCCGATCGGCGGGCAGGCCCGCGTCCAGGTACGACTGGCGCAGCGCCGCGCTGACGCTCAAGTAGCGCGTCGCCGCCCGGAAGGCCCGCCACGACAGCATTCCGGTTCGCCTGACCGGCCCCGGTTCATCGGCGCCCATGGTGTGCAGGCTGAGCACGACCGGCTTGCCGAACAGGCGTGCCGCGGCGGTCACCAGGATGTTCTTCGACGACACGCCGTGCAGATGCACGACGTCGCACCAGCGTACCAGCCGCAGGACTTCCGGCACGATCACGCCCAGGGCCGTGGTCTTCGAGGCCGCGTTGACGGCGCGCAGGTGGATGCGCGTCACCTCCACCTCGTCCACCCGCGAGTAGCGCGGCGTGTCCATGTCGAGCGCGGTGGTCAGCACGCGCACCTCTGCGTCGCCGCGCAGTGCCGCCGCCATGAGGCGCGTCTGCAGGCCGCCGCTGCTGATCTCGGGGTAGTAGGCGCCGGTCACCATCAGCACCTTGATCGGGCTCACGCGCTCACCCCGAACGCGCCGAGCTTGTGCCGCCAGTCGAGATGGTCGATGGCGTACTGGCGCATCTGGGCGGGATCGACCTGCCGATGGCTGCGGCTGAAGGCCTCAAAGGCCGCGATCAGATCGTCGATGTCCTCGCTGCCGCTGACCACGAAGCGAAACGGCACGCTCGCGGGAAAGTCGGGATCCTCGCCGCTGGCAAGGAAGGGAATCCCGATCGCGCAGTACTCGCGGGCCTTGAGTACCGACGCCTGCGCCAGCCCGATGCGATGCAGTCCCAGAGAGCTCGCCGCCAGGTGCGCGCGCGCATACAGATCGCGCAGGGCCGGTCCGGTCACGGTGCCCGCGAACGTGACGCGACCGGCCAGACCGGGCGCGGCGGCCAGCGCGCGAAGCGGTGGCAGCGCCGGGCCCTCGCCGGCAATGGTCACGTGGATGTCGAAAGCGCGATCGGCGCGCTCGACGTACGCCTGGACCGCGCGCAACAGCCGGTCGTAGCCGTGCCAGTTGGCGACCGAGGCCACGGCGATGACCTGGAGGACCGGCGCCGGCCAGGCCGGCGCGCTCGGCCGGGCTTCGACCAGCGCCACGTCGATGCCGTTGCCGATCTCGACGGTCCGTGCGGCATTGCCGATGCGGAACCACCAGCTTTCCGGCGCGTACTGGACGATGCGGGTCGCCGGCCACAACGACCAGGGACCGGATAGGTAGAACAGCGCGACCGTTCTCACCCGGCGCCACAGCGACTGGCGCGATCGCCAGATCTCGCGCACCGCGACGCGGTTGGGCGAGGCCACGTCGATGGCAATTCCGACGCCGCGGCGCCTGGCCCGTAACAGCGCGGGCAGGATCAGCATGTTGGCCCAGCCGAGACTGCGCAGCACGATGTGCGTTTCAGCGGCGGCGTCGATTGCCGCGGAGAGCCGGCGCACGCCCGAGAGGCGCGCGAACGGTTCCGACCACACGCGCGTGGCGCATCCCGCGTCGGCCGCGGCGTGCAACACCCCGAGCACCTTCTGATGCACGCCCGGTGATTCGCGCGCATCGTACAACCCGAAGTAGACGACGCTGGGCATCCGCTAAACTAGGGCCTTGCCGCCCACACGAACCGTGGTGTTGTTCTCGTCCGTCGTCGCAGCGGCATATGCGGCGTGGACGATTCGCTCCGGCGTGAGCCTCGCGGTGGACACCCCGACGTACTCGCACTGGGCGGATCTGCTAATCGGGGTGGGCTTCAACTTTTCCGCGTATCTCGAGGCGCAGCACTTCGTCGCGCCGCCAATCTTCTACCTGCTCTGGATCACGGTGGTCGCCGCCATGAAGTCGGCGTTGGGGCCGTCGTGGATGACGGGGGTGGTGATCCTCAACTGGGTGACGTTCAGCCTCGGCGCCTACGCGCTGATTGCGTCGGTCAGGCGCCTGACCCACTCGGGCGCGAGCATGCTGCTCTCGGCCCTGCTCTTGCTCGTCGCCGGCGACCTGTTGATCTTCGTGCCGTATGTCGTCTCCGACGTGATGTTCTGGGCGATTGCCACCGGCGTGCTGGTGTGCGGGGTGACGCTCGCGGCCGCCAGCGGCGACCATCGCCGCGGGCACGCGCGCACCATGGTGATCGGCAGCACGCTGGTCGCGATCGCGGTGATGTTCCGCCCGGTGGCAATGCCGCTCGTCGGCTTCTGGATCATGGCGATTGCGGTCTGCACCTTCCGTCCGCTGGTCGATCGGTTGGCAACGCCGCTGCTGGTGCTCGGGGTCATCGCCGCGTCCTGCGCCTTCCTCGCGCACGCCTACCTGCTGGTCCACCCCGCCGCGTGGCCGTTCGGATCGCTGCCGGCGATGCTGACGCTCGTCGGCGACGAGTACCGCTCGGGCATGTTCGTGCACCAGTCGAGCCCGCCGATGATGGTCGAGCCGGCCACCGACGTGCTGGGCTTCGTGCGGATCACGCTGCAGAAGTTGATCTTCTTCATCACCCCGTGGCTGCCCCACTACAGCGCCGCCCATACGGTGATCAACCTGCTGTTCTTCGTGCCGGGATACGGGCTGTCGGTGGCTGCCATCGCCAACCTGCGGCGCCTGCCGCCGCCGCAGCAGCGGTCGGTGGTAGTGCTGGCATCGTTCGTGTTGTGCGTTGCCGCCTTCCACGCCATGACGCTGGTTGATTCCGATCACCGCTATCGCCTGCCGATGCTTCCGGCCATCGTCATGCTGGCCGCAATTGGGCTCGAGTCGGTGCGGCGACCGCGAACGCTCGCATCCATTGCCCGAGCGAAATAGCCCGCCACGGCCCGCGATCGAACGCGCGCGTGCCGGCCGCCATGGCGTCGAGCCGGATCAGGATCGACGCGGGAACCAGCCGATCGCTCGTCTCCACCGCCTGCGCCAGCTGGCTGCGGAACCAGTGCCGCCGCCCGCCGGTGAGCCACAGGGATTCCGGCGTTTCGAAGCCGATCTTGTCGACGCGATCGCGGATGCGATCCGGCAGCACGCCGCTCATCGCCGTCCGCAGCACGCGCTTGGTGACGCCGCCGCCGATCTTGAAGGCGTCGGGAAGACCGAGGGCGAACTCCACCAGCCGGTGATCGAGAAACGGCACGCGCGATTCCACCGAGTGCGCCATCGAGCTGCGATCCGCGCACCGCAGCATCATCTGCAGATTGCTGTAGGTCAGCTGCGCATGCGACAACGCCGAGACGCTCGCGAACTGCGGATCGCCCGACAGCATCAGCACCCGCACGATGCCGCGCGCGGCCGCCGCTTCGCCGTAGCCGTGGCGCTGCTTGAAGGCCGACACTTCGCGCCAGGCGTCGCGCCATCGGCCCTCGCGCACCAGGCTCGCCAGGTACGGGGCGAAGAACGCGTGATACCCGGCCAGCGCCTCGTCGGCACCCTGGCCGTCGAGCATCACCTTCAGTCCGGCCTTCGCCACCAGGTCGTAGACGCTCCACTCGGCGAAGAAACTGGTCGAGGCAATCGGTTCGTCCTGGTGCCACGCCAGCTTCGCGGCCTCGCCCTGCAGCAGCTCAATCGACGGGACGATGGAGCGGGCGTCGACGCCGGTGGCCTTCACCACCTCTTCGACCCAGGGCCACTCGTCAAAGGCCGCCTCGTCCGCCCGCGCGGTAAAGGTCTTCTGCAGCCCCTCCGCTCCGTGCTCACGCAGCTCGCGATTAATCAGGCAGACGATAGACGATGAATCGATCCCGCCGGAGAGGCAGGATCCGATCGGCACATCGGCGCGCAGCATCAGGCGGACAGAATCGGTGAGCAGCCGTCGATACTCACCCGCCGCATCGGCAAAGCTGCCGCTGAATGGCGATGGGATGAGCTCGTACCACCGAGCGGTGCGAATGCGGCCCGAGGCATCGGCGCCGACGTCCGGAACCGACAGCGTCGCCGAGTGGCCCGGCGGCAGGTGATAGACGCCGGCAAACATCGTCTCGTCGCTGCAGTCGGTGAGGCCGGTGGCGAGAAACTCCCGGGCCCGCCCAACGTTCATCCGCGCGCTCCAGCCAGGGGCCGCGGTAAATTGCTTGATCTCCGATGCGAAATGAAAAGTCCCCGACGGCGCGACCCAGTAGTACATCGGCTTGATGCCGAAGCGATCGCGCGCCAGGAACACCGTCGCGGCCGACGCGTCGTAGATCGCAAAGGCGAACATGCCGTTCAGCCGGGGGAGGCTTTCTTCACCCCACGTGGCGTAGGCGGCGAGGATGACTTCCGAGTCGCTGTGCGACAGGAAGCGATACCCGAGCGCCGTCAGCTCGGCGGCGAGCTCCGTGTAGTTGTAGATCTCACCGTTGTAAACCAGCCAGTAGCGCCGATCGGCGGTGCACATCGGCTGGTGGCCCATCACCGACAGATCGAGGATCGACAGGCGGCGGTGTCCGAACGCGAGCGTGACCGGTCGATCGCCCCCCGTGAACGCGCCCGAGGGCGCAAACGGCGTGCCCGAGCGGTACGCCTCGGCCGGAGTATCGACGCCGCCCAACAGTTCCGGCGATGAGCCTCGCGCACCGAGCAGCAGATAGCCTTCGTCGTCGGGCCCGCGATGCCGCGCCAGGTTGGTCATCGACAGGATCGACGACGCCGCTACCGGAACAGGCGACACGAAGCCGCAGAGGGCGCACATTGGAGGTTAGAGGTTAGAGGTTAGAGGTTAGGGGTTAGAGGTTAGGGGTTAGGGAGTACAGGATCAGGAGCGGGGCGCGGCCGGCGCGCCGATCACGGTGGTGTTGGCCGCAACGTCGTCGACGACCACGGCGCCGGCGCCGACCGTGGCGCCCGGGCCGATCGTCAGGTTCGGCAGGACCACGGCGCCGATGCCGATGAAGGCCCCTGCGCCGACGATGACCGTGCCGCCGAGAGCGGCGCCGGGGCCGGCGAACGCGTAATCGTCGAGCACGCAGTCGTGATCGATCGAGGCATTGGTGTTGACGATGGCGTGGCGGCCAACGCGCGCGTCGGCGCACACCGCAGCGCCGATCGCAATGAACGCGCCGTCGTCAATCACCGCGTTGGCGGCCAGCCGCGCCAGCGGGTGCACGACAGGCGGGAAGGCCATCGACGGCACGTCGCGTTCCAGACGCTCGGCGACGCGGCGCCGAATTGCCGGATCACCAATGGCAAGGTGCGCGTCGAACGGACCAATCTCCTGCCACAGGCGGACCACGTCCGCATCCGTCCCGAGCACCGGATACGGCGAGGTGAACCCGAGCGGGCCCTCGGCGATGAAGCCCGCCATGCGGTGCGTGCCGATCCGCTCGATGGCCTCGACCGCAACCTTCGCCTGCCCCTGCGCGCCGAACACCACCATTGATTTCATGACGATTGCACCAGTCGAAGGAAGCCGTCGAGAATCGCGAGTCCCGTGCGACCGCTTTTCTCAGGATGGAACTGCACGCCAAACACCCGGTCCGAGCGCACCGCCGCGCTCACCGGCGTGCCGACATAGCTGGCGTCGGCGAGCAGGTGTTTCTCGTCGTCCGGGACGAGATGAAACGAGTGCACGAAGTAGGCGGCCGTGCCTTCTTCGATCCGCTCGAGCGGCGAGCCGGCCCACGACTGGCTGTGACGATGCAACTCCGACCAGCCGACATGGGGACGCTTCAGGCGCGAGCCGTCCGGCGCGGTGTCGGGAAGCTGCTTCACGGTGCCCGGGACGATGCCCAGTCCCTGGGTGATCCCGAACTCCTCGCTGCGGGTCGCCAGGATCTGCATCCCCACGCAAATCCCCAACACCCAGACGCCCTGCTCCACCATCTGGTGAATCGGCTGCTCGAAGCCGCGCTCGCGCACGCCGCGCATGCAGTCGGCGAAGGCGCCAACGCCGGGAATGATCAACCCACGCACGCCGGTCAGCTCGTCGGGCGAGGTGCAGCGCACCACCTCGGCGCCAACCTTCTCGAGCGCGCGTTCGACGCTCAGGATGTTGCCCGAGCCGTAATCGCAGATATGAATCCTAGTGTGCGCCATTCGCGCCTTCCGCGCCCTCGTCGTGACGGCACACTTCAATGCCGCGCGCGATCAGGTGATTGCGAATCTCGTCGATCGCCAGCTTGTTGTAATGCAGCACGTGCGCCATCGCGATGGCGTCGGCGTTGCCCTGTTCGATCGCCGCCAGCGCGTGCGCGGGCGTGCCCATGCCGCCCGACAGGATCACCGGCACATCGACGGCGCTCGTCACCGCCTGACACAGCGGAATGTCGAACCCCCTGGCCATGCCTTCGTGGTCGACCGAGGTCAGCAGGATCTCGCCCGCGCCGCGCTCAACCGCCTCCTTGATCCACTCGACGACGTCGCGGCCGGTCTTCTCGCGGCCGTTGTCGACATACGCTTCCCACTTGTCCTGCCCGCGCAGGCGCTTGGCTTCCACTGAGAGCACCATCGCCTGCGAGCCGTAGCGGCGCGCCACCTCGGTGATGAACTCGGGCCGGTGAATCGCGGCGGTGTTGATCGACACCTTGTCGGCGCCGGAGCGCATCATCGCGTCGACGTCCTGGACCGTGCGCAGCCCGCCGCCGGCGGTCATCGGGATGAACACGTCGCTCGCGGTCGAGCGCACCAGATCCGAAAGGCTGTTGCGCGCGTACAGCGTGGCCACCGCGTCAAGGTAGATGATCTCGTCGATGCCGCCGGCGTAGTACTTGCGCGCCTGCACGTTGGGATCGCCGACAACGCGCACGCCTTCGAGGTTGACGCCCTTGATCAGGTTGGGCGCCTTGATGTCGAGACGGGCGATCAGGCGAACTTTGTGTTTCGGCAACGCGCGCTGGCTTTCAGGAGAATCGGGGTGACTGCAGGACCAGGACGCGTGAATGATGCGAGTCGGCGACGGCCACGCGATCGTCCGACAGCCAGCGCGCGTCGTAGGGTTTCTCGAGCGGTGGCGCGTCCAGCCTGCCGGTGACGCGGCCGCGCTCGTCGCACCTCACCACGCAATTATCGCCCCAGGCGGTCACCAGCCAGCCACGCCCGGCGTCCAGGTCGATCGCCACCGGGCGCGCAATCGCCGCGACTTGCTCGTCGATGACGTTTCCCAGCGGGTCGAACTGCTGGAGACGGTTGTTCCAGGTGTCGGCGACAATCACCTCGCCGTCGGGCAGGCAGCGCGCCATATGCGGCCGATCGAACGTGCCGCGGAAGCTGAAGGCCAATCGGCCATCGGTGTCGAGCGCGAGAATCGCATTCTGGGCGTACTCGGCAACGAGCAGGTGTCCGGCACGGTCGAGGAATGCCGACGCCGGCCCGGACAGCGTCGCGTGCAGGTCGACCGCCGCACCGTCTCTGACGGCGAAGATCGCGGGCACGTAGTAACACGTGACGAACAGCTCCCCGTCACCGCCGAACTCCACCGAGTGCGGACCGTTGAAGGTGCCCGGGCCGACGATGGTTTCGTGATCGCGAAGTGACGCGTCGAAACGGACCAGCGTGTGGCGATCCATGTCGGTCACGTGCAGCCGGCCTTGCGCGTCCTCGCCCAGGCCGAACGGACGGCCGAAGCCGGTCAGCTCGATGCCCCAGTCGCGATCGTGCCGCTCGATCACACGCCGAACATGCGATGGATGAGCCGCATGGTCTGCATGCTGTCCTCGATCGACGGGATCTGCGCGGCCTCGCCGCGCACGGCGGCGACGGCACTGCGCGCCTGCAGCAGGAAGCCGGCCTTGAACTGCTTGTCGTCGTCGGAGGCTTCGATGGTGTGGCGGGCGCGCTCGCCGGCGTTCTGGTAGATCGCCTGCTCGAGCGGCTGCATGATCCAGCGCTTGCCCGGCGTGCTGACGTTCGCCGCCCAGGGGCCGGGGCCCTTCCACAATCCTTCGTAGAGCGCGGTGTCGCCGCTGTCGAACTCGATATAGGCCAGCATCACCTCGGTCTGTTCACCGCGCCAGGGCGTCACCTGACGCACGCCCGTGATCGTGCCGCGGGCGAAGAACGGGATCAGATCGATCAGATGGATCGAGTTGGCGTACATGAACTTCTCGACCACCTGCGGCGGATGGTTATAGCGCCGCGCTTCAGCGTAGCTCTGTTGATCCTGGACGTGGATAAAGCGCTTGTCGTCCGGGCGGGTGTCGAGATCCGCCTTGATGGTGCGTGAGCTCGAATAGAAGCGGCGATTGAGCCCGACCATCACCCGGCCTGCGGGGGTGGCGCCTCCGCCGGCACGCCGCTCACGGTCTGCGGCAGCGGTGGCAATCTTCTCGGCATCGCCGAGATCGTAGCCGGCGGGCTTCTCCATCAGCACCGCCCATGGATGCTGAAATGCCTCGAGCGCGACCGGCCTGGCCGACAACTCGGGCACCGCAATCACCACCAGGTCGGCGCTGGTCTGCCGATGCAAGTCGGCGATCGAATCAGTGACCAGTGGAATGCTCAACTCCGACGCGAGCGCCTCGGCCCTGGCGCGCGTCCGGCTGGTGAGGCCGGACACGGTGACGCCCGGCAACGACGCGAACGCCCTGGCATGTTCGCGCGCCATCGAGCCGGCGCCCACGATTGCAATCGACACATCACGCATGCTGCTCCTTCGACATGGTTGCGCGGCGCTGCCGCGCCTGCTGAATCTGGTCTTCGATGCGCGCGACACTGCGCCCGTCCATCAGGCTCCAGTAGTCGCTGTCCTCGCGCGCACGCGCCGACAGTTCCCCGAGCGCGGACGATCCGGGGGTCAGCGAGCGGACGCGATGGCGAAATTCTCGGCTGGCGTCCACCGACACGACACCACGTGCCGACGCGAAATCGCCATAGCCGTAATGGAACACGTCGTAGTTGATCGTCGGTATCGCGCAGGCGATCGCCCACCTGATGGTCGCCGAGGCAAACGCCACGAACACGTCCGCCAACGGCACCAGCGAGGCGGTGGGCGCCATCGTGCTGGTCACCCCGAACGGCGCGAGCATCGCGCCGAATTCGGGAAAGTTCGGATGCGGCCGCACCACCAGGTGGTAGTGCTCGGCCAGCGGCGACACGCTCTCGCCGACAAACCGCGCCACCTCGTCGATGGTCTTGAACTCGCAATGCGGAACCGGCGCGCTCAACTGGTTGGGACAGCCGCTGACGAGCAGCAGCGGCTTGCGGCCGCCGACGCCGAGTTCGTCGCGCACCGCCTGCAGCGCGGCCTCGTAATTCCGCCGTTGCTCGAACATGCGGTCCTGGCTGACCGAACCCGCGATGGCCATCTGCTCGGCAGGAATGCCGCCGGCCAGGAAGTAATCGAAGCTGGCGCGGCTGTCGACCAGGATCTTGTCGGCGTAGCCGCTGTTCATCATCCACGGATCGGGCGGCGTGATCCCCAGCGCTTCATGCGCGAGGATGTGCTCCGACGGCAGCCGCACGATGTCGATGTCGCCTTGGTGAAATCGCCAGGCCGGGTAGAGATGATTCGCGATCGCATTGTTGGCGGTCTGGAATGCGGGCTGCGATTTCAGGCTCTGGATCGCTTCCGATTGATTCGCCAGCGTGTAGGGCAGCACCACCACCGGGATGCCCGCATCATGCGCCGCGCGCACCAGCACCGGCCAGACCGGCCCGACGATGTCCTCGGGAATGATGGCCGCGTCGATCTCGAACTGCGCGATCGTCCTGGAGAAGAACGACAGGAATCGCCGGTAGACGAGGGTGGCGTCCTCGCCGCGCCTGGCGGCGGTGAAGGCCTGCGGCCATAGCGCCGAGGGCACGCGCCGCGCCAAACCGACGGCCGCAGGTGCGACACCGGCCAGCACGTCGTAGGTCCCTTTCGGATCGCGAACCCGGCGCCACACCTTTGGCAGCAGGCCCGGCGCGACCCCCGCTTCCGAAACGGTGTTGACCGCCAGGGACTTGTCCTCCAGTTGTTCGATTACCCGCGCAATGGCGCGATCGTTCTCGAACAGCCCCTGGTGAATGCTCAGCATGTCGAGCGGAATGGCCGTGAGGCCGGGAATGGCGTCCTTGGCGATGCGCTCGAGCATGTCAAAGGCCGCGCCATGCGTGGCGATCTCACTGCCGGCGTAGAGATACACCAGCGTCGCTCGATTGCCGGCCCTGGCGAGCGCCCGCGCCGTGTCCGCAATCTCGACGAGATCGGAGGGCCGTAGGCCGACCATCAGGCAGTGAGGAGGCTGGAGCACGGGGTTAGAGGTTAGAGGTTAGAGGTTGGAGGTTAGAGGTTGGAGAGCGACGCCAGCTGGCGGAATCCTTCGTTGGCGCTGCGAAGCTCGGCGAACGGGGCGAAGCCCTTGAGCTCGCCGCCCTCGAGGTACATCACCTTGTCGCAATGTTCGATGGTCGACAGCCGGTGTGCAATCGCCAGCAACGACTTGGTGCGATGGAACTGCGACAGGTGGTCGGTGAGCGCGCGTTCGATGGCGACGTCGAGGGTGGAGGTGGCTTCGTCGAAGGCAATCACGTCCGGATCGCGGTAGAGCGCCCTGGCAATCACGACGCGCTGCTTCTGGCCTCCCGAGAGCCGCTCGCCGTAATCGCCGATCGGCGCGTCGATCCCCTCCGCCTGCGACGCGACGTAGTCGCCCAGCTGCGCGGCCGCGATTACCGCCATCACCCGCTCGCGGTTCGGATTCGGCGTGCCGAACGCGACGTTCTCCGCCAGCGTCCCGTCGACCAGGAACAGGCTCTGCGGCACGTAGCCAATGCCGTTCTGCCACCGTCGCGCGGTTGCCGGATCCGCCAGCGACAGGCCATCCACCTCGATCGATCCTTCCGTCGGATCGATCAGGCCCAACAGCAGCAGCATCAGCGTGGTCTTGCCCGATCCCGACGGCCCGGTAATGCCGATGAACTCGCCGCGCTTGACCACCGCGGTGACGCCCTTCAACGCGACGGTGCCGTCCGGATACGAGAAGCCGACGTTGGTGAGCCGCATTTCGCTCCAGCCCTGCAGCCGGTCGGTGATGTGCAGCGCGTCGCGAACGCGCGGCTCCGACTGCTCGATCTCGCCGGCAATCAACTCCAGCGTCGGCTTGCCGGTGTTGAGGCGCTGGAGGTTGGCGATGATCCGCAGCGTCATCGGCAGCAAACGGAACATCGCCGCCGCCAGCAGGCCGATGGTCGGCAGCCCCTGCGCCGCGCCGGCGATGAACACCAGGTGCGCGACGATGGCCAGCATCGCCACCACTACCACCGTCTCGAGGCCGAGGCCCGGCAGCAGGGTCAGGAAGTTGTAGTAGCCCTGCCGATCGAACGAGCGGTGCTCGATCTGCGCGAACTTGTCGAGGAAGTAGGCCTCGCGCCCGAGGATCTTCGATTCGCGAATCGCGCCGATCGACTGCTGCAGCAGCAGGCTGCGGGTCCTGAAATTTTCGTGGTTCTCGTGCGCAATCTCCGTGAATCGATGCCGCGTCGCGAAGAACACCGCGCCGCCGCCGACGATCAGCGCCGACACGCCGAGCAGCGTCTGCGCGGGCAGGGCGGCGAACAGCAGCGCCACCACCCCGGCGGCAACGCTGCCGTTGACGATCAGCCCCAGCATCGCGAGCAGGTACTCGTCGTAAACCAGGCCCGCGAAGCTCAGGTTGCGGATCATCTCGCTGGTCGACTTTTCCAGGTGCAGGCGCAAATCGCTCAGCACGTAAATGCGCATCACCCGCTGGCTGAGCTCGGTCTTCCACCTGGCCACCACCTTCGCCTGCCAGCGGTAGAAGCTCACCATGTAGACGTTCTTCGCCGTCATCACCAGCGCGATGGCGACGATGAAGACGACCACCATCTGGCCGTGCGTGGTCACGCCAATCGCCTGCAGCAGCCGGTTGGCGCCGGGCACCATCGCAATCGACGCCGGATTCATGATCACCGCCAGCAGCGGGAACACCAGCGCCAGGCCGGTCACTTCCAGGAACGCGTTGATCGCCGAGCCGACAAAAATGCCGGCGAACAGCCGCGGCCGCGAGCGCACCTCGCGCACCAGCAGCCGCCAGGCGGCGGGCGTCAGTCCAAAAGGCGCGGTGGTCTTCGCGGGGTCGGTCAAGGGGCGTCGGTCGAAAACACCGTCCGGCGAAGCCGCCACGCGTCGTCCTGCAGCTGCCAGATATGGGGCGAGCGGAACTTGTCGGTCAGCCGATCGAAGTAGGCGCGATCGACCAGCGGCTGCTCGAAGCGCCCGGCCGCGATCGGGAATTCCTTCTCCGGCAGGCTCAGATAGGCAAAGTTGTCCGGCTCGAACCGCTCGGAATATTCGCCGTCGTAGCGCCGGATCAGCGCCATCGCCTCATCGCGGGTGATGTCGCCGTTACGCGCTTCCTGCGACGCGTCGTAGGTGGCGCGGCCGATGCCGAACTTGATGAACGTGGTGAAGTAGTGCAGGTCGTCGATCTTGTCGTCGATGCTGCTGTACTTGCTGTAGGTGCCCGCGGTCCGCTCCGGCGCCGCGCGGAAGCCGCCGTGCTCGACCGCGTAGTAGTAGCACTCCTGCGGATGCCACGGGATGTAGTAGCCGAGATACTGCACGTCAATCTGCTTGCCGGCGATCAGCGACGGCTCGAGCGGCAGGTAGGGATCGAGATCGAGCTTGCTGAGGCCGTAGTCGCGCATCAACTCGCCGACCGGCACACCCGACACGTAAAAATCGTCACGATCGGCGCTCGTGAAGTAGGAGAGGTCCTTCTTCGCCGACGCGTTCTCCTTCGAGTTGTTGCCGTACTCGGTGGGGTTCTCGCCGTAGAACACCAGCGGGATGCCCAGCTGCACCGCCATCCGCGGCGGAAAGTACCATCTGCCCCATGATGAAAGGCTGGAACGGATGGAACAGCTTTTCAATCGCCAGCCGCGTCAGCAGGCGATGGACGCGGCCGTTGGGCGTGAATAGATAGTTGTCGAAGCCGGCGTGAATCCACGCCTGGAAGTTCTGCCAGCCCCAGTCGGTATAGATGTGCGGCGCCCACGTCACCGTGAGCGGGTTCATGCCGAACTCGTACTTCAGCTTGTGCGCGGCATAGAAACTGTCCTTGCCGCCCGAGCCGGGCACCAGGCAGTCGTAATGACCGTCGCTGCGTCGATACCGGTCGCACAACTCGGTCAACTGCGTGCGCCGCTCGGCCCAGTCCACCGACTTCTTCAGATCGGCAACGCGGCACGCCGCGCACACGCCCTGGTCGTCGAACTCCACGGTCGGCTTGCGGGTGTTGATGTTGTGCTTGAACTCTTTCTCGGAGTTGGGCTTCTGGTTGCTGTAGCAGCAGCGCCGGCAAAAACGAATGTCGCGCGGCAGTCCGTAAAAGGCGTCGGGCTCGGCCAGATCGGGCGCGTAACGCGCCGGATCGATCGGCTCTGGGTAAGGAATCCGCGCGAGTTCTGTATTCAACATGAGCCTGTCTTCTGCGCCTTCTGTGCCTTCTGTGGCCTTACCAACAGGTCAGGCCGCCGTCGATCACGAGGTTCTGCCCCGTCATATAGCTTGACGCATCCGAGGCCAGAAACAGCAGCGCCGATTGCATCTCATCGGCACGCGCCATGCGCCCCATCGGCACGCGCGCAGAATAGTTGCGGCTGAACACCTCGTTCTGGCCGCTGTCGACGCCGCCCGGGGTCAGCGTGTTGACGCGGATGCCGTGCGCGCCCCAGTACGACGCCAGGTACTTCGTCAGGCCGATCACCGCGGCCTTCGACGCGGAATAGACCGCCGGCGTGTTGATCGCCCGCCCGAGATACTGCGAGCCCTCGTAGATCCGCTGATCGGGCGCGACCACGCCGTAGACCGAGGCGGTCTGGATGATGCTGCCGCCGCGGCCCTGCGCGATCATCTGCTTGCCGACCGCCTGCGCCATCAGGAACATGCCGTCGATGTTCACGCCCATGATCTCGCGCCAGGTCTCGATCGTGAAGTCCTCGAACGGCGCGAAGAACGCCTCGAGGCTCGAGCTCTTGCTGGCGGCGTTGTTGTGCAGGATGTCGATGCCGCCGAGCTCCGCCACCACGCGCGCGACCGCGGCCGCGACCGATGCCGCCGACGACACGTCGCAGCCGACGGCGATGGCCTTCGCCGACGGCGATGAGGCCCGGATCGCGTCGACGGTTCTCCCGGCCGCGGCCTCGTTGACGTCGAACACCGCCACCTTGGCGCCGTGCGCGGCCAACACCTCGCAGAAGCCCTGGCCGAGAATGCCGCCGCCGCCGGTGACAATCGCGGTGCGGCCGGTGAGATCGAATCGATCAGCCATGAGTTACTGCCTTCTGAATGAGCCGCATGATGGCGAGTGTTTCGTCCGGGTCGATTGCCGGCACGCCGCTCTTCACCTGGCCGAAGAAGCGCTCCATGGTGCGGCGGAACGCGCTGAAGTTGTCGTGCAAATCGAAATGCCGGTGGCCGCGATCGCCGTAAATGCTCACGTGGAAGGTCTTGGCCACCTGGCCGAGGCAGTGCAACACCAGCGGCACTCCATCTGACAGGCGGAGTAACCACGCGTCGTGCGGCACGTCGAGCCGCGTCACCGTGCTGACGCGTCCCCACGCCGGATCCAGGCTCGCCACCGCTTCGATCATGTGGATGCCGTACTTCTCGATGCCGAACAGCACCGACGCTTCAATCAGCGTCGGCGTGCCGATCGCCCACTGCGCTCGCGGCGCGCGGAACTCGTCGAGTTCCTGCGCGTAGCGGAGGCCCGAGCACGACATCAGCCGGCCGCTCCGCAAATACGGCTCGAAGCGCGCCAGCTCGTCGTCATCCAGACTCAAGGGCTTGTCGACGAACACCGCCAGGCCGGCCTCGAGAAACGGCATCGCGAACCGCGCATGCGTCTCCCAGTCGTCGCGCGCCACGATCACGGCGTCGACCTGCGCCGAGCATTTCTTCCGGCGTGGCGCAGGCCGTCTCGATCTTGCACGCGGCACAGAGCGTGCTCGTCAACTGCGCGTCCTGGGTCCACGCGCACGTGATGCGCACATCGTCGATGCCGAATCGCTCGGGCCCCTGCGCCTTCAGGTAGTTGTGAATCACCGGCCACCCCGCCGCCGCGAATTTCTCATCGTCGTAGCCGTTGACGATGGCGGAGAAGGAAAACGGGATGGCCGTTGCCGTCGCTGAGGCCGATGATGCCGGCGCGGATCACCAGATGGCCCACCCGCCGTCGACGCAGATGTTCTGGCCGGTGATGTACGACCCGGCCTCGGTGCAAAGCAGCGCCGCCGCGCCCTTGAGCTCGTGCGGGTTGCCGATGCGGTTGAGCGGGTTCTTCGCCGACAGCCGCGCGATGAAGTCCGGGTTGTCCTTCTGCGTGCTCTCGAACGGGAACGGGCCGGGGCTGATGCAGTTGGCGCGGATGCCGTGCGGCGACAGAAAGCTCGCCAGGTAGCGCGTGAACTGCAGCACGCCCGCCTTGGCCGCGCCGTAACTCGGCGGGTTCACGAACTTGTCGCCGTCATAGAGGCGATAGTCCGGCGCGACGTGGCCGTACATCGAGGCGATGGTCAGGATGTTGCCGCGCTTCTGCTTCAGCAGCGGCACCGCTGCTTTCACAGTGCGGAACACGCCGTTCAGGCACACCTCGATGTCGAGGTCCCAGTCCTCGTCGCTGATCGACTCGAACGAGTTCTTTCTGCCCGACCACCCGCTGTTGACGAGGACGTCGAGGCTGCCGCCGGTGGCCGCGGCGACATCCGCAAGCAGTTGCTTAATCGAAGCCGGGTCGGTGATGTCCACGGCGAGGGCGTGCGCCGTCACACCCGCATAGCGCCGTTCGAGCCCGCCGATGAACGTGCGGCACTTCTCGAGGTCGCGGCTGGCGATGAACAGCTCCGCCCCGAGCTCGGCAAAGCCGTGGCTGATCTCACCGCCGAGCAGGCCGGCGCCGCCGACGACGAGCGCGGTCTTGCCTTTGAGCGACATCAGGTCTGCGAGCGTGGGGGCGGCTTCAGGATTGGAGTAAGGCATTGGCGTAGGCAAAGTCCTTCAGGGTGTCGATGTCGACCACCGAATCAGCGGGCACGATCTCCGCGCCCATTTTTCCAAACAGGATGCTCGGCGAATCCGCGGTGAGGCGATCGGGAGCAAAGGCATACACGGCCGCGTTCAACTGGTAGGCCGGGGTCAGCAGCTGCCGCGGCTTCCACGGCACGGCGCCGCGAATGAACGGCTCGGGCGCACCGGCGTCGATGCGCCAGGTGCGCTCGGGATTGATCTCCGCTTCGTGAAAGGTGGCGATCGAGTCGAGCTGCTCGTCGACCATGCGGCGCAGGCAGCGCTCGATGATCGCCGGCGATCGAAACGGCGAGGTCGCTTCGAGCAGCACCAGGATCTCCGCTGTCTCCCCTTCCGAGCGCAGCCGCCGCCACAAGTCGCGGATCGTGTCGGCGACCACCGCGGTATCGCTCGCCAGTTCCGCCGACCGCCGGTAGACCTCGGCGCCCAGCCCGGCGGCCGCCTCGGCGATGCGATCGTCGTCGGTCGAGACGATCACCCGATCGATTGAGCCGGTGGCCCTCGCCGTTTCGATCGGCCAGGCCAGCAGCGGCTTGCCGCCGAGCGGATGCAGGTTCTTGTACGGCACCGACTTGCTGCCGCCGCGGGCCGGCGTCAGCGCAATCACCCTGCGGCCGTCAATCATCGGCTTCCGTGCTTTCGAACAGCCGCTCGGCCCACGCCAGGTCCTCGCGATTGCCGATGTCGATCCACTCTTCGGAGATCGGGTGAAAGCGGACGTCGCGGCTGTCGTCGATCAGTCGGCGGAACAGTTCCGTCATGTCGAGCCGCTCGTCGGCACGGACGTAGCGAAGCGCGGCGGGCACCAGGCCGTAGATCCCGGCATTGATGTAGCGATGCTCGGTCGGCTTCTCGTGAATGTTGCGGATGCGGCCATCCTCGACCTCGAGGCAGCCGTACGGCACGGTGTAGGCGTACTCGCGCGCCGCCATCACCGCGTCGACGCCGGCGTTGCACAGGTCCATGATCGAGCGCACGTGCGCCTTGGTCACCAGGTCGCCGTTCATCACCAGGAAGGGATGCGCCTGGTTCTCGAGCTGCGACAGGGCTCCGGCGGTGCCAAGCGGCGCGCTCTCGCGCAGGTAGCTGATGGTCACGCCGAACCGCGAGCCGTCGCCGAAATGGTCCTCGATGACATGACCGAGATAATTGACGGATAAGTAGAAGCGCCGGAACCCCTGGTCGATGAGGTGTTCGAGCGAGCGTTCGAGCACCGGCTTGCCGCCAATCGACAGCATCGGCTTGGGCCGCTCGCTCGTCAGCGGCCGCAGCCGCTCGCCGCGCCCGCCGGCCATCAGCACCGCGGCATTCGGCAGCGGTTCGTAGCGCTCCGGGCCGTCGAGGAAGAAGATGTCGATGACATGCCCGTCGGCATCCACCTCCGGCAGGTGGCGGATCACCCCCTCGCGCATGCGTTGCCGCAGCTTGATCGGATCGTCGTGCCGCCGCGTCACCTGCGGCTCGCGGTTCATGATCTTCTCGACCGGCTCACTCGGGCCGAGGTCGCTCAGCAGCGACCGCCGGATGTCGCCGTCGGTGACGGTGCCGAGCAGCTTGCCGGAGGCGTCGCAGACGATGGCAAACTTGATGTCCTGCGACTGGATGACGCGCGCGGCCTCGCGGATCGGGTCCGTTGGCTTGATGGTGATGTGACGAATGGCTTCTTTGGTGGACATCAGGCCCAGGGAAACTGCTGGCGCTCGAAAGCGCCGAGATTGGCGACGTTCACCGGCACGTTGCCGGAGGCCGCGGATTGGTAAGCGGCGGCGAGAGCGGCCACGACGTTGCGGCCGTCGCGGCCGGACGGGTAGTTGTCGTCATCGAGCAGCGCGCGCATCACCGCTTCGGTTGGGCCGACGTTGTCGGCCTGCGCAAACTTCAGTTCCCGGCGATCCCACGGCATCCCGTAGCGCGTGACCGGCATCGCCTGGTGCTCCGGCTTGCGCGCGGTGGCGTGGCAGACGCCCTCGAATTCGTCGACGAACAGGTGGCCGAAGCGGGTCGCATACATCGCCGTCATGCCGTGACCCTGATCGTTGCCGATGTTGAGAATCAGGCGGCGGCCGTCGGCCGAGACAAAGCGCATCTCCCCAGCTTGATCGAAAAAATTCGGGCCGCGCGGATTATTGAAGGGCTCCCCGGAAAACCACGCCGTCGCGCCGACGATCGGCGAGCCGGTCAGCCACGAAAACGCCTCGCAGTAATGCGACCCGTTCATCGCCAGTCCGAAGCAGCCCGCGGTGACCGTCATGCTCGCGAGCGGACCGAATGTGCCGGTCGCCAACTCGTCCCTCACCACAGTGTACTGCGCCATGAAGCGCATCTGGTGATTGATGGCCAGCCGGCTGCCGGACTTCTCGCACGCGGCCAGCATCGCGTCGCAGTCCGCCACCGAGGTCGCCATCGGCTTCTCGCAGAGGATGTGCCCGGCGCCGGAGGCAGCGGCCTGCTCGACCAGCACTCGGTGCGAATCCGCGGTGGTCGCAATCACGACCAGGTCGGCCTTTGGGTGCGCGGCAAGCATCGCCGCGGCGTCGGCGTAGAGATGACCGGCGGGCAGATCGCCGGCCGCGACCCCGGCCTTCGCGCGGTTGGCTTCGGACATGTCGCAGATCGCCGTGCGGTCCGATGCCGAGATTCTGCGCCGCTTTGAGATGCGCCAGGCCCATTCTGCCGGCGCCGATGAGAAGGAATTGTTTGGTCACGATATTAGAAGTTGAAATAAATGAATTTGGATGCCACGTTGCCAATGCTGGTGATGGCCAGATAGAGGGCGGCGCCGGTCACGGTTGCGGGCAGCCACCACCGGGCCGGCTGCCGGCGGCTGGTGCCGCCAGCCGTCAATCGTCCATGACGCAGCCGATGCGCGAGAACGGCGCTGTTGGGCATCGTCAGGGCGAGCACGCCGACCAGCGCCGGAATCAGGCACGGCAGCGGATACAGTCCCACCTCTGAGAGCGCTGCCCCACCGATCACCCCGCCCGCGCCCCACATCGTCGCGACGATCTCGCCCGCCGATGCCAGCGTGGTCGCGCGAAACACCACCCAGAGCGAGACGACCGCAAGCAGCGTCAACGGCCAGCTGACCAACCGCGGAGCCGGGAGCGCCGCCTTCAGCCACAGGTGGTTCGCAAGCACCAGCACGCCGTGGAGCGCGCCCCACACGATGAAGGTCCAGCCGGCGCCGTGCCACAGGCCGGTGAGCAGGAACACCGTCAGGATGAATGCCGCCTGCATGACGACGCCCTTGCGATTGCCGCCGAGGGGAATGTAGACGTAATCGCGAAAGAACGACGACAACGTGATGTGCCATCGCCGCCAGAAGTCGATGATGCTGTCGGCCTGGTAGGGGGAATTGAAATTCGTCGGCAGCCGGAAACCGAACATCCGCCCAAGGCCAATCGCCATGTCGGAGTAGCCGGAAAAGTCGAAGTAGAGCTGCAGGCTGTAGGCCACCGCGCCGACCCACGCGTCGGCGACACCGATGGTGAAATCGGTCCGCTCCGCGTGTCCGAAGACGGCGTCGGCAAACGGCGTCATCGAATCGGCGATCACCACCTTCTTGAAGAGGCCGATGGCGAACAGGATCAGGCCGAGCTGCAACGCGGAGCGATACGACGAGTTGTCGTGTCGCGGCCGCGACATCTGCCGGTTGATGTTGCGGAACAGCACGATCGGGCCGGCGATCAATTGCGGAAAGAACAGCACGAAGAAGGCAAAGCGATCGAAGCTGCCGGCTTTCGGGATGGCCGCGCCAGATGTCCACCAGATAGGCAATCTTCTGGAAGGTGATGAAGGAGATCCCCAGCGGCAGGACGATGCCGCGCATGAAATCCGGCGGCGCGGTGCCGGTCGCGGTGAGGTAGAAGAAGGCCGAGTACTTGAACCAGCCGATCACCGCGAGATTCGCGACGACGCCGGCGACGAGCCACGAACGCTGGCGTGTCCTCGCCAGGATCTCGCCGAGGGCGTAGTTGATGACGAGCGACGGCACCAGCAGCGCGAGATAGCGCGGGTCCCACAGGCCGTAAAACACCAGCGAGCCAACCGACACGGTGCCGAGCGCCAGCCGCCGCGAATGACGGCGAATCGCGTGGAACGCGACCACCATCGCCGGCATGAATGCGAAGAGGAAGGGATACGAGTTAAACAGCATTCACACGCGAAGCGGTCATTAGAAGTTGACGTAGAGGATCTGCGACGACAACCATTCGCATTCGCTCATTGCGCGACCTGCCCGTCCAGCAGGTCCGCCATCGCGCGGTGGCCCGCCAGATTCAGATGGGTCAGGTTCGAATAGTAGGCGCGCTCGGCATAGAGGCTGGACGGATCGATGCAGCGGACGTCCGGCACCGCCGCACATGCGGCCAGCGCGGCGCGCAACTGCGCTTCGACGGCGCCGTCGTCCTCATCGACCTGGCGCAGGCCGGGCAGATAGACCGGCGACGGGAAGGCGTACACCACATCCGCGACGCGCTGCGCGTTGGTCAGCGCCTCGGCGATCTGTTGCGCGAACAGCGTGCGTACCGTGGTGAAGTCCGAAGCGGACGCGAAATAGCCTTTCGGCACCGGCACGATGTTGATCGGCCGCTCGTCGTCCAGTTGGGGCTGGTGTTGCCACAGCAATCGCAGCCACGCCGTGCCTCGCAACCTCGTGAGGGCCAATCGCGCATAACCGGGATCCCGATCGGCCGGCTCGCAGGTACTGAGCGCCGGCACCCGCCCGCTCGCGCGCTGGTGATTGATCAGATACGTCAAGGAGTTCACCACCGGCAATTCAATCAGCAGCGCGGCGACATGCACCTGGTTGCGCAGCGCGCCGCAGACCACCCAGTCGTTCACCGCCGACACGTCGGCGGCGACGATGCTCGCATTCAACACCCTCACGCTCGGGCGCCGCTCGGCGATCAGATTCGCAAAGGTGACGCGGGCAGGCCAGATATCGCCGTAGCTCACCGACGACCCCGCGAACACCATCACCGGCCTGGTGTCCGATCGCGCCCTCGCCCTCAGAAAGGTGCCGACCAGCCGGAGATTCGCGACGCCGTCGTCCGACCATTGGTGAACGTTGAAGATCCGTTGCGGATAGAGCAGTTCGAGGCCGGCCACAATCAGCAGCGCACCGGCGACATGAACCACCACGGCGGTGGCGGCGACGGCGATGAAGAAACGACCCAACTGCCGGCGCGTCATGCGCGAGCGGCGATCGGCGCGGGCTGGCGCATCATGTTCGCCCGCCCTCGATCGACGACCAGTCGATCGGAATTCCCGGCTTCACCGGCCGGCTCAGCCGGCGGCCGACTATGTCGCCGACGTGCTCAACGGGAACGCCGATGGCAGGGAACGCAAAGGCAAGATCGTCCAGGGTCAGCACTCGACCGGCCGGTAAGTTCCTGGCGGCGGTCAGCCCCATCCGCGCCGGGTGACCCGTCGCAATCAGCGGATCGGGTAGCTGCATTGCCGCACTGACGTTGGCGCACTCTCGCAGAGTTGCCGCCAGCTGGCCGATCGGCAGCCCGTGCGCGACATCCTGATCGCGCTCGAGGTCGTCTGGAAAGACGCCCTTTTCGACCACGTTCGCGCCAAGCGCAATGGCCGCATGCAACATCTCGACGCCGGCATGGTGATCCGACAACCCGACGGGACAGCGAAAGGCGTCGCGATAGGTGGCCAGCGCCGGCAGATTGTGGCGCGCCACCGGCGCGGGAGGACCCGGCGGGCTGTGCTCGACGACCAGCTGGCGTGCCGCCGGCGCTCGTGAACCACTCGACGGCGCGCGTCACCTCCTGCAGGGTGGCGCCGCCCGTATCCATCATCACCGCGACACCGGCGGCGGCGGCACGCTCGATCAGCGGCCGGTGCACGATGTTCGAAGACGCGATCTTGATGAGGGTCGCGCCCTGCGCCAGCGCAAAGGCGAGCCCGGCGGCGTCGTAGACCGACAAGGCCAGACGCAACCGCCGGCTGATGGCATGCGCGAACAACTTTTCATACGCGGCAAGCGGCAGCACCTTTCGCTCGATCACCCGCCGATAGGGCTCTTTGGTGACGATGGCGTCGCGGGTGGTGATGTTCTCGAGCAGGTCGGTGTCGAGACAAATGCCGGCGTCGTGCAGCACTTCGCCCTTGACGATCGCGGCCCCTGCGTCAGCGACCTGATCGATCAAGGCGAGGCCGCGTGCGACATCCTGATTGAAGAAGGTCCCAATATCCGGCAGGAACAGGCACGGCGCCCCAGGCCCAATCACGATATCGCCCGCCTTCACCCGCTCGTGCAGCATCGTCAGGCCCTCTCCCGATCGGCGGCCGTCTGGCTCAGGCTGTCGAGCAGCGCCGCCTGCCGGCCCACCAGCGCCTTCAACTCGATGAACTTGCGCCATTCGGCGTCGGGTAGCGGCAGCCCCTCGCGTGCCTTGTCTGTCATGATCATCAGAGCGCGGTCGTTGGACTCGATCAGGATCCTTCGCAGATCGACCGCAGGCATCGCGCCGCCGCCGTCGCGGTAGGCGTCCAGAAACGATCGTGCCAGCTCGATCGCATTCGCGCGCGCCGGCACCAGCACAAATCGCTCGATCACTTTCGCGACATCGAACATCGGGTTGAGCCAGGCGGCGCGGCTCTCTTCGAAGTCGATCACGACCAGCCGCCCGTCCGGCTGCTCGAACAGGATATTGGTGTAATTGCAGTCGCCATGAATCATCTGCGGCGTATCGTGAATCGACAGCCGCGAGCCGCGATAGCCGGCCGCGGCCTCGCGAAGCGCCTCCGACAGGCCTTCCGCGGGCGACCATCCGGCAAGCACGGCGTCCGCTGCCCTTGAAAGCCGCCCGTGCATCTCATCAGCGGCGAGCCTGGTTGGGGCGGCGTCGAAGGCGGCGAGCGCCCGATGCAGCTGCGCCAGGACGGTCCCGAGGGCGCGCAACTCAGCGTCATCACATCGCGAGAAGCGCGCGTCGAGGTAGGGAAACAGCTCGCCGTAATAACCGTCGGCAAACGGCCGCGGACCGCCGGCAAGCGGCAGCACCACCGGCACGCCGCGCGCGTCGAGAAATGACGCCACACCATCGGAGTGCTGCTGCAGCGCCACGATGCGCTCGTCGAAGATCTTGAGGAACAGCGGCCGATCTCCCCCGGGCGTGACGACGTAGCGGCCTTCGGGGGTTGGACCTACGGAACCAAGCGATTGCACGTCCGCCGCGGCAACACCACAGAACTCCGACACCGCGCGAGCCAGCGTCGCCGGCACCGGCTGAGGTGCCGGCATGGCCGGCATCAGCGAGGTGAACGCCGGCGGCCCGGTGTGGAAGGTACGATCGCTCACGCGCGTGGGGTGTTGCCCAGGATGATCTCAGCCAGTTGCCAGTCCACGTCGTCGTCGATGTCGAGCGACCGCTCGCGCGGCATGACGTGGCCGTAGACTTTCCCCGTGAAGAAGCTGGCGCGCTGCTGCAGGCCCTCGGCCCGGCTCACATAGGCCGCGCCGTTGGGCGTGTACATGTCGTCGAACAGCTGTTTGCGCGTCACGCCCTGGGCCAGGGGCGACGTTTCCGGGATCACGCACTCGCCGGAGTCGCGCATCGCGAAACTGCGCTGCGGCGGAACCGGCGCCGCCATCACGGCGATGGCGGCATCGGCATCTCCGGTCAGCAGCTTGACGGTGTTGCGCAGGTCGTCGGCGGTGCGAAACGGCGTGGTCGGCTGGCAGAGCGCCACCAGATCGACGACGCCACTTTGCACGGAGCCCGAGCGCGGGTGCAAGGGATGGCGCTCCGGATTGCGCAACAGATCGAGCAGCACCTGCATCGTCGTCGCCTCGTCGGTCGCGAGCTCGGCGGGGCGGTGTCGCGCTTCCACCGGATAGACCAGCACCGTCTCGAGAATCGCCTCCGAATCGGACGACACGACGACCCGCTCGAAACACCCGCTGGCCATCACCGCTTCAACCGCCCACTGCACCAAGGTCAACCCGCCAAGGCGGCGGAGCATCTTGTCCGGCAGGCGCTTCGAGCCACCCCGAGCTGGGATGAGCGCCATCGAATGCTTCGGGCTCATTGTGACAATCCGATCCGCACGGCCGCCTGCCGCACATGATCGCGAAAGCCGTCGATCGCCCGGTCCGGCTGCTCGATGATCCATTCGAGCGCAAAGCAGCCGGGCTCGAATGGTCCGGGATGTGACTGCGGATACTGCGGGTGCTCGAAGGACTGCCAGACGAGGCCGAGCCCGGCGGTCTCGAATTGCGAGGCGTCGGTGTACGCCGACGCGCCGCTGCCCGACAGGTAGACGTCGCCGCCAGAGGCTTTTGTCAGCGACACCATCAGCGCGGTTTTGGAACCCGCCGCATCGAACTGCGATGCGCGCACCACCTCGGTGTCGATCGCAAAATGCCGCAGCGTGCAATGCAGCAGCGCCAGGTCGAGATCGATCAGCTTCTCGTCAGGGTTCATGAGTATGCGCTCCAGGTCAGGCGCGACGGTCGGCCACCCCGGGCGTTTGCCGTAGCGATGGCGAAGCGTTTCAAAGTGGCGGCGCGGCACGTCGAGATCGGTCAGCGTGATGTCGTGGATCGCCGTGGCGTTCAGTTGATGGCCCTTCGACGACACCGCCAGGCTCAGATACTTCGGCCCATGTCCGGTTGAATACAACGTGCGATGCTGAAACGCCCTGGCGTTGTACTGGACCGTATCGAGGACCACGAACCGGTCGCAGAGCGCAATCTTTTCGAGCAGCCCGAACCACGGCAGGTAGGCGGGCTGATGGATCGCGACCACCGTTGGCTTCAACAAATATCCCGGACGACCACGAAGGCTTCGGCGGCGGTGGCGCCGCATTCCGAGCCGCGGACCTTGGCGAGCGCGCGCATGGCTTCGGCGCTGCGGGGAAACGGAAACGGCGCCATCTCGCTCTGGTAGGCGGCCATGATCGCGATCTTCTTCTCGATCTGATCGTCCGACACCTTGACGTAGCAGTTGGGCTCGAACGCGGCCCGCGTCGGATCGAGGTTGAAGCCGGTTTCCGACAGCACCTCGTAGCACATGATGCGCCGCAGGTGCGACCGCCGGAACCACTTGGCGCAGGCGCTGCCGATCTTGAAGGTGCGCGCGTGATCGCTGTGGGCGTCGGCCGGAAACGGCATCAACAGCGTCTCGGGCTTCAGCTCGTCGAACGCCGCGGCCATCGCCTGCACCAGCGACGCGGTCGGCTCCGAATCGAGCGTCGCCGCGCCGAACGGCAGCTGGATCCTGCGGTCGAAGCCGTAGCTCTTCGAGACGGACTCGATCTCGAGGTCGCGCCGCTTGATCGCCTCGGCATCGTAGCCGGCGGCTTCGCTCATGCGCGTCATCAGGATCCAGTGGATCGGACCGCGGCTCTCCTGCCTGAGGCGAAGCAGCGTCGCGCCGCAGCCAAGCGTCTCATCGTCCGGATGCGGGGCAAGTACGACGGTGGCGCCGAAATCAGCGAGCGACATGGGGACCCTCTTTGCTGCCATGCAGGAACAGGAACTCCGACTGGACACCCTGGAGGGTCCAGCCGAACCGGCCGCAGTCGTCAATCGCAATGCCGCCGCACCACGAGCGAAATTCCTGCTCGTCATCGGGAATCGTGATCACCGCACCCCGCTGGCCCGACACATCGTCGGTCAGCCGATAGCTGCCGTCGGCTTCGCGCGTCGACTGCGTGGCGACGACGTCGTTGCGGCTCGGCACCGCCAGGATCAAGCGGCCGCCGGAGGGCAGGCGATCGATCAGCGTGCGCAGATCGGCCAGGAACTTGCCGCGCGAGTTGTAGTGCATGCTGCCCCAGGCAAACACGTGATCGAAAGCCGGCAACTGGCCGTCGAGCGGAAGCGAGGGATCGAACAGCGTGACCGGGGGCGCAATCAGCTTGGCGCCCGAGAAGCGGCCCTTGATCACGCTCAACGACGCGGCGCTCACCTCGGAGCCAATCGGCGTCAGGCCGACCCGCACCATGAACTCGAGATGATTGCCGGAGCCGCAGCCGTGATCGAGGATCACGCCCTTCAGCAGATCCTTGGCGCGCAGCTGATGAATGACGCGGACGGCCAGCTCGTAGGGGTACCAGAGACTGCGGCCCCCGGCGTAAATGTCGTCCCAGATCTTGACGTTGCGGTTGTCGGCGGTCATGGCTGGGCCTCGAGAGAACGCGATTGCCGCAGTGCGCGCACCGCACCGGAGATCCGCTCGAAGTTGCGGCCGTCCATCATGCCCCAGCCCGCGCCCGCGCTCTTCTGACGGGCGGCGATGGCGGCATACTCCCGATCGTCGAGCAGCCGATCGAGTGCGGCTGCGATCTCGCCGAGCCGCGACCGGGTGAAGACGCCTTCGACCGCGTCGTAATCGTGGTTGTTGTAGGAATACATATTGTAGTTGAGCACCGGCTTGCCGCAGGCGATCGCCCATCGGACGGTCGATGAGAACGTCGTGAAGAACACGTCGAACATTGGAATCTGCCGCACAATCCACTCGCTCGTCACCTCGAGGCCGAGCTCCTCGACCAGCCGGCGCTGCTCCGGCGGGGCGTTCGGATGCAGCGAGACCACCGCCGACACGTTCGGGCGTTCGCGGAACATCCGCACGATCGCCGCGCAGCCGTCCTCGTAGGTCGCAAACTCGCTCAGTTGTCCGCGGATGGCGTGAAGGCTGGGCGGCAGCGAGACCAGCACCGCGGTCGAGCCCGCGCGGAGCTTGCGCGCCTGTTCGAACGCGCTCATCGCCTCGGCGGACGCAGCCAGCCGATCGGCCATCACGTCGCAGTACACCGTTCCGGTGAGGCGCACCTTGCCGGGCGCGATGCCTTCGGCCAGGTAGTGGTCGTACATGACCTGGCTTTCCGCGGCGAGCAGGTCCGCCCCGCCGCCGTGGATCACCCAGGGCAGCGGCAGCGACAGCCCCATGCGCTCGCGCGCCAGGATGTATTCGGGCGGGTACATCAACGCCTCTCCATAGCGGCTCGGTCGGATCCACTGCGGGCATTCCCGGCCAATGCGCGCGCCGAGTTCGCCTGCAGCCGTCTTGAGGCTGCCCTCGCGATGTTTCTCGTCCAGATAGTCGTCGAAGTCGCGACTGGTGCCGAACCCGTACGGACAGTCGATCACCGGCACGCCGAGCGCGGACGCGGCGCCA
Organism: uncultured Acidimicrobiia bacterium; assembly: GCA_963795125.1. Lineage (GTDB taxonomy): Bacteria > Acidobacteriota > Vicinamibacteria > Vicinamibacterales > UBA2999 > 12-FULL-67-14b. The sequence continues at coordinate 795,004 of CAWCGQ010000003.1, read as the reverse complement.
ATCAGCGGCGCGTTGCCGGACATCCCGTCCTGCCCGACGATCACCACCTCGGCCCTGGAGTCCCTGATGATCGCCGTTGCCGCATCACGCTGCGCGGTGAACTCGTCGATGAACCGCTGCTCGACCGGCGTCGGCGGCTTGAACCGCCCCTGCGTAATGACTTTCGACATCGCCCGCGACGCGAGGCCCCTGATCGCGCCAACCGTGGAGGCGGCCTGGCGGCGGGCCATCTCGCCGGTCCGCTCCTCCATGTTGAAGTACGGCGCCGCGAATCGTTCGGCGGTGTCGCGAATCGCCGCCGCGGCATCCGCCGCAGCGCTTTCCGAGCAGAACGCGACCGCGTCGCCTTGCGCGACGAACCGGCGCGCAAGCTCGCTTGCCAGCGGCAATTCGGACAGCAATCGAATGTTGAAGAGGATCACGCGCGTCAGTCGAATGGCTCGTCAACGTCGTAGTCGCGTTCGGCGATGCGCCCGACGAGGTCCCAGTAGTCAAAGGGGGTGCGGCCGGTGCCGGGTCGCTTGATCGCGACATGCGCGGGCGTGAGCCGTTCGCCCTGCGTCACCGCGACGGCGGCAACCAGGCTCTTGCGCGCAATCGCGGTGTTGGGCTGCTCCGCGGGCATCGGCACCTTGGCGCCATCGCCGAGTGCGGCCTCGACGGCGCGAATCCTCCGCACCAGCTGCGCCAGTCCGTCGGGCTCGAGCGACGCCTTGTGGTCGGGTCCGGTCATGGTGCGGTCGAGGGTGAAGTGCTTTTCGACCACCACCGCGCCCAGCGCCACCGCCGCCAGGGCCGCCTCGTCGCCAACGGTGTGATCGGAGAATCCACACCGCACGCCAAAGCGTTCGGCCATCGACGTCATCGCGCGCACGTTGGCCTGATCGGCCGGCGCCGGGTATTCCGTGGTGCAGTGCAGCACGATCACGCGCTCGCGAACTGGCGCGGCGTCAGCGGCGCTCTGCCACGCGGTACGAAACGCCTCGCGTGACGGCATCGCTCCGCCGGCGCTCATCCCGAACGCCAGCACGCCCAGCGCCGCCTCCACATCGTCGATGGTCGCCATCCCGGTGGAAATGATCACCGGCACACCGCTGCGGGCGGCGGCGAGCAGCAGCGGCGCGTTGGTGAGCTCGCCGGATCCGAGTTTGAGCCGCTTCACGCCCAGCCGCACCAGCAGCGCCAGGCTGTCCTCGTCGAACGGCGACGACATGAACTCGATGCCGCGCTCGGCGCACCGCGCGATCAGGTGTTGATGCGCCTCTTCCGACAGCTCCAGCGCCCTGAGCATCTCCAGCTGCGATTGTCCCGAGCCGGTTTCCCGCTTCTGATACTCCGCCTTCGGCGCCGATTTCACCGCCAGTCGATCCGCGCGGAAGGTCTGAAACTTGACGGCGTCCGCACCGGCGGTCGCCGCCGCGTCAACCAGCGCCAGCGCCAGTTCGAGCGAGCCGTTGTGATTCACGCCGGCCTCGGCAATGACCAATGCCCGATTCAGCGCGCTCATCGCTCGTCTCCGTCGTAGAAAGGTTTCGTGAACAGGCCGCCGAGGTCGGTGTCGATCAACACGCGCATGATCTGCGCAGAGACGTTGCCGGGACGGCCGTAGGGCGGCGGCAACGGCGCGGCGGCGGCGCGAAACGCCGGCGCGAGTGCGGCGCCGATGGCGGCGGCGATGGCCGCCTCCGATTCGTCGCAGTCGATCACGCTTGCCGCGCGCGGCCGGCCCTTCTGACGAGGTCCGATGTTCACCGTCGGCGTCCCGACCGCGGGCGCCTCGATCAGCCCGCTCGACGAGTTGCCAATGACCGCCGCGGCGTGGGTGACCGCGGCGAGATACAACCGCGAGCCCAGCGACGGCACCAGCACGGCGCCGCTTCGCCGGGACACGTAATCCTGCAACACGGCGTTGATCGCATGCCCCCCAGGATCGGCATTCGCGGAGGTCAACACCAGCTGGAACCCGGGCCATCGATCGATCGCCGCCAGCATCGCCCGTGCATCCGCGGCCGGATCGTGCGCGCTTCGGGTCGCGGCGTGACAGGTGGCGAGAAAAAACGGCTCGGCCGGATTGAGCCCCAGCTCGCTCAGCAGCGTCGCCCGATCTGGCAGTGTCAGGCGCACGAACTGGTCGAGGCCGATGGCGCCGACGTTGAACACCCGCCCGGGCTGCTCACCCATCCGCAGCAGGCGCGCGCGAAACGCGTCGGTGCTGACGAAGTGCAGCGACGACATCTTGGTCACGGCGTGACGGATGAACTCGTCGGTCGAGCCCTCGGTCACTTCGCCGCCATGAATGTGCGCGATCGGGATGCCGAGCAGCATCGCAGCCTGCGCCGCGGCGAGGATCTCGAATCGATCGCCCAGCACGACGACGATCTCCGGCGCGAGTCGAGCGAAGGCGTCAGCACAGCCGATCACGCCGCGCCCCGACGACCGCGCGACCGACAGCGTGGTGTCGCCGTCGATCAGCATGTCGACTTCCGCGCTGACCGGCAGGCCGTCGGACCGGATCTCGTCGATGGTGCGGCCAAACGCGCTGGCGAAATGCATGCCGGTGGCCACCAGCTGCAGCTCGCACGCTTCCGACGCCCGCAGGTCGTGCATCAACCATCGCAGCAGGCCGTAGTCGGGCCGGCCGCCGGTGACGACCGCAATGCGCCGCTTCGCCGTCACGCGGCGACCCGTCCGAGCCGCGGCGAGCTCGGCAAGTTGAGCACGCGCGCGAACATGTCTTCGGTCACCGCGAGATCGTCCATCCGGGGCGAGCCCGCGAACATCGGCAGCATGTGCATCGGCGTCCACAACGGCCGGCACTTCAGCCCGGCCGCATGCAGCGCTCCCAGCAGATCGTCACGACCGGCGGCCAGGTCGCGATCGAGCTTGATGGCCACCAGCCAGTAGTTGCTGTCGGTGCCGGGCGGATCGCTCATCACGTCAATCCCCGGAATGGCGGCCAGTTCCCGGCGATAGTTCGCCGCCAGCTGACGCTTCTCGAGAAGGAACTGGTCGAGCGTCTCGAGTTGCGCGCAACCGACCGCGGCGTTGAGGTTCGGCAGGCGATAGTTGAACGCCGTGCGATCGTGCACGAACGCCCACTTGTGCGGCACCTTCGCCGTCGTCGCCAGGTGCCTCACCGTCTTCGCCAGGCGATCGTCGTCTGTGACGATGGCGCCGCCGCCGCCGGTCGTGACGATCTTGTTGCCGTTGAAGCTGAGCACCGACATCAGGCCGAAGCTCCCGGCGGGTTTGCCGCGCCAGGTCGAGCCGAGCGATTCGGTGGCGTCGGACAACACCGGCAGCGAGAATTCCGTCGCGACGGCGTCGAGCGCTTCGTGATCGACCGGCTGGCCGAACACGTGCACCGGGACGATGGCCGCAATGCGGCGGCCGGTCTGGCGGTTGACGGTCTGGCCGTCCTGGCGAATGGCGATCGCACGCAGATGCGCGTGCAGGCGGACGATGTCAATCCCGAGCGTGCGCGGCTCGATGTCGACCAGGTGCGGAATGGCGCCCGCCTGCGCCACCGCGTTCGCACTCGCCACGAAGGTGATCGACGGCAGGATCACCTCATCGCCGGGCACGACGTCCATGGCGACGAGCGCGGCGTGAAGCGCGGCGGTGCCGTTGACGGCGGCAAAGGCGTGTTTGCGGCCGGTGAGCGCCGCCAGTTGCTGCTCGAACCGATCGACGTATTTGCCGAGATACGACACCCAGCCGGTGGCGATGCAGTCCTGCAGGTATTTCGATTCGTTGCCGATGAACTCGGGCTCGTGCAGGCCGACCTCGCCGGTGCCGGCGGGCAGCGCCCTGCGGATCGCATCAATCAACGCCGTCGGATCGGTTGCCATGCGCATCACACCGTGTAGCGGCCAACGCGATACCGCGCCAGGTTTGCCGGCTGGGCGAACCATTCCGCCGTGATGCCCAGGCCGCGGCGAAGACCCTCGCGACCGGCAAACGCCGGCGTCCACCCGGTCAGGCGCGTCGCCTTCGACGCATCTGCCAGCAGGCGTTCGACCTCGCTCTTCTCCGGACGCAGCCGCTCGGCCTTGCTGACGACGGTGATGCGTGTGTTCATCACCGTGCCGACCAGCGTGACGAGATCGCCGATCGAGATCTCGTGGCCGCTGCCGAGGTTGATGGTCTCGCCCGCCGTCGCCTCGGCGGTCAGAATGGCGATCATGCCGTCGACCGTGTCCTGCACGAAATTGAAGTCGCGCGTCGGCGACAGTGCGCCGAGCTCGATTTCGGTCTTGCCCGCGGCAATCTGGCTGATCACCGTCGGAATGACGGCGCGCGCCGACTGGCGCGGCCCGTAAGTGTTGAACGGGCGGCACACCGTCACCGGAAGTCCGAACGAGCGATGGAACGACAGCGCGATCTGGTCCGCACCGATCTTGCTGGCCGCATACGGCGACTGGCCGACCAGCGGATGCTCCTCGGTGATCGGCACGAACTGCGCGGTGCCGTAGCACTCCGAGGTCGAGGTGTGGACCACTTTCGAGATGCCCAAATCTTTCGCCGCCGCCACCACGTTCAACGTGCCCGACACGTTCACGTCCACGTACGATTGCGGCGCGAGGTACGAATACGGAATCGCAATCAGCGCCGCCAGGTGCATCACCGCGTCCTGGCCCTTGACGGCCTCGCGAACAAAGCCGCTGTCGCGAATGTCGCCGGCGACCACTTCGACCGCGTCGCGAATCTCGCCCGGGCTGTCGTCGAGCCAGCCCCACGAGTCGAGCGAGTTGTAGAGCACCATGGCGCGGACATTGAAGCCGCGGCGCACCAGCGTTTCCGCGAGGTGCGATCCGATGAAGCCATCGGCGCCGGTGACGAGCACATTTTTCATGTTCATCCAGGTCAAACGCTGCGGGTTTACGCGGCGCGCGTCCGGCCACCCGAGGTGCGCAGCAGGTCGAGCACCGACTGCAACAGCGAACCGGGCGCCTGCGGCGCGAAGAAGCCGGCGGCAACCGGCGCCGCGGCGGGGATAACGGCGAGCAGCTCGCTCAACTGCTCGGGCGACCCGACCGTCGGGATCGCCTCATCGGCACCGGGGATCGGACAAAGCGCGAACACGCCGCCCGGCGCCTGCTCCCCGGAAATCGACACCGCCGCGCGGCCGAGGCCCACGGCTTCAATCAAGCCGTACGAGGTGTAGCCGACGACGACATCGTGATCGAGCATGACGCGGTGCGCGTCCTGATCCGGCCCGGCGATGCGGCACAGCGAGGGATACTCGGCGGCCAACGCGGCATAGTCCGCCGTCCGGTCGCGCTCCGACGGATGCACCTTGATCGTGAGCGCCACGCGCGCGAACGCGCCCGCTTCGACGCCGCCCAGAAAGCGCCGCCAGAACGCGATCGCGTCTGCACGGGTCATCGGCTGCGTCAGGAACACCAGCCGCGGCTGCGCGTCTCGAGGTGTGGCGGCGGCCACCGCCTGCCGCTGCCGCTCGATCGCCGCCGACCCGATCGCGCGAACGTCGCCGGCGCGCCAGAATCCGTTCTTCAGTGCGGCGGCGCGAAACAGCTCGCCGAAGACCAGCAATCGATCGGCCACCGGCATGCGCGCGCGCTCGGACGCCAGCGCTCCGGGCCAGCCATATTCCGGACAGCGCGGCCCGAACAGGCCGTGTTGAAACTCAACGACCAGGGCGCCCGACGCTCTCGCCGCTGCGACTTCGCCGCTGAGGTATGGCGCGTTGGTCATGATGACGAGGTCGGGCCGCAACCGGGCGAAGACCCGCGTCCAGGCAATGCGGCGCGCTTCGAACATCGAAACGGCGTCGAGGCAGACGCGATTCCAGCTGAGGCCGGCCGCTTCCGGCGTGACCGCGGATAGCTTCTCCGCCAGCGCCGCCGCTGTGTCGCGCACCGCGGGTCGAAATCGCTGCAGCGACGTCAGCTGATTGGCCCAATCGGTGGCGAGCTCGTAGGTGTTCTCCGCATGCACGCCGGCGATCTCGCCGGACAGCCGCGGCGGCTGCAACCACACCTGCTCGGCATGCGAGGCGAGCTCGGCAGGCAGATCGGCGAACAGTGCGTCGCGCTCAATACCGTCCGGTCCGCGCCGCGCGTAGGCGCCCGACATCCAGGCAACGCGTGGCCGGGTTGACGGAGCCGGCACCCGCGCCAGTGCCGACCTTAACCGCAGCCAGGTGGCCGGAAGCCGGCTGCCGAGCGAGGCGCCGCGAAACACCCTCTGTGCCGACGGCATCGCAATCGGCGTGTCGTCGAGCGCGTTGAACAGCCGTGCGTAAATCAGCACCTTGATCGCCGGCCACGCCAACCAGCGCCCAAGCGCAATGTCGAGCACACCCGGCACCGCGTCTGCCTCCTCGAGCAGCTCGTAAATGCCTTCCTGTGTGTTGAATCGAGGATCCATCTGAACGCGCGTGTTCTGGTCGGTGTCTAATCGGTGTTTAATCGGTGGCTAGTCTGTGGCTAATCGGTGGCCGGCGAGCGCCGCTTCGATTCGCCTGGACGCATCGCCCTTGCCATAGGGCTTCGGCAGATCGCGATCGACCGGCTGGCCAAGCGCCGCCGCGAACGCGGCGCGAATCCGCTCGGACGATCGACCGCCCAGATGATTGCGACCGAGCGCCACCGTCTCCACCCACTCCGTCTCATCGCGCATCGTCACGCACGGCACACCGTGAAAGAACGCTTCCTTCTGCACGCCGCCCGAGTCGGTCAGGATGACGCGGGCGTGCTGTTCGAGCGCGACCATGTCCAGGAACGAGACCGGTTCGATCGCCCGGACCGCGCCGAGGCGATCCGTCAGGCCGAAGGCCGAGAGCGCCTTGCGGGTCCGCGGATGCACGGGAAAAATCACCACGTGTTGTTCCGCCATCTGCGCGAGTGCGTCGACGATCGCGGTCAACGCCGCCTTCGAGTCCGTCGACTCGGCGCGATGACAGGTCGCCAGCACGTAGGCCCCGGCCGAGAGCGACAGCCGCTCGCGGATGTCGCTCTGTTGCTCGGCCCGATCCGCATAGTAGAGGGCGGCGTCGAACATCACGTCGCCGACCAGCTCGGCCGATTCGGCCATGCCTTCGCGGCGAAGGTTCTCGACCGCGGCGTCAGTGGGACAAAACAGCCAGGTCGACAGGCGATCGGTGACGACGCGGTTGGTCTCTTCCGGCATCTGCCGGTTGAACGATCGCAGTCCGGCCTCGACGTGCGCCACCGGCACCCCCACCTTCGCGGCGGCCAGCGCGCCCGCGAGCGTCGAGTTGGTGTCGCCGAACACCAGCAGCGCGTCCGGCCTCTCGCTGAGCAACAACTCTTCGACACCGACCAGCATCCGCCCCGTCATCTCCGCATGCGTTCCACCGGACACACCGAGCTCGTGGTCCGCCGGCGGAATATCCAGCTCCTGAAAGAACACCGCCGACATGGCATCGTCGTGATGCTGGCCGGTGTGCACCAGCACCTGCGTGATGCGGCCGGCCTCGGCGATCGCACGCGACAGCGCCGCAGCCTTGATGAACTGCGGCCGCGCGCCGACCACGGTCATCAGCTTGATGGCGCGGACCCCAGCGGCGAGACGGTGCCGTCCTTCATCCGGTAGCGCTCGCCCGAATCCGGGCAGGCGGCCTCGCCGTCGCCGCTCAACGCCAGATCGAGGCGCGCGCCGTGCGCGCTCATCCAGCCCACCTGGCGGGCCGGCACCCCGGCCATCAGCGCGTACGGCTTGACGTCGCGGTTGACGACCGCGCCCGCGCCGACAAACGCGTGCTCGCCAATCGTCACGCCGCACACGATGGTGCAGTTGGCGCCGAGCGTGGCGCCGCGCTTGACCAGCGTGTCGCGATACTCGTCCTTGCGGACCACGGCGCTGCGCGGGTTGTAGACGTTGGTGAACACCATGCTCGGCCCGCAGAACACGTCGTCTTCGATCGTCACCGCGTCGTAGACCGAGACGTTGTTCTGGATCTTGCAGTTGTCGCCAATCACCACCCGATTGCCGACGTAGACGTTTTGCCCGAACGAGCAGCCGCGGCCGATGACCGCGCCGCTGCTGATGTGCACCCAGTGCCAGATGCGGCAGTCTTCGCCGATGCTGGCGCCGGGATCGACAATCGCGGTCGGATGAATGGTGGTGGCCATGCTGCCCCTAAGCCTTCGGCATCACGCGCGAACGCAGCACGTCGGCCGGCGCGGCGTCGGTGATCGCCGCGTGGCGGATGCGGTGCGACAATTCGATTGACGGCCGGGCATCGCCGATCCCGTATCCGCGCCCGTCAATCACTTCCTGGTAGACGCGGGTATGCAGGTCGGTGAACCCTTCACTGAACTCGAGCTGCGTGCCGTCGACGGTAATCGCGCGGAACGTCGTCTTCGATCCGGGCTGCGGCTCGAACGGCAGATCGGAGGCCTCCGCCGAGAGGTACCACTCGACGTCGGCGTTGGCCAGCGTCATGGTGCCGCCGGCGCGTTTCAATTCGCGCAGGTGCACCGTCGAGTCCTTGACCTCGCCGAACAACCACACCAGCAGGTCGAAGAAGTGGATGCCGATGTTGGTGACGATGCCGCCGGACCGTTCCTCGACGCCCTTCCATGAGACGTCGTACCAGCGGCCGCGCGCGGTGAGATACGACAGCTGCACGCGGTGGCGCTTCGAGGGCTGGCGGCGGAGCTCGTCGCGGAACGCGACCAGCGCCGGGTGCAGGCGCAATTGCAGCACGGTGTAGATTCGCCGGCCGGTTTCCTCCTCGAGCTCCTGCAATCCGTCGAGGTTCCAGGGATTGATCACCAGCGGCTTCTCGCAGAGCGCATCGGCGCCGACCCGCAGCGCCACGCGCATGTGCGAGTCGTGCAGGTAGTTCGGCGAGCAGACGCTGAGAAAATGCACCCGCTCGGCTTCGGGGCCGCGTTTGAGCTTCTCCAGGTGCCGGTCGAAGCGCTCGAACTCCGTAAAGAACCTGACGTCGAACGCATAGCGATCGAGCACCCCGACCGCGTCGTGCGGATCGACCGCCGCGACCAGCCGGTTGCCGGTGTCGTGAATGGCCTTGAGATGGCGCGCGGCCACGAAGCCCGCGACGCCGGTGATGGCGAAATTCTTTGGAGTCATGATGTGGGATGCGCTGCGGCGTGGAGCACGGCGGCCAGCTGCGGCGCGGTCACCCGCAGCGAGTAGTTGTCTTCGATGGTCTGGCGCCCGGCGACGGCCATCTGCCGTCGCAGCGCGGGGTTGGTCAGCAGCAGCGTCAGCCCGTCGATCCATTCCTCGGGCGTCGACGCCAGCAGGCTGTTGACGCCGTGGCTGATGATGTCGCGGTTGACGCCGACCGCGGCCGCGACCACCGGCACGCCGCACGCCATGCACTGGATCGCCTTGAAGCCGCACTTGCCCCGCGACCAGTCGTCGTCGGTCAGCGGATACACGCCGATGTCGCAGGTGTTGAACAGGCTGACCTCGTCGGCCATCGACCACGGCACCACCTGCACGTCGACGCCGGGAAAGTTCACCGGCCGGCCGGCGCCGCTGACCTTCAGCGTGAAGGGATGCCTGGCCGACACCGCCGCGAGCACGTCCTTGAGGGACTCGAGGTACTGAAAGGTGGTCGGGCTGCCGATCCAGCCGACCACCAGCTTGCGGCCCTCGGCGGGAGGCGGGTCGTCACGCGGCACGAAGCGGTTGGTGTCGACGGCGGTTGGGATCACGGTGACGTGCGGGTTGAATCGACGCGCATAGCCGGCCAGGAACTCGTTGCCGACGGTGACCTGCTGGCTGATCTTCAGGATCTCGGACACCCGGTCTGGATTCTTCAGGAACGACACGGCCTTGTTCGCCTCGCTCACCGCCGGCAGGAAGATCGCATCGTCGAAGTCGTACACGATCGGAATGCCCATCCGGGCGATCGACCGCTCGATGAACGGCGGACCGATCGGAATGGCCTCGCGGTACAGCAGCACCAGGTCGTACTCACGCATCGAGAACAGTTCGTTGAGGCGCCGCAGCGTGAGCGACGCGAAGCCGGCCGCCTTGCGAAGGTAGTTGCCGGGGCGGTAGACGAACCCGAAGTAGTCGCGCGAGTAGAACGGGCTGACCGTCACGTCGAAGCCGGCGTCGCGCAAATAAGGAATGTACTGCGAGACGCGGAAACGGCAGCCGGCGCCTTCCTCTGGAATCGGCGAGAGCGCGAGCAGCTTGAGCGGCGGCGTGCTGGTCAATGGGTTGAACGAGACGATCGCGACCCGGCCACGAGCAGCGCGGCGAACGTCGCCACCATCGCCGGAATCACCGCCCAGAACCAGCCCGGACGCGGGCCGTTCGAGAGCGTGAGCACGACGTGGGCGGCCACGGCGGCCAGCAGGCACACGCCGATGGCCTGGTACTGAGACTGACGCGGCTCGCTGGAGAAGTTCCTTGTGATCGTCGTCAAGGCGCGGCCGGCCTGCGAGGCGAGCCACCACTCACCCAGCCGACGCGTCGCGCGATCGATGGCGCCGACAAACGCGCTGCTCTCGAGGTAGCGATCCGCCGCGTCGAGCGGCCGCGGTTCAAGCGCCGCCGCCAGCCGGCGATCGGCGTCCTCCATCCCGAGCGTGAAGAACCGGCCGAGGTTCACGGCCGCGGCCTCGCATCAGCGGCGGGAATGTCGGTGACGATACCGCCGGCCTCATACGCCTGCGTGCGCAGCGTCATGGCGCTGCCGGCGCGCAGCACGCCCGAGTCGTAGAGCCATCGCTGCTCCACCCGCTGCAGCTGCGCGATGATCCGGACATCCACTTCCGCGGCTCCACCGGCGGCCATGCGCATCGCTCCGACACTTTCCACCCGGGCCAGCGACGCGAGTTCGTTTGATGTCGGACCGCGGTCGACGTCGCCGGCCTTGATCCTCGACAACACCGACGGATTGCCGCTGAAGCGGACCACGACGGGAACACTCTCGAGCGGCAGCGGACTGCGCACCCGTTCAACCTGGAACGGCGTCTTGCCGAGCGGGGTGGCCAGCATCAGCAGCGCCGTCGGCGCGATCGTCGCGTCATCGACGACGCAGTACGGACTGCCCTGCTGGGTGCGCACGTGGCACCGGAATCGAACCACCGCGGGCAGGCGGAGCGCATTCGGAATCGGCACGCCGACCAGCGCCGAACCCGAGAACACCTGCGTGAGGTCGGGAACCGGTGTTCCTACCGCCAGCACTTCGCCCGCGCCCGGCAGCTCGGTCCCCGCCGTAAGACGGGCGGCGCCGGCGGCATCGAGATTTCCAAACGCACCGACCGCGACGATCTCGGTGGCCGGCAAACCCGACGGCGTGATGGTGAGCGCGTTGGGCAGCCGGAAGCGCTCCTGCGCCTGATCGTAGATGACGATGTCGTACTGCCCGGGCGGCATCGCCGAAAACGGGATCTCCGCCTCCTCGGTGCTCTTGAAGTAAAAGTCTCTGGCCTGCTGGGTGCCCGCCGACACGCGCATGTACGGCCGCAGGTTCTCGCCCTTGATCGTCACGCGAAACTCCGGCGACTGTTGCACCTGATTCGGGGTGACGCTGACAATGCGCGGCGGCTGCTCTCGAAACAGCACGTAGGCGGCGTAGCCGAGCGGGATCAGCCCGAGCAGCAGGATCAGCAGCACCAGGTCGAGCAGGTGCCAACGCCCGGCCAGCCGTCCGCGTTCATCAACGATCGCCATCACCGCTCCTTTGCTGAAACGCCGCGCGGCGGTCGGCCAGCCGGCGCATGCAATCGTGCGCGCCCACCGCCGACAGCCAGACCACATACGGCAGCGCCAGCGCCCGATGCCTGATCAGCGTGCCGATATTGCCGCTGGTGAGCGCCACGATCAGGATCGCCGCGGCCGCGTGCGCCGCGAGCACCGACGTCAACACCACGTCGCGCCGCCAGCCGGCATAGACGCCAAACGGCAGCAGCAACGCGATCAGGTACCACGCCATCTGTTCCGGCATGTGCGCGAGCATGGTGCGCGACTTCATTTCCCACGGCAGCGGCTGCGCGAAGTACGACCACACCGCCCTGACGACAAAGCGCCCCGCGTCGGCCGGCGGCATGCTGTTCAGGAGCTGCACGCGATTGGCGTAGTAGCGCGGGTTGACCAGCTGGTAGGAGTAGCCCTGGGTGAGCACGTGACCGGCGTGATAGAACGCGGCCGCCCGGACATTCGCCAGCAGGCGCTCCTGCACCGCCGGCACGCCGGCCACCAGCACGATCGCGATCGGCGCGGCGATGAGCGCCACCACCACCCGTCTGCCGCGCGACACAATCAGCGCCAGCAGTAGTCCGCCCGCCGTCCCGAATGCCGCCGTCAACGCGCCACCGGTGCGCAGGCTCTCCATCGCCGCGGCGGCGACCACCACGCCGATCAACGCGAACACCTTCTGCCACAGGTGCGGCGCGCGGACAATCGCGACGGCGCAGATCAACTCGGCGGCGATCATGAAGACGTTCATTGGTTCCTTCAGCACCGAGATCGACCACAGGCCGAGGCTCGGCAGCAACAGCAGCAGGACCAATCCGCCCATCGCCACCGCCGCCCCGTACGAGGCGCGGACCACACGGTAGAGCGCGAGGATGCCGCAGAAATACAGCACCATGTTCAAGACGTGCAGGCCGTAGGGCGCGTCGCCGACCAGCGCCTGCAGATATGCCAGCACGAAAATGTAGCTGGTGTGCCCGACATCGTCGTAGCTGTAGATCACATCCGCCGGCGACATCGCAATGCCCTGCCCGACGTTGCGCAGCCACATGGTGCGGAACTTGTACAGCTCTTCGTCGCCAAAGAAGCTGGCGAACGGCCTGGCCGGATCGGCGGTGTAGAACAGCAGGGCAATCGCGATCAGGCGGATCAGGACGCTCGTCGACATGATCGACCAGAACCATCGCCGCTCGCCGTCGGACAGGCCCCGGCTCGCCGCGAACATGGCCCAGCCAAGGGCCGCGAGCGCCAGGACCGATAGCGGCGTCAGGGTGTAGGCGAATCCCAGCAGCAGGCCGGCGCCGACCAGCACCGCGGTCCTCGATTGCCCGGCCGCGGCGGCCATCGTCATCGTCGTCACGATGCGATCTGCTCCAGGAACGCGTGGTAGCGCGCAACCACCTGCGTGACCGCGAAGCGATCGGCCGAGGCCAGCGCGGCTTGCGACATTGCCGCCCGGCGCCCGGGCGACTGAAGGATGCTCGAGATACTGGCGGCAATCGCCTGCGGCACGTGCTGCTCGACCAGCAGACCGTCTTTGCCATGCTGGACGATGTCGCGGGTGCCGGCAGATGCGGTCGCCACCACCGGAACGCCGCACGCCATGGCTTCGATCAGCACATTGCCGAAGCCTTCGTATCGCGACGTCAGCAGGAACACCTCGGCCCGCGCGATGTACTTCCACGGATTGGCCTGGAAGCCCGCCAGCGAGACCGCGCCGCCAAGATCGCGCGCGGCGATCAACTGCCGGAGCGGGGCCTCGAGCTCGCCCTGGCCGAGAATGCACAGCCGCGCCGGCATGGTCTGGCACAGCGCCGCAAACGCCTCGATCATCAGTGGATAGTTCTTGGCATCCGCCAGCCGCCCGGCCGCGACGATGAGCGGCGCGGTGCCCGCGGGGAAAACCGTCGCGTCGACCGGCTCGGTACCCGCGATGCGAACGCGATCGAGATCGACCGGGTTGGCGAGCACGTGGATCCGATCCGGATCGATCGCGAAGGCGCCCGTCAGATCGCGCGCCACCCCCTGTGAGGTGGCGACAATCGAATCCGCGGCGCCGTAGCCGACGCGGGTGACGGCGGCAAAGGCGGCCTTCTGCCACCGGCCGCGCCACTGGTAATCGGCGTCGGTCAGGAAATCAGACATCGGGGTCTGCAGGTTGAAAATCACTTGCGCGCCGGTGTTGGCCGCCCGCACCGCGCTCAGCACGCTGAAGTAGCTGAGAAACGCCATCACGATGTCGGGACGCTCGCGAGCGACGAACGCCCGCAGTGCCCGCCACCGGCCCCACCGCGACGGCGTGTCCGCCGAGCTGATGGCAATTGCCGGATCGACTTCCGCGAGATAGGGGCCTTCGCGGGCGAACAGGTACAGCGATCGATCCCAGTGACCGGAATCGAGGCCGTTCAAGATCTGCACCGCCGCCCGCTCGGCGCCGCCGCCGTTCAACGACGGCAGCGCGAAACACACCTTTCGTCGAGCGGCCATCACTCAGGCCGCGTCACGAATCGGCACGCCGCATTCCTTCGCCACGGTCCGCATCAGCGACAGCGCCTGGCGCTCGAGGGTGTGTGCGCGCGCGGTGGTATAACCACCCTGAATCAAACGCTGGCGCAGCGCCGGCGCGGACAGGAGCGATCGCAATCCCTCCACCATCGCCGGCGTCGAGCCCTCGGGCACGAGCAAGCCGTTCTCGCCGCTGGTGATCAGGCTCGAAATGCCCGACACGTCGGTGGTGACGATCGGCACGCCGCCGGCCATGGCCTCCATCAGCACGCGCGGTATGCCTTCGCCGGGCCGGGTCGGCAGCACGAACAGGTCGAAGTCGCGGTAGAGCGGCAGCAACTGATCGAGCGCGACCGGTCCCCGCAGGGTGACGCGATCGGCGACGCCGAGGCGGGCCGCTTCTCGGACGATGGCATCGCGCTCCGACTCGCCGATCAGGCCGATCGGCGGCCCGACAATGTCGAGGGTGACGTCATGGCCCGCGGCCGTGAGAGCGCTGACCACTGCGGGCAGGGATCGCAGGCCCTTGCGCGGATCGATCCGGCTCACGCACAGCAGACGCACCGTCGGGCCGGTGCAGGTGTCGGTGCGCGACGACACATCCGACAGGCTGAGCGTCGTGGTCTTGGTCTCGTGGACCGTGGCGCCGGCGCGCTCGTGCTTGGCGCGCAGCGCCGCGCCATTCGCGAAGGTCAGCGCCCGACGGGTCATGTAGCGCAGCGCCCACTCTTCAAACGCCACGTAGCGCCCGAACAGGAACTTCTTGATGCCGCGGTAGCCCAGGTGCGGCAGCAGCGCCTCGTAGTCGCCAACCACCAGCAGGAAGATCGGCTTGCGGCGCGCTTCGGCGATGCGAAACGCGAAGATCGCCGCCGGCGACGGCACCCGCAGGTGAATGACGTCGCATTGATCGACCCAGTGGCGCAACCGCCGGCGCATCGACCACAGCTTCGGGTAGAACTGGCGCGGCCCCGGAAAGTACGGCAGCGGCGCCAGCGTGACGTTGGCCGCGCGCACGCGCGATCCCGAAGCCGGCGGCGTGTCGAACACCGGCACCGCGAGGATCACGCGGTCGAAATACGGCGCGATCGAATCCACGTAACGCGCAAACGATCCTTCCGCCTCCCACAAGGCGCCGTCGGCGGTCTGCCAGAATGGCATGTGGTAGAGGATGCCCAGGGTCATGCCAGCCCCTTCGCCGCGAGCAGGCGATCGTAGAGGCCGGTCACCGACGCGACATAACCGTCGATGCCGAATCGCGGCAGCACGAACGCGCGCGCGGCCTCGCCGAGCCGGGCGCGCTCGCCGCTGTCGCCGACCAGCCTCGCCAGCGCGTCGGCGAGCTGCCCGCTATTGCCCGCATCCACCAGCACGCCGCTGACGCCGTCGCTGACCACTTCCGGAATGCCGGCGACGCGTGACGCCACCACCGGCAGGCCGGCGCCCATCGCCAGCACCATCGACAGCGGCAAGCCCTCCCAGAACGACGGCATGGCAAAGATGTCGATCGCCGCCAGGATGTTGCCGAGATCGCGGCGGGCGCCGAGGAAGTGGACGCGCCGCTCGAGGCCGAGCGCCTCGACGCGCGAGCGCAAGTCGTCGCGCAACTCGCCGTCGCCGACCACGATCAGATGCAATGCCGAGAGCTCGGGTTGTGCCATGGCTTCGAACAGCACCCGGTGCGCCTTCTGCTCGGTCAGCCGCGCGATGATCCCCGCGGCCGGCGCATCGACCGGGACGCCGACCGACTGGCGAAACTCCGCGCGCGTCATCGTCGTCTGCAGCTGCGCCCAATCAACGGCGTTGTAGATCACCTCGACCTTGCCGGGGTCGGCGCCGACCTGCGCGACGTAATGCTGCTTGACCGATTCGGCCGAGGCGATCACCGCGTCGGTGCCCTGCATCAGCCACCGCTCGAAGCGCGCGTGAATCGGTTTCTTGTTCTCGTAGACGTTGACCTCGGTACCGATCACGATCGGCACGCCGGTCATCATTGCCGCGAAGCGGCCGTAGAGGCTGCCGGTCAACAGGAAGGTGTGGACGATGGTGGGCGCCAGCGCCCGCAGGGCGTTGCCGAGATGCAGCACGTCGAGCGGCCGCGACAATCCCGGGGTCAAGCCCAGGACCGAGAACGGCACGCCGGTGCGTCGAATCTCCTCGCCGATCGGCCCGGCCTGGTGAATGCAGGCCACCATCGGTTCGAAGCGAGGCGGCAGGTGGCGCACGAGGTTGAGCACCATCTCCTCGGCGCCGCCGACCATGAACGCATGCGACAGGAACAGCACCTGGGTCGGGGGCGGCATCAGCGCGCGCCCGCCTTGCGGTAGAAGGCCACGGTCTGCGCGAGGCCGTCGCCCAGGCCGATCGCCGGCTGCCATCCGAGCTCCTCCGAGATGCGGCGAACATCCGCGACGAAATCTCCGGTCTCGACCTGCCTGGCCAGCGGCGGCCACTCGACGTGCTCGACGCGGCCGCGGCCGGCAATCGCAATCACCTGCTCCGCCAGGTCGACCATCTTGGTGCCGGTGCCGCTGCCGACGTTATAGGCGCGGCCATCAGCCGCCGGTGACGCGGCCATCGTCACGAGCGCGCCCGCCACGTCATCGACATGCACGTAGTCGCGCAGCTGCGCGCCGTCGCCGTAAATCGTCAGCGGCCGGTCGTCGATCGCGAGATGAATCATCCGGTTGATCACGCCGTAGGCGGTTCGCGACGACGGCTGGCCGGGACCGTAGGGATTGGTGATGCGCGCGACAGAGTAGCGAATGCCGAACAGGCGGTGGTAGAGACCGAGATATTTCTCCACCGTCTGCTTGTGGATAGCGTGCAGGCACAGCGCCTCCTGCGGCGCGTCTTCGTCCACCGGCAGGTGTTCGGCGTGTCCGTACTGCAGCCGCGAGCCGGCGAACACCACTTTGGCGTCGCGGTTGCGCGCGCGCAGCGCTTCGAGCAGCACCAGGTTGCCGCGGCAGTTGACGTCCAGGTCGGTCCACGGATCCTCCATGCTGCGGACCGCGCCGGATTGCCCCGACAGGTTGACCACCAGCTGCCGGCCGGCGACGTGTCGCTCGACGAGCGGCTGGTCGCGCAGATCGCCTTCGAGGATCTCGATGCCGTCGCGCTCGAACGCCGCCACTTCCTCGGCATGCCGGGCGCGATCGGGCGTCAGCACCGACACTTTCGCGCCGAGGCGCGCCAGCCGGGTCGTCAGGTTCACGCCGATGAAGCCGAGGCCGCCGACGATCAACACGCGGGCATCGTGCAGTTGCTCACGACCTGACTGCCCGACGGCCTGACTGCCGGTCATGCCATCACCTTGCGGGCCACACACCGGCCGTGCAGATGCACGTCGGAGCGGAACTGCTCGAGCGTTTCGATCGCGAACCGGTCCGCAAGCACTTCGCGGATCCACCGCTCATCGCCGTACATTCCTTCCACCATCAACCGGCGGTGCAGCGCGCGGCCGAGCACGCCGGGCGCCATCGGCAGCGCCAGCGTGGCGAGACGGCGCGGAAGGGTTTGCGGCACGTCGGGCGATCGCGGATGCGACGGTGGTGAACGCGAACCGGCCGCCGGGTTTCAACCATCCCCACACGCGCGCGGCCAGCGATGCGTCAAGCGGCACGTGCTCGGCCAGCACCCCGATCGAGTAGACGAGATCGAAGGCCCGATCGGGGAAGGCGTGCGTGGCGAGGTCGCCCTGCACCAGCGTGACGACGCCGGCGCCGATGCGATCGGCGCGAATCGGGTGACGGGCTTCGGCGAGCATCGCAGCCGAGGCATCGAGGCCCACCAGCGAGCGCGCATTACTCACGCCCCAGAAATAGCGCCCGGTGCCGCACCCCAGATCGAGCACGTCAATCGGCGCGGTGAAGCGTCCGCACACCTGCTGCAGCCACGCGATGAAATCCTGATACGTCGCTTCCTGCAGCAACGCTTCGTCGCGATCCCGGTAGTTGCGCGCATAGCCATCGTCGTAGAGCGCCTCAGCCTTACGCGCCCACGGGCCGATCGTGTCAGGGGCGGCCATCATCAATCGCGGTGAAACAAGCGTTCGACGGCGACGAACTTGACGTCGCCGAAGCTGGCGGCGTAATCGAGGAACTTCTGCAGCACGGCCTTCAAGTCGCCGTCGACCTCCCAGTAGTGCGTCGCCACGCAGAAGTCGCCGCCGGCGGCACGCGCTTCGTCGAAGCCACGCTGCAGTTCTTCGAAGGTGGTGTTCGGAATCAGGCCGTAGCAGCCGAACTCGGCGTGATTGCGATAGCGCAGCACGTGCGGATAGACGAGACGATCGGCCTTGGTGCGCGCGGTCCTGGCGCGGTACTGCTTGATGCGCCACCAGTTGGCCGGCGTGCGCAGGTCCCACGGCCGCATCGACGGTCGAAACGACAGGAACGAACCGAGCAGGTTGAGGCCGGCGGCGTCAATCGCCTGCAGCCCCCGCTTCGACAGGGCGTTATGCGGCGGCACGAACACCCGAATGCGCGTGTCGAGCGCGCGCTCGAGGTAGGCTTGCCCGTTGGCCAGGCGGCTTTCGAGATCCGGCGCGGCCTGGAACTCGTGGCCATCCGGATAGTCCTCGTGCGTGAAGCCGTGCTGCGAAATCGACACGCGCCCGTCCCTGACGAGCGCGCGCAGCGACGCGACCAGGGCGGCGTTTTCCTCGAGCGGAAAGGCCCGGCCGGCGTCCCAGTATTTCTCGGGAATGGCCTTGTCGGCGAAGCCCGCAGCGTACGGAATCACCGCCAGGCCCACCGGGATGCGATCCCACACGTCGTGATACACCTCTTCGAGTCGTCCTGGCTCCGTGAAATACGAGGTGTCGTCGTCTCTCAGTGCGACCTTCATGCGGCCAGTGCCTCGACGTAGACGCGCTCGAGCTCGGCGGCGATCACGTCCCACGAAAATTTTCCCATCACCCACTCACGCGCCGCGGCGGCCATTGCGAGACGACGATCCGGATTGCCGATGATCGACAGCACCGCTTCAGCCAGCTGACCCGAGTTGTTGTTGTCGAACACCAGCCCGCTCACACCAGGGGCGACGGTCTCCGGTAGTCCGCCCGCGTTTGACACCACCACCGGAACACCGGACGCCTGCGCTTCGAGCGCGGTGAGGCCGAGCGCCTCCGGAAACACCGACGGCACCACGGTGCAGATCGAGTCGCGGTAGATCGCGGCCAGCGCCTGGTCGTCGTAGGTCGGGCCGAGCAGTTCAATGCGCGGGTTCTTCTTGCAACGCTCAACCAGCGCCTGGTAGTACGGCGAGGGCTGCGCGTTCCAGTACGAATGCGGGCCGACAATCCGCAGCCGCGCGTCGGGACGCTGGGGACTGATGACGTGCTCGAAGGCGTCGACGAGCACGTGAACGCCCTTGCGCTCTTCGACGCGGCCGACATACAGAATCGGCGGATCGCTGGGTGTCGCGTCGGGACGAAACAGGTTGCCATCCACGCCGTTGTAGACGGTCGTCGATTTCGAGCGGATTCGCGGGTAGCGCTTTTCCGCATGCTCGCGAATAAAGTTCGACACGCCGAGCACGCGGGCCGCGGCGCCGAATCCAAAGCTGAAGAGGTGCCGGTCCCATTTCGCGTACCCGAACGCCCAGCCGTAGTCCATGCTGTGGAGCGAGATCACGTGCTTCGCCGCCGGCGCGCCGCCCTTGCTCAGCCAGAGGCCTGCCGGGCGGCTATGGTGATGGACGACGTCCGGCGCAATCGACGCCAGCACGCGCCGCGCGCCTTCGTAATGCCACAACCCGCGCAGCATCACCGCCGGCAGCCCTCGATCGATCGCGGGCGGCACGGCGACGTAGTGATAACGGACGCCGTCGATGGTCTCGTGGGCCCGGCCGTCACCGTGGTCGCGCGACATGACGTGCACCTCGTGACCGCGTGCCGCCAGCCGCGTACCCGCGTCGCGAATCCAGCGCTCGATGGCGCCGCCTTTGGTCGGCGGCACGGGCAGCAGCTCCGGGGCGACATGACAAATCCTCATGCGGCCGCGCGCGCGGCGGCGGCGCCCAATTCATCCAGCACCAGTCGGACCACGCGCTCGGCCGAGCGGCCGTCGGTGAACTGGCACTGGTCGACCACCACCTGCCCGCGGCCGGCGGCATCGAGCGACGGGTCCGCGAGGTACGCCGCCACGTCCCGCACCAGCTCCGCGGGAGAGGTGGCCACCCGCACCGCGCCCCGGGACGTGATGTTCACGTAGTGCGTGAACGAGTAGTAGCGGCGCGCCGACTTCACATAGGGACTGTCGTCGGGCCCGTCGAAGTTGATGTTGACCACCGGCGTATCGAAGATGCACGCCTCGATGCTGATCGTCGACGCCACGTTGACGACGACGTCGGCGTGGGCCAGCGTGTCGCCGAGATGCTTCTGGTGCTCGGGCATCACGTCGATCGCCAGGCCGTCGGCCACCTTCACGGTGTCGCGAAACGGCTTCTCGATGATCACGTGCGGCGTGTTCGCGAACTCGCGGTAGGCGTCCACCTCGTCGCGCGGGTGCAGCCGCACCAGCACCTGCGCGGTGGCCAGCCGGCCGCTCGCCATCGCCGCCACCAGCACGCGCAGCACGTGATCGTGATGGCTGTAGAGCTGTCGGGGCGTCGTGGTGAGCGCGATTAGCTTGCGCGCCGGATCCGCGCCGATCCGCGCGAAGAACTCCGCCCGCGGGGTCCGCGCCCGGAAGTGCGGATCGAACTGCGGCGCGCCGGCGACGCTGATCGCCGCCGGATCGTAGCCGTGCAGGCCGACCGCCTGCGCCTTCATGATCTCGTTCCACACCACCAGGCGATCGACCTGGCGCACCGGAATCAGCTTGTTGGTGAAGTTGTCCCAGCTCGGATCGATCGCCATGCTGCGCACGCCGCGCCGCCGGGCGGTCCTCAGCAGCGGCACCTCGGAAAACACCAGCCCGGGGTTGGCGGCAATCACCAGCACCGGCTGGTAGCGATCGAACAGTGCCTCCATCGCCGGATGGGACACCAGCCGATCGGACATCGCGTAGCGCGATCCGTTGCGCGTGAACGGCTGCACGATCACCCGGCCGATCAAGCCCTTGAGCGGCAGCCAGCGGATAATGCCGTTGGCCTTCGCTTCGGCCAGACGGATCCTGACCGACTCGGTCTGCCCCTGGCTCAAATAGCTCGCCTGCACGATGGCCAGCAGCCTGGCCTCGAGCCCGCTCGGCACGTGCGCCGGTTGGTCGACGAACGTCACGCGCGGCCGTTCGAACTCGCGCACGAACTGCGGATCCTTCGACATCGGCGACAGTAGCACCACCTGCAGGGTCGGATCCGATTCGAGGATCCGATCGAGCAGCCCGGCCGAGCGCAGCATGTTCCCGGCGCTGGTGCCGTGCGGCACTGAAATGAAAACTGTTCGGCTCACAAACGAATCTGTGTCTAATCGGTGTCTAATCGGTGGCCGGTGGCCGGTGGCCGGTGCGCGATCTCGAATGGCAGCGAAACCAGGCCGTCCTGCTCGTCGGCGAGGCTGTCGACGCCGGCGCCCTGGCCGACAATGGCGAAGCGCGGTCCCGCCGTGACCACGTCATACGAAGCGAGCTGGAAGGCATCGGTAATCGACAGCCGCAGCACGTACTGCCGCGGGCGCAGCGGCAGATGTGGAAACCGGATCTCGATTTCCCCCGGCCCTTCGACGATGCCCGCCGGCCCGCCGGCCGGTTGACCCGTTGGCCTGTTGGCGCTACTCGCCGTGGTCACCACCACGCCGGTATCGATATCGACGATCGCCACCTGGAACACCGGCGTCTCGACCGGCTTCGAGACCATGTAGGCGCCGCGGATCACCAGCATGTCGTCCGACCTGAAGGTCGCCGCCGGCGCGCCGCTCGCGTCGAACAGGTCGACCTGATCGAAGCGCACTTCACCGGTGCCGCCGCGGTGGCTCTGCAGCGCCGTGGCCTGGTTCTGGAGCGCCTGCAGGTTGACCTCGTTCATGTAGGTTTCGGCAATCGCGCCGGCTTCGCCGTAGGCCCGCACCGTGCCGTTGTCCATCCACAGGATGTCGCTGCACAGCCGGCGGACGTTCCACATGTCGTGCGAAATGAACAGCACGGTCTTGCCGGACGTAATCAGCGCCCGCAGCGCTTCCATCGCGCGGCGGCGGAACGACGCGTCGCCGACCGACAGCACTTCGTCGACCAGCACGATGTCGGGGTTGCTGTGAATGGCCACGCTGAACCCCAGCCGCGCATACAGGCCCGACGAATACCGCTTCATCGGCGTATCGATCAATCGTTCGACGTCGGCGAAGCTGACGATGGCGTCGAACTGGCGATCGATCTGCTTGCGCGTCAGGCCGAACAGGCCGGCGCCGAGGTAGACGTTCTCGCGGCCGGTCAGCTCCGGATGGAAACCGGCGCCGAGCTCGATCAACGACACCACATGCCCGGCGACCCGGACCTTGCCGCTGGTCGGCCAGGTGACGCGCGAGATCATCTTCAGCAGCGTCGTCTTGCCGGCGCCGTTCCGGCCGATGATGCCCAGGCCGGCGCCCTCCTTCACCTCGAACGACACGTCGCGAAGCGCGTGAATGGTCGCGTCGATCTTGCCGCGCGTCGCGCTGTGCACTTCGTCCGATCGGCCGCGCGCCTGGTTCACGCTCGACGCGATCAAATCGACGAGTGTCCGCGACCGCCCGGTGCGGTAACGCTTGCTGACTTGCTCGAGTTGAATGGCTACTGACAACCTGAACTACCTGCCTACCTGCCTACCTGCTAGCCTGCTAGCCTGCTAGCCTGCTGGCCTGCTAGCCTGCTAGCCTGCTAAATCACATCCGCGAAATACTTGTCGGTGCTCTTGAACAGGATCAAGGCGCCGACGAAGATGGCCGAGATCAACCCGGCGGAAATCGCCACCACGCCCCACTCCGGTTCACGTCCGAACACCAGCACCGAGCGGAGTCCTTCGACGACGCCGGTCAGCGGGTTGAGCAGGAAGAACAGGCGGTAGCGTTCGGGCACGGCCGACAGCGGATAGGCCACCGGCGTGAGATACAGCCACAACTGCAGGCCGATCTGCACCACCGGATTGACGTCGCGGTAGAACACGTTGATCGCCGAGGTCGCAAGCGTCACGCCCAGCGTGAAGAGCAGCAGCAGCAACAGGAACAACGGGACCAGCGCCACCCACGGCGTCACGCCGAGACCGTAGTAGAACATCAGCAGGACGTAGAGTCCCGACGCCGCCGTAATGTCCACCAGCCGCGAGCCGACCTGCGCCAGCGGCACGATCTCGCGCGGGAAATAGGTCTTGGTCACGATGTTGCGATAGGTGACGAGGCTCATCGTCCCCGACATCACCGAGTTCGAGAAGAAGAACCATGGCACCAGCGCCGCGTAGGCGAACAGCGGATACGGCGCGCCGCCCGACGGCATCTTGCCCAGCCGCGCAAACACCAGCGTGAACACCGCCATCGTCGCCAGCGGCTGCGCAATCGCCCAGCCGGCGCCGAACAGCGACTGGCTGTAGCGGCCCTTCACTTCCCGGCGCGTCAGGTTCATGAACAGCTCGAAGTAGGCGCTGATCGAGATGCGCTCCGGCTTGTCGCGAAGTGGTTTGGACGCCATCAGTCGAGGGCGAATTCCGTCTTCCACGCTTCATCCTCGTCGCGCTTCGGCTGCGCGGTCCGTTCGAGGATGAAGTTTTCGAGCACCAGCACGTCCATGTTGGTGCGCATGAAGCAGCGATACGCGTCCTGCGGGGTGCAGACGATCGGCTCGCCGCGCACGTTGAACGAGGTGTTGACGATGATCGGGCAGCCGGTGCGGCGGTGGAAGGCCGCCATGATGTCGTAATAGAGCGGATTGGTCTCGCGTCGCACCGTCTGGATGCGCGCCGAGTAATCGACGTGGGTGATCGCCGGCACGGTCGAGCGCGGCACGTTCAACTTCTCGATGCCCCAGAGCGACTCGGCTTCGGGCGGCACCGGCAGGCGGCGATCGGTCTTCACGTCCGCGACCAGCAGCATATACGGGCTTTCGCCATCGAGCTCGAACCACTCCGCGACGTGCTCGCGCATGATCGCCGGCGCGAACGGCCGGAACGATTCGCGGAACTTGATCTTCAGGTTCATCACCGCCTGCATTTTCGGCGACCGCGGATCGCCGAGGATCGAGCGTCCGCCAAGCGCGCGCGGACCGAACTCCATGCGCCCCTGCATCAGGCCGACGACCCGCTCGGAGGCGAGATGTTCGCCGACGACGTCGGCCACCTGGTCGGGCTCGACGCGCGTGGCGATCCATCCGCCCTCGCCGATCGCCCCGGCAATCTCGGCCTCGCTGAACCTGCGGTCCCAGGTACGAGCCGCTCATGCCGTCGGCGTATTTCGGTATCGGACCTGTCCTGAGCGACGTCGAAGAGCGCTGCCACGTGCCCAGTGATTCCGCACTCGCGCGCGGCTGGGCCAGGTGGCGGTGCCACAGGCTCATCGCGACGCCGAGCGCGCCACCGGCATCGCCCGCCGCCGGCTGAATCCACACCTGCTCGAACGGCCCCTCGCGCAGGATGCGGCCGTTCCCGACACAGTTGAGCGCGACGCCGCCGGCGAGACAGAGGTCGCGCATGCCGGTTTCCTGGTGCGCGAACGCGGTCATCTTCAGCATCACCTCCTCGGTGATCTCCTGGATCGACCGCGCGAGGTCCATCTCGCGCTGCGTCAGGCGCGATTCGGGCTTGCGCGCCGGTCCGCCCATCAGCGTCTCGAGTTTCGTGCCGGTCATGGTCAGGCCGTGCGCGTAGGTGAAGTACTCCTGGTTCATCCACAGGCTGCCATCGTCGCGAATCTCGACGAGGTGCTGCTTGATCAGGTCGACGTACTTCGGCTCGCCGTACGGCGCGAGCCCCATCACCTTGTATTCGCCGGAGTTCACCCGGAAACCGGCGAAATAGGTGAAGGCGGAATACAACAGCCCGAGCGAGTGCGGGAAGCGGAGCTCGCGGAGAATCTCCAGGTCGCTGCCGCGTCCGACGCCAATCGACGAGGTGGCCCATTCGCCGACGCCGTCGATGGTCACCACCGCAGCCTGTTCGAAGGGCGACGGGTAGAAGGCCGAGGCGGCGTGCGATTCGTGATGTTCGCCGAACAGGATCGGTCCCTCGAATCCCTCGAGCCGATCGGCAATGTCGTCGGCCATCCACAGCTTCTCGCCGAGCCACGTCGGCATCGCCATCAAATACGAGCGCCAGCCGCGCGGCGCCATCGAAGTGTAGGTTTCAAGCAGGCGCTCGAACTTGACGAGCGGCTTCTCGTAGAACCCGACGTGATTGAGCTCGGCGGGGGTGAGGCCGGCGTGCTTGAGGCAGTAGGCGACCGCCTCCGCGGGAAAGGCCGCGTCGTGCTTCTTGCGGGTGAAGCGTTCCTCCTGGGCGGCCGCGACGATGCGCCCGTCCACGACCAGGCACGCGGCCGAGTCGTGGTAGTACGCCGAGATTCCGAGAATGTTCGTCGACAACAGCGGTGTGCGCTTTCTGCGTTCTTCGCGGCCTTAGAACAGGGTGTAGATGAACGGCGCGACCGCGCTCGACTGCGAGAACACGATCAACATGCCGAACAGCACGAACACGATGACGATCGGCAGCAGCCAGTACTTCTTTTCCTGGCGAAGGAACTGAATGAACTCGGACAGGACGCGACTTTTTGCCATGACGACCTCAATACATCCGGGTGAAATGATCCTTGTCGCGATAGCGCGCAGGATACGGCGACCAGCCGGGCCAGTGGTGCTTCTTGATGGTGAGGGGATCGCGGCCGATCAGCCGCCACAGCAGCGACATCGGAGTGAGCACCAGCAGGAACGCAATCGTGAGGATGATCCGCGCGTTGACGTAGCCGAGGACCATCGCGAACTTCCACCACACCGCGCTCGGGTAATACAACAGGCGCGGCGCCGTCAGGCCGAGCACCACCAGCACGGCGCCGATGGGGGCGATGATCTCCGCGTTGCTGATGCGGCCGCGCCACCACAGCGCCGCCGCCAGGAGGATCAGGAAGCCGCCGACGGAGACGCCGAAGGAGCGTTCCTTGAAATCGGGGCGCTGGGATTTCTTCATCGTGAACCCCCGCCCGATGCGGCCGCGACCACCGGCTCGACCAGGGCGGAGGCAATCGCCGCATTGGCGTCGGGCTTGAGGTGCATGCCGTCAAAGGTGACGTCGACGTCCGTGAGATCGAGCAGCTGCGAGAAATCCGCCCACACCACGCGTGGCTCGCCGCCGAACGCGCGCGCCACCATCGGGCCCAGCATCTCCTGCTGGCGGGTGTGCAGCTCTTTCGACCGCTCACCCGGCGAGCGCGGCTGCGAGCCCACCACCACGCCCTTGCCGTGCGACAGTCCGTATCGCACGGCCGCGGCCACCGACTCGCAGTAGGTGACATATGGAAACGTGCAGCCAAGCTGCGATTCGTGCTCCTGCATGGCCGGGGGCGGGGTGAACCCGGTCTTCTCGAGCTGGCCATCGAGCGCCTTGGTCATGGAGGCGACCGCATCGAGCGCCGCCGCCGAAGTTCGCTGCGCCAGCCCCGGCTTGAAGACCACCGTGCTCGGCTCGGTGCTCTTGCGGCGGGAATCCGCATAGGCGGCGTTCAGATCGTTGCCGTAGCGCAGCATCTTGGCTTTCTCGTCGAGATAGAGCGGCAGGATCGGGTAATAGCCGGTGAGGCGATACACCGCCGAATCGCGGCGATAGACCGAGCGGTTGACGCCTTCGTCGCCGGGCAGATCGTTGTAGCCTTCGTACAGCACGACGACGTCGTAATCGAGATAGTCGAAGTCCTCGAGGTTCGGCACAAACGCGTAGGCGCCTTCGTTGTTGAATCCAAGGTTGACCACCCGCACCGGCCGACCCAGCCGCTCTTTCAGCCTGGCTTCGAGATAGACGGGGATGGATTCATTCCAGGCCACGCCGTAGCCGAACACCGTACTGCCGCCGAGCATCACCACGCGAAGCTCGCCCGGCTGCTTCGCGCCGACCACCGGGCCGCGGTAGCCGTAGCGGTTGAGGCCGGCCGATCGTTCGGCGCGCTGGTGCAGGATCAGATCCGCGGCAAGCAGCAGCACCAGCATCCCGGCCATCGAGATGGTGACCGTGATCAGCGCGAAGACAATTTTCTTGCGGCGTGTCAGTGGCATTAGTCGTCCGCCCGCCGGTTCCGCTCTGAGCCTTCTGCGCCTTCTGCGGCCCTGGTGCCTTCTGCGCCTTCTGCGCCTTCTGCGGCCCTGGGTCTTCTGCGCCTTCTGCGGCCCGGATGGTAGAGTGAACAGACACCGCCAGATGCCGACCGACAGTCCGACTACGCCGATTGCCGTCGTGCGCGTGATCACGCGGCTCAATATCGGCGGCCCGTCGATCCAGGCCACCCGCCTCAGCGCGCTCGATCGCGACGGCTTCACGACCACGCTGATTCATGGCCGGCTCGGCGAGGGTGAAGGCGACATGAGTTACCTGATCGCGCCCGGCTCGCGCGCAATCCATCTCGACACGCTGCAGCGGCCGCTGTCGCCGCTGTCCGATCTGCGCGCGGGGCTGCGGCTGCTGCGCGAGCTGCGCGCCGCGCGGCCGCACATCGTCCACACCCACATGGCCAAGGCCGGCCTGCTCGGACGCCTCGCCGCCGCGGTCTACAACCTCACGCGCGGCAGCGCGCCGCGCGCCCGGGTGATCCACACCTACCATGGCCACGTGCTCGAGGGCTACTTCAGCCCGCTGATGACGCGCGTGTTCATCGGCTTCGAGCGACTGCTGGCCCACGTCACCGATACCATCGTCGCCATCTCGCCTGCCATCGAGCGCGAGCTGCGCGATCACTTCGGCATTGGCCGCGCCGATCAGTACCGCGTCATCCCGCTCGGTTTCGATCTGTCGCCGTTTGCGGCGATCAACGACGTCACGCGCATCCGCGCCCGCCGCGACCTCAACCTCGCCGCCGATGCCGAGGTGGTCTGCACGGTCGGCCGGCTGACCGCGATCAAGCAGCATCGCCTCTTTCTCGAAACCATCGCGCAAGTCGCCGCCACGCGCCCGCGGCTGGTGGCGCTCGTCGCCGGCGACGGCGAGCTGCGCGACGGCCTCGAGCGCTACGCCGCCGAACTTGGCATCAGGGATCGCGTCCGCTTCCTCGGCTGGCGGCGCGATCTCGCCACCATCTACGCCGCGTCCGACGTGTTCCTGCTCACCTCGCGCAACGAAGGCACCCCGGTGGCGCTGATCGAAGCCATGGCGTCGGGCATTCCCGGTGTCAGCACCGACGTCGGCGGCGTCAAGGACGTGATTGAGTCGCACGACACCGGCACGCGCGTCGGCGGACATCAGGCCGACGCCCTGGCCGCAGCGGTGCTCGGCTATCTCGCCGATCCCGACCGGCGGCGCCGCTCCGGCCTGCTCGCCCGCGACGCCGTGCTCGATCGCTTCAGCCTCGATCGGCTGGTCGACGACGTGCGCACGCTCTATCGCGACCTGCTGAAGGCGTCTTAGCACTATCATTTCGTCTGAATGATGTCTGCGCCTTCCGGGGCGATGCCGCGCCGGACCCTCATCACGCTCGTCCTGATTGCGCTCGCGCACGCGGCGTTCTTCATCACCTATCAGCGTCCCGACTGGGACGTCGCCTGGAGCGATCAGGGCGGCTACAAACAGCTCGGCGCCGGCATGGCGAAGAGCGGCGGCGAGTTCACGCGCTTTCCCGACTCGCCGGTGTTCATTCCCGAGGTCATTCGCACGCCCGGCTACCCCGCTTTCGTCGCCGTGATCTATCGCCTGTTCGGCGAGCACACCCTGCCGGTCGCCATCGCGCAGGCGTTCGTGTTCGCGCTGATCTGCCTGATCGTGTTCGCGATTGCCCGGCGCGTGGCGGGCGAGCGAGTCGCCACGGTCGCCGCATTCCTGACCGCGCTCTTCCCGCCGCTGCCCTACTACGGCGCGCTGGTGCTGACCGAGGTGTGGACCACCTTCGTGATGGTGCTGGCGATGCTCGCCTGCGTGCGCGCGATGCAGCGCGATCGACTGGGTGATTTCATCCTCGCCGGCGTGCTGTTCAGCGCGACGACGATCGTGCGGCCGGCCTTCGTGCTGCTGCCCTTCGGCCTCGCCATCGCCATGCCGATGCTGGTGCCGTCCGAACGCAGCCGCGGCCGCCGCCTCGGCCAGTGGGCGGCGTTCGCGCTCGCCGCCGCCATCACCCTCACCCCGTGGTTCACCTATAACTACGTCTACCTTGGCAGCTTCACGCTGTCGCCGGCCGGCGGCGTCGGTCGCGGGCTGTGGGAGGGAACGTGGCAGGGGCGCTGGTCCGGCCGCTCGCACAACGATCTGACGCATACCGCCGAACTCGACATCACCACCGACGAGCTCGATCGCCGGGTCCGCGAGATTGCCGCCAACGAGGGGATCGCGGCCGACGGGATGTTGACTTACGTGCACGAGTGGCGAGACATCAGAAAGATCTGGGAAGCGCCGACCGATCCCATGGAACGCGCTCGCGCCCGCGTCGTCGCCGATCAGGAATACCTGCGCGCGGCCATCGAGCACATTCGCGACGACCTGCCCGGCTGGGTGTGGCGGCGTCTCACTAGAGGGACGTTCATTTTGTGGGCGTCCGATATTCCAATCCGCTATACCGACATCAACGACGTCAACCCGCTGCTGATTCGGGGCATCTGGCTCGCTCAGGTGGTGCTGCTCGTGATGGCGGCGGTCGGCCTGGTGCGCCTGCTGCAGCGGCGTCGATTCGCGGAAGCCGCGCTGCTGGGCCTGGCGCTGCTCTACGTCACCGGCGTGCACGTGCCGCTGCTGTGCGAGACGCGTCAATCGTTGCCCGTCAAGCCGCTGGTCCTGATCCTGGCCGCCATCGCCGTCACTTCGCGCCCGCCGCCAGCGGACTGACCGCGAGTCGATCCCACAACGACACCGCGCCGACCGCGGCAAGCAGGATCAGGAACGGTTCGATCGGCACGCGGTGGCGGTAGTCCGACTCGAGCACAATGTGCGGCAGCGTGCGGGTGGCGATGAGCCCGACAACGAGAATCGCACCGGCCGCGGCCGCGCCACCGCCGGTGATGCCGCGGATGACCGTAATCGTGCCCGTCACCGCCAGCGCATACGCGTAGAACCACATGCCGTAGTAATACTCGGTGCCCTTGCGCAGGAACACGAGATCGAAGCCGCCGTAGGGCTGTGTCAGGAACTGGACCGCGAAATTCTTGGTGTAGGCACGCGCCAGGGTGCCGGCCACCTGCACCGGCGATGACGTGAACTGGGCCAAGGCCGCGCCAGGATCGGCCAGCGGCCCGACCAGCGCTCCTCGCACCGGCTGCGCTTCGGCTTCGCCGCGATACAGCCGATCGAAATGGGCGCGCATGTTGCGCCTCGCGTCCACCGTCCACACTTTCGGGGCGACAAACGGCAGCACCACGATTGCGGTCCCGACCGCGTATGCGGCGACCGCCCGGCCCGACCTGCGCCAGCCGCGCGGGTATGCCAGCGCGATCCAGGCCGCCGCAAACGCCGCGAAGAAGATCGCGGTCTCCCGAACGGCAATCGCGCCGCCCATCACCAGACCCGCCACCGCCCACCGCCACGCCGCGGCGTCGTTGGCAAGGAGCGTCAGCAACATCACGACGATGAGCGCGGTCAGGAAGACATCGAGTGCCTGATGGCCAAGCGCCGCGGCGGCGAAGATCAGCGAGAAGCTGAGCGCCGTGAACACCGCCGCCACCCTGCCGGCCGCCACGCCGAACACGCGCTTGCCCGCGGCGTAGATCAGCACCGCGGTTGCCGCGCCGACGAGCGACTGCAGTCCGACCGCGGCCAGGTAGCTGTGCCCGGCCACCTTGTAGATGGCGGCCAGGAACCAGACATACCCGAGCAACAACATGGGATAGCGATTCGAGAACGATTCGGGGATGCCGCCGCCGCTGGCGATCGACCAGGCCAGCTCGTCATAGACGCGGCCGTCGGCGCCGGTGTCGAGGTAACTGGGATCGCCCATGATGCGCTGGACATACAACAGCCTCAGCGCGAGGGCCGCGACGAACACCGCCGCGAGAAACACCACCTCGTTGAACGCCCACGCTCTGAACGACGACCGCAGGCGCGCGGTTGCGGCCGGCGCGGTGATCATCAGCGCTGCGGCAGTCACGCCACCCGCCACACCGATCAGGCCCAGCAGCACGCTCTGGCGCGTCAGCGCGAGCGCGAGGGCGAGGGCGCCGATCGCCAGCGGCGCCTCGAGCGCCGTGAGCGAATCAGCGGCGGTCCGCATGCGGTGGAGCCAGATCACCAACCAGGCGGTGGACAGTGCGAGAGCGGCCACGCAGAACAGCCGTGCGTAGAGCAGGTAGACGGTCGCGGTGAATGCCTCGCGGTCGCCCAGCTTGTCGACAAACAGCGTCACCAGTATCAACACGTGCAGCGCCAGCCCGACGCCGAGGCCGCGCGTGAGCGCCGCGCGACGATCGCCGCCAATTGTCACCGCCACCACCGCCATCCATGCCGCCACCAGCAGCCAATGACCGAAGGGCACCATCAGGTCGCTGACCGACACGCTGGTCGTCAGCGTCAGCATCAGGTGCATGCGATCGACCGCCACGACACCGGCGGCGGTGGCCGCGATGCCGAACAGCAGGCCGACGATCGTCTGGACCGCCATCTACTTGCCTGCGAACCTCAACTTCATGAACTCGAGCATCTCCGACACCCAGGCGCGGCCGTCGGCGCCGTGCTTGTCGATGTAGTCGGCGACCTGGAAGCCGAGGCCGACGTTGTCGTCCATGCTGTTGTTCAGGAACAACCCGTGGCGCCCGAGCGTCATCACGTTGCGCATCTCGTGCACGCCTTCGAGGACGGGAATCAGGTGATCCTCGAAGTTCAGTTCGTAGACCGGATACGCGGTCGGGATGTCGGTGACGTAGTAGGCGTCAACCTCCGGCTCGGTGACGCCGTAGCCCATCTTCATCAGGTCGCGGAGCGCCAGCCTGTAGATCTCTTCGTCCGAGGCCTTCCACAGCGGCTCGTCCTGCCACAGCGACAGCTCGATGCAGAGGATGGTCCGGTCCGCCGGCACCATCCCGGGGCTGACGTTCTTCTGCTCCGACATGCGGTTGACGCGGAACTGCTCGTCGAGCAGGTAGACCCAGTGATAGTCGGTCAACTGCGGCCGCTTGAGCGCGATGTAGATCAGCTTGAGGCTGCGGTAGCGCAGCCTGGCGGCGTGATCGACCACCGCCGGCGGCAGCGGCGGCGACATCATGTTGACGTGCGTCGGCAGCGGCAGCGTCGACAGCAGGATGTCGCAGTTGATGGTCTGCTCGCCGGTTTCGGCCTTGTAGACCACGCCCGACACCCGATCGCCAGTCCGCTCGATCCGCACCGCCGGCGAATTGAGCAGCACGCGGTTGCCGGCCGCGGTCACCTCGTTCGCCATGCCCTCGTACAACTGGCTGATGCCCTTACGCGGATAGAAGTACTTGGTGAAGTAGGTGGCCGGATCGGCCTTGATGCCGAGCGTGCGCAGGATGATGTTCTTGAGATTCAGCTTGGCGACGCGCTGCGCCTGCTTCGAGGAGATCTGCCCGGTCGGCAGCCCCCACACCCGCTCGGAATAAATGCCGAAGCACAGGTCGTACAACGTGCGCCCGAGATTGCGGACGCCCCATTCCTCGAACGAGTCTTCCTTCTTCGCCGGCGCAAAGAACGACTTCAGCGTCGCCATGCTGTAGTCGAACAGGATCCGGAACGACAGCAGCGGGCTGACGCCGAACAGCACCTGCAGCATCTCGAGCGGATAGACGTATTCCTTGCCGCGCAGCAGCACGCGGGTGCCGCGCACCAGCGTCAGCGGATCCTCGCCGAAGAACGGCGTGATCGTTTGCAGGATCGCCTTGCTCTCCGGCGTCTCGCGGATGTGGAAGGTGTGCGGCCCGAAGTCGACCGAGTAGTCGCCAACCTTGATGGTCCTGCCCATCCCGCCGACGGCGCCGTCACGCTCGAGCACCGTGACCGGATAGCCCAGCTTGGTCAGTCGCCATGCCGCGGAGATACCCGCGGGTCCCGCACCCAGAACTACCACTGTGGGTTTCTGCACTACGCCGCCTCCGCGACCATGAAGTAGTAAAGATTGACGGCATACGGCAGCGGCCGGAACGGCAACGGAAATTCCTCGGTCACCCGAAAGCCGTCCGCGAGCCAGCGATGCATGCGCGCAGGCGTGGTGTAGGTGAGATGGTCCGGATAGCGAATCGGGAACTTGCCGAGCACCAGCCGTCCCGCGCTCATCGTGAAGTCATTGGGCACCACGATGACGGCGCGGCCGCCCGGCTTCAATACCCGCCGCGCTTCGGCCAGCACCCGCCACGGCTCGCTGGTGTGCTCGAGCATCGCAATCAACAGCACCACCGAGAACGATTCGCTGGCAAACGGGATGTGATAGCCGTCGCCGCAAATTGCCGGCTGCCCCTTGTCGCGCGCGAACTTGACCCGCCGCATCGACACGTCCATCTGCACCGGGTTGATGGTGGTGCCGTCGAACATCATCCCCTCGCCGCACCCCACCTCGAGGATGTCGCGGTTCGGCACGCCGGCGACCCGCGCGATCACCTCGCGCCGATACATCTGGTAGAAGTAGCCGACCACGCCGGTCACCTGCGAGCCATGGCCCTCGATCTCGGCCATGTACTCGTGCAGTTGGTTCTCCGTCATCTTCCTGGGATTGACCGACACTCAGCTCCTGCCAAGAAAGGCCGACAGGCGCGCCAGGCCGTCGGCAAACGAAATATTCGGTGCGAACCCGAAGCGCTCGCGCATTGTCGGGTCGGCGGACCGGAACTCGATGTACTCCGGCACCGTGCCCTCGTGGCGCACGGTCACCTCGACACCGAGGTTCGACGCCATGGTCGAGACGATGTCGTTGACGCTGACCGGCGCGCCCGACGCAAAGTCCACCGTCAGGCGCTCGCCTGTCGCCTTTACCAGCCCCATCAACCCATCCACCGCATCGTCGACGTACATGAAGTCGATCAGGTTGCGGCCATCGCCGCGAATCACGAACTGCCGCTCGCCGCGCGCCAGCGCCTGCAGCCACTTGGTGGTGATCTTTCGTTCGGCCTCGTAGGGTCCGTAGGCGCCGAAGAAGCGGACGTTGATGTAGCTCGACACGGTGCCGCGCCGCTCGCAGAAGAACTGCAGGTACTGCTCGGACGCCAGCTTCGAAATGGCGTAGGGCAGCTTCGGCCGCACCGCCGTCTCCGGCGTGACGAGGCCGTGGAGTCCGTCGTAGACCGCGCCGGACGACAGGAAGACGACGTGCTCGGCCGGGCAGTGTTCGAGCGTGTTCACCAACGCGACCGTATTCGACTCGAGGTCCCACCGCGGCCGCTCGGCCGACGCCGCCGGATCGCCATTGGCCGCCAGATACAGCATGGCGTCGGGCGTGCCGCCGATCGTCTGCGACAGTTGCTTGACGTCGGATTCGCTCAGCAGATCGCACCCGACCGGCGTGACGTTGGCGAGGCCCTGCTGCTTCACGAACGCCTCGAGCCCCGACGCCGACCGCGCCACCGCGAACACCTGCCATTCCCGCGGCGCTCGCAGCAACACGTTTCGCCCGATAAACCCCGCCGCGCCCGTAACAACCACCCTCATCTAATTTCTAATTTCTTATTTCTTATTTCTTATTTCTTATTTCTTCCCCGCCACCGCGTCGTAATTGTCGCGGTACCAGGCAATGGCCTGCGCCACGCCGGCTTCGAGCGACACGGTGGGCCGGAAGCCGAGCAGCGTGATCGCCTTTTCGATCGCCGGCACGCGCAGTTCCACTTCCGGGCCCGGGTGCGGCTTGAACACGATCTCCGACTTCGAGTTGGTGAGGCGGAGGATCAGGTTGGCCAGCTCGAAGTTGGTGGCCGTGCCCTGGGGGTTGCCGATGTTGAAGGCCTGGCCGATCGCGGCCGGGTTCTCGCAGCAGCGCAGCACGCCGTCGACGAAGTCGGAAACAAAGCACCACGAGCGGATCTGGGTGCCGTCGTTGAAGAGGGTGATCGGCAGGTCCCTGAGCGCCTGCAGCGTCATGCCGCGGATGGCGCCGTCGCCGACCTGGCGGGGGCCGTAGACATTGAACGGCCGCACGATCGCCAGCGGCAGCTTGTCCTCGCGGTAGTGCGCGTAGGACAGGTGCTCGGAGGCGAGCTTGCTCGCCGCGTAGACCCAGCGGCTCTCGCCAATCGGCCCGATCGGCGTGAAATCGTCTTCCTTGCCCTTGTGGATGAACGAGCCGTAGACCTCGCTGGTCGAGAACTCGACAAAGCGCTCGACGCCGACCTCGATGGCCGCCTTCACCACCTGGTGGGTGCCAAGCAGGTTGACCTCCATGGTCCGCACCGCGCTGCGATCGACGGTGTAGACGCCGGCGATGGCGGCGCAGTGAATCACCACCGTGCAGCCGTCGATCGCCTTGCGCACGGCGTCGAAGTCCAGCACATCGCCCTTGATGAAGTGCAGGTGCTGGTGGTCCTCGAGGTGTGCGAACTGCAGCGCGTTGCGATGCAGGTTGTCGAAGACCACCACCTCGTTGGCTTCGACCAGTTGTGACACGAGATGCGAGCCGATGAAGCCGGCGCCGCCGGTGATGAAAATGCGCTTGTTTGTCAGGGCCATGGATCTGAACGCCTCAGGAGTGCTTGCCGTTGATCGAACGTGAACGAACCGTCGCGGAACGCGCGCGCCTCGGCGCGGGCTCCGGATTCTTGCGCAGCGGGAACTGCTTGTCGCGCGGCACGCCGACCTGCTCGAGGTCGATGCCGGCCTGCCCCGATCGGTCGAGCGTGGCGACAATCATCAGGTCGAACTCCACCGCGCCATGCTCGGCGATCGGACGCACCGGCATGCCGAGGAAATCGCGATCGCCATTCTGGTCGAAGATCGCCACCGGCTCCATGCCGGATTCCTTGAGCGACAGGTAGGCGAGCTCGGCGGCCTCGCCGCTCCCGTAGATCGCGACCCGCGTGCCGGCGGCCGCGCAGTCCTGCATCGCCTCGCGCAGGTGCTGGCGCACTTCGCCGTAGAGGTGCAGCGAATAGTCCATGAACTCGTAGGTCAGCCGCGCCTTTTCGGCGATGCCCCGCGGGGTAATCAGGTACGAGATCCGGTTGGGCTGCACGTTCACGCACTTGATGTAGCCCTTGTGGATCATCCGCTTCAAGTAGATGTTGGCGAGGCCAAGCGCAATCCCCAGCTTGCTCGAAAGCCCCCGCTGCGTGACGCGCGGGTCCTCGTGCACGGCTTCGAGCAGCCGCAGGTCGCGATGGGCTTCAACCTCCATGGCTTTGGCGTGCTCCGGCTTCCCGGCAGCGGAGTCCAGGGGCCGCCCGCTACTCATCGGCGGTCCTGCCTGCAAGGGCCCGCTCGGCGGCGGCCCAGTCTTCGAAATCATCGATGCTGACGGCACGTTCCGCCGGCATCGCATACGCGGCGACGCGATCGCCGTACAAACTCGGCTCGGTATCGAACAGCACGCTGCTGCGGCAGGCGTAGATGGCGCCGTTCATCACCCAGGCCTGCGGCAGGTCCTGCCGGCGGTTGATGCGGCGGCGCACCGGCTCGCCGGTGGCAAACAGCACCGCGTGACCGCGCGGGTCGACGCGCAGCATGCGCATCGGGTGAGCGTGCGCGGAGACTTCGCTGACGCTCACCACCGAATCGGCGCCCGATGATTCGAGCAGCCGCGCGGCGGCGGTAATGTCGTCGGCCGATCTGAGCGGCGAGGTCGGCTGCAGGATCATGACCGCGTCGGGCTGATAGCCGGCGTGCTCGCGCATCCACCGGGTGGCGTGCTGGATCACCGGCAGGTGCGGCGTGTCGTCGTTCGCCAACTCGGCGGGCCGCATGAACGGCACGTCGCAACCCAGCCCGCGGCCGGCGGCGGCGATGGCCGGATCTTCCGTCGACAGGATCACGCGGTCGAGCGCGCCCGAATCGCGCGCGGCGTCGACGGTGTACGCAAGCAGCGCGCGTCCGCCGAGCGGCTTGAGATTCTTGCCGGGGATGCCCTTGGATCCGCCGCGGGCGGTGATGATGCCGAGTATTTTCAAGAAGACTTCAACGCCTCAGGGCCTCAGGATCTCAGGGCCTCGAGACCGCACGACCCTACTGGTCGTGAAACCGCTTCTGCGTGTAGAGCGGGATGGTGGCGAGCAGATCGACGATGGTGTCGCTGGCGTTCTCGCGATGGTAAATCGCCGACGGCTGGTAGCGGCCGTGCGCCAGCTGCGCGGCGATGGCGGCCGCAATGTCGGCGGCGTCGTAGCCGACGTGGGTGACGTGCTCGCCGCTCAACCGGCCGTGCTGCCGGTCGCCGACGTTGACCACCGGCGTGCCGAGGAACGAACACTCCTTGATGCCGGCCGACGAATTGCCGACCAGGCAGGCGGCGTGCGCCAGCAGGCCGACGAAATCGTTGGCCGGCACGTTGGTGATGAACCGCATGTGCGCGGTCAGCTCGGGGTGGGTTTCGCGCATGCCGCGCAGGCTGTCGGCCATTTCACCGGTGCCGGCGTCGGGATTGGGCCAGAACCAGATGGTGGGCAGCTCGAATGACGCCACCACCCGGAGGGTGGTCTCGAGGTGCGCGCGGTTGTCGGCGTCGGTGGTGACCGGATGCTGCACCACCATCAGGTAGGGCTGCTCGATATCGACGTCGTGGCCGACACCGAGCGCATTGATCTGGTCGCTGGTGATGGTCTTGCTGAGGTGCGCCGCCAGCTCGACGTCGAGCGACCCGGTGTTGAACACGTAGGCCGGGTTCTCGCCCATCGCCAGCACCCGCCGGTGCGCATCGGCGTTGGTGACCAGGTGCAGGTGCGCGAGCTTGGTGATGGCGTGACGCACGCTTTCATCGATGCTGCCGGTGACGTCGCCGCCCTCGATGTGGGCGATGGTGATGTTGAGATACGCCGCCGCCATTGCGATCGCCAGCTGCTCGAAGCGATCGCCGCAGATCACCACCACGTCGGGCGCGCTGGTGTAGAGATTGTTGGTGAACTCGAGCGCCGTCAGGCAGGCGGTCTTGGCCATCGCCACGTGGTTGCCGCCCTCGATCACGTTGAACAGCGCGGCTTCGATCTCGAACCCGCCGGCGGCGATGTCGTCGGCGATGTGCTTGCTGTACTTGTCGAGCAGGATCGAGCCGCCGAGCATCAGCTTGAGGTCGAGGTCCGGGTGCGAATGCAGCTTCCGGATCAGCATCTGGCTGCGCCCGTAGTAGGCGCGGCTGGTGATCGGGAAACAGATTTTGCGTTTTGGTGACATGGACGTCTGGAGAGCGAGGGCTGGAGCCCTCGCGTGCAACTAGGCTTTGCCGGGAACGTGGTTGATGACGACGGTCTTCAACTCGCTATAGACGTCGAGCGCCTCGGTGCCCGGCTCGCGGAATCCGTTGCCCGAGTTCTTGACGCCGCCAAACGGCATGTGCGGGCCGCTGCCGAAGGTCGCGCCGTTGATCGACACCAGCCCGCCCTGGTAGCGGGTGATGAATTCCTGGGCGCGATGCAGGCTGGCGGTGTGAATGGCGCCGGTCAGCCCGTAGTGCGTGCCGTTGGCGAGGCGCACCGCCTCGTCGAAACCGCCGACGCGATAGAGGCAGGTGACCGGTCCGAACAACTCCTGCTGCGAGATCTCGTCGCTCGGCGACACGTGCTCGAGGACCGTCGGCTGCATGTAGTAGCCGGGCGCAAGCAGATCCAGCGCTCGGCCGCCGGCGACCAGCGTCGCCCCGCGGCCGACGGCGGCGCCGACCTGCGCCACCAGCCGATCGAGGTTCGCCCGCGTCACCACCGGCCCGCAGTCGTCATCCGCGCCCGATCCCACTTTCACCGTGGCCACTCGCGACAGCAGTGCTGCGCGGAAGGCATCGTAGACGCGGTCGAACACGACGATGCGGCTGCCCGAAGCGCAGCGCTGTCCCGCATCGATGAAGGCCGATTGCACCGCCCAATCCGCCGCCAGCTCGATGTCCGCATCGTCACACACCACGAACGGGTTCTTGCCGCCCAGCTCGAGGCACACCTTGGCGAGCACGCCGCGCTCGCTGACCATCTTCTGAATCAGCTTGCCGGTGGCGGACGAGCCGGTGAAGCTGACGACGCCGACCCGATGGTCCTGGACCAGCGGCGCGCCGGCATCGGGACCAAATCCCTGCACCGCGCCGTAGACGCCCACCGGGAGCCCGGCGTCCTTCAGCAGTTGTCCAAAGGCAACCGCGGTGTACGGCGTCAGCTCGTGCGACTTGACCACCACCGCGTTGCCGCAGAGCAGCGCCGGAAACACCTTCCATGCCACGCCGGCAAGCGGGCTGTTGAAGGGCATGATTGCCGCGCAGATGCCAATCGGGCTGCGCAGGGTCTGGACCGTGCGATTGGCAATCGGGCTTGGCAGCGTTTTGCCGTAGAACCGGCTGCCCTCGCCTTCCATGAACAGCGCAAGGTCCGCCGACGATCCGACCTCGGCGACCGCGCTCTTCCACGGCTTGCCGGTTTCAGCCTGAACGATCTCGCCGAACTCCTGTTCGCGCTCACGTAGCAGCTGCGCCGCGCGGCCGAGAATGGCGCCGCGCTTCGGCGCGGGCGTGCGCGCCCAACCCTCACACGCGCCCGCGGCCGACGACAACGCGTGCGCGACCTCGGCGGCGCCGCCGCGCGCCACCTGCGCGATCACCTGGTCGTTCGCCGGATTGCGCTTTTCGAAGACGGGGGTGTCCTGCGGCTTGCCCGCCGCCGCGCCGGACGCGACGGTGGGCGTCACCGCGACGTCGGCAATCCAGTGCGGGACGAATTTCGGGTAGCTCATGTGCGGGGGGCGCCAGGGCCGAGCACCGTGCGCGCGATGCCGGCCGCATCGAGGCCGTGATACGCGAGCACGTCGGCATTCGATCCGCAGGCCGGCACTTCCGTGAGGCCGATCTGCGACAGCTCGGAGCGCACCCCGGCGCGCGACAGCGCCGCGCCGATCATCACGCCCTGGCCGTACTCGAGATAGTGATTGTCGAGCGTCACGATGCGGCCGAAACCGCCAAGCGTCTTCACCCACTCATCGTCGATGCGATTGAGCCAGGGCAGATCGATGACCGCCGCCGAAATGCCCTGCGCCGCGAGCTCGTCGGCGGCGCGCCAGGCGTTGGTCAGCAGCACCGTGCCGTAGCCGATGATCGCGACGTCGGTTCCAGGCCGCAGCGTTACGCCGCGTCCGACCTGCAGCGCGTAATCGGCGGGCATCGTGTAGGGCAGGTCGAGCGGGACGTTGACGAAGCGAAGATAGGTGCTGTCCGGATTCTGCTCGACGGCCCAGCGGATCGCCAGCCGCGCTTCGCGCTCGCTGCACGGCTCGAGCGCCACCAGGCCGGGCACCGCGCCGATGGCCGAGATATCGCGCACCGACTGATGCGAGTGGCCCGGCCCGCCGGGCACCAGGCCCGCAAGCGTCGCGGTGTAGATGATCCGCTTCTTCTCGGTGGCGTTGTTGTAGATCTGTTCGTTGGCGCGGGTCGACAGGAAACACGCAAACGAATGCACCACCGGCAACATGCCGCGCAGCGCCATGCCGCCGGCGGCCGACACCATGTGCATCTCCGCGATGCCGCACTCGATGAAGCGCTCCGGCAGCTCCGCCTTGAACGCCTCGATGCCGCAGTCCGACAACAGGTCGGCGTCCATGACAACGATCTCGGGGCGCGTCCGCGCCATCTCGAGCAGTTCGTCGCCATACGCGAGCACGATCTTCTCGGGATTCTTCGGGACGATGCGGGTGGGCAGCGGCGCCGCCGTCAGGGTGGCGGGCGGCTGGCCGAGCGCCTCGAGCCTGTCGTTGACGCGCGCGATCAGCTCGCGCGTCGCCTTGACGTAATTGTCGAGCGACGGCGCGCCGGCATGGAAGTGATAGGTCTGATCGCCGCAGGCGATCCCCTCCATGAACGACACGCCCTTGCCCTTGATGGTGTCGGCGATGAACACTTTCGGCTTGTCGGTGACGGTGGCGAAGTGCGCGAACGCGTCGCGCAGCACGCGGAAGTCGTGGCCGTCGCCGCGCCGCACTTCCCAGCCGAAGATGCGGAACTTGGCCTCGATGTCGCCGAGGTCGCTGACCGCGGCGACCGCGGTGTCCGACTGGAACTTGTTGTGGTCGACGATCACCGTGATGTCGGCGAGACGCTCGTTCGCGACCGGCTGCAGCGATTCCCAGATCTGGCCTTCCTGGAGCTCGCCGTCGCCGGTCATCACCACAATCCGGCCGCTGCGGCCGGTGTAGCGATTGGCGCGCGCCATGCCGTAGGCCTTCGAGATGCCCATGCCGAGCGAGCCGGTGTTGGCGGCGATGAACGGCGTGCCGACGTCGGGGTGGCCCGGCAGCCCGTTCAGCTGCCGCAGCCGCGGCAGCAGGTCGAAGCCGAGCTTTTCAATCGCAATCAGCAGCGAATACAGCGCCGGCACGTCGTGGCCCTTCGACGAAAAATACACGTCGGCGTCTGCACTGTCGCCGTTGGGATCGTGCAGGTCCTCGGTCCACAGCCAGGTGATGATGTCGGTCGAGCTGAAACTCGAGCCGATATGCCCGGAGCCGGCCTGCATGATCATGAACAGCGTGTTGATGCGGCACAGATCCGCGACCAGCTCCGCACGCGCGATCGGATCGCCGACGCCGCTTCGCACCGCGCGAAACACCTCGCGCGACACCAACGACAGCGAGTCATCGCCAACCAACGCTCGATCTGAAAAGTCTTTTTCGCCCATGCTTTTAATTTCTAATTTCTTATTTCTTATTTCTTATTTCCAACGTCAGCGCGCCGTCCAGCCGCCATCGACGACGATGGTGGCGCCGGTCATGTAAGAGGACGCGTTGGACGCGAGAAACAACACCGCGCCGTTGTAATCGGATTCGCTCGCCATGCGCCCGAGCGGGGTGCGCTGCTCGTACTCGCGGATGAACGCCGCCGCGTGCCCGGCTTCCTTGACCCCGCCCGGCACCAGCGTGTTGGCGCGAATGCCGAGCGGCGCGCCGTACTCGGCGAGCCAGCGGGTGAAGTTGAGCACGCCCGATTTCGCCACGCTGTAGCCGACGGGCTTGAAGAACGTGGCGCCGCCGGCGCGCTTGTACTCGTAGATCGACTGGTCGGGCGACACCAGCCCGTAGGTCGACGACACGTTGATGATGCTGCCGCCGGTCAGCTGCGCGGCGCGGAACTGGCGGATGAACGCCTGCGACGCGAACAACGCGGTCTTGAGGTGCGAGTCGATCATCGTGTCCCAGGCGGCTTCGGGATAATCCTCGAACCGGCCGTTCTCCGATCCGGCGGCCGCCGGCGACGACCCCATGCCGGCATTGTTGACGAGCACCGACGCGGCGCCGAACGACGCGGTGATGGCGCCGATGGCGCGATCGGCCTCGGCCTTCTGCGACAGGTCGGCCAGCTGCACCGTGATGCGCTGCCCGCTCGCGATCAGCGGCCTAAACACGTCGGCATCGCCGGCGATGTCGACCGCCCCGACGGCGGCCCCGGCGCCGGCCAGCATCCGCACATACTCCCGCCCAAGGCGGCCGAGGGCGCCGGTGACGACGGCCACGCGGCCCTCGAGCCCGAACATCTCGGCGAGCAGTCGATCCCGCATCTCGTTGTCTTTCAATTATTTAGAGAAGACCCGCGCACCTTAAGCACCCTACGCACATCACGCACCGTACGCACTGTACGCACCCTAGGTTTTGGGGCCTCCGGCACGGCCAGTCCCACGCGAGCGGGGGCAACCAGCGCCGACGTTCAAGGTTTGAACGGCATTATACACACCTCGTTCACGAAATGAACGAAGAACCTTGGCAGCGTGCCGACCTTGTTCAAAATGTGAACAAAGGCCGGCACAAGGTGGGAGGCAGTTCCCGCAACCGGCTAGACGATGGCGCGGCCGGACTGGGCGTAGGTGCGCTTTTCCGCCACCACGCGATCGATGATTTCGTCGAGCCCGACTTTGGGGACGTAGCCGATGGCCTTGTTGATCTTGGTGAGGTCCGGCACCCGTCGCGGCATGTCCTCGAACCCGGCCTCGTAGGCCTGATCGTAGGGGATCGTCACGATCTCCGAGGTGCTGCCGGTGCGCGCCTTGATGCGCTCGGCCAGCCCGCGAATGGTCACTTCTTCCATGTTGCCGACGTTGAAGACCTCGCCGATCGCCGACGGCTGCACCATCAGCTTCAGCAGCGCGCCGACCACGTCGCCGACGTAGGTGAAACTGCGCTGCTGGTTGCCGTCGCCGAACACGGTGATCGGTTCGTTGCTGAGCGCCTGGCGCACGAAGGTCGGCACCACCATGCCGTACTGCCCGGTCTGCCGCGGGCCGACGGTGTTGAAGAAGCGCATCACGATCACCGGCTGCCTGGTTTCCTTCCAATAGGCCAGCGCCAGGAACTCGTCGAGCGCCTTGCTGCACGCATAGGCCCAGCGGTGACGGGTGGTCGCGCCCA
Source organism: uncultured Acidimicrobiia bacterium (assembly GCA_963795125.1). Taxonomy (GTDB): domain Bacteria; phylum Acidobacteriota; class Vicinamibacteria; order Vicinamibacterales; family UBA2999; genus 12-FULL-67-14b. The sequence goes on along the minus strand of CAWCGQ010000003.1, from coordinate 751,303 downwards.
TCACCAGGTCGGTCTCTTCGTTGAACGGCACCTTGACGCTCTTGCCGTAGACCTCCGAGGTGGACGCGATGAACACCAGCTTCTTCTTCTTGGCGGCGTGACGCAGGATCACCTCGGTGCCGTGGACGTTGGTCTCGATGGTGTGGACCGGCCGCTCGACGATCAGCTTGACGCCGACCGCCGCGGCGAGGTGGAAAATCACGTCCGCACGATCGACCATTTCCGCGACCAGCCGGTCGTTGAACACGGTGTCGATGGTGTAATGAAAGTTCGGGTTGCCGATCAGGTGATTGATGTTGTCGATCGAGCCGGTCGACAGGTCGTCGAGCGCATAGACCATGTGGCCGTCGTCGAGCAGCGCCTCGGCGAGATGCGAGCCGATGAAGCCCGCGCCGCCGGTGATCAGAATTCGCATCCGGACATTGTAATCCCAGATCTAGCAGGGCCAGCCGTCGCCGGGGACGCGGCCGTGCTCCAGCCCGTCGATCGCCGCGCGGCCCATCGCCAGCTGGGCTTCCTCGGTGCTCCCGCCGATGTGCGGCGTGCCGAGAAACGTCGGCATCGCGAGCAGCCGCGGATGCGCCGCCGGTTCGCTCGCGAATACATCGCAGGCGGCGCCGGCCAGGTGGCCGGTCTCGAGCGCCGCGGCCAGCGCCTCCTCGTCGACCAGCCCGCCGCGCGCGGCGTTGATGATCACGCTGCCGGCGCGCATCCCGGCCAGCTCCGCCGCGCCGATCATGCCGACGGTGGTGCGATCGAGCGGCACATGGAGCGACACCACGTCGCACTCGCGCAGCAGCTGGGCGAGCGGCACCGGAGTGACCTGGTGCGCGCGATAAAAATCGGGGTAGTCGCGAATGTCGTAGGCGAGCACGCGGCAGGCAAACGGCGCGAGCAGCCTGACCAGGTCCTGGCCGACGAATCCGCAGCCGATGATGCCGAACGTGCGGCCGGTCAGCTGCCGGCCGATCCATTTCTGGAACCGCCCGTCGCATAGCGCCGTCTGCGCCTCCGGCACCCGGTGCAGGAGCGCAATCGCGAAACCGAGCGTCAACTCCGCGACCGAGCGGCGGTTGGTGCCGCCGGTCCAGGCAAGTTTCACCCCCCGCCTGGCCATCGCCTCGAGGTCGATGCCGTCCAGGCCGACGCCGTACTTGCTGATCACTTCCAGTTCGGGGACCCGCTCGAGCACCGCGTCGTCGATGCGCTCGAGTCCGACGATGGCCCGGTCGTGCCCGCGCAGCAGCGCGACGAGCGCGTCGCCGCCGACCACCGTGGCGGCGTCGGTGAACGTGGCTCCCGGATAGCGCGCCGACAGCTCGGCGCGCAGCGTGGCATTGCGCGCAAACGACGGCGACGCCACCGCGACGCGGCTCATCGGAGATATCTGCCGATTGCGTCCTGCCAGGTCGGCATCTGGTAGCCAGCCTCGGCTAACTTGGCGTTGCTCAACGCCGCGAACTGCGGCCGCGGGGCGCGCAGCTTGACGTCGTTCACCGACACCGGCTTGAGCGACCCGTCCGAGCCGCCAAGCTGCCTGACGATTTCCTGCCCCACCGCCAGCCACGTCGCCTGCCCGGAGTTGACGCAGTGATACACGCCCGGCGCCGGTCGTGTCCGCAGCATGAACGCCGAGGCGTCGGCCACATCCGGCACGAAGCTGGGCGTGACGATGCGGTCGCTGAACACCGGCGCCACCTGGCCGGCGCGCACCGCATCGACAATCCGATCGATGCTGCTGCGCCGGTGCGGCCCGCCAAACAGGCTTTCCACCCGCAGCACGTAGTATCGCCCTGCGTCCGCCGCCAGCCATTCACCGATCAACTTCGACTGCGCATACACGCTGCGCGGCTCGGGCTGATCGGCCTCGGTGTACGGCGACTGCGACGTGCCGGCGAACACGAAGTCGGTGCCGTAGTGGATCAGCACCGCGTCGCTCTCCGCCGCCGCCCGGGCCAGCGTGCCGACGACCATGGCGTTGACGTCGAGCGCGGTTTCCTGCTCGTCTTCGGCACGATCGACCTGGTTGTAGCTCGCGCAGTTGACGATCGCCTGCGGCGCCAGCGCGACGATCGCGCGGCGAACGTCGGCATGATTCGTAAGATCGATATCGGCCCGGGTCCAGGCCGTGACCTGATGTTCTCCGGCCAGCCGGGCGACCATCGCCTGGCCGAGCTGTCCGGCGGCGCCGGTGATCAGCACCTTCAGCCGGCCTGAGCCTTCTGTGCCTTCTGTGCCTTCTGCGCCTTCTGCGGCTTCTGCGGCTGCCGTGACAGCCGCGCCCTTTGCGGCCTTCATCGGCGGACACGCTCCTTCACGGCGGCGCGGGTCTCCCGATCCGCCTCGCGGCGGCGCACCGTTTCGCGCTTGTCGTGATCCTGCTTGCCCTTGGCGAGCGCAATCGCCACCTTGATCTTTCCGTTCTTGAAATACATCCGCGTCGGCACCAGCGTCAGCCCCTTCTCGACGGTCTTGCCGATCAGTTTCCGGATCTCGTGCTTGTGCAGCAGCAGGCGCCGCTTCCGCTTCGGATCGTGATCGACGTAGCCGCGATGACTGTAGGGATTGATGTGGACGTTGAAGAGCCACACCTCGCCCTTCTCGAGGCGCGCGTAGCTGTCGCGCAGGTTGGCCTGCCCTTCGCGGATGCCCTTCACTTCGGTGCCGAGCAGCGCAATGCCGGCTTCGAACGTTTCGAGGATGTGGTAGTCGTGAAACGCCTTGCGGTTGTCGGCGATCGGGCGCGACTCGTCCTTGTCCTTGTCGCCAGCCTCTTTGGCTTTTTTCGCGTTCATGTCAGCGTGCCGCCCCGCACATTTCAGCCGCGAGCCTGACCGCGGCAATCATGCTGCCGGCGTCGGCCTTGCCCTGGCCGGCAATGTCGAACGCGGTGCCATGATCGACCGACGTCCGGATGATCGGCAGGCCAATCGTAACGTTGACCGCCGTGCCGAACGCCAGCAGCTTCACGGGAATCAACCCCTGGTCGTGGTAACAGGCAATCACACAATCGAACTCGCCCCGCGACGCCCGCACGAACACGGTGTCGCCCGGGATGGGCCCGCTGATCTCGATGCCCCGCTGGCGCGCCCGCTGCACCGCCGGCGCCAGCACTCGATCGTCCTCCTCGCCGATGACGCCGCCTTCGCCGGCGTGCGGGTTGAGTCCGGCGAGCGCCAGCCGCGGGCGGACGACGCCGAACCGCCGCATCGCCTCGCTGGTCAGCGCGATCGTTCGATCGACGAGCTCGGGCGACAGCAGCGACGACACCTCGCGAAGCGGCACGTGCACCGTCACCAGCACCACCTTCAACTGCGGCGAGTGAAACATCATCGCCACGTGATCGATGCCGCACAGGTGGGCCAGCAGATCGGTATGGCCCTTCCACTCGAGCCCGGCCTGTGCGAAGGCCAGCTTGTTGATTGGCGCGGTCGCGATGGCGGCCACCTCGCCGGCGCGCGCGGCCTCGACGGCCCGCACCAGCGTGTCGTAGGCGGCGCGCCCGGCGGCCGCCGATACTTCTCCGGGCCGAATGGCCGGGTCGAGGGGCGGCGCAAACACGATCGGCTCGCAGACCGCGCGCACGGATGGATCCGCGGCCGCCTTCAGGACAATCTCGGGTCCGATGCCGGCGGGGTCTCCGACCGTCAGCGCGATCTTCGGCAGGGCGTGTCCTGAGCGCAGTCGAAGGGCCATCACATCTGCACGGCCAGCCACTCGGTGACCACCTTCAGGCCGGCGTTGCGCTCGAGCGCCATCAAGGCGCGATCGACCGCGCCAAACGCGGTCCTGGCACGATCGCCGGAGTAGGCGGGCGCCAGCGGTTCGAGATCGCCGCCGAGCAGCGGATTGGCCAGCACCGCGCGATCGGCGCCGGCGTTGATCGCCTCCAGATCGCGCAGCATCGAGGCCATCAGCCGCAGGATGATGGCGACGTCTGCGCGCGTGCGTTCCTTCTTGGATGAGCCGCTGTGCAGCGGCGACGCCGCCTGCACGCGCGACTGCGCGTCGGCGCGGCCGGCACTGGTGCGCAGCAGCCCCATCGCCAGCTCTCTGTACATCGTCAAGTCGCTGTCGATCAACGCCAGCGCCTGGCCGAGACTGCCATCGGCCAGCGGTGCGGCGTCGCGGGCCTGCAGATCGTTGTAGTCGTGGTCGCGGGTCAGGCCGGAGGCAACCTCGGCGGCGGTGAGCCGCCCGAACCGGATGCGCATGCAGCGCGATCGCACCGTCGGCAACAACATCCCCGGCACCGTCGTCGTCAGGATGAACATCGTCGCCGGCGGCGGCTCTTCGAGCGACTTCAGCAGTGAGTTCTGGGCCTCGGGCTCGAGGGCATCGGCGTCACGAATCAACACCACGCGCCGGCGGCCCTCGAAGGGTCGATACGAGATCTTCGACAGCATCTCGCGGACCACGTCGATCTTGATCGATGCCCGGTCGTCGGGCTCGAGCATGACGACGTCGACGTGCACGCCGCGCGCGATGCGATCGCAGGAGCGGCAGGTGCCGCAGGCGTCAATCGCGAGCTCGCCGGCCGCCGGCCCACCGGAGCCTTGACGAGGGTGGGGCCTGACCGGCTCGAGACAGTTGACGGTCTGTGCGGTGGCGCGGGCCACCGCCCATTTGCCGACCCCGGAAGGGCCCGCGAACAGCAGTGTTGGCGGCAGGGATTCGCGCTCGATCGCTCGCGCGATCAGCATGGTCAAGCGCCGATGGCCGATGATGTCGCGCAGCGTCATGAGCGGCAATGATCATAGCGCGGACCGCTTGGGCATTGACGCATAGGCGCCCGGCTGACTACAATTTGATGTTTGCCGCGTGTCGGCTTGCCCGCTTCAGTGCGGGTGAGCGACCGGGCTTGCCCGCCGTAGCTCGCGGGGCTCCTTCGGGCGAGCGACGGCGGGGCGGTTAGCTCAGTTGGTAGAGCACCGGCTTTACACGCCGGCTGTCAGGGGTTCGAGTCCCTTACCGCCCACCATTGACACGGTGGAGGTTGTTGATTCGCGATTGGGTGGTGACAACCCGATCGACCGCGACATCGGCAACCTGACGGTCGTAATTCCCTTCGGGGGTGGTAGTTCAGTTGGTTAGAACGCAGCCCTGTCACGGCTGAGGCCGCGGGTTCGAGTCCCGTCCACCCCGCCACTCTCGTTTCGCCGACGCTCATTCGAGCCTCGGAGCCCCCTACTCCGATCGCATGGCCACCATCGGCTGTATCGACGCGGCTCGGCGCGCCGGCGCGAGGCTGGCGACCACCGCGACAAGTATGGCGATCACACCGCCGGCGGCATACGCCAACGGCTCAACGGTGTTGATCGTGATCCCCATGTTCTCGCTGTTCAGACGATTGAGTATCGCGGTCAGGACCAGGCCGACCGCCACCCCCGGCGTGACCAGCGTGACGACGTCGAACAGGATCATCCCCATGACGCGTCGGCGCGAGGCGCCCAGTGCGACCCGCACGGCGATCTCGCGCGTGCGCATCGCGACCATCAATCCGACGACGCCGTAGACGCCGAGTGCCGCCAGCATCAGGATGACGCTGCCGGCGCCGCCCGAGACGGCCGACTGCACCAGGAAATCCCGGACGCTGTTCTGGCGGAGCCACACGCCGGTGACGACCTTGGATAAGGGCATTCCGTCAGCGTAGGTGAGCGAACGGTCGAAATCCGGACCGAGGGCGCTCACCGCATTGTCGAGCGCCGCCGTCAATTGTTGCGGGGACGCGCCGACCGCGCTGCGCGCGATCAGAAAAATATTCGCCGACGGATGTTGGGCGAGCGGTAGCAGCAGTTGGGGACGCGGCTCGCTCATCTGCGTCCCGGGAAAGTCGTGGGTGACGCCAATGATGGTAAGGACCTGTTGATTGCCTTCGTCTCCGAACGCTAACCGCTGGCCGAGCACTTCCGCCGTTGCGGCGTTCGGAAGGAGTTGATCGGCGAGCCTTTTCGCGATCACCGTCACCAGTTCGGCGCCGCGATGGTCATCGGGGCTGAAGCCGCGCCCGTGCAAGAGCTGGATGCCCATCGTGTCCAGGTAGGCCTCGCCGACACGCGTCGCCTCGACGGGGATGAAACGCGGAGCGATGTTCCTGTCGACCTCCAGCGACACCCTCGTGCCCCGGCCCCGGAAGTCGAGCGGCAACGCGTCCGCGACGGTAACCGACGCGACGCCGCTGGCCTGCCTCAGGGTCTCGCTGATGCTTCGAGTTCGGAACTCGACGCTCTTCAGATCGGCATCGTCGAACTTCAACGGCGCCGCGTACAACAGGTCGGCTTCGAAGCCCAGTTCGGTGGTTGCGGTGACGCGCACTCGATCGAGGGCAATGCCGCTCATCACGATCAGTGGCACCGCAATGGCGACCTGCAAAGCGGCGGTCACGCGCCGAACGCGGCCCGCCGCGAACCCGCCGACGCCGGCATCATCCTTCAGCGACGAGATAATCACCGGTCGACTGAATCGCGCCGCCGGGATCAGGCCAAACAACAGGCTCGTCACCAGGCACAGTCCGACGCACATCGCGAGGATCGGCAGATCGACCCGCAATGACTCCTGGAGCTGAGCCGGCAAGGGTTGGCCGGCCAACCAGGAAATTGCCGCCGGCAAGTTGAAGAGGACGACCGAGGCCAGCGTCCCGGCCAGTGCCGCCAGGACGACCGCTTCGGAGAGCAAATGCTGCACCAGCCGCCTCCGGCTCGCGCCAATCGCCTGACGGATGGACAACTCGCGCTCGCGCATGGCGCTGCGCACCTGCATCATGCCCGAGATGTTCAGGCACACGACCAGCAGCACGGTTCCCGTCAGGGTAAGTGCAACCGCCTGGATGGCCAGGAACTGCAGGCGTTGGAGGCTGCCACCCGGGTGATACGCCACGACGACGCCGGACTTCGATGCGTTGGTGGCCGGGTACTGTTTGGCCAACCGAGCTGTCAGCGCCGACACCGCGGCGCTCGCCTGCGCCGTGCCGACGCCCGGCGACAGCCGGCCGATCGCGAAGATCCATTCGCGGTTGCGGTCAGAACGAACCGTGTTTTCGGTGCTCGTATCACGCAGCAGCGGATGCTGCTCGAGGGGAACGAACACCTCTTTGAAATGCAGGAACATGTGACCGTCAAACCGATCCGGCGCGATGCCGACGACGGTGTGCGGGACCTCATCCAGGGTCAGGGTCTTCCCGACGATGTCCGGATCGGAGCCGAGCTGGTTCTGCCAGAACTGGTAGCCGAGCACCACGACCGGCGCGGCCGTCAACGGCCGATCCATCGACGGCTCGAAGCCCGGTCCCCGCGCCAGCGCGACACCGATGGTTTCAAAGTAGTTCGCGGAGACATACATCATCGCCACGGACTTGGTCTCGGTCCCCGCGGGCGAATGGATCTTGAACTTGCCCGGTGCGCCGGTCCAGCCTGAGATGGCAAGGCCCGCATCAGCAGCGCGCAGGTCGATGAAGTCCGGGTAGGACCACACGTCGGTGGCGCTGCGCGCGCCGAGCGGCGTCGTGACCACTTCGACCAGCCCCTGTGTCTGCACACCGGGAGGAGGCGTCCTGGTGACGCGCGAGGCATAGGGAACGGCGATGACCGGCACCATGCCGATGCCCAGGGACACCACACACACGAACGTGAACGCGCGCGCCCTGGCTAGCGAGCGGCCGGCATACACGAGATCACGCCAGGTGTCTTCGAGCATTGCCAGATTCAACCACGTTTAACTTTATAATACAAAGTTATTTGAAATAGAACTCCAGCGTCAGTCAGCCGACGGTCGTGGGCGGCGGCGGCGATGCCTCTTCGTCGCGAACCTGCTTCGCAGCCTCCGGTGACGATTGTGGCGGCGACACCCGGGCCGCAAGCGCCTCGTCAAGCGGACGTTGCTCGCGACACTGCGCGAGCAGGCGCTCATCGGTGAGGTCGAGACGCAGCGGCGTCATCGAGATCCAGCGTTGTTCAATCGCCCAGCGATCGGTGCCCTCTTCGGCGCCTTCGAGCGGTGTCACGCTGAACCAGTACAACTCCCGTCCCTGCGGATCCAGAGTCGGCACGATCACGCCGTCGTACTGGCGCACCGACGCGCGCGTCCACATCAGCCCCTGCGGGTCGCTCGGCAGGTTGACGTTGACCAGGTTCAACTCGCGGGCGTCGATGAGGACGTCAAGCACGCGGTGGATCCACGGCTTGAGCGCGCTGTAATCCTCGACCCCTGCCGGCGCGCTGAAAGCGATGCCTCGCAAGCCCAACAATGCCGCCTGCTTGGCGCCGGCCAGCGTGCCGGAATGCCAGATCGAGTTACCGAGATTGAGACCCAGATTGCAGCCCGACAGGACGAGATCGACCTTGCCCCACTTGTGCGCGCCAAGCGCGACGCAATCGGCCGGGGTGCCATTGACGCGATAGGCCTCGGGGCCGACCAGGCGGGTGCGGCGAAATGAGAGGGGACGGCTGGCCGTAATCGCGTGGCCCATTGATGATTGCTCGACATTGGGCGCCACCATCTGGACCGTGCCGAAGCGCGAGGCGACCTCGGCGAGCGCGGCTATACCCGGGCTGTAGATTCCATCGTCGTTACATACGAGAATTCTCACGTTTGATCTCGTGCAAACGTCCGGCCACCGCCTTGCATTGCTCGCGGGCAATGCGCATCTGCCTGTACGGAAACGCCAGGGCTGGAGGGGGAACATCGCTCGGCGAGCTCGCCTCGATGATCGAGAAGGCCGGCCACACCGTCGCGTGCGTGGTCTCCGACGAGGCGGACGCGCGCGCCCAGCTCGACTCGGAGCTGGATTGCTTCGTGGCAGCCGGCGGCGACGGCACCATCGCCCGCGCCGGGCGCATGCTCACCGGCGGGCGCTTGCCGCTTGCGATCCTGCCGGTCGGCACCGCCAACAACATCGCGCGCAGCCTGGGCATCGATGGCGACGCCGGGACCCTGATCGAGCGCTGGAGCCTCGATCGGATTGGACACGTCGATGTCGGCGTGGTCGAGCACGGCGGCGCGCGATCGTATTTCCTCGAAAGCGTCGGCTGCGGCCTGGTCACCGAATGCATCGACGAAGGCCGCTTCAGCATCCCGAAGGACCATCCGGAAACCCATCTTGCCGACGCGCGGGACCTCTACATCGAGAAGTTGCAGCGGTTCGCGACGCGCCGTTACCAGATTGAACTGGACGATGAAACGATCGACGGGGAATTTCTCGTGGTCGAAGCCTTGAACACGCCATCGATCGGTCCCCGCCTCGAACTGTCGAGCGCGGCAAGCGCGGGGGACGGTTGGCTTACCCTGGTCGCCGTCAGCGATCGCGATCGAGCGCGGCTGGCACAATACCTGACCGCGTTACGCAATGGCGCCGAGCGGGAAGCCGCACTGGAGTCGTGGCGGGTCCGCGCAATCGTGATCCGCGGCGCGGATCGGATTCACATCGACGACAAGGTGGTGGCGGTGGAATCCGATCGAGTGGCCATCGGCATCCTGCCGTCGGCGCTCCCAGTGCTGACCTGACGGCCGCTCGCACTCACCAGAACATTTTTCCACCGAGCAGCAGCAGTCCCGTCGCGAGCCCGGCCATGGTGTGGTGTTCGCGGTTGTAGATCGCCCTGCGCCAGCTGAACGGCCGCTCGATCGACGGCGCGCGCTTCTCGGCGTAGGCATCGTAGGCGTCGCCAAACTTCTCGCGGAGGTGCGCCTCCTCGCTGCGCATCGCCGCCGTCAGCGTCAACGCCAGGTAGGCGATGACGATCACCGCGACGATGGCGTTGTTCGCGACCACCGCCATGCCGATGCCTATCAACGACGAGCCCAGGTAGAGCGGATGGCGCGTGTATCGATACGGACCTGATTGCGTCACCTCCTTGCTCTTCTCCAGGTGACCAGCGGCCCACAGGCGAATCGATTCGCCGACGATGGCAATGGCCGCGCCGATGAGGAGCGAGCGCGGACTTGGCGTCGCCAGCCACAGCACGATCGCGGCGAACACGAATCCCAGAAAGACGCGCCACCGCGTGAGGAGACGGGTCAACGTCATTGCGGGGCCTGCCCACCGTCGTCCTGGCCAAGGTGGGCGAGCCGCTGCTCGCTGGCCGCGATCACTTCCTGCAGCGTGATCTCGTTGATGCAGGGCGCTCCGCGCAGGCACTGCCGCTTGTGATGGCACACGCACACGCCGGCGCGCGAGATCACCACGTCGCGCGGATCCCACGGTCCATTGCGCTCCGGCCACGTCGGACCATACAAACCCACCAGCGGCGTGCCCATCGCCGCGGCGATGTGCAGTGGCCCGGTGTCGCCGGACACGACCAGCGCCGCTTCACGCGCCAACACCGCGAGGTCCGACACCGAGGTGGCCGGCGCGGGAATGGCGGCGCCTGCCGATGCGCCGGCCACGGCTTCGGCGAGGTTGCGCTCGGCCGGTCCCCAGGTGACAAGCGACGCCAGCCCCAGGCGATCGCGCAACGCAGCCGCCAGCAATCCAAATCGTTCGGGCGGCCAGCGTTTGTTCGGCCACGCCGCGCCGGGATTGAGCACGATGTAGCGGCCCGAGCCGCCGGCGGCGTCAATCGCCGCGGTCGTTGCCGCCGACGCCTCCGGAGCGAGCGGCACGTCAATCGCGTCCGGCGTGATCTTCAACGCCGACAGGATCGACAGATTCTTGTGAATAACGTGTTGCCCTGTTGGCCCGTCGGCCTGTTGCCCTGCTGGCCCGTCGGCCTGTTGGCCTGACGGCCTGACCTGCGGCGTCACCTTCTCCGAATACAGGAACGCGGCCTGCGGCTCGCGCAGGTTCGGTTCGTCAAAGCCGATCACCCGATCCGCAAACGAGATGCGCGCCCAGATCGACGACTTGATCAGTCCCTGCAGATCGAGCGCGACGTCGTAGTCCTGGTTCCACAGGTACGAAGCGGCGGCGTGGTAGCCGCGCAGCCCGCCGAACGAAATCGTGTCCGGCGTCGCAAAGCTGCGCCGCGCCCGGACGACGATCCGGCGATGCAGACCCTCAACCATCGACAGGATCGGGGCGTAGTTCTCCTCGACGAGCCAGTCGACCTGCGCGTCCGGCATCGCCTTCTTGATCGCCGCCAGCACCGGCAGGGCATGGACGATGTCGCCGAGCGCGCTCAGCCGGACAATCAGGATCCTCACTCGTCGACCCGCTTGCGCCCGGTGGGTGCGGGTTTCGATCGCGACAACAGCTCGGTCGTCGAATGATCTTTGGGATCGCCGACGATGGCGATGCGACCGCCGTAGGCGCGGACCGTGTCACGCTCGGGAACGGTGTCGACCGTGTAATCGGTGCCCTTGCAGTGCACGTCGGGTTTCAGTAGTGCCAGCAGCGGCGCGACCGTCGGCTCGTCGAAAATTACGACGTAGTCCACGGCGCGCAGGGCATCGACCAGCTCGGCGCGATCGGCCTGCGGAAGAATTGGCCGCGTCGGCCCCTTGAGCGCGCGCACCGAGTCGTCGCTGTTGACGGCGACAACCAGCCTGTCGGCCTCGCGCCTGGCGCCCTCGAGATAGCGGATATGGCCAACATGCAGCAGATCGAACGCGCCATTGGCGAACGCGATCGTCAATTTCTGCGAACGATCGCGGCCGACCAGCTCAATCAATTCCGCGCGGGTGACGATGCTCAAAGGGGTGGGGGATATATTAGCCCCGGCCCCTTGAACCGACCGCCCGCCGCAGTTCGGCGGCTGAAACGGTGGCGGTGCCGCGCTTCATGACGACCAGCCCGCCGGCGTAGTTGGCAAGGCGCGCCGCTGCCTCGAAGCTGGCCCCCGCCGCCAGCGCCAGCGTCATCGTCGCCATCACCGTGTCGCCTGCCCCGGTGACGTCGGCGATCTGATCGGAGCCGAAGATCGGAATGTGCACCGTCGGCTTGCCCGGTTCGAACAGCGCCATGCCGCGGCTGCCGCGCGTGATCAGCACGCTCGCCATGCGGGTGCGCTTGAGCAGGGCCCGGCCGGCGCGCTCGAGCACCGCCTGGTTGTCGTCGATCTTCACGCCCAGCACCTGCTCGACTTCCGACTCATTGGGCGTGCACGCCGTGAGGCCGCGATACCGGGTCAGCGCGTAGCGCGAGTCGACGAGGATCGGCACCCGGCGTTTCCCGCGGCGCAGGATTGCTGCGACCTCGGCCACGAATCGCGGCTGGACCAGGCCCGACCCGTAATCGGAAATCAGCACCGCGTCGGCGCTCTTGATCGCGCTCGTCATGGCGCGTTCGGCCGCGCCACGCTGGGCCGCGCTCACCGGCTCGGCGGTGTAGCGATCGATCCGCACCACCTGCTGCTTGGCCGAGTGGATGCCGCCGGCCAGGATGCGCGTCTTCACCGGCGTGCGGTAGCCGCCGGGCCGCGTCAAGCCGGCGCGCTCGACCGCTGGCAACAGCACCTTGAACAACCGGCGCCCCGGCTCGTCGCGGCCGACGAGCGACACCAGCCGCACCGTGCCGCCGAGGCTGGCGACGTTGTTCGCGGCGTTGCCGGCGCCGCCGGGCACGATCTCGGTGGCGTCGTATTCGAGGATCAGGACCGGCGCCTCGCGCGACACGCGGGCAATGCGGCCATAGACGAACTCGTCGGCGATCAGATCGCCGAACACCACCACGCGCTTGCCGCGGCAGGCCCTGATCAAGCCGAGCAGGCTGTCTGCGCTGTCAGTGGCCGTGGGATTCATAGCTGCCGTGGCCAGTCATTATCCAGGATTACCGAGACGGCGTGAATGAGGTTGTCGCAGATCGCGTCGACCTGCTGTCCTTCGGGTCGCTTCTCTTCCTGCTCCGCGCCCCAGCCGGTGCGCACCAGGATCGACCGCGCCCCGACGGCGTGGCCCAGCTGCACGTCGAGCCACTTGTCGCCGATCATCCATGACTGTTGTGGATCGATGCCCAGATCGCGCGCGGCATCGTCGATCATGCCGGGCAGCGGCTTGCGGCAGCGGCACTCGACGCTCCACTCGGCGACCGCCCCGCGCGGGTGATGCGGGCAGTAATAGAGCGCGTCCAGATCGGCGCCGCCGCGCTGCAGCCGCCGGCGCATCTCGTCATGGCAGGCCGGAATGAAGGCGGGGTCGATCAAGCCCTGCGCGATGCCGGATTGATTGGTGACGACCACCAGCGCGTAGCCGGCGCGCGTGAGCAGGCGCAGCGCGTCGGTGGTCCACGGAAACAACTCGAGGTCCTCGAGCCGGTGCAGGTAGCCGACGTCGACGTTGAGCGTGCCGTCGCGATCGAGGAAGATCGCCCGCCGTTTCGGTTCAGCCACGAGTCATGTCCCAGGCTCCACGTCCCACGCTCCTGTCAAATTGCCGCCCACACATCCCGCGCGGCAATGCCCCTCATGCAGCGGTGATCGATCGGGCACTCCCGCAGCATACAGGGCCGGCAGAACACTGCGTGCGCGATCACGACCGGCGCCGGCGCATCCGCGCCGGCGGACAGCGGCGAGGTGCTGGCCTCGTTGGTCGGCCCGAACAGCGCGATCACCCTGGTGCCGACCGCGCCGGCGAGATGCATCGCCCCCGAGTCGTTCGACACCACCGCCGCCGCCTGCGACAACACGCCGGCCAGCGTCGCGAGGTCGCTCTTGCCGCAGAAGTCGATCAACCGGTTGATCCGCGTGCCGGTCTTCGGCAGCCGGCGCGCGATGTCCTCGCAGGCCGATCGATCCGCCTTCGATCCGACCATCACCACGCTCCAGCCGCGCTGGTTGATGAGGTGATCGGCCAGTTCGGCGAAGCGCTCGGGCGGCCACTGCTTGGCGCGGCCGTAGGCGGCGCCGGGCGCAAAGACCACGAAGGGCTCGTCGAGGTCGAGGCCGATGTCCTTCAGCAACTGTCGCGCCCGGCCGGCGTCGGGACGCACGCGCGCATAGGGCGCGCCCGCCGGAATGCCCAACGCCGTGGTCAGCGCCTGGTAATACGCGCGCTGGTGCAGCTTGCCCTCGGGTTTCCCGACGCCGCGCGTCAGCAGCGAGCCGCGCCAGTCGGTGGCATAGCCCCAGCGCTGCGCGATGCGCGCCTTTGATGTCGTCCACGCCGCGGCGAAGGAGTTGGGAAAGAGGATCGCGGTGTCGAACGCTCCAGCGGCCAACGCCTCGACATCGGCCTTCCAGCCGGCCAGCGCGCGCAAGCCGCCGCCGCCCGGCAGGGTCGTGACCGTGTCGACGCCGTCCACCATGGTGAACAGCGGCGCCACCGCCGGGCGCGCCGCCACCGTCATGTGCGCGTCGTCAAAATGACGACGGATGTCGGCGACGGCGGGCAGTGCCATCACCGCATCGCCCAGCCAGTTGGGCGCAAGCACGACCAGTCTCTGCGTTGTCACTTTAGTAATTAGAGATTAGTAATTAGAGATTAGTAATTAGAGATTAGTTGTTTGTTATTCGTAATTTGTTATTCGTTATTTGTTATTTCTGTTTCTTCCTTCGCCTTGGGGAACATCCCGGGTGCATCGGGCGTCGGCGCGTCGCGCCAGCGGCGGTGCATCCACAGCCACAGCTCCGGCTTCTTGCGCACGTGCATCTCGAGCACGTCGGTGCAGCGCTGGGTGAACTCGCCAATGGCGTCGGCGCTGCCGGACTGCGGCGGCTCGACCGGCGATTCGTAGACGAAGCGATAGCGGCCGCCCGGCAGCGGATGCGCGAACACCGGAATGACCGCGGCGCCGGTGCGCAGCGCCAGCGCCGCCAGCGTCGAGGTGGTCGCCGCGGGGCGACGGAAAAAACTCACCCAGATCGCATCGCGGCTGTGCATGTGCTGATCGATCAACATCGCCACGCCTTCCCCCGCCGCCAGCGTCTTCATCACCCGGCGCACCGCGCCCTGGCGATAGATCACGTGGTTGCCGGTGCCGGTGCGCATCCGTTCGAGCAGCTGGTTCAGCCGCGCATTGTCGAGCGACCGCGCCAGCACGCCGATCGGCCGCAGCTTCACCGCATGCGCCATCGCCTGGCACTCCCAGAAGCCGAAGTGGCCGGTGAAGAACAGCACGCCCTTGCCTTTCGCATACGCGAGGCGCACGCGCTCGTCGCCTTCGTACTCGGCGCGCTCGAGCATCTGCGCCGGTGTCAGCGCGCTGAAGGTCAACAGCTTGAGCAGCACCCGGCCGAAGTGCGCGAACGTGGCGCGGGCAATCGCCCGCCGCTCGCCGGCCGCTCGATTGGGAAAGCACTGCTCGAGATTGGTCAGCGCCACCCGGCGATGCGGACGATCGAGCGCGTAGAAGGCTAGGCCCAGGGCCGTACCCCAGGCGGCGACCATCGCCTCCGGCAGCCGGCGCGCAATGCCGCGCACCATCACCACCGACCAGTACTCGAGGGCCTCCCTCACCGGACCCGCCGCCCGCTCGAGGAAGACGCCGCCGCCAGCATTGCGGCGACCGAACCAAACAGCGCGTCCGCCGGATCGAACTCGATCCTGAGCGGCACGCGATACAGCGGAAACGACGGCGCCACGGCCTCGAAGCGGACCGCGTCCTTGTCGGTCGTGAACACCACGTCGGCGCCGGCGCTTCGCAGCCGCGCGGCGATCGCGGCGAGATCGCCGGTTGAATAGGCATGATGATCGCCGAACGTCATCACATCGGCGATGTTCCAGCCGGCGTCGCGTAACCCGGTGACAAACCGATCCGGATTGGCAATGCCGGTCACGGCAAGAACCTTGTGATCGTCGATGGCCAGTTGCTGATCGCCGCTGATGGCAACCGGAGCGTCGAGGGTGCGGACCGCGGCCGACGCCTGCGAGATGCCGAGCGCCCAGGCTTCGGCGGCCGCCGCTCCCGCCGTCGCATCCGACACCACCAGAACCTGCGCGCGCGCCGCCGCCTCGATCGGCTCGCGCAGCCTCCCCGCCGGGATCACCCGGCCGTTCGGAATTTCACCCACGGTCGTCACCAGGATGTCGAGGTCGCGCGCCAGCTCGAGGTGCTGAAAGCCATCGTCGAGAATGTGGACCGTGCAGCCGAGCCGATGCTCGGCGAGCGTCCCCGCCAGGTAGCGATCCGGCGAGACGCACACGATCGCTTCCGGGACCTGCCGCGCCAGCATCAACGGTTCGTCGCCGGAACGATCGACGGTCGACCGAATGCCTGAACCATCAGACACCACCACCACGCCATCAACCGGATCGCGGCGGGCGTAGCCGCGGCTGAGAATCGCCGGGCGCTCGCCGGCGTCGACCAGCCACCGCGCAATCGCCGACACCACCGGCGACTTGCCGGTACCGCCCATCGACAGGTTGCCGACGCTGATGACCGGTCGCGTGAGCCGGCGCTGT
Organism: uncultured Acidimicrobiia bacterium; assembly: GCA_963795125.1. Classification (GTDB taxonomy): domain Bacteria; phylum Acidobacteriota; class Vicinamibacteria; order Vicinamibacterales; family UBA2999; genus 12-FULL-67-14b. Next base: position 735,034 of record CAWCGQ010000003.1, on the reverse strand, counting down.
CGCTGCGGCTGGCGCTCGAAGCGCCGCCGCCGCACGCGCATCACCTGCCCGTAAAGGGAATCAAGCAAGGGGTCTGAAGGGCCTGACGTTGGCCGGATAGGCGCGCGGCTCCTGCGGCAGCAGCGCCGACAGCACGGTGATGCTCTTCTGATTGGCGCCGCGATTGGCTTCGACCAGCGCGCGTGCCGCGGCGCCGAGACGGGCCCGGCGAACCGGATCGCCCATCAGCGACAGGAACGCCTCTTCCATCTCATCGCCATCCGACAGCTGCACGCCGGCGCCGTTACTGACGAACGCCTCGGCGATCTCGAGAAAATTCTCCATGTGCGGTCCGAACACGATCGGCTTGCCGAACGCCGCCGGTTCGAGCACGTTATGACCGCCGGTGGCCACCAGGCTGCCGCCCACGAACGCAATCGTCGCAATCTGATAGACCGTCGCCAGCTCGCCGATGGTATCGAGGACGACGACATCGACGCGCGGCTCCGAGTCGACGGCCAGATCGGAACGCCGCGCGACCTTCCAGCCTTCGGATCGCGCCAGCTGTTCGGCCTCGCCGAACCGCTCGGGGTTTCTCGGCGCCAGCACCAGCAGCGTGGCCGGCGCGGCGGCGCGCACCCTGCGGAAGGCGCGCAGCACGTGCGCCTCCTCGCCCTTCATCGTGCTGCCGGCGACGATCACCGGCCGCGACGGCGGCACGCGGAAATAGCGCAGCACGCGATCGCGGGCGCGCGCCTGGAGCGCCGGCGCCGACAACTCCAGCGAATCGAATTTCAGGCTGCCGGTCACCACCACGCGCGACGGATCGGCGCCAAGATCGATGAAGCGCCGCGCCGACTCCTCACTCTGGACCAGGAAACGATCGATGTGATCCAACACCCGGCGCATCATCGGCCGGATCATCCGGTAACGGGGGAACGATCGTGCCGACAATCGGCCGTTCACCACCGCGGTCTTGATGCCGCGGGCCCGGCACTCCCGCAGCAGGTTCGGCCAGATCTCGGTCTCCATCATGATGAAGAGCTTCGGCTTGACCAGATCGAGCGTGCGACGGACGACGAAGCCGAGGTCGAACGGGAAATAAAACACCGCGTCCACGTCCTGGACGCTGCGGCGCGCCAGCTGCTGCCCCGCCATCGTCGTCGTGGACAGGAACATGCGCAGGTCGGGATAGCGCCGCTTGAGCTCGCTGATGAGCGGCCGCGCCGTCAGCACTTCACCAACCGACACCGCGTGAATCCAGATCGAGGCGTCGCCGTCGATGTTGAACGACACGGGCAGGTAGCCCATGCGCTGGCCGAGGCTGCGGACATACTTCTTGTAGCGCACCGCCTGGTAGATGAACCAGGGCGACGCGATCACCGCCGCGAGCAGTACGAGAACGCTGTAAAGGCTATACATTCAAGGACTTACGAATTGTATCGGCAAACCTTTGGCTTTGTCGATTGTGTCGGCAGGTTGTACAATTCACCGTTTACCTCGAGTCCGATCACGGGCTCCGAACCGGTCTGCAGCGGAGGGACGCCTTCAATGGCCATTAAGGTTGGGATCAACGGATTTGGCCGCATCGGCCGCAACATCATGCGAGCCGCGCTCGCGCATCACGACGTCGACGTCGTTGCCGTCAACGACATCACCGACGCCGCGACGCTCGCGCACCTGCTGAAGTACGACTCGGTGCTCGGCAACCTGAGCGTGCCGGTCAGCGCCACCGGCGACACCATCAAGGTCGGCAGCGACCAGTTCAAGGTGCTCGCGACCAAGGATCCGGGGCAGCTGCCCTGGAAGGACCTGGGCGTCGACATCGTGTTCGAATCGACCGGCAAGTTCACCAAGCGGGAGGACGCCGCGAAACACCTCGCCGCCGGCGCGCGCAAGGTGATCATCACCGCGCCCGCCACCGGCCCGGACGTGACGCTGGTGCTCGGCGTCAACGACGGCGACTACGACGGGTCGAAGCACCACATCATCTCGAACGCCAGCTGCACCACCAACTGCCTGGCGCCGATGGCGAAAGTGCTGCACGAAACCTTCGGCATCTCGCGGGCGTGGATGACGACGGTGCATGCCTACACCAACGATCAGAACCTGCTCGATCTGCCGCACAAGGACCTGCGCCGCGCGCGCGCGGCGGCGATGTCGATCATTCCCACCACCACCGGCGCGGCCAAGGCGGTGGGCGAAGTGCTGCCGGCGCTCAAGGGCAAGATCGACGGCATCTCCATGCGCGTGCCGACGCCGAACGTGTCGGTGATCGATCTGGTCGCGATCCTGGAGAAGGGCGCGTCGGTCGAGGACATCAACGCCGCCCTCAAGAGCGCGTCCGAAGGCGCGATGCAGGGCATCATGCAGTTTGTCACCGAGCCCCTGGTGTCGATCGATTTCCGCGGCAACCCGCATTCGACGATCATCGACGCCGCCTACACCAAGGTGATGGACAACGACTTCGTGAAGGTGATGGCGTGGTACGACAACGAATGGGGCTATTCGAACCGCTGCGTTGACCTGCTGAAGAAGCTGTAAGCGTGACGAAATACTCGATCAAGGACCTCGATCTCCGGGGGCGGCGGGTGTTCATCCGCGTCGACTTCAACGTGCCGCTGAAGGGCGGCGCCATCACCGACGACACGCGCATCACCTCGTCGCTGCCGACCATTCAGTACGCGCTCGACCAGGGCGCGACCGTGATCCTGGCGTCGCACCTGGGCCGGCCGAAAGGCAGGCCCGCCGCGGAGTTCAGCCTGAAGCCGATCGCCGAGCGGCTGAGCGAGCTGCTGAAGCGTCCGGTGGTGTTCGCGCCGGATTGCATCGGCGAGGCGGCACAGGCGGCCGTGGCCGAAGCGCACACCGGAGCCAAGGTCGTGCTCCTCGAGAATCTGCGGTTCCACGCCGACGAGGAACAGAACGAGCCGGCATTTGCGAAAGCGCTCGCCGGGCTCGCGGATGTCTACGTCAACGACGCGTTCGGCGCGGCGCATCGGGCCCACGCCTCGGTCGACGGCATCGTTTCGCATTTTGCGCCGGCCGGCGACGGTGCGGGCGCGCCACCCCGTGCCGCGGCCGGGCTGCTGATGGAAAAGGAGCTGCGCTATCTCGGCATGGCGCTCGGCGACGCCGAGCGGCCGTTCGTCGCGGTGATCGGCGGCGCCAAGGTCTCCGACAAGATCGAGGTGATCGAAAGCATGCTCGGCCGCGTCGATCGCCTGTTGATTGGCGGGGCCATGGCCTATACGTTCTTCAAGGCGCTGGGCATGCCGGTCGGCAAGTCGCTGGTCGAAGACGACAAGCAGGACGCCGCGCGATCGATCATCGACCACGCCAAGGCGCGGGGGGTGGTGCTGCAGCTGCCGGTGGATCACGTCGTCTCCGACAAGATCGACGCCGCCGCGAAGACCGAAGTGTTGAAGGCCGGCGATGCCTCGATCGGCGAGCGGATGGGGCTCGACATCGGTCCTGAGTCGTCGCGCCTCTATGCGGGATTACTGGCGGACGCGAAGACCGTCGTCTGGAACGGTCCGATGGGCGTGTTCGAGCTGGAGCCGTTCGCCAAGGGAACCCTGGCGGTGGCGCACGCGGTGGCCGCCGTCCACGGCACGACGATCATCGGCGGCGGCGATTCGGTGGCGGCAATCAACGCCGCCGGCATTGCGGATAAGATGACGCACATCTCGACCGGCGGCGGCGCCTCGCTCGAATTCCTGGGCGGCGCCGAGCTGCCGGGAGTGGCCGCACTCCCAGATCGCAACGACCACCTCCCTGGAACCACCGTAGAACCATCGTAGAACGACCGTAGAACCATCGTAGAACCGTTCTTATGCGCAAGCCCCTCGTCGCTGGAAATTTCAAGATGTTCAAGACGGTCGCCGAGACCGTCGCCTACGTCGAGGCCCTGCGCGCGCTCGTCACCGACGCGCGCGGCGTCGACATCGTCATCGCGCCGCCCTTCACCGCCCTGGCGGCGGCGGCCAACGCCGCGGCCAACAGCGCCATTGCCGTCGCCGGCCAGAACCTGCATTGGGAGCGTGACGGCGCCTACACCGGGGAAGTGAGCGCGGCGATGATCCGCGAAACCGGCGCGCGCTACGTGATCGTCGGCCACTCCGAACGCCGGACGCTCTTTGGCGACACCAACGAAACCGTCAATCAGAAGATGCATGCCGCGCTCGCCGCGGGGATCGTGCCCATCGTCTGCATCGGCGAAACCCTTGCCGAGCGCGATCGCAACGAGACCATGGCGGTGCTCGACCGGCAGATCAAGGACAGCCTCGATCGCGTGACCGGCGCGCAGTTGTCGGCAATGCTGCTGGCCTATGAGCCGGTGTGGGCGATCGGCACCGGTCGCAACGCCACCCCCGCCCAGGCGGGCGAAGCGCATGCTCATATCCGGCAGCGGCTGAAGCAGTGGTTCGGGCTGGAAGCGTCGGAGCGTTGCCGCGTGCTGTATGGCGGCAGCGTCAAGCCCGACAACATTGCGAAGTTGATCGTTGAACCAGACGTCGACGGCGCGCTCGTCGGCGGCGCCAGCCTGGACCCGAAATCTTTCTACGCGATCATTCAGGGCTCGGCCCCGCGGCAGCCCGGCTAGTACGGACGGTCGTTGGCGCGCTGCTCGGCGAGCCACTGCTCGCTCATCGCGCCCAGCTCCGCATACTCGACGCGCGTGCGCCGGGAGGCGACCAGCACGACGAGCAACGCGCCGACCGTAACCGCGGCACCGATCCAGACGAGAATCACGCGAAGCTCCGGCAGAGTGTCATGAGCTTTCAAGCATAGCGCCCAATAGGATCTACCGGCGTTCAATCTTGAACCCGCCTCGAAGCCGCCAACTCGTCCGTGACGGGAGGACGCAGAAGGGCCCAGGCTAGCCGGGCTTGCCCATTCTCAGTGCCCGCTGCAGCCGCCGCCGCCAGCGGCCGCGACCGCCGGCTTGCGCCAGCAGGTGACGGTTCCAGTAGTCACGATGCGACGTCAGGCGCAGCGGCTCGAGCGCCAGCAGGCCCGTTCGACCGATCGATCGCCGCAAGTAGGCCCGCTCCGCGAGCGCGGCGTGCAGGTCGTCATCTACCGGCAGGTCGAGACCGGCTTCATGCGCAATCAGCCAGGCCTTGGCCTGGACGGCGAGTTCCAGCTCAATCCTGAGCAAACAGAACATGTCGGCCACCACCACGCCCTCGAAATGCGACGGCAGCGCCCGCAGGTAGGTGCCAAAACGCGTCGCCTGGAATCCGTCGGACAACACCAGCTGCAACAGCGTGAGGTCGAGGTCGAGCCCGGCGCCGACCCATTCGCGCGCCGCCCGCTCACTGCGTTCGAACACCGCGACCACGACAACGGGAAGGGCGAGGAGCATGACCACGGCGGCCACCGCCGGATACACCAGCAAGTGGTTGTAGAGCGAATGGGTGGCCACCGCCAGCGCCACGCCGGGCAGGATCGGCAGCGGCAGGCGCGGATGTCGATCGGCGACGGCCTTGCCGACGATGCCGGCCATCGCGGTGGTCGCGGCGTGCAGGACTCCGGTGCCCAGGCCGCGCACCGCCCAGAGCATCAGCGGCGCGTCCCCGAAGTCGCGCAGATAGGTCGCGTTTTCGACAATGGCGAAGCCGGTCCCGATCGCGAATCCCTGCACCGCCGCATCGACCAGGAAGCCGATCCGTCCGCGGGCGATCAGCAGTCCGATCAAGCCCGCCTTCGCGATCTCCTCCGTGACCGGCGCGACATAGCGAGAGAAGGTTTTCGGATCGAGCGCCGCTTCCGGCATCAGCCAGCCGTGCAGCGCCTCGCAGCCGAGTGCGGCGCCCGCGCCGTAGAGCAACGCCAGCGCAATCGACGACGGCCGCACCAGCCTGAAGCTGTCCATCAACCACAGCGCCCCCAGGAAGATCAGCACTGGAGCAAACGCGATGAGCTGGTGCATCTAGCGCAGTACCTTTAGCGAGATCATTGCCTCGTAGCGGGGCGTGTGGCGGCGTTCGAGCGCGACGGCGCCGCCGAGCGACAGCGTCAGATCGAGGACCGAGAGGGCCGAGATGCTGAAGTCCAGTTGGGCGCCGCTGTTGTAGACGACGCGGCGCGACGCGCGATCGTCGAGGTTGGTGGCGAGACCGCCGACAAACACCGCCGGCCGCATCCACGGCACGTAGAACCCCGGCGTGCCGAGGCGCGCGAAGCGCGCCGGCGGCAAGTTCAGCTCGACCATCGATTTCACAAAGTTCCGTCCGCCGATCTCGTTCAGATCGGCGCCGGGCATGCTGTAGGCCTCGCGATAGCGCTTTTCCTGGCCACGATCGACGTAGTTGTTGCCGAACCCGCCGAAGAAAAAATTGGCGAACGGCTGCTGGCGATCGTTCGGGGAGAAACCCGCGGCCTGCCGGAACCAGATCGACATGTGATCGACCGGCAGGGCCACGCCGCGATCGAAGCCGGCGCGAACATGTGAGAACAGCGTTCGATCGACCAACGCCCCTTGCGCGGCGGCCGTCCACAGCGTGCCCGACTCGAAGTCGACCGCGCCGAGCGATTTGCGAACATCGCTGAAGGTGAGCTCCGCATCGAGTGTGCCCAGGCGATCGACATCGATCGGAACATTCTGAAAGTCCGGCAGCCGGTCAAGGTTGCCCGACAAGCGGCCATCCACGGCGAGCGTCAGTCGCCGCGGCTCATCGTAAATGAGTGTGGTGGAGCGGCCGACGCCGACGACGTAGCCCTTGCGCCCGGTCTTGGTTGGGCCGACCAGGTCGTAGAAATCCGCCGTGTTGAACGCGGCGTGGCCTCTCCAGTCGTAGCGCTCGTAGTCGGCTTCGACGTGCAGCCGCTCACTGGCCGGCAGATCCGCGATCGGCGAGAACGAGGCTGCGATGCTGGCGCGATTCAGCCGGATCCGATCCGACAGGTTCAGCCGCATGCCGGCCGCTGCGGTGTCCTTGTATCCCTGCACGATCGGATAAAAGGATTCCACTCGCAGGCCGCCGAACAACCGATACGGCTGCTGGCGTTTGTCGAGCGTGTCGTAGGGAATCACCAGCGGCGAACCGACGTTCCAGCTGTGCACGACGGGATGGTCGGCAGCGAGCCGCTCGCCGAGGAACGTGATTGGGCTGATGTCGGCGACCGGCGTGGCGACGATGCGGGTGGGTACGAAGCCGCTGCCGGTGTACCTGAACACCAGCAAGTCATCGCCGCCAAGCGGCACCGGACGGAAGAATCCGGTGTCGGTGTTGCTGACCGCTTCGAGCGCGCCGCCCGCCAGCTCGTAGCGAAAGATGTTGGAGACGCCGGTGAGATACGAGCTGCCGTACAGATAGCGGCCGTCGGCGGAGAACGTGAAGTCGTTCGGCACCGACTGCGCGAAATCGAATCGCGCCAGCGGCGTGGTGTCGCGCGCCTTCAGCGCCGCAATGCTCATCACCCGCACATCCTGCGCGCCGGTGATCTCGCCAAACGACGCCACCAGCCTGGTGCCGTCGGGCGAGACATCCAGATCGTAGGCGATCGTCCCGTAGGGCAGCGTCACGATCTGCTCCCACGAGGTGTACGGGGCCGGGATGCGCACGATCGTCACGAAGCCATTGAGATGGCGGAGGCCCCACAGCGCCTGGTCGCTCTTGCTGAAGACGATGTCGCCGATGCGCGCGTCCTTCTGCAGCATGCGCGTCCTGCCGGTGGCCGGGTCGAGCTGCACCAGATCGCGAAACGAGCCGTTGTCGGTGGTATAGAACAGCGCCCGCGCATCGGGATCCCACGCGAGCGAGGTGACGCTGTAGATGACCGGGCCCTTGATCGGCATGATGCGCTGCACGGTGCCGCTCTCGATGTCGATTGCACCGACGTGCGCGACCACGCCCGGATAGTTGAAGGCCGCGTAGATCTGCTTCGACGCAGGGTCGTAATAGGCGCGCGACACCGAGCCCAGCGCGCGGCTGGTGACGTCGCGATACGGCGTGATCGGATACTGGCGAATTGCCGCGAGGTTCGCCCGTTGAAACGTCTGCTCGTCGGCAATCCACTGCGTCCACGCCTCTTCGAGGGTGACGCCGAACACCTGCCTGAACTGCGTCGCGTAGTAGCCACGGCTGCCCTCGCGGCGTGCGGTCCATTCGATCAACCTCTCGGGAGAGTAGCGACGTGCCAGCCACGTCATGAACCGCGCGCCGTAGAGATACGAGTTGATCTCGAGCTGGAAATCGACGTCCGTGCCCTTTGAGACCAGTCCGAGCGGGTTGTAGAAGGGCGCGTTGTCGCGCACCATCGCGCGAAACACCATCTCGTCGTAGCCGCTCTGCACCCGGCCGAGGCCGCCGGCCATCCAGGTGTCGACGAACACCGCGATACCTTCGTGAAACCAGCGCGGCGCCGCGACGCGCGGCGAGGTGAGGTAGAAGTAGAGAATTGATTCGGGTTGCTCGGCGACCGGCATCACCTTGCCGCCAAACAGCCGGCGGAACACCCGGTCCGAGCCGGCCGCCTGGTCCATCGTGGCGACGTGGACCAGCTCGTGATTCATGATCGTGTTCATGCGCTCGTTGGCGGCGAGCGTTTCGAACGAAAACCCCAACGGCGCAATCTGGACGCTGACCAGGTTGGCGGGCACGGAAGAGGCGCCGGCGTTCCCCGAGTCGCTCAGGTCCAGCAGCAGCACCGTCACGTCCTCTTTCGGATCGAAGCCGAACAGTTTTTTCTGAAAGGCCAGCGAGTTGAGGGCGGTGCGCGTGACGTGCGGCACCAGGTAGCCTTCAGTGCCGTCGAGATAAATGACGCGCAGTCCCGGCGTGCGCTCTTCGGTCAACTGCGCCGAGGCGGGTCGCACGGCGGCCAGGGGAAAGGCAAACAGCAAGGCAACGAGCAGCCCGCACCGCAAACGCATCAGTGCGGAGATCTTAGGCCAAAAACGCTGAGGCACCCCAAAGAAGGGGTGCCTCCTGCATGCTGTTATTGCCGGCCGCGCGCCATGGCTTCGGCAAACCGCGGGCTGCGAAGCGCCGCGTCGAAGTTCCTGTCGCGCAGGGCGCGCTGCAACCCCGCGCCGGCCAGCGCGGCGGCGGCGCCGTTGCGCGAAAGCATCGTGCGGAACTCCTGGTTACGCAGCGCATCGGCAAACGCCCGGTTCGACAGCAGCGCCCGCAGGCTCGCGTCGTCGAACTTCTTCATCAATTCTGCGCTGTCGAGCGCGCGGACCAGCGCCTGGTCCTGGATCCTCCGGGCAAGCTGCGGATCGCTCAACGCCTTGCGGATGTTGTCGTCGGCCAGAGCCTGCCGCAGCGCGGCGTCCTGCAGCCTCTGCCGCAGGTTCGCGTCCTGCAGCATGCTGCGCAGCGTCTCGTCTTTCATGATCGCATCGAAGGCCTCGGTCTGCAGCACGTCCTGGGAGCTGGTGTCTCCGAGCTTGACGTCGTTGGCCGCGATCTGCGGCGCCTGCGCGCGCTGGGCGGCGCCGATGGTGGCTTCCGTGCCCTCGGTCGCGGGTGGGTTGCTGTTGTAGGTGATCACCGCGAGCACAATTGCCGCTGCTGCTGCCAGGCCGAAAAGGATCTTCTTGTTCACGGCGACACCTCTCTGAAAAGTTGACGACCGAACCGTATGGGGGCGATCAGAAACCTGAGCGAGCACGTGGTCGACGAGACCCGCGGGCGCGTCGACCGGGCCCAGCGAATCGATGAGACTGGTCAGCTGCGTCAGTTCGGCGGCGCGCTCCCGGGCCTCGCGGCTCTCGCTGATCATCCGGGCAAGCCGGTCGCGCTCTTCGGGCGTCAGCGTGTCGTCGAGCGCGCCTTGAAGCAGCGCTTCGAGCTCGGGCCGGATCATCAGTTGCCTTCCTTCGCTTGCTCTTTCCAGCCGAATAACAACTCGCCGAGCTGCTGGCGCGCCGTATACAGGCGTGACTTGACGGTCTTTTCGGGAATGGCGAGCGTCTCGGCGATTTCGGCGTACGACTGGCCGCCGTAGTGGCGCAGCACCACGACCGTCCGGTAATCCGGCGTAAGACTCAGCAGTGCCTTCTGGATCTGCGCGCGGCGTTCTCCGGCCAGGGCAGCGTCGAACGGGCTCGCGCCGCCGTCAAGGTCGATCTTCAACGGGTCCTCGGGGTGCCGGTCCCGATTGAGGTTGAGGCACTCGTTGACGAGTATTCGGTACATCCAGCTGTAGAAGCGAAGGCTGAGATCGAAGGTCGAAAGATGCTGATACGCCTTGACGAAGGCGTCCTGGGTCGCGTCTCGCGCGTCCTCTGTGTTACCGACCATTCTGAGCGCCATTGTGTACATCACCCTTTGGTAGCGAGTTACCAGCACTCCGAAGGCCTCGGTCTGGCCCGCCAGCGTCTGCTGGACCAGCGCGAGATCCTCGTCGTCTGATTGGAAATACACGCGGCGCATGAAATAGTTGGTGAGAAAATCGGACTCTAGCATATGGCCGCTGTGCAAAACGTCCGGAGCCGCGCTTGACGACAGAACGGGCCGCGCCCCGCCGGCTGTGGCGGTTGCACACGAAAGCGGTTGTTGAGAATGGCAGCCGGGTGCTTTTCGTCGAAGGCCGCCTGGGTCACGCGGCTGCGGCCGAGCTTGAAGCCGTGACGGGTCAGCAGCCTGCCGCCGGCGCGAACCTGATCCTCGATCTGTCCGGCGTCGATTACCTCAGTAGTGCAGCGTTGAAAGTGCTCGAGGCCCTGGCCGGCCGACAGTCCCAGCGAGGCGGCCGGCTGCTGCTTCGAGCCCCGTCGATCGCGGCGCGACTCGCGCTGGAACTCTCTGGATTAATGGCTCTCGTCGATTCGGTAGCGTTGGAAAAGGTTGGCGCGGCCGGCGAACCCGAGGATGGTGCGGAAGCAGCCTCCAACGTGAATAACCAATAACAAATTCAGAATACAGAAATCGGAATCCCGGCCAGAAGCGGATTGGTTCCGTATTCGTTCCAGCGCACCGGCCAGCTGTTCGGCCGAAGTGCCGGGAGCGAGCCGGGCGGTCACGTCGACGTCGGCCGCTAGGCGCGGTCGCGGACCACGACGGCCGTCGGGATCACGTGGTTGATCTCGTAGCTGCGTCGATCCGTGTCCCGGTCCATCGGCTGCACCCGGCCCCGGCTGTCGGTGGCCCGCGCCATCAGGGACTGGCGCCCCGCGGTCGGGCGCCAGTCGAATTCCCAGGATCTCCAGGCCAGCGGCAACTCCGGCGACGTCAGGCGTGCAGGTGCCCAGTGGATACCGTCGTCGACGCTGATCTCGACCAGGGTGACCGTCCCCTCGCCAGTCCACGCCTGCCCGCGCACGATGTAGGTGCCACCGCTCGGAACCACGCCGCCCATCTCCGGATCGACGATGATCGATTTCACCTGGAGTTCGGTGACGGGAACCAGGGTCGGTGCGCCGTGCGTCCGCTCCCAGCGGCTGTACTGCATCGACTGGAAGAATCCCTGAAACGGCGTGTCGGCCACTACGATGCGGGTCAGCCACTTCACCGAGGCCATGCCATACCAGCCGGGCACGACGACGCGCACCGGGAATCCGTGCGACCTGGTCAGGTCGGCCCCGTTCATCCTGTAGGCCAGCAACACCTGCCCGGCACGGGCGGTGGCGACCGGAATGCTGTGCGCGAAGTGAATCTCGCCCGGAGATGCCGGCGCGTCGGTGATCTGGCCGCAGTCGGCGCCCTCGAAGATCACGTCCACGGCGGTCGGCAGCACCCCGACCCGTGCCAGCAACGCCGCCAGCGGCACCCCGGTGTACTCGGCATTGCCGGCGGCTCCGACCTGCCACTGCGTGCCCTCCGCCTTCGGGCTCAGGAACACGCGACCGTTGCCTGCACACTCCATCACCGCGACCTGCGACTCTGCGGCCATTGCCGTCAGGTCGGAGAACGAGAAATCGCCCGGCTCGCTGACGGCCCCTTCCACTGTCAGCCGCCACGCGGATCGATCCAGGTCGGGCTCAGCGAAATGACTGCGGACGTAGAACTGGTCGGCTGGGGTGATCCAGGCCCTCAGCGCCGACTGCGGCGACTCCAGGTTGAGTGGGTCCTGTTCACGCAGGATCAGGCCGGCTGCCGGTGACTGCTGCGCGTTGTCGAGGGCTGCCTGTCGTGTGTGCCATCGGATCGCTCCCTTGTGCTATGCAGCGGCCACAAGATACACGGCCATCAGCACGCCGACCACCACCAGCAGCACCGCCACCGCCACGCCCAGCCACGTGGGTCGGCCGACAAAGGGCTCGCCGCGGTTGAGGCGCTTCACGGTGGAGATATGCATTCCCGTGGCCGCGGCGGTGAGCAGCACGCCGAGTCCAATCAGGCCGGGCCCGAACCACCGCGAGATGTCTGCGGGAGGCAGCGCCCCGCCCTGCATGACGGCGATCTCGCGCATGAACAACCCGAATCTCGCGACCACGAACCCGAATGCCATCAGGGAGATGCCGGTCCGGATCCACGCCAGGAAGGTGCGCTCCGCGGCGAAGTAGCGCTGTGGGTCCGGCTCCGTCGTCATTGCGCGTTCTGGCTCTTGCCCCATGCCGTCACGAATCCGTCGATTGCACCGACGGGCATTTCGAGGTGCGGCGCCCATTCGCGAACGATCAACACGGCGACGCGCCCGTGAGCTTCCGCGATGGGCGGGTTCGAGGCGTCGTCATCGCGGGAACACCATCTCCAGCGCGAACAGACCGGCGGTCAGCAGTACGGCGAACACCGCAACGAAGACGCCGCGTGGCACGTGCAGCAGATCGGGCAGCACGACTTTTCCCATGTCGCCCCACTTCTGAACGCTCTCCTTGAGCGCACCGGAGGCCTCGGCGAATACCCACGACCCAGCGACGAGGCCGCCCATGCCGAACAACGCGTCCCAGCTGCCTTGCCCAAGAGCGGCAGCTGCAGTGCCCGGGCAATACCCGATCAGCGCGAAACCCGCGCCGAACATCAGCCCGCCGATCACGTTGGGACCGATCTTCGTCGGCTTGATGTGGAGATTGACCTTCGCAAAATGATGCAAGGCAAACACCCCGACCATGCCCACAATAATCGCCGTGAGCATGATTTTGATGACGGTAAAGTCCTGCAGCAGCAACTGACCGATCAGGATGTTGAATTTGCCGACGCCCCCTTTCTGCAGAAGGAAGCCGAACATCAACCCGAAGATGGCACCAGTCAGAAGCGTAGATGGAGCCGCAACCGGTGAGTCCGGTGGTGTGGTCGATTTTTTTACTGCAGCGCCCGGGTCAATCATGGTGCCTCAGAGTCGAAAAAGCGGCATGGCCACTGCGACGCCGCCGATGAAGAAGCAGACCACCGCGATCCACGACGCCACGCTCAGTTGCATCGTCCCGCTGATGCCGTGACCGCTGGTGCAGCCGCCGGCCAGGCGAGCGCCAAATGCCATCAGCATGCCCCCACCAAAGGCGATCGAGCCGCGCAGCGCAAGGCTGTCGCCGAAACGCGCGTCCCACATGGGCGGAATCCATTCGTTCACAAACTCGCCTCCGGTAACTGCGGCGATGGTGCCGCCGACGATGGTCGCGAGCACGAACACAAACTCCCAGCCGACACGCGGCGGGTTTTCTTTGAAGTACGGCATCGAGTCCAAGGGCCGTCTGGACAGGCTTCCCAATGAACCCGGCCACCTGAGCGTAGAACGACGATGCCCCAATGGGTTTGTCGGAAAAATAGAACGTCAACCAGGACAACACACCGATACAGGCGCCGACGACGTACGGGGACCACGCCGGGCCGGGATAATTACGCGCATCGACTGGATCGGCGTACGCCCCGCACACCGGGAGCAGGGTGACGAGCATCACCAGCAGGGCATGTCGTAGAGCCGAGCTCATTTATTGATCTCGCCTTCAATCGGATAGCCGGCCTTTTTCCACGCCTGCCAACTGCCCGGCACGTTGTAGACGGTGGTGAAACCTTCCTGCTTCAGAATGCTGGCCGCGAGACTGGCCCGATACCCACTGTCGCAGTACACGACGACCGGACTTGTCTTATCAAATTGATCAATATGTTCGCGGACGTCGGGCACGAAGAAGTGTTTTGCGCCGGGGATGTGCCCGCACTTCCACTCATCGGCCGCGCGGACGTCGAGAATCTGCACCGTGTCGCCCGCCTTCTGCAAGTCGTGCACAGACATCTGCGGAAGGTGCTCGAACTCGAGGCCGGCGTTGTCCCACGCCTTCATTCCACCCACGAGATACCCTGCAAACTTCGTGATGCCCACCCGCCAGAGGTAACGCACGACCTTTTCGAGGTTGTCGTCGTTCTCGAGCACCAGCAGCACGGAGTCGTCGAACGTCAACATCCATCCCGCCCACGGTGACAACTCGGCATGCGCACCAATATTGAGCGCGTCCTTGATGTGTCCGCCTCCGAAGCCCAGCATCAGCCGCGTGTCCACCAGCACCGTGCCTCGCTGGCCGATGGCCTCCTTGAAACTTGCCGCGGGCAGCGCTGGAACGGGCGGCATCTGTCCGAAGGTTGGCGGCCCCTTCTGGTTCAGCTTTTTCATGGGCACGTAATACGTCGGCACCGGTGTGGCGGTGGACGTCGTGTAATCCACGAATTCCTTCTCATTCTGGAATTGCAGAAAGGCGTTGTGTTTTTTCTCGTAGCCAATGGTGGTGCTGCGGCGGTCGCCAATGTCGGGGCCGCATGACGAACCAGCGCCGTGACCAGGGTAGATGATGACGCCGTCATGCAGCGTCAAGTAGAACTCGGTCATGGTCGTGAACAGTTGCGAGGCCAGCTTTTGTGCCTCACGCTCACTGCCGCCGATGTCGGGCCGGCCTGCAGAATCGGCGAACAGGCTGTCGCCGCTGAACACGCCCCACGGGGTGCTGGGCCGTTTCTTTTCTGCGACCACGAACGCCACATGTTCCGGGGTGTGGCCGGGTGTGTGTTTGACCGTCAGGATGGTGTCGCCGAACTCGAAGGTGTCACCATCCTTCACCTTTTCGTTGTCGAATCCATATCGCGCGCCGCCTTCGTGGCTGCAGAACACCTTGGCCGTTGGCAGCCGACGCTTGAGCTCCAGTGCGCCACTCTGAAAGTCTGCGTGGATGTGCGTTTCGAAAATGTGTGTGATGGAGACCGCATGCGTGCGAGCGAGCTCGAGATAGCAGTCCACATCCGTCCGGGGATCGATGACGCAGGCGACGCCCTTGCCATCGTCGCCCACCAGATATGAAAGCTGGGCGATACCGGGTGTGTGAATTTGTTGAAAGATGAGCGACATCAGATCCCCTTGAAGCAAACCTCGCGGCGGTGAACTGTGCATACCTTTGCAAACCGGTTGCCAACCCTTCCCACCTCCGCTTGGAGGTGGCCGGTTGATCGCGGCGGAGCGGTTACCACCTTTGGGGATTCTTCGTTCTGTTGGCACCTGACGATGGATGCTGCGCAGGCCGCGGCGCAGTGGTCGGTCTCTCACCGCGCACAGCAGCATCTACTGCGTGAGCGAATAAACCCACTTTGCTGTTCCACCATCCGCGAATGGCGCCGTGCGCCCAGAATTGCCCGTGCGGTGTGCCTTGAAATTCAGGCTCCCGAATCTCAGCGCGCATGTCCGACTCTTGCGGAATTCTGTTGGTGTTGCCAACCGGCATTGCCGCTCTTCAGGTTGGTGCGCAAGAAAGCCGACTCGCGAGCCAAGGCGATGGCCGGCTGCCTGAGTCTTTCTCCGCGCCAATAAAAAAAGGCCCGCGTGAGCGGGCCTTATTTGTTGGTGCGGAAGAAAGGACTCGAACCTTCACGCCCTTGCGGGCGCCAGCCCCTCAAGCTGGTGCGTCTGCCAATTCCGCCACTTCCGCGTTGTGTGGCCAATAAATCTGATTACGGCGGCGTGCTTCCTGGCGGCGGTGTCGCCGGTGGCGGTGTGGCCGGCGCCGCAGGATCGGGCGTCGTGTTGATCGGTGCCGGCGCCGGCGCCGGCGCGGGCGGCGGGCCTTCCACGCCACCAACCACCGAGCTGCCACCGCGCGTGCCAATCATCGTCAGCGTCAGCGCGCCAATCACGAACAGCGCCGCGAGCACCGCGGTGGCCCGTGTCAACAACGTCGCGCCCGAGCGCGCGCCGAACACCGCTTGGCTGCTGCCGCCGCCAAAGGCGCTTGCAATGTCGCCGCCCTTGCCCTGCTGCAGCAGGATCGTGATGATCAGCAGCCCGCAGACAAGGACGTATAAAGTCACAACCAGGTAATAGAGCATAAAAGGAACTTTCAACTATACCATGCAGCCGCCCCCGACCGGATCCAGCCTGTAAGCTACTTTATACAGACGACTTAGCCGCCGTGCCCATCCTCCGCGTCCTGCTGCTCGCCTTCCTGACGACGCTGGCCATCGACTGGCCGCAGCTGCCGTTGAACGCGCGGCTGACCGACGCTGCGTTCATCGTGCTCGCCGTCGCGGTGGCCATCGCCTCGGCGTCCACCTCGTTAAGGCTGCCGCGGCTCCATCGGCTCGACTGGCTGGTCGGCGGCTACCTGCTCGGCAGTGTCATCGCCACGCTGTGGTCTGACGATCCTCGAGCGAGCGCGATTGAGCTCGTCAGGCACGGCTACCTCGCGGCGGTTTACCTCGTGATTGCCGCCGCTGTGCGCCTGGGCTACGCCGGCACGATCGGACTCGGCCTGGCGCTCGGCGGCGCGGCGATCGCGCTCCCCGGCGTGGCGCTGACCATCGCCACGCTCGCCAGCGGCATTGCCTTCCCCGCGGCCGGCTCGATCATGACGCTGCCCTATGTCGGCAGCGTGCTGCGGCTGCGCGCCTTCACGGCGTCGGAAGCGATGCTGGCGTGTGTACTGGCGATGGCCATTCCTTTTGCGATCGTCAGGGCCGGCCGGCGCACGGCGACCTGGGGCATCGTCGCCGCGCTGATGATCGTGGCGGCCTTCCTGACCTTCAGCCACTCCGTTGCCGGCGTCCTGGTGGCGGCGCTCATCGCCGCGCGGCCCTGGCTGCAACGGCGCACCACCTGGTGGCGCCTCTCGGTTGCCGCGGTGGTCATCGGGATCCTGGTCTTCAACTTCGCGGCGACCATCTCGATCCGATCGGTCGGCAGCGGCGGCTTGCGCGATCGAGGCGAGTATCACTACGGCGTCGAAGCGCGCAGCGCCACCGTCGCCGGCGTCGATGTCGACTACGCCGTGATCAGTTACTTCCGGCTCAAGCAGATCGCGTGGCAGGCATTCACCGCGCATCCGCTCGCCGGCGTGGGCCTCGATCGATTCCACCTGTTGACGGCCGCGGCCTACGCGGAGGGACGCCTGCCGGATCACTACCAGCGGACCGATCCGCACTCCACGATATTCGGCCGCCTGGCGGAGACCGGCCTTGCCGGCACGCTGCCGCTCGTCGCGCTCTGGATCGGCATCTTCATCACGGCGCGCGCAGTAATGGCGCGCCCGATCGATCGCGGTTTGTCGCTCGCGCTCTTTGCGGGGCTGTGCGGGTTAGCGATCGACACGCTGAACGCCGACGTGATGAATTTCAGATTTCTATGGGTTGCGGTAGGGCTGCTGCGCGGGCTGGCCGACGCGCCGCCCCCTGGATCTGCTGCCGATGCCACGCCACCAGCACCATCAGCCCCCACAGCTCCCAGCCGTAGGCCCGCTGACCCGACAAGTGTTGCGCGGTGACGCGCGCGATCGCCGGCGCGTTCAGGATCGGGACCGCCGCGATAGACGAGGGCGATAACAGGTCATCCACCAGCGGCCGCGCCGGGCCGCGCAGCCATTCGTGCACCGGAATGCTGAAGCCCTGTTTCCGGGCGCCGGCGAGATCGACGCCGTAGGTCTTCTCGGCGAGCGAGCGCAGGATGCGCTTGCCGGGTCCGGTGCGGCCGGCCTTGAGCGCGTCGGGCAGCGTCAGCGCGAACTCCGCCACATCGACGTCGAGAAACGGCGCGCGCACTTCGAGCCCATGCGCCATCGACATGCGATCGGACTTCACCAGAATGTCGTTGACGAGGTAATCGGCCAGGTCGGCGCGCTGCAACTCACCGAGCGTGGGGGTGTCATCCAGGTGATGTCGCGCCGCCATGAACGCCAGCGCGCCAATCGCGGCGTCACGCGCCGGACCGTCGTGAACCAGCGCCGCCGCCTGGTGCGGCAGCCACGTGCCGTTCCAGCTGAAGTGCGCCTCGCCGGCGGGCAATGGCATTGCGCGCAGGTAGCGCATCAACTTGTAGGATGCGGTCACCTTGCCGGCGCCGGTCGGCAGCCAGTCGCTGCCGGCCGCGAACGCGCGTTTCAGGACGCCGGGAAGCCGCGACGTCACCGACGCGTGCCACAGCGTCGCCGGATAGGTCAGGTAGCCGCCGAACAACTCGTCGCCGCCATCGCCGCTGAGCACCACTTTCACGTGCTTCGCGGTTTCCTCGGCCAGGGTCCACACCGCCAGCGCCGACGAGTCCGCGAGCGGATCATCGGCATGCGCGACCAGGTCGACAAAGCGTCCGAGCGCCGCGGCGGTGAGCGTGACTTCGGTGATCGGAATCCCCAGTTGCGCGGCCGTTTGCCGCGCCGCCGGCACCTCGTTGTGCGACTGCTCCGCGAAGCCGAGGCTGAAGGCCCGCGTCACCGTGCCGCCGCGCGCCGCGGCCCGCGCGACGAGCGACGAGTCGATGCCCGACGACAGGAAGATGCCAACCGGCACATCGCTGCGCAGCGTGAGCTCGGCAGCGCGATCGAGCAGCGCGGCCGAGCTCGCGCACCGCCGTCGCCATGTAGATCTGCCGGCTCCGTCCCGCGGGTGGCGGCGTCCAGTACGTGCCCTGCTCGATCGTCCCGTCCGCCGAGTACAGGCGCCAGCTCGCCGGCGGCAACCGCCGCACGCCGGCGAACATCGTGGCGTCGGCCGGCACGTAGTTCAGCGTGAGGTAGTGACCAAGCGCGACCGGATCGAGTTCGCGCTTCCTGGCGACGCGGCTGAGCGGCGTCAGCTCCGACGCGAAGGTCGTGCCGTTATCCTCGTCGAGGTAGAGCAGCGGTTTTTCGCCGAATCGATCGCGCGCCAGGAGCAGTTGCTGCTTCGCCCGGTCGGCAATTGCGAATGCGAACATGCCGCGAAGCTTCGGCAGCAGATCCCGCCCCCATTGGCGGTAGCCGTTGATCAGCACTTCGGTGTCGGAACCGGTGCGAAAGGCGTGGCCCGCGCGCACCAGCTGGTCGCGCAGCTCTGGATAGTTGTAAATCTCGCCGTTATAGGTGATGACGATGGCGCCGTCGGCGCTGGCCATGGGCTGGCGGCCCGATGCCAGGTCGATGATCGCGAGGCGGCGATGCCCGAACGAGTAGCGGCCGTGCTGCCAGAAGGTACTGTCATCCGGACCGCGATGGCCGACGCATTCAATCAGGTCGAACAGCGTTTCCGTGGGGAGCGCCGCGCCGTCGCGCGCGTAATGACCAACGATGCCGCACATCAGCGGGACGACAGGGTCGCGGGCGTCTCCGCGGTGGCGTTCCACTCGCGGCGAACCACGAAGCTGTGGGCGCCGCCGGTGCGATAGAGAATGCGCACCAGCACTTCGGCGACGATGCCCGTCAATAGCACCTGCAGCGACGACAGCCCGAGGATCGCCGACAGCAGAAACCAGCCGCTGCGCGTCCGCGTGGTCGGCTCTCCGGTGGCGAGGTTGATCGCGAGCAGCACCGCGGCGATGGCGGCTCCGGCGAGGAACAGACAGGCCGCCACCTTGCCGAACACCCGCAGCGGCCGGGTCGCGTAGAAGCGCGAGAAATACAGGAACAGGATGTCGAGCGCGACGCCGAAGGTGCGCCCGATGCCGTAATTCGACACGCCCACCGGGCGCTCGATGTTCTGGATCGGGATCTCGGTAATCCTGGCGCCAACCATGTGCGCCAGCGCCGGCACGAAGCGATGTTCTTCGCCAATCAGCGTGATGTGCGACATCAGGTCGGCGCGGTAGAGGCGGAAGGTGGTGCCGAAGTCGTGGATCTCGAGGCCGATCACGGCGCGGACCAAGCGGTTGGCCATCCGCGACGGCCAGCGCCGCAACGCGTTCTCGCGCCGATCCTTGCGCCAGCCGCACACCAGGTCGAAGCCCTGCTCGCCGAACTCGATGAACTTCGGGATGTCCTCGGGAAAGTGCTGCAGGTCGGAGTCCATCGAGATGATGAAATCGCCGCGCGCGCAGCTGATGCCGGCCTGCAGCGCGGCGGTCTGGCCGAAATTGCGCCGCAGCTCGACGACGCGCAGCCGCGGCTCGCCGGCGATCAACCCCGTGGCCAGCGCCAGCGATTCATCCCGGCTGCCATCGTCGACGAGGATGATTTCGGAGCGATACCCCGCCTCGAGCGTGTCGCACACCGCGCCGATCCGGCGCACGAACTCGCGCAGCGTCCCCGATTCGTTGTAAACCGGCGCAACGATGCTGAGAAGCGGGCGATGATCGCCGGAAGGGCGGTGCGGATCCACGCGGTGCCTGAATTCTACAAGATGGCCGCACCGAACGCATCGACGCCTTTGAAGCTCCAGGGCCACGCGCCGAGGTAGCCGCCGGCGCGCGCGTGCCGAAGGTAGTCCGCGAGCGTGTAGGCGGGCGACAGGTGGCCGGCGGGATGCGCGCGCGGATCGGATGGACACTCGCCGATCAGCAGCGGCTTCGACAGTCCAAACTCCGCGGCGGTCCTGGCAAATACGCTGTCGTCGCGATCCTGATAGCGAACGTCCGGGTAGGAATGGATCTGCACGAAGTCGAGGCCGTAGGCCTGGTCGTCCCACTCCCTCGCGAACTTCACCTGCCCGCCGCCAAGCGTCACAAGCGCGGTTGACCGCTGATGAATCCGAGCCGCAACCGAGCCGACGAACGTTCGTAGACGCTCGAGCGGCCACACCGCGCGTTTGGGATCGGTGGCGAGTCCGATCGTCACCCAGTCGGGCTCGTTGATGATGTCGAACGAATGAATCGCGTCGCTTCCGCCGAACGTCGCAAGGAAGGGGTCGAGGACACGATCCGCGAACTGAGCGGTGTCGAGCGCGGCACGACGGCCCGGGTCGTCCAGCCAGGCGAAATCGACGAGCACCAGACACAGCCGCACCCGGGTCGCCGTCGCCATCTCGATCGCTGCGGTCATGTCGGCGTCGAACCTGTCCGCAAGGCCGGCCAGTTCACCCGACGAGGTCCACTCGACGCCGCCGCGCCCGTCGGTGAACACGAACCAGCGCGCCACCTCGACGCCCATCGCGGCCATGGCCGCGAAGTCGGCGCGCACCTCATCAAGATGCGCCGTGACGCCGGTGTGGCTGTTCCACTTGTTGCGGCCGAAGTCGCAGCCGTAGTTCGGCTGGCCCTGGAACACGGTCCAGGGATAGTTGATACCGGCGATCACGCGTTCCGGCGGTTCATCCCAGCATCCTAGCGCACTCATGGCAGAATCGCGGTGATGCTGACTGGGCGGTGGCTTGTCGTTTTCACGATCGTGCTGGGTGCGTGCGGTCCGGCTCCCCAGCCGGCGCCAGCTGAAGCACCGCCGAGCAAACCGCCACCGATCACGCTCAACAGCATTCCGGTTGTTGCGGCCCGGCCGATTGGCGATGTCGCGAGCGTCGACCGCAATGCAGTGGGCGACCTCGACGCGATCATCGCGCGTGGTGTGCTGCGCGTTCTGGTGGCGCGAAGCCGGACCCATTTCGAAAGCAGCAACGGCGAGGTCCGCGGCCGGGCGGTTGATGTCGGCGCGGCGCTGGAAGCGTTGCTCAACCAGCGGAGCGCTCCCGCAAAAGTGTCGATCGTCTTCATCGAGACCGCCGAAGACGGCCTGATCCCCGCCCTGCTTGCAGGCAAGGGCGACATCGCCGCCAATCTGCTCCTCACCTTCGAGCGCGACGATCAGGTGGCCTTTGCGGCGCCGGTCGTCACCGGCATTCGCGAGCTGGTCGTCAGCGGTTCGAAGCAACCGCGCCTGGTGAGCCTCGAGGACGTCGGCGGCCGCAGCATTCATGTCCGGGCGGCGAGCGATCACCACGCCAGCCTGATCCGTCTCAACGAGCAGCTGCAGAAGATCGATCGGCCCCCGGCACGCATCGTGGTGGCGCCGCGCACGCAGACCGACGAAGACCTGCTGGATTTGGTCAATGCCGGCAGGATTCCCTCGACCATCGTTGACGACTACATCTTCGACTCGTGCTGCAGTCAACTGCCCGGCCTGAAGGCCAACCGCGACGTCGCCGTCAGCCAGGACGGCGTGCTGGCCTGGGCCACGCGGAAGGACGCGCCGAAACTGCTGGCATTTATGAACGAGTTCTTTGCGATGTATCGGCTAACCTTTTGAGATGCGAGTCCTCGTCGCTGAAGACGATCAGGTGATCGCGGATTTCGTGGCGCAGGGCTTGCGCGAAGCCGGCTACGCGGTGGATGTCGCCGCCACCGGAACCGAGGCGCTGCGCAAGGCGCTCGAGGGCGGCTACGACGCGGCGGTGATGGACGTGATGCTGCCGGAGCTCGACGGGCTGGCGGTGATCGAACAGCTGCGCGCCCGGAAGCTGCAGACGCCGGTCCTGATTCTCAGCGCCCGTCACACCGTCGACGATCGCGTGAAGGGGCTGCAGGCCGGCGGCGACGACTATCTGACCAAGCCGTTCGCGTTCGCGGAGTTACTGGCGCGCCTGCAGGCGCTGCTGCGACGGGCCGGCGGCGCGGCCGAACCAACGCGGCTCACGGCAGGCGATCTCACGCTCGATCTGTTGTCGCGCCGGGTGGAGCGAACGGGCCGCCCGCTCGAGCTCAGGCCGCGCGAGTTCGCGCTGCTCGAATACCTGATGCGCCATCCCGGACGCGTGCTCTCGAAGACGATGATCCTCTCCCACGTCTGGGGTTATTCCTTCGACCCCGGCACCAACGTCGTCGATGTGCTGGTGTCGCGCCTTCGCGACAAGGTCGACGAAGGCTTCGACACCAAGTTGATCCACACCGTTCGCGGCGCCGGCTATGTCCTCAAAGTGGACTGACCGAATCGGCCAGGCGCTCGGACTGCGGCTGGCGGCGTGGTATCTCGGCACGTTCCTCGCCAGCACGCTCGTGATCGGCGGGCTGACCTACGGGCTGCTCGCGACGCTCCTCGAGCAGCGCGACCACGACATCATCCAGTCGACGCTGCGCGAGTATGCGACGCGCTACCAGGCCGGCGGCCTGCCCGCGCTCGCCCGCGCCATCGAGCTCGAACAACGCTCCGGGTCGCGCGAGCCGCTGTTTGTGCGGCTGGTCGGGCCGTTCGAGGACGTGTTGCTCTATTCGTTGCCGCAAACCTGGGGCGCGTTCGAGTTGTCGGAGCTTCCGGGTGGGCCCAACGCCATCTGGTCGCAGGTGCGGGCGCGCGATCGCAACGCCGTGCTGGAGGTCGCCACCATCAGCGTCGGCGGCGGCACGGCGCTCCAGGTCGGCAAGACCACCGAAGCCCGCAATCAACTGCTCTCCAATTTCCAACGCGTGCTGATGCTCGGCGCCGGCGCGGCGCTCGTCATCGGAGTGGTGGGCGGTGTGTTCCTGACCCGCTCCACGCTGAAGCCGCTGCGCGAGCTGCGCGATACGGTGCGCCGGATTCTGCAGACCGGCCAGACCGACGACCGCGTGCCGGTTTACGGGAGCGGCGACACCGTCGATGAACTGAGCACGTTGTTCAACGCCATGCTCGCGCGCATCACCACGCTGATCCATGGCATGGGCAACGCCCTCGATCATGTCGCCCACGACCTGCGCACGCCGATGACACGGCTGAGGGTCACCGCCGAAGCCGCCCTCGCCACCCGCGATCCGGAGAAGTACCGGGAGGCGCTCTCCGACTGCCTCGAGGAATCCGAGCGGGTGCTGTCGATGCTGACGACCTTGATGGATATTTCCGAGGCCGAGACGGGGACGATGAAGCTGAACGTGTCGCAGGTCGACCTGGCGAAGCTCGCCACGGAGGTGGCGGACCTCTACGAGGATACGGCTGAGGATGCGGGAGTGACGTTGCGGGTGCACGTCGCCGCGGATCTCAGCATTACGGCGGACCGCGATCGAGTGCGGCAGGCGCTTGCCAACCTCGTCGATAACGCGGTCAAGTACACGCCTCGCGGCGGGCAGGTCGAGGTCTCGGCTGTCGCCGAGCCGGACGCCATGGTGATTCAGGTCTCGGATACCGGTCCGGGGATTTCCGAACAGGACCTGCCGCGCATCTTCGATCGCCTCTACCGCGGCGACCAGAGCCGCGCGACCCGCGGCCTCGGGCTGGGCTTGAACCTGGTTCGTGCCTACGTCGAGGCTCAGGGTGGCACCGTATCCGTTCGCAGCCGGCCCGGCCACGGCTCGACGTTCGAACTCCGCCTCCCGCGGCTCAACCTTGCACCGATGTAATGCTGCGGTAACGCTCCTGAAAGTCGTTGCGACGTCTGACTAAATAGGAGCGAAACAGTCTCGCTCCCGTTTTGTCATTCAAGGAGCGTTCAATGTCCCGTTCATTCTTGAGAAGTGGAGCGATGGTGCTCGGTTTAGGGCTGGCCTCGGCCGGCGCCTACGCAACTCTGCCGCCGCTTGCCAATGTCGAAGCGGCGTCGGTCGCGACGAGCGCGCCGGTCTCCGGGCCGGGGCGGGTCGTAACCGAAGGTTTCGCGGACGTGGTGGCGAAGGTGACCCCGGCGGTCGTGACCATCCGTGTCGAAGGCAAGGCGTCGCCCCAGTTGACGCAGTTGCCGCAGCTGCCCGGCGGTTCGCCGTTCGGCGATCTGTTCGGGTTTGGCCAGCGCGCGCCGCGCGGCGGCCGGCCAATGCCGGCGCCGATGCAGCGCGGTCTGGGCTCCGGCGTAATCGTCAGCCAGGACGGCTATATCCTGACCAACAACCACGTCGTCGATAACGCGGCGAAGATCGAAGTCGAACTGTCCGATCGACGCATCGTCGAAGGCAAGTTGATCGGCGCCGATCCCGCGAGCGATCTCGCGGTGGTGAAGATCGAGAGCAAGGACCTGCCAATCGTGGTGATGGGCGACTCGAGCGCGATGCGCATTGGCGATCTGGTGCTGGCGGTCGGCAATCCGCTCGGCGTCGGCCAGACGGTGACCATGGGTATCGTCAGCGCCAAGGGCCGCGCCACCGGCTCGGGTGATGGAAGCTATGAAGACTTCCTGCAGACCGATGCGGCGATCAACCAGGGCAACTCCGGCGGCGCGCTGGTGAATACCGCGGGCGAGCTCGTCGGCATCAATTCGCAGATCCTGTCGCCCTCGGGCGGCAACATCGGCATTGGCTTCGCCGTTCCGTCGAACATGGCCAAGAACGTGATGGACCAGCTCGTGGCCAACGGTCGCGTGCAGCGCGGTCGCCTCGGCGTGACGGTGCAGGGCGTCACCGGCGACCTGGCGGCGGGTCTGAATCTCAGCAAGACGGAAGGCGCGATCGTCAGCGACGTCACACCTGGCGGCGCGGCCGACAAGGCCGGCATCAGGCGCGGTGACGTGATCCTGGGCTACCAGGGTCGCGCGGTGGTCGACACCAACGCGTTCAGGAACGAGATTGCGGCGACCCGCCCGGGCAGCACGGTGACGCTGCAGGTGATGCGTGACGGCAAGACCAGCGACATCAAGGCGACGCTCGAGGAAATGGCGGCCGGTAAGGACGCGCGCCGCGGTGCCGAGGGTGACGCGCCCGACGCGCCCAGGTTCGGCATGAGCGTTGAGCCGGTCACGCCGGAGCTCGCGCGCGAACTGGGGCTCGAGCGCGACGCCAGGGGCGTCGTGATCAGCGGCGTCGACCCGTCTGGTGCGGCGGCCTCCGCCGGCCTGCGCGAGGGCGACGTCATTCAGCAGATCAACGGCCGCCCCGTCCGCTCGGCTGAGGAGGTGCGCAGCGCGCTGAACGCGGCGACCGATAGGCCGGCGGTGCTGCTCATCTCCCGCGGCAGCGCGACGCTCTTCGTTCCGCTGCGCGCGCGCTAAGAATTGTATCGGGGTCTGGCACCTTAACACCCGGATTCGTCTCTGTTTTTGCCAACGTCGCAAAAACTGACATGATTCCGGGTGTCAAGGTGCCAGACCCCGATACAAAGTGAGACTCGACAAGAAACTGAAGGCGGACCATCCAGAGCTTTCCTGGAGGCAGGTCCGTGACGCCGTAGAAAAAGGGCAAGTCGCGATCGATGGCCGGGTCCACAAGGATCCCGCCTTCGACGTGCACGACGACGCGGCGATCGAGCTCGATCGCAATCGCCCCGCCCAGTCGACCGCGCGGGCGTCGTTCGCGATCCTTCACGAAGACGATCACATCATCGTGCTGAACAAGCCGGCCGGCTTGTTGTCGATCCCCTCGAGTCCTGGAGCCGGCTCCTCCGAAGACACGGTGCTGCGCCGCGTGCGCGAGTTCATGCAGTTCAAGCTCGGCCACAAGACCTACGTCGGCATGCTGCACCGCCTCGACCGCGACACGTCCGGTTCGCTCGCGGTCGCGCTGTCGAAGGACGCGCACGCCCAAGGCCGCGAGTTGTTCAAGCGCCACCTGTTCGAGCGCCACTACCTGGCGATCGTGCAGGGAGTCCCCGATCCGCCGAAGGGCACCATCGAAGCGCGCATCTCGTCGGGCTATCGCGATGGACGCCGCAAGCTGGTCGATGATGACGACGATGGGCTCGAATCCGCCACCGACTACCTGGTTGCGGAACGATTGAATGGCGCGGCGCTATTGCAGCTGCGGCTTCACACCGGCCGGCAACACCAGATTCGCCTGCACCTCGAGAAGCTCGGTCACCCGTTGATCGGCGAACGAGTCTACGCGGGAGGGACCTCCGGCCCACGGGCCGCGAGCCCGCGGGTCTCCGCCAAACGCAACATGCTG
This sequence comes from uncultured Acidimicrobiia bacterium, assembly GCA_963795125.1. Classification (GTDB taxonomy): domain Bacteria; phylum Acidobacteriota; class Vicinamibacteria; order Vicinamibacterales; family UBA2999; genus 12-FULL-67-14b. The sequence goes on along the minus strand of CAWCGQ010000003.1, from coordinate 708,241 downwards.
CACGCGTGGACGCTGGCGTTCCCGCATCCGCTCACCGGCAAGGCCATCGCGGTCGAAGCCGATCCGCCCGACGATTTCCTGGCGGTGCTCGCGCGGCTGCGATCGCGCTTCTAGGCAGGCCCTTCGGTCAGCGCATCGAACATCCGGCCGTCGACCCGGTAGTAGACAAACGAGTCTCCCACCGACCACTGGTAGAACGGCAGGAACGGCGACGATGACTGGCCGCAGGGCTTCCACACCAGCACAGGATGCTCACCCACCGTCCCCGGTCGAACGCGGAAAGCCAACCACTCCGATCCCTGATCGGAATCCGACATCAGGCGATTCATCGCGGCCGGCGCCGGCACAAACGGGGGGAGCGCCTCTCCCTCCCGGCTGATGCCGGCGACCTGGCGAAGTCGCCCGTCGAAGCCGTCGATCATCACGCGCGCGGTTTCGTGATCGGTGACCTCGAAGGTCACGATGTAGTACCAGTCGTCGTCGCGATCGAGACGCTGAACTAGCCGCGCCGTCTTGGCCTCGGCCAGGTGCAGCGCAATGCGAAAGCGCGACTCGCGCAGCGAGCTCACCTGCTCGGTGGCCCGTCGAACGGCGTCTTGCGGCGTGAGCAAATCTCTCATTTCCATCCTGACCGCCATCGCCTCCGGGGCTCGGCCATCGACGATGCGCAGGCCTGAAGGCGCGTGCGGGACGCTTGGCGCGGGGGCCGCCAGGCGCGCGCCGCCGAGCACGACGATCTTGCCCGCGAAGCTGCCGCACGGCACGACCGACAAATAGTCATCCTGCCAGTCGATCCAGGGGATGAGACCAATGGCGTCGCTCGCCCACGGGTCGCGAATGTAGACGCCGTTGAGATTTCGTCCGGCGACCGGCGTCGCACCGGGCTCGCTGTGCCTGTAGCCGTCGACCACCAGCCAATGTTGCCACCCGAATACCAGCGCGATGCCCGGCAGCTGCCGATCGATCGTATCCAGCAACACCCCGGTCGCAGTGGACTCGAGACTGTGTTTGGACACTGCGTACTGTGCCACCGCTTGTGACGCATTCAACAACTGCTGGAGCACGGCCGGTGTGGTGCTCCAGCAGTTCCACAGACCGGCGCAGCGCTCACACTTCTGTCGAGGAAACGACGGCGACGTCGGCGAGCTCGGTGCGCTCGGCGGTCGGGTCGAACCGGTGTTGGCGACGATGTAGTCCCAGAGACGATCCTGCCAGGTCGGCGGTGTCAGTGATGGAACGCCAAGCGAGGCCAGAACCATCTCCGCGGTGGCCGGACCGCAGTAGAACAACGTCTCCTGATGCGCGTAGGTGACGCCGGTGTAGACGTCGGCCATGGCGTCCTACGGGCAGAAACCGCCGGACCCCGAACCACCTGGACACTTGGGATCGCGTTTCACGGCGACCGCCGCCGCCTCGGCTGCCCAGACCGGAACGACTTTGAAGTCGCCGGTCAGGACGGCGGCAACCCGGCCCATCTTCACGGCCGTCGGCAACACGCGCTTCTTCGCCAGATTCCAGTTCGTGCCCATCTTCACCTGCGCCTCGATGTTTGGCCTCGCGCGACTGATCCAGAATTCGGCGGCCTTGCGGCCGGCGCGTTTCCTCCCGAGGCCCTTGATGACGGCTGTTGTGCATTCCTCGAGGATCTGCTCGACGGTGGCTGGCGGTTTGGTCTTGGCCATGAGGTGCTCCAGTGCTGGTGTAACCGGCAAAGCTGGCGGAGTTTAGTGCCCGGACAGCGCCGCGCGCAAGCGCTCTAATTCGGCGCGTACCTCCAGCGCCCCGGGCGGACGCCGGGACGGCTGCACATGCAGCAGCTGCCGAAGGTAGAAATCAAGATCCGCCGGCACCCGCGGATTGAGTTCGCGGGCCGACTGCTGCAGCCCGCCCCTCGCCGCGATCCGGATCTCGTCGCGCGTTCTGCCGCCGAACGGGCGGCGCCCGGTGATCGATTCAAACAGCACCACCCCGAGCGCCCACAAGTCGAGCGCCGGCCGCGCCGGCGCCGCGGCATCGAGCGCTTCCGGCGACATGTAGGCGGGCGTCCCGCCGTGCACGGTGGTGTCGCCGAAGGTGATGGCCGCGCGGCTCGCGGTCCCCTCGTCGGTGTCGACGCTCGACACCGCGTACTTGGGCAGCTTCGCCAATCCGAAGTCGAGCAGCTTCGGCACGTCACGCTCGGTGAAGCCGATGTTGCTGGGCTTGACGTCGCGATGCACGATGCCCGCCGAATGCAGATGGTCGAGCGCCTCGGCGATCGTGCTGCACAGGTGAAGCGCGGCGCCAACGGCCAGCGGCCCGGCGCGCAAGCGATCGGCGAGCGTGCCGCCGGCGAGGAACTCCTGCACCAGGAACGGCGTGCCCTGCCAGGTCTCGATGCCGTGAATTACCGCCAGGTTGGGATGCTGGACCGCGGCCATCGCGCGCGCCTCGATGCGCAGCCGGGCCGCGTGATCGGACGACACCGCCGGCAGCGTCTTGATCGCCACGGCGCGATCGAGATTGAGGTCGCGCGCCAGGTAGACCACACCCATGCCGCCGGCGCCGATGCGGTGATCGAGCCGGTAAATTCCGCGCAGCGTGTGCGGCGCGGCGGACACCGCCACCACGCCCCCGCACACACACACCGTCGCATCGGGCCCGTTCAGCTTCGAGCACGACTGGCATTCGCGCGCCGGACGCTCCGACGCGTCGCTCGAGGACGAGCGCAGGCGAAGGTTGTCGAGCGCCAGCGACGCCGAGGCCGCCGCCGCCGTCAGGAAGCGTCGATCGTCGGCCGAGTACTTCAAGCCGCTGCGCTTTGCGGTGAGCGTGATCAGTCCGGCGAGCCGGCGGTCGGGCGCATGCAGCGGCACGATCAGCTCGACGCCGGCGCCGAGCAGCCACCGCTGCTCGTCGGGCGGCAGGCGCCGGAACGGCGAGCGTTGATCGCTGGGATCGACGTCCATGGCCGCCTGGTCCGACGATGCGAGCGACACCAGCACGCCGGTCGCCTTGATCGGGCGCAGGCCCTCCGGATCGGTGAAGAAGGCTCCCGACCCGCCGGGAATGAACAACGACAGGTCGGCGTGCATCGAGCCGGCGATCGCGGACCGCAGCCGCTGCTGCAGATCGGCGGCGGTCGTCGCGTGCAGCGCGTCGCTCATCACGCGATCCACCAGCTGCCGCGGATCGTAGGCCTCGCGGAAATAGCGCCGGTCGAGGAGCGCAATCAGGCGATGCCGCGCCCGCAGCGTCACCAGGCCAATCGCCGCGGTCCCGCCAAGCAGCAGCGGACGCGCGCCGGTGGCAAACGCCTCGAGCGGCTGCGCCCGTTCCCGGTAGACCATCAGCATCAACGCCGCCAGCGGCAGCGACGACACGATCGCGATGGTGTAGCGCGCCAGGGCGTACTGAAGCGCCGCACGCAGCGCCACGCGCAGCTCGACGATGTGATCGAACAGTACCGAGTAGGCGGTGATAAACGGAATGCAGCCGAGCGCGCCAAACAGCAGGCCGCCGATGTAGCGCTCGCGCTCCGGACTGTGGGTGAAGGCGTAGTACGACGGGATCGCTTCGAGCAGCACCTGGATCACCAGCGGCGCGGAGCCGGCGGCAATGCCAATCGCGAACAGCAACAGTCGGCGCCGCTCGTCCCGCCGCCCGCGCGACGCGCGCCAGATCAGCGCGCCGAACGACGCCGCCTCCAGTCCGTAGAGCACCGGATAGTAAATGTTGAATCCGTCGACCAGCGGCGGACGCAGTAGCGGGCCGAGCGATCCGCCGGCGGCTTCCGGCCAGAAGATGAACGACAAATTGGCGAGACCAATCAGCGCTCCCGCGACCAGCGCCACGCGCCCGACGGCGCTGAACACGCGGCGCGGATCGCCGACCAGCGGCGACGGGAATTCAGCGGCAAACCGCCACAGGAATGCCGGCAGCAACGTCTCCGGCTGAAAGAACCACAGCCAGCCCAGTTCGTCGAGCGGCCTGCCATTGAAGAAGGGCGCCGTCAGCGGCACCGCGGCGACCACGAAGATGCCGCCGAGCCATGCCGCCCGCGCGTCATGCTTGTTGCCGATGGTCAGGGCGACGCCGGTCGCCCCGAAGCAGATAGCCAGGACGGCGTAGAGGCCCCAGGGCAGTGGTGGCGCGTCGACCTGGGTGTGCCCGCCGGACAGATACAGCACCACCGCAATCGCGACCCTGAGCGCCGCGCCCGCCGTGACCAGCCGCGCCCAGTTCGGCACCAGCGGATTATAGGTCCGGCATTATCGGACTATCATTCCGGCCATGAAGCACCCCCTGGCCGGACTCCTGATCCTGACGGCCGCTGCCGCCGCCTGCACCACCAGCACGCCTGCGACCCGAGGCGAACCCTTCACCATCGTCGAGACGACGATCCCCGAGATGCAGGACGCGATGCAGGACGGACGCGTGACTTCGCGGCAGCTGGTCGAGCAGTACCTGATCCGGATGGCGCTCTACGAGGACCGCCTGAATGCGGTGATGACGGTGAATCCGAAGGCGCTCGAGGAGGCCGATCGCCTCGATCAGGAACGCGCCAGCGGCAAGGTGCGCGGTGCGCTGCACGGCATTCCGATCGCGCTCAAGGACAACATTCTCACCGCCGACATCCGCACCACCGGGGGCTCGATTGCTTTCGAAGACCTGGTGCCGCCCTATGATGCGACGCTGGCGAAGAACCTGCGCGATGCCGGCGCCGTCATCATCGCCAAGACGACGTTGACGGAGCTGGCCAACTTCATCGCCGCCGGCATGCCCGGCAATTACAACGCCGTTGCCGGCTACGCGCTCAATCCCTACGATCCGCGCCGCGATCCCCGCCCGGCGACGAGCGACGGGCGCCCGGTGTTGAACACCGGCGGCTCGAGTTCCGGTGCCGGCACCGCCGCCAATTTCTGGGCGGCCAACGTCGGTACTGAGACATCCGGATCGATCTTGAGCCCGGCCAACCAGAACATGCTCGCCGGCATCAAGCCGACGGTCGGCCGCATCAGCCGTTACGGGGTCATCCCGATCACCGCCGACCAGGACACCGCCGGCCCGATGGCCAGGACCGTGACCGACGCGGCAATCCTGCTCGGCGCGCTCGAAGGCGCCGCGCCCGATCCGAATGATGCTGCGACGACGGCCTGCCAGGCGCCGCCCAACCGCGACTACACGCCGTTTCTCAAGCGAGACGGGCTGAAAGGCGCGCGCATCGGGATTCCGCGGGCGAACTACTACGACCGCATCACCCCGCCCGGGGAGAAGGAACCGCGTGGCGGATTGAACGAAGCACAGGCGAAGTCGATGGCCGACGCGATCGAAGTCTTGAAGCGGGAGGGCGCCATCGTCGTCGATGCCGACATCCCGAGCGTCGTCGATCGGGATCCCAAGAACAATTTCCTGTTGTGGGGAACGTGCTCGGGCCCGAACGACGTCCGCGGCAAGGATCTGAACTGCTCCTACGCGCTCAAGTACGGCATGAAGCGCGATTTCAACGCCTTTCTCGCATCGCTCGGCCAGGCGGCGCCGGTCAGGACGCTTGCGGAGCTGCGCGCGTTCAACACCGCGCATGCGTCGCGCAACGCGATCAAATACGGGCAGGCGAATCTCGACGTGTCGGATGAGATCGATCTCGAGAAGGACCGCGCGCGCTGGCAGGCCGATCGCGAGAAAGACATTCGTCTCGCCGCGACTCACGGCATCGACGAGGTGCTGAAATCGCAGAAACTCGACGCGCTGCTCTTCCCGGGTGCCAGCGGCGCCGGTATTGCGGCGAAGCCGGGGTATCCGACCGTAATCGTGCCGTTCGGTTTATTCGTGCCGATGCCGCCGGTCGCGGGCGGGGCGGGCCCGGCACCGGCGCCGTATCCGGAGGGTTTCGCGCTCGCGCCGGCGCCGTACGGCGTCAGCTTCACGGGTACCGCCTGCAGCGAGCCACGCCTGATCGAGCTCGCCTACGCGTTCGAGCAGTCAACCAAACGCCGCGTCCCACCGCCAAACGTTCCGTAAAGAAAAGACGGGGCCGGGGATCTTTGAGACTATACGTAGGTGGAGTGAGGGATTCAGGCGCTACCTGTTGAGTGGTTTCGTTTCGAAAATGGGAAAAAGATCCCCGGCCCCGTAGACATTCGTAGACACACTTATGTCGCAAACAGACACACGGTCGATCGCAGTCATTGCCATTGGGCTGCTGTTGCTGCTCGCAGCAGGCGTCTGGTGGATGTCGCGTACGGAGCCGGCCGCCGACCCGGCGCCGGCGGTGGTGACGGCCACCGACGCGCCGATCGAGAAACCGGTGGCACCGCCGGCCGACCTGCCGTCGCTCGATCAGATGGACGCGTTCCTGCGTCCATTGTTGGCGGCGTTATCGGCGCGCCCCGAGTTGGCGCGCTGGCTCGCCACCGACGATCTGGTGCGTCAGCTCGCGGCCGCCCTCGATCAGGCCTCGGCCGGCAGATCGCCGGCGCGCGATTTCAAAGTGATCGCGCCGGCGGCGCGGTTCGTGCCCGCCGGGCGCGGCGATCGCCGGACGATCGACCCGGCCAGCTACCGGCGGTACGACGGCCTGGTGCAAACGGTGACCGCGATCGACGCGTCGCGAGTCGCGCAGATCTACAAGACGATCCGGCCGCGCCTGAACGAGGCGTACCGGGCCATGGGACATCCCGAAGGCAACGTCGACGCCGCGGTCGAGCGGGCGATCGATATCCTGCTCGACACGCCCGCAGTGAAAGATCCGATCGCGCTCGGCGAGGCGAACGCCGCCGGCTGGGCCTACGCCGATGACGACCTGGAAGACCTCGCGCCGACCCAGAAGCAGCTGCTGCGCATGGGGCCGGCGCACGCCGGCGCCGTGAAGGTGTGGCTGCGCGCGTTACGACAAGCGCTGCAGTGACGCCGCGATCGGGGCGATCGCGCCGGTCGCATCAGTGGGTCATTGCGTAGACGAGGGCGTTGACGCCGAAGGCGTAGCCCTTGGTCGAAAACTCGTAGAAGTATTGCGGGTTGGACGCTTCCTCCTCCCACGAGTCGCCAATGTCGGTGTTGTGGGTCATCAACACCATCAGCCGGCCCGACGGGTCGAACACGCCGCGCGCGTGCGGCACCGCGCTGTCCTGGTAGCGTTCCGAGGTCCCGCCGCCGCTGCCCAGCCAGAAACCAATCGACGCGATCTGCGGCACGCCGCCGCCGATGTCGAACAGCGCGCGGAACAGCGGATGATCCTTCGGCAGGTCCTTGCCGGGATACTGCCCGGGCGGCAACGCCTTGCCGAGCTGCTCCATCCACGCCTCGTAGGCGTAGTCGCCCCAGAAATCATCGGCCCAGAGAAATCCGCCCTTGAGCAGATACGTCCGCAGCGCCTCCGCATCGGCGTCGTCGAGGTAGGCGGCGCCGACCTCCGTCATCATGATGAACGGGCACTGGAACAGCGTCGGATCCGTCAGCCGAACGACCTGGTGATTTGGTTGCTGCGGGCCGGCAAAGCTCACGGTGGTCTTGGTCAGCTCCGACAGCCGGATCGACATGTTGATGTCGGCGCGTGGAAAGTCCACGCTCCAGCCGCCGCCGTCGCCACCGCGGTTCTGGCGAAACGCCACGCGGCAGAACTGCCACGAGCCGTCAAAATCTTCAGGGACTGCGGGAGTGACGCTGAAGCCGCCACGTCCACCGCCGCGGCCGCCGCGGCGCTGCTGTTCGAGCTGTTGCGCGGCGCCGGCATTCGACCGCTCGCTGACGACCACAGCCTCGAGGGTCGCCACCGCGGTAACAAACGCGAGACCGAGCGCGAGCACCCGCACGCGCTCAGTCTACGTTAGTTCGGGACTTGCAGTTGCGGCATCGGCGCGCCCGCGAACAGCTTGACGAGCGGCCGCGCCATCAGCCGGGTCATGCGGTGCGCCTTGTTGGAGCGCGCGCTGTCGGTGGAGATGCCGGTGTTGGCGTACATCTGCCGGTAGAGCTTCGAGATCATCACAAACGCCAGCCGCGACTTCATCGACTTGACGCACTTGGCGCGCTGCCAGACGTGCGGCAGCCGGTAGAACTCGTCCCACACGCCCTGGGTGCGCTGGCGGATCTCGTCGGGCGACATCACCGGGTGCGGCGCGTAGACCTTCGGGCGCAGGTGTTTCGGGATCAGCCAGTGGCGTGTCACCGGGATGCCGTCGATTTTCTGGACGCTGTCGGCGACCGAGGATTCCCACTTCTGGAAATCGAGCGTGCCGGGGAACGGCGTCAACATCACAAACTGCGCGAGGGTGACATTGGCCTGCTGCGCGAGCGCGGCGGTGGCATCGAAGGTCGCCGCATTGTCGCTCGGCAGGCCGAAGATGAACGAGCCGAGCACGTGCACGCCGCGTTTCTTGAATTCCTGGAGCCGCTCGGCGAGCGCATCGCCGGCCAGGTTGAAGTCCTTGTAGACGTCCTTCAACCCCTCGGGGGTCACCGACTCGATGCCGACCAGCGCGCCGCGGATGCGCGCCTTCGCCATGGCGTCGAGGTATTCCGGATCCTCGGCGGCTTCCATCGTGATCTGCGTGAAGAAGTTCATGTCGGAGGGCAGCTTCGACAGCTCCTCCATCAACGCGAAGCGTTCGTCGCGGATCGCCTTCAGCCGGTTGTAGGTCGACTTGTCGGCGCGGCGATCGGCCATGCGCAGGTCTTCGAGCGTGACCGGGTAGAAGTTGTCGTCGGCGAGCGCAACGAAGCGGAAGCCCCGGCGCCGCAGCTCGACCAGCTCCTCGATCACCGCGTTCGACTCGCGCACGCGCGGCTTCTGCCCGTCGGTGCGCCACACCGAGCAGAACGAACAATGCTTCGGGCAGCCGCGCACGGTCTGCACCGACGCAATCATGTATTTGTCGCGCGGCAGCAGGTCCCAGCGCGCCTTCAGCATCGAGCCGCCCTCGATCTTGCCGCCGTCGTAGACGCGCTGCAGCGCGCCGTTCTTGCAGTCGTTGAGCACCGCCGGCCAGACGCGATCGCCGTCGCCCTTGGCGACCGCGTGCGCGCCGCCATGTTCGAACGGCTCATCCGGAAACAGCGTCGAGTGGATGCCGCCGTAAATCACGAAGGCGCCGCGCTCGCGCGCCGCGCGCCCGACCTCGTAGCCGCGCAGGGCGTTCAAGGTGTGAATGCCGATGCCGATGACGTCTCCCTTGGAGACGGTGTTCATGTCGATCTGCTCGAGCGTCTCGTCGATCACTTGCGGGTCGCCGAACGACGCCGGCGTCGCCGCCGCCAGCACGTAGAGCCAACGGGGGGTGATGACAGCGGCGCCGAAAGACACGTCGCTTGGATTGATCAGGTGGATGCGCATCAGGAATGTTTGCCTGCCCAACGATGACGAGGGCTAGTCCTAAGGACTTTGCTAGAGAACGGGGAGGAAGTCAATCAATGTTCCGGACCCAAACGGCAAGATCGGTATGATTAGCGAATGCACCGCTTTCTCCTTGGCATTGCCCTGGTTTTGGCCGCCCTGCCGCTGTCCGCCGGCCAGCCGGCGCCCCCGGCCAACGATCCGATCCGCACCCTGGTCGGGCGGCTCGATCTGGATAAATACAAGGCCAGCATCAAAGGCCTCACCGCGTTCGGCGATCGGCGCCAGGGCACCCGGCGCAATCGTGACGCGGTCGACTGGATCGAGGCGCAGCTGAAAAGCTACGGCTGCGCCAACGTCGAACGACTCACCTACGAGTACCGGACGCCCGCGCCCCGTCCGCCCGGCGCGACCAACCCGCCGCGTCCGGCCGATCCCAACGCCATCCCCACCGCCCAGGGCGGCGGACGCCCGCGCGGCATCCGCGCGCGGACCGGCGTCAACAACGACCCGCTGAAGCAGCCGGACGAACAGCTGCGCGCGCTCAACAGCGAGCCCGCCACCGACGGCGAGCGTCAACAGGTCTACTGCACCAAGATCGGCGCGACCCGCCCCGACGAGATGTACATCATCGGCGCGCACATGGACGGCCACGGCTGGGGCGAGGCCGCCAACGACAACGGCTCGGGCACGGCGCTGGTGATGGAGCTGGCGCGGGTCTTCAGCGCACCCGACGTCGTCACGGACCGATCGATTCGGTTCGCACTGTGGAACAACGAGGAAACCGGCCTCAACGGCGCCCGCGCCTACGTCGCGCAGCGCGTCGCGCTGCAGGGCAAGGAGAACCCTCCGGGCTCGGGCCGCTACCCGGAGCCGCGCTGGCTCGGCATGATCCAGCACGACATGATGATGTTCGATCACGGCATGCCGAGGGCCGACGGCACCCTCAACCCCGAGCAGCGGCCGGAAGCCGACGTCAACATCGAGTTCCAGATCAGTTCGAAGTTCGTGGCCGGCGCCAAGGAGCTGGCGTGGGCGCTGCACGCGGCGAACGAGAAGTACGCCACCGACTACCCGTCCAACGTCGGCGCGCACATGACCAACACCGACTCGACCGCCTTCATGGACGAGGTGCCATCGATCAGCCTGCGCGAGAACGAACGCGGCATCCACACCGGCAACGGCTGGAACCCGCACTGGCACCAGCCGACCGATCTCTTCGCGACGTTTTCCGACAAGGATTTCCGGCTGGGACTGAACGCGGCGCAGACGACGCTCGCGGGCGTGGCGCAGCTGACGAATGCGACACTCAAGAAATAACAAAGTAGAAATAACAAAGTAGAAAAAGCGAAGAGCAAAAGCGAAAAGGGAGGCTGCCGCTGCCGGCGCCTCCCTTTTTTCGTTCGTCGTTCTTCGTTATTTTTTATTTCTTATTTCTATTCGTTTTTCTCTTCATCCGCTTCCGCCGGCTCGTCTTCGAGATCGTCGAGCCATGGATTCGGCTGCGGGCCCGGGACGATCCCCGCGATGTCGGGGTCGATGCCGGGTTGTTTGGGCGAAGTGTCGCTGCGGCGCTGTTTGGTTTCCTCGCGGCGCACGATTTTCTGCTTCTGTTTTTCAGCTCGCGCCCGTTCGCGCTCGCGTTTGCCTCTTCCGAGGGGTCCTCGTGTGGCCATTCAGCGTCGACCTGCGGTTACCAGCGTGGCTCCCGGCGTCCGCCGCCGCCACCGCCGCCGCCGCGATTGCCGCCGAAGCCGCCACCACCGCGACCGCCGCCACCGCCACCAAAGCCGCCACCGCCACCGGGTCCGCGGGCTTCTTTCGGCCGGGCTTCGTTGACCGTCAGCGTGCGTCCGCCGAGCTGCGATTCATGGAGCTCGGTAATGGCCTTCTGCGCGCCTTCATCGGTCGCCATCTCGACGAAGCCGAAGCCGCGCGCTCGACCGGTTGCCATGTCGCGCATCACCGTGACTGACTCAACCGGGCCGACCTTTTCGAACAACTCCTGAAGATCCTGCTCCGCCGCGGTGTAGGGAAGATTTCCCACATACAACTTCCGACCCATCTTCGTTCTCCTCATCCCGCTGAAGGCTGCCGGGCTACACCCAAGCCCTGAAACACGGAAAGCCGCCTCTGGGCGGCCTTCCCCTACAGCACCTTTGAGTCTACCAGAAATCAACTGGCAGCCGTCCCGGTCGCGATCCCTCGTCAAGACACTCGCGCCACTGGTAAATGCGCGTCAGATGCGCTCCGCGAAACGTCCACTGCGGGTCAGGGCACGCGATCCGGCGCCTGATTCCCGCTCGACTTGTCGAGCCAGTCGACCAGGCCGGCGAGCGACGACACCCGCGGGCAATCGACGCCGTCGTAGAGGCCGGCCATGTCGAACAGGATGCCCTCGCGCAGCCCGGCCGCGCGGGCGCCCATCACGTCGACGTGGTAGAGATCGCCCACATGCACCGTGTTCGCGGCCTGCGCGCGCGCCTCCTCGAGCGCCAGCTGGAACAGCCGCGGATCGGGTTTCTCGACGCCCCACTCATGCGAATCGAGGAGATGGTCGAACCACTTCGTCAGGCCGACGCGATCGAACAGATGCCGCAGCCGGCCGTTGGCGTTCGAGACGACCACCAGGCGCAGGCCGCGGTCGCGCAGCGCCGCCAGCGCCGGCGCCACGTCGGGCTCGACGTGCTCCCACAGATTGTCGACGCGGTGATATTCGCGCAGCTCCACTAGCGCCGCATCGGTGCCCGCGTTCTGCGGCACGCCGGCGTGCTGCAGCACCAGGTTGAAGTAGAGCCAGCCGCGCGCGCGATCGTCGGTGGTGCCGACGAGCGTCGCGGTGTCGATGTCGCGGGTTGCCTTCTGCTCCGCGGCCGCCAGCGCCGCCGCCGAGACGACCGCGCCGTGCCGCACCAGCGCCGCCGCGACCCGCCGCCACGACGGGTGGCACAACACGCCGCCGGCATCGAGGAACACCGTATCGATCGTCCGGGGGCTCATGGGCTGAGAGGAGACACCGGCGCGATCACGCGGTCGACGTCACCCTTGAGCGGCGACAAGTCGAGCCGGGGCTGCTCGTCGGGCCGCGGCAGCCAGTGGTGATATTCGACGAGCGGGCGGTCGTCGGTCAATAGCGGGCCGTCACCGACGAACGCCCGCATCTGTTCGGGCCCGCCGGTGTACCAGCTCCGCAAGTCGTCAAAGTTCCTCAAGCCGGCGGCGTCGAGGGCCTCGCGCGTCGCGGGATCCTGGCGCAGGCGATCGAGCGCGCCCGCATCGATGCTGAGCGGCCCGAGCGTCCCGACCATGAAGTTGGCGTCGTGCCACAACGTCGCGTGCGGGAACACCTCGAGGAAGGTCCGCATGATCAGCGTGTACTCGACAAACGGACGATGGCCGATCCACTGCAGCACCACGCCGTTGTCGGAGAGCGCGTTGCGGACCAGGGTGAAGTATTCCCTCGAGTAGACATGGCCGGCGCCGGCGTGTCCGGGCTGGATGATGTCCGCCGTGATCACGTCGAAGCGCCGCGTGGTCAGCGACAGGAAATTGCGCCCATCGTCGATGCGCACGTTGACGTTGGGCCGGTTCAACAGGTCGTAGTTGACGTGCGCGAAAAACGGCGCCGCCTTGCGGACGCTGTCCGACAGCTCGACCACCTGCACGTTGGCGCCGGGATACTGGCTGACCGCGCCCGGCGTGGCGCCACCGCCCATCCCGACCACCAGCACCTCGCGGGGCGCGCCGTGCAGCACCATCGGCAGGTGGCCGATGGCCCGGTGCAGCGCGACCATCGCCGGTTGATCGTTGGCCTGGTGCAATCCGTCGAGATACAGCACGTGCTGGAACTGCGACGCATGCACGCTGACCGCGGTCTGCGCACCCTCGTCGCGCCAGAACTCGAGCAGCTGGTTGCCGTAGCGGCGATCGATCGCGACGCGGAAGGGATCGGGCAGGTCGCGCGAGAGCAGGAAGAACACCGTGACGAGGGCCAGCGCGCCGCTCCAGCGCCAGAGGCCGCGACGCGCGACCATCACCCACAGGCCGGATCCCACGAACATCGTCGCGAGCGCGATCAGCGTGTTGACGCTGCCAACCTTCGGCAGCAGCACGAAGCCGGCGCCGAGCGATCCGGCGATCGCGGCCGCGACGTTGATCGAGTACAGGCTGCCGATGCGGCGCGCCAGCCCGTCACGGCCGCGATCGCCCAGCGAGCGCGCGGCGAGCCCGAGCGCGAGCGGGAAGCCGAGACCCATGCACACCGCCGGCGCCAGGATCGCAATCAGCACCGCCGGCCAGAGGCCCATGGTGTTCATGCCGCGTTGCACCGTCCACAACAGCAGCGACATGCTGCCGACGGCCGCCACACCGGTCATCGCCTGCGCCACACCGAGCACCACCGACAGATCGCCGGGCGCGCGCAGGATCATCGCCGCCATCAACCCGCCGAGCGCGATGCCGCCCAGCACCGTTGTCAGCATCGCGGTGAAGGCCTCGGTAGTGGCGGTGACAAACTGCAGCATCAGCCGGAACCAGACAATCTCGAGCCCGAGCGAGGCAAAGCCGGAGACGGCGACCACCGCCCACAACAATCGCACACTGATGACGGCGGATTGCTGACCGATGGCAGGTTGGCGATCGCCGATTGGCGGCGTCACTGGGGCGGAGCGCGATCTGCTGAGCAGGAGTGCGGCCACTCCAACCAGCACATTCAGTACCGCGGCCAGCAGAAACGATCGCCGAATCCCGATGGCGGGAATCAGGAGGTATCCGGTGAGCAGCGTCCCCGACATCGCGCCGAGCGTGTTCATGGCATACAGCAGGCTGACGCTGCTGCCCGCGGTGCGGGCGCTCTGTGACACGGCGGCCGTCAGCAGCGGCAGCGTGACGCCCATCATCGTGGTCGGGACCGCGAGGATGGCAAACGAGCAGGCCAGCCGCGCGATCGTCAGCACGGTCAGCGACTCGGGAGCGACGGCATGCAAGCCGACATACACCGCCGACGCCGCGTCGAGCAGCACCGGTGAGAGCAAGCCGGTGATGCCGATCAGGATTTCCGCGATGCCGAACGCGGCCAGCGGCGCGATGCCCCGGCGCATGATCCGGCCCGACAGGGCGGCGCCAATCGCCAGGCCCGCCATGAAGGCGGCCAGCACCGTGCTGGCGGCATACACGGTCACGCCGAAGATCACCGACAGCCGGCGCAGCCACAGCACCTGGTAGATCAGGCCGGCAATGCCCGACAGGTAGAACAGCAAAAAGATGGCGGAGCGGCTGAACATCCGCGACGATCATATATTCTGTGTCCTCCATGCACACCACCAGCGGCGCGCGGCAACTCGAAGCGGTGTTTGGCCCGCTCGAGATCCGGGTCCTGGAGGCGTTATGGGCCCGCGGCGCTCAGGCGTGCGTGCGCGACATTCAGCCGCAGTTTCCCGGCGTCGCCTACACGACGTTGATGACCACGCTCGACCGGCTGTTTCGCAAAGGCACGCTGGCACGGGAAAAAAGCGGACGGGCGTTTTACTACCGGCCCAGGGGGTCGCGGCAGCAGCTCATTTCGCAGCTTGCCGGATCGACGCTCGCCACGCTGTTGCCCGGCGACGCGGCCTCGGTGCGGCCGATCCTGTCGATGTTTGTCGACACCGTCGGCGAGCGCGATCACGCGTTGCTCGACGAGCTCGAAGAACTGGTGCGGGCGCGTCGTGAAGAGTTGAAAACGAAGGGCTCGCGATGAGCCCGCTGATGCTGACCGTGGTCGTCGGCCTGGGCGCGTATGCGGCGCTCAACCTGCTCGTCTCGCTCGCGGTCGCCCTGGCCTGGCGCGCCGGCCTGCGCGACAGTTGGTCGTGGTCCTCCACCGCCCGCGCGCAGCGCGTCGCCTGGCTGCGCGCCATGCCCTCGCTGGCACCGGCAATCGTGGCGCTGGCCGTGGTGGTGCCGGCCTTCGCGTGGTTCGAACCGCATCACCAGGGCGAAGAGGTGGGGCCGATCCTGCCGATCCTCGCCGCCGTGGCGGCCGGACAATTGCTGGCCGCGCTGTGGCTCGCCGTCGTCAGCGCCGTTCGCACGCGCCTGGTCGCGCGGGCGTGGTTGAGCGCCGGCACGCCGCTCGACCTGCGGCCTCCCGCCGGCGTCCCCGCGTATGTGATCGATTCGCTCGCGCCGATCGCGGCGCTGGTCGGCGTCTTCTCGCCCAAACTGATCGCCGCGCGCGCGGTGATCGAGGCGTGCACCCAGGAAGAATTGACGGCGATCGTCTCGCACGAGCGCGGTCACCTGCTGGCGCGCGACAACATGAAGCGGTGGCTGATGGGGTGCGCGCCAGACGCGCTGCGCTGGACGCCGCTCCACCACGAGATCTGCGCCGCCTGGCACGATGCCGCCGAGGACGCCGCCGACGACGTGGCAACCGGTGGTGATGCGGGCGCGCGGGTCGGTCTCGCCACGCTGCTCGTGAAGATCGCGCGCCTCGCGCCGGCCGCACCATGGCCGGCGGCAACCGTCAGCCCCTTCGTTCAACCCGATGGCCTGGTGCGACGCGTGCGCCGTTTGCTCGCCCCCGCCGCGGAGCCGCAACGCGCGGCATCGCTCTGGCCGGTGGCGGCACTCGCCGCTGCGGCGCTTCTCACCACCATCACCTGGCCAGGCAGCCTGGGCCTGATCTTCGCCGCGGTTGAGACCCTCGTCGTCTTCGGCCGGTAATTCCTCCTCATCGATTGGTCCCGGCGACAACGGCGGCTGGTAGTAATACGAGCCAATCCGTATTGTCGAAGCGATGCGTGTTGTCGTTTCGTTGCTGGCCGTGCTGTCGTTCGCAGCGCCGGCCTTTGCGTTCAAGGCCAGAGTCGTCGATCAGCAGGGTCGCCCGGTCGCCAATGCCACGGTGTCGATCCTCGGCCGCACCGGCGAAGCGATCACCGATAGCGACGGCCGCTTCGAGTGGAAGCCCGATCCGCCGCCGCCGTTCGAGATCCTGGTGATCGATGCAGGCGGCGCCTACTCGCGTCCGGTGATCATCACCGAGCTCCTCGCCGACCAGGAGCTGACGGTCACTGTTTCGCCGCTGGTGAGTGAATCGGTAATGGTGTCCGGGTCGGCGCCGAGCATCGACGCGACGCCGGCCGCCGGCGCGACCAGCGTGAGCGGTCGCGATATCGCGGTGCGCCAGCCGGCCAACCTGATGCAGGCGCTCGAGAACGTGGCCGGCGTGAACCAGGTATCCGAAGGACAAGCCGCCGTGCCGGCGATTCGCGGCTTCGCCCGCGGCCGCACCCTGATCCTGATCGACGGCGCCCGGGTCAGTTCCGAGCGGCGCGCCGGTCCCAGCGCGACGTTTCTCGACCCGATGGTCGTCGAAGGCATCGACGTGGCGCGCGGGCCCGGTTCCGTCGCGTATGGCTCGGACGCCTTCGGCGGCGTGATCTCGGTGCGCACGCGCCGTGTCGTGCCCGGCGCCCCGCTGTCGGCGCAGTTCAGCGGCACGCTCGGCACCGGTGTGCCCGAGAAGCGCGGTGCGTTCGATATCTCGAAGGGCCTGGCCAATGGCGGCGTGCTGTTCGCCGCCCACAGCCGGGGGGCCGACGACTGGGACAGCCCGGTCGGCGAAGTGTTCAACTCCGGCTTCAGCGATCACGGTTTTCTCGGCCGCGTCGAACACGCCGCCGGTCCCGGCATGTTCTCGGTGTCGTGGCAGAGCGACTTCGGCCGCGACATCGAGCGCCCGCGCAACAACTCGCGCACGGTGCGGTTCTACTACCCCACCGAAACGTCTCACCGCTTCACCACCGGATACGAGGCCCGCGACGTCGCCGGATTCCAGCGCGTCGGCTTCACCGGGTTCCTCGGCACGTTCGATCAGCGGACCGATCAGGATCGCTTCGCGACCGCGACCACCGGCCGGACGATCGAGCGCGCCGACACCTCGGCCAGGGATTATCACGTCCGCGCCTTTGGCGCCCGCCTGCCGGGCAAGGCGCGCGTCGAGATGGGCGTCGATATCAACGGCCGCTTCGGCCTCAACGCCCTCGACGACCTGATCACGCACGATCTCTCGGGCGCGGTGATCGCCACCCGGCCGAACGTCTCGGTCGACTCCGCGAGCCGCAACGACACCGGTGTCTACGGCTCGATCGAGGGCGCGGTGACGCGGTTGCTGTCGGCGAGCGCCGGCGTGCGCGCCGACTACGTCACCACGCAGAACAGCGGCGGCTTCTTCGGCGATCGCTCGACCGGCAACGCCGCCGTCTCCGGCTACGCCTCGGCGACCGTCGCCACGCCCGCGGGCATCAGCCTGACCGCGCAGATCGCGCGCGGCTTCCGCGATCCGGTACTGTCCGATCGCTACTATCGCGGGCCGACCGGCCGCGGCTTCATCACCGGCAACCCGGAGCTCGATCCGGAAACCAGCACCCAGCTCGATCTCGCGGTTCGCTACACCACGCCGCTGTTCCGGCTGGCCGCGTTCTACTATCACTACCGGATCGACGATTTGATCGAGCGCTACTCGACGGACACCGACCTGTTCTTCTTCCGCAACCGCGGCTCGGCGCGGGTCCGCGGATTCGAGGTGGAAGGCCAGGCGCTGTTCCCGTCGGGCGTCACGCTCGATGTCGCGGCCCAGGTGGCCGAAGGACGGGCCCTCGACGACGACGACTATCTGGACGACATCTCGCCGATCAATTTTTCGGCCACGCTCCGCAAACCGTTCGGCGAACGCGCGTTCGCACAGCTGCGCGCGGCGTTCTATTCGGCCGACGATCACTTCGGGCCGACCGAGCGCGCCGTGCCCGGCTATGCGATGCTGGACGCGGCCGGCGGCTTCCGGATCGCCAGGCCGCTCGAGCTGCGAGTCCAGGCGCGCAACCTGCTCGATCAGGAACTCTTCGCCAGCCAGGATGTGCGCACGGTCCTCGCGCCGGGCCGCTCGCTGTCGCTCACGGCCAACCTCAAGTTCTAGCTAGCACCGCCGGGACCGCGCACGCGGCTAGATGGTCACCGTCTTCTCGATGATGAAGATGTTGTTCTCCGTCTCCTGGATCGTCACTTCAATGGTGTAGGCGACGCCCTTCCCGGGATACTGCTTGCGAATCACCTCCACCACGCCGTCGAAGACGTAAGCCGCGACGTTCTCGACGCTCGGGCCCTTGCCCTTCAGCACCACCACGCCGTCCGGCTCGAACAATTCGGGGTTGCGAAAGGCGTCGTCCTGCTCGGTGACCAGCATCTTGTGGTCCATGAACCGCATCACGTTCTTGATGTCGCCGAACTCCAGCGACATGTCGAGCTGGTCGCGCGGAAAGGTCTCGGCGGCGACCATCACCCGGCCCTGCCAGGTGTGGCCGTGGACGAACTTGCACTTGCCGGGATAACCGAGCTGGCGATGGCCGGTGTGAAACTTCGCCGTCACGATGATCTTTTCCATTGCGGTTTCGATTATAGACTTGCGCCCATGGGACGGGCGCTGGCGGGCCTGATCGTCGCCGCGATGGCAAGCACCGGGCTCGCCGCCGACCAGCCGACGCTGGACGTGGTGCTGGCTCGCGCCGCCGCCTACGTCGCCGACTACCAGAAACGACTCCAGGGCATCGTCGCCGAGGAGCTCTACATCCAGAACCTCACCAGTTCCGCCCGCGGCCGTTCGCGCTTCAATCGCGAGGGCCGGCAGCTGCGTTCGGATGTGCTGCTGGTGAAACTCGCCGGCGACGACTGGTGGATGCAGTTCCGCGACGTCTTCGAAGTGGATCGCCGCGCGGTGCGCGATCGCGATCAACGCCTGTCGAAACTGTTCATCGAGGCCACCGCCGACGCGCGCGCCCAGGCCCAGACGATTCAGAACGAAAGCTCACGCTACAACCTCGGGCCGGTGACCCGGACCATCAACATCCCGATCATGGCGATGTTGTTTTTCGAGACGGGCAACCAGCCCGCGCTGGATTTCAAGCAGGGCCAGGCGGGCAACGTCAGGCGCTTCGGCGAGCTCGCCGCCGCGGGCGACATCTGGATGATCGAGTTCCGCGAGACCGGCGCCGGGACGATGGTGAAAGGCGCCAACAACCGTGACATCCCCTCGCGCGGCCGCGTCTGGCTCGACGGCACGAACGGGCGGATCCTGCGCACCGAACTCATCACCGAAGACACGCAGCTGCGCGCCCTCGTCGACGTGTCCTACAAGGCCGCGCCGGGGCTCGACGTCCTCGTGCCCGGAGAGATGCGCGAGATTTACCTGGTCCGTCAGACCGAGACCCGCATCGACGGCAAGGCCACCTACGACAAGTTCCGCCAGTTCAGCGTCTCGACCACCGAGAAGCCGAAACCGTAAACAACTGTTCTACGACTGTTCTACGACTGTTCTACGACTGTTCTACGCACGTTCTAAAGGCGTTCTACGTACGTAGAACCGCCGTCGAACGATCGTCGAACGATCGTAGAACGACTCGTAGAGCTACTCGTAGCGCAACGCCGTCATCGGGTCGGTCCGTGACGCCCGCAGAGCGGGAATGAATCCGGCGCCGAGCGCGACCAGTGCCAGCGCGAACGTCGCCGCGGCCAGCACGATCGGATCGTGCCCGTCCATTTCATACAGCAGCGACTTCGCGAGGCGGCCCACGCCAATCGCGATGGCCATCCCGAACACGCCGCCGACCACCGCCATGCGCACGACCTGCGCCATCACCAGGCCGCGCACGGTTTTGCCGTCGGCGCCAAGCGCCATGCGCAGCCCGAACTCGCGAGTCCGCTGCGCCACGGTGTAGGCCAGCACCCCGTAGAGGCCAATCGCGGCCAGTACGGTCGCGAGCACGGCGAAGGCCAGCGACAAGGTGCTGATGATGCGATCCTGCGACACGTTGTCGCGGATCTGCGCCTCCATGGTCCTGACTTCATTGAGCGGCAGGCCGGCGTCGAGCCGGCGCATCACGGCGGGAATGGTGGCAAGCATCTGCTCGGGCGGCGTGGCGGTACGCAGGTAGAAGAAGCCGTACCCCAGCTTCTCCTCCTGCCGGTAAGGCAGGAAATACTGCGGCGGCGGCGCGTCCTTGACGTCGCTGTATCTCGCGTCCTGCGCAATCCCGACAATCTCGATCTCCATCTTTGTGTCCGGCCCGCCGCCCAGGCCGAAGCGCTTGCCGACCGGGTTGTCGCCGAGATTGAACTTCTTCGCGAACGCCTGGTTGACGATCGCGACCTTCGGCGCCACGAGGCCGTCCGCGCGCGTGAACTCGCGGCCCGCCATCAGCGGAATGCCCATGGTCTTGAAATAGCCGGGGCCGACGCCGTTGAACGACGCGGTGGTGTTGGTGTCGGGGCCCGCTTCGAATCCCTCGACCGCGAGGCTGTTGTTCCAGTTGTCGCCCGACAGCACCGGCACCATGGCCGCGACCACGCCGGTCACGCCGGGGATGGCGCCGAGCTCGTCCTCCATGCGCTCGAACAGCTGGCGCGTGCGCTCGGGAGTGTAGGAGTTGAGCTCCGGCGCAATGCCGAAGACCACCATGTGATCGGCCTTCAGGCCCAGGTCGACCCGGCTGATGTTGAACAGGCTCTTGGCGAACAGGCCCGCGGGCACGAGCAGCGCCATCGACATCGCGATCTGCACCGTGGCGAGCGTGGTGCGAAAGCGGCGCGCGGCCTTCGCGCCGCCGGGCTGGCCGGCCTGGTTCTTGAGCGTCGTCGCGAGATCGGGACGGGTGCTGTGCAGGGCCGGGAACAGCCCGAACGCGATGCCGGTGACCAGCGCCGCGCCACCCGCAAACAACAACATCGTCGGGCTCAACGAGAACGCGACCAGCGGCCCGTTGTCCGCCGGCATGATCGAGGCGACCAGATCGAGGGTCCATTTCGCCACCACCAATCCGGCGAGCGCGCCGAGCGATGCGAGCAGGACCGACTCGGTCATCAGCTGCGTGATCAACTGCCGGCGATTGGCGCCAACCGACAGCCGCACGGCCATCTCCGCGGCGCGGCCGGCGCCGCGCACGAGCAGCAGATTGGCGATGTTCGCGCACGCGATCAGCAGCACCGTGCCGGTGACGGCGAGCAGAATGATGAGCGGTGTGCGCGCTTCGTTGTCGAGGCTGCTCTGGCCGCGCCCGCCAGGCTCGGTGGTGATCACCTTCGCCCGGAACTTCTCCATCGTCTGCTCGCTCATGCCCTTCTGCAGCGGCGCCTCGACGTCGTTGACAATTGCGCGGTACGGCCCGTTGATGGCCACGGTCGCCTGATCGATCGACACGCCCGGCGTGAGCCGTGCGAACAGGTAGGCCCAGTACCTGGCGGCGGTTCTCGAAGCCGTTGAACCCCGGGCTCAACAGCCCGCGCATCGTGATCGGGACAAACACATCGGGGTCGTTGCCCAGCACGGTGCCGGTGAAGCCGCGCGGCGCCACCCCGACGATGGTCATGGCCTGGCCGTTGACGACGAGGGTGTCATTGAGCACGTTGGGATTGAGCGCGAAGCGCGAACTCCAGTAGGCGTGACTGAGCACGGTCACGAAGTGACTACCGACCGTCTTGTCGTCTTCGGGTGTGAGGAGGCGTCCGATTGCGGGCGTCAAGCCAAGCACCGGGAAGTAGCTGCCCGAGACCAAGAGTCCTTCGCCGCTGAGCGTCGTGCCCTGGTATCCAAGGCTGCTGCCGAAGTTGCGATGCGCGGCGATGCCGGTGAAGCTGGCCTGCGCCTGCTCGAGATCCCTGAACATCGGATAGCTGAACACTTCGTCGCATCCGCCGGCCTGGCTGCACGAGTTCGAGCCGGGCTTGGGCCCCGGCGACTTGAAGTTCACCAGCTCGCCGGGGCGCGGCACCGGCAACGGGCGCAGCAGCATCTGGTCGAAGAGCGAGAAAATGGCCGAATTCGCGCCAATTCCAAGCGCCAGCGACAAAATGGCGACCAGCGTGACGAAGGGCGACTTGAACAGCGTGCGCAGGGCAAGACGAAGGTTGGGCATGCAGACGATTGGACGAGTACCGCCCGCCGGAGGTTGTGAGGGAACCAGTAACCAGTAACCAGTAGCCAGTAGCCAGGCTTTTCTGGCTACCGGCTACTGGCTACCGGCTACCGGCTACTGTCTACCGGCTACTGTTTTAGAACCTGTATTTCACTCCCAGGCGGGCAATCCGCGCCGCGAGAATCTCGGTCGGCTGCAGGTACGCCGACGAGCCGACGCGATTGGTCTGCGCGGTGATGGTGTTCATGTTCAAGGTATTGAAGAGATCGAACGACCCTTCGATCGACTGGTTCTTCCACGTCTTGATCTTCTTGGTGACGCGGTTATCCCAGAGCTTCGTCCACGGGTAACGACCCTCCTGTGGGTTGATCCGAATGGCGAGCAGCGTGTTGTTGGCGTCGCGGATCTGCACTTCGCGGAAGAAATAGTCGCCGCTCTGTGACGTGAGGGACGACGAGTACGACATGCCCCACGGCAGCAGGTAGGTGCCGCTCAGGCGCACCGCGTAGTTCCACGACGGCCGCGCGAACTGGAAGTTCTGCACGCCGTAGTTAGCGGCGGTTGCAATGCCGGGCCCATACAGCGCCTCGTTCGGGTTGCGCGGCGCGGTGTCGCGCAGGTCGCGATAGTCGGAGTCGAACGACACCAGGAACGAGTAGTTGTTGGCGAACTGCTTGTTCAGCGTGACGCCCATCGCGTGATAGCGATTGTCGCCCGACGCCTGCACCACGCGCTGGATGTTCTGGCCGAAGGTGGGATAGGTGCTCGGCACCGAATACACCGTCAGCGTCTGATCGTCGGCCGTACCGGTGCGGTTGTCGGGGCCGGGATCGACGCCGGTCCTGGTCACGGTGTAGGCATCGTAGGGCAGCGCCTCGTTGATGGCGTAGAAACCGTTGCCGTCGACCTTGCGCACGTAATTGAACTGCACGGTGACGAGGCGGCTCAGGCCCAGATCGAGGCCGGCGGTGTACTCGTCGACGAACGGTCCCTTGATGTTCGGATCGATCGAGCGGTTGGCGCCGCCACCGGTGGTCGAGGTGAGGTTCGCGGCGATCGGCACGTACGGAATGCGGCCGTCCCAGTTCGAATACGTCCGCGTGACGATCGCATTGGGATTGACGTCCGAGGCGTTCTGCCCAGGGTTGGCCGATGCGCCGGAGCTGCCGCCGGTGTAGCGGCCGTAGCTGGCGCGGATCGCGACCCGTCCCTGGCCGGTGAGGTCATACACCGCTGAGACGCGCGGCACCAGGGTCGAGTAAATCGGGAAATTCTCCTCGCCCTTGTAGGGGTAGATATTCGGCGTCGCGAACGGTCCGGTGCCGGGGTTGCCCTGCTCGGGCAGGAAGCTCGAGTAGCGGTCGTAGCGGATCCCGACGTTCAACGTCAGCTTGCGCGACAGCGTGATTCTGTCGTTCAGGTAGAGCGAGTTGTACCATTCGCCCGACGCGGTGGTATTGGGGTAGTCGTAGACCAGCACCGAGTCCGGCCGCGTGAAGCAGCCGTCGTAGTTGCTCGCCTCGCTGCAGCCGGCGTCGCCGGTCAGGCTGCGGTAGCGGTACTGCTGCTGGTTGGGATAGCCGATGTTCTCGGTGTCGACAATGTTGCGCCAGCCCAGGTAGCCGCTCTTCAGCTCGTGATTGCGGCCGAAGGCCTCCGCGAAGTACGCGAAGGTGCCGCCGTATTGCCAGCGCCTCGGCTTGCGATCGGTCTCGAGGAACGCGCCGCGCACGGCGGTCGTCGCGAGGTCGGACTTGCGGACGTCCGGGGTCCAGGGAATATCGGGCCACCAGTAGCCGCCGCGCTGCAGGCTGGCATCGAACGTCGCGCGTGTCGACAGGATCGACAGGTACTTGAACGACGGGCCGATCAGCGACATCGAGTCCTGGTTCTGGGTGGATTCGAGCGGCACGAAGCGGCTGGCGG
The DNA here is from genome assembly GCA_963795125.1 of uncultured Acidimicrobiia bacterium. GTDB lineage: Bacteria > Acidobacteriota > Vicinamibacteria > Vicinamibacterales > UBA2999 > 12-FULL-67-14b. The sequence goes on along the minus strand of CAWCGQ010000003.1, from coordinate 684,058 downwards.
TGCGATACGGCTGCCACTTGCGGCCGACCTGCCCCATCGCCTCGAACTTGTTGCTCTTGCTGATCTGATAGGTGATCTTCGCCGTCGGGTCCTGCAGCTTGGTGTAGAACTCGACCTGCCGGCGATCGGCCAGTTGGATGAAGCCGGGAATGAAGTTGCCCGACGACGCGTCGCGGTGACTGGCGTAGAACCACAGTCGATCGCGCAGGATCGGCCCGCCAATTTCACCGTAATAGTCTTTCAGGCTGGTGAACTTGTTGACGCCGGGCGCATAGCCCTTCGCCAGCAGTTCCGGCGTGACGTTCTTGCTCTGCAGATCGCCGGACTGATAGTTGGCCGATCCCAAGCCCTTGAAGCTGTTGCTGCCCGACTTGACGACCAGGTTCATCGTCAGCCCGGGGTTCATCGCGTCGGCGCCCTTCGAGGCGGTGGTGATCTGCGCTTCCTCATAGGTGCCGAAGTCGCCGTAGGTCTGATCCCAGATCATGCCGTCGTAACTCACCACGCCGCCGCCGGCGCGGCCGAAGGTGCGCGCCGCGGGACCGGAGCCGGTGCCGAAGCTCGAGCCGCCAACGTCGAGCGAGGTCGCATACAGACCGGGAATCAACGACACCAGGCCGGTGAGGCTGCGGCTGTACGGCAGCTCATCGAGCTTCTGCTGGTCCCAGTTGACGGCGACCTTCGAGGACTCGAGATCGATCGTCGGCGACTGGCTGGTAACGGTGATGCTCTCCTGGAGCGACGCCACGTCCAGCTTGCCGTTCACCGTGGCCGTGGAGCCGGCGCTCAGCTTGACGCCCTCGATGTTCAGGTTGGTAAAGCCCGTGAGGTTGAACGACACGGTATAGAGGCCGCCAGGCAGCAGCGTGAACCGGTAGACGCCCTGCTCGTCGGTCACGGCCAGTCGCGCCCCGCCGATCAGGTTCGAACTGGTAATTGACACCGTGACACCCGGAAGTGCTCCTCCGCTGGTATCAACCGCGCGTCCGGTAATGTTGCCGGTCTGCTCCTGCGCCAAGGCCGGCGTGGCCAGGCCGGCCAGCAGGATCGCCACTAGTGCAGTCACGCACCATCTTTGCAAAGTCATGAACTCCCCTTTCAAACGAACCGTTCTGTTTCCCGTGCGCGGAATTTTACTTTACGTTGGGTATAAGTGAACTGACTTGAGCGACGCGGGGACTATTGAAGTTACTTATCGGCCAATAAGCGCGACTGGACCCGGTCGTTCCGCGCAGGGCGGGGCGCGCTGCTCGAGTCATCGAACACGCTCGCGTCGGTTGAGGGACTCGGAAATTGGTCAGCGGCAGATCGGCCGCGCGCGAGCGTTTCAGGGATCCAGCTTCACCGGTTTCATCAACCCGAGATAGATCGATGCGCTGAGGGCAAAGGTGACGAACCAGGCGTAGGTGTAGAGGTGATCGAACGGGTTGGGATTGGCCACGATGCCGCCCGGGGTGGTCGCGGCGCGAATGAAACCGGGTACCACCGGCACGATCGCCGCCACGAGCGCGACCATCGCCCTGGGGTTGGTGCCGCCGCCGTAGCTGTAGCGGCCGTCGATCTTGAAGAGATCGGGCAACGACAGCTCACGCTTGCGCAGGATCCAGTAGTCGGCGATCAGAATGCCGCCGATCGCGCCCATCAGGCTCGAGTAGCCGATCAGCCAGGTGAAGATGTAGGCGGACGCGTCGGCGTAGAGCTTCCACGGCATCATCAGGATGCCGAGCGCGGCGGTGATCAATCCGCCGGCGACGTAACTGACCTTCTTCGGCGCCAGGCTCGAGAAGTCGTTGGCCGGCGACACGACGTTGGCCGCCATGTTGGTGCTGATCTGCGCCGCGAGCACCACCAGCGCGCCGAGCATTACCACCGCCGGACTGCCGATGCGCGCGATCAGCACCACCGGATCCCAGATCGCCTCGCCGAAAATCACGATGGTCGCGCTGGTGACGGCGACGCCGAGAAACGCGAACGCCGTCATCGTGGCCGGCAGGCCGAGCGCCTGGCCGAGCGCCTGCGATCGCTGGCTCCGCGCATAGCGGGTGAAGTCGGGGATGTTGAGGCTGAGCGTCGCCCAGTAGCCGACATTCGCGGTCAGCGCCGCCGGAAACAGCGTCCAGAACGGCGTGCTGCCCTGCTGCAGTTTCGGCGCTTCCGACAGGATGTGGCCGAGCCCGCCGCCGTTGGCGATGGCCCACCACAACAGCAATCCGCCGCCAACCAGCAGCAGCGGCGCCGCCCAGGCCTCGAGCCGCTTGATGCCTTCGAGCCCGCGAATGATGATTGCGACCTGGGCGAGCCAGAAGATCGCAAACGCGATCCCGATCGATCCCGGCACACCGGCCCACGCCGGCCACGCCGCCGTCAAGAGCGTCTGCAGCGCGAGCGCGCCGATCCAGGTCTGGATGCCGAACCAGCCGCACGCGACGATGGCCCGCAGCATCGCCGGGACGTTGGCTCCCCGCACACCGAACGCGGCGCGGCACAATACCGGGAACGACACGCCGTACTTGGTTCCCGAATGCGCGTTGAGGACCATCGGGATGAGCACGATCGCGTTGCCGAGCAGGATGGTGACGAGCGCCTGCCACCACGTCATACCCTGCTGCATCAGCCCGGACGCCAGCGTGTAGGTGGTGATCACCACGCTCATGCCGATCCAGAGCGCGGCAATGTGGTACGTCGACCAGGTGCGGCTGGCGAGCGACGTCGGCGCGAGATCGTGATTCCAGAGCGGGCTCGAGGACACGTCCTCGGTAAGCTCGATGAAATCCCCGCTGGCCTGCCGGCCTGCTAGCCCGCTAGCCTGCCGGCCTGCTAGCCCGCTAGCTCGCATACCCCTCGGCGTCGTGCCCGCCGTGGTAGTCCTTCCCTTCGGGCCGCCGAATCTTCGAGTGCACGACGACGTTGCCGCGGCGCAGGCCGCGGAAGTCCTCAATCGAGGCGTAGCCGCGTTTTTCCATGAACTGCTCCAGGCCCTCGATCAGGTGCTTGACGACCGTTGGCCCGATCGCGCGATCGAGCATGGCCGCCGTGCAGACCTGCACCGTGCCGCAACCGAGCAGCAGGTAGTTGAGCGCATGCGCGAAGGTGCTGATGCCGCCGATGCCCGAGAAAGCCCGGTCGGGAAACGCGCTGGTCAGCTGCGACATCTTCGCCAGCGATTGCGGGAGAATGGCCGGCCCGCCGAGCCCGCCGCTCGACACCAGGCCGTCGACGTTCATCTCGAAGTCGAGCGTGTCGGGATCGATCAGGGGCAGCGAGGGGAACGTGTTCGACGACACGATCGCATCGGCGCCGCCGTTGAACGCGGCCCTGGCCTCCTCGACAATCTCGGTCGTCGACGGCGTGAGCTTCGCCCACACCGGCACCTTCGCAACTTCCTTGACGACCTCGGTGACGATCGACACCTGCTGCTGATCCTTGCCGAGGTTCGAACCCATGTCCTTGCGATCCATGTGCGGGCACGACAGGTTCAGCTCGAACGCATCGGCGCCGACCTCCTGGCACGCCCTGGCCAGGTCCTGCCAGTGCGCGAGCTCCTTGTCGCTCCCCGAACCCGCCATGATCGACGCGATCAACATGCGATCCGGATATGCCTTCTTGATGCCGGCGATCTTCGGAATCCACCAGTCGAGCGGTTTGTCCGAGATCAGCTCCCAATTCCACGACGAATGCAGCGCCGTGTCGGGCCGCTTCTGCATCGACAGCTGGCCGTCGAGCGTCGAGCGCAGGAACTTGGTTTTCGGGCCGGCGACGTTGGTGACCGGGTGCAGGCCGATGGTCTTGGTGACGACCCCGCCCCACCCCGCCTCGAAGGCCCGCATGATGTTGCTGTCGGACTCGGTCGGCGGCGCCGACGACAGCAGGAACGGGTTGATGAACTTCAGCCCCGTGAACGTGACCGAGATGTCCGGCGTCATGGGGCGAACTATAGGGGCAAGGGTGGGGGGGGAGCAAGGTGCGTAGGGTGCGGTGCGTAGGGTGCCTCGGGTGCCGGGGGGATGAGCCGATTCAGTGGCATGTTGCACATTCCTCATCAAGGGGAATCGCCATGCTCACCACGCTCTCGTGCCGGTTATGGGGACATCATGTTGACAACCACGTATTCCGGACCGCGGCACATCAGGAACGGAAGTGCCGCTGCGGTGCAGACTACCTGCGCGAAGACGGGTCGCTGACCCGCGTCCGCCACACCCTGTCGTGTTTCCTGGGCACGCACGCCTACGAGCCGATGGCCAGGCGCGACGGTCACCATGAATACGTCTGCACGCAGTGCGGCCACACGCTGGTGTTTCGGGCAGATCTCGATCCCTATTCGGAGAACGCGATGTTTCGGAAGAAGGTCCGCTACCTCTGCGGCCTGTTCGGGCATCGAGTCCGCGACGTCACGACGCGTGACGGTTTCACCGAACACGCGTGCTTTTGCGGTCATTCCTTTCTGAAGAGCAGTGGAGTCACCGGCAGGATCCGACACCCAGCCGTCTGCGTCCTTACCGGCCATTCGATCCGCTTTCTCACGAAACGCCACGGCTACTCGGAGTACGTCTGCGTCGATTGCGGCCATCCTTTCTGCTTCCACGCGCCCTACGCACCCTACGCACCCTGTAAGATGTCCTGCCATGTCCATCCTGATTAAGCACGGCACCATCGTCACCGCCACCGATCGATACGTCGGGGATGTGTTGGTGGAAGGCGAAAAGATCACCACCATTGGCACCGCGCTGACAATGCCGGCCGATCGCGTGATCGATGCCCGGGGTAAATTCGTGCTGCCCGGCGGCATCGACGTGCATACGCACATGGACATGCCGTTTGGCGGGACGACCTCGGCAGACGACTTCGAGTCGGGGACGATTGCCGCGGCCTTTGGCGGGACGACGACGATTGTCGACTTTGCCATTCAGTATCGCGGCGAAACGCTGCACCACGCGTTCGAGACGTGGTCAAAGAAGGCCGAGGGCAAGGCGGCGATCGACTACGGCTTCCACATGATCATCACCGAGCTGACCGACCAGGTCGAGATCGAAATGGACGCCATGGTCAGGCAGGGCGTGAGCTCGTTCAAGTTGTTCATGGCCTACCCCGGGGTGTTCATGCTGGACGATGCGAGCATCTTCCGGGCGATGCGGCGAACCGGCAAGAACGGCGGCACCATCTGCATGCATGCCGAGAACGGCGGCGTCATCGACGTGCTGGTGAAGGAGGCGCTCAAGAACGGCCAGACGGCGCCGAAGTATCACGCGCTGACGCGTCCGGCGCGCGCGGAAGGCGAAGCCACGCATCGCGCAATCGCGCTCGCCGAGATCGCCGACGTGCCGGTCTACATCGTGCACCTGTCGGCGGCGGAAGCGCTCGAAATGGTCACCGAGGCGCGCGACCGCGGGCTTCCCGCCTTCGCGGAAACGTGCCCGCAGTATCTGTTCCTGTCGTACGACAACTACGAGGAGCCTGGCTTTGAGGGGTCGAAATACGTGATGAGCCCGCCGCTGCGTGACCAGTCGACCCAGGATCGGCTCTGGCGTGGACTCGCCGGGAACGACCTTCAGGCAATTGCCACCGATCACTGTCCGTTCTGCATGAAGGAGAAGCATCTCGGCGAAACCGACTTCTCGAAGATCCCGAACGGCGCCCCTGGCGTCGAGACGCGCATGAGCCTGGTCTACGACGGCGGCGTGCGCACCGGGAAGATCTCGCTCAACCGGTTTGTCGAGCTCACGTCCACGTCACCCGCAAAGATCTTCGGTATGTTCCCGAAGAAGGGCACCATCGCGCCCGGCTCCGATGCCGACATCGTCATTTTCGATCCCGAAAGGAAGACCACGATTTCGGCGAAGACGCATCACATGAAGGTGGACTACAACCCGTATGAAGGTCGCGAGGTGACCGGCGCCACCGAAACCGTCCTGTCGCGCGGCAAGGTGATCGTCGACGGCGGGAAGTTCACGGGCAAGCCGGGCGCCGGCGCGTTCCTGAAGCGCGACGCGCGATCGGTCTAGTCGGTTGGGTTCCAAAGGTTCCATTGGTTCCAAGGGTTCCAAGGGCGTCGTTCGTCTCCGGTTCCAGGGGTTCGGTCCGCGGCCACTTCACTCGGAACCCGTGGAACGATAGCAGAACGATGCCTGTGGAACCCCTTGGAACCAATGGCACCCTGGAACCCTGGCTCTGCCCGATCGTCGACGCAGGTATCATCTGACAGCGATGACGACGCAACCGCTTGGCCTCGCCCTAGTCCTCAGTGGGGGCGGCGCACGTGGCGCATACCAGGTCGGGGTGCTCCGGATTCTCGCGCGCGAGTTTCCCGAGGCCGTGCCCGACATCCTGACCGGCGTTTCGGCCGGCGGCATCAACGCGGCATTTCTCGCCTCGCGGCAGGAACCGTATCAACAGAAGGTCGACGAGCTCGCCGAAATGTGGAGCACCCTCCGCATCGACGACGTGTTCCGCGTCGATACCCAGAACCTGGTCTGGCGCGCGCTGCGCTGGGGCGGCCGCCTGGTCTCCGGCGGCAAGTCGCCGCTGCCGCCGGCGAAGAGCATGGTCGACACCAAGCCACTGCGCGAAGTGCTGGAGCGCGAGTTCCATGCGACGGACGGGCCGCTCACCGGCATCAACGCCAACCTGCGCGCCGGGTGGCTGCGCGCGTTTGCGCTCACCGCGTCGAGCTACACCACCGGCCAGTCGGTCACCTGGGTGCAGACGCGCGAGGATTTCGCGATGCCGGCATGGGAGCGGCCGCTGCGCAAGAGCTCGATGTGCGAGTTGCGCATCGATCACGTGATGGCGTCCGCCGCCCTGCCGTTTTTCTTTCCCGCGATCGAAGTGGACGGCGCCTGGTACGGGGATGGCGGCATTCGCCTCACCCAGCCGCTGTCGCCGGCCATCCACCTCGGCGCCAAGCGGATCATCGCGGTGACGACGCGCTACGCGAAGTCACGCGCCGAGGCGGATCGACCGTCGATTGTCGGCTACCCGCCGCCGGCGCAGGTGGCCGGGTCGCTCTTCAACGCCATCTTCCTCGATCAACTGGATTCCGACGCCATGCAGCTGCGCCAGATCAATGCCTTGATCGAGCAGCATCCCGAGGATCGCCGCCTCGGGCTGCGACCGATCGATCTGCTGGTGCTCAGGCCGTCCGAGGACCTGGGCCGAATGGCGAACGCCTACGAGGCGGACCTGCCCAAGGCGTTCCGCTTCTTCACGCGCGGCCTCGGCACCAAGGAAACGCGCTCGAACGACATGCTCAGCCTGGTGATGTTCCAGACCGATTACGTCAAGCGCCTGATCGAGCTGGGCGAGTCGGATGCGCTGGCGAAACGCGCCGAGATCGAGGCGTTCCTCCGCCCGCTGTCGGTTACTCGCCGCCTAGCGCGCTGATCGGGTCGATGCCCAGCGTGCGCAGCGCGGGGACCAGGCTGGCGACCAGCGCGGTCACGATCATCACACCGGCCGTCATCGCGAACGACACGATGTCGAGCGGCTTCACCGAGTAGAGCTCGGTCTCGACCAGCCGTCCCAGCACCGCCGCCGCCACGCCGCCGGTAACGACCCCGATCAGCGCGAGCGTCAGCCCCTGCCCGATCACCAGGCCGAGCAGCTGGCCGCGGTTGGCGCCAAGCGCGGCGCGCACGCCGATCTCGCGGGTGCGCTGGCCGACCCAGTAGGCGAGCAGTCCGTAAATGCCGATCATCGCCAGCACCAGCGCGGTGCCCGCGAACACCGCGGTGAGCCAGGTCAGAAAACGGCTGGCCGCCAGCTGCTCGTCCACCAGCTCGCTGAGCGGCCGTGCCGCAAACACCGCGATGCCGGCCTCGCGGCGACGCATCAACTCGGTGGCCGGCTTGACCAGCGTCGAGGGATCGGCCGAGGTCTTCAGCAACACCGCGAAGCCGCGCGATCGCTCGTTGAACGGCAGGAAGATGTCGGGGTCGGTGGTGGGATTCCGAGGAATGCCGCGCAGGTTCGCATCCTGCAGCACGCCGACAATCGTCCACCACGGGCTCTCGCTCGTCAGATCACCGCTCTTGATGCGGCGGCCGATCGCGCTCTGACCAGGCCAGAAGCGGCGGGCCAGCGCCGCGGTCACCATCACATTCGTCGCATTCACGCCGAGGTCGGCCGGGCCGAAGGCGCGGCCTTCGATCAACCGCAGCCCGATGGTCTCGACGTAACCGGGTGACACCCGCGTCAGGAAGGCCCGCGGACGATTGGTGGCGTCGACCGCGCCGATGCCTTCGGCCGAGTAGAAAATCGCCCCCTGCCCGCCGAGCGGGATGGCCGATGCGAGGGCGGCGTGCGAAACGCCGGGAAGCCCGCGCAGCTCGTCCAGCAACGCCAGCGCCGGTGCGCCGGCATCGACCGTTCGGGCCACGGCGGGCGGGGCGGTCTGCGCGCCCGCCACCACAGGCAGCTGGACGCGCATCCCCACCACGCCGCTGGCGTCGAAGCCCGGGTCGAACCTGGCGAGCGCCGTGAAGCTTCTCCCGAAGAGCGCCGCGCCAACCAGCAGCGTTACCGTCACCGCAATCTGCCCGGCCACGATAATCCGCAGCGTGCGGCCGGTGGCGCCGCCACGTGCCTCGATCGCGCCCTCGCGCAGATCCTGCGCAAGCGAACGCCCGCCCATCGAGCGCAACGGCGACAAGCCGACGACGACCGTGATGAACACGCCGAGACCGGCGACAAACGCCAGCGTCCGCCAGTCGATCCCCGGCGCGGCAAAACTTGGCAGCTGCACCGGGCTGAGCGCCAGGAGCGCGTCGCCGGCCCACATCGACAGCAGGCATCCCGCGGTGCCGCCAAGCGCCACCACCCACGCGCTTTCCGACAACATCAGGCGAATCAACCGCCCCTGGTCCGCGCCAATCGCGCGGCGCAACGAGAATTCCCGCCGCCGCGACTCGGTCCTCGCCAGCAGCAGGCTCGCAACGCTCGCGCACGCAATCACGAGCACGAGGGCGACCGCTCCGAACAACAGCGAAATGGCCGGGCGGATCGGCCCGAACACTTCGTTCGACAGCAGCGACACCTCAACGCCACGCTTTTCGTTGGTATCGGGATAGGCCTGCGCCAGTTGCCGCGCCACGCCGGTGACGTCCGCCTGCGCCTGCGCAGGCGATACGCCGGGTGCCAGCCGGGCGAGCACAGCGAAGCCGCGGTTGCCGCGTGCCGCCCGGCCCTGCGGCGGGGTCGAGGCGAGCATCGACACCCACACTTCGCCCGTATCCGATCGGCCGGTAACACCGCGCCGGCGCAATGCCGACGATGGTGAACACCTGGTTGTCGAGTTGAATCGCCCTGCCGATGGCGTCGGGCCGGCGGCCAAACGACCGTTCCCACAATCGCTCGCCGATCACCGCCGAGAGCGGCGCGTTGTCGGCGTCGTCTGCCGACGTGAGCGCGCGGCCGAGAAGGGGCTCGACGCCCAGCGCCGCGAAGTATTCGCCCGCAACCGCCTCGCCCGTAATGCGCTCTGGAGCGCCGCTGCCATAAAGGATGAACGAGTTTCCGCTCCATGCCGACATCAAATCGAAGGATCGGCTTTGGGCTTTCCAGTCGAGGTAATCGGGGATCGAGGTGCCACGCCGCTCCACCACCTGACGCTCGACGTTGCCCCACAGCTCGACCAGTCGATCCGACTCGGGATACGGCAACGGCCGTAGCGCCACCGCATTCAACAACCCGAACATCGTCGTCGTGGCGCCGATGCCGAGCGCCAGCGCCAGGATGGCGCCGAGCGTGGTCGTCGGACTCTTCCACAGCGCGCGCCACGCAAATCGCAGATCGCCGATCATGTCGAGCGAGAGAGCAAGGCGTGTACCCGCGAATTCAGGCCTGATTTCCGGCGGTCGATGACGAATGCGTCCCCGCGCGCAAATCTGGTGTCCGCCAACGGACGCGAGCCAACCCTTCGAAGGCCGGCCCCGTCTGATATACAGCTTGCCTATATATGACGAGATTGGTCCTCGGCTTGTCGCGCCGCAGCCGCACCGCGGCGGAGGCGGATCGCTCGGCCATCGATGCCGCCAAGAAAGGCAGCGCCGACCTGTTCATCCTCGCGCTGGTCGACGAAGCCGACCACCACGGCTACGAGATCGGCCGGCAAATCGAGCTGCGCTCGGGCGGCGCGGTGCATTTCACCATGGCGTCGCTCTACGCCACGCTCTACCGGCTCGAGGAGCGGTCGCTGATCAAGGGCCGATGGGTCGAGAAAGCGGGACAGCGTCGCCGACGCTACTACCGCATCACCGACAGCGGCCGCGCCATGCTTGCGACGCAGCGCGAAGACTGGGCACGTTTCATCGGCGCGTTGACGCTGATAGCCGGCGTCAAGACGGCCACCGATTGAACATTGATTCGACACCGCGATGACGCCATTCGATCCCCGCGCCGAAGTGCGCCGCCATGTCGGCAAGTCGGGCGTTGAGCTGCCCGACGCGACGATCGACGAGTTGGTCGCGTATCTCGAAGATCTTCATGCCGCCGCTCTTGCCGAGGGCACCGGCGCCCCGGAAGCCAGGCGCCGCGCGATGGCCGCGCTCGAAGAGTCCGCATTCTCCCTGCTTCAAGGCCACGCCATGAAGCATCCCGATCGTCGTCAAGCCGCGCGCGCCGATTTGATGGCGCGATCCGCCGGCGGAAGGAGCCTGAACGTGTGGAGCGCGATACGACTTGCCGTCCGACAGTTCCGTCAGCATCCGACGTTCGCATTCGTCACCGTCCTGGTGCTCGGTCTCGGCACCGGTGCGGCCACGACCGTCTTTACCGTGGTCGACTCGGTGGTGTTGCGGCCCCTGCCCTACGCCGACGCCGATCGCCTGGTGACGCTGTGGGACACCAATCCGGAAAAAGGCCTGGCGCACGATCCGATTTCTCCCGTGAACTTCATGGACTACCGCGCGCTGCCGGTGTTCACCGACGCCGCCGGCTGGTGGCGCCCGGGCATCAACCTCACCGAGCCCGGCAAGGATCCGATGCGCGTCAACACCATCGAAGTTGGCGGCAACCTGTTCGACGTGCTGGGTGTGAAGCCGCAGATTGGCGCCGGCTTCCCCGCCGGCGGACCGACCTTCGTCACCAATGAATTGATCTGCGTGATCAGCGATCGGCTGTGGCGGGCCCGCTTCAGCGGCGATCCGTCGATTATCGGCAAGACGCTGTCGTTCAACGACACGCCTTACACCGTCGTCGGCGTGATGGCGCCGAAGTTCCATTTTCCGGACGATGTCGATGTGTGGCAGCGGGTGCGGTGGGATTTCACGCAGCATAGCCGCGCCGCCCATTTCATGGAGGCGGTCGCGCGGCTGGCGCCGGGCACGACGTTCGAACAGGCGCAGAGCGCGGTGGAGACGCTCGGCACCCGCCTCGCCCAGGAACACGCCGCGCACCAACAAGGGATGGAACGCGCGGCTGGTGCCGCTGCTCGATGAACAGCTCGGCTACTACCGGCCGGCGCTGATGGTGCTGCTGGGCGCCGTCGCGCTGCTGCTGATGATCGGCGTACTGAACGTCGCCACCCTGCTGCTGACGCGGGCGCTGTCGCGCGAAAAGGAAATCGCGGTGCGCGTGGCGCTCGGCGCGGCGCCGCGGCAACTGGTGACGCAGCTGATGGCCGAGAGTCTCGTGCTGTCCACTGCCGGCGCTCTCGTCGGCATTGTCGCGACGCTGGTGGCGCTGCCGCTGATCATCAGCTTCACGCCGGTGAACATCCCGCGGCTTGCCGAGGCGGGCGTCGACGTCCGCGCGCTCGGCTTGAGCCTGGGGGTCGTCGCCGTGACGACGTTGATCTTCGGGCTGGTGCCGGCGCTGCTCCTGCTGCGCACGCAGTTCACGAGCGACCTCAAGACCGGTGAGCGCGGCAGCTCCAAGGGGGCGCGCCGCATCTACTCGGTGCTGGTCGCCGCCGAAGTGGCCATGGCCTGTGCGCTACTCGTCAGCTCGGCGTTGCTCGTGCGCACGGTCGGCCGGATGATGGAGACCCCGACCGGCGTGAGCGCCGACGACGTGACCATAGCCACCGTGCAGTTGTCGGCGTCCGCCGTCGGCGCGCCGGCGAGCGGCGGCACCATCGAAACCACCTGGGTGCCGGTCGCCAACATGCATGCGCGCCTGCTCGACGAGATTCGCCAGCAGCCGGGGGTCGGCGCCGCCGGCGCATCCAATTTCCTGCCCTTCAGCGTCGGCTGGCGCAATCCGTTCCTGATCGAGGGGCAACCGCGTCCCGCACGACAGGAGGATTTGCCGCAGGCGCAGATGCACAGCGTGAGCGACGGCTATTTCGAGGCGATGGGCGCGACGCTCGCGCGCGGGCGGGCGTTTACCGCCTTCGACAACCGCGATGGCCTCGGCGTGGTAATCGTCAACGAGAGCTTCGCGCGCCGGTATCTGGCGGATGTCGACCCGGTCGGCCGGGTGCCTTCGCACGTGGGCAACCGGCATCGGGCCGCTCGGCGTCAATCTGAAGACGCCGCCGAACGCGCGCGCCGCGCCGCATGAAGGCATGCCCTTCGAGATCGTCGGCATGGTCCGCGACGTCAACAACGTGCCGCTCGGGCAGAGCGTGGAACCGGCGATCTATTTCACGACGCGCCAGTTCCCGTTCTCGGAAGTGTTCATTGCGGTGAAGGCGGCCGACGCGGCAGCGGCGCAGGCGGCGATGCGCAATGCCCTGCGCACAGGTGGTGCCCAACGTGCCGATGAGCACGACGCAAACGTGGGGCGAGCGCTTCGCGACGAAGACGGCGGAAGCCAGGCTGCTGATGACGATCCTGCTGTTCTTCGGCGGGCTTGCGGCGCTCCTGGCGGCGCTCGGCGTCTATGGCCTGTTCTCGTGGTCGGTGGCGCTACGGACGCGCGAGCTCGCGATTCGGCTCACGCTCGGCGCCAAGCCCTCGTCGGTCGGCGCGCTGGTGCTCGGCCAAAGCGCGGTGCTCGTGGTCGCCGGCCTCGCGGTTGGCCTGGTGATCGTGCGCCTGGCCGAGAGCGCGCTGACGCGGGTCGTCTACGGCGTGACGACCAGCGACGCGTTGGCGATGACGGCGGCGAGCTCGCTCCTGCTGGTCGCGGCACTCGTCGCGTGCGTGCCGGCGGCGCTGCGCGCGATGCGGGTGAACCCGGTGGACGGGTTGAGGGCGGAGTAGGGACAGGCTAGCAGGCCAGCGGGCTAGCAGGCCAGCGGGCTAGCAGGCCAGCGGGCTAGCAGGCCTAGCGGGCTAGCGGGCTAGCAGGTCAGCGAGCTAGCGGGCTGGCGGGCGCGCAGATTTTGCCGGGCGTGCCCGTCGACGACGTCGCATTGAGTGCGTACTCGCGAACGGCTCCCCACGAAAGAGTGCGCGATCTTGAGCGGCCAGATTCGTGCACCTCCAGTTGTGGAGGTCGATGATGATTCAGTCGTTTCGCGATCTTGAGGTGTGGCGCAAAGGCATGGACCTGGCGGTGCGCGTGTACGAGGTCACCGACGGTTTCCCCCATTCCGAGATGTTTGGTCTGCGATCGCAGCTGCGGCGGGCGGCCACATCGATTCCATCGAACATTGCCGAGGGGAAGGCCATCGGCGGCCTCAACTACCCGCGGCACCTGAAAATCGCGCACGGCTCGGAAGCGGAACTCCAGACGCAACTCGAACTCGCGCTACGGTTGAAATTCCTGAACGACGGCGACGCGAAGACGTTGATCAGTCACGCCTCCGAAGTCGGCCGAATGCTCGTGGGACTCCTGCGAGCGCTCCCGAAGGGCTAGCAGGCCGGCAGGCTGCTAGCCTGCTGGCCTGCTAGCCTGCTAGCCTGCTTGCATCGCCTTCTCCATCTCCTCCGGCGACACGTCTTTCGTGTGCGTCGCGATCGCCCAGCTGTGACCAAACGGGTCGGTGATGTTTGCCATGCGATCGCCCCAGAACATGTCGGTAGGCGGCTGAACCGCCTTGGCGCCGCCCTCCACTGCCTTCTTGAACGTCGCGTCGACGTCGGTCGTGTACAGCATGATCGAGACGCCGGCGCCGCCGGTCGTCGCCGGCGATAGATACCCGCGCTCGGGATTTTCATCAGCGAGCATCAGCATCGAATTGCCGATCTTCACTTCCGCGTGCATGATGCCGCCGCCGGGTCCGGGCATCCGCACCGTCTCCTCGGCGCCGAACACTTTCGTGTAGTACTCAATCGCTTCCGCTGCGCCCTTGATGACCAGGTAGGGCGTCAGTGAGTGATAACCATCCGGAATTGCCTTCACTGCCATGGTGCCTCCAATGCTCTCTTCAACACGCGCAGCCCATTCATGTACTACGAGTTGCATGATGGGCGCGGACAGAAAACCGCGACGTCAACAATTGGCTGGGATGAAATTCGGGGCCGCCGGGTCATTTCCCCGCGGATGGCTCGAAGCGGTAGACCAGGTAGCTGATCGGCCCATCCAGCTCGCTGAAGCTGTGCGGCGTGCCTGCCGGAATCATGATGATGTCGCCAGGCTTCACCTTGCGTGCCTCGCCGCCGATGCGCGTGCCGGTCTGGCTCATCCCGGCGTTGACGCGCGTCAGGTCGGTCGGTTTCGCGCTGCCCAGACTGCCGCCGGTGACCATCGTCCCGGAGCCTGACAGGATGTAGTAGGTCTCGGTGACGTGGTCGTGAATCAGCGCGCTGGCTTCCGCCTTGGCCCGGTGCAGCATCGCCACCGACGCCTTGCCGCCCGGCACCTCGCTCGCCTTGATCGGCCGGTCGACCACGTTCTTGGCGATCTGCTCTTTGAGGACCGCCTCGTAATCTTCCTTACTGATGTAGGTCGCCGCTCCCTGGGCCTGCTCGGTCGAGAGTGTCAGGAGGAGCACGAAGAGTGTGGCCATGGGGCGAGACTCTATCAGGGATCAGGGATCGGGAACGAGCGATCCCCGATCGTCATTCCGTCGTGAGTGTTCGCGCGGGATCGACGCGTGAGGCGCGCCGCGCCGGAATGTAGCACGCGGCCATGCCGGTGGCCGACAGCACCGCGGCGGCCGTCATCAGCGACAGCGGATCGGTCGGCGGCACGCCGAACAGCACCGCCGACAGCGATCGCGCGGCCAGCAGCCCGGCGGCAAGGCCGATCGCGACGCCCGTGGCCGTGATCACGCCGCCCTCCCGCATCACCAGACGAACGATGTCGCCGCGATTGGCGCCGAGTGCGACCCGCGTCCCGATCTCGCGCGTGCGCCGCCGCACGCTGTACGCCATCACGCCGTAGATGCCGATCGCGGCCAGGAGCAGCGCCACCACCGCGAAGCCTGCCAGCAGGCGCATCGCCAGCGCGGCGATCGCAATCGACGCCGCGGCAATGTCGTCGAGCGTGCGGGCGCCATGCACGATCACCGACGGCTCGAGCGTGCGCAGCGCCGTGCGCACCGCCGGCAAGGCCGCCAGCGGATCGCCCGTCGTCTGCACGAACAGCGTGGCCCCGGCTCCGGAGAAGGGGAAATACATGTCGGCGCGAGGTCGATCGGTCAACGCGGCGCGGCGGATGTCGCCGACCACGCCAACGATCTCGAGGCCGTTGTCGCCACCGCGAAGGCGATGGCCGATCGGATTCTCGCCGGCGAAGAACCGTCGGGCGATCTCTTCGCTGATGATCACCGGCGCGATCGTCGCCGAGCGGTCGCGATCGTCGAACAGCCGGCCGGCGCGTAGCGGAATCCGCAGTGCCTGGAAATACCCGCTGGTCGCCGCCTGCCAGCCGACATCGGGCGGACGCTCGCCCGCCGGCACCGGCCGATCGTCCCGTTCGAAGCCCACCGTCCAGTTGTTGCCGGTCAACGGCGTCACCGCCGCCGCGCCCGCATGCTCAACCTCCGCCAGTCCCTCGAGCGCGCTGAAAGCGCGGCCATAAAATTCGGCCTGAGACTCCGGCGTCGGATACCGCGCCGCCGGCACGTTCATTTGCACGGTCAACACGTGGCTGGTGCGGAACCCCGGATCGACGGCGATCAGATTCGCGAAGCTGCGCAGGGTCAGTCCGGCGCCGACGAGCAGGATGCCGGCCAGCGCGATCTCGCCGGCGACCAGCAGCGAGGCCGCGCGCCTGGCGCCGCCGCTCATCGACGTGCCACGAGTGGAAGCCAGCACGGCACGCTGTGCGGTGTTGGCGAGCGCCAGCGACGACACCGCGCTGAACAACACCGCGGCCAGCACCGACACCACCAGGGAGAACGCCACCACCGGGATGTTGAGGCCGACGTCCTGCAGCGCCGGCACCTGGGTCGTCTCCGGAACCAGCGCGGCCAGCAACGGCGCCGCCTGCCAGGCGATCAGCCACGCCAATCACGCCGCCGGTCAGCGCCAGCACCAGCGCTTCGATCAGTTGCTGCGCGGCGAGGCGGGTCCACGCCGCGCCAAGTGCGGTGCGCACGGCCATCTCCTGGCGCCGCCCGAGCGAGCGCGCCAGCAGCAGGTTGCCGACATTGGCGCACGCGATCAGCAGCACGAACCCGACCGCCGCCAGCAGCAGGAGCAAAGGGCGCTTGGTGTCGCCGACCAGCGCGTCACGCAGCGGCTCGGCAAAGTACTGGGAGCCGCGATTCTGATCGGGAAACTTCTCGCGCCAACTCGGTGCGACAGCGAGTCGAGCTCCGAGACGACGGCGCCGATCGACTGGCCCGGGCGCAATCGCCCCAGCGCGAACGTCCAGCCGCTCTTGCGCTGCGGCGGCGCGGTCGCCGGCAGGGTCAGCGGCAAGGCGACGTCGGTGGACGAGTTCGGCGGAAAGTGAAAGCCGCGCGGCAGCACGCCGATCACCGGGCGCCGCGTCGCGTTCAACTGCACGCCGCGGCCGATAATGTCCGGGATCCGAGCCGAAGCGTGTCTGCCAGAGCTCATGACTGATCATCAGCGACCGGCGGCGCGCCGGCGCGCAGATCGTCGGCGGTGATCAAGCGGCCCAGGGCCGGCTGCACGCGCAGCGCTTCGAACAGTTCCGGCGTCGCGCCGAGGCCGCTGACGCGCGCGGCTCATCACCCTCGAACAGCGTCGCCTGCATCCCGCCGTACGCGGTCAGAGCGGCTGCAACGTCTGCTGCGCGCTCGCGCAGGTCGACAAATCGCCAATGGCGAGGAACTCCTTGGTAATCCCGGTCGTGCGCATCGCGATGTTTCAGGATCACCGATCTCGTCGGCGTTGCTCACCGGCAGCGGCCGCAACAGCACCGCCTCGACGACCGCGAACAGCGCGGTATTCGCGCCGATGCCGAGCGCCAGCGTCAGCACGGCGGCGGTGGTGAAACCGGGTTCCAGCCGGAAACAGCCGCAGTGCGCGGCGCAGATCCTGGAGAAACATGGCGCGATAGTCCTTCCGGGCCGGCCAGGCAACACCTACCGGCCCGCCCTGAGCGAGTGAGCGCGCGCGGGAGGCGCGCACGCGCGAATCGAATGGGCTCTCAGCCATACCCGCCAGCAATCGAACCAGAGCGCGATCGTCGCGAGCTGCAGGCGAACACCGCTGTCACGCCGGCGGCGCGCAAGGTCCTCCAGCGACGGATGAAACAGATCGCGCTCGGCCTGCTCGCGGCAACCAGCGCGCCAGGCCGCGGCGAAACTCAGGCATCGGACCACCGCAGTTTCGTGGCGCGCGCGCGACGTGCTCGTAGAACGCGCGCGCCTCGTTCCAGCGGCGCTTGCCGTCACCGCTGATGCGGTAGCGCCGCTCGGTGACCGCCTGATCGCCGACCGTGATCTGCTCGTACCACCCGTCGACGAGCCGATCCTTCTCGAGACGCGCCATCAGTTGATAGAACGCCGGCCCGGTGCGGCGGATGCCATAGCCGGCCAGGCATCGCGCAGCGCTCGTCCCGGTAGCTCGCCGTTTCGCAACACGCCGAGCACCAGGAATTGCAGGTGCGTCAGCGCCGGCAGCTGGGGTCTCGACATAATGTGACGTTATCTACGATCGGGTTTGACGGAGAGGGGCGCGATTTGGTTGGCGGGGCGCGCCGTGGGACGAGAAGTCCTCGCCGGGACCGCCGTGGTCGCGGACCGGAACGTTGATCGGCGACCCGCGGATGGCGAGGTTGTTCCGGCGGCGGGTCTAGCTCAGCCAAGCGGGCGGCCCGGGAGCGGATCAAGCCGCAAATGGTCTAACATCCTCGGACATGAAACGCACTTTCGTCCTGGGAACACTCGTCCTCTCCGGCGCCCTGACCGTTGCCGTCGTCGCGCAGCAGCCACCGCCGCCACCATCGGCCGACAACCTGACGGTTGAAAAGGTCAAAGACAACCTGTGGGTGATCCGCGGCGGCGGCGGCAATACCGCCGTGTTCGCCACCGCGTCCGGCGTGACCGTGGTGGATACCAAGAACCCCGGCTGGGGACAGCCGCTGCTCGACAAGATCAAGACCGTCACCGACAAGCCGGTCACCAGGGTGATCAACACCCACACCCACTACGATCACGTCAGCGGCAACATCGCCATGCCGGCCACGGTGGAGATCGTCGCGCACGCCAACACCGCGAAGATGCTGCCGACCACCACCGGCGTCACCGGCCTCGGCGATACCGAGAACGTGTTCAAGGCCAACCCGGGCAAGGGCCTCGCCAAGCGGACGTTCACCGACACGTTGTCGATCGGCTCGGGAGCAGACCAGGTCAATCTCTACTTCTTCGGGCCCGCGCATACCGGCGGCGACGCCTTCGTGGAATTCGCGGCGCTGCGCGTCATGCACGTCGGCGACACATTCCCGAACAAGGGCCTGCCGATCATGGACAAGAGTAACGGCGGCTCCGGCGTGCAATACGCGGCCACGCTCAGGAAAGCGGTGGACGGCGTGAAGAACGTCGACACCATCATCAACGGCCACACGCCGGCCCAGACCACGCCCGCCGACATGCGCGAGTACGCCGATTTCGTGGGCGACTTCGTGGCGCACGTCCAGGCTGCCAAGAAGGCGGGTAAGACCGCGGCCGATGCGGTGAAGGAATGGACCACCCCGGCGAAGTACACCGGCTACGCGGCCCCGAACGCCGCGCGCGCCACCGCCTACGCGCAGGTGATCATGGACGAAACGAAGTAAGAAATAAGGAATAAGAAATAAGAAATAGAAAATAGGAAATAACAAAAGGGGCCACGGTGGTCCCTTTTGTTATTGACGGCACCGAAGGAGTTCAGCGCCGTCAGGACTGAGTGGATTCCCGGAAACCATGCTCGATCTGGCGACACATGGCCGGCGTCAGTTGCTCGGAATCGGTGGTGATGATCGGGTTAGCGCCTCGAACGCACCATCAGGAGCGTTGCACCGCAGCCAGATGGGCGGCAAGGAGTTCGGCCATACGCGCAACATTCGGTTCGCCGACGCACGACTCGTGATGTCCTGGCACATCGCAGACATCCACGGCGGTCGCGAAGGCTTCCCAACCCAGGTATCGGTCATTGCGGCCAAGGAGCGCCTGCGCCCGGGCCCTGAAGAGTACGACCGGCGCCGGCAACGGGCGTAACCGGTATCGCCGCAGCGCCTGCAGCCTCGCGATCAATCGCTCCTGCATTTCGATCGGAACGCGCTGACTTCCAAAATAGGCGCGCAAGTCCACCGGCGTCGGCGCGCCGCTCTCGCGGCGGAACCGGGCGAGCCTCCGGCGCACCAGGAGCGCCGCCTTGCCGACGCCCCGGGCGACGAGCGTCGCCATGTCCGTCTGAATCGCGTCATAGCGAAGCCAGGCGGGCACGTTGCCGAGGACGTCGGGCACCCATGTCCACCACGGACCGCGGCCGTCGAGAGGCATGTCGATGATCGCGAGCAGTCCCAGGGGACGTCCCGCGGCGATCAACTGGTGCGCCATCTCGAACGCGATGATGGCGCCGAACGAGTGGCCGCACAGCAAAACGGGGGTGTCCCTGGAGATCACCCGATCGATGGCCCTCACGTGCGCCGCCGCCATGGCTTCAATCGACACGTCCCACCCTGCGCGCGCCGCGGCAGCCGTCGTTCCGAGCCCGTACACGGGCCGGTCGCCGCCAAGTCGGTGTGCCAGTGGGCGACATCCGCTGGGTTCTCCACCAATCGTGGGAACGCAAAACAACGGCACCTGCGCTCCTCCTGGACTGAGCAGCACGAGAGTCGCTGCGTCAGAATCGGAGAGCGGGTGGCGGGACAGCCATTCGGCCAGGCCGCGCATCGAACGGTACTGCACGAGCGTCTCGAGCGGGAGGTCAACCCCAAACTGCCGATGCACCTGTATCTGCACCCGGATCGCGCTCAGAGAATCGCCGCCGCATTCGAAAAAGCTGTCGTCAGGACCGCAGTCCGAATGGCCAAGCGCCTCGGACCAGATTCGGCGCATGGCGGCGGCGGCGTCGACTTCCGGGAAGGCGGATGGCGGGAGCACGTTCTCCGCCGACCGGTGCCGCAGCGCGCGGTAATCGACCTTGCCGTTCTGGGTCACTGGCAGCGCGCCGAGCAGCACCAGCGCGGACGGAACCGCGAAAGCCGGGAGTCGGTCGGCGACGGCTTTCAGCAACTGGTCGGCAGTCGCGGCCGTCCGTGCTCCCAGCACGACATACGCAACCAGGTGCGGCTCCCCCGCATCGGACTCGCGTACGATGACCGCCGCTTGACGCACTCGGGAATCGCGCGTCAGCGCGTCTTCGACCGCGCCGGGTTCGACCCGGTATCCGCGAATCTTGACGAGCGCGTCGATACGACCGTGGAACGTCAGGCATCCATCGTCGCGAAAGGAACCGCGATCCCCGGTGAGGAACAGCACCGAGCCGTCAGGTTGAGGAACGAACCGTTCGGCCGTCAGCGCCGCACTATTAATGTAGCCCTCGGCTAGATAGCGGCTGCGAACCGCGATCTCACCGGGTTGACCCGCTGCGACCGGCGCTCGGTCGGCGTCGAGCACGACGATCTCCTTGCCGTAGGCGGGCCAGCCGATGGGTATCGACCCGTGGTCAGGCATCGCTCGCGGCACGAAGTACTGCGCGCACGTGCGCGTTTCAGTCGAGGCCATGGCATTCTGCAGCACGCACGGCGGTGGAAAGGCGGCGAAGAACGCCTCGACATCCTTCGCGAGCAGTGGCTCGCCGCCGACCGAAATCAACCGCAGGCGCGGGGGCGCACCGCCCGTCGGCATCGTCGCGCACAGGGTGCGCAGCGTGGAGACGGTCATCGTGCTCATCGTGATTCCTGATTGCGTCAGCCACCCGCCCAGCGCTCCGAGGTGGTCGCGCACGTTCAGCACATGCAACTCGGCCCCCGTGAGCAGCGCCGTGAAGATCGAAGCGAGCGACGCGCTGAACGACGGGTGACAGAGCAGGTCGATGCGGTCGTCCGGGCCGAGAAACAGATCGTTGATCTGGCGGCCGGTATCGAACAGGACCGCGCGGTGGGACAAGCCGACGATCTTAGGGATGCCGGTCGTGCCAGACGTCGCAAACAGACAGGCAAGGTCCCCCGGCTGCTTGTGCACGCCCGCGGGCGTGAAGGATCCACGATCCCGGTTGAGCTCGTCGAGTAGAACGCCAGGAGGCGCTGCTGGGTCCGCAGCCTCCGTGAGCGTGGTCTCCGTCGTCGGCTCGCTGACGTCGCTGATGACCGCCACCGGACTCACGGCCGCGATTATTGCGTCCCTCGCAGAGGAACCGGTATCCGGCGGGAGGAAGATGTAGCTGCGGCCCGAGAGCAGCACGCCGAACAACGCCTCAATCGCCGCGACCCCGGACGAGAGACGAAGAGCGACCGGCCCTGGGCGGGTGCCGAAGCGGTCCTGAAGCGCAGCACCAATGCCGGAGGCGCGCGTCAACAACGCCCGATATGTGATGGCGTGCTCACCGTCGACAACAGCGGTTGCATCGCCGCGTCGCAGAGCCACGTCCTCAAACCGCTGGACGATCGACTGCTCGGCCGCCGACACCTCGAATGGCTCGAAGCAGGGGCGTGGCGTAAACCCATTGTCATCGGCTCGGTGTGAGCGGAACGGCACCGACGCCACCGTCATGGCCGAGCTCCCAAGCGATCCGCTGGGAGCCGGAGGGTCGTCGTCATCCCGACGGGCCGCAGTCCGGCGAGCTCCATGTTCGTGTGGCTGCGACCGCCGTGGGTCGCCCACGAGTGGATGTCGGTGCATCCGAGCGAACGCGCAAGCTGGATTCTGGCCGCCAGGAGGAGCTCGTGCCCGCGGGCGCCACGATAGGACGGCAGCATCGCTCCGCCACAGAGCAGGGCGGAACGGCCGGCCTGATACAGCATGGCGACACCCGCAGGTTGACCGTCGAGGCAGGCCAACAGGAAATGCAGATGCGGATTGGAAAACAGGTGGCGCATGTTGTCGACGGCGGCAGGGATGCGGCTCGGGTCGGCGTCGAAGGCGTGCAGGTAGGTGTGGAAGAACAATGCGTGCTCGTCGGCACGGGGCGCTCGGACTTCGAAACGTGGCTGCACGATCGAATGCGCAGGTAACGGGTCGGCTGTGAGCCAGACGAATTCCTGGTCCGGTACCCAGCCCCGTGCCGCGGACGCCCGCGCGAACAGGCTCGTGAGCGACAACGCCGGGGTGATCATGCGACATCCATGAGGCGAGCCGCGGAAGAACGCCTCCACTTCATCGAGTCGGTCGACCAGATCCTCCTCGTGCCCGTACACGGCGTTGAAATAGCCCACGTCGTCGTAGCGCAGTAGCGCCGCTCCCCCCACGGAGGCGATTGAAATGCAGGCGGCGCGCGCGCCCCGCGCGCGATAAGTGGCGAGGCGCATGCCGTCGTATTCGGCCGCCAGACGGAAGGGGGTAATCACCCTGGTTGATTCTAGCGTCATTGAATGAGGTCGCCGGTGCGCTCACAACGTGCCGCCACAGCAGATGTGCTCGGATCGTTAGCGATACCAGCACATCTGTAAGATGCGGCTGATTGTTCCTGGCGCTTCCTTGAACGGCGGTGGCGCCATCGCTAAGGGCAAGAACGAAGTTATGACCGAGATGTTCTTCATCACTTCGAAGCCGACCGGCGATGTCGATGTGGAACGCTGCACACGAGCCCCGAATGGACGACGGAGAAGCTGCGCGCCACGAACGAGGAAGGCAGGTTGTCGAGCGGGCGCGTCACCGAACGGTCACGGGGGCCACGCAGTCGCGCTCCGCGTTCACCACAATCGGCTGCCAGCCGGCGAAGCCGGGCTGCGCGGCCATCAGCATGACGGACGACAGCCCGCCGGCTTCGAAACCCGGGCCGGCGATCGGCGCCACCTGCTCCCGGAAACCCTGGTAGCCGGGCAGATCGAACACCAGAAAGTAGAGCTGACGGACGACGCCCAGATCGGACACCCGTCGATATCCGACGCACCGCGGCGTGGGCCTCGCGTGATCCAGACCTGATTGACGCGCCAGCGTCACGACAGCCTCCGCCTGCGCGGCCGGCACCTCGCGGCGAAGCACGAGTGCAATGCCCGGCTCACTCGGAGTGCCCAGCGACTCCATCTGACGGCTGAAGAGCTGCCGAAACAGGTTCATCGGCAGCTCCGCAGGCGGACGCAGCGATACCAGCGCCTCGCTGTCGCTGGTCGCGTCGATGGCCAGCGTCCAGCCGCTGAGCCAACGCGAGTCGACGTCGTACGGTTCCGATCTCGAGTCACGCGCCGTCCGGACGAACAATATGCCAACGCCTACGAGAAGCAGGATCGCGACGACGGCCTTGATCGCGGGGTGCAGCTTGCGTCTTGGGACCATCGGCTATTGTCCCTGCCCGGTGGCCGCAGGGCCGGCGTGTGGCGCCATGAAACAGCTGGGACGAACGGGGTTTCTCGTCAATCAGGCCTTTCGCTTGGCAGAACGATACCCGAGAATCGACCCGCGCCACATCCGGAACCCGACAAGGAGGCTCCATGTTTCGTCAACTGTGCTTCGCCGTGGTGGCGCTTGCCGCCGCACCCCTGTCTGCTCAGGCCCCACAGGCGCCGTGGCGCGGTGAGAATCTCCAGTTCTTCCCCAAGGACATCACGCGGCCGCAGCTCGTCCAGAAGATGCGCGAGTTCTCGTTCGCCCTCGACGTGCGCTGTCAGCACTGCCACGCGGGCGGCGACGGCGTGTTGCTTGACGGCGTGGTGTTCGCGTCCGACGACAAACCGGCCAAACAGAAGGCCCGCGCCATGCTGCGGATGGTGGACCAGTTGAACAACACGATGCTCGCCGGAGTGCCCCACCGGGCCGAGCCTCGGGTGAACGTCGGTTGCGCCACGTGCCATCGCGGTCTGGCGCTGCCCAAGTCACTCCAGACCACGCTCCTCGAGATCGTCACCCGGGACGGCGCGGCCGCGGCCGTGGCGAAGTATCGGCAACTCAGGCGCGACGACCTCGTCGCCGGCAAGTACAACTTCGGCGAATGGGAAATCAACGAGCTCGGGCGCGTGCTCACGGAGGCGGGCCAGACGTCCGAGGCCATTGCGATCCTCGAAATGAACGGCGAGTTCTATCCGCAGTCGTCCTCGATCGACTATGCCCTCGCCGAACTGCACCGCGCGCGCGGCGAGCGCGAACTTGCCATCCAGCGCTACCAGTCGACGCTCGTCAAATCACCCGGGCACGACGGCGCCAAGCGGCGGCTCGCGGAGCTGACCAAGCCGTGAGGTCTGTGCGGCTCATGCTGATGCACCTCGCGGCGGCGTCGTGCCCGCTGCCGCGCAGGATGGGGTCCAGGCCTGCATGCAGGCGTGGTCAACGGCGCTTGGGGAAGGTGGCGTAACGAGGTATCCGGAAGGGAGCCGCACTGCACCTCAGAACGTGAGCGTCTCGCCTTGCCGCGGCACGGAGCACCCGGTGCGGCAATGCGGCACGACCTCGCCGGTGGTGTGGTGATAGACAATCACCCGCTTCGCATCGATGCCTCCGCTGCGCGTGGCCGAACCGAGCAGCCACGGCGACACGAACGCGACGTCCAGGCTCTTCAACGCCACCAGGTGAGCGGGCGACTCGGTGTCGCCGCTGAAATACAACCGGCGGCCGTGCCAGGTCACGACATACGAGTAATGGCCGATCTGAGCATGCGGCGTTTCGATCACGTCGATCCTGAGCGGACCGTAGGGCACGTGGGTCGAAACCGGAACGACGCGGCCGGGGGCCAGCCCAGTGGTCACGTCCGCCGGCCCCAGGACCATCCAGCTGGTGTCCGCAAACACCGGCGCCGACCAGTGATCCCCGTGCCGATGGGTGATCAGCGACAGCGTTGAGCTCGTCGCCGAGCGCACCTCGGCGGCGTCGTAGGTCATGTAGCCACGCACCGCCCCGCTCGCGTACGGGAAGTCGCTCATGAGCGTGAACGACCCGTCGGTGATCGAGAACGCCATGTTGCCGATGAAGCGGGCCTCGAGCCTCGGCGGCTGCCGCGCAGCCGCCCACGGCCCAAACGCGGCGACCAGGGCGAGGACCACGATTCCAGCGGCAGCCCTCATGGCAGTTACGCCCTAAGACTTCCCACCCAAAGCCCTGCTCCGCATGACTTAGGCGAGCGCCTTGCCGTACAACGCCAGCAGCCGGCTCCACGCGCGCTCTGCCGCCGGCTCGTTGTAGACCAGCGTATCTGGCGGGCACCAGCCGTGCGCGGCCTGGTAGACCTCGATTTCGGCCGCCAGCTTGGCGTTGTCGAAGGTTTCCTTCAGCACGGTCTTGTCGGTGGGCCGCTGCTTGTCGTCGTTCTCGGCAATGGCCACCAGGAACGACGCCTTGGTCGCGGCCGCCAGCAGGTGCGGGCTGTTCGGGCCGGCGGCGTCGTTGACGAGCCCGCCGCCGTGGAACGACGCGACGGCGCCGATGCGGCCGGGCACCGCTGATGCCGTGTGGAAAGACATCGGACCGCCCATGCAGTAGCCGTGCACGCCGACCTTGCGGTTCTTGTTCACTTGCGGCTGCGCGTCGAGCCAGGCGATGAACGTCTTCGCATCGGTCATGTCGGTCGCCGCGCTCATGCCTTTGCGGTACGCCATCATCTCCTTGATCGGTGTCGCACCGGTGGCCGTGGGCTTGCCCGTCCGATAGAACGGGTTGACGACGAGCACCGAATAGCCGGCTCCGGCGAGCCGCTTGCCCATGCTGCGCATCGCCGGACGGAGCCCGAAGATGTCGGGCCAGATGAGCACCGCAGCCGCCGCACCGGACGCAGGATGCACGAAATACGCGTCGCACGTGCCATCCGGCGTCGTGATCGCGACCTCCCGTTCACTGGTCGCCTGCGCCTTGGCCGCCTCGGGCAGCATCATGGCCGCGCCGGCCGCCAGCAGCACCCCGAACTGCCGCCGAGTGACCAGCCCCCTGGCCTCATACTCCGCAACGCTTTCTGCAAAATGGTCCTTATCGCACATGTCGTCTCCTCGTCCTGATCAACACGCTGCTACGTGCTGCCAGTACATACACCAGATAGGGCGTCGTGTGGGCGATGGCGTGCGTATTCGCTGAATCGGTGCCACCCCCGGCTTCTTCACATGGCCCTGCGCACCCGAGCTTGCCGCACTCCCGGTGATCTTCGATTGCCCAAGCAATCCCGGGCCTTGCTGCCATTGAAAACCTTTTGGCGGGCGTTCTCGTCAAAGGCTATTACCTAGACTGTCATGGTAACGAGCCGGGTCCAGCATGCCGCCTAAAACCCCCAATGCCCTGTTACACGGGGCCCTGGATGCCTTGATTCTCAAGACGTTGGCCCACGGCCCGCGTCATGGCTACGCGATTGCCCGGTTTATCGAAGAGACGACCGGCGAAGTCGTGCTCGTCGAAGAAGGGTCGCTCTACCCCTGCCTCTATCGCATGGAGCGCAAGGGCTGGCTCGACGCGGAATGGGGCACCTCGGAACTGGGCCGCCGGGCCAAGTTGTACCGCCTGACTCCGGATGGACGCAGGCAGCTTGCCGCTGAAATGGCCAGCTGGCGGAGATTCTCGGCCGGCGTGTCGAAGGTGTTCGCGACATGAGGCGCCTGCTGCGGTCGTGGCTGTGGCGTGTGCCGGTGGCGCAGGAAGTGGACGAGGAGATCGCTTTCCACGTCGAGATGCGGACGCGCGAGTTGATCGAAGACGGCATGGATCCGGAGTTGGCCCGGGACACGGCCGTCCGGAAAATGGGTGACATGGCCCGCGTGAAACGCATCATGGTGGACCTGGGCCGGAAGCGAGATCGGGAGCTGGACATGGCGCTGTGGCTGGAAGAACTTCGAGACGATGTGCTGTTCGCGCTGCGGCAGTTGCGCAGTGCGCCGATCTTTACGCTGGTGGCGGTCACGACGCTGGCCCTTGGCATCGGTGCCAATAGCGCCATCTTCGCCCTGGTCGATGCCTCGCTGCTTCGACCGCTGCCGTACAACGAGCCGGAACGGCTGGTGACCATCTGGGAGACCTCCGCCACCAGCACCCGCAGCCTGGCGTCACCGTTGAACATGCTCGACTGGCACGCGCGCAGCCGCACCCTCGACGCCATCGCCGGCTTCACGCCTGAAGTGGCCAGCATGGTGATGGCGGGACGCGACGGCAACTCCGAGACGGTCTCGCGTCAGTGGGTCACCGGCCGCGTGTTCGACGTGCTGGATGTCGCGCCGATCGCCGGGCGCACGTTTCTGCCGGAGGAAGAGCAGCAGCGCGCCAACGTGGTCGTGATCAGCGAAGGGTTCTGGGCGACGCGCTTCAACCGCGATCCCGCGATCGTCGGCAGCGAGATACGGCTCGACGGCGAATTGTGGACCGTCACCGGCGTGATGCCGAAGGAGTTCGAGATACTCGGCCGCACCAGCGTGTGGGCCATGCGGTCGGTCGCGAACCTGCCGCCACGGGCGCGCGGCGCCTATGCGTTGCAGGTGGTCGGCCGCATGAAGCCTGGCATCGGTGTGGAAGCGGCGCAGGCCGACCTGTCGGCGGTGGCCCACGGGCTTGCGGGTGAATTTCCCAAGACCAACACCGGTCGCGGCGTCCGGCTCGAACCCCTGCACGACACGATGATCGGCGGCGACCTGAAGACCACCTCGCTGCTGTTTCTTGGCGTCGTCGGTTTCGTGCTGCTGATCTGCTGTGCGAACGTCGCGAACCTGCTGCTGGCGCGAGCCACGGCCCGGTCGCGCGAACTGGCGGTGCGTTCGGCGCTTGGCGCGGGACGCCGCCGGATCATTCGTCAACTGCTGACCGAGAGCGTGGTGCTGGCGCTGATTGGCGGTGGAGTCGGACTCGGAGTGGGCGCGGCTATCCTGCAGGTGGCGCCGGCGCTGATGCCCGACGGCCTGCTGCCGGCCACGGTGACGCTGGCGTTCGACTTGCGCGTGGTCGCGTTCTGCGGGGCGGCGGCGCTGCTGATCGGCGTGATCTTCGGCATTGTCCCGGCGTGGCAGGCGACCAGCCTCTCGGCGTCGGAAGCCATGGGCGCCGACAGCCGCACCACCACGGGTGGCGGCGGCCGGCTCCGCAGCCTGCTGGTGACGGGCGAAGTGGCGACGGCCGTGCTGTTGCTGGTGGGCGCGGGTCTCCTGCTGCGCACGCTGATCGCGGTTGAATCGTTCGACCGTGGCTATCGCGCCGAACGCGTACTGACCATGCTGGTCGATCCGCTCGGTTCGAGCTACCCGACCCCGGAGCGGCTGCAGCAGTTTTTTGATCAGGTCGAAGGTGAGATCCGAACGGTTCCAGGGGTCCAGGATGTCGCCTGGTCCAGTGGCTTACCGCTCGGCGACTCGGTGTTCGGCGATTATCCGTTCACCTACGAGATTGCCGGCGACGCGCCGCCGGCCGAATCGCAACGGCCCACCACCAACTATCAGCTGGTGAGCCCGGCCTATTTCTCGACACTCGAGCTGCCAATTCTGACCGGGCGGGGATTCGACAGCCGTGACACCGCCGGCAGTCCACGCGTGGCCATTGTCAACGAGGCGTTCGCGCGCAGCCTGGGCGGGCGTTCGCCGCTCGGCCTGCGCGTCTCGTTCAAGCCGGCCGATTCGCAGAGTGCTCCGGCCACGGCCGAAATCGTCGGGGTGGCGAAACAGGTGAAACAGCGGCCCGATGAAGCTGTCGACTTCATGCAGATGTATGTGCCGATGGTCCAGGATCCGTCCGACGACATGATGTTGATGGTGCGGGCACGGACCGGCAAGGCCGAAGAACTCACGCCCTCGGTGCGTTCGGCCATCTCGCGCATCGATCGCGAACAATTGGTCAGCGTCGCCGGCGTGGTCACACTGGAAGAGGTGGCCTGGGCGGCCACCGGCCGCCACCGCTTCCGCGCGGTCATGGTGTCGGCGTTTGCCGCGCTCGCGGTCGTTCTGGCCATGGTCGGCGTGTTCGGCATCCTGGCCTATGCGGTGCAGCTGCGCGGCCGCGACTTCGGGGTGCGCCGGGCCCTCGGTGCGACACAGGGTGACGTGGTAAGACTGGTCGCGGTCGGCGCGATGCGGATCGTGGCCATCGGCGCGGCCATCGGCCTGGTGTTGTCGGCGGCGCTCGGCCGCGTGCTGACGACGGTGCTGTTTGGCGTGCAGCCGCTCGATCCGGTGACGTTCGCATCGGTACTGGTCGTACTCGGTGTGACGACGGTGGCAGCCATCGCCGGCCCGGCATGGCGCGCTGCCCGCATCGATCCGGCGGTCGCACTGCGCTGCCGCTGAGGATGTTGCGCCGGGGGCGGCGCGCGACGGGCTAGAACTCAGGATCGCAGCGCAGAAACTGCGAGGACGCACTCTTGTCACCGACGCCGATTCCAACGGTCAGAACAAAGGACGCCGTCGTCTTCTCTTCAGCGGAACTGCGCCATCAACTTCTGCAGCGCGTCATTGCCCGGGCACAGCTGTTCGTGCGGCAGGTTGTAGAGCGGGCCGGCCACGGTTTCGTTCTGGTCGTGCACGTCCTTCGAGTCCGGCGAGATGTAGAGCAGGCCGGTCATCACCTCGCCCTTGCGCTGGTGATCGCGGATCGCGGCGTAGGCGGCGTCGCGGTCGGTCGGGTCGTAATCCTCCGCGAC
Organism: uncultured Acidimicrobiia bacterium; assembly: GCA_963795125.1. Lineage (GTDB taxonomy): Bacteria > Acidobacteriota > Vicinamibacteria > Vicinamibacterales > UBA2999 > 12-FULL-67-14b. Next base: position 654,155 of record CAWCGQ010000003.1, on the reverse strand, counting down.
CTTCCGTAACCTGACGATGCTGCCGTCGTGCAGGGTGACGCTCTGCACGCTGCCCTCGGCGTACTCGGTCTCGATCGGATCGCGCAGTGGCACGAAGTCGGTCTGCACCACTTCGACCATGTGCTCGCGGGTGTGCGCGTAGCTCTTGGTCGAGCCCTCGTGATCGTTGAAGGTGACGCACGGCGAGATCACGTCGATGAACGCGAAGCCGCGATGCGACAGGCCGGCCTTGATGATCGGCACCAGCTGCTGCTTGTCGCCCGAGAAGCTGCGCGCCACGAACGTCGCGCCGAGCGTCAGCGCCATCAGCACGCCGTCGATCGGCTCCATCTGGTTGGCTTCGCCCTTCTTCGCGGTCGAGCCCTTGTCCGCCGACGCCGAGAACTGCCCCTTGGTCAGGCCGTAGACGCCGTTGTTCTCGAGCACGTAGAGCATGTTGACGTTGCGGCGGATGGCGTGGCACAGCTGGCCGAGCCCGATCGACAGCGAGTCGCCGTCGCCCGACACGCCGATCATGATCAGGTCCTGGTTGGCGGCGTTGGCGCCGGTCGCCACCGCCGGCATGCGGCCGTGGACGCTGTTGAAGCCGTGCGCTTCGCGCAGGAAATACGCCGGCGTCTTCGACGAGCAGCCGATGCCCGAGAGCTTCGCCACCTTGTGCGGCGCGATGTCGAGCTCCCAGAACGCCTGGATGATCGCCGCGGTGATCGAGTCGTGGCCGCAGCCGGCGCACAGCGTGGTGATCGCGCCCTCGTAATCGCGGCGGGTCAGGCCGATCGCGTTCGGCTTGAGCGACGGGTGATGAACTTTCGGTTTCGCGATGTAGCTCATGCCACTTTCTCCAGCTTCGCCTTGACGCCGCTCATGACGTGGTGCGCGCTCATCGGGAAGCCCGCGTAGTAGCGCACCGACTCGAGCTTCTCGATGTTGACGCCGAGGTCGAGCATCAGCAGGCTCCGCAACTGCGCGTCGCGATTCTGCTCGACCACGAAATTGACCTCGTGCTGGTCGAGGAACTGCCGCACCTCGTCGCCGAACGGGAAGCCGCGCACCCGCATGTAGTTGAGCGCGATGCCTTCCTTCGCCAGCAGGTCCATCGCTTCGACGCACGCCGCGTGGCAGCCGCCGACGGTGACCAGCCCGACCGTCGCGCCGGGCGTGTGCTTGAAGAACGGCTGCGGCACCGCCTTGGCCGCGCCCTGGATCTTGCGGTCGATGCGATCGAGCACTTCCTGGTACTCGTCGGCGTCCTCGGTGTAGGCGCCGAACTTGTTGTGGCCCGAGCCGCGCGTGAAGAACGCGCCCTTGGGATGCACGCCGGGCAGCGTGCGCTGGGGAATGCCGTCGCCGTCATGATCGTAGTAGCGCCAGAAATTCTTGGCCTTCTCGAGGTCGTCCGCCGACAGCACCTTGCCGCGATCCGGCTGGTAGGAGTCGTCCCAGGCGAGCTTCGGGACCATCCAGTCGTTCATGCCGATGTCGAGATCGCTGACCAGGAACGTCGGCGTCTGGAACCGCTCGGCGATGTCGAACGCCTTGGCCGCGAACTCGAACGCCTCCGCGGGATCCGACGGATACAGGCAGATGTGACGCGTGTCGCCATGCGAGGCATAGGCGCACAACATCAAGTCGCCCTGCTGCGTGCGGGTCGGCATGCCGGTCGACGGACCGGTCCGCTGCACGTCGACGATCACCGCCGGGATCTCGGCGTAATACGCCAGGCCAATGAACTCGTTCATCAGCGAAATGCCCGGGCCCGCGGTCGGCGTGAACGCCCGCGCGCCGGCCCACGACGCGCCCACCACCATGCCGAGCGCCGCCAGCTCGTCCTCCGCCTGCAGGATGGCGAACTTCTTCTGCTTGGTCTCGGGATCGCGGCGGTACTTCATGCAGAAGCTCTTGAACGCTTCCATCACCGAGGTCGCCGGGGTAATCGGATACCACGCGCCCACCGTCGCGCCGGCGTAGACGGCGCCGAGCGCCGCCGCGGTATTGCCGTCGATCAGGATGCTGTCCCTGGTCGCATCCATCTTCTCGAGGCGAATCGGCAGCGGGCAGTCGTAGTGCGCCGTGACGTAGTCGAAGCCGAGCGCGATCGCCTGTTCGTTGGAATCGAGCAGCGACTTCTTGGCGGCGTACTTTTCCTTGGTGAGGTTGGCGATGATCTCGGTGTCCATGCCAATCAGCGCCGCCAGCGCGCCGGCATAGGCGATGTTCTTCATCAGGATGCGCTCGCGCACGCCCTTGAAGGTGGCGTTGCACATCTCGGCCAGCGGCACGCCGAGATAGGTGACGTCGGCGCGCTTCAGCTTGTCGTCGAGCGGCCACGACGAATCGAACAGCAGGTAGCCGCCCGGCCGGACCTCGGCCACATCCTTGGCATAGGTCGCCGCGTTCAGCGCGAGCATCAGGTCGAAATGCGGCGTGCGCGCGGTGTAGCCGTGCTTGTTGACGCGGATCTCGTACCACGTCGGCAGGCCCTGGATGTTCGACGGGAACACGTTCTTGCCCGTCACCGGCACGCCCATGCGGAAAATGGCCTGCATGATCAGCCCATTGGCGGAGGCTGACCCGGTGCCGTTAGCGGTGGCGATCTTGAATGCGAAGTCGTTGACGCGGGAATTCATTTATCGTCCCACCGCCTCCAGCGGAATAAAGGCCGTGGTGCCCGCGTGCGGGTACTCGAGCACGAACTTGCGCATGTCCCAGGCGTAGGTCGGGCAACGCTCGGCGCACAGGCCGCAGTGCAGGCAGACGTTCTCGTCCTTGACCATCAGCCGGCCGGTCTGCTTCAACGGGCTCGAGTGGAACAGCGGCTGATCGAGATTAGTCGCCGGCGCGAGGGTTTCAGTACCGAAGCTCGGCCTCGCTCTCCTTGTTAGGAATAATCGTCAAGCAGTCCGTGGGGCAAATGTCGATGCACGCATCGCACTCGATACAGAGCGAGTCGGTGAAATGCGTCTGGACGTCGCAGTTGAGGCACCGCTCCACCTCGTGGCGCGTCTGCGCGGCGGTAAAGCCCTCTTCCACCTCGACGGTCATCTTCGAGAAGCGCACCGGCAGGTCGACGTGCTTCATCTTCTGGCGCTGAACCGGATCGTAGTTGTTGCTGTACGACCACTCGTGCAGGCCCATCTTGGTGCTCGACAGGGTCACGCCCTGCGCCGGACGCTCGGTGACCGGCAGGCCCTGGCAGTACTGGTGGATCGAAATCGCCGCCTGGTGGCCGTGCTCGACCGCCCAGATGATGTTGGCCGGCCCAAACGCCGCGTCGCCGCCGAAGAACACGCCCGGCCTGGTCGACATGAAGGTGGTCTTGTCGACGACCGGCATGTCCCACTTCTTGTCGAACTCGAGGCCCATGTCGCGCTCGATCCACGGGAACGCGTTCTCCTGGCCGATTGCCAGGACCACCGAGTCGCACGGCAGCACGATGCGGCCGGCAGGCTCCTGAATCAACTTGCCGTTCTCTTCACGCGACGTGAACTGGTCGAACTCCATGCCGGTGAGCTTGCCGTTCTCGATGATGAAGCGCACCGGCGAGAGGTTTTCGAGAATGTCGACCTGCTCTTCTTCCGCGTCCTCGAGCTCCCACGGCGACGCCTTGAAATACTTGCGGGTCTTGCGCGAAATCACCTTCACGTCGGTGGCGCCGAGCCGCTTGGCCGAGCGGCAGCAATCCATCGCGGTGTTGCCGACGCCGATGATCAGGACGCGTTTGCCGACCGACTCGATATGACCGAAATGAATCGATTCGAGCCACTCGATGCCGATGAACACCTGATCGGTGTCGTGACGGCCCGGGATGTCGAGCTCCTTGCCCTTCGGCGCGCCGCTGCCGACGAACACGGCGTCGAATTCCTTCGCCTCGACGAGTGACTGCAGGCTCGTCACCGGCGACTCGTACTTCATCGTGACGCCCATGTCCACGATGTAGCCAATCTCTTCGTCGAGCACCTGTTCGGGGAGGCGGAAGGCGGGGATATTGATGCGCATCAGGCCGCCAGGACGCGGCCCCTTTTCGAAGATGGTGCACTGGTATCCCAGCGGCATCAGGTCGTTCGCCACGGTGAGGGCGGACGGACCGGCGCCGATGAGGGCCACCTTCTTGCCATTCTTCTCGGTCGGGATCGCCGGCAGGCGATCGGTGATGGTGTCCTTGTGATCCGCGGCGACGCGCTTCAACCGGCAGATCGCCACCGGCTTGCCGTCGACGCGGCCGCGGCGGCACGCCGGCTCGCACGGCCGATCGCACGTCCGCCCAAGGATGCCGGGGAAGACGTTCGACTCGCGATTGAGGATATAGGCATCGTCGAACCGGCCCTGCGCGATCATCCGGATGTATTCCGGCACGTTGGTGTGCGAGGGGCAGGCCCACTGGCAGTCGACGACGCGATGGTAGTAGTTCGGATCCGACGTATCCGTGCGGTTCATGATTTCCCCGAATTATGACGCAGAACCGCCGGGCGCGCAGGCCGCAAAGGCGCGCGCTACCGAGGCGCCGGATCGGGCGCGGGACCTGACGGGGCGGCAGTCGATGCCGCAACCAGATGGTTTCGACCCGATTCGGTGATGAATCCCCGTTCGAACCGCTCGCGGGTCGAACGTTCCTCGATCGTCGCCACCGCATAGAAATCCGCCTGCAGGCGCTCGCGGGTGAGGTCCACCGTAAAGTAGCCGCGGTAGCGGCCATCGACGTAGTGCAGGTGCGGGCGCAGGGCCATGGCTGCCGCCAGCTGCTTCTCGCCATCGGGTCCGCGGCCGAGATTGCTCGGCGAGCTCACCGAGGTGCCGGCGAATTCGACGCCGAGCGACCCCTTGCCGGTGGCCTTGTCGTAACCGCCGAAGGGCCGGCGCGGCAAGTCGTAGGCCCACGAGCTGTGCACATCGCCGGTGAGGACGCAGAGGTTGTCGGCCTTGGCGCGCTCGATCATGTCGAAGACCCGTCCGCGCGCGGCCCGATAGCCGTCCCACGAATCGGGACTACTCGCGCGCATGCCGGCTTCCGTCTGCGGAGCGAACATCACCTGCTGGCCGAACAGGCTCCATCGTGATTGATTGCGCACCGAGGTCACCAGCTGCTCCGCCAGCCAGCCTTCCTGCTCGGCGCCGAGCAGCTGGCGATTGGGCAGTTCGATGGTCGTGGCATCGTCGCGCTCGCTTTGCCGCTCGCGCCCGATCATCCGGGTGTCGAGCATGAAGAGCGTGGCCATGTTCCCGAACCGGAACGTGCGATAGATCCGCGACTGCCGCGTGAGCGCGTCCTCGCGGATCGGCATCCACTCGTAGTAGGCCTGCACCGCCGCGGCGCGGCGCGCCGGCCAGTCGCCCTCGGTCGCGTCGTGGTTCTGGGCGCCGTCGTGCCAGGTGTTGTTGGTGAACTCGTGATCGTCCCAGGTGACGATGAACGGGTGCTGCTGATGGATGGCCTGCGAATCCGGATCGGCCTTGTACTGCGCGTGGCGCTCCCGGTAGTCCTGCAGCGCGATCATTTCCTTGTCCGGCGACGGAATGCGGCCGAGCCTGGTGCCGTCGCCGTACTGCGTGTTGGCGTATTCGTAGAGGTAGTCGCCGAGATGGAGGATGGCGTCGAGATCGGCGCGATTGGCCAGGCACGCGTAGGCGTTGAAGTAGCCCTGCGGCAGGTTCGAGCACGACACCACGCCGAGACGGATGCGCGAGACGCCGCCGACCGGCAGCGTGCGGGTCCGGCCGATGGCCGATCGCTCGCCCGCGCCCTCGAAGCGGTAGTAGTAGGTGGTCGCCGGCTGCAGGCCGGTAACGTCCACCTTCACGGTGAAATCGCGCTCGGCGCCGGTCTCGGCCTCGCCGCGCGACACCACCTGCGCCAGCTTCGGATCGCGCGCGAGGATCCACGACACTCTCTGCGCGCCGGTGGTTGACCTGGGCGAGACACGGGTCCACAGGATCACGCGATCGCTCAGCGGATCGCCGCTCGCCACGCCGTGACGAAACACCGGGTTGGTCACCTGCGCCAGCGCGTCGATGGAGCGGACGAGCGACAGGGCGCCGAGGGCGGCGCCGCTACCGGCGATGAAGCCGCGGCGGGAGATGCTGCGCATGCGCCGCAGTCTAACTGAAGCCGAACCTGGAACCGCAGCAGAACGATGCCCTTGGAACCTCTGGAACCCCTGGAACCCCTGGAACCGTTAGAGCAGCGTTCGCTGGCCCTTTTCGAGTTCGAGCAAGGCTCGTTTGGCGGGCAATCCCCCGCCGAATCCCGTGAGGGTTCCGTTCGATCCAATGACGCGGTGGCACGGCACGATAATCGCGATTGGATTGGCGCCATTGGCCATGCCGACCGCCCTCACCGCCTTGGGATTCTCGATTCGTTTCGCGAGATCGAGATAACTGATCGTCTCGCCGTAGGGAATCCGCGTCAGTTCCTGCCACACCGCGTTCTGAAACGGCGTGCCCGTGAAGGCGAGCCGGGTGGTGAATTTCCTCAGCCGCCCCGCGAAGTAGCGATCGAGTTGCCGGCGAACATCCGTGAGCACGCCCTTCGTATCCGGCGTCCAGGCGGCGGCGATCTCGCGCGGGCGGGAGCCCACCCCGAACGCGAGCACGTGCAACGCCTCTGAATCACCGGCCAGCAGCAACGGGCCCACCGGGCTGTCGTCGATCTCTGTGTAGAAGAGCGCGCTCATGCGAGTAACAGTAAAACACGCGGCGGCAGCGGGACGATCCGCGGATTGTGATCAAAGGCCGAATCCGGCCATTACACTATCGTGTGGACGCCTTCCTCGCGATGTTCGCCCTGGTCGGGGCGGTAATCGTCATCTCGGCGCTGCTCTCGGGTTGGGTCGACCGTACCGGCGTGCCGCAGGTGGCGCTGTTTCTCGGCATCGGCGCGTTGATTGGCCCGATCGGCTTCGGCCTGTTCGATGCGTCCGTCGAGTCCGAGGCCTTACGCGTCGTCGCCACCCTGTCGCTCGTGCTGGTGCTCTTCACCGACGCCGTTTCGCTCGATCTGAAGGAAGTGCGGCAGCATCGGCTGCTCGCCGCGCTCGTGCTCGGACCCGGGACGATCCTGTTCACCGCGATCCTTGCGACGGTCGGGCATTTCATGCTGGGCCTCAGCTGGCCGCTCGCCTTCATCCTCGGCGCCGCGATCGCGTCCACCGATCCGGTGCTGCTGCGCGGCGTCCTCAAGCGCCCGGCGCTGCACACCGGGGTTCGACAGGCGCTGCGGCTGGAAAGCGGGTTGAACGACGTGGTGTTGCTTCCCGTCGTGCTCGTGGCGATGGCGGTGTTGCAGCGTTCGGAGCCGTTCACCGCCGGCGACTGGGGACACCTCGCGGTCAACATCCTGCTGCTCAGCCCCGCGGCGGGCGCGGCGGTCGGCTTCGCCGGAGTCAAGGCCCTCGAATTCGCGCGCTCGCGGATGGGCGTGCGCCGCGACTACGAATCGATCTACTCGCTCGGCCTCGCGTTTGCGGCGTATGCGGCCGCCGAATCGGTGCACGGCAGCGGCTTCATTGCCGCCTTTGCCGCCGGCCTCACCATTGCGGCGCTCGATGTCGAGCTGTGCGACTGCTTCCTCGAATACGGCGAGACCACGGCGGAAATGGCGCTGCTGTTCGCGTTCGTGCTGTTCGGCACGTCGATCATCTGGGGCGGCGTCTCGGCGGCGTCGGTTACGACCGGTGCCTTCGCGATTGCCGCGCTCGCGCTGAGGCCGCTGTCCTATCTCCCGGCCCTCGCCGCGGCGCCGCTGTCGTGGAAAAACCGCGGCCTGATTGCGTGGTTCGGTCCACGCGGCCTGAGCACGCTGCTGCTGGTGATGCTGCCGGTGTTCGCCGGCATTGAGGGCAGCACCTACTTGCTGCAGGTGTCCTGCCTGGTCGTGCTGATGTCGGTGGTGCTGCACGGCTTCTCGCCGATGATCCTGCTGCGCGGCCAAGCCGGGCAGCGCGGATCGCTGCCGCTGCAGGTTGTTCCGAGCGAGCCCTCGCCTCTCGCCGGCGCGCGCACCACGATCAGCATCGATGAATATCTCGCGTTGAAAGAAGCTGGCGCGGTCGTGCTCGTCGACAGCCGGACCGATCGCACCTACGACTCGGAAGTGCCGGGATCGATCCGCGTGCACCCCGATCGCGCGGTTGCGGACGCCACTCGCCAGGCGCTGCCGAGTACGGCGACGCTGGCGGTGTTCTGTGCTTGACCGAACGAAGCCACGAGCGCCCGTGTGGCGCTCGAGCTGCGGCGCAACGGATTCCCCGACGCGCGCGCGCTGATCGGCGGCTACGAGGCGCTCAAGAAGTCGACCCTCGCATCCTGATGGCGTTGACGCCAGTGCGACGCACACGCCGCCTGCCTGGACCGCCGATCGTGGCGGGTTGAGGGCCGCGGACCGAGCGCCGGCGCGCGTCCTGGCCGAACGCCATTCGCTCCTCCATTCGCTCGAGACGCCTGGGCAAATCAACGCTCGGCCTCACTACGCGGCGCGCGAGCGTTGATATTGCCTGTAAATCTCTGATCGTCGCCTCCGCCCTCGATGCCCCGTTCCTATCGGGAGTCGGCTCCTCTCCGGCGGCTCTCGCTCATTCCGGAGCGAACGGCGTCCGGCCCGCGCGCCGGCGCGGAGCGCGCGGACCCGCCTGGATTGCCGGGCGTGACCGACTTGAGGGACGCGGACTCAGGCGCCATCGAAACCGCATCGAGTGCGACGGATGGCACGCGCGATTCCGCCGCGGGCCGTGACAGGACTCGGAATCGCGCGTTCCCATCGGCCGAGATGCACCAGGCGGGTGGCGTGCGCAGCCGCGCCAGCGCGCGCGCGGATGGCCGAACGCCATTCGCTCCTCCGTTCGCTCGAGAGGGCTGGGCAAATCAACGCTCGGCCTCCTGCGCGGCGCGCGAGCGTTGATATTGCCTGGAAATGACTCTGATCGGCCTCCGCCCTCATGCCCCGATCCCTAGTCGGAGTCGGCTCCTCTCCGCCCGCTCTCGCTCACTCCGGAGCGAACGGCGTCCGGCCCGCGCGCCGGCGCCGAAGCGCGGCACCCGCCTGGATTGCCGGGCGTGACCGACTTGAGGGACGCGGACTCAGGCGCCATCGAAACCGCGTCGAGTGCGACGGATGGCACGCGCGATTCCGCCTCGGGCCGTGACAGGACTCGGAATCGCGCGTCCCAGCGATGCACCGGGCGGGTGGCGTGCGCATCGCGCCAGCGCGCGCGGATGGCCGAACGCCATTCGCTCCTCCGTTCGCTCGAGAGGGCTGGGCCAATCAACGCTCGGCCACCTGTCGCTGCCGACCGAGCGCTGATTGGCCTGGAAGTGACCCGACCGGCCACGGGAACCCACTCGCCTGCATCGACAGGCTCGCCGAGGCCTCCCGCCCGCTCTCGCGCACTGCGGATCGAACGGCGTCCGGCCCGCGCGCCGGCGCGGAGCGCGGCACCCGCCTGGATTGCCGGGCGTGACCGACTTGAGGGACGCGGACTCAGCCGCCATCGAAACCGCGTCGAGTGCGACGGATGGCACGCGCGATTCCGCCGCGGGCCGTGACATGAGTCGGAATCGCGCGTCTCAGAGATGCACCGCCATCCGGCAAACGAGACGCGGTTTCCCGCGGCCCGAGAGGATCGCGGCCACGCGTCTGCGCGTGGGCGTGATCCGCGGAGGTCACGACCGGCAGTCCAGGCGGGTGGCGTGCGCAGCGCGCCAGCGCGCGCGGATGGCCGAACGCCATTCGCTCCTCCGTTCGCTCGAGAGGGCTGGGCCAATCAACGCTCGGCCACCTGTCGCTGCCGACCGAGCGCTGATTGGCCTGGAAGTGACCCGACCGGCCACGGGAACCCACTCGCCTGATCCCCAGCTCGCCCAGGCCTCTCGCCCGCTCTCGCTCACTGCGGAGCGAACGGCGTCCGGCCCGCGCGCCGGCGCCGAAGCGCGGCACCCGCCTGGATTGCCGGGCGTGACCGACTTGAGGGACGCGGACTCAGGCGCCATCGAAACCGCGTCGAGTGCGACGGATGGCACGCGCGATTCCGCCGCAGGCCGTGACATGAGTCGGAATCGCGCGTCTCAGAGATGCACCGCCATCCGGCAAACGAGACGCGGTTTCCCGCGGCCCGAGAGGATCGCGGCCACGCGTCTGCGCGTGGGCGTGATCCGCGGAGGTCACGCCCGGCAGTCCAGGCGGGCGACGTGCGCAGCGCGCCGGCGCGGAACGATCGCCGCGCCGCGATTCAGGCCGCTCTGCGTCTCGCGGTGAAGTACATCGCCATCCCGACGCCAAGCAGCACGGCAGCCTGGCCGATCAGGTTCGCCTCGTAATTCAACACGTTCTGGGTCCCGGCCGGCGGCACGAACACCAGGCCCATCGCGATCAATGTCGCGAACAAGCCGCATCCGGCGATCAGCCAGGCGCCGATGGTTCCGCCTGGCAACAGAATCGCATTGGCATCGGCCGGCATCGTGGCATCCATCGATCGCAAGCGAATAAACGCGGCGAACAGATACAGGTACGGAAGAAAGTAGATCAGGATGGTGAGATTCACCATGATGTCGTAGGCCTCCTGGATCGAGGTCTGCCCGCCGCCGATCGACAGGAACACGCTGGTCAGGAACAGCGCCGTGGTCGCGATCGCCTGCACGATCAGCGCGACGTGCGGCGTGCGGTACTTCGAGTGCAGCTTCGCGAACGCCGCCGGCATCGCCGCATCGACACCGGCGGCGAACGGCACGCGCGCCGCGCCGGCGATCCACGAGCTGACACCGCCGATCGATCCGACAAACAGCAGCAGCCCGATCAGCGCGCCCAGACCGGCCAGGCCCAGCCGCCCGCCCACCAGCTCGATCGCGTCGGCAATGCCGCTGCGCTCGGCCAGCTCGCTCGCCGGCACCGCCACGAGAATCGACGCGGAGCTGAGGATGTAGATCGCGGTAATCGCCACCCCCGACAACACGATGCTGCGCGGGATGGTCTTGCGCGGGTTGTAGACCTCCTGGCCGACCATCGACGAGATCTCGAAGCCCGAGAACGCGAAGCACAACGACGACCACAGGCCGATGGTGTCGAGGAAGTTGTCGCGCGGCACCAGCTGCGCCGGCGCGAACGACGTGGCGCTGCCGAACTTCGCGAAGGCAATCGCGCCCGCCGCGATCAGGATCACCGCCGGGATCCACGTCGCGATGCTGCCGACGTTCTGGACCCACTTGCCGGTGGAGAAGCCGAGGATGTTGACAAAGGTCATCAGCCACAGGAAGCCGAGCACGAACGTCACCGAGTAGAGGCGGCTGTCCGCAATCGCCGCGCCGTCGGCGCCCATCGGCACGAGCGCGTTCGCGCCGGCGAACAGCAGCAGCGAGGGGAAATAGAACAGGTTGTTCACCCACATGCACCAGCCGCAGATGAAGCCGTGGGCCGGCCCGAATGCCCGCCGCGCCCACGCGTAAATGCCGCCCTGTTCGGGATGCCGGCTGGACAGCTCGGCGAGCACAGCGGCGAGCGGCACGAAGAAGACCAGGCACGCCAGGATCCACAGCGTGACCGACGGCGCGCCGAGCCGGGCGCTGCGCGAGATCCATCGCAGCCCGACGACCGCGACGATGTTCATCGCGACCACGTCCCAGAGCGTCAGGGACGTGATCAGGCCGGTGACCTTTCGGGTCATGTGCTGCAGTCTGTCCGGTTAGTCGGTGTCTAATCGGTGTGAATCGGTGGCCGTGCTTCGCGCGCCGCTTTGGTGCGCTCGATCTCGCGATCGATGTAGGCCTTCATCTCGCCGAGCGCGCCTTCCCACCCCGGGCCCATAATCGAGAAGTAGCGCTCGAAGCGCGGGCCCTCGCCCTCGCCGCTCTGCTTGACGGTCAGCATCGTCTGCAGGCCGCCGCCGTGAGGACGGCACCACACCTCGAGCGCCATCGGCCCGATGGGGTCGCCATCGGGCGGCTGCCAGTAGAGGTCGGCGACGAAGAACGACACCTCTGCCCGAAAGTCGATCACCTTGCCGTGCAGCGCGCCGCCCAGCCGTCCGAGCACGTCGTCCTTGAAGTCGGTGGATGCCCACTCGATCGCGTACATGCCGAGCGGCCGCGCCACCGTGAACGCACGGGTGACGCGAAACCAGCTCTGGAGATCGGCGTCGGTGAAAAACGCCTGCATCACCCGGGCGGGCGGCGCCGAAATCAGCTGCGTGCACGTGACGTCAAGAATCTTCGCGTCGGTCGCCATCGGGACTAGTCGTAGGCAAGATATTGTGCCCGAACTTCCTCGAAGGGTTTGCTCTCGCGTTCCCACACCGGCACCAATTCTTCGGCCTTTTTTCCGGCATCGATGGCCAGCCTGAGCGCCGGCGACCCGGCGAGGATGTCGATCGGCTCCTTGTCGTGCTCGTATTCGTAGGGCGGTCTGCGCCAGGCGAAGTCGGTCGGGCCGGCGGCCTTGATCGCGTCGATCAGCGCCACGCCCGTCACGACCGGCTTGAAGGCGTTGCGATCGAGCACGTGGATCTGACACCCGCCGCAGGTCCGCTTCGCGTGTTTCTGGAAGGTCGGCTCGAACACCGCCGGGCGAAAATACACCCCGGGCAAGCCGGCGCGCGTTCATGGCTTCGGCGAAACGCTCCGCCTCGACCCACGGCGCGCCGACCAGTTCGAACGGGCGCGTCGTGCCGCGCGCTTCCGACGCCATCGTGCCCTCGAACAACACCGTGCCCGGATAGACGATGGCGCTGTCGAGCGTCGGGAATGTTCGGCGACGGCATCACGAACGGCAGACCGGTCTGATCGAAGTACATCGACCGCGACCAGCCCTCCATGTCCACCACCTCGAGCGGCGCCTTGATCTCGAAGTAGTCGTTGAACAAGCGCGCCAGTTCGCCGATGGTCATGCCGTGGCGCATCGGAATCGGAAACTGTCCGACGAACGACTCGTTGCCCGGGACCAGCATCGGCCCCTCGACATCGCGCCCGCCGATCGGATTCGGGCGGTCGCACACGATGACATCGATGCCGTGCTTGGCGCCGGCGCGAAGGCAATTGGCCATCGTATAGATGTAGGTATAGATGCGCGCGCCGATGTCCTGCAGGTCAATCAGCATCACGTCGACGTGGCGCAGCATCTCGGCGGTGGGCTCGCGCGTTTCGCTGTAGAGCGAGAACACCGGCACCTTGCGGCGGCAATCGTTGCCGTGCGGCGTCTCGATCATGTTGTCCTGCACGTCGGAGCGAAAGCCGTGCTGCGGGCCGAAGATCGCGCCGAGCGTCACGTCCGGCGATTGCATCAGCGCATCGACGATGTGCGTGAAGCCGGCGTCAACGGACGCGGGATTGCTGACAATGCCGACGCGGCGGCCTTTGAGGCGGCCGGAATTGAGCACCCGGGAGCTGCCAAGCGTTACCGACACGCCGGAATTATATAGGCGGGAGGGCTAGGCGCGGCGGATGCGGATGAAGTTCGCCGACCCGCGATCGAGATCGACCGAGGTGTTGACGACGATCATCGTCGCGTTTTCCGGTGCCTGGGTCCTCGCCACCGCGGCGTCGATGACGCGGCCGATGACGTCTTCGATCTCGCCACTGATGTCGCACACCAGCGGCACGATGCCGTGCCACAGGCTCAGGCGGCGGGCGACCGTGGCGTCATCGGTCACCGCCACAATCGACGCCAGCGGGCGAATCGCGGACAGCAACCGCGCCGTCTGGCCGGTGCGCGTCACCGCGACGATGGCATGCGCGCTCGAGCCGCGCGACAACGACACCGCCGCTTCGCTCAACGCCCTGACGTGACCAACGCCGGCGGCCGGTTCCGGGTCGGCCGGTGCCGTGATCATCGACTCCGCATCGCGGATGATCGCGTCCAGCACTTCGACCGAACGGATCGGATACATGCCGGTGGCGGTTTCGCCGGACAACATGATGGCGTCGGCGCCGGCGTCCACGGCGCCGGCGGCGTCGCTGGCTTCGGCCCTGGTCGGCCGCGGCTCGGTGCGCATCGACTCCAGCACCTGGGTCGCGACGATCACCGGCACGCCGCGCGCGCGGGCCTTTCTGAGGATCTCCTTCTGGACCCGCGGCACGCGCTCGAGCGGGATCTCGAGGCCGAGATCGCCGCGCGCCACCATCACCGCATCGGCGGCTTCGAGGATCTCCTCGAGCTTGTCGATCGCTTCGGGCCGCTCGAGCTTGGCGACAATCGGCACCCTGGCATGCCCCTCCGCCACCAGGATCGACCTGACGCGCGCGATGTCGTCGGCCGACTGCACGAAGCTGAGCGCGACCAGATCGACGCCGAGCGCGAGGCCGAACTTCAGGTCGCGCAGATCCTTGTCGGTCATCTCCGCCTGCAGCGGCACATGAGGCGCGTTGATGCCCTTGTGCTCGCCGAGCTCGCCGCCGTCGATCACGCGCGTGCGAATTTCCCGGGGACTGGCCTCCTCGACCTCGAGCTCCACCTTGCCATCGTCGAGCAGCAGGCGATTGCCCTTGCGCACCTTGAGCGCCAGCTCGGCATAGGTGGTGTAGACGCGGCCGGCCTCGCCCACCTCGTCGCCGATTGCGATGACGAGCGGCTCGCCGACGCGCAACGGAATGGCGCGGCCGCCGGCGAGACGGCCGGTGCGAATCTTGGGCCCGCTCAGATCCTGCAGGATCGCCACGTGGCGGTCGGCGCGGGCGGCCGCCTCGCGGATCTGGTGAAAGCGTTCGGCGTGATCGGCCTGCGTGCCGTGAGAAAAGTTCAGCCGGAACACGTCCACGCCCGCGGCAATCAAGGCGTCGAGGACGGCGGGGGCCTTGCTGACCGGGCCGACGGTCGCGATGATCTTGGTGTGCCTCACCACTCCATGTTACTTGCGGTTTAGAATGGTGGTTTGCGCATGGGCAACATCACCCCACCCGCAGTGGTCGATTACCTGGCCGGCCTCCGGCGCGATCCGCACGAGCGGCTGGCGCTGATCGATCGCGAAGGCCGCGGCGAGGGCCTGCCGCTCGTCTATCCCGACACCGGCGCGCTGCTGCACACGCTGGCGCGGTCGTGCGGCGCCAGGCGCATCCTCGAGATCGGCACGGCCATCGGCTACTCGACGCTGTGGCTGGCCACCGCGCTCCCGCCCGACGGCGCGCTGATCACCATGGAGTACGACGCCGCCCGGGCCGCTCGCGCCCGCGATCACTTCGCGGCGGCCGGCTACGGCGAACGCATCAGCGTGATGGTCGGCGACGCCACCAGGTTCCTGCACAAGGTCGCCGGCCCGTTCGATTTGATCTTCCAGGACAGCGACAAGCAACTCTACGAGCCGATGCTCGATCGCCTCGTCGCGCTGCTGCGGCCGGGCGGGCTGCTGGTCGCCGACAACGTCCTGTGGAACGGCGAAGTCATTGCCGGCTACGTCCGCGAGAGGAAATATAGTGATCAAGACACGGCGGCAATCGTGTCGTTCAGCCGGCGCGTCGCCGACGACTCCAGAATCTACACCTCGTTCCTGCAGGTCGGCGACGGCGTGTCGGTGTCGGTGAAACTATGACCATTGCTGAATGGCTCGCCGCGGCCAGGGCCGATGCGGACCAGCGCGGCCTCCCCGAATTGATTCCCATGCTCGAAGGCCTGGCGCAGGCCACCGGACGGCTGCGTGCCGCCGACTGGAACGACGATGCCGACAAGGCGACCCCGCGCGATGATGACGATCAGTGACGTGGCGCCGGGCGTTGGCTCGGGCAGGATCAAGTCCGAGAAGCTGACCGAGGACTGTCTCGCGAAGATTGCCGAGCTCAATCCGGCACTGAACGCGTTTATCACGATCACCGCCGACCAGGCCCTGCAGCAGGCGCGGCAGGCGGACCAGGACATTGCCGGCGGCCGCAAGCTCGGGCCGCTGCACGGCATCCCGATCTCGCTCAAGGATCTGATCGACCAGAAGGGCGTGCCGACCACCGCGGGATCGCTGGTCCGCAAGGATCACGTCGCCGACCGGGATGCGGTGGTGACCGCGCGCCTGCGCGAGGCGGGCGCGGTGTTCGTCGGCAAGACCAACCTGCACGAGTTCGCGTTCGGGACCACCAGCGAGGACTCGGGTTTCGGACTGGTCCGCAATCCGCACGATCGGTCGCGCTCGCCGGGCGGCTCGAGCGGCGGCTCGGCGGTGGCGGTCGCCACCGGCATGTCACTCGGCACGATTGGCACCGATACGGGCGGATCGATTCGCATTCCCGCGGCCGCGTGCGGCATTGTCGGCCTCAAGCCCGAGTGGGGGCAAATTTCCGCGTCGGGCGTAGTGCCGCTCAGCCGCCAACTCGATCATGTCGGCCCGCTGGCCGCTTCGGTCGGCGACGCATGGCTGCTCTACAACGCGATGAAGGACGCCTCTGAACAGATCGGCGACGCGCTCGAGGCCGCGCCGCTCAAGGGCCTGCGCTTCGGCCGGTTGTCGGGCTACCTGTTCGATCGACTCGACGCCGACGTCGAACGCGGCGTGCTCGACACCATCAGCCGCCTGCAGCAGCGCGGCGCCACCATCGTCGACGTGGCGCTGCCCCATGCGGATGACATGGCCGCCATCTACCTGCACCTCGTGTTCGGCGACGCCGCCGAGTACCACGCGCGCACGCTCGGCTCGCGGCCGCAGGATTACACCAAGGCCGTGAGACTGCGGCTCGAGATGGCGGGCTACGTGCTGGCGGAGGATTACATCCGCGCGCTGCGCGGCAAGGCGCTGATCGCGCGCGAGGTCGACGCCGCTCTCGACGGCGTCGATGCGCTGGTATTGCCGTCGCTCGCCATTCCGGCGCCGCCCATCGGCGCCACCACCATGCCGGTCAAGGGCGGTGACGATGCGGTGCGCTCGCTGATGCTGCGCTGCACCCAGCCGTTCAACCTGTCGGGGCATCCCGCCATTTCGCTGCCGTGCGGCCGCAGTCGCGATGGCCTGCCGATTGGCGTTCAGCTCGTCGGCCACAAGGGCCGGACGCCCGCGCTCGTGCAGGCGGCGCTCGCAGTGGAGGCAGCGATCGCTTCGTGATTCGCGACTATTTTCATCGCTGGGAGCAGGAGCTCGCGGCGATCAGCAAGACTGAAAAGCTGGTTCGCCCCTTTGAATGGGGTGAAGACTGGATCGACGAGCTCGCCGCGATGAACGCGCAGCTCTCGAACGAGCCGCACGAGCGCGTGTCGAAGTGGGTCGACGCCATCATGCGCGACACCGACGCGTTCTACACGCCGGAGCCAACACGCTATACCTTCACCAAAGCGCCGGACGCGGTGCGCGCAAAAGGCGAAGCGGGTGTCCTGACCTATGCGAGCGGCTTTGCCACGCCGCATCAGGAAAACAACACCGTGGTCTGCCGCTACTTTCCGCCCGACCCGATCAGGAAGGCTAGACCCGGATCACCGCGCCGCGCGGTCGTCGTGCTCGCGCAGTGGAACGCCGACGCCGACGGTCACATCGGCTTGTGCAAGATCCTCCAGAAGCTCGGCATCGCATCGCTGCGCATCAGCCTGCCGTATCACGACGCGCGCATGCCGCCCGAGCTGAAGCGCGCCGACTACATCGTCAGTTCGAACATCGTCCGAACCCTGCAATCGTGCCGACAGGCGGTGCGCGATGTCAGGCTGGCGCTGTGGTGGCTGCGCGATCAGGGCTTCGAGCGGCTGGGGCTGCTCGGCACGAGCCTCGGATCGTGCCTGTCGTACCTGACAACGTGCCACGAGCCGCTGGTCAGCGCGCAGGCCCTGAATCACGTCTCGCCGTTTTTCGGCGACGTGGTGTGGCGGGGACTGTCGACCGAGCACGTGCGCGGAGGCCTCGAGGGTCACGTCGACCTCGACCAGCTGCGCGACCTGTGGCGCCCGATCAGCCCGTGGTCGTTTCTCGATCGATTGCACGACAAGAAAACGCTGACCGTCTACGCCAGGTACGACCTCACGTTCCCGGTCGATCTGTCGCTCAAGCTGATCGACGAGATCCGCCGCCGCGGCTACTCGCTCGCGGTCCGGGTGTTGCCGTGCGGCCACTACTCGACCGGCCTGGCCCCGTTCAAGTATCTCGACGGCTGGCATCTCGGAAAATTTCTCGCGACGAAGCTTTGAGAAAGGTTCCAGGGGTTCCAAAGGCAACGTTCGGCAGCGGTTCCTGCCGTTCGAACCTGGTGCCGCTCTTTGGCGCCGGCGCGCGGGCCGGACGCCGTTCGCTCCGCAGTGAGCGAGAGCGGGCGAGAGGCCTGGGCGAGCTGGGGATCAGGCGAGTGATTCCCGTGGCCGGTCGGGTCACTTCCAGGCCAATCAGCGCTCGGTCGGCAGCGACAGGTGGCCGAGCGTTGATTGGCCCAGCCCTCTCGAGCGAACGGAGGAGCGAATGGCGTTCGGCCATCCGCGCGCGCTGGCGCGATGCGCACGCCACCCGCCTGGACTGCCGGGCGTGACCTCCGCGGATCACGCCCACGCGCAGACGCGTGGCCGCGATCCTTCGGGCCGCGGGAACCGCGTCTCGTTTGCCGGATGGCGGTGCATCTCTGAGACGCGCGATTCCGACCTGTCACGGCCTGCGGAATCGCGCGTGCCATCCGTCGCACTCGACGCGGTTTCGATGGCGGCTGAGTCCGCGTCCCTCAAGTCGGTCACGCCCGGCAATCCAGGCGGGCTCCGCGCGCTCCGCGCCGGCGCGCGGGCCGGACGCCGTTCGCTCCGCAGTGAGCGAGAGCGGGCGAGAGGCCTGGGCGAGCTGGGGACAGGCGAGTGGGTTCCCCGGTCGGGTCACTTCCAGGCCACATCGCGCTCGGCCGACAGCGACAGGTGACCGAGCGTTGATTGGCCCGCCCTCTCGAGCGAACGGAGGAGCGAACGGCGTTCGGCATCGCGCGCCGGCGCCGATGCACGTCACCCGCCTGGACTGCCGGGCGTGACCTCCGCGGATCACGCCCACGCGCAGACGCGTGGCCGCGATCCTCTCGGGCCGCGGTGAGTCCGCGTCCCTCAAGTCGGTCACGCCCGGCAATCCAGGCGGGCTCCGCGCGCTCCGCGCCGGCGCGCGGGCCGGACGTCGTTCGCTCCGCAGTGAGCGAGAGCGGGCGAGAGGCCTGGGCGAGCTGGGGATCAGGCGAGTGGGTTCCCGTGGCCGGTCGGGTCACTTCCAGGCCAATCAGCGCTCGGTCGGCAGCGACAGGTGGCCGAGCGTTGATTGGCCCAGCCCTCTCGAGCGAACGGAGGAGCGAATGGCGTTCGGCCATCCGCGCGCGCTGGCGCGCTGCGCACGCCACCCGCCTGGTGCGTCCCTGGGACGCGCGATTCCGAGTCCTGTCACGGCCCGCGGCGGAATCGCGCGTGCCATCCGTCGCACTCGACGCGGCTTCGATGGCGCCTGAGTCCGCGACCCTGAAGTCGGTGACGCCCGGCAATCGAGCCTTGGAACTCAGTCGGAACGATGCCTTTGGAACCTCTGGAACCCCTGGAACCCTTGGAACCGGTTCCTAGAGGTATTTGAGTAAGCGCACAATCGCGTCGTAGAGCGAGCCGGCGAGCGACTGGACCAGTGGCGAGACCTCGCCGGAGTCCATCGATTCGGCAACCGTGACGGGATCGGTCAGCAGCAGCCACACCGTGGCTCCGGCGATCACCGCGGCAAACAGCCCGACGATGCCGACAAGGCTGAACAGCCGATTGGTAAAACCCGACGGTTGGCGCTGACGCTGGATGTCCATGAAAACGGACCGGCAGCGATCATACACCTGCCGATGATCAGTAGACGGGAACCGGCGCTGAGTTGTTCAGGCAAGCAGGACGAGCTTGCCGAATTGCTCCCGAGCCTCGAGACGGCGCTGCGCCGAGGCGGCGTCCGCCAGAGGGAAAGTCCGATCCACCACCGGTCCGAGCTCGCCGGCGAAGAACATCTGCGCCGCGCGCAGCAACTCCGCCTTGCGCCCCATGTAGGAGCCGAGCAGCGACAGCTGCCGTACGAACAGCACGCGCAAATCGATGCGCGCGTCATGGCCGGTGGTCGCGCCGCACGTCACCAGCCGTCCGCCTCGCGCCAGGCTCCGCAGGCTTCGCTCCCACGTGGCCACGCCCACGTGCTCGACCACGACGTGCACTCCCCGGCCACCCGTGAACTCGCGCACCTTCGCGGCCAGGTCCTGGCTGGTGTGATTAATCACCTCGGAGGCGCCCAGCTGCCGTGCCTTCGCCAGCTTCTCGTCGGTGCCGGCGGTGGCGAGCACCCGCGCGCCGTGGCGCGACGCGATTTGAATGGCCGCCTGTCCCACCCCGCTCCCGGCGCCGAGCACCAGCACGTCCTCGCCGGCCGCGAGCCGCGCGCGGGTGACGAGCATGTGCCACGCCGTCAGAAAGGCGAGCGGGAACGCCGCCGCCTCAACAAAGCCGATCGCGTCGGGAATCGCGATCAGGTTCTGCACCGGCACCTTGACCATCTCGGCGTAGCCGCCGTCGCTGCGGTATCCAAGCACGTCGTAGCGCGCGCACTCGTTGTCGCGGCCGTCGAGGCACGCCGCGCAGCGGCCGCACGACAGGCCGGGTTGCAGCATGACGCGCGAGCCGGGCGCGAGCTCGCCGTTCGGCGTCGCGATTACTTCCCCCGCCACGTCGGCGCCGGAGATGTGCGGGAACGGAATCTCCACGCGCTCCATGCCGCGGCGCTGCCAGAGATCGAGATGGTTGAGTGCGCAGGCGCGGACGCGGACCAGGGCCTCGCCGGGCCCTGGGACCGGATCGGGAGCGTCCTCGTAGCGGAGGACCTCGGGTCCGCCGTGCGTGTGGAAGCGAACAGCCTTCACAGTTCGGGGGTCAACAGCTGGTGCGGGCCAAGGCCCAGGCCCGGCAGTGATGCGCCAATCTTATCCAGGTCGCCCACGATCAACGTCGTCATGCTGGCGGGCACCAGGTACTGTCGCGCCACGGCGCCCACCTGTTCGGCGGTGATCGCCGCAAGGCGTGGAACGAACTCCTCGAAATACGAGTCGGGCAGGTGGTGCAAGGCCAGCTGCGCAACGCCACGCGCGACCTGTCCAGCGGTCTCGAAGCCGCGCGGATAGCCCTTGCTCAACGAGGCAAACGCCTGCGCGACTTCTTCCGGGGTGACCGGACGCGTGTCGGCGATCGCCGCGATTTCGGAGAGCGCCTCCTGCACCGCCGGACCAGTCACGTCGGTGCCGACGCTGGTTTGCATCACGAACGGACCAATGCCGCGCCGCAGGTTGAAGCCGGTGCGCACGCCGTAGGTGTAGCCCTTGGCCTCGCGCAGGTTGAGATTCAGCCGGCTGACGAAGTCGCCGCCAAGAATGGAGTTGAGGACGAGCAGCGCGTGATAGTCGGGCGTCGACCGCGATGCGCACACCTGGCCGATGCGCAGTTCCGATTGCGCTGCTCCCGGACGCGACACCACGCCGAGCGTCACGGCAGGGCCGGGAGGCGGCGCGCTGAACGCGGCTTCGCGATCGATCTGCATCGGTGACAACGCGGCGCGCCACGGGTCGAACATTGTCGCGGCCACATCGAGCAGTTCCTCCTCCGGCCGATCGCCGACGACGATCAACGTCGCCCCGGCGGGCGCGAACATCGCGGCGTGCATCGCGCGCACGCTGTCGACGGTCATGGCGGTGAGCGCGGCGTCCGATCCGAGCGCCAGGTGCCCGTAGGGATGCGATCCGTAGAGCGCGCGCGCATAGGCGCGCTCGGCGAGGGCGCCGGCATGATCCTTCATCTGCCGCAGGCGTTCGAGCCGCAGGTTGCGGATGCGGTTGAAGTCGTCGTTGGCGAGGTTGGGCGCCGTCACGATTTCGTGGATCAGCTCCAGGCCCTTCTCGAAGAACCGGTCGAGCGTGGTCAGACCAACCACCACGGCATCGAGGCCGGCCTCGATGTCGAGATCGCCGCCGATCCTCGCCACCCGATCGGCGATGTCGAGCGCCGACTGGCCGCGGCTGCCCTCATCGAGAACGCCGGCGGTGATCGACACCAGCCCATGGGCGTCGGCGGGGTCAACCGCGGAGCCGCCCGGCACGAGCAGCACCATCGAGACCACCGGCACCGAGCGATGACGCACGGCGCGCAGCTCGAGACCGTTCGCGAGCGTGCGGCGCGCGATGCGCGGGAAATGAAACGGCAGATCGGCCCCCGGCACGGGCAGCCGTGTACGGTCGATGCTCACGAGACCTCCACCGCTTCCGCTCCCGGCAGCGCGAGGTCGCGGCGGCCTTTCGGCACCACGCTGAGGGAGACGAGCGGCGCGTTCACCAGCCACGTGTCCACCGCGCTCGCGGCGGCCTTGGCCGTGACGTCGAAGTAGCGCTGGCGATCGCGGGCGAAGTACCCGGGGTCGCCGGCAAAGATGTTGTAGGCGTTCAACTGATCCCCTTTGCCGCCGAATCCGCCAACCGTCTGCAGCCGGTAAATGAACTGCGCTTCGGTTTGCGCCAGTCCGCGCTCGAGCTCCGTGTCGGTCGGGCCGTGGGCGCCCAGTTCGGCCACCGCGGTGAGGATTGCCGTGTGCAGTTCCGTGAGGCTGACACCCGCCGACGCAGTGCTCGCAATCTGAAACGTGCCGCCCATCTCGCGCGAGTGCTGGTACGCCGACACATCGGCGGCAATCCGCCGCTCGTAAACCAGCGACTTGTACAGCCGCGAGGTCTTGCCGTGCGCGAGCACGTCCGCCGCGATGTCGAGCTCCGCATCGCCGCCGGCGAACATCGCCGGCGAGTGCCAGCTCACATAGAGCCGCGGCAGTTCAACGCGATCTTCGAGGACCAGGTTCGCGCTCGCCGACAGTTCCGTCTCGATGCGCAGCCGCTCCACCGTCGGACCCGCGGGCAGGCTGCCGAAATACTGTTCCGCCAGCTCGAAAGCGCGCTCCGTCTCCACGTCACCGGCCAGCGACAACGAGGCGTTGGCCGGGTGGTAATAGGTCTGAAAAAACTCGCGCACCAGGTCGAGCGAGGCCGCCCGCAAATCGTCGGCCGAGCCGATCGTCGGCCAGTGGTAGGGATGATCGGGCGGGAACATCGCCGCCGAAAGCGCGATGCCGGCCAGGCCGTATGGGCGGTTTTCGTAATTCTGGCGCCGCTCGTTGAGCACCACGTCCCGCTGATTGGTAAATTTCTTCTCGGTCAGCGCGGGCAGCAAGAAGCCCATGCGATCCGACTCCATCCACAGCGCCAGATCGAGCGCGCCGGTCGGCACCACTTCCCAGTAGTTGGTGCGATCGGCGTTGGTGGAGCCGTTGAGCAGGCCGCCGGCCCGCTGCAGCGGCGGAAAGTAGCCGTGGTCGTGATGCTCGGACCCCTCGAACATCAGGTGCTCGAACAGGTGCGCGAAGCCGGTGCGTCCGGGACGCTCGTTCTTCGAGCCGACGTGATACCAGAGGTTGACGGCGACCATCGGCAGTTGATGGTCTTCGTGGACGATGACGTCGAGGCCGTTGGCGAGCGTTCGCTTGGAATGGGGAATCTGCATAGTCAGGCAGTCAGGCAGTCAGGTCGTCAGGCAGTCAGGCAGTCAGGTCGTCAGGCGTTTCATGGCATAGGCGCCGAGTAACGGTCCTGGCACCAGCACGAGCGATGCCCATTGCCAGCTGGTGGCAGCCGCGACGCGCGGCAGCAATTCGATGGTCACCATCGTCAGCAGGAACCCCGCGCAGGTCTGCAGGGTGAGCGCGGTGCCGACGTGGTCGCGCGGAGCGTGCTCGCTGACGAGCGCCGAGAACTGCGCCGAATCGGCCACCACCGCGAATCCCCACAGCACGATCAGCGCGTAGAGCAGGCTCGGTGCGCGTCCATAGACAGCGAGCGTGAGGGCCGCGCACGTGGCGCTGGCCAGCATTGCCCACATCGCCACGCGGGCACGGCCGAGTCGATCGGCGAGGTAACCGGCAGCCACGCATCCGACGGCGCCGCTGCCGATCGCGACAAACGCCGCCAGCGATCCGGCGCCGCGCGCGTCGGCGACGCCCGACGCCGCGAAGCTCGCCGCCGCGAACACCGCCACCCACGTCCACATCGCGTAGAGCTCCCACATGTGGCCAAGGTAACCCAATGTGGCCAGGCGCGCCCCGCGGCTGGACAACACCCGCGTAATGGCATGGCGATCGAACGGCGCGGTGGCCGCGACGTGCGGACCATCGCGCACAATCACCACCACCAGCGTGCCGCCGATCACCGCGAGCGCCGAAGCCAGCAGCATCGGCGCGCGCCACTCCGAGCCAAACACGGTGCTGAGCAGGTGCGGGAAGGCCTTGCCAAGCGTGAGCGCGCCGATCAGCAGGCCGAGCGCAAAGCCCCGCCCGTCGCGAAACCACCCGGCGGCGATCTTCATCGCCGGCGGATACACCAGCGCCAGCGAAGCCCCGGTCACGAAGCGAAGCGCGATCACCGCCGTCCCGTTCGGCGCAATCAGCACGGCCGCATTCGCGCACGCGCCAACCAGCGCTCCGATGAACATCAACACCCGGGCATTCAGCGCGTCGGCCAGGTTCGACACCGCGCTGACCAGCGTGCCGGCGACGAAGCCGGCCTGCACCGCCATGGTCAACCACGCCGCATGATTCGGCGCAATCTGGAACTCGTCGATCAGCAGCGGCGTGACGGCGGTGGCCGAGAACCACAGCGTCATGCCGAGAAACTGCGCCAGCGAGACGACACCGAGCATGGTCCACGCACCCGATGCACCCGCCGCAGCCGCCATCACTTGACCTGGATGAGCGGAATTTTTCCCTTGTGCGCGACGACGTTCCGGTGCGCGGCCAGGGCGAGCTGCGCCACGGTCGATTCGGCGAGCGCGTTGAAGGCCTGCGAGCCCACCGAGTCGGGCTCGGCAATCACCAGCGGGATGCCGCGATCGCTGCCCACGCGAATCGGCTGATACAACGGCAGGCGGCCGAGAAATGGAATGTCCAGTTGCTGCGCGGTCTGTTCGCCGCCACCGTGTCCGAAGATGTCGGCGTGGTGGTGGCAGTTGGTGCACTCGTAGAAACTCATGTTCTCGACCAGGCCAAGCGTCGGGATGTTGAGCTTCTGATACATGCGCACCGCGCGGCGGGTATCGGCGAGCGACACCTGCTGCGGCGTGGTCACGACGATCGCGCCGGCCGCCGGGACCGTCTGGCTCAACGACAGCGCGACGTCGCCGGTGCCCGGCGGCATGTCGACGACCAGGTAGTCGACGTCCTGCCAGGCCACCTCGCGGCAGAACTGCTGAATGGCGCTATGCAGCATCGGCCCGCGCCAGATCATCGGCGCTTCCTCCTGGGTGAGGAACCCCATCGACACGATCTGGATGCCGTACTTTTCAGCCGGACGGATCTTCTTGCCGTCGGTTTCCAGCTGCGCCTGCAGGCCGAACATGATCGGCACGTTGGGCCCGTAGATGTCGCCGTCGAGCACGCCGACCCGCGCGCCCATTTTCGAGAGCGCCACGGCCAGGTTCACCGACACCGTCGTCTTGCCGACACCGCCCTTGCCCGCGCCCACCGCGATCACGTTCTTGACGCCGGGCAGCGGCGGCTTGCCGTGCTCGGGGGCCGACACCGACTTGACGACGAACGAGGTCGTGACCGACACGTCCTGCACATCGGGGAGCGCGCCGAGCACCTCACGCACGCGCGCCGCCACGGCCTCGCGCTTCGACGGCGACGGCGTCGCCAGTTCGATCGCCACCGACACGCGGCCGCCCTCGATGAGAATGTCCTTGTCCTTGACGAACTTGAGCGTCACCAGATCGACGCCCAGGTCCGGGTCCATCACGCCCTTCAGCGCGGCCAGGACCATTTCGGTGGTCATAAGAAATTCAGCTTACCACGCACCTTAAGTTGGTAAACTCGGCGCCATCCCCGCAACGAAGGAGAGATCAGATGGCCGATGCGACGCCCGGTACTGCGCCCTCGAGCAACCGCAATGTCATGATCGTGTTGTCATACCTGTGGCTGCTGGCACTGGTGCCGCTGCTCACCGAGAAGGACGACAAGGAAGTGCAGTGGCACGCCAAACACGGCCTGGTGTTGATGGTCGCCGAGTTGATTCTGTGGATCGTGATCAGCATCGTGCTCGGACCACTCGGTATTTTCGGCTGCATCGCGGCGCTCTTCACGCCGCTGCTCGCGCTCGGTCAACTGATCCTGCACGTGATGTGCATCGTCAAGGGCATCAACGGCAAGCGGCTGATCATCCCCGGACTGTCGGAATTTGCGGACAAGTTTTAACGACCTTCACGGCCGCGACGATGTCGCGGCCGACCTCGCTCGATCGATATGAGGAAACGCGCTGTGGCGGTGGGGGCGCTTGCCGTACTCCTACTCGCACTCGGGCTCGACCTTCGCCGTCCGCCATCGAGCCAGTGGTCCACCGCGGCGGCGGTCGGCGGCATTCACCTCTATCAAGCGACGCTCTCACCTGTTTACGAAAAGCTCGGCGTCCGCTGCCGCTTCACGCTCACCTGCAGTCATTACGGCGAAGCCGTGGTGCGGCGTTTTGGCGTCGTGCAGGGCGGTCGGCTCGCGGCAAAACGCATTCTTCGCTGCGGCCCATGGACGCCGGCCGGCACGGTTGACATGCCGCCGGGGTGACTCGGAACGTCGGCTTCCACGGGTTCCAAGGGTTCCAAGGGTTCCAGGGTACCAAGGGCAGCGTTCTGCTGTCGTTCCAAGGGTTCCGGGTACGGTGACCAACCGGCCGCGACACTCCAGCCGCCAAGAGCACCGAAGCGACAGAACCCGAAACCCTTGGAACCGGAGTAGAACGACGCCCTTGGAACCCCTGGAACCCTGGAACCCTGGAACCCCTGGAACCCTTTCGTAGGTTCGATCGCAGAAACTGCACCGTGCGATTGGCTTAGGCAGATCCGAATCTGATCACACGGTTTCGATCAAGTCACCAATCACGCCGAATTTCACCGGTTCGCACCGGGCCATTGCATTGCTTGGTGGATGGGCATGGCGGGCTGGAAGGACTTCAAGGAAATCGCCGCGTGGCAGTACGCGCGAGACTTGAAGATTCGTGTCGACGAGTATCCTCGCGAGACCGAACGTCAGAATGAAATACCGGCTTCACGATCAGCTCTACGACGCGGTTCGTTCAGGGCCGAGCAACCTCGCCGAAGGTTTCGGAAAATACGGCAACAAGGAGTTCGCCCGCTACGCGCGGATCGCAAAAGGGTCTGAAGTCGAAGTCCTGAACCATTTGATCGACCTGCGCGATCAGCGGCTGATCTCCGAGGACGAACTCCTGCTCGCAGAACACGCCGCGAAGAAGGCGATCAACGCCGTCGTCGGTCTAATCCGCCACCTCGAAAACACCCCCGACCCGCCAAGAGCACCGAAGCGCAGAAGCCGGAACCCTTGGAACCAGAGTAGAACGACGCCCTTGGTACCCCTGGAACCCCTGGTACCCTTGGAACCCTGGTTCCAGGTAAGGCTCACGGCTCAAACAACCGCCTTCCGTCATCCTTGAGCAGCGTCCAGAGCGCGTAGACCCCCAACGCCGTCCCGAAGGGCAGCAGGATCAGGTTGCCGATCGCCAGACCCAACGTCATCAGCCGCGCTGACGGACGATATTTCTTGAGCTGGCGGCCAACGACGATGTGCAGGATCGCCCAGACGAGCGCGATCAGCGAGATGAGGCTGATGGTCACGCCGGTCAGGCGCGCCGCCATTTCGGAGCCGAAGCGCACCGGGCCGGTGGACTGCGCGATGGCAAAGGCGCCGCCGGCCAGCGCCAAGCCCGCAATCGCGACCAGCGCGAAGATCGCGCCCCAGGTGACGTAGAGAGTGGACAGGAAGTCGACGTGCCGCTTCAAGTGTCGCTTCAGGCGGTGATCGCGACGCGGACGTCGACGCGCGTGCGCGGACCGCGAGGCAGCCACAGGTTGAAGCTGAACCGGTCGCCATCGACCACGCCGGCGGGCACCGCCACCGTCAGGCGCTCGGCCTGCAGCTGCTGACCGCGGCCGTCGCACGGCTCGCACGCCTCGCTCCACACTTCGCCTCTGCCGCCGCAGCAGGCGCAGGTGCGCGGCACGTTGACGTCGAGCGAGACCATGGCGCCGGCGAACGCCTGGTAGGGCGAGACAAAGATTTCGGCGTGCGCCGTCACCGTCGAGCGTTCGGGCTCGACGTGATCGCGGCGGAACAATTCGATCGCCGCGCGTGACGAGGGAAAATCGATCGCGACTTCGTCGGCAAACGAGCGGCGATAGGCGCGCTCGTGAGGCACGAGCGTCTCGAGCGCGACCCGCGACAAGTTCGATCTTCGGGGACGAAACACCTTGCTGCCACGATAGAAGCGGCACTGCAGGTTGTCAAGAAAATGCAGCGCCGTTAGTATTCGGGGCATGAAGAGAGAATGCCCGATGTGCGGCGAGTTCATGCGCCTGGTGACGCGCGAAACCGTGTCGCGGGTTCCGGGCACGTCGCAGGAAGTCAAGACGGCCGTCCGCGAGTGGATCTGTCCGGAGTGCGATTATTTCGAAGAGGCTGAAAGCAGCGACGCCTAGCGCGCGCCGAGCGTGAGGAGCACTTCCTTGCGGATGGAGTCCTCCGCTTCATCGAAGTTCAGCGCCGTTTCGCATTCATCGCACAGCACTTCAATCACGCCGGGCTTGCTCTCTTCGGAGACTTCGACCCGGGCATCTTCGAGGTGCACGACGTGCATCTGCAGCGTTTTCACTAAAAAGTTGCGGGTGTTCCCGCAGTTCGAACACGTCAATGGCACTTAGCAAGGCTCCTTGAACCTACGAAATTGTATGGGATGCCACTCGGCTAAGGCAAAGAAAATCGCCGGGCGTGCCGGCGCCACACCAGCGGCACCGGTCCCGACGCCGGAATCCGCCGCAGCGCGTGTGTAGTGGAGGCGCCCGGCCACGACAGGGTCGGGGCGCCGCCGCCGGCGGCCATGGCCGCCGCGAACGACGCCGGCAGCACCTTGCCAATCGAACCGCGCTGCAGCATCAGCTTGCCGTTGGCAACGGTGCCGCCGAGATAGAGGCGATCGCGGGCCCTGGTCACAGCGACATACAGCAGGCGCTTGGTCTCCTCGTACTCCTTGCCCTCATCATCGCGATCGCCGGCGCTTTCGTGGTCGCTGATCGAGACCGACGGCTCGCCCCGATCGTCGTCGTCGTCGACGAACGGCGCCGGCGACACGCGGATGTCGTCGCGATTGCCGCCGCTTCCCTTGCCGATATTGACGATGAACACGACGGGGAACTCGAGGCCCTTGGCGGCGTGAACGGTCATCAGGTTGACGGCATCGGCCGCGTCGATGATGGCGTTGGACTCGTCACCGCCGGCGGCCAGGCCGTCGAAGTAGTCGGCAAGCCTCGCCAGCGTGGTGTAGCCGCGGTTCTGAATGCGGCGGATCAGGCCGCGGATTTTCTTGAGGTTCTCGCGGGCCTGCGCGAAGCCCGGCCCGCCAATCTCCACTGCGTAGGCGCATTCGGCGAGCACGCGATCGACGATCTCCGCCGGCGGCACCTGGTCCGCGTCGGCGATCCACGAGCCGATCGAGTCGCGCACCAGCAGCAGGCGCTCGCGATCGTCAGGCTGAAGCAAGCCCGCCGCCTCGGGGAGATCGCCCGTCAATGCGATCGCCAGTGCGGGTGCGAGCTGCTTCAACGCCTCGTCCGACAGGCGCACGATGCGCGACCGCATCAGCGCCGCGGCCCGCAGGTTCGATCCCGGATCGGCGAGGTAGGCCACCAGCGCGAGCACGTCCTTGACCTCCTCGGCATCGAAGAAGCCCAGCCCCTTGTAGACGTAGTAGGGCACGCCGCGTTTCGCCAGCGCCGCCTCGAACAGGCTGTGGCTCTCGCGGGTGCGAAACAGCACGCCGATGTCGCCGGGGCCGATCGGCCGGCGCAGGCCGCTGTCGCGATCGCGAATCGTGACCTGATCGATCAAGAGACGCGCGATCTCGTCGCCGACCGCCTCGGCCTGCTCGCGATCCGACTCGGCCGTGACGACGCCAAGCGCCGCCGAGCCCGCCGGCGCATCACCGCTGACCGGAAAGGCGTCGGTGTCGGTATACCTGAACGCGTCGGGGCGATCCGGCGCCTTCTCGATCGCCGCGCAAACGTCGTTCACGAAGCTCAGCAGCTCGCGCACCGATCGAAAGCTGCGCGTGATGGCCGCACGCGCGGGCGATTCCGGGCGAAGCGCGCCAATAAAGGCCGACGCCGCGTCGAGCACCGACACCTCGGCATCGCGGAAGGCGTAAATCGACTGCTTGCGATCGCCGACGATGAAGATCGACGGCGGGATCGGGCCGTGGGTGAGGCCCTCGCCGGCGCTCCACGCCCGCACCAGCTCGCGCACCAGGCGCCACTGCGCGCGGCTCGTGTCCTGGAACTCGTCCACCAGCACGTGCTCGTATCTCGACTCGAGACGATAGCGGCTGCGCGAGAACTCCTCCATCTGCCCAAGCAGCTTGAGCGTGCGCTCGAGCAGGTCGGCGAAATCGAGCACGCCATGCTTGTCGAGCGTCCGCCGGTATTCGCCCTGGGCGATCGCAAACAGCCGGCGCACGCCGCGCGCCAGCACCAGGTTGATGTCGCGCTTGAACGCCTCGACCGCGGCCTGCACGTGGGGACCAAGGCCGGCCACCATCACCTTGTGCCGCTCGTAGTCGCCCGGCGAGCGAAACTGTGACTTGGTATGGAGCGGGCGCTTGCGCGGTTCGCCCTTCTGCGTGAGCACCAGATCGGCCAGCCGATCGAGCAGGCCCCGCAGGCGGGCGGGCGGCGTGGGCCGATCGGCCATCAATTCCCGCATCTCGAGCGCGACCAGCTCGAACCCGGGCACCGCTGGACCGGTGGCGACAAACGCCTGAACGGCGCGGCCATCGCCGGCGGCCAGCGACGACATCGCGCCGCGCAGTGAATGCCGCAGCCGATCGCAGGCCGCATCGACGCTCATCTCTCGGCCGCGCAGGAAGCGGTTGAGGGCGTCGCCGGCAACCAGCCGGCGATCGAGCAGCGCGGTCAAGGCCTTGCGCAGCCGGGGCTCGCCCAGTTCGGTGAAGAGCAGCGCCACGTCGGCATCGTCGAGCGAAATCGCCCGACCGATCGCCAGCGCGCTGTCGAGCGATGCTTCGACGAACCGCGGCGTCTCGGTCTCGTCCGCGAGATCGAAGCCGGGGTCGACCCCCGCTTCGAGCGGGAACTCGTGCAGCAGCGACAGGCAGAAGGCGTCGATGGTGCTGATGGCAATGTCGCTGAAGCCGTCGCGAATCTCGCGCCAGCGCCGGTCGTCGATGCCGCCCTCGCGATGGCGCTGCCTGAGCGTCGCCATCACGCGCTGGCGCATCTCGGCCGCGGCCTTGCGCGTGAAGGTAATCGCCAGGATGTTGCGCGGGGCCACGCCCGCTTCGAGCAGGCGCACGTATCGATCGACCAGCACACGGGTCTTGCCCGTGCCGGCCGAAGCCTCGAGCGCGACGTTGCGCAGCGGGTCAACGGCAAGACGCCGTGCCCGCGCATCGGCGGTTTCGACCGGCGTCTCGATCGACGCCTGATCAAACTGGAAGCGTGGCTGCTCAGCCATCCCGCTCCACGCCTTCTGCGCCTTCCGCGGCCCTGGCTGGCGTGCCCTGCGCCTTCTGCGCCTTCTGCGGCCCTGGTCTGTCGGCCTGTGCCTTCTGCGCCTTCTGCGCCTTCTGCGGCCCTGGTGTCGGCCGTGCCTTCTGCGCCTTCTGCGCCTTCTGCGGCCCTGGTGGCTGCTGTGGCTGCTGCGCCTTCTGCGGCCCTGGTGTCGGTTGCGCCTTCCGCGGCCCTGACATCTTCAGGATCCTCTGCGGCCCCGCCGGGGTGACGGCACACCGCGGTGAAGGCGCACATCGTGCACAGATTCCTGGTCTCCGGGCGCGCCGGGTAGTGGCCCGCGGCAATCGCATCCAGCGCCGCCACGAGACGATGACCGGCGGCGGCGGTCAGGTCGTCGAAGCTCTTGCCGCGTTCCTCGAGCGGCACGATCGCCTGCGGCCCTTCGAATGACAGATACATCGCCTCGCTTGCCGGAATGTCGCGACCGTGCGTGGCGGCGAGCGAGGTCCTGACACAGGCGCTGTAAATCGGCAACTGCAGTGCCAGCCGTCGATCGGGGACGTATTTCGTCTTGTAATCGATCAGGCGGAACGTGCCGTCGCGCAGGACATCAACCCGATCGATCTTGGCGCGCAGGCGGACCTCCCGCACCTGGCCGGTTTCACCGGTGAAGCTGTAGGTGCCGTCGAGCTCGTACTCCATCAACCGCTCGCGAATCTCCACGCCGCGCTCGGCCTCCATCGCGAAGACCCGATCGACGATGCCCGAGCCGACAGCGGACCCGAACAGCCGCGCCCGCTCGAGCCCGGCGTCGGAGGGCGACAGCGATCGCAGGGCCGGTCCGGCGACCTCTTCGAACAACGCGCGGGCGTCGGGCATGTCGGCGGCGGTAATGCGGCCGCGGCCGCGCGCCTGCCATTCGTGAAAGAACGTCTCGAACAATTCATGGAGGAAGCGCCCGCGTTCGAGCGGCGAGCGCGAGGTTTCGTCCTCGGGCTGCTCGGTCACCTGCAGCACGTTGGCGACATAAAACTGGAACGGGCATTTCATGTAGCGCTCGAGCCTGCTGACGCTGACCCGCGGCAGGACCCAGGCGCCGGCTTCTCCGGCGAAGCGGCGGCGGTCGCGCCCGGCCTGGGCAGCGCGGACGGCGGCCCACCGCGAAGCGACCCCGCCGGGATCGTGCGCGAGCTTCTCGTAGGTGAACGTGAGCGCGTCAACGTCGACCACGCCGGTTTCGGATCGCAGACCGAACGACGGCAGATCCTCGATGAACGACGAGGGCTCGACCACGGATTCGGATTCGAGCGAGAACGTCGACACCCGCGTGCGCAGGCGCGCCAGTCCGACCAGGTCGCGAAACACCGCGCGGGCGGATCGAACCTGATCGCGCTCGTCGTTGATGGTGACGCGCTCGGGGCGCGCCGGTTCGAGCTGCGCGATCAGCGCGCGCGGATAGAAGACGTTGCGGCGCGGCCGCTCCGGCCATTCGCCCTCCACCAACCCCATGATCTGCACATCGTCCAGGTCCGCGAACCGCGCGGCCTGGGCATCGAGGATCCGGAGCCCGCCGGTGCCGGTGGCGGCGGCAAACGTCTGCGCCCCCAGCCATCGTCGAATGGCGGCCGACAATTCCGTGACGGTGCCGGCGGCGCCAGGGTCGTGCCGCCGATACGCCGCCGCGAGGCCGTCGAGCGCGTGCAAGACCGCCGCACGGACCCGCCGGCGCCGCTCGTGGTGGTCGCGATCGTGGCGTTCGAGAAAGTCGCGCAGCAACTCGACCTGATCGACGATGGGCCGCGACTCGAGCAGCGGCGACAACGAGGATGCGGCCGCGAGCGCGGCGTGCGCGGCCGGTCGGTCGGCGCCGGTCCGGGTGGCCGTCAACGCGGCGAGGCGATCGACGCCGCCAAGGTAGCGCTGCTCCGCCATCGCGGCATCGAGCGCGGCGATCGAGCCGCGATCGACGTCGACGCCGTCCACGGCGAAGCGGAAGTGGGGCGAACGCAGCAGCGCCATGGTCGCGCGGCGGGTGAAGTTTGCCGCCGCGCACTCGAGCACCACGTCCACCGCGGCCGCGTACGGTTCGGCGGCCAGGGGCAGTGTGTCCAGTGCCTCGAACGACAGGCCGGCGCCGGCGAACACTTCGCGCGCGAGGTAGAGATATGGCAGTGGCCGGGCGACGACCAGGCCCGTTCGGTCGACGGCCGCTTGCGGGGCGGCGGTGGTGGAGGCGGCCGTCTTGATCCGCCGGGCGACGCCCTCGAGCTCGTCTTCCCGGTCGCGATGACCGAACGCGTAGCCGTCACTCGGAACGATCAGTACCGGGGAGGTCGACTCGGTTCCCGAGGGCTGCTCGTCGATCTCGACAAACGCCAGCCGCAGTCGATCGCGATAGCCCGCTTCGAGCACTCCGCTGGTTGCGAGCACGTCGATGTCGTCCAGGCCCGCGATGGTCGTGAACATCGCGACGTCGGCCGGCCAGAAACCATCGGCGTCGTAGGGCCGATCGCCGATCGCGACGATCAGCTTGCGCAGGGGCCGCCCCGAAGGCGTGTCGGCCAGGCGCGCCCGGGCCGAATGTTCGTCACCGGCGCCGCCGTCGGCGAGCCGCGCTTCGTAGGCGCGAAAGGCGGCGGCGAGGAATCGAGTCTGCTCGAGCAGCTGCAGGGCGCCGCGATCCGATTCGGCCGCCGGCTCGAGCTCGCCGCCGAGCAGGCGATCGAAGTCGTCGGCGGTCCGGCCCAGGCGGCGCACGTGATCGTAGAGCGCGAGCATTTCCGCGATCAGTGCCGGGCGCACGTGAAAGGGCGCGGCCGCTCCCGCTTCCTCGGCTTCGCGCGCGCCGGCGGCCAGCATTGCTTCCCGCTCGAAACCGGACAGCATTCGCGGGCCCGGTGGGAGGCGCGCGATCAACTCGTCGTACAAATCCTCGCGCGATCCGATCAGCGGCCACCCATCGTCCGAGCTACGGTGGTCAGGCCGCGGCGACGGCCCGGCGACGGCGCGCCGGCGCTCTTCGAGCGTGCGCGTCAGCTGCGCGGCGGCCGCGCGCGTCGGCACCAGCACAAAAGTGTCCGCAGCCGCCTCGGGAGCGAGGCCGCGCGCGAGATCGACGAGGTGTTGGCGGTAGCCGGCAAGGTCGGCGACGCGGGACAGCCGGATGCGACGCGGAGTGATCACTTGGTCGCCGGCGGCTCCATGATCGCGCGCTGATCGGCACGGGCGCGCTGATACAACATCAACGCCCCCGCCGCGGCCGACGAGGCGCGCTGCGCCACGTCAACGCTGTTGGCGGACACGGCGTCGAGCCGCAGGCGCAGGGCCCGGTCGGCCAGCTCCCACGCGCTGGCAGCCATGGCGTGCCCCGACGCAAGTTCCGGCGGCGCAATTACCTTGATGAAATTGCGGCCGGCGGCGCTCAGGCGCTTGGTCAACGACGCAATGCCGTTGGCCGGAGGGCCGCTCATCGCCTTGATCTGCTCGAGCGCGGGCAGCGCGTCGGAGAACACCTTGAAGGCGCCGTTGGTCGAGCGGCGGTAGCGGCGATGAATCGGGGCGCGGCGCCGCCAGTCGTTGCGCGCCTCGCGAGCGCCAATCACCGCGGCGGTCTGCAGGTCGATGGTCGCCAGCAGTGACGCGATGTCGCCGGGGCGCTGGCCGCCGAGCCGGCGATCCTCCTCCCTGACACGATCGCGAAGCCGTTCGAGGTCCGACATGTTGCCGCGCGAGGCCAGCTTCGCGGCGTCCTCGAGCGTCCGGGTGCGCAACTCGTCGTACGCCTTCTCGGCCCGGCGTTCGCGTTCGAGCTCGTCGCCGGTCGTGCCGCGCATTCGCGCGGCCCACTCGGCCGGCATCAACCCGACCGCGCGATCGATCAGCCGCATTACCGTTTGCAGCAGGCTGACGCGTTCGTCAGGTGAATCGGCGACCGCCGCCGCGGCGGCGAACTGCTCGACCAGCTCGGCGTCGCTCGGCGGCGGTAGTGGCGGCGGAGGCGGCGCCGGCAGCGGCGCGTTGGCGCTCAACGACAGGTCGAAGCGCGTGATGCCCATCGACAATCGAAGTTGCGCGATCACTTCATCCAGCACGGCCAGCGCATCGCGGACTTCGCCGACGCGGTAGCCGTAGTGCGACCGCGGCCAGTCGTCGAGTTTCTGGCGGGCGCGCTCGGCCGTCGCCAGGCGAGCCGCAGGATCCTGGATGTTCGCCACCTCGTTGAGCACCTTCGCAAGGTCGGTGCTGAACGCCAGGAAGTCGTCGTCGCCCCGGCTGGCCACGTAGGCCGCCGCACGCACCGACTCGGCGTAGGATTCGGTGCGCGGCCAGTCGACGCGCTGCGCGGGAATAGTCACCAGCTGCAACTCGATGGGATCGCGCGTGAGCTGGGTCGGCATCGAGAAAATGACGCGATCGCCGAGCCGCGCCCATTCGCCGTAGCTGGACAGCACGCGGCCGTCGGACAAGAAGACACGAAACAGCAGCGCCGCAACCGGGGACGACGGCACGGCCGGCGCGGGCCGGCTCGGTTCCGGCATCGCGGGTGCCGGTGGCCCGGTCACCGGAGCCTCGTTCGGCAGCACCGGCGTGACAGTGGCAGGAACAGCCACCGCGGGCGCCTCGGTCCGGTTCGCGGCCGGGGGAGCGACCGCCGTTGTATCGACGAGCGGCTTGAGGAGCACCCGCACCTCGTCGCCGCGCTGCTCGATCGTGAAGGGCAATCTGCGCGTGAGGTCGATCACGACGCGGGTAATCAGCGGGTTACGGCTGTGGATAGCGACGCGCACGCGGTCGATGTGCTCGTTCTGGACGTCGGTGACCGCCGGCGCGGAGCCGACGCTTACGCGGCGGAAATCGAGCAGGAGGCGCGACGGCAGGTCGGCCTCCCCGACGGAGGCTCCCGGCAACGCGCCGTTGCCGGCCAACGTCACCGCGTACCCGCCGTCCACCTGCTCGACGCGCACCGAGCGCAGCTCGGTAGCCACCGCTGGTCGCTCGGCCGCTTTCGCCGGCGCGGTTGGCGGCGGCGCTTTCGGTAATGTTGCCCCGGCCGATTGGCCGAACGCGAGCGTCGGAACGACGACGGCAATGCAGAGCAGGCCAGCGACCCGGTAGAACAATCGCATGTATCTGTCAGCCAAGCTTAATGTGGAAAACCTGTTGATGAACGGTCGAAAAACTGTGGATGTCGCGACAGGAAAATAAATGTTTCCGGCGTTCTCGCTCTGATGAAGACGCCGGAACCGCGCCGGCGGCCGCTTTCGCGCCCCGCTTCGCTTGATCGAATCCTGCGAAGCCATACAATCACACCTTCCTACAGTGACGATTCACCACTACGAAGAGAAGATCGCCGGGCGCACGTACCAAATCGAAGTGTCCCCGGTTTCCGCGTCACGCTGGCGCGCACAAATCACCCGGCGGCCCGGGATGCCGACCTCGCTGATGCCGTTCTACGGTCAAACGCCCGATGAGGCCGCGCGCGAGCTGAGCAAATGGCTCTCCCTCGTGGCCTCGCCGACCCCAGGCAATACATAATCAGGCCTGTATGAAGGACTCTCGCTTCCGCCTGCTCCCGCTTGCGGTCCTCGCGCTGTGCCTGCTCGCAGGCCTGGCGCCACTGCTGGCTCAACGCCCCCCGGCCGCCCTCCCCCGCGTCCACTTCGTCGCCACCGGCGGCACCATTTCCAACCGCGACGGCGGCCGCCTGTCGGCGGACGAACTGGCGAAGTCGATGCCGGGCGTCGAGCGTTACGCGCAACTCACGCACGAACAATTTGCGAATGTCGCGAGCAGCGAGCTCACGCTCGCGCAGTGGGTGGGATTGTCGCAACGCATCAACGAGATTTTTGCCACCGACAAGGCGCTGGCCGGAATTGTCGTCACCAGCGGCACCGACACGCTCGAAGAAACAGCGTTCTTCCTGCATCTGACGGTCCGCGATCCGCGTCCGGTGGTGGTGGTGGGCTCGATGCGCAACCCCAGCACCGTCGGCTACGAAGGCGCCGCGAACCTGCTCGAGGGCGTGCGCGTGGCGGCGGAGCCGGCCTCGCGCAACAAGGGCGCGCTGGTGGTGCTGAACGACGAGATCAACTCCGCGCGCAACGTCACCAAGACCGACGCGCTGCGCCTGCAGACGTTCCGCAGCCGCGACCACGGCCAGCTCGGCGTGGTCGATCGCGATCGCGTCGTGTTCTTCAATCAGATCACGCAGCGGCGTAACGACCAGCTCGAGTTCGACATCACCAAGGTCAGCGAGCTGCCGCGCGTCGATGTGATCATGGTGTATCAGGGCGCGTCGGGAGATCTGATCAAGGCGGCGGTCGACAACGGCGCCAAGGGCATCGTCATCGCCGTGGCCGGCGCGGGTGCGACCAGCGGAACGCAGAATGAAGGGCTGAACTACGCGGCGTCGAAGGGCGTGTTCATCGTCACGAGCACGCGCACCGGCAGCGGCCGTATTGCCCCGCCTCAACAACGCCCCGCCGACGCCGCCGCCGCCAACCAGCCGACCCCCGAACAGCTGCGTCGCCGGCAATGGACCATCGCCGGCGAGGATCACACGCCGGTGAAGGCCCGCGTGCTGTTGATGGTGGCGCTGACCAAGACCACCGACCGCAACGAGCTGCAAAGAATCTTCAGCGAGTACTGAATCGCGGTCCGTCGAGGGTTACTTCAGGAACGGCCGTAATTCGGCGAGGACCTCCGCGGGGACGTCCTCCTGGAGGTTGTGGCCGCCGCCGAGTCCCTTGCCGGACACGTTCACGCCGCGCTCCTTCCAAATCGCCAGCACGTCGTAGATCCGGCCCATCGGCCCCTTGAGTCCCCACAACGTCAGCACCGGACAGGCGATCTTCTTCGACAGGTCCGCCGCGTCGTGCTCGAGGTCAATCGACGCTCCGGCGCGATAGTCCTCGCAGAGCGCATGGATGTTCGCGGGATCGCTCGACGTGCGCAGGTATTCGAGCTGGATTTCATTGGTGGCGCGCGCCTTCTGCGCCTCGTACTGCGCCTTCAAGTCGTTCTCCGGCCCCGGCGCCGCGCGCACGTTGTTGAACCAGTGGAAGTACGACTGGATGAAACGGATATCGACGTGGGTATAGAGGTAATAGGTCGGCACGATGTCGAGCACGGCAAGCCGGGTCACTTTGTCGGCATGATCGAGCGCCATGCGATGGCCGACCCGGCCGCCGCGGTCGTGGCCGACGACGGCGAACTTGTCGAAGCCGAAACTTTTCATCACTTCGACCTGATCGAGCGCCATGGCGCGCTTCGAGTAGTTCGCATGGTTCTCGCCATCGGCCGGTTTGCTGCTGTCGCCGTAGCCGCGAAGGTCCGGGACGACGACGGTGTAGTCCTTCGCAAGCTCGGGCGCGATGCGACGCATTGAGACATGGGTTTGCGGGGCGCCGTGCATCAGGAGCAGCGGCGGGCCGCTGCCGGCGTGCACGAGATTGATTTCGGCGCCCGAGGTCGTGACGCGCTTCGCCGAGAATCCCGGGAAAAAGCGCAGCGTGTCGGACGGCGCTGCCGGCGCCTGCGCGGCCGCCGCCAAAGAGCCTCCAAGGCTGACCACGCCAAGCGCCTGCCCCGTCGAAGCTCGTAAGAGCGCAGGCAGGGCCGCCAATGCGAGCAGTTCGCGCCGGGTCGGGGTCGTCATGCGGGCATCTTTCTAGCAGCCGCGCGCTTTGTCAATCGCCGGCGCGGCGCGTCAGTTCTCCCGGGCGGAATCGAACCTCGACTTGAACACCTGGAATGCGGGCGTCGGTCCGTGCCACTCCAGCTCGTCGACCGAATTGAACACCGGGATGTTGGTGCGCAGCGTCGCGAGGTCGCGGAACAGCATCGCCAGCTCGCGATCCTTCTCCAGCGTCACCGACAGCGCGCCCGGACGGGCGCAGTTCACGCCCCACGATCGCCAGTCCGCGGGAATCTGCTCGATGTGTTTGAACTTGGCCAGCACCGCGGCCGCCGACTTCGCGCCCCAGCCGGTCAGCCCGGGATAGCCGTCGGATGAATCGCCGACCAGCGCGAGGTAATCCGGAATGGACGATGGCCCTACGCCGAACTTGGCGATCACGCCCGCTTCATCGCGCGTCGTGCGCCGCAGCCGATCTTCCTGCACGATGCGGGTGCCGCTCACGCACTGCGACAGATCCTTGTCCGGCGTGCAGATGCGCACCTGGGTCACGCGCGGATCGGCCGCGGCTCGCACCGCGGCCGCCGCCAGGGCATCGTCGGCTTCGTACTCGATCATCGGCCAGACCACCACGCCGAACGCCTCGAGCGCCCGTTCGAGCAACGGAAACTGCGACAGCAGGTTGGGATCGATGCCGTCGCCGGTCTTGTAGCCGGGGTAGAGATCGTTGCGAAACGACTCGATCACGTGATCGGTGGCCACCCCGATGTGCGTCGCGACGCCGCTGTTGAGCATGCCACGCAGCGATCCGATCACGCCCCGCACCGCCGCCACCTCGGTGCCGGCGCTGTCTTTCGCCGGCGGCACCGCGTAGAAATGGCGGAACAGCTCGTAGGTCCCGTCAATGAGGTGAACGATCAACGGAAACCTGCAGGTTCATTTATCATCACTGAATGCCGTCCGTGCGCTTCACCCGCAACATTCAACGTCACGTCGAATGCCCGACGCTCGACGTGCCGGGCGCCACGCTGGGCGAAGTCCTCAACGCGTATTTTGCCGCGAACGAGCGCGCGCGGGGCTATGTTCTTGATGACCGGGGCAGGCTGCGCAAGCATATGGCGCTTTTCATCGACGGCCGGCAGATCGACGATCGCGACGCCTTGAGCGATCGCGTCCCCGCCGGCGCCGTCGTCGACGTGGTCCAATCCCTGTCCGGAGGTTGATGTGCCGATGGCCCCGTTGTCATGTCGAGTACCCGCAAGGGCCTGTTCACCCTCGAGCGCGGCGCCGGCGGCTGGAGTATCGCGCGTGCCAGCTTCGTCGGCGATAACGTCACGCTGGCGATGCACGATCCGCGCAGCGGCGATCTGATGGCCGCGCTCAATCACGGCCACTTCGGCGTCAAGCTGCATCGCTCGCGCGACGGCGGCAGCACCTGGCACGAGGTCCCGGCGCCGAAGTATCCCGAGAAGCCCGACGGATTACCGCCGCAGATGCCGGTCGAGGGCGTGCCCGTCGTCGACTGGTCGCTGAAGCTGATCTGGGCGCTCGAGCCGGGCGGCGCCGATCAGCCGGGCGTGATCTGGTGCGGCACGCTGCCCGGAGGCCTGTTCAAGTCCGAGGACGGCGGCGACTCGTGGTCGCTCAATCGCCAGCTGTGGGACGACCCGCGGCGCGAGCAGTGGTTCGGCGGCGGCGCCGATCAGCCGGGCATTCATTCGATCTGTGTCGACCCGCGCGATTCACGGCATGTGAAGGTCGGCGTTTCATGCGGCGGCGTGTGGACCACGCGCGACGGCGGGCTGCAATGGTCGCTCACCGCCAAAGGCATGCGCGCCGCATTCATGCCGCCCGAGAAGCAGTACGAAGAGAACGTCCAGGACCCGCATCTGGTCGCGCAGTGCCGATCGAATCCCGACCTGCTCTGGGTCCAGCATCACAACGGCATTTTTCGATCGACCGACGGCGCGGCGACGTGGACGGAGATGACCGGCGTCAGTCCCTCGTCTTTCGGTTTCGCCGTGGCCGTTGCATCCGAACGACCGGAACACCGCGTGGTTCGTGCCCGGCGTCAGCGACGAGAAGCGTTACCCGGTCGACGGCCGGGTCGTCGTCAATCGGACCCGCGACGGCGGACGAACATTTGAAACGCTCACCCGCGGGCTGCCGCAGCAGCACGCCTACGACCTGGTGTTTCGGCACGCGCTCGACGTCGACCGCGCCGGCCGCACGCTGATGTTCGGCTCGACCACGGGCTCGTTGTTGGTCAGCGAGGATGCCGGCGATTCGTGGACCACGCTGTCGTCGAACCTGCCGCCGGTTTACGCGGTAAAGTTTGAACGATAGTGATCAACATCCGCGCCGCAATGGTGGCCGCCGCGATTGTCGTCGCGGCCGCGTGTAATTCGAACGTCACGCCCGCCTCAACACCCGACGCCGCCCCGGCCACGGACTCGGAGGTGACCGGCATCGCCCCGAAGAACGCCATCGTCACGCTGCTGCCGGCGGCAGGACCGCCGCCGATGCCGGATCAACCGGCGGTGATGGATCAGCTGTCGAAGCAATTCATTCCCAATGTCCTCATGGCGCGTCCGGGGCAGCCGGTCGAGTTTCGCAACAGCGAAGACATGCCGCACAACGTGAGCGTGACGCGGCGCGGAAGTGGCACCGAGGTCTTCAACGTTGGCACCGAACCTCACCAGAAACACGTCTACACGTTCGATCGCATCGGCCAGTTCGACGTGCTGTGCGACATCCACGAGGGCATGTCGGCCATCGTGATCGTCGCGCCGGGCCCGGTCACGACCATCGCGGCCGACGATGGGCGCTTTGCGTTCCCAAACGTGCCGTTCGGTTCCTACAAGCTCAGCCTCACGTTTGAAGGCCAGACGGTTGAGGAGCCGCTCGAGGTGACGGGTGCGCGGACCAGCTTCAAGCTCGTCCGGTAGACCCCGGCGTGGTTCTTGCACCGGGGCGTTCCGATGAGGCGCCTCATGAACCTAACTGTGCAACTGAGAACCGTCGCAATCCTGGTGGCGCTGGTTGCGTGCGCGCAGACGCCACAAGCACAGCCGCGCTCGGTTCTCGAGCACGAGCTCGCCGAACTGTGGCAGGAGCCGACCGACCTTCTGGAGCGAGACCTGTTCCTTGGGCCCGGTGGCTCCGCGCTGGCGCCGCCCGCTTCCGGTGGCACTTTCGAGTTCCTCGCCTTCAAGACGACGGGCACCAATCCCGGCTATGACGTCAAGGACGCGTCGGGGCGGTTGTGGAGCGTCAAGCTGGGAGTTGAGGCGCAGCCGGAAGTGACCGCGTCGAGAATCCTGTGGGCGATGGGTTTCCACCAGCCGCCGCAGTACTTCGTCCATCAGTTCACGCTCACCGGCGGCGACACCGGCGTCAAGACCAACGCGCGCTTCCGCACCGAGTTCGATCAGTGGGAGTCGGCCGGCGACTGGTCGTGGTACGAAAATGTGTTCATGAATGCGCCGCAGTTCGGCGGCCTCATCGTCGCGCAGTTGATCCTGAACAACTGGGACCTGAAAACGGTGAACAACCGTCTCTATCAGGCGAAGGACCCGGCGACCAGGCCGCAGCGGCTCTTCATGGTGCGCGACGTCGGCGCCTCGCTCGGACACTCGAAGCAGTTTCCGCTGTTCACCATCCTCGGCACTCCCGGCGGCCAGGGGAGCAAGGGTGACATCGACGACTTCGAGGGGCAGGGGTTCATCAAGAAGGTCGATGGCGACAAGGTGACGTTCGACTATCGCGGCCTCAACCAGGCACTGGTCGATCGCGTCAGGGTGGCCGACGTCATCTGGGCGTGCGAACGGCTCGAGCAATTGCCCGACAGCCATTGGCAGGCGGCGTTTCGCGCCGGCGCCTTTCCGCAGCCGGACGCCGACCGCTACATCAGGAAGATCAAGGAGAAGGTCGCGCAGGGGCTGGCGTTGAAGGCCACCGCTACGCGTTAGACGCGGGCCGCTGCAGCTTCAGCAGCGTCACCAGCTCGTGGTGTGCGAGCACCGCGTCAGGCATCTCTTGCAGGGCGGCGTGATAGCGCTGCGCGTAGGCGCCGCCAACCTCCGGCGACACCAGCTCGCGGGCCTGCGCGACGAGCGGCCCGGTGGCGGTTTCGGCCTCCGCCGTCTTGGCTTCGAGCGTTTCGTCAATCCGCACGATCAGGCCCGACATTGCGCGCAGCCAGGCAAACGCCGCGTCGTTGAACAGCACGTTGAGCAGTTGCGTCGTCTGCAGCCGGCCGTGCACGCGCTCGTAGTCGGCGCGCTGCCAGTCGATCAGCGTCTTGTGGAGTTGCAGCAGCAGCCGGCGAAGCTCGATCAGTAGGGCGCGATCCGCGTCAGTCATTCGAACAATCCTGCCTCGATCGTAACGCAGTTACGCTTCGATCAACCGTCCGAGGCGCCGGCTCCATCGCCAGACGGGTCCGCGGCCCTCGAGATGAACGCCGCCGAGCCAGCGATCGATACCGCACAGCTGAAGCCGATCGGCGTGGCCGAGCAGCACCTCGCGGCCCTGCTTGGTGAGTGCGAGCGTGCCGACCGGCATGTCGCTGCCTTTGGGATCGTTCAGGTTGATCCGCACCAGCGGCGGCGCGGCACGTCGCGAGATCGTTGGCGCGATCGAAGAACGACAGGTCGGTGATGTGAAAGGCCGTTTCGCCGTCATGCATTCGTGACAACGCCTGATGCAGCTCCACCGGCCGATCCGAGGCCTGCTCCATCAGTCGCCGCTCGCTGCGGGACAGGCCGTCGGTGTCGGATGGAAACTCCTCGAGGTGCCGCCCGAGCGCCGGCGCCAGAAACGGCAGCGCCGCGGTGTCGGTGGCGAGCAGCGTCTCGATGGCGCGGGGATCGGGCGAGCGATACGCGCTCCAGGCGCGCGCGGCCAGCGCCAGTTGTTCGGAACCGATTGGTTGTCGCGCGGCAAACAGCGTGTCCAGGTCCGATGGCTCGAGCTCGCCGAGCCCCTTGAAATCGGGGCGGCCCGGAAACGAATCGATCGTCACCATCGTCACGGGCTTCGAGACCCCGCGCGATCCGAGATAGCTCAGTAGCTGGATCAGGTTCAGCTGGTCGAACAGGTCGTGTTCGAACCAGAGGACCAGTTCGTCGTAGCTGCCCTGGTCGTCGATGGCCGCGCGCCATTCGGACAGGTCCGCCGCCACCCGCTCGACCTGGTCGGGACTGCCGGCAAGAAAGGCCGCCCGCACCCGCACCAGTTCCTCGTCCGGCACGTCGACCGGAACCGGGCCGTCGTTGAGCGGATCGCACCACACCATGGTGCGGCCGGGAAGGCCCGACAACTCGATCAGTCCGGTGGTGGAATGGCCGTTCGCAACGTGAAGCATCACTCCGATTATTGACCGCACCGCCGCCGCCCCGCACCCAAGTAGACTTCCCCCTTGACCGTCACCGCCTCCCCCGCCGATCGCCGCTCGGCCATTCGTTTCATTCTCTGCATGGGCCTCGT
Organism: uncultured Acidimicrobiia bacterium; assembly: GCA_963795125.1. Classification (GTDB taxonomy): domain Bacteria; phylum Acidobacteriota; class Vicinamibacteria; order Vicinamibacterales; family UBA2999; genus 12-FULL-67-14b. Next base: position 609,531 of record CAWCGQ010000003.1, on the reverse strand, counting down.
GAGCCTGTTTGCGGACATGACCTACCAGGGCGCCCACGGCACCATCGGGCCGTTGATGACCACTCTCGGCGCCAGCGTGACGGCGGTGGCCATCATCTCGGGCTTCGGTGAAATGGTCGCGGCGGGCCTGAGATTTTTCACCGGCCGGCTGGCGGATCGCACCCGCGCCTACTGGACACTGGCCGTCACCGGCTACGCGATCAACCTGCTCGCCATCCCGCTGCTGGCGTTTGTCGAGACCTGGCAGCAGGCCGCGGTGCTCATCACCATCGAGCGCACCGGAAAAGCCATTCGCGGGCCGGCGCGCGACCTGCTGTTGTCTGAAGCCACCGGCAAAGTCGGCCATGGCTTCGGCTTCGGCGTGCACGCGGTAATGGACCAGACCGGCGCATTCGCGGGTCCACTGTTGATGGCGGTGATCACCGCGCGCACTGGAAGTCTCCGGACGGCGTTTGCGTGGCTCCTCGTTCCGGCGGTGCTCGCCCTGGCGTCGATCGTCCTGGCGCGAGCGGTGCGGCCGGTGCGCGTCGAACCGCCACCGCCCACGGTCCCACCGGGCCTGCCGGCGGTGTTCTGGCCCTACGTCACCGCCGCGGGCCTGCTGGCGTTTGGTTTCGTGGACTTTCCGGTGCTCGGCGCGCACTTCGAGAAGAACCACATCTTCGCCGCGGCCACCATTCCGCTGCTGTATTCCGGGGCGATGGCCGTGACCGGTCTCACCGCGTTCCTCTACGGCCGTCTCTACGATCGCTATGGCATCGTCGTGCTGAGCTACGGCATCGGCGTCTCGATGCTGGCCCTGCCGCTGGGATTCCTGGGTGGGGCCACCGGCGGCCTGCTCGCGGTGGTGTGCTGGGCGAGCGGGCTGGGCGTGCAGGATGCGACGCTGCGTGCGGGCATTGCGACGGTGGTGTCGATGAACAAGCGCGGCACCGCGTTCGGGACCTTCAACGGGATCTACGGGGTGGCGTGGTTCCTTGGCAGTGCGACCATCGGCGTGCTCTACGGCTTCTCGGTTGCCGCGGTGGTCGTCTTCGGCCTGATCGCGCAGTTCGCCGCGGCCGTGATGTTTTTCCGGCTGCGACGTCCGCTGGCCGAGGCCATGGCCGTCAATAAATGACGGTGGAGTACTAGCGGCATTCGGCGGTACAGTTAGCCGGTCCGCCTACGCGCCACGCGCTTGCGGCGCGACGAGGTTGGCGCAGTTCACGTGAGGCATTTCATGAATCAAAAATCAGTTTTCTTTGGCGCCGCTGTGGTGGCGACTTTGGCGGTGGCCGGCACTCAGGGCGAGACCTCGCTTGCGCAGGCACCTGCGGCGCAGGCCGCGCAGCCGGCCCGCAGCGGCGACACCCCCGCTCCCGCGCGCAAGCCGGGCGAGGGCGCCGGCCCGTACAAGAAGATGGTGATCCGCAGCGTCACCTTGATCGACGGCACCGGCGGTCCCCCGCTCAGCCCGATGGACATTGTCATCGAGGGCAACCGCATTACGGCGGTGCGCCAGGCCGGGTGGCCGGGCATGACGCAGCCGGCCAATCGAGAACCACGCGATGCGGATTTCGAGATCGACGGCAAGGGTATGTACGTGATGCCCGGTTTCGTCGATACGCACGTGCACGGCTCGACCCGCGGCAAGGCGCCGGATCTGAGCTACTCCTACAAGCTGTGGTTGGCGCACGGCGTCACCACCGTCCGCGGTGTGTCGCTGTCGTCGGCCGAGGTCGCCAGTTCCGAGAAGAACCGCTCGGCGGCCAACGAGATCGCGGCGCCGCGCATCATCAACTACCAGACGCTTGGTGCGGGCTGGACGAGCGGCGCGGTGACCACGCCGGAGAAGGCGCGTGAGTGGGTGCGCTGGGCGGCTGCCAACAACATCGACGGCATCAAGTTCTTCAATCGCGGCGACGAGACGCCGGAGATCATCACCGCGGCCATCGACGAGGCCCACAAGAACAAGATGGGCACCGTCGCGCATCTTTCGCAGAATGGGGTCGCCAACTTCAACGGCCGCAACGCCGGCGACGCGCACCTCGACACCATCACCCACTACTACGGGCACATGGAATCGCTCCTGAAGGACCGCACCATCCAGGAGTTCCCGCCCGGCTACGACTACAACAACGAGCAGGATCGCTTCGGCGACATCGCCCGCATCTGGAACCAGACCTACGAGCCCGGTTCCAAGGAGTGGGTGGCCTATCTCGAGCAGCAGAAGGCCAACAAGGTCACCTTCGATCCGACGTTCAACATTTACGCCGCCTCGCGCGATTTGATGCGCGCGCGCAATGCCGACTGGCACCAGAACTACACCATGCCGCAGCTGTGGAACTACTTCCAGAGCACGCGCGACAACCATGGCTCCTACTTCTACGACTGGACCACCGAGAACGAATATCACTGGAAGATGTTCTATCAGCGCTACATGCGGCTGATGAACGACTACAAGAACATCGGCGGCCGGGTCACGGTCGGCACCGACTCCGGTTTCATCTGGAAGACCTACGGCTTCGCCTACATCGAGGAAATGGAGCTGCTGCGCGAGGCGGGCTTCCTGCCGCTCGAGATCATCCGTTCGGCGACGATGTGGGGCGCCAAGACGCTTTATGAGCCGAAGGGCGAGGCGGCGCCGATGGGCGTGGTGAGGACCGGCATGCTCGCCGATCTCGTGATCACGACCGAGAATCCGCTGAGCAACCTCAAGACGCTTTACGGAACCGGCCACATGCGTCTCAATCCGCAGACCAACCGCCAGGAGAAGGTCGGCGGCGTGAAGTTCACCATCAAGGACGGCATCGTCTACGACGCGCAGAAGCTTCTGGCTGAGGTGGCGGCGTGGGTCGCCGCGGAGAAGCGCACGGTGACGACGACCTCGGCACCGCGCTAGCTCGTGCACGGCAACCCGGCTGCTGGCGAGGTACGCATCTTGCTCTCTAATCTGGTGGCCCGTCGAAGGACGGCGGGCCGCTCATTTAGGGAGTTGTTATGCTCAAAAGAAGTTTCCAGTCGATGGCCTGCGTGCTGATGCTCGCGGGAGCCGCGGCGTGTGCGCAGACCGCGCGCGGCGTGGTGGAAGATACGAAGGACAACGCCTCGGCCGTGCGTGGCGGCATCGAGACCGTTGACGTGAAGACCGCGCTCATCGCCGACAAGACGATTGATTCGGGCGCGATTGACGTCGACACCTACCAGGACAAGAAGCTCGTCGTGCTGCGCGGCTCGGTGCCGACCGAGGAGCAAAAGCAGAAGGCCGGCCGGATTGCGCAGGACAACGCGTCCAGCTACAAGATCGAGAACCAGCTCGCCGTCGTCCCGAAGTAACATCCGTTCTGCGATCCTGGCTCTACGCGCGCGACGCGCGTGGGCCAGTGATCGTTGGGACTATTGGTCCTACCGGCCTTCAGTTTGCCCGCCCGGGCATTAACGGGTTACGATAGGAGCTTCCCAGATGGGCCAGTAGCGCAGTTGGGAGCGCGCATGAATGGCATTCATGAGGTCACCGGTTCGATCCCGGTCTGGTCCACCACCCTTCGCTCGCCTGAACCTGAGCGAGCTACGGGTGGCAAGCCACCTTCGCTCTGATTCCACGCGAAGGTTAGGCCCACTCCTTAGGCTCAGCCCTATCGTGCGAAGGGTGCCCACCATAGCGCCGTCAGGCGCGTAGGTGGGCTATCACTTTAGGAGCCATGAGCTTTGGCAGACCACCCCAGCCCTTCCCGGCACGCTCCCGTTCTCCATCTGACGCGCTGCGTCTTGTTTGAAAAACTGCGTCGTTGGGCAAACCCGGAGTCAGCAGAATTTGCCTGCTTCCGGGACCGGTGACGTAAGTTCCACCGCAAGTCAGCGATGTCGGCCCGGCATCGGCGTTGCTCCTCAGCGGGCATGCCAGCACCACTCCGGCGCATCGTCTACGTCCTCAAGAACGGCGATTCCCCGCCGCGCTTCTACACCGGTGTCACGGCTAATCTTCGCGCTCGGCTCGAAGCTCACAACGTCGGGCGTTGCGCGCACACCGCGAAGTATCGACCGTGGGTCGTTGACCTCGTTGTCAAGTTCGCCGACGAGCCGAGAGCGCTGCAGTTCGAAAAGTATCTGAAGTCCGGCTCCGGCTGTGCGTTCGCCCAACGACACTTGCAGGTGATCGGCGTCGCCGCGCTGATCGCGCACGCCAACTCCGGTAACGTCGATGATGCCGACCCGAACTGCGACTGCGTGAGCGACCCCACCAACGGGCGCGGCGCCACCTACCCCCCTTCAAGAGGGGGGTCGCTCACGCCTGGAATTTTGCACAGGCTTCGGTCGTGGCGGCAAAGAACGCCGCCGGCGCGCGGCAGTGGCTGTTGATATCAGGCTCGGCTAAGTGGTTACCGTGAAGTCGTTTGTGCAACGCAGGCTCGCGACACCTTGCTCAACGCAGCCGACGCCTGTTTCCCGACGGACGCTAGTTTGGAGGGAACAACACATGGTTCCGGGGTGCGTTCCCCCCTGTGTTCCCCCTTCTGACGTGAGTTGAGACACTGCGATTCAGCAGACAGGGGCCGCTCGAGTGCTACGATTCGGTCCTCCGTGAGGCCCAATGCCGACGTTTCCTGAGTGGTGGAACTGGGACTTGTCATTCACGAGTCACGCCGAATTGCGCATGGAGCAACGCGGTGTCACTGAGGTCGAAGTCCGGTCTATGCTGGAGCGAGCGACGTCGTTTGAGCCCAACGTAGTCGAGGGCAGGTTCATGATTCCCGTTCGCCACCTGCAGCGTCCGTGGATCGCAATCGTGGAGCCTGATGCCGAGGAGAAATTACTCGTCGTCGTGACTGTTTACGAGGTGTCCCAATGACCGAACGGTCGCTACAAGTCACCTATCGAAAGGGCCGCGCGTTCGCCGCTTATCTGCATCTCTCGCACCAGACCGGGGCTCGAAGCGCTAAGACCAACGCGTCGCCAGACGGATTACTTGTCGTCGACTACGACGCCTCGGGACATCCGGTCGGTATCGAGATCACAGCCCCGGGATCTGTGCCCCTTGAACGTTTGAATCAACTCCTCTTGGAGCTTGGTGAAGCGCCGCTAGCAGAACGAGACTACGGGCCCGTTCTTGCTGCCTAGGACAACCGATTGAGCGAACGATTATGGTCGGATGTTCGCTACGCCGTCCGTCTCTTTACTAAGGCGCCCGGCTGGACAGCGGTCGCGGTTGCGTCCCTCTCCCTAGGCATCGCCGTCAACCTCTTGATCTTCAGCATCGTGGACGCGGTGCTGTTGCGACCTTTTCCCTACAAAGATCCGTCGCAGTTAGTTTTCATCTGGGGCACGAAGGATGATTCCGTTCGGCGCGGAATCTCCGGCTTGGATCTCGCAGACTGGCAGGCACGCAATCGCTCGTTCGAGTCAATCGATGCCTTCCTGGCGCCAATGCCGTTCTCATGGGGCGACCAGGGGGAAACGCTATCCGGTGCATGCGTCGGTCCTGCCGTCCTTCCGATGCTGGGCGTCCAGCCGGCGTTAGGCCGGTCTTTTGCTGCCGCCGATGCCCAGCCTGGAGCCGATACGGTCGCGATCGTCAGCGATGGATTCTGGCGCGGACGGCTCGGCGGGAGCCCGTCAGTGATCGGCTCGACGCTGCGACTCAACGGACGGTCGTACGAGGTGATCGGCGTCACGCCCCGAGGCTTCTTTTTCCCCGACACCAATACTCAACTGCTTATCTCAACTCCTTGCGGCGCAGCGAATTTTTTCGAACGGGGAGGAGCCTTTGCTCACGCCATCGGCCGGCTTCGTCCGGACATCTCCGTCCAACAAGCGCAGTTGGATCTCGACAGCGTCAATCGCGATCTCGCTCGCATGTACCCGGATACGAATCGGAACGTCACGGCCGGCGTGCAGCCTTTCCGCAACATCGTCGTCGGTAAGTACGAGAACAGCCTGTGGTTAATGCTGAGTGCGGTTGGAGTCGTCTTGTTGATTGCGTGCGCCAACGTCGCACACCTCCAGCTGGCCCGAGGAGTGGACCGCCAGATCGAACTGGCAATTCGCGCCGCAAACGGCGCGCGCCGGACGCGGCTCTTCTCACAGTTGTTGACTGAGAGCTTGGTGCTCTCAGTCGTCTCGGGTGCCTTCGCGTTGGCGCTTACTTGGTGGGGTATTCGGATTCTCAGGTCGATGTCGCTGACCGACATCGCTCGTCTTGATACGGCACAAATCGACTGGCGCCTCGCGGCCGTTGCCGCTGGCTTGTCAGTGCTGTCCGCCTTCGTCACTGGCGTGTGGCCGGCATGGCACGCAGCGGGCGTCCGCATCAACGACGTGCTGAAAAGCGGGACAAACGTGGCCGCGACGCCTGGTGGACGCCGGCTGCTTAGAGATCTGCTTGGCACAAGCGAGATTGCGCTCGCGACGCTGTTGCTGGTTCTCGCGGGCTTGCTGATTGGAAGTTTCGTTCGCCTCAGCGGCGCGAACTGGGGTTTTGATCCCAATCGCTTGTTCGTAATGGCAGTTAGCCTTCCCGTGAATGCCGCGTCCAGTCGCGAAGGGCGCGAGGAATGGAAGGCCGTTCTCCGCGATCGGTTGGCCCGTAGCGCGGGTGTTGAGGCAGTGGCCACGGCGACGGGAGCACCGATCCGGTATGTCTGGCAACCCACGAGTCTGGTGATTGACGGTCGGATGGCGGACTGGACTGCGGCCGGCTGGACGGTCGGCCAGGGCTATTTCCGCACCTTAGGTACGCGGATCCTAGAGGGTCGCGAGTTCGGCCTCCAGGACGGCGCAACAGCGACACCAGTTGCTGTGGTGAGTGAATCACTCGCGCGAAAGTTGTGGCCTGAGGGTGACGCGGTTGGCAAAGTCCTGCGAGTTCCTCGGTTGAAGACGATCGGAGGTGACATCGCTCCCGACATTGCCGACCGGTTGCGTCGTCGGGATCGAACGCTAAAGGGGGACATGAGTGCGTTCGAGGTCGAGACTCACGAAGTGATCGGTGTCGTGGAGGATATTCGCGCCTTCGGGCTCGATCTTGTACCAGAGCCGGCCTTCTATTTGGATTCGCGACAAGAGCGTTCGATTTATTTCTCAAGCAGGTTCACGTACTTGCTCGTCCGAACGCTGGGAGGCGAGGCAAGTGAGGTGGGTGCCATCGTCAAGTCCATTCTCGCGAGCGGAGAGTTGAACGGAGAGCTGCGCAGCATGGATTCGATGTCGGAGCTAGTCGCGCACTCGATTGGCGGCCGCGGGTCGAACCGCCTCATGATGCTCGTCGCCGGGCTGTTCGGTGGTTTGGCGCTGACGCTGACTACGATCGGCATCTTTGGCGTGATGCTGCACACCGTGAATCAGCGACTCGCGGAAATGGGTGTGCGGATTGCGTTCGGCGCCCGCCGCTCGGACATCGTGCGCCTCGTGCTTGGATACGGATTTCGTCTGCTCGGTTCGGGAGTAGCGCTGGGCTTAACACTCGCATGGGCGGTTTCGCGCTCCATGCAATCGGGTACTGTTTGGGCTCGCGCCGACCGATCTCGCGACCCACGCTGGGGCCGTCGTGATCCTGGTGGTCGCAGTTCTCGCCGCTTGCCTCGTTCCTGTCCGACGCGCGCTCAGCGTAGACGCTGCGCGTCTCTTCCGCTAAGGCAGTCGTCAACATCCGCCCCAGCTTGGGCGGCTTGCTCATTCATTGATTGCGAACTGACTCCAATGTCCCGAGCCAGCCGGCGACCTGGTTCCAACTGTCCAAGCGTGGGTCCACCATCTCCAACTCGTTGATTTGCAGTCATTTGCATTCGACCCAGATCAACGGTTCGAACCAACGCGATCTTCATACTCGATAGCAATTGAAATTCGACGGTGACGATGGCATCGTCGTCCTCGTGTCGGCCAAGCGAACGCCTCGAGGCAATCCGCTGATCCGCAAGGGATCCTTGAAGGGCAAGCGCGTAGAACTCGCGCCGACGACGAAGATCGGGAGGGTCGACGACATCGCCGAGAGCTTCATGCGCGATATCTTCGGCTTCGAACCCGGACATTACCTCATCACCGTTCTGTCCAGCCTGCATAACTTCGTCGGCGTTGACGACGTGGAGATCCGCGACATGTTCGCTAGGATCAGGACGGTCTATAGATTGGATCTGGCAGACCTGCCGGACGGGAACCTGCTTGAGATCTTCAAACGACTGCAGGAGCATCAGATGCGCGGTCGCAAGTACGCACGGGCCCACTAGCCATGGCCATCCCGCTCGCGCGATCATCGCCCTCGAAAAATTGACAGGGTATCTGCTGAATGCTTCGCACAAGCGTGGCGGCGCAAAGGCCAGGCTCTTGATCAGCCTCGGCTATCGGACGAATGCACCGGGACGCCTTGAGTCCGACCTCCGGATGCAACACCTGTCCCTGAATGCGACGCGGGTGTCGCAGACGGGATACGGAGTCAGTTACCAGATCGAAGGGCCGATCATGACCCCCGGTGGAAAATCGGTGCGTTTCTGCTCAATTTGGCAGGTCGACACTGGAAGCGAGACACCCCGATTCATTACCATGTACCCGAGGTAAGCCATGGCCTTCGAGCTCTACTCCGAAGTAATCCTCACCCGCGACGTGCCAGAAGAAGGCCTGCGTGCAGGCGATGTCGGCACGATCGTAGAGCGCCACGTCGCGCCAGGCGCTGGCGGCGAAGGCTATTCCATCGAGTTCTTCGATATGACCGGCAACAGTGTGGCGGTAGCTACGCTGCCAGCCGGCGCTTTGCGCCCGACCCGGCTGATCGCCCAGCGGTCGCCTCACGTGTCACTGAGGTCGAAGCGCGCCTATCTGGAGCGAGCAACGTCGTCTCGAGCCCAATGTAGTCGAGGGCAGGTTCATGATTCACGTTCGCTGTTTGCAGCGTCCGTGGATCGCAATCGTGGACTTACATCTCCGCACCAACGGGTACGGCGACCCCAGTTCAAGGCCAGGATCAATGTGCTGACCACCGATGGCAAGCCGCTTCACGTCGATCTGCCGCTCCCAGAGCTACCGGTTGGCAATGATGAGGAGGCGTGGTATCTGGTCCACTACGGTCCGAAGGGCCGCGAGGGCGCCCACGAAACGGTGACTCCAACCATTCCGGCGATCTACATCGGCGCGTAGGCGGAGTGCCTCTCGGCAACGCCGGGAGGCCAGACGCTTCTTATCCCCATCTGCCTACGCAGAGGCGCTGGGTGAAAATGGAGTCCATGTGGCATTGACCATTGATGTACATTCGGCAGGCAGCGAAACCGAACAACAGGCCGTCATCGCCGTGATCACGCTGGCATTCAGCAGCGATCCGATGGCGCGCTGGGCTTTTCCGGATCCTGCCACCTACCTGACGGTCATGCCGCAGATGGCCCGCGCGTTCGGGGGCAATGGCTTCGCACATGGAGCGGCGCACCTGACCGCCGGGGGAACCGCTGCTGCCATGTGGCTGCCTCCGGGAATCCAGCCAGACGCCGAGGCCCTCGCCACCCTGGTCGCGACGCATACTCCCGAGGAACAGCAGGCCGACATGGAGCGCGTGTTCGCCCAGATGGAAACGCATCACCCGTCCGAACCGTGCTGGTACCTGCCGCTCATCGGCGTCGATCCCCTCTGCCAGGGGCGAGGCTATGGCTCAGCCCTCCTCCGCCACGCCCTCGAGCAATGCGATCGGGAGGGCATGCCCGCGTATCTCGAGTCATCGAATCCGCGGAACATTCCCCTTTACCAGCGGTACGGTTTCGAGATTATCGGAACAATCCAGGCCGGGACATCGCCGACCGTCGTGCCGATGCGTCGCCGACGGAGCTGAGCGACCGTGACGACGAACGGGCGCTTCGTGGCAGCGAGTGGTCCAGCACTCGCGTGCACAAGAGATGCCGGTGATGGGCGCGGCGACGGATTCTGCGACCAGCCGCCGCACGAGAACTCTCTGAAACTGCGACCTGGAAAACCGTGCGCCGATATGCAGTTCTCACCAAAGGTTCTCGAACTGATCTCGGCGCTCATGAATGCAGGCGAAGGGTGCACTTTTGGAGCCATGAGCTTCGGGTGGCAGGCCAACCCTTCGCTGCGCGAAGATTCTCTCAGAGTTTCCTCTTACCGCGCTGCGACGTGGGGATGCTGCTGGTAATGCTGCCGCAATAGATCCTTGCCGTAGTCGTTGCCGTTCGGGGTACGCATCACGGCATGAATGTGCTCCCGAAACGGCACGCCCGGCGGATACAAGTGACGGAGGCCGACCGGCGTCTGGTGATCGAACTCGATCAACAGCACGGGGCTGTGCACGCGGTAGTAGAAGACGGCGTCGGCGTCCGTCTTGCCGATCCACGCAAAATAGGTGCGATCGAGATGCGCCTTGACCTCTGCCATCCGCACGGCCGCATGGCCTTCGCGCATGTTGCCCACGTACTGCTCGATCAGATCCAGCAGCGCTTGCCGTTGTGAGCCGTTCAAGTCGCTCCCCCGCACACCGGCATAGTCGAGCACGACGTTGTCCTGCCACGCCTGGGTCAGAATGTTGTTGCCAGTCTTCGCGACGTCCAGTACGGCCTTGCTGCGTTGCGCCTCGGTGAGCGCGTTGACCAACGCGAGACCCTTGCGCGCTTCATCTTTCAGGATCTCGGTACCCGCATACTTCCCGCTCTTCGCCACCACCGGCTCGGATCCGACAAACAGGGGCGACATCACCACCTGGTCGCCCAGCACGAAGTAGTTGACGATGCCGTGATGGCCATCGAACTGCCAGCCCCACGGTTCGGTCGACGACGGCGCGCCCATCACGGTCAGGTGATACCGACCCTCGTTGTGCGCGGTGAAGTCGTTGTTCTGCAATTCACCGAGCGTGTGGTTCAGCTTCCTGATGTTCTCTGTCAATGTCAGACCGCGGGCGCTGAGGCTGGCCCGCATCATCCCGAGAGCCGCCTGGCGTTGCGCGTCGCTCATCTCACCGAAGCTGACGCCGCGCGCCCAATAGGAACTCTGGTTGGCCCAGCTGCGCCACTCGTCGGAATCGTGCGCAAAGGTCGACTTCTGGCGCTGCTCCGCCGTGAGCGAGGCCAGGAAGGTCTCGGCCGCCTTCCGCACCGGCTCGGTAGAAACGCCCGTGGACTTGAGGCTGAACAGACCCGGCTCGACCTGCCCGTTGGCGGTGATGCCCTTGAACGGCACTGCCAGTTCCTTGACTTCGAGTGCGCGCGAGCGCTGCTCTGGACTGGTTTGCTCCGCAAACGTCCAGGCGCCAAGCATCGTGCCGATCACGAGGGTGTGGGTGAGCTGCCTTGTCATGGCGGCAAGTCTACACCGCGGGTCGTTGCGAAGCGTGACCGCGGCACGTCTTGAAGTGCCTCCACCTGTCTGAGCCATTTGGTAATCTGGTTCCAACTCGCGAATGCAGGGTCCACCACCCTTCGCTCATGAATGCAGGCGAAGGGTGCCCACCGTAGCGCCTTCGGCGCGTAGGTGGGCTGTCACTGTGGGAGCCATGAGCTATCGCGTCGTCATTCCTGCGACCAGAAAGCAAATACGCGCCAATCTCGGCGCAGTCTGGCCGATGCCTGTCGGGCTACCGGCTTGCTTCGGCGTGGCCCATGCAACGACCACAGCAAATCGTCTACGTCCTCAAGAACGGCGACTCGCCGCCGCGCTTCTACACCGGTGTCACCGCTAATCTTCGCGCTCGGCTCGAAGCTCACAACGTTGCGCGCACACCGCGAAGTATCGACCGTGGGTCGTGGACGTCGTTGTGACATTCGCCGACGAGCCGAGAGCGCTGAAGTTCGAAAAGTATCTGACATCCGGCTCCGGCTGTGCGTTCGCCCTACGACACTTCAGGTGATCGCAGTCACCGCGCTGATCACGAACGCCACACTCCGGAACGTCGATGATGCCCACGTACACCCTTCGCGTCGCGCGAGGCCGCAACGAATCGCTTCGCCTCCCGAAGCATATGCGCCATTGGCCAGAGCGAGAGTCAGCAGATGCTGCCAGTTTTCTCCTTTCGCCATTAATTTCACGCGATATTAGAACCATCGTTCGCCGACACCCCGGTTGCCAGTTGAGTTCAAGCGCGTATAATTCAGCCGCGAATGCGAACTCACACAACGGCCGCCATCGCTCTGTGCATAGCTTTGACCGGAGCGCTCTCGACCAGTCCGCGAGCCGGCGCGCAGAATTCGCCCCTCGTTGAGGGTGTGACCGGACTGCCGCAAGATATTTCCTCGCTGTTGTCGCTGGCTGGCATCTGGCAGCCGGTAGCCGATGCGAATGTGACACCCGAGAATCATGGCTTGGCGGTGGACTTCGCCGCCAACCTTCGCCTGCATAACGGCCGTGAAGGACTGATCTTCACGGGATGGTCCTTCGCAGGCTTCACGAATGCTGATGCGCGTATCGTTCCCGTGCACGCGGCGATGCTGGAGCAGCAACCCGACGGCACGCTGCAACTTGCGACTGCGAGATACTTGCCCGATGCCGTCACCAACGGCGCCGGCAGCGTGGTGATTGCCGATTTCAATCGCGACGGCATCGACGATGTGTTCCTGGCCTCATGGAACGAAGCCCCACACATCGCTGCGTCGAGCACCGCGTTTCTCTCGAATCGCACGGCCTACGATCGCATCGCGATCAAAGACTTCACCTACGCGCACGGTGCAAACGTCGCCGAGATCGACGGCCGGCCGACCGTATTCACGGCTGCCTATTACCGGGCGCCCGATCATGGCAACACCGTGGCGTATTTCGACGGCGTCAACGATTTCACCGTCATCCCCGATACCGGGCTCGTCAGCGCTTCGTCGGTGGCTGTCGCGGATTTCTATGGCGACGGCACCAACGCCATCGTCTTCGGCGATCTGTCGTTCGGCCCCGGCATCCCTTTCAACCGGACCAATCCTGGCATCTATCTCTACCAGCTGCGTGGACTGCTTCCTGTCGGCAATCCCTTCAAGATTGCGACGCCGTATTTCGATGGAAAGCCGGAGTACGCATCGTTTCCCTCATTCACGGATCCAACCAAGACGCACGCTTATCGCGTCTGGGTCGACGACTTCAATCAGGACAAGCAGCTCGACGTCGTCGCGCAAGCCATGATCTGGCATGCAGATCGAGGCGCGCAGAAAGACATGATCCAGATGCTTCAGAACGACGGCGAGTACCGCTTTCGGGATCTCAGTGACACTCTGAATCCCGACTACAGCCAAGACTGTTATCAGCACGAGTACCAGCCGCAGATGCGCGCCACCGACGGCAGCGGAATCAAGGCCTACTTCTTCGCGAGTCCGTCTTACGAGACCGGGCGGGCGCCATGCAACTACGTGATGATGAACGACGGCACCGGTCGGCTGCATGTGGCGTTGCACGAAACACTCAACGTCTACGGCGAGCAGATTCTTAAATGGTTGCCTGGCCGGCTACCGGCTGGGCACTTCGTGCAATCGGCCCCGCTGCTGCGAGCGTATCAAACGCCCAACAGCAGATGGAACTTCGTCGCGATGGCGAAGGCGGCATTCGTGCGCGGTTCCGATCCGTACATCGTCCGATTCGTGTTTGTGAATCTGCCGTTGCAGCTGGATCTCGCAGCGCAGTTCACGCGTCCGATCACCGTGATGAACCTCAACGGCAGCCGCAATATCCGGACACTTGCCGGCGACGATGTGATTCATGTCTCTGGCGCGGGTGGCGCGACCATCGATGGTGGCGCTGGTTTCAACACGGTTGTGTATCCGGGGCCGCGGTCAGGCTACGTCGCGACCGGACGAAACACGTCGTGGGAAGTGTCGAGAGTCAATGCGCCGACAAGAGACACTCTGGTGCGGATCCAGCGCATTCAATTCGACGGCGAGGTCAGTCCGATCCGCTGAGCCTGAGATAGGGGAGCGACTCGGTGGCCGATCCCGAGCGCTGAATGCCGCCATCTCGGTCATTGCCAACGCGTTCGCCCACGCAAACGCGCTCGATCGAAACCCGCCGCTGGGCCAACAGTCCGACGCCCAGCGCCTGAAGTCGTCTCAGCCAAGTGCCAATGCGGTTCCAATTGGCAACCGAGGTCCACCCCCCTTCGCTCATGAATGCAGGCGAAGGGTGCCCACCGTAGCTTGGCCGGGTGGCTACCGATCGTCGTCGATCTGGCGGATTGCCCACTGCACAGCGCGCCGCACCGCTGGCGATCGATCATTTTTTGCGGCCTCGAGCGCGGGCAGCGCCGAACCGCTCTCGATCTCCCCTAACGCCCATGCGGCGACCACGCGCACGTCGGTGTCGGCATCCTTGAGGAGCGGCGTGAGGCTGGGGACGGCGGCGGCATGCTCGATCTGTCCCAGCGCCCATGCCGCCATCCGCCGCACGTCGGGATCGCGATCCTTGAGCGCGGGGGCCACGACCGCCACGCCGGCGCCGGCCTCGATCTCGCCGAGCGCCCAGAGCGCCGTGAGCTTCACGTCGCGATCGCTGTCACGCACCGCCGGCGCGAGGACCGCGACAGCGCGGCGGTCCTCGATCTCACCAAGCGCCCACACCGCCATGCGGCGAAGACGGGCGTCGGCGTCCTTGACCAACGGTGCCAGGACATCAACACCCGACGCGTCCTCGATTTCGCCGACCGCCCAAATCGCGGTGTAGCGGACGTCGACGTCGGTGTCGGCGAGCGCGGGCCTCAGCACCGCCACTCCCTTGACGCTCTCGATCTCGCCGATCGCCCACGCCGCGGCGCGACGCACAGTGGCATCGCGGTCGCGAAGCGCGCGCGACAGCGGCGGCAGCGCCTCCTCGTCTTCGAGCTCGCCAAGCGCCCGGACGGCTCGGCGGCGCACCATCGGCGACTCGTCGTTCAGGGCCTTGCCGAGCGGCGCAATCGCCTGGATATCTTCCAGTTGACCGAGCGCCCACGCCGCCATGCCGCGAACGTTCGCGTCGCGATCGCCGAGTGCGTTGGCGATGGTGCCGAGCGTCGCCAGATCCTCGAGCTCGCCGAGGCCGAGCAGTCCGATCTCACGCCAGCCGGCGTCAGGGGCCTTGGTCAGCGCGCTGAACTCGCTCACGGCCCACACGGGCTTCTCGCCCGCCACCATGCGCGCGGCGATACGGCGGACGCAACGGCTCTGGTCGCGCAACGCGGTGCGGAACACCGCAAGCACTTTGGCGTCCAGCGCGCGGGCGGCTCCGTTCCGGACATGGAGACCCGGGATCCCGGCGCCGCCTGAAGTGAAGGGCATGGGCATCGGCACCGGCATCGGCGTGGGCATCGGCGTCGGCTGGTCGGCGAAGTCGCCGGTCCAGCCCCACTGATTCGTGAAGGTGCGCCCGGCCATCTCGCACACCGCCGGATCGGCCGTCCGCAACGCGGCCAGCTGGGCGTCTACCGCGGCGGCGTCACGGAAGGTCACTTGCTGCGCCACCAATGCAGCCAAAACGAGGAATACGGTCATGGTCTGAGTCCTCTCGAGCGAACGGTGATTGGACGGGCGGACAAGAGATTCGGTTGGAAGGTGCGGTGCGCGGCGCGCCGACAATCATCTCGCGATGATCGGAGCCGCCATCTAATGCGGCGTTGAAGCCGTGGCGAAAGGGGCGCATGACGGAAGGGCCGCGCGAACCGCGCGCGAAGCCGTCGTCGACCAACGCCGGCGGCGTTGAGGAGGGTGACGGCACAGGTGGACGTCGTATCGTATGCACCAGTGCGAGTCGCCCAGTCGTTTGGCTCGTACGGGATCCTCGCCCAAGCCGGCAAGGGGGGCACGGGCGAGGTGTACCGCGCCAGAGATAGAAGGCGCGGTCGCGACGTGGCGCTGAAGATTCTCGCCGGCACATACACCCAGGAACAGGACCGCGTCCGGCGGTTCCGGCAGGAAGCCACCGCGGCGTCCGCCCTCAATCATCCCGGCAACGGCGATCGGCCCGCCAGCATCTCGCAGAGCAGGCAACCGAGGCTCCAGATATCCGACCGCGCGTCCACGGCGGCGCAGCGCATCGACGCCAACGTCGGGCACGCCGACCTGACCTACAACTACACACACTTGGGACTTGCGGATCTGGCCGAGCGGGCCGCCGAACGCGCGGTCGAACTGTCAATCTACGGCTTGCGCCCAATCGCGAACACGCTGTTCATCGTGCGGACAAACATCACGCCTCGCGACAGGGCGGGCGTGGCCATGATCGGTTCTCCCAGGTCGTTGGTCGCGACATGGCGAAACGCGCGATCAGCCGCGACGATGGCAATCGCGCCGTCCTCGTTGGATAAGTAGATCTTGCCGTCCGCGGCTACCGGCGATGCGCTGAACCCGCTGCCGATCGCGGGCATCCGTGCGCGATACACTTCCGCGCCGGTCTGGACGTCGTAGGCATCGAGCACGCCGTTGGTCGCGACCACGTAGACGATTCCTCGATAGGCGAGCGGCGTCGTCGTGAACGGTCCGCGGTTTTTCATGCTCCAGGCCACCGGCGCTGGCCCTGCCGTTGGGCCGGCAGGATCGGCCGGCGTCAGCACGCCTTCGGCGCCGTGGCGCACCGCCACGAGCGGCCGTGACGATCCGAAACCGCCGCTGGTGACGATCGTCACGCCGTCGGCGCCGATGGGTGTCGGCGTCGCGATCGGAGAGCCGTTGGCGATGCGCCATCGCTCTCTGCCGGTCCGTGGATCGTAGCCGCGAGCGAAGTTCCCCCCGTTGACGACGAGTTCCGCTCCCTGTGCTGTGCTGACGACGGTGGGGCTGCTCCACGACGGCCCCTCATCGCGGATCGTTTTCCAGACCAGCTCACCGGTGTCCACCGACAATGCCATCAGGAACGAGTCGTGATGCGTGTCTACCTGCGCAATCACCAGACCGTCCCAGATCACCGGTGAGCTCGCCGGTCCCCACTCGATCGACGCGGCTTCCACCGCGCCCACGCTGACCCGGCCCAGGTCCACTTTCCACAACGGCGCCCCCTCGACCGTATACGCGTAGAGCCCCTGAGACCCGAACGAGGCGACGACGACCCGGCCATCCGTCGCCGGAGTCGAGCTTGCGTAGGTGGATTTCACATGACGCTGGTCGCGCGGCGGCCCTTCGTAGGCGATCTTCTGCCAGACGATCCGGCCGCTTGCCCTGTCGAGCGCATACAGCACCCACTGGTGCGACGAGGTATCAGACGACGCATCGGCGCCGTCGTAGGGGCCGGTCTTGAAGGTGGCACCTTCACGGCTGCTGATCGCGCTTGTCACGAACAACCGATCGCCCCAGACGATCGCACTCGAGTGCCCGAGCCCCGGAATGCGCGTGCGCCACAGGATGTTCTCGCCCTTCTCGACGTCCCAGCTGTCGGGCAACTGCTGCCCATCGGCCACACCGGCCGCCTGCGGACCGCGGAACGACGGCCAGTTCCCGGAGCGATCAGCGGCCCGGGGCAGCCGCACCGCCGGGTCGAACATCGTTCGCGTCACCGTTCGCGGCGGCGCCAGATTCGGCTCTCCGGGAGGCGCCCACCGCGACTTGTCGAGGAACATCAGGCGGGGAACGCACGCGTCGCCCACCACCGAGAGGCGGATCTGTTTGCCGTTCAGCTCAAATCGATACTGACCCGCGGTCTCGCAACCGGCGATCGGAACTGACATCGCCTTCAACATCTCGGCGCCCGTGACAATCTCGTGGCCGGCCAGCTCGATGGCACCGGACCTGGATTTCCACGTCCCGGTGGCACGCACCTCGCCAATGCCCTCGAGGACCGTGTGAACCAGGAAGGTTCCCTCCGGCTTGAACTCGAGATACGACGAACGGAACACCAGCCGGCCGGAGGGGATCAGCGGGTCCTGTGCCCGGATGTGATCCGGAGCAGCAGCGGATGCCATCAAGACGGCCGCCACGAGCGATGACAACCGCGTCCACTGCATGGGCCTTATCGACACCGATACGCCTCCTCGCCTGCTCCGCGCCAGCGGAGATCAGAAAGGCATACGTTACACCAGGCGCAGGGGAGATGAGTCGGCGTCTTCAAGGCGAATGAAGGCATCGACCGGCACGGTCGATCATTTCCACACCCCCAACGCGCGACGCACCGCGACGATCTGTCCGAGATGATAGGCGTTGTGATCGGCCATCAACAGGATGGCGCGCAGATAGGTCTGGTGTCCGTTGCCGGTCGGGACCAGCGCGTGAAGATCGACGGCCTCATCGCGCGCCAGCACCTTGAATCGCTCGCGATCCGTCTTGAAGCCGGCCACGCTGTTGTCCCACGCGTGCGCGTTGCCCGGCGCGGCCTGCGGCCAATAGTCGTCGGGCCACTGCAGCGCGTGCACGTAGTTCGCGTTGAGGCAGAAGTCGAGCACATCGAGCTGCGCGAGGCGCATGTGTTCAACCAGCTGCCAGACGGAATAGGCGATGCCTGGCGCCAATGCGCCCCGCTGGTCCGGCGGCAGGCCCTCGATGGCCTTGTCGAACCCAACGTGCGCCTCCTCCCAGTCGAGGACGCGCGCCACTTGCAAGCGAAGAGGATCTGAAGTGTCTGTGTCCGCCATTGTTTAGAACCCCCTGGATGGCACGTTACGGACGAAGTCTCTCCTGCAGATTATCTGGCGAAGCGCCTTCAGGACCACCACGCAGTCCTGAAAGCAGGCAGAGGATTCACGGCCGCCTGCTGTTGACATGCGCCCGCGATGATCGATTCGTCCTCGCGAAGCCGGCGCGCATCTGCTGGGTCGTGTCCGCGAACGAAAGCGGACGACTCGATCAACCTTGGGTCGATGGCGTAGACTTCCGCATGCTCGTTCTCAGACGCCTCGCCCTCCCCATCGCACTGATCGTCTCCGCGATCGTGGTCGCCAATCCTTCCGCGCAGGCGCAACGGAGTGACGATCAAGTCTGGAGTGAATTTCTCGCGTACCTGAAGCAGGCGCCGACCTTGAATGGGCCCCTCGAGGCGTTGCAGGGGTTCGAAAAATCCCTGGTTGCGACCGGAGTGCCAACGCAGGAATCGATCCGTCAGTCCGGTATCGTGAAGCGCCTGATCTCGGTTCGCGGTGACTGGTGGCCGTTGATGTTCGACCGCATTTACGCGAGCGACCGGCCGAACTTCAGCCAGGACCCGAGCAGCGTGCTGCTCGAAGCCATTGAAGGTGCGAAACCGGGACGGGCCCTCGACGTGGCGACAGGCCAAGGGCGCAACGCATTGTTTCTGGCGCAGCGGGGCTGGGCCGTCACTGGATTCGACATTTCCAACGAAGGATTGAATGTTGCCAGGGCCAACGCGAAGAAGGCCGGCGTCACACTGACGACGCAGCGGAGTTCGATCGAGGAATTCAGTTACGGCGAGGCGCAGTGGGATCTGATTGCACTGATCTACGTCCCCAGCAGCGCGCATGAGGGCTCGGCAATGACGAGACTGGCGCGGGCGCTCAAGCCCGGCGGCCTGCTGGTGATCGAAAGCTTTGCGTCAGATCGCCAGTCTGCGGGGCGGCGGCCCGTGGACATCGATCCGGCCGTGCTCAAGGCGTCGCTGGTCGGCTTCGACCTGGTGCGCTTCGACGATAAGGAAGCGGTATCGGAGTGGGATCCGCAACCCACGCGCCTCTGTCGGGTCATTGCCAGAAAGCGCTAGCGCCGCCGGTCCTTCGACGTCGCTCTCAGAAAGCCTCACAGGGCATTACTTTCCCTCGTCAGGTGCTGCCGCAAGAACCGCAGTGTCTGGCGCACGAGCTCGCGAGACGTTCGGCTGTCGTCGAAAAGATCAAAGGCGTGCGGGCCTTCAGCATGGTTCACCAGGGTGATCGGGAGATTCTCGATGAGTCCCTGACGGATGAACCGGTCGATGGAGGCATTCATCGCCGGAAACTGGTCGTGTCCGGCCCTGGTGATGAGCAGCGGCACATCGCGTCGAAGATCCGCCACGGTGCGGCCGGCGACGGGGTTGGCGAAGCCAAACTGCCGCGACGCATCAGCGACGTCCGTCGCGCCGTCGAGATCGAGCAGACATCCGTAGCCGAACACGGCGCAGGCCGGCGTTCGAGGCGCGTCCTGCATGACGGCCGAGAGTGCCGTGGGGGCGTTCCCGGACACCGCGACGACCCCAATCCGCGCCGGATCGATCCGCAAGGATCCAGCGTCGTCATGAACATGCCCGAAGAGGGTTCTGAGATCCGAGGCGGGGTCACGGTTCGTGTAAGCGATGGCCACCAGGCCTGACATGGCGATCAATCGGCACATCGAGACCGTCCAGCCGATCTCCTTGTAGGTCAGGGTGGTCGGACGCGGTTCGATCGTCCCCGGGTATCCTGCCACGATGATCACTGCCGGCCAGCGCCCGTCACCGGTGTGGTCGGGCGGATAGTACACGTCCATGAGCAGACGACCATGCGAGCCGTACGCAACATCGCGTCGAACGGTGACGTCGTCCATCCCTCCCAATTGCAGGCACACTCGCCGCGTGAAGGCGTCACTGGGTGGCACTTGAGTCATCGGCCCTCCAAACCGGCAGCGGTTTCGTTTTGCTGCCTCCAGGCCTGCAGTGTGATTCCTCTTGTGGGCCTTGTGTCCAGTGGGGATAATTGGCGTCTCCTTGCGGGCAAGCCGATGGGGCGCGTCCCGCGTAGGATCGGCCGATGAGGCCGCCCCACTCCGTCACCTCCTGGTGATCGTTGCATTGACCCTCGCGGGCGCCAACGGCGGTCGCGCGGACACCTATCCGCGCCAGGCCGGTGTCGAGGGTCTCGCGCTACCGCGATGCCGGCGTGGTGAGCGGGACCGACGCCGCTAGAATGCTCAGATCGGCTGCTGCCGCCATGGCGCCGCCGCGGGAGACAACATGCATTCAGATCGCCGCACCTTCCTGAAGACCACCGCTGCCGGGATCGCCTCGGCCACGGGGGCCACCATCACATCAGCGGCACCCGTCGCGGGGCAGGCCCGGGAACCGAAGGCGAATGCCTTCGAGATGCCGCGCAACATGACGCTGTTGAACATGCGGACCGCCGCAGGGCCGCGGCTGGGCGTGAAGCTGCCGAAGGGAATCCTCGACGTGGCGGCGGCCGCCGCGCTCTACAAACTGCCGGCACCGGTCGACACCGACGACCTGCTGCAGCACGGCAAGGGCGGCCTGCTGGCGGCCGTGGTGGCGGCCGCGGCCGATGGTCCGGCCAGGCTCTATCTTCGGGAGGGCGCCGTCCAGCACGCACCACTTGTCACGCGTCCCGAGAAGATCATCATGATGGGCTTCAACTACCGGCGGCACGCCGCCGAGACCGGCACGCCGATCCCCGCCAATCCGACCCTCTTCAACAAGTTCAACAACGCGCTCAACCATCACGGCGGCACCATCGCGCTGCCGACGGCGACGGCGGCCCATTTCGACCACGAGATCGAGTTGGTCATCGTCTTCGGGCGCGAATGCCGGAACGTGTCCGAGGCCGACGCGCTCGACTACGTGGCCGGATACTGCACCGGCAACGACTTCTCGGCGCGGGACCTGCAGTACCTCACGACGCAGTTCATGATCGGCAAGACCTTCGACGGCTTCGCGCCGCTCGGCCCGCACCTGGTGACGAGCGACCTGGTCGGCGACCCCAACAACCTGCGGCTCGAGTGCCGGGTCAACGGCGAGCAGCGGCAGGACTGGAACACCAACGACATGATCTTCAACTGCCGGCAGATGATCAGCTTCGCGTCGCGGATGATGACCATCAAGCCAGGCGACATCTTCTTCACCGGCACGCCGCACGGCGTGATCTTCGGCAAACCCAAAGCCGCACAGGTGTGGCTCAAGCCAGGCGACCGCGTGGCCTGCAGCGTGGAGAAACTCGGCGAACTGGCCTTCAGCCTCACCTGACGGGAGAAATCCTGGAGCTGGCGGGCCTCCCCCTACTCCCGGTTCCGCAACACCTCCGCGAACGGCAGCGCACCCCCGAAGCGCGCGTCGAGCTGGGCGATCCTGGCGCGCAGTTCGTCGTCGCTGGCCACGGCGCCCTCGACGGCAATCACCACCTTGTTGGCCGACGGAGGGCTGCGATAGATCGCGACGTTGCCGAACGCGGCCGCGACCGCGGCGATGTCGTCGGCCATGCTGGCGTGTTCGTTGACGTTGAACGCGACCACGCCCCCGGGAGCGAGCGCGCGCTCGAGGCGTTCGAGAAACGCCAGCGTCTTGAGACGCGATGGCACGCCGGTCGCGTCGGTGTCGCTCGACGGACGCAGGAACGCGTCCATCAGGATCAGGTCGTAACGCTGCGTGGTGGACTCCACGAACGCCACCGCGTCGGCGGTGTGCACGCGGACGTTCCCGCCGGAGCGCACGCCGAAATACTCGCCCGCGATCCGGACTACGGCGGGATCGATCTCCACCGCGTCGATCTGCACCTGCGGCTCGTGGTGGGTCAGGAAGCGCACCATCGCCCCGCCGCCCAGGCCGACGATCAGCACGCGGCGCGGATCGGGCTGGTAGAGGTAGCTGACGAACATGGCGCGGGCGTACGGCGACAGCAAGGTCTGGGGCGCGGTCAGGCTGACGCGGCTCTGCACCACCTCCTGGCCGCTGTCGCGCACGAACATCAGGGAGCGGACAACGCCGTCGCTACGGACACGGATTCGAGAGAAGGCCGACACCTCCTCGTGCTCGATGCGGCCGAGGGTCCGCGCCGGTGACGTCGCCCAGACGACGAGCGCGATGGCCGCGGCGATCAGCACCCCCGCCACGATTAGCGGAGCAACGACGCCCCGCCTGCCTGGCGGTTGCCCACTCGCTCCGCGGTTGGCGCTACCCATCCGCGCCTATTGTTGCAGACTCACTGGCCCATGTGGCTCGTGATGTTCACGGTCTCCCCGCTCACCGGGCGAGACGGTTCTCGCGGATGTGGTCCATCAGGTGGTGCGCCACCCGATCGACAGGTTCTGTGGTGCGGTCGCGAGCGACGGCGGTTGACTCATGGTAGTTTGAACGCGGTCAGGCTATAACCGGCGACGCGGTCCATAATCACCCGGTCCCAATCGACCGATAGGTTCCAAAATTTCTGATGATGAACCAACGAGTCCAATTGCACTGCGGTATGAAGATCGATCCCGAGTTCGATGAGCGGCAGCTCGCCGAAACACCGTTTGCAGGTTAGGCCACGACTCAGACGATTCGACACCGACATGGAAAGCTCCCTGGCACGCTCAAAAAGGATCCCTTGATGCATTCTGCGCCCCACACTCCGACCATAGCGGATGGTCATGACGACGCCAACAAGCGGCGGTTGTTCCTGATCTGCCTGCTGGCCATCACCACCACGAGCATGAGCTTCGTACTGCGCAGCAGCATCGCGCAGGACATCCAGACGGGACTGTTCGACCCGATCGACCCCCTTAACTCCGCGTCAATGGTCGGGTCCGCTCTCGGCGTCGCCTTCCTCAGTTTTGCCGTCACCGTGGCCGTTGGCAGCCCGCTCATCGACGCGGTCGGCATGCGCACCGTCCTGCTGCTGTGCGGCCTCACTTTCGTCGCGGGTACCGGGCTGACGATCGTCGCCGACCAGCTGTCGACCGGCGCCGGCGTCTATAACTTCGTGTGGTTGGGCATGCTGTTGTCGGGGATGGGATGGGGCTGCTCCGAGGCGGTGATCAATCCGCTGACCACGACGCTCTACCCCCACGACAAGACGCACAAGCTCAACGTGCTGCACGCGTGGTGGCCGGGCGGCATCATCATCGGCGGCGTCGCCGGCCTCGGCCTCGGCGCTCTCGATCTGGACTGGCGCTACAAGTTCGCGGTGGTGCTGCTGCCCGCCGCCGCGCTCATCTTCCTGCTGCTCACCTCCGGGCGCTTCCCGAAAACCGAGCGCGCGGCCGCCGGCATTCCGGCGAGCGACATGTTCAAGGCGAGCCTGACGCCGGCCTTCCTGCTGTGGTTCCTGGCGATGTTCCTCACCTCCGCGGCGGAGCTTGCGCCGGGGCAGTGGGTGGACATGGCGTTGACACGCACCGTCGGCATGTCCGGGATCTGGCTGCTCGTCTACGTCAGCGGCTTGATGTTCGTGATGCGACACTTTGCCGGCACGATGGTGCACCGGCTGTCGTCGGTGGGGTTGCTGTGGGTGTCCTGCCTGCTGGCGGCAATTGGATTGGTCGCCCTGAGCGTCGCGAATTCGCCGCTCACGGGATTCTTGGCAGCGACGATCTGGGGCATCGGCGTCTGCTACATGTGGCCGACCATGCTGGCGGTGGCGTCCGAGCGCTTCCCCAGAAGCGGCGCGCTCGGCATGGGGCTGATCGGCACCGCCGGCTCGCTCTCGATCTACTTCCTGCTTCCGCAGATGGGCAAGATCTTCGATCGGGCAAAAATCGAAGCGGCGGGCGGTGAGGCCGCCTTCACGGCGCTCTCCGGCGACGCGCTGACGGCGGTGCTTGCACAGGCGTCGACCGCCTCGTTCCGCATCGTCGCATTCATGCCGGCGGTGCTGCTCATCGTCTTCGCCCTGGTCTGGCTGAACGATCGCCGCAAGGGCGGTTTCACACCCGAACGGCTCTAGGCCACCGATTGCCACCGATTCGACCCCGATGAGCGACGGCGTGCCCAGGTCGTTGGCTGACTAAGCTTTGGCTCGGCTGATTTCGGGACCGCCGTCGCCAATCACCGCGGCGGCGCCCCATAGGTGTTGGTGAAGGCCTGCCGTTGCTCGACGCTGCCGATCATTACCAGCTCGGCGCCCTCCGGCAACACGGTGTCGGAGTGCATCTCGGTCACTAACTGGTCGCCCTGTTGAATGGCGATGACGCAGAGCCCGGTCAACGACCCGATCGCGCCGTCCTTCAGCGTGCGGCCCATCAGCCGGGCCGGCACCGGCCGGGTGAACAGATCCACGCCCTCGCCGAGAATCACCTGCTCGTGATCGCGCAGCAGCGCGAAGATGGTTTCGGCGCCCAGCGATGCGTAGCTCAGCACGAAGTCGGCCCCCGCGCGGTGAATGGCCTCGACGTTGCGCTCGTGGGTGATGCGGCTGACGATGCGCAGGTTGGGCTGGAGGCGCCGGCAGTAGACCGCCAGATAAATGTTCATCGCATCGTCGTTGGTCGTCAGCAGCACCGACGGCGCCTCGTTCAGCCCGGCGCGCTCGAGCACCTCACGATCGGCGGCATCGCCTTCGACAAGCCGGTCCGCCAACCCCTCGAGCGGCGTCAGGCTGCGCCGGTCGCGATCGACGACGTGGGCGCGGACACCCTTGGCCTTGAGGGCTTCCACCGCGGCCTGCCCGACGCGGCCGGCCCCTACCACCACGATGGCGCCGGTGTTCTGGATGGCGCGCTGCGGCAGCTTCTGGTTGAGCGCCGCGATCTGATCGCTCGTGCCCGCCACCACCACGACGCTGGCATCGTCGATCAGCGTGTCCGGATACGCGGGGTTCAGGCGGCCGCGCTTCCAGATCCCCACCACGCTCATGCGGCTCGTTTCCCGCAGCCGGGTGTCGCGCACGGTGCTGCCGGCAAACGACGTCCCGCGCGCCGTGAGCTCGGCCACCTGGAGACCGCGGTAGCTGCCGACGACGTGCGCCTCGACCCGCCCGATGTCGACGCGGTTGGCGAGATACTGGCCCAGCTGCGCCTTGAGCGGCAGCACGTGCGTGGCGCCGCTCAACTCCAGAATGTCGACCGACGCCTCGTGCTCGACAATCGCGGCAATGACCAGGCCCGGGTGCACCTCGCGCGCCGTCAGCGTGGTGTTGGTGTTGGTGGTGTCCTCGCGGTTGGCGACGAGCATCCGGGCGTCGATCGCCCGCATCGCGCGATAGGTGTCGGCACTGTCGATCTCGCCGGTGGCAGCGGACACCCCGTCGGCAACCAGCTGGGCGGCAGCGGCGGGATCGGGCTCGATCACCGTGTACGGAATGGCGCCGGCGCGCAGGCGCTCGATCAGTCCGTCGGCAACGGCGTCATACCCGGTGATCAGCACGTGGCCGCGCGTGTCCTCCGGCAGCGAGCGCGGCGCCCTGAGCCGCATCCGGGCCTCGAGCCAGGGCGCATAGAAGAGGCTGATGAACAGAAAGGGCAACATCACCAGGAGCAGCACGACCCCCGACACCAGCACGACCAGGCTGAACACCCGGCCGACGTCGGAAGTGAAGGTAATGTCGCCGAAGCCGAGCGTCGACATCACGACCAGCGTCCAGTAGACGCCGGTGATCCACGAATGCGACTGGCCTTCGAAGCGCTCCATGATGAAGTGGAACATCACGGCATACACCGCGATCAGCCCGACCAGAAAGCCGACGTACTTCAGGAGGCTGCGCACATTCGCCCGGGACTCCCGCACGGCGAAGAAGAAGGCGATCTGACTCGGGACGTATTTCACAGACCTATTTGACCAGATGTCGGCGGCGAGCGGCGACCGGCGTTGAATTGGAAGGCGTCGACGACCCGGGTCTCACGCTTTGCGGGTAAACGGGCTCCGTATGCGGACGCCTCGGAGCAGCTGACCGTCGTTCAGATCTTCCGTCCACAAGACGTCACATTCGGATTCCGCTGCAGCCAGCACGAGCATCGCGTCCCAGAATCCAATTTTCGCTTCGGTATGGAGCTCGATCGCCGCCACGATGTCGTCGGTCGTAGGGCTGAAGACGGTCCACGCCGCGAACTCACGGATGCGCGCCACGGCGTCGTCAACCGGCAGCGGCTTTGGGACTTTTTGGGTAATCGTGACGAAGAATTCCTGCAAGACTTGCACGCTGACGCAGCCGGTATGGCTTTCCCACAATCGCTCGAGCAACTGCCTGGCTGCCCTACGGTCGTCAGCTGCGGTCGCGCGGCGGTGTGCGGGTCGGCGGGTCGTTGAGTACCCGCACCTCACGCTGGGGAAACGGGATCTCGAAGCCGTGCTCCTGCAGCGCCTCCAGGATCATGAGCAGGAGATCTCCACCGACGCGGTTCCTGCCATCGTCGATGCCGTCCATCCAGAACTCGACGAACATGTTGATGCCGGAATCGCCGAAGCTGTCGATCTCGCAGTCCGGCTGCTCCTCGATCGGCACGTCCTCGCCGCTGATCACCTGGGGATGGCTGGCCACCACGCGCTTGATGATCTCGACCAGCGCCCTGATGTTGGAATGGTAGGCCACCGAGAAATCGACGCGATAGCGCTGCTTCTTGTTCTTGTGCGTCCAGTTGGTGAAGCTCTCGACGATGAACTTCTCGTTGGGCACCATCACGTCCTTGCCGTCGAAGGTCTCGAGCGTCGTCGAGCGCATGTTCAGCTCGCGCACGATGCCGGTGCGGCCGTCCTCCAGCTGAATGTAGTCGTCGACCGACACCGAGCGATCCAGGAGAATGATGATCCCGGAGATGAAGTTCGACGCGATCGCCTGCAGGCCGAATCCCAGGCCGACGCCGACCGCGCCGCCGAACACCGCCAGCGCGGTCAGGTTCACGCCCATCACCTGCAGCAGCAGCAGGAAGACGACCGCGACGATCGCGACCTGGAGGAGCTTGGCGGCGACTTCGCGGGTGCGCAGCTCGAGCTGCTGCTGGCGACGGATGATGTCCTGGCCGGTGCTGTTGGAAATGCGACCGAGCCAGAACAGCAGCGAGCCAAACAGGATCACCCGTACCAAGCCGTACAGCGACACGTGGATGTTGCCGACATCGAGCGCAATCGACTCCAGAATCGCGATCAGGCGGCCGAGCAGTCCGAAGAACTGCAGGACGAACAGGGGCATGCACCAGCCAGAGCAGGGTCGTGGCCACGACGCGACTCTTCACCGAGTCCCGGATCCACGAGTACAGCAGCAGCAGCACCGCGACCGACAACGCGATCTGGATCGACCCAGCTGCGGCCGATCACCGCCTGGCTGACGTCCACCGTGATCCGGAGCAGCGCGATCGCCAGCAGCGGCACGATCAGCCAGCTCAACCGCCGCGCCGCCCCGGACAACCGATGCGCGCCGTCGGCGGCCGGCGGGCTCGTCAGTGCGGGCAGCAGCCGTCGTAGTTGGGCGGCCAGAACAAGAGCGACGAGATAGACCGTCGCAACCACACCCACCTGCACGTAAGTCGCAGGTTCCTCGACCAGCTGCCGCAGCGTCATCATCGTGTCCGCGCCGAACTGCGCCAGTGCCTCGCGGGTCATGACCAAGCCCTCGGTTGTTGCCATGGACGTCGTGAACGGGGGACGCGCCGTGGGGAAATCCCCTACCAGCGTGCGCGATGTCGGCGCGCAGCGCAACAGGAAGCGCCCCTGCTCCGGCGACACGAGGAACAGGGGCAGCCAGGTGACCGGTTCCCGAATCGCCGACAGGAGTGGTGCCTGAGGCATGGGCCAGGTGTATCGCGCCCGCGATCCGCGCCTGGGCCGCGACGTGTCAGCGCAGGAGCGCCGCCAGCGACGGGAAGTCGAAGGTCTCGCGCGCCTTGCGCAGCCACATCGTCCGCGGCGAGTTGTCCTTCGGATCGGACTTCGACCAGAACTGAATCATGATCAACTGCGGCCGCAACGGGTCCCGGTAGTCCGGGAATGACGGGTCGGGTTTGAACGCCAGCGCCTGCTCCTTCGCGCCGGGCTTGAGGTTGACGAGCTCGAATTCGGCGCGCGCGTCCTGGCTGAGAAAAAACGCCTTCTCCTGGTGCGCCTTGCGGATATCCCGGACGCGCCGTGCGAGCGCATTCGCTCGCTCCCGCAGCTGCGCGGCCGCGGCCGCGTTGCTGTTTCGGGTCTCGAGCTGCGCCTGGCGATCGAGCTCGCGCGCCTCGCGGCCGAGCGTATCGACCTGCTGTTGTTCGGCGGGCGGCAGCTTCTGAAACTCCGCAATCTGCGCATCCAGGCGCTTGCTGCCGTCGCGACTCGTGTCCACCCACACCGCCGGTGCGTTCAGCTGCGCATCGGTGAACGAGGCACGATAATCGCGGACCGCCTGCACATGGCGCTGCAGGTGCGCGTCGGTGATCGGCTCCTTGGTCTTGGCCGTGCGCAACTCCTCGGCCACTTCCCTGGTCGAGGCCAGGAATTTCTCGGCGCCGGCGGGATCGGCCTTCTTGAGCATCTCGTAGGCCTTCATCTGCGCCGCCTCATCAGGCAGCTGGTTGCCGGCCTTGGTCGCATTCCATTCATCGAGCGCACGCTGCCGGGTGGTGGCTTCCTGGTCCAGTCGATCGCCGAGCGTCTGCGCAATCCACGGCAGCCGCTTGTCTTTCGTCATCACGACCCAGCCGTTGTAGACCGGGTAGCCGGCGACCTCGCCCTGGTAGGTGGGCACCGCCTTGCCGCCGAGAAACTGTTCCTGCACGTTGTAGTTGACGAAGACGTAGATCTGACCGACCGACGCCGCGACGCGTTCGGCCTGAGGGATCACGTCGCACCGATCGCGCGTCCAGATCTGAATATTGGCGGTGGTCTGTATTTCGGGATAGGCGCGGACAAAAATGCGCGCGCCGCCGTTCTCCGCCGGTCCCGCGGCAATCGTGGTCCGCATGCGAACCGGTTCGGGCGTCACCTGATAGGCGGTGTTCCTGCGAATGATCTCTTCGATGGCGAGCAGCGTCTGGCGAATCGGCGTGAATGTGGCCGTCGCCACCGAGTCCTGCTGTTCGCGGGGTGCCCAGCAATCTACTTGAGCGTGGGCGACCGAGGCAACGAGCAGACACGCGAAGGCCATGCCGGTGGTGATGAGCGAGATGCGCATGCTTTATGGTAATCGGGCGGCCTGCCCACGGGGGTGGAACGGCTTGGGTGTCGGGCGCGTCACGTCTTCGCGGCGGGCCTGGCCCCTGACACCCGCTGCAAGCCCGCCACCGCCGCGAGCAGAGCATCGAGGTCAACCGGCTTCACCAGATGCGCCGCAAACCCCGCCTGCTCGCTGCGTTGGGCATCGGCGGCGAGTCCGTAGCCGCTCAGTGCCAATAATCGCGGCGCCTGGGCGCCCATCTGCACGCGGATCATCTCGGCCAGCTGGTAGCCGTCGACGCCGGGCAGACCGATATCGAGCACCGCCACCGCCGGTTCGAACTGTTCGCAAATCTGCAGCGCTCCTGCCGCGTCATACGCCACCATCGCGTGGTGGCCGGCCGCGTCGAGCAGCTGCTGCAACATGATTGCGGCATCCTGGTTGTCGTCCACCACCAGCACCCGCTGCGAAACCACCCGCGTGGCGGGGGCTTCGACGGATATCGGTAATCGCTGTTGCGCCGACGCCAACGGCAGCGTGACGACGAACTCGCTCCCCCGTCCGGCGC
This sequence comes from uncultured Acidimicrobiia bacterium, assembly GCA_963795125.1. Classification (GTDB taxonomy): domain Bacteria; phylum Acidobacteriota; class Vicinamibacteria; order Vicinamibacterales; family UBA2999; genus 12-FULL-67-14b. The sequence goes on along the minus strand of CAWCGQ010000003.1, from coordinate 579,409 downwards.
CGTGACTGTGGGCGGCGACGCTGCCGCCGTGCAGCGTCACGAACGATTTCACCAGTGCCAGGCCGATACCGAGCCCCGAGCGGTCGCGCGAGGCCTGCGCCTGGTAGAACATGTCGAACACTCTCGGCAACAGCAGGTCGTCGATCCCGATGCCGTGGTCGCGCACGCTGATGCGCACCTCGGTGCCAACGAGCGCGGCCGAGACTTCGATTGGATCCTGCTGCGAACTGTACTTGACGGCATTGATCAGCAGGTTGCTCACCACCTGAGCCATCCGCCGGATATCGGCGCACACCGGCAGGCCGGCCGGCGGGACGCTGACCGTCAGCGTGTGGCGGTGCTTCTCGATCAATGGCCGCGTCATCTCCACCGCCCGCGCCACAATGTCCGACGTTTCGACGACCTCGGTGTCGAGGTCGACCTTGCCGCGGGTCACGCGGGCAATGTCGAGCAGGTCGTCGACGAGCGCGGTGAGGTGGGCCACCTGCCGCTCGATGATCTGATGTTCGGGCGACAGCATGCCGCCGCCACGCAACTTCATGATGCCGACGACGGTGGCGATCGGCGCGAGCGGGTTGCGAAGTTCGTGCCCCAGCATCGCCAGAAACTCGTCCTTCGCGCGTAAGGCCGCTTCACGCTCGTACATCGCGCTCGCGGTGCTGAGGGCGCTGCCGCCAAGGCTGGCCGCGGCTCGCAGCACCACGGCGGCCACCGGATCCGGGAACGCCGCGTCGGTGCTGGCCACCGAGATCACCCCGGCGCGTCCACCGTAGTTCATCGTGATGCGAACCACGCGCGCGGGTCCGAGCGGCGTGGTGACCCACGCCACCTCGGCTTCCGGCAACAGGCCGATGCCGTCGAGACAGGTGAAGTCCGTCCAGGCCGGCGACGGCCGCTCGACCGTGCGCCCCGACACGCGCAGCAGTTCCACCGGCGGCTGGCCGGCGACCAATGGCACGTGCACATGGCAGGCTTCGATCGGAAGCAGCCGCTCCATCGATTCCGCCAGCAGCTCCACCAGCACCGACGGCGGCTTGCCGCCGAGTAGTGCCGGCAGGGCGAGCAGCGACATCACGTCCCGCAGGCAGCAGCGGAGTTGCTCCTCGGACGCGATTCCCGCCGACGGCTCGGGCTGCGGTTCGGGGTCGCCCTGCATTCAGGTCACGCTAGGCGCGGGCGGCTGCAGACTGCTTCTCGCGCCGCTCGCGCAGTTCCAGCAGGAGCTTGGCGGGCGGCACGTAAAACGGATTCTGATGCAGCACATTGCCGATCAGCGTCACCGGATGCGAGCGCAGGATGTCCATCATCAGCGCCCCCGAAATCCGGCTGCTGTCGTAGACGCACACCGCGAGCTGCCGCGACTCGGTCAGCACCTCATTGACGCGCGACTCGAACTCCAGGACCTGCTCGGTCCCTGGATTGCCCTTCAGCGTCCAACCCATGTTGCCCATGATTCGCATCTTGGGAAACCCGCCTTGCTGGCCCGCGGCGATCACCGAGTTGATCGCTCCGAGCATCCGGTCCTGCTCGAACGTTCCGTCGCTGAGGTAGGCGTCGTCCCACGACAGCACGTCCAGCTGCCCGCACTGCTGGCAGCGGTCGGTTTCGATGCCGGCGGCCTCGAGTCTCTTGAGATGATCCGGAATCAGCGCCGGGTCGACGATGTGCACGGACTTCTCGCCGCGATCCAGCCCCTCTTTGAAGAACGGCCCGAGCACCGCGTACTCGTCGTCGCGACTGTCGAAGAACGCGCAGACATGGTAGTAGTCACCGAGCGGCTTTCCAGCCAGCGATGCTGACGCGGTTTCAGCAGGCACCTGATTCGACACGTTGTTCTCCTTGGACGGTTTCGACGACCGCACACCTTGCGCGAAGCGGATGGATGAAGCAACCAGCCGACAGCGCGATCGCGAAACCTGAATTGGTCTGTGGTGTTCAGCGAAGTGACGAGCTCACCCTCGTGGTGAGCGGTGTTTTTTCGAAGCCACACCGCGCTCGGAATTATATAGGTCCGCGTGCATGCATGGCGCCGCAAACACGCCTCGGGTTAATCCCTATGCCGTCGCGCCGCCTGCCGGCATCACATTAATGTGACCCTACGCGAACTACTTTCCAGATCCTGGTCCTGGACAGCGCGACACGATCGAATCATTCTGGCGATCGCGATCACAGCCGTGCTGGCTATTCAGTGGCCGCTCATCAAGGGTTTCTACTACCGGGCCGCGGATACTCCGGCGCCCGCGTCGTCGATCGCCTGGCACCACGACCTTGACGTGGCTCTCGATGAGGCGCGACGGACCAACAAGCATGTGCTGGTTGATTTCAGCGCCGACTGGTGCCCGCCTTGCATAGCGATGAAGCACGATGTCTGGCCAAAGCCGGCGGTTGAACGTGCCGTCCTCGAATCGTATGTGCCACTACTCATCGACGTCGACCGCGATGACACGGTGCCCCGGCGGTACGGCATCAGCGGCATCCCGGCCATTCTGGTCCTCGACACCGAGGGACAGCCGGTGCGCCGCGCGAATTTCCTCTCCGCGTCGGGGATGTTGAAATTTCTGGCCGAGTAAAGGATTGCGATGCTGACAGGACTGATCGTGCTCGGAGCGTGGCTGGCGCTCCAGATCTGGGTGCTGCCCCGACTCGGCGTGCCTACTTGAGCGGTGCCCAGCCCGCGCGGCGCGCGGGAGGACACGGCGAACCGCAAGAATGAGTGCTAGTCGTACGCCACCGAACATGTAGCAGGACGTGAAGCACCTTACCCTTCTGCAGGTCAACGATCTCCACGGATACCTCGCGCCCCATCCGGAGCTGTTCGACCTAGCGCGCGAACACGATTTCCGCTCCGGCGGCGGCCTCGCCCGCATCGCCACCATCCTTGGCGCGGTACGACGTGAAGTCGAGGGAGCGGTGATCGCCCTCGACAACGGCGACACGTTCCACGGAACCATGGCGGCGATCAAGACGCACGGCGAGGCGCTCGTCGTGCCGATGGGTGCTCTCGGATTGGACGGCATGACCGCCCATTGGGAATTCGCCTACGGACTTGCACGTGTCGGGGAGATCGCGGACCGCTTGCCGTATCCGGTCCTCGCCGCAAACTACCACCCTCAATCGGATGCACCCGCGCTGCCTCCATTCGTCGTCATCGACCGCGCCGGCGTCAGGGTAGGAGTGATCGGACTGGCGGCCGTTCTGGCCGGCCATCTGTTGCCGGCGGCCGAGCGGCAGACCGTTGAGTTGACGATGGGGGAAGCTGAACTCACATCGCTTATCCCGTCCTTACGGCGCGACCACGCGGCGGATGTCATCGTCGTGCTGTCTCACCTGGGCTTTCCACAGGACTGCAAGCTCGCGGCGGTCGTGCCCGGCATTGACGTGCTGCTCAGCGGACACACGCACCACCGCCTGAGCTCGCCGATGATGGTCAACGACACCATCGTCATGCAGTCCGGAGCGCACGGTTCATTCGTGGGCCGTCTCGATGTCACCATCGCCTCCGACGGTGTGGCCGGCTACACCCATGCCCTGCTGCCGGTGGACGAGAGGTGTGAACCCGACGCCGGGGTGACCGCCCTCGTCGACGAAACGCTCGCACCATTTGCCGGCGCACGCGCAAGCGTGGTCGGAGCGACGGCCGTTCCCCTCCATCGCTATGCCATGTTCGAGTCGACGATGGACAACCTGCTACTCGATGCAACCGCCGCAGCGGCGGGCACCAGGGTGGCGTTGTCGAATGGATGGCGATACGGCGCACCCATTCCGCCTGGTCCGCTGACCGAATGGGACATCTGGAACATCGTGCCCGCGAATCCGCAGGTGTCTGTGGTCACGCTCACCGGGCGCGAGCTCCGCGACCTGTTCGAGAAGAACCTGGAGGCGACCTTTGCCTGCGACCCGTGGCATCAGCGCGGCGGCTACCTGAAACGCTGCCGCGGCATTGAACTGGTCCTCAAGCTGGAGAACCCGGCCGGCCATCGCCTTCAGCAACTCACGGTTGACGGCGCACACGTCGGCGACGACCAGGCCGTTCAGGTGGCGTTTCTGGGCGAGCAGGCCGTCCCCGCGAAGATTGGCAGCGATCGCCGCCCCACGGGCACAACCGCCGTGGAGGCGCTGGGACGATACGTCCGCGGTCGGGAGACGGTGACGCCTTCGCTTTGCGGCAACATCAAGGTGGTGTGAGGAGCTAGGGCAGATTCTGCCGATGCCCGGCCGACGATCGTTTCGAAAACTGCGCTGCCTGGCAGGACACGCCGCCGAAGCGGGCCAATTGAGGCGATCGCCGAGTGGAATCGCGCTTGCTGCCGAGAGAGCCCATGGATGCAGGCAAACGTTACGTCTACGTGCTGCGCAACGCCGCCGCGCGCTCCCGTCTCTACGTCGGCTTGACCTCAGATGTGCGCGGCACGCTCGACGACCACAACGCGGGTCGTTACCCGCACACCGAACGTCATCGCCCGTGGCAACTTCATGTCGTCGTCGTGTTCCCGGACGAAGGGAAAGCGGTGCGGTTCGAGCGCTTCCTGAAGTCCGGCCCAGGGCGTGATTTCGCGCAATCTCATTTCGACGGGTAGCAGTGCGAGCCAGGCAGGGTGCCGGATCGTGGCGACCGTATCGCCACGATCCATGCAAACTCCGCTGCGCGCTACCGAACGCCCGTCAGAGCCGGCCGGTGACCGCCATGAAAATGATGATCAGCAGGATCAGGCCGCCGAGCGAGATACCAATGCGCGGACCGCCGGCGTAAAAGCCGCCGCCACCGAATACCAGCAGAAGAATCAGCAGAATGACTATCAGGCTCATCACAATCCCCATCTTGGTTCCCGGCCCGACTGAATGTCGGCACCCCAACCAATCTCGATCCGGATGAGTGCAATAAGCTCGCCAGTGCGTGATCCCCGAGCGATTCTCGACTGGCCAGGGCTGTCGAGCTTGGCGCTATTCCGCGCGCAGCGTTTCGACGGGATCGACTTTTTCGGCGCGGCTGGCCGGTTGCCACGCCGCCACCGTGGCAAAGATCAGTAACAGCACCGCCGCCAGGGCGAAGGTTGCGGCATCGAGAGGCTGCACGCCTTGTAACAGTCCCTGGATGAGCCGTGTGCCGAGCGCGGCGGTCAGCAGTCCCGCGGTCGCGCCGGCACCCGCCAGGACCAGCGCTTGTCGCACCACCAGCCAGCGCACCCGGCCCCGACTCGCGCCCAGCGCCACGCGGATCGCGTATTCGCGGCGGCGTTGCTGGGAGTTGAGGACCATCACCGCATACAAACCGCTGATGCAGAGTACCAGCGCGAGCCCGCCGAACACGACCAGCACCAGCATCACCAGCCGATGACGCGCCATGCCGTCGGCCAGCGCCTGCTCCATCGTGGTGATGGTGCCCACCGGGATCGCGGGATCCACCGCATGGACCGCTGACTTGAGCGCCATCGCCAGCGTTGCCGGCCGGCTGCCGGCGGTGCGCACGCCGATGTGCCGCCGCGGCCATGAATACTGGAGCGTCGATCCGAACGCGGTCGGTCGAATTGGCTCGGTCACGCCGTGCCCGCGCATGTCGGCCATGATGCCGACGATCGTGATCCAGCGATCGGTCGCTTCGCCCGCACCAATCTGGACTTCCGCGCCGATCGCATCACCGGCCGGCCAGAACTGGCGCGCCAGGGTTTCGTTGATGACCACCGCCCGAGGCGCGGTAAAGATGTCGGCCGGCATCAAGTCGCGGCCGGCGACGATGCGCGCGCCAATGTCGGTGACGAAGTTTGGCGATACCGACAGATACGCGATGTTGCGCCGCGGGGTCGCCGGCGCATCGCCCTTGATGGCGAGGCCCGCCATCATCCCGCCCCACAGCGGGAATCCAACCGACGCCGTGACGGAGGTGACGCCGGGGATCTGCCGCACGCGTGCGACCACGTCGCGCTCGAACTGGAGCTGCGCGTCGGTGTCCTGATATTTGCGGCCCGGCAGGCTGACTTGAAACCATGTCAGGTCGTCGCCATTGAAACCCAGCTCGCGCTGCGAGAGATGCTGCACCGTGCGAACCAGCAGTCCGGCGCCCACCAGCAGCACCAGCGCAATCGCCACCTGCGCCACGACGAGTGCCGTGCGGGTGGCCGTCGCCTTCACGTCCCCCGCACTGCCACGTGAGGATCGCAGCACGTCGTGCGGAGCGGCGTTGACGACGCTGCGCGGCAGCACCGCGGCGACCAGGCCGATCGCCAGCCCCGCGCCAAGGCCCGCGAGGATCGTCACGGCATCGAGCTCGATCGGCGCAAGGCGCGCGAGGAAGAACCGCTGATAGCGGCCGACGATGCGCACCAGCCCGAAGGCAATGGCGATGCCCGCGAGCGAGCCCACGGCGGCGAGCGCCACGCTGTCGACGACTTGTTCAACCACCAGTCGCGCCCGCGTCGCGCCGAGAGCAGCACGCACCGCGAGCTGGTGACGCGCCGACACCGCGTGTGCGGTCGACAACCCGGCGATGTTGGTGGCCACGATCAGCAGCAGCAGCAGTGCGGCGGCGGCGGTTGCGACCAGCGCCGGCCGGGCCGATCCAACCAGCTCGTCTCGCAGCGGCAATCGCCGCCCAGGTCTGTCCGCCATGCATTTGCGGGAAGCGCTCCTGCTCTTGTTTCGAGAACCACGCCAAATAGGACTCGAGGTCCGCCGGCGATACCCCGGGCGCCCGTCTCGCGAGCAGCGTCGAGCGTCCGGCGCGTGCGAATGTCGGCGAGCAGCGTCGCCATGTCGATCGGCACCCACGCCGCGGTCGTCAGGAAGTACGGCGGCACGAACCCGGCCGGCATTACGCCGACGATGGTGCGAGGCCGTTCATCGATGACGATCGCGGTGCCAATAACGTTGGGATCTTGCCCGAGCTGATCGCGCCAGAAGCCCGCGCTGATGACCACCGCATTGGGCTCCTGCGGCGACCAGAGGCGGCCAAGCGACGGCGACACGCCCAGCAGCGCGAAGTAGTCGGTGTTCACCGCGGTGATGCTGATGCTTTCGGTCGCGTCCGTCGACGCATACGCGGCACCACCGGGGCGAATCGGGGCGAACTGAACCAGCGGCGGTCCGCTGCCACGGAGATCCTCCAGCACGTGCGGCGACACCGGTGACGAGGCGCCATCGATCCTGGTCATCAGCGACACCAGTTCGTGGCCGTCGCGGTACGGCAGCGGATCGATGAACGCCTGCTTGACGAGCGTGAAACTGACGCAGGCGACCGCGACGGCGAGCGCCAGCGTCGCCGTGGAGGCCAGCGAATAGAGCGGGTGGTCCCTGAACTGGCGGAATGCCGGACCCAGCAAGTCGCGCAGGCTGACGCTGGCGGCGGATTCGAAATCGTAGCGGCGCGATTGATGTTGCCGCCGGCCGGTGATGCGGCAGGCGATCACCGAGCGGGTCGCCTGCAGCCAGTACCAGCGGCGGGCCGCACCGGCGCCGCGAGCCCGGCGCAGCGCGCTGAACCCTTCGTGCAGGTCCCCGAGCACCGCCTCGCGGGATCGTTCGTCGAGCAGGGTGTGGAGCCATCGCTCGGGGATGCGGGGCGGACGGGGCTCGCTCATAAGCGCTCCAGCTTGGGTTCGAGTCCCTGCACCATGCGACGCACCGTCCGCAGCGCCCGGGCCAGCGCGCGGCGGCCGTCGGCGGTCAACTTGTAGAAGCGCTTGCTGCGCCCGCCCCGCTCCGCGGTGGGCTCGCCATAGCGCGAGCCGACCAGTCCGCGGGATTCGAGGCGCTCCAGCGTCGTGAAAATCGCGCCCGGAGACACGTCGCGCTCGGCCCTGACCTTCAGCTCCCCCCGAATCGATGTGCCATACGCCTCATCGTCGAGCCGCAGCACGGCGAGCATCACCAGCTGTTCGAAGTCACCGAGGTTGTCGCTCATGGCGCCGGATTTAAGCACAGCGCCGCCGCAATAACAACTACATCGCAGGAGAAATAGGGGACGAACCCGGTGAGCGGCGTCGAGCTTGGACGGCATCAGCCGACTAGGTTGGCGGCGAGGTGGGGTGCGGCGCCTGGCGCAAACCCTTAGCCGCAGATCGGTGCTGAAGGGCAAGGCGAGCTCATTTCATCGGAAGATCGCGCTTTGGGTGACTTCTCGCGAGCGCCATCGGTGTCATCTTTGGCAGCCTGGCACCCAGTAATTCTGTGCGGCTCCGACTCAGCCGCGCGCGGAGAGGCACCGCGCCGGGCGGCAACGTCTGAAGAGCCTCGCTCGCAAGCTGGACCGCACACTCTCCTCTTTGGTACGTCGCTTGCACGGCTGCATGGTGGGGGTTTGCATGGCTCAGTCGAAGGTTCGCTACGCAGTGGTTGGACTTGGTTACATCGCACAAGCAGCGGTGCTGCCATCGTTCGCGCATGCGAGGCGCAACTCGTCACTTCATGCCATTGTCAGCGGCAGCACCGAAAAGCTCAACCAGCTCGGCGACAAGTACCGCATCCCGGTGCGCGCCAGCTACGACCAGTACGAACGCTGCCTGCAGGAAGTGGATGCGGTGTATATCGCGACGCCAAACTCCGAGCACTCCGACTTCGCGGTGCGGGCGGCCAAGGCCGGCAAGCATGTGCTGTGCGAGAAGCCGCTCGCGGTGACCCAGGAGGAATGCCACCGCATGATCAAGGCCGCCAAGCAGAACAACATCAAGATGATGACGGCCTATCGACTGCACTTCGAGCCGCTGTTCCTGGAGGTGCTCGACCTCGTGCGCTCGGGCAGGATCGGCGAGCCGCGCTACTTCAGTTCGTCGTTTTCGATGCATGCCAAACCCGGCGGCATCCGGACGCAACGCGAGCTGGGCGGCGGCACGCTCTACGACCTCGGCATCTACTGCATCAACACGGCGCGGTTGATGTTCGCCGCCGAGCCGACCGAGGTGTTCGCCACCTCGATCGACGGCGCGCGTTCGAACATGCCGGAGATCGACGAGATGACGGCGGGCCTGATGCGGTTTGACGGCGACCGCCTCGCCACGTTCACCACCAGCTTCAACGCCAACGGCGTGTCGGAGTTCCGGATCGTCGGCACCGAAGGCAGCGTGCACGCCGAGCCGGCGTACCGAGTACGCCGAGGCGCTCGGCTACACACTGACCGTCGGCACCGACGAGCAGAAGAAGAAGGGCCGGCGCCGCGACCAGTTCGCCGCGGAGATTACCTACTTTTCGGATTGCGTGCTGAACGACAAGAATCCGGAACCGTCAGCCGAAGAGGGCTGCTGGGATGTCGGCATCGTCAGTGCGCTCTATCAGTCGGCCGAGACCGGCAAGCCCGTCAAGCTGGAGCAGTTCGGGCCCGAATCGGACCCGGTCGTCACGCAGGGCATCAACCTCCCGCCGGTGCGCGAGCCCGAACTGGTCGCGGCCGAAAAACCGCATGACTGAAGAGAATACGAAATAGAGAAATAACGAATAACGAAAAACGAAAAAGTTCGTTTGTTATTCCGTATTTCTAATTTCTTATTTTCTTTTGCACGGCGTCGGCCAGGTTTCGCACGAGCCGACGTCGGTGATCCTGGTGTAGACCAGCGTGCTCGACGCCTTGGTGGCCGCCGTGGTCGTCACTTCCATCAGCAACGTTCCGCCTGGGCCGAGCGACAGCACCTCGCGAATGGCGGTGGTATCGCCGTTGGGCGCCTTGAGCGCGCCTTCGCTGACCAGCGTCTTCGCTTCCCACTTCGACATCATGGTCACGGCGCCGCCCTGGCCGGCGGGTGTAGCGGTGGCCTTGCCCGGGCGGTAGATGCGCACGTGCGCTTCGTTGATCTGGCTTTCGATCGTAATCGAGCCATTCGCCGCGTGCGTGATGTGCAGCGTCTTGGGCGCGCCGGACGGGCTCAGGCCGATGATCCCCGCCGTCGCGGCGGTCCTGCTCTTCGCCTCGTCCAGCTGCCAGGTGCCTGACAAGTCTGGCGGTTGTGCGTGGAGCACGGTGGTGGCGGCGAGCAGCGCCGCCGCAAGTGTGAGGCGCATCACTGGGCTCCCAGATTGAGGGCGACGATCTTCTCTCGATCGCGCGCATAGAGCGTCTTGCCGACGAGTGTCGGAACGGTCCACGACACCGTGTCGAACACCTTTTTCACCTCGGAGAGAATCGTCACGCCTTCAGGCGCCAGCCTGGCGAGCGCCAGGTCGCCGTCTTCATCCATGATGATCGCCTTGCCGTCCGCATAGACGATGCTCGCGCGGCCGAAGCCGCGGTGCTGCCAGGCCGACTCGCCGGTCTTGACGTTGAGCGCGGTGAGAAACGCCGGGCCAAAATCGCCGGTGGTGCCGTAAACGTGGTCGCCGACGCGAATCGCGTTGAGAAACATGAAGCGCACGCGGTTGGTGAACCACAGTTCGTCGGCCTGGGTGAGCGGGCCTTCCTGTGTGAGCTGGATGGCGCGGCTGCCGGCGCGGTAGGCGGACGACACGAAGAGGATCCCGTCGGGACCAAAGATCGGCGTCCCGCAATTCAGGTCGTTGCCGGGATCGTGGACGTGCGACCAGAGAATCTTTCCGTTGGCCGGATCCATCCCGTTGACCGTGCCGCCGCCGAACACGACCAGCTGCTCGCGCCCGCCCATGGTGATCAGGATCGGTGGCGCCTCGGAGGTGAGAAAGTCGCCGCTCTTCCACGCCACCGCGCCATCGCTCTGCCGGAACGCCATCACCGACTGCCCCGGCCCGCCGACGCTGCAGATGATGGTGTCGCGATAGGCGATCGGGCTGCAGCCATAGCCGGTCTTGACGACCGGCCTGATCAGCAGCTCGTGCGAGCCGAAGTCCTTGATGAAATCGCGCGACCAGTGGATCTTGCCGCTGCGTTTATCGAACGCGAACAGTTGCTTGTTGGTGCCGATGGTGAAGAGCCGATCGCCGACAATCAGCGGCGTCGAGTGCGGGCCGGCGCCGAAGCTGAAGTCCTCGCGGCGCGACGGGTAGGTGTGCTCCCACACCGTCTTGCCCGTCGCCGCGTCCATCGCGATCACGGTTTCCGCGGCCTCCCATGGCCCCTGCTTGGCGCGGCCGTCGCCGGCGCGATACATGGTGTAGAGCCGTCCGTCGTCCACGAGGATCGCCGAGTGGCCGGTGCCGAGCGGCCGCGACCAGATCACCGGCGGCCCGGTCTCGGCCCACTTGTCGGCGAGGCCGGTCGCCTCGATGATGAAGTTGCGGTTCGGCCCGCCCCACTGGCGCCAGGAATCGGCCGGGGTGGCTTGAGCGTGCACGTCGAGACGCGGCGCGGTCACCGTCAACGACGCAACCAGCGCGAGAGTGGCTCCGAATGTCCGCATGGGCGGGATTGTAACGCCTGCCGGTCGGCGACGGGCGCAGAACCGCGTGCCGCTAGAGCTGGCGCGCGGCGAGCATCCCGAGCCAACCCGCCGCCAGGCCTCCAGCCAGGGTGATGGCGACGTTCAACCCGGCTGCGCCGATCGCGCCGCTCGACAACAACGCGAGCGTGTCCTGGTTGAAGGTCGAATACGTGGTGAAGCCGCCGAGAAAACCGATCGCGACCGCCGCCCTCAACTCGGGGCTCCACGACATCGACGGGGCGAGTTGCACGACCATGCCGAGCGCGAAGCAGCCGGCAAGATTGACGATCAGCGTTCCATACGGGAACGCGGGATCGAGCCGCGCCGCCGCCCACTGGCCCACCAGGTACCTGGCGCCGCTGCCCAAGGCGCCCGCGGTCATTACCCACACCAGCATCATCAGCGCCAACCTGCCTTGGTGTCGTCGAGGATCGCGCGCGTGGCGGGATCGGTGATGCGCTCGCGCATGCGCGCGAATATCGCCTGGCGCACGTCAGCCGGCAGCGCGTCGAAGGCCGGTGAGTAGATCATGTAGCTGCAGCGATACTTGAAGACGCGCGTCTGCAGATCGAGCTCACGCAGCGACCGACCCGCGCGATCCTTCGGCCCGATGGCGCCGAATTGTTTCGTGAAGGCCGAGGTGCCCTGCACCGGCTCGGCGAGGGTCGCCTCGTCGGCGAACAGCAGGTAGTCGACCGTTTCGTGAAGTGCCTCGCGGAGGTCGCCGCTCGACACGTCCAGCCGCCCGTCCGCCGCCGCGACGCGCGCCTCCCAGCCGAGCCGGGTCAGCAGATTGATGGCGCGGCCCTGATGGTCGAACACCAGCAGCGTCGCGATGTCGCTCGACGCGGTCGGATAGGCCGAGGCCTCGACGCGCCGATCGAGCGTCGCGCGATTGAGCGTCGCCTCGCCGATCGCCGCGTCCGGTCGGGAGCTGTCGACCACGAAGGCGTTGCCCATGTGTCGCGCGCCACCGTGGGTGCCGGTCACATACCACCCGCCCCATCGCTGTTCGAGCGGCGAGCGATGGTCGATCAGGAAGCTGCCCAGCTGCGGCATCGCCCTGCCGTCGCGGCCCGCGAACATGCTGCGCACCAGGATGCCGGGCACGTCGAGACTGTTGGCGGACAGGTGACAGCTCAGGCAGCGATCGGGACGGGCGAACTCGCCGGGCAGCCAGGCATCCTGTTTGAGCGTATGGAAAATCACGCCCTGTCGCGGGTCGTGCGAGGCAATCTCGAGCAGCGGCGCGCCGGGAATGTAGCCGACGATCACGCGATCGTTGAAGTAGAGGGCGCGCGGCGTTTCGGGGCTGGTGTGCGCGTTCTGGATGCCGGTCTTCGAGAACAGCAGCACTTGCGATTCGACCGGGACGTCCAGTTTCTCGAGCAGCGACCGCAAAAACCCCTGCGGTCCGTCGAACGCGAGCCTGGTCGTGCCCGCCTTGATGTCGCGGGCGAGCAGCGTGACGGCATCGCCGAGCGCGCCGCCGCGGTAATCGATCGCGGCATGCTGGTCGAGCGTGCCCGGGTAGCGCGATTGCGACATGCCGACACCGAGCGCGGCCACCCAGAGGACGGTCACCGCCGCCATGGCTTTCATCCCGGAAGGTTAACTCACCCGGTGCACCGGCGGCACCCGGCGGAGTGCATAATGTCTGGATGTTTCGAACCCTTGCTGTCCTGTTCGCCGTCCTGGCCCCCACCCTTGCCGCTGCGCAGACCAACCCGTCGCCGAGCGTCGTGCTGCCGACGGTGATCGTGACCGCGCAGAAGGAGCCGGCCGAAGTGAAAGAGGTGCCGGCCAGTGTGACCGCCGTCACCGCGGACACCATTGCCGGTTCCGGACTGCTCACGCTTACCGAGGCCGCGATCTTCGCGCCCAACACGGTGTTTACCGAATTCACCGCGCGCAAGGTCAGCAACGCGCGCTTCCGCGGGATCGGTTCGAGCCCCGGCAATCCGGCGATCACCACGTATCTCGACGGCGTGCCGCAGCTCAATAGCAATTCCTCGAACATCGAGCTGATCGACGTCAATCAGGTCGAGTTCGTGCGCGGTCCGCAGAGCCCGCTGTTTGGCCGCAACACGCTCGGCGGCATCGTCAACGTGACCTCGACGCGGCCGTCGATGTCGCGCTGGACCGGTTCGGTAATGGCGCCGTTGGGCAACGCCGGCGCGGTGGATGTGCGCGGCAACGTGTCGGGGCCGCTGACCGACAAGACGGCGATCAGTTTCGCCGGCGGCACGCAGCGGCGCGACGGCTTTACCCGCAACACCGTGACCGGCAACGACCTCGACTCGAGGAACGGCACCTTCGCCAAGGCGCAGTTGCTGTTCCAGCCCAACGCCAACTGGGAGGGCCGCGTGATCTACGCGCACGAGCGCAATCGCGACGGCGACTACGCGCTCGGCGATCTGAACGCCATCCGCACCACGCCGTTCAGCGTGTCGCGCGACTTCGAAGGATTCACCAACCGCAACATCAACAACACCACCATCAACCTGCGCGGCATCGGCCAGAATTTGTCCATCGAGAGCACCACCGGCATCATCAGGTGGAATACCGAGGATGAAACCGACCTCGATTACTCGCCAATGCCGCTGGCCGTGCGCTCGAACCTCGAGAAGGACACCCAGCTCACCCAGCAGATCCGGATCGCCTCGCCCGACAACGCGCCGCTCGCCCTCGGCACGGCGATGGTCAGGTGGCAGGCGGGGGTTGAGTATTTCAACCAGAGCTACGACCAGGATGCCGTCAACAGGCTCAGTGCCTTCGTGCTGTCGCCGCAGATCGGCTTTCCGGTGGCGATGCATTCGCCCGAAGCGTCGATCGACTCGAGCGGCATCGGCCTGTTCGGCCGCGCCACCGTGACCCTCAACGACAAGGCCGATCTGACCGCGGGCCTGCGCCTCGATCATGAATCGAGCGACGCGCATCTGCGGACGTTCTTCGCGCCGGCGATTGCGCCGGCCAATGTCGTCGCCGAGGAGGATTCGTTCACCGACATCTCGCCGCAGTTCGCGTTCGGCTACCGTGTCACGCCCGAGCACACCGCCTACACCTCGGTGGCGCGCGGCTACAAGGCCGGCGGCTTCAATCCGGCGGCGCTGCCGGGCAGCGAGGGCTACGGCGAAGAGCACGCCTGGCACGTCGAAGCCGGCGTCAAGTCGACGCTGGCAGCGGGTAAGGTCGCCGCCAACGCGGCGGTGTTCTGGATCAACTGGGATGACCTGCAACTGAACGTGCCCAATCCATTCGTGCCCGGGCAGTTCTACATTGCCAACGTCGGCGGCGCGCGCAGTCGAGGAGCCGAGTTCGACATCACGGCGCGGCCGCGGTCGGACCTCGATGTGTTCGCGGCCGTCGGCTTCACCGCCGCGCGGTTCAACGACGGCACGATGGCGAGCGGCGTGGATGTGGGCGACAACGAGCTGCCGTACACGCCGGACTACACCGCCACCATCGGCGGCCAGATGACGCGCGCCATCACCTCGGCGATCAGCGGGTACGGGCGCGCGGAGCTGGTCCTGACCGGCGCCTTCAACTACGACGAGGGCAATACGCAAAGCCAGGACGCCTACTCGCTGGTGAATCTTCGCGCCGGCGCCAAGCACAAGCGGTTGTTCGCCGAGCTCTGGCTGCGTAACGCCTTCGACACGCGGTATGTGCCGATTGCCATTCCCTTTCCGGGGTTTGCGCCGTCAGGTTTCATCGGCGAGAATGGCCGCCCACGGACGTTTGGCATCAGCTTCGGCGCGACGTTCTGAGGCCGGGAGCCGGAGAGCCGGGAGCCGGGAGCCGGGAGCCGGATCGGGGATCATGGGATCGGGGGATGCGATGACGACCACCACTCTTGCCAGTCAGGGTTCCGTCGGCATCGCATCGCGGGCGCTCGTGCCCGGTCCGGCCGCCATCACCGCCATCACCATCGCGCTCGCGGCGTGGTACCTGAACGTCGCGATCAGCTGGCGGCAGGCGGCGCTGTTTCTCGTCGGCGCCGCCGCCGGCGTCGTGCTCTATCACGCGGCGTTCGGCTTCACCTCGTCGTGGCGCGTCTTCATTTCTGATCGACGCGGCGCGGGACTGCGCGCGCAGATGGTGATGCTGGCGATCACCTGCGCGGTGTTCTTCCCGGTGCTCGCCGCCGGCAGCGTGTTCGGCGTGCCGGTGCGCGGATCGGTGTCGCCGCTCGGCGTGGGGGTGGCCGCCGGCGCGTTCATCTTCGGCCTGGGCATGCAACTCGGTGGCGGCTGCGCGTCGGGCACGCTGTTCAGCGTCGGCGGCGGCAGCACCCGCATGCTGCTCACGCTGCTGTTCTTCATCATCGGCTCGGCGATTGGCACCGCGCACATGGGTTGGTGGACCGCGCAGCCGGCCTTCCCCGCCGCTTCCATCGTGACAACGATGGGCCCGTGGGCCGCATTGGCGGCGAGCCTCGCCTTGTTCGGCGCCATCGCGTGGGTAACGGCGTTCGCCGAACGGAAGCGGCACGGCCGGCTGGTCGACGAGACCAAACCGGCGATTGGGCCGCGGTGGCTCACCGGACCGTGGCCGCTCGTGGCGGGCGCCGTCGGGCTCGCGCTGGTCAATATCGCCACCTTGACCATCGGCGGGCGGCCGTGGGGCGTGACCTCGGCCTTCGCGCTGTGGGGCGCGAAATGGTTTGCCGCGCTCGGCGTCGACGTCGCGTCGTGGTCGTACTGGACCGCGCCGGCGCAGGCCACCGCGCTCAAGTCGAGCGTGCTGATGGATGTCACCTCGGTGATGGATTTCGGCATCATCCTCGGCGCGCTGCTGGCGGCACTGCTCGCCGGGCGCTTCGCGCCGGCGTGGAAAATTTCGGGACGATCGATGGCCGCGGCGGTGATCGGCGGCCTGCTGCTCGGCTACGGCGCGCGCATCGCCTACGGCTGCAACATCGGCGCCTACTTCAGCGGCATCGCGTCCGGCAGCCTGCACGGCTGGCTGTGGCTGGTGGCGGCGTTCGCCGGCAACGTCGTCGGCACCCGCCTCAGGCCGATGTTCGACCTCAACGTCGAGAAGACCCGCACCGCCTGCTGAGGCATCGACTGAGGGCTTCCTGTTGCCTTTCAACATGAGATCGAGTATTCCTGTTGTCAGTCAACATGAGTCCATCCAACGCTGAAGTTCCGTACGGAACGCTCGATCTGATGGTGCTGAAGACGCTCGCCGCGCTGGGACCGCAGCACGGCTATGGCATCGCGCGCCGGATCGAGCAGGTCGCCGAAGGATCGCTCGCGCTCAACCAGGGCACGATCTATCCCGCGTTGCTGCGCCTCGAGCAGAAGGGCTGGGTCAGGAGCGATTGGGGCATTAGCGACAACAACCGCCGCGCCCGGTTTTACTCGATCACGCCGGGCGGCAAGCGGCAACTCGCCTCCGAAGCCGACAGCTGGGCGCGCACGGTCGCCATGGTCAATCGCCTGCTCGCGGCCGACTAGCCATGCGCACCTTCCTTTCGCGCGTGGTCGATGTTGTCGTGCGCGGCTCGCGAGAGCGGCGATTGGATGACGAAGTCCAGGCGCACCTGGAGCTGCTGATCGATGAGTACACCGCCGGTGGGTTGTCGCGCGGCGACGCGGAACTGGCGGCGCGCAAGGCGTTTGGCGGCGTCGATCAGATCAAGGAACGGTATCGCGATCGACGCGGCTTTCCGCTGATTGCCGAGCTGTCGCAGGACACCCGCTACGCCTGCCGCCTGATGGCGCGCGAACGATGGTTCACCGCGGCGACGGTGGTGGCGCTGTCGCTCGGCATCGGCGCCACGACGACGATGGTGACGATCCTGTACAGCATGAACATCCGCGGCTTGCCGTTTCACGAGGCTGCGTCGCTGGTCGGCGTGACCGGCGAGCGGACGCGATCGCACGGACCACAGATACCGCTGGCGATCTTCGAGCACTGGCGCTCGACCGCGCGCAGCTTCGAGGTACTGTCCGCCGAGATCGACGCGCCGGTCAACCTTGGCGACGAAACGCTCGGCACCGATCAAATCGCCGGCACGTATGTGAGCTTCGACACCTTCGCGCTGCTGCGCGAACGACCGCTGATCGGACGTGATTTTCTGTCTGACGACGATCGCACCGTCGCCAGTCCAGTCGCGATCATCGGCTATCGCGTCTGGACCGAGCGATACGGATCGGAACCATCAGTCGTCGGCCGCTCGGTCCGGCTGAATGGCGAAGCCGCAACGATAATCGGGGTAATGCCGGAGGGATTTGCCTATCCGGTCGACTCCCAGATCTGGCGGCCGCTCACTTCGTTTCCCAACATCCTGCAGGCCGCGCAGCGTCCGATCCGCATCGTCGGCCGGCTGGCCCGCGGAGTGTCCTCCCAGCAGGCCCAATCCGAGCTGGCCGCGATTCTTTCGACGCTGCGCACGGTGCCTGACGCCGATCGGACGCGGCGCACCATCGTGATGCCACTCAACGAAACCTACTTTGGCAAGATCACGCAGGCGGTGCCGATGATGCTGCTGGCGGCCGTGGTCGTGGTGCTGTTGATCGCCTGCAGTCACGCGGCCAGTCTCCTGCTGGCCCGATCGGCGACGCGGGCGCGCGAGTTGTCGATGCGGTCCGCGCTCGGCGCCGGGCGGTCTCGCCTGGTGAGGCAACTCCTGGTCGAAAGCGTCTTGATGTCGCTCATGGCCGGCGCCCTCGGCGTGGCGATCGCCGGCGTGTTCGTGCGCGCCTTCGCCGTAGAAATCAGCAACGCCGGGCTGCCGTACTGGACCCACTTCTCATTCGATCCACCCCTGGCCGGGATCATCGTCGTGCTCTGCGTCGCCACCGGCATAGCCTTCGGCGTGCTGCCCGCGCTGCAGCAATCACGCACCAGTCTCGGCGAGGTCTTGAATCAGTTCGGACGATCGGGGATGGTCAGCCCGCGATCGAGACACCTGTCGACGATCCTGCTGGTCGGCGAGTTGGCGGTAACAGTGATCCTGCTGTCGGCCGCAGCGGCCCTCGTCCGCAGCGCCAACGTCGTCTACGCGGCCGATACCGCCGTCGATCTCGACCACCTCTGGGAATTCAGGGTGGCGCTGCCACCGGTCAAGTATCCGGACGGCGACGCGCAGCGAGCCTTCTTCAACGCGCTCGAGGGGCAAGTTGCAGCCTCGCCCGGCCTGCAATCGGCGGCGCTGGCGAGCGGGCCTCCATTCAATGGCCGCGACAGCCGTGGCGTGGTCATGGACGGCGAGCCAATTCCCGAATCGTCGCTCCCTCACGCCCAGGTCGTGGCAATTGGACCGCGCTACTTCGACACCCTCGGGTTGCGACTGGTGCGCGGGAAGGGTCTTGAAGACGCCGACGCCGCCTCTCGCGGGCAGGTCGCGCTCGTCAACCCAAGCTTCGCCGCGCGTTTCTCGCCCGACGCCGATCCGATTGGCCGAGAGGTCGTCCTGATCAACGAGCGCGCGCCCGGTGAGCGGCCGCAGCGGTTCCGGATCATCGGTCTGGCGCCGCCGCTGCGGCAGCAGCAGCAAAACGGACACACCCCGGCCGTGTACGTCCCATTCCTCTCACGACCGGGCGCGAGCGCGTCACTGATCGTGCGGGGCGACCCACGGCGGTTCGCCGCGGTCGTGCGCGAGGAAGTACGGCGGCTCGACCCGGATCTACCGCTGTTCAACCTGCGATCGCTGGCGCGGGTGTCCTACATGTCGCGCTTTACCCAGCGCATCACCAGCACGGTGTTCTCGATTGTCGCCGGCATCGCCATCGTGCTGTCCGCGATCGGACTCTACTCGCTCACGGCCTATGGGGCCGCGCAACGAACCCACGAGGTCGGCGTGCGCATGGCGCTTGGCGCGCAGCGCTCGCAGGTCGCATGGTTGTTCCTGAAACAGACCCTGAGACACCTGTCGGCAGGTCTGGTGATCGGCATGGTCGGCGCCGTCGCCGTTGGCGTGGCCCTCCAGGGAGCGCTGGTTGACGTGAACGCCAACCAGCCACTCACGCTCGCCGCCATCGCGGGCTTCGTGACGCTGGTGGCGCTGATCGCCGCGGTGTTGCCGGCACGCCGCGCCGCCCGCCTCGATCCGGTGTCGGCGCTGCGACGGGATTCGTGAATGCGCACCCGGGTCGCCGCGCGAACGTCGGCCTGATGATGGCGCGGGGGATGCGGATGGGCGGTGCCGAGCATCCGCCAGCAGCAGGGCAATGGCGGCGTGGACCAGCAGGTACCAATCGTCTACTTGCCACTCGCCGCGTCGTCTCCAGCAACCTCGATGGATCCGGTCACCGCCCTTCGTCACGACGGACAATTCCTCGTCGAAACCGCTGTCATCCTTCGAAACAGCCGAGGTGTGATCGCCCGCGCCCGGGAGTACGATGCTTGGGTGAACGCTCCGCCAGCTGGAGCACGACGCATGTCAAAAGGAGAGAGCCAGATGAAACGATCGGTATTCGCTGTGGCCATGGCGGCGACGGCATTGACTTTCAGCGCGTCGGTGCACGCGCAAAAGACCACGCCCGTGCATCCGGGCAAGGCCGGCAGCCCGCATGTGCGCAGCGAGTGGGCCGTTGATGGCAGCAACATTTCAATCGAGTACGGCCGGCCCTCGATCAAGGGCCGCACGCCGGGGAAGGATCTCGATCCCTACGACGGCCGCGAGTGGCGCACGGGTGCCGATGAGGCAACCACCCTCACGACCGACAAGCCGCTGAAGTTCGGCAGCCTCAGCGTGCCCGCCGGCAGCTACACGCTCTACACCATCCCGACCGGCGGCACGTGGCACCTCGTGATCAGCAAGAAGACCGGACAATGGGGCGTCCCCTATCCCAAGGGCGAAGACCTCGGCCGCGCGCCGATGACGCTCGGCAAGGCGCCCGCGGCGGCGGAAATGCTCACCATCTCGGTGCAGGACACGCCGACCGGCGGCACGCTCCACATCGACTGGGGCACCAGCCGCGCCAGCATCCCGTTCACGGTCGGATAACAGGACGGGCGAGGTGCTCGATCATTCGTCGAGCACCTCGCGTGTCTTGCTCCTGAGATCGTCGGCGTTGAACGGCTTCTGCAGGAACGCCACGCCTCGCTGCAGGCGTCCGGTCCGAAACACCGCCTCGTCGGTGTAGCCGGACATGTACAGGACCTTCAGGCGCGGGTCGCGCAGCGACAGCCGCTGGAACAGGTCCGCGCCGCTCGATCCCGGCAGCACCACGTCGGTGATGAGCAAGGTAATCGAACCGGCGTAGGCGAGGTGCGTGGCCTCGGCCGCTTCCGCGCTCACCGCCTCGACCACCTGATAGCCGGCGCGCTCGAGCATCGTGCGCGTCAGCAGCCGCACCGCCGTCTCGTCCTCGACCAGCAGGATGGTCTCGTGCCCGCTCTCGGTCGAGGCCAGCTTGATCTCCGGCGCCGGCAGCGGCACCTCACCGATTACGCGCGGGAGGTAGACCGTAAAGGTGCTGCCCTGCCCCGGCTCACCTGCCACGTAGATGTAGCCGCCGGCCTGCTTCACCGCGCCGTACACGGTCGCGAGCCCGAGGCCGGTGCCTTCGCCGCGTTTCTTGGTCGTGAAGAACGGCTCGAACATGCGGGCGCGGACGGCCGCGGTCATGCCGACGCCGGTGTCGCTGACGCTGATCCTCACGTAGGCGCCCGGGACGAGCGCCAGCTGCTGGGCGGCGTGCATCGCGTCGACGTCGAGGTTGACGATGTCGATCGACAGGCGGCCGCCCTCCGGCATCGCGTCGCGGGCGTTGATCGCCAGGTTCATGATCACCTGCTGGAGTCTGAACCGGATCGGAGCGGACGTAGGCGCCGGCCGCCTCGAGCCGCGCTTCGAAGTGGATGTTCTCGCCGATCAGGCGACGCAGCAGCACGATGGTGTCCTCGAGCACCTGGTTGACGTCGATCACGACCGGCCGGAGCAGCTGCTTGCGGCTGAACGCCAGCAGCTGCGCCGTGAGATCGGCGGCGCGTCCGCCG
Source organism: uncultured Acidimicrobiia bacterium (assembly GCA_963795125.1). Lineage (GTDB taxonomy): Bacteria > Acidobacteriota > Vicinamibacteria > Vicinamibacterales > UBA2999 > 12-FULL-67-14b. The sequence goes on along the minus strand of CAWCGQ010000003.1, from coordinate 558,140 downwards.
GCCTTGAGGATCTGCCGGACGTCGGTGCTGCGCGGGTCGTCGTCGTCCATGCTCTCGAGCAGCATGTTGCCGAAGCCGAGGATCGCGGTGAGCAGATTGTTGAAATCGTGCGCGATGCCGCCGGCCAGCTTGCCGATCGCGTCCATCTTCTGCGCCTGGCGGAGCTGCTCTTCCAGCGTCTTCTGTTCCGTCACGTCGATGCCGACACCGGCGAGGCGGCGGTGCCCCGCCGCGTCGATCAGCTGGCGCGATCGCGTCACCAGCCACCGGTAGCTGCCGTCGGGCTGCAGCGCGCGAAGGAACACTTCGTGCTCGCGCTCATCGTCCGCGGCCCGCGACAGACTCGCCACCGCCCGCTCGCGATCGTCGGGATGAAGCAGCATCATGACGGCGTCAACCGTGGCGGGCAAGGCCGCCGCCTCGGTCCCGAACAGCGGTCCCATCGTTTCGGACCACGCCATCGCGCGGGTTTCGAGATCGACCTCGAAGGTGCCGACCTGGGCGGCACTGAGCGTGTAGCGCAACCACTCTTCATGCTCGCGCAGCGCGTGGACGGCGCGATCGTGCTCGGCAATGTCCTCCGCCAGCCGCGTGGTCATGGCGTCGAAGGCGCGCCCGAGCCGGCCAACCTCGTCGCGGCGCGTGCTGCCGACCCTGCGGGTGAAGTCGCCGGCGGCAACGGCTTCCGTCGCCGCGGTCAGCTCGACGAGCGGCCGCACCGCGCTGGCCGTCAGCTCGCGAACGGCGACCGCGCCGGCAATGGCGATCAACAAACCGAGCGCCAGCATGCGCTCGAGGAAGCGGCGGGCGGGCGCGAGGATCACGTCCTGCGGCAGGTCGACCGCGACCCGCAGATTGGTGTCGCGGACATCCGCCGCCTGGCCGAGGTGCGCCCCGGCATGTTGCGGCGAGCGCCGGTCGACGACCCGCTGGGTGGCAAGGTCCATCCACAGCTCGGTGTCGCGGGTGCCGAGCAGGACGGTGGCGTTGTCGCCAACCAGCCGGGAAAACAGCCCCGCCGGGGTGACCGCAAAGCCGCTGCGCAGTACCAGGTCACCAAGCCGGTCGTGCGATGGATAGAGATCGGAAACGATCGCGGTCGCCTGCAGCAACGCACCGTCTCCGGCACGCTGCAACTCCAGCGCTTCGGAGGCCGGAGCCTCGCCTGGCTGGATGTCGCCGGCCGACGACTGATCGTTCGAGGCCATCACTTCGGCGACGCGATCGCCGCGTGCGTCCCACAGCGTGAAGAGGCGGGAGCCGGGGCCCGGCAGCAAGGCGCGCATCGCGGCTTCGGCGCGCGCGCGCCCATTCGCGGTCGGGTCCTTGAGATAGTCGCGAAGCGCGGGCTCGGTGGCCGCGCTACGGACTTGCGTCATCGCGGGACGCACCATCCCCTCGACCAGCACCGCCACCTGGCCCGCCGCCGCGGCGGCGCGCTGGCTGGCGGAGGTGAGCAGCGCCGATCGCACCTCGCGGTAGGCGCCAAACAGCACCACGGCAAGAATCGTCGCCACCACCAGCGCGATCGTGAAGGGCAATCGCCATCGCAGCGAATGCCAGGGGCGCCAACCGACGGGATGCGGTGCGACGGCCATGGACGGAGCCTGAAGAGTCACACACTTCGCCGCCGGATGAAAGTTCAGCTTTGGTCCGGCGCCGGGTTGAGCCGCCGATAGTCCTCGGGGGTGTCGATGTCCTCAAACGCGCCGGCGTCGGTCACGGTCACGTTCAAGATGCGATCGCGGTGGGTGGCAAACACCGCCTTGGCGCCAATGCCTGGGTCCGCCGACCGTAAATCGTCGAACACGGAGCGATCGAAGATCACGGGGTGGCCGTGCCGTTCGCCGTCAGCCGGCCGCACAATCGGCGCGCGCGTGCGCCGCCACGCGCTGACCACCGCCGCGACGGTCATCGATGAAACGAGCGGCACGTCGACGGGCGTGACCAGCACCGCCTCGAGCCGCGGCTCGTCAACCGCATCGAGCCCGGCGAGCAACGACGACAGCTGTCCCTGCTTCCAGCCCGCATGCTCGATCAGGCGCGCACGGCGTTCGACTCGGGACATCGCCCGTCGCACGGCGTCGACATGGGCGCCCGCCACCACCACGACGCCCGGAACTCCGCCGGCCAAAATTGTGCTGACAATTCGTGACAAAACGGTTTCGCCCGTTTGCCCAAACGGCAGTGCGGCCTTCGGCTCACCCATCCTGGACGACGCGCCGGCGGCGAGGATGATCCCTGAAATCATTGAAAACAGGCCTGAAATATCATATTCAGCTGAGCCTTTACTACCTCGGCGTCACGGCCAATTCCAGGAGGCTGGCCGGCTTGACTTCCCATTGTTGACCTGCCTACACTTGCGCGTTTTCCGCGACCCGTATCGTTGCCATCAGTCTAACGGCGGCTCCTTCGGGTCTCGGGACATCGGAGGACAGGTTATGCCGACCGGGACAATCGCACGGCTCCTAATCGACAAAGGCTTTGGATTCATCCGCGATGAATCCGGGCTGGAGCATTTCTTCCATCGCAGTTCTGTGAGGGGCGCGGTGTTCGAGCTGCTTCGCGAAGGCCAGCGCGTCGATTTTACAATCGAGGAGTCCCAGAAGGGCCCTCGGGCTGGAGACGTCCGACTGATTGAAGGGTAATACCCACTTGCACTAGCTTCTCTTCTCTCTCCGGCCCTCTTTCACGATCCCACCGTTCGGAGTTTTATTCGGCGGGGTGAGATTGTGGGGCCGGATGTTCGTCGCCACTCCAACAAATCGTGAAACGCCCCATCGTCCGCAGCGCCTTGATTCTGGCGCCGGTGCTCATCCTCACCATCTTCGCGCTGTCGCGGCTAGGGTCATTCCTGGTTGTGGAGGATCCGCTCGAGAAGGCCGACGCGATCTTCGTCCTCGGCGGCACGCGCTACGAACGTCCCCTCGAGGCCGTCGAGTTGTTCAAGGCCGACTGGGCGCCGCGCATCACGTTGATGCGCCAAATCTCGGACAGCGGCGAAGTCGAGCTGATGAAGCGCGGCGTGCCGTACCGGCGCGAGGTCGATGAACAGGTCGAAGTGCTGGGCCGGCTCGGCGTGGCCGCGGCGGCAATCACCGTGCTCAACGAGGCGAACAGCACGGCCGAGGAAGCCGACGCGCTGCATGAAATTGCGACGCGCGAGCGGTGGCGGCGCGTGATCGTGGTCACGTCGAAACAGCACACCCGCCGCGCCCGGCTGGTGATGCGCCGGCGGATGGCGGGGACCGGCGTCGACGTGGTGGTGCGGGCGAGCCGCTTCGATCAGGCCGACGTCGAGCGATGGTGGCTGAACCGCAGCACGCTGCGATTCACGCTGTTTGAATCGCAACGGCTGTTCGGATACTGGATCGGCGTTGCGGACTAAGATGGAGATCGGTACGGAAGTGAACGGGGCCCGGTGGCCCTCCCGGTCTTCAAAATCGGTCGCTGCCCCCTTGCGGGGCAGGCTGGGTTCGACTCCCAGGCGCTTCCGCCAGCCTTCGCGCTTGCGCGCTACGGCTGGCAAGCCAACCAGGCTGGCGTCCGCCGAAGCTCCGAAGGAGCGCAGGTGGACCTTTACGACAGCAGCTCGATCACTTTCCTCGTCTCCGACAAGTCTTGCAACACCTCGTCGGCGCCCGCGTCGCGCAATTGCTGCACGGTAAAGCCGCCCGTCGCCACCGCGATCGATCTCGCGCCCGACACCCGCGCGCATTCGATGTCGTGCGGGGTATCGCCGATGACGATGACCCGCCCGATCGCCTCGCCCGGTATGTCATAGGTTTCAGCGCGGCGGCGCGCAATCGGCACCAGCGCGTTGCGATCCGCGGCGTCGTCGCTGAACGCGCCCCATTCGAAGAAGTCCCAGAGCTCGAAATGCTGCAGCTTGATCTCCGCGGCCTCGCGGTAATTGCCGGTCAGGAGCGCAAGGTGGAGATGGTCGTGATCGTCGAGCGCCTCGAGCAACTCGCGCGCGCCGGGCATCAATCCCTTATGGCCGATGCCCGGTTGCTCGATCTCTTCGGCCAGCAGCGGAATGTAGTTCTGGCGGAAGCGTTCGTGTTCCTCCGGGGTGTCGGGCACGCCGCTGGCCCGCAGCGCCTTCGAGACCAGATACGAATCGGTGCGTCCGCCGAACGATTCGCCGGCAAAGGCATCGGTGATGCCGAACGTGGTTGCAAAGGCGCGGGTCATGGCGCGCATGCCGGCGCGGCCGCTCAGCAACAGCGTGCCGTCAATGTCGAACAGGATCAGTGCGGGTTTCATGCGGTGTAGACCAAAGGTTATCCGAACAGTTTCTTGAGCAGGCCCGGAGCGCGCAGCTCGCCGGTTGCCGGCACCAACTCGAGCCGCTCGCCGCCCAGTGCCCTCGCGAGCGCGTCATCGGCGGTAATCACGACGAGCGCGAGCCCGCGCGATCGCGCGACGCGGGCCAGGTCGGCGCCGAAGGCCGCAACGCCTGGGCGCGGCAGCGCGGCCGATGGATGTTCGCCGATCAACACTTTCGGCCCAAGCGCCAGGGCGCGCGCCAGGTGCACCCGCATCTGGACGTCCGGCCCGGCCTTGCCGGAAGCGAGATCGAACAGCTCCTGTGGAATGCCGACCTCGCGCGCCAGCGCCCCGGCCTGCGGCACCACCAGCGGGTCGATCGGATCGACCTCGAGGGTGTAGGACATCGCGATGTTCTGCAGCACCGAGAACGACTCGATCAGGACGCCGCGAGCGGTGAGCATGCCGAGGCCGTCGAGCGATCGGAGCCACGCGGCGCCGTCGGTCACGGCCCGCGTGTCCTGCCCGAACAGCGTCACGGCGCCCTCGTCCGGCAGCGTCGCGCCGGTCACGAGGTGGACGAACACCTCCGCCGACCGCGCGTCCAGGCCCGCGATCGACATCACCGTCGACGGCACGACGCGCAGCTCGCGGATGCGCAGCGGCCGCAGACCCTGGTGGTCCTTCACGAGCCCGCGGATCTCGAGCAGCGGGTTCACGATTGGCGGGACCGGGCGCGTTCTTCGAGGGCGGCGAATGCGTCGGGCGGCAGGGCAATCACGCCCAGGGTGGACCGGTGAATGCGTCCGGGCCGGGTGGGCCGGCCGCTGGCGGACGGCGGCTCCTCGCCATGAAAATCCGAGCCGCCGGAGACGAGCGCATTGAAGCGGTCGGCCAGCCCGCGATAGGCGGTGACGTCGGCGGCCGTGTGATCGGAGTGATACACCTCGATGGCATCCAGCCCGCGGTCGATCAGCGGGGAGATCAGGTCATCACGCCTGGTGACGCCGGGATGGGCGAACGACGCGACGCCGCCGGCGGCATGAATGGTCTCGATCACCGTCGCGGGCGACGGTCCGGTGCGAGGCACGAACGCCGGCCGGCCGGTGCCCAGCCACTGCTCGAAGGCCTGCTGCACCGATTCCACCAAGCCGGCGCGCACCAGCTCGCGGGCCAGCTGCGGACGGCCGACCGACGATCCGGGCCGTGACGCCGCCGCCGACAGCACCTGCTCGACGTCGACCACCAGGTTGAGCGCCGCCAGCCGCGCGGCAATTTCGCGCACGCGCGAGACGCGCAGGGCGCGCTGGCTGACGAGTAACTCCGATAACTGCCGGCTGTCCCGATCGAACAGGTAGCCGAGCAGGTGCACATCACGGCCGTCCTCGATCGAGGTGAGCTCGATGCCCGCCACCACGCGAATGCCGGACGGCCGCGCCGCTGCCGTCGCCTCGTCGATCGCCGCGACCGTATCGTGATCGGTGACGCTGATGGTGGTGAGGCCAACCGCGGCCGCGCGGGCCACCAGCTCGACCGGCGTCAACCGCCCGTCGGACGCCGTGGTGTGCATGTGGAGATCGATCACGTATGGGTGTGGTCCGCTGTCTCGAGCCGCCGCGGCGCCGCCGTCAGGCGGACTGGCGACGCGCCTTCGGTTTCACGCGGGTCTTGTGGGCCATGGCTTTATGCCGTTTCACCAGCGCGCGATACTCGCGGATCAGCAACTCGAGGTGCTCGCGTTCCTCCTCCGCGAATTCGAGGAAGATGCGCTTGCCTTCCGAGTCTTCGAACCGCTCGCCGTAGCGCTTGAAGAATCGATGCGAGCCGCGCTCGCAGCGAATGCCGATCCGGTAGGCCTCGAGATCGTCGACGCCGTCGCGGCGCAGCTGCTCGGTGCCCGCCGAGAACAGCCCGTTGGCCGCGCCCTTGAAAAACAGGAACGTGGCCCGCGATTCGAGGCGGGGATCCTGCTTCAACAGCGCCTGATAGCGATCCTCGAGCGTCTTCAGGTGATGCACTTCCTCGGTGGCCAGCTTGCGGAAGATCTCGCGCGCCCGCGGATCCTTGACCAGCTTGACGCCGCGTCCGTAAAACTCCATGCCGCTGCGCTCGGTGGCAATCGCAATGCGCAACGCGTCGCGCGCGAACAACAGCTCCGAATTGACGGTTTCCTCGGCGGCCACGCCGGTGCTGCACGATTCGCAGGTGCCGTAGATCTGGACCACCGTCTGGCGCGCGGCAAACGCGCGCGCGGCGGCGACCTCCTCGACCAGTTGCTCGATGTCCGAACTCAGGAACTCGTAGGAACGATTGCAGGTCTTGCAGATCAGATGGAAATGGCGCGGGTGGCGGTAGGAATGCTCGAAGCGAAAACGCCCTTCGCCGAAGTCCACCTTGCGCGCGATGCCGGCCTCCTCCATCCACTGCAGGGTGCGGTAGACGGTGGCCCGGCTGATGCGGTGATCTTCGCGCTTGATGAGCTCGACCAGATCGTCCGCGCTCAGGTGCCCCTCCTGCTTGAGGAACGCGTTGACGATCAGGTCGCGCTTGCTGGAACGCTTCGTTCCCGCCGGGCGGAGACGATCGAGATCCGGAATGGCCGTGGTCGTGGCCATGACGCCGGGCTATGCGGAAAACGAGGAGCCGCAGCCGCAGGTGGACGTGGCGTTGGGGTTCTTGATCGTGAACCCGCCGCCGGTAATGGTGTCGACGAAGTCGACCTCGGCGCCCTTCAGGTAGCTGACGCTGACCGGGTCCACAAACAGCCGCACGCCGTTCGATTCGAACAGCTGATCGCCGACGCCGCCCGATTCCTCGATCATCAAGCCGTACTGGAAGCCGGAGCAGCCGCCGCCCTGCACGAACACGCGCAAGCCGCTCTCGGTCTTGCCTTCTTCGTTCAGCAGCTCGCGGATCTTGCCGGCCGCCGCTTCGGTCACGTTGACGAGCGGGGTCGGGGTGAAAACCGGGGTCTCCGGAGTGATCGTTTGGGTTTCCATAACAGTCCTATTCTATCCGCCTTCGCCCGGTAAGCGAAACCGGAGGATTCGGCGCAACCGGGCCGCCTACGCCAGCCGGGCCAGGTTTTCGCCGGTTTCCTGCTCCAGGTCCTTGTGCAGGCTGTTTCCATGGGCGTCCATGGTCACAATCGCAGGGAAGTCCTTAAGGTGTAGATGCCACATCGCTTCAGGAGTTCCAAATTCCATCAGCGACACCCCGTCCACCCGTTCGATACAGCGCGCGTAGAACTGCGCCGCGCCGCCGATAGCGTTGAGGTACACCGCGCCGTGCTGCTTGAGCCCGGCGAGGGTCTTGCCGCCCATCCCGCCCTTGCCGATCACCGCGCGCACGCCGTATTTACCGATGATGTCGGCCTGGTACGGCTCCTCCCGGATGCTGGTGGTCGGGCCCGCCGCGGTCACTGTCCAACCGCCGTCGGGCTGCCTGGCCACCACCGGACCGCAGTGATAGATCACCCCGCCGTTCAGATCGACCGGCGGCGGATGACTCGACAAGTGGTGATGCACCGCGTCGCGCCCGGTGAACGCCGCGCCGCTGAGGAGGACGATGTCCCCGACCTGCAAGGCGCGAATCGCCGCTTCATCGATCGGCGTGGTCAGGGCAATTTCGCGGCCGGTGCGCTTGAACCCCGCCTGGTCCATCATCGGGATGGTCGCAACCGAGGGATCGCGATACAGCCACTGGGTAATCGCGCCGGTTGTGCCATCCAGCGTGACCCCCAGGCGACGATAGGCCCAGCAGTCGTAGGCCACCGACACGAAAAAACTGGCCGGCAACCGGTTCTGCACGCCGATCTTGCAGCCGATCAATGAGATCCTGCCGCCGAACCCCATGGCGCCGACGCCGAGGGTGTTGGCGGTGCGCATGATCTCCGCTTCGAGGTCGGCGAGCCGCGCATCGGGATTGAGGTCGTCGAGGCTGCGGAACAGCTGCTGCTTCGCCTCGACGTAGCCGCTGGTGCGATCGCCGCCGATGCACACGCCGATCGCGCCCGGCGCGCAGCCTTTGCCCTGCGCATTCCACACCGCGTGCAGGATGCACTTGCGCACGCCGTCGATGGTGCGATCGGCGCGGCCCAGATGGGCCAGGTCCGCGGGCAGCGAATATTGCGCGTTCATGTTTTCGCAGCCGCCGCCCTTGAGCAGCAGCTTCACTTCGATGTCGTCGCGCTCCCACTGCTCGAAGTGAATCACCGGCGTGCCGGGACCGAGATTGTTGCCGCTGTTCTCGCCGGTCAGCGAATCGACCGAATTCGGCCGCAGCTTGCCGCGCCTGGTGGCCTCGGCGATCGCCTCCTTGATCTGCTGCTTCATCCAGATCTGGCTGGCGCCGACCGGCGTCTTGACCTCGAAGGTCGGCATGCCGGTGTCCTGGCAGATCGCGCCCTCGATGTCGGCGGCCTGGTCGATGTTCTGGCCGATGATGTTCAGCGCCTGGCCGGCCCGGGAGGACGGGTCTTCGGTCTCGACCGCGTGCCTCATCGCCGCGCGCACGTCGGGCGGCAAGTCCGTGGAGGTCTTGATGATCAGCGCCACTACGGAGTCAAACAACGACTGCATCCCCAACAGTCTAACTGAACCATCGCAGTGAACCTTCGTCTTGAAACATCCGTCTGAACCTCAGTGCAGCATTCCCTTCGCCGCCTCCTCAAGAGCCCGGCCTTTGCGCTCACCGCCATCGTCACGGTCGGCGCAGCCATCGGCGCCAACGCCCTGATCTTCAGCGTGGTGAACGGCGTGGTCCTGAAGCCGTTGCCGTATGCCGAGCCCAGGTCGCTGGTCGGCGCGTGGCTGGTGGCGCCGGGCGTGATGCCGGGTCCGCTGCAGCAATCGGCGGGGACGTATTTCATGCTTCGCGACAGTGCCCAGTCCTTCCAGGACATCGGCCTCTGGCAGGGCGGCTCGGTGACGATCACCGGCCGTGGCGAACCCGAGCAGATTGAATCGCTGAGCGTCACCGACGCAACACTGCCGGTACTGGGAATCCGGCCCGCCATGGGACGCTCCTTCACCAGGGAAGACGACCTGCCGACGGGACCGAACGTCGTGTTGATCACGCACACCTACTGGCAGCGCGCGTTCGGCGCCAATCCTTCGGCCGTCGGCCAGAGCCTGATCGTCAATGGCACGCCGCGCGAAGTGATCGGCGTGCTGCCGCAGGACTTCCAGTTCCTGACCGCGGCGCCACTCGTCGTGCTGCCGCTGAAGATCGATCGCGCCACCACCCACGCCGCGGGATTCAGCTATCAGGGCATCGCGCGGCTCAAGCCCGGCGTGACCATCGAGCAGGCCAATGCCGACGTCGAGCGTCTGTTGCCCTCGCTGACCGAACGATTCCGGCTGCCGCCCGGCTTCACCAAGCAGATGTTCGACGATGCGCGGTTCGGATCGCTGGTCCGTCCGCTCGATGTCGACGTCGTCGGCGACATCGGCAGTATGTTGTGGATCCTGCTCGGCACCGTGGGCCTCGTGCTGCTGGTCGCGTGCGCGAACGTGGCCAACCTGTTTCTGGTGCGGGCCGAGGCCCGGCAGCAGGAGCTGGCGATTCGCCTCGCGCTCGGCGCCGAGGCGCGGCAGGTCGCCTGGCAGTTGCTGTCGGAGTCGCTGATGATCGCGTTGATTGGCGGCGTGCTCGGCACCGTGCTCGCCTATGGCGGCATCGAGTTGCTGGTCTACCTGCAGCCGGCACAGCTGCCGCGATTGAACGAGATCGCCCTCGATCCGATCGTGCTGCTCTTCACGCTCGTCATCTCGCTGGTCGCGGGCCTGCTGTTTGGCGCGATCCCGATTCTGAAGTACGCGACACCGCAGCTGGCGTCGGCCCTGAAGGACAGCTCGCGGGGATCCAGTGAAGGCCGCGACCGCCACCGCGCGCGCAACACGCTCGTCGTCGCGCAGGTCGCGCTGGCCGCGGTGCTGCTGGTCGCCTCCGGCTTGATGGTGCGCACCTTTGTCGCGATCCGCGACGTGCCGCCGGGGTTCGTCGATCCGGAAGCGGTGCTGACGTTGCGCATCTCCATTCCCACCGCGGTGGTGGCCGATCAGGCGCAGGTCGCGCGCCTGCATGAAGAGATTGCGCATCGCATCGAGGCGATCGGCGGCGTGCAGTCGGTCGGGGTGACGTCGTCGGTGACCATGGACGGCAACAGCAACAACGATCCGATCTGGGTCGAAGACTTTCCCGAGTCCGACGCCAAGATTCCGCCGCTGCGCCGCATGAAATACATCGGCGCGCGCTACTTCGAAACGATGGGCAACCCGGTGATCGCCGGTCGCGACCTGACCTGGGCCGACTCGCACAACGGCGCGGCGGTGGCGCTGCTGAGCGAGAATCTCGCGCGCGAGTACTGGGGCGAGCCCGCCAGGGCGATTGGCAAGCGCATCAGGCGCACCTCGAAAACCGGATGGGTGGAAGTGGTCGGCGTCGTCGGCAACGAGCGCCAGGACGGCGCGACCAGGCCGGCGCCGACGATCGTCTACTGGCCGATGAGGGTGGCTGAGGGGATCGGCGGCGAGGCGTTCGTGCAGCGATCCCTGGCGTATGTGATTCGATCGTCGCGCTTGCGGTCACCCGGTTTCCTCGGCGAAGTGCAACAGGCGGTGTGGAGCCTGAATCCGAACCTGCCGCTGGCGCGGGTGCGCACGCTGCAGCAGATCTACGGGCAGTCGATGGCGCAAACGCAGTTCGTCCTGGTGATCCTCGGCATCGCGGCATCGGTGACGCTGCTGCTCGGCGTGGTCGGCATCTACGGCGTGATCGCCTACATCGTGTCGCAACGCCGCCGTGAAGTCGGCATCCGCATGGCGCTCGGCGCCGAGCGCGATGCGGTGCAGCGCATCTTCATCGGCCGCGGGCTGTCGCTGACCGCGATCGGACTGGTGCTCGGCCTGGTCGCGGCGGCGGCGCTGATGCGGCTGGCGTCGTCGTTGCTGTTCGGCGTGAATCCGTTCGATCCGGTCACCTATGTCGCGGTCGCGGCGAGCCTTGGCGCGGTCGCACTGGTCGCGACGTGGCTGCCGGCGCGACAGGCCACCCGCATCGATCCGATGGTGGCGCTTCGTGCGGAGTAGCTAGTAGCCAGTAGCCAGTAGCCAGTAGCCAGATGCCAGATGATTTCGTCTGGCTACCGGCTACTGAATTCTGGCTACTTCGCGAAAATCAGAAAGTACTGAAACGGCAGGAAGGGTTCCTGGCGAATCAGCCGGAGTCCGGCTTCCGTCGCATCCCTCACGACCACATCGGGGCTGACACGCTCTTCGAGCGACGGGCCGGGACCCGTACCGTCCAGCCTGAAATCGATCACGCCGATGCGTCCTTGCGGCTTCAGGGCGCGCGCCACATTGCGGAGCACGGCGACGCGGTTTTCGATCTCGTGGTACGCGTCCACGACCAGCACCGCGTCGATCGACTGGGCCGGCAGGTTGGGATCGTTCTTCTGACCGAGCACCGGCCGAACGTTGGCCAGCCCTTCGCGGCCGACGCGCCGCGAAATGGCATTGATCATTTCCTTCTGCACGTCTTCGGCGTAGACCAGTCCCTGCGGGCCGACCCGGCGGGCGAGGCGGATGCTGAACCAGCCGCTGCCGGCGCCGATGTCGGCCACTACCGACCCGTCGGCGATGCCGAGCGCGTCCATGATCTGATCGGGGCGCTGCCATAGATCGCGATCCGGCGCATCGAGCAGGCCGAGGTCCGACGGCGGGAACAGGCGAACGACGTGGCTGCCGCCGGGCGGTTGCGACTGCGCCAGAGGCGCGGCGACGAGGAGGGCGCCGGCCACCAGCGCCAGCGCCGTTCGGGTCAGCGCCGTAGGAATTTCCATGCGGTCGGCAGCACCAGGCCCGCCGCCACCACTTTGATCACATCGACGATGATGAACGGGTACAGTCCGGTGGTGAGCGCCGTCTGCATGCCGGCAAAGCGCGCGATCCACAGCACCCCGCCCGCGAAGATCACCGACAGCCCCACGCCCATCGCGACCATCGAGGTGGAGTAGCGTCGATCCAGACCACGCTCCGCCAGCAGTCCGGTCACGAACGCGGCAATCGGATAGGCCATCAGGTAGCCGCCGGTCGGCCCGAGCAGGCGCGCGAAGCCTTGCGGCAGCTCAGGCGAGAAGGCAAACACCGGCAGCCCGGCGATGCCAAGCATGAGATAAAGGATCTGGCTGAGCGCCCCGAGGCGCGAGCCGAGCGCGGCGGCGCCGATCAGCACGACCATCGGCTGAATCGTGAACGGCACCGGCGTGAACGGCAGCGGGAAGCTGAGCTGCGCCATGGCCGCGGTCAGCACCGCCACGAACAGGACCGACAACACCTGCACACCGGTCCACGCGCTGGCGGACGAGGCCCGCATGCTGACTTGATCGAGAATCGTCGAGGCGTGCGACACGGAAGGTCGTGATGTCATGGGAAGGATGATACTGGCATGGCCACCGCGCTGACAATTGCCGGCTCGGACTCAGGGGGCGGCGCCGGGATCCAGGCCGACCTCAAGACCTTTGCGGCCCACGGCGTCTACGGCACCTCGGCGATTACCGCCGTGACCGCCCAGAACACCGTCGGCGTCCAGGGCGTGCACCTCGTCGGCGATGATTTTGTCGCCGCGCAGATCGAAGCGGTGGTGTCGGACCTTGGCTGCGACGCCGTCAAGACCGGCATGCTCGCCACCGCGACCATCGTCGAGGCGGTGGCCGCCGCGGTCGAATCGCTCGAGTTGCCCAACCTCGTCGTCGATCCGGTGATGGTCGCCAAGAGCGGCGACCAGCTGCTCGATGAGGAAGCCGTGCACGCCGTGCGCTGGACGCTGATCCGTCTGGCGCGGGTGGTGACGCCGAACATCCCCGAAGCCGAGGTGCTCGCGAAAATGTCGATTGCCTCGGTCGCCGACATGCGCGAAGCGGCGCGCCGGATCGCCATGCTGAAGCCGGCGGCGGTGGTCATCAAGGGCGGCCATCTGGCAGGGCCGGAGGTCGTGGACCTGCTGCTCGTCGACGGCAGCTTTCACGAATGGATCGGGCCGCGCATCGAGGGGCCGAACACGCACGGGACCGGGTGCACGTTCGCATCGGCCATCGCGGCCCACCTCGCCAAGGGCGCGGCGCTCGTCGACGCGGTGCCGGCCGCGAAAGCGTATGTGGAGGGGGCGATGCGTCACGGCATCCCGCTCGGCAAAGGCCATCGCCCCCTCAATCATTTCTGGAACGTTCGCGTGCCCGAATGATGCCTACAATTCCGACAGCCACGCCTTTGCCAGCTTCACCGCTGCAGCGGTTGGCGCCTCGCCGGCGCGGAAACAGGCCTTCCAGAGCGCGCCCTGTTTCTCGTCGGCGGCGTTGACAAACATGGTCTTGCCGTCCTTCTGGACCGTGGCGGCATCGAAATTCACCTTCGAGGCAATCGCCACAAACGTCGACAGCTGTTGCCTCAGCTGTCCCTTGAGGTTGTGGCTGTCCCAGGCGGCCTGTTCCTTCTCCGCGTGGACGCGCGCGCTGATCGCCATCACCGCCGCTTCAGTGTCCGGCCCGCCGGCGTCGATCGATTTGAGAACCGCGTAGCCATTGCGAAATTTCACATCGTCGGTGGGCAGCGCTTCGAGCGGCTGAGCGGTGTCGACGAGCTTCTGGTATTTCGCGCGGTCGCGCAGCTTGGGGTTGGCGGCGTGTTTTCGCCAGCCGGCCAGTTCATCGTTGAAGGTCATCTTCAGGAAGTCGGCGGGCAGGGTCCGCGCCTGGTCCACGCCCATCGCGACCATCTCCTTCAACTGGATGGCCTCGAGCGACTTGAGATCGTTCCTCTTCAGTGCGTCTTCAAGGCTGACCACACCCGTGAGGCCGTGATCCACCGCCTGGTATTCCCGTTTGATGTACGCATCGTGCTCGGCGAGGAACGCCGGCGACGCCACGAGGGTCCTCAGCGCCGCGCCGACCGTTTCGACCAGCGAGGCGCGCGCGGCGTCGCCGAGTGCGTAGGCCGCGGACGTGGCAGCGGTAGGAATGTACGGCAGCTGATCCCAGTCGCCGTTACTTCGCCGGTTGACGTTGCCACGCAGCACCTGGTCAGCCGACTGGCGCACCGGCAGGGCCGACACATCGAGAGGGTCCTTGGTCGCCGCGGCTACCGCCGGCGCCGCGGGACTCTTGACCGGGGCCGTCGCCGTGGCGGGATCGCCGGGCGTCGGCGCCGGAGCCGACGGCGCGGGTTGGGCCGGCTCGGCCTTCTTGCCCAGCACTTCGCCGGCCTTCTTGCGCAGAAGACCGCCAATCTGCGCGTCGAGCCCGGTCGATGCGGTCAGCAATGCGAGGACCAGGATCAGGCCAACTCGGCGCGTCATACACAACCCCTTTGAAGATCTCGAGATTCCCGTCGTTGGGAAGGTCTCCGATGTTGGGAATACGCGCGGCGGTCGCAGTTCGGAAGAAAGCCCGGTACCTTCTATACTGAATGGCTGTGAGTCCAGCCACCCGCATCACGGCCGCGCCGCTCGATCATCAGGCGCTGGTGAACGCCCTGGATATTTCTGGAATCGGGGCGGTCGCGACCTTTCTCGGATTGGTCCGCGACCACAATCGCGGCCAGCGGGTGCTGCACCTCGAATATGAGGCGTACGAGCCGCTCGCGCTGCGCGGGCTCGATTTGATCGTCGCCGAAGCGACCGAGCGCTGGCCGTCGGTGCGCCTTGCCATTCACCACCGCATCGGGCGGATGGAGGTCGGCGAGGCGAGCGTGGCGATTGCGGCGGCGTCGCCGCATCGCGGCGATGCGTTTGCCGCGAGCCGCTACGCGATCGAGCGCATCAAGCAGATTGTGCCGATCTGGAAGCACGAGTACTTCGACGGCGGCGATGTCTGGATCGAGGGCGCGACCGCCGATCCGGACAACGCCGCGGCCCGCGAGGAGGCGCTGCGCATCGCATGCGCGTGACCATCCGCCTGTTCGCACGGCTGCGGGACATCGCCGGGAGCGGCGAGTTGACGCGCGACGCGCCGGCCGGGGCGAGCGTCGGCTCGGTGTGGTCGTCGCTCGTCGCCGAGTACCCGGAGCTGGCCGCCTACGAACGCTCGATCTCGTGCGCCGTCAACGCCGACTACTCGCGATTCACCGCCGCCGTGGCAGAGGGTGATGAAATTGCATTTCTTCCGCCGGTGTCAGGCGGATAAGAGGGCGGGATCAGATTGTTCGACAAGATTGCATCGACCGAGGCCAGATACGAGGAGCTGATGGCGTCGCTCGGCACCAGCCAGGTGCAGAGCGATGCCAACGAGTACCGCAAGCAGGCCAAGGCGCTCGCCGAGATCGAAGAGCTGGTGCAGAAATACCGCCAGTACAAGGCCGTGGTCGCCGAGATCGCCAGCGCCGAGGAGCTGATCAAGGGCGGCGACCCGGAAATGCGCGACCTCGCGCTCGAAGAGCTGAACGACCTCAACGTTCGCAAAGAGCGGACGTCGGACGAGCTGAAGCTGCTGCTCGTTCCGAAGGATCCGAATGACGAGCGCAACGTCATGCTCGAGATCCGCGCCGGCACCGGCGGCGAGGAAGCGGCGCTGTTTGCCGGCGACCTCTACCGCTGCTACACCCGCTACGCCGAGCGCCAGCGCTGGAAGATCGAACTGATGTCGCTCAGCGAGGCCGACCACGGCGGCGTCAAGGACGTGGTCGTCAGCATCGAGGGACGCGGCGCCTACAGCCGGCTGAAGTACGAGAGCGGCGTGCACCGGGTGCAGCGCGTGCCGGCCACCGAGGCCAGCGGCCGCATCCACACCTCGGCGGCGACGGTGGCGGTGCTTCCCGAGGCCGACGAAATCGACATCCAGATTGCCGACAAGGACATCCGCATCGACACCTTCTGCTCGAGCGGGCCGGGCGGCCAGAGCGTCAACACCACCTATTCCGCCGTGCGCATCACCCACCTGCCCAGCGGCATCGTGGTGTCGCAGCAGGACGAGAAGTCGCAGGTCAAGAACCGCGCCAAGGCGATGAAGGTGCTGCGCTCGCGTCTCTACGAAGCGGAATTGAAGAAGCAGAACGACGCCATCGCGATGGAGCGCAAGGGCCAGGTCGGCACCGGCGATCGCTCCGAGAAGATCCGCACCTACAACTTTCCGCAGAGCCGCGTCACCGATCACCGCATCAACTACACCACCCACCAGCTGCACGGCGTGCTCGACGGCAGCCTCGACGAGCTGATTGGCGCCTTGACGACGTATTACACCGCCGAGAAACTGCGCGAGGTCACGGAAACGAAGTGAGCCTGCGCGAACGGATCGCCGCTGCCCGGGCGCGCCTGGCGGCCGCCGGCATCGAGTCGGGTGAGGCCGGGCGCGATGCGGTGCTGCTCGCGCGCGAGGTGCTGCAGTGGGACCGCGCCACCATCTACGCGCACTACGACGACGCGCCGGCGCCGGACTTCCTCGATCGCTTCACCGCGCTGATCGAACGCCGCGCCCGGCGCGAACCGGTCGCCTATATTCGCGGCGTCCAGGAATTCTGGAGCCGCGATTTCATGGTCAACCGCTCGGTCCTGATCCCCCGGCCCGAAACCGAACTGATCATCGAGGAGTTCCTCGCCCGGCTTCCCGCCGATGCGCCGGCACGGCCGCGGCGCGTCGCCGATATCGGCACCGGCAGCGGCTGTCTCGCCGTCACGGCGGCGGCCGAGCGGCCGTACGTCGAGGTGATCGCGACCGACATTTCAGAGGACGCGCTCCACGTCGCGCACCAGAATGCGGGACGCTACGGCGTTTCGGATCGCATTGCGTTCCGCGAATCGGCGTACCTGATTGGCGCGACGGGGGTGTTCGATTTCATCCTCTCGAATCCTCCCTACGTGACCGAGTCGGAGTACCAAGGCCTGCAACCAGAAGTTCGCGAGTACGAACCGGCCGCCGCGCTGGTCGCCGGCGAGGACGGCTTCCGCGATATCCGGCAGGTCGTCGACCTGAGCACGGCCTACCTGGCGCCCGGCGGCACGATGCTGATTGAGATCGGCTACGACCAGGCGGATGCGGTCGTCGATCTGGTGATGAGCTACCCGGCGCTGCGCCTGGTCGGCATCAGCAACGACCTGCAGAACATCCCGCGGGTGGCGGTGATTGAAAGGAAAATAACGGATGAGTTGCCTGTTTTGCAAGATCATCGCCGGTGAGATTCCCGCAGCGAAAGTCTACGAGGACGATCAGCTGATGGCCTTCAACGACATCAACCCGCAGGCGCCGGTGCACGTCCTGGTGGTGCCGAAGCGGCACGTCGCGACGCTGAACGATTTGTCGCCGGCGGACGACGCGCTGGTCGGCGCCATGGTGCGGGCCGGCGCGCAGGTCGCGAAGGACCGCGGCTGTGACGGTCCGGGATTCAGGACCGTGTTCAACTGCAATGCGCAGGCGGGGCAGACGGTCTTTCACATCCACCTGCATGTCCTCGGCGGCCGCGCGTTGAGCTGGCCGCCGGGATAAAAATAGTGTGCGTACGGTGCGTAGGGTGCGGGGAGTGCCGGGCGCTCCTTATTCCCTGGCCAGAAGGTATCTGCCGAAGCCCGCGTCGCGCTGCAGGACGAAGTCCACGGCGCGGTAACCCTTCGCCAGGTACTCGTCGAACATCTGCCGCACGTCGAGCCGCCAGGCGAGCGCGCGTTCCGGCGCGCGCTGCTGCATCTCGGTGAAGCCGGTCGGAATCTCGATCCAGATCCGGCGCTCGTCGAGCGTCAAATCGATCTTGGTGGTCTTCAGCCAGTCGTCCTCGACGACCGTGGTGTTGACGACCGGCGCCTCGACCACCTCGTGGGCGCGGGCGCGCAGGGGCGAGGGGTCGTCGACGCGTCGCACCACGTGCGGCGAGCTGATCCGCCAGCTGAGCACCACCCGATCGGTGGGGGTGCCGCGATGCAGCGCGCTCGTCGACTCGCCGTAGAAGTTGACCGCGTACTCCTCGACCGTGCCGCCCAGCTTGGCGAAATTGAAATGCGCGTTCATCGCCTGCATCGGATCGAACGTCCACTCGATCAGGTCGTAGCCCTGCGCCAGCGCGCGGGCGCGCTGCTCGAGCTTGAGCCGATACCCGAGGCCGCCGCGATATTCGGGCAGCACGCCGGTCATGTGCGACCACAGCATCGGCCGCCCCTGCTTCATGCCGACGACGGCGTAGGCGAAGCCGATCATCCGTCCGGACGGCTCGACGGCGCCGATCAACGCCGCGCCGCGATGCACCGTGAAGATGAACACCGGGATGCCGACCATGTCGGCGCTGTCGGTGTAGCCCCAGATTTCACGTTCGAGGTCGACGACCTGGCGGAACTCTTCGATGGTGTGGAGATCGCGAATCTGGATTTGCGTCATTCGTGGGTGTCCCGGCAATCTAGAGATGCGCAGGCAGTTCGGTCAGCGTCGTAATCACCGGCAGATCCGCCGGGACGTGCGCCGGCCGCTCTCCCGACCGGTTCAGCAACACCGCCCGCCAACCGGCGCCGAGGGCGCCCGCGATGTCGTGCCGGAAGCTGTCGCCGACCATCATCGTGGCCTCCGCCTTCACGCCGGCGCGCTCGAGCGCCCGGTCGAAGATGCTGCGGTGCGGCTTCATGTAGCCGTGCTCGGCCCCGGAGACCGAGACCGAGATGAAATCGGTGAGCGAAAAGTGCTCGCGAAACGCGTCAAGGCTGCGATGCGAATTCGAAATCAAACCGACCCGCATGCCGCGCGCCCTCAGTTCCGCCATCACCGGCGCCACATCGTCGTACAACTCGAAGTGATGGTTCACCGACCAGCGGTCGAACAGATCGCGGGCGGCCTCGATCACCTTCGCGCCCCTGCCGCCCATGTGCTCGATGATCGATGCGGTGTAGTGAATGAAGACGTCGTGCCGGTAGATCTGCTCCTCGACCTCGTCGAGGATCACCGACGAGGCCGCGGTGGCGGCGTCGAACTTCGACGGATCGACGTCGATGCCATGCGCCGCGCACGCCAGCCGATAGCCCTCGGCCTGAAAGGTCGGACCCGGGTAGATCAAGGTGAAGTCGACGTCGAAAAACACCGCCTCGAGGCTCGCCGGCTGCTGCGACCGTGGGATCATTCGGCTGCGGCCCACGGCCCGGCGACCGCCACGGTGGCGCGCGCGGGATCGAGCAGCCGGCGCGCCGCGCTGTCCGCCCGCTGTTTGGTAATCGCGCCGATCAGCCCGGGCAGGCGCTCGTCATAGTCGAGGCCGAGACCGAACGTCTCAATCGACAACAGGAACGATGCGATCGCGGCGTTGGTCTCGAGCTGCCGCGGCAGCGAGCCGATCATGTAACCCTTCGACTCCTCGATTTCCTGCTCGGTGAATCCGTCCTTGAGCAGCGCGGCCAGCTCGGTATCGATCGACCGAATGGTCTTCTCGACGTTGGCCGCCGACACGCCGGCGCGAATCGACAAAGGTCCCGGTCCAAAGGTCGCGTCGAGCGCGCTGAAGACGTAGTAGGCCATCCCCTGCCGCTCGCGGATGCTGTCGCCCAGCCGGCCGCCGATGGCGTACTGTCCCAGGGCGTTATTCATCACCGACATCGCGGTGTAGTCGGGATCGGACCGGCGAATGCCGGTGAAGCCGTAAACGACGTCGGCCTGCGCCTTGTTCATCATCGGCACCGAGACCAGTCGCCGGTCGGCCACCGGCGCCGGGTCGGGGACGGTGAGCCAGGGGCGGTCCCCCGCAGCGGTGGACGCCGTCCAGTCGCCGAACAGCTTCGACACCGCCGCCACGGCCGCGTCCTCCTGAACATCGCCGACCACGACGACGGTGATCGCCGACGGCTCGAACCCCCTCTGGTGGAAGCGGACCAGATCCTGCCGCCGAATCGCGCCGATGCCCTCGACCGTGCCGCGGATCCTGCGGGCGTACGGGTGATCGCCGTAGAGCGCGCGCAGGAACGCATCGACGGCCATCGCCGCCGGGTCGTCGTCGGCCTGCCGGAGCGAGGTGATCAGGTTCTCGCGCCGCGTCGCGATCTCGTCCTCGGCAAACCGCGGATGGCGCGCAACGTCGGCGGCGAGCGACAGGACGTCGGCAAAGTCCTCCATCAGGCAGGTGGCGGCGAGGGCCATTTGATGGCGGCCGGCCGCTACCGACAGCGACGCGCCGCGGCCGTCGAGGTCGTCGGCGATCGCCTCGGCCGAGCGCGTCACGGTGCCGCGATCGAGCACGCGGGCGCACAATGCCGCCGTGCCGTCGCGATCGGCGGGATCGGCATAGGAGCCGGTTTTTACGCCAACCAGCGTGCTCACCGCCGGCGTGGTGTGATTCGACTTGGCGAGGATGGTGATGCCGTTGTCCAGCACCACCCGGCGCGGATTCAGCGGCACGGCTCGAACCATCCAATCGTCCGGTTGGCAGGCGTCAGGTACTTCACCGCCGCCGCCTGCACCTGCTCGATCGTGACCGCATCCAGCCGGTTCCTCAGGTCGTGGTACGACCGCCACGAGGCGATGGTCTCGAAATAGCCGACCTGGTGGGCGATGTCGGTGACGCTGTCGGCGTCGTAGACGAACCGCGCGCGCAGCTGCGTATGCACCTTCTTCAGTTCGTCCGGGGTGATGCCGCCGGTGCGCAGGCGATCGATTTCCGACAGCGCGATCTCCTCGACCGCGGTGAGGGTCTGCCCGTCGGCGACACTCGCATAAATGCCGTAGAGAAACGGGTGGTCGGTCGGCATCAGCGAGCCGGTGACGCTCGACGCCACCCCCTTGTCGACCAGCGCCCGGTAGAGGCGCGCGCTGCGCTGCGGCCGCGCCACGCCGCCGCCGGACCAGATGTTGAGGCCGGCCGCGCCGTTCAGCACCGCGTCGGCCACCAGCAGCGGGAAAAACGACTCGTCCTCGAAGGCGGGCGCGTGGAACGCCGCCTTCCAGTAGGCGGTCGTGCCCTCCTTGCGCAGCACCAGCCGGCGTTCGGCCTGCTGCTCCGGCTCCACCTGCTTGACCCGCGCCGCCACCGTCCCAGGTGCAATGGCTCCGAACTGCGCCTCGACCTTTTTCAGCGTCTCGTCGGTGTCGACGTCGCCGACGATCACCAGCGTCGCATTCGACGGCACGTAGTAGCGGCGGTAGTGGCCATACAGGTCGTCGCGCGTCATGGTCTGCAGGTCGGTCAGCCAGCCGATGGTCGGATGGTGATAGGGATGCACCTTGAACGCCGTCGCGGTCACTTCGATGTCGAGCAGCTGCTCGGGATCGTTTTCGCCGCCCTGAAGCTCGGAGATGATGACCGTGCGCTCCGACTCGCAGTCCGCCGGGTCGTAGAGGCAGCCGTCCATGCGTTCGGCCTCGATGAACAGCATCCGATCCAGCGCATCCTTCGAGGCGGTCTCCAGGTAGGTCGTCTGGTCGATCCAGGTGTAGCCGTTCCAGCTGCCGCCGAACTTTTCGATGATGCCTTTGACCTGGTCGCGCGGGATGTTCCTGGTGCCCTTGAAATTCATGTGCTCGCACCAGTGCGACACCCCGGTCACGCCCGGGCCTTCGTCCTTCGATCCCACCCGGTACCAGCACCACACCGACGCGAGCGGCGCGGTGTGGACTTCCTGCACCAGGACCTTCAAGCCATTGTCGAGCACCGTCTCCCGGACCATATTCCTCACAGTACAATAGATGAACTGTCATGGCGGATTGGAAAGACACCTGTAACCTGCCGCGGACGCCGTTCTCGATGAAGGCGAACCTGCAGACGACCGAGCCGGAAACCGTGGCCCGCTGGGACGCGATGGACCTCTACGGCAAGATTCGCGGCGCCCGCAAGGGCGCGCCGAAATACCTGCTGCACGACGGCCCGCCCTACGCCAACGGCGAGATCCACATGGGCCACGCGCTCAACAAGATTCTCAAGGACCTGGTCGTCAAGTCGCACAACATGCTCGGCTTCGACGCGCCGTACATCCCGGGCTGGGACTGCCATGGCCTGCCGATCGAGCTGAAGGTCGATCGCGAGCTTGGCCCGAAGAAGAAGCAGATGAGCACGGCCGATTTCCGCCGGGCCTGTCGCGCCTACGCCGAGAAGTACGTCGATCTGCAGCGGCGCGATTTCAAGCGCCTCGGCATCCTCGGCACCTGGGACGAGCCCTACAAGACGCTGCGATTCGAATACCAGGCCGCGATCGTCCGTGCGCTCGGCAAGTTCGTCGAGCAGGACATGGTCTACAAAGGCAAGAAGCCGGTGCACTGGTGCACGCACTGCCGCACGGCGCTGGCCGAAGCCGAGGTCGAGTACGAGCCGCATGTCTCGCCGTCGATCTACGTCGAGTTTCCGATGACGGAGGAGAGCGCCCGCGTTTGGAGAGCGGGGGCTTCAGCCCCCGCCTCGTCCGCGACGGCTGAAGCCGTCGCTCTGCAAACGCTGCCGGTCTCCGTCCTGATCTGGACCACGACCCCCTGGACCATCCCGTCGAACCTGGGTATCGCGTTCCATCCGGATTTTCTTTACGGCGCCTACGAGATCGACGGCAAGGCGGTGATCGTCGCCAAGGATCTTGCCGAGACCGTCGCCAACAAGACCGGCAAGTCGTTCGACCGGCTGCTCGCCACGTTCGAGGGCAAGCAGATGGACCGGCTGGTCTTCACGCACCCGCTCTACTCGCGCGACTCGCTCGGCGTGCTCGCCGATTACGTCACGCTCGAGGCCGGCACCGGTGCGGTGCACACCGCTCCCGGCCACGGCGCCGACGACTACAAGACCGGCGTGCGCTACGGCCTCGAGATTTATGCGCCGCTCGATCCCGGCGGCCACTTCATCGAGTCGGTCGAGCTGTTTGCGGGCCTCAAGGTCACCGACGCCAACCCGAAGATCGAGCAGGCGTTGAACGACCGCGGCTTGCTCTGGCATCGCGAGGACTTCGAGCACTCGTATCCGCACTGCTGGCGCTGCCACAACCCGGTCATCTTCCTGGCGACCTCGCAGTGGTTCATCGCCATGGATGCGAAGGACCTGCGCCAGCGCGCGCTGCAGTCGATCCGCGACACGCGCTGGATTCCGGCGTGGGGCCAGGCGCGCATCGAAGGGATGATCGCCAACCGTCCCGACTGGTGCATCTCGCGCCAGCGGGTGTGGGGTGTGCCGATCCCGGCGATGGACTGCCTCAAGTGCGGCACGCCGGTGCTGACCAAGGCACTGGTCGACCAGGCGGCGTCGGTGTTCGACCTCTACGGCGCCGACTCGTGGTACGAGCGTCCGATCGACGACTTCATCCCCCCCGGGATGACCTGCGTGTCGTGCGGCGGCGCCGAGTTCGAGCGTGAAGGCAACATCCTCGACGTGTGGTTCGACTCGGGCTCGAGTCACGAAGCGGTGCTGCCCTTCCGCGAGGACCACCACTGGCCGGCGGACATCTACCTCGAGGGCAGCGATCAGCATCGCGGCTGGTTCCACAGCTCGCTGCTGGTCGGTGTCGGCACCCGCGGCCGCGCGCCGTTCAACCAGGTGCTGACCCACGGCTTCGTAATGGACGAGCACGGCCGCAAGATGTCGAAATCGCTCGGCAACACCACCGCGCCGCAGGACGTGATCAAGCAAAGCGGCTCCGAGATCCTGCGCCTGTGGGTGACGATGGTCGACTACCGTTACGACATCAACCTCGGCAAGGAGGTGCTGGCGCGGACGGTGGAGAGTTATCGCAAGTTCCGCAACGTCATCCGCGTGCTGGTCGCCAACCTCTACGACTTCGATCCGACCGACGACGTCGTGCCCAAGGCGAAGATGCTCGAGATCGACCGCTGGGTCCTCGCCAGGTACGCGGACGCCGCGGAGAAGATCGTCAAGGCCTACGACGATTACGACTACCCCGCGATCTTTCAGCTCGTCAACCAGCTGATCACGGTGGACCTGAGCGCGTTCTACGTGGACGTAACCAAGGACCGGATGTACACGTTCGGCGCGAAGTCCGACGCCCGCCGTTCCGGTCAAACCGCGATGTACATCATCGTCGACGGCCTGGCGCGCCTGCTCGCGCCGATCCTGTCGGTGACGATGGATGAGTTGTGGCGGCTGTTGCCGGGCGAGCGTGAGGAATCGGTGCACATGGCGCTGTTTCCGACCGGGCTCGATCAGTGGCAGGACGCCGCCTTGCTCGAACGCTGGGCCGAACTGGCGCGGATTCGCGATCGGGTCAACATGGAACTCGAAGCCAAGCGCAAGGACAAGACCATCGCCGCGAACCTGTCGGCGCGGGTCAGGATTGGCGCGGACGGCGAGACCGCCAGGGTGCTCGACGACTATCGCGACTTCCTGCCGACGTTGTTTGGGGTGTCGGCGGTGGAATTGACGGCCCCGGGATCCGAGGGCGTCGCCGTCACGGTGGAGCGGGCCACCGGCACCAAGTGCGAACGCTGCTGGCGGTACGTGGCGGCGGTCAGCGAGGGCGAGGGCGGCGGGCTGTGTCCGCGGTGCGTCGAGGCGCTGGCCGAACCGGTGAGCCTGTAGCGTGCTCGCATCTCGCCGGCTCGAATTGATCGTCTCGGTCACCGTGGTGGCTCTCGATCAGATCACCAAGGCGCTGGTCCGTCCGGCGCTGGCGCTGCACGAAAGCCGCGAGGTGATCCCCGGCTTTCTCGACCTGACCCGCGTGCACAACACCGGCGCGGCGTTCGGGATGCTGAACGCGGCCGACTTTCCCTTCAAGACGCTGGTCCTGACAGTGGTGGCTTCGATCGCACTGGGCGGCGTCGCGTGGTACGCTGCCAACGTTCCGCTCAGCGATCGGCTCGCCCGCCTCGGCGTGGCCGGCGTGCTCGGCGGCGCGATAGGCAACCTCATCGATCGCGCCAGCAGCGGGTACGTGCTGGACTTTGTCGACGCCTACTGGGGCGATTGGCACTTCTGGGCCTTCAATGTGGCCGACGCGGCGATCACGATCGGCGTGATCTTCATGATTCTCGATATCCTGGGATTCGGTAAACGTTCCGACGGACAGGCCTCAATCAATGCACCCAATCCTGTTTAACGCTGGTCCGATCACGATCTATTCGTACGGCGTGCTGCTCGCCTCCGCCTACCTGCTCGGCCTGTGGATGGCGGTCAGGCGCGCGCGCGCCGCCGGCATCGACGGCAACCGGATCATGGACCTGCTGATCTGGGTGATCATCGCCGCGCTGGTCGGCGCCAAGGCGCTGCTGTTCGTCGTCGACTTCCAGCACTTCACGAGCAGCTGGCAGGACTTCACGACGCTGCTGCGGTCGGGCGGGGTGTTCTACGGCGGGTTGATCGCCGCCATCGTGGTCTGCATCTGGCAACTGCGCAAACATCGCCTGCCGCTGTGGGCGTCAGGCGATCTGTTCGCGCCGGGCATCGCGCTCGGCTACATGGTCGGCCGGCTCGGATGCTTGATGGCTGGCTGCTGCTACGGCAAGCCGACGGATGTGGCCTGGGCGGTGACGTTCACCGATCCGGCGGCGAGCCTCAACGTCGGCACGCCGCTGAACGTCGCGCTCCACCCGACCCAGCTGTATGAGTCGGCCGCCGGGCTGGTCATCCTGGTGGCGCTGCTGGTCCTCGAAAAACGGCCGGGACACTTCGCGGGGCGCACGTTCTGGAGCTTCGCGTTCCTCTACGCGGTGCTGCGCTTCATCATCGAGTTCTTCCGCGGCGACGATCGCGGTCTGGTGCTCAACCTGCTGTCGACCTCGCAGTTCATCTCGGTGGTGCTCGCGCCGCTCAGCATCCTGATGTTGTGGTACCTGAGCCGGCCCGCTCGTCCGGTCGAACCTGAAGCCGCGCGCGGGCCGCGCAAGCCGCGTTTCGCATGAAACCCGGAACCGGGAGCCGGGAGCCGGGAGCCGGAATAGATCTCGACCGGGTCCCGGCTCCCGGCTCCCGGCCCCCGGCACCGCGCCTGGAATTTGCGGCGGACGCCGAAGCCGTCGGTGAGCGCCTCGACCGCTACCTGGCGGCGCAGGTCCCGGACGTCTCGCGATCGCAGATCCAGCGGCTGATCGAGCAGGGCCACGTCAGCCACTCGCGCTACCCGAAGGTCAAGCCAAACTCCGACATTCGGGAGGGCGACCTGATCGGCATCGAGCTGCCACCGGCAGAGCCCTCGTCGGCGCTGCCGGAGGACCTGCCGCTCGACATTCTCTTCGACGATGCCGATGTCGTGGTCGTCAACAAGCCGGCCGGCATGGTCGTGCATCCAGCCGCCGGCAATCCAACCGGCACGCTGGTCAACGCGCTGCTGCACCACATCAAGGACCTCAGCGGCATTGGTGGCGAAGTGCGCCCCGGCATCGTCCACCGGCTCGACAAGGGCACCTCGGGCGTGATGGTGGTCGCCAAGAACGACGATGCGCACCGCGAGCTGGCGAGGCAATTTCACGATCGCGAGGTCGAGAAGGAATACGTCGCTTTGGTGTGGGGTCTGGTGCAGCAGCGCAAGCGCATCAACGCCGCGATCGGGCGCGATCCGAAGAACCGGGTGAAAATGTCGACGCGTGCCGGGCGCGCCCGGCACGCCGTGACGCGGGTAACCTGGTCGCGCGACCTGAAGGGCGTGACGCTGATACGGGTCGCGATTGCCACCGGGCGCACGCACCAGATCCGCGTGCACCTGAGCGCCATCGGCCACCCGATCGTGGGCGATGCCCTGTACGGCGGCGTCCATCGCCGCGTGCCGCATCCGCTCCGTGCGGTCACCAAGCTGACGCGCCCATTCCTCCACGCCGAACGCCTGGTGTTCACCCACCCGCGGACCGCGGAGCGCCTCGAGTTCACCGCGCCGCTAACCGCGGATCTCGAAGCGGTGGTCGCCGAGCTGGTGCCCCCTGACCAGTTCGACCAGGTCTTCGCCAGGGGCAAGGTCGAAGAAGCGCCCTGAGCCCTACTCGATCCGTTCCGGCTCCATGACCTTCTCGACCACCTTGCCGGCCTCGACGCTGACGTAGTAGACCTTCGCCGCCGGTCGCGTGGAGACGACCCGGCTGACGGTGTTGTCCGCGAAGTAGATCCCCGCATCGTTGTCGCAGGCGTAACCGGGCTGGAGCTGTCCGGAGGCGATCATCTTCTGATAGAGCGGACGGCGTCCGGGCTCGGCATCGTAATGCGGTGAATGACTGCCCTTGATGAAGCCCAGGCACTCGACTCTCGACAGTTCCTTCGGGCGTGAATCGGTCGTGCCC
Source organism: uncultured Acidimicrobiia bacterium (assembly GCA_963795125.1). Lineage (GTDB taxonomy): Bacteria > Acidobacteriota > Vicinamibacteria > Vicinamibacterales > UBA2999 > 12-FULL-67-14b. Next base: position 530,731 of record CAWCGQ010000003.1, on the reverse strand, counting down.
TCGTCAAACCAGCAGAGCGATCCGGCACTCGCGCCGCCGAGCACGATGCCGCGGTCCCAGGCTTGTCGAAGAATGACGTCGATGCCCTGCGCCTTCCAGACCGCCTGCTGATTGAGCGTGTTGCCGCCCGAGCAGACGATGCCGTCGACCGAGAGGAACACTTCGTCCCAGCTGCGCGGCTGCTGGGTGCTGGCAATGAAACTGATCTGGTGCGACGGCTCGACGTTGAGCGGCGCGCAGTTGCGGTACCAGCCGATGATGCCGCTCTGCGAATCCGCCGACGCCGTCGGCAGGTAGAGCAGTTTCGGACGCGGCTTGCCGGTCAGCTGCGCCATGTAGCGAATGTAGGCGGTGCCGAAGCCGCCGCCGGCGATCAGGATCTTTCGTCCGGTCGAGGGCCGCGGCTGCAGGCCGCCTTCGAGCGGCGAGGCGCCGAGAGAATGGCTGGCGATCGACGCTCCCAGCGATCCGGCCACCGACGACTTGAGGAATTCACGACGCTTCATGGATGCTCCTGTGGTTGGCGGGATGTCAGGCTGGACCGGCGCGGTGCCGAAGAGCGGCCGTGGGAGCTAGCGCACTCGGCGACGCGAAACCCCGAGCTCCGAGAGTTTGGCCGCGATCAGCTTGCCGTGAGTCGCGGGATTGACCTGTTTGTCGATGTGCATGATGCGGCCGTCGAGGCCAATGAAGAACGTCCAGCGGGAGGCGAACGGCTGATCGTCGTCCACCACGCCGTAGGCGCGCGCCACCGCCTTGGTCGGGTCGCTCAGCAACGGATAGTCGACGCCGAGCGATTGCGCGAACGACTTGTTGGTCTCCGGCGGATCGACGCTCACCGAAAAATGCGCGACGTTGAAACGACGGATCTCGTCGCCACTCTCACGGAGTGACTTGCACTCAGCGGTTCAACCGCTGGTAAACGCCTTGGCAAACCAGGCCAGCACCACCACTTGCTTGCCGCGAAAGTCGTCGAGCCGGTAGGTTCGCCCGTCTGAGCCGATCAGCGTGAACGGCGGCGCCTGATCGCCGACTTTCAAGTCGACGGCACGGCTCGCGTCAGCGGACAAAAGGCTGACATATGCCATGAGGACGGTCAAAATCAGTCGGGCACGGGCCATGTCGTTGGGAGCGTAGGATACCCGATCGCCCGTCTATAATTCCAACCGTGAAAGTAGCGCCAGGGACGAGGCTCGGCTGCTACGAAGTGCTCGCCGGGATTGGCGCCGGCGGGATGGGCGAAGTCTACCGCGCGCACGACTCGGTGCTGGATCGTGATGTCGCGCTCAAGCTGGTGCATCCGGATTTCTGTCAACACCCGGAAAGCAGGAGCCGCCTGCGGCGCGAGGCGCGGGTGCTGGCATCCGTCAATCACCCCAACGTCGCCACCCTGCATGAGCTGGCGGAGTTTGGCGACACTTGCGGCCTCGTCATGGAACTCGTGAGCGGCGAAACGCTCGCGGCCACGTTGCAACACCGGCGGCTGCCCTTGCCGGAAGCGGTTCGCCTCGCCGTGCAGATTGCCGCGGGCCTCGAAGCCGCGCACGAGCGCGGCATCACCCACCGCGACCTCAAGCCCGCCAACATCAAGATCACCACCGACGGCGTGGTCAAAGTGCTCGACTTCGGCCTTGCCAAGACGGCGGCCAGCGGGGTCGAGGCAGCCACGGCGTCAACGCTGATGACGGAGCAGGGGATGGTGCTGGGCACCGCACCGTACATGAGCCCCGAGCAGGCGCGCGGCTTGCCGGTTGACCGGCAGACCGATGTCTGGGCCTTCGGGTGTGTGCTGTTCGAAATGCTGAGCGGCCGTGTCGCCTTCGGTGGGGCGACGCGCTCGGATGTGATCGCCGCGATCCTCGAAAGGGAACCGGACTGGTCGCAACTGCCACCGGACACGCCAGGTGCCGTGCAACGACTGCTGCGGCGGTGCCTCGAGAAGGCCCAGCGCCAGCGGTTTCGGGATATCGGTGACGTCAAGCTGGGACTCGAAGACGCGGCGTCTCAGGCACCGTCCGCCGGGCAATCACCGGCGAAGACCACCCGTCCAGGACGTGCGTGGCTTCGGGCGGCAGCGCTGGTGACGATGGGCGCAATAAGCGGTGCGCTCGCCGTCGCGGCATTGAAGCGCGCACCGGCCGCCATGCCCTCGAATGAGGTGCGCTTCGCAATCGCCCTGCCCGAGGACCAGCGGCTGGCACAGACCGAACTACTCGGCCTGGCAATAGCAGGTGCCGGCCGGTCAGTTGTGTATGTCGCCGACAGTGGCAGCACCTCGCAGTTGATGGTGCGCGCCCTCGACTCCGGCGCGACGCGGGCGCTGCAAGGCACCTTTGGAGCGGTGAGCCCGTTCTTCTCGCCCGACGGAGAGTGGGTGGGTTTTTTCGCCGACGGCAAGCTGAAGAAGATCCCGATCGGCGGCGGCGCAGCTACCGCGATCTGTGACGCGGCCGATGGGCTGGGCGGCAGCTGGGGTGCGACGGGAACCATCGTGTTCGCGGCCGCCACCGGCGGGGCGCTGCAACGCGTGTCAGCGGGCGGCGGCGCGCCGTCGCGCGTGACCGAGCTCGACCTCGCACGCGGAGAATTCAGCCATCGGTGGCCGGAGCTTCTTCCCGATGGCGATACGGTCCTGTTCACCGTCGGCACCGTGGGCGAGTGGGGCGAGGCGGAGATCTTCGCGCAGTCGTTAACCAGCGGCGCCCGTACCGCCATCCTCAAGGGCGGAACCAATCCGCGCTACTTGTCATCAGGTCATCTGGCCTATGCGCATGACGGTGCGATTTGGGCGGTGCCGTTCGAGGCACGCCACTTGAGGTTGAGCGGCACGCCCGTACGCGTGCTCGAGGACGTCGTGATGTCGGCGGATGGCGCCGCGCAGTTCGCCGTGTCCCGCGACGGCGCGTCGGTGTATCACCCGCGGGTGTCGTGGTCGGGGCGCCGGCTGGTCGTGGTCGACGGCTCGTCGCACACCCCGCTGGCCGCGCCGCCACACGCCTACGTCACGCCGCGAGTGTCGCCGGATGGGCGCCGCGTCCTGCTCGGCGTCGCTGACAATGCCGAACATATCTGGTCGTACGATTTGTCCGCCGGCACACTGACGCAGTTGACCTACGAAGCCGCGAACCGCGCGCCGATCTGGTCGCCCGACGGTGAACGTATCACTTTTGGCTCGAACCGCGGAGGCGCACTGAACCTGTTTGCCGCGCCGGCCAGCGCGAGCGGCCCGGCCGAGCGGCTGACCGCCAGCGAGGCGCTGCAGTTGCCCGGTTCGTGGTCGCCCGACGGGGCAACGCTGGCCTTCATGGAACAGCATCCGGCTACCGGTCGGGACATCTGGCTGTTGAGCCGAAACGGGGAGCGGACGGCGTGGGCGAACAGCGAGGCGGACGAAAGCGCGCCGCGCTTTTCACCTGACGGGCGATTGATTGCGTACGTCTCGAACGAGTCGGGACAAGCCGAAGTTTACGTGCGGTCGACGAGCGCCGCGAGCACGCGCCGGGTTTCGACCGAGGGAGGCTCGGAGCCGGTGTGGCGACGCAGCGGTAGCGTCCTTTACTATCGCTCGTATGGACGATTGCTGATGGCGGCCCTTCCAGGCGGGGTTCCCCAAGCCAGCCGCGTCGTCGACCAAGGGCCGGCCGAGCCCGGCACGTTTGACGCGGCGGGTTACGACACGATGGTCGGGGACCGCTTTCTCATGATTACGCGCGCAACGCCGGGAGCGTCAGGGTCGGAACTGCGCATCGTCCTCAACTGGCAGCCGGTTTCTCCTTCACCGTAGCCGTGTACTGTCGCAGACCGAAAGGGCCTTCGGCTTCAGCGACCGCTTTGATCATGTCCTCGACCTTGGCCTGTGACGGGTCATAGGTGACCAGCGCTTCGTGGTGTTCGAGGCTGACCTGCGCGCGAGTCACCCCTTTTACCGAGAGCAGTGCGGACCGCACTGGCGCAATGCAGCCCTCTCAAGTCATGCCCTCGATCACCAGCGTGACGGTTGTGGTACTGACCTGCTGGGCTGCGACGGGGCGGCTGGTCACCACCGCGGTCACGGAGATTCCCAGGAGGCCGAGCATTCGGCGTCGTGTGACCATGGCGCGAGTTTACTTCGAGGCTCTTATTTTTTTCGCCCGAGATCGAGCTGGTGGAGCGTTTGATCAGTCACGCCGGGTTGGCGCGCATCACGTTGCATAATCGGTAGTTATGCGGACCTTTTCTTTCTCGACGGTCATGGCCATGCTCGCCCTCGCCGCCCTCCCGGGCGCGTCTGATGCACAGCCGGCGCCGCCGCCGCCGGGATGGACAGGCTCGGCGGGCGCAGGGCTGGCGCTGACCTCGGGGAACAGCGACACCTCGACCATCAATGCGGCCTACGAGCTCGGACGCGATGCGGGCGGCGCCGTCGTGCTGACGAGCAGCGGCCTGCTGGTGTGGGGCAAGTCGCAAGGCGCGCTGACCAGCGATCGGCTCGCACTCGCCGGTCGGGTCGAGCGCCGGCTGAGCCCGCGCACGTCCGTGTTCGGCCAGACGCAGTTCCTGCGCGACTCCTTCAAGTCGATCGATTACCTGGTCGCGCCAGGCGTGGGCGTGAGCCGGGTGATGCTCAAGGCCGAGCGCACGGAGCTCGGGGTGGACGCCGCCGTCGGGGCGGTCTGGGAGCAGAATCCGGGCATGGCGCTCACCACCGACGGCGCGGTCTCCGCGGGGCAGCGTCTGGCGCACCGGCTGACGGCGACCACCGAGCTCACCGAGAAAGCAGCGGCGCTCTGGAAGATGGACGACTTCGGCGACGCGCTCTATACGTTCGGGGTGGGCGTTGCCGCCAGCGTCACCGCCGCCACGCAGATCAAGGTCGAGTTCCTCGACACCTACAAGGCCCGGCCGCCGCTGCCGACGGTGAGGAGCAACGACATTGCGGTTCTGGTTTCCTTCGTCTACAAATTCGAATAGCGTCTGAGGATGTCCGCGGAACTGATCGCTCGCACCACCGTCTTCAAGGGTCGAATTTTCCAGCTCGAGATCGACGTCGTCAAGCTCCCGACCGGGCACACGCTCGACATGGAGATCGTGCGGCACCCGGGCTCGGTGGTGCTGTTGCCGATTCCGGGTCCGGGCTCGATCATCCTGATTCGCCAGTATCGCTACACGATCGACCGGTGGATCTGGGAGCTGCCGGCGGGCAGCTTGAAGCCGGGGGAGGATCCGGACAAGGCCGCGGCACGCGAATGCGAAGAGGAGATCAACCTCGTGCCCGGCAAGGTCACGAGGCTCCGCGGCTACTTCCCGACACCGGGTTTCTGCGACGAGGAGATGACCTACTACCGGTGCGAAGAACTACGCGCACCCGCACCGGATTCGATGGTGCGTAAGGACGACGACGAGGAGATCGAGCCGCGCACGTTCACGCTCGATGAGGCGCGTGCCCTGGTGAAATCCGGCGAGATCGTCGACTTGAAGACGCTCGCCGGACTCTGCCTGATCGCCTGCTAGAGCCCCAGCCGGTATTCGAGCCGGAACAGCTTGTCGTACCAGACCGCGTCGGTCAGGCCCCAGCCGAATCCGCCGTAGATCGAGTGGCGGCCGTTCACCATCGCGCGGGCGCCAAACTTGAGGTTGACGATGTTGGTGCCACCGGCCTCCGGGGAGTCGCAGGTGACGCAGGTCTGGAATCCGCCGATGACGCGCCAGCCGACCAGTTCGACGACGGGCGAAATGCTCAGCGTGCTCGAGCGGTAGGCCTCGAAGCTCGGCCCGATACCCCACGTCAGCACGTCGCCGGCAAAACTCTCGCCGCTATCGACGCCGGCGGAGCCGCCAATCGACGCCCAGTATCCAATCTGCGCTTCGACGCCGACGCGATCGGTCAGCGCGCTATGCAACAACACCGACGGTTCGATGCTGGCGTGGTTGGTGCCAAGGCCTTTCTGGGCGTCGCCCGTGGGCAGTGCCATCCGGACCATTGCGGTCACGGCGTTCTCGCCATCGTCGAACAAACTGGCCTTGCCGCCGAAGCGCAGGTCGCCGAGGCCCGACTGTCCGTCCCAATCCAGTAGGCCGGTGGGGACGAAGGCCTGCGGGTCGATGCCGCGAAACGGCAGTTCGCCAAACACCGAGTAGCGTTCGCCGACCGCGAATTCAGCAAGAGTGTAGAACTCCCGGAAGTTGATCTCGGTCGGGATGCCCTGGCCGGGACCGGGCGCGTCGAGATCGCGGGCCGGCGGCGGCACGTACTTGTAGCAGCCACACTTGCCATAGAAGAACTCGGCGCGGTCGGGGACGTCGTTGCCGAATCCCGCATCGAACCGGAATCGCACCTGCGATCGGACGGTGCTGTCTTCGATGTAGCCGACCATCGAGGGACGGCGGCGCGGGCGCGCGACCACCGGCCGCACGGACTGCTCGGCGGCCGCGGCCGTGACCGCGGGCAGGTCGAGAGCAACCATGGCGGAGGTGTCGTCCGCGGTGCTGGCGGCGGCGTCGCGCTGTTCGGCACGGGCTTGCGCGGACGCGAGGGATGGCGCGATTAACAGGCACGCCAGCGGCAGCCAGTGGCGAGCAGCGAGTCGGAATAACACTGATGTTCTCTCCTATGACGGGCCGCGGGCAGCGGCACGGCCCAAGCGTTCTTGAACGGCGGCGAAGCGCTGCCTTTCGCCTTGCGGTAGTTCTGGTAAGACCCGGGCGATCGTATCGAACACCGTGCGGGCCTCTGAGGCGTCGCCGTCATCCGCCGTTCGAGCCGCCACCACGAGATACTGGTCCACGGCACGATTCAGCAGCCTGCCGCCGGCGTCCGGCACCCCACTCTGCGTAAGCGCCGCCAAGTTTATCAGCAGATCCTCGAAGCGCTGGTGAAACGCCGGCATCTTCACCACGTTCCCAGCCGTTGTCAGATCTGCAAACAGATCCAGGGCGGCTTCATAGGCACGCCGCGAGGCCTCGCGTTGCTCGGTCTGGAGAATCAGGCCCCGCAAGTTGTGCGCGTCGGCGCGTTCGATGGCGAGGGACGGCGCCGGTCGCACCAATTCCGTCAGCAGCGAGACCGCCTGTCGATTCCTGGTGTTGGCCGCGGCGCCGGCGCCGTGCTCGTGGTGAAACACGGCGAGGTTGTTGCAGAACTTCGCCAGCTCGAGCTGGTACTCGCGGTTCTGCGGGAACCGTTGCACCAGCGATTCGTGGCCGCTGACGGCGCGCGAGTAGAAGGCTTCGGCGCCGGCATCGCCGCGCGCGTCCAGCACACCGGCGAGGTTGTTCGCCGCTCGCCCGCGCTCCTGGACGGTACGGGCGCGCTCCTCGCCCACGGCATCGAGCAGGCGATTCGATTCGCGGAAGTCCGCCTCGGCGCCTGCCGCATCGCCGGTGTCCCATCGCAAGATGCCGCGATTGACGCGCGTCAGCGCGAGATCTTCCTGGTACTGGGACACGCCGGGATACTCGGCCGCCAGCGGCTGCTGAACCTGCAGCGCCTGTTCGTAGGCCTGGGCCGCCTCGGCGGTGCGGCCGGTCTGCACCCGCATGGTCTCACCGAGCGAGTTGAACGCGGTGCCGAGGGACTGGCGATCGACGGCGGCCTGCGAGCTGTCGATCAGCGACGACAGCGCCGCAATCGCGGTGCGGTATTCGCGTTCGGCATCCTCCCGCTTCTCGAGCATCCGGCTGATGCGGGCGACGCGCAGATGCGCCAGCGCCAGGTCGCGCCTGGCCTCGTCACTGCGCGGGTCCTGCTGAATGAAGGCGAGGTAGAAGCGCTCGGCCCTCGACAGCAACTCGCGCCGCAGTTCCTCGACCTGCGGCACATCGGCGCCGACCAGAGCCGGATCGCGGTCCACCGCGGCGAGCGATTCGTCGACCGCCTGCCGGGCCAGCGCCAGGTTGGTTTCGGCGCGGCGCCGCTCGGTCCAGGCAAACCAGCCAAAGCCGACGGCGGCAACGAGCAACGTCGCCAGGCCCGCAGCCACCGCCTGCGTTCGCCGCAGCTGGGCGCGTCGCTCGCTCTCGGCCGCCGCGGCCGCTTGATCGCGTTGCTCGAGGCTGCGGTCGAGAAACAGCATGGCGCGCTCGAACCCGGCGTGGTATCGCTCGGCCCACGCCCGCGTGGGGTCATTCTCATCGCGCCATCGCGCGGCCAGCTCGAGCTCGGGATTGCGCCACACCCCGGCCGATCCCTCGTCGAACCACGCGGCGGCCTGCGACAGGCGAAGGTAGAACGCCGCCGCCGCGCGCTCTTCCTCGGCCCACGTGATCAGCCGGCCCCAGCAGCGCATCAGACTCTCGTGCGAGATGTCGACAATCGAGCTGCCGGTCAGCGGCACCCGCGCTGGCGGCATCAGGAAACTGCGGCCCGGCGCGCGGAACCGATCGATCACCTCGATCACCGCCGCTTCGCTCGCCTCGACGATCCCGGCGAGTTCACCGATCGCAGTCGGACGTCGCACCCCGCGCTGATCGGTCACCGTGTCGGTCAGCGCCTTGAAGATGCGCTCGGCGGTTTCGCCCAGCCCGCGCTGCACGGTCTCTTCGTAAGCCTCTTCCGCATGCTTCGACAGCGCGTCGCGAAAGGTGCCGGCCGCAACATAGTCGTCGACATCGATCGGGCCGTCGACCCCACGGCGGGCCCAGTGATCCCAGGTGCGCATCAGCGCGTGCTGCACCAGCGGCAACTGATCGCGATCGTCGCCGATGTCGTTCAACACCCGGTTGACCAGCCGCGCCGCGATATGGCCGCCGGCGACCGCCACCGGGCCGCTGATCGCGGCCCGCAGGCCGTCACGCGGCATGCGGCCGACCAGATACAGCCCCGCATTCACGGCCTCCGGCAAGCCGGGAAAATTCATGCAGTCGCCGATGAAATCGGAGCGCATCGTAAGGACGACGTAGATCGGCTGGTCGCGCTGGCTCGACGCCTCGAGCAGCACGCGCACGAAGTTGATCGCCTCATCCCGGTTGGCGCTCTGGCGGCTGGCGCGAAAGCGGAACAGCTCCTCGAATTGATCGACGATCACGAGGACGTTCTCGCCGGCCGGCAGGCGGGCGTGCTTGACCGCGTCGACAAGACCAAGCGTGGTGCGTCGTAGCGTCACCTCGAGAACCACCGGGTTGGTGTCCGCGAGCTCGGCCGGCCCGCCCAGCACCGCCGGGTCGGACAGTGCGGCGGCGAGGTTGCCGATCGGATCTTCCCCGGGCCGCATGATCGCGATGCGCCAGCTCGAGCCGGCGCTCGCCATGAACCCGCTTTGCAGCGATGGAATCAGGCCCGAGCGCACCAGCGACGACTTACCGCTGCCGGAGGTGCCGACCACGGCGAGCAGGCGCGACGTGCGCAGGCGCCGGAGCAGGTCGTCGACCTCCGCCTCGCGCCCGAAGAAGAGATGATCCTCGTCGGCTTCAAACGGCCGGAGGCCGGGAAAGGGATTAAACAGGCCCGCCTGCCTTCAATCGCGCCAGTAGCGGCGCCAGCGCCTCGAGGGCGACGCCGTCCCACTGCGGCACTACGACGGCGTCGTGCGATCGAAAGCGCTCCTTCTCGACCGTCCGGGCGCCGATCAGGCACACGCCGGCGACCGGCTTCGGTTTGCTGCGGCCATACCCGGGTGTTTTCTGCAATTCACGCAGCTTGCGATGCAGCCAAAGCTCGTTGGCGGCGCCGTAAAAGATCAGCACGCCGTCACACCAGCGAAGATTGTCCTCGTGATACTCGCGGATCTCGGATTCGTCGCCGTCGAACAGCGGCCTGATCACCTCGATGCCCTGCTCGAACAACGCCTCAGCCCAGGGCTGGATGGCGTCGGCGTCGCGCTGATCGGCCATCAGGTACAGCATCGGCACCGGGCCGCTACTCGTGGCTGCGGCGGGCGGGGGCGACCCGGTGTCCGGCGCGCGAGTGAGGCGATCCATCACCGCCGTGCGCAAGTCCTCGAACATCGTCTCGAGGAAATCCGCGCGCGAGTCGCCGCGGGGATCCATCGAGATGCGCTCGATCACTTCCTGCTGGCGCGGGTCGCTTACCTGCTGGCCGTCCGGGACCCAGGTCAGGCGGTGAAACTGCGGATCGCTTCCCCGCGCGGCGGCGAGCTCGTGCTGCATCTCAATCAGCGTGGCCTGACCGCCTTCCGGCACGAGCCCGTAGTTGCGGCCGAGCAGGTGCACCGACAACCTGGCCCGCGCAAGGTTCGCTCGAATGGCCGCTTCGGCCTCGTCGGCGACATCCGGTAACGGCGTGGTCGGCACGACCGTGTAGCCGTGTTGCAGCAGGTCGCGGCGCAGCCGGTCGGCCTGGTCGCGCAGATCGCTCGTGGTTTGCGCCAGATACACCGTGCCCTTGGAAGCGGCCGCGGTGACCACCGCCTGCACCGGCGCCGCGCTCGGCGCCGTCGCAGCGGACGGGACCCCCGCCAGCGTCCCCTGGTGATCGATGGCCTCGAGCAGCGCGACGATGTCGTGCGCGAGATCGTCGAGCCGGGTCCAGAACTCGCGCTGCGCTTCCGGTCCGAACACCTCGTCGAGCTCGCGCACCTTGCCGGTGTCGGGTTCGACCTTGAAGAACTCGTAGCCCAGAACCATTTTCAGTTCGTCGGGCACCTTGTCGAGCGGCACCGGCGTCTTGAGAACCTTGAAGATGCGCGCCTTGCCCTCGACCTCGACGCCGCCCTGCTCCGCGGTCGCGGCCAGGAACTCGCGCAGCTCGCGCAAGGTCCACTCCGACTTGAGGTATCGAGGCGAGACCACGGTGACGAGCACGGCGACGTGCTTCAGCTTTTCGACCAGCGTGGTTTCGAACAGGTCGTTGCCCTGCAGTTTGGGGTCGCGCCAGATGTGAGGCGACTTGCCGAGCAGCTGCCCGACGCGCACTTCGAGCGCGCGGTGCAGGTTCGCGACCCAGCCCTTATGGCCCTCGACGAGCCCGATGTTGTCGAGATGCGCGTAGCTGATGAAGGCGTCGCCCTCGAACTCTTTCGGCAGGTTAGACATGTAATGGTTGCTGGAAGAGCAACGCGAACGATAACATTCCCGTCGCGAAACGCCTATGGTCACGCTCGATCAATTCCATCAGCGGGCCACGCAGCTGCTTCGCCAGGGAGCGCCGCTCCCCGCCTACGATGCACTGGCTGCCGGCCTGCTCGAGTTCCCCGCGGACCCCGGGCTTCGACGCCTGCTCGCCCTGGCGTTGGCCAGGAGCGGCGCCACCGGTCAGGCCAACCAGATTCTCGCCTCGCTGGTCGATGAGGGCCATCACGACGAGGAGACCATCGGCATGTTCGCCCGCACCTTCAAGGACCTGTGGGGCTCGGCGAGCGATGCCGATCTGGCTCGGCAGTACCTCGAGAGGGCTTTTCATTGGTACTCGGCGGCGCATCGACTTTCCGGCGGCTACTGGAGCGGGATCAACGCCGCCACGATGGCGCTGCTGCTCGACGATCGGGCGCGCGCGACGAGCCTCGCCCGGCACGTGATGGACGCGTGCCGCGATCGACGCGCCGCCGCGCCCGGTGCCACGGACGGCTACTGGACCGTCGCGACTCTCGGGGAGGCGGCGCTCATTCTGGGCGATCGCGCGGCGGCGGCGCGGTGGTACCGCGAGGCGATCGCCGATCACCCGCACGGCCTCGGCGATGTCGTCAGCACGCGTCGCAACGCTCGGCTGATCCTCGGGCACCAGCGAGTGGAAGCCGGGGAAATTGAAGCCTGCTTTCGTATTCCTCGAGTCGCGGTCTTTGCCGGGCACCTGATTGATCGTCCCGGCCGCCCGGCGCCACGCTTCCCGGACGGGTTGCAAGAGCCCGTCCGCGACGCACTGCTCGAGATTCTGCGGCGTCGTGAAATCGCCGTCGGCTACGCGTCGGCCGGTAACGGCGGCGACATCCTGTTCCTCGAGTGTCTCGACACCCTCAGCGCCGACAGCCACGTCGTGCTGCCCTACAACCGCAGGCAGTTTCTTGCCGACAGCGTCGCCTTCATTCCGGAATCGACCTGGCCGGAGCGCTTTGACGCCGCACTGGCACGCGCCACCGATGTCATCACCGCCTCCGAGCAGCGCATGCCCGGCAACGCGATGTCGTACCAGTACGGCTTCCAACTCCTCGACGGCACCGCGGCGCTTCGCGCCGAACAGCTGGACACCGAGCTGGTGTGTATTGCGGTGTGGGACGGCGGCAGCGGCGACGGACCGGGCGGGACCAAGACCGCCATCGATCATTGGCGGGCCTCCGGGCGTCAGGTCGAGATTGTCGACCTGAACACCCTGGCCGCGGCCGCTCCCAACCCCGCGCCGCGCCAGCCACTCGCGCCGCCGCGTCAACCGATCGTGGATTCGCCCGCCTTCGACGCGCGGGTCGTCGGCCTGCTCTTCGCCGATGTCGCCGGTTTCTCGAAGCTCACCGAAGAGCAGATCCCGGGTTTCATCGAGCGCTACATGGGCAGAATCGGCCGGGTGTTGGCCGACTCTCCCGATCAGCCGTTGCTGGCCAACACCTGGGGCGACGGGCTGTATCTGGTCTTCGAGGACGTGCGGCAGGCCGGCGGGTTTGCGCTGAGGCTGAGCGAAGCGATGCGAGGAATCGACTGGACCGCGCAGGGACTACCGGCGTCGCTCGGCATCCGGATCGCCGTGCATGCAGGCCCCGCCTACTCGGTGACGGACCCAATCACCGGCCGCGCGAACTACCTCGGAGCGCACGTCAGCTTTGCCGCCCGGATCGAGCCGGTGACGCCGACCGGGGTGGTGTATGGGAGCGGAGCCTTCGCGGCCCTGGCCAAATCGGCGAACGTTCAGGAGTTCGCGTGGGCCTACGTCGGCCCGACGCCACTGGCCAAGGCGGCGGGCACGACGCCGATGTATGTCATCCAGCGCCGGCCCGATTCAGCCGCGCGCTAACGCGCGCGGGGGGGCTGCCGCGCCGCCACCTTGGTCTTTTTCGCCGGCCCGGTCTTGTCGGCTTGCTTCTTCGGCCGATCGTTCTGGTGCACGTTCAGCGCCAGCAGCAGCACCTCGTCGATGGTGCTGACCAGGTGAATGGTGAGGCCCTTCCTCAGCTCTTCACCGAGATCTTCCTTGACGTCCTTCTCGTTCAGCCGCGGCAGGATCACTTCCTTGACCCCGGCGCGCCTGGCGGCCAGCACTTTTTCCTTGATGCCGCCGACCGGCAGGACCCTGCCCTGCAAGGTGATCTCGCCGGTCATCGAGACGTCGGCGCGCACGGCGCGACGCGTCAGTTCCGACACCATCGCCGTCACCATCGTCACGCCCGCCGATGGGCCATCCTTGGGAATGGCGCCCGACGGCACGTGCACGTGCAGCTCGGAGTTCTTGAAGAAGTCCGGATCGATCTGCCATTCGTTGGCGTGGGCGCGGACCCACGACAACGCGGCGCGGGCGGATTCCTTCATCACATCGCCAAGCTGACCGGTCAGGGTCAGCGAGCCGTTGCCGGCCATGCGGGTGGCCTCGACGAACAGCACTTCGCCGCCGACCGGCGTCCACGCCATGCCGGTGGCGACGCCGGGATTGCGGGTGCGGTCCTTGACCTCTTCGTCCATGAATCTCGGCGCGCCGAGCAACTCATGCACCAGCTCCGGCGTGACTTTGACCTTGTCTTCGAGACCCTCCGCACGGCGCCGCGCAATCTTCCGGCAGATCGCCCCGACCTCGCGCTCGAGATTGCGAACGCCGGCCTCGCGCGTGTAGCCGCGAATCACCGCGCGCAACCCGGCGTCGGTAAAGGTCAGCTGTGCCTTGGTCAGCCCATGATTGAGGACCTGCTTGGCGACCAGGTGGTCGCGCGCGATGGCGAGCTTCTCTTCTTCCGTATAGCCGGCCAGCTCGAGCACTTCCATGCGATCGCGCAGCGGCGCGGGAATCGTGTCGAGCACGTTGGCCGTGGTAATGAACAGCACTTCGCTCAGGTCGAACGGCACGTCGAGATAGTGGTCGCGGAAGGTGTTGTTCTGCTCGGGGTCCAGCACTTCGAGCAGCGCCGATGACGGATCGCCGCGGAAGTCGGAGCCAAGCTTGTCGACCTCGTCGAGGATGAACACCGGGTTCTTCGATTCGGCGCGGCGCAGCCCCTGGATGATCTGGCCCGGCAGCGCGCCGATGTAAGTGCGGCGATGGCCGCGGATTTCGGCTTCGTCGCGCACGCCGCCAAGCGAGATGCGCACGAACTTGCGGCCGAGCGATTGCGCGATCGACCGCGCCAAAGAAGTCTTGCCGACGCCCGGCGGGCCGACGAAGCAGAGGATCGGACCCTTCATTCCAGGATTGAGCTTGCGCACCGCCAGGTACTCGAGGATGCGGTCTTTGGCCTTCTCGAGCCCCGAGTGCTCGTCGTCCATGATGGCCTTGGTCTTCTTGAGGTCGATGATCTCGTCGGTCTTCTTCGACCAGGGCAGCGCGACGATCCAGTCGAGATAGGTGCGCGCCACGGTGTATTCGGCCGCGGCCGGCGGCATCTTCGACAGACGATCGAGCTCGCGCAGCGCTTCTTTCTTCACGCCTTCGGGCAGGCCGGCGGCTTCGAGCTTGGTTCGTAGCTCCTCGATCTCCCGGGTCTGGTCGTCGCCTTCGCCCAGTTCCTTCTGGATCGCCTTGAGCTGCTCGCGGAGGAAATAATCGCGCTGGTTCTTGCCGACTTCCGACTGCACCTGGCTCTGGATCTTCGAGCCGAGCTCGAGCACTTCGAGCTCCTTGATCAGCAACCGGTTCAGCAGGTCGAGCCGCCCGCGGACGTCGAGCGTCTGCAGCACTTCCTGCTTGGTTTCCGTGGCGATGGTGCCGAGCCCCGACGCGATGAAATCGGCGAGACGGCCCGGGTCGGTGATGTTCGAGGCGAGCGCCTGCAGATCGTCGGACATCAACGGCGACAGCGAGACGATCTGCTGGAAGTTGGCCTTGATGTTGCGCTGCAGGGCGTCGATCTCGAGGCGGTCTTCGTCCCTGAGAATCTCCGCCGCCTCGGTGACGCGGCCGCGCAGGTAGGGACGGGTCGCACTGACCTCGTCCAGGCGCACGCGCGCCAGACCCTGGACGATGATGCGCAGGCTCCCGTCGGGCAGCTTGAACATCTTGTGGATCTGGCTGGCCGTGCCAATCGGATGCAGATCGGCCTGCGTCGGCTCGTCTTCGCCGGCCTCACGCTGCGCGAATACGGCAATGGTCTGGCCGCTGGCCACGGCCTCGTCGATCAGCTTCACCGAGCTTTCGCGCGCGACCGCCAGCGGCATGAAAGCCTGCGGAAACAGCACGGTGTCGCGCAACGGCAACACCGGCATTTCGGGCGGAACCCGGAATGAAGTCGACTCGGATCCGATGGGATCGAACTGCTCGGCTTGATTGCTCACGTGGTCGGCCCTCCTGGGACCGCCTGCACTAATTCGCTTAGTAATCAGAGTGAGCCGGAAAAGGCGGGAGATACCACAGGCCCCGCCGTCCGGCGGAGCCTGTGATTAGGACGCCGGGGTATTAGCCCCGCATGTCGAAGCCGAGCGTCGCCGAACCGCGACGAGCCTGAATGCGCTCGCGCTGTTGAGCCATCTCGCGTGCCTCTTCGCAATCCTTGCAGCGGACCGCGAACGGCAGCGCGCGCAACCGGGGCTGCGCGATCTCGTCGCCACACTCGAAGCAGTTCCCGTAGCTGCCCTCTTCGAGCCGCAGGAGCGCTTCGTTGATCTTGTTGAGCGTCTCGGCTTTCATCTGGATGAGCGCGAACTCGATGTCCTCTTGGATATCGACTTCCGATGTCTCACCCGGATCCAGGACCTCGTGGTCCTTGTCGGCGCCCTCGGCGCGCACGTCGCGGATCTTACCCTGCACTTCGTGCATGATCTCGCGCTGGCGCTCGATGAGCATCCGCTTCAATTCGTCGTACCGCTCGCCCAGGGGCGCTTCGGCAACTGCTAATGCCTTCTTCTTCGCTTTGGCCGCCATGACTTCAGCCGCTCCTTCTGCCTTCCCCACCTTAAAGGGGAAGCTATGTTTGCCTCGCTCGCTTTCAGTGCTTGATTAAGCAAGAGCGATGCCTATGAAATTTGACCGAACCTGCACTTCGAACGACGGTTATGAGCGGTAGAAATGAATGACTGGGGGTATGAACCGAGGGTGTTGCTGCCAGCCGTCGCCGTTACGAACGGCCCTGGCGGCCCCGGTCTTCCATGTCTATCGCGTTTCTTCCCTAGGACTTAAACCCTGTCCCTGCCTTGCTCTTACCTGCGGTCCGAACGCCGTTCACTTGCCTATTAGACGCCGCACAGCAGAATTGGGTTCTACCTTGACCCTGTCACTTAACGGGGACAGCACCAAGCCGGCAAACGGTAGCACACGGGCCGAGACTGTGGCAACAATTACACTTGGTCCGGGCCGAAACCGGTGGGAATCGGTCGTGTTCGCATGCCCGAATGGGCTGATGGGCTAAAGTGCACCGTCATGGCGTGCCCCCTGTGTCAAAAACGACCCACCAAGCGGCGATGCCCGGCCCTCGGCCAGGACATCTGCGCCGTCTGCTGTGCGACCAAGCGGCTCGTCGAGATCCAGTGTCCAGAGGATTGCCATTATCTGGAGTCGGCGCACCGTCACCCGGCGGCGGTAATCAAGCGACAAATCGACCACGATCTGGCGATTTTGATGTCGTCGATCGGCCGGCTGTCCGAGCAGCAGTTACAGCTCCTCTTCCTCCTGCAGTCGCTGATCCTGTCGCTACAAGCCTGACGGGCTCGCGCGGTTGGGCGACAGTCGACGTCGCGCTTGCGGCCGGCGCCCTCGCAAAGTCGTTGGAGACCGCGAGCAAAGGATTGATTTTCGAGGAAGTCACCCCGTCCGTCCCCGCTGAATCGTTGCGCCGGGCCCTCACGGCCGCGGTCGAGGAGGTGACGAAAGGCGGCGGCGCCCGCGCCGAGCGCGAAGTCGCCATCGTCCTGCGCGGCATCGAGCGCGGCGCCCGGCACGAGGGCGGCCTGATCCCCGAGGGCGATACCTCCTACCTGGCCCTGGTCGGACGCGTGTTTCAGCAGCGGCCCCAGGAGCCAAGACCGGCCGACAAGCCCCTGATCGTCCTGCCATGATAGAATTCCCTGTTTCCCGGTACTGAGGAGTTCCTGTAATGGCAATGAGATGTGAAATCTGCGACAAGGGTCCGGTGGTTGGCCGCCGTGTGTCCCATGCCCACAATGTGCGTCCCCGGCGTTTCGAGCCGAACCTGCAGATGGTCAAGGCGGTCGTGAACGGCGCCACCAAGCGCATGAAGGTGTGCACGCGCTGCATCCGGTCGAACAAGGTCACGAAGGCCGCCTAGCCCGACGGCAGCATGAAGGAACTGGTCACCGCAGCGGGCGCGGCGAAAGCCATCGGCCCGTATTCACCCGCACTGAAGGTCGGCAACCTGCTGTTCCTGTCCGGATCGATTCCACTCGATCCGGTGTCGGGCCAGCTGATTGACGGCGGCATCACGGAACAGACGACGCGCGTGATGGACAACATCAAGGCGCTGCTCGCGGCCGCCGGCGCCGACTTCAGCCATATCGTGCGCACCACGGTGTTCATGGTGGATCTCGGCGAGTTCGCGGCCATGAACGAGGTCTACGCCAGCTATTTCACGGCGCCCTACCCGGCGCGGTCGACGGTCCAGGTGGTGAAGCTCCCCAAAGACGTCCGGGTCGAAATCGACGTGATTGCGGTCATTTAACTTCAGCCTTCCCTCCACATTCAGCACCCCCGCCACACCGCGCACTGACTTCATCACCTGTTCGAGGTGCTTGACGTCCTTGATCTCGACCGTCACATCAATCCGTCCGCGCTGATCGCCGGTGCGCGCTTCGACGTTGGTGATGTTGGTGTTGATGTCGGCAATGCGCTTGCTCAGTTCGGCCAGCATGCCCTTGCGGTCCTCGACTTCGATCGCCAGCCGCACGGTGTAGGGCGCGATGTCGCTGCCCTTGTCCCACTCGACGTCGATGCGGCGCTCGGGGTCGTACATCAGATTGATGACATTCGGACACTTGGCCGAGTGCACCGACACGCCCTTGCCGCGGGTGATGTAGCCGACGATCTTCTCCCCGCGGATCGGATTGCAGCACTTCGCCCGGAACACCATCACGTCGTCGGCGCCGCGCACGGTGATGCGATCGGGTTCCGAGCCCGGCCTTAGCACGCGCCTCACCGCGGTTACGACCGGATGCTCCGGCGCCTGCTCCTTCAGCTGATCGTTCGGGACGATCTTGTCGAGCAGCAGCCGCGGCGACACTTTGCCGTAGCCGATCTGCGCGAGCAGATCCTCGGGCCTGGCGGCCGCGAACTCGGCCAGCACCTTGGCGATGTCGCCCTCGAGCAGCTTGGTGCCGTTCAGGCCGAAGCGGCGCGCCTCCTTTTCGAATACGCGCCGCCCGAGTTCGACGGCGCGCTCCTTCTCTTCGACCTGGATCAGGTGCTTGATCTTGTTGCGGGCGCGCGAGGTGACCGCGAAATTCAGCCAGTCGCGGCTCGGCTTGTGCGCGGCGTTCCTGACGATCTCGACGATGTCGCCGTTCTTGAGGCGGGTGCGCAGCGGCACCATCCGCCCGTTGACGCGCGCGCCGACGCACTGGTGGCCGACGTCGGTGTGGATCGCGTAGGCGAAATCGATCGCGGTCGCGCCCTTCGGCAGCACCTTCACGGTGCCGCGCGGCGTGAAGGTGTAGACCTCCTCGGGATACAGGTCGATCTTGAGGTTCGACAGGAACTCCTGCGGGTCGCGAACCTCCTGCTGCCACTCGAGCAGCTGGCGCAGCCACTGGAAGTACTGCTCGTCGCGCTCGGCGCCGACGCGGCCCTCCTTGTATTTCCAGTGCGCCGCGATGCCCTCTTCCGCGAGCCGGTGCATCTCCTCGGTCCGTATCTGCACTTCGAACGGAAAGCCGCGATCGCTGATCACCGAGGTGTGGAGCGACTGGTAGCCGTTGGGCCGCGGCATCGCGATGAAGTCCTTGATCCGTCCCGGCACCGGCGACCACGTCTGGTGGATGATGCCGAGCGCGGCGTAGCAGTCCTTGACCGACGGCGTGACGACGCGCAGCGCGACGAAGTCGTAGACCTGCTCGAGGTCGATCTTCTGCGCCTTGAGCTTCAGCCAGATGCTGTAGAGGCGCTTGAGGCGGCCGTCGATGCTGATCACCGGCACCTGCGCCTCGCTCAGCTTGGCGCGAATGTCGCCGGCCAGCTGCTCGATCATGCCCTGCGTCGGGCGGCGCTTGGCCTCGACGCGCGTCTGCAGCGAGTGAAACGCGAGCGGCTCGAGATGGCGGAACGACAGTTCTTCGAGCTCGTTCTTGATGCGGCTCATGCCGAGGCGGTTGGCGATCGGCGCGTAGATGTCGAGGGTCTCCTGCGCGATGCGCACGCGCTTGTCGTCGGCCATGTGCTGCAGCGTCCGCATGTTGTGCAGGCGGTCGGCGAGCTTGACCAGGATGACGCGGATGTCGTCGACCATCGCGAGCAGCATCTTGCGAAAATTCTCGGCCTGGCGCTCCTCGGTCGAGGAGAATGGGATGGCGCCGATTTTCGTGACGCCTTCGACGATGTGCGCGACGTCTTCGCCGAAGAGCTCGCGGATCTTGTCCGGCGTCGTAAGGGTGTCTTCGACCACGTCGTGCAGCAGGCCCGCGGCGATGCACACCGCGTCCAGTTTCATGTCCGCGAGAATGTCGGCAACTTCGAGCGGATGAACGAGATACGGCTCGCCGGAATGGCGGATCTGACCCTTGTGCTCCAGGGCCGAAAACACGTAGGCCTTGCGGAGCAGCTCGAGGTCGGCGTCCGGGCTGTAGCCGCGGACTTTGTCGAGCAGGTCCTCGAAACGTATCATCTTGGTCTGTCTTTGATTGTTTATCGGTTTGTCGGCCAAAATCCTGCGATTGGTGTCTAAACTTAAGGGCGGGGGATCTGGATATTCCTTGGGTTGCGAGGCCTGGAGAAACACAGTTATACTCTCCGGCTTGCGGCTCTTGAACGTGTTCTATACAGGGGGAATTTGATGAAGAAGCGGTCTTCGGCAGCGTATTTGGCGCTGTTTGTCGGGCTGAGCGTCACGCTGGCCGGTTGCGGATATCTCAACGAAGTCCGCGCCATGAAGGCGTTCAAGGACGGCAACAAGGCGTACGCGGCCAGCGATTGGCGCGCGGCAGCCGAGAAGTACGAGGAGGCGGCCAGGCTCGATCCCGAGAACGGTCCCATCTACTTCTACCTCGCCAACTCGTACGACAACATGTATCGGCCCGCTCGCAAGGGCGAGGCAGCCAACGACGAATTGCTGAACAAGGCGGTCGAGAACTACAAGGTCGCCAGCGACAAGCTGACCGAAGAGACGGTGCCGAAGCGCTCGCTGGCGCTGGAGTTCCTGATCGCGGCCTACGGCCCCGACAAGCTGGCGGATCCCACCCTGGCTGAGCCGGTCGTGCAGCGCATGATTCAGCTCTCGCCCGGCGAACCGACCAACTACTTCCAGCTCGCCAAGATTTACGAGGACTCGGGCGAGTATCAGCTGGCGGAAGAAACCTATTTGAAGGGCCGCGACGCCAAGCCCAACGATCCGACCGTTTACCTGACCGTGGCCGGCTACTACAACCGCCAGGGCGATTTCGCCAAGCTGGTCGAAAACATCAGGAAGAACATCGAGCTCGAGCCGACCAACCCCGAGGCGCACTACCGTCTGGCGACCTACCACTGGGACAAGGCCTCACGCGACTTCCGGCTGTCGGACAAGGAAAAAATGCAGCTGGTGCTCGACGGCCTCGACTCGGTGAACAAGGCGCTCGAGATCAAGCCCGACTATATCGAGGCGATGACCTACAAGGGCCTGCTGCTTCGCACCCAGGCCTTGATCGAGAAGGATCCGAAGAAGCAGCAGGAGCTGATCCGCGAAGGCACGGCGCTCGGCGACAAGGCCAACGCCATGCGGAAGGCCAAGCAAAGCGATTAGGACTCCGATTCGGGCCGATTAGACACGATTAATCGGTGTTTTCGGGCGATCGCCCACACTCCAACGGGCCGGTAGCGCCAAGCGCGCGCCGGCCCGTTTTTTCTTTTACCGGCCTGTCATCGCCGGGTGATAATTTCTGCCTGTCCCAGGGAGTAGATGCATGAAGAATTGTTTGACTAGGCTTGTCTTGTTTCTCGTCACGGTCACGCTGACGGCGGTCACCGCATCCGCGCAGGTCACCACCGGTTCGCTGAGCGGCAGGGTTCAGAACTCGCAGGGTGAAGCGGTGACCGGCGCCAGCGTGATCGCCATCCACCTCCCATCCGGCACCACCTACGAGACATCGTCGCGCGCCGATGGCCGGTTCATGATCATCAACATGCGCGTCGGCGGACCGTATTCGGTGACGGTGGCCTACACCGGCACCGGCAGCGCGGCGTTTGCGCCCGAGACGACCGAGAACGTCGAGATCAACCTGGGCGTCGCCACCGACCTCAATGTCGAGGTCAAGCCGATCGCCGTGACCGAAACGGTGACGGTCACCGCGCAGTCAGACACCGTGTTCAGCTCGGCACGCACCGGCGCCGCGACCTCGGTGAACCGCGAAACCCTGGCCTCGATGCCGACGGTGCGCGGCCTGATTAGCGACTTCACGCGCCTGACGCCCCAGACCTCAGGCTCCAACTCGTTCGGCGGCGCCGACAGCCGCATGAACAACATGACGGTCAACGGCGCGGCGTTCAACAACTCGTTCGGCCTGGGCGGCCAGCCCGGAGAACGCACCGGCGTGGCGCCGATCTCGCTCGAAGCGATCGAGCAGGTCCAGGTGAGCATCGCGCCCTATGACGTTCGCCAGGGCAACTTCGTCGGCGCCAGCGTCGACACCATCACCCGCAGCGGGACCAACTCGCTGCGCGGCTCGGTCTATCACCGCTTCCGCAATGAGGACTTCGTCGGCACCGAAGCCCGCGGCCTGGTCTTCAACCCCGGCACCTTCAACACCACCAACACCGGCGGCTGGGCCGGCACCCCAATCGTCAAGAACCGCGTCTTCCTGTTCGGCAATTTCGAGAACGAAAAGGACGCGCGCCCGCTCTACAGCTTCCGGGCCAATAGCGGCGGTGAGCCGGTGGGCGGCAATGTCACCCGCGTGCTGGAATCCGACATGCAGAACCTGAGCGCGTTCCTGAAGAGCAGCTTCAACTACGACACCGGGTCGTTCGATCCCGCCACCGACAACACCCCGCAGAAGCGCGGCATGCTGCGCACCGACGTCAACATGAGCGCCAACCACAAGTTCAGCTTCAATTACCTGCAGCTGAATTCGAGCTCGGACAATCAGTTGTCGGGGTCGACCTCGGCGGGGATCGGCCGCCGTCAGGTGGCCACCGACGCGATGAACTTCCAGGCGTCGAACTACTCGATCCTCGAGAACCGCAAGACCAGCACCGGCGAACTGAACTCCGTGTTCGGCAACAGCATGGCCAACAGCCTGCGCGTCAACTACTCGTCGAGCGACGAGAGCCGGCCGCAGAATTTCACCCTGTTCCCGTTCGTCGACATCCTGCAGAGCGGCACGGCGTACATCTCGTTCGGCAGCGAGCCGTTCACGCCGAACAACGAATTGCGCTACAACCAGTTCGAGGTCAAGAACGACTTCACCAAGTTCAGCACCAAGCATGAACTGACCTTCGGCGGCCGTGTCGAGCGCTACAACTCCGACAACGTGTTCTTCAACTGCTGCAAGCAGGGCGCCTGGGTCTACAACAGCCTCGACGAGTTCTATGCCGATGCGCGCGAATCGCTTGCCAATCCGAACCGCACCGCCTCGTTGGTGACGGCGCGCAACTATCAGGTGCGCTACATGAACATTCCCGGGCTCGACAAGCCGAGCCAGCCGCTGCACTCGCTCTACGGCGGCGCCTACGCGCAGGACGTGTGGCGGCCGCGCAGCAACTTGAGCATCACCGCCGGCCTCCGGTTCGACGTGCCGGTGTTCGAGAACACCGCCTACAACAACGCCAACGCCAACGCCCTGACCTTCCGCGACGAAGCCGGGCAGGCGGTGCAGTACGACAGCGGCAAGATGCCCGGCGCGAACATCCTGTGGTCGCCGCGCTTCGGCTTCAATTACGACCTGGCGGGCGATCAGCGAACCCAGATTCGCGGCGGGTCGGGTGTCTTCACCGGCCAGCCGCTCTACGTCTGGATCTCCAATCAGCTCGGCAACACCGGGGTGCTGCAGGGCAACTTCTCGACCGCCAACACCACCGCGTTCCCGTTTTCGAGCAACGTCGACCGCTACAAGCCGACCAACGTCACCGGCGCGCCGGCGGCGAGCTACGAGCTCAACGTCACCGATCAGGATTTCCGGTTCCCGCAGGTCTGGCGCAGCAACCTCGCCGTGGATCGCCGCCTGCCGGGCGGCTTCACCGGCACCGCGGAGTTCATCTACAACCGCGACGTCAACGGCATCTACTACATCAACGCCAACCTCCCGGCCGCGCAAACGGCCTACGTCGGCGCCGATACGCGCCCGCGCTGGACCAGCAACCGCATCAACAACGTCACCGGCAACCAGGTCACGAGCGCGATTGTCATGAAGAACCAGGACATCGGCCGCAACTGGAACCTCGCCTTCTCGGCGACCAGGCCGATGTGGCACGGCCTGTCGCTCCGCACCGCCTACAGCTACGGCGAGGCGAAGAACACCATCGATCCGGGTTCCACGGCATTCGCGTCATGGTCGACCAACGCCACGGCGGGCGATGCGAACAACCCCGGCCTGGGCTTCTCCAACAACACTCCCGGCCATCGCTACTACCTGTCGCTGTCCTACACCCGGCAGTACTTCGGATTCGGCGCCACCACCGTTTCGACGTTCTGGGAGACGCGCACGCTCGGCAACACCAGCTACGTCTTCGCGGCCGATTCGAACGGCGACGGCGCCAACGGCGACCTGATCTACATTCCGCGCGACACCTCGGAAATGAACTTCGTGACGTTCACCGCCGGCGGCAACACGTTCACGGCCGCGCAGCAGGCCTCGGCGTTCGAGTCCTACATCGCCCAGGACAAGTACCTGAGCGCGCATCGCGGCGAGTACGCCAGGCGCGGCGAGGTGTTCCTGCCGCTGCTGCACAAGGTGGACTTCGGCCTGACCCAGGATGTGTTCAAGAACATCAAGGGCCGCCGCAACGCCGGCCAGTTCCGCATCGACGTCCAGAATTTCGGCAACATGCTGAACTCGAACTGGGGCGTCGGGCAGCGCGTGATTCGCAACAACATCCTGACCACGCCGCTGGCCGATGCGGCCGGCCGCTTGAGCTACCGCATGCAGGTGGTCAACAACCAGCTGGTGTCCAGGACCTTCGAGTCGACGAGCGGCCTGCTGGACGTCTACCAGTTCATGCTCAGCTTCAGGTATTCGTTTAACTGACAGGCTAGCAGGCTAGCAGGCCAGCAGGCTAGCAGGCCAGCAGGCTAGCAGGCCGGCAGGCTAGCAGGCCGGCAGGCTAGCAGGGCAAACGGGCGGGCGGGTCGAAGGCGACCCGCCCGTTTTCTGTGTACGCGAGCTGGCCCGCAGCAGCCCGGTGTAGGTTGATGGGGCGAAGGCGGATATATTCCCTGTATGAACCTGCGCGCAGCACTCTTCGCCGCCGTTCTCGCCGTCAGCATCCCGGCATCAGCCAGCTCCCAGGAACTCGGTTCGATCGACTTCCAGACCTCGGGCTCGCCCGCGGCGCAGCCGCTCTTCATCAAGGGCGTGCTGCTGATGCATAGCTTCGAATACGACGATGCGCGCGAGGCCTTCGTCGAGGCGCAAAAAGTCGACCCGGGGTTTGCGATGGCCTACTGGGGTGAGGCCATGACCTTCAATCACCCGGTGTGGCAGCGGACATCGCCGGACCTTGCGAGGGCCGCGCTGGCGAAACTCGCCGCCAGCCCGGAGGCGCGCCGGGCCAAGGCGCCCACGGACAAGGAGAAGGATTGGATCGCGGCCGTCGAGAAGCTGTTTGGCCCCGGCGACCCTTCGACTCCGCTCAAGGCAGGCGCTTCGACTTCGCTCAGCGCAGGCAAGCTGGCGCGCGATCTGGCGTATGCCGACGCGATGAAGCGCATGGCCGAGAAGTATCCGGGCGATGACGAGGTGCGATCGTTTTACGCGCTGGCGCTGCTCGGCACCAGCCACGGTGGCCGCGACGCCTCGATCTACATGCGCGCCGCCGCCATCGCCGAGCAGGTCTACGCCAAGAACCCGCAGCATCCCGGCGCGGCGCACTACCTGATTCACGCCTACGACGATCCGACCCACGCGCCGCTCGGGCTCCGCTATGCCGACGCCTACGCGAGGATCGCCGCGTCGGCCTCACACGCGCTGCACATGCCGTCGCATATCTACGTGGCGATGGGGATGTGGGACGAGTCGGCGTCGATCAACGAGCGCTCGGTCAAGGCCGCCGACCTGCGTCGCGACGCGAGGCAGCTCGACGTCGATCAGCGCGGCTTCCACGCCTTGCTGTGGCTGGTCTACAGCTACACGCAGCAGGGCCGCTACGACGAGGCGCGCGGCGTGCTGGCGCAAATGGAAGCGGCCGCGAAGGAAAGCGGCTCGGTGCGCACGCGCAGTCACCTGGCGCTCGCCCGCGCCGCGTTTCTGATCGAGACCCGCAAGTGGGGCGAGGTCAAGGCGCCCGTCGCCTCGAAGGATCTACCCAGGGACGCCGCGATCGCCGAGCTGTTCGCCATCGGCTTCGCCGCGGCCCGCACCGGCAATCGCGCCGGCATCTCGAGTGCGCTGCAGCAGATGGCGGCGTTGATGGAAGAGGCGCCGGTCAACGGCGCTCCGGTGCGCACCAACCCGTCGGCGCCGGCCCGCCCGGGCGTGTCGCCGGTCGCCCGCGGCCCCGTGGCCGTGGCGCCGCCCGGCACCCGCCCGATTGCCCCACAGGCACCCGCGGCGGCCCAGGCGCCGAATACCGCCATGGGAATGCCCATGGGAGGGAGCACCGGCGGCGATCCGCGCGTGGCGCAAGTGATGGCCCAGCAACTCGAGGCGGTATTGCTCTTCGCGGAAGGGCGGCGCGAGGAAGCCGTCGTTCTTGCCCGCCAGGCGGCGGTCGTCGAGGCCAGCCTGCCGTTTGAGTTCGGCCCGCCCGTGCCCGTGAAGCCGGTCAACGAGCAGGTCGGCGAGATGCTGATGGACCTGCGGCGGCCCAAAGAAGCCATCGAGGCGTTCGAGCTGTCGCTGAAGCGCACGCCCCGCCGCACGCTGTCCCTGCTGGGCCTGGCCCGCGCGGCGATGGCGTCGAAGGACATCGCCACCGCCCAGCGCGCCTACGGCGAGCTGCGTGACATCTGGAAGAAGGCCGACCGGACGCTGCCCGAGCTGAAGGAGCTCGGGCTGGTGCCCCCGCCGAGCTATTGACGCACTCCGCAGTCGAGAGTCGACAGTTAAGAGCTTTGAGTTGACAGTTGGCAGTTCAGTTGGCAGTTCAGTTGGCGGTCAGCAGTCCGGTCGCATCAGCGCCCTGATAGCTGCGGGGCGTTAACGCCGCGACTTCGAGACCCAGGCGATCGACCAAGGCGCGGCGGTCGGCGCCGGTCACCACGCGAATCGATTCGACGGTTCGTCTCGTACAAAACGAAGGGCCGCTCGTTGCGGAGCGGCCCTCAATCTGTGTCGAATCGGTGGCTGGGGATCGCCTAATCGGTGGCCTAGTTGCCGCCGCCGACGCGTCCGGGCACGGCCGCGGCGCGGCGCATCCCCTCGGTGATGATGCCGACCTTTTCGACGCCCGCGCCCTTGGCGGCGTCGATCACTTCGACGATGTCGCCGTAGCGCAGGCCGCCGTCGGCCGCGATGAACAGGGTCTTGTCCTTGCGCTCTTCGTAAATCTTGCGCAGGCGATCTTCGAGTTCGCCGACCGAGACGTCAGACTTGTTGATCGACAGCTTTCGTTCCGCGGTGTACTCGATCACGATCTGCGACACGTCGACCTGGGTTTGCTGCGCGGTCTTGGTTTCCGCGGGCAGGTTGACGTCGAGTCCGCGCTGCGACAGCGGCAGCGCCGCCATGAAGATGACGAGCAGCACGAGCAGCACGTCGATCATCGGCGTGATGTTCATGTCGGCCGAAACTTCGAGCTTCTTGGCCTGGACGACGCGCTCGGCGCCGAGGTGCTGGTGGGCGTGAGCCATTAGTTGCCCCCTCCGCTCAGCAGGCCGCTGCGATTCTTGGGATCGGTGATCAGCCCCATGTCCTCGATGCCGCTGGCGCGCAGTTCGTCCATCAGGTCCATCACGGCGGAGTAGCGCGCATCCTCATCGGCCTTGATCAGGATGATCCGCTCCTTCTTGGTCTCGAGAATCTCTTCGACCTTCTGCCGCACGTCTTC
The DNA here is from genome assembly GCA_963795125.1 of uncultured Acidimicrobiia bacterium. Classification (GTDB taxonomy): domain Bacteria; phylum Acidobacteriota; class Vicinamibacteria; order Vicinamibacterales; family UBA2999; genus 12-FULL-67-14b. The sequence goes on along the minus strand of CAWCGQ010000003.1, from coordinate 503,397 downwards.
CTTGCGGACCGGCAGGCCATTGACGAAGTAGCGATCGGTCTTGTCGACCGCGACCACCGTCTGGTCCTGCGTCTCCGGCTTCTCGGCCGTGTTTGCAGCGAGCGGCAGCTTGACGTCCGCGCCCTTCTGCAACAGCGGGGCGACGATCATCATGATGATCAGCAGCACCAGCATCACGTCCACGAGGGGCGTGACGTTGATGTCCGATTTTATTCCGCCTTTATTGCCGCCGACATCCATCGACATAGTTACAACTCCTTGCTACGCGGGTCGGGCGGGTCCGAAGACCCGCCTTCACGTCACCGCTATTACGCCGTCTTCTTGATGAAGTAGTCGACCATCTCCGACGACGAGTTGTCCATCTCGACGTTGAAGAATTCGAGCTTGCCCGACAGGTAGTTGTAGAACCACACCGCGGGAATCGCGACGAACAGACCGAGCGCGGTCTCGACGAGCGCTTCAGCAATACCGGCCGACACCGCGCCGATACCGCCCGAGCCCGACGACGCGATACCGACGAAGGCGTTGATAACGCCGATGACGGTGCCGAGCAGGCCGACGAACGGCGCGGTCGCGCCGATGGTGGCGAGGCCCGAGATGCCCTTCTTCAGGTCGTTCGAGGTCAGCGCGGTGGCGCGCTGAATCGAGCGACGGACCGTGTCGAGCAGGTCTTCACGCGACAGGTTGGCGCCGCTCTCCTGCTGGAACTGGTACTCCTGCAGGCCCGCCAGCACCACCTTCGCGAGGTGGCTGTAACGGTACTCCTTGGCCTGCGACAGCGCGATCGCTTCCTTCAGGCGGCCTTCCTTGAGGTGCTTGGCCACGAGCGGGGCATACATCTTCGACTGCTTGGTCGCCTGATTGAACGTGTAAATACGCTCAATCGCGACGCCCACCGACCAGAACGACATGATGAAGAGAATCACGGCGACGGCGATGGCCGCCGAACCCATCTGCTCGAACATGTCGACCAGATCGAGACCGCCACCCTCCTGCGCGAACGCAGGCACGCTCATGAGCAGCATCGCAAACGCGGCACCGGCAATCCGACCGAACTGAATCTTCCGACCTTCCATCGCAATCCTCCAGAAATTTAGAACGGCGGCCAGCCTTTCAGACTGGCAGCGATATACCGCGTTACTGCAACGTGAACTGCACCGTGACCGTCATGATGACCGGCACCGGAACGCCGTTCAACAAGGTCGGCGTAAACACCCACTGACGAACCGCATCGAGCGCCGCTTGATCGAGCAGCGGAATCGACCGAAGCACCTTGGCGTCCTTCACCGCGCCGTCGGGGCCGATCGTCGCCTCGATGATCACGATGCCCTGCACGCGAGCCGACTGCGCGATCGGCGGGTAGACCGGTCGCACGTCGCGCGTCTTCTGCGGCGGCTTGATGTTGCCGCCGACGCGAACCGGCGCGGCCGGTGGCGGCGGGGGCGGCGGCGGTTCGGGGATGCCGCCGGTGATGCCACCAGCGACGCCGCCGACAATGCCGCCTTCAATGCCCGACGAGCGCTCGAAGCCGGCTTCGAGACCGGTCTCGGCCTTGATTTCCTTCGGCGCCTCGAGCGGCGCCGCATCCGGGCTGACGTCCATCGGCGGTGGCGGAGCCTTCGCCTCGGGCGGTGGCGGTGGTGGCGGCGGCGGCGGCGGTGGCGGTGGTGCGGCCACAAACGCCATCATCGATGGCGGCGTCGGCATCAGGCCGGTCGCCATCAAAGGCACGATCACCAATGCCGCGACGACCGCCGCCTGGATCAACATGGTCAGTGGCACGGTGTACCACATCTTGTTGCCCATCTTGATCGACGGATCGACGACATCACCAAACATGTCGCGTGGCACTAAATCCTCCTCAACTGCGTAATCGTCCCCGACGTCGCTCCGGATGGTCATGAGCGACGTCGACCGACAAGACCGCCGATTATCTCTTCGACACGGCCGCGACGCAAGCATCGTGACCGTGAGATCGGTTCGTGCCCCCCGAGATAGCGGGCGCGTCTTTCAATTAGACACCGGAATTTCGGTGTGGCTCCCTACAAAACACGACAAAAACAACAAAGCGCCCGGAGAAACGAAGAGGGCCAGGCACATCCGCACCTGACCCCTTCAGACGCCCGGCGATTCTAGTCGGGCTTCAAACTCACCGTCAACAGCTTGATCGCCCCAAATCCATGGAAATTACGCATGGTGACGAACTGTTACACCTGCGCTTCAGGTGGCGCCGCTCCGGAGCCCCTAGTTTTCGATCCGCATTCCGTAGAACGATCGGTGAACGAAGAACATGCTGACCACGAAGAAGGCCGCCGACAGGCCCAGCGTCAGCGGCGCGCCGGTGCCGAGATAGACGCCGAGCTCAACCGCAAGCAGCCCGAACAGCGTCGTGAACTTGATGACCGGGTTCATCGCGACGGATGAGGTGTCCTTGAACGGATCGCCAACCGTGTCGCCGACGATCGACGCGTCGTGCAGCGGCGTGCCCTTCATCTTCAGCTCGGTTTCGACAATCTTCTTGGCGTTGTCCCACGCGCCTCCCGCGTTGGCCATGAAAATCGCCTGATAGAGGCCGAACAGCGCAATCGAAATCAGGTAGCCGATGAAGAAGAACGGCTCGACAAACGCAAACGCCAGCGTCGAGAAGAACACGCCGAGGAAGATGTTGAACATCCCCTTCTGCGCGTAAACGGTGCAGATCTCGACCACCTTCTTGCTGTCTTCGACCGACGCCTTGGTGACGCCTTCGAGCTTGATGTTGGCCTTGATGAACTCGACCGCGCGGTAGGCGCCAGTGGTCACCGCCTGCATCGATGCGCCGGTGAACCAGTAAATCACCGCGCCGCCGGTGATCAGGCCGAGCAGGAACGGCGGGTGCAGGATCGACAGCATCGCAATCGACGCCTGGTCCTCGAGGCCCTGCGTCAGCGCCATGATGATCGCGAAGATCATCGTCGTCGCGCCGACCACCGCGGTGCCGATCAGCACCGGCTTGGCCGTCGCCTTGAAGGTGTTGCCGGCGCCGTCGTTCTCCTCGAGCAGTTCCTTCGCCACCGCGAAGTTGACCTTGAAGCCGTACTGCTGCTGGAGCTCGGCCTCGATGCCCGGGATCTCCTCGATCTGCGACAGCTCGTAGACCGACTGCGCGTTGTCGGTGACCGGACCGTACGAGTCCACCGCGATGGTGACCGGTCCCATGCCCAGGAAGCCGAACGCCACCAGGCCGAACGAGAAGATGGCCGGCGCCACCATCAGCGGCACGCCGTCGATGGTCGTCGACGACAGCGCCATCGACGACAGGAAATAGGCGCCCGTCATCAGGCCCATAATCGTCAGGCCCAGCCAGTAGGCGCTGAAGTTGCCGGCGACCAGGCCGGAGAGGATGTTGAGCGACGCGCCGCCCTCGCGCGACGAGGTCACCACCTCGCGCACGTGGCTGGAGTGGGTCGAGGTGAACACCTTGACGAACTCCGGGATGATCGCGCCGGCCAGGGTGCCGCAGGTGACCACCGACGACAGCTGCCACCACAGCTCGCTGCTGCCGCCGAGGCTGGGAATCAGCAGATACGACAGCACGTAGGTGAGCGCCACCGAGACAATCGAGGTCAGCCACACCAGCGAGGTCAGCGGCGCCTCGAAATTCATCTTCACCGCGTCGGCGTACTTGCCGGTGGCGATGGCGTTGTTCACCAGATAGGAGCCGGCCGAGGCCAGCACCATGACCACGCGGACCATGAAGATCCACACCAGCAGCTGCACCTGCGTGGCGGGGTCCTTGACCGCCAGCATGATGAACATGATCAGCGCCACGCCGGTCACGCCGTAGGTCTCGAAGCCGTCGGCGGTCGGACCGACCGAGTCGCCGGCGTTGTCGCCGGTGCAGTCGGCGATCACGCCGGGGTTGCGCGCGTCGTCTTCCTTGATCTTGAAAACCACCTTCATCAGGTCCGAGCCGATGTCGGCGATCTTCGTGAAGATGCCGCCGGCGATGCGCAGGGCCGAGGCGCCGAGCGACTCGCCAATCGCGAACCCGAGGAAGCAGGCGCCGGCGAATTCACCGGGAATGAACAGCAGGATGGCGAGCATGAACAGCAGCTCCACCGAAATCAGCATCATGCCGACGCTCATCCCGGCGCGCAGCGGGATGTCACACACCGGGAACGCCTTGCCCGCCAGGCTGGCGAAGGCGGTGCGCGAGTTGGCCAGGGTGTTGATGCGGATGCCGTACCAGGCCACGCCGTAGCTGCCGGCGATGCCGATCAGGCTGAAGATGATGACCACGGCGATGCGCGTCGCCTCGAGGCCGGTCAGCCAGAAATACGCGATCATCACGGTGCCGATGAACAACTCGAGGATCAGCAGGAACTTGCCCTGCTGGATCAGATAGGCCTTGCACGTCTCGTAGATGATCGCCGAGACGTCGGCCATCGACTTGTGCACCGGCAGGTTCTTCACCGCGGTGTAGGTCCACAGGCCGAACAGCAGCCCCAGCACGCAGACCACCAGGCCCGACAGCAGGATCTGGTGCCCGGTCATGCCGAGGAAATCGCCCTGGTTGAGATCCGGCAGCTGGATGTTGACCTCGCCGCCCGGCCGGTGGTGCGCCGCGTCCTCGGGTTGCGCCGCCAGCAGCGCCGGCGACATCAGCATCGCCAGCACGAAAACCACGGCCACTCGTCGAATAAGCCTCATCACCATCGCGTCGTTATCTCCCCTGCTGCTGTTGCTTCAAGCTGGCGGGTAGCGCCATTCCACCCGTCAGAAAAATTCGCACGCCTTCTTCCACCGACACGTCCGGAAAAAACGCCTGCACCCGCGGGCAGACGATGATGTCGCCGAGGTAGAGGTGATTCGTCGGCACGTACACCGCAATCATCGCTTCCGGTCCGGCGCCGCGATCGAGCGTGAACTCGCGCGTCAGAAAGCCAATCACCGTCCCGCGCCGCTGGTCGTCGATGATCACGACCTTCTTGAACCCCGACTCGCTGTCGGGAGAAAACGCCGCCACCAGCTGTTTCACCGGCGCGTAAACCGTCTTGAACAACGGCACATTCAGCAGCCACTTCTCGCCCTGCTGCAAGATGCGCCGGCCGATCACATTGGTCGCCACCGCGCCGACCAGCAGGATGAACACCGTCGTGATCAGCACGCCCAGCCCCGGCACTTCGCGGCCGAGGAAGTACTCCGACAGCGGGCGCGCCACGCCGTCGATGAACTGGAACATCCACGCCAGCGTCACCACGGTGATGAACAGCGGCACCGTCACGACCAGGCCGGCGAGAAAACTGCGTCGTAACCACGCCATTAGTGCAAACTTTCTCAGCTCCTCGTCGCCAGCCACAGCAACGTCACCGCGGCGAGCGCGAACCGGTAATACGCGAACACCTCGAGCGAATGCGACGCCAGGTAGCGCACGAAAAACTTCACCGTGATGTAGCCGACAATCGCCGACACCACCAGGCCGACGGCCATCAGCGTCACCGGCAGCCCGGCCGCGCCGACCTCGGACAGCTCCAGTGCCTCCTTGGCCGCCGCCGCGACAATCGCCGGCAGGCTCATCAGGAACACGAACCGCGCTGCCGACTCGCGCCGCACGTTGAGCAACAGGCTCATCGTCAGCGTCGCTCCCGATCGCGAGATGCCCGGCGCCAGCGCCGCCGCCTGCGCCACCCCGATCGCCAGCGCCTCGCCGTAGCCGAGCGTGCGCGCGTCGCGCGTCTTGGCGCCGACGCGCTCGGCGATCAGCAGCCCGACCGCGCCGATGGTCAGCGTGATCGCCACCACCAGCGGCGAGCGCAGGCGCGTTTCAATCACCTCCGCGAACAACCCGCCGACAATCACGATCGGAATCGTGCCGGCGATGATCAGCCGGCCGAGCCGTTCGTATTCGCCGTCGCGCCCGCTCAGCGCGCCGGGCGCGGCCGCGACCAGCCGGGCGATGTCGGCGCGAAAGAACACCACCACCGCCAGCAGCGTGCCGACATGGCAGGCGACGTCGAACGCGATGCCAAACCGCCCGGGATCCCAGCCGAAGAACGCGCGCGCCAGAATCAGGTGGCCCGAACTCGATACCGGCAGGAACTCCGTGAGCCCCTGCACCACCCCCAGCAGCGCCGCTGAGATTAAATCCAAGCGAGGTTACGACGCCTTGCGCGAACTGGTCGTGCGTCCCCTGGCCTGCTTGTTGCCAAGGATGATCGCGATCGAGGCGGCGATGAAAATCGTCGAATAGGTGCCGCTGATGATGCCGACGAGCATGGTGAACGCGAACCCCTCGAGCACCTCGCCGCCAAACAGATAGAGCGACAACACCGCGAGGAACGTCGTGCCGGCGGTGATCACCGTGCGGCTGAGCGTCTGGTTGACGCTGAGGTTGACGACCTTCTCGAGCGAGTCGCGGCGCTTGCCGCGCAGGTTCTCGCGCACCCGGTCGAAAATCACAATGGTGTCGTTGACCGAGTAGCCGGTAATCGCCAGGATGGCCGCGACAATGTTGAGCGACAGGTCGTAGCCGAAGAAAAACAGGAACGCCAGCGTGACCAGCACGTCGTGCAGCGTCGCGGCGATGGCGCCGATCGCGAACACGAACCGGAAGCGCAGGCCGATGTAGATGGTGATGCCGATAATCGAGGCCAGCGTCGCGTAAATGCCCTTACGCTGCAGATCGGCGCCAATCACCGGGCCGACCAGCTCCTGGCTGATGATCTCGAACTTGCCCAGATTCGCGTTGGTCAGTCCCTCGACCACCGCGCGCGCGTTCTGGTCGAGCGCCGCGCCCTCTTCCTCGACCAGCTGCGGCAGCCGGATCAGCTTCTGGTTGGCGGCAGCATCGCCGTAGGTCTGGATCACGTACTCGCCGCCGACGCTGGTCGCCAGCGCCTGTCGCACCTGGTCGTCGCTGACCGGCTGCTCGAACTTCGCCACCACGATCGTGCCGCCCGAGAAGTCGATGCCGAGCGGAAAGCCCCGCTGCAGGCCGTAGCCAAGGCCGGCGATGATGATCACCGCCGAAAAGGCGATCGCGTGCCAGCGCCACTTGATGAAGTCGTAGTTCGCGTTTTCGAAAAGGGCCATATCAGATTGACAGCTTGGCGACCTGTCGGCGTGACAACGTCAGCTCGAACATGGTGCGGGAAACGAAGTAGGCGGTGAACACATTGGCGAGCAGGCCAATCGTGAGCGTGAGCGCGAAGCCGCGAATCGGGCCGGTGCCGAAGTTGAACAGAAACGCCGCCGAAATCAGCGACGCCACGTGGGTGTCGAGAATGGTCAGCAACACGCGGTCGAACCCGGCGGCCACCGCCTGCTTGACGCCCTTGGCGGTCTTGAGCTCTTCCTTGATGCGCTCGAAGATCAGCACGTTCGAGTCGACGCCCATGCCGATGGTCAGAATGAAACCGGCGATGCCGGGCAGCGTCATGGTGGCCCCGGCGTAGGCCATCAGGCCAAGCAGGATGATCAGGTTGACGACGATCGAGATGAGCGCGTTGAAGCCGGCCTGCCGGTAATAGACCAGCATGAAGATGGTCACGAGCAGCAAGCCGCCGGCGGCCGACAGCACGCCGGCGCGGACCGAATCGGCGCCGAGCGACGGACCGATCGACCGCTCTTCGAGGTAGGTCAGGTTGGCCGGCAGCGCGCCCGATCGCAGCTTCAGCGACAGGTCCTGCGCTTCCTGGCTGGTGAAGTTGCCGGTGATGCGGCCCTCATCGTCGATGCGCGATTGAATGACCGGCGCCGACTGCACTCGATTGTCGAGCACGATGCCGAGCTGCTTGCCGATGTTGCTCTGCGTGAATTGACCGAACTTGCGCGCGCCCTCCTGGTTGAGCGAGAAGCTCACCGCCGGACGATTGTTCTCGTCGAGCGTCGGCCGCGCGGTGCGCAGATCGCGCCCGGTGACCGCCGGGATGCGCCGCACCACGTAGTAGCCGGTGCTGGCCGGCTGCCCGGGCGCCGCTTCGATGGTGCCGGGCAGCAGCTGCATGTCGGGCGGCAGGTTGTTGCCGTATGCCGCCTTGGCCGCATTCTCGTCCGAGAACGGGCCCTGCTCGACCTGCTTCAATTCGAGCTGCGCGGTCGATCGGATGATCTCCTTGGCGCGATTGACGTCGGTGACACCGGGCAGCTGCACCAGGATCTGATCCGCGGCGCTGTGGCGGGCGACAATCGGCTCGGCGACGCCGAGCTCGTTGACGCGGCGCTCGATGGTCTGCACCGCCTGGTTGACCGTGTCCTCGCGCAGCTGGACGACGATGTTCGGCTTCAGGGTGAAGGTGTAGGTGTCGCCGGTCTGGCTGCGGTCGTAGTTGACGTCCACCTCGGTCAGCGCGTTTCGGAACGCCGGGTCCTGATCGGGCCCGACGCCGGCGACGGTGAACGTCGTCGCACTGGTCGAGGTGACGCCGCCAACCAGGACGTTCGCGGTCTTCAGCTGCTCGGCCAGTCGATCGGCGGTGGTCTGCGTTTCGAGCTTGAGCGCATCGTCGGTCTGCACGCGCAGGACGAGGTGGACGCCGCCCTTCAGGTCGAGACCGAGCCGCACCTTCTGGTCGGGGGGATAAAATGCGAACACCGCCAGTGCGACAACACCGACGATGACGAGGACCTTCCAACGAATGTTCTTCGCCATGATTTATCTGTTCGCCGTTTCGACCACGGGCGCCTGGCCCTGGTAGCCGACAATCGCGGCCCGGGAAATATCGACCCGCACATTTGGGGCAATTTGCAGCTGAACGGCGTCGTCACCGAGCTTGGCAATCGAGCCGAACAGGCCGCCGGAGGTCACGACCTTGTCGCCGACCTTGAGCGCGGCGAGAAAATCCGCGACCTTCTTCTGCCGGTTTTTCATCGGCAGGAGAATCACGAAATAAAAGATTGCGAGAACCAGGGCGAATGGAACGAGCTGGATCAGGGGACTGACCTGTCCAGGTGAGCCGCCAAGCGCCAGGAGCATACCGAAAAGGGGATCCGTCGTGGTCATGAAATCAACGCGCGGCGGCTAAAAGTCCGATGGAACCTTTGCCTGAAATCTTCGAACCTGCCGAACGCTATAGCCTCCCTAATCCGCCGCATGCTGTCAAGGTAAAAGCTCAGGTTATGCAACGTGTTAAGGGTTCCTCCGGTCATTTCCCCCGCCATGTAAAGGTGCCGCAAATAGGCTCTCGAAAAGTGACGGCAGGTGTAACAGGCACACGCCGGATCGACCGGCCCATCGTCTTCGGCGAACTGCGCATTCTTGATATTGAGGGGGCCCTCGCTGGTGAAGAGCTGGCCGTTTCGCGCATTTCGAGTCGGCATCACGCAGTCGAACATGTCGATGCCGCGGGCGACGTTTTCAACGAGGTCGATCGGCGTCCCGACCCCCATTAAATAGCGTGGCCGGTCGACCGGTAGCAGTGGGGTGGTTGCTTCAACCACTTGGTACATAGTCTCGTTGGGCTCGCCGACGCTCAGGCCGCCGATCGCATATCCCTCAAACCCAATAGAGACCGTTAGTTCCGCGCTTTTCGCGCGCAATTCAGGAAACGTTCCCCCCTGGACGATCCCGAACTGCGCAGTGTCGCGAGATGAGACACCTTCGTCCAAAGGGCCGGGGATCATTTTCAGGTCCAGGAACCGGTTGCGACAGCGCTGCGCCCACCTGGCGGTCAGTTCGAGCGAGGTGTCGATGACCTCGGCCGTGGAAGGAAGGGCCGGGCATTCGTCGAGGACCATCGCTATGTCCGAACCAAGGTTGGCCTGGATCTCCACGGCTCGCTCTGGTGTCAGCACGTGCAGGCTGCCATCCAGATGGGAGCTGAACTGGACGCCGCTTTCCTCAATCTTTCGTCGATGCGCCAGGCTGAAGACCTGATACCCGCCGCTATCGGTGAGGATCGGTTTACTCCAGCCGATGAACTTGTGGAGTCCGCCTCGACGCGCGATCAACTGATCGCCGGGGCGCAGCATCAGGTGGTAGGTATTGCCGAGGATGATCTGGGCGCCGATCTCGTCAAGGTGCTGTGCTGTCAGCGCTTTAACGGCGCCCTGCGTGCCGACGGGCATGAACGCGGGCGTCTCGATCGTGCCATGCGCGGTGGTGAGGACCCCTCGTCGCGCGCCGCTATTTGTGTGAGTCAGCGTGAACAAAAGATCCCCGGCCCCTTTATTATCGCTGAGTGAAGAAATTGCGAGTTGGGATCATTTTTGGCGGTCGATCGGGCGAGCACGAGGTGTCGGTGACGTCGGCGGCGTCGATTTTCAAGCATATCGATCGCAAGAAATACGAGCCGATCGCAATTCTGATCGAAAAGGACGGCCGCTGGACGCTGCCCGACCAGCCGCCGACGGCGATGTCGGCGGCGGAAGTGATTCACCACGCGCGCGCGGCCGCGCCGCCATCCGCGGACGCGATCGCCAACGATCCGATGCTCGCCGCGCTCAAGCTCGATGTCGTGTTCCCGGTGCTGCATGGCCCCTACGGCGAGGACGGAACGGTCCAGGGACTGCTCGAACTCGCGAACCTCCCCTACGTCGGTCCGGGTGTGCTCGCCTCGGCGGCCGGCATGGACAAGGCGGTGATGAAGGTGCTCTTTTCCGCGCGCGGACTGCCGGTGTGCGCCTGGCACGGGTTCGTGCGCCCGGAGTGGGACGCCGATCGGCCCGGCGTCCTGGAAAAGATTGATCGGCTGGGGCTGCCGGTGTTCGTCAAGCCGGCGAATCTCGGCTCGAGCGTCGGCATTTCGAAGGTGAAAACGCGCGAGGAACTGGTACCCGCCATCGAGCTCGCGCTCCAGTTCGATCGCAAGGTGGTGGTGGAAGCCGCGGTGCCCAACGCCCGAGAGATCGAATGCGCGGTGCTCGGCAACGAGGATCCGAAGACCTCGGTGCCCGGCGAGATCCTGCCGTCGCGCGAGTTCTACGACTACGAAGCGAAGTATCTCGATGCGGACTCGCAGACGGTGATCCCCGCCGACCTGCCCGCCGCGATGGTGGCGGAGGTCCAGCGCCTGTCGAGGGAGGCGTTTTTCGCCATCGACGCCGCCGGGCTCGGCCGCGTCGACTTCCTGCTGTCGCGCGACAGCGGCACGCTCTACCTCAACGAGATCAACACCATGCCCGGCTTCACCACCATCAGCATGTATTCGAAGATGTGGGAAGCCGCGGGCCTGCCCTACCCGGCGCTCGTCGACCGGTTGATCGAGCTTGCGCTGGCGCGTCATTCGGAAAAACAGCGCCTGCGAACCAGCGCATTGTGACCCTGAGGCTGCTCGCGCTCGCCGTCGCCAGCGCCATGGGCCTCGCACCAGGGGCCGGCGCGGACAGGGCGCCGCAGCGCGGGTTGACCGCGGCTCCGACGGTGGCGCGCGCCTACGACCTGATCCTCGACGCCGATTTCGACCAGCTGACCAAGGTGCTGCCGGCCACCTGCCCGCCGGCACCGATGGTGGCCTGCCGCGGGCTCGAGGCGCTCAGCCTGTGGTGGCAGATTCAGCTCGACCTCGACAACCGCAGCCTCGACGCCGCATTCCTGGCGGCCGCCAACCGGGCCATCGCCGAAGCCGAGCGATGGACGGCCCGTGAACCGGAGCGCGCGGAGGCGTGGTTCTATCTCGGCGCCGCCTACGGCGCGCGCGCGCAGTTCCGGGTCTACCGCGTCGAGCGGCTTGCCGCGGCGCGCGACGGCAAGCGCATCAAACAGTCGCTCGAGAAGGCCCTGGCGCTCGATCCGGCGATGCACGACGCCGAATTCGGGATCGGCATGTATCGCTACTATGCCGGCGTCGCGCCGGCGATCTTCAGGTTCCTGCGCTTCCTGCTGCTGCTGCCGGGCGGCGATCGCGCCGGCGGCCTCGCACAGCTCGAGCGCGCCGGCACCCTGGGCATCTTGGTGCGCGGCGAAGCGCAATTCCAGATCCACGTGCTGTATCTCTGGTACGAACGGCGGTCGAAGGACGCGCTCGCGCTGATCCGTGACCTGGCGGATCGTTACCCGCACAATCCGTTGTTCCGGCAGATCGAAGCGGAGATCCTCGACAACTACTTTCACGATTACGCGGCCAGCCTGAAAGCGTCGCAGCACCTGCTGTCGCTCGCGCAATCAAACGACGTGTTCCAACCAGACCTCGCCGAACGCGTCGCCCGCCGCAACATCGCCAAGCAGTTGAACGCGCTGCAGCAGCAGCAACGCAAACCCCAGTAACACTCTCTACAGATTGTTCGAACACCAGCCGACACGTCTTGATGAAGGTGTAGCGGACGCGATCGATCGGGGCGTTTGTCGGACTACAACAAACGTTTGTGCTTGACAACCGATTTTTCTCATCCATAATCTACATCTGGTATGAGGGCGGACGGCTCAGGCCACTGGTTGTGAAGAGGTAAAAACTCTTCGAACACTAAAAAACAATCAGTGGTTGCCTACAGGCAGAGTCACCCCCCATCAGGAGAGAACAATGGCGAAGAAGGCAAAGAAGGCCGCGAAGAAAAAGGCCAAGAAGCGCTAAGCCGCTTACAGGGGCGGTTCTCACAGACTGCCCCACCCTATTCACCAATCGCGCGCGACCCAGAGTAGCGAGAGCGGCTCGGGTGGACTCGCTGGTAGCGGGTCAAGTTAACAAGCGCGCCACGAAGCGTGAAGACAGCCGGCACGACGACGCTGAGTGCCAGGCGGCAGAGGCCGACGCGTGTTGCGGCAGACACTTCCGCATAACCCAACCTGAAGGGGGGGATTACAAATGGCTAAGAAAGCAAAGAAGGCAGCAAAGAAAAAGGCGAAGAAGCGATAAGCTTCATCAGCCGTTAGTTTAAAAGGGAGCGCTCACGCGCTCCCTTTTTTATTGGCCGCTCACTGGCCGATCCAGTTGACCCCGTCCCAGACGCGGATGCGCTCGATGGTGTCCCACTGCTGCAGCCGATCGACCACGTCCATGCCCGAGACCACCTGGCCGAACACCGTGTAGCGCCCGTCGAGGTGCGGCTGCGGCGAGTGGGTGATGAAGAACTGGCTGCCGCCGGTGTCGGCCCAGTCGAGCGCCATGCCGACGGCGCCGCGCAAGTAGGGACGCTGATTGAGCTCGTCGCGGATCGTATAGCCCGGCCCGCCTTCGCCGTCGCCACGCGGATCGCCGTCCTGGACGACAAAATCCGGGACCACGCGATGCAGCTGCACGCCGCGGAAATAATTCCGCCGCGCCAGCGCGATGAAATTCGCCACCGTCCGGGGCGCATCGAGGACCGCGAGCTCGATCTGGATGGTGCCCTTGCTGGTGTCGATGTAAGCCTGCGGCGAATACTGCGGCGCCAGGAACGCATCGATGGCGGCGAGGTCGGGAACGCTTGGCGCCGGCGCCGGACGCATCGACGACACGTCGGCCGCGGGATCGAGCTGGCGCAGCCGCTCGGCCGCTCTCACCCGCACCGCCCAGTCGCGATCGGCCAGCGCCGCCGTCAGCCGCGGCCCGGCCGCGGCCGGGTCCAGCGTGGTCAACGCCTCGAGCGCCGCCGTCCTCGCCACGTAGAGGCCGTCGCCCTGCGCGGTCCTGACGGCCTCGATCAGGGCGGCTACCGCATCCGCCGCCTTGATCGTGCCCAGCCCGCGCGCCGCGGCGCCACGCACCACCGGATCGTCCGACTTGAGCCGGACCAGGAACTCCGCCGCCGCATTGGTCGCGCCAATCTTCGCCAGCGCGTCGAGCACGGCCGGGATGACGCGCTGGTCGCTGTCCTTCAGCAGCGCCGTCAGCGGCGCCTGGGCCCGGTCGCGCGGCAGTTCGCCGAGCGTGGTGGCGAGCGCGGCTCGAACCGACCAATGCGGATCCGGATCGAGCCCGGAGATCGAGCCGATGAAGGTGTCGACGTCCAACTTCGACAGGGCGCGCAGGGCCGCCGCGCGCGCCGACGGCCACGCCGCGGACACCAGGTCGATCAGCAGATCGGTGGCCGATGAATCGCGCAGCTCGCCGAGGGCGGTGATCGCTTCGAGCTGCAGGTTCTGCTCGACGCGTGGCGAGGTGATCAGCCGCCGCATCACCGCGCCGCCGCGCTCGTCGCCGAGCAGGGCGATACCGCGAACGGCCTGAATGCGCACCGCGAGAGGCTGGCCGGGATCTTCCGCGGCGGTCACGAGCGGCCCGGCGGCGCGCTGGTCCTTCGACAGCCCGAGGCCCCGCGCCGCAAACGCCCGCGTCAATTGCCCCTCGCCGTTGAAGAGATCGAGCAGGGCGGTGGCGGCTCGCGGATCGTTGACGCGCTGGAACGCGTACGCGACCGGCCACCATCGGCTGCGGGGACGCCCGTCGCGATCGAGCAACGCGCTGGCGAGGCCGTCGTACGAGCCCAGACGCACCAGGGCATAGGCGCCCAGACGCACCGCCTCGACCGCCGCTGCCTTCGGATGCCCCATGTCGTCGGGGTTCAACCCGTTCAGGACATTGGCGTTGACGTGCGCCGCCACCATCGTCGCAATCGGCTGCGCGGCAGGCTGATGGGCAATCATCCCCAGGGCTTCGGCAGCGCGGCCCTGAATCAGCGGATCGGCGTCGGTGAGGGCCGCAGTCAGCGCCGGAGCCGCGGCGGCATCGCCGATCAGGCCCATCGCGAACGTCGCCATCTGACGCACTTCCCCGTCCGGATCCGACTGCATCAACGTCGTCAACGCGGCAATCGGCTCAGCCAGCTTGACTCGACCGATCGCCAGCGCCGAGCGCCGGCGAATGCGCGCCTCGGTGTCGCTCAGCAGCGCCACCAGGTCGCCGCCACCACCCCGCAGCTGCCGTTGATCCTCGAGCTGCAGAATCCAACGCATCTTCTGCTCGAACACCGCGGGCGGCGGCGTCGTCGGCGTGACCTGCGGCGTGGCGGCCGGGCCGCAGCTGGTCAGCAGGCATAGAAACAACCACACCGGCAGCACGCGCGCCGCAGTGCCGGGCCTCCGACGTGCCGGCCCTAGCGAGGCGCGCGAAGGTGGAAGGCATAGAGACGTGTTTGTCATAGGCTCACATGCCGCAAGGTCGCCGCATCGATCCGCGCTCGCACGATATTCACTCCAATGCCGGGCGCGTCGGGCACGGCAATGGTCCCGTCGCTCGCAATGTCGATCGGCGGATCGATGAGGTCTGGCTGGTAGTAGCGCTTGCTGGCGGCGATGTCGCCGGGCAGGCGGAAATTCGGCAGGCTGGCCAGGTGGATGTTGTGCGCGCGGCCGATCCCGCTCTCGAGCATGCCGCCGTGCCACACCGGAATCCCGTGCGCGGCGCACAAGTCGTGCAGCTCGATCGAGGCCTGGTGGCCGCCGACCCGCCCCGGCTTGATGTTGATGATCCGGCAGGCCTTGGCGTCGATCGCGTCGCGCGCGATTCGAACCGTGTGGATCGACTCGTCCAGGCACACCGGGGTGCTGATGCGCGCCTGCAGCACCGCGTGGTCCATCACATCGTCGTAATCGAGCGGCTGCTCGATCAGCAGCAGGTTGAACGGATCGAGCCCGGCCAGCAGGGCCGCGTCGTCCAGCGAATACGCGGCATTGGCGTCGACCTGCAGCGGAATGTCGCCGAACCGCCGTCGCACCCGCTCGACGGCTTCGAGGTCCCACCCCGGCTTGATCTTGATCTTGATGCGCTGGTATCCCGCGGCCAGCTCCCGCTCGATTTTCTCCATCAGCTGATCGAGCGAGTCCTGGATGCCAATCGACACCCCCGACGCGATGCGGTCGCGGGTGCCGCCGAGGATCGTTCGCGAGCGGCTGGCCCTGGAGGCGCGCGTAGAGATCCCAGATCGCCATCTCGACGCCGGCCTTGGCCATGTTGTGGCCGCGGATCCGCCGCAGCGAGGGATAGACCTCGCGCGGGTGTGCGAAGGTCCTGCCGACGAGCAGCGGGGCGATGAACCCCTCGACGATGTGCCACACCGTGTCGGTGGTCTCGCTGCTGTAGTAGGGATTGGCCTCGGCGACCGACTCGCCCCAGCCTTCGTGGCCGCCGCCCTGGACGCGGACCAGCACGAAGGTGCGATCGTACGAACGGCCGAAGCTCGTTTCGAAGAATTGCACCAGTGGGAGGCGGCAGAGGAACAGCTCGATCTTCTCGATCTTCACGCCTACAAACTATACTCGGCGGCGCAGTGGCCTTTCACTATCTCGCCATCGAAGGCCCGATCGGGGTCGGCAAGACGCGGCTGGCGGAGCGGCTGGCGG
The DNA here is from genome assembly GCA_963795125.1 of uncultured Acidimicrobiia bacterium. GTDB lineage: Bacteria > Acidobacteriota > Vicinamibacteria > Vicinamibacterales > UBA2999 > 12-FULL-67-14b. The sequence goes on along the minus strand of CAWCGQ010000003.1, from coordinate 487,223 downwards.
CAAAGCTCGAGGCCACCACCATTCTCGAAGACGCCGAGAACCCGTTTCTCGCCGACTTCTATGCGGAACGGCCGGGAGCGGCGCTGCAGGCCCAGCTCTTCTATCTGCTCAACCGCCATCGGCAGTTGACCGGCAAGCGACAGGCGGATCTGTTCCTCCAGACGACGATCTGCGACTACGTGTTCGACAAGGACAAGATCTTCGCCTACCTCAATCTCGACGACAACGAGCTGTTCATCTACCAGCGGTTGTTCGACCTGCTCGCGCGCGACGTGCCGCCACCCGACCTGGTGGTCTACCTGCAGGCGCCGAGCGACCTGCTGATCGAGCGGCTGCGCACGCGCGACCCCGATCCCGAGAGCGACATCCCGCTGCCGGCCGAGGAATACCTGCGCGAACTGAACGACGCCTATCAGCACTTCTTCTTTCATTACACCGCCACGCCGCTGCTGGTGGTGGAAACCTCGGAGTTCGATCCGGAGTCGGACGATGCCGCCCTCGACGAACTGGTGCGGCAGATCAAGGGAATGAACAAGGGGACGCGGTATTACGTGGCCCGGAAGTAAGTTCGCAGCCGACACGCGAACTTGCGCTAATCTCATGGGATATGGCTTGGTTCAAGAAGGCACGCAAGCCCATTGCGTCGCCGGGCAAGACCAGCCGCGTCCCCGAAGGCCTGTGGGTGAAGTGTCCGGGGTGCGACTCCGTGATCTACACCAAGGATCTCATCAAGAGCCTGCAGGTGTGCGGCAAGTGCGCGCACCACTTCCGGCTGAGCGCGACCGATCGCCTGAAGATCCTGTTCGACGATGAGCGGTGGGAGGAGATTGCTCCGAACCTCACCTCCAACGATCCGCTGAAGTTTACCGACACCAAACCCTACAAGTCGCGCCTGGCGGCGACGCAGAAATCCACCGGGCAGCCGGACGCGGTGATCGTCGGCATCGGCCGGATCAACGGCGTCCAGGCGGTGGTGGCGTCGATGGAGTACAGCTTCATCGGCGGCTCGATGGGCGTGGTGGTGGGCGAGAAAATCGTCCGCGGCATCGAGCTCGCGCTCGAGCGCCGGGCGCCGATGCTGATTGTGTCGTGCTCCGGCGGCGCGCGCATGATGGAGGGCGCGCTCTCGCTGATGCAGATGGCGAAGATCTCGGCGGCGCTGGCGCGGCTGGACCGGGCGCGGCTTCCCTATATTTCGATCCTCACCGACCCGACCACCGGCGGCGTGACCGCGAGCTTCGCGATGCTCGGCGATCTCAACATTGCCGAGCCGAAGGCGCTGATCGGGTTCGCCGGCCCCCGCGTCATCGAACAGACCATCCGGCAGAAGCTGCCCGACGGCTTTCAGCGCAGCGAGTTCCTGCTCGAGCGCGGCATGCTCGACCTGGTGGTCGATCGGCGCGAGATGAAGGCCCTGCTCGGGCAGGTGCTGACGTTCATGGCCCCGGACCCCGCGCCGCCGCCCGATATCGGTGTCTAGTCGGTGCCAACCGGTGTGCGATTGACCCCGCTCGATCGCCTGTTCGCCCTCGAACAGTTCGGCATCAAGCTCGGGCTCGACAACATCCGCGTGCTGCTCGCCGCGCTCGGCAATCCCGAGCGCGCGTATCGATCGATTCACATTGCCGGGACCAACGGCAAAGGGTCGGTGGCGGCGATGGTGGAGCGCGGGCTGCGGGCCGCGGGCCTGCAGACCGGCCGCTACACCTCGCCACACCTCGACCGCATCGAGGAGCGGGTGGCGCTTGGCGGCCACCCGGTCCTTCGCGAGGCCTTCGAAGCGGTCACCGATGACGTGCTCAACCGCGTGGATGCCCTTCGCGCCGGCGGCGCCCTCGAGGCCCCGCCGACCTTCTTCGAAGTCTCGACCGCCGTCGCGTTCGAGACCTTCAGGCGCGCGGGCGTCGATGTCGCCGTTGTCGAGGTTGGCCTCGGCGGACGGTTCGATGCCACCAACGTGCTGACGCCAACGATCGCGGCGATTACGACGATTGCGTTCGATCACGAGCGCCACCTCGGAAACACGCTGGCCGAGATCGCGTTCGAGAAGGCGGGCATCGCCAAGCCCGGCGTGCCGCTGGTCGTCGGCCGGCTGCCGGCCGAGGCCGCGGCGACGATTGCCGAAGTCGCCTCGGCGGTCGACGCACCGGTGGTCGATGCGCTGGCGACGCCGGTCGAGCGCAGGTTGGGGACGCTGCAACCGGCGCTCGCCGGACGACATCAGTGGGACAATGCCGCGGTTGCGGCGGCGATCCTCGAGCAATGGTCGGGGCTCGTCAGCGAGGTCCCGGCCGACGCGATCCTGACCGGCCTGACCGACTGTGAATGGCCGGCCCGCCTCGAGTGGCTGCGGGTGGCTTCCGGCGGCGAACTGCTGCTCGACGCGGCCCACAACCCGGCCGGCGCCGCCGCCCTGGCGTCGTATCTGCAGGACACCGGCAGCGGGAGGCTGCCGATCGTGTTCGCGGCGATGGCCGACAAGGACCTGACGAACATGATTGCGGCGCTCGCGCCTGCCGCGGCGGTGTTTCTGGCCACCACCGTGCCGAGCCCCCGCGCGCGCCCGGTGGATCAGCTGGCGGCGGAGATTCGCGCGCTGGCGCCGTTCATTCCGGTCGAGGCGATCGCGCGTCCCGAGGCCGCGGTGATGCGCGCGCTGCAGCTGTCGCCGCGCGCGGTGGCGTGCGGATCGATCTACATGATTGGACCGCTGCGGGCGAAGCTCATCGCCGGTGGCGCCACACCTCGCTAACGCCGCAGAAGGCACAGAAAGCGCCGAAGGCTGGTATTCTCGACGTGACTCCCGTGCGTGTTCGATTGATCATCCTGGCGTGCGCGCTTGCCGCGCTGTTCGCGGCCCGCGACGCCGCCGCGCAGGCCTTGCCGGGCTGGAACACCAAGCAGTTCACCTTCGAGCAGATCGACGCCGATAACGTGCGGCTGCAACGCGAGGTCGAGATCGAAGGCGAGCCCGGCACCGCGAACGCCGGCCAGAAGTTCTTTGCCGACGACCTGCAGATGAACATCAAGACCGGCGAGCTGAGCGCGATCGGCAACGTGGTGTTTTCGACGCCCACCGCGCGCATTTCCGCCGACAGCGTGGTGTTCAACACCAAGACCAGGGTCGGCACCTTCAACAACGCCAACGGGATTGCGCAGCTCGGCGAGCGCGGCGAGCGCAACCGCAGCATGTTCGGCACGCTCGAGCCCGACGTTTACTTCTACGGCAGCCAGATCGAGAAGATCGGCGCCGACAAGTACCGCATCAGGAAGGGCGGCTTCACCACCTGCGTGCAGCCGACGCCGCGGTGGGAGATCGTGAGCGGCAACGCCACGCTCAACCTCGACGATTACGTGGTGATGCGCAACGCCGTCATCGAAGTGAAGAACGTGCCGGTGTTTTACCTGCCGCTGCTCTACTACCCGATCCAAAGCGACGACCGCGCCACCGGGTTCCTGCTGCCGATGTATGGCTCGTCGCTGGCCACGGGTTCGACCATCAGCAACGCCTTCTTCTGGGCGATCGGCCGCAGCCAGGATGCGACGTTCTTCCACGACTGGATGTTCTCGCGAGGCAACGGGCTGGGCGCCGAGTATCGATACCTGCGGGGTCCGCAGGCCCAGGGCGATTTCAAGTACTACTGGCTCGACGAGAAGGAAGCGGTCCTCAACGGCGGCACGCGTCCGGCGCGTCAAAGCAAGACCATGCGCGGCGGGCTGAGCCAGAACCTGCCGCTCGGCCTGTCGGCCCGCGCGCGCGTTGATTACGTCACCGACGTGAGCGTGCGGCAGACCTACAACCACGACTTCTACAACGCGTCGAACAGCACCCGCACCTACAACGGCGGCGTGTCCGGTTCGTGGCGCAACCTCTCGGTCAACGGCTCGTTCGACCGCACCGAATCGTTCAGGGACCTCACCAACTCGACCGTCAACGGCCGCGAGCCCGGTTTCTCGGCGGCGCTGAGCGGCTTTCGCGTCGGACCGCTGCCGATTTTCGCCACCGTCAACGCCGAGGCCGGCCGGCACATTTTCATTACCCGCTTCACCGGCGGCCAAACCGACCTCAGCCTCAGCAAGGCGGACCTCGCGCCGTCGGTCCGCGTGCCGCTCAGCACCCTGCCCTTCCTGCAGGTCAACGCCACTGCCGCCTATCGCACCACCTACTACAGTGAGAGCCTGGCCGCGGACAAGCGGACGCAGATCGAAGAACCAATCACCCGCGGCTACGGCGACCTGCGCCTCGACGTGATCGGCCCGGTGTTCTCACGGGTGTTCAATCCCGGCAACGCCATCGCCGATCGCCTGAAGCACGTGGTCGAACCGGCGTTCTCGATCCAGCGCCGCACCGAAATTGCCAACCAGGATCGCATTCCGACCTCGACCGGCTACGACATCATCGTCGGCGGCGTGACGCAGATGAACTACGGCCTGACCAACCGCGTGATGGTGCGCAAGGACGGAGCGGGCGAGGAGCAGGCCGGCGCGCCGCGCGAGCTGCTCAACCTGTCGCTGCGCCAGAGTTATTACACCGACGCGGCGGCCAGCAAGTTCGACACCTCGTATTCGTACGGCTTCGGCAACCGCGCGCCGAACGCGTTTTCGCCGGTCTCGCTGGTCGCCCGGGCGACGCCGCTCGTGCCGCTGGCGATCGACTACCGCCTGGAGTACGACCCCAAGGCGCTTGCCAACAATCCGAAGCTGCTCGGCATGGGCCTGAACGGCACACTGCGGACCGAGGCCGCCAACGTCAGCGGCGGCTGGAGCCGGCAGTCGTTCCCCACCGTCACGGCAACCGGCGGCATCGTCGGCAACGCCAGCGCCAGCAACTACCTCCAGACGGCCGCGGACCTCCGGCTGAAGCAGAGCCGCTTCGGTGGACGGGTGGAGTTCAACTACAACTTCGCGACCAGCACGCTGGTCAACCAGCGGTATGTCGGCTTCTACAACGCGCAGTGCTGCGGCGTGTCGTTCGAGTACCAGTCGTTCAACTACTCCGCCCAGATCGCCAGTCAGTTGTTCCTGCCGCGCGACCGCCGCTTCAATATGTCGTTCACGCTGGCCGGCGTCGGGTCGTTTTCCAACTTCTTCGGGGCCTTCGGCGGCAGCACGTATTAAGATCAGCTGCGGAATGCACCGACCCACCACCGTTCTCGTCACCGGCGGCGCCGGGTTCATCGGCAGCAATTTCGTCCGCTACGCGCTGCAGACGCATCCCGACTGGCACGTCACCAATCTCGACAAGCTGACCTACGCCGGCCGCAAGGAAAACCTCCACGACGTGATCGACAACCCCCGTCATACGTTCGTGCATGCGGACATTCTTGACGCGCCGATCGCGGGGCCGCTGGTCGAAGCCGCCGACTACGTGGTGCATTTCGCGGCCGAGACACACGTCGATCGCTCGATCATGGCGGCGGGCGATTTCATCAAGACCGACGTCGAGGGCTCGTTCGTGCTGCTCGAAGCCGCGCGGCGCAATCCGAACCTGCAGCGCTTCGTGCAGATCTCGACCGACGAGGTCTACGGCAGCGTGCCCGAGGGCTCGAGCGTCGAGACCGACGAGCTCAAGCCGCGCAATCCCTACGCGGCGAGCAAGGCCGGCGCCGATCGGCTCGCCTACAGCTATTGGGCGACGCACGACGTGCCGGTGATCGTGACGCGGGCGTCGAACAACTACGGGCCGTATCAGTTTCCCGAAAAGATCCTGCCGCTGTTTGTCACCAACCTGATGGACGACATCGCGGTGCCGCTCTACGGCGACGGCGGCAACGTCCGCGACTGGCTGCACGTGCTCGACCATTGCCGCGCCATCGACCTGCTGATGCATACCGCCAGCAACGGCGAGGTCTACAACATCGGCGGCGGCAACGAGGTGAAGAACATCGACCTCACGCACAAGGTGCTCGAGCTCACCGGCAAGGGGCCGGAACTGATCAAACCGGTCGCCGATCGCAAGGGTCACGACCGCCGCTACAGCCTCGGCACCGCCAAGCTGCGCGCGATGGGCTGGGCGCCGCAGGTCGACTTCGAAGAGGGCCTGCGCGAAACGGTGGCGTGGTATCAGGCCAACGAGTGGTGGTGGCGCCCGATCAAGGAGCGCGACCCGGGCTACCAGGCCTACATGGCGGCGCAGTACGGCAAGCGCTGATGCCCCGAGTCCTCGTGACCGGCGCCGGCGGTTTCGTCGGCAGTCACCTGATCGAGCTCCTCGAGCGCGACCAACATGAGGTCGTCGCCTGGCTGCGGCCGGGCACGCAGCCGCTGGTGCGCGGCGCGCGGGTCGCGTGGAGCGAGATCGAGATGCACGATCGCGGGGCGGTCGCCCGCGCCATGGCCGCAGCGGCGCCCGAGCAGATCTATCACCTGGCCGGGGTGGCGCACGTCGGCGAGTCATGGGCGCACACCTACGAGACCTTCGCGGGCAATGTGCTCGCCACGCATCACCTGCTCGATGCGCTTCGTCGCGCCTCGCTCGCTCCGCGCGTGCTGCTCACCAGCTCGGCATTCGTCTACGCGCCGCTCGACCGCGCCATCACCGAGCGCGACCTGGTCCGCCCCAACAGCCCCTACGGCACCAGTAAGGTCGCCCAGGAGATGCTCGGCAGACGGGCGTGGGAGGACGACGGGGTGCCGGTGTTGATTGCGCGGTCCTTCAACCACGTCGGACCGCGGCAGGCGCCGTCGTTTGTCGCCTCGAGCATCGCGAAACAGATCGCCGAGATCGAAGCCGGGAAGAAGGCGCCGACGCTGTCGATGGGCAACATCGACGCCGAACGCGACATCATGGACGTGCGCGACACCGTCCGCGCCTATCGCTCGATGATGAGTTCGGCGAACCCCGGCATCCCCTACAACGTGTGCTCAGGTGTGCCGGTGCAAGTGCGGACGCTGGTCGAGTTGATGACCTCGAAGGCCACCGTGCCGATCGCCATCGAACAGGACCCGGCCAGGTTGCGGCCGAACGATACGCCGCTGGTGCTGGGCGATCATACGCGGCTCACGGCCGACACCGGGTGGAAGCCGGAGATTCCACTGGCCACGACGGTCGAGGATTTGCTCGCCTACTGGCGCACCGCCGCCCAGCCCGAGAGCTAGCTGCGGTCGAGCGTGTCGCGCGCTTTCTGGGCGAAGGCCTGCATTGAAAACGGCTTTTGGAGCCACTGGTCACCGGCGCCGAAGCCTGAATCACGAACCTCGGAATCGCCGACGTAGCCGCTGACAATCAAGACCTTCACATCGGGAAAGCGCCGCCGGACGGCGGCCGCCAGGTCGCGTCCGTTGAGCGCGCCCGGCATCACCATGTCGGTCACCAGCAGATCGACGGCCGCCCCGTCCGCATCGATCAGCTGAAGGGCGGCCTTCCCGTCCGGAGCGCTGGTGACGGCGAAGCCATGGCGGGCCAGGGCCGACACCAGGAGCTGTCTCACCGCGGCATCGTCTTCGACAATCAGGACCGCCTCTCCGGCGGCGATGCGCGAGACGGCCGGAGTGGATCGCTCGTCACGGACCGGCGCGACCGTGGGCAGAAAGATCGTAATCGTCGTGCCACGTCCAGACGCCGACTCGACGTCGATGTGGCCGCCGACCTGGGTGACGATGCCGTGCACGACGGCGAGGCCAAGCCCGGTGCCCTTGCCCACATCCTTGGTGGTGAAGAAGGGTTCGAAGATCTTCGAGCGAATCTCCGGCGCGATCCCGGAGCCGTTGTCGCTGACAGCGAACGCCGCGTAGGATCCCGCCGGCACTCCCCGCGGTTGCGAGTCCGGCACCGACCGGGAACACTCGAATCGACATCACGCCGCCGGTGCCGGGCATCGCGTCGCGCGCGTTGATGGCCAGGTTCAACATCACCTGGCTCCATTGGCCGGGATCGAGCCTGACCATCAGCGGCTCGCCGGCCAGATCGACCCTGAGCTCGATGTGCTCACCGATCAGGCGTCGCAGAATGTGTTCGACGTCGTGGATCAGCACATTCAGATCGGTGACCTGCGGCGTGACCACCGCTCGACGGCCAAACGCGAGCAGCCGGGCGGTGAGCCACGCGGCGCGCTCCGCGGCATCGCTAATCGACTTGACCAGCGCCATGTCCGGATGCGTGGGCGGCAGATGCGACGCCAGGGTCTCCGCGTAGCCGGTGATCACGGTCAGGAGGTTGTTGAAGTCGTGGGCGACGCCGCCGGCCAGGTGCCCGATGGCGTCCATTTTCTGGGACTGGCGAAGTTGCTCCTCGAACTGACGTCGCAGTGAGATGTCGGTGATGGTGCCCCGGACCAGGGTGCGGGTCGGGTCCGGCAGGCGCACCAGGCGCACCTCACACGGGACCTCCCGACCGTCGAGCCCGCGGTGCGTCCATTCGAATACCGGCGCACCGCCACTTGCCGCCTCTCGCAGGTACGCAGCCGCGGCGGCCGCCGAAGGCCGCCCGTCGGGCTGGTCCGTCGGACTGACCTCGAGCGGGCCCAACTGGCGCAGCTCGTCGGGCGTGGCGTCGAACAGCCTGGCCGCCTCAGGATTGACGTCGACAAATCGCTCGGCCTCCACATCGAGCACCACGATCGCTTCTGGCGCCGTCTCGACGAGCGTCCGGTAGCGCGCCTCGCTGATGGTCAGTGCCTCCTCGACGCGCTTGCGATGCGTGATGTCGACACTCATGCAGACGAAGTGGCCACCACGCTCGTCACCGGGAATCTCGAAGATGGTTGACTCGCAGATGCAGACCGTAGCGTCGCGCGTGAAGGTGGACTCCACCGGGCCGATCGGCCGCCCGGTGCGCTTGACCGTGGCCAGGGCGTCGAGCAACACCGCGAATTCCTCCGGCGTGTGGATCAGTTTGTCGGGCGTCTGGCCGATCGCGTCGGCGGCGCTGATCCCGAATATTTCCTCCGCGGCGCGGTTCCACAGCAGTACCCGGCCCCGCTCGTCGTACCACTTCACCGCCACGCCGTGGGAGTTGGCGATCACCGCCGCGAGGCGGGCCTCGCTCGTCACCAGCCGGCTGTTCACGCGACGCGTGCTCGCGCGACAACAGCAGCGTCGCCAGCGCGATCCACGCGGCGTTGGTCAGCTGTCCAAGGTAGGGCGCGCGCACCACTTGCAGATCGATCAGCAGTGCCAGGACTCCGGCGATCGCGCCACCGACGCCGGCGATTGCGATCAGGGTACCGGCGGTGCGATCGCTGCGAGCCCGGCGAATCCCGCTGACCGCGGCAAACGCGTACACCGACAGCACGCACGCGTACAGGATCACGCCCAGGCTCGGCCAGTCGGCCGATCGCTCAACGAACGCGATCGACTCGCCCCACGGCATCTCCAACAGGCGGATCGCCGTCACCGTGCCGGCAATCGACAGTCCCGCGGTGCTGATCAGGCTGCCGGACAGCAGCACAATCGTCACGGAGGCCAGGTAGGCGCGCGGGCGAAACCGCGTCAGCTCCGACGACCAGCCATGGCAGCACCGCGACCGCGGCCAGCCCCAGTGACGTGCGCGCATCGAGCGCGGTCTGGGCCGTAGACAGATTGCTGGCGCCTCCGAGGGCCACCATCGCCACGCTTTGCAGCGAACTGAGGCCGCAGTAGACGACCATCAGCAGCGGTAGTCGAGCTCGCGGCGACTCTCGCCAGAGAACGAAATGATGGAAGGCCGCAAACCCGAACGCGCCTGCAAGAACGGCGTTGACGAAAACGGTCGGGCCCAGGAATACCTCTGCTTCAGTCTCCCATAGCAGCGACCACGGGGCATCACCCGCACCGCGCTCTGACGCGAGAGGTTGGTAAACGCGGCTCTTGACTGGCGAACAAAAAGCGAAATAATACGCGCATGGGGACCGCCCTGACGCTCTTTGACCTCGGACGATCTCCGACGACACGTGACATCGCCAGGCTGGTGAAGGATGGCGGCGTGGTGGCGCTGCCAGATGCGAAGCGCCGCGGCGACGCCGCCACCTACCAGGAGGTGCGCTGCCGATCCGCGCTCAATCGCTGCACCGGCATGCCGTTCATGAAGTGGACGCTCAACCCCTATCGCGGCTGCACGCACGGCTGCCATTACTGCTTCGCGCGCAAGTACCAGTCGCATCTCGAACTCGATGCGGACGATCAATTTGCGTCGGTGATTTTCATCAAGACCAACTTCGTCGAGGTGTTGAGGCGTGAGCTCGACAAGCCGTCGTGGGCCAGGGAGAGCATCGGCTTGGGCACCGCCACCGATCCGTACCAGCCGATTGAAGGCACCTACAGGATCTCGCGCGGCGTGATTGAGGCGCTGCGTGACGCGGCGTCGCCGGTGGGCATCGTGACGAAGGGCCCGATGGTGGTGCGCGACATCGACGTCCTCCAGGATCTCGTCCGCGGTGGCATCATGCCGCGTGCACATCAGCGTGCCGACCGTGGATGAGGACGCGTGGGAGCAGCTCGAGCCCGGCGTGGCCCATCCGATGCAGCGGCTGAAGGCGGTCCGCCAGCTGGTCGACGCCGGGATCGATTGCGGCGTCCTGATGGCGCCGATCGTTCCGGGGTTTTCGACGCCAGCCCGCAAAGATCGAGCGCACCATCAAAGCGATCGCCGATTCGGGCGCGCGCTCGGTCGGCGCGATGGTCATGCACCTCGAGGGCGGCACGCGCGATCACTTCATGGCAATGCTGCACCGCGCCTATCCCGAAATGGTCACCAAATACCAGCAGCTCTACGCCGCCAAGTACGTGCCGAAGGACTACGACCAGCGCGTGCAGGAGGTGGTGTCGCTGATGCGCGCCCGTTACGGGATCAAATCGAGGAAGAGCGCTTCACCAGCAGGCTCAACAGCCCCGCAATAGTGGCGGCCCTTGGGACCAGGGCGTCGATCTCGACGTGCTCGTGCAGCGCGTGCGCGCCGTCGCCGATGGCGCCGAAACCATCCAGCGTGGGAATGCCGAGAGCGGCCGTGAGATTGCCGTCGGATCCGCCACCGGCGCTGCCCTCGTCGAGTTGCTGGCCGAGCTCGGCTGCCACGGCCCTGGCCTGCTCGAACAAGCCGACCACCGCCGGCGTCCGCTCGAGCGGCGGTCGATCGAATCCACCGGTGACCTCCACCTGCGCGCCGGCGATCTGCGGGGCGAGCGCATGCATCATCTGCTGCACGCGGTCGGCGGCGGCCCGCGTGGTCGCGCGGGCGTCGATGATGGCTCGCGCCTCGGCCGGAACCACGTTGGCGCGCGTCCCGCCCGACACCACACCGACCGTGAGCGTTACGCCACTAGCGGGATCCTGAAGCCCGTCGATCGCGAGGATCTGGCGCGCGAGCTCGCGAATCGCGCTCACGCCCTTGCCGGGGTCGAGCCCGGCATGCGCCGAGATCCCGCGGGTGATCATCTCGAACTGGCCGACGCCCTTGCGGCTGGTCTTGAGCGCGCCGCCCGGCAGGGACGGCTCGAACACCAGCACCGCCTCGCTCTTCGCGGCCTCGCTCTCGATCAATCCGCGCGAGGTCGTGCTGCCGACTTCCTCATCCGTGGTCCACAGCATCACGATCCGGCAGTCGGCCGGCGCATCGCGGTCGAACAACGCGCGCGTCGCCAGCGTGGCGAGCGCGATGCCCGCTTTCATGTCGAAGACCCCGGGGCCGTAGAGCCGGCCGCCCTCGCGCTTCAGCGGCATATGCCGCAGCTGGCCCACCGGCCAGACCGTGTCGAAGTGGCCGAGCAACAGGATCTGGCGCGGGCCGCTGCCGAAGGCCGCGCGCAGGTGATCGCCCACCTTCGCCACGGTTACGGCGGGCAAGCCGGGGGCTGACGGCGGCACCCGAGTGACCGCGCCGCCGATCGCTTCGAGCCGGGACCCGAGCTCGGCGCCGCAGCGATTCACCGCCGCCGGATCGTCGCTCGGCGATTCGAGGCCGACGAGCGTTTCGGTCAGCTCGAGCAGCCAGTCATGATTGGCGAGACAGTAGTCGAGGAAGGTTTTCACAGAAGGTCTGAAGGTCCTGAGGTCAGAGGGTGTTGAGGCCTATAATAGTTCCGTGCATTGGTGTTTCCGCGTGTCCGTGCTGAGCTTGGTGATGGCGACCGCCGCGGCCGCGCAGACCCCGCAGCCCTTTCCGCGCCCGAATTCACAGAAGCCGGCGCAGCCACCGCCGACCGCGCCGGCCCCGAACACCTCGGTACCCGGCACCCCGGAACCGGGCAGCGCCGCACCGTCGACGGCGGCACCAGCGCGGACCGACGGCGCGCCGACCGAGGACATCCTGGGCGCGCCGCTGTACCCGTCGGCCGTCTACCTGACCTCTTACGATGCGGGCCGCGGGCAGCGCTTCTACATTTTTGGCGCGACCGTGCCGTTCGCGGATCTGGTCGGCTATTACAAGACGGTGTTGAAGCAGAAGGGCGACGAGCTCTTCTCGGCGCCGCCGACGCATCAGTTCGATACCGCCAGGTTTCGCGACGAGTCGATGGCGTTTGCGCCGAGCGTGACGATCAAGGACTACACCTACGGGGGATCGGCGGGCTATCCGAACCCCAAGCCGGGATCCACGCCCGAGCGATTCCCAACGATCATTCAGATAGTTCCCGCGCCCAGACCTTAGACGCGACGATCACGAAGAACACGAAGCGCTTTCGTGTTCCTCATGTCCCTTCGTCCTAGCTCTTTACGTAGATCTCACCGGTTTTTCTGAACTCCGCGGATTTCTCTTCCATGCCCTTCGCGGCCTCGGCGCGCACCTGCTGCGTCAGTTCCATGCTGCAGAACTTCGGGCCGCACATCGAACAGAAGTGCGCAACCTTGGCGCCGTCGGCGGGCAGGGTCTCGTCGTGATAGGCGCGCGCGGTCACGGGATCGAGCGCCAGGTTGAACTGGTCCTCCCACCGGAACTCGAACCGCGCCTTCGACAGCGCATCGTCCCAGGCGCGGGCCCGCGGATGGCCCTTCGCGAGGTCGGCGGCGTGCGCGGCGATCTTGTAGGCGATCACGCCGGCCTTCACATCGTCTCGATTCGGCAGGCCGAGATGTTCCTTCGGCGTGACGTAGCACAGCATCGCCGTGCCGTACCAACCGATCATCGCCGCGCCGATCGCTGAGGTGATGTGGTCGTAGCCCGGCGCCACGTCGGTGGTCAGCGGCCCAAGCGTGTAGAACGGCGCTTCGCTGCACCACTCGAGCTGCTTCTCCATGTTCTCGCGGATGAGGTGCATCGGTACGTGGCCGGGGCCTTCATTCATCACCTGGACGTCGTACTCCCACGCGATTTTGGTCAGCTCCCCCTGCGTTTTCAATTCGGCGAACTGCGGCTCGTCGTTGGCGTCGGCGATCGACCCGGGACGCAGGCCGTCACCGAGCGAGAACGACACGTCGTAGGCCTTCATGATTTCGCAAATCTCGCGGAAGTGCGTGTAGGTGAAGTTCTCCTGGTGATGCGCGAGGCACCACTTGGCCAGGATGGAGCCGCCGCGCGAGACGATGCCGGTGAGGCGCTTGGCCGTCATCGGGATGTAGCGCAGCAGCACGCCCGCATGCACGGTGAAGTAATCGACGCCCTGCTCGGCCTGCTCGATCAGCGTGTCGCGGTAGACCTCCCAGGTCAGATCTTCCGGCCGGCCGCCGACCTTTTCAAGCGCCTGGTAGATGGGCACGGTGCCAATCGGCACCGGTGAATTGCGCATGATCCACTCGCGGGTCTCGTGGATGTTCTTGCCGGTCGACAGATCCATCACCGTGTCGGCGCCCCACAGCGTCGACCAGCGCAGCTTCTCCACTTCCTCCTCGATCGACGACGAGACGACGGAGTTGCCGATGTTGGCGTTGATCTTCACCAGGAAGTTGCGGCCGATAATCATCGGCTCGAGCTCCGGGTGGTTGATGTTGGCCGGGATGATGGCGCGGCCGCGCGCCACTTCGTCGCGGACCAGATCCGCGGGCAGGCCTTCGCGCGTGGCAATGAACTGCATCTCCGGCGTGATCTCACCTTTTCGCGCGTAGTGCAGCTGGGTCACTGGCTGACCCGCTTTCGCGGCGGCGCGGCGCGGTGCCACCCACGCTTCGCGCAGCTTCGGCAGGCCCTGGCGGGGGTCGTGCCCCTGAGGCCCACTGGTGTCGTACAGGCGAACCGCGGCTTCGCCGCCGCCGAGCGCGACCTCGCGAACCGGCACGCGCAGCTGGACGCGGCCATTCGGCGTGTCGACGAACGTCTCGTCGAACACCTTGGTTGAATTTGGAAAGGCCTCGGCAAACGTGTTGGCCGTAGGCACGGGTGTTGACTTCGACATCTTCCGCTCTCCCTCCGCCGGCATTACCCGGTTCCGCCTTCGCCCGCCTGATTCGCTGGCGAGCTGGGGCGAGACCCCGCCGGAGCGCAAAGCGCGACGACGGGTCAGGTTCCAGGGTGTTTCTCAACTCGTTACGCCGGAGCCGCGAAGCAGTGCGCGGCGGAGGCGGAACGAATACCCCTGGCGGCTCCCCCAGCGCCAAGGCTACGGGGGACAGTAAGCTTTGATGATACCCCGTGCTGCCCGCCCTGCCGGTTGATTCCGCGCTCGACACCGTCCGTGCCGCCCTCGATCGCAGCCGCGCGGCGGTGCTGACGGCGGCTCCCGGAGCGGGCAAGACCACGCGTGTGCCACCGGCGCTGGTCGATCGCGGGCGCGTCCTGCTGCTGCAGCCGCGACGGGTTGCGGCGCGCGCGATGGCGAAGCGAATCGCGGAAGAACGCGGCTGGACCGTTGGCGCGGAGATCGGCTGGCACATCCGTTTCGATCGGCAGTTCACCAGGGACACGCGCCTCCTGGTCGTCACCGAAGGCATCCTCACCGCCTACCTCCAGGACGATCCGCTGTTGAGCGACGTCACCACGCTCGTGGTTGATGAGTTCCACGAGCGCAGCGTCCACGCCGACCTCGGGCTCGCCCTGGCCCGGCAGGCGTGGCTGGCGCGCGGCGATCTCCGGATCCTCGTCATGTCCGCGACGCTCGACACCGCTCCGGTCGCGGCCTTCCTCGGCGGTTGTCCGGTCATCGACGTGCCGGGCACGCTGCATCGGATGACGGTGGATTATGCGCCCGGCGAAAGCGTCGCCGACGCGCTGCGGCATTTGCTGCCGGCAACCCGCGGCAATGTGTTGTGCTTCCTGCCTGGGGCGCGAGAGATCGCGGCGACGATTTCAGCCGCCGACTCGCTCGCCAGGACCGGCGATGTGGAACTGGTGGCGCTCCATGGCTCGCTCGATGCGCGCGAGCAGGACGCAGCCTTGGCGGACGGCTCACTGCGCGGGCTGGCCGCGCCGCACCGCGACGGTCCGCCGCAGCCCCTGAGGCGAAGGTGGCAGCGCGCAGGCGGGTCATCATCGCGACCAACGTCGCTGAAACATCGCTCACCGTTGCTGGCGTGTCGGTGGTGATCGACACCGGCCTGCACAAGGTCGCGCGCTACGACGCCGAGCGCGGCGTCGACTCGCTCACGACCGAACGAGTCACCCTGGACAGCGCCGACCAGCGCGCCGGCCGCGCCGCGCGCCTCGGGCCCGGCACCGTCCGGCGGCTGTGGGATGCGCGCGATCGGCTGCGGCCGCATCGAGAGGCCGAGATTCATCGCATCGACCTGTCGGGCCCGTTGCTCTCGATCCTCGCGTGGGGCCCTTCGACGTCGCTCAGGGCAAGCGCCGACACCACGACGTTCGAGTGGTTCGACCGGCCGTCCGATGCGCGCATGGCCTCGGCCATGACGCTGCTGGAACGACTTGGCGCACTTGAGCGTGACCAGATCACGCCGCTCGGCCGGCAGATGCAGCGCCTGCCACTACCGCCGCGGTTGGCCCGTGTCCTGATTGCCGCGGGAGGATCGTTCGAGGGTTGTGCGGCGTGCGCCTGGCTGTCGGAACCGGCGCCCTCCTTCGCCAAGGCTTCGGAGGCCCAGCGGTTCAGCACCTCGAGCGATTTGCTGCCGATCATTGACCAATGGTCGCGGATGCCTCAGCACCTTAAACGAGTCGCCGATCAGCTTCAGCGCGCCTCACGACCCATCCTCGGTGGCGCCTTCCGCGATCGCATCGACGAGACCGGGCTCAGGCGCGCGCTGCTCGCGGGATATCCGGATCGCGTCGCGCGGCGACGCGGCGGCGATCGGGCGACGCTCGCCACCGGGCATGGCGCCGTCATTGGCCGCGACAGCGGCGTGCATGACGCCGAGTGGCTGATCGCCCTCGACGTCACCTCCGGCCGTGTTTCCACCATGACCGAGGCCATCATCCGCCTGGCCTCGCGCATCGAACCCGAGTGGCTGGCGCCGACCTCGAGCGAGGTCAGCCACGAGTTGAGCGGCGATGTCGTCAAGGCCAGTGTGATCGACCGCTACGACGCCATCGAGCTGCGCGTCCATCCGGTCGCGCCGGATGACGCCATTCGCGCGCGGCTGCTCGCCGAACGGTGGCTCGAGCGCGGTCCGGACGATGCCAGCCAACGCCTCTTGCGCCGCCTCGCAGTTCGCGGGGATCCCGATCGACATTCCCGCTACTGTCCAGCTGATCGCCGCAGCGGCGCGGCGGCTCGATCAGATCGAGCTGACCGCCGACGCCCTTCCGTGGTCCGTTCGCGACACGCTCGCCGCGTCCGCACCGGAGCGTCTGCCGGTGCCCAGCGGCCGGGACATGGCGATCGACTATCGAGACGACGGCAGCGTCGTGGTGTCGGTGAAGCTGCAGGAACTCTTCGGTCTCGCCGAAACACCGCGCCTCGGGCCCGCTCGGGTCCCGGTCACGTTCGAACTGCTGGCGCCCAACGGCCGCCTCGTGCAAACGACGCGGGATCTGCGGAGTTTCTGGGAGCGCACCTATCCCGAGGTGAGGAGGGAATTGCGGGGCCGCTACCCGCGGCATCCGTGGCCTGAGGATCCCTGGAACGCAACGCCTACCCATCGCACGACCAAGGGCGCGGCGCGAGCGGCCAGGTGACCGCCCGCGCCACACCGATCAGAACTGGAACCGAACCCCGAACCGCAACAGCCGCGGGTTCATGATTTCCAGCGGCTGGTTGTACCCCGTGGTGCCGGTGGCGGTGACGTCGTATTGACGCCCGAGCACCGTGGCGTTGTTGAACGCATTGAACAGGTCCAGCGAGAGCGCGAGCTCGCGGCCGCCGAAGGCGATCGATTTTTCGGCGCGCAGGTCAAGCGACGTCACGCCAGGCAGCCGGCTCTTCGCCGGATCGACCAGCAGGACGCGCTTCTCCGGCAACAGCGGATCGGCGGACTCGACCGGCTCGTAAAACGGCATGCCATAGCCTTCCCGCGCGACCAGGTTGCCGGCGATGTTGATGCCCCATCCGAATTGATAGAGGCCCGACGCCGTAACCTGGTAGCGCGGCAGGATCAGGTAAATCTCACTCTTGCCGCTACCCGAGGTGCCGGTGACAAACGCGCCGCCGTCGATATTCGGCCACGTCGTCGAGGCGCCCGGATCGTGCAGCGCGCCTTCGCCGGCGAAGTGCTCGGTGTGACGGTTGGTCGAGAATCCGACCCGTGCCATCCAGCGGTTCGAGAGCCGCTTGGTCGCCTGCATTTCGAGGCCGAGATACTGCTGGCTGTAGTCCGGGCGGTTGCGGAACTCGCCGCCGTTGCCGGGCGGCAGGCTCGATTCGCGCGGCGCGTAGTAGTCCTGGCGGTAGCTGCCAATCCCTTCGACCGTGCCCTGCACCACGCCTTCGAGCTGGTAGTCGGCGCGCGTCACCCCGACCAGTGGATAGACCGTGATCAGCTGCGCCAGATCCTGGCCGCTCCAGATCACGTCGGTGAATCGCCGCCACGTCACCGAGGCGCTGACCCCGAACTGCGGCATCAGCTCGCGATCGATGCCGGCGACCAGCTCGTGCGTCTTCGGCGCTTTCAGATCGGGCGAGACGCGGTTGAAGTTCACGCCGGCGCCGGGGCGCTCCGGATCGACGCCACCGAAGTTGAGCAGCGTTTCGAGCTCGCCCGGATCGGCGACGTTGTTGCCGTTGCGATCGGTGGCCGAATAGATCAGCACCGCCTGTGAGGCCGCGGAGAACGCCTGGACCGTCGCGGTGCCAAGTTGCGATCCGAACAGCCCGTAGCTGGCGCGCAGCAGCGTGCGCGCGTTCTGGTCGAGCGCATAGCTGATGCCCGCGCGGGGCGAGAACAGGCTCAGATCGATCATCTTGTCGACCGCGGGGGCGGTAATCGCCGGCAGCAGCGCCGGGAAGCCGGGGATGGCCGCCTGCGCGCTTTCGAGCATCGACGCGTAACTGCGGTCGTAGCGCAGCGACAGCTGCGCCGTGACGCGGCCGCTGTGAATGGTGTCACCGAAATACAGGCTCTGGTTGACGCCGACGCTCGATGCAAAGAACGGCCGGTACAGCCACGCCTGGATGCGACGGCTGGTCGCGAAGTCGGCCGCATGCAGGTTGTCGACGCCGCTGCCCGGGAACTCCTGCCGTTCATCATCCTTGGTGTGACGCCAGCTGCCGCCAAACGCGATCTCGTGGCGGCCCCTGAACCAGGTGCCGTCGCCGAGCAGGCTGTTGTCCGGGCGCTTGGTTTCGTAGAACACATACGAACCGCGGCGCACGCGCTGGGCGTCTCGATAGCCGGTGGTCGCCAGCCCGCCCTGCGGCGTCAGCGAAAAGCCGTTGCCGACGTGGCCGGCACGCAGCGTGAGGAACATGTTGCTGCCCGCCGTCAGATTGACTTGCCCTTTGTAGAGCGGTGTCGGGCCTTTCTGGTCCCACGTGCTCGCCGCCGAACGTAACGGACTGGCGCCGCGGCCGTTCTTGACCTTGTTGCCGCGGAAGAACAGGAACTCGGGACGAATCCGCGGCGTCAGCTGCGCCGAGGTCTTGATCGCCATGTTCTCGAGCTTGGTGCGATCGGGGTCGCCGTTGAGCGTGAAGAGGGTGCCGTCGGTGCGGCCGTACGATCCCCATGCCCACCACCGATCGCGGACGATCGGGCCGCCAACATCGAAGCCGACGTCGCTGATCTCCTTGAGCCGGTTGCCCTTGCCGCTGGCGCCCGCGAGCGGCCGCAGGGCATCCGGCAGGTTCGACGACTGCAGGCCCTCGCTCGCGCCGTAGTAGTGCGCGGCGCCGCTCGGCCGGTTGGAGCCGCCCTTGAACTGCATGTTGAGCTGCGCGCCGGCGGTCGGACTGGTCGCCGAGGCGCCGCCGGTCGTCACGCTCATCTCCTGGAACATGTCGAAGTTGTAGTAGGTCGGCGACGATCCGGTCGCGGCGAGGTCGGTGACCGGTATGCCGTCCAGGTTCCAGGTGTTCTCGGTAGCGCCCGCGCCCTTGGCGAGCACGTTCGACTGCTGTCCCGATTCCGCGCCGCCGACATTGACGCGATCGACCACCACGCCGGGCACGGTCTGCAAGACCACCCATGGATCTCGAGACGAGGGCAGCCGCTGCAGCTGATCGTAGGACACGTTGGTGGTGATCGTCTGGCGTCCGGGATCGACCACGAGCGGCTCCGCGGTGACTTGCACCGCCTCGGTCACGCCGCTCACCGTCAGCGCGATCCGCAGCGGCACGCTGCGGCCGCCCCCGACTTCGATGCGGTCGTTGCGATAACTGTTGAAGCCGGCGACGCTCGCGGCCACCGCGTAGTTGCCGGGCGATAGATTCAGAAAGTGCGCCTCCCCGGACGCGTCGGTGGTCTGCGAAGCGGCGGTGGGTCCGAACACTTCGACGAGCACGCCTGGAACGGCGCTGCCCTGCGCATCGAGCACGGTGACGTCGATGCGGCCTTGAAACAGCGTCTGCGCAAATGCCGGCGCAGCGACGGCGAGAACCACAATCAAACCAGCGAGCTTACGGGCCATGCCTACCCCTCCCTTAGCGGTCCCGTCGATCGGGACCGCGTGCGAAGCGGCTATGAGCAATCGGAATACCAGCGCGCACGCATGCCGCACCTGGTCGAACCGTTTCAGGGAAGGATGGGACGAGCCGTGAGCCGATCAGGATCAGCAACACCCCGCGGTGACGAGTGTCTTCACAGAGGAAAACGTGGCGCCGGCGCCGGATCGTCTCTGCCGTTCGCGCAATCCAAGAAACCGCCGTTTTGCGACGCGGCGATCCAAAATCGCTAGGGTTTGATCGGGTGCCCGGCGGCGTCGAGAATGGCGACGTTGACGTAGTAGAGGTCGGTTGCCACCCTGAACTGCTCCTTCGCCGCGGCCCACGGCAGTGACTGCCACTCGGCCGTCGGCCGCAGCGTCTGCCACTTGGCGGGATCGCCGGCGCGAACCGGCATTGCGAACCCACGCTCGGCGGCACTCCAGCGATAGCTCACCGTCTGCTCGCTTTCGTTGAACGTCAGCTCGAGCACGGGCAAATCGGCGCGGCGCAGGTACTGGTCGAAGATCGGGGTCAGGTCCTGGCCGAGCTGCTTGTTCACGTAGGCGACCATCTCCTCGGTGAAGGTGTTCCTGAACTTGAACTCGGCGTAGAGGTCGCGCTGCAGCTTGAACCACCTCGCATCCGTCTCCCCGGCTTCGCCGCTCCGTCGGGACAAGTCGCCGACGACGCTGCGGAGAGTGTGGAGGAACAGCGCGCCCTTGAAATACATGTCCTGGTTGGGGTCGCGCGCGATGCCACGCTGGGTGACGATCGGCTCCTTGTTCGCAATCTTCGTCTTGTAGCCGTTGGTGTACTTCAGGTAGTCGTCGTAGCCGAACATGTGCTCGACATAGAGGCACTCGAGATAGGTGGCCCAGCCTTCGTGGATCCACATGTCCGCCTGATCGGCCGCCGACACGGCGTTGCCGAACCATTCATGCGCGCTTTCGTGAATGATGATGAAGTCGAACTTCAGGCTGATGCCGACGCCGGTCCAGTCGCGCTCGAGATAGCCATTGGCGAAGCGATTGCCGTAGGTGACGGCGCTCTGATGCTCCATGCCTGAATACGGCACTTCGATCAGCTTGAAGCCGTCCTTCTTGAAGGGATACTCGCCGAAGTACTTCTCGAACGCCTCGATCATCGGCTTCGACTGCGCAAACTGCGTCTTCGCTTTCTCGAGACTGCCCGGCAGCACGTAGTAGTCGAGGGTCAGGTCACCCATCTGCTCGCCGAAGTGCACGTAGTGCCCGATGTTGAGCGACACGTTATAGCTGTTGATCGGGTAGTGCACGCGGTAGTGCCACTTGCTGTAGCCGTCGCCAAGATCGGTCTTGCCGATGAACCTGCCGTTCGAGACGTTCACCAGGCCGTTCGGAATCGAGACGCGGATCTCCATGCCTTCCGGCTCGTCACGCCACGAGTCCTTGCTCGGCCACCACACCGCCGAACCAACGCCCTCGTTGGCGGTGTTGATCCAGTGACCGCCAGCGGGGTCCTTCTTGAAGGCCAGCGCGTCGAAGCGTCCAAGCTCGAGCGGAGAGCCCGAATAGTGGAAATCGATCGAGTAGGTGCGGCCGGCTTTCAGGGTCTGCGGGAAATCGACGTAGACGGTGTTGAGGTCGCGCGTGAATTTCAGTTCGGCCTTCTCGTGGACGATGCGGTCGATGGTGAAGTTGTAATAGAGATCGAGCTGGATGCGGGCATCGTCGGTCAGCATCTTGAAGCGCACGGTGTTGCGGCCACTGATCCATTTGTTGTCGGGATCGACGCGAACATCGAGGTCGTAGTGGAGCAGATCGTTGTTGGCGCGGTAGCGGCCGTAGTCGCCCCGCAACAGCTCGGCGCGTGTTGGAGCCCGCAGGGTTGACGGCGGAGGAGGTTTCGCGCCCTGCTGTGCTGGCGCCGTCGTCGCCACGGCCATCAACGCGAGAAAAGCGAGCGTGAGTCGCATAGCGGATGATTTTCGCTCATTCTTCTGTTGAAATAGCGGGAATGAGATTTTTCAAGCTTCTTCTCCTGTCGGCGGTCCTGCTTGCGGCGGCCGGCGGCGGCGTGATGTGGTACCTGGCCGGCCGTGAAGCCGGTCCGGCGATCACCATCGGCTCGCCGGAGAAATTCATCGGCAGGTCGACGCCGGTGTCGGTGACCGTCGAGGCGGCGTCGGAGATCGTCGACGGGTCGATCACCGTCGAACAGAACGGCAAGGCGGTTCCGCTCACCGATTTCAAGACCGATCGCAGCGACGGCAGGCTGGTGATGACCGCGGCCATCGGCCGTGACGGCCTCGTGAACGGACCGGCGACGCTGACCGTCGACGCCACCCGCAAGACCCTCTACGGCTTGCGCACTCTGTCCAGCACCGAGCGACGCGACCTCACCGTGCGGCTGGATCCGCCACGGGTCGGCGTGCTGTCCATCCACCACTTCATCAATCTCGGCGGCGCGGAGTTCGTGGTGCTGCGCGCGACCCCTGACGACGTCGAGGCCGGGGTGCAGGTCGGCGACACGCGCTACGAGTTCTATCCCGGTTCCGCCGTCGGCATTACCGACCCCGCCGTGCGGGTCGGTTTCTTCGCGCTGCAGCACGACCAGGACATCAACACCCGCATCACCGCCTACGCGCGCGATGCCGCGGGCAACGAGGTGACCACGCCGGTCGAGCACCGGCCGTTCGTGAAGAGATTCGTGCAGTCGAAGATTCCGATCGATCAGCGGTTCATCGATCGCGTGGTGCCCGCGATCGCGTCGAGCACACCCGGCTTGCAGGTCGACACCAGCTCGCCCGAGGGGCTGCTGAAGGGCTTCCTCGAGATCAACGGCAATCTGCGGAAGAAGAACAGCGATTACATCGCCTCGCTGGCGGACAAGAGCCAGCCAAAGATGCTGTGGACCGAGGCGTTCGCGCAGATGGGCAATTCGCAGGTCGAATCACGCTTCGCGGACCGCCGCACGTATTACTTCGACAACCAGGAGATCGACAAGCAGGTGCACCTTGGCTTCGACCTGGCCACCGTGCAACAGGCGCCGGTCCACGCGTCGAACGCCGGCGTGGTGGTGCACGCCGACTTCCTCGGCATCTACGGCAACTGCGTCATCCTCGATCACGGCCTTGGCGTGCAGTCGCTCTACGCGCACCTGTCGACGATCGGCGTGGCGGTTGGCGACGCGGTGACGAAAGGCCGGGAACTTGGACGCACCGGCGTGACCGGCTTGGCCGGCGGCGATCACCTGCACTTCACGATGCTGGTGCAGGGTGTGCCGGTCAACCCGGTCGAGTGGTGGGACGCGCACTGGCTGCAGGACCGCGTCAATCGCAAGATCACCGAGGCGGGCGGGGGACGCTAGCCACTGTTCAGGAGCCCGGCCTCAACCAGAAAGGCGTGGACCTCGGCCCACGGACGCGGGCAGTCGTTGTGGCCGCACGGCAGGAACTTCAAGGTGGCACGGCTGGCGGCGGCCGCGAGTGCGTTGGCATGCTGCGGCGGCACCAGGTCGTCACGATCGCCGTGCAGGATCAGAATCGGCCCCGTGAACGACTTGAGCGCTGTCACGCTGTCGAACTTGTCGCGAACGAGGAATGCCGGCGCGCCGAAGCCGGCGGCGAAGGCCGTGACGCTCGAGAACGAGGATTCCAGAATCAGGGCCGGCACCGGCCTCGCCAGCGAGAGCACCGCCGCGGCCCCGCCACCGAGTGAACGGCCGTAAGGAATGATTCGTGACGGGTCCACGTCCGGGTGCCCGACCGCCCAGTCGTAGGCAGCCAGCATCCCTTCCGTGATCGATGGTTGCGAGGGCGTGCCGTCAGATCGGCCGTATCCCGCGTACTCGACGAGCAGCACACCGAAGCCCCAGCGGCGCGGTTCGCCGAATTCTCCAGGCCAGTAGTCGATCAGTTCGCCGTTGCCATGAGTGAACATCATCAACGGTGATCGGCTCTGCGCGGGTCGAATGGCCGGGAGATACCAGGCTTCGACGCGGCCGAATGAGGTGTTCAACCAGATTTGCTCTGCATCGCTCGGTCGGGGCGCAGCTCCCATCAGTCGCGGTGCCGGGTAGAGGATCGACCGCTGCGCGAAGAACAGCAGCGCCCAATACGCGGCCAGCAGCGTCACGGCCACGAGCACGCCGCCAATGGTCACTTTCTGTATGAGCGTCAGCATCGGTTGTTCGAGCGCAGCCCCACCGCACGCGTGAGGGTATCGCGAAAGCGCAATGGCAAACGGGGATGCCCGCTACCTGACCGACGCTTGCAGCGCCTTCGCCGCGTCGTGCACCTGCACCGCGAGCGCATTGATGGCCGCCGACACCGTGCGCACGCCGCCTTGCGCCTCGGTAAACCGACCCTCTTCCAGCCCCTCGCGAATCTGCGGCATGGTCTTGACGCCGTAGCCGGTGTAGAAGCCGGGCGCATAGATCTGGTGCTTGAACCAGTCTCGTCGCGGCAGACCCTCGGTGTTGCCCAGCTTGCGTTCGGATGTCAGCAGCAGCGCGTTGAGACCCTGCAGTTCCTTCTTCGCGAGCAGGGTCTGGGTGTTGGCACGGCCGACCGACGCGTAGGCTTTCTCGAACGCCTGGGCGGCCTCGCGCAACGCCGCAACCGCGTTGCGCACCAGCTTCATGTCGACCTTCGAGTCCTTTTTGGTCTCGGCCAGCTTCTCGAGCTCGACGACATAGCGCTGCAGCGTGTCGGCGGTGTCGGTGAACTGGAAGGGCAGCACCGGCGCGTCGGCGAGACGGAGCACCAGGGTGCCGGTCAGCTGCGACAGGGTGCGACCGTAGCTGTAGTCGCCGTCGGAGTAGGTCTGGTACCACTTGATGGTGTCGTACGCCGAGTGATACACGCCGCCCGGGCTTTCACCACCGAAGCCGACATTGAGCGCCGACAGGGTCAGGTGCTGAAGGAACGGGGTGAAGTCGGAGCCGGAGCCAAGCGGCGCCAGCCGCAACGACGGATCCGCTTCCGCGGCCTTGCGTTCGGCTTCCGGCTCGCCGAGCACGGCGCGGCGCCGGGCCTCGTCGAACACCGGCTTGCCGGTGCGCGGATCGTTGACCTCCTTCGCGACTTCGTTCATGAACTGCTGAAGACCGTGCGAACCGCCGGTGTTGAGCCAGCCTTTGCCGGTGCCGTCGGTGTTGATGTAGACCGCGGCCTTCTGCTTCAACTCGGCGTCGTGCTTCTCCGCCCACTCGGTCGATCCGAGCAGGCCCCACTCCTCACCGTCCCACAACGCCAGAACGATGGTGCGCGAGGGACGCCAGCCGGTTTTCAGCAGCTCGCCCAAACCGCGCGCCGTTTCCATCAACGACGAGGCGCCGCTGATCGGATCGTCGGCGCCGCTGACCCAGGCGTCGTGATGATTGCCGAAGATGATCCATTCGTCAGGACGGGTCGCGCCGGGAATGCGGGCCACGACGTTATAGAGCGGGCGATTCTTCCACTCGAAGCGCAGGTTCATGTGCACCTGCACCGGCCCTGGGCCGACGTGATAGGTGAACGGCAGCGCGCCCTTCCATTCGTTCGGCACCACCTTGCCTTTGAGCTGCCGCAGGATCGGCGCGGCGTCCCCATACGAGATCGGCAGCACCGGGATCTTCAGGATGGTCTCCGCATCCTCGATGCGGATCTTCCTGCCGCCGGGTTCGCTGCCATATCCGGGCGTGAGCGGATCACCGGCGCGCACCGGCATGTCCATCACGCTGCCGCGCTGTGCGCCGAACTCCGGCCGATACGGGCCGGCGGGATACACATCTCCCGCGTAGTAGCCGTCGTCTCGCGGATCGGAATAGATCAGGCACCCGATCGCACCATGTTCGTAGGCCACCTTCGGCTTGATCCCGCGCCATCCCGCGCCGTATCGCGCGATCACGATCTTGCCCTTGACGTCGACGCCGAGTTCCTTCAGCTTCTCGTAGTCCGCGGGCATTCCGTAGTTGACGTAGACGACCTCGCCGGTGACGTTGCCATCGGCCGAGTAGGCGTTGTAGAGCGGTGTCTGATCGCCGGAGTCAGGATCTTCCGGCAGGACCGGCTCCTTGACGCGCAACGTATATTTTTCCGGCCCCACCACTTCGACGGTGGTCTCGATCGGCCACGGCATCATCGCCTCGAACTCTTCGAGCGTCGCATCGAGGCCGAACGACTTGAACTTGGCGAGCGCGTAGTCGGCGACCCGCTTCGACGACGGCTGGCCGGCGACGTGCGGTTCGCCTGCCATCGCCTCCATGTACTCCTTCAGCTTTGCCGCGTCAGGAATCTTCCTGAACTGCTCTTCGCGCTGCCGCTGGGCCGCGACGGCATCGTCGGGAAACCCGCGGATCGATCGCGTCTGGGCATGACTGCCCGGGACGGCCGCAGATGCGGCGACGAGAGCGACGATGAGCCAGGTGCCGGCACGACGATGATGCATGTAATGTCCTTCGAAACTATTTATCGCTGAGCCGGCCGTACTTGCGCAGCGCGGCACGTAACTGGTCGTGGGGAATCGCGTGGATGATGTTGCCGTTGATGCCGGTCAGGGTCCTCGCCGCAACCATCGAGTTGATGATCGCTTCCTCCGTCGCATCGACGGTCGCGTCAAACACCGGATCGAGTGCGTCGTTGGGAAGCATCGCCAGGCTCTTCAGGCCGTCGCGCGCAGCGGCGCCCTGGTTGGCGGTCGAGAACGCAAGAAAGATGTCGCCGGAGAAATTGCTGGCGGTGCCGCCGGTGCGGCCGACGCCAAATCCGATGCGCAGCGCGACCCGGCGCAGTTGGTGGGGCAACAGCGGCGCATCCGTGGCGACAATCGCGATAATCGATCCGCGCCCACCACCCTCGGCCGCTGCCGGCGGCGGCGCGAAGTCGAACCTGGCCTCGAACCCCTTGATCTCGCGCCCAACCGGAACCCCAGCGATGGTGAGCTGTTCGCGGGCGCCGAAATTCGCCTGGACGAGGACACCGACCGTGTACGGCGTGTCACCGGCGCGAATCACGCGTGACGCGGTTCCGGTGCCACACTTGAAGCCGAGACAGCTCATGCCGGTGCCGCCGCCGACATTGCCTTCGGCAACCTTCCCGGCCGCGGCCGAGTCCAGGGCGGACTCGACATGGTTGGGCCTTACGTGAAAGCCGTACATGTCGTTGAGCGTGCCGTCGTAGGTTTCTCCGACCACCGGATAGGCGAACCACACGTAGGCAATCAGCGGTGAGAAGTACTTATGCCTGGCCATCCAGCCCAGGGCGGCGTCGCGGACCACGCCGACGCTGCCGGTATTGGTAATCAGCAACGGAGTCTCGAGAAATCCGGATTCGCCGATCCAGTGTGTCCCCGTCAGGTCGCCGTTGCCGTTCTGCACGTGGGTGGCGGCGAACACCGGATCGAAGGTCTGACCGCGCGGCAGGATCGCGGTGACGCCGGTGCGCACCGGGCCTTGCCCTGGCACGAGCTTCCCTTCCCCCGAAATCAGTGTCGTCATGCCGACCTGAACACCTGGTACATCGGTGATCGCGTTCTGGGTGCCGGGTGTGCCCGCGAAGGGAATGCCCAGGTCCCTCGCCCTCGGCTGCGGTTGAGCAGAAGGCAGGGCGGCCCATAGCAGTGAAAATCCGACCACCGCGGCCAGCGGAAGAGCTCGGCGCATCGGGCAACTATAAACCCGTAAGTGGGAGTATCCTCACTTGATGACGCGCACCTTTTCGACCCTGATTTTGTCTCTGTTTGTCGTCGCCTGCGCCGAAGCTTCGGCGGGACCAGGCGTGAGCGCATCCGCACAGGAAGTTGCGAAGCCGGCTCCGCCGAAGACGATCGTGCAGCTGGTGCGCGATGCGATCGCGGAAAACGACTTCAAGAAAGCCGAGAAGCTCGTGCTCGACGACATGGCCGCGCACGGCACCACGCCGATCGCGATCGAAGCGTTCTCGTGGCTCGGGCGGGGGATGGTCGCGGCGAAGCGCTACGACGAGGCGATGACCTACGCCGCCCGCACCTACGAGATCGTCGAGGAACAGTTGAAGACGCGCAAGCTCGATGACGAAGCGCGCCTGCCGATCGCGCTTGGCGCGGCGATCGAAGTGCAGGCGCTCGCGCTCGCGGGCCAGGGCAAGCGATCCGAGGCCATCATGTCGCTGCAGCGTGAGATCGAGCAGTTCAAGGACAGCTCGATCATCATGCGTCTCAACAAGAACATGAACTTGCTGGGCCTCGAGGGCCAGCCGGCCTATCCGATCGAGTCACAGGAATGGCTGGGACCGAAAACCTCGCTGGCCGCGCTCAAGGGCAAGCCGGTGGTGCTGTTCCTGTGGGCGCACTGGTGCGGCGACTGCAAGACGCAGGGCCCCATCCTCGACGCGCTCGTGACCAAGTACAAGAGCTCGGGCATCACGGTGATCGCCCCGACGCAGCGGTTCGGCTACGTCGAGAAGCGCAAGCCGGCGGACGGCGCCGAAGAGCTCGCTTACATCGAACGCGTGCGCGACCAGTTCTATCCGTGGATGAAGACGGTGTCGACGCCGGTCAGCGACGATCTCTACTTGAAGTACGGCGTCTCGACCACCCCGACCTACGTGATGATCGATCGCGACGGCAAAGTGTCGTCGTATCTGCCGGGACAGCCGACCTCCGAGCAGCTCGAAGTGCTGATTAAGAAGATCGTGGCAGTGGACGGTAGCCGGTAGCCTACTGCCTCTTATACCGCTCGCGCTGGGCGCGGATTTCCTCGGCCAGCGCGTCGTTGAGCGGCAGGCGGAGGGCGCGATCGAGCATCTCGATCGCGCGATCGAATGCTCCGCGCAGCGCGAGCACCTCCGCCAGGCCGAGCAGGCCCTGCGGATTGTTGGGATCGAGCCGCACCGATTCCTGGTAGTGCCTGAGCGCTTCCGGGACATCGCCGGTGACGAGCAGCATGCGCCCGAGATTGCCGTGCGCCATCGCGTAATCGGGCCGCCGCGCCAGCGCCTCCCTGAACGAGCGGATCGCATCGTCGAACCGGCCTGCCTGCGCCAGCGCGGTGCCAAGATTGAAGTGTGCCGCCGCTGATTCGGGCTTCAACCCCGCCGATGCCTGGAAGTGACGCACCGCATTCGCGGCGAAACCCATCCCCAAATACAGCAACGCCACATCGTCGTGCAGCTCGGCGTCGTTCGGGGTCACTTTCAACATCGTCTCGTAGCCGACGATGTCTTCACCGGTCATCTTGGCGGTGATCTCGGCGTTCATCCGGGCGCGATCGGCATCGTTCGAGGCGAGCAACTGGAACCACAGGTCGCCCATCTCGTCGCGCGAGCGCTGCCCCCAGAACACCCGCGCCGGCGGCAGCTCGGGATTGCGCACATTCGACGCCGAGTTGTCGTAGGTGTACTCCATCGACAGGCGCGTGCCCTTCGGCAGCGGGAGCGGCGACACTTCGCGATAGACATGCTGCCAGCGAAAGTCCCAGTCGGCAATGTGCATCACGGTCCTGGTCGTGCCGTCCGGCAGCGTCGCCGTGCCGAGAATGTTCGTGGCGCGATAGTGCGCATGCGGCTGGATGGCGAGCAGTTGCACATCGACCGGCAGCACGTACGAGTCGCGGATCACGTAGCGTCCATCGCCCGGTGGAATGTCGATGCCCTGCGAACCGAGCCGCAGGATGGTCGGCGTCCGCCGCGGCGTGCGCTCGGTGAAATAGAAACCGATCTCCGGCAATACCTGTTCGACGGCGCCGCTGGGCTGAAGGTGGAGCTGCACCACCAGGTCGCTGCCCGGTTCGAGGGTCCACGCGAACTCGGGCTGCACCAGCGGCGCGACCTGCCCCGGCGTCCAGCCAAGGAAGTGGCCTTCGGGATACTCCGCCGACCGCGGCATCAGCCCGTCGTAGCCCGGGAGCGGATCGGCCTCGTCGAGCAGGCGCGTGGCCGGCGTCCGATCGAGGCGGATGTTGGCGTGATGCACGACCCGCGCGTTGCCGGGATGAAACTCGATGCCGGTCACGTAGCTCCGCTCCGACACCGGAATGCGAATCGCGAAGATGCGAAAGGCATCGGCCTGTTGCGCGGGCAGGGCAAATGCGGCATCGGGCTTGACGATCAGGTCGGGCTTGCCGAGCAGCCAGCCGTCGGCGAACTTCGGCAACGCGGGGAGCGCAGTGGCATCGCCTTCAGGGGCGCCCCCTGTCGCCCATCGAGCGAGCGTGGTGATTTCCTGATCGGTCAGCAGTCGTTGTCCAACGAAGTGTCCGACGGCAGGCTCTACTTTCCACGGCGGCATGAAGCGCGTGCGCGTCACCTCCGCGATCTGCGTCGCGCGCCGGCGCACTTCGTCGTAGGTGGTCAGCGGGAACGGACCGGGTCCGCCCGCGCGATGGCACGACACGCACGCGTCGAACACGATCGGCGCCACGTCCCGGGAGAACGTCACCTCTGGCGTTTGGGGAGCGGCGGCTTTAGCCGGCGCTACTAGCGCAGTGACTATCGCAGCTGCGGCGACGGCTAAAGCCGTCGCTCTCCAAAGGTGGGGAATCATTTGATCAGATCCGCCAGGATGCAGCCGACGGCGCGGGTCTCACGCCGCGCCACGCGCTTGCCGGCGAGCACCGCCTCCAGGGCGGATTCCAGATCGCGCTCGGTCGGTTGCGGACGATCGATACCGAGCGCCACATAGCGATCGTCGATGCGGCCGCGATACACCATCCGCCCGCCGACCATCACCGCAACTTCCGGCGTCACCGTCACGCCGGTCTGCCTGACCAGCTGATGCGAGGTGTCGCGAATCGACTCGAGCGCGTAGCCGAACTTCTTCTGGTGTTCGCGAATGAGCTCCGGCGAGTCAGCCGCCACCGGATAGACGAGCACGAACTTCACCGTCGCCGGGAACTTTGCCGCCAGTCGATTGATCTCGGGGGCGTAGCGGTTGGAGATCGGGCAGTCGGTGGTGGTGAAGACGTAGACCCTCACCTCGGGCTGAGCCTGTGATACGAACAGCGACAGCAGCAGGGCCGCGAACATGGTGGAGGGTTAAGTATAGAAAGAAAAAGGGCGGGGGTTTGTCTCCCCCGCCCTCCTCATCCGTGCCGCAAGCCCTTAAGCCCTCGTGCGCCAGGACTCCGTCGTTAAAAGCGCAGATCGGCGCCAAGGCGGACGATGCGGCCCTGGAGAATCGTCGAGGGCCGCCGGTAGGTAGCGGCGCCGAACTGCGCCGACGCCACAGCCGTGTAGTCGTCCGAGTTGAGCGCGTTGAACAGGTCGAGCTTGGGGTTGAGGCGAAACTTCCCGAACTCGAACGACTTGCTGACCGAAAAATCGAGCTGGTTGATGCGCGGGGTGAATTCCGTTTCCGGAGCCGCGAGCGGGACGCTGATCGAGGCCAGGCCGCTGGCCGCCATGGTCGGCAGCACCAGGCCGCCCGGTGTGCATGCGCCCTGGCAGTTCGCCGCATAGCGCGTGGTCGGCGACACCAGATAGAACGTGCCGAGGCCATTCGGTCGATCGAAGCCGGTGCCGGCAGTGAAGCCGCCGTAGGCCTGTGCGGCGTTGCCAATCACGTAGCCGTTGAGGCTCTGCAGCGCCATGCTGACCGAGATGCCCTGCCACGGCAGCGGGTAGACGATCGTCGCCTTCAGCTGCTTGGCCCAGGGAATGCCGCTGTCGGCCTGGTTGCAGTACAGCGAACGGTTCGGATCGCTCTGCGCGGACACGCACACGTCGTTGATCGTGCGCTCGAGGTTGAAGCCGCCAAAGGCGCGGACGCCGCCGCGCAGGCGGGCGTTGAACGACAGGTCGACGCCGTTGTAGGTGCGCTGCATGTCGTCGCTGGTGCTGTCGACGTTCGCCACCTGCGAGGCGACGCCCGGCTTCGGCAGCCACACCGGAATGCTGCTGCCGTCGAGAGGGCTGGCGATGCTGACCTGGTCGTAGCTCGCCGCGGTGCGCAGCGAGTTCTGACGGACCGTGATGTTCTTGAAGTCGCTGCGGAAGTACTCGAACGCCAGTGTCAGGCCGGTGAGCACTTCATGTGTGATGCCGGCGTTGAGCGCCATCTGGTAGGGGCGCTTCAGCCCGGGATCGAACTGCGCCAGGGAACGGACGCCGAAGTTCGACGGCAGGCCGGCGAAGTTGATTTCGCAGCCGACCGTCGGATAGCCGAGGCATCCGCGCTCGCCGTCGGCAATGTCGTTGCCGTTCACGTCGGTCCACGCCAGCTGCTGCGTGGTCAGCGCGGTCGGGTTGTAAAGCTGGGCGAAACCGGTGGTCTGCGCGGTCACGAACTTGTTGTAACCGACGCGCACCGCGGTCTTGCCGTCGCCCGAAAGGTTGTAGACCGCCGACAGGCGCGGCGAGAAAGTCTTCCAGGTGGGCAGGACGATGTCGTCGTAGGCGGCGATGTTCGCGAAGCGGCCGATCTGCGCCTTCTGGCCGACGACCCGCTGCTTCAGATAGTCGAAGCGCGCGCCGTAGTTGACGGTCAGCTTGCCCATGTTCCACTGGTCCTGGGCAAACAGGCCGAAGTTGGCATCGAGGTTCTCCTGCACTTCGAGCGGCGTGTTGAGTACCGTGACGCGCAGCGGCACCCCGTTCTGGTAGGTCTGATACAGATCGGCGTTGGCGTTGTTGTAGCGGCGGTAGTCGCCAAACTGGTCGATCACGCCGATCTTGACGTTGTGCGCACCGGTGACATACGACAGCGCGGCCTGCACGTTGAAGCGGTCGGGATAGTTGCCGAGTTGCGCGCCCGATGCGTTCCACAAGAAGCCGGTGCTGGTGTCGTCCTTGCGCACATTGCGATACCACTCCGGCGTGCCGCGCTCGGCGTAGATTCCGGGCTGGTAGAGGTTGTCGTAGTTCTCGCGGTTGAACGAAAAGCCGGTCTCGAGCAGCAGCTTCGACGACAACGTCGAGGTCCACTTGGCCGAGCCGGTCGCGAAGGTCGGCGTGTTCCAGATCACCGAGGCGGTGTTGGGATCGGTCAGCGCACCCATCGCGTGACCACGCAGGCGCAGGGCGCGATCCATGTAGACGGCGAACTTGTTGCGCTCGGACGCCTGCCAGGTGAGGCGGACGACCGGGTTGCCCATCTTCTCGTCCGAGACGCCCTGCTCGCAGGAGCCCGGCGAGGCCGCACACCGCGCGTAGGCCTGCGGGTACGGCAGCGAGCCGTCGGTCTGGAAGGTGTTGGCGATCGGCTTGTCGTAGTAGGCCTGGCGGAACGCGCCGAAGAACCACAGCTTGTTCTTCACGATCGGGCCGCCGAGCTCGGCGTTGAATTCCTCGAAGTGCTTGATGCGATCGACGCCGGTGACGCCGAGCGCCTTGAGGTCGTCGGTCAGGTTGTTCCCCTGCCACGACTCCGGCGACTTGGCCCACTTGCCGCCGCCGCGGAACTGGTTGCCGCCGTCTTTCGGCACGAGGTTCATGGTGATGCCGCCGGTGAGTGTCTCCGCCGCGCCGCCCGCGGTCTGGTAGACCATTTCCTGCGACATCGCCTCGTTGTGATACGCCATCACCGCGCCGTCGCCCATCAAGCCGTTGGTCATCAGGCCGTCGACCAGCACCACCGACTGCGCGCCGCCGGTACCGCGGATCGCGAAATAGGTCTGCTGCATCGCCCGCGAGCCGCCGACGTCGGGCGAGTTCAGCGTGACGCCGAGCACCAATTGACCCAGACCCTGTATGGTCTTGGCCGTCGGCACCGCGTCGAGCACCTCGCGCGACATCACCTGCTGCCTCACATTGCTCTGCACGTCGACCACCGGCGATGCGCCGGACACCGTGACCGACTCCTGCAGCGTGCCGACGCTCAACTCGACGTTGATCGTCGCGGTGAAATTGGACTGCAGCTCGATGCCCGCACGGGTGATGGTGTTGAAGCCGGGCAGCGTGAAGGTCAGACTGTAGCTGCCAGGACGAAGATCGACGATGCGGTACAAGCCGTTCTCGTCGGTGATCGTCGACTTCACCTTTTCAATCAGCACCGGGCTGGCGGCCTCGACCGTCACGCCAGGCATGACCGCGCCCGAGGTGTCTTTGACCGTTCCTGTAAACACGCTCTGCGCCTGCGCTATCGCCGGCACCAGAACGAGACTCGCCAGTACAAGCAAGATCGTTCTTATCGAAAACTTACGCGCCATCTGTTCCCCCAATCAACCGACAAAGCAATCTGGACCGAGCCATTGCACACCACTCGTGGCCAAAAGCAGCAATGAAGTTAACGCCGCGAAGTACGGCAGTCAACGGGGATCGCGCGCGGCGCGATCCGGAAAAATGGAATGATGAACTGAGATGAGAACGCCGCGATCCCCGGATGGATCGCGGCGGCTGAGACGCCCAAGGCCGGATGGAGAACCTACTTGCCGCCGGTCGCGGCCGCCTTCACATTGACCTTCATGTATGCGGTGGTCCAGCAGCACTGGAACCCGCCGCCGCCGACGCCCGAGGAATCGTTGCCTTCGACGCGGATGAGGTACTCGCCGGGCATCGAGAACTTGGCCGTGGTCGTGACCTT
The DNA here is from genome assembly GCA_963795125.1 of uncultured Acidimicrobiia bacterium. Taxonomy (GTDB): domain Bacteria; phylum Acidobacteriota; class Vicinamibacteria; order Vicinamibacterales; family UBA2999; genus 12-FULL-67-14b. Next base: position 452,952 of record CAWCGQ010000003.1, on the reverse strand, counting down.
GTCCTTTTCGATCGTCGGCGTGCTGTCGGCGAAGGTGACCTCGCCGGGACCGCGGTACTTGCTCAGCGTCGTCGAAATACGCGGCCGGCGGGGCGGCGCCTGGGCGCCACCCGGAGGCGGCGCGGCCGCCGAGCCACCGGTCGGCGGCTCTTCGTGGCCATCGTCGGTCACCCAGTAGGTGAGCGTGACGTCTTCGCCAACCACGCCATTGAAGACGTGCGCGGCCGAGAGCGGCGCGGGCGGGCCGGTGAGGGCCGGGCCGCTTTCGGTGAACTTGATCACCGGCGGCTTGTTGCCCATCGCGGCGTCGAGGAACGGCTCGATCTGATAGCCCTTGGTCACCCCGAACGGCACCGACACGGTCCGGCCGTTGGCGGTGAGGGTCCAGGTCAGCTTCTTGTCGCCGAAATCCTTCGGCACCTTGATCGCGATGGTGCCCCAGCCGCGGCCGACATTGAAGTGCGTCGGCTGCCCCTGGTCGGGACCGCCGGGCTCGATGCGGTTGTCGGGACCGATCGGAATGTCGAGCGTCTGCTTCTTGTTGCGATTGTAGTAGCCGATCAACAGCGTGTAGGTGCCGTCGCTGTTCTGATACCAGCCTTCGAACGCGGGATAGATATTCGAGCCTGAATCCTTGAGCGGCTCCACCGCGAGCGTCTGCGCGGCGGCGGGCCGAGCGCCGGTCAGACACGCAAACGCCGCGAGCGCTACCGCGTAGCGCCCGATCTCGAAACATCTTTTCATCAGAAACTCCTGCGCAAACAGTGAGGGGGTGCCTTGTGGGCACCCCCTCGACATTCAAGCGACAACTCCTACTGCTGCTGGCGTTCGGTGGTCGCCGACATCTTGGCCTTGCGCGCTTCGACTTCCTTGTTGAAGTCCTCGTCGCTCATGTAGGTGATGTTGATCCACGCGTGCGCCATTTCATCGACGGTGCGGTCGCCCCAGCCGATCCATTGCGTCGGGTCCGGGTTGCTCTTCTTGGCGGAGGTGTTGTCGTGCCAGGCGGTCACCTTGATAATCGTGCCCTTCGGCAGCAGCGGCGCGTAGTCGTCGGCGAACACGTAGTTGTTCATCCAGTTGAACTCGAAGTTCGGCACGTGGCCAAGCACCTGCTGCTGGCCGTTGGGCAGGATCGCTTCAACCATCATCGCCTTGCCGCGCAGGTGCATGTGCGGCTGGAAGTTCTCGATCCGGCCGGCCTTGCGCATCACGTGGAAGTTCTGGCCCACGTTGATCGAGTTGGGCGCGATGTCGAGGTTGCGGTTGCCGCCGGTGACGCCGCTGTAGAGCGACAGCATGGTGCGGAACTTGGGCTCCTGGCCCTTCGGATACAGATAGATGCCCATCTCGACGGAGTCTTCGATGTCCTCGCCGCCGGCGCTGTAGTGGATATCCCAGCGCATCTTGGCGCCCGGCATCAGCAGCTTGCCGGTGTTGGGGCGCATGATCTCGCCCTCCTTGTTGACGGCCCATTCCATGAAGAGGCCCGCGCCGCTGTCGTTGTCGGCGCTGATCAGGCCGGAGGCGATGGCCTCTTTCTCGTCCTGCAGCAGGTAGGCGAGCGCGTGATGCGTGATCTTGCGGCCCTTGAGCGAGCCCGGACGCATCTCGATGGCGCGAACCCAGCGGGGCTCGGTCAGCGGCACTTCGGAGACGGGCTTGTACCACGCGTCCATCGCGGCCGCCTTCTGGTTGTACTTGGGCGACTTGATGACGATGTCCGGCGGACCGCCGAACTTCTTCGCGTAATTCCAGTCGTTGCCGTCGGCCCACTTGATCGGAGCGGGCATGTCCTTGGCGTCGCCCTTCGGCGCGCCGTTGGCGGCCCACTTCACCACCGTGTCGATTTCCTTCTGCGACAGCGAGCGGTCGTTCTGATAGTGCTGGATGCCGACGCCCGGATCGATGTGCCAGGGCGGCATGTTGCGCGACGCCACGCGATCGCGAATCGACCGCGCCCAGGGGCGCGCTTCTTCGTAGGTCTGAAGGGACATCGGCGCGATCGAGTCCGGCCGGTGGCACGATTCGCACTTGTTCTGGAAGATCGGCGCAACGTCCTTGGTGAACGTTGGTACGGCAGCGGTTTGAGCCGAGAGCGTTGCTGGCAGAGCGAGGAAGCCCGCGACAGCCACCGCTCCGCTCAAAACCCGGCCGACGATACGATTAGCCATCTTCCCCCCCGAAAATGTTGCCTTTGCCGTCGCGTGCGCGCCGGCACCTGTGACCGATTACTGCGGTTGGGGAGTTTACAACGCCCGCAACGCGCTGTCACGCCCCAACAACTAATGACTCCCATCAGTTACGCTGATGCAGCCACGGCCGTTTATCGGCCCTCCAGCCCTCCTATTTTAGGCCAGTTTCCGGAGGATTAAGCTCTTCAGGTAATAAGTTTCGGGGACGCCCAGGAGCACCGGGTGGTCGCGGCCCTGCATGCGCTTTTCAACCAGCGTAACCGGGATATGGGCGTCCGCAGAGGCGTTGAACACCGTCTCCGCGAACATCGCCTCGTCGACGTTGTACGAACAACTGCAGGTGATGAGGAAGCCGCCCGGGTTGAGCAGGCGCAGGGCGCGAAGGTTGATCTCCTTGTAGCCGGCCAGCGCGTTCGGGATGGACGCCTTGTTTTTCGCGAACGCCGGCGGATCCAGGACGATGGTGTCGTAGCGGGCGCCGTCACGCTCGAGGTGGCGCAACTCGTCGAAGACGTTCGCTTCGCGCGCCGTGAGGTTGGCGATCCCGTTGGCCACCGCGTTCGCCGTGATCCGCTCCACCGCGTCCGCCGACACGTCGAGGGCTTCGACCGATTCGCAGCGCGACGCCAGTGCCAGTCCGAACCCGCCGTTGTAGCTGAAGCAATCGAGCAGGCGGCCGCGCGCGTAACGCGCGGCGGCTTCCCGGTTCTCGCGCTGGTCGAGAAACAGACCGGTCTTCTGGCCGCGCCACGGATCGACCGCATAGGTGATGCCGGCCTCGCGCACGCTGATCGTCTCCGGCACCTCGCCGTAAAGCACCTCGACCTTCTGCTCGAGGCCTTCGAGCCGGCGGACTTTCGGATCGTTGCGCGCGAGGATGCCCTTCGCGCCGGTCATCTCCGCGAGCAGCTCCACCAGCACCGGCGCCAGGCGATCCATGCCCTGCGACAGGGTCTGCATCACCAGATAGTCGCCGTAGCGATCGACGACGAGCGACGGCAGCAGGTCGGCCTCGCCGTGCACCAGGCGCAACGCCGTCGCGTCAATCTGCAGCGTGTCGCGAAAGCCGATCGCCGCCGCGAGCCGCGCGCGCCAGAACGCCTCGTCGATCGGCGTCTCGTCGCGCGAGATCATGCGGATGGTGATCTGCGACTGGTCGCTGAACAGGGCGTGGCCCAGCATGCGGTGGCGCGCGCCGCGCACCTGCACGACGGCGCCGGGCTCCGGGTCGATCACATCGGCAATGTCGGAGCGGTAGACCCACGGATGCCCGCCGCGGACCCGATCCTCGCCTTTGGGTTTCAGAATCGCTGTAGGCATAGGCTGCACGTCTATACTAATCGGCGAATGAAGATCGCGATTGGCGCCGATCACGCCGGCTATCAGCTGAAGGACTCGCTGAAGAAGCTGCTCGATGAGATGGGTGTCCCCTACCAGGATTTCGGCACCACGTCGGCGCAATCGGTGGATTACCCCGATTTCGCGCACGCCGTCGCCAAGGGCGTCGCCGCCGGGCAGTTCGAGCGCGGCATCCTGGTGTGCGGCACCGGCGTCGGCATGGCGATTGCGGCGAACAAGGTCGCGGGCGTGCGCGCCGCGGCGATCGTCGACACTGACACCGCCAGGCTGTCGCGCGAACACAACGATCTGAACGTGATCGCCCTCGGCGCCCGTGTCCTGCCGGAGTCGCGCGCACGGGAGATCGTGAAGGTCTTCCTCGATACCCGGTTCGAGGGCGGCCGGCACGACGGGCGCCTGAAAAAGATTCGCGCCCTCGAACGTGCGTAACGTGCGTACGGTGCCGCGTGCCTAATCGCCGGCGCCTGTGACAGACTGTACATCCCACATGAGTCACGCCGACAGATCCCGCACACTCGCCCAGGCCGATCCCGAGATTGCCGCCGCCATCACCAATGAGACCAGGCGTCAGGAAGACGGGCTCGAGCTGATCGCGTCGGAAAACTTCGTCAGCACCGCGGTGCTCGAGGCTGCCGGCTCGGTGATGACGAACAAGTACGCCGAGGGTTATCCCGGCAAGCGCTACTACGGCGGCTGCGAATTCGTGGACGTCGCCGAAACGCTGGCGATCGCCCGCGCCAAGCAGCTGTTCGGCGCCGATCACGTCAACGTGCAGCCACACTCGGGCGCGCAGGCGAACATGAGCGTGTATCTGACCCTGCTCAAGCCCGGCGACACCGTGCTCGGCATGAACCTGGCGCACGGCGGCCACCTCACGCACGGCCACCCGCTGAACTTTTCCGGCAAGCTCTACACCATCGTGCCCTACGGCGTGCGCCAGGACGATGAGCGGATCGACTACGACGAGTTCGACAAGCTCGCCGAACAGCACCGGCCGAAGCTGATCATCGTCGGGGCGAGCGCCTATCCGCGGGTGATCGATTTCGCGCGGATGGGAGCGGTCGCGAAACGAATTGGCGCGCCGTTGATGGTGGACATGGCGCACATCGCCGGCCTGGTCGCCGGCGGCGTCCATCCGAGCCCGGTGCCGCACGCGGATTTCGTGACCACCACCACCCACAAGACCCTGCGCGGCCCTCGCGGCGGCCTGGTGATGTGCCGCGCGGCCTACGCGAAGGAGCTCGATCGCACGGTGTTTCCGGGCGTGCAGGGTGGGCCGTTAATGCACGTCATCGCGGCCAAGGCGGTGTGCTTCAAGGAAGCCGCGACGCCCGCATTCGCCGCCTATCAACGACAACTGGTGAAGAACGCAGCCCGGCTCGCGGCTGCCCTGACCACCTCCGGGTTCCGCATCGTCAGCGGCGGCACCGACAATCACATCGTGCTGGTCGACGTGTTTTCGAAGGGCATCACCGGCAAGGTGGCCGAAGCGGCGCTCGGCCAGGCCGGCATCACCGTCAACAAGAACGCGATTCCCTTCGACCAGAATCCACCGATGGTCGCAAGCGGTGTGCGCCTTGGCACGCCCGCGGTCACGACACGGGGGATGGGCGAAGCGGAGATGGATCTGGTCGCCGACTACATCACCCGGGTGCTGGCGGCGCCGGACGACCACGCCGCGCTGGCGACGGTCAAGGCAGAAATCGAAACACTGTGCCGGAAGTTTCCGCTGTATCCGGAACGGCTGGCCTGAAAGCCGCCGTCGACGCCGCGTTTGCGGACGACGGGCCGCTGGCGCGGGCGGTCGATCAGTTCGAGCCGCGGCACGGCCAGCGCACGATGGCCGGCGCGGTGGCCACGACCCTCGCGGAGGGTGGCATCCTGCTCGCTGAAGCGGGCACGGGAACCGGCAAGACGCTCGCCTATCTCGTCCCGGCGATTCTCAATCGCCAGCGCGTGCTGGTCTCGACCGGGACCAAGAACCTCCAGGAACAGATTTACTTCAAGGACATTCCGGCGCTGCGCGCCGCGCTCGGCATGCCGTTCACCGCGGCGTACATGAAGGGGCGCGGCAATTACCTGTGCCTGCATCGCCTCGATCAGCTGCGCTCGCATCCGGCGGCGCCGGTCGACTTCGTGTCGACGATCGACGAATGGCGGCGGGTCACCGAAACCGGCGACCGCGCGGAGTTGAGCGACCTCGAGGAAGACTCGTCGCAGTGGCACGACGTCGCGGCGCTGGCCGAGACCTGCCTCGGCAGCGACTGCCCGCAGTATCGCGAGTGTTACGTCACGAAGATGCGGCAGAAGGCCGCCGAATCCGACGTCGTGATCGTCAACCACCACCTGCTGTGCGCGGACGCCTCGGTCAGGCAGAGCACCTTCGGCGAGGTGATCCCGGACTGCAATTTCGCGATCATCGACGAGGCGCACCAGCTCGAGGACGTGGCGACGCAGTATTTCGGGATTGCGGTCAGCAACTACCGCGTCGCCGATCTGATCCGCGACTCGGAACGGGCCCTCAACCTCGGCATGATCGAGGATCACGGCTCGGAGCTCCGCCACGCGATCACCCGCCTGGACGATCACTCGCTGACGTTTTTTGGCGCGTTGATGACCGCGCGCCATGCCCGCCCTTCGCCTTCGTTCAGGGCGGGCGGCGCGATGGACGAACGGGTGCGGCTTGGCCCGGGCTGGTTCGGCGACGTGCTCGACGACGGCCTGGGACTGGCCGCCGCGCTCGACCACCTCGAGCAGTCGATGAACAAATGCGCCGGCACGAGCGAGGCCGGCGCGCAACCCAACGAGGACGCGGCGACGCTCGGCCGGCGGGCGGGCGAGCTGCGCGGCCACCTGACGTTCCTGCTCGAAGCGAGCAGCCCCGCCTTTGTCTACTTCCTCGAGACCCGCCATCGCGGCGTGTTCCTGCGCGCCGCGCCGATCGACGTGTCGCACATCATCAACGAGATGCTGTTCGATCGCATGCGCGCGACCATCCTGACCTCGGCGACGCTCACCGTCGCGGGCTCGTTCGACTACGTCAAGGGCCGCCTCGGCGTGCCGCACGCCGACTGCCTGCGCGTGCCGTCGGAATTCGACTTCACCGAGCAGGCGATCCTCTACCTGCCCAAACAGATGCCGCCGCCCAAATCGCCCCACTACGGCGACGCGGTGGCGCGCGAAGTGCGCGACGTGCTGGAGCGCACCCGCGGCCGCGCGTTCGTGCTGTTCACCAGCTACGCCATGCTGCGAACGGTGCGCGAGCTGGTGGAGCCGCATCTGCACTACCCGGTGATCGTGCAAGGCTCCGCGCCGCGCAGCGTGCTGCTGACGCAGTTCCGGTCGACCCCCAACGCGGTGCTGTTTGCGACGTCGTCGTTCTGGCAGGGCGTCGACGTGATCGGCGAACAATTGAGCTGCGTGATCATCGACAAGCTGCCGTTTGCCTCGCCGGGCGATCCGATTACCGCCGCGCGCATCGAGGCGATCAATGCCGAAGGCGGCGACGCGTTTGCCGACTACCAGCTGCCGCTCGCGATCCTGGCGATGATGCAGGGGCTGGGCCGGTTGATCCGCCACCGCACCGATCGCGGCGTGCTGGCGGTGCTCGACCCGCGGCTGCGGACCATGGGCTACGGGCGCCGGTTCCTCGATTCGTTCCCGCCGGCCCCGGTCACCCAGAATCCGGAGGCGATCTCCCGGTTTTTCGCGAGCTGACGTACACTGATATACCGAGGCACGACTTCACATGACACAACTCTTCACTCTACGTGTGACCGCGGTTTTGATGACCGTGCTGCTGGGCCTGGCGACCACCGCGACGGCGCAGTCGACGATGATCCGGGGCAAGGTCATCGACGCCAAGCAACAGCCGCTGCCCGGCGTGACGATCACGATTGAAGCGATCGGCGCCGGCAATCAGAAGCTGACCACCAAGACCGACAGGAAGGGCGAGTTCGTCCAGCTGCTGACCGTCTCCGGCCAGTACCGCATCACCGCCACCGATGCCAAGATCGGCAGCGCCAGCAACGACACCCGGGTCGTCCTCGGCAAGGCCTCCGAAATGACGATCGTGCTGGCGCCGACGACCGCCGCCAACGACGCCGCCAAGGCGGCGGAACTGAAGAAGATCTTTGAAGACGGCGTCAGTGCGAGCCGCGCCAGCAATCATGACGCCGCGATCGCCAAGTTCACCGAGGCGCTGGTGCTGGCGCCGGCGTGCTTCGACTGCCAGTTCAACATCGGCGTCGCCCAAATGGCGAAGAAGGACGAGAAAGCCGCCGAGGAGGCGTGGAAGAAGGCGATCGAGATGAAGCCGGACTACGCCGAGGCCCTCAACGCCCTGTCGACGCTGTACAACAACCAGAAGCGCTTCGACGAAGCGGCGGCGATGAGTGCCAGGGCCGCGAGCGGCGGCGGTGCGGGCGGCGCGGATGCGATGTTCAACCAGGGCATCATTCTCTGGAACCAGGGCAAGATCGCCGAGGCCAAGGTCAAGTTCGAAGAGACCCTGCAGGCCAACCCCAGCCACACCGACGCGCACTACCAGCTCGGCATGGCCCTGCTGAACGAAGGCAAGCTGCCCGAAGCGGTCGCCGAGTTCGAAAGCTACGTCAAGCTTGCGCCCGACGGTCAATACGCGACCCAGGCCAAGGGCATGATCGCGCAGCTGAAAAAGTAGCTGCCGCGCTCCCGAGGGTGTGAGGTCCTGAGGGCTGCACAGGGTGTACCAGAAGATCCCGGAGAGGCTGGCGCGCATCCGCGAACGCATCGCGGACGCCGCCGGCCGCGCCGCGCGCTCGCCGGATGAGATCCGGCTGATCGCCGTCTCGAAGACCCATCCGTTCGACGCGGTGCGCGCCGCGGCCGACGCGGGACAACGGGATTTCGGCGAAAACAAGGTCCAGGAGGCTCTGCAGAAAATTGCACAGTCAACCGATAACCGGCTGCAGTGGCACCTCATCGGCCACCTGCAATCCAACAAGGCCCGCAAGGCGGCCGGCGCGGCGAACGCGATTCACGCCATCGACAGCGTCGATCTGCTGAGGCGGGTCGATCAAGCTGCCAGCGAAGCGCGCCGAACGGTCGAGGTCCTGATCCAGGTGGACCTCGCGCTGGAAGACACGAAACACGGCGCGGCGGTCGCCGACGTCGCCGCGATCGTGCAGGCGGCGGGAAGTTGCGGCGCCGCCAGGCTGACCGGACTGATGCTATTGCCGCCGCTGGCCGAAAACCCGGAAGACGCGCGACCGTGGTTTGCGCGGCTGCGGGCCCTGCGTGACGAGCTGCTTGAATCGGGGACTCCGGCCGGGCAGTTGCGCGAACTATCAATGGGCATGAGCCACGACTTCGAAGTGGCGATCGAAGAAGGCGCGACGATGGTGCGGGTCGGCACGGCGATCTTCGGTGAGCGAACCTACGACCAGCCGGAATAGGAATTGACCATGAAGGTAACTCCACTCGATCTCAGGCAGCAGCGCTTCAATACCGTGATGCGCGGCTACGATCGCGGCGAGGTGCAGGCGTTTCTCCTCGAGGTCGGCGACGATTACGAAAACGCCCTGCGCGACAACGACAAGTTGCGCCAGGACGTCACCAAGCTCGAGGCCGTGCTCGCCGAGCATCGCGGGCAGGAACGCAACCTGCGCAACACGCTGCTGACCGCGCAGAAGCACGCCGACGACGTCAGGGAGCACGCGCACAACGAGGCCAGCCTGATCGTTCGGGAAGCGGAAGGCCAGCGTGACTTGCTGCTGCAGAAGGCGCAGGCCCGCCTCGAAGACGTGCAACGCGACATCGACGGGCTGCGGATGAAGCGGCGCGAGGTGGAAAACGACATCGAAGCGCTGATCCGCGCGCTCGGCAGCACCCTCGAGTTCATCCGCGAGCAGGACGAGCGCTCGCGCGACGAACGCATCCTGCTCCATCGGCCACGCCCGGCGGAATTGCCGTCGGCCACGCCGGTGCGGTCGGACCTGCCCAAGGCCGACACGGGATCGTAAGATCCGCGATCGCAAGCACGCGCCGGCCAGACTGATCTAATCTGGACAGGTGCTGGCGGATCTCCTGATCGACAACGCCGATCTGGTCGCGACCTGCGCGGGACCAGGGCCGCGGCGCGGCTCGTCTCAGCGAGAGATCTCGGCCCTGGCCAATGCCTCGGTCGCCGGATACGGCGGCCGCATCGTGTTTGTCGGCTCCGCGGCCGATGCCGCCGACACCGTGACCCTCACGCCGAACGCGCTGGTCATCGACGGCCAGGGCAGCACCGTCGTGCCAGGCTTCGTCGATCCTCATACCCATTTGATCTTCGGTGGAGACCGGCGCGACGAATTGCGCCGCCGGCTCGCCGGGGCGAGCTACGCCGAAATCGCCGCGTCGGGCGGCGGCATCGTCAAGACGGTCGAGGCGACGCGCGCCGCCAGCGAGCACGATCTGGTGGACGGCGCACGCCGGCGGCTGTCCGAGATGCTGGCGTTCGGGACCACCACCGCCGAGGCGAAGAGCGGATACGGCCTCGACCTGGTGTCCGAGCGCCGCATCCTGCGCGCGATCAGGACCGTGGCCGCGGGTCAGGCGGTCGACCTCACCGCGACGTTCATGGGCGCGCATGAGGTCCCGGTCGAGTTCCGCGATCGCCGCGGCGACTACGTCCGCGAGATCGTCGAGGTGATGATTCCCGCGATCGCCGACGAAGGGCTCGCCGAGTGGTGTGACGTGTTCTGCGAGGACGGCGTGTTCACGCCCGACGAGTCACGCACCGTCCTGCAGGCCGGGCAGCGGCACGGCCTCAAGGCACGCATCCACGCCGATGAGTTGTCGCTGAGCGGGGGGGCGCGGGTCGCGGCGGAAGTCGGCGCCCGCTCGGCGGATCACCTGATCCATGTCGACGAGGCGCATGCGCGGCTGCTCGCCGATCATCACGTCGTCGCCACGCTGCTGCCGTCGGCCGCATTCTTCCTGAAGCTGGGGCGCTACGCGCCGGCGCGGATGCTGATCGAGCAGGGCGCGGCGGTGGCGCTTGCCACGGATCTCAATCCCGGCGGCGGTTTTACGACGTCGATGCCGTTTGTGATGGCCCTGGCGTGTTTCGGCATGCACCTGACGCTCGAGGAGGCGTTGATCGGCGCCACGCTCAATGCCGCCGCCTCGCTCGATCTGCACGACACCATCGGCAGCCTCGAGGCGGGCAAGCAGTTCGACGCGGTGATGGTGTCGGGGACGCTGACCGATCTGATCCGCGTCGGCGGTCCGGTGATCAGCCAGGTGATCAAGCGCGGCCGCCTCGCCCACACGAGGATCGAAAGTTGAATGTGAAGTTCTGGAGCCGCAACCTATGAGCGACGCTGAAAAGCGGGACCTGACCCCAAATTCAACATTTGCCGATTTGACGGTGGGGCAGCTGCTGGCGGCGCTGGCCCGGCCCGATCCGACGCCTGGCGGCGGCACGGCGGCGGCGATCGCCGGCGCGATGGGCACGGCGCTCCTGCTGATGGTCACCGGGCTGGCGAAATCCAGGAACAACCTCGACAACGAGAAGGCCGCCCTCGCACAAGCCAGGGCCGCGCTCGAGCCGCTCTCATCGAGGCTGATGGAGCTTGCCGACGCCGATACCCAGGCATTCGACCGGGTGATGGCTGCGTACCGCTTGCCGAAGGCGAGCGATGACGACAAGGCCGCACGCACCCGCGCGATTCAAGACGCGCTCGGCGGCGCCACCGAGATCCCGCTCCAGACCCTAGCCGCCTGCAGCGAGGCGATCACCCACGCACGCGCCGTCGCCGCCTACGGCAATTCGTCGGCGTCAAGCGACGTCGGCGTGGCGGTCGGCCTGTTGAAGGCGGCTGCCGACGGCGCGGCGGCGAACGTACGGGTCAACCTCGCGGGGCTGAAAGACGAGGCGTTCAGGGGCGAGACCGAAGCGGAAACGGCGCGCCTACTGGCGGCGGCCGCCGACCAGCAGTTTGGTTGAGGTCGAGGGCGAGAACGTCCATTCGCGCTCGAAGAATCCCGGCACCAGCACGATGCTGCGCGTGTAGCTCATGTCGACGTGCACGTCCTGTCCGACCTGGCGGATCTTGATGTCGGCTGGCGCGAGCGGGACGTCATGGGCGACGGCCAGCTTGGCGACCATCTCGACGATTTCCGCGTCGGTGGCGCGACCGTCGAACAGCAGGCCCTGATGCACCGCGTCCTCGAACTGGTAATTATTCAACGCCGCCCGGCTGGCGTTGAAGCACGCCGTCAACACGACGAGCGCGACGATGATCTTGATGATGGTCGTCATGCGTCTCCCGGCGCCGCCAGAGGGAGGTGGAGGCTTGTCCGGTCTTTTCGGCTCAATGGATCTGATGGAATAGTCTTCCCCACCGCGGCGCGAAGCCGCCCGAAGAGCCATCGTCGGGGGTGTCGAAGGACCAGTAGACGAACAGCGCGCGGCCTTTGACGTAGGATTCCGGCAGAAACCCCCAGAAGCGGCCGTCCTGGGAGTCGTCGCGGTTGTCGCCCATCATGAAGTAATGGCCGGCGGGGACCGTGACCGGGCCGAATTTGCGCCGTAAATCGAACCCGTCGGCCTGGGTGTCGTCGGCAGGTGGAAACAGATAATGGGCGTAGGACTCGACCAGCGGCTGTCCGTTGACGAACACCGTCTGGTTCCGCAGCTCGATCGTTTCACCGGGCAGGCCGATGGTGCGCTTGATGAAATCACGCTCCGGCTCTTCGGGAAACTTGAACACCATGATGTCGCCGCGGCGGACCGGCCGCATCGGCAGCAGCGCGCGCTCGAGTGCCGACGCCGTCGGCGCGAAGATGAACTTGTTCACCAGCAGGTGATCGCCGACGAGCAGGTTCGGCTTCATCGACCCGGTCGGGATCTTGAACGCCTGGAAGACGAAGGTGCGCACGAACAGCGCGAGGATCACCGCGACCACGATCGACTCGAAGTACTCGCGCAGCGTCGATTTGTGGAACGCCGCCGACGTCATTCAGCAATCTCGCTTCTGAAATCCGACATCTACTCGTCTCCGATCTTGAGCACGGCCAGGAAAGCTTCCTGCGGAATCTCGACCGTCCCGACGCGCTTCATCCGCTTCTTGCCTTCCTTCTGCTTCTCGAGCAGCTTGCGCTTGCGCGAGATGTCGCCGCCGTAGCACTTCGCCAGCACGTTCTTGCGCAGCGCCTTGACCGACTCGCGGGCGATGATGCGGGCGCCGATCGCCGCCTGGATCGCCACCTCGAACATCTGCCTCGGGATCAGCTCGCGCATTTTCGCCGCCAGCATGCGGCCGCGGTCGTAGGCGCGGTCGCGATGGACGATGATCGACAGCGCGTCCACCGGCTCGGCGTTGACCAGGATGTCGAGCTTGACCAGCGGCGAATCCCAGTAGCCGGTGACGTGGTAATCGAGCGACGCGTAGCCGCGCGAGATGGTCTTCAGCTTGTCGTAGAAGTCGAGCACCACTTCGTTGAACGGCAGCTCGTAGGAGATCAGCACCCGATCGGCGGCCTTGAACTCGAGCGCCTTCTGCACGCCGCGCTTGTCCTGGCAGAGCTGCAGAATCACGCCGACGAACTCCGCCGGCGTCAGGATCGTCGCGGTGATCACCGGCTCCTCGATCTTCGAGATATGGCCGGTCTCGGGCAGCTTGGCCGGGCTGTCGATCTCGACCATTTCGCCGTCGGTCTTGGTGACGCGGTACAACACGCCCGGCGCGGTGGTCACCAGGTCCATGTTGAACTCGCGCTCGAGGCGCTCCTGCACGATCTCCATGTGCAGCAACCCCAGGAAGCCGCACCGGAAACCGAATCCCAGCGCCACCGAGGTTTCGGGCTCGAAGAAGAACGCCGCGTCGTTGAGCCGCAGCTTCTCGAGCGACTCGCGCAGCTCCGCGTACTGGTGGCTCTCGACCGGATACAGCCCGGCGAACACCATCGGCTTCAATTCCTTGAAACCCGGGAACGGCTCGAGCGTGGGATTGTAGGTATCGGTGACGGTGTCGCCGATCTGCGCGTCGGACACCACCTTGATGCCGCACGCGATGAAGCCGACCTCGCCGGGTCCGAGCGACTCAATCGGGATCGGCTTCGGCGAGAACACCCCGAGCGACTCGACCTGGTGATCCTGCTTGGTGTTCATCAGCGTGACCTTGGTCGACATCCTGAGCGTGCCCTCGAGCACGCGCACGACAATCACCACGCCACGGTACGAGTCGTACCAGGAGTCGAAGATCAGCGCCTTCAACGGCGCGTCAGGATCGCCATCGGGCGGCGGCACGCGCGCCACCACCGCCTCGAGAATCTCTTTCACGCCGCGGCCGTCTTTGCCGCTGGCGAGAATCGCGGTGTCGCTGTCGAGGCCGATGATCTCCTCGAGCTGGCGCTTGGCTTCGTCGGGCTGCGCGGACGGCAGGTCGATCTTGTTGATGACCGGGATGATCTCGAGGTTGCTCTCGACCGCGAGGTAGGCGTTGGCCAGCGTCTGGGCTTCGACGCCCTGCGAGGCGTCGACCAGCAGCAGCGCGCCCTCGCAGGCGGCGAGCGAGCGCGTCACCTCGTAACTGAAGTCGACGTGTCCGGGCGTGTCGATCAGATTGAGGACGTAGGCCTGGCCATCGGCGGCGGTGTAGTTCAGCCGGACCGGATGCGCCTTGATGGTGATGCCACGCTCCCGTTCGAGGTCCATGCTGTCGAGGACCTGGGCCGACATCTCCCGCATCTGCAACGCGCCGGTGACCTCGAGGAAACGGTCGGCCAGCGTCGATTTGCCATGGTCGATGTGCGCAATGATGGAAAAATTGCGAATGTGGGGCTGTTTCACCGGCGGTCTAACGGCTCGTCGGTTCGAAACCCATAGCGGGTCGTTCCTGCAAAACGGCCCCAGTGGCTTCGATGAGCAAGGTGACGGATACTGTCGTTGACGTTGATACGCTCCACGAGTCCTTTATTATGACTCATGCCTGACCAGGACCTCACGGGGTTCAGCCGGGTTTGCCCGTCCTGCGGACGCCGCGTGCCCCGCCACCTCGCCGTGTGCCGATGCGGGGCCGATCTGCCGATCGAGAACGCGTCCGCCGCCAGGGATGACACCGGGCCGGCGCGGAACGGATTTCCCACCATTGTCGTGATTGCGCTGGCGGCGATTCTCGCCACCGGCGCCGGCTACTGGATGTTCCTGCGTCCGGCCGGGGCCTCGACCGAAGCCGGGGACGCACCCTCGGAGGAACTGGAACCGCCAGCCGCGGCCGTTCCCCTCACCGCCGCGTCAGCCGAAGCCCGGGCGTGGGACGCCGCCGCGAACGCCACCATCAGTCCCCGGGCCAGCGCCGCCACGCCCGGGGCGCCCGAGGCGCCCGCCGCTTCGCGGCCCACTCCCAGTGTCACCCCCGCGACGATCGAGGAGATGGTCGATCGCGTGATGCCGGCGGTGGTGCTGATCGAAGCCACCGGCGGGCGCGGCAGCGGGTTTTTCGTCGCGCACGACACGGTCGTCACCAACGTGCACGTGGTCGGGAACGACGGCTATGTCACCCTGCGACGGCTGGACGGTACGACCGCAAGCGGGCGCGTCGATCGAAAGGCGCCTAACTTCGATATCGCGATCCTGAAAGTTTCGTCGCCCTCGGCGACGCAAACGGTCATTCCGATGGGCAGCGCGCTGGTACTCAAGCCAGGCCAGGAGATCGTCGTGATCGGATCGGCACTGGGGACACTGCACAACAGCGTGTCGCGCGGCATTGTCAGCGGCCTGCGCACCGCCGGCGGCGCCACCCTGGTGCAGACCGACGCCGCGACCAATCCCGGCAACAGCGGCGGACCGATGCTCGACCGCAACGGCGCGGTGATCGGCATCACCACGATGGGCTACACCGGCCGGGAGGGCCTCAACTTCGGCGTCGCGATCGACCACGCTCGAGACCTGATGGAAGGCCGCACCACCAACCTCGGGTCGACGAGCGGGCTGAACGATATCCAGTCGCAGTCGCGCGGCTCCGAGAGCGAGCGACAGCAGCAGCAGGGTGAGGAGCAGTTCCGCAGCACCGTCGGACAGATGGCCGACGCCGCTCGCAACGTCGACGCGACCTGGAAGCGGTTCCGCGAACAGTGCTACCAGAATCCAATCCCCGGCCGTTACGACCGGGAATGGTTTGCGGTGCTGGCGCCGCGCGGGATTCCCGCCGACGCCGGGTCCGGCTGCGTGAGCTACTACAGCGCAATGGAAAGCGACATCAGGCAGTTCCGCGATTTAATGCGGCGCCTGGTCACCGATGCCAGGCGTGCGAACGTCCTGCCTGGCACCATTCGCGACCAGTTGAGAACCAGCCGGCTCGACTTTGAGTGGTAAGCACGGTTTCAGGCAGCCATCATCCCGCAAAAGAAGTGCTAGCATCCCGTTCGGATGCAATTTCGCGGTGACGTGCCCACTCCTGCCCTGCTGCTCGATCTCGACGCCTTCGAGGACAACATCGCGAAGATGGCGTCGCATCTGCAAGCGCGGCACAAGGCCTTTCGGCCCCACGGCAAGACCCACAAGTGCCCAGAAGTCGCGCGCGCGCTGATCGCGGCCGGCGCGATCGGTTGCTGCGCGGCGCGCTTGAGCGAAGCCGAGGTGTTCGCTGACCACGCCATCCCGGGCTTGCTGATCACCACCGCGGTGATCGGCAGGGAGAAGATCGCGCGCGCGATTATTCTGGCGGCCAAGGCGCCCGACACCATCTTCGCGGTCGACGATCCGCAGAACGTCCGCGATCTGAACGATGCCGCTGCGGCCGGCGGCGGCCGCGAGCCGATCAGGCTCGCCATCGATCTGTTTTTCGGGCGGACCGGGGTTGAGCCTGGCCAACCGGCGCTGGCGCTGGCGCAGCTGATCGACTCGCTGCCGCACGTGGTCTTCGCCGGCCTGCAGTCATACGACGGACAGGCCGCGCACACCACACCCTTCGACGCGCGCTCGGCGCGCACCGCCTCGACGATGTCGAAGGCGGTCGAGACGCGGGCCTTAATCGAGCGCTCGGGCATCGCGTGCCCGCTCGTCACCGGCGGATCGACCGGCACCTATCGATTCGATTCCGAGAATCCAGGAATGACGGAGTTGCAACCCGGCAGTTTCGTGTTCATGGATATGGAATACGGCCAGATTGGCGGACCCGATGGACCCGAGTACCGCGATTTCAAGAATTCGCTGACCGTCGTGACGACGGTAGTGTCGCGCCCGGCCTCGTTCGCCATCGTCGATGGCGGCTACAAGGCCTTCTCCACCGATCGGCCCTTTACGCCCCGCCCGATCGGGATCGACGGCGTGACCTACGGATGGGCGGGCGACGAACACGGGCGGCTCGACATGTCGAACGCGTCGCGGGATCTCAAGGTCGGCGACCGCGTCGAGTTCCTGCCGCCGCACATCGATCCGACGGTCAATCTCTACGACAGTATTCATGCGCTCCGGGGCGATCGCGTCGAGGCGGTGTGGCCGATTGCGGCCCGCGGCAAGAGCCAGTAAGCCACCGATTCGACCCCGATTAGACACCGACGAGATGAGAGCACGACTGCAGCAAGAGCTCGAAGACGGCATCGACGGCGAAGTCCGCTTCGACAAGATCTCGCGGGCGCTCTACTCAACGGACGCCAGCGTTTACCAGATCGAGCCGCTCGGCGTGGTGATCCCCAAGTCTGCGGAAGCGGTGATGCAGGCGGTCGGAATCGCGGCGCGACACGGCGTCGCGATCACGCCGCGAGGCGGCGGCACCTCGCAGGCGGGCCAGTCAATCGGGGCCGGACTCGTGCTGGACACCTCGAAGCACCTCAACCGCATACTCGAGATCAATCCGGACGAGAAGTGGGCGCGGGTCGAACCGGGGGTGGTGCTCGACGAGCTCAACGCGGCGCTGCGGCCGCACCACCTGCGCTTTGCCCCAGATGTGTCCTCCGCCAGCCGCGCAACGGTTGGCGGCATGATGGCCAACAACTCGAGCGGCGCCCGGTCGGTGCTCTACGGGAAGACCATCGACCACGTCCTCGAACAGCGCGTGGTCCTGTCCGACGGCGCGCTCGCGCACTTCCGTCCGCTGGATCGATCGCAGTCCGCGGCCGCCGCGGTCGGCGACAGCATCGAAGCCCGCGCCTACCGCGCCATCCCGGCCCTTGGCACTACCCACGCCGCGGAGATCGAGCGGCGGTTTCCGAAAGTCTTGCGGCGGGTCGGCGGCTACAACCTCGATGCGTTTGTCGATCCCTCGCGACCGGTCGATCTGACGCGCATCATGGTCGGCTCCGAGGGCACGCTCGGTCTGATCGTCGACGCGAAGATCAAGCTGGTGGCGCTGCCGGCGCAGAAGTCGGTGATGACGATCGAATTCGATCACCTGCTCGATGCGCTCGCCGCGACGCCGGTCATCCTCAGGCATGGCCCCTCGGCGATCGAGGTGATGGACGACTTCATCCTCTCGCACGCCAAGAGCCACCCCCGCCTCGATCAACAACGACGCGTGATGCTCAGCGCCGACGGCTCGGCCCTGTTGTGCGTCGAGTTCTACGGCGATCACGTGGACGAGTTGATGCCGCGCATGCAGGCGGTCGAGCGCGAGCTGCAACACCCGACACCGCGGCGAGTGACGCAGATTCTCGATCCTGGTGCGCAGCAGGCCATCTGGAGCTTTCGCGAGGCCGCCCTCGGCCTGTCGACCGCGATGAAGACGGACGACAAGGCGATCTCGTTCGTCGAAGACACCGCGGTGGCGCCGGAGAAGCTGCGCGACTACATCGAGCGGTTCCTCGGCATCGTGCGGCGGCACGGCACGCGCGCCGGCATTTACGCGCACGCCTCCGTCGGCTGCCTGCACGTACGGCCGGTCGTCAACCTCAAGACCTCGGAAGGCGTCGCGCAATTCGAAGCGATCGCCAACGACGTCGCGGACCTGGTCCTCGAGTTCGGCGGCGCCCTGTCGGGCGAACATGGCGACGGACTGGTGCGCGGCGCGTTCAACGAGAAGATGTTCGGCCCGGAGCTGTATCAGGCATTTCGCTCGGTGAAAAAGACCTTCGATCCGAACGGCCTGTTCAATCCCGGGCGCATCGTCGACACGCCGCCGATCACCTCGCATCTCCGTTTCGGCGCCGGCTACGCGACGCCGTCGCCGGCGACGGTGTTCGACTTCTCCGATCACCACGGGTTCGGCCGCGCGGTCGAGATGTGCAGCGGCGTTGGGCTGTGCCGCAAGACTCGCGAGGGCACGATGTGCCCGTCGTACATGGTGACGCGCGAGGAAGCGCACTCGACCCGCGGGCGCGCCAACACGCTGCGCCTGGCGATGAGCGGGCAGCTCGGCGATGCGAAGCTGTCGGACGCCGGCGTGCACGAGGTTCTCGATCTCTGTCTCGAATGCCGCGCCTGCAAGAGTGAATGCCCGGTCGGCGTGGACGTGGCGCGGTTCAAGAGCGAGTTCCTGTCCGGCTACTGGGATCGCCATGGCCTGTCGCTTGCCGCCCAGGCGTTCGGCAGCGCTCGCACCGCCGCGGTCTGGGGCAGCCGTTTCGCGCCGCTGTCGAACACGATTGCGAACAGCACGATCGGCAAATGGGTGACGGAGAACACCATCGGCGTCGATCGCCGACGATCGCTGCCGCGCTGGACCCGGAGGACGATGCGAAAGCGGCTCACGGAGCGGGAAGCCGGGAACCGGGAGCCGGGAGCCGGGAACCGGGAGCAGGGGACAGCCGCCGCCCTGCTCTTTGCGGACACCTTCACGGACTACGCCGATCCGGACATCGGCCTCGCCGCGATCGAGGTGATGAATGCGGCGGGTGTTGCGACCGGGCTCGCGCCGAATGGGTGTTGCGGGCGCCCGCTCATTTCGCAGGGCCGCCTGCAGGAGGCTCGACGCCTGGCGGCGGCGAACGTCCACGCGCTCTACGATGCGGCGCAGAGCGGGCAGGCGATCGTGTTCGTCGAGCCCAGCTGCCTGTCGGCGGTTCGGGAAGACGCGCCGGATTTACTGCGGGGCGAGCTCCAGCGGCGCGCGCGGGTGGTCGCGAAGCAGTCGGTGTTGTTCGAAGCATTCCTCGAATCCGAATGCGCGCAGGGCCGCGCCACGCTGTCGTTGAAGCCGGGGCCGGCGCAGGTGCTGCTCCACCCGCATTGCCATCAGCGCTCGATGGGGCTCGCCGCACCGGCGATGGCGCTGCTGACACGCATTCCATCGGCAACGGTCGTCGACCTGGACGCCGGTTGCTGCGGCATGGCGGGGTCGTTCGGCTACACGCGCGATCACTATGATGTGTCGTGCGCCATCGCCGAGCGTAAGCTGCTGCCGGCGGCGCGCGCGATGGGCAGCGGTTCGGTGCTGGTCGCGGCGGGCACGTCGTGCCGGCACCAGGTCGCCGATCTGGGCGGCGTGAACGCCGTCCATCCGGCAGTGCTGTTGCGATCGCTTCTCGAGGAGACACGATGAACCTGGCCTGGATTTCGCTCGCCGCTCTGATTCTGGCAATCACGCTGAGCATGGTGACGAGCGTCAACGTCGGCGTGGTGTCGCTGGCCATGGCCTGGATCGTCGGCGTCTATCTGGGCGGGATGCCGGTCGCCAAAGTGATTGGCGCGTTCCCGATCGACCTGCTGATTAATCTGATCGGCGTGACGCTGCTGTTCGGCATGGCGAACAACAACGGCACGCTGGGGCGAATCGCCTCGCGGGCGGTGCGCGCCTGCAAGGGGCAGCGCCGGGGTCATCCCGATCATGTTCTTCCTGATCGCGGTGACGCTGTCGAGCATCGGGCCAGGCAACATCGCGACCACCGCGATCCTCGCGCCGATGGCGATGGCGGTTGCTTTCCGGGCGGCGATTCCGCCGTTCCTGATGGCGCTGATGGTCGGCAACGGCGCGCAGGCCGGCGCGCTGTCACGCTTCGCGCCGACCGGCATCATCGTCAACCAGAGCATGGAGACGATCGGGCTCGGCGGGCACGAGATGTCCACCTACATCAACAACCTGCTCGCGCACGCGGTCGTCACCTTCGTCGCCTACTTCATCTTCGGCGGCTGGAAGCTGTTCACCCGCCGGAACCCCGCGGCAGCCTCGGCGGCGCCATCCGATCAGCCCGGCGGGCGCGGCGAGTCGGTAGTCCAGGTCGAGCCGTTCCAACCGGCGCATTGGCTGACGCTGGCGGTGCTGGCCACGCTGGTCGTCAGCGTCATTCAGTTCCAGGCCCATGTCGGGATGGCGGCCCTGACCGGCGCCGCGCTGCTGTCGTTGCTGCGCGCGGCCGACGAGAAGGACGCGATCAAGAAAATGCCGTGGAACGTGATCCTGATGGTGTGCGGCGTCACGGTGCTGATCGGCGTGCTGTCGGCGCAGCGGGGCATGGACCTGTTCACCGAACTGCTGGCGCGAATCGCGACGCCGGGGTCGGTAACGTTCATCATCGCGCTGGTCACCGGCGCGGTGTCGGTCTATAGCAGCACCTCGGGTGTGGTGCTGCCGGCGTTCCTGCCGACGGTGCCCGGCCTGGCGGAGCGGCTCGGCGTCGATCCGCTGTCGATCGCCGCGTCGATGTACGTCGGCGGGCACCTGGTCGATCTGTCGCCGCTCTCGACGATTGGCGCGCTCTGCATCGCGGCGCTGCCGCCCGAGGCCGACACGAGGAAACTGTTCAACCAGCTGCTGTGGTGGGGCCTGTCGATGATGCTGGTCGGCGGCGTGATCTGCTGGGTGTTGTTCTAGGCGGTCAGGCGGTCAGGCAGGTGTCAGGGCCAATTGGGTTTGCGGCCGTCGAGGAAGGCCCTGACGCCTTCCTTGAACTCGCTCGAGCCGTAGCATTCCCGGATCAGGTCGTCGCCGAGTCCCGGCGGTGGGCGGCGGTGATCGCGTAAGCGCAACAGCATTGCTTTCGTCGCGACGATCGTGCTGCGCGCGCGGGTCGAGAGCTCCGCCGCGATCTTGAACGTTTCCTGCTCCAGGTCAGCCGAAGCGACAACCAGGTGCGCGAGGCCGGCGGCAACGGCTTCGCGGGCATCGATCATCCGCCCGGTCAAGAGCAGGTCGCGCGTCCTGGCCGGCCCGATCAGGTCGACCATCCGCGCCGTGTTGGCCATCGACAGGCAGTTGCCCAGCGTGCGCGACACCGGCACGCCGAATTTCGCCCGCTCCGAGCAGATGCGCAGGTCGCAGGCCATCGCGATCGCGCAGCCGCCGCCCGCCGCCGCGCCGTCCACTTCCGCGATCGTCGCGATCGACAGCCGCTCGATCCGATCGATCACCGCGTCGAGCCGCCGTTCGTAGGCGACGCCGGAGTCGCCGCCGGAGAAGTCGCGGAACTGCGAGATGTCGGTCCCCGCCGCAAATGCCCCGCCCGATCCACGTATGATGAGCACGCGCACGTTGAGATCGGCTTCTGCCAGATCGCAGGCCTCGACCAGCGCGTCGTACATGTCCCAGGTCAGCGCGTTACGCGCTTCGGGACGATTCACGGTTACAACCGCAACGGATCCGTTGATGTCGCAGGCTACGTTACTCGATGGCATAGTGGTTCTCGATACGACCCAGGTGATGGCGGGGCCGTATTGCGCGATGTTACTGGCTGACATGGGCGCGCGTGTGATTAAAGTCGAGCCGCCCGCCGGGGATTCGACGCGCAGCATGGCCGGCGCCCGCGGCAGCGACAGCCCCGCCTTCAATGCGGTCAACCGCGGCAAGCGGGGCATCGTCCTCGACCTGAACGACGAGAAGGGCCGATCGGTCTTCAAGCGGCTCGCGCGCGCCGCCGACATCCTTGTCGAAAACTACCGGCCGGGGGTGATGGCACGCCTCGGCCTCGACTACGAGACGCTGCATCGCGAGAATCCGCGGCTGATCTACGCATCGATTTCGGGGCACGGCCAGACCGGCCCGTGGGCGTCGAAAGGCGGATTCGATCTGATCGCGCAGGGGCTCTCCGGGCTGATGTCGGTGACCGGCACCGCGAACCAGCCGCCGGTCAAGGCCGGCGTGCCCCTGACCGACCTCGGCGCGGGGCTGTTCGCGCTGGTCGGCATCCTTGCGGCGCTGCAGCATCGCCACACCTCCGGCGAGGGACAGCACATCGACACCTCGCTCGTCGATTCGGGTCTCGCCCTGTCGGTGTGGGAAGTGACGGACTACTTTTCCTCCGGTCAGGTACCCGGGCCGCTCGGCTCCGCGCACCGGATGACGGCGCCCTATCAGGCCTTCAGGTGCGCCGACGGCTACATCACGATCGGCGCGGCCAACGATCGCAACTTTGCCAAGCTCGCGCGCGTGCTCGGTCGTCACGAATGGCTCGGTGACCCGCGCTTTACCGCCGATCATCAACGGGTGGCTCATCGCGACACGCTCGCGGCGCTGATCGAAGGCGTCACCGCCACCGAACCCCGCGAGCACTGGCTGGCCGAACTCGAGGCAGCGGGCATTCCATGCGGTCCCATCCTCGACTACCAGGCGGCGCTGACGACGCCGCAGGCGGTTGCCCGTGAGATGACGGTTGCCGTCGATCACCCGACCCTGGGACCGCTGCGAACGCTGGGCACGCCGATCAAGATGTCGGCGACGCCCCTCAATCCGACGCGGCGCGGACCGATGCTTGGCGAGCATACCGACGATGTGCTGCTCGAGGCCGGCTACAGCAGCGACGAGATCGAGCAGCTGCGATACGCCGGAGCGGTCCGATAGACGCTCGTTCTACGATCGTTCGACGGCGGTTCTACGGCGGTTCTACGGCGGTTCTCCAGCGGTTCTACGGCGGTTCTCCGGCGGTTCTACGGCGGTTCTACGATGGACGGTCCTACGTAGAACGTACGTAGAACGTACGTAGAACCTACGTAGAACCGCCGTAGAACCGCCGTCGAACGCAGCTAGAACGGTAGAATGGGGACCATGCGCGTTTATCAGTTCATCGCAGCGGTATTGATTACCGGCACGGTTGGCGTCGGCCTCGTCGCTCAACGGGGCGGCGGTACCAAAATTCTGCCCGGTCAGGAATGTCCGCCAGGAACGACCGAAGTGCGGCCGGGCAATTGTTCGGCGCCATCGGAGCCGGCGCCGAGCATTCTCGACTATCGGCCCAAGAGCACGCTCGTTACCGCCGAGCACAAGGTGCCGAAGGCGAAGTTTCCGACGGTGGACGTCCACGGTCACCCGGGCGACGTGAGCACGCCGGCGGCGATCGAGCGCGTGGTGGCGGTGATGGATTCGCTGAACCTGAAGGTGATGCTGGTGGCGGAGAACGTCTCGGGCGAGCGCCTGACGCGCACGCTGGCGGCGCTCAGCGCCTCGCCGCACAAGGATCGCTTCCGCGTCCTGGCCGGCGTCGATTTTCGCGGTGTCGGCCCGGGCTGGGGTGAGCGCGCGGCCAAACAGCTCGAGGCGGACGTCAAGGCGGGCGCGATCGGCGTCGGCGAAGTGTCGAAGTCGTTCGGGCTGCGGACCACCAAGCCGGACGGCTCACGCTTGAAGATTGACGATGCCGAGATGGATCCGCTGTGGGCCGCGTTCGCACGGCTCGACGTGCCGGCGTTCATTCACACCGCGGAGCCGCAGGAGTTTTTCCAGCCGATCGACTATAAGAACGAGCGCTGGCTCGAGCTCTCGCTGTTTCCCGATCGCCGCAACAACCAGCCCGGCGCCCCGACCTTCGAGCAGCTGATGACGGAACGCAACAACCTGTTCCGCAAACACCCGAAGACCCGCTTCGTCGCCGCGCATTTCGGCTGGCATGCCAACGATCTCGCGCGCGCCGGCAAGATGCTCGATGAGTTTCCGAACGTGACGATTGAGGCCGGCGCGATCCTCTACGACCTCGGCCGCCAGCCGCGCGCCGCGCGCGAGTTCTTCGTCAAGTACCAGGACCGCATCATGTTCGGCAAGGACTCGTTCCAGCCGAACGAGTACCCGTATTACTGGCGCGTGTTCGAGACCAACGACGAGTACTTCGACTACTACCGCGACTACCACGCGTTCTGGAAGCTCTACGGAATGGGGCTGCCGGACGACGTGCTGAAGAAGGTGTATTACAAGAACGCGGTCCGGGTGTTCAAGGGAATGCCGACGGCGGGCTGGCCGCAATAACAACCGGGTTCCAAAGGTTCCAAGGGTTCCACGGTTCCAAAGGCAGCGTTCTGCTGTCGTTCCAAAGGTTCGTCAGCGCACGCGGAAGAATTGGAACCGGGGCAGAACGCTGCGCTTGGAACCGTGGAACCCTTGGAACCCCTGGAACCCTCACTGCTGCTGCGCCGTCGGCGCCGGTGCCGGTGCAGCGTAGAAGGTCAGGCTGGTGTACATCATCTCTTCCCAGGTCTGATCGCCCCAGCGCACTTCCTGCTTCGGATTGGGGTTCGACTTGTTGGCGGTGGAGTTGTCGTACCACGCGGTCGCGTGAATCCTGGTGCCGGCAGGGATCTTCAGCGGCGCCGCGAAGACGTACTCGTGCTGCCAGTTGAAGTCGTAGTTGGGCACCGACAGGATCACTTCCTTCCGGCCGTCTGGATAGATCGCTTCGTAGTGCCACTTCTTGCCGCGCACGTGGGTGTGCGGGACCAGGCTGTAGAGCATCAGGTCGCGGTTGATCGTCACCTCGGCATCGACCTGGTGCAGCGGCGCGCCCGGTGGAATCGCCAGCGAGGCATTGATGATGGTCGCGGTGTTGAGGACGATCGACGGCTTGGTGGTGGCGAACTTCAGGGCCACCTTCGAGCGATCGGTGGTCGCCTTCCCGTACGTCGTGTAGTGCATCTGGAAGACGAGCGAGTAGCCCTTGGGCAGCCGCATCGCGGTGCCTTCGGGGAAGGTGCGCACGGAGTTGCCCGGCACGTAACCGCCGACTGACGGTCCGGTGCCGAGCGGACGCGGGCGATCGGTCGGTGCGGGCGCGAGGCGCTGCTCCGGCGGAAGCGGCCGACCGCCGGTTTGCCCGGCCGGAATCTCGATGCAGCACGCGAAGCTGAACAACGGCAGCGGCCGCGGCGTGCCGGCCGCCGCGGCTGCGGGCGGCTGGCCGAACAACCGGTTCAGCATCGCCTGCTGTTGCTGCTTCACCTGCTGCGCCGCCACCTCGGCCGGCGGACGGGTCGAGACGATAATGTGATGCACCGCGGCGCGATCGCCCGGGCGAATTTCCCATGACTGAATGAAGCGGTCTTCGTCAAAGTTGGCCGGCACTTCGAAATACTGGTAGGGCACGTCGCCCGTCGCGGGAATCGGATAGTCCTCCTGCATCGACAGCACCACGTCTGGCTGACCGATGTTCCATCCGTCACTGTGAGCAGGCGCGGGCGGCAGATCGGACGGACTGCCCTCCGGCGCGCCGGCACTCACCCACCGCGCGATGGTCGTCTTCTGGGCATCCGTAAGGCGGCGGGCGTTGAGGAACGTGCCGAACTTGGGGTCGGCGTGCCACGGCGGCATCGAGCCGTCGGCCACCTTGGTGGCAATCGCTTTCGCCCACGGACGGGCGTCCTTGTAGGTCATGAGCGACATCGGCGCAATCTCGCCAGGCCGATGGCAACTCGTGCAGTTGGCGTAAAAAATCGGCGCAATGTCCCTGCTGAAGGTCGGCGCCGCAGCCGCCGCGCCCTGCTCCGCCCGGACCGAACCGCTCGACCACGCCACCGCCGACGCGAGGATGGCGAACGCCACTGCGAAGGACTTCTTCATCACCGTGTCTCCTGACAGCTTGGACGGGACTTCATCAACGCATTGCGGTGCCCGCGGCGCGCGCCTTCGCCATCGCCCTCACCGACGGCGTCCGGTTCGGCGTGCGTTGGAGCGACAACTCGAGTGCGGCAATGGCCTCGGGCGTGCGGCCGGCCTCGAGCAGCAACTCTCCATAAAACTCCGGCGCCGGCTTGATCGGATCCGGCGGGCCGGAGGGCGGCGAGAGGCTGAGCTCGATGTCCATTGCATCCTTCGCGAGCTTCAGCGCCTCGTCCTTCCGTCCCCTGGCGTTGCTGACCAGGGCCGCAACCTGTTTTTCCATGATCGCGATCGGTTTTGCCGAGTACGGATTGGCTCCCGCCTCAGCCTTCTCGCGGGCGGCGCGGAGCAGCGCGACGGCGCCTTCGGCAGCCGGCACATCGCCGAGCTTCGCGGCGCTGTACCCGGCGATGAAAATCCAGGTATTGCTGGACGGCATGGTCATGCCGGGCATGGTCGAATGTGCGTCGGGTGCGTGAGGTGCGTCAGGTGCCTGCAGCGCGATGGGTTCCCAGTTGCCGGTTTCGAGAATCAAGCGGGCCCGCATGCCGAGGTAGCCGTTGCGAATCCCGGCGTTCGACGGATTGCGATCGGCGGTCTGCTTCGCCGTCTCGACGTTCGCCTTCGCCTCGTCGATGTTGCCGAGCATCAGGTTGGCGTACTGCAGCCAGCCGAGCGTGTGGAAATCCTCACGTCCTTCGGCGAGCTTCATCTTCGCGTTGAGATCGATGGCGGCCTGGTAGGCGACGATGTTCGACTTGCGAACCTCGTCCCACATGCCACGCTGCACGAAGATATGCGACGGCATGTGGAGCGCATGCGCCGCAGACGGCGCGATGCCGGCGTAGACGCGCGCGGCCGGCAGGGCCAGCGGCGCGTGATCGGGATCGTCGAACGCGTGGATGATGAAGTGCGCCGCTCCCGGATGCTTCGGGTTCTCCTTGAACACTTTCTCGGCGATTGACGCGGCCAGCGCCTGGCGGCGGAACCCCTGGTCGGCGGGACGCACCGTGCCGAGCAGCGACAACGCGTACCACGTCGCCACTTCATGATCGTCCGGCCAGGTTGCGTACATCGCGGCCAGCGCATCCGAATAAGCGATGTCACGAGCCAGCTTGCTTGCGCTCGGCGCCGGCGAAGTGTCGCCGGGTGCGTCATACAGCACCTCGATCGCGCTCAGGAACGCCTTCTCTTTCGGGAGCCTGGCCTTGGCCAGTCGCTCCTCGCGCGTCGGCGCAATCTTCGCGAGGATCTTCTTCGCGGCGGCGGTGTCCTGCTGCGCCCACAACGGGTGGTTGTGGCTCATCGCCTCGCCCCAGTAGGCCATCGCGAAACCGGGATCGGTTTTCTGCGCGCGCTGAAACGCCACCGCGGCCGCATCGAACTCGAAGCTATGAAGGGCTTTCACGCCTTCGAGGAACGCGGCTTGCGCCGCGGCGGCACCGGAGGTCGGAAAACTAATCGAGCCGAGCTCCTGGGCCGGAAGGGACGAGCCGGCCGTGGACAACATCGCAACCGAACACAGGAGGCGAACGACTGTTTTCATGGGGCCCTCCGTCAGGGGCAGGCCGATTCTACCGCTGTTCGAGCGGAATCCAGGTCTGCGGGTAGGTGGGACCGGTGTAGTCGGCCCGGGGCCGGATCAGGCGGTTATTCGCCAGTTGCTCGAGCACGTGCGCGGTCCAGCCGCTGATCCGGCTGACGGCAAAAATCGGCGTGTAGAGATCGATCGGGATCCCCATCGTGTAGTACGTCGAGGCCGAGTAGAAGTCGACGTTCGGATAGAGCTTCTTCTCGGTCTTGATGAGCGCCTCGATCCGCTCGCTCATCTCGAACCATCTGGTGTTGCCGGCCTTCTGCCCGAGTTCCTTCGACATCCTGCGCAGATGCGTCGCGCGCGGATCCTCCGTGTTGTAGACACGATGGCCGAAGCCCGAGATCTTCTCCTTGCGCGCCAGCTTGCCTTTCACATAGCCGTCGATGCGATCGGGCGGCGCGTCCTGGCCGATCTCGATCAGCATCTTCATCACTTCGGCATTGGCGCCGCCGTGCAGCGGCCCCTTCAACGTCCCGATGCCGGCGACGATGGCGGAGTGAATGTCGGTGAGCGTGGCGGCGGCGACACGCGCCGCAAAGGTCGAGGCGTTGAGCTCGTGGTCGGCGTGCAGGGTCAGCGCAATGTCCATCGCGCGGATCTCGGTCGGGTTCGGACGCTCGCCAGACAGCATGTAGAGGAAGTTGGCCGCATGGCCCATCACCGGATCGGGAGCAATCGGTCCGCCGCCGGCCTGCATGCGTCCCCACGTGGCGACGAGGCTGGCGATCTGTCCGGTGAGGCGAACGGCCTTGCGGTACGACGCCTGCAACGAGTTATCGTGCGCATCCGGATCGTAGTGGCCGAGCGCCGAGGTCAACGTCCGCAGTGCGTCCATGCCGTCGGAAGGCGGCAGCATTTTCATCAGGCGCAGGATCGGTTCAGGCAGCGGCCGCGCGGCGGCAAGCTGCGTCTGCAAATCCCCGAGCTCGGCGCGGCTGGGCAGACGGCCGTGCCACAGCAGATAGCAGGTTTCCTCGAACGTGGCGTTGCGCGCCAGGTCGTGAATGTCGTGGCCGCAATACGCGAGCACGCCGCGATCGCCATCGAGGAAACAAATGCGGGACGAGGTCGCGACGACGTCCTCGAGACCGCCCTTCGGCTTTTCTGCGGTTGCCATATCAGGGTAATCCTATCAGGCCGTCAGGCAGTCAGGCAGTCACAGGGTTCAAACCATTCGTTTGCACTGTGCTAACTTGCGACGATGAGTGCTCGCCTCCCTTTGGCAGCCGGGGTTTTGTCCGTGCTGGCTGTGCTGTCTGTGGCCCTGGTGGCAGGCTCTGAGCCGGCTGTGTCGTGGCCGCAGTTTCGTGGGCCTGGCGGCGCCGGCGTCCTTGGAGAGGGCAGGCTGCCGACCACCTGGTCGGCGACCGACAACATCGCCTGGGGCGTCAACGTGCCGGGGCGAGGCTGGTCGTCCCCGGTCGCGTGGAACCACACCGTCTTTGTCACCTCGGCAATCAGTCCGGGCGCGTTCAAGGCGCCGTCCACCGGAATCTACGGCAACGACTACGCCGCCGAGCTGTCGAAGCAGGGCCTGTCCGACGAGGAAGTCACCAAACGTGTCACCGCGCGCGACGTGGAGCTGACCAACGAGAGCGGCCAGATCCGCTACATGGTCTACGCCTTCGACGCCGCCAGCGGCAGGCTGCGATGGGAACGCGAAGCGCACCGTGGCGCGCCGGTCGGCGGACGCCATCGCAAGAACACCTACGCGTCGGAAACGCCGGCGACCGACGGCGAGCGCCTCTATGCCTACTTCGGAAACGTCGGGTTGTTCGCCTATTCGCTCGACGGCAAGCGGTTGTGGACGGCCAGGTTCGAGCCGCAGCCGATGTATCTCGACTTCGGCACCGCGGCGTCACCGGTGGTCAGCGACGGCCGTGTCTTCGTGGTGCACGACAACGAAGGCAAATCGTTCGCGGCCGCGGTCGACGCGAGAACCGGCAAGCAGCTGTGGAAGGTCGAGCGCGATCTGCCCGCGGGCGGCATAACGTCCGGCTGGTCGTCGCCCTTTGTCTGGCGGCACGAGCGGCGCACGGAAGTCGTCGTCATCGGCAGGCAGCACGCGGTCTCTTACTCGCCGGACACCGGCCGGGAGCTCTGGCGAATCCGCGGGCTCACCGGCCAGTCCACGCCCAGCCCGGTGGCGGCCGACGGACTGCTCTATCTGGCCACCGGTTCGCAGGGGGAAAGCAATCGTCCGGTGTTCGCGATCCGTCCGGGCGCGAGCGGAGATATCTCGCTGGCCAAAGGCGAGGACCACAACGCATACGTCGCCTGGTTTCATCCGCGCGCGTCGGCCTACACCTCGTCGCCGCTGGTGTACCGGGGCCGGATGTACGTCGTGAACGACAACGGCATCCTGACCGTGTTTGATTCGCGGACCGGCCGGGAGATCTACAAGGCGAGGGCCGGCGGAACCGGCAACACGTTCTCGGCGTCGCCGTGGGCGGCGGATGGGAAAGTCTATTTGCTGAGCGAGGATGGCCACACGTTCGTGATCGAGGCCGGCGACAAGTACAGTTGAGCTGGCGAAGAACAGCCTCGACGAAATGAGCCTGGCCTCGCCGGCGCTTGCGCCCAACACGCTGTTCGTGCGCACCCAGACAAAGCTCTACCGCGTCGGCCGGAGGTAGTGCTGGCCCGCCGAAGTAGACTGGGATCCACCGCAGATGTCGATCCCCATGCAGACGTTGTCCACCAACGACGAGCTTGAAGCCGCGCTGAAGCGCTCGGCCGAGGTGCCGGTCGTGATCTTCAAGCACAGCCCCACGTGCGGCATCAGTGCGCAAGCGTTCGAGTCGATTTCGGAATGGCGGGCGGCGGCCTCCCCGCTGGCGGAATTCCTGGTGTTGCCGGTACAGGCCAGCCGGCAGCTGTCGGCCCGGCTTGCGCAGATGTTTGGGATTCGCCACGAATCCCCGCAGGCGCTTGTCATCGATCGCGGCGCGGTGGTGTGGCATGGCTCGCACTTTCGCGCGACGGCGCGGTCAATCGCCGCCGCGCTCGAGAAACTCGCCGCGGCTACTTAGGTTCGGGAATCGGTGTGCCGCTGAGATCGACGAACGTGATGTTCGTGAACGCGCCCAGTTGCTCCTTCACCTTGGTATAGTCCCCGACAATCACCACCACTGAGTCCGCCGACCCCAACAGCATCTCGGCGCCGGTTCTGATGGCCTCGGAGGAGGGCTGCGAGATCTGCCGCTGGAAGGTCTCGGGATAATCCTTTGGCAGCGCGAAGATATTCACCGCATTGATGGTGGCGGCAAAGCCGGCCTGGGTCGCGTTCTGAATCAGGAACAGGCCGCGCGAGTACTGCTTGGCATTCCCGAGTTCTTCGGCGTCGGGACCGCCGGCGCGCAGCTTGTCGATCTCGGCGTAGATCTCCTTGAGCGTCGCGCCGGTGACGTCGTTGCGCACGTCGGCCGCCGCGCGATAGAACCCGCCCTCAGCCATGGCCTGGAACTGCGACTGCGGCGAGTAGGTGTAGCCCTTTTCTTCACGGATGTTGCGAACCAGCCGCGAGTCGAAGGCGGCACCGAAGATCTGGTTGGTCAGCTGCAGCGTGAACCACCGCGGGTCATCGCGCTTGATCGCGAAGTTACCGACCGAGATCGACGACTGCACGCTGTTGGGCCGCTGCACGAACACCAGCCGGCGGCCCTTGATCACCGGCATCACCGGCGCCTTGGCTTCCGGCACCGCTGCTCGCGCCCAGGCGCCGAACGCTCGTTCGGCGGCGGCGAACACCGCCTCCGGCGCCGCGTCTCCGGTGACCACCAGAAAGGCGTTGTTGGGGCGGTAGTAGGTCGCGTGATACGCCGCCACGGCGGCGCGATCGATGTTGGGCAGGCTGTCGAGCGTCGGCCCGGTTCGCGCATACGGGTGTTCACCGAACAAGGACTGACGAAACAACTTGTTCGCGACAAACTGGGGCGAGGCCAGCTGCGCCTGTAGCTGCTGGGCGGTGTTCGACTTGAGCAGGTCGACCTCGGCCTGCGGGAATGCGGGATTGCGAGCCACGTCGGCCAGCAAGGTCAGCATGCGCGGCATGGATTCGGCGAGACCCCGCATCTGGAACGTCGTCGAGTCCTGGCCGGCCGCGCCGGTCAGCGTCGCGCCCATGGCGAAGACCTCGCGCTTGAGCTGTTCGCTCGACAAGGTCGCCGTCCCCTCCTGCGCGGTATCGGCGACAAACTGCGCCAGGCCGGCCTGGCCGGCCGGGTCGAGCGCCAGCCCGGCGCGGACGGTCAAGACGGCGCTGATCTTGGGAACGGTGGCGTAGCGCACGGCGATGACGTGCAGACCGTTGGCGAGCGTGCGTTCGGCCCGCGGGGGTGGAGCAAACGGTTTCTCGGGCCCCACTTCAGGCTTCGGCAACGCCTGGCCCGAGGCCGATGCCGCGGTGGCGACGAGGGCGGCCACGGCGAACGTCGCAACACGGTTCAAGCGAATCATCGGACACCTCCCTGCGCCGGCGCCGGCTTGGCTGCGGGACGGCTGTCAATCGACGTGCGGTTGGACGGCACCAGCCAGCGGGCGGCCGCCGCCTTGATGTCATCCACCGTGATCTTTTCGAGTTCGGCGAGGATGGTGTTGATGCGGCCCGGGTCATCGTCGAACAGCGCAAAGGCCGCCAGCAGGTTGGCGCGACCAAACCGCGGCATGCCCCCGCTTTCCATTTCGTCGAGGAACCCTGAACGAATGGTGGTCTTGGCCTGCTGCAGTTCCGCCGTCGTGATGCCCTTGTCGCGAACCTCGGCCAGCACCGCTTCGATGGCCGCCAGCACCTGTTCGGCCGTCTTGTCGTTCAGATAGTCGACGCGCATCGTGTAAAGCATCGGCCCCTTCATGTCGAAGTTGCTGCCGAGGAAGTTGAAGCCGCCCTGGGACGCCATGGCGAGGCGCTCCTCGCGCACCAGCTTGCGATACATGCGCGCGCTGTCGTCGCTGTTGAGGAGTGGATCGAGCACGCTCAAGGCGAAAAAATCCTTCGACATGCGGGCTGGCAGGTGCCAGGCGGCGGCCAGCGCGGGCGTGCGCGCCAGCTGGTCCTGGCGCGTGAAGTGCTTGGTGGCGGTCTGCGCGGGCTCCGAGACATCGGCCGGCGGCGGCAGTGGCTGGCGCGGAATCGAACTGAAATGTTTCTCGGCCAGTCGCCTGACCTCGGCGGTCGTGGTGTCGCCAACGACCACCAGCACGGCGTTGTTAGGGGCGTACCAAGTTTTGAAGAAGCTGCGCACGTCTTCGAGCGTCGCGGCCTCGAGCTCGCTGAGGTCGCCGTAGAAGTTATGCGCGTTATGCCAGTTGGTGTTGGCGCGCTCCCAGATGTCGAGCCACTCGAAGCCGCCGTGCGGCTGGTTGAGCACGTTGACGCGGACCTCTTCGCTGACCACGTTCTGCTGGTTCTTGAGGTTCTCGGCGCTGACATCGAGCGAGCGCATGCGGTCGGCCTCGAGCCAGATGGCGCGCTCGAGCGCGTTGGCGGGCAGGGCCTGGAAGTAGTTGGTGTAGTCGAACCGTGTCGAGCCGTTGACCACGCCGCCGGCTTCCTGCATCAGGCCGACGTGTTCCATCTTCTTCACCTGCGCCGAGCCCTGGAACATCATGTGCTCGAAGAGGTGGGCAAAACCGGTGCGGCCCTTGGGCTCCACCCGGAAACCGATGCTGTACATCACCTCCACCAGCACCACCGGCGCGGTGTGGTCTTCGCTGACCACGACCTTCAGGCCGTTGGGCAGCGTGAAGTAGTCCACCGGGACCTTGAACTCCTGCGCGTGGGACGGGACCACGGCTATCGCCAGGACGAACACCGGCAGGAAGGCTATCAATCGTGTGGGCAGCAGATTCACCATATTCACCGAACAGATAGACGTATGAAGGGGCACGGCGGTTGCTCCCTGGCGAGACCCCCTGAAATGGCAAGGGCGGCCCTGCGGCCGCCCCCCAACCACCAACTGCCGGCCAGGATCTTCCGGCCTGAATCCGGCTACGCTTCCTTGCCCTGAGCGACTTCGACGGTCTCGGGACCGTACTGCTGCAGGAGCGACAGCATGCCGGTGTAGAGGAAGCCGACCTGGAACAACATCAGGAACGGCACCGTGCCGTAAATGCCGTTGACCAGCGCGTAGAACAGCGTCGCGGTGAAATACACCCCGAGCGCCACCTCGATCATCGGCTGAACCGACACCGCCTGGCGGTACTTCTTCTGGCTCCACTCATCCGACGCGCCTTCGACGGCGTATTTCGGCGTCCGCACGAATTCGCTCGGCTTGTGGAACAGCGCCTCGAACACCGCCTTGGTGTTGTTGACCGCGAGGCCGATGCCAATCGACATCAGGAGCGGCAGGTACTTCAAACGCTCGGTCCAGGTCTGGGGATACAGCTCGCGCTGGCAGACCATATAGAAGTTGGCCACCGACGCCGTCGCCGCGAAGAACAGCGGGATGTCGATCAGCATCATTTCGTACCACCCCATGTTGTAGCGGATGATCATCGACGGGGCCATCAGGATCGACAACACGCACATCAACGGGTAGTTGAAATTCGCGGACAGGTGGAAGAACGCTTCGGCCTTCACATGGAAGGGCTGATCCGACTGCAGGATGCGCGGCATCAGCTTGAGGAAGGTCTGGATCGACCCCTTCGCCCAGCGGTGCTGCTGCGACTTGAACGCGTTCATCTCGACCGGCAGCTCCGCGGGCGAGACATGATCCTGCACGAAGATGAACTGCCAGCCCTTGAGCTGGGTGCGGTAGCTGAGGTCGAGATCCTCGGTCAGGGTGTCGTGCTGCCAGCCGCCGCCGTCGGCGATCGCGTCCTTGCGCCAGATGCCCGCGGTGCCGTTGAAGTTGAAGAAGCTGCCGCCGCGGTTGCGGCCGCCGTGCTCGAGGACGAAATGCGCGTCGAGCAACATCGCCTGGATCTTCGTGAGCAGCGAGTAGTCCTCGTTGACGTGGCCCCAGCGCGCCTGCACCAGCGCCACCTTGCGGTCGGTGAAGTAGTGGATCGTGCGCAGCAGGAAATCGGGCTTCGGGATGAAGTCGGCGTCGAAGATCGCCACGAAAGTGCCGCGCGCCACCTTCAGGCCCTCGTCGAGCGCGCCGGCCTTGTAGCCGGTGCGATCGTTACGATGCAGGTACTTGATGTCGATGCCCTGCAGCGCGTGGCGGCGAACCGCCAGTTCGGCGATCTGCTTGGTCTCGTCGGTGGAGTCGTCCAGGACCTGGATCTCGAGCAGCTCGCGCGGGTATTCGATCTTGCAGACCGCATCGAGCAGTCGATCGACCACATACATCTCGTTGTAGAGCGGCAGCTGGATGGTGACGACAGGAAGCTGCTCGAACGCGCCCCGCGGCCGGGGCTGTTCGTGCTTGTGCTTCATGTAGCTGTACACCAAATAGTACCGGTGCCACCCATACACAGCGAGGATGAGGAGGACGAAGAAATACGACGCGAGGATAAAGGTTTCGACTAGGGTCATCTATGATGGGGGTTTCTGGCCCCGGCGCAATTCATAATAATACGAATCAATGGCATGTAAAGTCAACAAAACACGGACGATACGGGCGTATGTCGCTTAACCACGAGGTGGATATTCTCGCCCTGCTGCAAGAGGTGAGCGAAGGTCGCACCACGGTGGCTGCGGCGCAGGCCACCATCCAGGCCGCGCTAAGGGAGCAACCCTTTGAGGATCTTGGGTTTGCCAAGATCGACCACCATCGCTCGATCCGTCAGGGTTTTCCCGAGGTCATCCTTGGACTCGGGAAAACGCCGGACCAAATTTCTGCGATCGCCACCCAGATCGTCGGCCGGCAGCAGCCCCTGCTCGTGACCCGCGCGGATGCGGCGGCGTGGGAGGCGGTGAAGCGCGCGGTCCCGAACGCGGAGTATCACGCGACGGCGCGCTGCATTACGGTCGCGGGCGAGTGCACGCCGGGCAAAGGCACGATCGTGTTGTGCTCGGCTGGTACGTCCGATCTGCCGGTAGCCGAAGAGGCCGCGGTGACCGCGGAGATTCTCGGCAATACGGTCGACCGCATCTATGACGTCGGCGTGGCCGGCATCCATCGCGTGCTCGCGCAGCGTGAGCGCCTCGAATCGGCGCGCGTCGTGATTGTGGTGGCCGGCATGGAAGGGGCGTTGCCGAGCGTGGTCGCCGGCCTGGTCGGCGTGCCGGTGATTGGCGTGCCGACGAGCATCGGCTACGGCGCCAGCTTCGGAGGCGTCGCCGCGCTGCTTGGCATGCTCAACTCGTGCGCCAACGGCGTGTCGGTCGTGAACATCGACAACGGCTACGGCGCCGGCTGCATCGCCAGCATGATCAACCACCGCTGAGTGCGCGGCGCCGCGGCTACTTGCGGCTGCCGCGCAGAACGTCGTTGCGCACGTACATCGCCAGCGCCACGCCGGCCCATCGGCCGTCGCCGGCCGGGCTGCCGATGGCGTTGTCGCTGAGCGGCATCACGTCGGTCAGTGTGGCCTGCCGCCTGAACCGCGACAGCACATAGTCGCGGACCACCGTGCCGCGATCCACCGACGTCAGATACGCCGTCGCTTCGTCGGTGCCCGCCGCGTAGCCTTCGACGATGAGGGGGCTGTCTCGCGGATACTGCACCAGCTGCGCCATCGCCGAATCGATGCGCCGCCGGCCGTCCTCGGTCATGCGCTCGACGCCTTCGGCATCGCGCGAAAACAGCACGTCGGCGCTCAGCCAGATGCGGACGGCGGTGCGCTGGTCGCGTTCGAGGAGTCCGGCCTGGTAGGCCTCGCGCGACATCGAGTCGAGGTCGAAGAAGCCGCGGCTGCGGAAAAAACCGCGGAAGATGAAATTGCGCTTCAACGCTTCGGTACCTTCCGCCAGGTCGGAGGTCACCTCCTCGATCCCGGCCAGCGTGTTGCGGACGTTCTGAGCCAGCGAGGGCCCGATTCCGCCCGGCTCCGAGAAGCCACGCACCGCTGTCCGGGTCGCCTCCGCGGTCTCCCGCAAGGCCTTCGCGCTCTCGGACGCGTCCTGACTGATCGCGTTCAGACGGTCGTAGAACGCCGTGTCGGTCACCAGCTTGCCGATCGAACCTTCACCGGCGCGCACCCCGCTGACGATGCCGCGCACGTCGCCGACCACGCGTTCGGCATCGCGGGTCACGCGCAAACCGGCCTCGCCGAGCTTCTCAACCTCGCCGCCGACCCGCGTAATGACCGCCTCGGTGGTGTCGACGGTCTTGGTGAGCGAGGCCAGCGTGAGCGAAACGTCGCCGGTGAGGTCCAGGACCTCGCGGCTCACCAGCCGGAACGTATCGCGGCCCTCCTGCACCAGGTCCGCAAACTCGATCGGGTCGTTGCCGACGAGGACAGCCTCCGGTCCGACGATGGGGGCGTCGTCGGTACCCGGGCTGAGTTGTACGAACGCCGCGCCGACGATGCCGTCGGTCTGAATCGCGGCCACCGAATCGGTGCGCACCAGCGGCCGCAGGTCCTCACGCACTCGCATGCGCACGAGGAAACGCGCCGACGGCCGCGGCGGCACGCGGACCTCGAGGACCTCGCCGGCGTCGAGCCCCGCCAGCCGCACCCGCGTGCCGACCTGCACACCGGTCACCTTGGCGAATGTCGAGTGAACCTCGAACTGCTTCGAGAACAGCAGCCGCCGGTCGCCGATGAGGAACAAGCCCACCGAGAACAACAGCACACCGCCGATGACGAACGCGCCGACCCAGGCCCCTCGAATCCGCTCCATTGTGCCCTCCGCCTCAACCCGAACCTTCGGATCGCATGAACTGCCGCACCAACTCGACGTCGCTGCTCTCGAGCGCGGCGGCGTCGCCTTTGGCGATGATGCGCCCCTCGTGCAGGAACACGAGCTCGTCGCCGATGACGCGGGCGCTTGGGATGTTGTGGGTCACGACAATCAGTGTCGTTCCCGATCGCTCTTTCAGGTCGACGAGCAGCTGATCGATCTCGCCGGCGGTGATCGGGTCGAGGCCGGCGCTCGGTTCGTCGGCCAGCACGATCGCCGGTTCGAGGGCGAGCGCGCGCGCCAGGCCGGCGCGCTTGCGCATGCCGCCCGACAGGTCTGCCGGCATCTTGTCGTACTCGCCGGCCAGGCTCACCTGCGCCAACAGGTGCTCGGCGCGATCGCGGATCTCCGCGTCACTCTTGCGGGTGTGCCGGCGCATCGGGAATGCCACGTTTTCACCCACGGAGATGGAGTCGAAGAGCGCGGCATTCTGGAACAGCAGGCCGATGCGCTGCCGGACCCGCGACAGATCCTGGCGGCCGAGCCGTGTAATTTCCTCGCCCTCGACGAAGACCTGGCCGGCGTCGGGCTGCATCAGTCCGATGATGTGCTTGAGCGTGACGCTCTTGCCGGTGCCGCTGCGCCCGAGGATGCAGACCGCCCGGCCCTGCGGCACGATCAGGGACACATCGTCCAACACGCGGAACGTTCCGAACGCCTTGGTCAGGTTCCGCAGCTCCACGGCCGGAACCTCTCGCGCCGCCGCCTGGCCGCCGCTCCCCGTGGTCATTGCGGGAAGATGAAGAAGATCAGGCGCACCAGCACGACGTTGGCGGCGATGAGCAGCATCGACGAGGTGACGACGGCGCGAGTGGAAGCCTGGCCGACGCCCTCGGTGCCGCGCGACGTGTTCATGCCAAGATACGACGCCACCGTGGCGATAATGAAGCCGAACACCGCGGTCTTGATGGTCGATGGAATGAGGTCGGAGAACTCGATCGGCCGAAACGCCTCCTGGAAATAGGTGCGGAACGGCATCCCCGTAATCGCGGTCTCGGCCGCGAACCCGCCGAGCATGCCCGTGAAGTTCATCAGGGTGGTGAGCAGCGGCAATGCGATCACGCACGCGACCACGCGCGTGACCACCAGGTAGCGGAACGAATCCACGGCCACCGCCTCGAGCGCATCGATCTGCTCGGTGACCTTCATCGCGCCAAGCTCGGCGCCAATGCCGGCGCCAATGCGGCCGGAGAGGAGCAGCCCGGCGGTGAGCGGACCCGTCTCGCGCACCAGCGCGATGGCCAGACCCGCGGGAATGAGCGACTCGGCCCCGAACCGGGCGAGCGAAGCCCTGGTGTGCATCGACAGCACCAGACCGACGGCGAAGCCCGCGGCAGCGATCAGCGGCACCGAGCGGACGCCGAGCTCGAACAACTGGCGCAGCACTTCGCGAGATTCGTACGGCGGCCGCACGCCTTCGACCAGGACCCGCAGCGCGAAACGCGCGCCGTCGGCGACGGATTCGAGCAGTCGAATGACGGCAAGGATCACGATGGGCTCCTCAGAACAACCGGTAGGCGACGCCGACCAGCACCACGGTCGTGTCCGCGCTCACCGAACGCTTGCGCAGTTGACCATTTTCAATCACGGTCACTCCCGGGCTGGTCAAGGCTCGGCCAAGCGACGCGTGCACCAGCGTGCGATGCCCGGCGTCGAGCCACAACGACACGCCTGGCCGCCACACGAAGCTGTTGTCCACGCCAATCGGCAGCCCGGCCGCGTCGCCTTCGTCGGGAAGGCGAAGGCTATTGAAGGCGTAGCCGCCGACGAGCGACGACGAGATGGCGAGGCGGCCGACTGGGATGGTGTAACCGACGCCGGCCATAAACGGCCGGACCCGCATTCTGCCGGCGTCGAGCCGGGTGTCCGCGGTGACGACGGCCTGGGCGTCGAACCACTCGAACGCCACCACCGGCGCGAACCCGACGCCCGAGCCGAGACGGACGACGGGATGAAGGTAGACGCGCGTGCCGGCAGCCGACGCCTGCTGGTTGACCAGGCCGACGCCGGCACCGAGTGCAAGCAGGCTCGGCTCGTGGGCGAGCTCGGCAAACTCGTCAGCCGGCCCGCGAATCGGTTCAACCGGCTGTTGTGCCGGCGGCCCTCCGTCCGGCGGTTCGGCGCCGATCTGCAGCCGCATGTCCACGTCGCTCACCCCGGCGACGGCGCGGGCGACCTCCGCTGCCCGCGCGGCCTCATCCTGGGTGCGAACGCGCCCCGAGAGTTGGGCGACGGTGCCCAGCATCTGGACGTTGATGACGCGGGTGCCGATCACCGGATCGTTGACGAGCGCCGTCTTGACGCGCGCCTCGAGGCGGGCGGCCTCGATGTTGATCGGGCTGACGGCGACGGCGCATGCCGACCAGAGGACCGACGCACCGAGCGCCATGGCCCACGCCGCCATTCTTCCGGTCGGGACACGGGCTGGTTTCGTCACGCGCTCCAGCCTAACACTCGTCCTTCGGGAGAATCCCTACTTCTTCATGGCTCAGCTTCTCGGGGTCCGGGCGCACGGTGAACGATACTGACTGGAACGGGACCCCGGAAATATGCCATCCACTCGCACTCTTGAATTCGATCGCATCGTCGATGCGGTGACGGCGCTGGCGCTCACGCCGCTCGGCTCGGCGTCGCTGTCGGAACTCCAGCCTTCGACCGACCCGAAGGCCGTGGTCGCGCTGCAGGCCTCTACCAGCGAGACCGTCAGGTTTCTCGAGCGGCATCCGCTGTTTCCGCTGCGCGCCGGAGAAGCCCTGCCGGACGCGCTCGAGGCGCTCGACGTCGTCGGGCGGCCGCTCGAGCCGCTGCAGTTGCGGATGGTCGCCGATTTCGTCGACTCGGTCGAGCAGGCTCGCGCCAGTATCGGCCGGGCGGGCGCCGATTTTCCGATCCTCCGCGACCTCGTGGCCAAGGTGACGGCGTTCAAGGATGAAGTCGCGGCGGTGCGAGCGGCTGTCGATGCCGGCGGCGACATTCTCGATCACGCCAGCCCCGAGCTGAGGCGCATTCGCAACGAGCTGCGACAGAAACGACAGAAGCTGCGCGGCACGCTCGAGCAATTCACGCGCGGCAGCGCCTCGAAGTATTTGCAGGACGAGGTCATCACCGAGCGCAACGGGCGCTTCGTGTTGATGGTACGCGCCGAACACCGCGGCAACGTACCCGGCATCGTCCACGGCTCCTCCACCACCGGAGCAACGCTGTTTCTCGAGCCGTCCGCCACCGTCGAGATCAACAACGACATCGTCGAGCTCGAGGACCGCGAGCGCGAGGAGATCTTCCGGATACTGCTCGAGCTGACCGATCGATTCCGGGCGCGGTCGGCCGACATGGCGATTAGCCGCGACGTGGCGCGCGAGCTCGATGCGCTGCAGGCGAAGGCGCGCTACAGCTCGCAGCTGAATGGAATTGAGCCGGAATTCACCATCGACACCAGCCTGCACCTGAAGGCGGCCCGGCACCCGATGCTGGAACACGCAGTGCCGGTCGACGTGTTTCTCGACCCGCCGAACCGCGTGCTGCTGATCACCGGTCCGAATACGGGCGGCAAGACCGTGGCGCTCAAGACCGCGGGGCTGTTTGCGCTGATGGCGCAGTCGGGACTGCATCTGCCGGCGAGCGTGGCGAAGCTGCCGGTGTTTCGATGCGTGTTCGCGGACATCGGCGACGAGCAGTCGATTGAAGCGAGCCTGAGCACGTTCTCGTCGCACATCACCAACCTGGTCGCGATGGATCGCGAGCTGCAGCTGCCGGCGCTGGTGCTGCTCGACGAAGTCGGCACCGGCACCGATCCGAACGAGGGCGGGGCGCTGGCGACGGCGATCGTCCAGCATTTCCGCCAGCGCGGCGCGCTGGTCATGGCCACGACGCACTTCGATGCGGTGAAGACCTGGGGCATCGCGACCGACGGCGTGGCGGTGGCGGCGTTCGCGTTCGATCCGCAGAACTTCGCGCCCACCTACCGCCTGGTCTACGGCGCTCCCGGGCGCAGCCTCGCGATCGAGATGGCGCAGCGCCTCGGCATGCCTCAGCCGGTGATCACCGCCGCGCGCGGCTACCTCAGCGACGATCAAAAGCGCCTGCAGGCGCACCTGTCGCGCCTCGACGCCCAGGCGCGCGCCCTCGAAAGCGACCGCGTCAGGCTCGAGCGCGAGCGGCGCACCTTCAACGAGACCAACGCCGAGCTGTCGAAGCGGGAACGTTCGCTCGCCGAACGCGAAGAGGTGTTCAAGAAGCGGCTGAACGAGCGGCTCGACGAGCGATTGCGCCAGGCGCGCCGCGATGTCGATGCGGTGATCGACCAGCTCAAGGAGAAATCCGAGGCGATCGCGGAGAAGGTGTCACTGCGCGCGATCAACACCGGCGAGACCGGGTCGGCGAGGGCCGATGCCCGCGCCGAGATCGATCGCATCGTCGAGGATCTGCGGCATGCAGCGCCGGCGGGTTCAGCGGGGGCTCAAGCGCCCGCTCTCCAAACATTGGCAGCGGAGGTCGGATCGAAGGTCACGGTCGGAGGGCTGGGACTCGAAGGGATCGTGATCGCGATCGACGGCAATCGCGCGGAGATTGACGTGCGGGGGAAGCGCATTCAGGCCAAGGTCAAGGAGTTGCGCGTGATCAGCGGACCCTCGCAACAACCGGCCTCGAAGGTACGCGTCAACGTCGATCTGCGCCCCCGCGAGGGAATGCTGAGCGAGCTGAACGTCATCGGAATGACGGTCGATCAGGCGATCGATCGAGTGTCACGGTATCTCGACGACACGCTGGTCACCGACCTGCAGGAAGTCCGCCTCGTGCATGGCCACGGCACCGGGCAGCTGCGCAAGGGCCTGCATGCGTTCCTGAAGACGCATCCCCAGGTCGAGAAATACTACGCGGCTCCGGACAACCAGGGCGGCGGCGGCGCGACGATCGTCGAGCTCAAGCAATGAGCAACGGCCGCCGGGCCAGGCCTCACCCGGTCGGTTTCTTCGGCTCCCACTTGACGACCACATCGCCGCCGGCGACCAGCCGGAGCGTGTCCGAGACGTCGCGCGTCCGGACGTCGATCGGCGCCGATACGCTGTAGCGAATCTCGTCGTCGTCCTCGACCAGCAGCTCGAACTCGAGGCCGAGCCCCTTCAGCACATCCTCGGCCTTGGGGCGGACGTCGATCGCGGTGGCGGTCTTGATCTTGAGCTCGAAGTGCTTGCGCGCCGGCGGTTCGAAGAACTCGACCAGCCACAGCACGATCATCATGAACAGCGTCGCCCCGCCCGCGAACCGGTAGAGGCCGACCCCGGCGGCGAGGCCGGCGGCGAGCGCCGAGAGCATCACCACCGCGTCCTTCGGGTCCGCGATGTTCGATCGGTAGCGGATCAGTCCGGCGGCGCCGACGATGCCGAAGGCGCGCGAGAGACTGTTGCCGACCACCAGCATGATCACCGCGCCGACCACGGCGAGCATGATCTGCGTCTGGATGACGACGACCTTTCGCGCGCCCTGGTTGCGCCGCCGCGGCCTGAGCGCGAGCGCCGTTCCCAGCACCGCCGCGAGCGGCAGCCGGACAAACAGCATTTCGAATTCGGTCGGCACCACGACCTGCACGAGTTCGGAAAATGGCGGCTGCACGGATCGCCGGGGATTCTACTACCTGGACGGGTGGAATACACTGCCCCGCAATGCCCAGAGGATTCGCGGCGCTCTCGCTGATAGTGTTGGCCGCTACCCTGCCCGGCCGGCTGGTCGCGGCTCAGACCGCGCCCGCGGCCTGGACCATTCGCGGCGCCCTGATCGCCGACGGCACCGGCGCCCCGCTCCGGCGCGCCGATGTGCGGTTTGTCGGCGACACCATCACCGAGGTCGGCGCCATCACGCCGCCCCCCGGCGATCGCCTGATCGAGGCCCCCGGCCTGGTGCTGGCGCCGGGCGTGATCGACGCGCACAACCACTCCACCGAGGGCCTCGACACCGACCCGGATGCCGTGACGCAGATCTCGCAGGGCATCACCACCCTGGTCGTCGGCCAGGATGGCAGCTCGCCTTTCCCGCTGCGCGATTACCTCGCGAAACGCCGGGCGTCGCCGTCGACGGTCAATGTCGCGGTGATGGTTGGCCATGCCACGCTTCGACGCCAGGTGATGGGCGCCGATTTTCGACGGCCGGCAACGCCCGCGGAGATCGGCCGTCTCGAGGCGCTGGTCGGCCAGGAGATGCAGGCCGGCGCGCACGGGCTCTCGACGGGCCTGGAGTACGAAATCGGCAGCTACGCGTCGACGGAAGAGGTCATTGCGATGGCGCGGGTCGCCGCCAAGTATGGCGGCATCTACATTTCGCACATTCGAGACGAGGCGGACAAGACCCTGGACGCGGTCCGTGAGGCGATCGCCGTCGGTGAGAAGGCCAAGCTGCCGGTGCAGATCACCCACCTCAAGC
Organism: uncultured Acidimicrobiia bacterium; assembly: GCA_963795125.1. Lineage (GTDB taxonomy): Bacteria > Acidobacteriota > Vicinamibacteria > Vicinamibacterales > UBA2999 > 12-FULL-67-14b. The sequence goes on along the minus strand of CAWCGQ010000003.1, from coordinate 408,897 downwards.
TCGGCACCGTCGGCGTGTGGGGCAAGGCCGCCGACGTGATCGCGATGATCGACGCCGCCCGCGGACGCGGTGTCGATGTCACGGCGGACGTCTATCCCTATCTGGCGTGGTCGTCCAACCTCAAGGTCCTGGTGCCCGACAAGCAGTGGGCCAGCCCGGCGAGCGTGAAGAAAGCCCTGGAGGATGTCGGCGGCGGCAGGAACGTTCAGATCACGCGGCTGCCGATGTTCCCGCACCACGTCGGCAAGCGCCTTGACGAGATCGCGCAACTGGAGGGACTCAGCGAGGTCGAAAGCTACATCAAGATCGTGCAGGACGACGAGGCGGGTGTCATCGGGCACACGATGAACGCCAAGGATATGCAGGCGTTCATGCGGCAGCCGTGGGCGATGGTGGCGAGCGACGGCGGCATCAACACCAGCCACCCGCGCGGCGCCGGCACCTTTCCGCGCGTCCTGGGCCGTTTCGTGCGCGACGAGCAGTGGCTGTCATTGCCGGATGCGATCAGGAAAATGACGTCGCTGCCGGCCGCACGCTTCAAGCTGAAGGACCGCGGCACCATCGCCGTCGGCATGAAGGCGGACCTGATGCTGTTCGATCCGGCGACGATCATCGATCGCTCGACCTTCGAGGATCCCCGCCGGCTGGCGCGGGGGATCCACCGTGTCTTCGTCAACGGCCGGCCGGTATGGACCGACGATTCCGCGACCGGCGAGCGCCCCGGCGGGCTGCTGACCAGACCGTAACTACGGTGTAGGATGCGCGCATGCGCAAACTCCTTTCCGCCCTTGCCCTGACCGCGATCACCACCGGCTTGCTGCTGGCAACCGCCTCCGCTCGCGAAGCATCGAGCGACCGGGCCCTAGCCGCCTTCGGCCGCGACGCCGGTCAGGCGCAGCCGCCCGCGGGGCCGCCGCGCGGATCGTCAGGACCGCCCGAGCATGCCGCGGTCAAGCCGATCAACCACCTTCCCAACCCCTACGAGACGATCCGCAACTTCGGCAGCTTGCCCGATGGGCGAAAGTGGGGCTCGGTCAGTGCGGTGCACGTCGACGTTGACGGCAAACACATCTGGGCCGGCGATCGGTGCGGCGGCAACGTCTGCCTCGACGCCACCATCGATCCGATGGTCAAGCTCGATCCGAGCGGCAAGGTGGTGCAGAGCTTCGGCGCCGGCCAGATCCTGTGGCCGCACGGCATGGACGTCGACCAGCAGGGCAACATCTGGGTCGCCGACGCGCGCTCGGCCACGCCGCAGGAGCTCGCGAAGTTTCCCGAGGCCAAGGGCAAGGGCCACACCGTGCTGAAGTTCAGCCCGCAGGGCAAGCTGCTGATGACGCTCGGCACGCCCGGTGAGGCCGGCGATCCGCCGGCAAGGTTCACCGAGCCCAACGACGTGCTGGTCGCGCCCGACGGCAGCATCTTCGTCGCTGAAGCGCACAACGCGCAGTTCCTCGATCAGAATCCGCCGAACGGCATCGGCCGCATCTCGAAGTTCTCGCCGGACGGCAAATTCATCAAGAGCTTCGGCAGCTACGGCTACGCCGCCAGCCAGTTCCGCGGACCGCATTCCCTGGCGATGGATTCGCGCGGCCGGTTGTTCGTCGCCGATCGCGGCAACCGCCGCATCCTGATCTTCGACCAGGAGGGCAAGCAGCTCGATCAGTGGTTCCAGTTCAGCCGCATCAGCGGGCTGTATATCGATCGCAGCGACACCCTCTACGCGATCGATTCGGAATCGGACGACAACTACAACCCGGGCTGGCGCAAGGGATTGCGCGTCGGCAGCGCGCGCACCGGCGAGGTCTGGTACTTCGTGCCGGAGCATGTTTCCAAACAACCGTCGGGCATGGGCGGGGTGGGATCGTTCGGTGAAGGCGTGGCGGTTGATGCCGCCGGCAACGTCTACGGTGGTGAGGTCGGACCGATTCAGGGATTGACGAAGTTCGTGCCGCGCTTGAAGCGCTAGATGCTTCGTCGCATCTCACCGATCGTCGTCGCCGGTACGGCGCGCGATCCGATCGTGCCGTTGAGATTCTGGGCGGCGGTCGCGGCCGCCAGCCTGCTCGCGGCGTCGGTCGTCGCGAGCGGCCGGACATGCTGCGGGACCTTTGGCTGGTGCGGGACTGGCTCCACTATTGGCAGACGATCGGCAATCCCTACCGAGCGTTCTCCAGCCTGGACTACCCGCCGGGCGCCTTGTTGGTGTTATGGCCGCTGGCGATGCTCGCCACCTGGGTTGCGCCGCTGGTCTTGATCCCGATTGTGATCCTGTCCTGCGCGGGCGGTGCCCTCCTGCTGGTGCGATGGTTCTCCGAGCGGCTGGAGCTCGCCCTGCGATGGGAGGACCAGGCGATCCTGGTCGCCGTGATGCTCGCCGGCAGCTCCATGCGCGGCGCGATCTGGCGGGGGCAGACCACGCCGATCGCGTTTCTGTTCGGCGCCCTCGCACTCTACCTCGCGCGCCGCCGGCCCTGGACGGCGGCGATCATGCTGGCCCTGGCCGCTTTCAAGCCACACATCGCCATTGGCTTTGCCCTGGCGATCCTGGTGACCGAACGGCGCGACGTCGTGCTGCTGGCCGGCGCCCTCGCGTTGTCCGAGTTCCTGCTGTTCGCGGCAACGGTGCAGGAGTCGTTTGGCGACGTGCTCGCTTTGTATGTCCACAATCTGATCGGCCTCTATGCCGGTCCCGATCGCGTCGTCGGTCTGCTGAGCATCCGCTGGGTGATCGAGTGGGTGGTTGGCGACTTCTGGATCGCGACCTGCCTGTACGCCGCTCTGGCCCTTGGCTCGCTCGCGTTCCTCATCTCGAGAGTGCGTCGCTACCTGGACTCCGTCACCAGCACACAGCTCGCCGTCGCTTGCCTGCTGTGGTCGTTGATTTTTCTGCCGCAGCAGCTCTACAACGGGTTGCTGGCGGAGCCGGCCTTGTGGCTGCTGATGTGGCCGGAGGCGCGTTTGATCGCGAGTGCGCGGACGCGGACGAGCGTGGTTACGGCATTGATCCTGTTCAGCGTGCTGGATGTGCCGCGGACGCTGCGGCTGTTGGCCGCGTTCATGGGCGGCATCCATTGGCTGAGCATGACCGCCCTGGTACTGGGGCCGTTGCGGCTGGCCCTGCTTTTCGCGTTTGTCCTGTTCCGGCTCGCGCCGCGCGGCTCGCTGCTGCTGCGGTCCGGCGGATCCCCGGCGGCCACGTGACCGCCGCCGCGCCGCGAACGCGGTAAGCTGGACGGAAGGCTTTCCTGTGGCATTGTTCCCGCAAAGTTTCATCGACGAAGTGCGATCGGCGGCTGACATTGTCACCGTCATTTCGGACACCATCTCGCTGCGCAAGGCAGGCAACGCGTACAAGGGACTGTGCCCGTTCCATGGCGAGAAGACGCCGTCGTTCAACGTCATGCGGGAGCGCGGCTTCTTCCACTGCTTCGGCTGCGGGGTGGGCGGCGACGTCTTCAAGTTCGTCGAGCTCCAGGAGAAGGTCAACTTCCAGGAAGCGGTCCGCCATCTCGCGGCGCGCTTCGGCATTCCGATCCCGGAGATGGAGGCCACCGGCGAGCAGCGCGAGAGCGCCGCGGAGCGTGAGGCGCTCGTCAAGATGCACGAGGTCGCGCTCGCCTATTTCCGCGAGCAGCTCGCCTCACCGGCCGGGGCGCGGTGGCGTGAATATCTCTTGACGGACCGCGGGCTGCGTCAGGACACGATCGACCAGCTGCAGATTGGCTGGGCGCCGCCCTCGCGCGACGCGCTGCGCACGCGGCTCCTGAAAGCCGGCTTCAAGCCGCTGCAACTGGTGACGAGCGGACTGGTCTCGCGCCGCGACGATGGCGCCGAGATCGATCGATTCAGGAACCGGTTGATGATTCCGATCGCCCGCGACACCGGCACGGTGATCGCTTTTGGCGGCCGCGCGCTCGAAGCCGATCAACAGCCGAAGTACCTGAACTCGCCCGAAACGCCGATCTATACGAAAAGCCGCGCGTTGTATGGGCTCAACCTGACCAAGGGCCAGCTGCGCAAGGGCAACTTCGCGCTGATCGTCGAGGGCTATTTCGACTTCGCCCAGGTGCACCAGGCCGGCGGTTTTCCGGTGATTGCGACTTGTGGCACCGCTCTGACGTCTCAACAAGCACAGATGTTGCGACGCTTCGCCGCGAAAGCCGTGCTGTGCTACGACGCCGACCGCGCCGGCCAGACCGCCGCCGAGCGCAGTTCGGAGTTGCTGGTAAGCGAAGGCTTCGACGTCAACGTAGTCCAATTACCGGGCGGCGACGATCCGGACACGTTTATCCAGAAGCAGGGGCGCGACGCCTTTGTCGGCCAGCTCAAGAAGTCGCGGCCGTATCTCGAATATCTGCTCGATCGCGCAGCCCTGCAACATGACGTCACCCGCGATGACAGCCGGCGTGAATTTCTGAGCAAGATGCTGGGCGTCGCCTCCCGCATTCCCGACCCGGCGGTCCGCGACCAGTTCGCGGACCGGCTGGCCCACAAGGCGAGGGTCACCGAGGCCGTGGTGCGCGCCGAGATCAGGAAGGCCGCGGCGGAGCGCAAGACCGAGCTGCCAGCTGAGCGGGTGCCGACGCTCCAGGGCCACATCCGGAAGGCGGAAAAAGGGCTGATCTGGACGCTGGTGCACCACCCGGCCGCGGCGGTGAAAGCCCTGCGCGGGCTTGAAAGCGATGATTTAAAAGGACTTAGCACCGAACACCTGCTCCGCACCGCGCGCGATCTCGAGGTCAGGGCTGAAGATGTGCCTGCGACGCTGATGGAGCGTCTGAGTACCACAGGAGGCCGAACTGCTGGCCTCCGTGGCGGCTGAGCCTTCACCCCCGGCCGTGCTGCCGGACCTGTGCGTGCTGGCACTCAAATACGTGCGGCTCGAGCGGCAATTGGCCGACGTGCAGCGCGAGCTCAACCGCCTGCAGAGCCTTGGCGACACCGGTCCGGCGCTGATGGACTTGCTCCACCAGAAACAGACGATGATCCGGGTCCTGGAGGCGATGAAGCCGCCAAAAGAGCTACAATGAAGGGCTCTACACATCAGAGGACTAACCTGAATATGGCCGTCGCGCTCGAAGAAAAGTTTGATGAAGTCCGGCAACTGATCGTCATCGGCAAGGAGAAGGGCTACCTCCTCTACGACGAAGTCAACGATCTGCTGCCCGCAGACCTCACCGCCAATCCCGAAGATCTGGAGGAATTGCTGGCGGTGTTTTCGAGCGCCGGCATCGAACTGGTCGATTCGGAGAAGGGCTACAAGCTCGAACGCGAAGGCATCGAGCGGCAGGAGGGTCCCGAGGGCGAGGGCCCCGAACTCGATCTGACGCCGGGCTCGCTCGACAAGACCAACGATCCGGTCCGCATGTACCTGCGCGAGATGGGCACCGTGCCGCTGCTGACGCGCGAGGGCGAAGTCGAAATCGCGCGCCGCATCGAGCGCGGCAAGCTGTCGGTGATCAAGTCGATTTCGCGCATGCCGGCGATCACCAAGGCGGTGATCCGCATGGGCGATCAGTTGCGCGCCGGCGAGCGCACCATCCGCGAGCTGGTGATCTTCAACGACGAGGAAATCACCGAAGACAAGATCGAGCAGCGGGCGGCGCAGTTCCAGAAGCAGGTCGAGGCGGTGCGCAAGGCGCGCCTCAGCGTCGAGAAGCTCGACGAAAAGCTCGAGGCCGTGCCGCGCGCCGACAAGCGCAAGTACCGCCGCGCCCGCTGGAAGGTGATGCGCGCCCAGGTCGAGACCTCGCGCTACATCCGCAAGATCGAGTTCACCGAGCCGGTCAAGCGCCGGCTGGTCGAAGAAGTGAAGGACATTGTCGAGCGCGTCTCGAAGCAGCAGCGCGAGCACGACAAGCTGAAGAAGGAGCTCAACCTCAAGACGCGCAAGCCGAAGCTGAAAGAGGACGAGAAGAAGGCGATGACCAAGCGCATGAATGATCTCCGGACCGAGATCAAGCAGCGCACCGAAGACCTCGAGGAGAGCGTCGAACACCTCCGCCACACGCTCGAAGTGATCATGCGCGGCGAAGCGCAGGCCGAGCAGGCGAAGAAGGAACTGGTCGAGGCCAACCTCCGCCTGGTGGTGTCGATCGCCAAGAAATACACCAACCGCGGGCTGCAGTTCCTCGACCTGATCCAGGAAGGCAACATCGGCCTGATGAAGGCGGTCGACAAGTTCGAGTACCGCCGCGGCTACAAGTTCTCGACCTACGCGACGTGGTGGATCCGCCAGGCCATCACCCGCGCCATCGCCGACCAGGCGCGCACCATCCGCATCCCGGTCCACATGATCGAGACCATCAACAAGCTGATCCGCACCTCGCGGGCGCTGGTGCAGGAGCTCGGCCGCGAGCCGACCTCGGAAGAGATCGCGCGACGCATGGACATCCCGGTGTCCAAGGTGCGCAAGGTCCTCAAGATCGCGCAGGAGCCGATTTCGCTCGAGACGCCGATCGGCGAAGAGGAAGACTCGCATCTGGGCGACTTCATCGAGGACCGCACCGCGGTGTCGCCGTCGGAAGCGGTCATCAACCTCGACCTGAAGGAACAGACCGAGTCGGTGCTGAAGACGCTGACGCCGCGCGAGGAGAAGGTCATCAAGATGCGCTTCGGCGTCGGCGACGGCAGCGAACATACGCTCGAGGAAGTCGGCCAGAACTTCGCGGTGACCCGCGAGCGCATCCGCCAGATCGAGGCCAAGGCCCTCCGGAAGCTGCGCCATCCCGTCGCGATCGCGTAAACTGACGGCCTTCCTGGAAGGCAGATCCTAAGATCTCGGATCTGCCGATTGATCTGAGATCTGCGATTTGACATCTGAGATTCTTCTGAGGGCCCATAGCTCAGTTGGTTAGAGCGGCCGGCTCATAACTGGTTGGTCCCTGGTTCGAATCCAGGTGGGCCCACCAACCTTCGCCCGCGCGTGACACCGAGCGCGTGCTGCGGTTGGCAAGCTCTCGAAGGTTGTCCACCGTCGCCCGCAGGGCGAAGGTGGATCGTGGATTGGTGTAGAGTTCCGACACGTGCTCCCTGATTTAAAGCGACTGATCGAACTGCAGGACATTGAAAGCCGGGCGGCGGTGGCCAACAAGGCCATTGCCGAAGCCCCCGGCCGGATTGCGGCGCTCGACGCGCTGCTCAAGTCCGCCACGACCGCCCTCGCCACCGCCAAGCAGGCCCTCACCGACACCCAGACGTCCCGACGCGGCATCGACAACGACCTGCTCGCGGCGCAGCAGCGCCGCGACAAGTACAAAGATCAGCTGATGGCGGTGAAAACCAACGAACAGCTCCACGCCATGCAGCACCAGATCAAGGCGGTGGAGGACGAGGTCGGGCAGCACGAGGAGCGCGTCCTCGTGAACATGATGAAGGCCGACGAGGTCAACGCCGAAATCAAGAAGGCGGAAGCGGCGCTGAAGGCCGCGCAGGCCAAGGTCGCCACCGAGCGCGCGACCATCGAATCCGAAGCGACCACCCACCAGGCGACGGTGGCGGCGTGCGCAATCGCCCGCGACAAGCTGCTCGGCGCCATGGACAACAAGGCGGCGGTGGAAACGTTCCAGCGCATCGCCAAGGTCCGGGGCACCGCGGTGGCCCGCGCCGAAGGCGAACGCTGCACCATCTGCCAGGTCCGGCTGCGGCCGGCGGTGTTCTCGGAAGTTCGCAAGGGCGACTCGCTGGTGCAGTGCGACAGCTGCAACCGCATCCTGTATTTCATGCCGCAAGCCGCCGCACCCGCCGCACCCGCCGCCGAAGCGCCCTCCGGGCGCGAACCCGCCTAAGTGATCACCGCTTTTTTCGACGGGGGTGCCAGGAGCAACCCGGGGCCCGCCGGCTACGGCGTCTACATCGTCGACGACCAGGGTACGGTGCAGGCCGAACTGCACGGCTCGCTGGGGATCGCAACCAACAACGTCGCGGAATATCGCGGCTTGATCGCGGCGCTGCAATGGGCCGTTGACAACCACATCACCGAGATCACCATCAAGGGCGACTCGTTGCTGATCGTCGAGCAGATGCGCGGCAACTACAAGGTGAAGAACGAAGGCCTCAAGCCGCTCCACCTGGAAGCGCGGATGCTGGTCATGCAGATCGGCAACGTCAGGTTCGCACACGTCCCGCGCGAGCAGAACAAGGACGCCGACCGCCTGTCGAACGTCGGCATGGATGGGAATTTGGGTGCGTAGGGTGCGTGGGGTGCCGAAACAACGGTGGTATGCTCCCGGCGCCATGCGCGTTCACGCTCTGATAGCCGCGGTCTTTCTACTCACCATCACATCATCGGCACAATCAACGCTGCCCGCCGGGCCGCTGGCGATGCGCGACTTCCGGCTGCAGTTCGATCCGGCCGGGACCTTCACGCTCGGCGGCGACCCCGGCTGGCCGGCCATGGCGGGACGATGGACCATCCGGGGCAGCGAGATCTCGCTGCAGAACGATCCAGGGCCGTCGAAATGCGACCAGGCCGCCACCTACCGGTTCAGCGTCGCGCCGGAAGGCCTCGCCCTCGAGGCCATCAGCGACGACTGCCAGGCGCGGAAAATGATTCTCGATCGCAGCCGGTGGGCGGCGCCGGGGTCGACGGCGGCGGCAACGGAGCGGCGAATCGTGCGGAGCGCAGGCACGGCCGCCGGACCCCTGCGCCGGTCGGCGAGCGCCGGCGACTGGCCGTCTTTCCGCGGCAGTGAGGCAGCCGGTGTCGGCGATGGACAGCACCTGCCGGACACCTGGAATCCCGTTACCGGCGAGAACATCTTGTGGCGCACGCCAATCCCTGGGCTCGCGCATTCGAGCCCGATCGTGTGGGGCGACACGCTGTATGTCACCAGCGCGATCAGCAGCCGCGCCGGCGCGACCTTCAAGCCGGGCTTGTACGGCGATGGCGATGCGTCCGACGATCGCTCGCTCCACCAATGGGTGCTGTACGCGATCGACAAGCGGAGCGGAACGATCCGGTGGCAGCGCACCGCCGCGCAGTCCGAGCCGCGCAACAAGCGCCACATCAAGTCGACCTACGCCAGCGCCTCCCCCGCCACCGACGGGCGCATCGTCGTCGCCTGGTTCGGCTCGCAGGGCATCTACGCCTACGACGTCGACGGCGGGCTGCGCTGGTCGGTCGACCTCGGCCGGGTCGACATGGGCGCCTACGACATCCCGGCCTACGAATGGGGCCCGGCCAGCTCGCCGATCATCTGGAACGGCATGGTGATCGTGCAGTGCGACACGCAGGCGGATTCCTTCCTGCTCGCGCTCAACGCCGAGAGCGGCGAAACGATCTGGAAAACGGACCGGCAGGAACTGCCGTCGTGGGGAACGCCGACCGTGGTGACCACGGCCGCCGGTCCGGAACTGATCACCAACGCGTCGAACATGGTGCGCGGCTACGACCCGAAGAGCGGCAAGGAGTTGTGGCGGCTCGGCGGCAGCTCGAAGATCACCGCGCCGACGCCGATCTTCGCCGGCGGCCTGCACCTCATCACCAGCGGCCGGCAGCCGGAGCGCCCGATCTTCGCGGTGCGCCCGGGCGCGCGCGGCGATCTCACGCTTGCCGCGGGCTCGACCGACAACGCCCACGTGGCATGGAGCAAAACCGGTCGCGGCTCCTACATGTCCACACCGCTCGCCTATCGCGGCCTGGTCTACGTGCTGGCCAACAACGGCGTCCTCGACGCGTACGAACCGGTGACCGGCAAGGAGATCTACCGGCAGCGACTGCCGCTGGTGGGCAGCGGCTACAGCGCCTCACCGGTGGCGGCCGACGGCAAGCTCTATCTGTCGAATGAGGATGGCGAGATGCTGGTGGTAGGAGCCGGCGCCGCCTTCACGCATATCGCCACAAATTCCATGGGCGAGACGCTGATGGCGACACCGGCGATTTCAGACGGCGTACTGTTCGTGCGCGGCGCGTCGACGCTGTTCGCGATCGCGCGCCGGCCGTAGCGCTTACATCGAGGCCTTGCCGAGCACCTGCTTGAAGATCGGCATCGCCTTTTCCATGTCTTCCATCCGGCCGAGCGAGATGCGCGCGTAGGATTTCTCCATCGGCGGGAAGTCGCGGCCGACCGAGACACCGAGCGCGCGGCAGCCATCGCGGAACTCGACCGCGGGACGGCGGATGTTGACGAAGATGAAGTTGGTGTCCGATTCCGGCGTCTCGAAGCCCATGCTCCTGAATTGCGCCTGGCGTCCAATCGCGGACGCGCTTGTTCTCCATCTTCTCCCACTGCATGTGCGCCTTGTCGTTCAGCGCCGCGATGCCGGCCACCGCCTGCAGCTCGTTGATGCTGCCGAGGCCCCAGGCATTACCGACCGTTCTCATGGTGTCCGGCTGGCCGATGGCATAACCCATCCGCAGGCCGGCCATGCCGTACGCCTTGGAGAAGGTGCGTGAGACGAACACGCCCGGCAGTTCGAGCGCCAGCTTCGCCATCGTGAACGCGCCGGCCTTGGTCGCATACTCCAGATACGCCTCGTCGATCAGGACGGCGGTCTCCGGCGAGCGCTGCTTGATGGTACGGACGGTCTGCTCGATGTCTGCCGACGTCTGCACCGTTGAGGTCGGGTTGTTCGGGTTACAGAGGAACACGAGTCCGGCACCGATCGACGCGCGGATCATGCCTTCCAGGTCGAGCGCCAGCGACTTGGGATCGACCGCGATGAACTTCACCGGCGCCTTGATGCGCTGAGCGGTCTGGGCCGGGGAACCGTACGACGGGTCGCCGGTCACGAGCGACTTGTCTCCATTGCAGTACGCCATAACCGCCGCGGTCAGGATTTCGCCGGAGCCGGTCGAGATAATGACGTTATTGGGCTTGGCGCCGTCCATGGCCGCACAGGCGTCCACAAACGCGCTGACGTTCGGTGGCGGATAGCCAAGACCCAAATCCTTCGAGGGATGCTGTCTGAGGACCTCCAGCACCTTGGCACTGGGGCCGCGGAGATTCTCGTTGCTACTGAGGCGGATGGGGGCGGGGCCGGTCGCCGGGGCGCCGTTGCGCTGACCACCCTGTCCCGTAAATGCCAGCAGCTCCTCGTGACCGTAACCGATGATTGCGGAAGCGGAGGCCACGGCTGCACCGCCTGCACCAAGCCTCCGAACGAACTCGCGACGTGAAAATGCCATAGCCTGCCTCCTGGGTGGGGGCATGGTAGCACCAACCGCCGCGAGTTGGATTGCTAAGCTGGGGAGGGGACGACAATCAGGGCCGCCATGCGCCCGGCGCGCTCGCCGGCGACGCGATAGGAATCAAAGGCGTCGGGGCAGGCGACGGTGCTGAGGCGGCAGGTATGGATGCGGGCGGGATCGACCCCGGCCGCCGCCATCGCATCGCGATTCGCGGCCCACAGGTCAAGGTGCGGTCTGGCGCCGGTTCGGATGAACCATCGCTCGAGGTCGCTCGAGGGGTGCCCCGCCGCGACAAACGCGTCGACCAGCGCCTCGCCGACTTCGTAGTCGTCGGGCCCCGCGCTCGGGCCTATCGCCGCGCTCAGCTCGGCAGGATCACTGCCGAACTCGCGGCCCATCGCCTCGATGGCCGCGCCGACGACGCGCGCGCAGGTGCCGCGCCAGCCCGCATGAACCGCGGCGGCAGCCCCGCGAAGCGGATCGACCAGGAGGATCGGCACGCAGTCGGCAACCATCACCGCCAGCACGAGACCGGCATGATTGGAGACGATCGCGTCGCCGTCCGGCTTCTGTTCGTGGGCATCGTCCGGAACTTCACCGGTCTTGAGGATGCGGACGACGTTGCCGTGAACCTGTTTCACACGCATCAGGCGATTGCCGGTCGCGCCGACCGAGGCCAACGCGGCGCTCCAGGCCTCTCCCGCGGGCAACGCGAGTTGCTTCGACGTAAACAGGTGTTGCGCGTGCGCGCTCAGCCGCCGGCAACGCAGCGCATGCCCCCAAGGCTCGCTGCTCCAGTGGAATGCGGGGTCGGGCACCGGCAGGATCATCGGCGCCCCTCGCTGGGGTGGCAACCGGAGTTGCGGCCCGGCGCGACGCGGCCGCACTCAATCGCCGGTTTCCGAAGGATTGGCGCTGGCATCACCCTTGATCATCCTCAGTCGCAACAACACGACAAGTCAATACGACTCGCCGCAACCACGACTGGAGACTCATCATGGTGGTCAAGATCATGCCGAATGAAAAGGGCTCGCCCAATGGCAAGCTCGCCGATGCCGAGGTGCACTTCACCGATGGCGCCATGGCAGGCCTGAAGCTGCTCGGGTTCGCGATCTGGGAGCGGCGCAACGGCCCTGGCCGCAACGTCACTTTTCCGGCGCGCACCTACTCGGTCAACGGCGAGCGGCGCAGCTTCGCGCTGCTGCGGCCGGTCGCCGATCCGAACTCGCAGAGCCGCATTCGGGAACTGCTGCTCCAGGCCTACGCCGACTTCGAGGCGCAAGCGGCAGTGGCGAGTTGACTGGCGTCCCGGCGGCGGCTGTGGTCGTGCCGATGACAACCGGCGGCGCCGGCGAGGGTGCTCAGCTCAAGATCGGGAGCAGGCGCGCGTTCTCTTTGGCGCGCTTGGGAGGCAGCGTCCATTCGGCGCGGGTGCTCTTGTCGAACTCGGCGCGGAAGAAATTGTCCTTCATGCCGCCGTCGATCATGCTCCACGGCAGCACGGAGTCGTTCGAGCGGTCGCGATAGATGTAGAAGTCGCCGTCGACGCCGGAGTCGGCCACCGCCTTTCGCCACTGGCCGCCGTTGGCCTCGGCCAGCTCGATCACCGGCGCGATCCGGCGGTCGCCAAGCGACAGCAGCGCCTGGTAGTAGGAGTGCCGCTCGCTCTTGATGTTGAAGTAGACGTTGTCGAGGCCGGCGACGAGCGTTCGCATGCGCTTCATCTTGCGCTCGATCTCGTCGGTCCGCACCATCGGCAGCCACTGGTAGGCGGTGCCCGGCTTGGGCACCAGCGGATTGACGCTGGCGACGATCCGGCCGATGCGGCCGCGCGGCCGCGCGTGTTTCAGCATGATCTCGTGGAGTTGCACGGTGAGATCACGAATCGCGACGAGGTCGTCGTCCTCCTCGGTGGGGAGGCCGATCATGTAATAGAGCTTCAGGCTCTCGATGCCGCTCGAGAAGATCAGCTCGGCGCGATCGAGAATCTCTTGGTTGGTAATGGTCTTGTTGATCACGCGCCGCAGCCGATCGGAGCCGGTCTCGGGCGCAATCGTCAGGGTGCGCTCGCCGCTGTCCTTGAGCAGCGAGACGATCGCCGGCGTCAGGTCGTCGAGGCGCAGCGACGCGGGGCTGATGGAATAGCCCATGTCCTTGAGGCTGCGCAGGATCAACTCGATGTCGGGGTGATCGCACAGCGCGATTGACACCAGCCCGGCCTTCGACGAGTGCGCGCGCGCCGCTCGCGCGAGGTCGAGGATGCGCTCGGTGGGAAAGGGGCGGACCGGCAGGTAGTTGTAGCCGGCCCAGCAGAAGCGGCACAGGTTCGCGCAGCCGCGCACCACCTCGATCAGGAAGCGCGAGCCGAACTCGGTGTCGGGAGTGAAGATCGTGGTCGACGGCGGGTCCACCGCGTCGGTGGTCCTCAGTGCCGCCTTCTTCACGACCTCGGGTGCGCCGGTGCCCTCACGCGCCACGAAGCGCTCGATGGTGCCGTCGCTCTTGTATTCGACGTCGTAGAACGACGGGATGTAGTAGCCGCGCGCCTGCGCCAGGCGCTTCAGCTGCTCGCTGCGCGAGGCGACGCCGAAAGCGTCGAGCAGCGCCGGCACCAGCGCTTCGCCTTCGCCGGCGGCGATGACGTCGGCAAACAGTGCCAGCGGCTCGGGGTTGACGAAGGTGACGGCGCCGCCGATCACCACCAGCGGATGGGTGTAATTGCGATCCGCCGCGCGCAGCGGCAGCCCCGCCAGGCGCAGCATCGTGAGGACGTTGGTGTAATCCCACTCGAACGACACCGAGAAGGCGATCACATCGAAGTCGCCGACCGGGGTCTGGGATTCAATCGTGACGATGCGGGTGCCCGCCTCGCGCAGCGCAGCCAGTTCCTGTTTGGGCGGCAGGAACGCGCGCTCGCAGACGATGTCCGGCTGGTCGTTGAACAGCCGGTAGATCGTCTGGAAGCCGAGGTTCGACATCCCGACGAAATAGGTGTTGGGAAAAATCAGCGCGACCCGGAGCCGCCCGGCGTGCGGCTTGCGGGTGTAGCCGACTTCACGGGAAAGGGTTTGCTGTGCGAGCTCGCGTTGGTTCTGGGATTTCATTAAGAGTCCAGGGGGTCGTCGAGCTGTCGCTTCGCCGGCGACGCTCGCGGCTCCCCTGGATCTCTCTACTGTATCAGCCCTGCCCCCGGGCCGCCTCTGCCGCAGCCTACCCCTCGTTGCGCCGCAGGAAAGCCGGCACTTCGAGGTCGAGGTTGAGGTCGAACTCGCCCGGCACGGCGTTGGCGAGGGACCCGTCGCCGGCATTCTGACCGACCGCCATCGCCCGCGGCGCGGCCAGCGGCATTTCGAGCGCCGGACGCCGGCTGATGGTCGGGCGCGGCTGAATGATCGACGGCGACGGCTCGTAGCCGCGCAGCTGCGCCGAATACGCCGTCATGTCGACCGGGGTCTGCATCGGCGCCGACGCCGGCGTCGAGCGTTCGGTCCGGATGTGATCGAACCCGGTGGCAATCACCGTGATCTTCACCTTGTTCGCGAGTTTCGGATCGACCACCGCGCCGAAGATGATGTTGGCGTCCTCGTGCGCCGACTCCTGGATGATCGTCAGCGCCTCGTTGACTTCGAGCAGCGACATGTCGGGGCCGCCGGTGACGTTGATGATCACGCCGCGCGCGCCCTTGACCGAGGCGTCCTCGAGCAGCGGGCTCGAGATGGCGCGGTTCGCGGCGTCGATCGCGCGGGTGTGGCCTTCGGCGGTGGCCGTGCCCATCATCGCCACGCCCATGCCCGACATGATGGTCTTGACGTCCGCGAAATCGAGGTTGATGAGCCCGGGCACCAGGATCAGGTCGGAGATGCCCTGGATCGCCTGCCGCAGCACATCATCGGCGGTCACGAAGGCGTCGAGCATCGAGGTGTTGCGATCGATCACGCTCAGCAGCCGTTCGTTGGGGATGGTGATGACGGTGTCGACGGCGTCGCGCAGCGCATCGAGGCCGATCTCCGCCTGCCGAAACCGCTTCTTGCCTTCGAACTTGAACGGCTTGGTCACCACCGCGATGGTCAGCGCGCCGAGCTCGGTCGCCAGGCTGGCGATCACCGGCGCCGCGCCGGTGCCGGTGCCGCCGCCGAGGCCGGTTGTGACAAACACCATGTCCGCCCCCGACAGCGCCTGGATCAGGTTGTCGGTGTCTTCAAGCGCCGCCTGCCGGCCAACGTTCGGATCCGCGCCGGCGCCCAGCCCTTTGGTGAGCTTGCCGCCGATCTGGATCTTCACCGGCGCCGGATTCGCCTTGAGTGCCTGCGCGTCGGTGTTGGCCACCATGAACTCGACCCCGGAGATGCCCGCCTGCACCATCCGCGATACGGCGTTGCTGCCGCCGCCGCCGACGCCAATCACCTTAATCCGCGCGCCCATGCGCGTTTCCTCATCGAGCGTGAGACGCAGCGATTCCAAGCCGTCGTGATCCGCCATCTTGCCTCCTGGTCCTGAACCCATTCGAATGCCCCGCAAACCCTGTAAACCCGTGAACCCTGAAACCTGGACTAGAAAAACTCTCTGAACACGGTCTTCAACCGGCCCATCACTCGTGTCAGCGCGCCGCCGCCCGCCGACGCCGTCGCCGGACCGCGATGCCGCGCCGCGTACAGCACCAGGCCGACCGCGGTCGCAAACGCCGGGTTGCTCACGTGATCGGCAAGCCCGCCCACGCCCACCGGCACCCCGCGACGAATCGGCAGATCGAAAATCTGTTCGGCGATCTCGGACATGCCCTCGAGTTGCGCGCCGCCGCCGGTGAGGACCAGGCCCGAGTTCAACGATTTCTCGTAGCCCGCCTTGCTGATTTCGTCCCAGATCAGATGAAACATCTCCTCGGCGCGCGGCTGCAGGATGTCGGACAGGATCCGCCGCGCCATCACGCGCGGACGGCGGCCGCCGACGCTGGCGACCTCGATGGTCTCGTCCTCCTCGACCATCGACGACAGCGCGCAGCCGGCGCGGCGCTTGACTTTCTCGGCGTCGGGAATCGGCGTGCGCAGCCCGACCGCGATGTCGTTGGTGAAGTGGTCGCCGCCAACCGCGATCACCGCGGTGTGCCACAGGCTGCCGCGCTCGAAGATCGCCAGGTCGGCGGTGCCGCCGCCAATATCCACCACCGCGACGCCGAGTTCCTTTTCGTCGGAGGTCAGCACCGTTTCCGACGCCGCCAGCTGGCCGATCACCGTGTCCATCACCTCGACGCCGGCGCGATTGACGCACGCGACCAGGTTCTGGGTCGCGGTCTGGCTGCCGGTGATGATGTGGACGTTGACTTCGAGCCGGGCACCGGTCAGGCCGACCGGCGCGCCGATCCCCTCCTGCTCGTCGACGACGAAGTCCTGCGGCAAGACGTGGAGGATCTCGCGCCCGGCCGGCAGCGACACCGCCCGCGCCGCGTCGATCGCCCGCCGCACATCGTCACGCGTCACCTCGCGGTTCTTGCCGGCCACCGCCACCACGCCGCGGCTGTTGAAGCCCTTGATGTGCGGACCGCTGATCGCCAGCTGCACCGAGCCGACTTCGACGCCGGCCATCAGCTCGGCTTCCTCGATCGACTTCTTGATCGACTCCACCGCCGCTTCCAGGTTGACGACCACGCCGCGCTTCAACCCCTTCGAATCGGTGACGCCGATGCCAATCACATCCACGCCGCCGTCGTCGAGCAGCTCGCCCACCACGGTGCAGACCTTGGCGGTCCCGATGTCGAGACCGACCACGTATCGTTCCTGTCGTGCCACGAATCCTCCGTCCTACTTCTTCGCCCGCGCCGCCGTTTTCACGGGGCGCACATACAGCCGCTCGTCGAACCGCAAGTCCACGTAATCGATCGCGGTGAGGCGCTCGCGCAGCGCCGGCGCCAGATCGATGTATTGCTGCAACCGGGCCACGAAATCGGTGTCGCCGAGCCGCAGCAGCGCCGGATCGCCGTCGAGGATGGCCACCGCGTCGTGCAGATCGCCGACATCGAGCTGCGAAATGCGGCCGGCGATGTCGGGGCGCGCGGCCAGGGCGGCGATCACCCGCGCCGCAAACTCGGCCCGCGCGACGTCGACGAGCGGGCCGCCGTCGCGCGGCGAGCTCGCCAGCCCGTCGATGATCGGCAGATCGATGTCGGCATACGCCGGCCCGTACTCGTCGATGACCACGCCGGTGGCGTCGATCAGATACATCGCGGTGCCGAGCCGGCCGATGCCCATCGGCCGGCGCTCGTGAACCGCAATCTCGACGGTGGCCGGCAGCACGCGGCGGATGGTCGCGCTCTCGACCCACGGCGACGACAGCAGTCGCGTCTGCCACTCGTCGAGATCGACCGAGAGGATGTTCTGGCCGCGCAGCCCCTCGACCAGCGCCAGCACTTCGCCCGCCGACAGCCGCTCGTGTCCCCGCACCGTCATGTGGCCGATCTGCAGGGAGGTGGCGTCGGCGATCAAGGTGACGCTGCGGTAGGCGCCATACCCGACCACGATCGCAAGCACTCCCAGCCGCACGGCAAGCCAGCCGTGCTTCGCGGCGGCGCTGCGCCTGCGCGCGGGCTTGACGTGCGCACGGCGGAACCGCTTGTCGGTCGCCACCGTGTGGCCACCGGCGCCCTGGCGGAGGAGCGCCGACATCAGCCCGACCTCCGCTGCAGCTCGCCGACCAGCGCCGTGGCCAGGCCGCCAATCGAGCCGGCGCCGAGCGTGATCACCAGATCGCCGTCACGCGCGATGTCGGCGACGCGGGCCGCGACCTGATCGAGCTTTGGCACCACGTGCACCGGCGTCGTGCGCCCGCGATTGACGACCGCGGCCAGCGCTTCGATGGTGATGCCGGGGATCGGCTGCTCGCTCGCCGCGTAGATGTCGGTCAGCACCACTTCATCGGCGGTCGCCAGCGCCGCCCCGAACTGGTCGAGCAGATCGCGCGTGCGGGTGTAGCGGTGCGGCTGGAACGCGACCACGATCCGCGCGGGATTCGCCGCGCGCGCGGCCGACAACACCGCGGCGATTTCGGTGGGGTGGTGGCCGTAGTCGTCGACCACCGTGATGCCGTTGATCACGCCGCGATGCTCGAAGCGGCGCTCGGCGCCGCGGAACTCGCCGAGTGCGCTCGCGATCTTCGCGAACGGCACGCCGAGTTCGAGGCCTACGGCGACCGCCGCCAGGGCGTTTTGCACCGAGTGGAGGCCGGGAACGAGCAGCGTCAGCTCGCCCAGCGTCTCGATGGTCGTCCCTCCGCGGCGCTCGTACTTCTGAACGACGCACTGCGAGCCATAGCCGGCCAGCGCGACCTCCGCGCCGAAGATGACCGGCACCGTGTGGTGCGCGCCCTTCAGCGGGTTGATGCCGTAGCCGATGACGCGCCGCTGGAAACGCGGCGTCACCGCCGACAGCTCCGCATCGTCGGCGCACGCCACCACCGCGCCGTAGAACGGCACCTTGTTGGCGAAGTCGACAAAGGCCTGCTGCAAGTCTGCGAAGCTCCCGTAAGCGTCCATGTGTTCGCGATCGATGTTGGTAATCACCGCAATCGATGGCGACAGTTTCAGGAACGAGCGATCGCTCTCGTCCGCTTCCGCCACCATGTATTCCCCGCGCCCCAGACGGGCGTTACTACCGAAGGCACTCAGCCGGCCGCCGATCACGGCGGTCGGATCGAGGCCGGCGCGTTCGAGCACCAGCGCCACCATCGAGGTGGTGCTGGTCTTGCCGTGCGCGCCGGCGACGGCGATCCCAAACCGCAGCCGCATCAACTCGGCGAGCATTTCCGCCCGCGGAATCGCCGGAATCCGCCGCCGCGCCGCGTCCGCCACCTCGGCGTTGTCCGGACCGACCGCGGACGAGTAGACCACCACGTCCGCGTCGCCGACATTCGCGGCCGCGTGGCCGATCTGCACCGTGACGCCGAGCGACTCGAGCCGCGCGGTGATCGACGATGCTTTCGCGTCCGATCCGGACACGGCGTAGCCGAGATTGGCGAGCAGCTCCGCAATGCCGCTCATGCCGATCCCGCCGACACCGACGAAGTGGATGCGCCGCGTCTTACCGAGCATGCCGTGCCAGTTCCTCAACCCGATCCGCAATCCGCGCCGCCGCATCCGGCCGCGCCAGCCGCGCCGCCGCGAGCGCCATCTGCTGACGGCGATCGGCGTCGCCGACCAGCGCCGCCAGCGCCGCGCCGAGCGCGCCGGTCGTCAACTCGCGCTGCTCAATCACCACCGCCGCTCCAGCCCTGGCCACCACGTCGGCGTTACGGCGCTGATGGTCGTCGGCCGCCGTCGGCAGCGGCACCAGGATTGCCGGCGTGCCTGATGCGGCCAGTTCCGCCAGGGTGGTCGCCCCGGCGCGGCAAATGACCAGATCCGCGGCTTTCATCGCTCCGTCGATTTGGAAGATGAAAGCTTCGACGCGGGCCTCGAGCCCGGCACGCTGGTACGCGGTGCGCACCAGATCCAGATCGCGCTCGCCGGTCTGGTGGGTGATCGCAAGGCGTATCCCGGCGGCTGCCAGCCCCGACGCTGCCTCCACCATGGCCACGTTGATGGCGTGCGCGCCCTGAGAACCGCCAAAGATCAGTGCCCGTACCGCGTCGCGCGGCCCATTGGATCGATCATTTGCCCCCTCGTCCTGCGCCGTGAAAAACTCGGGTCGCACCGGGTTGCCGGCCACAAAACCGGTGCGCGGGAAGAACCTCAACGCCTCTTCGAAATTCACCGCCGCGGCGCGGACCAGCCGCGCCAGCAGCCGGTTGGTGATGCCCGGCTGCGCATTCTGCTCGAGCAGCATCGTCGGGTAGCCGCGTAGCGCCGCCAGCGCGAGCACCGGCCCCGACGCGAAACCGCCCACGCCCACCACCACGTCGGGCCGCCGCCTGGAGACGACGCGCCAGGCGTCGATCGCCGCGAGCGGCAGCAGCGCCAGTCCCCTGGCACGGGCGAGCCGCCGCTTGCCTTTGAGCCCCTCCACCCGCATCAGGTCGAGGGCAAAGCCCTCGCGCGGGATGACGCGCGCCTCGATCCCCCGCGCCGTGCCGACAAACGACACCTGCGTCGACGGGTCGCGCCGCTGCAGCTCGCGCGCCACCGCGATGCCCGGGTACAGATGCCCGCCGGTGCCTCCGCCCGCGATCAGGACCCGCACCGGTCACGCGGCTCCCGTCTCCATCTGCGCATGCTGCGAGATGTTCAGCAGCACGCCGATCCCGAGCAGGTTGATCAACATCGACGAGCCGCCGTTGCTGACGAGCGGCAGCGGGATACCCTTGGTCGGCATCAGCCCAAGCACCACGCTGATGTTCACAAACGCCTGCAGCACGAGCATCATCGTGATGCCGAGCGCGAGAAACGCGCCGAAGCTGTCGGGCGCCCGCATCGCGGTTCGCAGTCCTCGCCAGGCAATCACGCAGAAGCACAACACCACCAGCGAGCCGCCGAGCAGGCCGGTCTCCTCGGCAATCACCGCGAAGATGAAGTCGGTGAACGGCTCGGGCAGGTAGAAGAGCTTCTGCACGCCCTGCATCAGGCCCTTGCCAAACACGCCGCCGGTGCCGACCGCGATCAGCGACTGGATGATCTGGAAGCCGTCGCCGAGCGGATCCGCCCACGGGTCCATGAACGTGAGCAGGCGCCGGCGGCGATAATCCGCCTGCATCAGGATGACGTAGAGCGCGGGCAGCGCCAGCAGCGTCGCGCCGATCAGGTAGCGATAGCTGATGCCGGCGGCGAACACCATCACCGCGACCACCACCAGGAGCGACACCGCGGTGCCGAAGTCGGGTTGCAGGAGGATCAACGCGGCGAGGCCGCCGACAATCAGGCCGATCGGCACCAGCGAATAGCCGAGCTCGTTGATGCGGGCGCGGCGGCGCTCGAGGATCATTGCCGTGAACCCGATCGCCACCAGCTTGGCGAGCTCCGACGGCTGGATGCCGAAGCCGCCGATTCCGAACCAGCGGCGCGTGCCGTTGATCGGGCGCGAGAACAGCACCGCAATCAGCATCACGCCGACCAGACCGACCAGCATCCAGATCAGGCGGTCGTTGCGGTACGAGCGGTAGTCGATGCGCATCACGATCGACATCACCGCCACGCCCATCGCGGCCCAGATCAGCTGGCGCGTGACGAACAAATAGGGCTGCTGAAAGCGCTCCAGCGCGACCAGCGCCGAGGCGCTGTAAACCATCACCACGCTGGCGCAAATCAGCGCCAGCGTCGCCAGGAACAGCCACTTGTCAGATTGAAGCTTCCTTGCCATATATTTCTTTGTGCGCCGCCTCCGGCGGCGCGTCTAAAGTTCGGCGCCCTGCATTCGATACAAGGGGGGCGCGTGCAAAGCCCCCGTGGCACTCGTGCTTCGATGGGCAAGCAGTCAATAGTCGTCAGTCGACCAGGGAATTCGGACACCAGCCTCGCAGACCGGGGCAGCCTGCGCTCCCAGCGACCAGCTCCTAATTGCCTCCAATCGGCTGACGACTATTCACTGCTTCCGCCTTCGCGCGTTGCGCTTCGGCGGGACAAGCCACGCGCACTTCAAGACCTCAAGGCCTCGCGGCCTCGAGACCTACCCATTCACGAGTTTCAGCACCTCTTCCTTGAACTGCCGTCCGCGGTCCGCGTAGTCCGCGAACATGTCGAAGCTCGAACACGCCGGCGCGAGCAGCACCACGCCGTCCGGCGCCGCCAGGTCCCAGGCCCGCCGCACGGCGTCGGCCAGGCTTGACGCCTCAACCACCGGAACCACGTCCTTCAAGGCGTCGCGCACCATCGGCGTCGCTTCGCCGATCGCGACCACGCCGCGTCCGTGCGCGCGAAGCGGCTCGGACAGATTCGCGAAGTCGCCGCCCTTGAACTTGCCGCCGATGATCGCGACCACCCGGTCGAAGCTCTCGATCGATCGCGCCGCCGCATCGACATTGGTGGCCTTGGAGTCGTTGACGAAGCGCACGCCGCCCTTGGTGGCCACCAGCTCCATGACGTGCTCGAGCCCGTGAAAGCCATCGAGCGCCCGCGCCAGCGAGGCGATCGACACCCCGGCCAGATGGCTGATGGTCGTCGCCGCCACGACATTGCTCAGCATGTGTTGGCCCTGCAGCTGCACGGCCGCGAGCGGCAGCAGCGGGATGTCCCCTTCGGAGGTCCGCTGCCAGACGAATCCGCCACCGAGGTGGACATCGGCGGTGTCGGCGTGGATGCCGTAGGTCATCACGCGCGCCTTGACATTGGTGGTCATCGTCATCGCCTCCGCGCTGTCTGCATTGACCACCGCCCAGTCGTCGGGCCGCTGGTTGGCAAAGATCCGCTGCTTGGCCGCGCCGTAGGCGGCTTGATCGGGATGCCGATCGAGGTGGTCGGGCGAAACGTTGAGCAGCGCCGCAATCCACGGCCGGAACGTCTCGGTCGATTCGAGCTGGAAGCTGCTCGCTTCGATCACGTGAACGGTGTCGGCGGTCGAAGCCTCGACTTGCGCGCTGACCGGGTAGCCGATGTTGCCGCCAACCAGCACGCGCTTGCCGGCGGCCTCGAGCATCCGTCCGACCAGGGTGGTGGTGGTCGACTTCCCCTTGGTCCCGGTGATCGCCACGATCGGGCCGCGCAGCCAGCGCGATGCCAGTTCGAGTTCGCCGATCACCGGCACGCCGCCGGCCCTGGCCTGCACCACCTCGGGCAGATCGATCGCCACGCCGGGGCTCAACACGATCAGCTGCGCGGCCGCGAACGATGCCGCGACGTGCCCGCCGAGTTCGAGCCGCACGCCCGCGGACCCGAGCTCCGCCGCTTCGGGAATCTGCGGCTTGCGGTCGGTCAGCGTGACGCGCGCGCCCCGCTTCACGAGCAGGTGCGCCGCCGCCACACCGCTCCTGGCGGCGCCCACGACCAGCACCTGTTGCCCGCTCACCGAAAAGTCGTTGGCCGTCATCTCAGCTTCAACGTCGTCAAACTGAAGAGCGCGAACAGGATCGCGACGATCAGGAACCGGGTGATCACCTTCGGTTCTTCCCAGCCGCTCAGCTCGAAGTGGTGGTGCAGCGGCGCCATCTTGAAGACCCGCTTGCCGCGCAGCTTGAACGAGGCGACCTGGATCACCACCGACGCGGCCTCGATCACGAACACGCCGCCGACGATCACCAGCAGCAACTCCTGCTTGATCAGCATCGCGACCGTGGCGATTGCGCCGCCGAGCGCGAGCGAGCCGACGTCGCCCATGAAGATCTCCGCGGGGTGCGCGTTGTACCAGAGGAACCCGAGGCTGGCGCCGACCAGCGCGCCGCAGAAGATGGTCAGCTCGGCGGCCGGTTCGAATCGAACGAGCAGCAAGTACTCGGCGAACACCCGGTGGCCGGTGATATAGGCCAGCGCGGTGAACGCCGCGGCGGCGACCGCAAAGGTGCTGATCGCCAAACCATCGAGGCCGTCGGTCAGGTTGACGGCGTTGCTCCACGATGCCAGGAAGAATGCTGCGAAGGGCACGTAGAGCCAGCCGATGTCCGGGATCAGCTGTTTGAAGAACGGGAAGATCAGCCGGGTGTTGTACAAGTTCAGGGCCGCGAGCCACATCAGGACGAGGCCGACGAGCAAACCGACCAGGATCTGCAGCGCGAACTTGTAGCGCGGCTTCAGGCCACCGGACGAACGACGCGTGATCTTCAGGTAATCGTCGAGGAATCCGATGCCGCCGAATGATGCGGTCGCGATCACCGCGATCCACACGTAGCTGTTGGTGAGGTCGGCCCAGAGCAGCGTCGGCGTCAGCGCCGCCACCAGGATCAGCAGCCCGCCCATGGTCGGCGTGCCGGCCTTGGCGCGGTGCGACTCCGGGCCCTCCTGGCGGATCACCTGGCCGATCTGGAAGTCGCGCAGCCGGCGAATCAGCCACGGCCCCATCACCAGGCTGATCACCAGCGCCGTCATGCTCGCCGCCGCCGTGCGGAAGGTGATGTACCGGGCCACGTTGAGCACGGAAAACTGCGGGTAGAGCGACATCAGCAGGTGATACAGCATCAGCCGAACACCGCCGTCAGGCGCTCCACCACGAGATCGGTGCGGGTGCCGCGCGATCCCTTCACCATCACCACGTCGCCGGAGGCCACCTCCGCCGCAATCACCGGCGCCGCGTCGGCGCTGGTGTCGAAATGGCTCACCGCGGCGCGCGCCATCCCCGCGGCGATGGCCGCCTCGCCCAGCGCGCGGGCCGGCGGTCCGCCGATGGTCATCAACTTCGCGAGCCGGCTGCCGGCCGCGGCACGCCCGCACTCGCGGTGCAGCGACTCGGACAGCTCGCCGAGTTCGAGCATCTCGCCCACGACGGCGATGCGCCGCGTGCCCCACGAGCGCGCGATCACTTCGAGCGCGCGCAGCAGTGCCGACGGACTCGAGTTATACGAATCGTCGATTACCGTCACGCCCTGCGGCAGCCGCAGCACGGCGCCGCGGCGGGCCGAGGGTGTGAGGTGCGAGGCCTGCTCGACGATGGCGTCGAGATCGAGGCCCAGTTCGAGCGCCACCGCGGTGGCGCACACCACGTTCATCAGGTGGCCGCGGCCGAGCAGCGGAACCGCGAGCTCGCGCCGGCCGGCCGGCGTGACCAGCGAGGCGCGCGAGCCCTCGAGGCCGAGGTCCTCGACATCGACGGCGCGAATGTCCGCGCTGCCGGAGGTGCCGAACGTCACGGTGCGGCCGGGGAACGCCGCCACTCGCGCCATCACCCGCGGATCGTCGGCATTGGCGACGAGCAGCGTGTCGGACGCGGCGTGGTCGAGGATCTCCGCCTTGGCGTCGGCGATCGCGTCGGCGGATCCGAAGTGGCCGATGTGCGCTTCGCCGACGTTGGTCCAGACGCGGACCTCCGGCGTCGCGACGTCGACCAGCGTTCGAATCTCACCAGCGTGGTTCATGCCCAGCTCCATCACCGCCACCTCCGCCCCGTGCCGCAGTGCCAGCAACGACAGCGGCAACCCGAGGTGGTTGTTCAAGTTCCCCGCGTTCTTCACCACGCGATAGCGCGCGCCCAGCAGCTCGGCGATCGCGTCCTTGGTGGTGGTCTTGCCGGCACTGCCGGTGATCGCCACCACCTTCGCTCCCGACTGACGCCGCACGAACCTGGCGAGGTCCTGCAGCGCCACGGTCGTATCCGCCACTTCCACGACGAACGCTTCGTTGTCGTCGTCGAGCGCGACCGGCCGGCTCACCACCATCCCTGCCGCGCGCCGCCGCGACGCCGCTCCCACGAAGTCGTGACCGTCGCGCGCGGCGACGATCGCGAAGAACAAATCGCCCGAGGCCAGCGTTCTCGAGTCGATCGAAAAGCCCGTCACGTAGCGGTCCGGCTCGCCGGCAACCAGCCGGCCGTTCATGGCCGCGG
This sequence comes from uncultured Acidimicrobiia bacterium, assembly GCA_963795125.1. Classification (GTDB taxonomy): domain Bacteria; phylum Acidobacteriota; class Vicinamibacteria; order Vicinamibacterales; family UBA2999; genus 12-FULL-67-14b. The sequence goes on along the minus strand of CAWCGQ010000003.1, from coordinate 383,382 downwards.
CAATCGTCGCCGCCGCCAGCGGTATCGGCCCGCCCACCTCAGTCCGTCCGCGCGTTCTGCGGCCCGCGCCGGGCCGCCAGCGCCGCCCTCGCCACGTCGCCGTCGTCAAACGGCAGCACCCGATCGCCGATCTGCTGATACTTCTCGTGGCCCTTGCCGGCAATCAGCACGACATCGCCGGGGCCGGCCATCGCGACGGCGCGCTCGATCGCCGCGGCGCGATCGACCACCGACTCGATCAACGGCGCGCGCGTCGAGGCCTCGCGGCCGGCCGGAATGCCGCGCGCGATCTCGTCGATGATGCGGGCCGGATCCTCAGAGCGCGGGTTGTCGGAAGTGATCACCACCACGTCGCTCAACCGCGCCGCCACCATGCCCATCAGGGGGCGCTTGGAACGATCGCGATCGCCGCCGCAGCCAAACACCGTGATCAACCGCTTCGCCGACAACGGCCGCGCCGTCTCGAGGAGGTTGCGCAGCGCATCGTCGGTATGCGCGTAGTCGACGACCACGGTCACCTGATCGCCGTCCCGCGACACCACTTCGAACCTGCCGGGCACGCCCGACAGACCGGCAATGCCGGTTTCGATGGCGCTGACTGGAATGTCGAGCGCGGCCGCGGTCGCGGTGGCCGCAAGAATGTTGTAGACATTCGGACGGCCGACGAGCTTCGCGGTGATGTGCGCGACGCCGTTCGGCGTGGTGACGTCGAAGCGCAGGCCCGACAGCGTCATCTCGATGTGGCTTGGCGTCACATCGGCGGCGGCGGTGATCGCATAGGTGACCGGCCGCCCGCAGATCTCCACCAGCGCGGCGCCGCGCGGGTCATCGAGGTTGATCACTCCCGGCGCGTCGGCGGGGAGCATCTCGAAGAGGCGCCGCTTGGCGGCGAAATACGCCTCCATGTCGTCATGGAAATCAAGGTGATCGCGGGTGAGGTTGCTGAAGATGCCGGCGGCGAAGCGCATGCCGTCGACCCGCTTCAACGACAGCGCGTGCGACGACACCTCCATCACCGCGGAGCGGGAACCGTGCTGCAGCATCTGGCTCAACAGCTGCTGCACGTCGGGCGCCTCGGGCGTGGTGCGCGAGGCCTCGCGGTCCTCGCCGCCAATGCGGTAGGCCACCGTGCCGAGCATGCCGGCGCGAAGACCCGCGGCGTCGAGGATCGCGGCCAGCAGATAGGCCGTGGTGGTCTTGCCGTTGGTGCCGGTGACGCCGATGACCGGCATGCGACGGCTGGGATGATCGAAGAACCGATCGGCGAGCAGCGCGAGCGCCAGCCGCGCGTCGCTGACGGTAAGCCACGCAATCGGCAGGCCCACGGGCGGCGCGGCCTCGGAGACGACCGCGATCGCGCCGCGCGACGCGGCCTGTTCCGTGAACGCGCCGCCGTCGGCGCGCAGGCCCTTGAGCGCCACGAACACCGAGCCGGGGACGACGCGGCGGGAATCGTAGGTGATGGCGGTGATCGCCTGATCACGGCTGAGCCCGGGGGGTGGCGGGTCCGCCACCAGCGCGCGCAGGGCATCGACCAGGTCGGCGAGCGTCACCGCTGCTCTCCAGGGACTCCGGTGGTGCGTGTGGGCACGCGGCGGTCGAGAACCAGCACGCAGGTGTCGCCGGGCTCGAACGCCGATCCGGCGGGCGGATCCTGTTCGATCACGACCCCGGTGCCCTGCATCCTCGCGGTCATGCCGACGCGCACCAGCTCGCGCAATGCTTCGCGCGCGCTCATGCCGCGCACATCCGGCAGTCCCGCTTCGGTCATGTTCGCGGGCATCGCGATCACGCTCGGCACGACGGCGGTCGAGGCGTGCGCGACCCGCGTCGGCTGGCTGCGCGCCACCATCACCGGCAGCTCGGGATTGATGGTCGGGGTGGTCCCGAGGTGTCGCAGGCTGGCGGCGGCAATCCGCTTGAAGATCGGCGCGGCGATGGCGCCGCCGGTGTCGCCGCCGACGCGTGGCGAATCAACCATCACGATCACCGTCAACTCGGGACGCTGCGACGGCACGAAGCCAACGAAGGAGACGTTCTGCTGCGAGCCCGAGTAGCGGCCGTTGACCAGCTTGTCGGCCGTGCCCGTCTTGCCGGCGACGGCGTAGCTCACCAGCCTGGCATTGCGGCCGGTGCCTTCGACCACCACCTTCTCCATGATCCCGGTCAGCGTCGCGGCGGTCTCGGGCAGCACCGTCCGCCGCACCACCTTGGGCGCCACCGTGGTGCGCTGCTCGCCCTTGACGATGGCGCGCACGACGTGCGGCTCGTAGAGCGTGCCGCCGTTGGCAATCACGCTCGCCGCCGACGCCATCTGCAACGCCGTCACGCCGACCTGGTAGCCCATCGACACCGAGGCCAGGGCGCTGTCGTTCAGTTTCGACGAGTGCCAGACAATGCCCGGGCTCTCGCCGGGAAAATCCGGCGATGACGGGCGGCCGAATCCGAACCGCTGGATATACAGGCCCATGCGCTCGGCGCCGACCCGCAGTCCCACCTTGATCGTGCCGACGTTGCTCGACTTGACGATCACGTCGGTGAAGGTCAGCGGTTTGGTGGGATGCATGTCGCGGATCACGCGGCTGCCGAAGCGGATGTTGCCGGCGCTGACGTCGATGACCTCGTCGAGCGTGACGACCTTTTCCTGCAGCGCGGCCGACGCGGTCACCAGCTTGAAGGTCGAGCCCGGCTCGTAGATGTCCTGGACGGCGCGATTGCGGCGGGCGAGCTCCGTCGAGTCGGCGTAATCGTTGGGATTGAACGTCGGCCAGTTGGCCATCGCGAGGATCTCGCCGTTGTGCGGATCCATGATCACCGCGGTGCCGCCGTCCGCGCGCGCGGCTTCGACGCCGGCCCGCACCTCGCGCTCGGCAATGTGCTGCAGCTGTTCGTCGATGGTCAGCTCGAGCGAGGCGCCGGCGGTGGGCGCGCGTTCGAGCCGGCTGAACACGAAGCGCCGCGCGTCGGTCTGCACCAGCAGCTTGCCCTCGCGCCCGCGCACCGTCTTGTCGTAGGTGGCTTCGAGGCCGGCCAGCCCGACGTTGTCGACGCCGACATAGCCCAGCAGCTGGGCGGCCAGCTCGCGGTTCGGGTAGAACCGCCGGCTCTCCTTGCGAAACGCCACGCCTTCGAGCGCCAGCGCCGCGACCCGCCTGGCTTGCGTCGGCGTCGCGCGCCGTCGCACATAGACGAAGGCGCGGTTCTGGGCGAGCCGATCGCGCAACTCGTCGCGCATCTTCCTGGTGCAGTCGTCGAGCGCCTCGCACAGCGCCGCCGCCGTCTTCACCGGGTCGGTCACTTCGGTCGGCACCGCGTAGATGGTGTCGGCGTCGACGCTGTAGGCGAGCAACCGGCCGTTGCGATCGAAGATCTCGCCGCGCTTCGCCGGCGCCGGCAGGGTGCTCATCTGCTGGCGTTCGGCGCGCGCGACCAGCTCGGTGTGCTGCACCACCTGCAGCATCAGCAGCCGCACCTCGATGGCCAGCACCCACAGTACGAGCACCCCCGCGGCCACCATGAGGCGGCTCTTCAATACCGGGCGCCAGTTGTGATCAGGCTGAGCGGCCACGCGGACTCTTGATTACCGGGATGCGACGACCGACTTGGCCGGCGGTTTCTGCGGCAGCACCCGCTCGAGCACCACGGCCTCGCCGTCTCCGGGCGCGACCATGCCGAGACGCTCGGTGGCGAGCTTCTCAATCCGCTGCGGCGCGCGCAGCGTTTCCATTTCGAGGCGCAGGTGGCGGTTGATGTCGCTTTCGGCCGCGCGATCGCGCTGCATCTGCTCGAGGCGGTAGCCGTGTCGCAACAGTTCGAAGTGCTGCCACGCGGAGAACAACAACACCCCCACCAGCACCACGCCGATGCCGAGCGACTGCCACAGATCGCGCAGCCGCCGCTCGTCGACCTCGCGAACAATCTGGTTGTTGCGGAAGTCCTTGCGAATTTCGTATTCGAAGGTTCCTGCCTTGTCCATACGCCCCCCTTTACATGTCGCGCCGAAGCTCGCTGTCGCGAGCCGGCGCGGTCCGAACTCGAACGGCGGCGCGCAGCTTGGCGCTGCGCGCGCGCGGATTGACGGCCGCCTCGGCCGCGGTGGCAATCACCGGATGCTTCGTCAGCACCTTCAACCAACCCTCTTGCGCCTGTCCCGCCGGTCCCGGCATGGCTCGTTCGTCGAGCACCGGCGGACGCGACAGGGCGCGAAGCGTGTGTTTCACGACGCGGTCTTCCAGCGAGTGAAACGCGATCACCGCCAGCCGTCCGTCGAGCTGCAGCCGTAACGCCGCCTTGCCGATAAACGAATCGAGCCCGTCCAACTCGCGGTTGACCCAGATGCGAAGCGCCTGGAAGGTGCGCGTCGCCGGATCGATCCGCTGCCAGCCGCGTGCGGCCACCGCGCGCCGCACGATCTCCGCCAGGCGCGCCGTCGTCTCGATGCGCCCGTGTTCCCGCGCCGTCACAATCGCGCGAGCCACCTGCCGCGACCGCCGCTCCTCGCCGAACTGGTAAATCACGTCGGCCAGTTCGTGCTCGTCAACCCGATCGATCAACTCCGCGGCGGTCTCGCCGCGGCTGCGATCCATCCGCATGTCGAGCGGCTCGTCGCGCCGAAAGCTGAAGCCGCGCCCTTCACCATCGAGCTGCATCGACGACACGCCCAGGTCGGCGAGCACCCCGGCAACCTCGCTCACCCCCTGCGCCGCCAGCACGTCGTCGATCTCGCGATAGTCCGCGTGGACCAGCGTGACGCGCTCGCGGAAGCCGTCGAGCGCCTGCCGCGCCATCGCCAGCGCGTCGGCGTCGCGATCGATCCCGATCAGCCGCGTCGCACCGCCGTCGAGCAGCATGCGCGCGTGGCCGGCGAGCCCGACCGTGCAATCGACGAAGGTGCCGCCGCGCTCGGGTTGCAGGAGCGCGCGCACCTCGTCGACGAGAACCGGAACGTGCGTCGGTTCCAACTAGATTCCGAAGTCCGAGAGCGCCTTCGCATCGTCGTCGGTGAACGGTTCGGCTGACAGCCGCGCGACGAGACGCTCGTGGTTCCAGACTTCAAGAAAACTCTGCTGGCCAAGCACATCGACTTCGCCGTTCATCAGCGCCGTTTCACGCAACCGCGGCTGAATCAGCACCCGCCCCTGCGGGTCGAGCTCGGCGACCTGGCCATAAAAATTCACGCGGTCGAGAAAACGCTGCCGCGCCGGATGGGTGGAGGGGACCTGCGCGAGCCGGCGCTCGATATCGAGCCACACCGGCATCGGGTAAACGCGCACCGATTGGCCCGTCAGGCTCGTCACGAACAGATTCGGCCCGTGATCCTTCTGAATCACGGCCCGAAAAGCGTTCGGAACCTTGAGCCGGCCCTTATCATCAATTTTTGCCGGCGCGTTGCCCCTGAGCACGCCCACCAGTCCACTTTGCTCCACAAAAATCCACTCGGATGGTAGAGGGTGGCTGCTGTCTTGTCAACGCAGAAGTGCGGCAAACGACTATCTGTCTATCGTTTACGCCTTTGTTTCGCCAACAAGACGAAGGTGTGTCAAATTTTTGACTACCATGGACAGATGATGGAGGCGAGAGAACGTGAACTGCGAACCCGCATGCTACGATTGCCGTTTCCGAGGCCGAGGATTTTTTTGCATGCTGCACGCCGCCCTGATCGGCTTCCCTTCTTCCGGAAAATCCACCCTGTTCCAGCTCATGACGAGCGCGAAGGATGCGCCGCGGGGCAAGGGCGACACGGCGATCGGCATTTCGAAGGTGCCTGACCCGAGACTCGATCGGCTCACCGGGATTTTCAATCCCAGGAAAACCATGCCCGCGACCATTGAGTTCACCGACATGATCGCGCCGGGTCGCACCGGCGCCGCCGCGCTGGTCGACGTGGCCGGCTACAAGAATGCCGACGCGCTCGTGCACGTGGTGCGCGCGTTCCGGGATCCGTCGGTGCCGCATCCGGCCGGCTCGGTCGATCCGGCGCGTGACGCGCAGGCGATGGAAGACGAATTGATCCTGGCCGATCTCGGCGTCGTCGAGCGGCGCCTCGAGCGCCTGGAGAAGGATCAGAAGAAGAACAAGTCCGCCGAGCTCGACCGCGAGAAGGAACTGCTGGGCACCTGCAGGACCGCCGTTGAGAACGGGCAGCCGCTGCGGGCGCTCGGGCTGGCCGGCGAGGATCTTCGCCGGTTGAGGGGCTTTCAGCTGCTCTCCGCCAAGCCGCTGTTGATCGTCGATCAATCTCGACGAAGCCGACGCCGACGCGGCGGAGAGTGTCGAGCGCGCGGCCGAGCTCACCGGCATGACGGCCTTCCTGTCCCGCGAAGGCACGCGCGCCGCCGCGCTGTGCGCGAAGATCGAGCTCGAAATCGCCGCGCTCGAACCCGCCGACGCCGAGGCGTTTCTGGCCGACATGGGCCTCACCGAATCGGGGCTGAACCGGGTGATCCGCGCCAGCTACGATCTGCTCGGCTACATGTCGTTTCTCACCGTCGGTGAGGACGAATGCCGCGCCTGGTCGATCCGCCGCGGCACCAGCGCCCTCGATGCGGCCGGCGAGATCCACAGCGACATCTCCCGCGGCTTCATTCGCGCCGAGGTGGTCGGCTACGACGCGTTTATCGCGCGCGGAACGATGGCGGCGTGCCGCGACAGCGGCGAACTTCGCCTCGAAGGCAAGGAGTATGTCGTGCAGGACGGCGACATCATCAACTTCCGCCACGCCACCTAACGATGGCCTCGCCCGAATCGGTCACCATCGTCGTGCCGGCCTTCAATGAAGGTGACAGCATTGCGGGCGTCGTGACGGCGATGGTGGCGGCGGCTCCCTGGCACGAAGTGCTGGTCATCGACGACGGCTCGACCGACGGCACGGGGGAGGCGGCCGCAGCGGGCCGGCGCGCGCGTGGTGCGCCATCCCTACAACAAGGGCAACGGCGCCGCCATCAAGACCGCGATTCGCTCGTCGACCACGGAGTGGATCGCGATTGTCGACGCCGACGGCCAGCATCCCTCCGAGGACGCCAAGCGCCTGGTCAGCCGCTGCGGTGATTTCGATCTCGTGATTGGCGCGCGCGATCCGCGCACGCAGGCCACACCGGGCCGGCGGCTCGGCAACGCCCTGCTCAACTGGCTGTCGAGCTACCTGACCGAGCGGCCGATTCCCGATCTGACCTCGGGCTTCCGCGTCGCGCGGCGAGAGTATCTGCTCGAGTTCATCCACATGCTCCCGAACGGATTCTCGACACCCACCACCACCACGCTCGCGTTCATGAAGGCAGGCTACAATGTCACCTTCGAACCGATTGATGCGCGCCAGCGGCTCGGACGCTCGAAAATCCGGCTGGCGAGCGACGGCGCCAAATTCCTGCTGATCTTGCTGAAAATCATCACCATCTTCAGCCCGTTGCGGATCTTCGCGCCGATCAGCGCGCTCGCCTTCTCGGTCGGCGCGATCTACGGGGTGTGGAACTTCGCCTACCACGCCCGCATTCCCAACGGCGCGGTGCTGGCGCTGATGTTCTCGGTGATGGTGCTGCTGGTCGGCCTGGTGTCGGAACAGATCACGACGCTGCGCTTCGAAGGACGCAAATGAAGGCGCTCGTCCTGATCCCGACCTACAACGAGAAGGACAACCTGCCGATCCTGGTAACGGATCTGATGACCATTCCCGGCGTCTCGGTGATGGTGCTCGACGATCAGTCGCCTGACGGCACCGGCAAGGTCGCCGATGCGCTCGGCGAGAAGTTTCCGGGGCGCGTGCAGGCGCTCCACCGCACCGGCCAGCGCGGGCTCGGGGTCTCCTACCTCGAGGGTTTCCGCCATGCCATCGCCACCGACGCCGACTTCGTCTGCCAGATGGACGCCGACCTGTCGCACGATCCGAAGTACCTGCCGGAGATGATTCGGGCGGCCGAGGCCGGCGCCGATCTGGTGATCGGCTCGCGCTACCTCAACGGCATCAGCGTCGTCAACTGGCCGCTGCGCCGGATCATCCTCAGCTCGTTTGCGAATTTCTACATTCGCACCGTCACCGGGCTGAGGTTGAACGACATCACCACCGGCTACCGCTGCTGGCGCCGCGAATCGCTCGCCAGGCTGCCGCTCGATCGCATCGTCTCGGACGGCTACGCGTTCCTGCTCGATGTCACGTTCATGGCCGCCGACGCCGGGCTCGGCATCGTCGAGTCGCCGATCATCTTCGTCGAGCGCCGCATCGGCGCGTCGAAGCTCTCGAGCGGCGTGTTGATCGAGTCGCTGTTCACGCCGTGGAAGTTGATCATGCGCCACGGCCGGATCAAGTCCCGGCCCGCAGGTGCGAAGTAGCGTGGCGCGCATGCCCGGCCTCAGCGTGTTCTTTCCGGCGTACAACGATGCCGGCACGATTGCCAGCCTGGTGATCAGCGCCGTCCAGGTCGCCGCGACGCTGACCGACGACTACGAGGTGATGGTCGTCAACGACGGCAGCCAGGACGACACCGCGAAGATCCTCGACGAGCTGGCGCGCATCTATCCGGATCACGTCCGCATCATCCACCACGAGCGCAATCGCGGCTACGGTGGCGCGCTGCGCACCGGATTTGCCTCGGCCACCAAGGACTTGGTCTTCTACACCGACGGCGACGGCCAGTATGATCCAGCCGAAGTGACCGCGCTCTGGTCGAAGATGGCCGACGACGTCGACTGGGTCAACGGCTGGAAGATCAGCCGCTCCGACCCGCTCCACCGCATCGTGATCGGCCGGGTCTACCATCACACCGTCAAGCTGCTGTTCGGGCTGAGGGTGCGGGACGTCGACTGCGACTTCCGGTTGATGCGGCGGCGGATCTTCGAGGTGGTCCATCTCGAGAAGGACAGCGGCGTGATCTGCCTGGAAATGATGAAGAAGTTCCAGGATGCGGGCTTCCGGGTCGCGGAGCATCCGGTGCATCACTACCACCGCGCCCACGGGCAGTCGCAATTTTTCAACTTCCCGCGGGTCGTCCGGACCCTGGTCGACATGATGAAGCTCTGGTGGGTGCTGGTCGTGCGCCGGGAGCACATCAAACAACAACACGCCTCCGCCGCGGCGGCGGCCCAGAAGCCGCGATGAGCACCGCTGATTTTTATCGCGGACGCCGCGTGATGATTACCGGCGGCCTGGGGTTCATCGGCAGCAACCTCGCGCACCGGCTCGCCGCGCTCGGCGCCGATGTCCTGCTGGTCGATTCCCTGATACCGGAGTACGGCGGCAACCTGTTCAACATCGCCGGTATCGAGAAGCGGGTCACGGTCAACGTCGCCGACGTGCGGCAGGCCAGCACGATGAACTACCTGGTGCAGGGCCGCGAGATCATTTTCAACCTCGCCGGCCAGGTCAGCCACATCGACAGCATGCGCGACCCGCATACCGACCTCGACATCAACTGCCGCAGCCAGCTGACGCTGCTCGAAGCGTGCCGCCATCACAATCCGCGCGCCAAGGTGGTGTTCGCGAGCACGCGGCAGATCTACGGCAAGCCTTACGAATTGCCGGTCACCGAACGCCATCTCGTGCGTCCGACCGACGTCAACGGCATCAACAAGGCCGCCGGCGAGTACTACCACCTGGTCTACAACAACGTGTTCGGCGTGCGCGCCTGCGCGCTGCGGTTGACCAACGTCTACGGGCCGCGGCAGCTGCTGCGGCACAATCGCCAGGGGTTCATCGGCTGGTTCGTGCGCCTGGTTCTGGAAGATCGGCAGATTGAAATTTTCGGCGACGGCTCGCAGATCCGCGACTTCGTGTTCGTCGACGACGCCGTCGAGGCGTTCCTGACCGCGGGCGCGACCGACGACGTCAATGGCGAGGTGTTTAATGTCGGCGGCGACGAACACATCTCCCACCGCGACCTGGTGACGATGCTGGTCGAGCTCGCCGGCACCGGCCGCTACACGTTCGTCGACTGGCCGGCGGAGAAGCGGGCGATCGACATCGGCAGCTTTTACGCCGACTCGTCGCTGTTCAGGACGCTCACCGGCTGGACACCGACGGTCCGGCTGCGCGAAGGCTTCGCCCGGACGTTCGCGTTTTATCGCCAGCACCTCGACCACTACATCAGTGACAGTTCCATTTAACTCGCTCGCACCGGGGGAAGATCTCGCCGACATCAAGTCCGCGATCGATCGCGTGATCGCCAGCGGCTGGTTCGTGCTCGGCCCGGAAGTCGAGGCGTTCGAAAGCGAGTTCGCCGCGGCCAGCGGCGTCGCGCACGCGGTCGGCGTCGGCACCGGCACCGACGCGATCATGCTGATCCTGCGCGCGCTCGACATCGGACCGGGCGACGAGGTGATCACGCCGCCGCTGTCGGCGGCCTACTCGGCGCTGGCGGTGATGATGACGGGCGCCCGTCCGGTGTTCGCCGATCTCGATCCCGACCGGCTGACCATCGATCCGCGCGCCGTCGAAGCGGCGATTACGCCGCGCACGCGCGCGATCCTGCCGGTGCATCTTTACGGACAACCGGCCGAGATGAAACCGCTCGAGGCGCTGGCCGCCAGGCATCGCCTCGCGCTGGTCGAAGACGCGGCGCAGTCACACCTCGCCACGGCCGACGGCCGCTCGATCGGCACCATCGGCATCGCCGCGGCCACCAGCTTCTATCCGACCAAGAACCTCGGCGCGCTCGGCGACGGCGGCGCCGTGCTGACGCGCGACGCGCAACTCGCCGCGCGATTGAAGCGGCTGCGCAACGGCGGCCAGACGTCGCGCTATCACCACGAGGAGCCCGGCGTGAATACGCGGCTCGACGAGTTGCAGGCCGCCATCCTGCGCGCGCGGCTGCGCTACCTTCCCGCGTGGACCGCGAGGCGCCGCGCGATCGCGGCGCGCTATCGCGCCGCGCCGGCGAATCCACGCGTCCACGTGCCGCGCCAGTTCGATCCGGGCCATGTCTACCACCTCTTTCCGGTGCTCACCGAGGCGCGGGATCGATTCCAGGCCCACATGACAAGCCGCGGCGTGGAAACGCTGATCCACTACCCGATCCCGATTCCGCGGCAGCCGGCGCTTTCGTCCACCAGCCCGGCCATGTGCCCGATTGCCGACCGGGTGTGCTCGCAAGTCGTGTCGTTGCCGATGTATCCGGCGCTTTCCGATACGGCGGTGGCGGCGGTGATCGACGCGGTTTCGACTTTCACCGGCTAACCGGCGTCTAAAAGACCAGCCCGCCAGGCACCGGCCCGCCGCAACTCGGAGGGATCCCGGAGTGAGGGTGGGGTTTATACTGGAGCCACGTAAAGTCCATGCGCCGCACGCTGCTCACCGTTGCACTCGCGTTGCTGGTCGCCGCTCCTGCCGCCGCACAGCAGCCGTTGAAGCTCAGCTTCAGCGACGGCCGCGTGTCGGTGGATGCGACGTCGATACCGGTGCGGACCATCCTCGGCGAGTGGGCGAAGATCGGCGGCACGACGGTGGTGGGCGCCGATCGCATTTCCGGTGCGCCCTTGACCGTCAAGCTCGTCAACGTCACCGAGGCCCAGGCTCTCGAAACCATCTTGCGCAGCGTCGCCGGCTACATGGCGGCGCCCCGCAACGGCACCACCACCGGGCCCTCCATCTACGACCGCATCCTGGTGATGGCGACCACCTCGGCGCCCGCGCCGGCCAACGCCGCGGGACGTCCCGCGGGCGCGCAGCCCAACGCGATCGCAGGAACTCAGCGTTTCGTTCCGCCCCGCCCCGATCAACCCGACCAGGACGAGCCCGACGAACCGGACGACAATCCACCGTCGCCGCCGGTCTTCACGTTCCCGCAGCCGGGTCAGGGCGGATTCCAGCAGCCCGGCACGTTTATCAACGCGCCCGGCGTCGCGCAACCTGGAATGAATGTTCCCGCGAACAATCCCCAGACCATCACCATCAATCCGGCGCAAGGTGCGCCTGGCCAGCCGACCATGCCGGTCGGCGTCACACAGCCCGGCATGATGGTGCCGACGCCGATGCCGCCGCCGCCGACGCCTGGAATGATTCGCCCCCCGGGCGGTAGTCAGTAGCCGGTAGGCAGTAGCCGGTAGCGCAGTAGCCAGTAGCCGGTAGCCAGTATCCTGATAACAATGTTCTTCTGAACTCTGGCTACTGACTACTGGCTACTGACTACTCTGGCTACTGACTACTGGTTGATGGCGGACATCGAACGATTCACACCTGACGATCGACGAGGCGTCGAACAGCTGCACCGGCGAACGCTTGGCAACGAAGCTGCGGACCGCTTGCGGCTGCATTGGGACTGGGCGCGACGCAATCCCGCGAGCGGCGTGGAGCCACCGTACTGGGTGGTGCGCGAGGGTCCGACGCTGATCGCCGCCTCGGCGCTGATGCCGGTCAAGGTGTCGATTGCGGGTGCCGAGATCGCCGGCACGTGGAGTTCCGATCCGCTGGTCGTGGCCGAGCGTCAGCGCCAGGGACTCGGCGGATCGTTGCTGCGTGCGTGGGATCGCGGCACCGGTGTCGCGCTCGGTGCGGCGCTGTCGAGCGCCACCCGCGGCCGGCTGGACGACATGCGCTGGCCGAAGGCGCTGCCGCTGCCCTGTCTCGTCAAGCCGATCAGCCGCCGCGCGTTGCGCATTCCAACCTGGCCGGTCGCCATCAACCGCCTCGTCTCCGCAATCGCCCTGCCGCTCGTACGCGTGGTCTCGCGAAACCAGCCGCTCAAGGAAGAAGTCGAGGTGGTGCGCCGATTTGATGCGCGTGCCGATCGGTTATGGGAGAAGCTGGCGGGGCGCTTCTCGCTGGCGGTGCGCCGCGACTCGCGCTACCTGAACTGGAAGTACGCCGAACCGCCGCACGTCCGCTACCAGATCGCGCTGCTCCACCGCGGCGGGCAGGTCGAGGGCTACGTCGTCTATCGACACCTGCGCGAGCCGCAGGGCCGCGTCACGCAGATCGTCGACCTGGTGGCCGATCCGTCGGACGAGCGCGGCCTCAAGACCCTGGCGCGCTGGGTCGATCGGGAGGCGCGGATGGACGACTCCGACAAGATCCGCTGCTACGTGATGAATGCGGCGTTCCGGCGGGTGTTGCGCCGATCGGGATATTTCGTCGTCAAGTCGGGAATCGATTTGACCGTGAAGGTCAACGCCGTGCCGGTGCCCAAGGGATTCTACGAGTCGGCCGACCAGTGGCACTTCATGCTCGGCGACGGCGGAATGGATCACTAGCGCCTGGATGGCTGATTGGTGATTGCGGATTTCAGATTGAAAGGACGCTTAGAAATGTCGCTCGAACAAACGCTCGGCGCCGACATCGTCACGGCGATGAGGGCCAAGGATCAGACCAGGCTGACGGCGCTGCGGATGCTGAAGTCGGCGCTGACCAACAAGAACATCGAAAAGGGCCGCACCCTCGAAGGGCCGGAGGAGCTTGCGGTGGTGTCAATGCTCGTCAAGCAGCGCCGCGACTCGATCGATCAGTTCACCAAGGGCGGCCGCGAGGATCTGGCGCGGAAGGAACAGGCGGAGATCGCGATCCTCGAGGCGTACCTGCCGGCGTCGGCGTCCGACGAGGAGCTGGCGGCCGCGGTCGACGCGGCGGTTGCAGACACCGGCGCCACCAGCGCGAAGGACATGGGCAAGGTCATGAAGGCGGTGATGGCCGGTCTCGCCGGCAAGACGGTCGACGGCAAGAAGGTCAGCGAGGCAGTCAAGGCCAGGCTCGCCGGTTGAACGTCCGTCCCAGGGCTTTTCACAGACTTTACCGGACGGGTGCAAACATTTTCGCCGGGTCGCCCGTCTATATATTTGAAAGGCCTAGTCAGCCTCTCACCATCCTCCTTAGGGCTCCGGCCGAGCGGTCGGAGCCCTGATTTTTCGCCACAGAACGCGCTCCAACCTGTTCGCCTCCGGGACGACGTTCCACTAGAGCACAGCAACTGCCATGCTACGCTTCCGTAGCTGATGGCCGACTCCGACAGTTCCGCCGACGCTCGAAAGAGTGAGGGCGGAAATCCACGCCTGGCCCGCTCCGCCGGGATCTTCGGGCTGGCGACCATCACGAGCCGCATCCTTGGCCTGGCACGCGAAACGGTCATGGCCTACTTCTTCGGGGCCACCGACGCCAACGACGCGTTCAGGGTCGCCAGTCGAATTCCCAATCTGGTCCGCGACCTGTTCGCGGAAGGCGCCATGAGCGCCGCGTTCATCCCGACCTTTACGCGGCACCTCACGCTGCAGGGCCGTGAGCGGTCGTGGCACCTCGCCAACTCGGTGATCAACGCGCTGTTGCTGATTACCGGCGCCATCGTCCTGCTCGGCGTCCTGTTTGCCGGCCCGCTGGTGAGGCTCTACGCCTCGGAGTTCAGCGCCGTGCCCGGCAAGCTCGAACTGACCATCCACCTCGCGCGGATCATGTTTCCATTCCTGACGCTGGTGGCGGTGGCGGCGGTGCTGATGGGCATGCTGAACTCGCTGGGACACTTCTTCGTTCCGGCGTTGTCGCCGGCGATGTTCAACGTCGCCGGCATCGTGATGGCGCTGACGCTGATCCCGTTCGCCCCGTCGCTCGGCGTGCAGCCGATCACGATCGTGGCAATAGCCGCCCTGGTCGGCGGCCTCGGGCAGCTGGCGATCCAGTGGCCGCCGCTGCTCAAGGAGGGTTTCCGCTACCGGCCGGTCCTCGATTTCAGGGACGAGGGCATGCACCGCATCCTGTTGTTGATGGGACCGGGCACGCTCGGCATGGCGGCCACGCAGATCAACGTGTTCGTCAACACCGTGCTCGCGACCGGCCAGGGCACCGGCGCGGTGTCGTGGCTCGACTTCGCGTTCCGGCTGATGTATCTGCCGATCGGGTTGTTCGGCGTCTCGATTGCCACGGCCGCCACGCCGGCGATCTCGCGGCTGGTCGCGGAGCAGGACTTCGCGCGCATTCGATCGACATTGGCCGGCGCCCTCGGGCTGATGCTGTTCCTCAACCTGCCCGCCACCGTCGGCCTGATGGTGCTGGCCCGCCCGATCGTCGCGGTGATCTTCGAGCACGGCGAGTTCACGGCGTCGGACACCGCCGCCACCGCGGCGGCGCTGCAGTTTTACGCGGCGGGTTTGATCGGCTATTCGGTGGTGCGGATCATCTCGCCGACCTTCTACGCGCTCGGCCGCAGCCGCGTGCCGGTGATGGCGTCGGCGGCGTCGGTGATCGTCAACATCGCGCTCAACGTCACGCTGGTGCGGGTGATGGGCTATCGCGGGCTGGCGCTTGGCACCTCGATCACGGCAATCCTCAATGCCTCGGTGCAGTTGTTCCTGCTGCGCCGCGAGATCCACGGCATCGAGGGATCGCGTATTGCCGCATCGTTCACCCGGGTCATCGCCGCGTCCGCGGCGATGGGCGGCGTGACCTGGATCACCTATGAGCTGCTGCTGAACGCGCTGCCTGGATCGTCGCTCGCGGCGCAGATCGTCCGCTTGTTGATCACGATTGGCGCGTCGCTGGCCACCCTCGCCGGCGTGGCGCAGCTGCTGCGCATTCCGGAATTCGGCGACGCGCGTGATCTCGTCCTGGGGCGGCTGAAGAGGATGAGGGGTTGATGCAGCGCGGCTGGCTGGGCCTGCACCCCTCAATCTGGAAGGTGGCATCCACGCATGTCGTAGTCGATGCCTACGCGAACATCTACGCGCCGATGCTGCCGCTGCTGATTCCGCATCTCAACCTGTCGCTGGCCACCGCCGGCACGCTGGCAATGTGCTTCCAGATGGCCAACTCGGTCTCGCAGCTTGCGTTCGGCGCGCTCGCCGACCGCTGGCGTCCGAGGATGCTGATCATCGTTGGGCCGCTGGTGGGGGTGGTCGCATTGAGCCTGGTCGGGCTGGCGGCGACGCCGCTCGCGCTCGGCGTGATCCTGGTCGTCGGCGGACTCGGCGGCGCGGCGTTTCATCCACCGGCCGCCGCGCTGGTCTACAAGCTCGCCGACCATCGCAAGGGCCTGGCCATGTCGGCGCACCTCTCTGGCGGATCGCTCGGCTTCTCGTTTGCGCCGCTGATGTTTGCGCCGTTTGTGGCCTATGCCGGCCTGCGCTATTCACCGCTCATCATGATTCCCGGCCTGCTCGCGCTGTCGTGGACACTGCGGCAGGTGCCGCCGATGACGCTGCCGGCGAAGCACGAGCGCTCGAGCTGGACCAGCTTGCGGCCGGCGGCCGTCCCGCTCACGCTGCTCTACCTGACGATCGTGCTGCGCACCGCGACCACCTACGGCTTCATGACGTTCACGCCGATGCTGCTGACGCGCCAGGGCTACACCATTGTCGAGGCGAGCGGCGCGGTGTCGCTCTATCTGTTCGCCAGCGGCGTCGGCGGGTTCATCGGCGGACCGCTCGCCGACCGCCTCGGCGCGCGGCGCGTGATCGTCTGGACGCTGATTGCGGCGGTGCCGTTCATGGCCGTCGCCCCGCACCTGCCGCCGCTGGGCTTCACCGCGATGCTGGCGATTGGCGGGCTGCTCCTGCAGTCGACGCTGCCGATCAGCGTCACCTTCGCGCAGAGCTTCGTCACCGGCGGCGCCGCCACCGTGTCGTCGCTGATGATGGGATTTGCGTGGGGCATGGGCAGCCTCACCGTGCCGCTGGTCGGCATGGGCGCGGACCGCTACGGCATCCAGTCGACCCTCGCGGTGGTGGCGTTCATCCCGCTGCTGGCCGCCGCGCTGGCGTGGCGGCTGCCCGGCGGCATCCCAGCCCGCGCCGCGCCGAAGGTTGATTCCCTTCCGTGACCGCCCGTATTACGATCTGACTCGTGGCTCGTTACCCTTCCGGCGTGAGTTCTTCCTTCGGCCCCGGCGGCATCACGCCGGCGGTGAAGGTGCTGATCATCACGAACGTCGCGTTGTTCGTGCTCAACCTGATCGTCGGCGACATGATGACGATGCGGCTGGGCCTGTCGCCGCAGGCGGTGTTCGGGCAGTTCGCGGTGTGGCAGCCGTTCACCTACATGTTCCTCCACAGCACGACGGGCTTCGGACACATCCTGTTCAACATGCTGGCGCTGTGGATGATCGGCACCGAACTGGAGCGCACGTGGGGCACGCGCTTCTTTGCCAAGTACCTATTTCATCACCGGGATTGGCGCCGCCGCGACCAGCCTGCTGCTGTCGATATTCTCCGACACCGTCTACTATTCCGTCACGGTCGGGGCCTCGGGCGCGATCTACGGCCTGCTCCTCGCGTTCGCGATGTACTTCCCGAATCGCATCCTGATCCTGTTCATCTTCCCGGTGCCCGCGCGGATTGCCGTGACCATCCTCGGCGCCATCGCGTTCCTGTCATCGATCGGCGGCCCGGGAGGCGGCGTGGCGCATTCGGCGCATCTCGGCGGCCTGGTGGTCGGTTACCTGTATTTGAAGATGCTGCGCGGCAAGCCTCTGGACGAATTGAAGTATCGATACCTGCGCTGGAAGATGGGACGCGCGCGCAATCGCTTCGACGTCTACTCGGGCGGGCGCTCGTCCGATGACGACTGGAAGAGCGAGTGGAAGAAGCATATCCACTAGAGGTTAGAGGTTAGAGGTTAGAGGTTAGAAGGGTTTTGCGGGCTTGAAGCCGGCCGCGGGGCCGACCAGGTAGGCCGGAAAGACCGTCAGCGCGTCGTTGTAGAGCGCGACGTGATTGTTGTAGACGGTACGCACCGCCTCATTCGACTGGTCGGGCTCCAGAAGCTTCCATGCCAGCTTGACCTGCTCGCGCAGCGCGGTGAGGCGCCGGACCACCATCAGCACCCAGGCCCCCGCTACCGCAAACACCGCCAGGGTGAAAAGAACACTCACTTCTAACCCCTAACCCCTAACCCCTAACCTCTAACCTCTAACCTCTACTTCTTCTCATGAAAATAGCTGTCGGTGCCGTCCAGCCAGTCGTGGCGAATCGGGCTGAAGATGTCCATTTCGAAGGTGTCGTCGATCGCCTCGGCCTGGTGCGGCACCCATGACGGAATGTGCAGCACCTCGCCTTCGCGGACGGTGATCTCCTCGCCGTTGATCATGAACCGCAGGCCGCCCTGCAGCACGTAGGTCATTTGCTCGCTTTCGTGGGAATGCATCGGCACGAGCGCGCCGCGCTTCAGGTAGATCTGCGTCACCATTTCGCGCTCGCCGGTGATGATCTTCCGCGAAATCATCTCCGTCACCTTTTCGAGCGCAATTTCGTCCCAGCGATAGAGTCGTACCGGTCGCTTGCCCTGAGCCGCGTCGAAGGATGTGGTCATGTCTTTTTCCGTCTCGTTGGGCGCGAATTATAGCATTCGCCCGGATGGTATAATTTTTCCGACATGAAGGCTTCGACGCTCGCATCCAGTCCCGACGCGCGAACCGCACCCACCGCCGGATCGAGCGCACGCTGGGAAGGTCTTTCCAGCGACGACCTGCTGAGTGCGTATCGCACGATGCTGCTGTCGCGCCGCCTCGACGATAAGGAGATCCAGCTCAAGAACCAGAGCCTGATCTTTTTCCAGATCAGCGGCGCCGGGCACGAAGCCGTGCTCACCGCGGCCGGCATGCATCTGCGTCCCGGCTACGACTGGTTCTACCCGTACTATCGCGACCGCGCGTTGTGTCTCACGCTCGGCATGACCTCGCTCGAGATGCTGCTCGCGGCGGTTGGCGCGAAGGACGATCCCAACTCCGGCGGCCGCCAGATGCCGTCGCATTGGGGCCACCGCAAGCTCAACATCCCGTCGCAGGGCAGCCCCACCGGCACGCAGTGCCTGCAGGCGGTCGGTGCCGGCGAAGCGGGAATGATTTACGAGCGGGTGACCGGCATCGCCGATCGCGCCGAGTGCTTTCACGCCGACGAAGTCACCTATGTCTCGATCGGCGAAGGCGCGACCAGCGAGGGCGAGTTCTGGGAGTCGTTGAACACCGCGTGCACGCGCAGCGTGCCGGTGATCTACCTCGTCGAAGACAACGGCTACGCCATCTCGGTTCCGGTGGAAGTGCAGACCCCCGGCGGCGACATCTCGCGCCTGGTGGAAACCTACCCCAACCTGAAACTGTGGCGCTGCGACGGCACCGACTTCCTCGAAAGCTATCGCACCATGGGCGAGGCGGCCGACTATGTGCGGCGCGAGCGCAAGCCGGCGTTCGTGCACGCCAAGGTGATTCGCCCGTACTCACATTCGCTCTCGGACGATGAGCGGTTGTACAAGACGGCGGAGGAGCGCAAGGCCGAGGCGGCGCGCGATCCGCTGACCAAGATGCGCGCCTTTCTCCTCGAGGAGCAGATCGCCACCGACTCGGATTTCGCGGCGATCCTCGCATCGGTCGATCGCGAAATCGCCGAGGCCACCGACGCCGCGCTGAAGGCGCCGAAGCCCTCCCCCGATACCGCGGACTCCTTCGTGTTCTCGCCGACGGTGGATCCGACCTCGACGCAGTTCCTGACCGCGGCCGAGCCCGACGGCAAGCCCGACACGATGGTCGGCGCCATCAATCGCACGCTCAAGGACGAAATGGCGCACAACCCGCGCATCGTCGTGTTCGGCGAGGACGTCGCCGACGCCAGCAAGGCGTCGGCGCTGCCGAACGTGCCCGGCAAGGGCGGCGTGTTCAAGGTGACGCACGGCCTGCAGAAGGCCTACGGTGGCGAACGCGTCTTCAACTCCCCGCTCGCCGAGGCCAACATCGTCGGCCGCGCGGTCGGCATGGCCACCCGCGGACTGAAGCCGGTGGTCGAGATTCAGTTCTTCGACTACATCTGGCCGGCGATGATGCAGCTCAAGGACGAGATGTCGATGCTGCGCTATCGCTCGGGCAACAACTGGTCGTGCCCGATGGTCGTGCGCGTGCCGATTGGCGGCTACCTGCGCGGCGGCGCGCCGTACCACAGCCAGTCGGGCGTGAGCATCTTCGCGCATTGCCCGGGCATCCGCATCGCGTTCCCGAGCAACGCCAGCGACGCGGCCGGGCTGCTGCGGACCGCGATCCGCTGCGACGATCCGGTGCTGTACCTCGAGCACAAGCACCTGTATCGCCAGACCTACAACAAGGGCGCCTATCCCGGCGCCGAGTACATGATTCCGTTCGGCAAGGGTGCGCTGCGCCGCGAGGGCACCGATATGGTGGTGTTGACGTGGGGCGCGCTGGTGCAGCGATCGCTGCTCGCCGCGCAACAGGCGGAGAAGGACGGCATCAGCGTGGCGGTGTTCGATCTGCGCACCATCATGCCGTACGACTGGGACGGCATCGCGGCGCTCGTCAAGCACACCAACCGGGCGATCGTGGCGCACGAGGACACGCTGACCTGCGGCTTCGGCGCCGAAATCGCCGCGCGGATCGGCGACGAGCTGTTCGAGTATCTCGATGCGCCGGTCAAACGCGTCGCGGCGCTCGATTGCCCGGTGGCGTATTGCCCCGACCTGGAAGAGCGGATCCTGCCGCAGTCGGCCGACGTGCTCGCCGCGATCAGGAAGCTCGCGGCTTACTGAGCGCGCCTGGGCCGAGGCCGAAGGAAGGACCCGCACGGTGAGATTGCCGGTCCCGATCCTCGCTCTCGTATTCTCTGCAGCCTTCCCGCTCCTGCCGCTGGCCTTCCAGGGAGTGCCCGGCCGCGTCGATATCCTGAAGGCCGTCGATTCCCTTGCCCCCCATGTCGTCGGTTTGTTTCGCGATCCGATCGGCTTCAAGCAGACCGCCAACGGCGACTACTACGTCTTCGATCGACGCGGCCACACGGTGTTCCGGGTGGACCCGCCAGGGGACGTCGCCAGGAAACTGGTGCAGATCGGCGCGGAAGAGGGGCGGTTGATCGAGCCAAGCGCGTTCGATGTCGCCTTGAACGGCAGCTTTGCGGTTGCCGATGCGCCCAACGGCCGCGAGCGCGTGCAGATCTTCGACGCCGCCGGCGTTCGCACCGGCGGATTCATCCTTCCCGGGCGCGGCGCCGCGCGGGTGGTGATCGGGTCGCTGTCGCTGAACGGGGTCGGCACCATTGCCTTCAATGGCCAATCGCTGTTGATGAGCCACCCCGAAACGGGTTGGCTCCTCACGCAGTACGGATCGGCGGGCACGCCGCTGCGCTCGATCGGGCAGCTGCGCAAGACCGGGCACGAGGCCGACCGCGATCTGCACCTCGCCCTGAACTCCGGGATCCCGATTGCCGATCCGAGCGGCGGATTTTATTTCGTCTTCATGGCGGGTCCGCCGGCGTTCCGGAAGTACGACGCGTCGGGCGAACTGCTGTTCGAGCGCGTCATTCAGGGGCGTGAGATCGATCCGCTGATCGAGGCGATTCCCGATCGTTGGCCGCGGCGCGGCGCCGGCGAACTGCCGCTGGTCGCACCCACCGTCCGGACCGCGGCCGTAGATCGATCCGGCAGACTCTGGATCTCCTTCGTAGTGCCGTATTCCTACGTCTACGACGGCGGTGAGAAGGTCAGGACTGTGCAGTTCCGTGCGGCTGGAGTCATATCCCCATCGAGCCTGTGGTTCAGCGACAAGGGCCGGGTCCTGGTAACACCAGGGTGTTACGCGTTTGCGCCATAAGGTCGATAAGCGGCGCAGGTGGCGTGGGTTATGATTATTGGTTCATATCTATGAAATTTTCGACGTCCTGGGCAATACGGTCTGGTTTGACAGCCGCGGTAATGACGGTGGCGATGGGCGCCGCCTGCAGTAAGACTCCGACCGCACCCACACCTCCCCCCCCGCCTCCGGTGGCCAACCCACCGTCGCTCGCGTGCGTCGAGGGCGTGAACCGGGCGACGGTCAACGCCGACGGCTTGACGTTCGACTTCGATGCCCCGCCGGTCACCGATGGACAAGCCCCGGTCAACGTGAGCTGCTCGCCCGGCTCGGGTTCGAGGTTCCCGATCGGCACGACAACGGTGAGCTGCACCGCGACCGATTTGCTGAACCGCACCGCCACCTGCTCGTTCGACGTCACCGTCAGCAAGCTGCCGGTCTTGTCGAAGACGCGCTTCCTCGCCTTCGGCGACAGCCTCACCGCCGGCGAGGTGACGATGCCGGTCGGCGGATCGTTGATTCGTGGTGAAGGCTCCAGCACCAGGCAAGTCGTGGTGCCGGCGGCGGTGTACCCGACGGTGCTCCTCAATACCTTGCGCGGGCGTTATTCCTCGCAGGCGGGCGCATTCGAGGTCTTCAATTACGGCGTGGGCGGTGAGAAGGTCGTCAACACCCGCAACCGCTACTTCTCGGCATTGAACGCCACCCGCCCCGATGTCCTGCTGTTGATGGAAGGCGCGAACGACATTCCCCTCGGCGAGGACGGCGCCGCGAGCGGCGCCGCGAACGAGATTCGCATCTGGGTGGCGGAAGCGAAGGCGCGCGGCATCAGAGTGTTTCTGGCCACGCCGGTGCCCGGGCGGCCGGGCGGCAATAAGACCATCCAGCCGGTCCTGCTGCTTGATTATGCGAACCGGATGAGGCGCGTCGCCGAACAGGAAGCCGTCACGCTCGTTGACCTCTACACCCTGATGTTGCCCGATGTGCAGCGCTACATTGGCGTCGACGGCCTGCACCCGAACGAGCTCGGCTACGCGCGCATCGCAGACCTGTTCTTCCAGGCTATCCAGGCCAACCTCGAAGTGCGGTAGCCTTCGGCCGTGATGGCCATGGCGCCGCTCGTCGCCGAACACCTGACGCGGCTGTTCGACAGCCGCGTCGCGGTGCGCGATGTGTCGCTGTCGGTTCATGCCGGCGAGATCGTGACGCTGCTTGGCCCGAACGGCGCCGGCAAGACCACGACCATGCGGATGCTGGCGGGGTTGATCGTGCCGACCTCGGGCCGGGTGTCCATCAACCAGATCGAGCCGACCGGCGCCGACGCCGGCCTGGGCAGAAGCGCGATCGGACTGCTCACCGAGGCGCCGGGACTGTGGGAGCGGCTGTCGGTCCGCTTCAACCTGTTGACGTTCGCGCGGCTGCACGGCGTGCCTCAACCAACGACCCGCGTTGACGAGGTCTTGCAGGCCGTCGACCTGCTCGATCGCGCCGGCGACATCGCCGGACAACTGTCGAAGGGCCTCAAGCAGCGCGTCGCCATCGCGCGCGCGCTGCTGCACCGGCCGCCGGTGCTGCTGCTCGATGAACCGACCGCCGGCCTCGATCCCGCCAGCGCCCGCCACATGCGCGACCTGATCCTGGCACTGCGATCGGAAGGCCGCGCGGTGCTGGTGTCGACGCACAACCTCGCCGAGGCGGAGGAGCTGTCGGATCGCATCGCTGTGCTCAAGACCCGGCTGCTCGCGTTCGACTCGCCGTCCCGGCTTCGCGCCGCGCGCGGCGGCAGCAGGGTGGTCGTCGAGCTCGAAGGCTCCGCGGACCGCCTGGATATTCCGGTAAAGGACCGGTCGGAGATCCCGGCGATTGTCGCCAGGCTGGCCGCCGATGGCGCGCGCATCATGCGGGTGGCGCCGGCCGAGCGTTCGCTCGAAGAGGTGTATCTCGAGCTGGTCGGAGACGAGCTGTGAGCGCCACCCGATTCGCCTGGTACCGCGTCGGCGCGGTGGCGCGCAAGGACGCGCGTGAGTTGTTGCGCAACCCTGGGGCAATCGTGCCGCCCGTCTTGATGGTGTTCGGGTCGTTGTTTCCGGCCTTCCTCGTCATTTTCGGCGCGCCGATGGTCGCCGGACTGACGCTCGAGGAATCCGGTGAGTTTGCCGATGCCGCCGCCCAGGCGGCCGGCGATATCCACGCGTTGGCCGGCCTGTCAGGCAGCGCGCAGATTCAAGCGTTCCTGTTTCACCAGTTCTCGTTGCTGCTGCTGCTCGTGCCGATCGTTGCGGCAATGGCGCTTGCCACCCACGCGGTGATCGGCGAGAAACAGTCGAGGGCGCTCGAACCGTTACTGGCCACGCCGATCTCCACGCTGGAGCTGCTCGCGGCAAAAACCGCAATCCCGTTTCTGTTTGCGCTCGGGTTGACCTGGGCGGCGGTCATCCTCTACGTGCTCGGCGCGATGGCACTCGGCGAGGCGGGCGTCTGGCAAGCCCTGGCCGGGCCGCGCCTGTTCATCATGTTCGGGTTACTGGGTCCGGTGGCCGAGCTCGCCGCCCTGCAGGTGTCGGTGATCGTGTCGTCGCGCTCGAACGATCCGCGGTCGGCGCAACAGGTGACCGCGGTGCTGATCCTGCCGATCACCGTGATGTTTGTCGCTCAGCTGATGGGTGCCTTCATCGTCGGTCCGACGGCGATGCTGCTGGCGTCGCTCGGGTGCGTGGTCCTCAATGCGCTGCTGCTGTGGATTGGCATCCGGGTGTTTCAACGGGAGACGATCCTCACCCGCTGGCGCTAGCGGATCCTGGCCGTCGCCTCGGGCGACTCCAGGTCCAACCGGAGGCACACCGCGGATGCGACGGCCCGTCTGCACAGCAACAGCCCGGCGCTTTTCTGGGAATCGGTCAAGGCGTCACGCTGCCAGGCGCTGACGATGTGCGCGCGCGTCTGCATTTCGGAATCGATCGCAATGCGGAGGCGGCCGGCAAACTGCGAGTGGCCGAAGCCGTCGAAGCCGTCCGCGATGTTGCGCGTGGCCAGCCGCGCGGCGTCGCGCGCGTGAGCGCAGAATTCCGCTTCGCGCGCCAGTCCCGGATGCTTCAGCATCTCGACGACAAACTTCTCCAGCTCGTCAGCACGTTGCCAGGCGATGAGAGCGGTGAAATCCGTGTCGGCCATGCCGAAGCTGGGCAGCAACGGCTGTACCGGCGAGGGGGCGCAGAACCTGAAGAACCCGTGCAACTTCTGCCGCCTCGAGCCCGGCCCCGCAGCCCACGGTTGCCCCGCCGGTAACGCCGGTTGACATCCCCGCAGGAAATGAATGACGATTCATTCAGTCATATGCGGGGGACCTCATCGGCCAGGCGATTGTCGGTCGTGCGCCAGGCGTCGCCGGCGGGCGATAAGCGGGATCTGATCCTGAAGGCCGCCACCAAGGTGTTCGCGCAGAACGGCTACTTTCAATCCCAGGTCGCCGACGTCGCCCGCGTGGCCGGTGTGGCGGCGGGCACCGTCTACCTCTACTTCAAGGGCAAGGACGACCTGCTGGTCTCGATCTTCGAGCGCTCGATGAACGAGGCGCTCGGCGAAGCGCGCGCCGCGATCGCGGATGTTGCCGAGCCTGCCGACCGCCTGCGGACCATCGCTCGTCTGCATCTTGAACGGCTCGGACGCGACAAGGACCTGGCCGTCGTGTTCCAGGTCGAGCTCCGCCAGTCGGTGAAGTTCATGGAGCGCTTCTCGGAAACGTTCCTGCAGGACTACTTCCAGCTGATTCGCCAGGCCATCGGCGACGGCCAGCAGGCTGGCGCGTTTCGAACGGATATCAGCGCCACCACCTCGACCAAGATTTTCTTCGGCGCGCTCGACGAGATGGCGACCAACTGGGTGCTGAGCCGCCGCAAGTACGACCTGCGCGCCGAAGCCGACGCGGTCGTCGACCTATTCATCAACGGAGTGCAGCGCCGGTGAGCCGCAGACTTGCCCGCCGTAGCGCGGCGCGCGAAGGTGGAAGGCACAGATGACACAGCTTGCGATTAACTCGGTCACCGTTCTTGGCGCCGGAACGATGGGCGCGCAGATTGCGCTGCACTGTGCCAACGTCGGCATCCCGGTGCTGCTGCTCGATCTGACCGCCGACCTCGCCCGGCAGGGGCTCGAGCGTGCGCGCAAGCTCAAGCCCGATCCGCAATTCACGCCCGACGTCTACCGCCTGGTCACCACCGGCGGCTTCGACACCGATCTCGACCGGATTGCGACCAGCGACTGGATCATGGAGGCGGTCGTCGAGCGGCTCGACATCAAGCAGCAGCTGCTCGCGTCGGTCGACCAGAAGCGGCGCGCCGGCTCGATCGTCAGCTCCAACACCTCGGGCATCCCGATTGCGGCGATGGCCGAGGGACGCTCGGCCGATTTCCGCCGGCACTGGCTCGGCACCCACTTCTTCAATCCGCCGCGCTACCTGCGCCTGCTCGAGATCATTCCAACCCCCGAAACCGATCCGGCGGTGGTCGCGGCGATGGTCCGGTTCGGCGATCACCTGCTCGGCAAGGGCGTGGTCATTGCCAAAGACACGCCGAATTTCATCGCCAATCACATCGGCCTCTACGGCGTCGCGCGGACGCTGGACGTGCTCGCGAGCGGCAAGTACACGATTGAAGAGATCGATGCGATCACCGGCCCGGCGCTCGGCCGGCCGGGCAGCGCCACCTTCCGGACCATGGACATTGCCGGCATCGACGTGCTCGCGCACGTGATGCGCAACCTGGGCGAGCGGCTCGAGAGCGACGCCGATCGCGCGGCCTTCGCGACGCCGCCGCTCGTCGAGGCGCTGATCGCGCGCGGCGCTCTCGGAGAGAAGGCCGGCAAGGGGTTTTACGAGCGGCGCAAGAGCGCGGCCGGCGACACCGAAATCTGGACCCTCGACCCCGCCTCGCTCGAATATCGCCCGAAGCAGCCCGCGCGGATTGCGTCGATCGAAGCCGGCAGGTCGATCGACGACCTCGGCGAGCGCGTGCGAATGCTCTTCAACTCGAAAGACAAGGCCGGCGAGTTCCTGCGCGCGACGCTCGCACCCACGCTGGTCTATACCGCTCGGGTCACGCCGGCGATCGCGCATTCGATCGACGACGTCGATCGGGCCATGCGCTGGGGTTTCGGCTGGGACCTGGGCCCGTTCGAGCTGTTCGACGTGATCGGCATCAAGGAAGTGCTGGCCGCGGCTGAGGGCTCGCACGCGATGGCCGGCGGCGTGCCGCCGTTGATCGCGAGCCTCCTCGATGGCGGGCTGGCGCGCTTCCGTGACGGACTGGTCAAGCCCGCCGCCGCCGACCTGCAGATCCTGCGCACGGCCAGGGAGCAGAATCGCGTCATCAAGAAGAACTCCGGCGCGAGCCTGGTCGATCTCGGCGACGGCGTGATCGCGGTCGAGTTTCACTCGAAGATGAACGCCATTGGCGGCGACACCATCCAGATGCTGCAGGCCGGCGTCAAGGAAGCCGCCAAGAGCGGCCAGGCGCTGGTCATCGGCAACGACGCGCCGAACTTCTCTGCCGGCGCCAACCTGATGCTGGTGCTGCTCGAAGCGCAGGAAGGCAACTGGGACGAGCTCGACCTGATGATTCGCGCCTTTCAGCAGGCGACGATGGCGCTGCGTTACAGCCCGGTCCCGGTCGTGGCGGCCCCCGCCGGTCTGTCCCTCGGCGGCGGCACCGAAATTCCGTTGCATTGCGATCGCGTCCAGGCCGCGGCGGAAACCTACATGGGCCTGGTCGAGGTCGGCGTCGGCCTCATCCCGGGCGGCGGCGGCACCAAGGAAATGCTGGTGCGCGCGATGGCGCAGCTGCCGACGCCGCAGAGCGATCCACTGCCCTACGTCTCGAAGGCCTTTGAAACGATCGCGCTCGCGAAGGTGTCGGCCAGCGGACCCGACGCACTCAGGCTGGGATATCTCGCGCCGACGGATGCGTTCACGATCAACCGCGAGCGGCTGATGGCGGATGCGAAAGCCAAGGCGCTCGAACGGGTGCGCGAGGGCTATCACGTGCCGGCGCCGCGCACCGCCATCCCCGTCGGCGGCGAATCCATCACCGCCGCGCTCAACCTCGGCGTGCACCTGATGTGGCGCGCCGGGCGCGCCAGCGATCACGACAAGCTGATCGGACAGAAGCTGGCGCACATCTTCGGCGGCGGCAACCTCCCGCACGCCACCACGGTGACCGAGCAATACTTGCTGGATCTCGAGCGCGAAGCGTTCATCAGCCTGCTCGGCCAGCGCAAGACGCTCGAGCGCATTCAGCACACGCTCAAAACCGGCAAGCCCCTGCGAAACTGATGATCGATTGCGGTAATGGAATTCCGATCGTGCTGATCCCCGGCGTCCAGGGCCGGTGGGAATGGATGCGCCCGGCGGTGTCCGCGCTCGCCAGGCGCCACCGCGTGATCAGCTTCTCGCTCTGCGACGAGCGCACCAGCCCGTTCCCCTGCGAGCCGGCCAGGGCGTTCGAGAATTACGTCGCGCAGGTGTCGATGGCGCTCGATCGCGCCGGGATCGAGCGCGCGGTCATCGCGGGGGTGTCGTACGGCGGCCTGATCGCCGCCGAGTTTGCCGCGCGCCATCCCCATCGCGTGGCCGGGCTGGTGCTCGCCTCGGCGCTGCACTCGTCGTGGCAACCCGACCAGCGGCAGCGGCGCTATCTCGATGCGCCGACGTTGATGAGCCCGCTGTTCATCGCCACCTCGCCGGGACGCATGAACTCCGAGCTCGCGGCGGCGCTGCCGACAATCGGCGCCCGCCTCCGGTTCGGCATCGCGCACGGTGCCCGGGTGATGATGGCGCCGACGACGCCGGGGCGGATGGCTCGCCGCATCAATTGGGCGATGTCGCATCGGTTTGCCGATGCCCATGGCATGAGATCCCCGGTGCTGGTCGTCACCGGCGAGCCGGGCCTCGACCGGGTCGTCCCGGTCGATGTGACGCGGCGCTATCTGGATGAATTCACCGACGCGGAACACGTCGTTCTCGAAGGCACCGGCCATATTGGACTGGTGACGCGGCCCGACGCCTTCGCCGGCGTGCTTGAAAGGTTTGTCAATGGCACCAGACTTTCTGCGTGAGATCCCGGGCCCGGCGGGCCCGCTTGAAGCGCTGCTCGATGTGCCGGAGGGCGAGCCGCGCGCCGTCGCCGTGTTCGGCCATCCGCATCCGCTGCATGGCGGCACCATGCACACCAAGGCGCTGTATCAGGCCGCCAAGGCAATGCCGCGCATCGGCGTCGCGGCGCTGCGATTCAACTTCAGGGGCGTCGGCCGCAGCGTCGGGGTGTTCGATGCCGGTCCCGGCGAGAAGGATGACTTTCGCGCGGCGATTGCGTTCATGAGCGAGCGCTTCCCCAATCTGCCGATCTGGGCCGCGGGCATGTCGTTCGGCTCGTGGGTCGCGATGAGCGTCGGCGCCGAGGACCCCAGGGTGTCGCTGCTGCTCGGCATCGCCCCGCCGGTCGATCGCTACGACTTCGACGTACTGCGCACCTCCACCCTGCCGAAGTTCATCATCCACGGCGAGAGCGACGAGCTGATCTCGATCAAGGAGATCCGCAAGTTCTACTCGCAGATCCCCGAGCCGAAGGAGCTCGTGACGATCGAGGACGCCGACCATTTGTTCGACGGCAAGACCTCGATGGTCGGCGACGCGGTCGAAGACCTGCTCGCCGATTTCAACACCGTGAAGAGTAGCTAGGCCACCAGCAGGCGCGAAAGCGCAGAGGACCGAACAATGCAGGACGCAGTTATCGTTTCCACGGTCCGGACCGCGGTCGGCAAGGCGCCGAAGGGCACCTTGAGCGTGATGCGCCCCGACGAACTGGGCGCCATCGCGATCAGGGGCGCGCTCGATCGCGTTCCGCAACTGGAGGCGGCGCTGGTCGACGACGTCATCATCGGCTGCGCGATGCCCGAGGGCGAGCAGGGCCTGAACGTGGCGCGCATCGCCAGCCTGCGCGCCGGCATTCCGGTTGAAGCCTCCGCCGTCACCGTCAATCGGTTCTGTTCGTCGGGCCTGCAGGCCATCGCCTACGGCGCCGACCGGATCATCCTTGGGCGAGGCCGCGCCGTCGTCGCCGGCGGCACCGAATCGATGAGCATGGTGCCGATGGGCGGCAACAAGATCGCCCCGAATCCCGCGCTGGTGGCGTCCTACCCGGATGTCTATCTGAGCACCGGGCTGGTCGCCGAAAACCACGCGCGTGAATCGATCGTGTCGCGCGAGGAGCAGGACGCCTTTGCGCTGCGCAGCCACCAGCGCGCCATCCACGCCATCGAGCAGGGCCATTTCAAGAACGAGATCGTCCCGGTGACGGTGCGCGTCACCACGCCCGATGGCGGCAGGCCGTCGATCAGGGAGCTGACCTTCGATACCGACGAGGGACCGCGCCGCGACACCTCGCTCGAGGCGCTCGCCAAGCTGCGGGCCGCTTTTCACGTCAGCGGGTCGGTGACCGCCGGCAACTCCTCGCAGACCAGCGACGGGGCCGCGGCGGCGATCATTACCTCGGCCGAGCTGGCGAAGGAGCGCGGGCTGACGCCGCTGGCGCGGTTTGTCGGCTACGCCACCGCCGGCGTGGCGCCGGAGCTGTTCGGCATCGGCCCGGTTCCCGCGATTCGCAAGGTGCTGAAGCAGACCGGCCTCACCCTCGATCAGATCGACCTGATCGAATTGAACGAGGCCTTCGCGGCACAGGCGCTGGCCTGCATGAAGGAGCTCGACCTCGATCCGGACAAGGTCAACGTCAACGGCGGCGCGATTGCGCTCGGCCATCCGCTGGGCTGCACCGGCGCGAAGCTGACGGCGACGATCATCAACGAGCTCCACCGCCGCAACGCGCGCTACGGAATGGTCACGATGTGTGTCGGCGGCGGCATGGGCGCCGCCGGAATCTTCGAGAGAATGTAGGCCGGAACTGCCGGCTGGCGAGTGACGGCTGAACTCTTAACTGGCGATTGGCCGAAAAACGACTGAGACGAGGTTCACATGGCGAGCGTAGCGAGCGTACAGACAGTCAAGGGCGGCGCGTGGCTGATTGAGGACACCGATCCGGCGACGGTGATGACCCCGGAGAAGATCACCGAGGAGCACGCGCTCATTCGCCAGACCGCGATCGAGTTCATCGAGGGCGAGGTCATGCCGGTCAACGACCGCCTCGAGCAGAAGGACTGGTCGCTGGCCCGGCAGTTGCTGCAGAAGTGCGGCGCGCTCGGACTGTTCGGCACCAACATTCCCGAGGACTACGGCGGCGTCGACCTCGACAAGATCGCCACCCTGGTGGTGTCCGAATCGCTCGCGTATCACGCCTCGTTCGGCGCCGCCTTCGGCGCGCAGGCCAACCTCACGATCCTGCCGATCTACATGTTCGGCACCGAAGCGCAGAAGCAGCAGTACCTGCCGGGATTGGTGGCGGGTGAGGTGGTGGGGGCCTACTGCCTGAGCGAATCGGGCGCCGGATCCGACGCGCTCGGCGCCAAGACGCGGGCCGTCAAGCAGGCCGACGGCAGCTTCGTCCTCTCGGGCGAAAAGATGTGGATCACCAACGGCGGCTTCGCCGACGTCTACGTGGTCTTCGCCAAGGTCGATGGAGAACACTTCACCGCGTTTATCGTCGAGCGCAAGTGGGCCGGCGTGTCGAGCGGCAAGGAAGAGCACAAGCTCGGCCTGCATGGATCGTCGACCACGCCGGTGATCTTCCAGGAGGTGAAGGTGCCGGCGGATGCGGTGCTGGGCGAGATCGGCAAGGGCCACAAGGTCGCGTTCAACGTGCTCAACTTCGGGCGCTTCAAGCTGGGCGCGATGTGTTCGGGCGGGGCGAAGAAGTCGCTGGAAGAGGCGGCCAAGTATGCCGCCGCCCGCAAGCAGTTCGGCGTCGCCATCGCGACGTTCGGCGCCATCAAGCACAAGCTCGGCGAGATGACCGCGCGCGAGTACGCGCTCGAAAGCATGATGTACCGCACGGCGGGCCTGATCGACCAGCGCATCGCGGCGACCCCCGACCGCAAGACCGGCGACGGCACCGCGATGCTGCTGGCCCTCGAAGAGTTCGCCGTCGAGGCCTCGATCGCCAAGGTGCTCGGCAGCGAGGTGGTCGACTTCGTGATCGACGAGAACCTGCAGATCCACGGCGGCAACGGCTTCGTTCACGATTACCCCGCCGAAGGCCATTACCGCGATGCGCGCGTCAACCGCATCTTCGAAGGCACCAACGAGATCAACCGGCTGCTGATTCCCGGGATGCTGATGAAGAAGGCGATGAAGGGCGAACTGCCGCTGATGCAGGCGGCCAAGGCGCTGCAGGACGAGATCATGAGCCCGTCGATGGCCGTGGCCGACGACTCGGACGGCGTGCTCGCCGCCGAGGCGCGCGCGTGCGGCGCGTTCAAGAAGGTCGTGCTGATGGTGGCCGGGAGCGCCATGCAGCGTTACGGCACGAAGATCGAAAGCGAACAGGAAGTGCTGAGCCTGCTCGCCGATTTGCTGATCGACACCTACGCGTCGGAGAGCGCCGTGCTGCGCGCCCAGGACGCGGCCGGCCGCACGCTGCCGAATGCCGAGCTGCACCAGGACGCCGCGAGGGTGGCGGTGAATGAAGCCGCCGGCCGGATTGAGCTGGCGGCCCGCGGTGCGCTGGCGGCGATGGCCGACGGCGACGTGCTGCGCACGCAACTGGCCGCATTGCGGCGACTGCTGAAGATCACACCGGTAAACACCGTGGTTTTACGGCGCAGGCTTGCGGACGCCACCGTCGCCAAAGGCGGCTACGTCTTCTAGCAGGCCGCAAGGCTTTTCAGCAACCTGCTAAGAGGCCGCGGCTGGTCAGTCGCGGCCCTGCGCGAGTGCCGCGCCGAGCCCGGCACGCAGTGCCTGGTGCGCATCGCCGCCAAATGGTTCCGCGGCCGACCAGTCGTGCAGCCACACTGGCTGGGTCCGGCGTTCCGGCGCCTCGCTGGCGTGCCTGGGAATGACGTGCGCGTGCAGCGCGGGTTCGACGTTGCCGAGGATTTCGTAGTTGATACGTTCCGCGCCGGTGACGCGCAACACGGCGTCGCCGAGCCGCGCCATGTCGTCGAGAAACTGCCTTCGCGCTTCCGCCGTGAGCACGTTCAAGTGAGGCACGACCGGATCGGGCAGGAGCAGGCAGTAGCCACGCGTGATCTGTGGATCACCAAGGACCGCCCAGCCCGACGGCAGCCGCGCAATGACGCGCGCGAGATTGCCCTTGCGGGCATCGTCGACCTGGCGATGAATGGCGGTGGGCATCACGTCGGACCTTCCGCGGACACGACCTGGCAAAGGAGCCGCGATCAGGCCGTGGCCGGCAATCCGTTCTTGAGCAGGTCCTCCATCGCCGCGATGAAAGTATCAATCTCCTCGAGCGGCGTGTAGATGTTCGGTGTCACGCGGATGCCGTTGTATTCCGGCCGGGTGATCGCGGTGGTGATGATCCGGTACTTGTCCCACATGAACGCGTTGATCCGGGTCGCGGGAATGTCCTTGATGCCGACGCAGGCAACGCCGTAGACCTGATCCAGCCCGGTGTGGATGAGCACGCGCGGGTTGGCCTTCAGCTTGTTCGCCCAGCGCAGCGTCAGGTAACGCAGCCGCGCCGCCACGCGCTCGGTGCCAATCGCCTGGTGGAACGCCAGCGCCTCGTTGATCGCGGCCTTGGTGGCCGCCGGCGAGGTGCCGATCTCCTCGAACTTGCGGATGTCGTTGTCGCTGCGTTCCGGCGCGGCCTGCATCGGCCACGTCTTGGCGATGCGGTCGCGACGCACGTAGAGAAACCCGGTGCCGGTCGGCGCCAGCAGCCACTTGTGCAGGCTGGTGCCGTAGTAGTCCATCTCGAGATCGCGCAGCTTGAAGGGGAAATGCGCGACGGCGTGGGCGCCGTCGACGATGGTGATGATGCCGCGGGAGCGGGCCATGCGGGCGAGATTCTGCACCGGGAAGATCTGTCCGGTCAGGTTGGTGATGTGGCTCAAGTGCAGCACCTTGGTGCGCGGGGTGATAGCGCCTTCGAGCAGGCCATAAAGATTTTCGCCGCTGGTCGGCACCGGGAAGTTGACCTTCTTGATCGTGATCTTGCTGCGGCGCGCGCGCTGATCCCAGGTGGTCAACATCCGCCCGTAATCCTGTTCGGTCGTCACCACCTCATCGCCTGGTTCCAGGTCGATGCCGTTCTGCGCGATCTGCAGCGACTCGCTCGAGTTGCGGGTGATGGCCATCTCCTCAGGATCGCAACCGAACTCGTCGGCCAGCCGGCGGCGGACCACTTCGATGTTCCGCTCGATCAGGCCGCGGTGATAGACCGGAGCCTGGTTGGAGTAGTCCAGATAGCGCTTGTAGGCCTCGTGTACCACCGTCGGGCTCGGACAGCTGTTGCCGTTGTTGAGGTTGATGAGCGAGCGATCGAGCGTGAACGCGTTCTGGATATCGCGCCAGTAGCCCTCGTCCGAGGCCACCTCGTCCGCCGTCCGGTTGCCGAGCGCGCGCGACGCCTGCGCGACCAGCTCGATGCTGTTGGCGCCAACCGCCATGGCCGCCGCCGCGCCGGCCCCGGAGATGCGCAGGAAGGAACGTCGATTGGTCTTCATGCGCCGAATTATACGCCCCGCCCCGCGCCGGTGATGGGAGTAGAATTCGCCCAATGAGGAACATCGCCATCGCTGTTGCGGTCACGGCCGCGCTCTGCGCCAGCCCGTCCGCCTCCTCCTTCGCTCGCATCGACACCGGCGACCTGCGGCGTGACCCCGCGGAAGCTGCCGACCCGAGCGAAGGCGGGCAGGATCGCGTCGACTTCACCGTGATCGAGAAGATCCGCGCCGAGGGCATGGACCGCTCCAAGGTGAACGAGACGTTCGACTATCTCCTCACCAGCATCGGGCCCCGCCTGACGAACTCGCCGGCGCACAAGCGCGCCGTGGCGTGGACGCAGGAGCAGATGAAGGCGATGGGACTGAGCAACGTGCACACCGAGGCGTTTCAGTTCGGCCGCGGCTGGACGCTCAACAAGGTCACCGTCGAGATGGTCGAGCCGCGCTACATGCCGCTGATCGGCTACCCGCGCGGCTGGTCGCCGTCCACCCCGGGACGTGTCGTCGCCACGCCGGTGTGGCTGCCCGGCCTTGACGCCGACGCGATCAAGGCGCAGGCCGGCAAACTGGACGGCGCCGTGCTCTTCACGAGCCCGATCCAGGAGTATGCGATCCGCGCCGATCGGCCTGCGGCCAGCGGCGATCTGAAGCCGCCATCGCCCGCCCCGGCGCGGCCGCCAGCCCTCAACGCCGAACGTCTCGCGCTGCTCAAGGCGGAAGGCGTGGCCGTAACCATCGAACCGAACATCGGCGAGCACGGTACGGTGTTCGTCACCGGCCGCGACATGGGCGCCAACTCGGTGCCGTCGATCGTCCTCGCCTCCGAGCACTACAACCTGATCGCGCGAATGCTGCAGCAGAAGATCCCGGTGAAGCTCGCGGTGGAGATGCAGGCGACGTTCAACGAGGACGATCGCAACACCCACAACGTCATCGCCGAGATTCCCGGCACCGACAACGCCGTCAAGGACGAGATCGTCATGGTCGGCGCGCATCTCGATTCGTGGCATACCGGCACCGGCGCCACCGACAACGCCGACGGCACCGCCACGGTGATGGAAGCCATGCGCATCCTCAAGGCGTTGAACATCCGCCCGCGCCGCACCATTCGCGCGGCGCTGTGGGCGGGCGAGGAACAGGGCCTGCTGGGCTCGAAGGCCTATGTCGCGCAGCATCTCGCCGGGGACAGGAACAGCGCCGCGCGCGACAAGTTCTCGGTCTACTTCAACCTCGACAACGGCTACCCGCCGATCAGCGGCTTCTACATGGAAGGCAACGATCCGGCTCGCGCGATCATGTCGGACTGGCTCAAGCCGGTGGCGAACATCGGCGCGATCATGCCCGGCGCCCGGGCACATCGGCGCCACCGATCACCTCTCGTTCCTCGAGGTCGGTGTGCCCGGCTTCCAGGCCGTGCAGGAGTACATCGACTACGACGTGCGGACGCATCACACCAACATGGACACCGCCGAGCGAATCGACCCCGGCGCGCTGAAGCAGGCGGCCACGGTGATGGCGGTGGTCCTCTACCAGGCGGCGATGCGCGAAGGCACGTTCCCGAAGCCGGCGCCGCCGAAGGTCACGACGCAACAGTAGATCGTCCTGAAGGCTCGGCGCACGAAGCCCTGAATGGCGATGCCTCTCGCGCAGGGCTTCGTGCCCCGTAGTCTTCGTGGCCGGATCTGTCCCCCGCAGCCTTGGCGAAGGGAGGACTGGCCGCAGATCCTCGGTCCGAATCGAAACGGCATCTACACCGGCCCGGAGATCGTTCCGTCCTTTCCGCGCACGGGACCGCCGCAGCTCTGGATTCGTGACGTCGGGGCGGGCTTCTCGGGACCGGCGGTCGCGGCGGACCGGGTGATCCTGTTTCATCGCGTCAACAACCGCGAGACCGTCGAAGCGATCGATGCGCTGACCGGGCAAGACCATCTGGACGTTCGACTACCCCACGTCCTATCGAGACGACTTCGGTTTCGATGAAGGGCCGCGCGCCGTGCCGGTGATCGCCGGCGGCCGCGTCTTCACGCATGGCGCCGACGGCTGGCTGCACGGGATCGATTTCGCGACCGGCAAGATGCTGTGGAGTGTCGACACCCGCCGGGTGTTCGACGCGCCGAAGGGATATTTCGGCGTCGCCTCCTCGCCGGTCGTCGATGGCAACCGCGTGCTCGTCAACGTCGGCGGAAAATCAGCAGGCATTGTCGCGTTCGATGCCGCGACCGGCAAGACGCTGTGGACCGCGACCTCCGACGAGCCGAGCTACTCGGCGCCGATCGTCGCCGACATCAACCGCCAGCACACCGCCGTGTTCTTCACGCGCACCGGGCTGGTCGCACTCGATCCCTCGACCGGCAAGGTGCTCTACCAGTTCCGCTGGCGCGCGCGCATGGCGGCGTCGGTCAATGCCGCCGTGCCGATCGTGGTCGAACGATCAGATCTTCCTGTCGTCGAGTTACGGCACCGGCGCGGTGTTGCTGAAAGTCGCGAACAACACCGTGACGCCGATCTGGTCGGGCGACGAATCGATGTCGAATCACTACTCGACCAGCGTCCTGAAAGACGGCTACCTGTACGGCTTCGACGGCCGCCAGGAGTTCGGCCAGGCGCTGCGCTGCGTCGAGTTGGCGACCGGCAAGGTGATGTGGAACGTCGACGGGTTTGGCGCCGGCTCGCTCGCTGATCGCCGGCGACACGCTGGTGATTACGCGGGAATCGGGCGAGCTGGCGCTCGCGCCCGCATCACCGAAGGCATTTCGTTTCTCGGCCAGGGCGCAACTGCTGAAAGGCGTCGTGCGCGCCTACCCCGCGCTCGCCAACGGCCGTTATTACGTCCGCAACGAGCGACAGCTCGCGGCGTACGATCTCAACAGGCGGTAACGATGCAGACCGGTTCGTACATCAACGGCAAGTGGTATCACCCTGCGTCGACCGAGATCAGCCGCAACATCAATCCGGCGGACACCGCCGATGTGATCGCCGAGTTTCCGCTGGCCGACGCCGCCGACGTGCGCAGCGCTGTCGATGCCGCGATGGAGGCCGTTCCACGTCCTGGAAGAAGACGCCGGGGCCCGAGCGCGGCCGCGTGCTGTGGCGCGCCGCCGACATTGCCCGCCGCCGCGTCGATGAGATCGCCCAGACGCTGACGCGCGAGGAAGGCAAGATCCTCAGGGAGGCGAAGGGCGAAGTGCTCAAAGGCATCGCGGTCCTCGAGTACAACGCCGGCGAGGGCTTCCGCATGCACGGCAAGACCCTGCCCGTCGGAATCTCGCGACACCTTCACCTACACGCTGCGCCAGCCGCTCGGCGCCGTCGGCTTGATTGCGCCGTGGAATTTTCCGTGGGCCATTCCGGTGTGGAAGAGCGCGCCGGCGATCGTCGCCGGCAACACCGTGGTCTTCAAGCCGTCGGAGCTGACGCCGGCGACCTCGGCGCTGCTCGCCGAGATCTACGAAGAGGCGGGTCTGCCGGCCGGCGTGTTCAACATGGTGGTCGGCCGCGGCTCGGTGGTCGGTGAAGCGATGGTCGCCGCGCCGGAGCTGCGCGCGATCTCGTTCACCGGATCGAATGCGGTCGGCGACGCGCTCTACGTGAAGGCGGCGCAGCGCGGCGCGAAGGTGACGTGCGAGATGGGCGGCAAGAACGCCGTCATCGTCATGCCCGACGCCGATCTCGACAAGGCCGCCGTCGCCATCCATGGCGGCGCGTTCGGCTCGACCGGCCAGCGCTGCACCGCCACCTCGCGCGTGATTGCGCATCCCGACATCAAGGCGAAGCTGGTCGACCGGCTCGTGGCCATGGCGGAGAAGATCAAGCTCGGCCCGGGTCTCGATCCAGCATCCGACATGGGACCGTCGGTGGACGAGAAGCAGTGGTACAGACGGTCATGAATTACATCGAGGTCGGCAAAGCGCGGAAGGCGCGCGCCTGCTGACCGGCGGCAGCCGGCCGGATGCGCTCGAAGCAGGGCTACTTCGTCGAACCGACCATCTTCGACGGCGTCGCGCCGGCGATGCGCATCTTCAAGGAGGAGGTCTTCGGGCCGGTGCTGGCGATTGCGACCGCCACGAACATCGACGAGGCGCTGCGCTTCGCCAACAGCGTCGAATACGGGCTGACGACCTCGATCTTCACCGAGAACATCAGCGCGGTGATGAGCTTCATCGACGAGGTGGAGACCGGCATGGTCCACGTCAACGAGCCGACCGTCGGCGGCGAGGCGCAGCTGCCCTTCGGCGGCACCAAGTCGACCGGCGTCGGCGAGCGCGAGATGGCCGAGGAAGGGCTCAACTTCTTCACCGAGACTCAAGACCGTGTTCATCAACTACTCGGGAAATGCCGAGCGCTCGATGACCCGGTGAGCACCGGGCATGCTGACCCCTTTCCGCCGTGCCGTCTTCCAGGCCTTCATCGTCATTCTTGGCATTTGGACGGGAGCAGGGGTGCACGACTCCGTAATGAACCACTTCAGCTGGTGGCAGGATCCCGTGGCCTACGTGCGAGGCCGCGTCATCATCCCGGGCCTCGTGAACCCGTGGCCATTCACGACGGCCGCCTTCGGCCTCCTGACGGTGACCGGCCTGGCGGCTTACGTCCGCTACAAGGGCGAGGCGAAGAGGGCGTTGGTGTTGATTTTCGGCGGCGTCCTGCTGGTGTTGCTCGTGACCGGCCTGTATTTTGTGCCACGGCTCGGTCTGTTCGAGCCTGACACAACGCTCAGCGATGCAGAGATCATCAGCTACTCGAGAGACTGGATCCGCTACAACGCGGTCAGGCTCGTCATCCTGATCGCGCTATTTTATTACGCTCTCTCGACACTGGCCCGGATGGCCAGCCGCGACCAGAGCACCGGCTGACGCTAGGGCCGGCGTGCGTCGGCGTGTTAGTGTTCGACCTCAACAAGGCAGAACACACATGCACAACATGATTCGCATGGCGGCCACAATCGCGGTGGCCATGGCAACGCTGGGAGTCGCGGGCCTGGCCCAGACAACGGTCGCGGAAGGACCGATCGGCCCTAGTCCGTACGATGTGGTGCGCGCGTGGCACAAGCCGTTTGCGGCGCCTGGATTCGCGTTCGGCGGCAACTCCGGCGTCTTCGCCGAATCGCCCGATCGCATTTTCGTCGCGCAGCGCGGCGAGTTCCGCCTGCCCGACCCGCTGCCGCCGGACTTTGCCGGCTTTGCCGGCTCGATCAAGATCAACGTGCTGAACGCGGTCGATCGCCGCGTCTGGCAGAACTGCCTCTACACCCTCGATCGCAACGGCAACGTCAAGGAACGCTGGACCCAGTGGGACTCATCTCTGCGAAGGCTCGTCGGGCCCGGGCCCGCACCGCCTGCGCATCAGTCCCTACGATCGCGACGAAGCGCGTGTGGGTGATCAACGAGACGTTCCACACCATCTACGTGTTTTCGAACGACGGCAAGACGCTGCTGAAGACGCTCGGCGAGAAGAACGTGCCCGGCAGCGACAGCACGCACTTCGCCAAACCGCAGGACGTCGCGTTCCTGCCGGACGGGCGCATCCTGATCGCCGACGGCCTCGACAATCATCGCGTCATGATCCTCGACGCGGCGATGAACTACCTCGGCGAGTTCGGCGGCAACGGCAAGGGCCCCGGACAGTTCAGCGGCGTGCACGCAATCGCGGTCGGACCCAACGGGTTGATCTTCGCGCTCGATCGATCGGGCGGCCGCATCAACGTGTTCCGCACCACCAAGGATCCGAAGAAGGTCGACTACGTCGACGCGTTTCCCGGCTTCTCGCTGCCGCTCGACATCATCGTCAACGACGACAGCATCTGGATCACCGATCTCAAGCCGCTGCGTTTCGTGAAGCTCGACTTCAAGGGCACGCGCCTCTACACCTGGCTGGTGCCGCCCGACCTGCCGGACGGCTATCTCGAGGTGCACACCTTCTCGGTGGATTCAGAGGGAAATCTCTACGGCGGCGACAACCAGTACGGCCGCACCCAGAAATTCGTGCCGAAGGCTGGCGCGGATCCGAAGCTGCTGATCCGCGCGCCGTGGGTGGGGAAGAGATAGGCGGCAGGCCAGTCAGGCAGTCAGGTCGTCAGGCAGTCAGGCCGGCAGGCCGTTACTTCGGCGGCCCGAACGGCAACGTCTGGCCGTCGGCGAGCTTCACCTCGACGCCCTGCGCGAGGCGGCCGGCCTTCAGCGCCGCGTCGGCAACCGCGCTGATACCTGTCGGCATGGTTTCGCGTAGCTTGACGCCGAGTGTCTGCGCGGCGGTCGACGCCGGCTTCGGGAGAAACACCGACACGCTCGCCGAGATGCCCGGCTTCACCTGCCCGGCGGGGCCGAAACGCCATCCCGCTTTCATCAGGACTCGAATCACGTCTCCAGCCACCACCCATTGTTCGGACTTGCCGTTA
Source organism: uncultured Acidimicrobiia bacterium (assembly GCA_963795125.1). Taxonomy (GTDB): domain Bacteria; phylum Acidobacteriota; class Vicinamibacteria; order Vicinamibacterales; family UBA2999; genus 12-FULL-67-14b. The sequence continues at coordinate 342,900 of CAWCGQ010000003.1, read as the reverse complement.
TCCTGCACCGTCATCAGGAAGCAGACAGGCAACTCGCCCGGCGGCATGATGACCGCGTCGATCGTTCCGGCCAACGAGACGCGTTTCGAGATGTCGTAGTGATCCGCCAGCGTCCCTTGTGCCAGCGGCGCCGCCAGTGACAGCACCGCAATCAGTACACCGAGCTTCATCGTGATCGCTCCTCTCTGGTATGAGGTCACTGTTCGCGCAACGCACTCAGCGGATCGAGGCGCGTCGCGCGACGGGCCGGGATGTAACAGCCGAGTGCTGCGACGCCGGCAAAGGCCAGCGCCACGGCCACGAAAGTCGTGGGATCGGATGGGCCGAGGCCGAACAGCATCGCCCGCAGGTAGTGCGTGAGATTCAGCGCGCCGATCAGGCCGATCGCGATCCCCAGCCCGACCAGTGCGGCCCCTTGCCCGAGCACCAACGCCAGAATCTTTGGGCGCGGCGCGCCGAGCGCCATGCGAATGCCAATCTCTCGCGTCCGTCGCGTCACCATGTAGGCGATCACACCGTAGATCCCGATCGCCGCCAGGACGCCGGCCAGCACACCCAGCACGCCGATCAGCGCCGCGTAGAGGCGCGGCCTGGCAATCGACATCGAGACCAGCGCGTCCATGGTGAAGATGTTCGTCAGCGCCGCGTCAGGTTCCGACTGCGCGGCGATGCGGCGCAGATCGGGCACCAGTGTCGTGGGGTCGTCGTTTGTCCGAACGACGTAGAATCGACCGCCGAGCACACTATCGGTCATCTGCAGCATGCGATCGCCAGGCGGCAATTGACGAAAGTCGAGGAAGAACTGCGGCGCTGGCTCGCGAGCGAGCGTGGCCTGGCGGATGTCGCCGACCACGCCGATGATCTGCCACGGCGCCGGCCCGATCGAGTTGACGAGGGCGCCGACCGGGTCGTCCGCGCCGAAGTACTGTCGCGCCAGGGCGCGGTTGATCATCATCGCCGGCTGCGCACCGGCGCCGTCCTGCTCGCCGAACCACCGGCCGGCGACGAGCGGCACGCCCATGGCGCGCAGGTAGTCGCGGCTGACGAGCCGTGCCTGGGGAACTTCCACCTGGCCACGGGCGAGGTCAGGCCGCTGCGGCACCGCGAACCGTAATCGCAGCGCGAGCGGCGCGAGCGGCAGCACGTTGGTCGCACCAGCAAGCTGCACGCTCGGCAACATCCGGAACCGGGTCAGGAGCTCATCATCGACAGACTGCCGCCCTTGGCTTTGCGCGAGACGTCCCTGCGGCTTGACGACCTGAAAGGTCAGCACGTTTTCAGGGTCGTAGCCGATCGGCACGCTGGACAGCATCACGAAGCTGCGGCCGAGCAGACCCGCGCCGACCAGCAGCACCGTCGCCAACGCGATCTCGGCCACGACCAGCACGCTTTTCGTCAGGTTCTGACGGCGGAAGCTGAGGCCGGCGGCCATCGACGCGTTTGCGTCCTTGATCACGTGCACCTGATCGATCTTCATGAGATGCAACAGCGGAGCAAGGCCGCAGAGCAGTCCGGTGGCCAGCGACGCCCCGGCGGCGAACAGCAACACTCGCCAATCGATCGCCACCTGATCGACACGCGGCAGGATGGCGGTGCTGCCTGGCGAAAGCCACGCCGGCGCGTTCACGACCGAGAGCGACTTGAGGAGCGCGATGCTGCCGTAAGCGATGGCAATCGCGGCCAGTCCGCCGGCAGCGGCGAGCACGACCGTTTCGGTCAGCACCTGGCGAGCGAGCCGGGCACGGCTGCCACCCAGCGCGGCGCGAATCGCGATTTCCCGCTCGCGATTGCTGCTGCGCGCGAGCAGCAGGTTGGCGACGTTCGCGCAGGCGATCAGCAGCACGAAGATGACGGTCGCAAAGAGGACGAGCAGCGCCGGCCGCACCGGTGCGACCAGTTGATCGTTCGCGCGAATCACCGTGAATCGCTGCTGCTCGGAATCCGCGGGCGGGCTGCCTCGCATCGGCGCCCCGATCACATTGGCCTCGGCCGAGGCGGCCTCCAGTGACACACCGTCCGCGAGCCGCGCGATCATCGAAACCCGTGCGATGCCGGAAGTTGGCATTTCCGTCGGGACCAGAGGAACCCAAAACTCGGTCTGTGGATCGGGAAAGTCGAAGTCAGGCTGAGCGACGCCGGCCACCACGTACGATTTGCCATCGAGAATCAACCCCGTCGTCAGAATAGTGCGGTCCCCTGCGAAGTAGCGTTGCCATGTTTGGTAGCTGAGCACGATCCGCGGCTCCGCGCCCGGAGTCGCATCGCGCACATCGAAGGCCTGGCCGATGAACGGCGGGACGCCGAGCATCGCAAAAAGCGCGGGCGACACCCGCCGCCCGTTCAGGCGCACGGCCTCACCGCGGCCGGAGAGCGTCATTGCCACGGGCGAGTAGATCGCCATGTGCGACAAGGTGCGCGACTGCTCGCGCCATTCGACGAATTCGTGCTGTTGGATGCCCGACGCTCGCAGCGCCTGGCCGGTCGGAGTTTCTTCCGCCGGCACGTTCTCGACGAGGCGCACCAGGCGATCGGGATCCTTGTAGGGAAGCGGCGTCAGCAGCAGCGCGTTGACAACGCTGAAGATCGCAGTGTTCGCGCCGATGCCGAGCGCCAACGTAAGCACTACCACCGAGCTGAACATCGGCAACTGCCGCAGCACTCGAACCGAGTACCGGACATCCTGTCGGAGGTCGTCCACCAGTCTCATGACGTCCACTCCTGCTGCTCTAGGCCGGACGCGACCAACTGCCCGCCGATGCCGGGGTGCCCATGCGACGACACGGAGCGCCTCTCGAAGAAGCCAGAACCGTGCGGCAGCCGGGCCGCCGGCCCGGGCGTGCGCCTCGTATTCCTCAACCGTGTCGCCAAGCACCCATTCGCGATCGGCGGACGGTGTCGAGAGACGAATGACCAGCAGCGCCAGTCGCTTCATCACAGTGCCTTGAGGCGCCGTCCGAGGCCGGCGGTCATACGCGCGTATGCATTGTGCGCGTCTCGCACCGCCCGCGCGCCCAGCGCAGTCAACTCGAAGTACTTCCGTCGGCGACCGCCGCGCTCGGGGGTTGGTTCGCCGACGCGTGACCGGACGATGCCTTTTTGTTCAAGCCGGTCGAGCGTGGTGTAAACGGCGCTGATAGCCAGCGGCCGCCCCGCCCGGCACTCGATCTCCCGCCGAATCGTCGCGCCGTACGCATCCGCGTCAAGGCGCAGGAGCGCCAGCAACACCATCTGCTCGAATTCACCGAGCGGAACAGACATGGCGCAGAACTATTCCACTTTGTGGAATATATGTCAATGCGGCAAGAACTGCGTTGCTGTTTTTATTTCACTCGGCAGGGAGTGCGTACCGGCGACCCTGCTCATGCAGGTTCGCGCCTGAATCGCATCGGCGAGCTTCCTGCAGCATAACTGCGACGGGAGGTCCGCATGATTCAGTCGTTCCGGGACCTAACCGTCTGGCAGAAGGCGATCGCGCTCACCGAGCGAGTGTATTCGACGACCGAGGCTCTGCCGAGGTCCGAAACATATGGACTCACGTCTCAAATGCGAAGAGCGGCGGTCTCGATTCCATCGAACATAGCCGAAGGCAAAGCCATCGGCGGCCGCGGCTACCTGCGTCATCTTCGAATTGCGTTGGGATCTGAAGCCGAGCTGCAAACACAGATTGAGCTTGCCGTTCGATTGCGGCTACTCGGTCGGAGCGAGGCAGACAAGCTGCTCAGCGAAACGTCCGAGGTCGGACGAATGCTGAGCAGCCTGCTGAAGTCTTTGTTGCGCCTGACGGCCCGACGGCCTGACGGCCTGACAGCCTGACTGCCTGACGGCCTGACCGCCTGACCGCCTGACGGCCTGACCGCCTGCCTACTTCACGTTAACGACGACGTCCTTGTAGGTATTGAGCGCGCCGTCTGACGCCATGCAGCGGATGGTGTACTGCCCCGGATCCGCGAACGTCACGTTGACCTGATACTTGCCGTCCGCCGGCACCGCCGGGGCCATCCAGCGCGGCGCCCACGGTGAGTTCGCGCCGGCGCGGGTGTCTTCCCACACCTTGGCCTGGCGCGGCGTGAACTCGACGCGTCCCGCGCCTCGATACACGAAGCACGAATGACGCAGCCCGGTCTGGCTGCCGACGGTGATCGCCGACGGCGGACGCTGCGCCGCCGGATCGAACGTCATGGTGCCGCGCGGTGTCGGCGCCGGCGGCGTGGTGTTGGTGGCGCGCGCGCGCGCGGCGGCCACCCGCTCGGCCTCGCGGGAATCCGGACCGTAGCGCGGACGCGGCACGCCGTCATCCTTCGCGACCGCGATCAACGTCAGCGGCTGGCCGATCTGCGCGCGGCGCTCGCCGGTGTCGATCGTGATCTCCGGCGCCACGTTGGCGCGAATCGCGGGACTGCTGACGCCGGCGCCGAGCGCGCCCTGCTCGGACGCCTGGACGATGTTGTCGACCAGCGAGTCTTCGCGCAGCGTCGCGTAGGCCCTCTCGGTCTTGCCCTTCGTGGTCAGCGTCCAGACCAGTTCCTTCTTGCCCCAGTCCGCGGGCACGCGCACCTTGAAGACGAAGCGGTTGCGGCGCGGCAGGAAGTGCGTCGGCTGGCCCTGGTCGGGCACACCGGGCGAGAAGCTGTTGTCGGCGCCCAACCGGCACGTCAACTTCTTCCTCCCAGTTGCGATTCATGTAGCCGAACATCATGTTGAACGACCCGTCGTCGTTCTTCTCCCAGCCTTCGAAAGCCGGGGAGACGTTCTGGCCGCGCGAGTAGGACAGACTCTGGGTGCTCGCCGTTTGATAGGCGAGCCCCACCATCAACGTAGGGAAAGACACCAGTCGCATCATTTACTGCTTGCTGTCCCGGGCTTGGCCGTCGGCGCAGCGGTCGCGTGCGCCGGCGGCGGAATCACGTTGCACAGCGGACAGCCGACGATCACGTCGGGACGATTCGGCCCGAGCCGCTCGCGGCGCTTCGCCATCTCCGCCTGGAACTCGGCGTCGGTCAGCGGCATGATCTGCCCGAGATCGATGAACATGTTCGCGATCGATCGATTGCCCGATCCCTGCCAGTTGCGCGGATCGGGAATGTTCTTGTTGTTCGGCGTGTTGTCCATGTAGCCGATGATGTGCAGGATGGTGCCGCGCGGCAGGATCGGCGCGTAGTCGTCCGTCGTACTGGTACTGGCGGACCCAGTTGTGATCGTAGCCGGCGCAGGTCAGCGTCTGGATGTTGAAGCCCCAGATCGCTTCGAGGCACATGCGCTGTCCCGGGGCGTGCAGGTGCGGCTCGAAGGTCACGATCTTCGCGGGCTGCGACAGCACTTCGTAGGCGTGCAGCTGCTGGTTGGCTTCGCCCGGCTTGATGTCGATGTCGAGCGCGTTGGCGAGGTTATGCAGCGTGGTGCGGCGCGCCGGCTTGTAGCCGACCGGATGGAAGCGGAAGCCGAACAGCAGCTTCGACTTGACGTCGAGGCCGCCGGCGTGAAGGTGCGCGGACTGATAGACGATGCTCGAGCCCGCCTTCAGCAGGCGCCCGGCGTTCTCGTCGAAGATGTCGGCGTTGCGGCCCACTTCGTGAACCGGCCAGCCCACCGCGCCGTCGGTCACCGAGGCGTCGATCGGGTCACCGGTTTCGTCGACCGGCGCCGTCGCCCAGATCAAGTGGTGCCACACGTAGCGCTGGCCGACCGTCTGGCGGCCGGATTCGTTGCTGAAGTTGTTGACCTCGCGAATTTCGACCGACTTCACGTAGCGATCTTCGGTCAGCGGCACCTTGGTCGGCGGGAACTCGCCCCACCAGTCGGGCGTGTTCGCCTTGACGAGTGATCTCCGGGCTCTCGACGATCAGGTCGGGTTCGCCCGCGTGCCAGCCGACGGTGTCGTTGAACACGCGCGCCGACCGGCATGTCCTTCAGCGTCGCCGCGCGGCGCGCCGGTGTCGGCCCACTTCGCGATCTTCGCGATCTCTTCCTCGCTGAGCGACGGATCGTTCTTGTAGTGCTGAATGCCGATGTTCTTCTCGATGTACCACGGCGGCATGACGCCGGCCTTGTCGCGAAGGCCGGTGCGCTGCTTCATCGAGCGCGCCCACGGGCGGGCATCCTCGTAGGTGAGCAGCGACATCGGCGCCACCTGGCCGGGCCGATGGCAGTTCTGGCAGCTGCGCTGCAGAATCGGCGCGATGTCCCTGGTGAAGGTCACCTCGGGCTGTGCGGCCGCCGCCGGCTGTTGCGCGCTCACCGACGCGGGCGCGACCGCGCCGGACATGGCCACGCCGAACAACGCCGTTCCGGCCATCAGGGCCAGGCCGAAATGCTTTCGAACCGCCATTAGAACTCTCCTTGGATTGCCGAAATTAGAGGCCCTATTGTATCGCGATGTAATCCCTACGGCCTCAAGAGCGCGGTGCCGTTGCGCTTGGGAACCTGCCCTACTGGTATGCGAGCAATGTCCTTCAAAGTTGCAGTGTTCACGACACTTACGGCGTTGTCGCCGGCCGTCGCGACGTAAATGGCCTTGCCGTCGGGCGAGAACGTGACCCATTCCGGATGCTGCCCGACGTGCACGCTGCCGATCGGCTTCAGATCCGGCAGCGAATACGCGTACAGCGTGCCTGAACCTTGCTGGTCGCAAACAGCATCTTGCCGTCGGGAGTGACGCCCAGACCATGCGCCGGCGCGCCCTGCAGGCCCGTCGGTGTGCTTGTCCTCGCCCGGGATCGTCGGCCATGTCGAACCGCGTCGTACTTCCTGGCGGCGTCTTGAAATCGATCGACCGCGACGCCGTGGTAATCCGACAGCTGCACGAAGATGTTCGCGACGTCGAGCCGTCGGGCGCCCGCTCGAACGTCCATCGGGCGGATGCCGGCGCTGACATCTGCAGCTCCCACGCGATGGTTCCTCCGTGGCCTGATCGATCACCGTGATCATGCGGTCGGGGATCGATCCCGAAACGACGTGCTTGCCGTCGGGCGTGACGTAGACGTTGTGAATCGCGCCCTTGACCGCAATCGACTTCGCGCGCGTCAGCGTCGCGGTGTCGATGACGTCGACCGCGCCCGGCGCCTGCGCAATGCCTGACGTAAACGCGCTTGCCGTCCTTCGAGATCGCGATGTTGTTGGGCCGGCCGCTCGAGCGGCACGCGCGCAATCACCGCGAGCGTCGATGCCATCGACGGCATCGACCGTATGCAGCGACTCGTTGGTGAAATAAAGCCGCGTGCCGTCGGGCGCGCTCGTCACCCCGTGCGGCACTTCGATGTCGTTGATGACCGCCGACGACCTTGTTGGTCGCGGGATCGATCAGGTGGATGTTGTCGCCGGCCGCGTTGGTCTGGACGATGCGCGCCACCCGCGTGTCGGTGGCCGGCTTCGCGTAGGCCGCGAGGGTCGCGCCGTTGACCCAGGCCTCGAGGACCTGCCAGTCCGGATCGCTCTTGGTCGTCCAGTGCTGGCCGCCGCCGTGAAACACGTCGCCGCCCGCCGCGCGCGCCAGCGGGTGGCGCAGGAGCTTGCTGGCGCCGGGGCTGCCGGGCACGACCATCGCCATCGACCGCCGCGAAGTTCTGGCGGGTCTGCTCCTCGGTCCAGTTGGTGGCGCCCTCGGGCAGGCGCTGCAGGCGTAGCGTGGCGCTGCCGCCGTGGCAGGTCACGCAGCGGGCGCGCCCTTCGCGTTTCTCGAGGAGGAGCGGCTGGACGCGTGCCTTGTAGAAGTCGTAGTCAAGCGCGGCCGACGCCGGGGTGCGACCGGCTGCTGCCCCAGAAACGCCGCGAGGAGAAGTTCCAACATACGGGTCCTTTCCGTCCCACCGGTGGCCCCGGGGGGATTTCGGACGGATTCTAGCTTGTCAGGACGTCCAGTCGGGATACGATTACCGTTTTCCGGGCCCCCGACGCGCGGACTTCGCGCGGTGGGGCCTAAGGCGGACCCGTGCATCCTGACCTCATAGAAACGATCGCCTTCCACGAAGCGATTCTCGCGGAAGGCAGCAAGGCGCTCGTCGGTTACTCGCAGCCCAAGATCCTGGCCAACCTCGTGTTGCTGTCGGAAATTCCGACCACCTACGACAAGAAGGAACAGCGGCAGGTCAACTCGGGCAACCTCCTGCTGCGCGGCGTGCCGGGCGTCGGCAAGACGTTCTTCGGCGTCATCCTCGCCGCGATCAGCGACGCCAAGTTCGCGCGCATCCAGGGCCGCGCCGACCTGCAGCCGACCGAAGTCGTCGGCTTCCAGATGATCAATCCGGCCACCGGCGAGCTGACCACCGAAATGGGTCCGCTGGCGGAAGCCGAAGTGATCCTGCTGGATGAAATCAACCGCATCCCGCTCAAGTCGCAGAGCGCGTTCCTCGAAGGCCTGCAGGATCGCACCGTGACGGTCGGCAAGAAGACCTACGAGCTGCCGGCGTTCAACTTCGCGATCGCGACGATGAACCCGGTCGAGCTCGGGCAGGGCACCTTCCCGCTGTCGGAAGCGGCGACCGATCGCTTCGCGATCATGGTCAACATCGGCTACCTGCCGCCCGAAGAAGAGCGCAAGCTGGTCAACTTCGACTTCAAGCAGGTGCGCCTCAATCCGCTGATGAAGAAGGAGCGCATCATCCAGCTGCGCGCCGCCATCACCGAGCACGTGTTCCTGCACGAGCGGCTCGGCGACTACATCCAGCGCCTGGTCGCCAACACCCGTCCCTACAACGCCGACACCGACTGGCTGCGGCATTCGCCGTCGGAGCTGGTCGAGACCGGCGTCGACCTCGGCGCGTCGCCGCGCGCCATCATCGTCTGGGGCCGTCTCGCCAAGGTGTGGGCGCTGATCGTCCGCCGCCGCGACGAGGTCTATCCGGAAGACATCCAGGATCTCGCCGAGTACGTGCTCGGTCACCGGTTGTGGCTCGGCCCGCACGCCGCCAGCCACGGCCTGACCACCGACGCGGTGATCAAGGACGTCATCGACAAAACGCCGATCCCATGATTCTTCGTCGCCCCCTTCGACTCGTCTGTGTCCGGCTGCGCCGGCCGCACACTCGCTCAGGGTTGTTCGCTCGTCCTGTGGAGATTTCACGGTGAGGACGCGCGAACAAGAAGTCGAGCCGCTCATCAACCTCTCGGAGATTACCGAGGTCGAGCTGCTGATCCTCAAGCGGATGCGCGAGTTCACCATCGGCGAGCACGCCAGCATGTTTCACGGCACCGGCTTCGACTACGTCGGGCTGCGCGACTGGCAGGCCGGCGATCGCTTCGAGCACATCGACTGGCCGCAGTCGTCGCTGAACAACTTCAGCCCGATGGTGATCCGCGAGTTCGAGCAGCCGACCACCTCGGGCGTGATCATGGTCGCGGATCGCTCCGCCTCGACGCGCTGCGGCGCCAACGGCGGGCGCGCCGACAATCGCGGCATGCAGATCGCGACGCTGATCGCGCGCGCGATTGCCACCATCGGCATGTCGGCGGTGTTCTTCCAGGATTCGATCGGCCTGCTGACCTTCGACGAGGGCTTCCACGATCTCGGCGCGGTGCGGCCGCGCATCGGCAAGGGCCAGGTGATTCACTGCCTCGAGGCCTACCAGAACGGCTTCGGGCTGCAGGACCTCAAGAACTCCGGCAGCCTGAGCGCGACGCTGACCGGCTTCTCGCGCAAGACCGCGATGATGCCGGTGATCTCGGATTTCCTGTTCGACGAGGCGCCGGACCTGCTCGCCGACCTGCGCCAGGTCAACAACGTCCACGACGTGTTCATCATGATCGTCGACGCCTCGTTCGCCTTCGAGCTGCCGAAAGTCTCGGCCGGCTGGGTCGAGGTCTACGACGTCGAGACCGGGCGCACGCGGATGATGTCGCGCCGCGAGCTGAGCCGGCAGAGCGAGCGCGTCCAGGCGTGGCAGGACGAGATCGCGCGGCAGGCCAAGGACAACGACCTCGACGTGGTTCGCCTGACGGTCGACCAGGTGAAGTTCGACGTGGCGCTGATTGAGTGGGTCGCGGAGAGACGGCTGCGGCGGCGGAAGTAAGAAATACGAAATAAGAAATAACGAATTACAAATAACGAATAACAAAAGCAAACGATGAGAAGCCTCGTATTTCTGACGTTGTTACTGAGTGGCGGCGCGGCCTTTGCCCAGACGGGTACGGACATGGTCGAAGTCGAGCCGATCACCTGCTGGTGGCGGACCTCGACGAGCGCGGTGCGGACCGGGCGAGTCGTTCGACTTGCGGCTGACCTGCGCCGTGGTCGAGACCGAGGCCAACAAGGTGGTGGCCGATTTCTCGAAGCTCGATCCGACCGTGGTGCAGCTGCCGCCGTTCGAAGTGCTGGGCGGCACGCACGCCGGCGACCTGGTGACGCCCGGCAAGCGCTTCTTCCAGTACGACTACCGGCTGCGGCTGATCGCCGAGGACGCGTTCGGCAACGACGTGCCGATTCCGCCGCTCGAGATTTCGTATCGCATCGAGAGCCAGGTCCAGGGCGGCGACACCGCGCAGGGGCGCGATCAGTCGTATTCGCTGCCGCGCACCTCGATGCGCCTGATCTCGCTCGTGCCGGATGACACCACCGACATCCGCGAGGCCGCGGCGGCGCCGTTCACGGCGATCGAGAATCGCGATTCACGCGCCAACCTGCTGCAGACCATCGCCACCGTGTTGTTCGCCCTCGCCGGCGTGGTGGTGCTGCTGATGCTGATCAGCATGCTGCGCCGCAAGAAGACGGTCACCAGGACCACGCAGCTGCACCTCGCGCCGCGCACGCATGCTGTCGGCGGTCGCCAAGGAGCTCGACGACGTGCAGCGCGCCAGCCGCGGCGGCTGGACGCCGGAGCTCGCCGGCCGCGCGCTCGCGGCGGCGCGCATCGCCGGCGCCTATGCCACCGGCCGCGCGATTGGACAGCGTCCGCGCCAATCGCCGGGAGTCGCCGGTCGACGGCGTGCTCGTCATCAAGCCGTTCGGCCGCGGCGAGGTGTATGTGTCCGGTGGCGCGACCACCCAGTCCGCGGTGGCGCTGCCCGGGCTGTCGGACGCCTTGAAGACCCTGACGATGGCGCGCTACGGCCGCATCGAGAAGCTCGACTCGGACGCCGACGGCGCGATCGCAGCGGCGATGCGCGTGACCAACGAACAACAGTCGGCGCACTCGTTGATGAAGGAATGGATCGACAGCCTTCATGGCCAACGTCGTCGATCTGCGTAAGAAGGTATGGTCGTAGGCTGACAGCCTGACAACCTGACCACCTGACTGCCTGACGACCTGACAACCTGACCTGATGCAGATTTTCACGCGACCTCAGCGAGCTGGTCGAGGCCACCTGGGCCGAGTGGGCCGAGCTGCGTCTCGATCGCCTGCTCTACTCGGAAGCGCCGATCGCGCGGCAGGTGGTGATGGTGCTGATCGGGCTCGCCGCGATCTTCGTCGTGATCCGCTCGTTCGGCAACCGCAATCCCGGGCATCACCGCATGGCGCTGCCGGCCATCGTCAAGACCTCGGGCTGGTCGCGCGCGTCGCTGTCGCGTCACGGCGCGCTGCTGCTCGCGCTGGCCGGGCTGCCGTTCTTCATCATCGTCGCTGGCCGATCCGCGCACCGCGCTGACGCGCTCGGAAACCACCTTCCCCGGCCGCCGCATCGCGCTGCTGATCGACGCGTCGTCGAGCATGTTGTCGGCGTTGCCGTCGACGACGCTGGCCAAGGGCGCGCCGAACAACGCCGCGTTCTTCACCACCGTCGGCGCCGCGCGCTATTTCATCGAGCGCCGCATGGCCGGCAAGTATCGCGACCTGATGGGACTGGTCGAGTTCGGCGACGATGCGTATGTGATTACGCCGTTCACCACCGATTACGAGAACATCCTGCTCAGCACCGCGTTGATCGGCGACTGGAACGAGTTCATGGCCTTTCCCGATCAGGGCACCGTGGTCGCGCGAGCGGTCGAGCAGGCGGTCGGGCTGTTCAATGCGTTCGACTACCTGGATGCGTCGGGCAACCTGATGGTGATCTTCACCGACGGCGCCGACGCCGACGTGCTCGAGAACGGCAAGACCGTGGACGACGTGCTGGCCGAGGCGCAGAAGGCGAGGATCCCGGTCTACCTGATCAAGATCGGCGGCAACATCCAGAACAAGCGCAGCGTCGCCGACGAGCTGTGGATCGGCGCCGTCAAGAAGACCGGCGGCGAATTTTTCTCCGGCGGCGATGAGGCGACCATCATCCGCGCCATCCAGGCGATCGATCGCCGCGCCGCCGGCACCATCGAGATGAAGCAGTACAGCACCGAGCGGCCGCGCTATGCGCCGTTTGCCATGACGGCGGCGCTGCTGTGGTGCGGCGCGCTGCTGCTGCGATTCACGATTCCGGCGTTTCAGACTTTTCCGTAGAGACCCACATGAAATCTTCATCCTGGTTCGCGCAAGCGTTAATCGCGATCATCCTCGTCGCTGCCGGAGCCATCCTGTGGCGGTCGTCGGAGCACGAGCGGCGGCTGGCCGTCGCCGAGCGCGACCTCGTCACGCTGAAATTCGACGATGCCGCGGCCGCGGCCGGTGCAGCCCGGCGGCCGGCTCGCCGGCTTGATGCCGGGCGCGCAGCACCGGCGCCGACGCGAGCACGCTCGCCTCGACCGCCGGGTACTGGCGCGGCGACTACGACCAGGCAATCGAGAATCCCGACGCCAAGCTGCTCGCCGCCAACGCCGCCTACCGCAAGCTCCGCATCGCGGGCGGCTCCTGGCAGGCGGTCGTCGGCCGCATGGATTCGGTCGTCAAACAGTACGCCGAGATCATTCGTGAGAACCCGGCCAACAGCGAGGCCGCCTTCAACTACGAGTACCTGGTGCGGCTTGCGCGCGGTGATCGCCGCGAGAAAACAGCCGGTCGCGCCGATCGACTCCAGGGACTCGAACATCTCGATCCACGGCTTCGCCGGCGCGCCGCCGGAAGCGTCGGACATGAAGAAGTTCAAGATGATCGTCCCGATGCGTCCCGATGAACGGCTCGAAGCCGAGAAGGCCGGCAAGGGCACCACGAAGGTCAGGAAGGGTTAGTCTTCAAGACCTTAGGACCTTAAGGCCTCAAGACCTCCCCATGCGTTTCGGCGTTCCAGATTTTCTGCCGCTGCTGGCGATTCCCGCCGGGCTGCTGCTGTTGTGGGTCTGGCAGCTGTGGCGCCGCCGCGCCGATGCGCGCGCGTTCGTGCGCCGGCGGCACGTGCCGGTCAGCGAGAAGATTCCGTTCTTCGGCGAGCTGCTGTTCTGGTTCTTCCTCATCCTCGCGGCGGGGTCGGCGATCCTCGCGCTGGCCAAGCCGCAAGCCGTCACCTCGCTGGTCCGCACCGCCGGCGTCGACATCGTCATCCTGCAGGACGGCTCCGCGTCGATGCACGTCACCGACGTCAAGGGCGATCGCTGGCAGCGATCGATGCGGTTCCTGCGGACGCTCGGCGAGGCGCTGCGATGGGAGAACGATCGCGTGGCGATGGCGCTGTTCGCGCACATGGCGACGCCGCAGATCCGCCTGACCAAGGACCCCAACACCTATTTCTTCTTTCTCGACCACCTCGAGGACAAGTCGCCGTTTCGTCTCGAAGACGACGGCACGTGGGACACCAACATCGAGCGCGGCATCTATTGGGGGCTGCGGCTGATCGAGAAGGACGAGGAGCTGCGCAAGATCGCCGCGTCGACCGTGAAGCTGCCCGAGGCCAACAACACCAAGGCGTTTCTGCTCATCACCGACGGGCAGTCGTGGAGCGGCGAGGTGGCCACGTCGCTGGCGCTGGCGCAGGGCCGCGGCATTCCGCTGAGCGTGGTCGGCGTCGGCACCACCGCCGGCGGCATCATCCCCGACCCGAAGCGCGAGGCCGGGCAACCCGCCGTGCGATCGATCCTCAACCGCGCCGAGTTGACGCGCATCGCCACCGCCGGCGGCGGCCGCTACTACGAGCTCGATCGCGAGACCGATCGCGAGATCGCCAATCAGGTCATCGACCAGACCCGCCGCAGGGCCGGCACCGCCGGCATCCAGGAGGGCACGAAGGATCTGTACTGGAACTTCCTGTTCGCCGCCGCCGTCTTCCTCGCACTCGGCGTGCTGTTCCTCCGCGACCGCGTCGCGCTGGCGCTGCAATTGGGCGCCGCCGCCGCCGTCTTCGTCTTCGCTCAGGCGATCTTCTAAGCAGTTTCTGCCACCTCCCCCGTGCCGGCACGCCGCACGAATGTCTACGGATGTCTACGGGGCCGGGGATCTTTTTCTCGCGGCATCAAACTTGCGCCTTTCTGGGTTTTCCCAGGAGGTCAGAGATGCCGAGACGCAATCGACATGAACTGGAGGGAGTCGCTTTCCACGTGATGAACCGCGCGGTGCGGGGAACGACACTCTTCTCGACGGACCAAGATTTTTTCGCGTTCGCGGCCATCTTCAAGGACGGGTTCGAACGCTTTGGAATCAGCGTGGTTTCCTATCAGGTGATGGATAACCACTGGCACTTCGTCGTTTTCTGCGATCGGATCGCACATCTTTCACAAATGATGCACTGGGCCGAAGGAAAACATGCCAACAACTGGGCCGGAGCGCATCGGGCTCGCGGTCGCGGCTACGTGTATCAAGGTCGCTTCAAGTCGGTGCCGGTCCAGACGAGCACCTCGCTCGTCCGCGTATGCCGATACGTCGAGCGTAACGCACTCCGCAAGAATCTGGTTGCCGCCGCAGAGAACTGGACCTGGGGCAGCCTCTATGCGCGCTGCAGCAATTGCGATGTGATCCCGCTCTCCGAGTGGCCAATTCCGCGACCCGAGAATTGGACCGAGCTTGTCAATACCCCGCAAACAGCGGCGGAGCTCGCCGACCTTCGGAGATGTGTGCAGAAAGATCAACCAATCGGCGACCCCGACTGGGTGAAGAATGTCGCCCCCTTTGTCGGAATGACTTTGCGGCCGATTGGCCGGCCGAAGAAAAAGATCCCCGGCCCCTTGCCAGACGCCTAAACGTTGAATTTGAAGAGGAGGACGTCGCCGTCCTTCACCGAATACTCCTTACCTTCCATGCGATACAGCCCCTTGTCGCGGGCGGCGGCGACGGAGCCGCAGGCGATCAGGTCGTCGTAGGCGACGGTTTCGGCCTTGATGAAGCCACGCTCGAAATCCGAGTGGATCACGCCGGCGGCCTGTGGCGCGGTGTCGCCGCGGTGGATGGTCCAGGCGCGGACTTCCTTCTCACCGGCGGTGAAGTAGGTCTGCAGCCCGAGCAGATGGTAAGTGGCGCGAATCAGCGCGCCGATGCCGCTTTCGTCGACGCCGAGGGAGGTCAGGAACTCGGCCGCTTCGGCCGGCTCCAGATCAACGAGGTCGCTCTCGATCTGCGCGCTGATCACCACCGCCTCGCACGCCAGGTGCGTGCTGACATACTCCCGCACCTTGAGCACGTAGGGATTGGCGCCGGCGGTCGCCAGCTCCGACTCCTTGACGTTGCAGGCGAAGATGGTCGGCTTGTCGCTCAGCAGGAAGAACTGCGCCGAGATGGCACGCTCCTCCGGCGTCAGCTCCACGGTCAGCGCCGGCCTGCCGGCGTCGAGCGCGGTCTCGATCTTCAGCAGCACCGCGTCCTCGACGGCCGCGCCCTTGTCGCCGCGCTTCACTTCCTTCGCGACCCGCTCGCGGCGCTTGCGCACCGTCTCGAGATCCGACAGCATCAGCTCGGTGTTGATGACCTCGATATCCCGCACCGGATCCACCGAGCCCGACACGTGCAGCACATCCTCATCGTCGAAGCAGCGCACCACCTGCACGATGGCGTCGACCTCGCGGATGTGGGTGAGGAACTTGTTGCCAAGCCCTTCCCCGTCGCTGGCGCCCTTGACGAGGCCGGCGATGTCGACGAACTCGATCGCCGCCGGGATCACCACCTTGGTTCCGGCAATACGCTGCAGCTCGGCCAGCCGCGCATCCGGGCACGGTGACCACGCCGACGTTGGGGTCGATGGTGCAGAACGGATAATTCGCGGCTTCGGCCTTGCGGGTGCGGGTAACGGCGTTAAACAAGGTGGACTTGCCGACATTCGGCAGTCCGACGATTCCGGCTCTCAACATGATGACGACGGGCTCCTGGGGATAAATGACAACTTTTCAGGATACCTCACACCATCGACAGGCTCATACTTCCGGCGCTCCGAGGCCCTCCGCCGCCCTCCGTGCAGGGAAAGGGAGGGCACGTTATAGTTGAGGCGTGACGGGCAAGTTGTTCTTGATCGCTTTTTCGTGTGTCGCGATCGCCGCCTGCGGATCGCGGCCGGTGGAAGAGGACTATCCCGCGAAGATCGCCTCGATTCGCGCCGCCAAGGACGAGAGCTTCAAGAACGATCCCGATTCGCCGGTGCCGGCGGACAAGAAGGCGGCGCTGCTTCCGCTCGCGTATTTCCCGATCGACGAAAGCTACACCGCCCCGGCCTCGCTGGAGCCTTCTCCCGACCGCTCGCGCATCGAGGTGCCGACCTCAACCGGGCAGATCCGCAACCTCGAGCGCATCGGCACGCTCAAGTTTTCCGTGAAGGGACAGCCGCTTCGCCTCACCGCGTTTCGCGACCTCGAGTCGCGCGACAGCCAGTCGGCTGTTCGTCCCCTTCGCCGATCTCACCAGCGGAACCGAAACCTATCCGGCGGGACGCTACATGGAGCTCGATCCGACACCGACCGGCATCTACGTCGTCGACTTCAACATCGCGTATCACCCCTACTGCTACTACAGCCCGGAGTACGACTGCCCGTTCCCGCCGAAAGAGAACCGGCTGGCGGTGCCGATCCGCGCCGGCGAGAAGATGCAGAAAGCCGATTCGAGCATTCCATGAACGGGAACCGGGAGGCGGGAGCCGGGAACCGGGAGCCGGGAACCGGGAGCCCTCGCGCGCTGCACGCGATCGTGTTCGACTTCGACGGCGTGATCGCCGACAGCGAGCGGCTGCACCTGCGTTCGTACCAGGAGATCCTCGCGCCCGAAGGCATCGCGATGTCGAGCGAGGACTATTTCGCCCGCTATCTTGGCTACGACGATGTGGGCGTGTTCAAGGCGCTGGGGCGCGATCACGATGTGCCGATGGACGATGGCCGCGTGTCGGAGCTGATCGAGCGAAAGGGCCAGCGCTACGAATCGCTGGCTGCGTCCGGCGAGATGCTGTTTCCAGGCGCGGCCGATTTCATTCGCGCCGCCGCGGCTGCCGTGCCGATCGCGATTGCCTCCGGGGCGCTGACCCGCGAAATCGAGGAAGTGCTCGAGCGGGCCGGACTGCGATCGCTCTTCCCGGTGGTCGTCGGCGCCGATCAGACCGAGCGCAGCAAGCCGCATCCGGATCCGTATCAAACCGCGTTCACGCAGCTGCGATCGCACAGCGGGCTCGATCTGCTCGCGTGGCGCACGGTGGCGATCGAGGATTCGCGCTGGGGCCTGGTCTCGGCGCGAGACGCCGGCCTGCGCTGCGTTGCCGTGACCAACACCTACTCCGAAGCCGAGCTGCGCGCCGACGCGGAACTGGTCGTGCCGGGGCTCCACTCGCTGACGCTCGACGCGCTGGACGCGCTCTGTGCCGGACTGAAGACGACGTGCGGTCCCTCGCCGATCAGATTGCCGATGCCGCCGATCGGCCCGGGCCGGATCTGGCGGCGCCGGCGTTTCTGATCGCGCGGATCGAGTATCCGCGGCTCGATCCCGATCCCTACCTCACCCGCCTCGAGCAGATGGGCGATGCCGCGTTTCACTTCGTCGCCAAGGATCCCGGCCAGGACGCGCCGCTCGCCGCCCGCATCGACGCGGTGAACCGCTACCTGTTCGGCGAGCTCGGTTTCGCCGGCAATCGCGAGCAGTTCGAGGACCCGCGCAACAGCTGCCTCAACGAGGTGATGGATCGGAAGAAGGGCATTCCGATCACGATGGCGCTCGTCTACATCGAGGTGGCGCGACGCGCCGGCATTCGATCCGAAGGCGTCAATTTGCCCGGGCCACTTCCTGGTGCGGTGCCTGCAGGACCTGCACACCGACGATCCGTCGGAGGGGATGATCGTCGATCCCGTTCCACGGCGGCGCGATCCTCAACGAGGCCGAAGTGCGCAAGCTGCTCGAGCCGCACCTGAGCGACGCGGCGTTCGAGCCGTCGCTGCTGGCGCGGGCGTCGCGCCGCCAGATTCTGGTCCGCATGCTGCTCAATCTCAAGAAGCTGTACGTGAAGATGCATTCGTTCCCGCAGGCGCGCGCCACCACCGACGCGCTGCTGGCGCTGCAGCCATCGTCGCTCGCCGACCTGCGCGATCGCGGCCTGCTGGCGTATCACATGAACGATTTCTCGCACGCGCTCCGCGACCTCGAGGCCTACCTCAAGGTGGCGCGGCTGTCGGATCAGGACGAGGATCAGAAGAAGGAAACCGAGCAGGTCTGGGAGCACGTCAAGACGCTGCGCCGGCGAGTCGCCCAACTGAATTAGGCCACCGATGCCACCAATGACACGACTTTCATCCGCATATGACCCTGGTCGGACTACTGGCGTCGCGGTGCCCGCCGCGACGATGGCGCAGACGCGCCCGGCGGTGCCGACTCCGACCGACGTCAAGCCCGGCAGCATCACCAGCGAGGACGTGCCGTATCCGTTTCCCTCGTCGTACCTGCCGCTGACGCTCTACGGCCAGGACGTGCGCATGGCGTTCATGGACGTGGCGCCCGCGGGCGCGCCGAACGGCCACACCGTGATGATCTTTCACGGCAACAACTTCGCCGGTTTCTACTTCGGCAACATCATCGAGGCGCTTCGCAAGGAGGGCTTCCGAGTGATCGTGCCGGATCAGATCGGCTACGGCCGCTCGTCGAAGCCGATCATCCCCTACAACCTGAACGACATGGCGCGTAACTCGCGCGCCATCCTGCAGAGCCTGAAGATCGACAAGGCGATGGTCGTCGGCCACTCGATGGGCGGCATGCTGGCGACGCGCTTCGCGACGCAGTACCCGGCGATGACCGAACGCCTGCGTGATCTACAACCCGATCGGCCTGGCGACAGCCGCTACGATCGCCCGGCCGGCAACGTCGACGAGCAATACAAGAACGCGCTCGGCGCCACCTACCAGAGCATCCGTAACAGCCTGATGCGCTACGTGGCGCACAACGAGCGGCGTGGACGCCGGAGTTCGAAGCCTACGCCGATGCGCTACGCGTGGACGCTCGGCGCCGACTGGCCGCGGCTGGCGATGGTGCAGACGCTGACCAGCAACGTGATCTACTGCCGATCCGGTGGTCTACGACTGGGCCGCACATCAAGATGCCGACGCTCGCCTTCGGCGGCGCGGAGGACGTGCTGCCGGGCATCGGCGAAGCTGTTCCAGGATCGGATGAAGGTGCTGGCCGACACCATTCCGAACGGCAACGGCAAGCTGCACCTGATCCCGGGCCTCGGCCACGTGCCGCACCTGGAAGACGCGGCGAAGACGATGCCGCCACTGGTGGCGTTTCTGAAGGAAGGGCTTGGGAAATAACGAATAACAAATAACGAATAACGAACGGAGGGGAAGGGGTGCGGAAAGTGCGTACTCTTTCGTGGCCGTTCGCAATTTGGGGCTGATTTCGACCGGCACGGCGGCTGCAGCGATGCCGGCCATGGCCACAGCCTCCAGGAAGCCCTACGACATCACCCGCCGGGTGTTTGTGTTCGCATGTGATGTCATCCATGCGTTTCCGCGAACGCGTCTGAATCCGCCAGGCCTGAAAGTCTGGTCGCAACTGATCGCGTCCGCGACCTCGTCGGGCGCCCATCTCGAGGAAGCTTCCGCGGGCGGGAGCCGGGCGCATTTCCTGTCGCTGACAAGAGGCGCCCTGCGCGAGATGCGCGAGAGCAACTACTGGCTGCGAGTCATGGTGGCGACAGAACTCGCTGGATGCCAGGCCGCGCCCCCGCTCGTCGAAGAGTCACAAGAACTGGTCGCCATCCTGACGACGATTGTTCGCCACACCTACGAAAACGCGGGAGCCTCGCGGAACAGATGACTCTGCTTGGACAACGAATGACAAATAACAAATGACGAATAATAACGGAGGGATAGAGCGAAGCGTCGAAGGAAAGGAGCCGTTTGTTATTCGTTATTTCCCTATTCGTTATTTCTCAAGCCCCCAGTTGCCCAGCCAGGTCGTTGAAGTCCTTCGCCGACAGATCGGCGACTGAAGCATCGGCTTTCAAGTCCGGCGTGCCGGCCGGACCAAACTCGAGCGGCCGGGTGACAAATGCCGTCTTCAAGCCGAGCGCCTTGGCGGCGCGCAGGTCGCCCAGGTGGGCGGCCACCATCATCACTTCAGCGGGTTTGAGATCGAGAAAGTCCGCGGCCGACAGATAGACCTCGCGGTCCGGCTTGTAATGGCGCACCAGCTCGGCGCCGAGGATGCAGTCCCAGGGCAATCCGGAATGCTTCGCCAGCGCCGTCATCAGCGCGATGTTGCCGTTCGACAACGGCGCGATGGTGAACTTCTTCTTGAGCCGCGTCAGTCCCCCCACCGCATCGGGCCACGGCCGCAGCCGGTGCCACGCGCGATTGAGCGCATCGGTCTCTGCGTCAGAGAGCCCGGTGATGTGGAATTCGACGAGCAGCTGGTCGAGGATCATCCGATGCAGGTCGTCGAGCCTGGTCCACGGCAGCTCGCCGGTGCGAACGCGGTTCATGCTCGGCGCGTAGCCGCCGCGCCACGCGTCGGCGAACTTCGCGCCGTCGATAGCCAGACCCTTTCGTCTCGCGAGGTCCTCGACCTCTTTCGTTACCGACGAGCGCCAACAAAAATCAACAAATGACAAATGACGAATAACGAACGGAGGGAAAGGAGCGAAGCGCCGAAGCAAACAACAGTCCGTTTGTTATTTCTTATTTCGAATTCGTTATTTCTTAAGTTCCCCAATCTCCTTGTAGAGGTACGCCGAAGCAATCACCCCGTTGTGAAAGTTGCCGAGATCGAGCTTCTCGTCGGGCGCGTGCGCGTTCTCGTCCGGCAGGCCGACGCCGAACAGCACGCACGGCACGCCCAACTCTTCCTGGAAGGTTGAGACGACCGGAATCGAGCCGCCTTCGCGGTTGAACACCGGGCGCTGGCCGAAGCCGGCTTCGATCGCGCGGCCGGCCGCCTGCACGAACGGATTGTCGAACGCCGTCATCCACGGCTTGCCGCCGTGCATGCGCGTGATCGTGAGCTCGACGGTCTTCGGCGTCACCTTCTTCACGTACTCCTCGAACAGGTCGCCGATCTTCTGCGGATCCTGGTTGGGCACCAGGCGCATGCTGACCTTCGCCATCGACACGGCCGGCAGCACCGTCTTGGCGCCTTCGCCGGTGAATCCGGACAGCAGTCCGTTCACTTCGAAGGTCGGCCGCGCCCACACCCGCTCGAGCGTGGTGAAGCCGGTTTCGCCAAACAGCTTCGGCGCGCCCAGTTCCTGCCGTGTACTTCTTCTCGTTGAACGGCAGCCGCGCCCACTCGTCGCGCTCCTCCTGCCTCAACTCCACCACATCGTCATAGAAGCCGTCGATCTTGATGCGGCCGCTCTTGTCCTTCATCTGCGACAGCACCTGCGCGAGCACCATCGCGGGATTGGCCACCGCGCCGCCGAACGATCCGGAATGGAGATCCGACTTGCTGCCGCGCAGGTCGATCTGGAAGTAGGTCAGGCCGCGCAGGCCGTAGCAAATCGACGGGATGCCGCGATCGAACATCGGCGAATCCGAGATCACCACGACGTCGGCCTTCAGCAGATCCTTGTGCGCCTTGATGAAGTTATCGAGGTTGGCGCTGCCGACTTCCTCTTCGCCCTCGATCAGGAACTTCATGTTGACCGGCAGGCTGCCGTGCTGCTTCAAGTGCGCTTCGACGGCCTTGAAGTGCATGAACACCTGGCCCTTGTCGTCGGCCGAGCCGCGCGCGTAGATTTCGCCGTCGCGAATCGTTGCCTCGAACGGCGGCGACGTCCAGAGGTGCAGCGGATCGACCGGCTGCACGTCGTAGTGGCCGTAAAACAGGATGGTCGGCGCGTCCGGGCGCGCCGAGCCACTCGCCGTAGACCACCGGGTGTCCCGGCGTCTCTTCGAGCCGGCGTTCTGCAGGCCAATGCGCGTCATCTCGTCGCGCGTCCACTCGGCGCACTTGCGCACGTCGCCTTGTGCTCGGGCAGCGCGCTGATGCTCGGGATCGCCAGGTACTGCTTCATCTCGTCGATGTAGCGGTCGCGATTTACGTTGATGAAGTCGACAACTTTATCCATGGTTCCACCCAGTATAGCTTCCGCTACTTGACGAGCGCCCAGCCGCTGTCCCCTTGCGATACCAGCCCTTCGTGCTCGAGCTTCACGAGGTGTGCCAGCACGCTTTCGCGCGCCATCTCCACAAGTTCACCCGAGATCGACGGGTAGATCTTCGCGGTGATGGCCTCGACGGTCGACGCACCCGCGGCCACCGCTCCCAGCACCTGCTCCTCGCGCTGCGCGCGATGCTGCATGTAGTGATGAATGAGCGCCGCGGGATCGTCAATCACCGGGCCGTGCGCCGGCAGAGCGCGCGCGGGATCGAGCGCCAGCATCCGCGCGAGCGACTTCAGGTAGTCGGCGAGGCTGCCGCCGTGCGACGCCGGGATCACCACCGTGCTGCCCTGCACCAGCATGTCGCCAACCAACAGCGTTCGCGAATCGGCGTGCCAGAGCGTCAGATGATCCGGCGAGTGCCCGGGCGTATGCAGCACCGTCAGATCACCCTCGTCCGTTGTCACGATCGCGCCATCGTCGAGACGCGCCCACGGCAACTGCGGATCGCGCGCCGGCCACGGGTGCTTCGACAGCATCGCCGCCGGCCAGCGTTGATGGATCGCCGGCGCGCCGCTGACGTGATCGCTGTGCGCGTGCGTGACGACGACGTGCGAAGGGCCGTTGCGGCGCCGCCGTCGCGATCGCCTCGAGATGGGCGGCGTGGCCGACGCCGGCGTCGATCAACACCGGCTGTGCGCCGCCGATCAGATAGGTCCAGTTGCCGTCGCCGGTCATCGGGCCCGGGATTGGCGGCGTGCAGGAATACCGGCTTCATCCCGCTGCCGGCGTGTCGCCCGCGCGCACGTTGCGCAGTCCGATCACCGCCACGAAAAACGCGACCATCATCAGGCCCGGCCGCGCTCAGGTAGGGCGTGGTCATGCCGTAGGCGTCGTAGAGATAGCCGCCCCACGCCGGTCCGACGACGCGGCCGAGGCTCGCGATCGACGAGACGCAAGCCCGAGGATGCCGCCCTGGTCGTTCGGGATCGGCCAGCTTCGACACCATCGCCGTCATCGACGGATTGTTGAAGCCCATGCCGACCGCGAGCACGCCGAGCGCGCCAAGCAGCGTCGGAATGCTCCACACGAACGGCACCAGGCCGATGCCGATCGCAATCGCCAGGATCGCCATCGGAATCAGCCGTCTCTCGCCGACCACCTTCACCACCCGTCCGACGAGCACGCCCTGCACGGTCGCCAGCACCACGCCGATGAACGCGAAGACGAAGCCGATCGTCGAGGTCGTGAAGCCGAACCTGGCTTCGCTGAAGAGCGCGAAACGTGGTCTCGAATCCAGAGAACGCCAGCGTCACGATGAAGATACAGCGACAGCAGCAGCAGCAGCGTCGGCCGGGTCATCGCATGGCGAAACGCCTCGAGGCGGCCGAGGCTCTTGGTCGCCGTCGTCCGCGGCGCGCGATTCCGGCAGCAGGAACCACGCGGCGATGAAGTTGGCGAGGCACAGCGCCGACGCGAACCACATCGGCGTTTCCGGGCTGACGCGGCTCAGCAGGCCGCCGATCGCCGGACCGAAGATGAAGCCCGAGGCCGAACGCCGCGCCGATCATGCCCATGCCGCGCGCGCGATTCTCCGGCGTGGTGACGTCGGCAATGTAGGCCTGCGCGGTCGGGATGTTGGCGCCGGCAATGCCGCCGATGATGCGCGCGACGAAGAACAGCGTCAGCGACGTGCGCGAGCGCCAGCGTCAGGTACGACAGGCACGATCCCATCAGGCCGAACAGGATGATCGGCTTGCGGCCGATGTGGTCCGACCAGCGTCCCCAGATCGGCGAGAACACGAACTGCATCAGCGAAAAGCTGGTGCCGAGCAGGCCGATGGTCAGCGCGTTGGCGCCGAACGACTCGGCATAGAACGGCAGCAACGGAATGATGATCCCGAAGCCGAGCAGATCGATGAAGACCGTGACGAAGATGATGACTAGCGGCGAAACTATGAAGCGCACAGGCGACAAGACAGCGCTACGTAGTAGATGGGAAAAATCAGCGAGAGCAGGTCCAGGGACCGTCAACCGCCGGCAGCCGCCAAATCATCCAGGCAAACAGCGCCGCCCACGATTGTGCCCAGCGCGAGCGTCGGCATCTTCAAGGTCCTGGTGCGCGACGGGTAGAGGTAGCGAATCGGCACGAACACCAGCACCGCGAGCACCGCAAGAATGATCGCGTTGGTGCGCTGCGGCAGCCTGCGCCACGTAGAGATAGACCGCGACGATGTTCCAGTAGGAGGGGAAGCCGGTGAAGAAGTGATCGCTGCGCTGCGAGTCGAGCCTTGGCGTCGGCGCTGGCGCGAATCCGTAGGCGCTCGACAGCAGCATCGCGGCGCAGATCGGCAAGGCCACCGGCACCAGTTCCGCCTGCCAGACGATCAGCGCCGGCACGAACACGTAGGTCAGGTAGTCGACGATGTCGTCGAGCCTGGCGCCGTCGAAATGCGGCAGCCGCTCCTTGACCCGCAGCGCGCGCGCCAGCACGCCGTCGGTCGAGTCGATGAAGTGCGCGAGCGACCAGGAACAGGAACGCGGCGCGGAAGTCGTGCGCGAAGGTCATCGCCGTGGCGAGCAGCGCGACGACAGCGCCGGATGCCGTGTAGAGATGCGCGAGCCACGCGATCAGGAACGGAGTCTGCTGATGCGTTACAGCCGGCGTTCGGCGTTGGGGAAGGTGTTCCAGACCGGCACGCCGCAGAAGTGCGTGCCCTCGGTGCAGCGCGGCGACACGATCTTGTTGCGCAGCACGCACGGCGGGCCGAGATGGCGCCCGAGCTGCGGATGGATCTCCTTCACCTGCGTGATCTCGTCCATCGACGCCAGGTAGATCTCCTCCTGCGCGTTGAAGCAGGTGCGCAGCGTCCACTTGTGCTGCAGCGCGATGAACGAGCCGGACTCGACCAGCCGCAGCGCCTTGGCGTTGGGCAGGACGTAGAGCGCGTACTCGAGCGGCACGCCGAGCGCCAGCAGCTTGTTCTTCGCCGCCCAGGCGTCGGTCATCGCCTGCTGGTAGACCGCCAGCGCCGCCGGGTTCTGGCGAATCAGCCGCGGCGTCACGTAATCGGGAGCGGTCGTGTCGGCGAGCGTCATCATCGGGCGCGACGCCGGCACCATGCGATGGCGCTGGTCCTGCGAATCGGCGGTGTGGCTCAGCCGCTTCTCGAACACGTAGCTGGTGTGGTTGAGCGCGCGCATCATCGGCGAGTGATACGACGACGTCGAGCATGTCGACGCGGTAGGGATTCCTGGCCGGGTTCATCACCCGATCGATCGCGTCCGCATCGTCCATCTCCGCGGTGGTCAAGCCGAACGTCGAGCGGAGCGCGTCGGCGACGACGCGCTCGGCGCCGGCCGACCAGTCGCGCAGCCGCGACACGCGCGAGCCGAGGCGCCGATCGAATTCCGCCGCGAAGGCATCCGCCGACGAGCGCGCGGCCGGGAACGACATTTCGGGCAGGTGTCGCGCGTCGAAGGTCTCGAAGCCGATCTTCTCGAAGAACATCGGGTCGACCTCCTTGACGAGGTCGACCATCGCGCCGATCACCATCGCCGCTTCGTACGGCACGTCGCCGGCGTTCAGCATGCGATACAGGCGATGCAGCACGATGCCCGACACGGTGTGGACCATCGAGGTGAACGCGCCGATTGGGATCACGTAGCGGGCGGTTTCGATCGACTTCTTCTCGGCCTCGCGCTCAACCGTCTTCAAACGCGCCGCTGAATTGGTGTCGCGAACGTAGCGCAGCTCTTTCAGAATCGCCCACGCATCGTCCTTGAGCAGCGCCGAGAGCTCCGAGTACGAGTCCCACGCGCGCAGCACCGCCTGCTCGTAGACGTCGAGCGCCTCGCCGTGAATGGGCGGCACGAAGGCGCGCGGCTCGTTCATCTTGACGTAGCGCTGGCTCGACTGCTCGGAGTTGTAGAACGGATACGAGTGCAGCACGCTCCACACCAGCTGGCGCGAGATGTTTTCGAGGCCGAACTCGAAATGCGCGTGCTGGAACACCGTGTGATGCCCGCCTTCGAACGTCAGCGGACCGATCGAATCCCGCTGCTTATCGGTGATTTCCGTTCGCTCGATGACGCGCGGCGAATAGCAGGTGCGCGCCGCGGCAATGGCGCCGTCGTAGGGCACCGCCGGCGACGACAGCAGCGTGACTTTCGGCGGCGCCGTGGCAAGTGCAAGAGCGGGCATGAGCACGCAATTATACGCGCTTGCCCGCTGTTTCTTCGCGCGAGGCGCTGGTGTAGAATCTGGCCGCGGACGGATTTCCCGTCCATTCCGGCCCCACGAACAAAGGAATACGCACATGGCACGGCTGATTGGAACGATCGCGCTCGCGCTCGCGGTTTCCTCGGCGGTTGCGACCGCACAGGCCCTGACGCCCGCGGACGCCGGCGCATTCATGGGTACGTGGTCGCTGACGCTCGATTCACCGCAGGGCGCGTTCGAACAAACCTCGTCCTGAAGGAAGAAGGCGGCAAGGTGGTCGGCGAGATTTCGAACCAGATGCAGCCCGAGGTGCAGAAGGTGACCGACATCACAAGATGAAGGACGACCTGGTGATGAAGTTCGCCGGCAACTTCCAGGGCAACCCGTTCGATGCGGCGATCACGATGACGCCGGACGGCACGGACAAGGTCAAGGTGACGTTCGACGTGAACGGCGGCCAGTTCACGATGAGTGGGACGGGGGCTAAGAAATAAGAAAGTTAGAAATAAGGAATAAGATTAAAAGTTAAGGGGCAGGCGCCGTGAGGCGCCTGCCCCTTTTTCTGTCGTCGATTAGAACGCCGTCGCGGCGAGGTTGCGCGCGACCAGCGAGCCTTTCGGCGCGGCGGCCACTGCCTTGGCGCGGTGCGCGGACGCCACCGCGCCCTGCGTCATCAGCGACGCGGCGAATTCCATCTCCGCGCTCGGCGCGGTCATCGCCATCGCCTTCTTCACCCAGTTGTAGCCATCGACGCGAATGCGTTTCGTCGACCTCGGCCCAGGCGCGCAGCTCCGGCTTGCGGGTGTCGCGCAGGTGGACCGCCTGCTTGTAGGACTCGATCAGGTAGCCGGCGTCGAACCACGCGCGGCTGTCGGTGGTGGTGGCGAGCGCCCGCGTCATCACCGTCTTCAACAGTTCCTGCGGCAATCTGCGGATCGCGCATCGCGTAGATCGTGGCGCGCCGCATGTTCTCCATCCGCGTGAGCACCGGCGCATCGGCCGGCAAGCAGGCGCGTCGGTGTCGGCGACCAGCTTCCTGATGTCGTAGCCACCGGTCCGGTGTATTCCATCCGGACCCGGTGCCCCAGGCAATCAACTTCCCTCCTTCGGTCTCGAACGGAAAGCAGATCAGCGGCGGCCCCGCGAGGGCCGGCGTGGCGAAGCAGGTAACGACGGCGAGAGCGATCAGTGAGCGTGTGATCGTTGTCATGTGTGAAATGCCTCCTGGGTCCTCAGACGGAACCCACGCCGCAATAGTCACGCGCTAAACCACTGATCTGGAGTTACTTACGGTTGCTGTAACGGTTACAACGCCCGAATTGACCCCGACGGCCTGTGCTTTCCTCGCCTTCTGTGGCCATACTGGCGGCGTGACACCGATTCCCGAACAGGATGTTCGCGCCGAGCTCGACCGCATCCTCGCGACCAAGGGTTTTTCGAGCGCCGGCCGCCTCAGCAAGCTGCTGCGCTACGTCGTCGAAAAGACGCTGGCCGGTGAAACCGATCAGCTCAAGGAGTACGCGGTCGGCGTCGAGGTGTTCGAGCGCGACAGCAACTACGATCCCGCGGCTCGACTCGATCGTGCGCGTCGAAGCCGGCCGGCTGCGCAGCCGCCTCGACGAGTACTACACACGGCGAAGGCGCGGCGCTCGCCGATCCGCATCCACCTTCCGCGCGGCGGATACTCCGCCAGGTTCGAACGGGTTGAGCCGGCCGCCGCGGTCCCACCGCCGATCGTCGCACCGGCTCGCACATCGCGCACGCCGTGGCTGGCGGCGCTGATGCTATTCGGGGTGATCGCGGCAATGGTGCTGTGGCTCGTAAATCGCGATCGCCAGCCGGCGCAGGATCTGCGGCCGACCGCGGCGGTGCTGCCGTTCCAGGCGAACATGATCGGCGGCGACAACAGCAACTACTCCGCGCTGATGACCGAGGCGGTCACCAGCGAACTGGCGCGGCTGGGCACTGTCAGCGTCGCGTCGTACACCAGCGCGATGCAGTTCGAAGGGCAACGCCGGCCGATGAGCGAGATCGCCGCGGCGCTGAAATCAGCCTACGTCGTCGAAGCGTCGATCGACGACGAGGCGAGCGAAATCCTGGTGGTCGCGCGCGTCGTCGACGCCGCGACCGATCGCAAGATCTGGGTGTCTGACTACCGCGGAGCGAGGGACGATGTGCGCGGCATCGCCCAGCGGCTCGCCTTCGACGCCAGCGCGGAGATTCTCGAAACGGAGCGCGAGCCCGCTAGCTCATCACCTGCCCGCCGCAGATGTTGTAGGTCTGCCCGGTGATCGCGCCCGCGTCCGGGCTGCACAGGAACTTCACCAGCGCCGCCACTTCCGCGGGATCGATGATGCGCTTGATCGGCACCGCCGAGATCATCTGGTCCTTGAACTCCTCGAACGACACCTTGGCGTGCGTGGCGCCCTGTTCCATGCCGAGCATCGCCATGTCGGTGTCGACCCAGCCCGGCGCAATCGCGTTGACGGTGATCTTCCGCTTCAGCGTCTCGAGCGCCAGCGCGCGCGTGAAGCCGATCACGCCGTGCTTCGACGCGCAGTACGCGGTGTAGCCGGGCACGCCGAAGCGGCCGAGCACCGACGACAGGTTGACGATGCGGCCTTCGTTCGCCATCAGCGGCAGGATCTGGCGCGTCACCAGATACATGCCGGTCAGGTTGGTGTCGATGGTCCGCTTCCAGCGCGCCACATCGGAGCCCTGCACCACCTCGCCGCCGCCGACGCCGGCGTTGTTGACGAGGATGTTCGACGTTCTTGACGACGCCGTGCAGCGATCCGAAGCCCTGCGCGACGTTCACCTCGTCGGTGACGTCCATGGGAATCGCGGTGGCCGCCGCGCCCTTCGCCCTGATGTCGGCCGCCGTCCTGTCGAGCTGCGGCCGCGGTCCTGGAGGTGATGACGATGTGCGCGCCGGGCTCGGCGAACGCCAGCGCGATCGCCCGGCCAATGCCGCGGCCGCCGCCGGTGACGACCACCGTCCTTTCCGCGCGTTCTGCGGGCCTACTCATCCTCGTCGTCGTCGTCGTTGTCCCGGCGGGTGTGATAGCGCGAATACTCCTCGAGATAAGTCAGCGTTTCGAACGAGTTCATGCGATCGAAGAACAGCACCCCATCGAGATGGTCGGTCTCGTGCTGGACGACGCGGGCCGGGAAATCCTTGAGCTCGAGCTCAAAGCGCTTGCCGTTGCGATCGAGCGCGCTGACCTTGATGTGCTGGGCGCGGGGCACGCGGCCGCGAATCTTCGGGAATGCTCAGGCAGCCCTCCCAGCCCTCCACCGTCTGATCGCCGATCACGGTGATCTCGGGATTGACGAACGTGACCGCGTCGCCCTCGCCGCGACCGTCCGCGTCGAGCATGGCGACGAACACGCGCAGCCCCTCGTGCACCTGCGGCGCCGCCAGACCGACGCCCGAATACTCGAACATCGTGTCGATCATGCTGTCGATGAACTGCTGAACGGTCGGCGTTCTTGAGCTCGCTCTTGTCGACGGTCCGGGCCTTCTCGCGCAGGACCGGATGGCCCATCCGGGCAACTTTCAGAATCGACATGGAGAATTCTATACTTTGGGTAGTCGATGCATTCCCACGACGCGACGCCGCCCTACAAGTTCTGCCCGGTTTGCGGCAGCCCGCTCGAGCCTCGCGTCCTGAAGATCACCGAGCCCAAGCGACTGGTCTGCACCAACGCCGCCTGCGGGTTCGTCTTCTACCTCGATCCCAAGATCGCCGTCGGCACCATCATCCGCAGCGGCGACGACCGCATCGTGCTGGTCAAGCGCGCGATTGAGCCGGGCTACGGCAAGTGGGTGTTCCCGGGCGGCTATGTCGATCGCGGCGAGGAGATCACGCTGGCCGCGCTGCGCGAGGCCCGCGAAGAAGCCGGCCTCGATGTCCGGCTCGATCACCTGATCAACATCTACTCGTACGCCGGCCGGGCGCCGGTCATCGTCGTCTACGCGGCGACGCGGATGTCGGGCGAGCTCGCCGTCGACGACGAGAGCCTCGAGGCCCGCGAGTTCACGCTCGACGAGATTCCGTGGGACGATCTCGCCTTCCGCAGCACGCACGAGGCGCTGCGCGACTACATCGACGGCAAGCAGGCTGCGGCGGCCTAGAAGACAGCCACCGATTAGCACCGATTAGACACCGATTACATGCTGCGAGCCCGGCGTCGCGGGTTCGCCGACAATCGGTGTCTAATCGGTGTTTAATCGGTGGCTGCTTCCTTACTGGCCGCGAACCGCCGTGATCGGATCGACGCCGAGCGCGCGTCTCGCCGGCACGATCGACGCGAGTAGCGCCGCGAGCGCCGAGCACGGCGCACGCCACCACGTAGGTGGTCACGTCGGTGGTGGAGATCTCGAACAGCATGGCCGCCAGCAATCGCGTCATCGCGATACGCGCCGGCGACGCCAATCACCATCCCGATCCCGACCGGGACGCAAGCGCCTCGCGCCAGCAGCATCAGCCAACACGTCCGCCGGCCTTGGCGCCGAGCGCCCGGCGCACGCCGATCTCCTGCGTGCGCTGGCCGACCAGGTAGGCGACCACGCCGTAGACGCCGATGGCCGCCAGGACCATCGCGAGCGCGGCGAACAGGCCAAGCAGCAGTTGGCACGCATCCGCGGTCGCCGCGACCGTCTTGTCGAGGCTCGACGCCATCGTCGCGACCTGCGACAGCGGCACCTCCCGATCGATCGCGACTAGCTCGTCGCGGACCTGGCCGGTCAGCGCCGCCGGCATCGCCTTCCGCGCGCACCACCAGGCGCATGGTGTGATACGACGGCTGCTGCGTATGCGGCGTGTAGATCATCGGCACGTCGCGCTTCCTCCAGCGCCGAGGTGCTTGACGTCGCCGACGATGCCGACGACCACGCGCGAGCCGGCCGCCGACCAGCTGCTGCCGCTCCGGGAATGCCGCTGTTGAAGGTATGCGCTTGCCGATGACGTCCGGCGCATCCGGCCAGTAGCGCTTGGCCATCGACTCGCTGATGATCACGACGAGCTGGCCTGCATCGACATGGTCGCGGGTGTCGAAGTTGCGGCCTTTGACAGCGGGATGCCCATCGCGCGCGAAGTATCCCGGCGTCACGGAGCGCGCTTGCGGTCGCCGGCCCTGGCCCTCGGGCATCGGGTGATCCTCGATCTGCACGCCGCGCTGTCGTAGTTGCTGCTGAGCGGCAGGATGTTGATGGCGCCGACCGCGGAGACGCCGGGGATGGCGGCGAACGCGATCCTCGAGGCGCTGATAGAACGGCATCTGCTCGCCCTCGTCGTAGCGCGCCATCGGCAACGACACTTCCATGGTCAGAACCTGTTCGGCGGAGAATCCGGGATTCACGTTCTGCAGTTGCCACAGGCTGCGAATCAGCAGACCGGCGCCGATCGAGCAGCACGATCGACAGCGCGACCTCGGCGACGATCAGCAGTTCGCGCGCACCGCGGCCAACGGCGGCGGTACCCTGCGCGTCCGCCTTCCTTCAGCGCGTCGTTCAGATCCTGGCGTGACAGATAGCAGCGCCGGCAGCAGGCCGAAGAGCACGCCGGTGGCGAGCAACGCCGCCAGCGCGAAGAGCAACACCACGGGATCGACGCCGATCTGATCGGCGCGGGCAATGCCGGCCGCGGCAAGCACGGTGAGGCCGCGCGTGGCTGCCCAGAACGCAAGCAGCAACCCGCCGGCCGCGCCGAGCAGACTGAGCGCCACGCTCTCGGTCAACATCTGCCGAATCAGGCGCCGGCGATCGGCGCCGATCGCTGCGCGCAGCGCCAGCTCGCGCAGCCGGCCGGTGCCGCGGGCCAGCAGCAGATTGGCGACGTTGGCGCAGGCAACGAGCAGCACCACGATCACGGCGCCGCTCAACAGCAGCATCAGCGGGCGCGACTCGCCGACCATCGATTCGAGGAGCGGATCCGACCCGCACGCTGTTGTTGATGTTGTCGTTGGGATACTGCTGCTCGAGCCTGGCGGCGATCGACTCGAGCTCGGCGCGCCCCTGTTCGACGGTGACGCCGTCCTTCAGCCGCGCCGACGGCGCGGATGAAGTGCCCGCCGCGATTGGGCTGCGCGGGGTTGAACTGGTAGGTGGTGAAGATGTCCGCGGCGCGCTCGGGGTTGATCTCGAGGTGCCGGTAGCGGGCGGGCAACACGCCGATCACCGTGATCGATGTGGCGTTGAACGTGATCGTCTGCCCGACAATCGCCGGGTCGGCGCCGAAGCGGCGGCGCCAGAATCCGTCGCTGATCAGGGCGGTTCGCGGCGCGCCGGGCCGATCGTCCTCGGCCTGGAAGCCGCGGCCGATGGCCGGTTGAATCTGCAGCGTGGGAAAGAAGCCCTCAGTGACCTGGACCGAGCCGACGCGCTCGGCCTGGCCGCGTCCGCCGGAAATGGTCGCCAGACCGACCCAGCCGTTGGCGCCCATGCGGGCGAACGAAGTTGCATCGCGCTGGAAGTCGAGAAAATCCGCCGGTGACAGGTTCTCGGTGACGCCCTCCGCCTTGTCGAAGCCGACCACTTTGACCAGCCGATCGGCATGCTCGAAATCCAGGGGCCGCAGCAACACGGCCTGGACGACGCTGAAGATCGCAGTGGTGGCGCCGATGCCGAGCGACAGGGTGATGACGGCGATGGCCGTGAAGCCGGGCCGGCGGGCAAGGCCGCGGAAGGCGTAGCGAAGGTCCTGGATGAACATCGCCAGATTGGACGGCTGGCGCCATCGAAGGGTTGCGAGCTGTGTCCCTCAAGGACGGCCACAGATTAGACACCGATTAGACACCGATTTTCACGGTCGCAGCACCGCACACCAGGTCCAGCGAACCCGCGGCGGCCCTCCGGGCCAAACGCGAGACCGAGAACCGGATCAAGAGCGACATCGAAAGTGCACTCGACGCTCTTGATCCGGTTCTCGATCTCGCGTTTGACGCCGGGCGGAGCCCGGCGTCGCGGGTTCGCTCTGGATCGGTGTCTAATCGGTGCTTAATCGGTGGCTGCCCTTTCTACTGGCTGCGTGCCGTTCGGGCGGCGAAATCTCGATCACGCGCAATTGCGTGGTTTCGAGCAAGGGGACGACCTGCAAGCCGTCCTCTTCAATCGCTCGGGGCAGCCACGATCGGGAGTTGCCGATCGGATACTCCTTGAACAAATCCACGATCAGGATGCGATCGGGCAGGCTGCCGTCCGCGTTCGGGCCGAACAGATCTGCCGGGCGAAACGCCGCCGGCACCCCGGTATAAACGCCGGTGACCGGCGCGTCGCCGCGCCGCACCAGGAACCGCTCGCGAACGTAGTCGTCCAGCGCCAGCCATCGATCGATGCGGCCAACCAGCATCAGGCAGCCGAGCTCGTCCGTGCAGACGACACGATCGGACGGCTGAAGGCTGTCGCGAATCTCCGCGATGTCCGCGACGTGAATCGTCGGACGCGCCGCGTCGAGCCTGGCCACCATCGAATCCGCGCCGCGCCACTGATCGTGCGCGACCAGCGCAATCAGTCCGACGACGGCGAACACGGCCGGTACGGCCGGCGAGCTGAAGTACCGGCGCGCCGGAGCGGTCGGCACCAGGTGCACCGCGTGAAGATCGACGGCAAGTGTCATCAACATGAACGACAGCGGCAACAGCAGGTAGTTGGTGGTGATGCCGGACTCAATCACGCCGAACCACAGCACCCAGCCAATCCACAACAGGTGCAGGACGCGTTGGCTTCGCGGCCACTCGCCGCCGAGACCGGTGACACGGGTGACGAGGCCGGCGATGGCCAGCAGCAGCGTGAACGGCATCGTTCTCGCGATATGCCAGAACATGTCCAGGGGGTAACGTGAGCCTTCGATGACGACCGCCTCGACCAGCGCCCTCGAAAGCGGGGCGCTGTTGGTGGCAACGGCGATCGAATACGAGAGGATCATCGCCGACACCGACAACGCGACCGCCGACACGATGCGCGCGCGCGCCGGCGCGACGATCCAGGCGAGCGCCATCACGACGATGGGAATCAGGAACTGGCGATCGCCCGGCCGCTCGAACAGGTTCAGCACCTGCCACAGGAAGAACCGCCGCACCATCGTCTCGCCGCTCGTCGGCGCAAGCGCGTGCAGCGCGAAGATCACCGCCTGGCCGGCCAGCAACCCCGTCACCACCGCAATCGATCCCAGCAGCCAGCGGCGCCGGTCGCCGCGGGCCACCGTCCAGTAGAACATCGGAATGAGTGCGCAGATGAATGCGAGCTCGTGGGTCCAGCGCGCCACCGCGGCCAACGCCGCGATCGTGCCCAGCACCCGCAGGTTGCTGGTGGTGCGCAGCGTGCTGAGCGAGACCAAGACGCCGAGCACCGACGCGAGAAACGGCGCGTAAAAGCGGGCGCTCGTTGCGGTGGCCCAGAAGGGGACGGAGCTCGCAATGAGAATGGCGGCGAGCAGGCCCGCCCCCTCACCCGCCAGACGCGAGATCAGCTTGAACGTCAGCCAGAGACTCGCAATCGCGCTCAGCAGACTGACCGCGCGCGCGGCCATCAGGTCGTCGCCGGGAAAGAGGCTCACCAGCCAGCTGGCGTAGGAATAGCCGAGCCCGCGATCGTAGAGCAGGCCCGACGGCAGCAGCGGCAGGCCGTGCTCGCCTGTATGCCGCGCACGGCGAACACCGTGAACTCTTCGTCGACGGAATACCCTGGCCGCGTCAGCTGCAGCGAGCCGGGATCAGAACGACTGCCGCGAGCAGCACCGGCCGCCTTCGCCAAAGGCTTCGGCGGGCCAAGCTCAGGTGTCACGCGACCGTGATGCGCTGGTCCGCGTAGACGTCCTGGATCGCGTTCAGTAAGCGCGATGCCCTCTTTCATCGGCCGCTGGAAGGCCTTGCGGCCCGAGATCAGGCCCATGCCGCCGGCGCGCTTGTTGATCACCGAGGTCTTGACCGCTTCCTTGAGATCGCTCTCCCCGGCCGACGCGCCGCCGGAATTGATCAGGCCGGCGCGGCCCATGTAGCAGTTGGCCAGCTGATAGCGCGTCAGGTCAATCGGGTGCTCGCTCGACAGCACCGAGTAGACCCGCTTGTCGGTCTTGCCGAACTTGACGGCGTCGTAGCCGCCGTTGGTCTCCGGCAGCTTCTGCTTGATGATGTCGGCGTCGATCGTCACGCCGAGGTGATTGGCCTGCCCCGTCAGGTCGGCGGCGAGGTGGTAGTCGACGTCCTTGGTCTTGAACGCGGGGTTGCGCAGGTAGCACCACAGCACGGTGAACATGCCGAGCTCGTGGGCCTGCTGGAACATCTCGCTCACTTCCTGGATCTGGCGCTTCGATTCTTCCGATCCGAAATAAATCGTCGCGCCGACGCCGGCCGCGCCCATGTCGAAGCCCTGCTTGACGCTGGCGAAGCGGATCTGGTCGTAGCTGTTCGGATAGGAAATGAACTCGTTGTGGTTGAACTTGAGGATGAACGGAATCCGGTGCGCGTACTTGCGCGCGCACATGCCGAGCACGCCGAGCGTCGAGGCCACGGCGTTGCAGCCGCCATCGAGCGCCAGCTTGACGATGTTCTCGGGGTCGAAATAGATGCGGGTTGGGCGCGAACGACGCGCCGGCGGAATGTTCGATGCCCTGGTCGACCGGAAGAATCGACACGTAACCGGTGCCGGCGAGGCGCCCGTGGTCGAACAGCGACTGCAGCTTGCCGAGCACCGGCACCGGGCGGTCGGAGTGGAGGTGAATCCGCTCGACGAAATCGGGCCCCGGCAGGTGCAGCGAGTCCCTGGAAATGGTCTTGCACTGGTGCTCGAGCAGTGCGGCGGCGTCCGATCCGAGGATCTCTTCAACTGTGGGCATAACGCTTTACTTTACCACCGGGTACGACAGCTCTTCCACGACCGAGGCGCTGACCGCGGCGGCCACCATCTCGTCCACGGGCAGCGTCAGCTTCGACGGGGTCGATCATGTAGCGCTGCGCGTGCGTTTCGGGGTGGCGCGGCGTGAACAGCGTGCACGAGTCCTGGTCGGGCTCGATCGAGATGTCAAAGGTGCCGAGCCGCTGCGCCTGGGCGATGATCTCCTCCTTGTCCATCCCGACCAGCGGCCGAAACACCGTCATGTGGCTCGCGCGATCGATGGTCGTCATGTTGTCGAGCGTCTGCGAGGCCACCTGGCCGATCACGTCGCCGGTGACGAGCGCGCGGGCGCGCACGTCACGCGCGATCCGTTGCGCGATGCGCAGCATCATCCGGCGATACACCACCACGCGCAGGTCGCCCGGAACGCTGAGCGTGATCTGCCGCTGCAGTTCGCCGAACGGCACCAGGTAGAGCTTGGTCTTCAACTGGTAGCGGGTCAGCACCTCGGGCGAGCCGGCGCGCCTTCTCCTGCGACGCGTTCGACAGGAACGGCACGCTGTGAAAGTGCACCAGCGTGAGCTGGCAGCCACGGCGCATCATGCGCCACGCCGCCACCGGCGAATCGATGCCGCCGGACAGCAACGCCACCAGCCGGCCGCCGGTGCCGACCGGCAGGCCGCCGGGCCCAAGCTGCCTGCCCATGTAGCAGAACGCGGCGCCGGGAATGATCTCGACGCTGATCACGAGGTCGGCATGATCGAGATCGACCTTCCATCCGCGCGCCGTCCAGACGCGCGAGCCGAGATCGCGCGCCAGCTCCGGCGACGGGATCGGGAACTTCTGATCGGAGCGCCGCACGAACACGCGGAAGCTTCTGACCGAGTCCTTCGGCGGCAGCCGCGAAACGATCGCCTCGGCCATGCCGTCGAAGTCGAGCGGTATTCGCGTGGCGATCGAGTAGTTGTGGATGCCGAAGATGCGCGACAGCCGATCGAGCACTTCGGGCATCACCGCATCCTGGCCGAGCACCACCTCGATGCGGCCGATCGGCGTGCGCACTTCCTTGATGTGAAGGCCGGCGAGCGCGCCGTGGATGTTGCGGACCAGCCGGCCGACGAACCACGAGCGGTTCCTGCCCCTTGAGCGCGACCTCCGAATAGTGGACGAGGACGGCGGTCATGCGGTCTCGCCGTAGCGGCCTTCGGCCGCGC
Organism: uncultured Acidimicrobiia bacterium; assembly: GCA_963795125.1. Lineage (GTDB taxonomy): Bacteria > Acidobacteriota > Vicinamibacteria > Vicinamibacterales > UBA2999 > 12-FULL-67-14b. The sequence continues at coordinate 305,357 of CAWCGQ010000003.1, read as the reverse complement.
AGGCGGAAAGGTGACCGGAGACGACCGCCGACTCGATCGTCGCCGGCAGGCCGGTGTCGATCCAGTCGCCGGCCAGAAGAAACCCGCGAATCGCGGTGTGCGTTCGCGGCCGCGGCGGCGCGTCCGAGGCGAGCGAGAACGTCGAGCGCTTCTCGCGCACGGCCAGGCTCTTTCGCAGCTTCGCGGGCCGCGCCTCGGGCATGCGCGGCTCGCACCTCGGCCAGGGCCATCGCGGCGAGCTCGTCGTTCGACATCGCGACAATCGTCTCGGCGCCGCTCGAGATCGAGCGACAGGTGCGACGAGTCGCCGCCGACGATGGCGCGGCGATCGAACACCCATTGAAAATTGCGTCCCGGCAAGCCCGACCAGCGGCTCGTGCATCACCGCGCGATCGAACCAGAGGTTGACCGTCACGATCGGCAGGCTGGCCAGGGCCGACGCATTCGCGATCGTGTCCTGCAGCGCGGCCGGCGGCGTCTCGAACAGCGCGTGAAGCGCGTGCCAGGGCACGGTTGAAATCACGATCGGCGCTTCGATCAACTCGTCGCGAACCCGCACGCCGGTGACCTGATCCCGATCGATCACCACCTTCGCCGGTGCGTTGACCCGCACTTGCGTGACCGCGCGCCTCGAGCCACGCCCGCGCCGGCTCGGCGTACATCTCGTCGAGCGGCACCGCCGGCAACACCAGCGCGGCGGCCGCCGGGTCCGGTCCGAAGACGCGCTCGAAGCACGCTGATGAAGTACGACGCCTCCGCCTGATCGATCGATTGGTTGAGCGCGGCGAGCGCGAGCGGCTCCCAGAACAACTCGCACAGCCGCGGCGCCTGGCCGTTGTTCACCAGCCACTGGCGCACCGACAGACCGTCTGGTCCGCGGCGGCGCCTGGCGCGGCGGCCGTCGGGCCGCCACCCGATCGCAGCGCCGAGCCGATCCTCAGGACCGACAGCCGCTCACCCCAACTGAGCGCGTCCCACGTCAGCACGCCGGCGAGCAAGTGCAGCGGCGACGGCAGCGCCGGCAGCGACAGCACGCTGTGATGGCCGGCGCGATCGATCATCGACACCTTGAGGCCGCTCTGCCAGCGCACGCGATCGGCGGCGCCGATGCGGCGCAGAAACGCGAACGTGGCGTCGTAACAGCCCATCAGGATGTGCTGCCCGTTGTCGACGCGCTCGCCGGTGTCAGGATCGGTGAAGGCGGTGGCGCGGCCGCCGAGCCCGGGCCGGGCCTCGACGACCAGCACGCGCGCGCCGGAGTCGGCCAGTGCCGTCGCGGCGCTGAAGCCCGCGCAGCCGCCGCCAATAATGATCGCGTCGTAGCTCATGCACGAGCGGAGCGGGTCAGACCGATCGCCGACAGCTGCGACAGCGCCCAGATCTGCAGCGCGATCCGCGCCCGCACGAACTTCGGCACGCGCACCCGCTCGGTGAACACGTCGTAGCCGCGCCGCTCGATGCGCTGCAGGATCTCGAAGTAGATGCCGCCCATGATCTCGGCGGCGACCAGCTTGCGCGACTCCGCCGGCGGCATCGCCTGCGCCGCGGCGGTGTAGAAGTGCCGCGCCCGCTGGCATTGGTGCGCCAGCAGCCGGCGCACCGGCTCGGTCATCTGGCCGGCGGCGAGCGCCGCCTCGGTGACGCCGAACGCGCGCAAATCCTCCTGCGGCAGGTAGATGCGGCCCTGCTGCAGGTCCGCCTCGATGTCGCGAATGATGTTGGTGAGCTGCAGCGCCAGGCCGAGATTGAAGGCGTAGTCGCGCGACCGCGAATCGCGGCAGCCGAACACTTCGATGCACATCACGCCCACCGCGGAGGCGACGCGCCGGCAGTAACCGACCAACTCGTCGAAGGTCTCGTAGCGCGATTGCCGCAGATCCATCTCGACGCCGTCCACGAGATCGTCGAACGGCTGACGCGACAGCGAGAACATCGCCACGTACGGTTTGAGGTCGCGGGCCTGCGGCGTCAGCGGCGCCTCGGCTCCGAACAGCCGGCCCACTTCGGCCCGCCACTTCGTCACCTCGACCGCCGCCGTCGCCACATCCACCGCCTCATCCACCGCATCGTCGACGGCGCGGCAGAAATCCCACACCGCGCCAATGCCGCGACGCTGCTCGGCGGGCAGCACTACGAACGAATAGGAGAAGGAGGTGTCTCGCGCCACAGCAGCGTTCCAAACGCTATCACTAATGCATCGGCCGTTCCGAGTTTGGGACGGGCGCGTGAAGACATCGAAGCCGGACCGCTCGAGGCGATCGAGAATGCGCGTGCCGCCGAGCCAGGTCGCGCGCAACTCGTAGCGCAGCCGGCCCGACACGCCGTCGGCACACCGGCCGCCCGTCGAGAAACAGCGACCGGGTGCGTGCGCCGCATTCGCGCAGCGCGGCGGTCCACTCGGGCGTCATCCGCCCGCTTTGCAGCGACGTCGGGATCGGCGCCGTGGCGGCGCCAGATTTCCTCGGGCACGTAGAGCCGGCCGCGCGGCCAGTCGATCGCCAGGTCCTGCCAGAAATTCGTGAGCTGCAACGCGGTGCAGACGCGCGTCCGAGGCGCGATCGAGGCGTCGTCCGAGTAGCCGCTCAGCCGCAGCACCAGCCGGCCGACCGGATTGGCCGATCGCCGGCAGTAATCGAGCACGTCGGCCCAGGTCGAATAGCGCGTCGTCGTCACATCCTGCGTGAACGCGTCCAGCAAATCGTCGAACAGGCTGACGGGCAGCTTGAAGCGATCGGATGGTGTCGTGCAGGGCCAGGAAGATCTTGTCGGGAAGGGCATCCTGTCGGGAGTGAATCGTGTCGGGAGCGACGTTGGTGTCGGGTTCAGGCTCGCAGGCGCGCGCGCCACTCGGCCAGCAAGCGCAGGCGCTCGTCCTGTTCGTATCCCGGCTCGTCGGCGAAGTCGTCCGCGGTGCGCGCGAACGCGTAGATCGCCGCCACGTGCGGGCGCAGGTGCGCCGGCATCAGCTTCGACGCGACCGGGAAGTTTTCGTAGTGCGATTTGCGAGGGCCTCGCACGCCGCGTAGGCCTCGCGCAGCTCGGTCATCGGCGGCGTCGTGCCTACCAGGGCGTTTCCGGGACAGGCGGCGCGATGGTTGGCGGCCCGCGCCATCGTGAACAGCAGGTCCGACAGGCGATTGATGTAGATGATCACGATCGGCTCGACCGCGTCATGCGCCGAGCAGCAGCACCGAGCGCTCGGCGCGCCGGCAGACGGTGCGCGCCAGGTGCAGCGCGGCGCCGGCCGGGACAGCCGTCCGACAGGATGAAATGGCGCAGCGGCGGGATCTCCGCGTCGAGCTGATCGATCCAGCCTTCGAGCCGCGCCACGCTGTGCGTCGTCGATGACGATCTTCTCGACGCGCTTGGCAATCTTGTGCGCCGGATCGGCCAGCCGCGCGCCGAGCGCGAACAGGTCGCGCTGCAGCGCCAGGCACATGTCGTCGAGATCCTGCGGCAGCTTCGACGGCGCGCGCCACGCCGATGCGAGGCCTGCAGCTCATCGACGTCGCCGTAGGCGACGACGCGCGGATCGGTCTTGCGGACGCGCGTGCCGTCGAACAGGCTGGTGTCGCCTGAATCGCCGGTCTTGGTGTAGATCTTCACGGAGGATTATAGGCGGCTCAGGCAGGTCCCACGACCCGCCTCTACGCGATCGAATTGCCGAAACCTCGTCCTCAACCATTACCGGCGCCGGCGCTGCGCCAGCGTTTCCGGCGCAACCTGCTCGCCTGGTATCGCAAGAACGGCCGCGACCTGCCGTGGCGCAACACCGACGATCCGTACCACATCCTGGTGTCGGAGATCATGCTGCAGCAGACGCAGGTCGATCGCGTGCTGCCGAAGTATCACGAGTGGCTCGGCAAGTACCCGTCGTTCATGGTGCTGGCCGAAGCGCCGCCGGCGGAAGTCGCGGCAGACGTGGCGGCCGCTCGGCTACAACATCCGGCCGAAGCGCCTGCAGTCGATCGCGCAGCAGGCGGTGGACAACTACGACGGCAAGCTGCCGAGCGATCGCGACACGCTGCTGTCGTTCAAGGGCATCGGCGAGTACACCGCCGGCGCGATCCGCAGCTTCGCGTTTCGCGAGCGCGCCGCGATTCTCGACACCAACGTCGCCCGCGTGCTGTTCCGGATCTTCGTCGGCAAGGGCGATCCGAAGAGCCACGCCATGAAGAAGCACCTATGGGCGGTGTCGGCGGCGGTGCTGCCGCACCGCCACGTCTTCGACTTCAACCAGGCGCTGATGGATTTCGGCGCCACGCACTGCAGCGCGCGCAAACCGAAATGCCGGAGTGCTCGATGAAGGCGTTCTGCCGGAGCGCGGCGACGATCAACGCGACAGCGTCGTAATCAGGTCGCGGTCGGCTTCCGGGAACGGCAGCGACGACAGCTCGCTGCTTCGCGACCCAGCGCATCTGCTGCCCCATCATCGGCTTCGCTTCCCCGTCCAGATCGCACTTGTAAAAGAACAGCTGCACCGTCTTTTCCGGATACGCGTGCGTGACGGTGTGAACGAGATCGCCGACACGCGCCACCGCGTCGAGCTCCTCGAAGATTTCGCGGCGCAGGGCCTCGGCGTGCGTTTCGCTGTCGTGGACCTTGCCGCCGGGGAACTCCCAATGACCGGCGAGGTGGGTGCCGTCGGGCCGCAGCGTCAGCAGAAACAATCCGTCGCCGCTCGATCACCGCGGCGACGACGACGATCGGGGTCATCGGGGAGCGGAGGCGCCGACGGCGACCGGCTGGATCCAGGCGAGCTTGCCGTTTGACTCGATCACCTTGGCGCGCACGTACGACTCGTCGCCCTTGAACGTGTAGGTAGCGGGCGAGCTGGTCTCTTCGCTCAGGACCCGGCCCTGTCTGCCGATGAACTGGATGCGATATTTGCTTTGCGGCTCGGTCTTCACCGCCACGGTCAGCGATGCGCCGGTTGCGGTCAACGCCTGCAGCTCAACCCCGGTCGATGAATAAAACTCCCCGCGCTCGAGCGCCTCGATCAGCGCTCGCGATTCAAGCCGCGGCGCACGCACGTAGACCCATCCCTGCCCCGGCCGAGGCGCGGTCCTGTCCTCAGGCCTCTTGAAGTAGTGCGCATCGTCCACGGCAATGCCGTACAGCATCTTGCCGCTCGACAGCATGCGATCCCACACCTCTTCGAGGCCTGGAACGCCGCCACCGCCGGCGTTGTTCACGAACGGATGGCCGTTGAAGACCTCGAACAGCCGTGTGCGCTGCAGCTGCAGCAGCTCATCAGCCGAAATCGCCCATCCGAAATTCGGATGATTGATACTCGGTGCCGCGCCGGACGCACGAATGGCGTCGATCATCTTCTGCGCCATGTCGAGGACGGAACTGCCACCAGTGGGCTTGATGAACGCGTTGGGGCCGAAGCCGTTGATGTGTATCGGCTTGTTGCCGAAGCGATCGGTCACCTCCTCGCCTTTCATCACGAGGAACTTGTCGTCGGCGCCGTGCAGCGCGTTGAGGCCGTCGACGCTGGTGAGGTAGTTGTGATCGGTCAGGGTGACGAAGTTGTAGTCGTGCTCCCGATACCAGCGCACGACGTCATCGGGCGTCGAATCGCCGTCACTGTTGAGCGTATGAGTATGAAGGTTGCCCTTGAACCACACCGACGGTTGGGGAGCCTGGGAACTCAGGCCGGCCTGGCTCGCGACGAAGGCAACAAGCAAAGCGCCGAACATGGCCAGTCGTGCGCGAGAGACAAAATGATTCTGCGGCTTCTGCGGCCCTGGCTTCATCGAATGAACACCTTGATGCGCGAATCATTCCACACCACCGTGACTTCCGTGCCGGCCGTGAGGAAATCGCGGTGCACGTAGCCGAGGCCGACGACGCGGTTGATGGTCGGCGAAAAGGCCGCGCTGGTGACCCGGCCGATGTCCTTGTCGAACGACACGATCTTCGCGTCGCGCAACGGCACGATCTCGGCGGACGGCATCGGCGATCCATCGCACCAGCTTCTTCGCGACGCGGCCGCCGCCGCGCGTCGTCACCCGGACGATCACTTCCTGCCCGACGTAGCAGCCCTTGGTGAACGAGATGGCGCGATCCTCGATGCCGGCTTCGAGCGGAATGGTGTCCTCGTCCATGTCGGCCAGGAACCGCGGCACGCCGCGCTCGATGCGAATGACCTCGAAGGTATCGAACTCGACCGGCGTGAGCGAGGCGAACTCGGCGGGCAGCGTTTCACCAATGATGTCGTCGAGGCCGTCCGTGCCGATCACCGTCCACACCCACAGCGCGGCGCTCTCGTCGGTGACCTGCACGTCCTCGGAGAAGATCAGGCCGTCGAGCCGGTCGCGGAGCGACGCGGCCAGCGGCGCCGGCACGTCGAGCAGGATGCGGCCGCCGCGCTCGATCACGTTCATGTCGCTGATCATCCGCCCCTGCGGGGTGAGATAGGCCGCGTACACCGTCTCGCCGTCCTTCAAGGAGCCAACGTCGTTGGTGAGCAGGCCCTGGAGCCAGGTCGCGCGATCGGCGCCGGAAACCGTCAAGAACGCCGCGATCGGCGCGCCTGACCACGCCGCCATTGGCCAGAGCCGCCTTGTAGCCGTCCAGGGAAAACATGTTCTAATTGTATTGTGGGTGACTCTTCTCCCATCTTACTGGCGTTTGTCTGGCGCTTCCTGCTTTCCGCTGTCAGCCGGCTCGGCGCGGCGCAGGCGCCGCCGCCTCTGCCGGTGCCGGTCGCCGAGAACGGCACCCAGTTCCTGGTGTTCTTCCGCTCGCAGCCGATCGGCCGCGAAGAGGCGCTGGTGGTGCGGGTGGCCGACGGCTGGATCGTGCGCGGCACGAGCCGCCTGGGACCGCCGATCGACATCACGACGCGCGTCGCCGAAGTCAATTACGACGCGCAGTGGCGACCCGAAGTCGCTGCTCGTCGACGGCATCGTCCGCGGCCAGGACGTCACGCTGAAGACGACCTTCGACGGCACCAAGGCCGTCGAACGTGATCGCGGTGCAGGGCGCGCCGCAATCGAAGGTCGACGACGGTGTCGGCCGACACCATCGTCCTCCCGAACACGTTTCTTGGTTCGTACGCGGCGCTCGCGCTGGCGTCTGCAAGGCAAGACCGCCGGCGCGGAGCTGCGCGGCTACGTCGCCCCGCAGGCCGAAGATCACCATCCGGGTGACGAGCGCGGTGCCCGGAGAGCATCGACACGCCGAAGGGCACGATCCAGGCGATGCGCTACGCCATGACGTTCAACAACCCGCCGCCGGCCGGCGACCTGGTCGGTCAACCTGTGGGCCGACACCGACGGCCGGCTGCTGCGCATGAACATTCCCTCGCAGACAAGTCGAGATGGCGCGCGAGGACATTGCGTCGGCGGCCTCTCGCACGTCGGCCTTCTCGAATCCCGGCGACGAGACCGTGACCATTCCGAGCATCGGCTTCAACCTGGCGGGCACGATCACCAAGCCCAAGTCCGACCAGCCGCTGCCTGCCGTGATCCTGGTTGCCGGATCGGGCGCCGACCGATCGCGACGAAACCGTCGCCGGCATCCCGGTGTTCGGCCACATCGCGCGCGACCTCGCCGACGCCGGCTTCTTCGTCGTGCGCTACGACAAGCGCGGCGTCGGCCAGAGCGGCGGCCGCGCCGAATCGGCGACCATCGCCGACTACGCGGAGGACGCGCGGCAGGTGTTGCTGTGGCTCGAGAAGCGCAAGGACGTCGACAAGGATCGCATTGCCCTGGTCGGCCACAGCGAAGGCGCGCTGGTCGCGATGCTGACCGCCGGCCGGGAGCGCAACAAGATCGACGGCGCTGGCGCTGCTGGCCGGCCCGTCGACGAGCGGCAACGAGATCGTGCTCGAACAGCAGAAGTACCTGCTGTCGAAGATGCCGATCGACGATGCGCAGCGGGCGGAGAGACAGGCGCTCCAGGAAAAGATCAACACCGCCGTGATCAAGGGCACGGGCTGGGCCGACATTCCCGAGCAGGCCCGCCGCGTCGCCGACACGCCGTGGTTCTACAGCTTCCTGACGTTCAATCCCGAGAAGGCGATGAACGACACGCGCCAGCCGATGCTGATCGTGCAGGGCGAGCTCGACACGCAGGTGCCGGCCGCACCACGCCGACAAGCTGGCCGAGCTTGGCGCGCGCGCGCAAGGGCGCCAAGGTGGCCGTCGAAGTGGTGAAGGTGCCCGGCGTCAATCACCTGCTGGTGCCGGCCAAGACCGGCGACGTCGCCGAGTACGCGACGCTCGGGCCCGACGCCGAGGTGTCACCGCAGGTGACGTCGGCGATCGCGAGCTTCCTGTCGAAGGCGCTGCAGGAGTTGAGTTCCGCAGTCGGCGCCATCCGGCTGCGGCGCGGGCAAGCCAGCGCACTTCTGATCCGCGTCACCGGTCACGATCGTCCCGGCGTCACCTTCGCGCTGACCTCGATCCTGGCGCGCTACGGCGTGCGCGTGCTCGACATCGGCCAGGCGGTGATCCACGACGGGCTGGCGTTCGGCATCCTGATCGAGCTGCCGGAAGCGCTGCGCTCGTCGGCGCTGCTCACCGATCTGCTGCTCGAGGCCCATCGGCTCGACGTCGAGGTGAAGTTCTCCGCCTCGTCCGCCGCCGAGTACCAGTCGTGGGTCGGCGCGCAGACGCGCAAGCGCTTCATCATCACGCTGCTCGGCCCGGCGATCACCGCCGGGCACATCGCGCAGATCTCCGGGATCCTGTCCGGCGCGGGACTGAACATCGACCGCATCGATCGGCTGTCGTCGCGCATCGCGCTCGAAGCGTCGAGATTCGCTGCGAGCGGTTCTGCGTCGAGTTCACCGCGACGCTCGTCCACACCGGCGACGGTCGAACGAGGACGCGGTGCGCACCGAGCTGGCGCGCATGACCGACGCCGGCGACGTCGACGTGGCGTTCCAGCACGACTCGATCTTCCGGCGCAATCGCCGGCTGGTGGCGTTCGACATGGACTCGACGCTGATCCAGGGCGAAGTGATCGACGAGCTGGCGCGTCACGCCGGTGTCGGCGGCGAAGTCGCGGCGATCACCGAACGCGCGATGCGCGGCGAGCTCGACTTCCAGGCAGTCCTTCCGCCGGCGCGTCGCGCTGCTGAAGGGGCTGCCGGAGTCGGCGCTGCAGCAGGTGGTCGACGCAATTCCGCTGACCGACGGCGCCGAGCGGCTGGTGGCGACGCTGCGGCGTCTTGGCTACAAGACCGCGATCCTGTCAGGCGGCTTCACCTTCTTCGGGCGCGTGCTGCAGGAGCGCCTCGGCATCGATCACCTGCAGGCCAACACGCTCGAGATCCGGGACGGGCTGGTCACCGGCGAGGTGGTGCCGCCGATCGTCGACGGCGCGATGAAGGCGGATTGCCTCGAGAAGATTGCCGCCGAGGAAGGCCTGAGCCTCGAGCAGTGCATCGCGGTCGGCGACGGCGCCAACGACCTGCCGATGCTGCGCCTCGCCGGGCTCGGCATCGCGTTTCGCGCCAAACCGATCGTGCGATCGAGCGCCGGGCCAGTCGATTTCGGCGATGGGCCTCGACGGCATCCTGTATCTGATTGGCGTCCGCGATCGCGACGTCGGCGGGTAACGCGGGGTTTACGCGCAGGAGTGAAACCGCTGCGCAAGGCGGCAGCTGCAGTGGCTTGTTCGACCGCCGGTCGGGTGCTAGAGTGCCCTTGTGACGTTCAAGATTGAACTCGAACGTGAAGCCGATGGTCGATGGCTCGCCGAGATTCCAGACCTGTCTGGCGTAATGGCATACGGCGTCGACCAGTCCGAGGCCGTCGCGAAGGTGCAGGCCCTGGCACTGCGCGTGCTCGCCGAGCGCCTCGACCACCGTGAGGCCCCTGGCGAATTCCTCAACGTCACTTTCCACGCTGCGTGAGCACTTGGCCGGCGACGAAGGCGCGACGCGTGCTCGCCGCGTTGCTGCGCATCGGCTGGGCCATCAAGCGACAATCTGGTTCCCACCGAACCCTGGCTCGACCTGGCTGGCCTGACTTGGTGTTCGCGTTTCACGACGATGACGAAATTGGGCCGGCGATGCTCGCGCGAATTGCGAAGCGAACGGGCCTGAAATCCGAAGACCTGTAACGTTGCGCGCCTTGCCCGCCCGACCCCGACAGTTCGGTTGCGGCGTCTCGACTAGGCCGGCAAGGGGCCGACAAAATCGACACCGAACTCCTGGCAGGCCTTGCCGATCATCGCGTCATCGATTGTGGTGAGGGGCGACGTGGCCGTAATCGCCCGATAGAACTCCGCGTGTCGGGGTGTCGTCAGAATCAGGTAGCGCGCGGTGTCTGATTCGATTCGGAAACCGTGAATCGTGCCCGCCGGAACGTGTGCGAAAGCGCCCGCCGCGACTCGGCGGCCGGAATGGCTGCCGAGAAAGAATGAGATCTCGCCTTCGAGCACGAAGAACGACTCCACATCAGCGTCGTGCTTGTGGAGCGGCACGCTGATACCGCGTTTGGCGCGTTCCTCGACAAGGGCAAATGCGCCGCCGGTGAGGGCGCCCGTCGCCAGGAAGCGGGTCGATGTCTCGCCCATCCACCGCAGTTCACCGTCTCCGGGTTCGTACAGGTACGCTTCGGTCGAATTACTCACGCCAGACCTCCATGGTGTTGTGTCACGTCTGCTCGACGAAGTCTAAGCCCTCAAGCGAATCTGGTGATAGCCGATGCGTTCGAAATTCCGCATCAGGCCCGCCGCCAAATCACGCGGTGGTCGCGGTTTCGTCGGGTGATGCAACCGTTATCCGCCCATCACAAACGTCGACGCCAACACAGCTGGTCAGCAAGACCTTGGTCCTCCTGGCTTGGCTACAGGGTCTGCCACATCTTCTCAACACGCTCGCGCAACTGCGACGTGGAGTCGGTGTAATCGGCGCCTTCCGCGAACGACATCGGTTCGCCGATCGACGATCGAGATGCGGTGGCCGCTCCACGGCCACACCAGGCTCCAGTTGAGGCCGCGGCCGCGCGGCCACAGTTCGTGGACGCCCTTGATCGCGACCGGCACGATCGGCACGCCGAGATGCTGCGACAGGATCGGCGCGCCCTTCTTGAATTTCTTCACCGTGCCGTCGATCGATCGCTCGCCTTCCGGAAACAACACCAGCACCTTGCCGTGCGTCAGTCCGAACGCGCCCGCCTGCATCGCCGGAATCAGGTTGGAATCCGGATCGACCGGGACCAGGTTGGCGAGCCGCGCGAACCATCGGCTCAGCGGCGTTTCGAAGTATTCGACCGCGCCCACAAAGAACAGGTTCTTGAAGACGCGAAACGGCAACACGCCGCACATCAGCAGCGGATCCAGGTAGCTCTGATGGTTCGGGCTGATGATGTAGGCGCCGCTTTGCGGGAAGGTTCTCGACGCCCGACAGGTCGACGCGCGCGATCAGCAGCCGCAGCAGTCGGCCCCGAGAAACAGCAGCGGCGCTGCGAGCGGACGGCCGCTCGAGCAGTCCGCTCAGCACGGGATCGGTGGCCGGCGGCAGGTCGCGAAGAATCGTCGCCCACGATTGCGGCTGATTGCTGCGCTCGGACGACCACGTCGTCGGACGGTCGGCGGCGACCGTCAGCGCCGCCACCAGCTGCCGCACGGTGAAGATCTCCGACGCGGCCTTCTGCGGCACCTTCGTCTGAAGCCGCTGCTCGAGCTCGGTCAGCAGCTCGACGCGCTCCATCGAATCGAAGCCGAGGTCGAGCTCGAGGTTCGCATCCGGAAAGAGCCGCGCTCCCTGCTTCAGCCGCGGCCGCAGCACGGCGATCACCGCCGCCGGTGTGCGGCTCGCTCATCCACGCCCGATCCGCGGGATCGATCGCGCACCTCGGCGTCCGGTGGACGCGCTGCGCCGGCGCTCGCGCACCATCCGCTCGACCTCGTGACGCTTGATCTTCTGCGTCGTGGTTCGCGGCAGCGGCTCGAACCAGATGTCGTAGCCGAGCACGCGCTTGTGCGCCGGCAGGCCCGCGGCCAGCCCCTCCATCTCGAAGCGGATGATGTCGCCGGCGTTGACGATCTGTCTTCTCGCGCAGCAACTCCATGTCCGGCACGACCACGCCGAACAGCCGCTCGGACGATCGGCCGGCCGGGCTCCGCCAGCCCCATCACGCAGATCTCCTTCACGAACGGCGACTGGCGGTAGTGCGCCTCGATCTCTTCGGGATAGATGTTCTTCCCCGACGACGAGCACGATCATCTCCTTCTTGCGGCCGGTGATGGTGATGCGGCCGCTGCTCGTCCATGCGTCCCGAGATCGCCGGTGTAGAACCAGCCGTCCTTCATCACCGCGGCGGTCGCATCGGGGCGGTTGTGATACCCCTGCATCACGTTCGGTCCGCGCACCGCGATCTCGCCGTCGACGATCTTGATCTCCATGCCCGGGCAGCGCGCGGCCCACCGTGTCGATGTGCGCTTCGTCGGGCGTGTTGATGGTCGCGGCGGCGCTGGTTTCGGTCAGGCCGTAGGCCTGGAGGATGGTGAAGCCGAGCGAATACAGGTCGCGGCCGATCAGCGGATCGAACTTCGATCCGCCGGTCACGAACAGCCGCATGTCCCGGCCCATCACGTCGTGGATCTTGCCGAACAACGTCGGGCCGAGGTTGATGCCGATCCGCCGCAGCCGGAAGTTCGATCGCGAGCAGCAGCCTGAAGATCAGCCGCGCTTGACCGACGTTCGACTTCTGCACCTGCTGCATCACCCGCTGGTGGATCAGGTAGAAGAACTGCGGCACGCACACGAAGATCGTGATCCTGCGCTCGGACAGCGCCTTGACCAGATCCGCGGAGTTCAGCGTCTCGAGATAGACGACGCGCGCGCCGACCGCGAACGGCAGCAGCAGGTTGGCGAGCTGCGCGAGCGAGTGGAACAGCGGCAGCACGCCGAGGATCGCGTCGTTCTCGTTGACGATCGACCACGGCGAAGGCGGCGTCGCGCTCGGCCAGCAGGTTGGCGTGCGTCAGAGCACGACGCCTTTCGGATCCGAGGTCGTACCGCGTGGTATAAAGAATGACCGCAGGCGGACGCCCGGTTCCATCGGTTCCAGGGGTTCCAGCGGTTCCAAGGGTTTGGTTCTGTTGGGTTCCAGGTGCAGGTTCGCCAGCGGGACGCCCGGCGGTGGCGGCGTTCGCCTTCAGTTTGTCGCTGACGAACAGCATCTTCGCGCCCGGAGTCGCGCGACGATCGTCGCGACTTGCGAGGCGGAGTAGTTGGTGTCGAGCGGGACGGCGATGGCGCCGCGCTTCAGGATGCCGAGGTAGACCGCGCACCAGTGCGCGTCGTTGTGCGCGAGGATCGCGCAGCGATCGCCGGGAGCAATGCCTTCAGCGGCGAGCCACGCGGCCCACGCCGAGGCCATGTCGGAGAGGCCGCGATAGGTGAACTGATCGAGGCGGTCGGGGCGCTGGATCTCGACCGCGGTCCGGTCTCCGAAACGCGCGACCGTGTCGGAGAAGACCGTCCAGAGATTGGTTTGTGCCAAAGACCGGATTCTACTTCGGCGCCACCCACCGGACTTCAAGGTAGGTGACCGGCGTGTCGATCGTCGAAAACCAGTGCGGCGAGCCGACCGGAACGATGATCACGTCGCCCTTGGTGAAGCGTTGCTCCACGCCGTTGACGATCGAAGCCGGCTTGCCGGCCGCCGCCGGCAACCAGAGTGCCCCCGGTGGTGATGATGCCCGACGCCTTCGGTGATGTAGAGCAATTCGGTATTGCCCGGATGCGCGAGCGCGCCCGCGGGCTTGGCGCGAGTCAGTACGCTGACCCGATAGTCTTGATTTGCGGTTACCGCCGACGACGCCGTGCCGGCTGCACTGCAGCCGCGTTCGCCTTCTGCAGCACCGCGGCGATGTCCGCGGCCGACTTGAAGGTCGCCGGTGAGCCCGGCGCGGGCGCCGGACCTGGTGGCGTTGCCGGTGCTTGCGCAGCGGCCAGGGAAGGCGCGACACTTACGCAACTGAGGCAGATGGCGATGCGGATTCCTGATCTCATAGTTGTCCCTCGGAGCATGCGACTTATACCACTGGTGGCAGCGCTCGCCGTCGCCGGGACCGGCTTCGCTCAACCGGTGGGTCCGGGGTCAATTGCGCCGGGGACATCGGCGATTAGTGGCGTGCTGATTGATGCGCAGACGAAACAGCCGGTAGCCGGCTGCGTGGTCGCGCTCAACCAACTCGACGTCGTCTCTCGCAACGCCATGACGAAGACCGACAGCATTGGCGCTTACGCGTTTGCTGGCATCGCCGACGCTGAATACCACGTCAACACCGTTTGCGATTCGCATCTGCCCGCCTGCTTCCGGAGCGATGGCGGCGAACCGCTGCGGTGCGACACCGTCGCGGTGGTCCGCGATCAGCGAAAGTCGAACATCGATGTACAGCTGATCAAGGGCGCGACGGCGCGCGGCAAGGTGCTCGATGCGACGGGCCGTCCTATTGCAGGAGCTACCGTCAAGCTCGGAATGCCACGGTTCGATGCGCGGTACGAGATGTCCAAAGCCGCACAGACTGGTCGCGACGGAACGTTTGAGCTGACCAATCTTCCTTCCGGCGGATGGCTGGTCGAAGCGGAGTTGCCGCAGGAGCCCGGCGCGCTGCGCCCGCCGATCCTCTACTATCCCGGCGTTTTGCTGACTGGAGCGGCCAGTTTCATCGAGCTCGTTCCCGGGCGCACGACCGACGACGTCACGATCGTTGCGCCGCGGCTGGCCGACAACATATTGACCGTTCGCGTCGTGACGCTCGAACAACTCACTGATCTCGGCGTGTCGTTCGTCCGCGTCGAGCCGCTGGTCAGCCGCACGGTCACGCTCGATGACAGCGGGACCGGCACCATCAACGGCATGATCGAAGGGCGATACTTCCTGACGGCGCGCGCGCGCTCCGGCGATCGAATCCTGACCGCGCACGACGCCGTCGACATGATCGGCGGCGAACAGGAAATCCTGCTTTATCTGCAACGCGCTGCTCGCATTACCGGGCGGATCACCGTCGAGAAAGGCGCCGCACCGGCGTTGGACGGGGTGCGTGTCGGCGCGTCCTGGATCCAGGACGGCGTCGAGGTAAACCCCCTCGATATCACAGACGCGCCGGTTGCCGCGAACGGTTCGTTCACGCTCGAGGGGCTGTTCGGCACTCGCAAGCTGCAGCTCATGGGCCTGGATCCGGAGTGGGTAATTCGCTCGATCGTTCACGATCGCAGCGACGTGACCGCTTCGGGCGTCGCGCTAGCGGCGGACACCGAAGCGAAGGTGGTGATCACCCTCGGACGCCGGTAGCAACGATATGATGGATTGCTCCGATGCCTTCACCCCTCCGCATCGCCTTTCTCGGCTGCGGCTTCATCACGCGCGTGCACAGCCGCAACCTGCGGCGCTTCAAGAGCGAGATCGTCTGCGGCTACGCCAGCCGCGACAAGGCCAAGGCGGCGGAGTTCTGCGGTGAGTTTCGCGGCACCGGCAGCTATTCGGACTACGCCGACGCGATCAACGATCCGAACGTCGACGCGGTCGTCATCGCGGTGCCGCCGCGCTTTCATCTGAACCTGACGCTGCAGGCGCTGACCGCCGGCAAGCACGTGCTGGTCGAGAAGCCGGCCTACCTGACGATGGCGGACTACGAGACGGTGCGCGAGGCGCGCGACCAGGCGACAGCGCGTGGTGCTGGTCGGCGAGAACGATCACTACAAGCCGCTCGCGATCAAGCTGCGCCAGCTGCTCGCCGACGGCGTGATCGGCGAGATGGTGTTCGGCCACTTCAGCAGCATCGTCAAGCGCCTCAAGACCGCCGACGACTGGCGCAACGACGAATCGATGGCCGGCGGCGATGCGTTCTTCGAGGAAGGCATCCACTGGCTGCACCTGGCCGCGCAGCCTCGGGCCGCGCATCACCAGCATCAGCCGGGTTTCGTCCGTCGCCGTCGACCACCGGTCCCGACACAGCGCGTCAAGAGCATGATGGTCGCCTTCGACTACGACAACGGCGCGGTCGGCTCGCTGTATTACTCGCGCGAGATTCCGTCGATGCTGAAGGGCCTGCGGCTGTCGAAGTTGATGGGCCGCAAAGGCGTGATCACCTTCGAATCGAACGGCGTGGTGATGCTGGTGCGCGGCGACGGCTTTCCGCGGATCGTCTTCCCCGGCTTCCGCGACATTCGCGGCTACCAGGCGATGTATCGCGATTTTCGTGAATCGATCCAGGGCGGACGCCAGCCGGAGATGAGCCTCGAGCGCGCCATCGAAGATCAACGGCTGATGGACCAGGTCTACGGGTCGCTGAAGTCACAAGGCTGATCGCTGATCCTGATGCACACGTTCGACATCATCATCATCGGCAGCGGCGCCGGCGGCGGCACGGTCGCGCGCGAGCTCGCCGGCACCGGCGCGAAGATCCTGATCGTCGAGCGCGGCGACTTCATCCCGCAGGAAGATCACAACTGGAATCCCGCCGCGGTCTGGAAGGATCTGCGCTACCGCACCACCGAAACCTGGCTCGACGAGCACGGCCGCTCGTTCCGGCCCTACACCCACTACTGCGTCGGCGGGAACACCAAGTTCTGGGGCACGGTGATGTACCGGCTGCGGCCGGAAGATTTCGGTGCGGTCGAGCACGTCGACGGCACCTCGCCGGCGTGGCCGATCGACTACGACACGCTGGCGCCGTTCTACGATCGCGCCGAGCGGATGTACGAGGTGCACGGGCAAGCTGGGCTCGACCCGACCGAGGGGCCGCGTGGTCCGTATCCGTTTCCGCCGGTCCCACACTCGCGCGTGGTCGGCGAGATCGTCGAACGGCTGAAGGCGCAGGGCCTGCACCCGTCGCCGCTGCCGCTCGGCCTGCGCGAGAACTGCATCTTCTGCAACACCTGCAACTCGTTCCCGTGCAAGATCCACGCGAAGAGCGACGCCGACGTCTGCGCGGTGAGGCCGGCGACGCCAAAGCCCGAACGTGTCGCTGTGGACCAACGCGATGGCGCGCCGCCTGATCACCGACGCCGCCGGCAAGAAGATCGAGGCGGTCGAGATCGAGCGCGGCGGGACGATCGAGACGGTGTCGGCGCCGCTGGTGATCGTGTCGTGCGGCGCCGTCAACTCAGCGGCGCTGCTGCTGCGCTCGGCCACGACAAGCATCCGAATGGCCTGGCGAATTCGTCGGGCCTCGTCGGCAAGCGCTACATGGCGCACCTGGCGACGATGATGCAGGGATTCCATCCGTTTCGCGAAGAACGACACGGTGTTTCAGAAGACGGTGGCGATCAACGACTTCTACTGGAAGGGCCCGAACAGCAAGTTCCCGCTCGGCCAGATTCAGTCGCAGGGCCGCACCCACGGCGTGATGGCGCAGACCGTGGTGCCGCAGGTGCCGGTGTGGGCCTACGAAGCTGTGGGTCTCGCGCGGCGTGGACTGGCTGGCGATGACCGAAGACCTGCCGCGGCTCGAGAACCGGGTCACGCTCGACGCAAACGGCGAGATCCGGCTGCACTACCGGCCGAACAACGTGCAGGCGCACGACGCGCTGGTCAAGCGAGACCAAGAAGATCCTGCGCAGGCTCGGCTTCTGGATCGTCGTGTCGCATTCGCACAAGTCGAAGAACACCACGCACCAGTGCGGCACGCTGGTGTTCGGCACCGATCCGCGCGAGTCGGTCCTCGACACCTTCTGCCGGACCCACGACATCGACAACCTGTTCGTCGTCGATGCGTCGTTTTTCCCGTCGTCGGCGGCGGTCAATCCCGGCCTGACGATCGTCGCGCAGGCGATCCGCGCCGCCGATCACATCCGCGCGACGCGGCTCTGATCAGCGGATCTGCCAGCCGTTGACCGGACCGGCGTGTGAAGAACGCCGCCGGCGTCCTCAGGCCCTTGTCCTTGAACGGTCAGTTTTTCTCGATCAGCTCGATCGCGCAGCCGAGCTCGAGCGCAAAACGGCCGCGGCCGATCGGCACCAGCCGGATGTCGTCGGATCTTCTCGTCGAGGCGGCGGCGCAGCAGCAGCAGCCGGGTTTCGAGGTTGTCCTTGAAATCCGGCAGGCCGAGCGACTTGTCGAGACGCAGCTCGCGATTGGTGAAC
Organism: uncultured Acidimicrobiia bacterium; assembly: GCA_963795125.1. GTDB lineage: Bacteria > Acidobacteriota > Vicinamibacteria > Vicinamibacterales > UBA2999 > 12-FULL-67-14b. The sequence goes on along the minus strand of CAWCGQ010000003.1, from coordinate 287,291 downwards.
TCGGCGCGGCCGTCGCGCTGGTGCGTCTGCAGCAGCTTCCACAGAATGCGCGCCGGCAGGCTGCGGATCAGGTATTCGCCGTCGAGCATCACCACTTCTTCGCCTGGTAATACGTGAGCTCGCGGCCGCGGCTGCTTGCTCGTCGCGGCGGCGGCCGGCGCCGCCGGCGCGGGGCGGCGGGCTCGTCGTTCGGCGTCCTTCAGCTGCATGTTCTGGATCGCAATCGCCAGCGACGCGCCGAGCAGCTCGATGGTGTTCTTGTCTTCCTCGTGAAAGCGGTACGGCGTTTCGCTTTCGATGCACAGCACGCCGACCAGCTCGCCGCGCACCACCAGCGGCACACCGAGCTGGCTCGCCGGATTCTCGAGTCCCGGCAGGCGCACGTCTTCCTGCGGCCGCCAGCCGCGTTCTTCGGCGCGCCGCTTGGCCGCGTTGGCGTAGAGCATGCCGCGGATCAGGCCGGAGATGCGAATCGGCTGCTGCGCCTCCGCGACCACGCCGATGATGCCCTCGCCGAACTGGATCTCGGAGCCGACGCCGCCTTGCGGGTAGCCGCGGTGCGCGATGGTGATCAGCGTGTTCGGCTTCTCGCCGGCCAGCAGGATCATCGAGTGGCTGAAGCCGAAATATTCCTTGATGCCCGAGAGGATCGATTCGAGCAGCTGATCGAGGTTGCGGGCCGTCGTCATCCGCGCCGACAGCTCCTGCAGCGCCTTCATCGTGAAGACCGCGTCGGGCTGCCGGCGGCCGCGCGGGCTCCAGCGCTCCTGGCGTCCCGGCTCTTCAGGCAACCGGCTCGACCGATTCGACGAGGTAAATGTCGGCGGCCTTGAGCTTGAAGATGCCCTTGAGGCCGACGTACGACGCAATCGCCTCGATGCGCAGGAACATGCGATCGAAGATCGGACCCGAGGTTTCCGACCGCTCGAACTTGAGCCGCAACGCCTAGCCCTGGTTGGTGTCCGGGATCGATGACGCGGATCAGCGCGTACGGATTCTCGGCGATGTTGCGGCGGCTCTTGTTGAAGAACTGAAACGACAGCGCGACGTGCGTCGCATCGACGTAATCGACATGGCTCAGGAACGCCGCGTTCGGCGTGCCGTCACGCGCGCAGGTGAAGAACATCGCCGGCAGGATGCCCTGGAAGCACGGCGTCAGCTGTTCGAGGCCGAGGCTCACGACAGCACCGCCCCGGCTTCAGGCCCCGGCGTCTGGCTGAACACCGCGGTGACGCGAATCGTCACCGCCACGCACGGCCACATCAGCCACGTGCTGGTCGACGTGAGCGCCGCCAGGCCGATCACGTCGAGCTCGCGCAGCAGCGACTGCCACTGGCCGAGCACGAACGCCTTCTTCGGAAGCGTCGGCGTCCCGCGCTGAAATGAACTCGCCCTTGACCTGCACCGCGCGATCGTCGGTCGGTCGCGCGAACGACACCGCGGCCTGGCCGTTGGACCTGCAGATCCTCGAGGACCGCCGGCGTCGCGGCCGTCGGCAGATAGGCCACCAGGTGACGGCCCTGGTCTTCCACCCGCACCGCCGTGACACGGCAGCCGTTTGGCCGCAGCGCCGCGTTGCGCGTTCCAATGTGGATGGCGAGGCCGTGTTCCAGAAATTCGGTAAGCGACTTGTCGAGCATTTGCTGGAGAAACAGGCCGATTATAGCGCTTAGGATTCTTTTAAGAATCGTTAGCAATCTGGCAGCAAAGGGTTAGGGTTCGGCGGCCGCCGACTGCCGTCTCATGGTGCATGGAGACTGGAACGATGAGACTGACCAACATCGTGTGGACGACCGCAATCATTGCCGCGGCGATCCTCCTGACGGCCGTTCTTTCAACCGCCAGCCTTCGCGCTGCAGGTGCCGGTGGCACCGCGCCGAAGGGCCAGGCTGGTAAGGCCGGCGCAGATCGCTCGCGGCAAGTACCTCGTCGACATCATGGGCTGCCACGACTGTCACACCCCCATGAAGATGGGCCCGAACGGTCCCGAGTGGGACATGACCCGCGCGCTCAGCGGCCATCCCGAAGAAGCGGTGATGCCGCCGGCGCCGACGCTGCCGCCGGGCCCATGGGTCGCCACCATCTCGGGCACCTTCACCGCGTTCGGCTCACCGATGGGCACGGTCTTCACGCGCAACCTGACGCCGGACAAGGAAACCGGTCTCGGCGATTGGACCGTCGAGGAGTTCATCGCGACGATGAAGACCGGACGCGAGCGCGGCAAGGGTCGTCCCGTGCTGCCGCCGATGCCGGTGCAGAACCTCAAGGCGCTGAGCGACGCCGACATCCGCGCCTGTTTGCGTATCTGCAGTCGATTCCGGCGATCAAGAACCGTAACCCGCAGCCGATTGAGGCGCCGGAGTCGAAGTAGGGGTCGGAGATCGGGAATCGAGACGTGGGAACTGGATATGAAAGGTCCTGCTTACGGCAGTTGCGGTTGGGATGTTCGCGGCCATCGTTGGCGCCGCGGCGTCCGAGACGGGGGCGACGGCGCCGGTGGCGCCTCGCCTTCTGACCGGGGCCCCCGGCGCGGCAGCCGCGCCGGGGTCGTTGTCCCTGACGGGACTCTACTCGGACCCGGCTACGCTGACGATCGACGCAGCAATCGCATGTTCTCGCCGCAGTATCCGTTGTGGAGCGACGGCGCGACCAAGCGTCGCTGGGTGCGGTTGCCGGCCGGTTCACGATCAACGTCGCCGATCTCGACAAGTGGGAACTGCCGGTCGGCACCAAGTTCTGGAAGGAGTTTTCGTTCAACGGCCGCAAGGTCGAAACTCGCTTCCTGTGGCAGACCGCGCAAGGACCAGTGGGTGTTTGCCTCCTACGCCTGGAACGAGGCGCAGACCGACGGCGGTGCTGGCCTCGGAGTCGGGCATTGCCAATATCGCAGACATCGCGGACGGCAAGCGGCACAGCATCCCGTCGCTGACCGAGTGCCGCGCGTGCCACGACTCGGACCGCACCGAGATCCTCGGGTTCGACGCGCTGCAACTGTCTGACCGATCGCGATCCGAATGCGCTGCACGGCGAGCCGTTGACGGCGGAGATGATCACGCTGCGCACGCTGCTCGACGAGAACCTGACGACACCGCGGCGCACCGAGTGGATCGCGTCGCCGCCCCGCATTGCCGCGGCCTCGCCGCAAACCCGAACGGCGCTCGGGTATCTGTCGACCAACTGCGGGAGCTGCCACAATCGCGACAGTTCGATCGCCAAGCTTGGCTTGGACCTGAGGCAGGAGGTGACGGCAGCCGGGAGCCCGGAGCCGGGAGCCGCCGAGTGCACCGCCGCAATTTCCACCACCGTCGACCAACGTGGTCACTGGGTGGTGCCCGAGGCGCCGGAGGAGTCGCGGATGATCAATCCGGGCCATCCCGAGTCGAGCGCGATTATCCGCCGCCTGAAGTCACGACGGCCGATCTCGCAGATGCCGCCGATTGGCAGCGTCGTCGCCGATCGCCTGGCCGTCGATCTGCTCACGTCGTGGGTGCAAGGCAATGCCGACGAGTGGCGGCAACTGATGGCGCGATGCGCCGCGCCGGGCAGCTAGCGCGGCCGCGGAGGCGGACGGCCGTTCGCGGCCGGGCGGTGCTATGCTCCGCGCGAGGAGCCGCTCATGTTCCAGCTCACCCGCGCGTCGATTGCCGCCATCGCTTTCACCGGCCTGAGTCGCAGGCGCCGCCGTCCTCATCGCACAACCGCGGCCACCACAGCAGCAAGCCGCGGAAGCGCCGGCGACCAGCCGCGCCGTTCTACACCCGGCCGGCCGTCGCCGCCATCAACGGCATGGTCACCACCGGCCATCCAATCGCGTCGTCGGCCGGACTGCAGATGCTGCTCAAGGGCGGCAATGCCTTCGACGCCGCGGTCGCGGTCGGCGCGATGGCCGGGCTCGGCGAGCCCGAGATGAACGGCATTGGCGGCAACGGCTTCATGACCATCTTCGACAAGAAGACCGGCAAGGTGCATTCGCTGTCGATGGCCGGGGCGGCGCCGAAGGCGTTGAAGCCGGCGGAGATGACGCCGGAGACGCTCAACGCCGGCATGAAGGCCGGCATCGTGCCCGGCAATCTCGGCGGCTACCTGTCGCTGCTCGATCGCATGGGCACGATGAGCCTCGCGGAGGTGTTCGCGCCGGCGATCGAATATGCCGAGAAGGGTTATCCGATCGACCAGATGCTCGCGCAATCGATCGATCGCGGCAAGAACAACCTGCTGAAGTATCCGACGACCGCGAAGATCTTCCTGCCGAACGGGCAGCCGCTCAAGGCCGGCGAGCTGCTGAAGAATCCAGACTACGCGGCGACGCTGCGCAAGCTGGTGGACGCGGAGACAGCAGGCGCTCGCGAAGCAAGGCGACGCGCTCGGCGGCGATCAAGGCGGCGTTCGATCGCTTCTACAAGGGCGACATCGCGCAGGAGTTCGAGCGCTTCTTCAAGGAGAACGGCGGCATGCTGACGGCGGCGGACCTGGCCGCCTACGAGCCGCAATGGACCGAGCCGCTGCGTACCGGCGTATCGCGGCTACGACGTCTACAGCAACCCGTCGACGTCGCGCGGCGGCTTCGAAGTGCTGATGCAGGCCAACCTGGTCGAGCGCTTCGACCTGACCGCGTTCGGATCCGGGATCGCCGCAGGCGACGCACGCGATGATCGAGGCGATCAAGGTCGCGAAGTCGGACATCTATCGCTACGTCGGCGATCCGAAGTTCACGGTGATCCCGACGGCGGGCATGCTGTCGAAGCCGTACGCGTCGGGACGCAGCAGCTTGATCGACATGTCGAAGGCCGGCGCGTATCCGGAGCCCGGGAGCGCCGGAAGGGCGTCCGGCGACGTCGGCACCGCAGGCCGGTGGCTCGCGCGTTCCCGGAGCGCTACGACGGCGAGCAGCACACCACGAGCTTCTCGATCGTCGACCAGATGGGCAACGCCATCGGCGTCACGCCGACGCTCGGCGGACTCTTCGGCAACAACGTCGTCGTCGGATCGACCGGGCTGCTGTTGAACAACGGGATGCGCCTCGGCTCGACCTCGCCCTATCCCGACCGACGTCAACTACGTCGGCGCCGGCAAGATCCCGATCCTCAACAACTCGCCGATCGTGGTGTTGAAGGACGGCAAGCTGGCATTCGTGTTCGGCACGCCGGGCGGCGAAACCATCGGCCAGACCGAGTTCCAGATGCTCGTCAACCTGATCGACTTCAAGCTGCCGGTGCAGCAGGCGATCGAGGCGCCGCGCTTCTCGCTCGATGCCGAGCCGAATTTCTACAAGCCGGGCGCCGAGATCGAGGTGTCGATCGAAAGCCGCATGCCGCCGGCGACGCTCGACGCGCTCAAGGCGATGGGCCACCAGGTGCGCGTGCTGCCCGGCTGGGGCAGCATCGGCCACATGCAGACGATTCGCGTCGATCCGGTGACCGGCACGATCACCGCCGGCGGCGATCCGCGCCGCACCGGGTACGCGATCGGTTACTGAGATGTAATGATGGGTCTATGAGGGCGCGATCGTTCAGTCACGTCGGCATCACGGTCAGGAACTTCAACGAGTTCGTTCGCTTCTACTGGGACGTCTTCGGATGCCCGCTGGTCGGCGTCTCCGACACGCCGCCCGATCGCGTGCGAAGTTTCTTCGGCGTCGATGGACCGCTGCCCACCTGCAAGATCGGCTGGATTCGCTGCCCCGGCGGCGCCGTGCTCGAGATCTTCGAGTTTCAGCCGCAGACGCCGCTCGAGCAGGGCCCGTGGAATCGCGTCGGGCTGACGCATTTCAGCCTGAACATTCGCAACGCCCGGAAGTGGCACGACTACCTCAAGAGCAAGGGCGTGACGATCGTCTCGGAGCCGGCGAAATCGCCTAACGGCGGTCAGTGGTTTTTCTTCGTGAAGGACTGCGACGGCAACCTGATCGAGCTGATGGATCTCGGCTGGATGCACTACGTGCTGCAGTGGGGCGGGCCGCTCGGCGGATTCCTGTTCCGGCGGGGTCGCTACAAGCAGTATTACGAGCCGAAGCGTGATTGCCCCGCCGGCGCGGTCTTAAGGCTTGACGATCGTGGTCGGCGCCTGCTCCGGCGCCGGCACGTGCAGGAACTGGAACGAGAGGTTCGAGACCAGGCAGTAGGCGATGAAGTAATAGAACCCGGGATGGACCCTGGCATCGAGATTGTCGATGGCGTTGCCCGCCATGAACGCGATGAACACGCCGACCGCGAACACGTCGGCCATCGCCCACTTGCTCACCGACCGACGAACAAATAGAGGCGGTATTTCGTATCCGGATTCTTCGCGGCGAGGATCACGCCGAGCAGCGCCATCTTGATGAACGGCACGATCACGCTGAACAGCAGGATGAGACCCGCCACGAAATAATTCTTCGAGTCGTACAACCGACGGATCGCCCGCAGGATGCTCTGTGTTTCCCTGAAGATCTCCGTCGGCTTGTTGAAGATCGGAATCGACGCCGTAATGGTCAGCGCGTCGCTCTGCAGGCCCGGCACGATCAGAAACAGCGACACGATGGTCAGGCCAACCGCGATCCAGTTGCGAGTCGTCATGCGGGCAATCTAGCAGAAGTCGCCGCCTAGCGGCGCGATCGATAGGCCTTCGACTGCTGATCGACCAGATCGAGAGGTTGCCCATGGCCAGGTTGACGTCGATCAGATGCAGCCCCCAGTTGGCGAGCGGCTTGCCCACGGCGCCGAGGTCCCCGGTAATGTCGTCGATACGCGGATCGGCGGGGTCGCCGTTGACGGTGATCTCGAGGTAGGTGGCAAACTCGTTGGTCTTGCACTGCGCGGTCAGCAGGCCCGGCACGCTGACCCAGGGCGTGTCGACGGTCTTGTCCGCCACCCACGCCTTCGGCGCGGCGGTCGCGACGATGTTCTGACCCGAGGTCGCCAGGTAGGCGCGCAGCGGCGCGCTGCCATCGCCGAGCGTGACGGGGTTGGTGCACGATGCGGATAGCGCCGGGTCTTCGCTGCGGCCGAATAATGCGTTCGCCGGGGGCGGCACCGTCGATCGGAACGCCGAGAAGTTCACGACGCAGCCCACCTGTCCGGGCTTGCGGCACAGTGGAATCTGCTTGAACTGCGCGCCGACGTCCTTGCCCTTCGGCGCCAGGAACGTCGCGCCCAGGATGTAGGCGCCGACCAGCTGCTTCTGCATCGGCTGGCCGTCGATCTCCTGCTTGATCAACTCCTGCAGAATGTACGCGCCCTGCGAGTGGCCGATCAGCACGACGCCGCGGCCCTGGTTGTCGTGCTTCAGGTACGACTGCCAGGCATCACGCACATCGTCATACTGCACGCCGCTATCGAACGGCACGCTCGAGGCCCCGCCGGCGAGCCGCGTCCGAAGCCCGGCCAGCGTAATCTGGCGATACATCGGCGCAAACGTGCGGCACTTCGATGCGAAGCGCGCGAACTGCTGCCGCACGACGGTCATCTCGGCGGGATCGGCAGTCATGTCGCTGTTGCGGCCCGGGTCGGTTGACACCGTCGGATAGACGTAGAAGCAGTCGATGGGCGCTTTCGGATCCGCCGTCCACGTTTCGCTTGCGTCATCGTGCCGTCGGCGGCGATCACCGTGGTCGTCAGATCGACGTCGCACGCATCGCCTTTGCGGCCCGGGCGGCACAGCCACGACTTCCCGTCGGTGTAATCGTTCGGCTGCAGCACGGCAGCGTCGGCCGGCTGCGCCGCCGGCGCAGGCGCCTGGCCCTCGACAGCGCTCGAGCCGGCCGCGACCCACACGAGAGCGACAAACAGCAGCGACTGTCTGATCACGTCAACCTCCGGGCGGATATTACAACGGTGCTAGACTCGCCGGTATGAAGGTTTTCGCCGTGTCGATCGCCGCGGCGGCCGCACTCGCGCAAACGCCATCGGATCGACCGCACGCCCGCAACGTCGGGTCGATGAGCGATCTGATGGTGAAGATCATCTATCCAACATCCGACGCGCTCTTCTACATCGAGTCGCGGACGCCGCAGAGCGAGTCGGAGTGGACCGCCCTCGAGGGGCAGGCGCTGATGCTCGCCGAATCGGCCAACCTGCTGATGATGCCCGGACGCGCCCGCGATCAGAAACAGTGGATGGCCGACGCCAGGCTGATGCTCGACGCGGGGGCCGCGGCCGTCAAGGCCGCCAAGGCGAAGAACGTCGAGGCGATCGCGGCGCTCAGCGACCAGCTGCTCGAATCGTGCACGACCTGCCACCAGCACTACCGGCCGGGTTATGGACAAAAGCCGCCACCGCCGATCGATTAGCGCGGTCGCCACGGCGATCGCGGCGCTCGTTCTCGTCCTGGCGCTTGCCCCGAGCGCAGTCGAAGGGCAACAGGCCGCGCCGATCGTCCTGCACACGTCGACCGAGCAGATTCCCCTCAAGGCTTACGCCGAGATGATGCGCTCGGGCGTGCTGCGGCTGACCTCGGGATCGGCGAGGGACATTCCGACGGTGACCGACGTGAGTTACTTTCGCTGCGGGCTGACCGGATGGGCGCCGAAGGGTGTGCTGGTCGCCTCGGAAGAGCTGTTTGTGTCGGAGCGCGCCGAGCGGCGGCTGCTGCCGATTTTCGTCAGGCCGATCGCGGTGTCGACGGTGGCGGCGCGCGCCGCCGATCTGGAAAGTGCCGAGAGCATCGCGGAGCTGCGGCGGGCGGTCAAGGTACCCGAGGGCGGCGACCGGTCGTACTTCTTCCTGATCCTGTCGTCCGGCGACATGACGCGGTACTACCCGTTCAGGATCGCGGTCCCGAGATAGCAGTTCGGTTTACACTGTCCCTCGACTCTTCGACGCCTTGCGGCGTCGCCCTCGCCCCGGGATGATCCTGAGCGAAGTCGAAGGACAGTGAACGCATGTGGACCCTGCAATCGGTTGAACCTGCCGATGTCGGGCTGACGTTCCGGTTACTGCCCGGCAGCCTGAAGACCATGGGCCGCGCGCCGCGCGCCGATTTCGTCGTCGATGCCGCGCTGGTGTCGCGCGTGCATTGCCGCCTCACCCTGAACCGGCACCAACGAGCTGGAACTCGAGGATCTCGGCAGCACCAACGGCACGTTCGTCAACGGGCAGCAAGGTCGGCAAGACCAGGCTGAGCGACGGCGACAAGCTCACCGTCGGACGTGTGCTGTTCGTGGTGAACTCCGGCGCGAACGCAACCGCGTAGGCCCACCGCGCCTGGCGGCCCTCCACCATGTCCTACAACCGGGACGACAGGTATTCGAGCACGAACGGGTTGGTCGCCTGCTCGCGGCCGATGGTCGTCTCCGGGCCGTGGCCCGAATAGACGATCGATTCGTCGGGGAACTGGAACAGCACCCCGGTGATCGCCTGCAACAGCGTGTCGTAGTCGCCGCCGGGCAGGTCCGTGCGTCCGATCGATCCCGCAAACAGCGTGTCGCCGACGAACAGCTTCGGCGCGCCCGCGTCGCCGTGTCTTCGAGACCGCCAGGCACACGCCGCCCGGGCAGTGTCCCGGCGTATGAGCGACGCGCACTTCGTAGTCGCCAAACACGATCGGCTCGATCTGCCTTGCGTAATAGCGATCGACCGGCGGCGGCTCCTCGACGGTCAGGCCGAACATCATCCCGGTCCGGACCGCGTTCTGGTAGATCAACAGATCGTCCTGGTGCAAATGGATCGGGCGCGCCGAGCGCGCGCTTGGCGCTCGGCCACCCCCGACACGTGGTCGACGTGGGCGTGCGTCAGCAGGATGTGCGTGACCTGCAGCTCGGTGGCGGCGATGAACGCCAGCAGCTGATCGACCTCGTCGCCGGGATCGATGAAGACCGCCTGCCTGGTTCGCTCGCAGCCGACGACGTAGCCGTTCTTGAAAAACGGCCCGACGGCCGCGCTTTCGAGGATCATATCGCCTCACTATCTTAAGATAACCGCATGCCGTTGCCGACGGTCACCGACGTCTACGAGGCGCGCCGCCGCCTCGGCACGCGCCTGCCGCGCACGCCGCTCCTGCCCTCGGCCTGGTTGTCGTCGATCGCGCGACGGCAACGTGTTCCTCAAGATCGAGTCGCTCAACCTCACCAACTCGTTCAAGATTCGCGGCGCCTTGAACGCCGCGCTGCGGCTGCAGCGAGGGCATCGACAGCGACGCCAGACGATCGTCGCCGCGTCCGCCGGCAATCACGGCCGCGCGCTCGCACTCGCCGCCGAGGAGCTCGGCATGGCGTGCGTGATCTTCACGCCGGCCAGCGCGCCGGAGGCCAAGCAGAAGGCCATTCGCCGGCATGGCGCCGTGCTGCACTCCGTCTGCGAGGACTACGACGCCGCCGAACAGCAGGCCAAGGAGTTTGCCGAAGGCCGAGGGCGGCGTCTACATCTCGCCCTACAACCATGCCGACGTCATTGCCGGCGCCGGCACCATCGGCCTGGAGATCGTCGAGCGGATGCCGTCGTTCGACGTCCTGGTGGTGCCGATCGGCGGCGGCGGGCTGGCAAGCGGCGTCGGCCTGGCGATCAAGGCAGCCGCGCCGCAGGCCACGATTGTCGGCGTCGAAGTCGAGGCCTCCTCGCCATTCACGTCGAGCCTCGACGCCGGCCGCATCACCAGGATCACGCCGCGGCCCGTCGCTGGCCGACGGGCTGGTCGGCAATCTCGAGCCGGGCGCAATCACCTTCCCGCTGGTGCAGCAGGTGGTCGACTACGGTCGTGACGGTCAGCGAAGACGATCTTGCGCGGGCGATGAAAGGCCTGGCCACCGAGGAACGACTGATCGTCGAAGGCGCCGGCGCCGCGGCGGTCGCGGCGATCATCGCCGGCAAGGCCGTCAGCTCCAGGGCAGCGGGTCGTCGCCCTGGTGACCGGCGGCAACGTCGACCTCCCGAAGTGGCTGTTTACGATCAGTTGACGAGGTTCTACGACGGTTCGACGATGGTTCGACGGGGGTTCTACGTCGATGATTGCCGGCAGATTTACTCCAATCGAGACCACCCCGGCCGGCATCAAGGCGCGCGATCAGGAGACCGCGCAAACCGTGCTGCTCGTCGACGTGCGACCATCTCGACCCCGCTGTCGTCGGCGTGTTTCACCCCGCGCTCGTGACGGTGTTTGCGATTGTCGATTACGCGGGCCGAACACTGGCCGCGACGGAATTCGTCCAGGCGCGCCCATTGCTGGAGTTGTTCGCACGGTGAACCGTGCCATCCCCGCCGGGCGGCAGAGATCGTTTCAGCGAATTGGCCGACGGGGTTGCCGAACTGCATGCTCACGGCGTGGTTCACGGCAACATTACGCATGCATCGGCGTTGCTGACCAGCAAAGGCAAGGCACGCCTGCAGCTCACGTCGGCGATCGGGGGCGACGAAATCGCTCGACCTCAACGGCTTGAAGCTGCTGCTGAAGACGATCGGCGGACAGCCGACCGAGGCCGCGAACCAGACGGAATCGGCTGCAGTCCTTGCCGCCGCCCTCCGATCGTAGACCGGACCCCCGTAGAACCGCCCGTAGAACGTCCGTAGAACGTCCGTAGAACCCTCGTTCGCCCTCAGCCCCGCTTCGGCCTCGACGGTCGGATTTCCACGCGGCTCGGCAGGCTGCGGGCGCGGTGATTCAGGACATCGACAATCGCCTGCGGCCACGTCTTCCGGCATGCAGCTTCCATTCGGCGCCGCTGGCGGACTCGCGGCCTGAGAAACCGGTCGCGACCGATCCGGGCAGGATCGACGTGACGCGAATATTGTCGTCACGAAGTTCCTGCATCAGCGCGTCGCTGAAGGCATTGAGGCCGGCCTTCGACGCGCAGTAGGCGGCGCCGCCGGGAAACGGATTGGTCGACGCCAGGCTCGAAATGTTGACAATCCATCCGCCGCCGCGCGTGCGCAGGTGCGGAATCGCCGCCTTGCAGCGTTGAACACGCCGGTGAGGTTGGTGCCGATGATGCGATCCCATTCATCGTGCGGCAACTCGGCAATCGGCGCGCCGACGCCAACACCGGCGCTGTTGACCAGCACGTCGATGCCGCCATACTTCGCGACCACCGTCTGCACCGCCAGCTCGACTGACGAGGCATCCCGCACGTCGCAGACGATGCCGGTCACCTGGCCGCCGGCGATCGACGACAGCGCATGCTCCGCCTTCACCACGCCATCGTCCGGTCGTTCCGGTAATGGCGACCGTGTCCCCGGCGCGCAGCAGCGCCTCGGCCACGGCGTAACCGATGCCGCGCGTTCCGCCGGTAATCAGTACCACCCGCGACATGACGCCCCCACCATCGATCGTAGAACCACCGTGAACCACCGTCGAACGACCGTGAACCTATAGAATAGTCTGCGCGATGGCGACGGTGACGATTCTCGGCGCGGGCGAAATTGGCGGGGCGCTCGCCCGTCAACTGGCCGCGATCGATCTCGTGTCGCGCATCGTGCTGGTCGACGATCTGGCCAATGTCGCCGCCGGCAAGGCGCTGGACGTGGCCCAGTCCTCGCCGGTCGACCGCTACCACACCGTGATGTCGGGCACCGCCGACGTCGCCGCGGTGGTCGGCGCCGCGGTCGTGATCGTCGCCGATACCGCGCAGCCCGGGTCCGCCGAATGGAAGGACGAAGGCGGGCTGGCCCTGATCAGGCGCGTGGCGGGCCTCAATCAGCTGGCGCCGATCGTGTGCGCGGGAGCGGGCCAGTCGGCGCTGGTCGAGCGCGGCGTCAACGAGCTTGGCGTCGCCGCGCATGCGGCTGTTCGGCTCCGCGCCGGAAGCGCTGCGCTCGGCGATCATCGCCATCGTCGCGCTCGAGGCGGGCGCGGCGCCGCCGGATATTTCGCTGTCGGTGCTGGGACGGCCGCCGCACCAGATCATCGTGCCGTGGGATGAAGCGGCGATTGCCGGCAGGTGCGCCACGCAGGTGCTGAGCGCGCGCGCAGCTGGCGCGGCTGGATGCGCGCATCGCGCGGCTGTGGCCGCCCGCGCCTTACACGCTGGCGAGCGCCGCGACCCGGCTGATTCGCACGGCGCTGACCCGCACGCCGCGCGTGCACACCGCGCTCGTCGCGGTCACGCGCGAGGAAGGATCGCCGGGACGATCGGCGATGATGCCGGTGACGCTGCAGCCGACGGGAATCGCCACCCTCGTCGCGCCCTCGCTGTCGTCGCGCGACCGGGTGCGCTTCGAAACCGCGATGCGGCGTGAGTGTCGCAGCGACCTGCTAGAACGCCTCGCGCCGGGCTGCTGCATCGACAGCCCGTCCGCGAAGTCCGCAGCCCCTCGCGCAACAGCATCCGGCCGCGATGCAGCCGTGACTTGAGCGTCTGATCCTTGACCCGCAGCTGCGTGCTCGCTTCTTCCGTCGACAAGCCCTCGCAGGTCGCGCAGGATCACCGGCTCGCGATAGATCGCCGGCAGTTCGCCGACCGCCGCGACCACGCCGCTCGCGCAGCTCGCGGCGCAGCATTTCCTCGTCGGCCATGTTCGACCAGTCCGCGGGGTCGTAGCGCGCTCGGCGCCGTCGTCGTTGAGCGACGTGCCGATCTCGAGCTCCGTCACTTCGGCCATGCGCGTCGCCTTGGTGCGGCGCAGCCGCGACATCGCGGTGTTGAAGGTGATGCGGTAGATCCACGACGACAGCGCCGAATCGCCGCGGAACATCTCGATCTTGCGGAACACCTTCAGCAGCACATCCTGGACGACTTCTTCCGCGTCCTCGTGATTGCGCATGTAGCGGAACGCGAGCTGGAAAATCCTGGCGCCGTAGAGCGACGACAACTCCGCAAGAGCAGTTTCGTCCTGGCTGCGAAGGCGCTCGACGAGGGCGCACTCGTTCTGATCGCGCATGGAATGACAGCCGTCCTTTGGGAATAAGAACCCCGCGCGGACCCGGCCTTTATTCCACGCGGCTAAAGCTGCTTGATTGCTGATTTGGGTTGTCCTGCCGAAGACGCCGCGAAGTGCGCGACGAAGCGGTCTTCGACCTCGGCCATCTCCGGCGCGCGGCCGAGCCTGCGCCGCGAGCGAGGTCACGCCGCGATCGGCAATGCCGCACGGAACGATCAGGTTGAAGAAGTCGATGTCGGTGGCGACGTTGAAGGCAAAGCCGTGGCTGGTGATCCAGCGCGAGATGCGCACGCCGATGGCGCCGATCTTTTCCTCACGCTCTAGCAGTCGACAGCCAGGCGCCGCTGAATCCCTGCGACGCGGCCGGCGTCGAGACCGTAGTCCGCGCACACGCGCGATCATCACTTCTTCGAGATCGCGAACGTATTGGTGGACGTCGCGGCGATCGGGATTGAGATCGACGATCGGATAGCCGACCAGCTGCCCGGGGCCGTGATAGGTGACGTCGCCGCCGCGCCCGGTCTCGAACACCTCGACGCCGAGCGCCGACAGTCGCTCCGGCGATGCGAGGATGTGGGAGCGGCCGTCCTTCTTGACGCCGATCGTCAGGACGTGCGGATGCTGCAGCAGCAGCAGCGTGTCGGGAATGCGATCGGCCTTGCGCTCCTCGACCAGCTGGCGCTGCAGCTCGAGCCCGTCCGCATACGGAACGAGCCCGAGGCGCCGGACCTGGAGCGGACGCGAGTCGAGGGCATTACACCTGCGCGGGATCGAACTGCTCGATGCCCTTCTTGACGTCGGCCATGAACTGATCGGCGACCGCGCCATCGACCAGGCGGTGGTCGTAGCCGAGCGTGAGGAAGCCCATCAACCGGATGCCAATCGCATCGTCGATCACCACCGGCGCGCTTCTCGATCGTGCCGACGCCGAGAATCGCGACCTGCGGCTGGTTGATGATCGGCAGGCCGAACTGCGCGCCGAAGTTGCCCGGGTTGGTGATCGTGAAGGTGCCGCCCTGCACTTCCTCGGGGCTGAGCTTCTTCGCGCGCGCGCGCTCGGCAATGTCCTGGATCGCCTTCGACAGCCCGAGCGTGTTCTTCTCGCCGGCGCGCCTTGACGACCGGCACGATCAGCCCGTTCTCGAGCGCCACCGCGATGCCGAGGTTGATGTCGCTGCGATAGATGATGTTGTCGCCGTCGATCGACGCGTTGATGGTCTTGTGGCGGCGAAGGCAATCGACCACGACCTTGGCGATGAACGACGTGAACGTCAGCTTCGCGCCGGCGCGCTCGTAGTCGTCCTTCTTCGCCTTGCGAATCTGATCGACGCGCGAGTAATTGACCTCGAACACCGAGTAGACGTGCGCGGAGGTGCGCTTGCTGAGCACCATGTGCTCGGCGATCTTCTTGCGCATCACCGACATTGGGACGACTTGGTCGCCGGCCGCCGCGCCGAACGGAGCGAGGCCCGTCCGGAGCCGGCGGTTCGCTCGTGGAACGAGCGGAGCGCGGGTCGACGGACTCGGGTCCCTTCTCGATAAACCCGAGGATGTCCTGCTTGGTGACGCGGCCGCCGATGCCGGATCCCTGGATGCGGCCGATGTCGACGTTGTGTTCCTTGGCGATCCTGCGGACCAGCGGTGATGACTTGTGGCGCTCGCCTCCTGGCAGGTCGGCTTCGCCGGGCGCGTCCCGGTGCTCGCGCGCAACCGGTGCCGCTAGCGGCGGGTGCGCGCGTTGGTCGTCGATGGCGAGGCCGGCGCGTCGACGGTGGCGCCGGGTGTGCCGTCGGCCTGCGCCTTTTCGGACGGTGCTCGGCACCGCTCGTCGCCGATGCGACCGCGGCCACTGCTTCGGCCGGCGGCTCGGGCGGCGCTTCGCCGGCGGCGCCGATCGTGGCAACGACGCTATTGACCGGAACCGTCTCGCCTTCCTTGACGGCGATCGCGGTGAGGACGCCGGCGGCCGGCGATGGAATTTCCGCGTCGACCTTGTCGGTGGAAATCTCGAACAGCGGCTCGTCGCGATCGACCGAGTCGCCGACCTTCTTGATCCATCGGACGATGGTGCCTTCGGCGATCGACTCGCCCATCTGCGGCATTACAACGGGTGTGGACATAACATACCTTCGCTGACAGGTCTTGAGGTCCTCAAGCCACGCCTCAGGGCCTCATAGATGAATCGCGGCTCCGTGCGCGGCGTGGGCCGCCTCGCCACCGCTTCCGACATCGTCGGGTGCGCGTGGATGGTCTTGACCAGTTCTTCGACGGTCACTTCCATGCGCAGCGCCATCACCGCTTCGGCGACCAGCTCGGTCGCGCGCGGGCCGATGATGTGCACGCCGAGAATCTCGTCGTATTTCTTCTCGGCGACGATCTTGACGAAGCCGTCGGTCTCGCCGGCCATGCGCGCGCGGGCCAGCGCGCGGAACGGGAAGCGTGCCGATGCGGACATCGTGGCCCTGTTCCCTGGCTTGCGCCTCGGTCAGGCCGACGCTGCCAATCTCCGGTTCGGTGTAGGTGCAGCGCGGCACGTGGTCGTAATTGATCGGCTGCACGGCGTGGCCGGCGATGCGCTCGGCGAGCACGATGCCTTCCATCGACGACACGTGCGCGAGCTGGTAGTGCGGGCCGCCCATCGTGATGACGTCGCCGATGGCCGAAATGCCGGGCACGCTGGTCTTGAACATCGGATCGACGACGATGTAGCCGCGATCCATCTTGATGCCGAGCTTGCTCGGCGTCGAGGCCTTCGGTGACCGGGACCGCGTCCGGTCGCCACCAGCAGCAGGTCGTACGACAGCTGCTGCGTTTCGGGCCTTGCCCTGAACCTGTCGCAGGGTCGGCGCCTTGCACTTCGATGTCGACGCCCTTGGCGCCGGACTTCGCCGAGGTGACCTTCGCGCCGGTCATCACCTTGATGCCGCGCTTCTTGAACGAGCGCTCGAGCTCGGCCGAGACCGCTTCGTCCTCGCCGGGCACCAGTCGCGGCAGCAGCTCGATCACCGTGACCTCGCTGCCGTAGCTCTTGAAGATCGACGCGAACTCGACGCCGACCGCGCCGCTGCCCATGATCGCGATCGACTTCGGCACCGACGGCAGGTGAATCGCTTCGTCGCTGAAGATGATCGTCTTGCGATCGACCTCGATCCCCGGCACGCTGCGCGGCGTCGAGCCGGTCGCGACGATGATCTCCTTCTTCGCCACCAGCGACTGCTTCCCGCCGCCCTGCCCTGAGCCGGTCGAAGGCGTCGGCCAGCGTCACCTCGACGCCGAGGCCGCCGGTCAACCGCGCGGTGCCCTTGATCCAGTCGATCTTGTTCTTCTTGAACAGCATCTCGATGCCGCCGGTCAGGCCGGAGATCATCTTGTCCTTGCGCGCGTGCACCGACGGCATGTCGATCGAGACGGCGGCGCCGTCGATGCCGGTCAGCCCCCATTCCTTCGCCGACTGCGCGACCTTCAACGCGTGCGCGTGTTCGAGCAAGGCCTTGGTGGGGATGCAGCCCCAGATCAGGCAGGTGCCGCCGAGCGTCTTCTGCTTCTCGACCACCGCCACCTTGAGACCCAACTGCGCGGCGCGAATCGCGGCGACATATCCACCGGTGCCCGCGCCAATCACTACGACGTCGTACTCGTTAGCCACAATCTCTCACTCTAACCCAACTCAACGCTCTTGAGTGGAGCCGGCCCCGCCGGGGGCTGGTCCCACCGCAGCCGTTGGCGAGGGCGGACGAAGGCTGGTCAAGGGGACGAAGGTGGCCTTGGCGCCGGGGGCGGCCGGGGCCGGCGGATCGAGCCTTGGCCTTGAGCTCGCCGTGATCGAACTTGAGCTGCCAGTACATCTCGGTCATCTGGGCGAGCTGACGCGCCGTGCGCCGTGCCTGCGACCAGCGCCGCCAGCGCGGCCAGCAGCGCCAGGATGCTGACAATCCATAACCCGGTCATGACGCCACGTTGGAACGTCCGCCTGAAACTGTCAACTGCCAACTTTCACGCCGTATACTTCCCTCCGATGGCTGCTGGACGCAAGACCGTTCTGGTGATCGACCCGCACGACGAGTCGCGCGATCGGCTGTCGCAGACCCTGCGGCGCGATTTCCGCGTCATCCGCGCGGCGTCGGCCGAGGCCGGGCTGGCGTTGATGGACCGCGAAGAAGTGGACGTGCTGGTCGCCGACGTCCGCCAGCCGGCGCTCGGCGGCATCGACCTGCTGCAAATCGTGCGCGAGAATTTTCCGCTGGTCGAGATCGTCATGACCTCGGCCGCGCCCGACATGGACGGCGCGGTGCGCGCGATCAAGCTCGGCGCGTATCACTTCCTGTCGAAGGACACCGATCCCGACGTGCTGCGCGAGCTGGTGCGGCACGCCGGCGAGCGCCAGGACCTGCATCGCCACGTGCTGACGCTGCAGGATGCGGCCGGCGACGCCGGCGGCCGCGATTTCATCACCGGCCCGAGCACCGCGCTCAAGGACGTGCTCGAGACCGTCCACAAGGTCGCGAAGCTGTCGGCGACGGTGCTGATCCTCGGCGAGAGCGGCACCGGCAAGGAGCTGCTCGCGCGCCTGCTGCATCGCGAGTCGGTGAATCCCGAGGCGCCGTTCATCGCCGTCAACGTCGCGGCGATTCCGCGCGAGCTGGTCGAGAGCACGCTGTTCGGCCACGAAAAGGGCTCGTTCACCGGCGCGCTGCAGCAGCGCATCGGCAAGTTCGAGCTCGCCAACGGCGGCACGCTGTTCCTCGACGAGATTGGCGACCTCAAGCCCGACCTGCAGGCCAAGCTGCTGCGCGCGATCCAGGAGGGCGAGGTCGAGCGGGTCGGCGGCTCGCGGCCGATCCGCACGCAGTTCCGGCTGCTGGCGGCGACCAACGTCGATCTCGAGCGCGCCGTCAAGGACGGCTCGTTCCGCGAGGACCTCTACTACCGCATCAACGTCATCCCGGTGCGGCTGCCGCCGCTGCGCGAGCGCATCGAGGACCTGCCGGTGCTCGCCGACTTCTTCATCCGCCGCTACAGCGCGCGCTTCCACAAGGAGGTGCGCGGCATCGCCGAATCGACGCTGGCGATGCTGTCGCACCACTCGTGGCCCGGCAACATCCGCGAGCTGGAAAACCTGATCGAGCGCCTGGTCGCCGTCGTCGATCATGAGTTCATCACCGACGAGGACCTGCCGTTCGAATTTCACGTGGTGGAGCTCGATCGCACGCGCTCGGACACCAGCCTGCTGGATCGGGCGCTGGGGACGTTCGAGCGGAACTTCCTGGTGCGCGCGCTCGAGCGCAACGCCTGGAACGTCACGCAGACCGCGCGTTACCTGGGCGTGCCGCTGAGCACGCTGAAGTTCAAGATGGAGCGGCTCGAAATCCGCGAGCTCGCGCGGAAGATCAAGAAATAGACGACTCGCCGGTCCGCGGCGGGGAGCTAGCGCCTTCTTCGGAAGGACCGCGTCCTTCAGCTGCTTGACGATGCGCGCCTTGACGACGGTCTTGGCGGCAATCGGAATCGGCTGCCCGGTGGCGGGATTGCGGCCAGTGCGGGCGTTGGTCTTTTTCAGTACGAGCTTGACCATGCCGGGAATCACGAATTCTCCGGTGCGCTTCAGCTCCTTTTCACACAACGCCGCGAGCTCATCGAAGAATTCGCGCGACTGCGTGCGCTTGATGTCGAAGCGCTCCGCGAAGTGTGAAAAGAGTTCCGACTTGCCCATCTTCCGGGCGTCTTCCATCGTGTCCCCCAGCTGCCCGCCGGAGGCGGGCATAAGCGATGCTGTCTGACGAGGCAACGCCTCGCCCTAGTTAAGAGGGCCGTATGCTAACCCCGGCCCCTGGGGCTGTCAATGTAGACTGATCTGTCTATGGCCACATCGACGATCGAAACCTTCCCCAACCCGCGCCCCGAGCGCGAGTTCGAGATCGCGATCGACTGTCCCGAGTTCACCTCGATGTGTCCGAAGACGGGGCTCCCCGACTTCGGCGTGATCCGCATCCGCTACGTGCCGGACGCGCGCTGCATCGAGCTCAAGTCCCTCAAATACTATCTGCTCGAGTTCCGAAACAAGGGCATTTTCTACGAGGCGGTGACCAACCAGATCCTCGACGACCTGGTCGGCGCCTGCGCGCCCCGGCGGATGACGGTGATTGGCGACTTCACCGCTCGGGGCGGCATCACCACCAAGGTCACGGCCGAGTTCACGCAGGGCCGCGCGGTGGATGAGCCGACCGCCGGTCAGAATTCCGATCGAAGACGCGCATCGATCTGCACTCTTTTGCACCGCGCGACGTGTGGGCGGTGGTCGATGAGTACCTGCGCGCGGCGCGGGACGGCCGGCTTCACGCGACGTCCGGCTGATTCACGGCCGCGGCAAGGGTGTGCAGCGCGCCGACATCCAGCGGCGCCTGCGCGAGCATCCGCTGGTCGAGCGCTTCTGGGACGCGCCGGAATCACACCTCGGCGCTACCGTGTGTCGGTTGCGCGACGCGGATACCCGATCCTGACTGCGGCTTGCTGCCGGCCGGACAATCGCGCGCGCGATCGATGTCGAGCTGCCCGTTCAGCTCCGAGGCGCGCAGCGTCGAGACCGGCACGCCGGAGTTCACCGCCGACGCCACCGTCCGATAGTCGCTGTTGACGGTGAACGAGATGTTGAAGCCGAGCACGCGCTCGATCTGCGCGGTCGACAACACGCCGAACTCCGACGCGCGATTGAGCACGATCTGCAGTCGCTCGCCCGGCACGCCCGTCGCCTTCACGGCGTCGATCAGGCGCTGCAGGTTGCGCAGGCAGGGCACGTCCGGGTTGGCCACCAGCAGGATGGCGTCCGACAGCTGCAGCGCCACCGCCGCCGCCATCAGCGACGTGCCGACATCGAGGATGACGAAGTCGTAGAGTCGAATTGAGCGCGCGCAGGACCTGCTCGATCGACTCGACGTCGCGCGGCGCCGGGTCGCGCGAACTCGTCGCCGGTCGCCAGCACATGCAGTCCGCAGTCGTGTTCGACGACGTATTTGCGACAGCATCGGCGGATCGATCCACGCCAGGTGATCGAGCGCGGTCAGCAACGAGTGCCGCGGCCGCAGGCCCAGGAACAACGCCACGTCGCCGGGCCCGCTCTTGAGATCGACCACCACGGTCGAGCGATTGGTGATGCGGCGGATGTCGGCGGCGCAGTTCACCGCCAGGGTCGTGGTGCCGGTGCCGCCCTTCGTGCCGAGAAAGCTCACGATCATGCCGCGCCGATGAGGCAACCCCTGTGCCAGACCGCGCAGGCGCCACGGCCCATAGGAGAACGTGTGATTGGCGGCGAACCCGGCGCGCGGCACGAGTTGCACAAATGTAAGCCGGGCGCACATGAATGGTGGGCGTCGCGCCGGCGCGTCGGATACGCCAGATTGAAGGCTCGGACGCTAAGTCGAGAGAACACGACGGGTTGTGGGCATCGGTACGCTCCGCTGCATCGCGGGCACGTGACTTGCTCTGACCGCGATGTTCCCCCGGCACCCTGGAAAAACACATGGCAATACTTCTTGATTCTTCATCGCTCGCACGCCCCGCCAAAGATGAGTGGGGGGTGTATGACCCGCAGCAAGCCGGACTGGCCGCGCTCTATGCGCGCCTCGACGCAAGAGACAAGCACGCGGCAGCGTCCCAGCCTCCGGTCGTGAAGAAAGAGAACTCCGAACCGGCAGCCGCGCGCCCGCCGCTTCGCGACGAATAACCGCCGTCTTCAAATCGACCCGCCTCCTCAACGTCCCTGCTTCTGGGTGATCCGCCAAGGATCACCCATTTTTTTGTACCCCGCCTGCCGTGGCAACGGTCCGTCGCCGGTCTCCGTCATATAGAGACATCCATGACGGGCCAGATGCAGGACCTGCGCTATGCGCTGCGGGCGCTGAAGCGTGCTCCGGGTTTCGCGGCGGTCTCGATCGTCACGCTCGCGCTCGGCATCGCAGCCACCACCATCGTCTACTCGATCGTCGACGGCATCCTGCTCCGGCCGCTGCCGATCGCGGAGCCGGACCGGGTGATGCTCGCGCGCGAAGCCGTGCACGGCGAGGAAATGAGCCTGTCGGTGCCCAACTATTTCGATGTGCGGGCGCGGCAAACGTCCTTTGCGCCGTTCGCGGCGTGGCGGGGTCTGACGGCGAACCTCACCGGCATCGCCCAGCCGCGCCGCCTCAACGTCAGGCACGTGACGTGGGACCTGTTTTCGACGCTCGGCGTCAAGGTCATGCTCGGCCGCGACTTCACCGAAGACGACGACAGGTTCGGCGTCGATCGCACGGCGATTGTCAGCTACGCCTTCTGGCAGCGCGAGCTCGGCGGCACCGCGGCAGCGATCGGCCGCACCGTCAGCCTCGATGAATCGCCGGTCACGGTGATCGGCGTACTGCCGCAGGACTTTACCGTGGCGCGCGTCGAAGACGTCTTCCTGCCGTTTGGCACCTACAACGATCCGAATAACGGGATGTACACGAGTCGTGGCAACCACTTCGGGCTCGCGGCCATCGGCCGCCTCAAGCCCGGCGTGGATGCGGCCACGGCGCGCGCCGAAATAGTCGCCATCGCGCGTCAACTCGAGCAGGAGTATCCGAATACCAACAGCGGCAATAGCGCGGTCGCGAAACCACTGCTGGACGTGCTGATCGGCGATGCCCGTCCGATGCTCTACGTGCTGCTCGGCGCGGTGGTGATGATGCTGCTCGTCGCCTGCGTCAACCTCGCCAACCTGATGCTGTCGCGCGCCGCGGGCCGCGCGCAGGAAATGACGGTGCGGCGGTCGCTCGGCGCCGCACGGTGGCGCATCGCGCGGCAGCTGCTCACCGAGAGCCTGCTGCTCGCGATTGTCGGCGGCATCGCCGGCGTGGCGCTCGCCTACGCCGGCTTCGAGGCGGTGGTGGCGCTGTTGCCGCCGAACCAGCCGCGCATCCACACCGTCACGATCGACCGCCGCGTGCTGTTGGTGGCCGCGGCGGCATCGATCGGCACCGGCTTGCTGTTTGGCTTGATGCCCGCGCTCCAGGCCGCGACGGGCCGCTCGCTGACGCTGTTGCGCGGTGCCCGCGTCACCGGCACCGCACAGGCCGGCGCCGGCACGCGACGCACGCTGATGTTCGCCGAGGTCGCGCTGGCGCTGGTGCTCGTCACCGGCGCAGGACTGATGCTGCGGACGATGAACAACCTGGCGGCGATCGATACCGGCTTTGGCCACGAACAGATCGTGACGGCCTCGTTCAACCTGCCGCCGCGCTACGACCTCGAAAAACGGTTGCTGTTCCTCGACCAGTCGCTCGAGCGCCTGCGCGCCATTCCTGGAGTGACCAGGGCCGCCTTCACCTATTCGCTTCCGGTCGCGGGCTCGAACTGGAATTCGGTCTTCATCGTCGAGGGCCAGCCCATTCCGCAGCGCAACCAGCTGCCGGTCTCCGGCTGGATCCCGGTCAGTCATGAATATCTCGACACCATGGGAATTGGCCTGCTCAGAGGCCGCTGGTTCGACCACCGCGATCTCCAGAACGCGCCCAACGTCGTGGTCGTGAACGAAACATTTGCGAGACGATTCTTCGGGAACAACGATCCGATCGGCGCCCGGGTGAAACAGGGTTGGCCGGAAGATAAAATGCCGTGGCGGCAGATCATCGGCGTGGTCAACGACGTGCGGATGAACGGCCTGCAGGGCGATCCCACGCTGCAGGCGTACTTGCCGGTTCGACAGGCCGGTCAACGATCGGGCGCTTTCGTCCTGCGCACGGACGGTAATCCCGCCGCGCTCGGCCGTTCGATCGAGTCCGCGATTCACGACATCGACCCCAACCTGCCGTTGTTCAACATCGAGACCATGAACGAGATCATCGACGGCTCGATCGGCAACGAGCGTTTGACGATGGTGCTGTTGATGGGTTTTGCTGCGCTCGCGCTGCTGATGGCGGCGATCGGCGTGTTCGGTGTGACGTCGTACTCGGTGTCGCAGCGCACGCACGAGATCGGCATCCGGATGGCGCTCGGCGCCAGGCGCAGCAGCGTGCTGGCGCTGGTGCTGCGCCAGGAAATGAGCGCCTGCCTGATCGGCATCGCCGCCGGCGTGATCGGCGCGCTGTACATGGCGTCGTTGCTCGAATCGCTGCTGTTCGGTGTCGCGTCCAGGGACGGCGTCACGCTGTCGATCGCGGCGGTCGTGCTGCTCGCGGTTACGGCGATCGCGTGCGTGATCCCCGCGCAGCGGGCCACCAAGGTCGATCCCATGACCGCACTCCGCCTCGAATAGGCAGGCAGAAACTGCGCGCCCCGCAACCAACCCGCGCGGCAGTTCCTGCGCACGGCTCGGGGCCTGCTTCCAAAAACACACGGTAATCGCTGCCGGGCGGTGCGGCGGCGGGCTTGCTTCGTCTGCGGCATGCCCATTTCGTTCGAGACCGGCGCGCTGGTCGAGGTCCGCGGGGAGCGATGGCTGTTGACCGGCGTCGCTGCGCATCAGGCCTGCACCGTGCTGACCCTCGAAGGCCGCGATCGGGCCAACGCCAGACGACGCTTGCGGGTGATCGAGCCGTTCGATCGGCCGCGGCCGCTCACTCGCGCACGACCGAGACCCCGACCCAGGCGGGCAGTGTTGCGGACGGCGCTGGCGGCGATTGTCGATGCACGGCCGGCGGACGGGTTGTGGACCGCGGCCGACGCCTCGATCGAGCTCTGGCCGTACCAGCTCGAGCCGGCGCTGGCCGCGATCGCCGGTGCCACGCGTGTGCTGCTGGCCGACGCCGTCGGCCTCGGCAAGACGATTCAGGCCGGTCTCCTGCTGTCGGAGCTGCGGGAGCGCGGCTGGATCGAGCACGCGCTCGTCGTCTGCCCCGCCGGGCTGCGCGAGACCTGGGCGGGCGAGCTGTCGGCGCGCTTTGGCATTCGCGCGGCGAACCTCGATCAGCAGGCGATTGCCCAGCGGGTCGCGGCCCTGCCGCCAGGAGTGAATCCCTGGGCCGGCCACGAAGTGGCGATCGCCTCGATTGATTTCATCAAGCGCGCGGAGGTGATGGCGGCGCTCGAGGGCGAACCGATCGACCTGCTGATCGTGGATGAGGCGCACCATTGCACGCCGGGCACGGATCGCGGCGCCGCCGTCTGCGGTCTGGCGTCACGAGCGACGTGGTGCGTGCTGCTGTCGGCCACCCCTCATTCCGGCGACGAGGCGGCGTTTGAATACCTCATGAAGATCGGCGCGCGCGGCGAGGCGATGTCGGTGTTCCGCCGCGGCAGACACGACGCCGGCCTCGCGACCACACGACGCTCCCACCTGCTGGCGGTGACGCCAACCGCCGCCGAGGCGGCACTGCACTCGGCGCTCGATCGCTACACCCGCGCCATCTGGCGGGAACGCGGCCGGCACGACCACTCGGCCAGGCTGATCGCGGTGACGCTCGCAAGGCGCGCGACCTCGAGCGGCCGGGCCATCGAACGCACGCTGGCGCGGCGCCTCGAACTCTTGCGCACGGCGACCGCATCGCCGGCCCAGCCGCCGCTGCCCTGGGACGACACCGATGATGCGGATGGAATGGCGGCCGACGCTGTCCTCGCCGCACCGGGCCTCGACAGCCCCACCGAGGAGCGGGCGTGCCTCGAGGCACTGGTCGAGCAGGCGCGGCAATGCTCGACGAGCTCGAAGCTCCTGCGGCTCCGGCGGCTGCTCGCTCGCGTGCACGAGCCCGTCGTGATCTTCACCGAGTATCGCGACAGTCTCGAGGCCGTGGTTGAGGCACTGCCGCCGTCGCGCCGGGTGGCCGCGATCCACGGCGGGTTGCCGGTCCATCTCCGGCGATCGGCGGTCGACGCGTTCAACGACGGCCAGGTCGACGTCATGGTCGCCACCGACGCGGCCGGCGAAGGCCTCAACCTTCACCGCCGCTGCCGGCTGGTCGTCGATCTCGAGCTGCCGTGGAACCCGCTTCGCCTGGAACAACGCGTCGGGCGCGTCGACCGGCTCGGTCAATGCCGAACCGTTCATGCAATCCGCATGTTCCATCCGCACACGGTCGAACAACGGGTCCTCGCCCACCTGAGGCTGCGCAGCCACCGCGCGGCCGACGCGCTCGATCGCTGCGTCACGGAAACGGTCGTGGCGAACGCGATCTTCGGCGACGCTCCGGCGGAAGCGGCGACCGCGATCGCGGTTGCCGGCACGCGCGTCGAATCGGCGCCAGGCGAAGCGGCGCGGCTCGAGCGCCAGCGGCGCGCCCGCGGGTCCAACACCCGGACCGCAACCGGCGTGTCGTGGGTGCCCCCCCGACCCGGCCGCTCCAGCCGCCTGATCGCGTTGATGCGCCGGCGTTTCGTGAATGACGCGGGACTGATCGTCTGCGACGCAATCGAAGCGCGGGTCCTTGCCTTACAACCGATCGGCACCCGACGCGAGTGCCGGCGAGTGATCGAACGCGCGCGTGACCTGTTGCTGCAGGCGCAGCCGGCCGACGCTCCGCCAACCGAAACCGTGCGGCTCTCCGCCTCTCGAACGGCTATCCGCAAACGGATCCTGGCCATTCGCGCCGACCTTGACCAGCGCGTCGAACAACAGGCGTCGCTGTTCGATCGTCGCGCGGATGTCGCCGCCAAGGCGAGGCGGGATGCGACAGGCGCGCTCGAGCGGGCGCTGTCGCGGACCCTGCGCGCAATCGCGCCACCCGTGCCGGAGCGAACGCGCAGCGAGCTCATCGCCGCCTGGCCCGAGACGCGGCGGTGATCGCAGGGTTCGGCGGCGAACTGATCTCGCACGCGTATCTCGAGGAGCAGCTGACCTCCGGCGGCGAGACCGCAGGGGCTGCCGAATTCGAGCGGCGCGCGGTGCGCTGGTGGCGCGGGGTGAGTGGCGCCCTTGGTCCGGCGTCGAGCGTGCGCGCGATCCAGGACATCGCGGTCGCGCCCCTGCTCGATCTGCTCAATCACGACTGGCCAGCGACGGTACCCGAACCCGATGGGCTGCGCGGCCATCTGCGCTCGGCGGACGCGGTGGTGCTGGTCGTGCCGTGGACACTGCCGCTCTCCGCCGTCTGGCGTCAGGCGGTTCGCTACGGCGTCGCCGCGGCGGCGCGATGGGCGATCGTCGCCAACGGCCGATCGCTTCGCATCGCCGACTGCGGCAGGACGTGGACGCGCGCGGGTATCGAGTTCGATTTCGACCGGCTGCTCATGAGTCCCCGCGGCGTCGCGGCGCTGCGGACCCTGGCCAGCGCCGCCGCGATGTCCGGCGCCGCACCGCCGACGCTCGACTCGCACGTGACCGGGTCCGACGCGCACGCGTCGCGCGTCTGCCGCTCGCTCAGCGACGGCGTACTGACCGCTCTACCTCGTCTCGCCTCGGCGCTCGAGCCCGGCCGCTCCCACCACGCCGCCGCGCTCGATCAGTCGCTGACGCTGGTGTATCGAATCCTGTTCCTGCTGTTCGCTGAAGCGCGCGCGCTCGTGCCGGTGTGGGACGAGACCTACCGGGACGCCTATTCGATCGCCGCGCTGACCGACCGCGCGGCCGATTCGTCGGCGCGTGGCCTGTGGCCGGCGCTGCAGGCGATCTCTCGTCTGGCGCACGCCGGTTGCAAGGCCGGCGGCTCGAGGTCACCGCGTTCAACGGTCGGCTGTTCTCGCCGCGTCACGCGCCGCTGGTGGACCGGGGCCGCGTCCCGGACCAGGTCGCCCGCGAAGTGCTGTTGTCGCTGGCGACCGAAGTGACGAAACAAGGCCGTCGCCGCATTTCGTATCACGACCTCGGCGTCGAGCAACTTGGGCTCGGTGTATGAACGCGTGCTCGAGTACGAACCCGAAGGGCGCCCCGACGCGCTCAGGCTCACACGCACCTCGACGCGCCGCAAGTCCACCGGCAGCTTCTACACGCCGCGGGCGCTGACCGAGTTCCTGGTGAGACGGACGCTGACGCCGCTGCGTGGAGGACAAATCCGCGGACCAGATTCTCGACTTGCGGGTGGTCGATCCGGCGATGGGCAGCGGCGCCTTTCTCGTGGCCGCGTGCCGGGTGCTGGCCGAGTCCTGCGAGCAGGCGATGATTCGCGACGGCCAATGGCTCGAGGCCGATGCGACTCCCGAGGCCCGCGCCACGCTGCGCCGAAACGTGGCCGAGCGCTGCCTCTACGGCGTCGACCTCAATCCGACCGCCGTCCAGCTCGCGCGGCTGTCGTTGTGGCTGACGACGCTCGCGGCCGATCGGCCGCTGACCTTTCTCGATCACCACCTCGCCGCCGGCAACAGCCTGATCGGCGCGCGCCTGGCCGATCTGTCGCGGCCGATGCCGTCCGGCCGCGCCGGCCGGGCGCCAGCGTCGCTGCCGCTGCTCGACGATCTGCTGGCTGCCGACGTCGCCGCGGATGTCTTACCGGCGCGACTGCGCCTCGCCATGCAACCGTCGGATTCGCTCGAGGCCGTGAGGCACAAGGAGCGCTCTCTGGCGCAGATTGGCAGGGCGGATGGTCGCGATCGCCAGATGGACCGCCGCCGCCGACGCATGGTGCGCGGCCAGGCTCTGGACCGATCGGCCCCGCACCATCATCGGGCGTGGTCAGCGAATGGATCGCTGCGTCGATCGGAGCCATGACGACGCTGCCGGACCGCGCGGCTGCGGGCATCGCTCGGCGAGGCGCGCACGATCGCGGCGAGCCATGCGGTGTTCCACTGGGAGCTCGCGTTTCCAGAAGTGTTCCTCGATGCGGCCGGTCACCCGAGCGCCACCGCGGGCTTCGATGCCGTGATCGGCAATCCACCGTGGGACATGCTGCGCGCCGACAGCGGCTCGGCGGCCGACCGCGCGACCCGCGATCGATGACGACGGCGCATTCTGCGATTCTGCCGCTCGACCGGGACCTACCGCCATCAAGGCGATGGGCATCCCAACAGCTACCAGTTGTTCGTCGAACGGGCGCTGCAGCCTGACCAGGCCCGGGGGACGGGTCGGGCTCGATCCTCCCCTCCGGCATCGCCACCGATCACGGCAGCGCGTCGCTGCGCAGGCACCTGTTCGATGCGACGGCGATCGACACCTGGCTGGGCTTCGACAACCGGGCGCGCATCTTTCCGATTCACCGCAGCATGCGCTTCGTGGTGCTGTCGACGACCAATGCCGGTTGCACCGACGACGCTTGCGCTTTGCGGTGCGGCCTGACCGATCCACGGGAGCTCGACCGGGTAGACCGGAGCCAGCCGCCGCTTGCGATCGCCCGCGCGCGCCTCGAGGCCTGGAGTCCCGATCACCTGACGATCCCCGACATCGCGAGCCAGACGGCGCTGTCCCTGATCGCGAGGATCGCGCGAACGGGTGCCCGCACTCGGCGATCGGCCGGCTGGCACGTCCGCTTCGGACGGGAACTGAACGCCACCGACGATCGCCCGCACTTCGTTCCCCTCGCCGGCAAACGCCGGTCGGTCCTGCCGGTGGTCGAGGGCAAGCAGCTCTCGCCGTTTCGCGTCGATCTCGCACGCTCGGCATTCGGGAGTTCCGATCGCCACGGCATCGCGGCTGCTCGACGGCGCGCCGGCCTTCAATCGCGATCGCATTGCCTACCGCGATGTCGCAAGCGCGACCAACAAGCTGACGCTGATCGCCGCGATGCTGCCGCGCGGCACGATCTCGACGCATACGGTGTTCTGCCTGAAGTCGCCGCTCGACGCGCCGGCGCAGTGGTGCCTGCTCGGTCTGATGAACAGCTTGGTGGCCAACTACCTGGTCCGCGCTGCAGGTCACGACGCACGTGACCACGGCGCTGATGGCGCGCCTGCCGGTCCCGCGCCCGCGCGCGGACACCGCGGAGTTCGACCGGCTCGCAGCACTCGCCAGACACGCTCGCCGCGCTGGCATCGAGCCGAGACCCGTCACGAGCTACGCGCGAGATCAACGCGATCGCCGCGGGCTCTACGGCATCAGCGCGCGACGAATACGCGCACGTGCTCGCGACCTTCCCGCTCGTTGCGGCGCCGCTGCGCGATGCGCTGCCTGTCCAGCTACGTGCGGGCCACGGAGGGGCGTGCCACCGGACCGTTCTCCCACGGCTTCAGCAGCGCGTAGAGCGTCGACACGATCGGCACCGGCACGCCGTGCTTCTGCGCGCGCCTGACCGCCGCGCCCTGCAGCGCTTCGACCTCGATGCGCTTGCCCTGCTCGAGATCGATCAGCAGCGACGATCGCGTGCTCGGAGGAATGTTGGTCCATGTACTCGTTGAGCGTGTCGAACCGGTTCGGCGAGATCGTCACGCCCTCGGCGCTTCGGCAATCGCCGCGATCTCGCGCGACGCGGCGTAGAACATCTCGCGCACGTGCGGGTGCTTCCAGATGCTCGCCGATCGGCAGCCGCGCCGCGCCGGTGAAGCCCGAGAACGCGGCGAGATAGACGAACTTGTCCCAGATCGGCACGCGCGCGTCGGCGAACGGCGGTGACGTGGATGTCTGCGGCGGCCAGCACGTCGGCGATCGCCTGCACCGAGGGTGACGCGTCGCGCTCGCCGACGTCGCCACGGCTGGATCGGTCCGCCAAACACCTCGCCGAAGATGATCGACCGATGCACGCCGGTCTGGACGATCAAGCCCGGCGCCTCGAGCGCGGTCGCCACGTAGGTGGTGCCGCCGAGCACGTGACGCTCGCCGACCACCGCGGCCACCTCATTCACGCTGTCGACGCCGTTCTGCAGCGTCAGCACCACCGTCTCCGGTCCGATCAGCGGCGTCAGCATCGGCAAGCGCGGTGGCGTTGTCGTAGGCCTTCACCGAAACAATCGCGACGTCGACCGGCCCGACGCGCGCCGGTGTCACTCTCGGCCGCCGCTCGCACCACGAAATCGCCGAGCTTGGCGCTTTGCACCGTGAGACCCTTGCTCGGATTGCCTCGAGATGCGCGCCGCGCGCGATGAAGGTGACGTCCTGGCCCGGCTTCGCCAGTTTCGCGCCGAAATAGCCGCCGACCGCGCCCGAGCCGAGAATCGCGAATCGCATCCGCGAATGCTGACACGGAAGCACCGAAACGATCGAAACACGCTAGAATTTGGCGATGGCTGCCCGCCTCACGGCTTACGCCGTGGCTTTCATTGTCGGGGTCACGTTCATCGCGGGGCTGATCGTCGGCGCGCAGCGCGAAGACGACGGCCCGGTCGATCTGATCGTGATCAACGGCAAGGTCTACGCGTCCGACGGCGGCAGCGAGCTCGCCGAAGCGGTGGCGGTGCGCGGCAACAAGGTCATCGCGTCGGATCGAACCGCGAGATTCAGCGGCTGAGCCGCGCGCAGACCACCGTCATCGACGCCAAGGTCGGCGCGGTGATGGCCGGCTTCAACGACGCGCACGCGCACCTGATCAGCGGCGGCCTGTCGCTCGATCAGGTCAGTCTCAGCGACGCCACCACGCTCGAACAGGTCAAGGACACGATTCGCGTCTGGGCGGAATCGCATCCCGAGCGCGAGTGGATCACCGGCCGCGGCTGGTACTACCAGCCGTTCGGCGGCGCCATGCCGACGCGGCAGCTGCTCGACACGCTCGTGCCCGATCGCCCGGCGTACCTGATTGCCTATGACGGGCACACCGGCTGGGCCAACACCAGGGCGCTCGAAGCTGGCCGGGATCGACTCGCCGGCACCAAGTCCCCCGCCAACGGCATCATCGTCAAGGATCCGCGCACCGGCGAGCCGACCGGCGCGCTGAAGGAAGCGGCGATGGCGCTGATGAGCGCGGCCGCGCCGAAGCCGACCGGTGAAGATCGCCTCGCCGCGATCCGCGCCGGCGATCGACGAAGCGCATCGTCTCGGCATCACCAGCGTGCAGGACGCCGGCGGCACCGCCGCCGATCTCGAGCTGTTCGATCAACTCCGCAAGCGCGGCGAGCTGACGTTGCGCGTCTATCAGGCGCTGCGCGCCGATGCGACACTCGACGCAGGCCGGCCTCGAAGAGCTCGAGCAGCTGCACACCCGCTTCGCCGACGATCCGATGCTCAAGACCGGCGCCGTCAAGCTGATCGCCGACGGCGTGATCGAAGTCCACACCGCGGCGATGCTCGAGCCCTACGCCAACCGCACCACCGTCAAGGGCGATGCGCGCTTCACCGCCGAGCAGCTGAACAAGGTCGTCGCCATGCTCGACCAGGCCGGCTGGCAGGTGATGACGCATGCGATCGGCGATGCCGCCGTGCGCATGACGCTCGATGCCTACGAGAACGCGGCCACGGCGAACCCGGCGCCCGAGCGCGGCCGCCGTCATCGCATCGAGCACATCGAGACGATCGATCCCGCCGACGTGCCGCGCTTTGCCAAGCTGGGCGTGATCGCCTCGATGCAGCCGGTGCACGCCACGCCGAGCCCGACGCCGGGCGACGTGTGGAGCGTGAATATCGGCGAGGCGCGCGCCGTCGCACGGCTGGATGTGGGCGAGCATCGCGAAAGCCGGCGGCCGCCTGGCGTTTGGCAGCGACTGGCCGGTCATGACGCTCGATCCGCTCAAGGGCCTGCACGTCGCGGTGATGCCGCACCACCGCAGGACGGGCTGCCCGCCGGCGGCTGGATTCCGTCGGAGCGTCTCGCGCTGCGCACAGGCGATTGATGCCTACACGCGCGACGGCGCGTGGGCGTCGTTCGACGAGCAGCGCAAAGGCACGCTCGCCCGCGACATGCTCGCCGACATCGTCGTCCTCACCGACGACATCTTTTCAGGGCCCGCCAGCCGCCTGACGACGACCGAAGTGGCCGTGACGATCGCGGACGGAAAGGTCGTCTACCGCCGCGACCCGCCTGAGAACACGACCGCGCAGTAGCCGCCGATCGCACGATTAGACACAGAACGAACTGATCGGCGCGGTTGGTCGTCTCATTGCCTGATCCCATGCGCACTCGACTCCCTGCTCGCCCTGCTTTGTCTGGGATTGCTCGCGACCGGCGTTGCCCGCGGGTGTCGCTGCGCAATCGGACCTCGATGCCTTCATGGAGAGGGTCCTGGCGCGCCGCGACGACAACTGGAAGAAGCTCCAGCAGTACGTCCTCGAGGAGAAGGAGGCGTTCGACCTCACCGGACCCGGGCGGTTTCCGCTCTGGGGCATGCGCCGTGAATACAGCCTGGTTCATCCGCGACGGCATCTTCGTGCGCAGCCCCGTCACCGCCGACGGCGTGACAGCTGTCGGAGACCGATCGCCGCAAGGCCGAAGACCAGTGGCTGCGCCGCCAGAAGAATCGCGACGAGCGCGAAAAGCGCAACGCCGAACGCGAGCGAAGGGCCTGCCGGGAGTGCGACCGCGACGTGGGAGCGGCCCACCGGCGTCGACGTCACACCTCGGACGACCAGGATCGGCGCGCCATCACCAACACCGAGGACATGCTCAAGCAGGTCCGCGAGCCGCAGTTCGTGTCGTCCGCGTATTTCCTCAAGTTCCGTTTCGAGACCGGGCACTACGCGCTCGCTGGCCGCGAGACGATCGGCGACATCGAGGCGCTGAAGATCGAGTACTACCCCGAGTCGGGACTCTTCAAGGACGGCAGGAGCAAGCCTGACAAGAAGGTCAAGAACGAGGACGACCGGATCGAAGAGAAGATGAACAAGGTGTCGATGGTGACGCTGTGGGTCGATCCGAAGACCCACCAGATCCTGCAGTACACCTTCGACGACATCGACATGGACTTCTTCCCCGGCCGCGCGCTGGTGCGGGTCGGACGACGTGAAGGCGACCATGCGGATGGCGCAGCCGTTTCCCGAACGTGTGGCTGCCGAAGAGCATCGAGATGCAGTTCGGAATGATGCTGGCGGTCGGCGCGGTCGATGCGGCCTATCGCGTCGAGTACCTGAACTACAAGGAAGCCGCGTCACTTACAAGATCAAATGAAGACCAGTCGTTCGACGAGCGTTCGACGGGCGTTCGACGTCCGTTCGACGCTCGTCGTGCTCGCGCTCGCGGGTCGCGAGCACTCTGGCTACGGCGCAAACCTCGCCTGGCGTGGTCGGCGAAGTCCGCGTGCACGGCAACCACACCACGCCCGATGCCGACATCCTGGCGATTGTCGGCGACGTCGTCGGCCAGCCCGCCAGCGATGCGCTGGTCGCCGAAGTCACCGCCAGGCTCGAACGCAGCGGCCGCTTCGAGGGCGTCGAAGTCCGCAGGCGCTTTCGTTCGATCGAGAATCCCGACGACATCCTGCTGATGATCGTGGTCGACGAAGTTCCCGGCATCGACGAGCTCGACCTCACGCCGGGCCCGATGAAGAAGTTCTGGAGCAGCGGCATGTTCTGCCGATCCTGCGCTCCGAAGACGGCTACGGCTTCACCTACGGCGGGCGCGTGAGCTTCGTCGATCGCCTCGGGCCGCGCAGCCGC
This sequence comes from uncultured Acidimicrobiia bacterium, assembly GCA_963795125.1. Lineage (GTDB taxonomy): Bacteria > Acidobacteriota > Vicinamibacteria > Vicinamibacterales > UBA2999 > 12-FULL-67-14b. The sequence goes on along the minus strand of CAWCGQ010000003.1, from coordinate 253,184 downwards.
GTGTCCGCTGCCGATGACCTGGGGCGGCGAGCGCCAGGCGCGCGTGCAGCTGGAGCGATCGTTCAGGAGCGGAGCGATCGAGCGCGTCTCCGGCGAGTTTGGCATCAGCCGGCGCGAGAACCCGCACTTCGACATCGTCGATCGCCGCGCCGGGTTCGCGCTGCGCGCATCGAATCCGCGCCGGCACGCTGGCTGCGCCTCGGCGGCGGCGGCCGCCGCGACGACGTCAGGTTCGGCGAGTGTGCGCGATCGAGGTGTCGCGGTTCGGCGGCGATGTGACGTTCGACACGCGGGTCGATCCGGCCTTCCCGCGCAACGCCATTCACGCGACGTTCGGCATCGATCGGCTGAACTTCGACGTCGGCACGCGCCATCAGCGAAAGGCCGATGTTCGCGGCTACGTCGGTCTGCTCGGACAGACGGTGCTGGCGGTTCGCGGCCTCGGCATCGTCAGCGATACGGCGTTGCCGCAGTACGAGCACCACCTGCTCGGCGGCGCGGCCAACCTGCGCGGCTACGACGCCGGTTACAAGGCCGGCGACAATCTTGCCGCCGTGTCGGCCGAGCTGCGCATCCCGGTGACATCGCCCGCTGTCGATTGGCCGCTTTGGCGTGAAGGCGTTCGTCGACGCGGGCACGGTCTACGGCGTCGGCGAAAAGCTCGAAGGATCAGACCGTCATCGATCGCGGCATCGGCGGCGGCGCTACCTGCATCTCACGGTCGTCAGCCTGTCGCTCGACGTCGCCCGATCGCGCGAGCGGCGACACGCGCTTCCACTTCGGCATGGGAGTCACTTGTCAAGTACGAGCACCGCTGCTCTTGTCATTGTTCGTCTTTGTTCTATTCGTTATTCGTTATTCTTCCCCCGAGGGTTCGATGAGCCGTCTCACTACGCTCCGGCTGACCGTCGCCGCGACTCTGGTCACCGTCTTCACCGGCGGCGCCATCATCGCGTCGCAGAAGTCCGCCGCGACCATGGCGAGGGCGGCGGCCGGATTTCTCGACAGCCTCACCCCTGAGCAGAAGGCCAAGGCCGCCTTTCCGTTCGAGAGCGACGATCGCCTGCGCTGGCATTTCATCCCGAACGAAATGTTCCCGCGCCAGGGGCTGATGATCAAGGACATGAACGAGACGCAGCGCGTGCTGGCGTTCGACCTGCTGCGCACGGGCCTGAGCTCGCGCGGGCTACGCGAAGGTCCGGGCGATCATGGAGCTCGAAGACGTGCTCAAGGTCGTCGGAAGCCGGCGGCAAGTTCGCGCGCAACAAGGACGAGTATCTCTTCTCGACCTTCGGCACGCCGGGTGCGAAGGGCCTCTGGGGCTGGCGCTTCGAAGGGCATCACGTTTCGATCCGATTCGCGATCGCCGACGGCGCGGTAACGCATGCACGTCTCGAGCTCGCCGATGTTCCTCGGATCGAATCCGGCGATGTCCAGGACGGCGAGAAGAAGGGCACGCGCGCCGCTCCACTCGGAGGAGCTCGCGGCGCGGGCCCTCATCACCGTGCTGCCGGCGGATCTCCAGAAACAGGCGATCGTCAATGCGGTCGCGCCCGGCGACATCCTGACCATGAACAAGAACGACATCGCGCCGCTGCCGGATCAAGGCGTGTTGTATGCGGCGCTTCCAGCCGGGCAGCAGGAGCTGCTGTCGCGACTGATCGAGGTCTACACGTCGAACATGGACTCGGACATCGCGGCCGAGCGCCTCGCGAAGATCAAGGCCGCCGGCATGGACAAGATTCGCTTCGCCTGGCTCGGTGAAATCGAGCAAGGCAAGAAGCACTACTACTTAGTGCAGGGGCCGACGTTCCTGATCGAGTACGACAACACCCAGAACAACGGCAATCACATTCACTCGGTCTGGCGGGATTTCAACGGCGATTTCGGGCGGGACATTCTTCGCAGCCACCTCAACGAGGTGGCGCACTGATCACCAGCGGAGCACGCGGCGTCCGCGCCAGATCGGCCCTTCAGCCACGAATCGCCATTCGGGGTTCTGGTCGACGTCACGTAGCGAGGTCATCACCTGATCGAACACCGGCAGGGATTGGTCGTCGCACTCGAAGTAGCTGACGAAGTCGAACTTCCCGGCCTGCTCGTAGCCGTCGGGATTGTGATAGACGCGGCGAAACAGCGCCGCGATGCCGTTCTCGGCGGCGCGCGCGTGGCCCTTCACGGGCGTGGCACTGGTTGCATCGACGTGCGGGTAAAAGTAGGAGTGCCGCTCGAGCGCGCTTTTTTGCCACCATTCCGGGGTCTTGCGCATCGGCGCGACAATCGCGTTCTGGCTGAGCCGGCCTGAGCGGCGCGACGGCGCGCCCTTGTTCGAGTAGTGCACCATCTCCGGACTCGAATAGCGCGGCGTGCGCAAGGCGCCTTCGAGCGACAGAATCTCGGCGGCGTCGCCGATCCGGCGGACGAGCTCGTCCTCAATCTCCTGGAGTCGCGGGCGGTACTTGCTCGAGACCTGCACCATGTGGCGCGCCTGCTGGATGCAGGCGCCGGCGCAATCGGCAGGCGTCTCGCCGACGCGAACGCAGAACTGAATCGTCTCAAAGCGCTGCGCCTGCATTTCACGCGTGTCGTCGATGTCGAAGTCGTTGAAGAAGCCGCGGGCAATGTTGCCGCCCGCCGTCCGCAATCGCGCGCCGTGCGCGTCGTCGTCGGCCCGGGCAATCACGAACAGGAACCGGGTGAAGGCCAGGTTGGTCGTGACCGCGGTGCCGTTCGCGCCGCCGCCACCCTGACCACAGCCGTTCCCCATAACAGACCCGCTATCGGTTTCACCTGAGGCGGCCTGTATGACGGCGGTGCAGGAGTGCGCCGAACTGCCCACCGGCCAACCTGATAAAGTAGGAAGGTTATGAACCCGTGGGACCAGTTTTCAGGGGCCAACGCGGGGTATGTCTACGAGTTGTTCGAGCGCTATCAGCGCGATCCCTCGTCGGTAGACGAGGCGACCCGCCGGGCGTTTGCTACCTGGACGCCCGATGACGCTGGCGCGAGTTCGCGCGAGCTTCGTCGGGACCCTGCCGAAGCGGCCGCCGGCCGCGGGGCCGGGCCCGCTTCAGCCAACGATCTCCAATCCGGCATTGCCGCATTCAATCTCGCTGAGTCGATCCGGCGATTCGGACACCTCGCCGCGCGGCTCGATCCGCTGGGCTTTCACGATCCGATCGGCGATCCGGCACTGGCGCCGCAGTCGCACCGGCTGACGACCGAGGCGATGCGGCGTCTGCCCGCATCGATCGTGTCCGGCCCGGCCGCCGCCGGCGCCGCCAATGCGCTCGAGGCGATCGACCGGCTGCGCGAGATCTACTGTTCGACCACCGGCCACGACTACAACCACGTGTTCGTGCCCGACGAGCGCGTGTGGCTGCGCCAGGCGGTGGAGTCGCGCCAGTTTCGTCCGCCGACCGATCCGATCAACAGCCACGAGCTGCTCGCGCGCATCACCCAGGTCGAGACGTTCGAGCGGTTCCTGCACCGCACGTTCCCGGGCAAGACCAGATTTTCAATCGAGGGCCTCGACATGATGGTCCCGATCCTCGACGAGATCATTCACGACGCCGCCGAAGGGGGCGTGCAGCACGTGATGATCGCCATGGCGCATCGCGGGCGGCTCAACGTGCTGGCGCACATCCTGCAGAAGCCCTACTCGCAGATCCTCGCGGAGTTCAAGGACCCGGTGATGTCCAGCCGCCTGCGGGTCGACCTGGGCTGGATGGGCGACGTGAAATATCATGCCGGCGCGCGGATCGAGGCGCAGCCGGACGGGCTCCCGAAACAGGTGATCATTTCGATGCCGCCGAACCCGAGTCACCTCGAGGCGGTGGATCCGGTGTTGAACGGCATGGCCCGCGCGGCGGCCACCAGCGCCTCGCAGCCCGGCCCGCCGATCGTCGACCGCGGCAAGGTGCTCGCGATCCTGATCCACGGCGATGCGGCGTTCCCGGGACAGGGCGTGGTCGCCGAAACGCTCAACCTGTCGAGGCTCGACGGCTACGACGTCGGCGGCATCATTCACCTGATCGCCAACAACCAGCTGGGGTTCACGACCGATCCCGAAGAGTCATTCAGCACCAGCTACGCCAGCGGCCTGGCGCGCGGCTTCAAGATCCCGATCACCCACGTCAATGCCGACGATCCGGTGGCGTGCATCGAGGCGGCGCGGCTGGCGATCGCCTATCGGCAGCGTTTCAAGCTCGACTACCTGATCGATCTCGTCGGCTATCGCAAATACGGCCACAACGAGGGGGATGAGCCGGCCTTCACCCAGCCGCAGGTCTACCAGAGCGTCGCCGCGCACCAGAGCGTGCGCGAGCAGTATGCGCGGTCGCTCGTCGAGGGCGGCGCCATCACGCAGGAGCAGGCCGACGCGCTGGTCAAGGCGCGGATGACGGAGCTCGAGCACGCCTACGCCTCGGTCAAGCCGGAACAGGATTTCATTCCGCCGGTTCCGGAGATCCCGCCGAGCGGCGCCGCGAAGAATGCGCGCACCGCCGTGGCCCTCGAACAGCTGCAGTCGATTAACGACTCGCTGATGGCGCTGCCCGAGGGGTTCACGATTCACCGCAAACTCGAGCGCGGCCGCGAACGGCGCCAGGCGATGTTCGCGTCGGCGACCGAGCGATCGATCGACTGGGCGGCCGCCGAAGAACTGGCGCTGGCGACCATCCTCGCCGATGCGGTGCCGATTCGCTTCACCGGCGAAGACGTCGAGCGCGGCACCTTCAGCCATCGCCACGCGGTGTATCACGATGCGGTGACCGGCGGAGAGCACATCCCGCTGCAGGCGTTCAGGCAGGCGAAGGCATCCTTTGAGATCCGCAACAGTCCGCTCTCGGAGTACGGCTGTGTCGGCTTCGAGCTCGGATACAACCTGCAGGAGCCCGATCGCCTGGTGATGTGGGAAGCGCAGTACGGCGACTTCATCAACGGCGCGCAGATCATCCTCGACGAGTACCTGACCTCCGGTCGGGCCAAATGGGGCATGTCACCCTCGCTGGTGCTGCTGCTGCCACACGGGTATGAAGGCCAGGGGCCCGATCACTCGAGCGCGCGCCTCGAGCGCTTCCTCAATGCGGCGGCCGACACCAACATGCGGATCGCCAACTGCACCACGGCCGCGCAATATTTCCACTTGCTGCGCCGGCAGGCGTTGTTGTTGAAGACCGACCCCCTGCCGCTGGTCGTGATGACGCCGAAGAGCCTGCTGCGCCACCCCTTCACTGCCTCGGCGCCTTCAGAGTTCGCCGAGGGCGCCTTTCTCCCGGTCATCAACGACGAGGTGGCTGGGGCGCAGGTGGGCAAGGTGCGCCGGGTGGCGCTTTGCAGCGGTAAGGTTGCCGTCGACCTCCTGACCAGCGAGCGCCGCAAGGACAACCCCAACGTCGCGGTGATTCGCGTCGAGCAGCTCTATCCCTTCCCCGAGGATGCGATCCGTGACGCGATCGCGCAGTACCCGAAGCTGCGCGAAGTGTGCTGGGTCCAGGAAGAGCCGGAGAACATGGGCGCGTGGGAATTCGCGCGGCCGCTGCTGGAATCGATCGTCGACAGCCGGCATCCGCTGCGCTACATCGGCCGGTCGCGAAATTCGAGCCCGTCGGAAGGCTCGTCAACCTGGCACGCCGCCAACCAGCGCGCGATCGTCGATCAGGTGTTCGAGGCGAAGACCGAGCCCCGCGAACTCGATCGCGTGCTGTCCAAGCAAGTCTAGAGAAGAGATATGCCGACCAATATCGTTGTCCCCGAGCTCGGAGAATCCGTCGTCGAAGCGCGCGTCGCCAAGTGGCTGAAGAAGCAGGGCGATCAGGTCTCGGCCGGCGACCCGCTCGTCGAGCTCGAAACCGAAAAAATCGACCTCGAGGTCAGCGCCGATCGAGCGGGTGTTCTTTCGGAGATCAAGCACGAGGAGGGCGCCGACGTGAAGGTCGGAGAGGTGCTCGCCGTCCTGCAGGAATCGGCGGGCGGCGCGGAGGCGATCGCCCCGACCCCGGCGGCGCCAAAGGCCGCCGAGACGCCAAAGGCTCCAGCGGCGCCACCAAGCCAGAGTCCGAAGGCGGTACCCGGCTCCGCCGACAAGAAGGCCACCCCGACCGCGAGGAACGTCGCGAAATCGCTCGACGTCAAGCTGGACGCGGTTGAGGCCACTGGCGGCCGGGTCACCAAACAGGATGTCTTGAAGGCGGCGGCACCGGCCCCGCCAGCGGCCAACAAGACGCCCGCTCACGCACCTGACGCACCTCACGCACCTGACGCACCTCAGGCACCTCAGGGAAGTGCCGGCGAGCGCGGCGAGACCCGCGAGCGGATGTCGAAGCGCCGCGCCACCATCGCGCGCCGGCTGGTCGAGGCGCAGCACACCGCGGCCATGCTCACCACCTTCAACGAGGTGGACATGAGCGCGGTGATGCAGCTGCGCGAGCGCCGCAAGGAAGCCTTCACCAAGAAGTTCGGCGTCGGCGTCGGCATCGCCTCGTTCTTCGTCAAGGCCGCGCTCGGCGCGCTCAAGGCATTTCCGCAGATCAACGCGGAGATCCAGGGCGATGAAATCGTCTACAAGCACTACTACGACATCGGCATGGCGGTCGGCGCCGAAGGCGGCCTGGTGGTGCCGGTGATACGCGACGCCGATCGCAAGGGCTTCGCCGACATCGAGCTGGCGATTCGCGATTTCGCCAAGCGCGCCCAGGACGGCACCCTGACGCTCGAGGATCTCAAGGGCGGGACCTTCACCATTACCAACGGCGGCGTGTTCGGCTCGCTGATGAGCACGCCCATCATCAATCCGCCGCAGGTCGGCATTCTCGGGCTCCACAAGATCGCCGATCGCGCCGTCGTGATTAATCGACAAGTCGAAGTCCGCCCGATGATGTACCTGGCGCTCAGTTACGACCACCGCCTGGTCGACGGCCGCGAAGCGGTCCAGTTCCTGGTCAAGATCAAGGACTACATCGAGGACCCGGCCTGGATGCTGCTCGAGTCCTGAGCGATGCCGCGCCCCGCCAACGCGCGCAAGATCAGGAAGCTGATCGCCGCGCGCGAACAGTCGCGCGGCCTGCTGATCGCCTTTGAAGGGCCCGACGGCTCTGGCAAGACCACGCAGCGCAAGCTGCTGAAGCGGTGGCTCGAAAGCCGCGACCACGAGGTGGTGTCGACGCGGTGGGCGTCGTCGGCGCTGGTCAAGCCGATGCTGAAGGTGCGAAAGAAGATTCGCACGCTGTCGATCGAGGAATATTCGCTGCTGCACGCGGTGGATTTCCGCCACCGCGTCGAAACCTCCATCCTGCCGGCGCTATGGTCCGGCAAGACCGTGCTGGCCGATCGTTACCTGTTCACCGCGCTCGCCCGCGATGCGGCGCGCGGCCTCGATCTCGACTGGCTGCTCAAGGCCTATTCGCCGCTGCTCTGGCCGGATCTGGTGATCTACTTCTCGATGACCCCGGAGGCCTCGCGGCGCCGCGTCGCCTCGGCACGCGCTCCGCGCTTCTACCAGGCGGGCCAGGACGTCACCGGCATCGAGGATCCGCTGGCCAGCTACGGCCGGTTCATCGAACGCGTCGTCACCGAGTACGACAACCTGTCGGTGGTCTTTCAATTCATGACCGTCGACGCCGGCGAAGCCGTTTACCGCCAGCACACCCGCGTGCGGGAGCTGGTTGAGAAGGCCGACAAGCGGCCGTGGCTGACATTCAGCGAGGAAGCAGTGCAGGAATGGCTGAGCAGGTCAAATACCAAGGACGCCTGATCGCCGTGGACGGCTCGCGCGGCCGGGACACCACCGCCGCCGCCATCGCCATCGTCGAGACCCTGCGAAAAGCCGGCGTCGAATGCGCGGTCAGCCAATGGGACGCCTCCGGGCTGTTTGGCGAATTGGCGTCGGCGCCCGACGATGGTCGTGACGGCATCTCGCCTCGGTCGCTGGCGCTCGTCTACGCCGCCGACCTCGCTTTCCGCCTGCGGTGGGAGATTCGGCCGGTGCTCGAGGCCGGTGGCGTCGTCGTGGCGGCGCCCTACGTCGAAACGGCCATCGCCCTGGGCGCCGGCTACGGCGTGAGCGAACAGTGGACCAGGCAATTGCTGCGTTTCGCGCCGACCGCCGACTGGCGCGGCCGTGCGGAGGAGCGGAAGGTCGACCGCCCGTGGAAGCGGCGCACCGACCGCGGCTTCCCCGAATACTGCGCGCTGATGCTTGACGGTTCGGCGAAGAAGAGGGTCTCGAAGCGCGCCCGCGGCGAGATGATCCGGATGCTCGATCAGGCGCGCGGAGGCAAGGCCGTCGCGCTCGCCAACCACGGCGCCGAGGCGATCGCGAAAGCGATTACTGACAGCCGGACGGGCGGGCCGCGCCGGTCTGCTTCGCGACTTCGCAGCGCACGTAGGTGACGCGCGCGGCCGGGAACGCGAGCAGCGTCTCTCGAGCGGCCTGATACTCGGCGTTCGAGTACGGCTTCAGTGTATCGGCGAGCATCGCCTCGTCGATCAGGTCGAGCTGGCGCTGCGTTTCCTGCCGCATCCACTCCGCCGCCACGCTGGCGGCTTCGGACAATACACCGAAATACTGCGACCCGTACTGGCTCAACGCGAGCGTCTTCCTGGTCAGCACGTTCTCGTCATTGCGGGTGGTGATGCCGAAGTCGGTCTGAAGAAAGGCGTTGTCTTCATCCCACGAAATGAACACGTGGGTGGTGCTGTTTTCGAGGCGATAGAGGTAAAAATTATTCATGCCGTCGTAGCCGTTGAAGCCGTCGTTCTGGGCAATGAAATTCTGCGCGGCGATGTAGCGCACAAACGCCGTGAGGTCGAGCCTCGGCCCGATCGCCTGCTCGAACGCGGCCCCGTCGGTGCTGTTGGCGAGGCGAACCAGTTCCTCGATCGGTCCCCAGATCTGCGACTCGGCGTGGCTCTCGTTGGTCTTGATGTCGAACCGCGCCTTGTAGGGTGTGAGCGCCGATCCTTCGTAACCGAACCGCCACGCACTGCCGAGCACATAGTTGTATTCGAACAGGTAGCCGTCGTTCTGGACGTTGTCGCCGATGCTGCCGAAGACGCGCCCCATCATCGTCTTGTCCACCGACTCGACCAGTCCGTAGAGGCCGGCGTAGACGCCGTTCACGTAGAGACGGGTATGCGTCTCGCGCGGCGATGGAATGCCGAGGCGGGTAAGGAACCGCATCGCCACGGTCTCCTTGACCCCGGTGTGGTCCTGCGTGAGATTGTCGAGCACCAACGACTTCAAGCCGAGGAATTGCTGGCCGCTCGAATAGCGATCGAAGTCGACGCGCAGTCCCGGTTTGGTGCTGCTGCGCGAACCAAGGCCGCGTGACCTGATGCCGACGTTGCGCACCGTCTGGCCGTTCCAGGCGACATCGGCGGGATAGTAGGTGTTCTCCTGGAAAGCCGCCTTGAGCTTCGCCCAATCCGATGAGTTGAGCCAGAGGTCGATTCGCTGCAGCACCTCCGGATTGAACAGATCATCCGAAGTCTGCGCGAAGGCCGGCGCGCCACAACTCAGCAGCACGGCCAGCGCCAAGGCGAAGCGGCGGGCGGTATTCATCGTTCCAGCCTATGCAAAATGCTGTCCTCAGAACACGATATTCAACCGCACCAAACCCGACCAGAAGGCACTGATCCCAGCCTCCGGCGTCCTGGTGTCATCCTCGAAGTTCTCGTGAATGGCGTTGAAGATGACGCGCGTCCATTTGCTGGGGATCCAGTTCAATCCGCCGGTCCACACCCGGTCCGAGTTGGGCACCAGGTTCTCGGAGCGGGGATTGGTAAAGGCCGTTCCTGCCTTCCCCGCACTTTCGAAGCGGAGCTCTTCATATCGGACGGCCAGCTCGATCGCGCCAACGCCGCCCCGGAACAAGGGGCGCCTGGGGTTGATGTTGTTGTCCTTGTCCTCGCCGGTCACGAACCAGGTGCCGGCGACATACCACGCGGTGCCAAGGTAGTCCGAGAGGTCTTCGTTGCGATTGCTCTGCTGCAGGCGCTGTTCACGCGACTGGATCCATTCCGCCTTGAGGCCGGTCGGGCCGGGCGTCCAGTCAAACTGCGCGCCCAGGCGCTGGCGGCGCCCCTTCACATACACCCGGTCGAAGAAGCGGCCGCCCCACACGGACTCTCCGCGCAGGCTGTTCAGGCCTTCGGGCACTTTCGAGTTGGTGTAGGCAATGCCGAGGTTCGCGCTCTTCAACCGGCCGGGCACCGGGAGCGCACGCAGCAGGTCGCCGGTCAGGCGCACCGCGACGGAAGGACCGACCGCTTCGAGGTCCTGGCCTTCCGCGACGAACTGCGGTTGATTCGACTCGGCGTTGTCGCCGTCATCGTCGAACACGCCGGCTTCATACGTCATGCGGCCGAGATCGCCGGACGCCATCACGCCGCGGTCGCGGCCGGGTGCGATCGCGCTCGAGCCGAGGGCGCGGTAGGCAAAATCGATGGCGGTGACACCGGTCGTCTGCTCGAGGCCAAACGGGATCTTGAAGCGCCCGCCGGTGATCGACACCGCGTCAAAGGTCTTCCATTCCAGCCACACGTCCTTCCAGTCACCGAACCGCAACGTGTCCTCGTCGACGATCTCGCGTTCGATCTCCCAGTCGAAATGTCTGCTGAGCTCGCCTTTCAGCCCGAGACGCATGGTCCGCAGGTGGAACGTGTCTTCGCCGAGGTCGGGGTCGAACTTCCGCCACTCAGGCAGGGCGCGGCCGGTCAGATCGACGCTGAAGTCCTTGCCGAAGACGATCGACGGGCGGTCGTTCCAGACCAACCCTCGTCGGTCGCCATTCTTATCCTGCGCCTCGACGGGAATCGCGGCCAGCGCGAGGAGCAACGCGGCGACAACGGACATTCGCTTCATGCGATTCGGTCTCCCGGCAAATGCGCGGCCTTGGCGCCTGCCCTGGCCGATAGTTCTTGATACGACAAATTCAGCTGTTTGACCAGCGCCGGCTCATGCACCACCACCGACACCTCGCGGCGGAAATCGAGGCTGAGGGTGGAGAGGGCGGTACTGCCCAGAATTGCACGCGCCTCGTCGATGATCATCATCTTGCCGTGCGGTTCGACGCCGCGCATTGGCTGTTTGCCGAGCACGGTCACGGTGATGCCGTCGCCGCGCCGCTCCTGCAGCAGCGAAAGCAGATCGGGATCGGACAGCTTGTGGTCGAGGATGCGGATGCTGCGCTTCGCGCTGCAAATCAACGCGCGCATCTCCGCGCGCGATCGCTCGGGTCCGACGATCAGTCGCCGGCCCAACGGGCGGCTGGACGGCAGCGGCACGCCGGCGGCGTCGGCCTTGAACAACGTCAACAGTCCCTTGACCACCGACGGATCCTGCGTGATCAGCACGGCATCCCACGTCCGGGTGAAACACTTTCTGGTCGGATTGAGCGTGGTGACAATCGCCGTCTGGTCGTCGGCAACCAGATACTTGGCGTGGTATTTGACGACCGGGTCGGCGTAGCGGGTGACGACGGCGCCCATTTCTTCGAGCGCGGCCCACAGTTTCTTCAGGCGCTTCTTGCCGCCTTTGGCGCGTTTGGTCAGCACCGCCTCGACCTCGCAGCCCCGTTCGAGCGCCGCCGCCAGCGCGTCGAGCACCGAGAAGTCGTCGCAGCGAAACAACGACAGGATCAACCGCCGTTTGGCCGCGCCGATCACGCCGAGCAGGGCGGCCTTGCGTTGGGCCGGCTCGAGGACGATCTTTTCCTTGACGCTAGGTTTTTTTCGGCGGCGACCAGGAGACATTCTTGATGCCCTTCTTGCCGTCGCCCATCAATTGCGCGCTCAAGTCTTCGAGCGAGTCGGTCGGTTTGAGCGTCGTCAGATACTTTGCCGTGGCTTCATCGCCCTGCGAGACTTCGCGGGGTTCGAACAGGATGCCGTTGACCGCGAACACGTGATGGACGTGCGCGAGGGGGAAATCACGCTCTTCCGCGACAATCTCGACGTTCATCTGCCGCGGGCGCTCGGAGCTGAACACGTTGAGGAGCGGGATCATCGCGCAGAGAAACAACGTCCCGAGCCCCGCGACCGCGAGCGCGCCGAGGCCGGCGGCCATGCCGAGGCCCATCAGGATGAAGAGAATGGTGATGTCTCGCGCGTCCTCAACCGGCGTGCGAAAACGGATGATGCTCGCCGCGCCGGCGATACCGAACGCGCGCGCCACCGAATTGCCGATGATGATCATCATCAGGGCGCCGGACACGCACAGCAGCACCTGCGCCTGGTCGAGCGCCGGGTTGGCGCTGCGTTCGTGACGGTATTGGCGGTGCACGACGGTGACCAGCATGCCGATCACCGCCGCCGCTATCAGCTTCGAGAGCTCGAACAGCGGATTGTTGAGGGTCAGGCTGCTCGACTGCGCCGCGTCGGTGACGCCGGGAATGACCGACGATCCCGGCGCGGCAAGACCGAGTCCCGGCCACTGCAGGCCGACACCGACCAGCGTGCCGCCGACGAGGGCGACCGCGATGAAGGTCCCGACGCGATCCCAGTGAATGGTCTTGGTCTTCGCCTCGACCAGCGTGTCCACCACCTCGAGCACGCGCGTCAGCAGCGACAGCTCGAGCAAGGCCCTGACCTTCGAATTCGGAGAGACGACCGTGAAGCGTCGGTTCAATCGCTGGGCCGAGGTGTGGCCGCGCACGAGCGCCCGGACTCCGGCGCTGTCGGCCGACGGCACGCCCCGCAAATCGATCACGACGTGGTGGTAGCCCGACTTGAAGACGTCTTGAATGCGCCGCTCGAGCTCTTCCGCCGGGCCTCCGGCGATCAGCGCTTCCTGCGGCGACAGGAGAAGCCGATCGGACTTGCTGCCTTTGACGGAAAAGGTCGGCATAGGGGGACGGCGTGGCGGAAAGCTACCACGTATGGTAAAGCTGGGCAAAGGCCGATGAAAATTACTCGTTCGGGTTATGCCCTCGTCCTGTTCATCGGCGCAATTGCCAATGCCTGCTCGAGTTCGCCGTCGGGTCCGTCAGCGCCAGGCGGGGGCAACGGGGGTGGGGGGAGCGGCGGCGGGAGCGGCGGTCCGACGGGACTGACGGTCACGATGCTCGCGGCTGGAGACATCGGGCAGTGCGGGCGGCCGGAGGTTGCCCAGACGGCGCGCCTCGTCGCCGGACTGGAAGGGGATCTGTTGCTCGCCGGCGACCTCGCGTATTTCCAGGGTACTGCCGCGAACTTTCGTGACTGCTTCAACCCGGCGTGGGGGGGATTTCGATCGCGATGGCATCCCGTGCCCGGTAATCACGAATATGAATCGCCGGGCGCGGCGCCGTACTTCGCCTACTTCGGCGAGGCGGCCGGCCCGGACGCCCTGGGCTATTACCCGGTGTTCGCCGGCGACTGGCTGATCCTGATGCTCAACTCGAATGTCCCGGCGACGCGCGGATCGCCACAGTGGGAATTTGCCCGCCGCGAACTCGAGCGCAGGCGCTCACCCTGCACGATGGCGGTCTGGCACCACCCGTTGTTTTCGTCCGGCCCAAACGGCGCCAACCCCTCGATGCGCGATATGTGGGCACTGCTCGCCGAGCACCACGCGGAAGTGGTCGTCAATGGCCACGACCATCTCTACGAGCGATTCGCGCGTCAGACGGCCGGCGGCGTGGCCGATCCGGCGAACGGCATCCGCCAGTTCACCGTCGGCACCGGCGGCGCCGAGCTCTCCAACTTCGTGCGCGCGACCCCGAACTCGGAGGAGCGCATCATGAGATTCGGCGTGATGCGCTTCACGCTCAGGCCGGCTCAAGTGGATTGGGCCTTCCTGGGCGTTGACGGTTCGGTGCTCGACCGCGGCCTGGACACGTGCCGGTAGCGTCTTTACCTCGCGCCGCAACTGCGTCACGATTAGCGAATGATGAATTTCGTGTCCGCGTTCGCCGTGGCCGTCGCGCTTGGCGCGACCGTTAGCGCGCAACAGAAACCGCCAGCCTTCACCCCGATACCCGCGCCAGACAACGTCGCAAAACCGCCCGCGGATGCGGCCAAAACGCCGTCCGGCCTGGCGTCGATAGTCCTGCAGGCCGGCACCGGCAAGTCCAATCCCGCGGCGAACGATCTCGTCACCGTGCACTACACCGGCTGGACGACGGACGGAAAGATGTTCGACAGCTCGTTCGCCCGGAACGCGCCCAGCTCGTTTCCCCTCGATCGGGTCATCAAGGGCTGGGGCGAAGGCGTGCAGTTAATGGTCGTCGGCGAGAAGCGACGCTTCTGGATCCCCGAGGGGATCGCCTACAACGGGATGGCCGGCCGGCCCGCGGGGATGCTGGTGTTCGATATCGAGCTGCTCGACGTCAACCCAAACCCGAGCACCCCGCCGCCGGACGTCTCGGCTCCTCCCTCGGACGCGAAACGGACCGCTTCGGGGCTCGCCTACAAATCGTTGCGCGCCGGAAAAGGTGGCCCGCAGCCCACCGCCAAGAGTACCGTCACCGTTCATTACACCGGTTGGACGACCGACGGAAAGATGTTCGATACCTCGGTCGACAAGGGTCAGCCGATCAGTTTCGGCCTGGGTGATGTGATCGCCGGGTGGACCGAAGGCCTCCAGCACATGACGCCGGGTGAAAAAATGCGCTTCTGGATCCCGGAGAAACTGGCCTACAAGGGTGAGCGGCCGCCGCGCGGAATGCTGGTCTTCGACGTGGAGCTCATCGCGTTCAAGGACTCTCGATAGGGCCTGAAAGCTGTTCCATTGCCGCATTCTGGCTCACGAAATGGAACAGTGGCCCATAAGTCCAATGTGGACAACATTTAGATAACTATCTTGCTCGGATGGCGTGGTTTGATGCGCTGAAAAGGCACAAGACCGGGTTTCAAGCGAGGTCGAGACGGTCAAACAACAGAGGTCGGCGGGCTGGAATAATTGGCTAAATGCGGGAACATAACTGACTTTATATGACATAAACAGTCTTACGAGAGCTTTTGGCCCGCGTATTGCTCTTAAGGGCGGCATATGACTCTGTCGCTCTCGTCCATCAAACAGCGAAAGAAGGCGGTTTGGGGTAGAAACACCCTGATCGCCGTCTTTATCGCGTCTCTTGCGGCCTTTGCCGTACCCGCTGAAGCGGGTCCAGCCAAAGCAAAGGCCAAGCCCTCTAAACCTCAGCACGCCAAGCTCGATCGGGCGCTGAACGAACTCTCCGACGGTATCGGAGACTCCGACGTCATTGTCGAGTTCGTCGACGATTCCGACGGCGCCTTGCGCATTACGCTCAACGGCGGTCGGGCCGGCCGCAAGCTGGGCATCGTCAAGTCGCGCGCGGCGCGCATCTCGAACGTGCTGCTCAAGCGGCTCGCCGACGACCCCAAGGTCAAGCGCGTGCACGTCGACCGCGAAGTCAGCGGCGAGATTGCGCGCACCGCGGCCACGGTCGGCGCCAAGAACGTCCGGGCCCAATACGGATACACCGGCGCCGGCATCGGCGTGGCCGTCATCGACTCCGGCATCACGTCGTTTCACGACGACCTCACCGTTGCCAATCGCCAGGGCCAGCGCGTGACGGCGTTTGTCGACTTCGTGAACAATCGCACCGCCAAATACGACGACTGGGGCCACGGCACGCACGTCGCGGGCATCATCGCCGGCAACGGCTACGACTCGAACGGCGACCGCATGTCGATCGCGCCGAAGGCCAGCATCATCGCGCTCAAGGCGCTCGACGGCGAAGGCAAGGGCAAGATCAGCTACATCATCGCCGCGCTCGACTGGGCGGTGACCAACAGGACCAAGTACAACATCCGCGTCATCAACATGTCGCTCGGCGCGGGCGTGTTCGAAAGCTACAACACCGACCCGCTGACGCTGGCAGCCAAGCGCGCCGTCGACGCGGGCATCGTCGTGGTGGCCGCGGCCGGCAACATGGGCAAGGCGCGCGACGGCAAGCCGCAATACGGCGCGATCTCGGCGCCCGGCAACGCGCCCTGGGTGCTGACGGTCGGCGCGTCGAGCTCGATGGGCACCAACGACCGTCGCGACGACACCATGGCTGGCTACAGTTCGCGCGGTCCGACGATGGTCGACTTCGGCGCCAAGCCGGACCTGATCGCGCCCGGCACCGGCACGGTCTCGCTGGCGGACAAGACCAGCCTCTTCTACCTGACCAAATCGCCGTTCCTCGTGGCCGGCAAGAAGCTTGGTCTCACCTACCTGCCCTATCTCACGCTGAGCGGCACGAGCATGGCGGCCCCGGTGGTCGCCGGATCGGTGGCGCTGATGCTCGAAGCCAATCCTTCGCTGACGCCGAACATGGTCAAGGCGATCCTGCAGTTCACCGCCCAGGTCTACAACGGCTACGACTACCTGACTCAGGGCGCAGGCTTCCTGAACACGCTCGGCGCCGTTCGCCTGTCGCGCTACTTCGCGGTCGCCCACAAGGGCGATGCTTACCCGAACATGAAAGCGTGGAGCCGCCACATTTTCTGGGGTAATCGCCGAGTCACCGGTGGCGTGCTCACGCCTGGCGGCACCGCATGGGCAAACAACATCGTGTGGGGAGCGGATCGCACCCCCAACGGGACAGAACATCGTCTGGGGCGAGAACTGCGACGGCGGCGATTGCGACAACATCGTCTGGGGCAACAACATCGTCTGGGGCGCCTACGACGCCGCCGACAACATCGTCTGGGGCAACACCGATGGCGACAACATCGTCTGGGGCAACAGCGCGCTCGACAACATCGTCTGGGGCAACGGCGTAGTCGACAACATCGTCTGGGGCAACGGCGTCCTCGACAACATCGTCTGGGGCAACGACTGCGCCGGGGCCGACTGCGGCAATGTGGTGTGGGGCAGCTCCGGCGACGACAACATCGTGTGGGGCAATGCTGAAGGCCTCGACAACATCGTGTGGGGCAACACTTCAATCCTCGACAACATCGTGTGGGGCAACAGCGGTGACGACAACACCAGCTGGGGCAGCTCCGCGGGTGAGCCCGAGATGCTGTTCGGCGACGACACTTCCGAAGTGGAGTCGTTCGACCCGAATATTTGGGAAAGCCTGTTCGACGTCCCGCTGATCACGACGACGACGCCGACCACGACCACGACGACCACCATCACCACGACCACGACCAAGTTGCTGGGAGGTCTCCAGTGATCGCCACCGCACGGACGTCCGACACGGTCACGACGGTTATGAGCCGCCCAATGGCGGGCACGACCGTCACGACCAACTGGAAGTCGGCCCTGCCGGTTCTCGCAGGGTCGACGTTCATCCTCCGCGAGCTGCGCGTCGAAGACGCGCCGGCACTGCTCGCGATGCTGACCACCGAGGAAGTGGCGCGATTCATTTCGCCGCCGCCGACATCGGTTGAAGGCTTCGAGCGCTTCATCATGTGGGCGCAGCGCGAACGCCAGGCCGGCAACTATGCCTGCTTCGCCATCGTTCCGACCGGCATGACGAGCGCCATCGGCATCTTCCAGGTGCGCTCGCTCGAGCCCGGCTTCGGCACGGCCGAGTGGGGTTTCGCGATGGGCTCGCAGTTCTGGGGCAGCGGAATCTTCGCTGAAGGCGCGCGCCTCGTGCTCGACTTCGCGTTCGACGTGGTGGGCGCGCAGCGCCTCGAAGCCCGAGCGGCGGTCGCCAACGGCCGCGGCAACGGCGCCCTGCGCAAGATTGGCGCAGTGCAGGAAGGCTTGCTGCGCCGCTCATTCCTGCGCCACGGTCAACACCATGACCAGGTGCTGTGGGGGATTCTGGCCGACGACTGGCGTCTGCAGCGCATGGCCCAGCGACCCCCTCGCGTGAACTAACGACCGTCCGACTCGTCGCTCGTTTTTGGCCCGGGCATTTTCCAGGGGTGCCCGGGCCTCTTTTTTGTACGGCTGCAAAAGTCGGATCGCCCGCCACACCGGCTTATTCGCTGTCCAGTTCGCAAGATGGTGTTCCCAAAGAGCACAAATTTCCCTAAACTACTGAATCTAAATGAGATTCGTCTGTTCTTGCGTGGAGATGTCGTCGAATGTGTCTCGAGATGGTGCGTTGCAATCGCCTCTGACCGACCTGGATAGCGAGTTTCGACACTAATCCCCGCAAAAACACGGTTGTCAGGGTTGGCCCTTCAATTGCTCTGTTGATCCGTGGACGTATGACCCACACGAGCGACGACAGAGCCACGAAACGCGAAACGATCGTCACCACCACCAGTGACTGGAAAGCCGCCCTGCCGCTACTGGCGGGGTCGACCTTCGTGCTGCGTGAGTTGCGAGTCGAGGATGCGCCGTCGCTGCTGGCCATGCTGACGACCGAAGAAGTATCGCGCTTCATTTCACCGCCGCCGACGACGGTCGAGGGCTTCGGGCGCTTCATCCTGTGGGCGCAACGCGAACGCCAGGCCGGCAACTATGCGTGCTTCGCGGTGGTGCCGGCGGGGATGATGACCGCGGTCGGAATTTTCCAGGTGCGCTCGCTCGAGAGCGGCTTTGGGACCGCGGAGTGGGGCTTCGCCATGGGCTCGCCGTTCTGGGGCACCGGGATTTTCGCCGAAGGCGCGCGCATGATTGTCGACTTCGCAGTCGACGTGATCGGCACGCACCGTCTCGAAGCGCGCGCGGCGGTGGCCAACGGCCGCGGCAACGGTGCGCTCAGTAAGATCGGTGCGGTCCGGGAGGGCCTGCTGCGCAGTTCCTTCGTCCGCAACGGCGTGGCTCACGACCAGGTGTTATGGGGCATCCTGGCCGACGACTGGCGCCTGCAGCGTCTGCCTCAAGAGCCGCCGACCAGCGTCAACTGACATTCAACGCCTCGACCCGTGTCTGCCCGGCTGCTTTCGAGGAGCGCCGGGCTCATTTTTTGTACACTGGCTGGCGGTGTCACCAGACTGGAGAACGATCAAGGTCGATCGCGGCGATCATGGCGTGCGAGTCGATCGCGTGCTCCTGAGACACCTGCGCGACGAGAAGGGCATGTCGCGCAATCGCATCCAGAAATGGATCGACGCAGGGGAGGTCCTGCTCAACGGCGCCGCGCCGTCGCGGGCAGCGTGGCGCGTCCAGGCCGGCGACGACTTGCGCATCCGCGTGCCCGCCGCGCCGGGCCGGGAGAAGCCTCGCGCGGAATCGATCGCTCTGGAGATTCTGTACGAAGACGATGATCTGCTGGCGGTGAACAAGCCCGCCGGACTGGTAGTGCACCCCTCGTTCAGGAACACGACCGGCACGTTGATCAACGGACTGCTGGCGCACGCGCGCGACTGGCCTGCGGGCGCGACCCCGGCGCTGCTCGGACGCCTCGACAAGCTGACCTCGGGCATCGTCATTGTCACCAAGCGCGGCGACATCCATGCGGCACTGCAACGTACGATGGCGGCTCGACGCATCGACAAGGATTACCTCGCAATTGTCTGGGGCAAGCCGTCGCCCTCACGAGGGACCATCGACCTCGCGCTCGATCGCGATCCATGGGATCGCCGGCGCGTCACCGTTACGGACCGAGGGGGCCAGCCGTCCGTGACCCGTTACGAGCGACTGGCTACGACCGGCGCGTTCTCGCTGGTGCGCTGCCGGCTGATTACCGGTCGAACCCATCAGATCCGAGTGCACCTCGCCGCGAAAAAGTGGCCGATCGTCGGCGATCCTGCCTACGGGCCCAAGGCGTTAGACCCCAACGCCATCGAGGCTGCGGCAAAGTTTCCAAGACAAGCGCTGCATTCCTGGCGTATTTCGTTCCGGCAGCCGCGAACCGGCCGCGAGCTCTCGATCGAGGCGCCGTTGCCGGCGGACATGAGGAGCCTGGCTGAAGCGGTAGGATTACCGGCGTGACCCATCCAGGCGAAGGCTTCGACGGGCAGGCTGGCGACGGCATCGCCCGCGTCCGCGCATCACTCGCGGCCCAGCCACGGATGCCTCTCGCGACGCTGCCCACGCCGCTGGTCGAGGCGAAGCGGCTGAGAGAGGCGCTTGGCGGCGCACGCTCGTGCCCGCGCATCCTGATCAAGCGCGACGACCTGACGTCACTGGGCCTTGGCGGCAACAAGGCGCGCAAACTCGAATACCTGGTGGCCGATGCCAAGGCCCAGGGCGCGACGACGCTGGTCACGACCGGCGCCGTACAGTCGAACCACGCGCGCATGACGGCGGCGGCGGCGGCGGTGGCCGGGATGAGATGTGTGCTGGTGCTGACGGCAACCACCGCGCAGCCCGCGGTAGCCGGCAATCTCCTGCTCGACAAGTTATACGGCGCCTCTATTCGCCTCGTCCCGTCGATCGATCCGATGCTCGCCGTGGGTCAGGATGAAGCCGTTGTCGCTGAAGTGGTTGCCGAAGAGAAAGCGGCCGGACGGGTGCCGTACGTCATTCCGATCGGCGGATCGAGCGGTATCGGCGTGTTGGGCTACGTCGGCGGTACGGCGGAGCTCGTCGAACAATTGTTGCAAGCCGGCATTCGGCCAACGCGGTTGTACTACGCCAGCGGCTCGCGCGGGACGCAGGCCGGCCTCACGCTTGGCGCGAGGCTATGCGAGGCTTCGTATCGTGTGTACGGGGTGGCCGTCAGCGCCGGCGAGCCGGAAAAGATCGAGCGCGCGATGCGGATTGCGAACGAAGCCGCAGCGAGACTGGGTTTGCCTGAACGGCTGGAGCGTCAGGATCTCGTGACCGACCAGGGTTTCATTGGTGAAGGCTATGGTCTTCCAACCGCTGAAGCTCTCGAAGCAATCGAACTGCTGGCGACGACCGAAGCCATCCTGCTCGATCCCTGTTACACCTCGAAGGCGATGGCCGCCTTGATCGCTCACGTGCGGCGAGGGGAACTCGCTGCCCAGGACACCGTGGTCTTCCTGCACACCGGGGGAATGCCGGCGCTGTTCACGCCGGATTTCGCCGACGCGTTTCGCTCGAAGCTCTGAACTCCGCCGGTCGAGCTATTCCTGGGACTGAGGCCTGGGCTCGATCCACGCCATCGGCGCGGCCGCGACCCGCAGCGATTCCTCGAGCAAGCCCCACTGCTTCATGAGGCCGTCGAGGCCGGTTTGAATCCTCGCCAGCTCGGCGTCGTTGCGCGCCTTGGCAGCCGGGTTAGCCTCCCTGGCGGGATTTGGCTTCGAGAGGGCGTCCTTGCGCACCTGCAGGCTGTCGATCTGCGTGCGAATCGATTCTGCCCGGGCTCGCCAGTGCTCTTCCGGTTGGCGGCCGCCCATCTTGTCGACCACCACTTCCTCGCTCCGCTTCACGAGTTCTTCAGGGGTTACCACCTCGCCCGTCGTCGCGCTGACGTAGCCGGCCGCTGGCGCCGCCGGCGGCGCGGGCTCACGCCTCGGATCGACGGCGAGATCCGAATTCGTGTACGACTTCCTGGCCTTCTTCACGGTTGCTTTTGCGGCTTCAGCCCGCCGGGCGACTTCGGCAAGCGGCGGCGACTGCGGTTGCGCAGCGACGCCGCCGGCCGAGAGGATGGTGAC
Organism: uncultured Acidimicrobiia bacterium; assembly: GCA_963795125.1. GTDB lineage: Bacteria > Acidobacteriota > Vicinamibacteria > Vicinamibacterales > UBA2999 > 12-FULL-67-14b. Next base: position 231,770 of record CAWCGQ010000003.1, on the reverse strand, counting down.
CGATGCAACAAGACCCGCCGCCACCAGCCGAAGACTCATTGCTCCATCCAGCCTGAGATGTTGTTGACGTAAGTGATGGTGGTAACCGACGGTCCGGGGACCACGGTTTCGAGCGATCCGAGGGTGCCGTTATAGGTGATCGTCGGGTTTCCCGAAATCGTATTGGTCGAGATACCGACGGTGCTGGTCACATTCTGGATGATCACGCGGCCCTGGAACTCGGGGTTGCCCGAAATGCTCATCTGCTCGCGGACCATGATCTGACCTTCCACGGTGGTCGGGTCGTCGAGGTCGACGTTGCCGGACATGATCAGGTCCTTGTCGGTCACGAACTGGATCTTCGAGCCGTTCTCAGGGGTGAACTTCGGCGTGCCGGAAATGGTGATGGAGCCGGTCGAGATGATCGACAGCGCGAGGTTGGTGGCGTTCTTGCCGTTGCCGCCACCATTGGGATTACCGGACACGTGGACCGCGCCTTCGACGAAGTAGGTGCCGGTGCCGGCGGTATTGCCGCTGAGGGTCCAGGTGCCGCCACTGTGAGTGAACCCGGTGGCCTTGCACGCGGCGGTCGAGCAATTGGCCCAGACTCCGCCCTGCAAGGTCTGCACGGTGCCGGCGCTGCTCAGCTTGTAGTCGGCAAGCGAGATGTAGTCAATCGCATTGATATCCGGCACGTTAATGGTCGGACGGCCGCCACCCATTGAACCACCCGATGACCAGTTCTGGTTCTTCGTGAAGGTGCCGCTGGCGGTGGCGTCCTTGCTGACGTCCGCCGAGTTGCCGTTGATCGTCAGATTACCGTTGGTGTGAACCGACCCGGAGGTGCCCATGATGTGAATGTTGCCGCTGGCAACCAGGTCGCCGTTCACCAGCAGCGCCGGGTTGGCCAGGCCCCCGGTGTTGGTGTTGGTGGTATTGATGGTATCCACCGTTTCGACCACACGGGCAATCCTGACCGTTGTGCCGTTGGGGCCAATGCCGGTCGCGCGCAGGATCACCCGATCGTTGGCGTTGATGTTGACGTCGTTGTTCTCGCCCATGGCCAGGCGTTGGGCAGCGGTCAACGGGGTTTCATACAGCAGGTCATTGTCGTCGTCGAGGATTTCCAGCGTGTAGGAGTACTGTCCGGTGGTGCCCAGCGCGTAGGGACCGTTACTGCCAATCAGAAAGGTCACGGTGCCGTTGTCGGCATTCACGGCCGCGCCCGGGGTGGGACTGGTCAGGCCGTCATTGCCAGCCAACAGGTCGTTGGTGGAATTGGCGACGATCTTGACGATGGCGCGATTGAGGCCGGCCTCGGCGGCGGCGCGCGCGCCGGCGAAGTAGACCTCGTTGCGGCCCATCTGCGCCTCGACGCTGCCGTTCATCGCGAAGCCCGTCGCCAGGCCCATCAGCACGGCCATCAGCAACAGCACGACGACGAGCGCGATGCCGCGTTCGGATGACGATTCACTGGAATTCATTATCGACCTCTCACTCTGATCTCGCTGCTCAACACGCGGGTATTGGGCGCGCCCGTGCCCGCCTCGACGGTCCGCGTTCGAATGGTGATGCGCGTCTGGACGTAGAACACATTGGCCTGGACGTTGGTCGGGGTGCGGTCCGAATCGAGATACACGAACTGCAGGCCGCCGATGACGTTGTCGGTCCGTGTGGTCGCGGCGGCGCCGACCGCCTCGTCGAGAAACACGATGGTGCTCGTAGCGGCGTCGTAGGAAATCGTGACGTGCTCGTTGCGCTGATCGCAGGCCGGCGACTCGCCGCCCACCTTCTTGTCCGGCGGATTCGAATCGCTCTGGATGGTGATGTCGTCGTCCTCACCGTCGCCGTTGGGGTCCATGATGATGCCAAAAAATGCGGTGTTGGCGCCGGGACAATCGGAGGTAGCGACGTTGAACGGATTATTGCCGGCGCTGCGCAGATAGCGCCCAATCCAGTCCATTGCGTAGCGGGCCTCCTGCTCGCCCGCAGAGTCCTCGAGCTGGCGTTTGTAGCCGACCTGGATCTGCGACGTCAGCGCAACCGCACTGCCGAGCACGATCATCGTGCAGACCGAGGCCACCAGCAGCTCGACCAACGTGAAGCCGTTTTCCTGTCGAAGGCGTGAGAGGTTCATGGGTTATGGGCTTCGGATAATGGTGACGAGGTCAACCTGCGCGTTGGCTCGCCGATCGGTGACGTCCGGGACGACCCGGACGGTCAGGGTGCGAACTTTCGCTTCGCCGGCAATGGCCTCAATCTGCCATCGACGGGTGTAGCCTTGCGCCGCGGTATCGAAATAGTTCGCCACGTCGGTGGTCAGCGAGCCGCCCACGTTGACGGCGGCGTTGGTGCCGAAGTTGAGATTGACGAGCTGATCGATTTTCGACTGCGCCAGCCGGACCGCCGACGTTTCGCTCCTGCCCAGCATCTGCAGACGCAGCGTGATGGCCATCAACTCAGCCATCGAGACCAGCGCAACGGTCAGGATGACCATCGCGATCAGGACCTCGATCAGCGTGAACCCGCGCTCGTCAGTAGGTTTCAAAGTTGATCTGTCCTGTGGCAGACATCGTCAGTGAACGCGAGCTGCTGCCCGCGCCGTTATAAGTAACGGTGATGGTCGTTGGAATGCCGGTGGTCGACGAAAAGACCCCGCGGCTGTTGACCGTGAGAATCGGCGGGACTGCGTTGTAGGACACATTCGCCGGCATCACGTAGGTGCCGCTGTCAAAGGGTTGATTGGTGCTGCAGCGATTGGCCGCGTTGTCGGTGGCGGCCACGCCCGTCACCTGCAGCACGCGAAACTGACCGACCGCCGGACAGTTGAAGCGCACACGGAAGCTCAAGTTACGGCTGATGGCCTTGAGACGAGCCTGGCGGATCTGCGAGCCGATTGTTTCGGACGCCGTCCACACGGCATTTCGAGCCGTCGACCCCGAGAGGGTCGGAATCGCGATACCGGCCATCACCATCATCAGAGCCATCACAATGAGGAGCTCGAACATTGTGAAGCCACGAGTTGAACACATGCCCCCCTAGGAGCAATTCGCAGACCACAGCAAGGTTGCCGTCGTAAACCGTTGAGTTATAGCTATTTCCGAGATTTGTTCAGGATTGAAAGGGAGGGCGATTGTGCCGATTCGACTCACAGGATGACGGATTTGGTCGTATAAGCTGGCCTATGGAGTCATCTGTTGTCTGCCCACTAACCGGCCCCCGGGTGAACGCCACCTTCACGGACTTGCACGTAGTGGCGGCGATCACCGTGGGCGCGGCCTTATTCCTCGGACATGAACGGATACCGGTAGTCGGTTGGCGGCGCGAAGGTTTCCTTCACCGTTCGCGCGCTCACCCAGCGCACCAGATTCATCTTGGAGCCCGCCTTGTCGTTGGTGCCCGAGGCGCGAGCACCGCCGAACGGCTGCTGCCCGACCACGGCGCCGGTTGGCTTGTCGTTGATGTAGAAGTTACCGGCGGCGTTACGCAGCACGGACGACGCCTCCAGAATCGCGGCGCGATCGCGCGCGAACACCGCGCCGGTCAACGCGTAGGGCGAGGTGCGATCGACGACCTGCAGCGTTTCCGACCACTTGGCATCGTCGTAGGCATATACCGACAACACCGGCCCGAAAATTTCCTCGCAGAGCGATCGATACGACGGATCGCTGGACTCAACCAACGTCGGCTCGATGAAGTAGCCCTCGTCGCCTTTGCAGCCACCGCCCTGGATCACCTTCGCGTTTTTCTTCGCATCGTCGATGTAGCCGCCGATCTTGTCGAATGCCTTCTTGTCGATCACCGCGCCCATGAAGTTGCGGAAGTCACGGACATCGCCGACCTTGATGTCCTTCATCATCGCGACCATGCGATCGCGAATGTCGTTCCAGCGCGACTTCGGCACATACATGCGGCTGGCCGCGGAGCACTTCTGTCCCTGGAACTCGAAGGCACCGCGCACGGCCGCCACCGCCACCTCCTGCGGATCGGCCGACGGGTGCACGACGATGAAGTCCTTGCCGCCGGTTTCGCCGACGAGTCGCGGATAGCCGCGATACTTGCCGAGGTTCTGCCCGACCTTCTGCCACATGCCGTTGAAGACGCCGGTGCTGCCGGTGAAGTGGATGCCGGCCAGGTCCGGGTGATCGAGAATGGCGCTCGAGATCGCCACCGCGTCGCCGGGAAGAAAATTGATCACGCCGGGAGGCAGGCCGGCGGTCTCGAGCAGCCGCATCACGTAGTACGAGCTCAACATCGAGGTGCTCGCGGGCTTCCACAGCACGGCGTTGCCCATCAACGCCGGCGCGCCGGCGAGGTTGCCGCCAATCGCGGTGAAGTTGAAAGGCGAAACGGCGTAGACGAAGCCCTCGAGCGGCCGGTATTCCATCTGGTTCCAGACAAAATGCGAGCTGTCCGGTTGTTCCGACAGTAATTCCTGTGCAAACGCGACATTGAAGCGCCAGAAATCGACCAGCTCCGAGGCGGCGTCGATTTCGGCCTGAAACGCGGTCTTCGACTGACCCAGCATGGTGGCGGCGACGACGGTCGATCGCCAGGTGGTGGTGAGCAGTTCGGCGGCGCGAAGGAAGACGGCGGCGCGATCGTCGAACGACCAGCTCGACCATTCGGCGCGCGCCTTGACTGCCGCTTCAGCCGCGTGACGCACGTGTTCGTCGGTCGCCTTGTGGAAATTGGCCAGAACATGGCCGTGTTTGTGGGGCATCACCACCTTCTCGGTGACGCCGGTTCTGATTTCCTTGCCGCCAATGATGATCGGGATGTCGACCGTCTCGGCGGCCATCCGGGCCAGGCGGGCCTTCAGTTCGGACCGCTCGGCGGTGCCGGGGGCGTAGGACAAATTGGGATCGTTCTCGGGGCGCGGCACCCGGCGGCGGCCGGCAAACACATCAGACATCAGGCGGTTCCTCGCAAATGAGATGACGCTCTATTTTAGTGGAGGCGGATACAATTCGCCCGTGGGCCGCCTGTCCTTTCTTTTGACCGCCGTGGCCGCGTTCGCGCTGGCTGCCGCCGCCGCGGCCCAGTCGCCGGGAGGGTCACGCTCGCTCGTTTATGGTGGCGATCAACAGTTCCCACCCTACGAATACCTCGATGAGCAGGGCAACCCGGCAGGATTCAACGTCCAGTTGATTCGCGCGCTGGCACGCGAGGCCGGACTGGCGATCGAGGTGCGTCTCGGGCCCCGCGACGAACGCATGAGCGAGTTCGACGCCGGCAAGACCGATGTCATGTTCCTGACCTACACCGAGGAGCGGGCGGCCCGTTATCAGCTGCTCGATCAGACGTGGACGCTGGCGCAGGTCGTGATGATGCGCCAGGGCCTGCCGCGCTACCCGCACGGTCTCGACGACCTGTGGGGGGTGCGTATTGCGGTGGACCAGAATTCAATCAATCACCAGCTGCTGGCCGACCTTCCGGAATCGCGCCGCCCGGCGTTGATCGTCGTCGCCACGCGCGAAGATCAGATTCGCGCCTTCGAGCGCGGCGACGTCGACGGCGCCGCCGGCAATCACCTGACCATGCGTTTCCTGATGGGGCCGTTGGCGGAGCGCGCCATCGAAGTGCCGCTGATCTCGCGGCCGTATCATCTGGCGGTCCTGCCCGGACGCGAGCACATCGTGGCGCCGCTGCGCATCGCGCTCGACCGGCTCAAGAGCAACGGTGAGTTCGACCGCATTGTCGAGCAGCATCTGAGCAGTCCGATTCGCCGCACGTGGCTGGATCGCTACGCCACCATCCTCGCGGTCGGCGGCACGTTGGTGATGCTGCTGTTCGTCGGCGGGACCGCCTGGAATCGATCGCTGCATCGCCAGGTGCGGGCGCGCACCAAGGCGGTCGAGCGCACCGAACGGCGCTATCGCGACCTGGTCGACAATGCCAGCGACATGATCTATCGCACCGACCCGTTCGGTCGGTTCACGTTTGTCAACCCGGTCGCCACCCGCATCCTCGGTTTCGACGAGGGCGAGCTGCTGTCGATGAAGCACTTCGAGCTGATGCGGCCCGACTGGGTGCCCAGGGCGATCGGTCTCTACGAGAAGGCGGCGAAGTCCCGCGAATCGACCTACCTCGAGTTCCCGGTCCGCAAGAAGGACGGGCGGGACATCTGGCTGGGACAGCACGTCCGGCCGATCGTCACCGGCGGGCACATCGAGGGTTTTCAGGGCATGGCGCGCGACATCACCGACCGCGTCAACGCGCAGTCGGAGCTGCGCGCCGAGCGCGACTTCGTGTCGGCGATCCTCGACACGGCGCCGAGCTTGATCATGGTCCTCGACGCCCAGGGGCACGTCGTCCGTTTCAACCGTGCGTGCGAAGAGCTCTCGGGCGTGTCGATGTCGGAGGTGGCGGGGCATCCGTTCTGGGAGGTGCCGTTCATCCTCGACGACGAGCGCGCCACCATCCGCGAGGGTATTCCGCGGCTGTCGGCGGCGACCGAGCCGGTCAAGCTCGACCGCACCTGGCTCGGCACGAGCGGCGCGCGGCACACCATTGCGTGGACGGTGATGGCGCTGCGCGATCAGTCGGGCGCGACCTCGTACCTGGTCGGCATGGGCTCCGACGTGACCGCGACGCGCGAGCTGGAGCGGCTGAAATCGCAGTTCATCTCGATGGTCAGCCACGAATTGCGGACGCCGCTGACCTCGATCCGGGCGTCCATGCAGCTGTTGATTTCCGAAGACATGACCGGCAACCAAGACGCCGACCAGCTGGTGCGGGTGGCGCTGTCCAATACCGATCGACTGATTCGCATCGTCAACGACATCCTCGACATGTCGAAGATCGAGGCCGGCGAGATGATGGTGGCGCCCCGGCAGACCAGGCTCGCGCCGATCATGGAAGACTCGATCCGCTCCGTCCAGGGGCTCGCGCGGGATGCCGGGGTGACCATTACGCTGTCTACCGATGACATCCAGGAGGTGCTCGCCGATCCGGATCGCTCCGTCCAGGTGCTCGTCAATCTGCTGTCCAATGCGGTGAAACACGCGCCGAGCGGATCACAGGTCGAGGTCGCGGCCGGCCGCGAGGGCGACATGGTGGCGATTGCGGTTCGCGATCACGGGCCGGGAATTCCCGCACACAAGGTTGACTTCATCTTCGAGCCGTTCACGCAGCTCGACGGCAGCGACACCCGCCGCATCGCCGGCACCGGCCTCGGTCTGACCATCGCGCGCGCACTGGCGGAGAAGCAAGGGGGCGGGATCCGCGTGTCGTCGCGCGAAGGCCAGGGGTCGACGTTCACGCTGACCATGCCGGCGGCCGATCACGCCGACAGCCTGGTGGGTCAGTGAACGACGACGATCGTCCGCCATTTGCCCTGGCGGAACCTGATCACGGTCAAGACGCAGCGCGTGAAGTGGCCGAGCACGATCGCGAACCAGATGTCACCGGGGGTGAGCTGGCGCGATGCCTGGATCAACGTGCACATGCCGATCGGCACCGCGATCTGTGACGCCAGCGTGATGAACAGCGGGCTGCGCGTGTCGCCGGTGCCCTGCAGCCCGCCGGTATAGGTCAGCGCCAGCGTGATGAAGAATCCCGACACCGCCAGGTACTGCAGCAGTTGTGCGCCGATGGTCGCCACCGCCGGCTCGGTCGCACCGAAGGCGGCGAGCAGCGCTTCGGGAAACAGCACGAACATCAACCCGACCCCGGTCGCCACCGCCAGTCCGATCCGTGACGCGGTGTGCACGCCCTGCATCGCGCGCTCGGGATGGCCGGCGCCGAGGTTCTGGCCGGCAATGGTCGCGGCCGCGCCCATCAGGCCCACGGAGGTCCAGGTGATCAGCGAGAACAGCTCGGTGTAGCCGATCGCATAGGCGGCTTGTGCGGCGGCGCTCTGCTCGAGCGATCCGATGAAGCGCAGCAGCATGACGCCGGCAACGTTCATCGCAATCCCCTGCACCCCGGTCGGCAGGCCGAATCGAAACAACGCGCGAATCAGCGTCCAGTCGGGACGCCAGTTCATGTGCGGCGGGAACTTGATCACCAGCTTGCCGGTGAAGAGCTGAAACAGCGCAAAGGCGCTCACCGCGCTCGACGCGATCACCGTGCCGATGGCCGAGCCGGCGGTGCCGAGCGCCGGGATCGGCCCCCACCCGGGGATCAGGATCATGTTCAGGATCACGTTCAACACGGTCATCGTCACGCCGAGGCGAAGCGGCGTGCGGGTGTCGCCGGCCGCCCGGAGCGCCGAGGTCAACATGAAGAACAGCAGCATGCCGATGCTGAATGAGAAGTTGATTCTGAGGAACGGCAACGCCAGCGCGCGCACCTCCGCCGAGGCGTTGACGAGGTCGAGCAGCGACGGCGTCAGGAAGTAGCCGAGCGGCCCCATTACCGCATACATCGCGATGGCGGTGAGCAGCGCCTGCTGGACGGTGCGATTGACCTTGTCGACGTCGCCGGCGCCGACATAGCGCGCCACCAGCACCGCCTGCCCGGTGAACAGCGACGCAATGAACACGATGACCACGAGAAAGATCTGCCAGCTGACGCCGATGGCGGCGTTGCCGGTATAGCCGATCAGGTGTCCGACCATGATGTGGTCGACGACGCCCTGCAGGCCGGCGATCACATTCTGGAGCATGGTCGGCCACGCCAGTTTCCAGACGGCGGGGCCGATGGGGCCTTCGATAAGCGACCGATCGTACGGGGACTTCTTCAGTGCTGGAGCTGGCTCAGACAAACGGATTAGATTCTACTTGGTCTTGAGGTGCCGGGGCCGCGCGGTCGGACCCTACACATCCAGTTCGACCGCGTCTTCGGCCCGGTCCATGATGAAGCGGAAGCGTGCCGACGCGTCCTTGCCCATCAGTTCGTTGATCACACGGTCCGTCACCAGGTGATCGGAAATTTCGACCTTCAGCAGCCGCCGCGTCCGCGGATTCAACGTGGTTTCCCAGAGCACCTTCGGCATCATCTCGCCAAGTCCCTTGAACCGGGTGATCTCGGGATGGGCGCGGCCGGCCCGCTTGAGGATGAAATCCTTCTGCTGATCGTCGAGGGCCCAGTGGGTTTCCTTGCCGAGGTCGATGCGATAGAGAGGCGGCTGCGCCAGGTAGACGCGGCCGGCGGCGATCAGCTGCGGCAGGTGGCGGTAGATGAACGTCAGCAGCAGGGTCGCGATGTGATGGCCGTCGGAGTCGGCGTCGGCCAGCAGGATCACCTTGCCGTAGCGCATCCGCGTGATGTCGAAATTCTTTCCGACACCGCAGCCGAGCGCCGTGACCAGGTCCGACAGCTCCTTGTTCTCGAGCACCTTCGCGGTTGACACGCCTTCGGTGTTCAGGACCTTGCCGCGCAGCGGCAGGATAGCCTGTCGCGCCCGATCCCGGCCCTGCTTGGCCGAACCGCCCGCGGAATCCCCTTCCACCACGAACAGTTCGCTCGTAATCGAGCCGGGGTTGGTGCAATCGGCGAGCTTGCCGGGCAGGTTCACCCGCCCGGCGGTGGGACCCTTGCGCACCACCTCGGCCTGCGCGGCGCGGCTCGCCTCCCGCGCGCGCGCCGACAGAATGATGCGCGCGACGATCGCCTCGGCAATCGACTGGTTGTTGTTGAGCCAATGTTCGAGGCCGGGCCGGACCAGGCCGTCCACCGCCGACATCACTTCAGGGTTGTTGAGGCGATCCTTGGTCTGGCCCTGGAACTGCGGCTCCTGCACGAACACCGACAGGATGCCGATCATGCCTTCGCGAATGTCCTCGGCGGCGAGTGTGACGCCCTTCGGCGAGAGGTTGTGGGTCTCGATGTAATTGCGGACCGCCTTGCCGATGCCGGCGCGCAGCCCGCTCTCGTGCGTGCCGCCCGATCCCGTCGGAATGCCGTTGACGTAGCTGCGAAGGTTCTCCTCCGTCGCTTCGGTCCACTGCATCACGAACTCAATCTTGACGCCGTTTTCCTTCTCCAGCGTGAACGGCGCGTCGTGCACCGGCTTGATGTTCCGGTCGCCGACGATCTTCTTCAGGTAGTCGACCAGTCCCTCTTCGTGCTGAAAGACCTCCTTCTGGCCGGTGGCCTCGTCCTCAAACGTGACCTTGACGCCGCGATGCAGATAGCTGGCGATCTCCAGGCGGTCGCGGATGATCTGCGCGTCGAACTCGACCTTGGGAAAGATCTGCGGATCGGGCCTGAAGAACACCGTGGTGCCCGAGCCGCGGGCCGCGCCCGTCTTCTTCAGGCTGCCGGTCGGCTTGCCCTGCTTGAAGGTCATCTCGTACTGATGACCATCGCGACGGACGGTCGCCACCAGCTCGCGCGACAGCGCGTTGACGACGCTCGCGCCTACACCGTGCAGGCCGCCCGCGGTCTTGTAGTTGCCCGCCTCGAACTTGCCGCCGGCGTGGAGCACCGTGAAGATCACCTCGAGCGCGCTCTTCTTGGTCTTGGGGTGGACATCAACCGGGATGCCGCGGCCATCGTCTTCGATGGTGATTGATGATCCGTCCTGGTGCAGCGTCACGCGGATGTTGGCGGCGTGCCCGTTCATCGCCTCGTCGATCGAGTTGTCGAGCGTTTCCCAGACCAGGTGATGCAGACCGGTGCTGCCGACGCCGCCGATGTACATGCCCGGGCGCTTGCGGACCGGCTCGAGTCCTTCGAGAACGGTGATGTCTTTGGCGGTGTAGTTCGATGCCATGTTCTAGAGGCCTAGCCCGGTTCTTGGGCTTTGCCTTTGGCACCCCTCGAACTTCTGGCGGGCTTGGCGCTCTTCGCGGTCTTGGCAGCCGTCTTCCGCGCGCGCGCGGGCCGCTTGGCCTTGGCGGTCGCCACCGGCTCGACCACCTCTTCCACTTGCGCCTCGACCACTTCCGGAACCACAACCTCCGCCACCGCGTCGACCACCGGCGCACTGTCGGGCGCCGCTTCGACGCCATTCTCGCGTCCGAGCCCCCATCCGTGCGGCACCGTGGCACGCGGGCCGCCCCCGCTGGCGAAGACCCGGAGCGCGCCTTGACGATCGCGCTCGAGGCGCAGCAGCCCGTCCTTCTGACAGGCGCGCATCAGATCGGCAATCGAGCCGTAGCGGCGCTCATCGAAATCCGGCTGCGCGTTGCGCAGGAACTGCTTGAACTGGCGCGGGTACATCGGCCATCGCGGCTGCGTCGTCGCCTCGGCCAGCAGCCGTCGCACCAGCGCGACGCCGTCGCCGAGCGATGCGTCCTGAAAGATCGGCTCTTGCGGAATCGAATCCGGCTGCTCGAGCAGTTCGGTCAGCGACGCGGGCTCGGGGCGAGGGGCGCTCGACCGCGGCAACACCGGCTCGCTGTCCGCGACCGCAGCGGACGGTTCGCCGCCCGGCAGTTCGACCAGCGTGCTGCGCCCCTGGTGCTTGAGCGAGACGAGACCTTCCTTCGCGAGCTTGTCGGCGAACTCGCGGAAGGTGCTGACGCCGTAATCGCGCTCGGAGAACGACGAGTCGAGCTGCAACAGCGTGCTCTTGAGCAGCCCCAGTTGCGGCGACACTTCGCGGTCGATCAGCACCTGCAGGGCGCGCTTGACGAGCGGCACGGCCACCTCGATCGGCTGCTTGCTGGTCGTGGCGCCACTGGCCCGCGGCCGCTCACCTTTTTCCGGGCGGGGCTGGCGTGAGGGCCGGTCCGGAACGACGTTCTCGTAAGCGATGAATTCAGTGCAGTTCTTCTGCATCACCTGGCTGGTGAACGCGCGGCCGCCGACGACGAACACCTTACGATCGTATTGCTTGAGTTTCTCGACCAGGGTGATGAAGTCGCTGTCGCCGCCGACAATCACGAACGCGTTGATGTGCGAGTGCGTGAACGCCATCTCGAGCGCGTCGAGCGCAAGGTTGATGTCGGCGCCGTTCTTGTCGCCACCGGGCGTCATGACGCGCTGCACCATGCGCACCGCATGCTGCGCCATCGCGCGGCCGTGCTCACCGGAGCGCTTCCAGTCGCCGTAGGCGACCTTGGTGATGACCTCGCCGCGCTCCTTGATCGCCTCGAGCACGGCGCCGATGTCGAATTGCAGGTTGAGGGTGGTCTTGACGCCGATTTCGACGTTGTCGAAATCAATGAACACGGCGATCTTCAGTTTGGTCGTATCGGACATTACTTCCTGACTTCGCGAGGGACTGAGTTGTTGAGCGGCGTGGAGACCCGTCGACTCGGCGTGCGCCACGCGCGCGCCTCGCTCAGGGCGAGCCGTTTCCGGGGAGTCGTGCAAACCGAGGGATCTTCAGGCCGTCGTAATAGAGCGATGATACCCCGGCGGAGGGATGGTACAGAAATGGCAACATCAAGAGGTTGGAGCGATTCAATGAGCAAAAAGTGCCCTCTAAACAGGTCAACGTGGGCGGTGGCGGCCGTGCTGGCGTGGTCCGGCTCGGCCATGGCAGCCGAGCAGAAGCCCGAAGTGCAGCGGTTGTTTCAGTCCGGGGCCTACGAACAGGCGGTTGAGGCGGCGCGCGACGGCGATCCGGCCACGACCTATCTGTCGGCGCAATCGCTGATGAAGCTCGACCGCGACGCCCAGGCGACCGCGGAAATGTCGCGGCTGCGCGCCACCGAGCAACCGGCCTGGCGGCTGATTGGTGAATCCGGCGAAGCCTTGATCGGCAATGATGCCGGACGCGCCGTCGAACTCGCGCGCCGCGCGATCGACGCCGACGGCGGCAATCCGTTCGCGCAGTACCAACTGGGGCTGGCCGCCAGCAAGGCGAGCGACTGGGGCACCGCGGTGCAGGCGTTCGTCAAGGCGCTCGAACTGAAGCCGGACTTCGCCTACGCGCATTACTACGCGGCGCTTGCCAATCAGCGGCAGCGCCAGTTGTCGAAGACCGCTGAGCACTTCGACGCGTTCCTGCGCCTCGCGCCCGATGCGCCCGAGCGATCGGCCGTCGTCGCTATCCTGCGGACGATCAAGTAGTAGCCAGTAGCCAGATGCCAGATGCCAGTAGCCGGTAGCCAGATACCAGGATCCTTTCTGGCTACTGGCTACTGGCTACTGGCTACTGGCTACTAGAAGATGTGCCCGAAGCCGAAGTACCACCGGGTGCCTCGGCTCGCCGTCTCGCGGTTGCTCGGGAACCCGACATCGCCTCGAAGCAGGCCGACCGGGGTATCGAAGCGCAGTCCAAATCCATAGCCGGTCTTCAGGCCCGTCCAGTCGGCGCCTTTCTTGAAGATATTTCCGGCGTCGACAAACAGCACACCATTGACCCAGCGATACATCGGGAAGCGCACCTCCTGGTTGAGGATCAGCAGGCGGTCGCCGCCGCTTGGCAGGCCGGTGACGGCGTCGCGCGGGCCCAGGCTTTCGCCGCCGTAGCCACGCACGCTGGTGGCGCCGCCGGCGCGGAAGCGGTCGGTATACGACAGCGGGTCCCTGCCGAACGCAAAACCCGCCTGCACGCGCGACGCGAGAACGACGCGGCCGAGCGGCACGAACACGAACTGCTGCATCAGCAGCTTGCGGTTCTGGACGTCGGACCCCAGGAACAGCGTCGCGTTATCGAACGAGATCGAGCTGAACGTGCCCTTGCGCGAATTGATCGGATCATCGCGCCGATCGAAGATCAGCGCGCTGCTCAGCTTCGCCAGGTTGGCGGCGATATCAAACGGGATCACATCGTTCTCGGAGCCCGGAATCACCGTGTGATTGCGCTCGAAGCGGTAGCCGTAAACAATCTGGAACCCGCGGGTCCGCCACCGCTGATCGGCGCTGATCCCCTGCAGATCGGTAATCGACTGGATCTCGGCGGTGTCGGGATCGCGAAAACGATCCCGCTGGAAAAACCCATAGAGCGTCGATCGCGCCCGCCATCCGAACAGCCGTGACGTGGCCACGAATACCGAGGCATCACGCTTGTCGCGCTGATACATCCCGAACAGGCCGCCGGTCAGCGCGCGGCCGAACAGGTTCGGGTTGCGAACTTCACCAACGACGCCGGCGTTGCGGGTGCTGGTGAACTCATCGAGTTCCGCCCGGCGCTCGCCTTCGAGCTGGAACCCGTAGCGCACCGACCACGCCGGGTACTCTTCGACGGTCACCACCGCCTTGACCGGTTGGACGCCGTCGACCGCTTCGCCGAGCGGCACGGGTTGAATGTCGACCAGCCGGAACACGTTGGTGTCGTACAGCCGCTTGCGCGCGAGCGCCCACTCATCGAGGTCGACGGGCTTGCCCAACTCGAAGCGGAGCGCCTGGCGCGTCACCTTGCCGCTGGTGACGTCGAGCCCGGCTACCTCCACGTCCCTCAGGACCTGTTGCGGGCCTTCGGCCACCTCGAAGGTCAGCGCCACCGTGTCGTCCTCGGCAATCGCCGGCCGGACCTCGACTTCGGCGCTATTAAACCCCTGCTCCCGATACAGATCCTCGATCCGCCGCCTCGCGGCGTTGACCTCCGCCGCGACATACGGTGCGGGCGGCGCCATTTCGACAACCTGCCGCACTTCAGGCAGGCGCGGCTCGCCGACGCCGGCCCATTTCACCTCGGTGACCAGCGCGCGCGGCCCCTCGATGATGTCGAGCACCAGCACGCCGGTGCTGCCGTCGATGGTCAGCGGCTGTCCGGTGACCTCCGCCTTCAGAAACCCTTCTTCGTTGTAGGCCTGCCGCAAGGCGCGCTCGGCCACCGAGCGATCGAGCCAGGCTTCAATCTCAACGCCGGCCGCTTCGAGCTCGGCCTCGAGCCGCTGACGATCGAGGGTGACGTTGCCGACCACGCGAATCTCGCGGCCCGTGACCGGAGCGCCCGGCGTGACGTCAATGCGCAGGCGCTTGGTGTCCGGGTCGGGGCGATCGATCCGGCCGACGACAATGCTGCCCAGATCGCCGCTGGTGACGAGGTGGTAGCGGACGCGGTGGGTGAGATCGTCGATCAGGAACTGATCGAACACGTTCTTGTGCCACGCCTCTTCGAGTTCGGTGCGCAACGACGACGGCGCCACCAGCCCGTTGATCTCCAGGATCGTTTGCGGCCCGCGATCGACCAGGAACTCGAGCGCGACGCTGCGCGCGTCGTCCGACTCCGTGCGCCTGGTCCGGATGCGCGCTTCGAAGAAGCCTTGCGCGTGGAACGCCTCGCGAATCCGGTCGATGTCCCGCTGCTGGTCGAGGAACTCGAACTGATCGCCGGCCTCGATCCTGATGTTGGCGCGCACCGCCGGCATCACGGCCTCGTCGACACCGTGCACCGTGACCGCGGTGACGATCGGCCGGACGCGTCGTTCCGACGGCGGCTTGCCGGCGCCGCCGCCGAACGTCACCTGATGGCGGATGCCGAGGCTGACCGTGCCGCTGTCGCGCGACAGCGCGCGCAGCTCGATGTTCCGCCGCGGAAAATAGCTGACCACGAAGGTGGCCTTGCCGTTCTCGCGCAGGTTCTGCGACACCGTGAACTCGACCTGATCGCTCAATCGCTTGCTGACCGTCAGGCGGGTGGTCGGGTCGGTGCGGTCGTTGCCGATTAACGTCGGGTCTTCGCGGAAATCGCGATCGTAGAACTCGCCGCGCTCGACGCGGAACGCGTCGAGGCCAATGGCCCGTCCGGTGACGCCGAGCAGATCCGCGGACAGCAGCGTCAAGGCGGTTTCGGTATTGGTCGACCCCACCAGGCCCGCCGCAATCTCTCCCGGGGTCATCGAGCCGTTCTCCGAGACCAGATCGATGGTCGGCCGTTCCAAAGTGCCGGTGAGCGTCATCGTGATATTGCCGTCGCTGCCGCCGATGTTGGCTTCGGCCGCGATGTTGAATTCCGGACGAATACGGCGGCGATCGGTGAACGACACATCGCCGCGCGTGATCCGGAAGGTGCGGCCGGCAAGAAAGATCTGGCCGCCTTCACGCAGGGTAACCCGGCCGTCGAGGCCCGGCTGGGCGACGGACCCGACCAGCCGCACCGCGACCTCGGCCGACAGCCGGCCGTAGTTGTTGTCGACCACGATGTCGTCGGTGGTGGTCAGCGTCAGGTTCAACTGCAGACGCTCGAGGTAGGGGCGCTGCACCGACGAGGCCGTGACCGGCAGCGCGGCCTGGCGCGCCAGCGCGGCGAGGGTGATGGTGTCGGTATAGGCGCTCTGCACCACACGGATGTCGCCGGTCAGCGAAGGGCTGCGCGGATCGGGGCGAAAGGTGACGAGCGCATCGAGCTCGCTGCGCAGGCCCTTCGGCAGTTCCAGCGCGATCCCCTGCGCTTGAATGTTCAGCGAGCCGCCGCTGAGTGTCATGCCCTTGAACTCGAGCGTGCCATCGAGCGCGAGCGCGCCGCCATTGGCCAGACCGCGCACCCCGTCGAACACCGCGCGCTCGCCATCGAGCACGATCGGCCCGGTCAGTTCCGACAGCACCACCCTGGGATCCGACACCGCGATCTCCGCGCCGTCGAGCAGGATCTGCCCGTCGAGCAGCGGTCGCGAGATGGTGCCTTCGATGAGCGTGTTGATGCTGGCATTGCCGTCGAAGCCGATGGCGCTGGTCAGCGCCGACAGCACGCGGAGATCGACCAGCCCCTTCAACGACAGGTCGAGCGACGGATCCGCCGCCGCCACCCCCACCGTGCCGCCGAACACCAGCGGGTTCTGCGCCACCAGCCACGACACGTCGGCCATGGCGAGAATGCCCTTCGACAACTCGAAGCGTGTCGGACGCAGCTGCTCGACCGGGATTCCCGAGAAGGTAAAGCGGGCGGCATCGAACACCATCGCGCCGTCCACCGCGGCCAGCGTCAGCTGGGGCAGCTTCGCCTCCCCCTTCGCGGAGAAGCTGCCGACGATGCCACCGGTGGCGACGTTGCCGGTCAGCCGCTCGATCGTCAGCTGTTCGCCGTTCAACGCCGCGGTGAGGTTGAGTTGCTGCACGGCGTTGGCCGCGCCGACCCACCCGAACGCGCCGTTGGTGATGGCGAGCGTCCCGACCGTGCCGAGACGGCTGCCATTGCTGCGCAGGTCGAACTGCATCGGGCCGGCACCGTCAATCGACACCGGCACCCCGAAGGCCTTGCCAAGGCGCACCGCATCCTGGAAATCGCCGGCGAACTGCGCGCGAAAATTGCCGTCGAGCCGCGTGGTCCATTCACCCGACGCGCTCAGCCGCCCCGAACCGACCCGCACGAACAGGTCCTTCAACACCACGTCGTCGCCGCGCATCGTCGCGTTCAACGGCGACAGCAGCGACACCGGAACGCCGGCGATGCCGGCATCGAGCTCGGTGATGTTGACGAAGGCGACGCGGTCGACGTCGTCGGCGAGCCGGCCGGAGGCGGTGATGGCGCCGTTGGCAAATCCGAGGATTTCGGTTTCGATCGCGCCGATCAAGGGCGAGAGCCGCGCCAGCTCGAAGCGATCGAGCTGAGCGGTGGCGCGATAGTCGTAGGGCGAGCTGGTCGCGACATCCGCATTGATCTGCGCGCCGATCGACGGCAGCCGCGCGGTGATGCGCGCGTGCTCGCCGAGCAGCTCGGCGGTGGCGTCGCCGGCGCCGATGAACGTGCCGGCCGGGCCGCCACTCAGCGCGAAGTCGAGCGTCAGCGTGCCTTTCGGCTGCGCCACGGTGCCGGCGCCTTCGAAGCGCACCGAGAAGATCGCCTGCGTGTCGTTCGGTGCGAGCAGCGCGCCTTGCCACGACAGGCGATCGCCCTGGAGGTTGGCGGTATAGGCGCCGGTTTCCCATCCGTAGCGCGCGCGGCCCTCGAGGTAGCCGGCGCCTTGATGCAACTCGAGCGACGTCACGTCGATCGCGTCCGCGGTGACCATGGCCTTCGCCGTCGCGCGGTCGATCGGCTGGCCGGCCCACCGCAGATTGGTGCCGGCGATGGTCGAGTCGAGGGTGTAGTTGTCGAACGTGCCGCCGAGCACCGCGTCGGCCGTCAGGGGGCCGGCGACCCGCCACGCTTCGGGGACCGTGGTCTGCAACTCCGCGGCATCCGCCGCATCGACGTGCAGCCTGCCGCTCCAGAGGCGATTGGCGACGTCGGCGACGACGTCGCCGGTGATCACCGCGCCGCCACGCCGCAGATCGATGGTCGAGATGGTCGCGGTGCAGGTGTCGGCGACGACGATCGCGGAGGCGCGAACGCGGCCGAGCAGCGGCAGGTCGACGGCGTCGCCGGCGACGGTGGTGGTGATCTCGGGAAACTTGTACGAGCCCGCGAGCGTCATCGGCGCATCGATGGCGCCGTGGACGTCGAGCATGATGTCGGCGACCGAAAAGCCGAGGGTGCGCGCGGTCGCGGCAGCCTGGCCGACGTCGCTGACGCGGGCGTGCGCGGGCCCGTTCATCGAGCTGAGTAGCGCCGCGCCGCGCTTGATGCGGCCCGACATCTTTCCTTCGAGATCGAATCCGGGAAAACTGTTGTCGTGGTCGAACCGGTAGTCGTCGCCGACGATGGTCGCGTCGATGGTCCCGGTCATCGGCACCACGCCGGGGCCGGAGCGGCCGAGCGAGCGGTTCGAGATCACGAAGCGGCGCGGTTCGCTGAACTCGAAGGTGCCGTGGCCTTCGAACGCGCCGCCAATCGCCTGCGGGTTGACATCGGCCATGCGCAGCGCCGCCGCCGCGTCGATGCCCTTCCACTCCGCTTCTGCGGTGCTGGTCGACGCATTGCCCCACGGCACGCTGAAGTCGGGCGCGAATCGAGCCGCCCGATCGCGGCGTGATCACCAGGTCCTGGCCCGAGAAGGCATCGAAGGTGACGCGGATCGGCCCGGCAAGGCCGAGGTCGCGCTCACGCCCGACCGCCAGCGTGTTGGAGCTCACGGCGAGGTCGACGGCGAAGTTGCGCGCCGGTCCGGTGAGCGTTCCTTCAATTGTCGCCAGTCCGGTGACCGGCACGGGCGGCGGCGGCACCCACTCGATGGCCCGGTCGAGATTGACGCTGCCCTTGAGCGACAGATCGAGCGACGGCGAATCGAGCACGCGATTGATGGCGCCGCTCAAAAATGCTTCGAGCTCCGGGGCCGCCAGTCGCGCCTGTTCGAGCTGCACGTTCGAGCCGTCGAACGTCATCACCGTCTCGAACGGCTCCATCGTCATGGTGCGGTCGCGGAGATGGAACCAGAGGTTGCCGCGGACGCCGAAGTTGCCTTTCGCGCCGAGCGCGGTGTTCAGCAGCTCGGACTCGATGCGCGGCACCTTCACGCCCCAATCACGCAACTGATCCTCATACTGCACGTCGAGGCCGTTGAGGGTGAGCGCTCGGATGTCGAGCTCGCGGGCCCGCTCGGGCGTCGGCGCGTTGGACGAGGGCGGCAGGTTCACGACGTTGTTGACGTCTCGCACGATGTTGACGATGCCCTGGTCGATGGTGAGATGTTCGATCGCGAACCGCCGCCTGAAGACGCTCCAGGGTAGCTGCACCTCGATGCGGCTGGCGATCAGGAAGGGACGGTCATGGAAGCCGTCCGCCGCGAGGCGCACGTCGGTGAGCGTAATGCGGCGGGTCAGGGCGTTGAACGAGAGATCGCCCGCGGCGAGATCGAGGTGGTAGCGTTTGACGAAGTCGGCCGACCACGCCAGGGCGCGGCTGCGCGCCATCGGTGTGTGAACGGCAAGGACAGCAGCCAGGATCACCCCAAGCGCCAACGCCGCCAGAATGATCAGCCTTTTCCCTATCCTGTCCCTCACCATTCGATTCTAGGCCGCGAACGGCTTTAACAGTGCTGAGCTGGTCACGTTTCCGGCGTTGCAAATGGGATACCATTTCCGGGTGGAGGAACAGCTCATGCGGATGAAGTTATGGCTCAAGGTCGCCATGGGGGCGGCTCTGAGTCTGGTGACGAGTAGCGCGATGGCCCAGACACCTGCGGTTGAACTCAAGGTTGGCGATGCGGCCCCCGCCTTTTCGGCGCCGGGATCGGACGGCAAGACTCACACGCTGGCGGAATCACGAGGCAAGCAGGCGGTGGTGCTGGCGTGGTTTCCCAAAGCGTTTACCGGTGGTTGAACGGCCGAATGCAAGTCGCTCCGTGAGAGCGGCGATCTGATTCGGCAGTACAACACCGCCTACTACATGATTAGCGTCGACACGCCCGAGGACAACAAGAAGTTCGCCGAGATGCACGAGGCGGACTATCCAATCCTCAGCGACGTCGGCAAGCAAATCGCCAACAGCTACGGCGTGCTGAGCCCGGCCGGCCTCGCGCGGCGCTGGACGTTCTACATCGGCCCAGATGGCAAGATCCTCCACATCGACAAGGAAGTGAAGGCTGCGTCGTCCGGCCCCGACATGGTGGCCAAGCTCGGCGAGTTGAAGATCGCCAAGCGCGCGAAGTAGCAGCTTCAGAATCGGAAGTCGGTAAGGGCGCACTTCGGTGCGCCCTTTATTTTTGAGGAAAGCTTTCAGGCCCATCACCTGGGTCCGGGTGTAGAGTGGTGCCTCCTTACCCGGGGGGCTTCATGAATGCTTGCCTTCGCCTGTCGGTTCTGATTGCCGCGTTCGCTCTCGCCGGCTCGCCGTTCGCGCTCGCACAGGGAACGCAACCCGCACCGAAGACGGCAAAGCCGCCTGCGAAATCAGCTCCTGCAGCGAAGAAGCCGGTGGCTCCCGCGGTGGTGACGCCGCCGGCGCCGCCGCCGCCCCCGCCACCGTCGGATGTGCGCTTCCAGACCACCTACGTCAACGGCGATCAAACCACGACCAGCTCGACCTACATCGCCGACCACCGTGAGCGATACGAGCTGGGCGACACCATCCTGATCAAGCAGCCCGACCAGAAACGCGTCGTGCAGATCAGTCTCGCGTCGAACACCTACCTCGTGACGCCCGACGGCGCGGCGCCACACCGAGCCGACGCGGCGGCCGACGCGGCAGCCCCCGCAGCATCCGGCGTCGTCCTGACCAGCGTGGCGGTGGTCGATACGGGCGAGAGGAAAACCGCCTTCGGCCACCAGGCACGTCGCGTGCGAACGGTGATCGATCGGCAGCCGCAACCTGGCGCCTGCGATCAGTCGCGGATGCACATCGAAACGGATGGGTGGTACATCGATCCGCCGAAAGCATTGAGCGCTCCGGCGGTGGAGACCGCCGCCGCGAGCACGACCTGCAAGGACGAGATCCAGACGACCCAGACCGGCGAGCCGGCGCTGCTGGGTTTTCCAGTCAGCTATCGCACCACCTTCACTGAACCGGACGCCAGGGAGGCGACGCCGCTGGTGGTTGCGATGGACGTCACCGCGTTGGACATTTTGAAGCTCGATGCCGCGCTGTTCGAGATTCCGGCCGGCATGACGGAGGCGGCCAGTCCGCAGCAGCTCGCCAGCGCGATCAGCGACGCGAATGAAGCCAGGCTGGCGGAGGGCACCGACGCCGTGACGATGAAGGAGAAGCTGCCGGGGACGCTGCGCGTCGGGGTTCCCGAGATCGCCAACAGGACCTCGCAGACGATCGATACCCGCGCGATGCGCGCGCGGCTGGTCGCGGAGCTCGAGGAACAGAAGGTCGACGTGGTGCCGATGGCCGCGGCCGCGCAACCCACGCTCGATGCTCGGGCAAAAGCGCTCGGCGTCGACTATCTCGTCGTTGCGGAGATCACCGACTTGAAGGCGTCGAAACCCGGCGGCCTGACGCGGCTCATGAAGAACACCGCCGGCGAAGGCGCGAACAAGGACATTACCGAAGCAAAGTTGAGCGTGCAGCTCGTGCCGCCCGGTGGCAAACCCCGGCTGTCGAAAACCAGCAGCGGCAAGGACGGCGGCATCGGCCTCAAGACCGGTCTCGGTCTCGCGAAGTTCGCGGGGTCGATGTACTTGCGAATGTATATGGGCGGTTACGCGAGCCAGCTGAGCGCGCTGGGCGCGGCGAGAATGATGAATCTCGGCGGCATGAACCCGGCGCTGATGCAGATGCAAACCGGCCTCGGTGCCACGCAGTTCGGCGGCTCGGGGTTCGACCGCACCGCCGGCGCGGCGATCTACGTCATGCAGCAGACCATGGCCGGCGCATCGGCCGGTGGCGAATCGCAGGGCGGACCGTCGTTCGACGCCGCCCTCGCCGATGCGATTCAGGATGCGGGCAAGGAGGTCGGCGACTCGATGAAGAGGGTTGCGACCGTCAAGAAGTAGCCAGGGCGTTTTTCAACAGCGACGCCATCTGCTCGACGCCGGAGAATCGGCACACCTCGATGCCCGCGTCGCCCGCGATCACCCCGGGCCGCCTTGGGTCGCGTGACGGTCGACACATGAAAGCGGCTTACCGGCGTTGACGAAGTACTTCATAGATCGCGATGCCGACGCTGGTAGACAGATTCAGCGACCGGACAAGCGGCGACCCGATCGGCATGGTCACGAAGTGGTCGCGATATTTGTCGTGAATCGCCGGGGTCAGGCCTCCGGTCTCCCGCCCGAAGATCAGCACGACATCCTTTGACTGGCCAAGCGGCGCGTCCCAGAACTGCCGCGTGGCTTTGGTCGAGAAGAAGAAGGCCTCACCAAGTGACGGCAGTTCGCGCTCGAAGGCGTCCCAGCCCGGCCACACGCGCAAATCGACGTATTCCCAGTAGTCGAGGCCGGCGCGCTTCACCTGCTTGTCATCGAGCGAAAAGCCCAGCGGTTCAATCAGATGCAGCGTGGCGCCGGCAGCCAGGCAGGTGCGGCCGGCATTGCCGGTGTTCCAATGAATCTCGGGGTGAACAAGGACGACGTGGAGGCCCACCGCCGCCAATGTTAGCCCGGCCACTCCGTGGCAGTATCATTCACAGGGCCCATGCGGCCGGAGATGACCATGAAACGAACCTTGATATTGGGGCTGCTGGTCGCGATCGGCAGCGCGGTGATGGTGGCGGCGCAACCGCCGGCGGCGAATGCGCCGAAGGTCGTGGACGTCGAGAAGATCAATGACAGCCTCTACGTGCTGCGAGGCGGCGGCGGCAACACCGCGGTCCTGATCATGGCCAACGGCGTCGCCGTGGTCGACGCCAAGAACCCGGGCTGGGGTCAGCCGATCCTCGCCAGGATCAAGGAGCTGACGCCGAAGCCGGTGACGCTGCTGATCAATACCCATACCCACGGCGATCACGTGAGCGGCAACGTCGAGTTCCCGGCTGCGGTCGAGTTCGTGGCGCACGAGAACGCGAAGATCAGCATGGAGCAGATGCCGATCTTCAAGGACAGCAAGGGCAACGGGCTGCCGAAGCGCACGTTCAAGGACAAGATGACGATCGGCAAGGGCCCCGATCAGATCGACCTGTATTACTTCGGCCGCGGCCACACCAACGGCGACACGTTCGTGGCGTTCCCGTCGCATCGCGTCGTGCACAGCGGCGACATCTTCGCCGGCAAGGGCGTGCCGCTCATCGACACCAACAACGGCGGCAGCATGGCGGAGATCTCCGAGACGCTGCGCAAGGCGCACGCCGGCATCCCGAACATCACCACCATCATCAACGGCCACACGCCGGCACAGAGCACCTGGGCGGATCTGAAGGAATTCTCGGAGTTCAACGCCGATCTCGTCACCTGGGCGCGCGCCGGACTGAAAGCCGGCAAGACTCCCGAGCAGCTCGCCGCCGAGTGGAAGGTCCCCGCCAAGTACCAGGGCTACTCGTCGACGGTCAGCGCGATGATGGGCGGGCTGGTCGGACGTATTCAGGGATTACAGAAAGAGAGTCGGTAGCGGTGAGTGGGGCGGGCTGAAGCCCGCCCCGACGTGACTAGTTGCCGGCGCCTTCGATCGCCGGCAATGGCACCTCGCCCGGCACGATGCGCGTGAAGCCGCCGCGCTGCATCAGCTCCCTGCCCTTACCGCCGCGGCCGGTCACTTCGTACTTGGTGGTGCTGATCGTCTGCTCGCTGCCGCGCGTCGTTTCGACGGTCATCAGGTCGCGATCACCCGATGACACGAGAGCGCCAATCACCTTGTCGTCGGGGAACTCGAGCTTGATCAGGATCACGCCGCGGCCCGGGCCGGACAGGAAATTGACCTCGTCCGCCCTCGACAGCATGGCGCGGGCGTTGCTGGTGGCGGCGATCACAACCTCCTCACCGGTCGTGAGGCCGACGCTGACCACTTCCGCGCCTGCCGCCGCGCGCGCGTAGCGGCGGCCGGAGCGCGTGCTCGCTTCGACGAAGCCCTGCAGCGAGAAGCGCATCGCGTAGCCGTCGCTGGTGACCGCGAGCGCGTGGACCGGCGGCACATCGCCTTCCTTCTTTGCTTCGATCTTCTTCGCGATGCGCGGATCGAGGCTGAACGCGGCGACGATCTTCTCGCCGTCCTTCAGCTTGAACAGCTTCTGGACGGGATCGCCGTAGCCGGTCGAGGCCGGAACATCGACGATCCGGCTGGTGTAGGCGACACCGAAGTTGCTGAAAAACACCATGGTGGCTCGCGTGCTTCCCGCCACCGCGGCCAGCACCGCATCGCCTTCGCGCAGGCGCGTCGTCGACAGGTCCTTCACTTCCTTCTGGCGCTTCACCCACCCGTCGCGCGACACGATCACGACGTTGTCTTCCTCGACGATGAAGGCGTCGGCGGAGTATTCGATTTCTTCGGCTTCCTCGATGCGCGAGCGGCGCGGATCGATCTTCGGATTGCCGTACTTGCTCTGGATGTCCTCGAGTTCCTCGCGGACCAGCTTCCAGCGGCCTTCCTCGTCCTTCAGTAGCGCCGAGATCTGCCGGGCGCGCTTGCGCTTTTCGGTCAGCTCGGTCTGGATCACCAGGATCTCGAGGCGGGCGAGGCGATACAGCTTGAGCTCGAGGATGGCGTCGGTCTGCCCGGCGTCGAGCGAGAAGCGCGCCATGATCTTCTCCGCCGAGTCGGCCTTGCCGTCCGACTTGCGGATGATCCTGATGATCTCGTCGAGCGCATCGAATACCTTCTCGAAGCCCTCGAGAATGTGAATGCGCTTCTCGAGCTGCTCGAGCTCGTGTTCGAGCCG
Organism: uncultured Acidimicrobiia bacterium; assembly: GCA_963795125.1. Classification (GTDB taxonomy): domain Bacteria; phylum Acidobacteriota; class Vicinamibacteria; order Vicinamibacterales; family UBA2999; genus 12-FULL-67-14b. The sequence continues at coordinate 206,934 of CAWCGQ010000003.1, read as the reverse complement.
GCTGGTGACCACTTCCAGGCGGAAGTGGAGGAAGTGCCAGAGCATCTGCTTGAGGTCGAGACGCTCCGGCCGGCCGACTTCCGGATTCTCGGTCGGCACCAGGCAGGTCATGTTGACGGCGAACGTCGTCTGCAGCGACGTGTGCTTGAACAGATACGCCATCACCAGGTTGTCGTCGGCGCCGGCCTTCAACTCCAGCTCGATCCGCACATCGTCGGTCGACACGTCCCTGACGTCGATCAGGTGCGGCATCTTGCGGCTGAGGACGACATCGCCGATCTGCTCCACCAACTGCGACTTGTTGACCGCGTACGGAATGCTGGTGATGTACAGCTTCTTGCCTGACCGCTCGGCGCGCCCGGCTTCCCACGTCGAGCGCAGCCGAATCGATCCCGAGCCGGTCCGGTAGATCTCCTTCAGTTCTTCCGGCGAGTTGAGGATGTGGCCGCCGGTTGGAAAGTCGGGGCCCTTCACCCATCGGCACAACTGCAGGGTCGTGAGGTCCGGGTTGTCGAGCAACTTGATGAGCGCGGTGCAGATCTCGTGGAGATTGTGCGGCGGGATGTTGGTCGCCATTCCGACCGCGATGCCGGTGCTGCCGTTAATCAACAGATTCGGCACGCGCGACGGCAGCACGGTCGGCTCGGTTTTGGTGCCGTCGTAGCTTGGGCGAAACGGCACCGTCTCCTGCTCGATCTCCTGCAGCACCTCGTCGGCGAGGCGCGCGAGACGGCACTCGGTGTAGCGCATCGCGGCGGCGCCGTCGCCGTCGAGCGAGCCGAAATTGCCGGAGCCGTCGACCAGCGGATAGCGCAGCGAGAACGACTGCGCCATGCGGACCAGCGTTTCGTAGATCGCGCTATCGCCGTGCGGATGGTAGTTGCCCATCACGTCGCCGACCACCTTGGCGCACTTGCGGTGCTTGGCGTCGGCGGTCAGGTTCTGCTGCCACATCGTGAACAGGATGCGGCGTTGCACCGGCTTCAGCCCATCGCGGACATCCGGCAACGCGCGCGAGGTGATCACCGAGAGCGCGTAGTTGAGATACCGCGACTGCGCCGCTTCATGCAGCGTGACGTTCGACGTGCCGTCGCCGCCGCCGGGCGGCATGCCCCGCGGCGGTGGAGGTGGCGTGGCGCCGCCGTTGTCGTCGTCCGGGAGATCGAACAGGGAGGGTTCTGGTTTGTGTTTAGCCACTATTCGGGGATCAGTTTACCGGGATTCATCAGGTTGAGCGGATCGAGCGCGCGCTTGATCGAGCGCATGACGTCGAGCGCCGCGCCGTGTTCGGCCGCGAGATATTTGAGCTTACCGATCCCGACGCCATGCTCGCCGCTGCAGGTGCCGCCGAACTTGAACGCGCGCTCGACGAGGCGCTCGCTGAGCCGGGTGACGGTGGCGAACTCCTTCTGATCCTCAGGGTTCAGCATGATGATCAAATGGAAGTTGCCGTCGCCGGCATGACCGACCAGCGGGGCGAAGACCCTGGCTTCCTTCAGATCCGCCTGCGTTTCGAGAATGCATTCGGCCAGGTGCGAGATCGGCACGCAGATATCGGTGGTCCAGGCGCGCGCCCCCGGCCGCGAGGCGACCGTCGCGTAGTAGGCGTTGTGCCTCGCCTGCCAGAGCGTGTTGCGATCCTCGAGTGACGAAGCCCACTTGAAGCCCTTCGCGCCATGCTCGCGCGCGATCTCCTCGACGGCGCGGATCTGATCGTCGACCGACGCCTCGCTGATGCCGTGAAACTCGAAGAACAAGGTCGGCGCCAGCGGGTAGTTGGTCTTCGAGTAGGCGTTGACGACTTGCAGCTGCGCTTCGTCGATGATTTCGATGCGCGCCACCGGGATGCCGAGCTGAATCGTCTGGATCACGGTGCTCGCCGCACCGGCCATCGATGCGAACGGGCAGACCGCGGCTCGCACCGATTCGGGCCGTCCGTAGAGGCGTAAGGTCAACTCGGTGATGACGCCGAGCGTGCCTTCCGAGCCGACCAACAGGCGCGTGAGGTCGTAGCCGGATGACGACTTTCGCGCGCGGCCACCGGTGTGGATGATGCTGCCGTCGGCAAGCACGACCGTCATCCCCAGCACGTTGTCGCGCATCGTCCCGTAGCGGACCGCCGTCGTTCCGGAGGCGCGCGTGGCGGCCATGCCGCCAATCGTCGCGTCGGCGCCCGGATCGATCGGAAACATCAGGCCGGTGTTCTTCAGATGCGCATCGAGCTTCAGCCGGGTCAAACCGGCCTCGACCGAGATATCCAGATCCTCGGGGCTGAGCCGCAGCACCTTGGTCATGCGGGTGAGGTCAATCGAGACGCCGCCCCTGATGGCGTTGACGTGTCCTTCGAGCGAGCTGCCCATACCAAACGGCACAACCGGGACGCGATGCTGAGCGCACAACTTCAGGATCGCCGACACCTCGTCGGTCGACGTCGGAAAGGCGACGAAGTCCGGTAGACCCGGCGCGTGCCACGACTCGCCATGGCTATGGTGTTCGCGCACGGCGTCGGATGTGGACACGCGGTCCCCAAGGATGGCGCGCAAGGCTTCAATCACGACTGACGATCATAGCCTGCGTTGCGCCCTGCTCCCAACGCGCTCGGGGGGATCATCGTCAGCTTCCGCGCGCGCTCCGGACAGCTATCAACTCGCCGTCGATTCCCTGTTCCGCTTTCGCTGGCGCGTCGCCTCAAAGCGAACGGCACCCGTCTGGACTGCCGGGCGTGCATTCGGCCTGGGCGCGCGGGCTGGACGGCGTTCGATCCGCAGTGAGCGAGAGCGGGCGGGAGGCCTGGGCGAGCCTGTCGATGCAGGCGAGTGGGATCCTGTGGCCGGTCAGGTCACGTCCAGGCCACATCGACGCTCGGCCGACAGCGACAGGTGACCGAGCGTTGATTGGCCCAGCCCTCGCGAGCGAACGGAGGAGCGAACGGCGTTCGGCCCACACCGCGCGCCGGCGCGCTGCGCACGTCGCCCGCCTGGACTGCCGGGCGTGACCTCCGCGGATCACGCCCACGCGCAGACGCGTGGCCGCGATCCTCTCGGGCCGCGGGAAACCGCGTCTCGTTTGCCGGATGGCGGTGCATCTCTGAGACGCGCGATTCCGATTTATGTCACGGCCTGCGCCGGAATCGCGCGTGCCATCCGTCGCGCTCGACGCGGTTTCGATGGCGGCGGAGTCCGCGTCCCTCAAGTCGGTCACGCCCGGCAATCCAGGCGGGCTCCGCGCGCTCCGCGCCGGCGCGCGGGCCGGACGCTGTTCGATCCGCAGTGAGCGAGAGCGGGCGGGAGGCCTGGGCGAGCTTTCGATGCAGGCGAGTAGGCTCCCGTGGCCGGTCAGGTCGCTTCCAGGCCACATCGACGCTCGGGCGACAGCGACAGGTGACCGAGCGTTGATTGGCCCAGCCCTCGCGAGCGAACGGAGGAGCGAACGGCGTTCGGCCCACACCGCGCGCCGGCGCGCTGCGCACGTCGCCCGCCTGGACTGCCGGGCGTGACCTCCGCGGATCACGCCGACGCGCCGACGCATGGCCGCGATCCGCTCGGGCCGCGGTTTCGATGGCGGCTGAGTCCGCGTCCCTCAAGTCGGTCACGCCCGGCAATCCAGGCGGGCTCCGCGCTCCACGCCGGCGCGCGGGCCGGACGCCGTTCGATCCGCAGTGAGCGAGAGCGGGCGGGAGGCCTGGGCGAGCGCACGATCAGGCGAGTGGGTTCCTGTGGCCGGTCAGGTCACGTCCAGGCCACATCGACGCTCGGCCGACAGCGACAGGTGACCGAGCGTTGATTGGCCCAGCCCTCGCGAGCGAACGGAGGAGCGAACGGCGTTCGGCCCACACCGCGCGCCGGCGCGCTGCGCACGTCGCCCGCCTGGACTGCCGGGCGTGACCTCCGCGGATCACGCCCACGCGCCGACGCGTGGCCGCGATCCTCTCGGGCCGCGGGAAACCGCGTCTCGTTTGCCGGATGGCGGTGCATCTCTGAGACGCGCGATTCCGACTTATGTCACGGCCTGCGCCGGAATCGCGCGTGCCATCCGTCGCGCTCGACGCGGTTTCGATGGCGGCGGAGTCCGCGTCCCTCAAGTCGGTCACGCCCGGCAATCCAGGCGGGCTCCGCGCGCTCCGCGCCGGCGCGCGGGCCGGACGCCGTTCGATCCGCAGTGAGCGAGAGCGGGCGGGAGGCCTGGGCGAGCGCGCGATCAGGCGAGTGGGTTCCTGTGGCCGGTCAGGTCACGTCCAGGCCACATCGACGCTCGGGCGACAGCGACAGGTGACCGAGCGTTGATTGGCCCAGCCCTCGCGAGCGAACGGAGGAGCGAACGGCGTTCGGCCAAACCGCGCGCCGGGCGCGCTGCGCACGCCGTCCGCCTGCGACTGCCGGTCGTGACCTCCGCGCCGGCGCGATGGTAAGCTGAGATTCCCAATTACTGTCATCGATAACTTCCGCGCTCACCGTGCGCGCACGCTTTGTGAACATGTTTACGCCGAAGACGCTGTCCTTTCTCCGCTCCCTCAAACGCAACAACAGGCGCGAGTGGTTTCACGAACGCCGCGATCAATACGAGCTGCACTGCAAGCAGCCGATGATCGAACTGATCGAACGGCTGGCCGACGACATGCGCGCGTTCGCGCCCGAGATGCTGGTCGATCCGAAGGTGTCGATGCTGCGCCAGTTCCGTGACACGCGGTTCAGCGAAGACAAGACGCCGCTGAAGTCACACATCGCGGCGACGATTCCGAATCGGACACTCGGCAAGATGAACGGCGCCGGGCTGTATTTCGAAATCGCGCCCGCCTGGGTGTGGATCGGCGGCGGGCTGTGGAGGCCCGATGCCTCGCAGCTGCAGCTGGTCCGCGATCACATCGTCGAGAATCAGCGCGAGCTCGAGTCGATCGTGAAGTCGGCGAAGTTCAGGAAGCTTGGCGGCCTGAGGGGCGATCGCATGACGCGCCTGCCGAGAGGCTACGCGAAGGATCATCCCGCTGCGGAGTACCTGCAGCATCGCCAGTTCATGTGTTTCCGCGAAGAGCCGGCGGCGTTTGCCACCTCGAAGGACTTCTGCAAGCAGCTGCGCGACACGCTGCAGACGATCACGCCGCTGGTCCGGTTCCTCAACGAGCCGCTGGTCACGTCGCAGCGGCCCGAGCGTCGCGCGCATCTTCTCGACGAGTAGGGCTACCAGATTTTTGGCGGCGACGGGTTGGTGTCTGGCTCATCGGAGCCATACATTCGGATCCGGTTTCGATTTCTGGCCCACCACGGCCGCCATCGCGACTGGATCTTCGCGATCACCGGCCGGGTGAGCTTTTCATCCGGCGGCCATGTAAACACCGATGCCATCAAGTCGTCGTCACACCACAGGTAATGCGTCAGCTGTGACAGGCTTCCGCAAGAGCTGTAGAGTTCCGCCAGGTCGCTACCCGCGTCAATCTGGATAATCGCGTCCACCGCATCGCGCGGCGACACCGTCTTGAGCAAATCGATTCGCTGATCGCGATTCATCCAATCCGTGCCACGGACAATCGCGGCTGCCGCCGCGGCGCCGCCGATACACTTAAGGCCGCTGAGGGCGTGACTCTTGATCAAGTCGTCATTTTTGGTGCTTCGGCCCGGGAGGAGCGAGGCCAGGAATTCGAGGCTGTCGGGGTGAGCGAGCCTGCCAAGGGCCCTGACGGCTGCGCCGCGAACCCGGAGGTCGGAGGTTTCATCATGGAGCCGTCGCAAGTGGGCCCGTGACTCAACGGAATTGATATCGGCCAGGGCCTCGAACGCCTCGCCACTCCGGACGTTCGGATGCGATGCGAGCGTCGCGATCAAGTCCGTGTGGAAAGGCTGCGCCGATTCAAAGATGCCCGCCCGCACCAATCCCGCGTCCAAAAACTCCTCGCTCTTCAACACCAAAGGCGCGAGGGCGCGCCGCAGCTCCTCTTCTGATGTCTCGAACGACCTCGATCGTGATGTCGCGATCCAGATCCGCACCAACGACTGGATCGGATCCGATGTATGGGATCGGTTTCATCCGTGGTCCATCAGGCGTCGGCGGAATTGCCCGGTCAACCTGGAACCATCGGACGGGCGCCCTTCCATAGACACGCACGCGATGCCGGCCCGGCTCGAGCCGGTAGCCTCGCAGCAGGTATCTGAAAGTGATGACCCTACCCGGCTCAAATGTCGGCGGGTGATCGACAAAAATGATGGGATCGACGGTCACCCATCCTGAATCGCAGGCCCTGCGCCAGTCATACGGCTGGCGCCCGGCGACCTCCAGCTTGAAGTCATGCCCAACCTGGCCGTATCCGATCGGATACTCGCTAACGTTCGTGATCTCGGCCACGAAGTAGATCGGCTCGCCGTGCAGGAACACCGGTTTCTCGGGCCGAAGCGTGACCGTCACCTGCGCCAATGCGGGTGACGCGAACGCGATTATCGCCGTAAGGACCAGGCGAATCATGTTTTGGTTAGACACCGGAGGGCGCCGTACGGTCGGTTTACTTCTGGCGAGGAGCGAGCAAGAACAGCACGGCGCCCGCGGCTAGGGCGGCGACGCCCGAAATCAAATGCGCCCGGGTCGCGCCGGCGAGGATGCCGAGCGCAACCATCGAGGCGACAACCGGGATGACCGGACCGAACGGCACCGTGAACTTCGGCGGCGACACCGCCTGCAGCGGATCGGAGAAATGCGCGCCGACCTGCGCCGCGATCTCGCGGTCGCGCCGCCGCAGCACCAGCGTCGACAGGCAGACCGCCAGGTACATCACCAGCCGGGCGATCGCGCTGACCGCGGCGAGGGCAACAAACGAACCGGTCAGCGCCAGCACCAGCGCGACCCCGGCGCCGAACAGGATCGCATTCGACGGCGTGCGGTACTCCGGATGGATCTTGCCGAACCACCGCGGCAGGTCGCCGTTCTCGGCAAGCGCGAAGATCGTCCGCGAGCCGTTCAGCAGCTGGCCCATGTTGTTGCCGGTCATCGAGATCACCGAGCCGATCGAAATCATCGCGGCGCCGCCGACGCCCATGACGATCGCCGCCGCATCGGCCAGCGGCGTCCGGGTGGCCGAGACGTCGGGCAGGATGCCGGTGGCGACCAGCGACGTCAGCGACATCACCACCGACACGATAATGAGCGTCGCCACGAAGGCGAACGGCACGTCGCGGCGCGGGTTCGCGGCCTCGCCGGCCAAGACGCCGGTGACCTCGTAACCGCCGTAGGCGAAGATCAACAGGATCGCCGCCGCCGACACCTGCTCGCGGCTGACCGGCGGCATGGTCGAGAAGTGGGATGGATCGACGAACCAGATGCCGGCGATGATGAAGATCGCCAGCGGCAGCAGCTTGCCAATCGTCAGCGCATTGACCACCCACGACGACTGCTTGACACCGCGGAAGTTGATCCACGTCAACGCCATCGTCAAGGCGGTAATCGTCGCCGCGCGCAGCATGCCGGTGGCGAGCGACGGCCGGTAGAACGCGAGCGCGAGGGTCAGGCCGTTGGCCACGGAAGCGTGACTGGTGACGCGTGCGAACCACATCATCCAGCCGACTTCGAAGCCGATAAAGCGGCCAAACGCCGCACGCGCGGGAAGGTAGGGGCCGCCGGTCGAGTCAAAGCGGCTGCCGGCTTCGGCAAAGCACAGCGCGATCGAGATCGACAGCAGGCCGACCGCGGCGAATGCGAGCGGCCCCCATGCGCCAACTTCGGTGGCCACTTGCGAGGGCAGCAGGAAGATGGCGCTGCCTATCACCTGGTTGACGCCGATCGCGGTCAGGTCCCACTTGCCCAGGGCGCGCCGGAGGCCGGGTTCCCCGCGACGCGGACTTGGCGTCGTGGGGTGGAGCGCGGGGGGTTCAACTCCAGCCATCAAGCTCTTTCCTGCCGCGGTTCGGTTCGGTGAGGGGCACGACGAACGGGGTCGGTTGAGAAGGCGGTTGTATCATGAAACCGCGATGAGCCCTACAGCGCCACGCACGTTGAGAACGACATTACCGGCGCCCGCCTACACCGATGCCGGGTGGTTCGGGCGCGAAATGGATCGCGTGTTCGCGCGAATGTGGATCGCGGCCGGCCGCACGGCGCAGTTGGGCGGCGACGGCTCGTTCATTCGTCGTGACGTGGCGGGCGCGAGCGTGTTGATCGTCCGCAGCGGCGAATCGATCAGGGCGTTTCACAACGTCTGCCGGCATCGCGGCACCAGGCTCTGCACCGAAAGTGACGGTGTTTTCCGCGGCAGCATCCAGTGTCCGTACCATGCGTGGACCTACGCGCTCGACGGTCATCTCGTGGCCGCTCCGCAGATGGACGAGGTCGACGGCTTCGATCGCGCCAGCTATCCACTGCGGGAAGTCGCGTGCGAAACCTGGGACGGCCACATCTTCATCAACCTGTGCGACAACCCCTCGCCTCTGGCGACGCAGCTTGGCGAGCTGCCACAGCGCTTCGCGGCGTGGCGAATGCAGGACCTGCGGCTGGCGCGCCGGATTGAATATGACGTGGCGGCGAACTGGAAGCTGGTCGTTCAGAATTACAACGAATGTTTGCACTGCCCGGTCATCCATCCGCTGCTCAACCGGATGCATCACTACCTGGGCGCCGAGAACGTCCCCTCCGGCGAGCACTACTGCGGCGGCGCCATGGGCTTCAGGGACGGGGTCGAAACGCTCAGCACCGACGGTAAACGGCGGCGAGACTTCCTGCCTGGCCTGGGTGAGCGCGATCGCTGCCGGGTCCACTATTTCGCGATCTATCCGAATTTCCTGCTGACGCTCCATCCCGATTACCTGGCCACGATCACGATCTGGCCGCAGGATTGCGGTCGCACGAGGTTGATCGCCGAATGGCACTTCCATCCGGACGAGATGGCGAAGACGGATTTCGTGTTCGAAGACGCAGTCGAGTTCTGGGATCGCACCAATCGCGAGGACTGGGCAATCTCCGAGCAGTCGTATCTTGGGATCAGCTCGCGGGGCTACGTGCCCGGACCGTACTCGGCACGCGAGAAGCAGCTGTGGGAGTTCGACCAGTTCATTACCGCCAGACTCGGCGGCGGCTAGCCTTACTTGCCGAGCCAGTCCGAATAGAGCTCCGGCCGGCGGTGCTTCAGGAACAGCTTCCGCGCGTTGGACTCGGGCAGCGTTGCATAGTCGATGTCCGCATACAGCACGGCGTCTTCGCTCTTCGCCGCACGCGCGATCACGCCGCCGTCGGGCCCGCACACGAACGATTCACCGGCAAAATCCAGGCAGTCCTCCCGGCCGACGCGGTTGCATAGCGCCGTGAAGTAGCCGTTGTGAAATGCCGCCACTCGCATCTCGGCTTCGTACAAGCCTTCCGGCCATTCGTCGACCGCTCCCGCCTGCGGAACGATCACCAGATCGGCGCCGTTCAACGCGAGCGCGCGCATGTACTCGGGAAAATGACGGTCGTAGCAAATCGCCACCCCGATGTTGCCGGCCCTGGTCTTGAAGACCGGCGCGCCGGTGTCGCCCGGCGTGTAGTAGCCCTGCTCGTGGAAGCACGGGTATTCGGTGATGTGAATCATGCGGGTCACCCCGAGGAGCGTTCCATCGGCGTCGATCACCGGCGAGCTGTCGTAGGTGTTGACGCCCTCGCGCTCGTACAGATTGATGACCGTCACGATACCGAGCTGCTTCGCCTTCCGCTGGAAGGCGCTGACCGTCGGACCGTCGAGCGGCTCGGCCAGCTCGCGAAACCCGGCGTCGGCCGGCCGCTGCGGATAGAACCACTCGAACGCCAGCTCCGCAAAGCAGGCCAGTTGCGCGCCGGCGGCGGCGGCGGCCTCGAGCGCCGCCAGCCCGCGGGCGACGTTCGCACCCTTGTCCCTGGTCGCGTGCTGCTGGATCAACGCAATCTTCATTGAGGGTATTATGGCCCCGCCTCCGCTCCAAGCTACGGCGCGGCAGGCTCTGAGGGGATCCGATGAGAAAACTGCACGGTGGATTGATTACGGCACTGGTAATCGCGGTAGCCGGCGCGGCGGCCGGGACGAGCGCCCAGAACGGCACGCCTTACAAGCTCGGCATGTTCGAGCAAACCGGCCGGCAGTTCGTTGGCATGGTGATTCAGAACGACACGGTCGTGATCGATCTGTCGCGCGCCAACGTCAATGCGCCGGCGACGGTAAAGCAGCTGATCGCCGGCTGGGACGCGGCGATGGGCTCGCGGCTGGCGGCGCTCGCCGCGTCGGCAGCGGCGAAGGCGCCGGCGTTCTCCATGCCGGTCGCGCAGGTCAAGACGCTGCCACCGATTCCCGACCCCACGGTGCTGCTGAGCACGGCCGTCAATTACACCGAGCACGCCATGGAGATGACGGGCACGGCAACGGCGGCGGCCTCGGCCGCAGCGGTGGATCCTAAAATCGCGCAGGGCATTCCCGGCTACTGGCAGCGCCGGCCCGGGGACCCGCGCCAGAACCCGTATTTCTTCGTCAAGGCCAACAGCGCCATCACCGGCAATCACGATCCGATCCTGTTGCCGCCGGGCCGCGAGCGCATCGATTGGGAATGCGAGATGAACATCGTGATCGGCAAGACCGCCAAGCGGGTCAACCGCGACAACGCCGCCGAATACATCTTCGGCTTCACGCTGATGAACGACGTGTCGGACCGCGGTGGCCGCGCCGACGGCCGGCATGGTTCCGACTGGCAGCTCGGCAAGAGCCACGACACCTTCGCGCCGCTCGGTCCCTACGTCGTCCCGCGCCAGTTCATCGCCAATCCGCAGAAGCTCGCCATCAAGTTCCTGCTGAGCGGAAAGGTGATGCAGGATTCGAACACCGATCGCATGACGCACACGGTCTACGAGCTGGTCGAGTACGCGTCACACATGATGACGCTGCATCCGGGCGATCTGATCTCGACCGGCAGCCCGGCCGGCGTCGGCACCGCGCGCGCGACGCCGATCTATTTCAAGGACGGTGACACCTCGTCCTGCACCATCGAGGGCATCGGCACGCTCGACAACCCGGTGCGGGCCGAGAAGTAGGGCCGCAGATGGCGCCGATGAAATCAGCGGGCAGACGGAGCGGCAAGCGCAGATAGAATCTGACCATGCCTAGTACAACGCGTCTCTTCGGCCTGCTGCTGATCGTGATCGGGATTGCCAGCTATTCACTGACCGGCCGCACCAGCGTGACGGCGCTGATTCCGGCGTTGATCGGCGCGATTCTGGTGATCTGCGCGCTGGTTGCGCGCAAGGAATCGGCGCGCAAGCACGCGATGCATGCGGCGGTGGCGATTGGTTTGATCGGCGCGCTCGGCGCGCTCGCCCGCGCGGTGCCGGCGGCCCTGGCCGGCGATGCCGCGAGGCCGGCGGTGATGGTGCAGCTGGTCACCGGGGTGTTGCTGCTGATCTACGTCGCGCTCGGTGTGCAATCGTTTATCGCGGCCCGGCGGGCCCGCACCGGCCGTTGACGATTTCCTGGCTCAGGATGACCGGTCGAACGGAGACCGGGTTTTCCGCTTCGGGTTGAAGAAGGGCGTTTCGACAACGGTGGCGGTGGCGCGGTGACGAACCGCTTCCACCGTCATTTCCATTTCCACCCGCGTTCCCACCGCGTAGTGCGGCGCATCGAGGGTCGCGAGCGCGATTAATTTCTTGAGCACGGTCGACCAGGTCGTCGAGGTGGCCCGGCCGATCTGGCGGCGGCCCTGGTAAACCGGCACCGCGACCCGCGACGTGGCCGCCGGCGCGGTAGGCGGCAGCCCAACCGCGTCGTATAACGTCTCCACCTCCGTCCAATCGACCTCGAGGCCGACAATTTGCCGGGCAACGCCGCGCCTGATCTCTTCGGCGATGGCGGCGCGGCCGACAAACGCGCCCTTGTGCAAGTCGACCAGCCGCCCGAGGCCAAGCTCATGAGGGGTGTACTTCTGCTGCTCGATCAGCGCCTTGCGGCTGCTCTGGAAATCCACGTCGATGAGGAGCAGTCCGGCCTCGATGCGCGCGACATCGAGCGCGAGCATGCCGGTAGGATGCAGATCGAACGCCCGCCCCGCCGACACGATGGCGTCCCAGACGCGCAGTGCCGCGTCCCATGGCATCCAGATTTCGTAGCCGAGGTCGCCGGTGTAGCCGGTGCGTGACAGGTCGACGGGCACGCCGGCGATGGTGGTGGTGGTGGCGCGGAAATACCTGAGCGCCGACAGATCCGCGTCGCACACCTCGCGCAGCAGGCGCGCCGAGGTCGGCCCCTGCAGCGCCAGGGCGGCGATGCTTTCCGACGCATCCTCGATGGTCACGTCCAGCCCGGACGAGTTCCCGGTGAGCCAGCGCAGACTCGGATCGGCGGCGGTCCAGCGAAACGTCCCATCGGTCAACCGCGTCACCGTGCCATCGTCGATGACCTTGCCGTCCTCGTCACACCACGGCGTGTAGTAGACCTGGCCGGCCGACATGCGCGAGGCGTCGCGCGTGATCACGCGATTGACCAGGCGCATCGCGTCGGGGCCCGAGACCAGGTACTTGTAGAGGGGCGAGATGTCGATCAGCGCGCAGGCATTCCTGATCGCGTTGTACTCATGCTCGTGATGGGTTTCGTAGGCGCTGACCGCGTAGTAGCCGGCCCAGTCGCGATAACTGAGGCTCTCGCACAGCTCGAGTGTTCGCGCGTGGAAAGCAGAACCAACCGGCACGCCGAAAGTATACTTTCGACCCAGAGGGCGCAGAAAGCGCGGATGAGCACATACGACGCGATTGTCATCGGCGGCGGGCACAACGGGCTGACGTGCGCGGCCTACCTCGCCAGGGCGGGCCGCAAGGTCCTGGTGCTCGAGCGCCGGCACGTCCTTGGCGGCGCGGCCGTGACCGAAGAGGTCTTTCCCGGCTTCAAGTTTTCGGTGTGCTCGTACGTGGTGTCGCTGCTGAGGCCCGAGATCATCCGCGAGCTCGACCTGCCTCGCCACGGCATGGAACTGCTGCCGCTCGACGGCACGCTGACGCCGATGCCGAACGGCGATCGCCTGTGGCGCGTCAACGATCACGACAAGACGCGGCGCGAGATTGCGCGCCATTCGCGCCTCGATGCGGAGGCCTACGACGAGTATGGCAAGGCGATGGTCGAAATGGGCCGCTTTGCCAAGCCAATGCTGAGCATGCTGCCGCCCGATCCCACCTCGCTCGATCCGCGCGGGCTGCTCGAACTGCTGTCGATGGGCCGGCGCTTCCGCGGCATGCGCGCGCACGATCGGCTGAACCAGATGCAGCTGCTGACGATGAGCGCGGTGGACTTTCTCGATCAGTGGTTCGAGACCGACGTGCTCAAGGCCACCATGTCCGCGTCCGGGATTATCGGCACCTTTCTGGGCGTACGGTCGCCCGGCACCGCGTACGTCCTGCTCCACCACTACATGGGCGAAATCGACGGCGCCTTCAGGTCGTGGGGGCTGTCACGCGGCGGCACTGGCGCGGTGTCGAACGCCATCGCCGCCGCGGCCCGCGAGCATGGCGTGGAGATTCGCACCGAAGCGGCGGTCGTGAAGATCCTGACGAAGAACGGCCGTGCCACCGGTGTGGTGCTCGACAACGGCGACGAGATCGCGGCCAGGGTCGTCGTCTCGAGCGTTGATCCGAACCTGACGTTCCTGAAGTTCATGGACGAACGTGAGCTGCCGTCGGACTTCGTCGACGGCGTGCGCCGCTACAAGTATCGCGGCTCGTCGGGCAAGGTCAATCTCGCGCTCGATGCGCTGCCGAACTTCACCTGCATGCCGGGCGCCGGTCCGCATCTGCGCGGCGCGATCTCGATTTCGCCGAGCGTCGACTACATGGAGCGGGCCTACGACGACGCCAAGTACGGGCAGTTCTCGCGACGACCCTACATCGACATGGTGATCCCGTCGCTGACCGATCCGTCGGTGGCGCCGCCCGGCAAGCACGTGATGTCCTGCTTCGTTCAGTACGCGCCGTACGATCTCCGGGAGCCGGGAAGCGGGAGCGGGGAGCCGTTGCTCTGGGATACCCAGCGCGAGGCCTTCGGCGACACGGTGATCGACACCATCGCGGAATACGCACCGAACATCAAGGACATCATCCTGCATCGGCAGGTGCTGACGCCGCTCGATATCGAGCGCGACTTCGGCCTGACCGAGGGCAACATCTTCCAGGGCGAGCTGACACTCGAGCAGCTGTTTTTCCTGCGGCCGGTGCCAGGATGGGCGCAGTACTCGACGCCGATCGATCGCCTGTTCATGTGCGGGTCGGCGACGCACCCCGGCGGCGGCATCATGGGCGCGCCCGGGAAGAACGCGGCCGAGCGGATCCTCAAGGTGTCGCGGTGAGCAGGCGCTACGACGCGGTGGTCATCGGCGGCGGCGTCAACGGACTGACGTGCGCGACGCTGCTTGCGAAGAACGGCGTTCACACGCTGCTGCTCGAACAACGCGCCGACCTTGGCGGCTGCGCGGCTGAAAGCGAGCTGGCGCCGGGTTTCAGGGTGCCGACGCTGGCCCACGCCACCGGCCCGGTGCGACGGGATGTGGTCGAGGAACTGCAGCTGTATCTGCACGAACTCTCGTTCAGCGATTCCCCGCTCGAGGTCAGCACGCTCTCTCAGGACGGCCGGCCGCTGGTGGTGTACGGCGACTCGCGCCAGACCGCCGAGAACCTGCGATCGTGGTCGGCAAAGGACGCCGCCCGCTGGCCGCAGTTCCACGGCACGCTGCAGCGTCTGGGCTCGCTGATCGGATCGCTCTTCCTCGCTACGCCGCCGTCGGTGGATTCGCCGTCCGCGCGCGACGTGTTTGCGCTGATGCACACGCTTGCCGATTTCCGTTCGCTGCCGAAAGAGGATCAGTGGCGCCTGCTGCGGTGGGGGCCGATGGCGGTTGCGGATCTGGTGTCCGAATCGATCGACACCGAGCTGCTGCGCGCCGCGGTGGCGGCGGATGGCATTTTCGGCGCCATGCTCGGCCCCTGGTCGGCGGGCAGCGGCCTCCAGCTGCTGCTGACGATGGCCAATCGATCGCTGGCGTGGCCGGCGGGCCGCCTGATCGATGGCGGACCGGTGGCGCTGGCGCGTTCCCTCACCGCGGCGGCCTCGCGATTTGGCGTCACCATCCGCACCGGCGCGCCGGTGGCGCGAATCGAGGTCAGGGACGATCGCGCGGCCGGCGTAACGCTCGAGGGCGGCGAGTTCATCGACGCGCGCTCGGTGATCTCGGGCGTCGATCCGAAACGCACGTTCCTGACGCTGTGTGATGCCGATCACCTGCCGCCCGAGTTCCTGTGGCGCATGAAGCATTACCGCTCGCGCGGAACACTCGCGAAGGTCAATCTGGCGCTGTCGGCGCTGCCGTCGTTCACCGGGGCGACGCGAGAGATGCTGGCGGGCCGGGTGCGGCTCGCGCCGGACCTGGATTACCTCGAGCGCGCGTTCGATCATGCGAAGTACGGCCGCTTCTCCACCGAACCGTGGATCGAGTTCACGATCCCGTCGCTGGACGATCCGTCACTGGCGCCCCCGGGCGCGCACGTGCTCTCGGCCTACGCGCAGTTTGCGCCTTACGAACTCAGACGGGAGGCGGGGACCGGGAACCGGGAACCGGGAGCCGGGAACCGGGAAGGCGAAGCCTGGGACGAGCAACGTGACGCGCTCGGCGAGGCCGTCGTAAAGACGCTTGCGCACTACGCGCCCGGTATCGCGTCGCTGATCGTCGAGCGGCAGGTGCTGACGCCGCTTGACCTCGAGCGCGGCTGGGGGCTCACCGGCGGCCACATCTTCCACGGCGAGCTGTCGCTGGATCAGTTCTACACGATGCGTCCGTTACTCGGCTTCGGACAGTACGGGACCCCGATCAAAGGCCTGTTCCTCTGCGGCTCCGGCGCCCATCCGGGCACCGGCCTGACCGGCGGCTCGGGGTTTAACGCCTCTCGAGAGGTTCTACGGTCGTTCTAGGGACGTTCTACGGCGGTTCTACGAAGGTGCAAAGGCCTGCGACCCAAAGGCGGTGGTTGGCGTCTAATATTTCCGGAATCGTCCGTAGAACGCTCGTCGAACTTCGTCGAAGGAACGTAGAACCTCGCCGCGCGGAGGAATCATGCGCTTTCACGCCCTGTCGTTTGCCATCCTCGTCGCCGGCGCGACTGCTTCTGCCCAGGCGCCTCAGCCAGGTCAAGCCGCGCCGCCCGCTCAGCCGTCGACCGCAGCGCAGGGCATGCCGGCCAGGCCGCTTCGTCCTGGGGAGACGCCACCGAAAGGAACGGCGGTGCTCAAGGGCCAGGTGATGGCCGCCGGCACCGGCTCGCCAATCCGTCGCGCGCAGGTGCGCGCGATGTCGATGGAGGGACGCGGCGGCGGCGTGACCAGCACCGACAACGAGGGCCGCTTCGAGATCAGGGAGCTTGCCGCCGGCCGATACAACGTCAGCGCGACGAAGGGCGGCTTCGTCCAGGGGCAGTTCGGACAACGCCGACCGGGCGAACCAGGCACCCCGATCGATCTCGCCGACGGGCAGACCGCCGAGAAGGTGAACTTCACGCTGTCACGCGGCAGCGTGATTTCGGGTCGGGTGGTGGACGACGGCGGTGAGCCGGTGTCGGGGACCATGGTAGCGGCGATGCGTTATCAGTTCATGGCCGGCGCGCGCCGGTTGATGCCGGGTGGCGGCGAAGGCAGCACCGATCGGACCGACGATCAAGGCGGGTTCCGGCTGTTCGGCCTGCCGCCCGGCGAGTATTACGTGAGCGCCAGCGCCCGCAACGGCATGGTGATGCAGGCGGAGATCAACAACACCGAGGCCGACGGCTTCGCGCCGACCTACTTCCCGGGCACGCCGAACATCAGCGATGCGACGCGTGTGACGCTCAAAGCCGGGCAGGAAGTGAGCGGCGCGAACTTTGCGCTGATCGTCGCGCGTATGTCGCGCATTCGCGGGCGCGCGCTCAATTCGCGCGGCGAGCCGGTGGCCCGCGCGATGCTGATGCTGACGCCGGCGGATCCCTCGACCGGCATGATGTTCAGCATGAACGGCAACGCGATGGTCGCGCCCGACGGCTCGTTCCAGTTCACCAACGTCGCGCCAGGCCGCTACAACATCAACGTCCGGCCAATGGGGATGGCCGGCGCGAATGACGAAATCGCGGTGATGCCGATCACGGTCGGTAACGAAGACATCGACAACGTGCTGATTACGACCGCGCTCGGCGCGGTCGCGAAGGGCGTCATCGTCAGTGACGATGGGACGGTGCCGTCGTTCCGCGCCGATCAAGTACAGATCTTCGCGCAGCCGGCCGAAATGACCATGAACATGATTGGCGGCGGGCCGCCGAAAGTGAATGAGGATTTCACCTTTGAGCTCGCCTCGCTGTTCGATCGCCGCTTGATCCGCGCCAGCGTCGGCCAGGGCCAGACCTCGGGGTGGTACTTCAAGGCGGTGTTGTTCGACGGCAGCGACATCACCGATGGCGGCATGGAGTTCACGCCGGGCCGATCGTATGAGGGCCTGCAGGTGATCTTCAGCCAGAAGACCACCGATCTGTCGGGCCTGGTGGCCGACGATCGCAATCGTCCGGTCCTCGACGCCAGCGTGGTGATCTTCCCCGCCGATCGCGAGAAATGGACCTATGCATCACGCTACCTCCGCACGCTGCGGCCAGACACCAACGGCCGCTACACGGTGAAATCACTGCCGCCGCTCGATGACTATCTGATCATCGCCGTCCAGAATCTCGAGCAAGGACAAGGCGGTGATCCAGACTTTCTGACCCGCGCCAGAGAGGAAGCCAAGCCGTTTTCCTTGAACGAAGGCGAAACCAAGGCTGTCGACATCAAATTGTCAAAATTGGCTCCCTAGGGTCCAGGGTTAGACTCGTGGCGTGAAGAGACCACTGATCGTCGTCGGGCTCATGCTGGCCGTCAGCGCGGGTGTGTTCGCGCAGGTGGCAGGCGGCGGACCGGGCGGGCAACAGGGGCCGGGCATCGGCGCGGCCGGACGCGGGCAGCGCCCGGCGCGCGCGCAGCCGGTAGCGGTTGACGCGCCAAGGGGCACGTCGATCCTTCGCGGTCAGATCGTCGCCGCCGACAACGGCGCGCCGATACGGCGCGCACAGGTTCGCGTCTCGTCTCCCGGCGCGCGCGAGACCCGCGTCGCCGCCACCGATGCGCAGGGCCGCTTCGAGATCAAGGCGCTGCCGGCGGGCCGCTACACGCTGACCGCGAGCAAGGGCGGATTTGTGGCGCTGCAGTACGGACAGCGCCGGCCGTCTGAGTCCGGCACGCCGATCGAGCTTGGCGACGCGCAGACCCTCGACAAGCTGTCGATCGCGCTGCCGCGTGGCAGCGTGCTCGGCGGCCGCATCACCGATGAATTCGGCGAACCGGTCGCCAATGCCAGCGTGACCGCGCTCCGCTACGCGTATACCGGTGGCGCGCGCCGCATGATGCCGGCCGGTCAAAACGGGCGCGACACCACCGACGATCAAGGGCAATTCCGCCTGTTTGGCCTGCCGCCGGGGGATTACTACGTCAGCGCCACGCTGCGGGGCAACGGGCCTGAAGTCACCGACCCGACGGGCGAGTTGTCGGGCTATGCGCCGACGTATTTCCCAGGGACCACCAATGTCGCCGAAGCGGCGCGCGTGACGCTCGCCGTGGCGCAGGAAAACACCGGCGTGAGTTTCGGTTTGATCGCCACGCAGCTGGTGCGGGTGTCCGGCCAGGTGATCACATCCGACGGCTCGCCGGCGACCAGCGGCATGGTCATGCTGCTGCCGGCGAATGCAGCCGGACGTCCGGGCATCGCCATGCAACAGGGCGGCAACGGCAACCGGATCGATCAGAGCGGAACCTTCCGGGTGTCGAATGTCGCACCCGGGCGCTACCAGGTGCAGGCGCGATCGGGCGGCCGTGAGTTCGAGCTCGCGCGGATGGATCTGGCAGTGGGCACCGACGATGTCGAGGGCCTGACCCTCGTTACCGCACCGGGCGCCATCGTCAACGGCACCATCGTCAGCGACACCGGCGAGCCATTCGATTTCCGATCGCAACAGCTGCAGATCGCAGCGCGGCCGGCGACGCCGGAGGCGTCCGGCCCCGGAGGCGCAATGGGTGGCGTGCGCATCGGCGACGACTGGTCGTTCTCGCTGCGCAACCTCACCGACGCCGTGATCGTCCGCACCGGCGGTCCGCAAGGATGGACGCTGCGGTCGGTGGTCGTGAATGGCCAGGACATTACGGACACCCCGATGGAATTTGCGGCAGGACAGACCGTGAGCGGCATGCAGATCGTGTTGACGAAGAAGGTCAGCGCGCTCTCGGGTCAGGTCACTGATGCGAACGGCAACCCGGTGCTCGACGCCACGGTGGTGGTCTTCCCCGGCGACGAGAAGCTGTGGACCTACCAGTCGCGATTCATCAAGGCAGCGCGACCGGACCAGGACGGCCGCTATCGCGTCACGGCGCTGCCCGCGGAAAGTTATCTGGTCGTCGCGCTGCAGGGCCTCGAGGACGGACAGGCCGGCGACCCCGAGTTTCTCGCGCGGGTGAAGGACCTGGCGACGAAACTCGATCTTGGCGACGGGGAAACCAAGGCGGTCGACGTGAAGCTCTCCACGGGGAAGTGAGGGGGCGGACGGGAGCCGGGAACCGGGAGCCGGGAGCCGGGAGCCGGGTTCTCAACCCCCGTTGCGCGATGGCAACTGATGTTGCCTTCGTTTTTGGCCGATTCTCGCGCGTCGGTAACTCGCGTTACTACGGTGCGAGCAATTCTTATGAATCCGGCCGGATTCTGATGGCACGATGGCTGCTCTCGCCTCGCCATGACCAATCCAACCATCACGTCGTTTCGCGACCTCGAGGTGTGGCGCATCTCGATGGACTTGGTCGATCTGGTGATCGTGTCGACGAGGGAGTTACCCCGAAGCGAGTTCGATGTTCGTCGGCAGATCCGGCGCGCCGCCATTTCGATTCCGGCGAATGTTGCAGAGGGCTACCGGAGAAAGAAGCGGAGGCTCGCGTATCAAAACTACATTTCGATCGCAATGGGATCGCAAGGAGAACTCGAGACCGAGATCGAGATCGCTCGCCGCAATTCGTTGATGAGCGCTCACACCTGCCAGCGACTGTTGGACCTGAGCGATCGCGTGGGCGCCATGCTTTATAGACTGCATGAGTCCCTGGCGTAAGACGCCAGCGCCGGTCGTCCGCCGCCTCCTGGTTCCACGGCTCCCCGTTCCCGGCTCCCGGCTCCCGGTTCCCGGCTCCCGGCTCCCGGCTCCCGGCTCCCGGTTCCCGGCTCCCGTTCAGAAATAGTCGGAGTGCCAGAACACCACGTCGGGGGCCGCGATGGGCGGCAGCGGCAGGATGCGGTCGCGCAGCGGCCGGATCATCAGCACCGACTGCGACGGCGAGGCGGCGGCGATCTTCACCTGCGGCGGCAGCAGCGTGTGCGGCCACCAGGCCTTGATCTCGGGCAGACGCTCGGCCGGATAACGCGCCAGCATCACTTGCAGGATCGCGCCCAGACGGGCGCCGGCCGGATCGCGGTCGCCGGCCTCCTCGATCATCCATCTGCCGTCCTGCTCGGTCATCACCAGGTAGGCCACCGCCTGGGCGCCTTCTTCGACGACCAGGAACTCGTTGTGGTGATGCCCGGGCGGGGCGAGGCCGGAGTGCAGGCGCTTGCGCGTGACCTGGAAGCGGATGAGGTCTTCGCTGCGATCCATCGCCAACCGCGCGCGCGAACAGCGAGCCGCGCTCATTTCCACGATCGACGGGATGTCGCGATCGTCGCCGCTGCGCACCAGCATCGCCGGCGCGCCGCCGCGTTTTTGATCGATCTCGAGCGTCGACTCGATCAGCGGAATGGGAACGAAATCAAGCCGCTCGTAGAAGGCCGGCGCGATTTCCGAGAAGAGCATCGCAAACTCCTGCCCTTCGGTCACCGCGGTGTCGAGAATGCGCGTCAGCAGCTCGCGGGCGCAGCCACGGCCGCGATGCGCCGGCGCCGTGAACACCGCGCCAATGCCGAGCACCCTGCGAATCCTGCCGTCGATGCGCAGTGAAAGATCGTAGCGCTTGGCGCTGGCCAGCACATGCGGCCCGTCCACCAGCGCGACGCGGTCGAGATGTTGTCGCCCCCACGGCGTTTTGCACTGCGCCGCCCACTCTTTCGTGTAGTTGTCGAACGGCAACCCGTCGCCCCACAACGGATGCGTGTCGGCGAGGACCTGTTCGAGAACCGGACCGGTGGCGGGAACAACGTGGAAGGGCATCCGCCTACGCTCGTTCACCGCGCAGCGGCGCGGCGGGAAGGGTTTTTAACGTTTGACGGGACATGCGGGTCGAATGGACAGGTAGAGGTTACCGTATGTTCAGCCGTTCCCTCGTGTTTGTCACCGCGTTGATCCTGTGCGCCAGCGCGCCAACGGCGATTCGCGCCGCCACGGACGGGCCGCCGGCAGATGCGGCTATTGCCCACGTTCTGAACCGGCTGGCCTATGGGCCACGGCCCGGGGATCTCGACCACGTCAGGGCCATCGGCATCCAGAAGTGGATCGAGAACCAGCTGTCGCCCTCGCGCGTCGACAACGTCGTGCTGGACGGCCGCCTGCAACGTCTTCAGACGCTGACGCTCGATGCCGCGACCATCCAGCGCGACTACTCGGGCCCGGCAATGGTGGAACGGCGCCAATCCCCTCGCCAGGGTCCCGGCTCACGACAGCCGTCGGACCTGCAGCGCAAGGACCGCAAGGTCATCGTCGAGCTTGAAGAAGCGAAGCTGCTGCGCGCGGTGTATAGCGAGCGTCAGCTCGAAGAGGTGCTGGTCGATTTCTGGTTCAACCACTTCAACGTCCATGCCGGGAAGGGCGCCACCAGAAACTACGTTGGCGAGTACGAGCGCAACGCGATTCGTCCGTATGTGTTCGGGCGCTTTCGCGACATGCTCGGCGCGACGGCGAAGAGCCCCGCCATGCTTTTCTATCTTGATAATTGGCTCTCAGCTGGTGCAGCGGGGGCATCAGGTAGCGAAGGGTGCGAAGGGGCGGGCGGCAGGCGTCAATGAGAACTACGCCCGCGAACTCCTTGAACTCCACACGCTCGGCGTCGACGGCGGCTATTCGCAGGACGACATCGTCAACGTGGCGCGCGCATTCACGGGGTGGACGTTCCAGCCGCGGCAGGGGTCGGGGTTCATCTTCGCGGACCCGCGGCACGATCGGGGCGGCAAGGTGGTGCTCGGTCGGACGATCAAGGCGGGCGGCGTCGACGAGGGCGAGCAGGTGCTCGATATCGTGGCCGCCCATCCCTCGACGGCGCGACTCGTCGCGACCAAGCTGGCGATCAAGTTCGTCAGCGACGCCCCTCCCTCAGCCCTCATCGACCGCGCCGCCGCCAGATTCACCGCGACCCGTGGCGATCTGCGGGAAGTCGTGAGAATGATTGTGACCTCGCCCGAATTCCTGTCTGCCGATGCGCACCGCGGCAAAGTGAAAACGCCGCTCGAGTTCGTTGCCAGTGCGTTACGCGCCACCGGGGCAGACATTCGCAGCGCGGCGCCGTTGGCGCGCACGCTGCGTGACATGGGAATGCCGCCCTATTTCTGCCAGCCGCCGACGGGCTACGAGGAGGCGGCGTCGGCATGGGTGTCGGCCGGCGCGCTGGTCAGCCGCATGAACTTCGCCGTTGACCTTGCCAACAACGCGGTCCGCGGCGTGCGCGTGCCGCTCACCGCGCAACAGACCACGGCGCTCAATATCGGCGCGCCTGAATTCCAGCGTCAGTGAGGCCGACATGTCCCGACACCGCCGTACTTCCGAGCCCGCGCACTCCCCACGACCCGCGGCGGCCTCCCGCCGCGTCTTTCTTCGCAGCGGCGCGATGGCGATGCTCACACTTGGGTTCGCGCCGTCGTTCCTCGGACGCGCGGCGGCGGCCGGCAACGGCGGCAAGAAGCTGCTGATTGCGATCTTCCAGCGCGGCGCCGTCGACGGGCTGAACATGGTGGTGCCCTACGGCGAGGCCGACTACTATCGCGCGCGGCCGTCGATTGCCATCGCGCGTCCCGGTGCGGCCGACGGCGCCATCGATCTCAACGGGTTCTTCGGCCTCCACCCGCGACTGTCGCCATTCAAGCCGCTCTGGGACCGCGGCGAGCTCGCCGTCGTGCACGCGTCGGGCTCGCACGACCCGACGCGCTCTCATTTCGACGCGCAGGACTACATGGAGTCGGCGACACCGGGGATCAAGAGCACGCGCGACGGCTGGCTGAACCGGTACCTGTCGGCTGCTCGAGACGAGCGCACGCCGCTGCGCGCGGTCGCGATCGCGAAGCAGATGCCGCGAGCGCTCCAGGGCCCGGCGCCGGCGCTGGCGATGGGCAGCGTGTCAGAGCTCGCGGTGGCCGACCTCGGCGCGCGGACGTCGTTCGAAGAGCTCTACCGGGCGGCGCAGGACCCTGGCCTCAAGGGCAGCGGCGGCGAGGCGTTCGAGGCGATGCGAATGCTTGCGAACAACGCTGCGGCATCGTATCGGCCCGCTCATAACGCCGCGTATCCACGCTCGCCGTTTGGCCAGGCCCTTCAGGAAATCGCTCGGCTGGCAAAGTCGGACGTCGGCCTCGAGGTGGCCTTCGCCGAGAGCACACAGTGGGATCATCACGTCAACCAGGGCGCGGCGACCGGGCAGATGGCCAATCGGCTCGATGATTTCGCGCGCGGCATCGCGGCGCTCGCGCAGGATCTCGGCGAGCGCATGGCGGACACCATCATCATGACGATGTCGGAATTCGGGCGGGCGGTCGCGGAGAACGGCAGCCGCGGCACCGATCACGGTCACGGCAACGCCATGTTCGTGATCGGCGGCGCGGTGAAAGGCGGCGAGGTGCACGGTCAATGGCCCGGACTCGGCACCGACCAGCGTTTCGAAGGCCGCGATCTCGCGGTGACAACCGACTTCCGCGCGGTGTTCTCCGAGGTCGTGGTCAAGCATCTCGGGGCGCAACCGACCGCGGCCGCGAAGGTGTTTCCCGAGTACACGCTCGAGCCTGGCAAGGATCGAGGCGTTTTGCGCGGCTAGGCATATAATCCGCCCTTGCCACGCCGAAGCGCTTTCGCAAAGGCGGGCTTCAGAGGTGGATATGCGCTGGTGGTCGATGGTGCAACTCTCGGTCGCGGCAGGCGTGGCCGCCGCGACGTTCGCTCTCGTTTCCAGCCCGGCGGTTGAAGGTCAAGCGCGGGCGGGAGCCATCCCGCGATTGAACGGCAAGCCCGACCTGAACGGGTTGTGGCAGGCCGTCAATTCCGCGCACTGGGACATCCAGGCGCACACCGCGAAAGCGGCGCTGGCGATGCGGCCCGGACCCGTGGTCCCGGTTCCCGCGAAAGAGGTGATCGCGCTTGGCGCGGTCGGTTCGGTCCCGGGCGGCGCCGGTGTCGTCGAGGGCGATGAACTGCCGTACACCGCCGAAGGCCTGAAGAAGAAGCTCGACAACCAGGCCAACTGGCTGACGCGCGATCCGGAGATCAAGTGTTACCTCCCGGGCGTTCCGCGCGCCACCTACATGCCGTTTCCCTTCCAGATCACGCAGAGCAACAGCGCCGTGTTCATGGCCTACGAATACGCCGGCGCGGTGCGTCACATCTACCTGAAGGATCCCGGGCCGGCGCAGATCGACAGCTGGATGGGAATGTCGCACGGCGTGTGGGAAGGCGACACGTTCGTCGTCCGCACGTCCGGCTTCAACGGCCAGTCGTGGTTCGACCGCGCCGGCAATCATCATTCGGAGAACATGAAGCTCACCGAGCGCTACACGATGACCGGCGCGGATCACATCAGCTATGAAGCGACCATCGACGATCCCGCCACGTTCACGCGGCCGTGGAAGATGAGCATGCCGCTCTATCGGCGCGTCGAGACCAACGCCCAGCTCGGCCAGTTCAAGTGCGTCGAATTTGTCACCGAGTTGATGTACGGGCATCTGCGCAAGGAGCCAATCAAATGAGAACCGCCGGCCTCACAGTCACCGTCGCACTGCTCGGTTTGGTCGGCGCCGGCGCGCAAGCACCCGCCTCCGCGCCGCAGCCCCAGGGGGCGGCGGCGAAGCAAGCCCCAGCACGGCCCGCCACCGCAAAGCCGACGGCGCTGCCGCGCACGGCCGAAGGCCATCCTGATTTCCAGGGCAACTGGAGCAACGCGACGATCACGCCGCTCGAGCGGATGCGCCCCGACACGCCGCTGGTGATCACCGAAGAAGCGGCGCTCGACGACGAAACCAAGACCCGAGCCGCGATCGAGGCTCGTGAGGCGCCGAGCGATCCGAACCGCGCCGCGCCGCCGGTGGGCGGCGAGCGGCGCACGAGCCCCAACGCCGAGCCGACCTATCTCGAGCGCGTCTGGCAGGGCGGCGCGGGCGTGGTGGGCGGCTACAACTCGTTCTGGGTCGATCCGGGCGATCGGGTGCTCCGCGTCGACGGCCAGGCGCGCAGTTCGATCATCATCGACCCGGCCAACGGCCGCGTGCCCGGCTACACCGACGCGGCGCGGGCGAGAATGGCGAAGGCCGCCGAGGCCCGCAAGGCGCAGGGCGGCGAGTTCGACCACCCCGAACTGCGTCCGCTGGCCGAACGCTGCATCACCTCCTTCGGCAGCAACGCCGGGCCGCCGATGCTGCCGAACTACTTCTACAACAACAGCTACACCATCGTGCAAAGCAAGGACACGGTGGTGATCCTCACCGAGATGGTGCACGACGCGCGCATCGTGCGCATGAACGGCACCCATCCGCCCCCGGGCCTGCGCAAGTGGTTCGGCGATTCGATCGGCCGCTGGGAAGGCGACACGCTGGTGATCGAGACCACCAACTTCCACCCCAATCACGGCTACCGCGGCGCGTCGGAAAACCTCAAGGTCACCGAACGCCTGAGCCGGCGTGATGCGCGCACGCTGAACTACCGCTTCACCGTCGAAGACCCCACCACCTTCACGACGCCGTTCACGGGCGAGCTGGTGTTCAACCAGATGGCGCCCGGTGAGATGGTCTACGAGTACGCGTGCCACGAAGCGAACTACGGCCTCGAAGGGGTATTGAGCGGCGCCCGCGCGCAAGAGCGCGAAGCGGCGAAGAAGAAAACGCAGCAGTGACCGTCGAATCGCTCCGCACCCCCGCGATCCTGATCGATCGCGGGAGAGCCGTCCGCAACATCGAACGCATGCAGGCGGCCGCGGACGCGCGCGGCGTCCGGCTGCGTCCGCACAGCAAGACGCACAAGAGCCCGGTAATCGCGAGCTGGCAGATCGCACGCGGCGCCGCCGGCATCTGCTGCGCCAAGCTGGGTGAAGCTGAAGTGTTCGCCGACGCCGGCATCAAGGACATCCGGCTTCCCTACCCGCTCAATCCAGCAAATGCCGATCGTCTGATCGCACTGCTCGACCGCACCCACCTGTCGTTCATCGTCGATCACGCCGGGGTCGCGAAGCAGTGGTCCGAGGCAATGACCCGCGCCGGCAGGCAGGTGGACGTGCTCGTCAAGGTCGACGTCGGCTTCCACCGCTGCGGCATCGATCCGGACGCACCGGGAGCCGTGGCGCTCGTAAAAAACGTCGCGTCGCTGCCGGGACTGCGATTGCGGGGCTTGCTGTCGCACGCGGGTCAGGCCTACCACGCGCATTCCGAGGCGGACTTGCGGACGATGGCGGAGGCCGAGGCGCGCACCGTGAGCGGCCTCGCCGCCCGCTGCCGCGAGGCCGGCGTGCCGATCGAGGAAATCAGCGCCGGCGCGACACCCCCGGCGCGGTTCTCGATGCAGCAGGATGGCTTCACCGAGTATCGGCCCGGCAACTACGTCTATTTCGACCGCACGCAAGTGGCGCTCGGCGCGGCGAGCGTCGACGACTGCGCCTTGACCGTGCTCGCAACCGTGGTCAGCAAGCCGGCCGGAGATCGCGTCGTGCTGGATTCCGGCAGCAAGACGCTCACCAACGACGGGGCGCGCGGCTTCGCCGCGACGCCGGGTTACGGCACCGTCATCGGCCACGACAATCTGATGATCGAGCGGCTGTCGGAGGAGCACGCCACCGTGAAGGTGCTGGATGGGTCGACACCGCTCGAGCCGGGAGATCGCGTCCAGATCGTCCCGAACCATTCGTGCGTGGTGTCGAACCTGGTCGATCAGGCGTGGCTGGTGGATGGCGAGAGTGCGGAACCGCTGCCGATTGCGGCGCGCGGCAGGATTACCTAGCCGCTAGATCTTCGGCTTCAGCATCGGAAAAATCTTTTCGAGATCGTCAACCGGCCGCGGAATGACGTGCACGCCGATCAACTCCCCGACGCGACGGGCGGCGGCGGCGCCGGCATCGGTCGCCGCTTTGACCGATCCGACATCCCCGCGAACAATCGCGGTGACCAGGCCGGCATCGACTTTCTGCCAGCCGACGAACACGACATTGGCAGCCTTGACCATGGCGTCGGCGGCCTCGATCATGCCGATCAGGCCGCGCGTTTCGACCATGCCGATTGCCTCGCCGACGTCCGTCTTGGTGGTGGCCACGAGGGACAGTTTAGCTCAATGTGCCGGACATTTTCGGGGCGGATGGCGACGGCTTCACGGCCGCGACGCACCGCGTTTATCGGACGCCGCGCTGCCCTTCGCGCGGCGACGTGCCGGCCGTTCACGGGCGATTAGCTGGCGCAGCTTGATGTCCTCGCCGATCATCATCAGCGGCTGCGCGGCATTGTCGAGGATGCTGAACAGATCGCCCTGGTCGTTGCGGGCGTAGATCGCTGCGTCGCCCCTCGACTTCGCGCGGGGCGACCCTGAGCTGGTCGCCGGGTCGATGAAGAGCGTCACCGGGCCGCCGCCTTCGATCGCATCGTAGAGGCGGGTCTTGAATCGGTCGCTCAGCACCTCCAGCAACTTGCGAATCCGTGCAACCGTAAAGCCCTTTCGGCGCAAGTCCGCGAGTACCATCAGTTCCAACAATTCGATCGGTGTGTAGCGACGCTCGGTGAATCCGCCGGCTTCGGTCCGGTGTGATTCGACCGCCGGCGGAAACAGGTTCGCCTTGGCCCACCACTGCAGTTGGCGGGCGGTCAGGCCCGTCAGCTGTGCGACTTCGCGCGAACTGTAGAGCTTCTTGAGCTTCATCCCCGACTGTGTGGATTGTAGTCTCGCTGTTCGAGTAAATTGCAGTCGGTTCCCAACAGATTCGGAGGGCAAGATGACCGGTTCGTGGCGCATGTGGGTGGTGGTGGCAAGTCTCCTGGTGACCGGCGGGGCACCGGCTGTCGCGCAGTCGACGACCGGGACGATTACCGGCCGGGCGGTTGACAGCAGCGCCGGGGTGCTGCCCGGTGTGGCGGTCAGCATTTCGAGTCCCCAGATGATCGGCGGCGCTCGCGACGCCGTCACCGACTCGCTCGGCACCTACCGCTTCACGCTGGTTCCTCCCGGCGTCTATCAGGTGAGGTTTCAGCTCGCCAGTTTTCGCGCGCTCACCGTCGACGGCGTGGTCGTCACCGCCAACGCCACGCTGACCGTCAACGCGCCGCTGCAGGTCGACTCGCTGGCTGAATCGGTGACCGTCGTCAGCTCGACGCCGACCATCGACCTCCAGTCGACCCAGGTCGGCGTCAACTGGAGCGAGCAGCAGATGGACGATCTGCCCTACGGCCGCGGCATCCGCGGACTGGCGCGGCTGGTGCCGGGCCTGTCGCCCACGCAGTTCGACGTCGGCGGCAACACGGTCGGCGGTTCGACCACCACCGGCGCCCGCTCGTACGGCCGCTCGGGCGGTGAGCTGATCAAGTTCGACGGCGTGGTGTGGGATCAGTTCTTCGGCGACTACAACACCTACGACCAGGTGCAGGTGTCGGCGGCGGCCAAGGGCGCCGAGGCACAGAGCCCGGGCGTGACGCTGAGCTTCCTGATCAAGTCCGGCAGCAACAAGTTCAGCGGCAATTACCTGTTGGCGCACCAGAGCGGCGATTTCCAGGGCAACAACGTCACCCCGGAGCTGCGCGCGCAGGGCTTCGATCCGGGCAACAACAAGTTCACCCGCTACAACGACGTCAGCCTCGATCTCGGCGGGCCGATCGTGCGCGACAAGCTGTGGTTCTACGGCGCCTACGGCTACAACTATTCCGGGCTGCTGATCCCGGGCTTCATCTCGATCAAGAGCGGCCAACAGGTCGAGTACTTCACGCGGCTCGACAACCCGACGGTCAAGCTGACCTACCAGATTTCCCGCAACAACAAGTTCGAGATCACCGAACAGCTCAACCGCAAGTGGCAGCCGTATCGAAACGCGAGCGCGTTCCTGCCGAGCGAGGCGACCCAGAACCAGATTGCGTGGACGGCGATCGGCCCCGCCTTCAAGTTCTCGCGCATCATGAACCAGCGCATGACGTTCGACGCCAGCTTCAATCGCTCGGGGTACTGGTGGCCGGACTACGCGTGGACCGACGAGGTGCGCACCACCGACCTGACCACGACGCAGACGCGCGGCGCGTTCCTGGAACTGCGCCGCGAGCCGGTGCGGTGGGGCTACAACGGCACCTGGTCGTGGTTCCGCACGATTGGCGCGATGAACCACGAGATCAAGTCGGGCGTGCTGGGCTACACCAGCACCAACCACGTCGAGACCTACGGTTACCCGAATCAGCAGCTCTATCGGTATCGAAGCCTGCCCGGCGAAACCGACTACTTCCTGCATCCCGACTCGGTGCAGGTGTTCGAGTACCCGAACGACACCAACGCCGGCATCAATTACCACTCGTGGTTTGCCAACGACAGCGTCAACCTGACCCCGAAGCTGACGGTGAACGCCGGTCTGCGCTTCGATCACTACTCGTCGTGGTTGCCGCAACAGGGCAACCCCGGCACCGGCCCGTTCGCAACGGCGCGGGTGATCCCCGAAACCCACGGCTTCCCGGAGTACAACGCGTGGTCGCCGCGGCTCTCGGCGGTCTACGACATCACCGGTTCGGGACGCATCGCGCTCAAGGCCAGTTACGGGCGTTATTCCGCGTCCGGCTCGGGCGTCAACAATGCCGCCGGTCCGGTGGCGAGTTCGGTGAATCCGGCAGCGACGCTGGTGTCGACCTACACGCGCTGGGATGGGCGCATCCCGTACACGCCGGTCGCCGCCGATCTGGTGTCGGTGACCGGATCGAGCCGCGACACCCGGCTCGATCCCTCGCTCAAGGGTGAGTATCTCGACGAGTACACCGGGGGAGTGGATCTCGGCTTCTGGCGCGACACCTCAATTCGGGTCAACGTCGTGCGCAAGCGCGACTACCGCGGTAACAAGGAACTGAACCTCGCGCAGCCCTACGAAGCGTTCACCGACGTGGTCAACGGCGTCGATCCCGGCCGCGACAACGTCACCGGCACTGCGGACGACCGGGTGGTGCCGGTCTACTCGGTGCCGCGCAGCTATCCCACCTTCGGGCAGGTCAGGGCGCTCACCGTCAACGCCGCGCCGGGAGAAGGCGACGACACCTACACCGCGCTCGAGACCACCTTCAGCAAGAGCTACTCGCATGGCTGGTCGTTGCTGGGCTCGTATTCAATCGATCGGCGCGACGCCAAGAACATCGATCCGCGCAATCCGAACGAGGCGCTGTATGGCATCAACGGCGTGTGGGCGCTGCCTGAAACCTACCAGGGCGTTCGGCTGAGCGGTACCTACGAGCTGCCGTGGCAGATGCTGGTCGCCTCGACGTTCACGGCGCAGCAGGGCGAATATTTCAATCGCGTCATTCAGGTGCGGGACGCCTTGAACACCCTGGTCAACCTGACCGCGGAAGGACAGGCCGGCCGCTACGATTGGGTGAAACTGTCCGACCTGCGCGTCTCGAAAAGCTTGAAGTTCAAGGGCGGAAGCATCGAGGGCATGGTCGATTGCTTCAACCTGTTCAACTCGAGCGTGGTGCTGCGGCGCGTTACGACCAACGGCCCGAACTTCCGGAAGCCGCTGTCGACGGGCGGCATCGACGCCGCCTCGGCAAATCCGATTCCCGCGGCGCGCGTCTTCCGCTTGAGCGCGCGTTACCGATTCTGATCGGTGTTTAATCGGTGTTTAATCGGTGGCCCTAGCCGTCGCGATCTGATCGGTGTCTAATCGGTGTTTAATCGGTGGCCTGGCCGTCGCGATCTGATCGGTGTCTAATCGGTGTTTAATCGGTGGCCTAGCCGTCGCCGAACTCTTCGAGATGCGGCAGGTTGGCGGCGATGGCATCGGCCATCGCCGCACCGTCGAGATCCTTCGCGGTCAGCCCGCCTTCGCTGTGGGTTGAATAGCTGAGGCCCACCCGCTTGTAGTGAATCTCGATGTCGGGGTGGTGGTCGGCGTCTTCGGCCCCGGGCACAAGCGCGCTCACAAACAGCACGGCCTCGGGAAAATCCTGGAACGTGAACTGCTTGCGAAGCGTCTTGCCCTCGAGGGTCCAGCCGTCGAGGCCCTTCAAGGCTTCGGTGATCTCGTCAGGTGTGAGCAGCGCCATTGCGAAGGAATGTTACAGCCTTCCGACCCGGGCCGGGATCGAGATCGCGCAGGGCCGGGTCGGGCGGGCGGTCGAACACCACGTCGCGAACCAGCTGCACGGTGAGCGGCGTGAACAGCACCCCGTTCCGGTAGTGCGCGGTCGCATAGATCAGGCCCGGCACCGCCTTCGACTGCCCCAGAATCGGCAGATCGTCCGGTCCCTTCGGGCGTAGACCAGTACGCACGCTGCTCATCTCGGCACCGGCCAGGCTCGGCACGAGCGACACCGCGGCGGCCCGCAACTGCTCCACCGCTTCGGGTGTGTGTGTTTCATCGAAGCCGACATCCTCAACGGTCGACCCGACCAGGACCGATCCGTCGGGCCAGGGAACGAGGTATCCGTCCGGCCCCCAGATGACGCGGCTGATCGCTCCGGGATCGGTTTGCAGTTGAATCAACTGGCCGCGGATTGGCCGCACGGGAATCGGGTCGGCGCCGTCCACGGTGATCGCAGAGGACCAGCTGCCGGCGGCCAGCACCACGCGATCCGCCTCCAGCGTCGTCGTCGAGGTCTGCACGGCGACGCGATCGCCGGCGATGGCGGAGATCCGAATCGCGCCCGTCGCGAGAGAGAAGGTGGCGCCGGATTTCTCGGCCGCTGCGGCCGCCGCAAGCGTCAGCGAGGTCACGCCGACGAAGCCATGGGTCGGGATCATGAGCGCGCCGCGGGCCGTCGGTGCCGCGAGCGGTTCGAGCTCGCCAAATCGCTCCGGCGCGATCCAGCCGGCCTCGATGCCCTCATCCGCCAGAGTGCGGGACAAGTCGCGCAGTCGCACCACGTCCGCTTCCGAGAACGCCAGCTCGAACGTGCCGTTGCGCCGGTAGAACACCTCGTGCCCGCTGTCCGCGGACAGGCGCGCCATGAAGGCGTCGTAGAGATCGAGGCTGCGCCTGCCGAGGTTGCGCAGCGTATCGGAGCTATGTCCCTCGATGTACGGCGCCAGGATTCCGGCCGATGCGCGGGTCGCGCCCTGTCCGGGCGTACGGGTCTCGATGACCTGGACGCGCGCGCCCGACTTCGCAAGTTCGTAGGCGACGGTGCAGCCAACGATGCCTGCACCGACCACGGTCACCGACAATGGCCTCACCCGAGAAGTATTGCTGCAAACAAGACGACAACGAAAGGCGTTACCCGCCCTGTCTAGAAACCGAGCGAGAACCCGACTTCGACGCGGCGCGGCGCCGCGGCCGACGTCGCCGTGCCGAAGAACGGCGACAGTTGGTTGCCGATGAACGCGTTGTAGTTCACGTTGTTGAACGCGTTCTGGAGGTTGGCGTAGAGGTCGAGGCGATAGCGCGAATTGCCGCCCTCCATGACGACCATCTGCGGACCGTCGCCGCCGCCGCCACCGGGACCGCCCGGCCCGCCGCCGACGCGCTGATTCATGGCGCCGCCGCCCGTGGGCGGGGGCGGGGGCATCGGCATGGTCGGTGGACCGCTGCGGGCGCCGCCGAGGCCGATCGACTTGTTCAGCCGGATGTTCGTGGTCCACTGCGTGGCGCCGCGGCCGGTATTGCGGCCGACACCCGGGGCGCGATCGTTGAACACCGTATCGCCGTTGTCGTCGAGACCCGTGGTGATGTTGTAGGGCAGCGCCGACGAGCCCTGCGCGTTCAGCCCCAGGCGGACGCCGTTGGCCAGCGGCGCGTTGAAATTGAAGAAGATGCGGTGGCGCACATCCTGCGCGGACGGCCCCCAGTCGGCATCCGGGTCCAGGCTGTTGGACGGCAGCGCCGACGGCAGGTCGGCGAAGTTGCGGGCGTTGGTGTATTGATACATCACCATGCCCATGATGCGGCGAGGCATGTAGCGCGCATTCAACGCCACGGTGGCCCGATCCGACGCGCGCTTGCCGGTGGACTGAATCTCCGTGATGTTGCCGATCGCCGGGTTCGGCCGCACACCGTTGACCGGCGCGTTGACGTTGATCGAGCGCAGCGTGTTGCTGCCGCGCGTCCACATGTAGTCGGTGCGCAAGCCCGCCCACTCGGTGAGCGGCCGTTCGAGCCCGATGGAGGCCTGCTGAATGATCGGCTGCTCGAGCGACGCCGAGCGGATCACGCTGGCCGGCAGACGAGTGCCGCTATTGTCGGTGACCGGGAACGACGGGTTCTGGACGATCGTGTCAATCTGGTGGTTGCCGTCGACGCGAATGGTCTGCTCGTAGAGCGCCGAATCGTACCAGTCGTAGAAGATGCCGTAGCCGCCGCGCACCGTGGTCTTCCTGGTCGCATTCCAGGTCAGCGCGCCGCGCGGCGCGACGTTCCACTTCGAGCTCACCTGCGTCTGGACTTCCTGTCGCACGCCGAGGCTGACCTGCAGCGTCTTTGCCGGACGGAAGTCGTCCTGCAGAAACCATCCCGCCTTGGTTTGCGTGTAGTCGACGACCGGATCGCCGGTGCGGATCGAATAGGTCGCCGGCAAGCCGGCCTGGTAGGCGGCGAGGCTGGTGAACGTATACGTGCCGAACGCATTGGACCGCTGGTTGCTGTTCCACCAGCCGCTTTCGAACAGCACGCCTGCCCGCATCGAGTGCTTGCGACCGATCGAGAAGTCGAAGTTCTGCGCGATCTCGATCTCGCGGGCACCGCGGTCGCCGGTCTGGCCGGCGCCGCCGGCATTGAAGGCTTCGTTGACGCGAATTGTCGGCGCGGTCGACAGCGACGAGGTGGACAGGTTGGAATCGATCACCGAGAAGCGGAACTCGCTGAAGACTTTCTTGCCGACGACGCTGGTCGAGCGGAGGCGGAAGGTGTCGGTGCTGTTGTCGTTGGCAAAGCCGCGCTCGGGCAGATCGAAATCTCCGACACCGATGTTGCTGCGGGTGTTCTGGCGGCGGGAATACTCGGCCTGGAGCTGGCTGGTGGGGCCGATCAGGTGTTCAACCCGGGCGCTGAAGTTCATGGCGTCGGTCGGCGCCTGGGCGAGCCCGGTTACCGGTGTTGCCGACGGCGACAGCGCGTTGATCGTCCGCGAATCATACGAGCTATTGCCGTCAAACGACATCGTCAAGCCGGTGCGGCCCTTCACGATCGGGCCCTGGAAGTTGACCATATAGCGCCGCATTTGCTCGGCGCCCTTCTGGTCGGCGAAATAGTTCTTGGCGTTCAACGACTCGTCGCGAAAACCGAAATTGGTGTGCCCGCGCCAGCCGCCCATTCCGGGCTTGGTGATGACCTCGACGCGGACCATGCCCGCTTCGTGATACTCGGCCGAAAACGAATTGGTGTGGAAGCGGATCTGCTGAATCTGATCCTTCGGCGGCATGCGGCCGCCGCGGAAGCCGTTGACGAAGATCTGCGCGCCGGGACCGGCCAGGCGCATCAGCTCGTCGGCCATTTCATCCGGATCGTCCGGCAGCGAATCGATCTCGTCCTGGGAGAGGGTCTGTGTAAAGCCATTGTCGCGGCGATCGGCCGCATTCTGGTCCTGGACGACGACCGTCTGCTCGATCGTCGCCAGCGCGAGGCGCAGCGTGGTGCGATTGTCGCCACGCCGCACCGTGAGCGGCATGACGATCGTCCGGAAGCTCTCGGCCGTGGCCTTCACCTGGTAGTTGCCGGGGTTGAGGTTCTCGAACACCGCGACACCGCGCTCATCGACGCTCGCGGTGTGCTCGGCCCCGCCGGAGTCGACCAGCACCACCTGGGCGATGACCAGCGCCGCGTCGGTTTGATCGAGCACGGTGACCCTTACGGTTGACCCGACACCCGTGCCCTGAACCACTTGCCCGCCTTCGCGGCCGGAGGCCGCTACGGCGGGGTCCCGCGGTAGCTCGCGTGCGTCGGTGCGAGCGGAGGCGGACCCCGTCGCCAGCGATGCGAACGCCACGAGCATCGCCAGCGTGCATGCGAACTTCCTCACCAGTGACAACATATCGACCTTCTGCAATCCGAGTAGTAATCAGCGATCCGAGAGCCGATCTACTTCTTCTCCCAGGTATCGGCCTTGATCTGCGGATTCACCTTGTACTTCTCGATCGTCCACTCCTCGTTCGGCTCGCCGTCGAGGGAGGTTTCGATCTTGTGCGGCAGCATGATGCCGTCGACCTTCTTGTAATCGCTCAGGTGCATCGCAAAGGTGCCGAGTTGTGGAGGATTGCGCTGCATTTCCTCGGCCCGGCGCTGCATCGCCTCTGGATTCGGCGGCGGACCATCCGGGCCGGCGCCGCCGCGCATCCCCGGACGACCACCGGGCCCGCCCGGGCCGCCCGGGCCGCGGCCCGGACCGCCGTTAATCATCACCATCGGTTTCGGATCCTGGTACTGCACCATCACCGGAAGATGCGAACCCTGATCGATGAACAGGCGCAGCGTGCGGCCGGTCTCTTCCTTGGTCTCCAGAATGTCGGCCTTGCCGTCGGGTGACTCCGCGACGCCGGCATCAACCCACGGCGTGCCCGCATCGGCGAGCAAGGCCGCGGTGAGGCGCTGCAGCTGCACGCGCATGCGGCGCACGCGCGCTTCGTTCATCTGCTCGGGCGTCGGCCCCGCGCCGCCGCCGGGCCCGGGGCCTTCGCCGGGGCCGCGCATCACGATCTGCATGCCGCCGCCCATGCCGCCGCGGTTGGCGGTGTCGTCCCACGCGGTGGCACCGTTCAGAACCGACGTCCGCTCGATCGTCGGACCGCCGACCATGCCGCCCATCTGCATCTCGTCGACGCGCTTCATCTTGTCGGGGCGCGCGATCGTCAGCGTCGAGGTCCCTTCCATGTCCCGTCCGCCCATCGATCGGCGGAACGGCCCTTCAGCCGTCAGGCCCTTGAGCCCGGCGATCTTGTCCTCGCCGCCAAGCGCCTTGCGCGCTTCGGAAACGATCCCGGCGACGCGATCCTGCCCGTCATGCCCCAGCTCGCTTGCCTGGAGGCGAGCAAAGGCGGAGGCCGCAAGCGGCGTGGACGAGGGGCGATCGGTCTGAATGAATGACGCCACCATCACGATGGCCGCCGTTGAAATCACAAAACGCATGACTACTCCTCTAATCGATCGTTCGACGATCGTTCGACGGTCGTTCTACGTACGACTGCCATTCGGTTCGTTCGTAGAACGTCCGGTGAACGTCTGGAGAACGTTCGTCGAACGGCCTTGCGAGCGAACCGCTCGTTTCATATTACGGGCGAGCCGGACGTTAAGACGTTAAGGCTGAGCAAAGAGGTTGTTAAGGATGTTAAATCGTTGATATTGCTGGCTTTACGTGATTTCCAGCCATGTTAGACTCTGCCCATGACCCTTCGACTCGGAAGACGAGGCGGGCCCGGTCTTACCCGCCCGGGACGGCGCGTGTCGGCGGTGACGATCCTCGTCGGAGTGGTGATGCTGCTCGTGCCGGCGCTGGCCTGGATGCAATACCAATGGCTCGGCCAGTTGAGCACGGCCGAACGCGAACGCATGCAGCGCACGCTCCGCACTGCGGCGTCGCAGTTCGCCATTGAATTCGACACCGAACTGTCGCGCACGCTCGTCGGCCTGCAGCTCGATGCGCAGACGGTTCGCGATCAGAACTGGACCGCCTACGCGCAAAAATATTCCGGATGGGCCAACAGTTCGAGCGACCCGCGTCTCGTGCGGGATGTGTGGCTGGTCGATACGCTGCCCGGCACCGAGTTGCCGCTGTTCGATGCCAAGGCCACGGTACCAGTCGAACGTCTTCGCCTTCGCAGGTGGAATGCGCAAAGCCTGGTCTTTGAGGACGCGGCGTGGCCTGACGATCTGGCGCAGATGCGCGGTTCGCTCGCCACGCGCTTCATCGGTTTCCAGACCTCGCGCAACCGGACGCAGAACGATGCCCAGGGCACCCATCGCGAGGCCAATATTTCACTGACGCTCGGCGACGACAGCACGCTCGTCTCGCCGGTGACGTTGTTCGAGGCGCCGGATGAAGGCCGCGGACCGCCGAAGATTACGGTGCTGGGGTTCACGATCGTGCGGCTCGTTCCGGCGATTGTCCGCAATACGCTGCTGGCCGCCCTGACGACGCGCCACTTCCACGGCGGCGATTCAGAAGTCGACTATCGCGTTGCCGTCGTTCAGAAAGAGGATGTTTCGGCGGTGGTGTGGGAGTCGGAGCCGGGCGCCGCCGCCTTGGTCACAGCCGCGCCTGATGTGACCCAGGGCTTCATGGGTCCGCGCGCCGACCAGATGTTTATCTTCGCGAGGAACCTGCGGGGCGATGCGCCGCCGCCACCTCCGCCGCCACCTTTAACGGGAGCCGGGAACCGGGAGCCGGGAGCCGGGAGCGGGCGGGAGACGGGAACCGGGGCCGGGAACGGGGCGGGCTGAGGACGTCATCGTGTCGGTGATCGAGCGGGAGGGCCGTGGCGGCGGCGGCCGGGTTATCACGCGCGGCGGTCCGCTCGGCGACGGCCGGTGGCTGTTGATGGCGAAACATCGCGCCGGTTCGCTCGAAGCGGCGGTGGCCGGGGTCCGGACGAAGAACCTTTTCATCAGCTCGAGCGTGTTGCTGCTGCTGACGATGGCCATCGGGTTGATCGTGGTGTCGGCACGCCGTGCGCAGGCGCTGGCTCGTCAGCAAATGGAGTTTGTGGCCGCCGTCTCGCATGAGTTGCGCACGCCGGTTTCGGTGATTGGCGCGGCGGCCGGCAACCTGGCCGACGGCGTGGTCGGGGATCCGCAGCGGGTCCGCAAGTACGGCGAAACCATTCAGGGCGAGGCCCGCCGCCTCGCCGAGACGGTGGAGCGCGTGCTGCAGCTGGCCGGCATTGCGGCCGGCAGGGCCGCCGCCGCGCAAACGCCGGTGAGCCCGATCGATCTGGTGCACGAGTCGGTCGCGGCCTGCCGCACCGAAATCGAGAAGGCCGGCTTCAACGTCGACGTGGCGATCGCAGAGAATCTGCCCAACGTGGTCGGCGACGTGACGGCGCTCAAGTCGGCGCTCCAGAACCTGATCAGCAACGCGGTGAAGTACGGCGGCAGCGCCAGGTGGCTCCGCGTTTCTGCGCGGCGGGAGCCGGGAAGCGGCAAGCGGGAACAAGTGCTCTTTGCCGTCGAGGATCGCGGCATGGGCATCGAGGCCGAGGACCGCAAGCACATCTTCGAGCCGTTTTACCGCGGGCGCGATGCGGTGTCGCAACAGATCCAGGGCAGCGGCCTCGGACTGAACCTGGTGATGCGCATTGCCGAAGCGCATGGCGGCGGCGTCGGCGTGACGAGCGAGCCCGGCACAGGCAGCACTTTCACCCTGTCGCTGCCGGCCGCGACCGATCGCGCCGTCAGCGAGCACGAAGCCCTTAACCTTGCCAGACAAGCGCCTTCTCCTCGTTGAAGACGAGCCCGGCCTGCAGCTGGCGCTGAGCGACCGGTTGACGTCCGAAGGCTACGCGGTGGAAACCGCGGGCGACGGCGACACCGCAATCGCGCGCGCCACCAGCTCGCCGTTCGACGTGATCGTGCTCGACGTCATGCTGCCGGGACGCGACGGTTTCGATGTGGCCAAGACCATCCGCCAACAGGGCATTCTGACGCCGATCCTGATGCTGACCGCCCGCACCCAGGTCGTGGATCGCGTCGTCGGTCTCAAGCTCGGCGCCGACGATTACCTGACCAAGCCGTTTGAAACCATCGAGTTGCTGGCCCGACTCGAGGCGCTGATGCGGCGCGCGCCCTCCGGACCTGCGGGCCTGACACTGGAGCGGTACCAGTTCGGCGACATTACCCTCGATGTCCGCAAGACCGAGGTGATGCAGAAGGGCCAGTCCCTCGACCTCTCAGCCAAGGAATTTCAACTGCTGAAGTACCTGATCGAGCATCGCGGCGCGACGGTCTCGAGAGACGAACTGCTCCACGAAGTGTGGGGCTACAACAACACTCCGTCGACCCGAACCGTCGACGTGCACGTGGCGTGGCTGCGCCAGAAACTCGAGCCGAATCCGCGCATCCCGCAGTACATCCTGACGGTCCACGGGATGGGCTACAAGTTCGCCGGTTAAGTCTCGTCCTCGTGAATCCACTTCGGCACGTCGGGAAGCTGAATCTCGGCGAGCGAATTGAGGAGGCGTTCCGGATTGTCGTCCACGACAATCATCGCGCGGTGGATCGGCTTGATGAAGCCCTCGCTGACGGCCTGATCGATGAAGGCGGCGAGCGGCGCATAGAACCCGCCGACGTTGAGCAGCCCGCACGGCTTGCGGTGCACGCCCAACTGCGTCCAGGTGACGGCCTCGAAGAACTCCTCGAAGGTGCCGACGCCACCTGGCATGGCGATGAAGGCGTCGGACAAATCGGCCATCATCGCCTTTCGCGTATGCATCGAATCGACGACCCGCAGGTCCCTGACGCCGTCGTGCGCGATCTCGCGCTCGGCCAGCGCCCTCGGGATCACGCCAATCACCTCGCCGCCGCCGGCGAGCGCCGCGTCGGCGACAACGCCCATCAATCCGACGTTGCCGCCGCCGTAGACCAGACCGATGCCGCGGCGTGCCAGCAAGGCGCCCATCGCACCGGCCATTTCACGATAGATCGGCTGATTGCCGAGGCTCGACCCGCAGTAGATACAGACTCGTTTCATAAGGGTGTGAGGGCTTGAGGGCTTGACTGCCTGCTGGCCTGCTGGCCTGCTGGCCTGATTCTACACTCGCAGCAGTACACCACTGGCCGGCTGCCCGGTGGCGCGCTGCACGGCTTCGACATACAGTGCCACCTGTTTCTTGTAGGCCTCCTCGGCCGATGCAATTTCGATGTCGGTCTTGAAATCGACAATCACCCAGCCGTGGTCGGTCTCGTAGGCAAGATCCACCTGGCCGTCGACGATCTGCGGCGCACCATTCGGGTCGTCGTCAAGGCGCAACGACACCGGCGCCTCCCGCCACACGCGTCTCCCGGCCGCCTCCGCCTCTCGAGCGGCGGCAATGCGCGGGTGGCGCAACAGCCGGGCTGCAATGGCGGCCGCGGCGGCGCGCTCGTCATCGGGCGCGCCAAACAACTTCGCATGCAGCGCCGCGAGCTCATCGATCCTGGCGGGCTCGGCATCGAGCGGCAGCGTGGCGAGCACCGCGTGCACGAGCGTGCCAAAGCGTTTGCCGGACGGGCGAACGGCGCCGAAGCCGGCGTCTTCGATTGCCACCTGGTGCTGCGGATGGCCGTCTCGCTCCGACAGTTGCGTCGCGGTGGCGACCTGCATCGACGCGATCCTGCCGCTCGCCTGCACGAGCGATCGTTGCTCGCGCCATCGATCGTAGCGCGCGCGATCGGCGGCCACGTCGACGCTGTTGGCGTCCTTCGCAATCAGCTCCTCCCGGCGCACGCCCCTGGCATTGTCGGGCGCGTCCTGCAGCAGCAGCGGATCCCACCACACCACCGCGTACGGCTGTCCGGAACCAGGATCGGCGAGCTGGTAGGTGCCCGGCCGCACGGTGGCGTCCACCGGCTGGCCGTCAGCGCGCGCGTCCGGCATGATCGTCTGTTTGCCTTTGAACAGCGGCACGCCGCGGGCCGATGACGGCGACGGCCACTGCTCGCGCGGCGGATAGAGCGCCCGATTCAGGGGGCGGAGCCATCCCTTGTCGTAGGGGCCGTCACCGACGGCGGGAACAATCAGCAGGTCGCGCGCCCGGGTGGCGGCGACGTAGGCCAGGCGAATGCCTTCGGCCTCGTCGCGCTTCGCTTCCTCGGCGTTGTGCTCCTGGAGATCGAGCGGTGACCAGCCGCCGATCCTGGTCGCGCACAGTTTCCGCTCCGGATCGAGATAGCGCGACGCTTCGGCCAGGCTCAGCTTGCAGGCGATGTCGGCGAGCACCACGATCGGAAACTCGAGACCCTTCGCCTTGTGCACGGTCATCAGCCGCACGCCCTCGCTGCCTTCTTCGAGGATCGGCGCTTCCGGTGAGTCGGCCCGGCCCGAGGCGTCGTGCAGCAGGTCGACGAAGCCACGGAACGACAAGCCGCCTTCGAGCTCGTAGCGACGCGCCAGATCCGAAACATGCAGGACGTTGGCGAGCACCTGCTCACCGCCGCGCCACAGGATGAATCCGGCATGGGCGCGGGTGACGGCAATCAGACGGCCGATGGTGTCGGCCACCGGCCGGTGGTTGCGCGCCGCATGCAGCTCTCGCAGCGTGGTGAGCGCCTTGGCGACGGGCAGCAGCCGCTCCGGCAGGTCTTTCGGCACCCGGTAGGGGTGGAAGGCTCGCGCGAGCGAGTGATACTCGAGCAGTTCCTCTTCGCCGATCGCAAACAGCGGCCCATGAATCGCGGCATACACCGACAACTCGTCCTCGGGCCATTCGATCGCCGTCAGCGCGGTGCGGATCGCATCCACTTCCTCGCGCTCGTGGAACGTCTTGCCGCCGACCAGCAGGTGCGCGATGCCGCGTGCTTCAAGCGCCTCGACGTAGGCGCGGGTGATGTCATTGCCGAAGTGCATGAACCGCCTGAACAGGAAGCACACGTCGCTTGCGACAATCCGGCGCCGCTCGTCTCCGCTCGCGACGGTCCAGGTGCACTCCGGCGACAGCAGCCAGCCCACGAACGCGGCAATCGCGCCCGGCTGCTGCTCGTTGAGCGCGGTCTGCGTCACCTGCGGCGGGCCGTAGAAATTTTTTCCGTACGGACGCGGCACCGGCAGCGCCACGATCGCCGGCTGCTCGGCGGTGTCCTGACGGTGGCCGAGCAGCGGAACGTAGTCGGCCTGCAGGGCCACGGCATCGCCATCCATCTCGTCGCGAAAGGCGGCGTTCACGAAATGCTGAATCGCGGGAACGCTCCTGAAGGAGGTCTGCAGCGTCACCGCGGTTGCCCCGCTCGCGGTCAGGCGGCCGGCAATGCGGCGGTACGCGCCGACATCGGCGCGGCGGAACCGGTAGATCGACTGCTTCGGATCGCCAACGATGAACAACGCTCCGGGTCGGACCGTCCCGTCATCGGCACTGGTCAAGGCGAGCAGCAGGTCGGCCTGCAGC
Organism: uncultured Acidimicrobiia bacterium; assembly: GCA_963795125.1. Classification (GTDB taxonomy): domain Bacteria; phylum Acidobacteriota; class Vicinamibacteria; order Vicinamibacterales; family UBA2999; genus 12-FULL-67-14b. The sequence continues at coordinate 164,526 of CAWCGQ010000003.1, read as the reverse complement.
GGATCGGTATCCTGGAACTCGTCGACGAGGATTACCCGGAAACGTTCCTGGAACTCGCGGCGCACATCCTGGTTGTCGAACACCAGGTTCCGGGCCTTGATCAGCAAATCCAGGAAATCGAGCGCGCCGGCCTCCTGTTTGCGCTCTTCGTAGCGGCGCAGGCAGTCGCGCATCTCCTCGTGGAGGAGAGCGGCGAGGTCGGCGTCGGCCCGATCGCGAAAAGCACGCAGCTCCTGCAGCAGGTCGGCGTGCGCGGCCAGCGCCTGTTCGCGCGTCACGCCGATCGCAAATGCCGCCCCCGTTCCCTTCTTCCTGATGGTCGTGAAATCGCGATGCTCGGCCAGTCCGACCAGCGCCGCTTCCCATCCGTCCCACACGCCGTCGGGCACCATGTCGCCGACCATCCGGCGCTGGCGCTCGATGTCATTGCTCGTGACGCGCGCCGGCGCAAGCGATGTCGCCAGGTTGTCGTCACGTTTGATCGGCTTGGCGATCAGCTCGGCGAACGCCTTGAGCTTCGCGCTGACGGTCTTGATCGTGCTCCTGCGATCGTACGAGGGCCGGCGCCACGGCGCCGCGTGATCGCGCCACTCCCGCAGGCTGCGAGCCGCGATGCGCAGCCGCTCAATCGGACCGTCCTCGCTGTCGTCGTCGAAGCGAAACTTGACCGGGCGTCGCAGCGAACGCCGGACCCCCTCGGGCGGACTGCCCAGCTGCTCGTGCAGCCACGAAGCGAATGCCTCATCGAAATGCCGATCGGCCTGCGATTCGGTCAGCACCGTGAATGCGGGATCGACACACGCCTCCACGGGCCGTTCGCGAAGAAGCTCGGCGCAGAAGCCATGAATCGTGCTGACCTGCGCCTCCTCGAAGTCGTGCACCGCGTTCTCGAGCAGCCGGCCGGACTCCGAACTCGGAGTGGTCCGCGCCCTCGCCCGCTCCAGTTCCTCGCGCAGGCGCAGCTTCAACTCGCCGGCGGCCTTTTCGCTGAAGGTCACCGCGACGATCTGGCCGATGGTGGCGCGCCGGTGCTCGATGAGCGCGACGATGCGCCCAACCAGCTCGGTGGTCTTGCCGGTGCCGGCCGCGGCCTCGACGATCAGGGTGCGATCGAGCTCACGAGAAATCAACTCACGGTTTTCGGTCACCGGTCGCTTGCCGCGCGCAGTACCGGGAGGCTTCACGGCATCTTCCTCAAGGCATCGAGATCGGCGAACCGTTTGGCGTCCTTGCGGCCGGTTCGCTCCTCTTCGCGGCCGCCGCACACCACCCGGAAATCGCACCACTTGCAGGTGTCGCGCGCCGGGCGCGCGGCAAGCGATCCGGTCTCGATGGCGCGATCGACGATCTCGAGCACTTCGAGGCCGCGCTTCGGCGCCTCGCCCATCAACGGGATTTCGTAGGGCTTGAACCCGCCGGCGGTCGTGCAATAGAACAACCGGCCGGAGAACACCGTGTCCGAGGGGAACAGCGCCTTGAGCGCGAGGCCGTAGATCACCGGCTGCAGCACGCGGCCGCCGTCGACCACGGTCTGGCCCTCCCTGGTGCGGTTCTTTCCCGTCTTGTGATCGGTGACGCGCAGGAAGCCGGTGTTCTGGTGGCGCTCGATCATGTCGATCGATCCGCGCAGCATGAAGCGGCCGTCGATCAACGCCGGCTCGGGCGTGCTGTGCGGGTCGCGGCCGTCGTTGTCGGCCAGGCCGAACGCAAACTCGAATCGCTCGGGCGTCCACTCGGCGCCTTCGTCGGCGAGCTTCTCGACCCAGATGCGGAGGTCCTGCGTCATCGACGCGATCTCGTCCTGCCACACCCGATCGATCGCCGGGCTGAGACGGTCGTACTCGCGGTCGTGCACCTCGCGAATAGCGGCGGTCAACCGCTGCTGCGCGTCCGGCAATGTCGCCGCGCTCACCGGCAGCATCCCGTCGTCCTGCAGACGTCGCAGCACCGACGCCTGGATCTGATGGAACAAGTCGCCGCGGGTCAGCGGATCCATCTTTTGCAAGGGCGCGGGCGCCTCGAGCGGCGCGAGCCGGTAGACCGCCGCCATCAGGAATTGATACGGACAGGCTGAATATCGCTGCAGCGCCGTCAGCGAATAGGGACGCGCGGTGAGCCGCTGCGCCGCCAGCGCCGCCTGGGTCGCTTCCACCGAACGGATCAGGCCATCGGCGGGATCCCACTGGCGGCGTTGCCAGCGCTGCCATCGAGAGGTGAGCGATCGCTGCAACTCCGGGCTGAGCTCATACAGATAGCGCGCGCGGCCTTTGACGCTCTCCGCATCCGAAGCCAGCAGGGCGGCCATCGTTGACAGGTCGTGCTCGAAGTCGTCGATCGCCGTGGCGGGATCGTGCGGCGCCGGCCGAGCCAGCGCCGCGCCACCAGCCTGCAGCGCGCGCTCGATGATCCCGTGCGCCGGGGGAATGCTTCCTTCGATGGCGCGGATCACGTCGAGCACGTAGAACGACGGCACGCGCGGCCGCGATTCGTTCAACTCGATGCGCGGAAACGAGAGGTAAATCTTCTCCGCCGCCGCGCCCACCGCGAGCGTCAACTGCAGCCGCTCCTCCGCCGCCCGGCGCTGCTGCGTCGCAAGGCCGGCGGCGGCGGCTTCACGGCGGTGATCCGGCAGCAGCGAATCCTCGCGAATTTTTTGCGGAAACATCCGCTCCGCGAGCCCGGGCACGAACACCACCCGGAAGGACCGCCCGCGCGCCGCGCCAGGCGTGCCGATGAACACGCGGCCATGGCGGCGTCGCGGCGGCTCGTGGGTGAGGGTGGACAGCCGCGGTGTCAACACATCGCGAACTTCGCGGAGGCTCACCGGACCGATTGCCGACAGCGGCGCCAGTTCGCGCAGCACCCGCAGCACGCGTTCCGGTTTGGCAATCACGCGGGGCGCCAGCCGCTCGAGGGCGCCCAGCCAATCGCCCCAGGTTTGCGCGGACGGCCACTCGGCCATCGCGGCGAGGATCGGTTCGGCGAACGAACGCAGCGCGCGGAGCTGCTCGCGATCGCGCGTCAACGCCCGCACCCGCGACGCATCCGGATCCTCGGAGCTCGCCTCGCGGACGCGCCGAACGTATTCGTGCTCGAGACCCTTGAGCCGGCGCTGCCAGCGATCGAGTCGCCCGATCACCGCGGCCTCGACGATCAAGTCTTCCCATCGCCACGGCGCGCGCAGCGTGCCGGCCAGATCATGTTCGGATTCACCTCGGTCGGCCTGCGCGGCGGCTTCGTCTTCGGGCTGGACGTCCTGCGCCCGATCCTCGAAGGGCAGGACCGCTTCGACGATGTCGTCCGCCGGTGGCGACCACCGGTCGGCATGGCCGGCTTCATTCAACGGCACCTGCCCGAGCGAGACATATTCAGCGAAGCGACGCGCCGACAGCTCCTCGTCCGCGCAGGCCAGCAGGGCCAGCAGCGCGCGGCCCGCCGGGTCAGGACGACGGGTGCCACGATGAAACCAGGCGGGTATTCCAGCTCGATCGAGCGCGTGCTCGAGCACGCCGAGATAGGTTTGCGGCGACCGAAGCAGGACGGCCATGTGGTCGAAGGGGACGCCGCGCGCCGCCTCGCCCAACAGCCGGCGTGCAATTTCGACCGCCTCCCTGCCTTCTCCGGGGGCGGAGAACAGCACCACCGACGCGTCCGACGTCCCTTCGGGTGGCGTGTCGTCTGCGAACAAATGCTGTTGAAGGCGGTTCAGGGCGTCGGGGTCGTCAGGGGCGTCAGGTGCGTCAGGGGCGTCAGGGTGCATTGGGTGCTCGAAGTGCCGCCAACGTTTGAGCATCGCCGCCCGGAATGGTCGCGATCACGGACCGCGCCGATGCGATTACCGCAGCGAAGAACGCCGCCTCGGCCTGCGACGTCACCGCCGTGTCCAGGAGCACGACGTGCGTGTCCGCCAGCAACCCGGGCATGGCCTTCAGTTCCCCGGTTGCCGTCGCGAGCATCGTGGCGTAGTCCACCGCGCCAACCCTCTGGCGTTCGTCAATGGCGCTCGCGAGGAGCGCCGCCAGATCCTGGTTGGCGCCATCACCTGTCAGGCGTGCGGGATCCACGCCCGCCATTCTTAGCTCGCCGAGGGTGCGGCTGAGGGCGCGCGGAAATCCCGGCATGTGCGCGACCGGCGCGAAGTAGGCGAGCGCGTTGTTCTTCAGCAGATCGTCAACGACGCGCGCCGACACCGCTTCGTCACTGAGCGGTGCGCTCGGGGTCAAACCCCTGCTCGCGAGAGCCGGCAGCGCCAGACGCGCCACCAACTCCGCGGTGCTCGAACGGGTAATGCCAAATGTCGCCCCCTGTTCGGCCGCCAGCGAGAACGCAAACTCGTCGGCCGCGGACCGCGTGGGGGCAATCAGCAGGACCGGCGGTTTGAGCAGCCGCAGCCGCGCACGAGCACCCTCGAGACGCGCAGCGGCCGACGGAAACACGATCGAGGTTAGGGGTTTCGCCACGATGGAAGGGGTCACGTCGAGAATACCTTCTCCCGCCCCCCGGATGCGGTCGGCCCGTAGGGGACACCATCCCCGGAATAGGACGTACTTCGAGCGGCAAATCTCCCGATCTGGCCGTAAAATCGAAGTTTCGGCGTCGGACCCCCCGGTACGCGCCTTGCTGAAGCAAGTGCAGGAGATTCACCGCAATGGAATTCAACAAGCTGGTCTTTGCAGGGTTGTCGGTAGGGTGCCTGGCTGCGGCGGCCGGCGGCTCGTATCTGGCCGTCAGGCAAACCCAGGCTGCCGCAACGCCCGTGGAATCGAGCGAGCTTCGACGCGACGGCGCGGCCCCCGTGACCGAATCTGAAGGGGTGATCGCGCCGGAAGCGGCGTCCAGCCCCGAAGTCACGCAACCCTCGGAGTCCGCGCCGCCGGCTCGTCCGGCGTCACGCATCGTCACTCCGGCGCGGCGCGCCGAGGTGCGGTCGGCGCCGGCGACATCAGCGCCGGTCGCGCGTGGTGGGTCGCGCGACACCGGCCCCTCGCGCCCGCAGGCTCCCGAGCCGCAGGTCGCTTACGGCGCTTCGTCGCCGTCGGCACCGTCAAGCGGCGGCATGTGGGAAGCGCGACCGAGCGTGCAGCCGTCCGCGCCCGAGTACCGCGAAGCCGAGCCCGCGGCGCCGCCCGCACCTGAGTTCGTCGATCTGACCGTACCCTCCGACGCGGTGCTCGGCCTGCAGATCGAACGCACGGTGTCGAGCGAGTTGGCGCGGGTCGAAGACAAGGTCGATGCGCGCGTGACGCGCGATGTCCGCGTGTCGGATCGCATCGCCATCCCCGCTGGATCGACGGTGCGCGGCTCGGTGACCGAGGTCGATCGCGGCGGCCGGATGAAGGGCACGGCGCGTCTCGCGATTCGCTTCCATACGATCGTGCTGGCCGACGGCACGCAGATCGCGTTGAAGACGGACCCGGTCATTCGAGAAGGCCAGTCGCCCGGCGGTGAGAGCGCGGCGAAAGTTGGCGGCGCGGCCATCGGCGGCGCAATCCTCGGCGCGATCCTCGGTGGCGGCAAAGGCGCGGCCATCGGCGGCGCGGTAGGCGCAGCCGGCGGCACCGCCGCCGCAATGAGCAACGACCGCAACCCGGCCACGTTGCCCGCCGGCACGACCGTAACGGTGCGTATGCAGGCGCCGGTCACGGTGACGGTGCAGAAACAGTAGCCAGTAGCCAGTAGCCAGTAGCCAGTAGCCGTAGCCGTAGCCGGCTACGGGCTACTGGCTACTGTATGATCGCAGTGGAGGCTGTTCCACATGCGTGCTCTCACTTCTCTCATCGTTCTCGCGATCGCGGTTCCCGCATTCGCACAAGTCACCAAACAGGAACGTCCAGGCATCGTCAACTTCAGCAAGGTTGATGCGGTGGTGGCGTGCGGCGGCGCAACCGACACGGCCGCGCTCGAGGGCCTGAAGGCGGACGGCTTCAAGGCCATCATCAACCTGCGCACCGCCGGCGAACCGGGCGCCAATCTCGAACAGAATGCGGCACGGGCGAAAGCGCTGGGGCTGAACTACATCAGCATCCCGTTCAATGCGCAGCAGCCGGATGCCAAAGCCGTTGACACCTTCCTCGGCGAGATCGCCAACACCAGCAACCAGCCGGTGTTCGTTCATTGCGGATCGGCGAGCCGCGTCGGCTCGTTCTGGCTCGTCAAGCGCGTCCTGCAGGACGGCTGGACCGTCGCGAAAGCGACCGAAGAGGCCAAACTGATCGGCATGCGCGGCGAGCCCCTCGAAAAGTTCGCGCTGGATTACATCGCGGCGCATAAGAAGTAGCCAGATGCCAGTAGCCAGATGCCAGATAGCCGGTAGCCAGTAGCCAGAAGGACGCTGCCTTTCTGGCATCTGGTTACTGGCTACTGGCTACTGGCTACTGGCTACTGATTGACAGCCGAATGACCCTCCAGCGATACTGAAGGGTCGTCTGACGCGGCGATTTCTCCGACTTGGTGGGCCGCGTCTTTTACCTGCCGCGCTGCGAGCGCGGCGCTATCTAAGTCGCGAGCCAGGCCCGCGATTGTTCGCGGGCTTTTTTTTTGGAGTATGAATGGGCAACCGATACATCTTCTCGTCGGAATCGGTCGGCGAAGGGCATCCTGACAAGGTCGCCGATACGATTTCCGACGCGGTCCTCGACGCCTGCCTCACGCAGGACAAGTTCAGCCGCGTGGCGTGTGAAACCTACGTCAAGTCGAACATCGTCATCGTCGGCGGCGAGATCACGACCAAGGCCCGGCTCGACGTCGAGCAGATCGCGCGCAAGACGATCCGCGACATTGGCTACGTCAACGACGACGACGTGTTTCATGCCGATCGCGTGTTCGTGAACCTGATGCTGACGCAGCAGTCGCCCGACATCGCGCAGGGTGTCGACGCGCGCAAGGTCAAGGGCAAGAAGACCTCGCAGCAGGGCGCCGGCGACCAGGGCCTGATGTTCGGCTATGCGAGCAACGAGACCCCGGAGTTGATGCCGGCGCCGATCATGTTCGCGCATCGGCTGGGCCGGCAGTTGACGAAGATTCGCAAGGCTGGCGGCGCCGACTGGCTGCGGCCCGACGCGAAATCGCAAGTCTCGGTGATCTACGAGGACGGCAAGCCCGTCGGCATCTCGAACGTCGTCATTTCAACCCAGCACGCCGCCGACGCCCAGCACAGCAAGATCGAAAAGTTCTGCATCGAGGAAGTGGTCCGCAAGGTCCTGCCCGCGCGAATGCTGACCAACGCCACCGAATACCTGATCAACCCGACCGGTCGATTCGTCATCGGCGGTCCGCAGGGCGATACGGGCCTGACCGGCCGCAAGATTATCGTCGACACCTACGGCGGCATGGGCCGTCACGGCGGCGGCGCGTTCTCGGGCAAGGATGCCACGAAGGTCGATCGCAGCGCGGCTTACATGGGCCGCTGGGTGGCGAAGAACGTCGTCGCGGCGAAGCTGGCGGCGAAGTGCGAGGTGCAGTTCGCCTACGCAATCGGTCATCCCGATCCGGTCAGCGTGCACGTCGAAACCTTCGGCACGGCGACGGTGCCCGAAGCCAGGATCACGCGCGCCATCAATCGCGTGTTCGACTTCCAGCCGTCGGCGATCATCGAGCAGCTCAACCTGCGCCGCCCGATCTATTCGAAGACCACCAATTACGGGCACTTCGGCAAGAACGACAAGGACCTCACCTGGGAGGCGACCAACAAGGTGGCCGCCCTGATGAAGGCGCTCTAACCCTTCACGGCGCCACTATCCCTACTCCGTCTTTGACGGTTACGGTGGCGCCGAATTTTCCTGAGCGCGCGGTCATCATGCCCAGGATGCGCTCGGCATCCGCGCCCGAGGCCAGCCTGGGCCGCCCGCGCTGCGATCGCGGCGTCTGGAAGCCGAGTGTTATCGGGTGCAGCTCCGCGCCGACAAACTTTCCGCCCTCCCACTTCGTAATCGCCGTCACCGAGTCCCAGTACTCACGGTCGGCCGGAAAACTCCGCCGATCCCGGTCGTAGCGCGCATCGAGGTAGTCGGCCGGCTGCGCGTCGTCGCCGAGCGAGTACTGCTCGTAGCTGTCGTTGGGCATCCGCAACAGTGTCTCGTTCTGAAAGATGAAGTTCGACAGGCTGTAAAAGATCGGCTTGCCCTTGTAGATCTCGATGCCGCGCAATACATGCGGCCCATGGCCCACGAACACGTCCGCGCCCGCATCGATCACCGCCTTGGCGAAGATCGGGATGAAGTCCGCGGGCACCGAGCGATCGGCGCCGCTCTCGTGGCAATGCAGCGACACGATCACGATGTCGGCGAGGGCCGCGGCGTTCCTCACCACGCGGGCGATCTCTTCGACGTCGCGCGGGTCCGGCTCGGTATGCGCGCCGGGCGTGGGACCCGACACATAGCGGCGCCCGCCGAAGGTGAGGGTGTCGCCGGTGCCCGGAGGGCTGCCTGACAGCTCGGATGCGACGCGCCGAAGATCCGCGAGGCGCTCCTTGGTGACGGTGTAGGTGGTGGTGAAGCGCAGCGGGCTCAAGCCGGGGCGGGCGGGCATGTCGCCGCGGCTGTTGCCGGCGCGCGAATGCGGCGGGAAGGTTGACGCCGCGGCAATCAACGCAATGCGGCCCTTCGGCGTCTCGAGAAATCGCGCCTCGCGCGCTTCGGCGAGGCTGTTGCCGACACCGGCCTCGACCAGCCCGGCCTCGCGCACGTAACGGCTGGTGATTTGCGCGCCGAGCGCGCCGAAGTCACCGGCGTGATTGTTGGCGCGCGACACCAGATCGAATCCCGCCCACACCAGCTCCTTCAGGATCGGCGGATCGGTTCGCATCCAGGTGCCGCCGCTTTCGTGCGCGGGCGGCATCTCGTAGTCGTGAAACAGCGTCTCGAGATTGGTGAAGGCGGCATCGGCGCCGCGGATGAGATCGAAGAGCCTGGTGAACGCCGGTTCCTTGAACACCGACAGGCGCTGCATGATGATCGAATCGCCGGTGAGCGCCAGCGTGAACGGCTCGTCGACCTTCGCGGCGGCGCCGCCATGGTGGACGAGCGCAATGGCGAGAAGAAATGCGAACTGAACACGACGCTTCATGGCCAACTCCTGGGCGGACCGCGCAAACGCGGCGCGGTGGCGAAGTATAGCCGACTGACAGCTTTCGTCAGGGATGGCCACAAAATGACAGCCACCGAACGGACTCGAGCGCCCTTCTTGACATCTTCGCGCCACTTTCGGGGCGGCGGCGATCTTGCACACCACCTCGAGGTCACAACATGCGCAAGCCCACTGATGCCGGATTCACGCTGATCGAGCTCCTGATAGTCGTCGCGGTGATTGGCATCATCGCGGGGATCGCCATCCCGGGTCTGCTTCGCGCGCGCATCGCCGGCAACGAAGCCTCGGCCATCGCCAGTCTTCGCGTCATCAACAGCTCGCAACAAGCCTACATGTCGTCGTGCGGCAACGGTTTCTATGCATCGTCGCTGCTCATCCTGGCCGACCCGGCGCCGGTCGGCAGTGGATTCATCAGCCCCGATCTGGGCTCCGCCGCGATCATCGACAAGAGCGGCTACCGCCTGACGATGCAGGAGGGCAGCGAGGCCACAACCGCGGTAAGGAATGGCTGCAACCCGCTGGGGACCGCGGCCAACCTGTTCAGTTCTTACTACGCGTCGAACGCACCTCTCGTCGGCGGACAAACCGGCACGCGCTGGTTCTGGACCAACGCCACCGGGGCCCTGTATGCCTCGACCGCCAACGACTTCGCGGCCGTCACCGTCGGCAACGCGCAACCAGGCGCCGGCGCGCCGCTGCAATAGCCATCACTTTCGCCCGTTGCGCCGCATCGCCTCGGTGATGATGCCAATCCGATTGACACCGGCGCCCTTGCTGGCGTCGATCACCGCAATAATCTCTCCGTAGCGCAACGCCCCGTCTCCCGCGAGATAGAGCGTCTTGTTGACGCGCTCGCGGTAAATCTCCCGCAGCCGCTCTTCCAGGCCGGCGATCGTCACCGGCTGGTGATTGATTTCAATCCTGCGGTCGGCGAAATACTCAACCATGATCTGATCGACGTGAGAGGGCGCGCTGCTGCTGGCGGTGTCCGCCGGCAGGTGGGCATCGAGACCGCGCTGCGACAGCGGCAGCGCGGCCATGAAGATCACGAGCAACACCAGCAGCACGTCAATCATCGGCGTGATGTTCATGTCGGCGGATGGGCGGAGCACCGTGGGCTTGATCATCGCGCTCACCGCAGGGTGAAGTTGACCGTGACCGTCATGATCACGGGGACAGGCACGCCGTTCAGCAGCGTCGGCGTGAACTGCCATTGCCGCACCGCGTCGATCGCCGCCTGATCGAGCAGCGCAACGGAACGCAGGATGCGCGCGTGGGTCACCTGCCCGTCGGCGCCGATCGTCGCCTCGATAATCACGATGCCTTGCACCCGCGCCGACTGCGCGATCGGCGGGTAAACCGGGCTCACCTCGCGCAGCTTTTGCGGTGCGCGGATCGCGCCGCCCACGCGAACCGGCGGGGGCGGAGCCGAAGACAACGGCGCCGGAGGCGGCGGGATCAGCACGCGGTCGAGGTCGTCCGAGCCGTTGATTATTCCGACCGCAGGTTGGGTCTCGAAGTCGCGGACGTCGAGATTCTCCGGGGCAATTCGGTCCGGCGCGTGAAGCGGCGCGGCGGCGGGATTTCCGGCCGGAGGCGGAGAGTCAGGCTGCGGCCGCGCCGGCGGCAACGGCGGCGGCGGCAGGATCGTGGCGATCCAGTCAGGAGCCCCGCCGGCAAAGACCGATGGCATCACGGCCGGCGCAAGAATCGGCAGGGCGATCAGCATGATGATGATCCCGGAGTGGGAGAGCAGCGATAGCGGCAGCGTGTACCACTTGCGGCTGCCGATCGTGATGGATGGACGCGTGACTTCGCCGAACAGATCGCGAGGCATGAGTGTCTCCTTCTGCCTGTGCGCATGAGCCCGGCCGGGTCAGCGAGTGGTTGAGAACTTAGACTCCGAAAAAGCAAAAAGGGCCCACTCCGAAGAATGGGCCCCGATCGGGAGCGCGGATCAGAAATCCGGGTTCGCTCAGTTCGCCAGCTTGATGGACTTGACGTTAATCGACTTGACGCCGTCCTTCTCGGTCACGGCGCCCGTGGCAATGACGCTTCTGGCGACGAAATCGAGCAGCTTGGCGTTGCTGTGGGCGGCGTAGTCGCCGGTCACGGTGTAGATCGCATCCGCGGTCAGAATGCCCACCGGCTGGCCCTTCTTGGCGCAGACCATGGCACAGCTGGCGTGACCCGCGCCCTTGCCTGCGTCCTTCTTGGAGATCGCGCAGGCCAGGTCGACCACTTCGCCCTTGAGCGTCATGTCCGCGGCAAATGCCGGCATCGCCAGCGCCGCAACCAGCGCCGCACCGGCCACGATTGACATCAAATTACGCATTGAACTCTCCTTCGTTATTATACTTTCGCTGCTGGACGCCGTTCACGCGAGGGATCTTATGAGAACGAATATCGCTCCCCGTCTTCGCGTCGTCGCCGCCGCCTGCGGCATCGCGCTGGCCGTCGTCAGGACCTCGGCCCAGGCGCCGGCCGGGCCGTCCATCGATGACGTGATCAATTTGAAGCGCGTCGGCGCGCCGGCAATCTCGCCGAATGGCCGGCAGGTCGCCTACACGATTCGCGAAACCAACTGGGACGAGAACGCCTACGAGACCGAAATCTGGATTGGCGACGCGGCCACCGGCAAGTCTCGGCAGCTGACCAACGCCCGCAAGTCGAGCAGCCAGCCGGCGTTCTCGCGCGACGGCGCCTGGCTGGGGTTCGTGTCCGATCGAGACGGCAAGCGCCAGTTGTATCGCATCGCGCCAGCCGGCGGCGAAGCCGAGAAACTGACGGCGAGCGAAGACGGCATCAGCAATTTCGCGTGGTCGCCAACCGGCCAGGAAATCGCCTTCACGATGATCGATCCGGTGTCGGACCTGATCAAGGAGCGCGACCAGCGCTGGGGCGACATCAGGATCGAGGATCAGGATCAGCGCTACACGCACCTGCACCTCTTCGACGTCGCCACGAGAACCACCAGGCAGCTGACCAGGGGCAACTTTGTCGTCGGCAGCTTCAGCTGGTCGCCAGACGGCCGGCAGATTGCCTACGACCACCGCACTTCCAGCGATCCTGCGGACGGTAGCACCGCCGATATCTCCATTGTGCACGCCGCCACCGGCGAGTCGCAGGTGGTCGTGGCGCAGGAGGGGCCGGATTCGAATCCCCGCTGGTCGCCCGACGGCTCGCAGCTGGCGTTTGTCACCGCCATGGCCAAGCCGTTCTTCTTCTTCCAGAACAACGTCATCGCGACGCTGGCGATCGGCTCGACCGCCGTACGCAGCATCAGCGAGGCGTTCGACGAAGACCCCAACCTGGTCGCGTGGACCACCGCCGGCATCCAATTCGCCGCATCGCAGCGAACCTGGTCGTATCTGTTCACGCTGCATCCGCAAACCCGCGCGATCACCAGGCACGCCGTCCGCGATGCATGGATCGGCGGCAACTTCTCGGTCACGCCTGATGGAGCGCACGTGGCGTTTGTCGCCGCGGGGGCGACCGAGTTTCCCGAAGTATTCGTCGCGCCGATCAAGACGATGACCGCGACCAGGCTGAGCGACGCCGGCGCGCAGATCGCGGCGTGGCCCCGGCACACGCGCGAAGTGTTCACCTGGAAGAGCCAGGACGGCGCCGAGATCGAAGGCGTGCTGCACAAGCCGGCCGACTTCCAGCCGGGACGCCGCTATCCGCTGTTGATCGTCATTCACGGCGGGCCGACCGGCGTCTCCCGTCCGACCCCGTACGCCAGCGCCACCGCGTACCCACTCGATGCGTTCCTCGCCAGGGGCGCGGTGGTGCTCGAGCCCAACTACCGCGGCAGCGCCGGCTATGGCGAGAAGTTTCGCTCGCTCAATGTCCGCAACCTTGGCATCGGCGACGCCTGGGACGTGCTCTCCGGCATCGACGCCCTCGTGCAACAGGGCATTGCCGATCGCGAACGCGTCGGCAGCATGGGCTGGAGCCAGGGCGGATACATCTCGGCGTTCCTGACCACCAGGCATTCCGATCGCTTCAAGGCCATCTCGGTCGGCGCCGGCATCTCCGACTGGATGACCTACTACGTCAACACCGACATTCATCCGTTCACGCGCCAGTACCTGAAGGCGACGCCGTGGGACGATCCGAAGATCTATGCCGACACATCGCCGATCACCTACATCAAGCAGGCGCGCACGCCGACGCTGATTCAACACGGAGACCAGGACGCGCGGGTGCCGATACCCAACGCGTTCCAGCTGTACCAGGGGCTGCGCGATCAGAACGTGCCGGTGCAGCTGTCGATCTTCAAGGGCTTCGGCCACGCCATCAACAAGCCGAAAGCCAATCGCGCCGCGATGCAGCAGAATTTCGACTGGTTCACGCGCTACCTCTGGAACCAGCCGGGCGGAACCCAGCCCTAGCACGCACAATCGGCGCGAACTGATTCTCGCCGGGATATGATCCTTGGCGGGAATGGCTTACTTCATCGATCTCTTTCTCCACCTCGACGTCCACCTCGCCGCATTCGTCGCGCAGTACGGGGTGATGGTCTACGGCATGCTGTTCGCGATCATCTTCATCGAGACCGGCCTGGTGATCTGGCCGTTCCTTCCCGGCGACTCGCTGCTGTTCACCGCCGGCGCGCTCTCGGCAACGGGGATGCTGGACATTCGCCTGGTCGCGCCGCTGCTGATCGTGGCCGCGATTGCGGGAGACGCGGTGAACTACGCCATCGGGCGCCGAATCGGGCCGCGGGTGTTTACCGCCCACGACGACAACAGCCTGTTCCACCGCCTCCTCAACCGCAAGCACCTCGAAAAGGCCCATGCCTTCTTCGAGAAGCACGGCGGCATGGCGGTGGTGTCGGGACGGTTTGTCCCGATTGTGCGGACCTTCGTGCCGTTTGTCGCGGGAGCGGCCGCCATGACCGCGTCGACATTCGTCTTCTACAACGTGATCGGCGCGGTGATCTGGGTGGTGGTCTGCGCCGGGGCCGGCTACCTCTTCGGCAACGTGCCGATCATCAAAGAGAACTTCTCCCTGGTGGCGATCGGAATCGTCCTGGTGTCGGTGCTGCCAATGGTGATCGAGTTCATCAAGCACCGCCGGGCGGCCTAGGGCCGATCCCGCAGCTTCGAGCAAGGAGCTCCAATGCAAGTCGGCATGATCGGCCTCGGGCGGATGGGCGGCAACATGGTGCGGCGCCTGGCGCGCGGCGGCCACTCCTGTGTGGTGTTCGACGCCCACCCCCCGAACGTCGCCGCCCTGATCGCCGATGGCGCCGTTGGCGCCGCGTCGATTGAAGACTTCATGGCGAAGCTCGAGACGCCGCGCGTCGTCTGGCTGATGGTGCCGGCCAAGGTGGTCGACGGCATCCTCGAACAGTTGTCACCCCACTGGACGGCGGACGACGTCGTCGTCGATGGCGGCAACTCGCATTACATCGACGACATCCGCCGTGCCGCCGCCTTCGGCGCGCGCCAGGTCCACTACGTGGATGCCGGCGTGAGCGGCGGGGTGTGGGGCCTCGAGAACGGCTACTGCCTGATGACCGGCGGCGACCACGCGGCGGTGGCCCGGCTCGATCCGATTTTTCGGACGCTCGCGCCGGGCGCGGGCGACGGTCGGCCCGACGCCGCGGGCCGCGATACCGCGCGCGAAGGCTACCTGCACTGCGGCGCCGCCGGCGCCGGGCATTTCGTCAAAATGGTGCATAACGGCATCGAGTACGGATTGATGGCCGCCTATGCGGAGGGATTCAACATCCTTGCGCACGCCAACGCCGGCGCCGGCACGCGCGCCGTCGACGCCGAAACCGCGCCGCTCAGCCATCCCGAACACTTTCAGTACGAATTGCCGCTGCCGCAGATCGCGGAATTGTGGCGCCACGGCAGCGTCGTCAGATCGTGGCTGCTCGATCTCACCGCCGACGCCCTCGCCCAGGATCCCGGCTTGGAGAATTTTTCCGGCAGCGTGTCCGACTCCGGTGAGGGCCGCTGGACGGCACATGCCGCGATTGACACCGCCACGCCGGCGCCGGTCCTGACGGCGGCGCTGATGGAGCGCTTTCGATCGCGCGGCGAAGGCAACTTCGCCGATCGCCTGCTCTCCGCCATGCGTTTTCAGTTCGGCGGCCATCACGAACGGCCCAGGAACTGATGGCCGCGCCACCATCCGACACGCTGGTGCTGTTCGGGGCGACCGGCGATCTCGCCTACAAGCAGATCTTTCCGGCGCTTTATGCAATGGAACGGCGCGGACAGCTCGCGGTGCCGGTGCTGGCTTTCTCGCGGCAGCCGTGGACCATCGAACAGCTGCGCGATTATGTCCGGCGCAGCCTCGAGGCGCGCGGTCCGGTCGATCGCCAGGTGTTCGACCGGCTGTCGGCGCGCCTCAGTTACGTGGCCGGCGACTACAACGACCCCGCCGCATTCCCGGCGCTGAAGCGGGCGCTCGGCCCCAGCGAACGTCCGCTGTTCTATCTGGCGATTCCGCCGGTGATGTTCGACACCGTGGTTCGCGGGCTCGCCGAGAATGGCTGCACCCGCAGCGCCCGCGTCGTCGTCGAAAAGCCCTTCGGGCGCGATCGCACATCGGCGGCGGCGCTCGACGCGGTGCTGCGCGAGTTCTTCCCCGCCGAAGGCGTGTTCCGCATCGATCACTACCTCGGCAAGGAGCCGGTGCAGAACCTGCTCTACTTTCGGTTCGCGAATGTGTTCCTCGAGCCGATCTGGTGCCGTCAATACGTCGAGCGCATCGAGATCACGATGGCCGAGGCGTTCGGCGTGAAGGGGCGCGGCCGCTTCTACGAGGAGGTCGGCGTCGTTCGCGACGTGGTGCAGAACCACCTTCTGCAACTGCTGTCGCTCATCGCCATCGAACCGCCGGCCTCACGGGATGGCGGGGCAATCGATGCCGCCAAGGTGGCGCTGTTCGCCGCCACGCGGGCGCTCGCGCCGGACGATGTCGTGCTCGGACAGTATCGCGGCTACCGCGCCGAAGACGGCGTCGATCCCCAGTCCAGGGTTGCGACCTACGTCGCTGCCCGCCTGCACGTCGACAACGACCGCTGGGCGGGCGTGCCGATCGTGATTCGCGCCGGCAAGTGCCTTGCGAGCACCGTCAGCGGCATTCGCGTGCGATTGAAGCCGCCGGCGCGACAGATCTTCGATGGCCTGGCCCCGGCGCACAACGAGCTGCGTTTCCAGTTGAGTCCTGAAGTAAAACTCGGATTGATCGCCCGCACCAAACTGGCCGGCGAGCAGATGGTTGGCGAAGACGTCAGCCTGGTCGAGGTTCAGCAGCCCCGCGACGAACAGGCGCCATATGAGCGGCTGCTCGGCGATGCGCTCGACGGCGATCACACCCTGTTCGGGAGCTTTGCCGGGATCGACCAATCGTGGCGGATCGTCGAACCGGTCCTGCAAGTCACCGACCCGGTCTACGACTACGAGCCTGGCAGCTGGGGTCCGGCGGAGGCGCGCCGCATCGACGACGCGGTGATCGAGCCGGCGGCCACGTCTTTCTGACTGGTGGCGTCTACCGGGCAAGCCAATAGGTCAGCTTCACCGCCAGTGAGCGCGAGCGCACGCGGTACGAGCGCTCGACCAGCTCGCGCGAGGTCAGCGGCAAATCCACGTCCCATCCCTGGTTGTAGACCACATACAGGTCGCTGCCGGGCTTGTAGTGGTACCACCAGAGGAAGTTGAAGCTCGCCGATCTCCGGTCGTCGTTGTACTGGACGAAGCCCTTGAGGTAAAAATCCGGCGAGAACGAATGGCTGACGCGAAAGTTCAGCACGTTGCTCGAATGCAGCGGCCGGCCAGCCAGCGTCACCCGGTTGTGCGTGTAGTTGGGTTCGAACAACAGGGTCTTGCGGGCCTGGATCGTGAAGTTGGCGCGCAGGGTCTGGCGGTCGCCATTGTAGTAGCCGCCGACATCGCCGCCAATGGTGCCGTAGACCGGCCTGGTTCGATCCGACGAATAGCTCATCGTCGTGTAGGTCCAGGAGTAGTCGCCGACCGGCACGGTCGATCCAGCCGTCGCGAACGGAACGGCCAGGCTGTCGTACTCGTGCGTGACCCCGGCGAAGGCACCCGAGGTGTCCTGTCGCTGCATCTGCGCCGACAGCACGTGGGTCTTCGAATCGACGATGCCGGCGTGATTCTCGTAGTAGTCGGTGGTACCGGTGACGATCACCTGGCGGATGCCGCCGAACTTCGGCCGTGGCGTCCACTGCGTCTTGAGCTTGCCGGCCCGGATGTCGGTGCGCGGGATGTAGCCCATCTCGGCGTTGAAGCGCTCGCCCACTTCGAGATACTGGCCGCCGTAGCTGAACTTGTCGCTCTTCCACAGGAAGTCGAACACGCCGGCAAGATCCTTCCCCGACGTCCCGGGAGTGAAGGTCTTCGCCAGCACGGTGGTCATGGTCACGTAGCGGCCGAGCACGAATCCGCCGTCGATGCCGACGGTGCGGTTGTAGTCGGACACTCCGTCCTGGCTGTTGACGAGCAACGTGCCGATGGTCGAATTCCTGAGGACATTGCGCTTGACGCGAATGGCGGTGAAGTTGGCGTGGTCGAGCGCGCGATTGGCGAGGGTCGCTGCTTCGGTCGAAATATTGAGCACGCCCAAGGCGTAGCCGCCGACGCGCCCGGTCACCCTGCCGCCGCCGACGATCGGTACCTGCTGTCCATCCACCAGTCCAATGCGGCGGCTGTAGAAAATATTCAGCAAGCCTGGATCGTTGGCGGCCGCTTCGCCGCCAAGGCCGGTCACCGATTTCGCGAAATCGAAAATGCCCGCGCTTTCGGTGAAGAACTGCCGCTTCTCCGGAAAGAACAGGCTGAAGCGGGTCAGGTTCACGACCTCCTGATCGGCCTCCACCTGCGCAAAGTCGGTGTGGAAGGTGAAGTCGGCGATCAGATCGTTGGTGACGCCGATCTTGAAGTCGCCGCCGTACTTGGCGTCGGTCTCGACCTTCGCCCGGGCGAGGTAGTCACGCGAGGCCGTCGGCAGCATGAACGGAACGAACTCGAGCCGGCGCCGGGACTTGACGCCGCTCAGTCCCTGCAGCACGCCCGCGTTCGACACGCGCGCGAAGCCCGATGCCCCCCACTCACGCGGAAACGGCACCCAGTACAGACTCTTCGTTCTTGCGGAACAGGATGCGGCAGAGGTTGAGGCCCCAGGTCGACTCGCCGATCGTGGTCTTGAATCGCAGCTGGTTGAGCGGGATCGCCATCTCGACGTACCAGCCCCGGTCGTCGATCGAGGTCTTGTTCTCCCACACCGCGTTCCAGTCGTAATTGATCGTCCGGCCGTTCTCGACGGTGTTGGCGTCCTTGTAGGCGCCGAGCGGATTGGTGCTGAAGTAGAACGCGTTGCGATGATCGTGAAAGGTGTCGATCGTGATCTTGAGCTGATCGCCTTTATTGAGTCCGGCGTCGCGCTTCATCTCGCTGCCCATGATGCCCGCTGGGTCGGAATCCCACACCCACACGCCGATGAAGAGCGTCTTGTCGTCGTAAAGAACGCGGAACTCGGTTCTTTCCGTCGAGGCGGCGCCGTAGTGCGGTTCGCGCTGCACGAAGTTGCCCTGCGCGGTCGCCAGTGCCCAGGCTTCGTCGGTGAGCCTGCCGTCGATGGCGGGACGCTGCGCGTCGGTGATTTTGAGTGCGATCGCGCGGAAGGTTTCAGGATCGATGGTCTTGATATCGAACGACTGCGCCGCTGCATGCGCCGCGCTGATGGCAACGATCGCGGCCGCGCACGCAATCCGGGCCGGAAATTGAAGCATTCGGGTGCGCCATTTTCCCCTTGGTGACCCGGCCGGGTGCAATCAATTGTCGCCGCGGCCGCCGTGGCTACCGTGCGGCTGGCGGCGGAAATGCGGCGTGCAGCACGTCGACGACGAGATTGGCATGGGTGTCGACGAGAACGAGCGTGACGCTGGCGGCGCGATACTCGAGTTCAGCGGGAAGCCTCGGGAGGGCGTCGACGAGACAGCCCGAAATCGCAATCGCCTGGCCCGCATCGTCGTTGGGACGAGGCACGACGAAGCTCGAGGTTCCGGGGCTGGTGCAGCCCGGCGTCCTGAGAGCGGCAGCGAGGCGCGCGCGAAACGCGGCGGCCACAACGGGAGTGAAGATCGCCCCGTCTGCCGGCGACGGTCGAGCCTCCCGCATGGCAGCCGCCATCGTGGGTTGATCGGCCCCTCCACCCACGCGGCGCTCCACCTGCCGGTGCTGGAAGGCGTACTCGTCGAGAGCCCGCTGAAACTGCGTCACGGCCTGGCTGTCGCCGTACGGCTGTTGCGCCCGCACCTGGACCTCGAGCAGAACCGTTGCGGCGGCGCCGAGGGCGAGGGCAAGTCGAAGGACTGTCATTGCGTGTTCATTATCCACGAGGTCGACATGGTCAGCTCCGATGCCTTGCGTCCCGGGCCGCTTTGTGCGGCCGCCCCAACCGCCCCCGCGCCGACTACTTGTCGTACCCCGGCCGCAACTGAATCGACTCGAGAAACACGACCAGCGACTGAATCACCGCCTGCGCGCGATCGGCATCGCCCGCTTCGCGCGACCGCGTGAACACGTCGCCCCACACCGGCATGTCCGGGCCACCGTGACCGCGCACGGGTTGGCGGCCGTCGATGGTCTTGAACACCAGCTCGGTTGGAAACTGGCCGCCATTTCGTTTCGCAATCTCCGTCAGGTTCGCGGGCTTCCGGGTCATCGAGCTGGCCAGCGGACCGTCGCCGCGCGCAGCCGTGCCATGGCAGCTTGCGCAGTAAGTCCGGAACACCTCGGCGCCGGGCGTCTGTTGGTACGACTGAGCGCTCGCCCCCGCCACCAGCGCGGGCGCGAGCATTGCGGCCGCCACCGCGAGGGACGCCACCAGTCCCGCCACCGGCGCGCGCGCCGCCTGCCCTGGCGCCTTGGGCTGCCTGACGGTCAGGACCGGGCAGGGCGCGACCCGCACCACGCGCTCAGCGACGTTTCCCATCACCAGGTGCAGCATCGCGCCACGACCATGGGTTCCCATCACGATGAGGTCGGTCTCGTTGGTGGCCGCGGCGTCGACAATGCCAGACGCCACGTGGCCGAACAGCACCTCGGTCGTGACTTTGAGATCGTTGACGGTGGCCGCGGCCTTCGCGAGCTCCCTCTCGGCCTGCTCGCCGAGTTCTCGGTTCCAATCCGCGTAGACAACGGCATAACCCTCCATCGATGGAGTCGACGCGCCCGGCGTCTCGCACACGTGCACCAGGTGAAGCGCGGCGTCGTAGGTTTGCGCGAGGCCATGCGCGTAGGCCAGCGCGTGGGTCGAACTGGGGCCGAAGTCGAGTGGAACGAGGATCCGCTTGATGTCCGGTGTCATGATGTGGTCCTTCGCCATGCAGAGGCACCTTCAAGCGACGCAACCGTCGTGCCAGTGCGGGCCACGCCGTTGTCGAACCTTCGGCTGATATCACGGCTCCCGCGCGCGGATTTCTGCCCCGGGGTGCGTAATATTCCGCACCGGCTCCGGGCTTTCATCCGGGAAGGATCACGGCTGGCGCCACCTCCGTGCCCGACGGTGGGGTGAACCCCGGCTCGTCCCGCAAGTCATAGCGCGCGCGGATCGCGTCGACGAGGGCGGGAATCGTCTCCGCGAGGGAAGCAGTGCGGTGGCCCACTTCGATGGCGCGCAGGTCCGCGGCCAGCGCGTGATCGCCGAACACGTCCTTGATCCATCGCGAAAAATCGTTGCGGCCGACAAACGGCTCGAGCGCCTGTGAGCCGTGCTCGAGCTCGCGCACGAATTCCCGCAGGGTGCGCGCGCGAACGTGGCCTGCTTGGCCGTCGAACACGAACGCGCGGTGGTCCGATACCGGCACGTCGACGTATTTCTGGCGATGGCGAACGTGCGTGGTCAGGCGCGTGGCCACCGTGAAGAGCCGCAACCGCCCACCTGATTCGGCGGTGATCGGCAGGACCACGGCCTGCCCGGTACGCAGCCGCCCCACCAGGTCCCACTCCTGCCGATCGCCGGGCTGGCACAACCGGAACAAGGCGTCGGTCTCCGCCGGGTTCGACTCGCCCGTCACGATCATCACCTCGGTGGAATCGAGCAGCGCTTTCGGCAGCCGCGACGCGCAATAGGTGACGACCGTGTAGCCGTCGCGATCGAGGTCGAGCAGGTCGGCAGCGTCGGCGTCGTGCAGGAAGTAGTGCGCTTCGTCCAGCACGATCCGATGCGGCAGTCCGGTACGCTGGCGCATCTGGTTCAGGGCGGGCAGCAGCGTGCGGATGTAGGCCAGCTTGGCGTCCTGCGGCAGCCGCGACAGATCAATCACCAGGCTCCGATCGGGATAGCGCAGCGCCCGCATCAGTTCGCGCGACGAGGGCGGCGGGTCTTCGCCGCCCAGGACGGCAACACCCGGCAGCCCTTCGAGCGATCGATAGTCGCCTTCCGGGTCAATCACGCAGACGCAATAGCCGTGAAGGATCAGCTGTTCGCAGAGCAGCCCGGCCACCCACGATTTGCCGGACTTGGTATCACCGGCAATCAGCACGTTGCGCCCGCGGGCGGCGAGGCGGAATTCGCGGCCATCCTCGGTATAGCCGAGCAGCAACTTGCGGCGTCCCTTGCCGGCGTTCGGAAGTGCACCGGTCGTGGTCAGGTGGCGGATGAAGTGTTCCACTGCGCTGAAGTTCTCGCCAGGCAAGGTGACATCGGCGGCCGCGCGAAGCGCCGCGCTCGCCCACGGCACCGCCGCGCCGACCTCGGCCAGGCGCAGCAATTCGTGATCGTTCTCCGCATCGCCAATCGCGAGCGTGTTGCGCGCCGACAGCCGCAGGGTCAGGAGTGCCGTGTTCAGCCCCGTGGCCTTGCTGACGCCCTGCGGCATGACCATGACGCGGCTCTTGTTGAAGACGAGGACGAGCGGCAACTCGAGCGCGCGGATCGCTTCCAGAATGACCGGCGCGTCGGCCGCAGCCGCATCGACGAGCGACTCGCCGGCGCGAAAGACGACGCCGCGTCTGGAGAGTTCCGCGAGCAGCGCGGACGACACGCCCGCCGCCAGCAAGGAAGTATGGCCGCTGGCGGGAAAATGCAGGATCGCGCCGTTCTCGGCGATCACGGCGTCCACGAAGTGCAGTTCGCCGGCGCTGTGCCGCAGCTCGCTGAGGATTCGACCCGTCACCAGCAGGACGACAATGCCGCCGCGGCGCGCCGCCGCGATCGCGTCTCGAATGCCGGGATCAACCCCGTGATCGGCGGCGATAGTCCCGTCGTAATCGAGCGCGAGCGTGAACAGCTTCATGTTGTCAGTGGCGCCGGGAGCCGGGGCACTGGCGATCTCAGCCTGGGCCATCTCAACCCGGCAACCGCCGGCGCCATCAGCTCAGCACAAGCTATGCCAGCGCCCCAGTTGGCACGCCGGCGTAAACCGCGACATACTTGCGCGTTGCGTGTCCGGCAACGGCGCGATTCTTGATATTCACGCTGACATGAAGACCGTAATCAGTGCAATCGACGGATTCCCGCCAGCGAGCGGGGAGAGCAGCCGGCCCGCGGCGCGGGAGAAAGTTCGCGCGACCGCGGAGTTTTTCCACCGCCGCATCCTGGTGGTCGACGACGAAGCGCTCATCCGCTGGTCGGTTGCCGAGTCGTTGTCGGACCTGGGTTACGCCGTCGAGCAGGCCGCCGACGCGAGCGGCGCGCTTCGCGCCGTCACCACGGCCGCGACGCCGTTTGACGTGATCGTCCTCGATTTGCGTTTGCCGGACATGAATGACCTGTCGCTGCTGGCCACGCTGCGGCAATTACTCCCCGCTGCCACGCTCATCCTCATGACCGCGTTCGGCACCTCGGAAATCGCGCTGCAGGCCGCGTGGCTCGGCGCGACCGTGATTAATAAGCCCTTCGAACTCGACGACCTGAGCCGGCTGGTGAGCGCGACCGAGCCGAGGCCCTCGTAGATGCCGAATGCGACGGTGCTGGTGGTCGATGACGAGCCGCTGATCCGCTGGTCGCTCGTCAACCGCCTCAAACAAGAGGGCTACCGTACGCTCGAAGCGGGCACCGCGGGTGAAGCCGTTTCCCAGCACCGCGACGGCGCCGACCTGGTGCTGCTCGACTTTGCGCTGCCCGACGGCGACGGCCTGGCGGTGCTCAAGCAGATCAAGGACACCGATCCCGACACGCTCGTCATCATGCTGACCGCCAACACCGACGTCGGCAACGTCGTCGAGGCCATGAAGGGCGGCGCCTTCCATTACGCCAACAAGCCGTTCGATCTCGACGAGATGATGCTGCTCGCCGAGAAGGCGCTCGAGACCACGCAGCTGCGCCGCGAAGTGCGCGTCTTGCGCGCCCGCCAGGCCCAGCCCTACGAGCTCGGCAGCATTGTCGGCGAGAGCGCCGGGATGCAGGAGGTGCGCGCGCTGCTGGCGCGAATCGCGGGCAGCCCGGCCTCGACGGTGCTGCTGACCGGCGAAAGCGGCACCGGCAAGGACCTCGCGGCCAAGGTGCTGCATTACAGCAGTCACCGCGCCTCGAAACCGTTCATGAACATCACCTGCTCGGCATTGCCGGAGTCGCTGCTCGAAAGCGAGCTGTTCGGACACGAGCGGGGCGCGTTTACCGGCGCCGATCGCCAGAAGCGGGGGTTGATCGAATCGGCCGACGGCGGCACCGTATTCCTCGATGAAATCGGCGAGATGGTGCCGCTTCTGCAGGCCAAGCTGTTGCGTTTCCTCGAGGAGAAGTCGTTCAAGCGCGTCGGCGGCTCGCAGGATATCAAGGTCGACGTTCGCGTCGTCGCCGCGACCAACCGGTCGCTGCTGGACGAGGTCAAGAAGGGCCACTTCCGCGAGGACCTGTTCTATCGGCTGAATGTCATGTCGGTCGAGTTGCCGCCGCTACGGGGCGCAAAAGCGACATCGCGCCGCTCGTCAACCACTACATCGATGCCTTCAACACCGAGTTCCGCAAGAAGATCCGCGGCATGTCGGCGGCGGCGATGACCGCGCTCGAAGACTACCCCTGGCGGGGCAACGTCCGCGAGCTGCGGAACGCGCTCGAGCGCGCGGTGCTGCTCGCCGATGGCGATGAGTTGGACGAGAGCCACTTCCCGATACTGGCGGCCGCCGACGGCGAGCTGTCGACGGCGGTGACATTGCCGATCGAGGGCATCAACCTCGAAGCGCTGGAACGGTCGCTCGTCGTCCAGGCGCTCGAACGCAGCGGGTGGAATCAAACCAAAGCGGCGACGCTACTGGGCCTCAATCGCGACCAGATCCGCTACCGCATCGACAAGTTCGACCTGCATAAACCGTCGTAGCGATCAGGCGCTTTCGGCAGGAGCCGCTGGAATGGTCAGCGTGACCACCGTGCCGCCGGACGATGGACAGTCAACCACGATCGTCCCACCCTGGGACTCGATCAGCCTCTTGGCGGTGGCCATGCCCAGGCCGGTGCCGCGCGCTTTGGTGGTCTTGAACGGCCGGAACAGGTCTTTGCGGATTTCAGCGGGAAGACCGGGGCCGAGGTCGATGATCGCAATGCGATTCGAGGCGCCGTCGGGTTGCACCGTGACGCGGATGGTACCGCGGCCCTGCTGCGCCTGCGCCGCGTTAATCAGCAGATTCTGCAGCGCGATCGTCAGCAGGTTCGGATCCGCCCACGCGGGCAACCCGTCACCTTCGATTGACACCTCGAGCTCGCGATAGATCGGATCGCGCCCGAGCAAGGCCGCGACCGACGCGACCAACGGGCGCAGCGGCGTGCGCGACGGCTTGGGCACCGGCGGCCGCGCGAACACCAGCAGGTCCTCGATCAGATCGTTGAGACCATCGATGCGAACGATGATCTCCTTGATGACCGCCCCGTCGCTCGACGTCGCCGGCAGGCGCGACCCGATTACCTGCACCGCGCCGCGTACCGCGGCCAGTGGATTCTTGACCTCGTGCGCGATCACCGCCGCCATCTCGCCGAGCCGCGCCAGCGCGGTGGCCTCGCGCAGCCGATCCTGGAGTTCGGCGCGTTGCGACAGGTCGTGAAGGATTCCCGTGAAGTGAGTCTCGCCGTCGATCTCGAACTCGCCCACCGACAGATGCACCGGGAAGGTATGGCCGTCGCTGCGCCGGGCCGTCACCGCCCGGCCGATGCCGATGATCTTCTTCTCGCCGGTGCGCAGGTGGTGTTCGAGGTAGCCGTCGTGCTGCGAGTGATCGGGCTCCGGCATCAGCAGCTTGACGTTGTGACCGAGGACGTCGGCTTCGGAGTAACCGAACATGCCCGCCGCAGCGGCGTTGAACGCCTCGATCCGGCCGCGGGCATCGATCACGATGATGCCGTCGACCGCGGCATCGACCACGGCGCGCCACCGCGCGCCCTCGACCCGCAGCGCATCACCGGCGCGATCCCGCGACTGAGTCACGCCGTCAGTCTACCTGAGCCGTGCGACCAACCAAAGACCACGCGCGATTTTCCGCATCGGCGGGAACTATTCCGCCCTGCCCGGATGGAGCGCCAAGGTTGCCGACCGGTTTTCGACGGAACCGACGCCTTCTTGGGCTGGCACGAACGATGCTCAATACGCTTGCAGGAACACTCCAATGAGAAGAGCCATCGTCATCGGCATGCTTGGACTTGCGCTGACGCCCCACGGAGCGGGTGCCCAGACGGCTGCTGAACAGGCGCAGATTCTTCGTGACTTCGAACGCAGCGTGGCGGACTACACACAGCGGCACCAGGGCCTCGCAACCTTCCCAGAGGCCGTCCCCGTCGCCACTGTCGCCCCGAAGGTCTTCACGCTGCCGGTGACGATTGTTTTCCGCCAGCTGATCGCGCGCGCGTTGATCGGCCAGGCGGGCGAGCCGAGGATGTCCGGGGTCGGCAGCAGCCATCGTGCTGCGCCGCTCGGGCCGTTCCCGGGTTCCGAGCTCTACGATTTTCCGACCAAGCTCGCCGCGGCGCTGCCGCCGTTGCCGGCGCCGCTCAGTACCGCCTGATCCACAACGATCTGGTGATTCGTGACGCGCACGCGGATGTGATCGTGGCGGTGCTGCGCGACGCGGTGGGCGCCGTGGTGACAACGAGGTGATGCTCATGCGCGCGACGAGCGGAGCCCGGGTGTAGCGGACTGTCGGCGTCCGACCTGCACCGTGACGCTGTTCCAGACGAGCGACGACAAACGCCTGCTCACGAGAGTCCGCAGCGAATTCCGAGAAATGCCGGGGATGCGGCTGACGATCGACCAGGCCAGACGGTTATGGAACCTCGATCGGACGACCTGCGCCACGGTGTTCGACTCCCTGGTCGCGGAAGGGTTCCTCGAGATCGACGGAACCGGCAGATATCGAAAGACCCGTAGCGGGTCATGAAGCCCTTGAAAGGTGGCCTGTGTTGCGTAGAGTGATTTGGATCTTCACGGCGATGGCAATGGTGGCGATGGCCGGCTGCGCCACCATGAACGTCAGCTCGCACCTCGACAAGGACGTTCGCTTCGCGGATTACGCGACCTACGACTGGGGTCCGCCGGACAATCTGCCGGTTGGCGATCCTCGCCTCGACAACAACCCGTTCTTCAACGATTACCTCCAAGGCGCCATCGAGAAAAAGATGGCCGCAAGAGGCTTCGCGCGTGCCGTTGGCGCAACGCCCGATCTGCTGATCCACTATCACGCCAGCGTCAACCAGCGGATGGACGTCTACGCGGTGGACCAGCGCTACGGTTACTGCTATGGCAACTGCGAGCCGCAAATCGTGGACTACGAACAGGGCACGCTCGTCGTCGACCTGGTCGATGCCAGGACCAGCAAGGTGGTATGGCGCGGCTGGGCGCAGGACGCCATGAACGGCATCATCGACAACCAGCAGCGCCTCGAGAAGCAGGTCGATGAAGGCGTCACGAAGATGATGATGCTGCTGCCGCGAGGCGGCGCCGGCCGGTGAACCTCCTGGCGCCACCGGCCGAGTCGGCCGATCGTCCCATTTTCCTGGTGGGTGCTGTTTTGCACAGACAGGCCCACAACAGGATCGTCATATTGGCCGTACGCGCTCGTGGCGCGGGATGGAGAGTCGTCATGCTTCGAACACTCGCAGTTGCTTTCCTGGCGGTCGTTGCCGCCGGCCCCTCACCGGCGTCCGCGCAGGATGCCGTCGCCAGGGGCGCGACGGTCTATGCCGCCCAGAAGTGCTCGATGTGCCACTCCCTCGACGGCAAGGGCATGGCCAAGGGTCCGCTCGATGGCATCGGCACCAAGCTGACCGCCGATGAGATTCGCGAGTGGATCATCCATCCCGTCGAGATGACCGCCAAGACCAAGGCCGCCCGCAAACCGCTGATGAAGGCCTACCCCAATCTGCCCAAGGACGATCTCGACGCGCTGGTCGCGTTTCTCGCCGCCAGGAAGAAGTAGCCCGCGTCGACCAACATGCGCATCGACCTGTCCTCCGCCGTGCGCAATCCGCTCAGCCTGGTCGGCGCGTCGATCACGACCGCGATGGCGATCGTGTTCCTGGCGCTGTTCGCGCTCGAATTCGCCGGGCAGCTGCGCAATCCGTACATCGGGTTGCTGCTGTTCGTGGCGGTACCCGCGGTGTTCGTGTTCGGGCTGTTGCTGATCGCGATCGGGGTGTGGCGCCGACAACGCAGAGTCGCTGCCGGCGCTACCGAACCGGAATGGCCGGTGATCGACCTGCGCCTGCCGCGGACGCGGACGGTGGTGTTCGCCGTCGCACTGCTGACGTGCGTCAACATCCTGATCGTTTCCCTTGCCGCCTACGGCACCGTCCATCGCATGGAGTCGGCGGAGTTTTGCGGCACCACCTGTCACACCACCATGGAACCGGAGTGGAAAGCGTACCAAGTCAGCGCGCATGCTGAAGTGCGCGTGTGTGTCCTGTCACGTCGGACCCGGCGCCGGAGCGCTGGTGCGATCAAAGATCAACGGCACGCGCCAGCTGTGGCAACTGTTCACCAATAACGTGCCGAAACCGGTGCCGGCGCCGGTTCACAACCTGCGCTCCGATCGCGACACCTGCCAGAGGTGCCACAGGGCCGAGCAGCAGCACGGCGACACGCTCAAGGCCGTTCGTGAGTTCGCCGACGACGAGACCAGCACGGAGACGGTGACCAACCTGCAGCTACACGTCGGCGGCGGCCGCGCCGAGCTGGGCGCGGGAAGCGGCATTCACTGGCACATGAACATCGACAACAAGATCGAGTTCATCGCCACCGACCGCCAGCGCCAGACCATCCCGTGGGTGAAGTTCACCGACCGCCAGGGCAACGTCAAGGAGTACGCCATCGACGGCGTCACCCCTGAACAGCTGGCACTGGGCGAACGGCGGTCGATGGACTGCGTCGATTGCCATAACCGCCCCGCCCACACGTTCGAGCCGAATGCCGAGCGCGCCGTTGATACCGCGATCGCCAACGGACAGTTGCTGCGGACCTTGCCATTCGCGCGCCGCGAAGCGGTGGCTGCATTGAAGGACGACTACGCGAGCGGAGATGACGCACGCCGCGGCATTGAAGTACGCCTGCGCACGACCTACGCGTCGCACTCAACCGGAGTGACTGAGATGATCGCGGGGGTGCAGGAGATCTACGGACGCAATGTCTTTCCGGCGATGAACGTGAAGTGGGGCACCTACCCGAACAACATCGGTCACGCCTTCTTCAATGGTTGTTTCCGCTGTCACGACGACAACCACAAGACGAAGAACGGAGCCGTGATCAAACAGGACTGCGAGAGCTGCCATGCGATGCCCTGAGCCTATGACGATGATGACCGTGACCGCGGGAGCGCTGTTCGCCGCCGTCCTGACCATTACCGTCACACGTCCAGTCGTCGTCGAAGCCTCGTCCACGCAGGCTACACCGCCAGCCGTGGCAACGGCCGCTCCCCAACAGGCGCCGGCGACCCCGGCCGCCGGATACGCTGGCAGCGAGGCGTGCGCGACGTGTCACACCGGCTACGACGCGTCGATCAACGCCACCAAGCACGGGCAAGCCAGGGACCCGCGCAGCCCCGCCGCGTTGCAGGGTTGCGAGAGCTGCCACGGCCCCGGCGAAGCGCACATCAGCGATCCGAACAAGGTCAAGCCGATCCAGTTCAACCAGCTCTCCGCCAAGGCGGTCACCGAGACCTGCGCGACCTGCCACAACCGGGGATCACACGCGCTCTGGAAGGGCAGCCAGCACGAGGCCCGCAACGTGTCGTGCGTGACCTGCCACAGCGTCCATCAGCCCAAGTCGGCCAATGCGCAGCTCAAGGCCGTCAACCAGCAGCAGCAGTGCATGACGTGCCACCGCGACAAGGTCGCGAAGCTGGACCGTTCTGGCCACATGCCGGTTCGCGAGGGCAAGATGGAATGCGCGTCGTGCCACAACCCGCACGGCTCGACCAACGTGCGGCTGCTGAAGGCGGGCAATTCGATCAACGAATCGTGCGCGACCTGCCACACCGAAAAACGCGGGCCGTTCCTCTTCGAGCACGCCGGCATCAGCGGCGACAGCTGCGCAACCTGCCACGATCCGCACGGCTCGAACAACGATCGCATGCTGGTCGCAAGCTGCCGTTCCTGTGCCAGCGCTGCCATAACCACACGCGGCACCCGTCGACCATCTACGACGGCAAGGTGCTGCAGAGCAGCAACCGGCTCTATAGCCGCTCCTGCGTGACCTGCCATTCCGCCATCCATGGGTCGAACCATCCGTCCGGCGCGACGTTCCTGCGGCAGTAAGGAGACGACCATGCGCACCCAACTTTGCATGGCCGCCGTCCTGGCGCTGGTCACCGCGGCGGCCGCGCGCGCGCAGGATCCCGCGTCGCTGGCGGCCCTCACCGATCCGGTGGAGATTGCGCGCAGTGAGTTCACCGGCAAGATCTACGGCTCGCTCGACTTCGGCGGCCGGATCAATCAGGTCGATGGCGATGAGGCGCGCTTCCAGCGATACCGTGATCTGCGCGGCGGGATCTACGCCAACAACCTGCTGATCGGCCGCCGCACTGACGAGTGGATCGTCGAGGCGCAGGCCTGGAACGCGGGTTACCGCGATCAGCGTTACCTGTTGCACTTCCAGCGCGTCGGCCGGCTGACGGCGTCGGTGCTGTGGGATCAAATCCCGATGTTCATCAGCCGTGACACCCGCACGCTGTACACGCAGACCGCGCCCGGCGTCTTCAGGCTCGAAGACTCGCTGCAGCAGGAGATCCAGTCGGGCACCAAGACCCTGCGCAACTTCGAAGATCAGGCGGTGCGTTTCGATCTGCGAACGCTGCGCTCGATCGGCGAGGCCAACGTCGGCCTCAGCATCGATCGATCGTCGGATCTCACGTTGACCATCCGCAACACCACGCGCGAGGGCGCCATTCCGTTTGGCGGCACCTTCGGATTCAGCAACGCCGTGGAGCTGCCTGTGCCGGTCGACTGGCGCCACACCGAACTGCAGACGGCATACGAGTGGGGCAACCAGACCAGCATGATCCGGGTGGGCTGGGACGGCTCGACGTTCAACAACAATGTCGAAAGCGTCACCTGGGACAATCCACTCCGTTACGGCCCCGACCTCGCGGGCGCGCCGTCGCAGGGCCGCATGGCGCTGTGGCCCGCAAATACCCTGTCATACCTGCACGGCACCGGCGCGATCAGCCTGCCCGGGCGCTCGCGCCTCACCGGCTATGTCGCGCTCGGACAAGGCCGCAGCAATGCAGACCTGCTGCCCTTCACCATCAACACCGCAATCGCGCCGATCGCATTGTCGCGGGCGGCGTCCGAGGCGCAGAACCAGATGACGATCGCGCAGGTGACGCTCGCCGCGCGGCCCTCGCGGCTGGTCTCCTTCAACGCCAAGTATCGCTACGCCGACGTCGACGTGCAGACGCCGATCTTCGAACGCCCGGGAGGCACCGTCGTCTACGACTCGTCGTTCAACGCCGTCGCCTCGCCGTCCGAGTACCACAGCGTCACGCGTACGACCATGGATGCCGACGCCGCGTTCCAGTTGATCCCCACGACCTCGCTCAAGATCGGCTTCAGTCACCTCGCCTCCGAGTACACGCACCGCATCTGGGAGACGACGGCGGAGAACGTGTTTCGGGTCTCGCTCGACACCGCGGGCAACTCACCATTGACGCTGCGCGGCATCTACGAGGACCGCCGTCGAGACGGTGACGGTTTCGAAGCCGAAGCGCTGGCCGGGGTCGGAGAGCTGGCCGGCATGAGGCATTACGACATCGCCGACCGCAATCGCCGCCGACTCACCCTGATCGCCAACGCCACGACCGGCGGCATGCTCGGGGTCACGGCCTCGGCCGGGGTCGGCCGCGACGACTACCCGAGCAGTCCGCATGGCCTGCAATCATTCGATTCGGATCAATACTCCGCGGGCTTCACGGTGTCGCCGGACGACCGCTACAACCTGACCGCAAGCTACGGCTGGGAGAAGTACCGATCGTTGCAGCGTTCGCGCAATGCGAACAACGCCGCCGATCAGGCCAATCCGCTCCGCGACTGGACGACCGACTACACGGGCAAGGTCAAGTTCCTGGAGACCGCCATCGACGTCGACCGCGTCATCGAGCGCACGCTGATTCGCCTGTCGGCCGACTGGAACCGATCGAACGACACCTATCTTTACGGGCTGGTCACGGGATCGCCGCTGGCGGCGCCGGAAGAGTTGCCGCCCGTCAAGAACGAATTGCTGCGCGGCGAGATCGACGTGACCTACGAGATTTCGCGCAATCTGCGGGTCGGAGCTGCCTACTGGTTCGACGATTACAACGTGGAGGACTTTGCGTTGGGACCGACGACGCTTTCGGGCATTGCGTTACCACCGGTCCAGGAAGGACAACCGGCCGGAGCGACCACCGCGCTGCTGCTCGGTTATCTCTACCGGCCATACACCGCACACGCCGGATTCATTCGGCTGAACTACCGGTGGTAAACACACCCTGGGCTACTGAGGTTTATGCAGGTGGCCGCCGCCCGCGCCGCCGCCCACTACCACGGTGCCCATCAACCCGCCGTCCGCATGGTCGAGGATGTGGCAATGAAACATCCACTCACCCGGACGCTCGTCGAACGTCACGACCAGCCGCACGGTGCTCTTCATCGGCACGTTGACGGTGTCTTTCCACGCCAGCGGGCTCACCGGCTGTCCTGCTTCATCGACGACCTGAAAGAAGAAGCCGTGCAGGTGGAACGGATGGTCCCAGTCCGATTCGTTCTTGACGATCCACAGCTGCTTCTCGCCAAGCTTCGCCTGGTACGGCTTCGCCTTCCAGAACGGCACGCCGTTGACCTGGAATTCCGACTTGTTGTTCTTCATCGGCGGCAGCGTCAGCACGATGTCGACCGGGGTCGCGCCGTCGATGGACGCCGGGACAATGGCGCGTGAGACGGCGACCGGTCTGGCGGCGATCGGCGCCTCCCTGGTGAACTCAATCGTCAGGAGCTCCTCGACCGCGCGGTATTCGACGCTGCCGTATCCGCGGTTGTAAAGCATCGCGCGCAGCCGCAGCGGCTCGCCCGCTTTTCCCTTCGGCGTGACGATCACATCCACCCGCTCGCCGGCGGTCACCAGCAGGATGTCGGTCGTCTCAGGCCGTTGCTGGAGGCCGCCGTCGGTGCCGATCACGGTGAACGCCTGCCCGTCGAGATCGAGATAAAAGAACCGGCTCTTCGCGGCGTTGACGATGCGCCAGCGTTGCGGCGCCCCGGGGCGCGCCCGCAGCACCGGGCGGTGGCGGCCGTTGACCAGGACGTAATCGCCTTCGCGGCCGAACACCATGCCGGCCGACCCGCCGCTGTCGGCAGGCTCGAGCACACCCTTGGCGTCAAAGCCGATGTCGCTCAACACCAGCGTGACCTCGTCGTCCACCCCGACCCCGTCTTCGGGATCCTCGACCAGCAGCGCGCCGAACAGTCCGTAGCCGACCTGCGCGGCCGACCTGACGTGGGGGTGATACCAATACAGTCCCGCGTCGCGCACGATGAAGTCGTAGGTGAACGACTCACCCTTCTTGACCTCGGGCTGCGAGATCTCCGGGACCCCGTCCATCTCGATCGGCACGCGCACGCCGTGCCAGTGCACCGTGGTCGGCTCCTCGAGCTCGTTGCGGAAGTGAACAATCAGGCGGTCGCCGACACGGGTCTTGATCAGCGGCCCGGGAAGACTGCCGTTATAGGTCCACGCGTGTACCGTCTTGCCATCGATCCGCACGTCCGCAGCCGTCGCGAGCAGATCGATCTCGACAATTGCGGGATCGGGATTGCGATCCACCGGTGCCGCGAGCTGCAACCCGTCGGCCCAGCCGGCAGGGGCAAACGACTGCGCCCGCGCGTTGATTGCGCAACAGGCGCAAAGGACGGTCAGCGCAAGGATTTTGCACATGGTGTGTTCCTCCAATGATCGGGTACGATTCATGGATGCGCATGAAAACCTTTGTCTCCGGGCTGTCAGTAATTGTCTTCGCGGGCGCGGCCGTCGTGCTGTCGGCCCAGCAGAAGCCGGCAGCCACGCCGGCGCAGAAAGTCACCGTCTACAAGACGTCGTCGTGCGGCTGCTGCCGTCTGTGGGTCGACCACCTCAAGGCCAGCGGCTTCGATGTCCAGGCCATGGATGTGTCGGCCGCCGATGTGAGGGCGGTGAGCAAAGCCGCCGGACTTCCCGAGGACGGCACC
Source organism: uncultured Acidimicrobiia bacterium (assembly GCA_963795125.1). Taxonomy (GTDB): domain Bacteria; phylum Acidobacteriota; class Vicinamibacteria; order Vicinamibacterales; family UBA2999; genus 12-FULL-67-14b. The sequence goes on along the minus strand of CAWCGQ010000003.1, from coordinate 130,779 downwards.
TCGTGCCACACCGCGAAGATCGGCAACTACGTGGTCGAAGGCCACGTGCCGGCGTCGGACATCAGGCGGATGCTGAAAGAGAAGCCCGCCATCGCCGGCATTGCCGCACCGGGAATGCCGATGGGCTCCCCCGGCATGGAACAGGGCAACACCAAGGAAGCGTACGACGTGGTTGCGTTCACGAAGGACGGCAAGATGACCGTCTACTCGAAGCACAAGTAGACCGCGTCGCCGGGGTGCCGGGACGGTGCGCGGCCGCCTCGACTGTAGGGCGGCCGATTCAGGCTAAGTTAGGCACGTGAGCGGGTCACGCTGGCTGATCGGAACTGCCGTCATCCTCGGACTCGCCGCGGGCGTCGGTAGCTACACCTTCGCTTACGCGCGCGGCTATTCGTACCTCACCAACGATCCCCAGGCGTGCGCGAACTGCCACATCATGCGTGGCCACTACGATGCCTGGACGCGCGCCAGCCACCGCTCGGTGGCGGTGTGCAACGACTGCCACACGCCGCCAGGCCTCGTGCCGAAGTACCTGACCAAGGCCCAGAACGGGTTCTGGCACTCGTTCTACTTCACGACCGGGCGCTTTCCCGATCCGATCCGCATCACCGCGCGGAACCAGCAAGTCACGGAAATGGCGTGCCGAAAGTGTCACGCCGAGATCACGGCGGCGATCGATCCCGCGCACACCACCAATCCGGCGGGGGGGCTGTCGTGCACCAAGTGCCACAACGACGTCGGACACATCGAGTAGCAGACCATGACCGACACCCCGCGCTCGCGCTTCGGCGTTCCGCTCGTCATCGCCGTGGTTGCGGCGATCGCCGCGATCGGCATCACGGCGCTGCTCGTCAACATCTTCCAGCGGCAACAGGAAGCCAGCGAGCCGTTCCACCGCGTCGTCGAACTGACCGAGGACATCACCGATCCCGAGGTGTGGGGGCAGAACTTTCCGGTGCAGTACGACGGCTACCAGCGCACCGTTGATCAGACGCGCACCAGGTACGGCGGCAGCGAGGCGGTGCCGCGGACGCCGACCGCCGCCGATCCGCGGTCGATCGTCGCGCAGTCGCGCCTCGAAGAGGATCCGCGGCTGAAGACCATGTGGGCGGGCTATGCGTTCTCGAAGGACTTTCGCGAGGAGCGCGGCCACGCCTACATGCTCGAGGACCAGACCTTTACCGAGCGCCAGGCCGTCACGCAACAGCCCGGCACCTGCATGCATTGCCACGCGTCGGTCTACGGGCCATATCGAAAGCTTGGCGGCGGCGATCTGATCAAGGGGTTCGAGGCCATGAACCAGATGAATTACCAGGAAGCGCGCAAGCTGGTGACGCATCCGGTCGCCTGCATCGATTGCCACGATCCGCGTAGCATGCGGCTGCGCGTGACCCGGCCCGGTTTTCTCGAGGGCATCCAGAAGGTCAAGGCCGCGCAAGGCGTGGCCGACTACGACGTCAACCGCGATGCCACGCGCCAGGAGATGCGCGCATTCGTCTGCGGTCAGTGCCACGTCGAGTACTACTTCAAGGGCCCGGAAAAGCGGCTGACCTATCCCTGGGACAAGGGCCTGAAGGCGGACGAGATTCTCGCCTACTACGAAGAGAACGGATTCAAGGACTGGACGCACGCCGAATCGGGCGCGCCGATGCTCAAGGCGCAGCACCCGGAATTCGAGATGTGGAACCAGGGGATTCACGCGCGCTCGGGTGTCGCCTGCGCCGACTGTCACATGCCGTACCAGCGCGTCGGCGCGATGAAAGTGACCGACCACCACATCCAGAGCCCGCTGCTGAACGTCAACAAGGCTTGCCAGACCTGCCACCGCTGGTCGGAAGACGAGCTCAAGACGCGGGTGCACACCATCCAGGACCGGACGCAACAAATCCGCAACGTCGCGTTGGATGCGCTGCTGGCGCTGATCGCCGACATCAAGTCCGCGCAACAGCGCGGCGCGGCGGAGCCGCAGCTGGCGGCCTCCCGCAATCACCACCGCCGCGCGCAGTTTTTCCTCGACTTCGTCGAAGCCGAGAACTCGATGGGCTTCCACGCCGATCAGGAGGCGATGCGCGTGCTGTCGCTCTCGCTCGATGAATCCAGGCGGGGACAGGCCGCCCTGCCGGGCTCGGTGTCCAGCGCCGGCGCGAAAACCACGCCACAGCGCTGAGCCAGGGCTGCCGCATCGAGGCAATGGCCGTGGGGGCGGCCGAGGTCGATCACGCGGGGAACAGCCACTCCAGCATTGGCCCGACCCGCTGCGACCACGCCTGCTCGGAATGCGTCGCGCCCTCGTACTCGGCGTAATGAAGATCGACGCCGTCGACAAAACCCAGTCCGACCAGCGCCGCCTTCAACAGCCGCGCATCGTCGAGGCCGCGGCGGCCCTCCGCCGTGCCCATGTCGACCCACAATCGCAGCCGCGGCTTCGAGCGCGACTTCCGGATCGTTTTCAGGATCGCCTTGCGATCCCACCACACCGAGGGCGACAGGGCGGCGGCGCACCCGAACACCTCCGGGTGATTGAACGCCAGATGCAACGACACCAGGCCGCCGAGCGACGAGCCGGCCATACCGGTGCTGCCGCGATCCAGGCGGGTGCGATAGGTGCGATCGACCATCGGCTTGAGCTCCTCGATGATCATGCGCCCGTAGTCGTCGGCATGCCCGCCGCCGAGGGTGGCGTCGTCGGTCGGGGTGTACTCGTCGAGGCGGGCGTCGCCGGTGTTGTAGATGCCGACGATGATCAGCGGCTCGATGCGGCCGGCCTCGATCAGCTCGGTGGCGGTCTCGCCGACCCGCCAATGCTCGCCTTTCTGAAACGCGGTGTCGGGCTCGAACAGGTTCTGCCCGTCGTGCATGTACAGGACCGGGTAGCGGGCCCCGGTCGAGCCCGGCTCGGGCGAGGGTTGGCCCTCCGCCGGGGTGTCGTAACCGGGCGGCAGCCAGACCAGAACGTCCCGGTCGTGCGTAAGATGGTCCGAGTGGAACTGCTCGTGACGGCGGAGCTGGCTAACCGGCGGGTGCATCAACAGGTGCGATCAGTATAGGCTTCGTTACCTATGGTCCGCGACCACCACAAGTGGTTTTCCCGTTCGTTGAACCGCGACATGGAACTGCTCACGTTCGGCCACAACGGGCCGCCGGTGATGGTGTTCCCCACCTCGATGGGCGCGTTCTTCGAGTACGAAGACCGCGGCATGATCTCGGCGCTCGGCGACAAGCTCGAGCACGGGCAGCTCCGGCTGTTCTGCCTCTCGTCGATCGACAGCGAGAGCTGGTACTGCAAGAAGATTCACCCGCGGCACCGGGTCGAGCGGCATCTGCATTTCGAGGACTACGTGCTGAACGAGGTGGTCCCGCTGGTCCGGCATCTGACCCGGCATGACGACATCGGCGTCACCGGCTGCAGCTTCGGCGCCTACCATGCGATGTCGCTCGCGTTGCGGCATCCCTACACGTTCACGTCGTGCGTGACGATGGGCGGCGCCTTTGACGTGTCGCAGTTTCTCGACGGCTACTTCGACGAGGACTGCTACTTTCTCAACCCCGCGTCGTTCCTGCCGGGCCTCAGCGACCGGTATTATTTGGACCAGTTCCGCCGCAACAAGTGGGTGCTGGTGACCGGCGACCACGACATTTGCCGCGCGCCGAACGAGCAGTTCTCGGCGCTGCTCCGGGCGAAGGGGATCCACCATAGCCTTCACGTCTGGAACGACTCGAAACACGACTGGCCGCACTGGCGGCCGATGGCGGCGGCCTATCTCCCGTGAGCCGGGTCCCGGGAACGGGGAACCGGGGTAAGCTTTCGCGAGGCTCCCGGATCCCCGATCCCGGACCCCGTCAAATCCTATATCACGCGAAAGCCGTAGAACCGGAGCAGCCAATCTGCCTGATAGAGCCGGTGCTCGCGCACCAGCGGCGCCGGCTGCGCGGGCAGAAACGGGTCCGATTGCGGAATCGGGCTGTAGGCCGAGTAATAGACGCGGCGGAGCCGCTGCTTCGAATACAGCGCCGATGCGGTCGTCAGGATCGCGCTGTCGGTCGTGTCGGTGGCGCCGACGATCATTTGCGTCGACTGCCCGGCGGGAGCGAACGATGGCGCTTTAAATCGAGAGCCCGGCGTCGTCCGCGCGCCATCGATGCCTTCTCGCAGCCGGCTCATGGCGCCGACGATCGCCGGTTGTGACTTCTCGGGCGAGGCGTTGCAGATTGCGGCGTCGGCAGTTCGATGTTGACGCTGACGCGGTCGGCATACCGGCCCGCCGCCGCCAGCAACAGCGGCGACGCGTCGGGCATCGCTTTGAGGTGAATGTAGCCGCCGAAGTGGTGCGTCTCTCGCAGCGCGCGAAAAAAATCGGCATCCTGTTCGGCATGGAAAACACCTTCCCGGCTGCGCTGGTCGAGCGCATCACGGCGATGAACCTTCCGGGCATCGCCGCGGAGTTCGTGCAAATCGACGATGTCCGGATGGCCGAGCCGTGCGGCTACGACGTGATCGTCGACCGCATTTCGCACGACATCCCGTTCTACCGCGCGTGGTTGAAGAACTCAGCGCTGTGCGGCGCGAAGGTGATCAACAACCCGTTCTGGTGGAGCGCCGACGACAAGTTCTTCAACTATGCGCTCGCCACCAAACTCGGCGTGGCGGTGCCGCCCACGGCGCTGCTGCCGCACAAGGAACACCCGACCGGCACCACTGAGCGATCGATGCGCAACCTGCGCTACCCGCTCGACTGGGAGTCGATCTTCGACTACGTCGGCTTCCCGGCGTTCCTGAAGCCGTTTGACGGCGGCGGCTGGCGCGACGTCTACAAGGTCAACGACCGCGAGGAGTTCTTCACCGCCTTCGACCAGTCGCGCACCCTGTGCATGACGCTCCAGCGGGCGGTGAACTTCAAGGAGTATTTCCGCTGCTACGTGGTCGGGCAGGAGCAGGTCCACATCATGCCCTACGATCCGCGGGCGCCGTTTCATGAGCGCTACGTGCGCAATCCTCCCGACTACCCGAAGGATCTGCTGGCGCGCGTCGAGCGCGACGCGCGGATGCTGTGCCGGGCGCTCGGCTACGACCTCAACACCGTGGAGTTCGCGTGCGAGGACGGTATTCCCTACGCCATCGACTTCATGAACCCGGCGCCGGACGCCGACCTGCACTCGGTCGGGCAGGAGAACTTCGACTGGATTGTCAACGCGGTCGCGGATCTCGCCGTGCAGAAGGCCAACCAACCGGCGGCACCGGCCACCTATCGCTGGGACGCGTTCCTCAAAGCCTAGATGAAGCCGTCCTTCAGCATCGGGATCGAAGAGGAATACCAGACCATCGATCCCGTCACGTTCGATCTGCGCTCGCACATCAACGCCGAGATCATCTCGAAGGGCAAGCGGCAGCTCGACGAGCGGATCAAGGCCGAGATGCACCAATCGGTCGTCGAGGTCGGCACCGGCGTGTGCCGCAACATGAAAGAGGCACGCGCCGACATCATCAACCTGCGCCGCGCGATGGTGAAACTGGCGATGGACAACGGCCTGCTGCTCTGCGCCGGCGCGACCCATCCGTTTGCCGACTGGCGCGAGCAGGACATTTATCCCGACGAGCGCTACCTGCAGGTGGTCGAGGACATGCAGCTGGTGGCGCGCTCGAACCTGATCTTCGGCCTGCACGTGCACATCGGCATCGAAGACCGCGAGGTGGCGATTCACCTGATGAACCAGGTGCGCTACTTCCTGCCGCATCTGCTCGCGCTCTCCGCCAACTCGCCGTTCTGGATCGGCGACAACACCGGACTGAAGTCGTATCGCTGCAAGGTGTTCGACAAGTTTCCGCGCACCAACATCCCCGATACCTTTACCAGCTGGGCCGACTACGAAAGCTTCGTCAACCTGCTGGTCAAGACCAACAGCATGGACAACGCCAAGAAGATCTGGTGGGACGTGCGGCCGCATCCGTTCTTTTCCACCGTCGAGGTGCGGATCTGCGACATCCCGATGCGCGCCGACGAGACGCTGGCCATCGCCGCACTGATCCAGGCAACGATGGCCAAGCTCTACAAGCTGCATTCGCGCAACCAGGGGTTCCGGATGTACAGCCGCGCGCTGATCATGGAGAACAAGTGGCGCGCCGCGCGCTACGGCCTCGACGGCAAGCTGATCGATTTCGGCCAGGAGACCGAGCGTCCGGCCAAGGAGTTGATGCTCGAGTACCTCGAGTTCGTCGACGATGTGCTCGACGAGCTCGACAGCCGCAGCGAGGTCGAGCACATCAGGACCATGCTGGAGCGCGGCAATGGCGCGGAGCGCCAACTCAAGGTTTTCGGGCAAACCGGGGATTTGACGCAGGTCGTTCAATACATGGTCGCGGAAACCGCCGCCGGCTTATAGAATTTAGTGTGATGTTGACCGCTTTCGACAAGGAACTCGCCCCCGGGGCGCGCAACGCCATTCGCGTCTGCCTCAATGTCCAGCCGCACGAGCGCGTGACGGTGATCTCGGATCTGGAATGCGCCGACATCGCCGCCAGCCTGGCGCACGAGATCGAGCAGGTCGGCGCGCCCTACAACGCCTTCATCCTCGAAGAGGTCGCCGAGCGGCCGCTCGTCGACCTGCCGAAGGTGATCGCCGAGGACATGGAGCGGAGCCAGGTCAGCATCCTCGCCGTGCACGTACAGCGCAACGAGCTCGGCTCCCGGATGCAGCTCACCGACATCGTCAACCGCCGCAAGATGCGCCATGGACACATGGTCAACATCAACCGGCAGATGATGCTCGAGGGCATGCGCGCCGACTTTCACAAGGTCGATCGCCTGAGCTCGAAAGTGATCGACATCGTCCGCAACGCGAAAGTGGTGCGCGCCACCACCCAGGGCGGCAGCGATTTCGTGACCACGCTGAATCCCAACTACAAGTGGCTCAAGACCAGCGGCCTGATCAGCCCCGACAAGTGGGGCAACCTGCCCGGCGGTGAAGTGTTCACCACGCCCGAGAACGTTGACGGCACGCTGGTGATCGACGGCGTGGTCGGCGACTACCTGTGCGAGAAGTACCACAGCCTCAAGGCGACGCCGTTGACGCTGCGCGTGAAGAACAACCGCCTGGTTGAAGCGCACAGCGACAACAAGGAGCTCGAGAACGACTTCTGGAGCTATACCCACACCGACGCGAATTCGGACCGCGTCGGCGAGTTCGCCATCGGCACCAACATCGAGCTCAAGGAAGTGATCGGCCACATCCTGCAGGACGAGAAGTTTCCCGGGATCCACGTGGCGTTCGGCGACCCCTACGGCGCGCACACCGGCGCCGACTGGAAATCGACCACCCACATCGACGTGGTCGCGACGCGCTTCAATATCTGGGTGGACGACCGGCAGATCATGAGCGACGGCCGGTTTCTGATCTCGGATTCCTGATTTCGTATTCCTAATTTCGAATTTCCTCAGTGATTTCCCACCTCCGCGCGTCGTTCAACCAGGCGTGGACCGAGGCGAAGTTTCGCGACCTCGTCCGCCGGCTGGAAACCCGCACCGGGGCGCCGCTCGGCTTTCCCATCAGCGAAACTCCCTGCTTTTTTCCCGGCTCGTTGATGGCGTCGCTCGCCTCTACGGGCATCGACCTGGTCAACCAGATCCTCGGCGACCCCGACGCGCTGGCCGCCGCCGACGCGATCGTGCCGGAACGCTTCCGCGGACCGGGCGCGGAGCCGGTGCCGACATTCCTGCAGGTGGATTTCGGCCTGGTGCGCAGCGCCGCCGGCGTGGTCGAGCCGAGGCTGGTCGAGCTGCAGGCCTTTGCGTCGCTGTATGGATTTCAACTCGCCATCGCCGAGGCCTATCGCGACGCATTCTCGCTGCCGCCGCATCTTCGCATGCTGCTCGACGGCCTCGATGCCGACCGCTATCACCAGCTGGTCGGCGGGGCGATCGTCGGCGACAACGATCCCGCAGAAGTGGTGCTGATGGAGATCGAGCCGCGCCGGCAGAAGACCTGGCCCGACTTCGTCACCACCGAACAGATGTGGGGCGTGCGCGCGATCGATGTCTCGGAGGTGCAGCGCGAGGGGCGGCGGTTGTTCTACGACCGTGACGGCACGCGCACGCCAATCAAGCGCATTTACAACCGCGTCATTCCCGACGAGCTCGAGCGAAAGAACATCCAGCTGCCGTTCGGTTACGGCGACGACCTCGAGGTGACGTGGGCGGGACATCCGGCGTGGTATTTCCGGATCAGTAAATTCTCGATCCCGTTCCTCCGCCATCCGTCGGTGCCGGAGACGCGCTTCCTCGATGCCATCGACAGCCTGCCTGCCGATCGCGAGCGCTACCTGCTGAAGCCACTGTTCTCATTTGCCGGCGGCGGGATTATCTTCGCCCCCTCCGATCAGCAGATCGCCGCGATCCCGACGGCCGAGCGCAAGAACTACATCCTGCAGGAGCGCATCAACTTCACGCCGCTGGTCGAGACGCCAGAAGGCCCGGCGCAGGCGGAGATCCGCATCATGTATGTCTACGACGGCTCGCGTATCCGCCCGGTGCTGCCGCTGCTGCGGATGGGGCGCGGGAAAATGATGGGCGTCGATCACAACAAGGGCCTCCGCTGGGTCGGGGCCTCAGCGGGGTTCATGGCGGACTAGGCCGCGCCGGTGCCAACCGCGCGCCCCTGTTCCAGGGTCAGGACACGATCGGCGATGGCCTCGAGCTCCTGGCGGTCGTGCGTGACGTAGACGAGCGGCACGTGCAGCTCGCGCCGGATGCGCAGCAGGTACGGCAGAATCACGTCGCGCCGCTGCTGATCCACGCCGGCGAGCGGCTCATCGAGCAGCAGGATCGACGGGTGCGTCATCAACGCACGCGCAATCGCCACGCGCTGTTTCTCTCCGCCGCTCAGCATGGTCACGCGCCGATCGAGGAGAGCCGACAGGTCGAGAATCTGCACCAGCGCGCCGAAATCGAACCCCGCCCCACTGACCCGGCCCGCACCGTAATTGATATTGCCCCTGACGTCGAGGTTCGGGAAAAGCAGCGCATCCTGCGGCACGTAGCCGATGTGCCGATCGCGGGCCGGCACGTTGACGCGCCGCTCCGACGAGAACAGCGTCCGATCGCCGATGCGGATGTCGCCGCGCTCGGGCGTGCGGATGCCGGCAATCGCCTCGAGCAGCGACGTCTTGCCGCTGCCCGACGGGCCCGAGAGTCCCAGCACTTCGACCGCCGCTGAATCGCGAACCTCGAGGACAAAGGCACCCTGCTTGAGGGTGATGTCGATCGACAGCGCGATCACGCGCGGCCTCGCTCGTCGAGCACCCGGTTCGACAGATAGATTGCGCCGAACGCCAGCACCGCCGAGATCAGCACCAGCACCCAAGCCGCGTCTTCGCGCCCGGTCTCGACCAGGGTGTAGATCCCCACCGCGATGGTGCGGGTCCGGCCCGGGATGGCGCCGGCGATCATGATCGTCGCGCCGAACTCGCCGAGCGCGCGCGAAAACCCGAGCACCGCCCCGGCGGCGATGCCGCGCGACGCCAGCGGCAGCGTGATCGTCCGCAGGATTCGCAGCGGCCCGGCGCCGAGCGTGGCCGCAATCTGCTCGTAACGGCGATCGACCTGCTCAATCCCGGCGCGCACGCTGCGCGCGACCAGCGGGAAGCTGATCACCATCATCGCAATCACCACCGCCTTCCAGGTGAAGATGATCTCGATGCCGGCGGCATCGAGCGCGCGGCCGACCGGGCTGCGCCGGCCGAAAAACCACAGCAGCAACAAGCCGGAGGCCACCGGCGGCAGCACCAGCGGCAGCGAGACCAACGTTTCGAGCAGCGTCTTTCCGGGAAAATGCCGTCGCGCCAGCAACCATCCGATGCCGATGGCCGGCGGCAGGACGAGTGCGGTGGCGATCATCGCCATCAGCACGGTGAACCGCGCGATCGCCCAGGTCTCGGCGCTCACAGCCGCTCCCGCGCGCGGCCAGGCTGCTGCGTTGGCGGAGCGACGGGCCTGCCGAAACCTCGTCGATCGAATACGGTGCGCGCCGCCGGACCCTTCAGGAACTCCAGGAAACGCCTCGCGCCCAGCTCCGACGGTCCAACAACCACGGCCGCGGGATAGGTGATGTCGAGATAGGGATGATCCTTTCTCGAGATGTGCGCGATGACCCGGACCGACGACGACATCGCGTCGGTACGGTAGACGATGCCGGCATCGACGCGCCCCGCCTCGACCGCGGACAACACCGCCCGGACCGTCGAAAAGGGCACCACCTTTGGCGCGAGGAGGCCCCAGGCGTTTTCGTGCTCGAGCCACTTGCGCCCATACACGCCAGCCGGAACCGCGCCCGGCTCACCCATCGCGAGACGCGCGACGCGGCCCTCGAGCAAACGCGGCAGCGTGAGCTGGGAGGCGGACGATGGCACCACGATCGCCAGTTCGTTCGTGAGCAGCGGGGTGCGGGTGCCGGCGACGAGCCGCCCGGCCTTCTCGACCGCATCCATCTGGAGTTCGTCGGCGCTCAGGAAGAGCCCCGCTTTGGCGCCCTCGATGATCTGCCTCGCGAGGGTGTTCGAACCGCCGGCGTTGAGGGCGACAGTCACGCCCGTCGCGGCACGATACAGGACGGCGATCTCATCGAGCGCGTCATACACGCTCGCGGCGACCGACACGACCAGGCCGGGGGGCTGTGCAGCGACGGACGTGCTGAACGCCGCCAGCACTGTAATTCCGACACACAGCCGTTGCACGAATTTTATCGACGCTGCTGCCACGCGTAAGGACATCCCCTGTGGAGATAATTTAGTATGATTTAATGGGATTTGTTATTCGATTAAAGGTGATTTTTTACATGCTGGGCAAAAACGCGCACCCCGCGGAAGCGGGCGCGGCTTGCACACTAACTGCAGCCGCGCTGGCGGCGGAATGGACCGGCCCATGAGCGAACTTTTGACGGTGCGCGCCGCGGCCGAACGCCTCGGCGTCGCCTACTCCACGCTCAAGCAGTGGATCTACGACGGCTCGATCCGCACCAGCAGGACGCGCGGCGGTCACCATCGAATTGCCGAGGCCGAAATCCAGCGCGCGTTGATGACCGCGGGCCAAGCCGCTCCCGCGAGACCGGGTCCTGCCGGCGGCGGCGTCCTGGTGGCCTTGAGCGGTCGCAACCAGTTGCGGGGCATCGTCGAAGAAGTCCGCAGCGATGGTCTGCTGTCGCAGGTCCGGCTGCGCATCGGCGACGAGCGGCTGACGGCGGTGATCACCCGCGACGCGGTGAACGAGTTGAAACTGAAGCGCGGCGACGAGGCCGTGGCGATCATCAAGTCCACGGAGGTGATGATCGGCCGAACCTCGACCGATCGACCGGCCAGGCGCGGCCGCTAGCCCTGAGCGAGGCGGAGCCGGGTCGAAGGGGTAGTAAAATCGCGCGATGTTCAGGCTCACAACTTTTGCGACTATCGGCGCCGTCGGTTTGCTCGGCGCGTTCATGCACGCCCAGCAACCGGCGCCGGCTGCTCCAGGCCAGGCTCCGGCGGGCCAGCCTCAGCCCTACCTGCTCGGCAACCCGCTCGGCATGCCCATCAACCCGGCGCCGGACGGCAAGTTCGAGCCGATGTCGAGCAACGTCAAGGTCTACGGCGCGATTTACTCCGCCGAGAGCTGTTCCTACGACCCCGATCGGGGTGTGATCGTGGTGCCAAACCGCGGTGTTCCTCAGAACGTGCAGGCCAACAATGCGTGGATTTCGTTTATCAACCACGACGGCTCGGTGCACACCGCGCGCTGGCTCGGCATTGCCAACCCGGGCCCGCAGCGCGCCAACAGCACGCCGCCGCTCGTCCTCAACGAGCCGCTCGGCAGCGATATCGTCAACGGCGTGCTCTATCTCGCCGATCGCGACGGCGGCACCAGCGCGACCGACCCGTCGATCGCGGTAGTGCGGTTGTTCAACATGAAAACCGGCATGCCGATCCGCGAGTATCGCGTCGAGAAGTCCACTGGCTTCAACGACCTGGCCATCGACAAGGCCGGCAACATCTACGGCACCGTGACCGGCCAGGGCGAGGGGGCGCAAGTGTGGAAGGTCACCCCCGATGGTGCGGCGTCGATGTTCCTTCAGGGCGCGCCGCTGGCGGCGCCCAACGGCGTGGCCATGGACACCCAGGGCAACATCGTCGTGGTCAACATTGGCAACCCCGACGTGCTGACCTTCTCGCCGGAGGGGAAGCTGCTGACGACGGAAAAGGCCGCTCAGTCCGGCAACGACGGCCTGGTGATCATGCCCGACGGCACGAAGTACGTCAGCAGCGTCGTGAATGGCGGCGTCTCGCGCATTCGCCCGAACCAGGCCGCGGAACTGATCGCGCAGAACATCCCGAGCGCAGCCTCGATGTGCTACGACTCGGGCGCGAATCAGCTGGTGATCCCGATGAACGCCAACAACGCAATGGCGTTCATTCCGCTCAAATAGGCTAGCGGGCTAGCGGGCTAGCGGGCTAGCGGCAGCGCTAGCGGGCCAGCGGGCTAGCGGCTAGCGGGCTAGCAGGCTAGCCTGCTGGCCTGCGGAACAGACCCACATACACAGCCTTGCCAAGCACGTGGCCCTGGACCGCCTTCATGATGTTGGCCCGCGTCTCGAAGGCGTCGGTGCTCGCCGGCACGTCCAGCTTGGTATCGAGCGCGTAGATCTCGAACGTGTAGTGATGCTGCGGGCCGCTGGCCGGCGCACCGGGGCCGCGGTAGACCGGGCCGCTGGCGCTGATCTGCATGCTGCCGTCGGCCAGCTTCTCGCCCTTCGGCACGCCTTCCGGCAACCCGGTCGCGGTGCCCGGAATGTTCCATACCAGCCAATGCACCTGATCGTCGGTGGTCTTGTTGCGGGCGACATCAGGGTCGTGCATGTGCAGCAGGAAGCTCACCGTGCCGGGCGGCGTGTTGCTCCAGTTCAATGCGGGCGACACCTGCTCTCCCGCCTGGGTGTACTTCACGGGGATCGGGTCGCCATCGGGCCACGCCGGGGTAGTCAGAGTCATCGCCGGGCGTGGCGGCTGAGCCGGAGCGGGGGCCTGCGCAAACGCGCCGGCGGCCAGGCTGACAAAGGCAATCGTGAGAATGGTTCTTCGCATCCCGGAAGAATACCCTGATCCCTGATCCCCGCTCGCTGATCCCAGATAGAATCCACCGCGGAGGGAGTTCCATGCGTCGCATCCTCGTTGCTCTTGCCATCGCCTCGCTGCCCGCGGTCATCGCCGGGCAGAATTCGGTCGCGACCGATCGACTGAATCTCGATCTGTATTGGGAGTACGAAACCGTCTCCGATCCGCAGCTGTCGCCCGACGGCACGCAGATCCTCTACACCCGCGGCTGGATCGACAAGATCAACGACAAGCGTGAATCGTCCCTGTGGATCATGAACGCGGACGGCGGCCGGAACCGCTTCCTGGCGCGAGGCAGCAACGCGCGCTGGTCGCCGAGCGGCGATCGCATCGCCTATACGGCGCAGGGCGACCCGAAAGGATCGCAGATCTTCGTGCGCTACATGGACGCCGAAGGCGCGGTCTCGCAGATCACGCGTGTCACCGAATCACCGGCGAATGTGTCGTGGTCGCCCGACGGCCAGTCGATCGCCTTCGCGATGAAGGTCGAGCACAAGAACGCCTGGTCGATCAAGATGCCGGAGCGGCCCGAAGGCGCGAAATGGGTCGACACGCCGCGCATCGTCGAGCGGCTCGACTATCGCCAGGACGGACAGGGGTTCAACGACGACGGCTACCGGCACCTGTTTACGGTGCCCGCCACCGGCGGCACGGCGCGGCAGTTGACCAACGGCGACTGGGATCATAACGGCGTCGAGTGGACGCCGGATGGCAGGCAGATCCTGTTCTCGTCGCTGCGCGTGCCCGATGCCGACTACGAGTTCCGCGAATCCGAGATCTACTCGGTCAATGTCGATAGCGGCGTCATCGCGCAGCTCACCAGCCGCAAAGGTCCCGACCAGAACCCGAGGGTCTCACCCGACGGCAAGCTGGTCGCGTATACCGGGATTGACGCGTCACGCAATACCTGGACCGACAGCAAGCTCTACGTGATGAACATCGACGGCAGTAATCCGCGCCTGGCCTCGGGTGACTGGGATCGCTCGCCGCAGAACATCCAGTGGAAAGCCGACGGCACCGGCATCTACTTCAGCGCGCAGGATTCAGGCAGCCAGAACCTGTACGTGCTGCCGATCGCCGGCGTCCGCTCCGACGTGGTGCAGCCTATTACCAAGGGCACCTACATGCTCACGACGACGAGCGTGTCGAAGACCGGCAAGGCGGTCGGCGTCCTCACCTCGATGCACATCCCGCCGGACATCGTCACCTATGACGTCGCGAAGCCGGAGCAGGTCAAGCAGTTGACCGCGGTGAACGACGACATCCTCAAGGGCAAGAAGCTCGGGGCGGTGAAGGAAATGTGGTACACCGCGCCGGACGGCCTCAAGATCCAGGGCTGGTACATCACGCCGCCCGACTTCGACGCCAGCAAGAAATACCCGATGCAGCTGCACATCCATGGCGGCCCGCACAGCATGTACGGCGTCGGCTTCAACTACGGATGGCAGGAGATGGCCGCCAGCGGCTACGTGATCCTCTACACCAACCCCCGCGGCAGCACCGGCTACGGCAGCGAGTTCGGCAACAAGATCAACAACGCCTATCCAAGCAAGGACTACGACGACCTGATGGCCGGCGTCGACGAGTTGCTGAAGCAGGGCTTCGTCGACGAGCGCAACATGTTCGTGACGGGTTGCAGCGGCGGCGGCGTGTTGACGGCGTGGATTGTCGGCAAGACCGACCGCTTCGCGGCGGCATCGGCCAACTGCCCGGTGGTTGACTGGCTCAGCTTCGTCGGCACCACCGACAGCGCCGGCTGGTACTACAACTTCGAGAAGCTGCCGTGGGAGGACCCCGCCGAGCACTTCCGCCGCTCCCCGCTCAGCTATGTCGGCAACGTCAAGACACCGACGATGCTGATCACCGGCGTGCAGGACCTGCGGACGCCGATGCCGCAGACCGAGCAGTTCTACAGCGCGCTCAAGCTGCGCAAGGTGCCGACGGCGATGATTCGCATGAACAACGAGTGGCACGGCACGTCGAGCACGCCCTCGAACTTCGTGCGGACACAGCTGTATCTGCGCCACTGGTTCGACAAGTACAAACGCGGGACCGCAGTCACGACGACTGTCGCTCCTCAGCACTAACAGCCACGATTGGAGAGCGACGGCTTCAGCAGTCGCTGACCACGTTTGGAGAGCGACGGCTTCAGCCGTCGCTCACCCGCCGGTCTGCGACGAACACTTTTGGCGACGGCTGAAGCCGTCGCTCTCCAAACGATTCAGAGGTCACATGCGACGTTTTTCGCTCCTAACGACTGCTCTGCTGTTCATAGCTGCTTCACTCAGCGCCCAGGTCCCCGGCGTCGATAACGCGACCATCGCAAAGATTCGCGGCGAGGCAATCACCGCGTCGCAGGCGATGGACACCCATTGGTGGCTGTCCGAGGGTTTCGGGCCGCGCGCCACCGGAACGCCGGGCTACAGCGCCGCCGCCGACTGGGCAATGAAGAAGTTCACCGAGTGGGGCTTCAAGAACGTTCACATCGAGCGATTTCCGTTCGGGCAGGGCTGGACCATCGAGCGATTCTCCGCTCACCTCCTGACGCCGCAACCGCAGGCGCTGATCGGAATGCCACGCTGGAATTCACCGTCGACCAACGGTTCGATTACCTCCGACGTGGTTTACGTCAGGGCGTCGAACGAGGCCGACCTTGCCAGGTTCAAGGGCCAGCTCGCCGGCAAGATCGTCATCCTGCAACCGGCAAGGCCGGTGCGCATGCTCGAGGATCGCGTGGTGTTGCGAATGAACGACCGCGACTGGGCTGAAGCGATGAAGCTGCCGGAGCCCCGGCCGGCCGCCGCGGCGCCGGTCGCCTCGGGTGCCATGACCCCGCAGCAATTCGCGCAGCTGGTCCAGCGCTTCCTGGTCGCGGAAGGCGCGGCGGCCGTGCTCGATCGCGGTTCCGATGCCGATCTCTCTGCCGGCGGCAGCGATCTGTCCTGGCAGACACAGCGCGTCGATGGCGGGACGATCTTCCCCGGCAATGGCGGCAGCCGCGATCCGAACGCGCCGAAGCAGGTGCCGTCGGCGACGCTGGCGGTCGAGCACTACAACCGCCTCGTCCGCCTGCTCGAACACGGCCAACCGGTCCGCATCGAAGTGAACATCCAGACCAGGTTCCACGCGGAAACCGATCCCGAGGGCAATGCGTTCAACATCATCGCCGAGATTCCTGGAACCGATCTGGCGAGCGAAGTGGTGATCATGGGCGCGCATTTCGACACCTATCCCTACGCCACCGGCGCCACCGACAACACCACCGGATCTGCAGCAATGATCGAGGCGCTGCGGGTCATTCAAAAACTGGGCTTGAGACCGCGCCGCACCATTCGCCTCGCGTTGTGGGCCGCCGAAGAGCAGGGGCTGCTCGGATCGCGCGCCTACGTGGCGCGCCATTTCTTCGACGCGAAGATGAAGACGCCGAAGCCGGGCCATGAGAACGTGCAGGCGTATTTCAATCTCGACAACGGCACCGGCCGCATCCTCGGGATCTGGGGACAGGGCAACACCGGCGCAATGAAGAACTTCGAGCAGTGGGGGCAGGCGCTCAAGGACATCGGCTGGAAGAACGTCAGCCCGCGCTCGGTGACGCAGACCGACCACGGGTCGTTCGAGGAGGCCGGCATTCCCGGCTTCCAGTTCATCCAGGAGCGGCTCGAATACAACTCGCGCACGCATCACTCGAACATGGACACGTTCGATCACGTGCAGAAGGACGACGTCATCCAACAGGGCGCGGTCGCGGCGGTCTTTGCCTGGTATGCCGCTAACGTTCCTGAAAAATTGTCACGCAAGCCGTAACCGAGCCGACTTTGGTCAGCTTTCCTGAAACGACGCTTCTGGTAGGGAAGTACTGAAACAGCGCAAGGTTTTCCGCTGCAGCTCATCCTTTCACTAAGCGTAAACCCCTAGGACGGAAGGTCTTAGGGGTACCGGGGTATGGGGCATATTTCTTGCGATAGCGGCCGGAAATGAGGCCGTTACGCCTGCTCCAGGTCGAGGATACGCAGGATGACGCGGTGCTGATCGAGCGCGCGTTGAGCCGGGCCGGCTACGACGTCTTTTCGCGTCGCGTGGACAGGGCCGAGGCCTTGCGGCGCGAGCTGCATGACGCCGAGTGGGACCTCGTCATCGCCGACTACGCGATGCCCGGCTTCAGCGGCTCCAAGGCGCTGGCGATCGTCCGCGAGCAGCATCCGGATGTGCCGTTCATCTTCGTCTCCGGCACGATCGGCGAGGACACCGCCGTCGCGGCCATGCGCACCGGCGCCCACGACTATGTCAGGAAGGACAACCTCAAGCGGCTGCCGCCAGCGGTCGACCGGGCGCTTCGTGAAGCGTCGCTCAGGCGCGAGCGCCACCTGGCGAGCCAGCGCGTCGCCTATCTCGCGTATCACGATTCGCTGACCGACCTGCCCAATCGCGCGTTGTTGCTCGAGCGGCTGCAGCAGGCCATCCTGCGATCGCATCGCGATGACCAGGGCCTGGCGGTCCTGGTCATCGATCTCGACGGCTTCAAGGAAATCAACGACGCGTTCGGGCACCACGCCGGCGACCTCGTCCTGCAGGAAGTGGCCGCGCGCCTGCGCAATTCGCTGCGGGCCTCGGACACCGTCGCCCGATTGGGGGGTGACGAGTTCGCGGTGTTGCTGCCGGCCACCGACGTCAATCGCGCGGAGCTGGCGGCGCGGAAAATCCTGCACGACCTGCTGCATCCCTTCCTCGTCGATGGCCGGCCGGTGCTCGTCAGCGCGAGCGTCGGCGTGGCCGGCCTGCCGTGGCATGCGGCGACCCGCGACGAGGTGCTCCAACGGGCCGACTCGGCGATGTATCTTGCCAAGAATTCCCGGGCCGGGTATCTCGTCTACGACCCGAAACGCGATCAGCGCGCCAGCAACCGCGTCAGCCTGGCCCAGGCGATGCGGCAGGCCCTCGAAGCCAGGGAGTTCGTGCTCGACTACCAGCCGATCGTCGACCTCGGCACCAACCGGGTGCTCTCGGTCGAGTCGCTGATACGGTGGAATCACCCGGAACTGGGCCGCCTGCTCCCGGACGACTTCATGCGCGTGGCCGAACACACCGGCCTGGTCAATCCGCTGACCGCATTCATCATCGACCGCGCGCTGCAGGAATGGCCGCCGGACGCCAGGCCGGACGCCTGCGCCGTCGCGATCAACGTCTCGCCCCGCAGCCTGCATCACAGCGGCTTTCCGCGCCGCATCCGCGAGCGGCTCGAGTCGCACGGCGCCGCCCCCTCGACGCTGACGCTGGAGATCACCGAGAACCTGGTGATGTCCGATCCGGATGGCGCGCTGCGGTGCCTCGACGAGCTCCACGAGATGGGCGTCCGGCTGGTGATCGACGACTTCGGCAAGGGTTACTCGTCGCTCAGCTATCTGCGCCGGCTGCCGGTTGACCAGATCAAGATCGATCGCTCGTTCATCCTCGGCCTCGCCGATGGCGAGGACGACACGCTGGTGCGATGCATTATCAACCTCGCGCACACCCTTGGCATGACCGTCGTCGCGGAGGGGGTCGAGACCAAGTCGGTCTTCCACCAGCTCGGCGAGCTTGGTTGCGATGCCGCCCAGGGCCCTTTCATCATGACGCCGGCGACCGCGGCCGATGTCTGCCAGTGGCTCGACCGCCGGGGGCCTTGAGCGCGGCAGAAACCGGGCCGGGGTTCGCTCGTGTCCCCGCGGCGCTTGCGCTCGGCGGAATGGATCAACTACGCTAGAGCGGTCATGTCGTTGGTCCACCACGTGCATCATTGCCACCATCACCGTTCCCTGAACGGCCCGGCAGGAGTCTGCGCGTAAACGAAAGACACGAATAGCGTGTGTTATGCAGAGGCCCGCCGGGAAACCGGCGGGCTTTTGTTTTTGCGGGGAGCTATGGATTTCTCAAAACTCGATGGACTGATTCCGGCGGTGGTGCAGGATGAGACGAGCAGCGAAGTGCTGATGGTGGGCTTCATGAACCAGGAGTCGTGGCGGCTGACCCGGGAGTCGGGATACGTCACCTTCTTCAGCAGGTCCCGCCAGAAGCTGTGGATGAAGGGCGAAACCTCCGGCAATCGCCTGCTGGTGCGGCAGGTGCTGCTCGACTGCGACGAGGACACCGTGCTGTTCAAGGTCCGGCGCGAAGGCGCCGGCAACGTCTGCCATCTCGACCGGGTGTCGTGCTTCTGCGACTATGTCGACACGGCCGGCGCCGGAGCGGGCCGATGAAGCTGAGGCTGGGCATTCCCAAAGGGTCGCTGCAAGAGTCGACCATCCAACTGTTTCAGCGCGCCGGATACATTCTGCGCGTCGATTCGCGGTCGTATTTCCCGTCGATTGACGATCCCGAGATCGAGTGCATGCTGATCCGCGCTCAGGAAATGGCGCGCTATGTCGCCGACGGCGTGCTCGACGCCGGGCTCACCGGACAGGACTGGATTGCCGAACACGAGCTCGGCCATCCGGAACAGGCGCCGCTCGCCCGCATCTGCGACTTGATTTACGCGAAGCAGAGTTTTGGCAAGGTGCGCTGGGTGCTCGCCGCGCCGGAGGATTCCCCCTTCAAGAGCGCCGCCGATCTCAACGGCAAGCGCATCGCCACGGAGCTGGTCCGCGTCACCAGGCACTACTTCACCTCGAAGGGGATGGACGTCGATGTCGAGTTTTCGTGGGGCGCCACCGAGGTCAAGCCGCCGGTTCTTGCCGACGCCATCGTCGAGGCCACCGAAACCGGCTCGACCCTGCGGGCCAACCGGCTGCGCATCCTCGACACCATCATGGAATCGAACACCCAGCTGATCGCCCATCAATCGGCCATGGCGGACAGCTGGAAGAAGACCAAGATCGAGAACCTCGCGCTGCTGCTGAAGGCGGCGATTGAGGCCCAGGGCCGGGTCGGCCTGATGCTGAACGCGAAGCGTTCGGATCTGTCGACGCTCCTCGGCCTGCTGCCGGCGCTGCAGCGGCCCACGGTATCGTCGTTGAGCGATCCCGACTGGATCGCAATCAACACGATCCTCGAGGAGAAAACGGCACGCGACCTGATTCCCCGGCTGAAACAGGCCGGCGGCCAAGGTATCGTCGAGTACCCGCTCAACAAGATCGTGGTGTGATGGCCCTTCAGGATCGCGAACCCGGCGCATGCGCATAGTCCCTTCGAGCAATCGTGCAGCGGTTCGGCAACTGCTCTCGGCGACGCGGATTCGCGATCGCGCGACCGAACGCCAGGCCGCGGCGATCGTCGATCGCGTCCGCCGTGGCGGCGATGCGGCGTTGAAACGCTACGCCCGCGAGCTCGACGACGTGACCGGCGCCATCGAGGTTCCGAGGCGGGTGTGGGAGCGGGAGGCGGCCACGCTGCCGCGGTCGGTTCGCGCCGCGATCGTTCGCGCCGCGCGTCACATTCGCCTGGTCGCCGAACAACAGGTGCCAACAGGCTGGCGGCTCACGGTCGCAACCGGGATTACCGTCGAGCAGCGGGTGGTTCCGCTCGCGCGCGTGGGGTGCTACGTTCCCGCCGGTCGCTATCCGCTGCCCTCGTCGTTGCTGATGACCGCCATGCCGGCGCGCGCGGCCGGCGTCGACGAGGTGATGGTGTGCTGTCCACGGCCCGATGCGGCGGTGTTTGCCGCGGCCATCGAGGCCGGGGTCGCCCGGCTGTTTCGCGTCGGCGGCGCGCACGCCATCGCGGCGATGGCCTATGGCACCCGCACCGTGCCGCGGGTCGACAAGATCGTCGGGCCCGGCAATCGCTGGGTGTCGGCGGCAAAGTCGCTCGTCTCCGCCGACTGCGGCATCGATTTTTATGCCGGACCCACCGAGATCCTGATCGTCACCTCGACCGGACCGGCGGCGTGGATCGCCGCGGATCTCCTGGCCCAGGCCGAGCACGATCCCGACGCGCGGGCGGTCATGATCACCACCAGTCGCGCGCTCGCCGAACGGGTGTCGGTCGAGGTCGAACGACAGATGCCGGACAGCGGCCCGGCCCGGCAGTCATCCGCCCGCCACGGGGGCATCATCGTCTGCAGGAACGTCGCTGAGGCGATCGCGCTCGCGAATACCGCGGCATCGGAGCACGTGGTCGCCGGCACAGAAGCCATCGGCCGCCGCATCGTCAATGCCGGGGCAATCTTCATCGGCGCGTGGACCGCCCAGGTCGCCGGCGATTACGCCATCGGATCGAATCACGTGCTGCCGACTGCAGGTGCTGCACGCCATCGCGGCGGCTTGAACGCCGCCGATTTTGTGAAGCTGGTTTCGGTGCAACGTGTCTCCGAGCCCGGACTGCGCTCGATCGCAGACACGGTTACCACGCTCGCGCGCGCCGAGGGCCTCGAGGCCCACGCCCGTTCAATTGAAACTCGAACTCGAACCAAGACTCCAACTAACAACCGATAACTTCACTGCCAACCGTCAACTTTCAACTTTCAACTTTCGAACTACCCATGACCACCATTCAGGGCGTTCCCGATCTGGGCCCCGGCCTTCGGCTCCACCTCAACGAGAACACCGGCGGCTGCTCGGAGACAGTGGTCGCCGCGGTCCGCGCCTTCGACGGACCGGCGCTCGCCACCTATCCGGACTTCCGAGACGCGGTTCTCGAGACCGCCGCATTCATCGGCGTCGATCCGGAGCGGATCGTCCTGACCAACGGGCTCGACGAGGGCATCCTGCTGGCGTCGATCGCGTATCTCGGCCACCGCACGCCCGACGCGCTCGTCGCGCTCGGCGCGGCACTGACGACCATGTCCGGCGCGGCGGAAGTGTTGATCGCGCAACCCGCGTTCGAACCCTACGTGCACGGAGCCCAGGCGCTCGGCGCGCGCGTCGTGTCGGTGCCGCCAGGCAGGGATTTCGCGTTCCCGCTCGACGGCATGCTGCGCGCGATCACACCGAACACCCGGATCGTCTACCTCAACAACCCGAACAACCCGAGCGGCCAACCGATCGCCAAGGACGCGATTCACCAGATCGCGCGCGCCGCCGGCCACGCGCTGGTGTTCGTGGACGAGGCGTACCACGACTTTCTCGGCGACAACTTCCTGCCGGAAGCGGCCGGCTATCCGAACGTCCTGGTGGGCCGCACCTTCTCGAAAGCCTTCGGCCTGGCCGGCATGCGCGTCGGCGTGATGATCGCGTCGCCGGACCTCCTCGCGCCGATCCGCCGCTGCATGCCGCTGTTCAACCTGAATGTGGTGGCCGTGGCGGCGTTACGCGCGGCCATCGCCGATCCGGATTTCCGCACCTGGTACATCGCGCAGGCCAACGAATCGAAGGCGCTGGTCTACGCGGCGTGCGAACGGGCCGGCCTCAAGTATTGGAAGAGCGCGGCCAACTTCGTGTTGATCGACGGCGGCGCTCGCGTTCGCGCCATTGTCGACGGCATGATCGCCCAAGGCGTGTTCGTGCGTGATCGGACCAGGGATCCGGCGACGCCAACCTGCTTCAGGCTGACCACCGGCGTCACCGAGCACACGCGCACGGCGGTGGAGACACTGGAGGCGTTATGCGCCCGCCTTCGCTAAAGCAGCCGCGAGCCAGCCGCAAGGCCGTCATCGATCGGCGGA
Organism: uncultured Acidimicrobiia bacterium; assembly: GCA_963795125.1. Taxonomy (GTDB): domain Bacteria; phylum Acidobacteriota; class Vicinamibacteria; order Vicinamibacterales; family UBA2999; genus 12-FULL-67-14b. The sequence continues at coordinate 108,076 of CAWCGQ010000003.1, read as the reverse complement.
CCAAGGAAACGCAGATCAAGGTGACGCTGGCGCTTGACGGCAAGGGCCGCTACGACAATCAGACCGGCATTCGCTTCCTCGATCACATGCTCGACCTGGTGGCGCGGCATGGCGCGTTCGACCTCAAGGTGAAGGCCACCGGCGATCTCGACGTCGATCAGCACCACACCGTCGAGGACACCGGCATCGCGCTCGGTGAAGCGGTGGCCGCGGCGATCGGCAACAAACGCGGCATCAATCGCGCCGGCTACTTCGTCATGCCGATGGACGAAACGCTGGCGGTCGCGGCGATCGATCTCAGCGGCCGGCCCCATGCGGTGATCGATACCAGGGTGACGGTGCGCCTGGTCGGCGATCTGCAGAGCGAGCTGGTCGACGATTTCTTCGATGGTTTCGCGATGGCGGCGCGCGCCAACGTTCATCTGAAGGTCATCTACGGCCGCTCGAATCATCACAAGATCGAGGCGTGCTTCAAGGCGTTCGCCCGCGCGCTGCGCGTGGCGTGCGCGAAAGACCGACGCATGGCCCGCACGCTGCCCAGCACCAAGGGCCTGCTGTGATCGCGCTCGTCGATTACGGCGCCGGCAACCTGACATCGGTGAGAAAGGCGTTGCACGCCATCGGCGCCAGCGCCTGGACGCCGTCCCTCGCCGGCGAGCTCGGCCGCGCCCACGGCATCATCGTCCCCGGCGTCGGCCATTTCGATTCGACGCGCGCCCTCACCGCCGAGTGGCGGACCGCCATCAAGACCATGGCCGATGACGGGATTCCGCTCCTGGGGATCTGTGTGGGTCTGCAGTGGCTGTTCGAGGGCAGCGCGGAGGCGCCGGAGGCGGAGGGTCTGGGCGTCTTCAAGGGCACGTGTTTCAACCTCGGGCACCCCCTCACCGACGCCGCCCCGCCCCGCAACACCCTGAAAGTGCCCCACGTCGGCTGGAACGCCCTCGACTTGCCGCGACCGACACGACTGATGGCCGGCGTCGGTCAGGGAGCGCAGGTGTATTTCACGCACTCCTATGCGGCGCCGCTCACTGAAGACACCGCGGCGAGGTGCGAGCACGGGGTGACGTTCAGCGCCGCCGTCGAGCGCGGCAACATTTCGGCGGTGCAGTTTCATCCGGAGAAATCCGGCGACACCGGCCTGCGCATCCTCAACAACTGGCTGGCGCAAGTGCAGGGCAAATAGATGTTGTCCAAACGCATCATCGCCTGCCTTGACGTGCGCGACGGCAAGGTGGTGAAGGGCATCAACTTCGAGGGCCTGCGTGACGCCGGCGATCCGGCCGTGCTCGCGCGCCGCTACAACGTCGAAGGCATCGACGAGATCGTGATCCTCGACGTCACCGCGACGCTCGAGAGCCGCCAGGCTCGTGCCAACACCATCGCCGCCGTCGCCAGCGAGATTTTCCTGCCGCTCACGGTCGGCGGCGGCATCAGGAACGAAAGCGACGCGGCGGCGGCGATTGAAGCCGGCGCCGACAAGGTCAGCTTGAACACGGCGGCGCTCGACGATCCGGCGCTGATTACTCTGCTCGCACGGCGCTACGGCAGCCAGGCCGTGATTGTCGCCATCGATGCCAAGCGGCAACCCGGCCAGTTCGCGGTCTATTCGCGCAGCGGGCAGGCCGGAACCAGCCGTGACGCCGTCGAATGGGCGCGAGAAGCCACCGGTCGTGGCGCCGGCGAAATCCTGCTCACCTCGATCGATCGGGACGGCACCAAGGCCGGGTTCGATTGCGAAATGACCGCCGCGGTGTCGGACGCGGTGAATATTCCCGTGATTGCCTCGGGCGGCGCCGGCACGTTCGAGCACTTTGCCGAGGTATTTGGTGCCGGCCGCGCCGACGCCGCGCTGGCGGCGTCGATTTTTCACTTCAACGAAAAGAGCGTCGTCGAATTGAAGCAGTTCCTGGACGAGCGGCACATCCCAGTCCGTTTGTGACCCGCGCCGTCCACCGATCCGCGTTCTTGTGTGAGTGGTGCGCAAATGTTGATTCCATCGATTGATTTACAGGGCGGCCGCATCGTCCAACTCGTGCAGGGCGACAAGCTCGCGATCGCGTCGGACGATCTCGAGGGATGGATCGCCAGGTTCTCCGGGTTTGCCAAGGTGCAGTTGATTGACCTCGACGCGGCCATGTCGCGCGGCAACAACGACGCGCTCGTCAACGCGATTGCGTCGAGGCTGCCCTGCCGCGTCGGCGGCGGGGTGCGCAGCGTGCGTCGGGCCGAGGAGTTGATCGCGGCGGGCGCCCAGGCGGTGATTGCCGGCTCGGGACTGTTCCGCCGGGCGTCCGGCGATGATCCCGCGCAGATGATCGATCACGACTTCGCCCGCGCCCTCGCCGACACGATCGGCACGCATCGCGTGATTGCCGCCGTCGATTCACGCGCCGGCCGCGTCTGCATTCACGGCTGGAAGACGGTGCTGCCGCTGACCGCCGTGCAGGCGGTACAGCTGCTCGAGGGCTACTGCGATGAGTTCCTCTACACGCACGTCGACAAGGAGGGCCTGATGCAGGGCACGGACATGGCGGCGATCGAGGCGGTCGCGAAGGCAACCGCACGAAAGTTGACGGCGGCCGGAGGCATCACCACGCGCGCGGAGATCGATGCCCTCGACGCGCTCGGCATCGACGCCGTCGTCGGCATGGCGATCTACACGGGATCGCTGGACATCACGAATCAGTAGGCGGCATGCGCGTCGATGCCGAACGGTGACGCTGCGCGGAACACTGATGCCGATGATGTCGGCCGACGCTTCATCGAGTTTGGGCGAGCCGCGATCAATTCGTCCTGCGCCACATGCCTGCCGACACGAGCAGCCATGCCAGCATCAGGCACGAGAACGCCACATAGAGCGGCACGATCGATTCGGCGGAGGCGACGGCGAGCAACCTGCCATCCCGGGGGGGGTCGAGCCACAGCCCGCGAAGCGTGTTGATCGCGCCCAGGCTCGAGCCGTTGAGCCCGGCAAAGATGCCGGCCAGCGATAACGGACGCATCATCGCCAGGCGTTGCTCCGAGGGTCTGAAGAGGTAAGCGGCGGCGGCAATCAGGGGCAAGAAGCTGACGATGATGCTGAAGAGCGCCGCCAGGCCCATCTGCCGGAACATTGTGATGACTTCCATCGCGAACTGGTCCCCCTTGGCCCCGTCGTCGCGAAGGGGCTGATCGGATATAACGCTCGGACGGGCCGTTCGTGACGCGCCGTCACGTTTGGCCGCCCTGAGCGTTATGACCCATATGGACCGGGAGTCGGAGCTCGAGCTCGTGGCGCGGATCCGGGCCGGCGACGCCGGCGCGTTCGACGCCATCCACGCCGAGTACAACGGCCGCCTGTTCAGCTTCCTCGCGCGGCTGTCGCGCCGGCGCGAGATTGCGGAAGATCTGCTCGACGAAACGTGGCTGCGCTTCGTCGATCGCTCCCACAAGCTCAAGCCCGACACGCGACTCGGACCGTTCCTGTTCACGGTGGCCCGCAATCTCCATGTGAGCTACTGCCGCTCACGCATGCTCGAGGACTCGCTGACCGCGGATACGATTGGGCTGTGGCCGCTCGGCACGCCGCGGCTGTCACCATTCGAATCAATCATCGCGAACGAGACCGGCCGGCGGATCGAAGAGGCGCTGGCATCGCTGCCGGCAGCGCAACGCGAAGCGTTGCTGCTGGTGGCGGTCGAAGGCATGAAAGCGGCGGAGGCCGCCGGGATCTGCGGCATCGCGCCGGAGGCGATGCGCCAGCGAATCAGCCGCGCCCGCGCAGCGATGGCCAGATATCTCGACGAGTCCGACGACACCATCCTGGCGCACTTGAAGGCTGTGACCACATGATCGACAACCTGCCGCCGCTCACCCCCGACTCGTCGCGCAGCGCGAGCACCGTCGCGCGCTGCCACCATCGGCTGGCCGCGCGACGCCGACAAATGGCGGCGCGTGAGCGCCGTCCGAACCCACGAGCCCTCGGCCCCGGGCGCGTGCTGGTGGCGGGCTTCTGCCTGGCCTACCTGTTGGCGATGGCCGGCGACCTCCTGACCATTGCCGCACGACGCTGACCCAGAGGGCTTGCCCCGCCGAAGCGCGACAGATCGTTTAGTATCAGCGCGAAGGAGGGCTTGCCCCGCCGAAGCGCGACAGATCGTTTAGTATCAGCGCGAAGGAGGGACCCCCTATGGTCTCCGTGCTGTCGTTGCTCATCCCGATCGCGCTCTCGGCCCTGCTGGTGTTCATCGTCAGCTCCATCATCCACATGGCGACGCCGTGGCATAAGGGCGACCTCCAGAAGTTTCCGAACGAGGACGCCGTCGGCAACGCGCTCAGGCCGCTCAACCTGAAACCTGGGGATTACGCCATTCCCAAGCCCGACTCCATGAAGGACATGCAATCACCGGAGTTCCAGGCGAAATTCAAGGCCGGACCGGTCGCGTTCATCACCGTTCGCCCAAACGGCGAGATGAGCATGACGACCAGCCTGATCACGTGGTTCGTCTATTCGCTCGTCGTGTCGATGATTGCCGGCTACATCGCCGGGGTGGCGTTTGGTCCGGGCACCGACTACCTGCGGATTTTCCAGGTCGCCGGCTGCGTCGCATTCACGGGTTATGCCCTGGGACTGGCGCAGGAATCGATCTGGTGGGGCCGGAGCTGGGGCCGGACCCTGCGCTCGATGCTCGACGGGCTGCTCTACGGGCTGCTGACCGGCGGAACCTTCGGGTGGTTGTGGCCTAAATAGCGGCGGTTCCACGGACGTTCTACGCTCGTGCTACGTACGGAGAACGTTCGTAGAACCGACGTAGAACAAAGGGAGAACGACAGCTAAAATGGCGGTATGCGTTTTTCCTTAGGGCTGGCTCTGCTGTGCGTGATCGGCCTGTCCGGGCAGGAACTCATGCCCGGCACGGCGCGTCCGTTGCTCCAGGACCTGCCGGCAAGCACGTCCGGATTCATTTGTCCGATGCATCCGAACGAAGTGAAGGCCACGCCCGGCAGCTGCAGCATTTGCGGCATGACGCTCGTGGCGGGCGATCCGATGGCGACCGCCGACTACGCCCTGACCGTCACCACCGAACCGCGCGCGGTCATGCCGGGCCAGAAAACCAGGTTCCGCATCGCCGTCCGCCACCCGCTGACCGGCGAGCCCGTCACGCAGTTTGCGGAAGTCCACGACAAGCTCTTCCATCTCTTCATCGTCAGCCGCGACATGACGCAGTTCTTCCACGAGCACCCGGTGCTGCAGCCGGATGGCTCGTTCACGATCGAGCACGTCCTGCCGGCGGCGGGACACTACATGCTGTTCAACGACTTCATGCCGGTCGGCGGCGGCCCGCAGATGCTCGCCAGCCCGCTCATCACCGCGCGATTCGAAGGCGACATCGCTTCGTCCAAGCCGAACCTGAAGCCGGAAACGTCGTTTGTGAAAACCGCCAACGGCGTGACGATCGATTTGAGGATCGAACCGTCGACTCTGATTGCCGGTGAAGAGGCCGACGTGCCGATTCATTTCGAGGATGCAAAGACCGGCGCGCCGGTGACGGACCTGCAGCGCTACCTCGGCGCCTTTGGTCACGCGATGATGCTCAGCGAAGACATGACCGAGCACGTGCATGCCCACCCGGCGGAGATGCTCGAGGGCACGGCCATCACCGAGGGCGGCGGCCCGGATCTCACTTTCCATGCGCTCTTCCCCAAGCCGGGCCACTATCGCATCTGGGTGCAGTTCCTGCGCAACGACGTGCTGTCGACGGTGCCGTTTACGGTTCGAGTGTTGCGGCCGGGCGAAACCCTTACCGCGCCGTAGCGTCGCGCAGGCGGGTTTACCGCGCCGTAGCGTCGCGAAGGCGGGGAGGAAGCGCCGTCATCGACACCGCCGGTTTGACGGCGAGCGGCGCGACGGTGGTGTTGTCGTAATACGCGGTCATCAGCAGCCGCGTTCCCGCCGGCAACGTCATCGGTTCCTTCAAGATGTACGGCGCGGGCCATTCGGCGCGGTAGTTGTTCACCCATAACATCGGCTCGACGCTGCCGTCGGGCCGGATCGCCGTCACCTCGAGCGATGTCGCGCCGGGGCCGAGGCGTGGCCACATCGAGGCAATCGTCGACGCGGTCTTGATGGTCGTCTCGGCGCGCAGCCGCTCGCCCTTCTTGCCGGCCGCAACGCTCACGGCCGCCGCGGCGATGTCGATGGTGGTCGAGGGTTGCGCGGGCGGCTTCTCGAGGAAATACAACCCGAGCTCGCCGGCGCCGGAGCCGTCTTCCATGTTGCCGCGATACCCCAGTTCAACGCTCAGCTTCGCCCCGGCCGGCAGCTGCACGCCCGAACCTTCGGGTACGGTGCTCACCGGGCTCGAGGGCGTCCACGTGCCCAGCCACTTTCCGCTGCGCGCGTCGTAGATCGCGGCGTAGTGCACCACGCGGCGATCGGATGGATTCACCTGCAGCGCCCGCAACCACCGCGGCTGCTTCAGGCCCGTCGCGACGTCGAAGCGCTCGACGCGGAACGGCGAGTCGGCCGTGACCTTCTGATCCTCCGCAATCGCGATCACCGCATCCGGGGGTCCCAGCTCCCAGCTGTCGAGCGGCGGAACAAACACCGGCTGCTTGTCCTCATCGGCCAGCAGCACGCCGCTCGGCGCGCCGCCATCGGTCCACGACAGGATCAGGCTGATCTCGCGGCCGGTGAGGCTCATGTCATTGGCGAAATGGCCGTAGCCGCTCGCCGCGCCCCACGGCGGCATGCGTTTTTCGAGAATCTCTTCCTTGATCGCGACGGCCCACGGGCGCGCCTCTTTATAGGTCGTGAGCGCCACCGACACGTTGCCGTCGGTGTGGCACTGGAAACATTTGCGCTGAAAGATCTGCGCGATCTCGCGGTTGAACACGATCTTGGTGGTGATGGGAACGTGCCGCGAGTAAACGGGCTCGGGACGCACCAGCTGATAGCCGGCCACGACCACGCCAACGGCCAATGCTCCCGCGAACGGCGTTTTCCAGGTCACAACTGGATTATACGGCGGGGGGCTTCGCCGTTCTCACCGCCCTGCCTGCCTGCTGCCCTGCTGGCCTGCTGGCCTGCTGGCCTGCTGGCCTGCTGGCCTGCTGGCCTGCCCTGCCCCTCACTCCCTGCCCGGTTTCCTCTGAGCCGCGAGAAAGGCGAACGCCTGCGGAAGATTCGGAACGACAACGTCCGTGTGGCTGCCGCCGGGGACCTCAACGTAGGTGACCTTGGCGCCAAGCTTCGTCAACTCGGCAACCATGTTGCGCGATCCCGAAACGTTTACGGTGTTGTCGTTGTCGCCGTGGACGACCAACTGCGGCAACGCTTTCATGTTCGCGGCGAGCGCCGGCGCGCCGGCGCCAGAGAACGCCACCAACGCGGCCCACGTCTGCGGGTACTTCGAGCCGAGCGCCCACGTCCCGATCGCGCCCATCGAATGGCCCATCAGGTAGATGCGCGACTCGTCGACGTTGTAGGCCGCCTTCATCAGCCGCAGCACCTCCAGGACGTCCTTTTCGCTGTACTCGCCGCGCCTGCGCGACGCGGCGTCTGCCGCACCCATGATCGTGGAGCCGTAAAATCCATCGCGGCGGTAGCCGAGCGGCGCCGCCAGCAGGAAGCCGTGCTTCTCGGCCAGCTGCGGCGGCAGCTGCGAGTACGAATCGAAGAATGAATCTTCGTTGGCGCCAAGGCCATGCAGCGCAATCACCAGCGGCATGGCTTTCGACGCCGCGTACCCGCTCGGCACGTAGACTCGATACGGCATGATCTCGTTGGCGCCCTGCAACAGGTAGTGGCGCTCGAAATCGCCCGTCCTGGACTTGAACGGATCCTTGCCGCCTTTGGATTCGGCCAGAATGGTCTCGGCCTTCGCCACTTCCGAAGCCACGTTGAAATCCTGCAGCTCGATGCGACCGCGATTCACGTTCCTGATGTAATCCGCGGGAAACAGCACGTCGTCGCGCACCGCGGCCGTCGTGGTTGTGGCCGCGGTCTCGAGGGATCGCAGCCGCGCCTCGAGTCCCTTGTGCACGGAGACGTTCAAGCTGGCGGCGCCAAGCGTCGTATCGCCATCGAAGACCTCCGCCTGAATCACCATCGGACCGTCCTCGACCGTGCTGAGGTCGAGCTCCATGGCGTGCGGCGTTTCACGCAGATCGCGGCTGAGCCCGTCGAACGTGCCGAGGTCGACCGTTTGGAGAGCGGGGGCTTGAGCCCCAGCTGCCGCCGCCGCACCGGCTCGCGCCATCGGGCGCTTGCGAATCGTGACTTTCGCGGTCAAGGCCGGGGTCAATTCGATCGCCGGACGATAGATCTGTTCGAGCCGGACGGCGTACGGCGCCGACGAGTCAACGACCGTGCGCTCGCTGCGAAGAGCCAATGAGTTCCGATAATCGCTGTGCGGCGTCCACGCCTCCCGGTTCAGCAGCGCCAGGCCCCTCGCCAGTTGACGGCGGATCTCGCCGGCGTGGCCGACCCGGCGCGCCTCGGCGAGGACCTTGTCGACCTCGTCGAGTTGCGCTTTCAGCGCCCCTTCGGCTTTCGCCGCGGTCTTCAAGGAGTTGTAGCGCACTTGCAGCGAGCTGATGTTCGGCAGCGCCTGCGCGAAGACCAGGTCAACAGGCGAACAGACCAACAGGCCAACAACGACAAAGAGAGCTCTACGCATGATGTTCAAGACCTCACGACCCGAGTGAAAACGCAATCAGCTCAGCGCTGGTTCCCGAGCCCGCCGCGACGACAATGTACTGTTTGCCTTGGTACGAATAGGTCATCGGCGAGGCGAGCGGTCTCGACGGCGCGTCAAAATCCCATAAGGCCGCGCCGGTCGCCTTGTCGTAGACCCGGAGTTTGGTCGGTTCGCCTGCAACCTTGCTGAGCGGACGTCCGCCAACCGGCAGATTGCCCCCCCCGCCCAGATTGCCGGCGCCCATCGCCACGAACAACAGGCTCCTGGTCACGAGTGCCGCGTTGCGGATCGGCGCTCCAAGCGGCGGCAGATTCAACTCTTTCAGCAGCGGGTGATTACGCGGACCGTCGCCAATCGCGGCGACCCATTTGGTGTCGCCCTTGTTGAGGTCGATGGCGGTGACACGGCCGTAGGGCGGCTTCAGTAGCGGCAGGCCGTCCAGCGACGGTGGCAGCTGCGTGCCGCCGCGCGCGTACAGCAGGTTGCTGCGTTCGGCGTTCGGTTTGACGAGCTGGACGACGATCGGACTCGTCATCGAGGGGACATACAGCGTGGCCGTCTCGGGATCGAACGACGCGCCCGCCCAGTTGGCACCGCCCGCCCACCCGGGATTGACGATCGTGCCCTTCTCGGACGGCGGCGTGAAGAGCGGCCCGGTATCGAATTGCCTGAACACCTCGAGCGCTGCCTGCCTGAGCTCCGGCGTGAAGTCGATCAGGTCGCTCTCGCTGACACCCTGCCGCTCGTAAGGCGGCGGCTTGGTCGGATGCGGCTGGGTTGGCGAGGTGCGCTCCCCCGGCACGGTGGACTGCGGCACCGGCCGTTCCTCGATCGGCCACACCGGCGCACCGGTGCGGCGGTCGAACACGTAGGTGAAGCCCTGCTTGCTGACTTGCGCCACGGCTTTGACCGGCTTGCCGTCGACGTTGATGTCGACGAGGATTGGCGCCGCGGGAAAATCGTAATCCCAGATGCCGTGATGCACCCCCTGGAAGTGCCACACGCGCTTGCCGGTCGTCACGTCGAGCGCCATCAGCGTTTCGGCGAACAGGTTGTCTCCGGGTCGATGACCGCCATAAAAATCGTCGGTGGGCGTGCCGAACGGCAGATACACCAGGCCCAGCTCCTCGTCGGCCGACATGTTGGTCCAGACGTTGGTACTCCCCGTGTAGGTCCACGAGTCGTCTCCCCACGTGTCGTTTCCGAACTCACCCTTCTGCGGGATCGAATGAATCGTCCACAGCCGCTTGCCGGTGCGGACGTCGAAGCCGCTGACGTCGCCGCGCGGCCATTCCTTGTGCGTCGGACCGTCGTGAATGCTGGCGCCGACCACCACCACGTCGCGACAGATCACCGGCGCGGCGCTGACGGAGTAATTGGTGGCGCGCACCGCGTTGGCCAGCGTGCCCATCAGGTCGACACGGCCACCCTCGCCAAACGACGGGTCGAGCTTTCCGGTCCTGGCGTCGATGGAAATCAAATACGCGTCGTGGGTGCCAAGAAGCAGGCGCTCCTTCGGGCCGCCCGGCCCGGGCGCAGTCGAAGGCTCGCTCCAATACGACAGACCGCGATGCACATAGCCAAGATTGCCGGGCCGGCCGGTTTTCCAGTTGCCGGGATCTACCACCCAGATCGACCGGCCGGTGGCGGGATCGATCGCGGCGATCTGTCCGAGCGACGTCACGGTGTAGAGGACCCCTTTCACCATCAACGGGGTGTCGGCATAGCCACCCGGACGCGCCGTCGGGTTCGCTTCGACAACAGCGTTGTCGGGCGAGGCCCAACGCCACGCCATCGTCAGCTTGCCGATGGTGTCCTTGTTGATCTGGTCGAGCGGGGAGTACTTATGGCTGGCGGCGTTGCCCCCGTAATGGGTCCACTCAACCGAGCGGGTCTGGGCCGAAGCCAGCAGCAGGCCGGCCACCACGAGCGACACGACAAACGCGAGTCGACGCATAGATTGACCTCTTGATGTGGGGCAATCCTAGCATTAGCATTCCCTGCCCCCTGGGAGGGGCCCAAAATGAAGTCCATCCTTCGCGTTCTTACCGCGGTCGTGTTCGCAACCGGCTTGCTCGGCACTGCGCAACTTGGCGCCCAAACCCCCAACGTCACCGGCGAATGGGCGTTCACGGTCGAGACCGACCAAGGCGGGGGCACCCCCGCGATCACCTTCAAACAGGACGGCGAGAAGCTGACCGGCAAGTATGTCGGGCAGCTAGGCAGTGCCGATTTGACCGGAACGGTGAAAGCCAATGCAATCCACTTCACGTTCACTCTCGACGTGCAGGGCCAGAACGCGACCGTCACCTACGACGGGACCGTCGACAACAACACCATGAAGGGCAAGCTCGATATCGGCGGCATGGTCAACGGAACGTTCACCGCGACCCGGAAGTAGATCCAAATTCGCGGAGTTGGAAGACTGCGGATCCCATTGACACCGTTCGAACGCTACTGCTTAATGGGCTCATTTACAGGGTGACATCCGTAGACAAGCCCTGTTTGCACGCTAACCCACAATGCGCCGTGGGCGGTTAGGGAAGTAACCAAAGGAGGCACTGTTGTGATGGCTTCGCTCACGGTACGTTGCATTGTGTTGCTTGCTCTCGTCCTCGCGCCGGCGGCGGTATCGGCGCAAACCAGCACGATCACCGGAACGGTCAGAGATGCATCGGGCGGCGTGCTGCCCGGTGTGACCGTCGAAGTATCGAGCCCCGCGCTCATCGAGAAGACGCGTTCGACCGTCACCAGCGGCTCGGGCACGTACTCCATTCTCGCCTTGCGTCCCGGCACCTACAGCGTGAAGTTCGAGCTGCCGGGGTTCTCCATCGTCATGCGTGAAGGCGTCCAGCTGACGTCGGACTTCACGGCGACGATCAACGCCGACCTCAAGGTCGGCACGCTCGAGGAGACCCTCACCGTCACCGGCGAATCGCCGATCGTCGACACCTCGAACATCACCCAGCGGGTGGTGATGACGCAGGAAGTCCGCGATGCGCTGCCGACCGGCCGCAACATCCAGGCGGTCGGCATCATGATTCCCGGCACGACGCTCGCCCAGGGCGGCGGCGGCGCGCTGTCGCGCGACGTCGGCGGCTCGGGCAACCTGCAGCAGTCACCGCTGCAGTACCGCGGTTCCGGCGACACGGTCCAGACCATTGAAGGCCTGCGCCTCAACAACCTCTGCGCGCAGGGCGCCTACTCCGGCGTCTACTGGAACGACGGCAGCTTCGAAGAGTTCAGCTACGTGACGGGCGCCGATTCAGCTGAGGTCGGCCAGGGCGGCATGCGCGTCAACATGGTGCCGCGCGACGGCGGCAACTCGTTCCGCGGTTCGGCGGTGTTCAACTACGCCGGCGACAGCTTCGGCTCGGACAACTGCGGCTCGGCGGGCATCGGCCAGCCCTGCACGCGCGCGAACCTGAGCGGCAGCAGGACCTTCAACCCCAACAACACGCTCACCAACGTCGACGTCATCCAGAAGATCTGGGACGTCAATCCATCGGTCGGCGGCCCGATCATCAGGAACAAGATCTGGTTCAACTACACGTTCCGTCACTGGGGATCCGAAAAGACCAAGGCCGACGCCTACTTCGACAGGAACCCGTCGCAGTTTGTCTACGACCCCGACTTCACCAAACCCGGCATCGACGATGGCCACATCGTCAGTAACGCCGGCCGCATCTCGTGGCAGCTCTCGGGCAAGGACAAGATCTCGCTCTACCACGACGAGCAGAAGAAGTACCGCGATCACTGGGGCATCTCGTCGACGATTCCGCCCGAGGCCGCCGGCGTCCAGGTCACCCCGACCAGCCGCGTCAACGTGTCGAAGTGGCAGCGCACGCACACCAACAAGCTGCTGTTCGAGGCGGGCTTCGGCTACTACAACCAGGAATACACCGAGCTCTACCAGCCCACCGTCACCGGCGTCACCGACAAGGTCTGGAGCGACGAGGCGATCATCAACGCGAGGGTCTATAACGTCCTCGATCAGTCGAACAACCGGCAGGCCAACGCCTGGCCGAACCCCGCCGATCACTTCTCGATCCTCCGCACGTTCATGGGCGCGGCTTCCTACGTGGCGGGTGCGCACAGCTTCCGCGGCGGCATGAACTGGACCACGGGCGACTGGAAACTGCTGACCCGATGGACCGGCGACATGCAGCCGATCACCTTCAATGCCGGACGTCCCGTGTCGGTCACCCTGCGCCTGCCGTCGGATCGCAACAACGGCGTCGATCGCGACCTCGGCTTCTTCCTGCAGGACAAGTGGGCGCTCGGCCGCGTCACGCTCAACCTCGGCCTGCGCTACGACCAGTTCATCGGCGAGTCGCGCGAGAGCTCGGTGTTGCCGAGCCGCTTGAGCAGTGGCGCCACGTTCGGGGAATGTTCCGACGGCACGGTCGATCCGGGCGATCTCTGCACCGGCATGGTGCAGAACTGGAAGGACATCTCGCCGCGCGTCGGATTTGCCATGGACGTCTTCGGCAACGGCCGTACCGCGTTGAAAGCGAGCTGGGCGAAGTACGTGGCCGGACAGGCCATCGCGTTCGCCAACCAGGTGAACCCGATCGGCGCGCTGACCGCGTCGGATACGCGCGTCTGGACCGACCTCGATGGCAGCGGCCTGCCGATCGATGCCAGCGGCAACATCCAGTTCAACGAGTTGACCAACTCGGCGGCCACCAACACCTTCGGGCGCCTGACGGTCCCGACGACGCAGTATTCGCCCGATCTGCTGCGCGGCTGGGGCAAGCGCGGCTACAACATGGAGTACACCATCGCGGCACAGCACCAGCTGGCGGATCGGATCTCGGTCAACGGCGGCTACTACCGCCGCACGTTCGGCAACCAGACATTTACCGACGACCTGCGCTACGACGAGAACAGCTACGACACCTTCTGCATCAATACGCCCAGCGATCCGGACCTGCCGGGCGGCGGCAACTACCAGGTGTGCGGCGTGAAGGACCTGAAGCCGGCCGTATTCGCGCAAGGCTTGCCGGCCAACAGCCTGATCCGCTTCTCCGACGACTTCGGCGGAGAGACCAACCTGTATCAGGGCTACGACCTCAACCTCGATGCGCGGTTCCGTAACGGCGCCTTCGTCAAGGCCGGTATCGCCGCGACGGCGCGCACCTTCGACAACTGCAACCTGCTCAAGGCCGGACTCGACGCGGTCGTCACCACGACCTCCCAGGGCACCGAGACGTATGCGGACGGCTCGACCAGCTGTCACCGTGAATACGGCTATCGTCCCGACTTCAAGGCGTCGGGTTCGTACACGCTGCCGTGGGACATCCAGCTCGCCGGCACCTACCAGTTCAGCCGCGGCATCCAGAACGGCGGCGCAGGGCCGAGCCTGAATGCCACCTGGAACGTCACCAGCGCGCAGGCAGTATTGAGCGGCGCGCGCACCTGGACCGGCGTGGCGACGCGCGCCATCAACCTGTTCCGCGAGGGCTCGGACTACGGCAAGCACAACCTCAACCAGCTCGACATGAAGCTCGCCAAGCGCTTCACCATCGACCGGGTGCGGCTGCGCGTCGATTTCGACCTCTACAACGTGTTCAACAGCAGCTGGCCGTACACGGTGTCGACCACGTATTCGACCGCGGCCACCGGCACCTGGCAGCGCCCGACCAACGTGTTGCAGCATCGTTTCTTCAAGCTCGGAGGCAATATCAGCTTCTGAGGTTGGAGGTAAGATTCAGTCGTGAAGAACGGGAAACTCAAGGTCACCGTCCTGGGTTTCCCGTTTTTCTTGGTGTTGCTGGTTTCTACCGCCTCGTCCGGTCAACATTCGCAGCATGCCGTTCCCACCATCCCCCAGGAGTTGCTCGAGCGGCCGGTGACGCTGCGCGCCGGCATCGGCGCCGCGCATGACGACGCGGGCACCAGATCGGCGGATGCGCAGAAGTTCTACGATCAGGGGCTTGCCTATCTTCACAACTACGGCTGGATCGAAGCGGCGCGGTCGTTTCATCAGGCACTGCGATCGGATCCGAACCTGGCGCTCGCGCAGGTTGGGTTGAGCTACGCCTACATCGAGCTCAATATGCCTGGGCAGGCGCGCCAGGCGATTGCCGCCGCGCAGGCGATTGCCGCGAAAGCCGCGGCCTTGTCCGCCGACTTGTCCGCCGGAGTGCAAAGCGCGAAGGTGGACCACACCAAACGCCACGTCGAGGCGCGGGCGCTGCAAATGGCGGCCGAGGATGCGGCGGGTGACACGACGAAGTTGGCGGCGTATCGCAAGTCGCTCGACGCCGCGATCGCCGCGTTCCCGAACGATGTCCAGCTCCTGCTGCTGCGCGGAATTGCCGAATCGCCCGATCCGGCTGATCGTGGCCAGGGCTCGGTAGCGGGATCGATCCCGTACTACGAGCGTGCCTTGAAGGCGTCGGCGGACAAGTCTGCGGCCCTGGTGAACTCTGCGCCGTCTGCGGCCCTGGTGAGCTCTGCGCCATTTGCGGCTCACCATTACCTGACGCACGCCTACGAAAATGCCGGCCGCATCAAGGAAGCGGAAACTCACGCGTCTGCCTACGCGGCGCAGAATGCCGGCGTGCCGCACGCGGTGCACATGCACGGCCACGAGCTGCGGCGGCTCGGCCGCATCAACGAGGCGATCGCGCGCTTCGAAACCGCCGACAAGCTGCAGCGCGACTACCTCGCCCGCGAGAAGATCCCGGCCGAGCTCGACTGGCACCACGCCCACAACCTCGATCTGCTGGCGGCGTCGTACCGGTACACCGGCCAGATGCGCAAGGCGGAATTGCTGCTCAAGCAGTCGTTCAACTTACCGACCAGCCTGCTGGTCCAGGCGGTCAACAAACGTGAATGGCCCGAGTTCCTGATTGCGCGCAATCGGCCGGCCGAGGCGCTGGCCGCGGCCAGGACGCTGCTGTCGCATCCCAACCTCGTCGTCCAGGCGACCGGTCACATCGAGGCGGGATTTGCGTCACTTGCCATGAACCGTCCGGCGGACGGCGCGGCTTCATCCAACGCGGCATTGAGGGCGCTGCGATCGGCCCAGGCCGGCCAGGGCCTCGCCTCGATCGCGCTTGAAGCGCTGCAAGGTGAGTTCCTGCTACGCACGGCCCAGCGCGACAAGGGCCGGAGTGTCATGGAGCGCGCCGCGCAGAAATGGCGCGGGCTCCCCGGCCCCGATGCCTGGACCCAGTCCCTGTTCCGATTGGAAGCGCTCGCGCGCGCGGCCCGGGCTGTTGGCGACTGGCCGTTTGCGGCGCGGATGGCCCAGATGATGCTCGAGCACGACCCCAGCTACGGGGGCACTCACTTCGCCCTCGGCCTCGTGGCTCATCACGACGGCGGCACCTCCGCCACCACACTCCGTGAGTTCGCGTTGGCCGAGAAGGCCTGGGCCAAGGCGGACAAGGATTTGGCGGAGCTGAAGACGATGGCAGATCTCAGACGGTAGATTTCAGATCAATCTCAGATTGTCGATGCAGTCATTGATTCGCCACTCGTTCGCGACTGTCACTTACGTGAAGCGGGTTGCGACATCCGCGCTAAGAAACTGCTGAGCCGCAGGGGGACAGAGTATGGCGGAGAAAGTTGTGCCAATGATTCACGTTCCTGACGTTCAGGCTACGGTTGCCTGGTACAAAGGTCTTGGATTCACGGTTCGACACTCCGTCGAAGACGACGGCGTGATGAACTGGGCGCTATTGTCGCTTGGCGACAGCGAACTGATGTTCAACGCGGGTGGCCAGCCTAGCTCGAACGATCGCCGAGAAGTCGACCTCTATGTCTTCTGCACGGGCGTGGACGACCTGTATGGGCGCCTGAAGGATCGCGCTGAAGTCATCGAGGGGATTCACGTTTCGTTCTACGGAATGCGGGAATTCATCATCCGAGACCCGAATCGCTTTTGGGTGACGTTCGGTCAGGAGGCGCCGGCTCCACAGAGCAGCTGGACTCGCAACTGACAATCCCGACTTCTTCCTTCTTCAATCAATCAGCAATCTGAGATCTCAGATCTAACCTCGTCAGCCTTTAGCCGTCTTCACGGCCGCGGTAAAAATGGCCGTCAGTTCGTCGGCCTCCTTCAGGAGACGCTCGCATCTTGCGAGCGGAGCTAACTTGGCGTCGACAATTAGCTCGAGCCAGAACAGCGACTCATCAGACTCTTCGAGAACCGTGCCCAGTTTCGCAATGAACTCGGCCCGGGACCGCCCGCGACACGCGGCGCGGTAGTTGGCGGCGACCGACGTTGCCGAGTCAATCAGTTGACCGCCAACCCGTCGACCGTCCAACGTCGGCGGCAGCTCCCTGCAAAGCTGAATGGCAGTCACCGCGAAGCGCTTGGTCCGATCCTTCAGTTCTTTTGAGGTCATGGGGACCCGTGGGAGCAAGGCCGGTACCTGCGCCCTCGATCCTTGAGAATCAACAACTTAGCAGCTGGCAGGTAATCTGACTTCTCAAAATCTGAGATTGATCTGAAATCAGACATCTCAAGTCTTACTTCGTCAGCCGGTCAACCTTGCGGCGGCAATTTCCGTCTACTTCCAACGAGGTAGATATGCTCAGGCTAACGACCACCACCTTGACCCTGCTCGCCACCATCGTGTTGGCGAGCCCAGCCGCCGCCCAGCGTGACCGGGATGATCGCGAACGCGGCCCTCGCGACACCGAAACCGTCGACCGGACCCTGCCCATGCCCTCCGGCGGCACCCTCAGGCTCAAGACCTTTTCCGGACGCGTGAAGATTACCGGTGGGCCGGGCGAACAGTTGGTGGTGCACGCGGTCCGACGCGCGACCCGCGAGCGGCTCGCCGACATTACGCTCGAGATCACGCAGAGCGGCAACACCGTCGAGATCGATGCCAACCATCGCCTCGTCGAACGCCGCAACGACAACGTGGTCGAAACGGATTTCGAGATCCAGGTGCCGGCGAGAACGCGGCTGGACATCAAGACGTTCAGCGCGCCGGTGACGATACTCGGGGTCACCGCCAGCCAGAACATCGGCGGCTTCAGCTCCGATATCACCATCGAATCCGCCGACTTCGGCGATGGCAACGACATCGACGTCAACACCTTCAGCGGCAACGTCCGCCTGCACCTGCCGGCCAACGCCCGCGGCAGCATCGACTTCAACACCTTCAGCGGCCGCTTCGAAAGCGATCTGCCGGTGACGCTCAACACCAGCAGCCGCCGCAACTTTCGCGGCGCCTTGAACGGCGGAGGGGCGGGGGACTTTCGTCTGAAGACCTTCAGCGGGGACGTAACCATCCGCCGCTGACGATTTCAGATGGCAGATCTCGGATTGCTGATCAATTTCCGATGGCCGATGGGCGGATTTGAGGACAATCAAACCATCGTCATTCGACAATCGATCAGCAATCTGAATTCTGACATCTGAGATCAACGGGCGAGCTATTATCCGTGCGTGCTGGATGGCCTGCTCTCACGTGTTGGCCTCAGGACACGCGAGCAGCGCGCGTGGGCCTGGTACGACTGGGCCAACTCGGTCTACTTCACCACCGTCATCACCGCGGTGTTCCCGAGTTTCTTCTCGACCTACGCGGCGCAGGGACTCGAGCCTGCGCAGGCGACCGCGCGCTTCGGCCTGATCACCACCGCCTCGGTGCTGGTCGTGGCGATACTCTCGCCGGTCCTCGGCGCGCTCGCCGATTACAGCGGCATCAAGAAGCGCCTGCTGGCAATCTTCATGAGCATCGGCATCACCGCGTGCGCGCTGATGGTATTCATCGGCGAAGGCGACATCATGCTGGCATCGGTGCTGTTCTTCGTCGGCAACATCGGCGTGTCGGGTTCGCTGGTCTTCTACGACTCGCTGCTGCCGCACGTCGCCAGCCCGGCCGAGACCGATCGCGTGTCGTCGGCCGGTTACGCGATGGGCTACCTGAGCGGCGGCGTCCTGCTGTTGATCAACCTGGCGTGGATTCTTCAGCCGGAGATGTTTGGTTTCGCGAACTCTATCTCGGCGATTCGCGCGTCGTTCGTCGCCGTCGCCGTGTGGTGGGCGGTGTTCTCCATTCCGCTGTTCAGGCTGGTGCCTGAACCGCCGGCTGCCGGCCCTGCCCGCAGCGGGCTGGCGATTGGCGCCGCGTTCGGCCGCCTCGGACAAACGTTTCGGGATATCCGTAAATATCGCAACGCCTTCCTGCTCTTCGTCGCGATGCTGCTGTACCAGGACGGCATCCAGACCGTCATCCGCATGTCGAGCGTTTACGGCGCCGAGGTCGGGATCGAGCAGACCTCTCAGATCGCCGCCTTCGTGATGGTCCAGTTCGTGGGGATACCGTTCTCGTTCCTGTTCGGAGCGCTCGGCGCGCGGATCGGAACGAAGCGATGCATCTTCATCGCAATCGGCGTCTACATCCTGGCGACGGCGCTCGCCTACTTCATGACCAGCGTCGTCCATTTCTTCCTACTGGCGTTCCTGATCGCCACGGTGCTCGGCGGCTCGCAGGCGCTCAGCCGGGCGCTGTTCTCGCGGCTGATCCCGCAGGACCGATCGTCGGAGTTCTTCGGGTTCTATGCGGTGTCCGAACGCTTCGCGACCGTGTTCGGTCCGGCGCTGTTCACCATCAGCGTGATGGTCACCGGCAACAGCCGGGCCGCAATTCTGGCGATCATCGGGCTGTTCGTCGCCGGCGGGTTCGTCCTCAGCCTGGTTGATGAAGAGGAAGGCGCTCGCGCGGCTGTCTCAGCCTAGACGCTTGGACGATCGCAGCGTCGCCAGCATCAGCACGGCCGCTCCCCAGGCAAGCAGCGCCAGCGCCTGCGGCCACAGGATCTCCAGCCCGATGCCTTTCTGGAAGATGCCGCGGACGATGATCAAGAAATAGCGCAGCGGGATCAGGTAGGTGAGCGGCTGAATCCACGACGGCATGTTCTCGATCGGGAAGATGAATCCCGACAGATAGAGCATCGGCGTGAGGAAAAAGAAGATCGCGGTCATCATCGCCTGCTGCTGCGTCTTCGAGATCGTCGAGACCAACAGGCCCAGGCCCAGCGTCGAGAGCAGGTAGATCAGGCACATCGCGAACAGCAGCGGGATGCTGCCGCGCATCGGCACTTCGAACCAGTAGATCGCCACAATCAGGACCAGCACCACGTCGATGATGCCGATCATCGCGTAGGGCAGGAGCTTCCCGGTGATCAGTTCCCAACGCGCCAGCGGCGTCACGTTGAGCTGTTCGAGCGTTCCAATCTCTTTCTCCCGAACGATCGCCATCGCCGACAAGTTGGTGGTGATCACCAGCAGCAGCAGCGCGACGATGCCGGGAATCATGAAATCGCGGCTCTCGAGCCGGGCGTTGAACCAGACGCGGATCTCCGGCTGGACCAGGCCCGACACCGGCACTCCGGGCGCGGCGGCAGCGGCCAGATCCTGCACGTAGCCGCCGATCAGCGCCTGCGCGTAGCCCATCGCCACGCCGGTCGAGTTCGAATCGGTTCCGTCGGCGACGATCTGGATCGTCGTCGGCCGCCCCGACGCGACCTTCAGCCCGTAATCCGGCGGAATGCTCAACGCCATCCACGCCTCGCCGCGATCGAGGTACGGGTCGATCTCGCTGGTCGATCCCGGCATCGCCACGATCTTGAAGTTCGCCGACGACGCAAAACGGTGGACCAGTTCGCGGCTGGCGCCCGAGCGGTCGGCATCGACGATGGCGATGGGAATGTCCTTGACGTCGGTCGTCGCCGCATAGCCGAGCACCGCCAGCTGCAGAACTGGCGCGATGATCACCACGGCAAACAGCCGCGGATCCATCCGCAGCTCGATCAGCTCCTTCCTCATGAGATGCAGGACCCGTCTCATGGTCTGCGCCCGCTGTGCGTTCTGCGGCTCATGACCACTCCTTGCGCAGGCGCAACGAAGCCAGGGCCGTGGCGACGGTCGCGAAGATCGCCAGCGCCATCAGCTGCTGCCAGAACGCGGTGACGTCGGCGCCCTTCAGCACGATCGATCGCAGCGCGACCAGGAAGTACCTGGCCGGCACGAGATGGGTGATCCACTGCACCACCACCGGCATGCTCGAGATTGGAAAGATGAATCCCGAGAGAATCATCGTCGGCAGCAGCGACGACAGCAGCGCGATCTGGAATGCCACCTGCTGGGTCTGCGCCATCGTCGAGATCAGCAGACCCTGCGCCTGCGCGCCGACCAGGAACAGGCCGATTGCCAGGCATAACAACGCCCAGGATCCGCGCATCGGCAGATCGAACAGCGCCATCGCCGACAGGATCACCACGATCGCCGACACGAACGAGATCACCAGATACGGCGCCGTCTTGCCGATGATGTACGGCAGCGGGCTGAGCGGCGCCATGCGCACCTGCTCCATGGTGCCGCGCTCTTTCTCACGCACCACCGACAGCGCCGTTGATACGACGGCGGTAATCATCGAGATGTAGGCGATTAACCCCGGCACCAGGAACAGCGTGCTGCGCAGCTGCGGGTTGTACCAGATGCGCGGTTCGATGGTGATGATGGGGACGGGAACCGGGAGCCGGGAGCCGGGAGCCAGGCTCACCGCCTGCAGCGCGACCGAGTTGTATTCACCAATCAACGTGCGCGCGTAGCCGACGACCGTTGCGGCGGTGTTGGCGTTGTCGCCGTCGATGATGACCTGCACGGTGACGGGCTTGCGCACCGAGAGGTCGTGGGCAAAGCCTGGCGGAATCGCCAGGATCGCCCGCACCCTGCCTTCGTTCACCATCTGGTCCATTTCGGACGGCGAATCGACGTAGCCGACGAGGCTGAAATAGCCGGAACTGACAAACGACGACACCAGCTCGCGGCTCCTGGCGCTATGGTCCTGATCCTGGACGGCAAGACGAACCTGGCGGATATCGAAGTTGAGCGCGTAGCCAAAGAGCAGCAGGAAGAACGCCGGCACGAACAGCAGGATCAGCAGCGTGCGCCGATCGCGCAGGATCTGCCGCAGCTCTTTGGTCGCGACGGCGAGCACCTTCTTCACGACGCGGACCCCAATCGCTCGACCACGTCGAGAAACACGTCCTCGAGCGACGGGCTGACGGCGCCGATCGACGCGACGTCGATGCCGTGCGCGTCGAGCGCCGACGACAGCG
The DNA here is from genome assembly GCA_963795125.1 of uncultured Acidimicrobiia bacterium. GTDB lineage: Bacteria > Acidobacteriota > Vicinamibacteria > Vicinamibacterales > UBA2999 > 12-FULL-67-14b. Next base: position 86,297 of record CAWCGQ010000003.1, on the reverse strand, counting down.
CGGCCGGAGTGGTCGATCGGTCCCTCAGCACGGCGTGAAGGGCGGTGCCGAACAGGCTGGTCTTCTCGACCCGATCGTCGCGATCGAGGATGGCCATCGCCTCGACCGGTTTCGACGCGTGAATCTCGACGATCGGCCGCTCGCTGAACACCTGCTTCAATTCGGTGGCGGTGCCGAGCGCGGCGAGTTGACCGGCCTGAAGGATGGCGATGCGGTGGCAGTGCTCGGCTTCGTCCAGGTAGTGGGTGGTGACCAGCACGGTCACGCCCTCGCGCGACAGGCCGCCAATCAGGTCCCAGAAGCGGCGCCTCGACAACGGATCGACGCCGCCGGTAGGCTCGTCGAGGAACACAATCGTCGGCTGGTGGAGGATCGCGCAACCGAGCGCGAGGCGCTGGCGCCAGCCGCCGGGCAGATCACGCGTCAGCGTGCGTTCCCTGCCGGACAGTCCCGCCATCTCGATCACGAACTGCCTTCGCGCCTCGAGCCGGTCGCCGGCGATCCCATAAATGCCGCCGAAGAAGCGGATGTTCTGATCGACGGTCAGCGTCTCGTAGAGGGAGAATTTCTGCGACATGTAGCCGATGGTCCGCTTCACGCCTTCAGGATTCCGGCTGACGTCGATGCCGCCGACGAGCGCCGTGCCGCTGGTCGGCCGCAGCAGCCCGCACATCATGCGGATGGCCGTGGACTTGCCGGCGCCGTTGGCGCCGAGAAAACCGAAGATCTCACCCTGGTTCACCGAGAACGACAGGTCCTTGACCGCGACAAACGATCCGAAGCGGCGGGTCAGTCCGCGGACGTCGATGGCGGGATCGCTCATCTCCAGCCGCCCAGCGAACGTTCGAGCCGAGCTTCGGCCAGACGAACGTTTGCCAGCGCACGGGTCCGCGCCAGCTCGGTTTCAAGCAGCGCGACCTGCGCGACGATCACGTCGGTGCTGGTGGCGACGCCGGCGCTGAAGCGATCGGCGACGACGCGGCGGGCCTCGCCGGCGCTCCTGATCGCGTCCTCGGTCGCCAGCACTATCGCGCGCGCCGATTCCCAATCGAGAAACCGCAAGCGAACATCGGCCGAGACGACCGACTCGAGCTCCAAAGCGCGTGCGCGGTTCGCGTTGACCGCCGCCGCTGCTTCGGCCATCTGCGCCTTCGTCCGGCCGAAGTCGAAGAAGGTCCAGTTGATGTTGACGCCGACGTCCCACGATTCCTGCCACTCACCTGTGCGCGGAAAAATCCGCGGATTCGGGTTCGCGTAGTCCACGCCGCCGCCCACACCGATCGCGGGCTTGTTGCCGGCGGATGCTGCCTTGTGACGCGCTTCGGCGCCGGCGAGCCTCGACGCCAGCGCCTTGAACTCGGGACGGTCCTCCAGTGCAGCCCCAATCAGACCAGGGACGTTGAACTGTTTCGGGGACAGCGTCGAGTGCTCGATTGATTCCGACGGCTCGATGAGAGCCTGGTCGGCAACGCCGATCAGCCGCCCGAGTTCCACCAACGCCGACTGGTGGAGATTGGTCGCTTCGATCAACTGGGCGCGCTCGCGCGAACGCTGGGCTTCGAGACTCGTGACTTCATTTGGCGGAACCAGGCCGACAGCGAATCGCTGCTGCGCGTCCTTGACTTGGGCCTCGACGCGCGCCGCGGCGTCCTCGAGCACGCGTACGGTTGCGGCCGCCGTCACCGCCGCCCAGTAGGCGCGGGTAATCTCCAGACGCAAATCGGCACGCGCCGTTTCAAGATCGAATCCGGCGGCCGCCGCCTCGGCCGCGGCCGCACGCTCGAGGGCGTCGGCCCGGCCGGACGTGAAAATCGGCCACTGGAAAGACACCCGCGACACCACGTTATCGGGAATGTCAGGGAACACCACGAGGCGATTGCCGTTCGGCTGCACCACGGCGAACTCCGGCACGTGATTGGTTCGCGAATAGCCCAGACTGGCGCCAACGATCGGCTGTTCAGCCAGGCCCGCCAGCAGCGCCGCGGCTTTGGCGCCCTCTTCGCGCGCGCGCGCCTCGGCCAGTCGATGACTGTTCTCGAACCCGCGCGTAATCGCGTCCGCGAGGGTCAGACGAACAGGCGGAGTCTGGCCTGCCGCTCGGGTCGAAGAGCCGACAACGATCAGGCAGATGACAAGGGTCGTGAGGCGAGTCATGTGGCGTTCCCGTCCTGGTTTGCGGTGCCGGCGGCGGCGAGTAGAGCGATGAATACGTCTTCGAGCGACGGCAGGATCGGTCGGAGGGTTGACGCCGTGACTCCGGCGGCGGCGATGGCGGCGCCCAACACCCGGGTCGCGGATTCCCGATCACCGTCATCGATCCACGCGTGCAGCCGATCGCCAAACACCTGCACGCTGGCGAGATCGCGCCGGCCGGCGAGCTTGTCCTTGGCCTCGCGCGGCGACGCCACGATTACCTCGAACAAGGTGCCGGCCAGACTCGCGCGCAGGTGTGCGGGCTGATCGAGCGCCAGCAGCTGTCCTTCATGAAGCAGCGCGATCCGCGTGCAGCGTTCGGCCTCGTCCAGGTACGGCGTCGACATCAGGATGGTGATGCCCTGCGCGAGAAACTGCGACAGCAGCTTCCAGAACTCCCGGCGCGACACCGGATCGACACCGGTGGTCGGCTCGTCGAGGACGATCACCTGCGGTTCGTGCACGAGCGTGCATGCGAGCGCGAGCTTCTGCTTCATCCCGCCGGACAACTGGTCGGCGAGCCGATCGCGGAACTTCGTCAGCTGAGTCATCTCGAGCAGTCGGTCGCGCCGGGCGTGGTAGTTGCCGACGCCGTGGATCTCCGCGAAGAACGCGATGTTCTCGTCGATGCTGAGGTCGCCGTAGAGCGAGAATCGCTGGGAAAGATAGCCCACCGAGCCGGTGACCTGGCGGTGCTGCGTGACCGGGTCCTGGCCGAGGACGCGAATGCTGCCCGCGTCGATGTGCATCAGGCCGCAAATCGCCCGGATTGCCGTCGTCTTGCCGGCGCCATCGGGTCCGATCAGCCCGAACATTTCGCCGCGGTTGACGCTGAACGACACGCCGCGCAGGGCCTCGACCTTGCCGTATCGCTTGGCGACGTTCTGGAACTCGATGGCGGCGGTCATTGGCCCAGTGGAATGTCCGCCTCGACCGGCATGCCCTGCTTCAGCACGCCATCCTTGTTGTCGACCGTGATGCGCACGCGGTAGACGAGCTTCGACCGCTCCTCGGCGGTCTGCACGTTGCGCGGGGTGAACTCCGCCTTGGGTGAGATGTAGGCGATGGTGCCCGCGATGCCGGGCCCGCCGCCGTCGGTGAACACCATCGCCGGCTGGCCGAGCTTGATCTTCGGCACCGCGGTCTCGGGGACGAACACGTCCGCCCACGCGTGATCAAGGTTGACCACCACCACCGCGGGGGCGCGGGGCGCGATGATCTCGCCCACCTCGACGAGCTTCTCGGTGACGACGCCTTCGACCGGCGACAGCAGCGTGGCGTCGCCGAGACTTTTCTCGAGCGGTCCGAGCTGAGCCGTCACCGTGCCGACGCGGGCGCGCGCGACGGCGACTTCCTCCTGACGCGGCCCGGCGCCCAGCTTGGACGCCAGTTCGCCGGCGGTCCTCACCCGACTCTCGGCGGATGCCACGCGATCCTTCGCCAGGTCCCTGCGGGTCGCCGCATCGTCGCGCTGCTTTTGCGATCCGGAGTTGTTCTTCAGTAGGGTCTCGAACCGCTCGAGGTCCTGCTCGGCCGCCTGCAGCTCGGTCCTGGCGCCGTTCACTTCGGACCGCGCCGTTTCGACTTGCGATTGCGCCTGCCGGATGTCCTCCACGCGCGACCCCGCCTGCACGAGTCGCAGCTGCGCTTCGGCGGCGTGCTGCTCGGCCTTGACACGATCGATCGCCAGCTGCACGTCGCGCGTATCGAGCGTCAACACCGTTTGCCCCGTCCGCACACGATCGCCCTCCTTCACCGTGAGCGTGAGGATCCGTCCGCCCGCCTCCGGCGCGAGCCGCGTCTCGGTGGCCTCGACGTGACCCGACACACGGAGACGATCGGTGGGCGCCTCCGGGGCGCACCCCGCGGCAAGGAGGACGACGGCGACGACTGTGCGTTTCATGGGGTGGTCTGCGCTTTCTCTGGCCCTGGTGTCACGGTGCGAGCATGCGCCGGGCGGTCTCCTGCCCGTGCGCGATCACTTCTTCATGGGAGATGGAAACGAGGATCGGCAAATCCTGGTTCTTTCGCGCCGGTTGCGCGGCGACGCGCTCGCGGGCGGCGTTGATGATGATGGGCCCGACCACCGATTCGTAGGCGAGGATCGGGTGAACGTCGCGAAACACGCCGCTCGCCTGGCCCTGTTTCAGGATCGCGGCGAAACTGACGATCACGCCGCGCATGTGCGCCATCGTTTCGGGATCGAGCCGCGGCGCGCCTTCGGCGACCTCGCGCAACATCATGGCCGGCATCCACGGTCGCGATTCCGTCATGCGCACGAACGCCTCGATGAACGCGTCGAGTTTTCCCGCAGGCGCGGCCGGCGATTCGACGATGGCGCCGGCCGTCTCGCGCATGGACCGAAGGCCGTCACCGATAATCGCCCGGTAGAGCGCGAGCTTGTCGGCGAAGTGGTAGTAGATCATCGCCTTGTTCACGTCGGCGTCGCGGGCGATGTCGTCGGTGCTCACCCCGTCAAAACCCCTCGACGAAAACGACGTGGCCGCGGCGTCGAAGATTGCGTCGCGTGTGGACAGGGCGGAGGGGCTTTTTCTGACTGGTGCCATCGTTAACTAACTGGTTAGTTAATAACCGACCGGACCTTATGTCAAGAGTTCCAGCCTTTCTGATATTTCTGCGAAATCTGCGGGCCTAGGGGTTTGCGAGCGTGGGTGGCCGTAGAATCGACAGGTGACCATCGTCATTGCGGGTGGTTCGGGGTTTTTGGGCCGGAAACTGGTTAAGCGCCTGGAGGGTGACGGCCACGTGGTCTCAATTCTGACGCGCCGGCCTGCCGGCACCAGCGACGTCGGATGGAATCCTGACGGATCGGCGGGCGCGCTGCCGCATCACCTGGAGGGCAAGGACGCTGTCATCAACCTCGCCGGCGAAGGCATTGCCGACCAGCGATGGAGCGCCGCAAGAAAGGGCGCGTTGCGCGACAGCCGGCTGACCGCGACGCGGACGCTCGTGCGCGCCGTCGCTCAGTGCGCGCGCGCACCAAAAGTGTTCGTGAGCGCTTCGGCCGCTGGTTACTACGGCCCTCGCGGCGATGAGCCAGTCAGCGAGACCGAGCCGCCCGGATCGGACTTTCTGGCGCGCTTATGCGTCGAATGGGAACAGGAGGCGCGCGCGGTCGAGTCACCGTCGACGCGGCTGGCAATCATTCGCAGCGGGATCGTGCTGGCAAAGGACGGAGGCGCGCTCGAGAGGATGCTGTTGCCGTTCAAGCTCGGACTCGGCGCCACGCTCGGATCCGGCGACCAGCTCATGCCGTGGATTCACGGCGACGACTGGACGGCGATGGTGGCGTGGCAGGTGCAAAACGATCGCGCCACCGGCGCGTTCAACGCGTCGGCGCCGACCCCGGTCACCAATCGCACCTTCACCCGCACCCTCGCGCAGGTGCTGCGCAGGCCTGCGGTCCTGCACGCACCGGCGTTCGCGTTACGGGCCATACTTGGAGAGATGTCCACGATTCTGCTCACCGGACAGCGCATGCTGCCGGCGTGTGCGGAGCAGCTTGGATTTCGTTTTACCCATCGCACGCTCGAGCCAGCGCTCAGGAGTTTGAACTTATGAAGAAATATGTCGCTTTCATCGTCCTTGCCGCGACGGTCATCGTCAATCCTCTCGTCGCGCAGAGATCATCGGATGACGATGTCAAGCGCGTCGCGGATGCGACGGCGGTGCTCGACGAGATCATGGCCGCCTCGGACAAGTCGATTCCGCGCTCGGTGATGGAGAAGGCCGAAGGTATCGCCGTGTTTCCGTCGCTGCTCAAAGGCGGCATCGGGATCGGCGCGTCGCGCGGCCACGGCATCCTGAGCGTGCGCGACAAGAAGTCGGGCAACTGGTCGTCGCCGGCGTTCCTGACCATCACCGGCGGCAGTATCGGCGCGCAGTTCGGATTGCAGTCGATCGACCTGGTGCTGGTCATCAACAACCAGCGCGGTCTGGAGCAGCTGGTAAAGAATCAGTTCAAGGTCGGCGCGGCCGCCGGCGTCGCGGCCGGCCCGATTGGCCGGGACGCGAGTGCGTCAACCGACATCCAGATGCGGGCGCAGATCCTCAGCTACTCTCGCGCGCGCGGCTTGTTTGCGGGGGTGACACTGAACGGCTCGACAATCCGCCAGGACCGCGACGCGAACGAACGCTTCTACGGCACCGCCTATCGCACCGGACAGATCGTGTTCGACGGCAGGGGGGGCTCACCCGACGCGGCTAATACCTGGAAAGAAGCGCTCAGGAAATACGCGCAGTAGGATCGCTAGAGCACGTTCGGCGCGCCGCTTCGGTAGTCGGCGCCAAGAATCGTCACCGAGTTCGTTCCCAGCCAGCCGTCGAGAATCTTCGCGTAGACGCTGCGGAAATCGGTCTCGAACTTGACGTCGCCGTTCTGGTTTTCGAGCGTCGGGTTCGCCGGATCCATGCTGAGGTTCGGCGCGGTGCCGTAAATGCCGCCGCGCACCAGGCCGCCGAGCAGCATCATGTTCGCGCCGGCGCCGTGATCGGTGCCCTGGCTGCCGTTCTCGGTGATGCGGCGGCCGAACTCCGAATACACCAGCACGACCGTGTTGTTCAGCATGCTCTGCGCGCTCAGGTCGTCGTAGAACGCCTTGAGTCCGTCACCGAGCGTCGCCATCAGGTTGAAATACGCACCCTGGTTCGCGCCCTGCGAAGCGTGCGTGTCGAAGCCGCCGGTCTGCACCCAGAACACCTTGGTGCCGATCTGCTTGTTCATCGCGCCGGCCACGGCCTGGAGCGCCTGGGAGAATCCATTGGTCGGATAGGTCACCGCGGGCCGATAGGTGGCCACCGTCGCCACCCGGTCGAGCGTGCCCAACGCCGCCTGCGTTGTCGAATTGACGAACGCGAGGTGGGGTCGATCGACGGGAATGTGCGACGAGATGCGCGTTTGCGCCGTGCGTTCGTAGCCGGCTTCAGCGCCGGAGTTGGGACTGGAGAACGCGTAGGTCGCGGGGTTGGTAATGGCCGGCACGCCGACCAGGCGCGCGGCCAGCGGCCGCGGCGTTTCACGCTGCGTGTTCCAGGCGACCAGCGGATCGATCGGCGCCTGCAGTTGATCGAGATAGCGTCCCAGCCATCCGGTGCCGGAGGTGTTGCTGGTGCTGGCGGTGCCCCAGATGTCGAAGCCGGTGAAATGCGACCGGCTTTGATTGACGTAGCCCGTGCGCTGCACCACCGCGAGACGGCCCGCATCGAAAATCGATTTGAGCCCGGTCAGACGCGGATGCAAGCCGAGTTCGACGTTCGAGGAATCGGCGCCAATCTGCAACACGTTACCGGCGGGGATCGCGAGCGTCGGACGGCGGCTGGTGTAAAACGGATCGCGATACGGGATCACCGTGCTGAGCGAGTCGTTGCCGCCGCTGAGGTAAACGACCACGAGGTTGCGCGACGGCACCCCCTGGGCAAGCGCGATGTCGCACAACACCTGCGGCGCCGCGAACCCAAACGTGAACGCGGTGACGCCGCCCTTGACGAATTGCCGTCGCGAAAAATTCATGGCTGATCCCCGATCCCTGCTGTCCTGCTAGCCTGCTAGCCTGCTAGCCTGCTAGCCTGCTGGCCTGCTGGCCTGCTGGCCCGCTAGCCCGCTAGCCTGCTGGCCTGCTAGCCCGCTGGCCTGCTAATTGAACTGATACTCACCCGAGCCGACGATCAGGCGCGTCAGACCCGGGATGCGCTGCTGCAGTTGGGCGTCGGTGCCGGTCCACGCCGTCGACCGCAGGTAATCCGTCATCGCCGTCGTCGCGGTGGTCGAGAAGCCCATGCTGCGGAAGCGCGCCAGCATGTATTCGAGCACCCGTTCCGGCGACTGGCGGAACGGCTGCGCGTCGCGCGCGAGATTGAAGCGCTGGTTGGCGGCGAGCGTCGAGGCGAAGTTCATGCGCGACAACATCGAGGAGGTCGAGATCCAGCCCGGCCCCAGTTCCCAGCCGTTGACGTCGGGCGGCTCGAACAGCTGCTGGCCCATGTTCGAGAGCGGGGTGATGGCGCTGTTGACGCTGAAGCCGGTCCACCCGGTTTCCTTGATCGCCTTCACCACATACTCGACCGGCCATGAATAGCGCTGGAAGACGTTCGCGGGATCGCGGAACTGCTGCGAGGTAAAGAGCGTGCGCAGCACCGCCTTGATGTTGTAGTTGCTGGACAGGTAGGCATTCGACATCGCGCCGATCAGCGCCTGATCGGGCTCCGCGGTCTCGTTGACGAAGAACTTGTAGAGCTTCGTGGCGAGGCGGCGCGCGGTGGCGGGGTGACGCGACAGCGCGATGATGAGATCGTTGGCGTCCTGCTCACCCGCCGCCGCCGCGCGCGCCGGAATCACGCGCCCGCCGTCCGGATAAATCGCAAAGGTGAACTCTTTGGCGTTGAGGTCGTGGTCGGCCGGTCGATATTGAAACGCGTAGTAGCTGGCGGTGTTGACGGTGCGGTCGCCGAGCACCTGCCAGTTGAAGCCGGTGAACACGCGCGCGGCGGCGTAGACGTCCTGCTCGGTGTAGTGGCCGATGCCCAGGCTGAACAGCTCCATGATCTCGCGGCCGAAGTTTTCCTGTGGCCGTGTCCGGGTATTCAGCTGGCTGTCGAGCCAGTAGATCATCGCCGGGTCCTTCGCCATCGCCATCATCAGCGTCGGGAAACTGCCGGTGCCCAACTGGCGGAGCGTGTGGATCTGTCCGGGCAGGCTGCCGGGAAGGCTGTTCGGATCGTTGTCCATCATGCGCGTGGCGCGCTCCTGGCCAACGGCGCCCGCAATCTTGCTGTAGGCGGTTGCGAAATGGTTGTGCCAGAACAGCGCCATCTTCTCTTCAAGCGGGCGCTGGGAATGGATCATCCGGAACAGCCACCGCTGGCGCGCGTCGTTGATCAACGTGTTCGCCGAAAACGGCTGGCCGGAGGAGGTGGTGATGCCGACGTATTCCGGCAGGCCGATCTTGGAGTCGTGATCGGTCGAGGCCGGCTCGAAGTTGAGCAGGCGATCGATCACCGTGTCGATCGGTACGCCCGCCCAGGCGGCAAGCTCGGCGGGGCCCGCTCCGAACCCCATGCGACGAAGAATGTGCTCAAGCATACGAATCCGTCAGTGGCGGCGCGGTTGGGAACGAGGCCGGACGCAGTTTAGACCGGCAGCGTTCGCCGAAGTAAAACGAATTTCAGGCCGATTGCCCGTGCCTGCATACAGCGGCGAACCCTGGCTATTTCAGGCTCAGCAGGTTCGCCATCAACCGGTAAGCACCATCCGTACCGGCTGGAAGCTGGCGCCACAACCCCAGCCCGACATAGAGCCAGCGGCCCTGTCCGACCCTGGCTTCGACCAGCGCGCCCCGCTTGCTCCCCTGGTTGTAGGGGAACGGCTCGGTGAACTCGATCAGGTCCTTGTACTGCGGGTCGCGGCCGGCCTCGTCCAGGAAATACAAGCCGCGCTCCTGGACCCAGTTGGCCCAGTCCGCGCGACTGATCCTGTTGGGCGCATTGAACACGGGATGCGCCGGATCGAGCAGTTTCATCTCGGCATTCTCGTCGGTCACCCGCTCGCGCCCGACCCGGGCGGGATAGGGGCCGTACTGGGCGTCGTTGAACTCGAACTTGTTGTACTGAACGATCACCGTGCCGCCGGCGCCGGCATAGTCGAGCAGACGCTGGTTATAGGCGCGCAAATCGCTGCGGCGCTCATAGGCGCGCACGCCGGTCATGATCACCTGGTACTTCGACAGGTCGCCCCACGCCAGCTCGTCCGGTGTGATCATCGACAGTTTCACGCCGAGCTGTTCGAGCGCCGCCGGCACTTCGTCGCCGACGCCCATCACGTAGCCCACGCTCAGGTTCGGCGCCACGCTCACGTCGAGCGCCTTCACCGCGATCTGCGGATCCACCAGCACATGCCGCCTCGTCGTATGCGGATACTCGACCACCTGGTAACCCTGCGCGTAGGTCTGGCCCGCGGAGGCGACCGAGGCCTTCAACACGAACTGGTTCCCGCCCGGCTTCAGCGCCGCCGCCGCAAGCGTCGCGGCGGAAGGCGGCTGGAGCGCGAACCGAACCGTCATGGCCTCGTCTTCCCGCGAAAACGACACGACCTGCGTCGCCGGCGCGGCGCGCCAGCCTTGTGGCAGCTGCAGCGTCACGTCGGCCTGTGCCGCGCCTTTCGAATGATTCGTCACGGTGACGCGAACGTCCTTCGCGCCCGGCTCCCGGTTGCCGGTTCCAGCGGTCGACACCACCACGATGCCCGGCGTGGTCGTCACCGCAAACGCGGGCACGACATGAATCTCCGATCGCTTCTCGCCGCTGAAAATGTTGCCCTCCGATCGCGCCTGGATCGGCAGCGTGATCGAAAAGGGTGTGTCGTTCACCGACATGGCGAAGGTCGCGGTGAACGGCGTCGGGCGAAACGGCAGGCCGAACGGCACATCGGCGTCGAACAGATAGCGCGCGCCCTCGGGGCCGTTGCGGAAATGGGCGGCGGTCAGCTTCGCGTCGGCGGCCACGGTCAAGGTGGTCCCGCAGTTGCGCGACGCGCCGGGGGCGAGCACGCCGGCGTCCTTGCACGTCGCGACCGGCGAAGTGCCGAAGCCGTTCGCGCTGACGTCCAGCGCCACGCCGACCGCGCCGCGGTTGGCGGCCATCAGATCGACTTGAAGCGGCTGACCCGCCACCACCAGGCCGTCGCGCGCCACCGCGTCGAGGCGTACGTCGGTGGCCAGCATCAGCGCGTGCGCGAACTGCGGTTCTTTCCGGCTCAGGCGGAAATCGATCTCGTAGCGGGCGGACTCCGGGAGGTTCATCGACGCCAGGGCGGCGCGGACCGCACGCAGCGCCTCGAGTCCCGTGGTCAACGGCGCCACCGCCGCCGCCTCGCCGCCGGTGCTCAGTGCCTTGCGCGCATCGACCACGGCCGCGGTGACGCGATCGAGACCCGCGCCGAGCTCTTCACGGACTCCGGGTTTCCCCCCGCCGGCTCGACCGAGAGCGGCGCGAACGACAACAAGCTTCGCAAGCTGGTATCGACGCCGTCGAAAATCTCCTTCTCGCCGCGGGCGACGCCGCCCTCGAGCACCGTGTCGCGCAGGCGATAGTTGCGAACGCCGCCGGGACCGCCGCCGCCGCCAAAGCCGCCGCCACCGGTCGATGCAGGCAGCGGCAGCAGCTGCGACATGCCCTGGCACTTGTGCATGCTGCGCGCTTCACCGGCAATCTCGTCGTAGGTGCGGCCCAGAACCGAGTCGAACTGCCGGCCGCCGCCGAACACCACGTTGGTCGGCGCCTCGGGTCCGGGCACGCCACCCGCGCGCGGCGCGCCGGCGGCGCCACCGCCAGGGCCGAAACCGGCGGTGTAGTAAAACTTCTTCGGCTGCCACGGACGCAACCCGTCCTTCATCTGCTCGGGGAACCTGGCCGGATCCGCGGCGGCGCGGAAGGCCTCGAGCGTCAGGCGCGATGACGTCTGGTGATGCTGGCCGCCGCCGTCACCGTCGAACACGAAGCCGACGATCACATCGGGACGGATGGTGCGGATGTGGCGGACGAAGTCGCCCAGGATCTCGTCGTGGCCCCACTTGTCGAGCGTCTCTTCGACGCTGAATGAAAACCCGAAGTCGATCGCGCGGCTGAAGAACTGCTCGGCGCCGTCGAAGCGGTGCGCGGCCGCCAGTTCCTCGGTGCGCAGTACCGCGAGCGGCACGAACAGTTCGGGGCCGATCTCATTCTGCCCACCCTCGCCGTGCGTCGCGGTGACGAGCGAGGTGCGGAATCCCTTGCCATGCGAGAAATACGCGAGCATCGCGTTGTTCTCGTCATCGGGATGCGCCGTCGTCATCATGAAATTGCCGACGGTGTCGAGCTTGCGAAGCGCAAGCTCGAGCGCCGGCGCCCCCTTGAGGGCGGCCACCGGCTGCAATTGGTGCTGGGCGGTGGAGTGAGACGAAGCCGCGGCAATGATGAGGGCGAGAACGAGGCAGGCTTTGCGCATGGTGTGGACCTGGAAAAGTGTCCAGTAGCCAGTAGACAGTAGCCGGTAGCCAGCAAAGACTCTGGTCTCGACTTCTGACTACTGGCTACTGGCTACTGGCTACCGGCTACCGGCTACTGCTAGAACAGAAACTTAAAGCCGATTTGCAACTGACGCTGCTCGTAGCCGCCGGTCGGCGTGAGCTGATCGCCCGAGGTCGGCAGCGCCGCGTTCGGCACGCCCTGCGCGTTGGTCTGGATCGTCGCATTGACGCCCGAGACCTGCAGGGTGTTGAAGATGTTCTTCACTTCCGCGATCACTTCGGCCGCCATGCGGCCCTGAATGCCGATCTTGCGCGAGTAGCGGAAGTCGACGTTCTTGCGCGCCGGCAGGGTCAGCGAGTTGCGCGCCACGCCGAGTGGGCGATCGCTCGCGGTGCCGTCGTTGTTCAGCTCGAGCTGGCTGCGCAGGTTGACCGGGATGCCGCTCGCCAGTTGAATCGCCACGCCGAACACGTTGTTGTTGAGGATCGCGCCGGCGGCGCCGCCGCGCTCGAACTGCGGTATTGCGACGATGCTCCCGACGAAGGTGTGGCGCTGGTCGAGGACGTTCGGGCCGAGATCGCGATCGAGGTCGGTCATGTCCGAACGGCCCGCGTCACCCTGCACCGACAGCACGCCGGTGATCGGCGCGTTGTCCTCGCTCTTGCCGAGCGTGTAGGCCATGTCGAAGCCGATGCCCTTGAACTGACGGCGGGTCAACTGCAGCGTCAGGTTCCGGTAGGTCGACTCGCCGGGCGACTGCACGCTGTTGATGATGTTGTAGCGCGGGTCCACGCGCGTCGTTGCGTTGACGGCGGTGCTGAAGACCGGCCGGCCGTCGCCGAGCGCGCCAATCGGGTTGATCGGATTGATGTTGGTGACCACCGGCAGGTTGTAGCCCTTCACGAAGGAGGTGCCGAGCGAAACCGAGTAGTGATCGCCAAAACCGCGCTCGAACTGCACGTTGTTCTGCCACGAACGCGCTACCTTGAAGTCAGGATCGACGGTCCAGGCGAGGTTCGGCGTGGCGCCTGAACCGGTGGCGAGCACGGCGGGAAACTGCGGCGCGCCGGCCTGGGTGGGCGTGAACGACGCGGAGGCGCGCGCATTGGTGCCGTTGTTCTGCAAGGACTGCTCGTAGATGGCGTTGAGCGTCTGGTCGTACATCATGCCGGTGTTGGCGCGCAGCACCGTCCGGCGGCTCTCGCCGAGCGACCACACCGCGCCGAGCCGCGGCGCGAAGTTGTTGGTCGAGCGCCTGAAGCTGCGCGAAGTCGCGATCGGCGCGTTGGCGTCGGCATCGGGCGGCGCGAACAGGTCGTAGCGGACGCCGTAGAGCACCTTCAAATCCGAAGAGACACGCCAGTCGTCCTGCACGAACAGTCCGTACTGCGAGGTGTTGTAGTCGAGGCCCGGCAGACCGAAGTACTGCGTGAACGAGGTGTAGCCGAGGCGGTTCTCGCCCGAGCGAGCCGCCTGGTAGGCCGCGACACTCGGGAAGGTGTACAGCACCGCCTGCGGGGCGACGCGCGTGTCCTTGACAAACTGTACGTCGAACCCGCCCTTGAGCGCGTGGTTGCCTTTGAGCACCGTCGTGCTGTTGTTGACCTGCGCGACGTTCTGCGTGAAGCCGAATCCGGAATCGGAGACCGACGCGACCGGCCCGCCGAAGTTGGCGACGCCGCTGATGTTGATCGCGGGCCCGGTGCCCGACAAGGTGTTCGGCGTGCGCGACTGGGCGCGCGTCGCGTACTGCACGCGCAACTCGTTCAGAGTGGTCGCGCCGAGCGTCGAGATCAACTGCGCGGCGGTCGAGTGCTGGCGATCCGCGAAGTCGTTGGCGCGCTGCACCGAGACCAGGCCGCCGCCGACGTTCGCGGTAATGAAGTTGTCGAAGAACATGTAGCGGACCGACAACCGGTTCGCGCCGTTGAACGTGTGATCGACCTTGCCGATCGCGAACTCCGTATTGAGGCCGCGCGGCATGTAAGCCGGCTCGGCGAGGCCCAGCTGCGCCTGGACCGCCGCAGGGATGGTGATCACGCTGAGGCCCGACAGATCGCGCTCGGTGTGCTCGTAGCCGCCGAAGAAGTGCGTCTTGTCCTTGACGATCGGGCCGCCGAGATCGAAGGTGTAGACGTTGACGTCGGTCGGCGGCTTGGCCGCGCCGGCCGGCGTGAAGAACGGCAGTTCCACCATCGACTGGCGCTGCAGCCGATAGCTACCCTGGCCCTTGAAGGTGTTGGTGCCCGACGGGGTGATCGCGTTGTAAACCATCCCCATCGTCTGACCGAACTCCGGCGCGTAGCCGCTGGTGACGACCTTGACCTCGCGGATCATCACTTCCGACATCGGCATCTGGCGAAGGCCCGCCCGATCCTTCTGGGTGTTGTTGCTGCCATCGACCTGGTAATTGACGCGCAGCAACGCCCCGTTCGCGGTGATACGCGGCACGCCGAACTCGTTGGTCTCGAAGCCGACCACGCCGGGTTGCAGCAGCGCGAAGTTGTAGGGGTTGCGCGAGGTCAGCGGCAGCGTCTTGATTTCCGCTTCGCTCAACGTCCGGCCCTGTTCGATCTTCGCCAGGTCGACGATCGGCGCGTCGGCGGTGACGGTGATCGTCTCGGCGAGCGCGCCGACGCTCAGCGCCACGTCGATGACCGCCGTCTGGCCGGCACGCAGCGACACGCCGCTCTGCTCGAATTTCTTGAAGCCCTGGAGTTCAGCGGCCACCCGATACGAGCCGAGCGACAGCAGCGGCGCGCGGTACAACCCGCTGCCGTTGGTCACGGTCACGCGTTGTTCGCCGGTGTCGATGTTGGACACCGTGATGGTGACGCCAGGAAGCAGCGCGCCCTGCTCGTCCTTGACCGTGCCTTCGATGGTTCCGTTAATGGCTGTCGACTGCGCGTAGGCCGACGATCCGACGACGAGACTCAGAATGAACGCCGAGAATATGCGGAGCATGGGATATCGAACCTTCCAATGGGGGGTGCGGTTGTGCAAAGCCTGAGTATAAGCCCTTCGACGCTGACAAAACCCGCCGGCGCCGCCCGGGGTGAACGCCCGTCTGGCGCTACAACGGTTGGACGCACACCATCATCTACGGTTACGTCGTTCGCCCGTCCGTCGTTCGGCCTTGCGCCGGTCGGCCGCCTCCCGGGGTGGGCCAAGGTTGGCCTTGCGCCGGTCGGTGGCGGCCCGCCGGTCGCGCGCCCGGCGCTCGGCGGCTCGCCCGGCCGTGGAGGCCTGCCGGGTGGCCTCGCTCAACTCCTTTTGGAGTCGGATGGTGCGCCGCGCCGGGTCCAGGACCTCCAGCAACCCGTCATACGCCGCGCGCGCCTGGGCGTCGGCGGCAAGGTCGCCAACACGATCTCGAAGCAGCTGCGCCGCTTTCTGGATCGCCTGACGCTGCCAGCTCTGCAGCGGGTTGATCCGGAAAATTCCTGAGTCAGCCATTACGCGCCCTCTGCCGACGGCCTGTGTGCGTTACAAGTTCCGGGCGAATGAAAAGTGTTCATCGCCCTTCTCCGGACGGCCCTGGATGTTGCGAAGGATGATGCGGCTGGCGAGAAACGCGCGCGCCGGATCGTGCGCGGTGCCGAAGGCAAACAACTGAAACGGAAAATTACGATGCGCGCCGGCGTACGGAGCGCCGTCAATCGTGTGCGCCAGCGGCACGTCCCACCCGAAGGCCGGGACCGCTCCGGAAATCGCCGGGTAGAGGCGCGACAACTCGTACATCAGCTGTCCCGTTCGCTGCACCAGCGTCTTGTCGCGCAATCGATCGGCAGGCCGCTTCTGATCGGCGCCCGTGAAGAGCGCCCGATGATCCGCCGTGAACCACAACTGGTGCGCCGGCGCCTCGGTGTCCATCAGGAGGGCGTTTCGCTGGCCCAGTTGCGCGCGCACCGCGGCCGATAGCGGCTCGGTCAGCACCGCGTAGCGATCTTCGTGGCGAAGGTGCCGCTTGAGCGGCTTGAACAAGCTGGTCGGCTCGCCGATGCAGATGATCAAGTTGGTGGTCGTGATCGCGCCGCTATCGAGGTAGGCGGTCGCGGTCTTGCGCGTAAACGTGATCTTGTTGACGGCTGATTTCTCGAACACGCGCGCGCCCTTCTTGATCGCGGCCGACAAGAATCCGAGCGTCAGCTTCACCGGGTCGGCAAAGCCCGCGTCCGGCAGGCGCATGCCGCCCGCCGACTCGATCGCCGCCTGCTTGCCGACCGCCGCAGGCGGGATCCACGCCGCGCTCAGGCCCGCGTCCTCCCGCGACGCAATCTCGCGCTTCAGCCACTTATCCGCCTGGCCGGGTGGGATGAAGCGGAAACTGGGCCCAAGATTGAGGTCGGCGCGAATGCCAAGCCGCTTGACCGTCGCCGCCAGCTCGCGTGGCGCGGCCTGCACGGCGTCGAACAAGGCGCGCGCCGCCCGGCGGCCCGCCCGGGCTTCGAGCTCTCGGTAGGAATCACTGGCTTCGCCCGAGAACAATCCGGTCGCGCGGCCGCTGCCGCCGAGGCCGATGCGATCGGCTTCTAGCAGCATCACTTTCATGCCGGCCGCGGCACAGGCATAGGCGGTCATGGCGCCCGACATGCCGCCGCCGACGATGACAACCGGGTGGGTGACGACGCCGCGAAACGCCGGAAACTCGCGGCGTTTCTTGGCACGGACGGCATCGAGCCAGGGGGAAATGCCGTAACGGGTTGAAGGCACGCTAAATACTAACGTGTCCGGCGCCTCAGCCTCGAGCGTTGCGCTATTTTTCCCGCCGTTGCTCACCGGCCAGCAACTGCGCCTTGCGCCTGGCGCCCCAGCGGTATCCGCCCGTCCCGCCGCTCATGGGCACCACGCGGTGGCAGGGGACGACGATGCAGACCGGGTTGGTGGCGCAGGCGCGGGCCACCGCACGGGCGGCTTCCGGCTTGCCGATGCTGCGGGCCACTTGCGCATACGCCCGGGTTTCGCCGTACGGAATCCGCTGCAACTCGCGCCACACCCTCCACTGAAACGCCGTGGCGCGGACGTCGATCGGCAGATCGATCGACGGCGCGTCGCCTCGCAAATGCGTCGCGATCGCCTTGACCCATTCACTGTTCGGTTTCGGGTTCGCCGTGATCTCAGCTGCCGGGTACTCGCGGCGAAGGTCGGCAATGAGTGCAGTCTCGCTTCCGCCGATCTTTACGGAGCAGACGCCGGTTGCCGTGGCTGCGACGAGCAGCCGGCCCACCGCGCTCGGGATCATCGAGTAGCCGATCTGCATCCCGGCGCCGCCGCGGCGATAGGTCGACAGCGACATGCCCTTGCCGGTCGGTGCGGCTTCATAAACGCGGCTCGGCGATCCGTATCCCGCCTCGTAGATCGCCGTTGTGATATCTCGGCCATCACGCAAGCTCGTGCGCAATCGCCCGGCGCGAACCGCCGATTGAAACTCCCGCGGTGACAGGCCGACAATCGCCTTGAAGCGGCGCTGCAGATGATGCGGGCTGAGCGACGCCACCCGGGCAAGCTGCCCCAGCGTCACCGTTTCATCGGCGTGCGCCGCGAGATAGGCCGACGCGCGTCGCACGGCCTCTATTCCCGGTTGCGCCAGGCCAACGGTGTCGGGCCGGCAGCGCTTGCACGCGCGAAATCCCGCCTGGCGCGCCTCGAGGGTGGTGTCGAAGAAGCGCACCCGATCGGCGCGCGGGCGCCGACTCGGACAGCTGGGTCGGCAGTAGATGCCGGTCGAACTGACGGCATACACAAACGTGCCGTCAGCCGCCGAATCCCTGGAGGCGAGCGCCTTCCATCGCAGATCAAGGCCGGTCATGGTCTCCAGGGATTGATGTTGCATCATGACCACGAAGGTAAGCCAGCGCCGAAAACCGCGCGATCCGCCGATTGCGGTCAAACTGACCGGCTCACCGGCGACTGGCTACTGCCCCGATCCCCGATCCCTGTAAAATCCGCCCATGCTTCGGCACATTCTCCGCTTCTTCCTGATTGTGCTCGTCGCTCTCGTGATCCTCGTCATCGCCGGCGGCGTCTTCGCGCGCTCGCAGGTGCGCGGCAGCCTGCCGCAGGCCGGCGGCACGGCGACCATCACCGGCCTCACCGCCACCGTGCGTGTCGATCGCGATTCGCTGGGCGTGCCGACCATCACCGGCGCTTCGCGCGAAGACGTCGCGCGCGCGCTCGGCTTCGTGCACGCGCAGGAGCGTTTTTTCCAGATGGACCTGCAGCGCCGCCAACCGGCCGGCGAACTGTCGGCGCTGGTCGGAGGGCGCGCGCTCGACGCCGACACGGACATCCGTGTGCATCGCTTCCGCGACGTCGCGCGCCGCGCCCTCGCGCTGGCGGAGCCTTCGTACCGGCGCGTCCTCGATGCCTACACGGAAGGCGTCAACGCCGGACTCAGCGCGCTCGCGACGCCACCGTTCGAATATCTCGTGCTGCGCGCACGGCCGGAGCCCTGGCTGCCGGAAGATTCGATCCTCACCGTGCTCGCGATGTTCAACACGCTGCAAGGCCGTCAGGCCATGTTCGAACGCTCGCACGGCGCGCTTCGCGACACGCTCCCCGAGCCGATGTTCAAGTTCCTCTCGGCCGCCGGCTCGGAATGGGAAACGCCGGTCATCGGCAACGCTGTTCAAAGACCTGGCATTCCGAGCGCGGACATTTTCGATCTTCGCCGCACCCATCAAACCGCGCGAGCCCGCCAGACGCCAGTCCATCAAGACCTCACCACCTCAGGACCTCGAGACCCTGAAGAGGCCTCGATCATCGGCAGCAACAACTGGGCCGTCGATGGCGCGCACACCGAATCGGGCGTCGGGCTGCTGGCCAACGACATGCACCTGTCGATCGTGGTGCCGATCATCTGGTACCGCGCCTCGCTGGTGTTTCCCGATCCCGTCCTGACCGCGACCAATCAACAGCTGACCGGCGTCACCCTTCCCGGTCTCCCCAGCCTCGTCGTCGGCAGCAACGGTCACGTGGCGTGGGGCTTCACCAACACCGGCGGGGATTGGAGCGATCTCGTCCGCATCGAGCCCGATCCGCGCGATCCCGGCAAATACCTGACGCCGGACGGACCGAAGGCCTTCGAGGTGTTCACCGAAGCGATCGCCGCGAAAGACGCGGCGGCGAGAACGGTGGCGGTTCGCTGGACGATCTGGGGACCGATCGTCTGGCAGGACGCGCGCGGGCGCGACTACGCCCAGCGATGGGTCGCGCACGACGCGCAGGCGCTCGCCTCCGACACCACCAGTCCGGAGCGGGCGCGGTCGGTGGACGAGCTGTGGCAAGGCGTGGCGGGCCTCGGCATCCCGAATCAGAACGTGACGATGGCCGACACGAGCGGGCGCATTGCATGGACGATTGGCGGCGCGATTCCGCGGCGCATCGGGCACGACGGCATGACGCCGGAGTCGTGGGCCGACGGCCGGCATCGATGGGACGGCTACCTCACCGCGGCGGAGTTTCCTCGAGTGCTCGATCCGTCGACGGGCCGGATCTGGACCGCGAACGCGCCGGTGGTGGATGGCGCCATGCTGGCGGCGATCGGCGAGGGGGGCTATGCCGACGGCATTCGCGCCCGGCTGATTCGCGATCGGCTGCTCGCGATTCCCAAGGCGACGCCACGCGACATGCTGAGCATTCAGCTCGACGATCGGGCGCTATTCCTCGAGCGATGGCGCCAATTGCTGCTCGACTCGATCGGTTCGTCGGCGTCGGCGTCGCAAAAGCAGTTCCGCGATCTCGTCGACCGGACATGGACCGGACGCGCCTCGCCCGATTCGGTCGCGTATCGCCTGGTCAAGGAATTCAGGCTGGCTTTCGTGCGCCGCGTCATGACGTCGTTGACCGCGCCGGCCCTGACGGTGGATCCGGGATTCGACTACACGCGGCTGCAGCGCGGGGAAGGACCGGTCTGGCAGATCCTCGCCGAGCGTCCCGTGCATCTGCTCGATCCGAAGTACCGAACGTGGGACGAGGCGATTCTCGATGCGGTCGATTTCACGATCGCGCAACTCACCGCGGGCGGACGATCACTCGCGGATCGCACGTGGGGTGAAGCGAACACCGCGGAGATCCGGCATCCGCTCGCCGGGGCGCTGCCCTTCTTCGGCCGGTACCTGAACATGCCCGGCGATCCGCTGTCCGGCGACGTTTACACGCCGCGCGCCAGCACGCCTCGCACCGGTCCGTCGGAGCGCATGGTGGTCTCGCCCGGCCGCGAGAGTGAAGGCATTCTCCAGATCCCGACGGGGCAGAGCGGCCATCCGCTGTCGCCGCATTACGGCGATCAATATCGCGCGTGGCTGAACGGCGAGCCGACCCCGTTTCTGCCGGGGCCGGCTGTGTCGACGTTGACGCTGACTCCCCGCTAGGCTAGAACCGGATGCGCAACGCGACCGTCTTCGCCGAGGGCAGGCTCGCAGTGTGCAAGGAAAAACCGGGAGCGCGGTACAACGGTTCCCGGTGAGCCTCCGCGGCGTCCAGTAAATAGCCGATGGCAGCTAACGTCGCGATGCCACGAAGATACTGGCGGCCCGTAACGTCACCGATCCCAAAAATCGCAGCGAAGAGTATGCCCTTGGCCACGCCGTCCGCGGTTTTGTCCTTCAATCGCTCCGCACTTGCGACCTCGGCTCGCGCAAATGACTGGGTCACCGAACCGAAGCGCATCGTGACACCGTCGGCCGTCATTCCTGCGAGCACCCCATCGCGCACCACACCGCTCGGGTCGGTCAGCAAGATTCGTTCGCCGATCGCGCGTGACAAGCGTGAGAAATCTTCGAGCTTGTGAGCAGAACGGGCCGGAGCAGGGATGACGGCGCTCGGCGTCTGCGGCGACTGCGCCTGTTGCGCGTACGAGTTTGATGCGGCACCGAGTGCGATGACGACTGCCGCGGTTGCCTTGATTAGGTGCTTCACCATGCCAGCCTCCAACCGTAACGTCAGAAACGAAACGACAACGACAGCCCAGGCCTGGAGGCGGCACCGGCCGGCTCTACTGGCGCGCGGTAGAGCAGCTGGCGATTAGTCTGGGCGGCGTCGAGTGCATAGCCGATCGCCGCGAACGAGGCGACGGCTTGCAACACTTCGCCAGCATGGCCGTCGGAGCTTTCGTAGCCCTGGGACATGGCTGCGAGCGCCAACCCGGTCAGGGCTCCCTTGATCGCGCCGTCAAGCCGGCCGTCCTTCATGCGTTCCGCACTCGCAATCCCGCCCAGGGCGAACGATCGCGTTCCCGATGCAAACCTCATCGTCACGCCGTCCGGCCCAGCGGCAACAAGCACGCCTTCGCGAACGGTGCCATCAGCCTCGACGAGCGCAATTTGTTTGTTGATCGCCTTCGAGAACCGGGAAACATCGCCCAGGGCCCGCGCCGGAGATCCCGGCGTCGGCGCAACCGTCAGAAACAACAGTACCGGTAGAACCAGGTATCCCATTCGCCTCTCCTCCGTTGGAACGTCCGTCATGAACGCCCATCTGGACGATGGCCTGAACGAGGCCGCAGAGTCCTGAGCGAACGATGAGGAATGAGTGATTTACGAAGCGCGGGCGGCGAGCTTCGCGAACAGTGCCGGTTTCCCGGGGTGTTCGCGAACGGCGGAGAGCATCGGATCGACAGGAATGATCCATCCCGCCGGGCCCGCGGGCGCTGTGGTCAGCAGCTGGTCGAGAGTGGCGACGGCATCGTTGATGTAGCCTTCGACAATCTGCCTGCCCGCGGCAACCAGCGCGGCCTCGACGTGCCGCTCCCCTTGCCGCAACTCTTCAATCGCCGCGGTCGGCGCACTCGCGGGCCCGATCGATCGACTGTTGATCGCCCGACAGCATCGCGATCGCATACACGCCGACGCTTGCCTTTGGATGACCGGGGGACTGAGTCGAGCGCCGCGCAAACGCGTCCGATGCGGCGGATGGATTGTCGTTTGCCAACTGCGTGAATCCCGACGCCACCCGCGCATTCACGGCGAACTCGCTGCCGTAGACGTGGCCGCCGGCCGCGGCGGCGATCTCCTCGTCGAAGCACGCGACCGCGCCAGTGGCATCACCCATCGATCCGAGGATGAGGCCGCGTATCCAATGAAGTCCGACCGCCGGCAACGGCGTCCGGTCGCTGCGGTGCTGCCGCTGCGCCTCGGCGCCGATCGCCGATTCGCGCTCGGCGCGATCGAGCGTGCCGCGCGCGACGAACACCATGCACGACAGCATCCGTGCCGGCGCGAAACCCGGCATCAGCGTGAGCGTTCGATCGACCGCGCGCAATCGCTCCTCGCCCCACGCGCCGTAGGCCAGCCGGTAGTGATGCCGCCAGTTGTCGGGCTCGAGCGCCGTGGCCCGACGCGCCGCCGCCTGCCCTTCCTGGGTCTTTCCCGGCGGCGCCGAGCAGATAGCCGAGCACCGCCCAGGCTTCGCCAAGCGACGGATCGATCGTCGAGGCTTCGCGCGCCGCCTGCATCGCGCGCTCGAGCAACCCGCGATCGGGCGCGCGCCCGGATCGCGTCTGCTCGTACTGCAGCATGTAGGCGTTGGCGAGGCCGGCATGCGCGGGCGCATAGCGCGGCAGCTCCGCGGCTGTTCGCTCGAACGCGCGCACCGCTTCGTCGAGCCTCGACGCATCGAGCGAATCGAGCGCCAGCCGGCCCTTGACCCATTCCTCGAAGGGATCGGGTGCATCAGGCGCGTCATCGGCGACCGGTGTGATGAAGCGGTATCCGCGCCGCGATGCTGTTTGCAGATATCGCGGATTCGCCGCGTCGTCGTGGAGCGCTTTTCGGATGTCTGCGATGGCGCGGGTGAGCGTGTTCTCGGTGACGTTGACGTCCGGCCAGAAGCGCTCCAGCAGTTCGTCCTTGGTGACGATCGCACCACCGCGCGCGGCGATGTAGCCGAGGATCTCAACCAGGCGGGGCGAAAGGTCGACTGCCCTCTCGTCGTGTGTGAGCAGCCACGTCCGCGGATCGATTTGAAAGGACCCGAATCGGATCATCGGCTTCAGCAGAGCACATCTCTGGCGGCCAGCGCCTTGGCGGCCGCCTCGTCTACGGAATCGCCGAGCGCGGTGATGTGCCCCATCTTGCGGCCGACGCGCGCCTGGCCCTTGCCGTAGAGATGCAGCTTGACGTCGGGCACCGCCATGGCCGCCGCCCAGTCCGGCTCGCCGTCGATCCACAGATCGCCCAGCAGGTTCACCATCGCCGCCGGTTTCACCTGCGTCGTATCGCCGAGCGACAACCCGCAAATCGCGCGCACCTGCTGCTCGAACTGCGAGGTGATGCAGGCGTCGATCGTGAAGTGACCCGAGTTGTGCGGGCGCGGCGCAATCTCATTGACCAGCACGCGGCCATCGCTGGTCACGAAGAACTCGACGCACAGCACGCCGACGTAGCCGAGGTCGTCGAGCACGCGATGCGCGAGGTGCACGGCCTCGCTCGCGATGCTGGCCGGAACGCGCGCCGGCGAGACCGTCAGGTCGAGGACGTGATTGCGGTGGATATTCTCGACCGCCCCGTAGTGCGCGAACTCGCCGTCCAGGCCGCGCACCGCGATCACCGAGATTTCATGGGTGAACTCGACCAGCGCGCTCGATGATCGCTTCCTGGTGGCCGATCAGCCCCCAGACGCGGTCGCCGTCTTCGATGCGATCGATGCGATGCTGGCCCTTGCCGTCGTAGCCAAACGCCGCCGTCTTGACGATTGCCGGCAGGCCGACGGCGCCCAGGCCGATCGCGAGCTCGTCGAGCGACTGCGCCTTGGCAAACGGGGTGACCGGATAGCCGCGATCCGCCAGAAACGCCTTCTCGCGGGCGCGCTGCTGGGTGATGTGGAGCGCCGAGCCGCTCGGACGCACCGGGACAATCTCGGCCGCGGCATCCGCCGCATCGGTCGAGACGTTCTCGAACTCGAAGGTCATCACGTCGACACCGCGCGCGAAGCTGCGGATCGCGTCGATGTCGTCGTACTCGGCGCTGACTTCGAGATCGGCGACCTGGCCCGTCGGCGTGTCGACGCCGGGCGACAGCGTGTGGACGCGGTATCCCATGCGCCGCGCGGCGAGCGCGAGCATGCGGCCGAGCTGCCCGCTGCCCAGCACGCCGATGGTGGCGCCGGGCAACACGATGCGGTTCACGGGAGCGCGTCCTGTCGGACCTTCGCCGTCTGCTCGGCACGGAACTGCGCGAAGCCGCTCGCGCAGCTCGGGACGCGTCGTCGCCAGGATGCCGACCGCCAGCAGGCCGGCGTTGATCGCGCCCGGCTTGCCGATCGCCAGCGTGCCGACCGGCACGCCGCCGGGCATCTGCACGATCGACAGCAGCGAGTCGAGGCCCTGCAGCGAGGCGCTCTGCACCGGCACGCCGAGCACCGGCAGCACGGTGTGCGAGGCGACCATGCCGGGCAGATGCGCCGCGCCGCCGGCGCCGGCGATGATCACCTCGATGCCGCGCGCCTCCGCGCCCTGCGCGAACTCCGCCATCCACACCGGCGTGCGATGCGCCGAGACGACTTCCTTTTCGAACGGGACGTTGAAGCGCTCGAGCATCTCGGCCGTGTGACACATCGTGTCCCAGTCCGATGTCGAGCCCATGATCACGGCGACGAGAGGTTTATCAGCCACAACAGGAAAGTATGAAGTTAATGGTGAATAGCGAAAAGTTCAAAGCATTTTCACGTTTAACTCTAGACTCGACTGCGATGGAGTGGCTCAACTACCACCACCTGCTCTACTTCTGGACCGTCGCGCGCGAAGGCACCATCGCGCGCGCCAGCGTCGAGCTGCACCTCGCGCAGCCGACCATCAGCGGACAGATTCGCGTGCTCGAGGAGCAACTCGGCGAAAAACTCTTTCAGCGCTCCGGCCGCAACCTGGTGCTCACCGACATGGGCCGCGTCGTCTATCGCTATGCCGACGACATTTTCAGCCTCGGCCGCGAGTTGATGGACACGTTGAAGGATCGGCCGACCGGCCGGCCGATGCGCTTTCAGGTCGGCGTCGCGGATGAAGTCACCAAGATCATCGCCTATCGGCTGCTCGAGCCGGCGATGCGCCTGCCGCAGCAGGTGCAGATCGTCTGCCGCGACGGCCCGCCCGAGCGGCTGCTCACCGAACTGGCGACGCACAATCTCGATCTGGTGATCGCCGATGCGCCGATCCCGCCGGCGATCAAGGTCAAGGCGTTCAGCCATGCGCTCGGCGAGACGCCGGTCACGGTGTTCGGCACCGCGAAGCTGGCGCTGCCGCGGCGCAGGACATTCCCGCGATCGCTCGACGGCGCGCCGTTCCTCGTGCCGACGATCGGCAAGACGCTGCGCCGCACGCTCGATCAGTATTTCGAGCAGCACGGCATCCGTCCGCGCATCGTCGCGGAGCTGGACGATAGCGCGTTGCTGACCACGTTCGGCCAGGCCGGCGCGGGCCTGTTCGTGGCGCCAACCGTGCTCGAAAAGGAAGTGATGCGCCAATTCGCCGTGACGGTGGTGGGACGACTGGACCAGGTCCGCGAGCGCTACTTTGCGATCTCGGTGGAAAGGCGGCTCAAGCATCCCGCCGTCGTCGCCATCTCGCAAGCCGCCGGCGAGTTCCTCGACGGCGGCCGGAAGAGGTAACCTGCTGTCATGACTCGCTGGGTTTCCACGTCGGCGTTAATCCTGGCTGCCACGGTTGCTCTCGGAGCACAGCAACCGGCGGCGCTCTCGGTTCCCTTCACCCAGTTCACGCTGCCCAACGGCCTGAATGTGATCCTGCATCGCGACACCAGTGTTCCGGTGGTGTCGGTGAACATCTGGTATCACGTCGGCTCGGCCAACGAGCGCCCCGGACGCACCGGCTTCGCGCATCTGTTCGAGCACGTGATGTTCGAGGGGTCGATGCACGTGCCGGAGGGAGCGTTCGATACCTGGCTCGAAGCGGCCGGCGGCAACAACAACGGCTCGACCAGCAACGACCGCACCAACTATTACGAGGATCTGCCGTCGAACGCGCTCGAGCTCGCCTTGTTCCTCGAATCGGATCGCATGGGATTCCTGCTCGACGACAAGGCGCCGGGCAAGATCGACGGCCAGCGCGATGTCGTGAAGAACGAAAAGCGGCAGAGCGTGGACAACCAGCCGTATGGGCAGGCGTTCATCGAGCTGGCGGCGATGCTCTATCCGGCGGCGCATCCCTACAGCTGGTCGACGATTGGCTCGATGGAAGATCTGACCGCTGCCAGTTTCGAGGACGTGGCGCGGTTCTTCCGCACCTACTACGTGCCGTCGAACGCCAGCCTGGTCGTGGCCGGCGATATCGACCTCGCCGCGGCGCGTGCCCTGGTCGAGAAATGGTTCAGCGACGTGCCCGCGGGCAAGCCGGTGCCGCCGCTGACGGTGCCGTCGGTGGTGCTCGACGGCGTCAAGACCAGGACCATCACCGATCGCGTCCAGCTGCCCCGCCTCTATCTGGCGTGGCACACGCCGGGCCTGCTCAAGCCGGGCGACGCGGCGATGGACGTGGTGTCGAACCTGCTCTCCGGCGGCAAGAACTCGCGGCTCTACCGCCGGCTGGTCTACGACATGCAGATCGCGCAGGACGTGCAGGCGGTGCAACAGTCGCAGGCGCACGGCAGCAACTTCGTGATCGTCGCGACGGCGAGGCCGGGCGAATCGCTCGACCGGATCAAGGGCGTGATCGACGAGGAACTGGCTCAGCTCCACGCCGCGCCTCCCGAGGCGCGCGAGATGACCCGCGCCATCAACCAGATCGAAGCGAACTTTTACCGCGGCATGGAACGCGTCGGCGGTTTCGGCGGCAAGGCCAACCAGCTGAACGGCTACTACAAGGCCGCCGGCCAGCCGGACTTTTTCCAGGAAGACCTCGACCGCTATCGCGTGCTGACGGCTGCCGACATCAAGGCGGCGGTCGAGAAGTATCTGCCGAAGGATCGCCGCGTCGAGCTCAGCGTTGTTCCGGGAGAGAAGAAATGATTTCAGATTTGAGATTGTGGATTTCTGATTTCCGGAGGGCGGCCGCCGTGCTGCTGGTCGTGGCGGCGGCAGCAAGTGTGGCGGCGCAGGCGCCCGTCGGGTCCACGCAGGGCAAGCCCGATCGCAGCAAGCCGCCCGCAATCGGCCCGGCGCCGTCGTTGAAGATGCCGGCGATCCAGAAACAGAAGCTGTCGAACGGCCTCAGTGTGTGGGTGGTCGAGCATCACGAGGTGCCGCTCGCGCAGATCAACGTGATCGTGCGATCGGGCAGCGCCGCCGATCCAATTGGCAAGTACGGCGTCGGCAGTCTGGCGGCGGCCATGCTGGACGAAGGCGCGGGCACGCGCAGTTCGCTGGAGCTGGCCGACGCGCTCGAGTTTCTCGGCGCCAACCTCTCGACCACCAGTTCGTTCGATTATTCGGCGGTCAGAATGTCGGTGCCGGTGGCGAAGCTCGGCGAGGCGCTGCCGCTGATTGCGGACGTGACGCTGCGCCCGACCTTCCCCGCGAGCGATCTCGATCGCCTTCGCAAGGAGCGGCTGACCGGCCTGCTCCAGGCGCGCGACAATCCGGCCGCGCTGATCGGGCTGGCTTTCCCGCGCGTGATCTTCGGACCGACGCATCGCTACGGCACGTCGGCCAACGGCCTGCCGGCCGCAATCGAAGCCTTCACGGTCGCGGATCTGCAGGCGTTCTATCGCGCCCATTTCCGTCCCGACAACGCCACCGTGGTGGTCGTCGGCGATGTGACACCGGCGGGGGTGATGCCGCTGCTCGAAAAGCAGTTCGGCGCCTGGCAATCCGACACCATCGCGGCGCTCGTCCCGGCCGTGCCGGTCGCCCCGCAACTGAAGGCGCGCCAGGTTTACCTGGTCGACAAACCCGAGGCCGCGCAGTCGCAGATTCGAATCGGCTGGGTGGGGGTGGCGCGATCGACCGCCGACCACGCCGCGCTCGAAGTGTTGAACACCATCCTCGGCGGATCGTTTACCTCGCGACTCAATCAGAACCTGCGCGAGAGAAACGGCTACAGCTACGGCGCCAGCTCCGCGTTCGACATGCGCCTGTCCGCCGGGCCGTTCCTCGCCACGGCCGGCGTGCAGACGGACAAGACCGGTCCGGCGGTCGCCGAGTTCTTCAACGAGCTCAATGCCATCGTCAAGCCCGTCCCCGAGGACGAACTGGCGAAAGCCAGGAACTACGTGGCGCTCAGTTTCCCCGGCGAGTTCGAGACCACCGGAGACCTGGCGCGCAAGCTCGAGGAACTGGTCGTCTACAACTTGCCGGACGACACCTTCTCGAACTTCGTGTCCCTGGTCACCAAAGTCACCGCCGCCGACCTGCAACGACTGGCCGCACGTTACCTCCAGGCCGACAAGATGGCCGTGGTGGTGGTGGGCGATCGCAAGGCGATCGAAGGCCCGATTCGCCAGCTGAATCTCGGCCCGATCAACCACCTCACCATCGACGAACTCTTCCGATAGACCCGCGATCCGACGCGCGACGGCCGGCACGTTAGATAATGCCCCGTGCCTTCCGTGGTTGTCGTGGGTGCCGGCGCTGCCGGCCTGGTCGCCGCATCCTTTGCGGCCGCCTCCGGCGCAGCCGTCACGCTGCTCGAACGCACCAGGGACGGCGGCCGCAAGATCCTGATCAGCGGCGGCGGGCGCTGTAATGTCCTGCCGTCGGTGCTGGCGCCCGAGCGCTTCGTCACCGATGCGCCGCCACATCTCCTGCGCGGCATGTTGCGGTCGTGGCCGCTGCACGAGCAGCGCGAGTTCTTCGAGCGCGATCTCGATATCCCCCTGGCGCTCGAGGAGGAATCCGGCAAGCTGTTCCCGCGATCGAATCGCGCGCGCGACGTTCGCGACGGGCTTGTTGCACACGCGCGGGCACAGGGCGCGGTGCTGCGTTTCGACACCGCGGCCACCGAGGTCGCGCATTCGGCTGGAACATTTACGCTCTCGACCTCGGACGGCGAGCTGCATTGCGACCGCGTCGTGCTGGCGACCGGCGGTCTCTCGGTGCCAACGACGGGAAGCGACGGCCTCGGCCTTGCGGTGGCACGGCGGCTGGGCCACACGCTGGTCGACACCTACCCGGCGCTCGCGCCGCTCCTCGCCACGGACGATCGGCACGCGTCGCTGGCCGGCGTCTCGCTGAACGTGCGGCTGCGCGCCCGGCATGGGTCGAAGAGCAGTGAGTCATTCGGGGGGTTCCTGTTTACGCACCGAGGCTACAGCGGGCCCAGCGTGCTCGACATCTCGCACCTGACCGAACGGGGCCGGACCCCGACCATCCGCGCCCAATGGTCCACGTTGTCAGCGCCCGGCTGGGAGAGCGAGTTCGACGCGCGATCGGTGCCGGTCTCGGCGATCCTCGCCCGCCACATCCCCGCCCGCCTCGCCGAGCAACTGATGATCGAGGCCGGGGTGCTGCTCGATCGCCGGACCAGCAGTTTCACGCGGCTGGAACGCATCCGGCTGATCGAAATGTTGACCGCCTACCCACTGCCGTGGAGCGGCAGCGAGGGCTACAAGAAGGCCGAGGTCACCGGCGGCGGTGTCGCGCTCTCCGAAGTGGATTCCAGGACGCTCGAAAGCAAAAGGGTGCCGGGGTTGTATCTTTGTGGCGAAATGCTCGATGCGTTCGGGCCGATCGGCGGCCACAACTTCTCCTGGGCCTGGGCCACCGGCCGCGCCGCCGGCATTGCGGCGGCGGTCGAACGTCGAACGTCGGTGGAGCCGGCGGAGACCCATCCTTGAGCGCGCGGCTGAAAGTCGGACTGCTAGCCGGTCTTCTTCTGTTCAGCGGCTGGTCGGTCTACACCCGCTACGTCGACCTTCACGCCTTCGATCTCGTGACCAACATGTCGTTTCGCGACCTCTCGATGTCGCAGTATCACGACACCCTGGCGGGGACGAGGACGTTTCCGTATCAGTGGCGCGTCCTGGCGTTCTGGATGGTGTACGCCGGCACGTGGCTCGCCCCGGTCGATCCGCATGTCATCGACGTCCTCGTCAAGACCCTCGCCCTGGCGGCATCCGGCGCCCTGCTCTACGCGTTTTCGACAACGTTGGTCAGCGCGCTCGGCGCGGTGCTCGCTGTCGTCATGTATCTATTCGTGACGGCGGCCGCGTTCGGCTCGGAGGGCTACGCGATTTATTTCACGAACGACTATCTCGCCATCCTCTCGTGGTTCGCCGGTGTGGTAGCCCTGCGGAAGCGACTGTGGTGGGCGGCGGCGCTGGCGGCGTTCGCGGGCGGCTGGGCGAAGGAAACCGCGATGCTGATCGTGTTCCTCGCCGGCTTCGAGGCGCTGCGCAAACGCGCGCCGTGGTCCGCGGTCATCGCCTGCGCAATTGCCTTCGCCATTCCCACGCTCACGCTGCGCACCATCTATCCCGCACCGATCGCGCAGTGGGCGTGGTGGGACACGTTCAGGCTCAACGTGCCGTTTCTCGTCTGGCAAAGCGACGTGATCGTCAAGGCGTTGCGCGACAACCTCAAGGTGCTGTTGTTTCTCAACGTGATGTGGTTCTGGGCCTGGCGCGCCTGGCGCCGCAGCCGGGATCCCTTCGTGGTTGCGGTGGGCTACACCCTCGCCTGCTACGTGGTCCTGGCGTGGATGGTGGTGTATATCCGCGAGTTGCGGCACATGCTGCCCTTCACGATCTTGGTCATCCCGCTGGCCATTGCAGAGCTCGAGAGTGCCTTCTCGACCCGTAGCACCCCCCGGAGCACCCCCGCAGAACCTTCGTAGAACCCCCGTAGAACCCCCGTAGAACCCCCGTAGAACCTTCGTAAAATATTCGTAGAACGACTAGAATTCGTTCTCCCTGGGGAGGTTTATGCATAACCGTTTCTTCGCTGTCGTCGCCGTCGTCGTCGCATCCATCGCGCTCAACGCGCAGGCCCCGGCGACCTCCGGTTCTGCGTCATCCGCGCCTGCTGCGGCCTACCTCGTGCCGCCGAAAGCCATTGTCGACATCCTTGACGCGCCGCCGCCGCCGACCGTG
This sequence comes from uncultured Acidimicrobiia bacterium, assembly GCA_963795125.1. Classification (GTDB taxonomy): domain Bacteria; phylum Acidobacteriota; class Vicinamibacteria; order Vicinamibacterales; family UBA2999; genus 12-FULL-67-14b. The sequence continues at coordinate 55,110 of CAWCGQ010000003.1, read as the reverse complement.
GAGCTGAGCCCGGCGCGGGACGTGGTCGCGCTGCTCGATCGGGCGAGCATGCCGACCATCGCGCAGCTCTCGCAGCCGATGCATCGGCTCGCGGGTGTTCGCATCAACCCACGGACCAACGGCCCGCATCGCGCGCAACTGTCGCGCGCGATCACGCTCAAGCCGATCGCCGGGGGCAGCGAAATCAAGGTCACGCTGCCGCCCAATCCGCTGCTGTCGTGGATTGGATTCGCGCCCGACGGCAAGCGCTTCGCGTTCACGCAGCAGCGCGACAACGGCATCGAGCTGTGGATCGGCGATGCCGCCACGGGACAGGCCAGGTCGGTGACGCCCGCGCAACTCAATGCGACCCTCGGAACACCCTGCGAATGGGTCGGCGACGGCGGCTCGATGTTGTGCGAGTTCGTGTCGCCCAGCCGCGGCGCGGCGCCGACGGCGGGGGTGCCGACCGGCCCCAACATCCAGGAACATCGCGGCGGCACCGCGCCGGTCCGCACCTATCAGGACCTGCTCGCCAGCGCGCATGACGAAGCGCTGTTCGACTACTACGCGGCCAGCCAGCTCGCGTTCGTGGACGCCGCCACCGGTCAACGCACCGCCGTCGGTACGCCCGCGGTGTTCGTGACGGCGGCGCCGTCGCCGGACGGTCAGTTCATTCTCGTCCGACGCGCCAAGCGTCCGTATTCCTGGCTGGTGCCGTACCAGAATTTTGCGGCGAGCGTTGAAGTGTGGGATCGCCAGGGTGCGGCGGTGAAACAGATTGCGCAGCTGCCGGTGGCCGACAACGTGCCGAACGGCGGCGTAATGCCCGGGCCGCGCAACTTCCAATGGCAGCCGCTGGCGCCTGCCACCGTGGTGTGGGCGGAAGCGCTGGACAACGGCGACCCCAGGACCAAGGTGGCGCATCGCGACAAGGTGGTGGCGATGAGCGCGCCATTCACGGCGGCGCCATCAGAGATTGCGCGCACCGAGTATCGCGTCGGCAACGTGTCGTGGACCGACGCCGGTGCGGTGCTGTTGACCGAGAACGATCGCGGACGGCGGTGGACGCGCACCTGGGTGATCGACCAGCCGGGCGCCGTTCCGCGCAAGCTCTGGGACCGCAGCCAGGAAGACTCGTACGCCAATCCCGGCACGCCGCAGCGACACGATCGCGCCTCCGGTGTCTCGACCATCCGGCAGAACGCCAACTCGATCTTCCTCGCCGGCACCGGCGCCGCGCCGGAAGGCGCCAGACCGTTCGTCGATCGGCTCGACCTCACCACCCTCAAGAGCGAGCGCCTGTTCCAGACCACCGGCCGCTCGTACGAGACCGTGATCGGCGTGCTGTCAGACGACGGTTCCCGGATCCTGACGCGCCACGAAACCCGTAACGATCCGCCGAACGTCTACGTGCGCGACCTCAAGGCCGGCACGCGGGTGGCCCTGACGTCGTACGCCGATCCCGCGCCGCAGCTCAAGGGCATCCAGAAACAGCTGGTCACCTACAAGCGCAGCGACGGCGTCGAGCTCTCGGCAACGATCATCACTCCGCCAGGCTGGACGCCGGCGCAGGGGCCGTTGCCGACGCTGCTGTGGGCCTACCCGCGCGAGTTCACCGATCCCACCAACGCCGGTCAGGTCACCGGCTCCGCCGATCGCTACACGTCCATCGGGGGCGCGTCGCACCTGTTGTTTCTCACCCAGGGCTACGCCATCATCGACGACCCGACGATGCCGATCGTCGGACCGGGCGAGACGGCCAACGACACCTACATCCAGCAGCTGGTGGCAAGCGCCCAGGCCGCGGTCGACCGCGCGGTCAGCCTCGGCGTCACCGACCGCAATCGCGTCGTCGCGGGCGGTCACAGTTACGGCGGCTTCATGACGGCCAACCTGCTGGCGCATTCGGACATCTTCCGCGCCGGCCTGGCGCGCAGCGGCGCCTACAACCGCACCCTGACGCCCTTCGGCTTCCAGAACGAACAACGCACGTTCTGGGAAGTGCCGCAGATTTACGCGGCGATGTCGCCGTTCTACTACGCGCACAAGATCAACGAACCGATCCTGCTGATCCACGGCGAAGCCGATGACAACAGCGGCACGTTCCCGATCCAGTCGGAACGTCTCTACATGGCGCTCAAGGGCCACGGCGCCACGGTCCGTTACGTGACGCTGCCGTTCGAAGCGCACGGCTACACCGCGCGCGAATCGGTGCTGCACACCGTGGCCGAGATGCTGAACTGGGCCGACGAATGGGGCAAGAATGCCGGCCCCAGGGCGACGTCCACGCAACAACAGCAATAGAATGTCTGGATGATCCCAATCAAGCGACTCACCCGCGTCACGCTCGTGGCACCCCTGGCGCTCGCGGCAGCGGTCGCACTCGCGACCCCGTCGTTCGCCGACGTCACGGTCAAGTCGACGGTGTCCGGCAAGGGCATGGGGATGCCGCAGGAGACCAAGACCACCACCTACATCAAGGGCAACAAGATGCGCAGCGACAGCGTCAGTGGTGACACCACCAGCACGATGATCTTCGACGTGGACACCCAGCGCCTGTATTCGTACGACTCGAAGAAGAAGGAAGTCGAGTCGTGGGACATGCGGGCGTTCGGCACCACCGTCCTGTCCAGCGTCGATACCGGTGGCATGAAGACGTCGCTCACGCCCAACGGGCAGACCAAACAGATCGGTGGCAAGACCGCCAACGGCTACGACATGGAAGTGTCGGTGCCGTCGACGATCGGCGGTCAGAGCGGCATGAAGATCACGGTCACCCTGTCCGGTCCGACCTGGATTGTGAAAGGCGCGCCCGGCACGGCCGAGTACCTGAACTTCTACAAGGGCGCCATCGACAAGGGCTGGATCTTCAGCGATCCGCGCGGCGCCAGAGGCAACCCGGGGCAGGCCAAGGCAATGGCCGAGATGTACCGTCAGCTCGCGGCGACCGGCGGCGTGCCCTACGAGCAGGAGATGAACATCAAGCTGGGTGGTGAAGGACCGATGGCGGCCGCGTTCGCGAAGATGGCGATCTCGATGACCACGACGGTGCAGTCGGTCGAGACCGGGACGCTCGCCGCGAGCCTGTTCGCGCCGCCGGCCGGCTACCAGATCAAGGAGCAGAAGTAGCCTTCGGCTGGTCGCCGGAGGCCCACCTCGTGTCCTCTTATCTCTCGCTGCTGCGCCGCGAATCATGCAGCGTCGTCGCCGTCGAGCTTCGTCCCCCGCGGGCGGAGCTCGAAGCGGTCGAGGGCATGGACGCCTGGATTGACACCTATCACGCGATCCGGTCGTTGACCCGCCACGACGTGCGCGTGATGGTGACCGACAGCGCGGTCGGCGCGCAGGAGGAGAACAACCTCCGCCATCTCGTCACCAATCTTGGCGACTCGGTCGGCCGCCACAAGGTGATTCCGTTTCTGACCACCAAGCATTCGCTCGAGTTCTGCCTGGCCTATGCGGATCAGGCCGTGCATAACGGTTTTCCGTCGCTGGTGGTGCTTGGCGGCGACAAGCACGTCGGCCGAGCGCGGTCGCTCGAGCATGCGTGGCAGCTGCGGCGGGAGATTCGCCGGCGGCACCCGGGCCTCGAGCTCGGCGGGTGGGCCAATCCGATTGCCGATCCGGAGCGGCAGGTCGACTTCCTGCGAGACCCTGAGGTCCATGCAGACTTTTATCTGACGCAGATCGTGTCGCACCACCAGGGCGCGCGAGTCCGCGCGTTCCTCGAGGCCGGCGCGGCCAGCGGCCTCACGCTGCCGGGAGTGTTCGGCGTGTTTTACTACCGCAGCGCCAACCCCAGGACGCTGCAGATGTTGAGCCAGTTCCTGCCGGTTCCCGTCGAGGAGCTCACGACCGAGTTTGCCGCAGGCGCCACCCCCATCGATATCTGCGCACGGACCATTCGCTTCCTGATCGACATCGGGGCCCGGCATTTTTACGTCAGCAATCTGCCATCGAAAAAAACCGCCCAGACTTTGAATATGATTCTGGAAACAGCGGGCGTAAACTTGAACTCAACCCCTAACCTCTAACCCCTAACCTCTAACCTCTAACTGCTGATCTCCAATTTCTATGGGCAAGTTCTACGATTCCGTTCCAGTCTCAGCGATCGTCCGCATCCGCGACATGATGTATTCGGTCAAGGATCCCTTCCGTCTCGATCAAGGGGACGTGTCGTTCGACGCGCCCGACACCTTCAAGCAGGCGGTCGCGAAAGCGATGGCCGACAACCGCACCCACTACCTGCCGACCGCCGGCATCCCGCCGCTTCGCAAGGCATTCGCGGAGAAGATGCGGACCAAGAACCAGACGCCGGTTGAATCAGACGACGAGATCCTCGTCACCAACGGCGGCACGCACGGGTTGTACGCGGTCTTCCACGCATTGCTCGAGCCTGGCGACGAGGTGATCGTTCCCGATCCGGAATGGCCGCCGACCATGGCGATGATCCAGGCCGCGGGCGGAACGGCGGTGCAGGTTCCGCTGCGCGAGGAGTTGCGCTTCCGCTGGAATATTGACGAGGTCGAGAAGGCGATCACGCCGAAGACCCGTGTCCTCTACCTCAATTCACCGAACAACCCGTCGGGTGGCGTGCTCACCCGCGAGGACATCGAGCGGCTCGCCGCGCTTGCCAAACAGCATGACCTCTGGGTCGTCTCCGACGAGGCGTATGAAGACGTCGTCCATCACGGCGAGCACATCAGCATCGCGTCGCTGCCCGGGATGTACGACCGGACCATCCCGGTCTACACGCTCAGCAAGTCCTACGCGATCACCGGCGTGCGCGTCGGCTATTTCGCGATCAAGGACAAGGCGCTGCGCGATCGCGCCCTCAAGATCGTGCTCTACACCACCAGCAACGTGTCGTCGATCGCCCAGTACGGCGCGGTTGGCGCGCTCGAGGGCTCGCAGCAGTGCATCGCGGACTTCAAGAAGGAGCTGCTGTTGCGCCGCGACATGTTCTACGCCGGGCTGCAGGAGGCGGCGCCGGGCATGTTCTCCGGCACGCCGCCGGACGGTGCGTTCTACGCGTTCGTGAAGATCAACCCGGAGGCCGCGAAGAACGCCGGCATCGAGGGCGAGTCGCTGTCGTGGGCGATGGCGGAGTACCTGATCAAGCACGCGCGGATCGGCTGCGTTCCCGGCGTCGACTTCGGCGCCAACAGCGAAGGCTACATCCGCTTCTGCACGTGCCGGTCGCGCGAGGAGCTCACCGGCGCGCTGGCGTCGATGAAAGAAGCACTCTCGCGCGTCGCGACCCCATGAGCCGGCCGACGCTATCGGACGTGACGTCCGCCGTCGACGCGGATGGTTTCGCCGGTCACAAAGCTTGATTCAACGAGGAACATCACCGCTTTCGCGATCTCGTCCTCACCACCCCATCGGCCGAGCGGCGTGCTCTTCACGACCGCGTCGCGCTCGTCGGCCGACATGTCCGGGGGCGCGAGGATCGGCCCGGGCGCAATGGCGTTGACGAGAATCTGATCCGCGGCCAGCTCGAGCGCGAGGCCTTCGGTGAGCGCCTTCACGCCGGCTTTCGCGACGTAGTACGGCAGGTAGCCGGGATAGCGCGGCCGCCCGCTCGCCGCAACCCAGTCGGCAAAGTTGATGATGCGGCCGCCGCCGCTTTGCCGCATCGCCGGCATAGCGGCGTGAGCGAACAGGAACGACGCCCGCAGGTCGACCGCCAGCTGGCGATCCCAGTCCGCGGCGGTGAGCTGGTCGAACGGCTTGGCGACGTAGAGCGAAGCCATGTTGATCAGGATGTCGAGGCGGCCCAGCTCGCGGACGGTGGCGGTAACAGCCTCGATACAGGCCTGCTCGCTCGTGACGTCGGCCTGAACCGTGAACGCGCGGCGCCCGAGCGCACGGACCGCTTCCGCGGTGTCATCCGCTTCCGCCCGCGATCGGTTGTAGATCAAGGCAATGTCAACGCCGGCGTTCGCGAGCGTCGTCGCGACCACCGCGCCAATGCGCTTGCCGCCGGTGATCAGAGCAACGCGGGCGCTCCGCTCCCGGCTCCCGGCTCCCGGCTCCTGGTTAGTGGACAATCGTGCCAGAGACTATCAGACCGAACTTGACCGTGCCAGCGGGCCGGCCGGCCTGGCTGCGGGCCACCTCGAACACGATGCCGTCGTGTGCTGAATCGTTCCTGTAGGCCGACAGCACCGCGCCGGGCGCGTCCTCAGGCGGATCGAGGCTCAACCCGGCGGGATGCGACGTGCCAATTACCTCCTTGGACAGCGCCACCACCCCGTCGAAGCCCAGCACCTTGGGATCGGTGTCCACACCTGCCGGGCTGAGCACCAGAAACTCCCGAAAGTTCGAGATCCCGAGGTGATCGCCGTTCTGCGGCTGCAGCCCATATCGAAGCGTGTAGACGCCAGGGGGAACGACCTTGCCGCGAACCTCCTTGAAGGGACCGGCGACCCGCATCGCGCCTGCGAGCGTGCCGCTTTCCACGTCGCTCCATCCGGGCCCGGCGCCGCCGAGCGCCAGCGCCTGCACCCACCAGATGTCGAGCACCGCGTCGCCGACACGGGCGGTCGCGCCGTGCGGGTGAAGCAGGGCCACAATGGCCGGCGCAAGCTGCGACGGCGGGGTTTCGGAAAGAGCAGCGACCCTGGGCTGTGCGGATGGCTTGGCAATCGCGAGGATCGCCACCGCGCACATGACGAATCGGCGCATCAGTAGGCGAAGGTGCCGAAGAAAGCGGAACGCTTGTCCGGAGCGCTCCACTTCGTGCCAAGACCCTGTCCCGAGAACGAGTGAACCTCGGCGACGCCGATGGCCGACTGCGCCATCGTGGTGAAGGGCTTGAACCACTGCATCGCGCCGCAGCTCGGGTCGTGCTTCATCTCCGTGTTCACGGTCAGCTGGATGCCCTGGTCGGGAACGCTGACCTCGACGTAATTGTGTGACGTCGCAAACCGAATCGGCGCGCTGTCGACGCGCACCACCTCGGTGATCAAGCCGCGCGACAACTCGCGGGCCAGACGCACCAGCGCCGTGCGCTGCGCCGGCGTCGCTCGCGGATCGACGGTGATGATGGCTTTTACCGCGGTGGGCTCTTCGCCGCCCATCTCGCGCATCCCGAGATTGCGATCGCCGGCGACGACGGCCGCCACCGTCAAGCCATCGAGCGCCACCCCGTCGAGCGATCCGGTGGTGATCTTCCACGCCATGATCGCCTGCCGCCCCATGGTCTCGGCTTCGCTGTTCATGATGCAGCCGCCGGCGAACACTTCGGCCGTGCGCGCCTCGACATACTCGCCGGTCACCAGCCGCTGCTCGCCGGCCGACAGATTTCCGGCCGTGAGCACCACCGCCGCCGCGATCAGAGCAACCCTCATGGTGGAACCTCTCTCTGCAAGGATACGATCAAACCGACCGGGCTATCGCCCTCGTCACTCGCAGCACGTCCGTCCGCCCTCGTGCCGGCAGGTGGCCGGATGAACCGACTGGCCATCGGGCCCCAACGCCCGCTGCGTGCACGTGCACCAGTAGTGCGTCGCGTCGTACGGATCGTAGAACTTGAACTCATCGGGATCGGGCACGGTCATGACATACATGCCCTTGTGCCGCAAATTACCGCAATGATGCTCGTTGACCAGTGGTGATCGCGGTTTTGGTGTATCCATGATCTATGCCCGTGATGCGGCCAGAATGGCCCGCTTCACCGCCGTCTTCGCAATCTGAATCTTGTAGTGGTTCCCGCTCATCGGCCGCGCGTCGGCGACCGCGGCGTTGGCCGCATCCGCCGCAATCGCTTCGGTAATCGCCTTGCCCGCCAGCACTCGCTCCGCCGCCGGCGAGCGCCACGGAATCGGCGCGACCGCGCCCATCACCACCCGCGCCGACTTCACCACTTGCCCGGACATCACCAGGTTGACCGCGGCCGTGGCGAGGGGCCAATCGTGCGACTGCTTGAAACGCACTTCGTAGGACGCGCTCTTCTGTCCCGGAGCCGGCAGCACGATGTGGGTCACGATCTCGTTGGGCTGCAGCACGGTTTCGCCGTAGAGGTTCTGATTCGGCATCTGGAAGAAGTCGGCGGCGTCGATCTCGCGCGTGCCGTTTGGCCCGACCACCCGGAAGCGGCCGCCGTAGGCAATCACCGGGACGGCGAGGCTCGAGGGATGGACGATGTGGCACGGCCCGGCGCCGAAGATGGCGTGGAACTGGTTCTCGCCTTCCACCGCAAAGCAGCGCGAGCCGCCCTTCTTCAGGCAGTTGAACTCTTCGTTGCGGAAGTACCAGCAGCGCGGGCGCTGCATGATGTTGCCGCCGGCCGTGGCCATGTTGCGGATCTGCGGCGTGCCCACACCTTCAGCGGCAGTCACCAGGGCGGGGTACATCTTCCGTGCCGCGGCGCTCTCGGCAAGGTCGACAATCCTCACCGCCGCCCCGATACGCATTCCGCCATCGGCGGTCGTCATCGCCTGGTCGAGACCCTTGATCGAGACGACCCGATCCGGCGAGACGATGTAGTCCTTCATCAGCCCGAGCAGGTCCATTCCACCGGCGATCGGGACGTGCGAGGGTTGCCCTGAGCGAGCGGTAGGAAGGGCTCAGGGCGGCGACCGCGTCTTTTTCGTTGGTCGCATTGACGTAGGTGAAAGCTTTCAATTGGTGCCTCCCGCTCGCTCGAGTTCGCTCAGCAGTTTGTCCGGGGTGATCGGAATGCTGCGCAGCGTGACGCCGGTGGCGTTTCGGATCGCGTTGGCGACCGCGGCGGCGGTCGCCACCGCCGGCGGTTCGCCGATGCCAATTACCCCGCGTTCCGGCTGATCGACCAGCACCACGTCGATCTCGGGAATATCGGATTGCCCGGCCATGTGGTACCACTCCATGTTCGGGTTCACCATGTTCGCGGTGTTGCGATCGAGGATGCGTTCTTCGAACACGGCGTAGTTGACGCCGCTGATAATCCCCCCGTAGCACTGCGTCTCCGCGGTCGTGCGGTCGACGATCAACCCGCAATCCTGCACGCAGACAATCTTCTTCACCCTGGTGATGCCGGTTTCGATGTCGACTTCGACATCGGCGAACTGCACGCCGCTCGTGCCGCCGGCCGACAGCCCGCGTTCCCATTGACCGTCGACCGACACCGGAATGGTGCCGAGCATCCTGCAGGCATCGCGCCACGAGAGGGTGCGGGCCGGCTGGCCTGGGCCGGTGGACCGGGCGGTCACACTACCGACGCCGATCTCGAGATCCGCCGCGGCGACGTTGAGCTGCGGGGCAATTCGCTCGAACAACGCGTCGCGCGCCCTGCCGGCCGTGACCCTCATCGCCGGCATCACCGCCGCGGCGGTGGTCGAACCACCCGAGCCCGGCGCGAACGGATGGTTGCTGTCGCCAAGCTCGATCGTCACCTGCGGAACTTCCAGCCCCAGGGTTTCGGCGACGACCATCGCCATGATCGTGCGATTGCCGGTGCCGATGTCCTGCGTGCCGCAGCGCATCACGACGCTACCGTCAGAGGAGATTTCACAGTGCGCCCGGGCGCCGGTACCGGCGCCTCCCCAGCGGTTCGCCGAGCAGCCCAGGCCGCGCTTGATCGGGCCGGGTGTCGGATCGCCGGTGACATGACGGCTGGTCCAGTTGATCCGCTCCGCCCCGATCGGAAAGTACCTCGCCCACATCGCGTTGGGCGCCAGCGGTGGAAGATTCTTCAGCCGGAACTCGATCGGATCCATGCGCACGTGGTCGGCGAGCTCGTCCATCAACACTTCGGTGACGAAACATCCCTGCGGATGACCGGGCGCGCGCATCGCGCGCTGCTGGCCGGAGTTGATGTAGACGTCGGTGTGCCTGCGCCGGCGATTAGGGAAAACATAGATGTAGGGCAGCGGGTAGTCCGAGCCCGCTCCGGCGCCGCCGGTCCCCCACGTCGCAGCGTCAAACGCGGTCAGCTTGCCGTCGGCCGCCACACCCGCCCGCACCTTCGCGAACGCCGAGGGACGATTACCGGTCGCGAGATGCTCCTCTTTGCGATCGAGCATCAGCTTCACCGGCGCATTGGCGGCCTTCGCCAGCCGCGCGCACAACAGCCCCTGCATGTCCGGCCCGAACTTGCTCCCGAAGCCGCCGCCCATGAACTCGGTGATCACGCGCACGTTGGCCTGCGGAATCTTCAGGCCCTGCGCGAAGCCCTCGCGGGTGCCGTGCACGGCCTGTGTCGACACCCACGCGGTGAGGTGGTCGCCGTCCCACTCGCAGACGCAACCGTGCGTCTCGAGTGATGTATGGGTCTGCACCTGGGTGGAATACGTGCCCTCAACCGTGAACGCCGCGGCCTTGAACCCGGCCTCGAGATCGCCGTCTTCCTGCGCGGTCCCGGTGCGGGTGTTCGCCGGCGTGAACACCTGCGGCGCTTCGGGACGCATGGCCTGCTCGACGGTAGCGAGCGCCGGCAGCACCTCCCACTCGACCTTGATCAGGCGCAGCGCATCACCGGCCTGCAGTTCCGTCGCCGCGGCGAGCGCGCCGATCTCTTCGCCGGGAAACATCACCTTGTCGCCGGGCGTGATGGTGATGAGGACCGCCTTCACCCCCGGCGCCCGCTCGGCCGCGGACGCGTCGATGCTCTTCAAGCGCGCGTGCGCATGCGGCGAACGCAGGATGCGCCCATAGAGCATGCCCGGCCGGACGATGTCGTACGAATACTTCGCGCGACCGGTGGCCTTCATCGGACCATCGACGCGCGAGACCCGCGTTCCGAGCAGCCGTGACGTCTCGGGCCACGGATACTTTTCATGCTGCGGAGGCCTCGACGGCGACTGAACCTCGCGGTTATCCACGCGAAACCCCCTTGGCCGCCAGGGCCGCTTTCAGGACGCCGATGTTGGTTCCGCATCGGCAGAGATTGCCGTCAAGCGCACGCTTCGCCTGGTCGGGGGTCGGATTGGGATTCCTCTCGAGCAGTGCCACGGTGGACATGACGAAACCCGGCGTGCAGAAGCCGCACATCAAGCCGTCGTGGTCACAGAACGCCTGCTGCACCGGATGCAGCGTGTTCCCCCGTGCGAGCCCCTCCACCGTCCTGATGTTGCTTCCCTGGGCCTCGATCGCCAGCATCGAGCACGAGTAGTAAGTGCGGCCGCCGCGCGACGCCGACCCGGCGTCGGCGGCCGGTTCGATGATTACCGTGCACGCGCCGCACGCGCCGCGATCGCAGACGCGCTTCGGCCCGGTGATCTCGAGCCGCGTGCGCAGGGCGTCAAGCAGCGTCATGCGCGGCTCCACCTGCAGCTGCAGCCGGCTGCCGTTGACGGTCAGCGTGATCGGTACCTCGCCTGGCCCGCTCGCCGCCGGCCCCTGGGCCTCGGCGTCGGTGACACCGGCGACCACCGCCGTCGCCAGCGATCCCACGCCGACCGTCTTGAAGAAGTCGCGGCGGGATACGTCGTGGTCGTCGTCCATCGGGCAAGAATACGCCGATTCCCAACCGGAATTGCGTCCTCCACCCCGGGGGATTTGCGGCGATAATCGCGTTCCGGCTTTGACGCCGCGCGTAACTAGTTTCGTGACGCGAAACCACGCGATGCGAAGACTGGCGCGTTTGTTCCGGAGATGGGCCGGGGCGTCATGGCTCGGATTCTGCTACTGCCCGAGGTTGCGCCGCGGGATCCTGACGTTTTGGCGCCTTTCAAGGAGTGATCGAGATGCGACGTGTTTTATCTCTGGCAATTGCGGGCGTGTTCACGCTGCTGTGCTCGGCGGCAGCAGAGGCCCAGACCGTGACGTTGACCGCCGCCCTGCACGGCGGCAACGAAGTCCCCGGCGTCAGCACCGGCTCGGCCGGGACCGCCACCGTCACCTGGAACACGACGACGAAAGCGGGCACCTATCGCGTCGACGTCTTCAACATGCCGGTCGGAACCACCGCCTCGCACATTCACGCCGGCGCGGCGGGGGTGAATGGGCCGGTGATCATCAACTTCACGGTCCCGACCGGCGGCGTCTCAAACGACTTCGGCCTCACCGGGACCTTCGCCTGCAGCGACGTCACCGTGCGGGCGCCGCAGGGCATCAACTCGTGTGAGGACTTCGAGCAGGCGCTGCTGCTCGGCAACACCTACGTCAACGTCCACTCAACCGCCAACGCCGGTGGCGAGATCCGCGGGCAGCTGACTCGCGTTCCGTAACAGTTCGACGGCTACGGGTCCGGACAGCTAAACTGTTCGGACCCGATGAAGCTCTCCGTCGTGATGCCTGCCTACAACGAGCAGGCCACCATCCGCACCATCGTCGCGCGCGTCCTGGCCGTGGATCTCGGCCCGGTCGACAAGGAGCTCGTGATCGTCGACGACGGCTCGACCGACGGCACCCGCGAAATCCTCAAGCAGCTGGACGGCAGCAACGGCGTCCGCGTCCTCTTTCAGCCCCACAATCAAGGCAAGGGCGCCGCCGTGTGGCGCGGTATTCGCGAGTCGAGCGGCGACATGGTGATCATCCAGGACGCCGACCTCGAGTACGACCCGCGCGAGTATCCGCAGCTGATTCGTCCGATCCTCGACGGCGAGGCCGACGTGGTCTACGGGTCGCGTTTTCTCGGCTCGCCGCGCGGGCATCGCGTCCTGTATTTCTGGCATTCGGTCGGCAACCGCATGCTGACGATGCTCTCCAACATGTTCAGTGATCTGAATCTCACCGACATGGAGACCTGCTACAAGGTGATGGTGCGGAAGGTGGCGGACCGGCTGGATCTGCAGTCCAGCGACTTCGGGATTGAGCCTGAGATCACGCAGAAAGTGGCGGCGATGCGTGCGCGCATCTTCGAGGTGCCGATCTCGTATAACGGGCGCACCTACGAGGAGGGTAAGAAGATTGGCCTCAAGGACGCCTTCAAGGCCGTGTATACGATCGTCCGCTTCTGGGGCTGGCGTCCGAAATGATCTCAGATCTCAGATCTGGGACCTCAGATTGATCTGAGATCTGCGACCTGAGATCTGACATCGTCGACGTTACGCCAACACCTTGATCACGACGCGGCGGTTCTGAGCGCGACCGTCGCGGGTGTTGTTCGGCGCCACCGGCTTCTCTTCGCCGTAGCTGATCACGTTGATCTTGTGCAGCGGAATCTGGTGCTTCTCGTAGAGATACCGCTTGACGGCCTCGGCGCGGTTGAGCCCGAGCAGTTCGTTCATCTTCTTGTCGCCGGTGCTGTCGGTGTGGCCTTCGATCTCGACCCACACGGCTTTCTTGTCGGTCTTGAGCTGGTTGACCATCGCGTCGAGGGCGCCGGTCGCGTCGGTCGGCAGTTCCGCCTTGCCGAGCTTGAACTGGCCGCGGTCTTCACTGAGCACCGTCTCGAAGATCAGCTTGCGCGCTTCGGCCTCGATGCCCGCCGCACGCGTTTCCGCGGTCCGGCCCACTTCGGTGGCACGGTTGGCGGCTTCGGCCGCGGCGCTGTTCGCCTTGTTCGCCGAGTCGCCGGCCGCCGCCGCCTTGGCGTCGACTTCGGTGATGCGGCCTTCGGCGCTGCGCACGCGCTCCTGGGTTTCTTCGAGCGACTTGCCCTGAGTCGTCACCTTGTCGTTCACTTCACCGACCGAAGTGCGCACGAACTTCTTGGTCGCGCACGCCGGAGCCACGCTGAGCGCGGTCACGATCACACCGACTGTCATAAGGGAGCTACGCATGATCTCTGTTCTCCTTGTTACTTCAACAATTACAGACTAACGATTCGCCGGACCGGCGACGTAACCGCCGCGCGTCCGCACAACAAAGTCTTTCTGCGACGTCCGAATCTCGATCGGATGCCACCCCGCTTCCGCGCCCGGTTCGAACGCGATCAAATACAGGTGGCGCAGTTCGTCGATTACCGCCCGGGCCGCTTGATATGCCGAAGCCGAAGAGCTGCTGTAGTGCAGCGCCCCGCCGGTCCATCGCGCCAGATCCTCGATGGTGCCGATCGACGCCGGGGCCTGCCGCCTGGCGCCCGGGGTCGCATGATCGGAACCCGGATCGTCGAGGAGCGACACCGTGGCGATGATGTAGACCGGCACGTCGATCGCCGCGGCCTTCGCCGATACCTGGGCCGGCGTCAACCGGCTCGCCGTATCCACTCCATCAGTGAGCACTACCACCGCGCGGCGCGCCATCGGCCGCGTCGCCACGCGTTCCGCCGCGGCGGAAATCGCGTCATGTAACGAGGTGGCCCCGAACGGATCGACCTCCCCCAGCGCGCCCTTTAGGGCGCGCGTATCGACCGAAAACGGGGCCACCTCGCGTAGCCGGCTGTCAAACGCAAACAGCCCGGCTTCGTCGCGGCCTTCCTCCAACCATGACAGCAGGTGGTAGGCCGCAAATTTAGCGGCGGACGTACGATCGGCAGTGTCCATGCTGCCGCTGACGTCGAAGAGAATCGCCAGGCTCAACGGCGCCCGTTCAGATCGGAATTCGTTGATCGCGCGCTTTTCGCCGCGATCGAAAATCTCGAAATCCTTTTTGGTAAGGTCCTTCACCAGTCGCCCTTTACCATCCCGGACCGTGGCGCTCACGGTGACGAGATCCACACCTGAACGGAAGGTGGCCTGCTGACTCTCTGCGGACCCCTGCGCCATCGCTGCCGCCGATGGCAGTAGCACGATCGCGAGGGCTTGGAGGATCCGCCGCATGCCCATCACATAACCAAGTTTCTTGCCAAACAGGCTAAGTAGTTTTAGTTTCAAAGAGTTAGCCTCTACAGCCGAGCCTCCGGACTGCGGAAATGATGTAGCAATTACATGACTCCCAGGGGAGATCTGGTGTCGCCCGCGGTGTCCAAGCTCGAGCGCGGGGAATAGGGTCATGTGGTGGCGGTCGGATAAGATCCAATCGTCATGCCGGCAACCGCCTCAGCCATCCGCACCGCCAAGCGCGTTGACCGCTTTACCTATGCGATCAGGAACATCGTCGTGGAGGCCAGGAAGGTCGAGGCGACCGGCAAGCAGGTTCGATATCTCAACATTGGCGATCCGAATCAATTCGGATTTCTGACGCCGCCGCATTTGATCGACGCCGTCGCCAAAGCGATGCGCGATGGCCAGAACGGCTACGTGCCCTCGCCGGGAATTGCCTCGGCGCGCGAAGCCGTGGCGGCCGACTTCTCGTCACGCGGCGTCGCTGTCACGGCCGACCGGGTGTTGATCACGTCGGGGACCTCGGAAGGCATCGAGCTGGCGCTGACCGGCATCGTCGACGAAGGCGAAGAAGTGCTGGTGCCGTCGCCGACCTATCCGCTCTACACCGCGGTGCTGGCAAAGATCGGCGCGCAGCCCTCGTACTACAGGACCGATCACAGCAACAACTGGCAGCCGGATCTCGGCCATCTCGAAAGCCTGATCAATCCCAAGACGCGCGCGCTGGTGGTGATCGACCCGAACAATCCCACCGGAGCGATCTACCCGGACTCGACGCGCAAGGCGCTGATCGAAATCGCGGAGCGGCACGGCCTGGTCATCCTGGCCGACGAGGTCTACGGCGATCTCTCCTATGACGGCCCGGTGCCGGCGATGGCCGCGCTCGACAACCAGGCGGCGATCATTTCCTACTCGAGTCTGTCGAAGGCGTATCTCGCGCCCGGCTGGCGCGCCGGCTGGATGGCGGTCGGAGCGTCGCCGCGTCTTGATGGTGCGCTGGCCGCGATCAAGAAGCTCGCCGACGGTCGCCTCTGCAGCCCCGGACCGATGCAGTATGCCGTCACCGCCGCGCTCACCGGCGACCGATCGCATCAGGTTGAATTTCGAAAGGCGTTGCGCGAGCGCGCCGATCTCACCACCACCCGCATCAACGCCATCCCCGGCATCTCCTGCGTGGCGCCGAAGAGCGCGTTCTACGCGATGCCGAAAGTCGAGTTGCCTCCGGGCAGAACCGACACCGATTACGTGCTCGGTCTGCTGCGCTCGAAGGGCGTGCTGTGTGTCTACGGCTCCGGCTTCGGAACCGCCCTCGACGACGGCTTCTTTCGCATCGTCTTTCTCGCCTCGCCGCCGGAACTGAGCGCTATCTACGACGATGTCGCAGACTTCACAGCAGAATTCAGAGCCTCGTAGGCTGATCCGCTACGGGTTGATCGTCTTCGCGATCACGCTGATCGCGTTGTGGACGTTGTATCTGTTGCGCGGACCGCTGCTGCTGCTCTACGTGTGCGCGCTGTTTGCGGCTGGGCTGACGCCGCTGGTGCGGTGGATCGAGCAGCAGCGTTTCTTCGCGGTCGGCAAGCGGCGCATGCCGCGGCCGCTCGCAATCCTGGTCATCTATGGCACCGTGATTGGCACCATCACCGGCGTCGGCTTCGCGGTGGTCCCACAGATGATCGACCAGGCCCGGCAGTTCGCCAAAGAGCTGCCGGAACTGATCGATCGCGGTCAGGACCAGCTCACCAGGTGGGGAATGATTTCCGCCGAGACATCATTCAAGGAACTGCTGCAGCAGTCGCCGATCGGCGGCGGCGATGCGGTGACGATGGTGCTCACCACCGTGTTTAGATTTTTTGGCGGTTTGTTCGGGTTGATCACGATCCTGCTGCTGACCTTCTACATGCTGGTGGAATCGCGGAGCATGCTCGACTTCTTCGTCCGCCTGTTTCCGCGCGACAACCGGCGCAAGGTGGCCCATTTGAGCGAGCTGGTCACGGTCAAGGTCAGCGCCTGGCTCGGCGGCCAGATCTTCCTCGGCTTCGTGATCGGCGCAACCACCGCCATCGGACTCGGCCTGATGGGCGTGCCGTATTTCTTCGTCCTGGCGTTGATTGCCGGCATCGGCGAGATGATCCCGATGATCGGGCCATTGATCTCGGCGGTGCCGGCGGTGCTCGTCGCTTTCACCGTGTCGCCCGGTCTCGCGCTGGGCGTGGCGGTCTTCTTCCTGGTCCAGCAGCAGCTGGAGAACGCCGTGCTGGTGCCGAAGTTGATGGGTGAAACCGTCGGGCTGAATGCCGTCACGGTGATCACTGCGCTCGTCATCGGCAGCGAGTTGCTCGGCTTCTCCGGCGCACTGCTCGCGGTGCCGACCGCCGCGATCATTCAAGTGCTCGTGGAAGAGCTCTACCTGGCGGAAAAAGATCGCGCGTGATTGCCCGGTGGAGTCCGCCTGGCGGCGGATGGACGGTGTTGCTCGCTCTATTCGGCGCTCTCAATCGCTCTGACGTGGCCGCTCATCATCGGCATCGCCAGCGATGTTCCCGGCGATCTCGGCGACTCCCTGCTCAACATGTGGATCCTCGGCTGGGGCGCGGAGCACGTGCCCGGACTGCTGACCGGCTCGATCAGCTGGTCGCAATTCTGGAACGCCAACATCTTCCACCCCGAACCGCTGACGCTGGCGCTCTCGGAGCATCTGTTCGGGCAGACGCTGCAGATCCTGCCGATCTATTGGCTGACCGGCAACATCATCCTTTGCTACAACCTGCTGTTCATCTCCACCTTCGCCCTCTCGGCGTTCGGCACCTATCTGCTGGTGCGCGATCTGACCGGCGACCCGCGCGCCGCCCTGATTGCGGGGCTCGTCTACGGATTTCTCCCCTATCGCATCGCGTCGGTGCCGCACCTGCAGGTCATGAGCTCGCAGTGGATGCCGTTCGCGTTGTACGGCCTGAATAGATTCGTCGCCACCGGATCGGCGCGGGCCCTGAGCGGGGGCACCGCCGCCCTGGTGATGCAGAACTGGTCGTGCGGCTACTACCTGCTCTACTTCGCGCCGTTCGTTCCATTGTTTGTGCTCCACCGCATGTGGACGCTGGCGCAGCTGAAGAATCTGCGGGTCTGGGCATCGCTCGCCGCCGCCGCGCTGGTCACGCTCGCACTGACCTTGCCCTTCCTGCTGCCGTATTCAGCGGCGCAGGAAGCGTTCGGCATCGAGCGGCCGTTCGGCGAGGTGGTGCAGTTTTCCGCGAACGTCTGGTCGTACGTCACCGCGTCCGAGAACCTCACACTGTGGGGAAAGACGCTGCGGTTTTACCCGCATGGTGAAGGCGAGACCTTTCTGGGATTTGCTCCGTGGCTGCTTGCCGGCATCGCCGTGGCCAGCCTGTTGCGGTCGCCATCCACCACGCCGCTGGCCCCGACGTCTCCGTGGTTGCGCTACGCGACATGGCTGCTGGTCGCGGCGGTCGTCACGCAATTGTTCGCGGTGCTGAGCGCGGTGATCCTGGGCGGCTTCGACCTCGATGTCTTCGGCTTGACGATCAGCGCCCGCACACCGCGAAGGCTGCTGCTGCAGTTCGCGGCCGCGCTCACGGTGCTGCTGGCCGTCTCCCCGCGCGCGCGAATCGACGCCGCCAGAATCGTGCGGTCGCCGATTGCATTCGCGCTGGCCGCCACCGTCCTGGCGATGTGGCTTTCGCTGGGCCCGCTGCCCAACGCGGGCGAGGCACGGGTCTCGGGCTTCGGGCTCTACCGGCTGCTCTACGATTACGTTCCCGGCTTCAACGGCGTCCGCGTGCCCGCGCGCTACGCGATGATCGCGGGACTGTTTCTCGCGATGCTGGCCGGCTACGGCGCTCGACGCCTGTTCGCGGCGGCGCGATCGCTGCCTGCCACGGTCGGCGTGGTGGCGGTGGCGGCGCTCATTCTTGCCGAGGGCGCCGCCGCGCCGATCGAGATCAATCGCACCTGGCACCAGAACGAGGCGGTTCCGCCGCCGCGGGTCATGCCATACGCCGCCGCCCCGCCGGTCTACGCTCGTCTCGCCGCGCTCCCCGCCGGGGCCGCCATCACCGAGTTTCCGTTCGGCGATGCGGCGTGGGAGATCCGTTACGTCTACTACGCGGCGGTCCATTGGAAGCCGATCACCAACGGCTACAGCGGCGCCTTCCCGCCACGCTACCGGGAACGGGTCGCGCGGCTGCAACGCATCGGCACAGATCCTGAGGCGGCATGGAGGTCGCTGCAGCAATCCGGCACCACCCACGTGGTGATTCACCGAAACGCGTTTGCGAATGCCGCGGACGCTGATACGGTTGAGAGCTGGCTGAGAGCGCACGGCGCCAGGGAGCTCGAGCGCTTCCCCGATAACGACATCCTGTTGAGCGTGAACTGACATGCGGAACGACCCGTTAGCGTTTCTGTCTCCCGAACTCGAGTCGCTGAAACAACAGGGGCTCTACCGGCAATTGCGGGTGCTCGAGGGCAGGCCCGAAGCGCACACCACCTACGATCGCACCTCGGTCGTCAACCTGTCCTCGAACAACTATCTTGGCCTCACCACCCACCCCAAACTGGTGGCTGCGGCACTCGATGCGGTGCAGAAATTCGGCGTCGGCTCCGGCGCGGTGCGAACCATCTCGGGCACCATGGAAATGCACCTCGAGCTCGAGCGAAGGCTCGCCCGCTTCAAGCACGTCGAATCGGTGGTGGTGTTTCAGAGCGGCTTCGCGGCCAACGCCGGAACGGTCGCCGCGGTGCTGACCAAGGACGATGTGATTATCTCGGACGAGTTGAACCACGCCAGCATCATCGACGGCTGCCGCCTGAGCAAGGCGCCGATCAAGGTGTTTCCGCACAAGGACGTCGATGCCGCGCGCAAGATCATGCAGCAGCTGCCGTCGGCGCAGAAGAAGATGCTGATCACCGACGGCGTGTTTTCGATGGACGGCGACCTCGGTCGCGTGGCTGAGCTCAGCGCGCTTGCCGAAGAGTACGGCGCGATCATGATGGTCGACGATGCCCATGCCAGCGGCGTGTTCGGCCGCAACGGCAGCGGCACCGTCGATCACTTTGGCTGCCATGGCCGTGTCGACATCCAGGTCGGCACCTTGTCGAAGGCGATTGGCGTGCTCGGCGGTTACGTCGCCGGCTCGCGCAACCTGATCGAGTTCCTCTATCACCGCGCGCGTCCGTTCCTGTTTTCGACCTCGCACCCGCCGGCGGTGACGGCGGCGTGCCTCGCCGCCCTCGATATTCTCGAGACCGAGCCGCAATGGATTGAAAAGCTGTGGGACAACACCCGGTTCTTCAAGGCGGGTCTCGACCAGCTCGGGTTCAATACCGGCATGAGCGAGAGCCCGATCACTCCGGTGATCGTCGGCGAGGCCGCCACCGCGGCGAAGATGTCGGATACCCTGTTCGAGCGCGGGGTGTTCGCGCAGAGCATTGGTTTTCCCACCGTCGCCCGCGACAAGGCCAGGCTGCGCACCATCGTCGCCGCGACCCATTCCCGGGACGACCTCCAGTTCGCCCTGGACCGCTTCGGCGAGGTCGGCCGGGAACTGGGCGTCATCTAGACCCGTAATCCGTGTATAGATAGCAATCCCCCGAGCACCAGAACCCGATGCCCAGACAGTTCTTCCGGCGTTACACGCACGACTTGACGTCGGAGGAACTCGGCAAGCTGTTCACCCGCGAGACGCCCGAGGCGTATCGCTTCTTCGCGCGCGGGATCAACACCGCCGAGCTCGAAGGCCTGCCGTTCTACCAGCGCGTCATCAAATACGCGCACGGCTTCTTTCTCGCGTTCACGATGCGGCTGTCCCCGGCCCGCCGGCTGATGTACGGCGTCGCCATCGCCTGCTCGGTCATCGGCCTGCTGCAGCTGTTCAGCGGATTCGGACTGGTGCGCGTGCCGATCCCGATCGCGCTGTTCTTCGTCCACATCCGCGTGCCGGGGCCGATGTTTGCCAACGGCACGCTCTGGCTGCTGAGCGGCTTTCTACTGATGAACCTGCTGGTGCTGCTCGAAGTGGCCGATCGCCTGTCGCTCAAGCGCGACCTCGAAGTCGCGCGCGAGATCCAGAACGCGATGCTGCCCAACGGCACGTGGTCGGGACCGGGGGTGGAAGCGTTCGGGTTGACCCGGCCCGCCAACACCGTCGGCGGCGATTTCTACGACATTCTTCCGCAGCCCGACGGCACCGTGATCGTCGCCCTCGGCGACGTGGCGGGCAAGGCCAGCCCGGCGGCGCTGCTGATGGCGCTGCTGCTGGCGATCTTGCGCACCCTGGTTGATGAAGGGCTGCCGTTGCCGGCGCTCGTCCGCCGGCTCAACCTGCAGGTGGCGCGTCATGCGCCCGCGTCACGGTTCATTACGTTGTTCCTCGCCTGCTACACCCCGTCGACCGGCCGCCTCGAGTTCGTCAACGCCGGTCAGACACCACCACTCCTGCGCCGGCAAAATGGATCGATCGAACGGCTGATGAGCGGCGGTATCGCGCTCGGCATGTTCGAGGGCAGCACCTATGAGGCAGGCGAACTGCATCTGCATCCTGGCGATGCGCTGTTGATGTACAGCGATGGCCTCACTGAAGCGGAGAGTCCCGACGGGCAGCCTTTCGACGAAGCCGGACTGGAACGGACGCTGGCCCTCTACGCCGGTGCGTATCAGACGTCCGCCGCGGCTGAGCTCGGCAAAGCGATTTTTGACGCGGTGGAACGGCATCGGCGCGACCAGCGCCTCGCCGACGATCTCACCGTCCTGGTCCTCAGCCGTCTGGCTTAATTGGTCCCTACGGGGTCTAATTGTGCAGACGGCCGGCGCCGGCCCTCGCCGCCTGCGTAGTCCGCGGGCGGATCGACCACCATCAATCGCCATGTTGGCAAGACTGTTCTTCCTGCTGTTGCTCCTGTCCCCCATGGCCGCCGTCGCGGTGCAGCTACCGCTCCGCGCGCTCGACGACGAAGAGCTCTCGATTCAGAACTTCCTGCAGGCCGTCGAAACCGCGATTTCGACGATGGATCGACAGCACTGGGTGGCGTTGCTGTCGGCGGCCGCCGATCGCGATCAGGCGCTCGAGTTCTTCGACGCCATGGTGCCGCAGGGCATCACCCGCGTCGTGGTCAAGCAACGCGATCGAGCGGCGCTGCAGGGGACGCTGCCCGGCGAAGGCTTCCGTCTCGTCATCGAAGTTTTCACCGAGACGGGCGCGCGCGGCCGCATCGCCACCTGGCATCTCGACATCCGCCGGCCCCGTGGTGAGGACCTCGGCCAGCAGCCCTGGCGCATCGTCGCCCAGGACCGGCTGGCCTCGATCGACGGCCTGCATCGCCTGGCGCTCGAGCCGGGCAAACAGTTCGCGGCCAGGAACCTCGTGCTGCAAGCGGTTGATTTCGAGCTGCGCCTGCCCACCGGTGATGCCTTCGTGGCGGAAACAGCAGAGGGCGTCACCGCGATGGTGCTGATCGGCGACGGCACGATGGTGTTTCGCCCGATGCCGAAGGAGGAGCGCGGCCAGCTGAAGCTGTTCGCGGGAAGCGAGTCGCTCGAGACGCCGTTCACGTCGGCGTTCGTGCGCATCAGCCCATTTGAGTTCGAGCAGCGCGTCACCGGCGAGATGCTGCAACCGGTGGCGCTCGACAGCCGCACCTTTCGACGCGGACTGTCGGTGTTCGAGGAAGGCGTGCCGAAGTCGTTCAACCTCGATCTCAGCGACTTGAGCCGCGCGGTCTGGTCGCTGCTGCCGCAGCCGGGCGACTTCGTTGCCGAAGTGAAGACGCGGCGGTTCGACGACCTCACCTACGCGCGGTCGAGCGGCGAAGCGGAAGACGTCACGCTGTTCCATCGCGGCCGCAAGAAGAACATTTGCGCCTACGCCTCTGAAGAGAAGCTGCTCAGCCGCGGCCGTTTCTTCGACGAGGACGACAACGTCGACTATGACGTCCTCGACTACGACGTGGACGCGTCCTTCTATCCGGAGCGGGACTGGATGGAGGGCCAGACGCGGATGAGGATCCGCGTCACCACGCACGGCATCGGCGTGCTGACGCTGCGCTTCGCCGAGAGCCTGAACGTGTCCTCGGTGACGAGCGACGAACTGGGCCGGTTGCTGTTCCTTCGCGTTCGCAACCAGAACAGCGTGCTCGTCAACCTGCCGACGCCGGTGGCCCGGGATTTTCCGCTCAGCCTGACCGTGACCTACTCCGGACTCCTGCGCCGGCAAAGCATCCAGGAAGAGTCGATCGGCGAGGTCAGCAGCGGCGGCGCGGCGGTAGCGGATGGGCAGCAACGCAGCTCTCAACCGGACGATGTGCCATCGGTCCCTGCCGAGCCGAAATGGCTGTTCAGCAACCGCAACTACTGGTATCCGCAGAACCAGGTGACCGATTTCGCCACCGCGCGGATTCGGATGACGGTGCCGATCGAGTACAGCGTGGTCGGTTCGGGCATTCCCGGCATCGATTCGCCGGCCGCGGCGGCGGCGGCGCCGATCCAGGGCTCGACGCGTGTCATCCAGCGCCACTCGTTTGAATTTGTCGCGCCGCAGCCCGTCCGCTATCTCGGCGTCGTCATCAGCCGCATGATCTTCGTGGACGCGGCAACCGTGGCGCTCGACATTATTCCCACCGAGGCCGCGGCGCCTGACATGCGCGGCGCGGACACGCTGGCGCAGCAACTACTCCGGCTCAACACCGCGCAGGCCGTCCCGCCGGTCGGCGCGCGCAATACCGTGGCCCTGAGCGTGGTCGCCAACCGCCGGCAGGAATCGCGCGGCCGCGTGGCGCTTGGTAACAGCGCCGAGATTATCCGGCTGTACTCGAGCCTGACTGGAGACATCCCCTACGACGCCATCACGCTGGCGATGCTCGAAGACGACCTCCCTGGCGGCCACGCGCCGGGATACTTCGCCATGCTCAACAACCCGCCCCCGGTGCAAACGTTCAACTGGAGAAACGATCCGGCATCGTTTCAGGGTTTCCCCGAGTTTTTCCTCGCGCACGAACTGGCGCACCAGTGGTTCGGCCAGGCGGTGGGCTGGAAAAACTATCACGAGCAGTGGCTGAGCGAAGGCTTCGCGCAGTACTTCGCGGCGCTCTATGCCAGGGAAAGGCGCGGTGAGCCGGCGTTCCGGGACATCCTTCGCCAGTTCCGCAAGTGGGCGATCGACGATTCCGACCAGGGCCCGGTGTATCTCGGCTACCGCCTGGGGCACATCAAGGGCGAGGGCCGCGTGTTCCGCGCGCTGGTCTACAACAAAGGCGCCGCGGTGCTGCACATGCTTCGCCGCCTGATCGGCGACGAGGCGTTTTTCACCGGCGTCAAGACGTTTTACGCCGAGAACCGGTTCAAGAAGGCGAGCACCGACGACCTTCGCCACGCCATGGAGCGTTCGAGCGGCCGCGAGCTCGGCCGCTTCTTCGAGAGGTGGATCTACGACAACGGCATTCCCCGCCTCCGCTACAGCACAGCCGTCGAGGGCCAGGAGCTGGTGGTGCGCTTCGAGCAGATGGGCGATATCTACGACGTGCCCGTGACCATCGCCATCACCTACACCGACGGCAGGACGTCCGAGTTCACGGTGGTCGCGAGCGAGGCGGCCAGCGAGGGGCGCCACACCCTGACGGGCACGGTGCGTTCGATCGAGGCGAACCCCGACGGTGCCGCAGTCGCGATCCTCGAGAAAAAGTAGCGGTCCTTCTGGCTACTGGCTACTGGCTACTGCCTACTAGTACAATTCACCCCTTATGGAAAACGTCACGCTGACCATCGATGGCCGGCTGCTTTCGGTGCCGAAAGGCACCTCCGTTCTGAAGGCCGCCATCGAGGCCGGCATCCAGGTTCCTTATTACTGCTACCACCCCGGTCTCGGCATCGACGCGTCGTGCCGCGTCTGCCTCGTGAAGATCGAGAAAATGCCCAAGCTGCAGACGTCATGCTCGACGCCGGTGGCCGAGGGCATGGTGGTGCACACCCAGGACCCCGAAGCCGTCGAGGGCCGCAAGGGCGTGTTCGAGTTCCTGCTGATCAATCACCCGCTCGATTGCCCGGTGTGCGACAAGGGCGGTGAGTGCCCGCTGCAGGATTTCTCGTATGCGTTCGGCAACGACGAAAGCCGCATGGATTTTCCGCGCCGCACTTTCGACGGTGAGGGTGTCAAGGCCGACGTCGACTTCGGGCCGACGTTGATGTTGAACCGCAACCGCTGCATCCTGTGCACCCGCTGCAGCCGGTTCATGGCTGAAGTGGACGGCGACGCGCAGATCGGCACCATCAACCGCGGCAACGGTAGCGAGATCGCGACGTTCAACGAACAGGGCGTGCATTCGATCCTGTCCGGCAACCTGATGGACGTCTGCCCGGTTGGCGCGATCACCACGAGGCAGTATCGATTCCGCTCGCGTCCGTGGGACAACCCGCACGCCGTCGACACCACCTGCACCCTGTGCGCCAAGGGCTGCAGCACCACCGCGTGGCTCAAGGCGAAGCCCGAATGGGCCAAGGGCGCCCGCCTCGCGCGCATCACGCCGCGCTACAACCCGCAGGTCAACGACTTCTGGATGTGCGACATCGGCCGCTTCCAGTATTTGTGGGTCGAGAGTGAAAGCCGCCTGCGCAGACCCACCATCAAGGCCAAGGAGGGCGTGCAGCAGGTCTCGACCTGGAAGGATGCGCTGATGCGCGTCCGCGACCTGCTGAATGCCGCGGGCCGCAAGGATCCCGCGTCGGTCCGGATGCTCGCCTCCGCGCACGCGTCTCACGAGGAGTTGTATCTCCTGAAGCGCCTCGCCGAGGATCTCAAGGGCGACGGCGGTGCGGCCCACGTCCACGTCGCCTGGCGCCGCACCGAAAAACCACAGCCGGCGAACACCAGGTTCCGCGTGCCTGCGATCGATGCGCCGAACGTCAACGGCGCCAGGGATCTCGGCCTGACCGTGATCAGCACGGGCGAAGGCGACGCCGATCTCTCGGCGCTGCGAAGCGCCGTCGACCAGGATCGCGTCGCGGTGCTGTACGTGCTCGATCCCGGGCCGGACGGTTCGTTGGGCGACGTCTCGTGGGTGATCGACGCGCGCAAGAGCGGCCGGGTGCAGGTGCTGATCTATCAGGGGGTCCTGCAGACCGAGCTGTCGAAGATCGCCGACGTCGTGCTGCCGGGATCCGCCTGGGTCGAGAAAGACGCGACTTACACCAACGATCAGGGCCTGGTGCAGGCGGCCTCGAAGGCGATCAACGCGCCGGGGGAGTCGGTGGAAGACTGGCAGATTCTCACGAGCGTCGGCGCGGCGCTTGGCTTGCCGTACACCTACACCACCTCCGGGCAGGTGCGCGCGGACGTCGCGAAGCACCTGTCGGCCAAGCCGGAATACGCGACGCTCACCGAAACGGCGTTCAATCGTCCGGTCAGCGCCGACCACTGGCTCAAGGCCAGCAACCCGATGGAACGCTGGAAGTGGGACACCATGTTCCAGGACCTGCCGCCGGTGAAGGGCCACAACGTGCAGATGGAGCAGATGTCGTCGCCGACGGTGATCCCGCTGCGCCTGGTCACGGACGAGATCTCGCGGACCTCGGAGTAGCTGCCAGTTTCCGGCTGGTTCCTGTTATTCTTCTCCTCGATGTTTCGAGGACCCGTTCGTATTGCCGTCCTGGTGGTCGGCCTGCTGCTGACGC
The DNA here is from genome assembly GCA_963795125.1 of uncultured Acidimicrobiia bacterium. Lineage (GTDB taxonomy): Bacteria > Acidobacteriota > Vicinamibacteria > Vicinamibacterales > UBA2999 > 12-FULL-67-14b. The sequence continues at coordinate 28,815 of CAWCGQ010000003.1, read as the reverse complement.
TCGGCGCCGGCTACCGCGCGTCGGACGACGAAGCTTTCCTCAACAGCGAGCGGCAGAGGTCGGCCGCCGCCGATGCGTCGGTGGGCAAGGCGCTCGAGCTGCTCCTCGACATCCGCGCCTCGCTGCACGCCTACGTCGCGCCGGGCCAGGAGCTCCCCTTCTGGGCCAAGCGCGCCCAGGAAAACATCGACGCGCTGCGCCAGACGCTGCTGTCGCTGGACGCCGTGACGGCGCCGATCGGACAACCGCTCTCGGAATCAGTCAAAGCCATGGATCAGTTGGCCGCCGCGGAACGTCGTGCGCGGACCTACGTCGGCCGCGGGGAAACCCTGCAGGCCGGCGATGTGATTTTCACCGAAGTCAGGGACATCCTCTCGGGCGCCACCAGACAGGTTGATGCCGTGCGCGGCGAGTTGAAGCGCCGTCACGACCAACGCGCGGCGGCGACTCGAACCGAACAGATCACGCTGGCGGGCGCCGCCGTCGCGATCTGGATGGCCATCGCGCTGCTGTTCCTGCCCACCGAACCCAAGCTCGCGCTGAAAGATCCGGCCGAATGGCGCAACGAGCTCAAGGAAACACTCTCGAAGCCGCTGCCGACGCCGGCTTCACTCATCGCCGCGTCCGCCGCGCCTGCCGCGCCGGTTGCCCCCGCGGAGCCTGGCGTGACCGTTGCCACGGTGCGCGCGGCTTCTGAGATCTGTACCGACTTGTCGGCACTGTCGGATGCCGGCGCGCTGCAGGGGACTCTCGCCAGGGTCAGCTCGCTGCTCGATGCGACCGGACTGATCGTGTGGATCGCGGCTACCGACGGCGCGTCGCTGTCCCCGGTCGCCACGCACGGCTTCGACCCCACCCTCGTGGCCCGTATCGGGAAGGTGCCGCGCGACGGCGCCAACCTCACGGCCGCCGCATTCCGCGACAACACCCCGAAGGCGAGCGCGCCGACCGCGACCGGACCGGCGGCGCTGGCGATTGCCATGTGCGGGCCATCAGGGCCCTCCGGGGTGCTCTCGATCGAGCTGAAGGCGGGTCAGGAGGTCGACGAGGCGAAGCTCGCGCTGGCCTCCATCATTGCGGCACAGTTGGCGACCCTGACCATGCCAGTTGCCATCACCGAGGTCTCCGCCGAATCGGCCAGCCCGCAGGAGGATGACGAGTTCGCAGGCGCGTCCGCGGAGAGGCAGCCGAAACGAGCGGCGCTCTAGTCGCGCCATCTCGCATGAACGTCATTCTTGCCGAGGACGATCTCGATATCCAGCTGGTCGCGCGTCTCGCACTGAAACGCGCCGGCTTCATCGTGAAAGTCGTCAACAACGGACAGGAAGCGCTGGATGCGGTGAAGCAGCAGACGCCGGACGTGATTTTGCTCGACTGGATGATGCCCGAGTTGGACGGCCCCGAAACCTGCCGCCGCCTCAAGGCCGATCCCGCGACCGCAGCCATCCCGGTAATTTTTCTGACTGCGAAATCCCAGGAGGCTGAGATCCAACGCGGCCTCAGCCTTGGCGCCGCCGGCTACGTGACCAAGCCGTTCGATGCGCTCACTCTCGGCCAGCACGTGAAGGACATCGTCGGCAAGACCCATCAGTGAAAATCAGGACTCGCGCGTTCCTCGTCCTGTGGCTGATCACGATTTTTGTCGCAGGCACGGTGGGGTTTATCCTCGTCTCCCTCAACATCGCGACCGGCATGGACGCCGAGCGCCGGCGCATCGCGCAAGTCCGCAGCCTGCACGCGTCGCTGTGGCGCACGGTGGCCGAGCTCAAGCACGATCAACACGACTACGCCGTTTTGAGCGAGCCGGCGACCCGCGCCCGGATCGAGCGCGAGCGGACCGCCGTCAACGATTACTTCTCGCACCTGACAACCCTGGTGACCATCCCGGACCAGCAGGATCGCCTGCGCCAGATGGCGGTCTTCTTCGCGGGATGGTCGGCGAACCTCGACATCGCCTCCCAGCCGGGCACGACCGAACTGCAGTCGTCGCAGGCCGAGGCCGCGTTCGGCCCAATCGAGCGGCTGCTGGCCGAGTTCGACCGCCGCGAGGGCGAGCTCTGGGAAGAGTCCGAGCAGACCTTGATGCTCCGCCGCTCGCTGTTCTTCACCATCGTCGCCGGCCTCGCGGTGCTCGGCAGCCTGGCGCTGGCCGCCGTGATGTTCTCGACGAAGAAGGTGATTCTCGACCCGCTGACCGAGCTGACCGCCGCGGCACGTCGCATCGAGGGTGGCGATTTTGCCGCTGCGCATCAGACCCTGAGGGCCGATGAGATCGGCGTATTGATCAACTCGTTTGCAAAAATGGTGCAGGCGCTGCAGGTCAGGGAGCGCGAGCTCGCACTCGCGCTCACCGAATCCCGCGAGCTGGCCAGTGCCACCGGCGAAGCGCGCCGTCGGGTCGAGGCCGCCCACGCCGACCTGCTCGCCACGCTCGAGACCGTGCCGGCCGCGCTGATGATCTTCAACCCCGACGGCAGCGTGCGCCTTCGCAATCGTGCCGCCACCGAGGTGTTTGGCATCGAGCCCAAGAATCCCGAACTGCGCCGGGACTACTGGGGCCGTTTCAAGCGGATCGCCCTCGATGGCTCGCCTATTCCGCAAGACGAGTGGATCTCCGCCCGCGCGCTGCGCGGGGAGACCGCGCGCAACGAAGAACTGGAAATCCATCATCCCGACGGGCGGGTGTTTCCGATTCTCGCGAGCGGCGCGCCGCTGCATAACGAGCTCGGGCAGGTTGCCGGCGCGGTGGTCGCCTTCCAGGACATCAGCCGGTTGCGCGAAGTCGATCGGATGAAGGATGAGTTCGTCTCGATCGTCAGCCACGAGCTGCGCACGCCGCTGACCTCGATTCGCGGCTCGGTGCAGCTGGTGCTCGATGACCCGACCTCGGTCCCGGACGAGGAGCATCGCCATCTGCTGCAGATCGCCCTGAACAACTGCGAGCGCCTGGTTCGCATCATCAACGACATTCTCGACGTCTCGAAGATCGAATCCGGCAATCTGTCGCTGCGGAAGAAGGCGGTCAACGTCGCCGACCTGGTGCGCCAGTCGGTGGAGGTCGTCGCCAACCCCGCGCGCAGTGCCGGCGTCACCGTGGAAGTGGACATGCCGGCCAGCATCCGCCCGGTGATGGTCGACCCCGACCGTATCGTCCAGGCGCTGGTGAATCTGCTGTCGAACGCCATCAAGTTTGCGCCCCCCGATTCGACGGTCACCGTGACCGTTTCGGGATCCGACCAAATGGTCACGGTGGTCGTGGCCGATCAGGGTGACGGCATCGCGCCCGAGAACCTCAACCGCCTGTTCCGCAAGTTCCAGCAGGTCGACAGTTCATCGTCGCGCCGCAAGGGCGGCACCGGGCTCGGGCTCGCGATCACCAAGGCCCTGGTCGAGCAGCACGGCGGTCGAATCGTGGTCGACAGCGAGCTGCACCAGGGCACGCGGTTCTCGTTCACGCTACCAACCGCAACCGCCGAGGAAGCCGCTTCGGTCGCGCCGGTCGTCGCCAACGACGACGGCTCGGCGCGCCTGGCCGTGCGCCGGGTGTTGATCGTCGACGATGACGATGACTTCAGGTTGTTGATGAAGACCCAGCTGATGCACGCCGGCTACGTCGTGCTCGATGCCCGGGATGCCGCTTCGGCATTCCAGATCGCCCGGACCGCGCACCCGGATGTCATCACCGTCGACCTGTTGATGCCGGAGATCGATGGCTGGGCATTCATCGATCGACTGCGACAGGAGGAGGGCCTCGCGAAGATTCCAATCGTGGTGGTGTCCGGGGCCGCCGATGCCAGGGACGCCGCGCGCCTGCCCAACGATGTGACGGTGGTCGCCAAGGGCGAAGGGCACCATCGGCTGCTCCGCGAAGTTGGCCTGGCGCTCGCCGGCCGGCGCGGCGCCACCATCGTGGTTGCCGAAGACGATGCCGACCTTCGCGGGGTGCTGACGGCGTCATTGATGCGCAACGGCCACCGCGTCATCCCCGCTCGAGACGGTGCAGAGGCGCTGGCGGCGATCGAAAGCGGCCGGGTCGATCTGCTGGTGCTGGACCTGGTGATGCCGAACATCGACGGCTTCGACGTGTTGGCTCGTTTGAAGGAGATCCCGAACGGCACATCGCTCCCGGTGGTGGTGGTCTCCGGCACCGATCGTTCGACCACCGAACTGCAGGCCCTGCGCCTCGGCGCCAACGTCTATCTGAGCAAGCCGATCGAGGCGGCCGAGCTCACCGAGCAGATCACGAAGCTGCTGACCGGCAGCCGGTAGCGTTTACTGGCTACTGGCTACTGCCTACTGGCTACTGCTAGCATTCAGCCATGCCCCGCGGCGACCAGAAGAAGGAAATCCTCGAGCGTGCCGAGAAGGAGCGGGTCAAGTTCCTGCGCCTTCAGTTCACCGACATCCTCGGCGTCATCAAGAACGTCGAGGTTCCGGACCGGCAGTTCTCGGAGGCGCTCGACGGCAGGATCATGTTCGATGGCTCATCCATCGAAGGATTCGTGCGCATCGAAGAGTCGGACATGTACCTGCGTCCCGACCTCGCGACCTTCCAGGTCTTCCCCTGGACCGACTCCAGCGGCGCACGCGTCGGCCGTTTGATCTGCGATATCGCCAACCCCGATGGCAGCCCGTTCGCGGGCTGTCCGCGCACCACCTTGAAGAACGCGATTGCGCTGGCCGCCGCGCGGGGCTTCACGATGATGGCGGGACCGGAAACCGAGTTCTTCCTGTTTCTGCGCCGCGACGGCAAGCCGACCACCGAAACCCACGACAAGGCGAGCTACTTCGACCTCGCGCCCATCGACCTTGGTGAAGACGTCCGCCGCGAGATTGTCGTCGCGCTCGAACAGATGGGCATGCACATCGAAGCCGCGCATCACGAGGTGGCGCCCGGCCAGCACGAGATCGATTTTCACTATGACGATGTGCTGACCACCGCCGACAACGTCAGCACCTGCCGCTTCATCGTCAAGAACGTGGCGCTCAAGAACGACCTGCACGCGACCTTCATGCCGAAGCCGATTTTCGGCGTCAACGGCTCCGGCATGCACACCCATCAGTCGCTCTTCAAGGACGGCAAGAACGCGTTCTTCGATCCGCAGAACGACATCCAACTGAGCCAGACCTGCCTGCACTACGTCGGCGGGTTGTTGCAGCACGCGAAGGGCTTCTGCGCGATCACCAACCCGCTGGTGAATTCATATAAGCGGCTGGTGCCCGGGTATGAGGCGCCGACCGCCATTGCGTGGTCGGAGAAGAATCGCAGTCCGCTGGTGCGGGTGCCGGCCGCCAGGGAGACCGCAACCCGGATCGAGCTGCGCATGCCCGACCCGTCGTGCAATCCGTATCTCGCCCTGGCCGTGATGTTGCGGGCCGGGCTCGACGGCATCGACCGCCAGCTCGATCCCGGGCCGCCGGTGAACAAGAACATCTACAAGATGAGCCACCGCGAGCGCAGGCACCTGCGTATCGACGACCTTCCAGCCAACCTGAGTGAAGCTCTTGATGAGTTTGAGAAGGATGCGGTCGTGAAGGACACGCTCGGCGATCACATCTTCAATCACTTCCTCGAGGCCAAGCGCGAAGAGTGGGACGAATACATCCGCCAGGTCTCGCCCTGGGAGATGGACCGCTACCTCGGCGTGTATTGATCCACGGACAACCCTCGTCCGCCGCAAGTGACAGACGGGAAGCCCTCCTGAACTGAACACCGGCAAAAGGTCAGCATTTCTGCGGTTTCCGCGGCCGCCGTGGTTTGGCACAGCCTTTGGAGTCCTGTAGGTCAGCCGCGGCGGATCACCGGGGGGCGAACTTCAGGCAGGCGCTGGCATCGCCGCTCTCCGGCCGCACTCTTCACGATCTCGCCGCGGCTGTTTTACCTGGAGCGGCGAACCCCTGGGTTGGTCGTTGGTGAAGGAGAAACCATGTTACGCGCAAAGAATTTCGTGCTGGGTTTGATGGTCGCGGCGGCCGCCCTCAGTGGCGCCTGCGCGACGATGGGTCAACGTTCGATTTCCGAGGTCAAGACCAACCCGGGCAAATTCCACGACAGGACGGTGACCGTCGAAGGCGTCGTGACGACATCGTTCGGTATCCCGCTGGTGCCGTTCAAGGTGTTCCGCGTCAGTGACGGCACGGAGGAGATGCTGGTCATCTCGGACGACAGCCGGATTCCGAGCAAGAACGCCAGGGTGCGGGTGCGCGGCACGGTCCAGGAGGTCGGCCTGTTTGGCGGGCGTTCCTTCGGCCTGCATCTCAGGGAGAAGTCGATTAAGTACCTGTAAACACGAGGGATCGGCGATCTGGGACCGGGGATCAGGGCATACCTGATTCCCGGTTTTGCCTGTACCGCCGGTCTGGTCGCCGCGCGCTCGATCCCTGCTTGTGAAACGTTGTACAATGTTCCCGCTGTGGAAGCCATCGAACACCCCTCCCCACTGGTCGCGCTCATCAATCTGCTGTTCGCGCCGCTCGGCATCCACGTGCCGGATCACATGGTGTTCGTCGGGCTCATCACCCTCTTCATCCTGTTTATCGGCCTGGCCATCCGCTCGTCGCTGAGCGTCGAGAACCCCGGCAAGCTGCAAATCATTCTCGAGGACATTGTCTCGTTCCTCGTCGGCGTGCTCGAAGACAACATGGGCAAGAAGGGCCGCAAGTATCTGCCGCTGCTCGGCACGATCTTCGTCTTTATCTTGATCGGCAACCTGATGGGCCAGGTGCCCGGCCTGGGCTCGCCGACCAGCAACATCAACGTGCCGCTCGCGCTGGCGCTGACGTTGTGGCTCTACTACCACGTGCAAGGCGTGATCGCCAACGGCCCGGTCAACTACATCAAGCATTTCGCGGTGATGCCGGGAGTGCCGATCGCGCTGGCGCCGATGATCTTCGTGATCGAAATCATCAGCCACCTGTCGCGCGTGCTGTCACTGACGCTGCGCCTGTTCGGCAACATCTTCGGCGAGCATCTGGTGGTGCTGATCATCGCGAGCATCGTGCCGTTCATCGCGCCGCTGCCGATTCAGTTCCTGGGCCTGATCGTGGGTCCGCTGCAGGCGTTCATCTTCCTGACCCTCGGCGCGATCTATCTCACGGCCGCCACCCACGTCGACGACCATGGCGACGACTACGGCGGGGAACATCATCCGCAACCGGCCCACTAAACCGGTTCCAGGGGTACCAACAGTTCCAGCAGTTCCAGGGGCGTCGTTCCGCAGAGGTTCCAAAGTTCTGTGCGACAAGAACTCCTGGAACTCAGACAGAACTCAACTGGTGGAACCCTCTGGAATCTCTGGAACTCCTGGAACCTTGGTGGCCGGCCCCAGCTGGTTGATCTTCACCACCACCACCGTTCGATCGTCCGACTGTTCGGCGTCCCCGCTGAATTGTTGAACCGCTAGAAACAGCTCGTCGACGATCTCCTTCGCGGTCCTCGTGCAGGTGCGCTCGACGACGTCGATGACGCGGTGGGCGCCAAAGTCCCGCCCTTCTTCGTCGAACGCTTCGGAGATTCCATCCGAAAACAGCACGAACACGTCGCCTGCGGCCAACGGCACCTGGAAGTCTTCGTAGCGCGAGCCGCCGAACGAACCGAGTGGAACGCCCGGCATGTCGAGCTGGGTCGCTTTCCCGTTCGCGCATTTCACCGGGTACGGCAATCCTGAGTTTGCGAACGTCACCATCTGCTTCCGGAACTCGAACATCGCGTAGCAGAGCGTGCAGTAGTACTCCTCCAGATTGCGCTCGTGGAGGATGCGGTTCATGCCGGCGAGGACCCCGGCGGGGGTGCTCGACTGCTTCTCCAGCCGCCGCCGGAACGTTCGGCCGCGGACCATTTCGCCGATCGCCGCGCTGTAGAGCGCCGCCGGCACGCCCTTCCCCGATACGTCGCCGAGCGCCACGACCAGCATGTTCGGTTCCGGCGCCAGGAAATCGCACAGGTCGCCGCCCAGCTCGCGCGCCGGATCGAAATGCCACGCCACGTCCACGCCACGCAGCCGCTTCGGCAACTCCTGCGGCAGCAGCGCCTTCTGGACGCGCTGGGCGAACCGCAACTCCTTCTCGAAGCGCGCTTCGTTGGTCTTGATCGCGTCCACCAGCCGGGCGTTCTCGATCGCCACGGCCGCCTCCGACGCAAGCAGGGTCAACAGCTTGACGTGCTTCTTGTTGAAGGCGTCGACTTCCGGGCTCTCGAGGTCGAACACGCCGATGCAGCGATCCTTCAGCAGCAGCGGCACCACCAGCTCGGAGCGCACCCCGGGTACCGCGTCGATGTAGCGCGGATCCTTGGTGACATCCGGCACCAGCACGACTTCCTTATGCAGCGCCGCGTAGCCGACCAGCCCTTCGCCCATCTTCACCGGCGCCACGGCCCGCGGATCGTCGCCGAACTTGATCGTCACCCGCAAGTCGAGCATCTGCGTCTCCTCGTCGACCAGCGCGATGCCGAAGATGCGGTAATCAATCACCCGCTTGATCAGGTGAGCGAGCCGCGTCAGCAGCTCGTCGGGATCGAGGATGGCGCTCATCTCGCGGCCGATCTCGGCGAGCGTTTCGAGCGTGTCCGCGTACTCCCGCTCGGATTCGAACAGCCGCGCCGTGGTGATGGCCTGCGCGACGTGGGCGCCGAACTGGCGCAGGATCCACTCGTCGCGCTCGGTAAAGTTGGCGACCTTCTCGCTCAACAGGTTGAGCGCGCCGATGACCTGGCCCTTGTTGCGCAGCGGCACCGACAACTGCGATCTTGCGCCGGGTACCACCGCCAGGTAGTGCGGGTCCGAATCCACGTCGTCGATCACGATGGTGCGTTGCTCGGCGACGGAGCGGCCGACGGTGCCCTGGCCGACCTTGATCGTGAAGTGCTGGACGATCTCCTCGGGATAGCCGACCGCGTAGGCGATCGCCAGCTCCTGGCGTCGTTCGTCGAGCAGGTACACCGAGAAGACGCTGAACTGCGTCAGCCGCGAAATGAGATTGGGGATCTTCTCGAGCAGGTCGCCAAGATCCAGGACCGAGCTGACCTCACGGCCCAGCTCGGCGAGGATCGCAAGCAGCTCCGCGTCGGAAGGCGCGGCGGCTGCGGAACTATTGAGCGGTTGTGCTTCCACCAGGACCCAAAGTGTACTTCGTCACCCAATCGTAGATCCGCTGCATTCGATCCTTCTGGTGGTAATACTCGGTGAAGCCGTGACCTTCGCGGGGATAGAACACCAGCTCGGTCGTCTTGCCGCGATCCTTCAACCCTCGGTACAGCTCGTAGGCCTGGCCCACCGGCACGCGCTCGTCGTTGGCGCCATGCAGGATCAGGGTTGGCGTGGTCGCCTTGTCGATGTGCGTCATCGCCGAGCGATCGAGATACAGCGGCAGCGTCTGCTTGTTCGGAATGCCGCCGAAGTAGGCCACCAGCACGCTCGGAATGTCGTTGGTGCCGTACATGCTCCACATGTTGGTGAGCCCCGCTCCGACCATCGCCGCTTTGAACCGCGACGTCTGCGTAATCACCCAGGCCGTCATGTAGCCGCCGTAGCTCCAGCCGATGTGCGCGAGCTTGTCGGGATCGGCAATGCCGCGCGCCACCAGCGCATCGACGCCGGTCATGATGTCCTTGAAGTCGCCGCCGCCCCAGTCGTTGACGTTGGCGGCGAGCGTCTTCTGCCCGTAGTTCGAGCTGCCGCGCGGATTCGGGTAGAACACCGCCCACCCCTTGCCGGCCCACACCTGGCCGCCTTCGAGGCCGCCGAGCCGGAAGCCGTTCACATAGGCGCCGGCCGGGCCGCCATGCGCGACGACCAGCGTTGGATAGCGCCGGCCGGACTGGAATCCAACCGGCTTCAGCAACACGCCTTCGACCTCCACGCCGTCGCTGCTCTTCCAGGTGATCACTTCGGTCTCACCCTGCGCCAGCTCGGCAAGCTGCGGGTTGGTGTTGGTCAGGCGCTTGAGGGTGGCGAATGACGGGTCGGTGACATAGATCTCCGTCGCCGAATCCGGCGCATCCATCGTCACGACAATGGTCCGGCCGTCCTTGCTGACCGACGTGCTGTTGATGGTGCGCTTCTGCGTGAGCTGGGTGTAGGCGCCGGAGGTCAGGTCGTAGGCAAACGCTTCGTTATAGGCCCGCTTGCCGGTCACGAACATCACGCGCTTGCCTTCGTTGGTCCAGACCGGGTTGCGGGCGTCGCTGTCGAAGGCCGGCGTGAGCGTGTCCTTGATCGTTTTCGCGTTGACGTCATACAGCATCAGCCGCTGTTGCATCACCACCCCGACCGCGGTGCCGTCGGCGTGCGGCGCGGTGGTATTCGGCTCGCCGATCCAGGCGATCGTCGCACCGTCCTGCGACCAGCGCGGTTGTCCGTCGCTGCCCCAGTTGGTGCTGATCTTGTCGGCCCGCCGGGTCGCAAGGTCGGCGATGTAGACATCGCGGCGGTTGTCGCGCAGCATCGGCGTTGCCGCGGCGCTGAAGACGAACCGTCGGCCATCGGGCGACCACGACGGGGCGTCCTGCACCGTGTAGGTGGCGCCCTCGGTGATGCGCGTCGCCTGCTTGGTGGTGACGTCGACGACCCACGCGTGCTGGTAGCGGAAGTCGCCTTCGAACACCCGCTCGTCGTCACGCTTCTTGATGTTGGCTTCTTCTTCCGGGCTCCGCGCGTCGGTCGCGACAAACGCGATTTTCGAGCCGTCCGGGGCCCACGAATACGCGCTGACGTTCTCCTTCGCGTCGGTGAGCTTCCACGCTTCGCCACCGTCGATCGGCATCAGATAGATTTGCGCCTTGGCTTCCGGTCCGCCACGCGCGGACACGAAACTGATGAACTTTCCGTCCGGCGAGAACTGCTGCTGGCTGTCGCCTTTCTCGCCAAACGAGATCTGGCGGGCCGGACTGCCGCCGTCGGTCGCGACCCGCCACACGTGCGTGCGCGACTCCATCTTGCCAGCCCTGAGCGGCGCTGGCGTTTCCGCGAGCGGGGTCGCAGGGTCCTGGTCGGCCACCCATTGACGCACGCCGTAGATCACCTGCCGTCCGTCGCTCGACACCGTCGCGCCCTGGATCGCCTTGATGCCGAGCACATCGTCAAAGGTCGCGGGCCGCCGCGATTGGGCGGATGAGGTGACCGCCGTGAACAACAGGACCGCTACGGCTAGGAACTGGCGCATGACAGGTGCCTCCAAGGGTAGGAAGTATACTGACTCCACCTTCTGAAATCTCCCATCTGCCATCTGACTTCATGGATCTGACCCTTCCGCTCGACTATTCGGCCATCGAACGCATTCTTCCGCATCGATATCCTTTTCTGCTGGTCGATCGAATTACGGAATTCGACCCCGACCGGAGGATTGTCGGGATCAAGAACGTGGCGAGCAACGAGCCGTACCTGTCACGGCCGGTCAACGGCCGTCCGTCGCTGCCGCCAACCATCCTGACCGAAGCCGTGGCCCAGGTCGGCGCGATCCTGATCCTGGCCAAGCCTGAAAACAAGGACCAGTTGATATTTTTTCGCGGCATGGAGCGCGTGCGCTTCCGCGGGTCCGTGCATCCGGGCGATGTCGTGGTCATCGAAGCCACCGTCAAGCGTCTCCGCAGCCGCATGGGCGTGCTCGGCGGCCAGGCCACCGTCAACGGGAAGGTCGTCATCAACGGAACGATGACGTTTGCACTTGGCTCCGAATAGACTCCCGAAACTGTCCGCGCTGGCCGTTGAACACTCCGGCTGGGGCTACGCCCTCTGCGCCTACAAGGAGATTCGCACCGGGCGGAGCGGCGGCGAGTTCCTCTTTCTGTCGCTGCAAGACGCCTCCGCTCAAGTCGTCGCGAAGCTGATGACCGACGTCGACCGCTACAAGGCGGAGTTCGACGCCGGCGACTACGTGCGGATCGAGGGGCGCGGCAGCCTGTACAACGGCCAGGTGCAACTGGTGTTGTCGACGATTCGGCGGGTCAATCCAGACCAGGACCGCCTGCAGGGCTTTCGTGAGGAAGACTGCATCCTGAGCGCGCCGCGTCCGATCGACGAGATGTGGGAGGAGTTGCAGACGCACCTGCGCAGCGTCGGCAACCAACACCTCCGGGTGCTGTTGAATCGCCTGGTCTCCGACAACGAAGCGCAACTGCGAGTCTGGCCGGCCGCGCAGCAAATTCACCATGCCTACCGCGGGGGGTTTCTCGAGCACATCGCGAAGATGGCGGAAGTCGGCCGCCTCCTGGCGCGCGCCTACGGCGCTGACGAGGACCTCGTGCTGGCCGGGGTGGTGCTGCACGACATCGGCAAGCTGCAGGAGCTCGCCTACGAAGGTGGCGCCGGCAGCTACACCCGCGACGGCAATCTCGTCGGCCACATCGCGCTTGGGCTGATGATGGTGCGCGAAGCCGCCAATGGCATCTCTGGCTTCCCGCTGGAGCTGCGCTCGCAGGTCGAGCACCTCGTCGCCTCGCACCACGGCGTGCGCGAGTACGGGTCGCCGGTCGAGCCGAAGACCATCGAGGCGTTCATCCTCGCTGCGGTCGACGAGCTCGATGCGAAGCTGAATCAGGTCCGCAAAGCGATCGCCGAGGATCCCTCGGACGACGAGTTCACCGCGTGGAACAAGCGGCTTGGAAGGGTCCTCTACAAGGGACCACCGGCGTAAGGGCGCCGCGGCTCAGGTCATTTTCCTGCCGCGCGTTTCCGGAATTCCCAGCCACAGCGCCGCTGCGATGATGAAGAAAATCGACGTGAGCGTGAATGCGGCGCCGAACCCTCGACTCTGCACCATGCTCCCGACCATGAAAGGCGCGATCGCGCTCAGCAACCGGCCGCTGTTGTAGGTCACGCCGAGGGCGGTGGCGCGAATCGAGGTCGGAAAAATCTCCGACGCGACCGCGCCAAAACCGCTGAAGTATCCCGTCCCGAAGAATGCCACGAACGGTCCGAGCACCAACAGCACCCAGGGTTCGCGCGCGAATCCGTAATACCAGACGAGCAGCGCCGCGGTCAGCAGGTACGCGACATAGGTGGGCCGACGCCCGAACGTGTCGCTGATGAATCCAAACGAGACGTATCCCAACCACATTCCCACCTGCATTGCCACGATGAACATCGCCATGGTGGTGGTCGAGAGCCCGACCCCGCCTTGCGTCGTCGGTGACGACAGATAGGACGGCACCCACAGATTCAACCCCCACCACGCAAACATGGTCGCGGCATTCATGGCGGTGAGAAACAAGGCCAGACGCAAGGGAAACCTCGCACCTGGTGCACCCGACGCACCCGATGCGGCAGCCGCCCGCGATCGTTGCCACATCTCGGGCTCCTTGACGCTGCGTCGAATCCACAATGTGAAGAGCGCGGGCAGGATGCCGACGAAAAACACCGCTCGCCACCCGAAGGTCGGCAGCACGATCGCGACCACGATCGCCGCCAGTCCATAACCGATCGCCCAGCAGCTCTGCATGATGCCGAGGGCCTTGCCGCGATGCTGCTCCGGCCAGGTTTCACTCACCAGCGTCGCGCCGCTCGCCCATTCACCGCCCATCCCGAAGCCGAGCAGCACGCGGAACGTCGCGAACTGCCACGCCGTCTGCGCGAAGCCACACGCAAACGTGAAGATCGAATACATCAGGATGCTGAGCGACAGCGCGCGGGTGCGTCCGAGCTTGTCGGCGATCACCCCGAATGCCAGCCCACCCACCGCCGACGCGCCAAGGGTGAGCGACGCCATCAACCCCCCTTGAGCGCGGCTCAGTCCGAGCCCCTCGATGACCTGCGTAAGAATCAGGGCGTAGAGCATGACGTCGAAGGCATCCAGCAGCCATCCCATGGAGGCCGCCCAGAGCGCCTTTCTGGCTTCTGGAGAGGCCTCTTTCCAAAACAAGGTCATACTGGATAAACTACTGTTCATATGGCTTCTGAACGAATAATCGACGAAATAGACGGTTCTATTCTGGATATTCTTCAATACAACGCCAGAACAACCCAATCGGACCTGGCCAAAGCCGTTGGGCTTGCGCCGTCAGCCATCCTCGAACGTCTGCGGAAGCTGGAATCCAAGGGCATTATCAAGGATTACGTCGCACTGATCGACCCTCACGTGGTCGACCGCGGCATGCTGGCGTTTGTCGCCGTTCGTACGTCCGAGCACGGCCCCGACATGCCGTCGGCCTACGAGCTCTCGCGCATTCCGGAAGTTCTCGAGGTTCACCACGTGGCAGGCGATGACTGCTACCTCCTGAAGGTTCGCGCGCGCGATGCGGAACATCTCGGCCAAATCCTCCGGCAGCAGATCTCCTCGGCGCCGTCGGTCACGTCGACTCGCACCACCATCGTTCTCGAGACGGTGAAAGAGGATCCGCGCATCTCCATTCCCAGAGAACTGACACTGCAAGAATCGGCCCGGAGCGAGCCGTGACCGGCGCGGCGGCGGGTCGACACACGCTGGCCTATGTCGCGTTCGTGACCGTCTGCATCGTGTGGGGCACGACCTACCTGGCGATCCATGTGGCGCTCGAAACCGTTCCGGTGCTGCTCGTGGCCGGCCTGCGCTGGTTTGCCGCGGGCCTGATCATGTCGGCGTGGATGCTGGCAAGCGGTCGCGGATTACCGGGGCCGCGGCTATGGGCGCCGCTCGTGCTGCTCGGCTTCCTGATGAACATTGTCGGCAACGGCTTCGTCGTCTACGCCCAACAGTTCGTCGCCAGCGGACTGACCGCGGTCTTGATCGCGACCACGCCGTTCTGGTCGGCGTTGACCGAGCGCCTGCTGCCGAACGGCGAGCGCTTCTCGAAGCGGTCGCTGGCGGGTCTCGCGGTCGGTTTTTCGGGAATCATCGTCCTGGTCTGGCCCGAGATGACCCACGGCGGCGCGAGCGGCCGCTCTTTCGTCATCGGTGTCATCGCGATCCAGCTCGCCTGTGTCGGCTGGGTGATCGGCACGGCCTTCGCAAAGCGCCACGAGCTCGGCGCCAATCCGTTCCAATCAACCGCGCTGCAGATGGTATTCAGCGGGGTGATGCTGCTGAGCGCGGCTACCGCGAACGGCGACTGGGCCCACCTGACATTCACCCCGCGCACTTTCGCCGCCATGGCATATCTCAGCATTGCCGGCTCGCTCATCGCCTATTCGGCGTACATCTACGCGATTCAGCACCTGCCGCTGCAGTTGGTCTCGCTGTACGCCTACATCAATCCCATGATTGCGGTGGCGCTCGGAACATTGCTGTTGAGTGAACCCCTCTCGGTGCGCGTCCTTGTTGCGGCGGCGCTGGTGTTTGCCGGAACGTGGATCGTCGGCAGGCGCTGACTGATGGGGTTGCTCGACCCGCCGGGCCGCCGCGCCTCGTGGCCAGGAGCCAGGGGAACTCTGTTAGAGTTGTCGATCATGAAGGCAGAAAAAGTGACCCTGTTGCTCGGGATTACCGGCCTTGCCCTGGTCATGACCGTCGTTGTTGCCGCAAGCCAGGGGACGGCTGTTCCACAGCGCGCGGCAGCCGGCGCCAAGCCGCAGGCGCCGGCGCCGACCAAGCAGGCCCGCGTTTCGGTGCCGCCCTTGCCGAGCGTCGGCTTCGCCGCCGTACGGCCAATGGACATCGTCCGCGCCACCTACGATTTCGCTGCGCAGCATCCTGAGGTGCTGAAGTATGTGCCCTGCTACTGCGGTTGCGGCAGCCAGGGGCACAAATCCAACGAGTCATGCTTCGTGGCGCGTCGTGACGCAAAGGGCAACGTCCTCGAGTGGGACACCCACGGATTCGGCTGCACGATCTGCGTCGACGTCGCCCGCGAGGCCATGCAACTGTACGCGTCTGGCGCCGACGTCGTGTCCATTCGCGCGGCGATTGAGCGTAAGTGGACGCCGGGTAACGCCGACGGCAAGACACCGACGCCGCTGCCGCCCGCGAAGAAGTCGTCCTAAGGGCTGAACCGAGTGGACGAGCGCGCAGTGGCGTTCGCGCGTTTGTTCCAGTCTCTGCGCGAGGGTGTCTACATGGGCACCCTCGGCGCCAATTCCACGACCACGCTCGCCGCCAATCCCCATCTCAAGAAGATCTACGGCTATCCACCGGACGCGGCTGAGAGTATCGTCCAGCCGTTCGACGCCTCTCGCTTCGTCGATCCGCAGGCCCGCCAGACCTTCATCGAACTGCTCGACCGCGAGGAGGGCGTCACAGACCATCTGCTCCGCGTGCGCAAGGTCGACGGCACGCCGATCTGGATCGAGGTCTCGGCAACCGCTTCACACCGGCCACCGGGCGCGGAACAGTCGCAGCTTGCCATCCTCCATGTCGAGGCGTTGATTCGCGACGTCAGCGAGCGTAAGAAGAAGGACGATCAGTCGCGCGACGGCCGCTACCAGATGCTCCAGGCCGAAAAGATGGCCGCGCTCGGTCAAACCATCTCCGGCGTCGCTCACGAGCTGAACAATCCGCTCGCCACCATTCTGTCGTGGGCCGAGCGACTGGCCGAGCGCAACGTCGACGACAAGACCAAACAGGGACTGGAAGTGATCCTCGGCGAATCGGAACGTGCCGCCCGAATCGTCCGCAACCTCCTCACATTCGCGCGCAAGCGGCAGACCACCCGCGCGATGGTCGATCTCAATCAGGTCGTCCGCGAAACGCTCGCCCTTCGCGCGTATGAACAGAAGGTGACCAACATCCAGGTCGTCGAAGCACTGACCGCCGGCGTCCCAGACGTGTTTGCCGACGGGCACCAGATCAAGCAGGTCCTGCTCAACCTGCTGATCAACGCCGAGCAGGCCTGCCTCGGCGCCAATGGCAAGGGCACGATCGTCGTTCGCACCTCGCACGATGCCGAGCGCGGCTCCGCGGTGCTCGAGGTCAACGACGATGGGCCGGGTGTGCCGGAAGAACGGCAGAGCAAAGTGTTCGATCCGTTCTTTACGACCAAGGAAGTGGGCCAGGGCACCGGCCTTGGACTGACCGTCGCCTACGCCATCGTGCAGGAGCACGGCGGACGAATCTGGCTGAGCTCCAAACGCGGGATGGGAGCCTCCTTCTTCATCGAGCTCCCGGTCACCGGCCAGCACTTGAACGCGCCGGCCGCCCGCGCCGCGCAGCAGCCCATCTCGCTCGAAGCGTTCAAGGGACTGCGGGTACTGGTGGTGGAAGACGAGCCGGCGCTGGCAGTGGCCGTGTCCGAGGCGCTCGTTGACGCGGGCTTTACGGTGGATCGCGCCGGCGACGGTGAGGAGGGGCTGACCCGCCTCACCGAAGCCCGTTACGACTTGATCGTCTGCGATCTCAAGATGCCGCGCATTGACGGCATGCAGTTCTACCGCGCAATGGCGGCGGCGACGCCGGCGCTCGCGCGGCGCGTAATCTTCGTGACCGGTGATGTGGCCGGCACCGACGCCGAACGCTTTCTCGAAGAAACCGGCTGCCGCTGGCTCTCCAAGCCCTTCAGGTTGGGCGATTTGCTTCGTTCCGCCCGCGACACGCTGGCCTGACCGAGCAGCGGCTTGTCGTTCTTGATCAGCACCAATCCGGCTCGTTTCTGCGCGGCTTCCGAGACCCTGGTGTCCGATTCCGGCAGGGACGCCTTCGCCATCTTCGGCCGTGCTTCCATGGCGGCGATCGCCTCGCGCAACGCCGCTGACGCGGCGATCGGAGTGACCTCGGCGCCGAGCGCCTCGCGCAACCTGCGGATCGCTCGCGCATGCAGTTGGGACACACGCGATTCGTTGACGCCCAGCTCGGCGCCAATATCCTTCATCGTCACTTCGTTGTAGTAGTAAAGCGCGATCACCCGCTGCTCGCGCGCCGGCAACGTCCCGATCGCATTCCTCACCCGCGTTTTCACTTCATCGCGCTCATATTGCATGTCGGGACGTTCCGGTTCGGCCGGAACCATCACCGCGGGCAGCTGTGACTCGTCGACGTTCTCCGCACTCGAGAACGGCGAGGTCGATTCGATGGTGTTGATGCGAACAATCGTCTTGCCCAGGCGCTTCTCGTCGGAGCCGACGGCCTGCGCCAGGTCGGCCAGCGACGGCTCGTGCCCGAGCGAAGCGCGCAGCTTTTCGCGCGCGGCCTCCAGCTCACGGCGGACCCGGCGAACGCCGCGCGGCCACGCATCCTTGCGCAACGCGTCGATCATCGCGCCGCGAATCCGCCGCTCGGCGAATGTCTCGAACTTGATGCCACGCGACTCGTCGAAGCGATGCGCAGCGTCGATCAGGCCGATCACGCCGTCCTGCACCAGATCGCTCAAGTCGATCGAGTGCGGCATTGTCGAAGCCATGCGTCGGGCAAGTGCTTCAACGAATGGCAGTCCTGCCTCGACGCGCTCGGACTCGTTGCGACCGGTGACCTTTGGGGTTTTCATGTTACCTGCCCTAAGGCAACGAGGATGCCAGCGTTGTAAAACGCTATGTCAGGGAGTGCACACAGTCTTTCGGTCCCCTCGTAACCGTGTGAAAAGGCAGCTACTTACACGGATTTTCGCGTACCGTCATCGCCAAAACGGCGTCTGGAATTCATTCAAAACGCGCCAATATATTGACGAATTGACGCTCTGTCTTGTCAAAATTTTGGCGTCGATGTCTGTTTTGGACATTCAATTACAAATTTGTCGCGATTCTGAGGGCGGCGGCGGCCCACCCTGAGCGAGCGCGAAAATCAGGCGAGGAATGTTAGGGAGGTACTACTTTTCGCCGACGGTCTCGCGCAGTTCACGCGAAACGGCCATCGCTTGCAGGGCGGCATTGACGACCTGGGACGCGCGCGCTTTCTGCGACGCGTCCTGGGCTTTCGTTTCGAGCAACTCGGCGTGCGCGAGGATCACGCCGAGTTGGTTATTGAGCTTGTGAAGAAGCTCCTTCGAATCAATCGTCACGTGAGTCACGCCGTGGCATTCGGGCTGGTGGGGTGCTTCGTGCCGTCCGGCTCGCGCCACAACGTGTCGACAAAAATGCGGATGCTGCCACCGGCGGTGCGCAGATACTCCACCTTGTTCGCCGCAATCCAGTTGTAGATCGTGCGGCGGCTCACGCCGACCATTTCGCACGCTTTCATGATGCTGACTGTTTGCCGTTCCACTGGGGTTGCCTCCACAGGTTGTATCGGTGCAAGCCTTTCTGAGATTAGGCGTGCAATCGGCGTCCGGCGCTTGACAGCCGCAGCCAGCCCGTCAATACTTTGACATTCGACCCCCGACTGCAGCGCTTGGCGGAACAGGATGTTCCCAGTAAATGACTGAGCAGAAACGACATCTGCTTCTCGTAGACGATGAGGATGCCCTCCGGAGCATCGTCGCCGAACGCCTGGACGACGAAGGCTTCGAGGTCACGCAAGCCACCGACGGAGAAGCCGCGCTCAAGGCGCTCGATGGGTTTGCGTTCGACGTCATCGTCACTGACCTCCGTCTTCCCGGAGTCGACGGCCGGCAGGTCATCGAAGCCGCCATTGGCCGATATCCCGGCATCATCGCCATCGTCGTTACCGGCTACGGCACCGTGAAAGACGCCGTCGACATGATCAAGCTCGGCGCCGCGGATTTCATCGCCAAGCCATTCCAGTTCGACGAACTGATGCACGTGCTCAACAAGGCACTGGAGCAGCGGCGCTTGAAGAGCGAGAACGCCTATCTGCATCAGCAACTCGACGAGCGGTTCGGATTGGGGTCAATGGTCGGCCGCAGCGCGCCGATGCGCGCGCTGTACCAGCTGATCGAAACCGTGGCGCCAACGGCGACGACCATCCTGATCACCGGTGAAACCGGCACCGGCAAGGAGATGGTCGCGCGCGCGATTCACCAAACCAGTCCGCGTCATCGCGGTCGCTTTGTCGCCATCAACGTCAGCGCCATCCCTGAAACACTGCTCGATGCGGAGCTGTTCGGTCACGCCAAGGGCGCGTTCACCGGCGCGGTGGCCATGCGGCAGGGGCGCCTCGAGCAGGCCGACGGCGGCACGCTCTTCCTCGATGAAGTCGGCACCATGCCGATGGCGTTGCAGATGAAGATGCTGCGCGTGTTGCAGGAGCGCGAGTTCGAGCGGCTCGGTGATACGCGAACCATCAAGGTCGACGTCCGCATCGTCGCGGCCACCAACGCGGACCTTTCGCGGATGGTGAAGGAGGGGACGTTCCGCGAGGATTTGTATTACCGCCTCAACGTCATTCCCGTGCTGTTGCCGCCGTTGCGCGACCGCGCCGAGGACATCCCCCTGCTGGTGAGCGGTTTTATCTCGAAGTTCAGGAGCGCGGATGCGGCCACGCCGTCGCAGGACGCGATGCGGCGGCTGATGGCATATCCGTGGCCGGGCAACGTCCGTCAACTCGAGAACGCCATCGAACGCGCGCTGGCCATGATCGGCTCGCGCACGCAGATCGAAGTCGCCGATCTGCCGGCGGATCTGCAGTCGGCGAGCGAAGACCCGGCCCAGCCCTCGCTCGATCTGCCGGAGCACGGCCTCGACCTGCCTGCGTTTGTCGCACGGATCGAGAAGGACATCATCGAGCGGGCGCTGCTGCGCACCGACCGCAACAAGGGTGCGGCGGCGCGTTTGCTCGGACTGAAGCGGACGACGCTGGTGGAAAAGTTGAAACGGTTCTAGCCGCGCCAGATCTGTTGATCGGTAAACACCGTCACATCCCTGGCCTGGCGCATCAATAAATCCAGCGGCGTCGACTGACTGGTCTTGTTGATCGCCGCGCGAAGCACCGGCAGCTTCCGCGGCCCAATCGCGATCACCCAGACTTTCTTGGTCTGCAGCACATAGCGAAGCGTCAGCGACAACCGGCGCGGCGGCGGTTTCGGCGCGTCGTCGATCGCAACCACGCGCAGGTCGTCCTGCCGCAGCGCCTTGTGACCGGGGAACAGCGAACAGATGTGCCCGTCCTCGCCCACCCCCAGGATCGCGAGATCCAGCGACCCTCCATTCAGCTCGGTCGCAAGCGCTTCGTCGTACCAGAGCGCTGCCTGATGAAGATCCCCGGCTTCGGCGGGCATGCGGATGGCGCGCGGCGCCTTCGCGCCGAGAGGCGAGAGCAGCATCCGCTCGGCGAGCCCGTAATTCGAGTCGGGATCCTCCGGCGGCACGGCCCGCTCGTCGGCCCAGAAGAGCGTGATCTTTCTCCAGTCGACGTCGGCGGCGCGTAGCGCGGTGAGAAAAATCATCGCGGTTGCTCCGCCCGACAGCGCGCACGACTGTCCCTCGCGACTCCAGTCCTCAAAAGAGGCGGTAAGTAGCGCCTTTAACTCGCTGGCCGGTGCGCCTACTAACTCCATTCACAGTAGGATAGTTGTTTCATGCCTCCGCGCTACGCCTATTGGACGATCATCGTCGACGACCAGCCGACTGCCTTCCGTTCCGGCTCTCAGGAAGAGCTGATGCCGACGTTCAAGCGTTTGAAGTCGAAGAACGACACCGCGGTGATGATGTGGTTCCAGAACGGCAGGCTGTGGCCATCGCGTATCGATGCCCAGGAAGCCATGCACGCGCGCGGCGAGCTGGGCCGTCGCGGCGACGAGCGTCAGGGCGGATTCCGCGATCGCGAACGCAAGCCCGCGAGCGATCGGCGCGAGCGTTCGGCATGGACCCCGCGCGGCGAACCCTCGACGCCCGCTCCGCCTCGCAATGCGGATGACAAGCTCGATTGGAAGCCCAAGGGTGAGTTCGTTCCCGCGCCAAAGCGGACCGATCGGCCAGACTGGAAGCCCAAGTCCGACGAGCGGGAAACGAGGACGACACGACCGCAGCAGTCCGACTGGAAGCCTAAAGGCTCGTTCGATCGCGACCACAAGGCAGACTGGAAGCCCAAAGGCTCGTTCGATCGCGACCGCAAGCCGGACTGGAAGCCCAAGGCTTTCGACCGACCGGCGTGGAAGCCGTCCGGCGACGAGTCGCGCTCGGCGAAGCCGGAATGGAAGCCGAAGGGCTCGTTCGAGCGAGAACCCCGAAGCCCACGCGCCGACTGGAAGCCCAAAGGCTCGTTCGATCGCGAGCGTAAGCCGGAGCAGAAATCCAGGTCCGTCGACAGACCGGCCTGGAAGCCGGCCGGCGACGATTCACGCTCGGCGAAGCCGGAGTGGAAGCCGAAGGGTTCGTTCGAGCGAGAACCCCGCAGCCCACGCGCCGACTGGAAGCCCAAAGGCTCGTTCGATCGCGAGCGCAAGTCCGAGTGGAAGCCCAAGGAGCGCAGCGGCGGTTCCAGCCAAGCGCGAACGGCGAAACCGGAATGGAAGCCAAAGCCATCGCGCCCGGCCAGACCCGAGTGGAAACCGAAGGGGGACGCGCCGGCGGAACCGCGAACCGAGAAGCGCCCATGGGTTCCCAAGGCGGAATACAAGAAGTCGATGGGGATCGAGGCCAGGCGCGATAAGAACTGGCGCCCAGGCGGCGAGCACAAGGACCCGCGTCAGAAATACAAGGACGCGAAGAAAGCCAAGTGGTCCCGGTTCAAGCAGAACATCCGCGCCCGATCGGGAGGGAAAGGCAAGAAGTCGTCGTGATCTCGCATCTCGTGCTGTTTCGTCCGCGCGCAACTCTCACGACCGCGGACCGCGCTGCACTGATCGAATCGTTGAAGAGCGCCGTCAGCGGCATTCCGGCTATCAGGCGCACGACGATTGGAAAACGCATCCTGCTCGATCGTCCCGGCTATGAAACACAGATGGCCGAGCACTATGAGTACTCGGCCGTGCTCGAGTTCGATTCCGAAGCCGATCTGCGCGCCTATCTCGATCACCCTGCGCATGCCAGCCTCGGGCGCCTCCTGTTCACGACGGCTGAAGCGGTGCTCGCCTACGATTTCGTCGCTACCAGCCTCGCCGAGTTGACGTAGCTCACCAACCGCGCGTGTGCGGCGCCAGCGCCTCCGCAATTCTTTCTGCTGCCCGGCCATCCCACAATTCGGGAACTGTTCCCGTCTCGGCCGGCGTCGTCAGCCGCGCAATCGCGGCGTCGAGCAGCCGCGTCGCGTCCCGCCCGACCAGCGTGTTCGTGCCGGAGGTGACGGTGACCGGCCGCTCGGTGTTGTCCCGCACCGTCAGGCAGGGCACCCGAAGGTAGGTCGTCTCCTCCTGGACGCCACCGGAGTCGGTGATCACGAGTCGCGCGGCTTTCTCCAATCCGAGGAACTCGAGATATCCAACCGGGTCGATGATGTGCACGCCTGGTGTCGAACTCCAGTGCGCGGCGAGTCGAGCGCGCGTTCGAGGATGAATGGGGAAGACGACCGGATGCGTTGCGGCCAGCCTGGCCAGCACCCGAAGGACCGGCTCCAGCAGCTCCGGCGAATCGACGGTCGACGGACGATGCAACGTCACGAGGATGTAGGCGGTGCCCTCGCGAATTCCAAGCGGACTGAGCACCTTGGTCGCGTCCGCGGCGGGAAGGCAGCGAATCAGCGTGTCGATCATCACGTTTCCAACTCGCAGGATCGATTTCGGGTCGGCGCCTTCGTTGAGCAGGTTGGCGTCGCCATCGGCCGACGGCGTGAAGAGATAGGTCGCCAGACGGTCCGTGACGAGGCGGTTGATCTCCTCCGGCATCGATCGATCGAACGATCGCAAGCCCGCTTCCACGTGGGCGACCGGGATCTGCAGCTTGGCTGCCGAGATGGTCGCCGCCATCGTTGAATTGACGTCGCCGTAGACGACGAGAAGGTTGGGGCGTCGATCGGTCAACGCTCGCTCAACCCCTGTCATGACCAGGGCGGTTTGCTGCGCATGCGTGCCGGAACCGGCGCCGAGATTGACGTCCGGAGCCGGCAACTCGAGCTGCTCGAACTGCAGCTCCGACATCAACTGGTCGTAATGCTGTCCGGTGTGAATCAGCATCTGCGGCCACTCCCGTTTCCGGAACTCGGCCAGGACCGGCGCGGCCTTCATGAAGTTTGGCCGCGCGCCGACAACGTGGGTGATCAGCATGACGGGTGCTCTACGCCGGGAACCCGACCGGGTTGCTCAGTCGGGTCGTGTCAATGGTCCGACCCATCCCGCCCGAGCGCGCGTTTGATCGATCGCACGAAGCCGGGCTTGTTGCGAACGTCGTCGAGCCGCTCGAGCAGCCCCATCGCTTCTGAAATCGTCGCAACGGGCTGCACGCCGAGTCGTTTCGCCCCGGCCGGGACATCCGCCATGTTGCCGTGCCATACCAGGATCACCTTGGCTTTCGATTCGACGGCGATGTCGAGGCAGTTCTCGGGACGATCGTCGACGAACGCGTCGAGGGCGAGGGCATCGGCAATCCTGCCGCGCGAGCGTTTGACAACGAACACGCTCGGGTATTGAAAGCCGTGTGCTTCGAGCCAGCGTTGCGACTGCAGCTGCACCAGCTCGCCGGCGGTCGCCGGCCTGGTGGTCAGGAAGATCACTTCCCATCGGCGGGTGCGGGCGGTGCTTGGCGATACGCGAAATGATCCCCGGCTCGAGCTCGGGCAGCCTGGACCAGAAGTTCTCGACGCCCTTGACATGGTCCCACAGCTGCATCTGCTGGCGGCCGGTCAGGTGCAGCTCCCGCATGGCGTCGGCGGTGCTCTGGTCGGCCTCGGTCTGGGCGGTCCGGTCGCCGGCCTTCCCGCTCTGTTCTGCGCCAACGGTCTGTGGTTTGGATGTCTTGTAGGCGGCGTTGCGCAGCACCTCTTCGCCGAACAGCGACAACGCCTCCTGGTGCAGCGCCGAATACATGTCGGCGACGGTGCCGTCCAGATCGAATCCGACTCTCAAGGGCATGTCGTTGCCTTCGCCATCACCGCGGCTACGACGCCGGCACCAATCCGCGAGCCGACCCCTGGTTGGCCAGGAACCAGCTGTAGGTGTGTTCGATGCCTTCCCCGAGTGACATCCGGTGCCGCCATCCAAGATCATGCAGGCGCGAGACATCGAGCAACTTGCGCGGCGCCCCATCCGGTTTCGATCGGTCCCAAACAATCGTCGCCGCCGGATGCACAACCCGTCTGACGGTTTCGGCGAGCTCCGCGATCGACAGGTCCTCGCCGGTGCCGACGTTGAGGTGCATCGCGTCGCTGTAGTTGTGCATCAGGAACACGCACGCGTCGGCCAGATCGTCCACGTGCAGAAACTCGCGGCGTGGCGACCCGGTTCCCCATACCGTCACTTCATTCCGGCCTTCTTCCTTCGCGTCGTGGAACTTGCGGATCAAGGCCGGCAGGACGTGCGAGCTGTTGAGGTCGAAGTTGTCGTTGCTGCCGTAAAGATTCGTCGGCATCGCGGAAATGAAATCGCTGCCGTACTGCGTCCGATACGCCTGACAGAGCTTGATGCCGGCGATCTTCGCGATCGCGTAGGCCTCGTTGGTCGGCTCGAGCGGGCCGCTCAGGAGCGCTTCTTCCTTCATTGGCTGGGAGGCCGCGCGGGGATAGATGCACGAGCTGCCGAGATACAGGAGCTTTTTGGCGCCAAAAAGGTGGGCGGAATGCACCACGGTGGCGTGAATCATCATGTTGTCGTAGATGAATTCCGCCGGCCGCGTCGAGTTCGCCATGATGCCGCCGACGGTGCCCGCGACCAGGAACACATATTCGGGACGGTTGGCGCGAAACCAGTAGTTGACGGCCGCCTGGTCGCGAAGATCGAGCTGATCGCGCGTCGCGGTCAGGACGCTCTGGTGGCCGAGATGATCGAGGCGCCGTTGGATCGCCGAGCCGACCAGGCCCCGGTGTCCAGCCACGAATATCCTTGAGTCGCGGACCATGGACACATCTTAGCCGTTGCACCTGCTTCAGGGGCAACGGCCAAGAGCGCCCGGTTGGGCTTAATGCGGGAATCGACCGTTCTTGGGACGATCGTGATTTAACCGGGGTTCGCCTGCGGGCGCGCCTCGCCCGCTCGGCGGTCCGAACCGTTGCTCGATTCTCTGCGGTTGGCGGTACGGCGTTCGGGCGAGAAGTCCGGAATCGTGAGGACCCGCCGATCGGAGCGGCGACGCTCCAGCAGGTAGGGCGGCGTCACGGGAGTCGGAACCGGTCCGCTGGCGGCCACGCCTCGCACCGTCGCAAGGACGTGCCGAGGATCGACTGGCTTAATCATGAAGATGCCGCCAAACCGGCGCGTCTCGGCCTCGAGTACGGGATCCGGAAACGAACTGGTGATGATGGCTTGGATGTCGGGGCGATCGCTTCTGGCCCGCATCAGGAGCTGAAGCCCGTTGAATTGCCCCAGCCGAATGTCCACCACCAGGATGTCGGGGGACTGTGTCGACCAGAGGAACTTGCCTTCCTGGAAGGAGGTGGCCTCGAACACATCAAAGCCCTCCTGCCGAAGCGCTTGCGCCAGGCTGCGGACGCTTCCGAAATCGGAGTCCACAACCAAAGCCGTTCGAGGGCGGGGAGGACCGCCCTCTCGATTAGAAAAAAAACCGTGCAGGCCACTCATCTCATCAGATCCAAGGGTTTGAGTAATTTCAAAAGTCTGCCTAATGTGGAACTTTTGTATCCCGAATATCTAGTCCTTGGAGATTGTCATTTGGCGGCACCGACGATCGCCTATGACCTCCCCCGAGCGAAAGCTTCGAACTAAGTCCTTATTTGCTGATGAGTTACCTGAGGTTGACAAATATCTACCTCTGTTGGCTGCCTCTTTGCACCATGCCGTGGAGAAGCCGCGAACATATTTTCGCTGGCCTCTTACGCAGAGGACGGGCCAACTTCAGGCGGTCCGAAAAATGACTACGGATCTGTTTCCTAAACTTGTCGGACAAAGCCAGCCGCTCTTCGAAATCAAGGAAGAGATTGCCCGGGTTTCACGCTCGGACGCCAAAGTCCTGGTGACGGGTGAAAGCGGCGCCGGCAAGGAACTGGTGGCCGAAGCGCTCCACCAGGCCAGCACGCGTGCCAATGGTCCTTTTGTCGCCGTGAATTGCGCGGGCATCCCGGAAACGCTGCTCGAATCGGAGCTGTTCGGCCATGTGAGGGGCAGTTTCACAGGGGCTTTCCGCGACAAACCCGGCAAGCTCGAGGCGGCGCACGGCGGCACGGTCTTCCTTGATGAAATCGGCGAAATGACGCTGCGGATGCAGGGTTTGTTGTTGCGATTTCTCGAGACTGGCGAGTTGCAGAAGGTCGGCGCCTTTGGCGAGAGTAAGCCCGTCAACGTGCGCGTCATTACGGCGACGAATCGACGGCTACGCGAGATGGTCACCCAGGGCCTGTTCCGCGAGGACCTGTTCTATCGCATCAACGTGATTCAGATCGTGGTTCCGCCGCTGCGCGAGCGAAAAGAAGACGTTCCGCTGCTGATCGAGCATTTCATCAATCACTCAACCGCCCGGACCAACGGCCGTCGGCTGGAGCTGACACCGGAGGCGACGTCAGCGCTGGTCGATTACCACTGGCCAGGCAACGTCCGCGAGCTCAGGAACGTCGTCGAACGGATTGTCGTCAACGCGCGGTCGGGGGTCATCGGCATCGATGAATTGCCCGTGGAAGTGAAGTCGCGCCAGGGCGTCATGACCCGGCCGATGAAGGAACGCCGCCGCACCGTGGGCGATGAGCTGTTCAAGCGACTGGTGGCGGACGGCGAGAACTTCTGGTCGGTGGTCTATCCGCTGTTCATGCAGAGAGAGATCACCAAGTCGAATCTTCGTGAGCTCGTGCGCAAGGGGCTCGAGGAAGCGCGCGGCAACTACAAGATCGTCCTGCGAATCTTCAACATGCCGCCGGAAGACTACAAGAAGTTCCTCAACTTCCTGCGAAAACACGAGTGCCAGCCGCCGTTCAAGGAATACCGGTAGGCTTCCCGCCGCGGCTGCCAGGCGTCGCTACGCCCCCCACGCGCCGCTGGTGCCGGTCTTCTGAAGCTCCCCACCCGTTTCCGGCTGTTGCAGCGCCTTCAATCGCGTGACCGGCATCATCCGGAACTCGTGAATCGGCAGGTGGGCGTCGTGTTTGCGAAGAAAATTCAGGAAGCGCTTGTAGTCCTCGTCCGGCATGTTGAAAAGGCGGACCAGGGAACGGTAGCTGCCTCGCGTCGAGGTCAGGCCGATTCGAATCAGGCCGCGCAGGTCTTGCCGCGTGAGGTCCCTGGACTTGAACGGCGAGTGAACGGCGGACCAGAAATTCTCGCGATTCGCGGTCATGGTGTCGAACAGGATTTGCGAGCGTGACACCGGCGTGGCCGCGGCCTTCGAGGACACGTCGCCCACGACCCGTCGAAGAGTAATGGTCGAAGGCAGGTCCGCGGCGGTGATTGGGCCGCTGCTCCAGCGCACGACGATCCGTTCCGCCACGTTTTTCAGTTCGCGGACATTGCCGGGCCAGTCGTAGCTGCGCAGCAGCGCGGTCGCCTCCTCCCCAAGTTCGGGGCGCGGGAGACGATGGATCGACGCGAACTGGTTCACGAAGTGCTCCATCAACGCCGCGATGTCATCGCGTCGCTGGCGCAGCGGCTGCAGCTCGATGTGGATGACATTGAGGCGGTAGAACAGATCTTCACGGAACTCGCCGGCCTTGACGCTCTCGAGCAACGTGCGGTTGGTGGCGCAGATCACGCGCACGTCAACCCGGGTGTTCGTCGTCTCCGACCCGACGCGTTGTATTTCCCCGTTCTCGAGGAAGCGAAGCAGCAGGGCCTGCATCTGCAGGCTCATCTCGCCGACCTCGTCGAGGAACACCGTGCCGCGATTCGCCTGCTCGAAGTACCCCTTCCGATCGCGATGTGCGTCGGTGAAGCTGCCGCGCGCGTGCCCGAACAACTCCGACGCGAGCAGCGTGTCCGGGATTCCGGCGCAATTGATGGTGATGAGCGGCTGGCGGGCTCGCGAGCTGCGCCCATGAATCGACTTGGCGACGACTTCCTTGCCGACGCCGCTCTCGCCGGTGATCAGCACCTTGGCGTCGGAGCGGGCGGCCCACTGG
>CAWCGQ010000002.1:0-483079 GCA_963795125.1 uncultured Acidimicrobiia bacterium | reverse complement strand
CTCCTTCAATCGACGGGTAACGGCTGAGGAAGTCGCTCGTCTCCTTGAGCGCGTCGTGGGGCCGATTCGCGGCGACGTAGGCCTCGGCGAGGTTGCCGGCGGCGCCGGGGAACTCGAAGCCGCGCTCGCGCAGGATCTCGTAACTGTTCGATCGCCTTGTCGTGCTGCTCGATGCCGCATGTAGAGCACGGCGAGGTTGTTGCGCGACGCCGAGTGATCGGGATAGAGCTCGATGCACTTTCGATGTAGGCCGCGATTGCCTGGCCGATGGTTTCGAGTCTTGCTGCTGTAGTAGTAGCCCTCGATGTAGTAGCGCTCGCGCGGCGTCAGGCGATCGATCAGCGCGAGCGCGCGTTCGGCGTAGCGATCGCGCTCGTTCGATCGCCCCATGTTGCCGGTGGCGACCGCCATCTTGACGTAGGCCAGCGCGAAATCCGGATCGATGCTGACCGCCTTCTCGAAAAACGGCAACGCGTCGAGATAGCGCGATCGCTGGTGCTGTTCGATGCCGGCCGCGTACTCGCGGTAGGCCTCCATCGACGAGGTGGTGACGTCCTTGAGATCGCGATCGAGCGCGAGCGACACGCGAGGTGTCCCGGGGCGCGACAGCAGGTCCGGTCAGCACGCCGCTGCGATTCGGTGAAGCGTGCCTTCACCTTGCGCGTCAGGTCGTCCATCGTCGGGAACAGGCTGGCCTCGTTCGCCGCGTCGACCCGCTCGGTGGAAATAATCCTGCCGGTCGCCGCCTCCTGCAGCTTGACGTTGATGCGAATGGTTTCGCCGGCCTTGATATAGCTGCCCAGCATGACGTGCTTGACGCCGGCGCGGCGGGCGACTTCCTGGACGGTGTCGAAGGAGATCTGGCGATCGTCGAGCTTGTCCATGGAGCCGAGGATCTGGACCAGCCGATCGGTGCTCAGCACTTCGACATCGGGGGACTGCGACAGATCGGTCACCAGCATGTCGGTGAGGCCGGTGCGCAGCCAGTCCATCTCCTCGTTGCCGGTGTTGTTCTCGAAATACATCACCGCCACAGAAGGACGCGTGCCGGTACGCCTGGGCGACCGGGGCGCGATACTGCGTCGAGTAGAACCAGTACCCCGCCGCCACGATCAGCGCCGCCGAGGCGGCCGCGATCAACCGGCCACTCGCGCGGGCGGGCGGCGGCGCGGCTGCGGGCGAGATGAGTGGCCTGGCGGCCTGCGACGAATCCATGTCGAGGCGCCGGCGGGCGGCCTTCAGATCGACCGACCAGGTCCTTCATGCCCTGGTAGCGATCGTCCGCATCCTTGGCCAGGCACTTGTCGATGATGCGCTGCACCTCGCCAGCGACCGCCGCCGGGAGCACCAGGCCGTGCAGATTCAGCGGCGGCGCCGGCGCGTGCATGATGGCGTGCATGCGTCTCGACGCTGCTGTGGCCGCGGAACGGCAGCGTGCCGCTGAACAGCTCGTAGAGCAGGATGCCGAACGAGAAGATGTCGGTGCGGTGATCGATGGTGCCGCCGCGCGCCTGTTCCGGCGACATGTACGACACGGTGCCGAGGACGATCTCCGGATTGGTCCCGGCAACGCGTGACGGTGTCGCCGTCGCCGGCAAGCGGCGTCAGCAGCTTGGCGAGGCCGAAGTCGATCACCTTGGCGTTGCCGTCTTCGGTGAGCATCACGTTCGCGGGCTTGAGATCGCGGTGCACGACGCCCTGGCTGTGCGCGCGCGACAGCGCTTCGGCGATCTGGGTGGCGATGTCGATGGCGCGGCTCGGCGACCTGGCGACAATGCCCTTGCTGATGGCGTCGCTCAGCTTGTCGCCGCGGACCAGCTCCATCGCGATGAAGCTGACGCCGTCCTCGTCGCCGACGTCGTGAATGACGGCGATGTTCGGATGTTCGAGGGCGGAGGCGGCGCGGGCTTCGCGGATGAAGCGATCGCGGCGATCGGGATCGGTGGTCAGTTCGGCAGGGAGCACCTTCAGCGCGACGTCGCGGTTGAGCCGGGTGTCGGTGGCGCGGTAGACGATGCCCATGCCGCCACGGCTGATCTCCTCGACGACGCGGTAGTGTGAGATCGTCCGGCCGGCGAGTGACACGAGCCTATTCTAAGGGCGTACGGTGCGTAGGGTGCAGGTGCCTCGGGTGCCTATCTTGTGCCGAGGGTGATGGCCACGGCCATCAGTGCGACTCCCACCAGGATGCGCACGCGATCTCCCCATGGGGAAACCTGCTCGGCGAACGTTACGACCGCGAGGGCGGCCATCCACCAGAGGCTCATCACGCCGACCGCCAGCGTCGTGGCCATCAACGCCCAGCAGCAGGCGACGCAGAACACGCCGTGGCCGAAGCCCATGCGCAAGCCGCCGGATCGCCCGTCGCGCCAGCGCGCCAGGAAATAAGTGAGCGGGTTGCGGCAGTGCGTCAGGCACGCGCGCTTGATCGGGGCGAACTGGAAGGCGCCGGCGAGGAAGAGGATCGAGGCGGCGAGGATGTCGGGAAGGTGGTGCGGCAGCAGCATTTGAATCGACTGCCGCAGCGAGCGAGTAGAGCAGCCAGGCGATGGCGTAGCCGCTGAAAAACACCAGCCGGCTGCCACCCAGGCGATCGAAGGCCGACACCCACGGCCAGACGGTCGGCAGCATCATCACCGTCATCATCCCCATCCACATTCCCGCCAGGGTGGGGAAAGAGTGCGTCACGCGACCTTCCAGTCGAAGTTCGAGAACAGCCCGTGGGTCTGCGTGGTGTTGATGGTCATGGCCTCGTCCTGGTACTCGGTGTCGCCGAGCGCGAGCACCTGCGACGAGGCGTGAATCTGGTTGAAGCAGTTCTCGAACATCACCGGCCTGGCTCTTGTCGCGGCCGCGGATCTGCGAGACGACCGCCTTCACTCGATCGGCGATCGAGGCGCGCTTGGTGGCGCCGTCGTCGCTCATCTCGATCGTGCGATACTCGATCGGCAGGTCGGTGCCGACAAAGCCATGCAGCTTCTCCCATGGCCCGCCGGCGCGGCCGAGCAGGATGTCACCGAGAGCGACCCGCTGTTCGGTGTTGGCGACCGGATCGATGATCAGCCGCTGCGTCCAGCCGCCGTCGAACATCCGCTGCGGCGAATCAAACACGATGAAGGCGCGCAGGCCGCGCAGTGAGACGGCGCCGAACGCGCCGTCGTCAAAACGCAGCGCCCAGTAACCCTTGCAGCGCTCGTGGGTGCAGAACTGGGTGAAGTGCATGTGCCCCGGGCAGACCAGGGTGCACATGCAGTTCTCGAAGATGAGCCCCCTGGCCCACCAGCTCATCGCGCCGGTGCGGCCTGCTGCGCCATCCGTTCCTGGCGCGCCCGGGTCAGGTGCGGGACGATGCCGATCATGCGCTCGATCAGGAACAGCTGCGCGCGGTGGTGCATTTCGTGCTCCTTGACGCCGAGCAGCATCTCGAAGCGGGTCTTGTCGCCCATCGGCAGCGCCACGCGCTCGCCGAGCTGCGTCGTCGGTCATGGTTCCGACCTCTTGGCGAAGGCCTCGCCGTTGG
Organism: uncultured Acidimicrobiia bacterium; assembly: GCA_963795125.1. Taxonomy (GTDB): domain Bacteria; phylum Acidobacteriota; class Vicinamibacteria; order Vicinamibacterales; family UBA2999; genus 12-FULL-67-14b. Next base: position 479,559 of record CAWCGQ010000002.1, on the reverse strand, counting down.
ACTTGAGCACGTCGACGATCACGGTCTTGGCGGTCAGCGCCTTGGTCTTGCTGCCGGCCTCGCCCATCCAGCGGCCGAAGTCCTCCATCGCGACCGACGACTTCTTCTCGATGAAGTGGCACTGCTGCGCCCAGTGCGGCGACGTGGCGAGGTGCGCGAGGAGTTCGCCGACGCTCATCGTGTCGGGCGCGGCGCGGTAGGAGTACTTGTCTTCGGGAATGTCCTCGGCGACCTGAATGGTGTTCCTGCGAACGGTGCGGAATGATTCCGCGAGATCTTTAGCTCCGTAGTAATTCATATTTTCTCCTGCCGGGATATCTTAATGCAGCATGTCGCGCGGGCGCATCGTCGCGGTCTGGTGGATCGCCTGCCTGCTGTGGAGCGGCGGGTGGCTGTTCCTCAAGATCGGCCTGCGCGACCTGCCGCCGATCACCTTCGCCGCCCTGCGGCTGGCGCTGGCATTCGCCGTGCTCGGCGTGATCGTCACCGTGCGCGGCGAGTGGCGGCTGCTGCGCGCCGTCGACCTGCCGGTGATTGCCGATCAGCGGCGTGCTGCTGCTTGGCGTCAACTACGTGCTGACGTTCTGGGGCGCGCAGCACCTGCCGTCGGCGCTGACGTCGGTGCTGCAGGCGACGTCGCCGGTGTTCGGCTTTGCTATCGGGGTCGCGACCGGCGCCGAGCGGTTCTCGATCGGCGCGCGGGCTGGCGCTGCCGCTCGGCGTGCTCGGCGTCGCGCTGGTCTCCCGCGGACAGCTTGCCGGGGGCACGCTCGCCGGCTGGGGCAGCGTCGCGGTGGTCGGTGGCGCGGCCTGCGCGGCGGTGGCGTACGCGATCGTCAAGCGGCGCTCGATGCACCTGCCGCCGACGGTGATGGTGGCGACGCAGACGCTGTGCGCGCTGGTGCCGCTGTCTCGGTCGCTCGCGGTGGCGATTGACGGTCAGCCGCTGCAGTCATGCCTGGACCGCCGGCGGCGATCGCCGCGCTGCTGTATCTCGGCATCGCCAGCTCGGTGGTGGCGTTCTGGCTGAACTACTGGCTGCTGAAGTGCGTGACGGCGACGACGGTGCTGTCGATGGCGCTGGTGCAGCCGCTGATTGCGGCGCTGCTCGGCGCGATGGTGCTGGGCGAGCGCTTCGGGATCGCCGCCGCAGCGGGTGGCGCCTGCATCCTGATCAGCGCGGCGGTGATCCTGCGGAAGGACCATCAGCCCTCGAGGCTGCTCCCCGGCAGCCCATCGTGACGGTGATATCCGCCCGCGACGATCAGGCGCCCGCCATCTCCATCCGCTTCGTCTTCGCGGTCCGGATGGCGAAGTAGAACAACAGTCCGATCGGACCGAGCATGAACGTCATCACCAGGCATGGAATGACGACCAGGTGCGGGATCTGGTGGCGCTGGGCGTCGCGGACTTCCCAGGCGCCGATGAACAGGTCGAACGCCAGATAGTGGATCCAGCCGGCGAGCAGCAGCTCCGGCTTCTGGAACAGCGTCTGCACCTCGGCCAGCGAGCCAAAACCGCCCTCGGTGCCCTGGAAGTGCAAGGCGATCAGCGCGAGGTAGCCCGCCGACAGCAGCAGCGGAATGACCACCCCGGCGGCCAGCCGGGCGGCGGCAGCCTGGGCACGAAGACCAGCAGGAACCAGCCGACCATGGCCAGCGCCGTCGCCGAGCGAAAAGAGTTGTTCGACCGACATCCCGCGCCTACTGCGGCGAGCGTCGTGGTGCGCGGCGCCCGGAAGCGCCGTCACCGACGTGCCGTAGAAGATCGAGTTGAACAGGAACTTGAAGGTGCCGTGCGGCTGCGCGCGGAAGGTGATCTCCGGTCCGAACAGGAACACCTTGCCCTTGCCGACCGTTGCTTCGATGGCGGCGGTGCCGCCGAGCAGGTAATGCTGACCCCACGCCCAGCCTGAGCGCAGCGGCGACTTGTTGTCGAACCACGCGACGGTCTTGATGCCGTGCATCGCCGCATCGGGAGCCAGCTCCATCACCGGGCTGTTGTCGAAGAACACGTCGACCTTCTTTTCGAAGCCGAACGCCGTCGGATTGGTGTTGTCGACCGCCACCTGCAGCACGCCGCCGGGGATGTAGTACTTGGTGCCGGGCAGCGGACGTTCGGTGCCGTCCTGCGCGACTTCGACGAGGTGATCGCTCACCGGCAGGCCCAGATGATGGCCGAGCACGGCCGAGCCGCCGAACGCGACGATGACGCCGCCGGCTTCCGCGAAAGCCTTCAGCTGCGGCACGGTCTGCTTGAGCGAGACGCGGCCGAGATGCCCGCGATACTCCTCGGGAATGTCCTGCGCCGCCGGCGCACGTCCACCGAAACCACCGCCCGCGTTGTCGGTTTCCGGGAATGCCGCCATCCGGGAACAGCAGCACGTCGAACTTCGCCTTGAGGTTGCCGGCGTCGAGCGTCGCGGGGAAGACGCGCTCGAAGTCGAACTCGAACTGCTCGAGCAGCCAGCGCAGGTGTCCGGACGGCATCGAGCCGCCGTACTGATCCCACAGGCCGATCCGCGGCTTGGTGAGCTTGTAGGTGGTGCCGGCGGGACGGGTCGTGACGGCGGTGAAGTTGAGGCCCAGATCGATCGCCGCCTTGTCGAGCACGGCCTTGGTGGTCGGCCTGGCGGTGATGAAGATCACGCCGGTGCCGTCGGCGCTCTGGTAGCTGCGATCGCCGACGAACAGCGCTTCCTCGTTCGCCTTCAGCAACCGGTTGACGGCGATGAACGCGTCGTTGTGCTTGTGATTGACGACGTAGCCGACGGCGCCGGCCAGCCTCGGTGACCCTGCCGGGCGCCGGCTTGATCACATCCGCAATCTTCTCGAACGGGCCGTCGAACGCATCGAGGATGCGGTCGAACTTCAGCCCCATCTGGAACGCGAGCGTCCAGCCGGCGCTGTCGTAGGGCTGAATCGGCGGACCGCCGGGATACTGGAAGTCGTTCGGGTGATCCTGCGGCTCGAACATGTCGAGCAGGTGCGGCCGGAATGCCTGCGCGCCCTTGAACACGTAGGAGCCGGCGGGATAGGCCTTGCCCGCCACGGTGAACGGCGCGGTGGCGCGATGCGCGGTGAGGCCGGCTCTTGATCATGATGTTGACGAACTTGGTGGCGGTCAGGAAGTCGCCTTCGCTCGCCGACAGGATGTAGCCGCGCGGATCGCGATACTCGGGCTTCCTGACGATGGCGTAGTACTTCTCCGGCACCGCGGCGACGCGGCCGCCCATGGTGATGCGCGAATCGGTGGTGCCGTCGACCTTCTGGTCCTTCGCGATCGCCTCCTTCACTTCGGCGATGCGGCGCGGATAGACCGTCCAGTGTGTCGGTGCTGCCGCGGTTGATGCTGTTGCGGCCCGCCAGGTAAATGTTGAACAGCAGGTGCTCGCGATAGCGCTGCGCGAAGTCGAGCACCGCGTAGTTGGCGGTGAGCGAGTAGTCGATCGAGTTGCCGGAAGTGCCACACGCGCGGCGTGATCGGGAAGGGCAGGTCGCCGCGGGCGATGACGCGATCGGGAACGAAGCCGATGGTCTCGGGCGTCGGGTTGCCGATCGATTCGGTGAGCAGCCCCACCTGGTTGTGGAAATACGCCATCGTCCGCAGGCCGCCGTTCCACCAGGTCGAGTAGTTCGCCCCCGATCGGGTCGTCACACCGGGCTTGCCCTCGGCGTCGAAGCGGGTGTGCATGGCGGCGCCGACCTGGTCGAGCGTGTTGACCACGATCGGGTCGTAGACGTAGTTGAAGGGGTCGCGGAACGGCGGCGCGAACATCACCGTGCCGGTCGGGCCGCTCTGGTGATGGTTGTACATGATCTGCGGGAACCACTCGCGGTAGAGAACCCGGTTGATGTTGGTGGATTCGGGCTGGTTCATCATGTAGAAGTCGCGGTTGTTGTCGTGGCCGACGTACTTCTGGTAGAGGCGCGGCAACTGCCCGGTGCTGCGTTCCTTCTCGTTCGGCTTGCGCATGTACCAGTCGGAAACCAGCTCCATGCCGTCGGGATTGGCGTGCGCGGCGAGGATGATCACGTCCTTCAGGATGCGCAGCGTCTCGTCGTCGTTCTTGCTGGCGAACTGGTAGATGGTTTCGATCAGCTGCTGCGCGCCGAGCACTTCGTTGGCGTGCAGGCCGCCGTCGATCCAGATCACCGCCTTGCCTTCCCTGGCGAGCGCGCGCGCGGTGTCGTCGGTGAGCCCCTCGGCATGCGACAGGCGGCGCGAGATCTCCTTGTAGCGATCGAGCTTCTTGAAATTCTCGGGCGCGGTGATGATCGCCATCAGCTGATCGCGGCCTTCCGCGGTCTTGCCGATCGACTGCACGATCATGCGATCGCTCTCGGCGTCGAGCTTCCTGACGTAGTCGACGAACTTGGTGTAGTTCGGCAGCACGTAATCGGCGCCGATGTCGTGGCCGAAGAACGCCTTCGGCGTGGTGACTTTGGGCGCGGCCGGGGTCTGGGCCGCCGGTGATGCCAGCGACACAGACACGGCGAGCACCACCAGGGCCGCGGAGCGGGTTTTCAATTGCATAGCCCCACAGTTTACGGGAACGTCCGCGCCACTTGTATGCGTTTGTCGTGGCCGCCGCGAGCCCGGGTCGAGAGGCGCCCGCCGCCGTTAATGGCAAAATGGGGCGGCTCCTTCATGGCTCAAGCGCACCTTCCGTACGGCTCCTGGCCCTCCCCGCTGTCGGCCGCGCGCGTCACCGCCGGCGCGCTCCGCCTCGATCAGATTCAGCTCGACGGCGACGATGTGTATTGGATCGAGGGCCGGGCATCGGAAGGCGGCCGCAATGTGATCGTCAGGCGGTCGCCGGACGGCGACATCGCCGATCTGACCCCGCCCGGCTTCAACGTCCGCACCCGCGTGCATGAGTACGGCGGCGGCGCGTATACGGTGGACCAGGGCACGATCTACTTTTCGAACTTCGCCGATCAACGGATCTATCGCCAGCAACCGGGGAAAGCGCCGGTGGCGATCACCGACGGCGGACCGTTGTTCGCCGACTACCGGGTCGATCGGGTGCGCAATCGGTTGATCGCGGTCCGCGAAACGCACCAGCGAGGGGCGCGAAGCGAAGAACGATCTGGTCGCGATCGCCATCCCGACCGGTGTGCCGGAGCACCTGCTGGTCGACGGCGCGGATTTCTATTCGGATCCGATCGTCAGTCCCGACGGCAAGTTCCTCGCCTGGCTGCAGTGGCATCACCCGAACATGCCGTGGGACGGCTCCGAGCTCTGGGTCGCGGTGTTCAACGCCGATGGCAGCGTCGGATCGCGCGAGCAGGTGGCGGGCGGCGCGAGCGAGTCGATCTTCCAGCCGGAGTGGTCACCGGACAACTCGCTGTATTTCGTCTCGGATCGCACCGGTTGGTGGAATCTGTATCGCTGGCAGGGCGTGGCGATCGAACCGGTGCACGCGATGGCGGCGGAGTTCGGCAAGCCGCAGTGGACCTTCAGCATGGTCACCTACGCAATCGTCGACGGCAATCGCCTGGCCGTGACGTATACCGAGGGCGGGCGATGGAAGCTGGCGCTGATTGATGTGGACGCGCGATCGTTCACGCCGATCGATCTGCCGATCGAGCCGGTGGAATCGATCAAGGCCAATGCCAACGGCATCTATTTCATCGGCGGGTCGCCGACCGAGCCGACGGCGATCGTCGCGCTCGCCCATGCGCCGGCCGGCGGCGAGCATCGCCCGTCGATCATCCGGTCATCGGTCACCGAACACATTACGCCGGAGTGGATTGCGGTCGCGGAAGCGGTGACTTACACGGCCGGCGACCGGGAGGTGCATGCGTTCTATTACCCGCCGCGCAGTCCGGAGGCAGCAGGCGGGGCGGGCGACGAGCGGCCGCCGCTGCTCGTGATCACCCACGGCGGCCCAACCGGGGCGACCACCGACGTGCTCGATCCGAAGATCCAGTTCTGGACCAGCCGCGGCTTCGCGGTGCTCGACGTCAACTACAGCGGCAGCACCGGGTACGGGCGCTCCTATCGCGAACGCCTCAACGGCCAATGGGGCATCGTCGATGTGGAAGACGTGGTGGCCGGCGCGACGGCGATGGTGGCGGCGGGGAAGGCGGATCCGGCACGGCTGATTATTCGAGGCGGCAGCGCGGGCGGCTACACCGACGCTTGCGGCGCTGACCTTTCACGACACCTTCAAATCGGGCGCGAGCTACTACGGCATCAGCGATCTGGAGGTGTTGCAGCAGGACACCCACAAGTTCGAGTCGCGCTACAACGAGTCGCTGATCGGCCCGTATCCCGAGGCCCGGGATGTCTACCGGGCGCGCTCGCCGATTCATTTCACCGAGCGGCTGACCTGTCCGATCATCCTGTTCCAGGGACTCGACGACAAGGTGGTGCCGCCGAACCAGTCGGAGATGATGGCGGAGGCGGTGCGGAAGAAGGGCTTGAAGGTGAACTACGTGACCTTCGAGGGCGAACAGCATGGCTTCCGCAAGGCCGAGAACATCATCCGCGCCCTCGAGGAAGAGCTGGCCTTCTACCGCGACGTGTTCCAGATGAGCTGACCCGGGGCGGCCGCATTCCATATCACCGTATGGTAATATGGCGATATGGAAGCACTGCACTTATCGACCCTGCTGAAGAACGACCCCACCACCCGGCTGCTCGACGTCCGGACCGCCTCGGAGTTCGAGAACGCTCACATTGCCGGCGCCTACAACGTGCCGATCGATCAACTCGGCGAGCACACCGAGGCGGTGCGCGCGGCGCGCGGCGCGGTGGTGCTGATCTGCCAGTCGGGACAACGCGCTCAGCGGGCGGAATCGCTGCTGCAGGCCGCGGGCATGACCGACGTTCACGTGCTCGACGGCGGCATGGTCGGCTGGCAGTCGCGGGGACTGCCGGTCCGGCGCGTGCGGCAGCGGGTGTCACTCGAACGGCAGGTGCGCATGGTGGCCGGCGCCCTCGCCGCCATCGGCGGGTTTGGCGCGCTGCTGGTCTCGCCGTGGTTCGCGTTGTTGCCGGCGGTGATTGGCAGCGGACTGGTGTTTGCCGGCGTGACCGACACCTGCGGCATGGGGATGATGCTGGCACGGCTGCCCTATAACCGCGCCGCCGTGTCCTGCGACACCGAGTCGATCGTCCGCCAGTTCCTCTCGCACGAAGAAGCGCGGGGATGACGATCACCGCGATCGCGCTGGCGCTCGGGATTGGCCTGTCGATGGGGCTGCTCGGCGGCGGCGGTTCGATCATTGCGGTGCCGGCGCTGACCTTTCTGCTGCACTTCCCGCCGAAGGATGCGGTGGTGACCAGCCTGGCGATTGTCGGCACCGCCGCCACGATGGGCGCCATTACGGCGCTCGTGCGCGGCGCCTTGCCGGTGGTGCTGGCCGCGGTGGTTGGCCTGGCCGCCACGGCGGGGGCGTACGCCGGCGCCGTCGCCGGCGCCCAGCTCGCCGATCGAGTGCAGCTCATGCTCCTGGCGGGGTTGATGTTCGCGGCGGCGCTCGTGATGTGGCGCCGGGCCGGCCGAGAGGCCGGCGGACCGCCGCGCACGAACCTGCTGCTGCTGGTCCCGCTGGGCTTAGCGGTCGGCGCGATCACCGGCCTGGTGGGCGTGGGCGGTGGTTTCCTGATCGTGCCGGCGCTCGTGATCGGCGCTCGCCAGCCAATGCGGCAGGCGGCCGCCACCTCGTTGTTCGTGATCGCGCTGGCAGCGTTCGCGGCGATTCCCGGTTATCACGGGCGCGTGACGCTCGACTGGGCGTTCATCGTGCCCTTCGCCGCGGTCGCCACCATCGGCGTGGTCGGCGGCGGAATGCTCGCCCACTATCTCCCGCAACGGCGCCTGCAACGGGCATTCGCCGTGGCGCTCGTTGTGCTCGCATCGTACGTGCTCACCCAGGCGTGAGCGGAAAAGGCAGCTGACCCATGTTCGTGAAGCGTTTCTTCGAATCCTCCATTGCGCAAGCCAGCTACCTGATCGGCTGCGCGCGCACCGGTGAAGCGATCGTCATCGACGCGAACCGCGACATGCAACCGTACCTCGACACCGCGGCCGGCGAAGGGCTGCGCATCACGCAGGTAACCGAAACCCATATCCATGCCGATTTCGTTTCCGGATCGCGCGAGCTGGCCGAGCGGACCGGGGCCAGCCTGTGCCTGTCGGACGAGGGTGATGCGGACTGGAAGTACCAGTTTCCTCACGATCGCAAGCTCAAGGACGGCGACCGCATCACGATTGGCAACGTCAGCGTCGACGTCCTGCACACGCCCGGCCACACGCCCGAGCACCTCACGTTTCTGATCACCGACGGCGCCGCCGCCGATCAGCCGATTGCCGCCGTCACCGGCGACTTCCTGTTCGTCGGCGATGTCGGCCGGCCCGACCTGCTCGAGCGCGCCGCCAACATGTCCGGGACGATGGAGCAGGGCGCGCGGGTGCTGTGGAAGAGCCTGCAGCAAGTTCGCCGAGCGTGAGGACTGGCTGCAGATCTGGCCGGGCCACGGCGCCGGGTCGGCGTGCGGCAAGGGCATCAGCGCCATTCCTTCGTCGACGCTCGGCTACGAACGCCGCTTCAACTGGGCGTTCGCGATCAAATCCGAGCAGCAGTTTGTCGACAGCGTTCTCGCCGGCCAGCCGGAGCCGCCGACCTATTTCGCGCGGATGAAGAAGATCAACAAGGAGGGGCCGGAGATTCTCAACGGCTTCCACATGCCCGGGAAGCTCGACGCCTCGACCCTGCCTGCGCTGCTGGCGAAACAGGCACTCGTGATCGACACCCGGCCGGCCGACGAGTACGCGAAGGGCCACCTGGCCGGGACCATCAACATTCCGCTGAACGGTTCGTTCGTGACCTGGGCCGGTTGGCTGATTCGTCAGAGCGAGTTCTACCTGATCGTCGACGCCGCCACGGCGGCCGCGCGCCTGGGCGAACTGTCGCGTTCGCTGGCGCTCATCGGCATCGATCGCATTACCGGCTACTTCGACGCGGCCGATGCCCATGGCGACCGCACCGTGGCGCGGCTCAGCGTCAACGATCTCGCGGCCCGCCTGGACGACGTGACGGTAATCGACGTGCGCAATGCCACTGAATGGAAGGGAGGGCACATCCCGGGCGCCATTCATATTCCACTCGGCCATCTCACCGATCGAGCCGGCGACATTCCGCCGGGCCGGCCGATTGTCGTGCAGTGCCAGTCGGGCGGACGATCGTCGATCGCCGCGTCGCTGCTCGAGCAGCGCGGCTTCGCCGACGTCATCAACCTGACCGGCGGACTGTCGGCCTGGGCCGCGGCCGGCCTGCCGATCGAGAAGGAGGCCCATGAAGCACAAACCTCTCGAGCCTGAAACGCTCGAAGCCGTCGCCGACCGCTTCAAGGTGCTGGCCGAACCGGCGCGCCTTGCGGTCTTGAACGCGCTGCGCGGGCGGCCGCTCAGCGTGACCGACCTGATTGATGAAACGGGGCTCAACCAGGCCAATTTGTCGAAGCACCTGCAGGTGCTCTACGCACACGGCTTTGTCGGCCGGCAACGGCGCGGGCCCTACGTCTACTATTCGCTGGCCGATCGCAGCGTCTTCGAGTTGTGCGACATCATGTGCGGGCAGTTGAAGCGCCACGTCGCGGTCCGCGGCCACGCATCAATCGCTTGATAGACTAGCGGCGTGAAGAAGGTACTCGCCGGTTGCCTGATCGTCCTGGCGATCGCGCTGACCGGGTTTGCCGTCGCCGGCTACTACGCGTTTCGCGCCATGCGGCCGATGATTGACAACGCCAGCACTTACCTGGACCAGGCGCGCGAGGTAACGCGGCTGGGCGGCGGCATCACCAACACCACCACCTTCGAGCCGCCGGCGAAGGGCGAGCTGACAGAGCTGCAGGTCGAACGCTTCATCGCCGTGCAGTCACGCGTGCGCGCCGATCTCAACGACAAGTGGGCTCAGATCGAGAACAAGGCCTCCGAGATTCGCGCCAGGGCCAACCGCAACCCGCAGGATTGGACGCTCAGCGAGTTCACGAGCGTGTTTTCTGAAATCGGCACCATCTACCTGGACGGCAGGAAATCCCAAGTCACCGCGCTCAACACCCAGCGGTTTTCGGCAGCCGAGTACCGAGTGGGTCCGGCGACGGGTCTACGAAGCCGCCGGTGTCGAGCTCGCCGGCAACATCGATCTGTCGCGGATCGAGGCGCTGGCGCGCGACAACGCCGGCCGCAGCGGGGTTCAACTGCCGGCGATCGATCTGCCGAAGGTCCCCGACACCAACATCAACCTCGTGAAGCCGCACGTCGCCAAGATCAAGGAATGGATCCCGATGGCGGTGCTGGGGCTTTAACCGGGAGCCGGGAGCCGGGAGCCGGGAACCGGGAGCCGGGAGCCGGGAGCCGAACCGGGAGTTAGGTCTCGTCCTTTAACTCGACCGGATCGCCGATGGCGATTTCACCGTCATCGAGAATCTCCCCGAAGGCGCCGCCGCCCCACGGGGTGCTCATTGCTTTCTGCAGTCCTGGCACGGCGTCTTCCATCTGCTCGCAGGGGCGGGTCTCGCCGTAGATGCGCACGCGCACGCCGCCGATCGTCAGGATCTTGCCGCGCGCCTCGGAGAAATCGACATCCGAGACCAGCAGGTTGGCCCGGCGCAACCGCGGGTCCGGAACCTCGCCGAGCGGCGCGGTGACCTCGCCCCAGTGCTTGTTGGATACGATCGTGACCTGGCGTTTGCCACCCTGGTTGGCATTGCCGGCGATGCCCTTGCCGGCGACGACGCGGGCGCGGTCGGCGGCGTCCATGGGGCCGCCGCGCACGCGCTTGATCCAGATTTGTTCGAGTCGGCTCACCCGAACGATTGTATGTAGAAAGGCGCTTCTATCGGCGGCTGATCTTCACGCCGCCGTTGGTGGTCCGCACCCTCACCAGCGGGCCGCCGGAGCCGAGCGTCGTCGTCAGGCCTTTGCGGCCGGTGAGCTCGCCCTGCACGGTGATCGGAAAGTCGATGCGCAGGCCGCCGTTGACGGTGCGGGTCTCGAGCTCGGCGTTGTAGTTGTCCGGAAGGTTCAAGCGTCACGCCGCCGTTGCTGGTTTCGACGTCGAGGCCTTCGCCGTCCCAGCGGTCGCCGCTCAGCGACACATTCAATCCGCCGTTGCGGGTTTCGCCGTTGACGCGTCCGCCGATGTCCTGCAGCTTGACGCCGCCGTTGGTGGTATCGAACCGCATGTTGCCGGTGACGTTGACGATGGTGATGCCGCCATTCGAGGCGCGCAGATCCAGATCGTTCTTGCGCGGCACGTTGATGCGATAGCTCACCGACCAGTTCTTCGCGGCGCAGGTTGTCCGGGCCGGTCGCATACACGCGGCCGCCGCCGGCCTGGACCTGCACCTGGCCGGCCAGCTCGCGGGCGCGCGCCGCTTCGCGCGCGTTGCCGCGGACGATCGCGCGGACGCGGATCTCGTTGCGATCCCAGCCCTCGACGACGATGCCGCCGTTCTGTCCGGCGTCGACGTTCAGGGCGCCGGCCGGCAGCGTGGAGTCGCGCACCTCGCAGTGCTGCTCGTATTCGTCGCGCCCCAGTGGCGCTCGGTGCGGCACGGATCGGCGTCGCCGCCGACCTGCAGGTCGGCGTAGCGCTCGCCGCACGCCGACGTCGCGTCAGGCTGCGCGCGTAGCTCGGTTGAGGCGAATTTCGCGTTGGATCTGCTGGCGCACCTGCGCGTTGACGCGAGCGCGGACCTGGCGGGCGATGCTCTCGGCACGCCGGTCGGCGGCGGCCCGGAACGATCGATCGCGGCGCGCACGCGGTCGCTGACGTCGTTGCGTGGTTCTCTGGTTCCCAGCGGAACGTCTGCGCGTCCGGGGCAGCGGCCAGACCGGCCAGGATGGCCAGGGTGAAGAGAAAGGTGAGGGTCGTCTTCTTCATGGCTTCTTTGACGGAAGCCATCGGGGTTTCGTTGGTCCCCTCGGTCGGCTTCGTCGGTGGCGCTGGGACGGGTGGGGTCGGCGCTCCATTCCGACCAGGATCCCGGGTAAATCTTGACCCCCTGGATCCCCGCATGTTCAAGAGCCAGAAGGTTATGGCAGGCCGTGACGCCTGAGCCGCAATAGACCACCACGTCGCGCGGGTCGTGGCCTTTGACGACGGCGGACCACTGGGTCTTGAGGTCGTCGGGCGACTTGAAGGTCTTCTCGGCGGTGAGGTTCTGCTGGAAGAAGTAGTTGGCCGCGCCGGGAATGTGGCCGCCGACCGGATCGAGCGTCTCGCCGATGCCGCGATAGCGCTCGGGCGTTCGCGAGTCGACCAGCAACCGCAGCGGATCGCCGCAGGTCCTTCACGACTTCATCGACCGTCAGGCGCCAGCCGGGACGCGGCGAGCCCTTGAAGTTGCCGGGCGTGGACGACTCCACGCCGCCGCGCGTCGGATGCCCTTCACGCATCCATCGCGCGAGGCCGCCGTCGAGCACCGCGACCGCATCGTGGCCCATCCATCGCAGCATCCACCACAACCGGCTCGCATACATGCCGTTGTCGGCGTCGTAGGCCACGACCTGCATGCCGGACGAGATGCCCGAGATCGCTGAAGTTGCGGACGATCACGTCGGAGTCCGGGCAGCGGATGCCGTCCGTTCTTTCCGGTCTTGGTGCCGGAGAGATGGCGATCGAGGTGCGCGTACTTCGCGCCGGGAATGTGCGCCTCGCGATACAGCTCTTCGCCCTTCGCGGGATTGGCCAGGTCGAAGCGGCAGTCGATCACGATCCAGGTCGGATCGGCCAGCTTCGCCGCGAGCGTCGACGGATCAATCAGTGTCTTGAACATGTCACTTCTTCAGCTGCTCAGCCAACTGGTGGAGGAACAATCCTACATCGGTGACGACGCCGATGGTCTGCGTGGAGCCGCGGTCGGACAGCTTGGTCACCACCGCGGGGTTGATGTCGACGCAGATCACCTTGACCCACGACGGCAGCATGTTGCCGACGCCGATGCTGTGCAGCATCGACGACAGCATCACCACCACCTCGACGCCGTCGAGCGCCTTGCTGTAGGCATCCTGCGCCTCGACCAGGTTCATCATCGTCTCGGGCAGCGGCCCATCGTCGCGGATCGATCCGGCGAGGATGTATTTCACGCCGTGGGTGTGGCAGGTGTGCATCAGGCCCGAGGTGAGCACGCCGGTCTCGACCGCGCGGGCGATGCCGCCGGCGCGGCACACCGCGTTGATCGCGCGCATGTGGTTGCGATGGCCGTGCTCGACGGGATGGCCGCTGCTCAGATCGATGCCGAGCGAGGTGCCCGAGAGCGCGACCTCGATGTCGTGCACGGCGAGCGCGTTGCCCGAGAGCAGCACGTCGACGTAGCCGAGGCGAATCAGGTCGCAGAAATACTGCGAGCCGCCGGTGTGCACGACGACCGGTCCGGCGACGAAGGCGATCTTGCCGCCGTCGGCCTTGACGCGGCGCATCATGTCGGCGACGCGCGCCGACCGCCGTCTCGACGCGGCGCTCCGACGACACCTCGTTGCTCATGAAGCCGAAGCTCGGCTTGTCGCGCGACTGCACGTCGGGCGAGACGCGCACGCCCTGCATGCCGCAGACCACCAGATCGCCCTTGCGGATGTCGCGCAGCTTGCGGCAGGTCGACGCGTTGCCGCGATCGAACCGACCAGCGCGGCGTCCATGCGCTGGTTGCGCGGCGGCGACCCAGGCGCCGTCGAGATACACCGAGGTCCGATGATTGGTGGTCGAGTAGAAATCGACCGGCACCGCGCCGTCCATGTCGGCCTGGCGGAGCAGCGCGTTGGGCGTGCCCTCGACGAAGCAGCCGAAGACCGACAGCTTCGACAGCAGATCCTGCAACCGCGCGTCGTCGTCGCAGGTCAGTTTCAGCGAGAGGTGCGAACCCTGTGCGTTGGTGCGGCCGACGTCGAAGCGGAGAATTTCGTACTCGGAGCCGTGCTCGACCACGGTGGTGAGGATCGACTGGAAATTGCCCGAGTCGATCAGGTGCCCTTCGGCTTCGACGGTTTCGGAAACCACGCGCAAATTATAAGGGCCTGACCGAAGTCAGGCCCTGGAATTACGAAACTCGTAAAAGTGAAGCAGGTTCACTTTCAGCGACTAGCCGCGCTGGAGGGCGGCGATGCGGTCTTCGAGCGGCGGGTGGGTCGAGATCAGCGCCATGAAGCCCTTGCCGCCGTTGATCTTCATCGTCGCCAGCTGCGGCTGCGAGTTGTCGACCAGCGCCTGGTTCTGCTGGCAGGCGCTGCAGCGCGGCGATCATGTTGCCGCGGCCGGCAATGGCGGCGCCGCCGGCGTCGGCGCGGAACTCGCGCGCGCGGGAGAACCAGGCGACCACGAACATGCCGAGCATGCTGAAGACGATGTCGAAGACGATGGTCGAGACGAAGAACACCAGGTGCGAGATGCGCTCGTCGACCAGCTGGCGAATGATGTTGGCGATGACGCGCGAGAAGAAGATCGAGAACGCGTTGACCACGCCCTGGATCAGCGTCATGGTGACCATGTCGCCGTTGCCGGATGTGCGAGACTTCGTGCGCCAGCACGCCGGCGACTTCATCGCGCTGCATCGAGCGCAGCAGGCCGCGACGACACCGCGACCAGGCTGCGGCTCTTGCTCGGGCCGGTGGCGAAGGCGTTGACCTCGGGCGAGTCGTAGACGCCGACTTCCGGCATCGGCAGGCCCGGCCTTGCGGGTCTGCTGCTCGACGGTCTGGTAGAGCCAGTCGAGCTCGGCGTGGCCGGTGCGGCCGTCGACGAGCTGCACGCCCATCGCCGTCTTGGCCATCCAGCGCGACATGGCGAGCGAGATGAACGCGCCGCCGAAGCCCCAGACCAGCGAGAACATCATCAGGCCGGCGTAGTCGAGGCCGTCGGCGGTCAGGTAGCCGGTGAAGCCGAGCAGGCTGAGCACGATCGACAGCGTGATCATGATGGCGATGTTGGTCGCCATGAAGAGGAAGATGCGTTTCATAGGTCTCTAGGATAGCAAACGGGCGAACAAACGGAAAAATCGATATTTTGCATCGAATACCGCGGGAAAGACGAACGATCTACTGTGCCCGGCGTGTAGCCGTCGGCCAGCTTCCTGCGCGCCGCCTCGACGTCGCGGTGGAACACGAACAGCACGTCGGCGTTGTCGTTCTTGTCGGTGAAGTTCCAGGTCTTGCCGCCCTTCTGCTTCACGCGCAGGTTCTTCTGCAGGTAATCGATCGCGAACTGCTCGACCTGCGCATAGGACAGCGTGAACGCATCGCCCTTGTTCGAGGTGTCGTACCTGCAGGCCGTCGAGCGTCGCGCTGAGCGTGCCGTCGCACGAGCCCATGCCGTGCTTGTGCACCACCGGGGTGCGCGCGCTCAGGCTGACTTCCTTGACGCGGATCGTCACGGCGTTCGGGCCGGGACTGAGCTCGATGGTTTTCTGGACGCTGTCGAAGCCGGTCGCGGTGAGCTGCACGCGCTTGCTGCCGGGCTGCGAGCTTGTCGAGCGACAGCGGCGTGTTGCCGACGAACTGGCGATCGATGAACACCGAGGCGCCGGGCACGTCGGACTCGAGCGTCAGCGACGCCAGCGTCGGCGCGGCCGGGGCCGCGGGCGCGGCCGCCGGCGGCGGGGCCTCCGCCTTTTTCGGCGCGGCCTTTCTGCGGCGCCTCGGTCACGACCGGCGACGGCGGCTCGACTTTCTTGGGGACGATGCGCGATCCGGCCGGGGTGGCGGGTCCGCTCGGGCGCCTCGCTCGGGCGCCGGGCGCGTCACGCATCAGGAAGATCCCGCCGACGACAACGACGGCGACGATCGCAGCGACGAGAATCCCTCGATTCATCACTCGAAATGGTACCTGTTTTGCGGGAGGCCCGCATGGCGACTTGCGGATGGCAACTGCGCGTCGTTCGCGTGGGTCGTGCTGCGATCGGCCTCGATGCTGGCGCAGCAGCCGGCGCCGGCCGGAATGGTTCCAGTGGCGCGGCGCCGAATCGCGACGGCATCTCGGCGGAAACCGGCCTGCTGCAGGACTGGCCGAAGTCCGGTCCGCCGCAGGCGTGGCGGATGCGCCGGCGCCGGCAACGGCTACTCATCCTTCTCCTCATCCGGCGGGCGGCTCTACACGCTCGGCGCGCGCAGCGGCAATGAATACGTGATCGCGATCGATCGCGCGACCGGCAAGAAGGTCTGGGAAACGCTCAACGGCCGCCGCTATCGAGAACGATCGCGGCGACGGGCCGCGCAGCACGCCGACCGTGCGACGGCGATCGGCTCTACGTGCTCGGCGGCAGCGGCGACCTGACCTGCCTCGACAGCGCGACCGGCAAGAAGATCTGGTCGATCAACCTGGTCCAGAAGTTCGGCGGCGTGAATCCGTACTGGGGCTACAGCGAATCGCCGCTGATCGTCGGCGATCGCATCATCGTCAACGCCGGCGGCCGGCGCGCGTCGATCGTCGCGGTGTCGAAGGCCGACGGCTCGACGCTGTGGCAGCAGCACAGCGACGGCGCGGGCTATTCGTCGCCGGTGCTGATGCGCACCGGCAGCCTCAACCAGGTGATCTTCTTCACCGACGTCGCACACGCTCGCGGTCGATCCGCGCGACGGCCGGCTGCTGTGGTCCTACAGCAAGGCGAACAACGGCACCGCGAACGTCGCCACGCCGATCGTGCGCGGCACCCGCGTGTTCGTGTCGTCCGATTACGGCACCGGCGCGGCGCTGCTCGAGGTGCGCGCGGCGGGAAACCTGGCCACCGCCAACGAGGTCTACTTCACCCGCGAGATGCGCAACCATCACGCCTCGTCGGTGCTGGTCGGCGATCACCTCTACGGATTTTCGAGCAGCATCCTGACCGCGCTGAAGTTCGACACCGGCGCAGATGGCGTGGCGCGATCGCAGCGTCGGCAAGGGCTCGCGTGATCTTCGCGGACAACCGTCTCTATCTCTACAGCGAGGACGGCGTGGTCGGCCTGGCCGAGGCCAATCCGGCGCGGCTACCGTCGAGCACGGCCGATTCACGCTCGGCCAGCAGAGCGGGCTGCCGACCTGGAGCCATCCGATCATCACCGACGGGCTGCTGATCATTCGCGACCAGGACACCGTTTACGCCTACCGCGTCCGCTAAATAGCGCGCAGAAGCGCGAAATCCGACGAATTCTGCCCCTATCGGGTGATGCCCCGCGCTTGCTTCTGCAGGAAAATCCGCATCGCTTTCGTGTAAGCTCGGCAGCCAACTCGTAGACCAACAACGCTCTTTAAGGGATTCCAGTGCCCCCCAGGCCCCGGCCGTCGCGTCTCCCCGCGTCGCGGTCGTGCCGTCGGTATCGCCTGATGCCGATCGCATGGAGGCTGGCAGTGTGCCCGAGCGTTCGCCGGTTTGTCAGCCTTGATTCCCCCCATGAAGAATCCAAATAGCAAATTGCTGAGTCGCGGCGTACGCCTGGGCGCGGGCCTTCTGGTCGCGTTGGCGGCCAGCGTGTCGATCGCGCTGGTCGATGTCGGCGCGCAGTCCGGACAGGTACCGATTCCGATCGCCGGGCGCAACATCAACATGGTCTCGGGCACCAACTTCCCGGGTGGCGACCCGTTCCTGCAGCGTCAGAACGAGCCGTCGATTGCGGTCTCGACCCGCAACCCGCTGCACCTGCTTGGCTCGGCGAACGACTATCGCACCGTCGACATTCCCGGGCTCGGAGAGTCGGTGGTCGGCGATGCGTGGGTGAGCGTGTTCAAGTCGTTCGACGGCGGCAGCACCTGGAAGAGCACGCTGCTTCCCGGCTTCCGCCAGGATGTCTCGACGGAGGGACGCACCTCGCCGCTCTACGGTCTCGAGGCCGGCGCCGACCCGGTGATTCGCGCCGGCACCAACGGCATGTTCTATCTCGGCGGCATGGCTTTCAACCGCAATCAGGACGCCGGCAAGGTGTTCGTCGCGCGCTACATCGACAACAACAACCTCGAGGCCGGCGATTCGATTGCCTACCTGAGCACCACGGTCATCGACGTCGGATCCGAGTACCGCTTCCTGGACAAGCCCTGGATCGGCGTCGACATCCCGCGCGCGATGAAGGGTCCGGGACGCACCGACGCCGACGACAAGAACGATCGCGCGAAAGCGAAGGACAAGAAGGACAAGGATTACGATCCGAAGCGGGCCCCGGCGGCCAACCAGGGCCTGGCGAAGAAGCCGACGACCGGGCCGGTGTGCAGCATCCCCGGACAGGCCCAGCCCATCCCGGCCGGCAACATCTACGTGGTCTACTCGGCGTTCCTCGAACCGCTCGCCAGGGACCCGAAGAAACCGCGCCTCAAGGGAAAGGAGCTCGAAGGGCTCGGCAAGCACAAGCAGGGTGTGCCGATGGAGGGCCGCACCCAGATCATGCTGTCGCGGTCGACCGACTGCGGCGCGACCTTCAGCCGGCCGCAGCGAATCAGCGAGCGCAGCCAGATCAACCAGTCGGCGATTACGGCGATCGATCCGAACACCGGCACGTTGTATGTGGCGTGGCGCGAGTTCCTGAGCAACGCGCAGCCCGACGCCATCCTGATCACCAGGTCGACCGACGGCGGCAAGACGTTCTCGAGCCCGCTCGAGGTCGCGAGGATCAGCCCGTTCGACCAGGGCACCACCGCCACCTCGTTCCGCACCAACAGCTATCCGGCGATGACGGTTGACGGCACCGGCCGCGTCTACGTGGCGTGGGCCGAGCGCGGCATCGGCATGGGCGGCGATGCGCGCATCGTCATCTCGACGTCGACCGACGGCAAGACCTGGTCGCAGCCGCTCGCCGCGGACAACCCGCCGCAGCGCGGTCATCAGATCATGCCGGTGCTGAATTTTGGCGGCGGCAAGCTGCACCTGGTGTTCTGGGATCAGCGAGACGACGTGTCGGGAGTGTGGGGCCAGTACATCGACGATTTCATTGCCGTCAACTGGACCGGTCCGCCGTCGCAGCGTCCGAAGCGACACACGCTCGACCTGCGCGCGGTCGCCGGATGGCCGGGCGCGCCGCCGACGTGGGGCCCATCGGCGAAGATCTCGAACTATCTCGAGGGCGTCCGCGCCGGCCAAAGCGCTCCCGAGCAGCTGCAGTTCAATCCGCCCAACCTGCCGCTGTTCGGCCTCGGTACCAAGCCGTTCATCGGCGACTACCTCGACGTGACGATGTCGCCGTCGTTTCTGTCGAACGGCGACGGCACCTGGCGATTCAACACCCTGCCGTCCGATCCCGCGGCCTTCTTCACCGCCTGGGGCGACAACCGCGACGTGCGGGCACCGCGAGACGGCAACTGGCAGCACTACACGGCGCCGACTTTTGCCGGCTATACCGGCACCAGCATCTTCGATCCGACCCAGCCGGTGGAACTGTGTCAGGCGGGACAGGCCGGGATGCGCGACCAGAACGTCTACTCGGCGCGGGTCTCGAGCGGACTGATCATGTCGACGCTCGGCAACAACAAGCCGCTCGGCTTTGTGACCGATCCCGACGGCACGCGCCGGCTGATGCAGCGCTCGTTCGTGATTACGGTGACCAATCCCGACAACCTGGTGAAGCCGGTGGTGCTGCACATCACCGCGCAGCCACCCGGCGGGCGGGCGTCGTTTCAGCAGTTCGAGCCGCTGTTCGATCTGCCGGTGACGATTGCCGCCAAGTCCAGCATCTCGCGCGAGGTGTTCGTGACCTCGACCGATCCGGGCGCGGCGGTGCCGATTACGGTCACCGAGGGCACCAGCGTCAACGCGGCGGGACGCGTCTTCCTCAATCCCGATCGGACCAACCCCGACATCGACAATCCGGACATCGACAACCCCGACATCGACAACCCCGACATCGACAACGCCGAAGCGCACGCGCTCAGGGTGTCGAACGCCGTGGTGAGCAACCCCGACATCGACAATGTCTCGCGCGCCAACCCCGACATCGACAATCCCGACATCGACAACCCGGACATCGACAACTCGCTGCTCGCTAATCGCTCGATCATCAATCCCGACATCGACAATCCGGACATCGACAACCCCGACATCGACAATCCCAACATCATCAACCCCGACATCGACAACCCCGACATCGACAACCCGGACATCGACAACGCCGCGCTGACCGATGTGACCTGGAACATCGCCAACGTCGGCAACACCGCGACGGCCTACCAGGTCAAGCTGCTGCTCAAGCAGGCGCAACAGCAGCGGCTGCTGAATGCGGGCGTGCAGTTTCAGCTGGTCATCACCAAGACCACTGCGGCGCCGTCGATCGACCGGTGCGCGGTGGTGCAGCCGAACCGCAACCTGACGGTGGTCAACATCAACAGCCCGTCCTTCGTCGATCCGTCGATCGCGCAGCAGGTGTCGTCGGTGATCAATCCCGACATCGACAATCCGGATATCGACAACGCCACGATGGCGCTCGCGCCAGGCGAAACGGCGCGCGTGACGCTGCGCATCTACAGCCCGCTCGGCGACACCAGCGCTGGTGGCGGCGGCACGCCGGCCGGCAATCCGCTGGACGTGCTGACCGGCGCGCTCGAAGACTTGAAGAACGTCGGTGTGGCCACCACCTCGTACCCGGTTGACACCCTGGATGTGATCGCCGGCGAAACCACCCCGCAGATCGGCGCCTCGATTCCGCTCATCATCACCGAGACGCTCGACGATGCGACGCGCGGGCTGGCGTACGGCGAGACGATCGAACAGACCGGCTCCGCCGCGCCATTCTCGCTGGCGGTGACCACCGGTTCGCTGCCGCCGGGATTGACGCTGGCCCCTGACGGCGCGATTACCGGCACGCCCACGCTGTCGGGTGTGTTCACGTTTACCGTCACACTGAGCGACGCCAACGCCCAGACCGACACCGCGACGCTGACGATCCGCGTGTTCGAGCCGGTGGTGGTGTTTGGCGGCCCGTTGCCAGGCGCATCGGTCAACCAGGCGTCGTCGACGTCGCTTGCCGCCGCCGGGGGCTTTGCTCCCTACTCCTGGTCGCTCGCCTCCGGCGCTCTGCCGGCCGGCGTCTCGCTCAGTCCGTCAGGCGTGGTCAGCGGCACGCCGTCGCAATCCGGCACGTTCGGCTTCACCGCGATGGCCACCGACGTTGCCAGCCCCACACGGTTTGCTACCGGTGCATTCCAGATCAGCGTCGCTGCCGGCGCCAACGCGCAGACGGTGACCGTCGTCGAAGACACCACGACGCCGATTACCCTGACCGCGTCGGGCAGCGGCCCCTTCACCTTCGCGGTGGGGAACCCGCCGGCGCACGGCACCCTGGCGGGCAGCGGGCCGACGTTGTCCTACACCCCGGCCGCCAACTTCAACGGCCCCGACAGCTTCACCTACCAGGTCGTCCAGGGGGATGTGAGCTCGGGGTTCGCGACCGTGTCGATCAATGTGACGCCGGTCAATGATGCGCCGGTGGCCGCGCCGGCTACGCTGAACACGCCGCAGGGTGTGGCACTGCCGATCGTGCTGACCGGCAGCGATGCTGAAAACAGCCCGTTGACCTTTAGCATCCTCTCCGGTCCGACCGCCGGCACGCTGTCGGGCACCGCGCCGAACGTGACCTACACGCCGCCGGCAGGATTTACCGGCAGTGCCACGTTCACCTTCCGGGCCAACGACGGCACGGTGTTCAGCGCTGCGGCCACCGTGACGGTGATCGTTGGTCCACCGCCGGCGGGATCCGCGGACGTGACGCTGGCGCTGACCGACGCGCCGGACCCAGTTGCGCTCGGCGGTTCGATTACCTATAGCGCCTTGATTCACAACAACGGACCGGCCGCGGCCACCGGCGTGAGTTTCTCGCTGTCCTATCCGGCGGCGGAACTGCTGCTGCAGGACGTGACGCCCTCGCAGGGCACGTGCACGACGGCGAATCCCATCGTCTGCACCATCGGGACGATCGCGGCCGGCGGCGACGTGTCGGTAGCCGTGGTGTTGAAGGCGTTCAACCGCGGCGGCAGCGTTGTCGTCAACGGCGCGGTTACCTCCACGCCGCTCGACTACAACACCTCCAA
Organism: uncultured Acidimicrobiia bacterium; assembly: GCA_963795125.1. Taxonomy (GTDB): domain Bacteria; phylum Acidobacteriota; class Vicinamibacteria; order Vicinamibacterales; family UBA2999; genus 12-FULL-67-14b. The sequence continues at coordinate 457,570 of CAWCGQ010000002.1, read as the reverse complement.
CAACCGAGTGGCGCAGACGACCGTGGTGACTGGTCCTGGCGCTGCCACTTCCGATCTGCAGGTCACGCAAACACGCACGCCAAGCCCGGTGGCCTTCGGCGCCAACGTCGTCTACACCGTGGTTGTCACCAATAACGGCCCGAGCGATGCGACCGGTGTCGCGCTCACCAACACCTTCACGCCCGCATCGGCGAGCTTCGTGTCGGCAGGCTCATCCCAGGGCGCGTGCAGCGCCGGCGCGAGCCAGGTGTCGTGCACGGTCGGCTCGCTCCCGAGCGGCGCCGCGGCGACCTACACCCTCACGCTGCAGGCGAGGGGCGGCGGATCGCTGTCGAACACCGCCAGCGCAAGCGGCAGCCAGTCGGATCCCTCGCCAGGCAACAACAGCCACACGCTGGCGACGGCGATCGAGAACCGGACGCCGACGGCGGTGAATGACGTCGCTACGACGAATGAAGACACCGCGACCACGATCGGCGTGCTCGGCAACGACAGCGACGCCGACGGCGACGCGCTGTCGATCACCAGTGTTACCGCGCCGCTACACGGCACCGCGCAGGTTGCGGGGAACAACATCAGCTACACGCCGGCGGCCGACTACAACGGCCCCGACAGCTTCACCTACACCGTCAGCGACGGGCGCGGTGGCAGCGCGACCGGGTCGGTGCTGGTGTCGGTGCTGTCGGTGAACGACGCGCCCGACTTCGTCGCCGGTTCCAACCAGACGGTCGGCCTGGGCGCCGGGCCCCAACGGTGGAGAACTGGGCCACGACGATTGGCGGGGGTCCGGCGAACGAATCCGGCCAGGCGCTCAACTTCATCGTGTCGAACAACAACCGCGCGATGTTCAGCGCGCAGCCGGCGATCGCCTCGAACGGCACCTTGACGTACACGCTCGCGGCCACCGGTCAGGGCACAGCGACCGTCAGCGTGGTGCTGCAGGACAACGGCGGCACGGCGAATGGCGGCGTCGACTCGACCTCGCCACGGACGTTCACGATTACCACCACGACCGCGGTGGCCAATGTGGCGCCCTCGTTCACGGCCGGTTCGAACCAGACGGTGCTGGAAGACGGCGGCCTCGTCAGCGTGCCCACTTGGGCGACGTCAATCAGTGCCGGTCCGCCGAGCGAGTCTGGGCAGGCGCTGGACTTCATCGTTTCGAACGACAACCCGACGCTGTTCTCCGCCCAACCCGCAGTTGCGCCGAACGGTACCCTGACGTTCACGCCCGCCGCTGATGCCTACGGCAGCGCCATCGTCTCGGTGTCCCTGCACGACAACGGCGGCACCGCGAACGGCGGCGTGGACGTGAGCGGTGTGCAGACGTTCGCGATCACCGTCACCCCGGTGAACGATCCACCACGGTTCGACCCGGTGCAGGGCCTCCATCAAGTGGCGGCCGGCGCGGGTGCGCAGACCGTTCCCGCCTGGGTCACGGGAATCAGCGCCGGTCCTGCAAACGAGAGCGCGCAGTCGGTGGTCTTCCTGGTGACCGTCGATAACGACGACCTCTTCAGCGTCCAGCCGGGCATCTCGCCCGACGGCACGCTGTCATTCACTCCGGCGCCCGGCGCCACCGGAAACGCCACCGTCACGGTGCGCGCGCGTGACGACGGCGGCACGGCCAACGGCGGCAACGACACGAGCCCGCCGCAGAGTTTCGTGATCCTCGTGACCACGGCCGAGTGCGTCGCGGAACCGGCGAATGCGATCAGCTGGTGGGCGGGCGACTTCGATGTCATTGCCCCCGATCTGCGGGGCGGCAACAACGGCTCGCCGCAAGGCAACGTGCAGACCGCGGCCGGTATCGTCGGCACGGCCTTCAGCTTCGACCGCAGCGCTGGCTCGGGCATTCTCGTCGCCAACGCCGCGAACCTGACCCCCGGGACCAACCAGATCACGATGGCCGCGTGGGTCAGGCCGGCCGCCACGGTCGAGGACTATCAGGCGATTGTGAGGAAGACGGGCAGCTACTCGCTCGGCTTGACCAACAACGCGTCTGCGGTGTGTGAAATCGGCACCGCGCCGTCCCTGGTCGGAGGCCCGGTCCAGGCCGGCCGTTGGACGCACGTCGCCTGCACCTATGACGGCGACACCACCCGACTGTTCGTCGACGGAGCGCAGGTGGCCTCGATCGAGAACGAGCTTGGGATTGCGCCCAACACCACCGCGCTGATGATTGGCGGCGACGCGGTCACGACCCACAACGAGTTCAACGGGTTGATCGACGAGGTGATGATCTTCAGCCGCGCGCTCACGGCGCAGGAGCTGACCGGCATTGTCGGCGCCGGTGATGCCGGCGTCTGCGTCGATAGCCCGGTCGTGGCGATTTCCGATGTCGCCGCCACCAGCACGGACACGCCCCTGACCTTCACGCCCAATGCGAACGATCGCGATCCTGACGCCGGCTTCCCATCGGTCCTGACGACGGTGCGTGGGGTGACGGCGGGTGCTCCGGTGCTGACCGGGCACGGCGATCTGGCCGTCGTCCAGTCCACCGGTCTTGGCTATCTGAGCGGTGGCGTGATGAGCGCACTTGGCATCGGGGTGATTGGCATTCTCGACACCAACACCAACGCGCTGATTGGCTCGATGCCGATGCCCGTTCCAAGCGCGCTGACGCTCAGCCTGGTTAACCAGGCGACCAACATCGTCTACATGCGCGGGACCACGTTGAACGCGGTTGATGGGCGATCTGCGAGTCCGACCTTCAACCAGGTGATCCTGTCGCTCGCACTGGGCAGTGTGCAGTCGATGGCGATCGACGAGGCGCGCGGACGTGTGTATTTGACCAGCTCCAGTGCGTCCCCCGGCGCGTTGGCGCAGAGTCAGATCATCGTGATCGACGCCGACCCGTCGAGTTCGACCTTCCATCAGGTGTTGAGTCAGATCCCCGCCCCGGGCGGTGGTACCGCGCTCAGCCTTGCTGTGAACGGTGTCACCAACAGGATCTTCATCGCGGTGAACGGTGGCAGCGCTTCGGGCGTCTACGCGATGGATGGTGTAACCCACCAGTTGACCCTGATCCCGCTGACGTCCAATCCCTCGAACCTGGTCGTGAACCCGTCGTCGAACCTGGTTTATGCCGTCTCCGGCTCATCGTTGTACGCGATCGATGGAGCCTCGAACACCCGCCTCGCCCTGATCACCCTGCCGGGCTCCGCCGCCCAGGGCAACCTCGACACGCGACTGGCCGTGCACAACGCCACCGGGCATGTCTACGCCCGCCTGGCCGAATTCCCTGGCATCAGCCGCCTCGCGGTGGTGGATGGCAATCGCTCGAGTGCCACCTTCAACACCATCCTGACGCTCCTGCCAATCGGACGCGAGGACGGTCAGACGATGGTGAGAGTCGACCAGACCGCCAACCGGGTAATCACGACGTCGCGAAGCGACCTGAGGACCACGATTGTCGACGCGCTCGACCACTCGATTGTGGCCGCGGTTCAGTCGACGCTGCCGCCGACACGAATCACGCTGGACCCCGCTCACAATCGCGCGTATGTCACCGGCGGCGCCACCATCATTCGCTCGATCGACGTCACGACCGGTCTCCAGCAGATCGTTCCGGTCGCCGCCGAAATGGGCTACGTCGCGGTCGATCCGATTTCGCACACCGGGTTCGTAGCGCAGACCCTGACCGGTGCGGCCGTGGCCCGCGTCAACGAGAACGGTCCGGCTGGCAACGTGGTGTTGGCGCACAGCGACGGACGCGAAGTCTTCGCCGTCAGGAATTCGGTGACCAACCGCATCTACACCCTCAACACCGCAGCGACGGTCGCGGGCGGCAGCGATGCGTTGCCCGGCTTCGTGCGGGTGATCGATGGCTTCAGCAACACCGTGATCGCGAGCGTGCCGGTTGGTCCGTTCCCATTCGGCATCGGCATCGACGAAACGCGCAACAAGATCTACGTCGGCAACGGCTCCGACGGCGCTGCGTTCCCGGGCGGCATCTCGATCATTGACGGCGTCGATCACTCGGTGGTGCAGGCGGACATGAGTCGGATCCCGGCGACCTCGACGACTCCCGGGCAGATCAGCGTCGGCCGAGACATCGTGCCGAATCCGGCGACCGGCAAGGTCTACTTCCGCATCACCTCCGGCTCGACCACGCAGTTCGGCGTGCTCGACAGCGTGACGCACGTGGCCACGCCCTTCCCCGAGGCGGACGGGTCGCTCATCAACATCATCAGGGTGAACCCGGTCCTCAATCGCATCTATGTCGGCGAACAGTTCCAGAACGGCGATCCGGGGATGGTTCACGTCATCAACGGCGCCAACGACGAGGTGCTCGCGTCGTTGACCGCTGGATCACCGAGCCCGTTCGTGGGCACCCAAAACTACCTGGCCGTGGACCGCACCAGCGGCCGCGTGTTCGTGGCCGACTACAACAACGACTCGCTGACGGTGATCGACGGCGCCACCAACACCGTGATTGCCACCGTCAGGGTGGGCGACGGGCCGGGCACCGTTGCCGTCAACCATGCGCTGAACCGCATTTACGTCGGTAGCGCGCTCGACAAGACGCTGACCATCATCGACGGCGCGACGTTGCGCGTCGCGGCGGCGCTGCCGTTGCCGCTGGCGCCGGTGGGGCTCGAGGTCGACGAAACGGCGGCGCAAATCTATGCCGTCGGCAGCAGCACCGAACCCGGAATTATGGTGATTGCCGACCCGGGCACCGAAGCGCCGGAAATAGTGAGCGTTGCCGACGGCGCGTTCGGCACCGTCGTCCTGAATGCCGACGGCAGCGTGACCTACACGCCGGACGCCGGTTTCAACGGATCGGACAGCTTCACCTATACCATCGCCGATGGCGTCGGCGGGTTCACGACTGGAACCGTCTCGGTGACGGTCGCGTCAACGCCGTCCATTCTCACCGCAGCGCTGCCCGCCACCACTGTCGGCGACGCCTACGCGCAGACGCTCGCCGCCACAGGAGGAACCTCTCCGTACGCATGGAGCGTCTCGTCGAATCAGATCCCGGGTGGATTGACGCTCAATGCCGTGACCGGCGTTCTGAGTGGCATCGCGGTTCAGTCGGGCACGTTCGCGTTCACCATCCAGGCGCGTGATTCGGCGTTGCCATCTCGAACCGCGACGCGCGACTACACCATCAATGTCGGCCCGCCGGTCATCGTCACTACCTTCCTGCCGAGCGGATTCATCGGCGCGCCGTATAGCGCGACCGTCGTGGTCGGCGGCGCCACCGGCGCGGTGCAATGGACGCTCGACACCGGAGGCAGTCCGCTGCTCGACTGGCTGTCGATCTCGAACGCCGGCGTGCTGAGCGGCACGCCTCCGAATCCGGGCACCACCCCCCCGTTGACGGTTCGCGCCACCGACGCGCTGGGGCAGGTCGCGTCGCGGTCGCTGACGTTGTTCGTCGGCGCGCCGCTCGATATTTCGCCAACCCAGCTGCGGGAAGGCGTCGTGCTCGAGACCCAGGTGTCGCTGCCGCTGGTTGGCGGCAACGGTACGCGCGCGGTCACGCTCACTGGCGGCACGCTGCCCCCGGGCCTCACCCTCAACGCCAACGGCACGTTCACCGGCACCCCGCGCCGCCACGGCACGTTCAACTTCACCGTGCAAGCCACCGACTGCACGCCATCGACGACGTGCCTCAACACCGTGGTGCAGCAGACGGTGAGCCGCGCGCTCACGCTGCGGGTATCGGCGAAGGATCAGCAGGTCGGGTCGCAAACGCAGCCGCCGATCTCGTTTGGCGGCCCTGGCGGGCGGCGTATCGCACAGGTCGTGACCGTCGGCGCGCACGGCACGCTCACGGGCATCGGGTTGCAGAACATCAGTTGCCCAAGCTCCGGTCCGGTGAGAATCGACATTCAACGCCTGACGGAGAGCGGCTTGCCCGACGGGACGACCATCGCCACCGGCACCGCGGTCAACAACCTTCTGGGGGCGATCTCCCTCGAGCCGGCGATCGCCCTGCCGATCGGCGCGCAGTTCGCCTTCATCATCAACTCGCCGACGGCCTGCACGCTGACCAACGCCGGTGTGACTGATCTGTACAACGCCGGCGATGCGTACGCGGATGCCGGCAGCGGGTGGGCCTCCCTGTTCAGCACCGATGGCCGCTACGACGTGCCGAGTTTCCGCACGTTGATCCAGCCGGCGATGGAGGTCGGCTACCTGACCAACGCGCGCAACGCCGGCGCTGCCGCAACGCTATTGAATAACGGCACCGTGCTGCTGACGGGGACCGGCGCGAGTGCCGAAATTTACGATCCTTCCACCAACTCCTCGACGCTCACCGGAAGCATGAGCGTCGCGAGAAGCCAGCACACCGCCACGCTGCTCCAGGACGGCACCGTCCTGGTGGTCGGCGGACAGTTGAACGGAACTCGCCAGGCGAGTGCCGAGACCTACGATCCAGCCACCGGCACCTTCACCGTGACCGCCGGCCCGATGTCCGTCGGTCGCGATTCGCACGCGGCGACGCGGATGAACGATGGCCGCGTCCTGATTACCGGCGGCAACATCAACGTCGGCATCACCACCCAGGCGGTCGCCTCGGCGGAGATCTACGATCCGGTGTCGCGCACATTCACCGCCGCGCCGGACATGACCTCTACGCGCCAGTTCCACAACTCGGTCCTGCTGCAGTCGGGCCGGGTGCTGGTTGCGAGCGGATACATCGGCGGATCGTCGTCGCGCACTGCCGAGCTTTACGATCCCGCCACCAATACCTTCACCGCGACCGCCGGGAGCATGTCGATGGCACGAGGGTTCAGTGCCGCGACGATGTTGACCGACGGGCGAGTCCTGATTACCGGTGGGCAGAATGGGCCGCCGAGGAACACGGCTGAGATTTACGACCCCGTCACCGACAACTTCTCGACCGTCGGCACCATGCTGACGACGCGTTATCAACACTCCGCCACCCGCCTCGCCGACGGCAGCGTGCTGGTGGCTGGCGGGTTCGATGAAGTGACGAACTCCAGCTACGTGTTGCCGCTCGCGTCGCTCGAGCGGTTCGATCCGGCCACCAACTCATTCGCGCTAGCGGGAGGGATGGAAGCTCGGCGAGCGCGGCAGAACGCGATACTGCTCCCGAACGGCACCGTGTTCGTGGCCGGAGGTGCCGGTCAAAGCTGGATGACGGCGAACACGGGTGAGATCTATTCCGCGTCGGCCGCGCCGGCCCTGACCATGTTGACGCTACCCGACGGCCAGGTCGGCGCCGCCTATCCGGCGACTACGCTGATTGGGATTGGCGGGTCCGGGGCCCCTTATCAAATCGCGCTGGCGTCCGGGATATTGCCGCCGGGTCTCACACTGAGCGGAGCCACGCTTTCGGGGACGCCGACCGCAAACGGTGCATACCCCATTGGTCTCAGAGTTACCGACTCCTTGAACAACAGCACGGTCGTCACTCTGACCATTCGGATTGGCGCCGCGTTAACCATTACCAGCCCGTACAACCTGACGTCAGGGGCGTTGAACCGCCCATACAGCGTCCAACTCACCGCCGTTGGCGTGGAGCCGATTCTCTGGACCTTAGCGCCGGCTTCCTCGGCCTTGCCGCCCGGGCTCTTCCTGAATTCCGGCGGTAGCATCACCGGGACGCCGATCGAAGCCACGTTCCGCGACTTCATCGTCCGCGCCGTCGACGCGCTCGGGCGGTCAGCGCTGAGAACGTTCAGTATCAGCATCCAGAATCCGCTCGACATCACGACGACGGTCCTGGCCGAGGCGGCGGTCAGGGAGAACTACAACTTCTGCCTGTCGTCCATCAACGGCGTGACGTCGAACACCTGGTCGGTGGTGGGCGGAACGATGCCGCCCGGCGTGACGCTGCTCGCCAACGGCTGCTTCAGCAACGCCCCAACCGCGCTGGGTACGTTCACTCCTCAGGTTCGAGTCTCCGATCTGGCGTCGCCGCCGCAGGTGGTCACGAGGGATCTCACCATCCGGGTGTCGGCCAGGGAGCAACAGGGCTTCTCGCAGACGCAGCCGGCGATCGCGTTCGGCGGCGCCGGTGGCCGTCGGCTGGCGCAGACCATCACGGTCGGCGCCAGCGGCACGCTCACGGCGTTTGGGTTCAACTCGACCACCAACTGCCAGGCGCCGGTCACGGTCGACGTGCAACGGCTCGATTCACGGGGAGCGCCCGATGGCGTCACCATCGCTTCGGGCTCGCTCTGGAATGGACTCAGTGGCATTCCCATCGCGCCGGCCGTTAATTTCGGAATCGGCGATCGGATTGCCTTCGTCCTGAGCTCGACGAGCGCCTGCACCATCGCCAACGTGCCCGCGTTCGACAGCTATCAGGCCGGCGAAGGGTTCGCCGATGCCGGCAGCGGGTGGGTGTCGCTGGTCAATAGCGACGGCCGCTACGACCTCCCGTTCCGATCGTTGATCGAGCCGTCGGGCGACGTCGTCTTCCTGCATCGCTCGCGCGGCAACCTCGAGAGCACCAGGCTGAGCGACGGCCGGGTGTTGATGACCGGCAATGACAACACCGCGGAGGTGTTCGATCCGGTGACGCGAACGACCATACTGACCGGCGCCATGAGCAGTCAGCGCTCGGGCCACACCGGCACGCTGCTGCCGGATGGCACCGTGCTGATTGCCGGCGGGCGCGACTTCAGCGGCAATCGCCTGGCGACGGCGGAGATCTACAACCCCGCGACGGGGACCTTTGCCCTTACCTCGGGGCCGATGTCGGTGCCGCACGAGGACCACACCGCCACGCTCATGAACGACGGCCGCGTGCTGATCGCCGGCGGTTTGACGCAGATCGGCGCCGTCTACCAGAGCATCGGCACCGCCGAGATCTACGACCCGTCGAGCGGTAGCTTCACTCCGGCGGGAACCATGCTGACGGAGCGTCACAATCACACCGCTGTTCTGCTGGCATCGGGCCGGGTCCTGTTGATCGGCGGCTTCACCAGCGGGCCGGTGTTCCGGAGCGCGGAACTTTACGATCCGATTACCGGGACGTTCACCGCCACCGCCGGAAGCATGAGCCAGGCGCGCGGACGGGCCGCGGTCGCACCGCTCGCGGATGGCCGCATCCTGATTACCGGCGGCCATTGGAACGACATCGTGAATACGGCTGAGATCTACAACCCCGCCACCGACAGCTTCGCGCCGACGGGCTCGATGCTGTCGCGTCGGCACGAACACACCGCCACCGCGCTTGCCGACGGCAGCGTGCTCGTCACCGGTGGTAGCGATCAGGACAACTCCGCGGACTACATCCTCGGGCACGCGACCATGGAGCGCTGGGTGCCCGGCAGCAACACGTTCGTGCCCGCGGGGAGTCTCGTCGCGCGACACCGCTACCATGCGGCCACCGTCGCTGTCCGATGGCTCGGTGCTGATCACCGGTGGGTTCGGTCAGAGTTGGATGACCGGTAACACCGCGGAGATCTTCGATCCGGCTGTTGCGCTCGCACTCAGTCCAGGCACACTTCCCGACGCGACTCCCGGTGCCGCATACAGCGGCGTGACGTTCACGGCCAGCGGTGGAACCGCACCCCGCACCATCGAGATGGTTTCCGGAGTGCTGCCGCCGGGGATCAGCTTCAACGCGGCGACGGCGTCGCTTGCGGGGACACCGACGACGGCGGGCGCTTTCACGATTGGTTTGCGGGTCACCGACTCAGCGAACCACCGGATGGAGCAGTCGTTCACGCTCCGTGTGGGAGCGCTCAACACGATCACCAGTCCGTATCGCCTGACCGACGCATCGCTGGGCCAGCCGTATGCCCTGCAACTGACCGCGAGCGGCCCCGCACCGATCTCGTGGTTCGAGGGACCGCCGAGCAACCTGCCGCCCGGGCTGGTGTTGAGCGCGAGCGGCCTGATCTCGGGTACGCCGACCACGCAGTCGTACTACAACTTCGCGGTGCGCGCCGTCGATGCCAACGGGCAATTGACCATCAAGACGCTGGCGATCAACGTCGTCAACCCGATGACCTTTGCCAGCACCGCGGTGCCGGTCGGAGCCATCTTCGAGTCGTATAACTACTGTCTCTCGACCAATGGCGGGATCGGCCCGTTGCACTTCGATGTCAGCGGCGGGACGTTGCCGCCGGGCGTGACGCTGCAAACCAACGGCTGCTTCTCGAGCTCGCCGACGAGCCTCGGCGAGTTTGCGTTCACCGCCCGCGTCACCGATCAATCGTCGGTGCCGCAGGTGGCGCTCAGAAACTTCTCGATTCGCGTCTCCGCACGCGATCAGCAAGGCAACACGCAGGGAGGATCGACGATTACGTTCGGCGGCCCCGGCGGCCGACGGTTGGCGCAGACGGTCACCGCAGGGGCCAACGGCTTGCTGACCGCCGTCGGCTCGTTCAACGTGTTCTGTTCCGCCATGTCGGTGCAGATTCAGGGGGTGCGTAGTGACGGCCTGCCTGACGGCACCACCGTGGCCACCGGGACCTTTGCCAGCAACCTGACCGCCATTGGCGGCATTGCGCTGACGCCGGCGATCCCGATGACCATCGGTTCACGCTTTGCGATCGTATTCAGCAGCACGACGTTGTGCGACGTCACCAACGCGCCGGCGACGTTCGACGGCTACTTTGCCGGCGACGGCTACTCCGACAATGGCAGCGGCTGGACGCTGCTCGCCTCTACCGACGGCAAGGTCGACCTCCCGTTCCGATCGCTGATTCAGCCGGCGGCCGACGTCGCCTTCTTCCGCGTCCCGCACAGTAACAGCGCCGCAACGTTGTTGAACGACGGGCGGGTCCTGTTGACAGGTGGTAGCAGCCCCGAAGTCTTGGACCCAGCAACTAATTCGACGGCCTTCACCGGCAACATGGCTGCGATTCGCAACGGCTCCACCGCGACCCGTCTCGCGAATGGCACCGTTCTAGTCCTCGGTGGCTCCGTCTTCACCAATACGACCACCTACTCCACGGCTGCGGAGATCTTCAATCCCGCTACCAATACCTTCTCCACCGCTCCGAGCCCGATGAACTTCGGTCGTGTCAGTCACACCGCGACGCTTCTGTCCGACGGCACCGTATTGATTACCGGGGGTTTCGGACCCTCGTCGATTCTGCAGGGCGAGATTTACAACCCGGTTACCCAGACGTTCACCGTCGTCGGCAATTTGGTGAACTTCCGGAATTCGCATATCGCCACCCTGCTGCAGGACGGCCGCGTGCTGATTGTTGGCGGCACCTCTCTGAACACCGCCGAGGTCTACGACCCAACCACGCAAACGTTCAGTGCGACGGGGAGCACGACGGTGCCGCGATTCTCCGGGATTACCGCGACCTTGCTGGCGGATGGTCGAGTATTGATAGCCGGCGGCGCCGACCTCCAGTCGCCCTCGGTGCGAAACAGCGCCGAGCTCTACGATCCCCAGACCGGCACTTTCACGGCCACCGGCAGCATGACGCTCGCGCGGCAGTTTCACACGGCTGCGCGGCTGCCTGACGGCAGCGTGCTCGTCTCGGGTGGTCGACGCCTGACGACTGCGCCGAGGCCGCTGTCGAGTCACGAGCGTTACCTGCCTGGATCGGGCACCTTTGTGCCCGCCGGCGGCATGTTCACCCAACGCTCGAGTCACACGGCGACGGTTCTCGCCAATGGCCGGGTGGTCCTGATTGGTGGTTCGTCGACGACACCTCTCGTGGGCGTCAGTGCCGAAACCTACGATCCGGCAGTGGCGCTCGCGCTCACTGGCGTGCCGCTGCCCGATGCCGGTATTAACAGTGCGTATCCGGGCGTCGTGCTCGGCGCGACCGGCGGCAGTGGTGCGCCGTATCACGGTCGTCCTCGAATCCGGCAGCCTGCCGCCGGGCCTGACGTATAACCCGTCGACGTTCGCGCTTGGGGTCAACCAAACTCCGACAGCCGTGGGCGTCTACACCGTCGGAATGCGCCTGACCGACTCGTCGGGAAACACCGGCGTTGAGCCTGTGACCATCCGCGTCAGCCCGCTCGACATCACGACGCAGGTTCTTCCGAACCCAACCTTCGGCACGGCGTACAGCTTCACATTGGGAGCAAGCGGCGTCGGTCCTGTTTCTTGGAGTGTGTTTATCGGCTCCTTACCGGCCGGACTCAGTTTGGTGGGGAACACCATCACCGGCACCCCTACCGGCACGATCGGCAGCTCGTTCACGCTCAGGGTCGTCGATGCCGCTGGCCAGGTGGCGAAGCAGAATTTTTTCCTCTCCGTTCTGACGCCGCCTGCCGATCAGCAGTCTAGTTCGGACACCAATCAGCCGGCGCTGGCCCTCGGCGCCAGGACGCGTCTCGGTCAACGCGTCAGGACCGGGATCACCGGCCTGTTAATGGGCGTGCGGCCGTCGAACCTGGTGTGCCCGACCGGCGCGACCATGACGGCCGAGATCCAGGGCAGCCTTCCGAGCGGCGCTCCGAACGGCACGATGATGGCGTCGGGCACCGCCCTGGCGTCAACCTTTGCCAACATCCTACCTGTCTCCGCAGCTGTTCTTCGCCGCCGAAACGCCGTTTGCGCTGGTGTTCAGCACCGACCTCCCGTGCCAGATGTTCCCCACGGCCTTCGACTCCTATGCGGGTGGCGACGGCTATGTCTTCGGCACCGCGTGGCAAATCGCTGCACGCAGTCGACGGGCGCTACGACATCCCGTTCCTGACCTTCGTGCAACCGGCGGCGGGCCTGGCGACGATGTCTCGCTATCGGGCCACCCACACCGCGACCACCCTCGCCGACGGCATGGTGCTTCTGACCGGCGGCTGCCGATCAGACGGCCGAGACCTACGATCCCGCCACCGGTCATTTCGTCGACTTCCGGCAGCATGTCCGCGCCACGGCACGAACACCGGGCCGCGCTGCTGCAGGACGGCACCGTGCTCGTCACCGGCGGCTACAACTTCAACGGCCCCGGCAACACCCTTCAGTACCTGGCGACGGCGGAACTGTACCATCCCGACACCCGCACCTTCGAGCTGCTGCCGGCGACGATGACCGCGAGCCGCTACGATCACACCTCGACGGCGCTCGCGAACGGCACCGTGCTGATCGCCGGCGGTTCCGGGCCTGCGAACGGCGGCAACTTCGGGACCTGGCAGTCGGCCGAGCTCTATATCGTGGCGTCGCGGACCTTTACCCGGCGGCAACATGCAAAGTGCCAGAGCCTCGCATACCGCAACGCTGCTTTCGAACGGGCGCGTGCTGCTCGAGCGGCGGCTACAGCGGAAATCGCAGCGAGCTCTTCGATCCGGCGACATCGGCCTTCACCTTCACAACCGGGCTGCCGGTGGTCGGCTTCCGGGCGCGCCACACCGCGACGCTGACTGCCCAATGGCACGGTGTTCATCGCCGGCGGTAGCGGCAGTGCCGCGCGGCAACGACGGCCGAAATCTTCGATCCGCTCAACGGCTCGTTCAGCAGTGCAGGCAACCTCCAGAGCCCGCGCGTCGATCACTCGGCGCTGCTTTTGGGCGATGGCAGCGTGCTGCTGGCCGGCGGGCTCGACGACTCCGGCCCATGTTGTTCGCCGAATCCACCGCAGGCCAGCATGGAGCGCTACGTGCCGGGTACGGGATTCGTCGGCGCTGGCAGCATGCTGGTCGAGCGCTACGTCCACTCGTCATCGCTTCTCGCCAACGGCTCTGCGCTGTTGACCGGAACGTGGGGCTGGTCGTCAACCGGGGGACGTACGGCGGAGTTCTATTCGCCAGCGACGGCGGTAGCGCTCGTCAGCACGGCCGCGCCCGACGGGTTCGCCGGCACCGCCTACGCGGGGTTCACGCTGGTCGGCTCCGGCGGCGGCGGCGGCCCATATTCGATCGCGCATGTGTCGGGAGGGCTTCCCGGCGGGCTGATCTACGACCCCAATTCGCGCGCGATTAGCGGAACCCCGACCGAGTCCGGCACGTTCGGCATAGCATTCCGCGTTGCCGACGGGTTCGGCAACTCGAACTCGCAAACCGTGTGGGTGCGAATCGACCGGCTTGCCGTGACGACCGCGAGCCTCCCCAATGCCCAGGTCGGCACGGCTTACAATCAGCCACTCGCAGGCACTGGTCGCGCGCCGCTGACGTGGAGCCTCGTGCCCAACCAGGGCGGCCTGCCGGCGGGCTTGACGCTGAATCCCAACGGCACCATCACCGGAACGCCGACGACGGTGCAGTTTGCGTGGTTCTACGTTCGCGCTACGGATGCGGTGGGACAGGTGGCTCAGCGCCAGTTGTCGATCAGCGTGAATCCCTGAGCGTCATCGGGGCGCGGCGTAATGCGCCGGCCCCGAGCGAGGTTGCGGCGCGCCAATAGGGATGTCGCAGGCGCGCGCCTGCGACATAATGTCGTCTCGCCGAAATGATTGGCCCCCCAGCTAGCCCGTCGTGTGTCAAATGCGGACTTCCCGTGGCCGCCGGCGTAAGCTTTTGCCCGAATTGCGGCACCCAGATCGGCGCGCCCAGCTTTACCGGCGACCCGGCTGAAACGGCGCTCCCGCTCGGCACCCTCCGCACGGGAAATGAGCCGTCGACGACCATCGAGTCCGCCCCAACGATGGGCGTGACCGGCGCGATGACCTCGCTCGACAGCCCCTCGCCCGGCCCGCGCGTCAATCCCGGCGACGGGCCCTTCCAGGCGGGGCAGCAGGTCGGCCCCCGCTACACGATCCTCAAGCTGCTCGGCATCGGCGGCATGGGCGCGGTGTACCAGGCCTTCGACCACGAGCTCGGCGTCGCGGTGGCGATCAAGGTGATCCGCCCGGGCGCGCAGTCGGACGCCACCGCCGCCAAGGAGCTCGAGCTGCGCTTCAAGCGCGAGCTCGTGCTCGCGCGCCAGGTCACGCACAAATACGTCGTCCGCATTCACGACCTCGGCGAGATCAACGGCATCAAGTACCTGACGATGCCGTTTGTCGAGGGCGAGACGCTGGCGCAGCTGATCCGCGCGAGCGGGCCGTTGCCGCTCGAGCGCGTGATCACGGATTGCGCAGCAGGTCGCGCAGGGCCTCGCCGCCGCGCACGAGAAAGGCGTCGTGCACCGCGACCTCAAGCCCGAAAACATCATGATCGAGCGGGCGGCGGAGGAGCCGATCCCGAACGGCGGCGACGCGCTGATCATGGACTTCGGCATTGCGCGGTCGGTCCAGCACGGCGCCACCCAAACCGCCGCGGGCTCGGTGATCGGCACGCTCGAATACATGGCGCCGGAACAGGCGCAGGGCCTGAAGGTCGATCAGCGCGCGGATCAATACGCCTTCGGCCTGATCATCTACGACATGCTGGTCGGCCGGGCCCGGCTGTCGGGCCGCGACAACCCGATGACCGAGCTGCTGTCGCGGATGTCGGCGGCGCCGCCGGCGCCGCGCACCATCAATGCCGGCGATTCCCGAGTCGCTCAACAGCATCGTGATGCGGCTGCTCGATCCGAAGCCGGAGAATCGCTTCGAGTCGACACAGGCGCTGGTGGCGGCGCTGACGCGGCTGGCGCCGGATGGATCGATTCGCTCGGACGTGCACGAAGTGATCGTGCACGATGCGCCGCGCCCGCTCGAAGCTGGCGATCGCGGCGCTGCTGATCGTGCTGGTCGGCGGCGCGGCGGGGTGGCTGCCTCTCGCGCGGCTCGGCGCCGGTCGCGGCCACGCAACGATCCGATCTCGGTGCTGATCGGCGATTTCGAGAACAAGACCGGCGACGCGGTGTTCGACGGCGTGGTCGAGCAGGCGCTCAGCCTCGGCATCGAAGGCGCGTCGTTCATCAACGCGTTTCCGCGGCGCGACGCGCTGCGCGCGGCCGAGGCGATCAAGCCGGGCGCGAAGCTGGACGAGGAGACGGCGCGGCTGGTGGCGTTTCGCGAGAACCTCGGGCTGGTGATGGTCGGCGCGATCGAGCCGAGGGGCTCCGGGTATCACATCACCATCAAGGGCGTCGGGCCGGGCGCCGACGGCGAGCGTGAAGTATCACGCTCGAAGACGATGCCGACAGCAAGGCGGCGGTGCTGCAAACGGTCGGCGCGCTCGCCGGCGCAGGTGCGCGCGGCGCTCGGCGACACCGTCGCGCCGGCGGCGAACGACGCCTTCACCGCCGCCAACCTCGAAGCGGTGCGTGCCTACGCCCGCGGGCAGGAGCTGCTCGCGGCCGGGCCGGCTGGCCGACGCGATTCCGGCATATCTCGAGGCGACCAGCGCTCGATCCGGACTTCGGCCGCGGCCTACTCGAGCGCGGCGACCGCGGCCAATAACCTGGGCCGATCGCGACGAGGCCGACCAGTACTACAAGAAGGCGCTCGAGAAGATCGATCGCATGACCGAGCGCGAAAAGTTCCGCACCCGTGGCCAGTACTACCTGTTCTCAGCGCAACGCAACCAAGGCGATCGAAGAGTTGACCGCGCTGGTCAACAAGTACCCATCGGACGTGGTCGGGCTGAGCAACCTCGCCAACGCGCACTCGCAGGTGCGTCAGTTCGATCAGGCCAGTGGCGATGGGCTCGCGGGTGGCGGCGATGTATCCCGATAACCCGCTGCGCCAGAACAACGTCGCGCTCTATGCGATGTACGCCGGCAAGTTCGAGGATGCCATCGCCGGCGGCAAGAAGGCCGCCGAGCTGAACAAGGAGTACGCGACCGCGTGGGTCTCGCAGGGACTCGCCGCGGCGGCGCTCGGCCGCTACGACGATGCGACGAGGCCTACCAGCAGCTGGCGGCGATCCCGGGCTGGCGAGGGCCGCGCGGCGCTGGGCCTGGCCGATCTGGCGATGCTTCGCGGCCGCACCTCCGAAGCCGCGGCCGCGCTCGAGCCGATGCTGACCGAGAAACTGCCGCCGCTGCAACTCGCGCGGGTGCAGAACACCCTGGCGGCTGTGCGCCTGACGCAGGGCCGCGCGCCGGAGGCGATCAAGCTCGCGGAAAGCGGCGCTCGCGATCAGCACGCGACGCGATGACCCGTTACGAGTCGGGCCGGATCTTGCGGCGCCGGCCGCGCCCCGCGTGCCCAGGAGCTGGCCGCCGACCTGGAACAAGTCGCTGGTGCCGGACACCCAGGCCTACGGCATGACGCTGCGCGGCGAGCTGCAGCTGCTCGAAGGCGATGCGCGTGCGGCGGTGTCGACGTTCCAGCAATCGCTGCAGCATTGCCGATGCCTGGCAGACGCGCTATCTGCTCGGTCGCGCGTATCTGGTCGCCGCGGCGTACACCGAGGCCGACGCCGAATTCGACGCCTGCCTCACGCGCAAAGGCGAGGCGACGGCGGTCTACCTCGATGACGTGCCGACGTGGCGGATGATCGCGCCGGTCTATTACTACCGCGGCGTGTCGCGCGCGGCGCTCAAGAGCACCGCCGGCGCGGCCGACGCGTTTCGCACGTTCGTGGAATTCAAGAGCGGCGGCGACGAGAACAGCGCGCTCGTGGCCGATGCGCAGAAGCGTCTCGCGCAGTAGCCGGTCCGTCCGTATCATGAAGCTCTTGCGCAGAGCTGTGCTGGTGGTCGTCGCGGCGGTGTTGGCCTGCGGATGTGGCGGTTCCCGCGGGCCTGTCGCATTTTTCGACAATCCGTTCCCGCTCCTGATCTGGCTGGGCGAGTTCACCCGCCCTGCCGGCACCATCTACCCGCAGTTCAGCGACAGCGCCAAGTTCGGCAGCATTTCGGGGCTGGCCCCGGATCCCGCTGACCAAGCAATGGGTCGGCGTGATCGACGATCGCGAGCAGACGCGGGTGGCGTGGCTGGACGTGACGCTACGGCGCCAAGGGGCTCGAGGTCGCGCCGGTGCGGATGGTGCGCTGCGCGCCGGCCGCGGCGTGCGCCGAGCGCATCGCGACGCAATCCGATCTCGAAGCGATCGTCGCGCTGCCGCGCGGCGGGTTCCTGATGGGCGAGGAAGGGCATCGCGTCAGCGACACCGGGGAAGTGTGGCAACCGGCGATCCTCCAGGTCACGCCCGACGCCGTCGTCACGCGGCGTGATCGAGTATCCCAAGGAATTTCAGATTTCCGCGCGACGGCAAGACCGGCCTGCGCGACAACCAGGGATTCGAGAGCCTGGCGATCACACCGCGCGGACGGATCATCGCGGGGCTCGAGCAGCCGCTGATCCAGGACGGCAGGTGACGTTCGATCGCGGCGCGCCGGGCCGGCTGCTCGAGTTCGAGCGCAGCGGATCGACCTACAAGCCGGGACGCCAGTGGCGCTACATGATCTCGCCGACGCCGTACATCGAGCAATTCGAGCAGACCTGCAGCGACGGCGAGAACGGCCTGGTCGAGCTGCTGGCGCTGAGCGAGACGACGCTGATCGCGATGGAGCGCGCCTGCCTGATCACCAGGGACGAGCAGTTCGTCGCGAACGCGGTGCAGTTGTTCGCGGTGGAGCTGATCGGCACCGAAGCGCGCAAGCGCCTGCTGCTCGAACTTCGACAGCGTCACGCCGCGGCTGTCGTCGGCGTTGACCCGGCTCGAGAATTTCGAGGGGCTGTCGTTCGGGCCGATCGTCAACGGGATGCCGACGCTGCTGGTCGTGTCGGACGACAACTTCAGGAAGACGCAGAAGACGTCGTTTCTGCTGTTTGGGATGAAGTAGGAGGATCCGTAGCCAGGATCAGGTCTGGCTACGGCTCTGGCTACCGGCTACTGAATGAACTTGTAGCCGACACCTCTCACCGTCAGCAGGTGTTTCGGTTTGGTCGGATCCTCTTCCAGGTAACGCCGCAGCCGCACGATGAAGTTGTCGATCGCGCGCGTGTCGGTGTCTTCGTGCAGGTCCCACACGTCTTCGAGAATCGATTTTCGCGACACCGCCTTGCCGGCGTTCTTGACCAGGTACTGCAGCAGATCGCTTTCCATCTGCGTCAGCTGATATTTCTTGTCGCCGACGTGCAGCTCCAGCGCCTCGAGATCGAGGCGCTTGCCGGCAAACGTGATCTGCTCGTGCTCGTGTTCCTGCGCGAGCCATTCGCGGCGGCGCAGCAGGCCGCGCAGCCGCGCCAGCAGGATGTTCAGCTCGAAGGGCTTCGGCAGGTAATCGTCGGCGCCGGATTCGAAGCCGTGCAGCACGTCCTCGGGCCGGCTGCGCGCGGTCAGCATCAGCACCGGCACGTAGTGGCCCTCGGTGCGCAGCTGCTTGACGACGGAGAAGCCGTCCTTGCCGGGCAGCATCACGTCGAGCACCACCGCGTCGTAGCGCGAGCGATTGGCGAGCAAGTGATCGAGCGCCTGCTGGCCGTCGCCGTCGATATCGACCTCATGGCCCTCGGCCTCGAGGTTGAAGCGCAGCCCGTCGGCGAGGTGCGCCTCGTCTTCGACGATCAGGATCCGGCTCACCCTTCGACTCGCTTCGTGCTCGCCGCGGGCGAGCGGCGAGCTCGCTCAGGACCGGCTCCTTGAGCCGTGGCAGTTCCAGCGTGAAGGTCGAGCCCTTGTCTTCGCCGGCGCTTTCGGCGAACACGCGGCCGCCGTGGCGCTTGGCGATCGAGCGCACGATGTAGAGGCCGAGGCCGGTGCCCTTGACCTGCGAGCCGCGCGGCTGGAAGCGGTAAAAGCGATTGAAGATGCGGCCGATCTGCGCCTTCGGGAATGCCGATGCCGGCATCCTTGACGCGCACCCACGCGGTGTCGGGCGTCGCGCCGGCGACCTGCACCGAGATCTGCGGCGTGCCGTTCGAATACTTCACGGCGTTGTCGAGCAGGTTGGCGATGGCGGTGCGCAGGTCGTCGACGTCGCCGCTGACCACCAGCGGCGCCTGCAGATCGCTGCCGGTCGTGACGATCGCGTCTTCAGCCGAGGTGATGGCGCGTGCGCGCGGTGTCGACGCACTCCTGGACCAGCCAGCCGAGATCGACCGGCGCGCGTTGTTCGAGCTTGCGGCGCTGGCGCGCCACGCCGGCGCGCAACACCTGCTCGACGGTGTGCTGCAGCCGCTCGGCGTCCTGCAGCATGATCCGGTAGAACTCCTTGCGCTGCGCATCGCCGACGTCGCGCGCCTGCAGCGTCTCGAGGTAGAGACGGATCGACGCGATCGGCGTCTTCAACTCGTGCGTGACCGAGTTGAGAAAGCTGTCCTGTTGTTCGGTGATGCCCATTTCGCGGACCAGGAACACCGTGTAGACGATGAGGCCCGCGATGATCAGGGAGAAGGTGATGACGCCGAGCACGAGCGGCGCGACGCGCCGGCCGTTGACGAGAATCCACCCGATGTTGAGGGTGACGGCGGCGGCGACGAGAACGACGCAGAGGACGACGAAGACGATCGAAGCGGTCTGGCGTCGGGTCATGGCAGGCCATCAGGCTAGCAGGCTAGCAGGCTAGCAGGCTGCAGGTCCTGATGACCCGCTGGCCTGCTGGCCCGCTAGCCTGTCCTACGCTGCCGCTTCTTCTTCGTTCAGCGGCTGGCGGATCTTGGCGACCTTGACGTCCCAGGCGAGGCCGAGGAACTTCAGGACGCTGATGCCGATCCAGTTCATGTCGAACTCGTACCAGGCCAGGCCGTGGCGCGCCGACACCGGATGCGCGTGGTGGTTGTTGTGCCAGCCTTCGCCGAACGTCATCATCGCCACCCAGAAGCTGTTGCGTGAATCGTCGCGCGGTCTCGAAGCGGCGCTTGCCCCAGAGGTGCGTCGCCGAGTTGACGAGCCAGGTGCAGTGCAGGCCGTAGGTGGTGCGGAAGAACGTGCCCCACAGCACATACGGTCCAGCCGCCGAACGCGAGCAGCAGCAGGCCGACGACCACCTGCGGAATCCAGTGCCACTTGGTCAGCCAGACGTGGAACTTGTCCTTGCTGAGATCGGGCGTGTAGCGCGCGAGCATCTCGGTGTTGTGGTGCATCGCCTTGCCGGTCATGATCCAGCCCATGTGCGCCCAGTAGGTGCCTTCCGTCGGGGTGTGCGGATCGCCTTCGTGATCCGAATGCTGGTGATGAATGCGGTGCGTGGCGACCCAGAAAATCGGTCCGCCTTCGAGTGCGAGCGTGCCGCACACGGTGAGGAAATATTCCATCCACTTCGGCGTCTTGTAGCCGCGGTGCGTCAGCAGGCGGTGATAGCCCATGCCGATGCCGAGCGAGCCGGCGACCCACCACAGGAACGGCGGCCATGGCGATGGCGCCCCAGTGATGTAGAACAAGGCGGCGACGGCGAGCACGTGAAACGCGGTCATGGCAATGGCGGTAATCCGTGTTCGAGCTTACCGTCGGAGGCCTTTCGGCCATAGATTTCGGTCACAGGAATCATGTCGCGATGAACAGTATCAAGAGGCGCGTCAGACGGCACTGTAAGACTTGTGTCATCTCTCCAATCACTACGATTTTGTAATGAACTGCGATGCATGATATTGTTGCAGCCAATATATGGGCTCAACGATGCTCGAGCGCGAAATGAAGCGCGGCAGCGCGGAATTGCTCATCCTCGCCCTGCTCGAGGACCGCGAGCGCCACGGCTACGACATCGGCAAGCAGATCGAAGAGCAAGTCCGACGGCACGATCGCCTTTCACATCACCTCGCTCTATCCGACCTTTACCGGCTCGAGACCAAGGGGTTGATCGAAGGGCGCTGGGTGGAGAAGGCCGGCCAGCGCCGGCGCCGCTACTACCGCCTCACGCCGGGCGGCCGCGGCACGCTGGTCGCCAGCGGTCGATCTGGCAGCTTCGCGAGGGCGATCGATAAGGTGGCGGGAATCGAACGCATGAACCTGGTTCCAGGGTTCCAAGGGTTCCAGAGTTCCAACGGCAACGTTCCGCCGCGGTTCCCGGTGCGAACCCGGCACTCAGTCAGAACGATGCTTCTGGAGCCCTGGAACTCCTGGAACCCTGGAACCTTGGAAGCCTGGCCTGCGTTTTCTACCGCCCAGCACCGCGCGCCGCCACGTCTCGACGATCGCGCGATCGGGGCCGCCGAGCTTCTGGTGACGCTCGACGTAATCTGCGGAAGCGCGCGCTGTTGTCGGGGCTCAGGCTCTTGTCCTGCTGGTGCATCTTGTAGAGCACCTGGATCGCCACGAACAGCAGCGGCTGATCGTCGTTCCTGGTGTTGTCGAGTTGATCCTTCAGCTTCGGCAGCGCGCCGCTGTAGTCGCCGATCATCGCCAGCGCGAGCGCTTCGCGCTTCAAGCGCTCATCGTCATTCGGCCAGGCGTCGGGCGCCTCTTCGATCACGTCGAGTGCCTGGCGGCCGTCGCCGCTGCGCAGCAGCGCGTCGACCAGCGCCGGATACACCGCGCCGGGATTCTCGCTGAGCAGCGCCATCTGCCAGGCGCCGATCGCTTCGCGATCGCGGCCGCTCACCGCGTGCGTGGCGCCGAGATAGAACGCGGCGCCGAGAAAATCCGACGCGCCCTTCAGCGTCTGCTGGAACCACGCCGCGGCCTGCGCGACTTCGCCCTTGCTGAGCGCGCTCGAGCCCGCGCACGAACGCCAGGTTCAACTCGTCGTCCGGCGTCTCGCCCGCGATCGGCCGGCGCGTCGTAGTTGCCGATCTTGGCCTTCTCGATCACCGCTTCGACCGCCGGCGACGGCGGATGCAGGTCCGTCAGGCCCTTCGAGGAACGGCAGCACCACCTCCGGGATCAGGATCGTGCGCGCGCGAGAAGCGCGGCACCGGCGCGAGAATCTTCGACGGCGCGACCGGCGCCGGCGGCGCATCGGGATCGAGCGGCACGCCAAGGTCGGGCGGCGGCGTCGGCGCTCGTCGGCGATCGGCGACAACATGAACGCCGCGCGTCAGCCGCATCTCGGGCTGGCCGGGCGCGGTGACGATGGCGCGCGCCACGTACTCGCCGGGCGGCAGCACGCCGAGGCGCATCTGCGCCGCGAACGCGCGCACGTTGCCGCGCGCCACCTGCCGCGCTTCGACATTCACCAGCGCGTTGCCGTTCTCGGCGTCCGAGATCTGCAGCGTGACCTTCGTCTTGCCGAGCACGCCCTGATCGGCGCCGGTGATCTCGATCATCGCCGACACGGTCTCGTTGTCGATCACCGTCGGTCGGCCGCGGCCGCGGCAGTTCGCCGGCAACCGGCGGCTGCGGCACCAGCATCAGGTCCGACACGCTGAGGCCGCCCGGGCCCTTGTTGAGGCGCGCGTTGATCGAGTGATGGACGCTGCCGCCGCGGCCGGTGTCGTCGACCGCGCCGAGGCGCAGCGTGTACTCACCCGGGATCGAGCGCCACCGACGTCAACATCAGCCGCGGTGAGTCGAGCCCCCTGCTGGCCGGCGCCAGCGTCGAGACGCCGCCGCGGTTCACGACGATCTTGTCGTTCTTGTCGAGGACGACGATGCCGACCGGCCAGTCGGCCGCGTCCGCCGCCGCGGGATCGCCGATCTCGGCGGTGATGACGACGCGGACCTTCGCGGTGCCGCTCTCGATCGCCGTGTAGCTCGCGACGCGCATCGGCAGGCCGCGGACCGGCAGCGGCGATTCTTCAGCACCTCGCCGAGCTGCTGCATCGGCGTCAACTCGATCTTGCCGCGGCCGCTGGCGGCGGCCGCCGGCACGACGAAGGTCGGCCGCGCGCGCACCGTCAGCCCGCGCGGTCTTCACCTCCACCTTGATGCGCCGCTCGCGGCCCGTGCGGTCCGCTTCGTTCGGCTCGAAGCCAATCAGGTAATAGCCCGGAGAGTTCGCGGCCCAGTCGATCGAACGCGATCTTGCCGTCGCCGTTGACGACGCTCATCGAGCCGCGGGTCTGGCCCGCCACCTGCTCGAGCCCCTCGCTCATCAGCCCATCGTCGAAAAACCGCGACGAGCATGCCGCCCGACGACCGTTCCTCGACGTCGAAGAACTTCTGCGACGGCCGGATGACGTGAATGGTCGCGCGCGCCTCGGCGGCGAGGCGGCCGAGCGCGCGTCATGTTCGCGCGATCGCGGGCCACGAACATGCCCTCCGAGATCATCACGATGTTGACCGGCGTCTTGAGCGGCGATCAGGTTCTTGAGCAGCCCCTCGAGCGACTGCAGCGTCGCGCGGGCGCGCGAGCTGGCCTCGAGCAGCATCGCCCGGGCGTCGGCCTCGAGCGGCTGCGGCAGGCTTCGAGGTCGGCGCCGCTCATGCCGCTGCATTCGCGGCGACACGGCGTTCTGGAACGTGCTCTCGTCGTTGTTCTCGAGCGCCCACGCCTCGCTGATGTTGACCTGCGCCATGCCGGCGCGCATGCTCGGCGCGCCGGTGATCCGCATCAAGCGCATCGGTGATGCGCTTGCGATCGGCGGTGAACTCGACGCCGCCGACGCCGTTGGGCAGGCGCGCGAGGCCGACCAGGTCGCCGGGCGCGAGCCGCTCGAACAGCGACTGCGCGCTGCGCAGGACGGTGCGGTTGGCGCCGACGCGCAGGCTGCTTTCGTCGACCACGAACAGCAGCAGGCGCCCGGTGGTGGCGCTTTCGTTCGAGGTGTAGGCCGCTTCGCGCGGGGTCGCCGGCGTGGTGCTCGGTCGGCGTCGTCGAGATGAACTGGATCGACTCGATCGGGCGCGGCTGGCCGTTGACCTCGAGCTCGAAGTCGGCCGGCGTCAGCGTCGTCACCGGCCTGGCGTCGCGATCGACGACGTTGACGTCGACGAGCACGAGCTCGGCCTTGGTCTCGAACGTCGGCTTGGGCAGCGGCTGGCGCCTGCGGTGCGGCGGGTTGTTGCGCCGGAGCGCGAGCGCGCCCGCCACGACGAGCGCCGGCGAGCGCGAACGACAGTGCCAGCTGCGCATCGCTACGATCCCGGCGCGCGGTAGCCCTGGCGCGAGCGCACGTTGTAGCCGCGGCCGGGAATCTCGAGCTTCACTTCCCGCCACGCGCCGTTGCGCGACGCGTTCTTCGACTCGTAGCCGATGATGTACTGGTTCGACAGCTCCTCGAGAATCTCGGCGAACGGCTGATCGAGCTGGTCGCTGCGCTCGACGAACAGCGCGCGGCCGCCGCTCAGCTCGACCATCTTCTCGATGCCGGACTTGAGCTGCGCTTCCTTGACGCCGCGGCCGAGCGCCACCATGAACAGCGTGGCGTCGTTGGCGCGCACCGCCTGTTCGACCGCGTGGATCGTCGCGTGGCTGGTGCGATCGTCGCCGTCGCTGAACACCACCAGCACGCGCCGGCCGGGCTGCTTCGACAACTGCTGCACGCCGCGGATGATCACGTCGTAGAGCGCGGTGCCGCCCCACGCCGTCAGCCGATCGACCGCGCGCGTGCGCTGCGGGACGCTGGTCTCGCGCTTGGTCAGCGTGAACATGTTGTCGTTGAACGCGGCCAGCGTGACTTGATCCTTCGGGCCGAGCGCCGACAGGAACTTCTTCACCGCGTTCTTCAACTGCGGCATCGCCAGCGTCATGCTCTCGCTGACATCGATCGCGACGACGATCTCGAGCGGCGATCCTTCCGCACGAGAAGTGGCCGATGGTCTGCGGCACGCCGTCTTCGAGCAGCTTGAACGCGCGACTGGTCGCAGGCCGGACACGAAGCGGCCGTTGTCGGTGACCACCGCGGTGACCTGCACCACGTCGACCGAGACCTTCTCCACCTGATCGAGGCCCTTGGCGCGCGAGCTGGCGACGATGCGGCCGCCGCCGATCAGGTTGGCGACGACGCGAAACACGTGCGGCCGCACTTCGGCGCCGGCGTCCCACTCGCATTCGGCGGCGACCGGATCGAGCACGTTGCAGACCTGCTTGCCGTCGGCGAAGAACAGAATCTGCGCGACGCGCGACGCGAGCATCGTCGGCAGCGATTTCCGCCTTGAGCCGGTCAGGCCGCTGACGTACGAATCCGCCTCCGGCAACACCATGCGGATCGTCGAGTTCCGCCGCGTGGCTGTGGTTCCTGCGCGGCGACCGCGACCGAAAGTACGAAAAGTACGCCGATAGTCCGCATCAACTGCATAGGGTTCTGACCCCGCAAACTTACGCAATACGTAGAAGTGAAGCAGGTCCCACTTCTACTGCGGGCGTAAGGGGCCGCCGCCGGCCAATGCTGCCACGTAATCTTCTACCCGCGACGTCGAAAGCGCCAGTGCCTGTCGCGTCATCGCCGGCCAGTCGTCCGGGAAGCGTGAATCGACGTCGTGCCAGTAGTCCTGGGCGGCATACATCAGCAGGCCGGGCACCAGCTGCGCCGGCAGTTTCAGCGCGCCGTCTCTTCCGCCAGTCGCAGGATCAGGTCGGGCGTCTGCGTGGCGATCAGCCCGCCGTCGGGCCGGCCGCCGAAGTACTCCCACGGCGCGGGCGACGGCATCGCGGTCCTGAGGCGGCCGTTGAGGCTCTCCGCATACACGCCCCAGTGATCGAGCGTCTCGCGCGACAGCTCCGGGCTTGCCGAGCCACAGCAGATCGCGCAGGCCGAACAGCGCCGGCACCGCGTCGGGCGTCCGCGTGATCGTCCAAGCGAGCGTCTGACGAACCGACGACGGCAGCTGCGACTCCACGGCGAGCGCCAGCACCGCCGGCAGGTCGGCGCCGGCCGCCTCGACGCGCGCGCGGCCGCGCGCGATCGCCGCGACGATCGCGATCGCGATCCTGATCGCGCAGCGCGCGCGGGTTGATCGCCATCACCGTTCGCGCGAACGTCAATTGATCGTTGAGGTTGATCGTCGGCGCCGCCGGCATCTCGTTGCTCGCAATGCGGCGCAGCGCCAGCCGCGCGAGCGCGATGTCGAGACCGAGGATCGATCCTTCGACGTGCCACGGTGATGCCGTCGCCGACCTGCTCGCGCGGCAGCGACCACGCCACGAAGTCGCGGCGCATGCCCGCCGGCCCGACCAATCCGAAGTTGTGGCGTTGCGCCACGTCGCCGCCAAGCAGCGCCGGACCCTCCGGATCGCCGAGCGCCGGCGCGTAGATCAGCGCCAGCAGCGCGTCGGCGATCTTCTCGGGGTCGTTCAGCGGCGATCGCGGCATCGAGTCCCGGCGACTCGATCTGCTGCGCGGATGCGCTTCAGCCGCTCGTGCTCCGACGCAAACAGGTCGATCCGGTAGTGCGAGTCCTTCCCACGTCAGCTGTCGGCGCGTCGGGAGCCGACGGCGGGCCGGCGAGCGCCTGCAGCAGCGCGATTCGTACGCGGTCTTCGCGGTGGTCCACTGGTCCGGCTGGACCAGCGGCGGCAGCGCATCGAGCAGCGTGCGTCAACAGCCACTGCGTGATGGCGGGGAACAGAGCGCGGCTCGCGCCTGCGCGTCGGCGGGCGGATCGACGACGTCGGCCAGGGAGAGCACCAGTTTCTCGGCGGTCGCGACGTCGATCGATCCGGTGACGCGCGCGCGTTCGAGCAGCGCGAGCGACGCCTGGAACGCGATCACCGCGTGCCGCTCGTCCCTGCCCGACAGTTCATCGTCGAGCCGGCGCGCCGCTTCGACGGCGCGCGCAAACGCCTGCGGCGCGGTGATCTCCATGCGATCGATCGACAAGCAGGATCGCGCGATAGCGGCGGTAGCCGCCGAGCGCGACCAGGGCGTCGACGCCGCGATCGCCCTCGACGTCGGGGAACACCGCCTGCGCGAAGCGCACCATCTCGTATCGATCGCGTCGTTCCTTGGCGCTGCTGCCGGCGATCTTCTGCGTCAGCCACGACAGCGTCACCGGCGTGGCCGGCTCGCGACGCGATCGCGAGCCGCCGACCGGCGAGTATCTCCGAGCGATCGAACAGCTCGCTCCCACAGCCACTGGCGCCGACGGCTGGCGCGACGGCGCCGTCCTGGATCGCGATCTGCGTCGAGACGATCCACGGGTCGGTGGTGCCGCGCAGGAACGGATGCTCCTCGAGCTTCCAGTTCGAGTCGGCGGATCGAAAGGCGTCGTAGAAGTCGCGCGCCGCTTCGATCTGCGCCTCCGACCGGCGCCGGCGCCAAAGGCCAGCGCCTGCCGTTCGGGCGTCATCGAGCCGATCGAGGCGTAGAACCAGGCGAGGCGGCCAGAATCCTTGACGAGCAGCGCGCGCACGAAATCGGCCGGCCGCGTCACCTTGACCTCGACCAGCGCTTCCCAGATCGGCTCCGCGGCGGCGCCGCCGGGCACCAGCACGCGATCCTTCTCGAACCGCAGATCGCGCGCCGCAACCCAGAACGCCGCCGGCGCGGTGCGGACGATCCAGCGCAGCAACCCGCGATCGCGCTCGAGCAGCGAGCGCAACGACGGCTCGCCGCGCAGTCGCGCCCGCGCACACCAGCATCGCCGGTCGGCTGGCGATCAGCGCCGCGAACAGATCGCCCTGGTCGGAGAGTTGCAGGACGTCGCGCCAGTGATCGGCGGTGAGCGGCATGGCAATCGTGATCGGCTGGGTGTCCGCGGCGATCTCCTGCGGCCTGCCCGGCACGGCCAGCTGCGGCGACGAAGCTGCGGACCGCGAAGGCGCGCTGCGAGCGGCGCTCGCGCTCTGCGAGAACAGTTCCCGCGACAGCAGCGCGACGCGCGTGGCCGCGTTCCTCGGGCTGGAGACCCAGCATCTCGAACGTCGCGGTGCCGCCGGAGACGGGCAAGTCAAAAAAGCCGGTGACGGCGGTCCGCTCGTCGGTGACGAACAGCAGGACCAGCGTCGCAACAGGACGCGAATCAAGGCCACAACTTATACCTTCAAACCCTTCGCGGCCTCCCAGCCCGTCAAAGTCCAGCATGAGCTTCGATAACCTTCGTCCAGGATCTCCGCCTCGCCGTCAGGAGCCTGCTGCGCACGCCGGCCTTCACCGTCGGTCACGATTCTGACGCTGGCGCTCGGAATCGGCGCAAATACCGCGATTTTCTCGATCGTCAACGGCGTGATCCTGCGTCCGCTCGGCTATCCCAAGCCCGAGCAGCTGATGTATCTGACGACGCAGTTTCCCGGCGTTCGGCTTCGATCAGTTCTGGGTCTCGCCCCCGGAATATTTCGAATTCCGCGAGCTCAACCAGTCATTTCGCGTCGGTCGGCGCCTTCACGACCGGCGAAGTCAACCTCACCGCCGGCGATCGGCCGCTGCGCGTGCGCTCGGCGTCGGTCGACGATCAGCTGCTGACCGCGCTCGGCGTTCAGCCGGCTGCACGGCCGCCTGTTCGACCAGGGCGAGACCGACGTCACCGGTCCGCCGCCCACGCCCGGCGCGCCGCCGGTGCCGCTGCCGTCGATCGTCATCCTCTCGCACGAGCTCTGGCAGCGTGCCTTCGGCGGACAGCCGGACATCGTCGGGCAGACCGTGCAGGTCAACGGCCTGCCTCGCGAAGTGATCGGCATCATGCCGCCGGGCGCCGACGTGATGGACAACCGCACCGAGATCTGGGTGCCGCTCGGACTCAATCCCGGCAATCGCCAGAATCGCGGCAACCACTTCCTGTATCTGGTCGGACGCTTGAAGGACGGCGTCACGCCCGCAAGCCGCGCAATCCGAGCTGGACGTCGCTGATTCAGAACTGGGGCGAGCGCACCGGGCAGAAGAACCATGTGTTCGCGCCGCTGCCGAAGACGGCGGAGGAGCGCAAGACCAACTTCGGCCACATCCTGCAGATGCAGTCCGGTGCAGGAACAGATTGTCGGCGGCGCCAGCCGCGCGATCTGGGTGCTGCAGGCCGCGGTCGGCTTCGTGCTGCTGATCGCCTGCGCGAACCTCGCCAACCTGCTGCTGGCGCGCGCCGAGACGCGCCATCGCGAGTTCGCCGTGCGCACCGCGCTCGGCGCCGGCCGCGGCCGGCTGCTGCGCCAGTTCATGACCGAAGGCGTGCTGCTGTCGATGCGCCGGCGGCGTGCTCGGGCTGGTGCTCGCGCAGCGCCGGCGTGCGAGGCGCTGCTGCGCCTCTATCCGACGCAGCCTGCCGCGCACCAGCGAGGTCGCCGTCGATCCGGTGGTGCTGGCGTTCACGTTCGGCGTGTCGATCGCTGACCGGCCTGATCTTCGGCCTCGCGCCGTTGATGCACACCAGGGTCAAGGGCCTCGCGCTCGCGCTCAAGGAGGGCGGCGCGCGCGGCGCCACCGCCGGTGCGGCACGTCATCACATTCGGCGCGGCCTGGTGATGGCTGGAAGTCGCGCTCGCGGTGATGCTGGTGATCGGCGCCGGCCTGATGATTCGCACGGTGGTCAACCTCGCGACCGTCGATGCCGGCTTCGATCGATCGCGGCTGGTCACGTTCGCGATCAGCCTGCCGGCCGTCGAACTATCCGTCAGGTCCGCCGCGCGCGCAGATGTATCAGCGGCTGCTCGGCAAGCTGCGCGGCGTCGCCGGCGTCCAGGCGCGCGTCGGCGATGTCGGGCCTGCCGCCGAACCGTCCGCTCAATGCCAACGACACCGACATCGACAACTACACCGCGCCGCCCGAGGGCCCGTTCGAGAACGTCGACTACTACCAGAACGTGATGACCGACTACTTCGAGACGATGGGCATTCCGATCGTGCAGGGCCGCGCCTTTCAGGCGAGCGACGCCGCGTCGCCGGGGCTGGTCGCGGTCGTCAACGAAACGCTGGTCAACACGTTCTGGAAGGGACTGAATCCGATCGGCCAGCGATTGCGCCCCAGCGGCCCCCCGGATGCGCCGTGGTTCACGGTGATTGGCGTGGCCAAGGACGTCAAGCAGGGCGGCGTCGACAAGAAGACCGGCACCGAGTTCTATCTGCTCGTCGATCAGACGGCGACCAGGCCGGCGCCGTTCAACTTCGTGCCGGGCTTGATGAACGTCGTGCTGCGGACCACGCTGCCGCCGGCGACGCTGCGCGCCACGATCGAAGGCGCGGTGCGCGAAGCCGATCCGTCGGTGCCGATCGTCCGGCTGCAGGACATGGACGGCGGTGTTCGCGGACTCGATCACCCGCCCGCGGCTGCTGGCGCAGCTGCTCGGCGGCTTCGCCGGCCTCGCGCTGCTGCTGGCGGCGATCGGCACCTACGGCGTGCTGTCGTACATGGTGGCGGAGCGGCGCCGCGAGATCGGCATCCGCATGGCGCTTGGCGCCGACCAGGGCAGCGTGCTCGCGCAGGTGATGAAGCAGGGCTTGACGCTGACGACGATCGGCATCGTCGTCGGCCTGGCCGGCGCGTTCGCGCTCAACCGGCTGATCGCGTCGCTGCTGTTTGGCGTGCAGCCGACCGATGCCACGACGATGGTCGCCGTGGTCGCCACGATCACGCTGGTCGCCGCGGTGGCGTGCTGGCTACCGGCGTGGCGCGCGTCGCGAGTCGATCCGAACGTGGTCTTGCGTGATGATTAGGGACCTCCGACGCTGATATCATTCCCGCCCATGAATCGCCGATCAGTTCTGAAGTTGGGCGGGATGGCGTCGCTGTCCGCCGCCGCTCGCAGCGTGCGCGCCGAAGGCCGCGGTCAAAGCCGCAGCTCGCGCCGCGCCGTCCGATGGTGCGGCTGCCGGTGGTCAACGTCGCGTTCGATCGCATCATCCGCACCACCATCGGCCTGCGGCCGTATCGCCCGTCGGGCTTCGTGCTGCAAGACCGAGCAGGCTTGACGGCAAGACCATCGTGCACAACTTCGGCCACGGCGGCTCGGGCATGTCGTTGTCGTGGGGCACGGCGTCGATGGCGACCGACCTGGCGATGTCGCATCTCGAGCGCCGGGCCGCGGTGCTGGGCTCCGGCGTCGTCGGCCTGACCTCCGCGCGCGAATTGCAGCGTCACGGCTTCGACGTCACGATCTACGCGGCGACGGTTCCACCCGACACCACCTCGAACATGTCGCTGGCCGGCTTCACGCCGACCTCGGGCCTGGTCGACTTCAAGATGCGCACGCCGGAGTGGGACGCGCAGTTCACGCAGGCGGTGCGCATCTCGTATCGGCGCCTGCAGTTGCTGATCGGGCCGAAGTACGGCGTCACCTGGATCAAGCAGTACGCGCCGACCGACAACGAACAGGCGGGCCGCGGCACCAACCAGTTGCTGCCCGACGACCTGCAGGGCACGCGCGTGATCCTGCAGCCGGGCGAGCATCCGTTCCCGACCAGATTCGCGATCGAGCGCGAAGAGATGCGCATCGAGCCGTCGATCTACCTCGACGCGCTGATGAACGACTTCCTGTTGTGGGGCGGCAAGGTCGTGATTCGCAAGTTCGAGACGCCGCGCGACGTCACGTCGCTTGGCGAGAACGTGATCGTCAACTGCACCGGCCTCGGCGCCAAGGCGCTGTTCAACGACCCCGAGCTGATGCCGCTGAAGGGACAACTGGTGGTGATGGTGCCGCAGCCGGAGATCACCTACGGCACCACCGGCGGCGCGCGCGCGCCGGTGACGCCCGACGCCGGCTTCGTGCACATGATGCCGCGCTCGGACGGCATCGTCCTCGGCGGCACCTCGATCCGCGACAACTGGTCGATGGACGTCGAGGAGAAGGATCGCCAGCGCGTGGTCGAAGCGCACATCGAGTTGTTCGCCGCGATGGCGGGCGTCGCGCCCGATCGACGAACCTGACTAGCGCCGGTCCGCGTCGGTGATGCCGAGGTGCGCGGCGGCAAACGCCCACTGATCGGCCTTCTCCGCAATCAGGCGATCCGTCGGACGGTAGCCGTGCGACCCCTGCGTCTCGACGCGAATCAGCACCGGCCGTTCGCAGCCCTGCGCGGCCTGCAGCGCCGCCGTGAACTTGAAGGAATGGCTCGGCACGACGCGATCGTCGTGATCGGCGGTGGTCACCAGCGTGGCCGGATAACAGGTGCCGTGGCTGGACGTTGTGCAGCGGCGAATACTTGATCAGGAATGCGAACTGGCGCGGATCGGATGACGATCCGTATTCGGTCGCCCAGAGCTTGCCGCCGGTGAAGCGATCGTAGCGCAGCATGTCCATCACGCCGACCGCGGGCAGCGCGACGGCGAAGAGATCCGGACGCTGCTCGATCACCGCGCCGACCAGCAGGCCGCCGTTCGAGCCGCCCATCGCGCCGAGACGATCGGGCGAGGTGTAGTTCTCGCGGACCAGGTGTTCGGCGACGGCAATGAAGTCGTCGAACACGTTCTGCTTGTGTTCGAGGTAACCCGGCCTTGTGCCAGCGCTCGCCGTACTCGGCGCCGCCGCGCAGGTTGACCGACACGAACACGCCGCCCAGCTCGAGCCACGCCGGCACATCCGATCGATAGGCGGGCAGCACGCTGATTGAGAAGCCGCCGTAGCCGTACAGCATGGTCGGATTGCGGCCGTCGCGCTGCAGACCCTTCTTGCTGGTCAGGAAGAACGGCACCCGCGTGCCGTCCTTCGACGTCGCGAACATGCGCGGAGGTTTCGTACTGCGACGGGTCGATCGGCGAGTCGGCAGGCTCGAACGCCATGCTGCGGCCGGCGTCGAGATCGTAGCGATACACCGTGGCCGGCGACGAGCGGCGAGCTGAACGAGAACCAGACCTCGGATTGATCGGCGCGGCCGTACAGGCCGGACACCGCGCCGATGCCCGGCAGCGCGATGTCGCCGTCGGCATGGCCGTCGAGCGTGAACAGCGTGAGGCGGCTTTGCACGTGCTCGAGCGTGTGAATGACGATGCGGCCGCCGATGAGCGCGGCGTGCTCGATGGCGTGCGGCTGCTCGGGGACCACCACCGTCCACGCGACCGGATCGCGGTGCTCGAGATCGATCGCGACGATCCGCAGCGGTTGGGCGCGTCCTGGTCGCTGCGCAGGTAGAGGCGTGACCGGTCGTTGCCGATCGGCGGTACTCGGCGTCGAGCGTCTCGACGATCGGGCTGGACTGCGGCGGTGACGTTCGGCGCGCCGGCGTCACCGAGATCGATGTAGTGCAGTTGATTGTTGTTGTCGGCGCCGCGATACGTGCGGATGAAGACGTAGCGGCCGTCGTCGCTGACCGTGGCGTTGACGATCCACGCCGGCTGATCCTGGCGCTGATAGATCAGCAGATCGTCGGCCTGCGGCGTGCCGAGACGATGGTAGTAGACGGCCTGTCCCGACAATGCCGCTTCGAGCACCTTGTTCTTCGGCGGCTCCGGATAGCGCGAATAGAAGAATCCGTTCGAGTCGTGCGTCCACGACAAATCCGAGAAGCGGACCCACGACACCGAGTCGGGCAGATCGCTGGCCGGTGGCGATCGAGCGGACGCGCACGGTCTCCCAGTCGGCGCCGCCGTCGGCGCTCGCGTAGGCCAGCAGGCAGGCGTCGGGCGAGGGCGCGAACTGCGCCAGCGAGATCGATCCGTCGGGCGACAACGCGTTGGGATCGAGCACCAGCGACGGCGGCTCGAACACGCCCGTCGCGCAGGTAGATCGGCGCCTGGCGCTGCAGGCCGGTGTTGCGGGCGTAGAACAGCCGGCCGTTCTCGATCACCGGCAGCCCGGTGCGCGGATAGTCCCAGAGCTGGGTCAGCCGCTGCTTCAGGCGATCGCGCAGCGGCAGCGCTGTCGAGATGCGCGAAGGTGACCGCGTTCTGCGCGGCGACCCAGGCGGCGACCTCAGGCGAATCGAGATCTTCGAGCCAGCGATACGGATCGGCCACCCGCGTCGCGCCGTAGAGATCGACGTCGTCGGACTTGCGGGAGGCGGGGTAGTTCATCACGAAGGTTCACGACGACTCTGACGGCTGCCCCTGCTCCTGAACCCGGTTGCCTACTTCGCGCGGGCGAGATCGACGCACCGCGTCCCAGTTGAAGCGCACGAAGCGATACAACTCGCTTTCGAGGATGCGTTCCTGATCGCTGTGCGCGCCGAAGCCCTTCGGGCCGTCCTCGCTGTCGAGCGCCGGGCCGATGCCGTAGCACTGCACGCCCTTGCGGCGCAGGAACGCCATGTCGGTCGCGCCGGTGCTCATGGTCGGCAGCGTGATCGCCTTGTAGTGCTTGGTGATGTTGGCCTCGAGCGCCTTGAACGCGTCGGAGTCGAGCTTCGCGGTCGGGGTCGACGGGCGCGTGTCGCGGGCGCCGTAGCTCACCTCGACATTCGGATCGTTGACCACCTGCTTGACCAGCTCGAGGAACTTGGCGGGATCCTCGTCCGGCGCCAGGCGCGTGTCGATCGTCGCGGTGCCTTCCGACGGGATGACGTTGGTGCGATAGCCGCCGGTCATCATCGTCGGCGAGAGCGACGTCCGCAGCATCGACCAGTGGCGCGGTTCGTTCTTGCGCAGGTAGTCGTTGGCCGGGCCGGACACCTTCGGATCGGGACTGAGCAGCGCCTGGTAGCGCTTCGCCTCTTCGGGCGACGACACCGTCGCGAGCCGCTTGAAGTACGCGGCGGTGGTTTCGTTGATGCGCATCGGCGGCGTCCAGGCCGCGATCTTGCCGACCGCCTCGCCGAGGTGGGCGAGGGCGTTGTTCTCGAGCGGCACCGAGCCGTGGCCCGGCCACGCCGCGCGCCGTCACCGTGATCGCGCGCGGAATTTTTTCAACCGTCTGAACCGACGCGAACTTGACCGACGCCGCCGGTGCGGGTGACGCTGCCGCCTTCGGCGTAGCAGAACTCGGCGTCGATCGCGTCGAAGTGCTCGTTGGCCATGAACTGGATGCCGAGGCTCGACGCGCCTTCTTCGCCGGCCTCGAACAGCGCAATCACGTCGCGATCGAGCGGCACGTTGAGGCGCTTGAGCATCAGCATGGTCATCAGCGTCGACGACGACGTTGTCCTTGTCGTCGACGGTGCCGCGCCCGTAGATGTAGCCGCCGTCGCGGGCGGCGCTGAACGGCGGATGGGTCCACTTCTTCGGATCGACGTTGACCGTGTCGGTGTGGCGCCATCAGCAGCAGCGGCTTCTGCTTGCCGCTGCCCTTGATGCGCGCCACCAGGTTGGGCCGGTGCGCTTCCTTGGAGAACGTCTGCACCGCGATGCCTTCGGCTTCGAGCACCTGCTTCAGGTAGTCGACGACCGGCTTCTCGCCGCCCGGCGGGTCGGTCGTGTCCATCTTGATGATGGCCTGGAAGTGCTTCAGCGTCTCGGCGTCGATCGCCGTCCCAGTTCGGCTGCGGCGGTCCCTGCGCGAGCAAGGAAGTTGAGCGATCGCGACGGCGAGAAGGGGATGCGCATGCGGCGTTTACACGGGGGTTCAACACGGGGGTTCAGGACGGGGGTTCAACACGGGGGTTCAACGACGGGGGTTCAAGACGGGGGTTCACGACGGGGGTTCACGACGGGGTTCACGACGGGGGTTCACGGTTCTTGGCATTCGCCATGCTTCAGGTCTCGCGCATGGCGAAGAACGTTCCGCGAACTGGTTGCGTGGCAGCTCGCGTTTGAACTGAACGAGCGCGTCCAGACGCTACTGCAGTCTGGGCCGGCGTCGAAGGATTTCAAATTCCGCGATCAGTTGGCGGATTCTGCGCGGTCGGCTCCGCGGAACATCGCAGAAGGTTACGGTCGATTCAATCCCACGGAGATCGCGCAGTTCGTCGACTACGCGCGAGCGTCCCTCGATGAGACAGAAAATCATCTGCGTGACGGGGTAGCGAGTAGTTACTTCGCAGCCGAGACCGTCGGACCGCTCATTCTCCTGCTAGCGCGATGCCGCAAAGCGCTTGCGTCCTGGCACACCTATCTGCGCAGCGTGAAGGACGATCCCAGATTCAATCAAGGACGCCGAAGACGGTGAACCTTCGTCCTGAACCTTCGTCCTGAACCCTCGTCCTGAACCTTCGTCTTGAACCTTCGTCTTGAACCTTCGTAATGAACCCTCGTGATGAACTACCGTACAACCCCCCGCCTCGCGCGGACCCGGTAGGTGTCGTTGGTCACGCGTACGCGGATGCTGTGATAGCTGCCCGTCGGCGCGCGTCGTCGGGCGTGTAGCCGATCATGTACTGGTGGTTGAGCTCCTCGGCGATCCGTTCGGTGGCCGGCCCGAGCTCGGCGGCTGCTGCGGATGATCTCGGTGTAGCCGCCGCCCTGGCTGGTCAGCTCATTCAGCGTGAACGGATTGATGCGGGTCGAGTTGCGGGCGTCGATCGAGTCGATGCCGATGGCGTAGAGAAACACGTCGCTGCGCACCAGTTTCTGTTTGAGCGCGGTCGGCGTGGTGTCGCTGGCGGTGTCGGCGCCGTCGGAGACGAGCAGCAGCGCCGCGCGCGGATGCTGCCGCGACTCGAACAGCGGCAGCGCCGCGTCGATCGCGTCGTACAGCGCGGTGCCGCCCGACGGGCGGATCTCATCGAGCTTCACGCGCATGCCGGCGCGCTGCGGTGGTCCACTGCCCGAACATCCGCGTCTCGTGATTGAACCCGAGCAGCGACGGCCTCATCGTCGACGGCCAGCAGCGAATCGAGGAACGTGGCGAGCGCGCCGCGCGCATCCGCCATCCGCTGACCGCGCATGCTGTCGCTGACGTCGAGCGCCAGCGACAGGCTGACCGGCACGCGCGCGTTGGTGAACTGCGT
This sequence comes from uncultured Acidimicrobiia bacterium, assembly GCA_963795125.1. Classification (GTDB taxonomy): domain Bacteria; phylum Acidobacteriota; class Vicinamibacteria; order Vicinamibacterales; family UBA2999; genus 12-FULL-67-14b. The sequence goes on along the minus strand of CAWCGQ010000002.1, from coordinate 420,410 downwards.
GATCGGCTGCGCGACGCCGTCTTCTTCGATGATGAAGTCGTTGCTGTTCGAGACTGGTGATCAGCCGCCCGTCCGCATCGCGCACGGTAACGGCGGTCGTCACCAGCTCCGACGCCGCCTTGAAGTTGTCCTTGCCGCGCAGATCGACGGGCTTCTGGGCGAGCAGCGGCACGGCGCACAGCAGGAACACCAGCGCCTGCATCAGACGCACGTGACGCACCTGATTACCTGGCAAAGCTGTAGAGCGCGCTCCGGGTGCGGATGAACAGCTCGCCGTCGGCCGGCACCGGCGTCGCGAACACTTCGTCGTCCAGCGTGTTGACCTGCAGGACTTCCCAGTCGCCCTTCGCGCTCACCACCGACACGGTGCCGTCCTGGCTGACCAGCCAGACCTTGCCGTCGGCGCCGATCGGCGACGCGAAGTACTTGTCGATCGCGCCCTTCAGGCGGCCCTGCTTGATCACGGTGCCGGTCTTCGGATCGAACGAGATCAGGATGCCGCTGTCGTTCACCATGAACAGCACGCCCTGGTAGAGCACCGTCGACGGCACCTGCGGCACCGGGCGCAGGTACTTCCACTTGCACCGCGCTCGCCGGTCATGTCGCCCGAGCCGCCGAGCTTGATCGCCATCAAGCCGTTCTCGGCGGCGAGCATCGCGCGGAACACGTCCCAGTCCTTGGCGTCGAGCTTGCCGTCGCGATTGCCGTCGAACGCGTCGAAGCCGTAATCGGGCTGCAGCATCCGATCCATGCGCTCGGTCTTGTGCGCGGTCACTTCGTCGCGGCCGACCAAGCCGTCGCCGTTGGCGTCGAAGCGCTTGAGGCCGGCGGCGAAATCGACCGTCGGGATCTGCGTGCCCGCCTGGTTCTGTCCGAATCCCCAGCCGTTCACATACAGCGTGTCGTCGTCGATGCTGGCGACCGATTTCATTTCGCACGCCAGGCCGCGCACCCACCACAGCTTGCGTGCCGTCGGCGATCGAGTAGGCGGTGAGCTGGAACGATTCCGGAATGAGGATCTGCGCGGGCCCGGTCTTCGGCCGCCAGATCGTCGGCGTCGAGTAGCCGGAGATGACGTGCGGGCGCGCGACCCGCCAGCGCTGCTTGCCGGTCTTCGCATCGACGCGCCAGCAGGTACGGATCGGTATCCTGATCGACCGCGAGCAGCAGCGTGCCGTCCTCGAGAATCGGCGACGCGCCGAACCCGTAAAACATGTTGAACGGCCCGAGCGGCATCCGCCAGCGTTCCTTGCCGTCGGCGGTGTAGCTGATCAGGCCGAAGTCCTGGAAGAAGTAATAGACGTTGGCGCCGTCGGTGACCGGGCTCGGCGACGCCGGCCCGTTGACGTTTTCACGCCGGCCCTTCTGCAGTCGCGGAATTTCGTGCTGCCACAGTTGCTTGCCGCTCTTGCGATCGAGCGCGAGCACGAACAGCTTGTAGGCGTCCTTCTCCGGCGAGTGCGCGCTCAGAAAGATGTGGGAGTCGGTGAACACCGGCGACGAGTGTCCGGGCGGCACCGCCGCCTTCCACTTGACGTGGCTCTCGGGGCCGAACTCGACGGGGAGGTTGGTAGCGCTCGACACGCCGGTGCCGTTCGGACCCCGGAACCTGGACCAGTTCTCCACATCCGCTACAGCCGCGGTGGACAACCCGGCAGCCAGGGCGCCCGAACCCAGCGCGGCCATACACGCCACCGTCACCGTTAGGCCCAATTTCAACATGTGCTAATCCTCGCAACATGGCTGGGTTGTTGCAATAGGGATCCACCGGAGATAACCATGTCGTCACTTGCAATTTTCATCATCGGCTTCGTCGTGCTGATCGCCGGGCTCGCCTACGGCGCGAACATGGCGGGCGTGAGCCCCCAGTGGATCGGGGTTGGCGTGCTGGTGCTTGCCGGCATCGGCCTCGTGATGGGCGTCACGAAAACCCGCACCAAGGACGTTTCTCACAGCTAGCACGACGCGGTCGACACGGTCGCTTCGTCGTGTCGCGGCGGGCCTTTTCGGCGCAGAATGGCCCGCATGCCATTCACCTTCACGGTCAACGGTCAGGTCCGCTCGCTCGACCTGGATCCGGACACGCCCTTGCTCTGGGCGATCCGCGAAACGTTGGGGCTGACCGGCACCAAGTTCGGGTGCGGCATCTCGCAGTGCGGCGCCTGCACCGTCCACATCGACGGCAAGGCCGAGCGCTCCTGCACCCGCCCGGTGTCAACGGTCGAGGGCGCCTCGGTCACCACCATCGAAGGCCTGGCTGCCGGCGGGCCGCTCAACGCCGTGCAGCAGGCGTGGCTCGATCAGCAAGTACCTCAGTGCGGCTACTGCCAGTCGGGGATGATCATGGCGGTGTCGGCGCTGCTCGCGCAACGGCCGCGTCCGACCGACGCGGACATCGACGCCACCATCACCAATATCTGCCGGTGCGGCACGTTCGCCCGCGTCCGCAAAGCCATCCATAGCCTTGCCGGTGCCGATCGAGGGGGTGCGTAATGGGCAAGTGGACCCGCCGCGCCTTCATCGGCGCCGGCACGCTGGTCGGCGGCGGATTGGTGCTCGGCGTGGCCGGAGCCGTCGTTCGCGCCAGTTCGTCACGGTCTCCGCTCCGACGATGCCGAGCGACCGCGGGCGAGCTCACGACGTGGATCCTGGTGACACCCGACAATCTCGTCACCGTGCTCGTGCCGCACTGCGAGATGGGGCAGGGCGCGCAAACGGCGCTGGCGATGATGGCGGCGGAAGAAATGGACGCCGACTGGAGCCAGGTCCGCGTCAAGGAAGCGCCGGCACTCGATGCCTATGCCAACGCGTATATCGTTCGCGCGTTTGTCAACGACGTGCCCGGTCCACTCGAGCGCGGCTTCGACTTTGGCACGTATCGTCTCGCCCGCTGGTTTGGCCTGCAGGTGACCGGCGGATCGATGTCGGTGCGCGGCACGGGGCAGCACGGCATGCGCGTCGCCGGCGGCGCCGCGCGCGAGATGCTGGTTGGCGCCGCGGCCGCCCGGTTCGGCGTTCGCGCGTCGGAATGCACCGTCGCCAACTCGCGCGTCACCCACATCGCTTCGGGGCGCTCGGCCAGCTTTGGCGAGCTCGCCAAGGACGCCACCGCGCAGCCGGTGCCGACCCACCCGGCGTTGAAGGACCCCAAGTCGTACACGCTTCGTCGTACGGCGCAGCCGCGCCTCGATCTGCGATCGAAGGTCGACGGCACCGCGGTTTACGGCATCGACTTCACGCTGCCGGACCTGCTGCATGCGGCGGTGGAGATTGCCCCGGTCTTCGGCGGCAAGCTCGTGTCGGTCGACACCGCCGCCGCCGAAGCCATGCCCGGCGTGAAGCGCATCGTCCGATTGGAAGAGGCCGTGGCCGTGGTGGCCGACAGCTACTGGCGCGCCCGCGTCGCGCTGGCCACGCTCAAGCCGCAGTTCGACGATGCGGGGCATGGCGGGGTGTCGAGCGGGACGATTTTCGCGGCGTTCGACAGTCGCTCGGTGCGCCTCCCGACATGCCGGCGAATGCCGCGACGGTGATCGCGGCCGACTACAAGGTGCCGTTCCTGCCGCACGCCACGATGGAGCCGATGGCCTCCACCGCGCGAGTGATCGGCGATCGCGCCGAGGTGTGGGCCGGCACCCAGGATCCGCTGAACGCGCGCAAGACCGCCGCCGACGCGCTGGGCTTCAGTCCGAGTCAGGTGCAGTACACCAATCTCGCGCTTGGCGGCGGCTTCGGACGCAAGCTCCCTGGCAATCTGGATTTCATCGGCATGAGCGCGCGCATTGCCAAGGCGGTGTCACCCGCGCCGGTGAAGATGATCTGGAGCCGCGAAACCGACATGCAGCACGGCTACTATCGGCCGGCCGGCATGGCGCGATTTGCCGGCGCGCTCGACGCGGCGGGAGCGCCGCTGGCGGTGCGATCGTTCTATGCCGGCGGTGGCGACGACGAATCGGTGTTCATGCCCTACGCCATCGCCGATCAGAAATACACGGCGCGCGATGCGAAGCATCCCATCCGCACGGGGCCGTGGCGCTCGGTGCTCAACTCGCAGCACGGCTTCTTCAAGGAGTCGTTCATCGACGAAATGGCGCACGCGGCCAAGCAGGATCCTTTCCAGTTCCGCCGCGACCTGATGACCGACCAGCCGCGCTTCAAGGCGGTGCTCGAGCGGGTGGCGGCGATGGCCGACTGGGGCCGGCCGCTGCCTCCGCGCGAGGGGCGTGGCCTGGCCATCACCCTCAGCTTCGGCTCGATCGTCGGCGAGGTCGCGCACGTCGCGGTGTCACCCGACGGCGTGCTCAAGGTCAAGCAGGTGTTTGCCGCGGTGGACTGCGGCGACGTGGTGAACACCGATACCGCGACGGCGCAAATCGAGGGCGGCATCATCTTCGGGCTGGCGGCGGCGATGCTCGGCGCGATCACGATCGCGAACGGCGCGGTCGTGGAGAGCAACTTCCACGACTATCGAACCCTGACGCTGATGGATGCGCCGGCGATCGCCGTCGACTTCGTGATGTCCGGCGCCCATCCCGGCGGACTGGGCGAGCCGGGCGTGCCGCCGATTGCGGCGGCGGTGACCAACGCGATCTTCGCGGCGACAGGGATTCGTGTGCGCGATCTGCCGATCAGCCACACCAGGCTCGCCGCGACCTGAAGGTAAGATCGAGACATTCTGGACCGCCCGCGCCTCTCAACCGCCGAAGCGATCGCGGTGTCGGTAACCTGCTGGCTCGCGCTCGCGAGCCTCGCCGGCTATCTGATTGATGCCGCCGGCCTCGGAGTGCAGGCCTGGGCCGCGCTTGCCATCGCGCTCCTCGTCACCGGCGCTCGGCGCCTGTCTCCCGCGGCAGCGGGTGTCCGCACTTCGTCGATCTGATCGCCGTGGCTCGGCGATTGTCGTCGTTCCTGATGGCCGCGCTGCTGCGGGTGGCGTGGCCGTCGCTCGTGCCGCCGGGACGCGGGCCCGATCTCACGCATCACCTGCTGCTCGTCGACTACATCGAGCAGCACCATCATCTCGTCCACGATCGATCGCTCGACGGCGCGATGGGTGAGATGGCGCACTACACGCCCGGCTCGCACCTGCTGGCGGTGATGGCCGGCACCTGGTTCGGCACGCGATGGCCTGCACGCGTTCTTTCCCGCTCGCGCGTGCTGTCGCGCCGGCGCTGACCGCGGCGTTTGTGTTTCTGATCGCCCGGCGGCACGGGCTGTCGCCGGCCTACGCGATCTGCGCCACCGCTGCTGCTGCTCCTGCCCGCGCAGTACTTCGTCGGCGCGTTCACGCACGACGCGTTTCTCGCGCAGACCGTCTCGACGTTGTTCGCGGTGGCGGCGTGGTGGGCGCTGGTCAATTGGGACGATCAACCCTCGATCCTGAACGCGTCGATCATCGCGGTGTTCCTGGCCGCGGTGTTCCTGGCCTGGCCGATCTGGCTCGGCCCGTTGCTGCTGGTGCTGGTCGCGCTGCGTCTTGCGCGCGGATCTGCCGGCGCGCGAGCGCCGTCTGCATCTGCCGCGATCGTGCTGCTGCCGCTGCTCGCGATCGCGTTGATGCATTCCTGGGATCGCTGGGGCTGGCTGGTGATCGTGCGCGACGAGCGGCGCCGTGCTGCATCCGTCGCTCGAGCAGCCTCGGCTGGCTGCTGCCGTTGCTCGGCGGCCATCGGCGTGGCTGGCGGCGCTGGCGGATCCGCGCACGCGCATCAGCGTCGCGCTGCTGCTCGTCATCGCGCTGCAGATGCTGACGCTGTTGGTGATCGCCAAGTCGCAGGGCGCGGACACGCCGTACATGGCGTTCAAGATGGTCTACCTCGCGATCTATCCGATGGCGGTGCTCGCCGCGATCGGCCTGGCGCGGCTGGCGGCGCGCTCGCGCGCGTCGGAGACGCGTTGGCTGGCTGCTCGCCGCGGTGCTGCTGATCGTCGCGGCGCGGCCGGCGCTGACCGCGCCGCGTCCGGTGCCGGTCGTCAGCGACGACCTGTATCTCGCCGGCAAGTGGGTGCGCGCGAACGGCGCGGCCGAGCTGCGCCGACTACCTCGTCGCCGACGCGGAGACCGCCTATTGGCTGCACCTGGCCGTGCTCGGCAATCCGCGAGCGGCCGAGCGCATGCGGCGAGGTCGATCGCTACGACCCGCGAACCGCCGCCGGGCCGTGGATCACAGCCGAAGGCCGCGACTTCGCGATCGCTGACTTACGCCTACTGCCGGACGAGGTCCGCTCGCGTGTCGAGGTAGCGGCCGAGTTTGGCAGCGCGGCCGTGATCAAGCGCCGGGATGCTACAATAAAGGGTTGTGATTAGCGTCGAAAACGTCTCCATGCGCTTCGGCTCGAAGGTTCTCTTCGACGAGGTAACCACCAGTTTCCTGTCCGGCCGCCGCTACGGCCTGACCGGCCCGAACGGCTCGGGCAAGTCGACCTTCATGAAGCTGCTCACCGGCGAGCAGCCGCCGCAGAAGGGCAACGTCGTCCGCCCGAAGAAGCTCGGCGTCCTCAAGCAGGATCAGTTCGCCTACGACAAGCTGCGCGTCATCGACACGGTGATCATGGGCAACCAGCGGCTGTGGAGCGCGCTCGAAGAGCGCGACGTCCTCTACGCCAAGCCCGAGATGACCGACGCCGACGGCATGCGCCTCGGCGAGCTCGAGGGCATCGTCGGCGAAGAGGACGGCTACGAGGCGGAAAGCAACGCCGCCATCCTGCTGCAGGGCCTCGACATTCCAGACGAGCTGCACCACCGGCTGATGGGCGAGATCCAGGGCGGCCAGAAAGTCCGCGTGCTGCTGGCGCAGGCGCTGTTCGGCAACCCGCAGGCGCTGCTGCTCGACGAACCGACCAACCACCTCGACCTCGACTCGATCCACTGGCTGCGAGGATTTCCTGATCCGCTACGAAGGCACGCTGATCGTGATCTCGCACGATCGCCACTTCCTGAACGCGGTGTGCACGCACACCGCCGACATCGACTACCAGACCATCATCACCTACAGCGGCGGCTACGACGACATGGTGATGGCCAAGACGCAGATCCGCTCGCGCCTCGAGTCGCAGAACGAGCAGCGCGACAAGAAGATCGCGCAGTTGAACGACTTCATCCAGCGCTTCTCCGCCGGCACGCGCTCGAGCCAGGTGCAGTCGCGGCGCAAGGAAGTCGAGCGCCTGCAGACCACCGAGCTGGCGCGCTCGAACATCCAGCGCCCGTACATCAAGTTCACGATGAATCGCCCGTCCGGCCGCACCGCGCTCGAGTTCGAGGGCGTCTCGAAGGCGTTCGGCGACCACGAGGTGTTCTCGGATTTCGACGGCATCATCAGCCGCGGCGAGAAGATCGTGCTGGTCGGCCGCAACGGCTCCGGCAAGACCACCATGGTCAAGGCGTTGCTGTCGGACGCGCCGGGCTTCCCGGCCGTCACCAGACGGATATCGACGCCGGCAAGGTGAAGTGGGGCCACGAAATCTCGATCGGCTACTTCCCGCAGGACCACAGCGGTCTGATCCAGAAGGGCATGACCGCGGCCGACTGGCTGCACCAGTTCGATCCCGACGCGTCGCGCCAGGACATTCACGGCCTGCTCGGGCAGATGCTGTTCAGCGGCGAAGAAGGCTTGAAGCCGACCGAGGCGCTGTCGGGCGGCGAGACCGCGCGGCTGTTGTTCTGCCGCATCATGCTGCAGAAGCCGAACGTGCTGATCCTCGACGAGCCGACCAACCACCTCGACCTCGAGGCGATCAACGCGCTCGAACGTCGCGCTGCAGAAGTTCGAGGGCACCGTGCTGCTGGTCACGCACGACCAGGACCTGATGGAAGAAGTCGGCACCCGCGTGTGGCACTTCGATCACGGCCACGTCAAGGACTTCAAGGGCGCCTACGAGGAGTACGAAGCGTCGATGGCGGAGGACGCTAAAGCGTCCGCTCCAAACGTCATTCCGCGCGCAGGCACCTCGATCCGCCGATTGAAGGCGCGGCCCAGGTCGCTGTCGTTTTCAGCGATCGGCCGCGTTTTGCCGTAGCCCTTCGCCGTCACCTTCGCCGCCGCGCACGCCGTGCGACGTCAGCCACGCCGCCACCGCCTTCGCACGCCCTTCCGACAGCAGCTGCCGCGCGCGGCGCCGGCCTGCGCCGATGTTGTCCATGTGGCCCTGGATTTCAACCGCCGGCGTGGACTTCGCCTTCAACAGCGCCGCCAGCTTCTCGAGCGTCGGCTCCGACTCGAACGTCCTGATGGTCGGGCGATCGAGATCGAAGTGGATGCTGTAGATCGGCACGCGGCACTCGCGCGCGAGTGCCGCCGACCAGTCCTCCGCGCCGACATCGGCGACGTTGATCTCGTACGGTCCGTCGGGTTCCTGCGACACGCGCGCGTAGATGTTGCGGCCGTTGCTCCGCGATAGTGCGCCGACACCGTGACGGTTTCCGGCTGGCTCGCCGGCTCGGTCGAGCTTCGTCACGTCGATCAACTTCCATCCCGCCGCAAACAGCGCGTCACGATAGCTGCTGACGAATCGCGTCGAGCTGATCGCGCCGGTGCGCTCGTAGGACTTCTTGAGGTGCGTCATGCCCGCGAGCACGGCCTCGCTGTCCGCGGTCGCCGACTCGAGCTCGAGCGGCAGCGGCGACGCGCGAGGTCTGGATCAGGCGCGCGCCTGACAGCGGCGGGAGAAACGGATAATCCTCGGCGGTCCCTGATCGCTTCCGGCTGCGCCGCGGCGCGGAGGAAACACGATCGGCTGCGGGCTGCGCCGTGACCAGCGCAATCCACGCCAGACACCGCCAGCACCTTCATCGTCTGATGTTAGCAGTCCGCTCCTCTCGATGCCGATCGACCCAGTAGGCCCAGATCACGAACAACCACGACAGCTGACCGGCGACCGCGATCGACGCGGCGTTCGGCGGCGGCGGCCCATACAGCGCCGCGAAGTAAATCGCGACCAGCACGACGATCAGCGCCCAGAAGGCCGAGGCGGCCGATGCCATCGCGCGCGCGGGTGACGCTCGTGTAGAGCGTCGTGCCGGCGAGAAAGAGCGCGATCTCCAGCGCCAGCGTCGCGCCCGGGATAGTTCCACAGGCCCAGCCCGAGGCGGCTTGCGATCCGCTGATCGTGATCGGCAGGTCGGGCCGATGCGTGATCAGGTCGAGCACGTAGTGGCTGAACACCAGCGCGGCGACCGTGAGGATCGCCGGCCGGGTTCCAGCCGCGGATCGCGCGGTAGACGAGCGCGAACAGCGCCGACCACACCACCAGCATCACCAGGCTGTGTGAGTACGGGTAGCTCACGAAGTTGAGCGGCGTGACGAGCGTGTTGCCCGGATCGATCTCCACCGTCTCGACGCCGAGCATCAGCAGCGACGGCCACAGCAGGTCGGCGAACTGGCACGCGAGAAACGCGGTGCCGAGCGACACCGACGGCGCGACCTTCTTGGCGCCGAACGCGAGCGCGTAGTGGCCGATGAACATCCGCTACTTCGCGCGGAGCGGCGTGCTCGAGCGTCAGCCCCACCGCGGTGCCGCGCTTGAATCCCTTCCAGTAGGTGTGGGTCGCGGTCGGCTTGCCGTCGCGATCCAGCGCATACACCGCATCCTTGCCGTTCGGCACCACGTTCAGGTACGCCTGCTTGTCCTGCTCGCCCTTGAGATGCAGGCCGAAGAACGCCGTCGCGAAATGATTGAAGATGTTGTTCATGCGCGCGGTGTCCCACACCGCATCGGCGTAGTGCGATGAACGGGGAGGAGCGCGTGCGCCTCCGAGTACGCATAGGTTTCCGCCGGCGCGGGAATCGGCGCCGCCGCGTTGTGATTGGCGTTGAGGAACGTCAGCAGATAGCGATCGGCGTTGACCGCGCCCTGGTAGATCGCGCGCGTCCCCTTCTCGTAGCCCGACACATCGTCGGCGCTGCCGGCGACGAACATCACCGGTGTGCGAATGCCCTTCAGGCCCTCGAGATCCCAGAAGCCGCCCTGCATGCCCCACGGACCGATCGCGATCGCCGCCTTGATCCGCGGATCGCGCGCCTTCTGATACTCAGGATTCGCCGCGCCGCGCTCGGTCAGCATCTTGTTCGGCGGCGCGGCTGGCAGCGTCGCGCTGGCGGCGCTGTAGCCGCCGCCGATCACGTTGACGACGCCGTAGCCGCCCATCGAGTAGCCGATGATGCCGGCGCGCGTCGCATCGACCAGGCCGGCGAGGAAGCTGCCGGAGCCGGGCTGGCTCAGCCGATCGATCTCGTTCAGCACGAACAACTGATCGAACGGGCGGTTGTAGAGCGTGCTGCCGAACGCCTTCTGATCGTCGTAGGTGCTGTCCTTGTGATCGATCGACACGCACGACGAAGCCCTTGCTCGCGAGGTTCTCGCCGATGTGGCTCATCAGGAATCGATTGCCCGGGATAGCCGTGCGAAATGATCACCAGCGGGTAAGCGGCCTCGCCGGAGCCTTGGCGAACGCGGGCCGCCTCGCGGACCGCCTTGCCCGACAGCGTCGCCATCACCGCGGGGTCGCGCGTGATGATCCGGTACTCACCGCCCGGCTTCTGTCCCGGCGCAAGGCGTTGCCGGATACCAGATCTCCAGCGTCAGCGGCCGGTCGTAGCGAACCGTCGGCCCGCCCTCCTTGATGTTGAGGATGTCGGGTCGATTCTTGTCGATCACCTGAATGGTCCTGACCCCGACGTCGCGGCGCGCCGTACGGCCGCGAGCTCGGGCGCCGACGGCGTGACCATGTCGATGCGATTCTGCTGGGCGGTGACAAAGGTGGTCGCGACAGACGAAGACCAGGACGCCAGACAGAACTGCGACGCTGCATGCATGCTCCTTCAGGGGGCAGTCCGCCACGGCTGGCGGGAAGTGCCAATTGATGGCCGAAACCGCTCCTGTTGTAGCATGCGCGCATGGTTCGAGCCACCCTGATTGCTATCGTCGCTGCGGTTGCGTTCTCGGCCGTCCCGCAGGCGCAGGCCGTGGCCGGACAGGGCCGAGACGGCGGTCGATGCGGTGTTTCGCCAAGTGGACGTCAGCGACGCCCGGATGCGCGGTGGGGGTGGCCGTGGGCGGGAAGCCCGTGCTGCTGAAGGCCTACGGCATGGCGGATCTCGAACACGATGTTCGCAACACGCCGGAGACGATTTTCGAGTCCGGGTCGGTGGCCAAACAGTTCACCGCGCTCGCGGTCCAGTTGCTCGCCGGCGACGGCAAGCTGTCGCTCGACGATCCGGTCCGCAACTACATTCCCGAGCTGCCCGATTACGGCGTGCCGCTCACGATTCGCCACATGCTGAATCACACCAGTGGCCTGCGCGACTGGGGCAGCGTGGCGTCGCATTGCCGGCGCGCCGCGCACGACGCGCGCCTACAGCCACGCGCCACGTGCTCGACATCGTGTCGCGGCAGAGCTCGCTCAACTTCGCCCCGGGCGCCAAGTGGTCGTACAGCAACACCGGCTTCAACCTTGCTGCCATCATCGTGTCGCGGGTCAGCGGCATGTCGTTCGCGGAGTTCTCGAAGCAGCGCATCTTCGCGCCGCTCGGCATGACGCACACGTCGTGGCGTGACGACCACACGCGCATCGTCAAGGGCCGCGCCATCGCCTACGCGCTCAACGCCGGCGACTGGCGCATCGAGATGCCGTTCGAGAACGTCCATGGCAACGGCGGGTTGCTGACGACGGTGGGCGATCTGCTGATGTGGAACGAAAACTTCGTCAACCGCAAGGTGGGCAACAGCAAATTGCTTGGCGAGATGGAAACCGCCGGTCGCTTCGACGACGGCAAGCCGCTCGAGTACGGGCTTGGTCTGTTCGTCCACGATTACCGCGGCGCGAAGAATATCAACCACAGCGGATCGACCGCGGGCTACCGGGCACACCTCAATCGCTTTCCCGAGTCGCGCACGTCGGTCGCGGTGCTCTGCAATGCCTCCACCGGCGACGCCACACGAGCCGCCAACCGCGTCTCCGATCTGTTTCTTGACGATCGCCTGAAGCCGGCGCCACCCGCTGCTCCAGCGGCGCGGCCCGACGCCGCCGGCACGCCGCCAACAGCGTCACAACTCAGTGCGTTGACCGGCACTTATTGGAGCGACGAGGCCGAGACCACCCTCAGCGCGACGGTGGAGAACGACGAACTGGTGCTCAAGCGCCGCCCGGACACCGTGATCAAGCTCACCGCGATTGGACCGGACAAATTCCGCGGGTCGATCGGCACCGTCACCTTCCTGCGAAACCCGTCCGGCGCGGTCGATGCGCTCAGCGTCAATCAGGATCGGGTGTGGGACCTGCGGTTCGCCAGGAAATAGCCGGCCGTTGCCGCCGGCTCGCGGCACGTTGATTTACTTCCGCTGCATGTGAACGCGGGCGACGTCGTGCATGTAGCCGCCGACGCGGGCGAACCGAGCTTCCGCGGCCATCTCGATCTGTGCGCGCCCGGCCTCGCGGGCGCCGGTCGCCTCGAGATACAACCCGATGTAGAGCCGCGCGAAGAACTGCGCGGACGAATCGGTGCCCGCCGCCTTCATCACCTGCGCCTGTGTCATGCGGCCCTGGAACATCTGGTAAACCTCGCGCATCGGCAGGCGGGCGTCGGGTCCGACCGGAAGGATCTGCGTGCGGGCCGCTTCCGGCGATTCCGCGCGAGCGACGCAGAGAAAATGCCACGCCGCATTCTCGACGTCATCCGGATTTACCGTGCGATGCGAGACGAACATGTCGCGGCATTCGCCGAACCGGCCGGCGTAGTACTGCGCGATGCCGCGCTGCCACAGATACGGCGCATCCGCAGGCGACATCGTCGCCACGCGGTCGAAACCAGACAGCGATTGCTCGACGCGCCCGGCCCTGAAATCCTCGATTGCGCGATTGAGGATCGATTGCACTCCCTGCCCGCCGGCGACTACCAGCAAGAGCGCGATCAGCACGACAGCCGCTCGACGATCAACTCGCGCCAGCCGGTCCGCGGCTTCGGGCACGATCAGGAAGTACAGCTCGGGTTCGATCAGCTCGAGCTCCATCAGCAGCGGGCCGCGGCGCGATTCGACGATGTCGACGCGCGCGTAGAGGCAGGTGGGAGGAACGCCGGTCATGACGCGAGCGGCAAAGGCGAGCGCTTGCGCCGAAGGCGTGGTCGCCTCGACACGGCCGCCAAAATCTTTCTGCACGCGAAAGTCGCCTGCCTTCGCGCGCTTCAGCACGGCGTGACTGAACGTTCCGCCGAGGTAGACGATCGAGATCTCCCCCCGCTCGACCACCTCCGGCACAACTTGCTGCAGCAGCGCCCCGGAGGCGCGGGCGGGCTGCAGATCGTCGTCAGGTAGCGAAGTCGCCGCGCTCGACCAGGAAGGTCCCATACGCGGTCGCGCCGATGCGTGGCTTCAGCACCGCCTGCGTCCACGACTCTTCTTCGAGGATGCGATCGACCGCCTCGGCGTCGATTCGATCGAGCCACCGGGTGGTCGGAATCGCGACGCCGGCCTGCTCGAGAGCCTTGAGATAGATCTTGTCGACATTGCCGCGCGCCACCGCCGGCGGATTCCACGTCGGGCGTCCCGAGTGCTCCAGTGTCTGGAGCCAGGAGATGAACATGGTCGGAACGCGATGGTAGTCCCAGGTCGACCGCAGCAGAATGGGCGGCGAATCGATCAACGCATAGGGATCGAGCTCGGTCCAGGGAATCGGGGTGACGTCGACCCCGCGCGCCTGCAGCGCCTCGGCCAGCGGCCGGTCGTCATCGGTAATCAGCGGCTGATGATCGCAAGTGGCAAAAATCATCGGCCGACGGCCCACACGTGACTGAGCGTGCGGATGATCAGCAGGCCATCTGAGATTGCCGGCGACGCCATGATCACCTGCCCCATCGGGTTCTTGCCAATCTCCACATACTCACGCCCGGCCCGCACCACGAACACATCGCCGTCTTCGCTGGCCAGGTAGAGCCGGCCATCGCTCGCGACCGGCGACGCCGAAAAGGCGCCGCCCCCGCCGACGCGCGCGCGATACAGCCGCTCGCCGCTGGTGGCGTCGTACGCGGTCAGGATGCCGTTGTTGTTGAGGGTGTAGAGCTGGCCCCGATAGACGATCGGCGACGAGATGTAGGTGCCGTCGCGATCGTGGCTCCAGGCAATGGACTCGCTGGTCGAGCGGCCGGGCGGCAGCGAGATGTCGCCGCGGGCTCCGGCCCGCACCGCGTAGACCGGGCGCACCGGCGGATAGCCGGCGGTGATGATCGCCAGGTCGCCATGCACCACCGGCGAGCCGATCGCGATCTCCGAGTTGGGCGCCAGCGTCCACAACAGCGCGCCGGTGGACGGATCGTAGCCGCGCACTTTCGTGCCGTTGGTGACGAGCTCGTCGCCCTTCGCGCCGGTCACGACGGCCGGCGTGGCCCAGGTCGACACCTCGTCCGGCCGTTCGGTGCGCCACAGCTGCTTGCCGCTGGCCACGTCAAAGGCGGCGAGGAACGACCCCTGGTGTTGATCCGCCTGCACGATCACCGACGACTTGTAGATCACCGGTGAGCTCGAATGCCCCCACTGGTAGCTCGGGTCGAGGAACCAGCCGCTATCGATCGCGCCGATCTGCTTCTGCCACATCAGCGTGCCGTTCATGTCGTAACACACCAGCAACCCAATCGAGCCGAACAGGGCGACGATGTGGGAGCCGTTGGTGACGGGGGTGGCGTTGGCCTGGCTGGACTTGAAGTGGCGCTTGGTGATCGGCTTGCCGACGAAGGCGTCGCGTTGCCACACGATCTTGCCGGTGAGCTTGTCGAGCGAGTAGACGCGGAACGTGTGCGTCGGCAGCGTGGCAATGGGCGTGATGTCGCCGGTAAGTCCGGTGCGAAACGACGTATCTTCATCGCTGGCGGCGCTGACCACGATCACGCGGTCGCCCCAGACGATGGGGCTCGACGTCGCCAGGCCGGGAACGGCCGTCTTCCACTTGATGTTCTGTCCGGTCGCGGCATCCCACTCCGGCACCACGCCCTGGCCATCCGCCACTCCGGATGCGTTAGCGCCCCTGAACGACGGCCAGGGTAGCGGCGCCAGCCGCGGCGACGGGTCGGCAGGATCGGCGCGTGGTGTTGCCGCGACCGGCGCGCGAGCCGGGGCGGCCGCATTGGGATCGGCGGCGGCGGAGGTCGCATCGCCGAAGCCTTCTCGCTCGTAGCGCACCGACGAAGTGCCGCGCACGATCGACAGCCGCTCGACGATGCCGCCCCGGCCCGCAAACGCCACGTTCAACTCCGGCGCGTCGTCCGCCGTGAAGCGGCGTTCTTCGATCGGCTGCAGTCGAAGCGGCGTCTGCCCGTCGGCGGTGAGGACCAGGCGGGTGCCGTCGTAGGCCACCGTGACGCCGGCGCCGGTTACGGCGTTCTGGTAATTACCTTCGTACGAGCGCAGCAGCGTAGCGGCCACGCTGATGGGCACCGGCGGCACTGCCGGCGTCGCGTCGGACGCGCCCTTCACCATGGCGGCAATCGCGGCGTCTCCCGCCTGCGCGGCGATGGTGTTCGCGGTGGCGAGCCCCGCCGCGTCTACCTGCCTGGTGGCGAGCACGATCTTCACGGCGGCGGCATCGCGGCGGCGGATCGCGGCATTCAGCACGGCGGCGGCGCCGGGCGACTGGTGCTCGAGCAGATACAGGGCGATGTCGAGATGCCCGCCGCGCAGCGCCATGTCGAGCGGGCGCGAGCCGTAGAACGAGTCGGTGATGGTGACGTCCGCGCCGCGCGCCACCAGCAGGCGGACCACGTCGAAGTGGCCGCGCTCGGCGGCAAAGCCCAGTGCGCTCACGCCGTATTTGGTGGCGGTGTTGACGCTGGTGCCGGCATCGAGCAGCGCCGCGACGCGGACGCCGTCGCCGGTCCGTGCCGCCTCGAACAGCGCCTCGGCCGGCGGCGGCGAGGGCTGCTGCGCGAGCGCGGAGGCGGAGAGGAGTAGAACCAGCGAAAGTGAATGGCGCATGCGGGCCTCTGGGCTCGATTATGCGCCGATTACTTCCGTCCCTTCATCATCATCCCGCGCATTACCTCCGAGGTAATCGCCGCGCCTCCGCCGGGATGTGATCATCGGCTCATGCCGCACACACAATCCGCAACCCTGGTTCGCCGTGTCCTGCTCATCGACTTCTTCGTCAGCGGCGCGTTTGGCGTCCTGCTGACCGTTGCCGCGCCGGCGCTCGAGCCCTGGCTTGGACTTCCCGCCCCGCTCCTTCGCCTGGTAGGCATCTCCCTTCTCCCATTCGCCGCCGCCGTCGGCTGGCTCGCACGGCAGCCCTCTCCAGCCCGCGTGGCGGTGCAGGCGATCGTCGCCGCCAACTTCGCCTGGGTCGGCGCCAGCATTCTGCTGCTCCTGGTGGGCGGCGTGAATCCGACGACGCTCGGCATCGTCTTTGTGATCGTTCAGGCGATCGTCGTCGGCGTGCTCGGCGAGTTGCAGTACCTGGGCCTGCGCCGGATTAACATCGCGTAATGCAGGCAGCGAGACCGACCCGCGATCGAGCGGTGGGAGCGCTCGGTCAGCTCCTCCGCGACTGGCGCGCCGCCCGCGGCATGAGCCAGATGGACGTGGCGCTGCGCGCCGGGTTCTCGACCCGCCACGTCAGCTTCATCGAAACCGGCCGCACGCAGCCGAGCCGGCAGGCGCTGCTGGCGATTGCCGAGACGCTCGACGTCCCGCTACGCGAGCGCAACCGCATTCTCGAGGCCGCGGGATACGCCGACCTCTACCGGCAGACGCCGCTCGCCGCCGACGAGATGAGCCACATCCGCGGCGTCCTGCAGTTCATCCTCGACCGCCACGAGCCGCACGCCGCGGTGGTGCTCGATCGCTACGCTAACTGCGTGATGGGCAACGCCTCGTCGATGCGACTGCTGGGAGGACTGGTCGATCCCTCACTGCTTGGCGCCGACATGAACCTGCTGCGCGCCACGTTCCACCCGCTCGGCCTGCGCCGCTCGATTGTCAACTGGAGCGAAGTGTCGCATCACCTCCTGGGCCGCGCCGAACGCGAGCTCGGCGAGTTGAGGAACGACCCTGTCGGCGTGGCGTTGCTGGAGGAGATCCGCGGCTACGCCGGCCCGTCGGCGCCGCAGGCGCGTGGAATGATCGCCGGCGATCTGCTGCTGCCGGTGCACATCCGGACCGAGTCGGTTGATGTGAGCTGTTCAGCACGATCATGACGCTGGGCACACCGCAGGACGTGACCCTGCAGGAGCTGCGCATCGAAACCTTCTTCCCGGCCGACGATCGGTCTGCCGCGGCGCGAAACCCCGACCCGGCCGCCGACCGCGCCGTCTGACGGGGCCGACCACGCCGGCGCAGGGGTGGCTGCCGCCCGCCGCCCGCGGCGATCCCGCTAACCTCATCCGGCTGAATCACTTAATCTCCTATCAGGAACACCCCTCCCATCCACTTTGCGCCATAAAGTGATATAATCGTCGCACGTTGAGTCAAACGTATTTTCAGAAGGGTTTCGGCCTGAAATCCGAGGTCGGACCGGTTCTGGCGCGTACCTACCAGAGCGCCGTCGTCGAACGGCTCAAGGCCCTCGGCTACGAGGCCGGCGCCGGCGAACTGCACTTCAAGCTCGCCAGGGAATTCGGGTTTTGCTACGGCGTCGACCGCGCGGTGGACTACGCCTACCAGACCCGCCGGCAGTTTCCCGACCGCCGCGTGTTCCTGTCCGGCGAAATCATCCACAACCCCGACGTCAACCAGCGCCTGCGCGACATGGGCATCGAAATTCTCGACGACTCGCGCGACGCGGTGACGCGCTTTCGCGACGTCGCCGCCGGCGATGTCGTGATCATGCCGGCCTTCGGCGTCAGCGTGCCCGAGCTCGAGCACCTCAAGTCGAAGCAGTGCGTGCTGGTCGACACCACCTGCGGCAGCGTCCTCAACGTCTGGAAGAAGGTCCATTACTACGCCCGCGACGGCTACACCGTGATCATCCACGGCAAGCACTACCACGAGGAAACGCGCGCCACCGCGTCGCAGGCGATGACCCACGCCGGCGGCCAGTACCTGTGCGTGCGCGATCTCGACGAAACCGACGCTGGTCTGCGAGTTCATTCGCGGCAACGTCCCGGCCGCGGAGCTGACGGCACGGTTTTCGGACGCCGCCAGCCCGGGCTTCGATCCCGAGCGGCATCTGCAGCGCATCGGCCTGGCCAACCAGACGACCATGTTGATGAGCGAGACGCTGAAGGTGCAGGAGAAGCTGCGCCGCGCGATGGTCGATCGCCACGGCAGCGACGGACTCGATGCGCGCTTCCGCGCCTTCGACACGATCTGCTCCGCGACCCAGGAACGCCAGGACGCCGTGCTCGACATGCTCAACGGCAGCGCGCTCGATCTGATGATCGTGATCGGCGGCTACAACAGCAGCAACACCCAGGCGCTGGCGCGGATGTGCGCGCCGCGCGTGACCACCTACTACATCGACAGCCCCGACTGCGTCGGCGCGGAAGGCATCCGGCACCGCGCCGCCGGCGCGCACGAGGAAACCATCGCGCCGCAGTGGCTGCCGCCCGGAGCGGTCCGCGTCGGCATCACCGCCGGCGCCTCCACCCCCGACAGCGTCGTCGGCGAGGTCATCGAACGCATCCTCGCCCTGCGCGGCCGCACCGCCGGCGACCTGACGCCGCCCCGTCGACCAGCCTCGTCCGCCAGCCAAGGCTTCCGCCTTCGCTGAAGCTACGGCGGACAAGACGGCGGACAAGCAGAGCTACGCATGATTGGGACCCGTCCGACGGAACTGACGCTCACGCTCGCGCCACAACGCCGCTTCGAGGCCATCGACGTCAACCGGCGCATCTCGCAGGAGCACGGCGACCTGCTGCGGCGTCACCGGCGCGCGCTCTACACCTCGTTCCACACCACCGCCGGCTATCTCGATCAGAGCCTGTCGGTGCGCCTCAACCACCGGCACGACCTGGTGTCGCAGTTCTTCCGCGCCTTCCACGCGCTGTTCCCGCAGGGCGGCGAATACCGGCACGACCAGATGCACCTGCGCAGCGAGCTGAGCGACGAGCAGAAGGTGGTCGAGCCGCGCAACGGCGATTCGCACCTGACCTTCATCGGCGCCGGCATGCGCAACTGCGTGACCTATCGCGCGCGCCCGGATGCGCCGGTCTACTTCATCGAGCTCGACGGCAAGTCCGAAGCGCTGCAGCGCCAGCGCAAGCACCACCGTGGTCGCCTACGATCACGACGAGATCGTGGCGCGCGCCTCGGTGGCGATCCCGGTGTCGAAGCACCCGATCGACTCGATCAACCTCGCCGATCCCAAGCTCGGCCTGCTCGAGCGCATCAACGAGCTGGTGGCGCGCGCCGGCGTCGAGCACGCGCGCGTCGACCTGATCGTCGATCCCGACGGAACGCAACGTCGGCCTGACCGTCAACGAATACGAAACGCTGCTGATGCAGCACGACCTGGTCGAGGTGCTCCGCAACCCGCTGCGCTTCGCGCGCATCAAGGCGGGCAACATGATCAACGACCCGTGGGGCATCCCCGGCAAGACGCTGAACTACGCGAAGTACGACGTCGTGCACGTCCTCAATTCGCTGATGGAAGCGCTGCGGCTCGACCAGGGATCGTTCGAGCGGCTGGTGGCGAAGGTGATGTCGCTGCCGGCGCGCCGCTTCCTGCGCTCACGCCGGGTCAGCTTCCTGGCCGGCTCGGACCGGGAGTCGAACGTGCCGGTGATGCTGCGCGGAACCTACCAGAGCCCGATCCTGGTGCAGTGGCAGCCGGCCGAGCAGCAGGAACGCCACATCGACATCGTCGTCGTGCAGTTTTCGTAGGTCGGGTCTAGGCCAGGCCTTACTTCAGCCCAACCAGGACGGCAAAGCTGTCCTTGCGCCACGTCACTTCAACCGCGAAGCCGGCATCCTTCAGCAACTCGATCTCCCGATCGAGCGTGAAGTAGACGTCTTCCTTCGCCCAGGTCTCGCAGGAAATTCTCCGCCTTCCGCGGCGTGTAGGTGCGCTTCAGGTGATTGAGCCAGGCGCTTCGCGATCGCGCCGGCGGATCTGGCCGTCGGCGGCGAGGTAGCAATCGGCGCTGACGCATCATGCCGCCATGACGCAGCGACGAGAAGCAGCGCCGATAGACCGCGGCTTTCCTGCGCGCCGGTCGGGATGTGATGCAGCGCGAACGACGCCGACACGACGTCGCAGCGCGGGATTACGGATCTGCTCGAAGTTCTCGTCGATGGTCTGGAGCTTGCTGCCGAGGCGCACGGTGGCGGCCGCCAGCATCGTCGGGTCGGCGTCGATGCCGATCAACCGCGCCTTGGGGCGGACCTTGAGGATCCGCTGCAGCAGCGCCCCTGAGCCGGTGCCCAGATCGACGACGGCGGGCGCGGTCCTGGCGATCACGTCGACCGCCGCGGCGGCGGCGTCGATCAGCTCGCCGTAGTGCGGAATCAGCGTCGCGATCAGCTTGTCGTATTCGCCCGGTTTGATGCCCAGATGTGCGGCGGCGCCCATGATTCAGATCCCCAGCGAGGCAGCGCGATGGCGCTGCCAGTGTTCGATGTCGGCGGCGGCTGATGCCGTCGCCGTGGTGCAAGGTCCAGTTGAGCGCGGCGATCAGATCGTCGGCGTCCTCGAGCCCGACCGCCAGCCGGATCAGCCGATCGAAGCCGTTGCGTTTGAGCTGATCGGGCGCGGTGAAATATTCCGACACCGTCCGATGATGGTTGACCTTGGTGGCGAGCCCGTCGAACGACAGCGCATAGCGCACGACGACCGTCGTGGCCAGCACGTCGGCGAAGTGGCGTGTGCGATCCTCGCCCCTCGACTCCGCTCGGGGCGACCCTGAGCCTGTCGAAGGGTCGTCGGCGCCGGCGATCCGGAACGACAGCATCGAGCCGTGGCGCGCGTAGTGCGCGTCGATGGCGCCGCGATCGGGATGCCCCGGCAGCGATGGATGAAACACCTCGCTGACCTCGGGGATGGCCGCTCAGAAACGCCGCCACCTTCGCTGCCGTCGCCGAGCGGCGCGCGTGCGCGTCGGCGGCGCCGTCGAACGCGGCTGCCACCGCCGCCGCCCGGCGCCAGTCGAGGATGCCGCCGCGCATCGCGATCAGGTCCATCACCGAGTTGGCGAACTGCGTGTCGTTGGTCGCGATGTAGCCCCACATGTCGCGATCGTTGCCGCCGAGCGACTTGGTGCCGCTGGCGACGACCACGTCGACGCCGTTGCTGAGCGGCGGCGTCTTGAACGCCCACGGCGACGCAATCGTGGTGTCGAGGACCAGCCGGAGACGCCGGCGCAATGCCGCGCGCGCGCGTCATCACGCCGCGCAGCGCGTCGAAGTCCTGCGCGCGAACCAGCGGGTTGGTGAACGTCTCCGCGAAGACCAATCGGGTCTCGGGCCTGATCGCCGCCGCCAGCGCCGCCGCATCGCCATCGTCGACCACCGTGACCGAGCCGCCGACGCGCGCGGCCATCCATTCGAGGTAGCTGCGCGTCTTGTTGTAGACCTGTCGCATCAGCACCGCGTGCGCGCCGGGCTCCATCAGCACGTCGAACGCCAGGGCGGTGGCCTGCATGCCCGAGTCGCAGACCAGCGCCGCCGACGCCTGCTCGAGCGCCTTGAGCTTGCGCGATCAGCGCCGCGGTGGCGGTGGTGCCGTAGCGGGCGTAGAGATGCGGCAGCTCCGACCAGCAGCCTTCGCTCGCAAACAGGAACGCGGCCTTGCCTTCCTGCCACTCGATCACCTGCTTCGAGCCGAGCAGGTCGAGCTGCACGGTCGGCTCGTCGGGGTGCAGGTAGGGAATGCCGCTGCGCCGGGCGTGCGCGTCGATCGCCGTCGTGCAACGCCGCGCGTCGCCGGCGCTCATCGCGTCGAGCGGCGGCCGTTCGCGCGGGACAGGCGTCCGCGTCGAGCCAGTCGGTAATCCTGGCGCCTGCCGATGCCGGTGTGGGCGACGGCGGCGGCATCAGTCGAGCACCCCGAGGCAGAGCCGCTGCTCGACACGGGCCAGCCGCTCAACCGCGGCGGTGACCTCGGCGATCTGCGTGTCGGTGCTCGGCGAAATCATGAAGGCCATGTCGACGCGATCGCGTGTCGCGGCGCGCGTCGCGCGGTTCTGCACCACCAGCCCGAGCCGGCGCACCAGGCCTTCGAACTTGCGCTCGAGGCCCGGGTGCGGCTGTCCGGTGATGCGCAGGTAATGGCGGCGCGGCGCCGGCGCGATGCGGCGAACCGTCGCGCGCCACCGGCAGCGCGTGCGGCACCGGCCAGCGCGACCGAATTGTCCTGCGCGAGATCGATCAGATCGCCGAGCATCGCGGTGGCGGTGGGCAGCGCGCCGGCGCCCTTGCCGAACAGGCTCAGGTCGCCCGACGACACGCAGCGCAGATAGACGGCGTTGTATTCCTCTTCGACCGACGCCAGCAGGTGCCACGACGGCAGCAGCAGCGGCTCGACCGCCATGTCGAGCCGCCGCCGAGCGCTGGTCGCAAGGCGCCGTGAGCGGACCGCGCGCGCGATCTGGCGGATGCGGAAGCCCATCGACTCGGCGAGATCGCAATCCACCGGATCGATCTCGCGAATGCCGCGCACCAGGAACCCGTCGGGCCGGACCCACGCGCCGAAGGCGCGGTACGCGAGGATCGACAGCTTCGCCGCGGCATCGTGGCCGTCGATGTCGGCGCCGGCGTCGGCCTCCGCAAACCCGAGCCGCTGCGCCTCGGCGATCGCCTCGTCGAGCGTCAGGTCGCCCTGCTCGAGCCGCGTCATCACGAAGTTCGAGGTGGCGTTGATGATGCCCCACAGGCTGTCGATCTCGTCGGCGCGATGGCTGAGGTGACGGACGATCGGAATCGCCGCGGCGGCCGCCGCCTCGCAGTAGAGCGGCGTCTCCGTTCGCTGCGCCAGCACGCCGAGCTCGGCCAGCTTCGAGGCGAGCAGCTCCTTGTTGGCGGTCACCACCGGCTTGCCGGCGGCGAGCGCGGCGACCAGGATCGGCTCGACCGCGGTTCCGCCGGCGGCTTCGACGACGACATCGACTTCGGGATCGCTCACCAGATCGAGCCCGCGATCGGTGATCGGAATCCCGGCCGCGCGCGGGCCGCGATCCTTGCGTCACGTCGCGCACCGCGATGCGCGACACGCGGAACTTCACGCCGTAGCGATCCGCGATCGCGCCGCTCTGGCGCTCGATCATCTCGAGCAGGCCGCGGCCGACCGTGCCGCAGCCGACCAGGCCGATGCGAATCTCGCGCACCGGCTCCACGCCGACGCCTTCGAAGCGCGGCCGCGACGCCGTCTTCAGCGGCTGCCGAACGCGCCGGCGCCGCGCAGCAGATCGGCCAGGCGATCCTGATCGGCGAGGAACGCATCGTGCCCGAACAGCGACTCGAGCTTCCACAGCGACGAATCGGCGCCCGCCGCCTGCAGCGCGCGATGCAGCTCGACCTGCAGCGCCCACGGGAACAGCATGTCGCCGGGCACGCCGACGACGATGGTCTCGGCGTTGACGCGCGCGATCGCGTCGCGCACCGCCTGCGCATCGCCCATCGATTCGCGATCGATCGCCTCGCTCAGCAGCAGGAACGTCTTGACCGGAAAGCGCTCGGCGAAGCGGCGCCCGTGATGATCGAGATACTCGGCGACCGGCGGGCGATCGAGGTGCGGCAGCAGCTTGCCGAATCGCGTGTCGAGCTCGTCGCGGCCGCGATACGTCAGCATGCCGAGCTGCCGCGCGCGCATCATGCCGGTCGTGACATCGCCGTTGCGAAGGCCATCGCGCACCAGCTCGCGCTGCAGATGCCGGGTGGCGGTGCCCCAGCCGTCGGGACGAAGCCCGGCGGAGATGGTGATCAGCTTGGCGCAGCGATCGGGATGGCGCGCCGCGAACAGCACGCCGACCATGCCGCCGAGGCTCGCGCCGACCCACGTCACCGGCGTGGTGCAGCCGCAGCCGTCGAGCCACGCGGCGACCAGGTCGGCGAGGCCGGCGACCGAAATCGTTTCGTGCGAGTGCGGATCGTCGAAGCCCTGCCACGTCGATCCGTTGCCGGGCCACGACGGGCAGAGCACGGTGTGTTTCGCGGGATCGATCAGGTCGGGCGCGCACAGCGCCGGCCACCAGGCGGCGCGCGGATCGTCGCCCTGCCGCCTGGCCGTCGCCGAACGGAAACGGCGACGCGGTGATGCCGCCGACGATCAGCACGACCGGCGCGGTGCCGAGCTCGGGGCCGTAGACCCAGCCGCCCAGCTGCACATCGTCGAGGACGCGGCCCTCGATGGGAGTGACAGATGCTCGATGACCAGCCGCCGGGGACGCAGGTCGGTGGCTGCTAACGTGGCCATCGCGGCATTGTATGATGCCTCGCCATGCGTCACGCCATCGCCTCGGTCCTGGTCATCGTTGCCGTCGCGGCCGGCTTCACCTCCGCCTTCGCCACGGCGTCGCCGCCAGGCGCCGCCGGCGTCGTCCTCGCCTCGCTCGCCTTCGAACGCCGAGGAATTCGATCGGCTGTTCCACCAGGTGAAGAACTGGGGCCGATGGGGCGCCGACGATCAACTCGGCTCGGTCAACCTGATCACCGCCGGCCAAGCGCAAGCAGGCGTTGTCGCTGGCGAAGACCGGGCAGACCGTGTCGCTCGTGCACAACCCGCTGACCGACAAGGCGGACGACAACGCCAGTCCGTTCGAGCACACGATGAACCCGGGCTTCACGCACGGACACCTATCGCGTGTCGTACCACGGCTACTCGCACAGCCACATCGACGCGCTCTGCCACATCCTCTACAAGGACCAGACCTACAACGGCTACGCGCGCGCGGTGGTGAATACCGACAAGGGCTGCACCAAGCTCGGGATCGACAATCTGAAGCAGGGCCTGGTCACGCGCGCGGTGCTGATCGACATTCCCCGATTGAAGGGCGTGCCCTACCTCGAGCCCGGCACCGCGATCTACCAGGAAGACGTCGAAGCGTGGGAGAAGATGTCCGGCGTGAAGATCGCCTCAGGCGATGTGATCCTGTTGCGCACCGGCCGCTGGGCGCGGCGCGACAAGGTCGGCCCCTGGGCGGTGGGCCGCAGCGCCGCCGGCTTTCACGCCTCGATCGTTCCGTTCATCAAGGCGCGCGGCGTGGCCATCGTCGGCAGCGACGATGCGGCGGAAGTGACGCCGTCGATGGTCGACGGGCGTCGCCTTGCCGGTGCATACGCTGCTGATCACCGCGCTCGGCGTCAACATTCTCGACAACCAGGACCTGGAAGCGCTTGCCGAGACTGCGGCGAAGCTGCAAGCCGCTGGGAATTCATGATCGCGATCAACCCGCTGGCGGTGATCGGCGGCACCGGCTCGCCGATGAATACGATGGCGATCTTCTGAGCCCGTGAACCGCGATTCGGAGTCCGCCGAACCGCCACGCATTTCTCACTACCGCCTGTTGCACTCGCTCGGTGCCGGCGGCATGGGCGAGGTGTTCGCCGCGTTCGACGAAACGCTGAAGCGCCGCGTCGCCATCAAGGCGATCCACGCGCAACGACTGATCACCGCCGATGCCAAGGCGCGATTCCTTCGCGAGGCGCAGATCCTGTCGCGCCTCGATCATCCCCATATCTGCCGCGTTTATGACTACCTGACCGAGGGCGGCCGCGACTTCCTGGTCCTCGAGCTGATCGAAGGCAAGAGCCTGCGCCAGGCCATTCAGGCCGGACTCGATCGCGCACTCGCGATCAGGATCGCGCAACAGGTCGCCGATGTGCTGGTCGCAACGCATGCCGCCGGCATCGTCCACCGCGACTTGAAGCCCGGCAACATCATGCTCACCGGCCGTGGCGACGCCAAGGTGCTCGACTTCGGGCTGGCGCGCTCGATCCATCTCGACCCGCGCCAACCGCCGCCCGCCGGCCTTCGTCCGCTGGCGAGCGCCGATGACGAGACCGTTGGTGTCGGAGACGTCGATCGGACGCGCACGATGGCCGGCGCCGACATCACCGGATGGTCGGCGCTGCCGACCGGCGCCGGCGCCGACTTCAGGAGCCAGACCGGCAGCATCTCAGGAACCATCTCCTACATGAGCCCCGAGCAGGCGATGGGCGAATCGCCCGCCGCGCCGAGCGATGTCTATTCGTTCGGATTGATCCTTCAGGAAATGCTCACCGGGCAAGCGGCGTTCGACAGGAGCCTCGATCGCGACGTGCTGCTCGACTCGGTGCGCCGCGGCCGGACGCGAGCCCCGGCCGGGCTCGACGCCGACTTCAGCGATCTGGTCACGCGTCTCACCGCGTTTGCGCCGACCAAGCGCCCCACCGCCGTCGAGACCGCGGACCGGCTCCGCTGGATCGCCGGCAAGCCGGCGCGCCGCCTGCGTCGCCTGGCGATCGCCGCGGCCATCGTCGCGATCGTCGTGGCGTCGGCGAAGTACACCGTCGATCTCGCCCGCGAGCGCAGCGTCGCCGTGGCCGCGCGCCAGGACGCGGATCGACGACGGGGCCAGGCTGAAACGCTGATCGGTTTCATGCTCGGCAACCTGCGTCCGAAGCTCCAGCAAGTCGGCCGCCTCGACTTGCTCGAAGACGTCGGCCGTGAAGCGACCGCGTATTTCGATTCCGTTCCAGCCGGCACCATGTCCGGTGAGGAGTTGCATCGACGCTCGCAGGCGATTTACCAGATCGGCCAGGTGCGGCAGGCGTCGGGAAAAATGATCGACGCGGTTGCGGCGTACCGCGAGTCGCTCGCGGTCGCGAAGCAGGTGGCCGACCGCAATCCGTCGAACAGCGACTGGCAGCTGGGCCTGTCGATGGCCCATTTCTACCTGGGCGACGCGTTGCGGGTCCAGGGCGATCTCGACGGCGCCATGCGTGAGTTCACAGCCTACCGCGACGTCGCGCGAGCGCTGGTGGCGCGCGATCCCGAGAACGAGAAGTTCCGCCTCGAACTCGCCTACGGCCACGGTAACGTCGCCGCGGTGCTCGAGGCTACGGGCGATCTCGAGGGCGCACGGCGGGAGCTCGAGCTGGCGCAGCAGATCAAGGAACATCTCGCACGGCTCAAGCCCGACGATGTCGAGCGGCAGGACGCCTTGGCGACGGGTCACAACCGCCTCGGCACCGTTCTCGACAACACCGGCGACCCACGACGCGCCGCGCAACACTTCCTGAATGACCTCGCGATCAGGCGCACGCTGGCCCAACGCCACCCACGAAATTACGCGCTTCGCCGGCAGCACTATGTCGCGACCACCTTTGTCGCGCGCGCGTATCAGGATCAAGGCGATCTCACGGCCGCCCTTCAGCAGCTGCGGGACGGATTGGCCATTGCGGGCGACTACGCCGCCATCGACCGCGCCAACCTCGATTGGCAGCGCGACCTCGGCAGAATGCAGGCCGTCCTCGCCGACAATCTGCAGTGGCTAGGTGCTTTCGACGAGGCCCGCGCGCTCTATGCGAGCTCGCTGTCGATCCTCCGGCCGATTGCCGTCGGCGCGCCGACCAACGTCGCTCGACAGCGCGATCTGGCCAGCAGCGAGATCGGCGCCGGATGGCTGGCCATGCGCCGTCGCGACTTCGGAACCGCCGCGGCCCATGCCGAGAACGCATTCAGGGTGCTGGCGGCCCAGACCGCAAAGGGAACGGATCGCGTGTCGGCGCGGATTGCGGCGGAAAGTCGATTGCTGGCGGCGGAAGCGGCGGATCGGCTCGGCCGCCGTGAGCAGGCCCGGACATTGCGCGAGGGGGCGCTGCAGCTGCTGCCGATCGGGACGACCGGCGCGGTAGAGAAGCGCGCCTTGTCGACCGGCGCACGCACCCTGCTGGCTCTCGGCCGTTCAGCAGAGGCGCAGCCCATCGTCGAGCGGCTGACGCGGCTTGGCTATCGCCATCCGATATTCGTGCAAACGCTCAATGGCGGACCGGCGGTCGGACCACCCTGATGTGCTAGGGTTACGGCCCTATGCCAAACATCCCCATCGCCATCAACGTCGACTTCACGGGTGTTTCCTACTCGAACGGCGCCTGGTCCGGCACCCCCGGGTTCAGCGCGACGCCCTCGAGCGCGCCGGTTCAACACGGCAACAACAAGATCACGTGGACGCTGACCACCGTGAACGGCAGCAATCAGAACACGGTGCCCGCCGGCTACACCGCCGGGTTCACCTCCGACGGCATCGTCTTCAAGTCCACCAATTCGCAGTCGTGGAACAACGCACCGGCGTTGCAGTCGAACGGCACCATCACGGCGAGTGACAACTTCGCGAACCTTGCGGCGGACGTGTATTACTTCTACACCACCAAGGTTCAGCTGACACCCCAGGCAGGCACCGGCGGCAGCCCGAATTCGTGGGCGTTCGATCCCGACGTGGTGAACGAGGGCGGCAACATCAAACTCGTGGCCGCGAAATGACGGCGCCGGTTCGCTAGGTGCGCAGGCCCCTGGCGAGCCGGTAGATACGCCGGGCCAGTTGATACGGCCGGCCTTCGCGAAACTTTGCGTACGACGGGTAGTCGTCGAAGGTGCGGCGGGGCGATTCCATGATCGCGTGGAAGCTGTCCGGCGTCAGCCCGAACTTCTTGATCACGTAATCGGTGTCGGCGCGTTGCAGCTCGATGCTGTAGGTCGGCTGCAGCAGTTCCTCTCGGGCGCGATCCCTGGTGATCTGTGCCGAACAGATCAGGCTGGACAAGTGCGTCTTGCGCTTGTCGTAGCCAAACCGTGTCGGCAGAAACCAGCCCTGGTACCAGCGCGTGTAGATGTTCTCGTGGTGCTTGCCGCCGTAGCTGCGCCAGCCCAGATCGCGCTGCAGCAGCGCCATGGCGTCGGCCTTCACATAGTCGATGTAATCGAGCAGGTTGAAGTTGGCGGCGCGGAAGATTCCGAGGCTGCCCATGAAGGTCAGGTGCGGGAAGGTGCGAATCCGTCCGGTGCCGAACTGCTGGTGGATGCCGCGGATATATCGCCAGTCGAGGTGGCCGCGCGACCAGGCTTTCGGCAGGTGAGTTTCCGTCCTGGTGTTGTAGCCCCAGATGGTGTGGCGGATGCGGTGCTGCGCGGCGACCTGGTTCACCGACGCGACGATCGCGTGATCGCTCGGGATCTCGCAATCGGGCACGCCGGCGCGGAGAAACGCGAGCTGGATGTCCTTGAATTCTTCCCAGTCGATCACCAGCGTTTCCAGATCGACGTCGAGCGCCCGCAGCGCCGACGAAATGTTGGTGGCGGCAATCTCCGAGTCCCAGCCGTTGTCGAGATGCACGGCGATCGGCCGGAGCCCGAGCTGCTTCACCTTGTAGGCGACGAAGGTGCTGTCGACGCCGCCGCTGATGCCGATGGCGACGTCGTACGGTTTCCCCGCGCCGTCGCGGCGAATCGTCTCGACCACCGCCGCGAGTTGCCGCTCGCCCTCGGCACCCGGGCGCACCGTCGCCGCCACCAGGCGATCGTAGGTGTGACAGTGGCTGCAGACGCCATCGGCGGCGAAGGTGATGTCCGGATCGGTGGTGTCCATCACGCACCGCGTGCACACCCGCACTCCCGGGAGCGAGCCGAGGATTGGCGCCGGCGCGAAGGTCCAGTCGCTCACGACGGCATTGCGGCGCGCAGCTCCGCCGCCGACGGATAGTTGATGAGCACCGCGCGGCGGGGCCCCGCGAACACGAACAGGCTGCCGGCGGCAACGGCCGACGCGCCGGCGGCAATCGCCTCGGCGAGGTGCGCCAGCGAGCCCGCGCCGCCACAGGCGACGAGCGGCACCGGCACCGCCGAGGTCAACTCCCGGATCATCGTCACATCGTACCCGGACATCGTGCCGTCGCGATCGATCGCGGTGAGCAGGATCTCGCCGGCGCCCTGGGCGACCACCGCCTCGGCATGCTGGAGCGGCGTCAACCCGGTGTTGTGGCTGCCGGCGCGGGTGAACACGCGCTCGCGGCCAAGCCAGTCCTTCTTCACGTCGATGCCGGCGATCACCGCCTGGCTGCCGGTACTCGTCGGCGATCCTCCGGACGAGCGACCGATCGTCGACCGCCGCCGAGTTGATCAGCACCTTCTCGATGCCGGCGCCAAACAGCTGCCGCGCATGTTCGATGGTGCGGATGCCGCCGCCGTAACTGAGCGGCATGAAGCACTCGCCGGCGATGGCGCGCAGGTGTTCGAACGGCGGATCGCGCCGGGCCCGGGTCGCGCCAATGTCGAGGATCGCCAGCTCGTCGACTTCGCGGTCGTTGAAGATCTTCACCGCGTTGATCGGATCGCCGACATAGGTCGGCTGCTTGAACCTGACCGTTTTGACCAGCCGCTCGCCGCTCAACAGCAGGCACGGGATGACGCGCGCTCGATACATCTAGGGCAGCGCCAGGAAATTCTTCAGCAACGCCAACCCGAACGAGTGGCTCTTCTCGGGATGAAACTGCGTGCCCCACAGGTTGTCGCGGTGAATGCCCGAGGCAAACCGGCTGCCGTAGGTGGTCCAGCACATCACATCCGCCGGATCGTCGCAGGCCAGGTGGTACGAGTTGGCGAAGTAGAAGCGCGGCTCGGGCGGCAGGTGTTCGAGCAGGGCCGCCGGCGCCGCCGGCTCGATGTAATTCCAGCCCATGTGCGGCACCTTGATCGGGTCCGCGCCGGAGGTGGGCTTGAAGCGCACGCAGTCGGCGGCGAGCCAGCCGAGCCCGCGCCGGGTGCCTTCCTCGCTGCCGCGGGCCAGCAGCTGCATGCCCAGGCACAGGCCCAGCGTCGGCACCCGTCGTTCCATGGCGCGCTCGTTCAGAATCGGGATCAGGCCGCGCGCGTCGAGGTTGGCCATGCCGCGATCGAAGGCCCCGACTCCGGGCAGGATCAGGCGGTCGGCCGCGGCCACCACCGCGGGATCGCCGGAAATCACGCAGTCGGCGCCCGCCTTGCGGGCCATGTTGGCGATCGAGGCAAGATTGCCGACGCCGTAGTCGACGATGGTTACCATCGACGGCGAGGACTCGACATCCGACAAAGTATAGCAGCCGGATCGCATGCTAGGATGCGCGCGGAATGCGGATCATCGCGCCGCTCGCCAGCCTGCTGGTGGTGTTGACCGCCTGTGCGTGCGCGGGATCGCCGACCGAACCGTCGCCCACGCCGCTGGCGGTGTCGTTGAACGGCGCATCGTGGGAGACCATCAGCGACCCGCAGCCGTTTCCGCTGACCAATCAGGGAACCGCGCTCGCGTTCGAGTTCCCCCGTAATGGATCGATGCACTATCTGTTCACGCCAAGCGCGCTGCCCGCCATCCACGGCACGATGGTGTTGTCGTTTACCATCGCCGCCAGCGGGCCGGTGACCTTCCACTCGCTCGATCCGCAGTCCGCCGCGTGCTCGATCGCGCCGGCGGTGCGGCCGTTCTTCTGGGCCAACGGCAACGGTAACGGCGCCTACGATCGCTGGTGGTCGAACCCGCGCGCGTTTACCCTCGCGCCCGGGAGTGCCACGCTGAGCGTGCCGCTCAAGCCCGAGAACTGGTCGAGCGTGAACGGCAGGTTCGGTAATGCGGATCCCGAGACGCGCTTCGCTTTCGAGCGGGCGCTGCTGAACGTGACGCGACTGGGGATGACCTTCGGCGGCGGCTGCTCCTTCGGCCACGGCATCAATGTCAGCGGCGGCACCGCCACATTCGCCCTGACTGAATTCTCGATTCGCTGAACCCAGGGACGGTTGGGAACACTTTCCCCCCGTTTCGGCATATACCCAGCATGGAGGTTTCCGTCATGAAGCAATGGTCCGCTCTCGCCGTGGTCGTGCTCGTCGCGTTTTCGCTCGGTGCATCGACGGCGACTGGCGCAAACGCCGGCGCCCAAGCCGCCGCCCACCTACGAACAGGTGATCGTCAATACCTGGAAGAGCCTGCACAACAAGATCCTGGCGATGGCCAAGGACACTGAATATCCCGACGCCAAGCTGGGATGGAAGCCGCACCCCGACTCGCGCAGCGTGCTCGAGGAGCTTCGTCACGTGACGATTGGCCTGGAAATGACCACCGCCGTCGCCAAGGGCGAGAAGTTCGACTTCAGCGCCCGCGAGAAGATGGACGCCGGCAAGCCGGCGACGCGCGCCTCGGTGGTGCAGGAAATGGAAGCGGCGATGGCCGCGTCGTTCCCGGTGGTCGAGGCCAAGCCCATTCCGCAGTTGATCGGCTGGCTCGATCACCAGGGCGAGCACTACGGCAAGCTGGTGACCTCGTATCGCGTCAACGGCATCGTGCCGCCTATTTCGCGACCGAAGAAGTAGCGGTGTTCTTGGGGCGTGCGGCTGCGTTCGCCAGGTTCCAACTCGCCTGGTGAATCAGCCGCGCGATCTTTTCCATCTTCGCGTAGTTGATCTTCTCGGGACGGTCGTACGTGGTGTGGTAGTCGGGATGCAGGCCGGTCATGAAGCCGAGCGCCGGCACGCCGCGCTGCAGGAACGGCCACTGATCGCTGCGCCGCACCAGGTTCGAGGCGTTGTTGTCGTAGCGCTTCTTGATCTCGAGGCCGATGCCGGCGTTGGCGGCGTCGACCACCGCCGCCAGCTCCGGAACGCGCATGTATCCCATCATGTTGACGGCGTTGGCATTCGATTCGGCGGTCTGCACCTCGAGGCCGTTGAAGCGCGGCCCGCCGCCGATTTCCACTTCCTCGTTGCGGCCGATCATGTCCATGTTCAGCACGCCGGCAATGTTCGCCAGCGGCGCCGGCGGATGTTCGGTGTAGGCCCAGGCGCCGAGCAGGCCGCGCTCTTCCGAGTTCCAGGCCGCGAACAGCACGCTGCGCTTCGGCCGCTGGCCCTGCTGCGCCGCCAGCGCATAGGCGTCGGCGATCTCGAGCAGCGCCACCGTGCCCGAGCCGTTGTCGTCGGCGCCGTTCAGGATCTGCGTGCCGTTGACGCCGTCGTGATCGAAATGCGCGGTGACCAGGACCCACTCGTCCTTGAGCACCGGATCGCTGCCTGCGAGCAACCCGAGCACGTTGCGATCGGGGACGATGTGGCGATCGACCGACGTCGTGAGCGTGATCTCGGTGGGGCCCAGGGACACTGCCGTCATTCCGCCCGCGGCTTCCGATTGTTTGGTCAGCTCATCAAGGTCTCTGCCGCCTTCGGCGACCAGCGACGCGGCGAGCGCGGGAGAAATCTGCGCCGCGGGAATCCGCAGCCGATCCGCCCACGTCGCCAGCATGTAGCTCTTGATGCGCGGCTCGGCCGGCCAGGCGTTGCGGGCGGCCTGCTCGAAGTTGGCGGGCTCGGGATGATTGTGGACATCGCTCACGAACAGGATGCCGATCGCGCCCTTGTCCTGCGCCGCGAGCGCCTTGCGCCACGGCGCCGCGGGCTCCGCCGTCACCACGCCTTCGAACGGGCTCTTCGCATCGCGCTCGCCGGGTTCGTGGTCGAGCACCAGCACGATCTTGCCCTTGCATGTCGCCCTTGTAGTCGTTGTGCGTCCACGCCGGCGCGCTGATGCCGAACCCGGCGAACACCACGCTTGCCGTGACCTGTCCGCTGCCGCTGAACCGTTGCGGATAAAACTCCTGGCCGCTCCTGAAGTCGCGCGTCGGCCGCGCCCAGGCCGATCGACAGGCTGTTGTCGTCGCCGATGGTCGCGGTCATCAGGTTGTAGTTGTGGAAATACGAATTGCCGGCGGCCGGCTTCGAGGCCGGCACGCTCGAACCGCGCGCGGATGTAGTCCGCCGTGGCGCGATTCTCGTTGGTGTCGGTCAGCCGCCCCCGCATCGCATCGCCGGCGAGAAAGAACAGGTCGGCGCGCAGATCCGCCTGCGTGATCGACTCGATCCCGGGTGCGGCTTGTTGCGCCGTGAGCGTCGTGGACAGGACAACGGCGGCAACAGACGCAAGCAGGCGTGTATTCATGGTTCCCTTCAAGGCCGGTAGCGGGGATTCTGACACTCAGATAGTTGGCAGTTCAAGGTTTTACGGTTGGCAGTTGTAGTTGCAGTTGCAGTTGCAGTGGGAGTTTCAGTTTCGTGGGCCTGAAACGTCGGATGGCGTGGTGCGGCAACTACGGGGCGGCTGGCGTTCTACTATTGGAGGCGCCGCGCCAACGCTCCGGCGACCCATGAATCTACCGGCTCCTTACATGCGGTGGGCGAAGACGCGCCCGCTTGTCACCTACGACCTGGCCTCGAGCGCCCTGGTCCCGGTGACGACCGCGGAACTACTCGGCGACATCGCCGCGAAGGACGCCTTCTTGCTCTCCGGCCCGAACGACGAGGGACTCCTGCCGCTGCGCGCGGCGATCGCCGCGCGATCTGGATTGACCGTGGACCACGTCTCGATCGCCTCGGGCGCATCGGGCGCGAACTTCCAGGCGTTGATGACCTTGCTCGAGCCCGGCGACGACGCGCTGATCGAAACGCCCGCCTACGATCCGCTGATCGCGGCGGCCCGCGCCGCCGGCGCGAACGTCGTGCACTTCGAACGAAGCTGGTCGAAAGGGTTCGCGCTCGATCCGTACGCGGTTCGGACGGCGCTGACGCCGGCGACGAAGCTGATCGTGCTGTCGAACGCGCACAATCCCAGCGGCTCGATGGCGGGCCGCGACGCGCTCGAGCAGCTTGGCGTCATGGCCGAGGCGATCGGCGCCAGGGTACTCGTGGACGAGGTCTACGCGGAGGCACAGCACGACGACGGGCCGGTGCCGAAACCGGCCGCGACGCTCGGCGATGTGTTCGTGTCGACCAGCAGCCTGACCAAGGCCTACGGCCTGCGCGGACTGCGTTGCGGGTGGATTCTGGCGTCGCCGGAAGTATCGCGCCGCATTCGCCAGATGCGCGACATCATCGACGGGAGCGGGCCGTTCGTGGCCGAGCAGTTGTCGCTCGCCGCGTTCGAGCGCATCGACCGCCTGCGCTCGCGCGCCCGGGCGATTCTGTCGGTGAACCTCGCCGCGGTTCGCGCAATGGCCCAGGCACACCCGCGCCTCGAATGGCTCGAACCGGCGGCGGGCACCACCGCGTTCCCCCGCGTCACCGGCGTCGACGACACCAGCGAACTGGTCGATCGCCTGATCCGCGATCACGACACCATCGTCGTACCCGGACGATTCTTTCAGGCGCCACAACATATCCGGATCGGCCTCGGCGGCCGCGCCGACATGGTGAGTGAGGCGTTGACCCGGCTCGCCCGCGCGCTCTGTGATTGAGCGCAGGAGCGCGTCGGCGTGGTGTGCGCGATGAGGTGTCTCTCTCGGCTCGCCCTCCGCTCGCCGGTCAAATCTCACTCGACGGCCCCGGACTCTGAGGCGGCACAGCCGCCATCCCCTGACCTCCGTTCGACTTGTCGGTAGCTCTCTGTAACGGCTCGGTCGGACGCTCGCCGCGACAGATACCTCGCCGTGCTCCGCGCCGTCGCAGACGTCCCGGCGCAAGTTGTGGCAACGTTGGTAGTCCGTGAGGTTTTTCTGGCTCAACCTTCATCTCCCGTACGCCTGCCGCCACAGTGGGATGTGCTGCACCGTCGGGGTGGCCGATTCCGGTCGAGCGGTCGCGCGTGAGCGCGATCGAGCAGGCGATCGTGCGAAAGGACTATTCCGTCTCCGCGTCGAGCCGTGGCTGCTCACCGGCGCGGATGCGCCCGATGACGTCGCCGGCATGCTTGCCGCGCGCGACAACGGGCACTGCGTGTTCTTCGAGGCTGGGCGGCCGGGTTGTTCGATCCACGGGGTCAAGCCGTCCGGCTGCAATCACTTTCCGTATCTCTGCCTGATCGATCAACGCGGTGTGCACGTCACGTTGTCGCACTACTGTCCGACCGCCGCGGCGCTGCTGTTCGAGCATCGCGGGCCGGTTGCGATCGTCGAGGGCCGCGCGCCGACCGGCGACGACGATGTGGAGGGGCTGGATGCGAGGAGTCGCTCCCTCCGCCAAGCTCGTTCGCCAGCGGACAGACGGTGGGCAAGCCTCGTGAGACGAAACAGCGGCTGATGTCGTTCGAAGAGCTCAGTGCGTGGGAGCGCGAGCAGATCTCACGCGCGCGGATCGGCGAACTGCACGCTGACGATCTGGCGCTGTTCGCGCACGCGCGGTCGGCGGTGCCGCCGCCGTGGACGTGGCCGGCAGCCGCCCGAGCATCTCGAAGAGATCTGGTGGTCGCAGGTGGCGCCGGCGTGGGCGCACTTCGACGAGGCGCTGGCGAACTACGCGGCGGCGAAGCTGTTTGCGTCGTGGTCGTTGTATCTGGGCGACGGGGTAGAGGCGGCCGCGCGTAGCGCGCGGATCGCCGCCGCCGTCCTTCGCATCGAAACCGCGCGGCAGTGCGCGCTGTTTCGCCGGCCGCTCGATCGCGAGCTGCTGATCGAGGCGATCCGGCAGAGCGATCTCCTGCTGGTGCATTACGCCGACCCGGCGATGCTCGCGGCTCGGGGCGCGGCGTAAGATAGCGGGATGTCCATGAAGCGGCTCCTGTTTCTGGCCCTGCTCTCGAGCGCCGTCCTTCGCGCGCAGTCGCCGGCGTTCGACACCATCATTCGCCACGGCACGGTGATCGACGGCAGCGGCAACCCGCGCTTCGACGCCGACATCGGCATCAGTAACGGCTTCATCGTCGGCGATCGGCGATCTCGCCTCGGCGACGGCCGCCGAAGAGATCGAGGCGCAAGGGGCTGTTCGTGGCGCCCGGCTTCATCAACATTCACAGCCACGCGTCGCCCGACGCGTTGCGCGACCGCCGTCAACATGCTGACGCAGGGCGTGACGACCGAGATCTTCAACGCCGACGGCAACGGTCCGCTCGACGTCGCGCAACAGATGAAGCGCGCTCGGCGCCGCCGGGCCTGGCGGTGAACATCGGCGGCTACATCGGCTTCAACGCGATCTGGCAGGCCGTCGTCGGCAACACCGATCGCCGGCCGACGCCGGACGAGATCGAGCGCATGCGCGCGTTGATCGCCGCCGGCCTCGAGCAGGGCGCGTGGGGCGTGTCGGCCGGCCTCGACTACAAGCCGGGCTACTTCGCGCGGACCGAAGAAGTGATCAAGGTCGTCGATGTCGCGCGGCCGGCGCGCACCAACTTCACCAATCACGATCGCATCACGCCCGAGTCCAACTTCAGCTCGAAGGTCGGCGTCGCCGAAACGATTGCCATCGGCGAGAAGTCCGGGCTGGTGCCCGTGGTCACGCACATGAAGGCGCAGGGGCGCGAGCAGGGCACCGCCGGGGCGCTGCTCGCGTCGATGGCGCAAGCGACGAAGCGCGGTCACTACACCGCGGCGGATGCGTATCCGTACCTGGCCGGACAGTCCGGTCTCGGCTCGCTGATTATTCCCGGGCTGGGCGCAGGAGGGCGGCCGCGACGCGATGC
Source organism: uncultured Acidimicrobiia bacterium (assembly GCA_963795125.1). Taxonomy (GTDB): domain Bacteria; phylum Acidobacteriota; class Vicinamibacteria; order Vicinamibacterales; family UBA2999; genus 12-FULL-67-14b. The sequence goes on along the minus strand of CAWCGQ010000002.1, from coordinate 383,121 downwards.
TGAAGCGCTTCGCCGATCCGGCGACGCGCGCGCGCATCATCAACGAGTCTGAAGAGGCGATGGCCGCGCGATTCGGCGGCCCGCAAGGCGTCTACCTGCCGCGCACGCAGCAGGAGCTGACCGCGGTGATGAAGGAGATGAACGCCGGCGCCGGCGAGACGATCGTTCGCATCCTCGAGCAGGGCGGCGATCCCGGCGCGATCCTGCGCTTCGGCGGCGGAGGCGGATCTGATCAAGATCCTGCAGGATCCGGTCGACCTCGATGGCGTGCGACTGCGGCGCTTCCACCGCGACGCGCGTGCATCCGCGCTTCTACGGATCGTTCCCGCGCGTGCTCGGGCGCTACGTGCGCGAGCAGAAGATCATGACGTGGGAGCAGGCGATCAGGAAGTCGTCGTGGCTGCCGGCGAGCACCATCGGCATGAGCGATCGCGGGCTGATCGCGCTCGGCATGGCGGCCGACATCACCGTGTTCGATCCGGGCACGATCATCGATCGCGCGACCTACGAGAATCCCGCGCTGCCGTCGGAAGGCATCAACCACGTGTTGGTCAACGGCAGCGTCGCGCTGAGCGACGGCGTCGCCACCAGCGTGTGGGGCGGGCGCGCGCTGCTGCGATCGGCGAACATGCCGAGCCGCGCAATCGGCGACCGGTGCGCTCGCTCAGGGTGAAAGGCCTGCTCGACGGCAAGCAGATGACGATGGACCTGACCCAGCGCGTCGGCGCCCGCGAGGCGACCGGCACCTTCTCGATCGAGGGCTTCGCCACCGCCAGCCGATTCGGCGTGCTGCAGGTGGCCGACGGGTGGGCGAGCGTAGGTTTCGTCAACGCCGGCCATGCCATCGTCGCGACCGTCGATCTCGAGGATCCGTCAGAGCGCCGAAAGGCGGTGGTGGTGATTCACGTGGACGGCCAGTTTGCCTTTCGCGCCACCATGGCGTCCAACGCGGTGGCCATAAAATGGTAGCGGTGCCTGGCACCGTTACCCCCCGAAACGCCGCAGTTATTACGATGTTGCTGTTCAGCCGCCGATGAGTCACGCCGCGCGCCGCATCCTCCTCGCGATCCTCCTGATCGGTGTCGATCGGCATCACGATCGAGCTGCTGCTGCTCGGCCACGATCGAGGATTTCAACCAGTTCATCCCGCTGGGGCTGGCCGCCGCCACTCTCATGGTCAGCGTCGTCGTCAGCCTCAAGCCGACCAGCGCGACCGTGCGGGTATTTCAGTCGGTGATGGTGCTGCTCATCATCAGCGGGGCGCTTGGCGTGTATTTTCACTTCCGCGCCACCGCTGAGTTTCAGCTCGAGATGGATCCGGCGCTGGCCGGATGGGCGCTGTTTCGCAAGGCCATCGTCGCCAAGGCGCCGCCGGCGCTCGCGCCCGGAGCCATGACGCAACTGGGCCTGATTGGGCTAGCCTATACATTCAGACATCCCGCGCTTCAGTCGGGGAGGAAAACATGATTCGTGTTGTGGCTTTCATTGTCGCTCTCGTTCTCGCGGCCCCGGTCGCCGCTCAGGTCGGTAAATCGCTCGGCGTGAAAGACGCCAACACCATCAGCGAAGCCGATCTCGCGAAGGTGCCCGGCGTGACCCCGGCGATCGCCAAGGCCGTCGTCGCCGCCCGGCCGTTCGACACCATCGTCGCCTTCAACACCTTCCTGCTCGGCCAGAAGCTGACGCAGGAGCAGGCCAACGAGATCTACAAGCACGCCTTCGTGCACATCAACCTGAACACCGCCACCGGCGAAGAGATCCTGCTCGTGCCCGGCGCCGGCAAGCGCATGGCGCGCGAATTCGACGAGTACCGCCCGTGGAAGTCGTACGCGCAGTTCGAAAAGGAGATCGGCAAGTACGTCGACGCCAAGGAAGTCGCGCGGCTGGCGCAGTACACCTTCATTCCCGCTCAATCTCAACACCGCGACCGACGACGACATCCAGAGCATTCCCGGCGCGGGCACCCGCATGGTGCGCGAGTTCAAGGAATATCGCCCGTGGAAGACGCAGGCGCAGTTCGAGAAGGAAATCGGCAAGTACGTGGATGCGAAGGAAGTGAAGCGTCTCTGGCGCTTCGTCGTCATTCAGTAGGCGGCGCATCGCGAGGGCCGCGGGCGCGGAGTAATCTGTAGTCATGCCCATTCCGCTCTTCGTCTTCAACCGCGACGGCCAGCTCGTCGGTCCTCTCGATCTCCCTCGCGTCGAGAAGACCGATCAGGAGTGGCAGGCCCAGCTCACGCCGGAGCAATTCGCGGTCGCCCGCGCGCACGGCACCGAACGGCCGTTCTGCGGCACGCTGCTCGACAACAAGCGCGCCGGCGTGTATTCGTGCGTGTGCTGCGGGCTTGCCGCTGTTCGCGTCGAACGCGAAGTTCGAGTCGGGCACCGGCTGGCCGAGCTTCTTCCAGCCGATCGCGGATGAGAACGTCGCGACCAAGCGCGACAGCACCTACGGCATGGTGCGCGTCGAGATCCTGTGCGCGCGCTGCGACTGCCATCTCGGGCACGTGTTCCCCGACGGCCCGGCGCCAACCCGCCAGCGGCACTGCGTCAATTCGGAGTCGCTGAACTTTACCGACGTCGACCAGCTGGCGTCGCTCGCCGACCCGGCGTGTCCCGCCGACGCTCCTTAGCGAAGGCGGATCGCCGATCCGTGAACCGCGGTCAGGGTTTCCACTGGGGCACGAGTCGCTCGCCGATAATCGCGCGATCCGCTGTGAGCAAGGGAAGTTTATGTACGCGCCCGGTGGAAACGATGATGCGAGCCGCCGGATCCCGACGAAGCGTCTGAGGAAGCCGCGCCAGATCCATGGCGATCTCGGTCGTAATGGGGAGGAGCCGGACGGTATTCGCGTCAGCGGCTCTCGCGAGCCACGCATCGAAACTCGGCCCCACGTCCAGCCGGCCGACCTCGATCCAGCCGATCAGCCGCCGATTACCGTCCACCCACCAGATCCACGCGTGCGTGTCCCAGGAGGGGAGCGATCACTTGAACACCTCGGCACCTCAGCGCCACTTGGCCTTGAATTCCGTGGCAGTGACTTTCATATGACCAGCCTAGATGACTAGTCATGTGGCGTCAAAACAGCCTTTATCGGCGGGGTCCCAGACGCCGCGCGGCGCTTTTCCGCGCGGGTTTCATTTTCGCGCTCGTTCTCTTCGCAGACTTCGTTTTGGCGGCTTTCCTGGCCGCCAAGCTCCGTTTCGTGGCCCCCGCGCTGGTCATGCCGGCCGCGATCGCGTGGCGAGGCTCATACAGCATCACATCGCAGCCGCCAGGCAGTTTGAGCATCGTGACGATGCCGTAGCCCTGGTCTTTGGGCTCGCCGTCGACGATCACGCCCTTGGCGCGCAGTTCGGCAATCGTGCGATGGATGTCGTCGCACATGAACGAGATCCGATGGCCCGTGCCCGCGCCATCCGCCGGGCCTTCCACGGGATGCACGCCAATCTCGCTCGGCGGCAAGTCGAAGATCAGCCAGCCGCCCCCGGCGTCCACGTGCTTGAAGCCGAACACGTCGCGCAGCATCGCGCGCACCTTCTCCGGCTCCGAGGTGTAGAACAGCATGTGCGTGCCGTTAATCGCCATGTCGATCTCCCGCGAGGAACGTGTTCTGAATCGGTGTCTAATCGGTGTTTAATCGGTGGCCTGACCTGATCGGTGGCCTTTCGGTGGCCTAGCGCAGCGGCGGCGTCGTCTCGGGCGGCCGCCGATGACGCGTGGCCTGTTCGTAGGCGTAGGCGTATTTGATCAGCGCCGGCTCCGACCAGGCGCGGCCGAAGAACGTGATGCCCGGCCGGCAATCGTCCGCCGCGCGTGTAGCCCATCGGCACCTGGATCGACGGAAAGCCGGTCGTCGGCGAGAAGAACTGGCTGTTGTCGCCACCCGGCGTGTTGAGATCGCCGATCAGCCGCGGCGGATTGCTCCACGTCGGATAGACCCACGCATCGATCTGCTGCGCGTCCATCGCCTTGGTGACCGCGGCGCGCACCTGTTCGCGATACGCCATCTCTGCCTTGCACGCCTCGGTCTCGGGCCCGTTCACCGCGCCGGCTTCCGCCTGCTCGAGGCGCTGCGCCACGGTGGGATGAAAGCGCCGCGACTTGACGATCTCGGCGAGGCTCTTCATCGGGATCCTGTCGCCGTGACCGGCGAGGTAGCGGTTGATGTCGTACTTGAATCCCATGCACGGTGCCGAGCCCTGCGGCCGGCGGATGTCGCCGATGCCCTCGACGACGCCGGGATCGATGATCGTCGCGCCGGCGAACTTCAGATCCTCGACCGCGCGCATGAACACCTGGACGATCTCGGGATCGGTGCTGTCGCGCTCGTAGGCGAAGCGCAGCACGCCGATGCGCGCGCCCTTCAGTCCATCGCGCACGAGCGACGCGGCGTAGGTCTGCGGCAGATGCGCGGCGGCGGCGGCCGTCACCGGATCGGCGGGATCGCTGCCGACGATCGCCTGGAACACGGTGACGGCATCCTCGACCGTCCGCGCCATCGGTCCCGCGATGTCCGCCAGCAGATTCAGCGGCATCACCCCCGCCCGGCTCGTCAATCCCATCGTCGATCGGATGCCGACCAGCGCCTGATGCGATGACGGACCGCGAATCGAGTTGCCGGTATCGCTGCCGAGGCCGACGGCGCCGAAGCTGGCGGCGACGCTCGCCGCGGTGCCGCCGCTCGATCCCGCGGTGACGCGATCGAGCGCGTACGGATTCCTGGTGTAGCCCGGCAGGATCGAGCTGAGCGTTTCGTTCGGCGTGAACGCCCACTCCGCCATGTTCGACTTGGCGAGCACGATCGCGCCGGCGTCCTTCATCCTCTTCACCAGGAACGCGTCCTTGTCCGACACGAATCCGGCGAGCGCGAGCGAGCCGTTGGCGCTCTGCAGCCCGATGGTCTCGAAGTTGTCCTTGACGATCGTCGGGATGCAGTGCAGCGGGCCGGACAGGCCGCTCTGCTTGAAGCGCTGGTCCATCGCGTCGGCCTGCTTCAAGGCGTCCGGGTTGGTGATGACGATGGCGTTGACGGCGGGCCCGTTCTTGTCGAACGCGTCGATGCGGCGCAGGTACTGCTCGACCAGGCCGCGGCAGGTGAGGCGCCCGGCCTTCATCGCCGCATGAATCTGCGCGATGGTGGCTTCGTGGACCTCGAACGGCGGTGGCGTCTGCGCGGATGGTGAGACAGCCAGAGCCAGGATGATGACGAGGGTGAGATTTCGAGTCACGACCGGAATGATATCGCGGCTCGTTCCGCGTCGGCGCGCGGGCCGGACGCCGTTCGATCCGGAGTGCGCGAGAGCGGGCGAGAGGCCTGGGCGAGCGCTTGATCACGCGAGTGGGTTCCTGTGGCCGGTCAGGTCGCGTCCAGGCAACATCAACGCTCGCGTCGCGGCGATCGGTGGCCGAGCGTTGATTTGCCAGCCCTCTCGAGCGAACGGAGGAGCGAATGGCGTTCGGCCGTGTCGCGCGCCGGCGCGCAGCGCCTGCCACCCGCCTGGACTGCCGGGCGTGACCTCCGCGGATCGCGACGACGCCTGGAACGCGCCGGCGCGGAGCTACGCGATGAGGTGTCTCTCATGGCTCGCCCTCCGCTCGCCGGTCAAAGCTCACTCGACGGCCCCGAACGCTAAGGCGGCACAGCCGCCCTCCTCTGACCTCCGTTCGCTTTGTCTGTAACTCTCCGCGTCGGCTCGGTCGGACGCTCGCCCTGAGAGACACCTCATCGCGTTCCGCGCCGGCGCGCGGGCCGGACGCCGTTCGATCCGGAGTGCGCGAGAGCGGGCGAGAGGCCTGGGCGAGCGCTTGATCACGCGAGTGGGTTCCTGTGGCCGGTCAGGTCGCGTCCAGGCAACATCAACGCTCGCGCCGCGGCGACAGGTGGCCGAGCGTTGATTTGCCAGCCCTCTCGAGCGCATGGAGGAGCGAATGGCGTTCGGCCGTCGTCGCGCGCCGGCGCGCAGCGCCTGTCACCCGCCTGGACTGCCGGGCGTGACCTCCGCGGATCGGTCAGTCAGGGAGTTCAGCCGGGCGCCACACGCTCCGCGTCGGCGCGCGGGCCGGACGCCGTTCGATCCGGAGTGCGCGAGAGCGGGCGAGAGGCCTGGGCGAGCGCTTGATCACGCGAGTGGGTTCCTGTGGCCGGTCAGGTCGCGTCCAGGCAACATCAACGCTCGCGCCGCGGCGACAGGTGGCCGAGCGTTGATTTGCCAGCCCTCTCGAGCGAACGGAGGAGCGAATGGCGTTCGGCCGGATCGCGCGCCGGCGCGCAGCGCCTGCCACCCGCCTGGACTGCCGGGCGTGACCTCCGCGGATCGCGACGACGCGCTGGAACGCGCCGGCGCGGAGCTACGCGATGAGGTGTCTCTCATGGCTCGCCCTCCGCTCGCCGGTCAAAGCTCACTCGACGGCCCCGACGCTAAGGCGGCACAGCCGCCCTCCTCTGACCTCCGTTCGCTTTGTCTGTAACTCTCCGCGTCGGCTCGGTCGGACGCTCGCCCTGAGAGACACCTCATCGCGTTCCGCGCCGGCGCGCGGGCCGGACGCCGTTCGATCCGGAGTGCGCGAGAGCGGGCGAGAGGCCTGGGCGAGCGCTTGATCACGCGAGTGGGTTCCCGTGGCCGGTCAGGTCGCGTCCAGGCAACATCAACGCTCGGGCCGCGGCGACAGGTGGCCGAGCGTTGATTTGCCAGCCCTCTCGAGCGAACGGAGGAGCGAATGGCGTTCGGCCGTCTCGCGCGCCGGCGCGCCAGGCGTCGGTAGCCACACGGTCGGATACCATGTGCGCATGTTTCGACTGACATGCCTGGTGTTCGCCGCATCCGTGTTCGTAATTGCGCAGGACGCGCTGCCGGTGTTCGAGCCGATGCAGCCGGACGTGCTCGGCGCCGGATCGAATTTCACCAACGCCTTCGCCGACTACGACAACGACGGCGACCTCGACATGTTCGTCGGCTTCGACGGCAAGCCGAATCGGCTCTACCGCAACGACAAGGGCGTGTTCACGGACGTCGCCTCGGCCGCCGGCGTCGCCGACGCGCGACCGACTCGTGCGGCGGCGTGGGGCGACTTCGACGACGACGGCGATCCCGATCTGCTGCTCGGTTTCACCCCGAGCCCTGGGGCATCGGTGCTCAAGCTGTACCGCAACACCAACGGTTAGTTCGCCGACGTCACGAGCGAGGTTGGCCTTGTCAGTCCCGACCGGCGCCGTGCGCCAGCCGGCGTGGATCGATTTCGACGCCGATGGCGATCTGGATCTGTTCATCGGCTTCCGCGATCGCGCCGAACGCGCTCTATCGCAACGACGGCGGCAAGCTCACCGACATCGCCGCCGTCGATTGGTCTGGCCGATTCGCGCAAGACCGTGGGCGCGGTGTGGTTCGACTACGACGAGGACGGCGATCTGGACCTGGCGGTCGCCAACATGGACGGCGATGCCAATGGCCTGTTCCGCAACGACGGCGGCAAGTTCACCGACGTGGCGATGGCCGCCGGTGTGGCGTGGGGCGGGCGCGCGCCGAAGCTCGCCGGCCCACGGCACCGTGCGCGTCTGCGCGGCCGATGTGGACGGCGACGGCAGGTTCGATCTGTTCGCGGCCAACTACGGGCCGCTCGGGTTCTTCAGCAACCGCGGCAAGGGCGTGTTCGAAGATCGCTCGGCCGCGTGGGCGATCGCGATCGATTCGCGCTACGACGCCTGCGCGTTCGCGGATTTCGATCACGACGGCCGCCTCGATCTCTACGTCAACGGCACGGTGACCGGCGGCGTCAGCTGGCAGGACTCGCTGTTCCGCAACACCGGCAGCGCATTTGTCGACGTCACGCCGGCGTCGATTCGCAAGCTGCAGGCCGACCACGGCGTCACGTGGGCCGACGTCGATGGCGACGGCGATCTCGATCTGGCGGTGACCGGCTCACGCGCCGACGGCAGCCACCTGGTAATGCGCAACCTGCTGCCGGCCGCCGATGCCGCGCGCGGACTTCACGTGCGCGTCGTCGATGGCAAGGGACACGCCACCCGCGCCGGAGCCGAAGTTCGTGTCTACGCCGCGGGCACGACGCGGTTGATCGGCGCGAGGCTGGTCGACAGCGGATCGGGCTACGACGCGCAGAACGACATGCCGGTGCACGTCGGCGTGCCCGCGGGCGTGTCGCGGGTCGACGTGCAGGTGATCGTGCCGCGCAACGGCCTGCGCACGCCGATCTGGCAGCGCGGCGTCGCGCCCGGCAAGACGGTGACGATTCGAACGAACTAGCCTATGAAGGCGTCGCGGCACCGTGACGGACCCGGGTTTATGAACGCAGCAGATCGATCTCGGTGGAGGAATCGGCTTTGGCGGCATGTAGATAAACGGACAGTTTCCGAAGAAGTCTCACGTGGTGGAGCGACCCTAACGTCGAGTTGTGCAAATCGTTGTTCCGCAACCAAGACGTCGGACGTCGCTTACACCTATGATCCGTACTACGCGAGGGTGGCGACCTTCACGTTCGACCGCCTCGATCTGATCGCGGTCAAGGACCGGCTGGGCCGCATCACGCGGCACTTTTATGATGGTTATGGCCGCCGCATCGCGACGCGCGATCCGGCTGGGCGTACCGTGTCATTCGTCTGGTCAAAAAGCGGCGTGCTCGACGCCCTGGTCGATGCGAAGGGTCAGCGCACGACGTGGGAGCGTGACGTTCAGGGCCGCGTCACGCGTGAGATTCGCGCGGACGGCACGACCGACACGCTCTACACCTACGATCTCGCCGGCCGGCTGAAGACCGTGACCGATCCGATGGATCAGGTCACCACCTACACCTACAACCTCGACGACAGCCTGGCCAGCACCGGGTTCACGAACGAGACGATCGCCACGCCGGACATCGCGCACACCTACGACCCGTACTATCCGCGGCCGACGACGATGGTCGACGGCAACGGCACGACGTCATACAGCTACGTGGCGGCCGGCACCACTGGCGCGGGGCAGCTCGCGAGCGTCGACGGTCCCTTCAGCAACGACACGATCAGCTACAGCTACGATGTCCTGGGCCGCGTGCTGACGCGGATGTTGAACGGCACCGGCACTGAGAATACCTACGACGCGCTTGGCCGATTGTCGCAGTTGGAATTCCCCATCGGGACGTTCGACTACACGTATGCCGGCCAGACCGGCCGCCGCGCGAGCGTCACGTATCCGAACAATCAAACGACCACCTACAGCTACCTGGACGACGAGCATGATTTCCGGCTGCAGGCGATTCACCACAAGAATCCATCGGCCGCGACCCTCAGCAAATTCGACTACACCTACGACACCGTCGGCAACCTCCTCACCTGGCGGCAGGAGCGCGCGGGGGCGGCGGCCAAGATCTACACCTTCACGCACGACCTCGTCGACCAATTGACGTCAGCCGTGCTGACCGACACCAACATGACGCCGGCGATCCTGACGCGGCAGGCGTGGGCGTATGATGTGGCCGGCAATCGCACCGTCGATCAGGCGGATGATGCGGTGTTCGCGACGAGCCACGACGCGCTGAACCGCCTCCAATCGCGCGCGCCGGGCGGGCCGATCGTCTTTGCGGGCTCGCTCGACGAGCCGGGCACGGTGACGATCGACGGCACGCCGGCCACCGTGGACGCGAGCCACAACTTCCGCGGCACCGCGCAACTCGCGGCCGGGACAACGACGGTGACCGTGAAGGCGAAAGACGCGTCCGGCAACGAAGCCACGCAACAGTACGAAGTGGATGCCAGCGGCAGCACGACCAGTTACACCTACGACGCAAATGGCAATCTCACCAGCGACGGCACGAAGACCTACTACTGGAACGCGCTGAATCAGCTGGTCGAAGTGAAGGAAGGCAGCACCACAATCGCCACGTTTGAATACGACGGCAAGGGCAGACGAACAGAGAAGGTCGCGGCGGGCCTGACGCATCAATACGTCTACGATGCCGAGGATATCGTCGAGGAGCGGATCAGTGGGAGCGCGAGCGATACGATTCGCTACCACCACGGCGTCGGCATCGATGAACCGTTAGCGAGGACGAACGGATCGAGCGTCACGACGTATTACTTGGCTGATCATCTCGGAAGCATTGTCCAGGAGACGAATGCGAGCGGCGCAGTCATTCTGCAGCGCGAATACGATCCGTGGGGCGTGGCCATGCAAGGTGCCTCAGCATCCGGGTATGCGTTTACAGGCCGGGAATGGGACGCGGAGGTTGGAGCATATCAATTCCGAGCGCGCTGGTATTCGCCGGATCAAGGGCGCTTCATTTCGAGCGATCCGGTGGGGCTGATCGATGGCACCAACTTGTATTCGTATGTCGCTGGGTCGCCGCTACGTTTCATTGATCCCTTCGGTCTGTGGAAGTATGCCACGGAGTACAAGACGAACGGCGATAAGCTGTCCGCGACGATGAAGGGCATGGAGCCATTCGTCGATGCTGCGACCGATGCTGTTGTAGGTACGGAGGCCACGATCACCTACACGACGAATGGAAAGCACAAAGAGGGATCGAAGCACTACTCTGGCGATGCAATTGACATTCGTACCCGCAACATGACGGATCAACAACGAAAGGATACGGTCTCAAAACTAAAGGAGTACTTCGGGGACGGCTTTGATGTGCTGGATGAAAAAGATCACATTCACGTCGAATTCGACCCTAGCTGGAAAAAGCCTCCCGCCGGTCCGAAACCTCGCGGGGGCTGTTAGGAGCCACTATGTCAATTGGGTCTAAACGCGTGATCTCTTCAATTCTAGGCGCGCTAGTGTTTTCTTCAGCACTCATCGCGTCTCAGGCTAGCAAGATGGCTTCATCAGTGGTGCTGTCCTCATGTCAAGCCGATCTCACGGGTGACGGACAGGCCGACGTCGCATTAGCTCTCGGCGGTCCACGCACTCCTGAAGTTGTCGCTCTCGTCAGTGGCAAGACTGGTACGTATCAGGCTTTCGTCCTATCAAGGGACCACGGGACGATCGTTCTATCGTGCGAGAGAGGCGCGACGGTTACCGAGACGAAGGCTGGCGGAGGCACTGGCAAACTGGTTAAAACCCCTGGGTACTATGTTCTCGTCGGCCAACCGGAAGGCGCGAAGGCCGCGTACGTATGGAATGGCAAACAATTCGAAGAGGTCTGGATTTCGGATTAGGCCTTTAGACAATATTGCACTGCAGATGATTCAGTTTCAGTGCCGCTGACGCCGCCACGGCGGGTCGTCCTTAGATGGTCGATTACGGTCCATTGCCCAGTTAGGTCGACTCGGCGACGAACTCGCTAAATGCCGTAACGATCGCGGACTGAGTCGACATCTCTCGTTTATCATGGCGTCGCCCGATGGCATGGCTGAGGACGAAGCCGGGGACAACCTGTCGGTGTGACCTGCCGGACTTCTTCGGACCATTCGTTACTGGAGAATGACCCCTGCGGGGTTAGTTAGTACCTTCGGTTCTTCTGTCCTTTGTTCTTCCTGTTCAGCGCGAGGCGGCGCAGCCGCCGAGCGCCCCGTCTCGGTCGTCGAAGTCGCGATCGCTTTGAACTCGTGTGGTGTCAGATACCCGAGACTCGAATGCGGTCGGACCTCGTTGTAGTGCCGTCGCCAGTTTTCGATTCCAACCTTCGCCTCGAGGCGATGACGAAACCAGTGCAGCGTGAGGAACTCGTCGCGGAACTTACCGTTGAACGATTCGTCGGTGCCATTCTGCCACGGCTTTCCGGGATCGATGAGGGCGGTGTCGATACCGGCGTCGGTGAGCCAGCGCAGGATCGCCGCGGCCACGAACTCCGACCCGTTGTCAGAGCGCAGATAGCGCGGTGCGCCGTGGACGCTTACGAGCTGCGTGAGCACCTCGATGACGCGACCCGAGCGGATGCCGCCGGCGACATCAATGGCGAGGCATTCGCGCGTCCATTCGTCAACGATCGTCAGACATTTCAGCGTCTGGTCATTCGCGCAGGTGTCGAAGACGAAGTCGTAGGCCCAGACGTGATTCGCCGCGGTGGGCGGCAGCGGTCGAGGGCGATGCACCGCCACCCGCCGGCGCGGCCGGCGCCGCGGCACCTGCAGACCGGCCTGGCGCCACAGACGATGCGTCCGATCGGGACTCATGACGTGGCCTTCGCGCTTCAAGAAAATCCGGATGCGACGATACCCGTAGCGCGGGTACTGCGCGGCCAACCGCCGCATCGCGGCCACCACCGGCGCATCCTGGACCTCGAGCCGCGACTGATACCCGATCGTCGACCGCGCGACCGACAACAGCGCGCACGCGCGGCGGTGAGACACGGCCGCGCGTCTGCACATACGCGACCTGCTCCCGGCGCACGCGTGCGCTCACCATTTTTTTCGGGACACCTCTTTCAGCACGTCGATGTCGAGCGTGAGGTCGGCGACGAGCTTCTTGAGCCGGCCATTCTCCTGCTCGAGCTGACGGAGACGCCGGACGTCGCTCGGCTCCAAGCCGCCGAAATGCTTACGCCAGGCGTAGATCGTCGCCGCTGCGACCCCGTGCTTCTTGGCGACTTCAGGGACCGGCTTCGCATCCGCCTCCCGCAGGATCGCGACCATCTGCTCTTCGCTAAATCGGGTCTTCTTCATGGCTCCCTCGTGACTCCGAGGGGCCATTCTCTCAGGCTTCAGCTGGTCCGAAAATCGCCTGGCAGGTCAGTGACGTGATCGCGTGCTGGTATCCACGAATGAATGCCCGCCAGTCGTCGCGTGCCACGACGGTAGAATCGATCGTGCTCGCGACCTGCGCCATCGCGCCGAATCGAATGTCTGGCGGCACCGCTTCATCGGTCGAACCGCGCGTATGTGCTCCCATTGACGCGAATGCGCAATCTGACGTCAGACGGCACGAAGACGTATTACTGGAATGCGCTCAATCAGCTCTCCGAGATTGACGCCGAGCTGAAGGGCGTCACCGGCCGGATCGTGTCGATGATTGGTGACCTGTCGAAATAAACTACGCAGCGGGTCCGAGTACGAACCGGGCGCGCTCCACGCGGAGCATTTCATACGGCGTCATGCATTTCACGCCGAGCCCAATGCAGAGGTTCGGAATCTTGATCTTCTTTGTTGAAGGCGATGGCACTTCGTGCGTCACCACGGTGTGCCCATGTGCCAGGGCATGGGCCACTAGATAGTAATCAGCCACCTGCAAGAAAGTGTTGACCGCCGCCGGCTCGTACGACTGCGCTGTAGCCCACGAGGCGACGGTAGCCAGTGCGGGTAAGACGGGGCCGTCTGGCGGGACGAAGAAAGTCGTTCCGCGATTGCGCGCCCAGTCCGCGAGCGTATCGGCTCCGGCCAGGATCTCGTCGCCGACCTTCTCGATGCTGAGCACCTTCGCAGTGGCATTGGATTGAATCAGCCACTCCCAGAACGCCGGACAGAAATCCAAACCGTAGTGCAGGTTCTTGGCCTGGATGAAGACGTTGGCGTCGAGCAGGTACGCCATCAGGCTGCGCCGAGGTTCTTGCCGAGTTCCCGGAAGGTCTCAAGCTTCGAAAAGCCGAGCAGCCGGAATGCATCTCGATGCAACGTCTGGCCTTCGAGCGTGCTGCTCACCAAGGCACGGGCGAAGCGTTTGCTGACCCTGGCGGCCTGCGTCAAGTAGAAGTCCCCTCCGCTGCCCTTGGGAATGGCCCGGAGCCGTTCCAGTTCGGCTTGGTAGGCAGTCCACATCTCGTCACGTCCCAGCGCACCGGCGTCGTGCATGCGGCGCAAGATCACAAGGCTGCTGACCTTGAAGACGCGCGCGAGGCGGTTGCATTCTTCTGCCGGATCAGCGCTTCGTCTGATCTCTGGGCGGAGCGCACTCAGCGGCACCAGGAACTCGGCGGCCACCTGATTGCACCAATGCTCCACCCGGTGCGTCGGCACCGTGGCAGGGCTGGCGTCAGACAGCGCCGACTGACCTAGCCAGACATGCGCGAGTTCGTGGGCCACCGTGAACATCTGGCCGTTCTTGGTATCGGCGCCGTTGATGAAGATCAGGGGGGCGAGTTCATCTGCCAGCGCAAAGCCTCGGAACTCGTTGGGATTCAGCTTGCGCCGGTTGTTGCTGCCGACGACGCCGCTAACCATCACCAGGACGCCGAGCCCCTCTGCCTGCTCGATGAACCGCCGGAGCGCATCGGTCCACGTTGGCGTCCGTCGACGCTCGGCAAGGTCGAATCCCAGCGCCGCGCGCATGGTGGCGGCGACACCTTCGATGTCCGAGTCGATCGACGCCTGGCCGACCACACTCACAGCCTCGTGCGCTTCAGACCGCGCATAGTCGCGATACCACTCCTGCCGCTGCTGGCAGGTGTACCAGGTGTCGAGAAGGTCCGGGCTTGGTCGTGCGACGCCGGTGTCGGCCACGGTTCGGAAGTCCGGGATCGGCAGACGCTCTTCTGGCGGGTCCTGAAGAAACAGGTAACCGACTGGGGTGGAGGTGAGACGAGCGAACTGTTCGAGTTGCCGAAGCGTCGGCTGTGCCTCGCCGCGTTCCCACAGCAGGAATTTTGGCAGGCGCTGGACCACCGCATCTAGGCTCAGCCCGGCTCGTTCTCGAGCCCAGTCAAGCATTTCCGGTCGGACCGCTACGCGCATGACGCGACCATCGTAATCCGGTTGGCGTTCCGATTAACATGGGCGCGCCCATGACTCGTCCCTCAGTGCCAGACGTTGAACCCGCGGCCCTTCCTGACGTCGGTCGCCAATCGTGCCTTCACGGGCCGCGAGCGGGACGCGGAGGTCAATCTTTCTATTACCGCGGGAGGTATTTCGATTCCGGCTCGGGGCGCTTCATTTCGGCGGATCCGATCGGCCTCGGCGGTGGGCTTAACTGTTATCGATACGTGAACAACGGGCCGAACGGTGCGATTGACCCATTCGGACTGGAACTAGAACAAGTGACCTTGAATGGGCTGGGCCAGACCTACCTCGACTCAGCCATGGCGAGGATAGTTGACACATTCGTAAACGTGTCTCGCGGTTTTGGCGTTGAGCCGCATCACGCGGCACTTTTATGATGGTTATGGCCGCCGCATCGCGACGCGCGATCCGGCTGGGCGTACCGTGTCCTTTGTCTGGTCACAAAGCGGCGTGCTCGACGCCCTGGTCGATGCGAAGGGTCAGCGCACGACGTGGGAGCGTGACGTTCAGGGCCGCGTCACGCGTGAGATTCGCGCGGACGGCACGACCGACACGCTCTACGCCTACGATCTCGCCGGCCGGTTGAAGACCGTGACCGATCCGATGGATCAGGTCACCACCTACACCTACAACCTCGACGACAGCCTGGCCAGCACCGGGTTCACGAACGAGACGATCGCCACGCCGGACATCGCGCACACCTACGACCCGTACTATCCGCGGCCGACGACGATGGTCGACGGCAACGGCACGACGTCATACAGCTACGTGGCGGCCGGCACCACTGGCGCGGGGCAGCTCGCGAGCGTCGACGGTCCCTTCAGCAACGACACGATCAGCTACAGCTACGATGTCCTGGGTCGCGTGCTGACGCGGATGTTGAACGGCACCGGCACTGAGAATACCTACGACGCGCTTGGCCGATTGTCGCAGTTGGAATTCCCCATCGGGACGTTCGACTACACGTATGTCGGCCAGACCGGCCGCCGCGCGACCGTCACCTACCCGAACAACCAAACGACGACCTACAGCTACCTGGACGACGAGCATGATTTCCGGCTGCAGACGATTCACCACAAGAACCCGTCGGCGGCCACCTTGTCGAGGTTTGATTACACCTACGACCCCGTTGGCAACATCCAGACCTGGCGGCAGGAGCGCGCGGGGTCAGCGACGAAGATCTACACCTTGACGAACGACCTCGTCGATCAGCTGACCTCAGCGGTGCTCACCGATACGAATACGACGCCGGCGATCCTGACGCGGCAGGCGTGGGCGTATGATGCGGCTGGGAATCGCACGGTGGATCAACACGACGATGCCGTCTTCGGCACGACGCATGACGCGCTCAATCGCCTCCAATCGCGCGCGCCGGGTGGGCCGATCGTGTTTGCGGGCTCGCTCGACGAGCCGGGCACGGTGACGATCGATGGCAAGCCGGCCACCGTGGACGCGAACCACAACTTCCGCGGCACCGCGCAACTCTCGGCCGGGACAACGACGGTGACCGTGAAAGCGAAGGACGCGATCCGGCAACGAAGCCACGCAGCAGTACGAAGTGGATGTCAGCGGCAGCACGACCAGCTACACCTATGACGCAAATGGCAATCTGACGTCCGATGGCACGAAGACCTACTTCTGGAATGCGCTGAATCAACTGGTCGAAGTGAAGGAAGGCTCGACGACCATCGCGACTTTCGAGTACGACGGCAACGGACGGCGCACGGAGAAGTTCGCGGCTGGACTCACGCACGCCTACATCTACGATGTGGAGGACATCGTCGAGGAGCGAATCAGCGGGATCGAGCTCGGACACGATCCGCTACTACCACGGCGAGCGGTATCGATGAGCCGCTGGCGCGCAAGAACAGCAGCGACGTCGTCACCTACTACCTGGCCGATCATCTAGGCAGCATCGTCCAGGAGACGAATGCGAGCGGTGCTGTCGATTCTCGAACGTGAGTACGGTCCCTGGGGCGATCTGCTGAGCGGCGCTTCCACGGCGGGCTACGCCTTCCAAGGGCGCGAGTGGGATGCTGAAATCGGAATGTTTTACTTCCGAGCGCGTTATTACAACGCCGCCTGCAGGTGCGTGGGCTTCCGACGATCCGATTGGCTTCGCCGGGGGACCGAATTTCACGCAATTCGTCGAATAACAATCCCGTTCGGTTTGTCGATCCACTCGGATTGTGTGTCGAGCGACGAGCAGCCAGAATCCCAGAATCGACCTCGCTGAAGTCCAGCAGAGATCGCTAGACTTTCATCAAGCGAGCTCGAGAGACCGGTGGTAAGCACCAGTTACTGACGACTCATGACGACGGCCGCGGAAAATCGCCACGATCGGCTACGGTCACAAGTCTGCAGCGCGGCGAGAGTTTCACCGTACTGCTGTCACTGCTGACATCGGTGCGCACTGCAGATACTGGCGTCAGACGTTGCAGTCGGGCTGAGAACGCTGTCAACGATCGTGTCATCGATCCCAGCCTTACGTCAGCACGAATTCGATGCTCTGGTGGATCGTTCGCGTTTAATTCCGGACGCGAGACGCGCTCGGCGGACTTCGTCGACTACTGAGAGGGACATCAACGGCGGCGACGCCGACCTACGTGACGAGAACTTTACGTCCTGGAACAAGGTTGGCCCGAACGTCTCGCGACGGTTTGACCAACCGTCGAACGTCCGAATCGACGCTGATGTTCCACGACCGGTAGCGCTACATGACGATGAACGCAATGACGATCGCTCAATTCGGTTGTCGTAATAATTCTCGCGATTGGCGCCGCTCTCAGCGTTCGGCCAGTCTTCAGACCGCTGTGAGTGAAGTGCCTTGAACGTCGTCGAAGCTCAAGCCGGCGATCACGCGTGTGCGCGACGGACGGAGCAGAAGACGCGTGGAGGCGGAACTGGCGCGAAATATTCCAAAGCGCTCACACTGCCGACGTACTTGCGACGGACGCGAGTGCGATGCCGAAGCTCAAGGCGATGCCCAGTCAGCGTGGATCGTCTATCGTCGATTCCTACATCGAAACCGCTGTATCCGACTGCAGAACAAACAAGTCGAGTACGGAACCTACTACAGGGCGTCCGCGTCGCTGTGTTTCGCGCGCGATTAACGCAGCACGCAAGTCGCTGCGATCGACGATCTTGATCGCCCGATAGAGCGGAAGTCGAAAGTAGACCACCTGGAAAATCTCGCGCCGGTCGTGTCGCGCGCCGGCATCTGCTCGTGTCCATGGTCGCGGTGCCCGCGTTGCATTAGCCGAGGACGAAGACGGGGACAACGCGCGTACGCGCGGTTGTCCTCAGCCGTAGTGATCGACGGCGGCCACGACAGCTGCCACGTCTGCGCGCGCCGGTCGCCCAAGCGCCCACGCGTTAAGTGATTACGCGGCCGAATCGATGCCGCGACCGCCGGCGAGCTGAGCGGGCGGCGTGGCGTGTGCTGCGCGCGAATGCGAGTGGTGATGGCGCCGAGTACCCGAAGCAGGGCGTGAGCGATCAACAGGCCAGCAGGCCCGCAGGCCAGCAGGCTAACAGGCTAACAGGGCAAGGCATGCATCGATACCGTGTGGAGACTCTCTCGCGTCGAACGCACGAAAGATGCATCCCCCGCGAGCCGATGAGCCGCAGGCCGCTAGCCTGCTGGCCTGCCAGCCTGCTCGCCCGTCGGGCCAAGATCTACACCTTCACGCACGACCTCGTCGACCAATTGACGTCAGCCGTGCTGACCGATACCAACACGACGCCGACGATGCTGACGCGGCAGGCGTGGGCGTATGATGCGGCCGGCAATCGCACCGTCGATCAGCCCGACGATGCCGTGTTCGCCACGAGCCACGACGCGCTGAACCGTCTCCAATCGCGCGCGCCGGGCGGGCCGATCGTCTTTGCGGGATCGCTCGACGAGCCGGGCACGGTGACGATCGACGGCACGCCGGCCACCGTGGACGCGAGCCACAACTTCCGCGGCACCGCGCAACTCGCGGCCGGGACAACGACGGTGACCGTGAAGGCGAAAGACGCGTCCGGCAACGAAGCCACGCAGCAGTACGAAGTGGATGCCAGCGGCAGCACGACCAGTTACACGTACGACGCGAATGGCAATCTCACGTCTGACGGGACGAAGACGTATTCCTGGAATGCGATGAACCAACTGGTCGAAGTGAAGCAGGGCACGACGACGTTCGCGACGTGTGAGTACCGACGGCGACGGGCGCCGAACCGAGAAGGCTGCTGGAGGGATTATTCACGCGTACGTTTACGATGACGAAGACATCATCGAAGAGCGCATCACTGGATCGAGCAGCGACACAATCCGCTATTACCACGGGGCCGGGATCGATGAGCCGCTGGCGCGGCAGAACAGCAGCGCGGTCGTCACGTATTACCTCGCCGATCATCTCGGGAGCATCGTACAGGAGACGAACGCAAGCGGAGCTGTGACGCTGGAACGTGAATCCGATCCGTGGGGCGTGGCCGTGCAAGGCGCCTCAACATCGGGCTACGCGTACACCGGTCGCGAATGGGACGCGGAGACGCAGCTTCATTACTATCGAGCCAGATACTATTCGCCAGCACACGGTCGGTTTATGTCGGACGATCCGTCAGGCCTTTCCGCTGGCATCAACCTCCTCGAGTTACGTCGGGAATTCGCCGGCGGGCAGAATCGATCCCTTTGGGTTGCAGTGGTTCAGACCGCCCAATGAGAATCCCGTCTTCGGACGCGAGGGAAGCCCAATCGACCCTAATGGTTTGGGTAGAGTTATTGCTGATAACTTTCCTGGTGCGCATTCGTTCTCTAAGATTCATGACAAGACGCTCGACGACATCAAGGCCAGCCTTCCGATTAATCATGGCTTTGCGAGTCCGCGTGGAGCAATTGCTCTTACGCCTAAATGGGCTGACTACATGTTCAACTTCCCGACGATGCCTGAGGCTGCTCTACAGGCAATTGTCAAGGAATCCAAGACTAGCTTCCGCAACGCTCGGGACTTCCTGAAGAAGACGGCACGATACGAGTCCAGTCTTTTCACTCAAGGTAATGAGGGCAAGTCATGTCCCAAATAGGTACGCAGGCAGATGCAGGAGGTCACATCGGCCGCCGAAGACTACCTGCTGCATCTGTCGTGGTTATGCTTGCACTAGGGTGTAGTGTTGTGACTGGTTGTCAGGGCGAGCGCCGAGACGTCAGCGACATTGCGCCATACAACCAGATGATCGGGCGGAAGTTCAGGGTCGTCGGCGCTGTAGAGGGGCTAGCTATCCGCCCTTTTGGAGATAACGGGCCCTCGTATCTTAGTCTTCATTCGGCAGAGCCACCGTACACCGGTGACGAGATCATGTTCAGGCAACCCGTAGTCCGTGGGCAGGAATTCAGAATCGTCGCTGCAGGATTGCAGGACACCGTTTGGGATGACACCTATTACTACGTCGTCGAGTTCAACCCACCGCTTGAGCCGAAGCTTCCCGTACATCTGAGGCTGCGAGGCGAACTCGTGTCCGACGGCGTGAGATTGAATCCGATGTATTTCGAGCCGGTCCAATAGACACTGCCGAACCCCACGTATGTGCTCCCATTGACGCGAATGGGAACCTCACCAGCGATGGCACGAAGACGTACTCCTGGAATGCGCTGAATCAGCTGGTCGAAGTCAAGACAGGGGCGACAACCGTCGCGACCTTCGAATATGACGGAGCCGGGAGACGAACAGAAAAGGTCGCTGCGGGTCTCACGCATCAATACATTTACGATGCGGAGGACATCGTCGAAGAGCGCATCACCGGATCGAGCAGCGACACCATTCGCTACTACCACGGCGCCGGCATCGACGAGCCGCTGGCGCGGAAGAACAGCAGCGATGTCGTCACCTACTACCTCGCCGATCATCTCGGCAGCATCGTGCAAGAGACGAATGCGAGTGGCGCCGTCATTCTCGAGCGTGAGTACCAGGTCCCTGGGGAGATCTGCTGAGCGGCGCTTCCACGGCGGGATATGCCTTCCAGGGGCGCGAGTGGGATTCGGAGATCGCGCTCTACTACTTCCGAGCACGGTATTACAACGCGGCCACCGGTGCCTGGGCTTCTGACGATCCGATCGGATTCGCCGGGGGATCGAATTTCACGCAGTTTGTGAACAACAACCCGCTGCGGTTTGTGGATCCGTTTGGTCTGTGTGGAGAGGACCAGGGATCGCCTGGCACCGCTGGGCGTTACAAGTCAGGTCGTGAGGCGGGGACGAAGGCGGTGCAAAACATCAATCCGCGATCGGTCAAAGAGGACCGAGAGTATGCGGGGATGATTTACCGTAATAAGGATGGCTCTTACGATTACACGGAACCACGACAGGGCGGCCGCAGTAGATCCAATTTCGGGGATCCTCGTAATCTAACGTCGGATCAGACATTCGTAGGCATCTATCACACTCATGGTGATGACACCTGGTTCTTCGACGATTGGAAGTTTTCGGATCGTGATAAGAGCGTCGCGGATCGCCACAAGGTACCCAGTTATCTCGGAACGCCCCACGATGCGGTGTTGGAGTACAGACCCAGGGACTAAGAAGGTAACAACTCTTGTGAAGGGTCGATAACTTACACCCGCACTGCAGCTTGGATTATGACGAGGGTTTTGCATGTGGAATCGCGTAATGTTCTTGGTAGCGCTGACGATAGCTGTCGCGTTGGTACCGCGTGTGTATCTAACTTTGGAAGCGGTTATAGGACTCTTCCCGATAAAGGAGGGCGACATTGTAACGGTCGACCTTGACGCCGCGCTTTGGCTCAGAGCGGCCTTTATTGCAGCGCACGCATGCGTCGCTTGGTTTGTCGTCCTGATCTGGAGGGGTAACGCGACCGTATCGCACAAAGTACTCACGCTGATTTTGCTTGGTGAGTTGATCGCCATCTACGTGGTAACCATGCGATTCTGGTACGGTGGAATTCCAGAGATACGGCTCTACTGACGTTGATCTGCCGGTTTTCTTTCGGGGTTGCCGCGTTGCAATGGCCGAGGACGAAGAGGGGGACAAGGTGCTCACGCGCGGTTGTCCTCAGCCGTGGCGATCGACGGCGGCCACGACGACGGCCACGCGCGCGTAATGATCGCCCGATCGCATGCGCGCTAAGTGATTACGCGGCCGAACGATGCGTCGACCGCGCCGGACTGAGCGGGCGGCGTGGTGTGCCGCCGGCGAATGGCGGTTGTGATGGTGTCAACACCCGAAGCAGGGCGTGAGCGATCAACAGGCCAGCAGGCCCGCAGGCCAGCAGGCTAACAGGGCAAGGCATGCATCGATACCGTGTGGAGCTCTCTCGCGTCGAACGCACGAAAGACGCATCCCCCAGCCGATGACCGAAGGCCGCTAGCTTGCTCGGCCTGCTCGCCCGTCGGGCCAAGATCTACACCTTCACGCACGACCTCGTCGACCAATTGACGTCAGCCGTGCTGACCGATACCAACACGACGCCGACAATTCTGACGCGGCAAGCGTGGGCGTATGATGTGGCCGGCAATCGCACCGTCGATCAGGCGGATGATGCGGTGTTCGCGACGAGCCACGACGCGCTGAACCGTCTCCAATCGCGCGCGCCGGGCGGGCCGATCGTCTTTGCGGGATCGCTCGACGAGCCGGGCACGGTGACGATCGACGGCACGCCGGCCACCGTGGACTCGAGTAACAACTTCCGCGGCACCGCGCAGCTCGGTGCGGGGACAACGACCGTGACCGTGAAGGCGACGGACGCGTCCGGCAACGAAGCCACGCAGCAGTACGAAGTGGATGCCAGCGGCAGCACGACCAGTTATACCTACGACGCGAATGGCAATCTCACCAGCGACGGCACGAAGACCTACTCCTGGAATGCGCTGAATCAGCTCGTCGAGGTGAAGGAAGGCATCAACGACGATCGCCACGTTCGAATACGACGGCGCGGGGACGAAGAACCGAGAAGATCGCCGCGGGCCTGACGCATCAATACATCTACGATGCCGAGGACATCGTCGAAGAACGGATCAGCGGGATCGAGCTCGGACACGATTCGCTATCTACCACGGGGCCGGCGTCGACGAGCCGCTGGCGCGGAAGAACAGCCGCTGACGTCGTCACGTATTACGTCGCCGACCATCTCGGCAGCATCGTCCAGGAGACGCAGTACGAGCGGCGCGGTCACCCTGGAGCGCGAGTACGATCCGTGGGGCGTGGCCGCTGCAAGGCGCCTCGACATCAGGTTATCGCGTTCACCGGTCGCGAGTGGGATGCTGAGACTGGTCTGTACTACTATCGAGCTCGATACTTCTCGGCCGCCGCAGGCAAGTTCATTTCTGAAGATCCAATTGGCTTCTCAGGTGGCTCGAACTTTTTTGGTCTACGTCGCTGACGCGCCAACTGCGACTCATTGATCCTTATGGGCTTGATGCGATTATTCGGATCGAACGGACGGGACTGTAACGATAACGATCCCCACATTACTATTCGTCGGTGGAACGACCGGAGACGTAATCAGGGCGATTGACGCCATCGAGCAATATTGGACAGGTCGAATTCGGCGACTTCAATGTCGTGACCAAGGTCGTCAGCGGTGCATGCGAATCAGATGTATCTCGTTCCAGATTATGCTCGCGGGTTTACGTGGAACGAGAACACCGCTATCGTGCCGACCTAAGCCAGAACCCGTGGGTCGCAGCCCACGAGGCTGGTCACCTGATGGGCCTTCCCGACAAGTACAGCAGTAGTCGGCCGCTTCTCCGATTCCAGAGGCAAAGTAATGAGATGGATTCGGAGTATCGCTTTCTTCGGCGGCGTCACTCTCGCGCGTCGATCGCCCGATTGCCGACGCGTTAAGTGATTACGCGGCTGAACGATGCCGCGACCGCGCGTGAGCTGAGCGGGCGGAGTGGCGTGTCGCGCGCGAATGCGAGTGATGATGGCCCGGTACCCGAAGCAGGGCGTGAGCGATCAACAGGCCCGCAGGCCCGCAGGCCAGCAGGCCCGCAGGCCCGCAGGCTAACAGGGAAAGGCATGGATCGATACCGTGTGGAACTCTCTCGCGTCGGACGCACGAAAGATGCATCCACAATGACCGAAGGCCCGCCAGCCGCGAGCCTGCTGGCCTGCTGGCTGGCGGGTCAGCTGACCTCGGCGGTCAAGCACCGCGACGGACACACCGCAGACGGTGTTGCAGCGCTACGCGTATGCCTACGATCCAGCGGGGAACCGGACGGTGGAGCAGATTGACGATGCGGTGACGCGCTCGGCCTATGACGCGTTGAACCGCCTGACGACCCAGGCGCCCGGCGGGCCGCTGGTGATCGCCGGGACGCTGAGTGAGCCGGGCACCGTGACGGTCCGCGGTTGCCGCTCGGCGTCTCGCGGCGCTGGCTGTGTCGGCGCAGCAGCCGATGACTTACCAGGTCTATAATGCCTGGGTGAGCCTGGAGAAGCGGAAGACAGGCGGCGACCCGGTCGAGCCAGCTTTGGCCAACGCCGCCGCGCTCATGCGCGACGTCGCCCATACGATGCAGCGTCATCCTCACCTCGACGCCGACACCGTCCGCCACACGCTTGCGCTTCTGCGTCTCGATCCGCTGACGCGTCTCAACCGCAGCCTCATTCGTGGCCGAGCCCTCGCCCCTGACCGAGCGTGAGCTCCGGTTTCTGCGCGCCCTGACGGCGCACGGTGTGCCGTTTCTGATCGTCGGACTTTCGGCGGCCGCTCTACAAGGTGCGCCCGTCGTGACTCAGGACATCGAGCTGTGGTTTGAACGGCTCGAGGATCCCAGGCTCGCCACCGCGCTGCGAGAGGTCGGTGGCGCCTATGTCCCGCCGACCGCGTTGACGCCGCCGATGTTCGCCGGCGAGGGGCTCGAGCTGTTCGACATCGTGCTGCGCATGGACGGCCTTGCCGGTTTCACAACGGAATGGGCGAATGCGATGGAAATGGCGGTGGGCGATGTCACAACCAGAGTGCTGCCTCTGTCGCGGATCCTGGTGAGCAAGCGGGCAGCAGCACGCCCCAAGGATCGGCTCGTCATTCCAGTTCTTGAAGATGTCCTCGCGTTGCGCGCCGCTGAGCAAGACCCCGACTCCACCGACTAGCCAGATGTTGCGCGCCGTGGCCTGACGGCAGCTACGCCTATGACGCGAATCGCAATCTCACGTCGGACGGCGGTCCGAGTTCTGTGCTATAAGTAGCACATGGCGTCCATCGGCATTCGGGAACTCCGACAACGAGCCAGCGAGCTCCTGCGGCGCGTCGAGCGAGGCGAAACGATCGAAGTCACGGATCGGGGGCGTCGCGTGGCGATTCTTTCGCCGCCGCCCGACACCACTCCGCTTGATCGGTTACGTGCCTTAGGTGACGTCGAACCGGCGAGGGGAGATCTCGACGAGCTGCCCGACCCGCTCGTCCTTGGGCGGGAAACCGAACGCCCCTCCGAAGTGCTTAGCCGGCTTCGCCAAGACGAACGCTGAGCCGTGGCCACCTATCTCGACTCTTCAGCCATCGTGAAACTCGTGGTCCGCGAACCGGAGTCCTTCGCGCTGCGCCGCTACCTGCGGCGAAGACAACCGCTGGTTTCGAGCGCGCTCGCCCGCACGGAGGTGTTGCGTGCTCTCCTGCCCGCGGGAGACGACGCGATGAGCCGAGGCCGCGCGGTGCTCCAGCGGATCGATCTCGTTCGCGTGAACGATCGAATTCTGAACGTGGCTGGCACGTTGCACCCGCCCGAGCTTCGCTCGCTGGATGCCATTCACTTGGCCACGGCGCAAGAGCTTGGCGACGACTTGAAGACGCTCGTCACCTACGACGACCGGATGCTCGCCGCCGCGAAGTGGCTGGGCTGCAGGACCGCCCAACCGCGCTGATGGGCGTGGTTGCGCGGACCGGCACGTCGGCATTCGCAGACACGAGGGCTGAACGTATGTGCTCCCATTGACGCGAATGGCAATCTGACCGCTGACGGCACGAAGACGTACTACTGGAACGCGTTGAATCAGCTGGTCGAGGTGAAGGAAGGAATCTGAGAGTATCGCGCGGATCTCTGACAGAGCCTGAGGAAGGCTGATTGTATGATTCGGTCCTTACTTATGAAACACCTCGCCGCGCTGCTCGCCGTCGTCCTGCTCGCGTCACATGCGCCCGCCGCCCAGACGCGCCCGTCCGGCGGCGCCGTCGCTCGACAAGCCCAAGCTGGTGGTGTTGATTTCGGTCGATCAGATGCGCGGCGACTACGTCGATCGCTTCCGCCACCAGTGGTCGAAGGGACTGCATCGGCTGGTCGACGAGGGCGCGTGGTTTCGCCAGGCCGACTATCCGTACTACAACACCGTGACCTGCGCCGGCCACGCCAGCATGAGCACCGGCACGGTGCCGGCCGTGCACGGCATGGTGCTGAACCAGTGGTGGGAGCGCAACAACAGCCGGCTGGTGGCGTGCACCGACGACGAGAATGCCACGCTTGATCACCTACGGCGATCCCGGTGAAGAGCATCGGCAACAGCGCGCAAGTACCTGATGTCGAACACCCTGGCCGACGAGATGCGCCTGCAGGGATCGCCGGCGCCGAAGGTGGTCGAGCATCTCGCTGAAGGCGCGGTCCGCGATCATGCTCGGCGGCCATCGGCCCGACGTGGTGATCTGGCTCGACGAAGCCGACGGCGAATGGGTCACGTCAACCGCGTTCGCCAAGGCGCCGGTGCCGTTCCTCGCCGACTACATCGCCAAGCATCCGCTGAAGGCGGAGATCGGCCGCACGTGGGACCGCTCGCTCGCCAAGGACAAGTATCTCTACGACTACTCGACGCAGGATCGGCGCGGCATCGCGCTGGTCACCACCGAGTTTCCGCACACCGTGCGCGGGCGCGGCGACGAAGTGCGCGGCGCGTTTACCGACGCCTGGGAATCGAGCCCGTTCTCGGACGCCTACCTGAACGCGCTGGCGATGACCTCGATCGACGCGATGCAGCTCGGCCGCGGCGCGGCCACCGATTACCTCGCGCATCGGTTTCTCGGCGCTCGACAAGGTCGGTCACGACTTCGGGCCCGACTCGCACGAGGCCCAGGACACCTTGATCCATCTCGATGCGCAGCTCGGCCTGCTGTTCGACAAGCTCGATCGCGACCTCGGCAAGCGGCAGCTACGTGGTCGGCTTGACGTCGGATCACGGCGTGGCGCCGGTGCCCGAGCGCGTCAAGGCGATGGGCTTCGACGCCGGCCGCATCAACACCGGCGCGGTCGGCCGGGCGATCGACGGCGTGCTGGCGCGCGAGCTCGGGCCCGGCGCCTACAGCACGCGCGTCATCTACAACGACATCTACTTCAACGAAGGCGTCTACGCGAAGCTGACCGCAGAACGCCAGGCGATGGACGGCGGTGCTCGAGACCTGGTGCGCAAGACCGAGGGCGTGTGGCGGGTCTACCGCAAGGAGCAACTGTCGGCCACCGATCCGCTGACGCGCGCGCCGGCGCTCAGCCACTACGAGGGCCGCAGCGGCGACATCAAGATGCTCGGCCGCGCCTACTGGATCACCTCGTCCAGCACCACCACGCACGGCACCGGCCATCGCTACGACACGCGCGTGCCGGTGATGCTCTACGGATTCGGGATCAGGAAAGGCGAGTATCTCGAGCCGGTCGCGCCGATCGACCTGGCGCCGACGCTGGCGTTTCTGACCGGCGTCACGCTGCCGGACGTCATGGGCCGCGTGCTCTCCGAGGCGCTGACGCACCGCTAGCGCATCATCTGTTCGACTTCCGCGAGCGTCGGCACGCCCGCCATCGCCCCGGCGCGCGTGCACGACACCGCCGCGGCGGCGTTGGCAAACCGCAGCATCTCGCGCGGCGGGTACTGGTTCAGCAGGCGTAGATGAACGCGGCCCGGAACACGTCGCCGGCCCCGGTGGTGTCGACCGCCGTGATCTCGAACCGCCGGCTCCGCAATCAACTCGTCGCCGACCAGCAGCATCGCGCCGTCGGCGCCCAGCGTCACGCACAGCATGCCTGGTGTGCGACTTGCGCACCGTGCCGCAGCGCCCGCGCGCATGTCCGACTTCGCCGGTGATCGCGGTCAGCACGTGCTCGGCGAAAATCGGGATGCTGACCGCGGCGATCAGATCGAGGGTGCGGTCGGTGACGCGATCGATGTCGCTCGTCACCGGGATGCCGGCCTGGCGCGCGATCGACGCCGCGGCGATCGCCGCCTCCTGATCCTCGTCGTCGACGTGCACCAGCCGCGCCGCGGCGATCAGCGCCGGATCGAGCTCGGCCGCGCGAGATATTCAGGCGCTCGTCGCGATCCCACAGGACGATCCGCTCGCCGCTGGTTTCGTCGACCGTGATCACGGCAAACCGATTGGCGCACTCGCGCGTCAGCACGTGAGAGACGTCGACGCCGCGCTCCGGCGAGCTCGCTGAGGATGAGGCGGCCGTTGTGGTCGTTGCCGGCGCTGCCGAGGTAGGCGGTCTTCAGGCCCGAACCCGGCGCACGCGGACATCGCCGTCGCCATCTGGCCGCCGCACATCGTGTGCGTGGCTCGAAATGCGAAGTTTCGCGGTGGGGCTGTCGGGCTTGGGCGAGGCGGGTAGTCGGTAGACGTAATCGACGGAGTTACAACCCACGCCGAGCACGTCCCATCGCGTCGGATCGAGACATCGGTCATCAGTATAGGATGCCAGAGATGCGGCTTGTCTGAAGTAGGCAATAGGCTAACGGCCGGCCGAGGACGCACTCGCCGCCTCGGCCTGTGCCTGCTCTTGCCTCTTGCCGCCGGCCTGTGGCCGTTGAGCGGCTCAGCTCAGCAGCAGCAGCCGGCGCCGCCGATCTTCCGGGCCGGCACCGATCTGGTGCGCGTCGACGTCACCGTGACCGAGCGCGGCGACGAGCCGGTCGACCGATCTGACGATGGACGACTTCGAGATCACCGACGACGGCGTGCCGCAGGCGGTCGAGACGATGAAGTTCATCCAGGTCGACGGCACGCGGCAAGCCGAACCTCGACGAGCCGCTCGAGATTCGCTCGAAGGAACACGCGCTGCTCGAGGCCGCGCGCGACGACGTGCGGCTGTTCGCGATCTTCCTGGACGACTACCACATCGCCAAGCGGCCGGAGATCACGCTGCCGCTGCGCGACGCGCTGACCAAGTTCGTCAACCAGCTCGGTCCCAACGACCTGGTCGCGTTGATGGAGCCGCTGACCACGCTCTACGACCTGAAGTACACCCGCTCGAAAGCCGATCTGCTCAATCGCATCCGCACGTTCGAAGGCCGCTACGGCGAAACCTTCCCGGTGAAGAGCGTGATCGAGGAGGCGCAGCTGTCGCAGCGCAACTGGATGGAGCTGCGCAGCGGCGTGACGCTGTCGGCGCTCAAGGCGCTGACGACGCAGATGGGCGGGCTGCGCGACGGCCGCAAGTCGATCCTGTTCTTCAGCCAGGGGCCCGGCGTGCGCCCCGGCAGCCCGAACGATCACCTGATGCAGGAGATCGATGAAGCGGCCAATCGCGGCAACGTCACCATCCACGTGATCGATCCGCGCCCGCTCGGCGCGGTCGGCTTCGGCGGCGACACCATTCTCCGGCGGCTGGCCGCCGACACCGGCGGCCGCGCCATCGTCAACACCAACAACCCGATGGAGCAGCTCGACGAGCGTGATGGCCGACGCGAGCGCCTACTACCTGGTCGGCTACACGCCGACGCGGCGCGACCAACGACGGCAAGTTTCACGAGATCAAGGTCCGCGTGAAGCGGCGCGGCGTGCAGGTGAACGCGCGGCGCGGCTACTGGTCGGCGAGCGAGAAGGAGATGACCGCGGCCGCGGAAGCGGCGGCCACGCCTGTCAACGTCGGCCTGACGACGGCGTTGTCGGCGCTGTCGGATTCGGTCAACACGCGCGCGGTATCGATCTGGACCGGCTTCGCGAAGGCCGATGCGCGACGCACACGCGTGCTGATGTACGCGTGGGAGCCGAATGCCGAGCCGCCTCTGCCGACAAGCCGGCGCGGCTCGAGATCCAGCCGGTGGACGATGCGGGGAAGGAGACGCCTGCCGGCGCAGGTGATTGGCGGCGCGCCGGGCGAGCTGCCGCTGGTCGGCACGCTTCGACCTGGCCGGCGGCAAGCATCGGCTTCGCTTCACCGTGCTCACCGCGCAGCGGCGAGCTGATCGATCGCTGGGTGACGTCGCAGCCGGTGCCGGATTTCAGCAAGCAGTCGCTGGTGCTGTCGACGCCGAAGGATCCTGCGCGCGAAGAACATGATCGAGTTCCGCGCCATCGAAGCGAATCCCTCCGCATCGCCGACCGCCTCGACGCGGTTTGGCGCCGACCGATCGCGTGCTGGTGGAGATCGACGTCCAGGCGCCGGCCGGGCAGACGCCGCAGATCAAGGTCGATCTGCTGAACGCGCAAGGTCGATCTGCTGCGGACGCTCGATACGCCGCCGCTCGTCGACGGCCGGCTGCGCATGCCGCTGCCGGTGAGCAGCCTCGCCAACAGCACCTACGTCCTGCGCGTCGAGGCCGCGGCCGGCGAGCAGAGCGCGCCAGCAGTGGATGGCGTTCCGGGTGGCGCGCTAGGCAACGGATGGCGTGGAGGCGGCGCTCGAGGTAAAGTTGCCGCCCGATGCGAGACACCTCTTGCCGCGCAATCGTCCTGATGGCGCTTGCCGGATCGGCCGGCGCCCAGCAGCCGCGTCGCCGTCGACCGCGACCGGCGAGTGGCCGACCTACGGCGGCGATCTCGCCAACACCGAAGTACTCGCCGCTCGATCAGATCACCGCCGCCAACTTCGGCGTCGCTGCGGATCGCCTGGCGCGCCAAGTCGCCGGATGCGCTTCCTCAGCATGACGCTGCCCGACGGCAGCGAATGGTCGGCGGAGCTCGAAGCTGATCTTCGAGGAGCTCGATGCGGATCGATCCGAAACGGTGGCGCGACAACCAGCCGCCCTTCGTCCAGAACTTCAAGGCCACGCCGCTGATGGTGGGCGGCACGTTGTACGTCAACAGCCGCGGCGTCGGTCGGCGCGGCGTTCGACGCGCGCACCGGCGCGCTGAAGTGGGTCTACAACCCGAAGAGCTACGAAGCCGGCACGACCACGCTGACGCTGCGCTGGAACCAGCGCGGCGTCGCGTACTGGCGCGATGCCGACGCGGCAGCGACGAGCGGATCTACTGGGGCACCGGCGACGGCTATCTGGTCGCCGTCGATGCGAAGACCGGCCGCCCGATCGACGGCTTCGGCGTGCAACGGCAAGGTCGATCTGATGGAAGGCCTGCCGCGCGCCAAGCGCGGCACTCGCGACTACCTCAACGCGCTTGACCTACTCGGTGCAGTCGCCGCCGATCGTCGTCCAGGACCTGGTGATCACGCCGGCGGCGATCTCGTCGCTGATCAAGACCAAGGAACAGATCCCCGGATGGATCCGCGCGTTCGATGCGCGCACCGGCAAGGTGCGCTGGACGTATCAGCCGATTCCGCAGAAGGGCGAGTTCGGCAGCGACACCTGGCAGGACGGTTCGAACGAGTACGCCGGCAAGGTCACGGTGTGGACGATCATGAGCGCGGACGAGGAGCTCGGCCTGCTCTACCTGCCGACCAACACCACCGCCCCTGATTTCTACGGCGCGCATCGCCTCGGCGACAACCTGTTCGCGGAGAGCGTGGTCGCGCTCGACCTCGACACCGGCAAGCGCGTGTGGCATTTCCAGACCGTGCATCACGGCCTGTGGGACTACGACAATCCGGCGGCGCCGAACCTGCTCGACATCACCGTCAACGGCAGCCGCGTCAAGGCGCTCGCGCAGATCACCAAGCAGGGCTACGTCTACACGTTCGATCGCGCCACCGGCAAGCCGATCTGGCCGATCGACGAGAACGCCGGTGCCGTCGTCCGATGTTCCCGGCGAGAAGGCGTCGCCGACGCAGCCGATCCCGTCGAAGCCGGCGCCGTTCGAATATCAAGGCGTGACCGTGAACGATCTGGCCGACTTCACGCCGGAGATTCGCGCGATGGCGGAGAAGGCGATCCAGGGATTCAGGAGCGGGCCGCTGTTCACGCCGCCGTCGATCGAGGGCACGCTGGTGCGTCCCGGCACGACCGGTGGCGCGAACTGGTCGGGCGCCGCGGTCGATCCAGCGACCGGCATGCTGTATGTGCCGTCGCGCAATGCCTACGCGGTGAGCAAGCTGAGCGCCGCCCGACGCAGGCGCTGAACAGCAACCTGCTCTACATGCAGACGCCGGGACGCAATCCGCAGATGCCGGAAGGCCTGCCGCTGTTCAAGCCGCCGTACTCGCGCCTGACCGCGATCGACATGAACTCCGGCAACCACGCGTGGATGGTGCCGACCGGCGCGGGCGATCGCATTCGCAACAACCCGCGGCTGAAGCCGCTCAACCTGCCGCCGGTCGGCGGCGACATCACGCTGAGCGGACCGCTGCTGACCAAGACGCTGCTGATCTACGCGCTGACGACCGGTGGCTCGACCGGCGGCCCGCGACTGGTGGCCTTCGACAAGGCGACCGGGAAGGAACTGGCGTCGACCGATCTGCCGGGCGCCGCGATCGGCACGCCGATGACCTATTCGATCGGCGGCAAGCAATACATTGCGATTACCGTGCAGGGCCGCACGCCGACCGACGTGCCGGAACTGGTGGCGCTGAGCCTGCCGTAACGGCCATCAGGAAGGACAGCGAAGACCATTTCCTGAAGACGGTGTCTAAACGATTCGGGCATGTTCCGCACGTTGCTGATCGTCGCGGCCGCGATCCTCGCGGGTGGCTGCGCGGCTCGCGGGCCATCGCCTCAGCTGGTCGCCGACCTGGCGAAGGCCCAGGCGCTTGCTACGCGAGGGCTGTTACACCTGCCTGCAGGAATCGCTGGCGCTGTTCGAGAAGCAGCTGGCGCAGAAAGCGCCGCTGCCTGGCGCCGCGTGAGGGCGCGTTCGACGCGGCGTTGCTGATCGCGATCCGCGAGAAGGAGCTGGGCATTCCCGGCGATGCCGCCATGGCAACGGCGCGCCGCGCTGACTGAAGCTCGCCGTCGCCAGGCTACGGCGGGCCACCTTCGCCAAGGCTACGGTGGACAGCCAGGGCGGCAGGTTGTGCTCGATGCAGCGGAGCTCATCATCGGCGACACCGTCGGGCTCGATCCGGAGCAGCGCGCGCTGGTTGACCGGCCGCAACCGTCCGCCGCTCGAACCGGACAACCCCACACGCCGCGCCCTCGATGCCGCGCCGGCCACCGACCTCGCCGCCGAGCTACGTCGCGCTGGCGCTCGACTGCGAGCAGCAGAAACTGATCGAAGCGCGTCGACGTCAAGGCGCTGATCGGCGACGTATGCGGAGCGTGCCGCTGATACGGTTCCGGCTGGCGACCTGCGGCGCGGCCGGCCGCGCCGGAGGCGGGCGCGCTGCGCGCCGCCGATCCGCGCTGGACCGACACGCTCTACTGGGAAGGCCGCCGCGAATTGGCATCGACGATCGGCCGCGCGATCGATCTGCCGAAGGTCCTCGAGCCTCTACGCCCAGGGCCGCGACGCATTTCCGGCGTCCGTCACTGCTGACGCTCGCGTGGGCGAATGCGAACCTGCTGGGCGAGGAGTTCGAGGCCGCGCTGTCGGGTTTCGATCACGTGCTGACGACGCAGCCGACGCATCGCGACGCGCTCAACGGCCGCATGCAGTCGCTCAGCTACCTGCTCCGTCACGACGATGCGGTCGCCGCGGCGACCCGGCTGCTCGATCTCGGCACGTGGCACATCGCCGACGCCAACTACTGGCGCGCCTGGAACCGCTATCACCTCAAGGACTACGACGCCGCGTGGGCGGACGTCGAGAACGCCACCCGGGGATTGTCGAACAGCCGCGTCTACATGCTCGCGGGGCTGATCGCCTACGCGCGGAACGACCTGCCGATCGCCGTGCAGCGTTTCGATCGCGCCTACGAGCTGGACAGCAGCGCGTGCGACGCCACCTGGATGTCGGGCCTGGTCAGCATCGATCAGGACGAGCTGGAGCATCGCCGCGCCGAAGTTCACGCGCGGCATGAGCTGCTTCGTCAGCGCCGCCGCGGCGCTGCGGCAGGATCGCGCGCGCACCGAGCGTCGATCGTGGCGCGCGGCACGCCGGCGACCGCGCGCGAACAGCGGCGGCTGGAGCGGCTGCGGCGCGATGCCGACAACGCCGAAGAGAAGTCGGCGCAGTCGGCCTACAACGCCGCGCAATGCTACGCGCGCACCGGCCAGAAAACCGATGGCGCTGAACCTGATCGACGTGGCGATCGCGCATCCCGAAGATGACGCGAGAAGGCGATTGCGATGAAGGCGGCGATCGAGAAGCTGCCTAGGCTGAAGTCGAACTCGACCACCACCGGGCCGTGGTCGCTCGAGCCAATCTCCCGCTGGACGATCGCCGACTGTCGCGCGCGCCGCCAGCGCGCTCGACGCCAGCACGTAATCGATCCGCCAGCCGACGTTCTTCTCCTTCATCTGCCGCCACGGCGCCCACCACGTGAACAGGTTGTCGTTGTCCGGCTCGAACTGACGATGCACGTCGACGAGTCCGCGCGAGATCAGGCGCGCGAGCAGCGCCCGTTCATCCGGGCCGCGCGCCGATCTGGTTGGGCTTGCGCAACTTGAGATGGATGTCGCGCTCTTCGAGGGCGACGTTGAGGTCGCCGCAGAGAATCAGCAGCTTGCCGTCGCGTTCCGCATCGGCCACGAACGCATCGAGCGCCGTCGAGGAAGCGCATCTTGGCGTCGAAGTCCTTGCCGCCGTTCGGCACGTAGACCGAGGCGACCATGCACATCGCCGGCCGGTGAGGGCACCGTCGCGCACGCGATGCGCTGCTCGAAGTCGAAGCCCGGATGCGAGCACATCGGCAACGCGCCGACCAGCGACTTGCTCACCAGCAGGGCGACGCCCGAGTAGCCCTTCTCGCCGTGCCAGTAGCTCCAGTAGTTGTCGACGTCGCGCAACTCGAACGGCAGCTGATCGAGCGACGCCTTGATCTCCTGCAGGCAGACGATGTCGGGCTGTCTCGGCGGCGAGCCAGTCGAGCAGCTGGCCCTGCCGGGCGCGGATGCCGTTGACGTTCCAGGTCGCGATCTTCATTTCGTGTCGCGCCGCAGCGTGTCCGCCAAGGCGGACCAGTGACTCACAATGGTCGCGGCGCGATGCGGCGCGTGATTGTCGGCGGGCAGGTTCAGCAGGAAGCGTCCGTCGCGGCTGACGTCGAAGGCGCGAATCGCCGCGCCCGCATCGAACAGCCGTTCACCGTCGATCGTACCTCGAATCGCGGTCGAGGCGCGACGGCGTGAATCTCCGAGCCGCGCCTGAAGAACAGCTCGCCGCCGTCCGCGCTCCAGCGCGGCTCGGTGCCACCGGCGGTGGTCACGCGAACGCGCGTGCCGGGTTTCGGAAACGTGTCGAGGTAGATGTCGAACTGCCCCGACTCGTTCGACGCGTAGGCGATCGAGCGGCCGTCGGGCGCGAACGCGCCGTAGGCCTGATCGAACGGCGCCGTCACATACGGCTGCGCCGCGGCGCCCTCGACCGGCGGCTGAATCCACAGGTCGTCGCCGCGTATCGCTGCTCTTGCGGCCGATCAGCAGCGACCGGCCGTCGCGCGACCAGTCCCACACCTGCACCGGCGTGTCGAAGCTGGCGATCGTCTGCTCGGGCAGCACCGCGCCGGCGCCTCTGCACCATCACCTTGCGCCGCTGGCTCGGCCCACGCGATGCGCAAGCCATCCGGCGACCACACGCCGCTCTCGTCGACGTCGGTCGAGAGCGACAGTCGCATCGGCGCCGGCTGCGAGCCGCTGCGGATGAACACATCGAGCGTTCGCAGCTGTCGATCGACCTCGGTCGTCGACGATGCGCCTGCCGTCCGGAGCGATGCGCAGGTCCCACGCGTCGATCGGCTCGCTGGTCGGTCCGGCCGGCTGCCCGTCGCGCGAGAACCAGCGCAGCTCGCGCAGCGCGGTGCCCGGCGCGCCGTAGATCAGCACGCTCGCTCGAGGCGGTCGCGAAGATCTGGCCGAGCGGCCCGCGGCCGGCATTCACGCCGACGGCGGTCGATCGTCCCGACGGTTCGAGCGTCACCGGATCGAGCGGCTGCGCCACCAGCGACGAGATCGCGAAGATAGAGCAGCGTGTCGCCGGCGACGATCGCCTGGCCGTCGGAGGCCACCAGCCGCCGTCGCGACGGCGGGATTGTCGAGCGAGGCGATCCAGATGCCGCTGCGCGACGGCTGCGACGCGGCGACGAAGAAGATCACGTGCCTGCCGTCCGCGAGGAACGACGGCCACGCGTGCGCGGTTTCGCCGTTGCGCGGCATCGAGCGTCGTGAACGGGCCGATCGTGCCGTTCGGCATCGCGCTTCATCAGGCCGGCGTTCGGCGGCCGGCGCGAACACCAGATCGCCGGCGGCATTCCAGCTGCCGCCGCGCGGCGACGGCGGCATCAGCGAGATCCGCGGCCTGGCCGCCGGCCAGATCGAACGCCCGCAGCTTTCCGTTGGCGAAGAAGCCGATCCGCGATCCGTCCGCCGACCAGAACGGCGCGGACGCACGATCGGTGCCTGGCACCGACTCGTGCCTCGCCGGTACGCAAATCCTGCAACCATAGCGATGCCACCCCGGCCTTGGCGGCGGGGAAGGCGAGGAGGCGGCCATCCGGGGCCAGTGACGAGTCCAAATGGGTAGTCCCCGCCAGCGCCGATATCGAGCCCGTCCGGCGGCGGTCCATGCGGCGCGCAGCGGTTGAGGCGCCGGCGGGGGTGGCGGTGGCTGTTCGCGCCAGTGACGAATGGCGGGCACGGCGAGGAACGCGGCCAGCACGACGGCCGCGGTGGTCGGAATCCAGCGGTTCATTGAGTTATGCTTCTCTCGACCCCAAGGAGGTTACTTCGAATGCGTATTCGTCTTCTTGCCGCGGCCGTGACGATTGTCGATCGCGGGACTCGGCGCCACCACGGCGTTCGCCCAGGCCGCCGCGCCGTCGCGCCGCCCCGACGTGATCTATGTTCCCACGCCGGAAGCGGTGGTCGAGGCCATGCTGCAGGTCGCCAACGTCACCAAGAACGACGTGGTCTACGACCTCGGCTGCGGCGACGGCCGCATCCCGGTGACCGCGGCGCGCAAGTACGGCGCGCGCGGCGTGTGCTTCGACATCGATCCGGAGCGCATCAAGGAAGCCACCGCCAACGTGGCGAAGAACAACGTCGGCAACCTCGTCAAGGTGGTGCACGCGGACCTGTTCGAGCAGGATCTGAGCGGCGCCTCGGTGATCACGCTTTACCTGCTGCCGTCGCTCAACGTCAAGCTGATGCCGAAGCTGATGAAGGAACTGAAGCCCGGCACGCGCATCGTGTCGCACGCCTTCGACATGGGCGACTGGAAGCCCGAGAAGGAGCTCGACGTCGACGGCCGCAAGGTCTACTACTGGACGATTCCGAAACGGTAGCCACCGCGGGCGCGTGAGGCAGGTAGGGCACTGACTCGAAAGATCCTCTTAGGCCTGGCCGCGCTGCTCGCGGCCGTTGCAGTAATCGTGGCCGTCAGCGGTGGTGTTTCGCACCACCGTTGGCGGCCTTCGTATTTCCGCCGGTCGCCGTTGCCAATCGCGTTGCTGGCGCTGACCAACGGCACGATGTGGCTGGCGGCGGCGCGGCGCAGCGGTCGATTGCGGCCGATCTGGAGTCGGCGTGGCGCGGGATCGAGCGGCACGCGCGCGTCGGCTCGTCGTTGCCGTTGCGATCAGGCCGCGATCGTCAGCGCGATTTTCTCGACCCGATCCGCGGCCGGCGCCGACGCGTCCGGCTACCTCAGCGAAGCGGCGATGCTGGGCGGTGGCCGGCTGTTTCATGCCGATGACCTGTCGGCGCTTGCGAGCCTCGGCGATCCCTGGACCTGACCTCGCCGCTTGGGTGGCGTCCCGCACCGCGAGCAAGGCCATCAGTCACCCACCTATCCTCCGGGATTGCCGCTGCTGATGGCCGTCCCGCATGCGATCGCCGGCGTCACTGGCGCCGCCACGGTCGTCACGGTCCGGCGGCGATGGCGGTTTTCGCCACCGGCGATGCTGGCGCTGCAGCTGGGTGGCGGCATGGCCGGCTTGATGGCGGCGCTGCTGCTCGCGTTCACGCCGGTGTTCGTGCTACCAGTCCATTCAGCCGATGAGCGACGTGCCCGTGACCGCGGCGTGGATGATGTGCTTGTGGCTTTCGCGGGCCGGACAGAGTCCGCACGCGTCGATCGGTCGCGGGTCTCGCCTGCGCCCTGGCGATCCTGATCCGGCCCAACCTCGCGCCGCTGGCCGATCGTGCCGTTCTTCCTGGTGCGCAACGCCGCGTTATGTTCGCGCTGCCGGTGGCGTTGCCGGCGTCTGCGCTTGGCGGTCCTTCAGTGGCATCGTGGTACGGATCGCCGCTGCGCTCCGGCTACGGCGTCGGCCGACGAGCTGTTCTCGATCGCCAACATCGCCGGCGAACGTGCCGCGCTACTTCAACTGGCTGATCACCACCGCGCCGATCCTGCTGCGTTGCGGTCTTCGGCTTCTGGCGGCTGCGGCGGGATCGCACGGCGCAGGCGCTCGCTGGCCTTCGCCGCGCTCGTCGTCGCGTCGTACCTCGTTTACGCGCGTGTTCGACGACTGGTCGTACCTGCGCTTCCTGCTTCCCGCGCTTGCCGTGCTCGCGGTCTTCACGGCGGTCGAGCTGTCGGCGTGGATTCGACGATGGCCGGCCGGCGCTACGCGCGCCGGTGCTGTTTGCGCTGGTGCTGGCGGTGATGGCCGCACGGCATCTGGACGGCGCGCTCGCTCGAGACCTTCAAGCTGGCCGAGCAATTGCGGCGCGTGGCCGTGGTCGGCGACTACATCAACGCCGCAGATCGCGCCTTCTGCGGTGATCCTCGCCGGCGAGCAAAGCGGCGTCGATGCGCTACTACACGGATCGCCCGATTCTGCGTTGGGAAGTGGCGACGCCCGAATCGCTGCACCGCGGCGATCGCCACGCTCGAGCAGTCCAGGCGTCCGGTCTACATCGTCCTCGACGGATGGGAGCATGAACCGTTCCGCGCCCAGTTCGCCACGCTGCCCGTGGGCGCGCTCGACTGGCCGCCGCTGCTCGACGCCGGCACCACCCACCGCACGCGCCTGTGGAAACTCGACGATCGCGAGCGGTTCCTGCGCGGAGAGCAGTTGAATACGATTCGGGTGCGGTAACCGGGAACCGGGAACCGGGAGACGGGAACCGGGAGCAGGAGGGATCGATACGATTTGTTTTGGGCTAAGGAGTCTTAATCGGGCTGAAGATTCAGCTGGGTTTCCCCGTCACTCATTTGCTTTCACTCCCGGCTCCCGGCTCCCGGCTCCCGGCTCCCGGCTATTCCGCCCTGAACGCCGTTGCCGGATCCGTCGCCGCGGCTCGGGTCGCCGGCGTCCAGGCGGCAATGGCCAGGACGATCACGAAGAGCAGCGCCGTTCCACCGAACGAGATCGGATCGATCGGCGGCACGCCCGACCAGCATCGACTGCGCGAGCGTGCCGATGCCGGCGGCCAGTGCGAGACCGATCAGCGTCCCGATCGCGCCCAGTCGTCGCGGCCTGCTTGAGGATCATCGAGTCGCATGTCGCGCTTCGACGCGCCGAGCGCCATGCGAATCGCGATCTCCCGCGTGCGCTGCGCGACCAGGAACGCCATCAGCCCGTAGAGCCCGAGCGCCGCCAGGAAAATGCCGATCGTGCCGACGCTGCCGGCAATCCAGGCCGCGAGCTTCTGCGGCAGTAATCCAATCGCGCCGCATCGTCGAACGACTGCAGCATCACGATCGGCACGTTGCGGCTCGACCTGCTGCATCGCGGCGCGCACTGATCTCGTCGCGACTTGCGCGCCGGGCGCATGACGAACGTAGAACTCGATCGAGGGCTGCCGGCTGCTGCGCCATCGGCACGTAGATGAAAGGCGCAGTTGGCGCTGCTGATGTAGCGATACTTCGCATCGCGCGCGACGCCGACGATCCAGACGCTCGCTCCTCGGCGCCGCGCTGTCCGCTGCATCACGGTCCGGCCGACCGCCGATTGTCCGGGCAAGCCTGGCGCGCGAACGTTTCGCTGACGATCGCCACGCACGGCGCGCCGTCGCGATCGATCGCGGAACGCGCGGCCATCGACGATCGGCATGCTCGATGGTGTCGAAATACTCCGGGCGAAACAACGTCCCAGTCGGCGTCGAAACCGCCGTCGCGGCTGGACCCTGAGCACCGTCGCACTCGCAGGCTGCCGAGCCCGAAGCCGCTGCCTTGCAGCGGAATCATTCGCGCGTGGCGACCGACTCCACGCCGGCGAGCCCGCAAGCCGCTCCTGATAGCGATCGGCGAGCGCGACGGCCTGCTGATCGCGATAGCCCGAGATCGACACGTCGACGACTGGCGATCTGAATGTTTGCGGTCGTGAAGCCCGGGATCGGTGTGCGCCGCCTTCTCGAGCGAACGCACGAACAGCAGCGCGGTGACGACCAGCATCAACGACAGCGCGACCTGCGCGGTGACCAGCGAGTTGCGCAGCCGGAATCGCGTGCGATCCGCGGTGGCATACGCGCCGTGCAGCATCGGCGCGAGGTCCGATGCCGAGCGCGTGCCGCGCCGGCGCGAGGCCGAAGATCACGCCGGTGACCAGCGCGATGCCGAACGCGAACAGCATCACGCGGACGTTGACCGCCAGGTCGAGGTTGAGGGTGAACGGCAAGGCCGGCAGCGATCCCGCGAGCAGCGACACCAGCCAGAAGGTCAGCGGCACCGACACCGCCGCGGCAGCGACGAACAGCACCAGGGTCTCGGTGAGCAGCTGGCCGAATCAACTGACCGCGTCCGGCGCCGACCGCCAGCCGCGTCGCCATTTCGCGGCGCCGCGTCGCCGCGCGCGCCAGCAACATGCCGGCGACGTTGCTGCACGCAATCGCGAGCAGCGCGCCGGTCAGCGCGAACAGGAAGCCGATGAAGGCCAGGAACGGCGTGCGCATCGGCCCGGGAATGCGTCCCATGCGCGCCACGTCGATGGTGTGGTGCTGATGCGCGTCCGGCTCGCGCCTTCTTGTAAGCTCTCGTTGAGCGTGTTGAGCTCCGCCTTGGCCTGCGCCATCCTGACGCCCGGCTTGAGACGGCCGATCGCCACGTGCCACACGCCGCCCACGTCGGTGAGCAGGTTCGCGTTGGGCGTCCGCGCACGACCTGCACCATCGCCATCGGCGCCCACAAGTCGGTGCCGATCATCGACGAGCCCTGGAAGCCGGGCTCGGCAACGCCGACCACCGCGAACTCGCGATTGTTGAGCCGCAGCGGCCGGTCGAGAATCGTCGGGTCGCTGTTGAAACGCTGTGGTCCAGAGCGCGTGGCTCAGCACCACCACCGGCCGCTCACCGGGAACGTGGTCTTCGTCGGCGCGGAAGAACCGGCCGAGCGCCGGGCGCGTGCCGAGGACGTCGAAGTAGTTGCCCGAGACGAGCGTGCCAATCACCCGCTCGCTCGAGCCGTCGGTGCCGAGGCTCATCGGCCCGCCGCCGAAAGTCGACCGCGGCGACGTCGACCGTCGGCTGTGGTCGTGCAGGTATCTGGTAGGCCGGGTGCGACATGTTGTCGAACCCGCTGCCGTTATTGGCGCGCCCGATGTCGACGACTCGATCGAGCGCCGCGCACCCCGGCGGTCGGCTCGAACAGCAGGGCATCCGTCAGGCTGAAGATCGTCGCCGCGGCGGCGATGCCGAGCGCCAGCGAAACGATCGACGTGACAGCGTGAACACCGGGCTGCGCCCCAGCAGGCGGATGGAATGTCGCAGGTCGGTGGTCAGAGCCATGGGTCACTAGACTCGTCGTGGCGCGAGTTGTTTCATGGCTGGAATTCAGCTGGTCATGAGCGGGAAATGGCAGCGATTTGGCAAAAGAGCGGGCCAGGGAAGATGCCACGCGTGACGACGCAACCGTTTCGTGACCGGGTCGAGGCCGGCGAACAACTGGCACTCGGCCTGTCGGAGTATCGCGACCGCGACGACGTGGTCGTGCTGGCGTTGCCGCGCGGCGGCGTGCCGGTGGCGCGCGAAGTGGCCCGCGCGCTCGGCGTTCCACTTGACGTCTTCGTGGTGCGCAAGCTCGGCGTGCCGGGGCACGAGGAACTGGCGATGGGCGCCATCGCCACCGGCGGGGTCCGCGTGGTCAACGACGAGGTCGTCGCCGCACTCGGAATTCCCGTCGGCGTCATCGATGCGGTGGCCCGGAGCGAGCAGCTCGAGCTCGATCGCCGCGAGCAGCTTGTATCGCGGCAATCGAACACCGATCGGCGCTCACCCGCAAGGTCGTCATCCTCGTCGACGATGGGCTGGCCACCGGATCCACCATGCGCGCCGCCGTGATGGCCGCGCGGCAACAGCAGCCAGCGCGGGTCATCGTTGCGGTCCCGGTTGGCGCGTCGTCGACCTGCGCCGCCATCGCCCGCGAGGCCGACGAGGTGGTGTGCCTGAGGACGCCCGATCCGTTTGTCGCCGTCGGCTTGTGGTATCGCGATTTCACGCCGACGAGCGATCGCGAAGTGCGCCGTCTCCTCGTCGACGAAAGATGATGGTGTAACCTATTGATGCGCTGAGCCACGTTATGCGCTCGGCCGCGGCCGTGCCGTCCGAGTCCTCCCCCCACTGACGGCACGAAGGAGTGCCGGCGACCTATCCCTCGGGTCTTCCGGCGAAATACGCGCACGTACTACACGCCGAGGGTTGTCGACATGAGGACGGTTTCACAAGCGCAGATGCTCCGGATTGGAATGGCCGGAGTGACGTTGAATGCCGATTTGGTCGCGCCGGTGGCCGCGCGCGGGATCGTGCTGTTTGCGCACGGCAGC
This sequence comes from uncultured Acidimicrobiia bacterium, assembly GCA_963795125.1. Classification (GTDB taxonomy): domain Bacteria; phylum Acidobacteriota; class Vicinamibacteria; order Vicinamibacterales; family UBA2999; genus 12-FULL-67-14b. The sequence goes on along the minus strand of CAWCGQ010000002.1, from coordinate 340,594 downwards.
GGCAGCAGCCGGCACAGCCACCGCAATCAATTCGTCGCGCGCATCCTGCAGGAGTCACAGATGGCGACGCTGCTGATGGATCTGCTGACGCCGGAGGAAGAGCGGATCGACAATCAAACGCGCGAGCATCGATTCGACATCGAGCTGCTCGCCGAACGGCTGGCGGCGACGATCGACTGGGCCTCGCATCAACCAACGCTGAAAGATCTGCCCATCGGGTTGTTCGGAGCCAGCACCGGTGCGGCAGCGGCGCTGGTCGCCGCCGCCCGGCATCCTGGCCTGGTGAAATCGGTCGTGTCCCGGGGCGGCCGCCCCGACCTCGCCGGCGAGTCGTTGTCGAAGGTCACGGCGCCGACCATGCTGATTGTCGGCGGGCACGACGATGCGGTGATGGTGTTGAACGAGCAGGCCAAGGCGAAGATGTCCGGTGAAGTGACGCTGAAGATTGTGCCGCGCGCCACGCACCTCTTCGAGGAACCCGGAGCGCTCGCGCAGGTCGCGGATTTTGCCGCGGCGTGGTTCTGGCGAACGCTCGAGAAGGCCTGAGGCGAAGACGGCCGCCGGCAGAAGGCATAATGGAACGTGCGCTACAGCTCGTTTCAGCGACTGGCGCTCTGGACGACCGCCACCACCTATTTCCTGATTCTCGTCGGCGGCCTGGTGCGCGCGTCCGGGCGCCGGCCTCGGCTGCCCGGACTGGCCGCGATGCTTTGGCGGATGGCTTCCACCGGCGTCCGCGGCCGATCTTCCCGCGCAGTTCGATCCGGCGCTGTTCAATCCCACGCTGATGTGGACGGAGTACCTGAACCGGCTCCTCGGCGTCGCCGTCGGCTTCCTGATCCTCGCGACCACCATCTCCGCCTGGCGTCACCATCGTCGAGACCCGCGCATTCTGTGGTCGACGGTCGCGGCGTTCCTGCTGGTGGGTTTCGAGGGCTGGCTCGGCGGCCGCGTCGTGGTGCACGGATTGACGCCGTGGATCGTGACGGCGCACTTGATGGTGGCGCTCGTCATCGTGCAGTTGCTGCTGTATGCCACTTACGCGTCGGGTGCGTTGCAGGCGCCGAAGGGTGCGTTGGGTGTGAAGGGTGCGTCAGGTGCCGTCGCGGGGTCTGATTGCCGTCACCCTGGTGCAAGTGGGGTTCGGCACGCAGGTGCAGCGAACGCGTCGATGCCGCGCTCGACGCCGGCGTGGCCCGCGACCTGGCGATTGGCACCGTTGGCCGCCTCGATTTCCTGCACCGCGACCTCGCGTTTGTCGTCCTGATTGGCGCGACGTTGTTGACGCTGTGGCTGTTGTCGCGGCGCTCGCCGCTGCTTCGCTGGTCCTTCGTGGTCCTGGCGCTGGCCGCTTTCCCAGGTCGCGCTCGGTCTCGTTGATGGCGTATGGTTGCGCTGTTACCCGCGGCGCAGGTCGGGCATCTAACCCTTGCCAGCCTGTTGCTGGGGGCGGAAACCGTGTTGTGGCTGATGAGCCGGAGGTAAGACCATGACGGTCAAGGCGCTACTCGGTGTGATGGTGGTCGTGGCCGCGGCGGCGGCGTGTTCGCGTCCGGCCGAACCTGTTGCCGCACCACCGAATCAGCCGGCACATGAGGGTGGTCACGGCGCCGCGGCTTCGGGGCCCGCCCGCACGGCGCTGCTCGGAAATCTGGGCTCGTATCACCGCGCAATCAAAACGTCGAATCCTGACGCGCAGAAGTTCTTCGACGAAGGTCTGGCGCTGCTTTACGGCTTCAACCACGAAGAATCGTTCAAGTCATTCGAACTGGCGGCGGCGAAGGACCCCGCCGCGCCGATGCCGCACTGGGGAATGGCGCTGGCGCTTGGCACCAACATCAACGACGTGGCGCCGGCCGATCGATTGAAACAGGGTTACGCGCATCTGGTCGAAGCGCAGCAGCGCAAGTCCGCCGGCAGTGAGGTTGAACAAGGCCTGGTCGACGCGTTGGCGAAGCGATATGTCGCCGATCCGACCGGCGATCAGACTGGTCCGCGAGCAGGCGTACTCGGCGGCGATGGGCGAGCTTGCGAAGAAGTTTCCCGACGACCTCGACGTGGCCACGCTCCATGCCGAAAGCCTGATGAACCTGAGGCCGTGGCGGCTCTACACGAAGGATGGCACGCCGGAGCCAGGCACGGCCGCCATCGTCAGCGCGCTCGAACGCGTGATGGAGCGCGACCCCGATCATCCGGGCGCGAATCACTATTACATTCACGCCGTCGAAGCCTCGACGTCCCCGGAGCGCGCGCTGGCGCAAGCCGGACGGCTCGAGTCGCTCGTGCCCGGCGCGGGACACCTGGTCCACATGCCGGCGCACATCTACATCCGGACGGGACAGTACGCCAAGTCGGCGAAGAGCAATGCCGACGCCGCGGCCGTGGACGAGCAGTACTTCAAGGTCGCCGGCGCGAATGGTTTCTACGCGACGATGTACTACGGGCATAACCTGCAGTTCGAATCGTCGGCGGCGATGTTTGCCGGCAACCTGGCGCAAGCGCGAGCCGCCGCCGCAGCGGACCGTGACAGCTCGCCGATCCGATCGCCGATCAGATGGTGATGGTCGAGCCGTTCGCGGCTCAGGAGTTGGCGGTGCTGGTTCGATTCGGGCAGTGGCCCGCGATTCTCGAGGCCACGCCGCCGCCCGCGACGCGCCTGCTGCAGAGCGCGCTGTATCACTTCGCGCGTGGCGCCGCGCTCGCCGCCACCGGCAAGACCGCTGATGCGGCGGCCGACCTCACGGCGCTCGAAGGCGGCCGTTGCGAAGTTGCCGGAGGACGCGATGGTCGGACCCGCGAACTCCGCCGCGATGTCGGCGCCGTGGCGATTGCGGATCTCACCGCGCGCATCGCCGAAGCGAAGGGCGACACCGCGGCGGCGATCCAGCGTTTCACGGCCGCGGTGGCGGCCGAGGATCGGCTCGGCTACAACGAGCCGCCCGACTGGTTGCATCCCGAGCGCGAACGGCTCGGCGCGGCCTTGATCAAAGCGGGCCGCTTCGCCGATGCGGAACGCGTCTTCCGGGCGGATCTGGCGAAGAACATCGGCAATCCGCGATCGCTGTACGGCTTGTATCGCGCGCTCGACGGGCAGAAGAAAGGCGCCGCGACCGAAGCCAAGGCGGTCGTTCGAGAAGGCCTGGGCCGGCGCCGACGTGGCCCTCGGCGACGACCTGTACGGCACTCGACGCTGATATCATTCGCGCTGGACACGGAACTCGAGCGATCGACATGACAAAGACTGACCCTGCTGGTACTGACCCTGGTCGCCACCGCCGCCTCCGCGCAAGGCACCTACGACGTGGCCGCGCTCAATGCCTTTCGCGCCGAGCGCGAGAAGGTGCTGCTGGCCGACAACGGCTGGTTCACGGTGGCCGGACTGCACTTCCTCAATCCCGGCGAGAACAAGTTCGGCTCCGATCCGCTGAACGACATCGTGCTCGAGTTCGCCGACGTGCCCAAGCAGGCCGGCGTGATCACGATGAACGGCACGGACCGTCACGATCAAGGCCGCCGACGGCCAGACGCTGACCTACAACGGCAAGCCCGTGAAGGAAGGCGCCGCTGCGGCTGTCGGAGGCCGGCCGTCCCGCCGATCTGATCAGCTACAAGGGCACGACCTTCTTCCTGCACTTCAGCGGCCCGCGGCTGGCGATTCGCGTGCGCGATCAGAACGCGCCGCTGCGCAAGAATTTCTCCGGCTTGAAGTGGTATCCCGCGAACCCGGCGATGAAGGTCACCGGTCAGTTCACGCCGCTGGCCGCGCCGAAAGTCGTGCAGGCGCCGACCATCCTCGGCGACCTCGAGCCGTTCACGGTTCCCGGCAACGTCGCGGTGACCATCGGCGGCAAGACCGCGAACATGGAAGCGTGGAAGTCGGGCGACCGGCTGTGGTTCGTGTTCCGCGATCTCACCAGCGCCGACTCCACCTATCCGTCGGCGCGCTTCCTCTACACCGACGCGCCCGGGCGCCGACGGCAAGGTGACGCTCGACTTCAATCGCGCGCAGAACCCGCCGTGCGCCTACAACCCGTGGACCACCTGCCCGCTGCCGCCGTCGGCGAACAAGCTGGCCGTGCGCATCGAAGCGGGGGAGAAGCGCTACCACTCCGAGGCCACGTCGAACGCCGCCGTCCTGAGGAAGTAGATCGAGCGGCGACCGTTCGAACCGAGTTACCTCGCGTTCGTCACGTTCACGTTCGTTCTCGTCGTCACGCCCGGCTCGACGACGGCCGTCGTCGTTCGCAACACGCTTGAAGGCGGCCGCCGCGCCGGGTACCTGACGGCGCTCGGCGCCGCGCTCGCCAACACCACCATCGCCGTCGCCTGCGGCCTCGGCCTGTCGCGTGCTGATCGCGGTGTGGCCGGGTTCGCTGCAGGCCATTCGCGTCGGCGGCGCGCTGTTTCTGGCGTGGCTCGGCGTCGGCCAGCCTGTATCGGGCGTTGCGCCATGCCGACGGCGGCATCCGACTGACGCTCGATCCGAATGCGGCGCCGCCGCCGCGCGCTCACGCCGCCGCGTACGTCGGAGACGGGCTGGGCATCAACCTGCTGAGCCCGGTGATCATCAGCTTCTATCTGTCGGTGGTGCCGTCGTTTATTCCGGCCGGCGCATCACGGCTTCTATTACTCGGGCCTGGCCGCCACGCATGTCGGCCTCGCGCGTGGCGTGTCATGCGACGTGGGCGACGGCGCTCGACGCCATGCGCCGCTGGTTTGTCGCGCCCTGGACGCGACGAGTCCTTCAAGCCGCGACCGGCACGGCGTTAATCGCGCTCGCCATCCGCGTCCTTGCCTGACCGGCCACCATACAATCGACGGGTGTCGTCACGGATTGCGGCCCGGGCGCCTGCCGCCGGCGCCATTCCCACGCCCGGAACCGAACACCTCAGCGCGTTTCTCGAGGATGCCGCGCATTATCCCGGCGGTCATGCGAGCGGCGTGGTGCGGCCGCGATCGACCGACGAGGTCTGTCGATGCTGCCGTGAGCGGCCATCACCGCATCCTTCCGGTCGGCGCCCAATCGTCGCTGACCGGCGGCGCCACGCCGTTCGGCGATGTCGTCGATCAGCACCGATCGGCTGACGGCGATCGCGTGTCGTCGGCGATCGCGTGCGCGTCGGCGCCGGTGTCGCCGCTGCAGACGCTGCAGGACGAGCTGGCCGTGAGCGGGCGGTGGTTTCCGCCGGTTCCGACCTATCTCGGCGCGTTCGCGGGCGGCGCGGTCGGCGACGTGCGCGGCCGGCGCGGCCACCTTCAAGTACGGGACGACGCGCGAGTGGGTCGAGGGCCTGACCGTGGTGCTCGCCGGCGGCGACGTGCTGACGATCGCGCGTGGCGACTGCGTCGCGGCCGGCGACGGCTGTGACGATCGAGACCTCGACGGGCGTGCGCGTGCTCCGCGTGCCCGACATCCGCGATGCCGGACGTGCCGAAGCGGTCGGCCGGCTACTTCCTCGCGCCGGGCATGGATCTGATCGATCTGTTCATCGGCTCCGAAGGCACGCTCGGCGTGATCACCGAAGTCGATCTTCAGGACCGCGCCGCGGCCGGCGGCGATCGTGCCGCGCGCTCGTGCCGGTGCCGTCCGAAGACGTCGGCGATCGCGCTGACCGGCGAGCTGCGCGCGGCGTCGCAGGCAGACCTGGCGATCGCGCGATCCGCGCGGCATCGACATCGCCGCCATCGAGCACCTCGATGCGCGATCGATCGCGGTGATCCGTGAAGACGGCATCGATCGCAAGCTCGACATCGCGCTGCCGTCCGGCGCCGCCGTCGCGCTGCTGATCGATCTCGAACTGCCGGCGGACGACGGCACGCTGTGGTCGCAGCTGGAATCGGCGCGCGATCCGCGGCGCGGCCGATTCGCCGCTGCTGCGATTCTGCCGGCTGCTCGATCGCCACGGCGTGCTCGACGACACCGAGATCGCGCTGCCGGCCGATCGGGCGCGCGCGCCGGCGTTCGCGCGAGCTGCGCGAGGCGGTGCCGGCCGGCGTCAACCGCCGCGTCGCGCTGCGCCAAGCAGGCGACGCGGCCATCTCGAAGACCGCCGCCGACATGATCGTGCCGTTCGACCGCTTCGCCGACATGATGTCCGAGTGCCGCCGCCTGTTCGCCGAGCGCGATCTCGATCTCGCGGTGTGGGGGCACATCTCCGACGGCAACGTGCATCCGAATGTGATTCCGCGCAGCGCCGACGACGTCGCGCAGGGGCCGCGAGGCGATCCTCGCAGCTCGGCGCCGCGGTGATTGCGATGGGCGGCTGCCCGCTCGCCGAGCACGGTGTCGGACGCAATCCCGATCAAGCAGCAGCTGTTGCGGCAGCTCTACGGAGACGCGGGCATCGAGGCGATGCGCGCCATCAAGCTCAGCCTTGATCCGCAACGGTCTACTCGCGTGCGGAGTGATTTTCCCGCCAGAATAGAGATCAGATGCTGTCGGAAGTTCAGGCCGAGGTGGCGGCGCGCCCGGCCGACACTGCGTTTACCCTGCTGCTGGATTTCGACGGCACGGTCGCGGAGTTCAATCCCGACCCGACTGCGCCGGAGCTGACGGCGGCGCGCTGGGACCTGCTCTACCAGATCGCGCGCGAGCCGCAGCTGTCGCTCGGCATTGTCAGCGGCCGGCGCCTCGACGACCTGCGGCGGCGGACGCGGCTGCCCGATCACGTCTATCACGCCGGCCTGCACGGGCTCGAGATCGAGGTCAACGGCGAGCGCACCAGCCACCCTGACCTGGCGGCCGCGCGAAGCGCGCGTTGAAGGCCTCGCCGCCGCGCTGAAGCCGCTGCTCGACGAATTTCCCGTCGTGCGTACATCGAGGACAAGGGCGCGAGCGTCGCCGTGCACACCCGGCGGATGCCGCTGGACTGCTACGACGCGCGTCTTCGCGCGCGCCGACGTCCTCGCGGTGCCATGGATCGCCGAGAACCACGTCCGCCGTCTCGAGGGCAATGCCGTGCGTCGAGTACCTGCCGAACATCAGCGGCCACAAAGGCGAGGCGACGAAGTGGATCATCGACAGACGTCGAGACGAAATTTGCCAGGCGGGCGTGGGTCGCCTACATCGGCGACGACATCACCGACGAAGACGCCTTCCGCGCGATCGAGTGCGGCATCGGCGTGCTGGTGGGCCTGCGGCCGACCGCGGCCACATACAAGATCGACGGTATTCCCGATGTCGATCGTTTCCTGACATGGTTGGCGGCTGAAGTCCGTGTTTGGACGCGTGTCATGACCTCGGCCCAGCTAGGCGCATCGATCACCGACTCGTTACGCGGCACGCGGCTGATCGTGGTCGCCAACCGCGAGCCGTACATCCACTTGCGCCGCCGGCAATCGGCGCGCGGGCTCTGGAGCTGGCTGCGCGGGCAGAAGGAAATCGAAGAACATCGACTGGACGCGGCCGGCGAGCGGCCTGGTGACCGCGCTCGATCCGGTGATGCGCGCCTGCGGCGGCACCTGGATCGCGCACGGCAGCGGCAGCGCCGATCGCGAAACCGCCGATCAGTTCGGGCGCGTCCGGGTGCCGCCGGATCGCCCGTCGTACACCTTGCGCCGGGTGTGGCTGACGCCGGAAGAAGAGCAGGGCTACTACTACGGCTGCGCCAATAACGCCTTGTGGCCGCTCTGTCACATCGCCTACGCGCGCCCGGAGTTCGACGAGGCGGACTGGCAGCAGTACGTGAAGGTCAATCGCCGGTTCGCCGACGCGGTGATCGAGGAGGTCGGCGACGACCGCGCGGTGGTGTTCGTGCAGGACTACCACTTCGCGCTGCTGCCGCGCTTCGTGAAGGAGGCGCGGCCGGACATCACGGTGTGCCAGTTCTGGCACATCCCGTGGCCGAATCGCGAAGCGTTCCGGGTCTGCCCGTGGAAGGAAGAGCATCCTGCACGGGCTGCTCGGCAACGACCTGCTGGGCTTCCACATCCAGTATCACTGCAACAATTTTCTCGACACCGTCGATCGCGCGCTCGAGTCGCGGGTCGACTACGAGCACTTTGCGGCGTGGCGCGGCGGCCGGCCGACCTACGTGCGGCCGTTTCCGATCAGCATCGATCCGTCGTTGTGGCGACGGGCCCGACGAAGCCCGCCGAGCGGGCCACCGAAACCGCGCGCGGTGCGCAAGCGGCTCGGCCTGACGCGACGAGAAGATCATCTTCGGCATCGATCGTCTCGACTACACCAAGGGCATCCCCGATCGCCTGAAGGCCTTCGGCGCGGCTGCTCGAGCGCCATCCCGAATGGCGCCGGCGCGTCACGCATGGTGCAGGTCGGCGCGCCCGAGCCGCGAGAACATTGCCCGCTACCAGGCGCTGATGACACGAGGTGGAAGGCTGCGTCACGCAGATCAACGACACGTTCGGCGGCGACGGCTGGATGCCGGTGATCTATCGGCCGCAGCACCACCAGCCGGAGGACGTCGCGCACATGTATCGCGCCGCCGACGTGTGCGTGGTGTCGTCGCTGCACGACGGCATGAACCTGGTCGCCAAGGAGTTCATCGCCTCGCGCACCGACGAGCACGGCGTGCTGGTGCTGTCGGAGTTCACCGGCGCCGCGCGCGAGCTCGAGCAGGCGGTGCACGTCAATCCGTTCGCGGTCGACGCGTTCGCCGATGCGCTGCATGCCGCGCTGATCGATGTCGCCCGAGGATCAGCGCCGGCGGATGCGGGCGCTGCGCGAGCGGGTCGCCTCGCACACCGTGTTCGACTGGGCCAACGAGCTGCTGACGACGGCCTGCCGGATGGAGCCGGTGCCGCGATGAGCAGTGCCGAAGCAGCCGCATGGACGCCGCTGCCGCTCCATCATGGCGCGATCGGCAACGGCCGGGTCCTGGCGCTGGTCGGTCCGGACACCAACATCGACTGGTTGTGCCTGCCGCGCTTCGACAGTCCGTCGGTGTTTGCGCGGCTGCTCGACCAGGAGCGCGGCGGCACCTGGGCGTTCAAGCCGGTCGACGACTGGAAGTCGAACGCCGCCTACATCCGCAACACCAACGTGCTGCGCACCGAGATCGAGACCGCCGACGGCGTGTTCGAGGTCTGCGACTTCGCGCCGCGGCTGCTGCAGGGCCTGAAGGTCGATGCGCCGATCGAGATCTGCCGCGCTGCTGCGCCCGCTGTCCGGCTCGCCGCGGGTGCGGATGCATTTCGATCCGCGTCCGGACTACGCGCGCGCCAGCATCGAGATCGTGCCGTCCGGACAGGGCCTCGAAGTGGTCGGCGGCCCGACGCGCTTGTTTCTGTCCGACCAACGTCGCCGCGTGCCGTACGTGCTCGACGGCAGCGCGATTCGAATCGATCGGCCGATCTTCTTTTCGCCTGAGCGCGGGCAAGGCCGCCCGACATCACCTCGGCGCCGGAGGCCGAGACGCGCGCTCGAGCAGACCATCCGCGGCTGGCGCGCGTGGGCGAAGACCACGCAGCCTGCCGTCGTTCGCGCCCGGAAGTCGGTGCTGCGATCGGCGCTGTGCCTGAAGCTGCACGCCTACAACGACACCGGCGCGATCATCGCCGCCGCGACCACCAGCATTCCGGAAGCGCTCGGCTCGGGGCGCACCTGGGACTATCGATTCTGCTGGCTGCGCGACGCCGCCTTCGCCGTCGAAGCGCTGCGCCGCCTGAGCCACCTGGCGGAAGGCGAGGCGTTTGTCCGCTTCCTTCGCGACATGGCCGATGCCGGTCCGCTGCAGCCGATCTACGGCATCACCGGCAAGCGCGATCTCCACGAAGAGATCATCCCCAACCTGCGCGGCTACGACGGCGTCGGGCCGGTGCGCCGGTGCGCATCGGCAACGCCGCCTACGTGCAGCGGCAGCACGATGTCGACGGCGAGATGGTGCTGTGCCTCGAGACCATCCTCACCGACCCGCGCGTCGTCTGGGAGGATCCGACGCTGGCGCCGCTGCTCGAGGCGCTCGTCGACGAGGCGATCGCCTCGTTCGACGTGGTCGACACCGGCCTGTGGGAGTACCGCACGCAGCCGCGCCACTACACCTTTTCGAAAGCGATGTGCTGGGTCGCCGCGCATCGCGGCGCCGAGCTCGCCACCTTCCTCGGCATGCCGGAGCGCGCCCGCGAGTGGGACGCGTGGGCCGATGCGAAGAAGGAGATCATCCTCGAGCGCGCCTACAACAAGGAGCTCGGCTTCTTCACGCAGGCGTTCGACGGCGAGTATCCCGACGCGTCGAACCTGCTGCTGCCGTCGATCGGCTTGATCGATCCGCTCGATCCGCGCTTCAAGTCGACGGTGCGCGCCTACGAGCGCGAGCTCGCGCCGCACGGCCTGATGCTGCGCTACAAGCATCCGTGAACGGAACTGGCGCCGCACGGCTTGATGCTGCGCTACAAGCACCTCGACGACTTCGGCCACACCACCAGCGCGTTCTCGATCTGCTCGTTCTGGTGGGTCGAGGCGCTGGCGATGATGGGCGAAGTCGACGAGGCCGTCGCGCTGTTCCGCCGCCTGGAGAAGTTACGCCAACCCGCTCGGGCTGTTCTCCGAAGACATCGAGCCGTCGAGACCGGCGCGCTGCTCGGCAACTTCCCGCAGGCCTACACGCACGTCGGATTGATCCACGCCGCGATCACGATCGGCGAGCATCCTCGACGCCCGTAACGGCACCTTCCGGGCCTGGTCCTAACACGAAGGACACGATTGAGCACGCAGCCAGGTTTTCTAAACGTCAGTGCTGCTTAGCGGCCCTGGCATTTCCAGACGTCTTCGTGTCTTCGTGTCCTTGGTGTTGGTGCTCGTGACACCGTTCGTCCCAGCCGGCAAATCCTTGCTAACTTGGGTCGTTCATGCTCAGTTGCGTCTGTGCCCTGCTGGCAGCGGCGCAGCCGTTGTCGGGGTCGGCTCCGCCGGCGATCCGCACCTACGACGGCCGCAGCGGGTCGCTCGACGTCGAGCCGCCGCGCATCGATCAGTCGATCGAGATCGACGGCCAGGCTCGATGAAGCGGTGTGGTCGCAGGCGGCGGTGCTGGCGGGCTTCTCGCGCTACGCGCCGGTCGACGGCGCGCCGGCCGACAATCCGACCGAGGTGCTGGTGTGGTACTCGCCGACCGCGATGCACTTCGGCATTCGCGCCACGGCGCCGGCCGGACTCGGTGCGCGCGACGCTCGCCGATCGCGATCGCATTCAATCCGACGATCACGTCATCATTTTCCTGAGCACCTACAACGACGGCCGCCAGGCGATGGTGTTCGGCGTCAACCCGCTCGGCGTGCAGCTCGACGGCGCGCTGGCCGAAGGCACGCGCGGCACCGGCGGCGGCTTCACCGGCCTCGCGACCGGGCCGCGAAACGCCCGACCTCAGTCCCGACTACGTGTTTCAATCGAAGGGCCGCGTCACCGACTCCGGCTACGAGGTCGAAGTCCGCATTCCGTTCAAGAGCGTCCGCTATCAATCGGCAGTCGCAGCAGGACTGGGGCATCCACGTCACGCGCGTCGTCCCGCAGCGCGGCATCGAAGACAGCTGGGTCGCCGGCGAGGCGCAACGAGGCGTCGTTCCTGTCGCAGGCGGGCCGGCTGAAGAACCTCACCGACCTGCGCCGCGGCCTGGTGCTCGACCTCAATCCGATCGCGACCACCAAGCTCGACGGCGCGCCGTCGGCCGACGGCTGGAACTACGACGCGTCGCGTCCGGAGTTCGGCATGAACCTGCGCTGGGGCATCACGCCGAACCTGACGATGAACGGCACCATCAATCCGGATTTCTCGCAGGTCGAATCCGACGCCGGGCAGTTCAGCTTCGATCCGCGGCAGGCGCTGTTCTTTCCTGAGAAGCGGCCGTTCTTCCTCGACGGCATCGAGCAGTTCGCGACGCCCGAACAACCTGATCTACACGCGCCGCGTGGTGGCGCCGCTCGCCGCGACCAAGCTCACCGGCCGGATCGGCGGCCGCACCAACATCGCCTACCTCGCGGCGGTCGACGACCAGTCGCTGTCGGCGACCGGCGGCGATCATCCGATCTTCAACATCCTGCGCGTGCAGCAGGACGTCGGCGCCAGGTCGAGAGCGGCGCTGGTCTACACCGATCGCATCGACGGCAATCGCTCGAATCGCGTCGATTGGCTCCGATGCGCGCCTGGTCTGGAAGCGACATCTACAGCCTGACGATGCAGGGCGCGCTCAGCCGGACGACCGCGAACGGCGGTCGAGACCACCGCGCCGTTGTGGCAGGGCGTGTTCGCGCGCGCCGGCCGGCGATTCGGCATGCGCTACACCGTGCGCGGCGTCGATCCGGATTTCAGGGCGGCGGCCGGCTTCATCTCGCGCACCGGCGTGGCCTCGGGCAACTTCAATCACCAGCTGATCACCTACGGCCGCAAGGGCAGCGCGCTCGAGCGCTGGTCGAGCGACGTCGTGGTCGACGGCACCTGGCAGTACGACGACGTTGATGGCCGGCGGCGCGTCGCAGGATCGCAAGCTGCACTTCAACAACAACTTCACGTTCCGCGGCGGCTGGCGCGCCGGCGGATCGCTGCTGCTCGAGACGCTTCGGCTTCGACCGGCCGCTCTACGCCGAATTACTTCCTCGGCCGGCCGGGCGCGAACGGCCTCGAGTTCATTCCGTTCCCGGAAGGACCGCGGCTGCCGAACGTCGACTACGTGGTGTCGGCGACCACGCCGCAGCGCGGCGGCGTCGAAGCTGGACGCGTTCGTGTTGTGGGGCAAGGACGAGAACTTCTACGAGTGGTCGTCGGCCGACATCGTCTTTCTGAACGTCGGCGCCGCCTGGAAGCCGACCGACAAGCTGCGGGTCGATGCGCGCTACCAGCTGCAGTCGTTCCGCCGCCGCATCGGATGATTCGATGGTCGGCATCCGCCGCATCCCGCGCGTGAAGGCCGAGTACCAGATCTCGCGGCCGATCTTCGTGCGCGTGGTCGGCGAGTACAACAGCGACTGGCAGGACGATCTGCGCGACGATTCGCGCACCAACCTGCCGATCTACATCCTGCAACCGCGCCACCGGTCAGTACGATCGTGCGGTCGAGGCCGTACACCAAGTCGTTTCGCGCCGACTGGCTGTTCTCGTATCAGCCGACGCCGGGCACCGTGGTGTTTGCCGGCTACGGCAACACGCTGGCGAACCTCGAGGAGGATCCGCGCGCGGCCAGGCTGCGCCGCGCGGGCGACGGGTTCTTCCTGAAGATCAGTTATCTGTTCCGGCTCTAAGCGGCAGGCGGCTCGTCAGGCTTCGGACGCCACAGCACCATCACCTTGCCGACGTGCTGGACGATCGCCGAATCGGTGCGCGCGCAGATCGCCTCGCAGATGGTCTCGCGCGCGCGGCGATCGGGCGAGGATCTTCACCTTGATCAGCTCGCGCGCCTTGAGCGCGCGATCGATCTCGGCCGCCACCCCGTCGGTCAGCCCGCCGTGGCCGACCTGCACGCTCGGCTCGAGCGCGTGGGCGCGGGCCTTCAGGTGGGATCGTTCGCGCGCGGTCAGCGGGAGCAGCCATCGAACGATTGTAGCCCCGTGACGCTACAATCACGCGGGAGCCGAATCATGCTGAACGAATTTCGCGAGTTCATCGCCAGGGGCAACGTCATGGATCTCGCGGTCGGCGTGATCATCGGCGCCGCGTTTCAGAAAATCGTCGACTCGCTGGTCAACGACATCATCATGCCGGTGGTGGGCCTGCTGACCGGCGGCACCGATTTCACCAACCAGTTCGTCGTCTCCGCCAGGGGCTCAAGGCCGCCGCGCCGTATGCGTCGCTGGCCGACGCCAAGGCCGCCGGCGCCACCGTCATTGCCTATGGCTCGTTCGTGAGCCACATCCTGCAGTTCCTGATCCTGGCGTGGGTGGTGTTCCTGATGGTGAAGGCCGTCAACGTGCGGCATCCGACGGCGGGCTACGCCGCCGTCAGCCTGATGTGGCCGATGTGATGGCGCCCGTGCCACGCATACAGCTGCAGGAACCAGTCGATGGTCTTCGCACCGTGATCGGGGTGGACGGCCTCGCGCGAAAAATCCGCGTCGCTCATCGCGAGCAGCATCGCGTGCCAGCGTTGATGCAGGCCGTCGAGGATCTGGATCGACACCGCCGGATCGAGCTGCATGTCGGCGAGCTTGGCCCAGGCTCGGCCTCGTTGTAGGGCTTGATCGTCGGCTTGTCTTCGGTGAGCGCGAGGCGAAAACGGATGAAGGCGTTCATGTGGCTGTCGGCCACGTGGTGCACCACCTGGCGGGCCGTCCAGCCGCCGTCGCGGTAGGGCGTGTCGAGCCCGGCGCCGGCCATCGCGGCCGTGAGCTCGGACGGGAAGCTGCCGATGGCGGCGATACACTCGCGCCGCTTCTCGGGAGTCGGGCTGCGGATCGAACGACAAATTTTCCGGTCGGGAAATCGTGGGTCCATGCGCCGATGATATCCGTAAAGTATTGATTCTAAAGGATTAGATCTCCTTAACCCGCACTTCCCGCAGCACCTACGTACTCGTCTCCGCCAACCGAATCCGCCCGCGTCCGTCAAAGCTGCAGGAATGGAAGAGCGCGACCTGTCGGTTGTCGCCAGGGCCCGCGACGGCGACCGCGACGCATTTCGAGCGCTCGTCGAACAGCATTCCCGCTACGTCTTCTCGCTCGCGCACCGGATGACCGGCAACGCGCAGGACGCCGAGGACGTGGTGCAGGAGGCGTGGCTCAAGGCGCACAAGCAATTGAGCCGTTTCGAGGCCCGGGCGGATTTCCGCACCTGGCTGCACAGGATCACGGTGAACTGTTCGATCGACCTGATTCGCGCCCGCCGGCATCGCGAGGATGCGCACGACCCGATCGATCTCGAGCAGGGCCCGCTCAGCGAGCGCGGCGCCGAGGCGCAGCCGACGCCGGAGCGCGTCGCGGCGAGCACGCAGATCTCGGATCGCGTGAACCAGGCGCTCGGCCTGCTGACCGCGCTCGAGCGCGCGGCGTTCACGCTGCGCCACGTCGAAGGCATGTCGATCGACGAGGTCGGCGAGAAACTCGGGATGAAGACCAGCGCGACCAAGCACAGCATTTTTCGCGCGGTCAAGAAGATGCGCAACGCGCTGGAGCCATTCGTTCAGTCATGAGCAACCATCTGTCGGAAGACGAACTGATCCTGCAGTACTACGGCGAGAGCGAGCCCGCTCGATGCCGCGCGCATCGACGCGCATCTCGCGGCGTGCGCGCGAGTGCCAGGACGCCAGGGAACAACTGGTCCGCGTGATGACGCTGGTCGACTCGGCGGCGCCGGTCGAAGCGCCGCCGGGATTCGAGCGCACCGCGTGGGCGCGCCTCGAGCCCCGACTCGATGCCAATCGCGATGGGCGTGTCCACGGTGCCCTGGCGAAGGTGGATGGACGCGCTCCCTGTTCTGGTTTCCGCAGTGGGCGCTCGGTGGCGGCGTCGCGGCCCTGGTGGTCGCGGCGTTTGTGGCCGGCCGTGTCTCCGGTGGAGATCCGGCGGTCATGCCGCCGACCCAGGCGGTGGTCGCCGACGGCGAGCCGGGCCGCGTGCTGCAGGCGGAGGTCGGCGATCACCTCGATCGCACGCAGATGATGCTGGTCGAGCTGGTCAACGCGGAGACCGATCATTCCGACGTGCTCGCCGGCGAGCAGGCGCGCGCCTCCGACCTGGTCGCCGTCAATCGCCTGATTCGCCAGTCGGCGGAGCAGTCCGGCGACGGCGCGATCGTCTCGGTGCTCGAGGATCTCGAGCGCGTGTTGCTGGAGATTGCTAACGCGCCGGCCAATGCCTCGTCTAACGAATCTGACTGACTTGCAATCGCGCATCACGACGGAGGACCTGTTGTTCAGGCTTCGCGTGATCGCTTCGGAGATGCGTCAACGAACCAGAACCGATCGCGAGGCTGGCGATCGACTCCCGCGGCGAATGCCGACGTCGTAAGCCGGCAGAAGGCACCGAGTCGCAGCGGGCGAATGAACGCGGGGGCGGGCTTACGGTCCGCTCGAGGAGAACGAAGATGAGTGTTGTGAAGCTAAACCGGACGCGCGTTGATGATGGCGCGCGTCCTCTCGATGCCGGCGATGGTGTCGGCACAGGTTCTGCCGGTGCCGCCGGTTCCACCGACGCCGATGATTGCGCCGGTGATGCCGACGCCGATGGTGCCGCCGGTGCCGATGATCGCGCCGAATGCCGCCGATGCCGATGTTCGATCTGCCGGTGACTGCCGATGTTCGACCTGCCGATGCTGCCGGACCTGCCCGATGCTGCCTGACCTGCCGCGATCTGCCTGACCTTGGCGCCGTCCTGGCCAAGCTGCCAGCCGCAGCGCCGTGCTGGCGCGCGGCGCGCTCGACTGCCGTCGGGCGGGCCGCAGCGGCTTGGCGTTCGGCGGTGAGCAGCGGTCGCGTGAGGACGACACCAGACAACGCGCCGACGAAGAACGCCAGCGCGCCGAAGAGGCCAAGCAGCGCGAGTCCGAGCGTCGTCAGCGCATCGACGAGAACTATCAGCGCGGCCAGGAAAGCCTGGAGCGCCGCGCCTGGGCGCGCGCCGCGGACTCGTTCACGCCGCGTGATCGAGGCCGAGAACTCGAATCGCGTCGACGCGGCGCTGTACTGGAAGGCCTACGCGCTCGACAAGTTGAACCAGCAGGCCGACGCGCTGGCCGCGGTGCAGGAGTCTGATCAAGCGCTTCCCGCAGAGCCGCTGGATCAGCGACGCCAGAGCGCTCGAGCTGCAGGTGCGCCAGAACGCCGGCCAGGCGCCGCGCCCCGAAGCCGAATCGGATGAAGAGCTGAAGCTGCTCGCCATCCAGGGTCTGCAGCACTCGGATCCGGAGCAGGCGGTGCCGATGCTCGAGAAGATCCTGTCAGGCACCGCGTCGCCGCAGTTGAAGGCGCGCGCGTTGTTCGTGCTCGCGCAGAGCAACTCGCCGCGCGCGCGCCAGGTGATGACGGCGGCGGCGAAGGGCGCCGCGCAATCCCGACGTGCAGCGCCGCGCGATTCAGTATCTCGGCGTGCACGGCTCGACCGAGAACCGCGCCATCCTCGCCGAGATCTACGCGAGCTCGAGCGACGTCGACGTCAAGCGCCAGATTCTCCGCTCGTTCATGGTCTCCGGCGACAAGGCGCGCATGCTCAACCTGGCGATGACGGAGAAGACCCCGGAGTTGCGCATCGAGGCGGTCCGCCAGCTCGGTCCGATGGGCGCGCGTGAAGAGCTGTGGCAGATGTATCAGAAGGAGACCGCCGTCGAGGTCAAGCGCCAGATCATGCAGTCGCTGTTCGTCAGCGGCGAGGCGACGCGCTTGATCGAGATCGCCAACACCGAGCAGAACCCCGAGCTGCGCCGCCGCGCCGTGCAGCACCTCGGCACGATGGGCCGCGCCAAGACCGGCGACGCGCTGGCCGGCATCTACGCCAAGGAGAAGGAAGCCGACATCAAGCGCTACGTGATTAACGCCTTGTTCGTGCAGAACAACGCCGACTCGCTGGTCGCGATCGCCCGCAAGGAAACCGACCCGGCGCTGAAGCGCGACATGGTGTCGAAGCTGTCGAACTGATGACCAAGTCGAAGGTCGCGATGGACTACTTGATGGAGATCTTGAACAAGTGAGCGGCGACGGGATCGGGGACGGGGACCGGGGATCGGCGGGCTGGAGGCCTCCGCTGCTCGCGGTGGCCTTCCTCGCCCTTGCGACGGCGGCCTGGGCGCAAACGCCCCGGCTGTCGAACGGCCGCATCGAAGCCCACGCGACCACCAGCATCGCGCAAGGACATCGCGGCGCTGGCCGCGACGCTCGGCCGAGCCGGCCTGGATCGGCTACACGCAGCCGATCATCGACGGCGACCGCAGCATGTGCGACTACTGGAACGACGGCCGCATGATGACGCAGTCAACCGATCCGATCCGGCTCGAGCCCGCGGACTTCTTCTTCGTGATGTTGCGCGTCGAAGACGAAGCAGATCACGCGCATTCGCACCTACTCGGCGAACTGCCCGCTCGATGCCGGCGGCAAGGCGGTGCACTGGTTCAACAACGTGCCGCGTCGAGCGACAGCGTCGACTACATGAAGACCTTCATGGCGCCCGACCGCATCGAAGAAGATGAACGAGTCCGCGGTTACGGTGCTCGCGCTGACCAAGGGCGATCCGCCGCTGAACGAGCTGCTGACCCTGGCGCGCGACGGCGCGACGAGCGCGCGTCAAGGGCAACGCCCTGTTCTGGCTCGCGCAGCGCGCCGGCCAGAAGGCCGTCGGCACCATCACCGCCGCGATCGAGAACGATCCCGGACACCGAAGTGAAGAAGAAGGCGGTGTTCGCGCTCAGCCAGCTGCCGAAAGACGAGGGCGTGCCGCTGCTGATTCAGCAGGCCCGCACCAACAAGAACCCGGCGGTCCGCAAGCAGGCGATGTTCTGGCTCGGCCAGTCGAAGGATGCCCGGGCGCTGAAGTTGTTCGAAGAGATACTGAAGTAGTCCGTCAGCGCGGCAGCGCGGACTGCCAGTTCACTACCACCGAAAAAGGCGGCGGCTCGGACGTGCGATTGGGCATGGCGAGGAGAAAGCGCTGGCCGTCGCGTGACACATCCCATGACGGGAGCGCGCCTGGCGCCTGGAACAATTCACGTGGCGCACCGATCGTGGTGGGAGAGACCTGCGCCGCCATGACCTGGCCGGCCGGCGACAGATAGAACAATTCCAGGCCGTCGGCTCGCCACCGCGGGGCATGGCCGCCGCGAAGCGAGACCAGCGTGGTCGATGCCGCGGCGCGAATGCCGCCGGCTCCATCGCTCGTCATGCGCCGCACGAACACTTCGTTGGCGCCGGCTTCGTTTGATACATACGCCAGCCACTCACCATCGCGCGACACCGACGCCTGCGTCTGATCGGCGTCTTGCTGTACGAGCGGCGCGGGTTTCGCTCCGGCTTGCAGCGCCATCGACCAGAGATCGGAACGATTCACCGTGCGTGTATCCACCGAGAAGATCAGGAAACGCCCATCACCGGTCGCGCTCAGGGTGGTGAGGAGGGGATTCACACGAACCTCGTCGCTGGTCCCATCGAGTAGGATCTCGCTGGCGCCGCCGTCCAACCTCTTCCGCAGGATCGACGCGGCGTCGTGGCCGGCCGCATAAATCAAAGCGTCGCCACTCGCCGACCAGGTGGGAATCGATTCGGGCATCGCATCAGCGGTGAACCGTGTCGTGGTGTCGCGCCGCAGATCAATCAGCCATAGATCCTGCTCGGATCGATTCAAGCGGTTTTCGCGAGAGACCGCCACCCGGGTCTCATCCGGAGACAGCGCCACACCGAGGAATTGCCCCGGCGCGCCCGCCACGCCCAATCCGTCCCCGCTTCGGCTGCGCAGTGTCAGCCGGTAGTCAGGAACCGCACTGCGATAGATGAGCGTGCTGGCGTTGGCGCGGAAGAAGGCGGAGTCACGGAATGTGCCTATCGACTCGGCAATCTGAACGGCGGCTCCGTTGACCACCATTCGATCGCTAAGAAACGGTACCGCCCAGAGCGCGCCACTCCGAACGAAGACAATCTTGCCGGCGTTACCGGCGCCGGCCACGTATTCGGCTCCGAATCCGGTGTCGAGCACGCGAGTCGGATTCTGTTGCGCGGGCGCGAGGTTGAGGTCGGCGACGTAGAGGCCATTTGCTGACGGATCGCTCCGCGACACTTGCAGGTACAGCAGGTGCTGTCCGTTGGGCAAGAATGTCGGAAAGAAGTGGACCGTTGGGCTGCTCGTCTCCCGCACGCTCGTCAATGGCAAAGGTGTCCCGCCGTCCGCGGCGCATCGCATCAGCCCTGCGGGACTGCCGACCACGACGTCGCCTCGCTCATTCCAGGCGCCGCCAACAGCGATACCCGGCACATTGCACACGACCTGGGGCACTCCACCACTCCGGCCGATCTTCTTGACCGAGCCGTTTGCGTAGAACCCGATCGTCTCGCTGTCCGGCGCCCAGAAGATCGAGGAATTCCCCGCAACCTCGCCTTCGGTGCCGGCGATGGGGCGCGTCTCGATCGCATCGAACGACCGCTCCCACATCCGAAGGACGCTGTCAGCGCCCGTGCCGATGAAGGCGAGCCGCTTGCCATCAGGTGAAACAGCGAACGCTCCCGACTCTCCCGGTTGGATCGAGAGCGGGATCTCGAACTGGATCGGCGCCGCTGCCGTTGCTGCGGGTTGGTCACGAACGCCGGTCAAGGCGAGCACCCCGGCTGCGCCGGCACCGATGCCAGCGGCCGCCGCGAGGGCAATCCACAGCAGGGCCCGCCCCCCGGTCGGCGGCGCCGGCGCGTCGAGTGCCAGTTCGATGTCGCCGAGCCCGCGAAGCCGACGATTCGCGTCCTTCTCGAGGCAGCGTTTCAGGATGAGCACTGCGCCCGGCGGTACCGCAGATGACACGGCCGACCAGTCCGGTTCGGCGGTGAGCGTCTGCGACACGATGTCGGACCACGTCGACCCGCGAAATGGTGCTCGTCCCGTCACCATCTCGTAGAGAACGCAGCCAAAGCTCCACACGTCGGTCCGCTTGTCGACGATCTGCCCACGGGCCTGTTCGGGACTCATGTACGCGGCGGTGCCGAGAATCATGCCCGCCTCGGTTGCTGTGACGGTCGCCGCTGCATCCGGGCTCGCGGAATCGAACAACGTCTTGGCCAGACCGAAATCCAGGACCTTGACATCCCCGTTCGGCGACAACGCGATGTTGGAGGGCTTCAGATCCCGATGGACGAAACCTCGATCATGCGCGGCATTAAGGGCATCGGCGATCTGCCGCGCGATGCGTAAGGCCGCAGCCACCGGAAGCCGGCCCTGCTGGCGCAATCGTTGCTCGAGCGTCTCACCCTCGACGAATTCGAGGACGAGCGCGCGCACCCCATCCGCCTCTTCGATTCCGTAAATGGCAGCAATGCCAGGATGGTTGAGCGAGGCAAGTGCGCGCGCTTCGCGCTCGAAGCGATCGAGCCGCTCGCGATCGCCGGTAAGTCTGGAGGAGATCACCTTGAGGGCAACATCGCGACCGAGCTTCATGTCCCGGGCTCGATAGACCTCCCCCATCCCTCCGGCACCCAGCAGGTCCTGAATCTCGAAGCCGCCAAATCTCGAGCCCGCCGCCAGCCCCATCTCCAGGAATTGTAGCGCCTGGCAGCCAGCGGCCTTTCGAATCCAACCCTCGGTCCGGGTCAACCCATCCAATGCTTTGAGGTCACCGAGATGCGTAAAACCGCCCTTCTTTCCGTCGCCCTACTGTCAGTGGCGACGATTTCGAACGCGCTGGGTGCGGCGTTAGAGCGGTCTGCGCCGTCTCCGGCCCTGGTGCTCCAGCCTGCGTCTGCGCCTTCTGCGGCCCTGGCGCTCCAGTCTGCGGCCCGGGGGGAATGGACGGCCGACACCCGCGGCACGTGGCGTGACGATGACGGTGAGCCGCGCGTGCAGTTCAACTTGCGGACCGGCGCCGGCGACAGCCGGTGGGGCTTCGGCGTGCGCCTTCGCGACCTGGCGGGGCTCCCCGCGGCCGCTTTCTCCAGCCTCGCCGACAATGTTCAGTTCACCTGGACGCGCGAAGCCGGCACCTTCCGCTTCTCCGGGTCGTTCGATCAGGGTCGCGGCAGCGGCACCTACACATTCGCGCCGGATCAGGCCTTCGTCACCAACATGGCCAATGCCGGCTACCGCAGCCTCACCGCCGACGACATCGTCCGGCTCGCGGTAATCGACGTCACCATCGCGCACGTGCGCGGGCTGACGCAGGCGGGCTATCCGAACCTCCCGCTCGACGATCTGATCCGCATGCGTATCCACAAGGTCACTCCCGAATTTGTCCGCGACCTCGCCGGCGTCGGCTACCGGAACATCGCCGTCGACGATCTGGTGCGCATGGGCATTCACGGCGCGACGCCCGCGAACATCAAGGCGCTGCAGGATCAGGGCATTCGCGGTCAGTCGGTGGAGGAACTAATCCGCTTCCGCATCCACAAGGTGACGCCCGAATTCATCGGGGCGCTCGACACGCGCGGCTATCGCAACGTCGCCGCGGAAGATCTGGTGAAGATGCGGATTCACAAGGTGTCGCCCGAGGAGATCGATCGGCTGAAGGCGCTCGGCTTCGGCGGGATGGGCGTGGACGACCTCGTCAAGTTCCGCATCCACAAGGTGACGCCCGAGTTCATCAAGTCGATGAAGGACGTCGGCTTCGTGACCGTCTCAGAGGATCAGCTCGTCCGCCTGCGCATCCACAAGGTGGATGCCCGGTTCGTCCGTGATGCGCGGGCGGATGGCCTGACGATCCAGTCGCCGGGCGACGCCGTGGATGTTGCGATTCACGGTCGGAGACGAAAGGTACTAAGGTGCGTACGGTGCGTGCTCCGTCTATTGGGAGGTTGCGGATGCGACGACGACGGACGAGCCCGCGGCGGTGGCTTTGTAATACGCGACGAACTTCGCCGGCTCTGGCGCGTTGACGGTTTCGAGATTCGCGGCCCACCGGAAGCCGATCGATTGATACCGCAGTTCGACCTGGACGCGGAAGGGGCCCTCGCCCGACACCGGTATGCGGTAGCGCACGCGATCGCCGGCGCTCGCGAAATCCGGGTCGGTGCGAGCCGCGCCGAACACGCCAATCTCCGGCAGCGCCGTGGCCTTGTCGAAACCGCGCGGCAGCAGGCGGTTGTCCTTCAAATACTGCGTCGCGCTCAGCAGGCCGGTGGTCACCGCGCTCGAGCGATCGCCGAGGACCGTCTCGTAGATCTGCACCTCGTCGGCGGATGAGACTTCCTCGTAGTGCGGCTCGTATTTGGTGGCATCGGCATCGTTGTCGTTGCCGCGGATCAGGCCGGCATCGGTGATGGCGCCGGATTCGAAGGCCAGGCCGCCGCGCGCATCGCGCACCGTCACGTGCAGCCAGGTGCGGCGTGACGGGTAGCCGGTCGGGAACTTGTGCCCGGTCAGGTTGGTGACGCGCACCTCGAAGGCCAGGCGCCCGGCCTCGAGCGCCGGGGCGGTCAGGCTGATCGTCGCCGTGTCCTGCTGCAGCTGGCGCTCGGTCGCGCGCGCGGTGGCCTCGAGTTCCGCGGCGGGTGCGGTGACGCCGAGCTCGCTACGGAAACGGTTGAGCAGCCGCAGCATATGCGCGTTGCCGCCGACGAACGTATGGCGCGCCAGGCTGTCGCGTTGCTCGCCGAGCACTGACGACATCCGGATCGGGCCGGCCACCGCCGGCATGTGGCACGACTGGCAGCTGCGCTCCTCTTTGGGATAGTCGCTGTGCTGCCATTCCTGGTAGTTCATCTGCTCGTGCAGCTCGCCGATCACCTCGCCGCCCGGTCCCAGCGTCTTGGTGATCAGGGTGTGACACGACGCGCACAGCTCCGACTGCTTGATGTGCGGCGCCGCTTCCTGCTGGAATCCGGTGACCGATCGCATGATGGTGCGGCGGCCGGCGTCGATCTCGTACGGTCCGAAGATCACGCGGTTACCGTCGGCCGGCGTCGGCTTGATCACGAAGTTGGCGTTGAAGCTGGCCGGGGTGCCGAGCGTGTCCGGCGCGATCTGATGGCACACGGTGCACGACACGCCGTCGCCGGCCAGCCGCTGCAGATCGGATTGATCTTTCGCGATCGGCAGGTGCGAAAACACCTCGCCCTTCGCGCCCGCCGCGCGCGCGATGCGCTGCGGCATCGGCATGTGGCACGACGCGCACTCGTCCTCGATGGTGGCGGCGTGGCTCGGATGGTCGATTGCCTCGCGGCGCACCGACGCCTGCCAGTACGGATCGCGCGCCGAATTCGCCATCATCGTCGAGCGCCACATCACGCCGATCGAGACGTCCTCGCCGTTCGCGGCCGAGAGGTTGTTGTGGCAGGCCACGCAGTTGTCCGAATGGGTGAAGAGCGAGAGATCGCGATGCGGGTTCGCGGTTGCGGCCGGCGGCGCTTGGTCGGCGGCGCGCGGCGCCGCGGCGAGCATGGCGATCGTCCACGCCATCGCGGCAAGCGCGATCAGCCGGCTCGGTCCAGTGGTCAGGCGCATGGGTTCATTTCCAGAACTGCAGGAAGCCGCCGTCGAACCAGTCCCACAGGACATAGGTGAGCACTTGCGGCTTGCGTCCGTCACGCTCGTTGACCGGAAAGCGCGCGCCGACGCTGAGCAGCACGTGCTGCAGCTTACTGAGGGAAACCTGCACTTGCGGGACCACGTCCCACTCGGCGGGGCCGCGTTGCGGCTTGGCCATCAGCACTTCGACCATCGGCGTCCAGGCGCGGCCGAACGTGCGATCCTGCGCGAAGGAGTAGCCGACCGCCGCTCGCGCGAACGATTCATTCTCGCCGCGGCGGCGATCGGTGGGAATCTCGATGCCGGTGTGGAGCTGCACGAAACCCGCGGCGCCCAGCGCCTGGCCGAACATCGCGAACGGTTCGACGATGGTGTAGCCGTTGCCGAGGCCGAGCGCTTCTTTCCCGGTTGGCAGCACCACCGCGCCTCCGGCGGCGAAGATGCTGCCTCGCGTCACGTCGTGATAGAACGTTCGCCGGACCGCGATCTCGATGTCGCCCAGCCCCCGGCTCCACGAACCGCCGGCCTCACCCTGCCGCATGTCGAACGGCACCGCGATCTCGTACTGGCCGCGCGCGCCCAGCCGACGCTCGTAGACGATCTCGTTGGTGATGCTCTTGGGCCCGCTCGCCGTCACGCCGGTGGTCAGCACCGTTTCGTTTTCCGGAAACGCCTTCTCCGTGAAGAACGCCCGGGGGAAATTGAGCTCGCCGCGCGGCCAGTTGCCGTCGTCGCAAAACGACCACAGATACTTGAGGGTCCGCTCGATCTGCTCGACCGTCAGCGCGTCGCCGAACGCCGGCATGTGGCGGTCGAGCGCGCGCACCGGACCGCCCTCGTGGACCACCGCCAGCCAATCCGCGAGCGGCTCGACCGTGCTGGTGGCGCAATCGGTGAAGTCGGGGAGTTCGTGCCCGTTGGCGATTTCGAAGCCAACCACGCTCCGAGGCAAACCGGTGCCGTCGGACCCGTGGCAGGCGGCGCAGGCGGCGGCAAAGATCTGCTCGCCGGTGGCGTCCGCAGGCACCGCCGCGCCACGCGGCGGTTGCGCCGGCGCCTGAGCGGCGCCGAGCGTCGCCACGCCGATCGCGGCGACGTAACAGACGGCTGCGCCCCACAGCAGGATTTGAAATCGGGCTGAAACTCTTGCAGTCAACGAGCCCCGAGCTTACCGGCGATTCGGGCCCCGTCCAAACCTGACACCCGGTCTCAACATGCAGGCGAAGAGGCTTCGCGACAGTCACGAGCCGAACTAGAATCGGCAGCGAGGTGGAAATGCGCAGCACTCTTCTACTGGGCGGGCTTGCGGTGGTGGTGTTCACGTTGTTGGTTGGAACGCCCACGCTCGCCGCCGCGCAGAGCGCGCCGCGGCCGGATGCCGATCCGCGGATCGAAAAGATCGTCGCGCGCCGTCTCCGAGCAGCGCCTGCAGGAATTGCTGACGAAGCTGGTGAGCTTCGGCACCCGCAACACGCTTGTCGGATCAGGAGTCGCCGACGCGCGGCATCGGCGCGGCGCGCAACTGGATCCTCGAGGAGATGCGCCGCTCGAGCGAGAAGCTCAAGGTCAGCTTCGACACCCACATCATTCCGCCGCAGGGTCGCATCACCCGCCAGGTCGATCTGCGCAACGTGATGGCGATCCTGCCCGGGCAGATCGCCGCGCCGCATCTACATCAGCGGCCACTACGACTCGCTCAATATCGGCGGGCAGAACCAATCGAATGCCGCCGCACCGGGCGCCACCGCCGGCGGCGATCGCCAGACGCGCCCGGACTTCGATCACAACGTCGAGGCCAACGGCGCCAACGACGACGGCAGCGGCACCGTGCTGACGATGGAGCTGGCGCGGGTGTTCGCGGAGAGCGGCCTCGAGTTCGACGCGACGCTGGTGTTCATTTGCTGGGCCGGAGAAGAGCAGGGGCTGATCGGGTCCGCCGTCCACGCGATGGACCTCAAGACCAACGGCGTGGCCGTCGAAGCCGTCTTCAACAACGACATCGTCGGCAACTCGCGCGGCGGCAATGGCATTGTCGATGCGGAAACGGTCCGCGTCTATGCGATTGGCCCGGAAGACTCGCCGGCGCGGGCGCTGGCGCGCTACATCCAGCAAGTCGGCGGCGCTCTACGTGCCGTCGCATCGCATCCGCCTGATGGCGCGGGAGGATCGGTTCGGCCGCGGCAGCGACCAGTCGTCGTTCACGCAGAATGGTTTCCCGGCCATCGTCTTCCGCGAGGCCAACGAGAACTTCGAGCGGCAGCACGGCGCCAACGACCGGATCGACGGCGTCGACTTCGGCTACCTGGCGCAGAACGCGCGCGTCAATGCCGCCGGCGTGGCCTCGCTGGCGCTCGCGCCGCCGGCGCCGAAGGTCACCAACGAGCGCGGCGCGCAACATGCTCGTCGCGCGATCCGTCCGGCTACGACGCGAGCCTGCGCTGGAACGCGGCGCCGGGCGCGGTCGCCTATCGGATCTACTGGCGCGATACCTGGACCAATGACTGGCAGCACAGCCAGACGATCGGCAACGTGACGCAGTTTGGACTGAAGAACGTGTCGATCGATGACTTCGCCTTCGGCGTCTCGGCGATCGGCGCCGACGGTCAGGAGAGCCTGGTCAGCTCCTACGTGTCGCCGGTGCGGCAGAGCACGCCCTTGAAGAAGTAGCCCCAGGATCCTGTGCCTACCGCGGCCTTCGAGCGAATTCGCGCGGGGCCTGCTCGGGCCCCTACCCGGCCTCGAGGCGCAGTTGCGCATGGCGCCGGCGCCGCGAATCGGCTGGGATCCGTTGAAGTTGCCCGACGGCGCGCACGACGGCGCGGCGCTGCTGCTGGTCTATCCCGCCTTCACGGAAGCTACGGCGGGCCAGCCGCATGACGACACGCTGCATCTGGCGCTGACGGTTCGCGGTTCCGGCCTTCGCAATCACACCGGACAGGTGTCGCTGCCCGGCGGCCGCGTCGAGCCGGGCGAGACCATCGAGGCCGCGGCGCTTCGCGAAGCGCAGGAAGAGATCGGCGTCGATCCGCGGCGTCGTCGAAGTGCTCGGGCGCCTGACGCCGCTGCACATCCCGGTGAGCGGCTTCCTGCTGCATCCGGTGGTCGGCTTCACCTCGATGCGGCCGGCCTTCCAGCGCGCCGAGTGGGAGGTGGCGCGCATCATCGAAGCGCCGGTGTCGCGGCTGTCCGAGCCGGCCGTCGCTCAAGCGCGAGATCCACGCGCGCGTGGTGAACGGGCGGTCGATCGACGTGGACGTGCCGTACTTCGATCTCGACGGCGAGAAAGTGTGGGGCGCCACCGCCATGGTGCTGGCGGAATTCTGCGCTATTCTCACGCGTGAAGCTGTTCGCGCTTGCCCTGACCGCCGCCGTCATGCTCGCCACGACGCGTCGTCAACCAGAAGCCGGCGCGAGGCGCTGTTCGACAGGTTTTTCGCCGCCGAGAGCGCCGGCCGATGCCGAGGCGATGGCCGAACAGTTCGCGTCGCTTCGACCCGGACGACGTGCTCGAACGGCTCGAGCAGGGGCGCACGCTACCTCGAAGAGAAGCGCGGCGAGTACTCGCTGCGATGGAAATCCAAGTCGGGTCCGTTCTTCAACAACGTCGTCGAGGTGCCCGCCGACTACGATCCGGCGCAGACCGCTGATGCTGCGCGTGCAGCTGCACGGCGGTGTCGGCCGTCCGTCGCCGAACGCGCAGCCGCCGGGACGGCACCGGCCGCCGGGCGCGCGCCGAATCGCATCGAGGGCGAGAAGCAAATCTATCTGCATCCGAGCGGCTGGGCCGCCGCGCAGTGGTGGGACGAAGAGCAGATCGACAACATCCTGCGCGCCGTCGATGCGTTGAAGCGCAAGTACAACATCGACGAAACGCAGGATCTACCTCACCGGCATTTCCGATGGTGGCACCGGCGTCTACTACATGGCGCTCAAGGAGCCGAACCCGTGGTCGTCCTACCTGCCGCTCAACGGCAGCCTCGCCGTGCTTCGCAATCCCGGCAATGGCGCCGACGGCGAGATGCACGGCAACAACCTGGTCGACGCGCCGCTGTATGTCGTCAACGGCGAGCACGATCAGCTCTACCCGGTGGCGCAGGTCGAGCCGCACATCGCCTGGCTGAAGCGGATGGGCGTCAACGTGATGTTCCGTCCGCAGGCCGGCGCCGTGCACAACACCGCGTGGTGGCCGACCGAACGGGCGCCGTTCGAGCAGTTCGTGCGCGACCATCCGCGCGCGGCGCACCCGGCGGCGCTGTCATGGGAAACCGAGCGGGTCGATCGATTCAACCGCAATCGCTGGCTGGTGATCAACGAGCTGCGCGCCGATGCGTCGCGGTCGAGCGAGCTGACCGATCTCGGATTCTTCCGTCACACCGCAGCGCTCCGGCCGCGTCGATATCCGGCGCAACGGCAACACCTTCGACGCCATGGTCCGCGACGTCGCGGCGTTCACGCTGCTGCTGTCGCCGGATGCGATCGACTTCGCAAGCCGGTGGTCGTGACCGTCAACGGCAAGCAGGTGTTCAGCGGCCTCGCCGCCGAAGGATCCGGTGGTGATGGCGCGATGGGCGGCACGCGACAACGATCGCACCGCCCTCTACGCCGCCGAGCTGAAGATTACCGTTCCCTGATTTATCTCGAGGACCTCGATGATGCGTTTCACGACCGCCACCGTCTCTGCTGTTGCTCTGTGCGTCCCCCGTCTCCGCGCAGCGCCGCGCCTTCGACCTCACCACGCCGCGGCCGATCGCCGCCGCCGACAAGGTGTGGATCGAAGAACTGACCTGGATGGAGATCCGCGACGCGATGAAGGCCGGGAAGACCACCGCGTTGATCGTGGCCGGCAGCACCGAGCAGAACGGGCCCTATGTGCCGACCGGCAAGCACGTGTTCGTGCTGCGCGCCACCGCCGAAGCGATCGCGCGCAAGCTCGGCAACGCGCTGATCGCGCCGGCGATTCCGTTCGAGCCCGGCAACTTCTCGACCACGCCCGGAACGATCCAGGTGCGCGACTCCACCTACGACGCGCTGATCGAGGACCAGGCCGAGAGCCTCAAGGCCAACGGCTTCAAGCACATCATCCTGATCGGCGACAGCGGCGGCAACCAGCGCGGCCTCGATCGCGTGGCCACCAAGCTGTCGGCGGCGTGGGCCGGCAGCGGGACCGACCATCCACTACATCAAGGAGTACTACGACAGCTGGACGGCCGCCGACGGCGCCTGGCCGTCGCTCGGGATCCCCAAGACGATGGACGAAGGGATTCACGACGACTACAGCGTCAACAGCATCATCGCCACGGTCGATCCGGAGAAGATTCGGCTGCAAGCAGCGGCAGGACGCCGGCAAGGCGTCGATCAACGGGCAGACGATCCTGCCGATCGAGACGACGCATTGCCAACGGCAGGAAGCTGGTCGAGATCCGCGCCAACATCACCGTCGAGGCGATCAAGAAGGCGCTGGCCGCGAAGTAGATGTCCGGCGTTGTGATGATCACCGGTGGCGGTCGCGGCATTGGCGCCGCCACCGCCGTTCTGGCGGCCGCGCGCGGCTACGCCGTGTGCGTGAACTATCGATCCAATGCCGACGCCGCGAATGCCGTGGTCGCCGACATCGCCGAAGCCGGCGGACGCGCGATCGCCGTGCAGGCCGATATCGCCGGTCGAGTCGGAAGTCGTCCGGCTGTTCGAGACGTGCGACGCCGGGCTGGGGCGGCTGATCGGCGCTCGTCAATAACGCCGCGATCCTTGAAACGCAACTGCGAGTTGAATCCGTCGATGCGGCGCGGCTGCATCGAATTCTGCGCCACCAACGTTGTTGGCGCGTTCATCTGCGCGCGCGAAGCGGTCAAGCGAATGTCCACCAAACACGGCGGCAGCGGCGGCGCAATCGTCAACCTGTCGTCGAGGGCCGCGGTGCTCGGCTCGCCGGGGGAATATGTTGACTACGCCGCATCCAAGGCCGCCGTCGACACCCTGACGATCGGCCTCGCGCAGGAAGTGGCGGCCGAAGGCATTCGCGTCAACGCGATTCGGGCGGGATTCATCTACACCGGCATGCACGCCAGCGGCGGCGAGCCGGGCCGGGTCGATCGCGTGAAGGGGTTGGTGCCGATGCAGCGGGGCGGCACCGCCGACGAAGTGGCGCAGGCCGTGTTGTGGTTGCTTTCGGACGAAGCGTCGTATACCACCGGCTGCGTTTCTCGACGTCAGCGGCGGGCGATAACGTGAAGCCGGTCTTCTTTGCCACCCCGGCCGCGTTTCGTGCGTGGCTCAGGACCCATCACCGGACCGCCGACGAGTTGATCGTCGGCTTTTACCGCAAAGACAGCGGCCGGCCGAGCATCACGTGGCAGCAGGCGGTTGACGAGGCGCTCTGCTTCGGGTGGATCGACGGCATCCGCAGGAAGCACAGCGACATCGCCTATTCGAACCGGTTCACGCCGCGCCGGCCGCGCAGCAACTGGAGCGCGATCAACATCGCCCGCGTCGAGGAACTGACCAGGCTCGGGCGAATGCGGCCCGCGGGCCTGGCGGCGTTCGCGAAGCGCACCGAAGCGAAGTCGCGCATCTATTCCTACGAGCAGAATGGCGAGCCGGTGTTCGACCCGCCGCTTGCGAAGAAGTTCAAGGCCAACAAGACGGCGTGGAAGTTCTTCTGCGGGCTCCCGCCGCATCTCCGCAAGCGGGAAACCCTCTGGGTGCATGGCGCCAAACAGGAGGCGACGCGGCTGCGGCGGCTGGAGCAGCTGATTGCCGTCTGCGAGAGCGGCCGCCGCAGATAATCCATGGCAGGGCTTGTCAAACCGCGTCAACCGCAGGAGCGTCGAATCATCATGGGCCGTCATTTCCTTCATGCCGCCATCCTCGCCCTGCTGCTTCCATCCGTGTCTCAGGCGCAGCTACCCGGCGCGAGTCAGGTGGCGCAAGAGCGCGCGAGCGCCGAACTCGAGGTGCCGCAGCTTGTCGAGGTGCTGCAGCTGAAGCCGGGCATGGCCGTGGCCGATGTGGGTGCGGGTTTCGGCGCCATGACGGTGGTCCTCGGCAAATGGATTGGTGACGGGCGAGTGTTTGCCACCGACATCGGCCAGCGCCAGTTGCGGGCGATTCGCGACTATATCGAGCAGGAAGGGCTGCAGAACGTGACGGTGATCGAAGGTGCCGCGGCAGCGACGAACTTGCCCGCGGCGTGCTGCGACGCGATCTTCATGCGCGATGTCTACCATCACGTCACCGCGGCGGAGGCGTTCAACCACAGCGTGGTCGCATCGCTGAAGCCAGGCGGGCGCCTGGCGATCCTGGATTTTCCTCCCGATCCGGGCTCCAAGCTGCCTGCCGGCGTGCCCGCGAACCGCGGCGGCCACGGGGTGCCGATCGCGGTGGTCGTCGAGGAATTGAAGGCCGCCGGATTGACGCACGTGCGGACCTTCGACAAGTGGCCCCCCGACGACAAGGGTCCCACTCTCTTTCTGGTGCTCTTCACGAAATAGGCTCCCGCCGCCCATGGCAGAAATTGCGATCGATGCCGGGTCGCGGCGCTCGATTTCTGCGTCACTGAACAGGGGTGCGGCGCAGATCCGGCCTGAATCGTTGCGGCAGGCTCAGGCAGCCCGGTTGCAGCATCTGCCGGCATGGCCGCCGTCCACGACGTTCGCGAGATCATTGCCTGGCGCCTGGCGCATCAGCTGAATCTGCGCGTCGACCTGTTTCTGTTATCGCCCGACTTCAGGCGCCACTACCAACCCTGCGAGGGGCTGAGCCATGCCGCGCGCTCGGCGCCGCGCCGCATTGCGGAAGGCGTCGATCAGTTAAGGCACAGGGAGGGCGCGCAGCTGGTGCGCATGGCCAGGACATTGGAAGAAGAGATCCTGACCCACCTCAGCGCCGCTCACGCTCAAATGCTGATCACGGACGATGAGTGGATGCTGACCAGGCAGCTGACCAGGCGGGCGATGGGCGCCGCCAGCCGGCTGATTCGCTACCTGGAAATTACGGGCGATCCGACCTCGCTGCCGCCAGGGATACGAAGTACGCCGCCGCCGACGCGAGCAAGCCCCAGGCATTGGGGTTGAGCCATCCGGAGCGGTCGGTGCCGTATCGGATGGCGAGGTAGGTGATCATCCCGGCGAAGATTGACAGCAGCGCGTCGCGCGTCCGCGCGCGCGGCACGAACAGGCCGCCGACCACCGGCACGAGCAGCGTGCATCCGATGATCGAATAGAACACCGTGAGCGCATCGAGGATCTCGCCGACCACGAACACCGCCAGCAACATCCCGGCGCTGCCGCCAACGAAGGCGGCGATGCGCGCGACCCTCAACACCTGCGCGGGACTGGCCGCCGGGTTGACCACCCGCTTGTACAGATCCTGCGACAGCGAGGTCGACAGCATGAACAGGATGGCTTCGCACGCGCCCATCTCCGCGGAGAACACCGCCGCGAGCGCCAGCGCCCCCAGCCACACCGGCAGTCCGTGCAGGAGCAGTGTCGGCAGCACCAGGTCGCGGGATTCGATTCCCGGAAACAGGACGCGGGCCGACAGCCCCATCATGACCGGCATGAACGCGAACAGCAGCAGGGCGATGGCGTTGGCGCTGACGCCGAGACGGACCGCGCGCGCGCTTTCGGCGCCGTAGGTTTTCTGCATCAACCCCGGCGAGACGATGAAGTTGGGCGCGGACAGAAACAGGAACGCGAAGCCGGATCCGGCGCCCGCCGAGAACAACGGATCGAAATAGGTGCTCGGCAGGTCCGGCCCCTGGGCGATCCCGGCAAAGCCGCCGGCCACGCTCATCAACAGGGGAATGGCGATCGCAAAGCCCGCGAACTTCACGACCAGCTGCACCGCGCTGACGCCCACCGAACTCAGCAACCCCCCGGCGCTGAAGTAGCCGGTCATCGCCGCGCCGCCGATCAGCACGCCGGCCCATTTCGGCAGACCGGCGACGACGCTGAACACCGCGGCGCCGAGCAGCAACTGGCCGGCCAGGATGAACAGCGCGCCGAACCAGATCAGCGACGCGATGACCACGCGCACGCTCTGGCCGTAGCGGTCCTCGAGGTAGTCGCCGACCGTCAGGTATCCGCGCTCCGCGGCCAGCTTCCAGATGCGCGGTCCGACGACCAGTGCCAGCACCAGCGATCCGAGCCCCGCGGACCCGTTCCAGAACCAGGCGCTGACGCCCTGCTGATACGCCAGGCCGGTGGCTCCGACCGTCGCGCCGGCGCCAATATTCGCCGCCAGCATCGTCGCGGCAACGAATGGCCAGGTGAGCTTTCGGCCGGCGACGAAGAAGTCGACCGGTCCGCGAACCCGCCGGGCGATCCACAGCCCGAGCGCGGTAAGAGCAATCGAGTATCCGATCAGCAGCGCAACGTAGACGTTCATCGGTAAGCCGCAGCCATCATCGACAACAGCTTACCGCTGCGGGTTCGGTTCGGTGTTCCACCAGAACTGTTTCGGCAACGGCTTCGCTTGCGGCCACACCATGTTGAGGGTGTCCCCTTCGTAGAGCTCGCCGTTCTTCATCACGTAGCGGATCGAGTTGGTGTTGCGGATGCTCTCGAGCGGGTTGCGATCGAGCACCAGCAGGTCGGCGAGCTTGCCCGGCTCGAGCGAGCCGAGGTCCTGCTGCAGCCCGATCGCTTCGGCGCTGAACAGCGTGACGACCTGGAGCGTTTCATGCGGCGTGAGCCCGCCGGACGCGAGGTTCCACGTCTCCCAGTGCGCGCCGAGGCCCTGCATCTGGCCGTGACTGCCGAGGCCGGCGCGGCCGCCCGCGTGCACGATGTCGGCAACCCCCTTGGCGATCAGTTGATGTCCGTACTCCTCCGGCAGGAACCACTGCGGCCGGCGACGCACCATGCCGTCGAGCAGTTCCCACGGCACCCACTTCTTGAGCTTGGCGTCGTTGGCCGGTGACTCGGTCTCGAACCAGAAGTTCTCCGACCACGGCGCGCCGTACGCGACCAGGATGGTCGGCGTGTAAAACGTTTTGGTCCTGGCGACAAACGTCGTCACATCCTTGTAGAGCGGCGCGATCGGCAGGCTGTGCTCCTGCCCCGAGTAGCCGTCCGCCATCTGCGTCAGGTTGAGCTTCAGATCGAGCGAGCCTTCAATCGTCGCGGTGATGCCGTACTCCTTGCAGGCCTCGATGATCCACTGGCGGACAATGCGATCGCCGGCGACGTACTGCTTGAGCGTGTTGGTGCGATAGGCGTC
The DNA here is from genome assembly GCA_963795125.1 of uncultured Acidimicrobiia bacterium. Classification (GTDB taxonomy): domain Bacteria; phylum Acidobacteriota; class Vicinamibacteria; order Vicinamibacterales; family UBA2999; genus 12-FULL-67-14b. The sequence continues at coordinate 306,358 of CAWCGQ010000002.1, read as the reverse complement.
CTTGTAGCGCTTGATGTAATTGAAGGCGGCCTCGCGGCTGTCGATGCCGCTGCCCGCGAACACGCCGGGTCCGGTCGCATAGATGCGCGGACCGGGAATCATGCCGCTGTCGACCATGTCGGCGTAGGCGAACACATCGGGCGTCGAGGTCTGCGGATCGCGCGTGGTGGTCACGCCGTAGGCGAGGTTCGCGAGGTACTGCCACACCTCGGTCTGGTGCACGCCGCGCGGCGGCCACATGTGCGAGTGCGCGTCGACCAGCCCGGGCATGATGGTCTTGCCGGCGACGCTGATGGTGCGCGTGTTCGGGGGAACGGTGAGCGAGCCGCGCCTGCCGACGGCGGCGATGCGATTGCCGGTGACCAGCACATCGCCCTGCGGGATCACGTCGGTGCCCTGCATGGTGATGATGCGCGCGCCGGTCAGCAGCACCGACCCGCTCGGCCGCGATCGCGGCAACTCGACCACGACATCGAGCCTGGCCGGCTCGGCGCCATCGATCGGCTGGCGGAAGAACTGCGCGCCCCAGGCCCACGTGACGGCACGGCCATCGCCGCTCCAGCGGAGGTAGTCGCCGCCTTCGAGCGACATGGCCTTGACCGGCACGGTGGCGGCCTCGCCGCGGCCCTGGATTTTGACCTCCACCGTTTCGCGGCCCGCGCGCGGCGCGGTGACCAGGTAGTGCCGGCCCTGGATACTGACGAAGGCGCGGCTGCCGTCGGGCGACAGCCTGATGTCGTCGGCGCCGGGTGGATTGTTGCCGGGCCCGGTGCCGGTGATGCGCAGATGCGTGCGTCGATCGTAGCCGTCCATGGTGATCGACTGCAGGCCGCGATTGGTCGTGAAATAGACGCGCGCGCCGTCGTTGCGCGCGAAGTGCGGACCCCGTCCACCTTGCGCCGACGCGATCAGCGTCGAGGCGCCGCCGGCCGCGGGCATCGAGCGAATCTCGAGCGTGTTGGGCGGGCTGACCCCGCCAATCTCGCGCGCGGCATGCTCGTCGCCCTCGAGATCGTTCTCCGGCGGCGTGTCCATCAGGATCGAATACAACTGGTCGGAGGCGGCGCCGGCCAGATAGACGATGCGGGATCCATCGGGCGAGTAGGTCGGGTCGAGGTAGTAGCCGTGATTGGGCGTCAAGGTTTCCGGCCGGCCGCCGGTTGCCGCCACTCGCTTGATCTGTCCGCCGGTCGTCGTCCAGGTGACGTACACGATCGAGCGCCCGTCCGGCGACCACGACGGCATGAACTCGCCTTCGTGCGACGGTGACGAGCCACTCGGCTCGCCGGTGGTGAGCAGTCGCGGCGACCCGTCAGGGTAGGCCTGCACGTACAGCCGGTTCATCGCGCCGAACACCAGCGTCGACCCGTCCGGAGACAGCGTGGGCCAGCGCACCAGCCTGGCGCGGACCGACGCGCCGTCGTCCACCCGCACCGGCGTGTAGACGCGCGGGGCGATCTCGGCCTCGACTTTGGCGGTGAAGGGGATCGGCGTGGCCTGCCCGCTGGCAAGATCGATGCGCTGCAGCTTGCCGTCGACGGGCACGATCAACGACTTGCCGTCGGGCATGAAGTCGTAGCGCGGCAGCGTGTCGCGGCTGGCGCGCGATTCCTGATCGTCGCGTGTTACCGGGTAGGCCAGCCATCGCTCCGCGCCGGTCTCGAGGTCGCGGACACGCAGGCCGGTCTGCGCCTTGTGGCGCGTGCCGAACACCATCGACCTGCCGTCGGGAGAAATCGCCGGACGAATCGCGCTGCCCTGGGCGTTGGTGATCTGCGTGACGTCGCCGGTTTCGGTGTCGTGGCGATAGATCTGCCACATCGGGAACCGCGCGTTGTAGGTGAACGTGCCGGTGCGCTGCGTGTAATAGATGAATCGGCCGTCGGGCGACACCACCGCGCCCATCTTGTTGGTCGGTGGCGCGGGCGGCGGTCCCTGCGCCTCGGGCGCCGGCTGCGGCGGCGGCGCCGGACCGACCCGCACGCCCGTGCCGCCGTCGCGGTGATACATGAACAGCCCGAAGGTGCCCGGCTCTGGCGGCCGCGATTTCGAGACGACGATGTAATTGCCGTCGGGCGTCCACGCCGGCGACACCATGATCTGCGGCCGGTCGCTGGTGCGCCCGTCCTTGCTGACGGCGCGTGGATTCGACCCATCCGCGTTGGCGATCCACAGGTTTTCGACGCCGGTGCGATCGGTCAGAAACGCGATGGTCCTGCCGTCCGGCGACCAGGTCGGCTGGCTCTCGAATGGCAACCCGCCGATGATGCGCGTGGCCTCGCCACCGCCGATCGGCAGGGTGTAGAGATCGCCGAGAAGATCGAAAAGAATCGTCCGCCCATCCGGGGAGACGTCGACCTGCATCCACGTCACTTCGTCGGTCGTGAAGGTGATGGTCTCGGCGGTCTTGAGCGTGAAACCCTCTGCCGGCTTGGCGGCGTCGTCCTGCGCCTGGCGATCCTGGCCGCCGAGCGAGACCGTGACGGCGACACAGAGGGCGAGTAGGACGGCGGCTCTCTTCATGTGGCGGAGTATAGTCACGCGATGCGACTCTTGAAAGGTCTGTTGATCGCAACGTTCGCCGCGACCACCGTGGCGCAACTTGCGGGCGTGACGCGCGTGCCATCCGCGGACGGTCAGTACTGGGATATCCAGGACACCAGCCCCTGGGCCCAGGACAGCGGCGGCATTGCCACCGGCGGGCGCGCCAACCCGTTCAATGGCTTCGGCTATCTCAAGCTGCAGGTGCGCCGCGCCGACGACCTGGTGCTCACGCGCAATCACTACCTGAGGGGCTTCGGCCTGCATCACGATGGCGCGGGACGATTCGACTCGGTGACGCCGGTGCTGACCGAAGGGATCGTGGTGGCCCGCGGGGTCACCACCGCGAAAGACACGCAGTATCTTCGTTATCTCGACACCTTCACCAACTCCACGAGCGAGGATCGCATCGTCCAGATTGCCTGGGGCGGCGCCGCCGGCGCCTACGAGGACGGCGGCCAGCTCGCCATCGCCGCCACCGCCAGCGGCGATCGGCGGATCGATCTGTCGGACGCCTACGTGGTGGTGATGCAGAACGCGGCGGGCGCGGCCAATCCGGCGCTGGGTCCGTCGGGGCACGGGCCCTCGGCGCACGTGCTGGGATCGACGCCCGGAGTGCTGACGGCGGTTGGCGACATCTACGGCGATCCGTTCGAGAGCCGCTGGCCCGGATTCGACCCCGCGCACATTGGCTACGTGTTCACGCTGCGGCTGGGTCCGGGCGAGACGCGCGCGTTGATGACGTTTGTCGTGAAGGGGCTGAGCGAAGTCTACGATCCACGCGGCGGCTATCCGGTTCCTTACAAGGACGGGCTGTTGACCGGCGCACCTGTCTACTCAGAGCCGGACGCCAGAATTCCTCCCGCCGGATCCGAGATCAGACGCGTGGCCGAGATCGCTGCCTCGCTCGTGAAATCGCCGGATCTGCGCGGTCTCACACCGCTTCAACAATCACAGATTTCGAACTGGACACTCCCATCGTCGAACGGCCGTAGAACGTCCGTAGAACCCTCGTCGAACTTCACGGTCTTTGAAAAAACTGTCTCCGAACTCCAAGACGCGATGACCCGCAACCTGATCACCTCCGAAGACATCACCCGCGACTACCTGGCGCGGCTGTCCCGCTACGATCGCCACGGCCCGACGTTCCGGTCGGTGCTGTCGATTAATCCGCGTGCCATCGCCGACGCGCGGGACCGCGATGCCGAGCGCGCCGCCGGTGCGGTGCGCAGCCCGTTTCACGGGGTTCCGATCGTCTTCAAGGACAACATCGACGCCACCGGGCTGCCCACCACCAGCGGATCGCTGGCGCTGGTCGATCATCGCCCGCGCCTGGATTCGCGCGTCGCCGCGGGCATGAAGCGAGGCGGCGCGGTGGTCCTCGGCAAGGCCAATCTCGATGAGTTTCCCTTCGGCGATTTCGGCATCAGCACCGTCGGCGGCACCGTCGGCAACGCCTACGACCCGTCGCTGAGCACCTCGGGATCGAGCGGCGGCAGCGCCACCGCCGTCGCCGCCAGTCTGGCCGCGCTCGCGTTCGGCACCGACACCTGCAATTCGCTGTCGAACCCCGCCTCCTTCGCCGCGCTGGCGACGATCCGCACTACGCGAGGGTTGACCAGCCGTGCCGGCGTGATGCCGCTCAACACCTACAACGATGCCGTGGGGCCGATGGGCAAATCGGTGCGCGATGTGGCGATGGCGCTCGACCTCGTGACCGGATTCGATCCTGAAGATCCGGTGACCGTGGACGCGGCGAAACATATCTCCGGATCGTTTGCGTCCGGTCTCGATGCCGCGACGCTGACAGGCAAGCGCATCGGCGCGTTCCGCCAGCGCTTTGCCGGCTTCACCGGCGAGCGCGAGGTCGCCGCCAACATGGAGCGCGTGATCAAGGAACTCCGATCCGCCGGCGCCATCGTCGTCGACGTGGCGATTGCCGATTACGACGCCAGGTATGCGGCGGCACGCGGCGCGGCGCCCGGATCGCTGCGCGACGGCTGGATGGCCTATCTTTCGCGCGGCGCGAAGCCCGGCGACAAGGTGCTGACGATCCAGGATCTGCTCGCATCCGGGAAGCTGGCGCCGGTGAGCGCCCGTCGATTCGAGGGCGCGCTCGCGCCGACGCCGGCCGGCGCGGCACTCGACGACGCGATCCGCCGCTTCGTTGCCGGCCGCGAAACGTTCCGGCAGATCTTCGTCGACCTGATGGAGCAGCAGCAGCTCGACGCCATGCTGTATCCCGCGAACCAGGCGCGCCCGCACACGCATGAAGGCGGCGCCGAGCGGTATGGATCAGAGCCGGGCACCTGCGAAGAAAGCGCGGCCACCGGTCTGCCGCAGGTCACCGTGCCTGCCGGCTTCATCGGCGGCCGCTATCCGGTGGGCATCTCGCTGCTTGGAAGGATGTGGGACGACAAGCGCCTGCTCGAGCTTGCCGCCGCCTACGAACGCGCCACCCGTCATCGCCGGGCGCCGGCGACGGTGCGCTAGTAGAGGACTTTGTCCTCGCCGAGCTCGGCGACCAGTTTCTTGAAATGCGCCACCAGCAGGTCGCGGCGCGCCATCACCGCGTCTATTTCACTCCTGGTCAGCCAGTCCTTGCTCACCTCCTGGACCGAGTCTCTCGTCAGCGACTCGAGCCTGGCGAGCAGCCGGCGATCGATCTTGCCCAGGTCCTGGAGGTGCTGCAGTTCCGGCTGCAGGCGGAACGCACGCGAGAAATCGATCATCACCACTTTCCACTCGGGCGAGATCAGGACGTTGGTCAGGTTGCGATCGGTGTCGCGGACGAGCGACGAAAACACCCGCATCCGGTACATCTGGTGGTTCCAGTCGGTCGGCTTGGGCGGCTGGATCTTCTTCTTGAGCCGATCGCTCTCGTCCATCAGCGTCGGCATGAACCAGCTGATCGATCCGAGCTGGCCATTCCATCTCCGCTCGACGTAGACCGGCATCATCTGATCGAGGTCGAGCAGCCGCGCGAGTTCGTAGGCGGCGATGTTGTATTTGTAGGAATCGACGAAATTGAGCTCGATCGTCTGGGCGCGGGCGCCGCCGCCAAGAGTGGCGATGGTGCGGCGCTCGTCGATGGCCTGGAACACCGCGTCGTGCGTGATCGTGCCGTCGCTCAGGGTCAGCCGCTTCGGCGCGGTCACGCCCTTGTCGGTGCCGCGCGTGCGAGTGACCTTGGCGTGTTTGAGGAAGGTCTTGATCTGCTCAGCCGACAGCTCGGGAGCAGGCGCGGCGGCGGCGGCCTGGGCGTAGGCCGGCGTCAGGCACGGCGGCCCGGCCAGCAGCAAGACGACGAGAGCGCCGCCGATGCCCCTCATGGCGTGTCCGCTATTTGTAGATCTTGGTGAAGTTGATCGACGCGCCGCGCGCCTGCGGCTGCACGCCGAGATTGAACTTCGACTTCGCGACCGTCATCGTGACGGTGCGCGCCGCCGCGATGCCGAAGCCGGCGCCCATCACCACATCCGACGCATGGTGACGGTTCCACGACATGCGCGCCAGCGCAACGTAGCCGCCAAGCGCATACGCGGGCACGCCAATCTTCCAGCCGTAATGGCGATGCAGCACGGTCGCCGTCGCGAAGGCGCTCGACGAATGTCCCGATGGGAACGACTGGCGATTGCTGCCGTCCGGACGCTCGCGCCGGACGGTGAACTTGAGCCCCTGCACCATCGCCTGCGAGAGGAGCTGTGCGCGGACGATGTCGCGGCCGACGCGGGCGCCCTTCGCGTTGCCGATCGACTTGGCGGCGGCGTAGGTCGCGAAACCGGCGCCGGTCTGGAACACGAAACTGCCGATCAGGTTGCCGGACTGAAACACCGTGGTCGGGATGTTGAAGCCGTTGTTGACGCCCTGAAGATCCCACGGCGCCGCGGTGATGGCGACCATGGACACGTAGGCCAGGGTCTTGCCGGTGTCGACGCTGAAGAAACGTTTGAAATCGCCCGCCGACAGCCTGAACGGGTTGCCTTCCGGCATCGGCGGCGGCACCGGCAGTGGCGGGATGATGGTGGTGCCGGCGGCGGCCTGGCCATCGCTCGAACCGTCCGGTGTCACTGCGGCCACCTCGTCCGCTGTTCGGAGCCGGTGGGGTCGCCTGCGCAAAAGCCGGGACGGCAAGGGCAAGCGCGAGAATGGCAGTCGCGAGAATGCGAAGCTTCAACATCGAATCGCTCGTTTTCTTAACAGTATGGGTGCCGGAAAGCAGAGTTCCAGTATCTCATGACCCTTGGGATCCTTTATCGGCGGAAGCCGCTCCCGGCCCACACTATTACCTGCCGGGTACACTCAAGGCTGCCGCTCGAAGCCGACCAGCGCTCCAACCCCCGGAATTTCTTCGGAAATAGGCGGAAACCGGCCTGGTCCACGGCTCCGGCCCACCCACCGCCGACAGGTCCACCTTGATGTATTCCGACGCCGGCATGGGCGGCATTGACCATCGGACTCTGCGGATTTCTTCGGTGGTGGCGACGAGCGTCGCCTTGTCGGTCTGGTTGTCGAAGGTGTACCAGAGCGCCCGGTAGCCCGGTGCCGGTCCGGGCCACCGCGGCGTCGACGGCCGCGTTTCGAAACGACAGCCGGCCGCTTGTCATCCAGCGCCGGATCGACGATCGGATTCACCTTCGGCAGGAAGGTCTGCAGGATGCGGAGGCGGCGATCCGAGATCGCCTTGGCGAGAAACTCCTCCGACTCGCGATCGCCGAACTTGCCCTCGGCGACCGCGGCGCGAATCATCTCGTCGGTGATCGACGCCAGCTTCAGTCGCGGCCCAGAACGTGTCGTCGGCGCGCATGTGACGAAACGCCGCGTTGGTGATGTGCGGCGCACCACTCTTCGGGATTCCACTTCGAGTGATCGCGCGGCAGCCGGCCGATCGACGGCGACTCGAAGTAATCCTGGGTGCGCCACACCGGGATGTTGAAGCCGAGCGACAGCGTCCGCCTGAGGATCGCGCCGGCCTCTTCGACCAGCGCCTCGTAGCCTTCCCAGCCTTCGCGCGGCCCGATCGCGGCGCTGCCGAGCGCCGATCCGAAATCGAGCAGGTAATTACGGATGAAGCTGCGGCCGTTCTCGGTGACCAGCGTCGACAGCGAGTTGATGCCTTTGGCGTCGACGTGATTGAGCCAGGCGGCGAACACGAAGTAGCCGCGCAGCTCGCGGCGATGTTCGTGCGGGACGACGTCGTTCGGATCGTCCGCGCGGGTGCCGTGGAACTTGATGCGGCCGACCGGCCGGCCCGGCGCGGCCTTGCTGAGGATGACGCGATACGAGCCGTCGGCATCGCGATCGGCGCGCGCCGAGCAGCCAGCTGATGTCGCCCTGGTGCATCGCCCGCGGCGCTTCGCCCACCGGCGTGATGCGGGTGTCCTTGCCGATCACCAGATCGGACGGCCGCAGCTGCGCGATGTGGTACTCGGCGGTGTGGTAGCCGGCGGCCCAGAACAACTTGGCGGCGACGATCTCGCTGCCGGTCGCCATCGCGCGCCAGCCGGGCGGATCGAACTTGATGAACCACAGCTGGTTCGCGGAGTCGCGAATCGTGAAGCCCGGCGTGACGCCGTCGCTCTTCGCGGAGACCACCGTCCACTTGCCCGGCGCCGGTCCGTTGCCGGTGTTGGCGGCGCGCGCCACGATCGCCGGCGTCAGCGGCGTGCGGCCGGCGCGGTTCACGAAGTACGGGCCGTCCGGCACTTCGTCCACGGTGTTGACGTTCTTGGCGCGCTGGCCGAGCACGCTGTCGCCCGGACGCCAGAACAGGTTCTCGATCGTCTGGTAGGCGAGATCGGGCTCGTAGCGCGCCGCGTTCTTGACGTCCTGCGTCATCGGCTCGCTGCCAGATCGGATCGTCCGGAAAGAAGCGGCGCGTCTGCGCGCCGCAGCGTCAGCGAGCGACAGGACGACCACGGACAGTGCGAGCAGGACGATGGCTGCCTAGGCGGTGATCATCAGAATGGCTGCGATCCGGTGAAGATCAGCCGGATGCCCTCCCGCCCGCGCGCGACCTCGATGCGCAGGGCGTTGAAACGTGGGGCCGTGGAAGCGCGCGCCGATGCCCCAGGCGACGTCGAACTCGTCGAGAGTCGAAATCGCGGCGGTCGCGCCGCGACCTGTCCGGCGTCGAGAAACAGCGCCATGTCGAGATAGCGCGACGGCCGCCAGCGGTACTCGCCGGTCAGCAGCACGCGATTGCGATCGGTGAAGCGACGGTTGGCGAAGCCCCGCAGCGTGCGAGCCGCTGCCGAGAAACGGCGACAGCATCACCGGCACCTCGTGGCCGCGATCGGGCGTGGTCAGCGTCATCAGCCCGCGCGCGGCCAGCACGAACTGCTCGCGCACCAGCGGCACCAGCTGCACGACCTCGTATTCCTGCGCGGTGAAGGAATACGGCAGGCTCTTGGCTTCCTGGTTGCGCTCGAACGTGGCGCGGTAGTAGCCGCCGCGCGTGCTGTAGGACGGGCGACGGCCGCCAGTCGAACGCGACGGTGCCGCGCGTGACGTGATAGTTCAGCTCCTCGTCCATGCCCGGCGCGTCGACGCCGGAGAAACGCGGCGCGTCGCGGTGCGTGTCGAAATTCATGAAGGTGTAGCCGCCGGTCAGCGCGACGAATCGGATCGGCCTGATCGTGGCGGCTGGCGCCAATGTCCTTGGGCGTGTAGTCGAACCGTTCGCGGTGGTCGCGGGAAGAATCCTGGCCGAAGCCGTAGAACGACACGCCGCGCGCGTCGAGCCACTGGGCGCTGGTCTCGAACTGCATCCTGCCGCGCCACAACTCCGGCGCCGCGAACGCCGCCGCGCACCAGCATCGAGTTGTTGATCGAGATGCCGGACTGGAGATTGAAGTACGCCGCGTTCTGGAAGCGCTGTGAGGAAGCCGACGCCGACCGCCATGCCGGTGCCGCGGTAGACGCTGCCGAACCACGGATACACACCTTCGCCGCCGTTGAGCAGCGGCGACAGCAGCACGCGCCGGATGATGCGCTCCGCCTCGGACGGGCCCTCGGCGCCGAGCGCCTTGGCCTTCTCGGCCTGCTCCTCGGCGATGGTTTCGACGCGCGTCGACTGCGCGGCGGCCGGCGAGAGGCAGGCGAACACGACGATGAGCGCGTGAATTACAGTTGCCATTTGGTTCGTGTATAGGCGATCCGGAATCCCTGCCGCTCGGCGTTGCGCTGCGAGGCGCTGCCGGGTGACGGCCACCATCATCGCCAGATTACATCCGTTTAATGCCGCCATCCGCAGTCGAATGTCGAGCAGCGCGTTCTGCGCACCCTGGCGCCGGCCTTCGGGGACGGTGCTGGCGCCGGCGAGCAGCGCCGTGCCCTCGTGCATGAACAACGCCGCGGTCGCGATCGGCGGGCCGTCGCGCTCCGCCACGAAGCAGCGTGGCGCACGCCATGCTCAACTCGCGCGAAGCCTTCGATATACGGCATCAGTTCGGGATGGTCACTCCATCCCTGAGCCGACACCCTGGCGTAGAGCGCGCCTTCGCTGCGGCTCGACCGGCCGCACCGTCAGCTGCGGGTTGGCCGCAATGCTGCGTGGTGGCGTCGATCGGTTGATAGAGCACGCTCGACAGTTCGACCGGCACGATAGCCGCGCCGCGCCAGCGTCGCAAACACCTCCGACTCCCGCCAGCGGACAGACCTCGTGGCTCACCGCCGATCCGCGCGTCTTGAAGAAACGCTCGATCGCATCGAGGTCGTCTTCGCTTCAGCGGCTGGTGCAATCCCAGCCCGAAGGTCTGGGTGAGTCGGCGAGCCGACGCCGGCGAACATCACCGACGTGCCGGCGGCGACCTTCCAGATCGCGCCCGGAGTTGGGATCGAGACGCGCCTGCGCATCGACAAACGCGGCATTGCCGCGGCCCTCGGTCTGTTCGAGGCGCCGCGCGAGCGGCAGGTCCGCGAAAACGTGATTCATGGAAAGTGTCGTATGTTACCCTGCCCGACGATGAACCTGACACGACGTGAAGCGCTCGCGATGCTTGGCGCCGGCGCCGCGGCCGGCGTCGCCGGACGCGCGGGAGCCACGCTGTCCGCGCAGGCGCCGGCGCGCCCGGTGTTTGCCAAGGGCGCGATCATTCGCACCCTCCTGAAGGACCTGGCGCCGGACGAACTGGCGTCGGGGCCGTCGCTGTTCCACGAGCATCTGTCGATGCGCTTTCCGCTCGGCGCCAAGCGAACACTTCACCGACGACGTGGCGCTGATGATCGAGGAGGCGCGCGCCGCCAAAGCCGACGGCATTGCGGCGATCGTCGACGGCGGCCACGCCGACATGAATCGCAGCGTCGATGCGCTCAAGCGCATCTCGACCGAGTCCGGCCTGCCGGTGATCGCCAGCGGCGGCTATTACATGCAGCGCACCTATCCCGCCGACCTCGCCGCCAAGTCGGTGGACCAGATCGCCGATCGAGCTCGCCAAGGAGGCCGCCGCCTCGCGCTTCGGCGCCTTCGGCGAGATCGGCCAGCAGGGCGGCGTGATGACCGACGACGAGCGCAAGGTGTTCACGGCGATCGCCAAGGCCCACGCCCGCACCGGGCTGCCGATCTTCACGCACAACGCCTACACCGGCACGCGCCCGACGCAGAACCCGGTGCCGAAAGACACCGCCATCAAGCAGCTCGATCTGCTGCTCGCCAACGGCGTGAAGCCGGCCAACCTGGCGATCGGCCACGTCTGCTGTCTCGACGATCCGAAAGCGGAGATTCCGATCGAGATCGCGCAGCGCGGCGCGTTCGTCGGTTTCGATCGCGTCACCATCGCGCTCGTGCCCGACGCGCAGAAGGTGACGACGATCATGGCGATCGTCGCGGCCGGCCACGCGTCGAAGATCCTGATTGCGTCGGACTTCTCGAACGCCCGCGGCCTCAAGAAAAACGGCGGCGGCGGACTGGGACAGGCGGTCACCGTGTTTGCGCCGATGCTGCTGAAGGCGGGCCTGCCCGAGGCGACGCTGCAGTCGATCCTGGTGGACAATCCGCGGACGTTCCTGGCGTTCGGGCCGGTCTAGCGGCCCGTCCAGCAGAGACCTCCCGACTGCCCGGCGCGGGCTAGGTCTTCAGCGCCGACAGCACCGCGTCGATCATCTTCTTCGCATCGCCGAACAGCATCCGGGTGTTGTCCTTGTAGAACAGCGGATTGTCGACGCCGGCGTAGCCGCTGGCCATGCCGCGCTTCATCACGATGCAGGTCTTGGCTTTCCAGACTTCGAGGATCGGCATGCCGTAAATCGGGCTGGACGGATCGTCGAGCGCGCCGGGATTGACGATGTCGTTGGCGCCGATCACGATGACGACGTCGGTGTCCTTGAAGTCGTCGTTGATCTCTTCCATCTCGAGCACGATGTCGTACGGCACCTTGGCCTCGGCCAGCAGCACGTTCATGTGCCCGGGCAGGCGGCCGGCCACCGGGTGGATCGCGAAGCGGACGTTGGCGCCCTTCTCGCGCAGCAGCTTGGTGACTTCGTAGAGCGGATACTGCGCCTGCGCCACCGCCATGCCGTAGCCGGGGACGATCACCACGTTGCTTGGCGTCGCGCAGGAAGTCGGCGGTATCCTCCGCGGTCACCGCCTTCACTTCGCCGGCCGGCTGCGCCGAGGCGCCGCCCGGGCGCCGCGCCCTCGTCGGCGCCGAAGCCGCCGAGGATCACGCTGAGGAACGAGCGGTTCATCGCGTGACACATGATGTAGCTCAGGATCGCGCCGCTCGAGCCGACCAGCGCGCCGGTGATGATCAGCAGGTCGTTCTCGAGCATGAAGCCCGCCGCCGCCGCCGCCCAGCCCGAGTAGCTGTTGAGCATCGACACCACCACCGGCATGTCGGCGCCGCCGATCGCCATCACCAGGTGAATGCCGAGCAGGCACGCGATCGCCGTGATGGCCAGCAGCGGCCACACCGGCGCGAAGTAGTTGCCGTGGAACACGAACCACGAGCCGAGGTAGAGGCACGCCAGGATCGCGATCAGGTTGATCAGGTGCCGGCCCGGCAGCAGCAGCGGCTTGCTGCCGATCAGGCCCTGCAGCTTGCCGAAGGCGATGACCGATCCGGTAAAGGTGATGGCGCCGACGAACACGCCGACGAAGATCTCGATTTCGTGAATGCGCGCCTCGACGCCGCCGAGCACCTGCGTGTGATTCATCGCGGTGGCGATGCCGACCAGCACCGCCGCCGCGCCGACGAAGCTGTGCAGGATCGCGACCAGCTGCGGCATCGCGGTCATCTCGACCCGCGACGCCAGCACCGCGCCGATCGCGCCGCCGACCAGCAGGGCGCCGGTCATCACGGCGTAACTGTCGACGCGCGGTCCGAACGCGGTGACCGCGACGGCGATCAGCATGCCGAGCATGCCGAGCACGTTGCCGCGGCCGCGCCGACTCCTGCTTCGAGAGCCCGCCGAGGCTGAAGATGAAGAGCAGCCCGGCCGCGAGATACGCGATGGTGACGAGGGTCTCAGGCATGCGCTATCGACGGAACATTTTCAGCATGCGCTGCGTGACCAGGAAGCCGCCGGCGATGTTGATCGTCGCGAGCAGAATCGCCGCGGCGCCGAGGATCACGACCGCCGAGCGTCGGCGGGCCGCTGACCTGCAGCATGCCGCCGATCACGATGATGCCGCTGATCGCGTTGGTCACGCTCATCAGCGGCGTGTGCAGCGCCGGCGTCACGTTCCACACCACCTGCCAGCCGACGATGCAGGCGAGCGCGAACACCGTGAGGTGCGACAGAAACGCCGGCGGGGCGACCAGGCCCAGGCCAGACGAACGCCGCCGCGCCGAGCACGGCGAACGCCAGGTCCGGCGACGCTCTTCGGCTTCTCGGTGATGATCGGCGCGGGCGACCTTGGCCGCCGCCAGCTTCGGATCCGGCGGCAGCGCCGCCGGCGGCCGTGGCGGCGGCGGCCACAGCAGCTCGCCGTCGCGCAGCACCAGCGCGCCGCGGACCACTTCGTCGGCGAGATCGAGATGGAAATGGCTGGCGCCGCCCAGGTCCGCGAGCAGGTGCGTCAGGTTGTTGCCGAACAGCAGGCTGGCGGTCGGCGCCAGGCGGCTCGGCAGATCGGTGTAGCCGAGGATGTGAACGCCGTAGTGCTCGACGACTTTGCCCGGCTCGGTCAGCGCGCAGTTGCCGCCGTTCTCGGCGGCCAGGTCGACGATCACCGAGCCCTTCTTCATCGTCTTGACCATCTCTTCGGTGATCAGGATCGGCGCGGGCCGGTTCGGGAATCAGCGCGGTGGTGATGATGATGTCGACGTCCTTGGCCTGCGCGGCGAACATCTCCATCTCGGCCTTGATGAACGCCGGGCTCATCTCCTTGGCGTAGCCGCCCGCGCCCTCGCCGTCTTCGGCGACGTTGAGCTCGATGAACTCGGCGCCCATGCTCTTGACTTGCTCTTTGACCGTCGGCCGCGTGTCGAAGGCGCGCACGATCGCGCCCATGCCGCGCGCCGCGCCGATCGCCGCCAGGCCGGCCACGCCGGCGCCGATCACCAGCACCTTGGCCGCCGGCACGCGGCCGGCCGCCGTCATCTGGCCGGTGAAGAAGCGCCCGTAGAAACTCGCCGCTTCGACCACCGCGCGATAGCCGGCGATGTTGGCCATCGACGACAGCGCGTCCATCTTCTGCGCGCGCGAGATGCGCGGAATCTGATCGACCGCGATCGCGGTGGCCTTGCGCGCCGCCAGGCGCTGCGACGAGTCCGTGTTCTTGCCCGGATAGAGAAAGGAGATCAGCGTGCCGTGCTCGCGGAGCAGCTCGGCCTCGTGCACGCCGAGCGTCGGGTGCATCTCCGGCGGCTGCACCTTGAGGAGGATGTCGCCGGTCTGCCAGATGGTGCGGGCGTCGGCGACGATCTCCGCGCCGGCCGCGACGTAATCCTCGTCGCCAAATGAGGCGGCGGCGCCGGCGTCGTGCTCGACGGCGACGGCAAAGCCCATCTTGACCAGGCGGGCGACGTTCTCAGGGGTAACCGCCACCCGGCGTTCGCCGGGGCGGCATTCTTTCGGGACCGCGAGCTTCACGTGCGGAGATTATACGGGGTCTGAGCGTTTGAGTCAGTCCCGTTTTATTCCTACGCCCCCGCCACCGCGACGGGAGCGGCGGGGCGTGTCGAGCTTCAGCCGGAACTCGCGCTGCAGCAGCAGCAGGTTGGCGGTCATCTGCAGGAACACCGCCGCCGCGCTCAGGTACCAGATCCACGTCAGGTGGAAGCCCGGCACGCGTGCGAGAAAGATCGCCGGGATCACGCTCATGACGAGCCGCAGGGCCGACGTCACCAGCGACGGCATGGTGTTGCCGAGCGCCTGGAACATGCTCGACGACACGAACGTGATGCCAGAGGCGACAAACGTCAGCACCACGATCCGCAGGTACTCGACGCCGACCGCGGGTGACCTCGGCATCGTTCGTGAAGATGCCCATCAGCGCCGCGGCGGCGAAATAAATGCCGATCGCCATCACCAGCATCAGGCCCGCCGCCAGGCCGGCGGCCGCCTTGAACGCCGCCCGCACCCGATCGCCCTTGCGCGCCGCGAAGTTCTGTCCCGCCACCGGCGCCACCGCGAATCCGAGCGCCACCACCGGCAGGAACGCCGACTGCACGATCCGCAGGCCGATCGTGAAGCCGCCTTGCGCCGCCGCGCCGAACGGCTTGGTGATCGCGTAGATCACCGCCATGTAAATGCCCATCATCGCGAACTCGGCGCCGGCCGGCAGGCCGATCTTCAACATTTCCCACCACACCCGCAGCTGCGGCTTCCAGTGGCCGGAAGTGAAAACGCAGGTAGGCGTTGGCGTCGAGGAAGTAAACCGAGATCCACGCCACGCCGACGACGATCGCCACGAAGCGTCGACACCGCCGCGCCGCTGACGCCCATCTCCGGAAACGGACCCCAGCCGAAGATCAGGAAGCGGCGCGAGCACCATGTTGATCACGACGGTGCCGATCTGCACCCACATGCCCGGCTTGAAATTGCCGGTGCCGCGCAGCGCCGCGCCCATCGCCACCATCGCGAACTGCAGCGCCATCGCCGGGATGAACCACAGCAGGATACTGCTCGGTCGCGATCCGCATGCCCTCGGTCGCGCTCTGGCTCGGCCGCATACTGATGACGGAAGCGCATCGCCAACGCGAAAAACACGCATCGCCGACGACCATCGACAGCACCTGCGACTGGTTGAACAGGAAAATCGCGCGGTCCTGATCCTTCCGTCCCGACGCATGCGACACCAGCGTCGTCGCGCCGACGCTGAGCATCTGCGTGATCGCGATCACGACGAACGACAGATTGCCGGCCAGCCCGACCGCGCGCGATCGCGTCGGTGCCGAGCCGCCCCATCCAGAACAGATCGACCAGGACGTAGAGCGTCTGGAAGACCATGCTGACCAGCATGAAGCTCGTCGTTTTGAGCAGGTGCTCGGTGAGCGAGCCGGAGGTGAGGTCTTGCATGCGGTAGTGTAGCTGAACAGCACAAGTGGGGCAGGTCCCGCGTGACTGCGTGACGTGCGAACGGTGATCGGATGGCTGCCGGCGCGCGAGCGCTGGCGCTGGTTCGCGCTGGTGCCGGTCGCCGGCCTGGCCGCGATGATCGAAGCCGCCGGCGCGCTGGCGGTGTTCGGTCTGCTGCGGCTGGTGGTCGATCCGGAGCAGGTGCGCACCGCGCCGGTGGTGTCGCGATTGTGGGCGATGTGGCCCACCGAGCCGCGCTCGCTGGTGGCGCTGCTCGCGCTGGCGGTCGGCGTGTTCTACGTGCTGCGCGCGGCTGTTGCTCGTCCTGGGCCGAGTGGCTGCGGCAGGGACCTGGTCTACCGCTCGTCGGCGATCGCCGCCGAACGCCTGCTCGCGCGCTACCTGTCGTCCGACTACCTGTTTCATGCCAGGCGCCGCTCGGCGTCGCTGATCGAGCCGATGACGCGCGCCTCGGACATCGCCTACGAGCTGGTCGGCGGGCTCGGCGATCAACATCCTCGCCGAAGCCGTGACCATCGTCGCGCTCGCCGCGGTGCTGATGGTGTCGGCGCCGCCGATCACGCTGGTCACCGTCGGCATCGTGCTGGCGCTCGTGCTGGTGCCGATCGTGCTGACGCGTCGATCGTGGGAGCAGATCGGCGAGGCCGAACGCGACGCTGCATCAGCAGCAGCTGCACCTGCTGCAGCAGAGCCTCGGCGCGATCAAGGACGTCACGGTCGCCGGCCGCCAGCCGTTCTTCGAAGAGCGGTTTCGCCACGTCAAGCGCGAGCTCGGCGCTCACCAAACAGCGCCGCGCGTGGGCGGCGAGCCTTGGCGCGCCTCGGCGTCGAGGCGACGCTGATCGTCAGCATGCTGATCGTGGTGTTCCTGGTGATGCGACAGGACGTCTCCGGCGGCGACACCGTCTCGGTCCTCGCGCTGTTCGCCTACACCGGTTTTCGCGTGGTGCCGTCGGTCAATCGCATCAGGTTGAACATCGGCCGACCTGCGCGAAGCGCAGCCGTGGATCCGGAGCATGGACGACGACATGCGGCACCTGCGCGTGCCGCCGGCGCGGATCCTACGATCACGATCGGCCGATGCTGCGGCAGACGCTGTCGTGCGACGACGTGTCGTTCGGCTACGACGACGGGCCGCCGCTGGCGCTCGATCGGGTTTCGTTCACCATCCATCGCGGCGAATCGATCGGCATCGTCGGCCCGACCGGCGCCGGCAAGAGCACCCTGGTCGACGTTCTGCTGGGACTGCTGCCGCCGACCACCGGCCAGGTGCTGATCGATGGTCGAGCCGCTCGACGGCCGCGAGCGCGCGTGGCAGCGCCAGATTGGCTACGTGTCGCAGGAGGTCTACCTGCTCGATGACTCGCTGCGGCGCAACATCGCGTTCGGCATTCCCGACGGCGCGATCGATGAGGCGAAACTGCGGCGCCGCGGTCACTGAGGCGCGGCTCGACGAAGTGGTGGCGGGACTGCCGTCGACGGCTCGAAACCGTCGTTGGCGAGAACGGCGTTCGCCTCTCCGGCGGGCAGCGCGCGCGCGTCGCCATCGCGCGGGCGCTCTATCTCGATCCCGCGGTGCTGTTCTTTGACGAGGCAACCGCCGCGCTCGACGCGCCGACCGAGCGTGAGGTCACCGAAGCCATCGCCCACCTCCGCCGTGGCGACGGCGGGCACGCTGGCTCGCCTGGCACACGCACGGTGATCGCAATTGCGCATCGCTCTCGACCGTGAAGCAGTGCGATCGGCTGATCTACCTGCGCGACGGGCCGCGTGGCCGGCGTCGGCAGCTACCAGGAACTGCTGGCAGATCCGCAGTTTCGCCAGCTGCCCTGACCGCGGGGAGCGGCAGCGGATGAACCTTCCGCCCGCTTGGGGCGTCTACCAGTCCAAGTAGCGTCCCGACCCCGTCCAACCAGCGGGGTCAGCCGTAACGCCAGTCCGGCGCGACCAAGCGTCAAGCAGCAGGCACACCGTCACATGCGAACCGCCGTTGTCGTACTCGAAGACCTGGGCCGCAGCCCGCGCATGCAGTATCACGCGACCTCACTGGCCGACGCCGGCAGTGAGGTGGACCTGATCGGCCTCGCCGGCGCCGAGGTGATCCCCGCGGTGGCATCGAACCCGGGCATTCGCGTCCATCGCCTGGCCGATCGCGGATTCGCCGATCGAGCGAAAGGTGGCGTTAACCGCTTCGTCTTCCGATCGGCGATGCGCGGTGTGCGGCAGGGCGTCGCGCTGCTGATGATTCTGCTGCGCATCCCCAAGCCGGACACGATACTGGTCCAGAATCCGCCTGCCATTCCGACCCTGTCTGTCGCGTGGCTTGGTTCGCGGCTTCGCGGCGCGCGATTGGTGATCGACTGGCACAACCTCGCGCAGACGATTGCGGCGGTGAAGGTTGGCAGCCATCATCGCGCCGTCAGGGCGATTGCGCGCAGCGAGAAGCGCTGGGCGGCGCGCGCCGACGCGCATCTTGCCGTGTCACAAGCCCTGGCCGACTGGCTCGCGCGCGAATACCAGGTGAAGGCCGCGGTCGTCTACGATCGCCCGGGTGCGGCGTTCACGCGGCCGTCGGCCGATGACGCGGCGGCGTTGGAGCGCCGCATCGCGCCGCACGCCACTGGCGACGCCGCTCGTGTCCCCCATCATCGTCTGCCCGACCAGCTGGACCCCCGATGAGGATTTCGATCTCGTGCTCGAGGCGCTCGAACGCGCGGAGCGGCAGCTGACGCGCGAGGCGGGTGGCGGTCAGCCTCTGACGGCAACATCTCGAGCGCTGGCGCGTGATCCTTACCGGCCGCGGCGCTCTGCGCGAGTCCTTCGAGGCGCGCGTCACGCGGCGACAGTTCAAGGCGATCGCGGTGACGACGCTGTGGCTCGAACCCGCCGACTATCCGACGCTGATCGGCATGGCCGATCTTGGTCTCTGCCTACATCAATCGTCGTCGGGGCTCGATCTGCCGATGAAGCTCGCCGACCTACGCGGCTGCGGCGTTCCGGTGGCCGTGTTCGACTACGCGCCGGTGCTCGGCGAAGTGATGACGGCGGGACGCCACGGCGTGACGTTCCGCGATCCCGGGCGACTCTGTCGACCCTGCTGGTCACCGTTGCGCTCGGAGACGATCGCGACCGATTCGCCGCTGGCAAGGTCGCGCGAGTGGCTCGCCGGCAACCCGCCCGAACGCTGGGACGCGCAGTGGAAGGCGGCGGCGCGGCCCGTGCTGCTCCCGTAACCGGGCGCGCCAGCCGCGGAAATGACTAGAATGCCGTGTCCCATATGCGACCGATTGCCGACATTGCCGCCGACCTTGGTCTGACGCCGGATCTTATTGAACCTTACGGACATGCGATCGCCAAGATCCGGCTCGAGGCGCTCGAGCGGTCTCGCAAGCGGCGCGGCAAGCTGATTCTTGTCACGGCCATCACGCCGACGACGAGCGGTGAGGGCAAGACCGTCAACACCATCGGCCTGACGCAGGGCCTGGTGAAGCTGGGTCACCAGCGCCATCGCGGCGCTGCGCGAGCCGTCGCTCGGACCGGTGTTCGGCATGAAGGGCGGCGCCACCGGCGGCGGCCGGGCCTCGCTCGAGCCGATCGATCGCATCAACCTGCACTTCACCGGCGATTTTCACGCCATCACCTCGGCGCACAACCTGCTTGCGGCGCTGCTCGACGCGCACCTGCATTTCGGCAACGACCTGCGGATCGATCCGAAGGAGATCCTCTGGCCGCGCTGCATGGACATGAACGATCGCGCGCTGCGCCGCATTGCCACCGGCCTCGGCGGCCGCGAGAGCGGGCCGGCGCGCGAAACCGGGTTCGTGATCACCGCCGCGTCGGAGATCATGGCGATCCTCGCGCTCGCCGACAGCCGCGCCGACCTCCGGCAGCGGCTGTCCCGCATCGTCGTCGGCTTCAGCTACGACGGCAGGCCGGTGACGGCCGACGACCTGAAAGCGGTCGGGCCGATGATGCTGCTGCTGAACGACGCGCTGATGCCGAATCTCGTGCAGACCACCGAGGGCGCGCCGGCGATCGTGCACTGCGGGCCATTCGCCAACATCGCCCACGGCACGAGCAGCGTGCTGGCGCAGCGGCATGGGACTGCACCTGGCGGACTACGTCGTCAACGAAACCGGGTTTGCCGCCGACCTCGGCGCCGAGAAGTTCTTCGACCTGGTAATGCCGATGTGCGGGCACGTGCCGTCCGCGGCGGCGGTGATCGTCACGCTGAAGGCGCTTCGCGCCCAGGGCGGATCGCCCGACGGCGCGGTCGACCTCGGCTTCCCGAATCTCGCGCGTCACCTCGACAACCTGCGGCGCTGGGGCGTCCAGCCGGTGATTGCGCTTAATCGATTCCCGGGCGATACCGGACGACGATCTGGAACTGGTGCTCCACTACTGCCGCACGCTCGGCGCCGAGGCGGCGGTGTGCGAGGGCTACGCCAAGGGCGGCGACGGCATGACGGAGCTGGCGGCGAAGATCGTCGCAGCGGCCGAGCGCTTCCGATCCCGACGCGGGTGCGGCCGATCTACCAGCCCGATGACAGCCTCGCCGACAAGATCACCACCGTTGCCACGCAGGTCTACGGCGCGGCGAAGGTGTCGTTCAAGCCGGCGGCGAAATCGCGGCTCGAAAAGTTCGCGGCGCTCGGCTACGGCAGTTTGCCGGTGTGCATCGCCAAGACGCAGTATTCCTTCACCGACGATCCGAAGCAGGCGGGCGCGCCGGTCGGCTGGACGTTGAACATCACCGACGTGTCGCTGTCGGCCGGCGCCGGCTTCGTCGTGGCGATTGCCGGCAGCATGATGCTGATGCCCGGGCTCGGTAAAGTGTCGCAGGCGCAGAAGTTAGACGTCGACGACCAGGGCAATGCGATCGGCATGGAGTACTGATGTCGCGACGCCCGTTGCCATGCCGCGTTGGCTCACCGCCCGGCTTTCGCTTCTCGTATAATCGTCGAACTCGTGGAGTACCTGATCAAGCAATACGCGCTCGAACCCGGCGCGTGGGAAATCCAGTACATCGAGGAATACTTCGGCGAGTTCCCGCGCCGCAAGACCGCCGACGAGATCATCACGCGGCTGCGCGATCGCGAATCGCTGATCCTGATGGCCGAAGCGCCGCTGCCGGACGACCCGTCCGGGGCGCTGGTGCCGGTGTCCTACAAGATCGTCCACGAGATCCGCGCCGATGAATCGATCACCAAGCTGCGCGACCTGGTCGCGCCGTCTCGGCGGCGCCGTCAACTTCGACGGCCGGCGCATTCTCTATCAATGGATTGGCGGCACGCGCCGCGACTGGCGCGGCCAGGGGCATTTTCGCGCCCTGACCGAGGAATCCGAAGTGTGGGCGATGTCGCGCGGGTTTCGAGGAAGTGGTCGTCAAGACCAAGAACCGCTACTACGACATGCGCGCCGTGCTCGCGCAGCTGCAGTTCAACGTCGTGCAAGCACGAGCCGCACCCGAAGGACTCGGCGGAGTCCAAGGTCTACTTGAGCAAGCTGCTGCCCGCGGAAATCGCGCGCGCGCACCGCAGCGTCCGCACGGTCGTCTACGCCGAGTAGTTCAACCCCTTTTCCTCACGACCTCGAGCTGACGGTCCTCACTCGGCCTTCAGCGTCACCACCGGATCGACCTGCGGTGCCACGCCGTGCCGGCAGGTACGAAGCGACCGCGGCGACGCCCGCGAGCAATGCGCCAATCGCGATGAACGTCATCGGATCGTTCGGTCCGACCTGATACAGCAATCCACGCAACAGCCTCGTCGCCGGGATCGCGGTCAGCAGGCCGAGCGCCGAGGCCGAGCGCCACCACCCGCAGGTTCTGGCCGACCACCATGCCGACGATCTGTCCCGGCTGGGC
Organism: uncultured Acidimicrobiia bacterium; assembly: GCA_963795125.1. Lineage (GTDB taxonomy): Bacteria > Acidobacteriota > Vicinamibacteria > Vicinamibacterales > UBA2999 > 12-FULL-67-14b. The sequence continues at coordinate 284,466 of CAWCGQ010000002.1, read as the reverse complement.
GCCGAGCGCCACGCGAATGCCGAACTCGCGCGCCCGCTGCGACACCGAATAGGCGACGATGCCGTAGACGCCAAGTGCGGCGAGGAGGAGTGCGGTGGCCGCGAACACGCCCATCGCCGCGGCGGTCAGTCTCGGGCGCGCGATCGATTCGGCGAACACTTCCTCGAGCGGCCGCACCGCCGAGACCGGCAGCAGCGGATCGATCTGCCGGATCACGGCCACCGCCGAGGGACCGAGCCGTGCCGGATCGCCGGTGGTGCGCACCACGAAGGTCATCAAGCCGAACGCGTATTGGCGCGACGACAGGTAAGCGGTCGGCCGAATCTCGCCCTCGATCGAGGCCAGCTTGACGTCACCGACCACGCCGACGATCTCGTGCGGCTTGTCGTTGCCGAGCGACAGGATGAAGCGGCGGCCGATCGGGTTGTCACCCGGATAGATCTGGCGCGCGAAGGTCTCGTTGATCACCGCCACCGGATCCTGGTCCGAGGTATCGCCGTCGCTCAGGTCGCGTCCGGCCAGCAACCGCGTGTCCATGGCCTTGAAGTAGCCGGGTGTGACCGGCCGCGCGTCAACCACCGGGCGCTCGGCGGGTGGCGGCTGCGGCGCGTCGGCGCGCCAGAAGGAGGTGCCTGGGCCCGCTCCGGCCAGCGGCAGGAACGAGGCGCCGCCGACCGAGGTCACCTGCGGAAGCGCGCGGAGTCCATCGATCACCCGGGTGTAGAAAGCGTGCTGCGCGTTCGAATCCGCATACGAGCGCTGTGGCAGCGTGACCCGCAACGTCAACGCCGAGTCCGCGGTGAAGCCCGGATTGACGCTCTGCAGCTCGAGCAGGCTGCGGCCGAGCAGCCCGGCGCCACAGAGCACCGTGAGTGCGAGCGCAATTTCCGCCATCACGAACGACTGCCTGATCAGTCGCCCGCGCCGCGAACCGGACACGCTTGGCGCGCCGTCGCGCAACGCCGTGACGAGCGAGCCGCCGGTGGCGCCCACCGCCGGAGCGAGTCCGCAGATCAGCGTCGTCAGCACCGTGACGATCACCGCGAACGCGAGCACGCTGGGATCGATCGCGACCTGCGACATCAACGGGATCGGGAGGCGAGCCCCGGCCCAGATGGCCAGGCCGCCGAGCATCCAGGCGGCGAGCAGGATGCCGAACACGCCGCCGGCGATCGACAGCAGCAACGATTCAGCCAGCAGTTGCGTGAGCAGGCGTCCGGTGCCGGCGCCGATCGCCGATCGAATCGCGAGCTCGCGGCGCCGCCCCGCGGCGCGCGTCAGCATCAGGCTGCCGATGTTGCCGCACGCGATCAGCAACACCGCGCCGACGGCGCCGAACAGCACCAGCACCGCGAGGCGGACGTCACCGACCAGCTGCTCGCGCATCGGCACGAGGTTGACCGTCCAGCCGGTATTGAAATCAGGCTGCTCGGTTCGCAGCTGCGCCGACACGCCTTCCATTTCCGCCTGCGCCTGGTCGCGGGTCACCCCGTCCAGCAGGCGTCCGATGCCGATCAGGCTGCGGCCCCGAAACGGCACCTGCGGTGGCAGATGGAAGGGCAGGTAGGCGTCGGCGGGCAATCCGAAAATCTCGAACTGGCGCGGCATCACGCCGACGATCGTCACCGGCTCGCCGTTGATCGTGGCCTGCCGGCCGAGCACGCCGGCGGTGCCGCCAAACTGCCTCAGCCACGCCGCGTGAGACAGCAGCATGACCGGCGGCGCTCCCTCGCGATCTTCCCCGGTCAGGAACCCGCGCCCGAGCGCGGGCGCGACGCCCAGCACGTCGAGGATGTTGGCGGACACGATCAGCGTCGCCAGTTCCTGCGGTTCGCCCGCTCCAGTGAGCGTGACGCGATTCTGGGTGAATGCGGCCATCGCCTCGAAGGATCGGCTCCGCTCCCGCCACGCCAGGAAATTTGCCGGGCTGATCACGTTGCGCGGGCGGTCGCGCGGCAGGTTGTGCTCCCACATCACGACCAGTGAGTCCGCATGCCGGTAGGGCAACGGCTTCAGCAGGAGCGCGTGCACGACGCTGAACAGGGCCGTGGTCGCTCCGATGCCGATTGCCAGCGCGGCGATCGTGCAGATGGTGAAGAGAGGCGTCCTGAGCAGGACGCGGAGGCCGTGCTTGAGATCCGAAAGAACGCCGCTCATTGGCGCCGCCCGAGCATCACGAGGCCCGCGACCGCTTTCTCCCGGACCTGCGAATCGGGGTCTTTCGTCGCCGCGGTCAGCGCTGCGATTGCACGAGGGTCGCCGCTCGCGCCGAGCGCAATCGCCGCTTTCTCACGGACCTGGCCATCGCGGTCCTCGATCGCCGTGAGCAGCGGCCCGACAATTCGCGGATCGCGCCGGAAGGCGAGGCCGATTGCCGCCTTCTCGCGCACTTGCGCATCGGGATCCCGTAAGGCGGTGATCAGCGGCTCGATCACCGCCGCACCCGGCGTGAGCGCGAGGCCCATTGCGGCCTGCTCGCGAACCTGGCGATCGGTATCGTGTAAAGCCTCGACGAGCGCGCCGGTAATTGACGCGATCGGCTGTTGATCGTCGAGCGCCATCACCGCAGACGGTGGCACCAACTCGCGACGCCTGTCGATCGGGGCCGGGGTGGCGGCTTGCGCGCCGAGAATTGCCGTGGTGACGGTGACGATCGCACCGCCGACGAGCCACCGGGTCGATCGATGCGGGGTGCGTGCCGCGTCGGCGAGGATCGACAACAGGCGGCCTTCAATCGCCGACGGACGCGCCATGCTGAGCGCCGTTGCCGGGGTCCACACCGAAGTGTTGGTGCGCGCCAGTTCGAGCAGCAGCGCGGCGTACGCCGACGGCTTTGCGCCGAACCGCAACACTTCATCGTCACACGCGCGCTCACGCTCGCGCGCGAGACCGGCGGCGGCACGCCAGACGAGTGGATTGAACCAGTAGATCGCGCACGCGAGCTGGGCCATCGCCTGGGTTCGTCGATCGTGCCGCTTGATGTGAGTCAACTCGTGTACGAACGCCGCCTGCCTGGCTTCCACCGTCCACGACAGGGCCGACGGCGGCATCATCACGACGGATTCCAGGAAGCCCGCGACGAATGGGCTGCCGTCTTTCAACGATTGACGCACGCTGACGGGCCGATCGAGACCAATGCGCCGCCCGACCATCCGCGCTTCGTTCAGCCAGGTTTCCGGAGCCGGTCGTGATCCGCGCCAGACGCTCACGCCGCTCAGCAACCAACAGAAACCGAACCAGAACAGCACTGCGCCTGAACCGAGGGTTCCAAGGGTTCCAAGGGTTCCAGCAGTTCCAACGGCATGGTTCGGTTGGGTTCCACTGGTTCCGAGTTCGATTGGCGGCGCGACAGAACCTGGTATCCAACCGACCGACGCCGTTGGAACCGCTGGAACCCCTGGAACCGCTGGAACCGCAATTCCTGGCGCGAGCGGTGCAAGTAACGGAGCGAGCAAGACGACGAGGATGGTGATGTGCCAGACCAGATGACGCGTTGATGGAGCCGCCCGGCGCATCAGCGCGACGCATACGCTGGCGGCAAGCAGGATGACCGAAGTTCGCGCGACGAGTTCGAGGTCCATCTAACGTCCTTCTTTCTTTGCCCGTTCGATCAGGTCCGAGAGCCGCGCTCAGCTCGTCGTCCGACAGCGATCCGGAGTCCACCAGCGCGGCGGCGGCCTGCGCCGGCGGAACCGTCGAAAAACGTTTGGACGATGCGCGTCAGCGCGGAGTTGCGCGCGCTCTCGCGAGGCACCAGCGGCAGGTAGAGTACCTGGTGCCCTGCGACTCATGGCGTGCGTGGCCCTTCTCCTCGAGAATGCGCAGCAGCGCGCGGACGGCGGAGTAGCTCGGCGCGATCTGGCAGCGCCTCGCGGACGTCGGCGGCGGTCGCCGATCCCTTCGCGTAGAGGATGTCGAGGATCTGCCGTTCGCGGCGGGAGAGCGGGTCGGGGTGTTGGCTCATGCTAAAAACTCTGCACCTGCTGAAAATTTAGCACACATATCTATTACTTGCCTCCGACCAGATCGGTCGCATATGCTGAGAATCTCGAACTGAGACTTAATCTCATTTTGCAGGAACCGGCGTCACTCGTATGTTGCAGGCATTCGTCATCACGCTCCGGGAAGGCCTCGAGGCGTTCCTCATCATTGCCATCAGCCTTGCGTATCTGCGCAAGAGCGGGCGGCGTGAACTGATCCCCGCGGTGCACTGGGGCATCGGGCTGTCGGTGCTGCTGAGCATCGGTGCCGCCTACCTGTTCTCAGCAGGCCGCCAACCAGGCCTTGTGGGAAGGCGTGCTCGCGCTCGCGGCGGCCGTCTCGGTCGCGACGCTGACCTCCACATGTGGCGCACCGCGAAGAAAATCAAGAGCGAGATTGAAGGGCATCTGAGCACCTCGACCGCGAAGACCGGCGCCGCGGCCTGGGCTCGGCGTGTTCCTGTTCACGCTGCTGATGATCTCGCGCGAAGGCATGGAGACGGCGCTGCTGATGGGCACGCTGCTCACGCAGGTGCAGGCCGCCACGATCATTGCCGGCGCGGTCGCGGGCACGCTCGCCGCGGCCGCGTGTCGCCATGCTGTGGTCGCGCTACGGCCATCGCGTGAACCTCGGCCTGTTCTTCCAGGTCACGTCGATCTTCCTGCTGGTGTTCGTTGCGCAGCTGTTGATCTACGGGTTCCACGAACTGACCGAAGCGAACATCTTGCCCGAACAGCGAGGCGCTGCACTGGGCCACCGAGCCGTATGGCCCGGATGGCCGATACGGCCAGTACCTGACCTACCTGCTCGTGGCCGGTCCGCTGAGCCTGGCTGTTGTTCGCGATGGCCACCGGCACGGGCCGCGGCCCGCAGTCGCGCGCCGGCAGCTCCCGGCCGCGCGGCGTAGCTGTTGAACCTGGGGTCAGGTCCCGATTTTCGACTTCGCATTTTTCAGTGTTGAAAACTGGGACCTGACCCCAGTCGACAGTGAAAAAACCGCCGCTCACTGCCACGCTGACGTGGCAAGGCGACCTGAAATTCCGCGCCGCCACCCCCCGCACGGAAATCATCCTCGACAGCGACAGCACGGCAGGGCCCTCACCGCCGGAGGCCCTGGCGATGGCCCTGGCCGGCTGCATGGCGATCGACGTCGCCGACATCGTCATCAAGGGCCGTCATCCGCTGCGCGCCTGGAGGTGCGGCTCGTCGGCGAACGCCGGGACGATCCGCCGCGCCGCTTCGTCCACTTCACCCTGCATTTCCGATCGGCGGCGCGGTGCCCGAGCACGCGATCCAGCGCGCGATCGATCTCTCGCGCGACAAGTACTGCTCGGTGTGGCATTCGCTGCGGCAGGACATCGACGCTTCGGACGACGACGTTCGAGGTCGCGTCCTGCCAGCGTGCCCGGGCGCAAGGTTTATCTCGACTGGCTGCGCGGCATCGCCGTGATCGTCATGGTCGGCGCGCACGTCACCGATGCGTGGACCCGCCAGGAGGATCGCGGCCGCGGCCTCTACATGACGACGGTGTTCATCGCCGGTCTGGCGGCGCCGTTGTTCCTGTTTCTGGCCGGGTCTGACGCTGGCGATGGCGGCGTCGGCGCGCGCGCTCGAAGGTCGGTCACGCAGCCGCGGCCTCGGATGGCCCGGCTGGCGCGGCCTGCAGATCTTCGCGCTGGCCTTCCTGTTCCGCCTGCAGTCGCAGCTGCTCGGCTGGGGCGCGCTGGATCAACTTCCTCAAGGTCGACATCCTCAACGTCATGGGCGTGGCGATGATCGCGGCCGCGCTGCATCTGGAGCGCCTCGACCGCGGCGTCCGATCCGGATCCTGATGTTCGCGATTGCGACCATCGCGGTCGGCGATGGCGACGCCGTTGATTCGCGAGGCGGCGGCTGCTGGCCGCGCTGCCGGATGCGATCGAGTCCTACATCCGGCCGCTGCCGGGCCGGACCAACTTCGCGCTGTTTCCGTGGGCGGCGTTCCTGCTCGGCGGCGCGATTGCCGGTGAGCTGGTGTCACGCCGCGAAGACCGCAGCGCAAGAGCGCCGGCTTGCAGGCGCGGCCTGCTGATCGCCGGCGCTGGTCGGCATCGCCGGCGGCTACGTCGCGTCATTCCAGCCGTCGATCTACCCGGTCGCCAACTTCTGGACCAGCTCGCCGACGTTTTTCTTCATGCGCCTCGGCTATCTGCGCGGCGATGATCCCGATCGCCCGCGGCATCGATCTGCTTGCATGGCCTGGCGCGCCGTCGATTCGGCGATCTCTTCACCGCGCCCGATGTGCCCGGCCGGGTGATCACGACGCTCGGCCAGTCGTCGCTGTTCGTCTACTGGATTCACGTCGAGATGGCCTACGGCGGCCTGTCGCGGCCGCTGCGGCGCTCGATGCCGCTCGAGCTGTCGCTGCTCGCGACGGTGGCGCTGTGCGCGCTGCTCTACCAGATCGTGAAATGGAAAGACCGCAGGATGGCGGACGTCGAGCTGACGGGGCCGTATCGCCTGCTGGCCCCGATTCTCAGAGTGATCCCCGCTAGAAGGCGAACAGGTAGGTCATCTTCGCGATCACCGCGCGCGAGATCAGCGCGCCGCTGCGCGAATCGTGACGCTCGTTGTAGACCAGGTAGATGTCGCTGAGCGGGCGATGGATGATGTCGAGCCGGACGTTCGAGCTCCACTGGTTGGTGTCGGTGTTGTACTGCACCAGCGCGTTCACGAACACCTTGGTGCTGAAGTAGTAATTGACGCGGCCGGTCACCAGGTGGGTGACGAATGAGCCCGACTGCGAGGTCGATGTCGTTGATCTGATCGCTCAGCGACACGTTGATGTGCTCGTTCATCCGGCAGGTGCCGCCGATCGTGTAGTTGCGGCGATAGCCGTCGTAGAACTCGCCGTTGCCGTAGCGCAGGTTCATCGAGAACGGCGCCGCCGCGTTGCTGTTGGCGAGCACGAAGTGCTCCTTGAAGTCGTAGCGGCCGGGCTCGACGACGATGCCGCGCCGGCTGTTGATGGTGAAGCGATCGTCGATCACCTCGACGTTCGGGTTGGTGCCGACCTCGACGAAGGCGCTGTTCTGGAAGGTCACCGGCCAGTGCCAGTCCATGTAGCGCGACTCGAGGCCGCCGCCGTTGCGCCGGGTGAAATTCTCGATCTGGAAATGCGGGAAGGTCTCGCGCATCCAGCCCGAGAACTTCTTGAACCGCAGGTGGGTGCCGAAATAACCCTCGAAGTTGTCCACGCCGACGCGCGGCACGAACCCCATCTCGTCGTTGAAGCGCGCGCCGATGGTCTGGTACATCGCGCGGGTTTCGAGCACGTTGCCGCGATAGCCGAAGCCGCTCTTCGAGTACCAGTCGTCGCCCGAGCCGGGCACGCGCGACGCCGGCGTGGCGCTCTTCGCGCCGGCGAAATTCATCGTCAGGTCGCGGAAGAAGCGGAAGTTGGCGTCGGCGCCGAAGCCGCGGTTGTAGTCGCCGCCCTGCGGATCCTTGTTCAGGAACATCACGCCGACGTCGGAGTTGGCGAGGATGTCGCGGCGCGCCCGCAGCGCCGTGAAGTTGGTCGACGGGCTGATGCGCTGCTCGCGCTGCTGGATGTTGAGCGCGCCGACCGACCAGCCGCCGACGCGGCCGGTGAGGCGCGATCCCGGCCAGCAGCGGAATCGCGTCGCCGGTTGGCGACAGGCCAATCTGCCGGCTGAAGAAGAAGATCATGTCCTGCGACGCGTTCTGGCGTCCGCCACCGCCGCCGCCACCCCCGCCGCCGGTGTTGCCCGACCCGAACTGGAACACGCCCGAGTTCTCGAGGAAGAAGTCGCGCTTCTCCGGGAAGAACAGGTTGAAGCGCGTCAGGTTGACCTGCTGCTCGTCGGCTTCGACCTGCGAGAAGTCGGTGTTGACCGTGAAGTCCCAGGTCAGGCCCGAGGTCACGCCGTACTTGACGTCGAAACCGGCGTCGTAATCCTTGTCGAGCGACACGCCCGGCGAGCTTGTTGAGGTTGGCGAGCGCGTACGGCTTGACGCGGACGTTGGCGCCGGGCGTCAGCCCCTGCAGGCCCTCGTAGGTGCCGGCCATCGACACGCGCGACAGCTGGTGAATGCGGCGCAGCGGCGACCAGTAACTGTTCTCGTTGCGTCGGCGCAGCCGGCGCTGGAAATTGATGCCCCAGGTCTGCAGCTCCTCGGGTCCGAACTTCAGCGTCTTGAACGGGATCTCGATCTCGGCGTACCAGCCGTCCTCGCCGATGCGCGTGCCGACGTCCCAGATGCCGTCCCAGTTCGAGTTCTGGTCGCGGCCCTCGTTCGACATCTGCGAGTCCCACTTGGCGCCGCATCGGATTGATCGCGAACTGGTAGCCGTTGCGCTCGATCGTGAAAGGTATCGATCACCACCTGGAAGCCGTCGGCTGCTGCCGGTGTTGTAAGTCCTTGCGCAGCTCGTTGACGATGATGCTGGCCGGGTTCGGGATCCTTGGCGAACACGCCGATATAGAGGGCGCGATCGTCGTAGAGCAGCCTGACTTCGGTGTCGTAGGTGGCCGGCTCGCCCTCGCGCGGATCGTTCTGGACGAAGTTGATGGCCAGCGGCGCCGCCGCCCACGACGGCTCGTCGAGCGTGCCGTCGAGCGTGATCGGGCCCTGTGCGCGGGTCGCCGGCAGCCGCCGCTCGGCTGCGGGCGGTGTCGTAATCAATGCCGCCGGCCGGCGGGGTTTGCGCGCGCGGCCAGTCCGGCCGACGCTCACAGAAACATGCGGCCGCCAGCGACGCGGACGAGTAGCATGTGCACGTTCATGACGTCTGTGGGCGCCAAACGACGGTTTGGCAGCCGGTTATCGTCGCCCGAAATCGCGTCGACCTGTGCAACGGAATGTAAAGGTGCCAGGCGCCTGAACAGGGAAATTGATGCGCGTGTTGATCACGATGGCCATCGTCCGCTGCAGGTGCTGCCAGCCTCCGCTCAGGAAGCCCGCCGCCGCTGGGAAATGCAACGCCAGATTCGCCTCGACAAGTTCGAACAGGTCCTGCCGCGCGCGATGCGCGACAACGGCATCGACATGTGGATCGTCGCGGTGAAAGAGAACCACTACGACCCGCTGTGGAACGACCTCGGCCGCGGCTACGTCTCCGGCATCGGCTACTACGTCTTCACCGATCGCGGCGGCGACCGCATCGAGCGGGCCGCGCTCGGCCCGAGCGGCTACCTGCTGGCCGAGTCGGGCGCCTACGACATCATCGCCGCGGCCTCGACCCTCGCCGAGCACGTCAAGGCGCGCAATCCCAAGCGCATCGGCCTCAACATGTCGGAGCAGATCGGCCCCGCCGACGGCCTGTCGGTGACGATGCTCGCGCATCTCAAGACGACGCTGGGCGAGTCGATGGCGTCGCGATTCGTCTCCGCCGAAAAACTGGTCGCCGATTTTCGATCGCACCGCGTCGCGGCGGAGATCGTCGCGTTCGGCGAGGCCGCCAACATCGCGATCCAGCTGACCGAGCGGGCGCTGTCGAACGAAGTGATTACGCCCGGCAAGACCACGCTCGAAGACGTCGCGTGGTGGATGCAGGATCGGCTGCTCGATCGCGCGCTCGGCTCCGAGTTCGACATGCCGTCCGTCTACGTCACCGGCCCGAACGGCATTGTCGCGACCTCGAGCTCGCGCATCATCCAGCCGGGCGACGTGATGATGATCGACTGGGGCGTGCAGTTGATGAACTTCGGCACCGACGTCAAGCGCGTCGCCTACGTGCTGAAGCCCGGCGAGACCGCGCCGCCGAAGAGCATCCAGAGCGCGTTCGACAAGGCGCTCAGCGTCCGCGACGTCCTGAAGAAGGCGATCAAGGTCGGCGTCCGCGCCGACGACACCATGAAGGCCATGGACGCGGCACTGCGCGCCGCCGGCTTCGGCGTGATCGAATTCAACCGGCCGAACAAGGACGACAAGACCGACGTGGTCTACGGCTTCCATCCCGGTCGGCAACACCGGCCACGACATCGGGCCGTCGCTCACCACCTGGCAGCCGCTGCAGACGACGTTCGTCATGCACGCGCAGCACATGTTCTCGTTCGAATACTTCGCCTATTCGCCGATTGCGGAGTGGGGCGGAGCCAAGCTGCGGGTGCCGATCGAGGATGACGCCATCCTCACCGATGCCGGAATTCAGTTCCTGCATCCCGCCAACTATCGGCTGCTGGTGATTAAGTAGGGTGCGTAGCGAGCCATGATTTACCGATTCGGCAGTCTTCGAGTTCGACGAGCGACAACGGCGAGCTGCGCAAGAACGGGCGCGCCGTGGCGCTCGAGCCGCAGCCGGCGAAGGCGCTCGCGCTGCTGCTGTCGAAGGGCGGCGAGATCGTCAGTCGCGAAGAGCTGCGCGATGCGGTCTGGGGCGCGGACACGCACGTCGATTTCGATCGCGGACTCGCCTACTGCGTCTCGCAGATTCGCACCGCTCTCGGCGACAGTGGCGACAACCCGCGTTTCGTGCAGACCGTCCCCAAGCGCGGATTCAAGTTCATCGCCCCGCTCTCCGGCGGCGCCACGTCGCCGGCGTCGCCGATCGCTGCCGATCCGTGCCGGAGCCGCCGACCAGTTCCGCCGCGGCCGGAGCCCTCGATGGTTCGACGCTGGTCATCGGCGTGCCTCGTCGCGCTGGTCGCGGTCGTCGGCACTCATGCGGCTACCTCGGCGCGACCAGCGGCGGTGCCGCAGCGTCCAGACCGGTGCTCGTCGGCGTCTCGATCTTCGACAACGAAACCGGTCTGGTCGAGCACGATCGCCTGGTGGCGGGCCTGTCCGATCTCGTCGTCGAACGTCTCGTCGAAGCTCGATCGCGATCGCATCGCCGTCATCGGCAACTGCGACCTCCTGCGCCAGCCGCGCAACATCCGCAACCTGAAGCGCGCTCAAAGCCGGCCCGCGCCTCGACTACGTTCTGCTCGGTCAGCTGCAGACAGGGCGAAAGCGGCCTGCGCTTCATCACGCACTTCATCCGCCTCGCCGACGAAGCCCACCTCAAGGCCAACCGTCTGACGATGCCCGGCGGCGGCGTGGACGGGCTGGAGACGGCAGTGGTCGAGGAATTCGAGCGCGCGGTCCGCGAGCACGTCCTCAACCGTCCCGGTAACTGACTGACCTGACTCGGGTTAGATCCTGAACTCATTCTGGCTTGTCCTGAACGGGCGCGCTCCTGCGATAACGCGTGCCGGAGGTCAGTGCATGTCGTTTTCACGCCGCTCGTTCTTCTCGTTTGCCGCCCTCGGCATTTCCGCGACCGCCACGCGGGCCTGGGGTCAGGCGCCGCCGGCGCCGTACCCGATCGCCGGCGCCGATGCCTTTCCGCAACAGGATCCCGGCCTCGTCAAAGACGCCGTCGGCGCGTCGCACGGCAACTTCGCGCGCGTTCGCGAGCTGGTCGAGAAGCAGCCGGCGATGGCGGGCGCGTCGATCGACTGGGGATTCGGCGACTGGGAGACCTGTCTCGATGCCGCCTCGCACGTCGGCAACAAACCGATTGCGGATTTTCTGCTGAACCACGGCGCGCGGCCGACGCTGTTTTCCGCGGCGATGATGGGGCAGCTCGACGCCGTGAAGGCGTTCGTTGCGGCGCGGCCCGGCATCCAGAGAACCTACGGTCCGCACGGCATCACCCTGATGTCGCATGCCAGGGCCGGCGGCGCGGATGCCGCCGCCGTCGTGCAGTATCTGACGGGCCTCGGTGATGCCGACATCCCGATGGCGACGCAACCGCTCGCACCCGCGGATCGCGACGCGCTGGTCGGCAAGTATGTCTACGGGCCGGGCCCGCGCGACTTCTTCACGATCGACGTGCAGCAGGATCGCCTCGGCCTCGACCGTCCCAACAGCCCGTCTCGACGGTTCCTGATGCACACCGGCAACCTGATCTTCTTCCCGACCGGCGTGCCGACCGTGAAGATCGCCTTTGCGCGTGACGTCGGCAAGGTGACACAGCTGACCATGGCCGACGCCAGGCTGATGATTACCGCCAAACGGATCAGCTAGGGTGCGAAGGTGCGTGGGATGCGTACAGTGCCAAGATGAGTAGTGCTTGAAACCCTGCTCCTGTGGCTTGTCGCCGCGTTCGTCGTCGTCCTGGTCGTCGGCCTGTTCGGCTACTTCGCGCTGCGCTGGGTGTTCCTGCGCAGGGCGCGGAGAAGATGGCGGCGGTGATCGATCGCCGCGTCGGCGGGGTCGCCGCCCAGGCCTTCACCGGCATCGCGCGCTTCGCGCAGGCGCGCGGCATCGGCATCGACGAAGCGAAAAGCATCTTCGGCCTGCAGATCGATCGGCTGGCGAAGATCATGGACAGCGCGGTCACGCTGCCGATCATCGGCCGGGTCGGCCTCGATGCGGTGCTGGATCTGATTCCGGTGTTCGGCAACTTCGCCGGCGCGGCGGTGTCGCTGACGCTGATCGCGCGCGCGCTTCAGCTACGGGCCGCCGCCGAGCCTGGTGTCGAAGATGCTGTCGAACGTGCTGGTCGACGTGATGCTCGGCGCGCATTCCGCTGATCGGTCCGCTGGTCGACATCTGGTTCAAGGCCAACGACAAGAACGCGGCTCTGATGAGGGAGTTCCTCGACGAGCCGCGCACTGACTACTGCTGGTGCCGCGCTGGTCGGCGGCTTCGCCGTCTCCGGCGGCGGCATGTCGTTCCAGAACAGCAGCGCGTTGAACACCATGGCGTGCTCGCCGAAGGTCTGCCAGCGATAGATCGGATTGTTCGCGAACAGGATCACGCGGCCCTTGCCGGACGGCGCGTCGACCACCATCGGGCGGTTGCGAATCTGATCGGGGTTGCGCATCAGGCCGCTCAGCACGCCGGCCTCGCCGCCGGTGAAGCGCGCCACCACCTGCGGACGATCCGGTGACGATCCGGCGAACTGCTCGAAGCCGGCCGGCGGACCTGCCTGCAGCAGCGGTCCACCGGCGTAGCGCACCGGCAGCGTCTTCTGCGCATAGCCGAACATCGTCGGATGGGTCGGGATCAGAATCTCGCTGTTGACGTACGGGCCCGGCGCATAGAAGCCCGGCGCGGTGTTCTGCGCGTCGACGCCCTTGGCGATGCCGAACTCGGCGGGGAAGTAGCTGGCCACGCCCATCGTGACGAGCACGCCGCCGTCCTCGACGAACTTCTGGAATTCCGCCGCGCCGGCCAGGCCCATGCCGCCGCGCACGTCGTCGGTCTCGCGCATACATGCCCATCGACTTGAACTTGTCGTTCTTCTTGTAGGGCAGCGGCTTCGACAGCTTCGGCTGCTCGTAGACGATCGACTTGCCGTTGTTGGTCTGGTGCGGCATCACGATGACGTCGTACTTCGACGCGCAGGTTCGCGCCGGCCTGCACGTGATCCTTGTGAATCAGATCGAACGGAATCTCCCAGCGATCGAACGCCAGGCGCACCCAGCCGACCTTTTCGGTATTCGCCCAGGTCGTGTACATCGCGATGCGCGGCAGGTCGAGGTTGACGGTCTCGACGTCCGGCGCCGAGGCGACCGCGGTGGCGACCAGGCCGAGCGACTCAATCTCCTTGCGCGCGCGATCGCCGGCCGATTCGACGATCAGCGAACCGGCCGGGAACTCGACGTCGCCGACCTTGAACGACGCCTTCGCGCCCTTCATCGGCACGTCCTTCAGGCGATGGCGCAGCGTGATCAGGTTCAGCGCGCCGTTGTGCCTGACGATCGTCACCGCGCCGGTGCCGCTGATCGCTCCGGCGGTGACGACATCGGCCGTCAGCAGCGCCGCCGGCGCGTCGAGGATGCTCTTGTCCTCGATGGTCTTGATGTCGATGTTGTTCGCCATCCCCATCGACCAGGCGCTGTCGTCGTAGGTGGTCAGCGCCGGCATCGGGATAGTTCTGCTTCTCGATCAGCGTCTTCGCCAGCGGGCCGTACGGCTGGTTCAGTTTGACGATGTACGAGCCGGCCGGGAAGGTGCCTTCCTTGACCTTGATCTCGGCGGTGGCGCGATGCACTTCGATGGCCTGGCGGCGCAGCAGGTTGGCGACGCGATCGACCTGCGCCTGATCGCGCTGGCCGCCGGGAATCACGAACGCGTGCGGCGGTTTGTCGGCGCCGCGCTTCACGGCGTTCGCGGATCTTCTTGTAGTAGTTCTCGACCACCATCTGCGGGAACTTCGAGGTCAGCTCGAGCGCGGTCAGCAGGCCGGTCTGCGCGTAGTTGATCGAATTGCGAATCGACCAGTCGACCTCGCCGACCGGCGCCGGGTTGGGCCGGTACCACTGCCGCGTCGTCTGGCTGCCCGAGAGGCGCGCCTTCTTGGTGTTGGCGCCGCCCTGGTTGAAGACTTCGTACATCCGCAGCATGCCGTTGTGGTTGGCGGCGGCGAAGCCGAGATAGCCGGGCGACCACATGTCGACGAAGCCGAAGTGCCACACGCCCGGCATGCCGTACGACGTCAGCTTGTTCACTTCGTAGGTCGCGAAGAACGGCAGCTCGGTGTAGAGGATCGGATCGAGGTTGGCGTTCTGCGGCGGCTGGCCGCTGAAAGTGTAGAGCAGCGTCTGCGCCTCGTGCACGTCGTGCCAGATCGGCGGCACCCAGTTGCAGATACCAGTTGAGGTGCACGCGCAATGAGTCGACGCCGTAGTTGATGTCGCGGTTGTTGTCGTGGAACACGTACTTGCCCCAGTAGGGCGGACCGCCGTAATTCTCGCCGCCGTCGTAGGCTTCATCGATCTTGTAGGCGTAATACCAGTCGACGTAGCGATCGCGGCCGTCGACGTCGGTGGCGCCGGTGATGCTGACGATCACGTTGTCGCGAATCTGCTTGATGTAGGGCTCGTCGCTGACCGCGAGGCGATAGGCCAGCTCGATCACGGCTTCAGGAGGATTGGTCTCGCCGCTGTGGAGCCCCGCGCTGATGTGATAGTGCGGCTTGGTCGTCGCGATCAGCTGCTGCGACCTGCGCCTCGGTCAGCCCGCGCGGGTCGGCGATCTTCCTGGTGTTCTGCCGATTGATTTCGAGGTTCTTGAGGTTGGCTTCCGACGATGACGTAGAGCACCATCACGTCGCGGCCCTCCTCGGTCCTGCCGACGACCTCGGTCTTGACGCGTCCCGGCAGCGCCTTCTCGAGCGCGCGGAAGTAGCGCTGTTGATCCGCGACGTAGGTCAGCTTCTTCTCGGTGCCGATGTGGTAGCCGAGCACATCCTTTGGCGACGGCACGCCGGTCTTTCGTGGGCAGATGATCGACGAGCGGCGACAGGAACTCCGGCTTGGTGGTGGCCTTCTTCACAAACGCCGCGAAGTCCGCATCGTCGGGCAGGGCGGAACCCGCCTGAGCCTTGCCAGACTGCGCAGTTGGAACGGCTGAGCTGGCGGTTAGGCCGAAGATGACAACAAATGCGAAAAGAGCCAATCTTTCTGGGCATTGCAATAAGTCCTTAAAATGTAGAGACTTACGAGACGTTTTGCCGGCGGGTCTAGGTCCGGACCCTCACGATTTCGGGCAAAAATCGTTGAGCGTGCGCAGCCGCAAACGATAGAATCCACCTCTTTGGACGGACTCATATGATCAGCGTAGCCGCTATCCGGATGCAGCAGTTCGGCGTGCAATTCTATCAGGCCTCTTTGACGGCCAGCGATATCGACAAGCTGGTGCGCTTCGAAGTGCTCAGCTACCAGGAACAAGGGCAGGCCGGCGTGCGGGGCAAGAAAAAAGGCCCGCAAACGAAGATCAACTGGGATCTGCTCGAGCGCCGCATTGCCTCGAATGAGAAGGCGTATCAGCGCCAGATCATCCGCAAGAAGATCGACGAGCTGGTCGAGTACTACGAACAGTGCCGCCAGGCGCGCGACCTGCCGTCGATTCCGGGCGCCGTGATCATTTCGTGCGACGAGAAGCTGAGCTTCGAGCCGACCGAGAGCGGATCGTGGGTGGGCCGGCTGAAGGTGCCGGAGCGCGAAGGCATCCTGCGCGCGATCGACGGACAGCATCGCCTGCTGGCGCTGCACGCCGACATCGATCGGTTCGGCGACGAGCCCTTCACCGTGCCGGCGATCATTTTCGATCGCGTTCCCGAAGACCACATCGTCCAGATGTTCGTGACCATCAACGCCAAGCACACGCGCCTCAACGCGTCGCACCTGGTGTCGCTGTCGGGCCGCCAGCTCTATCGGGACGAGGCGCTGGCCGCCGCGCACGACGTGGTGCGCGCGCATCAACGACCGCGACGAATCGCCGCTCTACGGCGAGATCAAGCTGCTCGGCGTCGGCAAGGGCCGCGTCGGCCAGGCGCCGCTCGCGCAGGAGCTCAAGAAGCTGTTTGCGGACGAGGCCGCGCTCGGCGGCGCCCGCAAGAGCGAACAGTTCCGCGAGGAGTCGAAGAAGTTTTTCGTCAACTACTTCAAGCAGATCGCCAGCATCTTCGAGTCGGCATGGAACGGCCGCAAGTACAGCATCAAGTCGGCCACCGCGCTGCGCGCGTTCATCCGCGTCGCGCCGGATGTGATCCAGAAGATCGATCAGCACCACGCCGATCGCACCGACTTCCGCGCCATCGGCCGGGTCATTTCGCCGTGGGGCCGCCGCATCGGCGCGCTGCGCTTCGAGACCGACGGCGCGTGGAAGCGGCAGGGCACGACGGTCGATAACCTGACCAAGGAACTGCGACTGGCGCTGCAATATCCTGAGGGTGCGGCCGGCTAACAGCCCATCGCTGCGGCGATTTGCCCAGGCCGGCACGCGAGAATTGTGATCGCAGCGATCAATTCCGCAGGTGGCGTGCAGCCTCGGGCGCGGGCGAATGTCGAAATCCGGCGCAATCGAGCATCGGCACTGGCGGCACGGACTTTGGATTGGCAGTCTCCGTCGCCAGTCTGTTTACTGTGGCATTAGTGCTGCAGTAGCTGGGGGGAGCCAGGTTGGCGGCAACTTTTGGGCGGCGTTCCTTCGGGAGCGCCGCCCTTAGTCATTCAGGGCGAAGGCTCCTCACGGTTATTCCCGCCTGCTCCAGTCCAGCCCTCACCGCTCGTGCATGCTCGGCGGCTCCGGGCGTGTCTCCATGCAGGCAGATCGTGTCGGCGTGCAGCGCCACGGTTGAGCCATCGACCGCCGTCACCTGACGGTCGCGCACCATCGCGATCGCGCGCGCAACGACCTGCTGCGTGTCCTGGATGACGCTGCCCGGCTTCGAGCGCGACGTGAGCGAGCCGTCGGGGTCGTAGGCGCGATCGGCGAATGCTTCCGCGGCCACCGCCAGGCCCGCCGCTTCGCCGGCGCGGACCAACTCGGAATTCGGCAGACCGAAGAGAATCAACGATCGATCGAACGAGGCAACCGCCCTGGCGATGGCCTCGGCCAGCGCCCGATCCCGGCACGCCATGTTGTAGAGCGCGCCGTGTGCCTTGACGTGCTGCAGCTTCATCCCGTGCGCGGCCGCCATGCCGGCGAGCGCGGATACCTGGTAGAGCACCAGGTCCTCCACCTCCGCAGGGCTCGCCTTGATCTCCCGCCGCCCGAAGCCGACCAGGTCCGGGAACCCCGGGTGGGCGCCGACGGCCACGCCTTTTTCGCGCGCCAGCGCGACGGTCACCCGCATCGTGCCGGGATCGCCCGCATGGAAGCCGCACGCGACGTTGGCCGACGAAATGCTGTCCATCAGCGCCGCGTCCGCGCCCATCGGCCACGGACCGAACGACTCGCCGAGGTCGGAATTGAGGTCAATGCGCATCGCTTGCAGATGAACTCTACCTCACCCGATCGGCGCTATGATTCGCGCATGAACGTCCGATCGATCGTCACGCCGAATTGCGCGGCCCCGACTTTTGCTTCCGCGCCTTGTGCGGCTCTGGGTTTCCCTTCTGCGCCTTCTGCGCCTTCTGCGCCTTCTGCGGCCCTGGGTTTCCCCGCCGCGCTTGCTGGGGCCCTGATTGTCCTTTCCGCGCTCTCTGCGGCGGCGCAACCGCCTCAACGGCAAACCCAGGAAGACGACTACACCCGCTACGAGCTGCTGGCGCCCGACACCGCGCAGTTTCGCATCCTTTACGAAGTGACGGCGACCTCCGCCGGTGCCCCGTTCTTCTTCAACGCCATCCGCAAGGGCAGCATCGCCTCCGACGAAAGCGTCATCGACATGATGACCGGGCAGCAGCTCAAGTGGGAAGTGGTCAGCGGCGCGCAGGCGCGGAAGGAAGGCCACCCGACCGCCGATCTCGAGACCGAATGGCTCAAGGTCCATCTCGCCCGGCCGGTGCCGAAGGGCGGCGAGGGTCGCGTCCTGATCGACAAGACCTACAAGGACGCGAAGAGTTATTTCCGCGACGGCGACACCATCGTGTTCGATCGATCGCTCGGCATCAAGCGCAACGCCGTGGTGTTGCCGGCCGGCTATCGCCTGATCAGCTGCAACGTGCCGTCACAGGTGATGGCCACCGCGGATGGGCGCGTGATGATCACGTTCCTCAATACCAGCGCCGCGGCGGCGCCGCTGGTGATTCGGGCCAGGCCGGGGCTGGCGCCGTTCACGCCGGCCATCCCCACGGCCGCCGGCCCGGCGTCGACGGTGACGATGGCCTCGCAGGCGTCGCGGCTCTCCGATCGCGCGCACCAGGATCGGGAGATCGTCTACTTTCCCAACGATCCATCGACGCATTCGTTCAGCCTGTATCACGACTACACGGAGTCGCGGCCGGGCGTGGCGCACTACTTCAACATCGTCCGCGCCGGCAGCACGGTCGCCAACCCCTCCGCCGTGCTCCTCGACACCGGTGAGGCGCTGAAGGTGGAAACGATCAGCGGCGCCGAGCTGAAAAAGCGCGGTCTTGACGCCGGCGAACCGGTCGCCGATGCCACGCAGGTGGTGGTGATCAACTTTCCGGCGGTGAAGCCGGGGCAGTCGGTTCGGCTCCGGATCACCGAAACCTACACCGATGCGAACCGTTACCGGCTCGATGGCGAGGAGTTGGTCTGGGACCGCGCCTTCGGCCGGCCTCGCAATGCCGTGGTGCTGCCTGCCGGATGGACCGTCGTTGCCAGCTCGATCCCCGGGGCGATCAGCCTGGACGCGGATGGCCGTCAACGCCTGAATTTCGAGAACAACCGCAACGACGAAATCCAGGTGTTGATCCGCGCACGCCGCTACCAGCCGTAGCGCGGGTCGGAGCCCTCGACCCGGACCTACGTCAGCATGTCGACCAGCAGCGCCTTCTGCGCATGCAGGCGGTTCTCCGCCTGGTCGAACACCACCGAAATCGGCGACTCGATGACTTCGTCGGCTGACTTCCTCGCCGCGATGGGCGGGGAGGCAGTGCATGAACAGCGCGCCCGGTTTCGCGAGCGCCATCATGCTCTCGGTGACCTGGTAACGCCTGAAGGTCTTCTTGCGCTCGGCGTACTCGACTTCCTGGCCCATCGACGTCCAGACATCGGTGTAGATCGCATCGACGTCGCGAACCGCGGCCTTCGGATCGGTGAACTCCGTCAATCCCGCGCCCTTCTGCGACACTTCACCCGCCTGGTCGACGACCTCGTCGGGCAGCTCGAATCCCTTGGGCGTGGCAACGTGCATGTGCACGCCGAGCATCATCGCGGCATGCACCAGCGAGGTGCAGACGTTGTTGCCGTCGCCGACGTAGGCGATCCGTCGGCCGGCCACCGTGCTCCACCGCTCGTGCAGCGTCTGCATGTCGGCCAGCGCCTGGCAGGGGTGTTCCTCGTTGCTGAGCGCGTTGATGACGTGCAGCTTCGGCGTGATCTCGGCGATCTGGTGCAGGCGCTCCTGCGCGAAGGTGCGGATCACCACCGCATCCACCCACCGCTCCAGGTTGCGGGCGACGTCGTTGATCGGCTCGCGGTCGGCGTGCATGACGTCGGCCGGGATCTCGACGATGTCGCCGCCGAGCTCGCGCACGCCGATCGTCATGGTGACGCGCGTCCGCAGCGAGGGCTTCTCGAACAGCAGCCCGACGTGCTTGCCGTTCAGCGCATTCCACGTCGGCGCCTTCATGCCCTTGACGCGCTCGCGCTTCAGCTTCGCCGCCAGCTCGAGCAGCTTCGCCATGCGATCGGGATCGAGGTCGAGGATGGAGAGGAAATTCTGCATGCTGTCGATTTCAGTCGCGGCGTTCGCCTAGGTCCGGTATTCGGCGTTGATCTTGACGTAGTCGGCCGACAGGTCACAGGTCCACACGGTGGCCCGGTACGGACCGCCGGTGCCCAGGTCGACCTCGATCGCGAGCTCCTTGCCCGTCAGGTAGTCGGCCGCCTGCGGGGCGAGTTCGTCGAACGGCCGGCCGTTCTCGAACAGCACCAGCGGTCCGATCTGGACGCGCGCGCCGTCGAGGACGAAGCCGGCGCCGGAGCGGCCGGCCGCCGCCACCAGGCGGCCCCAGTTCGGATCGCCGCCGTGGACGGCGGTCTTGACGAGCGGCGAATTGGCGATGGCGCGCGCCGCCATCCAGGCGTCCGACTCGGACGACGCCCCGGTCACCGTGATCGCGATCGAGCTTGGTGGCGCCTTCACCGCCGCGCACGATGCCGAGCGCGAGCTCGTGCGCCACGGCGCGGAACCCTTCGAGCAGAGCCGGGTAAATGCTCTCGGTGATCTGCACGCCGCTGGCGCCGTTGGCGAGCGCGAAGACGCAGTCGTTGGTCGACGGCTCGCCGTCGACGGTAATCGCGTTGAAGGTGTAGCGGGTCGCTTCGCTCAACGCCCGCGACAGCAGCTGCGGCTCAACCGCCGCATCGGTCGTCAGGTATCCGAGCATCGTCGCCATGCGCGGCTCGATCATGCCCGAGCCCTTGGCCATGCCGCCGACCCTGAACGTGCCGGACTCGGTCCGGATCTCGACCGCGTACTCCTTCGGAAACGGATCCGTCGTCATGATCGCGCGCGCGGCGGCCGGCGCCGCCGTCGGCGGCGAGCGCCGCCACCGCTTGCGGAACGCCCGCGCGGATGCTGGTCCATCTTCAAGTTGACGCCGATCACACCGGTCGACGCGACCAGCACGTGATGCTCGCGGCAGCCGACGCGCGGCGGCGGTGAGCTTCGCCATCTCGATGGCGTCGCGCCATGCCCTGCGGGCCGGTACACGCATTGGCGCAGCCGCTGTTGGTGATGATCGCGCCGCGCCGCGCCGCCGCTCGACGCCAGGTGATCCTGCGACAGATAGACCGGCGCCGCCTTGGCCAGATTCACCGTGAACACGCCGGCGGCGGTCGCCGTGGGCTCGCTGACGATCAGCGACAGATCGGGTTTGCCGTTGGCCTTGATGCCGCAGTGCAGGCCGCTGGCGCGAAACCCCGACGGCGCCGTGACGCCGCCGTCAACCGGACGCAGGCTAGACATGGGCGGGAGCCGACGGCCCGACGGCCGCTCGACGAAGGTTCAACGATCGCTCGCCGCTCGCGCGATCGAGCTCGAGGACGATGGCATACTGCCGGCAATTGCGAAACAGCGGGCAGGTGTTGCAATCGTGGGCGATCTTCTCGGGCACCCAGGTGTGGGGCACGATCGAGAAGCCGCGCCGCACGAAGAACGCCGGGTCGTGGGCGAACGCGCAGAGCCGCGCGTAATCTGTCGCGGCGGGCACGAACCGCCAGCGCCTCGACCATGCGCACGCCGACGCCGAGACGACGAGCATCGCGGCTGACGACCAGCGATCGCACCTCGGCGACCTCCGGCGACAGCGGCGCCAGCTCCGCGCAACCGACGATCTGCTCGCCGGCGACCGCCACGACGAAGCGGTTCGCGTGGATGACCAGCTCATCGAGCGTGCGCGGCAGCAGCCGGCCTTCCTCGAGATGGGAGGCAATCAGCGCATGCAGCGCCGGCGCGTCGGCGGCCACCGCCGCGCGAAGCCCGACCTGCGGCGGCGCCGACTTCAACGAACGGCTCGAGGAAGCGCGTCGCTTCCGTCCTGGACCGTTGTCAACCACTACTCGCATCGTCATCTTAAGCTTTCACCTCTTCCACCGACATCGACGCCAGCACGCCGTCGAGCACCCGGACCGCTTCGTCGATTTCAGCCGCCGTCACCGT
Organism: uncultured Acidimicrobiia bacterium; assembly: GCA_963795125.1. Taxonomy (GTDB): domain Bacteria; phylum Acidobacteriota; class Vicinamibacteria; order Vicinamibacterales; family UBA2999; genus 12-FULL-67-14b. The sequence goes on along the minus strand of CAWCGQ010000002.1, from coordinate 262,466 downwards.
GAGCGGCGGCAACATCCGCACCACCCGTTCGGCGGTGCGGTTCACCAGCAGACCTGCCTTGAGCGCGCCTTCGACCACCGGCTGCGCATCCACCGCGAGCTCGAGGCCGCGCATCAGGCCCGCGCCGCGAACGCCCATCACCACCCGGTGCTTCTGCTGCAGCGCGAGCAGACGCTGTTCGAACAACCCGCTCGTCTGTTTGATGCTCGGGGCGAGCGTATCGATTCGCTCGAGCACGTAGAGCGCCGCGCGCGTCGACAGCAGGTTGCCGCCATAGGTGGTGCCGTGATCGCCCGCGAAGATTTCCTTCGCCACATGCTCGGCGACGAGCGCGGCGCCGATCGGCATGCCGGAGCCGATCGCCTTGCCGACCGTGACGAGATCCGGCGTCCAGCCAAACGACTGGAAGTGGAACGGCCAGCCGGTCCGTCCCAGGCCGCACTGGATCTCGTCGGCGATCAACAGCGTGCCGGTGTGCACGGGTCACGCGCGCGATTGCCGCCGCGAATTCCGGCTGACAGCGGACGCACGCCGCCTTCGCCCTGGATCGGTTCCGCGATCAGCGCCGCCGTCTGGTCGGTGACCGCGGCCTCGAGCGCGGCAATGTCATCCGGCGCGACGAACGTCACGCCCGGGGATGAGCGGGCCGAACGGATCGCGATAGCCGGCATTGGCCGTGACCGACAGCGCGCCCATGGTCCGGCCCGAGAAGCCATGCTCGAGCGCGACATAACGGGTGCGTCCCTTGACGCCCTTCGAGTACCAGTAGCGGCGCGCAAACTTCAGGCACGCCTCGACCGCCTCGGTGCCGCTGTTGCAGAAGAACGTCCGCTGCAATCCCGACAGCGACGCCAGCTTCGCCGCGACCTGGCCCTGCAGCGGGTGATAGTAGAGGTTCGACGTGTGGATCAACGTCTTCGCCTGGTCGGCGATCACCGCCGCCAGCCCCGGATCCGCATGACCCAGCACGCACACGCCGATGCCGGAAATGAAGTCGAGATAACTCCGGCCGCCGTCGTCGAACAGGCGGGTCCCTTCGCCGCGGACCAACACCACGGGCTGCCGCTTGTAGGTCTGCAGTACATGTTTCGCTTCGAGTGAGGTGACGGTGCTCATGGCTCCACCTTCGTTGTCGCCGAGGTCTTCTGCCCCGACGAACGCCTTCACCAATCGGCCCGGCGCGCGGCCGTCGATAATCACCACGTTCTTCGCGCCACCTTTCAGCGCCACCTGGCACGCGGCCAGCTTGGCGACCATGCCGGCGTTCGCCGTGCCCGACTTCACCAGCTTCTCGATTCGTTCCGAGTCGAGCTTGCGCGATGGTCTCGTTCTTCTTGTCGAGCACGCCCGGTGTCGCGCCCGGCGATCACCAGCCGCTTGGCCTGCAGCCGTGCCGCCAGGCTCCCGGCCAGCGTGTCGGCGTTGACGTTGTACAGCTTGCCGTTCTTACCCGCGCTCACGCACGCGATCACCGGCACGTAGCCCGCCTTGCACAGCGCCTCGATCACCTCGGGCGACGGCGCTTTGATCGGCGTTCCGACCATTCCGAGGTCGACCGTTTCGCCGCTGGTCGCCTTGTGCGGCGCGGCCTTCTCGACCGGCGCCACGCCCGGCGTCGGCGCCGGTCAGCCCGACGGCCTTGCCGCCGGCGGCGTTGATGGCCGCGACGAACTTGGTGTTGATCGTGCCCGCGAGCACCGAGACGACGATGTTCAGCGTTTCGGGATCGGTGACGCGCAGTCCGTCGACCTGCCGCTTCGGGATGCCGACTTGCGCGAGCGCGGCATCGATCTCGCGGCCGCCACCGTGCACCACCACCATCCGGCCCTTCCTGGCAGCGCTGGCGATCGCCCGGCCCATGGCCTTCAGGCGCAGATCGTTCTCAATCAATTCGCCGCCGAGCTTCACCACCGAGACCCGCTTCATCGCAGACCCGCCGTTCTGATCGAAGCCGTGCATCACGTTGAAGTTCTGGATGGCCTGGCCGGCCGCGCCCTTGACGAGGTTGTCGATCACGCTCACCACGAACACGCGGCCCGTGGCGGTATCGACCTTCCAGCCGATGTCACAGAAGTTGGTGTGCGCCACGTGCTTGATCTCCGGCAGCGTCGCGCCGGTCAGTCGCACGAACGGAGCGTCCGCATAGGCGCCTGCTCGAACGCGCCGGTCACCGCTGTCGGCCGTCGTGCCGGGCACCAGACGCGCGTAGATGCTCGAGAGGATGCCGCGATCGAGTGGCACCAGATGCGGCACGAAGGTCACCGGCTGGCCGAGCGCCTGTTCCATCTCCGGCAGTGTGGCGATGGCCGAACGGGTTATAGGCGGCGACGCTGCCGTGATTCTCCGAAAAATGCGTGCGATCCGTGGCCGCCTTGCCGGCGCCTGAGATGCCCGACTTCGCGTCGATGACGATGTCGGCGCCCGGCAGCAGCAGTCCCGCGCGCTGCAGCGGCAACAGGCCGAGCAGGGAAGCGGTGGGATAGCAGCCGGGATTCGACAGCAGCCGCGCCGACTTGATCGACTCGAGCTCGAACTCGGTGAGGCCGTACGCCACGCCGCCCGGCAACGACGCCGTCGCCGGATACCACTTCGCTCGCGCCGCGTCGTCGCGCAATGCGAAACGCGCCCGACAGATCGATCACGCGCATACCCCGGGCGAGCAGCGTCGGCGCGAGCTCGGCCGAGGCCGCCTCCGGCAAGCGCGAGGAACACCGTGTCGGCCGTCCAACGCCGCGGGATCGAGCGGCACGACGGTGCCGTCCCAGATCTTGGCGAGCGCGGGCAGGCGGCGCGGCGTGCTGGTCGCCTGCGAGCCGGTCGCGGCGGTCAGGGTGACGTGCGGGTGGCGCGCCAGCAGGCGGATCAATTCCTGGCCGGCAAAGCCGGTGGCGCCTGCCACAGCGACACGCACGGGCTGCCTGGCGCCCGCTGGTGCCTATCCGTTTGGTTTGCGACGTCGGTATGCATCGGAATGTGTCTATGAATCCTCGAAAGATTATGCGACGAAGAGAATAGTTATACATGCATACTTTTCCGCATGTCAACAGCAAATTATCATGCTTATGATGAGTTTTTGTGTATACTGATTCACTCGAACGTATAAATATGAAAGCCAGAAGGCAATCAGCCATTCTCGACGTCGTCGAGCACGAGGCGGTTCGCAGCCAGGAACAGCTGCGGCTGCGGTTGTCGTCGCGCGGCTTCGATGTCACCCAGGCGACGTTGTCGCGTGACATCAAGGAACTGGGCCTGCTGAAGCGTTCATCGGACGGCGCCTATCAGGCGTCCACGGCCGAGACCGCGTCTGCCGCGTCGTCGCTCGAGACGCTCGGCCGCGCGCTGGCGGAGTATCTGGTGAACATCGAGCCGGTCCAGCAGCTGGTCGTGCTGAAGACCGGCCCTGGGCAGGCGCAACTACTGGGGCTGGCGATCGATCGATCGCGCCTGCCCGACGTTGCCGGCACGCTTGCCGGCGATGACACAATCTTGATCATCGCGCGTGACGCGAAGGGCGCGCAGGCGGTGGTCAAACAACTGAGGGACCTCGCGAGTTGAACAACACCGTCGTGCTGGGATTTTCCGGAGGCGCGCGATCCGACCGCCGCCGTCGTCGTGGCTGGCCGAGCATCATCAGGCCGACGTCGTCACCGTCACGCTCAACCTCGGGCAGTCGGGCGACATGGCGGAGATCCGCGATCACGCGCTCGTCCGCCGGCGCGGTGCGCGCGCACGTGCTCGACCAGCGCGAACGAGTTCGCGCGCGACCTCGTGCTGCCGTCGCTCAAGGCCGGCGCGCTGTCGGACACGCGGTATCCGATGGCGACCGCGCTTACCCGGCCGTTGATCGCGAAGGCGCTGGTCGAGATTGCGGCGATCGAGGGCGTGACGGCCGTGGCGCACGGCGCGACCGGTCGCGATCGCCGCCGCCTGGCGCAGCCGATCGCCACGCTCAACCCGGCGCTGACCGAGATCGCGTGCGCCGAGGAGATCGGCTTCCTGCAAGAGCTGTCGAAGGATGCGCCGGTCGATCCCGCTCGCCGACCGCGTCGACGACAACTTGTGGGGCCGCACCATCGGCCGCCGCGGCGACGACGGGCTCGTCGATGCCGGACGATGCGGTATTCAAGGTGACCCGCCGTCTCGACGACACGCCGGCGAAGCCCGCCCATGTCGAAGTGGAGTTCGAGCGCGGCGCCGCCGTCGGCATCAACGGCGTCACGCTGTCGACGATGGAGTTGATCGAGAGCCTTGCCACCATCGCCGGCGAGCATGGCGTCGGCCGCCTCGATCGCATCAAGGTGCGCGCCGATGGCAGGCGCTCGCGCGCACTTTACGAAGCGCCGGCCGCGGTGGTGCTGCACCTGGCGCACGCCGAACTGTGGCGTTACGTCTCGTCGGAATCGCAGCAGCGCTTCGACACCGCGGTGTCGGCGGCGTACGTCGAGGCGATCGATCGTGGCGAATGGTTCGATCCGCTGCGTGCCGGCATCGACGCCTACGTCGACGCCACCTCCCAGCAGATGACCGGGACGGTGCGCGTGCGGCTGTTCAAGGGCGCGGCGCAGGTGGTCGGCCGATCAATTCGTAGTTCGAAATCAGGGATCTGACATGTCGAAACCGTTATGGTCCGGAAGGTTTGACTCGGCGCCCGATCCCGCGGCGTTTGATTTCGGCGTGTCGTTCCCGTTCGATCGCCGCCTGTTCGAAGACGACGTCACCGGCAGCCTCGCATGGGCCGACGCGCTCGCGCGCGCCGGCGTGCTCGACGCCGCCGACACCCAGGCGATCACGTCGAGGCCTGCAGGCGATTCTCGAGCAGGGCCGCGCCGACCCGGCGTGGGTCAACGGCGACGACGAGGACGTGCACTCGTTCGTCGAGCGCCAACTGGTCGCGCGCGTCGGCGATGCCGGCCGGCGCCTGCACACCGGCCGATCGCGCAACGAGCAGGTCTCGGTCGATCTGCGGCTGTACCTGCGCCGCCGCATTCCGCGCCTGCAGGACAAGCTGCGCGCCACCATCGCCGCGTTTGCCGATCAGGCCGAGCAGGCCGGCGACGCGCTGATGCCGTCCTACACGCACATGCGACGCGCCATGCCGGTGCTGGTGTCGCATTTCCTGATGAGCCATGTCGCGCCGCTGCGGCGCGATCACGATCGCCTCGAGGCCGCGCGTGCCGAAGCCGACGCGCTGACGCTCGGATCGGGCGCGATCGCCGGCACCGGCTACGCCGTCGACACCCGTTTGCTCGCCGACACGCTCGGCTTCAGCCGCGTCGTCGCCAACAGCATGGACGCCTCGTCCGATCGCGACTTCGCCGCGACGCTTCCTGCACGCCGTCGCGCTGTCGATGGTGCACCTGTCGCGCATCGCCGAAGACTTCATCCTGATGACCGGCGAGGAGTTCGGATTCTTCGAGCTGGCCGATTCATCGGCGACCGGCAGCAGCATGATGCCGCAGAAGAAGAATCCCGATCCCCTCGAGCTGGTGCGCGGCAAGGCCGGCCGCGCGATCGGCAACCTCACCGGCTTTCTCGTGACGATGAAGGGCCTGCCGACCGGCTACAACAAGGATCTGCAGGAGGACAAGGAACCGCTGTTCGACGCGGAAGACACGCTGGCGGTGTCGCTCGACGCGACCGCCGCGGTGGTCCGCAACCTGACGCTGCATCCCGATCGCACCGGCCGCGCCGCCTCGGGATTGCTGCTTGCCACCGACGTGGCGGACTACCTCGTCGTCGCGCGGCATGCCGTTCCGCGCAGGCGCACGAGGTGGTTGGCGCGATGGTGCGCCGGCTGCTGGCGGAAAAACGCGACTTCGAATCGATGTCGCTCGACGAATGGCGGCGCACGAGCGATCTGTTCGGCGCCGATGTCAAGGCAGCACGTGACGGCGGCGGCGTCGGTCAGGGTCAGGAAGACGCCGCAATCCACCCATCCGGACGCGGTGCGGGCGGCTCTGCAGGAAACGCGAGACTGGCTTGCCGGGGGCACCTCCCTCTGATATGCTCCGGCTTGCCCTGCGCCATGGGTCTCTCGACCCACAAGCGCTTCCCGCACTCAACAAACCCTAGGCCGCCATGCACTTAGCGGCCCATGGACCACGGTTCGAAGCAGTAGATAGACCAGTACCGATGCGGCTTGGCGGGAAGCTGGATCGGTTTTTCGGGGGAGTTGCATGCAAGACCGCCGGCATCGGCCCGGCGACGTGCTGGACGATTATTGTCCACGCGAGCGCCGCATCACCGATCACGCGATAGTCGCGATGATCGACGATGAAATCAGACAGACGCGTTGCGGAATTTGCGACGCCGAGCACGAATACAAGGGGGGCAAAGTCCCGCCGCCGCGCCGCAAGACGCAGCCGCCCGCCCTGTTTACGCAGGTGCTCGACAACCTGAACGGCTCGACCCCGCGACCGCAATCCGCGGCGGCTGTCGCCACCGAGCCGGCGCCGAGCCCCGATCCGATTGCCGCGGCAGCCCGTCGCCATGTCTGCCGCGGCGGTGGTCGAGCCTTCCGCGCCGCGGCCCGAGCCCGAGCGGCCGCGAGCCGCCGCAGTCGAGCCACCGACGAGGAGCCGCCGGCCGAGGATGACAGTCGCGAGCAGGGCGGATTCCGTCGCTCGCTCATACGCGCGACCTTCCCGCGACCCGAAGGCCAAGCGCCTCCGCCGCGCGCCCTTCCTGAATTCACGATTCAATCCCTGCAAAATCGACGCAACAACAACCAACGCAACGCCGGCGGGCCGAACAAGTTCCGCGGCGGCGCGGCGCCGGCCGGGCGGCGTCGGCCGGCGCGGTCGGCGGCAGCCAGGACAACCTCGGTCCGATGCGTTTCCGCGACGACGGGCACGGACAGGGTCAGGGCAAGGTCAGGGACAGAACGGCGACGGCCGGCCGCAGGGACCGGGCGGCGGTGGCGGACGCCGGCGCCGTGGCGGCAAGAAGAATCGCTGATGGCGGACTTCACGGGAAAAGTTGGATTGATCGTCGGCGTGGCGAACCACCGTTCGCTCGCCTGGGCGATCGCGCAGGCGACCGTCGAAGGGCGGCGCCAACCTCATCCTCACCTATCAAGGCCGCTTTGAAGAGCACGTCGGCGAGCTGGCCGATACGCTGACCCCGCGGCCGCTGGTGTTGCCGCTCGACGTCACCAACGACGACCGAGATCGCGGCGGTCTACTCGAAGATCCAAGAGGTGCATGGCGGGCTCGACTTCGTCGTGCACGGCGCCGCGTTTGCCTCGCGTGACGAGATCACCGGCCGGTTCGTCAACACCACGCGCGAGGGCTTCAAGCAGGCGCTCGACATCAGCGCCTATTCGATGATCGCGCTCGCCCGGGGCGCGCAGCCGCTGATGGCCGGCGCGCGGCGGCGGCAGCGTGCTGACGCTGACGTTCCTCGGCAGCGATCGCGTGTTCCCGAACTACAACGTGATGGGCGTGGCGAAGGCGGCGCTCGAATCGTCGGTGCGCTATCTCGCCGCCGACCTCGGTCCCGAGAACATCCGCGTCAACGCGATCTCGGCCGGTCCGGTGAAAACGCTCGCGGCCGCCGGCATCGGCGGGTTCTCGACCATCCTCGGCGTGGTGCGCGAGAAAGCGCCGCTGCGCCGCGCCATCGAAACGTCCGAAGTGGGCGACGCGGCGGCGTTCCTGCTGAGCGATGCGGGCCGCGGCGTGACCGGCGAAGTGATGATGGTCGACGCCGGCTTTCACATTCTCGGAATGTAGCGGTCTTGAGGTCCTGAGGTCTGAGGTCCTCGATGATCACCGTTCCCGTCCGGCAGATCACCCGCGCCACCCCGCGCATCCGGATCCTCAATCTCGACCTGAGCGCGGTTGAATTTTCCTTCACGGCCGGGCAGGCGGTGATGCTCGGCCTCAGCGGCTCGCCGTTACGCAAGCCCTACTCGATCGCGTCAGCGCCGTGGGAAGTGGCCAAGTCCGGCATCATGCAGGTGCTCGTCCAGGTCGAGGACAGCGGCGGGCTCGATCCGCATCTCGAGCTCGCGGCGCCAGGGACGATGCTCGATCTCGATGGCCCGTTCGGCTCGTTCGGCCTGCCCGCGCCCGCCGAGCGTCCGCTGCTGTTTGTCGCCGGCGGCACCGGCATCGCGCCGCTGCGCTCGATGTTGATCGAGCACGTGTGCGGCCGACGAGGTTTCCCGCCGCGCTGATCTACAGCGCGCGGTCGGTCGACGAATTTGCCTTCCGGCCCGAACTGGTCGCGCTCGAGCTGGCCGGACGCATCGCGTGCCACTTCACGGTGACGCGGGAAGAAAGCTCCACCTGGCCGGGCCGACGGGGACGCATCAGCGAAGCGCTGCTGAAGGACGCGCTGCCGTCCACCGACGCCACCTGCCTGGTCTGCGGCCCGCCGCAACTGGTCAACGATGCCCGGGCGCTGCTGATGACGATGGGTGTCGGCGAGACGCAGATTCTGGTCGAGAACTACTGACCTCGGGCCCGCAAGCCCTACAGCACCCCGAACCGCGCGCGCTGGATTTCGATCTCGGTAATTTCCTGCGGCAGCGACTGGAGCGGGACCGACACGGCCGGGAGCCCGTCGGTGCCGGTCGCGGCGGGCTGCACCTGCGCGCGCTGCTTGCGGCGGCTCTTGTCGCGATACATGCGGCTGTCGGCCGTGGCCAGCAGCGCCTCGTACGACTCGCCGTCGCTGCGGATAGATGCGCGGCGCCGATGCTGATGCCGAGCGGCAGGCGGCGTCCCGGCCGCGCCTCGAACAACACCTCGTCGACCGTGCGCTGCAGCTCGAGCCGCTTGCGCTCGGCTTCCTCGGCGCCGCAGCCCGAGAGCACGACGATGAATTCGTCGCCGGCGTAGCGGACGCAGATGTCGTAGGGCCGGATTCCCGAGCGCAGCACGGTCGCGACCTCGCGCAGCGCGCGGTCGCCGACGTGGTGGCCGTGGTTGTCGTTGATCTCCTTGAAGTTGTCGAGGTCCATGACCAGCAGCGCGACCTCGGCCTTCAGGCGCTCGGCGCGGGCCAGCTCGCGCGTCAGGTGCATGAACATGAAGCGCGTGTTCGGCAGGCCGGTCAGCGGATCGGTCAGCGAATCTTCCTGCGTCTGCTCGAACACGATCGAGTTGTGGATGACCGCGGAGGCCTGTTCGCTCACGCGATCGAGCAGGCGGCGGTGATCGTCGGTGTAGAAATCCGCCTGGGTCGAGTAGACCGCGAGCGTGCCGATGAAGCGATCGCTGAACACCAGCGGCGCGACCAGCGCCGATTGCAGCGTGGTCGCCTTGGCGAGTCCGGCCGCCTCGAACTCCGCGCTCGGGCGCGCGTTGACGAGCGGGCGGCGGTTGCGCGCGACCCAGCCGGCGAGGCCCTGGCCGGCGCGCACGGTCATGCCGCCGATCGCCTCGGCTTCGACGCCGGTCGCGAACCGGCAGCGCAGCGTGTCGGATTCCTCATCGAACAGGAACAGCGCGCTGGCCGAGAACGGCACCAGGTTCGACAGCTTCGACGAAATCAGCGCCATCGTATCGGCGACGCCGAGACTCGTGCCCATCGTCTGCGCGATTTCGTAGAGCGCGTAAATCTCGCGGTGCGCGAGCGCGATGTCGTCGAACACCGTGTTGGTCTTGGTGGCCTTCCGGCTGGAACCCGACGGCCGGGCGGCCGCGCTCGCTGGTCGGCTCGAGCGACAGGCGCCGCGGCGTCGGCGGTCTCGATGGTGGCGGCGGCGGCTTCCATTTCCGCGGCCATCTTCACGAACATCACGCACCACCGCCGGATCGAGCGCGCGGCCCGCTTCCTGCTGCAGCAGCGCGAGCGCCGCCTCGCGGCGTCATCGCCTTGTGGTACGGACGATCGGAGGTCAGCGCGTCGTAATAGTCGACCACCGACAGGATGCGCGCCCCGAGCGGAATCTCTTCGGCCTTCAGGCCCTGCGGATAGCCCTTGCCGTCCCAGCGTTCGTGGTGGCTGAGGATCAGCGGCGCGACCGGATACGGGAACGGCACCGCGCTGATGATCTCGGCGCCGACCTGCGGGTGGACGCGAATCTTCTGGAACTCCTCCTGGGTCAGCGGGCCCGGCTTCGACAGGATGTGCTCCGGCACGGCCAGCTTGCCGATGTCGTGCAGCAGCGCCGCGGTCTTGACGCCCTGGATCTCGGTGTCGGACATGCCGAGGCCGCGCGCGATGCTGGTGGCGTAGACCTGCACGCGGCGAATGTGCGACTGCGCGGTCTGATCCTTCGCATCGATCGCCAGCGCGAGCGCTTCGATGGTCGCCAGGTGCAGGTCGGCCATCTCCTCGACGTGGCGCCGTTCGTCGTCGATGCGGCCGAGATAGACCTTGTAGGTGCGGTAGGTGAGGTAGAGCGGCGCCGCGGCGAGGGCCGCCAGCCACGCGCCCGAGGTCATCACCGCCCAGGTCGCGAGGGCCGCGGCACCGGCGCCGACGAAATAGCTCGGCGCGCTCCACAGGAAGTTCTGATTCCACACCGATCACGAACGGTCTGGCGCGTCGCGAGCGCCACGGCCACCGCGATCAGGCAGCGTGTTGAAGACGAAGTACGTCGTCGCCGCCGCGACCAGCGGACGCGCCACGCCAGCCGAGGTCGTGTGCGAGCGTGCCGGGGATGCCGCCGAGCGACTGCGTACGCGAAGCCCGAGGCCTGCACGGTGATCGCCAGGCAGGCCATGCTGAACAGCGTGCGGTAGACCGGGTTCTTGATCTTCATCCGGAACGTGCACTGGCTCCAGGCGCTCGTGACGGCGACGAGCATGGTTTCGTTCGGGCCGAGCAGCAGCAGGCCGCGAAGTCGACCGCGTACGACACCGACATCGTCGAGCCGCTCTTGGCCAGCGGCAGGCTGACCTTGAACGCCGAGGTCACGGCCGAGAGCGAGGAGCAGGGCGGCGAAGAGGGAGGGACTAGCGAAGGTCGACCGAGGGCCCAGCCACACCACGAGCACGGCGCCGATGACGATCGTGGCGCCGACATACAAACGGGCTGGCAACGGCAAGGAGCGCATGGGCGCGATTTATCTATGAACCCCACACCGCCTTGGTTCGGGTGGCCACCACCGCGATTGGCCAGCGCGAACCTCGACGGCAGTTGGAGGAGCGCTGGGGGGAGCGATCAATGTATCACGACGGACGGAGCATACATGACCAAAGAGTCATATGACAATCGAAAATAACATGCCACGGCTGGATCTCAGGCCAGCTAATTCCGTTCAAATCCTTTATAAGCATGTATTTAAGCCGATGAAATCGTCGCGCAGAAACTGTGCAATCCGGCGTATCCGGATCAATGACAGTAAGATGACATTATGGACACTAGTCTAGGCCCTGCGGTCGTCCCCGGCGCCTTCCGGTCCCGGCCGCCGGCTCGAGCCCGTATTCGTCAATCTTCCGGTAGAGCGTGCCGCGGCTGATGTCGAGCACCTTCGCGGCTTCGAGCTTGTTCCACTCGGTCGCTTCGAGCACGCGAATGATGTGCGCGCGCTCGGCGTCGCGCAGCGACGGCAGGCGCGTCGACGTTTCTTCCGGGCGCGCCATGGCGTGGCCGTGCAGGAACTCGATGTCGGCGGCGCGAATCGCGCGGCCCGGCGCCGACAGCGCCGCGCGCGACACGGTGCTCTCGAGCTCGCGAATGTTGCCGGGCCAGTGGTACGACGCCAGCAGGTCCTGCGCTTCGGGGGTGAACGTCTTGGCGTCGAGCGGCAATCCGTTCGCGGCGCAGTAGCGGGCGAGAAAACGATTGGCCAGCACCGGAATGTCGACGGCGCGCTCGCGCAGCGACGGCAGGCGAATCGCGAACGCGTTGATGCGGTAGTAGAGATCCTCGCGGAACCGGCTCTCGCGCACGAACATGTCGAGCGGGCGATTGGTCGCGGAGATCAGCCGGAAGTCGACGTGGATCGACTTGTTGCCGCCGAGCCGTTCGAACCGCCGCTCTTCGAGCACGCGCAGCAGCTTGGCCTGCGCCATCAGCGACATGTCGCCGACTTCGTCGAGAAACAGCGTGCCGCCGTTGGCCAGCTCGAGGCGGCCCGGCTTGCGATCGTGCGCGCCGGTGAACGCGCCCTTTTCGTAGCCGAAGATTTCCGATTCGAACAGGCTGTCGGGCAGCGCCGCGCAATTCACCGCCTGGAAATTCTCCGGGCCGCGACGCGACAGCTCGTGAATCATTCGCGCGACCACTTCCTTGCCGGCGCCGGTCGGGCCGAGGATCAGCACCGAGATGTCGGACTTGGCCGCGGTGCGAATCCACTCGAAGATCGCCAGCATCTTCTCGTCGCGGCCGATCATCTCGCGGAAGCGCTGCACCGACGGCGACGATTCCTCGATGCCGAGGTTGGCGCGGCCCTCGAGGAAGATGTCGAGCAGCTTGGCGATGCTGTCCTGCTCGGGCTTCGAGGCGCCGTAGGTCGGCGGGTCGCCGGCGAACTTCTTGACGACGCCGAAGTCGACCAGCTCGCCGATGCAGTTGTCGACGTCCAGCCGCATGCGCCCGAAGGCCTGCATGATCGTGTCGCTGTCGAAGGCCTCGCCGGGCCGCGCGGTCAGGAAGCGCAGGATGCCGGCGCGCAGCGGCGACTGCACCAGGTCTTGAAGCGGGTCTCGAGATCGAGCGGCTCCGGGCGGCTGGCACCCTTCGCGGGCGCGGCGCGCCGAAAATGTCAGTTCATCCACGCGCGGTCACCTCGACACTGCGGCTGTCCCGGAGTGGGGCCGGTTCGGCCCAGGCGTGGTTCGGCCGCCCGTCCTTGAGGACGCGGGAAAACAAGGGGCTCCTGACGATGCGGGCTGAGGTCACGTGGAAAATATGTATCGATGTTCTTTTCGGCCGAAGAGTTCCGGCGTATAGGCCGGCTGCCACGCCCCAGATGCTACCCTAAACCCCAGCCGTATGCCCGAGTTGGAAGACGAGGTTGTCGACAAATCCCGGCGACGCCTGTTCCGCCGACGGCATGACCGAGGTGTTGACCGCCGGACCTCGCCCAGCTCGCGGGCCGGAAGGTCATTTCCCGGACCTCGACTGAGTTACGCTAAGGGCGATGCCGTATCGGTCCCCAGGCGCGCCGAAAGGCCCCAAGTCGTTCCTCACGGGCAAACCAATCCGCTACTACCGTCCGAAGGGCAGCGCCGCGGTGCGCACCCTGATCGACGAGGGCTTCCAGGCATTCAACGCCGCGCGGCTGGGCGAAGCGTGCCGCATCTACGGCGACAAGATGCTGTCGAAGCAGCACGACACCACCATCGCGCTGACCGTCGCCGGGGCGTTGACGCCGGCCGGTCTCGGCGGCTGCATCATCGAGCTGATGGAGCGCGGGCTGATCGACTTCGTGATCAGCACCGGCGCCAACCTCTATCACGACCTGCACTACGCGCTCAATTTCACGCTGCGGCGCGGCTCGCCGTTTGTCGACGATCGCGTGCTCTACAGCGAGGGCGTGATTCGCATCTACGACGTGCTGTTCCCGGCGCAGGTGCTGCTCGACACCGACACCTTCATTCGCGAGTTCCTGGTCTCCAGCCGGCTCGAAGGCCCGGTGTCGTCCGCCGAACTGCACGAAGCGCTCGGCCGGCACCTGCTGAAGGTCCGGCCCGGCTGCGCGAAATACTCGGTGGTGGCCGCCGCCGCCAAGTGCGGCGTGCCGATCTACACCTCGTCGCCGGGCGACAGCTCGATCGGCATGAACGTCGCCTACCACGAGCTGATCAATCGCAGCACGCTGCAGGTCGATCCCAACAAGGACGTCAACGAGGTGTGCGCGATCATCCGCGCCGCCGAGAAGAACGGCTGCGTGATCCTCGGCGGCGGCTCGCCGAAGAATTTCTACCTGCAGGGCCAGCCGACGCTGTGGGAGGTCTACGGCATCCTCAAGGGCGGCAACGACTACTTCATCCAGATCACCACCGACTCGGTGGTGTGGGGCGGGCTGTCGGGCGCGACCCCGGCGGAGGCGGTCAGCTGGGGCAAGGTCAACCCCAGCGTGCTGCCCGACACCGCGGTGGCGTATTGCGATTCGACGATCGCATTTCCGCTGTTCTGTGAATACGCGGTCGGGCACAAGAACGGCCGGCGCAAGCGCAAGAATCTGCTGGCGCAGCGCCCGCAGCTGGTGGCCGACCTCGAACGCGAGGCCCGCAAGCAGATCAAGAACGAGCCGGTCGCGAAGAAACCAGTCGTGAAGAAAAAGAAGAAAGGCTGATCGCAACGCCGCACCAATCGATATGGGCACACTGTGGTCGGAACTCGGGCCCGTTGCGGACGCCGTTGCCGATCGGCCGCGTGTCTACGCCGACGCCAACGTCCCGAACGGCATCGTCGCGTTCATGCGCGACACTCTGCAGCTGGGACGTGCTGTTCGTGATGGACCATCCTGACCTGCGCCGCGCCCGCGACATCGAGCACTTACCGCCTCGCGCGGCAGTTGCGGCGCACCCTGATCACCCTCGACCGCGACTACCTCGACGATCGCCAGTTCCCGCCGCAGCAGGGATCGGGCGTGCTGGTGGTGGCGGCGCCCGATGAGCGCGGCCTGGCCAAGCTGCTGGCACGGCTCGACGCGCAGCTGTTTGCCGGCGCGATATTGCCTCTTGACGGGCGCAAGCTGCACGCGCACCCTGATTGGCAATCCAACCATGAGTGATCTGATCGCCGGCGTCGACCTGTCCGATGTGATTGCGCGGCTGGCGATTGTCAATCGCGGCGGCGAGGTCGTGACCCGCGGCATCGTGGCCCCGAACCGCGCCGTCGCGATCAGGGACGCCGCTCAAGAAGGCGGCGGCGAGCGCCGGCGGCAAGCTCGCCGGCGATCGCGGTCGCCCTGCCGTCGGCCGGCGATGTCGTGCTCCGACGAGCTCGCGACCGCCCTGGCCGGCGCCGGCAAGGCGGCGTCGATCACCACCATCGCCGCCGGCACCGCCGCCGCGATCGCCGAGCAGTGGTGCGGCGCGGCGGTCGGCTCGAAGCAGATGATTGCGTTCTCGATCGCCGAGCACGTCACGGCCGGCGTGATGATCGACGGCCGCCCGTGGCACGGCGCGCACGGGCTGGCCTCGTCGGTCGGCTGGCTGGCGCTCAATCCGGTCGAGCGCGAGGACTATCGCCGCTACGGCGGCCTCGAAGCGGAAGTGGCCTCCGCCGGCATCGTCCGGCGCTTCGTCTGGCGCATCAAGTCCGGCGATCGCTCGAAGGTCGCCGACCAGGTCAAGGGCGATTTCACCAAGATCACCGCCGCCGACATTCTTCAGGGCGCGCGCACGGCGACGGCGTGTCGATCTCGGTGGTCGCGCGACACCGCCAAGATACATCGGCATGGCGGTCGCCAACCTGGCCACCGATGTTCGATCCGGAGATCGTCGTGCTCGGCGGCATCATCGCCTCGTCCGGCGACATCATGCTGGATGCGATTCGCGTCGAGACCTCGCGCCGCCTGCCTGCCCCAGCAGGGCCGACCAGGTGCGCATCGTGCTGTCGACGCTGGGCGACGACGCGGTCGCGATTGGCGCGGCGCGTCGCGTCGGCGCACCGCCGGCGCATGATCGCGCTGTCCGGCGCGGACATCGTCCTGCCGGATCGCATCCTCCACGGCGGCTCAATCGTCATCGAACATGGCCGCATCGCCGCGATCGAGCCGCGCGCGATCGATTCGGCCGCGGCCGGAATGTCGGTCATCGATTTCACCGGCCACGTCATCGTGCCCGGCTTCGTGGATGTGCACATCCACGGCATCGAGGGCATCGACGTGCTCGACGGGCCGGACGCCGTCGCCGAGGTGGCGCGGCGGCTGCCGAAGTACGGCGTCACCGCGTTTTGTCCGACCTCGGTGGCGTGCGCGCCGCACACGCTGGCGACGCTGCTGACGGCGGTTGCGCGCGCGCGAGCGGCGCCGGCGCGGCTGGCGTCGCGGGTATTGCCCGCGCACCTCGAGAGCAACTTCATCAATCCGGACTGGAACGGCGCGCAGCCGGCGGCGTGTTTGCGGAGCATTCAGGGTGCGAAGGTGCGTACGGTGCGACAGGTGCGTACGGTGCGGAGTTTTCAGGGCGACGACATTCTCGCCGTCATCGCCGCTCACCACGCTCACGTTGGCATCGTGACGATGGCGCCCGAACTGCCGGGCGGTCTCGAGCTGGTCCGCGACCTCGTGCGCGCGCGGCCATCGCGTATCGATTGGGCATTCGGGCGCGACGTTACGACGCAGGCGCGGCGGCGATCGACGCTCGGCGCGCATCACGCCACGCATTTGTTCAACCGCATGTCGTCGATCACCTCGCGATCGCCGGGCGTGGTCGGCGCGGTGCTCGAGTCCGACGCGGTCGCCGCCGAGATCATCTGCGACGGCCACCACGTGCACCCGTCGCTGGTGTCGATGGCGATCCGGCTGAAGTCGGCGTCCCGGATGATGGCGATCACCGACGCGACCGCCGTGGCCGGGTTGCCGATCGGCTCGCGGGCGCGGCTCGGCGATCAGGCGATCATCGCGGGCGAGCGCACCGCGGTGCTCGACGACGGCACGCTGGCCGGCAGCATCCTGACGATGGATGGGGCGTTTCGGAATGCTGGTGAATCGCGTGTCGGCTTGGCGCTGCCCGACGCCGCCCGGATGTGCGCGACGACGCCGGCCGAAGCCATCGGAGATGGCCGACATTGGCTCGATTGCGGCCGGGCAGTGGGCCGACCTGGCGGTCCTGAGCCGCGATCTGCGGGTCCGCCAGACCTACCTCGCCGGCGAACCGTCGCACCGTAGAACCTGACCCTGCGCCGCTCCGTCTATGTTCCTGAGGTGGACATGAGGCTGGGGACCATACTGCTCGTCGCGACGACCTGCTGGCCTGGCTGCGAGGTCAATCTCAACCACGAAGGGCTGACCGCGCGGGAGGTCAAGACCTTCAAGGTGACCGGCCAGGCCGAACTGGTGCTCGACACCTTCGACGGCGCGATCGAGCTGCACTCGTGGGACAAGAACGAAATCGAAGTCGAGATCGAGAAGCGCGCGATGGAGCAGTCGCTGCTCGACGAGATCAAGGTCGACGCGCAGCAGCAGGGCGACAAGATCACCATCAAGGTCACCGGCCCGACGCGGATGGAGCATCGCGGCGTCACCATCGGCGTCAACATTTCCCCGACCGCGCGCCTCCGCGTCGCGGTGCCCCGCCGCATCAACATCACCGCGACCAGCGGCGACGGCTCGATTCGCGCCGAAGCGATCGACGGCCGCCTCGTGCTCAACACCACCGACGGCAGCGTCACCGGCACGCGCATCGGCGGCGACATTCAGATTCGCTCCGGCGACGGCTCGATCCGCCTCGAGCACGCCACCGGCAAGCTCGATCTCGAGACCACCGACGGCAGCATCGGCCTCGAAGCGAAGCCGACCGTGCTGCGCGCGCGCACCGGCGACGGCTCGATCCGCGCCACCATCGAGCCCGACACGGTGATGGCCGAGAACTGGGAGCTGACGACCAGCGACGGCAGCGTCACGGTGACGCTGCCGGGCCAGTTCAGCGCCGAGCTCGACGCCGAAACCAGCGACGGCACGGTGCGCACCAACCATCCGCTGGTCGACCGACGACCGCCGGGAGCGTGGCGACAGCGACGGCGACGGCGACGAGCGCCGCGAGCGGCGTCGCATCCTGAAAACGAAAATCGGCGACGGCGGCAAGGTGTTTCGCATCCGCACCGGCGACGGGACCATCCGCATCGAGCGATGACGTGAGGCGCGCGACGGCGCGTCGATGCGGAACACGGGCTCTGGTCCGGCGATTAACCCGGCCGAGTGCGCGACATTGCCAGCGACTTGCCGGCGAGCTGAAATTCATCCACCGCGGCCTGGATGACCTTGCGGCGGGTGGCGTGCGTGCGCCACGCCGCATATACGTGCCGGCGCAACGCCGGCTCCGATTGCACGATCGTCACGCCCCGCGGCACGGCGCCGCGTCCAAGGCGCGGCAGCACGCAGCACCCCAGACCGGCGGCCACCAGCGCCAGCTGCGTTTCGTATTCGCCGGCGGTATGCGCGATCTTCGGCTCGTGGCCCTGCCGGCGCAGCGTGTGCATCAGGAAGTCGTGGCAGATCGATCCCGACGGCCACGCGATCCACTCCTCGCCGCTGACCTCGCTCAACTTGATGGTCTTCGACCTGGCGAGCGCGATGCCCCGGCGGCAGTGCAATGTCGGCCACGTCGTCGAACAGCGGCGCCTTGGTCGAGCCCTTCGGGCAGGGCAATCGGCGCGTTCTGCCAGTCGTTGATGATGATCACGTCGACATCGCGGCGGATCAGTCGCGGGATCGACTCGTGCGGTTCCTGTTCGTGAAACGTCAGCGCGAGCTGCGGGTACTTCTTGCGCAGGGCCGGATGGCCTGGGGCGCCAGGCCGCGCGCGGCGGTCGCAAATGCCGCGATGGTGAGCTGGCCGGCCACGGCGGTGTCGGTGGCTTTCGAGTTCGGCTTCCGCCTCCTCGAGCAGCGACAGCACGCGTTGAGTGCGCAGCACCAGCGCCGCGGCGGCATCGGTCAGCCGGACGCCGCGGCCATGGCGTTCGAGCAGCGTCTGGCCGGTCTCGCTTTCGAGCTTGGCGAGTTGTTGCGACACCGCGGAGGTGGTGACGTTGAGCGTCTCGGCGGCGGCGATGATCGAGCCGTGCGCCGAGACCGCGTGCAGAGCGCGCAGGCGATCGAGGTTCAACATGCAAGATATTCTAAACTAATCAAGTCAAGAATTAATCACTTGTCCTTAATCATTGCCCGGCGCCAATGTAGCCCCATGAAGAGCCCGTTCGCGGATTGGGCGTTGCTGGTGGTGCCGGGCGTGATCTGGGGCGCGTCGTTCCTGTTCATCGCCGAAGGCCTCGAGGCGACGGCGCCCAACGGGGTGACGTTCACCCGCATCGCGATCGGCTTTGTGACGCTGTCCCTGTTCCCGATCGGCTCGACAGCCGGTGGCGCGAGCCGATTGGGCAGCGACGGCGGCGCTCGGCGTGCTGTGGTTCGCGTTTCCGCTGAGCATGTTCCCGTTTGCCGAGCAGCACGTCTCCTCCGCGCTGACCGGCATGTTGAACGGCGCCACGCCGCTTTGTGTCGCGGCCGTCGCCAGCGTCCTCGCGCATCGCCTGCCGGGACGGGGCACGCTCGCCGGCCTGCTGATTGGCTTCGGCGGCGCGGTGGTCATGGCGCTGCCGGCGATGGGCGGGTCGAGCAGCGCGTTCGGCGTGGGCTTGATCGTCGCGGCGCTGGTGTCGTACGGCGTTCGCGCTGAACGTGGCGCGGCCTTTACAGCAGCGCAACGGCGCCATTCCCGTGGTGTGGCGCGCGCTCGGCGTGGCGCTGATACTGACGGCGCCGCTCGGGCTCGCCCGCGGCGCTCGAACGGCCAGTGGTCGCTGCGTCCGGCGCTCGCCATGCTCGCCCTCGGTGCCGGCGGTACCGCGATCGCGACCATTCTCACCGCCACCGCGGCCGGCCGGCATGGGCGCGACCAAGGCGTCGGCGACCGCGTTCCTGATACCCGTGGTGGCGCTGATTCTCGGCGTGGTGATCCGGCACGAACCGTCGGCGTCGCCTCGCTCGTCGGCGCGGCCATCTGCCTGCTTGGCGCCGCCATCATTCGCAATCCGCGAATCGTGGACAAGCCTGATCCCGGCGTGCCACGCTCTCTCCGGACCGGTCCGTGACCCTATCTGGGTGATTGGTTCGCGTAGGTGCTCGGATCGCCGACCCGCGCCGCCGCGAACGCATCACGGCGTTCGCGGCACTTGCTGCACAGCCCGCAGTGTTGCGGCATCCCGTCGGTCGTCGTCGGGCTCATGCACGACAACGTCAGCTCGAGCGGCACGCCGAGTTCGACGCCGCGCCTGATCACGTCTGCCTTGTCCCACGTCAGAAACGGCGTCGCGACCTCGATCGGATGATCGAGGCCGAGCGACAACGCGCCGCGCCATCGCCGCAAAAAATTCCGGGCGCGCGTCCGGAAAGGGATTGCCGGCCAGCGGTCCGAGCGCGATGCGATGCGCGCCGTGGCGCAGCGCGACGACGCCGGCTTTGGTGAGCAGCACCAGGTTGCGGCCGGTCAGGTAGACGTCCTGGTCGGGCGTGTCGTAGGCCGGCGGCACGCCGCGGATCGCCCAGTGCGATGGCGGATAGACATCGCGCATCGTCAACTCGACGCGCGTCAGCGGCTCGCACGCGATCCGCGAACACCGGCGCGCGCAACAACCGCTCGACCATGGCGGCTTCCGCGCTCTCCCACGCCAGTCCGACGCTCACGTAGACCGGCAGCACGCGCGCGCGCCTGCGCTTCGTGCGCGGCGAGCACCGCGCTGTCCAATCCACCGGAAAGCAAGACGAGAGTGGGCACGGTAAACTGAGAACCGTGATCATAGTCTTTGATCTGGATGGCACGCTGATCGATTCGGCGCGAGACATCTCCGACTCGATCAGCGAGCTGGTCGAAAGCTACGGCGCGCGCGCCGCTGCCGATGTCGGAGGTCGTGCAGATGGTCGGCGACGGCGCGCCGATCCTGGTGCGCCGGGCGCTGACGCGTTCGGGGCTCGAGACCGTCGCCGCGCGACGCGCTCGCGCGCTACCTGGGATCTACGATCGGCGGCTGATGAATCACACGCGCCGTACGACGGCGTGGTCGAAAGCCTCGGCCGTGGTGGTGCAGCGCGGTCCGCTCGCGGTGCTGACCAACAAGCCGCTCGGACCGTCGATCGGCATCCTCGAGGCGCTCGGCCTGCGCGGCTTCTTCTCGCGCATCATCGGCGGCGACGGCGAGTACGGGCGCAAGCCCGATCCCGCGGGCCTGCTGGCGCTGCAGGCGCTCGCCCCGGGCGATCAGCTGGTGATGGTCGGTGACTCGCCGGCCGACTGGAAGGCGGCGCAGGCGGCCGCGCGTGCCGTTCGTGTTGGCGCGCTATGGCTTCGGGGCGGAGAAGTTGGGGCGACCGCCGCCGGGCACGGCACTGGTGATCGATCATGCCCGCGAGACTCGATGGCGCGCTCGCCGCCTGCGAGCGTCCGGCTCTAGCCGGATGAACTGACCAACAGCTTCGACGCCGCGCGCGCGCCGATGGTCATGCGCTGATCGTTGCGGCCTTTCAAGCGCACGCTGTCCGACACTTCATCGCGTGCCTCGACCTCGATGGTCTGGCCCGGCTTGAGGTGATGGCTCTCGATGAAGCGCAGGAACGCCGCGTCCTGATCGGTGACGCGCGCGACCGTCACCGGGCGTATGCATCGGGCACGTCAACAGCGACTCGAGCGCGCGATGCGCGAGCTGTCCGTCTGCGGTCGGAATCGGATCGCCGTGCGGATCGAACTCCGGGCGGCCGAGCATTTCGTCGATGCGCTCGATCAATCGATCCGACACCACGTGCTCCATCTGCTCGGCATCGTCATGGACCTCGTCCCAGTTCATGCCCATCACCTGCACCAGGAACAACTCGATCAGGCGATGGCGGCGCAGGACGCGGGCGGCGAGTGTTTCGCCGGCGCGGTGAGGCGGACGCCGTTGTACGGTTCGTAGCTGACCAGGCCCGATTCGGCGAGTGCCTTGACCATGGTGGTGGCGGTGCCCGGCGCAATGCCCGAGCGCCGCGGCCAGCTGGCCCATCGGCACCAGTTTCTGGTCGCCGACCAAATGGGTCTCGCCGACGAAAATTGCCTTGAGATAATTTTCGACGGTGCTCGACGGAAACATAGAGGCTGCAACATCTTACCAGAGGTTTTGCGCGGTCCGATTTGAGTCTTAGCCCGCCAGTATTTATGGTTTTGATGGTTCAAAATTCCCTACCGGAAGGCTGCTGGTTCGCCTGACGCCCCGCCGCCGGGCCCGGCAAGTACGTAGAATCATCCCGTGTCCTTGAATGCGGCATTTACAACCGCCGAGTCCAAGCGCCGCTACGTGCGGACGCTGTTTGCGACCATCGCCGACCGCTACGACTTGATCACGGCGGTGCTGTCCTACGGGCAGGATGCGCGGTGGAAGGCCAGGCTGGTGGCCATGGCGGAGGTGCGCCAGGGCGAGCGCGCGCTCGATCTCGCCGCCGGCACGGGCGACATTGCGTTCGCGGTGGCGGCGCGGGGGGCGAAGACGGTTGCGCTCGATCTCACCCACCGGATGTTGCAGCTGGCACGCGCCAAGTCATCCGCGGCCTCGTTGATTACCGGCGACATGATCAGCCTGCCGTTTCGCTCGGCGTCATTCGAGTTGATCACCACCGGCTACGGGCTGCGCAACGTTCCCGATCTCGACGGCGCGATCGACGAGATCGCCCGCGTCCTGAAGCCGGGCGGTCGGTTGTTGTCGCTGGACTTCAACCGGCCCGACAACGCGATGGTGCGCGCCGCGTATCTGGCGTATCTGACGGTCGTCGGTGCGACGCTCGGCTGGCTCCTGCACCGCGATCCCGACACCTATCGCTACATTCCCGAATCGATCCGGCGTTATCCAGGCGCGCGCGGCGTCGCGGCACGGTTGACCGCGCGCGGATTCGACCGCGTCATCGTCGTCCCGCTGTTGTTCGGACTGATGTCGCTGCATTACGCCCACACGCGCGCGATAACGGTGGCGCGGTGATTAACCGATGATTAGGTGTGTAGGACGCAGGGTAGCCGTGCAATTGCGCGCAGCCCCGGCCCGTACTGAGAATAACTGTGGCTCTCGCCGACTCCTTATTGTCCGCAATCGTTCGCGCCGATGGCGACGCGCTGGTGATGCACGTCGGCGAGCGGCCGTACGTGGTGGTCGGCACGCTGACCATCAACATCTCGACGCACGAACTCAATCTCGAGGCCATGACCGGCATGCTGGGGCAGTTGCTGCCCGCCGACTCGCAGACCCAGCTCGAGGAATTCGGCGCCGTCGAATACAAGATTCCGCCGCAGGGTGACGATCGATTCAGCGTCGTCGCGGCGCGCGGCGGCGACGACATCTGGATCGAGATCCGCCGCCGGCGGCAGCCGGTGGTGGCCGCGGCGCCTGCGGTCCCGACACCTCAGGTCGCTGCCCCGATGGTCGCGCCGCCGGTCGCGCCGGTTGAGCCCGCCGTGGTCGTCAACGCACAGGCCGAGCCGATTGCGATCGTGGCCGCGGAAGCGGCCCAACCGGAACATGCGTCCGAACCGGACCTTCAACCGGTGCGCGAGCCCGAGCCGGTGGTCGTGCAAGCCTCAGAGCCGGAGCCGGAGCCGGCGCCCGAACCGGTGATCGTGCCGGTGGCCGAACCGGCGCCGCAGTTCGAACCGGTCGTGATGCAGGCGATCGAGCCTGAGCCGATGGTCGAGCCCGAGCCAGTAATCGTGCAAGCCGTCGAACCGGAGCCGGCGCCCGAACCGGTGATCGTGCCGGTGGCCGAACCGGCGCCTCAGTTCGAACCGGTCGTGATGCAGGCGATCGAGCCTGAGCCGATGGTCGAGCCCGAGCCGGTAATCGTGCAAGCTGTCGAACCGGAGCCGGCGCCCGAACCGGTGATCGTGCCGGTGGCCGAGCCAGCGCCTCAGTTCGAACCGGTCGTGATGCAGGCGATCGAGCCTGAGCCGATGGTCGAGCCCGAGCCGGTGATCGTGCAAGCTGTCGAACCAGAGCCGGCGCCCGAGCCGGTGATCGTGCCGGTGGCCGAACCGGCGCCTCAGTTCGAACCGGTCGTGATGCAGGCGATCGAGCCTGAGCCGATGGTCGAGCCCGAGCCGGTGCCGCAAAACGCTCCGGAGCTCGAGGCGGTACCGGAGATCGCCGCGGCGATTGCCGAGCCCGAGCCGGCGATCGTGCATGTCGAATCGCCTGCCCCGGTCGAGCCGATCGCCGAACCGGTGCCCGAACCGATGCACGTGCACGCCCCGGAGCCGATGCCCGCGGCGGCAACGATCGCCCAGCCGCAACCGATTGCCGTTTCGATCGAGCAGCCCGATCCGACGCCGATCGCCGCGCCGACCTCGCAGCCCGAATCCGTGCCTCTCGCCGCCTCGACTGGTGTGCTCGAACCGACGCCGGTCGCGCCGCCCGAAACCCTGACCCCGGGCGTCCTGCTGTCGATGAACCGCGCTGTTCGCAGCGACCTGCCGCCGCGAACCTCGTCCACCCGCGCTGCGAGCGGCATCGAACGTCTGTTGCGCCTCGCGGCCGCGCGTGGGGCATCGGCACTGTTTCTGACCTCCGACTCGCGGCCGTGGATCCGTGTCGAGGGCGACCTGCGCTACCTCGAATCGGAGCCGCCGCTGTCACGCGTCGATGTCGAGGGCGCGATCCTCGAAATCGCGCCGGAGAGCGGGCACGAATCCATCGGCAAGGGCGAGCCGACCGAGTGGCTGGCGGAATTCGCCGACGTCGGCCGCATCCGCTGCACCACCTTCTCGGACCACCGCGGGCCGGGTGTGTTGCTGCGCATGATCGCGACCCGCGCCGCCACCGCCGAGCAGCTTGGGCTGGTGCGCGAGGTGCAGGCGCTCGCCACCGAACCCCAGGGCCTGGTGATCGTGGCCGGTCCGCGCGCCAGCGGCAAGTCGACGCTGATGTCGGCGCTTGTCGACCTCGTCAGCCGGCAGCGCGCCGAGTTCGTCATCACCCTCGAGCGCCAGATCCGCCTGGTGCACGATCACAAGCTGGCGCTCGTCAGCCAGCGCGAAATTCGCGGCGGCGCCGACGAGTCGGTGGCGGCGGCGCGCGCGGCCTTGCGCGAGAATCCCGACGTGCTGGTGGTCGACGACCTGGTGTCGCCGCAGATGGTGCCGCTGCTGCTCACCGCCGCGTCCGAGGGGCTGCTGGTGTTTGTCTCGATCACCGCGCCGTCCACCACCGACGCCGTGCAGCGATTCGTCGAGCTCGCGCCCGTCGACACGCGCAAGGCGGTGCAGAATGCGATGGCTGAATCCTTCCGTGGCGCCGTCGCGCAGGTGCTGCTGAAGAAAGTCGGTGGCGGCTTGATCGCGGCGCGCGAAGTGCTGCTCGCCACCGCGCCGGTGACGAGCGTGATTGGCGAAGGCCAGCTGGGCCAGTTGCCGCTCGCGCTCGAAAGCGGCCGCAAGCACGGCATGGTGTCGTTCACCGACGCGCTGGTCGACAACGTGCGCGGCGGCACGGTCGACCTGCGCGAAGCCTTCCGCAAGGCGCCGGATCGCAACCGCCTGCTCGACAGCCTGAAGCGCGAAGGCATCGACACCAGCGTCGTCGAACGGCTCGCCTAAGTCACCCCGGCAGGCTCGACTTCGGGCTAAGATCGCTCCATGGCAGATGTGGCGGCGGTCCGCAAGCGCGTCAAGGTTGCGATCGAACAGGCGCGGCGCGACCAGGCGGAGCGGCGCGAGCGCGTTGCCGAAGCGCAGAAAAACTACCAGGTGTTTCTCGACACCGCGGTGATCCCGGTGTTCCGGATGATCGCCAACGTCATGAAATCCGAAGGCCTCAACTTCGAGGTGATGACGCCTGCCGGCGGAGTGCGGCTGCAGTCGGAGCGCAATCGCGAGGACGCCATCAATCTCGAGCTCGACACCACCGCCAACCCGCCGCAACCGCTGGTGACGATCACCCACGTGCGCGGCAGCCGGGTGACCCAGCGCGATCGCAGCATCAAGGGCAGCAACCCGTTCGTGCAGCTCACCGAAGACGATGTGATCGAGATGCTGCTCGAAGAACTGCGGCCGTGGCTGGTCTGACGCCCGAACCCCTGGAACCGCGGCAGCACGATGCCCTTGGAACCCCTGGAACCCCTGGAACCCCTGGAACCTCGCTTCAGATCACTCGCTTTTCTCTGAGCGCGGCGATGCCGCCGGCGTCGTAACCAATCTCGCCGAGCACCGCGTCGGTATGCTGCCCCAGCACCGGCGGCGGCGTGCGCACGCTGGCCTCGTTCTCCGACAGCTTGATCGGCGCGCCGATCACCCGGGTCGCGCCGACCGTCGGGTGCATCAGCGTCTCGATCATGTTGCGGGCGGCGAGTTGCGGATCGTTCAGCATCTGTCCAATGTCGCGCACTTCGCCGTTGGCGACTCCGGCCCGATTCAGCATCGCCACCCACTCGGCGTTGGTCCGGGTGCGGAACTGGCGATCGATCGGCGGCCGCATGGCGTGGTAGTTCTCCATGCGATCCTTGTTGGTCGTGAACCGTGGATCGCCCGCCAGCTCCGGCAAGCCGACCGCGGGACAGAAGCGCTTCCAGCTCTCGTCGTTGCCGACCGCGATCACGATTTCGCCGTCGCTGGTCGTGAAGGTTTCATACGGGCGCAATGGTCGCGTGCCGGTTGCCCTGGCGGGGCGGCACCCTGCCGTTGGCAAACCAGTTCGCGGCCTGGTAGGTCAGCAGCGCCGCCGTCGTGTCGAGCATGCCGATGTCGACGCGTTGTCCCTGGCCGGAACGCTCGCGCGCCAGTAGCGCCGCGGTGATGCCCTGCGCGCAGTACAAGCCCGCCACCATGTCGGTAATCGCCACCCCGAGGCGGTAGCCGGGACGATCCGGATCGCCGGTCACGCTCATCAACCCGCCTTCCGCCTGCATCACGGCGTCGTAGCCGGCCTCGTCACGACGCGGACCGCTTTGCCCGTAGCCGGAGATCGAGGCATAGACCAGCCGGGGGAAGCGCTCGTGCATCGCCTCCCACCCGAAGCCGGCGCGCTCGATCGTTCCCGGCCGGAAGTTTTCGACCAGCACATCCGCGCGCTCGATCAATCGCCCGAGCACCTCGCGCCCTTCGGCGGGCTTGAAGTCGCACGTCACGCTTTCCTTGTTGCGGTTGATGCTGAGGAAATACGCGCTCTCCGTGCCGAGGAACGGCGGTCCCCAGTGCCGCGTGTCGTCGCCCTTGCCGGGATGCTCCACCTTGATGACGCGCGCGCCCAGATCGGCGAGCACCATGGTGCAGTACGGCCCCGACAACACCCGCGTGAGATCGACGATGAGAAATCCCGATAACGGTCCGGCCATCAGATCTGCCTGAGCCTTTGCGAAATGCGCGACAGGTCGCTTAGCAGCGCATAGGCGGTTTGGGTGAGGTTGCTGGAGCGCTGCACGATGCCGACTTCGCCGAGCAGATCGGTCTGCAGGTAGAGCGCGTTGCTGAGATCGCTGACGCCGGCGAGCGGATCGTGCTGATCGAGCAGCTCGGGCTCGACGCCGGCCTTGACCTTGCCGCCGTGCCGCGAGGCGGAGGCGACCAGTCGAATGCGCCGGCCGCGGCCGGCCGCCTCGCGCACGTCGGCGCCGGTGACGCCGCGGATGCCGGTGCGCGACACCTGGTGCGGGGTGAGCACGCTGCCCATCAGCGCGTTCACCAGCGCCGCGGTCTTGGCCGCCGCGTCCCAGCCGTCGACATCGAGGGTGGGGTCCGCTTCCGCGATGCCGCGCGCCTGCATCTCGGCCAGCGCGCCGTCGAATTCAGCGCCGCGTTCGAGCTCCGACAGGATGTAGTTGCAGGTGGTGTTGATGACGCCGCGAAACCCCTCGATGGTGATCACCGGCATGGTCTCGCGCACCAGGTTGAACACCGGCACGCCGTCCATCACCGCGCCCTCGAAGAAGAACACCCGGTCGACCGACTCCGCCAGCGCCTCGAGCTCGTGATACGCGAACGCCGCAGGGCCCTTGTTGGCGGTGACGACGTGCGCCTGGCCTTCGAGCGCGGCGCGGACGTGCGAGACCGCGGGCTCGCCGCGATCGATATCGAGCACCGTGGTCTCGACGCACACCAGCCGCCCCTCCGCCGCATCGTCGGCCAGCGCGTCGGTGACCTGGCGAATCACGTCGATGCCGCTGCGCTCGCGCGGCGCGGGATCGAGGCGATCGAGCGACTGCCGGCTGTCGACGGTGACGAGCGCCCGCCGGGTATCGATGCCCTCGATGTCGATGACGCTGCCGTGATGGCGCGTCGAGATGCCGACGACCTTCCATGTGAAATCCAGGCGCTCCGCCATTTCGCCGAGCAACTGGACAAAGCGACGCGCGACGTTGCCAAAACCGATCAGCACGAGCGTCAGCTCGGGCTGGGTCATGCGAGCGACGCCGCCCGCCCGGAGCCGGCAGCGACAGTCGCGAGCAGCTCACGCAGCCGCTCGAGGCCGGCGTGGTTGTACTCCGGCGGCTCGCCGAACCCCAGCCGCAGGAAGCCGTCCATGCCGAAATGATCGCCCGGCACGATCAACACGCTCTTCTCCTCGCGCAGCCGATTGGCGAGCAGGGTCGAGTTGATCGGGTGATGGTAGCGAACGTAGAGGATCGCGCCGGCCTCGGGCGCGATCCACTCGAAGCCGCCCGCTTGCGTCAGCCAGGCTTCGACGAGCGGCAGGTTGCGCCGCAGGATGCCGCGCGTTCGTTCGAACAGCCGCGCCTTGCGCTCCGGCTGCAGCGCCACCCGCGCCAGCCGATCGCTCAGCGCGCCCGGCGCAATCGTCACGTAATCGTGGTACGACCAGAACGACGCGATCAGCGCCGGCGGTCCGGCGATCCAGCCAATCCTCAGGCCGGGCAGCCCGTAGGCCTTTGACAGCCCGCTCGTGATGATGGCGCGTTCCGAGCGCCCCCACATCGACGCGGTCTCGACCCCGTCCAGTTCGGCGCCGCGATACACCTCGTCCGACAGGATCCACGCGCCGTGGCGATCGGCCACCCGCGCGATGCCGTCGAGCTCCGCCGCGGTCAGCCGCGCACCGGTCGGATTGTTGGGGTTGCAGATCACGATCATCCTGGTGCGCGCCGACACCAGCTGCTCGAGCTCCGCCAGATCGATGCGCCATCGTCCGGCCTCGCGGTCTTCCACCAGCCGCCATTCGCGGATGGTCGCGCCGAAGGCTCGCGCCAGGCCCCAGGTCTGCATGTAGTTGGGCACCAGCATCACTACTTCGTCGCCCGGCTCGATCAGGTTGAAGGTGGTGATGAAGTTCGCCTCGGACCCGCCGTTGGTGACCTCGATGTGGTCGACGCCGGCGCCCGGATAGAGCGCGGCAACGGCCCGGCGCAGCTCGAGGGTGCCGTTTGACTGTGAATAGACCAGCGGCTGGTCGAGCAGGCCGTCGAGGCCCGCCGCGTCTTCCACCAGCTCGCGCGCCGAGAGCGGGCGGACCCCGCTTTCCGACAGATTGAACTCAACCAGGTTCTCGTAGGTCGATTGCATGCGCTCCATGGCGAACTGTTCGAGCTTCATGGTCGGCAGTTTATACTTTCTCGTAAGAATTAATCGATGCGCGAGGAACCCATCCCGCGCTTCGTCCGGGTCCCCGCGAGTGAATTCACCATGGGCTCGGACGAGGGCGTGGACGACGAACGGCCGTCTCATCGGGTGCACGTAGATTCGTTCTACGCGGCCGCGCATCCGATTACCGTCGAGCAGTACGCGGAGTTCACGCGCGAGACGGCTCACGGCGCCCCCGGCATTCGCGACCTGCCGATGGTGGTCACGCCGGCGAACGAGTCCGCCTTCCGCGAGTTGGCGATGCCGTACGTGTGGCGCGGCAGCGACCCGCCGCACGAGCGCGGACGCCATCCGGTGACCCTCGTCACGCACGCCGATGCCACCGCCTATTGCCGATGGCTGAGCGGCCGCATCGGCCGGATGGTGCGGCTGCCGACCGAGGCCGAATGGGAACGCGCGGCGCGCGGCGATCGTCAAGGCGCGCGCTATCCGTGGGGCGACGACGTCGATGCGTCGCGCGCCAACTTCCTGCCCGACCCGGCGTTGAAGCGCCATCGCGGCACTTGTCCCGTCGGCTGTTATCCCCCCAACGAGCTACAGCTCTACGACATGGCGGGCAACGTCTGGCAGTGGGTGGCGGACTGGTACCGCGCCGACGCGTATCGCATCAGCGAATCGCGCAACCCGCGCGGGCCGGGGAGCGGCTCCCTGCGGGTGGTGCGCGGCGGGTCGTGGGTGACACACGACATCGACCAGCTGCGCTGCGCGCATCGCCACAAGGTGCCGCCGGACACCTACGCCTACAGCATCGGTTTCCGGGTGGTCTACTCGGATGACGGCGCGCCCGATCCGGAAGCGCCGTAGCTCCGGAGCCTGGCCGGGTTTACTTGATCGCGACGGTCATCCTGACCTGTGCGCGGATCTCGATCTCGCCGGCGGCGACCGGTGTCGAGGCCTCGGCCCTGGCGGCCATCGCATACTGCCGCATCATCGGAACGGGTTCGCCGCCGCCCGATAGTTCCTCAATCCTCAGGATGCGATCGACAGCGCTGTTCGCTCCGGCGGCGAGGGCCTGTGATTTCGCCATCGCGTTCTTGACCGCCAGTTGCAGCGCCCCGGCCGCGACCTGGTCGCGTTGTTTCACGTCGAAGCGCAGGCCGTGAATCATGGTGGCCCCGGAGTTGACGACGGCGTCGAGCACGTCGCCGAGCTTCGCCAGGTCGTCGACGCGGACCTCCACGGTGTTGCGCGCGACATACCCGCGCGGCGTCTGTTTGCCGTCGGCGTAGTCGAACTCCATCTGCAGATCGATCGCCGTCGTCTTGACGGCGTCCTTGGCAATGCCGAAGGCAGCAATCTTCTGCAGCACCGCGGTCATCGCGTCAGCGTTCAGCTGTTGCGCGGTCTTCGACATCTTCGATCGGCTTTCAGCGCCGATCGAAATCCACGCTTGATCCGGCGTCGCCTTGACGACGCCCTCGCCGGTGACGATGAGCTGTGGCTGCTCAATGGTCTGCGCGGCGGCGAGCGACGAACAGAGCAGCAAGCCCGACAGTGCGAGTGAGATGGTCTTCATGAAACTAATATCGCCCTATTTGGACAGACTCTGCCACAAATACCAGGCCGCGACCGACCGGTGCGGCCTCCACAGTTCTCCCATCTTTCTCAACCGCTTCGCGTCCGGCCGCTGGCGCAGCCCGTAGGCGCGCTGCACGGCGTTCATCAGTCCAAGATCGTCCGCCGGCAGGATGTCGGGCCGCCCGAGCCTGAACAGCAGGAAGATCTCGGCGGTCCACTGGCCAATGCCTTTCACCGCCACCAGCTGGCGGATCACTTCCTCGTCGGGATGCTTGCGCAGTCCCTTCAGGTCCAGACGGCCGTCGAGGACGCGCGCGGCGAGATCCTTGAGGAACGCGACCTTGGGACGGCTGTACCCGACGGCGCGTATCTCATCGTCGCCGAGCGTCATCACACCCTCGGGGGTGGGTTTCCGGTGTGGCGGAAACAGCTCGCAGAAGCGGCCGAAGATGGTCGCCGCGGCCTTGACCGAGAGCTGTTGCGAGGCGATCGCCATGCACAGCGCTTCGAACGGCTCGCGCGGCGCCACCGCGTGCAGCCGACAGGGGCCGACGCGCTTGATGATCTGGTTGAGCTGCGGGTCGGCCTTCATGAGGTGCCGCCGCGCGCGCGTGTAGTCGGCTTTCACGGCCACCGACGATACACCACGGCCGCGGATGGGATGGATGCCATTTGGTTATTGGCTTTGGAGTTAAAGTAGGACGCTTGTAGTCGGATATGTCGATTCCCACCATCACCGCGGGAGTTAGTCCCTCGATCGTCGATCTGGTTGGCGACACGCCGCTGATTCGCCTCCGGCGCATCGAGCGCGACCTGCCCGGCGTCGAGCTCTACGCGAAAGCGGAATGGAAGAACCCTGGCGGGTCGGTGAAGGACCGTCCGGCGCTGCGCATGATCGAGGAAGGGATCGCGTCGGGGCGGCTCGTGCCCGGCAAGGTGATCCTCGATGCGACGTCGGGCAATACCGGCATTGCCTACGCGATGATCGGCGCGGCAATGGACTACCAGGTGACGCTGTGCGTCCCGGAAAACGTCACGCCCGAAAGGAAGCGCATCCTGCGCGCCTACGGCGCGGAGTTGATCTTCACCAACCCGCTCGAGGGCTCCGACGGCGCGATTCGCGCCGCGCAGGCGCTCAACCAGTCGGATCCCGACAAGTACTTCTACGCCGATCAGTACAACAACGACTTCAACTGGCGCTCGCATTTCGACACCACCGGGCCGGAGATCATCCGCCAGGCCGGATCGCGCCTGACGCATTTTGTCGCCGGCCTCGGCACGAGCGGCACGTTCGTCGGCGTCGGCCGGCGCCTGCGGGAGTTCAACAGCCAGATCGTGCTCGCCTCGGTGCAGCCCGACTCCCCGCTGCACGGCCTCGAGGGCCTCAAGCACATGGAGTCGGCGATCGTGCCGGGCATCTACGACCCGCAGCTCGCCGATCTCGACGTCCGGGTCGGCACCGAGGACGCCTACGAGATGACCCGGCGCCTGGCGCAGGAAGAGGGCCTGCTGGTCGGCATCTCGAGCGGCGCCAACCTGGCCGGCGCGCTGCAGGTGGCGCGCCAGGGCGCGGTGATGGTGGTGGTGTTCTGCGACGGTGGCGAGCGCTACCTGTCCGAGCGCTTTTGGGAGAACCCGCCGGAAGGCGTGCTCGTGTCCGGCACCAACTGATGTCCATTACGCTCACCGCCGCGGCCGACGCAGCGATTCGTGCCCACGGCCGCGAAACATTTCCCCATGAATGTTGCGGCGCGATGCTGGGGAAAGACGGCGTCGTGCGCGAGGCCTGGGCGCTCTCCAATACCACTGAGGAGGGACCGCGGCGCCGCTTCCTCGTGCGGCCGGATGACTACCGCCTCGCCGAGCGCCGCGCGCGCGACGCCGGGCTCGACCTGCTCGGCTTTTATCATTCGCATCCCGACCACCCGGCCAGGCCGTCGCAGTACGATCTCGACCACGCGTGGCCGTCGTTCTCGTACGTGATCGTCTCGGTGATGGCGGGTCACGACCAGTTGCTGACCTCGTGGCGGCTGCAGGACGACCGAGCGGCGTTTGGGGAAGAAGCTGTGGAAATAACGAATAACGAATAACGAATAACGAAGAGCGAATAACGAAGAGCGAATAACGAATAACGAATAACAAAATGACCAAGATTCTTATTCCCACCCCCTTGCGCCCGTTCACCGAGACGCTCGATGCCGTTGACATCGACGGCGCTACCATCGGCGAACTCCTGCAGAACCTGACCACCAAGTACGGCGGGCTGAAGCAGCACCTTTACTCCGCGGACGGGAAGCTGCGCAGCTTCGTCAACATCTACGTCAACGACGATGACATCCGCTATTTGCAGAAGGACCAGACGCCGCTCAAGGCGGGCGATACGGTGAGCATCATCCCGTCGGTGGCCGGCGGCGCCCCGTCGACCCCGGCCACACCCGAGTCGCCTGCGGCGACGGCCGGCGCCGGCACGTTGCCGGAACTGTCCGGCGACGAGATCAAGCGATACAGCCGCCATCTGATCATGCCGGAGGTCGGTGTCGAGGGGCAGCGCAAGCTGAAGGCCGCGAAGGTGTTGTGCATCGGCGCGGGCGGCCTGGGCTCGCCGGCGGCCATGTATCTGGCCGCCGCCGGTGTCGGAACGCTCGGCATCGTCGATTTCGACGTCGTCGACTTCAGCAACCTGCAGCGGCAGATCATCCACGGCACGCCCGACGTCGGCCGCGCCAAGCTCGCGTCGGCCAAGGATCGCCTGAACGCGCTCAACCCGAACGTGCAGATCGAGACCTACGACGAAGCGCTCAGCTCGGCCAACGCCATGCGCCTGTTCGCGCCCTACGACGTGATTCTCGACGGCACCGACAATTTCCCGACGCGCTATCTCGTGAACGACGCCTGCGTGCTGAGCGGCAAGCCGAACGCCTACGGCAGCATTTTCCGGTTTGAAGGACAGGCCTCGGTGTTCGCGACCAAGGATGGCCCGTGCTACCGCTGCCTCTATCCCGAGCCGCCGCCGCCGGGTCTCGTGCCAAGCTGCGCTGAAGGCGGGGTATTCGGCGTGCTGCCGGGCATCATCGGCGTGATCCAGGCCACCGAGACCATCAAGTTGATCCTCGGCGCCGGCGAGCCGCTGATCGGACGTTTCCTGATCTACGACGCGCTGCGCATGCGTTTCCGCGAATTGAAGCTGCGGAAGGATGCCGACTGCCCGGTGTGCGGCACCCATCCGACGGTGAAGGAGCTGATAGACTACGAACAGTTCTGCGGCGTTGCGCCGCATCAGCTTGCGGCCGCCGCCGCGCCGCCCTCCGCCATGGATACACTCACTTCAACCGAACTCAAGGCCGAACTCGACCGCGGCGAGCAACTGGTGATCGTCGACGTCCGCGAGCCGCAGGAATACCAGATCAATCGGGTGCCCGGGTCGATCCTGATCCCGCTCGGCGAGCTGCCGAAGCGCTACGTGGAGCTCGACCCGAACGCGAACATCGTGACCCAGTGCAAGTCGGGGATGCGAAGCGCGAAGGCCCACGAGTTCCTTCGTTCCAAGGGGTTCACCAAGGTCCGCAATCTCACCGGCGGCGTCCTCGGCTGGATCGATCAGGTAGACCCCAGCCAGCCGAAATACTGAGGTCCCGGGTCCGCGAGTTCGATCCTGCGACAGTGTCTCAGGATTGAACTACGCCTTGCCAGGTCGGACTTCGCGGCATAAAATAGGACTACTGCGGTCGTATATCCGCGAGCCCATATGCTGAGACTGTCCAAGAAATCCGACTACGCGCTCATTTCCATGAAGCACCTCGCGATGCGGCCCGACGCCTCGTCGAGCGCGCGCGAGATTTCCGAGTCGTACGACATCCCGCTCGAACTGCTCGCGAAGGTGCTGCAGCGCCTGGTGCGGGCGCGGTTGCTGCTGTCGGTTCAGGGAACGCGCGGCGGCTACCGGCTGGGGCGCCAGGCGGCGCAGATCTCGGTGGCGGATGTGATCCAGGCGGTGGACGGTCCCGTGACGGTGACCGCATGCTCGGACACCGATCACAACTGTGACCAATACACGAAGTGCAGCATTCGCGACCCGCTCTGGAAGATCAAGAACCGGATTATCGATGCGTTGACCACGGTGAGCGTGGCGGAGATGGCGGCCGACACCGACGCGCCCGCGCCGGCGCCCACACATACGGTGACTCGAATGATGTTCGTGCCGCCGATCGGCGAATGAACCCATGTGTTCAGCACGCTGGTTCAGGATGCTCGTTCACGACGGAGGTTCAACACCAAGGTTGAACGCCCGTCTGGAACCTGCCGCGCTGAACCCCCGTGATGAACCGACGAGTGAAGGATGATTTACCTGGATCATCACGCCACCACGCCGGTCGACGCGCGGGTGCTCGAGGCCATGCTGCCGTTCTTCACCGGGACGTTCGGCAACGCCGCCAGCAAGCAGCACCGGTTCGGATGGGACGCGGCCGACGCCGTCGAGCGGGCGCGCAAGCAGGTGGCGGCACTGATCGGCGCCGGCAGCAGGGACATCGTCTTCACGAGCGGCGCGACCGAGGCCAATAACCTCGCCATCAAGGGCGCGGCGAAGGCCAGACGGGGCGAGCGCGATCATCTCGTGACGGTGGCGACCGAGCACAAGGCGGTGCTCGACCCGGTGGCCAGCCTCGAGCAGCAAGGCTGGCGCGTCACCGTCGTGCCGGTGAACGGTGATGGATTGATCGACATGCGCGAGCTCGAGCGGGCGATTACGGATCGGACCGCGCTCGTGAGCGTGATGGCGGCGAACAACGAGATTGGCGTGTTGCAGCCGATCCGGGAAGCGGCCGCCGCGGCCCACGCCAGGGGCGCGTGGTTCCACACCGACGCGGTGCAGGCGGCGGGCAAGGTGCCGTTCGACGTGGAGGCGCTCGACGTCGATTTCGCGTCGCTGACGGCGCACAAGATTTACGGGCCGAAGGGCGTCGGCGCCCTGTATGTGCGGCGTCCTTCGACCGCGCCCACGGCCGCCAACCGCGGCGTGAAGATTGCCGCGGAGATTGACGGCGGCGGTCACGAGCGCGGCATGCGGTCGGGCACGTTGAATGTGCCGGGGATTGTCGGATTCGGGCGCGCGGCCGCCCTGGCGCGCGAGGACATGGCGGGCGAAGCCGGGCGCACCGCGACGCTGCGGGACCGGCTGCTCGCGGGCCTGCAGTCGGCGATTGACGGGTTGACGGTGAACGGCGCAACCAGCGAGCGCCTGCCCGGCAACCTGAGCGTCAGCTTCGCCGGCGTGGACGGTGAAGCGCTGCTCGTGAGCCTCGACGACATTGCGGTGTCGTCGGGAGCGGCCTGCACCCAGGCCGAGCCGTCGCACGTGCTGATGGCGTTGGGACTGACGAAAGATCGCGCGCTGGCGTCGCTGCGATTCGGGATCGGCCGCGCGACGACGGCGGCGGAGGTCGATTACGCCGCGGCCAAGGTATCGGACGTGGTTGCGCGCCTGCGACAAATGTCGCCGGCGTGACGTCTGGAGAATTCGGCGTTTGGAAAGTTCGACGTTTTGGAGAGCGACGGCTTCAGCCGTCGCTCCAATGAAATGAAATATTCGGACGAAGTATTGAACCGAGTCCGGACGCTCGAGCGCGTCGGCTCGCTCGAGGGCGAGCACGTCGGCACCGGGGAAGCGGGCACGCTGGACGAGGGCACGGTGGTGCGCATCCAGGTGAGGCGCGAAGGGGATCGGATCACCGAAGCGCGCTTCAAGGTATTCGGCTGCAGCGCCGCCATCGCGAGCGCGAGCCTGGTGGCCGAATGGCTCGAGGGCGCCGCGACCGATCGGGCGGGCACGATGACGGCGGCATGGGTGGTGCAGCGACTGGCGTTGGCGCCCGAGCGCGAACACGTCGCGCGCATCGCGGTTGAGGCGGGGTTGGAGGCAGTCAGGTCAGCGACATGATTGAAATTACCGATAGCGCGGCGCGGGTGATCGAGAAACAGCTGGTGAAGCAGCAGAAGCCCGGCGGCGGCCTGCGCGTCGCCGTCAAGGCGGGCGGCTGCTCGGGGTTCAGCTACGTGTTCACGTTCGACGCGGCGGCGAAGGACAACGACGAAGTGTTCGCGGCATCGAATGGCGCCAGGTTGTTCATCGATCCGCGCAGCCTCAAGCTGCTCGACGGCACTGTCCTCGATTTCGAAGAGGACAATCTGCTCGCCACCAGTTTCACGTTGAAGAACCCGCACGCCAAGAGCACCTGCGGATGCGGGGAATCGTTTTCGGCCTGACCTCAGGCCCTCAAGAATCTTATGAGCACAGCAACCAAGCAAATCGAAGAACTGGCGAATACCGAATACAAGTACGGCTTCGTCACCGACACCGAGCAGGACATCATCCCGGTCGGCCTGGATGAGGACGTGGTGCGGCTGATCTCGTCCAAGAAGGGCGAGCCCGACTGGATGCTCGAGTGGCGTCTCAAGGCGTTCCGCGCGTGGCTCAAGATGGAAGAGCCGCACTGGCAGAACGTGACCTACGAGCCGATCGACTACCAGGGGGTGAGCTACTACGCCGCGCCGTCGGAAAAGAAGAAGCTCAACAGCCTCGACGAGGTCGATCCGGAGATCCGCGCGACCTTCGACAAGCTCGGCATCCCGATCGAGGAGCAGAAGCTGCTGTCGAACGTCGCGGTCGACGCGGTGTTCGACTCGGTGTCGGTGGCGACGACGTTCCGCAGCAAGCTGGCCGAGCTCGGCATCATCTTCTGCTCGTTTTCCGAAGCGGTGAAGGACCATCCCGAGCTGGTGAAGCAGTACGTCGGCTCGGTGGTGCCGCACACCGACAACTACTTCGCGGCGCTCAACTCGGCGGTGTTCAGCGACGGCAGCTTCGTCTACATCCCCAAGGGCGTGCGCTGCCCGATGGAGCTGTCGACCTACTTCCGCATCAACGCCAAGAACACCGGGCAGTTCGAGCGCACGCTGATCATTGCCGACGAAGGCGCCACCGTCAGCTATCTCGAAGGCTGCACCGCGCCGATGCGCGACGAGCACCAGCTGCACGCCGCGGTGGTCGAGCTGATCGCGCACAAGGACGCCACCATCAAGTACTCGACCGTCCAGAACTGGTATCCGGGCGACAAGAACGGCAAGGGCGGCATCTACAACTTCGTCACCAAGCGCGGCATCTGCAAGGGCGACCGCTCGAAGATCACCTGGACGCAGGTCGAAACCGGCTCCGCGGTGACCTGGAAGTATCCGAGCTGCATCCTGCAGGGCAACGATTCGGTCGGCGAGTTCTACTCGGTGGCCGTCACCAACAACTTCCAGCAGGCCGACACCGGCACCAAGATGATCCACCTGGGCAGGAACACGCGCAGCACCATCGTCTCGAAGGGCATCTCCGCCGGCCGCGGCCAGAACACCTATCGCGGCGCGGTCAAGATCGGCAAGAACGCCGGCAACGCGCGCAACTACTCGCAGTGCGACTCGCTGCTGATCGGCGATCGCTGCGGCGCGCACACCTTCCCGTATCTCGAAATCAAGAACAGCACGGCCAAGGTCGAGCACGAAGCGTCGACCTCGAAGATCGGCGAAGACCAGATTTTCTATTGCGAGTCGCGCGGCATTTCCAAGGAAGACGCGATCAACATGATCGTCAACGGCTTCTGCAAGGAAGTGTTCCGTGAATTGCCAATGGAGTTTGCCGTGGAAGCGCAGAAGCTGCTCGGCATCTCGTTGGAAGGTTCAGTCGGTTAACCGTTCGAATAGACGTTCGGACAGACGTTTGGAGAGCGGCGGCTCGAGCCGTCGCTGAAGGAAACAATGCTGCAGGTCAAGAATCTCAAAGTGCGGGTCGAGGATCGCGAGATCCTCAAAGGCATCAATCTCACCGTCAACCAGGGCGAAGTGCACGCCATCATGGGCCCCAACGGCTCCGGCAAGAGCACCTTCGCGCGGGCGCTGTCCGGCCATCCCGGTTACGAAGTGACCGAGGGCGAGGTCCTCTACAACGGCCAGGACCTGCTCGACATGGATCCCGACGAGCGCGCGCGCGAAGGCGTGTTCATGGCGTTTCAGTACCCGGTGGAGATTCCCGGTGTCAACAACGCCTACTTCCTGAAGGCCGCGCTCAATGCGAAACGCAAGCAGGCCGGCCTCGACGAGCTCGACGCGATGGACTTCTTGAAGCTGGTCAAGGAAAAGCTCAAGCTCCTCCATGTCGACGATTCGCTGCTGCAGCGCTCGGTCAACGAGGGCTTCTCCGGCGGCGAGAAGAAGCGCAACGAGATCTTCCACATGGCGGTGCTCGAGCCGACGCTGGCGCTGCTCGATGAAACGGATTCGGGCCTCGACATCGACGCGCTGCGCGTCGTCTCCGAGGGCGTCAATGCGATGCGCAGCCCCGACCGCGCCTTCATCGTCGTCACCCACTACCAGCGGCTGCTCAACTACATCGTGCCGGACTACGTGCACGTGTTGAGCGACGGCAAGATCGTCCGCTCCGGCGGGCGCGAACTGGCCCTCGAGCTCGAGGAAAAGGGCTACGCGGGGCAGACCGCGGCAGGAGCGCGCAAGTAATGGAGACGATGGTCGCAGCCCCCGCCTGGGTGAAGCAGCGCCGCGACGCCGCGGCGAAGCGGTTCGCCGACGTCGGCTACCCGACGACCCGGCAGGAAGACTGGCGCTTCACCAACATCGCGCCGATCGCCGACGCGCAGTTTGCGCCGGCATCGGGATCGTTCGCGCAAGCCTCGTCGCTGGTCGAATCGGTGCACGTGCCCGGCGCGGTGCGGCTGGCGATTGTCAACGGCCAGTTCGCCGCCGGCCTGTCGGACCTGAGCGCGCTGCCGAAAGGCCTGCGCATTGCCGGCCTGCGCGACGGCGCGCGCGACGGCAGCGACGGCCTCGAGCAGCATCTCGGCACGGTCTTCAACATCGAGGCGCACCCGTTTGCGGCGCTCAATACGTCGCTACTCGACGACGGCGTGGCGATCTTCGTGGCCGGCGGCGCCGTGGTCGAGACGCCGGTGCACATCGTCGTGGTGACCGGCGGCGATGACCGCGCGGTGGCGGCGCACCCGCGCGTGCTGATCGTGGCCGGCGCCAACAGCCAGGTGCGCATCGCCCAGACCTTCATCGGCACCCCGGGCGCCGAGTATTTCAATAACGCCGTCGCCGAAGTGGTGGTCGGTGAAGGCGCGCGGGTCGAGCTCTATACCGATCAGCGCGAGTCGGAGCGGGCGTTTCACCTCGTCAACATCCAGGCGGTGGTCGCGGCGAAGGGCGTGTTCGAGTCGCACGCGTTTTCGACCGGCGCCCGGATCCAGCGGCACGACATCGGCATTGCGCTCAACGGCGAAGGCGCCGACTGCACCATGAACGGCGTCTACCTGGCCGACGGCGAGCGGCTGCTCGATACCCACACCTCGCTCGATCACGCCACCGCGCACTGCACCAGCCACGAGGTCTACAAGGGCATCCTTGCCGGCAAGGCCAAGGCGGTCTTCAACGGCCGCATCATCGTCCGCCTCGATGCGCAGAAGACCGACGCCAAGCAGACCAACCGCGCGTTGCTGCTGTCGGACGACTGCACCATCAACTCCAACCCGCAGCTCGAGATCTTCGCCGATGACGTCAAGTGCACGCACGGCGCGGCGGTCGGGCAGCTCGACGAGGAGGCGATGTTCTACCTGCAGGCGCGCGGCCTGACCCGCCTCGAAGCGCGCGACATGCTGCTGCACGCGTTTGCCGGCGAAGTGATGCAGGGCCTGAAGATCCCGGCGCTGCGCGAGCAGGTCGAAACCAACTTCTTCACCGCGCTGGCGCGCGATGTCGCGCTGCAGCCACTGCCATGAGCACCCTGGTGAAGGCGGCAGCCGGAATGCCGAAGGCAGCGGCACCGGCCTTCGATGTGCAGAAGATCCGTGCGGATTTTCCGATCCTGTCGGAGGTGGTGCACGGCAGGCCGCTGGTCTATCTCGACAGCGCCAACACCAGCCAGAAGCCGCTGTCGGTGATCAAGGCGACCGACGATTATTACCGCCACGCCAACGCCAACATCCATCGTGCGACGCATCTGCTGAGCGAGCGCGCCACGGCGTTGTATGAAGGCGCGCGCCGGAAGGCGGCGGCGTTTCTCAATGCCGCCGATCCGCACACCGTCATCCTCACCAAGGGGACGACCGACGGCATCAACCTGGTGGCGCAGAGCTACGGCCGGACGCCTCCTGCAGGCGGGCGACGAAATCGTGCTGTCGTGGCTCGAGCATCACTCGAACATCGTGCCGTGGCAGATCGTCGCCGAACAGACCGGCGCGACCATCAAGGTGGTCTCGATCAACGATGCGGGCGAGCTCGACCTCGAGGAATACACGCGGCTGTTGTCGCCGCGCACCCGGATCGTCGCGGTCGGCCACGTTTCGAACGCGCTCGGCACCATCAACCCGATCAAGTCGATGATCGCGCAGGCGCACGCCGTTGGCGCGGTGGTGCTGGTCGACGGCGCGCAAGCCGCGCCGCACCTGCCGATCGACGTGCAGGACCTCGACTGCGATTTCTACGTGCTGTCGAGCCACAAGATGTTCGGGCCGACCGGCACCGGCGTGCTCTACGGCCGCCGGCAGCTGCTCGAGGCGATGCCGCCGTACCAGGGCGGCGGCGACATGATTGCGTCGGTGACCTTCGAGAAGACGCTCTACAACCAGCTGCCGCACAAGTTCGAGGCGGGCACGCCCAACATCGCCGGCGCCGCCGGGTTCGGCGCGGCGATCGATTACCTGTCGACCATCGATCGGCAGGCGGCGTTGGCGCACGAGGACGACGTCCTCGACTACGCGACGGCGCGGGTGCGCGAGATTCCCGGCGCGCGGATCATCGGCGAGGCGCGTCACAAGACCGGCGTGCTGTCGTTTCTGCTCGACGGCGCCCATCCGCACGACGCCGGCACGATCCTCGATCGCCAGGGCATCGCGGTGCGCACCGGCCAGCACTGCGCGCAGCCGGTGATGGATCGCTACTGCATCCCGGCGACGATTCGCGCCTCGCTCGGCATCTACAACACGCGCGAGGATATCGACGCGCTGGTTGTCGGCTTGCACAAGGTGCGAGAGGTGTTGTTGTGAATGATCAGGGCCTCAGGACCGTACGGCCTCACCACCTCGAGACCGGCAATGTCTGAACTCACCGATCTGTACCAGGAGGTCATCCTCGACCACAACCGCCGGCCGCATAACTTTCGCGTCATCGACGCGCCGACGGCGACGCAGGAGGGCTACAACCCGCTCTGTGGCGATCGGCTGACGTTGTATCTCACGCTCGACGGCGACCTGATCACGGACGTTGCGTTCCAGGGCATCGGCTGCGCGATCTCGAAGGCCTCGGCGTCGCTGATGACCGACGCGATCAAGGGCAAGACCGTCGCCGAGGCGCGCGACCTGTTCGATCACTTTCACGCGATGATCACCTCGGACACCGACACGCCCGCCGAGGATCTGGGCAAACTGTCGGTGCTGGCCGGGGTGCGCGAGTTTCCGACGCGCATCAAGTGTGCAAGCCTGGCCTGGCACACCATGAAAGCCGCGGTCGACGACACCAAGGCGCCGGTATCCACTGAATGACATACCTTCCCACGATGACGACCGGCGGGCTGCCGGAAGACAGCCCGGCCCACGAGGTCAGCCAGTCGACCGCTGACATCACGCCCGATCCGATCAAGATGGACGAGATCGCCCCCAAGGTGATTGAGGCGCTCAAGACCGTCTACGACCCGGAGATCCCGGTCAATATTTTCGAGATGGGCTTGATCTACGACGTGATCATCGACGCCGCCGGCATGGTCGGCGTCAAGATGACGTTGACCGCCCCGGCCTGCCCCGCCGCGCAATCGCTGCCGGTGGAAGTGCGCGACAAGGCCAAGAGCGTCGAGGGCGTGACCGACGCGAAGGTCGAGGTGGTGTGGGATCCGCCCTGGACCAAGGATCTGATGTCGGACGCCGCCAAGCTTCAGCTCGGCATGCTGTAACCCGCACGCCCGTGTAGCTCTCACCCCTCGGCCCTGGAGTGTGCTAGGTTGTGCCCGGGCGAGGCCTGTCCACCTGACAGGCCCAATCGCAGTGTCGGCAACCGAACTCTGATTGAGGGGCTGTTATGCGACCAAAGGCGATCGTCGGACGCGGCGTGCTCTTCGCGATTCTCATGGCTTGCTCGTCGGCGGCGTTCGCGCAGAGCGCGATCAGCGGTGTGGTCCGGGACACCAGCGGGGCGGTGCTGCCCGGGGTCACCGTTGAAGCGTCGAGTCCCGCGCTGATCGAAAAGACGCGCGCCGCGGTGACGGATTCACAGGGGCTCTTTACCATCGTCGATTTGCGGCCAGGCACTTACACGGTCACCTTCTCGCTCCCCGGATTCAACGCCTTGCGCCGCGAAGGATTTGAGCTCCCCAGCAACTTCACCGCCACCATCAACGTCGATCTTCGGGTCGGCGCGCTCGAGGAGTCGATTACCGTCACCGGCAGCGCGCCCGTCGTCGACGTGCAGAGCACACAGCGAACCTACGTGCTCAATCGCGAG
The DNA here is from genome assembly GCA_963795125.1 of uncultured Acidimicrobiia bacterium. Taxonomy (GTDB): domain Bacteria; phylum Acidobacteriota; class Vicinamibacteria; order Vicinamibacterales; family UBA2999; genus 12-FULL-67-14b. The sequence goes on along the minus strand of CAWCGQ010000002.1, from coordinate 219,237 downwards.
GCGCTGGATTCACTGCCGACGGCCCGCAATTACTCGGGGCTCGCGGCGCTGATGCCGGGCGTGCGGATGTCGAACACCGACGTTGGCGGTAATCAGCAGATGGAGCAGATCTACATGACCGTGCACGGGTCGCGACAGACCGACACCACCGTGCAGGTCGACGGGATGAACCTGAACAGCCTGATGAACGACGGGCAGGTCCAGGCCTACTTCAGCGACGCGGCGAATGCCGAAGTCAGCTACCAGACGAGCGGCATCGGCGCCGATGTGTCAGGGGGCGGCGTCCGGATCAACATGATCCCGAAGGAGGGCGGCAACACACTGAGCGGCGCCGTGTTTCTTGGCGGGACCGACGGCTCCTGGCAGGGTGACAACGTCACCGACGAGTTGCGCGCGCGGGGCCTGAGGCAAGGCAGCAAGGTGGATCGGATCACCGACTTCAACGTCGCGCTGGGCGGCCCGATCAAGCGCGACACGCTGTGGTTCTTTGCCACCTGGCGCCGCATCGCGACCGACTCGATCATCGCCAACAACTTCTACAAGGATGGCCGCCCCGGGATCGAGGACCAGTGGGTGCAGAACCAGATGGTCCGGCTGACCTGGCAGCTCTCGCCTCGCAACAAGTTCACCGCGTACCACGATCGCTACCCGAAATTCAAAGGACATGAGATGGGCGCGCTCACCGATCCTGAGACGGCCGCGCGCCGGCGCAATCCGGAGAATGCGCTGTATTACACCGGGCAGGCGAAGTGGACATCGGTCGTCACCAGCCGCCTGTTGCTCGAGGCCGGCTTCGCAACCAACTCCGAGTACTACACCGCGCGCTATCAGCCCGGCATCGAGAAGCAGCGCGGCTCGCCCGAGTGGTACACGCAAATCGGCAAGAACGATCTGGTGCTGCTGACCAACTACGACGGCATCGTCGCGCCGACCGCCGGCATCGATCCGAAGAAGTGGGTGCTGTCGAGCACCGCGTCGTACGTGACCGGCAGTCACTCGTTCAAGGTCGGCGCGCAGTGGGGGTTCGGCGACTACCAGACCGAGCGTGACATCAATGGCGACCTCGTTCAGCTCTATCGCAACGGCGTACCCGACTCGGTGCGCGTCTACAACACGCCGGTGCGCGCCAAGGAGTTTCTCAACGCCGACCTCGGGGTGTTTGCGCAGGACTCATGGCGCATCGACCGGCTGACCGTCAATGCCGGCGTCCGCGTCGAGTATTTCAATGGACAGATCTCGACGCAGGAGATCGGCAGCGGCCGATTCGCTCCCGTCAGGAACTTCGCAGAAGTCCCCAACATGCCCAACTGGTTCGATGTCGCGCCGCGGTTTGGTGTGGCCTACGACCTGTTCGGCAACGCCAGAACGGCGCTGAAGGCGACGGCCAGCCGCTACATGCGAGGACAGACGCTGGGCTTCGCCCAGCGTTACAACCCTCTCCAGTTGCAATCCGACACGCGAACCTGGAACGACCTCAATCGCGACAACGTCGCCCAGGACAACGAAATCGGGCCGAGCAACAACGCCTCGTTCGGCCTGCCGGTCACGACCATCCGGCCCGATGCCGATATCCAGCGTGAGTACGACCTCGAGTACAGCGCCGGCGTGCAGCATCAGCTCAGGCCGGGTTTCGCAGTCACGGCCGCATGGTACCGCCGGAGCACCTACGACCAGCGCCGGACCGATAACCTGCCGGTGTCGCTTAGCGACTACACGTTGGTCAACGTCGTGAGCCCGCTGAACGGTGAAATCGTTCCCGCCTACAACCTGAATGTCGCCAAGCGAGGGTTGGTCGATCAGGTCGACGTCACCTCGACCGATTCGGAGCTGCGCCGCCGAACCTACAATGGCATCGAGCTCGGCTTCAACGCGCGGGTCGGCCGTGCCACGATGTTTGGCGGCTGGACGTTCGACCGGCTGATCAACGTGGAGTGCGACTCGCGCTCGGATCCCAACACCTTCCGGTTCTGCGATCAGAGCACGCTCGGCCTGCCGTTGCGCCACGAGTTCAAGGTCGCCGGGTCGTATCGCTTCCCCTGGGACATCCAGGGCAACCTCGCCTACCAGAGCTACGCCGGGCGCGAGCTAGCGACCAACTGGAGCATCAGCCGAACCACCCGCTACGCGGCCGACTGCACCGGCCCGTGCACGCCGGGCGCGCTGGTCATCCCGAACCTGACGCCGGCGTCGCTGGTGCTGGCGCTGGTCGCACCGGGCGCCCAGTATTACGGTCAGCTGCACCAGGTGGATCTCGGGGTGCGGAAGATGTTCAAGGTGGGGATTTACCAGTTCTCTGCGCAGGCGGACGTGTTCAACGCGCTCAACGTCAGCTACGTCAAGAACCAGAACATCACCTTTGGTTCGTCGCTGGGGCAGCCGCTCGACGTGCTCCAGCCGCGGCTGCTGCGGCTGGCGTTGCAGATGAAGTTCTAAAGACTGCTTAACGGACGGTGACCCGGACGTCCTGGGTCACCGTCTTGAAGGTGTCGGTGACTCGGGCGCGCAGCACATATTCGCCGGGCGCCGTGAAGGCCGCGGTAGTCAGCGCCTGGCCGTCCTTCGGTTCCGCGAACGGCGGCGCGAACTCGGCGGCCGCCGGGCCGCGCCAAACAATCCACGACACGCTCAGGCCGAGCGGCCGTCCACCACCGGCGCCCGGGCTGGCTCCGGGCGGGGTTTCGCGCGCCACGGCGACGGCCGGCACATTGACCGGGGCATCGGTGCCGCCCTGCAGCGTCGGCGGTGTCTCCTGGCCGACCGCCGGTTTGCCGCGCGGCCGCGGCTTCGGCAGCCCGTCATCGGTGACGGTGGCAACCAGGTTCGCGGCGCCGGGTAGCGTGACGGGGGCCACCGGTGCGATGGTCACGGCCGGCGCCTGGTTCATCTTGCGCTCCGGATCGGTATCGCCGCCGCCCGCGCCGGCGCCGCCGACCGGGTCGATCTCCCATTCCGCCTGCAGCCAGCCGACCGCACGCTCGGTCTTGCCGTTGACCGTGACGCTCCAGATCACCTCGCGCCTGGGGTCCCAGTCCTTCGGCACGTTCACCGTGAACAGGTTGCGCTGCGTGCGGGTGTAGAAGAACGTCGGCTGGCCGCGGTCCGGCCCGCCGGGCTGAATGCTGTTGTTCGCGCCGACCGGCACGGTCGGTTGCTGCACGTAGTTGCGGTTCAGATAACCGAAGTGCAGGTTGATGGAGCGGTCCGCGGCCCACGACCAGCCTTCGAAGATCGGCTGCACGCTTTGCCCGGAGTTGTACTTGAAGTTGTTGGTGTACTCCTGCGCGGCCGGCATGGCGCCGCCCGGCTGCAGCAGCAGCACCCCGACCGCGGCGGCTTTCACGAAACGCGACAGCATCGGCGGCGCCTACTGCTGGCCGGACGGCACGGCCGTCCGTTGCGCGGCCTTGCGCTCGGCCAGCTGCGTCTTGTATTCCTCTTCGGTCAGCTCGACCCAGCCGATCCAGAAGAAGCCCATCTCATCGATCGTGCGCTGTCCATCGCCGACCCAGTTCTTGGGGTCGAGCGCGCGCGGGTTCGACGACGAATTGTCGTGCCACTGGATGTTGTGAAGAATCGTTCCCGCCGGCACCAGCGGTTGAACTTCGTCCGCATAGTTGTAGGTGAGATGCCAGTTGTTGTTGAAGTCCGCGCAGTTGATGATCTCGGTCGTGGTTCGTGTGCCCGAGGTCGGGTAGATCAACTCGAGGCATTGGCGCTTGCCGAGGTTGTGCATGTGCGGCTGAAACGAGATCAGCCGGGCGGGCTTGTGAAGAATAGTGTAGCCGTCGCTGCGCGCCACCGTGCCGGCCGGGATGTCGAGCGGCGTGGTCGGTTGCGCCAGCTGGCGCGACCAGCGAATGTGCTTGGGCGTGAAGCCTTTCGGATAGAGCACCAGGCCGAGCTCGACCTCCGCCTTGGTCGCCTCACCAATCGAATGCATGTGATAACTGAGCCGGGCCTGCTGGCCCTTCTTGAGCAGCACGCCGGTCCCTTCGGGATAGACCTCCGCGTTCTTGCCCTGCGCATACTCGACCAGGAACTGGCCGCCGTCGATCATGCTGCCGCCCTCGGTGCGATCGACCGAGTACGACAGTGCGTGATGCACCACGCGGTGCGACGCGCGCGTCGCCGAGCGCGTCTGGATCGCCTTGATGTAGCGGTCCTCGTCGATCGGGATCTCGGCGAGCAGCTCGCCGAACAGATCGGGACCGGCCGCGGCCACGTCATACGCCGGGAACTTGATGATCAGATCCGGGGTGCCGATCTGCCACGCGCCGGCCTCGGCGAACTGGCGCGGCGGCGGCATGTCGGCCGGATTGCCCTGCGGCGCGCCGGCGTCGACCCACTTCACGATCGTCTCGATCTCACGGTCGCTGAGCGCCGGATCGTCCTTGAACTTCTGGATGCCGATCGTCTGGTCGACGTGCCACGGCGGCATGGCCCGCGAGGCGACCTTGGCCTTGATCGAGCGCGCCCAGGGCCGGACCTCCTGATAGGTGCCGAGCGGCATCGGCGCCAGCTCGCCGGCGCGATGGCAGTTCTGGCAGGACCGCTGGAGGATGGGGGCGACGTCCCTGGTAAAGGTCACGCCCGCGGCGCCGCTCGCCGCGGCCGGTTGCGCGAGCGCGGCGCCAGGCGCCACCAGGACTCCCGCGAGAATCACGACCGCCGGACCACCAACGCCGAAGACATCAGTAATTCTCATCGCAGACCTCATCAAGAGCGAGTTCGCGGCCAAAGCGAGCGACACCGGGGTCTAGCAGGCCGATCAGGGTTGATAGTCAACTCCAGCCCGACCCTTGTCAACCCCCAATTCCAGCGCCGAGGTGGCGTCGGGCGGTCAGGCTGAAAGACCGTCCAGCGAGTCATAATTGCACTATGCGGGGACTCGCTTCGTTCATTCTGATCGCCTGCCTCGCGGCGCCGTGCCTCGCGCAGGATCCCCCGCCCGCTCCGCCCGCCGCGCCGGACCCCCAGATTGACGTCACCAAGCTCGGCGTCTCGATCAAGCGCATCCAGCAGGGTTTGTTCATCGCCCAGTCCCGCGACAAGCAGGGCGGCGACGCCATGCACCTCGAGTTCAACGTGCAGGTCTACGGCAAGTCGCCGAAGATCGAGGTGCTGAAGGGCGTCGATCTGTTCAACGGTGCGGTCCCCGGCACGGCGCCGTCGCACGGGCAGATGATCGAGCACTGGACGCCGCAGATCTATCGCACGCCCGGCCTGCCGGTTTCTGCGCTGGCCTTCTGGGCGGCGCAGCACTTCTGGGAAAAGAGCAAGAAGTCGCGCTGCGAACAGGAGATCGCCGACTATCGCGCCATGGTGATGCAGGGCATCAACGTCTCCGCGCCGCGTTGTACCCAGTAGCCCCACCTTCGCCACGGCTACGGTGGGCAAGCAGTAGCCCCACCTTCGCCAAGGCTACGGTGGCAAGCAGTAGCCAGAAGACAGCGGTTGGGACTAGGATTAGCGCCCCTATGATCCCAGTAGCCATCACCGTCAACGGCAAGGTACGCAAGGCGCACGTCGAGCCGCGCACCCTGCTCGTCCACTTCCTGAGAGAACATCTCAACCTCACCGGCACTCACGTCGGCTGCGATACCAGCCAATGCGGCGCGTGCACGGTGATCGTCGACGGGCGCAGCGCGAAGGCGTGCACCATCTTCGCGGTGCAGGCTGACGGATCGTCGGTGATGACGATCGAAGGGCTCGCCCCGGAAGGGCGCCTGCACCCGGTGCAGGAAGGCTTCTGGGCCGAGCACGGCCTGCAGTGCGGTTATTGCACGCCCGGCATGATCATGTCGGCCGTCAACCTGCTCCAGGACAACCCGTCGCCGAGCGAGCAGCAGATTCGCGAAGGCATCTCCGGCAACTTCTGCCGCTGCACCGGCTATCAACACATCGTCAACGCCGTCCAGCACGCCGTGAAACACGGCGCGAAGCAGGGGAGCTAGCCATGGCCACCGCAATTCCTGTGCTCCCCAAACTGGTCGGCGAGCGCGTCAAGCGCCGCGAGGATCCCCGCCTCATCCAGGGCCGCGGCACCTATGTCGACGACCTCAAGGTGACCGGCATGCTGCACCTGGCGTTCAAGCGCTGCGATATTGCGCACGGCCGGATCACCTCGATCGACACGAGCGCCGCCGCACGGATGGACGGTGTCGAGGCCGTCTACACCGGCGCCGACATCGCGAAGGTGCTCGGGCCGATGCCGATCGGCACGCCGTTCCCGTCGCCGCCGCATCACGCGGTCGCGTTTGACGTGGTCCGCTACGCCGGCGAACCGGTTGCCGTCGTGGTCGCGTCCGATCGCTACCTGGCGCGGGACGCCGCCGACGCCGTCGTGGTCGTCGTACGACCCGCTGCCGGCGGTGGTCGATCCCGAGCTGGCGATGACCGGCAAGCCGGCGCTGATCCACGCCGAGTTCGCGAACAACCTGGCGGTGGCGCTGGTGCCGAGCGGCACCGGCGTGGCGCCGGACTTCTCGACCATCGACAACACCGCGGTCGACCAGGCCTTCGCCGACGCCGAGGTGACGATCAGCCAGCGCATGGTCAACCACCGCCTGGTCCCGAACGCGATGGAGCCGCGCGGCGTGCTCGCGCACTGGGAGCCGGGCAAGGAGACGATGACCATCTGGTCGTCGACGCAGAACCCCCACATCCTGAAGACGATGATCGCGGCGATGAACGGACTGGGGCAGCACCAGGTCCGCGCCATCGCGCCCGAAGTGGGCGGCGGCTTCGGGGCGAAGATCAACATCTACGCGGAAGAATACGTCTGCTCGGTGGTGTCGAAGCTGCTCGGGCTGCCGATCAAGTGGATCGAGGATCGATCCGAAGCGTTCGTCGCCACCACGCACGGGCGCGACATCATCGGCTACATCGACGTCGCCGCCCGCAAGGACGGCAAGGTGCTCGGCCTCAAGATGCGCCTGATCGCCGACATCGGCGCCTACAACATGCTGCTGACCGCGGCCATCCCGACGCTGACGATGCTGATGGCCAACGGCACCTACGACATCCCGGCGATTCGCACCACGCTCACGGAAGTGTTCACCAACAAAACCCCGACGGATGCCTACCGCGGCGCCGGTCGCCCCGAGGCGACCTACTTCGTCGAGCGCGCGATGGACATGCTGGCGGTCGAATTGAAGATCGATCCGGCGGAGCTGCGGCGCAGGAACTTCATCAAGGCCAGCCAGTTCCCGTACCAAACGCAAATGGGCGCGGTCTACGACTCCGGCGATTACGACAAGGCGCTCGATGCGGCGCTGAAGCTGTCGAACTGGGACGGGCTCAAGGCGGAGCGCGACCAGATGCGGACGGACGGCCGGCTGGTCGGCCTCGGGCTGGCGTTCTACGTCGAAGTGTGCGGCCTCGGTCCGTCGTCGTCGTTACCGACCGGCGGATGGGAACATGGCCAGGTGACGGTCGAGCGCGACGGACGCATCACCGCGACCACCGGCGCGTCACCGCACGGTCAAGGCAACGAGACCACGTTCGCGCAGATGCTGGCGGATCAGTTCAGCGTGCCGATCGAACACATCACCATCCTTCACGGCGACACCGGCATCGTCAAGCAGGGCATCGGCACCTTCGGCAGCCGCTCGCAGGCGGTGGCCGGCACGGCGCTGCACCTGGCCGGCGGCAAGGTGAAGAAGAAGATGGCGCAGTTTGCCGCGGCGATGCTCGAAGCCAGCGAGGACGACATCGTGTTCGAGAACGGCATGGTCGGTGTGAAGGGCGCGCCGGCGTCGGCGAAACCGTTTGCCGCAATCGCGGGCTACGCGTATGTGCCGGTGCCGTTGCCGGCGGGCATGGAACCGGGACTCAGCGACGAGGCGTTCTTCGAGCCGGCGAACAACACCTATCCCTTCGGGTGTCACATCTCGATGCTCGAGATCGATCGCGAGACCGGCGAACCAAAGCTGCTCAAGCTCTTCGCCGTGGACGATGCGGGAAACCTGATCAACCCGCTGATCGTGGAAGGACAGATTCACGGCGGTCTGGCGCAGGGCATCGGCCAGGCGATGATCGAGGAGGCCGTCTACAACGAAGACGGCCAGCTGATGACCGGATCGTTCATGGACTACGCCATGCCGCGCGCCACCGATTTCCCGCGATTCGAGATGTCGAACACCGTCACGCCGACGCCGAGCAATCCCCTGGGCGCGAAGGGTGTGGGCGAGGCCGGCACGCTCGGCTCGACGCCGTGCATCGTCTCGGCGGCGGTCGACGCGCTCAGCGGCTTCGGCGTGAAGCACATCGACATGATGCTGCGGCCCGAGAAGCTGTGGCGGATTATCAACGCCGCGCCATCTGCGGCATCGGCGCCTGCTGTGGCCCAGGGAGGCCGCTCATGATTCCGGTTGCTTTCGGCTACGAACGGGCCACTTCGGTTGACGATGCGCTGGCGAAGCTGGCGGCAGGGGACGGCGGCAAGCTGATTGCGGGCGGGCACAGCCTGGTGCCGCTCATGAAGCTGCGCTTGAGCGAGCCGGGCCGGCTGGTTGACATCTCGAGGATTCCCGGACTGTCCGGCATCAAGCAGGTGGGCGGCCGCATCGAGATTGGCGCCACCACGGTCTACAGCGACATTGCCGGCTCGACGCTGCTGCGCGACAAGTGCCCGATGATCGCGGAGGCGGCGGCCGAAGTTGGCGATCCCCAGGTCAGGAATCGCGGCACGATCGGCGGCAGCATTGCGCACGCCGATCCGGCGGCGGATTTTCCCGCGGTGATGGTCGCCCTCGATGCCGACATACAGATCAAGGGCACGGGCGGAGCGCGAGCGGTGAAAGCCGCCGCGTTCTTCCGCGGCTTCTACGAGGTGGATCTCGCGCCGGGCGAGTTGATTGTCGGCGTGCAGTTCGACGCGGTGCGATCGGCCTCCTACGCCAAGCTGCATCAGCGCGCGTCGCACTACGCGGTGGTCGGCGTGGCGGCGGCGCTCGAGGTGCAGGGCGGCGTGATCCAGTCGGCGCGCATCGGCCTTACCGGCGCGACCACGCATGCCGTTCGCTTGACCGCGGTGGAGAAGGCGTTAGCCGGACAAAAAGCCGATGGAGTAGCGGCGGCCTGCGCCGCAGCGGCCGACGAGATCGCCGACCTCAACGCCGATCTGCATGCCAGCGCTGATTATCGAAAGGCGATGGTGCCGGTGTTTACCCGGCGCGCGGTCGAAGAGCACTGGCCAGGTCTTGAGGTCTTAAGAGCTCGAGGCCTTCTGCTGCATGCAGGCGAAGAAGCGATCCTGCATCATCTTTGCCGCGCTGGCAATCAGGCGCTGGCCGAGCCGGGCGATGGTCCCGCCGGTCTGCGCCGTACCTTTCAGGTCAACGATGGTGTTGGCGCCATCGGCGCGAAGCGAAATTACCGCGTCGCCTTTGACGAACCCCGCGCGGCCCTGCCCCTCGACGGCGAGACGGTACGACGTCGGGTCGACCTTCTCGCTGATCACCACCGTGCCTTCGTAGCTGCCGGTAATGGCGGCCATGCCGATGGTGATCGCGGTCTTGTAGCGATCGGGGCCGTCCGGCTCGAGCCGCTCACATCCGGGGATGCACGACGCGATCTCCGCCGGGTCCATCAACAGGGCCCAGACGCGTGGTGGCGGCGCCGCGAAGGTGTAGGTGCCGGTGATGTCCATGGCGGGTGATTGAGCCCAAGTGTAGCGCGAGATCGCGCACGTCACGCAGCGTGCGGACCGGCAGGAAATCGTCGACGTAGGGCAGCGCGGCCTGCAACCCCCGGGTCAGCGGCGCGTAATCCGCGCTGCCGATCAGCGGGTTGAGCCAGATCAAGCGGTGGCAGCTGCGCTGCAGCCGCGCGATTTCGGCGCCGAGCAATGCGGGGTCGCCGCGATCCCATCCGTCCGAGATCAGGATCACCACCGCGTCGCTCGGCAGCGCGCGTCGCCGCCATCGTTGATGAAAGGTGCGCAGGGCCTCGCCGATGCGCGTGCCGCCGGACCAGTCGCGGACGGCGTGCGACACCGCGGCCATCGCGGCATCCGGCTTCGGCGCCCGCAGCTGCATCGTGATCCTGGTCAGCCGCGTCGCGAACAGGAACGCCTCGACCGTGCGGCTGTCGCGCGACAGGCCGTGGGCGAACAGCAACAGCGTGCGGGTGTAGCGCTCCATCGAGCCGCTGACGTCGCAGAGCAGGACGATCGGCCGCGGCCGCGTGCGGCGCCGGCGCCGCGGCAGCGTGGTGACGTCGCCACCGGTGCGCACGCTGCGGGACAGCGCGCGGCGCAGGTCGATACGGCTGCCATGGCCGGGAATCCAGCGCCGGGTCCGGCGCTCGTCGAGCTTCCAGGTGAGACGCGCGAGCGCCGCCCGTGCGACCGCGAGCTCGCCCTCCGACATCGCGCCAAAATCCTTCGACCCGGTGGTGTCGCGGTCGCTCCAGGTCCGCACCAGCGCGGTGCCGGTCAGCTCGGTGTCGTGGGCCGATCGGTCGCCGGCGATCGGTCCGCTCTCACCGGCGGGTCGCTCGTGAGGTGTGCCCTTGGCCGCGTCGCCCGTCGGCTCGTTCCACTGCTTCGCCCAAAACAGGTCGAACAGGCGATCGAAGGTCGGAAAGTCTTCGTGACGCGTCACCAGCAGCGTGCGGCACGCCGCGTGGACGTCATCGCGCGCTGCCAGGTCGACCTGCTGGAGCGCGTCGACCAGTTCGATCGATCGTCCGGCATCGGCGTGCAGGCCGTGCCGCCGCAGCAGGCGGTTGAAGGCGATCAGATTGTGGAGGACGAACGACACGTCACGCCCGCGCGATCAGCTCGGCGAGCACGCCGCCGCGGATGGCGTCGATGTCCTCTTTCGCTTTGAGCAGCACGCCGATCGTATCGTGCGCGGATTCGAGGTCGAGCACGTCACGATCGAGCGCGGTGAGCGCCGCCACCCAGTCGAGCGTTTCTGACACGCCCGGCACCTTGTAGAGCTCCGCGCGCCGCAGTTCCTGCACCACCCTGGTGACCTGCGATGCGAGGCGCGCCGAGGCATTGCCCACCCGTTCGCGGACGATGGCGAGCTCCTTGTCGAAGGTGGGATATTCGATCCACTGGTACAGGCATCGCCGCTTGAGCGCGTCGTGCACTTCGCGCGTGCGATTCGACGTCAGGATGACCAGCGGCGCAACGGTGGCGCGAACCGTGCCGAGCTCCGGGATGGTGATCTGGAACTCCGACAGCAGCTCGAGCAGGTAGCCCTCGAACTCCTCATCGGCGCGATCGATCTCGTCGATCAGCAGCACCGCCGGGCGGGTGCGCGCCGGGTCGATCGCCTGCAGCAGCGGCCGCTTGAGCAGGAACGTGTCGCTGTAGAGCGCCTGCCTGGCGGTGGTCCGATCGACGCCGCCGGCCGCATCGAGAATGCGCAGCTCGAGCAGCTGGCGCGCGTAGTCCCATTCGTACACCGCGTGGCTGATGTCGAGGCCTTCGTAGCACTGCAGGCGAATCAGGTCGCTGTCGAGCGCGGTGGCGGCCGCCGCGGCGAGCGACGTCTTGCCGACGCCAGGTTCACCTTCGAGAAACAGCGGGCGCTGCAGCTTCAGCGCGAGGAACAGCGACACGGCCAGGGCGCGGTCGGCGACGTAGTGTTCGGCGGCCAGCCGCCGCTGCAGGTCGTCAACGCTTCCGACAGGTTGCACGGGGCCAGTCTATATGAGGTCTTGGGGTCCTGAGGTCGTGCGGTTCACGGCTCACCGCTCAGATGAATATCGGCAGCTCTGGATTGACCGATGGGAAGACGCCTTCGCGCCGCCCCCACTCGAGCATTGTCATGACGGCTCGTTCATCGAGCGCGCGCGTGTAGTCGTTGACATACAACCGGATGTGCCGCTCGGCGACATCCGGGTCCATCTCCTGGGCGTGGGCGGCAACGTATTCCCGGCTGGCTTCGGGATGCGCGAATGCGTAATCGACGCTGGCGCGAAGCGCGCGATCGAACGGTGCGGCCAATTCGGGGGCCAGCGTCCGGCGGATGGCGATGGCGGCGAGCGGCAACGGGCAGTGCATCCGCTCTTCCCACACGCTGCCGAGGTCGGCGAGCAACGTCAGCCCCTTGCCTTGGTAGGTAAATCGGCCTTCGTGGATGAGCACGCCGCAGTCAACATCCCCACGCACGATCGCGTCCTCGATGCGATCGAACCGCATGACCACCGTGTCGAAGTGCCCCAGCTGCCGCAGCAGCAGGGCGGCCGTCGTGCGTTCGCCAGGAATCGCGATGCGTCCTCCGACGGCGCGCTGTGACCGCGCCACGACGATTGGCCCCACGCCGAAGCCGGCGGCACCGCCGGCGCGGAGCAGGACCAGCCGATCGATCAGCCCGTAGCCATACGCCGCGATCGATACTTTCGTCACGTCCGCGGCGTCGGTGGCGGCGCGAATGTTCAGCGCTTCAATATCGTCCATGTGCGCCCTGACGACCGGACCCGGCACCAGGGCATGCACGAGCGCGTGAAAGGCGAAGGTGTCGTTTGGACAGGGCGAGAATGCGAAGGTAATTGCGGACGCCACAGATGGTAAGTGTACCTTCCGGAGGTCCTGAGGCTCAGCCGGTGGCGACCGATGTTCTCAATCCGCTACCAGGCATCAAGCAGTCGATGGCACAATCTGCGACATCGACCCGATGAGCCTCTTATTGTGCGTTGCGACTGACCTCGAATCGGAACTGCTGCGCGAGCGGCTCGAGGACGTTCGCGGCGTGGAACTGGTTCGAATGGGTGTAGGCCCGGTGAATGCCGCCCACGCGGTGACCTGGGCGATCGCCACAAAGAGACCGGCGCAGATTATCGTTTGCGGCGTAGGAGGAGCCTACCCCTCGTCCGGGCTCGCTGTTGGCGACGTCGTTTGTGCAGATCGCGAGGTGTACGGCGATCTGGGTGCTCAAAGTCCTTCCGGTTTTCTCGACATGAACGCGCTGGGCTTTCCCGTAGTGGATCGGGAGCCACCGCTATTCAACGAACTTCCCCTGCAGGTTTTCCCAGTCCAACATCGCGCGCGGTTCGTCACGGTCTCAACCTGCACCGGGACAGAATCGGCCGCTCGTGCGATCGAATTGCGGACGGGAGGAGCTGTCGAGAACATGGAAGGCGCAGCGGTGGCTCACGTCGCTTTGCTGCACGGCGTGCCCGTAGGAGAAGTGCGCGGCATCAGTAACATGGTGACCAACCGCGACACGAAGAGTTGGCGGCTTCGCGACGCGGCTGGTGGAGCGCAAGCAGCCGTCTTGAAGTGGATTGAGGCCGTCGGGTTCTAATTCCTCAGGACCCCACGGCCTCAGGACCTCACGACCCCTACTTCTTCTCCGCCGGCGCCGCCGGCACCTTGCCCTTGGTGTCGAGCACGCGCCTGGCCAGGATGTTGTCCACCTTTGCGTCGTTACGCAGCGCCGTGAGATACGCCGCGCGAATCAGCTGTTCCTTGCGGCCCTTCAGGTTGGCGCTGATCGCTTCCTTGACCGACGGCATGCTCAGGTCCTTCTGGCCCTTGGTGTCGCGCGCGACCGTGAGGACGATGGTGTGGGCGCCGCCCTGGCTGACCAGCTGCACGGTCCCGGGCGCGGACTTGAACACGGCGTCACGCAGCGCCGGCGGCGCCTGCTGCAACGCCGACACCGGGACGAAGCCGAGATCGCCGCCACGCTGCGCCGACTCCGGATCCTCCGAATAATCGGCCGCCAGCTCGCCGAAGTTCGCGCCGCCCTTCAACTTGGCCATCAGCATCTGCGCCTTCGCCGTCGCCTCCTGGGTCGTCGACGCATCGTCGCCGGTGCGGTTGGTGCGCTGCTGCTCGCGGGTCGGGGTGACGACAATCTGCGCGATGTGCACCGCATCTTCGCTGCGATTGAACGAGGCCTTGTTCGCGTCGTAGAACGCGGTGATGTCCTGGTCGGTGACGCCGATCGAGTCGGTGACTTCCTTCTCGATCACCTTCTGCGCGAGCAGGCTCCGGCGCAGGTCCTCGCGCATGTCGGCGGCGTTCAGGTTGCGGCTCTTGAGCTCGGTCTCGTACGATTCCTCGGGAATGTTGGCCTTCGCTTCCAGGTAGGCCTTGTCGAGCTCGGCCTCCGGCAATTCGACCTTCAGCTCCTGCGCTTTCGCGAGCAACAGCTCCTGCACGATCAGCTCGTTGAGGATATTGAGCTTCGCCGTCAGCGCTTCTTCCTCCGACGGCTGCTGGCCGGCGGGCGCGGCGCGGCGGTACGCCTTTTCGACCTCGTCACGCGTGATCTCGCTGCCATTGACGACGGCCCAGGCGTCCCCGGACGGGGGTTTCGACGATCCGGTGGCGGCGCCGGGCGTGTTGTTGCGGCACGCAGCGGCCAGGACTGCCAAGGCGAGGACGAAAGCGATTCTGGTCATCTCTCCATTGTAGCCGCGGCGTGGCTAATCGCATCGTGGAGCCGCGCCACGCCTTCGGTGAGGGCCGCCGGACCGGGTTGGAGGATGTAGGTGGACTTCACCTCGTAAATCCGGCCGTTCCTGACCGCCGGCACGTCCTGCCATCCCGGCCTCGCGCTGATGCGCTCCTTGCGCACCGGCTTTCCGCACCACGAGCCGATGATCACGTCGGGCGCGCGCGCGATGACCTGCTCCCCGGTCACGATGCGGTCCTTGGCCAGACCGGCAGTAGACAGCTCCGGGAAGATCGGATCGCCGCCGGCGATGGCGACGAGCTCCTCGGTCCAGCGGATGCCGCTGATCAGCGGGTCGTACCATTCCTCGAAAAACACCCTCGGCCGGCACGGCAATGCCCTGGCGCGCTCGCGAATGTCGTCGAGCCCGCGTTCGAGCCGCGACGCCAGCGCCACCCCCTTGTCGGCAACGCCGACGATACCGGCGAGGACGCGGATCATCTGCAGGATCTCGGCGACGCTGCGCTGGTTGAATGTGAAAACCGGGTAGCCGCGCTTGACGAGATCGCTGGTGATATCGCCCTGGAGATCGGAGAACGCCAGGATCAGATCGGGTTTGAGCGCGTCGATCTTCTCGTAACGGGCGTGAAGAAACGACGAGACCTTCGGCTTCTGACGCGCCTCGGGCGGACGAACGGTGTAGCCGGAGATACCGACGACACGATCGCCTTCACCCAGGAGGTAGAGCGTCTCGGTCGTCTCCTCGGTCAGGCAGACGATTCTTGCTGGAAACGCGGGATGTGAGATCGGCAAAGGTAATCTTCCTGGTCGAGGATTCTCACCAATTATCAGCTTGATCCCGTCGCCGGACCCTCAGCGCGCGGTCGACCACGAGGAGAACCGCCGCAATGCCCACGGCGAATACCGCCATGGCCAGCGGATCGGTAATCACCTCCCAGCCGGCGAGGTCACTCGGGAACAGTCGTGCGGAGCGGGTGCCGAGCCCCGTGACGCCGGCGACGAGCGCCGCGCCGAGGAGAGTAAGCGTGACGCGGACGATCGTCAACCACACGCCACGGCCGCGTCGCGGGATCATCGACGCGGCGGCGGCGACGAGGCCGGCTGAGAGAAACGCCACGGCCGCGACGGTGAGCGGCGCGAGCGGCGCCGGCGGCAGATTTCGCACTCCGCCGGCCTGCAGCATCCAGGCCGCCCATCCGGCGATCGACACTGCCATCAGCAACAATGGCCGGCGGAACCGCGCCCGCCAGATCCCCAACATCCCGACGGCGAACGCAATCGCGAAGGTGGCCGCCGACTGGCGCGGGCGGCGTACCCGGTCGTATGCGGCCGCGTTCGCACTGGCCAGCGCGGCCGAGACCTGAAAGCGCGCGGTGGTGGGCGTCACGCGATCGGCGTAGTCAATCGCCCGTCCCATACTTTGCTCCGACAGCATCCACAGCGCCTGTTCCGCGGTGTCGCGCGTGGAAGCCGAAATCGCGTCTCCCTGCGACAGCGACCATACCGCCGACTCGAGCAGCCGATCGCGAACGGCCGGCTCGAAGCTGACCGTCCGGACCTCCTGGCTGATCATCAACCGGCGCGGCGATCCGGGTGTGGCGGCAGAGGTGAGCGCGACAAGAGTGGCGGCGCGCCCGGTCGCGTTCCAGGTGGTGGCCGACTCGAGCAGTTCCTCGCGGGTGGCGCCCTGCCGGCGCCAGCATTCCAACATCTGCTGCGCGACGTGCGCTTCCCACGCGCGCGCGACAAGGCCGCGGCAGCGCGCATCGCTCACCGGCGCACCGCGGCGCTGCAGCGCGCCAATGATGCTGTCGACCACTGGCGGTTCCCGCTCCCGATCGAGCGCGTCACGAAGGCCCTCGTCAATGGCGGATCCCTCGACCAGGGCCAGTGACGCCGCCGCTTGTTGCCGGGCGGAGGGAGATGGATCAGAGGCGAGCAGCCGCAGCAGTTGCGACGCCGGCGACGCGGGTGTCGCACCGATTGCGCCTCCGGTTTCGGACTGCCCGAGCGCGGCGGCGGCGGCCGTGCGAACCTGCGCGTCGGGGTCGGCAGCCAGCCGGCTGAGCGCGCCGGCGGCCCCGGTGCTGCGGGCCATGCCGAGCAGACGGACAAGTTCGAGCACCTCGTGGCGGCTTTCCGGCAGCCGGCGGGCCGTGACAATCGCCTCCTCCAACGCCGCGACCACGCGCGGATCGCGGCTGGTGCTGTCGTCTTCGAGCACGGCGGCAATGGCGACGCCGACCTCGCCAAAATACCGGTCGAGCAATCCGGATTCGTGAGCCGGGGGGCGCGGCAGCGCGCGGATGAGCGCCAGCGCCGTGTCGACGTCGGCGACCGATCGCAGGATGAAAAAGAAGGCGTCGTTGCGGGGCGGCGTGCCGGTGTGGCGGAGGAAGTAGTCGGCTACCTCGACCCCGCGGCCGCCGAAGTCCGCCCGTGCCTCCGCCTCGAACTGGGTCCTGGTCTCGGTCTCTCCCCACGCCTCGGAATACTTGTCGAGCGCGCGCAGATCGAGCGGTGGGGCACTCGGTTGCAGCGCCACCAGCGCAATTGCCAGGAACAGGGTGAAGAGCGGCATCACAGTGCAATCGGAACCGCCGCGGCGCGCTCGAGCCAACGCCACCAGGTGACGCCGATCAACCGTGCTATCGGCTGCGACCGCCGACGTCACTAGGCCGGGCGGGCCGCCTGCCTTGGCGTTGATACGCGTCTTTGCCCTGACCCATCCGTGTTTGACGGCGATCGGGACGCGCGCCGTTTGTCGAACGCCAGTCGCGCCCTCGCCGAGTCGGTGCGGCAAGTCGACGATCTCACCTGGGAGGTGACGGCACGTGAGGGGAGCAACTGCTCGAGGTGATGCGCGATGCCGGACGGCGTTACGGCACGGGTTATCTCTACATCACCCACGATCTCGGCCTGGCGTCGACCTTCTGCGATCGCATCGCCGTGATGCAGCACGGCCGCATCGTCGAACAAGGCGACGCGGTGGACGTCATCACGAGGCCGGCGCACCCCTACACGGCCGCGCTGCTTGCGGCGGCCGAGGGCGGGCGCGCCGCGTTCCCGGTCGAGAGCAAACGGTGATCAGAATGGGTTGGTGCTGTAGCCTTCGCGGGCCAGCACGGCATGCGCCGTCATGGCCGACAGCGCCACCTTGGCGACCGGCGCAATTTCGTCCCAACCGAGTCCCCGGCTTGCCGCGGTCTGGCCGCAGAGGAAGATGCGAACGCCGGCGCGGTTCAGGGCCTCGAGGAGCGGCAGGTTTGGATTGGCGACGCCGTGCCGCTTCTGATAGCCGGCGTTGTCGAGCGCGTCCTTGCCCGCGCCCCCGTGCAGCACCACGGCGAGCTTCATCTGCTCGCGCCGAACGCCGGCTCGCACCTGCATGTTGAGAAACCGGGCCACCGACTCGATGCCGGGATTGATCGCCTTGGGGTCGCTGCTCGGCGCCGCGACGTCGAACTTGACCTTGTAGTCGCCGTCGGGGGCGGGCATCAGGCTGGTGGCCGGCACCTCGAACGTCGCGCCGAACCCGTCAATCACCGGTCCGGGCACCGGCTTTTGCGCGGACTGGGCCTGCAACGCGTGGGTTCCAGGCGCGGATGCGATCACGGCGGCCATCAGCACGGCGGCCAGGCGAGGGGTGGTGATGAACATGCCTTCCATCATAACGAGCCGGCCACGCCGGTCGCCACGTGGATTGCCTCGGCGAACATCGCGCCCGCGAGTCCACCTGACGGGAATCTGCGTCAACCACCGCGTGGTAGGTGCAGCACGACCGCGACGACGGGCTGACGCGGGCGGCCGGCTACTTGTTCTGCTGGAGCGACTCGGCATCGCGCCGGAGGGCCGCGGCGCTCTCGCTCAGGAATTCGCGGATCGTCTTGAGGTCCTTCTCGGCGAAAGATCTCGCCACCTCGCGGAACGCACCCGGCACCCGGCAGTCGCAGCCGGAGGGGTCGTTCACCGCGCGGATGACCAGGCGCCGCGCGTCGCCCGCGTCCGTGTCGCGGCGCGCGACGCCCGCGCGCTCGAGCCGGTTGAGCATGCCGGTGATCGCGCCGCGCGTTAGGCCGCATTCGTCTGCGAGCTCGCTCGCACACACCGTGTCCTCGCGCGCGAGGATGTCGACGGCCTGAAGGTCGCTCAAGGTGAGCCCCCGCTGGGCCGCCGACCGGGTTTGAAACAGCGCCATGGCCGAGCTTAACGCGCACCACTGGTTCTCGACGTCGCGGATCAGGCGCTTGCGGGCAGACGCCGCCGGCCTGGCCGGCGCCTTCTTCTTTCGCGACAAGACCGATGTCCGTGTGGTTCGTGCCATGGCTCTTTCGTCAACCCGACGCTTGCCTTATGTTACACGGCGGCGCTGCCGTGACCGTCACTTGGGCACTCCGCCGAGGGCCCGATAGACGGAGACTACGCCGATGAAGACCTCGGCCTCGGCGGCGGCAACGGCCTGCTCCGCGTCGAGATGGGAGCGTTCGGCGTCGAGCAGTTCGAGGAAGTCGTCGAGGCCCTCGCGATAGCGGACGCGCGCGATCGACGACGCCCGCTCGCTCTCGCGCGCCTGGTCGACGAGCCGCACCAACCGCTCTTGCCGCGTCCGGTAGGCGATGAGCGCGTTCTCGGTTTCCTCGATCGCCCGCAGCACCGTCTGGTCGTAGACCGCGAGCGACTCGCGCGTGCCCGCCTCGGCGCCGCGCAGCCGCGCGCGGGCGCTGCCCAGGTCGAAGCCCGCCCAGCTGAGCGCGGGCGTCACGGCCCAGGCGCGGGAATCGGCGCGGCCGAACAGGTTGCCACGGCCCGCGATCAGGCCCAGGAAGCCCGACACCGAGATCTTCGGGAAGAGGTCGGCCGCCGCCACGCCCTCGCGCGCCGCCGCCGCCGCGAGCTGGCGTTCGGCGCGGCGGATGTCGGGACGCCGTCGCAGCAGCGCGTTCACGTCGCCCAGGGGAAGCGCCTTCGCCAGCGCCGGGTACGGGCGCGGCGCCAGGTCGGTCGCCAGCGCGCCCGGGCGCGCGCCGGTCAGCACCGCCAGCGCATGTTCGCGCTCCGCGATGGCCGCACGGATCGGCGGCAGGCTCGCGTCGATCGCGGCGACGCGCGCGGCGGCGCGGGCCACGTCCTGCTCTTCGCCCACGCCGGCGTCGCGGCGCGACTGGGTCAGCCGCAGGGTCTCGCGCTGGTTGGCGAGGCTGCGCTCACCAACGCTCAGCTGGCGCTGCAAGCCCGCGCAGCTCGAAGTAGCGCCGGGCCACATCCGCGGCCACCATCACCCGCGCGTCGTCTACCGATGCCTCGAATGCCTCGGCCGATGCGGCGGCCGCGCGGATGCCGGATCGCACACCGCCGAACACGTCCAGTTCCCAGAACGCGTCGATGCCCGCACGATAGGTCGTGGTGCGCACCGGCGAGGCGCTGAAACCCGGCAGCGACTGCTCGCGCACATCGACGCCGGCGCCGACCGGCACCACCGGAAACCGGTTGCGCCTCACATCGTCGAAGATCGCGCGCGCCTGATCGACGCGCGCCGCGGCCACGCGCAAGTCGATGTTGGAGGCGGCGGCCGCCGCCTCGAGCTCGGCGAGCACGGGGTCGTCGAACTCATCCCACCAGCGGACGTCGTACGCCGCGGCCGAGAAGTGCGCCGGGTCGGCCTGCTTGACCACCACGGGTGCGGTGGCGGGCGCCGCATACGGCGCGCGCACCGCGCAACCCGCGAGCAATACAGCGGCGACGAGCACGACCGACGCGCGGGCACCGACGAGCACCGCCCGCCGGCCCACGACGGCCTCGCCCGCCACCACCGTCTCGGCTTCGGCTTGGTGCCGAGCGCCGAGAATCGCGTAGAACACCGGCACGACGAACAACGTGAAGATCGTGCCGACGGTCATGCCCGTCACGAGGACGATGCCGATGCTGTTGCGCGCCTCGGCGCCCGGTCCGCTCACAAGCACCAGCGGGAAGTGGCCGAGCACGGTGGCCGCCGAGGTCATCAGCACGGGGCGCAGCCGCGTCGCGGACGCCTCGCGCAGCGCCGCCATCTTCTCGAGGCCGCGCTCCTGCAGCGTGTTGGCGAACTCGACGATCAGGATGCCGTTCTTGGCGATCAGCCCGACCAGCGTGATCAGGCCGACCTGCGAGTAGATGTTGATCGTCGTCAGGTCGAGAAAGCTGACGAGCAGCGCGCCGGCGGTGGCGAGCGGGACCGACCCGAGCAGCACGATCAGCGGATCGCGGAAGCTCTGGAACTGCGCCGCGAGCACCAGGTAGATGAGGACGATCGCGAACCCCAGCGTCACCGTCAGCGCCGACCCTTCGCGGCGAATCTGGCGCGACTCGCCGGCGTGGTCGATCGTCAGGCGCGGGCCGGGCGCCGACGCCGCGGCGGTCTCGAGCACCCGCAGGCCTTCTTCCTTGGTCACGCCCGGCTTGACGCCGCCGAACACGCGGACGGCGTTGCGCTGCTGGAAGCGGTTGAGCACCCGCGGCGCCGCGCTCGTCTCGATGCGCGCGAAGGTCGACACCGGCACCAGCTGGCCGTCCGGCGTCCGGATCTTCAGGTCGAGCAGCGGCGCCACCGTCGCCCGATCCTTCTCGCCGATCTGCGGGATCACCTTGTAGCTGCGGTCGAAGTAGTTGAAGTGGTTGACGTAGCGGCCGCCGAACAGCGTGCCGAGCTCCTGCGCGACGCTCGACAGGTCGAGGCCGAGGTCGGCGATGCGCTGCCGATCGAGCTCGACGCGCGCCTCGGGCAGATCGATCTTCAGGTCGGTGTCGACGTAGAGGAACTTGCCGCTCTGCCGGCCGGCGCCGAGCACGGCCGCGGTCGCCTCCAGCATCTGGTCGGGCGGCGCGTCGCTCTGCAGCACCAGCTCCACGTCGTACTGACCGGGCGTCGGCAGCGGCGGGTCGAGCCGCGGAAATACGCGCAGGCCGGGGATCTGCGACACGGCCCCGAAGACCTCGCCGTACATCTCCTCGGTCGAGCGCGACCGCTCGCGCCAGTCCTTCGCGACCAGGCCGCCGACGCCGCCCCAGTTGGCGCTCAGCGACCACATGAACTCCGCCTCCGGGAAGGCCGTGAGGGCCGACGACGACGTCGAGCGAGTCGCGATTGACGGCCGGCAGCGACGCGTCGGGCGACGCCTCCATGAACATCGTGATGTGGCTCTGGTCCTCGACCGGCGCCAGCTCGCTGCGCGAGTAGCTGTAGAGCGGCCAGGCCGACAGCCCGACGAGCAGCGCGACGGCGACCACCGCCCAGCGCATGTCGAGCGCCACGTCGAGCATCCGGGCGTAGACGCCCCGCACGCGGTCGAAGCCGCGGTTGACGATCGCCGTCAGGCGCGCCTCGCGCCCGTGCGGGTCAACGAACGTCGCGCTCATCATCGGCGACAGCGTGACGGCCACGATGCCGGAGAACACCACCGCCGCCGCCAGCGTGATCGCGAACTCGAGGAAGAGCGATCCGGTGAGGCCGCCCTGGAACGCGATCGGCGTGTAGACGACGGCCAGCGTGATGGTCATCGCGATGATCGGCCCGACCAGCTCGCGGGCGCCGACCAGCGCGGCCTCCACCGGCGTCTTGCCCGACCGCACGTGCCGCTCGACGTTTTCCACCACCACGATCGCGTCGTCCACGACGAGGCCGACCGACAGCACGACCGCCAGGATCGTGAGCAGGTTCAGGCTGAAGCCGAAGGCCGCCATCACGATGGCCGTGCCGATGAGGGAGATGGGCATCGCCACGAGCGGGATGAGCGCGGTGCGCACGGAACCGACGAAGAGGAACACGACCAGGCCGACGATGAGGACCGTCTCGGCCAGCGTCTTGGTGATCTCCTCGAGCGCGTTGCGCATGAACATCGTGCCGTCCCA
Organism: uncultured Acidimicrobiia bacterium; assembly: GCA_963795125.1. Lineage (GTDB taxonomy): Bacteria > Acidobacteriota > Vicinamibacteria > Vicinamibacterales > UBA2999 > 12-FULL-67-14b. Next base: position 196,969 of record CAWCGQ010000002.1, on the reverse strand, counting down.
GACCAGGCGCATGTCCATGTCGGCGGGCAGCGTGGGACGGATGCGGTCCATCTCGGCGCGGAGCCGGGCGGCCACGTCGATCTCGTTCGAGCCCACGAGCGGCCAGATGCCGAGATACACGCCCTCCTCGCCGTTGCGCTTCGCGATCATGTCCGCTTCCTCGGCGCCGAGCTCGACCTTGGCGACGTCGCTCAGGCGCACGACCGCGCCCTCTCGCTCGGTGACGATGAGGCTCTCGAACTCCGCGACCGAGCGCAGGTCGGTGTTGGCGAGCAGGTTGACCTGCACGTGGTCGCCCTTCGCCTGGCCCACCGCCGCGAGGTAGTTGTTGCGCCGGAGCGCGCCGAACACATCGCCGGGCGCCAGGCCGAGGGCAGCAAGGCGGTTGGCGTCGATCCAGACGCGCATCGAGCGCAGGCGGCCGCCCTCGATGGTGACGCGCTGGATGCCCTCCACCGTGGAGAGCTGCGGCTGCACGTTGCGCAAGAGGTAGTCGGTGATCGCCGGGACGTCTTGGTCGGGCGACGCGAAGCTCACATAGAACGACGCGTACGGCCGGTCGGCGCGCTGCACCTCGATCACGGGCGGCTCGGCGTCGGGCGGCAGTTCGGCCCGCACCTGCTGGAGGCGGGCATTCACCTCCGCCAGCGCCGCCGTCGGGCTGTGATTGAGCTTGAGCCTGGCGGTCACCGTGCTGACGCCGGCGCGGCTGGACGACTCGACGTAGTCGACCCCGCCGATCGCCGAGACGACGCGCTCGATCGGCGTCGTGAGGAAGCCGCGCACGGTCTCGGCGCCGGCGCCGTAGTAGACCGTGGTAATCACGACCGACGAGCTTTCGACCTGCGGAAACTGCTGCAGCGGCAGGCCGGCGACCGCGCGCCAGCCGACCAGGACGATCACCAGGTTGACGACGATCGCCAGGACCGGGCGCTTGATGAAGATATCGGTGATGGATCGCATGATGCCGCTACTTTCCGAGTGACGCGGTCTGCGCCGCCGCGACGGCCACCAGGGCGCCGTCGCGCAACTTGAACGAACCGGACGTGGCCACCCGCTCGCCGGCGCCCAGGCCGTTCGTGACGAGCACCTCGCTGCCGGTCATCGCTCCTGCCTCCACCCGTCGCACCTGGGCGCGCAGTTGCTTCGTCTCGGTCTCGGTCACGACGAACACATGGTCGCCCTCGGGCCCCTTGCGCAGGGCGGTGGCGGGAATAACAAGCGTCGGCTGCGGTGGGCCGGTCGGCACGCGCACCTGCACGGAGGCGCCGGGCGCCGGCAGCGCCGACGCGGGACCCGTGAGACGGGCGCGGACCGAGGCGTTGCGGGTTCGCGGATCGACCCTGGCATCGACGGCGACGATGGCCGCCTCGACGGGCTCGTCCGTGCCGGTCGAGACAATGACGCGGCCGCCACGCCGGAGGCCCGCCGCCACCGTCTGCGGGACGGCGAAGTCCACATGCACGGCGTTGGCGACCGCCTGCAGCGTGGTGAGCTCGGTTCCGGCGTCGAGGAACTGGCCGGGGTGCAGGTCGGCCAGGCCGACGGTGGCGCGGAACGGCGCGCGCACGGTCTTGCGTTCGATGAGGGCGCGAACGCGGTCGATGTCGGCGCGGGCCACGTCACGCGTGGCGCGCGCCTGGTCGATGGTCGTTTCCGACGTGGCGTGGTCGCGGATCAGGCGCTCCAGCCGGGCGAGCGTGGAATCGGCCAGGGCCGCCCGCGCCTCGAGGGCGACCAGCTCCGCGCGCTCGACCGACACGTCGAGGGCGACGAGCACGGTGCCGGCCTCGACGGTCTGGCCGGGATGGAGCCGGACCTCGCGGACGGTGCCGGCGAGCTCGTTGCGCAGGGTGATCGAGCGCAGGGCCAGCACGGTGCCGATCGCGGTGGTGGTCGGGCGTTCGACGTCGCTGCGCACGGCGGCGACGGTGACGGCCACGGCGGGTTCGGGCTGGTTGAGCGAGGCCGCTTCGGCCTGCTGGAGGGCGTTCCCCTTCCACACCGCCAGGCCGGCGGCGAGGGCGAGGACGCTCGAGAGGAGCACGAGGGATGAAACGGGTCTGTGGAACATGATTTAGTACACTTAACTATATTCAGGGGCCGCGTCAATCCCCGCGGCGGCGCGAAACCGGCCGAATTGGCGCGTTAATGAAGATTTAAGGTCCCGCGATAGCGCCCTTAGGGAACAGTTAAGATCCCGCGACCCCACACAGCGCGCGGCACCGCGTTCCGCGACACCGATCCCGGCGTGCTGGTGTCGCTGCACGGCCGGTTCGACCGACGCCCGCGTTCAGCGTCCGCGCAGGCTGAGATCGGCGAACACGAAGCCGTCGCGGTCGACGATCTCGCCGGGCGTCACGTCGATCGCGGCGGCGAACATCGGGCCCGCGCAGGCAAAGGAATGGAACTCACCATTCTCTCCACACGGATCGACATCGGCCGGCAGATCGTCGAGCAGTTGCCGATCGAACGCGCGGCCGGCGAAGGAGCGGTCGAGCTTGCGGGGATCGATGCAGGTGAGGCGGGCTTCGAGGCCGGCGTCGATCATGTCGCGGGCCAGTTCGTGAGTGGGCTTGGTGACCCAGAGCGGGAAGAGCGGTTCGAGACCGGAGCCGGCCAGCCGATCCTCGCGATAACGGCGCACATCCTCGAGAAACAGATCGCCGAACGCGACGTGGGTGAACCCGTCCGCGACGTACCCGGCGATCGCCGTCCGCATGATCGACTCGTAGTGCTGGTTCGAGCAGGGCCAGGGGAGCGGCACGACGTGAAGCGGCAGGCCGGTGGCCGTGGCCTGTGCGTCCAGCAGCTCGCGTCTGACCGCGTGCATCGCCACGCGATCGAAGGCCTGGTTGGTGGTCGTCAGCAGCCCCGCCGCCGCCTTCGGATACTGCTGGTTGATGACGTGCAGCATCCAGGCGGAGTCTTTGCCGGTGGACCACGAGATGAGGATCTTCATGTCGATCTCAGATCGCGGATTGCAGATTGCCGATCATTCTCTGATTGCTGCAGTTACGGATGTAAGGCGCGGGCCATTCGCTCGATGCCGTCGATGACCCGCGGGCCGGGGACTGTCAGGCCAGGGCCCATGAGAATGACCACGCGCTTGTTCCTTACGGCGGGCACCGACGACAGCGTCGACCACGGATCGAGCACGGCTTTAAGGTCGGCGTCGTTCAGGCGGGTGGCGGCGTTGAGCTCGACGATCACCTCCGGACGCCGCGCCAGGATCATCTCGGTGCTGACCTGCGCGGACTCTTTGTCGATGTCGTGCAGCACATTGTCGCCGCCGGCGACGGTGAGCATGTCGTGCAGGAAGCCTTTGCCGGCACTGGCATAGATGTTCCGCAGCGAGCCGGGCTCGCGACCGAACACCAGCAGCGTTTTCGGCCTCGGCTTGCCGGCAACGCGCGTCCTCACGGCGTCGATCGCATGCTCGAGCGAGCGCGCCACTTTCTCCGCCTGCTCGACCTGCCCGGTCCGCTGGCCGAGCGCGCGCATCGTCGCCATGATGTGATCGAGGCCGCCGTGGCGGTAATCGAAGAAGGGAATCGACACACGTTTGAGTTGGGTGTGGAGGTCGACCTGGCTGCCGTAGCTGATGACGAGATCCGGCCGGAGCGCGATGATGCGCTCGGTATCGGGATCGACGAGCGCGCCGACGGTCGGCAATGCGCGCACTTCGGGAGGTTCGACGTCGTAGGAGCTGACGGCCACCACCCTGGGGCCGGCGCCGATCGCAAACAGGATCTCGGTGACGTTGGGGACGAGTGAAATGATCCGTTGAGGCTGCGCCTGACCGGCCACGACCGGCACGAAGGATGAAGCCGCGATGCACACGAGCAGAACGGACAGTTGTTTCGCGATCTTCGTGGTTGCGTTTGTCATGAGCGTTTCACCAACAGCCAGAGAAAGAACGGGCCGCCGATCAGGGCGGTTACCACGCCTACGGGAATTTCGAGCGGCGACATCACCATCCGCGCGGCCAGGTCGCACAACACCAGGAAACCGGCGCCGAACAGCGCCGATGCCGGCAGCACGATGCGGTGATCCGATCCCACCATCAACCGCACCAGGTGCGGGACGATGATGCCGATGAAGCCGATCGGGCCGCCCAGAGAGACCGCGGCGCCGGTGGCCAGCGACGCGCTCAGAAAGGCGAGGCGCTGCGCCGCCACGATGTCGACACCTTTCGCCGCCGCCGACTCCGCGCCGACGCTCAGCAGGTTCAAGGTGCGCGGCATCATCGCGAACACCCCGAACGCAACCACGATGAAGGGCAGCGCAGCGACGATCGGGACATAGCCCGCAATGTCGAGCCCGCCCATCATCCACCTGATGGCGCGCAGTGCCTCGGCAAAGTCCGCCAGGTACTGCACGAACAGGATCAACGCCGAGAAAAACGCGTTGAGGGTGACGCCCGCGAGCAGCAGCACATTGGTCGAGAGGCCGCGCCGTTGCGACGAGGCGAGGGCGTAGACGATTGCCGTCGCGACCAGCGAACCAGCAAAGCTGGCCAGCGGGATCGACGTGACGCCGAGCAGGCTCATCTCGAGCTTCATCGTCACCGCGAGCATGGCGCCAAGCGATGCGCCGGCGGAGACGCCAAGGGTGAACGGCGTGGCGAGCGGGTTGCGCAGCAGCGCCTGCAGCACCACGCCGGCGGCGGCCAGCGTGGCTCCGACCAGCGCGCCCGCGAGCACGCGCGGCAGCCTGGCGACGAAGAAGATCTGCGCGTCGACGTTCGACTCCCACGGGATGGTGCGGTCGAAGGCGCGCGCCAGCGAAATCGACGTGCTGCCGATGGTCGGCGCCCACAGCATTACCGCCACCGCGAACACCGCGAAGCCGGCGACGATGGTGACGATGCGGCGGCGGATGGTCACTTGTCTTCCGAAGCCTTGGCGGAGGAAGACCGCGATATCCGCGCGCCTTCGCGCATGCGCGTCGGCGTGACCGGCCGGACCGGCACCACGGTCATGTGGCCGGTCGCGCTGTTCAGGTGGACATCCGCTTCCACGTCGTAAAGTGCCTTGACGTTCTCCGGCGTCAGCACATCCGCGGTGGGGCCGGCGGCGAGGACCCGGCCGTCGCGCATCAGCACCAGTTCGCGGCAGATCGCCGCGGCGAGGTTCAGGTCGTGCGTTGAGATGGCCATGGTGACGCCGTGCTCCTGGTTGAGGCGCAGGAGCAACGACGAGATCTCGAGCTGATAGCCGAGATCGAGCGATGCGGTCGGCTCGTCGAGCAGGGCCACAGAAGGCATTGAAGGCGCAGCGGGCGCAGCAGATCCGAGTCCCATCTGGGCGAGCGCGCCGGCGATCACGACGCGCTGCTTCTCGCCACCGCTCAACTGGTGGAAGGGCCGGTCGGCGAGGTGGCTGGTTCCGGTCGCGGCCAGCGCATCCTCGGCAATGCGAATGTCGTCCGGGCCTTCGACCGCGAACATGCCGAGGTGCGGATGGCGGCCCATCAGCACGATCTCGATCGCGCGGTATTCGAACGCCAGCTCGGTTTCCTGCGGCACGACCGCGATCTGCCTGGCCGCGTCGCGTCGCGAGAGTTGATCGAGCGGGCGATCGCCAAGCCGCACGCGCCCGGACGTGGGCCGGTGCGTGCCGCTCAGCAACCGCAACAGCGTGGTCTTGCCCGAGCCGTTCGGACCGATGATGCCGGCGAGCGCACCGTTGGCGAGGCGCACGGTGACCCCGTCCACGACCAGCGGTGCGTCCGGCGCATAGCGGAACGAGACCCTATCGGCCCACAGCAACGCGAGCACCCACGTACGCCGTCCGGCCCGGGGCCGGGTAGCCCAGCACTTCTTCGTAGCCGCGGTCGAACAGGTTGAGCGCGCGCGCGAACACCTCGACCGCCTTCACCGGACGCCACGAGCCGCCGAGGTTCACGACCGTGTGACCGGGATTCATGAACAGTCCGCCGGTTGGCCCGAATGCCGGCTCCGCATCGAGCGCCTCGCCGCGCAGCTGGACCTGCGTGAATGCCGAGGCCTGCGCGTACGACCACGAGGCGTCGACCGATCCCGAATGGCGCGGGCGGCGCAGCAGCGCATCGCCGACCGCATACGGCGTCTGGGCGATCGACGAGCCGTTCACGGCCAGGATCTCGCTGTCGAGGAAGGTGTAGTTGCCGCGAAGATCGAGGCCACGGCTGATCCGCCATGCCGCCGACAATTCCGCGCCGCGCGCCCGGGCGTTGGAAATGTTGTCTGTGCGATAGCGGCTCGATCCCGCGAAGGTGCGCCCGACGGAAATAATCAGGTCGCGATAGGTGTTGAAAAACGCGGTGCCGTCGATCTGCACGGCGCCGCTCGCCAGCGTGTGCGTGACGCCGACCTCGCCGCTCTTGCTGCGCTCCGGCTTCAATCCCGAGTTGTCGGTGAACGCGATTTCAAATGCATCGGGGGGGCGAATCCCGGTGCCGAACGAGCCACGCAGGCGCGTCCAGCGGCTGGCTGATGGATCGCCGCTCACGAGCAACGAGCCGGCGAGCCTGGGGTTCACCGACGACAGCGTTTCGGCGGGGAAGTCCGGGCGCGGCGTGAAGGCGAGCGGGTCGCCGGGCAGCGCATCGCGGGTGATGCGCTCGCCGCGAATGCCGGCGGTGATGGTCGCGCGTTCGGAGGCCTGCCAGCGGCCCTCACCAAACAGGCCGAGCACCCCGCGCTCGACCGGAATGGCGCCGGCGGCGCCCGCCGTAATAAACGTGCTGCCGCCGCGCTCGCCGAGCCATTCGAGGCCGCCGGAGAAGCCGACCGCCGCGCTCGCCGCGACGTCGGTCTGCACCCGCGCATGCGCGCGACGGGTGTGGCCCTCCGAGGTGCCGAACCGGCTCGTGAAGGTGAGGTCGTAGTCGGCGAGGTCGAACTCGACCCGCTGGCGCACGCGGCTGGTCGCGCCAAACCATGGCTGCATCAGGCGCGCCGCGCCGCCGATACGCCTGGTCGTGCCGCGCGAGACCGTGTCGACGCCCGCGAAACGGCCCGCGGGGTCGGCGCCAAACGCTCCCGGGGATCCGCGCTCGCTGTCCAGGTACTGCATCGACGCCTGCAGATCGGTTGCCGTGCCGCTATTGCGCCAGCCGATCGATCCCGACGCCTGCGACCCCTGCGCATCGTCATTGCTCACCGTCTGGCCGGCGGCGGTCTGGCCGGTGAAACCCGCATCCTCGAAATAATTCGCGCCCGCCTGCCAGCGCACGCGGCCGGCCTCGCCGGTGGTCGCCGCCGAGGCGCGCCGCATGTCGCGGCTGCCGGTTTCGACTTGCGCCTGCGCCGACGGCCTGCCGCCGCTGCGCGTGATCACCTGGATGACGCCGCCGATGGCGTCGGAGCCGTAGAGCGCGCTTTGCGATCCGCGCAGCACCTCGATGCGCTCGACATCCTGCAGCGGCACTTGCGACAGATCGAGGCCGCCGCCAAAGGAGTTCTGGCGGACGCCGTCCACCAGGATGAGCGTGTAGTCGGACTCGCCGCCGCGCGTGAAGAGCGACGTCACGGTGCCGGGGCCGCCGTTTTGCTGGAGCGTGACGCCGGGCACCGAGCGCAGCGCCGACGCGAGCGTGAATTGCTGCTTCGCCTCGATCTCGCGGCCGGGGATCACCGTCACGCTGTCGGGCGTGCGCGACAGCGGCTGATCGATCTGCGCCGCGGAAACGACCAGCGTTTCGTTCAGCGCGCTCAGACGGAGTGCGATCTCGATCGTCGCCGGGGTGGTGGTGAGGTCGAGCGATCGCGCCTCGCTGACAAGGCCCGGCGCGGTGGCCACGACGGTGTAGCGGCCCGGGGCGAGACCGGCGAGCTCGAACTGGCCGTCCGCATCCGCTCGCGCGCGTAGCGGCGCCGCCGTGGCGCCGCTGATGATCAGCTCGGCGCCCGCGACCGGGCGGCCGTCCGGATCGAGGACGCGGCCGCTCAGGCCCGCGGCTTGCGCGGCAAGGGAAACAACGAATGCGAAATAACAAATAACAAAAAGGAAAAGGGACGGGGAGAGGATGGTCCGCGTGCGCGGACGTCGAACTGCAGTCATGGTTGCCTCCCAGGCGTTCACTCGCGCCTGAAAAAGACTTGCCCCGTGCAACAGGAGGTCTCCTGACTCGCGAATCGTCGTGCGTCGCCGACCTTCCCGTCTTTCGACAGTGGTCCGCCTTCGCCCTTCGGGCTACGGCGAGACGGGCTCTTCGAGCCCGGCCTGGCAACAAACACTCCTCGCTTACAGTGGCGGGACCGTGTGGGCTTTGAACCCAGCTTCCCTTCCTGTCCGGGTACGCGTCGGTTTCCCTTGAATATAACCTGAAAGGCTCCAACGGGTTTCCACATCAGGTTCCACATCAGGTTCCAGGGGTGCCAGGGGTTCCACGGGTTCCAACGGCCTCGTTCTGCCGGCGTTCCAAGGGTTCGAACGAGGAACCACAGCCGCACGATGCCTTTGGAACCCGTGGAACCCCTGGCACCCTTGGAACCCTGGGCCTGTGGAACCGCTAGAATGGAGGGTGATGAGCAAGAGCTCGGTCGTGACCGTGCGCGAGACGCCGGTGGCCAAAACCACTTCCGCCCAGGCCGGCGGGTTTGCGGTGGTTGCCGAAACCATCGACGTCGACACCGCCGAGCGCATCGAGTTGATCGACCTGACCGATACCGTGATGGCATTCGTGCGCCGCAGCGCAATCCAGGAAGGCCTGCTCTCGCTCTGGTCGATGCACACCACCTGCACGGTGTTCATCAACGAATCGCAGGCGGCGCTCGCGGTCGACATCAAGGCGTTCCTCGAAACCACGGTGTCGCGCGCCGGCTACTATCGCCACAACGATCCGGCGCATTCCGACTGCGATCGCGCCAACGCCGACTCGCACCTCCGCGCGATGTTGCTGGGGCACTCGGTGACGATGCAGGTGAGCGGCGGCGAGCTGGTGGTGGGCCGGTGGCAGCGGGTGTTGTGCGGCGAGCTGGACGGGCCGCGGACCCGGACCATCCGCGCGCAGGTGCAAGGGCTGATGTGATGAATCAACGACTGGCCTCGTCGGGGCTTTCGGAGATCGCCGGCAAGGTCGACGCGCGCGAGCGCTTGTCGTTCGAGGACGGCGTGGCGCTGTTCCAGTCGACGGATCTGCTGGCGCTCGGGTGGATGGCCAATCGCGAGCGCGAGCGCCGACACGGCGCGCGCACCTATTTCAATCACAACCTGCGCCTCGAGGCGACCAACGTGTGCGAAGCCTCGTGCCTGTTCTGCTCGTTCGCGCGATTGAAAGAGGGCATGCCCGGCTCGCACACCATGTCGGTGGAGCAGATCCTCAACAAGCTCCGCCAGCGTGACGGCGAGCCCGTCACCGAAGTGCACATCGTCAATGGCCTCCACCCGGGCCTGCCGTTCAGCTATTACACGGAGCTGTTGAGCGGACTGAAGAAGATCCGGCCCGGCATCCACCTCAAATGTTTCACCGCCGTCGAGATCGCGTTCTTCGCCGATCACTACCGGAAGACCGACAAGCAGGTGCTGGAGGAATTGAAGGCGGCGGGGCTCGATTCGCTCCCTGGCGGCGGCGCCGAGATTTTCGCGGAGCGCGTGCGGCGGAAGATTTGTCACGACAAGTGCGACGGTCCGCGCTACCTGTCAATCCATCGCACTGCGCACGGCCTCGGCATGCGCACCAACGTCACCATGCTCTACGGCCACATCGAGACGATGGAAGAGCGGGTCGATCACCTGCTGCAGACGCGCGCACTGCAGGATGAGACGGGGGGCTTGCAGGCGTTCATCCCGCTGGCGTTCCACCCCGACAACAACCAGATGCGCAAGCTGCCCCCGCCGTCGGCGGGCGAGACGCTGAAGGTCCACGCGGTGGCGCGGTTGATGCTCGACAACGTCGATCACATCAAGGCGTACTGGATTTCGTGCGGGGTGGAAGTGGCGCAGACGGCGTTGTGGTTCGGCGCCGACGACCTCGACGGCACGGTGCAGGAAGAGACGATTTATCACATGGCGGGATCGTCGACGCCGACGGCGCTGTCGACCGGCGACATCGAGCGGCTGATCTGGGACGCCGGGCGCGAACCGATCGAGCGAGACACGCTCTACAACGTCGTCCGTGTGCCGGTGGCCGATCCGCAGCATCAGGTTGAATCCGGGGGTTTCCCCCAAATTCAACATCTGTAGCTTTTGGGCCCGGTGGGCGTCAAAGAGATAGAGCTGATAAGCTTTTAGTGGGCCAAGGCGGAACCTCATCAATACCGGGGATTTCGATTTGGTCCTTTTAATGTCCGGAGATTGAGAAATTTTTCACAATGTCCACATTCTTGCCCGTCCTGAACCAAGTCGAGAAGGCGTCGATTCGCGAACGACAGCCGCTGCCGGAGGCCTACCTCGCCTTGTCCGACGAGGACATGGCGCTGCGCATCGAAGCGGCGCGCGCCGCGCTCGGCGACCGCCTGGTGATCCTCGGGCATCACTACCAGCGCGACGAGGTGATCAAGTTCGCCGACTACACCGGCGACTCCTTCAAGCTCGCCAACGCCATCGCCCAACACCCGAACGCCGACTACATCGTGTTCTGCGGCGTGCACTTCATGGCGGAGAGCGCCGACATCCTGGCAATGGACCATCAGCGCGTCATCCTGCCGGATCTGGCCGCCGGCTGCTCGATGGCCGACATGGCGCCCGCCGATCAGCTCGAGGTGTGCTGGTCGGAGCTCGGCCAGCTGGGCCTGGCGTCGCGCGTCGTGCCGATCACCTACATCAACTCCGCCGCCGCCATTAAGTCGCTGGTCGGCGCCAACGGCGGCACCGTGTGCACCTCGTCGAACGCGGCGGCGACCCTCAAGTGGGGCTGGGAGCAGAAGGAGAAAATCCTCTTCCTGCCCGATCAGCACCTGGGCCGCAACACCGCGTTCAAGATGGGCGTGCCGCTCGACCAGATGGTGGTGTGGGATCCGAACGAACCGTTCGGCGGACTGACGCGCGCCGAGCTCGACGCCGCCAGGCTGATCCTGTGGAAAGGCCACTGCTCGGTGCACGTCCGATTCACCGCGAAACAGATCGAGAAGGTGCGCGCCGAGCATCCCGGCATCAAGGTGATCGTCCATCCGGAGGTGCCGTTCGACGTGGTGCAGGCGGCCGACGACAGCGGGTCGACGGAGCACATCCTGAAGACCGTCCGCGACAGCGCGCCCGGCTCGACGTGGGCGGTGGCGACGGAAGTCCACCTCGTCCATCGCCTTGCCGAAGAGGTGGCGCCCGACAAGACCGTGGTGTCGCTCGATCAGTTCGGCTGCCTCTGCTCGACGATGTTCCGCGTCTCGCCGAATCACCTGCTGTGGGTGCTCGACTCGCTCGTCGACGGCGACGTCGTCAACGAGATCGTGGTGCCGGACGAGCAGAAGAAGTGGGCTAAACTGGCGTTGGATCGGATGTTGGCGATCCGCTAACGAGAGTTCCACGATGGTTCTTCGAACGTTCGACGAACGTTCTACGAAAAAGGCGAGGTTTCAGAGATGGCTCATTCACTACCGGCGCTGCCGTACGACGCCGCCGCGCTCGAACCGCACATCGACAGCCAGACGATGCAGATCCATCACGGCAAGCATCATCAGGCCTACGTCACCAACCTCAACGCCGCGCTCGACAAGCACCCGGAGCTGCACGACAAGAGCCTGGACGAGCTGATGAAGAACATCAACAGCGTCCCCGACGACATCAAGGCGGCGGTCCGCAACAACGGCGGCGGCCACTGGAACCACTCGATGTTCTGGACGCTGATGTCGCCCAACGCCGGCGGCGCGCCCACCGGCGCGGTTGCGGAGGCAATCAATAGCGCGTTCGGCGATTTCGAGAAATTCAAGACCGCGGTGAACCAGGCCGGCACCACCCGCTTCGGTAGCGGCTGGGCCTGGGTGATCGACAACGGCGGCAAGCTCGAGATCACCAGCACGCCCAACCAGGACAACCCGTTGATGGAGGGGAAAAAGGCCATTCTCGGCATCGACGTGTGGGAGCACGCCTACTACCTGAAGTATCAGAATCGTCGTCCCGACTATCTGGGAGCGTGGTGGAACGTCGTCAACTGGACCGAAGTCAATCGCCTGTTGAAGGGCTAACCACGATCGCGACGGCTGAAACCACGAAGGGCGCGAAACGTCTTGTTTCGTGCTCTTTGTTTTTTCACTGCGTGCTCTTGGCGGCGGCTGCTGGCGCGCAACCAGCAGTCACCGCGACCCTTTCGAACACCACGCGTGTCGAGACGTGGTCCTACTTCCAGCCGAAAATTGAACCGCTGTCGTTGACGCCGGCGCCGCTCGGCGATCCCGACTACACCTTCTTCGGCGATCGCGCCGAGCTGGGCGTGCGCGTCGAAGGGTCGCGCTTCGACCTGAGCGGGGCGTTCAACTACGTGCGACTCGAAAACCTGCCGACCCGGGCCATCGGGCCAGGCGGCCTGGGCACCGGCGCCTTCTACTTCGCCGCCACCGGGGTGAGCTACAGCTACCAGCTGTACTTCGGCGAGCTCGCCCTGAAGGTCAAGTCGCAGAACGGCACGTCGCTCACGGTCGGCCGGATGCCGTTCTCTTCCGGCGGCGAGGTGGTCTCGGGCAGCTTCTCGCTCCAGCGCCTCAAGGCCGAACGGCTGCAATCGCGGCTGATCGGCAATTTCGAATGGTCGTACTACCAGCGCCGCTTCGACGGGGCGCGCGTCGATGTCGATCGTCCGCACTGGCATTTCAACCTGTCGGCGCTGGTGCCGACGCAGGGCGGCTTCGAGGAGTCCACCAACCTGTCGATGCCGAAGGTGCAGGTTGGCGCCACCTCGTTCACGCTCAAGAGCAGCAACGTCGACTGGCAGGGCTTCGGCTACCTCTACCGCGATCGGCGCGGTGAGGCCGCCGTGGTCGACAACACGTTGTCGCCGGATCGCCCGGTCAGCGTGACGATTGCCACCCTCGGCGGTTCGTATGCGCGCGTGTTGCCGCGCCGGAGCGGCGAGTTCGATCTGATCGCGTGGACGGCGGTGCAGGCCGGCGACTGGTACGGGAGCCCGCATCGCGCCGCCAGCGTGGCGCTCGAGGGCGGTCATCGCTGGAGGCACACGCCGCTACGCCCGTGGCTGCGCGGCGGCTACCTGTGGGCCTCCGGCGATCGCAACCGGCAGGACAACCGCCACGGCACGTTCTTCCAGATGCTCCCCTCATCGCGCCAATACGCGCTGTCGTCGGTCTACGCGCACATGAACCTCAGCGATGCCTTCGCGCAGCTGGTGGTTGAACCTCGCGGGCTCGAGGCGCGTATCGAAGTACATGCCCTCCAACTGGCAAGCGGCCACGATCTCTGGTATCAAGGCAGCGGCGCCACGGCCGGCAGCGGCCGCTACTTCGGCTTCTCCGGACGCTCCACCGGGGGCCCTCGCGCGCTCGGCACGGTGATCGAGGGCGCGCTCAAGGCGCCGATCAGGAAACACTGGTCGATCAACGGCTATGTGGGGATGATGTCCGCAGGCGACGCCGTCACGCAGATGTTCACCAACCGGCGCCTGACGTTCTGGTCGGTGGAAAACATCATCCGATTCTAGTGAAGGGGAACCATGACTGACGCCACTGTTGTCCGCGAACCCGACTCGTCGCTCGTCACCACGCTGCACATCACTTACGCGCTGCATGCCGTCGGTCTGGCGATTGGCGCCTTCGGCGCCGCCACGGTGCTGGGCTCGTTCATCTTCGGGTGGCCGTCGATCATCGCGGTCGTCATCAACTACGTGAAGCGCGGCGACGCCCGCGGCACCTGGCTCGAGTCGCATTTCGACTGGCAGATCAAGACGTTCTGGTACGCGGTGGTGGCCTCGATCCTGATTGGCATTGCCGGCGCGGTGCTGGCGATCGTGCTGATCGGCTTCGCGATCTGGGCGATCGGCTTCTTCGCGCTGGGCGTCTGGGCCATCTACCGCATCGCGATGGGCTGGATGCGGCTGAACGATCGACGCGCGCTCTAGAACAGCTTGACGTCGACGGTCTCGCCTTTTTCGACGATGTCGGTCTGGGCGGGGATTTCGATGTAGCCGTCGGCCTGCGACATCGAGGTGATGTCGCCGGACGCCTTGAACGCCGGCATCGCCTGGCCGTCGACGATTCTCACCGTGTAGAACTGGTGCCGGCCGGTGGTCGAGACAATCCGCTGGCCGACCGGCAGCGTCACGGTGGCGGTGTGGCGTGGCGCGAGGCGTCCCATCGCGCGCAGCGCCGGCACCAGCAGCATGTAGGCGTTCGACAGGCACGAGGTCGGGTAGCCGGGCATCCCGAACATCGGCGCGCCGTTGATCGTGCCGAACACGGTCGGCTTGCCCGGGCTTCACGGCGATGCCGTGAAACACGATCTCGCCCTTTCGCCCAATCACGTCGAGAATCAGGTCGCGCTCGCCGACCGAACTGCCGCCCGAGAACACCAGCACGTCGCACGCCGCGCAGGCGTCAATCGCGCGCTCGAGCGCCTCGATGGTGTCCTGAGCGGTCGCAAACGGCATCGGCACGCCGCCGTGCTCCTGGATGATGGTGCTCAGCGTGAACTTGTTGATGTCGTAGATCTGCCCGGGCCGGAGCTCGCTGCCCGGGTCGGCGATCTCGTTACCGGTCGAGAGAATCGCCACCGTCGGCTTCGCGAACACCTCGACGTCGCCAACCCCGAGCGCCGCAATGGCGCCGATGCGGCTGGGATTGAGCACATCACCGCGCGCGATGACCGTTTGCCCGACGACGATGTCGGCGCCCTGGCGGCCGACGTTCTGCCGCGGATACACCGGCGTGAGGACGCGCACGTCGTCGCCGGCCTGTTCCGTTTCCTCGACCATCACCACGGCGTCGGCGCCTTGCGGCATCGGCGCGCCGGTGGCGATCTCGATCGCCGTGCCGGGCTCGAGCGTCCTGGTCGGGACCTGTCCGGTGTAGACCTTGTCGATGACGCGCAGAACCTTGGGGTCGTAACGGTTGGCGCCGAACGTGTCCTCGGCGCGGACCGCGAAACCGTCCATGCCGGCGCGCGCGAACGGCGGCACGTCGCGGGTCGACTGCACACCCGCGGCGGCGACCCGGCCGTTGGCATCGACCAGCCGCACCCGCTCCGTCCGCTCGATCGGCTTGCAGGCGTCGGCGATCAGCTGACGAGCCTCTTCGAGAGGAATCGTCTCTTTGATCGGCTTCATCTCGCTCTTCATAGGCAGTCAGGCAGTCAGGTTGTCAGGCCAGTCAGGTTGTCAGGCAGTGCATCTACTTGGTCGCCTGTTGCACGAGGTGGGCCAGTTCGGGCACCACCAGTTTGGTCATCGCCAGCCGCACCGCCTTCTCCGATCCGGGCAGCGAGATCACCACGGCGCGGCCGATGGTGCCGGCGCAGGCGCGGCTCATCATCGCCGCCGATCCGATCTGTTCGTAACTCAACATCCGGAACAGCTCGCCGAACCCGGGAAGCCGCTTGGTGAGCAGCGCGTCGATGGCCTCGAAGGTGCTGTCGCGGCTGGTGAGCCCGGTGCCGCCGGTGGTAATGATGGCGTCGACGTCGGCAATCACCGCCTGTTGGCGCACCAGTTCGGCGACGCGCGCCGGGTCGTCCTGTTCGATCGCCGTGCCGGCGACCTGATGGCCTGCTTCCTCGAGCAGCTCGCGGATCGCGGAGCCGGACGTATCGGTATCGCCGGTGCGGGTGTCGGACACCGTCAACACGAACACCCGAACCGTTGACGGGGCCGCGGCCTTGTGGTCGTCGCTGCTCACGGGATCTGATTCTAGCCCTTCTGCGCGCGAATGTTAGGATGTCGCATGCGCGCGTTCAAGCTCGCCGTGTTGTTGCTCGCCGTGACCGCCGCTGCCGGCGCGCAGCCGACGCTCGATCGGGCCGCTCGCGCGTGGGTGGACACCACCCTCAAGAAGCTGTCGCTCGAGCAACTGGTGGGGCAGCTGATTTTCGCGCCGTTTCAATCGACGTATCTCAGCAGCGACAGCGACGAGTACGAGGCGCTCGTCACGCTGGTGCGCGACACCCAGATCGGCGGCGTAATTGCCTTCGGCGGCAGCGAGCCGGTGCCGCAGGTGATGCTCAACAACACCTACGGCGCGGTGGTGCTCGGCCAGCCGCTCGAGCTCGCGTCGATCCTCAATCGCCTGCAGGCGGCGTCGACCCTGCCGCTGCTGACGTCGTCGGATTTCGAGTGGGGCGTGCAGATGCGCATTGCCGGCGCGACCAAGTTTCCCCGCGCGATGGCGTTTGGCGCCACCGGCGATCCCGCAGCTCGCCTACCAGGCCGGCAAGGTCGTCGGCGCCGAATCACGCGCGCTCGGCGTGCACATGGACTTTGCGCCGGTCGCCGACGTCAACAACAACCCGCGCAACCCGGTGATCAACATTCGCTCGTTTGGTGAAGATCCCGCCCGCGTGGGCGCGATGGTGTCCGGCTTTGCGCGCGGCCTGCAGGACGCCGGCATGCTCGCGACGCTCAAGCACTTCCCCGGCCACGGCGACACCGACGTCGACTCCCATCTCGGCCTGCCGATCGTCGCGCACCCGCGCGAGCGGCTCGAGGCCATCGAACTGCCCCCGTTCAAAAGCGGCATTGCCGCCGGCGCCGCCGCCGTCATGGTGGCGCATATCGAGCTGCCGGCGATCGATCCGGCGAAGCAGCCCGCGACCTTCAGTCCCACGGTGATCGGCACGCTGTTGCGGCCGGGGTTCGACGGCCTGATCGTGTCCGACTCGATGAAGATGGCGGCGATCACCAGGATGGCCTCGCCGGGCGACGCCGCGGTGCGCGCGATCGCGGCGGGCATCGACGTGATCCTCGATTCGCCGGACTCGGCGGCTGCCGCGGCGGCGATTGTCGCCGCGGTGAAGAGCGGCGAAATTCCACGCGCGCGCGTCGAGCAGTCGGCGCGGCGGATCCTCGAGGCCAAGGCGCGGCTGGGACTGCACCGCGCCCGCACCGTCAACCTGGACGCGGTTGCGCTCACCGTCGGCGGTCGCAAGCACGATGCGGTTGCCAGGACCATCAGCGAGCGATCGATCACGCTCGTCAAGGACGCGCGCGGCAGCGTGCCGCTGCCGACGCCGAGGACCGGCCGGCGTGCTGTACCTCTCGGTGCTCGACTATCCCGTCGGGATGGAGAATCGCGGCGCCGAGCCGCACCGTCATTCCCGCGCTCAAGGCGCGCTGGCCCAACACCGACGCGGTGGAGATTTCCGATCGAGCGACGCCGTCGGAGCTCGACCTGGTGCGCTCGATGGCCGACAACTACGATGCCATCGTCGCCGGCATCTTCGTGCGCGCTTCGTCGGGCAGCGGCCGGCTCGATCTGGCGCCACAGGTCGTGCGTCTGTTGCAGGATCTGTCGCGAACCAGCGAGCGGCGCTCGCAGCACCTGGTCGCGATGTTCTTCGGCAATCCCTACACGCCGATGTTCGTGCCGGAAATTCCGGCGATGATGCTGACCTACGATTTCTCCGACTACGCGGAGACCTCGGCGGTGCGAGCGCTGGCGGGAGAGATTGCGATCGGCGGGAAGCTGCCGATCACGCTGCCGGGCCTATTTGCGCTCGGGCACGGGCTTGACCGCGGCGCCCGCTAGCGTCTTCGCCTCGGCGTCGACGCCTTTCTCCCACGCCAGCAGCGCCTGATGCAGGCGCCGCACCACCGCGGTGTTCGACGCCGCGACATCGTTGCGTTCGCCGAGGTCCGTGCTGACGTCGAACAGCAGCAGCCGCACGGTGCCGTCGATCAGTAGCTTCCAGTCACCGTCGCGGACCGCGCGCTGATTGAGTCCCGAGGTGTTGACCCGCCAGAACAACGTTCGTGGCACCGGCGTCGCTCCACGGCCGAGCAGCGGCAGCAGGTCGATGCCGTCGAGTCTGCTCGGCCGGCACCGGTCGCGCCGGCGGCCGCGAGGATCGTCGCGGTCAGGTCCATCGTGACGCCGACCTGCGCCGAGACGGCGCCTGCCGGCACGCGTCCCGGCCAGCGCACGATCGCCGGCACCCGGATGCCGCCCTCATACAGCGTGAACTTGCGATTGAACAGCGGCGTGTTGCGCGACAGCCACTCGCCGCCGTTGTCGTTGGTGAAAATCACCAGCGTGTTGGCGGCGAGCCCCTGCCGATCGAGCGCCGCCAGGATGTCGCCGACACCCTGGTCGGCCCGCTCCATGATCTTCACGTAGCTCTCGCGCGTGTCGGTGTGCTCGTCAAACGGCATCACGTGAGCGGAATTGCGGACCGCGGTGGATGGCCGATCGGGAACCTGGTAGGGCCAGTGTGCGGCGCTGTAGGCGACCTCGAGAAAGAACGGCGAACGGGCGTGGTCGTTGATGAACCGCACCGACCGCTCGGTGATGAGGTCGGTCATGTAGCCGTCGGCACGCGCCGGCTCGTCGTTCTCGAACAAGTCGGCCCGGCCGGTGCTGTCGGTGTGCTGGTAGTAGTCGACGTAGCCGCTCTTGAAGCCGAAGAACGAATCGAAGCCGTGGGCGAGCGGGCTGAACTGCGGCTGGTAACCGAGATGCCACTTGCCGATCAACCCGGTGGCGTAGCCCTGGCCCTTGAGCAGCTGCGGGAGCGATCGGCCGCTCGCCGGCAGGCCGAGCGCGCCGTCGGCGGTACTGGCGGCGCCAAAGCGGGCGCTCGATGGTGAACCGCTGCTGATAGCGGCCGCTGATCAGGCCGGCGCGGGTCGGCGTGCACGACGATGCGTTCGCATAGAACTGCGTGAAGCGCGTGCCGGCCCTGGCGAGGGCGTCGATGTTCGGCGTCTTGATGTCAGGCGCGCCGTAACTCCCGAGATCGCCGTAGCCCACATCGTCGGTGAGGATGAGCACGATGTTCGGGCGCACCGGCGCGGATTGGGCGTGCGGCAAGGCGAGGGCCAGGCCACAGAGGAAGAGTATCGAGAGCGACAGGCGCATGGTTGACCCGATCAGAACGAGTAATCGATGCCGATGAGCGGCGTGACCTTGTCGCGCAAGCCGTGCGTGTCGAGGCTGAACGCGAGATTGAGGTTGAACAACAACCGTCCGAACACGTTGGCCTTGACGCCGAACGACCCGTTCAGCTCGGAAAACGACTGGTCGGTGAAGGCGATGTTCTGAAATGACGACCGGCCGTCGAGCGCGTGAAACGTCTGACGCGTCAGGCGCTTGGCGTCGATCACGTAGCGGCCGAGCAGGTCGAAGGCGAGCGTCACCCGGCTGTTGACGGCGACGTCCGCCCCTGCGACATACGCCGCCTGGTCGGGAAAGTCGGCGGCGACACCGGCGGCCGGATTGCCCGCGAGCACACTCGACCCGTTCCATTGATAGCCGGCGTTGACGTGGGGCGACACCCGGTTGAACGTTGCCGACCAGATTGCGAAGGGCTGCAGGCCGGCGGTGCCCGCGCCCGCCAGATCCATCGCGTCGCCGGTGGGCATTCGCACATCGAGGCCGACCGCAAATCCGGCATCGGCCGTCTTGTGAAGGTTGTTCTTCAGGCGCACGGTGACGTCGCCGATGCCGCTGGCGCTCGCGCGCGCCGTGAACAGGCGGCGGTCGCCGATCTCGCCGTTGCTCATGCGGAAGAAATGCGTCAGCGGATTGGTGGTGCCGAGGCGGTGGATGGTCGCTTCCGACACCACGCTCAATTCGGTGGCGACGATCGGGACCGCGATCGACACGTCGAGCCGGTCGGTGACGCCGATCGTGAAGAACGTCGTGTACTGGCTGACGTTGGCGTTGATGGTGTTGACGGTGGTGACGACGTCCTCGCGGCCGCCGCGCAGCGCCGCGTTGTCGTGCGTGAACACCGCGGGCACGGCCGCGAGATCGAGGTCCTCGATGGTGTCGAAGGTGAAACGCTGAAAGGCGAATCCGAGCGATGTATGACCCGCGCCGACGGTGTCGGCGCGTTCGGCGAGAATCGGCCCGAAGCTCCGCGTGCTCCGTTGGAACACCCCGGTGCTCGGATCGAGCTGATAGGTGAAGCCCGAGGCGGGCGACGGCAGCGGCACCGTCACGAGCTGGCTGACCAGCGCCGTGCCGAACTGGCTGAAGTTGCTCTGGAAGTCGCTGTTGAAGTGCGCGGAATGCGATTGCTCTCCCGGCAGCGTCGCCTCGCTGTCGAGCACCAGGCCGCGCGGGCCGAAGAGGTTGGTGAACAACGTGGCGGCGTGCTGCACCGGCACGGCCAGGTTGAACGGTTCCTGCGCCTCAACCCGTTGCGAGGTGATGAGGAGCACGGCGAGCGCGGCGCCGGCGCAACCCGCGGGTGTCACTGCACGCATCGTTACCGTCCAATCTCGACGATGACCCAGGTGCCGTTGCTCTTGGCCAGCGTCATGGTTTGCCGGCTCTCGGGCGACTGTCGTCGTCCGCCGGCCTCGATGATGTCCTGCCGCCGCAGCTGCAGCGTCGCCCGGTCACCGCGCCGATCGATCGACGCAATCGTGAGGTTCACCTTCTGCGACGCGACCGCGCGAAAACCCTGCTCGATCCGGCGCTCCTCGTCGGCGCCGAGGTTGGGCTTGATCGAACGGAAGAGCGCGAGGTTCTTCGTTTCGATGGCGCGAGCATAGGTGGCCACCACCGCCCGAATGGCGGCATCGTCATCGACCTCGCGCGCGGGCTCCGGATTGCGCGTCGCCGGAGGGGTCACCGGCGAACTCCCCGGACGGACCGCGGCCGGTTCGGCGGGCGCGGCTCGGGCCGGCGGCTCGCTGGCGGGCGACGGCACCAGAGGCGCCGGGGTCACTGGCGGCGCGGGAGCAGGCGTCGTCGGTGGCGCGGGCACAGGGGCGGTCGGGGTGGGGGCTTGAACTGGAGCCGGGGTCTGAGCCGGCGCGGCCGGTGACGGTGACGGTGCCGGTGGCGCGGCCGGCGCGGCCGCGCGCGTCGCCGGCGCGGCCGCGCGCGAGCGCTGCAACTCCAACTCCGCGGCCTCGGCCTGCGACTTGAAGCGTTGGGCCATCAACTGCGCGACCTCGGCCAGGCCCGGCGCAACGGGATCGATCGTGCGCGCTTCGTCGAGCGCGCGCACCGCACCGCGAGCATCGCCGGCCTGGACCAGGCTGCGCGCGCGATCGATGGCGTTCTCGGCCTGTCGCAGGAATGCCGCAGCCTGATCTTTCACGCTCCTGGCGCGAGCGTGATCCGGCACCGCGGCCAGCACATCGTCGGCGTACCTCTCAGCGTCGCGGTAATCCTTGTCCTGCAGGCTTCGCTCCGCCAGCTCGAAGCGCGATTGCGCGAACGCGTCCGGCGCTGGGGTCGCAACCGCCGTCTCCGGCGCTTTGGGCGGCACGGGCCAGCGGAAATATCCCACCGCCAGTGCGGCCACCGCGCCGATCGACAGCATCGCGACCAGTGCGGGCGCGCCACGTCGAGATGCTGTTGGCGGCGGCGTCGCGTTGGCGACGGTGTCCCCGGCGGCCGTCGCAGGCGCACCATCGCGCGCCGACACTATTCCGGTTGCCCGTGCGGTGGTCGCTGCCGTACTGCTCAGGGGGTCGCTCGACGGCTTGAGCGACGCGGTGCGGCCGGACTCGAGGTCGCGCTTGACGCGTTTCAGATCGGCGCGCAGGCTCGCGGCGTTCTGATAGCGCAAGTCCGGATCCTTCTCGAGGCAGTCGCTGATCACCTCCTGCAGGCGCAGCGGCAGGTCCTGGTTGAAGAGACCCGGCGAGGCCGGCGCCGAATGCAGGATGGCGGAGAGCACCGCCCGCGCGCTGTTGCCGGTGAACGGCCGGCGCCCGGTGGCGCATTCGTAGAGCACGATGCCGAGCGAGAACAGGTCCGAGCGCCCGTCGAGGGTGTCGCCGGCGGCCTGCTCCGGTGACATGTAGGACGCCGTGCCCAGCGTCATGCCCGGCATGGTCAACGCTTCCACCACCTGCGCCCCGGTCTGGGTGGCATCCTGGTCGCTCAGGAACTTGGCGAGACCGAAGTCCATGACCTTCACGTGACCCCGCTCGGTCAGGAAGATGTTCGCGGGCTTGATGTCGCGGTGCACGATGCCCTGCGTATGCGCGGCGTCGAGCGCGTCGGCAATCGCGATGCCGAAATCGACGATCTGGTGCACCTTGACCTGGCCGATCGACAGGCGATCGTGGAGTGTCTGGCCTTTCATCCACTCCATGACAATGAAGGGCTGGCCTTCGTGGTCGCCGATGTCGTAAACGGTGCAGATGTTGGGGTGGTTGAGTGCGGAGGTGGTCCGCGCCTCGACGCGGAAGCGTTCCACCGCCTGTCGATCGCGCACCAGGTCTTCGGGGATGAACTTGAGGGCAACCTGGCGTCCGAGGCGGGTGTCGTCAGCGCCGTAGACCACGCCCATGCCGCCGGCGCCGAGCTGGTTAACCACCCGATAGTGCGAAATCGTTTTGCCGATCATGGCCAGGGGTTGGTGCGGTGTGAGCGATCACACAAGCGGAATCATACTCCCACCCCGCGGCCAGAGCGCTGTGGTCCGGCGCCCGGTTCAAGCCGGGCTCAGCTGGAGCCGCCGACGCGAACGACGATCGACCCGCTGCGGCTGGCCGCCCTCACCAGCGGACCGCCGCCAGCGATCGCCCCAACCACTTTCCGTTTGGCCACGGAACCATCCACCGCGCCGCCAATCACCTTGACCGATCCGGATCCGCTGTTGAGATCAAGCGCCAAGCGCGAAGCATCGGTTTCGATGTCGATGCCTCCTGACCCGTTGGACACAATCCAGTGTTGCCGAGGCATGCCCTGCAGCGAGACGCGACCGCTTCGGGTCACGGCGGTGACCCTGCCGCGAATACCCGTCAAGCGAATGGTGCTGGAACCGGTTTCGACATCCGCGGCGCCGTCGCCGGCAAATGCCGCGTCAACCGAACCGCTCCCGGTGCGGATGCGGAGATCGCCCTCGAGTGCACGCGCGGTGATGCCGCTGCTGGCGGTAGTCACCGAAAGGGGACCTGTAATCCCGTCGGCTGTTACCGAGCCGGAGCCGGTCGTCACCACCGTTGCCCCGCCGATCTGCATGACGGCGATGGCGCCCGACTGCGTGTGAACGGTGACAGCTCGAGAGACGCCGCGAATGGTCGTCTCTCCTGACTCCGTCGTCGCAGTGACTTCCGTTCCTGGCGGAACCCGGACCTGATAGCTGACGGTCACCGCCCGTTGTTCTGTCGGGTTGGATGGAGGCTGTAACCTGAGCGTCTGCCCGTCTTGCTGGATGGGTGGGTTGTCGGCGACCTTACGCGCCAACTCCGCGGCATTGGCGGGCACGTTCCAGTCGACGCGAACCGTTGCGTTGCCGAGAACCACAATCCGCCCCGGTTCGCCCGCCGTGACCTCGATCTTTCCCTGCATGGTCGAGACATCGAGTACTGATTGCCCCGGCACGTCGAAGGATCGTTCGAACGAAAACCGCTGCGCCACCGCCGGCGACGCGCCGCCGGCGATGAAGACGACGACGGCGATGAGGGACTGTAAACGCATGATCGAGTGTAGTGCCATCGCAGCATGCCCAGAAGGAACAACGCGCCGAGATCGGGCCGTCGCGAGGTGATTGGCCCTATTTCGGCCGGGTCTTCGGCTTTCGCGTCACGACGACGCGCGTCCGCGATGGTCGATTCGCCCGATCGAACGATCGATAGAGCGCTTCGAACAGCGTCATACCCTGATCCAGCAGCACACTGTCGTCCGTCGACGACAACTGCAGGCCGTCGATGGCGAGGCCCAGGGTGGCCGTTTCGGGAGCGGCAAACTTCCCATCCTTGAGATCGAGGTCGTGCACGATTTCGGCGATTCGCGCCACGGCGGCATCGTCGATCTGAAACCGCGCCGCGAGCGTCTCGAAGGTGCAGCGGTCCGCTTCGTGACCGAAACCCGCGCCGAACATGTCGAAGGGCAGCGCATCGCCGGCGCTCTTGACGTCGGTGATGAATCCGAACCGCGCCCTCGAATCGACGAATCGCCGAATCAGCCAGGCGGACGCCATTCGATCGACGCCGGGTCGCGGCCGCGTCACCCACAGGCGTCCGGCATATTGGCCGGTATCGGCGCCGCCTGCCGGGTGTGGCCCTTTGCCCCTGGCCGGCGCCGCTGCGGTCAGTTCGTTGAGCAGCGTCACGACGCGATCGCGGCCGGCGCTGCCGAAGAAATCGACGCGCTCGATCGCGGCCAACCGCTCGCGAAAGCGCGCCAGGTCCCGACGCCGCGCCGAGGGCTCCGGTCGCGTGGCGCCGGGGCGCCGAAGCCGCTGCAACTCGCCTGCGAGCTCGGTGTAGGCCTGCTGCCGAGCCTGACGGAATTGCTCGACCAGGGCAGTCTCGGCCGCCGGGTCGACATGATCGGCCGCATACACCACCGCCTCGCCGCCGGCGCCGTCAATCTCCACCTTGAGCCACTCGAAGTCCTCACGCGACTCGGGGGTGTCGGGCAGGACGTAAACCGACTGCTTGACCGCGACCGCGCCGAGTTCCTGCAGCCGGCGCCAGGTGCGGACCCGCAAATTGGACGGCAGCGGCGGAAGCTGGTGGATGAGCATCAGCCACCGCCGCGTGACGGACACGGGCGGCGGGCTGCCAGGGTTGTGAGAGGCGCCAGGTCGCTTCGGCATCGTCTTTGTAACTACTGTTGCCCAGTATAGCGGGACCCGTCATCCGATAGAGAACGGCGGTTCAACCAGTAACAGGTTGACAAATTAACTGTAACAGTGGTTACATCTCGGAATGAGCCATGTGGATCGCCGTCACTTTCTTTCGCTGTGTGCCGTAGCCGCCCTGCCCGCGGCCGGCCTGTCGTCGGCAGTCATCACCCGCCAACCGCCCGGTGCGGCGTTTCCTGCGCTCCGCCAGCAGGTTGGCGGAAGGCCTCTTGCGTATCTGGATAGCGCGGCGACGACGCTGCGCCCGCAGGCGGTGATCGACGCGCTGACCGGCTTCTACGCAACCGACAATGCCAACCCGGCGCCGGTGCACACCCTCGCCCGCCGGGCGGCGTCCCGGTTGACCGCGGCACGCCAGACCGTGGCGCGGTTCATCAACGCGCCCAGTCCCAATGAAGTGATCTTCACCCGCGGCTCCACCGAGGGGATCAATCTGATCGCCAGCACGTGGGGGGCGGCGAATCTCCGCGCCGGTGACGAGGTCATCCTGACGATTGCGGAGCACAACTCCAACCTGTTGCCGTGGACCCGCGCGGCTCGACAGGCCGGCGCCACCGTGCGCGTCGTCGATGTGGACGGCGAGGGCCGCCTGCGACTCGATCAACTGCGGCAGCTGATCACCGCCAAGACACGGTTGATCGCGTTCAGCCACGTGTCGAACGTTCTGGGGCTGGTCAATCCCGCGAAGGACATCTGCGCGCTGGCTCGGCAGGCCGGCGCACGCGTGTGCATCGACGGGGCCCAGTCGGTGCCGCACGTCAGCGTCGATGTGCAGGAGCTGGGCTGCGACTTTTACGTGTTCTCGGGCCACAAGATGCTGGGGCCGATGGCGACCGGCGTGGCGTGGGGTCGGCTCGAGCTGCTGGATGCGATGCCCGCCTACCACGTGGGCAGCAACATGGCGCACGAAGTGGACTTCGAGCGTGCGTCGATGGAGCACGGCGCGCTGAAGTTCCAGGCCGGCACGCCTGATGTTGCCGGGCCGGTCGGCCTGGCGGCGGCGATCGACTTCCTCACGGCGATGGGCAAGGACGCGACGTGGCACCACGATCAGGAGCTGGTGCGCCACGGTCTCGCCCGGCTGCGTGCGGTGAAGGGCCTGCGCCTCATCGGTCCGACGTCCCCGGACAATCGCCTGCCGGTATTCACGTTCGTGATCGCCGGCAAGTCGCCCGTGGCCATTGCGGCGGCGATGGATGCGAAGGGGATTGCGATTCGAGCCGGCGACATGGCGGCCTTGCCGCTCCTCAAACGCTTCGGTGTGTCCGAGGCCGCCCGCGCGTCCGCGTACGTCTATTCGAGCCGCGACGACATCGACCGTCTGGCGGACGGGCTCGCCGCGCCGTTCTGAGCACCGTCTGAGGAAGGCAATCCGGTCGCCCTCATCGACGCATCAGAACGGCTTGACGACCGACCGGACCGTCGCCGGCGCTCCGCTCGTCAGGTCGCCGGCCTTCACACCTCGAAACGCGTTCTCGGCAGCGGCGCCTTCAGTCGCCGCTTTCGTCACGGCTGCGATCAGCGTTTGATAGGCGGCGGCATTTGCGGCGGTCAGCCTCAGCTCGATCAGGCCGTCGGACGCGATCGAATTGACCGAGTTCCCGCCGGTCAGGTTGGTGATCTGGTAACTGCCGGCGGGCAGTGCCTGTTGAATCAGGATCACCGTGCGAGCGGCGGCGTGCAGGGCGCTGACGCGCCCATAGGCGCCCGAACTGTGGCCCCCAGGTCCCTGGAACTCGACGCGCAACCCGCGCGACTGCTGGGCGAAGGCGGGCGTGGCGGTCGCGGCCACGCCGAGGATGAATGCGAGCGAATAAATCAAGCGCTTCATGATCGTATGCTCCGGTGTTATCGCGCGACTTCGCGCGTCCGCTTGCCCATCGGACCGACGGACGGCTGCACCACCGTGCCGTCGGCCGCGTGGAATCCCGAGACGATCAACGCGGCCGTGAGCACGCGGTGCATGCGGGCCACTTCCGTCGCGGGTGCGCCTCGAGTGCCCCACTCCCAGAACGCATGTCCGCCGGCGCCGGCGGCCGAGGACGCCAGGGTGAATTGATAGGTCGGGATGCCGGTGTTGGCCGGCACGTTGTCGTTCAAGCTGCCGGATCCGGTGCCGACCATCGGCGAGGTGAGGACGCCCAGCTGGATGCCCGATTGAAGACCCGCATGCACGGCGACGTTATCGACGCTGTCTGCCACGAACGCCGGCCGCAAACCGTACCACATCAGCTCCAGGGTGATCCCTTCCGGGGAACCATCTTTGCGCCCATACCTGGCGTTCTCCGCCGTCGCGCCCGCCTGGAACATGGGCTCGATCGTCTGGCGCATCACTTCGAGCGGTTCCTTGCGCGTCGAACGCATGTCAACCTCGAGCGAGCAACTCGGCGCGACCGTGCGGCCGGCCGGCGGGGGTTCGCAGCTCGCGCGGCCGACGGTGTAGGTGGTGCGCGGCGCGCCTGGCTGGAGCTCCGACGGGGTCTTGACGTCGGCAATCTTCGCGATCGCGGCGGCCATGGCCTCGGGCGCACTTGGGCCGCTGCCGCCTCCGCGGGGCACCGGCGCCTTGAACTTCATCTCGAAACGGTAGCTGCCGATGAAGTTGACGGTACCGCCGCCCTCGAGGCCGAAGTTGGCGACGATGTTGAGGGGATTGGATCCGGTGCCGGCCTTCTGGTCGAAGCCGTAGAGCTGCTTGACGCCTGCGAGGTTGCCTTTGCCCTCCTCGCCGGCGGTGCCGCAGATCCAGATGTCGTAGACCGGCTTGATGTTGTGTTTCTTCATCGCGGCCGCGAGCACGAACGCGTTTGACGTGCTCGGCATCATGTCGCCGTAACCGGGCACGTAGATGCGCACCCCGCCGCCGGCTTCGGCGTCTTTCGCATTGGCGAAGACCTTGCTGGCCGTGGCGTACTTGTCGTCCTCGACGACGCGGCCGCGAGCGTCGAACGACAGCTCGTCGGGGATGGCGGCCAGCTCCTCAGGGGTTGCGACCACCGGTTGTGCGTACGGCTGGAGCTTGATGCGGATGGACGGGTCACCCGTCTTCGGCAGTTCTTCGGGGTTGACGACGTCGATGTGGCCTTCGACGAGCACCTTGGGAAACTGGCCCTTGTAATGCTGCGCGTCGGCGCGACCGGAGTACGATCCCTTGATCACGACGCAGGCGTTGTAGACCGGAAGGCCGTCGACGATGTTCGTATCGCTGGCTTCGATGACCCCATCGGCGCGCGTCATCACTTCGGACGGGGAGAACCCCCATTCCGCCACCAGCCGGCGATGAATCTCGGCCGCCTTCAGATGCTCCTCGCGCGACGGCGAGGGAATGCGAACCAGCTCCAGGAACTGGTTCCATCGCGCCTTGGCGGCCGCATCCGTGCTCTGATCCTTGAGCAGGGCCAGGACCTGCGGATCGCTGGCGATCTTCTCCGCCGCGGCGACCACAGACGGGGGAATCGTCGCGGGGGTCCCGGCCGGCGGCGGGGCGGCCTGTGACGGAGACCCGCTGGTTGTCTGTCCACCGAGAGCGATGACCGTGGTCAGAACGATCGTTGCCGCTGTGAAAAATGCCCTTGCGTGCTCAGGTCTTGCCATCTTGTCTCCGAGTGAGGGGAACTACGGTGCCGCTCAGCTTGTGGCCGCAGCGTCGTGCTCCAAATTATGCATGATCCGCGGATCCGAGCCACGCGCTCTCCCTGTTGACAGGGCGGCGTTGCTTGCCGCCCATGGCCGCGGGACGGAGACTGAGCCTATTCGTGCAGCACCAGGGTCTGCCACGAGCCGAGAGATTTGCTCAGAAGCTCGTCGGCGGATGCGTCTGAGGTCCCCTTCCGCGACACCATCAGGGTTCACGCGACGGGGGACCACTTGCGAAGGCCTTGGCAATTTTGCACGACGGTTCAGCGTAAGATATCGCCCGATGAGCGATGCTTCTTCTCGTCTTTTGGTCGTTGCGATCTGTGTCGTCTTACCGATCGCAGCGGTCGTGCACGCGCAGGGCGCCGGTCCGCTGAACCTGCAGATCACCGGCGCAGTGACGCTGCGTCAGAATAACGACGCCTGGCTCAGGAGCGCATTCCGAAAAGATCTCAACGGGGACGGCTACCCGGAGGCGGTCCTCGGGCTGACCGCGCCGAATCCGTCGACCACGCCCATCCCGGTCGTGGTGGTCGAAGCGAGCGGTCAGCTGCGGATTGCCACGTCTGACTTCTTTCCCTCCGGTATTCCCGCCGTCAAGCATTCGCCCATGACGGAGTTTGCCGATCTCAACGGCGACGGCTTGCAGGACATCATCTTCTCCGATGCCGGCGGCGATCCGCACGGCGCCGGACGCATTAGCGTCGCGTTGAATCTCGGCGGAGGGAAGTATCGAGATGTCTCCAATCTGATTCCGGCCGATCAGCAGAACACCAGGTCCTACGCGATTGTCGTGGGCGACGTGATGAGCGACGGTGGCGTCGTAATCCTGCTGCCGGACGAGGCCAGCGGCGCGAACACGGCTCTCCTACGCTGGAACGGCAATGGCTTCGATCAGATCCGGAACTGGATTCCCCAGTCGATCTGGGGACGGTCGTCTCCATACTTCCTGCACCAGCACAGCTGGATGAATCTGGCCGACTTCGATCGCGACGGCAAACAGGATCTGCTGGTGAGTGGCCAGCAGAACAACACGAATCTCACGATCGTGTTCGGCGCCACGGGCGGCTTCTCGACTGTCACGAGCGCGCTCAAGCTGCCTGATGGGCCATGGGGCCACTTCGACCCGGGCGCCAGGCCGCCAGCGGCTCAGGGCGCTGAAGTCCAACCCGTCATCGTCGCCGACTTCAACAACGATGGCCTGACTGACATCTTCGCGAGCGAGCGGAAAGTCGTGGAGTACCGGCCTGGTGCGTTCAACGACACCCGCCATCCCGACTACGCCAACCTTCGCGCAAACGGCGGTACGGTTTACACGGACAACACCTTCCAGGTGCTGCTGAATCAGGGAGCGCGCACGTTCGTTGACGCCACGTCGCCCAACTACACCAACCTCGGCGACCGGACGTACTACACCCTCCTGCCCGTGGATATCAACAACGACGGCTTCCTCGACATTGTCGGACTGTACGAGGCGATCGTCGAAGAGCCACCCTGGCGATTCAAAGCACTGTGGGGTACGACGTTCTTTCTCAATGACGGGACCGCGCGGTTTCAACCGGTTGACGGCTCGCGGTTCATCGGTGGGCTCACCTCGCCTTCCAACGGACCGCGATTGACTCTCGGGTCGTTCTTGCCGACGGTCGTTACGCCGCAGCGCACCGAAGGGATCGTGGCGGAAACCGTTGGTGGATGCGGCGTGGGCCTCTGCGGACGTGTTGACCTCAACGTCTATAAGGTTGCGGGCAACGGATCGTTCGGCACCGGGCCGAACTTCGCGGACAGCACCGCGCTCGGCGTGCCCGGCTACAACGAGTCGTACTATCTCAATCACTATCCCGACGCCGCAGCAGCCGTGCAGTCAGGACAGTTCCGCACAGGTCTCGATCACTACGTCGCTGCCGGCGCCGCGAAGGGCTATCGGAAGTCCGCACCCAACAATGCCATCCCGCCGGGTGTCTCGCGCTGGTCCGATAACAAGGCCTATCGCGTCACCCATCAGGAGGACGGCAACGTTGTCGTTTACGATGCGAACGGGAAGCCGATGTGGTTTACGAACACCGCTGGTGCGACGGGTGGCGTCTTCGTGATGCTCAGCGACGGCAATCTCGTCTTGAAAGACGCGCAGAACGTCGTGCGCTGGCAGTCGGGGACGACCGGCAATCCCGGCGCGTACTTCGGCATCCAAGTTGACGGCAATGTGCTGATCTACAATCCCGGCGGCGCGCCGATTTGGAGCGCGTACGGACGCTGACGAGCCACGGACGTGAATCGCGCACCCACCGTGAGGCAAGCGCCTTGAACCAGACGCTTCTTCTACGGTGGGCGGGTGACCCGGATGCGAGTGACCGAGCCTTCGGCATCGATCGCCTCCTTGCTCCTTCTATCGTGCACTTCGCGCGAGACCAGTGTTTGAGTTGTCGTTCCCGAGCCAAGGCAGCCTCGCGGTCGACCAGCTCCTCGGCGTAGGCCATCCGCACTGGCCGGCGCGTCGCCGTGTGCGCGGAGGCGGATCCCTTGTTGTGTTGTTGGAGCCGCTGAGGGAGATCGCCAGTCTCGCCGACATCGAACGATCCGTCAGCGCAGCGCAGAATGTAGACGAACCACATCGGACGACGATGCCATCGTCAATGGCGAAAGTGGAGTTGTGAGTTGGAAATTCGGGGCTCGCTCGCTCCCTTCGACTGCGCTCAGGGCAAGCAGCGCACTCGACAAGCGACTAGTAAGCGTCGCTCGAGACCAGTCGGATGTCCGACCGCCTGGTTCGAACTAGACAGTCAATTGTTCACGATTGTTCACGGTCCGGAGGATTTACAGGCACTGGTTGGCTGGAATTGCTAACGAAAAGTGACTTGCCAACCGTAGCTCGGATGGCAGAAAGGTCCACCTTTGCGGCCTGATTCAGCGCCGCTACGGTGGACAACCTTCGCCTGCATTCAGAGCGAAGGTTGGTGCGCCCAGCATGATTCGAACATGCGACCTCCTGGTTCGTAGCCAGACGCTCTATCCAGCTGAGCTATGGGCGCGACAGACTTTCAAGCTTAACAACATACGACAAGGGCCACAAGCTTTTACACAACAAGCCTGTGGCCCTTGGATGCGAGCTTCGGCGGAACCCCGCCAAGTCGCCGATCTCGTGGCGCGCGATTACCGCACCGTTCTTCCCTGCAGGCCGACCACGACCGTGAACTCGCCGCGGTTGTCGCCGAGGTGATCGTCGTTGACGCCAAGATAGAGCCGGCCGCTCACCGGAGCGGTGAGGCTGGTGCGGTTGCCGACGAAGATCGGCGAGTAGTCGCCAATCTTCGCGATCAACGCGCCGGCAATCTGATTGAGGATCGGCGCATCCGGAGCCTTGCGGCCCGACTTGGCGCCGGCCGGCGTCGCGACGTCGGAGGCGTTGTCGCTCATCTGGATCTGCCCCTGCGAGTTGAAAGTGATGATGTCGCCGGCGCGGACGCTGATGCCGGTGTCGGTCCAGCGCAGCTGCGAGTTGACGCGCACCGTCTGCGTGCCGGCAGCCTGGGCTCCCGCCGTGTCGGGCGAGCCGCCCGCAGTGTTGAACTCGGCCTGCGAAATGCGGCCGTCGCGATTGGTGTCGCGGTTCACGAAGCTGACGTTCGACCAGTGCCACTCGTCGCGCTCGATGCTGCCGTCGCGGTCGTAATCGAGTCCGGCAAATTCGTTGTAGGTGTCGAGGCTGTCCTGCCCGCCGACCACTTCGTAGCGGCTGAGCACGCCGTCGCCATTGCGATCGAGCGCGCGGAACTCGTTCAGGCCGCCGTGCCATTCGCTGCGCTCGACCCGGCCGTTGTTGTTGTGGTCGAGGTCGTCGAAGTTGTCGCCGCGGTCGTCATCCCAGCCCTCGCCGAGAAACTCCGCCAGGCTCACCGAGTTGTCGCGATCGCGATCGATGCGCCGGAAGGTCTCGACGTCGTAATGCCATTCGTTGCTGGTCAACTTGTTGTCGCGGTTGTGGTCGAGCGCCGTGAAGCCGGCGCGGGTCCAGCTGACGTTGCGCTCGTAGCGGTTGGGCGCGTGATCGACCGAGTCCCACTCCGCCGTGCGGCGTCCGCCGACGCGGACCTCCTCGCCCGACAAACGTCCGTCGCCATTCCAGTCGTGCACCTCAAACGAGCGCGCCGAGCCGTTCCACTCCTGCCGAGTGACGACGCCGTCGTTGTTGCGATCCATTTCCTGGAAGCGAATTCGCGATACGGCGCGACCTTGAGCCTCGGCCGTCGACGCGGCCACGCCCGCAAACAGCAGCGTCGCCGCTGAAGCCGCCAACACCAGTGAACGAGCAGACATAAAAAATCCCTCCACACAGGAGGGCTGCATAAGATGTACCGATCCGCCGCGGGCTGAGCCTCCCGCGAACGCAGCGATACCCGGACCGGCCTGCAGACAAGCCGGTCCAGATGCGTGAGGGCGCCGGCGGCTACCGCTTCTTCGAACCGATGCGCTTGGCGATGTCGCTGACGACGCGCTCCCAGACTTTCAGGGCGTTATGGTAGCGTTCGGCCGCCGGCGTGTCGTTCTTGACCTGCACGTCGAGGCCGAAATCTTTTGGCTGTGGCATCGGCGGCAGGTGCACTACAACGCGTTCACTTCCCATGTGGCGATCCTATCAGCCGGCGACCCGGCCAGTGCGCGGATTGTCATCGTCCGACCGAACAGGATCCTGATGCTCATCGCGCCCGCCAGACTCAGGCGGGCGTTTCTCCGACTCGAGTCCGTCGTGGCTTTGCACCGGCATCTGCTCGCCAGTACGGCCGACGATATCGGCCGAGTTGGTGTCGCCGGGCACTTCCACATTGCGGTCCTGCCGCTCCGTATTTGGGTGCTGGTCTGCCATCAGCTCAACCTTTCGCCCGAGGAGGGGCGATGCCCGTCCCCATCGCCCTGGTCGGGCTTTGATCGTCGGCGTCGGTGCCGGCGGTATCGATGTCCTGATCGCCGGTCGCATGTGGCTCGTCCGGATCGGGCTGATGCAGCGGCCCATTGGCGCCCTGCATCCGATCTTCGCTTGGACTCTCTACGGGCGCGGCCTTTTCCTGCGACCGGTTCGGTTCTGGCTCGTGCGTGGGTTCCGGTGATCGTGTGGACATGCCATGAGCGTCGAGCAAACGGCATGCCCTCCCGACCTCAACGTTGCGATTTGACCGGCAGGCCTGCCGTGGTGTCGCTCAACGGCAGCATGCGCGTGGCCTTCTCGCGCGTCGCGCCCTCTTCCCATCCCGCGAGGATCACGCGATCGGCAATGCCGGCCGCGCGCTCGGTGGCGACGGTGCCGGTGATTCGCAGCGGTTCGTTCGCCGTCACGACCGACACCGGACCCTGGAACGCCACCGGCACTACTTGATTGGTTTGCCAACCGACGACTACCACCTGCCCGGGTCCGGTCGGCTCGCCCGGGCGCAGCGACGACTGCGCGTGCGCGGCCGGGAATGCGGTGACGGCGACGCACAGGTAGAGCAGGGCGCCGGCAATGACGGTGAGGACGGTCTTGGTGTATCGATCAATCACGGTTGTTTCTCCAATCGAAAGGCGACGAGCGACGTGTCCTCGCCGCGGCCGGTTGCAATGACGACGATCTGGCGGCCATCCGCGTCGAGGTAGGTCATGGGCGTCGCGGTGGCCTGCCTCGGCAGGACGTGGCGCCACAACTCGCGGCCGCTCGCGGTGTCGAACGCCGACAGCGCCATGTCGTTGCCGCCGACGAAGATCAACCCCGACTTGGTGACGATCGCGCCAGGCGGACCGACGGCGCCGAGGCGGTCGGGAAGCGGCACGCCCTTGAGCGCCGGCAGGGCGCGGATCTCCGGCGCGTCGCCGAACGGCACCTTCCAGGCAATCTCGCCGCGATTGAGATCGATCGCCACCAGGTTGCCGTAGGGTGGCTTGAGGATCGGCACGCCATCGATGAAAGACGAGGGACTTCGCTGCACGTACTCCGCATCCACTTCATCGGAGCGATCCTGCGCCTGCGAGGACTTGTTGAACGGCTCCATCTTGAAGATGCCGGGACTGCGCGTCGTCTTCACATACAAGCGGCCGGTGGCGGGATCGAACGCGCCGCCGCCCCAATTGGCGCCGCCCCACACGCCTGGAAGAACGACGGTGCCCTGGAGCGATGGCGGCGTGTACAACGGGCCGAGCTGATACTTTGCGAGCTCCGCCGTGGCCCGCGCCTTCCACTCCGGCGTCAAATCGAACGCATCGTCGAGCGTCACGCCCTGCGACTCGAACGGCGGAGGCCTGGTTGGAAACGGCTGCGTTGGCCACGACGCTTCGCCGGGCACGCTGCTGCGCGGCACCGGCCGCTCCTCGATCGGCCACACCGGCTTGCCGGTGACGCGATCGAACACGAACGCAAAGCCCTGCTTGGTGAGCTGCACCACCGCGTCGATGCGCCTGCCGTCGACGGTGATGGTAACCAGGTTTGGCGCCGACGCCGGATCGTAATCCCACAGGCCGTGATGGACGATCTGATAGTGCCACTTGCGCTTGCCGGTGTTGGCATCGAGACAGACGATCGATTCGGCGAACAGATTCTGTCCCGGCCGCCGTCCACCGTAGTAGTCGTTGCTCGGCGTGCTCACCGGCATGTAGAGCAGCCCGCGCGTCTCGTCGAGGCTCATCGGCGCCCACACGTTGGTGTGCCCGGTGAACTGCCAGGAGCCGGCATCCCAGGTGTTGTTGCCGAATTCGCCGCGCTGCGGAATGGTGTTGAACTTCCACACCAGCTTGCCGGTCCGGGCGTTGAACGCCCGCACATCGCCCGGCGGATCGTTCTTGTAGGTGAGGCGATCGCCGACGCCGTTGCCGACGATGATGAGGTCCTTGTGGACGATGGGCGGGGAGGTGTTGGTGTAGTGCTTCTTGTTGATGGCCCAGACCAGGCCTTCGCTCAAATCGACGACGCCGTCCTTGCCGAAGGATGAGACCGGTGTGCCGGTCCTGGCATCGAGTTGGATCAGTTTGTAGCGCGCGTTGAGGAAAATGCGAAGGCCGTTGCCGCTTGCCCTGAGCGAAGCCGAAGGGTCTCTCCACGCCACCACGCCGCGATGCGCGAAGCCCTGTCCGTTTGGCGGCTGTCCGTCTTCGTACACCTTCGGGTCGTATCGCCACAACTCCCTGCCGGTCGTCGCGTCGAGCGCGGCCACCTGGTTGTAGGGCGTGCTGAGGTACATGACGTTGTCGATGACGAGCGGCGTGTTCTGGAACGCGCCGGGGCGGGTGCCGAACTCGGGCAGCACTTTCTCGTTTGGCTTCCACTCCCACGCGACGGCGAGCCTGGCGACGTTGGCGGCAGTGATCTGTTCGAGGGGCGAATAGTGAGACGCGGCTTGATCGCCCGCGTAATGCGGCCACTGCTGGCCGCCGAGGGTTGCCGTCGCCAAAATGAAGATGACCAGCATGCTTCGCCACATGCTGGTCATTCTACGCCCGCGTCAGGACCTCAAGCTCTCAGGCCCTCAAGACCTCCTAAAACCTTGACGATCGAATCCACGTGTCGGAGCGCGACCAGCTCTTCGCCAGGTCGGCGTCCACTTCCGGATCGGTCCGGCCCTGCGCCTTGATCGCCTGCTGCAATCCAAGCAGCGTCCAGCCGTTGTGGGGATGCTGCTCGAGGTCGACGCGATAGACCTTCTCGGCGTCGGCGTAGCGCTTCGCCTCGATCAGCGCCGCGCCCAGCCAATGCCGCGCCGGGAAGGGCAGCGGCTCGGGTTCGTCGTAGTCCATATCGTCGTCGAGCTTCACCGCGCCTTCGAACTTCGTGATCGAGCCGGCCAGGTCGCCGCCCATGCGGGTGATTTCGCCGTCGAGGATCGCCGCCATGACGCCGACCAGGCGCGCGGCGCTATGGGTGCGGAACTCGACCTTCGAGGTGGCGGCCACCTTCTGCACTTTCGCGAGATATGCCTTCGCGAACTCCGGCTCACCGAGTTTCAACTTCGCGTAGCCCATGGCGAAGTCGAACGCCGCGGCGGGGATTTCCCGTTCGGGCCGCTTGGTCAGCTCGACGATCTCATCGAAGCGGCCGAAGCGCATCAGCGTGAGGGCGTGGTACATCGCATCGTTGGTGCGCTTGGCGTAATCCTTCCCGGCCTGGATGGCGCGCGCGCCCTGGCCGTCCATCGACGCCGCGTAGAGCAGCATGTGCAGGTTGTGATCCGGATAAATGGCGAAGCCTTCGCCGGCATCGGCCTTCAGGTCGGAGTGCCACGCCTCGGTGTTCGCTTCGACCGAATCGCCCCAGCGTCCCACTTCATTCCAGGTGTGCGACGGCATGTGGTTGATGTGGCTGGCGCCGGGAATGGTCTTGCCGAGATACTCCGCGCAGGCGACGGCGAGGTCGGGCTTTTCGGTCGACTCGGTCGCGTGCACGTAGAGGTGGCAGGCGCCCGGGTGCTTCTTGTCCTGGGCGAGCGCCGACTCGAGCACGCTGTGCAGGCGCTTGACGTTGGGCGCGTTGACGTCACGCCGCCCGCGGCGCGGCTCGAGGATGAACAGCGCGTCGGCATAGAGGGTGATGGCGTCGAGGTCCTTGGGATATTTGGCGGCGACCTTGGCCATGGCGTCGGCGTAGGCCTGATCCTGCTCGCGGCGCTTCGCGGCGTCGAAATTCTTGATGTAGCGGACGCTGAGCGCATCGATGAAGTCGCGCTCCGACGGCGACGCCTTGTCGCGCAGGCTGACGGCCTTCTGCATCGCGGCATAGGCGAACGGCGATTGTTCGGCCGACATCGGGCCGTTCAAATACGATCCCCACGCCCAGCCTTCGCCCCAGTAGCAGATGGCGCAGTCGGGATCGCGCTTCCACGCTTCGCGGAACGAGCGCACCGCGTCGAGGCGCGCGAAGGCGTACATCATCTGGAAGCCCTGGTCGAAGAACTTCTGGGCCTCGGCGTTGTTCGAAGAAATCGGCCGCTTGAACGGGCCGAGGCCGGTGGTGTAGAGAGGGATGGGGTCTTTGACGTACTTGGGGATTTCTCCGGGGGCGTCGAGGTGACTCTCTTGAGCCCAGCTCACCGTGGAGCCGGCTATGACACAACAAAGGCAGACCGCGACCAGACGACACAGACGAACAATCATCGATTCCTCCAAGTGATGGACATCATAACGCTACAATTTCCACGGTGAATCACGAAGATGTCATGCGCCAGGCGCTGGCCCTGGCCGAGCGCGCGGGCGCGGCGGGCGAGGTGCCGATTGGCGCCGTCGTGGTGCACGAGGGCCGGGTCGTCGGCGAGGGGTTCAACCAGCCGATTTCGGCGCACGATCCAACCGCGCACGCCGAAGTGATCGCCTTGCGGGCCGCGGCCGTGGCCCTCGGCAACTACCGCCTCACCGACGCGACGATGTATGTGACCGTAGAGCCGTGCCTGATGTGCGTGGGCGCGATGGTCCATGCGCGCATCGGGCTGGTCGTGTACGGCGCGACCGAGCCGAAAGCCGGCGCGCTCGAGTCGATGACGCGCGCGCACGAGTTACCCGGCCTCAATCACCGCTTGAGCACGCTTGGCGGTGTGCTGGAGCTCGAGAGCCGCGAGTTACTCCAGGCCTTCTTCAGAAACCGCCGCTAAGTCGCTCTCCGGCTCCAGGCGCGCGGCCTTGGCGACGCCGGCGAACAGGCCATCGAACACCGGCTTGTGGAACGGCGACACCGCATACCAATACATCAGGCCCGCAAGGCCGCGCGGCCGGAAGCGCGCCGTCTGAATCAGGCGCGTCGAGGCGCTGTCGCCTTCAACCGGCTGCAGTTCGAAATCGAGCACGGCGTCGCCAGGCAGGCGCATTTCCGCGCGGAGCGTAAGCCGGTGCGGGGGCTCGAGCTCGACGACCCGCCAGAAGTCGAGCGTGTCGCCCCACCACAGCGTGTCGGGGTGCCGGCGGCCGCGAGTGGTTCCGGGTCCGCCGACCAGGCGATCGAGCCAGCCACGCAGCCGCCACAGCTGGTTGTACTTGAACCACCCGGAGCGGCCGCCCAGCCGCTGCAGCACCGCGAAGACCCGCTCGGGCGGTGCGTCGATCACGCCGCTGCGCGAATCCTCGAAGACGTCGCCTCCCGCCCAATCGGGATCGCCGGCTACCGGACCCGCCGTCGACCACGAGCTTTCGACATCGGAGCGCGCCCCGTCGTCGAGGGCGATATGAATCGCTTCGCGCGCCGTCAACAGCGGCTGCGGCATCAGCCGTGAGGCCAGATCGTCCTGCACCACTACCCGATTGCGGAGCCCTTCGGCGAGCGGCCGGGCCATGCGCGCGTGGACCGGCGTCACCAAGTGGATCCATAGCGAGCTCAACCGCGGCGTGAGGAGCGGCACCGGAATGATCAGCCGACGGGGCAGGCCGCGCTCTGCCGCGACCAGCTGAATCAACTGGTTGTAGGTGTGACGATCGGGCCCGCCGATCTCGAGCACGCGTCCGGATGTTTCGGGCACCGACAGGCAGCGCACGAGGTAGAACAGCACGTTGCGGATGGCAATCGGCTGGCTCACGGTGCTGACCCAGCGCGGCGTGATCATCACCGGCAGGCGCTCCGTGAGGTAGCGCAGGATCTCGAATGACGCGGAGCCCGAGCCGATGATCATCGCCGCACGCAGCGTCGTGACGGCGGCCGGCCCCGACGCCAGCACCTCCTCGACCTCGCGACGCGACGCGAGGTGCGGGCTCAATTCGTCGTCCGCGTCGCCGAGCCCGCCGAGATAAACGATCCGTTTCACGCCGGCGACGCCGGCAGCCGTGGCAAACGCTTCGGCCAGTTCCCGATCGCGGGCGGCGAAATCGGCGCCCTCGCGCATCGCGTGCACGAGGTAGAACGCGGCCTCACACCCCGACAGTTGAGCGGCCAGATTCGATGGCTCGGCCAGGTCGCACTGCAGAACTTCGATGCCCGGGAGGTTCCGCCACGGCCGGTCGCGCAGTTTATTGGGAGTACGGACGAGGCAACGCACCAGGTAACCCGCCTCGGCCAGGCGCGGCACCAGCCTGGTGCCGATGTATCCGGTCGCCCCGACCACTGCAACCCGGGTGAGGCCCAGCCCAGCTATTCCGTTTTGGCGCTCTGCTTGCACTCCCTCTCATGTTGCCTCAATTAGGAGGCCTGAAGGAGATCGACATGTCGTACTTGGGTCGTGGAGTGGGAACCTTGGTTCTTGCGCTACTCACAGTGTTCACGTTCGCGCCGGCGGCCGGCGCAGGCCAGGTCAGCGCCATCAAGGATGGCTGGCTGGTTATGAAGATCCACTCAGAATTCGTGGACGAGGATGTGCTGAGCGGCAGCAACATCGACGTCGACGTGAAGAACGGCATGGTTACGCTGCAGGGCACCGTGCCGAGCGAAGCGGCTCGCGCCCGGGCCATCCAGGCGGCGAAGGCCAACGACGGCGTCAAGGGCGTGACCGACCAGCTGCGCATTGCGGCGGTGAAGCACGACAACGACAAGATGGACCATGCCGGCGACAAGATGGCCAAGACGGCTGACAAGGCCGAAGACAAGATGGCCAAGACGGCGGACAAAGCCGAAGACAAGATGGACCGCGCCGGCGACAAGTCGGCGAGCGGCATGAAGAAGGCCGGCCGCGCCATTGACGACGGCTGGATCAAGTCGAAGATCTACACGCAGTACATGGCCGATTGGAACACCGTGCTCGACGACAGCAACATCGACATCGACGTCACCAACAACATGGTGGTCCTGAACGGCACCGTGAAGTCGGCGGCGGCGAAGGCGAAGGCCGTCTCGATCGCCAAGGGCACCGACGGCGTCAAGGGCGTGAAGGACAACCTCAAGGTCGTCGCGGGCACGCGATAACCGTCGTCAGCGGTTCCACCAAT
This sequence comes from uncultured Acidimicrobiia bacterium, assembly GCA_963795125.1. Lineage (GTDB taxonomy): Bacteria > Acidobacteriota > Vicinamibacteria > Vicinamibacterales > UBA2999 > 12-FULL-67-14b. Next base: position 156,845 of record CAWCGQ010000002.1, on the reverse strand, counting down.
CGCTGATCCGAAAACGGCGTGGCTGGCAGGCGCGCGGGTATCCACCCGCCGCCTGCGGCACGCTCTCCACCCGCTTCCAGATCTCATATCCGTCGGTCGTAAATTCGATCGCGTAGCGCGACCGGATGTATCGATCGATCGGCGCGGCGTAATCGCGAAAATACCTGTCGTCCACGTCCCAGGTGTATCCGTAGACCACGTACTCCGGCGGCCGCTCGTCCAGCCGCCACAGCAGGCACGGGTAGATTTCCGGATCCTCGAACAGCAGGAAGTCGGTGCGGGTCGGGTTCGGCCGATTCGCCAGGAAGTTGAACCCCGACGCCCACGGCACCACGAACACCGCATCGTCCGGCGCGGTGTGCTCCGTCAGGTAGCGGGTGACCACGTCGATGCGCTGCGCTTCCAGTCCGCCGGTGAAGATGCCGCGCGCGCGCTCGGTCTTGAGCGCGACGATGTAGTTCTGATACTCCCAGTCGGTTCGCTGGTAGCCGTTCCAGAGCAGCAGCAACGCCGGCGCGAGCGCGGCCGGCAACGCAATTGCGGCGTAGACCTGTCGCGGTCCGGGTAGTTGCTGCGCGGCTTGCCACAGGCGGAACAGCAGATACGCAAGAACGATGAACGTGCCCTGCATGCCGAACAGGATGTGCGGGACGTCGGCGCGCGGCCAGGCCTGCAGCAGCGTGAGCAGCCCGACGAGCGCGATCGCCAGCAGCGCATGCCCCTCTCGCGGCGCATCGGCCTCGCGATGCCGGCGCGCCCGGTAGCTCCGCAGCGCGATGGCGATCAGCGCCAGCGGATAAACCAGCAACCGGCAGGTAGATGACGAGCCTGGTCCACCGCTCGAAGGGATCGGCCGGGATGGGGAAGAAATCCGGAAACGGCAGCGCGAATCGCTCGGGGTATTTGGTGAGAGGGTAGTAGACCCAGCTTTCATACAAGTACGGACCGGCGCCGGATGCGACGAGCCACACCAGTATCGGCACCACCGCGATGCCGATGCCCGCGATGAAGGAACCGCTCCTCCTCAACCGCGCCCGCACGTCGAAGGTGGTGTCGAAGACGAGCGACCCCCAGATCGCGATCAACAGTGCCGCCGCGGTGTAGGCGCCGATGTTCTGCTTGGTCATGGCGGTGATGCCGGTGGCGATGCCCGCGGCGACGAGCCACCGCGACGACGGGCCGCGCAGGTAGCAGGCGAGCGCGACCAGCGAGAACAGCGCCGCCTCGAGCGAATAGAAATTGGGCGTCACCAGGAACCATCCCCACACCGTCGTCAATAGCGCCGCGGCCGCGGCGAACGGCCACGCGCAGATGTGGCGCGCGACGATCAGCGTCACCAGCGCCAGCGCCACGCCGGTGACGAGCGCCGCCCATCGCAGCACCATTAACTGCTCGCCGAAGATCCCGAACAGCGACGCGATGGTGTAGTACGACACCGGCGTGACGACGGTGAAGAAGTCGCGATAAATCAGCTCACCGCGCAGGACTCGCAGGGCCTGCGCGGCGGTCGAGCCCTCATCGAGCAGGTTGGTGGCGCGATTGAAGTACTGCAGCCAGTACCAGGTGGTCACGGCGAGGACGATGGCGGTTCCGATCCATTCGAGGCGCGGGCGGCCGGAGGGATTGTCAGCGGTGGGCATATCGAGGCGTGGCGAGTGCGCAAGTGTGGCGCCGGCCGGCGTCCTGCGTCAATCGGCCCCCGCCCCGGCTGTGTGTGCCCTGGTCGAGGGCGGTTCAGGCCATCCCGGGCGGGTGGCTTGTGCCGGTGCGCCGTGTTGTATAATTAAAAGTTCCTGCGATCTTCGCGGTCCACTCAGAGCGGAGAGGTACCGAAGTGGTCGTAACGGGCGCGCCTCGAAAGCGTGTTGTCCGAAAGGGCACGTGGGTTCGAATCCCACCCTCTCCGCCATCACTCACAACGGCGTCGCGGCGCGTTCGCCTGAAGCGTACCGGGATCCTCGGAGGCGCGATTCCTTGCGGGCAACGCCCGGCCGGCGTCCGACCAGGTCTCGTAGCTGCCCCCGGGCTCGTGTCGCCGTAGCAGCTGCGCTGCTTGCCCTTCTTGACGAATTACATGACACGCGTGTAGTCTGACTGTCGTGTGATTCAGTCGTTCCGCGACGAGGCGGCAGCCGACCTGTTCCGCGACCGAAACACGCGCGCAGCCCGGCGGATCCCGCAGGCGCTGTGGCGAGGCGCGCAGCGAAAGCTGAAGCTGCTCGATGCCGCGGCGCGGCTCGACGACCTTGTGGTGCCGGCGGGAAACCGCCTCGAAGCCCTGAAGGGCGACCGGTCCGGCCGGTACAGTATTCGCGTGAACGATCAGTACCGCATCACGTTTCGGTGGGAGAGTGGCCATGCCTACGAAGTCGACGTCGAGGACTATCACTAGAGACGCGAGTTGGCTCGGCCCGGTTGTTCACCCCGGAGAGCTGCTGCTGGAGGAGTACCTGAAGCCCCTCGGCGTCGGTCAGGTCGAGGCCGCGAAGCAGCTCGGCGTGTCACTCAACCGACTCAACGAGCTCGTGCTCGGGAAGCGGGGCATCACCGCCGATACCGCCCTCCGACTCGGACGGTTCTTGAAGACGTCGCCGCAGCTGTGGATGCGTCTGCAGGCCGACTGGGATCTGCAGCAAGCGATGCTGCGCGAGGGCCGGAAGGCATCGTAAGGTCGCTGTGGTTTGAGAGCCTCGGATTCAGGCCTTAGTCGTAGATGGGAGCGAGGATCTCGGGAACGAATCCCACCCTCTCCGCCACAACTAGTTGAAATTAAGCCACTTGTAGAATAGTTTGTGGATTGATTTCCACCCTCTCCTATGAACATCTGCAACGTGATTTCAAGCGGATGTTGAATTCGTATTCCAGTTTTCTCCCAACGCGTTGGGCCTTCACCACGAAGAAGACGAGATCCCTTACACTCAACTCGGAAGGATCTGAAACCATGGCTCTGCTCGATTGGTCCCAGTGCCCAGCGGTCGAGAGCATCCCCGGCAAAGTCAGTGGGACGTGGGTGCTTCGCAATACCCGCATGCCTGTCGCCACGATCTTTGAGAACCTCGAAGCGGGCGCAAATATCGACGACATCCTTGCGTGGTACGACGGATTGGACCGCGACCAGGTCAAGGCGGTCATCGAATTTGCCGCGCGCAGCCTCGACACGCCAGTGGCGAGTTGAATGCGCGTGCTGTTCGATCAGGCCACACCGGTCCCGATTCGTGAGTTTCTGATCGGCCACACAGTGCGCACGGCCGCGCAGGAACGCTGGGACACACTGAAAAACGGCGACCTGTTAACCGCAGCCGAGCACGCCGGCTTCGAGGTCTTCCTCACGACGGACAAGAACCTGCAATATCAACAGAACTTGGCCGGTCGGACCATTGCGATTGTCGTCATCGGCATTCAGCAGTGGCCGGCACTTCAACCGCACGTTGCGCGGGTCGGAGCTGCAGTCAACGGCGCCAAGCCTGGCAGCTTTACTCTTGTGGAATTTCCGGTCGACTGACGGGTGGTGCGCGCCCGGAACTAGAACACCGCGAAAAGCACGCAGCGAAGAAGCAGGCCGGCCACGTTCTACCGCACCGGTCCGAGGTAGCGATCGAGCCAGTCGAGCGAGTCCCGAATCAGGTCGCGTCGCGGGATTCCTCGCCGACCGAATGCGGCAGGATGCCGTTATCAGAAAGCTCGAAATCGTCGGCGAGGCGGTCACGCGGCTTTCTGACGCAACCAGAGCGCACCGACCCGAAATTCCGTGGAAGCAGATCGCGGGGATGAGAGATGGTCTCACACATGATTACTTCGGTGTCGACCTCGGTCTCGTATGGCGCGGTGTCGCACGTGATCTTCAGATACTCGAAGCAGCGATCGTCGAGCTACTAAGCGAGCCCAATACGGGAGACTAGGGGGACCGCGTTCAGACTCGCGGCGCGATCATGTGCGTGAGACTAAGACTCCTCACGCCCCGGGCAGCTCGGTACTCGGTAGGCCACGGACGCAGCTCTCTCCTCGCGTATTTAGGAGAGAACCGATCGGCTCTCCTATGCGTATTAGGAGAGAGACATGGGCACAGGCAATACCGCTGAACTGCTCCCGGGCACGCTCGATCTGCTGATCCTGAAGGCTGTCTCGCTGGGCAGGCTGCACGGTTACGCCGTGCTGCTGCGCATCGAGCAGATCACCGGCGGCGCGCTGACGATTCAGCAGGGGGCCCTGTACCCCGCCCTCTATCGAGTCGAGAAGCAGGGGCTGATCGACAGCGAGTGGGGTGTCTCCGACAACAACCGGCGCGCCAAGTACTACAAGCTGACGACGCTCGGCCGCCACCGGCTGCGGGATGAGTCGGCGAGTTGGAACCGGCTGTCCGACGCCATGGCTGCCGCGCTCCGCGCCACTTCACAGGAAATCTGACGATGCGAAGTGTGCTCGCGCACGCGCGCGCGTGGTGGCGCGGAATCCGCCGCCCCGCTCAACTCGACGCCGACATGCAGGACGAAATGCGCTTCCACCTGGACATGGAGGCCGAGCGGCTGCGGCAGCGCGGCCTCTCGCCGACAGAGGCGTCGCGGCAAGCAGCCGTCGCCTTTGGCGGCGTCGAAAAATATCGTGGCGCCGGGCGCGATGTCCTGCAACTCACCTGGCTGCGAGGCCTGTCCACCGACGTCAAGCTCGGGGGCCGGATGGCGTCGAAGCACCCCGGTCTCACCGCCGTTGCGCTGTTCGCGTTGTCGCTGGCCATCGGCGCCGGTGCGGCCTACCTTGAATTCGTCAACGATCTCATCAAGGGCCGTCTGCCGTTCGCCGATGCGGACCGCATTGTTGCCATCGAGACGTGGGATCGCAATACCGGCAGACCCGACCGGCGCAATGCCTCCGACTTCGTGGCCTGGCGCCACTCGCTCAGGTCGATCGAAACGCTGGCGGCGGCGACGCGGCTCGATCGCGACCTCCGCACCAGCGACGGCCGCGTAGAGCCGGTGGCGGCGGCGCAGATCAGCGCCGCGGCGTTCACCGTCGCGCAGGTGCCGCCGCTGCTCGGCCGCGGGCTCCAGCCCGCGGACGAACAGCCCGGCGCGCCTCCGGTCGTGGTGATCGGTGAATCCGTGTGGGCGGCGCGTTTCGCCTCGGACCCGGCGGTGCTCGGCCAGTCGCTTCACCTTGGTAACCAGCCGTTCACGATTGTCGGCGTCATGCCGCCAACGTTCGGCCTGCCGGAGACCGAGCATCTGTGGGTGCCCCTGCAGTTGAACGTCGCCTCCGTGGCGCCGCGACAGGGGCCGACGCTGCGCGTCTTCGGCAAGCTCGCGCCGGGCGTCACGCTGCAGCAGGCGCAAGCGGAGTTGGACACCGTGGCGCAGCGCGCCGCGGCCGACTCGCCCGCCACCCATCGCCATCTGCAACCCATCGTCCTGGGCTATGTCGACTCGGTGTGGGCGGGGGTCGAAGACTCGCAAATGCAGATCACCGTGTTCTACGGCGCCAACCTGCTGTTCCTCGGTCTGCTGGTCCTCTGCGGAGCCAACGTGGCGACGCTGGTCTTTGCGAGAACGGCGACCCGCGAAACGGAGATCAGCGTGCGCACCGCGCTCGGCGCCAGCCGCGGCCGCATCGCCGGCCAGCTGTTCGTCGAGGCACTGGTGTTATCGGGATCGGCGGCCGTGATCGGGCTGACGGTCGCGTCGTACTCGCTGCTCTGGGTCAAGGTGAAGGTGGCCGAGGGTATGGGCGAGAGCCTGATGTTCTGGTGGGACGATCGGCTCGCGCCGCTGACCATTGCCTACGCCGCCGGACTGGCGGGCTTGTCGGCGCTGATCATCGGGGTGATTCCCGCACTGAAGGCCACCGGCACGAAGGTCCAGGATCGGTTGAAGCAGTCGACCGGCGCCTCGGGGAACAGCCTCAAGTTTGGCGGCGTGTGGACCGGCGTGATCGTCTCGCAGGTCGCCGTCACGGTCGTGTTCCTGGCCATCGTCGGCTTGCTCGGCTGGAGCGCCTACGTGACCGGCGGCGGCAAGCGGGACATCAACTTCCAGGCCGATCAGTACGTGTCGGCACGGCTGATGCTGGATCGCGACGGCGGCCCGACTGGCGACGCGGCTCAAGACGTGGCGTACCGGAGCCAGTTCCGTTCGACCTACGCCGAGCTGGCGCGACGGTTCGAGGCGGACCCGGCCATGGCCGGGGTGACCTACGGTGAGCGCCTGCCCGGCATGACCAACAGGCGCGAAGCGATGGACATTGACGGCTCGGCACCGCCAGCCGGCCAACCGGCGTTCGAGCTTCGAACGGCGACGGTCGCCCCAGGGTATTTCGATGCCTTCACCGCGCCGATCATCGCCGGCCGGAATTTTTCCGAGGCCGATCTTGCGCCGGGTCGCAACGTGGCGATCGTCGATCGGACCTTCGTGCGGCGCACCCTGAATGGCGGGGAGGCCGTGGGACGCCAGGTGCGCAGGGCCGCGTCCGAACAGAGGCCTGCCGGTCCGTGGATCGAGATCGTCGGTGTGGTCGCCGACCTGACCGACGACACCAACAAGCTCGCCGACGAATCGTGGCTGTACCTGCCGGCGGCGCCTGAGACGACCGCGCCGTTCTACATCGCGATCAGGGCGCGCACCACCACCGCGGCCGCCATCGCGCAGCTGCACGCGATCGCCGTCGAGGTGGATCCAACGCTGCGCGTCATCGAGGTGATGACCATCGACCAGTTGAGCGACGCCGATCGTGCCACGCTCGACTTCTTCGCGCGGCTGATGGCCGGCGTCAGCATTGTCGCGATCGTTCTGGCGACCGCCGGCATCTACGCCTTGATGTCGTTCACGGTGGCGAGACGCACACCGGAGATCGGTATCCGGGTCGCCCTGGGCGCCGATCCACGCGCCATCGTGCGCTCGACGCTTGGCAGCGCACTGGCGAAAGTGTCTGGCGGCCTGATCGTCGGCAGCATTCCGGCGGGGTTGCTCGTTTGGAGCCTTGGTCCCGAGGCCTCCCCCACCAACGGCACCGTGGTGGCCATCATGACCGGCGCGTTCTCGACGCTCTTCGTGGCGCTGATGGCGGCCGTGGCTACGGCCGTTCCTGCCAGGCGCGCGCTGCGCATCCAGCCAATGGATGCGTTGAGGGCGGAGTGATCAGCGATCTGATCTAGACTCGGTTCCAATGCGCGCCTACATGTCACAGCTCACACGCGTCTCTCTCGTCACGATGGCCGAGCGAGTCGTACGCCGAGGCCCAGCGCGAGCCGCCTGCGTCCTCGCCTGGGTCGCCGTGACGGCGCTGGCCGCCGTCCCACACGCGCAGGAAGGCCCGGCCGCCTTCATCGCCGCCATCGAATCTCCGCAGACGGGACGCGACGGCGAGCTGGCGCCGCTGCCTATGGCCGCCGTCATGCAGAAGACCGGCGTACCCGGGCTGAGCGTCGCCGTTATCAAGGACTTCGAAGTTCACTGGGCACGAGGCTACGGCCTGGCCGACGTCGTCAGCGGCGTGCCGGTGACCACCGAGACGCTCTTCCAGGCCGCGTCGATCAGCAAGCCAGTGTCCGCGCTCGCGATTCTCAGAGCCGTCGAACAGGGAAGGCTGGGCCTCGATGACGATGTGAACCGGTTCTTGACGTCGTGGCGCGTCCCCGCATCCGCAGACCACGCGCGCCAGCCGGTGACGCTGCGCGCGCTGCTCAGCCACACGTCGGGCGCCGACGATGGGTTCGGCTTTCCCGGCTACGAGCCCGGTGCGCCGCTGCCGACCATCGTTCAGATCCTCAGTGGCCAGCCACCGTCGAACGTCGGGCCCGTACTGTTCGGCCGCCCGCCGTTGACCGGGTTCAAATACTCGGGCGGCGGGCTCACCCTGGCGCAGCTCGTCCTGACCGACGCGACCCGGCGGCCGTTCGGCGAATTGATGAACGAGTGGGTACTCGGGCCGCTCGGCATGACGTCCAGCACCTTCGAGCAGCCTCTGCCGCCGGCGCGAGGAGCGCTCGCCGCGCGGGCGCACGATGCCAAGGGCGCCGCACGCGATGCCCGGTGGCATGTCTATCCCGAGCTGGCGGCCGCCGGCTTGTGGACGACCGCCGCGGACCTGGCGCGGTTTGGCGTCGAAGCGCAGAAGTCCGTGCAAGGCCGGTCGAACAAGGTGATTTCCCGGGCGATGGCCGTCGAGATGACGACGCCGGTGGGTGTCGGTCCATACGGATTAGGCTTGTCGATCAACAGGCTCGGCGAGGGCTGGTACCTGACGCATGGGGGATCGAACTGGGGTTTCCAGTGCGTGCTGGTGCTGCACCGGCTCAAGGGCTACGGCTTTGCCGCGATGACCAATGGAGCGAATGGCGACGCGCTACTGCGCGAGCTGGACGATCGCATCGCGGCCGCCTACAAGTGGGACCGGCTCGACGCGCCGCTCGGGCGCTAGGAGCCAGCCTCACGGGGCCGACTAGCCCAATGCGACGTCGAGCGTCATCATCACGGCGAAGCCCACCATCGCGCCGAGCGTCGCCAGATCGCTGTTGCCCCCGCGCTGCGACTCCGGAATGACCTCTTCGACGACGACGAAGATCATGGCGCCGGCGGCGAAGGCCAGCGCGTACGGGAGGATCGGCCGCATCGAGACCACGGCGAGCGCGCCAATGACCGCGGCGACGGGCTCGACCGTGGCCGAGAGCTGACCGTACCACCACGCCTTGGCGCGCGACAGTCCCTCGCGCCGCAGCGGCACCGCCACCGCGGTGCCTTCAGGACAATTCTGGATGCCGATGCCGATCGCAAGCGCAATGGCGGCTGACAGGCTGGCGGAGTCAAACCCGGCCGCGACCGCGCCGAACGCGACGCCGATGGCGAGGCCCTCGGGAATGTTGTGGAGCGTGATCGCCAGCACCAGCAGCGTGGTCCTTCGCCAACTGGTCTTGACGCCCTCGGCCTCCTCCATCGATCCGAACAGGTGCACGTGCGGCAGCAGGTAGTCGACCAGTCGCATGGAGAACGCCCCCGCCAGGAAGCCGACGAGCGGCGGCAGCCACTTGATCATGCCCATCTCCTCGGCGAGGGCGATGGCGGGATTGAGCAGCGACCAGAAGCTGGCGGCGATCATGACGCCGGCGGTGAAGCCGAGTGCGGCGTCGAGCGCCTTGGGGCTGACATCCTTGAAGAAGAAGACGGCTCCCGCCCCGATCGCCGTCAACCCCCAGGTGAAGATTGTCGCCGCCAGCGCCTGCCACACCGCTGGCCACGTGGAGAACGTTTCGAGCATCCACAGATACTACGCGACGCCCGAGGGTCAGACGAATTCTTAATCGTTGCGGCAGCCGTGATTCGTCACGGCCGACGAGGGTGGATTGCGCTCACTGCTGCATCGGCCGCAGCTGTTTCCATCGTTCGATGAACTGCACGGCGGCCTGCACGAAGTTCTCGGTGTCGCGGCGGCCCGCCGCCGCCGTCGCCTCACGCGGGTCGCGGACGCCCCAGGTTCCGGTATCCGACATCTCGCGCGTCGAGGTGCCCTTGCCGGTGGCCGTGGCCTTGAGGCCTTCGGCCAGAAACACCAGCGTCGCGGTCGGGTCGCCCGCGACCACCTCGGGCAGCATCTTCTGCAGATGCTCGGGCATGGTGAGCGTGGCGGCGCGAGCCGCCTCGAGCTGCACGAGGTTGGGCGTCGTGTAGAGGGAAGCCGAGGTCTCTCCCACGCCGCCGTGCCGATCGAACAGGCGCGGCTCCGGGGCGGCCTGCGAGCGCGTCAGAAACGGCGCCGCGGCCTCACCGAGCTCCACCGCGACGCCTTCGGTCTCCTGGTTGATGCGATCGGCGACGTAGCGCGTGATCACCTGGTTGCCGCCGTGGCTGTTGAGCAGCAGGAAGCGGCGGAAGCCGTGCTTGAGCAGGCTCTGCACCGCCTCGAAGTAGACCTGCTGGATGGTCTGCGACGACAACGTGATGGTGCCGGGAAACTCCATGTGATACGGCGAGTTCCCGGGAAAGAGAATCGGCGCGACCAGGACGTCGGCCCGCTGCGCCACCAGCTTCGCGCGCTCGAGCCCGTTCAGAAAGTCGGTGCCGATCGGCAGATGCAGGCTGTGCTGCTCGAGCGCCGCCACCGGAATGATCACCATGTCGGTGCGCGTGCGCAGGTCCCGCACTTCGGGCCACGTCATGTGCGGCAGGTAGTTGCGCGTCTTCAGCTCGCGCCACAGCGGGTTGGTGGACGCCGCGTCCTGCGAAAATCCCAGGCTGGGCAGCAGCAGCACGGCGAGCACGGCCGCCAGCCGTCTCATCGCGACCTCACCGCGGTCATCGTCAATTCGAGACGGGCGCCGCGAGCCAGCGCCGTCACCGCCACCGTCGATCGCGCCGGCAACGGCGTGGCGGTGAAGTACTCCTTGTAAAGTTCGTTGAAGCGCGCGAAATCCTGCATGTCCGCGAGATAGGCCGTGACGACGACCACATCCGAGAGCTTCATCTCCGCGGCCGCGAGCACGGTCTGCACGTTCGCCATGATCTGCCGCATCTCCGGCTCGAACCCGCCGGCGACCAGTTGACCGGTCACCGGATCGCCGCCGGTGCTGCCCGACAGGTAGAGCGTGTCGCCCACCAGGATGCCCGGCGACAGCGGCGACGGGGTGGGCTTGTAGTTCGGCGGTTGAATCACGCGCTTGCGATCCGTCGACTGCGCGTCGATCGACGCACTCCCGCTGCTGATCAACACGACAATGCACAGAATCAAGAGACGCATGGGCAGGACCTCAGATGGTAGGGACCGCGGTTCAGGGCTGGTGCCTGCCGGGAGTCACCATCCCGGCAGGTCCCAGTTCCCGGCAGCGCGCGGTTAGAACTTCACGAGCGCCGTCGCCTGGAAGGCGCGCGCGGCCTGCTGATTGCGCAGCTGCAGGAAGTTCGGGTTGAACCGCTCGTTCGCGCCGCTGTAGTTGTACTGCGTGTAGTTGCCGTCGTTCAGCACGTTGAAGATCGCGCCGCTCAGCACGATTTCGCGGCCGCCGCCGAAGCCGATCGACTTGTTGAAGTTGAGCCCGAGCGTCTTGACGGCCGGCGCCTGCTCCTGTCCTTCGCCGCGGGTCGGGTTGACGAACCGCATGCGCGTCGACAAGGGGTTGTTCTGGCCGTTGGCGGTACGCCCCGGTCCGAACACCGCCAGTTGCGGATCGCCGACCGGCAGCAGATCGACGATCGGCCCGGACCACGGCCCGGCGAGAATCGTGTAGCTGGTTGACACGTTCACGCCCCACGGCGCCTGGAACGATCCACCGAAACGCATCGAGTACTTCTGCCAGGTCGGGCCGTAGGTGTGAACGGTGGTGCCGGTGCCGATCGGCAGGCTGTTGTCCTCGTTGTTGCCGCGGGGCATGTAGAGCAAGGTGTCGCTGGGGAACGAGTCCGGCTGAATGAACCGCGCCGGATCGGTCGGGTTCCAGGTGCCGCCGAAGTGCTGCCACTGGCGATTGAGGCCGGCCATTGCCTGAATGCCCTTCGAGAGGTTCTTGGCCAGCGTGACCTCGACGGCGCGGTACTCGAGCGTGCTCCACGAGTTGTTGCGCTGCTGGTAGATGACACCGCGCGTCGGATCAATCGCGCCGAAGCCGCCGAACGGCTGGTTCGGTCCGCTCGGATAGATGCCGTTGATGTCGACGCGCGCCCACATGTCCTGGTAGCTGCGCGTGATGCCGGCGATGTCGAGGCTGAGCTGACCCGGGAACTGCTTGCGGAACCCGAGAATCAACTCATCGACATAGGGCTGGTGCAGGTCGTCCGCGAACTCGTAGTCGGCAATCGACGCGGTCCGGGGAGCGGCGGTGACCACGGTCTCGAAGCGTCCGTCGCCGTCGGCGTCGTACTCGTCGCGCTGGCCCGCGGCTTCGTTCGCGCCGAACAGCGTGATGGCGTCGCGGCCCATGACCTGCTCGTGCACGCGCGCGTAGCTGCCGCGCAGGACGTTGCGCGAGTCCTTGGTCAGCAGATACGAGAAGCCCAGGCGCGGACCGATCGAGGTGCTGTTCTGCCGCTGGATGTTGAAAATCTCGTCGTCGCGGGTGACGAAGTCGGCGCGGACGCCGTAATTGAGCGTCAGCCGGCCGCCGGCGTGCCAGGTGTCCTGCACGTAGATGCCGATGTCGCGGTCGCGGGCCGCACGCGTGGTCAGCGACACCGGCGTGTTGTAGCGGCGATGGAACGGCACGGTGCCGCCGGCAATATTGCCCGGCGTCCGCAGGCGGTGCTCCTCGAGCACGAACCCGCTGTTCACATACTCGGTCTGCTGGTCGTAGGTGTTGCGCGGGGCCGCGAAGAAGCCGGTCTGGAACTGGTGACTGCCGCCCCAGCCATCCTTGTGATACGTCAGGTCGCCGCGCACCACGATCTGCGAGGCGGGCTGATAGCTGTAGGACTGGAGGTTGCCGCCCTCGAGGATGCGGCCGGACCCCTGCACGGTGGTGCCCTGCAGGTTGGCCGAGTCGTGAATCACGATCTGCGGGCCGGTCAGCCCGAGCTTTGCGAAGGTCGAGGCGTCGGACCCGCCCTTGCCGTTATAGGACGCCGTGAAGGTGGTCGTGGTGCGCATGCCCCACACCGAGGTGACCTTGCCGCTGTACAGCGGACCGCCGGTCGACTGCGCCGCAATCTCCTCGTAGTTGTACTCGCGGTTGCCGGTCAGCAGCAGCCGGTCCTGCTGGAAGAAGCCCTGGATGTCGTGCCGCCCCGCCCGCCCGCTCACCTTCAGGAACGGCTGCCAGCTCTCGCTGTCGTTGTTGAAGAGCTCGGCGCTCGGCTTGAAGGCCTTGATGCGTTCGACCTCGACGGAGGTGCGGCTGATGCCGGCGGCCGACACCGCCCGGCGCAGCGCGCCGAAGAACCACACCTTGTCCTTCATGATCGGACCGCCGACCGCGACGTCGACCTGCCGCACGTAGGCGGTGGTCGGCGTGCCGCCCGACCCGGGCTTGCAGCCCGGCGCCGTCGAGCAGTTGTCGACGTTGTTCCCGTTCCAGTTGAACGGCTGATACGCAAACGCGCCGCTGCCCCTGACGGTGTTGCCGCCGCTCTTGGTGACGATGTTCATGACCAGGCCGACGCCCATCGGCGAGCTGGCGTCGACGCCGCCGGTCTTGACCTGGATGTCCTGCACCATGTCGGCGCCCATCGACACGTAGGTCAGCTGCGCGTCGTGATAGTTGGTGGCGATGGTGCCCTCGAGCTGCAGCACGTGCGCGAAGTGCTCGGTGCCGTGGCCGAAGTAGACCTGCCGCCCGCTGCCATCGTCGAAGCCGCGCGAGATGACGCCGGGCGTGAGCTCGAGGAAGTCGCTGTAATTGCGCCGGGCCTGGATCGGCATCAGCCGCTGGAACTCGCCGTCGATGTTGAGCACGTTGCCGGGCTTGTCCACCTCGATCATCGGCGAGTCGCCGGTAACGGTGACGGTTTCCTGCACGCTGCTGAGCTGCATGGTGATGTCGATCGCGAACGTCGCGCCGACGCGCACCAGGATGCCTTCGCGCCGGAAGGTCGCAAACCCTGGCAGTTCGGCGGTCAGGGTGAAGGTGCCGGGCGGCAGGTTGTTCAGCCGATACTCGCCGCGCTCGTTGGTCACATCGCTTTGCGGCCGCAGGACGTCTGGCGACGTCGCGGTGATGGTGACACCGGGCAGCCCGGCGCCCTGCTGATCGGTGACCGCGCCGCGCAGGCCGCCGAGCCCGGTTTGCGCGCCTGCCGGCCACGCGAGGCTCAAGCACAGAGCCGTGAACGCCGCGCCGACGAATCCACCCGCACGCCACATGCTTCTCATGGGAGTCCTCCCTGCCGTTACACCAGGTTACAAACGATGGTGCACGGTAACGCAGAACCCTCGAGCGTGCAAGAGATCGGTGACGCAGGGACGAGTCGACATCTGCACGTGACGGGTGACCGCGCGGCCGCTCGACTCTCCGGTATCATCCGCGATCGTATGCAGCATGACGAGCTGGATCACCTGCTCGTCCCCCGCGGGCCAGCGGCGGCCGCACGGGCGCTGCCGCTTCGTAGACCGACCGTTCACAGGAGAGGTGAGCATGTTTCTCGAAGGCCTCTGGCGAGACGTCGTGTACGGCGCACGCATGCTGTGGCAGAAACGTGCCTACAGCGCCATCGGTGTGTTCACGCTCGCGCTCGGCATCGGCGCGAACACGGCGATCTTCAGCGTCGTCAACACGGTGCTGCTCAAGCCGCTGCCGTTCGCCGATCCGGATCGCCTCATCGCCCTCGGCCAGCAGACCGCGCAGAACCGCGCCGCGCTCTCGCAGTTTTCGTTTCGCAACTTCGATGACCTGCGCCAACAGAGCCGATCGTTCGATCGCCTCGCCGCCTACTACAACCTCAACCTGACGCTGACCGGCAATCGCGACGCGCAGTTGCTGCGCGGGACGGTGGCCACGGCCGACCTGTTCCCGCTGCTCGGCGTGCCGCCGATCCTCGGCCGCACGTTCCTGCGCGAAGAGGATGCGGCCGGCGGCGGCCCCGGCGGACGCCCGGCGATCCTGAGCTGGCAGACCTGGCAGGAACAGTTCGGCGGCGACGCCGGCGTGATCGGACGCGTCGTTGAGCTCAACGACGCCCGCTTCACCATCGTCGGCGTGATGCCGGCCGGATTCAGGTTTCCGATCCAGCCGCAGCCGACCGAGGTGTGGATCTCGACCGCGCTCGACAACGAGCGGCCGCAAGGACCCGGCGCGATCATGTTGGCGCGCGGCTATCGCGGCTGGCGCGCGATCGGCCGGCTGCAGCCCGGCGTGACCGTCGAGCAGGCGCAGGCGGAGGCCGGGGTGATTGCGGCGGGGCTCGCGGCGCAGTTTCCCGACGAGAACCAGGACATGGGCATCGGCGTCAGGCCGCTCCACGAATCGATCGTCGGCAACCTGCGGCCGACGCTGCTGCTGCTGCTCGGCGCGGTCGCGTTCGTGCTGCTGATTGCGTGCGTCAACGTCGCCAACCTGCTGCTCGAGCGCGGCATCAGCCGGCAGCGTGAGATCAAGGTGCGGCTGGCGCTCGGCGCGAGCGGCGCACGCATCATTCGCCAGCTCCTCACCGAGAGCGTGCTGCTTGCCGGCCTCGGCGGCATCGCGGGAATGTTGCTCGCCTACTGGGGCACGGATCTGATCGTCGCGCTCAGTCCCGAATCGCTCGCCCGCGTCGCCGAGACCACGCTCGACGCGCGCGTGCTCGGCTTCACGGCGCTGATCTCGCTGGCGACCGGGATCATCTTCGGACTCGCGCCGGCGCTGCTCATCGCCAACACCAACCTCGCCGAGTCGCTCAAAGAGGGCAGGCGCGGCGCCACCGCCAGCGTGCGGACCAATCGCACGCGCAACCTGCTGGTGGTGGCCGAAGTCGCGCTCGCCCTGGTGCTGCTGGTCGGCGCGGGCCTGCTGGTCAACAGCTTCGTCCGGTTGCAGCAGGTCGCGCCGGGGTTCGATCCGAGCCGGACGCTGGCCTTCAACGTGGCGCCCTCGGCCAGCCGGACCGCGACGCCGCAGCAGATCGGCGAGTTCTACCGCGAGCTGATCGCGCAGCTCAAAGCGCTGCCCGGAGTGGTCAACGCCAGCATGGTCTTTCAACTGCCGCTCGCCGGCAGCGGCGCCACCACCAGCATCGAGATCGCGGGCCGCGCCGTCGCTCCCGCCGATCGGCCGTCGGTCGTCATTCACACGGCCGGCCCGGAGTATTTCAAGACCATGGGCATTCCGATCGTGAGAGGGCGCGACTTCACCGAGCGTGACGACCTGAGCGCGCCGCCGGTACTGATCGTCAACGAGGCGCTGGCGCGCCAGGTGTTCCCCAACGAGGATCCGATCGGCAAGCGCGTTGCGCCCGGATTCTCGACGGTGCCGGTGCGCGATGACGAGTCCGGCATGCGCGAAATCGTCGGCGTGGTGGCCGACGTCAAGCACCGGAGTCTGCAAGGGGCGACGGCGCCAGAAATTTACTTCGCGCAAAGCCAGATGCCGATGTCGGCGATGACGGTGGTGACGCGCACCGCCGGCGATCCGCGGGCGCTGCAGCGCGCCGTCCGCGGCGTGGTCCAGTCGCTCGACGGGAATGCCCCCGTCTACACCGTCCGCACGGTCGAGGAAATCCTCGAGCGCTCGGTGGCGACGCCGCGCTTCAATACGCTGCTCATCGGCCTGTTCGCCGTGGTGGCGCTCATCCTGACGATGGTCGGGCTCTATGGGGTGATGTCGTGCGCGGTGTCGGAGAACACGCAGCAAATCGGCATCCGCATGGCGCTCGGCGCCGAGCGACGCGACGTGCTCAGGGTCATCCTCGGGCAGGGGATGCGGTTGACCCTCGTCGGCGTGGTGATCGGGCTCGGCGCCGCGCTCGGGCTGACACGGTTGATGTCGAGCCTGCTGTTTGGCATCGGCTCGGCGGACCCGTGGACCTTCGCGAGCGTGGCCGTTCTGCTGCTGGGCGTGGCGGCGGTCGCCTGCTATCTCCCGGCACGCCGCGCGATGAACCTCGATCCGGTGGCGGCGCTCAGGCAGGACTAGGCGGTACAAACTGAAACAGTTCGTTCATTGAGTATGGGCACAGGGCCGCCCTGAGACGCCTCCCGCACCCTCCAGCGGGTAGGTGACGTCGATGCCATCAGCCTGCGCCATGGGCCCGATGGGGAACACCATCGGACGGCACATGCCAGCTGGCCGCCGTGGCGGCGATTGCCCGCCTGGTGGTGCGTGGCCGTGTGGAGCGGGGGAGTTGCGCAGCCTTCTACATGAACGGAGCGCGAGGCCTACGACGAGTCGCGGTGGGTCAGCCACGCCGGCATCTCGAGATGGCGGTGAATGGCGATGGCGCGAAAGCCGAAGATAATCGCGAATCCGACGGCGCCCGAATAGGCAAAGGCCGGCGCCACGGCCCGCAGCGACACGTAGACCACACACCCGAGCAGAATCGGCGTCGCGTAGATCTCGCGTGACATCAGGAGCGTTTGGCGTCCGGCCAGGACGTCCCGAATGAGACCGCCACCGATGCCTGTGAGCACGCCCATCCCTACCGCCACCGGACCGCTCAAGCCGAGCAGCAGCACCTTGTTGGCGGCCGTCATCGCGAACAGCGCCGCACCGAGTGCATCGAGATACAGCAGGCCGCGATAGGCGTTATGAAATGTGGACCCAATCCAGAAGGCGGCGAGCGCCCCGGCGCCAGCGACCCACACGTAGTTGAAGTCGGTGATCCAGAAGGGCGGCGCCCCGATGATCAGGTCTCGAACGGTGCCGCCGCCGAGGGCGGTGACAATGCCCAGCACCACGGCGCCGAACACATCGAGCCCCCGCCGCGTCACGGCCAGCACGCCGGTAACGGCAAAGACGGCGGTTCCGAGCATCTCGAGGTAATAGAAGCGCACGCCGAGCATGATAGCGCCAGAGACACGGCCGCCTGATGCCGGTGGATTGCCTGGGCTAGGAGGCGAGGTCGTACTGCTTCATCTTGCGCCAAAGCGTGACCGTACTGATCTTCAGCGCCTCGGCGGCCTGGCGCCGATTACCGCGGAATCGTTCGAGCGCCCGTTCGATCAGCGCACGTTCCTGCGCCTGGAGGTCGAGGCTGTCGTCCGCGGTCGCGCCGGGGCGGGCTTTCTGCGACACCTCCGGCGGCAACTCGCGAACCCGGATGCTGGTGCCGCTGGCGACGATCACGGCGCGTTCGATCGCATGTTCGAGCTCCCGGACGTTGCCCGGCCAGCGGTAATTCATCAGTGCGGTCATGGCATCCGCCGACACATTCTTGACGTCCTTCTTCACGCGAGTCGCGGCCCGGCGGACGAAGTCGTGGACGAGGGCGGGGATGTCTTCCCGCCGATCGCGCAGCGGTGGCACGGTGATGACAAACGCGCCGAGCCGGAAGTACAGATCCTCACGAAACGTTCCGGCGGCGACCGCCGCACGCAGGTCCCGGTTGGTGGCCGCGACCACGCGCGCGTGGACCTTGATGCTGCGTTCCGCGCCGACCCGACGAATTTCGCGCTCCTGGAGCGCCCGCAGAAGCTTCGCCTGCACGGTGGGCGCCACCTCCCCGATTTCGTCGAGGAAGAGCGTCCCGTTGCCTGCCACCTCGAACAGCCCGGGCTTGTCGCGCACCGCCCCGGTGAAGGCGCCACGGACGTGCCCGAAGAGCTCGGATTCGAGCAGCGTTTCAGTCAGCGCGGCGCAGTTGATCGAGACGAAGGGATTGGCGGCGCGCGGGCTCTGGTCGTGAATGAGCCGGACGATGAATTCCTTGCCGGTGCCGCTCTCGCCGTACACCAGCACCGTGGTGTCGATCGGGGCCACTTGCGCCGCCAGGTCGAGCACGTCGTCCATGACCGCACTGCGCGCGATGAACTGCTTCGAGGCCGCGAAGCGCGCCACCCGCTCGCGCAACAGGTTCAATTCGCGCTCGCGTTTGGCCACGTGCCGCTCGCGCCGCTCGAGGCCCTTCAGTTCACGGTGGACGACTTCGCGAACGTGTTCGACCTCGCGCTTGAGATCGGCGCCCTGGTAATCGAAGCGCAGCATCTCGAGGTCCTCGCCCCAGCTCGCCGCGTCTCGCCCAACGACCCGACAGCGCTTCGCGCCCTGTCCGACACACTCATGCTCGCGGAAGTAAATCTCCCGTCCGAGACAAGCGCTAGCGTAGCCACTGGCGTAACCGACGAGCGACCAGCACGTCGGCGCGTCGCTGGTCCCGTAGTGATAAACGTGCTGCTCGGCCACGTACGAGTTATGAAACACCACCGCTTCCTCGAACTGACCCGAGGCGGCGTCGTATTCGACCTTCAGGATCTCCGCGCGGACGATGCCTTCGAGCCGGTGGAGCGTGGCGCCGGCACGCAGCCCCTCCAGGGGATCGGCCCACTTCGACCGATCGCGCAGGCTGACGGCGTCGTGATAGCCGTCGGCATAGCCGAACCGCAGCAATACACGCCTTGCGGTCTCGGTGCCGAGCGTGTCGATCAACTCCTTGCTCAGCAGGCCCATGGCGGCGGCGCTCAGGATCACGACCCGCTGCTCGTGCAGGCGAATAATCCCCTGATCGGGCCGGAAGTCCAACAGTTGTCCAAGGTCGAGGTGTTCCAGCTTGATCGGCTCCGACTTCGGTGGTTGTTTCACATCGGCCTGCGCCACCATTCTAGCGACAACCCGTGTTCCTATCGGGCGCAAGCCCAGTAGCCAAGCCAGGCTTCGGCGAGCCCTCTGGGCAGGAGCACGATCGGCGGTCCCGCGATCAGAATCCCGAGCGGCACGAGCGAGACAAGGCCACGCGCCTCGACCACGCTCGCGACCCGCCGTTAGCCATCGCCTTCGCCCGCGGCGATGACCACGTCGGTCGCCGCCGGCTCGGGCATCGGGATGCCGGGCCCTGGCTGGTCCACCGGCGATGAAACGCCGAGCGTCCATGGCGGCGGATCGCTCGCGGGGAACGATCCGGCGAGCGCTTGATCCACTTCGCGCTCGTACTCGGCCCGGGTCCGCCGGTCCGTGAACTCCACGGCCAACATCATGCGGCCTCCCTGGTGTGTTTCTCCGCCGCACCACTCCACGCTGTTACTGCGAACCGATCCGCATCCGACAGCGGAGCCAGTGTCAGTGCCGGGCGCTGGTGCGGAACCGCCAGCACGGGTCGTCCGGCATTCCTCATCACGCGAACCGCGGTCGACCCGAACAGCATCCGTCCGAGGGCCCGGCGAGGCGTGACACCGACCAGCACGACGTCGGCCTCGACGGCGGCTGCCACCCGCGATATTTCCGCGGCCGGGTCGCCGGTCACGACCCGGGCATGCACTCTCCGGGATGCGCTGAGCCCGGCCGGGACGATCGCCGCGATCTGTTGCCACGCATCCCGCGCCAGTTGCCGTTGGTACTCGGGCTCCATCAAGTAATACATGTAGCGATGCGCTCCGGCGAGCGGCATGCCGGGCACCACGTGCACCAGGGTGACGCGGCCGGGTTTGCCCGCGATCGAGAGCGCCCGCTCGACCACCGCCGTGGAGCCTGGATGGAGGTCAACCGCGACCAGAACGCTGCTGAAGCCGGTCACCGCTGTTTGGGTCCCGGCTGAGGTCGACGGCACGACCAGCACCGGCCGGGTCGCCCGCAGAGCCACCTGTTCGGCGACCGACCTGAAGCGGAAGCGGTCCAGGCCCGAGCGGGAGCGTTCGCTGGTCCCGATCACGATCAGGTCGGCGCGCCGCGCGGTCGCATGCAGCAGAATCACGCCCGCGGGATCGCCGTGCTGAACGCTGACCCTCAAGCGGACTCCGGCCGTGCGCGCGGCGTGGCGCAGTGCTCCGATCAGTGCGATTCGCTCGCGAGCGCGCCAACTGAATCGCTGGTCTTTCGGCACGGCGTGCACCACCAGCAGTTCCGCGTCATGGATGCGGCCGAGCGTCAGCGCGTGATCGAAAGCCGCCCGCGCGGGCGGCGAGAAATCGACTGCGACCAAGACCCGATGAAGTTGACCCACGTAGATTCTCCCTGTTCACAAATGCGATTGGTGATCTTCCGGCGTTAGCGATGGGCGTGACGTTCGCCGCGAATGTGGCTAAGCCACCTTGCGCGCCAGTCGAACAACGCCGTCAGCAGCGCCGCGACCATCCCCGTCGACACGATCAGGACGCCGACATCCCGGATACCCTGCATCACTCCTCCTTCGGCCCGCGCCGCTTATCGGCTGCCGACCGACGGCACGACGCATGGCACGTTCGAGCTCCACGCTGACAAGCTCCAGTTGACTCGCCGAAACTCCGAACCCTTGCGCGAAGCTGACCACGCGGCCACCATCGAACAACGCCAGGATTGCGTCCTCTTTATCAAGCAGCGCATCCACCAGTTCGTGGATCCGCCGCACATCGCCACCCAGCGACTCTCTCAGCGTCATGGCTCAGCGCTCCATTTCCGAGGAGGCCGCGACGCCGAGTGCGCGCGACCGCAGGAACGTCAGTTCGCTGGCCCGGGTGCCCAACATCGCCGACGCCTCCGTCCACAGTCCGCTGGCTTCGACATGCGGGCACTCATCGCCACACAAGTCAGCCTCGGGAGCGGACCGGAGGTGTCGCTCGTGGGTCACCATCGCGTCATGCCACGCGACCAGCCGCGCACGCAGCGATGCGGCCTCGGCGGTATCAGTTCCCAAACTGGCGATTGCGTACGGATTCATCATCAGGTCACCTCGTGCGATCTGCACGGCCGCGTCGTTGTATTCGCACCGGGCTCGAGCCGAGAGTCCGTCGGTGTAGGCGTCCACCTGCGGCGACGGCCGCGGCAGGCGAGCCCGTCAGATTGGACCGATTACTGCCGCCCTAACCAGCGGCGGAGCGCGCCCGGCGGCGCCGGGCACTTCCAACGCCGCCTGCTCGACGGCCGGCGTCGAACGATGGCGTAGGGAACGGCAACATGACAAAGACGCGCAAGCCCCCGGCCAGCGCGCTACCGTTCTACATAGCAAATTGCGATCCCCCGAAATCAGGCGCAAAAAGCGCTGTTATTGGGCGGACCGACTTTCATTGTGAAACGAGCGTTTCAAATTGCAATGAACGTTCGGGAGCCACCGGTCGTGCCCGTCCGCTCGTCGGTGTGGTTCTCGCCGGCTGATGGCGGCCGGTCGGGTAGGGGAACAGATCAGCGAGCGACGTTCTGACGCCCGGCGACACGTTCATGACGACGTGGCCGCGATGGAGTTGACTTGGATGGGTCAGTCCGCACGCGTGCGTGATCATCTGGAGGTCGCGCTCGAGGGCCAGCGCGTAGTTACGGACCCGGACGCCCTTGTCCGCCGGATCGAGGCCGGATTGCAGCCACCGGTTCTGCGTCGTCACACCCGTCGGGCAGGTGTTGGTGTGGCAGCGCAGCGCCTGGATGCAGCCGATCGAGAACAGGAATCCGCGCCCGATGTGTACGAGGTCCGCGCCGAGGGCAAGATGGGTGGCGAGGTCGCCACCGGTCGCGATCTTGCCGGAAGCGATCAGGGTGATGTCATCGCGCAACCCCTCGCGCCGCAGGGCGGTGTCGACCGCGATGAGCGCATCGACCACCGGCAATCCGACGTAGTCGGCCAGCGCCAAAGGGGCGGCGCCCGATCCGCCCTCGTTGCCATCCACCGCGATGAAGTCGGGACCATCGCCCCGTTTGCGGATTTCACGGCATAGCTCGTCCACCTCGGCCGCCGCGCCGACCACCAACTTGAGACCGACCGGCTTGCCGGTCAGCCGCCGGACACGCTCGATGAAATCAAGCAGCGACGGCGCATCGTCGAATTCCTCGAAGCGGTTCGGGGATTGGCAGTCGACCCCCATGGGAATGCCACGAATCGTGGCGATCTCCCTGGTGATCTTCTCCTTCGGCAGCATCCCGCCTTTCCCGGGCTTGGCGCCCTGGGCGAGCTTGATCTCCACCATCTTCACCTGCGGCAGCGCCAGGATTGCGGCGGCCTGGTCATCGTCGAACCGCCCGTCGGGCGTGCGGCAGCCGAACTTGGCGGGCCCAATCTGATACAGGATGTCGGCGTCGCCCTCGACGTGGTACGGCGACAGCGAGCCCTCGCCGGTGCTCATGTAGCACTCGGCCATCCTGGCGCCTCGCGACAGCGCCCTGACCGCGTTGGGTGAGAGGGCGCCGTAGCTCATGCCGGAGATGTTCGCGAATCGCCTGGGCTGGTAGGGTTGCGCTCGTCTCGCGCCGATGATCCTCGGACGGGGAAGATCGGCCTCGGTGGCGGCCTTCAGGGTCGGATACATCGACGGCACGATATGCATCCGGCCAGGCTCGTTGTGATCAACCTGGGATCCGAATCCAATCATCTCGTTCTGACCCTTTGCGGAGGCGTAGACCCACGACCGCGTGACGCGGTTATAAGGCCGCTCCTCGAGGTCGCCGGCGAAAAAGTATTGACGCAGCGGGTGCCCCATCTCCTCGAAGAAGTAGCGGAGATGGCCGACGACCGGAAAGTTCCTCGTCACCGCGTGGTGGCGCTGGGTGAGGTCGCGAACCGCGACGATCGCCACCACGAGAGCGAGGAAGCCGAGCGCGAGCAACGCGACACTCACGAGTGCGCTCCCTGACGCATCCGCTCACGCCAGCCAAGAAATCCGATCACGCTGGTCGCGGCAAAACCGACGCCCAGCAACACAGTCAACGCCATCACCACTGACATCACTCAGCTCCTCCTCCGGACACTCCTTCTCGATTCTCGAGCGCCGACGCCGCGTCCAGACGGCTGCGCCGGTTCCCAGTGAAATCACGCCAGCCGTTTCCGATCGATCTCCGCAACCAGCCGCTCGTTCATCCATTCGACGGTCGTCGACGCGCAGCGCTGCTCGGATTTTGCGACGAAACGCGACCGCGCCACCTCCGACAACAACTCGTGCAACGCCTGCCACGTGGTCGCGCCAATGCCGCCGACGTTCCCCGCGCCGCGGCCGCTCGACGCCAGCACGCGCCGGACACGCTCGGCACGCCGCCGAACCCGCGACCCCCAGACCTGTTCTTCCACTTCGATTGGCAGCACCACGCTGACGTACGCGGACCGGGTGCCGGCGAGATACGCGGTGGCCTCCGCGACATCCAGCAGTCCGCCTTCGGCCGTCTCCGACAACACGCTATCCAGCATCTCGGTCGGCGACGGCGTCACGAACGTCACAACCGTGTCTTCGGTGTCGACGATAGCGCTGACCGGCACATTGCGACGACGTCCGCGGCGCAGTACCGCGCTGGGGGCTGGCTGCAGGTTCGACCAACAGGTGACGGCGGTGATGTGCGGCGCGGAGGAATACCCGTCCGGCAAACCCGTGGCTCTGGCCACGAGGGGACGCATCCAGATACTGGGCGCGATCTGCTCGAGCGTCTTGAAGACGTTCCAGGTCAGCGCGTGACGCAGCCGGTCGCTCGGTGTCGTCGCACCGTCCGATGACGGGTAGCGCAGGGTATCCGGATGATAAGGGCTCACCAGGAGTCTGAACGCCTCTGGTTTTCGATTGGTGTCGAACATGCAAGGACCTCCCATAGGAACTCCTGCCTGGAGGTGCAACTTCCGGGCCGAGATTACAGCCCGCGTTGACAGGGGATCGCGGTCAGCTCGCTTGCATTGTGAAAGTTGGCGTCAGGTCGACGACTTGATACGGGTCGAACCTGGTGCCGACGGGAATGGCCACTGAGTATTGTCCGCGGCACGCGCTGAGGGTGATGGTTTCCCGCACCATGTGGCGGACAGCACCCTGATATGTCGGGCCCGCCACGTCCGGCGGGGGCAGCCCGAACATCGGCGAGCAGAACAGGCCAAGCGCGGTCCGCATGTGACCCCCGGTAAGTTCGCGAACAATATCTTCAGATTGCAAGGATCGGCGGTCTACGGTTCGAGATCGACGCCGAGGCCGTCGGCGATGCGGTTCACGAACGCGAAGTAGGCGACGATGGCGCAGGCGTCGTGAATGGCGCGGTCTCGGATTTCAAGCGCGACCACCTGGGATGGCATCGTGTCGCCGACGTCTTCGCCCACTACGCCTCGCCACAACGTCGCGACCACCGGCCGCTGACGTCGTGGCGTGAACGCCGCGGAGCACCGCGGCATGGCTGAAGATTAGCGGGCGAGCGGATGGGGAAGATTGAACGGCGGCGCCGAATTGCTTGAATAAACCTGCTACCGGTCGGGCGATGCCGTCTCTGAGAGTTCGAAGGGCGGCGCAATCTCGAAGAACTCCCCGCGCATGAGCAGTGACGGTGGCAAACCGACCATCTGATAAAAGGTCCGTGTCAGATGAGCCGCGTCCGAAAAATCCGCTTCGTGAGCGGCCGTGGAGATGGTTTGCTGGCGGCCAATCACCAGCATGGCGCGGGTCAACTTCCGCCACAGCATGTAGCGCCGGAACGGCAGGCCCACCTGCTGCTTGAACAGGTGCGCAAAACGGCTGGGCGAGAGACAGGCCATGGCCGCGGCTTCGTCGATCGAGATGCGGAGCTGGTCGGAGCCGCGAATCGCCGCCAGGACGCGCGTGACTCGCTCATCCAACCGCCGACTCGGCGGTACACCCGCGCAGAGCGCCTGCACGCAGTGCCGGATCAGCTCGGGAATGCCCATGCTCTCGAACGGTTGGTCGACGAGCCGCTGGATTTCCGGAATGCAGTCGGCAACCCGCGCGTCGGGTACCAGCGTAATGTCAGCTCGTAGCGACGTACTCAGCCATGCGCCTTCGGCCGACTCCGGATCGACAAAAATCATTGCCCCAAAAGACCCGTTCGGTTGGTAGGAGTGAATCGCGTCGGCGCGGACGATCAAGCCACGCCCTGACAGCCAGTCTCCGCGCTCGCCCCGGAAGCTGACCTCGCCGTCAACCGCGAGGGTGATCTGAATCGCATGGTGCGCGTGAGGAGGAATCAGCCCTTCTCCGCGGCCCACCAGGAGAAAGCCGCCGTCCCACAGATACCAGTGCGGCGACTCCGCCCACCGAATCGGGCGGTCATTCGTGCCGGTAGCAGGTTTATTCAAGAACTTCGCCTCTCAGGTTCAATCGCCGGCCCGCCCGTCGTCGCTATCTTCAGGAACGTTGCGGGCGATACCGCCTGCACTACACCACTGGAGCACCCGATGACGACCCTACAGCTTAATACCGGCGACAACCCGCAACTGAAACATCTGGTGAAGACCTTGCGGCGGAACGACAGGTCCCGCGCGCGGCGGTTCGCCTCGATCGTGCTGATTATGGCGGCAGCCGTCGCCGCCACGGGGTGCAGTCACGCGATGATGATGATCCACGGCACGGGAGCCAGGCGTCCCGCTCTGACCGAATTCGGTCTGGGACCGCGCGCCTCCGCCCACAACCTCTACACCGCCACCCTCGCAACCGCGGCGCCGCTTCGCACTCGCCAGATGCAGACCGTGCGGGTGGCGATCGTCGACGGCGACGGCCGCCCGGTCGATGGCGCCGCCCTGGCCATTGACGGCGGCATGCCCGAACACGGCCATGGACTGCCGACGCGGCCCCGTGTGGCTCGCGTCCTCGGCGAGGGCGCCTACGAGGTTGAAGGCGTGCGCTTCAACATGGGCGGCTGGTGGGAGTTCAAGGTGACGATCACCTCCGAGCGCGGCGCCGACATCGTCACGTTCAATCTGAGCTTGTGATGCGCCACTCTGCAAATCGCGTCGTGGCGCTCTGCGTGCTGCTGTCGATCGGCGTCACGGTGACGGCCGCCACGTCGGGGCCGGACGGGTTTCTCACGGAGCAGCTGGACGAGCTGCGCTCGCTATCGCTCGGCGCCCTCGAACCCGTGCCGGCCGATCCAACCAACCGCGTCGCAAACGACCCGCGTGCCGCACAACTGGGCGAACGCCTGTTCTTCGACACGCGGCTCAGCTCCGACGGCAAGGTGGCGTGTGGCACGTGCCATCAGCCGGATCGCGATTTTCAAGACGGCGTCGCGCTTGGCAGGGGCGTTGGCGTCACCGCCAGACGGACGATGCCGATTGCCGCAACTTCGCGTTCGCCATTCCTGTTCTGGGACGGCCGCAAAGACAGCTTGTGGGCCCAGGCCCTGGGGCCACTCGAGAGTGCGGTGGAACACGGTGGCACCCGCGCTCAATACGCGCATGTGGTCGCTGAGGGTTACGGGGCTGAATACGAGGAAGTATTCGGCCCGCTGCCGGATCTTTCGGCGGTGCCGGCGTCGGCGGGACCGGCGGGTAGTGCACTGGAAGTCAGGGCCTGGAGCGCATTAGGCGACGAGCAACGCGATGCGGTGACCGCGGTCTTCGTCAACGTGGGAAAGGCGATTGCGGCATACGAACGGGGTATCGAGTTTGGTCCATCGCGGTTCGATCGCTATGTTGACGCGATCGCCAACGGCGGGCGCGGTGACAGGATTCTCACCCACGACGAGGTCGCCGGACTCAAGCTGTTCATCGGGAAGGCGAATTGCACCCAGTGCCACAACGGACCTCTGCTCACCAACAACGAGTTTCACAACACCGGCGTCCCTTCGCCTGCGGGGTTGCCGGGCGACAACGGTCGTCTGACGGGCGCGGCGGCCGTGCTGACCGACGAGTTCAACTGCCGGAGCCGCTGGAGCGATGCAAGACAACACTGTGAGGAACTCGAGTATCTGATCACCGACGACCATCGGCTGCAGCGCGCCTACAAGGTGCCGTCGCTTCGCAACGTGGCCGGGCGCTCGCCTTACATGAACGCGGGCCAGTTCGCGACGCTCGGGCAGGTCCTCGACCACTACAATCGCGCGCCGGCCGCGCCGGCAGGGCATACCGAACTCGAGCCCCTGGGTCTGAGGTCCGGGGAACTCCGGCAACTCGAAGCGTTTCTCGGGGCACTCACCGGGCCAGTGATCGTGAACGGTGGGACACCCCGCTTCCCGACGCCATGACGCGAACCGTGGACGTCGTCATCGTCGGCGAAAACGCGCCCGCCATCGCCGCCGCGATCGATGCCGTTCGCCGCGGGCTCCGCGTGCTGGTTGTGATCCGGGGAAGACGGTCACGCCAGGCCCGGCAGTTTCGACAGAAGGTTGCGAGAGCCGGATCGCTAATGCCGCAACAACTCACGGTTCTGACCGGTGCCGAGGTCGTGTGCGTCGATGGCGTGACGTCGATCGAGGCGGTCGTTGTGCGTCGATTACGAACGCGCCGGCTGATCGGGTTCAACGCGTCGGCGCTGCTCGCTTTGGGAACACCTGTGTGAAACCCGGCTTCCACAGCAGGTCGATGAATCGCCGCCGCAACTAGCTACGCCAGCGGCACCGTCAGCACCGAACAGCCGGCGTGCCCCATTACATACTCCGCAACGCTGCCGAGCGCGAGCCGCGAGAGCCCGGTGCGGCCGTGCGTGCCGACCACGACCAGCGACGCGCGGATCTCATCGGCCGCTTCGACGATGCCGTGTCCGGACGGCCTGAACGCCACCATCGCTGTGCCTTGGGCGCGGGCGGTCGTGAGCGCGGAAGCGATCTGTTCGCGCGCGTTGGCTTCGAACTGCGCGAGCACTTCCTGGGGGAGCGGCGCCGGCGCGATCATTCCCGGAGCCAGAGGCGCAAGGTTCCAGGTCGGATCGACATCAAGGCAATGAATCACGTGCAGCGCGACGCCGCGCCGGGTGGCTTCGGCAGCGGCCATGTGGACCGCCGGCAGCGACGGATCCGAAAAATCGGTGGCGCCAAGCACCGGTCCCTGGTCGCGGTGTCGCGCCACCAGCACGTTGGCCATCGAGGCGCGCGCGACGCGCTGCGCGGTCGGTCCCGGGCCCGTCACGATCAAGGCGGCGCCGAGCCGTTCGGCCAGGTCGCGAATGCCGGCATGCGGTGTGCCGGATTCAATTTCCACGGTGCACCCGGACGTGGCTCCGAGCACCGTGTCCACACGATCCCGCGTCGCGGCGCGGGCCTTCTCGTCGAGGGCCGACTGCTCCGCGCTATCGACGCCAGCCTGGTGCGGAAAGAGCATCCGCACGCGATAGGCCTCCGGGATCACGTGGCCGGCAATCAGCGGCGCACCGATGGCGGTGGCGATGGCGTGGCCCTGGCGAAGTGCCTCGTCTGCAAAGTCCGAAAAATCAATGGCGACGAGCACCGGACCACGTAGCGACATAGATCCTCCCTTGGTTGACGAGGCTCTTATGATACGCCGACCGGCGGCACCATCCGGGCGTGGGATGATATCTGGCGCAGTCGCGCCGGACCCATGACCTCACACCCTCACACCCTGCCGCCTCGCAAACTGCTCGCGGGCTGGACGCTCAAGCTTCGCGTCGCCGCATTGTGCCTGGTGCTGCTCGTTGCGGGCGCCTGGCTGGCCCCGCCCGACACCGGAACCATGGTGATGTCGCAGGAACGCGCGGCGCCGTTACTCGAAGCGCAGGTTCAGCAGCGTGAGCTGCCGACGGGGTTCCGCGGGCTGGAGTCCGTGGTCGCGCAGCTGCCGCATCGCGGCGTTACCGTGCACGTGCCGGAAGTGCCGGGCCGCGTCGATGCCGACTTCGCGTCCGGCAGACCGGCACCCGAGCCGGCCTTCGGGGTCGTCATCGACAGCGGGCGCGTGCTGAGCCATGCCGCGTCACTCGGCGGCGCTCGCTCCGTCACGGTCGCACTGACGGACGGCGGCACCGTCGCGGCCGCAGTGACGGCATTCGATCCGCGGACCGGCCTGGTGATGCTGCAACTGGCCGAGGCATCCGGCGTCGCGGGCCCGGTCGCGTCGACGAGGCCCGAGGTTGGCGCGCTGGTTTTCGCCGCGGTGCGCGAGGGCGCCGACGATCGGGTGATCCCCGTCTTTGTGAGCAGCGTCGCGCCAGGGCGATATCGCGTCACCGCCACGCAGGGTCTTTCGCCCGGCATGCCGGTCTATAACCTCGCGGGTGAGCTGATCGCCATCGCCGACGGCGTCGACACCGCCTGGCCGATCGAGCACGCGCTTGGCCAAGTGGCGAGTGCCGATCGCTCGTCGTCGTTCGGCCTCGAGTACCAATTCATCGACGCGCCGCTGCGGCCCAGGTTCGGTGATGCCGGCGTGATTGTCGTGCGCGTTGTCGCCGACGGCCCGGCCGACGCTGCGGACATTCGCGAGGGCGACGTCATCGCTGCGGTGGGCGGAACGACCCTCTCCGGCGGGACCGATGCGGCCGCCGTTCTGTCGTCGCAGCCGGCGGGCAGCGTCACGACGATCACGGTTCGGCGCGGCCGGCGATCGCTGTCGCTCGAGGCACGAGCCGTGGATGCCTATGCCATGGCGGCCGTCGCCCGCGTCGCCACCACCGTGACCGAGACGAGCGTGCCTGCCGAGGCGCTCTTTGATTCGGCCTCACTGGCCGCGGCAGGGGTGCCGGCGCGGGCGGGCGTCCGGTTGATCAACGGCCAGCCGGTGAGCTCCCTGGCGCAGGCCAAGCGCGAGGTTGGGCGTATTCGCGGCGATGTGGTGGTGCTTGTCGAGCATCGCGGCAGGCAATCGTTCGCGCTGATTGGACCAGCGCAGTGAACGAAATCCTGTCGGTCGGCCTGATTCTGATGTCGGCGCTGCTGGCCGGCCATCTGGCGCAGCTGGTAAAAGTGCCCGAAGTAACCGGCTACCTGCTGGTCGGCCTGATCATCGGGCCCGGCGCGCTGGACCTGGTGACCCACGACAACATCACCACCCTCGGTTTCCTGAGCGACGTCGCCCTCGGCCTCATCCTGTTCAACATCGGGTCGATCTTCGAGGTGACCAATTTCAGGAGGGTGGGCCGCGGCGTGCTGCGGGTCACCCTGTGGGAAGCGTCGCTGGCATTCGTGCTGGTGTTCGCGGTGCTGCTCGCGAGCGGGATGACGCTGCCGCTGGCGCTGCTGCTCGGCGTGGTGGCGATGGAGACCGCGCCGGCGACGACGCTGATGGTGCTGAACGAGTACGACGCCAAGGGACCGATGACCGATCGCCTGCTCGCGCTCGTGGCGCTCAACAACCTCTACGTGCTGATGGCCTTCGGCGTGGTGACCGCTGGACTGACGCTGTTCGAGGCGTCCGGCCACGGCTGGCTGTGGGCGGGATACCTGGCGACCCATCGGCTGCTGTGGACGATCGTCGGTTCGGTCGCGCTCGGCGCCCTGCTGGGATTGTTGATGGATGTTCTGGCGACCCGTGCCAAGGAGTCCGGCGAAGCCATGATTCTCTCGATTGGCACGGTGTTGATCGCGGTGGGCGCGTCGCGGTGGCTCGAACTGTCGCCGCTCATTGCCACGCTCGCGCTCGGCGCGACCATTGCCAACGCATCGCCGCAGGGCGACGGGCTGCTGCGGGCGCTGGGGCGGGCCGACCCGCCGCTCTACGCCGCGTTCTTCGTGCTGGCCGGCGCCGAGCTGCAGCCAAGTTCGGTGCTCGGTCTCGGCATCATCGGCATCGGCTACACGGTGGCGCGCGCGGTGGGCAAGATCGCGGGTGCGCGGTTGGGCCTGCGCGGCCAGGACGTGCCGCAGGTGGTCCGCCAGCAGCTGGGCTACTGCCTGGTGTCGTCGTCGTCGCTCGCGGTCGGCTTGACGATCCAGATCCGTACGGGGTTTCCGGCCTACGCCGAAACCGTGACCGGCATCGTGCTGGCGGCGGTGGTGATTTTCGAGGTGATCGGGCCGCTGCTCACGCGCCGCGCCCTGCTGGCCACCGGCGAGGCCAAGACAATGCCGTCGCCGTTGCAGGAAACGGGCGACAGCGGGGACATGACGCTGTCGGTCTAGGGACGACTAGCCGTTGTAATGACGGCGAATCTCCTCGCGCAGGGCGGCCACTTCCGACTGGAGCGCCGTCAGGGCCTCTGTCCCGGCCCGCCCCGCGTGAGTGACGGCGGCATCCCGGCCCACGAAGAACGTGGCCAGCGTGGCCGTCACATAGCCGAACACTCCGAAGGTGTACAACGAGAGAAACACGCAGAGCACGCGCCCCTCCACACTCTGCGGCCAGTACGACGATCCCATCGTGGTCATGATCATCGCCGTCCACCAGAGTGCGTCGCCGTAGCTGGACAAGCCGCCGGGCGACTCGAAGGCGTACATGCCCGCCGCGCCGGCCACCGTGACGATCAGCGTCAGCGCGGCCACGTAGGCGAAGCCGCGCCGGTTCAGGCTGTCGCCCAGCGCGCTCATGCCGCGGTTGAGCGAACTGACCACCCGCAGCAGGCGCACGCCGCGCGCGGCGCGGGCCACCCGCAGGATGCGGATGGCGCGAACAATGCGCAAGGCCCGCAGCGCCGGCAGGAGCAGCGACAGAGCGGTCAGCCAGTGGGTCCTCAGGTACTCCAGCTTGCGCGGCGCCAGGGTGAGCTCGAGCACGAAGTGCAGGATGAAGACCAGCCAGATGCCGAGGCCCAGCGTGTCGAACAACTCGCTCTCACCCCAGACCAGCTCGACCACGAGCAGCGCGATCCAGATGAAGGCCAATCCGACCATCGGCACTTCGAGCCACGACTCGAGGCGCAGCAGCAGGCGCTTGCGCTCATCGACGAGCAGTGCGCGCTCGTGAGCGGATTCTCGGTCGCTGTGGTGATCGGGCTGGGGGCTGGCGTCGCTCATGGGGGTCAGCGTACAACGTCGCCAAGCCGGCAGCCACGCGCGGACTAGCGGGTCGCGTCCCCTGGCGGATTGCGCGACCGCGCGCGCCGCCGGCGCGTCCAGCGGCCGAGCAGCGCCACCAACAGCAGCAGCACGATGAGCGTGGCGATCACGCTCCATTGGGCCCGCGAGGCACCGAACCAGGCATTGATGAGATCAGTCATAGGCGCGCTCCCGTTGTCGCTCGCGTGGACTCGCCGTCAAGCCGCGGGTCGCTTTTCGCTGGACGGAATTGACGCCGGTGTGACAGGTTCGAGCATGCTGCACGCCGCTCAACCAGGACCGACATTACCCGGGCCAGGCCCGACCAATCCCAATCCGCAGCCGGGCCCGACCAGGCCCGTGCCCGCGCCCGCGCCTCCAGGCCCGACCAGCCCGCTTCCGCCGCGGCCGCGCCGGTGGCGACGGTGATGCGGGGGAGAACGGGCTGGTAACCGTCACGGCTGCTCTGCCCGCCGTCCAGCCGGCACGGCCATGATCAGGTCGGTGTCTGCCACTGGCGCAGGCTGCAGTGCCTCGACCGCCACCCGGCAGCGGTGCGTGAGCCAGATTCGATCCGCCTCGCTGGTCGACGGTTCGAACCGATCATCGCAGATGAAGGCGGCGAGGCGGAGCAGGGCTTGCCGATCCTCGTCCAGCCGGACGCCGGGAGCAAGGTCGCGGATGGCATCGAGCAGGCGGCCGCTGACCGACACGCTGGTTCGGCCATAGCGCGCGATCTCGGTGAAGGCCAGGTCGAGCATCAAGGCGAAGCCGACCGGCGCCGCAACGACGCACAGCCGTCCGTTGTCGTCGTGGCGATACGGCGATGGCATGCGTCGCCCCGCAATCTGAGCCAGCGCCGCCTCGAGGTGGTCGATGCAGGCGCGCGCCGTCGCCGGATCGTTGATCCCGGGCGACAGCGCCCGCACCGCGAGCTCGACCAGTTGGTTGACAAAGAATCCGACGTCCTGCGTGCCGGTGCGCTCCTCGCCAGTGATAAACGTCGCGCGCAGCCGCGCGACCAGGTCGTCCGGTACCTGCCGCGGCGCGCCGACCACCGACACCAGCGCGGTGCCGCCGCGGACGAATGCGCCAGGGTTGGCATCGATGCGCAACACCAGCTCGTTGTCCCGCGCGAGCGCCATCAGCCGCGTGCTTTCAATCGCCTGGACGTAGCCGTTTACGGTCGACCGCACGATATAGGCGCCGTCGAACGTCGGCCGCGGGGCGGCGGCGGGTGCCTCGGCGGTGACCTCCCGCTCGTGGCCGATCTGTTCGGGAAACAACCGCGTGATCGCGTATTCGAGGTCGACGGCGACGTTGGCGATCACCTGCGTCGCCTGGATCGAAATCGCCACGTGATGAATGAAATAAATCAACACGCCGATGCTGAGCATGGCGAGCACGATGCCCGTGGACACGGCCAGGTGAGGCACGAACTGCGCGCCGTCGGTGCCGCGTACCGTGCGCAGCACGAGCAGGCAGTAAATGTAAGTCGCAATGAAGGTGCCGAGCGTGATCTGGTTGCCGAGATCGCGCAGGAAATTGCGCAGCAGGCGCGGGCCGAACTGCTGCGACGCCAGCGTCAGCGCGACGATGGTGATGGAGAAGGTCACACCGGCGACGGTGATCATCGACGCCGCGATGGTCGACAGCATGGCGCGCGCCCCCTCGGGCCCGCCGTTGTAAATCCATGGCAGGCGATCGAGCAGCTTCGCGGTGAGAACGCGGTCGACATTGACCATCACAATCGAGAAGAGGACCGCCGCGGCGGCCATCGTCGAGGGCACGGCCCAGTAGCTGCCGCGAAGGCGATCCCAGAAGGCGTGCAGTCGGGTCATGACGGGGCTCAAGTATGACGCCGACGAACCGCCGGCCCAAAACCTTTCGCGCCGGCACCCCCCACCGGCCGTTCCACTTCCGGCAACTCCACGGTGACTTCATGAGATTCCGGTGTAGGCTGACTCCGAGGCGGAAATTCACATGACGCGATTCATTCGGCGGTTCATCGGCGTCCTCGCACTGGATGCGACCACCTATGAAGAGATCGAAGCAGATGCCAGGGCGTCGGTGCAAGCCGTCTGGGTGGTGATCCTGACCTGCCTGTCCGGAGGCTTCGCGCTCATGAGCTGGAGCCGGCTGAGCGTGGCGGGCTTCGTTGCCGGATCGCTGGCGATGGTCGCCGCGTGGGCGATATGGGTGGTGATGATCAGCACGATCGGCACGCGCGTCATGTCCGAAGTCCAGACCCGGAGCAGCCGGGCCGAGCTGCTCCGCACCCTTGGTTTTGCCAGCGCTCCGGGAGTCCTGCTGATGCTGGCTGCGATCCGGCCGGCCGCACCGCTGGTGCTTGGCGTGACCGCCATCTGGATGATTGCGGCGGCGGTCGTCGGCACCCGCCAGGCCCTGGACTACTCGGGCACCACCCGCGCCATCGCGGTGTGCTTCACCGCGTGGCTGCTGTCTTTTGGCGTCATCGCCGGCATCGCGCTGGCGTTTTCACAGACGGTCCGTTAACTCACCGGCAGCCCGCGGCGGCCCCTGCCGCTCTACGGAGCGCCGCCGGCACGCGCCACCGCCGCGCGATAGTTGACGTAAATCTCCGACAGGCGTTCCGCGCCCGACGGATCGCTGCGCGCCAGCAGCGTGATCACCGCATCGCGGTCGCCCAGCAGCGTGCGCAGGGCGTCGCGGTACTCGGGGCGAAGCGGATTCTCGGTGGCATCGGCCTCGTGGCGGGCGCTGGTATAGAACTGGCTGGCCGCGTCGCGCGAGTCGGCATAGTCGCCTCGACGGGCGAGCACCGCCGCCCGGCCCAGTGCCATTTCCAGCTCGGCGACGCGCATCTGGCGCTGAAGGGCATCGCGTTCCCCGCTGACGCGGTAAAGACCCATGCCGGTCGGAATCAACCCCACCAGCAGCCCGATGACCAGCAATAGCCCGTAGAGTTGAGGCCGTCCCAAACGGCGTTCCAGGGCGGGCGGGGCAGATGACGAACTGGTCTGAGCCATGCCTTACCGTACACGATCCGGGCCCGCCCTTCGTCGTGTCCGCCCTCCCGCCACTTGCCGACCGACAGGCGCCAAACCCCGGCTTCGGGATAGTATCGGCCTCGCACATGAATGACGCCGATCTGAAGAAGTTCGAAACGCTGCGGATGCGCAACCTCACCCTCGAGGACTTCGAGCCGCTGGTGGCCCTGCAGCTGTTGTGCTTTCCGGGGATGAAGCCGTGGAAACGTGAGCAGATCGCCAGCCAGCTCGCTCATTTTCCCGGAGGGCCAGGTGGTGATCGAGATCGAAGGCCGCCTCGTCGCGTCCTCGAGCAGCCTGATCGTCGATTCCGCCGGCCACGGCGACTGGCACGACTGGAAGAAGAGCACCGACGACGGCTACATCCGCAATCACGATCCGAAGGGCGACACGCTCTACGGCATCGAGATCATGGTCGATCCCGAGTTCCGCGGCATGAAGCTGGCGCGCCGCCTCTACGACGCGCGCAAGGAACTGGCGCGCAGCCGCAACCTCACCGGCATCATGATCGGCGGCCGCATTCCCGGCTACGGCCAGCACGCCGACCAGATGACGGCGCGCGAGTACGTCGAGCGCGTGATGGTCAAGACGCTGGTCGACCCGGTGCTGACGCCGCAGTTGTCCAACGGGTTCGTGCTGAAGGGGTTGATTCCCGACTACTTTCCGAGCGACTCCGAGTCGCGCGGCTACGCCACCTTCCTCGAGTGGAGCAACCTCGACTACGTCGCGCCCAACCGGCTGCAGACGATGCGGCCGTCCAGCATGGTCCGCCTGTCCGCGGTGCAGTACCAGATGCGGCGGATCGCGACCTTCGAGGAGTTCGCGCACCCAGTGCGCGTTTTTCGTCGACGTGGCGTCCGACTACAAGTCGGACTTCCTGCTGTTCCCGGAGTTGTTCACCACGCAGCTGCTGTCGACCATCAAGGCGGATCGCCCCGGCCAGTCGGCGCGCATGCTGGCCGATTTCACCAAGCAGTACGTCGAGCTGTTCCGCGATCTCGCCATCCGCTACCACATCAACATCGTCGGCGGCAGCCAGTTCGAGCTCGACGGCGAGACGCTCTACAACACCGCGTTCCTGTTTCGCCGCGACGGCTCGATCGACAAGCAGCGCAAGCTGCACATCACGGCCGACGAACGACGCTGGTGGGGCGTGCAGCCGGGCGATTCGCTGCGGACGTTCGACACCGATCGCGGCAAGATCGCGGTGCTGGTCGGCTACGACATCGAGTTTCCCGAGCTCGGCCGGATGGCCTTCGAGCAGGGCGCGCAGATCATCTTCGTGCCGATCAACGTCGACGAGCGCAACGCCTATCTTCGCGCGCGCTACTGCGCGCAGGCGCGCTGCATCGAAAACCCGGTCTACGTGGTGCTGTCGGGATGCGTCGGCAACCTTCCCGAGGTCGAGCATGCGGACATTCACTACGCCCAGTCCGCCATCCTGACCCCGTCGGACTTCTACTTCAGCCGCGACGGCATCGCCGCGGAATGCGAGGCGAACATCGAGACCGTGATCTTCGCCGAGCTCGACCTGGTGCTGCTGCAGCGGCAACTGCGCAAGGGCACGGTCCAGCACTGGGAGGACCGCCGCAAGGACCTGTATTCCATCCGCTACCGCAACGACGCCGGCGACAGCGAGGCCTGACGCCGCGCCTCAGAGCCGGCTGAGGAACGAGCCCAGCCCGGTTGGCCGGGGTGGCAGCGTCGAGCTTGAACAGCGCCGCGGCGTTCTCGAAGAACATCATGTCCTTGTCGCGCGGCGGCAGCTTCAGTTCCTCCATGAAGGCGAGGTAGGACTCCATCGACGCCAGCGGCCAGTCGGTGCCGTAGAGCACCTTGTTGGGATTGACCCCCCACAGGATCATCTCCTTCAACTGCTGCCGCATGTAGGCTTCGAAGCGATCGGTGAACTGGCCGAGCGTCAGTCCCGAGATGTCGGTATAGACGTTGTCGTTCTTGTAGACCACCTCCATGCAGTCGCGGAACCAGGGATTGCCCAGGTGGCAGATCAGGAACTTGACGCGCGGGAAATCCACCGCCACCTCATCGACGTGCAGCGGGTGGGCGAACTTCACCTTGCCGGTCGGCGCGTAGGTGTCGCCGGTATGGATCATGACCGGAACGTCGAACTCTTCCGCCAGCAGATAGGCCGGAGGTCAGCTTGGGGTCGGCTGGATAGAACGGCTCGTAGCCCGGATACAGCTTCAGGCCGTTGATGTCGCCGGCCTCGAGCAGCGAGCGCAACTCCGCCACCTCGGCGGCGCCGAAGGTCGCCCAGGAAATGCCGGCGACGACGTGGATGTTCGGCAGGTGTCGCGTGGCCTCGACCACCGCGCGCGCCGAAGGCCGGCCCGGCACCACCTTGTACGACGTCAGCACCAGCGCCATGTCGACGCGGTTGCGGCGCATCATGCGCCTGCAGGGTGGCCAGGTCGGTGCTCAGCGACTCGGTGGATTCGTCGTGGTAGTTGTTGAGGTGTGTGTGGCAGTCGATGATCATGGTCGCTACTTGCGAGTGTAGCGGGAGATCACTTTTTCAGCCCAGTCGCGGCCGCCGAGCCCGAACGCCAGCGCGGCGGCGAGCAGAGTGCCGCGAACGCGATCTGGAAAGCCGACACCAGCACTTCGGTGCGAATCGCCAGTTGCTCGGCCGCCATGAACACCACGAAGACCAGCAGCGCGTAGCG
Source organism: uncultured Acidimicrobiia bacterium (assembly GCA_963795125.1). Taxonomy (GTDB): domain Bacteria; phylum Acidobacteriota; class Vicinamibacteria; order Vicinamibacterales; family UBA2999; genus 12-FULL-67-14b. The sequence goes on along the minus strand of CAWCGQ010000002.1, from coordinate 119,082 downwards.
GGCCAGGGCGCCGATCGGCGCGGCGGCGGCGCTGCCGATGTTGCTCAGGTAGCTGAAGACGAGCGCCGCCGACCACGCGCGACAGCAGCGACCCGAACACCAGGATGCCGATCGCCACCACCAGATTCGGGCACGAAGATCGCGAGGCGATCCAGCAGGATCGTCGGCGGTGCGCAGGCCCAGCGCGTCGAGCAGCGCAATGAACACCGCGGCGAGGATCAGCCAGTAGACCGTCGCCGCCGAGCAGCGTGACGGTGGTGCTGTCGACGCCGCCCTGGACCAGAATAGTCGTCCAGTCCGGATCGCTCGGCCAGTTCATCCACCCGGGCGGCGCGCAGCATGCGGATCGTGAGACGCCGCGCCAGCCTGGCAAACAGCCAGCCGGCGATCAGCAGCACGAGCGCGAGCACCAGATCGGGCAGGACGGCCACGACCGATGTCCACGACTGGCGCAGCGACTCGAGAAGGGTGCTGGATTCGAACAATCGGTGCCGCCTTTCCCCGCATCGTACCGCAACGCGTGCGCCGAACGTCCGCTTCTCGCGCGCGGATGTCACCGCCGCAAGCCGCGCAGCAGCGGGAGGCCGGCGAGCGAGACGCCGGCCATGATCAGAAACGCCGCGGGGTAGCCGTGGCTGGCGACGATCAAGCCCGCCGACCACGTCGTCCACGACTCGCAGGCATTGGTGGCCGCCATGAAGGCGCTGAACTGCGTCGCGCCGACGCGAGGGTGCGTCAGGTCCATGAAAATCGCGTAGCTCGACGCGGTGAAGAGCCCGACGAAGAAATACATCAGCGTCAGCAGGCGATCAGCACGCCGGTGCCGCGCCAGCCGCCGAGGTCGGCAAGCGAGAGCAGCACGATGGCGACCACGAAGCCGACCAGCGCCGCCGCTGCCGTCGTCGACCCGGCCCCAGCCGTCGGCCAGCAGGCCGCCGACCAGTCCGCCGATCAGCATCGACGACGACGACGAACACGCCGAAGAAGATGCCGATGGTGCCGCTCGCGACGCCGCGATCGACGAGGAACGGGCCGGCCAACTGTCCGGTGGCTTCGAAGCCCGCGGCGGCGATGAGGGCGAACGCCAGGCCGATCCACGTCGTGCGCAGCCGGACCATCGCGCCGGCGGCGCGGAGAAAGGAGCGCGCGCCCTCGCGCGGCGGCTCCAGTTCGCGCATCCGCACCGCGGCGGTGAGGGCGATGAGGATCCAGGCGATCAGCGCGCCGACCAGCCACTCGCGGCCGAGCCACGTGCTGAGCAGCACGGTGCCGCCGCCGAACACGCTGCGGCCGATCAACATGCCCGCCTGCATGGCGCCGTTCAGTCGTCCGCGCTCGTCGGCGGGCACCGCGCCAATGGCAAGCGCGTCGATCGCCACGTCCTGCGTCGCGGCGGCGAAGGCGTGAATCAGCAACAGCGTCCGCCACGATGCGAAGCTCTCGACCGGGTCGAGCCAGATCAGCGGCACGAGCGACACGCCCATGACGATCTGCATCGCGATCAGCCAGGCGCGGTAGCCCCAGGCCGGGCCGCGCAGCACATCGAGCGTCGGCGCCCACAGGAACTTGAACACCCACGGCAGCAGCAGCACCGCCGTCAGCGAGGTAATGCGCTCGACCGGCACTCCGCTCGGAGCGCAGCAGGGTGGGCAGCGCCCACCAGATGAAACCGATCGGCGCGCCCTCGCTGGCATACAGCAGCGCAAACAGCAGCGTGCGACGGTTCACGCGGGTCCTGTCACCACGTGAGGGGCTCGAGCTTCGCGATGACAAACCATCCGGCGCCGATGTGCATGATTCGGTGGGTCCCTCGCTCAGGCGCGCTTCAGGGTCCAACAACCCTTATGATCAGGCCCAGTGGCTGAAAACAGCGGCACGCCAATTCTATTCGTGGGAGCCGCCGGTCCCGAGCGGGAAGTCTACGTGTCTGAACTGGCCCGGGCCGGGTTTGTCCCCCTGCTCGCCGAGGATGCCGCCAACGTGAACGACCAACTCGAGCGCTGGCCGACCCCCGGCGTGATCATCGTCGAGCTGGTGGCGACATCGAAGTTGGCGTGGGCGCTGGCCGCGCGCTTCGCGGCGGCCATTCCGGTCATCATCGTGACGGCGCTGATTCGTCCCGATGGGGCCAATCGGCTGCGGGCACGGCGGTTGGGCTGCGCGGCGTTCATCGCCAAGCCGTACTCGCCGCGACAACTGATCGATGTGGTCGGCCGCGTCCAGCGCGGCGAGCGCGGCATCGAGGTGACGGCCTATTCGGCCTAGAGACACCCGCTAGCGCCAGACGGCAACCTGGTCGAGCGGCTTCCTGGTGATGTCCGGGACGCGGGCATCCGGCGAGGGATATCCCACCGGCATGATCAGGAAGGCCTTTTCGTTCGCCGGGCGACCAAGCAGATCGCGCAGGAAACCCATGGGATTCGGCGTGTGCGTCAGCGTGACCAGGCCGATGCGGTGCACCGCCGCGATCAGTAGCCCGGCGGCGATGCCGCAGGATTCGGTGGTGTAGTAAAAGGTCCGCTTGCTGCCGTCGGGGTTGAGGCCGTGCGCCTGGCGGAACAGCACGATCACCCACGGCGCGTCGGTGAGGTGCGCCTTGTGCTCGTCGGTGCCGAGCGGCGCCAGTGCATCGATCCACTCCTGCGGCGCGCGCCCGTGATAGAACTGGCGTTCCTCCGCTTCGGCGGCCTCGCGGATGGCCCGCTTGGTCGCCTCATCCGAAACCGCCACGAAGGTCCACGGTTGCTGGTGAGCGCCGCTCGGCGCGGTGGCGGCGGTCTGAATCGCCGTCTCGATCAGGTCCCGCGGGACCGGCTCGGTCGAAAAATGGCGCGTGGTGCGCCGCCGGGCCATCTCCTGATAAAAATCGGCCGCCCGTTCGCGCGACACCTCGAGCGAACGGCGCGTGAACTTCAGTGGAGTGAACGGAAAGGAATCCGCCTTCGCGGTCTTGTCATTCGGTTCCATGGCCACCCTCGTGGATGCAATTCGGGTTTCAGATCAGGCGAAAAGCAATCATCGTCACGATGGTCGGCGCGAGCGCCCCTAACAACAAGCCGACCGGGTTAATCCCGTCCCCGAAGAATCGACTGAGCAGCGTCTGACCCGCCGGATTCGGCGCGTTGGCAATGACCGTGAGGCCGCCGCCGGTCACGGCGCCCTCGACCACGGCGATCTTCAGCGACTCGCTGAGATTCGGCACGAGGGTCGCGAGGAACGTGATCATCGCGTTGTCGTTGAAGGCGGTCAACACGGTCGAGGCCAGGAACAGCGGGACTTCGGTGAGCCGGCCGAGCAGCGGGGCAATCCACCAGGCCTGGAGGCCGCCGTGGATGACGAGACCGGCCAGAAAGAACCCGACCAGCAGCGGCCCCTTCAGTTCAATGCGGCTCTGATAGGGCGCGGTCGCCTTCGCGAAACCCAGGAACACCAGGAACCCGCCGACGAACATCGCCGGGTAGTGGGCGGTCAGGACCGTCCACGCCATGAAGCCGGCGTGCACCACGGTAATCCACGGCGCCAGCGGCAAAGGCTCGTCGCCGGGCGACTCAGGCTCATACACGTCAGGCGGCGCCTTCTTGGCGGACAGCCCGGCCAGTTCCCGCCTGAACACCAACAGATAACCCAGGCTGGAAACCAGAATCGCGACGACGGCGCGCCACCCGAAGTGCCCGATCATGAAACTCAAATCCCAGTTCCACGTCCGCGCCACCATCAACACCGGCGGGGCGGCGAAGTGCGTGAGGGTTCCGCCGATCGAAATGTTGACGAACAACAGGCCGAGCGTCGCGTACTTGAGCCGCGTGCTCGGCCCGAGATCGTAGAACTGCCTGGCGAGCAGCAGCGCGCAGATGGTCATTGCGGCGGGCTCGGTGATGAACGAGCCCAGCAGCGGGCCGATCGTCAGGATGGTCAGCCACCACGCCGTGGGCGTGGCGCGGCCGAGATTCGCCACTCGCCGCATCGCCGCCTCCGCAAACGCGATGATCGGCCGTGTTGCGGCGAGCGCCATGATGACGACGACAAACAGGGGCTCGGTGTAGTTCACGCCCGAGTTGAAGTAATGGGTCGAGGTTTCCCACCCGGCGTAGGCGACCATCGCGATCAGCAGGACGATCGACCAGAGCCCGAACACCACTTCGATCTCGCCCATGAAGTGCAGCGCCTCGGCCTGCACGCTGGGGGTCGGAGGTTTGCCGGCCAGGCGGGCGCGGACGTCGTGCGCGTGCTGCACGGTGTGGGCACGCCTCGCGAACCGGATGGCGAAAAAAGTGTGCAGGATGGCGAGCGCGAAGATCGCCGTGGCAATCGCGTTGAACGGCTCGATCCGCACCCGCTCGATCAGCATCTCGACGAGCGAGGCGCCGCTCTGGTCCGGATAGGAAGTGAGCGCTCTTGGCAGCCATGCCACGGTGTCGGGAGCTGTTGTCATGGATGTTTGGGAGCCGCGTGAGATGACCCTGATCGGCTGGCTAATTATAGCCAGTAGACCGGGCTCTACGGACTAGCTTCCGGACGTCGAACGGGCTTCTGGGGTGAGACGACCAGCGAAAAAAATCCCGCGCCCGGCCAGAGCATGGTTGACGACTTCGCTCGCCGAGCGGTCTTTCGAACGGCGGTTCCCTCGAAGCGGTCCGAAAATTGGCCGGGCGCGGGCAAGGAGACGTCATTAGTAGCCACACACGCTACCGGCCGCAATGGAACCAAGGCATTGGGGGTGGGCACTTAAGTGCCGGGCACCCTCACCCAAGTCCCATACTCACGGCGCGCAAATGCCCGTATGGTCGTGGCTATTCATCCAACGACATTGGCGCGCTCGATTTTCGCCAGCCGCTCTGTTCGAGTTCTCGCTCGGTCGATTGGAGCAAATGACGGCAGGGAACCTCTCCGAGGATGTCGACGCGTCTGACACGGCCATCCGACCCGCGGCGAACGACCGAGTACAGCCGGCTTGCCCTGTCAAAGCCGATCTCCAGCCGGATCAAGCTGGACTCCTTTTCAAAAAACCAGACCATTGCAGTCAGTCTATATACGTCTATGTCGCATGAAAATGCCCCATAGGTGCCTGACGACATGGCACTAAAGTACCAGCGGGGCGAGGCGGCTGGCCGCTACACTGAGCGCGTGTTTGGAATTGCCGGACATCGCTCGGAAAGCGCCGAGCGCGTCCGAACCGAACGGGTTCTCGCGGTCGGACGCGCGTTCCTGGTGATCACGGGGCTGATCGCCATTTACCTCGATCCCACCGAACCCCGCCGCCTTCAGACCATTACCTACGGCGTGTTGATGGCCTACGCGCTGTACGGCGTCATCGTCATGGCCTTGGTCTACGGCGCATCGCAACTGAGCCTGCGTCAGGTCCGGGTGCTTCACGCCGGCGACATCGTGTGGACGTCGGTGCTGACGGTGGTCAGCGAGGGACCCGTCAGCCCGTTCTTCCTGTTCTTCCTCTTCGTCGTGCTGGCCGCCGCATTCCGCTGGGCGATGCGCGAGACGCTGCTGACGGCGATGGTCGTCGTCATGGTGTTTCTCGGCGAAACGGCGGTCGCCGAAGCAGGCCCCTGGCGCGATCTCTTCTCGACCAGTGAGGGCGAACTGAATCGAATCGTGCTGCGGGCCGCCTACCTGCTGATTACCGGCGTCCTGCTCAGTTACCTGGCGGAGCAGGACAAGCGCTCGAAGGGTGAGCTGGCCGCGATTGCCGACATTGCGCGTCAGCCGCGAGTTGGCGCGGGCCTCGGCGGAACCATGAACCTGCTCGGGCAGCACCTCGTGCGCGTGCTGGGAGCGCAGCTGGTGGCCGTGGTCATGCACGATCACGAACGGGAACGGACGACGTTGTGGCTGGTCCGGCCGAGCGACGGTGCGGCGGAGCCGACCGACGCACCGCCGGTGGAACTCGACGCGGCGCAGCGCGAGTCATGGCTCTTCGCCGACGCCGGCACCGCATGGCTCGCCACCATCGAGGGCGACGCGCCCGACGCCGTCCGTGTCGCGGTTCCCGGAATGTGGCCGCTGGCGCGGCGCGAAATAACGATCCCGGCGCCGATCCGATCCCTGCAGTTCCCGGCGTCGCTGCTGGCGATGAATTTCGGACTGGCCGGCGAGTGGAACGGCCGTGTCTATGTGTTCAATCCGGCCACGCTCGGCGGCGAGCGGGCGGTTCATCTGCTGGAATCGATGATCGACCATGTCACGCCGGCGATCACCAATGTGTTCCTGACCCGCCGGCTCCGGGTTCGGGCCGGAGCGGACGAGCGCGCGCGGGTGGCGCGCGAACTTCATGACGGCGCCATTCAGGCGTTGTTCGGCCTCGAAATGAAGATCGAGGCGCTTCGCCGCGCCCCGGATCGTTCCAGGGAGACCATCGACGCCACGCTCGCCGAACTGCAGTCCGCGGTCCGGCAGGAGGTGCAGGCACTGCGCGATCTGATGCAGGCGCTGCGGCCGGTTGAAATCGACGACGGCCAGCAACTGCACGATGTGGTCAGCGCCCTGGTCGAGCGGTTCAGGAGAGACTCCGGCATCTCCGCCCGCTTTGTGGCCTCGGACAGCAGGGTGAACCTGCCGCCGGCGATTGCGATCGAGGCCGTTCGCATCGTTCAGGAAGCCCTCGTCAACGTCCGCAAGCACAGCGGCGGCCGCAACGTCCTGGTCCGGATTGAATCGACCGACGATCGGCACTGCCGGGTCACGGTGGAAGACGACGGCAAGGGGTTCGACTTCGAGGGCCGGTTGACGTCGAGCGCGATGGATAAACTGCAGGTTGGCCCCGCGATCATCCGGGAGCGGGCAAGAATAGCCAAGGCGGACCTGGTGGTGGATTCACAGCGCGGACGCGGCTCGCGGGTCGAGCTGATTTTTGGAACGGTGACCGGATGACCCAGCCCTTCACGACACGCATCGTCATTGCCGACGACCACCCGATCTTCCGGGACGGCCTCAAGCGGTTGCTCGAGAGCGAAGCGGGATTTGCCGTGGTCGGCGAGTGCGCCGATGGCCTCGAGGCGGTGGCGGCGGTCAACCGGCTGCAGCCCGACGTCCTGCTGCTCGACGTCGCCATGCCCAACGGCGGCGGCATGGACGCGCTGAAAGAACTGGGCCACTCGGCGAGCCGGATCATTCTGTTGACGGCGGCGATCGAGGCGCGCGAAGTCCTGCAGGCGATTAAGCTCGGCGCGAAGGGGCTGATTCTGAAAGACGCCGCGACGCGGCAGCTGATCGACGGCATTCATCGCGTCATGGAAGGCAAGTTCGTGATGGACGCCGATGTCACCGACGACCTGGCCGCCGCGATTCAACGCCACGAGTCCCGCTCCACGCAGCGTTATGGATTGACGGCGCGGGAGCGCGAGATCGTCGCGGCGATTGCCGCCGGCGAGGCCAACAAGGATATTGCCGCCCGCCTGTCCATCAGCCCGCAGACCGTGAAGCATCATCTGACCAACATCTTCGACAAGACCGGCATTTCGACGCGGCTCGAGCTGGCACTCCTCGCCATCAGGGAAAACCTGACCGATCCCGGATCCGACGCCACGTAGGGAATTCCCGCATCGGTTGCGACGCTGGACGCGCGCCCGACCAGTGCTCGCGAGGCGGCTTGCGCGCAGGTATGATGGCGCTTCCACACACACTTCTGTCGCGTCGCCCATTCGACGCGGCACTGCACCGACTGGAACGATGATGACTGAACGAACCCAGGTCTCTCTCGCCGGCAAGTCACTGGATCGCTCGCGTCACGTGTGCGCGTTCTTCAATTCGAAGGACGAGGAATACCGCGTGCTGCTGCCCTTCATCAAGGAGGGCTTCGATCACGGTGACAAGGCCTTTCACATCGTCAAGCACGACCATCACGGCGAGCATCGTCGAACGTTGACCGCCGCCGGAGTCCCCGTGCGCGAAGCCGAAGCCGACGGCCAGTTCGAGCTGCGACGTTGGGAAGATGCCTACCTTCGCGATGGCCACTTCGATCAGAACCGCATGCTCGCGCTGATCGAGGAGGTGTTGCAGGCCGGCAAGGCGCAAGGCTTTCCCTTGACCCGGCTGGTCGCGAACATGGAATGGGCGCTCGAGGATCGCCCGGGCGTGACCGACATCGTCGAGTACGAGACCCGCCTCAATTTTGTCCTGCCGAAGTACGACGACGCCGTTTGTTGAACCTACGATCTGCACCAGTTTGGTGCTGAAGTCGTGATGGACATCATGCGGACACATCCGATGGTGATTGTTGGCGGCATCCTGCAGGAGAACCCGTTCTTCGTGCCGCCGGACGAAATGCTGCGCGAGTTGCGCGCCCGCCGCACCGAGAGCTGACCGACGTGTCGACGGACCGAGCGCGGCTGGTTGTCGATGAACCAGAGGAGATGCGGCGGTGCCTCCGGGACCTGGTCGCGCTGTCCATGCTGTCGGTGGTGTGGAGCCGCAGCGAACCGCAGCGGATTGCGCAAGATCTTGGCGACGTCGTCTCGCGGTCGGTCACCGCGTCGTTCGTCTACGTGAGCTTGCGGCATCGCGCCGACGCCGCCCCCAGCACGGTGCTGTGCACGCCAGCCGGCGCGACCACCGCCGAACGCGGCGCCGAGCTGTCGAAGATCGTCGAGTCGTTCCTGGCTCGACCTGCCGGCGACGCTACGGCCAGCGTTCCCAATCCGTCCGGCCCCGGCAACTTGTATCTGGCACGCACGGCGATCGGCCTCGACGCCGAATGCGGGTTGATCGTGACCGCGTCGCCGCGGGAGGATTTCCCGCGACTGACGGAGCGGCTGCTGCTCGACGTCACGGCCAATCAGGCCGCGGTCGTCGTCCAGCACGCGCGCGCCAACGAAGCGCTGCGCAGCAGCGAGATCCTGTTCCGCACCATGGCCGACAACGCGCCGGCGCTGTTGTGGGTCACCGATGCGACCGGATCGTGCACCTACCTGAGCAAGCAGTGGTACGAGTTCACCGGCCTCGCGCCGCGCGACGGCGTCGACATCGATGTCTTCAATAACGTTCACCCGGACGACGTCGGACAGGCGACGGAGGTGCTGCGCGCCGCGCATGCCAGCCACGCCCCATTCAGCATTGACTACCGCTTGCGGCGGGGCGACGGCGAATACCGCTGGGCGGTGAATTCCGGCCTGCCGCGGTTGGACGATCACCAGCGCTTTCTCGGTTTCGTCGGCGCGGTGATCGACGTTCACGATCGCAAGATGGGCGAGGCGCGCCTGCGCCTCCTCTGGGAAGCGGCGTCGATTCTGTTGTCGACCGACGAGCCCGACGCCATGATGCGCGATCTGTTTGCCAAGGTGAGCCAGCAGCTCGAGGTCGACACCTATTTCAACTACCTCGTTGACGCGACGGGCGGCGCGCTACGCCTGGTCGCATCGGCCGGCGTCCCCGACGCGCTGGCCCCGTCGATGCAGCGGCTGCAGTTTGGTGAAGCCCTCTGCGGCACCGTCGCCCAGCAGCGAACCCCGATCGTCGCCGCCCGGCTCCACCTCTCCGGCGATCCGAAGGCGCAGGTGGCCAAGTCGCTCGGCATCCGGGCCTACGCGTGTAATCCGTTGCTCGCCGACGATCGGCTGATTGGGACGCTGGCCTTCGCCAGCCGGACGAAGGACGAGTTCAACCCGGAGGAGATCGAGTTCCTGGAGACGTTGTCCCACTATGTGACGGTGGCCTACGAGCGGATGCGGCTGGTCGAGCGGCTCCAGGAAGCCGATCGCCGCAAGGACGAGTTCCTGGCGACGCTGGCCCATGAGTTGCGCAACCCGCTCGCCCCGGTCAGAAACGCCGCCCAGCTGCTTGGCCGGGCCAACGGCAACAAGCAGGTGGTCGACCAGGCGGTGACCATCATGGAGCGGCAGCTGTCGCACATGGTGCGGCTCATCGACGATCTCATGGACGTCGCGCGCATCACCACCGGCAAGTTCGAGCTCCGCAAGGCGCGGGTCGAGTTGTCCGGCATCCTGATGAGCGCCGTCGAGGCCTGTCGCCCCGTGATGGAACAGATGGGGCACGAGCTGTCGTTCTCGCTGCCGCCGGCTGTCCTCATCGACGCCGACGCCGTGCGCCTCACGCAGGTGTTCGTCAACATCCTGAACAACGCCGCCAAATACACCGACGCCGGAGGCCGGATCTCTCTGACGTCCGATCGGGACGCCGACCACGTCGTGGTGACGATCGTGGATACGGGCGTTGGCATTGCGCCCGACATGTTGCCTCGCGTCTTCGACATGTTCACGCAGGGCGATCGATCGCTCGATCGCTCTCGCGGCGGCCTGGGCCTGGGCCTCACGCTGGTCAAACATCTGACGGAGTTGCACGGCGGGACGGTGAGCGTGTCGAGCAGCGGTCAAGGGTGCGGCAGTGAATTCGTCGTGCGCCTGCCGATGGCGCTCGGCGCCGAGCGCGACGACGCGCGAGGGGCCGGCGAGCCGGCCCCCGGTTCGCCGCTGCGCGTCGCCGTGGTCGACGACAACAAGGACGGTGCGGACAGCCTCGCCATTCTGCTGCGCCTGCGGGGCCACGACGTGCAGGTGGCGCACGATGGCCTTGACGCGGTACGCGTTGCCGATTCGTTTCGACCGGACGCGATGGTGCTCGACATCGGGCTGCCGGGGCTGGACGGCTACGAGGTGGCGCGGCGCATTCGCCGGCAGCCGTGGAGTGCGCGGCTGGTGATCGTCGCGGTTTCCGGCTGGGGCCAGGACCAGGACAAACAGCGCTCGGCCGACGCGGGCATCGACTGCCACCTGGTCAAGCCCGTCCATCCCGCCGACCTGGAACGGATCCTCGCCGAATACAGCGCCAGCTCCCGACGCTTTCCGGCCGACTGATCAGCCCGCTAGAAGTAGCGCAGGGCGCCCGCCGCGACGGCCAGCCGCGCGGCCATCCCCGGCCCCATCTCCGTCGTCTCTTCCGCCGTTCGCGCGGGTGTGACCTCGATGCGCTCGCCCGTGGGCAGGCGCGCGATGACGCGGGTCTCGGTGCCGAGGTCGAGGACCCGCTCGACCTCGACCGGGACGCTGATGCTGTCCGGCGACGGGCCGTCGACGGTCGTACACAGGCGGGCACTGGTCGGATGAAACGCCACCACGCGCGCGCGACCATCGGGCGACTGCCTGGCCCGAGCGTCCGCCAGTTGATCGCCGAAGGCGGCGATCGGGAGGACGGTCCACCCGAAGAATCGCGCCACCTGTTCGGAGGCCGGCTCGGTGTAGAACACGCGAGGCGCGCCGGCCTGCCCAATGGCGCCGTCGAGCATGACCGCCACCTGGTCCGCGATGTCGACGGCCTCCCGCTGATCGTGCGTGATGAACAGGGTGGTGACGCCGAGCCGGCGCTGCAGGCTGCGGATGAGCGCGCGCATGTCGTTGCGCAAGCCTTCATCGAGGGCCGACAGCGGCTCGTCGAGAAGCAGGACGCGCGGTCCACCGACGAGCGCCCGAGCCAGTGCCACGCGTTGCTCCTGGCCTCCCGACAGTGAGGACACCTTTCGCTCGCGGTACGAGTCGAGTTGCACCATTTCCAACATCGCATCGGCGGCGGCGCGGCGCTCGGGCCCGCGCACTCCGCGCATCTCCAGACCAAACGCGACGTTCTCAGACACCGACAGATGAGGAAACAACAGCGGCTTTTGAAACACCACGCCGATCTGCCGCCGCTCGGCGGCGACGTCGGTCAAATCCTCACGGCCCAGCATCACCCGGCCTGAGGACGGCGACAACAGTCCGGCAATCACGTTGAGGACGGTCGTCTTGCCGCAGCCGGAGGGACCGAGCAGCGCCGTCAGCGAGCCCGCGGGGACTTCGAGCGACAAATTCTCCAGCACCCTGCGGAGTTTGTAGCCCGCCGTCACCGCTTCGAGCGTGAGTGACGGGGTCATCGCAACACGCGCCTTTGCCAATCGCGTTCGAAGCGGACGAGATATTCCGCGTTGCCTTCGGGGATGCGATGGGCCTCCAGCCATTCGAGCGGCAGGGTGGCGGCATCGACGGCCAGGGCTTCGGCCGCGGTCCGCATGCGCGGCTCCAGGCCATCAAGTTTCAGCGGAAACAGCCCGCCGAGCGTCCGGCTCCTGGCCAGGGCGTGCTCCGGCGACAGGAAATAGTTGATGACGGTGAGCGCCGCGGGCGCGTTCGGAGCGTTGAACGGTATGGCGAGAAAGCTGAAGTTGAAGATGGTGCCCTCCAGCAAACCGAAGGTCCGGGTCGAGGGTGGAAACTCGCCTCGGGCGATCTTCTCTGACGCGAATGTCGGCCGGTAGCTCATCGAGAAGTCCACTTCCCGATTGACGAACAGTCGATCGAGGTCGGCCGGCGTCGCCGGATAGGTTGCGCCCTGGCGCCAGAGCATCGGCCGGATGCCCTGCAACCATTCAATCGCCCGAGCGGAAGCGCGCGCGTAGACCGCCTCGTCAAACGCTCCGAAATTCTCCAGCGGCTCGCCCCCCGCGTGATACAGCACATGTCGGATGAACGCCGACCCCGTGAAGTCCGGCACCGCCGGATAGGTGAACCGCCCGGGATGGGATGCGATCCATTCCCGGAGGGCGGCGAGTGTCGCGGGAGGGTTGGCGATTCTCGAGGTGTCGTAGGCGAAGACGAACTGCGCCGACTCCACCGGCGCCTCGTAACCGTCGGTAGGGGTTCCGAAGTCGCGACGGCGCTCGGCCTCTTCGAAGTGAAGGATGTTCGGCAGCCGCTCGGCGAACGGGCCCCACAACAGGTTGCCTTGTCGTGCGGTGCGGAAGTTTTCGCCGTTGAGCCACACGATGTCGATGGCGCCGCCCGCAACCCGCCCCGCGCGGCGTTCGTTCAGCAGCCGGTTGATCACGTCGGCGGCGTCGGTGAGCGGGACGATCTCGAGCTTGATGTCGAACCGCTCGCGCACGGATTGCCTCACCGGTCCCTGATAGAAGCGATTGCGCGCGTCCTCACCGCCCCACATGGCAAACGACACCGCTGTGCCACGCGCCTGTTGCTCGATGTCCCGCCAGTGGCCCTGGAACACCGCATCGGGCTCGGGCGCGCGGCGTCCAGGATCGGCGCAGGCGGCAATCGCCATCGCCACCCCCGCCAGCGCGGCCGACAGGAGCCGTCGCATCAGAGTTCCCTCACGTGCCGCGCCACGAGCGCAAACAGAATCAGGGTCGGCGCAATGAACACGATCGCCATCGCTCCGCCGACGGCCTGGTCGCCAGCGCGCTCGAACGCCACCACCAGGAGCGGCAGGGTGACGATCCGGCCGCCGCCGACAATCAGCGTCAATAAGTACTGGCTCCACGAGATCAGGAACGCAAAGGTGGCGGCGACGACGATGCCGGGCAGCAGCAGCGGCAGGGTGACCCGGCGCCAGACCAACCAGCGCGTGGCGCCGAGGGTGCGCGCCTGGTCTTCGAGCGCGGGATCGAACCGCGCGAAACTGCCGGCGAGCATGAGCGTGGCATACGGCACCGCCGGTATGAGATGCACCGTCGCCACGCCGGCGAGTGAGTCCACCAGGCCAAGCCGCAGGAACACGGCGTGGACGCCCATGGCCGCGGCCAGCGGCGGCGCCAGCACCGGCAGCAGCAGCGCGAAGAGCAGCAGCTGCTTGCCGCGAAATTCGTGGAACGCCAGCACGCGCGCGGCGGGCAAGGAGATTGCGACCGCCACCACCGAGACGACGGTGGCAATGGCGAAGCTGGCGCCGAGCGCCGTGCCGACGCCGGCGCCGTCTGAAACGAGGTACTCCCAGCCGCGCAGGCTCCATTCCGGCGGCAGCAGCGCCGGCGAGTACCAATTCCTGCCGACGCTCGCGATCGCCAGCAGCACGATCGGCACGATCGCCAGCACCGAGACGATCGTCAGCGCGAGCAACGTGGCCAGCGTCAGTCCGCCTCCGCGGCGCATCAGAAGACCACCGGCCGTCCGCGGCCCCATACGGCGCGCGACAGCGTCACATACGCGCGCACGACGATGGCGGCGAGCAGGGTCATGAGCAGGGCCCAGGCAATGGCGTCGGGGCGATCGTGGAGGTCGAGGCTCAGATAGCGGCGCTCGGCCACAACCGACAGCATTGCCGGGTACGGCCGTCCGAGAATGAACGGCGTTTCGAACGCCGCAAACACGAAGGCAAACACCATCAGCGCGGCACTGACCACGCCGGGCGCCAGCATCGGGACCGTGACGTGCCACAGCCGTTGCCACCGTGAGGCGCCAAGTGTTGCCGCCACCCGCTCGTACTCCGGGCCGATCCGGGCAAGCAGGGCGATCGTGACGACGGCGATGAACGGAATTTCCTTGGCAAGATACGCCAGGATGATGCCGATGCCGTAGCGATCGTAGACGAGCGCCGGGAGCAGCGCGGGTTCCGACAGCAGCCCGGCGGCGCTGAGCACGCGGGCGATCCAACCGCTCGGTCCAATCAACATGAGCAGCGCAACGGCGAGGGCGAGATGGGGAATCGCCAGCGGTGTCTGCAGCAGCAGGTACGCGAGCGTCCGACCCGCCCTCAGCCTCGAGAGCAATAGCGCGATGCCCACGCCCGCCACCGTGGCGACTGCCGTGCTCGCCGTCGCCACCCACAGCGTCAGCGCCAGCGATGCCCTGAATTCGTCGTCCTGCAGAACGGCGCGATAGTAGCGCGCCGTCACCGCGCCCGTGTCCGTGTCCGTCAGGCTTTCGGCCAGCGCCGAGAGGAGACCCGTGCCGAACAGTCCCATCACGACGAGCAGCACTGGTGCCAGGCGTAGCGCCGTTCGCAGTCCCTCGGGCCACCGGCGGCGCGTCGTCCGTGCAGACATCGATGATCCATAGTAAAGAAGTCCGACCACCAAATGATCACCACCACGACCGCGCCCCTGATATTGCCGCTCGACCAGTCCAACCAGGCGCTGCTTGACGCGGTCCACCCCGCGGACTGGCAGAACCCCGAGCCGCAGGATGTCTACGATCTGGTGGTGGTCGGGGGCGGTACCGCCGGCCTGGTGACCGCGTTCGGCGCTGCGGGTCTCGGCGCGCGGGTGGCGCTCATCGAGCGGGCGCTGCTCGGCGGCGACTGCCTCAACACCGGCTGCGTGCCCTCGAAGGCGCTGATCCGATCGGCGCGCGCCATCGCCGATGCCCGACGTGCGCAACGACTCGGCGTGCGCATCGGCGGCATCGAGCCGGATTTTCCCCACATCATGCGCCGCATGCGCGAGCGCCGCGCGGGCATCAGCGCCAACGACTCCGCCAAACGATTGCAGCGCGCCGGCATCGACGTCTTCCTCGGTAGCGGCCAATTCACCGGTCCGCGCTCGATTGCGGTGGCGCCGCACACGCTGAAGTTCAACCGTGCTGTGGTCGCGACAGGAGGCCGTCCGGTCGCGCCGCCGATCCCGGGGCTCGCCGACTTTCCGTATCTCACGAACGAAACGGTGTTCTGGCTGACCGAATTACCGCGGCAGCTGATCGTGATCGGCGCCGGGCCCATCGGCTGCGAGCTGGCGCAGGCCTTCGCGCATTTCGGTAGCGCCGTCACCCTCCTCGACCGCTCACCTCACGTGCTACCCAATGAGGACGCCGACGCCGCCGCGCTGGTGCAGCGTCGACTGCTCGCTGACGGCGTGCGCCTGGAACTGGGCGTCGAGTTGCTCGAGGTCACCCGCGACGGGACAGCAGCGCGCCTCCACTACAAACGCGGCGACGCGACACCGGCCACGGAACACCGGTGAACAGCTCCTCGTCGCGGCGGGACGGGCGGCGAACGTCGAGGACCTTGGCCTCGATCGCGCCGGCGTGGGTGTCTCCGAGCACGGCGTGATCGTCAACGATCGGATGCAGACGACCAACCGGCGCATCTACGCGGCGGGCGACGTCTGTTCACGCTTCAAGTTCACGCATGCCGCCGACGCCCAGGCGCGCATCGTCATCCAGAACGCTTTGTTCTACGGCAGGAAGCGGGCGAGCGCGCTGGTGCTGCCGTGGTGCACCTACACCGATCCCGAGATCGCCCACGTCGGAATCTACGAGGCCGAGGCGCGCGCGCAGGGCCGCGACGTCAAGACGATTACCATCCAGTTGGCTGAGGTCGATCGGGCGGTGCTCGACGAGGAATCGCAAGGGTTCGTGCGAGTGCATCACGACGGCGGCCGCCTGCTTGGCTGCACCATCGTCGCGGCGCGTGCCGGAGAAATGATTGCCGAAGCCGCCTATGTCGTGACCCATGGCGGCTCGCTCGGCGATCTGGCGGCAACCATTCATCCGTACCCGACCCAGACCGAAGCGCTGAAGAAGGCCGGCGACGCCTATCGGAAGGGCCTGCTGACGCCGTCGGTGAAGCGCTGGCTCGATCGCTACTTCGCCTGGACGCGGTAGTCGATCACGGCGCCTTGGCGGCCACCTCCCGCTCGAGCGCGCGCCGTGCCGCCCGCGTCACCAGCACGACGACCAGAATGGTTGCGACCAGACCGACGCCGGTCAGAATCAGCTTCTGCGACGAGTTGCCCTGGCCGGCCTCGTTCAGTTGCGCGGCCGTGGTCGCCAGAGAGCCGAGGTAGACGTAGAGCCAGGTGGCCGGCAGCATCCCGATGAACGACGCCGCCACATAGCGGCCGGCGCTGGCGTCCGACAGGCCGAGCACGTAGTTCAGGATGTTGAACGGGATGAGCGGCGACAGGCGCAGCAGCAGGATCAGCTTGAAGCTGTTGGCGCCGATCGCCGAGTCGAGCGCACGGGCTTTGGGGTATCGATCGATCCGTTGACGAATCCAGTCACGGAAAATGGTCCGGCTCAG
Source organism: uncultured Acidimicrobiia bacterium (assembly GCA_963795125.1). GTDB lineage: Bacteria > Acidobacteriota > Vicinamibacteria > Vicinamibacterales > UBA2999 > 12-FULL-67-14b. Next base: position 102,339 of record CAWCGQ010000002.1, on the reverse strand, counting down.
GAAAAACGCCACCGTCGCGGCGACCACGCTGGCCGGCGATGCGATGAGCAGCCCGCCCACCGGCCCGTAGGCAAATCCGGCGGCGAGCGTCAGGAGCGCCCCTGGAAGGAGCGCCACTGCCGCCACCACGTAAATCGCGATGAAGAGCGCGACGCCGGCCCAACCCATGGAGCGCACCTGCTCGGCCAGGGTGACGACCCACCGGGAAACCGGCAGCTGCCAGACGGCCACCGCCGCGATCACCACCACGGCGGCGATCACCGCCGTCTTACGCGTCACGCCGATCGACGACACTCCAGGCGCCACACCCCAGCATGGCATACGCCTCGCCAACTGAGTGCCGGCACCGGCGGCGGCTCTTTAGCGGAGGACCCGCCACGCCAGCACGGATCGCTGGACGGCCGACACCAACAGCACGACGCACCACACCCAGACCATCGGGCCGACCCACTGGGGGAACAGCGTCCACGCGACGTAGACGGCGGTGGTTTCTCCCGCTTCCGCCACGCTGCGCGAGAACTGGAACGTGCGGTTGGTGTCGCTGACGCTTCGACCCGATCGTTCAGCCGCGGCGGCCAGTGCCAGCGTCGTGGTGATGGAGAGGGTGTAGCCGGTCAGGATGCCAAGCCATCCCAGCCGCGGCTCCGGGTGCACTGTCGCAAACGCCACCACCATCGCGCTGTAGGCGGCCATATCAAGGGTGATGTCCAGGTAGCCGCCGAAAACGGTGACGCGTTTCGACTCGCGCGCCAATACTCCGTCGAGCCCGTCGCCGACTCGACTCAACAGCCAGAGGGTCAACCCCACAGCGGGATGGCCGCCGGCAATCGCCAGCGCCGCCGCGCAGGCAAGCGCGAATGCGCCGCAGGTGACGATCGTGGGCGAGAGTCCCAGGCGCCCAAGCCCGCGGGCAACGGGCGCGAGCAGCGGTTCCACATGACTGCGAACGGTGTCGTCGAACATCGGATGAGTTGAGTGACTGACTGCCACACACACTCTACAATGGCCAGATGAGGAGAAATTCCTGGCTGAGCGGAGGTCTGCTGCTGGGATTTGCGGGCGCGGTGCTGCTCATGGAGTATCGCCGGCGGGCCCGCCCGTACGTCGAGCGGCCGGCGACGCACCGGATCCGGAACATGGCCATCGCCGGCATGGCCGCGGCAACCGTTCACCTGCTGGAAACACCGGTGGTGGTGCCGGTGGCGCGAGCCGTGGCCCGCCGGCAATGGGGCCTCACCTATCTCATTGGCGGCCCACCCTGGCTTCGCGCTGCCCTGGCCGTCGTGCTGCTCGACTACACGTTGTATCTCTGGCACGTCGTGGTGCACCGCGTGCCCGCGCTGTGGCGGTGCCATCTGGTGCACCATGTCGATCTCGACCTCGACCTCACCACGGGCCTGCGATTTCATGCGGGGGAGCTGGCGGCCTCGGTGCCCTGGCGGGCGGCCCAGATTGCGGTGATTGGGGTCACGCCCGGCGTGCTCGCCGCCTGGCAAACATTGACGCTGTTCTCGGTGCTATTTCACCACTCGAATATCAGGCTGAGTCCTCGCGCCGACCGGCTACTCTCGCGGATTATTGCCACCCCGCATCTCCACGCCATTCATCATTCAACCGATCCCGCGCAACTCCACTCGAACTTTTCGAGCGGGCTCGCCCTGTGGGATCGCCTGCACGGAACGGCGAATTGGCATGCCGGCCAGCCCCGGGTGACCATTGGCGTCCGCGGCTATCTGGAGCCATCGGCCGTGACGCTGAAAAAGGTGCTGGCGCTGCCCGTGTCTAGCGGTTGAAGTTGAAGAGCGAGCGCACCGGCAGTGGCGCCCGCAGCAGGCTGGTGACGTTCGCAAGACTGGCGTCCGCCGACGGCTCCGATCGCGCCGACAACCATTCCGCCGCACCGCGGATCACCTCCGTCGCGTGGAACGGCTGGTGCTCCTCGTCACGCATTTCTCGCCGGCAATCGTCGATCATCGACAGCAACTGCGCGTTCGCCTTCAGGTAGCGGCGATCCTGGGCGGAGAGCACATATCGCGACTTGAAGGTGAGCCCGAAGCACTCCACCGAGGTCAACGGTTCGCGATTGGGCAACTGCCCCGGAATGATCGCGAGCGACGAATACTTCTGCGTCAAGTGCGCCCTGACCTTCAGCGCAACCAGGTCGAGCGAGTCGCCGCGCCTTAGCGCGACCAGCACCCCCGAGAGCCGCTCGTTGAACTCGGCGGCTCCCCGCGACTGCCCGGCCGCGGCGTGTGCGCCGCGATGCAGCACGTCGAGTGTCGTGATGAGCCGCTGCGCCGCAGATGACGCCCGGGCGGCAAGGGCCTGGAGGTTCAGGAGGCTGTCGAACGCCCCGGCCGCATGATAGGTGACGCCGCCTCTCAGCTCCGCAACGTAGCACCGCAGCAGTTGAAAGGGCACCTCCATCTGCTCGACCGGCGTCAGCAACTGGACCGCGAAGCGCGACTCGGGCTGTACGGGGAATGGCAGTTCGAGCAGTGCGCCACCCGATGACAAGTCGACGAGCGAGACCGCGGGACGATGAGGGATACGGACGCGGGCGCCCCGCAGCTTGGTGACGGGAATGCGAGGGTGAGCGCGCCGGTCTGCCGGATTATCGAAGACACGCACGTCGGACAAATCCGCGACGGTGACTGAACTCTGCTGAAGCATTACGGTGAATCTGTAGGCAAGAGCTGGGCCGTAGGCATTCGCCGGCGCCAGGATAGCTATCTTGTGGATGAGGAACGACTTACGGGTTGGTCTGTGTTCCCCCACCCGCCTGAAGGAGCGAAATCGTCTCGTTCCGATACACCAGTGGTGGTTTATATGAGGACACACAGTCGCCTGAAGTCTTCTTTGGTCCTATATAGTCAGCACTTCAAACCATTTCGTTTTCGCCATGCCGCAGCGAGTAATATGCAGAAACCCGCATGCCGTTCAAAGAAAAGGCCATCGTTCGTCATCGACTCCGACCCGATTGGGGCGCCGGGCGCGTTTTGATGCGCACGGAGGAGTACCTGCAAATCGACTTCACCGCCGGAGGCTTGAAGAAGCTCAAGACCTCGATTGCCGACGATCATCTGGAAGCGGCGACCGACGAAGAAGCCAAAGCCCTGAAACCTCCGAAGGCGAAAGCCGCCGCCAAGCGAGCGGTGGCGCCCAAGGCCGGCGATGCTGCCAAGACTGGCGTCGCGGCCAAGACCGGCCTCGCGGCCAAGACCGGCGTCGCGGGCAAGACCGGCGTCGCGGGCAAGGGCGACGGGGCCCCGAAGAGCAAAGTCCTCAAGTGAATCTCTGCGCGTTGCGCGCCGATGCGCAGCGCCTCGATGAACCATGACAGCGCGGCCGGCCGCCGCTTGCGGTCCGACGTGAACTATCGTTTCTCGATCGACATGGGGTCGCTCAGAGACTGAGCGCCTTGCCATGCATGGACTCGAACAGCTCCTCGGCCTGTTCATCGCGTCGTTGATTCTCGCGGGCACGGCGCGCCGCCTCGGCGCGCCGTACCCGGTGTTTCTGGCGCTCGGCGGCGCGGTGCTCGCATTTCTTCCTGGCGCGCCGACGTTCACCGTCCCACCGGAGCTGGCGCTCGCCATCTTCGTGGCGCCGATTCTCCTCGACGCCGCCTACGACGCGTCGCTCAGGGACCTCAAGGACAACTGGGCGCCGGTCACCGGCCTCGTCGTGTTCGCGGTCGCGCTCACCACCCTCGCGGTGGCGCTGGTGGTGCGCTGGTTCGTGCCGGACATGGCGTGGGGGCCGGCGATTGCGCTCGGCGCGGTGGTGGCGCCGCCCGATGCGGTCGCGGCCACGTCGGTCCTGCGGCTGTTGAAACCGCCGCATCGCATCCTGACCATCCTCGAAGGGGAGAGCCTCTTCAACGACGCGACATCGCTGCTGATCTTCAGGCTCGCGGTCGGCGCGGTGGCGGCCAACGCCTTCTCGGTCGTCGATGTCGCTCCCGCCTTCCTGCTCGCGGTCGCCGGCAGCATCGTTGTCGGTCCCGCGCTCGGCTGGGTGACGCTGCAGCTGCTCGATCGGGTCGAGCACGTCCCGACCGCGATCATTCTCCAGTTCGTCACCACGTTCGGCGTGTGGCTGTTCGCCGAGCAGGTCGGGCTGTCGGGGGTCTTGACGATGGTGAGCTACGCGATCACGGTGGCGCGCACCCTGCCCGAGCACACGCCGGCGCGGCTCCGCATTTCCACCTACGCCGTCTGGGAGACGGCGGTGTTCGCGCTCACCATTCTCGCGTTCATCTTCATCGGACTGCAGATCCGCCCGATTCTCAACAGCCTCGAAGCGGTCGACCGCGGGCGCTATTTCGCCGTCGCCGGCGCGGTGCTGGCCACCGTGATCGTCGTCCGCGTGGCGTGGCACATGTCGTTCAACGCCGTCACCCAGTGGTGGCACCGCCGCGTCGGGTTCCAACCGCCGCGGCCGATGCTGCGGCCGTCACTGGCGAGCGGCTTGGTCATTTCCTGGTCAGGCATGCGCGGCATCGTCACCCTGGCCGCCGCGCTCGCGCTGCCGGCGCGATTCCCGCACCGCGACTTGATTGTCTTCACCGCGTTCATCGTCGTGCTCGGCACGCTGGTGATCCAGGGCATGACGCTCGGGCCGCTGCTGCACTGGCTGCGCGTGCGGGATGACGATCTGGTCGGCGGCGAGCTGCGCGCGGCCCGCGACCGCGCCCTGGCGGCGTCGCTCGCGACCTTCGCGGATGACCCGTCGCCGATCGCCCGCGCCGTCCGCCAGGAGTTCACGGCGCAGCTGACGCATGAGCGCGCGGCCGGGTCGCCCGGCAACACCCTGCGCGTGGCGCGCAACGAGATCCACGCCAACGCCCTCGAGGCGGCGCGGCGGGCCGTTCACGACATGCGCGCGCAGCGAGGAGATTGGCGACGACCGCGTTTCACCGGATTGAAGAGGAACTCGACTGGATCGAGATGTCCGGTGAGTCGGAGGGACGAGGGCGGCGCGAAATGAGTGCGGTGCTCGCTTCGCGCCGCCGGATCCTCAGCGACAGACGATGTCGCCGTCGTCGATGGCCCGGCCGATCAGCGCGCCGCTGCCGGCGCCGATAATCGTGCCGAGGGTCTTCCAGCCGCCGGGCGCGATGACGTTGCCGAGGACGCCGCCGGTGATGCCGCCGACGATCAGACCGGTCGTGCCATCGTCGCGCTTGCAGTAGTAGCGATTGTCGGAGCCGCGATAGATGCGATCGTTGCGGCCCATGCGCCGCGCGCGATAGCGGCGGTCGTTGCGGTAATACCGCGACGCGTCCCAGTAATCGTCGCGCGCTTCATAGCGCGCCTCGCGACGATCCTCGTAGCGATCGCGCCGCGCCTCGCGGCGTTCGCGCTGCGCTTCCTTGCGCTCCCACTTCTGTTCCTGGCGATCGCGGCGGTCGCGGCCCTGGGCGCTGACGAGCGCCGGCTGGACGGTGACCAGCGAGGCCAGCAGCGCTGCCACGGTTGTCATTCTGATGAGCTTCACGATGGGTGCCCTCCGATGGTCACTGGCTGAACCGTGGTCGTGCAATTGATGTGCCGGTCGTTTGTGTGCCTGATAGAGGACGCCTTCGAGCCCCCGAAGGGCGGGAATAATCCCCTCCGGCCGAGGGTTCCTTACCCTGAACGCGCATGACGCGCGAGGAGGAATCCGTAATGTATCGATTTGGTATTGCTTTGGCTGCCAGTGTCCTGATGGTGTCGGCTGCCACCAACGCGCAGATGGAAAAGACGGTGATGGTCGGCGGCGCGGCGATGTATCCGTCCAAGGACATCATCGACAACGCCGTCAATTCGAAGGATCACACCACGCTCGTCGCCGCGGTCAAGGCGGCCGGCCTGGTCGACACGCTCAAGGGCAAGGGCCCGTTCACGGTGTTCGCCCCGACCGACGCCGCGTTCGCCAAGCTGCCCGCGGGCACGGTCGACACGCTGGTGAAGCCGGAAAACAAGGCGACGCTGACCAAGATCCTGACCTATCACGTGGTGGCCGGCAAGGTTGACGCGACGACGCCTGATGGGCATGATCAAGAAGGACGGCGGCAAGACCACTGTCAAGACCGTCAGCGGCGGCGAGCTGGTCGCGTGGGTCAAGGACGGCAAGGTCGGCATCACCGACGAAAAGGGCGGCACCGCGTGGGTGACCATCGCCGACGTCAACCAGTCGAACGGCGTGATTCACGTCATCGACACGGTGTTGATGCCGAAGTAGTTCTCAGCCTTTCAGCGCCGCCAGCACGCGCGGCGCGGTCAGGGGCAGTCGCCGCATTCGCACGCCAGTGGCGTCGAACACGGCGTTGGCGACTGCGGCCAGCATCGGCTTGCAGATCGTTTCCCCGGCTCCGTAATGCGGCAGGTCGTGGCGATCCGGATTCGGATCGCCATTCACTTGTACGATGTCGATCTGCTCCGGCACGTCGGCGTGGGTCATCGTCGGCGAGCTGACCCAGTCGAGGCTCAGCATCTTCGCGTCGTCGAAGCGCGCCTCTTCGAACAGCGCGCGGCTGACCGAGTGCAGCAGTGCCGCCCTCGAGCGTGCGCGTCAGCGCCTCGGGATTGATCACCAGGCCGCAGTCGTGCGCGCAGGTGATGCGCTTGACCCAGATGCGCCCGGTGCGGCGATTCACTTCCACCTCGACGATCTGCGCCGCGACGGTCTCGCTGCGGTAGGCGTAGGCGACCCCGCGGCCGACGGCGATGTCGCCGGTGGCGCGCGGCGCCGGTGACGGGCGCGGCGTCCAGCCGAACTTCTCCGCCGCCGCTTTCAGGCAGGCGATCGATCGCACGCGCTTGAATCCCGCATCGTCGCCGGTGCCGCGCTCGAGCAGCGCCAGCCGGAACGCCAGCGGATCGGCCTTCGCCGCGGCCGCGAGCTCGTCGATGAAGCTCTCGGACGCGAAGGTGACCTGCGGGCCGTCGGGATCGCGCAGGTTGCCCATGCGGATCGGCGTTTCGAAGGCCAGCGGCATCGGCACGACGCTGCCGGCCATGCGGCGATTCGGGAATCGCGTACTTGTCCGACGGGTACGACGCGCGTCCGGCGGACGGCTGCGCCTTGCGCTGTCCCATCAGCTGCGCGATCAACACCGTCTCGTGCTTCGTTGTAGCCGACGTGGTCGAAGTCGGCGGCGCGCGCGTCGTAGTCGAGCGCGACCAACTGGCCCGTTCGCATCGAGGGCGCCGCGCATGTCGATGGCGTAGGCCGGGCCCTTGGTGTCCCAGCGCGGTTTCTTCCTGCCGCGTCCACTGCATGCGCACCGGGCGGCCGAGCTCGGTGGCGAGGAACGCCGCCTCGAAGCCGGCATCTTCCGCGGCGGTGCGACCGTAGGCCTGCGGACCCTGCATCCACACCACGCGGATCTTCTCGCGCGGCATCTTCAGGAACTGCGCCACGCCGTTGCGCATCCCGTACGACTTCATGTCGTTCGAGTAGATCGTCAGCTGATCGTTCGACGGATCGGCGAGCGCATGCGCGGGGCCGAACGCGGTGTGTCCCTGGAACGGCACGTCGTAGCTGCGCCTCGACGATGGTCGCGGCGCCGGCGAATGCCGGCGGCGACATCGCCGACCACGACCGGTTTGCCGGTCGAGGACGGCGTCGCCGCGCGCATGAAGGTGAACAGGTTCTCCGAGGTCGGGAACGGCGCCGTCGCCGGCGGCGTCCACTCGACCTTCAGCTGGCGCGCGGCGCGGATCGCCTGCTCCTCGCGCTCGCACACCACCGCGACGTAGTTGCCGCGGCTCACCACCTTGACCAGGCCGGGCACGTCCTTGACCGACGACTCGTCGATCGCCTTGAGCGTGGCGCCGACCACCGGCGGGCGCACGTTGCGCGCGTGCAGCATGCCGGGCACTTTCATGTCCACGGCCCAGCGCTGCGTGCCGTTGACCTTGGCGCGGAATGTCGTCGCGGCGCGGCGACAGGCCGACGTTCTTCATCGCCTTGACCGACTTGAGCGGCGCCTGTGCCGGTGGTGGCGTCGATGTTGCGGCCGGTCAGCGTGACGTTGAACTTCTTGCCGCCGATCAGCTGCCCGTAGCTGATGCCGCGATCGGCGGTGTCGCCGGTCCTGGTGCTGATCACGCCGTCGCTGACGACCAGCGACGTGACCGGCACGCCGAAGTAGTCCGCGCCCATGTCGAGCAGCACGCGGCGCGCTTCCGCGGCGACGCGGCGCATCGGGTAGCCGTCGGTCTGCAGCGCATCCGATCCGCCCGAGCCGCCTTGATCGACCGTGATGTCGGTGCTGCCCATCACGCAGGTGGTGTTCTCGAAGGCGATGTCGAGCTCGTCCGACATGATCTGGCGAAACGCCGTGCCGGTGCCCTGGCCGAGGTCGGTCTTGCCGACGAAGAACGTCGCGGTGTTGTCGGGGCGAATCACGATCCACGAGTCGAGCTGCAGGAAGTCGAGATCGGGATACGGCCCCGCGGCCGGCGGGACGCTGCAGGAACGCCTCGACGCCGTCGACGGAGATCGCGGCGACCGATGCCACGAGCATCCCGGACGATTGCAGGAACTGCGCGGCGGGAAGGAGGCCTCATGCGAGCCTCCGCGCCGCGAGCTTCACGGCCGCGTTGATCCGGTAATAGGTCATGCAACGGCACAGCGTGTCCTTCATGCCGTCGCGAATCTGCGCGTCGGTCGGGTTCGGGGTCTTGTCGAGCAGCGCCTTGGCGGTGAGGATCTGGCCGTTCTGGCAGAAGCCGCACGCCGGCACCTGTTCGTCGATCCAGGCCTGCTGGATCGGATGCAGCTGGCCGTCCTTCGACAGGCCCTCGAGCGTGGTGATCTCGACGTTCTCGACCTGCGACACCGGGCGCACGCACGAGCGCACCGCCTCGCCCTTGATCAGCACCGTGCAGGCGCCGCACTGGCCGAGCCCGCAGCCGAAGCGCGGGCCGGCCAGATCGAGATCGTTGCGCAGGACGTAGAGCAGCGGCGTGGACGGCTCGACATCGACCGTGTGCCGCTTGCCGTTGACCAGCAGGTTTATTGCAGCCATGGGCGAGATTATCCCACCGTGCGCCTTACCGGCCGCCTCTACTTCTTGATCGCGTCGCCGATGTCTTCGACGGCTTCGCCGACCTTGCGCTTGGCGGTGCCGAATCCCTCGCGCAGCTCGCCGCCGGCCTCGTCCGCAACGCCCTCGTCGTGCAGGGTGGCATCGCCGGTGGCCTTGCCCACCTCCTGCTTGACCTTGCCCTTGACCTGATCGAACTTGCCCTTCACTTCGTCGTTATTCGGCATGATGACTCCCATATGTGCGCCGCGGGTTCCTGGAATCGCGGTGCTGACCGGTGAAACGCAAGAGTTGCGCCACCATTTCGTGGCTTGGCGCGGCACCCCGCTTGCAAATTCGTGCCTGAGGCAATAGCGATGAATCACGTTCAGACCCGCGACGATGTGAAACTGCGAGTGAAGGATTGGGGCGCCGGCCGGGCGGTCGTGATGATGCACGGCTGGCCGTTGTCATCCGACACGTTTGATGAGCTGGGTATGGCGGTGGCCAACGCCGGCATGCGCGCCATCGCCTACGACCGGCGCGGCTTCGGCCGCTCGCAGCAGCCGTGGGACGGCTACGACTACGACACCCTGGCCGATGACCTGGCGGCGGTCATCGAGCAGACCGGCGCCAGGATGTGACGCTGCTGGGCTTTTCGATGGGCGGCGGGGAAGTGGCGCGCTACCTGACCCGCCACGGCGCGGCGAACATCAAGCAGGCCGTGCTGATCTCGTCGATCGTCCCGTACATGCTGAAGACTCCCGACAACCCGCTCGGCACCGAACAGAGCGTGTTCGACGGGCATGGCGGCACGGCCATCGACGGCCGATCGCGCCGGCTTCTGGCCGTCGTTCTTCAAGTCGACTTCTACGGCGTCGGCGCGATGGCCCATCCGGTCAGCCAGGCCGTCGTCGACTGGTCGTGCGACCTGTCGATGCAGGCCAGCCTGCCGGCCACGCTCGAGCTGCGCCGTGGCGTTCGCGACCACCGACCTGCGCGCCGATCTGAAGTCGTTCACCGTGCCGACGCTGATCATTCACGGCACCGCCGACCAGACCGTGCCGATCGACGCCAGCGCGCGCGCGGCGGCGAAGGGCATTCACGGCAGCACGCTGATCGAGTACGACGGCGGCCCGCACGGGCTGCTTGCGTCGCACAAGACCCGGCTGACCGAAGACGTGCTGGCCTTTCTGCGACGCTGAGCATCGGGAGCCAGACGGCCGTTTTGTAGACAAACAAAGACAGGCCGTCATCGCCGATGGCACACCGACCACGGCAGCAAGGATCGGTCGGATAGACTGAACGGATGAGATTCGTGTTTCTCATCCTGATCTTCATCCCGACGTTCTCCTTCGCGCAGAGCGTCGCCGCGACCGACGAGCCGTCGCCGCCGGTTGCGCCCGCGACGGTCGTGCGCGCCAACGGCCGCGTCGTGGTCCGCGCCATTCGAGTTGCGCGACGCCGCTGACGATCGACGGCAACCTGGACGAAGCCGTCTATCGCGAGAACCAGCCGGTCGATGGTTTCATCCAGGCGGTGCCGGCCAACGGCCAGCCCGTCTCCGAGCGCACCGAGGCGTGGGTGATGTACGACAACGAGTTCATCTACATCTCCGCGAAGCTGTACGACTCGGCGCCGCCGGATAAGTGGATTGCCAACGAGTTGCGGCGGGACACCAGCCAGCTGCGGCAGAACGACATGTTCGGCGTGCTGCTCGACACCTTTCACGATCGACCGCAACGGCTACAACTTCTACACCAACCCGCTCGGCGGCTTCACCGATCAACTGGTCACCGACGAAGGCAATCCGAACGCCGACTGGAACCCGGTGTGGAACGTGCACGCCGGCCGCTTCGATGGCGGCTGGACCACCGAGATGGCGATCCCGTTCAAGTCGCTGCGCTACGTGTCGGGCGCCGATCAGGAGTGGGGCATCCAGATGCGCCGCTCGATCCGCCGCAAGAACGAGTGGGCGCACCTGACGGCGCTGCCGGCGGCCAATGGCGGGCCCAACAGCATGTTCCGCATTTCACAGGCGGCCACGCTGGTCGGGCTCGATCTGCCGTCGGCCGGGCGCCAACATCCAGGCGAAGCCGTACCTGTCGCTGCGCGACAGTTCGGATCGGTTGTCGCGGCCGCCGGTGAGCAACGACGTCGACGCCGGATGGGGCGGCGACCTCAAGTACGGCATCACCGCGAACCTCACCGCCGACGTGACGGTGCGCACCGACTTCGCGCAGGTGGAAGTCGACGAGCAGCAATTGAACCTGACGCGCTTTCAATTGCAGTTTCCCGAGAAGCGCGACTTCTTTCTCGAGAGCCGCGGCACGTTCGACTTCGGGCGCAACAGCAGCGGCGGCGGCGCCGGTGGCGGCGCCGGCGGCATCCAACTCGGCTTCGGCAGCGGCGGCAACTCGAATCCATCGGTCGGCGCGCCGCAGTTGTTCTACAGCCGACGCATCGGCCTCAGCTCCGGCGCGGTCATTCCGATCGACGTCGGCGGCCGGCTGACCGGCAAGATTGGCCGGACCACGATTGGCGCGCTCAACCTGCAGACGGCGGACGACGACGTCAGCGGCACGCCGTCGACCAACTTCACCGTGCTGCGGGTGCGCCGCGACGTGCTGCGCCGCAGCGTGATCGGCGCCATGCTGACCAACCGCTCGCAATCGGTGCTCGTGCCCGGCCAGTCGAACATGGCGTTCGGCGTCGACGGCACGTTTTCGTTCTTCAACGATCTGACCACCAGCGGCTACTTCGCGCAGTCGAACACCGACGGGCGGATGACGGACAACCGCAGCTATACCGGGCGATTCGACTACGCGCCGGATCGCTACGGCGTCCGCCTCGACTACCTGAAGGTCGGCGCCAACTACAGTCCCGGAGGTCGGGCTTCACCAACCGCACCAACTTCAGCCGCGCGTTCGGCTCGGCGCGTTTCAGCCCGCGGCCGACGGGCAGCAAGCGGGTTCGCAAGTACACCTGGGAAGGGACGTTCGAGTATCTCGAGAACGGCGCCGGCTTCCTGGAAACGCGCAACGTCGCGGGACGGTTTCTCACCGAGCTGCAGACCAGCGACCTGATCTCGATCGTCGCCACCGATCGCTACGAATTCCTGACGCGGCCGTTCACCGTCGCCACCGGGCACACCATTCCGGTCGGCGGCTACGGGTTCAACGATATCGTCGCGACCTACGGATTCGGGCAGCAGCGCCGATTGTCGGGCAGCCTGGCGGTGCAGGCCGGCCAGTTCTACGACGGCCACCTCACGTCGCTGACCTTACTCGAGCGGCCGCTTTGCCATCCTCAAGCAGTGGTCGCTCGAGCCGAGCTTCACCCTCAACCACGTGACGCGGCCGAGCGGGGGCTTTGATTCGCAGGTGATTCGCGCGCGCACCGACTACGGCTTTTCGCCGCGCCGCTTCCTGAGCGCGCTGGTGCAGTATTCGTCCGCCGACCACGTCTTCAGCAGCAACCTTCGCTATCGGTGGGAATACCAGCCCGGCAGCGAGTTGTTCCTGGTCTACACCGACGAGCGCGATACGACGACGCCGGGCTATCCGGGGCTGCGTAATCGCGCGTTCGTGGTCAAGATGACGCGGCTGTTCCAGTTCTGAGCGGAGCTACCCGCGCATCGCGCGCTCGTGGATCGACTTGAGCGCCTGCCAGCCGGCCGAGATCGCGCCTTCCTGCCAGTCCGGCTCCGAGTGCGGCGTGTTCGCCGCCGACCCGAGCACGATGCGGTTGTCGACCTTCGAGAGAATCTGGCGGCGGGCTTCGTTGCGGCCGCTGGCGTAGCCGCCCTCGTTGTATTTCACCTTGCGCCACCACACCGCGTAGGCGCTTTCGAACTCGGTGCGAATCTGCGGGTGCACCTTGCTGGCGTGCGTCAGGACGTGCTCGATGCGCTCGGCGACGGTGCGGTCGAGCAGGTTGCCGACCGGGCCGTTGGCGTAGAGGCCGAGCAGCACGCCCTTGCTGGTGAAGTAGTCGTTCGACGGATACGAGAACTCGCCGAGCGGCAGGTTCGAGTAGAGGTGGCCGCCGAAGATATGGTCGTCCTCTTCCCAGAAGCGGCGCTTCATCGCCAGGCCCATCTTGGCGCTGTTGCTGTAGGTCACCTGCCTGGCCGCGTCCATGATCTCGGGCGACGAGGTTGATGTTCAGGCCGGTGACGAGATTGAGCGGCAGGCAGACGACCACGTAGTCGGCGCCGACCTCGGTCTTCTTGTTGCTCTTGGTGTCGAGATAGGTGACCTTCACGCCGTTGGCGTCCTGGATGCACCGACTGCACTTCGGCGTTGAACGTCAGGCGCTTCGCGTCCATCGCGCGCTGGAAGCCCTTCGCGATCTGATCCATGCCGCCGATCGGCTGGAACATCGGCGCCGCGGTGGTGCCTTCGAGCGCCGGCACCGAGCGCAGCCGGTTGCTGAACGGGCCCTGCAGCAGCTGCGCGAGCTGGTACGGATCGCCTTCGCCGCGGTTCTCGAACGCGCGGTAGCTGCGCGTCTCGCGATCGAGATAGCCCTGGTTCACCAGGTAGTTGGTCAGGCGCTTCTGATCTTCCTCGGTCAGCGGCAGGTCGAGCTTCTTCTGATCGATCGCCTTGACCAGCAGCTCGTTGACCGCGCCGGTCAGGTCGGCCTTGACCTCGCGCATGCGGATCCGCTTGTTCGACAGCGCGCCGGCGGCGTTGCCTTCGAAGTAGAAATAGTTCGCGTCCGAATCGTTGAGGAACACTTCCAGCGGAACGTTGAGCTCGCGGCAGTAGTTCAGCACGCGCTTCGTGCGAGTAGGGGATGCGCCACGGGCCGACGTTGATGTACTGGCCCTCGTCGAAGGTGCAGACCTGGCGCTCGCCGCCGTTTACCTCGGTGTGCTCGGCGCCCTTCTTGACCGCCCACTGCAACCCGCCGACGCGATCGCGCGCCTCGAGCATCTGGTAGTCGTAGCCGAGCTTGCCGAGCTCGTAGGCCGACGACCATTCCCGACAGGCCGCCGCCGAGGACGAGCACCTTCGACTTGGCCGGCTTGCCGGTCAGCTCGGGCTTCTGCCCGGCGCGCCCCGCCATCAGGTCCCAGGAGGTCAGGGTGCTGAAGACCAGCGACGAACCGCCGACCGCGCCGAGTTGTTCGAGGAATCGACGGCGGGTCAGAGCAGGAGGTGACCGCGGATTACGTTTGCTCATGGATCCAAGGGTACTTCGGAATGAATCGAAACCGGAAGGGCCGGACCCCGGCGCCGCCGCACCCGGTGGATACAATGAGGCCATGACTACCCGGCGATTCCTCGTCACCGGCGGCTCCCAGGGGATCGGCGCCGCCATCGTTCGGCATGCCCGCAAGGCCGGACACCAGGTGGTGTTCACCGGCCGCAACGAATGCGCGCATTGCCGCCGACCGCCCGCGACACCGGCGCGCACGGCGTCCGCGCCGACGTCGCCTCCGACGCCGACAACCAGCGCGTCGTCGAGCAGTGCCTGTCGACGATGGGCGGCATCGACGTCCTGATCAACAACGCCGGCGTCGGCTACACCGCGGAGATCGGCGCGCTCGACGTCGACGCGATGCGCGAGCTGTTTGCGACCAACGTCTTCGGCGTTGTCGACCTCACCAACCGCGTCGTGCCGCATGATGAAGGCGCAAGGCGACGGCGACATCGTCAACATCGCCTCGACGTCGGGCATGAAAGGCGCCAAGGGCGCCACGGTCTACGCCGGCAGCAAGTGGGCGCTGCGCGGCATCACGCAGTGCTGGCAGGCCGAGCTGCGGCCGCACGGCATCCGCGTCGTCTGCATCGTGCCGTCGGAAGTGCAGACCAACTGGAGGGCAAGACCGGCCGCAACAATCCGAACAAGCTGTACGCCGACGACATTGCCGCGACGATCATGGCCGGGCTCGCGATGCCGCGCCGCGTGCTGTGGACCGAGCTCGCCGTGTTCGCGAACAATCCCTGGAAAGAGGACTAGCGCGGGACGGACGCGCTGGCGGGGCGCTGGTACGGAGCGTGCTTCCGATCGCCGCGGAGGGATTTGTGACAGCAGCCACCGCGACCGCGCCCTATTGGTCGGACAGCGCGACCTTTCCAACTTCAAGAAGATCGAGCGCGACGCCCGTGCCGATGTGGTGGTCGTCGGCGGTGGCATCACCGGGCTTTCGGCCGCCTACCTGCTGCTTGCCGCCGGCAAGTCGGTGATCGTGCTCGAGCGCGGCCGCTCGGCGTCGATCGATACCGCGCACACCACCGCCCACTTGACGATGGTGACCGACGCGCGGCTGAGCGAGCTCGCCGATCGATTCGGTCGCAGCCATGCGCAGGCGGCGTGGGACGCCGGGCTGGCGGCGATCGATCGCAGTCGACAGGCTGGTTCGCGATCTCGAGGCATCGAGTGCGGCTTCGAATGGGTCGACGGCTACCTGCACGTGCCGCCCGGCGGGCAATCGGCCTCGGCGATTGCCGATCTCCAGGCTGACGCCGCCCTCGCCGCAGAGCTCGGCTTCGACGCCACCTTCGTCGGACGGCACGCCGATGATGCCGGTTCCGGCCGTCCGGTTCGCCAATCAGGCCCGCTTCCATCCCCGCCAGTTTCTCGCCGGGCTCGCCAGGGCGATCGAGGCCAACGGCGGCACGATTCACGAGCACAGCGAGGTCGCGGAGTTCGGTCGAGTCGCCGTTGAGCGTCACGGCCAACGGCTGCACGGTCACGTGTGACGATGTGTTCATCGCGACCCACAATCCGTTGAGCGGCGTGCGCGGCCTCGTCGGCGCCGCCGCCTTCCAGACCAAACTGGCGCTCGTATACGAGCTACGTCGTCGGGGCGCGCGTTGCCTCGGGCCGCGTTCCGACGCGCTCTATTGGGACACCGCCGATCCGTATCACTACTTGCGTCTCGATCGGCAGCGCGACTTCGACATGGTGATGTTCGGCGGCCTCGATCACAAGACCGGCCAGAGCGAGACACCTCCGAGTGTTTCGCCACGCTGCAAACCCGCCTTGGCCGGATCCTGCCCGGCGCCGAGGTCACGCATCGCTGGTCGGGGCAGGTTATCGAGACCCCCGACGGCCTTCCGTACATTGGCCGCATGGCCGACCATCAATACGCCGCCACCGGCTTCGCCGGCAACGGCATGACCTTCGGCGTGTTGAGCGCGATGATGATCGCCGATCAGATCCTCGGGCGACCGAATCCCTGGACCGATCTGTTCGATCCCGGGCGCGCCGCGGTCGGGCGCGGGGTGTGGGAATACCTCAAGGAGAACAAGGACTACCCCTACTACATGATCCGCGACCGCTTTGCCGGGCCGGAGGGCAGGTCGCTGCGCGCGGTGCGCCGCGGCGAGGGCAAGATCCTCGAGCTCAATGGCCGGAAGGTTGCGGCGTCACGCGATCGCTCGGGTGCGATCGACGTGCGCTCTGCCATCTGCACGCACCTGGGCTGCGTCGTCAAATGGAACGACGCCGAGCGCACCTGGGATTGTCCGTGTCATGGCTCGCGGTTCACGCCGAAAGGCAAGGTGATCTCAGGACCAGCCGAGGCGCCGCTGCCGCCGGCGGACTAACAGGGCTGCTGAAGAACGCAGCCTCAAGAACGGAAGAACGATACGGAAGAACGAATACGGAAGAACGAATACGGAAGAACGAACACAGAAACCCAGTCCTGTGCGCGATTCCGGTTTTTGTATTCTTAATTTGTCATTGGTTATTCAGGTAGAAGTTTTCTTCAGCCACCAGCTAGCCGCCGCGCGGCTGGCGTCCGAACGCGAACAAGCGGTGATCGGGCGATTCGATGCCGCGCCACTGCTCGACGAGCATGCGGGCGGCGATGGTCGCGAACGTCGTGCCGTTGCCGCCGTAGCCAAGCGCGAACGCGTGGCGAGGGTAATGGCGGTGCGCGCCGATGTAGGGCAGGCCATCCGGGGTCATGGCGAACAACCCTTCCCACGCGCGATCGATCCCGATGCCGTCGAGCGCAGGGAAGAGGGTGGTGAAGTAGCGGTGCAGGTCGCGCATCGCGCCGGCGAATTGCCGCGAGCGGCGTGCCCCTGGCTTGACGGGGCGATCTTCACCGCCGAGCAGCAGTCGATGATCGGAGGTCCAGCGCCCGTAGTGATACGGACGCGCGGTGTCCCACACCATGACCTCCCCGAGGCCCAGCCGGCGCCGTTGACTCGCCGTGAGCGCGTTGGTCGCCATCACGTAGGTGTGACGCATCTTGAAGCGGCCGGCGAGCGGGCGGAAGTAGTTGGTCGCATACCCGGTGGCGATCACCACCCGCTGCGCGTCAATCGTGCCCCCGGCTGAATACAGCCGCACCCCGTTGTTCAGCTGGCGAATCCGCTGGATCCGCGAGCGCTCGTAGACCGTGGCACCGCGCGTGACCGCCGCGGCGAGGAAACCCGCGCACGCCCTGAGCGGATCGAGTTGCGCGTTGCCGCTGCTCCTGATCGCGCCGGCGCCCCGGATCCCGCCCGCGCGCCACAGCGCCTCCTCGTCGAGCCATCGGCCGGGCAGTCGCGCCGCCCGCCGCCGTTGCAACTCGCGCTTGAGGTGCCTGGCCTGCTCGCCGTCCAGCGTGTAGTACAGCGAGTCGCGCTTGCGGAGGTCGCAATCGATCCTCAGCCTGCGGATCAGGTTCGATGAAATCGCGCGCCGCCTCGTGGCTGCAGCTGCCAGATGCGTCGTGCGACCCGCGCTCCATAGCGCGCCGAGAGCGCCTCGAGATCGTAATCGGGTTCCTGCATCAGCAGCGCCGTGCTCGCCGCCGTGCTGCCGTGGCCGACGCGCGCGGCTTCGACGACGATCACCCGGATGCCGTGCTCGGCAAACGCCTGCGCGATCATCGCGCCGGTGATGCCGCCGCCGATGATCGCGACCTCGGTCTCGTGGCGGCCGCGAAGTCGGGGGTATGGTGGCCGCAGGTGCCTTCCGTCCCAGCCAGATGGTCCGGCCTCTGTCTCAGTGCAGGCGCGCGCATGGCCGCAGTTCCTGCACAGGGGGTGCCAACGGGCAAGCCGGATGCGAGGTGCCAATAGACTGCTAGACTGTTGCGACCATGGCCGCTACCAACACCCCGCTGCGCACGCTGAACGAACACGACGTCGTCGAACAACTCCGGGCGCTGCGCGCGAAACAGCCCGTCAAGTACACGGCGTTCTACTCCAGCCAGCTCGGCGGGATCGTCACCGATCCCGCGCTGATGGTGATCCCGTTCGACGATCACATGGTCCACCGCGGCCACGGCATCTTCGACACCGCCGGCATCGTCAACGGCAAGATTTACGATCTCGATGCGCACCTCGATCGCTTCCTGAAGTCCGCCGAGCGGTCGAAGCTGAAGCTGCCGGGCATCGCGCGACGAGATGCGCGACATCATCATCAGGACCACCGCGGCGAGCGGGCGGCGCGACGGCTCGATCCGCTACTGGCTGTCGTCGGGTCCCGGCAATCTCGACCTGACGCCGGTCGGCCGGCGCCGATCCCGGATTCTTCGTGATGATCTTCCCCGGCCTCGTCTATCCCGAGAAGTGGACCACCGACGGCGTGCGCGTGATGACCACCACCTATCCGATCAAGCCGCCGCTCTACGCCATCACCAAGACCACCAACTACCTGCCGAACGTGCTGATGCAGATGGAAGCCAAGGAGAAAGGCTTCGACAACGGCGTGTTCATCGATCACGACGGGCATGTCGGTGAAAGCTCGAACATGAACGTCGCGTTCGTCACCCACGACAACGTGCTGGTGCATCCGAAGTTCGATCACATCCTGTCGGGCTGCACGTCGCTGCGGCTGCTGGAGCTGGCGCAGACGCTGGTCACGCGCGGACGAGCTGAACGACGTGAAGGTCGCCGCACGTGTCGATGGACGATGCGCTGGCGGCCAAGGAGATGCTGCTGATCGGCAGCTCGGTGAAGGTCGCCGGCATCGTGCAGTGGGACGAGCACACGGATCGGCGACGGCAAGCCGGGGCCGATCGCGCGCGCGCTGCTGCAGCTGCTCGAAGAGGACATGCGCATCGGGCGACCGCCTGATCGATGTGCCGTACTGAAGCGGCGCGGTCCTAGCCGCGCTTCGCTCTCCAGGTATCGAATCATCGTCGTCATGGCCGCGTTGACCGGGCAGGCGATGCCGTAGCGGTCGCCGAGGTCGACCACGGCGCCGTTCATGTGATCGATCTCGGTGCGGCGGCCCTTCATCAGGTCCTGGCGCATCGAGGCGATGGTCCGCGCGCCGGCGAACACCCGATCGATCAGCGCGACGAAGTCCTCATCGAAGCCGACGCCGTCCGCCCTGGCCACCGCCAGGCATTCGTCGATGATCTGCCGCTTCAAGGCAGTTCAGCTGCGGATCGACGATTGCGCCGACCTCCGATCCAATCAGCGCCGTCGTCGGATTGATGACGCAGTTGAAGATCGCCTTGCGCCACATCTCCTTCCTGATGTCGGGGCTGACGCGGCCGTCGAGGCCGGCCTCGGACAGAAGCGCCGCAATCGCCGGCGACCGATCGTGTGCTTCGAGGAGCGTGTAGCCGGCGACCGTGTTGTCGACCACGCCAGGCTCGACCAGTACGCCGCCGACCTGGGTGATGGCGCGCAGCACCAGCGCGCGATCGCCGACCAGTTCCTTGACGAGGTTCTCGGAGTACAGCCCGTTCTGGACGCAGACGATGGTGACGTTCTCCGGGAGCATCTCGACAATTGGCCGCACGGCGGCGACGTTGCTGGTGACCTTGGTGGTCAGCAGGATCAGCGTGCCCGGCGATATCGACGGCACCGCGGTCAAGGCCGGGAGGTGGAGCGTTGCCGGAAATATGTCCGCGCATCACCAGGCCATGACGCCCGATGGCATCGACGTGCGACGCCCCGCCGATCAGCGTGACGTCGTGGAATGTCGACAGCCGCGCGCCGTAAATACTGCCGATGGCGCCGGCGCCGAGAACGATGATGTGCACCGGCAGTTATTTTATGCGCACATCCTCGGCGCCGAAGGGGACGTCGCCGGCAAACTGGCATACGCTGTGTTGGGCCAACGTAGATGGTGCAGCGTCATCCATTCGGTGCGGTGGGTAGCCGCCAGGTCAGTCAATTCACGCTGAGCAACAGCCGCGGCGTCGAGGTGCGGGTGCTCGACTACGGCGCCATCATCACGTCGGTCATCACGCCCGATCGAGACGGACGCGCGGCGGACATCGTGCTCGGCTTCAACTCGATCGACGGCTATCTTGGGGACCAGCCGTACTTCGGCGCGATCGTCGGCCGCTACGCGAACCGGATCGCGCATGCGCGCTTCATGCTCGACGGCGCCGAGTACCGGCTCGCCGCCAACGACGCCCCGCATCACCTCCACGGCGGCAGGGTGGGGTTCGACAAGGCGATGTGGCGAGCCAGGCCGCGGCCCGGACACAACAGCGTCGCGTTCAGCCACGACAGTGCCGACGGCGACGAAGGCTATCCCGGCAGGCTTCGCGTCACGGTCAGCTACGAGCTGACCGACTCGAGCGACCTGATCGTCGACTACCGCGCCACCAGCGACAAGGCGACACACGTCAACCTGACGCAACACAGTTATTTCAATCTCGCGGGCGAGGGTAGCGGCGACGTGCTCGGCCACGAGCTGATGATTGACGCCGAGCGCTACACGCCGGTCGACGCCACGCTGATTCCCACCGGCGCCGTCGATGCCGTCGAGGGCACGCCGTTCGACTTCCGCCACGCAAAGGTGATCGGACGCAGCTTCGATCACAACTGGGTCTTGAAGCCGCACTCCGGGGGTGGGCGCCACGTCGCGCGTGTCGTGGAGCCGGCGAGCGGCCGCACGCTGGACGTCGCGACGACGGAGCCGGGAGTGCAGTTCTACACCGGCAATTCGCTGGATGGTCGCCTGATTGGCAAGTCGGGCCGTCCGTACGCACGCGGCGCGGGGTTCTGCCTGGAGACGCAGCACTATCCCGACACGCCGAATCAGCCGGGTTTTCCACCCACGCTGTTGCGGCCTGGCGAGTCGTATCAGTCGACGACGATCTTCACCTTCGGCGTCAGCAAATAGCGCGGCGATCCTGATGCAGGCGCTCCAGGAGCGCGTAGTCCCGGCGCAGCTCGGCGTAGGTCGCCACCTGCCGAGGATTGGGCGACACCCGGTGTCCCGGCTTCGGGTCGGTAAAGCCGCCGACCACCGAAGTCCACGACAGTGGTTCGCCGGCGGCGAGCCGATCGGCGTGGAACGCGCGTAGCGCCGCGCCGAGCGCCGCGCGGTGCTCGACCTCGAGTCGCAACACCTCTGCGCCGAACACATTGGCCAGCAGTTGCAAAATCCCGCGCTGCGCGGCCGCGTCACCGGTCGCGACCACTTTCTCGACCGCCCTGTCGCTCGACAGCCGCAGGTGATTGGCCATCGCCAGCACCTGCCCCTCGATCAGCCCGCGCACGTTGCGAGCGATGTCGTGGCGGTCGAAGCCAAAGCGCCGCACCCCGGCGTGCCGGATGCGCGGGGTGGTTTCGAGCTCGACCCACGGCAGCATCACGCAGCCGTCGTTGCCCGGCGCCTCCTCGAGCAGCCGCCCGATCGCGTCCCAATCGAGGCCGTACTCCCTCCGCACCCAGTCGCGCGCCAGCGCACCGTTGCGGAAGGTGACGACCCGCCGGCCGGCCGAGACGACATCGCTCGTGCCGAACACGACGCCAATCGCGCCCTCGTTGATCAGTCCCAGACCGAGCATGCGCGCCGCGTGATCGTCGGTCCAGCCGACCATCGCCGCGTTCGGCAGCGCGTAGCGCTTCTGCCAGTACGGGGCGAGCCGGCCATCCGTGCCCACGAGCAGCGTTTCGAGATAGGCCCCGACCGGCCCGCTCGGCCCGACATTCGGTTTGAGTTGGCGCGCCAGCGCGACCGAGGGCTCGAGCCCCGCCGGGGCGGAGTCGGCGCGATAATCGAAGGCAAGCGAGGTGTGTTCGGGGCTGGCGCCGGACACGGCGCGGATGTCCTCGACGTCAATCTCGGCCGCCGCCGCCAGCCGGCCCAACAGGCGATCGAGCGCATCCGCCCAGATCAGCGGCGGCGGTGCGGCGTCGCCCTCGGCTGTGCGCCGCAGGCCGCCGGTGGTGCCGTACTCCGGAAGATCGCGATCGAAACTCACCGAGCGGCTGAAGACCACTCGTCGTTCGGCGGCGATTTCGATGGCCACCGCGTTCAAGCCGTGCGCGTCGGCATCAAGGCCGAGGTAGAGGGGCATGACCGATCATCATGATCGCCGAATTTGTGGTTGGGCGATTTGGCGAATGTTGTCTACCATGCCAGGGTCGGATTGACCGGAGGACTGCAGAGTGCAAATTGACAGCAACGAGCGGCCCGCGGACCCGGCCTGTCCAGGCTGCGGCGCGACGCTGACCTACGTCGACTCCGAGATCTCGTCGGGCGCCTTCCGGCCGCAGGCCGCATCGATGCCGCAGATGCCAATCCACTACTACGACTGCGAGGGCTGTCGGACGTGCTGGAAATTCGGCACCAGGTTGAACCCGGATCCGATTCGCCAGATCCTCAGATCGTAGTGCCGATGAACCCCGACATCGCGTTCGAGATGGCGGTCTCGTCGATTCGCTTCGGCAAGGGCGTGACGCGCGAAGTCGGCCTCGACCTCGCCGAAATGGGCGCGGCCAGCGTGCTGGTGGTCACCGATCCGACGGTGCGAGGCCTGCCGCCGATGCAGGTGGTGATCGAATCGCTCGAGGCCAGCAGGATTCGCTACGCGATTTACGACCGCGTCCGGGTTGAGCCGACCGATCAATCGTTCCTCGATGCGATCGCGTTCGCGCGCGACGGCCGCTACGACGCGTATGTCGCGATCGGCGGCGGTTCGACGATCGATACCGCCAAGGCGGTCAACCTCTACGTCACCTATCCGCCGGCCGATTTTCTCGACTACGTGAATCCACCGATCGGCAGGGGCCTGCCGGTGCCGGGACCGCTCCAGCCGCTGATTGCGATTCCAACCACCGCGGGGACCGGGAGCGAGACGACCGGCGTCAGCATTTTCGATCTCACGACGCTGCATGCCAAGACCGGCATTGCCAACCGGCGCCTGAAGCCGACGCTCGGCCTGCTCGATCCCGATAACACGCGCACCATGCCGCCGGAAGTGGCGGCGTCGAGCGGGCTCGACATCCTCAGTCACGCGATCGAGTCGTTCACGGCGATGCCGTTCACCGGCCGGCCTCTCCCGGATCGTCCGGCGCTGAGGCCCGCGTATCAGGGATCGAATCCGATCAGCGACGTGTGGTCGTTGCAGGCGCTGCGGATGGTCTCGGCCTGTCTGGTGCGCGCGGTGGCGGACCCGTCCGACGACGAGGCGCGCGCGCAGATGCTGCTGGCGGCCTCGTATGCCGGCGTCGGATTTGGCAACGCCGGCGTGCACTTGCCGCATGGCATGTCCTATCCGGTGTCGGGTCACGTCAAGAGTTACATCGCGCCTGGCTACCGGTCCGATCACCCGCTCGTGCCGCACGGCATTTCCGTGATCCTCAACGCGCCGGCGGTGTTTCGATTCACCGGTCCCGCCAGTCCCGACCGGCACCTGCAGGCCGCCGCCGCGCTCGGCGCGAACGTGTCGAACGTCAAGGGCGCCGACGCCGGTCGCGTGCTCGCCGATCGCATCACGTGGTTCATGCGCGAGCTGAAGGTGCCGAACGGCCTCAACGCCGTCGGCTATTCGTCATCCGACATTCCCACGCTGGTTGCGGGCACGTTGCCGCAGCATCGCGTGACGAAGCTGTCGCCCCGTCCGGCCAGTGCAGACGACCTCGCCCACCTGTTCGAAGAGTGCGATGACTCGCCTGGTGAAGGGGCCGGGGATCTTTTCCGCAGTACCGCCCGGGTAGCCGTCGAGATCGACCCTAATAGATGTGGGAAACCAGGACCTTGGTGCCACTGCTTGGGCTAGCGTGGCGCCGGTGATCGAAAATGATCCCCGGCCCCGTAGACCTTCGTAGACATTCGTGCGGCGATCTGGGACGAGGGTTGTCAATTTGTGCGTACTGCGACGCGGCCGACGACGCGGATCCAGGTGACGGCGCCCTTGGCGTCGCGGACGAACTCGATCGACTGGCCGCGCTCGCTGCCGTCGGTGACCACCGCGCGGTCGGGACCGAAGAAGGCGATCGGAATCACGGGTCGCGGGTCGCCGCCGTTCGGGTAGTTCCTGCACGACGAGCCTGCCCGCCTTCGACGCGCACGGCACCGCATTCATCGGCCGCAGGTAGCGGCCGACGTACGGCGCGAGGTCCGGCTGCGTCGCGAGCGGCTCGACGTTGGGCAACGTCTCGACCAGGCCGCGATGCGCGATGGCGTGGTTCTTCGGGAAGGATCGCGCCGTGATACTGCTTCAGGATCTCGCGCTCGACGTCCTGGATCAATCGCCAGCCGTTGATCGCGTTGGTGAGGATGCCGATCGCGAAGTTCTTCTCGGGGACAACTCGAGCAGCAGGATGTGTCCCGCCAGCGTCCCGCCATGCGCGGCGACGCGCAGCGGCCCGACGTTGCGCAGATGCCACGCGATGCCGATGTCGTCGTCGGTGCCCTGCTTGTGCAGCTGCGTCGTCCGCATCAGCTCGAGCGAGGCGCGGCGCAACAGCCGCTCGCCAGTCGGCGCGGTGCCGTCGCCGAGATGGAACTTCGCGTAGTTCATCAGATCGGTGATGCACAGGCCGACGCCGCCCGCGGTGACGCTGACCGACGGCGAGAACGGCCGCTGCAGCGTCGCCGGCGCGCCGCCGCGGCCGGCATGGCCCGGCGGCGAAGCGATTGACGATGAACTCGCCGGCGGTGGTGCCGGCGTGCGCCAGGCCGAGCGGCGTGAAGACCAGGTCGCGGACCGCGCGATTGATCGAGCGTGCCGGTCACCGCCTCGATCACGCGGCCCGACACGCTGAAGCCGGCGTTGTTGTAGCTCCACGCGGCGCCCGGCGGCGCGACCTGCATCAGGTCGGGCATCACGGTCGCCGAGAAATTGCGCAGCGTATCCTCGCCGCGCTCGGCGCCGGAGACCTGTCCTTCCCACCCGGCCGGTGTGGGTCAGCAGGTTCCAGACGGTGACCTCGCGGCTGACGGCGGCGTCGCGGACCTTGAAGTCCGGCAGATACTTGCGCACCGGTGCCTTGAGATCGACCTTGCCCTGCTCGGCCAGCCGCATCATCATGGTCGCGGCGAAGGTCTTCGAGATCGAGGCGATCGGGAAGACGGTGTGATCGGTCACCGGCAGCGGATCCTCGATGTTGGTCACGCCGAGGCCGCGCGTCGTGATGACGCCGTTGTCGAAGATGCCGATCGCGACACCCGGCACGTTGAACTCGCGCATCTTGGCCTGGGTCAGCTCGACGATGGCGTCGAAGCGATTCTCGTGGTGCTGCGCCGCCGCCGCGGGCGCGAGCAGGCCGAGTGTGAGGGCCACCGCCAGGACGCGTCGTGGTCATGAGCGGGATTATAGTGGGGTCATGCGTATCGCCCTCGCCCTCGCCCTGGCCGTGGTCGTGTTGCCGGCGGGGGGAGCCTCCGCCCACGAGAAGTTCAAAATCGTCGGCTCGGTCGCCGCCCTGAAGAAGCACGAAATCGCGGTCAAGGCCATCGACGGCGCCACCTACGAAATCGACATGGACGACGGAGCGGTGGTCACCGACAGGAATCATCAGAAGATCGATCGCCGCCACCTGACCGTGGGCGCCAGCGTCGTGGTGCTGGCGCTCGGGCATGACATGTTCGATCTGGAGGCGTTCGAAATTCAGCTGGTGGATCGCTAGCCGCATGGCCAAGACCGTCACACGCGCGAAGCGGCCGAAGCCGGCCAGGCGTAGCTCCAGAAAGCCCAAGCCGGCGCCGAAGCGCGGGGCCTCTGCCGTGCGTGCGGCAGGCGACGCCGGCTCACCCAGGCCGGGGGCGCTGCCTGAAGGCTTGATGGTGGTAGGCGTCGGCGCGTCGGCCGGCGGCCTCGAGGCGTTCATCGAGATGCTCGAGGCGTCGCCGACCGATGCCGGCCTGACGTTCGTCTTCGTGCAGCACCTCTCACCCCATCATGAGAGTGAACTGCCGGGACTGCTCTCGTCGCACACCACCATGCCGGTCGTGCAAGTGAGCGACGGCGTGCACATCGAGCCCAACAAGGTCTACGTGATCCCGCCGAACGTCGAGATGGCGCTGTCGGGCGAAACGCTGCAGCTCACGCCGCGGCTGCGCGATCGCTCCGCGCCCACGCCGATCGACGGCTTCTTCATGTCGATGGCGGAAGCGGCCGGCGAGCGCGGCATCGGGGTGGTGTTGTCGGGCACCGGCTCCGATGGCGCAATCGGCATCCGCGAATTGAAGAGCAGCGGCGCCATCACCTTCGCGCAGTCGCCCGGCTCGGCGAAGTTCGACGGGATGCCCCGCGCCGCCGCCGCCACCGGGATGATCGATCTGGTGATGAGCCCGAGGCAGATCGGCGCCGAACTCAAGGAGATCGCGCGGCATCCCTACGTGCGGGCGGTAGACCGCGGTGACCAGCAGGGAGTGCTCGACGAGCAGTTGCGGCGGATCTTCGCCTTGCTGCGCCCGGTCAGCGGCGTCGACTTCAGCCACTACAAGCCGCCGACCATCCGCCGCCGGTTGCTGCGCCGCATGGCGCTGCACCGCATCCATGACGTCAGCCAGTACGTGAAGTTGCTGCAGTCGGATCCGACGGAGCTGCGCGGCCTGTTCCAGGATCTGCTGATCCACGTGACGCGGTTCTTCCGGGAGCCCGAGTCGTTCGAGGCGCTGACCAAGCAGGTGTTCCCGAGGCTGATCGACCAGCGGGATCCCGAACTGCCGATTCGCGCGTGGGTGTGCGGATGCGCCACCGGCGAGGAGGCCTATTCGCTGGCGATCGAGCTGACCGACTTCCTGCAGCGGCATCATTCGACGCTGCGCGTGCAGATCTTCGCCACCGACGTCAGCGAAACCGCGATCGAGCACGCTCGCGCCGGCGTCTACCCGGCCAGCATCGCGAAAGATATCGACGCGGATCGGCTGCGGCGCTTCTTCACGCGCACCGACGGCCACTACCGCGTCAGCCGGCAGATCCGCGACCTGTGCGTGTTCGCCCGCCAGGATCTCACCAGGGATCCGCCGTTCTCCCGTCTCGACCTGGTGATGTGCCGCAACGTGCTGATCTACATGGACAGCGTGTTGCAACGAAAACTGATCGGGTTGTTCCATTACGCGTTGACGCCCAACTCGCACCTGGTACTCGGCCAGGCGGAGTCGGTCGGCGCGCAGGCCAATCTGTTCACGCTGACCGACAAGAAACATCGCATCCATCGCAAGAAAGCGCTGACGGCGACGCCGGCGATGATGCTCGGCTCGCCCGGCGACCACTCCGCGACGACGGAGCCGCGCCGCCAGCCGTCGGCGAATGCGCAGGACAGCGACCAGGGGCTGCAGAGCGCCGTCAGCCGCGTCATTCTCGATCGCTATGCGCCCGCCGGAGTGGTGATCGACAGCGACATGCAGATCGTTCAGTTCCGCGGCCAGACCGGGGCCTTCCTCGCGCCGGCGGCCGGCAACGCGAGCCACAGCCTGATGAAGATGCTGCGCGAGGGCCTGCTCTACGGCGTGCGCAGCGCCATCGCGGCCGCGCGCAAATCGAAACAGACCGCCCGGCGCGACGACCTGCAGGTCCGCGACGGCAGCGGCACGATGCGCGTCGCCGTGGAGGTGGTGCCGCTCAGCATCCCCGGCCGCCAACACTACCTGGTGTTGTTCGAGCGTACCGATCGCCCAGCGGCGCCCGCCCGCAAGCGGGCGTCGGCCGCCAAGGGCGGCCGCGCCGCGGCGCCGGCCGGCAGCATCGCGTTGCAGCGCGAACTGGAAGCCAACCGCGAATACCTGCAGTCGATCATCCAGGAACTGGAGGCCGCCAACGAGGAGTTGCAGTCGGCCAACGAAGAGATCCTGTCGAGCAACGAGGAGCTGCAAAGCACCAACGAGGAGCTCGATACTGCGAAGGAGGAACTGCAGTCGACCAATGAGGAGCTGAACACCGTCAACGAAGAGCTGCACTCGCGCAACGACGAGCTGAGCCGGGTCAACAGCGATCTGGTCAACCTGGTCGGCAGCGTCCAGATTGCGATCGTCATCGTCGGCGGCGATCTGCGGATCCGGCGCTTCACGCCGATGGCCGAGCGCGTGCTCAACCTGATTCCCGCCGATTTCGATCGCTCGATCGCGCACATCAATCCCAATCTCGACTGCCCGAACCTGCCCGATCTGATCGTCGAAAGCATGGACACGGTCACGCCGATCGAACGGGATGTCCGCGACAAGCAGGGGCGCTGGTATTCGCTGCGTATCCGGCCGTACAAGAACCTCGATAAC
Organism: uncultured Acidimicrobiia bacterium; assembly: GCA_963795125.1. Taxonomy (GTDB): domain Bacteria; phylum Acidobacteriota; class Vicinamibacteria; order Vicinamibacterales; family UBA2999; genus 12-FULL-67-14b. The sequence goes on along the minus strand of CAWCGQ010000002.1, from coordinate 73,940 downwards.
AAGATCGACGGCGCGGTGCTGGCGCTGTTCGACGTCGACATCCTCAAGCGGTCGGAGCAGACGACGCAACGCGCGCAGGCGTTCGCCGACGGCCTGCTGGAGGGCTCGTCGGAGCCGGTCGCGCTGCTCGAGAGCGATTTCCGCATCCGCAAGGTCAACGGCGCGTTTGCCGCGCTGTTCAAAGCCGCGCCGGCGAACCTCGCCGGCCAGCAGCTGACCACGCTCGGCGGCGTATCGTGGCAGCTCCCCGAATGGCGCGAGCATGCCGGCCGGTTCACACCCGGTCAGGCCCTGCCGGTGGCGACGGTCGAGGGGCCGGCGGGGTCCCTGACCGTGAACGCGCGCGCGGTTCCGGCACCCGACTCGCCGGACACCACGCTGTTGATGGTGAGCGTCACCCACAATGGCGCGGCGTCGTAAGCCTGCCGCGGCCGCACCGCGCGCCCGCGCGGCCGTGAAGCGGAAGAGCGCTCCGACCAGGAAGCGCCGCCCGCCCGAACAACTGTTCGCGCTGCTCGACCGGGCCCATCAGGAATCGACCGACGCCAAGGTCCGTTCACTCCTCCACGAGCTGCAGGTGCACGGTGAGGAGATCAACACCCAGAACGAACAGCTCAAGAAGGCCCAGGCCGAGCTCGAGCACGCGCGCGATCGCTACGCCGACCTCTACGACTTCGCGCCGATCGGCTACTTCTCGCTCAATCGCGCCGGCGCGATTACCGACGTCAACCTGGTCGGTGCGGCGCTGCTTGGCCACAAGCGATCGTTCCTCGATCGGCTGCCGCTGTTCTCCGTCGCCCATTCCTCTCATCGCGTGCCGCTGCGCAAGTTTCTCGGCGCCTGCTGGGCGCAGCCGCAGGCGACGCCACACGTCCTCGAGTTCGAAACCAATACCACGCCGACCCGCGTGCTGCGGCTCACCTCGCGCGTCCAGGGCGAGGGCCAGTCGGCGCGGTTGTTCACCGCCGTCGTCGACGTCACGGAAGAGCGCCTGCTGCAGCTCGAGCGCAGCGTGGCGCTCGAGCGCGTCAAGGCGCTGCTCGATCGGCTGGTCACGGTGCAGGAAGACGAGCGCCGCCGCATCGCGCGCAACCTGCACGATCATCTCGGCCAGCAGCTGACCGCGCTGCGCCTGAACATCGGCTCGCTGAAGGACAGCGAACGCGACAGCGAGGATTTTCGCGGGCGGCTCGAGGCGATCGACAAGATCGCGGCCGGCGTCGATCGCGATCTCGACTTCCTCGCGTGGGAGCTGCGGCCGGTCGGCGCTCGACGACGTCGGGCTGAACGCGGCGCTCGCCGCGTTTGTCGCGGAGTGGTCGTCCACGCAGAACATTCCGGCGGAGTTTCACGACTCCACTCCGGCGGCGCTGCGTCTGACGACCGAGATCGAATCGCAGCTGTATCGCATCGTCCAGGAAGCGCTCAACAACGTGTCCAAGCACGCCGGCGCCAGACGCGTGTCGGTCCTGCTCGAGCGGCGCGACGACGAGGCGATCCTGATCGTCGAGGACGACGGCGTGGGCTTCAACGCCGAGACGCTCACCGATCCCCAGCGCCGGCACGAAGGATTGGGGCTGGTCAGCATGGAGGAACGCGCCGCCCTGGTCGGCGGGCGAGTGCAGTTCGAGTCCGGACGCGGTAAGGGAACGACGCTTTTTGTGCGGATTCCGGTGCGGACCGTGCCGCTTTTGGTCCCTTGAACGGGCAATTGCCACGGTAGCCGCAGGGTTGCACCAGTTCAGGCATGGCCGGAAACTGGCTCCCCAAGCGTGGCCTTACCGCGCCCTTACGGCCGTGCTGGCGCTCGGAGTTGTCCTTTATATCGTGCAGGTTGCCGCAGCTTTTCGGCGGCATTCCCACCCGGGCGGAACTGCGCGAGTTCAGCGGCATGCGCAGCGCCAACATCCTTTATGACATAGCGAATCGTGAAGTTTTTACGATCGCCAAGGAGCACCGGATCGAGGTGCCGCTGTCGCAGATGTCGCCGCGATCTGCTGAAGGCGGTGATCGCCATCGAGGATCGGCGCTTCTGGGACCACGACGGCTTCGATCCGATTCGCATCGTCGGCTCCGCCGCTGGCGGTGATCGAGGCCGGCGAAGCGGTGCAGGGCGGCAGCACCATCACGCAGCAGCTGGCGCGCCAAAGCGTCGGCCGCGAAAAGACGCTGCGCCGCAAGCTGCGGGAGCTGCTGTTCGCCGCGCAGCTCGAGCATCACTTCACCAAGCAGGAAATTCTCGAGCTCTATCTGAACAAGGTCTACTTCGGCGACGGCCTGTACGGCGCCGAAGCCGCGTCGCGCGGCTACTTCGGCAAGAAGGCATCGGAGCTGAATCTCGGCGGAGGCGGCGCTGCTCGCCGGCCTGCTGAAGGCGCCGTCCACCTACGCGCCGACCGTCAGTCCCGAGAAAGCCGAAGCGCGGCAGGGCATCGTCTTGAAGGCGATGCTCGACAGCAAGGCGATCTCGCGCCCGGACTACGATCGCGCCGCGAACGCGCAGATTCGAGCTCTACGACGGCCTGCGTTCCGAGGAGGCCTACGGCCAGTACTTCAAGGATGAAGTGCGGCGGCAGCTGGTCGAGCGTTTCGGCGCCGAGCGCGTCGCGCGAAGGCGGCCTGCAGGTCTACACCACCATCGATCCCGCGATGCAGCGCGCCGCCGACGCGGCGATCACGCAGAGCGTGGACGACATCGAAAAGACGCTCGCGAAGAAAAAGGTCGCGAAGGATCCGCTGCAGGGCGCGCTGGTCGCGATCGATCCGGCCAGCGGAGAAGTGCGCGCCATGGTCGGCGGGCGCGACTTCCGCAGCAGCTCCTACAACCGCGCGACGCTCGCGAAGCGCCAGCCAGGCTCGGCGTTCAAGCCGTTCATCTACGCCGCCGCGGTCGAAGCGCGGCTACGGCCCCGACGACATGATCGAGGGGCTCTACGAGCCGGTCGAGTCGCGTCCAACGCGGCCTGGACGCCGGACGATGAGCATTCGCGAGGACGAGGCGGTGACGCTGCGCGAGGGCCTGCGCATGTCGAGCAATCGCGCCGCGGTGCGGCTGCTCGACGAGGTCGGCTTGAAGCAGGCGATGAAGTCGGCGCGCGGCTTCGGCTTCGAGGATCTGCCGATGGTGCCGTCGGTCGCGCTCGGCTCGGGTGAAGTGACGCTTGAGCCAGATCACCGCGGCCTACGGCGCGTTCGCGAACGACGGCGCGATGTTTCAGCCGACGCTGATCCGCCAGGTCGTCGACGCCGACGGCCTGCTGTTGTTCGAGGAGCAGCCGCAACCGCAGCCAGGCGATCCGCCCGGTCACCGCGTACTTGATGGCCGACATGCTGCGCGGCGTGATCGACGGCGGCACCGGCTACGGTGTCCGGCAGGGCGGCTTCACGCTCCCGGCCGCGGGCAAGACCGGCACGACCAACGACTACAAGGACGTGTGGTTCGTCGGCTTCACGCCGACGCTCGTGACCGGCGTGTGGGTGGGCTACGACCAGCCGCAGACCATTCGCCGCAACGGCTACGCCGCGGAACTGGCGGTGCCGATGTGGACGCGGTTCATGAAGGCGGCGACCAAGGGGCAGAAGGCCGCCTGGATCAGTCGGCCGCGGGGCGCGACGCGCGACGCGCGCGTCAACCCGCCGCCGCAGCCGGATCAGAAGCGCGGGCTTCTGGTCCCGCGTCTGCGGCAAGTAGTCGGTGATTCGCCGAGCGGCCGCGGAGCGGCCGAGCACGTCCTGACCGACGCCCTCGGCCTGACGCGGCCCGAAACTAGGGTAAATTAAGCCGCAGAACGCGCCCCGATGACCCAGGAGCAGGAGTATCTATGACACGCACCGCGTGGTTGTTCGGCGTCTGTCTCGTCTCCGTCGCCGCGGCGCTGCCGCTGGCGCAGGGTCCGGCGGCACCGGCCGCTCCCGAGGTCACGTTCACCAAACACATCGCGCCGATTCTGCAGCGCAGCTGCGAGAACTGCCATCGGCCCGACGGCGTGGCGCCGATGTCGCTGCGCACCTACGAAGAAGTGCGGCCGTGGGCGCGCGTCGATCAAGCAGCGCACCGGCCTCGGCCCGCACGCCGGCGTGATGCCGCCCTGGTATGTCGAGAAGAACATCGGCATCCAGAAGTTCAAGAACGATCCGTCGCTCAGCGCCGACGAGATCGCGATGATCGCGAAGTGGGCCGACAGCGGCGCGCCGCGCGGCAACCCCGCCGACATGCCGCCGCTGCGCACGCTGGACCGCCGACCAACACCTGGGCGATCGGCGAGCCCGATCTGGTCGTCCGTACCAAGGACGTCGTCGTGAAGGGCACCGCGCCCGACTGGTGGGGCGAGATTCCGCGCGTGCCGACCGGGCCTGACCGAGGATCGCTACGTCTCGGCGCTCGAGATCCGCGAAGTCAACGACGTGACCGCCGGCGGCACCGGCCGCGAGACCGTCGGCGGACGCTTCGTGTTCCACCACATGATTTGGAGCACGCGCGTGCTCGGCGAGGATGCCGGCGATCCGCTCGTGCCCGGACGACAGCACCTCGTGGCCGGTGCACGAAGTCGGACGTGAAGCGGATTTCTTCGACGCCAGTCGGCGCGCCTGCTCAAGGCCGGGTCGAGCATCGTCTCCGACTCGGTGCACCTGCACTCGAACGGCCGCGACACCACCGCGCACCTCGAGATCGCCTTCAAGTTCATGCCGAGGGGCTACAAGCCTGAATACCGCCGCGCCACCTACGCGCTCGGCAACGGCGTGGACATCGACATCAAGGCGATGGAAGCCGAATCAACAGCTGCATGCCTACGCGCTGTTGAAGGAGAACACCAAGATCCTGTCGTTCGAGCCGCACCTGCATGCGCCCGGCGCGCGCATGTGCCTCGAGGCCATCTGGGGCTACAACATCCAGACCCTCAACTGCGTCGGCTACGACCACAACTGGGTGCGCGGCTACGACTACGACGATGACACGGCGCCGCTGCTGCCGAAGGACACCATCCTGCACATCGTCGGCTACATGGACAACTCGCCGTCGAACAAGAACGTGCCCGATCCGCGCAACTGGCAGGGCTCGGGCAATCGCTCGGTCGCGAACATGTTCATCGATCTCGGCAACCGCGTGTTCCTGACCGACGAGCAGTTCCAGGCGGAGATGGCGGCGCGCAAGGAGAAGCTGAAGCTGACGCGCAACAGCGTGGTGATTGGCTGTCCGCTGTGTAACGTGTTCCAGCCGCCGGTCGCCGCCACGCCGAGGCCGCAGCAGTGATGCAGACGCGGCGATCGGGACTGCTCGACGCTGGTGCGGCGCTGGCGCTCGCCGTGCTCTGCACTGCCTGCTCAGGCCAGTCGCTGTCCTACTCGAGCGGCCAGAATGTGTCTCCCGGCGTACGAGGGCTGGGAGGTCGGCGCCGACGGCGTGAAGTATTTCGTGTTCGGCTACATGAATCGCAACTGGCAGGAAGAAATCGACGTGCCGATCGGGCCGGACAACAGCTTCAACATCGGCGGCGCCGATCAGGGACAGCCGACGCACTTCCTGCCGCGCCGCAACCGCTTCATCTTTCGCGTGCCGGTGCCCGCGGGCTTCACGGACAGCGACGAACTGATCTGGACGCTGACCACGCAGGGGAAGACGGAAAAGGCGTTTGCCAGCTTGCGGCTCGACTATCAGATCGACGATGTGGTGCGCGCCTCCGAAACGGGCGCGCTCGGCGCCGGTTCGAGCAGCCCCGAGATTCGCGCCAACCAAGCCACCGGTGATCGAAGTGCAGGGCCGCAAGACCCTGACCGCGAAAGTCGGCGAGGCGGTGGCGCTGACCACGGTCGTGACCGACGACGGCATTCCGAAGCGGCGCGGCGCGGGACTAGTCCGGAGCGCGGTCGCCAATACGCCGGATCGCGCCAGGTCACGCCGACGACCACCGTCAATCGCGCGACTGCAGCCGCCCGCGCGCGTGACCGTCGGCAAGAACGTGGGCTTGCACGTGTCGTGGTTCGTGTATCGGGGCACAGGGCGCGGTGACGTTCTCACCCGAGCAGATCATGGCGTGGGAAGACACGCGCGTCGGCGCCAACTCACCGTGGGCGCCGGTCTGGGTCGCGCCGGCGATGCCCGCCGACGGCAAGCATGACCGTGTGGGCGACCTTCTCGCAGCCCGGCACCTACGTGCTGCGTTCGCGAGCGGACGACGGCGCGCTGACCGCTGATGGGCAAGTGACGATTACGGTCACGCCGTAGACGTCCCCGCGTCGAGGCCGCCTAAGGAAGTCGCCGGCTCGACTGCTGCAATGGCCTTCCGTAAGTCGGCATTCGCATTCCCTCAATCCCGCCTGAATTCGTGGCGTGGCTCTTGCTTTTCCTTGGCGATGGAGGAGCGGCACAATGCCCACGAATCGAGATACGAAGTCATCCAGCCGATCGGCAAGCGCGTCGGGACCGGGCGACAAGCCCAACGGTTCCGACGACGGGAGCCGGGAACGGCGCGGCCTATTCGGCCGCCAGCGGCAAGGCGAATGGCGCAGCGAACGGCGAGAGCGCCTCGTCCGGTTTGCTCGGTGGGATCCAGCAGACGGGTTACATCGCGGGTTGACGAGCAGAAGAACCGCGCCGCGGACGGGCTTGGCGGCATCGCCGACGTGATCCGCAACGCCACCAACGAACTGCGCGGCGAGAACGAGGCGCTGGCGTCGTACGTCGACATGGCCAGCGACCAGATGAGGCGTTTCGCGGACCAGATCCGCCAGCGCGGCGTCACCGACATGATCGACGACGTCGGCCAGTTCGCGCGCCGGCGCCCGGCGCTGTTCATCGGCGGCGCGTTCCTGGTCGGCCTCGGCATCGCGCGGTTCCTCAAGAGCACGGCGGATCGCGGCGACGATCGCGCCTACGGCACGGCTTCAGCAGCGTTGACCCGATGACCGCCGGCACCGGTGCGCCGTCGTACCGGGCGACCTCGGCGACACCGGCAACTACTAAGGGAGTGCAGCATGGACGTCCCACGCATGGATCGATCGCTCGGAGAGCTGTTCTCCGATTTGTCCCAGCAGACCGCCGACGCTGATCAAGCAGGAGATGCGGCTCGCGAAGGTCGAGCTCAGCGAGAAGCTGTCGGACGTCGGCCGGCACGCGGCGATGATCGCCGCCGCGGCCGTGTTCGGCCTCGCCGCGCTGATGGCCGTCACCGCCGGCAATCGTGCTGCTGCTGATCGAGCTCGGGGTGATCCCGTGGCTGGCGGCGGTGATCACCGCGGCGGCGATGGGCCTGGCGGCCTTCCTGCTCGCGCAGTCCGGCATCGCGGCGCTGCGCAAGAAGAGCCATCGCGCCCGTCGAAACCATGCATTCCCTCAAGGAGACGACCCAGTGGCTCAAGAACGAAACGCGGTAGGCGCTCGAACGAGACCGCCGAGATCAAGCGCGAGATCGAGCGGACGCGCGTCGAGATGAGCGAGACCATTGGCGAAATCCAGGATCGGCTGAGTCCGGATCACCTGCTCCAGCAGGCGAAGGACGGCGTCAAAGACGCGGCAGCCGGAAAAGCGAGGAGCATCATGAATTCAGCGGGAGAGACGGCGGCAACGGTGGCATATCAGGCGCGCGGTGTCGGGGATTCGCTGGCGAGCTACGTGCGGCAGCATCCGCTTCAGGTCGCGCTGACGGTCGGCGCGGTGACCTGGTTGATGCTGCGCAGTCGCGACCAGTCCGCAGGACTGGTACGGCACGTCGGACACGTCGTGGGAGGACGAGGACGCGCTGTCGCTTACGGCGACGGCCGCTCGCTGCGCAGCCGCGTCGGCGAGTACGCGTCGACCGCGCGCGAGACGGTCGGCGAGTACGCCTCGACGGCCCGCGAGACGGTCGGCGAGTACGCGTCGACCGCCCGCGAGACGGTCGGCGAGTACGCGTCGAGCGCGCGCGAGACCGCCGGCGAATACGCCGTAGTCCGCGCGCGAGCGCGCCCGCCGCGCCGCCGAGACGCGCGCGCCGCGCGGCCGGCAACGCCACGTCGACGCGCTGACGACTATCGCGCAGGAGAATCCGCTCGCGGTCGGCGCCATTGCGCTGGCCGTCGGCGTCGCCATCGGCCTGGCGGTGCCGGCCACCGAGATCGAGAACCGCACGATGGGCGAGGCTCGTGACCGCGCCTGGGAACGCGCCAGCCAGGCGGCGGCGGAGATCAAGGAGAACGTGACCAAGAAGGTCGAGACGGTCGCCGAGAACTTCGTCAACGAAAACGTGCTCGACGCGCGGGGCTGACGCCGTGGGCGTGCGTATGCGTGAATCCGGGCGCCGCAATGCGGCGCCTGCTCGACTGCTGTTGCGTCCGGCGGCCCCGGCGCGATATGGGTCGCATGACGGATCGCAAAGTCACGATCGAACGCGAGGAACTCAACGGCGCCCACGAATTCGTGCTGCGAATCGACGGCGAGCGTCTAGGGTTCCTCGAGTTCACGCGGCCGGACGTCGGCGTGATGCGGATCGAGTACGTCGAAGTGTCGCCCGAGCTGCGCGGCACCGGCCTCGGCAAGCAGCTGGTCGAGAAGGCGGTCGCGTTCGCGAGGGAGGCCAGCCTCAAGGTGGTCCCGATTTGCTCCTACGCCCGCGCGGTGATTCAGCGCGACCCGGCGATGAGCGCGCGACCGATAGGCCCGCCCGGTCCGAGCCCTGCCCGTCGACCTACCGGTAGTCTTCGCGCACCGGCGCGAATGCGTCGAGCACCCGGCATCCCGTCGTACTGCCGCCCGAATGCGTCGACGTTCGGCGGAATCACGAACACCACGCCGGGTGTCAGCGTGTGGGTCGTGCCGTCGACGACCAGCTGCAGCTCTCCTGACAACACGCTGACGATCTGCTCGTGCGGATGCTGATGCTCCGGGAACGTCGCGCCGGGGTCGACCTCGACCCACGAGTGCGTGACACGCGATCGGAATGGAGCAGGCGCGCCCGGAGGCCCGGAAAGATCTCGCGGACCGGCAGCTGGTCGAGTTGGACGAGTGGCATGGCGCAGCTTACCAACAATCAGCGCCGCGGTGTGGCCCATCGTGATCTGCACCGCGTGCGTGCCGCCGTCGTTGACGAGCGGAATCGAGCTCGGTGATCGACGGTCACGCCGTCGAGCTGCGCGCGGACCACGCCGGTCCAGACGCCATCGGGATTGGTGACGACGATCTCGTAGGTGGTCTCGAGGTGGCGCCACTCGATCACGAAGCGATCCCACGACGACGGCACGCACGGCGTGACCGTGAAGTGATCGCCGCGCCGGCGCAGGCCGAGGATGCTTTCGAGGCCGGCGCGATACAGCCAGCCGGCCGATCCCGTATACCAGCTCCAGCCGCCGCGGCCGGCGTGCGGCGGCCGCGCGTAGACGTCGCCATCGAGCACGTAGGGCTCGGTCTTGTAGCTTCTCCGCATCCGCGCGCGTGCGCGAGTGGTTGATCGGATTGAGCATGTGGAACAGCTCCGCGGCCTCGTCGCCGTTGCCCTGCTTGGCAATCGCCATCAGCGCCCAGACCGCGGCGTGGGTGTACTGCCCGCCGTTCTCGCGAATGCCCGGCGGATAGCCCTTGATGTAGCCGGGATCCTGGTCCGACTTGTCGAACGGCGGCGTCAACAGCAGCATCACGCGCGACTGTGCGATCGATCAGCGCGGTGCGCACCGCGTCCATCGCGCGATCGGCGAAGCGGCGCGGCACCGCGCCCGACAGCAGCGACCACGACTGCGAGATCGAATCGATCTTGCACTCGTCGTTCTGCGCCGATCCGAGCGGCCGGCCATCGTCGTAGTAGCCGCGGCGGTACCACTCGCCGTCCCAGGCCGCTTCGAGACGCGTCGACAACTGCCGCGAGATGTCGCGATAGCGAAGCGCCGCCGGCACCATGCCGCGGCTCTCGCACAGCGGGATGAAGTCGGCGAGGATCGGTGTAGATGAAGAAGCCGAGCCAGGTGCTCTCGCCGACGCCCTCGTGGCCGACGCGGTTCATGCCGTCGTTCCAGTCGCCGACGCCGATCAGCGGCAGGCCGTGCGGGCCGCTGGTGATGCCGATGTTGATGGCGCGGATGCAGTGCTCGAAGATCGCTGCCGGTCTCGGCGGAGATCGCCGGCAGGTCGTAGGATTCCGCTTCGTCCTCGGCGCAGCGGCGCGCCGATCAGGAACGGCACCTCGACATCGAGCAGCGCGGTGTCGCCGGTGGTGCGGACGTATTCGGCGACCACGAACGGCAGCCACAACATGTCGTCGGAGCAGCGGCTGCGCAGGCCGCGGCCGGACGGCTCGTGCCACCAATGCTGCACGTCGCCTTCGACGAACTGGCGCGCGGCGGCGCGCAGGATGTGCTCGCGCGCGATCTGCGGCGCGGCATGCAGCAGCGACATCACGTCCTGGAGCTGATCGCGGAAGCCGTAGGCGCCGCCGGGCTGGTAGTAGCCGGCGCGGCTCCAGATGCGGCAGGTCAGCGACTGGTAGACCAGCCAGCGATTCATCATGGTGTCGAACGAATCGTCCGGGCGTGCGCACCTTGACCGCGCCGAGGGTCCGGTCCCACATGCCCTGCACCCGCGCGAGCGAGCTCGGCGGCGGCGTCGGGCTCGAGGTGCTTGCGGATCAGCTCGAGCGCGTGCGTCGCGCGACTGGCCTTCGCCGAGCAGGAACACGATCTTGCGCGTCTCGCCGGCGTCGAGCGCGAGCCTGACGTGCAGGCCGGCGCACGGATCCATGCCGGCGCCGAACTCGCCGGTCAGCCCTTCGTCGTCGAGCGCCGTCGGCCGCGCCATCGAGCCGTTGCGGCCGAGGAACGAGCGGCGATTGGCGGTGGCCGAGATCGGCCGCTCGCTGGTCGCGGCGAAGGCGACGTGCCCGGCGAACTCGACGTTGTAGGGATTGGTGGCGAGGATCGCGTTGGCGCCCGGCTCGTAGCTGGTGACGACGTGGCGCGATTCGCCCTCGCGCGGCGGGCCGAGCACCCAGTCGTTGTAGGAGAACACGCTGAGGTGCCTCAACACCTGCGTGGTGTTGACCAGCGTCAGCTCCGCGAAGCGCACCGGATCGGCATCGTCGACGAACACGTCGAGCTGATGGTGAATGCCTTCGAGCGAGCGCGAGAAGCGCGTCAAGCCGGCGCTGTGGCGAATCAGCAGGCGGCCGCTCGCGCCGGATAGCGCGACCATCGGGCCCGGCGTCGGGCACCACGCGCGCCCGGTATCGTCGTCGCGCACGAAGATCGCTTCGCCGCCGCGATCGACGACCGGATCGTTGGCGAACGGCGTCAGCCGGTTCTCGCGGCTGTTGACGCTCCAGGTCGTCGCCGATCCGCTGTTGCTGACGACCGTGCCGAAGCGCGGATTGGAGATGACGTTGGCCCACGGCGCCGGCGTCTCCTGGTCGCCTTCGAGCACGATCGCGTAGCTGCGCCCTTCGTCGGTGAAGCCGCCGATGCCGTTGGCCAGCGTCATCGGCGGCACCGGCACGGGCATGCTCGCGTAGGCCGGCGGATGCGATCGCGTCCTCGCGCGGCGAGCACGGCCAGCGGCTGCGACGCGACCGCGCGCAGCGGCGGCCGCGCCAGCTGCATCGCGCAGGTTGCCGCGGCTGGTGTCGAGGATCGCGTTGGCGACGGTCATGAACAGGTTGCGCTCGGCCTGGCCCATCGAATCGGCGCGCAGCAGGAACGCGCCGCCGGGCTGGTGCTTCCACATCCGCCACGGGCCTTCGTCGAGCAGCGCCGTGAGGCGCGACTGCACTTCGTCCATGTAGCTGGTCGGGTGCTCGTTGACGATGACGATGTCGGCGCGCAGGCCCTTCAGGCGCCAGTACTCCTGCGCCTCGAGCGCCTGGCGCACGATCGCCGAGCTCCTCGTCGACGACGCGCACCAGCAGGATCGGCAGGTCGCCGGAGATGCCGTGCGCCCACAGGCTGTTCTGGCCGAGCTCGTTGGCCGCGAGCACATCGGCCGGCGCGCGCAACGAGCCCTCGGCGCCGAGCACGCGCGAGGCCAGCCGCTCGAACAGCACCGCGTCCTCGTTCGAGATGTTCATGTGGCGGCGCAGGCCGTGCGAGTGCGCCGACGCCAGCGAGAACGCGCGCGCCGCCGCGGTCGGATCGCGATAGGTCTGCGCCAGCGCCCTGGCGGTTTCGCGATCGGCGGCGACGCCGGTGGCAAAGCCGATGCGGACCGATCCGCCCGGCTGGCAGGCGCACGCGCTGCCGCAGGCTGAGGATCGGATCGAGCACGAAGCCGGTCGCGCCGCTCAGCGAGCGGCCGTCGAGCGCGATCGGGTTCTCGGTGCGAGCGGCCGCGGCCGATGAAGCGCGCGCGGTCGGTTTCCCATTCGATCGGACCGTGCGGCCGGCCCTCGAGGCTGAGGACGTGCACCGCCCAGGTGCCGGGGTCGCGGCTGTCGCGCGGCCGGCGGTGGCAGATCAGCGCGCCGCGATCGGCGAGGAACTCGGTCTCGATGAACAGCTTGCCGAACGCCGGGTGCGCGAAGTCGTCGCGCGCCTGGGCCAGCGCCACTTCGATGTAGCTGGTGACGTCGATCTCGCGCACGCGCTCGCTGTGATTGACCAGCTGCAGCAGGCGCAGCTCGATGTCGTGCTCGGCCGACACCGCGATCTCGAGCTTCGAGGCGACCTCTTCGTCGTGGCTCTCGAAGGTCGCCGTGTCGGGCAGGAAGGTCGCGGTGTACGACGCCGGCTCGCGGCGCGTCGGCTGATAGGTCGGCGACCACACCACGCCGCTGCGAATGTCGCGCAGGTAGATGAACGAGCTGCCGGGATCGAGCGTCGCATCGCGGCGCGATCGCGTGACGCACAGCCGCTCGAACATGCTGGCGCCGCCGCCGGCGTTGGTAATCGCCACCGCAGTACTTGCCGTTCGACAGGAACTGGGTGTGCGGGAACCCGGTCTGCGCGGTGCGATAGCGGCGGACCGGCACGCTGACGCCCTGCGACGGCGCGAACGTCTCGTCGTTGGGCCGCGGCTCGCGCACCGGCTGTCTGGCGCGGCACCCGTTCCTGCAGCAGGCGCTCGGTCGCCGCGCACGCGGGTGTCGGCGTGGAACCGCTCGATCATGCGGTCGCCGGTCAGGGCGTTGGCGATGGCGACCAGCGACATGCCGGCGTGATGCGCGAACACCGAGCGCACCACCGTGCCGTCCGGCAGGACTGCCGCCGCGACCGGTCCGATCGGTGTAGTCGATCGATTCGTAGAAGCCGTAGTCGCCGAGCAGCTTGGCGTCGGCGAGCCGGCGCAGGTTGCGCGCGCTCCTGCGCCGGATCGATCAGCACCGACAGCGCGGTGGCATACGGCGCGATCACCAGCTCGTCGCCGAGACCGCGCTTCAGCCCGAGCCCCGGCACGCCGAACGCCTTGTACTGATAGGTGCCGTGCCGATCGGTCGCGGTGTAGGCGGACTCGGAGATCCCCCACGGCGTGCCGCGCGTCGCGGCGTAATCGATCTGGCGCCGCACCGCCATCCGGCAGGACTCGTCGAGCAGGGTCTCCGGAAAGCTGCGCATCACCAGCAGCGGCATCAGGTACTCGAACATCGTCGCGCTCCACGACAGCAGCACCGGCGATCCGTGCACCGCGCCGATCAGGCGGCCGAGATGGAACCAGTGCAGCTCGGGGACGTCGCCCTTGGCGATCGCGATGAAGCTGGCGAGGCGCGCTTCCGAGGCGAGCAGGTCGTAGAACGAGTTGTCCATCCGCGCCGCGGTGGTGCCGTCGACCAGGCGATAGCCGATCGCGAACAGGTTGCGCTTGCTGGTCGTAGAGGAAGCCGAAGTGCATTTCGTCGAAGTAGGTCGAGGCCCGCGCGGCGAGCGCTTCGAGCTGCTGTCGCGTGGTCGGCGGCCGTCGTCGCGTGGCCTCCTGCTGCTGGGCGATCTCGCGCAGCCCGGTCGACAGCACCATCAGCGCCGCCGCGAAATTGCCGCTGTCCACCGTCGAGACGTAGCGCGGCTGCAGCGGCGCCAGCGTCTGGGTGTCGTACCAGTTCAGCAGGTGACCCTGGAAGTGCTCGAGTCGATCGACCGTGGTCAGCGACGCGTCGAGTCGGCTCGATCAGTGCCGGCGGTCTCGATCAAGCCGAGATCGTGCGCGGCGAGCGTCGACAGCCACGCCATCGCGATGTTGGTCGGCGAGGTGCGATGCGCGACGCGCAGTTCCGGCTCGAACTGCACGTTGTCCGGCGGCAGCGCGCGGTCCTCGTCGGTGGTGAAGGTCTCGAAATACCGCCAGGTCTTTTCGGCGATGCTGCGCAGGTAGGCCGCGTCCTCGCGCGTCAGCTCCGGACGCGAGGACGGCGCCGGCTTGCTCAGGAGGAAGGCGATGTACGGCGCCGCCAGCCACAACAGCAGGATCGGCAGTGGCGATCGGCAGGGCCGCGGCCGGACGATCGCCACCACCAGCAGCGCCGCGACCGCGATCACCGGGCTCGACCGCATGGCGCGATAGAACCCCGCCGCGTCGAGGCGGCCGGTCCGCTGCGCCACCGCGGCGGCGGTTTCCCACTGCAGCATCCCGCCGGCCGCCGGTGGTCAGACGGATCAGCGTCAATCCGACCGCGTGCACCATGTCGTAGGCCTGGTAGGCGACAAAGGTCAGCTGCACGCTGACGCGCGCGAGATCGGTCTGCAGATCCTCGAGCGAACGAGCGCACGAAGACGCGCGATGCCCTCGCCGCGCCGCGGTCCGGCGAGCGAGCCGATCAGCCGCGCGATCACCGCAAACGACATCGTCGCGACGGTGATCGCGGTCCAGCGCAGCGGCGAGCCCGGCAGGACACGGTCCAGCCGGCGACAACAGCGCGACCTGCGACGGCGGCACCAGGCTGCGGCGCAGGTTGTCGAGGATCTTCCAGCGCGAAATCATCGGCAGCCGATTGCGCTCGACGCCCGGAGCGGGTCGGCACCCACGGGAACAGCCACCACAGGATCTGCCAGTCGCCGCGCACCCAGCGGTGCTGCCGCTTGGCATGGGTCAGCACGTTCGACGGATAGTCGTCGACGACCTCCGCGTCGGTGACCAGCGCGGCGCGGGCGTGCAGGCCCTCGAACAGATCGTGCGACAGCAGCGCGTTCTCGGGGACGCGGCCCTCGAGCGCGGTCATGAAGGCATCGACGTCGTAGAGGCCCTTGCCGGTGAAGATGCCTTCGCCGAACACGTCCTGGTAGAGATCCGAGACCGCGGTGGTGTACGGGATCGACGCCGGTGTGGCCGGCGTAGGTGCGCGCGAACAACGAGCCGGCCGCGCTGGCCATCGTCACGCTGACGCGCGGCTGCAGGATGCCGAACCCGGAGGTGACGCGCCGCAGCAACGGATCGACCACCGGCCGGTTCAGCGGATGCGCGATGATGCCGATCAGCTTTCGCGCGGTATCGCGCGGCAGCTGCGTGTCGGAGTCGAGCGTGATCACGTAGCGGATGCCGCGCAGCGCCTCCTCGGAGCCGGCGCGGGTGGTGAAGCTGGTGTCGGTCGCGCCGCGCAGCAGGCGGTTGAATTCCTCGAGCTTGCCGCGCTTGCGCTCCCATCCCATCCACACCTGCTCGCGCGGGTTCCACAACCGCGAGCGATGCAGGAACGCGAAGTGCGGACCGTTGATGCCGCCGAGACGCGCAGTTGAGATCGTCGATACCGGCGCGGGCGACCTCGATCAACCGCTCCTCGCCCGGCACCTGCTCGGTGTCGGCATCGGCGAAGTCGCTGAGAATCGCAAAGTGGATGCGCGGATCGCGATTGGCGATCGCCACCACTTCGAGATGATCGATCAGCGACGCGCACGCCCTCCTCGCTCGTCAGCATCGTCGGAATCACGACGATGGTCTTCGAGTCTTCGGGGACGCCGTTGAGCAACTCGAGCCTCGGCAGCAGACGCGGGCCGAAGATCCGGCCGGCGACCTTCTGCACCGCCGCGATGCGCAATCTCGCTGAGCGGCACGACCAGCAGCAGCGCGGTGATGATCAGCAGCGCGATCGGCACGTCGCGGCAGGCGCCACAGCGCCGCGGCGATCAGCGCCGCGGTGACGCCGCCGATGCTGCCGAGATAGGCCGGCGGTGGCATGACGATGCAGCGCGCGGCGCACGCGCTGGCGTGGCTTGGGCCGGAAGGCCAGGTCGAGCTCGAGCCCGCGCCGGCCGCGGCCGATCAGGTAGTAGCCGACGTGCGACGCCACGTGCGAGCGCGCCGAATACGCCTGGCGCGCGCTCTCGACCACTTTCAGCGCGACCTTGATCTGCGCTTCGCCCGGACGGCTCCGCGATTTCCTCGATCGCCTGGCGCATGCGATCGCGGCTCAGGAAATCCATCTGCGAGTAGACGCCGGCCGGATCGCGGCGCAGCACGTTGTCGACGAGGCTGACCGACTCGACGTAGAGGCGCCAGTCCACCGTGGTGCACAAGCCGCAGGCTGGTGATGGCGTTGGCGACCGAGGCCTGGCTCGCGGCCTGTTGCTGATGCTCGAGGCGGACGACGTCCTCGGCGCTGGCGGAGCGCGCGGCGAGATGCGATTCGAGCGCGGTCTGCAGCGGCGAGCGCCGGGTGTCGAACTCGCGCACGCGATGCAGCAGCTGCACGACGAAGGCGTCGTGCGCGTCGGACGGCGATCGCAGAACGAGCCGCTGTCCGGCGCGGCATCGAGGCGGGCGACGTCGGCATCGGCGGCGCGGCGCGCGGCCCGGCCGATCATGATCTCGTCGGCCAGCCGGCGCAGGTTCTCGATCAGCGCCAGCTTCAACATGCTCGGCCACGCCCACAGCTCGCCGAGCGTGAGCGGCGCCACCCGCTGGTACGAGTTGAGGAACTGGGTGAGCTGCCCGAGATCGAGGCGGCTGTCGCTGTAGCGCAGCAGTTCGACGGCAATGGCGTAGATGCGGGCGTCGCCGGCCTGCTCGCGCGTCGCCAGCGCCGGCAGCTCGCCGTAGTAGCGGCGCGGCACGTGCTGGCGGACCGCGACGATCTCCGAGGTGATCAGGTGGAAGTTGTCGAGGAACCACTCGGTCGCCGGGGTGACGAAAACGCCCTTGCGGGCGTCTTCGGCCAGCGCCCGGTAGGCGCGCAGCAGCACCGTCGGCGTTCTCGCGCAGCCGCGGAAAGATGTTGCGGGCGCGGCGCGCGCCGCGAATCGGTGGTGAAATTCGCCGCGAGGGCGAGCGCCCGCTCTTCGAGGCGCTCGGAGCTGAGCGGTTCCTCACGGAAGGGCTTATTGCCGGCGCGGTCGCGTTCGTTCCAGGAATGAAGAAACAGACTATATCCTCATCCAAGAAGAGCGCCACGCTGCGGCCCGGCGCAGCCGGTAACGACGAGCTGGACGCCCGAACGGAACACTACGGCTCGCCGAGACGCGGCCAATACGAGCGCCGTGCGCCGCACAATCGTCTCTTCGCCGAGGTTGTTGCGCAGCACCGCCCTCACAGTGTATTCGCCGCCGGGGAGATTGTTGAGACGGATCTCGGTGATGAGCGGCGCCCTGTCGCCGTCGAGCTGGATCTCGCTGCTGCGATAGAACGAGCCGGACTCGGCCTCGATGTGCAGCCAGCGGTTATCCGCGTTCCTGGTGACCGTCGCCTTGACGATCACCGTGCTTGGCGCGGCTGCTCACATTGGGCGTGACACGCAGCAGCAGTTTTTCGCTCGCGCTGCCGGCGCCGGATGCCGCGAGCAGGCCGATCGTCGTGAGGGTGGCGAGGGTCGCGCGGCTCTTCATGTCATTCGACTAGGTCGTGGTGTACGAGGCGATCGACCAGCCGTCGGCGCGCAGCCGCGAGCAGATCGACGCGTGGCGCTGCAACGCCGAGACGAGATCCTTGTAGATCTCCACCGTGCCCTTGCGCACGTTCGAGTGGGGCACGGTCACCACGCTGTAACCGGCGGCGCCGGTCTTGGCGACGCCGCAGGTCAGCAGGCGGTTGCGCAACCGGAACTGCCAGCGGACCATTTCGTTCGGGGTCTTGCGGGATGTGGTAGTCGTCGTGTTCATGCCGACGACTATATATCAAGAACGATGCCAGCCCCGGCGGCGCGGAGTGCGCGGACGCTGACAGCCGCTGCCTAAAAGATGAAGGCGGCTACGCGACCGTGAGTAGCTGGCGCAGCTGCTCGATGTCGGCGGGTTTGACGAGGTGGTGATTGAAGCCCGCCGCCACCGAGCGCTTGCGATCCTCCTCCTGGCCCCACCCGGTGAGCGCAATCAGCGAGATCTGCCGGTTGGCGGGGTTGGCGCGAATCCGGCGCGCCACCTCGTAGCCGTCCATGCCCGGCATGCCGATGTCGAGCAGCACCACATCGGGCCTGAACGCGCTCGACGCACTCGAGCGCGGCGCGGCCGCTGTGCGCCAGCGCGACCTCGGCGCCGAGCACGCGCAGCAGGATCGCCAGGCTCTCGCCGCCGTCGCGGCTGTCGTCGACGATCAGGATGCGGCGGGCCGGCAGCGGCTCGCATCCGCCGGCTGGCGCGCGACCGCGACGCGCGACTCGAGCAGCAGCGGCAGCCGGACGATGAACTCGCTGCCGAGGCCGGGGCCCTCGCTGCGCGCTTCGACCGTGCCGCCGTGCATCGTCGACCAGGCTGCGCACCAGCGTCAGGCCGATGCCGAGGCCGCCCTGCGAGCGGCGGGTCGATCGATCGACCTGCATGAACATGTCGAAGACCTGCGGCAGCAGCGCCGGCGGCGATGCCGATGCCGTTGTCCTTGACGCTGACGATCGCCTCGCCGTCGTCGCAGCGTGGTGCGCACCGAGATGCGGCCGCCGTGATTGGTGTACTTGGCGGCGTTGTTGAGCAGGTTGGCAGAACACCTGGGTCAGCCGGAGCGGATCGCCGCCGACGCACATCGGCTCGTCCGCGAACTCGGTGGTCAGCTCGTGGCGCAGGTTGTCGAGCACCGGGCGGCTGGTCTCGATCGCCGGCCTTGACGATCGCGGTGAGATCGAGCGGCTCCTTCTTCACCTCGATGACGCCGCGGGTGATGCGCGACACTTCGAGCAGGTCGTCGACCAGCCGATTGAGGTGGTGGACCTGGCGCTCCATCACCGCGCACGCCTGCAGGGTGCGGCTGTCGTCGAAGGCGCCCGACAGCTTCATCATCTTCGAGGCTGTTCGAGAATCGGCGCGAGCGGGATTGCGCAGCTCATGGCCGAGCGTGGCGAGGAATTCGTCCTTGCGGCGATCGGCGCTGCGCAGCGCCTGCTCGTTCTTGAGGCGCTCGTTCGAGGTGGCCGCGAATCTGGTACTGGCGCGCGCGGGCGCGCATGGCGGTCTGCGCCGCGCTCAGCAGCGTCGTCACGCGCGTCGGCCGCTCGAGCAGCGTGACGTTGCCGAGCGTGCTGCCAGGCTTCGGCCGACTCCGGCGAATCGGCGCCCGGGCGCGTCAGGATCAGGATCGGCAGGTCCGACCAGGCCGGCTGCCGCGACAGGCACGCGGACAGCGGCGCCTTGAGCGCGTCCGCCGAGATGTTCCTCGGCCACCAGGACCGCCGCGGCGCCGTCGTCGCAGCGCCCGCGATCAGCGCGGGCAGGATCCGGCGAAGGTCGCGCTGTCGATGTCCGCGCCTTCGAGCAGGATCTCGCGGTGATCGCGCTGTCCCTGATGGTCGGCGCCATGATCAGCAGCCGCTGATCGGTCGGCGACGGATTCGTTCACGGCGCCGCTCGGTGCCGAGGAGGGGCTCGGGTCGAGCCCTCGTAGACCGGCACGCCGGTCAGCACGCCGCGGAACTCGCGCAGGGTCTGCCGACTTGGATCCTGCCGCTCGCTCATGCCGAACTCGCGGATCGTGCGCTCGTGCAGGCCGCCGCGTTTCTTGACCACCGAGATCGCCTGCCGCACCTCGCCCCGCGATTCGAAGTAGCGCAGCAGGATCACCGCGTCGGCGAGGTAGCTGGCATCGACCGGCGCCTGCATCTGCGAGCCGATCACGCCGTGGTGCGCGCCGATCAGCAGCGTCGCCACGCCCTGCTGCGACAGGTACATCAGCAGCTCGTGCAGCTGGATGGTCAGGAACCGCTCTTCCGGCATCGCGTTCAGGTAGCCGTTGAGGCTGTCGACCACGACGATCTTGACCTGCGAGACTGCTCGACCGCCTCGCGAATCAGGTGGGTGAACTCGCCCGGCGACAGCTCCGCCGGATCGATCTGGACGATCTCGATCAGCGCCGGCCTTGACCTGCTGCTCGAATGTCGATGCCGAGCGCCGTCGCAGCGCGAGAACAGCGTATTCGGGCTTTCGTCGAACATGAAGATGATCGACTTTTGCCCGCGCTGCGCCGCGGCGACGCAGAACTGCGCCGCGATCGTGGACTTGCCGGTGCCGGCACCGCCGACGACCAGCGTGCTGGTGCCTTCCTCGATGCCGCCGCCGAGCAGCTCGTCGAGTTCGGCGACGCTCGGATGCCAGCTTGGCCGTGCGCGCCCGGAGCCGCGATGTTCGGCGGCGATCAGCCGCGGGAACACCATCAGGCCACCCTTGCTGGATCAGGTAGTCGTGGTAGCCGCCGCGGAACTCCGGTGCCGCGATACTTGATGACGCGCATGCGCCGGCGCTCGGCGCCGTACTCGGGGCTGATGTGCTGCAGCAGGATCACGCCGTGCGCGATGCTCTGCACATGCAGGTCGTGGTCGCGTCGCGGTCATGTCGTCGAGCAGGATGACGGTGCAACTTGCGGCCCGCGAAATATTGCTTGAGCGCGAGGATCTGGCGCCGGTAGCGCAGCGGGTTGCCGGCCACCAGGCGCAGCTCCGACAACGAGTCGAACACCACCCGCGTCGGCTTCGAGCCGCTCGCACATCCTCGAGGATCACCTTGGTCGTCGCCGCCAGCTCGACCTCCGAGGGGTGAAACATCGTGTACTGCTCGTCGGACTTCGAGCGAGCCTCCTGGTCGGGCAGCAGCTCGCGGATCGTGCACGCCGCTGATGTCCCAGCCGTGCGAGTCGGCGACCGACGCCAGCTCTTCTGTCGTCTCCGACAGCGTGATGTAGAGGACCGGCTCACCGCGGCTGCGCGCCGTCGATCAGGAACTGCATCGCCAGCGTCGTCTTTCCGGAGCCGGGGATCGCCTTCGACCAGATACAGGCGCCCGCGGGCGAGGCCGCCGTTCAGAACGTCGTCGAGGCCGGCAATACCCGTCGGCGCGACCAGTTCCGGGTCGGAGAGAAGGGGATCGATTTCGCCTTGCCGTGGCATGAGACTCCCAAAATCTGAAGCGGCCGACACTAACCCGTTGTACCGGGATGATTTCCCCCCACCCCGGCACACCGGTCTTGCACGTCCTGATGGGCGACAATGCAACTTTTGGGCCTCAGGATTTGCCTGTCCGCCGCCGCCCTTAGGGCTGAGCTACCATCGTGACGACGGTAATGGCGTTTCCCTGCATGGCTCGACCGGACCGAATACCCCTTCGCGACGCGCTCGATCACACTGACCGACGGTGCGGTCAGCTATGTGGACGAGGGCAGCGGCGAAGTGTTGCTGTTTGTCCACGGTACGCCGACCTGGTCGTTCGAGTATCGGCACCTCATCAAAGCTTTGGCGAAACACCACCGGTGTATCGCGCCCGACCACCTCGGGTTCGGGTTGTCGGCGCGTCCAGCCGGGTTTGCCTACTCGCCCGAGGCGCATGCCGGCGTGCTGCGCGAGTTCGTCGATCGACTGGGTCTCGATCGATTCACGCTGATCGTCCACGACTTTGGCGGGCCGATCGGCCTGCCGCTCGCCGTCGATCAACCGAGCCGGGTGGCGCGCGTCATCCTGATGAACACCTGGGCGTGGCCGCTCGACGACGATCCGAAAATGGCGCGCGGCGCCCGCTTCATTGGCGGCGCCGTGGGCCGCTGGCTGTATCGCTACGCTGAACGCGTCGTTGAAGCTGATCATGCCGTCGGCCTACGGCGACCGGACGAAACTGACCCGCGCGATTCACGCGCACTACCTGAACGTCTTCCGCGACCGCAGTGCCCGGGTGCTGGTGCTGCACGCGCTGGCGAAGTCGCTGCTGGGTTCCCGGGCGCACTACCAGTCGCTGGTTGATCGCATCGGCGCGCTCGGCCAGGTGCCGGTGTTGATTGTCTGGGGCATGAAAGACAGCGCGTTCCAGCCGTATCAGCTCGAGCGCTGGCGCTCGCTGCTGCCAGATGCCATCGTCGTTCCGATCGCCGGCGCCGGGCACTGGCCGCACGAGGAGGAACCGGCGGCGGTGGTCGCGGCAATCGCGCGCTTCCTGCAATAGAATCAGAGGTCTTAGGTCCTGAGGTCTTAGGCCTTGAACAGCGATTGCCTTCTTCAGCGCCTGCCGGTCGGCGAAAAAGTCGGCATTGCCTTTTCCGGCGGGCTCGACACGAGCGCGGCGCTGCACTGGATGCGCGCGAAGGGCGCGATTCCCGTACGCCTACACCGCCAATCTCGGTCAGCCGGATGAGGCCGACTACGACGAGATCCCGCGCAAGGCGATGGCCTACGGCGCGGAGAAGGCGCGGCTGATCGAGTGCCGCGAGGCGCTGGTCGCCGAAGGCATGGCGGCGCTGCAATGCGGCGCCTTTCACATCTCCACGGCGGGGCAGACCTACTTCAACACCACCCCGCTCGGCCGCGCCGTCACCGGCACCATGCTGGTCGCCGCGATGCGCGAAGACGACGTCAACATCTGGGGCGACGGCTCGACGTTCAAGGGCAACGACATCGAGCGTTTCTACCGCTACGGCCTGCTCGCCAATCCCGGGCTTGCGCATCTACAAGCCGTGGCTCGATCAGCAGTTCATCGACGAGCTCGGCGGCCGCAAGGAAATGTCGGAGTACATGATCCGGCACGGCTTCGAGTACAAGATGAGCGTCGAGAAGGCCTACTCGACCGACTCGAACATCCTCGGCGCCACTCACGAAGCCAAGGATCTCGAGTTCCTCAACAAGGGCATCCCGATCGTTCAGCCGATCATGGGCGTGGCGTTCTGGAAGGACGACGTGGCGGTCAAGCGCGAGACGGTCAGCGTCCGCTTCGAAGAGGGCCACCCGGTCGCGATCAACGGCCGGACCTTCCCGACCGCGCTCGACATGTTCCTCGAAGCCAACGCCATCGGCGGCCGCCACGGCCTCGGCATGAGCGATCAGATCGAGAACCGCATCATCGAGGCGAAGAGCCGCGGCATTTACGAAGCGCCCGGGCTGGCGCTGCTGTTCATCGCCTACGAGCGGCTGGTCACCGGCATTCACAACGAAGACACCATCGAGCAGTACCGCAACAACGGCCGGCGGCTCGGGCGCCTGCTCTATCAGGGCCGCTGGTTCGATCCGCAGTCGCTGATGCTGCGCGAGACCGCGCAGCGCTGGGTCGCGCGCGCGGTCACCGGCGAGGTGACCATCGAACTGCGGCGCGGCAACGACTACTCGCATCCTCGATACCGAGAGCGCCAACCTCACCTACAAGCCCGAGCGCCTGACGATGGAAAAGGGTGAGGAGGTGTTCTTCACGCCGCAGGATCGCATCGGGCAGCTGACGATGCGCAATCTCGACATCATCGACACCCGCGAGAAGCTGCTGATCTACACGCAGACGGGACTACTGAAGCCGTCGGCCGCCAGCGGGCTGCCGCAGCTGCCGGCCGCCGACACCGGTCCGGCAGGCAGGAAAAACGACAACAGCTAGCGCCCCCTGAAGGCTGCGCGAGCGGTGGTCGGCTCGATCACCAGGAAAGCCAGCGCGGCGCCCAGGCCGAACGACACAAACAGCGCCGCCCACCCGGTATGCGCGTCGGCGATCACCAGGCCGATGCCGATCATCATCAGTGAGAATGCCACATCGGCGGCGCGAACCAGCCGACGATGTTCGCGAGCTGCGGCGCCAGTTCCGCGGGATAGGTGCGGGCCGTGAACCACAGGTGTAGGCGCACGTTGCCGCCGACGATCACGATCGCCAGGGTGGCCAGGAAAGTCAGCACGCCGTAGCGGCCGGTCCACTTGTGGACATGCCAGGTCGGGCAGACCATGAACCAGTAGCCGAGGGCGACGATCAGTTGGTGCGTCGCCCACCAACCCAGGGAACTGGGGAGGCGAGGGTGGCGGGGCTGCGGGGGTGCTGGGGTGCGGGGGGAGCCAGAGCGACGCGACCAGATCCGTTGTCGACGCTGAATCGCTCGGCCGGGTTCTTCCTGCATCGCGCGGGTGATGATCGGCCAGAGCGAATCAGGGACGTCGGCGCGATCCGGGTCGTCGGACAACACCCTCGCGATCGTCGTCGGCAGTGTCGCCGCTGCCGAAGGGATGGCGGCCGGTCAGCATTTCGTAGAGCACCACGCCGAACGCGAACTGATCGGTCTGCGCGCTGGTCGGCTGGCCGAGCAACTGCTCCGGCGCCATGTACGGCGGGGTGCCGGCGATCACGCCGGGATCGGTCAGCCGCGTCGCCGAGGCGAGGTCCTGCGGCCGCGACGTCGAACTGCGCGAGGCCGAAGTCGAGAACCTTGACGCCGTTGGCGGTGACGATGACGTTCTCGGGCTTGAGATCGCGATGCACGATGCCGCGATCGTGCGCGGCCTGGAGCGCCGCGGCGATCGCGCGCGCGATGTCGAGCGCGCGCGGCCGCGGCAGGGCGCCGGCCGCCAGCTCCTCGCGCAGCGTCGCGGCCCTCCAGGAACTCCGAGACGATGAAGATCTGCTCGCCGATCTCCTCGAGCGCGAACACGGTGGCGATCGACGGGATGCGACAGCGCCGCGGCCGCGCGCGCTTCCTGGCGCAGGCGCGCGCGCATCCGATCGTCGCGAAACAGGTGCGGCGGCAGCGCCTTGAGCGCGACCGCGCGATGCAGCCGGGTGTCGTGGGCGCGATAGACCACGCCCATGCCGCCGCGGCCGACGATCCGCTCGATGCGATACCAGCCGACCTCGGCGCCCGGCTCGAGCAGCGCCGGCGGCTCGAGGAAGCCGTGGCTGTCGTCATGAGATGCGAGCAGCGCCAGCACCTCGTCCTGGACGTCGCGCGGCTCCGGCCGAGGCGCGCACCACGCGCCAGCGCGATCGGCCGGCGGCGCCGCCAGCGCGCGATCGAACAACGCGCCGACGCGCGCCATCGATCGGCGCGCCCGCTTCGCTGCACGGCGCGACGGTCGCTCACCGGCGCAGTTCTTCTTCAGCCAGGCGCGCGCGATCGTCCAGTGACGCTTGACGGTCGCCGGAGAGATGTCGAGGGCCTCCGCCGTCTCTTCCACGGTCAGGCCGCCGAAGTAGCGCAGCTCGACGATCTTGGCCTGCTGCGGATCGAGCGCCGCGAGCTTGTCGAGCGCCGCATCGAGGGCGAGCACATCGACGGCGTGCGCGTCTGGCGGCCTGGCCGCCTCGTCCCGCCGCAGCGCCTTCAGCGGCGGCGGACGATTCATCGAGCGTGATTCGCTCCGCATGCTCGCCGCCGCGCTTCTCGGCGTGCCGCGCCCGCGCGCGTTGCACCAGGATCTGCCGCATCGACAGCGCCGCGATCGCCAGGAAGTGCGTGCGGTTCTTCCACGGCTGGTTCTTTTCCTGGCTGAGGCGCAGGAAGGCTTCGTGCACGAGCGCGGTGGCCTGCAGCGTTTGCCCCGGGCGTTCCTGCCGGAGGTAATTCGCCGCGAGCCGCCGCAGCTCGTCGTAGACCTGCGGCATCAGCTCCGCAGGGTCGGCCATCTAGCTCTTCTCGATCCTGACCGAGTTAATCTTGATCTCCTTCGCCGGGCGATCCTGCGCGGCGGTGCGCGTCTTGCCGATCTTCGTCGACGACGTCCTTGCCCTCGGTGACCTCGCCGAAGATCGCGTGCTTGTTGTCGAGCCACGGCGTCGGCGCCAGCGTGATGAAGAACTGGCTGCCGTTGGTGTTGGGGCCGGAGTTGGCCATCGACAGCAGCGCCGGCTTGTCGTGGCGCAGGCCGGGGCCGAACTCATCGGCGAACTTGTAGCCGGGACCGCCCATGCCGTTGCCCATCGGGCAGCCGCCCTGGATCATGAAGCCGTCGATGACGCGGTGAAACACCAGGCCGTCATAGAATGGGCGCTTCACCTTGTCGCCGGTTTTGGGATCGGTCCATTCCTTGGTACCCTCAGCCAGCCCGACGAAGTTGGCCACGGTGTTCGGGGCCTTGTCGTCGTACAGCTTGACCTTGAAGGTGCCTTCCGAGGTATCAAATGTCGCGGTTGTCATGCTCATTATTCTAACGCTGCTGCTGTCGTCTACGCCCGCGCTTGCGCAGTCGCCGATCAGCGCGGCCGTAGCAACGCCGGTTGCGGGCGGCCGCGAAATCAAGGGCTCGTCACCATCGACGTCGACGGCATGCCGCTCCGGAAGCGATTGGTCCTGCGGACGCCGGCCAGGTGGAACGGCACGCTGGTGATCGGCGCGCATGGCGGCAGCGGCGGCGATGCCGTCGATCGATCCGGGAAGGTTTACGCGACCACCGAGACCGCGCTCGACGACGTGATTGGCGATTACGCGCTCGGCCAATGGATTCGCCTACGCGAGCGTCGATCGCGATGGCATCGGCGGCACGCGAGTCGGCGCCGCGCTGACGCCGCCAGTTTGCGGCCCTCGCCACGGCCGAAGTCACGCGCCGCATGAAGGCCGCGCCGACGCGCGACCTACATCGTCGGCCTTTCGGCCGGTGGCGCCATTGCCCGCATGATCGCCGAGTCGATGCCGGCGCCGTTCGACGGCGCGCTGCTGATCGCGGCCGGCGGCGGGGATGTCGTCGCGCGGCTCGATCGCGATACCCGGCTGGCCGCGCTGTGGCCGCTGATCGATCCGCGCGCGCATTTCGGACTGACCGACACGCGATCCGAAGATCGTGTCGTTTGCCGAGGCGATCGGCACGCCGGTCGCCGCGCGGCGCCTGTGGCCCTACACCGGCACCAGCGCCGTGGCCGCCGCCTCGCGTCCGCCAGGCACGGTCGAGCACTCGACGGCGCGGCCGTCGATTCCGGTGATCGAAGTGGTCGGGCACGTGGGACGACATCGTGATCCGCGAAGTGCGTTCGTATCGCGATCGCGTCGAGCCCAAGGATCGCCATCGCCTGTATCAAGTCGAAGGCGTGTGGCACATGTCGGGTGATGACGACGGCGTGCGGGGTTTCAGTATGCAACGCCGAGTCGCGGATGAAGCTGGACAAGGATGTCGCCGATGCAATGGGCGACGGACCGTCGTACATCCCGACCGTCCACGAAGCGTTCGACCACCTGGTGCGTTGGGTTGAACAGGGAACACCGCCGCCGGAGCCAGACCGTCAGCCAGCGGAAGCTACGCTGACAGAGCCAACACGAAGCACACGAAGGACACGAAGACAAGGTTGTTAAGACCGTGCCGCTAGCAGACTTCAGAGACACTTCGCGATCTTCGTGTCTCGTGTAAGTCCGTCACAGAGTGGATTCCTCTTGTGCCACTCCGTCGCCTGCTCGTAGGCGAGCGCGACCCGGCACACCGTCGCTTCGTCGTAGAGCCGGCCGGTCACCATGATCGCCTGCGGCATGTTGTCGATGAAGCCGCTCTTCAGCGCGATCGCTGGATGGCCGGTCAGGTTCGTCACCTGCAGGCTGCTGCTGCCCGGCGCCGGGCTCAGGAACACGTCGTACTGCGACATCAGCTTGTCCATCTCCTGCATCAGCAGGCGCCGGGCGCGCATCGCGCGGATGTATTCGACGGCGGGGATGAAGCGCGCGCTGCGGAACGTGTTCGGCCAGTCGCCGGCGCGACTGGCCGGTGAGCGACGCGAGCTGTTCGCGATTGCGCGTCAGATCGTCGAACGCCGCCGCCGCTTCCGCGCTCAGCACGAAGCCGATCGCCTGGGTCGGGAACTCCGGCATCGCCATCGGCTCGAGCTTCGCGCCGGCCTTGCGGAACACCTCCAGCGCCTCGGCGTACATCGCGTTGCGCGCGCTCGATGCCTGGCGTTGCGCCTCGGTCGGAGTTCGGGATTGTTCGGCGCCGCCTTCGAATTCCTTCTGGATGTAGCCGATCCGCAGCGACGCGAGCGGCAGCGCGGGCTTGCCCGCCACGCCGCCGGACGGCGGCGTCGACACAGGGTTCCACTCGAACGGCGCGTCGGTGACGGTGTCGTCCTTGCCGTCGCTGCCGTAGATCGCGTTCAGCACCAGCACGCAGTCTTCCACCGCCTCGGCACATCGGCCCAATCTTGTCCATCGTCCAGCTGAAGTGCCATCGCGCCGTGGCGGCTGACGCGCCCGTAGGTCGGACGCAGTCCGGTGACGCCGTTGGTGACCGAGGGCGAGATGATCGAGCCGAGCGTTTCGGTGCCGATCGAGAAGCCGACCAGGCCCGCGGCGGTGGCCGCGCCGGGACCGGCCGACGATCCGCTGGAGCTGCGCTCGATGTTCCACGGATTGTGCGTCGAGCCGCCGAACCAGACGCCGCCCTGCGCGAGCGCGCCCATCGACAGCTTCGCGACCAGCACCGCGCCGGCGTCGCGCAGCCGTTCGACGACGGTCGCGTCGAGATCGATCACCTGATCCTGGTACGGCGTCGCGCCCCAGGTGGTCTTGATAGCCTCTGGTGGCGAGCAGATCCTTCGCGCCCCAGGGAATGCCGTGCAGCGGGCCGCGATACCTGCCGGCCTTGATCTCGGCATCGGCATCCGCCGCCTGCTTCAGCGCGAGGTCCTCGGTCAGCGTCACGACGCACTTCAGCGTGTCGCCGTACTTCTTCAGGCGATCGAGATAGATCCTGGTCAGCTCGGTCGAGGTGATGCGCTTGCTCTCGATCAGCGTCGCCAGCGCGGTCACCGGAAGAAAGGCGATCTGTTCGGGCGTGAGGTCCGCCGGCACCACCGGCCTGGTGTAGCTGCAACTTCGCGCCCGGCGTGGCCTTGCCGGTCGGCTTCTTGCCGGGCAGGTAGGGCCGGAAGGTGATCGCCGGCTCGGTGTCGAGCGGGATGTTCGAGCTTGCGCAGCTGTTCGTAGCTGTCGAGGTTTCGATTGACGCTGTTGAGCGCCATCTGCTCTTCGGCCTCGTTGAAATCGACGCCGAAAATGCTTTCGGCGGCGTCGAGGCGCAGGCGATCGATCGCGCGGCGGCGCGGCGGGCTGCTGCTGCGCCAGGGCCGGCGCGGCGGCGCCGGCGGCCAGCAGCGTCGAGAAGAACTTGCGTCGGTCCATGATGAATCCTGAATCGTCATCGGTCAGCGATCAGCAATCTGAAATCAGAAATCTGAAATCGACAGGGGAGAGTAGCATAGCGAGATGACTCCGACGCTGGCGCGCGCCGAGATCGACGCCCTCGTTCGCGGCATGCATCCCGATCCGTTTGCGGTGCTCGGCCCGCACGACACGCCGGGCGGCCTCGTCATTCGCGTCTTCCGCCCGAACGTGCGCGGCGTCGAACTGCACGAGTTCGGCGATCCCGATGCCACGCCGCTTCACCGCATCCACGCCGACGGCCTGTTCGAGCTGGTCGTTCCGGCCGCGACGCGCGCGGCAGTTCGATTACCGCGTGCGGCTGCTGTGGCCGGACGGCGTCGTCGAGCGAGATCGACGATCCCTATCGCTACGGTCCGGTGCTCACCGACTTCGACATCCACCTGCTCGGTGAGGGCACGCACTTCGAGGTGTTCAACAAGCTCGGCGCGCACACCATCACGCACGGCATCCGCACCGGCGTGCACTTTGCGGTGTGGGCGCCGAATGCGCGGCGCGT
Source organism: uncultured Acidimicrobiia bacterium (assembly GCA_963795125.1). GTDB lineage: Bacteria > Acidobacteriota > Vicinamibacteria > Vicinamibacterales > UBA2999 > 12-FULL-67-14b. Next base: position 44,304 of record CAWCGQ010000002.1, on the reverse strand, counting down.
CAGCGTGGTCGGCGACTTCAATGCGTGGGACGGCCGGGTCCACCCGATGCGGGCGATCCGGCCCGGGCGGCTACTGGGAGATCTTCATTCCCGATCTCGGCCAGGGCGATCCCTACAAGTTCGAAGTGATCGGCGCCGATGGCTGCCCGCGTGCTCAAGGCCGACCCGTGCGGCCGCTACTTCGAGGTGCCGCCGCAGACCGCGTCGATCGTGTGGGACGGCACCGGCCACGAGTGGCAGGACGAGGCGTGGATGGCGGCGCGCGCCCGGGCGCGACCAGTGGAAGCGCGCGCCGATGTCGGTCTACGAAGTGCATCTCGGCAGCTGGCAGCGGGCGCCGGACGGGCGCCTGCTGTCCTATCGCGAGCTGGCCGGCGCAGCTGGTGCCGTACGTGCAGGGACATGGGCTTCACGCACGTCGAGCTGCTGCCGGTGATGGAGCATCCCTACACCGGTTCGTGGGGCTACCAGGTGATCGGCTTCTTCGCGCCGACCAGCCGCTTCGGCACCCCGGAAGATTTCAAGTTCCTGGTCGACGCGTTTCACCAGGCCGGGCATCGGCGTGATCCTCGACTGGGTGCCCGGCCACTTTCCCAAGGACCAGCACGGCCTGGCGCGCTTCGACGGCACCGCGCTCTACGAGCATTCCGACCCGCGCCAGGGCGAGCACCAGGACTGGGGCACGCTGGTGTTCAACTACGGCCGCCACGAGGTGCGCTCGTTCCTGTTGAGCAACGCGCTGTTCTGGCTGAAGGAATTTCACCTCGACGGCCTGCGCGTCGACGCGGTCGCCTCGATGCTCTACCTCGATTACTCGCGCCAGGAAGGCGAGTGGGTGCCGAACCGGCACGGCGGCCGCGAGAACCTCGACGCGATCGAGTTCATCAAGCAGTTGAACATGCTGATCGAGCACGAATGCCCGGGCACGTTCGTGAGCGCCGAGGAATCCACCTCGTGGCCCGGCGTGACGCGGCCGGTGCATCTCGGCGGCCTGGGTTTCACCTACAAGTGGAACATGGGCTGGATGCACGACATGCTCGACTACACGAAGGAAGACCCGGTGCACCGCAAGTGGCACCACAACAAGATCACCTTCTCGATGATCTACGCCTACAGCGAGAAGTTCATGCTGCCGTTCTCGCACGACGAAGTGGTGCACGGCAAGCGCTCGATGCTCGACAAGATGCCGGGCGACGTGTGGCAGAAGCACGCCAACCTGCGCGCGCTCTACGGCTACATGTTCGTGCACCCGGGCAAGAAGCTGCTGTTCATGGGCGGCGAGATCGGGCAGTGGCGCGAGTGGAATCACGACTGGCAGCTCGATTGGGAAGTGCTCGGCGATCCGCGCCATGCCGGGCTGCAGCGGTGGGTCCGCGATCTCAATCGCGTCTATCGCGACGAGCCGGCGTTGTTCGACGCCGACTTCGACCCGGGCGGCTTTGCCTGGATCGACTGCAACGATCACGAGCACAGCATCATTGCGCTGACCCGGCCGGGCCCGCGCCGCGCAGCGACCTCACCGTCGCGGTCGTCAATTTCACGCCGGTGCCGCGGCGTGGCTACCGGCTCGGCGTGCCGCGGCGCGGCCACTACGAGGAGCTGCTCAACAGCGACGCGGAGATCTACGGCGGCAGCAACATCGGCAACAGCGGCGTCGTGTCGACCGAGGCAGAAACCCTCACACGGCCACGAGTTCTCCCTGAGCTTGAGCGTCCCACCACTGGGATTTCTGCTCTTGAAACCGAACAAGTAAGCGCGGGCGGTGCTTCAACGCGCTGGATCTCGTCACCGACCGCAGTCGGCGAGATCCCGAGGAAAACCCCACCACCCGACACCACGCGCGGGTTCGGCATGCTCTTCGCTAGAGCCGAACTGCATGGTTCCCCGTGGGACGAACGGTGTGATGAATGGGCAACGCTCTTGACCGCAGGGCCCGGCAGGTCGATAGTGCGGCGATGACCCCCACTCAAGGACGTGTGCCGCGTCCGTGTGATTTTCAGTCGTCGCCACCGCGCTGGGGTTTCTTCTCGGCGTTCGCGGCGTTCTATTTCGTATCGACGTTCACCGACAAGCGGGCCGCGTTCGGGCTGCTGCTGACGCTCAACCTCGGTTACTGGTATTCGTGGGCGTGCCTGACCCCGGCGATCCTGGGGCTGACGCGCCGCTTCCCCTTCGATCGCGCGAGCTGGAAGCGCTCGATCCCGGTCCACATCGCCGGCGTGCTGGTCGCCACCTCGCTGCACGTCGTCGCTCGCCGTCGCGCTGCGGATGGCCACCTACTACGCGATCGGCGAGTCGCTCGACACCTGGCTCCACGAAGCGCAGGAAATGCTGTTCCTGAACTTCGACTGGGAAATGATGACCTACTGGACCATCGTCGGCGTCGGCACCGCGATGAAGTACATGCTCGAAGCGCGCGACCGGGAGCTGAATGCCGCGCAGCTCGAGACGCGGCTGGTCGAGGCGCGCCTGCACACCCTGCAGCGCCAGATGCAGCCGCATTTCCTGTTCAACACGCTCAACACCATCTCGGCGCTGATGCATCGCGACGTCGAGGCCGCCGACGCGATGATCGCGCGGCTCAGCGACCTGCTGCGGATGTCGCTGCATCGGGTCGGCGTGCAGGAAGTGGCGCTCAAGGAGGAGCTCGATTTCCTCTCCAAGTACCTGGAGATCGAACAAACCCGCTTCCGCGACCGTCTGACAGTGGTATTCGACATCCAGGCGGACACGCTGGATGCGCTCGTCCCCAACCTTTTGCTGCAGCCGCTCGTCGAAAACGCCATCAAGCACGGGATTGGACCCAGGCCGACACCTGGCCAGATCGCCGTGCGGGCCCGCATCAACGGCGCGCTGCTCGAACTCGACGTCCAGGACAACGGCGTCGGGCTGTCGGCGGCCCGGTTGACCGACTTCAACCGTGGCGTGGGGCTTTCGAATACCCGGTCGCGACTCGATCACTTGTACGGGTCGCTGCACCGGTTTGAGTTTCGGCAACCCGCCGAGGGCGGGCTGCTGGTGTGCATCGCCATTCCGTTGGCGGAGCTTGCAGTTGAGGGGACGGGAGAGGCCGAGGCCGTGGCCTAATTTAGTTTGCCCGCGCTCGGCGCGGGCGAGCAAACAAGCGAGGGTGGCGTGACCAAGATTCGCACGGTGGTAGTGGACGACGAGCCGGTGGCGCGCGAGCGCATCATCGGGCTCTTGAACCAGGAGAAAGACATCGAGGTGGTCGGCGAATACGCCGACGGCACGCAGGCGGTGTCGGCGATCCAGCAGCAGCATCCCGACCTGGTGTTCCTCGACGTGCAGATGCCGGCGTGTGACGGTTTCGGCGTCATTCAGCAGCTCGGCGAGCAGATGCCGGCGGTGGTGTTCGTCACCGCCTACGACGAGTACGCGCTCAAGGCATTCGAAGTGCATGCCATCGACTACCTGCTGAAGCCGTTCGGCCGCGATCGCTTCGCGCAGACCCTTCAGCACGCGCGCGAACATCTCGAACGCCGCCGCGCCGGCGACCTCGGCAAGCGGCTGATGGCGCTGGTGCAGGACATCAAGCCCGAGTCGCAGCGGCTCGATCGCCTGGTGGTCAAGTCCGGCGGACGCGTGTTCTTCCTGCGCACGCAGGAGCTCGACTGGATCGAGGCCGCCGGCAACTACGTGCGGCTGCATCTCGGTGACGAGTCGCACCTCTTCCGCGAGACGATGAACAACATGGAAGGGCGGCTGGATGCACAGCGCTTCGTCCGCATCCACCGCTCGCGCATCGTCAACACCGACCGCATCAAGGAGATGCAGCCGTGGTTCAACGGTGAATATGTGGTGGTGCTCCAGAACGGCACCCGGCTGACCCTGAGCCGCGGGTATCGCGAAAAATTGCAGGACCGGCTGGGGAAGGGTTTCTGACCGCCTGACTGCCCGACGACCTGACCTGGAGCTCCCCCATGACCGACGATGGGAACAAGCCGCAGCACTGCGAAAAGGAACTGGCGCAGTTCATCCGGTCCGGCGCCGAGCGCCGGCCCGACCAGGCCTACGGCGACTACTATCGCGGCAAGAGCGCCTCGTGCGCTCTGGGCGCGGCCTACGAGGGGATGTATCGCCTGCCGATCCAGGCCAACGGCGTGCGGCCGACCAAAGACCTCGAGTGGTTCTTCGACTGCCTCGAAGGGTCGGTGCGCAAGTGTCCCGGTGGGGACGGCTGCAGGAAGACATTGAGCCTCGCCGCGATTCTCGTTCACCTCAACGACCAACACCGCTGGTCGCGGGAACGGATTGCGAGTTGGCTGGATGACTTGAAATAGGAAATAGGAAATAGGAAGTTGGCAGTTGGAGGGTTGGCAGTTGGCAGTTGAGTTTGCAGTTGCAGTGTAGTTGTGGGTTCCAGGTTCCGGAGCGGTCCTTCGGCTTCAGGTTCAACTGTGGTCCTTGGGCCGATGCGAGGCGCCTTTCGCCGTTCCCTTCTCGCTTTCGAGGCGCCAGCGCATGTTGCGGATAATCGTCGAGAAGATTGCCGTCAACTGGGTGGCCTCGGATTCCAGTTCCAGGGCGGCGGTCCGGTGGTGATTGTCGAGACTTCCGAGTCGCAGCTTCATCAACTCCGTTCTGGATTCCTTGGCCTCCCTGAGCGCGATGCTCATCTTGTGCAGGAAATCCGCGTCGCTGACAGCATCGTCGGCCTCGACGAGATTGTTCGACGCGCTGTCCGCAGCGCGCACCAACTGCCCCCAGACGATCTTGCTCGGGAGCGTCGAAAAATACTGCGGACAGCACGCGTTGACGTTGACGCTGAACCTGATGGCGCGCTCCTGAAGCGCCAAGGTGCGTTGTCGCCTGGCTGACGGCTCTCTCATGCCCTCATGGGGTGCAATCGGAGTTCCGGACGGAAACAGGCCCAAATCAATCGCGGCCCGGCGCGCGTACGCAGAATCTCTCCGCTAGAGCGGCGTCATGTGCCGAAGAAACTGCAACTGGCCACTCCCACTCCCACTGCAACTCAACTGCAACTGCAACTCAACTGCAACTCAACCGCAACTCAACTGCCAACCGCCAACTGAGAAACCGCCAACTACTTCGTTTTGACGAAATACTTCTTCTCCCCGTAGCATCTCGCACATGGCCGTCTCCAACCGTGATGTGCGGACCGTGCAGGTCGCCTATCCCCAGATCTACTTCGCCTGTCATACGCGCCACGTCCGGCGCGCCTCTACCGCAACCCGACTGTCGGCGACCGATTCGACGCTCTTGGCCCACCTGGATGAGGACGACGGCGTTCGCCCGACGACGCTCGCGAGGCACCTTGGCCTGGCCGCATCGACCCTTTCGGCGGCAATCGCGCGGCTGGCCGCGCTTGGCTACGTCGTGCAGCGCCGCGACGGCAAGGATGGCCGGGCGAGCGAGTTGTGCTTGTCGGCCAAGGGCGCGGCCGCCATGCAGGCCAGTTCCGTTCTCGAGTCGACGCGGGTCAAGAAAATGCTGGCGCGGCTGACCGAGAGCGACCGCAAACAGGCGCTGGCTGGACTGGCCATGCTCGCCAGGGCCGCGCGGACTGCGCGAGGGGACGGCCAATGAGGATCGCCATCTACCTGGTCGTGTCGCTGATCGTCATCGTCGGCAGCGTGGCGCTCGTCGGTTACTTCCTGCCGGTGAATCATGAGGCCTCGCGCAGCGCGGAGTTCAACACGCCGCCCGAGGCCGTCTTCGCGCTGATTGCCGATCCAGACAGCTATGGCCGCTGGTGGCAGGGCGCCGACGTGAAGACCGCCGTGGTCGAGAGCGTGCCGCCGTCACGCCTGGTCACGAAGATTGTCGACGCAACCCAATTCGGCGGAACGTGGACGTTCGAAGTGGTTCCGACCCGAGCGGGCTCGCGCCTGACGATCACCGAGCGAGGCGAGATCTACAACCCCGTCTTCCGCGCTCTGGCCAAGTACGCCTTTGGCTACACCGGCACGATGGAAAGCTTCCTCAGCGCCGCGGCGCGAAACTTAAACTGAAACTGAAACTGAAACTGTTGAACTGAAGACTGAAACCCAACTGCCAACCGCCAACTGGCCCCTTGCCAACTTCAGTTACCAAGGCGTACGAGAAAAGGCCCGCCGGGTTTCCCCGGCGGGCCTGTGAGACGAGCTTACGAGCGCGACTCGAGGCCGCTCTAGAAGCTGAGGCGCGCGCCAAACCGCAGGATGCGCGGGCTGAGGTTCGAGCCGAGCACCCGGAAGGTCGTCGCGGCGGCATTGCGTTCGCGAGTAATTTCCGTGGCGCTGTTCAGGGTGTTGAAGAGGTCGGCAATCAGCTGCACCGAGCCGCGGCCGCCAATTTGAACGGTCTTCGACGCACGCAGGTCGAGGTTCCACAGCGTTTCGAACCGGTTGCTGTCGAGCTCGGGGTTGAGCAGGATGCGGACGTTGCCTTCGCGGCCGAGCGCGGCGTTGCGGAAGTACGGGTACGGCGTGCCCTGCTTGCCGAACAGGTTGCCGGCCACTTCCATGCCCCACGGCATCATGTAGGCGCCGTTGGCGTTGAAGTTCCAGCGCTGGTTGATGAACACATCGCCCGAGCCGCTGCCGGCGCTGCGCGGCGCCCACTGTCCGCCGTCGATCAGCGGGAACGTGTCGCTGCGGGTCGGATTGCCGTTCTCATTCACCGGGACCGCCATGTCGTAGTGTTCCCGGGGGTTGTTCCAGGCCGCGGCGACGCGCGCCATCCAGCGGTTCGACATGCGCTTGGTCAGCGACATCTCGATGCCGTCGAAGGTGGTGGCGTAGTCGTCGAAGTTGGTGAGCAGGCGGCCGCCGCCGTTGGCGGCCACTTTCGCCGCGTCGGGGATGAACAACGGGATGTTGTATGCCAAACCGTCAGCGGTCGTTCCGGTCAGCGGCGCGGTCGCCGACCAATCGGCGGTGGTCACGCCGATAAACGGAAACATCGGGTGGTTGGTGACGCGGCTGTGCGTGTAGTTCATCGACACCGCGAAGTTGGGGAGCAGTTCGCGATCCACACCGACGATGATCCCCATGCTGGTCGGCGCCGTGAAGTCCGGATCGATTCGGTTCGCGGACGAGACCGAGGTCGGATTGGCGGTGTTGAAGCCGCCGCCCGATGCCAGCAGCGGCAGGTTGACTTGCACCTCGTTGGTTTGCGCCAGGTGATCACCGTTGGCGTCAACCCACGGATATTCGACCCAGCCAGCCGCTGAACTCGGGTTGGCCCATCCGATGTAGGTACCCACCGCCGACAGCTGGCCGGCATTTCGGCTGAAGCTCGCGCGCGCGATGGTCTTGCGGGCCTCGTCGAGAGCGAAGGTCAGCCCCACTCTGGGCGAGACATCGTTCCAGGTGAAGGGCGCATCGTACCCGGTGAATTCAATGCCGGGCACCAGGCTCGAGAACGCCGAGTTGGGCTGGTTGTTGGCCGCAAGCGCCGCGCCCCACTGACGGTCGTAGCGAACGCCGAGGTCGAGCGTGACGCGGCCCAGCGCGATGGTGTCGCCGAGGTAGAAATTCAGGTAGCTCGCGCGGTTGGTGCCGGCGCCCTCGCGATAGACGCGCGCGCGGAAGTCGGTCAGCGAGTTCTCGTAGGCGACAATCCCGTTACCCGGGTAGAGCGTCTGCGAGAAGATGTCCGTACGCCGCCACCCCATGCCGAACTTGAAGTCGTGGGAATTGGCGCCGAAGGTCCGGAAGTGATTGCCATCGACGTTGACGGTGTGCTGCGGGCGCTGGAAGAAATTGCCACTGGTCGACCCGTAGGTCTGTCCACGCAGCGCGCTGATGCCCATCTGATCGGAGAATGGGCCAATCGAATTCAGCGTGAAGCCGGTGTTGTAGTAGGCGTACTTGCCGGTGACGAACAGGCTGTTTGTGAACACCCGGTTGTCTTCAATCTTCCACAGCCCGTGCAACGGGTTGTCGGTGTAGTAGTTGCTCTGGTTCCAGCGGGCCGACGCGGGCTCGAACAGCGCCGCACCGGGAGCCCGGCCTTCCTTGATCTTGTCGCCGTTGAAGAACAGGAAGTTCACCATGTCCTTCGAGGTCGCCTGCCAGTTGATCTTGGTGTTGTAGGTCTTCAGCACCGTGCGATCGGTGCCGCGCGCCGACTGGCGATACAGACGGATGTCCTGGTTGGCGATCGATCCCCAGAAGAACAACCGGTCCTTCAGGATCGGGCCGCCGATGTCGACGCCCGCTTCGCTGATCTGCTGGTTGTGGTCGGCCGTTTCCGGGGTGACGCCACGGGCAATCAGTTCATCGGGGAGGTTGGTGGATTCCAGTTCTGTCACCGGTGTAATAGCCGCGCGCCGTGCCACGCAACTGGTTGGTGCCGCGCTTGACCACGAAATTCAGCCCGACGCCGCCGGTGGCCTGCTTGATGTCGTTGCCGCCGGTCGAGATCTGAATTTCATCGAAGGCGTCGTAGTCGAAGTAGGTCGGGGACGCGCCGGCGGTGGCCATGTCGGTAATTGGCACGCCGTCCATGGTCCACACCGAATCGCCCTGGCGTCCACCCTTCGACACGAACGACGCCTGCTGACCGGTCTCGTTGCCGCCGATGTTGACGCGATCGACCGTCACGCCGGGAACGGTGCGCAACAGCGCCCACGGATCCCGTGAATTGGGAACCCTGCTGAGTTCATCCTGGGTAAAGTTCGTCGCGGTGCCCATCGCCGTCGCGTCGACGATCGGCGATTCGCCGGTGACCGTGACGGATTCCTGAACGGTCGCCACGCCGAGGGTCAGCGGGAGCGCCACATTCTGTCCGACACCGACGACGACGCCCTCACGGACGATCCCCTGGAACCCGGGGAGAGAACCTGTCACCTTGTAGGTGCCCGGCGGTACTGCCAGAAAACGATACTGACCATCGCCCTCGGTGACGAAGGTCCGGCTCGGGCCGTTTCCTTCGAGGGTAATGGTCGCTCCCGGGAGTGCCCCGCCCTGGGCATCTTTCACTGTTCCGGCGATCACGCCATTCTGGGCCTGCGCGAAGGCGACGCCTACCGCGGCCAGACACATCGAGAGCGTAAGCAACCAAGTTCGAACTTTCATCAACATCCTCCTGAAATCCGCACCAGACAGCCAAATACGTCCACTGGCCACTCGGGCCGGTATTTGACCACCTGAAAAAGACGGCTCATCCCCTCCAGAGCATCATCTATGCCACCAGATACAACTGATGACATCCTCGTTTGGGCGAAAATCGCTCGATCGTGTCGTGACGGATGGCACTGGTACCACTTGATCCAGTGGCCCGGATTGTAGATATCCAAACTCATGGATTTCAGGCCGAAGCCCGCGAAACGGGCTTAACGAGGGTGCAAGCTGGCCGTGCGCGCTTTGCTCAAACGGGCACCATCGTCATCGGCCGATCGTGATCGAGAAATTCGCGGCAGATGCGGTGAAAATCTGCCGCCGTTTGGGTGCGGCGGATCTGCAGCCAGAAGCCTTCGGGCACGCCCTCGCCAACGTAGTGGAGGAACTTTTTCATGCGCTCGCACTGAGATTTTTCGGGCCGATCGGCGCCCGATTGCGTCTCCCACAGCGCCCGGACGTAGGTCAGCACTTCCCGGCCCGTCGGCACGGTGACGGCGTCACCGCGCAGCTGCTGGCGAATTTGATTGAACAGCCAGGGGCTGCGGATGACGCCGCGGCCGATCATCAAGCCACGCGCGCCGGTTTGCGCCAGCAGGTCCTGCGCCTGGAGCGCCGAATACACGTGGCCGTTCGCAATCACCGGGCAGGGCATCGCCTCCACCGCCTGTCGAATCCGTTCGTAGTGCACCGGCAGCCGATATTGCTGCGCGACGGTTCGCGCGTGCACCGTCAGCGCGTCGAGCGAGTGGCGGCGCGAACACTGCCAGCAGTTGTTCGAACTCGTCCGTCGAAGAAAAACCCAGCCGGGTCTTGACCGTGAACCTGATCTGGATCGCCTCGCGCAGCGCGCCCAGAATGCTGTCGATGCGCGCGGGCTCGCGCAGCAGCCCGCCGCCGGCGCATTTGCGGTAGACGATTGGCGCCGGGCAGCCGAGATTGAAATCGATGGCCGCGATCGGCAGCTGCTGGAGCACTTTCGCCGTGCGGACCAGCGCCGGGATGTCGTTGCCGATCATCTGCGCGACCACCGGCCGGCCGGTGGTGTTCGTCGTGATGTCGTCGAGGATTCGCCGCTCCGGCGTCGACGAAGCGCTGACCCGGAAATATTCCGTCCAGTAGACATCGGCGCCGCCGTAGCGCTCGACGAGCGACCAGAACGCCCCGTCGGTGACGTCCTGCATGGGCGCCAGCGCCAGGGTTGGCTCGGGTTGCGACCACCACGTCACGGGGTGCGCTCCTCCCACACCTTCGCCAGTTCGACGATCACCTCGACCGCCTTCTCCATGTCCTGCACCGAAACCCACTCCAATCGCGAATGGAAATTCTGCTCGCCGGCGAAGATGTTCGGCGTCGGTACGCCCATGAACGACAGCCGCGACCCGTCGGTGCCGCCGCGAATCGGGCGCTCGCGGACGGTGAGGCCCGTGCGGGCGATCGCCTGACGCGCATGCTCGACGACCAGCGGATGCTGATCGATCACCTCGCGCATGTTGCGATACGACTCCTCGACGTCGGCTTCGAATGACGCGCCGGGCGCCTCCCGAACGACTTCGGCGGCCAGCTCGCGCAGCCACGCCTCCTTGACGCGCAGCTCCCGGGTGTCGAAATCACGCAGCAGCAGTTTCACCGACGTGCGATCGACGCCGGCGTCGATCACGTAAGGATGGACGAACCCGTCCCGGCCGTCGGTGGTCTCCGGAGAGCAGCGGTCTGCGGGCAGCCGATCGATGAACCGCGCCGCCAGCTTGATGGCGTTCACCATGCGTCCCTTCGCATAGCCGGGGTGGGTGTTGAAGCCGCGAAAGGTGATGGTGATGGCGTCGGCGGAGAAGCTCTCGTACTCCAGCTCGCCGCGCGCGCCCGCCGTCCATGGTGTAGGCGTAGGCGGCGCCGAACCGCGCGACGTCGAAATGCTTCGTGCCGTGGCCCACTTCTTCGTCCGGCGTGAACGCGACGCGAATCGCGCCGTGCTGAATGCCGGGATGCGTCATCAACCATTCCGCCGCGGCCATGATCTCGGCGACACCGCTCTTGTTGTCCGCTCCGAGGAGCGTGGTGCCGGACGCCGTCACGATGTCGTGACCGATACAGTCGCCGAGGTACGGCATGTCGGCCACCCGCAGGACGGCGGCCGGATCGTCGGGCAGCACGAGATCGCGCCCGTCATAGGCGCGATGCACGATCGGTGTGACGCCGGCGCCGCTCATTTCCGGCGAGGTGTCGACATGGGCGATGAACCCAATTACCGGCACGCCGGCCTTGCGCGTGGTCGCGGGAATGGTCGCCATCACGTAGCCATGGCGGTCGACGTCGGCGTCGGCAAGACCCATGGCCCGCAGTTCGGTCGCGAGCAACCGCAGCAGCGTGAGCTGCCCGGGCGTGCTCGGATAGCTGTCCGCGCCTTCGCGAGACTGGGTGTCGTAGGTAACGTAGCGGAGGAAGCGTTCGAGGACGGACATCAGTCAGGCAGTCAGGCAGTCAGGCAGTCCAGGCAGTCAGGCGGTCAGGCAACAGTTTACCAGCCCACCCTACGACCTGACGACCTGCCTGCCTGCTAGCCCGCTAGCCTGCTGCCTGCCGTAGCCTGCTAGCCCGCTAGCCTGCTAGCCCGCTAGCCTGCTAGCCCGCTAGCCTGCTAGCCCGCTAGCCCGCCTACCAGTCGAACTTCACGCCGAACTTCGCGATGCGTGGGCCGAGGACCGTCGTCGCCTTTTCAAACGCCGCGCCCGAGCGCCAGTTGATGTTTACGGCCGTGTTCGAGTTCATGGCGTTGAACAGGTCGAAGAACAACCCGAGCTTCGCGCGGTCGGCGGCGAATCGCAGCTGTTTCTCGACCCGGAAGTCGAGCACGCTGATCAGATCCTGTCGGCGAGTGCCGATCGGCTCGACCAGGACGATCTGCGACGAGCTGTAGTTCAGTGCGGCCGAGATGAAGCGGCCATACGGCGCGCCACTCTGCATCTTCAGCACCGGTGTGACCCGCAGCCCCCAGCCGGCGTCGACCGTGCCCGAGAACTTCGCATTCCAGTTGGTGTACTCGTTGGCCGTGGGCTCGTTCGGAGTGAGCGGGTAGCTGCCAAAGTGCGAGAACGATCCGCCAGGCACCGCCGTGCCGATGCGGTTGTTGAAATAGAGATTGGCGAACTCGTCGGTCCACGTGTATGAGAACGAGGAGTTCATCGACCAGCGGTTACCGTAGCGCTTGTTGGCGGAGAACTCCAAGGTCTTGTAGGTGCCTTCGTACCCAGGCACGGTTTCGGTCACCTGGTTGGCCGGCCGCGACACGTCATCCAGGTTGCGCAGGCTGAGGTTCGGGCCGTTGTCGGCGGTGGTGGCGGCGTTTCCGTCCGGGCCGGGATCCACGATCGACACGGGAATGGTGTAGTTGGCGTAGCGGCGCGAGGCGTTGATGCGCTGCCAGCCGTCGCTGTCCCTCTTCCAGACGAAGCCGGCGCGGACGCCGAGGTCGGCCATTACGGCGCGTTCGAGGAAGAACGACGCTTCGTCGGTATGCGGATTCACCAGGTTCGGATCGATCGCGGCGCCCGCCGTACCGCCGGCGCGCCCCACTTCCACCCCCTGCTCGCCCGACTGAAACACCCGATCGCCGTTGACGTCGGTCCAGTTGTAGTCCACGTACTGATCGCTCGAGTTCGGGTTCACCGCGTCGGCGAGGTTGACGCCGGGGTTGAAGTAGAAGCGTCCGATGTTGCCCTTCAGCACCGTCTTGCCGTCGCCCGTCAGGTCGTAGGTCGCGCCGAAGCGCGGGACCACATGGTTGAAGGTCACCACCGAGGAGATTGCAGCAAAATCCCGGGCGACCGGCACGAAGCGTGACACCGGCACCGCCTGCGCCGGCAGATGCACCCGGTAGCGGTCGAAGCGAGCGCCGACGTTCAGCGTGAGCCGATCGATCGTCCAGGTGTCGGTGATGAACGCACTGTTGGTCGCCAGGCCGTTTTGCGAGCTGGTGCCGCTGTTGTAGAGACGCACGAGGGTCGGCGCGCCGCTGCTCAGGAAATGAATCACGCTGTCCTTGTAGCCGGATTCCCAGCTGATGTTGCCGGACTCGTCCAGGTACTCGGCGCCGATCTTGACATTGTGCGAGCCGCCGGCGAACCGGTCGCGGAAGAGGTTGAGCGCGCCGGTGTACTGATTGCGCCGCCGTTTGTTCAACCAGTGGCGGCCGCCACCGGTGATCTCGTTGGTGACGACGTCTTCGTAACGGGTGCCCTCGCCGTTGCTGTTGAGGCCGAAGTTGTAGCCGAACTGCCCGGCGCGGAACTCGGCGAACATGTTCTGCGTCAGCGTGCTGTTCCATTCGCCCTTGTAAACCCAACTCGGTGAATCCTGCGCGGTCGTCGAATCCGAGCTGATGTGCACCGGCGCGCCAAGCCGGTTGCTGCTGTCGGTGCGGAACGGCTGCTGCTTGGTGCCGTGCTGCAGGTAGCCGATGAACTTGTTACCCTGGTTGGCCTGGTAAGTCGCCTTGCCGGTGTAGTTGAACAGCTTGGTGTCGAAGGGCGTGCCGTCCTGAATGACGCCGGCCGGCGGCGCCGCCACCGAGTTCTGCTGGTTGAGGTATGAGAAGTGACCCCACATCCGATCCCTGATGACCGGACCGCCCAGCCCGAGGTTGAGGTTCTTGTAGCTGGCGAGACGGTTGCCGTCGGGCCGAATGGTGCGGCCGTTGGCCGGCTCGCCCGGTACCATGAACTGATCGGGTTCGAGGTTGCGGCTTTGCAGGTCGCCGTTCTCGTAGTCGTAATAGAGACTCGCGGAGGGACGGTTGCCGCCGCTCTTGCCGACAAACTGCGTCAGCACGCCGGGGTTCGGCATCTCGGCGGAGTTGGCGGCGGCGCCGATGAACACTTCTTCGAATGAACCGTAGTCCAGATAGAAGCCCGCCGCCGCGGTGCCTTCGGTGGTGTTGATGCCTTCGATCAGCGGACGGTTCTGGCCCGAGTAGCCATAGGAGAAATAGGTGGTTTGCGTGCCGGCGGTGCTGCCGCCGACGTCAACCCGATTCAGCGTCACCGACGGCGTCGTCGCCAGTAGCGACCACATGTCACGCGCGTTCGGAATCGACGCCAGCATCTGCTGGTTGTAGTTGGTCTGGATGCGCGTCGCCGAGGTGTCGATCACCGGCGACTGGCCGCTCACCGTGACGGTTTCCTGCAGCGAGGCGACGTTCATTGCGACGTTGACCTGCGCGTTGAACCCGAGGGTGATGCGGATGCCCTCACGAATGCTGGTCTGGAACCCCGCCAGTTCGTACGCCAACCGGTACTCGCCCGGGGGGACGGACGGGAAGCGATAGATGCCCGCTTCGTTGGTCACCGCCGTCAGGACGCCGATTTGCGCCGGGCTGGTGGCGGTGACGGTGACGCCGGGCAGCACGCCGCCCTGCGCGTCCTTGATCTCACCGCTGATGCTGCCGGTCGAACTCGCGCCGCCGCCTTGTGCGAACGCCGGCGATGCCAGCGGCAAGACGGCGACGAGAGCCCAAAGAATATTTCTCCAACCTGTCATTGTGGAAACCTCCAGCGCTCGAGGGAGCAAAGGAGGTGCCGGTCGAAGCGGACGAACCGGATCGTGCGGTTGACGGCTCGACGTCTGGTGAGTGCGCTTCATCCCTCGCGGTGGCTGGTCATCACTGACGGGATGCGCGCGTCCGCGGGCGGCGTGATCGACACTTCAACCGCGCGAACCGGCAATCCAATCGGACGGATTGCCTAGCGAAGGTAGGGGAGGGCCCTGAGCACCGTATAGATGATCGCGATCAACGTCACCGCGAGGCTGACTACCGCGATCAGGATGTGATCGACCCGTTCGCGCTTGAGGGGATCGAGGATCATCGACGCGAGGTAGCCGCCGACGAATCCGCCAAGGTGCGCGGCGTTGTCGATGCCGGGAAACACAAATCCCATGATGCCCATGAAGAGCGCGTACTGCAGCCCCGCCCGCCCGGCCTGGCTGCTGCCGGTGCGCCGGCCGTAGTGCACCAGCGCGCCGAGAAAGCCGAAGATCGACGCCGAGGCGCCAACCGTCACCCCGGCGCCGAAGAATGGAATCGACAGCAGCCCCAGCACGCTGCTGAGCGTGAATCCGGCGATGCCGGCGACGGTGTAGATGATGATCATCCGGCCCGCGCCATAGAGGCTGGCGATCGCCGGACCGAGCTGGCGGATCCACAGCACGTTGAAGAAGATGTGCAGGATGCCGCCGTGCAGCCAGCCCGCGGTGAGCACGGTCCACCACCACCCGCGCCCGAACACCGGCATGGCGCCGCTCGCGCCGAGCACCTGGAGCGCGGTGGTGCTGGGACTGAAGCCGAGCGAGGTGCCGTCACGCGACATCACCAGCGCCAGCACGTACATGATCACCGTGCCGCCGGTGACGATCGAGACGAAGCCGAGGTCGTTGCCGAGCGCGCGCAGCGCCGGACCAAAGCCCCACAGACCGGGATTGCGCCGGCCGCAGTTGTAGCAGGTGGGATCGTTGACGCCGACCAGCACGCCGCACGACGTGCAGAGGACCGACCCTTCTGTCTTCCGCTTGAACATTCTTGGACAGTATCCAGTAGCCAGTAGCCAGTAGCCAGTAGCCAGTATCCAGTAGACAGTGGCCGGTAGCCAGAAAAATTCCGAATCGGGTTCAGCACGCCAGCACGATGGTTCAGCACGGGGGTTCAGCACGATGGTTCAGCACGTGGTTCAGCACGATGGTTCAGCACGTCGCCTTGAACCGTCGTCTTGAACCGTCGTCTTGAACCTCCGCCTTGAACCCCCGCCTTGAACCCCCGTTTTGAACCCCCGCCTTGAACCCCCGCCTTGAACCCCCGTCCTGAACCCCCGTTTTGAACCCCCGTTTTGAACCCCCGTCCTTGAACCCCGTTTTGAACCCCCCTTTTGAACCCCCGGCCTGAACCCTCGTACAATGGGGTCATCGGTATCGAAATCCTCCTCATCTTCCTGCTGATCATCGCCAACGGCGTTTTTTCCATGTCGGAAATCGCCGTCGTCGCGGCCCGGAAAGTCCGCCTGCAGCAGCGGGCCGAAGACGGCGACGACCGCGCCAGGGCGGCCCTGGCGCTGGCGCACGATCCGAACAAGTTCCTGTCCACCGTGCAGTTCGGCATCACCATGGTTGGCGTGCTCGCCGGCGCCTACGGCGGCGCGACCATTGCCGTGCAGCTGGCCGAGCCGATCCGCGCGGTGCCTCAGCTCGCGCCCTACGCCGAGGGGCTGGCGCTGGCAATCGTCGTCAGCGCGATCACGGTGCTGTCGCTGATCGTCGGCGAGCTGGTGCCGAAGCGCATCGCGCTCAACAACCCTGAGGCGATCGCGTCGTGGGTGGCGCGGCCGATGATCCTCCTGTCGCGCATCGGCGGCCCGGTGGTCGGCGCGCTCACCGCGTCGACCAATATCGTGCTGCGCATCTTCGGCGTGAAGGGCATCGCCGAGCCCAACCTCACCGAAGACGAGATCAAGGCGCTCATCAGCCAGGGCGCTGAAACCGGCGCGGTCGGCGCCACCGAAGAGAACATCGTCCAGCGCGTGTTCCAGCTCGGCGATCAGCGCGTCGCCGGGATCATGACGCCGCGGCCGGACATTGAATGGATCGACGCGGACGCGTCGGAAGAGCAGCTGCGCGAGTTTCTCGCCTCACACTCGCATACCCAGTTCGTGGTCTGCCACGGCGGTCTCGACAACGTCGCGGGAATCGTGCGGTCGGCCGACCTGCTGCCGATCGCGTTCAAGGGCGCGCCGATCGACTTGCGCAAGTTGACCAAGGAAGCGTTGTTCGTGCCGGACTCGATGCCGGCGGTGCAGCTGCTCGAGTCGTTCCGCCAGTCGCACAAGCACGTCGCGCTGGTGATGGACGAGTACGGCGCGGTGGAAGGCCTGGTCACGGTGACCGACCTGCTGACCGCGATCGTCGGCGATCTGCCGGCCGATGCCAGCGAGGCGCTGGGCGAGTTCGTGTCGCGCGCCGACGGCACCTGGCTGGTCGACGGCTCGGCGGCGATGGAAGACGTGCTGACGCACTTCGGCATGGACAACCTCCCCGCGGACGAGGCCGGCGCCTACCACACCATTGGCGGGTTCGTGATGGCGCGCCTCGGCCGCGTGCCGAAGACCGCCGATGCGTTCGAGTGGGCCGGGATGCAGTTCGAAGTGATGGACATGGACGGGCGGCGCATCGACAAGGTGCTGGTGACGCGGAAGCATCACGGCGAGGCTCATCCCGGGAAGTGATGCTTGTCGGGAAGACCTGAGCTTGTCGGGAAGTGATGCTTGTCGGGAAGAGCGACTTGTCGGGAAGAGCCACTTGTCGGGAAGTGATGCTTGTCGGGAAGAGCGACTTGTCGGGAAGAAGCATTTGTCGGGAAGTGATGCTTGTCGGGAAGAGCCACTGTCGGGAAGTGATGCTTGCCGAAAATACTTTTTGACCGCGAAGTTAGATCGAGTCGTGCAACCGTACCAGCATCGGACGCACGCGTCCCATTAACTGCTCGATGTCCCTGCAGTTCGCTCGCTGCAACAATCCATTCCTGAAGCAGATCTCCAGTTCGGTATCCAATTCGCCGCGCGAGCCCATCGCGATCGAGACATGGTTCTGGTAAGCCTGGCGTCGGTCTTTCCGGCACCATCCTTCGGCGACGTTTGACGGAATCGAGATCGCCGCTCGCTTCGGGCATTCCGAGCGCAACTGTGGTTGCCGTCATGCCAACGCGAGATCCGCGTGGCCTCGCATGACCCCTCATGCGATTCTCCGAGATGGCACGGCGCGTGTGGTCCGAGGCCCGGGTTGAGCGACGTGCGGTTCTGTCACGCCACGGCGTCTCTTCCCGACCAGCGTCACGTCCCGACCAGCGTCTCTTCCCGACCAGCGTCACGTCCCGACCAGCGTCACGTCCCGACGCTGTTTTCTTCGCGTCAGGAATGGATCCCCGGCGCTTCGTGGCCGGTGCGGTCGACGTATTCGATATAGCTGCCGGTGTAGGCGTGGGGCTGCGCGTCGGTGCCGCTCTCGCCGCCGAGCTCCAGCACGCGGCTGCCGAGCCCGCGCAGGAACATGCGGTCGTGCGACACGAAGATCATCGTCCCCGAGAATTCCTTGAGCGAGTCGACCAGCATTTCCTTGGTGGCCAGATCGAGGTGGTTGGTCGGCTCGTCGAGCACCAGGAAATTCGGCGGATCGAACAGCATGCGCGCCATCACCAGGCGCGATTTCTCGCCGCCCGACAACGCGCGGATCTTCTTGTCGACGTCGTCGCCTGAAAACTGGAAGGCGCCGGCCAGCGAGCGCAGCGCCCCGAGGCCTTCGCGCGGGAAGTCGTTCTGCAGTTGCTCGATGACCGTCAGATCGGCATCGAGGAGCTCGAGCGACTGCTGCGCGAAGTAACCCATCTTCAGGCTGGCGCCGAGCCGCACCTCGCCGTCGTCGGGGGGCAGCGTGCCGGCGAGCATCTTGAGCAGCGTCGTCTTGCCGGCGCCGTTTCTGCCCATCACCGCCCAGCGCTCGCCGCGGCGGATGGTCAGGTTGAAGCCGTCGTAGATCACGCGCTTGCCGTAGGACTTGGTCAGCCCCTCGATCACCGCCACCTGGTCGCCCGAGCGCGGCGGCTCGCGGAACTCGAACTTCACCACCACGCGCCGCTTGGGCAGCTCGAGTTTTTCGATCTTGTCGAGCGCCTTGATCCGGCTCTGCACCTGCGCGGCTTTTGCCGCATGCGTCTTGAACCGGTCGATGAAGCGCTGCTCCTTGGCGAGCATCGCCTGCTGGCGTGAGTAGGCGGCCTCGCGATTGGTCTCGCGCGTCGCCCGCTCGCGCTCGTAGAAATCGTAGTTGCCGGAATAGACCGTGATCTCGCCGCCGTCGATCTCGCAGATCTTCGAGACGATGCGGTTCATGAACTCACGGTCGTGCGAGGTCATCAGCAGCGCGCCCGGGTGCGAGGTGAGGAAGCCTTCGAGCCAGATAATCGACTCGATGTCGAGGTGGTTGGTCGGCTCGTCCATCAACAGCACGTCGGGCTTGCCGAGCAGCACGCGCGCCATCGCCACGCGCATCTTCCATCCGCCCGACAGCGCCCCGACGTCGCCGTCGATCCGCTCGTCGTCAAAGCCCAGGCCGTGCAGCACTTCGCGCGCCTGGCTCTCGAGCGCGTAGCCGCCGAGATGGTCGTACTCCTCCTGCACTTCGCCGAAGCGCGCGAGGATGGTGTCCATCTCGTCGGCCCTGGCGGGATCCGACATCGCGTGCTGCAGCTCTTCGAGCTCGTGATGCAGGTCGCCGACGCGCCCGCTGCCCGCAATTGCCTCGTCGAGCACCGAGCGGCCGGCCATTTCTTCGACGTCCTGCCGGAAGTAACCGATCGTCAGCTTTTTCGGCACGGTGACCTCGCCTTCGTCCGGCCCCTCTTCACCCGTGATCATCCGGAAGACGGTGGTCTTGCCGGCGCCGTTGGGGCCGACCAGTCCCGCCTTCTCTCCGGGATTGAGCTGGAAAGACGCGTCGACGAAGAGGATCTGCCTGCCGTACTGCTTGCTGACGTTCGCGAACGAGATCATGAACCTTCAAGCGTAGCATTACGCCCAAATCTGTGGATACTAAACACCCTATGAGCACCTCACGCCGCACGTTCATTGGCGCATCGGCGGCCGTCGCCGCACATGTCTGGATCCCGAAGCCGGTCAAGGGCTACACCACGGCGGAAATGGTGACCCCGGCGTTCGCGGAAGCGCCGCTGCTGCGCGGCACGCCGGTCACGCCGATGCAGGCGGGCATCTCGAAATCGGAGCTCGATACCCCGGCGCTCTGCGTCGATCTGGACAAGCTGGAGCGCAACATCGCCAAAATGCAGCGCACCGCCAACGCCAACAAGATCGGCGTGCGGCCCCACGCCAAGACCCACAAGTGCGCCGCCATCGCCAGGCTGCAGATGGCCGCCGGCGCGATCGGCATCTGTGCCGCCAAGCTCAGCGAAGCCGAGGCGCTGCTCGAGGACGGCATCGATCGCATCCTGATGACGACCAGCAACCTGCCGCCGGCGAAGATTCGCCGCGCGATGCAGTTGAAGAAGCGTTTCCCGGGATTTGTGCAGGCGGTTGACTACGATCAGAACGTCCGCGATCTCAACGACGCGGCCAGGGAGGCGGGCGTGGTCGCCGACGTCGTCATCGACGTGGCGGTTGGCACGCGCAGCGGCATCCCGCCGGGTGAGGATGCCATCCTGCTGGCGCAACTGGTCGACAAGCAACCGCACCTCACGCTGCGCGGACTGCTGTCGTACGACGGCGGCGCGCAGCACATCACCGGCTTTGCCACCCGCAAGGAGCGCGCGCTGGCCAGCATCGAGGAGAATGCGCGGACGCAGCAGAAGATGAAGCAGGCTGGTCTCAATACCGAAATCTTCAGCGGCGGCGGCACCGGCACCTACAACATCTATCACCTGGTTCCCGGCTTCACCGACGTCCAGGCGGGCAGCTACATCTTCATGGACATGCAGTACGTCGCGATCGGCAACGCCGACGGCCAGCCGGTCTACGACGACTTCGAGCCGTCGCTCACCGTGCTTGCCACCGTGGTCAACAATCGATTCCCGGGTCGATTGACGACCGATGCCGGTGCCAAGGCCCTGACCCTGAACGTGCCGCGCGCCGGCGTGATCGGCGAGCCCGGCATGGAGTACAACGCCGGCTCGGACGAGTTCGGCTCGATCACTTTCAAAGAGGCCCGCCGAGCGTGGAAGATGGGCGATCGCATGGAGGTGATCGTCCCTCACTGCGATCCGGTGGTGAATCTCTACGACTACATCTACGGGATTCGCAACGATCGCGTCGAGACGGTGTGGCCGATCACCGCGCGCGGGCACTCGCAGTAGCCAGCTCGTCGCGCGTCTGAAGTTGGGTGGGCGGCGTGGCTTTGAACGTCATCGGCTGACCCGTCGACGGATGCGCCAGCTGCAACTGCTCGGCGTGCAGGAAATAGCCGCCATCACCGGGCAGGCCGGGCAGGTGCTTCAACCCGCCGCCGCTCTCGTAGATCGGATCGCCCATCAGCGGATGGCCGGCGCAGGCCATGTGGATCCTGATCTGGTGCGGCCGGCCGGTCGTAATCTCGACGCTGAACAACGACTGATCGTCACGCTGCTCGAGCACCACCGCCACGCTGTGCGCCGGTTTGCCGTCCTCGCATGCCGCTTGCACCGTGCCGATCAGTGGATGCGGCACCGGTCCGATCGGCACGTCGATCACGAACATCCCGGTGCGGGTCGCGCCCAGGCCAAGCGCGCGATAGGTCTTCCTGACCTGCGTGGCCGCGCCAGGCGCGGGCCAGCTGCGATGCCGCGTCGCCGCTACGCGCGAACAGCACCAGGCCCGAGGTGTGCCGCCCGAGCCGGTGCAGCGGGCTCGCGCCCGGGTAGCGGGCGCGCACCAGGGCGAGCAAGGTCTGCTCGAGAAATCCCCCGGCCGGCATCGTCGGCAGGCCGCTCGGCTTGCTGACCACGACGATGGCGTCGTCTTCGTGAATGGTGTGAAAGTGCGTCGGCACTTCGGGTTCGTGCCAGGGCGGGCGATGCCATATCACCGTTTGCCCGGCATCAAGGACGGAGTCGCGGCGCGCGGGCGCGCCGTTGACTTCGACCTCGCCGCGCTCGATGCGGGCCGCCCATTCATCTTCACTGGAGTGCAGGCGCGTGGCGGCGAGATAGGCCAGCACGGTCTGCCCCGCGGCTTCACGGCCGACCTGTTCCCGGTATGACCAGCCGCGATTGAGGGGCAAGGCGCCAGATAGTACCGCCAGTGGCGCCGCGCGTAAACCTCAACCGTACGAGATTACTTCGACCGCGCCAACTCCACGACCACGTCGTACTGGAATCTGACGAATCGATGCAGCTCGCTTTCGAGGATCCGTTCCTGATCGCTGTGGGCGCCGTAGCCCCTGGCGCCGTCCTCGGTGTCGAGCGCGGGGCCGATGCCGTAGCACTGGATGCCCTTGGCCCTGATGTTCGACATGTCGGTGGCGCCGACGCCCATGGTCGGCAGCACCACGGTGTCGTAATGCTTCTTGGTCTGCGCTTCGAGCACGGCGTAGGCTTCGGTGTCGATGCGCGAGCCGCCCGCCGGCCGGTATCGCTCGCGGCCCCAACGCACTTCGACGTTGGTGTCGTTGATCACCTTGCGCACCTCATCGAGAAACGCGGATTGGTCCTCGTCCGGATGCAGCCGCACGTCGACGGTCGCTTTCACTTCCGACGGGATGACGTTGTAGCGGAACCCGCCGCCGACAATGGTCGGCACGAGCGAGGTGTGCACCATCGACCAGTGATTCGGCTGGTTCTCGAGCAGCCAGTCGGAGGCCGCCTTCGACACCTTGGGATCGGGATTGAGGATGTCGCGATAGATCTTCGCCACGTCGGCGGGCACCATGGTCGCCAGGCGCTTGAAGTAGGCGCCGGTGGTTTCGTTGATGCGCAGCGGCGGCGTCCAGTCGGCCACCTTGCCGACGGCGGCCGACAGCCGCGTCACCGCGTTATTGCGCGACGGCACGGAACCATGGCCGGCGGGGCCGCGCGCGACGAGCTCGATGAAGCGCGGTTCCTTCTCGGTGGTGCCGATATTCGACTGCACCACCTGCCCGCCTCGTCTGACCACGCCGCCGCCTTCCGCGAAGCAGAACTCCGCGTTGATCGCGTCGAAGTGGTTGTCGGCGACGAACTGCGCGCCGACGTCGGGCGCCCCTTCCTCGCCGGCTTCCGCCAGCAGGATCACGTCGCGATCGAGCGGCACGTTGCTGCGCTTGAGGTGCAGCATCAGCATCAGGCCCGCGACCAGGTTGTCCTTGTCGTCCACGGTGCCGCGGCCGTAGACATAACCGCCGTCGCGCTCCGCCGCAAACGGGGGATGCGTCCACTTCGCGGGATCGACCGTGACCACGTCGGTGTGCCCCATGATCAGGAGCGGCCGTTTCTTGCCGTTGCCCGTGATGCGGGCGACGATGTTGGCGCGCGCCGGATCCTTGGCGAACACCTGGTAGGGAATGCCTTCCTTGTCGAACACCTGCTTCAGGTATTCGACCGCCCGCGTTTCGTTCCCGGGAGGGCTCTGCGTGTCGAGGCGCAGCAGCGCCTGGAAATGTTGCAGGGTTTCGGCCTCGAACGCCGGGCCGGCCGGCGCCTGCCCTTCGACTGCGCTGACGGCCCGCGCGCCGGTGGGCGAGGTCAGCGACAGCAGAATCAGCGCGATGCAGGAGAGGCGGACTGCGTATGCCATAGGCACGCAGGATATCAAATGGTACGCTTGGAGGTTCCATGCCGCTCGTTGCGCTCGACCGTGTCTCCCTGGCCTTCGGACATCTGCCCCTCCTCGACGAGGTCAACTTCCAGATCGATCCTGGCGAGCGGGTGGCCGTCATCGGCCGCAACGGCAGCGGCAAGTCCACTTTGCTGCAGATTCTGAGCGGCGATCTGCTGCCGGACTCGGGCGCCGTGCTGCGGCAGCCTGGCGTACGAGTGGCCCGCCTCGTCCAGGACGTCCCCCTGTCGGCCGATCGCACGGTGGCCGAGGTGGTCGGCGATGGCCTCGGGCAGCTCGACGCGCACGACGAATGGCAGCGCCAGCACCAGGCCGACATGGTGATGTCCCGGCTGTCGCTGCCCCCCGACGCCATCGTCGACACGCTGTCCGGCGGCTGGAAGCGGCGCGTGCTGCTGGCGCGGGCGCTGGTCGGACAGCCCGACCTGCTGCTGCTCGACGAGCCCACCAACCACCTCGACATCGAGGCCATCACCTGGCTCGAGTCGTTTCTCGCCGACTACCGCGGCGCGGTCGCCTTCGTGACCCACGATCGGGCGTTTCTCGAGCGCCTGGCGACGCGGATCGTCGAGCTCGATCGCGGCCGGCTGACGTCGTGGCCCGGCGACTACGCGACCTTCGAGCGCAAGAAAGAGGAATGGCTGGCCAACGAGGAGCTGCACCACGCCAAGTTCGACAAGAAGATGGCGGGCGAGGAAGTGTGGCTGCGCCGCGGCGTGAAGGCGCGGCGCACGCGCGACGAAGGCCGCGTCAAGGCGCTGATGGCGATGCGCGCCGAACGCGCCGAGCGCCGCAACCGCGCCGGCAACGTGCGCTTGAACATCGATTCGGCCGAGGCCTCCGGCAAGATGGTGTTCGAAGCCGAGGACATCAGCTTCCGCTACCCGCCGAACGGTGGGCCGGCAGCACCGGCCGTCGTCGAAAACTTCTCGACGCGCGTCATGCGCGGGGATCGGATTGGGTTGATCGGTCCGAACGGCGCCGGCAAGACGACGCTGCTGCGCCTGCTGCTGGGCGAGATCCAGCCCACCACCGGGGAGGTCCGCCGCGGCGCCAACGTGCAGATCGCCTACTACGATCAACAGCGCGAGCAGCTCGATCCCGATCGCACCGTGGTCGACACCATCGGCGACGGCAGCGACACCGTCATCGTCAACGGCCAGCCGCGGCACGTGCACGGCTATCTGCAGGACTTCCTGTTCTCGCCGGAGCGCGCGCGATCGCCCGTGCGCGCCCTGTCCGGCGGCGAGCGCAACCGCCTGCTGCTGGCACGGCTGCTGACGCGCCCCGCCAACACCCTGGTGCTCGACGAGCCGACCAACGATCTCGATCTCGAGACGCTGGAACTGCTCGAGCAGCAACTGGTCGACTGGCCTGGGACGTTGTTGATCGTCAGTCACGACCGGCGGTTCCTCGACAACGTGGTGACGAGCACGCTGGCGTTTGAAGGCGCCGGCAAGGTCGGCGACTATGTCGGCGGCTACGAGGATTACGTGCGCCAGCGAGCGGCGGGCGGCGGCGACGCCAAGACGACAGGCGCAAAGAACGCCCCCGGCACCACCAAAGGTGCGGCGGGAAAGCCGGCAGGCAAGAAAAAGCGATCCTTCAAGGAAGAGCGCGAATACAAAGAGCTCCCCGACCGCATCGCGGCGCTCGAGGCGGAGCAGAAAGCGCTGCAGGCCTCGCTTGCCGACCCCGGCTTCTACAAACAGGGCGGCGCCGCGATCAGGAGTGTCGTCGACCGCACCGAGCAAATCGAGCGCGAACTCCACGACGCCGTAGCCCGCTGGGACGCCCTCGACTCGATCTAACCTCTAACCTCTAACCTCTAACCTCTAACCCCTCTTACTCATCTCCTCAATCATTTCCCACTCATCGTCGCTCACCGGCTGCACGGAAAGGCGCGCGATGCGTACCAGCGGCATGGTGGCGAAGCGCTTGTCGGCCTTGACCTCGGCGAGCGTGACCGGCCGCTTGAGCGGCTTGCCCACGGTGAGCTCGACGACCACCAGCCGCCCGCCCTTGTCCCCGGGATCGGGAGAGGCGGTTTTCGAAACCGTCGCGGTGCCGACGATCGCCTTCTCTTTTCCCGTGTGGTAGAAGAACACGCGATCGCCTTTCTTCATCTCCCGGAGATTGCGCTGCGCCACCGGGTTCTTGACGCCGGCCCACACGGTCGTGCGATCCGACGAAAACTGTTGGTACGAATAGTTGTCGGGTTCTTCCTTGACGAGCCAGTTCATGCCGGAAGAATACTCCAACGTTGTCTGGCACGCGGGTTGCTCTGGGTAAGGGCGTGCGAGCCCTTACTGCAGTTCTGTCCTTCGGTATCCTTGCGGCAATTTCCGCCTGTAGCAGCCCGGCCAACCCGCAGGAAGTGACGCCGGCCCTTCAGCAGCTGGTCAACGGTCCGAGAATGGACAAGGTTGAGTCAGCCACCTGGACAGATGTGGGCACGTTCTACACACAGCGCGCTCATGCGCCCGCGTGGGTCAACCATCGCCGGCCCACCGGCAAGGCGGCCGACGCGATTAAAGTCCTGAACACGGCACGCCAGCATGGCTTCGATCCCGCCGACTACGGCGCGCCGCGTTTGCTCGAAATGAGCCAGGCGGTCGAGAAGCTCGAAAAGGGATCGGAGGCGCGGCTCGAGGAGCTCGCCGAGTTCGATGCCCGCCTGACCGCCGGACTGCTCGCCTTCGGCCGCGACGTGGCCGTCGGCCGTCAGAAGGGCGATGCGAACTTCCAAGCGCGGCGTACGATGCCCGATCTCATCGCCGCCGTGACGGCGGCGATTGACGATCCCGACAAATTTGTCGATGCGGTCCGGCCGCATCACGAGGAATACGTCGCGCTTACCAAGGCGCTCGACGCCTTGCACGGCCAGCGCGAGAAGGGCGGCTGGGTCAAGGTGGGGTCGACGCTCAAGCCCGGGCAATCGGGCGCCGGGGTCGAGGCGTTGCGGCAGCGGCTGGCGATGAGCGGCCACTTGAAGAGTCCGGGGACCGGCGCGAACTACGATGCCGAGCTCGAGACCGCGGTGAAGTCTTTCCAGGAGCTGCACTCGATTGCGGCCAGCGGCATCGTCGATGCGGCGACGCTCGCGGCGATCAACGTGCCGCTCGACTGGCGCATCGAACAGACGGCGATCAATCTTCAGCGCTGGCGCTGGATGCCGGACGACTTCGGCGAGCGCCATTTCTTCGTCAACATTCCGTACTACCATCTGATCGCGCGCGAGGCCGGCAAGAAGGTGTTGGACATTCGCGTCGTCGTCGGGAAGCCAGGGCATAACACGCCGATCTTCAGCGAGGACATGGAGACCGTGGTGTTTAGCCCGTACTGGAACATCCCGGACACGATTGCGGAGAGCGAAACCGCTCCGGCTATCGCGCGCGATCCGAGTTATCTCGCCCGCCAGGGCATCGAGATTCTGCGGGTGTCAGGTGGCACCTCGGAGGCGCTCGATGCCTCGGACGTGAAGTGGGATAATCCGGATGCGCTCAAGGGACTCGTCTTCCGGCAGAAGCCGGGCGACGGCAACGCCCTCGGTCATGTGAAGTTCCTGTTCCCGAACAAGCACAACGTCTACCTGCACGACACGCCGGCGGATTCACTCTTCGCCAGGCCCAGCCGCGCGTTCAGCCACGGCTGCGTGCGGGTCGAGGAGCCCGAGACCCTCGCCAAGTACGTGTTGCAGGGGTACTCGGAATGGGACGAGCAGTCGATCTTCACAGCCATGAAGTCGGGGGTCGAGAAACACGTGAAGATGAAGGCGAAGATCCCGGTGCACATCGCCTACTTCACGGCGTGGGTTGACGAAAACGGGGGCATGCATTTCCAGCCCGACATCTACGGCTACGACAAGGGCGCCGCAAACTAGCGCCTGCTCAGTTTGAATCTGCGGCAAGGGCTGCTATCCTGAAATCTCTTCATCAGGAAAGGCATCCCATATTCAATGCTGCGAACCCCGATCGTCGTCGGACTGCTCCTCGCCGCTTCGCTGCTGGCCCCCGCCAGCACTGATGCCTCGTCGGTAACCTACACCCGCAACGACTTCGACCCTGCGGCCATCGGCCGGATCGAGCGGGACGTGTTCGAGATGGCCCTCGGGGCAGCCAGCTGTGCCGTCCGGACCGGGGCGGTTCGGAACCCCACCACGCTGACGGTGATCGATTACTCCAAGCCATCGAGCGAAAAGCGGCTGTGGGTGTTCGACCTCGAGTCTCGCGAACTGGTTTACGAAGAGCTGGTCGCGCACGGGCAGGGCAGCGGCGCCCACATGGCGACTCAGTTTTCGAACGAGCCGGAGACCCACCGCACCAGCCTCGGGCTGTTCAGGACCGACGCTCCGTATGTCGGCAGGAACGGATATTCCCTTCGGCTCGACGGCCTCGACAAGGGCCTCAACGATCGCGCCCGCGAGCGCGCCATCGTCATGCACGGCGCGCCTTACGTCAGCGCGGCGTTTGTGAAGTCGACCGGCCGCCTGGGCCGCAGCTGGGGATGCCCTGCCGTGAGCGCTGAAGTCGCCAGGGCGCTGATCGATCGCGTGAAGGGCGGCGGCCTGGTGTTCGCGTACTACCCGGATCCCCAGCTCAAGTCGTCGAAATATCTCGGCGGCTGCCGCTCATAACGGCGTTGATGGCGCGCTCGAGTTGAGAGAGCGTCGACGGCTTGGTCAATAGCGGCGCGCCACTGGCGCTGATTCGCTGCTGGGCCTTCGGGACCGCGGTGAAGCCCGACATGAAGATCACCGGCAGGTCCGGCGTCGCTCCCCTGGCGGCATCCATGAGATCGATGCCGTTCATGCCGCTGCCGAGCAGCACATCCGTCAGCAACAGGTCGGGGGCGTGGTCGCCCTTCAGGATCGCCAACGCTGCCGCGGCGGTGTCGGCAATCAGCACGACGTGGCCCAGCGTTTCGAGCTGACGACGAATGGTGCTGCGCACCGCGGCCTCATCTTCGACCACGAGAATGGTGTAGGCGGCGACGGGCGGTGACAGCGGCAGCGCCGGCGCCGCGCCCGCAAGCGGCGTGTTCTGGGTCAGCGGCAGGTACAGGATTACGGTAGTGCCGCGGCCAACCTCGGACGCGATCGTCACACCCCCGCCCGATTGTTTGGCGAACCCATAAACCATGCTGAGGCCGAGTCCGCTGCCGGTGCCACCGGTCTTGGTGGTGAAGAACGGTTCGAAGACGCGCGACACCACGTCGGGCGGCATGCCGGTGCCGGTGTCCTGCACCGCCAGCATGGCGTAGTGACCGGGCGCCAGATCGTCGTCGGTGCGCGGCGGCTGGGTGATCTGGGTCTTCGAGGTGCGAATGGTCAGCGCGCCGCCTTCGGGCATCGCATCGCGCGCGTTCAAGGCGACGTTGAGGATCGCCGCCTCGAGCGCTGCCGGATCGACCAGCGCCACGCCGGCATCGCGGCTGGCCGCGGTGGTGATGCGCACGCCGGCGCCCAGCGTCCGGGTCAGCAGGCGCACGATATTTTCCACCAGCGCGTTGACCGCGACCGGTTGCGGATTGAGCTGACGGCGGCGCGAGAAGGCCAGCAGGTCGCCGGTCAGGTCCTGGCCGTGCCGCGTCGCGCGCAGCGTTTCATCGATCAGCTCGATAGTGGGATCGTCAACGTGCGGGAGCTGCATCCGCAGCAGCTCGAGGTTGCCGAGAATCACCATCAGGATGTTGTTGAAGTCGTGGGCGATGCCGCCGGTCAGCTGCCCCACCGCTTCCATTTTCTGCGAGCGAAACAGCGCCGCCCGCGTCTGCTCGAGCGAGTCCTGCGCCGCCCGCAGCTCGGTGATGTCGTGCGAGATGCCGTAAATGCCGAGGATGCTGCCGTGCTTGTCGCGGTAAACACCCTTGGTCACGAGGTAGGCTTGCGTGCCCGACGAGCTCGTCGCCACGCCTTCGAACGACATCGGCGCGCCGCGCTCGAGCACGGCCTTGTCGTCGAGCACGAAGCGCTGCGCGGTTTCCTCCGGGTAGAGCTCGAAGTCGTGCCGGCCGATCACCTGATCCGGCGTGCGGCCGACGAAGCGCGCCGCCGCGCGATTGGCCAGCACGTAGCGGCCTTCCAAATCCTTGACGAAGATCGCGTCGGGGGTGGCGTCGATCATGGCCAGCAGGATGTCGGACGCGTTGGGGATCAATTGCATGGCCGAGCAGCAATCTTAACCGACTCGGAACGGGCAAAGAACCTGCATAGTCCGTGACTGATGGCTGCAGCGGCGGACAGCTCGACCGAACCCCGATCGCGAACCGCGTTGTTGCTGATCGATGTCATCAACGACATGGACTTCGACGGCTCGCAGTCGCTGGTCCGGCTCGCCGAGCCGATGGCGCGACGATTGCGGGCGTTGAAAAAGCGTGCACGGGCGGCCGGCCTGCCGACCATTTACATCAACGACAACTTCGGCAAGTGGCGCTCGGATTTCCGCGCCCTGGTGGAGCGGTGTACCAACAGCAACGTCCCCGGGCGCGCCATCGCCAAGATGCTGAAGCCCGACCGCAAGGACTTCTTCGTGTTGAAGCCGAAGCAGTCCGCGTTCTACGGCACCACGCTCGACACCCTGCTGCGCCAGCTCGGCGCCAGGAACCTGATCGTCACCGGCGTGGCCGGCGACAACTGCGTGCTGTTCAGCGCCAACGACGCCTACCTGCGCGACTTCAGGCTGTTCGTGCCGTCCGATTGCATCGCGTCGGAAACCGAAGCTGAAAATCAGTACGCCTTGCAGCTGATGAAGAAAGTGGTCAAGGCCGACATCCGGCCGTCCACCGAGCTCGACCTCGAGGCGCTCGCATGAGCCGGCACCTCGTTCAGGTCCTGCTGCCGACGCACACGCGCGACCGCTCGCTGGTGGCCGCGGAGGAATTTGTGCGCGTGCGGCTGGAGCTGACCGAACGCTTCGGCGGCGTCACCGCCTACACGCGCAGTCCGGCCAGCGGGCTGTGGAGGCGCGATCAGGACGAGTCGATCGAAAGCGATCAGGTGGTGATGGTCGAGGTCGTCGTCGACCGCTTCGACCGCCAGTGGTGGACCGGGTATCGCGAGCAGCTCGAAACCCGGTTCGGGCAGGATCAGGTGCACGCGCGCGTGCTCGCGATGGAGCAAATCTAGATGGCGGCAGCGGCCGAATTCGATCAGGTGAAGCGCCTGGTCACCGTCGAGGATCGCGCCCACGAGTGGCCGCTGTCGGCGGTCGGCAACCCATGGTCGCGCAAGTATTTCGACGGTCCGTTCTATGTGTTCGCGGCGCCCTCCGACCGTCCGGCGATCTCCCTGGTACTGGTGCAATCCCACAACGGCAATGTCGGCGCGGCCCATCCGTCGGAGCTTGGCGGCGGGCCGACCGACAAATGCCTGCTGTATGAAGGCTTGTCGCGTGTCGCCGCCGACGCGGTGCTGGCCGGCGCGTCGACGGTGGGGCCGAACGTGTTCTTCACCATCAATCATCCCGAGCTGGTGGCGCTGCGCCTGGA
Source organism: uncultured Acidimicrobiia bacterium (assembly GCA_963795125.1). Taxonomy (GTDB): domain Bacteria; phylum Acidobacteriota; class Vicinamibacteria; order Vicinamibacterales; family UBA2999; genus 12-FULL-67-14b. The sequence continues at coordinate 13,400 of CAWCGQ010000002.1, read as the reverse complement.
GCTCGGGCTGCCGCGTCACCCGACGCAGATGGTGATCTCGAACGCCGGTCACCTCGATCTGTCATCGCGCGTGTTCACCACGCCGGACGTGCCGGTCATCCTGCTCGCGGGCCGCGAATGCGAACAAACCATCGCGCCGCGAATTCACGATCGGCCGTGGATCACGATGGTACCGATCGGCGATTCGCTCGCCGCCGCGTTGGTCAGGGTCAGGCGCGACCACGGCATCGCCCGCATCTCCGCCGTCGGCGGCCGCGCCACGGCGACCAGCCTGATCGATGCGGGCCTGGTGCAGGACCTCTATCTCACGACGTCGGCGATCGACGCGGGCGTGGACTATACGCCCTGGTACGCGGGGACCCGATCGCCGAAGCTCGAGACCATTGTCAGGAAGAGGGAGGTGACGGTAGACGCGCCGATTCTGTTCGAGCACCTCGCCGTGTCCCCGGCTGGTCCGGCGCAGGACGCCGGTACGTAGACAGGGCCGACGCTATAGCGCCGGCCCTGTGAGCGTGTCGAATGGGTCGCGTTAGCCGCGCGCCATCGTCGTCGCGGCCTTCTTCGGGAAAATTTCCTTGAAGCCCTTGAGGAAGCGGTCCATTTCCTCCGGCAGGCCGACCGAGACGCGGAGGTGGTTGATCATCGGCGGGAACGGACGGCCGACGAGCACGCCCTTGGCGCGGAACTCTTCGATCACCGGCTGCACCGTGCGCCCCTCGAGGCTGACCATGAAGAAGTTGGTCTGCGACGGGATGGTCGGGTAGCCGTGGGCTTCGAGCTCGCGCGTCGTCTTGTTGCGCAGGTCGATCACCTTCTTCTTGACCTCCGCCTGGCCGGCGGTGTCCTTGAGCGAGGCGACCGCGCCCCACTTGGCGAGGGCGTTGACGCTGCCCATCGAATAGGGACGCATCTTCCTGACCACATCCGGCGTCGAGATCGCGTAGCCGATGCGCATCGCCGCCAGCGCGGCGATCTTCGAGAACGTGCGCGCGACAATCACCGGGCGGCCTTCGAGCACGTAGGACGTCGACGGTGCGTAGGCCGGGTCGTCGACGAAGTGATGGTAGGCCTCGTCGATGAGCACCGGCATGTCCTTCGGAATGCCGTCCATGATCTGCTTCACTTCCCTGGCCGTCACCACCTGTCCGGTCGGGTTGTTGGGGTTGCAGAGGTAGAAGAAGCCGATGTCCTTGGCGTTCTTGTTGGTGGCCTCGATCATCGCCGGGATGTCCTGGCGGTAATCCTTGAGCAGCGGCACCTTGATCGCCTCGGCCTTGATGTTGGTGGCGTGCTGATACACCGAGCCGTACGACGGGTCGGCGCCAATCACCTTCTTGCCGCCCATCAGGAACGTGGTCCCGACCACCTGCAGCACCTCGCCCGAGCCGGCGGTGAGCAGCACGTTCTCCGGCTTGACGCCGTGGTGCTCGGCGATCGCCTCGACGATATTGCCGTCCGGGTAGCCGTAGCGGTTGGCGTACTTCCAGGCGCTGTTCATCGCCTTCATGACCGTTTCGGGCGGGCCCCAGTTGTTCTCGTTGCTCGCAAGCTTGGCCATGCGGTCGTAGTCCGCGTCCGAACCCCCGAAACGCTGCGTCCCGGCCAGCGCCTGCGCGAACACATCGGATTGCGTTTTCAAACTGAGCGCACCGACGGTGGCGGCGACGCCTCCAAAAAATCGGCGACGGGACAGCTGTTGCCTGACGTTCATAGACCCCCCAGAAAGATGAAAAATACCCGCCCGAAGCGTACCTGCTTTGCCCTGACTTTGCATTTCAAAGTTCGGTGTGTATGATCGGGCTGTGAGCGCGCCGGAACCGATGTCGGGGCGGGCGGCCGAAAACCTCCGCTTCATCCGCCAGACGATGGAGCGGACGTCGACGTTTACCTCGATCCCCGGCACCGGCGGGGTGGCCATGGGGATGGTCGCGCTGACTGCGGCGGTCGTGGCCGCGCGGCAGCCGTCGGCCGATCGATGGCTCGCTACCTGGCTGGTCGCGGCGGCCGTGGCCGCGCTGATCGGTTTGCTGGCGATGGCGCGCAAGGCGCGGCAAAGCGGCGTGACCCTGACCGGCGCCACCGGCCGGCGTTTCGCGCATCGGCATGGCGGCGCCGCTGGTCGCCGGAGCGGCGATCACCTACGAGTTGTGGGTGGTGCGCAGCTTCACGGTGATGGCGCCGTCGTGGCTGCTGCTCTACGGCGCGGGGGTGCTGACCGGCGGCATGGTCAGCGTGCCGGTCGGTGCGCGCCATCGGCCTGTGCTTCATGGCGCTCGGTATTGCGGCCATCGTGACGCCGCCCGAGTGGCGCAATGTGTGGCTCGCGATCGGCTTCGGCGGGCTGCACGTCGGCGTTCGGTGTGTACATTGCGAGAAACCACGGTGGGTAAATAGTGGCGAACAGAACGACGGCGCGGCGCATTCCACACGACGTCCGGCCGAAGCGCGAGGGTCGGCCGAAGCCGCTCACCGAGGTGGGCGCCGGCGAGATCGCCACCAATCTCGATCGCCTGCTGCACGATCGCATGCGTCTCGGCATTGTCAGCGCGCTCGCGGCCGGCGAGGAGCTGTCGTTCACCGATCTCAAGGCCGGCGCTCAACGCCACCGACGGCAACCTGAGCGTGCACGCGCGCAAGCTCGAAGAGGCGGGCTACCTGACGTGCACGAAGACCTTCTCCGGCCGCACGCCGCGCACGGATTACAAGCTGACGGCCGCCGGCCGCCGTGCGCTCGAGAAGTACCTCGACCATATGGACGCGCTGATCAAGGCCGCCCGGCGCACCTAACTCAGCCGATCGCATATGGGCTAAAATGCCGCGTCGGCATGTTTGGCGCGGTTCGATGTTCAGGAATATTGGAGGCTTGTATGAGACAGGTAATTGGTATGGCCGCCGCGTGCGCCCTGGCGCTGTCGGTGGGTGTTGCGGCTCAGGACACGACGAAGAAGCCGGCTGCGGAGCACACCATGACGGGCTGCGTGCAGAAGGGCGCGACCGCGACCGATCGGCATCGCTGCAGAACACCGCCGAAAAGGGCCCGAAGACCATCGGCATCGTCGCCTCGACGGCGAACCTCGCGCCGCACGTCGGCCACAAGATCGAGATCACCGGCGTCAACGTGCCCGCTGCCGAGGCCGAGGCCATGAAGCCCGCGCCCGACGAAGGCCGATCACTACATGAAGCTGAGCGCCGTCAAGATGGTCTCGGCGACCTGCCCGTAACGATCACGGCGATCGGGTTGATCGCGAAATGAAAAGGGCCGGAGTCATCCGGCCCTTTGTCGTCTGTCCTACGGTTGCTGTCGGGCACTCACTCTTCTTTCGCCCGGCGTATCTTCCTCGTGTTCCGCCTCATGCGTGACGGGATCCGGGGTGGCCTCACACATCGTCGATGGCCGCCGGGATAATCGGTGACCGGCCAGGGCCGGCCGGAATCTCTGGTCCTCGCACCTGGCTCTCCGGCAGGTTGTCCTTGCGGAAGGGCGCATCGTTCTTCAGGCCCAGCTCGAGCTTATCTTTCCAGGTCATGTGGATCTCCCGTCTGTATTCTTGCAGGATGTGCGCCAAGCGGATGTGCTTAAAAGCCGGGACAGCGTGGGCAACCGAATGCTCAGCTTGCCGCGGTGTCGACCGATCCGCCACAGAATGACCGGCCGCGGCAGCAGATTTCGTAACGCGCTTCCTTCCACACCCAACATTAGTTGGCAGCGCGCTTGCAATTACACGGGATAACTTCGCTCGACGCCCTCTCTGGGCAGCGACATCATCCCTTCCCACCGACGGGAGGCTTCGGCCTCCCGACACGTCTGTACCGTCGGCGACGATGATGCGCCGCTGGCGGCGAGTCACTTCTCAACGACGCGAATCACGCCATCGGCCTTGTTCAGCAGGAAGATCTGTCCGGCCGCGTTGGCGTCGAATCGCAGGTCCGCGCGTGCCGCCTCGGTCTTGCCCTGCGCGCGATTCTTTTCCTGGATGATCTCGAGCGCCGAGCGCGGCGCCGCGTCCGGCCGCCGTCACGAACACCACGCGGCGGATCGCATCCTGACCGCCTTTCGGCAGCGTGTCCGCGCTGACGTGAAACACTTCGCCGCTCGGCATGTCGCCGAACAGGATCTTGTTGGAGAGCTGCGGGATCGGCGGTGCTGCGATAGACCAGCAGGCTCGACCGACGCCGCCGAGCTGTTGGCGCAGCAGGATCGGATCGAGCTGGCCCCATTCGACGATCGGATAGGTCATCTTCGGATCGCTGCGCGGCGCGTCGATCATCACCGCGCGGTTGACATAGCGATAGCTGCCTTCCCACACGTTCCACCCGAGATTCGCGCCGCTCGTGACGGGGCTCACTTCCTCGACGACGTTCTGGCCGATGTCGGACATGAACATCGCGCCGTTCTTCGAATCCCATGCGAAGCGCTGCGCATTGCGCACGCCATACGCGAAAATCTCCGGCAGCGCATCGGCCGTCTTCAGAAAGGGATTCGACGCGGGAATGCCGTACTTGCCGCCGCGGCCGTTCTTGCCGAGCGGATCGATGCGGAGGATCTTGCCGAAGGCGGAGCCGAGGTTCTGCGAGAGGTTCATCGGATCGCCGCCGCTGCCGCCGTCGCCGACGCCGATGTAGAGCAGTCCGAAGTCGGCGGTGCCCGGGCGCGCCGTCGAATTGAACGCGATCGCGCCGCCGTTGTGATTGGCGAACGGCTGGCGCCAGCGGATCAACTCACGCGGCGCCTCGCCGTCGTAGGCCGCAGCCGCCGGGGTCTTCGCGCTCCACTCGAGCAGCACGAGGTCGTGCGTGGGTTTCGGGTTGGGCGTGGTGAAGTCCGGCGCGGGCGCCTGGTTCGAGGTGTCGGAGTAGGTGTAGAGCTTGCCGAATCCCGGCGTGCCGGCCTGCGCGAACTGCGGATGGAGCACGAAGCTCTGCACCCCGCGCTCGCGGCCTTGCGAGTTCACCGGATGCGCCCACTTCGGATCGTTGATGTCGAGATAGGGAGTGACCGTCTTGCCGTCGGCGCTCACCGTATACAACGGGCCGCGCATGTCGCTGACGAACAGGCGGCGGGAACGGGGCTCCTCGACCAGGGTCATCATCCGCGCCGCGACGCCGTCAATGTCCGGCAGCGTGGCGAACTCGCGCAGCCGTCACCGTGATGGCGCCGTCCTCGCGCGCGATCGGCTGGGGAAACGGGTCGATGGTCGCGCCGGGTGGCAGAGGCGGCGGAGTTGGCATCCCTTTCTGCGGCGGCGGCGGTGGCGGCGTCCCCTGGGCGTGCGCAGGCGCGCACTCCAACCATCAAGGCGAACAGGCAGGCAATCGCGACTCGGGTCATACGTCAGAATACGCCCGCGGGATCCAAAGTGTTACCCATCTCGCTGCCGGCCGAATTTAACCCGTGCGTGAACCAACCGTCGCCGCCGACGCGTCGGCGCGGTGCGGTGATATCTTTGGCGGACAGGTATCTCCACGATGGCATCTGTATGACGACAGGTCCCGAGCCGAATACCGTTCTCTCCGGCGGTGGCGAGATGGGCGCCCTGATGCGCTGCATCGACTGGTCGACCACCGCCGTTGGACCGGTTGAAGCGTGGCCTCAGAGCCTGCGCACCGCCCTCAGCATCCTGCTTGAAACCGGCTTCCCCATGTACATCGCCTGGGGCCGCGACTACACGCAGTTTTATAACGACGGCTATCGCCCGATTCTCGGGTCCACCAAGCACCCGATGGCGATGGGCGCGAGCACCCGGCAAACGTTCGCCGAGATCTGGGACATCATCGGCCCGATGTTCCAGGGCGTGATGGAAGGCCGCCCGACCACCCTCGTCGATTTCATGCTGCCGCTCGACCGTCACGGCTTCGCCGAAGAGTGCTACTTCATTTTTTCCTACAGCCCGATTCGCGAAGAAACCGGACAGGTGGGCGGTGTGCTCGTGACGGTGACCGAGACCACGGCCCGGGTGCTCGGCGAACGTCGTCTGAAGACGACGCAGGCACTGGCCGACGAGACACGCCAGGCCACGACCGTCGCCGACGCCTGCGCGCTGGCGGCCCGCGTCGCGGATAACAATGCCGCCGATCTGCCGTTCTCCCGCATTTACCTGCTCGCGGCGGATGGTCAGACCGCGGTGCTCGCCGGGAGGTCGGGGGCCGCCACGCCGCCCTTCGATTTGCCCGAGACCATTCGTCTGGACGACGAGCGTTTAGCGGCCGCCGTCAAACCGGGTCTCCCGAATCAGGTCATCACCGTGCCGATCGCGCGGCAGGGCGCCGACCATCCGCTGGGGATTCTGGTGGCCGGCACCAGTCCGCGCCTGCTGTTCGACGACGCCTACCGCGATTTCGTGAATCTGGTGGCGTCCCAGATCGGCGCCGCCATTGCCGCGGCCCAGTCGCTCGAGCAAGCGCAGGCGCGCGCCGACTCGCTGGCCGAGCTCGATCGCGCCAAGACCGCGTTCTTCAGCAACGTGAGCCACGAATTTCGCACGCCGCTCACGTTGATGCTGGGCCCGACGGAAGAAGCGCTTGCGTCTCCGGACAAGACGCTGCAGGGCGCGGAACTGGAAACGGTCCACCGCAACGAGCTGCGGCTGCTGAAGCTCGTCAATACCTTGCTGGACTTCTCACGCATCGAAGCCGGGCGGGTCACCGCCACGTTCGAAGCCACCGACCTGTCGCGCGCTGACCACCGATCTGGCCAGCGCGTTCCGCTCGGCCACCGAACGGGCCGGGCTGCGCTTGATGGTCGACTGCGCCCCGTTGGCGGCGCCGATCTACGTCGACCGCGAGATGTGGGAGAAGATCGTTCTCAACCTGCTCTCGAACGCCTTCAAGTTCACCTTTCACGGGTCGATCGGAGTCACGCTCTCGGCGACCGACACCCACGTCGAGCTGCGCGTGCAGGACACCGGCATCGGCATTGCGCCGCCGGACCTCAACCACGTGTTCGATCGATTTCACCGCATCGAGCGGGTCGCGGCCCGCACGCACGAGGGTTCCGGCATCGGCCTCGCGCTGGTGCGCGAGCTGGTCGCCATCCACGGCGGGACCGTCGGCGTCGAGAGCGTCCTTGGAGAAGGCACCGTGTTCACCGTGCGTCTCCCGGTCGGCGCCGCTCACCTCGCGCCGGAGCGGATTGCGTCAAGCCCTCAGCACGGAGTGGCGGCGTCGTCCCGGCTCGGCGCCACGCCCTATGTCGAAGAGGCGCTACGATGGCTGCCGTCCGAGCCCTCGCCCGAGGTCGCGCGCCAGCGCTCCGAGCCCGCACCCGGCGCGCGCATTCTGGTGGCCGACGACAACAGCGACATGCGCGACTACCTGACGCGTCTGCTGTCGCCTCGATTTCAGGTCGAAGCGGTCGGCGACGGCAGCGCGGCGCTGGAGGCGGTGAAGCGTTGTCCTCCCGAGGTCATTGTCAGCGACGTGATGATGCCGGGCCTCGACGGGTTCCAATTCCTCTCGTCGTTGCGCGCCGACGATGCGACGCGCGCGATTCCGTGCATCCTGCTGTCGGCGCGCGCCGGCGAGGAGGCCCGCATCGACGGACTCCACGCCGGCGCCGACGATTACCTGGTGAAACCGTTCTCGGCGCGCGAGCTGATCGCCAGGGTCGACGCGCAGTTGATGCGCGTCAAGATGCGATCGCTCGAAGAGACGCAGGCGCTGCGGCTGAACGGCGTGTTCGAGCACGCGCCGGTCGGCATCGCCATCCTGAAAGGCCCGGCGCACGTGTTCGAATTTGCCAATCGGCAGTATCTGGACCTCATCGGCGGGCGGCCGGTCGTCGGCAAACCCATTCGCGAGGCGCTGCCGGAGCTCGACGGGCAGGGCATCTTTGAGCTGCTCGACGGCGTGTATCAGTCCGGAGAGCCATTCGTGGGTCGGTCGATCCGGGTGATGCTCCAGCGTCTGCTGAGCGCTCCGGAAGAGGCGTTTTTCGATTTCGTCTACCAGCCGTTGTTCGACGATCGGCGGCGGGTGACGGGCATTGCGGTCGTTGCCTTCGAGGTCACCGAGCTGACCAACGCCCGGCGCGAGGCCGAGGCGGCGAACCGGGCGAAAGACGAATTCCTGGCGATGCTCGGCCACGAGTTGAGAAACCCGCTCGCCCCAATCCTGACCGCGTTGCAGTTGATGCGTCTGCGCAATGAGGCCGGCGCCGAGCGCGAGCGGACCATCATCGAACGGCAGGTCAACCACATGGTGTCGCTCGTCGACGACCTGCTCGACGTGTCGAGGATCACGCGCGGCAAGGTGCAACTGAGGCGCGAGCGGGTCGACCTCGCGGACATTGTCGCCAAGGCGATCGAGATGACCAGTCCCGCCATCGAGAGCCGCATGCAGATGCTGAGCGTCGATGTGCCGCGCGGGCTGGTGGTGGAAGGGGACGCCGCGCGGCTGGCGCAGGTGATGGCCAACCTGCTGACCAACGCCGCGAAGTACACCGATCACGCCGGCCAGATCGCGGTGTCCGGCCGCGCCGAGAACGGGCAGGCGGTGCTCAGCGTGATCGACAACGGGCGCGGCATCGCGCCGGAAATGTTGCCGCGCATCTTCGAGCTGTTTTCACAGGAGCGCCAGGAGATCGACCGGTCGGAAGGCGGGCTCGGCCTCGGGCTGGCGATCGTGAAGAGCCTGACCCGCGCGCACGGCGGCAGCGTCGACGCGCACAGCGACGGAAAGAACCGCGGCGCACGCTTCAGCATCCGCCTGCCGCTGGCGGGACCAGGCGAGGCGACGTCGGCGCCGCCGGCGGTCGCGGCGCCCGCCGCTGCCGCGGTCCCCGGGCTCAGGATCCTGGTCGTCGACGACAACCCGGACGCGGCCCATCTGCTGGCCGACTCCCTCCGCGCCCTCGGCCATCATCCGGCGGTGTCGTTCGACGGGCCGGGCGCTCTCGCAAACGCGTCCGCGTTTCATCCCGACGTGGTGCTGCTCGATCTGGGTCTGCCGGTGATGGACGGCTTCGAAGTGGCCGAGCGTCTCAAGGCCCGTCCGGATCTGGCGGGGCTCGAAATCGTCGCCATTACCGGCTACGGCCAGGAGATCGATCGGCAGCGGACACGAGAAAGCGGATTCGAAGAGCACCTGGTGAAGCCGGTGCGCCTCGACGCATTGGAGGCGTGGCTGCGGCGGAGCCAGAGTCGGCGGCAGGGTGGCGCCGCGACACCCCGATCCTGAGCTCGCCCTGCGGCATCCGTAATGTCCGCGCTCGCCGGTCAGCGAGGGGCCAAGTGCGTGCGATCCCCAAAAGACCGGGCTTACACTGCGATGGCGCCGCCTTGTGGTGGACCGCCCTGAATATCAGCATCATGGGTTTGGAGTTGGCCGTAGACTGCCGAGGGCGTGCGGTGCCTCGTCCTCGCTGTCACGTCGTCACAGACCTAGAGGCCGCACAGCGCCAGTCGAATATGGGGATGTCATGAACGATCGAATCAAGTTTTACATCGGTCGCATCAGCGAGCGCCTGTGGGTCAGGCCGCTCGCGATGAGCCTGCTTTCGGTAGCCGCAGTCTTTGTTGCGAAGGCCGCCGACGACAGCGGGCTCGGCGAGATCGTGCCGGAGATTGCCCCCGACTCGATCGAGACCCTGCTCGGGATCATGGCCGCCAGCATGCTGGTCATCGCCACGTTTTCTGTCGCGTCGATGGTCGCCGCCTACGCGTCGGCCAGCGGCACCGCCACGCCGCGGTCGTTTGCGTTGGTGATCGCCGATGACGTGTCGCAAAACGCTCTCTCGATCTTCATTGGCGCGTTCATCTTCAGCATCGTCGCGCTGATTGTCTTGATGAACAGCTACTTCGATAAAGGCGGCCGCTTTGCGCTGTTTGCCCTCACCTTGATGGTGTTTGCCAGCGTGATCGTCACCTTCGTGCGCTGGGTGGACAGCATCGCCCGCCTCGGACGGCTTGGGGGAACGATCGATAAAGTCGAGGCGGCGACGGCTGCCGCCATGGCGCATCGGCGGCGTGTGCCGACCCTTGGCGGCGTCCCCGTCGGAGCGCCTCGTGGTGGTCGGGCCATTTATGGGAGCGCCATCGGCTATCTCCAGCGCGTCGATGTCGCCGCTCTGCAGACGCACGCGGAACGGTCGCGGGTCCGAATCGTGGTGGCCGCTCTCCCCGGCACGTTTTGTACCCCGGACCGTGCGCTCGCACACGTCTCTGCAGACTCAGGCGATCTGACCGGCGTCGATACGGTTGCGATGGCGCAGGAGTTTCTGATCGGTGATGCCAGAAAGTTCGAGGAAGATCCCAGGTTTGGCCTCATCGTGCTTTCGGAAATCGCCAGTCGCGCATTGTCGCCGGCGGTCAACGATCCCGGCACGGCCATCGATGTGATTGGGACGTTGGTGCGACTGTTCGCGCAGTGGGCCGAGCCGCTCAAGCAAGGCGATACACAGGGGTCTCGCTGTGATCGCGTCGAGGTGCCGGAGCTGTCCGTGCGGGACATGTTCGACGATGCCTTCTCGGCGATGGCCCGCGACGGCGCTGGGACCATTGAAGTCGTGGTGCGGATGCAGAAGGCGTTCGAGTCGCTGGCCTCGATCGGCACGGGGCCGATGCGGGACAGCGCGATCGCCCATGCGCGTTTGGCTCTGGCCAGAGCAGAACTGAAGCTAGAACTTCCGGAAGATCTCGACGCCGTACGCAGGTCGGCGACATGTCTGGACGCGTCGCCTCTTCAGTGACGCTCCCGGCGGAGCGAACCACTCCTTCAGCGGTGCTCCTTGACCGGTAATCCGTGAACGATCGCGCCGGCGCAACACCAAGGCCGAAAGCGGGTCAATCTTCTTTGGCGTTGAACGCCGCTTGCGCCCGCACTCGCGTGATGGCGCGAAGGAGCACGTCGAAGTCGAGCGGTTTCGGCACGTGTTCGTCGTAGCCTGCGGCCAGTACGCTCTGCCGGTCGTCAGCGCTCGCAAACGCCGTCAGTGCGACGGCCGGGAGCGTTCGGCGGCGCGCATGCGGCAAACGGCGAATCTGCTGAATCAGCCACAAACCGTCCTCGCGTGGCAGCCCGATGTCGGCGACCAGCACGTCGAAATCGTCGTGCTCAACCGCGGCGAGCGCCTCGCGAGCGCTGGCGCAGACGACGACCGAGGCGTCGGCTTCCTCCAACAACGTCTTGGTGAGTTCAGCCGAATCCGGGTCGTCCTCGACGACCAGGATACGGCAGCCGCGACACTGGTCGTCCGAGGCCATCGATGGTGCAGCCGGGCGATCCGGCGCACGTTGACGCGGCGGGCAGAGTCACGGTGAACGTCGCTCCCTGGCCGGGTCCGGCGCTCTCGGCTTCGACCTGTCCGCCGTGAGCTTCGACCAGACGTTTGACGATGGCGAGGCCCAGGCCCAGGCCGCCGTGCGTCCGCGCGAACGTCGCGTCGGCCTGGCTGAACGTCTCGAACAGCCGGCTTCTGAAGTGCTCGGGAATCCCCTCGCCAGAGTCGTTGACGACGATGCGGACGGTCTCGTTCGCGTCGACGGCGTCAACCGAGATCGCGCCGCCGGACGGGGTGAACTTCACGGCATTGGTCAGCAGATTCCACAGCACCTGCTGCAAACGGGCCGCGTCGCCGTACATCGCCGACGTGTCACCTGCACCGACGACGACACCTGCACGGACTTGTTCGCAGCGGCCGGCCTGACGGCGTCGATCGCCGCCTCGACGACCGCGCGCAGGTTGACCGGTTCGACGTGGAGTCGCAATTGTCCGACGGCGATGCGCGAGACATCGAGAAGGTCTTCGATCAAGCGTGCCTGCATGACGGCGTTGCGTTCGATGACGTCGAGCGCGTGCGAGCGGCGCGATTCGGCGAACAGCCCGCTCTGCAGCATTCGACTCCAGCCGAGAATCGCGTTCAGCGGCGTGCGTAACTCGTGGGACAGGGTCGCCAGGAACTCGTCCTTCGCGCGGCTCGCCGCCTCCGCCGCCGTCCGCGCCGCGCGTTCCCGCCGCTGCACGGCCCTCAGCTCCGTCACGTCGCGAAAGACCAGCACGACGCCATGGAGCTGGCCCGCGTCATCGACGATCGGCGCGCCACTGTCGTCGATCGGGCGCTCGCTGCCGTCGCGGGCAATCAGCAGCGTGTGACTCGTCAGATCGCTACTTCGACCCGAAGCGCAGCGCCGTGCCTGACGGGATCCTCGAGCGGCTCGCCGGCGTCTCGCTTGCTGATCTTGAAGATCGTCGGCGACGGGAACCTGCAGTGCCTCAGCCGCCGTCCAGCCGGTCAGCTGTTCCGCGACTTTGTTCATGAACGTGACGTGGCCGTCGCGATCCGTGGCGATGACGGCATCACCGATGCTCGACAGGGTGACGTGCAGCAGCTCACGTTGCTCGCGAACCTCCTGTTCGGCGCGCTGGCGTCGCGCGATCTCGCCGTTCAGCTGGCCGATCTTCTCCGTGAGCGCCACGAATCGCGACGACGACGACTCTTTGGGAAGAAAGCGGAGAAGAATGACCGCGTCGGCGTCGGTGGTGCGCGGCTCGTACAGCGCGCCTTCGCACCGGCAATCGACCGGCGCGCCGTCCGCGCCGATACGTCGCCGCGCCAGCAGCAACGATCGCGTCCTCGCGCAGCGCCTCAAGTAGCCCGGCCAGTCATCGGGGCCGACCAGCCGACCTCCGACAGCGTGCGCCCGGGCAGACGGTGCTGGTCGGTCTGAACCAGCGTGGCGAAGGCGTGATTGACCGCTCGAAGGGTTCCGGATGGCGTGACGAGCGCCATCGGCTCCGGCAGGAAATCCGCTAGTGTCTCGAACGTGGCAGGCACGGATGGAGGGAGCCTTCTCAGGCCCTGAAGTACTCTCGGCCTGCCGCCTGCTGAGCCGCCGCGGACGCCTTCAGGTAGACGACGACCCGGCATCCGCCGTCGCCGCGCGCGATGGTCTCTTCGAGAACCACCTTCGCGTAGCCGAGGTTCTCGGCGGCGATGCTGCCGAACACGTTCGACGTCATCATGCAGAGCGCCGGCCGGTCGATGACCTTCTCGCCGAACGGGCACGCGCGGTTGCCGAGGACGATCTTCTCCTCATCCTGCTCGATGATAAAGAAGTCGCCCTGGATGCGCCGCTTGAGATCGACGAGCACGTCCGCGACCTGCTCCCGAGACAGTTGCTCGACGGCGAGCGCGGAGGTATACGCTGGCGTTGATTTCGTCGCCGATTTTCTGGCCAACCACGCTGATGAATCCCGACGCCTCGTCGAGGCCGACAACTTCCTCGAGCGTGCCCGCCAGGTGCCGCAGGATGGTGCGAAGAAACACGTCGCGTTCGAGCGATACCGGCAGGGTCTGAATCGTCGTGCGATCTGAGTTCAGGAGTGACATTCGGTGGGTTCCTCGGGCATCACACAGGCAGTGTAGCGCAGGCGAGCCGGGCCATCTGAGCAGTGGCGCTGACGCG
>CAWCGQ010000001.1:0-2622034 GCA_963795125.1 uncultured Acidimicrobiia bacterium | reverse complement strand
TAACGCGGGCAGCTCGCTGCAGCGCCGCAAAGAATCCTCCACGCGCCAAAGTCTGGACCTCAGTCTAAGGAATGCCGGGCCAGTAATATGCGGATCCGGGACTCAATCCCTGCGGGAACAAGATGCGGCGCTGGTGACAGTCGCGCCAAGTTCAATTACGTCACAGTCGGTGGTGTGGCGCTAAATGGGGCCATGACTCCCCGGAGCAAAGTGAACGGGCGGTCCGGATGGTCTTTGACCACGCCCACGAACCGGCCTGCTGTGCTACGTTACGGCCACCATGACTGACGATGCGCCGTCGCCCGAGACGTTCTTCAAGGCCTTTGGCCTGCTCTCGCACCTCTACCTGACGCCAGTGCTCGTCGCGCTCATCGAGGGCCGCGTGCCGGATCACCTCGATGCCGGTCCACTCCCGGCGACGGAACTGGCCACGAGGAGCGGGCTGCACGCACTGACCGTGACCCGGTCCCTGCGCGCGCTGGCGGCGTTCGGTGCATTCCAGGAAGTGTCCCCGGGCGTGTTCGCCAACACGCCCGTGTCCGCGTTCTTCCGAGACCGGCCGGGCGGGCTGAGAAACGCCGCCCTCTTCTGGGGCGGGGAGCACGTCCTGAAGTCCGCCGCCGAACTCGGCGACAGCGTGAAGACGGGCGCGTCGAGCTTCGAGCGCGTCTACCGCGAGTCCTTCTGGGATTGCATGCGCCGGCTCCCGGACGAGTACGAGATGTTCAATCGCGCGCTGGCCGACGTGCGAAGCGACGAACACCAGCGGATCGCCGAAGCCTACGACTGGTCCCACGTCAACACGGTCGTGGACGTCGGCGGAGGAGCCGGGTCCCTGCTGGCGGCCATCCTGGAGACGCATCCGGAGAAGCGCGGCGTGCTGATCGACCAGCCGGAAGTGCAGCCTGATGCCGCCCGGCTGCTGTCGGCACGCGGCGTCGGGGACCGGTGCGACTTCGTTGGCGGCAGCTTCTTCGAGCCCATGGCGACCACCGGCGAAGTCTGGGCGATGTGCCAGGTCCTGCACGACTGGCCAGACGCGGAGTGTCGCGCCATCCTTTCGCGCTGCCGCGAGAGCGATGCGCGCAGACGGACCGACTGCTCGTCATCGAGATGCTCACCGTCCCCGGCGAACCGAATCCCGGCATCGCCGTGCTGGACATGATGATGCTGCTCTACTTCGGCGAGGCGCGCCAGCGCACCGTGGCCGAGTACAGCGAACTGTTTCGCGCGACGGGCCTCGAGTACTCCCGTGTGGTGCCCACGTCCAGCGCCTTCAGCATCGTCGAAGCGCGACCCGTTTGACAGAGCACGGTCCATCCATTGCACAGCGTCGACGTCTGAATCACGCGACGTTGGGCAGGTGGCGCCGCTGCGTGACGGCTCGGGAGCCGAGCACAGACGAACGCGGATCGTGGCATCTGCGACGCGCGACCCGGTAACCGATGGCGACAGATTGAGCGGTCTGACACAGTTTCCTCGACGCGTGTCGTTGTGCTCGCTTCAAACCGCTGAATCGAAACGTGATCGAGGAACGTGCTTTAACGTGCCGGGCGTGTGGGATAATCTGTTTCGGACCGCTCGCAACTGGTTGATTCTAAAAGGGGAGAGATGGCCGAGTGGTTGAAGGCGCACGCTTGGAAAGCGTGTGTACCGAGAAATCGGTACCAAGGGTTCGAATCCCTTTCTCTCCGCCATCCTTGCCGGGTCTATACCGGAGACACGTAACACTTCATCCGGAACATAGGTACCTTCGCCGAGGTCTCCGAATGAATGCGCCATCGGCTCGTTCGATGGCGCTGCAGACGCGACCCGCTAGGTACTCTGATGCGGCGCATAGGGAAAATCCCTGACGAGAAGATCGCGGTAGGAAAAGATCAGGACCCCGCCGTCATTGAAATCCCACGGACTGCAAAGCAACGACACGGTCGTTACCGCGCCGGCTAGTAAAATCTCCACAGAGAACGTGAGCTCCAGCGCGGCGCTCCTCAGCCATATTGAGTGCCCAGTTCCTGCCACGCCCTGCCTAAAGGCACGCCATCAGATGACTTCCCGGAAGGCCGGCCGTCGGCAGGCACGTCGGCCATGAGCTAAACTTCTCGAGCCGTGGACCCTTCACCCAACGTCGGCAAGGTCCGTCGGCTGGTCACGATGGCCGTCGGCGTCACCGCGGTGTACGTGATCGCCGCGCGCCTCGGTTTTGAGCTGGCGGTCCTCGCCGAGCAAGTCACCACGGTCTGGGCCCCGACCGGCATCGCCCTGGCGGCGCTGCTCCTGTGGGGACCCTCATTGTGGCCGGCCGTGTGGCTGGGCGCCTTCCTCGCCAATGCCGGCACTTCCGCGCCACTCTGGACCGCCGCCGTCATTGCCACCGGCAACACCCTGGAGGCGGTCGTCGCGGCGTGGCTGCTGCGAAGGGATGCGGCGTTCGATCCCCGCCTGCGCCGGCTTGCCGATGTAGCCCGCTTGATCGTCCTTGGCGCAGTGGTGGCGACGACCATCAGCGCGACCATCGGGGTGACGACGCTGTGCGTGACGGCGCTGCAACCCTGGGACCGATTCGGCGACCTGTGGTTGACGTGGTGGACGGGGGATGCGCTCGGCGTGCTCGTCATCGCACCGGCCATCCTGACCAGCACGGCGTGGCTCCGACGACATTCGCGGCGCGACTGGCTCTACCTCGGCGCGTTCGTCGTCGGCAGCATCGCGGTCACGCAGGTCGTGTTCGGCGAGCTGTTGGGGGTGACGTTCGGCGCCGGCGTACTGCACTACGTGGTCTTCCCCCTCGCGGTGGCCACCGCCGTCCGATTCGGACAGCCCGCCACCGCATGGGTGATCCTTGCCGTCTCCGCGGTCGCCATCTGGAATACCGCCGGGGGCGCAGGTCCGTTTGCCTCGACCGACGCGGAGCGCGGTCTGCTGCCCCTTCAGGCCTTCATCGCGGTCCTGGCTGCCACGGGCCTGATGTTGTCGGCGGCGATGTCCGAACGCCTGACGGGCCAGCGCCGTCGCGGTGCGGCGTCCGGGATCGGCGACGTGCTCGCCGAGGCCAGCGACCTCGAACAGGCCGCGCCGGCGATTCTCCGGCAGGTCTGCGAAAACCTCGAGTGGCAGATCGGCGCCCTCTGGCTGGTGGACGCCGACCAACAGCAGCTGCGCTGCGCCGCGGTGTGGACCAGCGCCGAGGCACGCGCGTCGTCGTTCGAGCAGGCCACGCTGCAATTGCGATTCGCGCCCGGCGTGGGTCTGCCCGGGCAGGTGTGGGCCTCCGCTCGAGCGGTCTGGATCGACGACGTCGTCGAAGACCCGGACTTTTCGCGCGCGCCGTTTGGCCGCGAGGCCGGCGTGCATGGCGCGTTCGGCTTCCCGATCAAGGTTGGCAACGACGTCTGGGGCGTCGTCGAATTCTTCACGTGGGACGTCGCCACACCGGATCCGGATCTGCTCGAGACGATGTCGACCGTTGGCAGCCAGCTTGGACAGTTCGTCGCCCGCAAGCGGGTGGAGAGCGAGATTATCCAGGAGCAGCGGCGGACGCGCGCCATCCTCGACTCGGCGCTCGATGCCGTCATCGCCATGGATCACCGCGGGATCATCATCGAGTTCAATCCGGCGGCGGAACGCACGTTCGGGTACCGCAAGGTGGAGGCGCTTGGCAAGGAGCTCGCCGATCTGATCATTCCGCCCGACTTGCGAGCGCAGCACCGGGCCGGTTTGGCGAGGCACCTCGCCACCGGCGAAGGACCGTTCCTGAATCGTCGGGTGGAGACCCGCGGCTATCACGCCGATGGCCACCAGTTTCCGATCGAGGTCGCGATCATTCGCGCGTCCGATGAGGGAGTACCGCAATTTACCGGTTTCGTGCGGGATCTCACCGACCGCAAGCAGGCCGAAGACGCGGTGCACAGCAGTGAAGAACGGTTCCGCACGCTGGCGGCCAGCAACACCGCGCTTACTCTGTACGAACAGGATCGGGAGCTGCGTTATAACTGGGTCTTCCCCCAGCATCCCGAATTCCCCGACCACAATATCGGCAAGACCGATGACGAACTGCTGCCGCCCGGCGAGGGGGCGCAGCTGACGGCCGTGAAGCGGCGCGTGCTCGAAACCGGGGTCGGATGCCGCGAGGAAATTACCGTCACGCTGCCGACCGAGAGGCGCAGTTACGACCTGATGGTCGAGCCGCGCCTCGATACCCGTGGGACGATCGTCGGCGTGTCGGGCGTCGCGGTCGACATCACGGAGCGGAAACGTACCGAGCAGTTGCTGCGCGCGAGCGAGGCCAGATTACGGGAAGCGGATCGCCACAAGGACGAATTTCTCGCCATGCTCGCCCACGAGCTGCGCAATCCACTCGCGCCGATCCGGACCGGCCTCGAACTGGTGCGTCTCGCCGGCGACACCCCGGACGCGGTCGCGCAGATTCGACCGATGATGGAACGTCAAGTTGGCTACATGGTCCGCTTGATCGACGACTTGCTCGACGTCTCGCGAATCTCGTCCGGGAAAATTCACCTGCAGCGGCGGCCGACGCCGCTGTCGGACCTGGTGAACGGCGCGGTCGAAGCCCACCGCGCCGCCATCGAGGCCGCGGGCCTCCAGCTGGTAACGAGTCTGGCCGAACCCGCCGTGCTGCTGTTCGTCGACCCGACGCGATTCGTGCAGGTGCTGTCGAACCTGCTGAGCAACGCCACCAAGTTCACCGACAGCGGGGGACGCATTGTCATCAGCGGAGCAACGACCTCGAAGGCCGGAGGGGCCGCTGAGCTGGTGTTGTCGGTGAGGGATACCGGCATGGGCATCCCGGGCGCAATGCTCCCGCGGGTCTTCGATTTGTTCACGCAGGGGGAGGCGACGGCGCATCGCGCCCAGTCGGGACTTGGCATCGGGCTCGCGCTGGCCCGACGCATCGTGGAAATGCACGACGGTCGAATCGACGCGCGCAGCGATGGCCCGGGCACCGGTAGCGAGTTCGTCCTCCGAATGCCGCTACTCGACCGCGGCATTGAACTGCCGGCACCAATGCAGGAGTACTTCGACCGTCGCACCATCAACGGGCGCCGCGTACTGGTCGTCGACGACAACGCCGACGGGGCCGAGATGCTGGCGATGCTGGTTCGGGCCATGGGCGCCGAAGCGGAAACAGCTGCGGAGGGGGCCGAGGCCATTCGCCGCGCGGCGACGTTCACACCGGACACTATTTTTCTCGACATCGGCATGCCGGGCATGGATGGCTACGAAACCTGCCGGCGCATTCGGCAGGAATCGTTCGGTCAGGGCGTCTTAATCGTTGCGCTCACCGGATGGGGACAGGAGCGCGACAAGCAGCGCGCGATCGAAGCGGGGTTCGATGCGCACTTTACCAAACCGGTGGATCCTCAGAAGCTCGAACGCCTGTGGACGCGCTCGGTCCCCGCGCGGGAGAGTGCCACGCCCGAGTGAATGTGGCCGCGGCGATTTCGCGCCTTGGCTAGGCGCGACCGGTCGGGCTGCCACAGCCGAGCTTTACGTCTGTCCGGTTGCTAGTAGAATTCGGGAGGAGCACAGTACCGGCGGATGCTGACGATTCCAACGGAACCCATTGGTAGTTTGCCGCGCCCTCAGTTCTTGCTCAATCAGATCGAGGCGAAAGGCCCCGAAGACCCCTCACTCGATTCGCTCTACGAACAGGCGATTCGCGACACCATCGAGCGCTTCGAAGCGACCGGCTCGCCGGTGGTGACCGACGGCGAACAACGCAAATACCACAACTTCTGGACCTATTCGGTCCATGGCTCGCCGAACACCGCGCCCGACGGCTTTCGGATTCCGTTTGCGGCCGGCCACGTCCGCCGCATGCCGCGGCTCACGTCGGGGCCGTTTCGCTACCGGCGCTATGCCGACAGCTACCTGGATATTGCCGGCAAGTACGCGACCCGTCCTCTCAAGCAGGCGGTCATTTCGCCGTCGGCGCTCAGCCTGATGTATCCCGCAGAAGGCATTGCGTCTTACACGCGCGACCAGTTCCTGGAAGATCTGCTCCGCGAGCACGAAACCGAGGTGCGGCGCTGCTTCGAAAAAGGAGCGGCCAAGGTGCAGATCGACTTTACCGAGGGGCGCCTCGCGATGAAGCTCGATCCGACCGGCACGCTGCTTGTCAGCTTTATCGATCTCAACAACCTGGCGCTGTCGCGGTTTTCCGACGCCGAACGCGCGCGAATTGGCGTGCACACCTGCCCGGGCGGCGACCGCGACTCGACCCATAGTGCCGACGTCGACTATGCGGAATTGCTGCCTGGACTGTTTCAGCTCAACGCCGGAAATTTTTATATCGCGCTGGCCGGCGAACCCGATCGCCGGCGCGTCCTCAAGATTATTCGCGACCACATCGAGCCGGAGCATCGTGTCTTCGTCGGCGTCGTCGCGCCGATCGATCCGCGGATCGAGACCGCCGAAGAGGTGCGCGACCGCGTGCTCGAGGCGGCCGAGTTCATCCCGGTGACGCAGCTCGGCACCACCGACGACTGCGGGTTCGCGCCGTTTTGCGACGACAACTCGACGACCCGGGACACCGCGTTCGCGAAGATCAAGGCGCGGGTGGACGGCACGCGGATGGCGGCGAGCCTGCTGGATGGTGCGCGATGACCGCTCCCGAGGACGAAGACACCCAATTGCGGTCGGTCGCGCTGCAGAATGCGCACAGCATTCTGATGGCGCGGCAACGCGCAGAGCAGGAGTTGCTGCGCACCAAGGAGGCGCTTCGCGAGAGCCAGCAGCGCCTCGAGGCGGCGCTGAATGCGGCCGCCACCGGGACCTTCCGCTGGACCTTCGAGTCGAATGTCGTCGAGTGGGACGGCAATCTTGACCGGCTGTTTGGCCTCGAGGCCGGAAGCCCGGCCACCACCCTCGAGACGTTGATCTCGACCGTGCATCCGGACGATCGCAACCTGGTGATGGGCCGTTTCGACGCGAGCGCGCGCGACTGCGACGACCTGGATCTCGAGTTCCGCGTCACGCGACCGAATGGCGAGATCGTGTGGGTTGCCAGTCGCGGCAGGGCGTTCAGGGATACGCAGGGCAGGCCGGCCTACATGACCGGCGCCTGCGCCGACATTACCAACCGGAAAGTGGCGGCGGAGAAGCTCCGACAGAACCAGGAGCGGCTGAGCGCGATCTTCCATCAGGCCGCGGTCGGCATTGCCATCGCCGGCCTCGACGGGCGTTTCGTCAGCATGAACCGCAAGTTTGCCGACATCCTCGGCTACACCGAGGCGGAACTGACCAGCCGGCATTTCCTGGACTTGACCCACCCGGACGACGTCGCGGCCACCGACGCGATGGTGGCCAAGTTGCGCGCGCGCACCATCAGGGAGTATGCGCTCGAGAAGCGATACATCCGAAAGGACGGCGACATCGTCTGGAGCATGACGACGGTCACGCTGCTGCAGGGCGCCGAAGGCTCACCGCAGCAGTACATCGGTGTGATTGAGGACATTACCGCGCGCAAGAACGCCGAATCCGCGCTGGGCGAGCAGCATCGCGCGCTCGAACTGCTCAATCAAACCGGCATGGCGCTGGCCTCCACCCTGAATCAACAGGAAGTGATCCAGACCATCACCGACCTGGCGACGGAGCTGAGCGGCGCCAAGTTCGGCGCCTTTTTCTATAACGTCACCGACGGCAACGGCGACGCGCTGCTGCTCTACACGCTGGCCGGCGCGGCGCGCGAGGATTTCGAAAAGTTCGGCAATCCCAGGGCCACCGCGCTCTTCGGCCCGACCTTCCGCGGCGAAGCCCCGATTCGCTGCGCCGATGTCCTGCAGGATCCGCGCTACGGGAAGATGTCGCCGCATCACGGCATGCCGAAGGGCCATCTGCCGGTGCGCAGTTATCTGGCGGTGCCGGTGCGCTCCCGCTCCGGTGAAGTGCTGGGCGGGCTGTTCTTCGGTCACCCGGAGCCGAATATGTTCACCGAGCTGTCCGAGCGGTTGATCGTCGCGGTCGCCTCCCAGGCCGCGATTGCCGTCGACAACGCGCGGCTGTTCGAGGGCGCGCAGAAAGCGGCCGCCGAGCGCCAGATCCTGCTCGAAAGCGAGCGCGCCGCGCGCAGCACGGCCGAGCGCATGAGCGAGATGAAGGACGAGTTCCTCGCGACGTTGTCGCACGAACTGCGGACGCCGCTCAACGCCATCCTGGGCTGGTCGCAGGTGCTGCGGCATCAATCGACCGATGCCGCGACCGGCCTCAAGGGCCTGGAGACCATCGAGCGGAACGCGCGCGCGCAGACCCAGCTGATTGACGATCTGCTCGACATGAGCCGCATCACCTCGGGCAAGCTGCGCCTCGACGTGCAGCCGATCCAGCCGGTGGCGTTCATCGAATCGGCGATCGAAACCGTGGTGCCGGCCGCCCAGGCCAAGGGCATCCGGATCGAGCGGCTGCTCGACCCGATGGCCGGTCCGATCTCCGGCGACCCCGGACGCCTGCAGCAGGTGATCTGGAACATGCTCTCGAATGCGATCAAGTTCACCCCTCGCGGCGGCAAGGTGCAGGTCGTGCTCGAGCGGGTCAACTCGCATATTGAAATCTCGGTGGCCGATACCGGCGTCGGCATCAAGCCCGAGTTCATCACGCAGCTGTTCGAACGGTTCCGGCAGGGTGATGCCGCCACGACCCGGAAGTATGGCGGGCTCGGCCTCGGCTTATCCATCGTCAAGAGCCTCGTCGAACTCCACGGCGGCACCGTCAAGGCTGAAAGTCCCGGCGAGGGCCGCGGCACCACCGTCTCCATTCATCTTCCGGTTACCGTGGTGCACCGCTCCGGGGCCGGCGAGCGCCAGCATCCGAGGACCACGCCCGCGGCAAACAGCTTCGTGCCGTCGGCGTTGCAGGGGATTCGCGCGCTGGTGGTCGACGACAACGCCGAGGCGCGCGAGCTGATTCAACGGGTGCTGGAGGAGTCCGGGGCCCGGGTCTGGGCGACCGGCGACGCCGCCGATGCCCTGACCGTCGTACAAACCGAACGGCCTGACGTGCTCGTCAGCGACATTGGCATGCCCGATGTCGACGGCTACGAGCTCTTGAAGCGCGTGCGCGCGCTCGGTCCGGAGCGGGGCGGCGACCTACCGGCCATTGCGCTCACCGCGTTTGCGCGGCTCGAAGACCGCACCAGGGTGCTGCGCGCCGGGTTCCTCGTGCATGTGGCCAAACCGGTTGATCTGTCGGAGCTGGTCGCCACCGTCGCCACGGTGTCGGGCCGCGCCGGCCGGCCGGACAGCTAAGCGAAGCGCTTCAGCATCCTGCTTAGTCGTCGTCGCGCGGATGCCGAATCCCCACGATTGACGCCGCGATCGGGATCTCGAGGTCGCGCCAGCGATCGATCGGCAGCTCGAGTTCGACGAGCGCCGCCGTCCCCAGCGAGTGATACTCGCCGGTCAAGCGCCGGACCACATCCTCGAGCCCGGGATTGTGCCCGACGACGAGGACGGTGCCCGCCTGGTCGTCCACGCCGTTCACCGCCTCGAGCACCGCCGCCGGCGTCGCGTGATAAAGCGACGGATCGAGCACGATGTCGCGCGGGTAGCCGAGCGTCTGCGCCACCGCCTCCGCCGTCGAGCGCGCGCGGACGGCGTCGGAACTGAGGATGATGTCCGGCATCAGCGAGCGCTCGCGCAGCCACGCACCCACGCCGGGCGCGTCGCGCCGGCCGCGCTCGTTGAGCGGCCGCTGCCAATCGTCCTGGGAGCGTGTCGGCCCAGCTCGATTTCGCGTGCCTGAGAATCAGCAGCCGTTTCACGTCTCCGATCATACGCCGCACATCTTGTATACTGTCGGCGTGACGATGACTCGAAAGCAGATGCTCAAGCGTGCCAAACGTGGCGCGGGGGGCATACGTTTGTAGGGACTCGTTACCAGAGTTCAACGATCGACAGCCACCCGCCGCGGATCAAACCGTGAGCGGGTTTTGTTTTTCGGCCGTCAGGCTCGAGACTCGGCTTCCGCGAGTCAGCAGGCTCAGCAGGGAGTGATCAGTGGACGCGATTGAAGTTGGCGTGTTGGGTGCGACCGGCATGGTGGGACAGCAGTTCGTCGTCGCGGCTGGCGCAGCATCCGTGGTTCCGGTGCACGTGGCTCGCGGCGAGCGAGCGGTCCGAGGGCAAGGCGTATCAAGTCCGTGGCGCCGTGGAAGCTGACCACGCCGATCCCCGGCGGCGCCGCGGATCGCATCGTCGAGGCGTGCGTTCCCGGCCGGGGACCCAAGGTGGTGTTCTCCGGCCTCGATGCGTCGGTCGCCGGCGACATCGAAGGCGCGTTCGCGGCCGCGGGCCACATCGTCATCAGCAACGCGCGCAACTTCCGCATGGATCCGCTGGTGCCGCTGCTGATTCCCGAGATCAACGCCGATCACCTCGCGCTGCTCGCCGAGCAGCGCCGCGCGAAAGGCTGGAGCGGCGCCATCGTCACCAATCCCAATTGCTCGACCGTGGTGCTGGCGATGGCGCTGGCGCCGCTGCGGCCGTTCGACATCCGCGCGGTGATCGTCTCGACGATGCAGGCGGTGTCGGGCGCGGGCTATCCGGGCGTGCCGTCGCTCGACATCCTCGGCAACGTCGTGCCGTTCATCGGCGGCGAAGAAGAGAAGATGGAAACCGAGACGCTGAAGATCCTCGGCAGCGACGGCGGCCGCACGCCGCTACCCGGCGGTGGTCAGCGCGCACACCAACCGCGTGCCGGTGATCGACGGCCACACCATGACCGTGTCGGTGCGCGTTCGAGCAGCAAGCCGTCGATCGCGGCGATCGGCGAGGCGATGCGCAGTTTCGCCGGCAAGCCGCAGGAGCTGTGGCTGCCGAGCGCGCCGCAGCCGCCGATTGTCGTCACCGAGGAACCGAACCGCCCGCAGCCGCGCCTGGACGTCGACCTCGGCGACGGCATGGCGGTGACGGTCGGCCGGTTGCGCGACTGCCCGGTGATGCACGCGAAGTTCGTGGCGCTGGGACACAATACGATTCGCGGCGCGGCGGGCGCGGCGATTCTCAACGCCGAACTGATGCACGCCGAGGGACTGCTGCAATGAGAGTTGGCAGTTGAAGTTGGCGGTTGCAGAGTTTAGTTGCAGTTGCAGTTTCAGTTTGAGTTGACGATGAAAGTCATGAAATTCGGCGGCACGTCGGTCGCGGATCAGGCGGCGATCGAGCGCCTGATCGCGCTGGTGCGCGCGGAGCGCCAGGCCGAAGCGCAGACCGAGGGCGGCGATGCGCGCGGGCCGGTCGTGGTGGTGTCGGCGCTGTCCGGCGTCACCGATCGATTGCTCGGCGTGGCGGCGCTCGCCGGATCGGGCGATGTCGAAGGCGCGCGCACCAGCCTCCAGGATCTGCGCGCGCGTCACATCAAGGTGTCCGAGGTGATCCGCGACCCGGCGCTGCGTCAGCCGGTGGTCGATGAGCTCAATCGCGAGTTCGACGAGCTCGAGCGCGTGGTCTCGGCGCTGGCGGTGCTGCAGGAAGTGTCGCCGCGCTGGCTCGATGCGCTCGCGGCGATCGGCGAAATTCTCAGCAGCCAGATCGTCGCGGCGGCGCTGACGTCGCACAAGCTGCTCGCCAGCTACGTCGATGCGCGCAAGGCGATCGTCACCGACGGCGAGCACACCGCGGCGGCGCCGCAGTTCGAGGAGACCACCGCGGCGCTGATGACGCATGCCGATCCGCCGCTGGCGGCCGGCCGCATTCCGGTGCTCGGCGGATTCGTCGGCGCCACGCGCCGGCGGCATGACCACGACGCTCGGCCGCGGCGGCTCGGATTTCTCCGCGGCGATCGTCGGCGCGTGCCTCGGCGCGTCGGAAATCCAGATCTGGACCGACGTCGACGGCATGCTCACCGCCGACCCGCGCATCGTCAAGCACCCGCAGGTCGTGCCGCACCTGTCGTTCGCCGAAGCCTCGGAGCTGGCCTACTTCGGCGCGAAGGTGCTGCATCCGGCGACGATTCAGCCCGCGGTCGCGCGCAACATCCCGGTGCGCATCCTCAATTCGCATCGCGCCACCGCGCGCGGCACGTTGATCACCGGCGAGCGCCCGAAGAGCGATCGGCCGCTGACCGCGGTGGCGTCGAAGAAGGGCGTCACGGTGGTCGACATCACCTCGACGCGGATGTTGATGGCGCACGGCTTCCTGCGGCGGCTGTTCGAGGTGTTCGAGCGCTTCAAGACGCCGGTCGACGTGGTCACGACCTCGGAGGTCACCGTGTCGGTGACGATCGACGATGCGCGGCGGCTGCCGGCGATCATCGAGGGCGCTGTCGGAGTTCGCGCAGGTCGAGCGCGAGGATCAGATGGCGATCGTCTGCGTGGTCGGCGACGGCCTGCACGACGATCCCGGCGCTGGCCGCGCAAGTGCTCGGCTCGATCGGCGACGTGCCGCTGCGGATGCTGTCGCAGGCCGCGTCGCGCCGGAACATCACGTTCGTGATTCGCGAGTCGGATCTGCCGGCCGCGCTCGGCCGCGTGCACGAGAAGTTCTTCGCCCCAGCCTTCGCTCGCGCGAGCGCGGCGGGCAGCCGTGAGCGCGCCTGATGCGCATCCTGCTGCTCGGTCACGGCCGGATGGGGCAGCTGGTCGAGTCGCTGGCGCCGTCGTACGGCGCCACCATCGCCGGCGTGATCGACGAGCGCTCGGGCGACCGCGCGATCGCGGACGGCGAGCTACGGCGCCGGTCGACGTGGCGATCGATTTCACGCTGGCCGACGCGGTGGTGAAGAACCTGCCGCAGCTGGCCGAGCGGCAAGATCAACGTCGTGATCGGCACCACCGGATGGCAGGCGCACGAAGCCGGCGATGCGCGCGATCGCGGAGCAGGCCGGCATCGGCGTGCTGGCGGCCGCCAATTTCTCGCTCGGCATGAACGTGTTCCAGCTCGCGGTCGAAGAAGCCAGCCGGCACTTCGCCAGCCACGCGGAGTTCGGCGCGTGGATTCACGAGTCGCATCACGTGATGAAGAAGGATGCGCCGTCGGGCACGGCGATCGCGTTGAAGGACGGACATGGAGCAGGCCGGCTATCGCGCGGCCGATCGACGTGTCGTCGACCCGCGTCGGCTCGGTGCCCGGCACGCACACGGTCGGTTTCGACGGTCCGTCGGAGACCATCGAGTTCACGCACACGGTGCGCGATCGCGCGGTGTTCGCCCGCGGCGCCTTGACCGCGGCGCAGTGGCTGGTCGGCAAACAGGGTTGGTTCTCGATCCGGGATCTGTTGACTTGATCGACGGACGTTAGTCGGGACTGTTCGACGATCGAGGATGCAATGAGAACGATATTTACCGGCGTGGGCACGGCACTGATCACACCGTTCACGAAATCGGGCGCGCTCGACGAGCCGGGCATCACGCGCCTGGCGAAGCGCCAGATCGACAACGGCGTGCACTTCCTGGTGCCGTGCGGCACCACCGGCGAGACGCCGACGCTGAGCGCCGCCGAGCGGCGTGCGCGTCGTCGAGCTGGTGCTCGAAGCCGCGGAAGGCCGGGTGCCGGTGATGGCCGGCGCCGGCGGCTACGACACGCAGGAAGTGGTGCACGTCGCGAAGGAGATGCAGCGCGTCGGCGTGCAGGGCCTGCTGTCGGTGACGCCGTACTACAACAAGCCGACGCCCGAAGGCCTGTATCAGCACTTCTCGAAGATCGCCGAAGCGACGTCGCTGCCGATCCTGCTCTACAACGTGCCCGGCCGGACCGGCTGCAACATCGACGCGGCGACCTGCGCGAAGCTGGCGACCATCCCGCACGTCATCGGCGTCAAGGAAGCGTCCGGCAACATCACGCAGATGGTCGAGATCTGCCGCGCGGTGCCGGCCGATTTCCTGGTGATGTCGGGCGACGATGCGCTGACGCTGCCGTTGATGGCGATCGGCGGCCGCGGCCTGATCTCGGTGGCGTCCGAACGCCATCCCGCTGGAAATGTCGCAGATGGTCGAAGCCGCCGAGCGCGGCGACTTCGCGGCGGCGCGCGCGATGCATCATCGGCTGGTGCCGTTGATGCTCGGCAACTTCATCGAGTCGAATCCCGGACCGGTCAAGTTCGCGATGGCGGCGATGGGCCTGTGCGAAGAGTCGTATCGCCTGCCGATGGTGTCGCCGCGGCCGGCCTCGCAGGAAAAGATTCGCGCGCTGCTCAAGGAGCTTGGCATTGAGTCTGCAGTCCACCATTGAGGCGCTCGCGGCCGCCGGGGCCGCCGCCGATCGCGCGCAGGCGCGCGCCGCGTTCGACGAGCTCAAGGCGCAACTCGAAGACGGCAGTGTTCGATCCGCCGAGCCCGATCCGTCGTCGCCGACCGGCTGGCGCGTCAACACCTGGGTCAAGCAGGGCATCCTGCTCGGCTTTCGCTTCGGCGATCTCGTCGATCAGTCCGCCGGCCTGCCGTTCTCCGACAAGGACACGCAGACGCGTGCAGCGCTTCGGCGTCGAGCGCGGTGTGCGGGTGGTGCCGGGCGGCTCGGCGATCCGCGGCGGCGCGTTCGTGGCGCGCGGCGTGATCTGCGTGCCGCCGATGTACGTCAACATCGGCGCCTACATCGGTGAAGGCTCGCTGGTCGATTCGCACGCGCTGATTGGGTCGTGCGCGCAGATCGGCGCGCGCGTGCACGTCAGCGCCGCGGCGCAGATTGGCGGCGTGCTCGAGCCGGTCGGCGCGCTGCCGGTGATCGTCGAAGACGATGTGCTGGTCGGCGGCAACACCGGCATCTACGAAGGCGCGGTGATCAAGCAGCGCGCGGTGATTGCCGCCGGCACGGTGCTGACCGGCTCGACGCCGGTCTACGATCTCGTCAACGGCACGATCATCAAGCCCGAGCCCGGGCAGCCGCTGATCATTCCCGCGGGCGCGGTGGTGGTGCCCGGCGCGCGCGCGGTCAGCGTTGGCGCGGGCAAGGACTGGGGCCTGTCGCTGGCGACGCCGGTGATCGTCAAGTATCGCGACGACAAGACGGATGCGCGGACGGAGCTCGAACAGTGGATCCGGTAGACGCAGTCGGGAGTCGGGGATCGGGGATCGGGGATCAGGGATCGGGAGCGGTGGATGTCCTCGCGCTCGCTCAACAGCTCATCGATATCGAATCGACCACCGGCAACGAAGGAGCGGTGGCGAAGTTTCTCGCCGACTTCCTGCGCGGCCGAGGCTATTCGGTGCTCGAGCAGCCGCTGGAGCCCCTGATCCCCGATCCCCGATCCCCGACCCCTCGAGTCAACGTCATCGCCGCAGTGGGCGAGCCCGAAGTGGTGTTCTCGACCCACTTCGACTGCGTGCCGCCATTCTTCCCGAGCCGCGTCGAGGACGGCGTGTTGTACGGCCGCGGCGCCTGCGATGCGAAAGGCATTCTCGCCGCCCAGGTGGCCGCCGCCGAGCGGCTGCGGGCCGCCGGCGAAACGCGCATCGGCCTGGTGTTTGTGGCGGGCGAAGAGCGCGGCAGCGACGGCGCCAAGGCCGCCAATCGCATCGCCTCGAAATCGCGCTTCCTGATCAACGGCGAGCCGACCGACCTGCGGCTCGGCACCGCGACGCGCGGCTGTTATCGCGTGCGGCTGACCGCGACCGGCAAGGCGGCGCACTCGGGCTACCCGGAGCTGGGTGAATCGGCGATCGAGAAACTGATCGACTGCCTGATGGCGCTGCGCGCGGCCGACTGGCCGTCGGATCCGGTGCTGGGCACGACGCACTACACGGTCGGGCTGATCAACGGCGGCGTCGCGCCGAATGTGATTCCGCCGAACGCCGAGGCCGAGGTGTTCTTCCGGACGGTCGGCGATCACGCGCCGCTGCGCGAGATGCTGCACCGCGCGCTCGACGGCCGCGTCGCCGTGCAGGAGATCCTCGAGCTGCCGGCGGTGCGGATGCACACCGTGCCGGGCTTCGACACCGCGGTGTTCTCGTACTTCAGCGACATCCCGTTCCTGTCGAACTGGGGCACGCCGCTGCTGCTCGGGCCGGGCTCGATCCACGTGGCGCACACCGATCGCGAGCACATCGCGATCGACGAGCTGCACCGCGCCGTCGACGTCTACGCGCAGTTGGCGGCGACCCTGCTCGCCGCTTCGTAGCCCGGGTCCGCCACGATCTGCTCGAGCGCGTCGATCAGCCGCGGCTTCGTAGTGGCGGCCCGGCGTGCTCGCGCAGGATCGCGCAGCGCCACGCTCACCGGCCGGGCCGCCCGATACGGCCGATCGTTGGTGATGGCGTCGAAGGTGTCGGCGACCGCGACGATGCGGCCGGCGACCGGAATCTCGTGTCGCTCGCAGCGCGCGCGGATAGCCGGTGCCATCCCATTGCTCGTGATGGGACATGGCGACCGTCTCGGCGAGCTGCAGCAGCGGGCATCTGGCTGCCGCCGAGGATGCGCGCGCCGATCGAGGTGTGGGTGCGCATCACGCGCTGTTCGCCCTCGGTCAGCGCGCCGGGCTTGCGCAGCAGCGCGTCGGGAATGCCGATCTTGCCGATGTCGTGCAGCGCGGCGGCGCGGCGCAGCAGGCCGGCGTCCTCCGCGGTCCAGCCGATCGCCTCGGCGAGGCGGCACGACAGCTTGCCGACGCGCTGGTTGTGATCGCTGGTTTCCTCATCGCGATACTCGGCGGCGAGCGCCAGGCGCTCGATCATCTCGATGCGCGTCGATTCGAGCTCGCGCGTGCTGGCCGGTGGCGGATTCGAGCAGCGTGCGGTTCTGCTTGCGCAGGTCCTGGAACAGCATCCGGCTTTCGAGCAGGTTGCGCACGCGCAGCAGCACTTCGACCATGTCGAACGGCTTGGTGACGAAGTCCTTGGCGCCGCGCGTCAGCGCCTGCTGGCGCGCGTCGCGCGACAGGTCGCCGGTGACGACCAGCACCGGCAGGCGCTCCTGGTTGATCAGCGGCGTCAGGATGTCGAGCACGCCGAAGCCGTCGACGTCCGGCATGTGCAGGTCGGTGATCACCAGGTCGGGCGGGTGGCCATCGAGCAGCGGCGGCAGGTCGCGCGGATCGGTCAGGCCCGTCACCGACTGGAAGCCGGCCGCGCTGCAGCATCCGCGTCAGCAGCGTGACGTTCGCTTCTTCATCATCGAGCACGACGATGTGCGCCGCCTGGCTCAACAGCGCGAGGCGGTCGGGCTCGCCGAAGAGCTCGGTCTGGCCGCGGTCGCGCAGGCGGGAAATGAATCATCGCGTCGACTGACCAGAGCAATACCAGTGCCCGGCGGTGGCACGGCCCTAAGTCGCCTTCGGCAGACTGCAGTTACCAAACTCCCGCGCCGTGTGCGCGCGCGCCGCCGGCTCGCGAGCGCACACTGTGCGCCCGTCCGTCGCCCACGCCGGGCATCGCGCCGGCCAAAGTGTGTCAAACTAAGGATTCGGCCCGGAACCTCGGCAATCTCAGGGCGGCGAATCGCGTCAGGGCCGGAAGGCAGCAGCGCTAAGTCGTTTCCGTGATGTGCTGAGGACCTCCGGGCCGAGTAATCAGTCGGCAATCAAGCGTCGACAGTCAAGAGTTGAATTCCGGCACATTCAAAGTCCGGAACTGCCGACCGCCATACTTTGACTGAATCCTTAACTGTCGACCGTAGACTTCAGACTGTCTTTCATGGCCTATCAAGTCCTCGCCCGCAAGTGGCGCCCTCAAAAATTCGAAGACGTCCTCGGACAACAAGCCGTCACGCGCACGCTGAAGAACGCGCTGAAGAGCAAGCGGATCGCGCAGGCGTTCGTGTTCTCGGGGCCGCGCGGCTGCGGCAAGACGACCACGGCGCGCATCCTGGCGCGCGCGCTGAGCTGCGCCAAGGGGCCGACGCCCGATCCGTGCGGCGTCTGTGACGCGTGCATCGAGATCGCCGAAGGCCGCGACATCGACGTGCTCGAGATCGACGCCGCCACCCACACCGGTGTCGACAACGTCCGCGAAGTGATCGTCGACGGCCTGTCGATCGCGCCGGTGCGCAACAAGTACAAGATCTTCATCATCGACGAAGTCCACATGCTGTCGTCCGAACTCGTTCAACGCGCTGTTGAAGTCGATCGAGGAGCCGCCGCCGCACGTCATCTTCATGATGGCGACCACCGAGCAGCACAAGATCCCCGACACCGTGCTGTCGCGCTCGCAGGTCTACGAGTTCAAGACCATTTCCGGCAAGACCGTGGCGCAGCAGCTGCGCACCATCGCCGCCGCCGAGCAGATCGAGATTGCCGACGAGGGCCTGATGCTGCTGGCGCGCGCCGGCGAAGGCAGCATGCGCGATTCGCTGAGCGCCTTCGACCAGGTCCGCGCCTTTGCCGGCGACACCATCGTCACCGACGACGTGGTCACCGTGCTCGGGCTGGTCGGCCGCGACCTGGTGTTCGACATGCTCGACGCGGTCGCCGGCGAGGACGCGCCGGCGTCGTTCGCGCTGGTCGAGCGCGCCATCGAGCGCGGCTACGACCTGCGGCTGCTGTGCCGCGAGCTGGCGCGCGCGACGCGCGACCTGCTGATCCTCTCGGTCGATCCGAAGCGCGCGTCCGATCCGGACGTGGCCGCCGACGCCGAGCGCGAACGCCTGTCCGCGATGACCGGCCAATGGTCGCGCGAAGACCTGCTGCGCGCGTTCGATCTGCTGACCAGGACCGAGCAGGAAGTGCGCGTCTCGGATCAGCCGCGATTCAATCTCGAGATGGCGCTGCTGCGCCTGATGCATCTTGCGCAAGCTCGTGCCGCTCAGCGAGCTGCTCTCGGGCGGCGGACGCAGTCCCCGCGGCGCCGCGGCTCCGGCAGCGCGCGGTTCCACAGGTGCCAAACGTTCCACAGGTTCCAAAGGGCAACGTTCTGAAGAGCGGTGCCAAGTGTTCCCGCTTCTCGAACCCCTGTAACCCGCGAACCCCGTCAAGAACGATGCCCCTGGTACCTCTGGAACCCCTGGAACCCCTGGAACCGCTGGCGGCTCGCGTTCCGACTCCGCCTTCAAGGACCGGTTCCTGGCGGAGGTGAAGGCCGGCAAGTCGACGTTCTACAACCTGGTCGTCGCGTCGGCGTTTCGCATCGACGCGTCGCCCGCGGGTGATCGCGTTCGTGTTCCTGCCGAACCAGAAGAACGCCAGGAGCCAGTGCGAGGAACAGAAGGCGTGGCTGCAATCGATCGCCGAAAAGGTGGCCGGCAAGCCCGTGCCGATGTCCGATCGTCGTCGCCGATGCGGGCTGCGGCGCCGGCCGCCCGCGCCGCGCCTCGCCGGCGCTCCGGCGGCGCCGTCGGCTGCGGCCGAGGGCTCGCCCGAGGACGTCAAGGCCGAGGCCATGGCCAATTCCACCGTGCAGGCGTTGCTCGAAATCTTTCCGGTCGAGAAGACCACGATCGAGGAGCGCGTAGAACCCATGGGCATCCCGGACATGATGAAGCAGGCGCAGGAGATGCAGGAGCGCCTGCAGCGCGAAATGTCCGAGCTGATCGTCGAGGCGACCTCCGGCGGCGGCATGGTCACGGTGGTCGTCAACGGCCACAAGCATCTGCAGAAGATCACCATCGATCCCGAAGTGGTGTCGAAAGACGATGTCGGCATGCTGCAGGACCTGATCGTCGCCGCGGTCAACGACGCGCACCGCAAGGTCGACGAGTCGATGAAGCAGCAAGATGGGCGGCCTGCTGAGCGGCCTCAAGCTGCCCGGACTGTAACCGCCGCATGTCGCTGCCCGCGTCACTGCAGGAACTCGTCGAACAATTCAAGAAGCTGCCGGGCATCGGCGGCAAGAGCGCGCAGCGGCTCGCCTTCCACGTGCTGCGCACGCCGCGCGAGGAGGCCGAGCAGCTGTGCCAGGCGATCCGCGACGTCAAGGACCGCGTCATCTACTGCACCACCTGCAACAACATCACCGACAGCGATCCCTGCGCCTCTGCGCCGACAGCACGCGCGATCAGCGCGTCATCTGCGTCGTCGAAGAGCCGCAGAACGTCAGCGTGGTCGATCGCACCGGCGGCTTTCGCGGCCTCTATCACGTGCTGATGGGCGCGATTTCGCCGCTGCAGGGGGTCGGTCCCGACGACCTGAAGATCAAGGGCCTGCTGGCGCGCATTGCCGGCGGCGGCGTCGAAGAGGTGATCCTCGCGACCAATCCCACCGTCGAAGGCGAGGCCACGGCGATCTACCTGGCCCGCCTGCTGAAGCCGCTCGGCCTGCGCGTCACCCGCATTGCCACCGGCATCCCGGTCGGCAGCGATCTCGACTACGCCGACGACCTCTCGGTCGGCAAGGCGATGGACGGCCGCAGAGAAGTGTAGAATCGGCGGCGACCCCCATGCTGCCCGCCGCGTATCAGGTTCCCGCGGCCGCCGTGCTTCTTGCCGGCGGCCTCCTGGCCTGTTTCTTCGGCTATCGCCTGTTCAAGGTCGTGCTCGGCGTCTTCGGCTTCATCATCGGCGCGCTGGCGGCCAGCTCGGTGTTCGGCGCGGGCGACACCACGCCGATGGTGATCGCGGCGATCGTCGGCGGCATGGCCGGCGCGGCGCTGCTGCTGGCGGCCTACTTCGTCGGCGTGGCGCTGGTCGGCGCCGGCCTTGGCGCGCTGCTGGTCAACGTGATCTGGACGCAGATCGAAGGCGATCCGCATCCGGCGGTGGTGATCCTGTTCTCGGTCGCCGGCGCGGTGGTGGCGACGTGGCTGCAGCGCTACGTGATCATCCTCGCCACGGCGTTTGCCGGCGCCTGGACGATGCTGGTCGGCGGGCTGGCGGTGATGGGCGATACGGGCCCGCTGCGCGCGGCCGCGGCCGGTGACGTCTGGGTGGCGTATCCGCTCAATCCGGCGCCCGGGATGCGCTGGATTCCGTGGGCCTGGTTCGCGCTTGGCGCCTTCGGCACGCTGGTGCAGATGCGCTGGACCGGCGGCGAACGTGGGCGGGTAGGGAAGGCCAATAAGAAGAAGCTGCCGAAAGAAGAGTGAACCGGAGCCGAGGAGCCGAAGCGGTCAGGAGCCAGGAGTCGGGATCAGTGATCCGGGATCAGGCCGGCGGCTTCAATGCCGCTCAGGTACGCATCCTCGATTCGAGGGCCGCGCACCAGTCTCCACACAACGTGATTCGCGACCCGGCGTCGTGAATCGCGCCGACCGCGAGCGGCGGATCGGCGGTCGCGTAGCGCCAGCGATGCACCGTCGGCGTAGAACGCGCGCGGCAGTCCGGCGGGAATCAGATCCTCGAACGCTTCCATCAGGAACGCGCCGACATCATCCGGCTGATCGTCGAGGTGAGCGTCGCTCCAGGCGGTCGAGGCCTGGATCACCCACGCATCGATCTGCCAGTTGCGTTTCGGCTTCGAGGTGTTGCGCGCGATCCAGCTGAGCGGGCTGCCGGTGACGAACGCCGCGTCGAAGCGCGCGGCCACGCGCTCGTCGAACGCCGCCATCACCGTCCAGTTCGGTTGCATGGCGACGGCGGCGAGCCTGCGGCCAGTGCCGGCAGGTGGGACACGAGCGGACCGCGGCGGCAGCGGGAACGGCGACGATCACGCGATCGAAGTCGCGCAGCAGCGGCTCGAGCGACTCGACGCGCTGGCCGTAACTGATGTCGAGACCGGCCGCCATGGCCGTCGGCGATGGCGCCCATGCCCGGTGTGCCGACGTATCGGCTGGTGCCTTCGCTCGACGTCTTCCCAGCCCTCGCCGTCGAACGCGACGATGCGGCCGGTCCATTTCGCGATCACGCGATCGCGCTCCCATTCGGCGGCCAGCTCCGAGAATCGCTGGTCGCGCACGGTGAAGTACTGCGCGCCGTGATCGAACGCGAGCTCGCCAGACAGGCCGCGAGGCAGCTCGATGGCGCTGATCACCTTGCGTAGCCGACCCGCCCGCCCGCGACGTGCGCTCGCTCGAACACGCGTGGCGCCGTGTCCGCGATCGACCAGCGCTCGTGCCGCCGCCAGACCCGCGATTCCCGCTCCGACGACCGCTATCTGCATTGTTGTCAGGTGGTCAGGCCGTCAGGCAGTCAGGCCGTCAGGAACCCGAGAGATACTCGGCCGAGGCTGCCGTGATACCCGGTCATTTCGAGATACCCGGATCCCGTGACCGGCCTGGCCGCCGGCGCTGCCGTCGACATCGATCATCCCTTCCCAATACGCGATGCCGGTGGACTTGACCAGCGACAGCTCCTGGTCGTCGAGTCGGCGTCGTGACGCTGCAGCTCGATGCGCTGCGATGGAATCGACACGGTCCACTCGATCGGGTAAACCGCGCCGTTCTTCGACTTGAACGTCGGCCGGCCGGGCGTCAGCGTGAAGTCGCGTCGGCGAGGTGCGTCGTCTTGCCGGCGGCATCGACGAGCGTGCCGCTCGAGCGCGGATCGCGCGAGCCGTCGTCGCGGCGCAGCTGATACAGCATCAGCTCGCGATTGTCCGAGAGCTGGATCGACAGCCAGTCCCAGCCGCGCTGCCCGGGCTCGAGGAAGCTGGTGCCGAACTCGTGATCCATCCAGCTCTCGCCGGTCACCGCGACGCGCTCGCCGTCGATGACGATCGTGCCGGTGGTCGGCATGCGCGTCAGCGAGTAGTAGTGCGAGGCATTGCCGGGCTGCGCGCCCTTCTGGCTGATGCCGTTGACTGCCGTTGATCGCCGGCGCGCTTGCCCTCGCCGAGCGTCAGATCGAGCCCTGCCTGAGCGCTCGTGGCGCGCAGCACGTGCTCCCGGCTCCCGGCCTTGTCCGCCGACGCGCTTGGCGCGAAGGATCCCGGCTCCCGGATCCCAGCCATCCAGTCGTCGTTCCACACCTGATAGCGATCGCTCGTCGCGCCCGCCAGCCCGGGGCCGCCGCGCGACAGCTTCTCGCGAAGCGATAGCGCTGCCCGGTGACGTCGCTGATCGCGAGATGCGTCATGAAGAGATCGCGAATCGCCCACTTCGACGGATTGGCCGGCGCGTGATCGATGCCGACGCGGAAGAAGGTGACCTGGTAGCCGAAGCGGCGTCCGTCGGCGGCCTTGACGTTGCCGGTGTAATACCACCACTCGATCTTGTTGTCGGGATGACTGGCGTGGTCGCGCGGGAACGCGAACTGGTAGCCCGCGGTCGCCTG
The DNA here is from genome assembly GCA_963795125.1 of uncultured Acidimicrobiia bacterium. Taxonomy (GTDB): domain Bacteria; phylum Acidobacteriota; class Vicinamibacteria; order Vicinamibacterales; family UBA2999; genus 12-FULL-67-14b. The sequence continues at coordinate 2,599,013 of CAWCGQ010000001.1, read as the reverse complement.
TTGCCAGGGGCTCGGGGCCTTGGTCACCGGCTCCCGGGTCCTGGCTCCAGCCCAGGGCCAACGCCGTCACGATTGCGGCCAGCTTACTCATCATGCGACAGCACCAACTGCGCGGCCCGGCGCGCCGGATAAATGCCGGCGATCGACGTCGCGATCACGACGGCGATCGAGGACTGCGATCAGGAACGCGAGCGGCACGTGGAACTGGATCGTCCAGCCGAAGCTCTGCACGTTGATCACATAGATCAACACCATCGACAGCGCGAACCCGACCGCCAGGCCGATGCCCTGGCTGACCGCGCCGATCAGCGCCGCCTCGATGATCACCATCCGCCGGACCTGCCGGCGATCGGCGCCGGTCAGCCGCAGCAGCGACAGCTCGCGCCGGCGCTCGAGCACCAGCGTCAGCAGCGTGCCGGCGACGCCGAGCATCGCCACCGCGATGGCGATCAGCTCCAGCGCGTAGGTGATCGCGAAGGTGCTGTCGAACACCACCAGGATCTCGTTGCGCAGCGTCCGGTTGCTGAAGATGAACGCGCGATGTCCTTCGTCCAGCATGTCGAGCATCTCGCTGCGCACCGGTGTCGGGATCGGCGCCCGGCTTCAGGTAGGCGGCCACGCCGGAGGGCTGCAGCTCGCCGAAATATTTCCGGAAGGTGCCGCGGTCCATCACCACCACGCCGCGATCGCTCGAGTAGTCGTAGTACACCGCCGCGATCCGGAACGGCATCGGACCCTGCGGCGTCGGGATCTCGATGATGTCGCCGTCGCGCTTTCTGGTAGCGGGTGGCGAACGGCTCGGACACGATCACCGCGTCCTGGCCGATCGCGCGGCGCAGCTCGTCGCGCGCGTTGGCCGGGCTCTTGAACAACAGCCCGCCGTGCTCGCAGGACGACGTCGTAGGAGCCGGCGCCGAGCACCGCGAGGTTGCCCTCGTAGACCAGGTCGACGTTGCGGAAGCGATCGAGCGCCTCGACCTGCGGATGGGCGGCCAGCGTCTGGATCACGTCCTCCGACACGGTCTGCTCGGAGCCGACCGTCGGTCGGATCCCCGGTCCGATGAACAAGTCGGCCTGCAGCGTCTGTCCGACCCAGTAGACGACCGTCTCGCGGAAGCTGCCGATCATCACCGCGATCGCGACCATCATCGACAGGCTGACCGACAGTGCCGCCACCGAAATCGACAGCCGCGGAATCGCCGACGGTCAGGTTGGCGTGGGCGAGCAGGCCTTCGACGCCGAGCCGGCGCCGCAGCACCGCGCGGCTCGATCCGCGCCAGTCCGATACATGATCGCCGGCACCATGCAAGGCGCCGCCAATCACGATCGCGAACGACGCCATGTAGCCGAACACCGGCCGCCGGCCGATCGGCGGCAGCTGCGCCAGCGCCATAGGCCACGCGCGAGCAGCACCAGCGCGGCGATCAGCGGCCGCCGGCTTGAAGCGCACCCGCATCTCGAGCGTGTCGTGGCCGCGCATCGCCGCGGTCGGCGGCACCCGGCTGGCTTCGAGCGCCGGCACCGCGGCGGCGATCAGCGACAGCGGCAGGCCGATGGCGATCGCCATCCACAGGTGGCTGATGTTCATGTCCGGCGGCGCGGCCACCGCGGCGATATACGATGGTGCTCACCGTCCGCGACGTCATGGTCACCGCCGCATCCGCGAGCAGCCGCGCCAGACCGAGGCCGATCGCGATGCCGACCGCCGCCAGCGCGGTCGCCTCGCCGAGGAACAGCAGCAGCACCTTGTTGCGGCTCAGGCCGAGCGCGCGCAGCGTGCCGATCTCCTGGCGCCGCGCCACCACCGAGATGGTCACGGTGTTGTAGACCAGGAACAGTCCGACGATCAGCGCGATCCACGACAGCGCGGTGAGGTTGGTGTGGAACGCCGCGAGCATGGTTTCGACCTGCTCGCCGCGCCGCGCCGGGCGCTGCGCGCCGACAGCCCCGCCGGCAGGCGTGCCGCGATGGCGGCGAGACTCTCGTCGAGATCGGCGCCTCTCGGGCGAGCAGCACATCGATGTGATCGACGCGGCCGAGCCGATCGAACGCCAGCTGCGCGGCGGCAATGTCCATCAGGATGAAGTTGCCGTCGAGCACGCGCGCCGGCCCTTCGTTCTTGAGGATGCCGCGCACCACGAACGGCAGCACGCGATCGCCAATCATCAGCCGCAGCTCGCTGCCAAGCGCGTAGCCGCGCCGGGTCGCCAGCTTCTCGGTAATCACGACGGTCTGCGGACTGGTCAGGATCTGGAGGAACTGCTGGGTATTGAAGTCGGTCGGTCGGTGCGGACTGCGGTCCGGCCGAGCTGTCGCCGGGGCTCGCCAGATTGCAGCAGGTCGTAATCACGGAAACGGCTGATCGCGCAGGATGTCGACGCCGAGCACCTTCACCGCTTCCAGCTGCCGGCGCGACAACTGCCGCAGGTCGCCGACCACGAGCGCGGCGCTGCCTTCGATCACCGGGCTGACGATGCCGTAGTCGCGCAGCCAGTCGAGTTGCGGGATCAGCGCCTCGTCGACGCCGGTGCCGCTGCCGACGATTTCGACCGCGGTCTTGCCGGCAATGGTCTCGAGCGCGGTGGCGAACCCGCGCACCGAGCTTTCGTTGGTCAGCTGGATCGCGATCACCACGGCGATGCCCGAGCGCGACGCCGAGCACGGTGGTGATGGTGCGGATCTTCTCCGCGAGCAGCGGCCGCAGGATGAACTGGCGGAACAGCCGCATCAGCGGGTTCCGGTGGCGGCGAGCCCGTCGCGAAGCCGCGGGTCGGCGAATCGCCCGTCCTTCATGTGCAGCACGCGCGTCGCCGCCGCGGCGACATCGGCGGAATGCGTGGCCAGCAGCACCGTCACGCCCAGCTCGCGGTTCAGCTCGGCGACCAGCGCCAGCACGTTGGCGCCGTTTTCGGAATCGAGGTTGCCGGTCGGCTCGTCGGCGACGAGCAGCGCCGGTTGATGCACCAGCGCGCGGGCGATGGCGGCGCGCTGCATTTCGCCGCCGGAGATCTGCTGCGGGTAATGCGTCAATCGATGCGCGATGCCGACTCGTTCGGCGAGCGCACGCGCGCGCTGCTCGGCCTCGTCCGACTTCATGCCGGCGAGCAGGCAGGGCAGCGCGATGTTGTCGCTGACGGTGAGCGTCGGCAGCAGGTTGAAGAACTGGAAGACGAAGCCGACCTGTTCGCGACGCACGCGCGTCAGCTCGTCGTCGCCCATCGCCGACAGATCGCGGTCGTTCAGCGACAGCGAGCCGCTGGTCGGCCGATCCATGGCGCCGCACAGGTGCAGCAGCGTGGACTTGCCGCATCCCGACGGGCCCATCAGGGCGACGAAGTCACCGGCCTCGACCGCGAACGACACGCCGGCGAGCGCGCTGACCCGCGCTTCGCCGGTGACGTAGGTTTTCTCGGAGATCGTCGGCGGCGAGGACGGGCATTCATTTCAGTATCCAGTAGCCAGATGCCAGTAGCCAGAAAAACTCGTGGTGCTACCGGCTACTGTCTACCGGCTACTGTCTAGAAATTCACCTTCAGGCCGATACGGGCGAGCCGCGGCGGCACGATGCTGAGCGGACGATTGAACGCCGTGCCCGAGCTCCACTGCAGGTTCTGCGCCGGGTTGTCGTTGGTCAGGTTGTAGAGGTCGAAGAACACCGACAGGTCGCGTCCGCTCCGAGCGCGTCGTTCTTCTCGACCCGCACGTCGGTGATGACGATCGCGTCCTGGCGCCGCGTGCCGAGCGGCTCGGCCAGGAATCGGACGCTGCCGTAGCTCAGCGTTGAGGCGAAGGTGCGGCCGAACGGGATGCCGTGCTGATAGCGGAGCATGGGCGAGATGCACGATGCCGCAGAACGGCGATTTCCAGGTGCCCGACAACTTCGCCGTTCGACCGGGTGTACACCTGATCGGCCGTCGTGGTGTTGATCTCGTCGTTCGGCGTGGCCGGCAGCGCGTTCTGCGAATGGTGTTGCCCTGGATGCGCCGTCAGCCCGTTGTCGAAGCTCTTGGTCCAGCCGTAGGACACGAGCAGGCTCCAGTGGTTGCTCATGCGCTTGGTGCCGGTGATCTCGAAGGTGTGGTAGTCGGCGTCGCCGTCGTCGACGTTGATGGTCCTGTTGATCGGCGTGCAGCCCGCGGAAGGCCGGCGCCAGGTCGATCGCCGTGATCGGCGCGCCGTCGTCGGCGGTGCCGAGGCGGCCGTCCGGTCCCGGGATCGGCGACCTGCACCGGCACCGTGAACGCCGAGTACGGCAGCGCCGATGTTGATGCGCGCGTATTGATTGCGCATCGCCGCGCCACACGTAGCCGGTGCGGACGCCGAAGTTGGCCATCAGCTCGTGCTCGAGGAACGTCGCGATCTCGTCGGTGTGGGTGTTCTTCAGATGTCGGGATCGAGCGACTCGAGTCGCGGCGCCGCCGCGGCTCGACCGGCGCGCCCTCTTCGCCCGGCTCCCAGCGGTCGTTGTTGTTCAGGTCGCTCCAGCGATAGCGGCGCCACCACGCGTTCGAGTTCTCGTTGACGTTGAACACGAAATCGGCGCCGGGATTCCACCAGTAGCTGCCGTAGTTGGCCTTCAGCACGGTCTTGCCGTTGCCGCTCATGTCGTAGGTCAGCCGAGGCGCGGCGCGAAGTTGTTGAAGTGCACCACGTCGTCTGTCGCGCGGCGAAGGTGATGCGCCGTCGGGTTGAAGCGGCCGGCGGCGTGTTCCTGCGCCGGCAGGAAGGCGCGATAGCGATCGAAGCGCGCGCCGAGGTTGGCGGTGAGGCGATTGGTGATGCGCCAGGTGTCGTTGATGAACGAGCCGTAGGTCCACAGCCCGTTCTGGGAGACGTTGCCGGCGCCTGGAAGAAGATGATGTCGAGCGGCGCGCCGTTCTGCATCACGTGCAGGATGTCGTCCTCGTAGCCGTCGATGTAGATGTCGTTGACGGTCTCGTCGAAGATCTCGCCGCCGAGCCTTGAAGTTGTGATCGCCGAAGCCGCTGCTCTTGAATAGCTGAGCGTGCCGAGCACCTGGTTGCGGCGCCGCTCGCGCGTCCAGTTGCGGTTGCGGCCGCTGATCAGGTTGTTGCCGATGTCCTCGTAGCGCAGGCCGGTGCCGTTGACGCCGTTGGTCCAGTCGTAGCCGTACTGGCCGCCGCGGATTTCGGCGAAGGCGTTGTCGCTCAGCACGCCGTTCCACTCGGCCTTGTGCACCCACGCCCAGAAGTTCTGGCTCCAGGTGGTGGCTTCCGTGGTGTTGATGCCGGTGTCGACGCCGAGCAGCCACGAGTCGAAGCGCTGCGGCTGCTTCTTCTGCGACGGCTGCGTGTAGCCGATCAACTTGTTGTTGGTCGACAGGTTGTAGGTGACCTTGCCGCTGTAGTTGTTGAGGATGGTGGTCTGCGGCTTGACCGGGAAGTTGACGAAGCGCGCCTTGACGTCCTGGTGGCGGTACGAGCCGTACCACCACAGCCGATCCTTGATCACGTAGCCGCCGAGCCCGACGTTCTGTCCTGGTAGGCTGTCAGGCGATTGACGTCCTCGGCGGTCGAGGCCGCCGCCGCCGCTCAGGCCGCGCGCGATCTGGTCGGCGTCGATGTTGATCGCCTGCCAGCTCTCCGTCGAGTAGCCGCCGAAGAACGTGCCGCGGAACTGGTTGCCGCCCGACTTGCTGATGAACTGCGACTGCACGCCGGGCGTCGATGCCTCCGCGCTGTGCGCGGCGGTGTTGATCTGCACTTCCTCCATGCCGCCGATGTCCGGATAGTTGCCGAAGGCGCCGGTGGCCTCGGTGGCGTTCAACCCCTCGAACATCACCCGCACCTGGCCGCTCGTGCCGTAGACCACGAACGCCCTGCTGCGTGCCGTTGGTGCTGCCGCCGACGTCGATGCGCGACATCTGCACCGCCGGCGAACCGGCGAGCAGCGAGAAATAATCGCGCGAGGTCGGCAGCGCCGACAGCTGCTTGGCGTCGAAGCTGTTGCCGATCTGCGTGGCCGAGGTGTCGACGACCGGCGACTGGCCGGTCACGGTGACCGACTCCTGCAGCGACGCCACCGTCAGCTGCGGCGTTCACCGTGGCGGTGAAGCCGAGGCCGACGCGGATGCCCTCGTTGCGGACCGTCGAGAAGCCGGCCAGCTCGAACACCACCACGTACTCGCCGGGCGTGACGGCGGTGAAGCGATAGCCGCCGTCGGCGTCGGTGACCGTGGTGCGAACGCCCATCTGCGACGGGACTGGTCAGGGTGACGGTGACACCGGGCATCAGCGCCTCGTGACGCGTCGGTGACCCGTCCGTTGATGGCGCCGGTGCCCGACGTAACTGCTTGAGCGAACGCGAGGGAAACGCTGCTGACGGTCAGCAACGACAAAGCAAGGACAATCGTGCGACGCATGGGTAGCCTCCGGAATGGGTTACAGCCGAACAACGACGGGATGACGACGGCGACGCCGAAATAACCCGAACGAACGGAACCCGCGAGGAAGATGCGCGTATCTTGCGCCGGAGCCCGCGCAAGATCAACAGCTCAATCGCCCGGAACTCATTCCTTTTAATAGGCCATCACATAACTATCGCGCGTCGGGCTGACGCCGCCCATCAGTACACCGGTCCTGGGATGAATGACAATCGCCTTGACCGATCCGACGCCGCGGACGTGACGCAGGTCGAGCTTGTGGCCCATGGCGGCCAGCTCGTCGAGGACGTGCCGGGGCAGCGTCGCCGGCACCTGCAGCTTGCCCTCGGCCGCATGCGGGTAGTACGAGCTCTTGAACGACGTGGTGACGACGTATTCCTGCTCGAGGGCCTGTTGCACGTTCATCCCGAACTCGGCGACGTTGAGGAAGAACTGCATCTGCGCCTGCGGCTGCGTGTCGGCGCCGGGCGTGCCGAACACCATGTAGGGCTTGCCGTCCTTGAGCGCCAGCGCGGGGTTGATGGTCTGGCGCACCCGCTTGCCCGGCTTGAGCACGTTGACGTCGTCGTCTTCGAGGCCGTAGTAAGCCATGCGGTTGTTGAGCACGAAGCCGGCGCCCTTCACCACGTGACCGCTGCCGAAGATGCTGAGCAGCGATGAGGTCACCGACACCATGTTGCGATCCTTGTCGACGACGGCGAGGTAGGTGGTGTGGCCGTTCTCTTCACCGGTAATCACCTGCGAGTAGTCGGGAGATGCCTGCGCCGCCGCATAGCCGACCGGCGCGCTCGACGTGCTCGGCTTGCGTGGGTTGCCGAACGGCGCTTCGCCGTCGATCGCCTTGTCCGGATCGATCAGCGCCCGGCGGATCGCGGCGTAGTCCTTCGACAGCATCTCGCGCATCGGAATGTCGGGCGTGAACTTCGGATCGGCGACGTACTTGTTGCGATCGGCGAAGGCGAGCTTGAGCGCTTCGGTCACCGCGTGCAGGTAGGGGGCGCTGTTGTGGCGCAGGTAGCGCACGTTCAGGCCTTCGAGGATGTTGAGCGCCTGGAGCATGACGAAACCCTGCGAGTTCGGCGGGCACTCGTAGACCTCGATGCCCTTGTAGTTGATCTTGATCGGCGCGTCTTCGTTCGCCTTGATGCCGACGAGATCCTGCCGATCGATCAGGCCGCCTTCCGCTTTCATGTAGGCCGCAAACTTGTCGGCGATCGGGCCCTGGTAAAACGCGGCGCTGCCCTTGGCGCCGATTTCACGCAGCGTCGCCGCCAGATCCTTCTGGATGACGCGGTCGCCGAAGCCGAGCGGCGTGCCGTCGCGATACCAGATCTCCCTGGCCGACGGCGACAGCTTGTTGCCGCTGCTCTTGATGGCGCCGGCAAGCGCCTCGGTAATCGGGAAACCACGTTCGGCAAGATCGACGGCGGGCCCGAGCAGTTCGGACAGCGGTTTGGTTCCGTAGGTCTTCGCCGCGAGCTCGGCGCCGGCGACCGCGCCCGGCACGGTCACCGACAGGATGCCGTCGCTCGGGATGCCGCCCTTGCCCTTGTAGAAGTCGACGTTGGCCGCCATCGGCGCGACGCCGGTGCCGTTGATGAACTTCACCTCGCCGGTCTTGGCGATGTAGATCAACATGAACATGTCGCCGCCGAGGCCGGTCATCTCCGGCTCGGTCAGGCCCTGCACCGCCCAGGCCGCCACCGCCGCATCGATCGCGTTGCCGCCCGACTTGAGGATGCGAATGCCCGCTTCCGAGGCCAGCGCGTGACCCGAGGCCACCATGCCCGTGTCCGAGAGCACGACCGGCCGCCAGGTGGATGTCTGCGCGATCGGCGAAACCGTGAGCGTGGCGAGGAGGCTGGCGGTGAGCAGGGCGTAGCGGCGCATGCGGGTCACCTCTGACCGCGCAATGTGCGCTTATTCGAGTAAAAAAGCAACCACCAATCGGCTACGATTCCCCCCCATGAACTACACCCGACTCGCCCTTGCCGCTGTGGCCGCTACCATCGCCGACTTCGTCTACGGCTTCGTCGTCTACGGCAACCTGCTCGCAAGCTCGTTCCTCGCGCAGGGCGCGATCTACCGCAGCGCCGACGCGCAGATGGCGCATATGCCGATTGGTGCGGCGGCACTGTTCCTCGCCGTGCTTGCCGCCGCCATGCTGCTCGCGGTGAGCAATTTCCGCGGCCTCGGTGGCGGGCTGCAGTTCGGGCTCCTGCTCGCGGTGTTTGCGATCGGCACCAGCGTGGTCGTCAATTACGCCACGCTCGAGATGAGCGAAGACCACGCCGCCCGCATGCTGCTGGCGGCGGTCGGCGAATGGCTGCTGGTCGGCGGCGTGATCGGCCTGATTTACCGGTCGCGATGACGACCGGGTAAGATGCGGCATGACGAAACGACTACTGAGGACTGGAACCTGGGTGTGTGCCGCGGTCGTGATGGTTGGCGTGCTGACGGTGCACCGCCTGGAGGCGCGGCAGCAGACTCCGACCCAGGCGTTCAACGCCTACCGTGAGGCCCTCGCAACCGCCAAGGCATACAGCGAGCTTCTGCCGCTGATGGAACCCAAGGGCCGCTCGATGATCGAATCGCTGCCCGCTCCAACGCAGGCCAGGATGTTCGAGCTGCTGAAGAAGTTTGCGGATGCGTTCACCGACGTCGCCGTCAGCAAGGAAACCGTCACCGGCGAGACGGCGCTGCTGGAATTGAGCGGAAAAGATCCGAAAGGTCAGGCCGCCACGGGCTCAGTGCCGATGACCAGGGAAGCCTCGGGCTGGAAGGTCGGAGCTGAAAAGTGGTCGTCCAAGCCTCGCTAGACGGGGCGCCACCGCGAAAAGGTTGAGTTGCTCTTCGTGTAGGCTCAGCGGGTGAAGAAGGCACTCGGCGTCGCGCTGCTCCTCGTCCTGCTGGTATCGCTGGCCCTGCTCTGGCGATCGCGTCGCGCGCCGGCGCCGGCCGGTTCGGCCACCGTGCCGGCTGAAGCCGCGCTCGGCGGCTGCGATCAACAACCACGCCCGCCGCAGCTGCCGGCCACCTTGTCACCGCCATCCGCCGACATCGCCGGCATTGTCAGCGCGCTCGATGCGGGTCTGACCGATCAACACAAGGCGTGGCTCCGGTGCTTCACCCTGGATGACGAACTGCTGGCGCGAACGCACAATGGGCTCGGTCGATGGCTGCGGACCACGCTGCACCTCACGCGCCGACCGGCGCTCTTGACGGCGCTCGGCGCGAAATCGCCGGACGAGGCCTCGAGCATCATCATCCTGGTCTACGCCGCGCACCTCCACGGGAAGGTGCTGTCACTGCCCGAGGCAGCGGAGCGGCGCGTCAAGGCGCTGGCCGATGGCGGGGTGACACCATGAAGCGGCCGCTGACCGCGGGGTTGATGCTCGGCCTGCACCTGCTGGCGCTGCCGGCCCGCGCCTACGCCGACTGCCCCTCGTCGACCGTCAACGACGTGCTCCGCGATCCCCGCGTGCAGGAAGCGCTCGATCAGGCATGGCGCGATTCCATGGAGGGCACCGACGACGAACACGAGGAAGGCGGCTATATCCAGCAGTGCCGGAACGAGAACGTCATCACGCACGAAGTGACCTACTTCACGCAGGTGCTGCGATGGCCACGGGGTGATATCGAGAGCTCGGCTCCCTCGTACGATCCGCGGCAGGACTCGAGCTGCCGGACGGTGGCCACCTTCCACACGCATCCGGGCCCGGCCGCGGGCGAACCGGGCGACGACGGTTATGGTAACGATCGGCCCTCCGGCGAGGATTACCTGGCCGCCGCCAACGACGGGCTGCCCGGAATCATCCGCTACGGAACGGGCGACGACACCACCGACTTCACCTACAACTACGGCACCATCGGTGACGGACCGCGCGACCCGGGCTGGCGGTGCCCGGAGGATCGACCCCCCGCGCGGGGCTTTGGCGAGCCGCACCTGCGGACGCTTGATGGCCTGGAGTACGACTTCATGGCGATCGGCGACTTCGTGCTGATGCGGACCTCCGCTCGTGATGTCGAGATCCAGGCGCGGCTGCAACCCTTCGGCGCATTGGCCTCGGCGTCCGTCACCACCGGTATCGCCGTACGCAATGGCCGCGACCGTGTGGAGTGGCGCCTCGCGGACCAACAGCTGATTGTCAACGGCGCACCGCGTCAGCTGGAACGTGGGTCGTCGCTGCGGCTGCGATCGCACGCCGAGCTTCGCCACGACGACGATGGCTTCCTGTTCCTCTCGTCGGCGGGCGACCGGTTGCGTGTGGCGTTCAACCCCGACGGCGTGGACTATTCCCTCTACCCGGCGCTGCCTCGCGCCAGGACCCTCGACGGTCTGTTCGGCAACTTCGACGGCGATCCCGACAACGATCTGCGCGGCGCCAATGGTCAGTTGGCCAGCCACCGGCCCGGCGAGCCGGCGGACTATCAGCGACCGCTCTACGAGCGTTTTGGTGCGAGCTGGCGGGTCGCGGCGGACGCGTCGCTGTTCGCAACTCCGTACGCCGCCCCCTCGGGCGTCGACGCCGGAACCTACCCGCGTCCCGCGCCGGCGCCTTCGGACGAGGCCCGCGCGGCGGCCGAAACGGCCTGCCGGACCGCAGGTATCGCCGATCCGGTCGTGTTCGAGGCGTGCGTGTTCGACCATGTTCTTTCTGGCGGCGCCTCGTTCGTGACGGCGGCTGCGCGCGCCGACCGCGACATTCGCGAAGGCGTGCCGCTGGCCCAGGGCGGCGACATCGCGCTCGAGCGCGATGTCATTGGCCGTCTCGAAGGCGAGAGACGCGAGGTGGTGTATCCGATCGCGCTGCCCGCGGGAACGTATCTGTTCGATGGGCGCGGTTCGCGCTCCACCGCGTGGCGTCTCGAGGCCGACAATGGCGACGACCTGCTGGCGGGGATGAACGTGATGCCCGCGAACCCGAGCCGCGTCACGTTGCCGGCTGGACGCTATCGACTGCGCGTTGCCGTGGTGCCGGAATCGGTGTCGGCGCGCTTTCGTTTCCGCGTGCGGGCACCCGCGGCGCCGGAAGTGTCGCCGCTGCTGCCAGGCGCGCGCGTCGGCGGCCGCATCGATACGCCCGGACAGCTGCGCGTCTTCCAACTGCAGCTGGAGCCGGGGCGGTATGACTTCGCACCGACATCGGACGGCGATCTCTGGTGGAGCCTGACCGGCCGCGACGGTCACGAGCGCTTCGACGCCAATCAACGGGTGTTCATGGAGCGCGTCGCCGGACTCGAGATCGCGACCGGCGGGACCTACACCCTGTCGGTGTCCGGTCGTGAATGGGCCGGCACCGGTACCTACGAGGTCGGCTTCACCCGCGTACCGTAACTGAGGTGCCGCTCATCGCTTACCTGCCGACGGCTCGCATCGCCAGGTTCTTCGGCCGCAGGGTGATGCGCGGCTCGGGCGTCGGCGCGGTCACCGCAGCGAAGCGCCAGCGCTGCGCGATCGTCGCGAGCAACAGGATCGCCTCCGTCCACGCGAACGATTCGCCGATGCAGATGCGCGAACCGCCGCCGAACGGGAAGTAGGCGTACTTGGGACGGGAACCGGGAGACGGGACGGGAACCGGGACCCGGGAGCCGGGAGCCGGGACGTCGAGCCAGCGTTCCGGCTCGAACCGTTCCGGTGCATGCCACCAACGTGGATCCCGATGAACCACCCATTGGCTCATGATCACGAGCGCGCCCGGCTCGATGGGGTGGCCGCCGATGGTGTGTGTCTCGATTGCCCGCCGGCCCATGGTCCAGGCCGGCGGATAGAGGCGCATCGACTCGGCGATCACCGCGCGCGCGTACTCGAGCTGCGGCACGTCCTCGACCGCCGGCGTCCGGCCGCCGAGCACACGCTGCAATTCTTCCTGCAGTGCCCGATCGACATGCGGCGCTCCGCCAAGCAGGTGCCACGTCCACGCCATTGCGTTCGCGGTGGTTTCGTGACCGGCGAGAAAGATCGTCAGCGCTTCGTCGCGGATCTGCTGATCGCTCATGCCGGCTTCGCTCGGGTTCTCCGGATCACGGGCCGCGAGCAGCATCGACACCAGGTCGTGCGGCGCTGACTCGTCGTGCCGGCGATCCTGGATGACGCGATGGATGACGCGGTCGAGCCGCTCGCGCGCCTTGCGCACCCGCGTGAACATCGGCAGCGGCAGCTTCTCGAAGTATTCGAGGCCGGGCAGAAACGCGATGCCGAAGCTCTGCACCGCCGCGGTCAAGGCCTCGCGCACTTCGTCGGCATCGCCCTGCACGTCGCTCGAGAACAAGGTCTCGCCGACGATCGCCAGCGTCAGCCCCGCCATTTCGTCGGTGACATCGATGGTCGCGTCCGGGGTGATCGAGTCGCGCCATCGCACCGCGTGCTTCACCATGGCCTCGGCGAAGCGCTGCACCTGTTGGCGATGGAACATCGGTTGAATGGTGCGGCGCTGTCGCAGATGCGCCTGGCCTTCGGACGTCAACAGCCCTTCGCCGAGCAGCCGCTTGGCGCGCTGCAGCGCCACGCCTTTCTGGAATTTCTTCGCGGAGGTGACAAGCACGTCCTCGATCCAGTCCGGATGGCTGACGAGGAACACCTGTTGCGGACCGAAGCCGAACTTCGCGATGTCGCCGTAGGTGCGATGGGTGTCAGTGAAGAAGGCGAGCGGGTCGCGCCGGAATTTCAGGAAGCTCGCGCCGGGGAGCCACGACGAGGGTCCGGGGACGGACTTGTGATCGGGCGCGACGGGGGTCGCCATGGCGACCATTCTCCCACTTCCTACTCGGCGCGCAGCGTGATGGCGGCGTCGATGCGCGCCGCCCGCCGCGCCGGCAGGGCGCTTGCCGCGAAGGCGAGTAGCGCCAGCAGCATCGCCACGCCGCCAAGCGTCAGCGGATCGGCCGCCTGCACGCCCACCAGCATGCCGGCGATCAGCCGCCCCGTGGCGACGGCAAGCGCGATCCCGATCGCCAGGCCCAGCGCCGTGTGCATCAGGCACTCGCGGACCACGCCGCCGGCGACGACCCCAGGGGTGGCGCCGAGCGCGAGACGCACGCCGATCTCGCGCGTCCGTCCGGCGACCACCACCGACAGCAGGCCGTAAATCCCCAGTGCCGCCAAGACCAGCGCGCCCGCGGCGAAACCGCCCACCACGTCGGTGGTCAGGCGGCGCGGCGCCATCTGTTCGGCCAGCACGCCCTCGAGCGACTCCGGGCGGTCGACGGTGACGGCGGAGTTGACGCCGCGAATCGCGCTCTTGACGTCGTTGGCGATCGCCATCGGATCGCCGCTGGTCCGCGCGACGAGCGTGAAGGCCTGCTGCGGGAACTGCCGCGTGCTCAGGTAGACCGCCGGACCCGCCGGCTGCTCGAGCCCGCGCGAGCGCTCGTTTTCGACGACCCCGACGATCTCGAATTCGGCCGGCGCGGTCGGCCCGTAGAGGAATTGCGCGGTGCCGCTGCGGATGCGGCGGCCGAGCGCGTGCCCGCCGATGGCGCGCGCGAACGCCGCGTTGACGAGCATCGCGCCGGGCGCGTCCAGATCGTCGCGTTCGCTCAGCGACCGCCCCTCGATCACCGCCACCGCCATTGCCTCGGTGTAACCGGGGCTGACGATGCGCAGTTCGGAAGGCTGGGCCTCGTCCGGCGAGCCGACGTCGCCGACCACGCGCGTGGTCTCGCTCCAGTTGGCTTCGAGCGGATGATCGTAGGCGGTGGCCACCGCTGTCACACCAGGTAGCGCGGCAATGCGCGTGAGGATCGCCTGTTCCTGCGCGGCGATCGTGCGGGCGTCGGGTCGTCCGTTTACCGGCAGCCCGACGTCGGCCACAAACGTGCGATCGATCGCGAAGCCGGGATCGCGCTGGCGCACCGACCACAGCGACTGCGCCAGCAGGCCCGCGGCGGCGGCGAGCGCCACCGTCACGGCGATCTGCGCGACCACCAGGACGCGGTAGATCGCGCTGCGCGGCGGCTGCGCGGCGCCGCGCGGCGCGGGCGAATCGAGGATCAGGCGCAGGATCGGCCAGCCGCTGAGCAATGCCGCGGCGGCCATCGCGATGCCCGCCGCAAACACCGCCACCTGCAGATCCATCGTCGGCATGGTCACGAAGGGGATGGTCGGCGGGAGCAGCGCCGGCAGCGACCTGAGTGCGATCGACGCAGCCGCCAGGCCGAGTGCGCCGCCGAGCGCGGCGAGCAGCCACGCTTCAACCGCCATCTGCGCGACCAGCCGCCACGCGCCGGCGCCGATGGCGGCGCGGACCGCGAACTCGTTGCGGCGCGACTGGTAGGCCGAGACGTAGAGCGCCGCGAGGTTGGCGCAGGCGATCAACAGCACGGCCAGCGCGGCGGCGGCGAGCGTGAGCAGCGGCGTGCGCGCGTCGGCGACGAACTGATCGCGCAGCGGCGCGGCGTGCGCCGCGTGCGGATCCGCGTCGGTCGGACGCGTCGCCCGGGTCAGCTCGCCTGCCGCCCCCTCGGCGGTGACGCCGGGACCGAGCCGGGCGAGCACGCCGAACACGTGTGAGCGGCTGTTCTGTTCGAGTTGCGGTGTGTGCGGGATCGGCACCCAGAACTCGCGCCCGTCGGCGTCGAGCGTCACCACGGCGGGGTTGACGGGCCATGCCGGATAGGTCGCCGTCGGCATCACGCCGACGATGGTGTAGGCGGCGCCGCTCAGCGTGAGGGTCGTGCCGGCAATGTCGGTGCGGCCGCCGAAGCGCTGCTGCCACAGCCGGTTCGAGAGCAGGACCACACGCTCGCGCCCGGGCTGTTCATCTTCGGCGACGAAGGTGCGGCCGAGCGCGGCGCCAATACCGAGCGTATCGAAGTAGTTGGCCGAGACGCGCACGCCGCGGATCGAGGTGGCCCCGGTGGGGCTGTCGACGGTGAATCCGGCGGCGCCGAAGAGCGCCATCGATTCAGTCGCGGTCGAGGCGCGGCGCCACGCGAAGTAGCGCGCCGCGGTCACCCGGGCCGGTTGCTGTTGGCCGTCGCGCTCCGGCGCTTCCCAGAGGAAAACGAGGCGCCCGGCGTCGCGGAACGGCAGCGGCCGCCACAGCACGGCGGTGGCGAAGCCGAAGGCGGTGGTGGCGGCGGCGATGGTCACGGCCAGGGTCGCGGTCACGGTGAGGGCGAAGCCGGGCCGGCGCCGCAGGTGGCGCACGGCAAACCGCAAATCGTCGCGAAGCATGGCGTCCTTTCGGGAAGTGTCGACGGGTTAGACGGCTTCAGCCCAAAGAGCGTTGGGCCTCCTCGGCGCGCGCGACCGGCAGCGACACGCGGCGAACGTTTGCGGATTACTATCTGTGAGGCCGCGCCTCAGTCAAGGGCCATCCAGGGAGACCGCACATGAGTATTCAACACATCGTTATCGCCGCCGTCCTGATTGCATTACCGTCCGCCGCGAGCGCGCAGGGCGCCAATCCGTTGACGGCAAACGCGAAGGTGCAGTTCGGCGCGCTCAGCGGGTTCGTCGTGCGTTCGGCGGAGAAGGTGCCCGAGGACCTGTATTCGTTTCGTGCCACGCCGGAAGTCCGGACCATGGCCCAGCTCTTCGGTCATGTCGCGGACGCGATGTTTGCGATGTGTTCGACCGCTGCCGGCACCAAGCCGCCGCGCACCGGCATCGAAAAGGCCGAAAGCACCAAGCCCGCGCTGGTCGCGGCCTTGAAAGAGGGCGTCAGCTACTGCAACAGCGTCTACGACGGCATGACCGATCAGAAAGGGGTCGAACCCGTGCCGTTTTTCTTCGGCCCGTCGCCGCGCCTGTCGGTGCTCTATTTTGTCGTGACGCATACCTACGAGCACTACGGCAACCTCGTCACCTACATGCGCCTCAAGAACATCGTCCCGCCGTCGAGCGAGCCGCCGGCGAAGCCCGCGCAGTAACGCGAGCGCCATGGGTGGTGCGGTACTGAAAGACGCACCGCACGTTGAACAGGGTATTCAGGAGCGTTCATGGATATCGACAAGGCGACCGCGACCCAACTGGCGAACATTGAAAAGCGGACCGGGAAGACCCTCGCGCAACTCGAACGGATCGTCAGGAGCAGCGGCCTCGGCAAGCACGGTGAGCTGGTGGCGATGCTCAAGACCGATCTGGGCATGGGGCACGGCGATGCGAACACGCTCGTGCACTTCACGAAGAAGGCCGATGATGCGGCTCCGGCGCCGGGCGACGCGCTCGACGCCATTTATGCCGGCGCGAAGGCGCCGCTGCGGCCGATTCACGATGCGCTGATGGCGTCGATCGACACGTTCGGATCATTCGAGATCGCGCCAAAGAAAGGCTACGTCAGCCTCCGCGGCAAGAAACAGTTCGCGACCATCGGCCCAGCGACCAATACGCAGGTCGAGATCGGCCTGAACATGAAGGGCGTGAAGGGGACGTCGCGACTGATCGAACAGAAGCCTGGCGGGATGTGCCAGTACAAGGTCCGCGTCGCCGAAAAGAAGGAGGTCGACGAGCAGTTGATTGGCTGGATCAAGACGGCCTACGCTGCGGCGCAGTAGGGCAGGAGCCGTAACCCCCCCACCCGCGAGCCACGCGGGAGGGAGATAATGATGGGCGATGCGTACCAACGGTCTGACCGGGATACTCGACAATCTGTTCGGGGAGTTGATGCACGGTGTCTCCGGCGCCGGCGGATTCATGCTCAACGTCGGCGATCGCGGGCTGCTGCGATCGCTCGAGCGCGTCTCCGCGGCGGAGGCATCGGCGCTGACGCGCACCGGTTCCTCGATCGCGGCGCACGTCGCCCATCTCGCCTACGGGTTGTCGTTGATGAATCGCTGGAGCCGCGGCGAGAACCCCTTCAAGAACGCGGACTGGGCTGCCGCCTGGAAGACGACCACCGTCACGGAGCCGGAGTGGGAAGCGCTGCGGATCCAGCTTCGCGACGAGGGCGCGAAGTGGCTCACCGTCCTGCGCACGCCGCGCGAGGTCCAGGACCTGGAATTGAGCGGCATGATTGGCAGCATCGCCCACCTGGCGTATCACGTTGGTGCGATCCGTCAAATCAGCTCGAATGCCCGCGGACCCGCCGAAGGCCACCGCTAGGACGACGGTTATCTCCGTACCGCGAACACGTGGCGCTGGCCGCGCATCACGATCATCCCGTCCGAGGCGGCCGGTGTCGCCATCAACGGTTCGCCCATGGGATTGGTCGACAGCAGCTCGTAGGCCGGCCCGGCCTTGAGCACGAACACCTCGCCGTCCTCGCTCGAAAAATACAGGCGTCCGGCGGAGGCGATCGGTGACGCGCTGAAGGTGCTGTTGGTGGTCCCGATCCGCTGCTGATAGATCTGCGCGCCGGTGTGCGCGTTGTAGGCGGTCAGCACGCCGTTGTCGTTGCAGACGTAGAGGTAGTCCCCGTAAACGATCGGGGTCGGCGTGTAGGGACTGCCGCGGGTTTTTCGCCACGCGACCTGGCGCGTCGAATCGGTGTCCGCGGGTGGCGAGATGTCGCCGCTGCCGTTGGGCCGCACCACGTAGAACTCGCGGCCGCGCGGGTTGCCGCCGGACAGGTAGAACAGGTCGTGCGCGATCACGGGTGAGGGCACCTTCACCTGCGTGTCGTCGCGAAGCCGCCACAGTTCTTTGCCGCTGCGCGGATCGTAGCCGCGGTAGTACTTCGAGCCGCTGGTCACGAGCTCCGTCCGGTTCTTCCCCTGGTAGATCACCGGCGTGCTCCACGACGGCAGCTCGTCGCGCCTGGTGGTCCACGCGCGTCGGCCGTCGGCGATGTGGAAGGCGACGATGAAGGAATCCTGCTGGCGGTCGCACTGCAGGATCACGAGGTCCTCGTGCAGGATCGGCGAGCTGGCAAATCCCCACGACAGCTCGGGCTGACCGGCGTAACCCGGATCGAGGATGCCGAGGTCCTGCTTCCACAGCAGCGTGCCGTTCATGTCGTAGGTGTAGAGGCCTTCGGAGCCGAACGACACCACGACGACGCGGCCGTTGGTGACGGGGGTGGCGTTGGCCTGGCTGGCTTTGACGTGGCGCTTCACTTTCGGCACGCCGCGGTGCGCGGTGCGCGACCACAGGAGCTTGCCGCTCTGCTTGTCGAGGCTGAGCACTCGCCATTCATGCACCGACTCATCGTCGGCCGGCTCGGTATCGTCGTCTTTGGCGTTGTAGGCGGGGTTTTCAGCCGAGCTGATCGCCGTGGTCAGGAAAATGCGGTCGCCCCAGATCGCCGGGCTCGAATGCCCGAGGCCGGGGATGGGCGTTTTCCAGAGAATGTTGATCGACTGCTCCGCATCCCACGCCACCGGTAGCGCCGCGGCATCGGCAATGCCGGATCCGTTGGGCCCGCGGAAGGACGGCCAGTGCTGGGCGTCGGCCGCACTTACCAGGCACAGGGTGAAAGCGAGGGTGACGGCGATCGGGTGCTGCTGCTTCATGACGCTCCTGCCGTGTTATGACGTTGCGCAGCGCCGCGAGTCCCGATCCGCAGCCGAGGTTTCGCCGATGATCTGCGTCCGCGCCACTGGTCCCACGGTTGGTAACGGCTGGCAACCCGAATAACCAATGCGAAATTCGGAATACGAAAGTCGAGTTTTTCAGCAGCCTGTTCGAACGGTGACGAGCGCGGCGTCCATTGCCGGCCAACCTGGTGCAACATAACGAGCATGAAAATCGCGATCGTCGCCCTGGTGCTGACGATTGGCGCGGCCACCGCGGCGCAGCCGATCCGAACCGGCAAGACCGCCGGCGGCATTGCCTACGACGTGCAGGGGGACGGCCCGGCGGTGGTGCTGCTGACCGGGTCGAACCTCGACCGTCGCATGTGGGCGCGCGAAGCCGGGTGGCTGTCGCGCACGCACACCGTGGTCCGCTACGACCTGCGCGCGCACGGCGCGTCGGACACGGCCATCGCGGCCTTCAGCCATCTCGGCGATCTGATTGGGCTGCTCGACGAGCTCCGGCTCGCGAAGGTGACGTTGATCGGCTTGTCGGCCGGCTCGACGATCGCGCTCGATGCCGCGCTCGCGATCCCGGATCGCGTCGAACGGATCGTCCTCGCCGGTCCCGCGATTAGCGGCTTCGTCGCGAAGGTGCCGCCGTCGTTTCCGCAGGAACTGATGACGGCCTTGCAGGCGCGCGACTATCGCCGGGTGTCGGAGGTGTTGCTGACGACGCCGGTGTTTGCCGCGCCGCCCGAATCGCGGGCGCTGGTGCGGGAGATGGTGACCGGCAACGAGCGGCTGTGGACCGTCGATCGCGCGCTGATGACGGCGCCGGCGCAGCCGGCGAGCGGGCGACTGGAATCGGTGCGGGCGCCGACCCTGGTGCTGATCGGCGAGGCGGACGCCGGTCAGCGCGAGCACGCCGAGGCGCTGGCCGCGCGGGTGCCTGGGGCGCGCATCATCCGGGTACCCGGCGGGGGCCATTTGTTGAACCTGACATCGCCGCAGGAGTTTGAATCGGCCGTGTCGGCGTTCCTTCTCACTCGTCCCTGAGCGCTGCCGTTGACCGGATGCTGAGCCCGCACCGCGCAGCAATACGCGGATTGAGCGCGCCCGTCCACGTCACTTTTTCGGCGAGCGCGCGTGGAACGGGTCGACCACCTTGACGCCCGCCTTCTCGAAATCGTTGCGATTCCGAGTGGCTGCCACGAGACCGTGGACCAGGGCGGTCGCGGCAATCATGCTGTCTTTGAGCGGCATGGCGGGTCGGGCAGCGCCCGGGTCGGCTCGCTCAGGACGTTCGCGTCGACCAGGAACGTCACCACGAATCGGTCGACTCCGACTCGATCGCGACAAAGAAGTCCTTCTCCCCGGGCGCCGAAGGCGCAAAATCTGCGCGCCGACTCTCGCCCGGGCCTGGCAAGAATAGCGCTCCCGATCTTGTGGGACCGCCAAACGGCACCGGAATTTGCGAGACGGCCTAGTTTTGACGTACGATTGGGGTTCTTCTCATCGCGAGAAGCCTGCCTGTATTCCTCGGTAGCTCAATGGCAGAGCATCCGGCTGTTAACCGGAGGGTTGCTGGTTCGAGTCCAGCCCGAGGAGCCAATTAATTCAATGATTTAGCTCCTGCGGTCCCTCGTCGGAGTGAACAATAGTGAACAATTCCTTTCCGACGCGATCGACCGCTGTCCGCAGTGAGTCGTCCATGGCCTGCGTGTAGACGTTCAGCGTCACGTCCGCGTTCGTGTGTCCCATCAGCTTCGCGACTACCTTGCCCGGCACACCCTTGTCGTGTGACCAGGATGCGTAGGTGCGCCGAAAGGTAAGCCACGTCGCTTTCGGGAGCCCGAGCTTCGTGCAGGCCGGGACGATCCATCGCCGCGTGACGTTGTGCGGCGAAATCGGCTTTCCCGACCACGTCGAGAACACGAGCGCGGCCGACTCGGTACGCTTGACCCGTGCTCGCCACTCCGTGAGTAACGCTAGCGTCGACTCCGCGAGTGGAACGCGACGGGTTCCTGCATCCGTCTTCGGTGTTCCGAACACACCCTCGTAGACCGCCTCCTGAACGGTCAGGTGCTTCTCCGTGAAGTTCACCGCGTTCCACCGCAACGCAAACAATTCCCCACGTCGCAGACCGGTCAACATCGCCACTCCGGCCATCGTCCGTGCCAGCGATGGCAACTCGGCAAGCAGCAACGCGGCTTGCGGGGCCGTTACCACCCACTTCGGCAGCACCGTTTTGAGTGCCGGCAGGTCGACCCCTCGCGTCGGGTTTTCCTGCATGTGCCCCCACTTCACGGCAGTCCGGAGTATCGCGCTCAAGACATCGTGAATGTGGTCGACCGTCTTCGGTGCGTAACCTGCCTGCGTGAGGTGCGCTACATAGGCCTGCACGTCCTGCCGCGTGATGTCACACAGCGCCGTATCGCCGAATCGCGGCACCAAGTGCTTTGCCGAGATGTGCCGATGATTCTTCTGTGTTGACGGCTTGTACATCGGCAGCACCGTTGCTTGCCATTCGTTCACCAACGTGCGGAACGTAACGCGGGACCGTACCGGTCCTTTGTGTCCTGCGGCCGCAAGCTTCTGCGCGAGAATGTCTGCCGCCTCGCGGCGCGACATCGGCGCGAGAGTTTCGTACCGCAGCACTCGCTTCCTCTTGCCGTCGGGAGCAATCTCAATCTCCCGCCAGCGAATCGCCCACCCCTTTCCTTTTGCGAGAAGACACCCGCTTCCGTATTGTCGTTTTCGTCGAGCCATTCGAGAGACCTTTCCTCTCGTTGGCTCTTCGCGGTTTAGCCCTGGTCCGATTGTAACGGGTCCGGGGAACGCGATTAAGTTGTTCGGCATTTCCGTTGAAGAAACGCGCGCACGGCGCGGGGTTCGAACCGCACGTACTTACCGATTTTGATGTGTGGCAGGCGATCCGATCGAGCCGTCTGCTTGGAACGGGAATGCTCGTACACCCAGCTGCGGCTGACTTTCAGCAGCGCGGCGACCTCGTCCACGGTCAGGAGCTCGTTTAAATCAACCTGAGAGTTGTCGGGAGTGGCTGGATCAATGCCATCGCCCGCTGCGGCATCGCGATAGACGCCTCCGAGTGACATACGGAACCTCAATTCCTGCGGTGAGTTGGAGAGCTGAGGTGGGCGATGTGCCGACACCGAGGACGCTCGAGCCTGCGCTCAAAGCGGTGGTTGCGTCCGGACAACCAGGAGACTTGCGACTTGCGGCGCGTCCTATCCGGAAGCAGCCGAAACTCGCTATAGGATTCTGGGCAATCCTCTATCGGGTAGAACGCACCAACGCGTTAATTCCTTACGGCTGATAGCACGGGAGGATGTGCGGCCAACTCAGGCCATCGCGTAATTGCTCTTCGTGAGCTGCGCGCAGGCGTCGTCAAGGCCCGAAGGCCGCGCCGGTTTGCATACGCGGGCGGAGCGTAGCGACGAGCCTTGACGGCGCCGAGCACAGCTCGAAAATCGAAAGCGCGATGGCCCTGGTCATGCCGCAACAACTGGCCCCGCGCTTGGCAATCGGCCTGCGGCATCGCCCGGCACGCAACGGTTCAGACCGACGGCTCGGATGCGGGCGTGAGCGACCCCCGCGAAAGGGCTTAGGGCCATGAACACCCGCGGGTGATGGGGGTCGCTCACGCCCTCAACTATTGGAAAGTTCTGCCGTTGCCGGCCGACAGCGGCGAAGGACGCCGCTCGACACGAGGGCATGTCGATGCGCCAAGGTCAGGAGGGACAACGGGCTGGGAACACGCAACCCCATTGCGAGCGCAGAGCGCACAGCTTGGGATGGAGCCGATGGAGTAACTGGGGGAGGGGGTTGAGCCGCTTACGGAGGCTCATCCCCTATGTGTTCCCCCTCCTGATAGTCAGGCGGTGCCAATTAACGCGGACAGGTGCATGTAGGAATGCGGGAGTGAGAGGCTCTCGATACGGGCGTCGCCGCGCTCCAGGGCGTCGAGAAATGCGGGCGACTGCGCCAGCCAGAGTGCCCGATCACCGACTTCGAGCCAGCGGCGATACAGCGCCTGAAATCGCGGAGCGCGAAACGCTTTCGAGGCGGCTGCGATGCGCGCGGAATCGGGGTCTAGTGCGTCCGAGGCGCCAGCTTGGCGCTGCCGGAATAGCCACCGCAGCTCATCGACCTCTGAAGGTCGAAGGGGCCTTGCAAGTTGATCGTAGGCTGCGGACTCGAACGAAGTTGCTACGAGTCTGTGTGGACCTGGAAACAGCACTCGAATCGTCCAATTACCGAGTGCATGAAATAGTTCTGCGTGCCGCTGGAGAAACAGGCGGAAGTCCATCGGCGTCGCGCTTGTCGGCAGGTAGACAAAGACATGCCGGCGGCCTTCCGGGTCGACGCCAATCGGAAGTCTGTCGGGAAAATATCGGATGGTCGTCTTCGGAGGAGTACCGAATTTCAGGCGCGGGTACGAGAGGCACCATTTTGGCCGAAAACGCTGCGGAAACCCAGAAACTCATAAGCGAGATTCAAGGCCTAAAGAATGACGCAGCAGGCCACGTTAAGGCGCTCAAAGCGGCCGCTGCCGGAAGCGCCGAACAAAGGCGTGAGATCGAGCACCTGAAGGCGTCACTTGAATCGCTCGTCGAGAAACACCATCTCGAGTTCATACGTTCCCGTGTGCATCCTTCCGCGCATGATCAACTGCATAGATCGCAGGAATTTCGAGAAGCATTCTCAACTACGCGCGAATGCTCGGCGTTTGTCCTGTCCATCGACATCAGAAGATCGACCGAGCTGATGCTCAAGGCTCGAACGCCAGAAAAGTATGCAGATTTTATCGCGACGTTGAGCCGAGAGATGACAGAGATCGTAATAAATGCCCTTGGCGTTTTCGACAAGTTTACCGGCGATGGAATCTTGGCCTTTTTCCCCGACTTCTACAGCGGTCCGGATGCTGCTTACAGAGCCGTAGCGGTGGCGGACAGCTGCCACGCCGCCTTCGATAGGATTTATCGCGAATCTCGAACGTCGTTTAAGACCGTGCTTACGGAAATCGGTCTCGGCATTGGTATTGATTTCGGGCAGGTCCGATTAGTGCAACTTGGGGGCGGCTTAACAGTCGTCGGCGAACCTGTCGTATACGCTTGCAGATTGTCCGGAGGGCCACCGAAGACCACGCTTGTAAACCAGCCAGCATACGAACAGATCAACGCCAAGTTCGGCGCTCTGTGTTTTACCGAGGAGCGCAATCATGAGATCAAGCACGAAGGTTCTATGCTGGCTTATGAGATGCGACTAAACGGAGGCGCGCACGTGCCAGCTCTTCCAAAATGGGCCGCAAGCTCGCCGCCAGAGGAAGATCGTGCCGCTCCGTCTACCTCGGAAAAGTGAAGGTTTGGCGTCTCTAAGCGAGAACATCGTGAGCGCCGCTCGCGGCTGAGCGACATTAAGCTAGACAGACGATGGGTACACCGACGAGAACCTTCGCCCTAGCTGCGGTCAAAGCGACGATGGTCGGCGTAACGGCTTACCTCTTGGTGTTTGTCTTTCGTCTCGGATGGTTCATTCCACTCGTCGTGATCGCAGGTGCGGTCGCGGCGTGGGTGGTCACGGCCAGTGAACGACGGGCAAGTTTGAACCGGACCGCTGTAAGCGTCGTCGCGCTGCTATCCTATCTGCTAGCGACCATGGCTTTGTTCTGGGCGCTGACGGGCCAAGTGTCATATCGCACATTCGCGGTAACGTGGCACGATCAGGGTAAGGCCAACCACACAGCTGAATCGGAAATCTTTCTCGAGTTCACTGACTTTCCTGGACACGGCGTGGGCATGTATTCCAATGCGTTGCGCGCCCATCTCGCCGCAGGTGGCGCGGGGACAACGACGGTCGAGTTCCAAGTTACCTCCGACAATTGGTGCCTTCGAGGCTTCCACGAGGTCCGCATAGGTAGCCTGAGGGATCTGAGTGTGCTGCCTCGAGCTGGTGGTTATGCCAGAGGCGGTGATGGTAAGTCACCTTGGGAATCGAGCCACTGGTGGTGCCGTTGAGTGTCTCATTCGGCAAGCCTAATCGCCCGCCTGGGATTCGACCTAACAGCTGCGTGATGCCGAACGACATCCCGAAAAGGTTCTGGATTAAGCGGCGACCACAAACAGTTGCTGACTCCACCCTTTCGCGAATCCCGTCTGGGATTCGAACCCGGGTTGGAAGCATCACCCTCGAATTTGCGCTTACGCAAGCGCCGCGGACACACACGAGCTGACGCCGAAGTGATGATTGACGTTGAGTCGTGCGTCGCGAGCCAGGGCTTCGCGCCGTGAACAATCAGTGAACAATTTGCCCCGAACACGGGGTAACACGAGGTTCTGAGTGGGGCTAAACCAACGAAGAACCAACGAGAAATCACACCTGCATGAACCTGTTAACCGGAGGGTTGCTGGTTCGAGTCCAGCCCGAGGAGCCAAATCGTCTTCAGGTCCATTCCGGGGACATAGGTAACAAATTATTCCGGAGACATGGGTAACAGTTTCGGACCGAAGGGATTATCGATCGGTTCGAGTCTGCAGGGAAATAGCCCAGGTCGTAATGCATGAAGGAGACGAGCCAGAAGCGCTCGCCGACCTGCGTCACGCCGACCGTAGCTCTATCAGAATCCGCAGCAACGCCGTTTTTGAATGCGTGCAGGCCTGCGCCGGTATCGAGACGGCCGTGCCTGATGGCGACCGCGCTAGGGCCACCTCTGCGCGCCGTGCAAAATTCGGACGACGAAGATGATGTCGTCGAGAACTTTGTAGACCATTATGTAAGGCAGCGGGAGAGGACCAGCTCGCGCGTCCCTTCCTTCTTTCCCTGGCGCCCGCGATTCGGAAATGTCAGTAGATCGGAAGGAGCGTCGTAGACGGTGCGGACCAGGTCCTGCGCTCGGCTCGCCGTGTGCGTCAGAAGGTAACCAGCAATGTGCTCGAGATCATCGGCAGCCTCCTCGGTCCAGCGAAGCTGCATCAGGGCCGCGGGTGCTTGTCCGCCAGGCGTTCGCGAAGGCGCGTGCCGACCTCTTCGTGGCTCAAGGTTTGGCCACGTTCGATTTGCGTCAGCCCCTTCTCGACCTCGCGCACGAACCAGTCGTCGTAGTCGACCAGCCGCTCAATCGCTTCGCGGGCCACAGCCTCGGCATCGGTTCCGCGGTCCCGGGCGATGCGGGTGAGCTTGGCCTCTAGGTCCGGCGACAGGATGACTTCCATATGGCGAGTGTACCGAAGCCCTTGGCAGAGTCAACCGCCATGGCCCTGCGCAGTCGGGGCTAAACCAACGAAGAACCACCGAGAAACTACACCTGCATCAACCCGTTAACCGGAGGGTTGCTGGTTCGAGGAGACATGGGTAACAGTTTCGAACCGAAGGGATTATCGATCGGTTCGAGTCTGCCTGGCTCATCGTCGAAGTGCTCCAGGTCGTAGAGCATGCAGGTGACGAGCCAGATGTGCTCGTCGACCTGCTTCACGCCGATCTTCTGGCCGTCAAACACCTGGCTGACCTCGATTTTGCGCCCCTGATAGCAGATGCGGCCGCAGGCCATGGATGACGGCGGTCCAGTCATGGCCCGGATACTCGAGTGGGTGTGGACATCAGCCCGCGTCTTCGCCGCTGCCGGCGAGCAGGTCCCGCGCCGCCGGATACGTCTCCTCTTCTGCAAGCAGCAAGACGCGATCGCCGGCTTCCAGAACAGTGCCTCCCTGGGGCACCAGGATCTGACCCGCCCGGTAGAGGAGCACGACGAGCACGCCGGCCGGAAGCGCGAGACTGACGATGCTGCGGCCCGCTGCCGGCGCCCCTTCCGCGATGGTGACCTCGCGGAGACCATGTCCATCGTCGCCGGCGATGACCGCGTCGAACGTGTAGCTGTTCTCAGCCCGCAACTTCGCCGCCAGCCCGAGACGCTTCGCGGCGGCCGGAATCGTGGTGCCCTGGACCAATACCGACAGCAGGACGACGAAGAACACCACATCAAAAATGATCTGTGCGTTGGGGACTCCGGCGACCACAGGGAACGTCGCCAGGATGATCGGCGTGGCGCCACGTAGCCCGACCCACGACACAAACGCGATTTCGCGAGCGGGCAAACGAAACGCAATGAGCGTCAGCCCGACGGCCAGGGGGCGTGCCACGGTCAAGAGCACGGCGGCCACGAGTGCGGCCTGGCCGGCCACCGGGATCAGATCGGACGGAAAGACGAGCAGTCCCATGAGGACGAACATGGAGATCTGCATGAGCCACGCAATGGCATCGTGAAACCGCAGCAGGCTGCGCTTGTGGAGAAACTCGGCGTTCGCGATCGTGAGGCCAGCGACGTAGGTGGCCACGAACCCGCTCCCTCCCAGCCATGCCGTGCCTTCGTACGTGAGGAGCACGAACGCGACCGTCAACACCGGGTACAGGCCGTCGTACTCGAGGCGAAGACGATTGATGAGCGCAACCGCACCACGCGCGAGGAGCCAGCCGGCAAGCAGACCCACGCCCATTTGAACGACGAACAGTCCGATGAGATCGGTGGCTCCACCACTCGTCCGCTGGATGAGCGCGATCATGCCGACGGTGAGGAAGACGGCTGCTGGATCGTTGCTGCCGGACTCCAGTTCCAGAAGATGGCGGAGCCGCGGAATGATCGCCACCCCTCTGGAGCGGAGAAGCGAGAAGACAGCCGCCGCGTCGGTCGAGGCGATGATCGAGCCGAGCAGCATGCCTTCGAGTAGTTCGAGCCCAAGAATCCACGCCGCGATCGCGCCAAGTACGACCGCACTGAGAAGGACGCCGACGGTCGCCAACGCGACCCCGGTACGAGAACCTGCCGGATGTCGCGCCACGCGGTCCCGGCTCCGCCGCTGAACAGGATGAACGCCAGCGCAATGATGCCGTAGCGTTGCGCGAGCGCGAAATCCTCGAACTCGATGCCGAGCAGTCCCTCCGAGCCTGCAAGCATTCCGAGTACGAGGAAGAGCAGCAGGCTCGGCACGCCGAGACGCGAGGAGGTCTTGCTCAGGAGGACACCAGCGAGTAGAAGCGCTGCCGCCAGGAAGATGAGAGGATTCGCGCTCAGCATCGGCAGCCTGTTTCAGCATGGGTCACGCGTCGTATGGAGTGCTTTCGCCGCGGTGAGGAGCCGCTTCTCCTCGTCGCGCGAGATCCGAGGATCGCGAACCGCTCGGAACCGCCTGCCCCAGTCGCGCCGAGAAGTTCGACATGATTCGGATGATGGGCAGGGCACCTGCCGAGCACCATCAATCTGTCTACGAAGAACATACGCTCGAATCCTCTCCTGCACCCGGTCGCTGATGCCTCGCCACCCGCTGAGCCACCGCGCACTCGTTCTGGCCATCGCCCTGCCCAACTGCCTGGTGGTCTGACGAGGCGCGCAGAAGGTCATTCGGGGGTGGCGGACCCTCAGCGCCACTCCACCGGCATCAGCAGTCACGTGGCTCGGGTCGGGCCTTTGCGAAGCGGCACTTTACGCGGGTGTGACGCGTTCAAGTTCACGCGTCGTCCGCGCGAACTCACCGCCGCATCGCGGCCATGCGGTCGAAGAGCTCTTTGAGCAGGAGCACCCCGGCTTCAGCCTCCTGCCGGTTGGGTTCCTCGTTGGCATCGTTCCATCCATAGTCGTCGCCACCGGGTACCGGTTGCACGACGATGCCATCCCGCCGCGCCACCACGTAGAGGTCCTTGTAGAACAGGCTGTAGTTGGCGCCTTCCTGCGGGATCAACCAGGCGATCTGTCCCCGCACTGGCACGATGCTCTCATCCGACCACAGCTGTCGGCCGCCGTATCCCGGGCAATTGATGATCACTCGCTGTGGCAGCGACGTCACATCGCGCGGTGACTGAAACTCGCGGGTCTCGATCACCCCGCCGGCAATCAGGAAGTCGTTCACCAGCTGCCGCGAGTAATCGGCGATGTTGAACGTCATCTGCGACGTTCGATCCGCGTACTTGGTCGGAAATGGATGCGTTCCCGCCGGCAACATCTCAAAGTCCGGCGTGATGTCGTCGATGCGCGCCCCGTAGTGCGCAAAGTCTCGACCCGGGGGCAGCTCTGGCGGTGGTGCCGGCACTGGGCTCGTTCCTGGACGTGCAGCGTCCTCACTCCCCGGCGGTGGGGAGTCGTAGAGCCCGTAGGAATCCGTCCACTCAATCGGTGTGCCGGGCAAGCCGAGGTAGCTCTGATACATCGCGAACGAGGCCCGTGCCATCGCTTCCCACTGGGCGCCAAACTCCGGAGCCGCCGCCGACGTCAACGCGATGCGCGAGTCCGGACTCCACACGCCAGTCGCCCTCGACGATCGCACGAACGGCGGCCGCTCCTTGGTAAAGATCGTCACGCGCAACCCGGCTCGCTGCGCCGTGATCGCCGCCGTCAAGCCCAGCGCTCCGCAACCGATCACCGCCACGTCTCGGCTTCCCGTGGCCGCTGCGCGAGCGCTGGTCACCGCGATGTCGGCCGCCCCCCACGATAGCGACCACCCGCTCCCGCCGTGTCCATAGTTGTGCACGACGACCTTGTCGCCGACGCGCTCGACGTCCATCCGTGGCCCCGCCGCGCGAAACGGCCGCAGGCACACCGTTGTTCGGACGATCCGGTTGACATGCGCCCGTATCGGGACGATCGGCCCCACCGCATCATAGAAGGGGAGCGGTGCCACCCCGCCCGCCGCGGGCGCCCCGCCGCTTCTCCCGCAACCGGCCAGGCCGGCCAGGCCCAATCCGGCCAGCGCGCCCGACCGCTGCAGGAACGTCCGACGATTCATCGCTGAGAGCTTAGTGCATGTCTGTTCGACCGCAATCGCCGCGAGGATGCGGACTTGACTTGTCTATTACGTACGACGATATACTCTGCCGTACGTAATATGAACGATCCGACGCTCCTCATCCTGGCCAGCCTCGCCGAAGGCGACAAGCACGGCTACGCCATCCTCACCGACGTCAAGACGTTCGCGGGCGTCGAGCTCGGCGTCGGCACGCTGTACGCGGCGATCACACGTCTCGAGAATCGCAGCTTCATCAAGGCCCTGCCCGCCGAGGACCGGCGCCGTCCCTAC
Source organism: uncultured Acidimicrobiia bacterium (assembly GCA_963795125.1). Lineage (GTDB taxonomy): Bacteria > Acidobacteriota > Vicinamibacteria > Vicinamibacterales > UBA2999 > 12-FULL-67-14b. The sequence goes on along the minus strand of CAWCGQ010000001.1, from coordinate 2,569,130 downwards.
CGACTGACGCCGCAGGGCCGACGGCACTTGCAGGACCAACTGGCGGCGCTCGCTCCGGTCATGCAGGTCGGCTTGCTCCGGCTCAAGCAATCATGAATCGCTGGACGCGTCTCGCGATGCTGGTCTACCCGCGCCGCTGGCGGCAGCGCTACGGCATGGAGTTCGAAACGCTCGTCGACGATACGGGAGGCGGGTGGCGGGTGGTGGCCGACGTCACCCGGCATGCGTTGCTGATGCGCACGCGCGACCACCTGCGACGCCTGGCGGCCGCACCCGTGTTCACGATCACGGCGGTGGTGACGCTCGCGATCGCCATCGGCGCCAACACCGTCATCTTCAGCATCGTCAATGGGCTTGCGCAGCTAGCATTCGAGCTAACTGGCGCGGCTGGGCTTGCAGCCTACCGCGGCGGAGGCCTCCGCACGCTCGCATCGCAGTACTGGTCAGGCCCCTCGGACGCGCAGCCGACCTGAGCCACCTGGCACGCCAGGACCGCGTTGGCGCCCGGTGCGCCGGCGTGGTAGTGGTATCCGCCGTCAGCCACGGTGTGACCGCCGCAGGCATCGAGCGCCTCAGGGACGGAGCCATCGGTGTTCAGCCGGGTATGCAGCGGGACTCCGTCCATTGCGATCCCGATCACCGGCGCGTGCGGGTCCGCGGCGGCGGAATTGTTCAAGCAGTCCGTGATCGCATGGATATGGTAGCCCGCGTGCAAATTCACATGGCCGCCGCAGTCGTCGAACGGCGCCAGGGTATGGGCGCCGAGGATGGCGTCGAGCGGCGCCGGCCCGTCGAGCCGCACGCCACTGAAGGCGAGGCCGGCCCCCGCCTCGCCGACGCGGCCGCCCGAGCGACGCGCGGCTACCGGCTCAATCGGGATGGTGTAGGTCATGGTCGCGCCGGCGTCCAGATACGACGTCAGACATTCGACGCAGTAGTTGTTGTACGCCGGATCGACATCAGGACGCGCGGCGGCCGCGCACGCCTCCTTCGAGTCGGTGACGCGAACCGCGCCGGTGGCCGGATCGAAGAGTTGCCAGGTGTCGTCCTGGTAAAACGTGCTCAAGCCCTTGATGAACGCGCCGTCGGCATCGTAGACCTTGCCCTGGTGCAGCCAGATGCCCGATCGGTCGGGCCCATCCGCGATATTCCGCGGACACCAGGGGCCTGCCGTGAAGGCCGTTGGCGCGGTCTTGATCGTGATCGACAGGCAGGTCGACTCAGTCCCCTCCGAGAGCGTGCAGCCGACCAGTCGCGGCGTGCCGACGATCGCCTCCCGGTTGAAGGCGCCGGCAAGTTGTTGTAGTCGCGCCACCTGGTCTGGGCGCGGAGCCGCGACGGTTTCGGCCGTCTTCGTCGACTGAGCCGGGCCACAGGCCAGGGCGATGGCGACCATTGCCGCGATGAGTCCGCCAAGGACGCGCGTTCGCATCTCCATCACCTCCATGCCACCGCAAATCCGATCGGCTCCACTATACGGGCTACTGCCTCGGCGGCGGCAACGCCGCACGCAGCGCCGATTCGCTCACCCCGAGGGCGCGCGCCGCCGCGGCGAAGTCGAGGCTGCGGCCACCGTTGTCCTGCACCGCCTTCATCAAGGCCTGCTCCGATACGCCGAGCTTCTGCGCCGCTTCGGCAAACCCCGGCGGCGGGCCACCACCCGGCCCGCCTCGGCCCGCTCCAGGTCCACGCCCCCCGGGCGGCGGTCCGCCAGGCGGGCGGCCTTCAGCTGCTTGCGATCCGATACCGGTGCGCGCCGTCGTCACGAAGTTGTTGCGGGCCTGCACGCCGGAGAGGCAGGGCGGCAGGTTCGGGAAGGTGAGCGCCGCGTGATAGTGATAGCTGCCCGCCGCATCCTCGCGGGTCGGCGCGACGTGGCCATTGCACGCATCGAGATTGGTCGGCACGGCGCCGCTGAGATCAGCGCTGCCGTACATCGGAACGCCGTCGAAGGCATAGCCGAATAGCGCGCTCGGTGCCTGCGGCAGACCGCAATCGGCCTTGACCCGCGTGCGCTCGAACACGGTGTTCACGTCGGTCGAGGTGGCATGCCAGTGATACCAGCCGCCGGGATCCACGTGGCCACCGCAGGTGTCGAGTGCCGGCATGTGGCCGGTCTGCAGGACCGAGGGCGCGTCCGAGAAAATCGGCACGCCGTCGAGCGCCAGGCCGACCTTGTTCACGGTGCCGAGCGGTGTCGCCCTCTGCGCCATCACCGGTGTCTGCGGCAGCAGGATCGTCATCGTGACCGACTTGTCGAGGGCCGCCTCCAGGCAGACGTGCTCGAAGCCGGGCCGGCCCTTCGCGGGATCGGCCACGTGCACCTTGCCGTCCGCGTCGTAGAAGGTGTAGCCAATCCCGCTCAACATGCGCATGAACGCGCCGTCGATCCGATAGAGGCCTGCGTTCGGCCCATCCCAGTCCCAGAGTCCGCCGGCCTCGTTGATCGTCGCCGGACAGAACGGGCCGATCTTCAGGTGGTCGGGCAGGTACTTCACGACGATGCGAACGCAGCGCGCCGAGGCGCCATTGTCGAGTGTGCAATCGATGGTGTCCGGCGCCTGCACCAGGGCGTCGGCGGCAAACGCGCGGAGGTTGATGTCGGCCATGGCGTAGTTGGGCGCGCGCTGGACGATCGTCAGCACGCCGCCCATGACGAGGCCGGCCGAAACGAGCAGTCGAGTCCAAGGCTTCATGACAGGCTATCTCCCTTCCAGCAGCCGGATATCGGCAGTCAGCGCCCGCATGCTGTCGGGGTCGAGACCGTTGTAGATGCCGCGAATGCGCCGATCGGCGTCGATCAGCACGAAGTTCTCCGTATGCAGAAAGTCGCCGTCGTCGCGGGTGGCGCCCAGGTCTTCATCCACGAAGTAATAGCGTCGTCCCAGGTCGTAGATCTCGCTGCTTCGCTCCGGTCAGGAGCTTCCACTTTCCGGCGTTGACGTCATGGTCGAGCGCGTACTGCTGCAACACCTCGACGGTGTCCGTCTCCGGTGTGACGCTGTGCGACAGCAGGATCACGCGGTCGTCGTCGAGAAACTCCTGCTGCAACTTCCGCATGCTGACCGCCATCGCCGGGCAGATGCCGGGACAGGTCGTGAAGAAAAAGTCGACGACCGCGATCCGTCCGGCGAGATCCCGCTCGGTAAAGGCCGCGTTGTCCTGATCGAGCAGGCGAAACGGCCTGATCTGATGGAAGGTCGAGCCGCTCGACACATCCCACTTCGGGGTGAAGTCGGCGGAGTCGTAGAACGGCAGCGTGCGCTCGGCGGGGCTGCACGCGCCGCAGATCGACAGCACGACCAGGGCGAACACCGAGGTGACCTTCATTCCACCACTCCATCGGCCAGCGTGAAGCAGAGGTTGGACTTCTGCAGTCCGTAGCGAAACCCGTCCTTGGCCTGGTAGTTGATGTAGGGCCGACCGTTCTCGCGCCAGGCCTGCTGCATCCCGTCTTCCTTGTCGTCGCGAAAGCGCAGCGCCACGTATGGCGCGCCGCTCCGATACCACTGGCGCTGCAGGCCCTCGCGCTTGTCGTCGACATAGGTGAAGTCGAACCTGATGTTGCCGTTGTCCCAGTAGCCGACATGCCGCCCGAAACTCAGGTTGGCGCGGTAGCTGCGCACGTCGCGCGTCTGTCCGCTCGCGTAGAAAGTCGTCGTCACGCCGTGGCGCATGCCGCGGTAATAGGACGCGACGCTCTTCACCTCGCCGCCGGCGTAGCGCTCTTCGACCAGGCCGTCGTACGGCTGCCCTTGAAACAGGTAAATCCCATTCGCGAGCGTGAGGCCGGGGTCCGCTGCCGAAACGCTGGCGGCGGGAACCGCCGACACGTCTACGACGGCGACGCCCAGCAGGCCGGCGAGCAGCAGCAGGCCGAGCGTGCGGCTAAAAGGTGAATGTGCCCTTGGTGCCATGGTAGCTCCCCGCCTTCAGGATGTAGAACCGCGAGTTCATGTAGGCGACGCGGGTCGCGTGGTAGTGGTAGATGGCGGTCGCGAAGTCGGCGGTGGTGCCGACGTGCCCGCCATTGCTGTCGAGGTCGGACGGATACGATCCGTCCTGGTCCTTGCGGCCGTAGATCGGGAACCCGTCGCGGAGGAAGCCGAACAGATTGGCGTCGTCGTAGGAAATGAATTCGTTGTCGAAGTGGTAGTGATAGGTGCCGCCCGGGCTGGTGTGTGCGCCGGCGCGGTCGATGGTCCTGAGCGTGCCGGCGTCCACGGGCACGTTGCCGCCCTCGCGATCGTTATAGATGGCGACGCCGTTCACCGCCATGCCGATCGGCCCGAGCGTGGTGGCCTCCTTCGACGCGGCCGCGGTGGGGTTCACCGCGATCGTCATGGTGTAGGTCTGTTCCGCGATGTTGCCGTTTGGGGTGAGCGTCTGTCCCGAAAATGGCGCCTCGTACAGCGCATGGCCGACGCCCCAATACGGCGTGACGTGATCGGGCACGCCCCTCGATCGCAGGACGATGGTGGTGGCGCCGACGGCAAGGGTGACGGGACTCCGGTAGCGGTTGGTCACCACCGCGGAGATCGACACCGGGCCCGTCGTAGGCGTGACGGTGGTGGGCGCTTCAGGGGTGGTCGTCGTCGTGGCCGTCGTGGCGACGGTCGCCGTGTCGACGATCGTCGTGCTGGGCGACGTCGGCGTATCACCGCTGCAGGCCGCGGCCATGACCAGGGCCAGGACGCCGATGGCCATTGGCGTACGTATCGCGGTGCGGGCAAGCGAGTTGCGAGAGCGGGTGTTCATCATCAAGTCTCCTGCTGAAGATTACGGAGGCGACCTTGCGGAATCCTGAAGCGCGACGTGTCTGCTTCCCGCAGAGACGCGAGTTCTTGCGCCGCCGCTCAAGCCGGGCCGTCGACACCTTGCGGTGGCGGGCCATGAAGGGTTCGCTTCCGGTAGAGACCCAAGCCTCCGATCACCAAGGCGACGGAGCCTGCCATCCCTTGCGCCCAGCGCCCGATGCGGCGCGTGGTTCCGGGACCAGCATCAGGTGTCTCCTCGATCGCCCGACTCGAGGCAGGTTCAATCGCCTGGTTTCTGACACAGGCGAGGGCGTTGGACATCGATTGGCAGCTGCCCCGGAACAGATCGTGATCGACGCTCTCGTACGCGCAACTGTCGTCGATGGCTTTTCCCTCACAGGCATGCCACATGGCCTCGTTGCCGTGACCCCCGGGGTGGGCCGACGCTGGTGGTGCGATGCTCAACAGCAGCGCACCGGCCAGCAGCGCGCCGGGCACCGTTCGCTTGTGTCGCGGTGACATCAGCTCACCGACCCTTGCTGCCCCTTGAAGCAACCGATGAACATGTTTTCGCCTGCTCCCGCGACGTGATAGTGATAGCCGCGGGTGGCGTCACTGTGGCCGCGGCAATTGTCCAACCCAGCGGGTTCCGCGCCACCGGCGTCGGTCAACGCGTGGATGCCGTAGCCGTCGAGCGCGTAGCCCATCAGCGCGGCGTGGCCATCGCCGCTCGCAATGGTGGCGGAGCAGCCGGTTGCCGCATGGTAGTGGTAGCCGGCGTGCGGATTGACATGGCCGCCGCAGTCGTCAAACGCCGCGATGGTGTACGCGGCCTTGATGTTGGCGACGGGTGCGGGCGCGTCCATCGCAACACCGTTGAGTGCCAGGCCGACGCCACCCATGCCAATCGATCCGGTGCCACTGAGCGCGACCGGGGTCACCGGTATGAGATAGGTCCGCGAGATTCCCCCGCCGTAATAGGACAGCGAACACTCCACGCAGTAGTTGTTGTAGGCGGCGGCGACGTTGGGTTGGGCTGCCGCCTCACACGACACTTGCGTATTCGTGACCTTGATCGCGCCGGTCGTCGAATCGAATAATTTCCATCTGCTGTCGTTATAGAACGTAGCCAGGTTGGCGATGAACGCGCCCGTCAAGTCATAGGTCTTGCCGCTTTCGATCCACATTCCCGCCACGCTGCCGTCGCTGATGTTGCCCGGACAGAATCCCCCGACCGCGTGGTCGACGGGCCTGCCGACGGTGGTGATTCGGTAGCAGGTGGTTTGGGCGCCTCCAGAGAGGGTGCAACTGGTCGTGGTAATCGAGCCCTGCAGCCCTGCCGCGACGAAGTTGCCAGACTGAACCGAGGACTGCGTGGTGGTGGTGGTGGTGGTGGCGGTCGTCGTGGTCGTCGTCGTCGTGTCGGTAGGCGAGGTTGGGCTGCTGCTGTTGCAGGCCACGCCCGCAGCGATCGTGACGAGGGTGAGTATCAGGCGTGAACGAGTGACGAATTGATTCATCAGGTCTCCTCCTTGAAGATACGGAGGCGACCTTGCGGAAACCTGAAGCGCGACCCATTGGTGGCGCGGGGTCTCGATCGGTAAGATGCGCGGCGCGACGGCCCGGGGGCGAGAAGAGCGCGCCGGCCCGGTCAGCGCGCCCTGCGGGGGAGTTGCTCGAAGATGCGCTTGACGGTTTCGTCGAGCTGCTCGTCAAGCCACCGCTGGTTGTCGATGAGACCATCGACGTTGCCTTCCGACCAGCCGCGCCAGACCACGCGTTTGCTGGCGGCGTCGACCAGATCGACGACCAGCGTGCCCGCATCGTAGATGAACGGCTTGCAGTCCGGACACGGTGTCATCGGCTCCTTGTCCCTCAGGTCGATGCGTTGCTCGACGCTGACATGATAGTGAACGATCAACTCGGGCGAGCCTGACGCCACTGCCGTGAAGCCCCTCGCGGCGAGCTGGTTCCCGATCGCCGCCTGGATGCGCTCCTGCACAATTTCATTGGCGTCGAGACGCGGATCGCCGGTGCCGAACGTATCGACGGGTCCCCAGGCGTAGCGCTGATAGCGGCCGAGATCGGCGCCCCGCTCGAGGTATGAATGCACGCTCCTGGCGGCGCAGCCCTCGAGCACGAACGCACAGACCGCGAGTGCAACGAACAGTAGTCGTGGTGAACTCATTCAGTCTTCTCCTGCGCTGTGAAACCCTTCACGGTCGTGGAAATCTCGCGAGCATACGGGTGACCGCTTCATCGATCTTCTTCGCCATCGTGTCCTGGTTGCCGAGTGCGTCCTCCACGCTGTCCTGGGCCCATCCGCGCCAGATCAACCGATTCGTGCGCGCGTCGACGACATCCAGCACGAGCGTGCCCGCCTCGTATTCAATCACCCAGGATTGGCAATCGGCGCCCTGGCAGTGGCCGTACTCGCTCTCCGTGCGGTTGACGTCGATGCGATTGCTGATGCTCGCGTGATAGTGAATCAGCAGGTCTGGCGCCCCGGCGCCGGCGAGCCGGATGCCTTTCCCGGCCAGCGCCTTCTCGACCGCTCCCATGACGTGATCCTTGAAGAACGGATCCTGATCGAGCCGCGGATCGCCGGTCGGCAGCGGGCCGGCCGGGCCCCAGTCGTAGGTGTGGTACGGCGAGATGTCGAGACCGTTTCGCACGTGCGAGCTCACGGTCATGGTGGTGGCGCAGCCGGCCGCGAAGCACGCGCCGATGACCACCGCAGTTGCCTGTAGGATTCGTAGCATTCGAGAACCTCGCCGCAATTCGTCACCCTGCACTTGCACTGATTCCTGCCTGAACTGTACGACGGCGTGTCCGAGTTGAATGTGCAATACCGCACACCGGCCTGTTTCAGCACTCTCCATAAAGATTACCGAGGCCACCTTGCGGAAACCTGAAGCACCTCGAACTGTCGACGCTTTTGGGGTAGATTCGCGGTCATGCGTTGCGATCGGATCCGGCCTGGCCCTCGCGCTGCTCGCGGTGTTGGCGTGTGACGGCGCCCTTGTGGCAGGGGCGGCCGTGGCCGGCCAGTCCCGGCAGGGCACGGTGACCACGGGTGAAGTGAGCGGCACCAACTGCGGCGTCGTCACGGCCTGCACCTCGGGTCTCAAGGTCAACTTCAACCCGCAGGTGTGCGGCACGGTGACCGCCGCCGATGGCAGCCGGTGGGACGTGCCGGCGGCCGTGCACGCGGGGCCCGCGGCGGTGGACGTCTACAACGATTGCACCGGGCCCGGTGACATTCCCGACTACCTGGCGCAGGTGAAGACGGTGGTGGTGGATCCGGACGGGGTCGAGATCACCGGCTATGTGTTCGCGGACAACTACTACGAGCTCTACGTCAACGGCACGTTCATCGCGAAGGACGGCATGGGGATGACGCCGTTCAACTCCACCGTCGTGCGGTTCCGGGCGAAGTATCCCATCACCTATGCGATCAAGGCGGTGGATTGGGAGACGCATCTCGGTGTCGGGATGGAGTACGACCGCTACAACGTCGGCGACGGCGGCGTCATCGCGCAGTTTTCAGACGGCACCGTCACCGGCGCGCACTGGAAAGCGGAGACGTTCTACATTGCGCCGCTCGGCGACCCGGGCTGCGTCACGACGACCAACGGCCACGATTCCACCGCCTGTCCAGCCGAGAAGCGGCCCGGAGGCAACAAGGCCCCGTGCGGCCTGGCCGATCCCAAGACCTGCTCGGCGCTGCATTTCGCGATTCCAGGCAACTGGTCGGCGCCGGGCTTCGACGACGGCTCATGGGTGCCGGCCACCGTCTACCCACCGGCCGACGTCACCTCGACTCCCGGCTACGTCAGACACGCCGCGCTCTTTGGCCGCGCCGAGTTCATCTGGACCCGCAACCTGCTGCTCGACAACGTGGTGCTGGCGCGACACACGGTGCGCGGCCCGGCGCGCTAGGGCCGCGAGGCCACCAGTCATCGAGAACGCTGGAGCGGTCGCTGAAACGTTCGCGAGTCGATGACATGTTGTCCTTCGAGCCAGCGCATGCGGATCGTCTGAATGGAGCCGTCATCGCTCACTTCGTAACGGATGCTGCGCGTGGTGCCATCTTGCTCGAAGACCTGTTCGTACACGTCGCCCACCCGAGTGACCGCCCTGAGCGGCCCGATGCCGCGATTGACCTCGCCCACGCGGTTTCCCAGCGCATCTGCGACCTTCTGATCGCGAAACAAGGGCACGTTGTAGCCGGCGTTGTCGATGCCCGCGGTGTGGTGGCAGCCGACCACGTAGGGGATCGTCTCGGTCGTGTAGTAAATCCACGTGTCACCGTGGCGGATGGCGTTGCATGACGTCGAGGCCCGAGGGCGCGTCGTATCCGTCGAGGCTGCGGGCGGTTCGCTCCGGCGAGGCGGGAGCGCCACCGTAAAACACGGCTGCACCATCAATGGTGTAGGCGAGGGGGAGATCGAGATGCTGCGCGTCCGCCAGGCATGTCGGGGCTTGGTGATAGTGGTAGTCATCGCCCTGCCCCGAGTGGCCTCCGCAATCGTCGAGCTCCTGCCCCTTGACCGTGTCGCGATAGGTCCGGTTCAAGTCGATGTTCGGGTCGGGAGCGGTGCTGTAGTGAAAAATGGGAACACCGTTGATAGCAAACGCGTTGGGGCCGATACCGGTGGTGTTGGTGATGGCGTCCTGGAATGCGGGCTCCAGGGGTACTGTCCAGGCGATCGGGTAGGGCACAGGGACTCGGTCGATCCAGTTGACGATCCCGTGCATCATGTCGTGGTTTGGCAACCCGTTGTCCGAGGTCAGCGTCATCGTGTTGTCTGGGTTGCAGATGACGGTGACTCCCGTGGTCTGCCCTTCAATTTGCGCTTTGCGGGTTTCGCAATTTGCGGTGACCACTGGTGTCGGAAGGCCCTTGCCTGAGTCCCTGCCCCCGCTGCGGTTGATCGAGTCGCCGCCCTCTCCGCCACAGGCCACCGCAACCACGGTTCCGAGCGCCACCAAGGCCACCAGAACGATGCCGCGGCTGCCGGTCGCTGTCTTCGATGCTTGATCCGCCGGGCCACGACTGAAGGGAGGGGTTGCGGGGAATTTCATCAGGACTCCTGTGTTGAGTGCAGAATCTCAATCGAGGGATTGTGGATCAGCCCCGAGTGGATCGCGGTGCGGTCGAGAGCGGCGCGAAGGCCGGCGGGTGTCATCAGGCCCCCCTGCATGAATACTACGGAGACCACCTTGCGGAACCCTGAAGCTCGGCGCTTCACATTCACGCAAGGTCTGCGTGTCAGTGTGGCGACACCAAGTGAGATCTGACACGATGGCCCCGATGCGCGTGCTGCTGGTCGAAGACGACGAGACCCTGGGAAACCAGGTGGCCGATAACCTGCGCCAGGCGGGGTACGAGGTCGACTGGGTGACGCGCGGCGACCAGGCGCTGTCCGCCGATTTTGCGTCATTCGCGCTCGTCGTCCTCGACCTGATGTTGCCGGGCGCCCATGGGTTCGACGTGCTCAAGGCCCTGCGCAGCAACCATCACCACGTTCCCGTCCTGCTGCTGAGTGCTCGACAGGACACCGCCGACAAGGTACGCGGGCTCGAACTGGGCGCCGACGACTATCTGACCAAGCCCTTCTGGCCGGAGGAACTGCTCGCGCGGGTGCGCGCCCGGCTGCGACGCCCTGCGCTTACCGCCGGCGGGCGCATGAGGACCGTCGGTGCGCTGGTTGTGGATCCCGACGCCCGCGTCGCGAGCCTCAGCGGCGCCGCCCTGGACCTGACGCGCGTGGAGTTCGACCTCATCGCCGCGCTCGCGAACCGCCCGGGGGCCGCGGTGTCGCGTGCGTGGCTCGCGGAGCACGTGCTCGATCCGGCGCGCGACGGCGGCGAGCGGACGCTCGATGTGCACGTTTCGCGCCTGCGTCGCAAGCTTGGTGGTGCCGGCGCCATGATCGCCACGGTGTGGGGCGTCGGCTATCGTCTCGACGAAGTACCGCCGTCATGACGCTGCGGGCGCGACTCTTCGTCACGAGCGGATTGATCGCCGTACCCGTGATCGTCGTGCTGTTTCTGATCGACGAGCGGTTCCGGCTCGCGTCCATGGAAGAGACGCTGCGGCGCGCGATTGACATCGAACTGACGAGCGGACTGCTGGACCGATGCGAGGCCGGCATCAGGCGGCCGGGACCGCCGCCGGGCCCGGGGCCGCCGCCGCCCGGCAACCGCCGTCCGCCACCTGGGCCGCCGGGCGGCCCTGGCCCGGGCGGCGGACGCTTCTTCCAGCTCTTCACGTACTCCAGCGACGGCGCGTCGCAAGATCTCGACGCGCCGGATCTTCCGGCCGCGTCCGCGACCACCTTTCGGACGGGCATCCAGCAGGGCGTGCAGCTGCGATTTGAGATTGGCGGCGCCGGCGATTGCGCGGTGGGCCTGGCGCGCATGCCGCCGCGACCCGGACAGCTTCGCGACCAGTTGGCGGCAGTATCGCTCGCCGCGGTGGCGATGCTTGCCGGTGTCTGGCTGGCGGTCGGGCCAGTCATTTCGAGGATGCGGCGCCTGGCCGACGCCGTCCGTCGGTCGGCGGCATCGACCTACGAGCAGCCGGTAGCCGTCGAGAGCAACGACGAGGTTGCCGCGCTGGCCCGGGCGTTCAACGAGGCCGGCGCCTCCGTGCGCATGCACGTCAAGGACGTCCAGGCTCGCGAACAGACGCTGCGCCAGTTTGTCGCCGACACCACGCACGACGTGGCGATGCCGATGACGGTGCTTCAGGGCCATCTCTCCAGCCTGGATGCGAGGCTGTCGCACAGCGACAACTCGGCGGATGCGCGCCGCGATCTGCACGCGGCCGTGAAGGAGATGCACTACATGACCTCGCTCCTGCGCAATCTCGCCGTGGCGACCAAGCTCGGTGAAACCAGCGCGCCGTTGGTAATGGGCCCGGTCGATCTGGGCGGGCTGGTCGAGCGCGTGGTGGCGCGTCATCAGCCGCTGGCCAGGGCCTCGGGTGTCGGCCTCGATTTCGCCGTACCTGGAACGCCGCTGATGCTGCACACCGACGCCACGCTGTTCGAGCAGGCGGTGAGCAACCTGATCGACAACGCGATCCGCTACAACCGCGCCGGCGGCCACGTGGCCGTGGTGCTCGATCGCTCCGGTCACGATGGGATCACGCTCACCGTGACCGACGATGGCCCGGGTGTCGGCGACGAGGAGTTGTCGTCGCTGACGGTCCGCTGGTTCCGCGGTTCCGATGCCCGCACGCGCCGGCCTGACGGCAAGGGCCTTGGACTCGCCATTGCCGCCGAAGCCTGCGCGCGATTGGGACTGACGCTGGTATTCCGGCGTCCGATCGACGGCGGCCTCGAGGCGGCGATCGCGGCGCCGCGATCATTCGACCAAGCACACCCACCACCTGCGCCTGATCGATCACTAAGCTGATCTCCTCAGTGTTGAGGTTGTTCGGGACGGCGTCACGCTCAGCGGGTCACGGCAGGTGAGGGATAGACCTTAGACGCCCCAGCGTGGCAGGGTGACGCGGTCGTGCTATCGTCTGCCGAAACCCGACAGACCGGGGGCTGATGGGGTACGTCAGACCACTTAGCTGGTCGTTTTTTTCGCGCCGACAAACTACCCGGAGGGTCCTGAGGAAACCGGGACCCGCTGATGTGGCGTCGACGATCCCCTCGTTCCCGATCGAAGGATGGCGATGAACCAGTCACGCAACGTCGGACACAGACCAGACGAACTCGCGGGACACGCCAGTCATCCAGCGGTCGCGGCGGACGGCCTGGACGGGAGTGAACCCTGGGGCGGACTGCTGGCAAGCGCCGGGCCGCGCGATCACATCGTCCAGCTGTATCAGGATCAACAATTTCTCAACCGCGCCGTCTGTCGCTTCGCGGCGTCAGCGCTGGCGAATGGGGAGGGCGTCATCCTCGTGCCGACCGCCGCTCACTGGGAGGCATTTCGTCCGCGCCTCGAAGCCGAAGGCGTCGACATCAACGCCTCGCAAGCGCGCGGGCAGCTCACCGTCGTCGATGCCGACGAGCTGTTACCGCAGTTCATGCGTGATGCCATGCCCGATGCGCCGGTCTTCCTTGGCCTGGCCGGCGATGTCATCGCCAAAACGCGCGGCGAGGGTCGCTACCCCAAGGTGCGGTGGTGGGGCGAGATGGTGAACGTCCTGTGGGAACGGGGAGACGCGGCGGCGAGCATGGAACTGGAGGATCAGTTCGAGCGCCTCGCCCACGAGCACGAGATCGCCATCTTTTGCTCCTTCGTGATGGACAACTTCGACGGCGAGGTTCACTCCCGCATGCTGCCGCGCCTCGGACAGAATCATTCGCACCTCATCCCGGTCGAGGACTACGCCCGCCTCGAACGCGCCGTCGCCGACGCGCTTCGGGAGACGGTGGGTGCGGATGAAGCAATGGTCCTGGAGCAACAGTTGCTCTCACGCTACGCCGCGCCATTCCAGATGCCGCGATCGCAGGCGCTGCTCCTGGCCCTGCGCGACACCCTTCCGCTGGTCGCGGATTCGGTGCTGACACGGAGCCGCCAACGCTACCGCGCCAGCCAGGACCAGGCGCGGTGACCAATCGCCCCGACCCCGGTGAGGTCCCGACCGACGGGCTCGGTGGTGGGGCGGGTCACGCCGGCGCTATCGATCCTGCAAGCCTCGACTTCGCCGGCATCCTCGACACGGTCGATGTTCCGATCATGGTCGTCGGCGTCGATGGCACGCTGATTCGCTTCAACCGTGCGGCCGCCGCTGCGTTTGATCTGGCGCCATCGGACCTTGGCCGGTCTCCGGGCGCCATCGCGGCGCTGGCCGGCGCGAATGATCTCGAAACGCTCTGCGCGCAGTCGATCGCCGACGAGGCGCCGGCGCGGCGTGACGTCAGGAGCGGCGATCGGCAGTTCCTGCTGCGAGTCGCCCCTTATCCGAAGCGCACCGGCGAGCCGGCGGGCGCGGTGCTCACGTTCACCAACGTCACCGCGTTTCGTGCCAGTCTCGACCAGGCCGTGCACGAACGGGATACACCAAGGCGATCCTCAACGCGATCAGTAACCCGCTGGTGGTCCTCGACACCGAGTTGCGCGTGCAATCCGCCAATCGCGCGTTCTATTCGACGTTCGGCGTCTCGCGCGAAAAGACCAGCGGGGTACCGCTGCGCGATCTCGGCGACGACAACTGGAAGGCGTCCGCCGTGTGGACGTCCCTCCGCGCGACCCTCGCCGACCACTGCGACTTCGAACAGATTGAGGTCTCTCGAGGTATTCCCGCGCTCGGCACGCGAACCTTTCTGCTGGACGCACGTCGGATAGCTCCTGCCGGCGATGCCACCATTCTGCTGGCGTTCCACGACATCACCGAGCGCAAGCACGCCGAGAACACCCGCGCCAGGCTCGCCGCCGTCGTCGAGTCGTCGGACGACGCGATGATCAGCACGGATCTCCTCGGGGCGATCACCACCTGGAATCACGGTGCGGAGCGGCTCTTCGGCTTCACGGCTGCGGAGGCGATCGGCCAGTCGGTGTACATGTTGATCCCCGACGATCGGCTAGATACCGAGCACTCGCTCCTGGCGCCGATCTGCCGCAATGGCCATGTCGAGCCGTTCGAGACGGTGCGCCGCCGCAAAGACGGGACGTTGGTGGATGTGTCGTTGAGTGTGTCACCCATTGCCGACGGCCGCGGGCAGGTGGTCGGCGCTTCGAAGACGGCGCGGGACATCACCGCACGCAAGCGCGCCGACGCCGCGCTGCAGGAGAGCGAACGGCGATTTCGCGAGATGGTGGACGCGCTGCCGGTAGCGGTGTATACCACCGACGTCGAAGGCCGGCTCACCCATTTCAACCCCGCCGCCGTCGAGTTCGCCGGCCGCACCCCGGAGGTGGGCCGCGACCAATGGTGCGTGACGTGGAAGCTCTATCGCTCCGATGGCACGCCGTTGTCGCCCCACGACGGCCCGATGGCCGCCGCGCTCAGAGAGGCGCGGCCGATTCGTGGCCTGCAAGGAATCGCGGAACGGCCCGATGGCGAACGCCGCTGGTTCGAACCCTATCCCACGCCGTTGTTCGACGCGGCCGGCCGGGTGACTGGCGGCATCAACATGTTGCTCGACATCACCGAGCGAAAGCGCGCCGAGGCGGCGCTCCTCGAGTCCGATCGCCGCAAGGACGAGTTCCTGGCGCTGCTCGCGCATGAGCTGCGCAATCCCCTGGCGCCGATTCGCACCGGCCTCGAGCTGATTCGGCTCTCAGGCGATACCCCGCAATCGGTCCGGCGCGTGCGCTCGATGATGGAGCGTCAGATCCGCCAGATGGTGCGCTTGATTGACGATCTGCTCGACGTGTCGCGCATCGCCTCGGGCAAGATCGTCCTGCAGCGAGCGCCGAGTTCGCTCACCGATCTCGTGCAGAATGCCATCGAAGCGCATCGCGCCGCCATCGAGGCGGCCAGAATTGCCCTGGTCGTCGAGCTGCCGGCGCAGCCATGCGTGATCGATGTGGATCCGACGCGCTTCGTGCAAGTGCTGTCGAACGTGCTGCACAATGCCGCGAAGTTTACGCCGGCCGACGGCGAAATCCGCATCTCCGCCGCCATTCTTGACGCCGATGCTGCGCCGCGGGCCGCGATCACGGTGTCGGATACGGGGAGCGGCATCGCGAATGAACTGCTGCCGCGGGTGTTCGAGCTGTTCGTGCAGGCCGAGGCGGTGACCGAGCGCACCCACGGCGGCTTGGGGATCGGTCTGGCCCTGGCGCGACGATTGATCGAGATGCACGGCGGAGAGATTGCCGCGCACAGCGATGGCCCCGGCCATGGAGCCGTCTTCGTGATCACGATTCCGCTGTGCGGGACGGCCGCGGCGCCTCAATTGCCTTCGCCGACCGACCTGCCGCAGGTCGCCAGCCGGGTCGTGATCATCGATGACAACCTGGACGCCGCGACCACGATCGCGATGTTGGTCGAGCAGCTCGGCGGCGCGGCGCGTATGGCACACGACGCGGCGAGCGGTCTCGCAGCGGTCGAGGACTTTCAACCCGACATCGTGTTGCTCGATATCGGCATGCCGGGCATCGACGGATACGAAACGTGCCGACGCATTCGACAGCAGCCATCGCCGCGGCACATCATCGTCGTTGCCGTGACAGGGTGGGGGCGGTCGCAGGACAAGCAACGGGCGCTCGATGCCGGATTCGATGCGCATCTGACCAAACCGGTTGACCCCGCGGCCCTGGCGAGCGTGCTGGCCCGGCTGCGCTCAATGGACGCGGAAGACCGGCCGCCGCTCGGCGACGCCTAGAGTCGCGACCAGCGTCAGGCCGCCTTACGGATTTACTTCGGATTGGCTGTCAGATATCCGGCGCGCATGCGAACGCGGTAGTCGGAGACGACTTTCAACGCCGGACCTGAATTGCGGCTGCCGGCCGGCGGCGATGGTCGGTGGCGCCAGCAGGGCCGAGCTTTCTCGCGGCGACATTTCGGCGCGGCGCCGTGTTCAGCGTGATGGTGCCAGAGCCGACTTCAACCGCTGCTGAATCGACGCTGAGGACGGAACTCCGCCCGGGTAGAGCCGTCACGTGGGAGGAGGGTGAGGGACCGGGGGCTCGTCCATCCCAAACAGATCGCGGTCGGCGAACAGGACCGTGGGAGTGCCGTACCCGCCACGCGGATCCGACGCCGCCAACGTGTCTGCATCAATCAGTTGATAGTCCGTCGGCAAGGCCAGCGCCTGGAGCGCCTCGTCCAGGTTGGCCCGCATGGTCACGGTGTTCACACACCCATCGCGCGTCAGGAACACCAGCTTCATGGGTGCGGCGCTTTCGGAGTTCTGACCCGATTCCCTGGAGCATGCCGCCACGGTGGCCGCGACACCAACGACGACGGCCAGCGTGCGCAAACTCAAGCTGTGAGGTTACACTCCGTACCTAAGTACGGAGTCAAGGACATGTCGCAAGATCCTCTGCGCCTATCGATTGGCGCCCTCGCCGCTGCGGCGGGTGTCAATGTCGAAACCATCCGCTTTTACCAGCGCAAGGGGTTGTTGGACCAGCCCCCGCGCCGGCATGGCGAGATCCGGCGGTACCGGCCGACCGATGTCGCGCGCGTCAGGTTCGTCAAGGCCGCCCAGCGATTGGGATTCAGCCTGGGCGAAATACTTGCGCTGTTGAGACTCGACGACGGCACGCACTGCGAGGAGGCCCGAGGCATGGCCGAACACAAGCTGGACGAAGTGCGCTCGAAGCTGCTCGGCCTCCGACAGATGGTGCTCGCGTTGGAAGGCCTGGTCACCGGTTGCCGCGCTGCACAGGGGATGGTGACGTGTCCATTGATCGCATCCCTTCATTCCAACTAGGACCACGATTTCTCGAGGCAGAAATGCCGTCGCAAGCCTACTGGCCCTGCAGCATCTGCGTGTAGCGGCGCTGCATCTCCTCGGTGGAGACGTCCTCGATCCGGTGGCCGATGCTCCAGCGATGGCCGAACGGGTCGCGGATCGACCCCGACCGCTCGCCGTAGAACGCGTCCGACGGTGCCGTCTCGAGCGCGGCGCCGGCGGCCACCGCTCGCGCGATGGTGGCGTCGGCGTCGTCCACGTGGAGGTGCAGCGTCACCGAGGTGCGCTGTCCCGGCTGCGGGCCGAACAGCCCGTACTCGGGGAACTCGTCGGCCACCATCAGGGTGGTGCCGCCGAAGTCGAGCTCGGCGTGGCCGACGCGGCCGCCCGGCTCGGTCAGCCGGAACTTCTCCGTGGCGCCGAACGCGCGCGCGTAGAACTCAATCGCCTCGCTCGTGTTCCTGACATTCAGATAGGCAAACAATTCGTGAACGGCCATTCGTGCCCTCCCGTGCAATCAGTCTCTCCCACAGTAGCGCGCGCGTGCGGCGCCGGTCTTGCACGAATTTGTAGCGGCGGGTCAGCGGTGTCGTCGATTGCCCACCCCGTCTCCACGAACGGGCGGAGCGATGGACGAGGCAGCCGTTGCATCGGCCCATCATCACATACGGCCGGCCCTCACTTCGGATTGGCGGTCAGATATCCGTCGCGCGTGCGAACGCGGTAGTCCGGGTGTCTCGTCACCACCCTCAGTCGACGATAGGTATTTTCGCCGGCGTTCTGCGGATAGAACCCCAGGGTGTACTGCTGACGCAGCTCTTCGGCCACCCGCTGCGCCGCCGCTTCCACTTCACGAACGGTCGACGCAATGATGACGGATCCGCCCGTCGGTTCGGCGAGTCGTTGCAGCGACGGCACGTGCACGGCGCCGGCTCGCCCCGCCACGTTGACGCCGAGCGCGTAGAGCAGCACTTCGCCTTCGCGCAGCGCGGCCTGCGCCCTGGCGGAACCTTCGAGCGGGCCGGGCGCTTCGAATGGATCGCCCCGGCCGTCGCGGCTGGCGGCAATGATCGAGTTGTCGATGCCGTCCGTCATGAGCAGCATCGCCCGCTTGCGATGCGGCGTGTCCTTCATGTAGGGGACCATTCCGGTTACCGCCCTGAACAGTTCCGTGCTGCCGGAGGTCGGCATGGCTCTCAGTGAGTTGACGATGCCCGGATGGTACGGGCGCCAGGTGATCATCGTGCGCCGGGTGCTGTCGAAGGTGGAGATGCTCCATTGGTCGCCGGGTTGCAGCGAGCGCCCGAGCGCGTCAGCGGCGCGAATCGCGGCGGCCATGCGTTCACCGGTCATGCTGCCGCTGGTGTCAATCAGGACGCCGACACTAATCGGCGCCGGCTCGGCGGAGAAGATGGCCACGTCCTGGGGCGCCTCTTCGTCGTAGATCAGGAAGTCGTCTTTCGCGAGGCCGCGAACGATCGAACCATCCGGCGCCTGGACGGTGACATCGAGATAGACGACTTCAACGCCGGACTTGAATTGCGGCTGCCGGCCGGCGGCGATGGTTGCCGACGCCAGCAGGGCAGTGACGACGAAGGCGTATTTCATCGTGCTCCAGGACGACGATCGCCGCCGGTGGAACCGTGGCGATGTCACCACCGGGGTTGAGCGGGTCAGGCACTCGGCGATTGTTCAGACGAAGGCGCACTGCCATCAAGCATACCGGCCGTCACGCTGCGACGAAAGCGCTCACGCTGTTAATCGTCCTTGGTTCGCCGGAGCCCCTCTAACCGCCAGAAAATGACACTACATAGCGTCTGTGGATCGGCTCAACATTGAACATCCTCGATAGGATTGGGCCGGCAATGCGCCGCGTCGAGTATCGGCGCTACGGGTCCCGCGTGCTGGTCCTCGTAGCGCTGCTTGGCCTGGTGTCGGGGGGCTGGTTCTGGTGGCGTGGCGACGCCGATCGGTCCCATCTGCTCTGGGCGTTGGGGACGGTTCCCGTTCTGCTCGCCTTGCTGGTGCAGATCATCGGATCGCTGCGCCGCGGCGATGTCGGGCTCGACGTGGTGGCGGCGCTTTCCATGTCCGCGGCGCTGGTGTTCGGGGAAACTCTCGCCGGCAATGTCGTGGCGCTGATGTATGCCGGCGGTCAACTGCTCGAGAATTTTGCCGAGGGACGGGCACGGCGCGAAATGACCGCGCTGCTCGGCCGCGTCGCCTTCACCGCCATCCGCTATCGCGATCGTGCCCTTGAAGAAGTGCCGATCGCGACCATCAGGCAAGGCGACCGCCTGCTCATTCGGCAAGGCGAAGTGCTCCCGGTAGACGGCCACGTCGTCGAGGGCGTGGCCGTGCTCGACCTGTCGGCCCTCACCGGGGAATCGCTACCGAAGAGCCTCGCGCTCGGCGGCGAGGCGCTGAGCGGGTCCACCCTTGTCGGCGCGCCTTTCGACCTGATCGCGAGCCGGCCGGCGTCGGAAAGCACCTATGCGCGCATCGTCCGCCTCGTCGAGGCGGCTCAAGCGGGCAGGTCGCCGATGGCCCGGCTGGCCGATCGCTATGCCCTCGGCTTTCTCGTGCTGACGGTGTCCCTCGCCGCCATCGCCTGGGGCGTGAGCCACGATCCGATCCGCGCGTTGGCGGTGCTCGTGGTGGCGACGCCGTGCCCGCTGATTCTCGCCGTGCCGGTGGCGACTATTTCCGGCATGTCGCGCAGCGCGAAATCCGGGGCGCTGGTCAAGGACGGCGCGGCGCTCGAAGCGCTGGCTCGCGTACGGACGGTCATTCTCGACAAGACCGGAACGCTCACCGAGGGGCGCCCCGCGATCACCGAAGTCAGAACGCAATCCGGCTTTTCCAGAAACGACGTGCTCGGGCTGGCCGCAAGTGTCGACCAGGCATCGGCGCACGTCGTCGCGACCTCGCTGATTCACGCGGCCCACGAGGCAGGCCTTCCGCTCTTGCCACCTTCCGATATCACCGAAGTTCCCGGCAAGGGGATCGAGGGAACGGTCGGTGGCCGGCGGGTGGTGATCGGCGGCGATACCTATGTGCGCGACCGCAGCCGCGACGACGGCCGGATGCTCGACGGGCAGGACCGCCCCGCCGGCGTAATGTCCGTGGCGGTGGCGGTGGACGGCGTGCTGGCGGGCGTCATCCTGCTTCAGGACCAGTTGCGCAAGGATGCGCGCTCCACGCTCGATGCGCTGAGAGCCGCCGGAATCGAACGGATCGTGCTGGCGTCCGGCGACATGGAACACATCGCCCAGGCGGTCGGCCAATCCCTCGGTGTGGACGAGGTCCTGGGAGACTTGTCGCCCGAAGGTAAAGTCGCCGCGGTTCGCCGTGAAGCGGCAACACGGCAGGTGATGATGGTGGGTGACGGCGTCAACGATGCGCCGGCCCTGGCCGCCGCCGATGTCGGGGTGGCGATGGGCGCGCGAGGCGCGGCGGCGTCCTCGGAGGCGGCGGGAGTGGTTCTGCTTGTCGATCAGTTGCTGCCGCTCGCCAGAGCGCTCGATATTGCGCGTCGCACCCGGGTGATCGCACTGCAGAGCGTATTCGTCGGGCTGGGTCTGTCCGTCGCCGGCATGGTCATTGCGGCATTCGGCTATCTGCAGCCGGTACAAGGTGCGCTCATGCAGGAAGCGATCGACGTGGTCGTCATCCTCAACGCGCTGCGGGCGCTGCGGTAGCACGGCGGTTGCGCGAGTCGGCCTCGCCATAGATGTCCTCAACAGCCTAGCTAGCCAAGAGCTGCGGTTGGCCGTGGGATAATCGACGCATGACCCAGGCGTTCGCGGCGTACACCAGGCAGGATGGCAGCGACGAGGCGGGGGCGGACCTCGGCCGACAAATTTCGGACGCTTTCACGGCCGGTTCTCCCGACGTCGTCGTCCTGTTCGCCTCCTCGCGATTCGATTACGAGCAGTTGCTCACCTCGCTGAACGAGGCGTGCAGCCCCGGTCTCCTGGTTGGCTCATCGTCGGCCGGCGAGTTCACCGGTCACAACCAGGGAGAGGGAACCGCCTGCGCGCTTGCGATCAAGTCCACAGACATCCGCGCTTCCGCGGGTCTTGGGCGGGAAGTGAGCCGCGATCGATTGCAGGCGGCGACCGACGCGGTGGCGTCGTTCCAGGGAGTGGGGGCCACGGGCTTTCCGTACCGCTCGGCGCTGGTGATGACCGACGCGTTGGCGGGGCACGCGGATGAACTGGTCCGCGATTTGACGGTGCTGACCTCGGGCGCGTACCAGTTTGCCGGGGGTGGTGCCGGCGACGACGCGAAGTTCAGCAGCACCCATGTGTTTTTCGGCACCCGCGCCTACACCGATGCCGTGGTCGCCCTCGAACTGCTCTCGTCCAAGCCATTCGGCATCGGCGTCGGGCATGGCTGGACGCCGGCCAGCGCAGCCCTTCGCGTGACCGACGTCGACGGTACCCGTCTCGTCGGCCTGAACGGCGTTCCCGCCATCGAGGCCTTCGAGGCGCACGCGGCCGCAACCGGTCAGACCATCGACCGGTCGGCGCCGCTGCCGTTCTTTCTGCACAACATCCTCGGCATTGATACGGGTGTCGGCCATCAGCTGCGCGTTCCACTGGCCGTCAACGACGACGGCTCGGTCACCTGCGCGGCGGAGATCCCGGCAGGCGGGCGTGTCCACATCATGAAGACCAGCTCCGACTCCGCCATTACCGCGGCGCAGCGGGCGACCAAGGCGGCGATCGACGCACTGCACGGCGCGCCACCAGCGGCGGCCTTGTTCTTCGACTGCGTCGCCACGCGGCTGCGCATGGGCAATGACTTCGGCTTCGAACTGCAAACGGTAACCGACATGCTTGGGGACGCACGGCTGGTCGGCTGCAATACCTACGGGCAGATCGCCCGAGCTGAAGGGCAGTTCGGGGGGTTCCACAACTGCACGGCGGTCGTCATGGTGCTGCCCGCCTGACGATCATGAGCGAGCTGACGGTCGTGAGCCTGGCCGCGGCGCTGTCGGACGCGGCGGGCCGGCGAGAGTCGGCTGAACGGCTGGCCCACGCGGTGGGGGCCGAAGCCGTAATCCTTCTGGTCGAAGATCACGATGCCCTGGTGCTGCTTCCAGCCCCGGGCTTTTCCGCCACGCTTCCGGGCGGTGAAACCTGGCGCCAGTTTCTGCAAACCGTGCGCGGCGCCGGAGTCCATCGCGGACGAGTGGCGTTTCCGACCACCAGCCGCATCGTCGACGCGACTGCCGTGGCGGGCTCAGGAGCTGCGCTGCGTCCTCGTCGGCGGCGCCGTACGAGACGACTGTACGGCGGCACTCGCAGCCGTCCTGCCGCTGCTTGCGTCCACCGTCCGGGCGGAACAGGTCGCGGTCAGCGCGCGCGGTGAGCTGCGTGCGGCGCAAACCTACGCGCGGGAAGCGGAAACGCTCGCGCGTGCACTGGACAGTGCCCGCGCCGAGGTGCAAGGTGCGCTTCATCAGCTGGAAGCGCAGACGCAGGCGCTGAACGCCGCGCGCACCCGGGCTGAAGAGGCCACCCGCGCGAAGGACGACTTCCTGGCGATGCTCGGTCACGAATTGCGCAATCCGCTGTCCCCGATCCTGACGGCGCTGCAGCTGATGCGGCTGAAGAATCAGACGTCGCGGGAGATCGAAGTGATTGAGCGCCAGGTCGCGAACCTGATGCGGCTGGTAGACGACCTGCTCGACGTGTCGCGCATCACGCGCGGGAAAATCGAGTTACGGAAGCTGAAAGTGGAACTCGCGCAGGTCGCCGCGCGGGCGATAGAAATGGCCAGTCCGGCGCTGGATCGCAAGCAGCAGCGCCTCAACATCGACATCCCGAAACTGGGGCTGGTGATCAAAGCGGATCCGGCGCGGGTCGCGCAGGTCATCTCGAACCTCCTGACCAACGCCTCCAAGTACAGCGACGAGGGCAGCGTGATCACCCTGCGCGCCGCAGCCGTCGCCCACCACGCGATCATCCGCGTCCGGGACGAGGGCATTGGCATTGCGCCGGACATGCTGGAACGCGTCTTCGAGTTGTTCGAACAGCACCCGCAGGCGCTGGACCGGTCGGCCGGCGGCCTGGGGCTCGGGCTGGCCATCGTCCGCAGCCTCGTCCGCATGCACAGCGGTCGGGTGTGGGCGACGAGCGAAGGCCCGGGTCGCGGCAGCGAATTCGTGGTCGAGTTGCCGATCGCCGCTGGAGCGCCGGACAGTGCGGGTGTCGCACCGGTGGCAGATGCGCTCGGTGAGTCCCTGTCACGCGGGACCGGCGAACGCATCCTCATTGTCGACGACAACGACGATGCGGCCAGACTGCTGCACGACGCGCTGGCGGCGCTCGGCTACGAGGTGCGAACGGCGGCCGACGGCCCCACGGCCCTGCACATCGCCGAGGAGTTCACGCCGGAGATCGGCGTGCTCGACATCGGCCTCCCGGTCATGGATGGCTACGAGCTCGCGCGGCATCTTCAGGCGCGGCAGGACATTCGGCTCGTCGCCGTCACCGGCTACGGGCAGCGGTCCGATCAAGAGCGATCGCGGGCGGTCGGGTTTGACGCGCACCTCGTGAAGCCCATCGCGCTCGACGAGCTGACGCGGGTGCTGCGTCAGCTTCGCCAGGGCGCTGAATCACCAGGCCGTGAAGCGGTCGACTAGCCGCCAGGAAGATCCGAGACTCGCGCGCCGGTCTTGCGGTCACGGTCGGTCCGCAGCGGCCCTCAGGCCCGGCTGCGTCCGCATCGACGCCGCCGTGCACGGCATCCGATGAGGCGCTGACCAGCAGCAGGTCGACCTGTCCCCTGGTGAGCGCCGCGATGGTGGCCTTCAAAGATCTCGTGTTCGGGTGTCGTGATACGCGTAGTCGTCGCGCCCGTGCCGGTGCGCGCCTACCGACCGCCCTGGGGTTGGGGCAAGGTGCCCATCGCCTGCCGGTACGACACGTAGGCGTCCGTCATCCGTTCCGCGCCGGCAGAATCCGCGCGCGCGAGCAGCGTAATCAGCTGATCGCGTTGCGAGAGCAGGGCCGTCAGCATCTCGCGCTGGGGCGCGGTGAGCACGGACGGAGTCCGGTCGAGCTCGGCGTGGAGGTCGGTGAAGAAGGTGCTGGCGGCGTCGCGTGCGGGCTCGTACTCGCCGCGTCGCGTCTGAATGGCCGAGGCCGCCAGCGTGTTCTCGAGCCGGGCGAAGCGCAGCGCCTCCTGCGCGACGTCGCGTTCGTTGGCGCGGCCGCGCGCCGCCAGCCACATCGGCACGAAGCCGAGAAGGAAAATGCCCAGGACCGCGGCGCCATACCTGCTGAGGCGCCTCAGCTGCGCCGCTTTGACGTCGGGTATCGCAGGCGTGGCGGGCGGGTGGTCGGTTACGGGGCGTTCTGGGTCCATGGCTGATGATGCCGGAACCCGCCTCGGGGGTCTATGCTGTTCTGGACATCCCGTGCCCGCTGTCGATTGGCACCCACCCTCACAACCAGCCCCCGCGGAACCCGGCGCGGCGCAGCCCCTGGACGATGTAGGGGCACTGCCGCATCAGCCGCCAGACGAGGCCCGAGCGCTGGTTCTCGATCATCAACACGATCGGCCCCTGATTCAGTCCAAAGTTCCATGGCGACACCCACCCATTGCCGTTGCCCGACCTGACGGGGAATGTCGGGTTGAATGTCGCCTTGAAGCCGTACGAGTCGGCCTGTTCGAGCTTGATCTGGTCGGTGAAGTAGCGCACCGCCGGTAACACGATTTCCGGTGCGAAGGGCAATGAGGCGACCACGGCCCACGGCGCAATCGTCCCGTCATCGGGTCCGTCCGGAGCGCCACGCGCCACGTAATCGAAGAACTTGCGCTTGACGCCGCCTACTTTCACCGTGGCAGGACCAGGCCCGTCGCTCGCGGTCAAGCCCCAGCAGTCCTTGCCGTAGAGCGCGAACTCCCGTGGATTGCGGATCGCGTACTCGCGCTGCACGTAGGTGGCGCGACGGCTGTTCTCGAAATAGTCGAGCCCCCGGTCGCGCACGAAGTCGTCCTGGATGCCCCTGAAGTCGATCCAGAGGTGCGACAGCTGATGGATGAACAGCGGACCCGCGTAGACGAATTCGTAGTCGTAGATCTTCCTCCAGACGTAGGTGGACTGCCAGGCCGGGTAGCTGTCGTCGGGTAGCGGGTAGGTGGGCGACCCCAGCGCCAGCGCATACAGCAGCAGCGCCTCGTCGTAGCCCTGCCATCGATGCCTGAGGAAGCCCGCCCGTGGCTTATACCCGTGCGTGAGCGTCGCCCCGCCGTGCTGCGCCCAGCGCCAATCGGCACGCCGATACAACTCGTCGGCCACGGTCCTGATGTGCTGTTCGTCCTCGGTGTCGCGCTCGAAGTAGGCGGCGGCGGTGAGCGCGCCGGCCAGCAGGAATCCGGTGTCGACGGTCGAGAGCTCGCACCGCCAGGCGCGTTGACCCGTCTGTCATGTCGAGAAAGTGATAGTAAAAGCCTTTGTAGCCGGTGGCGTCGGGCGAGGTCCCCTGCACGCTGTCGCGGAAAAACCGCAGCGTCGTCAACGTGATCGCCACGGCGGCCTCGCGCGTCATGAGGCCACGCTCCACGCCAACCGGGTAGGCCGCGAGCGCAAGGCCGGTCGCCGCAATACTGGCCGGCCAGCCGTCCTGCGTCTTGTCCGCAACCAGCCCGTTGAGCGGATTCACCTCATTTACGAAGTATTCGAAGGTGTCGCGCTGGAGCCTGTCCAGTAGCGCACCATCATCCGATGGTGACTGAGGTATGGTCGTGAGGGCGGACATGGTCGAATGGTCGGCTACAACACTAGAGTGCCGGGAGGTCTCCGTGCGAGACTCCAGCTGAGGATCGAATGAAGCCAAGCATTACACTCGGGCGGCTGTTCGGCGTGGTCATCGGACTCCACTACAGCTGGTTCATCATCGCGCTGCTGATCACGTTGTCGCTGGTCGGGCATTTTGGTGCGACCGATCCCAGCTGGAGCCGCGAGACGGTGTGGGCCTCGGCGATCGTCACCGCCTTGCTCTTCTTCGCCTCGATCGTCCTCCACGAACTGTCTCACGCTTTGGTGGCCCGCGCGCGCGGCGTGTCGGTCCGTTCGATCACGCTCTTCGCGCTCGGCGGCGTCGCCACCATGGACAACCCGTCGCCGACCGCCAAGACCGAGTTCTTGATCGCCGTCGCCGGACCGATCGCGAGCGTCGCGATTGGCCTGGGCTGTTACGGCCTGGCGGCGTCGCTCGGCTGGTCACCCGAAGCCGACGTGAGCCCGGCGACGGCGGTGCTGGGCTGGTTGGGGTACATCAACATCACGCTGGCGGTGTTCAACCTGATTCCCGGCTTTCCGCTGGACGGCGGCCGGATTCTGCGGGCGATTATCTGGAGCCGCACCGGCGACGCCGACCGGTCGACGATGAGCGCGGCGCGCGTCGGGCAAGCCGTCGCCTTCGGCTTCATCCTGCTCGGGGTGATGCAATTTTTCGCCGGCGCCGGATTTGGCGGCCTGTGGATCGCCTTCATCGGCTGGTTCCTGCTCCAGGCCGCGCAGGCCAGTTACGCCCAGGTGGCGGTGGTCGCCGACCTTCGCGGCGTCCACGTCCGCGACATCATGGCGACCGACTGCGAGACGGTGGGCCAGGACATGCGGGTCCAGACCCTGGTTGACGAGCATCTGCTGCGCACGGGCCAGCGCTGCTTCGTCGTGGGTGGCCCGGGCGGAGTGGTCGGCTTGATCACCTCTCACGAGATCAAGAGTCTGCCGCGCGACCGTTGGGCGAGCGCGCCGCTGAGCGAGGTGATGCGCCCGATCGACGACCTGCGCACCATCCCACCCGACGCGCTGGCGATTGACGCGCTCAGACTGATGGGGCGGGAGGACGTCAATCAGCTGCCGGTCATGTCGAACGGCAAGTTCGAAGGCATGGTCGGGCGGACGCACATCCTGCAGCTCCTGCAGGCTCGCGCCGAGCTGAACCAGCCCGCCATCCCACGCATCGGCGCGCGCTCCTAAATATCCCGCAGCCGCCCGAGCGTGCTCGTGATCGACTGCTTCAGCTTGTCGGCCGCGCCGTCCATGGCCAGCTCCACGGTCGCCGCGTGATGGGTGACGGCGATCGGCTGGTGCCCTCTCAAGCGGGCTTCCATCACGCACCGTTTGTCATCAACGCCGCCTCGGGCGCCGTTCTCGTCGCTGAGGTGAACTTCCACCCTGGTGATCTGTTCGCTGAACCGGGCCAGAGCCGCTTCGACAATGGTGTTGGCCTTCGCCGACAGGCCCTCGCTTCCGGCGATGTTGCGGTCGTGGTTCGTCTGTATTTGCATCTGCTCCTCGAGGTGTAGCGTCAAGATCTCATTGCGCCGGGGGCGCCTGTTCGAGCGCCCGACGCAGACGGGTGTCGCGGCGGTAGATATCGGCAGGGAACTGAAGGGTGCCATCGTCGTCGGCCCACGCCGTCCAGTACAGCAGATGGACGGGGATCGACGTGCGAAGCCGAACGGTCTGTTCCCGGCGTTGGTTCATCGCGCTTTCGATCGCGTTCAGATCCCATCCGGCCGCGTCTTTCAGGAGGTACAACGCGAGCTCGGCCGGCTTCTCGATGCGGACGCAGCCGGAGCTGAATGCGCGAGACGTCTCGTTGAAGAGGTAACGGCTCGGGGTGTCGTGAAGGTAGACGCTGAAACTGTTCGGGAACATGAACTTGACCCGTCCGAGTGCGTTCAGCGGGCCCGCATCCTGACGGAACCGGTAGGGGAGAGCTCGAACCAGTCAGGCTCGCCCACGCCACGGTCCCCGGATCGACGGCGACATCGCTATCCCAACCCCGGAACACTTGAAAGCCGTTGGCGTGGAGGTAGCCCGGATCCTTCTGCACCTTGGGCAGGATGTCGCGACCGGCAATCCCGCGCGGGACATGCCAGTAGGGGCTGAACACCAGGTAGGTCATCTCGTCCGTGAAGATCGGTGTGTTTCGGTACGGTCGCCCGACGATGGCGCGCATGGTCATGACCGTTTCGTTCGACTCGACAACGTAGAGGCGGAAGCCGGCGATGTTGACGAGGATGTGCCGATGGCCGAGGTCAACGGGCAGCCACCGCCACCGCTCGAGGTTGATTTGGATCTGGGCGATCCGTTCTTCCACCGTGACGTTGAGTGCGCGACTCGTCGCCACCCCGACCACGCCATCGTCGGTCAATCCGTGGCGTCGCTGGAATATCTTGACGGACTGCTGCAGGTCGTCGTCGAGCAGTTCGCTCGTCTGATCGGACAGGCCGGGGCTCGTCACCGCCAGCCGTTTTCTGAGCACGGCGACACGCGCGCCACGATCGCCGGCCCGCAGTGTTTCCCCGGGCGGCAGCGCGGGCCATCCTCCGCGGCTGGCGAGGGAGCGGTACTCCGCGAGCGCGCCCTTCAGCCGGCCATACGCCGGGGCCGCCGGCGCCACCTGTTCGAGGGCGTCGCGGATGCGCCCCGTCGACGCCGCCTGCTCGAGTAAGGCGGCCAGGTCGGCTTCAGGGCGTGGGATGAACCACGTGACGTGAACGGTGTTCGGGTCGACGTGGCCGGCGAGCAGGTGCGAGGCGTAGACGAGAAACGCGTCGGTCGCGAGCAACTCGACCTCGATCAGGCCGCTGCCGGTCAGGGCGCGCCGCGCATGATCGGTCACCTTCTGCTGGAGCAGTTGCAGGTGGTAGTCCGACGGACGCAGGCCGTGATCGGCGGACCGGCGGATCGCGTCGAGCAGGTCGTCGAGGATGGGCAGCGGGCCGCGCGCATCGATCCAGACCGGCGCAAAGTCGCGAGCATCGTAGACGACCGGCAGCAGGCTGGACGCGTGGATGATCTCGTTGGCGATGCTCAGTCGTGGAGCAGTGCCCGCGCTCTCGAGCCTGGCGCGCAACAGCTCGGGAAGCTCATCGGCGTTCTGCGCGAAGGCCGGTGGAGCCAGCCAGAGCACGACGAGAATGATCCACGCTGCGCCTTTCATCGTTTCGACGTACCTATCCCTTGCTCGGAGCCTCGCGGATCGTCAGAACTGGTGAGCTGCGACAGCAGGTCGCGGCACCGAGCGGAGGCCGGGGCCACCCCGTCTGTCCTCAATTGTACTGGAGCATGGTCACAACGTTGTTCCGGGTTTCGGATCGCGAGCGGACTGTTCGCTATTGCACATCGCCGGTTGGTCGTGATGAGCCATCCTCCAGGGTGGAGACTTACGTCGAAGGGCGACCGCGCGCTCCACGATCTTGGCGACGTTGACACAGCCACCTGTATGAGCCCAACCCGTGCATCGAATCGCGGCGCCGTCGTCTCGGTGCGCGGCAGCGTCGTGGATATCCGGTTCGAGGAGCGCCTGCCGCCGATTCATTCGCTGCTGCGCGCGGGTGAGGGCGGGCGGATCGTTCTCGAGGTGCTGGCGCAGCGCGATGCGCGACACGTGCGCGGCATTGCGTTGACCCCCACGCAAGGGCTCGCCCGCGGCAGCGCGGTCGAGGATACGGGCGGCCCGCTCAAGGCGCCGGTCGGTCAGGGCACGCTCGGGCGCATGTTCGACGTGTTCGGCAACGCCATCGACCGCGGCGCGGCGCCGTCCAATGCTGAATGGCGCTCGGTGCATCGTGCACCGCCGCCGCTGGCGGAGCGCTCCACCACCTCGGAGATCTTTGAAACGGGCATCAAGGTCATCGACGTGCTCGTGCCGATGGAACGCGGTGGCAAGGCGGGGCTGTTCGGCGGCGCCGGCGTTGGCAAGACGGTGCTGCTGACCGAGATCATCCACAACATGATCGGACACCATGAGGGCGTCAGCATCTTCTGCGGTATCGGTGAACGCTGCCGCGAGGGCGAAGAGCTGTACCGCGAGATGAAGGCGGCGGGTGTCCTGCCGGGCATGGTGATGCTGTTCGGACAGATGAACGAGCCGCCGGGCAGCCGCTTCCGCATCGGGCATGCGGCGCTGACGATGGCGGAGTATTTTCGGGACGACCAGCACCGCGACGTCCTGCTGCTCATCGACAATATCTTCCGCTTCATCCAGGCGGGCATGGAGGTGTCCGGTCTGATGGGGCAGATGCCGTCGCGTCTGGGCTACCAGCCCACGATGGGCACCGAGCTGTCGGCGCTGGAGGAGCGCATCGCCAACACCGAGGCCGGCGCGATCACCTCCATCCAGGCGGTGTATGTGCCGGCGGATGACTTCACCGATCCGGCGGCGGTGCACACCTTCTCGCACCTGTCGGCGTCGATCGTGCTTTCCCGCAAGCGCGCGAGTGAGGGGCTCTTTCCGGCCATCGACCCGCTGCAATCCAGTTCCAAGATGGCCACGCCGAGCATCTGCGGTCCGCGGCACTACGGCCTCGCCCAGGAGATCCGCCAGACGCTCGCCCAGTATGCGGGCCTCAAGGACATCATCGCGATGCTCGGCCTGGAGCAATTGTCGCCGGAGGATCGAAAGGTCGCCGCCAGGGCCAGACGCCTGGAGCGCTTTCTCACGCAGCCCTTCTTCACTACCGGGCAGTTCACCGGCCACGCCGGAAAACTCGTCAGCCTCGAGGATGCGCTGGACGGTTGTGAGCGCATCCTGCGCGATGAGTTCAGCGACTACCCGGAGCGTGCGCTCTACATGATCGGTAGCGTCGATGAGGCGAAGAAAGCACCGGCCGATGGGCATGAATCTTAAGGTGCTGTTGCCGTTCCAGGTCTTCGCCGAGAAGTCCGGCGTCTCGCGCATCGTGGCGGAAACGCGCGACGGTTCGTTCGGGTTGCTGCCCAACCGGCGCGACTGCGTTGCCGCGCTCACGCCCGGCATTCTGATCTACGAGTCCGACTCGGAGGGCGAGGTGTTTGTGGCCGTGGACGAGGGCGTGCTCGTCAAGACTGGCCCCGACGTGCTGGTGTCGGTGCGGCGGGCGCTGGGAGGAACGGACCTCGGTCGGTTGCGTGATGCGGTGGAGCGGGAGTTTGTGATCCAGGATGCGCACGAGCACAACGTGCGCTCGGTGATGGCGAAGCTGGAGGCGGGTTTTGTGCGTCGATTCGCGAGCTTCCATGACGAATGACGGACCGCAGGAGACGTCGAAGAAGGTCCCGACCCTGGCCGCGCAGGTCGGGGCGAAGGCCGAGCGCAAGCTCGCGGCGCGGCGCAACGCCACGCCCGGCGTGTGGTTCGGCCTGGGCATGATGGGGCTGATCGGCTGGTCGGTGGTGGTGCCGACGCTGCTCGGTGCAGCGCTCGGTCTCTGGTTGGACCGACGCTATCCGGGTGCACGCTCCTGGACGCTGGCGCTGCTCATGGCCGGGCTCGCACTCGGCTGTCTGAATGCGTGGCATTGGGTGACCAAGGAAGGCGAGGCGATGCGCGAGGAACAGGACGACCACCATGAATGACACGCTCACCTTGACGCTGGCCGGTCTGGCGGGGGCAGTGCTCGGCGCGATTTTTTTCGGCGGCCTGTGGTGGACCGTCCGCCGGGGGATGGCGTCCGCGCAGCCGGCCCTGTGGTTTGGCGGGAGCCTGCTGCTGCGCACGGGCGTGGCCCTGGGCGGGTTCTATCTGGTCGGGGCCGGGCAATGGGAGCGACTGTTGGTCTGCCTGATCGGGTTCGTGGCGGCGCGAGTCATCGTCACCTGGCTGAGCCGCTTCGTCGACGCGCGCCCGAACGTCGCAGCAAGACAGGCCAGCCATGCGCCTTAGCCCCGACGAGGTGATCTTCTGGCAGTACGGGTTGGTGACCCTCAATGCCACCATCGTGTTCACGTGGGCGCTGATGCTGGTGCTGGCGGTCGGAGCACGACTGATCACGCGACGCCTGTCCACTGATCACGCACGTTCCCGCTGGCAGAACCTGCTCGAGATCGTCGTCACCGCGATCGCGCAGCAAATCGAGGACGTCGGCCTGCGCCCGGCGGAGCGGTATGTCGGCTTCCTGGGGACGCTCTTCCTGTTCGTCGCCGCCGCCAGCCTCTGCACCGTCATTCCGGGTTTTCAGCCGCCGACCGGCTCGCTCTCGACCACGGCGGCCCTCGCGCTGTGCGTGCTCGTGGCCGTGCCGGCATTCGGCATCAAGGAAAAGGGCGTGCGCGGCTACCTCTCGTCCTATGTCGAGCCCACGTTCATCATGCTGCCGTTCAACATCATCAGCGAGGTGTCTCGCACGCTGGCGCTGGCGGTGCGCCTGTTCGGCAACATGATGAGCGGCGCGATGATCATCGCGATCCTGCTGACCATTACGCCCTTCATCTTCCCGATCGTCATGACCGCGCTCGGCCTGCTCACCGGCATGGTGCAGGCGTACATCTTCAGCATCCTGGCCGCGGTCTACATTGCGTCCGCCACGCGGACGCGGATGCGCACGGTTGAGCGCGCCCACGACCTGACACCCCCACGACCCGCATAAGGACACCCTATGGACCACCTTACTTTCATCGCCGTCGCGTCGATTGTCACTGCCGGCCTTACCACCGGCATCGGGTGCATGGCGCCAGCACTGGGCGAAGGGCGGGCGGTGTCGACCGCGCTCAGCTCCCTGGCCCAGCAGCCCGACGCCTCCGCCACGATTACCCGCACCCTGTTCGTCGGCCTGGCGATGATCGAGTCAACCGCCATCTACTGCTTCGTGGTCTCGATGATTCTCATCTTCGCCAATCCGTTCTGGAATCAAGCCGTCGCCCAGACGATCGGAAAGTAACGTGCTCATCGACTGGTTCACCGTCGTCGCGCAGGTCCTCAACTTCCTCATCCTGGTGTGGTTGATGAAGCGCTTTCTCTACAAGCCGGTCCGTGACGCCATCGACGCGCGAGAAATGCGGATCGCCGCCGTGATCGCCGACGCCGGTGAGCAGAAGGCCGGCGCCGCGAAGGAGCGCGACAAGTTCCAGCACAAAAACGAGGAGTTCGACCGGCAGCGCGCCGCGCTCGTCACCCAGGCGGCCGACCAGGCCAACGCCGAAGGGCAGCGACTCCTCGACGAAGCGCGCCAGGCGGCCGAGGCCCTTGGTGCCAGACGGATGGAGATGTTGAGACGCGATGTTCATGCCCTCAATCAGGCACTCGGTCGCCGCACCCAGGAGGAAGTGTTCGCCATCGCGCGGCAGGCGCTGACGGATCTTGCCTCGACCAGCCTGGAAGCGCGGATGACCGAGGTATTCACGCGCCGACTGCAGGCGATGGACGGCGAGGTGAAGGCGGGACTGGCCAAGGGCGTCAAGTCCGCGACGGATCCGGCGGTCCTGCGTAGCGCGTTCGAACTCCCGGACGAGCAACGCGCCGGCATTCAGCGGGCGCTGAACGACGCCTTCGCGGCTGAGGTGCGCGTCCGCTTCGAGACCGCGCCGGAACTGGTCAGCGGGATCGAGTTCACCACCAACGGCCACAAGGTGGCGTGGAGCATCGCCGACTATCTCGCGTCGTTGGAGAGGGCGGTTAGCGACCTCATCAAACAGCCGGACGCAGCCAGCCCATGAGCACCGCGCCCGACAGCCTGCAGCACGCCCTCGACCGCGCGTTCGAACGCATCAGCCAGGCGCGCGGCGCGTTCACGCCCGAGCTGACGCCACACGAGGTGGGCACGGTCACCACCGTCTCCACCGGCATCGCCACGGTCTCCGGGCTCCCCAACGTCGGCTTCGAGGAGCTGGTGACATTTCCCGGCGGCGTGTCCGGCATCGCCTTCAACGTGGATGAGGACGAGGTCGGCGTCGTGCTGCTCGGCGACCACTGGCTGCTGCACGCCGGCGATACCGTCGAGCGAACCGGCCGCGTGATGGACGTGCCCGTGGGCGACGGACTGCTCGGACGCGTCGTCGATCCGCTCGGCCGCCCGCTCGATGGTCTCGGGCCGGTGGCCGCCGGCGAGCGATGGCCCATCGAACGGCCCGCTCCAGCCATCATGGACCGCGCCCCGGTCACCGTGCCGCTCCAGACGGGCCTGAAGGTGATCGACGCGCTCGTGCCAATCGGCCGCGGCCAACGCGAGTTGATTCTCGGGGATCGCCAGACGGGCAAGACGGCGATTGCGATCGACACCATCCTCAACCAGCGCGGCACGAACGTGCTCTGCGTCTATTGCGCGATCGGCCAGCGCGCGGCCGCGGTGGCGAAGGCGGTGGCGGTGCTGCGGGAGCAGGGCGCGATGGCGTACACCGTCGTGATGGTGGCCGAGGGGAACGACGCACCCGGCCTCACCTACATTGCCCCGTACGCGGCCACCAGCATCGCGGAGCACTTCATGACCGCGGGTCGCGACGTGCTGATCGTCTACGACGACCTCACGCAGCACGCCCGCGCGTATCGCGAGCTGTCGCTGCTGCTACGCCGGCCGCCCGGGCGGGAAGCGTTTCCCGGCGACATCTTCTACATCCACTCACGGCTGCTCGAACGCGCCACCCATCTGCGCGCCGAGCTTGGCGGCGGCTCGCTCACCGCGCTGCCGATCATCGAGACCGAGGCGCAGAACATGTCGGCCTATATTCCGACCAACCTGATTTCGATCACCGACGGACAGGTCTACCTGTCGCCGTCGTTGTTCGAATTGGGGGTGCTGCCCGCGGTCGATGTCGGCAAGTCGGTGTCGCGGGTCGGCGGTAAGGCCCAACTCGCCGCCTACCGTGCGGTGACGAGCGACCTCAAGCTGGCCTACGCGCAGTTCGAGGAACTCGAGGCGTTTGCCCGCTTCGGCGCCCGCATGGATGACGACACCGGCACGATCATCACCCACGGACGGCGGATCCGCGCGTGCCTCAAGCAGCCGGAGCTCGCTCCGCTGTCGGTGCCCGCCCAGATTGCCATTCTGCTGGCCCTGAGCGGGGCGCTCTTCGACCCGGTGCCGCTCGAGCTCATGACCGACGCCGAACACGCCGTGCGCGAGGCAGCGGCGAACATCCCGGCGGATGTCTGTGCCCGAATGGAGAGGACCGCGACATTAGGTGAGGAGGATCGTCTGACGATCATGAACATCGCTCGCGCAGCATTGGCCCGTTTTCAGCCGGCGCGTGAGGGAGAGGCATGAGCGATACCACCGCGAGCCTCCGCCGCAAGATCGACAGCGCCGGCGATCTGCAGTCGGTCGTCCGCACGATGAAGGCCATGGCCGCCTCGAGCATCGGACAGTACGAGCAGTCGGTGCAGGCGCTGGCCGACTACTACCGCACCATTGAACTCGGGTTGGGTGCCTGCCTCCGGGAGAGGGAGCTGGCGGCCGTGGGCCGCAGACCGAATGAACGGGCCGAGACCGGAGCGATTGGTGCGATCGTGTTCGGATCGGATCAGGGCCTGGTAGGCCGGTTCAACGACGTCGTGGCCGATCTCGCGATCGAGACGCTCTCGGCTCTGCCAGGCACCGCCGTTGTCTGGGCCGTCGGGGAGCGTGTGCACGTGCATCTGGCGGACGCCGGCCTGTCGCTGGTCGGAAACTTCAAGGTGCCCAACTCCGTCAGGGCCATTGCCTCGCTCGTCGGGCAGATCCTCGTTGAGACCGAGACGGGTCAGGGTGCTGGACGCGTCACCGAACTGCACCTGATCTACAACCGCCACGTGTCCGGCGCGGTGTATGCGCCGGTCGGTCAACGACTGCTGCCGCTCGACGACACCTGGCGCCGCGCCTTGGTCGAACGCCCGTGGCCGACGCCGCGGGTCGCCGAAGTGATGGGGGGCGATACCGCGACCGTGCGGGCGTTCATTCGCGAATACCTGTACGTCTCGCTGTTCCGGGCGTGCGCCGAATCCCTCGCCAGCGAGAACGCGAGCCGCCTGGCGGCGATGCAGCGCGCCGACAAGAACATCGATGAACTCCTGGAGGATTTCCAGGGGAGATTTCATCGCGTGCGGCAGAGCGGCATCGACGAGGAACTGTTCGACGTGATTGCCGGCTTCGAAGTGCTGGCCAAATGAACCAGCGGCAAAGAGGGCGCGCGCGATCGCACAATCCTCCATGAGCAGTAGACTCGTCTGATGCCGTCTCCAAAACGCCTGGAGTGTGCCGAGACGTGGTCCGGGAACGGTAAGACCGCGCTACTCGTGCAGTTGCCGGGACTCGATGCGTGGGTCCGTTGCGTCCCGGCCGGGCTCGAAGAGGCGGGCGGCGATGTCCACTTCGTCTCGGTGTGCCCGAGCTGCGTGGTGTCTCGGGTTGCGCTTGCGGACGTGAGCGGGCACGGACACGCAGTTGCGTCGGTGGGCACGAAGCTTCGGGAGCTGATGCAGGCGCATCTCACCGAACTGCAACAGACCGGCCTCATGCGCGATCTCAATCAAGCCGTTCAGCTGGAACTCGAGGACACCTACTACGCCTCGATGGTCGCCGTTGGCTTCCACGACCGCAGGGGGCTGCTGGTCGTGACCAATGCCGGACACCCGCCGCCGCTCTGGTATCGAACGAACCTGGACGAATGGACGTGGCTCGAACGACCACAGCCAGGGTCGAAGGGTGCCGCCGTGGACACCCCGCTTGGGCTTCTCCCCGACATCTCCTACAACCGGATCACCGTAAAACCGAACGTCGGCGACTTGGTTGTGCTGTACAGTGACGGCGTTTCCGAGGCTACGAATCCGGATGGCGAGGAGCTTGGTCGCGACGGGCTCATGGCCGTCGCCCGCCAGCTCGACGTGTCGTCCGCGGAGGCGTTCGGCGGCCGGTTCGGCGAGGCTGTGCGTGAGTTCCGTCGGGGAACGCCGGCTGAAGACGACGAGACGATCGTCGTGCTGCAGCGGGTATCCACGACGACGTGATAGTCGGGCGGTGTCGTTTGGAAACTACTGCGACGCCTTGATGCGGACTCGGAGCTGCGGCGGGGCCGCGGGCCCGACACGGTGCGCATCGGTGATCCACGGGCGCGCATCGTCTTCGTCGCCGGGCTCGGCCGAGCCGGCGTCAGCGCTTCTGAACAGGCGCGAGATGGCGTTGTCGCCCGGCGCCCACGTCGTCGCGATGGCCGGGCCTTGCCTCAACTTGTCGAGCATCGCGCGGCGCCTGGCGATGATCCACTTCGCGGGGCTTTCGCCAAGTAATGCCGTGGCCAGCGAGAAGTACGCCAGCGCGGCGATGGCGGCGGTGAGTGGCCAGCCAGTGCCCAGCATCCACGCGATCGCGGCGGCAACACCGACGACGGCCGAGGCGTCGAGGATCGCGGCCAGCAGCCGCGAAAGCAACGAGCTTCGCGGTCCGTGCCACGCCGAATCGAGTACCAGGCGAACATCGCTGGCCACCTCCTCGCTTGTCGCGGTGCGCCCATCGTCTGGAAACAATTGGACAAAGTCCGCGCACGTCTCGGCGACCGGCAGGTCGAGCATCCGCGCGTAATCGCGAAAGAACGAGCGCCGGAAGATGCCCTTGGGCCAGCGACCGAGGTCGCCGCGCTCGAGGGCCGCGAAGACGGAAGCCGGAATCTTCGTCGCGGCGGCGATCGTGTCGAGCGTGATCCCACGGCGTTCGCGCGCGGTTCTGAGCGCCCGACAAAAATCCTGGCGCGACTGAGGGGATGAACTTTCGTTGTTGAGCGGCATCGATTGAGTGTTTTGGGGTGACGCTTCGCAGGGAGCAATTACGCTGCCAGAAACGTCAGCGGCGGCGCGTCACGCCCACGTGGTGATGGTGCCCGATCCATGTAGGAATTTCTACACGTTATGTTTGGTTCTGCTACGGGCGATCGTCGACATGTGCGGTGTCGCTTTTTTACGCTCGAGTTCGATAAAGCCGCTCGCGTCGGTCGGGCGTCCGACCATCGGCGGGAGGGCGCCGTGGTCACCGCGTATCAGCCGCCCGCTGCGGTGGCGCAAGGCACCTGGGCCCAGGGGTCACCCGAAAGTGGTAGGAAGCACACGACGCAAGGAGAACATTTGACACAGCCAGGACCTGCGGCCTCGAAAATGCTGGCAAATGCTGGTGCACGCGATGGCACGGCGAATGAATGTCGTCGCAACCATGGTGCTAACTTTCCTCGTCGGTGCCGGGTTTTTGGCGGTCGGGATTGGCGTCATGGTCGCGACCGCGAAGGCGGTGCTCGAGCCGGCGAAGCATCCAGACCTGGAGATCCAGGCCGACAAGGGCTATACGCATCGCGCCGCGTAGACGTTAGCCGCCCATCCTCGCTCCCGCCCGACGTCGCGGGCGTGGCGTCAGCTTTCATTCCACGGCTCCCTTCCGAGCCCGACTCCGGCTCATGACGACGGCGATCGCCGAGGCGATGAACACCGTCGAATAGGTGCCGGCGGCGATGCCGACGAGCATCGTGAACGCAAATCCCCGCAGCGCCTCACCGCCGAAGGCGTAGAGCGCCGCCACCGACAGGATGGTGGTTGTGGCCGTGATCGCGGTACGCGACAAGGTCTGGTTGACACTCAGATTGACGACGGCGTCGAGACCGCCCGCCGGCGCGCGTGTCGCGTTCTCCCGCACGCGATCGAAGATGACAATCGTGTCGTTGACCGAGTAGCCGATGATCGTCAGCAACGCGGCGACGACGTTGAGGGACAGGTCGTAGCCGGCCCACGACAAGCAGGCCACCGTCACGAGCACGTCGTGGAGCGTGGCGGCGATCGCCCCCACCGCAAACCCGAACCGAAAGCGCACGCCGATGTAGAGCGCGATGCCGGCCAGCGACGTCGCCACGGCGTAGATCCCGCGCCGCTGGAGGTCACTGCCGATCATCGCGCTCACCAGCTCGCGCTTCTCGAACCTGAACTCCGGCAGGCCTGAGGCCCGCAGCGCGTCGGCGATCTGACGGATGGTGTGTTCGAGCGCATCGCCGCCGGTCGACGCGAGCGGCAAGCGAATCATGAACCGGCGGTCGGCCACGGCGCCGTAGCGCTGCACCATCTCGTCACCCGGCAGCACCGAAACCGCGGCGCGCACCTGCTCCTCGGTGATGCCGTCCCGTGCGAACTCCACGACCGCGAGCGTTCCGCCGGCGAAGTCGATGCCGAGCGGCAGCCCGCCGCCGGCGACGCTCGCCACGCCTGCCAGAACCACGACGGTCGAGAGCCGCCAGCGCGTGGCGGCGCCAGCGCGTGAAGTTGATGCTGGTGTTGGCGAACGGCGAGCTGCCGATGCTCAACGTGAACTCACTCGCGCGTCGCCGGAGCGCAACCTCGAACAGCGTGCGCGACACGAACACCGCGGTGAAGACGTTGGCGAGCAGGCCAATGGCGAGCGTGGTGGCGAACCCGCGGATCGACGTGGTGCCGAACTGAAACAGCAGGCCGGCGGCGATGAGCGATGTGACGTGCGTATCGACGATGGTCAGCCACACGCGGGTGAAAGCCGCCCTCACCGCCGACCGCGGCGTCCTGGCGGCGGCGAGCTCCTCCTTGATCCGCTCGAAGATCAGCACGTTCGAGTCCACGCCCATGCCGATCGTCAGGATCAGACCGGCGATGCCGGGCAGCGTCAGCGTGACCGGGATCCAGGCCATCAGCGCCAGCAGGATCAGCAGGTTGAGCACCACCGAGACGAGCGCGTTGAGGCCCGTGAGCCGGTAATACGACAGCATGAACAGCAGCACGATGCCGAGGCCGCCGAGCGACGCCAGCACGCCGGCGCGAACCGACGCGGCGCCAAGGCTGGCGCCGATCGTGCGCTCCTCGACATATTCGAGATCCGCCGGCAGCGCGCCGGCATTCAGGTTGATCACCTGCTCGATCATCTCCGCGCGACTGACGCCGGAGATCTGGCCCTGATCGTCGATGCGGGAGTGGATTGTGGCGACCGACATGACGCGGTTGTCGAGCACCGTCGCGATTGGACGATTGAGGTTGCTTTCGGTGAACGTCCCGAACCGCCGCGCCGCGTCCGGCGTGAGCGTGAAGCCGACCGCGGGCCGGCCGAACTCGTCGAGCGCGTGCCGGGCGCTGCGCAGGTCGTTGCCGGTCACCGCCGGATCGCGGCGAACCGCGTAGTAGGCGGCATCGCCGGGCTCGCGACCGTTGGCCTGTCGCTGCAGAACCTCCAGTTCAGCCGGCAGCGCGTTGCCGTAGGCGAGCAGCGCCGCTGCGCGGCTCTCGAACGGCCCGCGATCGACCAGCGTCAACCGCAGCTGCGCCGTCGACTTGATGATCGTCTTGGCGTGCTCGACATCCGCCACGCCCGGAAGCTCCACCAGGATCTGATCGGCGGCCGTATAGCGCTGGACCACCGACTCGGAGACGCCGAGCTCGTTGACCCTGCGGTCGATGGTCCGCATCGCCTCGTCGACGACCGCGCCGCGGCGCTCGGCGGGAATGCGCGGATCCTCGGTCTTCACACGCAGCACCAGCTGCACGCCGCCGTTCAGGTCGAGCCCGAGCTTGAGCGACTCCGTGAGCGGGTAGACGATCCAGAGACACAGGGCGATGACGCCGATAATGACGAGCACTCGGTTGCGCGTGCCCGCGCCGAATAACGAAACATCCGTACGCATGATTTGATCCTCCTGCCTGCCGAAAGACACACCTCCAGTTGCGTGACCGCGGGCGAGCGGGGCGGATCAGATGAGGAGTGGGGTATGCCGGAGGTAGATCGGTGCGGAAGGCGAGGGAGGATCGGACGAGCTGACCGAACGGGCGACCTCGAAGATGCGGGCCGACTCGGTGGCGCCGAGCTCCGCGTGCACCGGCGCCGATTTCCACACCGACTCGGTGACGATGGCAATCGCGTGGTGCGCGTTACGCCACTGCCGGTCGGAATCACCGGAGCCGTGCGAAGCGCCCGCCACCGCGCAGGATTCCGCTCCCGACATGCGGATGCTGTCGGGGGACGCCGCCGGACCGCTGCGGGCGGACGTGGCCCACAGCAGCGCCGCCAGCCCGATCGCAAAAATCACGCGATGCACGGCTTGATTGTGACCGGTGATCCGGCCGCGGTCAACCGCGCGGCCGCAGCTGCGCATCTACGGCCCGCCCGATGCGCGCCACGATCTCCGGCACCGCCTCGACGTCGCTAGCCGCCGCGCTGCAGGCGATCGAGCAGCTGTCGATTGAGCGCCGGGCGGCGGCGGTCCTCGTCATCCTGGGTAAGCTGCCTCTTACCCGCGAGCCGCGATTCGACTTGAGCTTTACCGTGGGTCGACCCGGTCGGCGAGGAAGTCGCGGCCCCGCACCACCTCAGCGATGTTCTTGGCGCCGCCGAGGAAGGGGATGGCGTCGAGGCC
The DNA here is from genome assembly GCA_963795125.1 of uncultured Acidimicrobiia bacterium. Taxonomy (GTDB): domain Bacteria; phylum Acidobacteriota; class Vicinamibacteria; order Vicinamibacterales; family UBA2999; genus 12-FULL-67-14b. The sequence continues at coordinate 2,527,929 of CAWCGQ010000001.1, read as the reverse complement.
CGAATGGACCACGCCGCGGACCCAGCCCTTGCGTCGAATGGCGCTCCCGAGCGTCGCTACGGCAATGACGGCGCCAATGTAGGGAATGGATCGAGTCAACCGGCGGGCCAGTTTTCTCCCGGCGTAGCGTGAAAGTTGATTGGTCGAGGCCATGCACGGTAGGAAAGCAAAGTTCGATCCGAGTTGGTGCGCGGCTGCGGTCACTCGCGTTAGGATTACCGCCGAGGTTCCGTGATGGCAGACGCCCGACACAACCGCCGACAATTCATCAATGCCGCGAGCGCCTCGCTCGCCGCTTTCGCCGGCGCGCCGCAACTGGTGGCCGGCGTGCACGCCTCCCAGAGCACGCCGCCAGCCGGCGGCACCGATCCCGATCTGCTCGTCCTCAACGCCGTGGTCTACACCATGGACCCGCGCGCGCCGCGCGCGGAGGCCTTCGCCGTCGCCAATGGCCGCTTCGTCGCCGTCGGCTCCACCGGTGACATCCGCAACCTGGCCGGGAAGCGCACGCAGACCTTCGATGCGAAGGGCATGACGGTCGTGCCCGGCTTCATCGATTGCCACAACCACGCCTCCGGCGAGACGCTGCTGAACGAGGTGCTGGTCGGCAATCCCTTCGAGGTCGAGTTCGTCAGCATCCGCAGCGTCATCGGCAAGCTGCGCGATCGCGCCGCGACGACCCCGGCGGGCACGTGGGTCGAGGGCCATTTCTTCGACGACACCAAGGTCAGCGACAAGCGCGCGCTCACCATGCGCGATCTCGACGAAGTGTCGTCGGAACATCCGGTGATCGTGCGCCACCGCGGCGGCCACACCTATTTCTACAACAGCAAGGCCTTCGAGCTGGCCGGCGTCACCAGGGACACGCCCAATCCGATGGGCGGCACCTACGACAAGGACGCGAGCGGCAATCTCACCGGCCGCGTCACCGACCTCGCCGCGGCGCCGTTCAACAAGGTCGGCACCCGTCCGGCCTACACGCCGGCCGAGCGCGACCAGCGCTCGCGCGACGGCGTGGCGCACATGTCGAAGGAATTCGCGCGCTATGGCCTGACCAGCGTGCACCATCAGGGCGGCGACCTGCCGGCGATGCAGGACGTGCGCGCCCGTGGCGATCTCAAGCACCGCATCAGCTATGAAACCAGCGGCCGCGCACTCGAGGCGATGATCGCGGCGGGGATGAAGAGCGGCTTCGGCGACGAGTGGATCAAGTTCGGCGCCACCTCCGAGCACACCGTCGACGGCTCGTTCTCGGAACGGACGATGGCGCATGTCGACGCCGTATCCGAACGTGACGCCGCCCTATAAAGGCAACGTCACCGAGACGCAGGAGACCTTGAATGCCTGGGTCGAGCGCGTGCATCGCGCCGGCATCCAGGTGAATTGCCACGCCAACGGCGACGTGGCGATCGACATGTATCTGACCGCGATGGAGCGCGCCCTGAAGCTGCTGCCGGTGCCCGACGCGCGTCCGAAAATCACCCACTGCACGATGGTGAACCCGTCGCTCGTCGCCCGCATGAAAGCGATTGGCGCGGTGCCGGCGCTCTTCACCACCTACGCCTATTACAACCCCGACAAGTTCGTCTACTACGGCGAGGAGTTCATGAAGAAACGCGATGGCGTTCCGCTCCCTGCTCGATGCCGGCATCTACGCCTGCGCCGGATCGGACTTCTATCCGGGACCGTTCGCGCCGCTGATGGGCATTCAGGGCATGGTCACCCGCCAGGGCTGGGACGGCAAAGTGTGGGGCGCCAATCAGAAAATCGGCGTCAGCGAGGCGATTGCCGTCAACACTTACAACGGCGCGTGGGCATCTGGGGAAGAGGCGATCAAAGGGTCGATCACCGCCGGCAAGCTCGCGGATTACGTCGTGCTCGCCGACGACCCGCATGCGATCGATGTCGAGAAGATCAAGGACATCCGCATCGTACGCACCGTCGTCGGCGGAACCACCTCACATCAGGCGTAGGGTGACCGGCCGCGCGGCCGGCTCACCGCTTGGCGCGGGGCCGGGTGGTGCCGGTCATCCGGCGCGACGCCTTGACCACTTTGTTCGCGCTCTTCCTGATCGTTTTTGCCCCCGTCTTGAGCGCGCGCGTCACGGCCGCCTGCGTCTTGGCTGCCTTCTTCTTCGCGGTCCGGCCGGCCTTCCGGGCCGTCTTGACCGCCCCGGCGGCTCGCGCGCCGAGCGAATTCGCCGCGTTCATCGCCCGTCCGAGCGTCTCGCCCGTGGTTTGGGCAAGCGAGTTGAGCCCGGTCTGCTTCTTCGCCGTTTTCTTCTTGGGGGTGGTAGTCGTGCGTTTGGCCATCGGTCCCTTTCGGTAAGCGTTTCCCCGCATCATACGCTGATGAGGTGGCGGCTTCGCCGGGATTCGGCGAAGCCCACCTGCGAGCCGGATCGGCGTCGATGGTCACGACGGCGCGTCGGCCCTTACTTCACCGAGTACTTCGTGAACGCGCCGCCGGCCTGGCGGATTGAATTCGGACCTTCCGCGGCGTAGACGTTGCCGTCGGCGTCAACCGCAATGCCTTCGCCGGCGGTGCCCTGATACAGCCGGTCCTCGCGCTCGAACGGCGGGATGAACGCGACCACGCGATCTTCATCGAGCGGGCCGATGCGCACGCCGTTGCGCCAGTTGGGGTGGTTCAACGGGCTCGACTCCGAGTCGATCGCGTAGACCTGATTGCCCTTGATGAAGAATCCGCTGATGCGTCCGTAGGCATACCGCGACTCCAGATACTTGCCGTCCTGGTCGAAGATCTCCAGGCGGTGATTGCCCCGGTCGGCCACCCACAGCCGGCCCTTCGCATCGAACATCAACGCATGCGGGGTGCGGAACTCGCCGTGACGCATGCCGATGCCGCCCCACGACTTGACGAACTTGCCATCCGCCGTGAACTTGCTGATGCGCGACGTGGCGCCGCGCTTGATGCCTTCGGCGATCGCCGCCGCGGTGGTCATGCCCTGCGCGTCGTGCCCGTCCGATACGTAGATGCTGCCGTCGGGCCCGACCACGACGTCGTTGGGCTGGTTGAACTGTCCGTCAGCGGTGCCGGGCTTGCCGGCGATGCCGAGGCTCATCAACTTCTCGCCCTTCTGAGTGAACTTGTGGACCTGGTGGCCCCGGTCGCCGGCCTTGTTGCCCGCGAAGTCGGCGACCCAGACGTTGCCGTCCTTGTCGACGTGAAGGCCGTGCGGCGTCACCATCACGCCCTTGCCGATGTTGGCCAGCACCTTGCCGGTGTGGCGATCGAACTTGAACACCGGATCGACCGGGTTGTTCTCGCAATCGACCGGGCCGCCGCCCGCCGTGCCCGCGCCGCAGCGCTCGTAGCCCCAGACGTGTCCGTCCTTCGGATCGATGTCGAGGCCGGCCGACGTGCCCCAGGTCCGGCCTGCCGGCAGCTCACCCCAGTTTTGCGTCACTTTCGGCGCCGGGTTCGGCAGACCCTCGCCGGTAATCGGGTTGGCCACCTTGCCCTGGGCGAACGTGGCCGCCGGCGGAACCGGCACGGCGTACGACGTCAGCAGGACGGCAGCGCAGGCAGCGAGGGTGCGGGAGAGGGTTCGCGGCGCGATCATGATCAGCTCCTCGTAAGTGTCCGTCCGGGTGTCCGGGCTGGCAGCCCGGAGCGCGAGTCCGGCACGGTGAGCCGAGGATTATCGCTCATTTGCGGGGTCGCGTCGCCCCGCCTCCTCGCGCAGTTGTCCGATCAGCGTCTTTAGTTCGTCGAGGTCCACGGGCTTGACCAGATGCGCCGCGAAGCCGGCCTCGCGCGACCGGCGCCTATCGTGCTCCTGTCCGTAGCCGGTGACCGCCACCAGGGCCAGCTGGCGCGCGTCGTACCGCGATCGCAGCTGGTGGGCCAGCTCGAACCCGTCCATCACCGGCAGGCCGATGTCGACCAACGCGACATCGGGATGGAACCGGGCCGCCTTCGCCAGCGCTTCCGGCCCGTCGTGCGCCACCTCGGTCTGATGGCCCGCGAGCGCCAACGCTTCGGCCAGCATCATCGCCGCGTCGCGATTGTCGTCGACCACCAGGAGCCGGAGTCCGGTCGCCCGCGGCTCCGGCGCCGGCTCCGCGGCCCCCGCCCGGTCGGCGATGACGCGCGGGAGGTGCACGACGAACTCGCTGCCGCGATCGCGGCCGTCGCTGTGCGCGGACACCGAGCCGCCATGCAGCTTGACGAGGCTGCGAACGATCGCGAGGCCCAGCCCCAGTCCGCCAGGGGCGCGGTCGATCGCCTGGCGGTCCTGCGCGAACAATTCGAAGATGCGCGGCAGCATCTCCGGCGCAATGCCGATGCCCGTATCGCGCACCCTCAACACCACGTCATCGCCCTCGACCGACGCCGATACGCTGACCCGGCCTTCCGGCGGGGTGTACTTGGCGGCATTGGTCAGCAGGTTGCTGACCACCTGCGCGAGGCGATCGGTATCGGCCAGCACGCCCAGGCCCGTGGTCGCGACGTCTACGGACAGGGTGTGGCGCTGCTGTTCGAGCAGCGGACTCGCCAGTTCGATGCCCTTGGCGACGCTCTCGCTCAACTCAATGGGGAGGCGGTTCAAGCGGACCTTGCCGCGGGTGATGCGGGAGACGTCGAGCAGGTCGTCGACGAGGCTGACGAGGTGCCGGACCTGGCGCTCGATGATGGTGCGTTCCCGATCGCCCGCCTGCACTCCGCGCAGCCGCAGCAGCTGCAGCGCGGTCAGAATCGGCGCCAGTGGATTGCGCAACTCGTGCCCGAGCATGGCGAGAAATTCGTCCTTGGCGCGATTGGCGTCCTCGGCCGCCTGGCGGGCGTTGGCAAGCTCCGTCACCTCGAACCCGACGGCGACGATGCCGTCGACCCGCCCCGCGGCATCGGTCGTCGGTTGATAGACGAAATCGAAGAACGTTTGCTCCAGGGCGCCAGCCGGGCCGCGGCGGATGTCGATAGGATAGGACCGTCCGACGAACCGTTCACCGCTCTGGTAGACGGCGTCGAGTACGTCGCAGATGGCCTGGCCCTCGAGTTCAGGCAACGCCTCCCGGATCGGCCGGCCGAGCACTTCGCGCTGGTCGATCAACGCCCGGTACGATTCGTTGACCATCTCGTAGACATGGTCTGATCCGCGCAGCACCGCGATGGCCACAGGCGCCGAGGCGAACACTGCGCCGAGGCGGCGCCGGTGTTCGTCGGCGACCGATCGCATTCGGGCGCGCAGCAGTTGGGCCTCGACGCGCGCGAGCGCTTCGCGGGCGGTGAACGGCTTGACGAGGTAATCGTCGGCGCCGGCTTCGAAGCCTTCGATCCGGGCCTCTTCGCCGGCCCGGGCCGACAGCAGCATCACCGGAATGTGCCGTGTCTGCGGATCGGAACGCAATTCTCGCAGTAACCCGAAGCCATCGAGCCCCGGCATCATCACGTCGCTGACCACCAGGTCCGGCGCCGTCGCCCGAGCCAGCGCCAGCGCCTCCAACCCATTGGAGGCACTGGCCACCTGCCAGCGGCGTCCGAGCAGCTGCGCGAGATAGGCGCGCATGTCGGCGTTGTCGTCGGCCAGCACGATGCGTGCGGCCAGCGTGTCACCCGCCGTCTCCTCGCGGCGATCAAGCAGGGTGCCGGCGGCGGCGTCCTCCGGGAGCCAGCGATTGGCCTCGACCATGAAGGGCTGTGCGCCGAGGGTGGTGGTCTCGAGCGCGCGCGGCTCGACGATCCGCGCCGACGGGAGGTGCGCGGCGCCGACGGGAATCGCCACGCGGAAGGTGGTGCCGCGTCCAGCCTCGCTCTCGACGGAGATGGTGCCGCCATGCAGGCGCACCAGTTCCTGTACCAGCGCCAGCCCGATGCCGGTGCCCTCGAGCGTGCGGCCGCGCGCGCCGTCGACGCGGTGGAAGCGCTCGAAAATCCGCGGCAGTTCGGTGGCGGGGATGCCGATGCCCGAATCGCGCACTGCCAGGACCATGCGCTCGCCTTCGCGCGCCACCGTCACCGCGATCTCGCCTTCGAGCGTGAACTTGAAGGCGTTCGAGATCAGGTTGAGGACGATCTTCTCCCACATCTCCCGATCGACGTAGGTGGGCGGGTCAGAGGTCGCGGTCTCGACCCGGTAACGCAAGCCGGCCCGTTCGATGGTCGAGCGGAAGGAGCTCGCCACGTCTGCTGTGTAGGCGCCGAGGTCCACCGGTTCGTAACTGGCCTCCATGCGGCCGGCCTCGATGCGCGAGAAGTCGAGCAGCGCGTTGACCAGCTTATGAAGCCGCAATCCGTTGCGGTGGACGAGCGCGAGCGTGTCGCCCGACAGCGTGCGCTCCGCCGTCTCGAGCGACTCGGTGACGGGAGCGAGCATCAGGGTCAGCGGTGTGCGTAGCTCGTGGCTGACGTTCGAGAAGAACGTGGTCTTGGCGCGGTCGATCTGCGCCAGCGCCTGCGCCCGCTGGCGTTCGGCGGCGTGGGCCATGACGTTGGCCAGCGCGGCGGCGAGCTGGCCGGCGATTAACGACACGAAGCTGCTGTAGGCATCGTCGAACGGGCGGAAGGGATTGAGTCCGGCGATGAGGATCGCGGCCGGCCGCGACTGCCCCTGGCGCGCAATAGCCACCGCCACCGCTCGGCCCGGCGCCTTCTGCCACGGACCGCGCGGCCACACCGTGCCCGCGTCCAACTCGATCTTCACCTGTGCCGCCTCGCCGTCGATCAGGTCGTCGATCGGCCACTGCCGGTCGCGCCCGTCGAGCGTGGCCCGCGCCACCGGGTCCCCTGGCGCGACGTTGCTGGTCGCCGCGAGCTGCAGGTTCGACTGATCCGCGTCGAGCATGTAGGCCAGCGCAAACGGAAAGTCCCGCGCGTCGCTCGCCAGCGCCGCTTCGAGCGCCGCCCACACCTGTTCGACGGTCTGACTGGCGGTGAGGCGTTCACCGAGCACCCGCAGCAAGTTGAGCCGGCGCTCGTCGATGATGCGATCGGTTTCCTCGGTAACAACGCAGAACATGCCAACGATGGTGCCGTCGTCCTGGTGAAGGGGACTGTACGAGAAGGTGTGGTAGGTCTCTTCGGGGAAGCCGCTGCGTTCGAGGAAGAGCAGGAGGCCTTCATCCCACGTTGCTTGACCGGTGGTCAGCACGTGGTCGATGCGGGGCCCGATGTCGGACCAGATTTCGGCCCACACCTCGCTGGCGGGCCTGCCAAGCGCCCACGGGTGCTTGGCGCCGAGCGTCATGCGCGCGTAGGCGTCGTTGTAGAGAAAGGCGAGTTGCGGTCCCCATCCCATCCACATCGCATAGCGGGAGGTCAGCATCATGCGCAGGATCGCGCGCACGCTATGCGGCCAGGTGTCGACCTCTCCGGCCACGGTGCCGCTCCAGTCGAGCTTCCGCATCAGGGTGGCGGTTTCGCCACCGCCGACAAACAAGGTGTTTTCGGGGGAGGGTTTGCTTGAGGCCGGTGACATCGACCGCCACAGTATCGAACACTCGCCGCCGTGCGTCGAGCTCAGCCACAGACTGTGGCCCGCTAGCCTGCTGGCCTGCTAGCCCGCTAGCCCGCTAGCCTGCTGGCCTGCTAGCCTGCCGGCCTGCTATCGGCGGCTTGACGCTCGTCGCCGGCCGCGTGCCCTTGAGGATCCAGCGCTGGATGCGGCGGCCGTTGCCGGCCTCGCCGGTGTACATCCGGTTCTTCGAATCGATCGCGATCATGTGCGCGCGGATGAACTCGCCGGCCTGGCGCCCTGGCCTGCCGAAGCGATCGAGAATCGCCAGGTCCTTGCGGCGGAGGATCCACACCCGCTGGTTCGTGCCGTCGATCAGATAGAGCAGGCTTTGCTCGGCGTCGCGCGAGAACTGCAGGCTGAAGCCGCTGCCCGAGCCGCCGGTTTCCGGACGCACGAACTTCTCCATCAGGTACTCGCCGTTCTGGCGGAACACCTGGATGCGGTTGCCGCGGCGATCCGACACGTAGATCAAGCCATCCTTGGAGCCGACCAGGCCGTGCAGCGTCGAGTACTGCTGCGGCGGGCTGTCGGGTTTCACCGGATACACGTATTTCTGCGTGTCGTCCGGCACCTTGCCGTAGGCGCCCCAATGCCGCTGGTACTTGCCAGTGGCGGCGTCATACACCACGACGCGCTTGTTGATGTAGCCATCGGCGATGAACAGCTCGTTGGTCTTCGGCTCGACGTAGAAATTCGCCGGCCCGCCGAGGTGATCCGGATCGTTGCTGCCCTTGTTCACGCCCGGCTCACCGATGGTCATCAGGTGCTTGCCGTCCTGCGTGAACTTCATCACGTGCATGCCGTTGCTCGTGCCCATCCAGACGAAGCCGTTGTGATCGATGTAGATGCCGTGCTCCTGGTTGAACCACGTATAACCGTCGCCGGGCCCGCCCCAGCTGCGCAACACCTTGCCGTCCGGATCCATTTCCAGCACCGGCGGCGCGGGAATGCAGCAGTCGGCGATCGGCGGCTTGACGGCCGCGCCGATCTCCTGGTCGGTGAGGCTCGACGGCATGTGGATCACCCACAGGTGATCGCGATCGTCCACGAACAGCCCGCGGATGTCGCCGAGGATCCAGTCGTTCGGCAGCGTCGGCGGCCAGGTGGGATCGATCTCGTAGATCGGCAGCCGATCGGCGGTCGGCGAGCCGGGGGCGGGCGTGGCGTTGGCTGATTGCGCGGCCGCCGCCAGCGGCAGGAGCACGCCGGCCGCCAGGGCCGCTACTGTCCGAAGGAGCATCATGAGCCGGGATTATCCCCTATTGGCGGCCGCATTCGATCGTCCGTGAACGCGCGCTCCAGTGTGGGCATGTCCTGGCTGTTCTATGCGCTCCTGTCGGCGGTGGCATCGGCGATCACCGCCATTCTCGCGAAACTCGGCGCAGCCTGCCGCTGACCATCGTGCTCGCGGTCGTGGTCCTTGGCGAGCCGATTTCATGGAAGGTGGGACCCGGCGTCGCGCTGATGACGATTGGCGCGTTGTTGACGCTGTCGTGACAAGTGCGGTACAAGATTGCAGGCTTCAATGACCCGCGCCACCACCTGCCCGATTATGGCGACCTGCACCACCATTACCGAGACGCAGCCACTGCGGACCGGATGATGCAGCCGCGCATGCGTGCGAGAGACCAGGGCCATCATCCGAAAGGTGATGGCCTTTTTTGTTGCCCGGACCGTATCGACTGACCCGTAGGTGTGAAGGAGCGAATCGTGGAAGCGTGGCGAGTGCACAAGTTTGGCGGGTCGAGCGTGGCGGATGCCGCCTGCTTCCGGCGGGTCGCGGACATTCTCGAAGCGGATGCCGCCGCGCGCCAGGCGGTCGTGCTCTCGGCCTGCCGCGGCGTCACCGACGATCTGCTCGGTCTGGTCGATGCCGCCGAACGGCGCGACGCGGCGTGCTGGGAACGGCTCGACGCCATTCGGCTCAGGCATGTCGAGCTCGCGCGCGAATTGCTCGGCCGCGCCGCCGACGGGTATCTCGAACGGCCTGACCGCCGACTGCGACGACCTGCACGGCGTGCTGCAAACCGTGCAGCTGATCCGCCAGGCCTCGCGCAGCATCCGCGACATCGTCGCGGGATCCGGCGAGCTGTGGTCGTCGCGACTATTCGCGATGTTCCTGGCGCAGCGACGTCGCGGCGACCAGAGCGGTGGAATGGCTCGATGCGCGTGAGGTGGTCCGCATCGAGCACGGCGCACTCGGCCCGGCGGTGCTGTGGGACGAGTCGCGGGCCAACGCCGCGTCGCTGATCGAGCGCGCGGGCCCGCTCACGTGATCGTGCCGGGCTTCGTGGCCCGTGACGCAGCAGGGCCTGCAAACCACGCTCGGCCGCAACGGCAGCGACTTTTCCGGCGCCATCTTCGGCGACCTGCTGGACGCCGCGCGAGATCATCATCTGGACCGACGTCGACGGCGTGCTGAGCGCCGATCCGCGCCGCGTCCCCGGCGCGACGGTGATCGACTCAGATGTCGTACGAGGAGGCGATGGAGCTCGCCTACTTCGGCGCCAAGGTGCTGCACCCGCAGACGATGGCGCCGGCGGTGGCGAAGGGCATCCCGATCTGGATCCGGAACACCTTCGCGCCGGAGCGCGCCGGCACGCTGATCTGCGCGGAGCCGGTGTCGGGCCACGCGGTCAAGGGCATCACCACCATCGATCAGGTCGCGCTCGTCAACGTCGAGGGCGCCGGCATGATCGGCGTGCCCGGCACCGCGCAGCGTCTGTTCGCGGCGCTGCGCGAGCACCAGCATCTCGGTGATGCTGATCTCGCAGGCCAGCTCGGAGCACTCGATCTGCTTTGCGGTGCCGCGCGCCGGAGGCGGCGTCCGCCGAACGGATCGTGCGCCAGGCGTTCGAGTCGGAGCTGCAGCACGGGCAGATCCAGCAGGTCGCGGTCGCCGCCGACTGCAGCATCCTGGCGGTGGTCGGCGACGGCATGGCCGGGCACGCCCGGCGCGGCCGCGAAGGTGTTCGGCGCGCTGTCCAAGGCCGCGGTCAACGTCCGCGCCATCGCGCAGGGCGCATCCGAGCGCAACATCTCGGTGGTGATCGAGCAGCGCGATGCGACCAAGGCGCTGCGTGCCGTGCACGCCGCCTTCTACCTGTCGCCGAACACCATCTCGGTCGGCCTGATCGGGCCGGGCCTGGTCGGCAGCGCGCTGATCGAACAGCTGGCGTCGCAGACGGCGCGGCTGCGCCTCGAGCGCAACCTCGATCTGCGCGTCCGCGGCATCATGACCTCGCGCAAGATGCTGCTGAGCGACACCGGGGTAGCGCTCGACGGCGACTGGCGCGCCGCGCTCGAGGCCGGTGTCGACGCCGACCTCGCCGCCTTTGCCGCGCACATTCACGCCGATCACCTGCCGCACGCGTTGCTCATCGACTGCACCGCGAGCGATGACATTGCCGCGTGCTATCCGGAGCTGGCTCGCGGCCGGCATCCACATCGTCACGCCCAACAAGAAGGCCGGCAGCGGCACCCTGCCGTTCCTCGATCGGCTCCATCAGGGCCGGCGGGCGGCGCGGGCGCACTTTCTCTACGAGGCGACCGTCGGCGCGGCCCTGCCGGTCATCCAGACGCTGCGCGATCTGCGCGAGACCGGCGACGAGATCCGGCGGGTCGAGGGCATCCTCTCCGGCACGCTCGCGTATCTGTTCAACGTCTGGGACGGCAGCGCGCCGTTCTCCGCCATCCTGTGCGACGCCATCGACAAGGGCTACACCGAGCCCGATGCGCGCGACGACCTGTCGGGAATGGACGTGGCGAGAAAGCTGATCATCCTGGCGCGCGAGATCGGGCTGAAGCTCGAGCTCGAAGACGTGGCGGTCGAAGGACTGGTGCCGGAATCGCTGCGCGCCTGCTCGGCGGCGGAGTTCCGGTCGCGCGTCACCGAGCTCGATGCGCCGATGCAGTCGCGGTTGACGGCGGCGCACCAGCACAACCGCGTGCTTCGCTACGTCGGCCTGCTCGATGTGGCGAGCGGGCGCGCCTCGGTGAAGCTCACCGAAATGGAGCGCACCCATCCGTTCGCCAACATCAACCTCACCGACAACGTGGTGCGGTTTGTGACCGGCCGCTACGATCGCAACCCGCTCGTGGTGCAGGGGCCTGGCGCGGGACCCGCCGTCACGGCGGGCGGGGTGTTTGCCGATCTGCTGCGCGTCGGCGCCTATCTCGGTGCCGGCGCGTAGCCGGCCCGCCGCGTCAGATCATCGACCGGACCGCGGAGCTGAGCATCACGACGCCGGCCAGCACCAGCAGCCAGAGCACGGTTTTTCGAAACGCCACCGGGCTCATGCCGACATAGATCTTCGACCCCCAGATCGCCGGCAGCACCAGCGCGCCGGCGACGACGGCCATTTGCGGCCACATCGAGGGACGCAGACGCCCCGACCACAGGTTCGCCGTGACGGTCGCCGACAACACGATCAGGTTGAAGTTCTGGATCACGGCGCGGTGTTCGTCCTTGTTGTAGCCGCGCAGCGTGCACCACAGTGCCGGCGCCAGGCCGCTGAAGCCGCTGAGCGGCGCCATGACGCCGCCGAGCAGTCCGACCCCGGCATCGGCGACGCGCCCGCCGCTGCTCGACCCGCGGCAGTTTCGCGGTGGCCAGCATCAGCGAGCAACACACCACCAGCAGCGTGCCAAGCACCAGCTTGAACTGGTTGGGATCGAGCAGCGGCAGCAGCAGCGTGCCGATCGGGATGCCAATCGCGCTGCCGACGCACGAACGGCCAGAGGATGTCGAAGTGCCAGCCGCGCCGGACGCGGAACGCCGAGATCACCTGGCCGAACCATCCGCCGAACACCGCCATCACCGCCGCGAACTTCGGATCGATACCCCAGACCCAGATCGAGACCGCAACCATCGAGAACGCAAACCCGGAAATTCCCTGCACCAGTCCGGCGATGGCGGCGCCCGCCGCCAGAATCCACAATTCAGATGTCATGTGCGGAGGATTTTATCGCGTGGGGCAGCGGATTGCACGGCGCGGCCGAGTTGAGACCACGCGTCCCGGCAGTGGCATACTGCGGGCGCTGGAGGAGTAATGAACCGATCCTGGTGTCGAGCGGCCGTCGCAATGCGTCCTCGTGGTCGTCCCGCCGCACGCTGCTGTCGGCGCAGCGCATCGCCAAGCGCGTCTTCGTCGCGGCGGTCGACGGCGCCGGCGCGCCGATCGCCGGTCTGACCGCCGCGGATTTTCAGATCACCGAAGACGGCGTTGCCCGCGACGTGACCCGCGTCACGGTGGGCGAGGAGCCGATGCGCGTCGTGCTGATGGTCGACTCGAGCACCGCGACGGCGTCGATGATGAACAGTGTTCGCCTCGCGCTGAATGCGTTCGTGGATGCGGTGCCGCGCGAGCATGAGATCGCCTTCGTCACCACCGGCGGTCAGATCAGGGTGCGGACCGTTCCCTCCGTTGATCGCCAGAAGCTGCGGACGGAAATCGGCCGCTTCGCATCGGAGGGCGGCGCCAACGCGTTCCTCGAGACGATGATCGAGTCGGACCACCGCTTCCTGAAAATCGCGCCGACCGCGTGGCCGGTGTTGGTCATCGTCACCACCGACAACGGCGATACCCGGCGCGAGCCGGACATTGCCAGGTACAACAGGTTCATGAATGATTTTCTCGGCCGTGGCGGGAGCGCCCACGCGGTGGTGATTGCCGGGAAGCAGACCGGACCGGTGACCGACCTCGCGCAGAACCTGGTGCAGAACACCGGCGGCCTCTACGTGTCGATTGTCGTCGACAGCGGGCTGAGCGAGCGCCTGAAGGACATCGCCGGGCGACTCGCCGAGGATCATCAGATCATGGCCGATCGCTACGAGGTGGAGTTCAGCGGCGACGCCAAGTTATTGCAGCCGACGATCATCGTGAAAGCGCTGCGTGACGATGTACGGCTGCAGATGTCGCCGCGGCGGCCGTTCTAACCAGGAGGCCCGGCCGCTCAGGACGCCGGCGCCAGCTGCTGTCGCGATTCGCTGCGGCGGCAATTGTCGCAGTCGCCGCAGGCCTCGCCGTCGAGCGTCTCGTCGAACTGCCGGAGAATCAGCTGCCATCGGCAGAGCGCGCTCTGCGCGTAGGCAATCATGGTGTCGAGCTTCTCGCGGTCGCGGTCCTTGCGCGCCTCGTAGGTATTTGAGAGCGCGGCGAGGCCCGCTTCGTCGATGTCGGCGCGGCGCAGGCCGCACCTGTCATCCAGCAGCTCGACATCGTCGAGCTCCGCCATCATCGACAGCACGACCGACAGCTTGCGAGACGCCGACGCCGGGACAGGCGCCGGCGAGCGTGCGATCGCGATCGGTTGCCGATGCGCGCCGGCGGCCACCAGCGCGGCGTGCACCGCGGCAATGTCGTCGAAGCGCGGATACTTGCGGCCCATGAAGAACAGGTGCGTGCGCTGATCGGCCTTCAGGAACATCAGGACGCAGCGCGCGTTCGTCGCCGTCGCGGCCGGCGCGCCCGGATTCCTGGTAGTAGGCGTCGATGCTGCCCGGCATCGCGTAGTGCACGACGAAGCGAATGTCGCTCTTGTCGATGCCCATCCCGAACGCGTTGGTTGCGACAATGGTCTTCAGCTCGCCGCGCATGAAGCGTTCCTGGATGTCGTGGCGCTCGCGGGCGGCGAGGCGGCCGTGGTAGCGCTCGGCGGCGATGCCATGGCCCTTGAGCAACTCCGCGATGCCCTCGGCGTGCTTGACGGTCGAGGTGTAGATGATGCCGATGCCGTCGAGCTCCGCCATCAGCGCGATCAGCCGCTGCTGCTTCGCGTCGTCGTTGTCGACGCGCAAGCACCTCGTATTTCAGGTTGGCGCGATAGGTGCCGGTGTTGATGACGTTGAGATCGGCCAGATCGAGCTGGTTGCGGATGTCGTCGATCGACCGGCGGCGGCGCGGTGGCGGTCAGCGCCAGCACCGGCGGCGAGCCGAGCGCCTTGATGGCGCGGCCCAGCCCGAGATAGGCCGGCCGGAAATCGTGGCCCCACTGCGAGATGCAGTGCGCCTCGTCGATCACCATCAGGTCGATCATCACGCCGTTCAGCGTCTCGAGAAACTCGGGCTGCGTGAAGCGCTCGGGCGTGGTGATGGCGAAGGCCGGTCGCGCCTCGGCGATGTCGTCGGCCGCGTCGCTGTTCTCGCGGCGACGTGCGGCCGCTGTTGATCTGCGACGCGTCCAGGCCGAGCTCGCTCAGCTTGTCGCACTGGTCCTTCATCAGCGCGATCAGCGGCGAGATGACCAACGTCATTCCCGGCAGCATCACGGCGGGTAGCTGGTAACACAGCGACTTGCCCGCGCCGGTCGGCATGATCGCCAGGGTGTTGCGTTTCGGCGAGCGCCGATTGCACGACCTCTTCCTGTCCGGGACGGAAGGCATCGAGTCCGAAGACTTGTCTTGAGGACGGCGAGCAGGCGCACTGCGGGTGGCGTGCGCGGCGCCACGGGCGCGCGTGTGGGCTTTGCGTGCGGGACTTCACGCCGCCGCTATTGCAAGCGGCATGCCCCGGACGGCTGATCCGCCTCGTTCACGGATGAGGGGCCAGGCGCGTGCGAGCTAGTGCCGGCCGTGCTTCGCGGTGACGATCTCGGTCAGCATGTTGCGGGCGACGCTGTCGTTGTCGGCGCCCTTCGAGGCCATCTTGCTCGCGCCCTGATACGACACCACGATGTTGTCGTGCTCGAGGTGGTAGCGGCCCTTGTGAGTCTTGCCGTCGAAGGTGATCTCCACCTCGTGCTGTTCAGGTGGCGGTTTGAACGGTGGGTTTGTCCATTCGCGGATTGTATGCGCGAACATCGAGCGGCGCGGCGGAATGCCCATGATAATTTCGGACAGGAGGCTTCCTGTATCAGGCGCAGGGCCGGGCTGAACTGAACCAGCAAGCTGGACAGTCCCGACACGCGCGGGCTCGGGTTGAAGCACGCCGGCCGCAATGTCTGGATTCTCGGGCTGACGAGCCTCCTCACCGACGCGTCATCCGAAATGGTCGCGGCGATCCTGCCGCTGTACGCCATGTACTTCCTGCACGCCTCTCCGGCCATGTTCGGCGTGGTCGACGGGCTGCAACAGGGCGGCGCGTCGCTCGTCAAGCTGGTCGCCGGGTGGTTCACCGATCGATCCCAGCAGCACAAGTCGGTCGCCGCCGCGGGCTATCTCGCCTCGGCGGTGTCGAAGCTCGGCCTGCTGGTCGCGGCCGGCGGCGCCTCGTCGCTCACGCTTCCTGGTGGTGATCGATCGCATCGGCAAAGGCATCCGCACCGCGCCGCGCGACGCGATCATCTCGCTCAGCGTGCCGCGCGGCGCGCTGGCCTCCGCGTTCGGCATCCACCGCGCCCTCGACACCACCGGCGCGATGCTCGGTCCGCTGCTGGCATTCCTGGTGCTGCGCTCGATCGCCGACGGCTACGACGTGGTGTTCGCGATCAGCCTCGCGCTGGGGTTGATCGGCGTCGCGGCCCTGGTGCTGTTCGTCGACACCAGCGTCATCGCCACAGCGTGACGCCGAGCCGCGGCCGGCGCCGCTGGCCGGCCGAGTGGTCGGCGCGATTCATCGGCATCGCGATGCTGGCCGCGGTGTTCGGGCTCGCCACGATCAGCGATGCGTTCATCTACCTGACGCTGCAGCGCAAGCTCGGCTTCGACACCGGCGTACCTGCCGCTGTTGTTCGTGGCGACGCCGGCGGTCTACCTGACGCTGGCCATCCCCGCTCGGCCGCATTGCCGATCGCCTCGGCCGCACCACGGTGATCATCGGCGGCTACACCTCGCTGCTGATCCTGTACGCTGATCCTGTCGTCGGCCGCGTCGTCGCTGGCGACGGTGGCGATCTGCGTGCTCCTGCTCGGCGCGTTCTACGCGATGACCGACGGCGTGTTCGCCGCGCTGGCCAGCTCGGAGCTGCCGGCCGAGCGCCGCGCCACCGGGCTGGCGATCGTCAGCACCGGCAACGACGTCGGACGGCTGGTCTCCAGCGTATTCTTTGGATGGCTGTGGAGCCGCAGCACGCCGGATGCGGCGGCGGCGACCTTCATTCCGCTGCTCGTGGTGTCGATAGTCCTGGCGATCGTGGTGATATGGCGATTTCGCATAAACGCGCGCTGATGCTTCGCGTGGCGGTGGATCGTGCGTCGTGCACGCTCGGCGTGGCGAGCTACGTGCAGTGGCGCCAGCGCGCGCGCGCGGCCGGCCACCGGCGCGGTGGCGTCTTCTCGACTCTCGAGGATCCGGCGATGGCGGCACGCGTCGCTCAGCTGCGCGCCACGCCGCACGTCGCTCTACCTGAGCCGGCGCACCGATTCCTTCGATCAGGTCGGCGCTCGTGCCGGTCGCGAGCGCCGACGCACCGCCTGCTGCTCGCAGACGCCGGCCTGCGAGCGCAGCTATTTCGGCGCCAGGACCGGATTGTGCCTGGTGATCAACCGCGAGTCGATTGTCGCCGAAGGCCTACGCGGTGTTCGTCGACGGCGCCCTGCAGCCGGTCCGACAGCTGCCGCTCGACGGCCTGCCGATCCGCGCGCGGGTCTCGCCCGACAATCGCTGGGCGGCGGCGACCGTGTTCGTGACCGGCGAAAGCTACGTCGGCGATTTCACCACCCGGACATCGCTGTTCAACCTCGAGACGGCGCGGTCATCGACACGCTCGAGACCTTCACCGTCGAGCGCGACGGCAAGCTGTTCAAGGAGATCGACTTCAATTTCTGGGGCGTGACGTTCTTTCCCTCGGGCGACAGGTTTCTCGCCACGCTCGGCACCGGCGGCAAGCGTCTGCTGGTCGAGGGCGACCTCGTCCGTCGACACATGAAGGTGATCCACGACGATGTCGAATGCCCGTCGCTGTCGCCGGACGGCACCCGCATTGTCTTCAAGCGCGCCTCCGCGGCGCAGGGGCGCCTGGCGCCTCTGGACGATGCGGCTCGAGTCCGGCGAGGCGTGGCCGATCACCGCCGAGGATCGCTACATCGACGATCAGGCGGAGTGGCTCGACAACGACCGGGTCCTCTATGGCCTGCTGTACGGCGAGGGCATTCCCGAAAACGCGCTGAGCGTCTGGGTCAGCGACGTCTCGCGCGAGAGCGGCTTCGACGCGGAGGTGCTGGTCCGCTCCGCGTCGTCGCCGTCCGTGGTCCGCTGAATCATTCCGCCTAGAACTCGATGACGAATCCTGCCGAGGGCAGAATCGGCATCAAGGTGTCGAGCCCGCCATCGATCCAGCCGTTGCGGCCGACGCCGTACGGGACGTTGCGGACGTTAGGCCGGTTCAATGCGTTGGCGACCTCCGCGAACACCGTGATGCGCCGGCGCGACCAGGTGAACGTGCGGTCGGCGCGCACGTCGAGGCGCGCGTACGCGGGCAGCCGCAGGGTGTTGCGCGCGGTGGTCAGCCAGAACATCCGGGGTGGCTCGCCGTCGATGAGCACGGGCGGGCCGACCGGCGGACCGACAGTGGTGGGACGTTCGGCGATGTAGCCGATGCGCGGGTAGTTGCTGCCGTAGCGAAATTTGGCTCCGACACTCGCGCGATTCGAGATCGCGTACCGGCCGAACAGCGACAGTCCGTGGCGCTGGTCGGCGTCGGAGGAAAACGATTCGGTTGCGGTCGAGTAATCGTGGCGGGTGTAGGCGTAGCCCGCCCAGCCGGACAGGCCGGCGGGCGCATCGCGACGCAGCAGCAGCTCCACGCCGCGCGCCCGGCCGTCAAGCGCGTTGATCCATCTCGCATCGCCGCGTCCCGGCTGAATGCCACCATCCGCCAACCGGCGCGGCTCCGCGCCCGGCGTCCACAACACCTCGCGTTCGTCCCGCGCGAACCAGCTGACCTGCAGCGTCGATGACAGCGGCAGTCGCTGTTCCAGACCGAGGTCCAGGTGATGCGCCGTCTCCGGACGCAGGGCAGCGCCTCCCCCGCGGACGCCATGAATCTGTTCGATGTCGGCGAACTGGCGGTAGACCCCCGCACCAGCCCGCAGCCGGGTGCCATCGGCGACCACCGCTTCGGCGTTGAGCCACGGCGAGGTGGTGACGCTGTTGGTCGGCCGCCAGCGATCGACACGCGCGCCCGGCGTCAGCGTGAACCCCGACGCTGTGCGGATCGTCATCACGGCGTAGGCCGAGGCCGCGCTGCCGCTCGCCCGGTAGTCGCCGATCGTCGAGACGGTCGGGGCATCGTTCAGCGAACGTCGCACCAGGTGTTGTCCGGAGAGATGCTGCGCGTCGCCACCCACTTCGATCAGCCAGCCGTCGCGCGGCGCGACGGTCGCGGCGCCGCGCCAGCCCGCGTCCACGGCGCGTCTGCGGTCGAGCGTGTCGCCGGTGACGTTGATGTTGGTGTGCCCAAGCCCCGTCGCATAGACCCGTTGAGTGATCGCGATGGTGGCTGCGGGCGTGTAGCGCCACGTCACGCCGGACAGCCAGGACCGGCCGCTCACGCTGGCTTCGTCGTTCGGACCAAGCTGATTCGGCCGTTGGTTGAACTGCGACGCGCCGACGATGGCGAGCGCCTGGAGCTGGTGTCGCGGTGTCAGGTCGAGTACCAGCTTGGCCTGCGCATCGTTGAATCCAAAGGCCAGGCTGTTGTCCTCGTCGATCCGTTTCATCAGCAAATCGAGGTAGCTGCGCCGTCCCGACACGAGCCACGATCCCCGGCCGCCCGCCATCGGTCCTTCGGCCAAGACGGTCGCGCTCGTGCCGCTCAGTCCGCCGCGGGACCGAAACCCGCGGCGGTCGCCCTCGCGCGCCGTCACCTCGACCTCGGCGCCGAGCCGCCGCCCGATCCGCTGCGGGTAACTCCCGGGCCGCAGCGCCATCGAGCCGACGGCATCGCTGTTCAACATCGCGATCGAGCCGCCGTCGCTGACGCCGTGCACCGCGTGCATCAGGTATCGAGACGGGAAACCGTCGACCACCAGCTGCGTGCGGCTGAAATCCAGTCCACGCACCGCGAACTCGCTGTAGAAATCGTCGGTCGCCACCGCCGACGGCAAGGCCTGCAGCGCGCGCAGCGGATCGTCGAGCGTGACGCCGCGCAGGGCCTGCAGGTCGCGGCCATGGAGCGTCGCCGCCGCAGGCACCGGTTCGACCGCGGTCGACGCGGCCGACACGGTCACATGCTCTTCGAAGGCACCCGCGCCTTCGTGCAGTGCAATGCGAACCGGCGGTCCGGCGGCGTCGATCGTCAGCGGTGCTCGGACGAGCGCATAGCCGATCAAGGAGACCACCAGCGTGTATCGGCCGGCCGGCAGCTCCAGCGCGAAGCGCCCCGCCGCATCGCTCTCGGCGAAAGCCGGCTGATCGTCGACGTGGATCAACACGCCGGACAGCGGGCGGCCAGTCCGCGCATCGACCACCACGCCGGCGACGCCCACCGACTGTGCGCCGGCGACGCGCGGATTCAGAATCAGGATCACCAGGACGATTGCGAAGTGTTTGACTGTCATGCCCCCGCCGAGGAGCAGGCTCCATGCCAGACCTTCAGCGGGGGCAGTGGCGGCGAGCAGGGGGCCAGAAGCGCCGGCGAGGGACGGACGGAGTGATGCGGGGCGGCCGCCGGACAGTCGGTGTCCGGACGAGGACAAAAGCTTGTCCATTTGACAAGACACTGTCAAAGAGCGGCTTTGTTATCGTAGGCCCATGTCCAAGCCGTCACCACGGCAGCCGGGTGAACTCTCCGCGCTCTTCAAGGAGGTCGTGGCGCTCTACCTGCGGCTGACCGCCGACGCGTCCGCCATTCACGGTCTCGGCGAATTGTCGGGGCCGCGCCGCACGGTCCTGACCGCGCTCGCCGGGAGCGGCCCGCAAACGGTTGCACGGCTGGCCCGGAGCCGCGCACAGGCGCGCCAGCGCGTTCAACCGCTGGTCAACGCGCTGATCGAAGAAGGACTGGTGGAAGCGCTGCCCAACCCGATGCACCAGCGGTCGCCGCTGATCGTCCTGACCGCGGCGGGCCAGCAGCGCGCCCGCGAGATGCTGAAGGCCGAAATGGTGTTGCTGGCGAAGTTGCGGCTGGCGGCGTCGCCGCGGGAGCTGGCCCGAGCCGCCGGGGTGCTGCGTGACGTTCGCGAAACACTGGAGCGGCAGTTGCCCGCGCTACTAACGGCGCGGCGGCGTGGCGTCACTGGATGATCGGCGGCTGCGCGGGGCCGAGCCCGCGATAGACGAACTTCTGCACGCGCTTGCCTTCGTAGGTCTCGCCGACGAACAGGTTGCCCTTCGAGTCCGACGCCATCACGTGGGCGCCGTAGAACTGCCCGGCTGAATGTCCGGCGCGTCCAAACGCGCTCACCACCCGGAGCGTGTCCCGCTCGAGCACCCAGATCTGCTGGTTGGTGCCGTCGTTGATGATCAGGAACTTCTGCGCGGGATCGTTCGAGAACACGATGTCCCACACCGAGCCGCTGCCGAGCGTCTGGCGCGCGACGAAACCCTCCATCACGAAGGTGCCGTCCTTGCGGAACACCTGCACGCGATCGTTGGTGCGATCGCACACGTAGACCAGTCCGTCGCGCGCGATGCGGACCGAATGCACGATCCGGAACTGCGGTGAGGCGACCGCGGGATCGGTACTGGCTCGGCCGGTTCTCGTGCTGCACCGCGCCGCTGAAGGGGGCCGGAAGCTTCTCGCCGGCCTGCGCGAAATACCGATCGTCGGGCTTGTGTCCGTAGGCGCCCCAATGCCGCTTGTAGGCGCCGGTCGTGGCATCGAACACGATGACCCGGTGATTGACGTAGCCGTCGGCGACATAGAGCTCGTTGGCCGCGCGGTCGATGGTGAGATTGGCGCTGCCGCCGAGGTTGGCGGTGTCGTTGCTGCCTGTGCCCTGACCCTTGCGGCCAATCTGCATCAGGAACTTGCCGTCGCGGGTGAACTTCAGCAGCTGCGCGTCCTTCTCGCCGCCGCCGCCGAGCCACACCGCCTCGTCGTCGACGTGGATGCCGTGCTCGAGGTCCGGCCACTCGTAGCCGGCGCCGGGTCCTCCCCACGACTGCAGCAGCCGGCCGTCGGCGTCGAATTCGAGGACCGGCGGCGCCGCTTTCCAGATCGACCGCGTTTCGTTCGGCTGCAGCGTCGCCGGACGATGCACCACCCAGACGTGGTCGCGGCTGTCGACCGCGATTCCGGCGACGGCGCCGAACAGCCACCGATTGGGCAGCGCCTGCGGCCACGCCGCGTCCACCTCGAAACGAGGAACGGAAGGGAGTGGCTGCGCGCCGGCGAGCGACGCGATCCCGGCGATTAGTAGCAATGCGGCGTGTCGGACCACGTGACCTCCAGCGATCTGTCGAGAGGCTACCATCTCGCGAACCTGTAATGTTCCCTGGGCAGGCGTCGTATTGGCCAATATTCATGCGTGGAGGTCCGATGCGCGCGCCGCCTACCGTCACGATTTCCGGCGCCCGGTCCGATGACGGGCGTCTCATCGGCGTTGACAACGTCCCGGCTGAGCAATCGCGGCGCGGCCGGCGTGAGCAGGCGCTTTGCTGGTTCTGAGCGTTTGGCTTGCCACGCTGCTCGCCCAGGCTCCTTCGGCGCCCTCGCTGCGGTCGGGCGCGTTGCCGGACGATCTTCGAATCGACGGCACGTTGAGCGAGCCGGCCTGGGCTGATGCGCCCGAAATCGACGATTTCACCCAGGTCGAACCCGACGAGGGCGCGCGACCGTCGGCACGAACCTCCGTCAAGGTGCTGGCCAATTCGAAAGCCATCGTGTTCGGGATTACCTGCGACGATCCAGATCCGTCGGGCATTGTCAGCTTCAGTGTCAGACGCGACGCCGAGCTCGATCGCGAAGATCACGTCAGTGTCGTGCTGGGCCCGTTTGTCGATGGGCGATCGGGCTACGTCTTTACCGTCAATCCGAGCGGCGCGCGCTTCGATGCGCTGATCGATCCGGGCAGCAACGACGAAGTCGATGACTGGGACGCCATTTGGGAGGCCGCCACCGCGCGCGGTCCCGCCGGCTGGACCGTGGAGATCAGGATTCCCATTCAATCGCTGAGTTTCAAGTCCGGCGAGCGCGCGTGGGATTTCAATGTCGAGCGCCGCATGCAGCGCCGGTTGGAAACCGTTCGATGGGCTTCGCCGCTGCGCCAGTATGAAGTGACGCAGACCAGCCGCGCCGGACGGCTCACCGACCTGCCCGAGTTTACGCTGGGACGCGGGTTGAGCCTGCGTCCGGCCCTGACCGCCGGCGGCGGGCGCCCCTCGCCAGACGGGTCGCTCGAGGGCAAGTTCCATCCGAGCGTCGACCTCACCAAGCGAATTGGTTCAAACCTGTTGGCGTCGGTGTCGATCAATACCGACTTTGCGGAAACGGAAGTCGATACCCGGCGCACCAACCTGACGCGCTTTCCGGTGTTCTTTCCCGAGAAGCGCACCTTCTTCCTCGAGGGCGCGGATCTGTTTTCGTTCGGGATCGGCACCGACGAGGAAGTGCTGCCGTTTTTCAGCCGCCGGATCGGCCTGGTGAGCGGCAGCGAGGTGCCGATCATCGCCGGCACCAAGATCAACGGCCGGATCGGCAACACCAACGTGGGCGGATTGATTGTCGGCACCGGCAGCCAGGCCGGCGTCGTCGACGACGAGGCGTTGATGGCGGTCAGCCGTGTCAAACAGAACGTCGGCGAAGAATCGTGGCTGGGCGCGATTGTGACGGTGGGCGATCCGGTGGGCCGCGCCGGCAGCTGGACCGCGGGCGCCGACTATACCTATGTGACGTCGAGTTTCCGCGGCAACAAGAACCTGCGCGCCGGGGTGTGGGGACTGGCGACCGGCCGGGACGATCTTCGGGGCGCGGCGGGCGATCGCACCGCCGCCGGTTTCAGTGTCGACTATCCCAATGACGAATGGGAGGTGGGCCTCACCGGCAAGCGCATCGGCCGCGACTTCGAACCGTCGCTCGGATTTGTGCCGCGGCGGGCGGTGGTCATCTACGATGCCAACGTGAACAACCGCTGGCGCCGGAGCGGCCGTCTGCAGCAGCTGACGCATGAACTGCAGCCGTCGCTCGCCACCGATCTCTCCGGGCAGTGGGAGAGCTATCGCGTGTTCACGGCGCCGCTCAACTGGCGTTTCTCGAGCGGCGATCGCGTGGAGATCAATGCGGTGCCGACCGGCGAGCGGCTCGAGGCGCCGTTCGAGGTCGCCGACGGCGTGGTGATTGCGCCGGGCGCCTATCGGTGGATGCGCTACCGCGTCGAAGCCAGCACGGCGCAGAAGCGCCGGGTCCACGCCCAGGCTTCGTGGTGGTTCGGCGGTTTCTACGACGGCACGCTCGACCAGTTCGAGCTCTCGACCACGTGGAATCCGGCGGCGCTGGTCACGCTCGAATTGTCGGCGGAGCGCAACGTCGGTCATTTGCCGTCGGGCGACTTCTCGGTGTCGTTGGTCGCCGGCCGCCTGCGGGTCAACGTTTCGCCGGACCTGTCACTGTCGAGCTATGTTCAGTACGACACCGAGAGCCACTCGCTGGGCGTCAACACGCGGATGCGCTGGACGTTTCGCCCGGTCGCCGATCTGTTCGTGGTCTACAACCACAACGTGCGGTCGATCGAGGATCGCTGGCAGCAGGAATCGAATCAGCTGATCGTCAAGCTGCAGTACGCCTGGCGCTGGTAACAGCAGCACATCGAGCGAAGGTCGTTTGCGATCCGTCCCTGGTGCCGGCGCTCACCCCCCCGACACCGGCTGAGCTATCCCTTGAGCTTTCCGACCACCACCACCAGGAGGACGACGACGGCGACGACCCCAAGGACGCCGACCCACATCCCGGCCTTGAAAATTCCGCCGATGACTTCGCAGCCGGCAGTCGAAACACCGAGAATGACCAACAACGCGATTCGCGACAACGTGCTCGAGCGGGGCATAAGCATCTCCGGCCGTCACCGATGCAAGCGATATGCCCGGGCATGCCCCAATGGAAGAGCTGCTCGCGTCAGTGATTGAGCTTGCGATGGCTCAATCCGCTATTCTGGTTGCGAGTTGCCGCCGCCCCTGAACGACATCACTGCCCGCCACCTCGCGAAAGTCGTTGAATCGTCCGACGACGCCATCATCAGCAAGGGCCTCGACAGCATCATCACGTCGTGGAATCCGGCCGCCGAGCGCATGTTCGGCTATACGGCAGCGGAGGCGATCGGCCGTCCATCCGCATGTTGATCCCGGACGAGCTGCAGGGCGAGGAAGACACCGTGCTCGCGAAGATCCGCGCCGGTGAAAAGGTCGATCACTACGAAACGACCCGGCAGCGCAAGGACGGCAGCACGTTGACGGTGTCGCTGACGGTGTCGCCAATCTATGACGCCAGCGGGCGGATCGTCGGCGCCTCGAAGATCTCCCGCGACGTCTCCGAGCGCGTCCGCCTGCAGAGGCAGGCCGCCGAGAGCGCCGCCGACATGCGCAAGCTCGGCGATGTCGGCGCGGCGGTGGCGTCGACGCTGCAGCGCGACGACGTCGTTCAGAAAGTCACCGACATGGCGACGGAGCTGACCCGAGCCGAGTTCGGGGCGTTCTTCTACAACGTCCGCGATCGCGAGTCCGGCGACGCCTACATGCTCTACGCGCTGTCCGGCGCGCCGAAGGAAGCGTTCGCGCGTTTTCCGCACCCGCGCGCCACGGCGCTCTTCGGGCCGACGTTCAGGGGCGAGCAGCCGTTGCGCATCGACGACGTCACCACCGATTCGCGCTACGGCAAGAATGCGCCGTATCACGGCATGCCCGAGGGTCACCTGCCGGTGCGCAGTTATCTCGCCGTGCCGGTCAAGGGCTTCAAGGGCGAGGTGCTTGGCGGTTTGTTCTTCGGTCATTCGGCGGTGGGCGCGTTTACCGAGCAGCACGAGCGTCTGGCCGTTGGCGTCGCGGCGTGGGCATCGGTGGCGCTCGAGAACGCGCGGCTCTATACCGAGGCGCAAGACGCCAATCGGATGAAGGACGAGTTTCTCGCCGTGCTGTCGCACGAACTGCGCACCCCGCTCAACGCCATCCTCGGCTATGCGCGCCTGCTGCGCGGCAACGTGCTGCCGCCCGAACAGATCGCGCGCGGCGTCGAGACCGTCGAGCGCAACGCGCGATGGCTGGCGCAGATTGTCGACGATGTCCTCGACGTCTCGCGGATCGTGTCCGGCAAGATCCGCCTCGACGTGCAGGCGGTGGAGTTGCCGGCGATTGTCGACAACGCCGTGGCGACGGTGCAGCCGGCCGCGGACGCGAAGGGGGTGCGGCTGCAGACCCTGCTCGATCCACGCGTCGGGCCGGTGTCGGGTGATCCGGACCGCCTCCAGCAGGTGGTGTGGAACCTGTTGTCGAATGCGGTGAAGTTCACGCCCAAGAACGGCCGCGTGCAGGTCAGGCTGGAGCGGGTCAACTCGCACGTCGAGCTGGTGGTCAGCGACACCGGCGTCGGCATCAGCCCGGCGTTTCTGCCGCAGGTGTTCGAACGATTTCGCCAGGCCGATGCCGGCTCCACCCGCAAGACCGGGGGTCTGGGTCTCGGCCTCGCCATCGTGCGCCACCTCGTCGAGATGCACGGCGGCACGGTCACGGCCGAGAGCGCGGGCGAGGACCAGGGCGTCGACGTTCACGGTCGGGCTGCCACTGATGATCGTGCAGCCGGCGGCGGTCGGTCCGCGCGAGCATCCGCTGACCGAGCGCCGCAAGCCGCTGCAGGATCTTGCCGACCTGCGCAATGTCCGCGTGCTGGCCGTCGACGACGAGCCCGATGCCCTGCGCCTGCTGACCGACGTGCTCGAAGCCGCCGGCGCGGAGGTGACGACCGCGAGCTCCGCCGCGACCGCGCTCGAACAGATCGTCACCGCCAAGCCGCACGCGATGGTGGCCGATATCGGCATGCCCGAAATGGACGGCTATACGTTGATCCGCCGCATTCGCGCGTCGTCCGAGCCGGCGATACGCGATCTGCCGGCCGCGGCGCTGACCGCGTTCGCGCGCTCGGAGGACCGCACCAAGGCGCTGCAGAGCGGCTTCGAGATGCATCTGGCCAAGCCGGTCGATCCGGGTGAACTGGTGGCGGCGGTCGCCACCCTGGTTCGCCGCCTCCGCATCCCGAAGTGACCGCGCCCCCATGCCGATCACCGTTGTCGTCAACGATCGCATGCAGCAGAACTACGTTTACGTGCGGTCGCAGCCGATCGGCCGCCACTTCCATCCCGAGTTCCGGCCGCAGCTGACGCCCAGGCAGATGCTGCGCCTCGGGGTGTTTGGCGGGAAGTACATGACCGACTGCGCGGCGGAGTTCCCCGCGTCGTGGTTCGCCGCGGCCAGGCTGGCGCCGGGCCGCCGACAGGCGGGCCTCAACTACTTCGGCGTCCACGCCTCGCAGTCGCTCGCCACCTGGCGGCTGAGCGGCTGGATCCGGCCGCAGGATCCACGCGGCTGGTTCCAGTGGTACTGTCGGTATTACATGGGCCGCCGCAGCGCCGATGATGCGCGGCAGATCCGCCGCTGGCGCGCCATCGCGCGCCACGTCGCCGCGATCAGAAAGAACTGCGAGCCCGGAGATCTCGAGTGCCGGAAGCGACAACGACAAGCCGTGCTGCACTGGGCGTACGACAGCCGGACGATCTGAACGCCATCGTGTTCGACCAGGTCTCGCTGGCGTTCGACGACCACGTGGTGCTGAAGGACCTCAGCTTTACCGTGCCGAAGGGCGACATGCGGATCCTGTTCGGCGCCTCCGGCGCGGGCAAGTCGGTGCTGCTCAAGCTCGTCCTCGGACTGCTGCGCCCCGACGCGGGCGCCATTTCCGTCAACGGCCTGCGCGTCGATCAGATGCCCGAGCGCGAGCTGTTGAAGATGCGCGCCGACATCGGCATGGTGTTCCAGGAGAACGCGCTGTTCGACTCGCTGACCGTCGCCCAGAACGTGTCCTTCCGCCTCACCGAGGAGGCGGTGCTGACCGAGGAGCAGATCGATGCGCGCGTCGCGGAGGTGCTCGGCTTTGTCGGCCTGAGCGAATTCGCGGAGCGCATGCCGTCGGCGTTGTCAGGCGGGCAGCGGCGCCGCGTCGGCATTGCCCGCGCGATGGCCTCGAAGCCGCAGCTGCTGCTGTTCGACGATCCGATCACCGGCCTCGACCCGCTGATCGCCATCGATATCGACCACGAGATCGTCAAGCTGCGCGATCTCGAGGACGTCACCACCTTCGTCGTCACCCACCAGATCCGCGATGCGTTTTACATCGCCGAGCACAAGGCCGAGATGCGCGACGGCCACATCGAGGTGGTCGAGGCCGACTCGTCGCAGATCGACGGCGTCGAGTTCATGATCCTGCGCGACGGCGCGATCGCCTTTCAGGGCACCGCGAGCGCCCTGCTCGCCGCCCGCGATAACGATCCCTACCTGCAGGAATACCTGTACCGGACCCTGCCGCCCTGGTGACGGGCCGCAGTGGCCCCGGGGCGGGCAGGTGAGCTACCGGCGAGCGGCTGCCTGCGAGCCGAGCGCGCGGCCCTGTTCGATCTTCTCGCGCAGCCTGGCGATGAAGCGATTGGCCTCCGCCGGCTCGTAGCCGCCGGCGCGGAAGGCGTCGGCGAATTGCCTCGGCGACACCGGCCGAGCAGCTCGCTCGCCCACACCACCTCAGCGGGTGTGATGCGATCGCGCGTCAGGTTCTTGTACCAGCCCGAATAGGCGAACTGGACGTGACCGTTGTTGACGCCGAGCATGTACGGCGTCCGCTCGAAGGATTCGACGTGGTCCTTGCGCGGAGAGATGCGATTGGAGTCGCCAAGCGCCGCGCCGACATCGCGGGCCACGTACCGCTGCTCGACCAGATCGCCGCTGCGGATACTCGTACAGCGAGTTGTTGGAGTTCTTCAGGTCGGTGCTGTTGAACATCGTCAGCAGCACGATCAACCCCTGGTAGGGCCTGGTGCCGACGAAGGGGTTGTCTTCCCACTTCCAGAAGCCGGTTTCCTTCAGCGTCGGCTCCTTCAGTCGGAAGCGCCCGCCCACTTCCACCCGCGTCCCGAAGTCGTCCTTGAGCGTGAAGGCGGTGAGGTGATAGATCGGCGGCTGGTGATAACCGATCGCCGACAACAATCGCGAGATCACCACTTCGACCGGGCCCTCGGGATCGAGTCCGCCTGGATACGGCTGCTTGACGCTCCACTGCCGGCCCTGCGCGTCCTTCACGGTCATGCCGAGATTGACCCCGGTGTGCTTGAGTTCGACCAGCGTGTAGACCGCGTTGGGGTCGGGCGCGTGCTCCTCGCCCCACGGGCCGTAGAACAGATCGCGTGACGCCAGATCGGTCGGCTCGACCCAGAAGCTGCGCCCCGGCGGCGCCGCTGCGGTGCTGCACCTGGGGCATGCTCACGCCGGCGCAGCCGGTGGTCGACGTGACGGCGGTCAGCGCAACGATGGTGAGAGAAACAACTCGGGTCATCGTCAGTCTCCTCGCTACGGCGCGAACGGCACGAGCGTGTTCTTCTTGCGTCAGTCGCGACAGCGAGAGCGGGTCCTTCAGGCGGAACATGTACGCGCCAGCCCTCGGCGCCCCTGCGCCACGTCGAACAGCGCGAACGTCGTCCGGCGCGTGTGGAAGCGCAGGCCGCCGCCGTAGCCGCGCTTGCTCGAGATCGAGATCGCCGGCGCGGCTGGCGACGCTGCCGGCATCCGCGAACGCCGCCAGATCGAGGTGCGTGAACAGCGCGACGCGGACTTCGGCGTTGGTCAGCAGCATGTTGTCGTCGCGGAAGCGATAGTCGGTGAACGCGCGCAGCGAGTTCGAGCCGCCCAGGCCGGGCTGCAGGTAGAAGGGGACGGAACGTCCCGGTGCCATCTCCGATCCAACCAGCCAGCCATGCAGCGCGAGCACGACGCGCCCGCCGGCCGAGTCGGCAGGAAGCCCGCCGCCTCGCCTTCGTAGCGACTGAAGCGTGTTGGCGCCGCTGGTCCGATCGTCGTACCGCGCGCCGACGCCTCGCAGCACGATGCCGCTGGTCGGATGGTCGGGAAAGTCGCGCGTGTCGATCGTCAGCGACACTTCGGTCGGCACGAACGTGCGGCTGATCGTTCAGGCCCTGCAGCAGGGTGCCGTCGACATAGCGCGATTCGGGATTCATCCAGCCGATCTGCCCGCCGAGTCGCCATCCAGCGCACCGGGCGCAGCGTCGCATAGGCGGTGACCTGCGAGGACTCCATCGAGTAGTTCGACAGCGAGTCCTCGGTCGCTCGAAGCGCCGGCGCCGAAATAATCGACGCGGCCGAAGTCCTGCCAGCGCAGCTGCGTGCCGAGGGCCAGGTGGCTCTTCGAGCATGGCCGGCAACTCGACGCGCCCCTGCGCCATCTTGTAGCCGTTCACCGACACCGATGCGGACGCTTCGACAAACAGGCTGGTCCTGGCGGTACCAGTGGCGGTAGCCGGGCCCGGCCGAGGCCCAGCCGGCACCGGGGATCATGTTGCCGTAGTCCACGAAGATGCCGTTTGTGAGGCCGCCTTTACCGAGATGGCGATCCGCGAAAATCGCCGCCCGCGTCATCGGCCCGGCTCGGCAAGAAAGCCCTGCGGTTCGGTGGCGCTGGATGGAACCGGGAGTGCGTCCTGGGCGGACGACAGCGTGGGACAGAGACAGGTCAGCGCGACCGCGCAACGAATCAGCAGCTTCACCCGGAGATCCGTTGCAGATTACGCGCCAATTCCCGCTACGGTTGCGCTGGTTCCCCCCGTCGATTCATCGCGCCGCGCTGCCCATCCGCTTGAGCTTCTCGGTTGCCCTCTTCAACGAGCGACGGCGCTTCAGCAGATCGGCCCAGAGATCGCCGACCTTCCTGATACGCGCCGGCATGTTACGCAGCGTGAATGAATCCGGAGCGACCGTGCCCTGCTCGATTTCCTCCCAGGTGCACGGCGCCGACACCGGCGCACCCGGCTTGGCGCGAACGGTGTAGGCGGCGGCGAAGGTGGCGCTGTAGCCGTTGCGACCGGTATCGACGTAGATGCGGCCCTTGCGATCGACCTTGCTGAATTCCTGCGTCAGGTGATCGGGCGCGAGCGAGACGAAGACGCGGCCGACGGTGCTCGCGAACCGCTCGACCTCGCTGATCTCCGTCTTGCCGTCGAGCGGCACCACGATGTGAAAGCCCTTCGAGCCGGAGGTCTTGACCGAGCGACGGCAGGCCGAGCTCGTCGAGCAAATCGCGGAGGCCGAGCGCCGCGGCTCGCACCGCCTTGACGTCGTCAGTCGACGGATCGAGATCGAACACGCAGATGTCCGGGTCAGGACAGATCGGGCAGGCGCGAGATCCAGACGTGCTGGGTGATGGTGTTCTGGTTCGTGACCCACATCAGCGATCGCTCGTCGGTGATGATCGGATGATGCAGGAAGCCGCCTTTCTTCGGGACCTTGACGCGCTCGAGCCAGTCAGGGAAACCCTTCGAGACGTCCTTCTGCCAGAAGCCCTTCTTGCCGATCCCCGCTGGATAGCGCTCCATCGTCAACGGCCGGCCGCGCAGGTGCGGCAGCATCACCGGCGCGACCGCCTCGTAGTAGGCGGCGAGGTCGCCCTTGGTGATGCCGTCGTCGGGAAACAGCACTTTTTCCGGATGCGTGATCACTGTCGACTCCCTCACGACGTCGCGCGGCTTCTTGTCGAAGCGCACCGCGATCAACCGCGGATGGCGCAGCTTGTTGTGCCTGGTCCATTCCATGAAGCTGACCTGGACGACGATCGACGGCCTGACCCAGTGCGCGCGCAGCGCGGCAGTCCGGTGGCGATGGTGAACGGCGTCGTGGGAATTTCGAGCTGGTCGAGCCGGTGGCGCAGATCGAGCAGCAGCCTGGTGTCGAAGCCGGTGCCGATCTTCCCGGCAAACACGAGATCGTGCCTTCTCGTAGTAACCCACCAGCAGTGCGCCGAGGCCGACGCGCGCGCCTTGCGGATCGGTGAAGCCGCCGACCACCAGCTCCTGCGACGCCTCGATCTTCATCTTCAGCCAGTGGTTCGATCGGCGATGCTCGTAGGGCGAGCCGCGGCGCTTCGCAATCACGCCTTCCCAGCCTTCGCGCCGCGCCCGCTCCCACGGCTCGGTCGTCGTCGAGCGAGCGTGACGCGCTTGATCGGCGCGGTGAACTTCAGCTTCTTCAGCAGGTCGCGTCGCTCCTCGAGCGGCAGGCCGGTGGTCTTGTCGCCGTTCATCCACAGGATGTCGAACACGTGATAGCTGCTGCTGCCCGTCCCACGCCACTTCGCCGTCGAGAATCAGTTCGTCGGCGGCCAGCGCCGCAACCGCCTTCGCCACGCGCGGAAGGTGTTGCGGCAGTCGATTGCGCGAGTAGAGCGTGACCTTGCCGCCGCGCTTGTAGGCGAGCAGCCGGATGCCGTCGAACTTTTTCTCGAACAGCCAGTCGCGACCCGCGAAGCGATCCTGGGTCAGCGTTGCCGCCATCGGCTCGAGCCAATCAGGCATTCGCACCGGGAAAGTGTAGAACGTCCGGAATCGTCATAATGAAGAGATGATTCCCCTGTCGGTCCTCGACCTCGCGCCGATCGTCGAGGGCGGCACGCCGGCCCAGGCGTTTGCCCACGCGCTGGATCTCGCGCGGCACGCCGAGCGCTGGGGTTACAAGCGCTACTGGCTGGCCGAGCATCACAACATGCCGGGCATCGCCAGCGCCGCCACCGCGGTGCTGATTGGCCACGTCGGCGCCGGCACCTCGACGATTCGCATCGGCGCGGGCGGCATCATGCTGCCGAACCACGCGCCGCTGCAGGTGGCCGAACAGTTCGGCACGCTGGCGTCGCTGTTCCCCGGCCGCGTCGACCTGGGCCTTGGCCGCGCGCCGGGCACCGATCAGGCGGCGGCATTCGCGTTGCGGCGGACGCTGCAGTCGAACCCGGATGAGTTTCCCCGCGACGTCATGGAAGTGATCGACTATTTTCGCGATGTGCAACCGGGCCAGCCGGTGCAGGCGGTCCCGGGAGGCGGGCTTCGCGTCCCGATCTGGATCCTTGGCTCGAGCCTGTTCGGCGCGCAGGTCGCGGCTGCGCTCGGGCTGCCGTTCTCGTTTGCCTCGCACTTCGCGCCGCAGCTGCTGCACGAGGCGATTGGCGTCTATCGCGAGCGCTTCACGCCGTCGGAGCATTCGCAGCAGTCGTACCTGATGCTCGGCGTCAATATCGTTGCCGCGGATACGGACGCCGAGGCGCGCTTTCTTGCCTCGTCGGGCCGGCAGTCGTTCGCCAGCCTTCGCGCCGGCCGGCCCACCACGCTTGCCGCCGCCGTCGAGGGAGTGGGAGCGCGACCCGTCGGATCGCGCCGACGCTCGCCAACCAGACGCGCGTGTCGTTTGTCGGCGCTCCGGATACGATTGGCGATCAGATGCAGGGAATTTGTGGCGGCAACCGGGGCGGACGAACTGATCGCGGTGTCGCACATCTACGACCACGCGGCCCGGCTGCGGTCCGTACGAACTGGCCGGGCAGGTCGCATGAACTGTCCGCGCTGCGCCACGGCGATGCAGACGCACCTGCTCGGCGGCCACCTCGGGCGCGAGGTGGAGATCGACGTGTGCCCGCCGTGCCAGTCGATCTGGTTCGACGTGCGCGAGAACCTGCAGCTGACGGCCGGCGCGACGCTTGACCGTGTTCCGGCTGATCGGCGAGCGCGTGGCGCGGCCGGCGCCTGAGGATCGCGACCTGGCCAAGTGCCCGCGCTGCGGCGCACAACTGCGGCGCACCCAGGACATGCAGCGCGCGACCCGGTTCGAGTACTTCCGCTGCCCCAACGACCACGGCCGGCTGATCACCTTCTTCGATTTCCTGAAGGAGAAGGACTTCGTCAAGCCGCTGACGCCGCATCAAATCGCGGAGCTGCGGCGCAACGTCGAGAGCATCAACTGCTCGAACTGCGGCGCGCCGGTGGACTCTCGGCGACGGGGGCCGACTGCCGTCATTGCGGCTCGCCGCTGTCGATGCTCGACCTGCAGCACGCCGAGCACCTGATCGAGCAGTTGAAGGACGCCGATCGCCCCGACAAGCCGGTCGATCCCGCGTTGCCGCTGGCCCTCGCACGGGCGCGCCGCGACACCGACGTCGCGTTCCAGGGCCTGCCCGGCCACGAGGACTGGGACAACGAGACCTGGTCGCTCGGCCTCGTCGGCGCCGGCCTGAAGAAGCTGTTCCGGCTGTAGTGACCAACTTTCGCTACAATCACCCCATGGGAATCACCGATTTTTTCAAGGGCGAGCTGATTGACGTCATCGAGTGGACCGATGACTCGCGCGACACGCTGTCGTACCGCTTTCCAGACGACGACAAGGCGATCAAGAACGGCGCGCAGCTGATCGTCCGCGAATCGCAGCAGGTGCAGTTCGTCTACCTGGGCGCGTTCGGCGACCTGTTCGGTCCGGGCAAGCACACCCTGACCACCGACAACATCCCGATCCTGACCAAGATCGCGTCCTGGAAGTACGGCTTCAACTCGCCGTTCAAGGCCGACGTCTACTACGTCATCACGCGGCTCTTCACCGGCAACAAGTGGGGCACGTCGAACCCGGTGATGCTGCGCGACAACGATTTTGGCGTGGTGCGCGTGCGCGCGTTCGGCACCTACGACTTCAGGATCGTCAACCCCGCCCTGTTCCTGCGCGAGGTGGCCGGCTCCGATCACAACTTCCGGCTCGACGAGTTCAACGACACGATGCGCTCGCGGATCGTCAGCCTGTTCACCGACGCCATTGCCTCGGCGAAGGTGCCGGTGCTCGACGTCGCGTCGCGCTACACCGAGCTCGGCGATGCGCTGTTGCCGATGATTAATCCCGCGGTCACCGCCAAGTACGGCCTCGAGATCACCAGCTTCATCGTCGAGAACGTGTCGGTGCCACCCGAAGTGGAGAGCGCCATCGACAAGCGCAGCAGCATGACCGCGATTGGCAACCTCAACGACTACGTGAAATACCAGATGGCGCAGGGCCTCGAGAAGGGCAGCGGCGGCGCCGGTCCGGCCGGCACCGCCGCGGAACTCGCGGTCGGCTTCGGCCTCGCGCAGCAGATGATGCAGCAGGGCTTCACCGGCGGCGCCGCTGCGCCGGCGGTCGCGCCGGAACTGATGGCGCCGGCCGACGCGGCGCGCGCGCTCGGCGTGAGCGAGGCCGACGTGCTGGCCGTGCTGGAGTCGGGCGAGTTGAAGGGGAAGAAGATCGGGTCGTCGTGGCGGATTACGCGCGCGGCGCTCAACACCTACCTCGCGGAGTAGCGTCTGGCCGAGCTCTCCGCGGTCGAGAAATATCCCTGTCCCGCCTGCGGCGCGCAGGCGGAGTGGAACCCGTCCAAGCAGAAGCTGGTGTGCCCGTTTTGCGGCACCGAGTCGCCGTATCAGATCGATCGCGACCTCGGCAAGGTCGCCGAGCGCGAGTTGTCGCGGCGGGCTGGCCGTCAGCGCGGCCGCGGACCAGGACTGGCGGGACCAGCGGCGCAGCGTGCAGTGCCAGAGCTGCAAGGCGATCATGACCTACGACGCGGCCCGCGTCGGGCAGAACTGCGAGTTCTGTGGCTCGCCGGCGCTGGTCGCCTACGACGCGATCAAGTCGCCGATCCGTCCCGAAGGCGTGCTGCCGTTTCGCATCGATCACGGCCGCGTCCGCGATGACATTCGCCGCTGGTGGCGCAGCAAGTGGCTCGCGCCGGGCCGGCTCGCGAAAGCGGCGCTGGTCGATACCGTCAAGAGCTTCTACATTCCCTACTGGACCTTCGACGCGCACGCGCACTGCCCGTGGGACGCCGAGGCCGGCCACTATTACTACGTCAACGTTGAAGGCCGCGACAGCAACGGCCGCCGCGTCGTGCGCCAGGAGCGCCGCGTGCGGTGGGAAGCCGCATCAGGTGTCGTCGAGCACACCTTCGACGACGACCTGGTGCCCGGGACCACCGGCGTCGCCGCGGATCTGCTGCGGCAGGTGGAGCCGTTTCCGACCGGCGAGATCGTGCCCTACGATCGCGCGTTCCTGTCGGGTCACGTGGTCGAGCATTATCAGGTCGCGCTCACCGCGGCCGCCGGCGATTCCGAGTCGCAGATGCGCAGGATGCTCGAACAACTGGCCGCGCGCCAGGTTCCCGGCGACACCCATCGCAACCTGGTGATCCGCCCGACGTTCTCGGGGCGGACCTTCAAGCACGTGCTGGTGCCGATCTGGCTGCTGGTCTACGTGCTCGGGTCGCAGTCGTATCAGGTGGTCGTGAACGGCTATACGGGACGGATCGCCGGCCAGTATCCGTACAGCAAGTGGAAGATCTTCTTCCTGATCGTGCTCGCCGTGTTCGCCCTGATCCTGTTCGCGCTGGCCAACGCCAACTAGCAGGCTGCTGAAAAACGCAGCCTGAAGAACGAATCCGGAAGAACGAATACAGAACCTGTCCGCTTCCGGGCGCGATTCCGATTTTTGTCTTCTGGATTTGTCATGGGTTATTCAGGTTGGAGGCTGCTGCAGCAACCTGCTGGACGCGCCGTATACTACGCGGATGCGCAGAGTCACACTGGCGATTGCAATGATCGCGCTCGCCGTCATGGCGGTGTCCGCCCAGCGCGGCCGCAAGCCCGTCAACTGGAAGGATTTGCCCGCGCCGTTTGCGACGCCGTCGGTGCGCAACAACGCCACCGTGGTGGCCAGGCCTGAGGGCGCCTCGCTGGCCGCCCCGCCGGGGTTCGTGATCGAGGAGTTCATGGACTTCGCCGGGCTGCGTCCGCGGTTCATGATGCTCGGCCCGAGCAACGAAATCTTCATCACCGACACCTCCGGCAACGGCAGCGTGTTCGTGATCAAGGACGGCGTCCGCACGCCGATCATCGAGAAGGTCGATCGTCCCTACGGCCTGGCGCTGCAGGGCGAGCGGCTCTACGTCGCCGAACCGACATCGGTGAAGGTCTACACCTACGACACCAGGACGATGCGCGTCACCGGTCCGGGCCAAGAGATCATTTCGCTGGCCGGCATGGGCACCGGCCACAACACGCGCACGCTGGCGTTCAACCGCGACGGCTCGAAGCTCTATCTGTCGGTCGGCTCCCAGTCGAACATCAGCCTTGGCGAAGACCCGATGCGCGCGGCCGTGCACCGCTACAATCCCGACGGCAGCGGGCATGAAACGGTCGCGACGGGACTACGTAACGCCGTCGGCATGCGGTTCTATCCGGGGACCGACGATCTGTGGGTGACCGTGCACGAGCGCGACGAGCTTGGTGACGACCTGGCGCCAGACTACGCGACCAAGGTTGAGCCGGGCGGGTTCTACGGCTGGCCGATCGCCTACATTGGTCCGCACGCCGAGCCGCGGCACAAGGACGTCGACATGAAGAAGGTCGAGAGCACCCTGTATCCGGACGTCATCCTCGGCGGTCATGTCGGCCCGAACGACCTGATGTTTTACACCGGCACGCAGTTCCCGGCGAAGTATCGCGGCGGCATGTTCGTCGCTTTTCACGGCTCGTGGAACCGCTCGCAGCGACAGGGCTACAAGATCGCGTTCGTTCCGTTCAAGGACCGGATGGCGACGTCCGGCCCGGAAGACTTCGTCAGCGGCTGGATGCTCGCGCCCGACAAGAAGGAAGTATGGGGCCGTCCGGTCGGCCTGCTGCAACTGCCGGACGGCTCCCTGTTGGTGAGCGACGACGGTGGCCGTAAGGTCTGGCGAATTTCCTACAAGGGCTAGCCGCTACCGGCGGTTCGAGGTCGCTCCGGCCGGTTCGAACTATCACCACCGGCGTCGCGTGACACCGGCACGAACCAGACGCGGCTAGTGGTTGGTGCCAGCCCCAGGCACGTCGGTGCGGTCGTGAAACTCGGGGCTGTCGGCCCGCGTCGCCTCGTCATCCTCGGCGCGCGGCATCGACGACGGATCGCGCGGGTTGATGCCTTCCTTGTCGGCCGGCAGCGTGCGGTCGTCGTGCGCGTTTGGCGCCTCGGGCAGGTACTGGTCGGGTTGCTCGTCTGGCTGAGCCGGGTTGCGCATTGTGGTTACCTCTGCTCCGGGTCCTGCAAATGGCAGTCCGGTTGCATTGGCCGTGGACGTGGCGGCTTCAGTCGGCAACCTGAGTAAGCACCGGGACAAAGTGGCCAGCGGCATGTCCAGCGCCAGGGCGGCGGGACTCCGCTATACCAACGGCGACAAGGCCGGCATCACCCGGCGGCGGCGCGGCAAGGGCTTCGTCTTCCTCGGCCCGAACGGCCGCGTCATTCGCGACGGCAAGACGCTCGCGCGCCTGCGCGCGCTGGTCCTGCCGCCGGCGTGGACCGATGTGTGGATCTCGACCGATCCGCGCGCGCATCTGCAGGCCACCGGCCGCGACGCCGCGGGACGCAAGCAGTATCGCTATCACGCCGACTGGCGCAGCGAGCGCGACTCGACGAAATATCACCGCATGCTGGCCTTCGCGGAGGTGCTGCCGGTCATTCGCCGCCGCACCCGCCGCGATCTCATGGGGCCGGCCTGCTGCCGGCCGCGCGTGCTCGCCACCGTCGTCGAATTGCTGGCCAAGACCTTCATCCGGATCGGCAACGAGGAATACGCGCGCAAGCACAAGTCGCACGGCTTGACGACGCATGCAGGATCGCCACGTCACGATCCAGGGCCGCAACCTGAAGTTCGCGTTTCGCGGCAAGAGCGGCGTCTTCCAGTCGATCGAGATCGAGGAGCCGCGCCTCGCCAAGGCGGTGCGTGAATGCCAGGACCTGCCGGGACAGACGCTGTTTCAGTATCGCGATGAACACCGCAAGGTGAGGAGCCTGTCGTCGACCGATATCAACGCCTACTTGCGCGAAGTCACCGGTGAGCAGTTCACCGCCAAGGACTATCGCACCTGGGCCGGGACGCTCGCGGCCGCGCAGGCGCTCGACACCGTGGAGCCGCCGGCGTCGAAGACCGCGGCGAACCGCGTCATCGTGCAGGCAATCGATCAAGTGGCCGAGGTGCTCGGCAACACCCGCGCGGTGTGTCGCGGCTCCTACATTCACCCGGCCGTGATCGAGTCGTTTCGGGACGGGACGTGACGCTGAGCAGCGTCCCGGCCGCGCGGACGCCCGGACTGCTCGACGCGGAGGCGCGGCTGGTGTCGTTGCTGCGGAGGGCCGGGCGGGCGCGGAAGGCGGCCTGAAGCCGGCCGCGCCTGCCCATCTTTCCCAGCCTGGCGGGCCCCGGGTTGCCATCTGGTTGAGCTTGAGTGCCTGCGGGGAAACCCGTATCCTACGCAGGTTCATGCGAACCGAGAACTCCCTGTGCACGTCGGAACATCACGTTCAGCTGTTCGACTCGTCGAAGTCGCTGGCTGAAACCGTGGCGGCGTTCCTGATGGCGGGATTTCATCGCGGCGAACCGCTGCTGATTGTCGCGACGCCGGAGCACCGCGAGCTGCTCGCGCGCAAACTCGGCGAGGCGGGCGTCAACGTCCACGAAGCCATCGCCGCCAATCGCCTGATGATGCTCGACGCGGTGCAGACGCTGGACAAGTTCATGCGCCAGGACGTGCCGAGCGCGATTGCGTTCGACGAGGTCATCGGCACGCTCGTGGCGCGCCTCGCGAACGGCAAGCGCGTCTGCATCTACGGCGAAATGGTCGACGTGCTCGCCGCGCGCGGCCACTACAAGGCCGCCCACCAGCTCGAGGAACTGTGGAACGTCCTCGGCCGACGCGAGTCCTACACGCTGTTCTGCGGGTATGCCTCCGGGCACTTCGGCGATCCGAAGACCGCCAAGGCGCTCGCCGACATCTGCGCCGCGCACGGCCACCTCCATCGCAAGAAGGACGATCTGCTCGCCGAGTTCCTGCTCGATCAGGACGAGGTCAAGTCGTCGCGCCTCGCCTCCTCCGCGCGCTGCTGACGTCGGCCCGCCTCGCGGCGTGGCAGCCCCGCCGGTTCGCGCTACCATCGCTCGATGGCGTTGACGACGACCGATCGGTTCGCGTCCGCGATGGCCTACGCCCACGACGTCCATCAGGGCCAGCGGCGCAAGGGCACCGACATCCCCTACATCGCGCACGTCCTCGGCGTGCCGCCATTGCCATGGAATACGGCGCCGACGAAGACGAGGCGATCGGCGCGCTGCTGCACGACGCCGCCGAAGACGGCGGCGGCGAAGCGACGCTGGCCGAGATCCGCGCGCGCTTTGGCGATGCCGTCGGCGACATCGTGCTCGGCTGCAGCGACAGCCTGGTCGAGGATCCTGAAGACAAGCTGCCGTGGCGCGATCGCAAGGACAACTACCTGGCGCATCTCGAGAACGCCAGCCCGTCGGTCTGCCTGGTGTCGGCCGCGGACAAGCTCCACAACGTCCGCTCGATCATCCGCGACTATCACGAGCACGGCGACGACATCTGGCTGCGCTTCCAGGGCCGCCGCGACGGCACGCTGTGGTACTACCAGACCGTCGCGCACCTGCTGGTCCGCCGCTACCACTCGCAGCTCACCCGCGATCTGCAGCAGGAGGTTGAGCGGCTGCTGGAAATAACGAATAACGAATAACAAATAACAAATAACGAATAGATGACAACGATGACCGAATCCAGTGTTGGTTATTTCTAATTCGTTATTTCTAATTCGTTATTTCAAGGTATCAACGAAGGAGGCACCCGCTTCTTCGTCGCCTGCTCGAAGGCGTAGGCGATCTCGATCAGCACCGGCTCGCTGCACTGCGCGCCGACGAAGCCCACGCCGAACGGCGCCGGCTTGCGCGGTGAAGCCGGCCGGGAACGGCTGCTGCGGCGCGTTCGGCACCATCGCGAACGGCACCGCGATGATCGGATAGCCGGCGCGCGCGGCGATGCCCGCGCCCGCTCCGCCCGGCGTGATGAAGGCGTCGAGCTGGTGGGCCTTCAGCACGCGCGTCGATGCCCTGGTCGCGGCTCAGGCGGTGATCCTTTGCATCATCGGCGTCGAGCCGCGCCTTGTCGGCGACCAGGTCGATCTCGTCGGAAATCTCGAACCGCGACTGCCCGTATTTGATGGCGCCGGCCTTGGCGTGGGCGCGGTTCCACTCGATGTGCTCCTTCAGCGACTTCACCGGCGCCGACGGGCCGAGCGTGGCGAGCCACGCGTTGTAGTCGCGCTTCATCCCGTACTTGAAGTTGATCGAGCAGTTCTGGTCCTTGCCCTTGGCGTGCTCGGCGCCGGAGCAGAAGTCCCACAGCGGAAAGCTGTCGTTCGCGGTCTTCGCCACGAAGCTCGGGATCTCGGCGGGATCGACCATCACCGCGCCCTGCTGCTTCAGCACCGCGATCGCGTCGGCCATCACCCTGGCTTGTTCGGCGTTGAGGCCGCCGCGCGGGCTGGTCTCGCCGGGCAGCGTCACGCGATCGATGTAGAACGCGCGCGGCACGCCGATCCGCTTGCCCTTCAGTCCGGAGGCGTTGAGGAACTTCGTGTAGTCGCGATTCGGCGGCGGCGTGCAGGTGCGCGTCGCCGCATCGTTCGGATCGGGGCTCGCGCCTTCCATGGCGCCGAGCATGATCGCGGCGTCGGCGACGGTCTTGGTCATCGGTCCGGCGGTGTCGTGATCGGCGGTGATCGGAATCACGCCGTAGCGGCTGATGCGGCCGATCGTCGGGCGGATGCCGACCAGCATGTTGGCGTTCGACGGGCTGATGATCGAGCCGCCGGTGTCCGATCCGACATTGCCGGCCCAGAAGTTCGCGGCGGTGCCGACCCCGGAGCTCGAGCCGCCGGTCTGCAGCACCGGCCGGCCGTCGCCGGGCTCGGCTCGCGGATCGGGACGCGGATCGTACGGGTTGTAGGCGAATCCGCCGACCGCGTTGTAGTTGCCCGGCATCGCGTTCGGATTGCCGGCCACCCAGTTCGCCAGTTCGGTGAGGCCCGGTCTTGGCGATGATGATCGCGCCGGCCGCCTTGAGGTTGCTGGTGAGCGTCGCCTCGTAGGGCGGAATGTATCCCGCGAACAGCAGCGCGCCGCCGGTGGTCGGCATGTCCGTGGTGTGGATGTTGTCCTTGAGCGCGACCGGGATGCCGTGCAGCGGTCCGCGCAGTTTGCCTTGCGCGCGCTCGCGATCGAGCTGATCGGCCTCGTCGAGCGCCTTCGGATTGACCGCCAGCGTCGCGTTCAGGCGATCCTCGTACATCCCGATCCGCATCAGGTACTGCTCGACCAGCTGGCGCGAGGTCACCTGGCCCTGTCGCCATCGCCGCCTGCATCTGGGGAATCGACGCTTCGACGACGGTGAACCGGCCCTGCGCCCTGGGCGGAAAGCGTCAACACCGAGAGCGATCAGCGCGAAAACGACAGTGGCTCGTTTCATGTGCCGTATTCTAGTGCTGACGAGCCGACTGGCGACAACCTGACTGCCTGACAGATCTGACGACGACGACCACGCCTTGGAAATTACATTCGATCAGGCCGCCGGTCTCGTTGAGGCCGCCCTGCACGGCCAGACCCGGCGCGAGATCGTCGCCGGCCTCAGTGCGAAGACGCTTGGTGCGTCGCTGGTGGCGATGCGCGATGCGATGCGCGCGCACCGCTTTCGCGCCGCCGGCACGCAGCTCTTTCTCGAGCGCGCCGTCACCGCGTTTGACGGCCGCACCCGCGCCGACGGCTTTCACATCCTGCACGACTGGGACGGCGTCGCGCAGCAGACCAACCCCGACATCATCCCGGTGGACGTGCTGCACTTCCTCGCGGAACAGCGCGGCGCCGAAGCGTCGAGCGAGCTCGAGCTCGCGATTCTGCTCGACTACTACTTCATGCACGTCATCGCGCTGCTGACCATGCGCATCTGGGACGATGGCGATGCCGACGAGAACCTCGCGCGGCTCAACGCGATGCTGGCGGAGTTGCAGGGCCCGAACGGCAGCGGCCAGCAGTTCGCCGCCGACGCCGAAACGCTGATGTTGATTGGCACCTCGCACTTCGAGCCCGAGGAGTGGGGCTACGGCGCGCTGCTGTCGAACGGTCCGGACGCTCGACGAGGGCCACCAGTTCAAGATCGGTCTTGGTCATGCGGCCAGCATGGGCTGTCACCTGCGCTTCGGGTTCGAAGCGCAGTGCGGCCGCGACACGCTGGCGCTGCGCGACGACAACATCGCCGACTATCCGTGGCTGTGCTTTGCGCTTGTCGCGGTGATGCGTGAATACGACGCGGCTCGCCGATGCCGGCATCGAGAATCGCGATCGCGCGGTGATCGAAGAGGCGCATGCTCAACGGCCTGACCGCCGACGCGCGCGCGTTCATCGGCGTGCCGCCGGCATCGTTGTCGGAGTCGGACGGTGGATCGGCTGCGGTTTGTCGACGCCTTCACCCGGCACAAAGACCGGCTGCTCGAATCGTTTCGAGCGCTACCGCCCGAGCGAGCAGGCCTATTCGCCGCTGTCGTTCTTCTTCAACTTCTCCCACAACGTCGTCAAGGGCACGGTCGTCGACGCGCTGTTGTGGGGCGAGGCGTGGGATGTGTCGCTGAACGATCTGCTGACCGGCGTGCCGCGCGCGGGGCTCGAGCCGGGCTCGCAGCAGCTGCTGGCGACGACGCTGATGGCCTACGCGCGCTCGAACCCCGATCGCATCCGCGGCAAGCTGATGCCGGTAATCGTCTACGACCCCCAAGCCGGCCGCCGCGCCTTCACCGTCGCCCTCGAAAAGCTCGCGCAGTAGGTTGGTGCCTGGCACCAACCGCGACCTCGGACAGCGACCTCGTGCCTGGCACCAACGGCGACCGGGACCCCGGGTGACTTCGTCGTCCCGTGATCGCCATCGCAGAAATGGACCTGCCGTCGCGATGCCCCGATCGCAAATCTTGCGAAC
Source organism: uncultured Acidimicrobiia bacterium (assembly GCA_963795125.1). GTDB lineage: Bacteria > Acidobacteriota > Vicinamibacteria > Vicinamibacterales > UBA2999 > 12-FULL-67-14b. The sequence goes on along the minus strand of CAWCGQ010000001.1, from coordinate 2,484,694 downwards.
GTTCCGGGCGGCAACCGCGGAGAGGGACGTTCTGAGGCGCATTTCGCGCCCAAACCCATCGGCAGGAAATTTGGATCAGTTGCTCGGCATGGCCGTTCCGCGCTCCTATCGTTCGGCGTTGCGATCAAGGCTGTCGGAGGTCGTTCACGACGGGCTGACGCCGCCGCTTCGGGCCGCTGCAATCTACGACGCACATGTCACGCACGGTTATAAGTTGGCAGAAATTGCTCGAGAATTACGCCTGCACTCATCTGCTGTTAGCAAAATCTTCCGTTCGGTCTGCGCATCCCGCCCTTCGTCCGCAGCGTGATTCTCGGGTGGTACGGGGCTCCGCAGCGGTCGTCGTTGGTGCCAGGCACCGCTGAAACCGCTGAAGGTCGCCGTTGGTGCCAGGCACCACCGATCACTGACGCTTTGCGGCCCAGGGGAGCGGGCCGTTCGGCGTCGTCATTGTGCCGTTGATGGTGTTGCCGGTCACCGTGCCTTTATAGCCGATGTCACCGGCGGTGAAGGTGATCTCATGGCCACGCAGGCGGCCCATCGTCACCGTCTCGACCGCACCGCCGGTCGTCACCGTGCCCTGGATCGATCTGATACTCCTGCGTCAGCGTGATCGATCCGTTCGGGCATCGTCCAGGTGCCGGCCACTTTCGCGGGCACGATCCACAGCAGCGCCTCGCACCAGCTCTCGCATTCGCGACGCTCGGCGGCAGCGTGACGCGCTCGTCGGGCTCCCAGCCGTCGATGCCGAAGGTGTTGCCGACGATGCGCGATCCCGGCGCGAGGTCGAAGAACTTCGGCGCCAGCTGATTCATGTTCACCGGCAACAGGAAGAGCGCCATCACGGTCGCCTTCGAAATGTCGTAGCCGTACATGTCGGCTTCGACGAACTGCGCCTTGTCGGCGACGCCGGCCTCCTGCGCCAGCCGGCGCGACAGCGCCACCATGTCGGGGTTGTATTCCACACCGAGCGCGCGCGCGCCGAGCCTGGCGGCGGCAATCACGTTGCGGCCGTCGCCGGAGCCGAGGTCGATCACGATGTCGGCGGCCGTCACGTTGGCGAGCTCCATCATCTTGTTGACCATGTCGGGCGGCGACGGCACCCACACCACGTCCTTGCCGGCCTGTCCCGACACCGGTTCGAACGGCTTGGCAGGCGCCGGCGGCTGGGCCGACGCCGTCGAGCCGACCAGGACGAAGGCCAGCAGCAGTGTGCGCATCAGTTTGCCTTTCCTCCGCCGGCGACCTTCACCAGTTCTGCGAACGGCGTCACCGCGCCGTGCAGCGGAACGATCGTGGTCACTCGCAGGTTGCGCTTCTGGATATTCTCGAGCAGGTTCGCGGCGTAGGGATGGACCGCGGCACCGGGACTGAACGCATCCACCTCAATCAGGATGCGTTCGCGCGGGATGTAGGCCATCAGCATGGTGTCGGAGTGCGGATTGCCGGCGACGTGATACAGCATCACCGTCATCGACCGGTCCTTGAACTCGCGCTCGCCTCGACCGTCTCGACAGTCAGCCGGCTGACGTTCTTCGCGAGGATGTCCTGCTGGATGGTGTGCGGCCGCCGCGCCATGTTCTCGACCCACTCCCGGTTGCCGGCCTGGGTGATCACCTGTCAGGCCCTCGTAGATCGCCGCGCGCAAGCCGGCGGTGTGATCGAAGTGATGATGCGTGGTCACCAGCTGCGTCAGCGGCTTGTTCTTGACGGTTTCCTTGGCCTTGGCGATCACCGCGAGCGTGCGGGCCTCGCTTTGTGGCGCGTCGATCAGCATCAGGTGATCGTCGAACTCGATCAGCGCGCTGTGATGCGACTGGCCGGCGAGCAGCCACACGCCCTTGCCGAGCGGCTGGACCACCACGTTCGGCGGCGCGACCGTCACCGGCTTCGCGGCAGACCGCCGCGGGCGCGGCAAGATCGCCGATGCTCGGCATCGAGCGACTGCTTGGTCGCCTGGATCTCCCAGGTCGTGAACTCGTCGACCTTGCCGGTCATGCGAGCGGGCAGCTTCAACCCGTCGGTGTCCTGGTAATCGGCAAACGTCGTCGTCAGCACCACATCGCCGAGATTCGGGTGAGCGCTGCGGCTTGAGATCGACAACGGCAGCCCGGCGGCGTCGATCGTCATGGTCCATTCCGTGTCGCCGGACTTGAAGTCGGCCTGCCGCACGTCCGTGCCGACGGTGCGCACGTTCGAGATCGTGGTGGCCGGCCCGGTGGCCGAGCGCAGCGCGGTGATCGGATGGTGAAACCAGTCGGTGCGGCGATCGCGCTCGGCTTGCGCGCCGATCCGCGCAGGCTCGCCGGCCGGGTTCACGTTGAACGCGAGGTCGCCGTCGACGCCTGGATCTGCGTTTGCGGCTGCGGACCCTGGAAGTACGCGAACTTCGGCGTCCGCGTCTGTTCGAGGCGCTGCCGGCCGTTGACGACGTCGATCTTGCGGACGAATCCGGTCACGGCGAACGTCTGGGTCGACGCCTCCGGCTTCATGTCCTGTCCGAGGTTGTAGTTGACGCCCTCGCCTTCGATGACGATGGTCTTGACCGAGTCGACACGGTCGCGTCCGCCGACCGCCCGCAGCGCATCGTCGAGAAACTGCTGTTCGGGAGGTTGGGTCGCGCATCCGGCCAGACAGAGCCACGGTCGGCCACCGAACCAACGAATTGGATCGCGATATTTCATGATGCGGCGAGTATAAACCGCCGTCCGCATCAGACTGATGTCAGATAGCGTAACAACTTTGGCGAACATTGGGCGACAATGACGCGTCGCTGTACGCCGATCACTGGCTGGTGGTCCGTCACTAGCGTTTCTTTATTGTTCCCATCGGAGGAAGAGGCATGACACTTGTTCGCCGGATTTTTGTACTCGCGAGCCTGGCACTGTTGCTGGGCGACCCCCATTGCACACGCGCAAACCACCGGATCGATTACGGGTCTCGTGACCGACGCCAGCGGCGCGGTGCTGCCGGGCGTGACGATCACGCTCAGCGGCGAACGGTTGATTGGCGGTCCGCAGACGCAGGTGAGCGACACCGGCGGCACGCTATCGCTTCGATCGCCTCGTTCCCGGCGCCTACAACGTCAAGTTCGAACTGCAGGGCTTCCGCACGCGTCGAACGTCCGGACGTGCGCATCAGCGCGGCGTTTGTCGCGACCATCAACGGCAAGATGGAAGTCGGCTCGCTGAGCGAAACCATCACGGTGACCGGCGAATCGCCGACCGTCGACGTGCGCTCGAACGTGCAGCAGACGGTGATGAACCAGGAAATTCTCGAAGGCATCCCGACCGGCCGCGACCCGTGGTCGCTCGCCAAGCTGATCCCCGGCGTGCAGGTCGCCACCTACGACGTCGGCGGCACCCAGTCGATGCAGCAGAGCAGCCTGTCGGCGCACGGCTCGAGCACGGCCGACGTCAGCTACAACATCGACGGCGCGACGGTGAACTGGCCGGGCGGCGGCGGCGGCGCGACGATGATCTACTACGACCAGGGGATGTTCGAAGAGGTCAACTACATGACCTCGGCGATCCCCGCCGAAATGCTCGCCGGCGGCGTCAGCATCAACATGGTGACGAAGGACGGCGGCAACAGCTGGAAGGGCAACCTCCGCTACAACTTCTCGAACAACGCCCTGCAGGCCGAGAACTTCTCCGACGTGCAGCGGCAGGTGCCGTCCTTCCGTGGCAACGCCACCGACCGCACCTACGACCTCAACCTGACCGGTGGCGGCGCCCTGATCCAGAACAAGCTGTGGGTCAACGGCACCATGCGCAAGTGGATCGTCGACAAGTTCGTCAACGCCACCAACTCCGACGGTTCGCAGGCGCTCGACGACAACGACCTGAAGAACTACTCGGGCAAGATGGTCTACCAGATGACCGTCCAACCAGAAGCTGATCGGCAGCTACTTCTGGAACGACAAGATTCGCGGCCATCGCCGCGACAGTAACGACATCATTCCGGACATCGCGTCGGTGGTGCAGACCAACCCGGTGCAGACCACGCAGGCGAAGTACACCGGCATCAAGGGCAGCCTGGTGTTCGAGTCGAACTTCAGCGTGATGGACGGCCAGACCAACTACACCTATCAGCCCGACACCGATCGGTCGCTGGTCCGGATCATCGACACCGGCACCACCGAAGTGTTCAACGCCTCGACGCGCGAGGAGCACCAGCCGAACTCGCGTCACCAGTTCGACAACGTGCTCACCTTCGGCAAGAGCGGCCTCGGCGGCGAACACCTGATCAAGGCCGGCGTGCAGTGGGGCCGGTTGTTCTATGGCTCCGACTACTCGGTGCTGAACGACCACTGGCTGGTCTACAACAACCGCCAGCCGGTCTCAGTCCGCCAGTGGAATTCGCCGGCGTTCTCGAAGAACTGAAGCCAAGGTGACCGGCTTCTTCATCCAGGATTCGTGGTCGATGAACCGCCTGACGCTGAACATCGGCGGCCGCTACGACCGCTACGTCGGTACGCTGCCTGCGCAGTCCGCGCCGGGCGGCAGCTTCTCGACGCCGCGCACGGTCGCCGAATCAGAAGTGATCAACCAGAACATCGGCGTGTGGCGCGCCGGCGCGTCGTATGACCTCACCGGCTCCGGCCGCACGGCGCTCAAGGCCAGCTACAGCCGCTACGGCCTGCAGGTCGGCATCGACCGTGTTACCAACGTCAACCCGTTGACGGTCGGCTCGCGCGACTGCCCGTGGGGCGATGCCAACGGCAACCGCCGGTTCGACGCAGGCGAACTCACCGGCGCGTGCCCCGCGTTCAGCGGCGGCGCCGTCACCGGCTATGCCGATGACGTGAAGTGGCCGCATTCGGATGAACTCACCGCAGGCTTCGAAACGCAGCTGCCTGGCGCGGTGCGGGTGGGAACGATGTTCTACTACCGCACCAACCGCAACCAGATCGGCCAGGTCAACACGCTGCAGCCGGCCTCGGCCTACACCAGCCACACGGTGACCATTCCGAACGGCCCCGGCGGCACGGTCGAGAGCCCGAGACCGACCACGGCGACGGTCTACAACATCAGCCCGGCTGCCAACACGCTCGCGAACAACGTGCGTGACAACATCGATTACCTCGATACGACCTATAAGGGCGTCGAGTTCACGGCGACGAAGCGCTTCTCGCAGCGCTGGCAGATGCAGATGGGCTTCACGCTCGGCAAGAACGAAGGCGGCGTGAACACCGCGGGCGGCCAGTCCTCGACCGTCGACAACAACGACCCCAACAACCGGGTCTACCCGCAGGGCATCATCGGCAACGACTCCGAGCAGGCGTTCCGCCTGTCGGGCAGCTACACGTTGCCGCTCGACATCAGCCTGTCGGGATCGATGGTTGCCAACAACGGGTATCCGTATGTGTCGACCTTCTCGCTGACACGGGCTGCGGCGGCGGCGCAGGGCATTGCCCTGACCCGCGCCAGCCAGACGATTCTGCTCAGCCAGCGCGGCGACGAGCGGTATGAGAACGTCGTGATGTTCGACATGCGCCTGGCGAAGACGTTCCGCTTCGGCAGCCGCAGCATCAGTCCGCAGATCGACTTCTTCAACATCAGCAACGCCGACACGGTGGTCAACACGACCGTCGCGGTGGGCCCGAGCTACCTGCGCCCGGCCGGCGGCGATCCGATTCTCTCGCCGCGCATCATCCGCATCGGGTTCTCGCTGAACTTCTAAAGGGCTCGAGGGCTTGAGGGCCTGAGGGCTGGACAATGGCGGGCGCGACTCTTCGGGGTCGCGCCCGTTTCGTTTTTACCGTTCCTATTGGCCGCGGCCGATCAATCGCGTCGCTGGATACTGCGCATACCATCCAAACCAGAACGCGCGGTGTGCCACGTACCTCGGCAGCGACACGCTGCCATCGTCGAGCGTCAGCGCCTCCTCGGTTTGCCGCCACCTCCGCCCCGCGGTGTCGACCAGCGATCCCGACGATGGCCGCGCTTCAAACACCACGGTGTGGCTGCCAAGCGAGTACACCCGATTGGCGCCCTGGCGCGTCGTCACGACGAGCAGCCGGCGCCCCGCAGCCTCGAAGTGAAAGACCGGCGTGTCCGCGAGATAGTCCGCGTCAATCGCCACGGGTTCAGCCGGTCCTCCGGCGGCCGGGCGAACCTGCAGGACCAGCACCTCGGCCTTGTTCTTCAGCCGTCGATCCTTGTTCGATACCTCGAAGTACAGGCGATCGTTGGAGAAATATTCACGGTAGGCCGCGCCCTCGCCGTAGTCGCGCTTGTGTCCCGTGTCGAGCGACAGCACGGTGGTGTCAGGATGCGCCGCGCGCCATTCTCCCCAGGTGGTGGTGACGGCGGCATGCGACGTCAACTCCTGCCCGGTCCCAGCGAGCGCGCCGACCACAGGCTTGCCCTCGAGCGTCGACCACAGGCTCATCGTGCCTTCGTCGAACATCAGCTTGTTGGATCGATAGAGCAGGCCGCTCGTACCGAAGCGGCGGTGCGTCCCGCCGACGATGCTGTCGTAGGGAATGACCGTGCCGCAGAGCGTGCAGTAGACGACCGTGAGCTCGGCGCCGCCAAGCCGGTCGATCGCCATTTCGTGCCAGGCGAGAATGCGTTTCGGATAGGCTCGTGCCTCGCCGTTGACGACCACGCCGAAGACCAGGTGGCCGTCCCGCAGATAGCGCGCCTCCGCGGCGCGCACCACCTTCGGGTAGTACAGCGGCGGTATGCCGTTGACGACCACGCCGCCCCAGTCGATTTCGTCGAGCCGGATGAGCGCTTTCGCGTTGGGCGGGAAGAACCGCTGCATCCGCGGGTCGACGCCGCCGTAGACCATGCCCTTGAAGCGCGCATAGTCGGGGTGCGGCTCGTAGGGAAGGCTCCACATCCACTGGCGCCAGCCGTTGAGGCTTCGGTCAAAGCGTTTGCCGGTCTGTCGCTCGAGAAACGACAGCAGTCGCGAGCGGATAAGTGACTCCCGCGTCACGCGCGGCCCCGAGGCCGCGGACAGCTCGGCGTCGAACGCGCGGCCGGCCTCGGTATCGCCCTCGGCCGCGGCACGATCCGGCGCCGCGCCGAACTCGGCGCCGCCGTCCTGTCGGGACGCCGCCCCGGCAGGCCGCAGGAGCCGGGCCATGTCGACAATCATCGGCGTGTACCAGTCGCGCCATTGCCGGGCAATGGCCTCCAGAGCGGGGCGCGCGACACGCTCGTCGGGAGAGGCGGCGGCGAAGAACAGATCGAGCGGCGGGGCAGCGGGCGAGCCCTGGCCCACCACCGACACGCCGAGCGCCGCAGTAGCGAGCGCGATCAGAGCCGGTCGCATCCAGGTCATGTGCGGGTCTCCCGTCACCCCTCCGAACGCTCGACCGCCGGCGCCTGCGTTGACGACAGGTTCATCGCGGTATTGATCAGCCCGACGTGCGAGAACGCTTGCGGGTAGTTGCCGGCCAGCCGGCCGCTGGCCACATCATAGCCTTCGGCCAGCAGGCCCACATCGTTCCTGATCGACAGCAGGCGCTCGAACAGGGCAACCGCATCGGCGTGCCGGCCGATCAGCTGGAGGCAATCGGCCATCCAGAACGAGCACAGCAGGAATGTGGCTTCGCCCGGAGGCAGGCCGTCCACCTCCGGTTCGGGATGATAGCGTCGGACCAGGCCGTCCTCCATCAGCTCGCGTTCGATCGCGGCAATGGTGCCGCGGACACGCGCGTCGCTCGCCGGAAGAAATCCCACCAGCGGCATCATCAGCAAGCTGGCGTCAAGCCGGCTGGATCCGTAGGATTGCACGAACGCGCCGCGGTCGTTGTCGTAGCCCTGGCGGCACACATCGCGATGGATGGTGTCGCGGATCTCGCGCCATCGATCGGCCGGGCCCTCGAGCCCGAACGATTCGATGCCCCTGACGGCGCGGTCGAAGGCCACCCACGCCATCATTTTCGAGTGCGTGAAGTGGCGGCGCGGGCCGCGCACTTCCCACAGGCCCGCGTCCGGTTCCATCCAGATCGACTCGAGGTGGGTGACCAGGGCGCGCGACACCCGCCAGGCATCGTCGTCCGGCGGCACGCCGATGCGCCACGCCTGATGGCTCGCGTCGAGCACTTCGCCGAACACATCGAGCTGGACTTGCGGAGCGGCGCCATTGCCGAGCCGCACCGGCCGGGAGTTCTCGTAGCCGGTCAGCCACGGCATCTCCGACTCGGGCAGGCGACGTTCGCCGCACACGCCGTACATGATCTGCAGCTGCTCGGGCCGGCCGGCCACCGCGCGCAGCAGCCAGTTCCTCCAGGCCAAAGCCTCGTGGGTGTAGCCGGCGTCCATCAGCGCCAGCAGCGTGAAGGTGGCATCGCGCAGCCAGCAGTAGCGATAGTCCCAGTTGCGCACGCCGCCAAACGCTGCCGGCAGCGACGTGGTGGGTGCCGCGACGATGGCGCCGGTCGGCGCATAGGTCAGCGCTTTCAGCGTGATCAGCGAGCGCACCACCGCGTCGCGCCACGGGCCCTGGTGGCGGCACTGCCGCGACCATTCCTGCCACCATGCCTCGGTACCGGTCAGCGCGTCCTCGACCTCGAGTAGGTGATCGATTGGGTCATGCGACGGCGACCAGGTGAGGGTGAACGGCCGCCGCTCGTCCGCCGCGACGGCGAATTCCGCCACGGTGGTAAAGCCTTCGCCGTGCAGCGGCACGTCGCAGCGCAGCCGCAGGCTGTCGGGCCCGCCGATCGCGACGATGCCGTCGCTCGTCCCCGACACCCACGGCACGATCGTGCCGTAGTCGAAACGGATGGCCAGCTCCGTTCGCATCGCTACCGAGCCGCGGCGTCCGACGACGATGCGCACCACATCCGCGGCGGTGTCGCGGATCGGCATGAAGTCGACCACTGACACTACGCCGTCGGCGGTGGTGAACTCGGTTTCGAGAATCAGGGTGCCGGGATGGTAAAAGCGGCGCACGCTCGCGATCGGCCCCGCCGGGGCGATCAGCCAGCGGCCGTTGTCCGGCGTGCCGAGCAGGGATGCGAAACAGGCGGGCGAATCGAAGCGCGGAAAGCACAGCCAGTCGATCGAGCCATCGCGGCCAACCAGCGCGGCCGACTGACAGTCCCCGATAATCGCGTAATCCTCGATTCGTTGGCTCATCGTCGGGCTTCAACCCTGGCAGCGCTGCAACGGCGTCATGGTCCACCATAACGCACCGCCTGACGCCGCAAGTGCCATAATTGTGAGGACGGCGGTGTAACGCCGCCAGCGCGTCGACGTCCAATAGGTGAACGCAGGCTCGAGATCGATCTCGAAAAGGACCGGATGAGGATTCGTACCATCGCACTACTGGCCGTGGCGGCAACAGCCTGCCTGCCGGCGGCAGGATTCGGCCAGAGTCGTCCGCGCGCTGAAGTGACGCCGTTCGTCGAATCCGACGGCGTTCATCCGGGGCAGACGCTGCGCCTCGCCCTGAAGGTGACGTTGGCGGAAACCCTGCACGTGCAGTCCGATCAGCCGCGGGATCCCTCCCTTATTCCGACCGTGCTGTCGCTCACTCCGCCGGATGGGTTCAGCGTCACGACGTTGGTTTACCCGGAATCGTCGGAACTCAAGCAGGAGGGCCTGGATGAACCGCTGGTGGTGTTCGGTCACGAGTTCGTAACCGGCGCGCACCTGGCGGTTCCTGCCGATGCGGCTCCGGGCACCCTCGTCATTCCCGGCCGGCTGCGCTATCAGGCGTGCGACGACAAGGTCTGCTATGCGCCGTCGACCGCGCAATTCGAATGGAGCGTTCGCATCGTCGCGCCGGCCACCGCCGTGAAGGCGCTTGATGTTGCGGTGTTCAAGGAGCTGTCGGCGGGCCGCCTCACCACTCCCGGTGCCGCACCCGTCGAGGCGGCGCGCTTCGCGCCGGCCACCGTGCCCACTGAAACGGGCAACCCCCTGGTGACGCTCAATCGCTTCAGCGTGCAGGGCACGACCGGCGGCTACCTGGGTCGCAGCGACTTTCTCCAGTTTGTCCGCGACGCCGAGAACGGCGTCACCCAGGCGGGGCTGTTCGACGGGCGCGGCCCGCTGGCCATCCTGCTGATCGTCCTGATCGGCGGGCTGGCGTTGAACCTCACCCCGTGTGTCCTGCCGATGATTCCCGTCAACCTGGCGATCATCGGCGCCGGCGCTTCGGCGCAGAGCCGTCGGCGCGGCTTCCTGCTCGGCTCGACCTACGGCGCGGCGATGGCGCTCGTCTACGGTGCGCTGGGACTGATCGTCATTCTGACCGCCGGCACTTTCGGCACCATCAATTCGTCGCCGTGGTTCAACCTGGCGATTGCCCTTGTCTTCGTGGTGCTCGCACTCGGCATGTTCGACGTCATCCCGATCGACTTCTCGAAGTGGTCCGGGCAGGCCGGCACCGGCGGTGCGCGCGGCAGCTTCGGGCTCGCGTTCACGATGGGGGCGATCGCGGCGCTGCTCGCCGGCGCCTGTGTCGCACCGGTCGTGATTCAAGTGGTGCTGTTTTCAAGCAGCCTCTACGCGGGCGGATCGGCGATCGCACTGGCGTTGCCGTTCTTCCTCGGCGTCGGCATGGCGCTGCCGTGGCCGCTGGCCGGCGCCGGCATTGCCGCGCTGCCCAAGCCTGGCGCCTGGATGGTTCGGGTCAAGCAGGTGATGGGCGTCGTCATTCTGGCGACCGCTGTGTATTACGGCTACCTCGCCTACGGGTTGTTCGACAACCTCAACGTCGAAGCGACCGCGGTCTCCGGCAGCGTGCAGGAAAAGCTGAACGAGGGATGGACCGACTCGCTGTCCGAGGGACTGGCCCGCGCCGAGCGCGAGCAGAAGCCGGTGCTGCTCGACTTCTGGGCCACGTGGTGCAAGAACTGTCTGACGATGGACAAGACGACGTTCGAGGATGCGGAGGTCAAGCAGGCCCTCGATGGCTACGTCAAGATCAAGGTGCAGGCCGAAGACCCCGACGCCGAACCGATCAAGTCGCTGATGTCGCGGTTCAACGCCGTCGGCCTGCCGACCTACGTGATCCTCGGCGTGTCCGAACCGAACGCGCCGCCGGAGTCCCGCTAGCGCAACACGACGTGCTCGAACCCGAACGCTTCGAGCAGTCCCGAAAGATTGGTCCGGCCGTTCTCGGTGGCGGTGGCGAGGATGCCGCCGTCGAGGGCGGCTTTCCGGATCTGGCGCTCGGCTTCGCGCCGCGCCTCCGTTTCGAGGTCGCGGTTCGGCAACGTGAACAGTCCCGTCTCGCGGCTGTAGACCCTGGTCCGCTCGTTGTCGATGCGGGCGGACAGCACTTCGGCGGGCGGCATCTCGAGTTCGATGCTCCGGCCCTGGATGGTGATTTTCGACTCGTCGAGCTTGGCGAGGTCGATACCGGCAATCACTTCACCATAAACGATCAGCAGGATGCGATCGCCGCCGAGGATCCGTGGCAGGTAGGCGTTGTCCTGCGTGCCGGTGACGATCTTTTCGAGGCTGTAGACGACCGTCTCGAGCCGCTGCAGGCGCTGAATGCGCTGCACCACCGCCGGCCGGCTCATGTCGAGGCGCAAGCCGGACTGAAAAAACAACAGCCACGCGATGAGGGCCGCTGCGAGAACTCCGACGACGGCGCCGGCGAGGTACTTCATGCCTCTACCTTAACGCGTTCGTGAAGCGTTGTGGCAGCTGCCTGACGGCCGCCAGCGCGACCGTCGGTGCCGTCGAGTTGAGTCGGAATGGGTGCTGTCTGATACCATCGCAGCCGGCACGTTTGTGATGTGCTGCCTCGGAGGGTCATCGTGCTCAAGTCAAGCATCGCATTCGCCATCATTATTCTCTCGGCCGCCAACTCGAGTGCGGGGCAGGAGATGCCGCCCGACTACAAGGGCGTTCTGGACGCACTCGCCCGCCAGGGCGATTTCAAGGACGGCGTCCTGAAGGTCAACATCCCTCGCAGCGACATCAACGTGACTGTGGCCGGCGTGCCGACGCCGACGCCGTTCGGCTTCGGCGGATGGATTGCGCTCACCAGGGGCACCGGCATGGACGTCATGATGGGCGACCTGGTGCTCACGCAGGACGAGGTCAATCCCGTGATGTCGGCGGTGCTCGCCCAGGGACTCGATGTCACGGCGCTCCATAATCATTTCTTCTGGGAATCGCCGCGCATGTTCTACCTGCACGTGCATGGGCATGGTACACCCGCCGACCTGGCCAAACGCATCAAGCCGGCACTCGATCTGATCGGCAAGGTCAGCCGCACGCCGGAAGCGGCGTCATCGCTCACCTCCACCGTCACTGGCGGCACGATCGACACCGCGGCGCTGGCCAGGATCATCGGCACACCCGGTGAGCAGAATGGCCAGGTCTACAAGATCACCATCGGCCGGCCGGACCTCAAGGTGCAGGAAATGGGCGCCGCCATCAACGCCCGCATGGGCCTCAATACCTGGGCTGCGTTCTTCGGGAGCGACGCTCGTGCCGTTGTGGCCGGCGATGTGGCGATGCTCGACTCCGAGGTGACCCCGGTGTTGAAGGCATTACGCGCCAACGGCATCGAGGTGGTGGCCATTCATCACCACATGACGGCGACCGCGCCCACGGTGATCTTTCTGCACTACTGGGGCCAGGGGCCTGCGCAGCAGCTGGCCGCCGGCGTACGCGCCGCCGTCGACCAGACGGGACCCCGCCGGTAGTCACGACCGCTACCTCAACGCGTTGATCACTTCCTGCGCGCCGACCACCGCGAACAGCGCGAGGATCGACACCAGCAGCAGGTTGGTGACCCACGAATTGTGCGGCACCGCCTCGGACCACTTGATGCGATTGTTCAGGTAGAGCAGCGTCGCCGCCAGGAACGGCACGAACAGCGATCCGACGATGGTGTAGGTGATGATGATCGCGATCGGCCGGCCGGTGAACGCGAAGGGCAGCGGCACCAGCGTGATGAAGGCAAGCGCCACGCGGTAGGGCGTGCTCGTCACCTTCACGATATCCCGCCGCGCTTCCGGCGACATCTTCTTCAGGATGCCGTAGAAGTCGGCATAGAGATACGGCACGCTCTGCCACACGCCCAGCAGCGACGCGAACACCGCCGCCCAGAAGCCCACCGAGAAGGCGACCCGTCCGAAGGTGCCGAGCAGGGTACCGAGCGCGGCCGCCATCTTCGGCACCGCTTCGGCGTCGCGCAGCGCCACCTGGTTGACGAAGAACGCGTCGTTGGCAATCAGCATGATCGAGATGCCGAATAGCGCCGTGAAGATGTAGGCAATCGCGATATCGCCGCGCACGTAGGACAGGAAGCCGGAGCCGCGCATGCCTTCCTCGCGCATCCAGTAGTTGTACGACAGCATCGTGATCGAACCGCCGACGCCGCCGATCAACGACAGCACGTAGGTGCCGCTGTTGGCGGGAATGGTCGGGATCAGCAGTCCCTGGAACATCGGCGCCGGATTGTCGAGCGTCAGCACCGCGCACAGCAGGATGCTGAACCCCATTACGCCGACCAGCAGCTTCATGAGCTTTTCGAAGCTGCCGTAGCCGCCAAGCCAGACGAACGCGAAGCCGATCAGGCTGTGCATGACCGCGCCCCACGATTGCGGGATCGCGCCGTTGGTGAGGTTGGAAATGCCAAGCCCGGTGGCGTTGGTGAGCGCCGCGCTCACCGCCACCGTCCACAAAATCAGATACGCGAGGAAGTAGTACTTCACCCACGCCGGCAGGTGATCGGCCCAGCCTTCGAGCGCGGTCTTGCCGGTGGCCAGTTGCCAGCGGGCGATGCCCTCACTCAGCACGAACTTGAAAAACGCCCCCGCCACAATGGCCCACAGCAGCACCACGCCGTAGCGGGCGCCGCCGACCGTGGCCGAGACGACGTCGCCGGAGCCGATGCCGGTGGCGGCAACCACAAGACCAGGACCGGCGAGTTTGAGGAAGCTGACGGACGGGCGCGCGGTGTCGGACACGGTCACGATTATGTTCCATAATCCAGACGCGGATGCTGTTTCACTCGCACGAATTCCTCGCGCTGCTCGCCATCACCCTCGTCATCTTTCACCTGGCGCCGCTGCCGCGCCGGCAGTCGGTTCTCCTCGCGGCGTCGCTCGTCTTCTATGGCTACGCCGGCATCGGCATGCTGGCGCTGTTTCTCGCGGTGGCGTCGTTTGCGTACCTCAGTCTTCGCCGCATCGAGGCGGGCGTGTCCGCCGGAGGCCCGGCCAAGGCGGGCAATCGTCGATGGGTGCTGATCGGCGTCGGCGTGATCCTCGCCAACCTGATGGCGTTCAAGTACGCGGTGTTCCTGCTCGATGCCGCCGCGGCGTCGGGGCTGGCGGTGGCGCCGGCGCAGGACTGGGTCACGCGCCACGTGATCCTGCCGGTGGGCATCTCGTTCTATAGCTTTCAGCTGATCGCGGTGCTCGTCGACGCCGGCCGCGGCCAGCGTCTCGACGTCCGCAGCTTTCGCGAACTGCTGCTGTTCATCATGTTCTTCGGCCACCTGATCGCCGGCCCGATCATGCGCGGCCGCGAGTTCTTCCCGCAGCTCCACGTCATGCCCGGTCCGTCGGCCGCGCAGCTGCGCTCCGGCATCGCGCTGCTGCTCGTCGGCCTGGTCAAGAAGGTGATCCTCGCCGACGTGCTGCTGTCCGGCCGGGTCGACGGGCTGTTTGCCGCCGGCGCCGACCTGTCGATGGCGGCGGCCTGGCAGGCGGCGCTGCTGTTCGGGTTCCAGATCTATTTCGACTTTTCCGGATACGTCGACATGGCGCTCGGCATGTCGCGGCTGTTCGGGCTCGAGCTGATGCCGAACTTCTCGACGCCGTTCATTGCGCGGACACCGTCCGAGTTCTGGAGCCGCTGGAACATCACGCTGTCGCGATGGTTCGGCGATTACGTTTACATCCCGCTCGGCGGCTCCCACGGATCGCTCTGGACGACCGTGCGCAATCTGCTCGTCACCATGGCGCTGTCGGGACTCTGGCACGGGGCCGGCTGGACCTTCCTGGTGTGGGGCGCGATTCACGGTCTTTACCTCGCCGCATTCCACGTCCTGCGGCATGCGGTGCCGCGGGTGGCAGGAGCGCTCGCGAGCGGCGGCCTGCAGTGGCTGGGCTGGCTGGTGACGTTCGCCGTGACGACCATCGCCTGGGTGTATTTCAGGGCGGCGCACGTGGCCGAGGCCAATGCCATCGTCGGCAACATGTTCGGCGTCTCGCCCGGGCGGGTTGGGGCGCCGTCGATCGGATTGGTGATGGTCGCGGCGCTGCTGCTGCTGCATCGCGCCGAAGCGTGGTGGATCGCGGATCTCGATGCCATCGTCGATCGCGCCGCCAAGCGATGGATGCGCCTGCCGGGTCCGGTCCAGGCGCTGGCGGTGTTCCCGGTGCTGCTGGTCATCGTCGCGATCACCAAGGTGGTTCGCGGCACGTTCATCTATTTTCAGTTCTGATGCCTGTCGTCAATCGCGGATTCACGGTGACGCTGCTGGCGATGGTGCTCGTCGCGGAGCTGGCGCTGCGCGCGGCCGCATCGGCGCCGCCGAACGTGGTGCGGCTGGTGTATGGCACCACCCTCGCGATGTATATGGCGATCGCCGATCGCCTCGAGGACGCGGCCCCGAATGTGCGGGTGCTGGCGCTCGGCGACTCGCTGGCGATGACGCAGTTCCAGCCGGACACCTTCGCCGCCGATCACGGTGTGCCGGCGAACGCGGTCTTCAATGCGTCGTATCTGGCGCTGGCGGTGTCGAGTCAGGAGAACCTGTTGAGGCACGTCGGGATGGAGCGGTTGTCACGGCTGCAACGGGTGTTGATCTTCATCAATCCCCGCCGGCTCACCCCGGAAGGCAATGTCGACGCGCCCGTCTTCCGGGTGGCGATTCCCGAGCAGGGCGGGCCGTGGCGAGCGGCGTGGCGGGAGCGCAGCGTGTCGCCGGTGCTCGATTACTCGCGCCTCTATGGCCTGTCGCGATACCTGGTGACCGCCTCGTGGCGGCAAATGGGCAGGCCGGCCGGTTGGGATCAAGTGGAGTATCTGACGCCTCAGGGTGCGGTCGCCTTCGATCAGCCGCGGCCTCCCGGCGATGTTCCGGTCTACCTCTACGACCCCGTCGACGAGCTGTCGGAGGAACTGATTGGCGACTTCAGGCGGGTGATCGAACTATTGCGCGCGCGCGGCGTCGGCGTGGTGCTCCTGCCCAGCGTGCATCACCCGTCGGCCCAGCCGTTCGCCAGCCCATTGGCGGAAGCGCGCTTCAGCCGGCGCATGCAACAGCTGGCGGAGCAAACCGGTTCGGTGTGGCTGCCGCTGCCGGTCGGTGGCTTTCAACCGCCCGCCGACACCGACTTTCTGGACTACGGCCATCTCAATCGAGCGGGCGGAATCGCCTTCACGCACTATCTCGGCGACGTGCTCGCGACGCTGCCGAAAACGAATACGAAATAGCGAATACGAAATAACGAATACAGCCTGGTCCTCTTCTGGGCGACTGAATTCTGAATTCGTTATTCGTTATTTGTTATTTGTTATTTGTTATTCGTTATTCTGCTACGCGAAGGGCTTGTCGATCGACGGGCTCGGCTGCGAGAAATACTGCGCGCCGTTGTCGGTGACGTAGAGGCAGTCTTCGAGCCTGATGCCGAACTCGCCGTAGATGGCGATCATCGGCTCGTTGCTGAAGCACATGCCGGGCTGGAGCGGGGTCTTGTTGCCGCGCACGAAGTTGGTCCACTCGTGGCCGTCCAGGCCAATGCCGTGGCCGGTGCGGTGGGGCAGGCCGGGCACCTTGTAGTCGGGCCCGAAGCCCGCGTCGGTGATCACCTTGCGCGCCGCCGCATCGACGGCCTCGCACGGCACGCCGGGCTTCACCACCGCGAAGGCGGCGGCCTGGGCGGCTTTCTCGAGGTTCCAGATCTCGGTCTGGCGCGCCGACGCGGTGCCGAACACGGTGGTGCGCGTGATGTCCGACTGGTAGCCATCGACGGCGCATCCGCCATCGACCTGGATGACATCGCCTTGCTTTAACTTCTGCGGCTCGATGCTGCCATGAGGGAACGCGGTAAAGGCGCCGAAGCTGACCGACGCGCTGCCCGGCGCGCCGAGCAGCCGATGGGCGGAGGCGATGTTGGCGCGCAGCTCGTCCTGGGTCATCCCTTCCTTGAAGGTCTGGAAGGCCGCGCGGAAGGCTTCAATCGTGATGTCGCTGGCGTTCTGCATCAGCGCCAGCTCGGTTGCGCTCTTCGTCATCCGGCAGCCGGCGGTGATGACGTCGCCGTCGACGAACTCGGTGGCCGGGCTTTCCTTCCTGACGCCGCTCAAAACGAAGAAGCGCAGCCGCTCTTCCATGCCGACGCGGCCGCTCGCGGCGCCGCGGTCTTTCAGGATGCCGGCAATCTGCCGATAGGGGCTTTCGTCTTCCTGCCACACCCGAACTTCCGCGGTCTTGCCGACCAGCTCGCGCGCGCGCTCTTCTTCAAAGCCGGGGCTCACCCAGGCGGCCTCACCCCTGGCCGGCAGCACGCACACGAACGGCCGCTCGCTGAGGCCCCACCGCACGCCCGTGAAGTAGAACATGCTCGATCCGCCCTCGAGCACCAGGGCGCCGATGTTGTGCTCGGCCATCAGGCGCTGCGCCTTTTCGACGCGCGCGCCGCGCTCCTGCGCGGTAATCGGCCGGACGTTGCCGGTCATGGGCTTGAGCGCGGCCAGCGCCGGATGCATGCCGCTGTTGGCGGCCGGCGCCGGTGCCGCACTGCTCGCGGCCTGTCCCGCAGACGCCGAAGGCGAGGGCGAACTGCAGGAGACGGCACCGAGCCCGATGCCGGCTGCGGCGCCGGAGTGGACGAAGTTGCGGCGTGAGATTTTCATCGCGTGTATCTTACACGCGCCGGCGCTATCGATGCTTGATGAAGCTGCCGTCCTTGAGCTCGGCGTAGGCCTGTTGAATTTCCGCGCGCGTGTTCATCACGATTGGTCCGTACCACGCGACCGGTTCCTCGAGCGGGCGGCCCGAGACCAGCAGGAAGCGGATGCCGTCGTCGCCGGCGGTGACGGTAATCTCGTCGCCGCTGTCGAACAGCACGAGCGATCGATTGCCCAGCATCGACGGCGTGGCCTCATCCGAGATGCCGACCAGCTCGGTCTGCACCGGCAGGGGCTTCGACGCATCGCGGAACGTGCCCGAGCCGGCGAACACGTATGCGAAGGCATGACGCGACGCCTCGACCGGGATCCGCTTGGTCTTGTTCGGCGGAACCGAGATATCGAGGTAACGCGGATCGGCGGCGACGCCTTCCACGGGCCCGCGCTGGCCCCAGAAATCTCCCACCACGATCCTCGCGCGGGTGCCGTCGTCATCGGTCACTTCCGGGATGTCCTTGGCGAGGATGTCCTGGTAGCGCGGGTCGGTCATCTTGAGCGCCTTCGGCAGGTTCGACCACAGCTGGAAGCCGTGCATGCGCCCCTGCGGATCGCCCTTGGGCATCTCCTGGTGCATGATGCCGCTGCCGGCCGTCATCCACTGCACGTCGCCGGCGGCCAGCGAGCCGCGGTTGCCGAGGCTGTCGCCGTGGTCGACGGTGCCGGCCAGCACGTAGGTGATGGTTTCAATGCCGCGATGCGGGTGCCACGGGAAGCCCGCGAGATAGTCGTCCGGCCGTTCGTTGCGGAAATCGTCGAACAACAGGAACGGATCGAACTCGTTGGTTTCACCGAAGCCGAAGCCACGATGCAGCTTGACGCCCGCGCCTTCCATGGTTGGCGTGGAGGCAACGACGCGTTTGACGGGACGAATTGACATGTCTTGATCTCGGATTCTGATCTCGGGTGTCAGATGGATTGCTGATCGCCGAGTTCGGATTGGCGGGTCATCTGGGAAGGCGATCCGTCCATGCGGACGGGACGTCGATGAATGAGCCGTCAAGATCTTTGATGGTGGCGCAGCCGAGAAGTTTCATGGTGCGGATGACGTCGGCCCTCAAGATATTGATGGCTCTGGCAACCCCCGCCTGGCCTCCGGCGGCCAGGCCGTAGGCGTAGGCACGCCCAATCAGCACCGCGCCGGCGCCCATGCAGAGCGCCTTGACAATGTCGCTGCCGCGGCGGATGCCGCCGTCGAGCAGGATTTCGGTCTGGCCGCCGACGGCCTGCACCACTTCGGGCAGGACCCGGATGGTCGGCGCCACACCGTCGAGCTGCCGCGCGCCATGATTCGACACCACGATCGCGGCCGCTCCTTCCGCCACCGCTCGTCGTGCATCGTCGGCCGTGTGCACCCCCTTGGCGACGATCGGCCCGCCCCACGCCTCGCGGATCCAGGTGAAGTCGTCCCACGACGTCATCGAGGCCTCGAGCGCGGCGCCAACGTCGGCGTATCCCATCGGCCCGTCGTTCAGGACAATGTTGGGAAAGTTCATCAGGCCGCCGTCGCCGAAGAATCCGTACAGCCAGCCCGGGCGCGTGAGCATCTGGCCGAGATAGGGAACGCTCGAGATGTCTTTCGCGAGCAGCTGCTTGACGCCGTTGCGTGAGTCTCGCTCGCGCATGCCCGCAACCGGCGTGTCGATGGTGACGACGAGCGCCTTGTAGCCGCAGGCCTTGGCGCGGGCGATGGCCTTCAGGGCGACATCGCGGCCGCCGACGAGGTAGAGCTGATACCAGGCATTCCCCGACGTCGCCGACTTGACGTCTTCCATGGTGCAGCCCGACAGCGTCGACAGCGTGTAGATGGTGCCCGCCTTGCCGGCGGCGCCGGCCGCTTCCTCCTCGCCGCGAGGGTAGAACATGCGGCTGCTGCCGACCGGCGCGAGGACGAGCGGCAGATCGATCGGCAGGCCGACGACCGTCGTCTTGAGATCGCAGGTCGCGGTCGCGACCGCCGATCGCGGGCGGAACAGCACGTCCTCGAACGCGCGCATGTTCTCGCGCAGCGTCCACTCGCGCTCGGCGCCGCCGTCGATGTAGTCGAAGGCCATCCGCGGCAGGCGGCGCTCGGCCATCAGGCGAAGGTCGGCGATGTTGACCGCGTTAGCGACGGAGGATGCCATGTGGGCGAGATTGTATTACACGGAAAATGCAGCCACCGATTAGGCACCGATTGGACACCGATTACACCGGGCTGGCTCGTAAACATGGTGAGGGCCCGCTCGCGGCCCAAGGCCGCGCGGTGAAGCGGCAAGTCGGGATTCAAGAGAGCGTCCCTGTCGCCCTCCGGCTCTCTTGAATCCCGACTTGCCACTTCACCGTGTGACGCCGGGCTTTGCCCGCGTCGCGGGCCTCTGGTCATTTAATCGGTGCCTAATCGGTGTTTAATCGGTGGCCGTATTTTGCATTTTCTTTATACTCACGCCATGCGTCACGCACTCGCTCTCCTGCTTGCGATCTCGACAACGGCATCACTGCTCGCGGCGCCGACCGCCGACGTGCTCCGCGTCCGCGAATGGCGCGCCAAGAACGAGCGGGCGATCCTCGCCGAGCTGTTCCAGCTGATCTCGCTGCCGAACCTCGCGTCGAATCGTGCCGACATTCTCAAGAACGCCGAGTTGCTGACGACGATGTTCGAGAAGCGCGGCTTCACCGTCACGCCGTTCCAGACCAAGGGCAACCCGGTGGTGTTTGCGCGCAGGACTTCCGCGGCCGCGCAGGGGACCATCACGTTCTACATTCACTACGACGGCCAGGCGAGCGATCCGAAGGAGTGGACGCGCGGCGCGCCGTACGCGCCTGCCGCGTACCGCGGCGATACCCGCGTCGATCTGCAGGCGACGAGCGGACCGATCGATCCGGATCTGCGCATCTATGGCCGCTCGACATCGGACGACAAGGGCCCGATCGTCGCCCTGCTCGCGGCCCTCGACGGGCTCGCAGCGGCGAAGGTCACGCTGCCGTGGACCATCAACGTCGTCCTCGACGGCGAAGAGGAAGGCGGCTCGCCGAACTTCACGCCGGCGATGATTCAGCACGCCGCGCTGGTGCGCGGCGATATCGCGGTGATCGTCGACAGCCCGCGGCATCCAAGCGGCCTGCCGACGGTCTACTACGGCAGCCGCGGCGGCGCCAGCGCGGTCATCAAGGTCTACGGTGCCAACGGCGACCTGCACAGCGGCAACTACGGCAACTTCGTCACCGATCCGACGATGGCGCTGGCGAAACTGCTGGCCTCGATGAAGGACGCCGGCGGCAACGTCGCGATCAAGAACTTCTATGACGATGTGGTTGCGCTCACCGCTGCCGAGCAGCGGGCGGTGGCTGAAATCCCGAACGTCGACGCGAAGCTGCTCGAGGAGTTCGGCCTGATGCGGCAGGAGCATCCCGACAGCCGCATCGAGCTGCAGCACAATCGCCCGACGCTCAGCGTGCTGGGCATCGAGTCCGGTAATGTCTACACCGGCACGCGGTCCGCGATTCCCGGGTCCGCGTCGGCGCGCATCGAGATGCGGCTGGTGAACGGGTTGAGCGCCGCCAAACAGCTCGATCGGCTCGAAGCCCACGTGCGCGAGCAGGGTTTCTTCGTCACCAGTCAGGAGCCGGACGCGGCGATGCGGCGGAAGTATCCGTTGATCGCGCGTGTCACGCGCAGCACCGGCGGCTACGGCATCGCCAAGACGTCCATGGAGGATCCGCGCACGGTGATGGCCGCCAACGCGATCCGCGCGCTCGACCAACGCCTGGTGCAGCTGCCAACCATCGGCGGGAGCCTCCCGTTCTCGACCTTCAGCGACACGCTGGCCATGCCGACGATTGGCCTGGCGGTGGTCAACTTCGACAACAACCAGCACGCCGCGAACGAAAACATCCGCGTCGGCCACTTCTGGGAAGCGATCGATATTTTTGCGGCGTTGCTGACGATGACGAAGTAGGTGGCGGAAAGAGGCGGAGCCTAGTCCGACCGGGAGAATGCCGTCAGCGTCTGTTCGATCACGCTGACCGCGTTCCAGTACTCATCGAGCGGCAGGTGTTCGTTCGGCGTGTGGTCGAGCGAGCTGTCGCCGGGACCGTAGGCCACGATTGGGACATTGCCAGACCGGCCCGACCACATTCATGTCGCTGGTGCCGGTCTTCAGGACGAATCCCAGCTTCTGCGCCTCGTCGACCGTTCGCAGCCCGGCGAGAAAACTTCTCACCAGGACGTTGTTGCGATCGCCACGCCACGCCTGTTCATAGCCTCGAAACTTCAGAGTGAACGTCGTCCTGCTAGCCTGCCGGCCTGCCGACCCGCCGGCCTGCTCCTCGAGTTCGCGAACAAAGGCTTCCGCGTCGAATGCAAGCGGAAGCCTCCAGGCGAACTGACCGTCCACAATGTCGTGCATGTCCGCGTTTGTCGAGGTGATGAAGCGGCGCAGGCTGGGGCTCAGCTGATCGAACACCCTGTCCTTGCCGTCGTTGAAACGCGCGGCGTGCGCCGTCACCCAGTTCCAGAAATCAACGACCACCGCCGCGACGCTGGCATCGGGACCGGCGGTGTGCGCCATCGGCTGATCGGCGGTGAAGTCGAGCAGCAGCCGGCCCTTGTAGCCCAGCGTGACGCGATTCCAGTGGCTCGGCTCGCCGATGATGCACGCCGAGGGAATCGGCTCGGTCGTGCCATCGAAGCGCGATGCGATGAATCGCGCGCCCTTGCTGGTGGCGGCCTCTTCCTCAACCGCGCCGACCACGACGACGCGAATACCGGCGGCCCTGGCCGCCGCGGCTCCGAACCGCGCCGCGCCGGCCACGAATGTGGCGAGCGGTCCTTTCGCGTCGACGCTGCCGCGGCCAAACAACAGCTTCTCCGCTGTGCCGTCTGCGCCTTCGATGCGAACGGGGATGTTGCCGGGGACGGTGTCGATGTGACCGAGAAGAAGAATCGTCCGCGACGCGGACGGATCGCCGAGCTCGCCCACGGCATTGCCGGCGCCATCGACGAAGGCGCGATCGTAGCCTGCCCGACGCATCTGCTCGACGAGCCACGCCGACGCGGCCGCCTCGTGACGCGAGAGCGAGGGAATCGCCACCAGCCCGCGCACCAGCTCGACTGCGGAATCGCGATCCATTTCAGGGCTGGTCGCGCCGCGGTCCATCGGGCGAAGGCCGCAGTTCCTTGATCGCCTTGGCAATTGCCTGCACGCCGAGATTGATCTCTTTTTCGGTGATGACGAGCGGCGGAAGCAGGCGCAGCACCGTCGGCCCGGCCGGCAGCGCGATGACGCCATGATCGAGCATCAGGCTCTTGAGCACCGGCGCCACCTTGGTCCGCAGCTCAACGGCGATCATCAGGCCCAGGCCGCGAATGTCGCGGACCATCGCGACGCCTTCGAGCGCGCCGCGCAACTGGTTGCGCATGTCCGCGCCGAGCACGCCGCTGCGCTTGATCAGGTCTTCATCCCGGTAGGCCTCGATCGCGGCGAGCCCGGCCGCGCAGGCGAGCGGCGACCCGCCGAAGGTGCTGCCATGCGCGCCCGGCGTCAGCACGGCGCGAATCGCCTTGGTGTAGGCGAGCGCGCCCATCGGAAAGCCGCCGCCCAGACCTTTCGCGAGACACAGGATGTCGGGCTCGAGGCCGGCGTGCTCGATCGCGAACCACTTGCCGGTGCGCCCGAAGCCGGTTTGAATCTCGTCGACGATCAGCACCGCGCCGCGCTCGCGGCACACCGTCTGCGCGGTGTGCAGGAAATCCGGCGTGCCGATGTTGACGCCGCTTTCACCCTGGACCACTTCGAGGACGACCGCGGCCGTCTGGTCGGTCACGGCCTTGTCGAGCGCCGCCGCGTCGTTGAACTGCACGTGCGTGGTCTCGAACAGCGGGCCAAACCCCTCGCGATACTTCGGCTCCCAGGTCACCGACAACGCGCCCATGGTCCGGCCGTGAAAGCCCTTGGTCGCCGCGACGAATGCCGGGCGCTTCGTGAACAGCCGCGCGAACTTCAGCGCGCCGTCCATCGCCTCGGCGCCGCTGTTGGCGAGGAAGACGTTCGGGAGGTGCTTCGGCAGCACGCCGACGAGCGCTTTGGCGAACTCGGCCCGCTTGTCGTTGTAGAGATAGCTCGGGCAGAGCGTCAGTGTCTCGGCCTGCTCCTGGATCGCGGCGGTGACGCCCGGGTGGCAATGACCGAGCATCGCCACGCCCTGTGCCGAGCCGAGGTCGAGATACTTGTTGCCGCCCTCGTCGTAGAGCCAGCAGCCCTCGCCTCGGACCATGACGACGTCGCCGCGGCGTGCCGTGGTGCCGCCGAGGATTCGTTCTTCAACTTGGGCGTATTTCATACGAAAGATGCTGATTATATGGCCGATCGGCGAGCTCTTTCGTATTCCGGCTAGGCGATATGCGTGCCCGCGCCGGCGAGCGCGCGCGTGATCGGCTCGTCGACGCGGCCGTCGCCGAAGATCACCTTGCCGACCCCGCCTTCGATCGCCTCGACCGCGCCCATCACCTTCTTCTTCATGCGGCCCTCGGCAAACTCCATGAACTGGCCCGCCTGACCCTTGGGGATGTTCGTGATCAGCGTCGACTCGTCGGGGAACTGCTTGAGCAACCCGACCTGATCGGTGAGGATCACCAGCGCGTCGGCGTTGAACGCGCCGGCGACCATGGCCGCCGCGCGGTCGCCATCGACGTTGATTGCTTCGCCGGCCGTCGAGGATCCCGGCGGCGTCAGCACAGGGAAGTAGCCCCCGCCAATCAATAGCTTCAACAGCTCCGTATTCACCTTCTCGACAGTGCCGGTCCAGTCGTCGCGTAACACCATGCGTCGCCCGTCGACGCGAATGCGGAGTGTGTCCTTGCGCGTGCCTTCGAACACGCGGCCGTCGAGCCCCGACAGTCCGACGGCATTGATGCCGCGGGTCTGGAGCTTCTCGACCCACATCTTGTTCAACTGACCGCAGTAGACCATCTCGAAGATCTCGAGCGTGCGGCGATCGGTGCGCCGGCTGGTGTGCCCGGTCTCGCTCGTGACGAACTCGGGCGGGTGGCCGAGCGCTTCGGCGACCGCATTGGTGGTCTGCGCGCCGCCGTGCACCAGCAGCAACTCGGTTCCCTTGGCGCGAAGCCTGACGATGTCGCTGACGACGGCGTCGATATTGAGCGACGTTCCGCCGCCGACTTTGACAACGATCATGGGGTACTGGGGTCTCGAGGTAGTTGAGGTCCTGGTCAGATCGGGTGCAGGCCGGGGAATTCAAGACCGGTGGTCTCGTCCCAGCCCATCATCACGTTGACGCACTGCAGCGCCGTGCCGGCGGCGCCCTTCATCAGATTATCGATCGCGCACAGGCACACCACGCGGCCGGTCTTGGCGTCCATTTCGAAGCCGACGTCGGCGTAGTTGCTGCCCGACAGGATCTTCGGCTCGGGATAGCGATAGAGGCCGGTTCGTTCCTTGACAATCCTCACGAACGGCTCGTGGTTGTAGGCCTCGCGAAACGCCTTCCACACGTCTTTCTCCGCCGTGCCGGGCTTGACGAACACGTGCGCCGTGGCCAGCACGCCGCGCACGTTGTCGACGGCGGTGGCGCTGAGGTGGACGTCGGTGACCACCTCCCGCAACTTCAGGGCCTGTCGCACTTCGGCGGTATGGCGATGGCCGGTCGGCGCGAAGCTGCGCATCACGCCGGCGCGTTCCGGGTGATGCGTGGCATCGCCCGACGGCCGCGCCGCCCTCGCTGCTGCCGACCTTCACTTCACAAATCACGCCGCGCGAGGCGTCGACCAGTCCCGCCGCCGCCAGCGGCCAGATCGCCAGCGTCGTCGCGGTGGCGTTGCAGCCGACGCCGCTGACGTAGCGGGCCGACGCCAACTCGGCGCGGTGCAGCTCCGGCAAGCCGTAGACGAACTTCGACAACCACGCGGGATTGGTGTGTGGCTTGCCGTACCACGCGTCGTAATCCGCGGCGTCACGCAAACGAAAGTCGGCGCTGAGATCGACGATGCGATCGGCGAGCGTCGCGAGATGATCGATGCGTCCCATCGCGCTGCCGTGCGGCAGCCCGAGGAACAGCAGATCGCATTTCTCGATCGCGTCGGCGCGCACGAACTTGAGCTGCGTGCGCTTCCTCAGGTTCGCGTGGGTGAAGTGCACGAACTGGCCGTCGAGCCGCTCGCTCGTCACCTGCTTCACCTCCAGATGCGGGTGCGCCAGGGCGAGGCGCAACAACTCGCCGCCGGTGTAGCCCGACGCGCCGATGATGGAAACAGACAGACGGTTCGACATGGGGTTCAGGCGGCGGTTCAGGACGAAGGTTCAGGACGAAGGTTCAGGACGAAGGTTCAGGCCGAGGCGCCTTCGGTGAGCGAGATGGCGGCGAGGTGCGGCTGATCGTGCTTCCAGCCGTTGGCCGCGTTCCATCCTCGTGCCGCCACGTCGAGGCAGAAGTCCACCATCCGCTCGGGGATGTTCACGTTGGTCGGCGCGATGCTGTTCCTGAACTCCATCGTGTAGTTCACCTCGTTCACGAGCAGCCCGCGATCCGGATCCTCGAACAGGTCGAGCGCGACCACGCCGCCGCCGCACGCCGCCGCGGCGCGGGTGCAGATATCGGCGATCTCGGGCGTGATCGGGCAGTTGCTCGACGATCCGCCGCGGGCGGTGTTGGTGATCCAGTTCGGCGAGGTGCGGTAGATCCCGCAAATCGTGTCCGGCCCGACCTGGAACGCGCGAATGTCGCGGCCCGGTTTCTTGATGTATTCCTGGATGTAGAAAATGCTGTGGTGATAGCTGCCGAGCGTTTCCTTGTGCTCGAGGATGGTTTCGGCGGCGTCGCGGTCGTTGACCTTGCTCAGCAGCCGCCCCCACGATCCCACCGTCGGCTTGAGCACCGCCGGATAGCCGAGCTGCTCGATCGCGGCGAGGGCGCTCTCCGCGGTGTAGGCGACCAGCGCCTTGGGCTGCGGCACGCCCGCCGCGGCCAGCGCGCTGGTCGTCATCAGCTTGTTGCCGCAAATGTCGGCGCAGAGCGCGGTGTTGACCGTCTTCACGCCCTGATCGTTGAGGATCTTCAGGCTGTAGAGCGCGCGGCTGTGATTGATGCAGCGTTCGACGATGACGTCGTAGTCCTGGTAGGGGTGCGATCGACGTCGGTGAGGTCGAAGATCAGTTTCTGATCGTCGAGCAGATCGAGCGACGACGCCGCGCTTCTCGAACGCCTCGAACAGCAGCTTCTCTTCGACGCGGACGCGCGAGTAGAGCACGCCGACCTTGATGCGGCCGGGAGGCTTACTCACCCCAGTCCTCTTCTTCTTGCGGCGCGAGTGCGAGCGTGATCGGCTCGAGCGCGGTGATCTCGAGCTCGGCGCCGCAGCCGGGGCACTGGGTGATCTCGTTTTGCATCACCTTGTTGAGGGTGACGTCGGCGAAACATTCCGGGCACTGCGCCTGCCCCGAGGCGGTTTCAATTGGCATCTGGCATTCCTGTTGGCGTGTTGGCCTGCGAGCCCGCTAGCCGCTAGCCTGCTGGCCCGCTAGCCTGCTGGCCCGCTAGCCTGCTGGCCTGCTTGATCGCTGTGCTGCTGCTGTAATCGTTGTGATGCAGCTCGTACTCGCGCTGGACGCGCGCGTTTTCGGCGCCGGATTTCTGATCGCGCTTTTTCGCGGCGCGCATCGCCAGGCCGTGGGTGCTCTCCGACTTGATCGCCGGCGTGGAGATCAGTTTCTCGAGCTCGGTGCCCTGGCACGCCGGGCACGTCGGCGCCGGAGAGCCCGCGCGCACGAGGGCCTCGAATTCTTTGTGGCAGCTCTTGCAGGCGTATTCGAAGATCGGCATACGGCTTTGATTTTAGCGCGGTTCCCGGTTCCCGGCTCGCCGTTCCCGGAGTAATATCTGACGCTCTGGGGAGGCTATCCGATGGAACGTGCAATTCGAGTGAGTGTGGCTGCCGCGAGTGTGGTGGCATTTGGGATGTTGGGCGGCGGAGCATTCGCGCAAGCGCCCGCTGCCGCGCCGGCCGGGGCGTGGATGTCGGCGACGCCGACCAACGACCTGCCGAATCCCTACAATACGATTGAAGGCTTCGCGAAGCTGCCGGAAGGCCGCACGTGGGGCTCGACGAGCGCGGTGGAGATCGACAAGGATGGCCGCAGCATCTGGGTGGCCGAGCGCTGCGCGGTCAATAGCTGCTGGGATCGCGCCAAGGGCGAGATGTCGCCGCTCCACACCGTCTTCAAGTTCGACCCGAACGGCAAGATGGTGACCAGCTTCGGACAGGGGATGTTCGTCTTCCCGCACGGCATCCACGTCGATCGCGACGGCAACATCTGGGTGACCGACGGCCAGAGCAACCTGCCCGCGCGCGCGCCCGGCGCGCCGGCCGACGCGCCGCTGCCGGCGATGCCGGCCAAGGTCGTCGGCCATCAGGTGGTGAAGTTCAGCCCCGAAGGCAAAGTGCTGCTGACGCTCGGCAAGCCCGGCGGCAACATCCCCGGCCAGCCGGCGGATCCGGCGTCGTTCTATCAGCCGAACGACGTCATCACCTATCCGAACGGCGACATCCTCGTCGCCGAAGGGCATGGCAATGCCGCGCCCGCGACCGCGCGGTTGATCCGCTTCGATCGCACCGGCAAGTTCATTCGCGAGTACGGCAAGATGGGCAGCGGCCTCGAAGGCGAGTTCATGCAGCCGCACGGACTGGCGTTCGATTCGAAGGGCCGGCTGTTCGTCGCCGACCGCTCCAACAACCGCATCCAGATCCTCGATCCCGAGACCTTCAAGACGCTCGACACCTGGTACCAGTTCAGCCGGCTGAGCGGCATCTTCATCGACCCGCGGACCGACACGCATCTACGGCGCCGACTCCGAGTCCGGCTCGGTGAGCCCGCCGCACTACGCGTGGAAGCGCGGCATCCGCATCGGCAGCGCGCGCGACGGCAAGGTCACCGCGTTCATTCCCGATCCGTCGCACAACGGCCTGACCTACGAGATGGTCGATGGCAAGGTGGTCGCGAAGATGGCCGACGGCAGCAAGCCGCCAGGCGGCACGCTCGCCGCGGAAGGCGTCGCGGTTGACTCGCAGGGCGTGATCTACGGCGCCGAAGTCGGCCCGCGCAAGCTGCAGCGGTATGTGAAGAAGTAGAGGTTAGCAGGTTAGAGGTCAGAGGTTACAGGGCCGGATTTAGGGGTGAGTTCGAGCTCACAACTCAACCTAACCCACTAACCTCATAACCTCTAACCGGCCCTCACGCCGTCACTTGATTGCGACCGACCACCCGACTCCCAGCTTCAGCTGCGGCACGAAACCGCCGCCGCCGACGCGGAACTCGGTGAAGAAGCCGTTGTCGTGCTGAAAGCCGAACAGGTAACTGCCGCCCGCATGCAGCTCGCGCGGCAGGTGTTCGAATACGCCGGTGTATTTGCGAGATCGACACCACCGGGCCGCCGCCCTGCACCAGCGTCCAGCCTGACGAGCCGAGCGGGAACTTGACGATCAGATCGAGGTTGATCGTTGCGAGCCTGAGTCCGTCGCCGAAACCGCCGTCGATCCCGGGGCGGATGCGGAAGCGCCCGCCGATGTCCGGCGACTCCCACGACACGCCGGCGTAGACCTGGGTCGGGTCAATCGAGGCGCCGCCGTTGAAGTTAATTGAGGACTGTGCCGACGTCGTGGCGGCGCCGACAGGTCGTCAAACCCGCGAAAACAGCGCGATAAGCGCGAACTGCTGTCCACTCCTGGTGACCATGCGTACCTCTCCGGCGGGGGAGTATCAATTCCTGTTCCACTTCAGCCGATCGCGCGGGCGCGCCGACCTATCGACGAGCGCAGGCAGATTCGACCAGGTCGGCCGCGGTCTCCGGGCCGTTGTCCGACCGCATGCGCAGCTGCATCGCCATCGCCGCCGGCTTCATGCGCGGGTCGGTCACGACCGTGGTGATGCGGGCGGCGAGCGTGTGCGCGGTCAGCGACGATCGCCGCAGCATGGCCGGCGCCACGCCGAGCCGCTGCAGTTCCTCGGCCCACCCAAATTGATCGGACACGTGCGGGACGGGAACCGAGGGCGCGCCCGCGCCGAGCGTGGTGTGCGTGGTGCCGGCGCCGCCGTGATGGACCACCGCCGCGCATCGCGGGAAGACGAGTGTGTGCGGTGCTGCGCCGGACGTACAGAATGTCATCGCGGCGCATGCCGGCCGCGGCGCCGGGCGTGACGGCTGGGTCGATCTCCGCCTGGATGATCGCGCGGCAGCCGGCGAGCCGCGCCGCTTCTTCGAAGATGCCGAGCGTCTGCGACAGGTGTCGGCCTTCAGTCGGCATCAGGCTCCCGAATCCCATGAAGACCGGCGCCGGCCCGGTGGCGAGAAAGGCCTCCAGCTCCGCCGAGACCAGCCTCGTGCTCGTGAGACGGTAGCGCGAGAAAACCGCACAGTTGATGCCACGCCGGCCAGTCGGGCGGCCGCTCGATCAACGCCGGGCTCGCGCCGATCAGATTCAGGCGGTGCGAGCACCACGCCTCATCGAGCAGGTCCTTGAACGGCGGCAGGCCGCGCCTGGCGCGAAACCGGTTCACGTCGCCGAGCAGCGTCCAGTTGAGCGCAAGACGCGCCAGCTGCCATTCGAGGGCATTGCCCCACTCGCCCAGTTTCGGCGTGCCGGCCGGATGAATGGTTCGCGACGGGATCAGCATGTGCGCGAACTGCATGGTGACGGTCGGCAGGTTCGTGAGATCCGCGGCGGCGCGCGCCGCATGCAGGATGAAATGGTGAATCAGCAGATCCGATCGCCGGCACAGATCGACGCGCGGCCTCGAACATCGGTTCGATCACCGGCTCGAGCAGCTCGCGACTGATGATCAGCCCCTGCTGCAGCTGGTCGCGCGTGCTGCAGGAGCCTCAGGCCGATGTCGATGGCGCGCGGCGCATCGACCACCGGCGAGGCGACGGCGCGCGCGGTGAAGCCGAGCGCTGCGGCGACCGCGTCGTAGCGTCGCTCGCCGATCTCCGTATAGAGCAGTTCGACCTGGTGTCCGCGCCTGGCCAGCGCGTGCCCGAGCGCCACGAACGGCCGAATGTCGCCCTCGCTGCCCCAGGTCTGTATGCCGATCCGCACGCGTCCTCTTACAATACGAGAGTTCTGCCCGCCGACGCCTACGCCGCGCTTCGTCACCCGTTTGTCCGGTCGTTTGCGATCGGACGCTTTGCCGCGATCGCCGGCTGGCAGATGATCAACGTCGCGGTCGGCTGGCAGCTCTACGAGCGCACCGGCGATCCGTGGTCGCTGGGCCTGATCGGCGTCGCTGAACTGACGCCGGTCCTGCTGTTCATGGTGATGGCCGGCAACGCCGCCGATCGCTATCCGCGCCGCAACATCGGCATCTTCGCCCACTCCGTGCTGACCGGCGCCGCGGCCGGACTGGCGCTGGTCGTCGTGGTCGAACGGACCGACCTGGATGATCTACTCGCTGCTGGTCATGGTCGGCACGGCGCGCGCGTTTGCCTCGCCGTCGGTCAACACCATCCTGCCGCAGCTGCTGGCGCCGGCTGAGTTCGCCAACGCGAACGCCTGGCTGTCGTCGACCTTTCAGCTGGCGGCGATCACCGGCCCCGCCATCGGCGGCCTGCTGATCGCGGCGACCGGCGCGCGCGACGCTGTCGTTCGCGCTCGCGGCCGTCGGACAGCTGCGTGTTCATCCTGATGCTGCGCACCATGCCGGTGCGGGTGCCGTCCGCCTCGCACCCGCAAAGCGCAGCGCGCGCCGAGCTGTTCGCCGGCTTCCGGTTCGTCCGCAGCAACCCGTTGTTCCTGTCGGCGATCACGCTCGATCTGTTCGCGGTGTTGTTCGGCGGCGCGGTGGCGTTGCTGCCGATCTTCGCCAAGGACATCCTGCAGGTCGGCCCCGCCGGCCTCGGCTGGCTGCGCGCCGCTCCCGGTCTTGGCGCGCTGATGATGGCGCTGATCACGACGCGCATCGGAGCCGTGGGCGCATCCCGGGCGCGTCCTGCTGTGGGCGCGTCGCCGGCTTCGGGCTCGCCACCATCGGCTTCGGCCTGTCGCGATCGTTCGCGTTGTCGCTGGCCTGCCTGTTTCTCACCGGCATCTTCGACAACATCAGCGTCGTCATTCGCCTGACCCTCGAGCAGACCATCACGCCGGATCACCTGCGCGGCCGCGTCTCGGCGATCAACTACGTGTTCGTCGGCTTCTCGAACGAGTTCGGCGCGTTTGAAAGCGGCGCGACGGCGGCGCTGTTTGGTCCGACCTTGTCGGTGGTGGGCGGCGGATGCGCGACGCTCCTGGTGGTGCTGGCGGTGCGCGCCGTGTGGCCGCAGCTGGCTCGCATTGGCCCGCTGCATACGCTGGCGCCTGGCGTCGAACCGCCCGCGCCGTCCGCGCCCGCCGTGGCATAGGATGATAGGCGCATGAGCGTCGCGCGCACGGTGCTCCTGAAGGTGTCCGACAATCAATGGCTTCGCGAGAACGGCACGCGGCTGCCGTTCATTCGCCGCGCCGTCTCGAAGTTCATGCCCGGCGAATCGTTCGACGAGATGATCGTCGCCGCCCGCGCCACCGCCGCCGAAGGGCATTCCCGCGGTCTTCACCCGGCTCGGCGAGAACGTCAAGGACCTCGGCGAGGCCGACGCGGTCGCGCAGCCACTACCTCGAAGGCATCGATCGGCTGCGCGCGCTGCGACCTCGATTGCGAGCCGTCGATCAAGCTGACGCAACTGGGCCTCGACATCGACCGCGAGCTGGCCTACGCGCACCTGCGCGACCTCGCGGCGCGCGCGCACGCCGCCGATAACTACTTGTGGATCGACATGGAGCAGTCGGCCTATGTCGACGTCACGCTCGACGCTGACCAAGCGGCTGCGCGAGGAGTTTCCGCGCATCGGCGTCTGCCTGCAGGCCTACCTGTTCCGGACGCGCGAAGATCTCGAGGACATGACCTCGCGCGGCATCGGCGTGCGCCTGGTCAAGGGCGCGTACAACGAGCCGGCCGCCGTCGCCTTCCCGAAGAAGAGCGACGTCGATGCGAACTACCTACGCGCTCGCGCAGATCATGCTCGGCCCGGCCGCCCGCGCCGCCGGCTCGCGCGCGGTCTTCGGCACCCACGACCTGCCGCTGATTCAATCGATTCGCGCGCACGCGCAGACCACCGGCGTCGCAGGCCGCCGAGTACGAGTTCCACATGCTCTACGGGATCCAGAAGCCGGCGCAGCAGCGGCTGGCGAAGGACGGCGCGTCGGTGCGCGTCCTGATCGCCTACGGCGACTACTGGTTCCCCTGGTACATGCGCCGCCTCGCCGAGCGGCCGGCCAACGTCTGGTTCGTGGCCAAGAGCCTGTTTGGCTAGCCACCGATTGACACCGATTAGTCACCGATTGATCGGAGGTTGGGGGTCGTTGGTCTGGGGCGGTGCGGCGCTGGCCGCACTGCTGTGGCCCGATCATCTCAGCGGTCCGCTCGACGGCCTGCCGCTCGATGGCGTCGCCGAAGCCATCCTGCTTGGCCTCGTGCCGCCGTTTCTGCTGTGGCTCGCGCCCGGGTATCCTGCGGCATCGGTTGGTGCGCGGCGTGATCGTCGCGCTGCTCGATCGCCAAAGCCGGCTCGTCATGGCTGGCTCGCGATGGCTGGTGCGTGCAGTTCGACACGCCGAGGCCGCTCGTCAGTCGATTCGCACCGGACGCATTCACAGCTGGGACGTGCGCGCCGACTGGCGATCGGCGACGCCGCAATGCTCCGCGATCCTGACGCGGCCGTACGACGAGTACAAAGCGTTTCCCGGTCTGGTTCTTCAACCTGCCGCCGGCCGACGGCAACCTGCCCGGGTCCGGAGGATCGTCCGCCCGTACGCCACGCTCGACATGACGGTGCGCGGCTACGTCGATGCCGACGCAGCCGGTGAGCTGGGCCTCGAGACCGGCGAGACGATGACCACCGAGATGGTGGTGGACGGGATGGTGGTCGCGCCGGTCGATGCCACGCATCATCGCGCCAGCGTCGGCGCCGGCCGGCACTTCATCCAGATCAAGTCGCGCCTCACGGGCAACGACTGGCGCTTTGCGCCGTACTGGAACGGCGCGCCGATGGGGTCGACGGGCTTCGTTGCCGCGACGACCGTGGCCCCGGCGGCGCGTTCGATCGCTCGATTCGCGGGCCGCTCGCGATGCTGATCCAGGTCGGGCTCTACGCGCTGGTGATCGGCTGGATCGTGGCGTTCATCCGCGGCTGGCGCGATCCGGCCACGCTCGGCTTCGCGCTGGTGGCGTCGATCGTGGTCGGCTGGCTCGGCGCGCATCCGGGACCCGAACTACGTGATGACGCCGTGGGCGTCGTGGTCGATCACCGCGCTCGCGCTGGCCATCGCACTGAACGTGCCGTCGTCGAAGCAAACGCTGAAGGGCGCGTTCGTCGTGATCGGCATTCCGTGGCTGGTGTTCGTCACCGCCGTGCACGCGCTCGCACATCGGCCGATTTTCGCTCTATGCCGGCGGCGACGACATGTGGATGTTCCAGCGCTGGGCCTACCGGATTTACCTGCAGGGCTACTGGCTGCACGGCGGCGAGCTGACGTTCTGGTTTCAGCCGTTCTATCGCTGGATCGCCGGCGCGCTGCACCTGGTGTTCGGCGATTCCAGCATGGGCGAGTTCTGGTGGGACGGCGATCTGCCTGATGGTGTTTGCGTTGTTCGCGCACCAGGTGGTGGCTGCCGGCAACGGGTTCCGAGTGGGGGCTCGCCGCCGCGGTGCTGTGCCTGACCATCGCCGATGCAGGGCCCGCCGTTGATGTTCATCGGCATCGGCTTGTCGGACATCGCGTCGGCGGGTTTCATTTACCTGTCGGCGCTGGTGTTGATGTCGGCGCGGCTAGCGCGGCGAGGTCGGCGTCGCGACCGCGATCGGCGCCGGCGTGCTCGCCGCGATCGGCTTCTACACGCGTCTCAACAACCTGCCGATGGCGCTGGCCGCGTCCGGCTTCGCGCTTGTCGCTGGCGGTGCCGGCGGGCGACTGGGTCAAGCGTGCGCCGCGTGGGCGGCGCAGGTGTCGTGGAAGGCGGCGGCTCGGCGTCGTCGGCATGATCGCGCTCGCGCTGCTGCTGTTTGCGGCGCGCACCTAC
This sequence comes from uncultured Acidimicrobiia bacterium, assembly GCA_963795125.1. GTDB lineage: Bacteria > Acidobacteriota > Vicinamibacteria > Vicinamibacterales > UBA2999 > 12-FULL-67-14b. Next base: position 2,449,734 of record CAWCGQ010000001.1, on the reverse strand, counting down.
TACTACACCGGCGTGTTCTCGGTGCTGCACGGCACCACCTGGCGCAACCACGCGTTGTGGCAGTCGGGACAGCCGCTCCCGCAGATCGCGGCGGCGATGTGGAGCAGCCTGATGATGGTGCTGACCTTCAACGATCCGCCGCGCTTTGCCTGGTACGCGGTGCCGCTGTTGTTCGGCGCGTTGGTCGCCGTCGCGGCGATGTTGCGGATCCGGATGTTCCGGGACGTGCCGCTGGCGCTGGCGGCGTTCTTCCTGGTGGCGTGCTCGGGGGCGCTGGCGGCGCGCGGCGTGGCGTATGCGGGCCGCTTCTCGATGCACCTGCTCGGCGCCGGCGTTGCGCTTGAGCGTGTGCGCGATCGCCGCGGCGGTCAGGACGCGCGAATCTTCTCGATCTTCCGATCCCGCTCGTGGTTGATGCGCTCGACGTCGCGGCGGTAGTTGTCCTCGAGCGCGCGGCGCGACTCGGGATCGATCGCGCCCTGCGCCTGCTGACTTGAACAGGATCTCTTCCTGCGCGAGCTTCGCGCCGTAGGTCTTGCGGACCTCGGCGATCTCGTTCTTCTGCGCCTCGCTCAGCACCCGGTCGGTGACGCCCGCGTCGGCGTCCTGTTTCTTGAACCGCGCCATCGCCAGTTCGACCGCGCTCTTCGGTGCGTCATCCATCCTGCGATCATAGATGGTGTGGCGATGATTTCCGAAGGAGATATCTACGCGCAGATCGGCGAGGAGGGCTTCGCGCGCCTGGTCACCGCGTTCTACCAGCAGGTGCCGGGCGACGACATTCTCGGCCCGATGTATCCGGCCGACGACATGGCCGGGCGCCGAAGAGCGGCTGCGCGATTTCCTGGTCGGCCGGTTTGGCGGTCCGCAGCGCTACATCGAGAGCCGCGGCCACCCGCGGCTGCGGATGCGTCACATGCCGTTCCAGGTCAATCAAGCGCGCGCGCGATCGCTGGGTGCAGCTGATGGACAAGGCGCTGGAGGAGGCGGCCCTGCCGGCGGAATCGACGCAGTGCCTGCGCGAGTTTTTCCACCACATGGCGACGTTCATGATCAACACGCCGGGGTAGTGCTGGTTCGTAGAACTCACAATGCGCATGCGACAAGTCACCGTGCGCTGGGCCGGCGGTCCGTTTGCGCAGGATATCGACAGTCGGCGGCCATCGGCTGCGCGCCGATGAGGAAAAGACCCAGGGCGGCGAGGACACCGGTGCCTGCTCCTCACGAGCTGCTGCTGGCGGCGCTTGGCTCGTGCACGGCGATGACGCTGAAGATGTACGCCGAGCGGAAGGGCTGGCCGCTTCGCAACGTGACAGGTCGCGCTGAACGGGTCGACACACCGACGCCGGCTTCGTGATTACCAGCCAGCTGACCTTCGACGGCGATCTCGACGGCGAACAGCGCCAGCGGCTGGTCGAGATCGCCGACAAGTGCCCGGTCCATAAGACGCTGAGCGGCACCATCACCATCCAGACGCGGGAGACGGCGCTATGAGCCAGGAGACCGTGAAGCGCTATTCGAACGGCGAAATCACCGTCGTGTGGCAGCCGTCCCTCTGCACCCATTCGGGAATCTGCGCGCGCGGCCTGCCGAAGGTGTTCGATCCCCGGCGCCGGCCGTGGGTGATCCTCGACGGCTTCGACTCCGAAACGATCGCCAGCCAAGTTGAGCGGTGCCCGTCGGGCGCGCTGTCGCTCGAACGACCCACGCCTGAGACGGGACGGGCATAGTTCCGTACACGATACGGGAATGCCCTGATCCAGCAGAAAGTCCCGTGAAATCCGGCCGATATTGCGGCATTGCGTTTGCTCTCTCGACACGGCAGGAAAACGCCATGCGCGCCTTGCTGCCGACCCGCCTCCGCCACGTCATCATTCGAACCCTGCTCGTCGTGCTGTCGCTCGGGATGGGCTTCACGCTCTTCCGCCTCTGGCAGGTCAAGCAGGAGGTGGACGCGATCGCCACCAAGCTGACGCTCGAGTACGGCCCGCAGACCACCCTGATTTACGACTCGAAGGACCGCGTCATCGCGGCGCTCTACAAAGAGCACCGCATGCCGATGGCGCTCGAGCAGATGTCCGAGCCGCTGATCCAAGCGGTGCTCGCCGCCGAAGATCGCCGCTTCTACGAACACAGCGGCATCGACGTTCGCCGCATCGGCGCCGGCGATGGTGCGCCAACCTCCGCCGTGGGCGGATCGTCCAGGGTGCCAGCACCATCACGCAGCAGGTGGTGCGTGGCGCGGTGCTGGACCGCCAGAAGACCTACAGCCGGAAACTGCGCGAAGCGTGGCTGTCGCGCTCGCCTCGAAGCAGAAATTCGGCAAGACGGCGATCCTGCAGGCGTACCTCAACCACGTTTACTTCGGCGAGGGTAACTACGGCGTGCAGGCGGCGGCGCTGGGCTACTTCGGCAAACCGGCCTCCGAACTGAACGCCGCCGAGGGCGCGACGCTGGCGTCGCTCATCAACCGGCCGTCGGGCTGGGAGCATTCGGAAGAACCCCGCCGGCATTCGCGACCGCCGCGACTGGGTGCTGCGCGAAATGTACCGGCCGGCGATCTGGATGCGGCGACGTTCGGCAAGCTCGATCGCGACGCCGGTGGCCGTCCACGCTTCCCATCGCTCGCGATCGCGCGCAGCTCGATCCCGCCAGCAGCGCCACCGGTCCCTACTTCGCGGATGTCATTCGCGACATCCTCTACGCAGCAGTTCGGCGTCGAGCGCGCGTTGACCGGCGGCCTCCGCGTCTACACCACGCTCGATGCCGACGTGCAGCGTTTCGCGGAAGACTCGGTCGCCAAGCGGCTGGCCGAGCTGGACAAGAAGAAGCAAGGCAGGGCGGCCCGCTTCAGGCGGCGCTGGTCGCCATCGAACCGTCGACCGGCTACGTGCGCGCCATGGTCGGCGGCCGCGATTATGCCGAAAGCTCGTTTAACCGCGCGACCGACGCCAAGCGCCAGCCCGGTTCGGCCTTCAAGCCCTTCGTGTTCGCCGCGGCCCTCGAAGCCGGCTTCTCGCCCGGCACCACCATCGACGGCCTCGACGGCTACATTGCTTCGGCCCAGGGCGCATACCTGCCCGGCGGCGAGCACGAAATCGGATTCGACCACGCTGCGCTCGGCGCTGGTGCATTCGAGCAATCGCGCGGCGGTGCACCTGCTGCAGCGCGTCGGGCTCGGCGCGACCATCGATCTCGCCAACCGCGTCGGACTGAAGTCGATGCCCGTCGGTGCCCTCGCTGGCGCTCGGCACCGGTGAGGTCAGCCTGCTCAACCTGACGTCGGCCTACACCTCGTTCGCCAACGGCGGCGTCCTGCAGCCGCCGGTGTTCATGCTGCGGGTCGAGGATGCCGAAGGCCGCGTCATCTATCGCGGTGAGGCCGTCGGACGACGGGTGTTGAGTGAATCGACGGCATATCTGATGGCGTCGATGCTCGCCGATGTGGTCAATCACGGCACCGGCTACCCGGCGCGGCAGAGCGGCTTCGCGCTGCCGGCGGGCGGCAAGACCGGCTCGCACCGACGACCACGCCGATGCCTGGTTCGTCGGATTCACGCCGCACCTGGCCGCGGGCGTGTGGGTCGGCTTCGATCGGCCCGAGACAGATCATGCGCCGCGGCTTCGCCAGCGTCGTCGCCGTGCCGGCCTGGGCGGGGTTCATGAAGGCGGCAACCTCGGGCGACAAGCCCGAGTGGATCGCGCAACCCGCCGGCGTGATCCAAGATTCGCCGTTGCCATCAGCTCGGGCGGTCTCGCCACCGAATACTGCGAGCTGAGCGGGGAAGTCGACACCGACATCATCTCCCTCGGCCGCGCCCCGAGCTGTGCCAGCTGCACTCGGCGGTGATCGCGCCGGACGCGAGCACCGGGCCCATTTCGACGATCTCGTACGCGATCCGCCCGCCGCAATAGCCCGCACCCTTGCACCGCTCCGACCGCTGCACTACGCTATGACCGCTTCATACGCGTAGGTGTTTTACTTTTCGGAGGCGGTCTTCATGCAGGTGATACCGGTTACGGCCGTCCACCGCGGCTTCGGGCAAACGTCCCGCCGCGACACATGGTGGGCGGCGCCGCTAGGGGTGTTCCTCGGTCTCTCGGCCTTTATCGTCTATGCGACGTGGGCGGCATTTCAGGGCGAGCATTATCACTTCGGGCCGTATCTCTCGCCGTTCTATTCGCCGGAGCTGTGGGGCGAATCTCCCGCACGCGTGGTTCGGGCGCGCAGCCCGGCTGGTGGCCGGGATTCATGCCGTTCTCGCCGGCGCTGTTGATCCTGCCGTTCCCCGGCGGCTTCCGTTTCACCTGCTATTACTATCGCGGCGCCTACTACAAGGCGTTCTGGGCCGATCCGCCGTCGTGCGCGGTCGGCGAGCCGCGCAAGGGCTATCTCGGCGAGAACTCGTTTCCGCTCATCATGCAGAACATCCATCGCTACTTTCTCTACGCGGCGATCGTGTTCCTGTTCGTGCTGTCCTACGACGTCTGGCTGGCGATGTGGTTCGAGGACCCGGCCACCGGCGCGAAGCAGTTCGGCATTGGCGTCGGCACCCTCGTGCTGCTCGTCAACGTGGTGCTGCTCAGCAGCTACACGCTCGGCTGCCACTCGATGCGCCACCTGATCGGCGGCCGCAAGAACGAACTGTCAAAGGCGCCGGTGAGCGAGGCGTGCTACTACGTGCTCGACCAGCCTCAACAACCGCCATCAGCTGTTCGCGTGGTGCAGCCTGTTCTCGGTGATGTTCTCGGACATGTACGTTCGCCTCTGCTCGATGGGCATCTTCACGGACCTGAGGATCCTCTAATGGCGGCACACGCCACCTACTCATACGACGTGCTGATCATCGGCGCCGGCGGCGCCGGGCTGCGCGCGGCGATCGAGGCCGCCAATGGCGGCGTCTCGGTCGGCCTGATCTGCAAGTCGCTGCTCGGCAAGGCGCACACCGTGATGGCCGAAGGCGGCATGGCCGCGGCCATGGCGCACAACGACGATCGCGACAGCTGGAAGGTGCACTTCGCCGACACCATGCGCGGCGGCCAGTACGTCAACAACTGGCGCATGGCCGAGATCCACGCGAAGGAAGCGCCCGATCGCGTCCGCGAGCTCGAGGCGTGGGGCGCGGTGTTCGATCGCACGCCCGACGGCCGCATCAACCAGCGCAACTTCGGCGGCCATCGCTATCCGCGTCTCGCGCACGTCGGCGATCGCACCGGCCTCGAACTGATCCGCACGCTGCAGGATCACACCACCTACCTCGGTGTCACCGTGCACATGGAGCACACCGTCATCGACTTGATCCTCGACGGCGGCCGCGCCGCCGGGCGTGCTGGCCTACGATCGCGAGCGCGGGCGCTTCCACGTCTTTTCGGCCAAGGCCATCGTCCTGGCGACCGGCGGCGTCGGCCGCGCCTACAAGGTCACCAGCAACAGCTGGGAAGGCACCGGCGACGGCCACGCGCTGGCCTATCGCGCCGGCGCCGAGCTGATCGACATGGAGTTCATCCAGTTCCATCCCACCGGGATGGTCTGGCCGCCGAGCGTGAAGGGCATCCTGGTCACCGAAGGCGTCCGCGGTGAAGGCGGCGTGCTGCGCAACAGCGAAGGCCGCCGCTTCATGTTCGACGACATCCCGGACAACTACAAGCCGCAGACGGCGTCGGATCCGGAAGAGGGCTGGCGCTACACCCAGGGCGACAAGACCGCCCGTCGTCCGCCCGAGCTGCTGACGCGCGATCACGTCGCGCGCTGCATCAATCGCGAGGTCAAGGCCGGCCGCGGCTCGCCGCACGGCGGCGTGTTCCTCGACATCGCGTGGATCAAGGAAAAGATCAGCGACGCCGAAGGGCACATCAAGCGCAAGCTCCCGAGCATGTACCACCAGTTCAAGGAGCTGGCCGACCTCGACATCACCAAGACGCCGATGGAAGTCGGGCCGACGACGCACTACATCATGGGCGGCATCCGCGTGAACGCGGATACGCAGGAGTCGACGATTCCGGGGCTGTTCGCGGCGGGCGAGTGCGCCGCCGGCATCAACGGCGCGAATCGCCTCGGCGGCAACTCGCTGTCGGACCTGATCGTGTTCGGCAAGCGCGCCGGCGAGTACGCGGCGGAGCTACGCGCGCAAGAGCACCGCGCCGAAAGTCGACGACGGCGGCGGTCGAGCGCGCGATCAAGGCGTCGCTCGCGCCGTTCGAGCGCGGCGCGGCGGGCGAGAATCCCTACCAGGTGCAGTACGACCTGCAGGACACCATGCAGGCGCTGGTCGGCATCGTGCGCCTCGAGGACGAAATGCAGGAGGCGCTGGTCAAGATCGCCGGCTTCAACGAGCGCGCGGCGCGCGTCGGCATCGACGGCCATCGCGAGTTCAACGCCGGCTGGCACACCTGCATCGACCTGCGCAACCTGCTCGACGTCTCGGAGGCGATCGCGCGCTCCGCGATCGAGCGCCGGGAAAGCCGCGGCGGCCACTTCCGCGAAGACTACCCGGAGAAGAAGGACGAATTCAGCACCTTCAACTTCGGCACCAGTCGGGCCGCCGACGGGACCATGCAGGTGTCGCGCGTGCCGCTGCCGCCGATGCCGCCGGAACTGAAGCAGATCATCGAGGAGCAGAAACAGTGAGCCAGGCCACCTTCAGAATCTGGCGAAGCGAGCCCGGCGGCGCCGGCGCGTTCAAGGACTACACCACCGAGATTTCGGAAGGCATGGTGGTGCTCGACGCGGTCCACAAGATCCAGGCCGAGCAGGCGCCGCGACCTGGCCTGCCGCTGGAACTGCAAGGCCGGCAAGTGCGGCTCGTGCTCGGCCGAGATCAACGGCAAGCCGCGCCTGATGTGCATGAGCCGGCTGAACTCGATCAACCTGGACGAGCCGGTGACGGTCGAGCCGATGCGGGCCTTCCCGATCATCAAGGACCTGGTCACCGACGTGTCGTGGAATTTCCGCGTCAAGAAAGGGCTGAAGAAGTTCAAGCCGCGCCCCGCCGACGCGCCCGACGGCACCTGGCGCATGCAGCAGAAGGACATCGATCGCATTCAGGAATTCCGCAAGTGCATCGAGTGCTTCCTGTGCCAGGACGTCTGCCACGTGCTGCGCGACCACGACAAGCACGAGGAGTTCATCGGGCCGCGCTTCTTCGTCTATACGGCGGCGCTCGAGATGCATCCGCTCGACACCGACGATCGCATCCCCGACCTGAAGCACAAGAACAACATCGGCTACTGCAACATCACCAAGTGCTGCACCAAGGTGTGCCCGGAGCACATCCACATCACCGACAACGCGATCATTCCGCTCAAGGAACGCGTCGTCGATCGGTTCTACGATCCGGTGTCGCGACTGCTGCGGATGGTGACGGGCTAAACGCCCGTCACTTCTGCTTCGGCGGGTGCAGCCCGGCGTTGGGCGGCTCGAAGCTGCCGTCGCGCTGCTGGCGGATCAGATTCGACAGGCTGAGCGCCGCCTGCTCGACCTGCGTGAAGAGCGCGGTCGTCGCTTGTCGAGCGCGTCATGGCTGGTGGCGTAGGGCTCGTACCAGCCGATCCAGGTATCGATCGCGGCCAGCGGACCGGCCTGCACCATGCCCGAGATCGGTCAGCCAGTCGACCAGTGAGCGGCGCAGCGTCTCCGGTCCCGCCGCGTCGCCGTGCGTCAGCACCGCGAAGGCGCGGCCGGCCGAGATGCTTGGGAAACGGCCATCCGGCCAGTTCCAGTTCCTTGGCCAGCTCCGGATTCTTCCCCTTGGTCGTGGTCGGGTCGGCGTTGCCGCCGTCGGCGCAGACCAGCCGATCCATCATCAGCTTGAAGCTCGCCGGCACGTGATACCAGTTGACCGGCGTGATCACGAACACGCCGTGCGCGGCGGCCCAGCGCGGGTAGAGCTCGTTCATCCAGTCGCCGGCCTGGCCGAGCGCGTGATTCGGGTAGCACGAGCACGGCCAGTGACAGAGCGGCTGCGCCGTCGACACGCACGCCTTGCAGGGATAAATCACCTTGAGCGGCTCGTCGGCGAGGTCCGAGACGTCGAGCAGATCGACCTCGTGATCGGGCAGCGCCTCGATCGATCTTGCGCGCATGCTCGGCGAGCCGGCGCGACTTCGAGACTTCGCCGGGACAGGTGTGTTCGCTGCGCGTCGACGCGCTGACCAGCAGGATGCGCGACGGCAGCGATCGATCGCGCTGCCGCACCATCGCGTCGTCGATCGCCTGCCGCGTCGCCAGCCACTCGATCGGCAGCCGTTGCGACGGATCGGCAAAGCCATCGCCGGCCGGCTGCGTGCGCGGTGATTTTCGATACTGCTCGTAGCCGTCCCACGCCTTCTCGAAGACCCGCTCGAGCTCGTCACGACGACGGCATGCAGAAGGCCGGGTCGTAGAAGCGCGCCATGAACCGCTCGCGGAACTGCGCTCTTGGTCAGCGGCACGAACTCGGTGAGGCGTCGAACGGTTGGGGTGGCCATGAGTGCCTATAGCCTTGCATCAGCGAGCGGTATGGCACAATGAATGATGGTCCCCGCCGCCGCCAGGTCATCCGTACTGGATCGCGCCGCACTGCTCGACTGGTATCGAAGGAACCGCGAACGCTCGGCCGCGCTGTTCGACCTGCTCATCGACGATGCGTACTACAGCCGGCCGATCGCGCTGCGGCATCCGATCGTGTTCTACGAGGGCCACCTGCCGGCGTTCAGCTTCAACACCCTCGTCAAGCGCGGTCTCGGCCGTCCGAGCATCGATGCGTCGCTCGAAACCTTGTTCGCGCGCGGCATCGATCCGCACGAATCGCAGGCCTCGCAGGACGACGTGGCGGCGGCGCGGGCGCGATGGCCGAGCCGGGAAACCGTGCGCCAGTTCGCGGCCGAGGCCGACCGCCAGGTCACCGAGGCGCTCGCCACCGCGGAGATCGATCGACAGGGCGATCCGCTGCTGGACGACGCTGAAGCGGCGTTCTGCATCCTCGAGCACGAGGTGATGCACCAGGAAACGCTGCTCTACATCTGGCATCGGCTGCCGCTCGAGCAGAAGCATCGCCCGCGCGGGTACCGGCCGCGCGCCGATGGTGCCGTGCCGGTCAACGACTGGATCGCCGTGCCTGCGGGCGCCGCCCGGCTCGGCGTCAATCGCGGCGAGGTCACCTTCGCGTGGGACAACGAGCGGGACGCTCATGCTCGTCGAGGTGCCGGCCTTCTCGGTGCAGCGGCACAACGTCACCAACGCCGCCTTCCTGGAATTCGTCGAGGCCGGAGGATACGCCGACCGTCAGTGGTGGCGGCAGCCGGACTGGGAGTGGGTGCAGCGCGAGTCGATCGCCCACCCGCTGTTCTGGGAGCGCGACCGCGACGGCCGATGGTTATGGCGGGGCATGTTCGATTTGCTGCCGCTGCCGCCGTCGTGGCCGGTGTATGTCAGCCAGGCCGAAGCCACCGCGTACTGCGCGTGGCAGGGCAGCCGCCTGATGACGGAACCCGAGTTTCATCGCGCCGCCTTCGGCGCGCCGATGGCGAGCGTCGGCATCCGTGGGGCGACGCACGCGCCGCAACCGGGCCATGGCGCCTACGACTTCGAGTCGTGGGATCCGCAGCCTGCGGGCTCGCATCCGCGCGGTGCCAGCGCCTGGGGCGTGCACGATCTGATCGGCAACGGCTGGGAGTGGACCAGCAGCCCGTTCGCGCCGTTCCCCGGGTTCGCCGCCGGCGGCGTCGCTATCCCGAGTACTCGGCCGAGTTTTTCGACGGCGAGCACTTCGTGATCAAGGGCGCATCGCCGGCCACGGCCCGCGAGTTGATCCGGCCGTCGTTTCGCAACTGGTTCCGCGCCCGCTATCCGTACGTTTACGCGTCGTTCCGATGCGTGAGGGCGGCATGATGCGGTCCGGCGCGCGCATCGACGTCAGGGAATCGGCCGCGGTGACCAACTCGGAATTTGCCGACGATGTCCGCGACTACCTCGCGCGGACGCCGCGGCAGCTGCCGTCGCGCTACCTGTACGATCCGCTGGGCTCGGCGCTGTTCGACGCCATCTGCCGCCTGCCCTGGTATGCAGTGACCGCCGGCGAGACCCGGCTGATCGAGCGGCACGGCGCGCAGATTTTCACGGCCGTCGGCCCGCTGGCGCGGATCGTCGAGCTTGGCTCCGGCAACGGTGACAAGCTGGCGGCCATCGTCGCCGCCGCGCCGCCACGCCGTCACCCGCTCGACCTGCACCTGATCGACATTTCGCGCGCGGCGCTGGCGACGGCGGCCCGCGCGCTCGGCAACTTCGAGCAGGTCCGCGTCATCGCGCACGAGGCGAACTATGAATCGGGCCTGCAGCAGTTTGCCGGCGAGACCGCCCGTCCGGGTCGCACGCTGGCCGTGTTTCTCGGCTCGAACATCGGCAATTACGACCCGCCGGCGGCGGCGGCGCTGCTCCGCTCGGTGCGAGCGGCGCTTCGCCCGGACGATGCATTTTTGATCGGCGTCGACCTGGTCAAGCCGGAAGCGACGCTGCTGGCCGCCTACGACGATCCGCTCGGCGTCACGGCGGCCTTCAATCGCAACCTGCTGGTGCGCATCAATCGCGAGCTCGATGGCAATTTCGATCTCGACGGCTTCCGCCATCAGGCGATCTGGAATGCCGGGCAGTCGCGCGTCGAGATGCACCTGGTCAGCACGCGCGCGCAGCGCGTCTCGGTCCGTCGCGCCGGCATCGACATGGTCTTCGCCGACGGCGAATCCATCTGGACGGAAAGCTCGTATAAGTTCCGGCCGGAGCAACTCACCGCCCAGCTCGAGGCCGCCGGTTTCCGCGTCACCTCGCGCTGGCTCGATCCTGCGTCGCAGTTTTCGCTGACCCTTGCCAAGGCGGCCGCAGGGGTGACCATGCCTGCCTCGCGCGCCGGCGCCGCCATGACATAATCGCCCTCCGGACCTGCACCATGTTCACACTGAAACGGTTGTCGACCGCTGCCATTCCGGCCGCGCTGGCAAAAGCGGAGCGCTATCGGCTGCTGAACGAGCCCGAAGAAGCGCAGAGCATCTGCGAAGACGTGCTCGCGGCGGATCCCGCCAATTTCGACGCGGTGCGCACCTTCATCCTGGCCCTCACCGACACCTTTGCTCACCACGATGGCCACAACGTGAGCCGCGCGCAGGAGCTGGTGGCGCGGCTGCCCTCCGAATACGAGCGTGCCTACTTCGCGGGCCTGGTCGCGGAGCGCCGCGCCCGCGCGCTGCTGGCCAGAAGCGGCCCCGGCCGCGCGCTGGCCGCCGGCGATTTCGTGCGTGAAGCCATGCGTCAGTTCGAGCGCGCCGAGGCGGTCAAGCCCGCCGGTAACGACGATGCGCTGCTGCGGTGGAACGCGTGCGCGCGGCTCTTGATGCGCTACCCGGAACTGGCGGTCGTCGACGAAGAGCGCACCGCTCCGGTGATGCTCGAATAACCCATAAGTCGATTAAAGACAAAGAATTACAACCCGGCAAATTACGCTGTCGTATCCTGTGCAAACAACGACAGAGGGGAAGCACCGGGTGGGGCGTTGTCATCAAGTCGCGACGTTCCCACCCGGATTTTTTTGTTCCGGCGTTATAATTAAGGCAGTCATACAGGAGACCGCCCACATGTTCGAGAATTCACCGGGATCCACACTCGATCGGCGCAGCTTCCTTCGCGGCTCCGCAATCTTTGCCGCCGCAGTCGGGGTGGCCGTGCTTCCCGCGTTCGCGCAGGAACAGCAGCCCACGCCGAAGCCGGAAGATGAAGAAGAAGAAGCAACCCAAGGATCCGTTCGGCGACAGCGAGAAGAAGGACGACAAGAAGCTGGTCGACGCCGAAGGCCGTGAGTACCGCGTCTGCCCGCAGTGCGCCTACAACATGTACAAACAGGGCCGCATGTGGGTGTGTGAGAACTGCGGTTACAGCTACGTCGAATAGGCCACCGATTCGACACCGATTCGACACCGACTCGAAACAGCAAGGCCCGGCGACTGAGCCGGGCCTTTTCTGTTTCAGAGCGCCACCGTCTTTCTCACCAGCAGCAGGAACGCCTCGATCGTCTTCAGCAGGTGCGGCTCGGGGGTGTCCTCTTCCTTGCAGTGCGACAGGCCGTTCGCTGAATAGGCGAACATCATCACCACCGGCATGTGCGGCACCATCTCCGCCGCGTCGTGCAGCGGCCCGGAAGGGAGATGGGGCGCATCGCCGGTGACTTCCTTCACGGCTTCGGCGCACAGCTCGATCAGCTGCGGATCGAACGGCCGCGGCTCGATACTCCAGAGGCGCTTCCACTCCACCGTGACGTTGTTCTCGCGCGCGGCGCGCGCTGCGGCTTCGCGAGCGTCGGCGAGCATCTGAGCGAGCACGTCGGCATCGAGGGCCCGCTGATCGAGCGAGATCTCGCACACGCCCGGCACGGCGGTGACGATGCCAGGTTCGACCTGGACGGTGCCGACGGTGCACACCACCCGCGCCGAAGGCGTGGTGTATTTCGTCGCGATGTCCCGGAAGGCGAGGGCGCTTTCCGCCGCGGCGAGAAACGCGTCGCGCCGCATCGGAATCGGCGTCGACCCGGAATGGGCCGCCTGGCCGACGAAGCGCAGCAGATGCCGCTCGACGCCGAAGGTGCCGAGCACGACGCCGGTCGGTTTGCCGCATCGACTCGAGAACCGGGCCCTGCTCGATGTGCAGCTCGAGATAGGCCTTCGCGTTGATGCGCCTTGAGGAAGCGCTGCGATTCGTGCATCCGCGCAGCTCAACGCCATTCTCCCTGAGCGCGTCGATCAGTCGTCACGCCGGTCTTGTCGACGAGGTGTTCGACGTCTGCGACGCGCAGGCTGCCTGACGCCGCCGACGAGCCGAGCAGGCTCCGGCCGAACCGCGCGCCTTCTTCGTCGGCCCAATCAACCACCTTGATGGTGACCGGCGGCCGCTGATCGTTGAACATCCGCAGCGCTTCGAGGCCCACCATCACGCCGAGCGTGCCGTCGAGCCAGCCGCCGTTGGGCACCGAATCGAGATGGCTGCCGATGATCACGGTTCGATCCGACGCGCCCTTCAGCGTCGCCCAGCTGTTGCCGGCGGCGTCGATCTTCGGGGTGATGCCGAGGTCGCCGAGCTTGCCGTTGAACCACTGACGCGCTTCTCGCCAGACCGGTCCCCACGCCAGCCGCTGCGCGCCGTCCGCGGTTGACGTGAGCTTTGCCAGCTCGCGCAGATCGGTGATGACGTCCCGAGCGCTCATAGGGGCGCAGTATCTTACGAATCCGACCGCGGTGCCACCCATCTGCCGTCCGACGCCAGCACGATCCGGGAGCCAGGGTCCCCGCGGTGCGCCGAATCTGTGTAATCTGTGCACCATGTCTTTGACGGGTCGCACGGTCTTCATCACCGGCGCATCGCGGGGCATCGGTCACGCGATCGCGATGCGGGCCGCCGCCGACGGCGCCAACGTCGTCATCGCGGCCAAGACCACCGAGCCGCATCCGAAGCTGCCCGGCACCATCCACACCGCCGCCGCCGACGTCGAGCGCGCCGGCGGCCAGGCGCTGGCGATCGCCACCGACATTCGCGACGAGGCGCAGGTCGAGGCGGCGATCGCCGCCGCGGTCGCGCGTTTCGGCGGCATCGACATCCTCGTCAACAACGCCTCGGCGATCAGCCTGACCGGCACCCTCGAGACGCCGATCAAGCGTTTCGATCTGATGCACCAGGTCAACGTGCGCGGCACCTACCTCTGCACGCAGAAGGCGGTGCCGCATCTCGCCGAAATCGAGCAACCCGCACGTCCTCAACATTTCGCCGCCGCTGCATTCCACGCTCAGTGCGCGATGGTTCGCGCCCCACCTCGCCTACACCATGGCGAAGTACGGCATGTCGCTGTGCGTGCTCGGCATGGCCGAAGAGTTCCGCCCGCTGGGCATCGCGGTGAATGCGCTGTGGCCGCGCACCACCATCGACACCGAAGCGATTCGCCTGATCGCCGGCGACAGCAGGCGCGCATGAAGGCGCGCAGTCCGCAGATCATGGCCGACGCCGCGCACTGGATCCTGACGCAGCCGAGCCGCGCGATCACCGGGCGTTTCTTTCTGGACGACGAAGTGCTGCGCGGCGCCGGCGTGACCGATCTGTCGCGCTACCGTCAGCCCGGAGTCGACGAGCGCGACCTGATGCCGGACTTCTTCCTTTAACGCCGCCGGGCTTCGCACTACCCTATGGCATGTCCGTCGCCCCCCTCTCGGCCGCCCAGCTGCACGAACCGATTCTGCCGCTGGCGCAGCCGCCGCGCGTGGTCCTGAAGCCGGATCAGACCATCGCCCTGGCGCTCGACTCGATTCGCGCCTCGGCGGACGCGGGGTCGATCCACTACTTCTACGTCGTCGACGACGCAACAAGCTGATCGGCGTGGTGCCGACGCGCCGCCTGCTGACCGCCGCGCCCGGGCAGACCGTCGCGCGAGATGATGGTCGACAACGTCGTCGCCATTCCCGACTGGGCGACCGTGTTGATCGCGAGCGAGTATTTCGCCACCCGGCGGCTGCTGGCGTTTCCGGTGGTCAACTCCGCGGGCCAGCTGCTCGGCGTGGTCGACGTCAGCCTGTTCACCGACGAAGTGATCGACCTGGCGAAGCGGACCTACGACGACATCTTTCAGTTGATCGGCGTGCACGGCACCGCGCAGCAATCGCCGTGGTTTGCGTTCCGCGATCGCTTTCCGTGGCTGCTCTGCAACATCGCCGGCGGGCTGCTGGCGGCCTTGATTGCCAGCCGCTTCGAGCACCTGCTCGCAGCAGGTGGTCGTGTTGTCGCTGTTCATTCCGATCGTGCTGGCGCTCGGCGAGAGCGTCAGCATGCAGGCGCTGACGCTCACGCTGCAGGGCCTGACCGATGGCCCGATCGTGTGGAAGCGGCTGGTGGCGGCGTTGTGGAAGGAATTCAAGACCGCGGTGCTGCTCGGCCTGGGTGTGCGCGAGGTGGTTGGCGCTGGTCGTGTTCGCGTGGCGCGGCCAGGCGACGGTGGCCGCGGCGATCTTCCTGGCGATCATGATCTCGATGATGGTCGCGTGCCTGCTCGGTGTCGCGATCCCGGCGGTCCTGCGTGCCGCTGAAGGCCGATCCGCGTATCGCCGCCGGTCCGGTCGTGCTGGCGACCGCCGACGTGGTGACGCTTGCTGCTCTATTTCGGGATCGGCGCGAGACTGCTCGGCTAGCCCGGAGTCGGGCTCGCGAGCGAGTCGCTGGACGGCCCGGAAACGCCGTCCGCAGTTCCTCCGCCGACAGCGCGGCGCCATCGGCCCGGCGGCAGGGTGCCGAGCTCGAGTCCACCGAACTGCACGCGCCGCAGCCGGGTGACGGGATGTCCGGTCGCCGCGAGCAGCCGCCGCACTTCGCGATTCCTGCCCTCGCGCAGCGTCACCGTCAGATGGCTCTCACGCTTCGACGACTTCCGAACGGCCGCGGCCGCGGCCGCCAGCCTCTCGTCGTCAACCCGGCACGCCGTTGACCAGTTGTCGCGGCCGTTTCGTCCGTGACCTTCCCCTCGACGGTGACCAGGTAGACGCGCTCGACAGCCGAATCGGGATCGGTCAGCCAGTTGGCGAGTTGCGTGTCGTTGGTGAGGAGCAGCAGCCCGCTGGTCGCGAGATCGAGCCGGCCGACCGGCACGACGCGGCCCGGGAGATCGTCGAGCAGGTCGTAGACCGTCTTGCGGCCCTCCGGATCGGAGCGCGTCGTCACGTAGCCGCGCGGCTTGTGCAGCACGATGGTCAGCGGCGCGGCGGTGTCTGGAACGACGCCGTCGATCGCGATCGCGACGCCTTCGGGCACGAGCCGCATCGCTGGAGTCGTCACGACCTGCCCGGCGACGCGTACGCGGCCCTGGAGGATCAGCTCGCGCGCCTGAGAGCGGCTGGCCAATCCCAGCTTCGACAGCGCCCGTTCGAGCGACACGGTCGGCCTCGGGCCCGGCGTCCGCGCGGCGGCGGTCCTAGCGGTAGTTCCCAAACTGCAGCGCCACTCCAAAATCCTTCGCGCGCAGCGCCTGCATCGCGTCCTGCAGGTGTCCTTCGAACCCGAGGTGATGCGCACCTGCTCGCCCTGGATCCCGGCCTGCACCTTGAGCTTCAGTTCCTTCAGGTGCTTGACGATGTCCTTGGCGGCCTCGATCGGGATGCCTTGCTGCAGGGTGATCACCTGCTTCACGGTGCTGCCGCTCGCCGGCTCGATGTCGCCGCGCTTGAGGTTCTTGACGGCGACGTTGCGCTTGATCAGCCGGGTTTGCAGCACGTCCCAGACCGACTCGAGCTTGAAGTTGTCCTCGGCGCTGAGCGTCAGCGTGCTGGCCTTCTGGTCGAGTTCGATCGTCGCGGTCGATCCCTTGAAGTCGAAGCGCTGGCCGATCTCTTTCTTCGCCTGGTTCACGGCGTTGTCGACTTCCGGCATCTCGATGGTCGAGGTGACGTCGAACGAGTAGGTGGCTGCCATCGATAAATCCTACATGACGGCGCCCACCGCGGCGACCGGCGTAGAATCTCCCGAGTGGCCAACCCACCCTCCCGCCCCGGTTCGAGCGGCAGTCGCGAAGTGGCGATATCGCGTCGCGGCCAGGCCGCGCCCGAGCGCGATCTGGTCGCGGTCGAAGAGCCGATGGAGGTGCGCGTCAACGGCGCCAGCTTCGCGGTGATCATGCGCACGCCCGGCGCCGATCGCGATCTCGCCGCGGGCTTCCTGCTGGCGGAGGATGTCATCCGCAGCGCCGGCGAGATCGGGACCATCGAGTACTGCGACGACGTCACCGATGAGGGCCGCGACAACACCATCAACGTGACGGTCACCGGCGGCGCCGTCGAGCGTTTGTCGGCGCGCCTGGGCGAACGCCGCCAGGTCATGATGACGGCCTCCTGCGGCCTCTGCGGACGGCGTACCATCGAGTCGCTGAAGGCGCGGGTGTCGACGGTGGGTGGTGACTGGACGGTGAGCGGCGACGTGATCGCGTCGTTGCCCGATCGGCTGCGGACCGCGCAAGCGGTGTTTGCCTCGACGGGCGGGCTGCACGCCGCGGGCTTGTTCGATCGATCCGGCCTGCTGCAACTGTCGGCCGAGGATGTCGGCCGGCATAACGCGGTCGACAAGATCGCCGGCCGGACGCTACTCGAGGGCCGCCATCCGCTCGATACCGCCATCCTGCTGGTGTCGGGCCGGACATCGTTCGAGCTGGTCCAGAAGGCGCTGCTGGCCGGCGTGCCGGTGATTGCCGCGGTGTCGGCGCCGTCCAGCCTGGCGATCGAACTGGCGGTGCAATCGAACATCACCCTCTGCGGCTTCGTCCGCGGCCCCCGCTTCAACATCTACTCGCATCCCCATCGGATCGCTGATCTATGGGGTCGGTCCCAATTTTCAACGGTGAGCGGTCTGGCGGCTTAGTCATGGCTGACAAACTGTAACTGCGAACTGTCGATTGGCCTGTTAACTGTCGACTCCGGACTGCGGACTGTTCAGTCTCTGGCAGTTGGGACACCAGTAGGTGGAGCGGGCGTCGAGGCCCATTTTCTTCATCTCGATCGGCGTGCGCGCACTTGCGGCACGGCTTGTCGCGGCGGCCGTAGACCCACAGGCTGTCGTCGTCATTCGAGTGGCGGCGCTCGAACTGGCGCAGATTGCGATAGGTCTGGATCTCGCGGCGAGGTGCCGTCGACGACGTTGTCGAGCAGCAGGCGGCGCGCGGTGTCCATCATCGCTTCGAGGACCGGCAGCGGCACCGCGCTCGACGGCACCTCCGGGTGCACGCCGGTCAGGAACAGCACCTCGGATTTGTAGACGTTGCCGATGCCGGCGACGATCCGCTGATCGAGCAGCGTCATGGCGATCGGCCGCGCGCCGCTGGCGAGGATGCGGCGAATCGGCTTCATCGCGATCGAACGCGACGCCGAGCAGATCCGGTCCGAGCTGCGCGACCGGGTCGCGCGTCTCCAGCTGGCGTGCGCGTCACGAACTCGGCGACCGGCACGTTGAACGCGACGGCGACCCAGTCGGCGGTGTCGATGCGCACCCGCATCGCCTGCGGTCCGCGCCACCAGCGCTCGCCGTGCCGGTAGAGATGCCACGAGCCGTTCATGCGCATGTGCGTGCGCAGGATCACGTCGCCGCTGAAGCGTGATCAGCAGATGCTTGCCGGCCGATTCGCACTGCTCGACGATGCGGCCGACGATCGGCGTGTCGACGTTGACGCGATCGAGATGGGCATACGCGGTGTCGAAGCGCGTCACGACGTGACCGGCGAGGACCTTGTGCAGCGAGCGCGCCGCGCGAAATATCGTATCCCCCTCAGGCATCGTCGTCTTCTTCCGCGTCCTCGCCCTTGAGGCGCGAGCGGCGCGCCGCGGCACGCGCAGCTGCAGGCCCATGCCGGTCGATGCGAAGCCGGCCTCGATCAGGAACTGGCTCGACTTGTCCTGCGATCGCCGGCTTGCCGTTGATCTCTTCGATCAGCCAGCCGCGGCGCCCGTCGGGCGCGCGATGCGCGATCGCGACCAGCTCGCGCGCCATCGCGCGGCCGATGCGCGATCGCTCCGGTTCGTCGTCCGGAACGCACGACCACCAGCTGGCGATCGCCGCGGCCGATCCACGCCGCGGCGCGGCCATTGACGATCACGACGCGTGCGCCGGCGGTCCGGGTGGCTGCCGCGGCTATCGCCTTCCACCGGCCGTCGGCCACGGAATCAGCACGCCGAACGGATTGGCCGGATCGGTGGCCGAGATCGTCACCGTGACGACTCTCATCGCGCTCGTCGCGCGCATCGCGCAGCAGATCGACGCGCCCGGTTGCGCGAACTGCGCGGCGCCGAGTCCGGCGACGAAATAGCCGCGGCGGATGCGCCCGGTCTCCTCGAGGCGGCGCAGCACCGGATACATCGCCGAGAATCCGCCGGGCAGCTGTTCGATCGCCGTCGCGTCACGCGTCACGATGCCGTGCCGCGCGAGCAGCTGATGCGCCATCGCCGCCGCCCAGGTCGGTGGTCGACGAGTCGGGCGCGGGCACCACCGTCCATCGGCCTTCGGCCGAGGGCGGGATCAGGCGGCGCGATCGGAACGTCGCCGGCCGCCCGGCCCGCCGCGTCCGCTCCGGCGGCGACGCATACGCGCGCAGCGCGTGCAGCGTGTCGTTGGTCAGCAGGCCCTTCCACACCAGATCCCAGATCGCATCGACGGTCTCCTGCGGAAAGCCGCCGCCGGCGGCGTCGTGCATCGGTCCGAAGAACGACGCGCCCTGGCGATGGAGATGGGCGACGATCGCGGCTTCGCGCCCGGTCAGTCCCTCGCTGGCGCTTGCCGTCGAGCGCCGGCGGCGGCAGCAGCTTGGCCAGGTGATCGGTGAGATACAACGCGACGCGGCCGTCACGATCGCCGAGCGGCTCGATGCCGACCCACGTCACCTCGCCCGCGCCGAGCAGGGTGTCGAGCATCGCCGGCGAGTAGTCGCTGATCCGCGCCGGCAGAACGTCGGTGTCGAGCACCGACGCGGCGATCGGCACGCCTTGCAGCTGTTCGATCGCGTCGAGCAGGCCGTCGAGTCCGCGCCGCGGCCGCGCCAGCGAATGCCAGCCGACCAGGAAGCGTCCGAAGGCGGTCGCCTCCACCGGCTCGACTTCCTGGCGCAGCCGCGCGAGCGATCGCTGCCGCACGGTGCGCAGCACCTCGGCGTCACACCACTCGCGGCCGCGGCCGCCCGGTCGGAACTCGCCGTCGACGACGCGGCCGCCGGCCAGCAGCTTCGCCAGCGCGCGCTTCGACCACCGCGACGCCGAGCCCGAGCCGGGCGCTGACGTCCTTGCTGGTGAACGGACCGTGCGTGCGGCCGAAGCGGCGCACCAGATCGGCGATCGGATCCGCCACCGGCTCGAGCAGCGTCATCGGCAGGCCGGGCGGCAGCGGCACGCCGATCGCATCGCGATAGCGCGCCGCGTCTTCGACCGCGATGAAGCGTTGCTCGCCGCCGGCGAAGCGCACCGCGAACGCGCGCCGGGTCTTGACCAGCTCGTCGATCGCCGGTTCGGCGATGCCGGCGTCGCTGCGCGCTTCGATCTCCGCGCGCGACAAGTCGCCGAGCCGCAGCAGCAGATCGTGGACCGCGTCGGTCGAGCGCGCGTGGAAGCGCGGCGGCAGGTGCTGCAGTTCCTGTTCGAGCGTGTCGAGCACCGACTCGTCCAGCAGGTCGCGCAGCTCGTTGTCGCCGATCAGATCGCGCAGCTGCGATTGATCGACCGACAGCGCCTGGGCGCGCCGCTCGGCCAGCGGCGCATCGCCGTCGTAGATGTAGTTGGCGACGTAGCCGAACAGCAGCGACGCCGAGAACGGCGACGGCTTCTGCGATTCCACCGTCACCACGCGCAGCGAGCGGCTGCGCACCCGGCGCAGGATGTCGGTCAGCGCCGGCAGATCGAAAATGTCGCGCAGGCACTCGCGATAGGTCTCGAGGATGATCGGAAACGATCCGAACCGCGCCGCGACCGCGAGCAGATCCGAGGCGCGCTTGCGCAGCTGCCAGAGCGGCGCGCGGGCGCCGGGACGGCGGCGGGGCAGCAGCAGGGCGCGGCCGGCGGCTTCGCGGAAGCGCGCGGAGAACATCGCCGTCGAGCCGAGCTGGCGCACCACCAGCCGTTCGACCTCATCGGGATCCGGCAGCAGCAGCGCGGTGTCCGGCGGGCGCTCGCCATCCGGATACCTCACCACGAACCCATCGTCCGACCACATCACCTCGACGTCGATGCCGGATTCGTCGCGGATGCGCGCCGTCGCCGCCATCGCCCACGGCGCATGGATGCGGCTGCCGAACGGCGTGAGCACGGCGACGCGCCAGTCGCCGAGATCGTCGCGCGAGCGTTCGATCACGATGGTGCGGTCGTCGGGAATGGCGCCGGCGGCGTCGAACTGGTCGTCGAGATAGTTGAGCAGGTTCGCGGCCGCCATCGCGTCGAGGCCGTGATCGCGCTGCAGCGTGGCGAGCGCCTCGGCCGGCTCTGCCTTGCGGAGCTCGCGGATCAACTTGCCGATCGCCATGCCGAGCTCGACCGGCCGTCCCGGGCCTTCGCCCTTCCAGAACGGCATCTTGCCCGGCTCGCCGGGCGCGGGCGATACCAGCACGCGATCGTGGGTGATCTGATCGATGCGCCACGTCGAGGCGCCGAGCAGGAAGGTCTCGCCGGCGCGCGCCTCGAACACCATCTCCTCGTCGAGCTCGCCGACGCGCGCCTTGTCCTTCTCCGCGCCCGACAGGAACACGCCGTACAGGCCGCGATCGGGAATCGTGCCGGCATTGGCAATCGCCACGCGCTTGGCGCCCTGGCGCGCCAGCACCATGCCGTTGACGCGATCCCAGGTCACGCGCGGCCGCAGCTCCGCGAACTCATCGGACGGATAGCGGCCCGACAGCATGTCGAGCACGCCGTCGAAGATCGGCCGCGACAGTTCCGCGAACGGCGCCGACGATCGCACCGTGCGATAGAGATCGTCGACCGACCAGCGCTCCATCGACGCCATCGCGACGAGCTGCTGCGCCAGCACGTCGAGCGGATTGCGCGGATAGCGCGAGGATTCGACCTTGCCCTGCCGCATCGCCAGCGTGACCGCGGCGCACGCGACCAGGTCGCCGCGAAACTTCGGAAAGATGATGCCTTCGCTGACCTGCGCCGATGCTGTGGCCGGCGCGGCCGATGCGCTGCAGGCCGCTCGCGACCGACGGCGGCGCCTCGATCTGAATCACCAGGTCGATCGCGCCCATGTCGATGCCGAGCTCGAGCGACGAGGTCGCGACCAGCGCGCGCAGCTGGCCGCTCTTCAGCAGGTCTTCGATCTCGGTGCGCTGCGCGCGCGCCAGCGAGCCGTGATGCGCGCGCACCAGCGGCTCTTCGGCGATCTCATTGAGCGCGCCGGCCAGCCGCTCGGCGAGCCGCCGGCTGTTGACGAACAACAGCGTCGAGCGATGCGAGCGGATCAACTCGACCAGCCGCGGGTGAATCGAGCTCCAGATCGATTGTCGCCACCGGCCCCCGCGATGCCGGCCCGCTCGGCTGCTCTGCCGGCTTGCCCATCGCCGCCATGTCCTCGACCGGCGTCTGCACGCGTGATCGACAGCTGCTTCGGCGCGCTCGCGTCGATGATCGTCACCGGCCGATACGCGACCGTGTGATCGTCCTCGAATTCCGTCGTGCACGGATTCAGCGAAGTCAGTGTCGCCGGCACGCGCCCTGAGCGAGCGTGAGGGCGGCTTCTTTGCCGCCTTCGCGCGAGTCGCAGGGGTGATGGACTTGTTGACGGCCCCACCCAGGTAACGCGCCACTTCATCGAGCGGCCGCTGCGTCGCCGACAGCCCGATCCGTTGCAGTGGCTTGGTGCACGATGCGCTCGAGCCGCTCGAGCGACAGCGCGAGGTGCGCGCCGCGCTTGGTCGACACCATCGCGTGAATCTCGTCGATGATCACCGTCTCGACCGACTTCAGGCTCTCGTGCGCGTTCGACGTCAGCAGCAGGAACAGCGATTCCGGCGTGGTGATCAGGATGTCGGCCGGCGATCGCTGGAACTTCGCGCGCTCGGCGGCCGGGCGTGTCGCCGGTGCGCACCGCGATCGCCGGCGAGTGAAACGGCAGTGCCCTGGTCGCCGCGGCGACGTTCGAAATGCCGGCCAGCGGCGCGCGCAGGTTGCGCTCGACGTCGACCGCCAGCGCCTTGAGCGGCGAGAGATACAGCACGCGGCAGCGCTGCAGCCTTGTCCGGCGGCGGGTCGAACATCAGCCGGTTGAGCGACCACAGAAACGCCGTCAGCGTCTTGCCGCTGCCGGTCGGCGCGAGGATCAGCGTCGATTCGCCGCGGGAAATCGCCGGCCACCCACGCTTCTGCGGCGCGGTCGCTTCGGCGAACACGGCGCGAACCACTCGGACCGCCGGATGGAAATCTCCACACGATCTCGATCGGTGCAGCCGCGCAATCACCGCCCGCGCCGCGTGCGGCCCGACCAGCGCGGCCGCAGCTTTGCCCTGCCGCGTCGACCAACTCGCGCTATACTGTGAGATTCATGGGTGACGCTGGAGAAGGCCTAATCGACGCTGAAGCGCGCTTGCAAGAGCGCATGGACGAACTCGAGGAAGCTCGAAAGGTCGCGAAAGACCGCGGCCCGAAGGTCGATCCGGAATACGCGCGCGCGGTGGAGTCGCTCCGCCTCGCGAAAGCCGAATTGCAGCGCCAGTTGGAAACGACGACGCACGCGATTCGGAAGGATCAGATCGGTCAGGCGGTCGCGGAGATCGATCGCCGCCTGGCTGAGATGAACAAGAAAAAATAACCCCCAGAATCGCCGTCCGCGGCATTCCGCTGTCGAATCGCGAGCCGCCCGGACCCGGCAGTACGGTCACTTTTCGCACGCCATCGCCCCGGGTGGACTGTGGAGCGTGTGATATCCTTCACAAGCGCCCGGACATCACTCGGCGCATGACATAATTTTCGGTAGCAGACCATGGCAGGCTGGGGCGGAATTCTTCTGTTGGCGGTGATCGGAGTCGGCTTCGGCATCGTCTCCGTTGTGATGTCGCGCTTTCTTGGCCCGCGCAATCCCACCCCGGAAAAACTCGCCGCCTACGAATGCGGCATGCCGCCGGTCGGCGACGCGCGCGAGCGCCAGTCGGTGAAGTTCTATCTCATCGCGATGATCTTCCTGCTGTTCGACATCGAAGTGGCGTTCCTCTATCCGTGGGCGATGGCGATGCGGGAGTTGTCGCTGGACCGGCTTGATTCAGATCGTCGTCTTTTTCCTGATCCTGCTCGTGGGCTACATCTATATCTGGCGCAAGGGCGTGCTCGATTGGGGCCCCGAGTTCGATCCCGATTACCAGCGCGCGCCCAAAACCCGGCCCGGCCGTGGTGAAGAGATACCGTTATGGGACTCGAAACTGATTACGAAATTCCCGTCCTGACGACGTCCGCTGAATTCATGATTCAGTGGGCGCGCCGCTCGGCGATCTGGCCGGTGGCGTTCGGCCTGGCGTGCTGCGCGATCGAGATGATGGCGACCGGCGCCAGCCGCTACGACATGGCGCGCTTTGGCGCCGAAGTGTTTCGCGGCTCGCCCCGGCAGGCGGACCTGATGATCATTGCCGGCCGCCTGTCGCGCAAGATGGCGCCGGCGATGCGCCGCATCTACGACCAGATGCCCGAGCCGAAGTGGGTGATCTCGATGGGCGCGTGCGCGTCGTGCGGCGGCGTGTTCGACAACTACGCCATCGTCCAGGGCGCCGATCAAGTGGTGCCGGTCGACGTGTTCATTCCCGGCTGCCCGCCGCGTCCCGAGGCGCTGATCTACGGCATCGTGCAGCTGCAGAAGAAGATTGCCGCCTCCAGGCTCGATCAGACCCCGCAAGGTTCGCATCGCATGACCGCTGACGAGATCATCGCCGCGATCGCGCCGGCGGTGCCCGGCGCGACCTATCGTGGCGCTGCAATCGTCGGACTCGGCGGTGACGCCGGTGATCGGCGTCGAGCGCGCGCAGATCGTGGCGACCTGCCGCGCGTTGCAGGCGCCCGGCCTCGAGTTCGTCGCCTTCTCGGACGTGACCGCGGTCGATTTTCATCCCAATCGCCAGCCGCGTTTCGATCTGGTCTATCACCTGGTGTCGCCGCATCGCCGCGCGCGCGTCCGGTTGAAGGTGCGCGATCAACGCGCAAGAGGCGATCGAAACGCTGTCGATGCTGTATCCCGGCGCCGGCTGGCCCGAACGCGAGCTCTACGACCTGTTCGGCATCGTGTTCGACGGCCATGCCGACCTGCGCCGGCTGATGATGCCGGACGACTGGGAAGGACATCCGCTCCGCAAGGACTACCCGGTGCAGCTCCGCAAGGACGCGCAGACCTACATGCCGCTGCAGGTCACCGAGGAAGAATTCAAGGCGAACATGGAGCGCGATCGCTTTCAGCGCGGCTCGGTGAAGCCGAAGTAGCGATGGCAGAGGACACGCGTCGCGCTGAAGCCCTGGCGGAGGCGGAGGCGCTGGTCGCGCGAGCCTTGAAAGACGCCGCCGCCGCGCACGAGCGGATGGCGGCGAACGCGGCATGCGGTGGTCGCGGTCGGCCGAGGCGATGGCGACGGCGCTGCAGCAGGGCGGACACGGTATTGGTGTTCGGCAACGGCGGCAGCGCGGCGGATGCGCAGCATTTCGCCGCCGAGTTGGTCGGCCGCTACGAGCACGAGCGCCAGCGCGTGGCCGGCGATCGCGCTGACCACCGACACCAGCGCGCTTGACGGCGATCGGCAACGACTACGGGTTCGATCGGGTGTTCGCGCGGCAGCTCGAGGCGTTCGGGCAGGCCGGGTGACGTCGCGGTCGGTATCAGCACCAGCGGCAATTCGCCGAACGTGCTGCGCGCGCTCGAAACCGCGAACGCAGCGCGGGCTGATGACCGTGGCCCTGACCGGCCGCGGCGGCGACGCCGGGAAGATTGCGGCGCATCACGTCGCGGTCGACGAAGAGCGCGACCGCGCGGGTGCAGGAAGTGCACGCAACGCTGTTGCATGCGATTTGTGAGTTGGTGGAGAAGGAACTGAATGGCTGACGTCCGCACGGAAACGATGACCGTCAACATGGGGCCTCAGCACCCCAGCACGCACGGCGTGCTGCGGCTGGTGCTGGAGCTCGATGGCGAGACCGTCGTGTCGGTGTCGCCGACCGTCGGCTACCTGCACACCGGCATCGAGAAGACCGCGGAGCAGAAGAAGTGGCAGCAGGTGATCCCGCTGGTCGAGCGCATGGACTACCTCGGCGCGCAGTCCAACAGCCTGGCGTTCGCCCTCTCGGTCGAGAACGGATGCTCGGCATCGACCGAGCAGATGCCGGCGCGCGTCAGCGCGATCCGCGTGCTGATCGCCGAGCTGCAGCGCATCAGCAGCCACCTGGTGTGGTTCGGCACGCACGCCATGGAAGTCGGCGCCATCACCGGCCTGCTCTACGCGCTGCGCGAGCGCGAGATCTGATGAACCTGAACGAGCTGCTCGGCGGCTTCCGGTTCTTCCCGAGCTACATCCGCGTCGGCGGCCTGCGCGAGGACATCCCGCGCGGCTACAAGGAAGCGGTCAAGGCGTTCCTCGATCGGCTTCCCGGCAAGCTCGATGAATACGAGACGCTGATCACCAAGAACCCGATCTGGATGGATCGCACCCGCGGCGTCGGCGTGATCTGCTACGACGACTGCTGCAAGTGGGGCCTGTTCGGCCCGATCGCGCGCGCCGCCGGCGGCGACTACGACGTGCGCCGCGCCTTCCCCTACATCGGCTACGACACCTACGAGTTCGACGTGATCGGCGCCTCGAACGGCGACGTCTACGATCGCTACCTGACGCGCGTCGCCGAAATGCGCGAGAGCGTCAAGATCTGCAACCAGGCGCTCGAGCGCATCGACCCGGTCGGGCCGTGGGCGGTCGACGACAAGCGCATCGTGCCGCCGCCCAAGGACCAGGTCTACACCGAGATGGAAGCGCTGATTCAGCACTTCCTGATCTACTCGCAGGGCTTCAAGGTGCCCGCCGGCGACGCCTATGTCCCGGTCGAGGGACCGCGCGGCGAGCACGGCTGCTACGTCGTCTCGGACGGCACCAATCGTCCGTGGCGCGTGCACATGCGCGCGCCCGGCCTGTATGCCTGCCAGGCGCTGCACAAGTTCGTCGTCGGAGGCATGATCGCGGACGTGATCGCCGTGATCGGATCGCTCGACGTCGTGATGGGAGACGTCGATCGATGAGTTTTCATCCCACCATGCCGTACGGCACCGAGCAGCACCACCGCTCGATGCGGGCGACGCTGCCGGAAGGGCCGGAGTTCACCTACTCCGCCGACAACCGCGCGAAGTTCGAGGAGTTCGCGTCGCACTACGCGCCCGAGCACCGCATGTCGGCGGTGCTGCACGCGCTCGTATCTCGCGCAGGAGCAGCAGGGCTACATCACCAACAACGCGGTGCGCCACGTCGCGCAGGTGATCGGCTGCACCACCGCCGAAGTCGAAGACGTCGTTTCGTACTACGTGATGTTCCACCGCGCGCCGGTCGGCAAGTACGTGCTGCAGGTCTGCACCACGCTGTCGTGCGCGCTGGCCGGCGCCGAGCGCGTCGTCGAAGAGCTGCAGGCCAAGCTCGGGCATCAAGGTCGGTGAAACCGATCCGACCGGGATGTTCACCATTCAGCAGATGGAATGTCTCGGCGCCTGCGATCGCGCGCCGGTGATGATGGTCAACAACGATCACTGGCACGAGCGCCTGCAGCCCGAGCAGGTCGGCGGCCTGGTCGATCGCATGAAGACCGACGGCGTCAAGGCGCTCAGCGACTGTTATCTGTGCGAGCAGCGCATCGGCGAGGGCACCACCACCACCACGCCCGCGAAGGCCACGGCGCTGCCCGGACTACGAGCCGGTGCTGACGAAGTTCGCCTTCACGCCCGGCGGCGCCGAGCTCGATCACTACCTCAAGAATCAGAACGGCTACGAAGGCCTGAAGAAGGCGTTGACGATGACGCCGGACGCGGTGATCGAAGACGTCAAGAAGTCGGGTCTGCGCGGCCGCGGCGGCGCCGGTTTCCCGACCGGCCTCAAGTGGCAGTTCGTCGACAAGAAATCGCCGAAGCCGAAATACATCGTCTGCAACGCCGACGAGAGCGAGCCGGGCACCTTCAAGGATCACCTGTTGATGGAGCGCAACCCCCACCTGCTGGTGGAGGGGTGCCTGATCGGCTGCTACGCCATCGGCTCGAAGGCCGCCTACATCTACATTCGCGGCGAGTTCTACCACCTCTTCCCGACGATGCAGAAGGCGATCGACGATGCGCGCAAGGCGGGGTTCATCGGCAAGAACATTCAGGGCTCGGGCTTTGATTGCGAGGTCTACCTGCATCGCGGCGCCGGCGCGTATGAGGCGGGTGAGGAAACCGCGCTGCTCGAGTCGCTCGAAGGCAAGCGCGCCCAGCCGCGCTTCAAGCCGCCATTCCCCGCGGTCGAAGGCGCCTGGAAGTGCCCGACCGCGGTCAACAACGTCGAGACGCTCTGCAACGTGCCGCTGGTGATGACGCGCGGCGCCGAATGGTTCGCGGCGCTCGGTCCCGAGAAGAACGGCGGGCCGAAGATGTTCTGCGTGAGCGGCGCGGTCAAGCGCCCGGGCACCTTCGAAGCGCCGATGAAGGTCACGCTGAAGGAGCTGATCTACGACTACGCCGGCGGCCCGCTCGACGGCCACACCATCAAGGCGGTGATCCCGGGCGGTTCGTCGGTGCCGATCCTGATGCCGGATCAAATCGACATCCCGGCCAGCTTCGACGACGTGCAGAAGGCCGGATCGCTGCTCGGCTCGGCGGCGATCATGGTGCTCGACGACACCACCGACATGGTGTGGCTCGCCGAGAACCTGCTGCACTTCTACCGTCACGAGTCGTGCGGCAAGTGCACGCCCTGCCGCGAAGGCACCGACTGGCTGTATCGCCTGCTGCACCGCATGACGCAGGGCCAGGCGACGGAAAAGGACATCCCGCTGCTGCAGAGCGTCGCCAACCAGATCAACGGCAAGACGCTGTGCGCGTTCGGCGACGCGGCGGCGACGCCGGTGCTGACGACGCTCAAGTGGTTCAAGCCCGAGTTCGAGGCGTACGTGAAGGGCAACCCGCCCGCGCCCGCCGTCGTATCGCGCGCCGCCACCGCGTGCGCCGTGGAGACGTCACTAGGTCATGGCCGGTTTCATCGAGTTCATGACCTCGCCGACGACGATCGCCTACATCGTCATCGTCCACATCGTCTTCATCGGCCTGCAGCTGATGGCGGCGGTGATGGTCTACGCGGAGCGCAAGGTCGCGGCGTTCATGCAGCAGCGCTACGGCCCGTACCTGGTCGGGCCCCAGGGCCTGCTGCAGCCGATCGCCGACATCCTCAAGCTGTTCTTCAAGGAGGAACTGCGGCCGAAGGCGGCCGACGCGTTCCTGTTCTCGCTGGCGCCGATCATCTCGGTGACCGCGGCCTACCTGGCGTTCGCGCCGATTCCGTTCGGCGCGCCGACGGATTTCTTCGGCCTGCTGCCGGAGAAGATCGCGCTGCAGGTGTCCGACGTCAACGTCGCGGTGCTGGTGATTTTCGCTGTCGCCTCGATGGGCGTCTACGGCATCGTGCTCGCCGGCTGGGCGAGCAACTCCAAGTACTCGCTGCTCGGCGGCCTGCGCAGCTCGGCGCAGATGATCAGCTACGAGCTGGCCTACGGCATGGCGCTGGCCACGGTGGTGATGATGGCCGGGTCGCTGTCGCTGCGCGAGATCGTCGATGCCCAGCAGGGCTACTGGTTCGGCTTCATCCCGCAAGTGGTACATCTTCCCGCAGGCGATCGGCTTCTTCGTGTTCGCCTGCGCCGGCATCGCCGAAACCAACCGCGCGCCGTTCGACTTCCCGGAAGCCGAGCAGGAGCTGGTCGCCGGCTATCACACCGAATACAGCTCGATGCGCTTCGCGATGTTCTTCATGGCGGAGTACATCAACATGGTCACGGTCGTCGGCGGTGGCCACCAACCTGTATCTGGGCGGCTGGCACGGCCCGTTCATTCCGCCCGAATACGGCTGGATCTGGTTCGTGATCAAGCTCGGCGTTCCTGCTGTTCGTCTACCTGTGGCTGCGCTGGACGCTGCCGCGGTTCCGCTACGACCAGCTGATGTCGTTTGGATGGAAGGTGCTGTTGCCAGTCGCAACCGTTAACCTGCTCGTCACAGCCGCGGCGGTGCTGTACTTTGGCCTCTGACGCCCTGCTGTTTTACAGCTTCGCCGCCGTCACGGTGATCGGCGCGCTGCTGGTGGTGTCGCAGAAGAACCCCGTCTACAGCGTGCTGTCGATCATCCTGTCGTTCTTCGGCCTGGCCGGCCTCTACGTGCTGCTCGAGGCGCCGTTTGTCGCGGTGGTGCAGATCATCATCTACGCCGGCGCGATCATGGTGCTGTTCCTGTTCACGGTGATGCTGCTCAACGTGCCGCGCGAGGATGCGGCGGAGTGGGATCGAGCGCACCCGCTGTATCGGCCGATGGCGCTGCGCATCGGCGCGGTGCTGGCGGTGCTGCTGGCGCTCGAACTGGGCTGGGCGCTGTCGCGCACCAGCGGCCTGTCGGTCGGCGTCGCCGACCAGCACCCGGCGTCGTCCTCGGTCGCGGAGCTGGGCCAGGTGCTGTTCACCGATTACATGTTCGCGTTTGAAGTCACCTCGATCCTGATCATCGCGTCGATGGTCGGCGCCGTGGTGCTGGCGCGCAAGAGGGAAGAGTAGTATGCCGATTGGCCACTACCTGGTGCTGTCCGGGCTGCTCTTCGCCATCGGCACGGCCGGCGTGTTCCTGCGCAAGAACCTGATCACGCTGCTGCTGTCGATCGAGATCATGCTGAACGCGGTCAACCTGGCGTTTGTCGCCTTCGGCCGGCAGCTGGGCACCAACGACGGCCAGATCATCACCTTCTTCGTGATGACGGTGGCCGCCGCCGAAGCCGCGGTCGGCCTCGCGCTCGTGATTGGGCTGTTCCGCCATCGCGAGTCGCTCAACCCCGAAGCCTTTACGTCGCTTGAAGTGGTGAGCCGCGAATGCACAGAATGCCGGAGGACTGACGTGTTAGCGCTGATCCCACTCCTGCCGTTCGCCGGCTTCCTCGTCAACGCCTTCTTCGGGAAGCGCCTGCCGAAGGCCGTCTCCGGCGGTCTGGCGACCGCCGTGATGGTGATCGTCGTTTGTCATCGTCGGCGATGCTGGTCGTCGACCTCGCCGGGATGGCGCCCGAGAACCGGCAGATCAACCAGACGCTGTTCACCTGGATCACCGCCGGCGACTTCACGCTCGACCTGGCGCTGCGCCTCGACGCGCTGTCGGCGGTGATGATCCTGGTGATCACCGGCATCGGCTCGCTGATCCACCTCTATTCCACCTCCTACATGCACGAGGAGACGGACCCGGAGTTCGCGCGCTACTTCTCGTACCTGAACCTGTTCTGCTTCTTCATGCTGATGCTGGTGCTCGGCTCGAACGTCCTGGTGATGTTCGTCGGCTGGGAAGGCGTCGGGCTGTGCTCGTACCTGCTGATCGGCTACTACTACGAGAAGAAGTCGGCCTCCGACGCCGCCAAGAAAGCGTTCATCGTCAACCGCGTCGGCGACTTTGCGTTCATCCTCGGCGCGCTGCTGCTGGTCGTGACCTTCGGTTCGCTCGACTTCGTGACCATTGCGCTGGCGGTGAAGGAGATGCCGGTCGAGGTCACCTTCGGCACGCTGT
The DNA here is from genome assembly GCA_963795125.1 of uncultured Acidimicrobiia bacterium. Classification (GTDB taxonomy): domain Bacteria; phylum Acidobacteriota; class Vicinamibacteria; order Vicinamibacterales; family UBA2999; genus 12-FULL-67-14b. Next base: position 2,418,453 of record CAWCGQ010000001.1, on the reverse strand, counting down.
CGCTGATCACGCTGCTGCTGTTCATCGGCGCCACCGGCAAGTCGGCGCAGATTCCGCTCTACACCTGGCTGCCGGACGCGATGGAGGGCCCGACCCCGGTGTCGGCGCTGATCCACGCCGCGACCATGGTGACCGCGGGCGTCTACATGATCGGCCGCAACGCGCTGCTGTTCGAGCACGCGCCGATGACGCTGCAGATTGTCGCGGTGGTCGGCGCGTCAACGGCGCTGTTCGCCGGCACCATCGGCCTGGTCCAGAACGACATCAAGCGCGTGCTCGCGTATTCAACGGTGTCGCAGCTGGGCTACATGTTCCTGGCGATGGGCATGGGCGCGTTCGGCGCCGGCATCTTCCATCTCTACACCCACGCGTTCTTCAAGGCCTGCCTGTTCCTCGGCTCCGGCGCGGTGATCCACGCGCTGCACGGCGAGCAGGACATCCGCAAGATGGGCGGCCTGAAGAAGCACATCCCGATCACCTACTGGACGTTCGTAATCGCCGCGGTCGCCATCGCCGGCGTGCCGCTGCTTGTCGGGCTTCTTCTCGAAGGACGAAATCCTGTTCGAGACCTTCCTGCACGGCCATCAGTTTCTGTGGGCGATCGGCGTGCTGACGTCGCTCCTGACGGCGACCTACATGTTCCGCCTCGTGCACCTGACGTTTCACGGGGAAGAACGTTTCGCAGCGGCTGCACGCCGGCGCCGCACGCCCCCGCGCACCTAGCGCACCCAAGCACCCTCGCACGTTGCGCACAGTACGCACGGTGCGCACGGTACGCACGGTACGCACAGTACGCACGGTACGCACCTTCATGACGCCCCTTGGCCGATGGCGACGGCGTTGATCGTTCTCGCCGTGGGATCGATCCTCGCAGGATACGTTGGTATGCCTCACGCGCTTGGGGGGCATAACTGCGTTCAGGCGCCTGGCTCGAGCCGGCCTTCAACGCCACCAACTGCGGCCAGCCGGTGACCACCGGCGAGCTGGCGGGAATCGCGATCGAGGAGTGCCTGCCCGGTGAAGAGGCGGGGCGGCCGGCGACCACACCGCTCTCGAACTCACGCTGATGGCGGTCTCGTCGCTGGTGGCCTTCGCGGGCATTGGGCTCGCGACCTTCCTGTGGCTGAAGAACAAGCAGATTCCGGAGCGGATGGCGCGGCAGTACAGCGGCATCCACCAGCTGCTGTTGAACAAGTACTACGTCGACGAGGTCTACGACGCGACCATCGTGCAGCCGATCAAGGTGGTGTCCACCGAAGGTCTGTGGCGCGGCTTCGACGTGAAGATTGTCGACGGCGCCGTCAACGGCGCCGGCTACCTCGTCAGCGGCGTCAGCATCGTGCTGCGCCTGCTGCAGAACGGGTCGGTCAAGACCTACGCGGCATCGATGTTCGCGGGCGTAGTCGCCGTCCTCGCTTACTACCTGTGGAGATAAGGACGACGTGCCTGGTCTGCTGACACTCGCCATCACGTTGCCCATCATCGGGGCGGTCGTGCTGATGCTCGATCCCGAACCGCGATGGTGCGAAGGACGGGCTGATTCGCTACGCCGCGCTCGGCATTTCGCTGCTGACGTTCGTCGTCACGCTGCTGCTCTGGGCGGGCTTCGACGCCTCGGCGGCGGCGCCGGCGTTCCAGTTCGTCGAACGCGCGCCGTGGATTCCGCCGTTCGGCATCGAGTACTACGTCGGCATCGACGGCCTGAGCCTGATGCTGCTGGTGCTGACCGGCTTCCTGACGCCGCTGGCGCTTGCTGTCGTCGTGGCAGAGCATCGAGAAGAAGGTCAAGGAATTCTCGATCTTCATGCTGCTGCTCGAGGCGTCGATGATCGGCGTGTTCTGCGCGCTCGACATCTTCCTGTTCTACGTGTTCTGGGACTTCGTCCTGATTCCGATGTATTTCCTGATCGGCATCTGGGGCTACGACCAGCGCATCTACGCGGCGGTCAAGTTCATCCTCTACACCATGGCCGGCAGCGTGCTGATGCTGGTCGCCATCATCGGCCTGTCGTGGATCCATCAGTCGGCGACCGGCCAGTACAGCTTCGACCTGCTGCAGCTGTACGACCTGCAGATCCCCGCCGGCACGCAGTACCTGGTTCTTCCTGGCGTTCGCGCTGGCGTTCATCATCAAGGTGCCGCTGTTCCCGTTCCACACCTGGCTGCCCGACGCGCACGTGCAGGCGCCGACGCCCGGCTCGGTCATCCTGGCCGGCGTGATGCTGAAGATGGGCGCCTACGGCCTGATTCGGCTGGCGTTCCCGCTGTTCCCGGAGGCGGCGTTGTATTTCGCGCCGCTGCTCGCCACGCTGGCGGTGATCGCCATCGTCTACGGAGCGCTGGTCGCGATGGTGCAGCCCGACATGAAGAAGCTGGTGGCGTATTCCTCGGTCAGCCACATGGGCTTCGTCGTCCTCGGCATTGCCGCGATCAACGTGCAGGGCCTGCAGGGCGCGTCGTACCAGATGCTGGCGCACGGCGTCAGCACCGGCGCGCTGTTCTGCATGGTCGGCATGCTGTCGGATCGCCGTCATACGCGGCAGATCAGCGAGTTCGGCGGCCTCAAGGCCGGTGATGCCGCGCTTCACGGCGGTGTTCCTGATCATCACGCTCGCGTCGATCGGCCTGCCCGGCATGAACGGGTTCATCGGCGAGTTCCTGATCATGCTCGGCGCCTTCAAGTGGGATCCGCGCTTCGTCGTGATCGCCGCGCTCGGCGTGATTCTCTCCGCGGTCTACATGCTGTGGATGTTCCAGCGCGTGTTCTACGGCAAGGTCACCAACGACCACAACCAGGGCCTGCCGGACCTGTCGTTCCGCGAGTGGGCGATCGTCGGTCCGCTGGCCGCCGCCGCGATCGGCATGGGCGTCGCGCCCAACGTCTTCCTCAAGCCGATGGAACCGGCGATCCAGCGCATCGTCGATCGCGTGCAGGCCCACCAGCCGTTGCGGGTCGACGCCGTGCTGCCGCCGAACATGATCCAATCGGACCCGCAAGAGCCGAAGACCCCGGGACCTGAAGCAGTGCTTGTCACGGTGCCTGCGCTTCGCAGCCTCGGCGAAGGAGGGCCGCGATGATCAGCGGTCAATTCGACGCCGTCATCCCGATGCTCTGCGTCGGGCTGGCCGGGCTCGTCATCCTGCTGGCCGAATCCTTCCGCGGCAGGAACGAGAAGATGCCGATCGGCGGCCTGGCGATCATCGGCCTGCTCGGCGCCGGCGCGGCCTCGATCCTGCTGTGGGACTCGAACGCCGAAAGCTTCGGCGCGGTCACCGCCGACAACTTCGGCCTGTTCGTCAACCTGGTAATCGTCGTCGTCGGCATCCTGACGGTGATGTTCTCGGCGCAGACCGTCGAGCGCGATCGCCTGCCCGCGGGCGAGTACTACGCGATGCTGATGTTCGCGATCTTCGGCATGATGCTGATGGGCCAGGCCACCGATCTGCTGGTGATCTTCCTGGCGCTCGAGACGATGTCGATTGCGGTCTACATCCTGACCGGCATGCGCCGCGACCAGCAGCAGAGCACCGAGGCGGCGTTCAAGTATTTCCTGCTCGGCGCCTTTGCCAGCTCGTTCTTCCTCTACGGCATCGCGTTCCTCTACGGCGTGACCGGCACCACCAACATCGAGCGGCTGTCGACGGCGATCGCCGCCCAGTCGATGAGCGGCAACCCGATGATCCTGCTCGGCATCGGCCTGCTGATCGTCGGCTTCGCGTTCAAGATCGCGGCGGTGCCGTTCCACATGTGGTCGCCCGACGCCTACGAAGGCGCGCCGACGGTGGTCACCGGCTTCATGTCGACCGGCGTGAAGGCGGCGGCGATTGCCGCGTTCGTGCGGGTGTTCCTCAAGGGCCTCGACCCGATGATCGCCGACTGGGCGCCGGTGCTGTGGTGGATTGCCGCGGCGACGATGATTCGTCGGCACGGTGGTCGGGGTGGCGCAGACCAGCCTCAAGCGCATGCTGGCCTATTCGAGCATCGCGCACGGCGGCTACCTGCTGGCGGGCCTGGTCGCCGGCAGCGACGTCGGCAAGGCGTCGATCCTGTTTTACCTGGCGGCGTATGCGCTGACCAACCTCGGCGCCTTCGGGGTGATCGCGATCCTCGGCTCGCGCGAGCGCGCCAACGACGACCTGCGCGACTACGCCGGCCTGTGGCACAGCCATCCGGCGCTGGCGACGATGATGACGTTCTTCCTGTTGTCGCTCGGCGGCTTCCCGCCGACGGCGGGCTTCATCGCCAAGTGGTATGTGTTCTCGGCGGCGGTCGGGCTCGGGCTACTACGGCCTGGCGATCATCGGCGTGCTGTCGAGCGTGGTGTCGGTGTTCTTCTACCTGCGCATCGTCGTGATGATGTACATGACCGAGCGCGACGCGCGCCCGGTGCCGCCGGCGGTGCCGGCGCTCGCCATGGCGGGCTTGATCATCTCGCTGATCGGCGTGCTCTACCTCGGCGTCCTGCCGGCGCGGTTGATCGACCTGGCGCAGGCGTCGATCGGCACGATCTTCTAACGTTCGGTTCCTTTCTACAGCTGGTCGGCGGGACTCCGCACGCCCAGTCCGCCACGATTGAGCACGTGCGTGTAGATCATCGTCGTGCTGACATCGGCGTGGCCAAGCAGTTCCTGCACCGTGCGGATGTCGTAGCCGTCTTCCAGCAGGTGCGTCGCGAACGAATGCCTCAGTGAGTGACAGCTGGCCCGTTTGGTGATGCCCGAACGGCGCACGGCTTCCGCGACGGCGCGTTGAATCACGGTTTCGTGCAGGTGAAAGCGGGTCGGTCCGCCCCACCGTGGATTCCTGCAGAGGCGTCCGGCGGGAAACACGAACTGCCAGGTGGTCGCGCAGCGGCCGGGCGGATGCATCGGGTAGCATCGTGACGCGATCCGTGCGTCCTTTTCCCTGGCGCACCGTGATCTGCCGCGTGTCGAAATCGAGATCCTCACGCGGGTGTCATCGCGCGAACGTCGCAGTTTCTGCGTTGTCCGCCGGGTCGCCGGCCGCCAAATCTTCGCGCTCCGAACATCGCAGCCGCCGTATTACGCAGCGAGCGTTCTCTGCATGATGCTGACCAGCATAACGAGCCCGCGCGTCGTCGATGGTGCCGGGAACGGTTGCGGGTGGCCGCACCCTTTGACTTCGTTGATGCGTCAGGCCCGCAGGTTAAGTAATAGTTGGGCGGACAACATGAGGTACGCAAGGAGACCATGGCCATGAGCCCGCAGATCCCGGCAAACATCGATGAATACATCGCGGCATCTGCACCGGCGGCCCGTTCGTTCTTGGAGAAGATTCGGCGAGTTGTTCGCGAGGAGGCTCCCGAGGCGGAAGAGCTCATCAGCTACCGAATGCCGGCCTTCAAGCAGCACGGCATCCTGATCTATTTCGCCGCATTCAAGCAACACATCGGGGTCTTCCCGCCGGTGTCGGGAAACGCAAGGCTCGAGAAGGCTCTTGAACCGTATGCGGGTCCGAAGGGCAATCTCAGGTTCCCGATGGATCGCCCCATCCCCTATTCTCTGATGCGGCGGATCGTAAAACTCAAGCTGAAGCAGAACGTCGCTCAGGCATCAGCCAAGTCAACCAAGGAGACGTCGTCCCAGAGGCCGCCCAACAAGCGCTTGCAGCGGACGCCCGCAAGCGGGCGCCGCTGAAGCGCGGCGTTATGCAGCGGCGAGAAACTACTTGCCGATTTCGGGGATACCGAGGTTGCGACAGATCTTGCGCGCCAGAAGGTTTGGGATCTCGGTGTGGCGGGGCACTGCTTCGGTGGCGCCGGTGGCGGGATTGGTCCAAAGCGAGTGCGCGCCACCTTCCCGTTTGAGGACACACCCGTGCTTGCGTAAGTGCTGCAGCAACGAGCTGCGCTTCACTTGAGGATCACCGTGCCTCGCTCGGCATCGGCCGGTACACCGCGCAAGCCATCCTCGCGGCGGTCTTCCAGAATCAGCGCGATCGCCTGCGCCAGGTTCTCGCGGGCTTCATCTTTCGTGCGGCCTTGCCCGTTTGCCCCAGGAATTTCCGGGCAGAACGCAATCACCCAGTCGCCGTCGCGCTCGAACACCGCCGTAAATTCGTTGTGCATCCGCGGCTCCGCTCCTACGATAGCGCGGACCGTCCCCGCTGTCTAACAAGCCGCTGCCGCCGACGAGCGGCGGATGGTCTAGACTCCTTCGCATGACCGCGACCGCCGCTCGCGGCTGAGCGGCAGGGCGTTATGCGTCAATCAACGATAGTGACTGCGAATGGAAAGAAAACACGTGTCAAGGGCATCCATCGAGATCGAAGCATCGAGTGCGGATGTCTGGGATGCCCTTGTGAATCCGGCCACCGCCAAAGCGTATTTCTTCGGGGCTGAGGTCCGCTCAGATTGGAAAGAAGGAAGTCCCATCACGTTCACGGGGGAGTTCAACGGCAATTCCTACCATGAGAAGGGAACCATCCTGCAATGCCGGCCTGAGAGGCTACTGCAGTACAGCCACTGGACCGATCTGGAGCAGTTGCCGGATCTCCCGGAGAACTACCGGAACTGGACCTTCCGCATCGAATCGGGGGACCCTGGCGTCGTCCTCTCGGTTACCGAAGACAACATTCCAGATGAAACCAAACGAGCCCGTTCCGATGAATTCTGGGCAGGCGTGCTATCAACCATCAAGGGGATCGTTGAGGCCAGGACTTAAGGCGTGGCCCCGGGTGCACTGGATTCATGAGACGCATAACAACCGTTAGGCGGACAAGCTTCGAGAGACGGAGAGAGTCATGCTCACCTCGATTGCGTTCCGCCCGCGCTCTACGCACCAGGCAGGGCGGTAGACCGCCGCTCGATCTAACCGACTATTTCAAGAAGACCATCGAGCACTTTGGCGAGTTCCTCATCCGAGGCCCGTCCCAATCGCTTGCCGATGCGCTCAGTCGAGAGCGTGCGAATCTGGCTAATCTTTACCCACGAACGCTTCGGCAACTTCGCGGCCAACAATTCCAACGTCAGCGGGTAGCCCGCCCGCGGCTCCTGACTCGTGAGCGCCACCGCGATCACAGTGCCCGATCGCTCGTTGAACACATCGTGGCTGAGTACCAACACCGGCCGTTCACCGGCCTGCTCGTGGCCACGCACGGGGTTGAGGTCGGCCCAGCGAATCTCGCCTCTTAGTATTCGGGCCATGACTCACCCGACGCGGCGAGGCCTTCATCGGCTAGTTGCTGTTCTGCGGCCGGGTCCAGCTTGGCGCACTCTTCGGCAAGCCGCGTCCGGGCGAGTCGCGCTAACTTCTCGGCCAGTGCAGCCTCGATGGCCTGGCTGCGGTTGCGGAACCGCTGTCGAGCGACCAAGTGGTCCACGCGGCTCAGCAAGTCGGCATCGATGGTGAGAGCAACTTTGGTTTTCGGCATAGGGAGTATGACAAATCATCATACCACTCAAGACGCGGTCTCACAAGCGGCTGCACTTGACGGCGGCCGCAGCGCTATCCTCCTGATTCGAAACACTCATGTGCGGCCGCCGCAAATGAGCCGCAGGCGTTAGGCAGAGTGCAGGACCACACCAACCGCGCACGTAGTTGTTTTCGAGAACACCAGCCACTACCTCTTTCGCGACCGCGAAGCGGATGTTATCCGCGAGATGGTGGCCTTCTACGATCGGGTCAAGAAGTGAGGGGCCTCTGGCTGGCGAGCAATTCGTCGGTGGCTATCGGGAACGAACTGCCGTCTGGCGAAGACCTGCCTAACCTCGCGCTGCACCCGACGGCCGCGGTGTCAGGAGCGGTTACGGCTGAGCGAGGTCGCTCCGGCGAGCCTCGCCGAAGCCCTGGGCGTAGGCGGGACGAGCGGCGATTGCATTAGACTCCTTCGCGAAGCCGTACCCGCCGCTCGCGGCTGAGCGGCAAGTCGTTAGGTCGACATCGAATGGACAGGCGCAAGATGACCATTTGGATTCGCCTCGCAGTCCTCGCGCTCGCCGTCACTTCCGTGAGAGCATTCCTGGCATGGTCACTCGAAATTGGCTGCATCGCCGAGATACAGCGGGTCATGTTTGGGCCGAGGGAAGCCGCTGCACGGGTCGAGGCGATCATCCACATGCGGGTGGCAAGCAACGCCGGTCGAGTACGCGTGTCCAATCGTCCCAGTTGTGAGGGAGAGGTCCTCCACGAGTACAAGGTTCAGGTGCTCGGTAGTGCGTCGGGACGTGGCAGGACGAATCCAGGACGAAGACAGATGTTCGTGGACCGGCCTCATAGACAAAACGCAGTCGACGCGACGGGGCGCGCAGTGCCTTGACCACCTTCGCCAGTGCCTCCAGGTCGCCGGCGATCCCGCCGTAGTGGCGGACCTCGCCATCGCGGCCTTCTTCCGCCAGTGAGATGTCGATCGATTCCTTGTGGACATCCATCCCCACGAACATGCTAGGTTTCGCCATGACCTGCCTCCTGGGATGTGTGGCTCGGCGCGACGCCTTCATCAGCTGCGCGCAACCCACGATAACCATGTGGGGCAGGTCTCTCGATTTAGAATCTGACAGCCATACTGTCTAGGCGGCGCTACCGACGATTAGCCCGCATCAAGCGGAGGAGACCCCAGACTGCAAATGGTCAAACGTGTTGGATTGACGCTGCTGCTGATCGTCGGCTGGTCCACTGTGCTTATCGCCGGCGCCCTGTTTGGCTGGTGGCGGCAGCCGCTCACGTCCTCCGATGATCCACGCGCCTTCTTGCAAGCAGCCGTCCCTCTCATCGAAGCGGGGAACCGGGCCAATACCGCGCTGCTCCTGATCGATGACGGCGCGGTGGGGGCCGAGGTACTACTCCGCGACCGCCGACGCCATCGATCGAAACACCGCATTTGCGACCGCGTCCCTGAGCAAGTGGATCGCCGCGCTGGCAGTGATGAAGCTTGTGGAACAAGGCAAGCTCGACCTCGACCGGCCCGTCGAAGCCTATCTCACGAGATGGCAGCTTCCGGAAGGCGCGTTCAGTTCGCGCGAAGTCACGGCGCGGCGACTTCTGAGTCACACGGCCGGACTGACCGACGGACTCGGCTTCGGCGACTACGGACGCGATGAGGCCCTGCCGACGTTGGAGCAGGAACTGGCCGCTCCTCGGGCATCGAGCGGCACGTCGGCTGCACCGGTCATGGTCGGGATTGAACCCGGCACTCAGTTTCGATACTCGGGCGGTGGTTACCTGGTGCTCGAACTGCTGATCGAGGAAGTATCGGGAGCGCCCTTCGAGACATTCGTCACCCGAGAGATCCTGCAGCCGCTCGACCTGTCGCGTTCCGGCTACGCCGACCTCGCGGCGATACCGAACTCGGCGAAGTCGTACGACGTCAACGGCCAGCCCGTGCAGGTCGTCAGATATGCGTCAAGAGCTGCGACGGGATTCATCACGTCGGCGGGCGACATGGCCAAGTTGGTGAGTGCGCTACTACAGCCGACGGAGGGCCGCGGACTCGCCCCGACAACGCTCGACTCCATGCGTGCGGCTCAGGCGAAGTCGATGGGAGTCGACATCTGGGGACTGGGCACAGTCCTCTACGCCCCGACGCAGCATGGCGGTGTCGTGTTTGGTCATGACGGCGTCAACGACCCGGCGATCAGCGCCACGGTTCGGATCAATCCAACGACACGTGACGCGATCATCGTTCTGGCGACCGGGAGTAAGACCCTCGCGTCGAAACTCGGCGGGGAGTGGGTGTTCTGGCAAACCGGTCTGCCGGACGTCCTCACCATCCCTGCTGAGATCCGCACCGTGACGCCGGTGCTCGTCGCGGGCGTATGTGCCATCGTCCTCTTCGCGTTCTTGCTCGGATGGCGCCAGCGACGAAGGAATACCCAACGCGCCGGTGATCACCAAGTCTCAAATGATGCCGATGATGCGTGAGGCTTGTCCTTCCTGTGAGGTCAAGTGGCAAGGTTTGCATCCTTGTGGGCCGATGCGGCCGAGCCGCCGCTGTAGGTAGCCTTGTCCGAATTGTCGCGCCACGCACGGTCGCGCCGGCAAGCCTCGCCGAAGTCCTGGGCGTAGGCGGGACAAGCGGCAGATGGTTTAGACTCCTTCGCAAGACCGAAGGCGATCTGCAGCCAGAGGAGCGATCCCATGCGGACCCGAACGATCAGTGAGCGTATCGTCTGTCTCGTTGCCGCTACGCCAGTGCTCCAAGGCCAACAATCGCTGGTCGACGAAGATCAGCCCCGGTATCTCATTGCGGCGCGTATCCCGACCCCGGAGGAGTAGATGTTCATTCCGCTTTGGCTCGGTGTTCCCGCACTTGTCATTGTGGTCCTGATGGTCGCGTGGTGCGCGCTGCTCCTTGCGGGCCGCAATCCGCTACCGTTCCCGGACGTCGGGTCCCGCATTTTCTCCGCGGCGTCGCCCGCGGCCAAGGCCACGATCCTCGAGCTGCTCGCACAGCATGGCGTGCGTGAGCGGTTCCAGGCCGATTCGGGCGGGGTACTGCGCTCCATCATGTGGGACGGGACGATTATCAACTACCCGGACCCCGCCGTCGTACAGCGACTCGGTTCGGCCACCGCGAGCATCGGGCTGGTCGCGGACGACCCCGCCGCCGCCGCGCACGCCGCCGCCGTCTTCCTCACGGCCCGCGGATTCACCGCCGAAGTCGTGCTCGACGTGGAGCCGGGGCTGCCCATTGCGTTCGTCGTGTCGAACGTCTTCGCGGGAACCGTCCTCAACTTCCGAAAGCACCTGAGACACATGCCGCGTCCGCCGAAAGCGGCGGCCTAACGATGCGTGGTGCCGACCGGCACGCTATGGTGACAAGTCGGCGAACCAGCCGAGGCGCTTCTCGATGGTCCGGCTACCGCCGCGACCGGAGGGGGACCGTTCGCGCCGCTGCGGAGTCGGATGTCCGCACCGGAGATCGGTCGTCTCGCCCGAGCGATACGAGCGACCGCTGGCATAGAAGCGCTGATCTGGCTGTGCGACGTCGGGCGGCTTGTCGCGCCGGGAGGCCGTGAAGCTGATGAAATGGTCCGCGCACGCGCTGTTGCGAGCGGCCGTCGAAGACCAACGACGGTCGGCAGCAGTCGGCCGCTGACGGGAGCGAGCGGCCGATCTGCGTCGGCTCTTGGAGCGTCTCGCAGCGCCGTCGTTGCAGTCGCCTCATGCGCACGCTCGCGGGCCTCGGCATCCTGACGGAGCGAGACGGGCAGCGTTTTGCCCTGACACCGCTGGGCGAGGCGCTCAAGTCCGGGGCGCCAGGCTCGGCGCGAGCGACCTTGATCGTGTTTTGCGGCCCGGCCTTTTGGCACAGCTGGGCGGAGATCGTCTATTCCATCGAGACCGGACATGGTGATGCTGGTGGTCCCTGGAGGGCAGGAACGCACTGAGGCCGAATACGCGTCGCTGCTGGGCCAAGGCGCGTTTTCGTCTCAGCCGCGTGGTGCCGACAGAATCGGTCGTGAGCGTGGTGGAAGCCCTTCCGGCGTAGTGCCGCTCGCGCTTGCGCGCCGTTGCGGATTCGATGGTGCAAGCTGTCATCCTGGCCCGCGACGCCGAGCGGAGTTCAACATCCTGGAGTATTCATGAGATACCACACGGTTATTGCGCGCACTCTGTTGATGGTCGTGATGTGCGTGGCAGCTCCCCGCTTGAACGCTCAGACGCCCGGCGCCGAACAGGCGCTCACGCGCCAGGTGCGGGCGTACTTCGCCGCGATGGGCAAGGGCGACCTCACGACGATTGAGCAGGCGCTCGCCCCGGATTACCTGGTGATCGGCGGCGATGGCAAACTCGAGACACGGGACGAGCGTCTCGCGTGGTTGCGTCGCAATACCGCCAATCTTGTCGCCATCACTCCGACGCAGTTGCAAGTGCGCGTCTACGCGAATGCCGCAGTGGCCACCGGTTTGGTGCTGATTCCCGCCGACGCTGCCGGGCCGGCCATCGAGGAGCGATTCACGCAGGTATGGATTGAGCGCGACGGCGTATGGCGCATGGTGTCCGGACAGATCACGATCCTGCGAAAATAGGTGGGGAATGAATCACCGGGGCCGTCTTTCGGAGGCGGAAGGGACTGATGAGATTACCAAAGATGGCAGGTGCAGCGCTGAGTGTCGGCTTGGCGTTGAGCTGTGTGGTGAGCGGCTCGGGCCAGAATGGCGCGAGCGTCGCCGGGGAGAAGGCCAGCGCGCGGCATTCGCATGGTGTCCTGGTCTCGGCACCGGCCATGAGCGCGAGCCGCTTGGCCCACACGGCCACCGCACTGCGAGACGGCCGCGTCCTGGTCGCCGGTGGTTTCGCGGAGAAGGGCGCCGCGACTGGTGCGGAAGTCTACGAGTCTGACGCCGGACGATTCTCGCCGCTTCCCCCGATGCTGACGACACGCCACAGTCACACCGCCACGCTGCTGGCGGATGGAAGGGTGTTGATCGCTGGTGGGTATGGTGAAGGAACGACGACGCTGGCGCACGCGGAACTCTTCGACCCGGCGACGAACTCTTTTGCACCCACAGGCTCGCTCCTGGCTGCCCGCGCGAACCACGTCGCGGTTGCTCTCGAGAACGGGACGGTCTTGATCGTCGGAGGCTTGGGGCCGGGTTGGGAGTTTCTGTCGAGCGCCGAGACCTATGATCCGGCCACTGGCCGATTCTCTCGCGCGGGACGCATGACCGTGCCCCGCGAGAGTCATGTAGCCGTACGCCTCTCGGACGGGCAGGTGCTGATCGCTGGAGGGCACCGCGGTCGGCGGGCGGACATCACGCTGTATACCTCGGCTGAGATCTACAGTCCGGCGAGCGGAGCCTTCAGTCGAGTGGGCGACATGCGCCTTCGCCGCCACAAGCACGATGCGGTGCTGCTTCCCGATGGCCAGGTGTTGATCACCGGCGGCTCAGACGAACGCGATGATCGAGGCGTGTACGACTCGTCGGAGCTTTTCGATCCCAGGACCGGGACATTCACCGCGGGTCCCCCGATGAGGCTCGGCCGCTACAAGCATGCGGGCAGCAGCCTGGTGCTTCCGAGCGGGCTCGTATTGATTGCCGGAGGCGCGCCGCAGGCTGAGACCTACGACCCGCGGAGCGGCACATTCGCCCTTGTGCCCGGCGACGCTCGAATGGCCGGTCAGTTCTCCGCGGTCGCACCCTTAGCCCGTGGCGGCGCCATCATCACAGGGGGATACGGCAACGGCGGCGGGCCGCGATCGGCCGCATGGTTGTACCAACCGTGAAGGGTGAGTTGCTGCCGATGCCGCCCAACAGCGGTGGCCGACACGAAGGCGAGCGCGGCGAACTGATCGCGGTCCACTGGTGATGGGGTATTACAACAACCCGAAGGCGACTGCCGAGACCTCCGGCCAGACGGGTGGCTGCACTGACGACGAGGGCTATGCGACCATCGTCTGCCCTGGCATGGCGCAGTGATGTCACGGCGACGGCGCAACCGAGTTGGCGTCCTTCGCGGCGACGATCTTCCAATTAGTTCGAGGTGATTCCTGTAAAATCGGCGTGCCTACGAGGGGCCCCCATCTGATGCGATTCCGCCCAGCCGCCGTTGTCGCCGTCTGCCTGCTGACGGCCACCGTTCTCGCGCAAACACCTGCCACCCCTCAACCTGGTCCCACAGGCCGCCACCCGGAAGCCGGGGGCCTGCTGATCCGTAACTATCCGCCTGAGACTTACGACGGCGGCGCCCAGAACTGGGCGCTGCTGCAGGATAAGCGCGGTGTGATCTACGTGGGCTCTACCAGCTCGCTGCTCGAGTACGACGGCGTCACCTGGCGGAGAATCTTCACGCCAACGCGCACCACCGTTCGATCGCTGGCCGCGGATGCGAGCGGCCGGATTTACGTCGGCGCCGTCGGCGACCTGGGCTATCTCGAAACCGATCCCTCCGGCGAAACCCAATTCGTGTCGATGGTCGACCAGCTGCCCGAGGATGTCCGCATTTTCGAGGATGTGTGGCGCACCTTTGCGACGCCAGACGGCATCTTCTTCCAGACCCAGATTGGCCTGTTCCGCTGGGCCAACGGGACGATGAAGGTGTGGAAGCCGACGGGGCGCATCTTCAACCGCGCCCAGCTGGCCAACGACACCGTTTATATCGGCCAGACCGGCGGCGTGCTGATGGCGGTGCGCGGCGACGAACTCGTCGCCGTGCCCGGTGCCGAACGCCTCGGAGAGGAACCCTATCCCATCGTCATGCCATTTGATGGCACACGGCTGCTGATGGGGACGCGGGCCGACGGTCTGTTTCTGCTATGACGGCGCCACGCTGACGCCGTTTCGCACCGACGTCGATCCGTACCTGAAGCGCAGCAATCTCTATCGTGGTTTTGCGTTGCCGAACGGATCGCTCGCCTTCACCACCACATCGGCCGGCATGGTGATACTCGATCGCCAAGGGCGATCAGCTCGAGCTGATCGACGAGCGCGCCGGACTGCAGGCGCCGTCTGTTTATTACGTCATGCCGGATCGCGAAGGCGGGTTGTGGCTCGCGCTGGGCGTCGGCCTGGCGAGGGTCGAGGCCCAGTCGCCGCTGTCAATTTTTGGCCCCACGGAGGGCCTCCGGGCGGCCGGCGGCGACGTGTTCCGCTTTAACGGCCGGCTTTATATTGCGCACGGCCAAGGCGTGCAGTACCTGGCGCCGGCGACCGGCAGCACGCTGCCGCGCATTGTCCCGGTCACCGGTGTGGCAAACCAGTGCTGGGCGTTCACGCAGTTCGACGATCCCGATGGCGGAGCGCCGCAACTGCTGCTGTCTGCCAGTGATGGCCTTTATCGCATCGTCGGTGACAAGGCGCTGCCGATTGTAGAGTCTCTAAACCGTTCCTTCGGAGCGTTCGTGACCCTGCAGTCGCGGATTGATCCCACCCGGGTGTGGGTGGGCCTGGCGGACGGTCTCGCTTCGGTTCGCTGGACGAACGGGAAATGGGTGAATGAAGGTCGTATCCCGGACATCCGGGATCAGGTGCGCAGTCTGCAGCAGGACCTGAACGGCAACGTGTGGGCGGGTACGCAGTCTTCCGGCTTGCTGATCGTGCGCGGAGCAGATGCTGTGGGTGAGACCCGTCCGATGGCCCCGGTGGTGGAGCGTTACGGAGCCGAGCAGGGTCTGGCGGCCGGTGGGTCGGCTGTGCTCAAGGTAGACGACAAGCTGTTTGTCACCGTGGCCGGCAAGGTCGTGACGCTCGACCCGGCCACGAATCGCTTCGTGCCCGACCAGGCGTTCGAAGTCGTCGAACGCGATACCGACACCGATCTGGTGTTCGTCACCCAAGGGCCCGACGGGCGCATCTTTGTCAACTCGGGGCGTCGGTCGGCGGTACTGACCCGGCAGGCGGACGGCACCTATGCGGTCGACAAACAGCTGTTCAGCCGTTTCGCACTCGACAACAACGGTGCGTTCTATCCTGAGAAGGACGGGGTGTTGTGGCTGGGCTCCCTCGGCAAGCTGGCGCGGTTCGACACCAACCGGTTCGAGCGAACCACCCCTAGTTATGCGGCGTTGATCCGCCGCATTACCGTCAACCAGGCGGAGGCGATTTCTCCGGAGGCGGCCGATGGCGCGGCGTCGATCGAACTGCCGTCGACCAGCCGCTCGGTCCGCTTCGAGTTTGCCGCCCCCTCCTACCTCAACGAACGATCGACGCAGTACCAGTCCCGTCTCGACGGCCTCGACGCCGACTGGTCGGCCTGGTCGGCTGAATCGCGGCGCGACTACACCAACCTGGCCGCCGGCACCTACCGCTTTCGCGTCCGCGCCCGCAACGAACTGACTCAACTCAGCGACGAGGGCGTCTACGGGTTCGCGATTCTTCCGCCGTGGTACCGCACGTGGTGGGCCTACCTGCTGTATCTGGCGCTGGCTGGAATGGCGATGTTCGCGGTCGACCGTTTGCAGCGCCGTCGCGTGGTGGGCCGGGAACGCCAGCGCGCTGAATTTGCCGAGGCGCGCCTCAGGGCCGAATCGGCGGAGGCGCTCGCCAGATCGGAAGCCGATCGCAACCGCAACATCGAACTGTTGAGCGAGATCGGCCGCGACATCACCGCGTCGCTCGACTTCGACACCATCTTCGACAAGCTCTACGGACGCGTCAACCAACTGGCGGACGCCGATGTGTTCGGCGTCGGCCTGTATCATCCCGAGCAGAACGAAATCGAGTATCGGCTGGCGATCGAGGAGGGCAAGCGCTATGCGCCCGTACTCGCGGAGCACCATCGACCGCAGTCAGCTGCCGGTGTGGTGCATCGAACACCGCGAGCCGGTGTTCATCAACGACGTCGAGCAGGAGTACCGCAACTACATCCCGTCGTACGCCGAGGCCGCCCGCGTGCTCGAAGACGGCACCATGTCGAAGGCGGCGCAGTCGATCATCTACCTGCCGCTGGTCTCGAAGGACAAGGTGCTCGGCATCGTCACCATCCAGAGCTTCAAGCAGGGCGCCTACACCGAGCATCACCTCAACATGATGCAGAACCTGGCCGCGTTCACGGCGATCGCGCTCGACAACGCCGACGCCTACCGCCAGATCAACGAGCAGGAGCACGACAATCGCCGCCTGTTCGAGGAAGCGCAGCGCGCGCGGGCCGCCGCCGAAGAGGCCGACGCCGCCAAGAGCGCGTTCCTGTCGACGGTCAGCCACGAACTGCGCACCCCGCTCACCTCGGTGCTGGGCTTCGCCAAGATCATCAAGAAGCGCCTCGACGATCGCATCTTCCCGATCCTCAAGACCGACGATAAGAAGGTGCTGCAGACCGTGCAGCAGATCCAGGAGAACCTGCAGGTCGTGGTCGGCGAGGGCGAGCGGCTCACCAAGCTGATCGACGACGTGCTCGACCTGGCGAAGATCGAGGCCGGCAAGCTCGAATGGAACATGGGGCCGGTGACGATCCAGGAAATCATCGATCACGCCACCGCCGCGACCTCGTCGCTGTTCGAGCGCCAAGGGCCTGCGCCTGGTGAAGGACGTCGGCGCCTCGATCTGCCGATGATTACCGGCGATCGCGATCGCCTGATCCAGGTGGTGATCAATCTGATCTCGAACGCCGTCAAGTTCACCGACACCGGCACCATCACCTGCCGGGCCGTGCGCCAGGGCGACATGCTGGTGGTGAGCGTGATCGACACCGGTCTCGGCATCGCTCCCGCCGATCAGCCCAAGGTGTTCGAGCGCTTCAAGCAGGTCGGCGACACGCTCACCGACAAGCCCAAGGGCACCGGCCTCGGCCTGCCGATCTGCCGCGAGATCGTCGAACACCACGGCGGGCGGGTGTGGGTCGAGAGCGAACTGGGCAAGGGCAGCACCTTCTCCTTCTCGCTGCCGGTCGACGCCGGCGCGCAGCCGTCGCTGCCGCTCGATCTGGCGACGGTGGTCCGCCAGTTGCGCGATCAGGTGGTGGTGACGACGCCGCGCACCGCCGAGCGCCAGCCGCGCATCCTGGTCGTCGATGACGAAGCCAACATCCGCGAGCTGCTCACGCAGGAGTTCACCGAGGCCGGCTACGCCGTGGTGACCGCCGCCAACGGTCGCGATGCGGTCGCCGAGGTGCGCCGCCAGCGCCCCGACCTGATCGTCCTCGACGTGATGATGCCGGAGATGAACGGCTTCGACGTGGCGGCGGTGCTGCGCAACGACCCGCAGACGCCTCGACATTCCGATCATCATCCTGTCGATCGTTCAGGATCGCGAGCGCGGCTTCCGGCTCGGCGTCGATCGCTACCTCACCAAGCCGATCGACACCGACATCCTGTTCCGCGAGGTCGGCGCCCTGCTCGAACAGCGCAAGTCGCACAAACGCGTGCTGGTGGTGGACGACGATGCGTCGGCGGTGAAGACCCTGACCGAGGTGCTGAAAGCGCGCGGCTACAGCGTGACCGAGGCCCGCGGCCACGACCTGTTCGAGAAGGCCAAGATGCTGCAGCCCGACATCATCATGCTCAGCTCGAGCGACCCGCAAGCCCGAGATCGTCCAGACCCTGCGCTTCGAAAAGGGTCTCGAGAACGTCCTCTTCTTTGTCTACCGGTAGGAGTGTGTGTGAGCAAGAAGATCCTGATTGTCGACGACGAAGTCCACCTGCGAACGCTGCTGCACCAGACGCTCGAGGAACTCGAAGACGAGGGCGTCGAGTTGCACACCGCCACGAACGGCGAGGAGGCGCTGGCGGCGATCGAGTCGATGCAGCCGAACCTGGTGTTCCTCGACGTGATGATGCCGAAGCTGAGCGGCTTCGACGTCTGCGAGCGCGCCAAGAAGGCGCTCGGCCTGACCAACGTCTACATCGTGCTGCTCACCGCCAAGGGGCAGGAGTTCGACCGGCAGCGCGGCATCGAGGTCGGCGCCGATCTCTACATGACCAAGCCGTTCGATCCCGATGCGCTGCTGATGAAGGCTCGCGACGTGCTCGGCATCTGACCGATTCATGTCGCGAATTTCCCTCAAACAGATTCTCGGCAGCGCAGAACGGCCTGCGACCGGTGATGGAGGCGCTGGCGTTGGCCATCGGTACGCCGATGACGGTCGAGGACGAGGCCGGACGGACCGCTGTTCGGGTCGGCGCGGCGCGGGCGACCGGTTCCCGGTGTCGCACGACGGCAAGGACATTGGCTGGGTCACCGGTCCGAATGGCGCCGCAGCGGTGGCGACCCTGCTGCGGTTTCTCGCCGACAAGGAATCCGAGCGCAAGGCGCTCGGCGCCGAAGTGCTCCACCTCTATCGCGAGGTCAACCTGATCTACAGCTTCTCGGAGAAGCTGGCGGCGCTGCTCGATCTCGAGCGGTTGCCGAACTGACGCTGCAGGAGGCGCGGCACCTGATCGTCGCCACCGATGGCGGCGATTCTGCTCCTCGATGAGCACGTCGGACGCGCTGCACTCGGTGGCGGCGTTCGGCGACGAACTGCCCGGACTGTCCGGCTTCGCGCGCGGCAAGGGCATTGTCGGGACCGTTGCCGCGACCGGCGTCGGCGAGATCGTCAACGACGTGCTCGACGACCCGCGGCGAGTCAACGCGGTGATCGATGTGCGTTCGCTGGTGTGCGCGCCCGTTGAAGGTGGGGGAGAAGGTGATCGGCGTGATCGTGCTGGCTAGCACCTTGCCGATGGCGTACGAAGCGCGCGAGCTCAAGCTGCTCAACACGCTGGCGCTGCAGACCGCCACCGCCATCGAGAACGCGCGGCTGTTCGAGCGGACGGTGCAGGCCGGCGCACGAGCGCGAGCGGCTGCTGGCGCTCAACCAGGAGGCCGAGGTGACGCGTGCCGGCTACGAGCGCGAACTCGAACTGGCGGCCACCATCCAGGCCGACCTGTTTCCTGCTGCGACTGCCGGCGCTCGCCGGCTACGATCTGGCCGCGCGCAACCGCCCGGCGCGGCGCTGCGGTGGCGACTACTACGACGCGATCGTCGGCGCCGGACGGGTCGCGGGCGCGCGCTGCTGTGCGTCGCCGACGTCTCCGGCAAGGGGCTGCCGGCGTCGCTGCTGATGAGCCACATGCAGGCGACGCTGCGGGCGCTGCTCGGCCGGTCGCGGTCGCTGCACGGCGCTGGCGCAGGACGCCAACGCGTTGCTGTACGGATCGACCGCCGGCAACAAGTACGTGACGGCGGCGTTGCTGGAACTCGAGCCGGCCACCGGCCTCGGCCGCTACGTCAGCGCCGGTCACATCAACAGCTGGCTGATCGATCGCCACGGCGATGCCGCGCGCGCTCGCGTCGACGGGCGCGCCGCTCGGGCTGCTGCCTCCCGGCCTGCCCTACACCGCGACCGACGTGTCGATCGCGCCGGGCGACTGCCTGGTGCTGTGTTCCGACGGCGTCACCGACGCGCAGAACCTCGACGAGGAGGAATTCGGCGAGACTCCGGCTGGCCGAAGCGATCTCGGCGGTCCGTCACCGGTCGACCGCGCAGATCGTCGCCCATATCTTCGACGCGGTCGACGCGTTCGCCGCCTCGGCGCCGCAGTTCGACGACATCACCCTGCTGGTGGTTCGCCGGGACGGATGACGACCAGCCCGGCTCTGGCGATTCGCTCTCTCACGACCGATGACGTCGCGGTCCTGGAGGCGTTGCTCACCGTCTTCGGTGACGCCTTCAACGATACCGAGACCTACGACCGGCATCGTCCTGGCACCGAGTACCTGCGGCGCTTGCTCGGCGGCGATTCGTTTATCGCGCTGGCCGCGCTCAAGAACGGCGCCGTGGTCGGCGGCATCGCGGCCTACGAACTCAAGAAGTTCGAGCAGGAGCGCAGCGAAATCTACATCTACGATCTGGCCGTGTCCGCGGCTCACCGCCGCGAAGGAATTGCGACGGCCTTAATCGCGGCACTCGAGCAGGTCGCGGCATCGCGCGGGGCCTACGTGATGTTTGTCCAGGCCGATACCGGCATTGACGACGAGCCCGCCATCGCGTTGTACACGAAACTGGGTGTCCGTGAAGAGGTGCTGCACTTTGACATCGCCGTTGACGCCAGGGGCACGCCACACCTGACGCCCGCGACCGAGAAATAGGGCGAGCCGAGGTCTATCGGCAGAGCGCTGTGGCCAGCAGTGCCTGCTGATCCGGCAGCACCGTTCGAAGATCGAGCACGACGCGATCGTGTTCGATGCGCGCGATCACCGGCGGGTCGAGCGAGCGGAGCCACCGCTCGGTCTGATCGGGCGACTCGCCGTCACGCGCGAGCGACGAGCAGCACCGTCGGCAGTTGCAGTCCCGGCGCGCTGCCGCCGCCGACCGCCGACGAGCCGCTCAGCAGCGCGACCTGCCATCCGCTGGCCGCGAGCGTCGCCGCGAGCGCCTGCGCTCGCGATTCGATCTGCGTCCGCCGACGCGTGCAGCATCTGCTGGACCGGGACGGTCTCCTTCGACCGCCCGGCGGCGTATTCGGCCAGCGTCGCCTCGAGCACCGCGAAGGTCAGCTTGTCGGCGCGGACGGCGCGCATCAACGGATGCGTGCGCAGCCGATCGACCAGCGCCTGCCGGCCGGCGATGATCCCGGCCTGCGGCCCGCCGAGCAGCTTGTCGCCGCTGAAGCAGACCAGATCGACGCCGGCGGCAATCGATGCCTGCACGGATGGCTCGTCCGCGAAGTCCTCGACCAGGCAGCCGCTGCCGATGTCCTCGACGAGCGGGACGTGCATGGCGCGCGCGCCGCGCGACCAGTTCGGCCAGCGCCGGACGCTCGGTAAAGCCCTCGATGCGGAAATTCGACGGATGCACGCGCAGGAACATCGCCGTTGCCGGCGACACCGCGGCCGCGTAATCGCTCACCCGTGTGCGATTGGTGGTGCCGACCTCGCGAAGCAGCGCGCCGGACTGGCGCATCACGTCGGGCACGCGGAACCCGCCGCCGATCTCGACCAGCTCGCCGCGCGAAATCACCACTTCGCGGCCCGATGCCAGGCCCGGCCAGGATCAGCATCGTCGCGGCGGCGTTGTTGTTGACGACGATGGCCGCCTCGGCGCCGGTCAGCTGCGTGAGCAGCGCTTCCGCATGCACGCGTGCGCGAGCCCGCGCGCGCCGGTGTCGAGGTCGTATTCCAGGTTGCTGTAGCCGCGGCGCAATCGCGCCGATGCGCGCGAGCGCCGCGTCGGCCAGCGGTGCGCGGCCGAGATTGGTGTGAATGACGACGCCGGTGGCGTTGATCACCGGCCGGAGCGATCCGCGCGCCTGGCGCGGTCAGGGCGCCGGTGGCGAACGCTTCGATCGACTCGGCCGCGTCGGCGATCGTCTCGCTCCGGCCGCGATACGTGCCCGCAGGCCGTCGGCGCCGGCCCGCAGGGCCGCCACGGTCGCGTCCGCGCCGTGCTGCGCCTCGAGCTCGCGTACGCCGGGCGCGCTGCCGGAGCATCTCGATGCTGGGAATGACCCTGAAATCCGGCCACGCAGATGGATTCATAACCTTTGGAACCGCGGAACACTTGGAACCCGTTGGACCTTCCGTTAAGATCAGTTCCCTTGTCCGAAAGAAAATATCGCCCGGTCGAACGCTACTGGCCCTACGTCGAAAAGCCGGAAGAGCCGACGACCGAGGAGCTGGCGGCGCTCGATCCCGATCTGCACGACGACGCTGTTCGGGCCGCGCGATCTGCCGTTTTCGATCACGCTGGTCTTCCCGCCGTTCGAGGGCGAGCAACTACGAGCGCGCGCTCGAGCAAGGCGCGGGCGTCGGCGGAGTATCTCGAGACCGGCGAGGGCAAGCGACCGCCGGCATCGCGCGCGATTTTTTTCGACCGATGCGCTGCGGCTGCGCGACCTGTTCGAGATCGTCAGTCCGGTGCCCGGCATCGAAGTGCTGATCGACGATCGCCCGATTCCGTACACGCGCGAATTGTGGCTGCCGCTGCTGTGGTTTCACCTGCTGCACTGATCGCCATGGCGCCTCCTAAATCCGACTGGGATCGAGCAGATGATGCAGCTCGAGGCCGAGATCCGGCGTCTCGAGGCGGAGTTCAACATGTTCTTCGCCGGCCGGCTGCCGCGTCCGCCCTGCGGAGACGCGCGCGCGCGTCGCCGCGCTCGTCAAGCAGCACGACCAGGCCTTCATCCGCAACACCGCCGATCGCTTCAAGCTTCGAGTCGCTGCAGAACCGCTACAGCAAGTTCATCGAGCTGGTGGAGCGGCAGTTGACCAATCGCGAGCTCGGGCGTCCGGTGCCGGGCGTCAGGCGCGTCGAAGAGCCGCCGCCGCCGCGCCGTCCCGATCCGCAGAGACGCGCCGTCGGCCGATCCGGGCATGGTCCGCTTCGCGCG
Source organism: uncultured Acidimicrobiia bacterium (assembly GCA_963795125.1). Taxonomy (GTDB): domain Bacteria; phylum Acidobacteriota; class Vicinamibacteria; order Vicinamibacterales; family UBA2999; genus 12-FULL-67-14b. The sequence goes on along the minus strand of CAWCGQ010000001.1, from coordinate 2,395,741 downwards.
CGATCAGCAGCTCTCGGCGGAATCGGAGCCGGTCAAGAAGCTGTTCGAGCAGCTCGCCGAGGCGAAGAAACAGGTGGGCGAGTCGCCGGTCGCGCATCGATCGCCTGGCGGCGCTGGTCCGGGCGCAGGTCGACAAGTTCGCGCGCCGAAGGCAAGGACGTGACCTTCAAGGTCGCGATGAAAGACGGCAAGGTGTCGCTGACGGCGAAGCCGACCGAAGACTGAAGAGTTGATGATGGTTGCGGGACGTTGCGAAACGAGGCCCGATGCCGGGAGGGAGCCCGGCACCGGGGGTTGGTCAAGAGGTAACTAGGCGGCGCGGGTCACGTTGCCGGCCTGCGGACCCTTGGGACCGTCGACGATTTCAAACTCAACCGGCTGGCCCTCTTCGAGTGAGCGGAAGCCGGCGCCCTGAATCGCCGAGTAGTGAACAAACACATCGCTGCCGCCTTCGCGCTCGATGAATCCGTAGCCCTTGGCGTTGTTGAACCACTTGACCTTGCCTGTAATACGCATCGTTCTCTTCCTGTCTTGCTGGTGGCTGGAAGCCACCTTAGTAACCGACCCCTCTCCCGTCTTGTGGATGAGGTAGAGGCAACAAAAAAGGCCGCAACTTGCGGCCTTCTGGTCCGCAGAAATGGACTGCGGGGATGATACCGGGCCGTTACATTTGGTGTCAATTGTGAAAACCGATCCATATCCGTTGGGTTTTCGTGTTTGTTTCGTCTTCGTGAGGGCTTCCTGTGATGCGGCGTGCGATTCTCAGTGTTTCCGACAAAACCGGCCTGATTGCGTTCGGACAGGGCCTGGTCAGCAGGGGATTCGAGCTGGTTTCGACCGGCGGCACGGCCAAGGCGCTGGCCGAGGCGGGCCTGCCGGTCGTCAACGTCAGCGACGTCACCGGCTTTCCCGAAATGATGGACGGCCGCGTCAAGACGCTGCATCCCAAAATCCATGGCGGCATCCTCGCGCGCCGCGATCACCCGGATGATCTGCGGCTGGCCGAGCAACCACGGCATCGGCCTGATCGACCTGGTGGTGGTCAACCTCTACCCGTTCGTCGAGACCGCCGCCAAGCCCGGCATTGCGTTCGCGGATCTGATCGAACAGATCGACATCGGCGGCCCCAGCCTGGTTCGCGCCGCATCGAAGAATTTCAAGGATGTCCTGATCGTCGTGTCGCCGAAGGACTACGACGCGGTGCTGGAGGCGCTCGACCAGCCGGGCGGCCCGTCGCCGGCGTTTCGCTTCGAGCTCGCGCGCCGCGCCTTCGAACACACCGGCGCCTACGACACGGCGATTGCGTCGACGCTCGGTGAGGTGACGGTCGAAGGCGAGCGCTTTTCACAGGACCGCAAGACCCCAGGACCTCGGGACCTCAGCGACCTGGTTATTCGTGGCGCGCAAGCTCCGCGATCTCCGCTACGGCGAGAACCCGCATCAGCCCGCGGCGTGGTACGCGCTGCAGCCACCCGCGGGGCTCGGCGCTCCGCAGATCCTGCAGGGCAAGGAACTGTCCTTCACCAACCTTCTCGATCTCGATGCCGCCGCTCGCATCGCGCTCGAGTTCGACGAGCCGGCCGCCGCGGTGATCAAGCACACCAATCCGTGCGGCGTCGCGACCGGCGCGACCATCGCCGAGGCCTACGTGCGCGCGCGCGAAGCGGATGCGCTCGCCGCTTTCGGCGGCATCATCGGCCTCAATCGCACGCTCGACGAAGACACCGCCCGCGCCATCGTCTCGACCTTCATCGAAGCGGTGGTCGCGCCCGGCGTCGACGATGCGGCACGAACGATCCTCGCGGCGAAGGCGAATCTCCGCGCTCGTCGATCGCTGATTTCCGCGAGATGGCCGACACCAGGGAATACCGATCCATCCTCGGCGCGATGCTCGTGCAGGAGCGCGATCGCGTCACCGAAGCGCACGTGCCGTGGCCGGCCGACGGCATCAAGGTCGTCACCAGGCGCCAGCCGACCGCCGAGGAATGGCAGGCGATGCGGTTTGCCTGGCGGGTGATGGCGCATGTCAAGTCGAACACCGTGATCTTCACCGACGCGGTGCGCACGCTGGCGATTGGCGCCGGCCAGATGAGCCGCGTCGATGCCGTGAAGGTTGCCGTGCACAAGGCCGGCGGCTGGAAGGGCGGCAGCGCGCCGACGCTCGCCGGATCGGTGGCGGCATCGGATGCGTTTTTCCCGTTCCGCGACGGCCTCGATGCGGTCGCGGCGGCCGGTGCGACCGCGGTCGTTCAGCCCGGAGGATCGGTCAAGGATGCCGAAGTGATCGCCGCGGCCGACGAGCACGGCCTGGCGATGGTGTTTACCGGCCGCCGGCATTTCCGCCACTAGCCATCCGATGACTGACTCACGACGACTGCTGCAGCATTTCCTCGGCGCGCTTGCCTACCGCACGCAGAAGGCGCTGCGGGACGCCCCGATTCGTTCGCCGACTTCCGGATCGCGCCGACCGCGCGCACGCCGTTCGAACTGATGTGGCACATGACCGGCGTCATCGGCTACGCGCGCACGATGCTGCACGGCGGCGACTTCGAGCCGCCGCGGCTCGATTCGATGGCCGCGGAAGTGGCGCGCTTTCACGACACGCTCGCCGCGCTCAGCCGCGACTTCGGCGACCCCTCGCTGCAGGCGAGGATCAGCGACCAGCAGTTCCTGCAGGGGCCGCTGTCGGATGCCATGACCCATGCCGGCCAGCTGGCGATGCTGCGCCGTGCGCACGGCGTGCCGGTGCCGTCCGAGAACTTCATCTTCGCCGCGGTGTCGGCCGGCAATGTGAGTAGCATGCAGGCGCTACCCGCCGCGCCGGACCTGGACTGGCGGGCGGAGGAGCCGCCGCAGCCACCGGGCCCGCGGCGCCGGAAATAGAGGAGAGCGAATGAGAAGCGCTGCCGCACTGATCGCCGCCGCCATCCTGGCCATGACCGGCCCGACGCTCGCGGCGGGCAAGAGCGTGCTGTTCATCGGCAACTCCTTCCTGTTTGGGTCCGGATCCGCGGTTCGCTTCTATCGCGCCGACACCGTGACCGATCTGAACAACGAGGGCATCGGCGGCGTGCCGGCGCTCTTCAAGTCCTTCACCCAGCAGGCCGGCCTCGACTACGACGTGTCGCTCGAGACCCGCGGCGGCAGCGGCCTCGATTTTCATCTCGCGGAAAAGCTCGGCGTGATCGGCAGCAGGGCCTGGGACGCCGTCGTGATGCACGGCTTCAGCCTGCTCGATGCGCAGAAGCCGCGCGATCCCGCGAAGCTCGTCGCCACCAGTAACCAGATGGCGGATGTTCTTCGCGGCAAGAACCCGGGTGTCGAAGTGTTCCTGATCTCGACCTGGGCTCGTGCCGACCAGGTCTACCCGGCGAAGGGTGCGTGGGCCGGCCAGACGGTTGAGGCGATGACCAGGGACGTGCGCGCCGCCTACGATCAGGCCGCCAAGGCCGCCGCGGTCAAGGGCGTGATCCCGGTGGGCGAGTCGTGGCTGCGCGCGATGCAGGACGGCGTTGCCGATCCGAATCCCTACGACGGCATCGACGCCGGCAAGCTGAATCTCTGGACCCACGATTCGTATCACGCCAGCACGCACGGCTATTACCTGCAGGCGCTGGTGATTTTTGGCACGCTCACCGGCATCGATCCGCGCTCGCTCGGCGACGGCGAGTGTTCCGCGAACGAGCTCGGCATGTCGCGCGCGGAAGTACGGTCGCTTCAACGGGTGGCGTTCGATCAAATCGCCGACCGGGTCAAGGCGCCGGCGCCGCCGCCAGAAACGCAGAAGCCCGCCGCGCCGAAACGATGTGTCGTCGGCCGATAACCGCCGGCGTCGTGTGCGCCGTGGGCATGGTTGTATCCATTGCCGGCTGCGCCCGCAGACCCGTCGAGCTCGGCTTCTGGATCGAGCCGGTGTCCTTTCAGTCGGCGAGGCTTGGCGCCCCGATCACGGCTGCCGAGCTGACGGTGGTCGACTCGATCGCTCGTGCTCAAATCGGTACGGCCTTCGCACCCTTTGGCGCGGTGGTGTCGGCCAATCACTCTGCGCGCTACAGCGTGCGGGTGGTGCCGGTGCTCAAGGATGAGCGTCTGAAGCGAGGCGGCGACGTCGCCGGCGCCTCTCGCGGCATCCCTGGTGTCGGCGGCAGCGGCGCAGTGAGCTTCGAATACGTCGCCAATGGCGCGATGGTGTTTGCGCCCGATTCGGCCAGCCGCACCGAAGTGATCGAGTCGCTGGGGCGCGGCATTGGCCGCGTCGCGATTCACGAGTTTCTCCACCAGCTGTTGCCCAGGGCGCCGATCCACGACAGTCGCGACCCACGCACCTACGAAGGAAACTCGCCGGCGCTGGTCGAAGGGTACGCAGGCGAGCTGCGGTGGGGGTTCGCCGAGCCACTGCTGCGCGCGCGGTTATCGCGCTGAGCCCTGTGATCAATACTGTGGCGATGGAGTTCACCCTTGATGAGGGGACGGCGGTCCTCGAGCGGACGCCGCGAACCCTGCGCGGCATGTTGTCCGGCCTGCCACCGGCCTGGACCGACGCCACCGAGGGCGCGGAGACGTGGAGCCCGTACACCGTGGTCGGCCATCTGATACACGGTGAGCGCGCCGACTGGATCCCGCGCGCGCGGATCATCCTCGGCCAGGGTGGCGATCGCCGCTTCACTCCCTACGATCGGTTGGCGCAGTTTCGCGAGAGCGCAGGCAAGCCGCTCGAGGACCTGCTCGACGAGTTCGCGACGCTGCGCTCGGACAATCTGTCCACCCTGAGGGAATGGCGCCTGGATGATGCCAGGCTTGCTTTGGAGGGCGAGCATCCGGCGTTTGGCGCCGTGACGCTGCGGCAGCTGCTGGCGACCTGGGTCGCGCACGACCTCGGGCACATCGTGCAGATTGCCCGCGTCATGGCGCGGCAATACCGCGACGCCATCGGCCCGTGGCAGGCGTACCTGTCGGTAATGAGCCGCTGAACCCCCGACCGGTTCTGGAAAGGGCATCATGGCGACCGTTCGCGTTCGGCGGCTGCACGCGGTCGGCGACGACCAGATCGAGGGACTGGCCGACGTCCTGCTCGACGTCGTCGAGGGCGGCGCCTCGGTCAGCTTCATGCACCCGTTCACGCGCGACAAGGCGATTGGCTTCTGGCGCGGCGTCGCCGCAGCTGTTGAATCAGGCGAGCGGGCGATCGTCATTGCGGAAGACGAGGAGGGAATCTGCGGCACCGCGCAGCTGATCCTGTCCCTGCCGGAGAATCAGCCGCATCGCGCCGATCTCGCCAAGATGCTCGTGCATCGCCGCGCGCGGCGTCGGGGTATCGGCGCCGCGGTCCTCGCAGCCGCCGAGGATGTGGCGCGTGAGCTGGGCAAGACGTTGCTGGTCCTCGACACCGCCAGCCGGGATGCCGAGCGCCTCTACGAGCGGCGTGGCTGGATTAAGGTCGGAGTGATTCCCGATTACGCGTTGATGCCGGACGGCGCCTTCTGCGACACCATCGTCTACTATCGCAGGCTCTGAGATGCCACGCTACGTCGCCGTGCTCCGCGCGATCAATCTTGGCGCCCACAACCGGATCGCCATGGCCGATCTGCGCGCCATGTGCGACACGATCGGGCTGGCCAATGCCCGGACGCTGCTGGCGAGCGGCAACCTCGTGTTCGAGACCCGCGCGACGTCCGGCGCGCAACTCGAGCGCCTGCTGGAAGCGGCGTCGACCACACACCTCGGCGTCACGACCGATTATTTCGTGCGATCGGCCAGGGAGTGGCAGGCGATCGTCGATGCCAATCCCTTCCCGGCCGAGGCGAAGAGCGATCCGGACCATCTGGTGATGATGTGCCTGCGCGACGCGCCAGGCCCGGCCGCGGTGGCCCTCCTGCAGTCGGCGATCACGGGGCGTGAGATCGTGCGCGCGAAAGGCAAGCAGGCCTATTTCGTCTATCCTGACGGCATCGGCCGCTCGAAGCTGTCCATCGCCGTGATCGAGAAGGCGCTGGGCACTCGCGGCACCGCGCGCAACTGGAACACCGTGCGCAAACTTGGGGAACTGGTCCAATGAGAATCCTGACGAGCCTTGTAGTCGCGATCGTGGTGGCCTGGGTGGCGACGACGGCACAGTCGGTGCCAGACACCGTCGATGGTCATGTCGCTGCCGCCAAGTCCGCCGCCGGGATCGAGTACGCCGGCATCGCAACCCGTCTCTGCACGCCGCCGGCGCCGCCCGCTCCCCCGGGGCCCGTCGCGACGCCAGCCGTACCCCGCCCGCCAGGCGCGCCGGCCAAAGAAACCTGGTACGCCAGGCCGGTGAAGGTCTTCGACAACCTGTATTTCGTCGGCCAGACGGAATATTCGGCGTGGGCCGTCACCACGTCGGACGGCATCATCATCATCGACCCGATCTTCGACTATTCGGTCGAGGACCAAGTGGTTGCCGGGCTGAAATCGTTTGGCCTCGATCCCAACACCATCAAGTACGTGCTCGTCAGCCACGCCCACTACGACCACGTCGGCGGCGCGTCGTATCTGCAGGATCGCTTCAACGCCAAGGTGATCATGTCGGACGCGGACTGGACCCTGCTCGAAGGCACGCGCGCCTCGTGGCGGAAACCGAAACGCGAACTGGTGGCCGTCGACGGGCAGCAACTGACGCTCGGTGACACCACGCTGTCGCTGCACATTACGCCGGGTCACACCCTCGGCACGATCTCGACGCTCATCCCGGTGCGCGACGGGAGCGCCCGTCACGTCGCGGCCTACTGGGGCGGCACCGCGTTCAACTGGGTGACCAACCGCGCCGGCTATATCACCGACGAGCGCTCGGACCGGTTCTGGTTCAACAACTACATCAATTCGGCGCAGCGGTTCCGGACGCTCGCACGCAATGCCGGAGCGGACGTCGTGTTGTCGAATCACACCAGCTTCGACGGTTCGAAGACGAAACTCCCGGCGCTGGCGACCCGGCGCGCCGGCGCAGCGCATCCCTACGTCGTCGGCGCCGATTCGGTGGCGCGCTACCTCACCGTCGCGGAAGAGTGCGCCAAGGCCGGCCTGCTGCGCGTGAGATAGCCGCCATGCCGTTCAAGAGCAAAGCCCAGCGCCGCAAGTTCGCCGAGTTACTCGTCAACGGCGATATCTCTCCGGAGACGTTCGAAGAATGGAACCGCTCGACCGGCCGCAAAGAGTTGCCCGAGCGCGTGAAGCCGAAAGCGAAGCGCAAGACCGCTGCGAGAAAGACCGCGAAGCGAAAAGCGGCGAAACGCAAGACCGCGAAACGCAAGACCGCGAAACGCAAGACCGCGAAACGCAAGACGGCCCGGCGCAAGACGGCATGAACCGTCGATCTTTTCTCACCCTTGGGGCGATCGGTTCGCTCGGGCTGCTGGAGCGGCGCATCAGCGCGCGAACCCAGGACCAGATCCCCTACGGTCAGACCGCACTCGGGTTGTCGGACGATGGGCGTGACGGCGTGTTGTATGTGCCGAAGTCATACCGGGCGGGCATGGCGATGCCGCTCGTGATGATGCTCCACGGCTTTGGCGGCTGGGCCGACGGGCAGCGCGGCCTGTTCGCGCTGGCCGAAGAGCTCGGCTTCATTGCGATCGCGCCTGAATCCAGGGAGATTACGTGGGGCAAGGAAATCCCCGGATTCGATGCCGATGTCCGCTACCTCGGCGCCGCCTACCGGCGCGTCACCGGCATTCTCGACATCGATGGCGAGCATGTGGCGCTCGGCGGACAGTCCGACGGCGCCGGTTATGCGCTGACGATGGGCCTTGCCTACGGCGACGTCTGGAATCACCTGGTGATCCTTGCCGGCGGCGGCCTGATCGAACCGCTCCGGCGAAAAGGAAAGCCGCGCATTTTCATCGCGCAGGGCGTCAAGGACACCACCATGCCTCCGGATGTGAGCGGACGAAAGAATGCGGGGCAGCTGACGAAAGAGGACTACGACGTCACTTATCGCGAGCACGCCGGCGGCCATCGCACGCCGCCTGCGATCATGCGCGAGGCGTTCATGTGGTTTCTGGGAAAGAGCGACCAGCCGAAACAGTAGCCACGGATCAGGGCTTTGCCAACCTCCCTTGGCCGTTACCGCTCGTCACGACGGTCAATGTACGCAACAACTGCCATCCTCCCAGTGCCAGATCGGAACGCAAATGTAGCAAATGTAAAAAGGGCCGGGGATCTTTTTCGCATGACTCTTCCCAGCCGTTGCACAGCCACCTCAGTTGAACGCAACCGGTAGCGCTCGACCGCCGCCTGTTCACATCAATTTCGCGATGACGTGGCGAAAAGATCCCCGGCCCCTTGTTCGCGCGACCACCCCGCTCGATCGGGGCGATGTGCGAGAATGCGCGCGGGGGACGACATGACACGCTCGCTGGGAATTGCTGCCGCGCTGCTCGCCGCCACGCTCGGTCTGTCCGCGCAGGCCGGAACAAACGCGCGAAAGATCCTGTCGGTCGATCACGCCGTCACGGTGACGTCGATCGTGCCGGCCATCGCCGGGCAGCCGGCGCAGATCTATGTGCGCGAACGGGTGGCCGAGGGCATGACCAATCCCGCCGCCGACCGCGTCGTCCTGTTCGTGCACGGCGCCGGCACGCCTGCCGAAGTCGCCTTCGACGTGCCGATCGGCGACTACAGCTGGATGGCCTATCTGGCGGCGGCCGGCTTCGATGCGTTCGCGATGGACACCACCGGGTACGGGCGCTCGACGCGTCCGGCGCCGATGAACGATCCGTGCAACCTGTCGGCCGAGCAGCAGGCGCAGTTCATCCCGTCGCTAATCAAGGCGCCGTGCACGGCGACCCATCCCGGGCAGCTCACCACCATCGCCTCCGACTGGCACGACATCGACGCCGTGGTCGACTACATTCGCGCGCTGCGCAAGGTCGAGAAGGTCAGCCTGGTGGCGTGGTCGCTCGGCGGTCCGCGCGCCGGTGGTTATGCCGCGCAGCATCCCGACAAGGTCAACCGCCTGGTGCTGTTCGCGCCCGCCTACAACCGCGCCGCCCCGGCGACCCGGCCGGCGCCTTCGGCCGGCAGCGTCGCGTTCAACACGCAGTCCCGCCCTGAGTTCGACGCCAACTGGGATCGCCAGATCGGCTGCGAGAAGCAGTTCGATCCCCAGGTGCGTGAGGTGGTCTGGGCCGAGATGCTGGCCTCCGACCCGGTCGGGGCGAAGTGGGGAAGCGGCGTGCGCCGGGCGCCGTCCACGGCCTCGTGGGGATGGAACGCGGCGATGATCGGCAGCATGAAGATGCCGACGCTAATCATCGCCGGCGCGCTCGACAAGCAAGTGCCCCCCGATCGCGTCAAGGCGGCCTACGACGATAGCGGCGCCACCGACAAGGTGTTGATCGATCTCGGCTGTTCGTCGCACAACGCCATGTGGGAAACTAACCATCTCGCGATGTTCAACGCCTCCCGCGAGTGGCTGACGAGCGGCACGGTCGGCGGCGCGCGCAGCGGCGTCGTCCGGCTCGGCTACCCGCCTGTCGACAAGTCCGGGCGGCCCTGAGCCGTAGAAGGGTTTGCAGTCGTTGTTGGGTGCCCGGGCCGACCGGGTTTGAATTGCTGTTTCTTTGGAGAGAACCATGAAAGCATCACTACTGAGCTGGGCCTGTGTCGCCCTGCTGTTGGCCACCGGCGTGGCATCGGCGCAGCAAGGCACCAGCGAACTGCGCGGCCGCGTCGAGGACGCGCAGGGCGGCGTGCTTCCCGGCGTCAGCGTCGTTGTCACCAACCAGGCGACCGGGATGTACCGCGAAACCATTTCCGGTGCGGACGGCTCGTTCATCGCCAGCGGACTGGTTCCCGGCACCTATCAGGTCACCGCCGAACTGCAGGGCTTCAAGAAATTCGTGCGCCAGGAACTGCGGCTGGAAGTCGGCAAGACCACCAGCGTGGCCGTGGCGATGCAGGTCGGCGGTCTCGAGGAAACGGTCACGGTCACGGCCGAATCCCCGATCATCGACCTGACGTCGAAGGAAATCGGCGGCAACATCACCAGCGACACCCTGGTGAAGCTGCCGAGCGTCAACGGCAACTTCATCGGCTTCGTCGGCCTGCTGCCGGGCATCGTGCCGTCGGTCAGCACCGAATCGTTCGGCAGCGACTCGATCTCGGTCAACGGCCAGGATCCCCGCAACAACAACTACATGCTCGACGGCGGCAACAACAACGACGACGTGATCGGGCAGCGCGCCGGCACGCAGGCGCGCACGCCGATTGAAGCGATCCAGGAGTTCCAGGTGATCACCGGCCAGTACGACGCCCAGTACGGCCGCACCTCGGGCGCGGTGGTCAACGCCGTGACCAAGGCCGGCACCAACACCTTCCGCGGCGTCGGATTTGCGTTCGTGCAGCGGTCGGGCCTCACCGAGAACCACTTCTTCGCCAAGCAGAACAACCTGCCCAAGCCCGACACCAAGTACGACCGGTGGGGCGGCACCGCTCGGAGGGCCGATCGTCAAGAACAAGATCCATTTCTTCGGCAGCCTCGAGCGGTTCTCGATCGACCGGCCGAACGCCATCAACATCCCGGCGCGCCCCGAACTGAACGGCACCGAGCAGACGCGCGACCGGGTGTGGAACACGATCATCCGCGGCGATCATCAGATCAACAACACCACCACCTACAGCGTGCGCTGGTTGCGTGAAGCCTCGCCGCAGAAGAACCAGATCATCGGCGCGGTCACGCCGGCGGCGGCGCGCGAGGAGTCGGACGTCGACCAGACGATGTCGATCAACCTGAATAACGTGCTGGCCGGCAACAAGGTCAGCACCTTCCGGGTGACCTGGACGCGCGAGAACGTCACCTTCGCGAACAACTGCTTCAACACCAACGGCCGCGACATGACGCAGTGCCCGGTGTCGCTGGCCTTCCAGGACTACACCGATCAACAGGACAACACCGCGCAGGCGCGCATCAACGACGGCATTCAGGCCGAAGAGACGCTGGCGTGGTTCATCCCCGGCAAGGGCGGCGACCACGACGTCAAATTCGGCGTGCAGTACTCGTACTCGACCGCCTACAACACCAACCAGGGCAACCTCAACGGCACCTTCGGGTTCGGCCGCAGTAATGTGGTGTTCAACCCGGCGATTCCGTCGACCTATCCCGATCGCCTGACGGTGCGCGTCGGCGGGCCGAACATCTTCTACCAGAAGGCGCATTACGTTGCCGGCTTCGCGCAGGACAAGTGGCGGCTGGGAAACAACATCACGCTGAACCTCGGCGTGCGCTACGACCTCGAGATGTTGCCGCTCAATACGCCCGACGACATGTTCGTCGGCGACGATCACCCCAGCGATCGAAACAACGTCGCGCCGCGGTTTGGCGTGACCTACGACCTCGGCGGCACCAGCGTGATTCGCGCCGCGGTCGGCCGGTTCTTCGACAAGACGCACTTCGAAGTGATCGGCGGTCTCTACACCGGCACGCCGTTCGCGAGCTCGTTCCTCGTCAACTTCCCGACCGCGGCCGCCGACAACGGACCGCGCACCGGCGTGCGGCCGACCGATCCGTTCCTGGTCAATGGCCCCACCCTCAACCGGGCGCTGCTGAATCAGCTCTACCCCGGCGGCCAGTTGCTGCGCAACACCGGTGCGACCTGGGACAACCCGGACCGCATCGTCCCGCGCAGCGACGAGATCTCGCTCGGCTTCGAACGCCAGCTCGGCGCGGTCGTGTCGGCAAGCGTCGACGTGCTGCACTCGCGCGGCCGCGACCTGTTCGTGCAGCGCAACCACAATCCGCAGGTCCGCACCAACCCGGTGGTGGCGCAGTCGTCGCTGACGCGCGTGCCCAGTCCGGCACTAGTGACCGCGACGCAGCAACTCGCGCAGAAGTATCCCGGCTTCACCCCCTTCACGACCAACGTCATCCAGTACGTGAACGAGGGAGAGACGAACTACAGCGCCCTGATGGCGCAGTTGAAGAAGCGCTTCAGCAACAACTACAGCCTGCAGGTGTCGTACACGCTGGCGAAAGCGACCGGCAACGTCGCCGGCAACGGCGCGCAGTTGAGCAACTTCCAGGTCGGCAACGACCTCAACCTCGATCGTAATGAGGGCCCGACGGATTTCGACAACCGCCACAACTTCACGGTGAGCGGCACGGCGCTGATTCCCCGCACCGGCGGACTGAACGTCAGCTGGGTGGCGCGGGCGCTGAGCGGCCGGCCGTTCAACCTGTTCAATGGCAACGTCGATCCCGACCTGAACGGGATTCAGTTCGAACCGCTCCCGGCGGGCAGCTACACCGGCGCCGGCAGCAACGCCTACACGGTCGAGAACGTCGAGGCCGAACGCAACGGCGCGTATGGTCCCGGCTTCTTCGGGCTCGACATGCGGCTGGGCTATGCGGTGCCGCTCGGCGGCAAGCGCCGGGTGGAACTGTCGGCCGATCTGTTCAACCTGACCAACCGCACCAACTTCCTGAACCCGACCGGCAACCAGGCGTCGGCGCAGTTCCTCCTGCTCACGGCGTACAGCACCAGCTACACGCCGCGCAAGGCGCAGCTCGGGGTGAGGGTGGAGTTTTAGGAAGGGCTTGAGGGCTTGAGGGTGTGAGGCCCTCACGCCCTCACGTCATTGGAACAGCGCCTTCAGTTCGGTTGGCGTCACGGTAGCAGCGCCGAACTTCCCGACGACGATACTGGCCGCTTCGTTCGCCAGGCGCGCGGCTTCGGGCATGGTGGCGCCGGCCGCAATAGCGAGCGCGAGCGTCGCAATCACCGTATCGCCGGCCCCGGTCACATCCGCGACTTCCCGGGCGGACGCCGGCAGGTAGCCGTCGACGCCGCCGTGGTCGAGCCACATCCCGTACTCGCCGCGGGTGATGAGGACGCTGTCGACGCCGAGCCGCTGCCGCAGCGCGATCGACGCGCGCCGGGCATCCTCGTTGGTCGAAATGCGGCTGTTGGTCGCGCTCTCGGCTTCGACGTGGTTGGGGGTGACCAGCGCCGCGCCCGCGTAGTAATCGATGTGCGGCACCTTCGGATCGACGATGACCGGCAGGCCGTTCGACTGCGCGAACCCGATCAAGTGCGCCATCGTTCGGCGGGTGACCGCGCCCTTCTGATAATCCGAGACCAGGATCACCTGCGCCGCGCGGGCGCGCATCTCGACCTGCGAGGCGATCGCCTCCTCGATGCCGGTGCCGACTTCGTGATCGGACTCGAAGTCGATGCGCGACACCTGCTGATTGCGGTTGGTGACGACGCGCATCTTGGTGGTGGTGCGGCGCTCGATGTCGGTAATCAGGCCGGTGGAGTGGATGCCCTTGGCCGCCAGCTCGTTCTTCAGCTGCACACCGGATTCGTCGTGGCCGACCACCCCGATCAGGTCGACCGCCGCGCCCAGCTCGCGCAGGTTGTTGGCGACGTTGGCGGCGCCGCCGAGGCGAAACTCCTCGTGATCGAACACCACCACCGGCACCGGCGCTTCCGGCGACATGCGGCTGACGCGTCCGATCAGGAAGCGATCGAGCATCACGTCGCCGACCACGGTGATGCGGCGGCTCGAGAACAGATCGATCAGCTCGTGCGCGCGTAACGTCGCGATTTCCGGCAGCGGGGAAATATTCACGATGGCAGGCCGCCGTCGCGATTGGCGGCGAACGGCAAGGTGATGATGACCAGCAGCAGCATCAGGAATTCGGAATCGCCGAAGTTGTACTCGGTCAATCCCGCGGCCAGCATCGCCGCCAGGCCGCCCAGCGCGGCGGCGGCGAGGCCCTTGTTTCGCGATGTCCTCACCAGCTTGAGGAGGCCGAGCATCGCCGTCACGACGAACCACAGCCAGGCCGCCAGCGCCGGCAGGCCGCGTTCCGCCGCAATCTGCATCGGCACGTTGTGCAGGTGCGGGTTGGTGGGTTTGACGGCGTCGGGCACGCGGTAGCGCGGGTAGACGCGCTCGATCTGGTCGGGTCCGACCCCCATCAACGGATAGTCCCGCACGATCGCGACCCCGGCCTGCAGCATCGCCACCCGATCGCGGCTGGTGAGGTCATTGCGATCGAAGATCGAGTACATCCGGTCGGTGAGCGCCTGCGGCGCCAGCAGGATGCCGCCGATCACCACGATGGGAATGACCGCCAGCAGGCGGAAGTCCTTGCTCAGGAACAACACCGCGACGCCGACCGCGACGCCGACCCAGGCGCCGCGGGTCAGCGTGAGGCTGAGCGCCACCAGAAGCGCCGGCATCACAAACGCCGCCCACAGCCGGCCGGACGGACCGTACGAGAGTCGCGCGGTTGCGGCGCAGATCACCAGCATCAGCGTGCCCGAATAGGTCATCCAGTGCGACAGCGTGCCCTGCGGCCGGCGTCCGAGGCCGTCGAAATTCAGCACCGCGTATTGGATGATGCCCACGAAGGCGCTCGCCGCGCCGATGGTGATGATGAGGCTGAGCACCGAGTTGGCGCGCGCGCCCCGCGCCAGGTCGTAGGTGATCGGCACCAGCAGGAGCAGCACCAGCTGCTTGCAGTCGGTGAAGCTCACTTCCGGATCGAGGGAGAAGCCCGCCGAGGCGAGCGTCAGCGCGGCGTAGGCGACCAGCGGCCAGAAAAACCGCGGCGCCTCCAGCCGCTCGCCCCGGGTGATGTGCGAGGCGAGCCAGGCAAGCGCGGCCACGGTCAGCAGGATCTGCGCGGCGGCGATCGACAGCTGCATCGCGGCGACGATGCCGACGAGCGACCAGAGGCCGATCTGTTCGAGGCGATCGCGCGGCGGCGCGCCAGCGGTCAGTGAGAGCGTCGTCATCACGAGTCTTCCGCCGTCAGCGTCGGGCCCGGCCGGCCAACAGCTGTTCAGCGGCTGCGACCACCATGTTAGGCGAAATCATCGTCAGGCACCGAAAGTCTCCCGGCACGCAGACGCGCTGATGGCACGGGCGGCAGGGCAGCGGGCCCGCATCCACCGCGATGGCGCTGCTCGACGGATCGCGCCACGGCAGCGATCGCCCGGGCAGGGTGGGACCGAACAGCGCCACCACCGGGGTCCGCGTGGTGGCCGCGATATGCATCGGCCCGCTGTCGCCGCCGATGTAGAGCGCCGAGCGATCGATCAGCGCGCGCAACTCCGACAGGTCGAAGTCGCCGCTGCGGACAATGCCCGACGCGGCCTCACCGGCCAACCGCCGCGCGTCGTCGGCGACGGCTGCCGCCGCGGCTTCCTCCGATGGGCCCGACGTGACGATGATGCGGCGCGAGCGATCGGCGGCCGCAAGCGCGGCGGCGGCGTCGGCAAACGACTGCGCGGGCCAGCGCCGGAAGGGATTACCGGCGCTGACGTGCAGCACGATGAGCGGCGCGTCGGCGGGGATCCCCGCCTGTCGCAGCCGCTGGTCGACCCGCTGGACGGCGCCGGCGTCGAGCGGCATCGTCACCGGATCGCGCGCGCGATCCGGCGCCGCGATGCCGAGCGGTTCGAGCAACGCCCATTGATTGAGGACGGAGTGTCGCGGCGGCACGAGCGATCGCGTCCACGGCACGCGCGCGGTGTAGCACCACCGGCGTCCCGGCAGATCGTAGCCAAGCCGCTGTGGCGCCCCGGTCGCCCAGGCCAGACACCCGCTGCGCGGTCCGCCGTGGAAATCGATGACCAGATCGAAATGCCGGGCGCGCAGCCGGCGGGCGAGTTGGAAATCGTAGCGCCACCGCGCGATGCCGCGCGGACGGTCAACCACCAGGACGTCGTTCAGGGCGGGATGGTGGCGCACCACCGGCTCGGCCGGTGCTTCGACGAGATAGGTGAGGTGGGCATCGGGAAATCGCCGCCGCAGGGCGCCGATCGCCGGCGTGGTAAAGACGACGTCGCCGATCAGGCGCAGGCGAATCAGGAGGATGCTTAGGGTTCCACGGGTTCCAGGAGTTCCACAGGTTCCAAGGGCAGCGTTCTGACGGAGTTCCATGGTTCTGGAACCTTGGTACCGCAGCAGAACGCTGCCGTTGGAACCTGTTGGAACCCCTGGAACCCCTGGAACTATTTTTCGATCGTCGCCTCGTCGATCAGCATCACCGGGATGTCGTCTTTGATCGGATAGACGCGATGACAGGAGCCGCACTTCAGCCCCTTGCCGTCGTTGACGAGCGTCACGGGTGTCTTGCACGCGGGACAGGCAAGGATTTCGAGCAGTTCAGCATCAACTGGCATCCGTGAATCTTAGCTTATGATCCAGGGATGTTCTTCGCCCGCGCCGTTGTCGTCCTCGTGGTCGCGGCCGGCCCCGCAACCGCGTCCGCTCGCGAACTGTCCGGCGAGTCACGGCGAGACCTCGCCGAAGCTGCCTCTGGCAGCGATGGCCGGCCGGCGCAGCCCGCCGCGGTCGTCCCCGTTGAACCGAAAGCGCAGGCGCTGTACGAGTTCCTGATGGCGCGGCGGCTCGAAGCGTCCGGCGATGCCGCCGGCGCGCTCGCTGCGCTCGAGCGCGCGGCCCGGCTCGATCCGCAGTCCGGAGAGATCGCCGCCGAGCTCGCCGGCTACTACTTTCGACACAATCGCGCCGCCGATGCCGTCGCCAGCGCCGAGCAGGCGTTGAAACTCGACAACACCAACGTCGAGGCGCACAACATTCTCGGCACCGTGTATTCCGCCTGGAGTGAGGGTGGAGCGCCGCTTCCGCCGGGACAGACGACCTCGTCGGCGCGCCTCGCGGCGATCGCACACCTCACCGCGATTTTCGACACGCCGTTGATGGCGACCAATCCCAACCTGCAGCTGACCCTCGGCCGCTTGCAGCTGCGCGACGGGAAGGTGGAGCTCGCGGTCCCGATTCTCGAGAAAGTTGCGCAACAGGCGCCGTGGGCCGCCGAGCCGCTGCTGTTGTTGTATGAAGCGCATGTCGCGCAAGGCCGCATCGCCGATGCCGAGCAGGCGCTCGTCCAGGCCGCCGAGGTCAATCCGCGCTACTTTCCCCAGCTCGCCCAGTTCTACGAGCGCACCGGCAAATGGCCGCAAGCGGCCGCCGCCTACCAGGAGGCGATCGCCGGCTCGCGCCAGCCCAGCCGCGACCTGCAGATTCGCTATGCCGCGGCGTTGATCAACACCGAGGGTGGCGGCGACAAGGCCCGCGTCGTGCTGCAGGAGCTGCTCGCAACCAGCCCGGACGACACGCGCGTGCTTTACCTGCTCTCGAGCGCCGAGCGCTCCGCGGGCGACGAGAAATCCGCGGAGGCGACCGCCCGCCGGATCATCTCGGCTGATCCCACCAGCGTCGCCGGCCTGCGCGCTCTGGTGGCGGTGCTGTTCGATCGCTTCGACTATCAGCAGATCGTCGACGTCGTGACGCCGCTCGTCAAGGAGCCGGCGCGCGCCAAGGGGCGCGAGTTCGAAGGCGCGGCGGTGCTCGTGCAGCTCGGCATTGCCCAGCAGCAGCTCGCGCGGTGGGACGCGTCGATCGCCGCATTTTCGGCGGCCAAGGCGCTGACCCCCGGCGATCCGGAGGTCGATGCCTATCTCGTCCAGGCCAACCTGACGGCGCGGCGCTTCGATCGCGCCGAGAGCGTCGCGAGCGAATCGCTGGTGCGCCATCCCGATCAGCCGCGCATGGTGCGGCTGCGCGCACAGGCGCTGTTGAAAGGCGGCAAGGCCGCCGAAGCGACCAGGCTGCTCGAGGACGGCGTGGCGAAGCAGCCCGGGAGCCGCGAACTGGTGGTCGGCCTCGCCGATCTGTACGCCGACCAGAAGCGCACCGAGGATGCGCTGCGTGTGCTCGAACAGGCCCGCAAGGAGTTCGGCGACGATCAGGCGCTGACGATGCGCGTGGCCAACGTCTACGACGCCGGCGGCCGGCTGGCCGATGCCGAGAAAGAGTTGCGCCGCCTGATCGCCGACGATCCACTGAACGTCGAGGCGATGAATTCGCTTGGCTACATGCTGGCCGAGAAGGGACTGCGCCTTCCCGAGGCCATTGCGCTTGCCGAGCGCGCGCTCAAGCTCGAGCCCGCCAACCCGTCATTCCTCGACACGCTCGGCTGGGCGCTGTTCAAGGACGGACGCGCGGAAGCGGCGGCCGAGCCGATGGCCAAGGCCGCGGCGGTGCTGGTCGGCAACTCGGTGATTCAGGATCATCATGGTGATGTGCTGGAGAAACGCGGCCGCTACGCGGAGGCCGTAGCCGCGTGGCAGCGTGCGCTCGCCGGCGACGGCGAGCAGATCGATCGCGCCGCCATCGAGAAGAAAATAACGGCCGCGAAGAAGAAATAACGAACAACAAATTGCGAATAACAAACGGAATGAGACCTAAGGCGCTCGGCTTTGTTATTTGTTATTTGTCATTGGTTATTGCCTGTGCGTCGCGGACCCCGCCCCGGCCGGTCGGAGCGCCCGTCCCCGATCCTTCCGCGGCCGACGCCTTTGCCGCCGCGACGGCGGCGTGCGCCGGCTTTCGTTCGATGGAAGGCGAGCTGGCGCTCTCCGGCCGAGCCGCCGGCGAGCGCGTCCGCGGCCGCATCCTCACCGGGCTCGAGTCCGGCGGCGCCGTCAGGCTCGAAGCGGTCGCGCCGTTCGGCGCGCCGTTCTTCATTCTGGCCGGCCGCAGCGAACGCGCCACGCTGGTGTTGCCGCGTGAACGTCGCGTCCTGGCGGACACCCGGGTGGCCGATGTGCTCGAGCGGCTCACCGGTCTGGCGCTGGGCGCTGATGACCTGCGCCTGATCCTGTCCGGTTGCCTGGTCGAGCGCGCCGAGCCATCGGCGGGCCGGCAGTGGGGCGGCGGGTGGCGCGCGGTGACGATTGGACCGGATCGCGTCGCCTACCTTCGCGTGCAGAACGGGCAGTCGGTCGTGACCGCCGCCGACTACGGCGCGTGGCGGGTTGATTACTCCGCGCATGCCGCGGGCTTTCCGCGCGTCATCCGCATCCGCAGCGCGCCCGATCCCGGCAGCCCTGGCGACGCGGGCATCGACATCATCGCGCGCATCGAACAGCTGCACGTCAACACCGCGATCAATCCGCTCGCGTGGGTGGTCGAGATACCCTCAGGAGCGGACCCGATGACCCTGGACCAACTACGTTCGATCGCACCGCTGGCAGAGAAGCAGTGAGATCGATCAGCCTCCCGTCATTCGCCAAGATCAATCTGGACCTGCGCGTGCTCGGCACGCGGCCCGACGGGTATCACGATCTCCGGACCGTGTTCCAGTCGCTGGCGCTGTTTGACAACGTCACCGTGACGGTGCGCCGCGGGCCGCTGACGGTGACCTGCGACGAGCCGGACATTCCGACCGATCGGCGCAACCTGGTGTGGAAGGCCGCATCGCTCCTGCACCGCACGGCGACCGGCAAGGCGTCGGCGCCGCGCGACCTGCTGATCGATTTGCGCAAGCGCGTGCCGGCGGAAGCCGGCCTCGGCGGCGGCAGCTCGAATGCGGCGATGACGCTGCTGGCGCTCAACAAGTTGTGGAAGCTCGATCTCGATCTCGCCACCCTGTCGCGCATTGCGGCGCGGCTGGGCGCCGACGTGCCGTATTTCATGCACGGCGGCACGGCGCTGGGCCTCGGCCGCGGCGACGATATCTATCCGCTGGCCGATATGCCGCCGGTGCACGTGGTGATCCTGCGCCCGGGCTTCGGGGTCTCGACCGCCGACGCCTACACCTGGTTCGATGAAGAGTCCCGCCGCACGGTGAAGGAACCCGCGCCGCGGCCGCTGCCGCCGGGCTGGCCGGCGTGGTCGGCGACGCTGCGCAACGACCTGGAAGTGCCGGTGGTGCGCCATCACCCGGCGATCGGGCGCATCCGCCAGTCGCTGATCGAGGCCGGGGCGACGTTTGCGGCGATGTCGGGGTCGGGATCGGCGGTATTCGGCCTGTTCGAGCGTGGCGACGCGGCGCGCAGAACCGCGAACGACCTGTCACGGCCCGGCTGGCTGTCGTTGCATACCCGCACGTTGCCGCGCCGCGAGTTCGCCCGCAGGGTTGCCGCAACCCTCTAAACTCGGCTACGATACGAGTTTGCCCCGGGGTGTTGGGGCGTGGCCAAGCGGTAAGGCGCCGGCCTTTGGAGCCGGTATTCGAAGGTTCGAATCCTTCCGCCCCAACCAAGTTGTCATTACGAAGATGCGACCGACAGGTTTCGGAGAACTAAAAGTCTTCTCGGGTAGCGCTCATCCGCAGCTCGCGGCTGAGATTGCCGAGTTCCTCGGGGTGGAACTCGGTCAGGCCCGCCTGCGCCGGTTTCCCGACACCGAGGTCTCGTTTCAGATCGACGAAAACATCCGCGGCACCGACGTCTTCATCGTCCAGCCGACCTGCGCGCCGGTCGATCCGCACCTGATGGAGCTGATGATCATGACCGACGCGTTCCGCCGGTCGTCGGCGGCGCGCATTACCGCGGTGATTCCCTATTACGGCTACGCGCGCCAGGATCGCAAGGACAAGCCGCGGGTGCCGATTTCGGCCAAGCTCGTCGCCAACGTGCTGACCGCCTCGGGCGTCAATCGCGTGCTGACGATGGACCTGCACAAGGCGCAGATCCAGGGCTTCTTCGACCTGCCGGTGGATCACCTGTTCGCCGCGCCGTGCATCATCGACTACCTGTCGCGCCAGTCCTACGAGAAGCTGACGATCGTGGCGCCGGACGCCGGCGGCGCCGAGCGCGCCCGCGCCTACGCCAAGCGCCTCGATGCCGAGCTGGCGGTGATCGACAAGCGCCGCAGCGAGGACGGCACCGCCGAGGTGATGAACGTGATCGGCGAGGTCGCGGGCCGCACCTGCGTGATTGCCGACGACATCATCGACACCGCCGGCACCATCCAGAAGGCCGCGCAGGCGCTCAAGAATTCCGGCGCCGAGCGCGTGCTGGCGTGCGCCATTCACGGCGTGCTGTCGGGCCCGGCGATCGATCGCATCGAGAAGGCGCCGATCGACAAGTTGATCATCACCAACACCATTCCGCTGACCGCGGAACGTGCCAAGTGCCAGAAGATTGTGGTGTTGTCGGTGGCGCGTCTGTTGGGCCAGGCCATTCGCAGTATCCACGAAGAAACCTCCGTCTCGTCCCTGTTCGTTTAGGTTTGGAGAGCGAGCGCTTGAGCGCTCGCTGCAAAGGGTGTAGGGAGTCCGAAGCCCGAGAAAGGTCAGTCAAGTCATGGAAGCAGTTCTCGACGCAGTCAAACGCCACACCAAGGGCAAGAACGAAGCCCGCCGCCTCCGCGCCGCCGGAAAGATTCCCGCGGTGCTCTACGGCGCGCAGAAGTTCGGCGACGCGCCGGCTCCCGAGTCGGTCTCGGTCGATCCGAAGCCGTTCCTGCGCATCCTGCATTCGGCGTCCGGCTTCAACACCCTGATCACCCTCAAGGTCGACGGCGGCACCGACACCCGCGTCCTGGTGAAGAACGTCCAGCTCGATCCGATCACCCATCACCCGCTGCACGCCGATTTCTACCGCGTCAACATGGAGCGCAAGATCCAGGTGACGGTGCCGGTGCTGCTCAAGGGCGAAGCGCGTGGCGTCAAGATCGACGGTGGCGTGCTCGACTTCGTGCACCGCGAGATCGAAGTGGAAGTGCTGCCGGCCGACATTCCGGACAGCATCGAAGTCGACATCACCGGCCTCGGCATTGGCGACTCGGTGCATGTGCGGGATTTTGCCGGCAGCGCGTCGTGGACGCCGGTCACCGATCCCGATCAGATGATCGTCCACATCATCAGCATCAAGGTCGCCGAAGAAGCGGCGACCGTCGACGGCGCGGCGCCGGCGGCGTCTGCGGCCACGGCCGGAGCGGCGGAGCCCGAAGTGATCAAGAAGGGCAAGCCCGAAGACGCCAAGGACGCCAAGAAGGACGACAAGAAGAAGGACGACAAGAAGAAGTAACTCGAGTTCAGGACTCGGATGTCGCCTTGCCGATCAATGTTGGATTGCTGTCTTGAAGTTGATTGTCGGACTGGGGAATCCGGGGCCTGAGTATCGGGAGACGCGCCATAACGTCGGCTTCAAGGTGGTCGACGCGCTGGTCGAGCGCTGGCGGGTGCAGGACGAGTGGCGCGAGAAGTTCCAGGCGCTGCAGATCAAGACGACGGTCGGCGCCGAGCCGGTGATCGTCGCCAAGCCGCTGACCTTCATGAACCTCAGCGGGCAGGCGGTGGCCGGGCTCGCCGGGTTCTACAAGATCGAGCCGCCGGACATTTTCGTCGTCACCGACGATGTGGCGCTGCCGGTGGGGCGGTTGCGGGCGCGACGCGAGGGCGGCGCCGGCGGCCAGAACGGGCTGAAGTCGATCATTCAGTGCCTGGCGACGCAGGCGTTTCCGCGCATGCGGGTGGGGGTCGGACGCGGCCAGCGCAGCGGCGATCTCTCGGGTCACGTGCTCGGCCACTTCGAGGCGGACGAACGCGACACAGTTTCGGCGGCGGTGCTGCGCGCCGCCGATGCCGCGGAGATGTTTATCTCCGAGGGCATCGAACGGGTGATGAACACGTTCAACGCAGCAGAACAGCAAGACCCCGCGGAATGAGCTGCGGGAACCTTGCCACCACAGTGGTGGCTGCTGGCGGATTCCACGTCGGGAATCGCCGGTATCCATAAGGAGCAGTATGAATCGCACCTACGAACTGATTTACGTCCTGAAGCCGGACGCCGCCGAAAGCGAGGTCGCCGACATGCACAAGCTGGTCGCCGACATCGTCGAGCGCATGGGCGGCGCCGTCGACCGGACCGAGAACGGCATGCCGTGGGGCCGGCGCAAGCTGGCCTACGAGATCGGCCATCACAAAGAAGGCTTCTACGTCCTCGAGGTGATCACCGGCAGCGGCGAGTTGATGAAGGAAATCGATCGCCGCCTGAAGGTGACCGAGGGGTTGTTGCGGCACCTGATCGTGCGCGTCGACGAGAGCACGATCAAGGCCGACCGCGCGCGCAGCAAGCGCACCGAAGAGTCGCGCCGCCGCCGCGTGGCGCGTGGCCTGCCGCCCGATCGGCAGCCGGGTGAGGGTCCGCAGGGCGATAACGAAGACGATTCAGGCGACATGATGTTCGATGGCGCCGATATGGAGGCGTGAGCATCATGGCATTTGGCGGACCAAAGAAGAGCGGCCCCGGCGGCCGTGGCAAGGCCGGCGACAAGGACGGCAAGGCCGGCGACAAGCGTCGCGGCGGCGGATTTTTCCGGCGCCGTAAAGTCTGCAAGTTTTGCGCGGACAAGATCGACGACATCAACTACAAGGACGTCAAGCTGCTGAGCGGCTTCGTCCCCGAGCGCGGCAAGGTATTGCCGCGGCGGATTTCCGGCACCTGCGCCAAGCATCAGCGCGGCCTGCGCGTCGCCATTGTTCGCGCCCGGCAGCTCGCGCTGCTGCCGTACGCGGCGGATTAAAGGGAGAACAGGAACATGGAAGTCATTCTCCGGGATCACGTCGATCACGTGGGCAAGCGCGGCGACATCGTCAAGGTCGCCAACGGCTACGCCCGCAACTACCTGCTGCCGCGCAAGCTGGCGCTGCCGGCGACCGAGGCGAACAAGAACTGGATCGCGCGCGAGCGGAAGATCGCGGAAGCGCGCGAGGGCGAGGAGCGCGGCACCGCCGAGGCGCTCGCCGACCGGCTGGTCGCGCTCGATCTGCAGGTCGGCCGCAAGGTCGGCGACAACGACACGTTGTACGGTTCGGTCACCAACTCCGACATCGCGGACCTGCTCAAGGAAAAGGGCTTCGATATCGATCGCCGCAAGATCTTGTTGCCGGACCCGCTGCGCGCACTAGGCGAGGCGCTGGTGCCGGTCAAGCTGCATCGCGACGTCACCGCTCAGCTGAAGATCACCGTCGTCAAGGACGCGTAAGAGGGCAATCGCCCAAGCGACAATGGCCGGGCGCGAAAAGATCGCGCCTGGCCTTTTCTTTTGCTTCATAATTCACACCCCCGCCCAATGTCCGCAATGGCCACAGAGACCGCGCCCGCGCACCGTACGCTTCCGCACAACCTCGAGGCGGAGCGATCCGTCCTTGGCGCGATCCTGATCGACAACGACACCGATGAACGTGGCGGCGGCGATGATCGACGCCAAGGCGTTTTTCCGCGACGCCCATCGCCGCATCTTCGAGAAGATGCTCGATCTGTCGGAGCGCAGCCAGCCGATTGACCTGGTCACGCTCAAGGAGGAGCTCGAGCGCGGCGGTGACCTCGAGGAAGTGGGCGGCCCGGCCTATGTCGCGTCGCTCGTCGACGGCGTGCCGCGCTCGACCAACGTCGAGTATTACGCGCAGATCGTCAAGGAAAAGGCGACGCTGCGCAACCTGATCTTCTCCGCCAACAAGATCCTCGGCAGCGCCTACGAGGCGGATCAGGAAGCGGATCTGATCCTCGACGAAGCGGAAAGCTCGATCTTCGCGGTCGCCGAAGACCGTATCAAGACCGGCTTCGTGTCGATGAGCGCGCTGGTGCGCGACAGCTTCCCGAAGATCGAGAAGCTGTTCGAGAACAAGACCTTCGTCACCGGCGTGCCGACCGGCTTCGACGACATCGATCGCAAGACCCGCGGCCTGCAGCCCGGCGACCTGGTGATCGTCGCGGCCCGCCCCTCGATGGGCAAGACCAGCCTGGTGCTCAACATCTGCCAGCACGTCGCCACCCACGGCGGCGTCGCCGGCTTCTTCAGCCTGGAAATGTCGAAGGAATCGCTGTTCATGCGCATGCTCGCCTCGGAAGCGAAGATCGACATGTATCGGCTGATGAGCGGGCAGATCGGCCAGAAGGAGTATGGGCAGATCACGCACGCGATGGAGTCGCTGAGCGAAGCGAAGCTGTTCGTCGACGACAGCGCCGGCATTGGCGCGCTCGAAATGCGCGCCAAGGCGCGGCGCCTCAAGGCCGAGCACGGCTTGAGCGTGCTGGCGGTCGACTATATCCAGCTGATGACCGGCCGCGGCCGGTTCGAGAACCGCACCCTCGAACTGGCGTCGATCTCGCGATCGCTGAAGGGCCTCGCCAAGGAGCTGAGCGTCCCGATCGTGGTGCTGTCGCAGTTGTCGCGCGCGCCGGAAGCGCGGTCCGACAAGCGGCCGATGCTGTCGGACCTGCGTGAGTCCGGCGCCCTCGAGCAGGACGCCGACGTCGTCGCGCTGATCTTCCGCGAGGAGATGTACAAGATGGACGACCAGCCGGCGGACTCCGATGGCGTCGCCGAAATCATCATCGCCAAACAGCGCAACGGCCCGACCGGAACGGTGAAGCTCGCCTTCATCCGCGAGCAGACGCGGTTCGGGAACCTGGCCGGCGGCTACAGCACCCCGGACGATAACTAAGCTGTCCAGTCCGGTGGCTTCCGTGCCTTCCGTGGCCCTGGTGTTGAGGTAATCTGCGGCCGTGGTGCGCTGCACGACTGCCCGCGTCGATCTTGCGGCGCTCGCCTCCAACTTCACGGCGATCGGCGCGTACCTCGCCCACGAGTCCGGCCTCAATCGCGGGGTCGGCCGCGGCCCCGCCATCGCTCCGCAGATCATTGCCGTCGTCAAGGCCAACGCTTATGGGCACGGCGCCAGGCGGGTGGCGGCGACGCTCGAGCAGGCGGGCGCGACCATGCTGGCGGTCGCCGATATCGAAGAGGGCGTCGATCTGCGCGCCGCCGGCATTCGCGCGCCGATCCTGGTCTTTGGCGCCCTCAGCGTCAGCGATCTGGACGGCGTCTGCGATCACGATCTGACGCCGACGATTGCGAGCCCCGCCGCCGGTCACGCCCTGCAGCAGGCCGGCGCCAGGCGCGGTGCGACCCTGCGCTATCACCTCAAGATCGACACCGGCATGCATCGCCTCGGCTTCCGCCACGACAATCTGCGGCGGACCTTGCCGGACCTGTTCGCGAGCCGCAACCTTGCGCTCGATGCGGTCCACACCCACTTCGGCACCGCCGACGAGCCTGGCAGCGCGCTGTTCGAGACCCAGCGCACGCGGTTCGCGGCGGCGTGCCGCACGCTCGATGAGCTCGGCGCGGGCCCCCACCTGCGACACGCGGCGAACTCGGCGGCGTTGTTGCGCGATTCGCGTGTCTGGTTCGATTTGGTGCGGCCGGGGCTGCTGCTCTACGGCCTGGTGCCGCCGCCGCTCGCGTCGACGATCGACGTGACGCCCGTGATGTCTCTTACCAGCCGGGTGGTCGCCACCAAGGGCGTCCGCGTCGGCGAGACCGTCGGCTACGGCGGGCGATTCGTCGCCGATCGCGCCACGACGCTGGCGGTGATCCCCGCCGGTTACGCGGACGGCCTGGACCGCCGACTCGAGAATCGCGGCTGTGTGCTGATCCGCGGCCGGCGCGCCAGGATCGTCGGCGCGGTCAGCATGGACATGCTCACCGTCGATGTGACGGAGATTGACGGCGTCGGCCCCGGAGACGAAGTGGTGTTTCTCGGATCGCAGGGCGGCGAGCCCCAGCAGACCATCGATGCGCGGGAAATGGCCGATTGGATCGACACCATCCCGTACGAAATCCTGTGCCGGCTCGGCTCGCGAGTGGAGCGCAAGTACGACTGACCTCGACCTGATCTGTCAGGACGATGCGACAATGTGAAGGTCAATGAAGCAAGTCAAGCCGGTATTCGTCTGCCAGGAGTGCGGCGCCCAGCAGCCGAAGTGGCAGGGCCGTTGCCCCGATTGCAACGCGTGGAATTCGTTTGTCGAAGAGCGCGCGCCCGACCCGTCGATCACCGGTCCGACCACGCATCGCTACGCCGTGGCGGGCCTGGCCGCGCCTGGCGCCAAGAAGTACTCCGAGATCGAAGCGTCGAAGGCCGATCGCATCACCACCGGCATTGGTGAGTTCGATCGCGTGCTCGGCGGCGGCATCGTTCCGGGCTCCCTGATCCTGCTCGGCGGCGAGCCCGGCATCGGCAAGTCGACGTTGTTGCTGCAGGCCGCGGCCAACTTCGCGCAGTCGGTAGGGCCGGTGCTCTACGCCTCGGGTGAGGAATCGGAGCACCAGATCAAGGCGCGCGGCGACCGGCTCGGTGTCGGCGACGCGCCGCTCTATCTTCTGGCCGAGACCTGCATCGAGCGCATCCTCGAGGAGGTCGGCCGGGTCAAACCGGCGCTGATCATCGTCGATTCGGTGCAGACCGTGTTCTCGCTGAAGTTCCAGTCGGCGCCCGGCAGCATTGGCCAGGTGCGCGAGGCGGCGACGCAGTTTCTGTTTACCGCGAAGGGCCACAACATCCCGACGTTCCTGGTCGGGCACATCACCAAGGACGGCAGCCTCGCCGGCCCCAAGGCGCTCGAGCACGTCGTCGACACCGTGCTCTACTTCGAAGGCGAGCGGCATCATTCCCATCGCATCGTGCGCGCGATCAAGAACCGGTTCGGCGCCGCCAGCGAGCTGGGGGTGTTCGAGATGACCGGGACCGGACTGCGGCCGGTGCCGAATCCGTCGGCGCTGTTTCTGGCCGAGCGGCCGACCGCCACGCCGGGGTCGGCGGTGCTGTGCTGTCTCGAGGGCTCGCGTCCGCTGCTGGTCGAGGTGCAGGCGCTGGTCAGCACCAGCAGCTATGGCCAGTCGCGCCGCATGGCGGTGGGGATCGATCAGAACCGCCTCTCGCTCCTGCTTGCGGTCCTCGAGAAACGCGCCGGGCTGCACCTCGTCTCCGACGATGTGTTCGTGAATATCGCCGGGGGGATGACCATCGACGAGCCGGCGGTGGATCTTGGCATCGTCGCGGCGGTGGCGTCGAGCCTGCGCAACCGCCCGATTCCCCAGGGCACCGCCGTCTTCGGCGAGGTGGGCCTGGGCGGGGAGGTCCGCGGCGTGGCGCAGGCGACCCTCCGCATCCGCGAGGCCGAACAGATGGGATTCACCCGCCTCGTCCTGCCGGCGTCGAACATGGACGCGAGTGAAGCCGTGGGCAAAGCGGAGCTGGTCGGCGTGCGTTCGGTCGGTGAGGCACTCGACATGCTTCTCAGTTGACTCGCGCTCCCCGCCGGTTCTAAGGTTGCGCAATACTCCCCCGCGTGCTGACGAGCAACACCGCCGCGGGTATTCATATATGTCCTGGTTCATACTCGCGCGGCTCGCCTTCATCGGCGCGGTGGCGTACTCCGCCTTCATGCTCCGTCCCCTCGGGGACGATCCGGCGATCAATCTGTCGTTTGGCCTCGGCCTGGCGCTGGTGTCGGTGGTGTTCGAGTGGCAGCTGCGCAATACCGCCGTCACCCACATGCTCGGCGCGTTCATCGGCGGCGCCGCCGGGCTGTTGCTGGCCAGGGGGATCAGCGCGGCGCTGTTCTGGATCGATCACGGCGATCAGCGCGTCGCCTTCCTGCACAGCTTCGTCCTGCTGGTCTTCCCGTACATCGGGCTGGTGCTCGGCGGGCGCAAGGGCGAGTGGCTCGAACCCGCGCGCCTGATTACGCTGTTTCGCGCCGCCGGCCCGCAGCGGCGCTACAAGATTCTCGACACCTCGGTCGTCATCGACGGCCGCATCGCCGACCTGTGTGACACCGGGTTCATCGACGGCACGCTGGTGATTCCGCAGTTCGTGCTGAAGGAGCTGCAACTGGTGGCCGATTCGTCCGACTCGATGAAGAGAAACCGCGGCCGCCGCGGCCTCGACATCCTGCAGAAGGTCCAGAAGATGTCGGGCGTCGAAGTGGTCATCTCCGATATCGATTTTCCGGAGGTAAAGGAAGTCGATCTCAAGCTGATCGAGCTCGCGCGCACCCTGCCGGGAAAGATTGTCACCAACGACTTCAACCTCAACAAGGTGGCGCAGCTGCGCGGCGTCGACGTCCTCAACATCAACGAGCTGGCCAACGCCCTGAAGCCGGTCGTCCTGCCAGGCGAGGTCATGAAGGTGTTTATCCTCAAGGAGGGCAAGGAATACAACCAGGGCGTCGCCTACCTCGACGACGGAACGATGGTGGTGGTCGACAACGCGCGCAAGATGATCAGCAGAACCATCGACATCGCCGTCACCAGCGTGCTGCAGACCACCGCCGGCAAGATGATTTTCGGCCGCTACCTCGAGCCCGGCGGCGCGCAGGTGGCCGCGGCGCGTCCCGCATCCACCGGCTCGTCCCAGGCGGTCGTTCCGCCTTCGCCGATTGTCGCCAAAGAGCGCTAACGCTCCCTGACTGCCTGCCTGACTGCCTGACAACCTGACTGCCTGACAACCTGACTGCCTGATTTGTCCTTCCACTGGTTTCGAACAGTCTTCTTCCTGATCCCGGCGATCGCGGTCTACACGATTGTTCTCGGCATCGCCTCGATCACGTCCAGCGTCGTCGATCGACGCGGTTACTTCGCGCACGGCTGCGCGCGCGCCTGGTCCTGGCTGATTCTCGCCACCACCGGCGTCGAGGTTACGGTGCAGGGGCTCGAGCGCGTCGAGCGCGGCAAGACCTACGTGTTCGTCGCCAATCACCAGAGCATCTATGACATCCCGTGCCTGTTCTGGTCGATCCCGTTCCAGCTGCGCATCATTGCCAAGGAGTCGCTCGGCAGTTTCCCGATGCTCGGGCCCCACCTCAAGCGAACCGGTCACATGCTCGTCGATCGCAGCAAGCCGGATCGCTCTGGAATTTTTGGCTGGGCGAGCCGGCTGACGGCGAACGGCTTGTCGCTGATCGTGTTCCCGGAGGGCACGCGCAGCCGCACCGGGATGATGGGCAAGTTCAAGGGCGGCAGCATCATGCTGGCGATGCAGGCGGGGCTGCCGATCGTGCCGATCTCGGTGATTGGCAGCCGTCACGTGATGAAGAAGGGCGAGCTCACCACCAGGCCCGGCCACGTCACGCTGATCGTCCACGATCCGATCGTGACGCCGGCCACTGCCGAGCCGTCGGTCGGCGAAGTGCGCGAGTTCGCCAACCGGATCCGCGACGTCATCCGCCCGCCGGTTGAGGCCGAAGCCTCATCCTCGCCGGCGTAGCCGCCGCTGCCGGCGCGGGTTCACGCCAGCGTAGCCGGACGCTATAATCCGCCCATGAACGCACGAACCCTGGTTGCGGCGATGGTCGTCGGCTCCGTGAGCGTGTCGGCGCAGCAGCCGGCCGAGCGGTGGTGGTCGCATGTGACATTCCTCGCGAACGACTCGATGAAAGGACGCGATACCGGCAGCCCCGAACATCGCAAGGCCGCCGAGTACGTCGCCGATCACTTCAACAAGGCCGGCCTGCACCCTGGCGGTACCAAGGGTTACTTCCAGCCGGTGCGGTTCAGAAGCCGCCGCATCGTCGAGGCGCAGTCGAGCCTGTCGCTGGTGCGCGCCGGGAAAGCCGAGCCGGTCGCGCTTGGCGATGAGGCGACCTTCTCAATGCGCATCGAGCCGGCAGCTGTCGTCGAGGCGCCGCTGGTCTTTGCCGGCTACGGACTGCAGATCCCGGAAGTGCAGCACGACGATCTTGCCGGGCTCGATCTGAAGGGGAAGATCGTGGTGCTGCTGACCGGTGCGCCGTCGGGCATCCCCGGTCCGCTGCTGGCGCATTATCAGAACACCCGCTGGGACTACCTGAGGAAGGCCGGCGCGCTCGGCACCATCTCGATCCAGAACCCCAAGGGCCAGGACATCCCGTGGGACCGATCGAAGCTGTCGCGCTTCATGCCGTCGGTGGCGATCGCCGATCCGGCGCTCGATGAGACGCTTGGACAGCAGGTGGCGATCACCTTCAACCCGGCGCGCGCCGAAAAACTGTTCGTCGGGTCGGGCCACACCTTTGCCGAGATCCTGGCCCTGTCGAATGACGGCAAGGTGCTGCCGCGGTTCCCGCTGCCGGCCGCCGCGCGGATCAAGGTGGCGATCGATGCCACGACGCTCGAGTCAGACAACGTCGTCGGCATCCTGCCGGGCACCGATCCGGTGCTGAAGAACGAGTACGTCGTGATTTCCGCGCATCTCGATCACGTCGGCGTCGGCGAGCCGATTAACGGCGACGCGATCTACAACGGTGCGATGGACAACGCGTCGGGCATTGCGACCCTGCTCGAAACGGCCGCCGCCGCGGCGGCGGCGGGCGGCTACAAGCGCAGCGTGGTGTTCGCGGCGGTGACCGCGGAAGAGAAGGGCCTGCTGGGATCGCGCTACTTCGCCAATCGCGTGCCGATCGCCGGGGGCAGGCTGGTCGCTAACCTCAACACCGACATGTTCCTGCCGCTCTTCCCGCTGAAGAGCGTGGTGGTGCAGGGGCTCGAGGAATCGGACCTCGCCAATGATCTGAAGCGAGTGGCGCGCCCGCTGGCCATCGAGGTGTTGTCGGATCCGGAGCCGGAGCGCAACGCCTTCGTGCGCAGCGATCAGTACAGCTTCATCAAGACCGGCGTGCCCGCGTTGTCGCTCAAGGTCGGCTTCACCAGGGACTCTGCTGAGCATCAGATCGTCAAGCGCTGGCGCACCGAGCGGTACCACGCGCCGAGCGACGACCTGGACCAGCCGATCGATCGACAGGCGGCCGAGGAGTTCGGCACGATCTATCTCGCGGTCGTCGCCGAGGTCGCCAATCGTCCGACCCGGCCGCAATGGAACGGCGACAGCTTCTTCAAGCGATTCGCCAAGTGACGCTGGCCCTGTCGCCCGAGCTCCTCTCCATCGTGCGTCCAGGCGTGATCTGGTGGAGCGGCGCCACCGTCGTGCCGCACGAGCATCGCCTCGATCCGTTGCTGGCCGAAGCGGAGGCCAGGGTTCGCATCGCTCCGCCCGCCGAATCGGCGGCGGTGCGCACGATGTACAAGAAGGTCGGCATCGATCCCACCAAGACGCGCCCGTCGAACGAGGCGCTGCTGCGCCGCGTCCGCAAGGGCGACACCATTCCGCGCATCAACTCCGCGGTCGACATCGTCAACTGGTGCTCGCTCGAATTCCAGCTGCCGTACGGCCTCTACGACGCGTCGAAAGTGTCGGGGGCGGTGACGATGAGGCTGGGGGCCGACGGCGAGTCGTACCCCGGCATCCGCAAAGACGATGTCAATGTCGGCGGGCGCATCACGGTGGCCGACGACCTCGGCGCGTTCGGCAATCCCACCTCCGACTCCGCGCGCACCATGGTGACGCCGTCGACGACGGAGTTGTTGATCGTCGTCTACGCGCCGGTCGACATCGGCCAGGCGCAGCTCGAGCGGGTGGTGGCGACGACCGCCGGGCGGTTCGAGCTGATCGTCGGCGGCAGCGGCCGCGACTAACGCCGGTCCTGCGTAGCCGTCGCCCGCGGCTTCAGCCGGCGGTTGAAGAATTCCGCCGCCGCCTTGTAGCCGCGCACCCAGTTCTGGTGCCGCAGGAAGTCGTGCACTTCATCCGGCAAGACCAGCTGCTCGACCTCGACCTTGCGTTTCCGCAACTCGACGATCAGGTTGATCGATTCGATGAACGACACATTGCGATCGTCATCGCCGTGGATCAGCAGCACCGGCGACGTCCAGGTGTCGACGCTCGCCATCGGCGACGACGCGAAGGCGCGACGGGAGAAGTCAGGATCGTCGAGCACGTTGTAGTCGGGCACGAACGTGCGGATGCCCTGGTTCCAGTCGTGCACGCCGTGGAAATCGACGCCGGCGGCGAACAGATCGGAGGCGCGAGACAGTCCCATGGCGGTGAGATAGCCGCCGTACGAGCCGCCCCACAAGCCGATGCGCGCCGGATCGACGTCGGCGCGGCTCTTCAGATACAAGCCCGGCGCCCATCACGTCGTTGAACTCGGCGCCGCCCGAGGCGCCGTAGTTGAGCGCCTCGCGGAACTCGAGGCCGTAGCCAATGCCGCTGCGATAGTTCACCGACAGCACGATGTAGCCCTGGCTCGCCAGCCACTGATTCATCGCGTAGGCATTGCGGTAGTAGTAGTTGTAGTGCCAGGTGAGCAGCATCTGGCGGCGCGAGCCGCCGTGAAAGAAGATCAACGCCGGCCGCTGCTCGCCGGGCTTGAGATCCTTCGGCAGGAACAGCTGGGAGTGAATCGGCATGCCGTCGGTCGGCGGTGATCATCACCGGCTGCGGCGTCACGAGCGCCGCCGGATCGAAGCCGGCGGGGAGCATGTTCTCGAGCAGCGAATGCGCGTTGCCGTCCGGCCACATCACCATCACGTGCGGCGGCGTCTGCGGCATCGGCGTGCAGCATCGCGATGTGGCCGTCGCTCGTCACCGTCGGCTGCCATTCGCTGCCGTTCGACTTGACCGCGAGCCGCGACGGTGGGGCGGAGCCGTCAACCGGCACCGTCCAGACGTGACGACGATCGATGTCGTCCTGGTTCGAGTTGTAGATCATCGTCGCGCCGTTCGACGCGATGTTGACGTATTCGACCTCGAAAGTGCCGGGTGTCAGCAGCGTCGCGGTGCCGCCGGAAGCCGGCACGGAATACAGGTGCAGCCAGCCGTCCTTCTCCCACGGAAACACCAGCCGGTCGCCGGCGCCCCAATGGAGCTGGCTGTCGGCGACCACGCCCTGAAAGGCACTGCCGTAACCGGCTTCGGCCTTCCACGCCTGTCGCGCCACCCCGGTCGTCACCTCGGCGACGCGGAGCGACCACGGCTCGTCGACTTCGCGCCGCGGGGAAAACATCCGCGCCCTCGGCGCAGCGGCCTGGCGAATCCAGGCGAGGCGCGATCCATCCGGCGACCACACCGGGTTGCTGTCGCGATCGAGCGACGGATCGATATAGCGCAGCTGCTTCGAGGCGAGCGTGAACACGCCGATGTAGCTGTGCGTGCCGCGGCCGCTCGTGAAGGCGAGCATCGACCCATCCGGGCGACCACGACAGGCCGGACGCGTTGCCGCGGGCGTTGATCAGCCGCGCCGGCGCGTCGGCTGACGCGAGGTCGGCGCTCCAGATTTGTCCCCGCGATACCCAGGCGACGCGCTGCCCCCGTGGCGACGCGACCACGCCGTTGCCGGGCCCGAGCCGCTTCGGCGTTCCGCCCGCGACCGCAACCGCGAACACCGCCTGCTCCGTGCCGTCCTGCAGTTGCGCGGGGTTGGGCGACTCTCCCTGGCGGTTGGCGCCGTCGCCGCGCACGTAGACAATCGTCGTCGCATCGCTCGTGAACCCTGGTTCGGTAATCCACAACCCGTCGTCGCCGGTATAGTTGGTCACCGCGCGCCACTTGTGATCGGTCCGCCCCGCCAGCGGTCCGGTCCCGGGCGACGGCTCCGCGATCAGGATATTGTGCACGCCGCTCCTGCTCGACACCCACGCGATCGTGCCGCCGGTCGGCGCCGCCACCAGCTCGGTGGGGAACGGCGTGGCCATCAGCGTGTCGATCGATACCGTTGGTTGTGGGCCGGCCGCCGTGGCGCTTTGCGCGAAGGTGGAGCCGGCGGCGAGCGCCGAGATGGCGAAGACGACGACCGTGCCGGCGAGTCGGGTCATGCGTGTCATGTGCAGATTGTAGATGAAGGCGCTTGGGATAGAGTGTCGAGCCATGACGATGATGACGCGGGCAGCCGCCGCACTGCTGGCCCTGTTACTGACCGCCCCCACGCTCTCCGCGCAGAAGACGATCGATCTCGACGTCGCGACGATCGCGGACATCAACGCCGCGCTGTCCAAGGGCACGCTCACGTCTGAGCGGCTCGTCCAGATGTTCCTGGCGCGGATCGCGGCCTACGACCGCCAGGGGCCGTCGCTCCATGCCGTGATCGCGCTCAATCCGAAAGCGCTCGAGCTCGCGCGCGCGATGGACGCCGAGCGCAAGACCAAGGGCGCGCGCTCGCCGCTGCACGGCATCCCGGTGATCATCAAGGACAACATCGACACCGCCGACATGGCCACGACCGGCGGTTCCGTGCTGCTCGAAGGATCGATGCCGCCCGACGATGCGTTCGTGGTCGGGAAGCTGCGCGCCGCCGGCGCCATCATCATCGCCAAGGCGAACCTCTCGGAGTTTGCCTCCGGCGCGGCGCACAGCTCCCTCGGCGGCCAGATCCTCAATCCGCACGATCCGACCCGCACACCCTCGGGGTCCTCCGGCGGCACGGGCGCGGCGATGGCCGCCGCATTCGCGATGGCCGGCCTTGGCACCGATACCGGCGGGTCGGTGCGAGGTCCATCCACCGCCAACGGTATTGCGGGTCTCAAGACCACCATGGGACTGGTCAGTCGTGACGGCGTGATTCCGCTGGCGTTGAGCTTCGATACGGTCGGTCCGATGGCGCGCAGCGTCTACGACGTGGCGGCGCTGTTGAGCGTCATCGCCGGCGTTGACCCCGCCGATGCCGCCACCACGCTCGGTGAAGGCCGCAGCCAGACCGACTACACGCAGTCGTTGAAGACAGATGCAATCAAAGGCGCGCGCCTCGGCGTGGCCCGCGACTTTCTCGGTCAGGATGCCGACGTCGACTGGGTCATGGAGTCCTCGCTCGACGCGCATGCGCAAGCAGGGCGCGACGATTGTCGACGTGCGACTGCCGAAGTGGCTCCTCGACGCCAAAGGCGAGTACTACAACGCCATCCGGTATCCGGAGTTCGTCGTGCAGATCAAGGATTACCTCGCGACACTCGGACCGCGCTACCCGAAGAACATCACCGACCTGATCGACCGCGCGCGCCGGGTGAATGCGCCGCGGCCCGATGGCGCCAGTCCGAATCCGGGCCGGTGGTCGTTGATGGTCCGCGAGTCCGGCAGCGGCACGCTGAAGGACTATCAATACACGGCGGTACGCGACCACGCCTTGCCGCTGGTGCGGGCGGTGCTCGACGGCATCCTGGCCGCCGACCAGCTCGACGCCATCGTCTACCCGACCGCGTCGCGCCGCCCGCAGTTGATTGCGGCGCCTCCGGAGGTTCCGGGTGGCGCCGCCGGCTCGGGATCGAACCTGGCAAACCTGTCGGGCTTCCCCGAGCTGATCGTGCCTGCCGGTTTCACCACCGACGATCTGCCGGTGGCGATGTCGTTTCTCGGCCCTGCGTTCAGCGAGGCGAGACTGCTCGCGATCGGCTATGGCTTCGAGCAAGCCTCGCAAGCACGGCGATTGCCGCGGCATACGCCGCTGCTGCCCGGCAACGCGATCGCCGTTCCGTGAGTAGCGGAGGATCGCACGGCCGCGTTGTGGTGCGGTTTGCGACTTACGACGCGATTGTTCGCCCGCCGTCGACGACGATCGTCTGGCCGGTGATGTAGGTCGACGCATCCGCGGCGAGAAATACCGCGACGCCTTTCAGCTCGCCTGCGTCGCCGACGCGCGGGATCGGGCTGGTCGCCCTGATCTGCGGCTCGGCCTGCACGATCGCGGCATCGGCCAGTCGCGAGTGAAAGAACCCCGGCGCGATGGCGTTGACGCGGATGTTGCTGCGGCCCCACGTCGCCGCCAACTCGCGCGTCAGGCCGATGATGCCGGCCTTGCTGGCGGCATAGCCGGCCCAATGCGACGTGCTGACGGAGCCGATCATCCCGGCGATGGAGGCGATGTTGATGATGCACCCCGACTGGCGCTTCAGCATCTCCCGTCCGGCGGCCTGAGAAAAGAGGAAGGTGCCGGTCAAGTTGGTGTCGATCACCTTCTGCCACTTCTCGAGCGGCATGGTGTCGGGTTCCGCGGCCCAGCTGATGCCGGCGTTGTTGATCAGGATGTCGATTTTCCCAAACGCGGCGATCGTCCGATCGACCACGGCCTGGACCTGCTCGGGGATGGCGACGTCACAGACCATGCCTTCGACCGCGAACCCGCGCGACCGAAACGCGTCGAGCGTCGGCGTCAGCCACTGTTCGCGGCGCGCGCACAGCATCAATGACGCGCCCGCTTCGGCCAGGCCCTCGGCCATTTCTTCGCCAAGGCCGCGCGATCCGCCGGTGACGATGGCGACACGGCCGGTGAGATCGAACAGCTCGGGGAGGGTGCGCATTGGCGGCGACGGGACGGGAGCTTATCGTACAATTCCCAGCTCGGACATGTATGTTGCCGCCATCATCGCCGCCGGCGGACGGGGCGTGCGCCTCGGCGCCGACCGGCCGAAGCAGTTTCTCGAGCTCGGCGGACGTTCCATTCTCGAACTGAGCGTGGCGGCGCTGGCCGCCAGCGATCGCATCGACGAGATCGTCGTCGCGTTGCCCGGCGACCACCTCGAGGCGGTTGCGAAGTCGTTCACGGCAACGACCGGGATCGCCGATCCGTTTTGTGGCCGGCGGCGCGCGCCGTCAGGACTCGGTCGCCAATGCCTTCGCGAAGACCTCGGCGCAGGCGGAGGTGATCGTGATCCACGACGCGGCGCGGCCGTTCGTGACCGGGGTCGTGATCGGCCGCGCCATCGACGGCGCCGAACGCTACGGCGCCGCGATCGCCGCGGTCGCCGTTCGCGACACCGTCAAACAGGCGGGTGACGCCAATGCCGACGGCTCGCGCGCGCATCGTCGCGACCATTCCCCGCGACAGCGTGTTTCTCGCGCAGACGCCGCAGGCGTTTCGCCGCGACATTCTCGCGCGCGCGCTGGGTGAGGGCGCGCACGTCGACGCGACCGACGAAGCGATGCTGGTCGAACGACTCGGTCTGCCGGTCCACGTTGTTGAAGGAGATCCGAGGAACGTGAAGATCACCACTCCGGACGATTTGGCGGCGGCTGAAGCCGCCACCCTCCACTCGAATCCGCACGGTATTCGTATCGGCAACGGCTACGATCTGCACCGCCTGGTGGCCGGACGGCCGTTAATTCTCGGCGGCGTGACCATTCCCTTCGAGCTCGGCCTCGACGGCCACTCCGACGCCGACATCGTCTGTCACGCGGTGACCGATGCGGTGCTGGGCGCCGCCGGCATCGGCGACATCGGCCGGCTGTTTCCGGATACCGATCCGAAATGGCAAGGCGCCGACAGCATCGCGCTGCTGAAGGGCGCGATCGCCAGGGTGCACGAAGCGGGCTATCGCGTGTCGAACGTCGACGTGACGGTGATTGCGCAGCGGCCGAAGCTGCTGCCGTATCTCGAGGCGATGCGCGCCAACCTCGCCGCGGCCCTCGACGTGGAACCGAGTGCGGTCAGCGTCAAAGGCAAGACGAACGAAGGCGTGGACAGCATGGGCCGCGGTGAGTCCATGGCCTGCCACGCCATGCGTCTGGTTGGTCGTAACCGTCGTCTACGAGCCGGGGGTCATGATGTGCGCGGTCGCTGGTGCCCGGCATTCATGATGTAGGCGCCGCCCATCTTGTTGTTGTCCGGTAAGCCCAGCGTGGCGGTCGTCGCGCCCGGAACCGCGATGGTCACGTGCAGGCGGGCGGTCGCGGCGTCCTTGCCCTGTCGCGTGTACCAGACCGAGCCGAACTCCGGCTTGACGCGTTCGCCTTTCTTCTCGAGTTCGGCCAGCGCCGCCTCACGCGCGGGGCGGTCGGCGATTTTCGCCTCGTAGATCTTGTTCTGCTTGACGCGATCCAGATTGCCGACACTGGTGCACTGTGACGACACCGGCTGTTCGCCGGCGTCGCCCGACTGGTCGTAGCACACCAACCGGTTGGTGCCGGGACGCAGCGTCTCGTGCGAGCCGTCTGCCTTCCACTTGATGACCATGGCGCCGTCGCGCATCTGCGCCGGAGCCGCCGCCAGTGCCGCGTCGAAATTACCCGCCGGGGTTTGAGCGAACGCGCCGGCCGAAAATGCCAGTGCGCCAATGCCTGCAAGAAGTGCTCGTTTCATGGGTGACCTCCAGGTCAGCAGAAGCATACCAAGCTGATAAGATCGGATGCTACACATGAGAGTTCGATTCGCGCCATCGCCGACCGGCCATTTGCACGTCGGCAACGCCCGCACGGCGCTGTTTAACTGGTTGTTGGCCCGCGGGCAGGGCGGCACCTTCATCCTGCGCATCGAGGACACCGATCTCGAGCGGTCGACGCCGGGAGTCCGAGCAGGCGATTCTCGACGATTTGCGCTGGCTGGGACTGCAGTGGGACGAAGGGCGTCGAGACCGGCGGGCCGTACGGGCCGTATCGCCAGACCGAGCGGATGCAGTCGTACGTCGATCACACCCATCGGCTGCTGGCCGAAGGCAAGGGCTACTACTGCTTCTGCTCCGCCGCGACACTCGAGTCGCATCGCCAGTCGCAACTCGCCGCCGGGCTGCCGCCGAAGTATGCCGGCACGTGCCGCAATATCCCGCCGGCCGAGGCTGAGCGTCGGCAAGCACACCGGCGAGGCCGCGGTGGTACGGCTGCGCGTGCCCGAAGGCCGTAGCGTCACCTTCAACGACGTGGTGCGCGGGGAGGTGACCTTTCACACCGACGTGATCGGCGATCCGGTGCTGGTCCGATCCGACGGCATTCCCGCCTACAACTTTGCCGTCGTGATCGACGATGCGTTGATGAAGGTGACGCACGTGATTCGCGGCGAGGATCACATCTCGAACACGCCGCGGCAGATCCTGCTGTACGAGGCCTACGGCTACGAGCCGCCGGCGTTCGCGCACCTGTCGCTGGTGATGGGACCGGATCACGCGCCGCTGTCGAAGCGTCATGGCGCGACCTCGGTCAAGGAATTTCGCGACAAGGGCTACCTGCCGGAAGCGCTGGTGAACTATCTGGCGCTTGATCGGCTGGTCGCCCGGCCAGAACGACGAGCTGTTGCCGGCCGACGAACTGGCGCGCCGGTTTCGCCTCGAGAACGTCGCGCACAGCGCCGGCGTGTTCGACGAGGACAAGCTGGCCTGGGCCAACCGGCACTACCTGAAGGCTTGCCCGCCCGATCGTCTGGCGTCGCTCGCCGAACGCCACTTGCGCGAGCGCGGGCAGATCGTCGGCGACTTGTCCGCCGCCGCGCGGCAGTGGCTCGAGACCGTGCTGCCGGGGATGGCGCAGTCGGTCGATCGCCTGCCGCAACTGGCCGATCGTCTCGACACGGTGTTTCGATACGAGGTGCCGCCCGAGCGCGGTTGACGCCGAGTCTGGCGACGGCCCTCGCTGACGAACTCGCCGCCGCGCCGCGGGTGGCCGACAAGGAGGCCTTTCGCGCCATCGCCAACCGCGTCAAGGACCGCACCGGCCTGAAGGGCAAGAACCTGTTCCACCCGATTCGCGTGATCCTGACCGGCGCCCACGAAGGCCCTGAGCTCGATCTGATCGTTCCGGCGATCGACCGCGCCGCCGATCTGGGCGGCGCCTCCGGCCTTGCGCCGGTGCTCGGCTGCCGCGAGCGCGCGTCCGCCGTCGCACGATCCACTCTGACCGCACCCTCGCATCCCCGCACCCTGTTAAGATGCGCGGCATGAAGACGCCGCTGCTTGTGATGACGATGGTCGGTATGGTGACGGTGGTCACGGCCCAGCAAGCCTCGCGACCGCCGGCCCCGCCGGCCGCGCCGCCCTCCCGCCGCTCCCAAGGTTGCCTCAATCGACGTCACCGTGCGCGAAGGCACCTCGATGTCGGTGGCGATCTCGCCGGATGGGCGAACGCTCGCCACCGACATGCAGGGCAGCATCTGGACCGTGCCGGTCGCCGGCGGCGCCATGACAGCGCATCACCGACGTCTTCAACGACGCGCGCCAGCCGCGGTGGTCGCCGGACGGCCGCACCATCGTGTTCTTCGCCTATCGCGACGGCGGCTACGACATCTGGGCGATCAACCCCGACGGCTCCAATCAGCGCAAGCTGACGTGGGGCACGTTCGACGATCGCGAGCCGATCTACTCGCACGACGGCACCCGCATCGCCTTCTCGTCCGATCGCGGCAACCCGCTCGGCAGCGACTACAACATCTGGACGCTCGATCTGCGCAGCGGCGAGCTCAGGCAGATTACCAAGGGCCCGAGCGAAGACTTCATGCCGACCTGGTCGGCCGACGACAGCGAGATTGCCTACGCCTCCTCGCGCGACAACTACGAATCGCTGTGGTCCATGAACCTCCGATCGATGGGGGAGCGGCGGGTCCGCAGCGTCAAGGGCGCGCGTCTCGACGCGCCGTCGTTCGGTCCCGGCGGGCAGCTGCTGTATCACGTCACCGCCGGGCAGCAGAGCCGCTACGAAATCGACGGCAAGGCCGTGACCGGCAGCGAGAACGTCTTCGCGTTCCGCGCCGTCGTGGGCTTCCGCCACCGAATACCTCTACGTCTCGGACGGCAAGATCCGGCGCCGCTCGGTGTCCGGCCTGCCGATGCAGACGATCGATTTCACCGCGACGATGACGGTGATCCATCCCGAGTACACCCGCCGCGTGCGCGACTTCACCTCGACCACGCCGCGCAAGACGCTCGGCCTGGTGCGCCCGGTGATCTCGCCCGACGGCACGCAGATCGCGTTTGCGGCGGTCGGCGACATCTACGTCATGCCGGTCGGCGGCGGCGCGCCCGTCAACCTCACCCGGGACTGCGGCGCTCGACACCGACCCGTCGTGGTCGCCCGACGGCGGCTCGCTCGTCTACTCGTCCGACAAGGACAGCGCAGCTGCTGCAGCTCTGGATCCGCGACATGAAGAGCGGCCAGGCGCGCAAGGTCACCGACATCACCACCCAGCCGCAGGGCGCGTCGTTCTCGCCGGACGGCAAGAAGATCGTGTTCTTCAACGTCGACGGCATGTGGCGCGTCGCCGAGATGTCGATCCTCGATCTCGCGTCCGGCCAGATCACGAAGATCCACGACTACGCTGCCGCAGCCGGGCACGCCGACCTGGTCGCCCGACGGCAAGCGCATCGCGCTTGCCGGTATCGCGCCGATGACGGTGCGCTTTCGCGAAGGCACCAACCAGGTGCAGACGATCGCGGCGAGCGGCGGCGACGTGAAGTGGTACGCGCCGATCCCGATGCTGTCGATCGATTCGCGCGGCGGCGGCGGGCCGGTGTGGTCGCCGGATGGCACCGAAGATGGCGGCGATCTACGAAGGCGTGCTGTCGGTGTGGCCGGTGGCGGCGAGCGGCGAGCCGCTGGGGCCGCCGCGCCGGGTGACGTCGGAGAGCGCGCACGCCCCCAGCTGGCAGGGCGACTCGCGCCACATCCTCTATCAGTCGCTCGATCAGCTGCGCATCGTCGACATCGAAACCGGCGACACCCGGACCGTGCCGTTCAACATGACCTGGACGCCCGCGATCCCGAAGACCCGCGTCGTCGTGCACGCCGGCAGGCTGCTCGACATGAAGTCGCCGACGATGCGATCGAATGTCGATGTCATCGTCACCGGCAACCGGATCACCTCGGTGGTGCCGCATGCCGCCGCCAACCACCTGAAGGCCGAGGTCGTCGACGCCTCGAATCTCACCGTCATGCCCGGCCTGACCGAGTTCCATTCGCACCTGCAGAAGGACTACGGCGCGGCGCAGGGACGCGCGTGGCTGTCGTTCGGCGTCACCACCGTGCGCAGTCCCGGCAACACGCCGTATGAAGCCGTCGAGGATCGCGAAGCCAACGAGGCCGGCGTGCGGCCGGGCCCGCGCGTCTACGGCACCGGCTATCTGATGGAGTGGAAGCGCGTCTACTACAAGATGGGCATCGCGATCTCCAACGTCAGCCAGTTCGAGATGGAGCTGCAGCGCGCCAAGGTGCTCGAGCACGATCTGATCAAGAGCTACGTGCGGCTGCCCGACCTGCAGCAGAAGCGGATGGTGGAGTTCGCGCACAGCATCGGCGTGCCGGTGGCGACGCACGAGATCTATCCGGCCTCGCTGGTCGGCGTCGACAACACCGAGCACACCGCCGCGACCAGCCGGCGCGGCTACTCGCCGAAGCAGGCGACGCTGCAGACGGCATACGAGGACGTGGTGCAGCTGTTCGGCAAGAGCCGGCGGATCTTCTGTCCGATGATTTCCGGCGGCGGCGCGCGCGAGCTGTTCGAGAAGGATCCGGCGCTCAAGAACGATCCGCGGTTCACGCTGTATCCGCAGTGGATTCAGCGGCAGGTGGCGGCGCAGCCGGTGACGCGCAGTTCGCCGGCGGCGGCGGCGACCCGCGCGGCGGCAGCGGCAAGATGGTGATCGACATCATGAAGGCCGGCGGCCTGGTCGTCGCGGGCACCGACACGCCCAACGCCGTCAATCTCCACGGCGAGCTGATGGCCTACACGATGGCCGGCATGTCCGCGTTCGATGCGCTGAAGACCGCGACGGTCAATCCCGCGAAGGCGCTTGGCTACAACGGCGGCACGATCGAACCCGGCAAGCTCGCCGACCTGATCGCGATCGACGGCGATCCGCTCGCCAACATCGCCAACACCGTGAAGGTCAGGAAGGTGGTCGCCAACGGCCGGGTGTTCGATGTCGCTCAGCTGGTGGCGATGAAGCAGTAGCGCCGCCGCTGCCGGGGCGCTTACACCACGCTGAAGACCGCAAACAGCAGCAGGATCGCCGAGAATACGACCGCCATGTTGCGCAGGCTGCGATACAGCCGGCGCAGCGCCTGTTTGCGCGCCTGGTTCTTGAGGCACACGCTGTGCAGCTGCACCGCGAGTTCCGCGTTCAGCTGCTGCAGTGAAGTTTTCCGCCACGCGTCCCAGTGCTCGAGCGTGTCGCGCTTGACCACGTCCTCGTAGTAGCGGACCCCGCTCGGGAAGTCGTCGCGATCCTTGCGCCACTGGTCCAACTGCGGCCGGAACTGCGCCGGACGTAACGCCTCGATCGCCTGCAGCAGGAACGCGATGGCGAAGAGCGCGTAGATGGCGATGACGCCGCCTTCGATCTGTCGTTCGATCCTGGAGAGGCCGGCGCCGAGGCTGGTTTGCGACGCGAGGACGACCAGCGCGGCATTGAGGCCGCCCATGAGTATCAGGGCCAGCCGGGCGTCGCGGTTGCTGAGGTCGAATTGATCGTGGCCTTCATCGAGCGCATCGTTCAGCGCGCGATAGAGTTCCCAGGCGCCAAGCGGGCGGGTGCCCTCCAGTTGCTTGGCTTCCCATTTCAGGCGTTTGCCGTCCGTCTCGGCGCCGATCCCGACGGGGGCGGGCACGCTGTCCATCGAGGGGTGTATCGGGAGGTGGCCAGGCCGGCGTGAGGGGCTATGATGCCGGAACGTGATCATCTACGGCATCAACCCGGTGCTCGAGGCCATCAAAGCCAAGCGTGCCA
Source organism: uncultured Acidimicrobiia bacterium (assembly GCA_963795125.1). GTDB lineage: Bacteria > Acidobacteriota > Vicinamibacteria > Vicinamibacterales > UBA2999 > 12-FULL-67-14b. The sequence goes on along the minus strand of CAWCGQ010000001.1, from coordinate 2,351,875 downwards.
AGGAGATCTGGGTGGCGCAGCGCGCCGACGACCGGCTGCAGCGCCTGCTGGAAGAAGCCGGCGCGGCACAGCGTCCGCATCCGCTACGTGACGCGCGACGAGCTCGACGACGCCTCGAAACGCGGCGCGCATCAGGGCGTGGTAGCCGACGTCGAGCGCCGCACCGAGACCACGCTGGCAGACCTGGCGCGGACGGCGCAAATGGACCGCCGCTCATCGTCGTCCTGGACGAGGTCGAGGACCCGCACAACGTCGGCGCGATTCTGCGCACCGTTGATGCGTGCGGCGCCTCGGGTATCGTCCGCCAGACGCGCCGCGCGGCGTCGCTCGATGGTGCGGCGGGAAAGGCGTCGGCCGGCGCGGTCAACTACGTGCCGATTGCGGACGTGGTGAACATCGCCCGATCCCTCGACGAGCTGAAAAAAGCGGGCGTCTGGACCGTGGGACTCGACGCCGGCGCGAAAATGTCCTACTATGAGTGGGATCTCACACTTCCAACGGCCCTCGTCGTAGGGGCTGAAGGTCACGGGCTGCGACGGCTCGTGAGGGAACGATGTGACCAGGTGGTCGGCATTCCAATGCTCGGCCACGTGGGAAGTCTTAATGTTTCGGTCGCCACTGGCGTCGTCTTGTATGAGGCGGTCAGGCAGAGGCGGAACCGAAGCCGGGGGAGATAGGCCAGAATGGCTGGTTTATCGCTGGTACTCCGGAAGCGAACAGGAGTTGGCGAGGCCGCCCGCGCGGATCGTGGGCAGGCAAAGTGTCCCTTCCGGTTGTGTTGCTGGCACGTTAACGTGCTAGTATCTCCCTTTTGCTTAGGCTGGCGTAGCTCAGCCCGGTAGAGCAGCTGATTTGTAATCAGCCGGTCGGGGGTTCAAATCCCTTCGCCAGCTCCATCTTTTAACGAGCGCGCCGAACGAGCAGCACGGGGCAACGGAAGCACACGGTATCCAAAAAAAATTGGGGAGGTGGCGGAGCGGTCAATCGCAACAGACTGTAAATCTGTCGTCCTAGTGGCTACCAAGGTTCGAATCCTTGCCTCCCCACCATCCTTCGCCGTGATGTGCGCGAAGGATGTCCACCGTAGTGCGAAGCGCGTAGGTGGACCGCAAGGCACGGTGTGAGCGTCGGATGGCAGGCCCGTGAGGGCTCGACGTTGGTAGAGCGAGTTGGCGAATTAGCGAGGGACGCGCGGGCCTGCCCGCCGAAGTCCCTGAGGGACGAAGGCGGGAGTAACTCAGTGGTAGAGTCACAGCCTTCCAAGCTGTTGGTCGCGGGTTCGATCCCCGTCTCCCGCTCCATTCGCTGATGTAGCTCAGTTGGCAGAGCGCGTCCTTGGTAAGGACGAGGTCACCGGTTCAATCCCGGTCATCAGCTCCAACCTTCGCTCCGGTGAGCGAGAGGGTTGCCCACCCTGGCGGCGAAGCCGCGGCGGTGGGCCGCAGCGTAAGTGCGAGCTTCGGTTGGCAAGCCAGCCGAGAAAAATTGAACATCCGACGTCGGCAAGGTGTCGATTGTCGTTTTAACGAAGCGAGCGAAGGCGAGTCATGTCGAAAGAGAAATTTGATCGGTCCAAAGCACACGTCAACGTCGGCACCATTGGCCACATCGACCACGGCAAGACCACCTTGACCGCGGCGCTGACCAAGGTTTCGGCCGACAAGGGCTGGGCGAAGTTCGTCCCGTACGATCAGGTGGCCAAGGCCTCCGAGTCGCAGGGCCGCCGCGACGAGACCAAGATTCTGACGATCGCGACCAGCCACGTGGAATACGGCACGGCGACCCGCCACTACGCGCACGTCGACTGCCCCGGCCACGCCGACTACATCAAGAACATGATCACCGGCGCGGCGCAGATGGACGGCGCGATCCTGGTGGTCAGCTGCATCGACGGTCCGATGCCGCAGACGCGCGAGCACATCCTGCTCGCCCGCCAGGTCAACGTGCCGTACATCGTCGTCGCCCTGAACAAGGTCGACGCGGTGGACGACACCGAACTGGTCGACCTGGTCGAGCTCGAAGTGCGCGAGCTGCTCAAGGGCTACGGCTTCCCCGGCGACGATCTGCCGGTGGTGCGCGTGTCGGCGCTCGGCGCGCTCAACGGCGATCCCGAAGGCGTCGAATCGGTCGCCAAGCTGATGGAAGCGCTCGACACCTACATTCCGGTGCCGGAGCGCGACGTCGACAAGCCGTTCCTGATGCCGATCGAAGACGTGTTCTCGATCTCGGGCCGCGGCACGGTCGTCACCGGCCGTATCGAGCGCGGCACGGTCAAGGTCGGCGAGGAAATCGAGATCATCGGCTTCAAGCCGACCGAGAAGAAGATCGTCACCGGCGTCGAAATGTTCCGCAAGCTGCTCGACTCGGGCCAGGCGGGCGACAACGTCGGCATCCTGCTGCGCGGCGTGGAAAAGGAAGACGTCGAGCGCGGCCAGGTGCTGGCCAAGCCCGGCTCGATCAAGCCGCACACCAAGTTCAAGGCCGAAGTCGTCGTGTTGACCAAGGAAGAGGGCGGCCGTCACACCCCGTTCTTCAACGGCTACCGTCCGCAGTTCTACCTCCGCACCACGGACGTGACCGGCACGCTGAACCTCAACGAAGGCGTCGAGATGATCATGCCCGGCGACAACACCAGCGTCACGGTGCGAGCTGATTGCGCCGGTCGCGCTCGAAAAGGGCGCGCGGTTCGCGATTCGTGAAGGCGGCCGCACGGTCGGCGCCGGTTCGGTCACCGAGATCATCGCAGTAACAGGCCAAGCAGGCCGTAGCAGGCCGTCAGGCTGGTCAGGAACTGCTACTGGCCTACTGGCCCCTGGCTCCTGACTGGCCACTTGAAGGATCAGCAATGAGAGACATCATCCAGATGGCGTGCGGTGAATGTAAGCGCCGCAACTACAGCACGACGAAGAACAAGAAGAAGACGACGGAACGGCTCGAGATGAAGAAGTACTGCCGCTTCTGCCGGAAGCATCAGCCGCACAAGGAGCAGAAGTAGGCCGCGCATGCGCGGGCGAGCAAGGCTCGCGTAGGCCAGTAGCTCAATTGGCAGAGCACCGGTCTCCAAAACCGGGGGTTGGGGGTTCGATTCCCTCCTGGCCTGCCAATCTGAGCTGCGGCGACGCGACGCACTGCAACCAGCAAAAGACACGATGAGCACCGAAACGATCGAACAACCCGGCGAACGGACCTCCAGCGGACCGCTTGGCTGGTTCCAGCGCGCTGGCGAATTCCTCCGGGAAGTCCGCAACGAGATGAAGCGCGTCACGTGGCCCTCGCAGCGCGAGGTCTATGCGACGACCGTCGTGGTGATTCTCTTTTCGGTGATCTTCGGCCTGTACCTGTTCGGCGTCGACATCGCGTTGAACAGCGCCGTGCAGTGGTTGTTCAACCGCTTTGGAGCGGCGTCGTGACCGACGTAGCCACCAAGAGCTGGTACATCGTCCACACCTACTCGGGTTTCGAGAAGAAGGTGTCCGAGTCGCTCGCGGAGCGCAAGACTGGCCTACGGGCTGGCCGATGAGATTGGCGAGATCCTGATCCCGACCGAGGACGTGGTGGAAATGCGCGGCGGCCGCAAGGTGGTGTCGTCGAAGCGCTTCTTCCCCGGCTACATCCTGGTCGAGATGAACATGACCGACAACGCGTGGCACGTCGTCAAGAACACGCCGAAGGTCACCGGCTTTGTCGGCGCCGGCGCCAAGCCGACGCCGCTCAGCAAGGAAGAAGTCGAGCAGATTCTCGAGCAGGTCAAGACCGCCGCCGAGAAGCCGAAGCCGAAATACACGTTCGACAAGGGCGACCAGGTGCGCATCAACGAGGGCCCGTTCACCGGCTTCAACGGCGCGGTCGACGAGGTCAACGTCGAGAAGAACACATTGAAGGTGATGGTCACGATCTTCGGTCGCGCCACCCCGGTGGAATTGGATTTTCTGCAGGTTGAGAAACTGTAATGGCTAAAAAAGTTCAGGCAATGGTGAAGCTCCAGATTCCCGCCGGCAAGGCGACGCCGGCGCCGCCGGTCGGCACCGCGCTCGGTCCGCACGGCGTCAACATCATGGACTTCGTCAAGGCCTTCAACGCCAAGACGGCGAAAGACGACGGCCTGATCATTCCGGCGGTCGTGACGATTTACTCGGATCGCTCCTACACCTTCATCACCAAGACGCCGCCGGCGTCGATCCTGCTGAAGAAGGCCGCCAACATCGCGGTCGGCTCGGCGGTGCCGAACAAGAACAAGGTCGGCTCGGTGACGATGCAAGCAGGTCGAAGACATTGCCAAGGCCGAAGATGCCGGACCTCAACTGCGATTCGATCGAGTCGGCGGTGCGGACCGTGGCCGGCACGGCGCGCTCGATGGGCCTGGACGTAGTTGGATAACGAGTGGGAGGGCGGCCTGCCGCTACCACCTAGGTACACATGAGAACACACGGAAAGAAGTTCACCGCGGCGAAGAGGCAAGTCGAGAACAAGCCCTATCTCCTCGCGGAGGCGCTGCCGCTGGTGCAGAAGATCAAGTTCGCCAACTTCGACGAGACCGTCGCGCTGTCGATTCGGCTCGGCGTCGATCCCGAAGCACGCCGACCAGATGGTGCGCGGCACCGTGGTGCTGCCGCACGGCCTCGGCAAGTCGAAGAAGGTGCTGGTGATTGCCGGCCCCGACAAGCAGAAGGAAGCGGAAGAGGCCGGCGCCGACATGGTCGGCGGCGAAGAGCTGGTCGAGAAGATCAACGGCGGCTGGACCGATTTCGACGCCGTCGTCGCGACGCCCGACATGATGCGCGCGGTCGGCAAGCTCGGCAAGGTGCTCGGCCCGCGCGGCCTGATGCCGAACCCGAAGACCGGCACCGTCACGCCGAACGTCGCGCAGGCGGTCAAGGAAATCAAGGCCGGCAAGGTCGAGTTCCGCGTCGACAAGACCGGCATCGTGCACGCGCCGGTCGGCAAGATGTCGTTCTCGTCGCAGAACCTGGTCGACAACGCGGCGGCGCTGATCGACAGCATCGTGCGCGCCAAGCCCGCCGCTGCCAAGGGCAAGTACCTGCGCAGCATCACCGTGTCCTCGACGATGGGCCCCGGCGTGAAGATCGACGAAACCCACGTCGAAGCCGCGTCGGCGAAGAAGTAGGAAAGAGATCATGGCCGTCACGAGAGCAGACAAAACCACCGAGCTCGAATCGCTCGAAGGCACCTTCAAGGGCCACGACGTCGCGATTCTGATCGACTACAAGGGCATCAACGTGCCCCAGGTGACGCAGCTGCGGACCGACCTGCGCAAGGCGAAGGCGACCTACAAGGTCGTCAAGAACTCGCTGGCCAAGCGCGCGCTGAAGGGCACGCCGTTCGAATCGCTGTCGTCGCACTTCGAAGGCATGACCGCGGTCGCCTACACCAAGGAAGACCCGGTGGCGCTGGCCAAGGCGCTGACCGCGTTCATGAAGAGCGCGCCGACGCTGAAGATCAAGGCGGCGGTGGTGCAGGGGCAGACGATCCAGGCCGCCGAAGTCGCGGCGCTGGCGACCATGCCCGGCAAGCCGGAACTCTACGCGAAGCTGCTCTTCCTCCTCCAGGCGCCGATGGTCAACCTGGTGCGCGTGTTGAACGCGGTGCCGAGGGACCTGATGAGCGTCCTCGTGCAGGCAGAGCAGAAGAGATCATAGAGTCCGAAGCCGGATTCCCAGACCTCACGAGCCTTAATTCGACGACAGGTTTTTTTTAAGGAGCGAGAGCAATGGCCGAAGTGAACCAGCAGCAGGTGATCGAATACATCAAGGGCATCAGCGTGATGGAGCTCTCGCAGCTCGTCAAGGCCCTCGAGACCGAACTCGGCGTCTCCGCCGCGGCGGCGATGCCGATGATGGGATGCCGATGGGCGGCGGCGCGGCGGCCGGCGGCGCGGCAGCGCCGGCGGAAGAGCAGACCGAATTCACCGTGACGCTGACCGACAGTGGGCGGCAACAAGATCAACGTGATCAAGGTGGTCCGCGAAGTCACCAGCCTCGGCCTCAAGGAAGCGAAGGACCTCGTCGAGAGCGCGCCCAAGGCCATCAAGGAAGGCGTCACCAAGGACGAGGCCGCGGCGATCAAGAAGAAGTTCGAGGAAGCCGGCGCGAAGGTCGAGATCAAGTAATTCAGCGATCGCTTCGCTCCGTAGTGGTTGCCCGCGCACTGGGGACGAGTTCCCCGGTGCGCGGAGCATTTGTTTTTTCTTTGTCCGGACCTCGAGCTACGCATGTACAGCCTTCCTAAGAACGTTTACCGCGAGCGTAAGGACTTCTCGAAGATCAAGACCACGGTCCCGATCCCGAACCTGATCGAGATCCAGCGGAAGAGCTACGAGCGCTTCCTGCAGATGAACCGCCTGCCCTCGGAGCGCGAGGACCAGGGCCTGCAGTCGGTGTTCAAGTCGGTCTTCCCGATCAGCGACTTCCGCGAGAACTCGTCGCTCGAGTTCATCGAGTATTCGATCGGCAACTGGGAGTGCAAGTGCGGCAAGCTGCAGGGCCTGCATCACCTGCGCAAGCCGTGCAAGAGCTGCGGTCACACCCTGATCTGCGATCCCTACGGCGACAAGGACGTGCTGTGCCCCAAGTGCGGCACCGGCAACCAGGCGCGCGGCGATGTCTGTGACATCTGCGGCCACACCGTGGCGCTGAAGCTGAAGTACGACGTCGACGAGTGCCAGGAGCGCGGCATGACCTACGCCGTGCCGCTGAAGGTGACGATCCGGCTGGTGGTCTGGAACAAGGACCCCGAGACCGGCGTCAAGACCATCCGCGACATCAAGGAGCAGGAGGTCTATTTCGGCGACATCCCGCTGATGACCGACAACGGCACCTTCATCATCAACGGCACCGAGCGCGTCATCGTCTCGCAGCTGCACCGCTCGCCGGGCGCGTTCTTCCACTCGGAAGACAAGAACCTCTACGTCGCGCAGATCATTCCGTATCGCGGCTCCTGGGTCGAGTTCGAGTACGACACCAAGAACCTGCTCTACGTGCGCATCGACCGCAAGCGCAAGTTCCTGGCCTCGGTGTTCCTGCGCGCGCTCGGCCTGCGCGGCGGCGACGAGATCATCCGCACCTTCTACCAGGTCGATCGCATCAACCTGCGCGACAACTCGCTCTACTGGTCGGTCGGCGAGGGCCTGGTCGGCCAGCGCTCGCGCAAGGACGTCCAGGCGGGCGATGTCTCGATCAACGAAGGCAAGAAGATCACCAAGTCCCACATCGAGGGCCTGCGCAAGGCCGGCGTCAAGGACATCGCCATCACCGACGAAGCGATCGAGGGCGCCTTCGCGGCCGCCGACATCGTCGACCCGGCCACCGGCGAGGTGCTGCTCGAGGCCAACGAGGAGCTGAGCCAGCGCGTCGTGGCGATGGCGCACGAAAAGGGCGTCGACAAGATCGACGTGTTCTTCCCCGAGAAGGACGACGTCGGCCCGATCATGTCGGCGACGCTCAAGAAGGACCCGATCCGCACGCACGAGGAATCGCTGATCGAGATCTACCGCCGCCTGCGGCCGGGCGATCCGCCGACCCTCGACAGCTCGCGATCGCTGTTCGAGAACATGTTCTTCAACCCGCAGAAGTACGACTTCTCGCGCGTCGGACGACTCAAGCTCAACACCAAGCTCAAGCTGACGACGCCGCTCGACGAGCGCATCCTGCACCCGCAGGACTTCTACGAAGTGATCGGCTACCTGCTGAAGCTGCGGAAGAACACCGCCAACGTCGACGACATCGATCACCTCGGCAACCGCCGCGTCCGCTCGGTCGGCGAGCTGCTCGAGAACCAGTTCCGCATCGGCCTGGTCCGCATGGAGCGCGCGATCAAGGAAAAGATGTCGGTCTATCAGGAAATGGCGACGGCGATGCCGCACGACCTGATCAACGCCAAGCCGGTGATGGCGGCGATTCGCGAGTTCTTCGGATCGTCGCAGCTGTCGCAGTTCATGGACCAGACCAACCCGCTGTCGGAAGTCACGCACAAGCGCCGGCTGTCCGCCCTCGGGCCAGGCGGTCTGTCGCGCGAGCGCGCCGGCTTCGAAGTCCGCGACGTGCACCCGACCCACTACGGCCGCATCTGCCCGATTGAGACGCCGGAAGGCCCGAACATCGGCCTGATCTCGTCGCTGTCGTCGTATGCGCGCATCAACGAGTTCGGCTTCATCGAGTCGCCGTACCGCAAGGTCAAGAACGGCCAGGTGATCGACTACGTGTTGATCCTCAACGCCGGCGGTCACCCCAAGTACAAGAACGGCGACATCGTCGAAGCCGACGAGCTGGTCGGCGTCGACGGCCGCGCCAAGAAGAAGGGCGTCGAGTTCGAGCCGTTCTGCTTCTACCTGTCGGCGTGGGAAGAAGACCAGTACATCATCGCGCAGGCCAACGTCGAGCTCGACGAGAACGGCCGCATCGTCGGCGACCGCGTCAACGCCCGGCAGGCCGGCAACTTCATCCTCGCGCCGCGCGAACAGATCCAGTTCGTCGACGTCTCGCCGAAGCAGCTGGTGTCGGTGGCCGCCTCGCTGGTGCCGTTCCTCGAGAACGACGACGCCAACCGCGCGCTGATGGGCTCGAACATGCAGCGCCAGGCGGTGCCGCTGCTGCGCGCGCAGGCGCCCTACGTCGGCACCGGCATGGAGTACATCACCGCGCGCGACTCGGGCGCGGTGGCGGTGGCGCGGCGCACCGGCGTGGTCGACTTCGTCGACTCGACGCGCATCGTCGTGCGCGTCGAGTCGGAGACCGGTGAGATCAACGAGGACATGGGCGCGGATATCTATCCGATGACCAAGTTCAAGCGCTCGAACCAGAACACCTGCATCAACCAGAAGCCGATCGTCCGGGTCGGCCAGCGGGTGCAGAAGGGCCAGGTCCTGGCGGACGGTCCGTGCACGGAGCTGGGCGAGCTCGCGCTCGGCCGCAACGTGCTGGTGGCGTTCATGCCGTGGCGCGGCTACAACTTCGAAGACGCCATCCTGGTCAGCGAGAAGATGGTGCGCGAGGACTACTACACCTCGATCCACATCGAGGAATTCGAGATCGAAGCGCGCGACACCAAGCTCGGTCCGGAAGAAATCACGCGCGACATCCCGAACGTGTCGGAAGGCTACCTGCGCGACCTCGACGACAGCGGCATCATCCGCATCGGCGCGTCGGTCAAGCCGGGCGACATCCTGGTCGGCAAGGTCACGCCCAAGGGCGAGACCCAGCTGACGCCGGAAGAGAAGCTGCTGCGCGCGATCTTCGGCGAAAAGGCCGGCGACGTGCGCGATGCCTCGCTGATCTGCCCGCCGGGCATCGAGGGCATCATCGTCGGCGTCAAGATCTTCTCGCGCAAGGGCATCGAGAAGGACGACCGCGCCAAGGCGATCGAGCAGGAAGAGCTCGACATGATGGAGAAGAACCTGCAGGACGAGGTTCGCATCCTTCACGACGAGACCAAGAAGCGCGTCGTCAACATGCTGCAGGGCCAGATGCTGCGCGCCGACCTGTTCGACGAGTTCGGCCGCGAGCGCCTGATGAAGAAGGGCGACCAGCTGACGATGGAGGCGATGGCCAAGGTGCCGTTCCTCTCGCTGGTCCGCGCCAAGATCCAGACCGACGATGCGTCGATGGAGCCGGATCTGCGGATGGTCGAAGAACGCACCGAGCGCCAGGTCGAGGTCGTCAAGCAGCTGTTCGAAGAGAAGAAGGAAAAGATTCGCCGTGGCGACGAACTGCCGCCGGGCGTGATCAAGCTGGTCAAGGTCTACGTGGCGATGAAGCGCAAGCTGTCGGTCGGCGACAAGATGGCCGGCCGCCACGGTAACAAGGGCGTGATCGCGCGCATCCTGCCCGAAGAGGACATGCCGTACCTGCCGGACGGAACGCCGGTGGAGATCGTGCTCAATCCGCTCGGTGTGCCGTCGCGCATGAACGTCGGCCAGATCCTCGAGACGCACCTCGGGTGGGCGGCGCACGCGCTCGGCCTCTACTTCGCGACGCCGGTGTTCGACGGCGCGACCGAAAAGGAAATCATGGGCTGGCTCGACAAGGCCGGCCTCGAACAGGAAGGCGGCAAGACCAGCCTGTATGACGGCATGACCGGGCAGGCCGTTCGAACAGCAGGTCACCGTCGGCTACATCTACATGCTGAAGCTGTCGCACCTGGTCGACGACAAGATCCACGCGCGGTCGATCGGACCGTACTCGCTGATTACGCAGCAGCCGCTGGGCGGCAAGGCCCAGTTCGGCGGCCAGCGTTTCGGCGAAATGGAAGTGTGGGCGCTCGAGGCGTATGGCGCCGCGCACATCCTGCAGGAACTGCTTACCGCGAAGTCGGACGACGTCACCGGCCGCGCGAAGATTTACGAATCCATCGTGAAGGGCGACGCGTCCTTCACGGCCGGATTGCCGGAATCGTTCAACGTGCTGATTCGCGAGCTGCAGTCGCTGTGCCTCGACGTCGAGTTGATCTCGACCAAGCGCAAGCCGGCTGAAGTGCTCGAGGAAGCCCCGGCTGAGCCGGTGTTGGAGGGTCAATAATGAATCTGCGACCGAGTTTCACCGACACCAAGACCACCCTGCGAGCCGACTTCGACGCGATTCGCATCAGCCTGGCGTCGCCGGAGAAGATCGAACAGTGGTCGTTTGGCGAAGTCACCAAGCCAGAGACGATCAACTACCGCACCTTCAAGCCGGAACGCGACGGCTTGTTCTGCGCGAAGATCTTCGGGCCGATCACCGACTGGGAGTGCCTGTGCGGCAAGTACAAGCGCATGAAGCACCGCGGCGTGATCTGCGACAAGTGCGGCGTCGAAGTGACGCAGGCGAAGGTCCGCCGTGAGCGCCTCGGCCACATCAAGCTGGCGACCCCGGTGAGCCACGTGTGGTTCTTCAAGGGCCTGCCGAGCCGCATCGGCCACCTGCTCGACATCTCGCTGCGCGACCTCGAGCGCGTGCTCTACTTCGAAGCCTACGTGGTGGTCGATCCGGGCGAGACCAAGCTGGTGCAGAACCAGCTGCTCACCGAGGACCAGTTCCGCAAGGCGCGCGAAGAGCACGGCTACTCGAAGTTCAAGGCGCAGATGGGCGCCGAAGCGATCAAGGAACTGCTGAAGCGGGTCAGCGTCGACAAGCTGGCGATCGAGATGCGCGAGAAGATGCGCACCGAGACGTCGGCGCAGAAGAAGCTGAAGCACGCCAAGCGCCTCAAGGTCGTCGACGCGTTCCGCAAGTCGAGCAACAAGCCGGAGTGGATGATCCTGGACGTGGTCCCGGTGATCCCGCCCGAACTGCGCCCGCTGGTGCCGCTCGACGGCGGCCGCTTCGCGACCTCCGACCTGAACGACCTCTATCGCCGCGTCATCAACCGCAACAACCGGTTGAAGAAGCTGATGGAGCTCAAGGCGCCCGACGTCATCATCCGCAACGAAAAGCGCATGCTCCAGGAAGCCGTGGACGCGCTGTTCGACAACGGCCGCCGCGGCCGCGTGCTGCGCGGCGCCAACAACCGTCCGCTCAAGTCGCTGAGCGACACCCTGAAGGGCAAGCAGGGCCGGTTCCGCCAGAACCTGCTCGGCAAGCGCGTCGACTACTCCGGCCGTTCGGTGATCGTCGTCGGTCCCGAGCTGAAGCTGCATCAGTGCGGCCTGCCGAAGAAGATGGCGCTCGAGCTGTTCAAGCCGTTCATCTACAACAAGCTCGAAGAGCGCGGCCTGGTCGCGACCATCAAGCAAGCCAAGGAAATGGTCGAGAAGCAGGTCCCCGAAGTGTGGGACGTGCTCGAAGAGGTGATTCGCGAGCATCCCGTCCTGCTCAACCGCGCGCCGACGCTGCATCGCCTGGGCATCCAGGCGTTCGAGCCGGTGCTGGTCGAAGGCAAGGCCATTCGCATCCATCCGCTGGTCTGCACGGCGTTCAACGCCGACTTCGACGGCGACCAGATGGCGGTGCACATTCCGTTGTCGCCGGAGGCGCAGATCGAAGCGTCGACGCTGATGATGTCGTCGAAGAACATCCTGTCGCCCAGCAACGGCACGCCCGTCGCGGTGCCGTCGCAGGACATCGTGCTGGGCTGCTACTACCTGACCAAGGCCAAGCCCGGTGCCAAGGGCGAAGGCCGTGCGTTCGCGTGCGCGGACGACGTCATCCTGGCGCTCGAAGCCGGCGAAGTCGAAACGCTGACGCCGATTCGCCTGCGCTACACCGGCGCGCTGAAAGACATGGCCGCCAACCGTGACGATCAGGACGTGATCCACGCCGACGTCCAGGTGGTCGAGAACAAGATCATCAACACCACGGTCGGCCGCGTCATCCTCAACAGCGCGCTGCCGCAGAACATTCCGTTCGTCAACGGCATGCTCAAGAAGAAGGGCCTGCAGCAGCTGGTGCAGAGCTGCTACCTGACGACCGGGATCGACAACACCGTCCAGATGCTCGACGACCTCAAGCAGGTGGGCTTTACCTACGCCACCCGCTCGGGCATGTCGATCGGCATTCAGGACCTGATCATTCCGCAGGACAAGGCGATCGCTGTCCGAGAACGCGCGCGAAGAAGTCATCAAGGTCGAACAGCAGTACCTCGAGGGCGCCATCACCAACGGCGAGCGCTACAACAAGGTCATCGCGGTGTGGTCGGAAGTCACCGAGAAGATTGCCGACGCGATGTTCATCGGAGATGGAGACGCCGCGACAAGGAAGGCAAGTTCAACCCCGTCTACATCATGGCGGACTCCGGCGCGCGCGGATCGAAGCAGCAGATTCGTCAGCTGGCCGGCATGCGCGGCCTGATGGCCAAGCCGTCGGGCGAGATCATCGAGCAGCCGATCAAGGCCAACTTCCGCGAAGGCCTGTCGGTGCTCGAGTACTTCATCTCGACGCACGGCGCTCGCAAGGGCCTGGCCGATACCGCGCTGAAGACCGCGGACTCGGGCTACCTGACCCGTCGGCTGGTCGACGTCGCGCAGGACGTGATCGTCTCGGATCACGATTGCGGCACGCTCGACGGCATCGAGGCCCGGGCGATTGTCGAAAGCGGCGAAGTGATCGAGCCGTTGCGCGACCGCATCATCGGCCGCGTCTCGCTCGAGAAGATCGTCGACCCGATCAAGGGCGGGCTGATTCTCGACTTCAACCAGGAGATCGACGAAGAGCTCGCCGCCGACGTCCAGGATGCCGGCATCGAGAAGGTCAAGATCCGCTCGGTGCTGACCTGTGCGTCACGGCGCGGCGTCTGCAAGCGCTGCTACGGCCGCGACCTGTCGACCGGCCGGCTGGTCGAGCTCGGCCTCGCGGTCGGCGTCGTCGCCGCGCAGTCGATCGGCGAGCCCGGCACGCAGCTGACGATGCGCACGTTCCACATCGGCGGCACCGCCTCGCGCATTTCGGATCAGTCGACGCTCGATTCGAAGCACAAGGGCTTCGCCCGCTACGAGAACGTGCAGTTCGTCGAACGTCCGAACATGCATGGGCGGCTCGGACATGATCGTCATGAACCGCACCGGCTTCATCGTGGTGCAGGACGACAAGGGCCGCGATCGCGAGCGCTACCAGGTGGTCTACGGCGCGCGCCTCAAGGTCAAGGACGGCCAGCCGGTCGAGAACGGCCAGATCCTGGTCGAGTGGGATCCCTACACGTTCTCGATCCTCACGGAGGAATCGGGCCAGATCAAGTTCAAGGACATCATCGACGGCGTCACGGTCCAGGAAGACCTCGACGAAGTCACCGGTCTGTCGCGCCTGATCGTGGTCGATTCGCCGGACGAGAAGAAGCAGCCGACGGTGGAGATCAAGGCCGCCAACGGCAGCACCATCCGCAAGTACATCCTGCCGGTCAGCGCCCACTTGATGATCGCCGACGGCGACATGGTCAACGCCGGCGACGTGCTGGCGAAGATTCCGCGCGAAACCACCAAGACCAAGGACATCACGGGCGGCCTGCCGCGCGTGGTCGAGCTGTTCGAGGCGCGCAAGCCGAAGGATCCGGCGGTCATCAGCGAGATCGACGGCACGGTCAAGTACGGCGGCGTGGTCAAGGGTCAGCGCAAGATCCTGATCGTCGCCGGACGAGGCAACGGCCGAGCCGCGCGAATACAGCATCCCGCGCGGCGTGCACGTCAACGTCCAGGAAGGCGACCGCGTCCGCGCCGGCGACCCGCTGATGGACGGTCCCGTCGAACCCGCACGACATTCTCCACGTGCTCGGTGAGAAGGAACTGCAGAAGTACCTGGTCAACGAAATCCAGGAGGTCTACCGCCTGCAGGGCGTGAACATCAACGACAAGCACATCGAGGTGATCACCCGCCAGATGATGCGCTGGGTCCGGGTCGAGGACGTCGGCGACACGGAATTCCTGGTCGACGAGCAGGTCGACAAGTTCCGCTTCATGGAAGAGAACGAGCGCGTCATCGGCAACGGCGGCCGCCCGGCCACCGCGCAGCCGCTGCTGCTCGGCATCACCAAGGCGTCGCTGTCGACCGAATCGTTCATCTCCGCGGCGTCGTTCCAGGAGACCACGCGCGTCCTCACCGAGGCCGCGATCTCCGGGAAGATCGACTACCTGCGCGGCCTGAAGGAGAACGTGACGATGGGACGCTTGATCCCGGCCGGCACGGGCTTCTGGTGGTATCGGCACGTGGACGATTCCGGCGGACGAACCGCCACCGCCGCCGCCGGTGCAGCAGCCGAGCGACGACGACCTGGAGCTCGACCGGGAAATGGAATACCTGGTGGAGCCGGAAGAAGCAGAAGCCAGGGGCATCACCGAAGTCGAGTAACCCGACCACAGCGGCCGACCCTTGCGGGTCGGCTGAATATCAAGGGCACGGAGACCAGCGTCTTCGTGCCCTTCGCTTTTTCCGCCGCCCGCTTAGAAGCGGAGCAGCTTCGTCAGCTTGACGACGAAGCTGCGATTGAGAATCGGCGGCGGAAACCCGGTATTGTCGGTGTCGCGCGCATCGCTGTAGACCACGAACAGCTCGCTGCCGGGCTGGTATTCCCAGCGGAAGCGGACGTTCGCGCTGACCGACTTGCCGACCGATTGATACTGCAGCAGCGCGCCCACGAACATCCGCGGGGTGATGGTGTAGGTGGCCCGGGTGCCGAGCACGTTGTTGTCACCGACGCCGTACGGCGTGTCGACATGATTGAGCGACAGCTGCGGCTCGACCGACAGCTGCGGCCACACCTCCACCCGGCCCCGCCATGACAACTCGCGCAACGTGCCGCCGTAGAACTCGCCGGCGGTGATGCTCGCGAAGCCCGATACCCGCCGCGACGCCGACATGAACCAGGTGGCCTTGCCCTGGCGAAACGGGTACGAGCCCACCGGAATCGTCACGCCCGGCGCCACCTCGAAGGGGACGCTCAGGTACTCGAAGGCGTCGGTGTACTCGACCCCGATCTGATCGCTGGTCGTCAGTTCCACGCGAAACATGCCCTGGGCTTCGCGCGACTCGACCACGCCGCGGGTGCTCTCGTAGTAGTCCAGGCTGGCCTCGAAGAACAGCCGGCGGAGGCCGCGAACCGTGGTCGGCCGCGGGCTGAACCGCGCCTGGCCGTAGGAGCGCCGGAATGCAGACCGCCGCACGAAGCCGATCTCGGGATTGAACTGCTCGCCGACGTAGAGATGCTCGAGCTGCAGCCCGGTGCGGTCGGCGTTCCAGTTGAGCGCGCTCCGATAACTGGTGCCGTGCCCAATCGTCCCGGCGGTATCGGTCTTCGCCCAATAGCCGGTCATCGCCAGGTCGGAAAAAAAGTTGAACGCGGCGTCCGCACCGTAGGCGACGTTGTCGGTGACCCCGGTGGTTCCCGGCGCGCGCCGCGTCGCGATCACGCCAACGCGACTGCGCTTGAGGACGTCGCGATTGACGCGCAGCACCGAGAAGTCCGAGGCCGGCGCCGCGGCAAGCGGCGCGTCCTCGGTCCGCATCTGCAGCGCCCCGAGCTGAAATCCGCCGCTGCGCCCGAGCAGGCGGCCGCCACCAAGAAGGGGCACCGCGATGCCATTGGCCAGGCCGACACGGCGGCTATAGAACAGCAGCGGCGCCGGGTTGTTGCCGCCGCCGCCCCCACCGCCGCCCCGCCTCCACCGCCACCGCCACCGCCGCCAACATTGTTGGCGGCGCCGAACGAGAAATACTCCGCACCCTCCAGGAAGAACTCGCGCTTCTCCGGGAAGAACAGGCTGAAACGCGTCAGGTTGACCTGGGCTTCGTCGTCTTCGACCTGCGCAAAGTCGGTGTTGTAGGTGAGATCGGCGACCAGCGATTGCGAGATCGCCCACTTGGCATCGATGCCGAACTCGGCGTTGCTATCGTTGTCGACCGGCGGGGCTGCGAGGCGGTTGGTCAGGACCGAGCCAAGGGCGTAGGGCTTGAGATCGAGGTTATTCAGCTTGGTCGGAGTCACCAGCCCGACCAGGGTGCCCTCCGATGACACCTTGGCCAGGCCGCGCCGGCCCCACGAACGGGGCACCGAGGTCAGAAAGGTGCTCTCGTTGCTCCAGCGCACCAGCCGCCGAAAGTTGACCCCCCACGTGTCGCCGCCTTCCTTGAACCGGATCGAGCGAAAGGGAATCTTGATCTCGACGCTCCACCCGCCGTCGAACTCGGCGGTGCGCGCATCCCAGATGGCGTTCCAGTTGGGGTTGGGCTGCTCGTTGATCACCTGCGAGTCGCTGAGGCCGCCGAGGGAGTTGACGGAAAAGCTGTAGCCGTTGCGCCGATCGTTGAAGGTGTCGAGCCCGACCGCGAAGTGGTCGTTGTTGTAGAGATTGAAGGAGTCGCGGCGCATTTCGTTCGCCACCCGGCGGCCGGGTTCCTTCTCCCACAAGCGCGCGCCGATGTAGAGGTCCGCCTCGTCGAAGAACACCCACACCTCGGTCTTGTCACCGGCGACCGCGCCTTCGATGGGCTCCTGCTGGATGAAATCGCCAAACGCCTTGACGTCCCGATAGTCCGCCTCGGCGAGGCGGCCGTCGAGGACCAGCGGCGCGGATAGTCGCGTCGCGCGCACCGTGGCCTGGCCCTTGTCATCGCGTGTAATCGTCTCCGGCGGCGTCGGCGCCATCGGCCCCTGCGGCAGGGCCGCGGCACCCTGTGCATGAGCGCTGCCGAGCGGAAGAACCAGGCAGGCCAACACCAAACTGAACGCGCGCACCATGGAAGCGCTTGATTATAGGAGATGTCCGGGCGTTGGCGACGGGTCGGGCGGGTGCTAGTGCAGGCCGAGCGGTCGCGCAATCGGCCACAGGATGATGTTGACGAGGCCGGTCACCAGCTTCATGAGCGGCATCAGCAGCTTCACGATCGGCCTGACGATCCGGCGAACCGCGCCGTCGGCTTCGTAGAAGAGCGCGATCCAGATGATGATCAGGATGCCGACGAACTTGAAGTAGGCGGGCAGGTGAATCGGCGCCCCGGTGATCACGTGATACGCCTCTTCGCCGATCAGCAGCGCGCCGACGTAGCCGATCAGGACAAACGCCGTGGGCTCGAGAATGGGATATTTCTTCAGCAGGTTCATGGCGTGTGGCGCGATCTGCTGCAGCGCGAGGATGGCGATCAGGACGCCGGTGTAGATCGGCCACATCAGCGGATCGCCGTTGGGGTCTTTCGGCGCCAGGCCGACGGCGGCAATCACGTTGTCGATGCTGAGGCTGAGGTCCATCAGGCCGATCTGCAGCAGCACGATGCGCATGCTTCTCGCCTTGGTGTGCCGCACCGGCTGGGCGCTGCGGTTGGGGTCGTCCTTGAGCAGTGCCTCGCCGACGTCGTGGGCGTGACCCTTGGTGAGGTGCGACGACATCAACCAGATCAGGTAACCTGCCCCAAGCCAGCGGACCCAGGTGTTGGTCGCGAGCCATCCGGCCACAAACAGCGCCAGCACGCGGAAGAGGTAGGCGAGGAACAGGCCGATTCGGATCGCCCTCTTCTGCTGCGAGGCGGGAAGTTCCTTCGCCAGCGCCGCAATCCCCAGCACGTTGTCGACGGAGAGCAGCCCTTCCAGGACGACGAGGCCGGCGATCACCGAGAGGCCGCTGAGCAACTCCTGCAAAGACATCGACTGAATCATCGTATGACGGTTGCCCGGCGCCCGGCCGGATTTTTTTCGCGCCCTTACGGCGGTGCGCGACGGTGGGCTAACGGATATGGCTGGTGGTCACCAGCAGTGAGACCTCGAAGCCCTGGCCCTTCGCCATCGACAGCAATCGCTCATAACGGTCGGGATCCATGAGCGGCGTGCGTGAGAGGATCCACAGGTATTTGCGATCCACCGTGCCCACCATCGAGTAGGTGTGCGCATCGTCGAGCGCGATGACCTGGTAGCCGCCCCAGACAAACGGCAGCAAGCTGAGCCACGCAGGAGCAAAGCGGACCTGCAGCACCGACGGCGGCTGTCCCGCGACCAGGCGGGCCACGCCGCTTGCGGTGGTGACCTTACCTTCGTTATCGCGACAGCGATTGACGACCGTAAAGCCACCCTGTGGCCGAAGCTGGTAGTCGGCCGTCACGTCGCCGGCGCACTTGGCCTGAAAGCGGTTCGGGAGCCGCGCAATCTCGAACCATCGCCCGGCATACCGCTCCGGATCGAGGTTGCGCACCACGATCAACGGTTCGACGGCGGTCAACAGCCCGGCGACCGTGAGCGTCGCGAACACAATGGCTGAAGGCATGCCTCCATTGTGTCAGGAGTCTGGCCGGCGCAGCAGAAGTTACGGCCGCCGCGGCTCGACCAATTCGTGCATCTCGCCCAGTTCGGGCTCCTGCCCGGTGACCCAGCCTTTCACCAGTTCGAACAACAGCACCGGCTTGGACTTGTTGACTTCGAGGAACTCGGCGGCATGCACGGTCACGCCGATGAGCACCATGCGCGGATCGTCCGGAGTGCCGTGACGCGGATCGCCGTCCTCGCCGAACCACATCTTCCAATCCGAGGCGTAGAGCTCGCGGACCTTGTCGCGATCCCGAGAGATCTCGGCCGTGCCGGACACCGACACCCACTCGCGATTGCTGTCGCGATAGTAGGACAGGTTGACGTGGGGGTCGGCGGCAATGTCGGCGAGCTTGGCCGAGCCTTCCCGGGTCACAAACCACAGATCGGCGCCGCCCGCGCGCTTCTGGTTCGCCATCGCGCGGGACCGCAGGTGGCCATCGTTGCGGCGAGTCGTCATCATCGCTGTATGGATTGACTCGATCTCGGCATAAAACTTCTGTAGCGCATTGCTCATTTGGACCTCCAACAGGGCAGTGCAACCCGCATGCCCGGATGGCGTCGCGGGGACGGTCACTCCACGGCGAGCTTGGCGTATCGGCCGTGAGACAGCTGATACAGGCCGAAACACACCAACCCGGCGCCCATCGCCGCCAGCAGCCACGGGTTGATGGTTGCAATCGTGGCCAGCGCATCGCGGGAGCCGTCGGCATCGGATGGCCGCTCCTGTAACCCCGACCACAGCAGGGTTCCGCCCATCAGGATGAGGATGATGCTGCGGGCGAGCGTGCCGAGCCGTCCAAGCGACAGCAGCCACGCCGCTTCCCGCCGGACACGGGCGACATCAATCTCGTCGTCGGCTTCACCGGTCCACGCGGCTTTCAATTGCGTGAGTCCGTAGGCCGCGATCCCGAACCCGATCAGCACGATCACCACGTCGCCGAGGGGAAAGCGCATCACCAGCCGCGCGCTCTCCTCGGGGCCGCCACTCGGGCGAGCGTCGAACAGCACGATGTTGAGGGCCTCGATGCCGATGGTGCCGTAGGCCACGGCCTTGATCATCGTCAGCGAACGCGACAGCCACCCCCGCACGCCCCCGCCGACCCCCCGCAGGTCCGCGATGGCTTCGAACAGGTAATAGACGGCATAGGCCAGGATGCCGACACCGATAACCGTCAGCATCATCCTTCCGAAGGGCTGTTGCAGCAGTGCCATCAAGACGCCGCTGGCATCGGTCAGCCTGCCGCCGCTCATGCCGAACGCGACGCGTATGGCGAACACGCCGATCAGGAAATAGATCACGCCCTTTGGCCACAAACCCCAGCCGCACGAAACGGCCGACCCACGGCCGGACCGAAGTGGTCGCTTTGGAGCTGAGCGCGGTCGCGGCTGGTGAATGCATTCACCCCAACCGGTTGCAACGCGCGTGCCTGATGAGCCATCAGTGGTGGAGCTGGCACGGCAGCTCAACACCCGACTTCGTGACGGGCATGCTACCGTAACCCGCCGTGCTCATTTTCAGAGGAGTGGCCCTGATTCTCGTCGCGCTCGCCGTCCAGGCGCCGCCCTGGCGCCCGACGTTCGTTCTGCTGCAGCCCGAAGTCTTCAGCGCCGCCGGAGGACAGGCGAATGCCTGGGCCGACGTCGACAACGACGGCGACCTCGACTACTTCGTCGCGTTTCGCGGCCGTCCGAACCGCTTGTACCGCAATGACCATGGGGTGTTTCGTGATGTCGCGGCGGAGGTTGGGCTGCTCGACGAATCGAAGGGTTCGCCGCCACCGGAGACACGGGCGGCGGCGTGGGGCGACTTCGACGCCGATGGCGACGCCGACCTCTACATCGGCTTCGCCGACCCGAAGGTCCCGTCACGGGTGTATCGCAATGATGCCAAGGGAGCGCGCTTCGTCGATGTCGCGGCGGCGATTGGCGTCGTGCTCAGCGGCGTCTCGCGTCAACCGGCATGGATCGATTATGACGGCGACGGCGATCTCGATTTGTTCGCGGCGTTCCGCGACCAGCCGAACCGTTTGCTGCGCAACGATCGCGGCCGCTTCATGGATGTCACCGAGGCCGCGGCGATTGGCGACCCTCGCAAGACCGTCAGCGCGGTGTGGTGGGACTTCGACCGGGACGGCGACCTCGACCTGTTCACCGCGAACCAGGAAGGCGAGGCGAACGGTCTGTTCCGTCAGGACCGGGGACGCTTCGAAGACGTGGCGGCCGCTCTGGGGGTGAGCGGCCTGCCGCGGCCGCCCGCCGACGGGGGAGTGGGACCGAGCGTCGCCGATTTCGATCGCGACGGCGACTTCGACCTGTTCGTCGCCAACTACGGCCGCAGCGCTCTGTACCGTAACGACCACGGCACCGCCTTCACCGAGGTGTCACGCGACCGCGGCATCGATCTCGAGGGCCACGGGGTGACGTCGGCCTGGGGCGATCTCGACAACGACGGGCTGCCGGATCTCTATGTCGGAAACTTTATCGCCGGCCAGCCGCGCTACCGCGACGCACTGTTCATCAACGGCGCCAGGTTTGCGGAGTCGCTTCCGGCTGTCATCCTCAAGCACGATGCCACGCACGGGGTGCAGCTGGTCGACGTCGATCGCGACGGCAGGCTCGATCTCGCGCTCACCAACAACGATCCGGAAGGCGGTGGGCATCCCGTGCTGCGCAATACCTCGACGATGCGTGGTCGGGCGATTGCGGTCGAGGTGACCGATGCGAACGCCCGCCGGTCGCGCGCCGGAAGCGAGGTCCGCGCCTACCGTTCGGCGACGCGCCAGCTGCTGGCGTCGGCGCTGGTCGATTCCGGCAGCGGCTACTGCTCGCAGAACGAGATGCCCGTGCATCTGGGCATCACCGCCGACTGGACAGGCCGCATCGACATCGAGGTCGTCACCATCGCCGGCGGTCAACGGCACGCCAGCCTGGTCCGCAACATCAACCCCGACGACTACCGCGGGCGCGCCTTGCGGATCATTACCACGCGCTGAACGCCGCGGCGATCACGGCTTTTTGCGCAGATGGCCGTACATCAGCTCCTCCGCGAAGGGCACGCACTTGTATTCGAGAAGCTGCATGTTCGGCTCGCGGCGACGGTAAAGCGGCATCCTGATCGTCCACGGTCGTGCAAACACGTCTGGATCCTCCATCGTCGCTTCATACTGCAGCGTGTTCGCGTCGACGAGCGTGTAGCGCTCCGTCACCTTGAGCGCGTCGCCGTGGTGGTTGCCGGCGCGATCGAACCACGTGTCCGGCATGTGATCGGTCACTTCGATCACCAGGGACTCGCCGTCCCACTTACCGAGCGACCATCCCATCCACGCCGGCGCGGGACTCTTCTCCTGGCTGTTCATGCGCACGATCCGGCTGGCGCTGGCGAACTCGTAGGTAAAGACGACGTTGTCCTTCGATTGCACGATTTGAAACGGATAGGGCATGTAGGTCGCGCGCGGGATGCCGGGCATGAAGCACTTGACCTCCGGGTCGAGCTTCACCCAGTCGGCGCGATTGGCGTTGCGCTTCTCGAGCGCGGCCGGGAGGTACGGAATCGCATCACCTTCAACGACCCCAAGACCCGGTGGAACGCTGAATGCCGCCGCCAACGCGACCACGGGCCCCATGCGCGCCTCGTGCGGCTCGACGTCCCAGTTCGCGGTGTTGTTGGCCTGCCAGATTCCCCCCAGGTCCGGGGTGTTGTCCGGCGTCCGAGGGGCTCGATAGTTCTGCTCGATCTCGCGGCCGACTCCGGCGACGTTGCACGCCGCGGTCAACGCCACGACAGCGGCCAGGCGCGCGATACCCAGGCGCATGTTCACCACCCCTTCGGCTTCGGCTTTTCGTTCGGATCCTTGCCGTCGCGCGGGGCGCCGGTGCCGGACGAGCCCATGAACAGCGTGCGGCCGTCGGGGAACGTGATGTCGCGGCCGTTGGCGCGCATGCGGCCGTCCTTCGCGCGATAGCCAGACACCACGATTTCGGTGCCGACCTTGATCGAGTCGCGCGAGATGCCGTTGCGCTGCAGCGTGTTGGGCGTGCCGCCTTCGACCATCCACGCCTCGGGCTTGCCGCCGGCCGCCTTGTTCTCCATGTGAATCCACGCGTGCGGGTTGATCCACTCGATCTTCGTCACCGGGCCGCGCAGCGTCACCGGCGCGCTGGCATCGAACTCCGCGGAGAAAGCGTGGTGGGCGAGGACCGGCACGCTTGCGGCGAGCGCGGTGATTCCAGCCGCTAGAATCCAGCCTTTGATGGACATGTGGAAAACTCCTGCGCAGGAGAATAACCCAAAATGTCCGTGCCGGAACCGGCGCGCCTGTCAGGGCTTGCGCGGCACCGCGGCGGGGATGTAGTCGAGGATCAGCGCCGCATCGACGTCGCGCAGCACGAGATAGTTGCCGACAATCCGGTACTCCAGCTCCTTGGGCAACTGCGGCAGCGCCGCGAGGAGTGACGGCGGCATGGTGGCCATTTGCGACGCCGCGGGAAAACGCAAATGAATCGAGGGCGTCTTCACGCTTGGCGGCTCATCGTCGATCTTCGCCAACACCGGCCCGAGATTATCCCGACGAACGACAGCGTCGACGCGCCGCTTGACGACAATGCTGACCGGCACCAGGAACATGTCGCCCTCACGTGCGCCGCGCCGGGCCCGTTGGATGGCCGCCGCCAGCGAGTCGCTTGCCTGGTTGAGCGCCGTCGCGGTCGAATTGGGAACCGGGCCGGTAATTTCGTCCCGCAGCCGCTGGCGCAGCGCCATGTATTGGGCAATCGCCGCCTCGAATTCGGTCATGGCCGCGGCCTCATCAACGGAAGCCGTCCCCTGCTGCCTGATTCCGGACGCTTGGGCGCTGGTGAGGCACGAAATCAACATCGCGACGACCAGCAGATAGAGTGGGAATCTCATGTGTATTGTTCCTGCACAATCCACGCCGTCGCCCCGGCCCGGGGTCACCGGGCACTGGACGCCGGCCGCCTGTTGAGCGAAACTACGCCGCATGAGACACCCCTTCGCCAAGGCTCCGGGGCGCACGCACCTTCCTGCGGTTCTCGTCGCCGTCATCGTGGCGGGCAGCCTGACGGCCATCGATGCCCTCGAAGCACAGTCATCCGGCAGCATTTACTCCCCGGCCCCGCCGCCTGGTTGGAAGGTACCACGATTACCGGACGGCAAACCGGATCTCCAGGGGGTGTGGGGCAACAACGCCGTGACGCCGATGACGCGCCCATCGCAGTGGAAGGACAAGGCGGAACTCACCGACGCGGAAGTCGACGAACTCAAAGGGTTTCTCGCCAAGTATGTGGACGAGGGTGGCGACGCCATCTTCGGAAACCTGATCCAGTTGGTCTTGAACGCCAAGGACAAGGGCGAGTTCAAGCAGACCTCGTACGATCCGACCACCGGCAACTACAACCAGTTCTGGATGGCCGATCGCGAGTGGGACAACCGCACGTCGCTCATCACCGATCCACCCGACGGACTATTCCCGCCGTTGACCGCCGACGCGCAAGCCCGGCGCGCCGCCGCCGCCGCCCGACCGCGGACCCGCGGTCCAGCCGATGGTCCGGAAGATCGGCCGCTGTCAGAACGCTGCATTTCATACGGCGCGCCGCGAACCCAGCCCAATTACAACAGCTACACGCAGATCGTGCAGTCACCCGATACGGTGGTGTTGCTGCAGGAGATGATCCACGATGCGCGCGTCGTGCCGATGACCCCCAGGCCGCACCTGCCGGCCAGGATCCGCCAGCTGCATGGGGATCCCCGCGGCCGCTGGGAAGGGGACACGCTCGTCGTCGAGACCACCAACTACGTCAACGGTTTCCAGGGCTCGACGCCGGACGTCAAGCTCACCGAGCGCTACACGCGTGTCAGTCCCGACTTCATCAACTGGCAGGTCACCGTCGACGATCCCGCGACGTGGACCAAGCCTTACACCTTCATGGTCCGATTGAAGAAGGCCGAAGGGCAGATCTACGAGTACGCCTGCCACGAAGGCAACTACGCGATGGAAGGCATCCTCGGCGGCGCCCGCCGCGAAGAAGCGGCCGGCAGCAGCAAGAAGAAATAGCCACGGGGCGGGGCCGGACCGCAGGTGTTTCTTGCACAGGTATGTAGAAGTGTCATCCTCCCTCGGGTGACATTGCTGCCGTCGGCGCGTTGAATCATCGCGCGCATTTCAAGACTGTCGTTCGGTAACCGGAACCGACATCACCGCGCCGGAAACTCGCCGTTTCTGCAGGCCATTTCCCTCGAATAGCCGGTCTCATCGATCCTGTCCGGCCGACCAGGGATGGAATGGCGATTGCTTCGTCTTCTGCGTTGCCCGCTGCCCCCAGCCGCGGCTACAGGAGATGCGATGCACACGTTGAAAATCGTTTGCGCCAAGGCGGCGACGAATCTGGCTCTTTCACTGTTCGTAGGCGGAGCCCTCGTCACCGCGGCGTGCGGCGAGTCGACGGCTTCGATGAATCCGGTCGCGCCCTCGGCCGTCGTGCTCGGCGCGCAGAGCGACGACGCTGGTGCGGGTAATGCGGTGTCGACGACCACCGCCAAGCCGACCAACCCGGGTAACGGTAATGGCGGCAACGGCAACGGCAACGGCAACGACAAAGAGAAGGGGAAGGATCAGCCAACCGCCCCGACGACACCCGGCACCACCCCTCCCGGCAGTACCTCCTCCCGTGCCGAGCACCAGGAAGGTCGAGCTCGAAGGCCTGATCGCGGCCGTGGCCGGCAGCAGCATCACCGTCAGCGGCCAGGTCGTGTCCGTGCCGGCGTCGGCGGTGATCCGGCATGGCTCACGCCAGTTCGAGTTCTCCGATCTTCGGGTCGGCGATCGCGTGCACGTGAAGGCGACGCGGGTGCAGAGCTCGGGGACGACCAGTGTTTTGTCGTCGATCCTTGAGGCGAGCGAAGTGAAGCTGCAAAATCCCGGCGACGCCGACGATGCCGGGGATGGCGACGACGACCCGTCGGATCCGCCGGTGGCCTTGCTGGTCTCGGTCACCGCCCTCGACGCGACCGCCTCGGAACTCGGCCCCGACCTCGGCGCGTTCAGACTGACGCGTTCCGGCAGCACCACGGCGGCGTTGACGGTGACGTTCACGCTGACCGGCACCGCGACCAACGGCACCGACTATCAGAACCTGCCGCTGACCGTGACGTTCGCGGCCGGCCAGGCCACTGCAAATGTGCTGGTCGTGCCGCTGCCCGACGCCAACGTGGAAGGGTTGGAAACGGTCGTCCTGACCGTTGTCGATGGCGCCGGCTACGCGGCAGGCTCGCCTGCGACCGCCACCGTGACCATCGCCGGATGAGAGGTGTTGAGGTTCCCAGGTCGTAAAACGAATTTCACGACCTGGGAACCTCACCCCACTTCAGGCCATCACGCGCTGGGCGGCGGCCTTTTCCTGCGCCGCCGACATCAGCATGCGAACCGCGGTGTAGAGCACCACGACCAGCACCAGGATTCTCAACCAGAACAGCGGGATCGCGTCGACGAGCGGCGCGGCGATCAACACCGCCAGGGGGCCGGCGATCAGGAACGCCATCGCGGTCCTGATGTCGTAGCTGCCCTTGCGAATGAACTGGACGCTTCCCGACGGCATCAGGAACGCGCACGCGCCCATCATGATGGGGTATGAGACGCGCGGGTCCATCCCGAGCAGGCTGATCATGATCAGGCACGGTCCGTAAAAGCCGATGCCGAGCATCATGAGTGCGCCAAGGACCAGCGAGACCCCGACCGCGATCCCCAGCTTGACCCCCGATAATCCGAGCGCCTCGCCCGGCGGCGGTCCTTGACCGGACATCGACAACACCATCAGCGCCGAGGCCGCCAGTAGCGCGATGCCCATGCCCACCTGCACCTGCCGCCTGGAGAATCCCGACACCACTCCCGCGCCGAAAAAGGCTCCCACCACCGCCGCCCCGATAATGCTCACCAGCGTCGTGAAGTCGACCGCGATGATGGTCATGAAGATGACCGCCTGGACCACCGTCGCCAGCACGTAGCCCACGTTCAGGGTGCCCGGAATCCGCTCGTCCGGCATCACCTTCCACAGCTTCGACATCGAGGTGGTGGTCGCGTACGACCCGATCCCCAGCGTGTCGAAGAAGTTCGCCACAAACGCGATGCCGAGCGCGAGCGGCCGCGGCCACAGCGTGCCCTCGTGCCGCCGCCGGCGTTCGCTCAGGTACCAGTAGGCGTGATACGCGACGGCGATCACGATCAACAGGGCGATCAGGATGTTCTTGGGTTCCATGTGCGCGCGATTTTACCTGTTCTTGCCGGTGTTCAGCCGGTCTTAATCGGCGGCCTAGCCGACGAACTTGTAGCCCGAGCCGTGAATGGTCAGGATGTGCTCCGGGGCATGCGGCGCGCGTTCGATCTTCTGGCGCAGCTTGGCGACGAAATTGTCGATGGTGCGCGTCGTCGGGAACTCTTCATAGCCCCAGACCTCGTTCAGGATCTGCTCGCGGGTCACCACCTGCCCGGTGTGCTGGACGAAGTAGCGCAGCAGGTCGAACTCCCGCGCCGTGAACTCGATCCGCGCCTTGCCGCGGCGCGCCTGGTGCAGCTTGAAGTCGATCTCGATGTCGCCGATGTGAATCAGGTCCGCGGTCGGCTTCTGCTGGCCGGTGCGGCGCAGCACCGCGCGGACCCGCGCCAGCAGCTCGGTGATCGAAAACGGCTTGGTGACGTAGTCGTCGGCGCCGAGCTCGAGGCCCAGCACCTTGTCGGTTTCCGCCGAACGCGCCGTCAGCATCACGATCGGCGTGGCGATCGAGCGGGCGCGCAGGTCGCGGCACACGTCGAAGCCGTTCTTCTTGGGCAACATCACATCGAGGATCACCAGGTCGGGCGCAAAGCTGGCCGCTTTCTGGAGGCCCTCGTCGCCGTCAGCCGCCGTTTCCACTTCATAGCCTTCGAGCTCGAGATTGTCGCGCAGCCCGAGCCGCATCTGCGGCTCGTCCTCGATTACCAAGATCCGTTTCATTGACCCGTGCCTTTTGGTGCCTGTGGTTTCAGCGGATGGATTCCGCGAGCGTTCCCTGGAACGCGTTTTCGCTCGGAATCGGGAAGTAGAGGGAGAAGGTGCTGCCCCGGCCGGGCTCGCTGTCCACCCGCACGTAGCCGCCGTGCCCGCGCATGGTGTGGTCGACGATGGCGAGGCCGAGGCCGGTGCCCTGCGGCCCCCCGCCGAGCTCGCGCTGCACGCGATAGAACTTGCGGAAAATGCGGCCCTGTTCGCGCCGGGAAATACCAATGCCGTGATCGGTGACGCTGACCACGATGTGACCGTTGGCGCGCCGGGCCACGACTTCAATGGCCTTGCTGTCGTCCGAGTACTTCATCGCGTTGGCCAGCAGATTCTCGATGGCCTGCTCGGCGGCGCCTTCGTCGGCGAGGATGCGCGGCAGGTCGGGCTCGATGGTCGGTTTGACGATGAAATGACCCTGCGAGAACTGCGTCTCCATCCGTGACAGGACCTTGCTGACCGATTCGGACAGGTCCGCCGGCTCCATCCGATACGGACGCAGGCCCGCTTCCATGCGCGAGAAGTCGAGGATGTTTTCGATCAACCGCGTCAGCTTCTTCGACTCGCCGTTGATGATGCGGTAGTACTCCTGGGCGCGG
The DNA here is from genome assembly GCA_963795125.1 of uncultured Acidimicrobiia bacterium. GTDB lineage: Bacteria > Acidobacteriota > Vicinamibacteria > Vicinamibacterales > UBA2999 > 12-FULL-67-14b. The sequence continues at coordinate 2,323,529 of CAWCGQ010000001.1, read as the reverse complement.
TCCGGGGTGCGGACCCGCCCGAGCTCGAGCGTCTCGGCGAACAGCTGAATCAACGCGAGCGGCGTCTTGAGGTCGTGCGACACCGAGGCGACGAAGTTCGACTTGAGCTCGGCGACGCGCACTTCGCGCGCCGCCGCGCCGGCCACCAGGAACACGCCGAGCGCCATCGCCACCGCGAGCACGATCATCAAGGCCTGCTGCGGCCGCGTGCTGGCGCTGACGATTTCCGGGATCGGCTGCGGTCCATAGCTGGTGCGCAACCCCCAGACCTCGCGGTGCTGTTCGTAGGGCGCGGCAAACTCGAGCAGTTCCTTGTCGAAGAAGATGATTGCGAAACTGCGCTCGTCGACCGGCGCGAGGTGATCGGTGCGGGGGTGCGACGCGAAAATGTGCCGGCCGGCTTCGTCGAGCACCTCGGTCTCGAGGCGGGGAAACCCCGAGGGCTGCTGCACCGACGCGAGCCAGTCCCGGAGCACCGACGGGATGAACTCCGCCCGCAGCTTCTCCGCGTCGACGGCGAACGCCATGACGCTGGTCATGCGCTCGCGCGCCGGGCCCTCGAATCGCAACTGCGCCTGCACGTAGTGCGGCCGCCCGTTGATGGTTTCGGTGAAGGCGACGATGGCGCGGCGCGTTGTCACCAGCTCCTGCATTCGCGACAGCAGCCGTGCGCCGAGCGCCGGATCGTCGCGGAACCGCTTCCTGAAGTCGCCGTCCGGCAGCGACGTGCTGGCCCGGTCGAAGACCAGCCACTTCTGCGACATCGGGCCCCGCTCGGTCCAGACGAAAAACGACTCGACAAACGGGCTTTCGGTCAGGGCGTCGTCGAAGATCGGCTCGATGAACGCGAGATCGAGCGGCTCGGTGCGGGCCGCGGGAATTCTGAGCAGCACGCTGATGTGCGGCCGCTTCAGATAGTCCTCGATCGAGCGGGTCAGCGAGTCCGCGGTTTCACTGCTCAATTGCCGCAACACCACCGCCGACGTTGTCTCGATGTCGTTCAGCGACTTGAACTGGAAATAGAACAGCACCGCCATCGGGATGGCCACCACCACGGCCAGGCCGGCAGCGAGACGAACCCCGCGATCGGTGAAGATCCTCGTCATGCGTTGAGTTCCTTCGTTAACCATTCGTGCACGTGTTGCCACCCTTGCAGACCGGGATGCTGCGTGACCAGCGCCCAGAGAATCGCGCTGGTGTCGCCGAGCAACTGCCGGCGATATTCACGCGGCAACCCGGAGGTCGATCGCTGTAACTCCCGCAGCGCTCCGTTCGCATCCCCGGTTGCGACCCGGCAGAGCGCCAGCCGCGACGCCTGCACCGGGTTCTTCTCGGCATCCCGCGCCTGCCCCTCGGCGTAGGCCGAAAGGGCGGCCTGGAAACGGCCCTGCAAAAACAGTGTATGCCCGAGATTGTAATGGCCAAAGGCCAACTCCGGCGTGAGCTGAATCACCCGCCGGAACGCCGACTCGGATTCGTGCAAACGGCCGAGTTCCCGCGTGACCACCCCCACGTTGTTCACGGCCTGCGGGTTCGCGGGGTCGAGCGTCAGCGCGCGCTCGAACGCCGCCAGCGCCGTCTCGGGCCGATCGAGCTCGCCGAGCGTGCCGCCCAGGTTGGCCCAGGCGGGCGCGAAATCCGGCAGCAATTGGGCGGCGCGCTCGAATGACTCCGCCGCCTTCACCATGTCGTCGGCGCGCAGCCACAGTTTGCCGCGTTCGTAGTGCGCCGCCGCCCAGTGCGGTGCGAGCGCGATTGCCTCGTCGAGGTCGCGCGCGGCCGCCTGCAGATCGTTCACTTCCATGCAGACGCTGGCGGTGGCCACCAGGGCGGCGGGGGTCCGGCCCTGCGTGAGCGCGTCGACGCACATGGCGAGACGCGCCGCGGCGTCGGGGAGGCGGAAGGCGACCGCCAGCGGGTGGACGGTTGGCGGGGCGTCACCCGGCTCGATTTCGAGGCGGGCATTGCCGTGCCGTGCGAGCGCCGCCGCCCACTCGACCTCGAGATATTTCTGTTGCGTGGTGACGAGTTGTGTCCCGCCGGTCTGGGCGTTGACGTAGGCGTCGGCGACGCTTCGCGCGCGTACGACGACCGTGCCGGAGGGCAGGTCGGGACAAAGCGGATAGCGAAAAGGCCACTCCGCGGCGGGTGGCAGATCGATGATGACGATGTCGGCCAACGCTATTTCACTTCGACGATTTCGATCGCTTCCTTGCTGGGCCCTTCGATCATGAACGCCCGCATCGTATCAATCATGTACGGAGCCTCGAGGATTGTCACCTGCTCCGCCGTCAGCTTGGCCAGCCAGGCATCGAGGTCGGTGACGCTCACCGCGAAGTGGTCGATCAGGTGTCCGCGGGTTGGGACGGCCGGGGTGCCGCCCTGGTTCATGTAAAAGAACAGCGACACATCGCCGAACGTCGTGCTCTGCACGGCGGGCGTGCGAAACATGCCATGCCAGTCGAGTGCCGGCAATGTCCGCTCCGGCCCGCGCTCGACGCGGCAATCCGCCGCCGTGCGCATCGGCTGGCCGGCGCGCGGCGCCGGCACGGCGACATTCAGATGCGCCTGATACCAGAGTTGCGCGCAGAACGGCTGCTCCTGAAACATGTGAACGTGATTGAAGCGCTCCGCCGGCATGTTGCCCTGATACTCGACGAGGGCATCGTCGGGTCCGCGCAGGTACGCGAAGCCGGCGCCGCCGGCGGGCGTAATGCCCCGGGTTTTCGCATCCAGGACGCCGGCGCGCGTCAATCCCAGAACACCCCCCGATCCGGGATAGGTGTCGCTGCTGACGAACACGGTCCCGGTGCCCTCGCCGGTATAGAGCGGCAGCAAGGGAACGTTCGACTTCAGATAGCGATCGAGCGTGGCGCGCACATCGGTGACGTGCCATCCGAAATGCCAGAAGGCGGTGGCGGGTTGCGTGGCCGGCGGCGACGCGACCCGATTGAACAACACCCATACGCGGTTTGGCGACCGCAGTGCGGGCTGGCCGGCGAAGGTGGCCTTCGAGGTCGACGGAAACGCCTTGACGTAGAACTCGATGGCCGCGTCGGGATTCACCGCATTGAGATGGAGGTGATGGAAGCCCGGAGTGGAGAGCGGTACTTGCGCCGCGACTTCGCGCACCGGCCCGAGGAGCGGCGGCCCAAGCCACAATCCAACCGCGAGCGCTACTGCTCGAGCCTGAGCGCCCATCGAATGCCCCCGGCCATGTGCGCCCTGAAGATCGGGTCGTTGCTCCAGATGTCGTCGCGGTGCCCGAGTGACGTGTAGAAGGTGCGGCCCTGGCCGTAGTCGCGCGTCCAGGCCTGCGGATAGTCGCCGCCCTTCACCAGATCGGGCTGGCCGGCGAGATCCATCTTCTCGGTGTCGAGACTCATCAGCACGCGCACGCGCTCGCGTGAGAAGCCCATCGGAATCCTGTTCTTGAAGAGCACGTCGATGTTGTCGTCCGGCCTCGAGGCGTCCCACGCCGCGGTGCCGAACAGGTAGAACTCGTCGACCATCGGCCAGCTGCCGCCCAGCATCCGCGTCGCGGGATGCGTCGGGTCTTCCACTTTGAGGACCGCCACCGCGCCCTGCCGCAGCGAGCGGCGGAAATAGCCGCCGAGCATTTCGCCGAACTCCGGATAGTCGTAGAAGGTCAGCGACGCGCAGTGGGCGCCGATGAAGCCTTTTCCGGCGCGGACGAAGTCGGTCAGGTTCTTCTTCTGCGCGTCGGTGAACTTCAGATTGCCGTTGGTCATCATCATCACGCCGTCGAAGCCGGCGAGATACTGCGGCGTCAGGAACGAGAAGTCGTGTTCCTTCGCATCGAGCTTGTAGCCCTCGACGGTGGTCACCTCGAAGCCGCCGGCCTTGCCAAGTTCGATGACCGCCTTCTCGGCGGGTCCCAGGCTGGTGTGTTTGTAGAGCCCGGCGTGCGTCAGGAACAGCAGCTTCTTCGGGGTCTGCCCCCCAGCCTGAGTCGAGAAACCAATCGCGGCAACAACGAGGGCCAGCAGGGCGTGTCTCATGTCAGTCTCCCGGGGGAAGCTTCGGCGTCCGTTCTCCCTGGTGGCAGGTGTAGCAGGTGACGCGGCCGAGGACGGATTCGCCGGCCTGGGGTTTGTGATCGGGAAAGAACTGCTTGTTGATGCCCTTGGTCATCTCGAGCATGCGGCGGGCGGTCAGCTTCTCGGGTTTCTCGTCGCTGGCAAAGTTCCCCCTGGGGGCGTGGCAGGTCCCGCAAGTGACACCCAACGCTTGGGTTATGAAGTTCATCTCTTCCTGGAACTGCGGCGCCAGTAGCCCTGTCAGCACGGTTACGGATGGGCTGTCGACCACGGTTGGGGTTGGCGCCTGAGCGCCGGCGACCGCGGAAAGGATGAGCGTACAGGGTTACAGTGGGGAGCACGCCGGCGGGTTTCATGGGCGAAAGTATAGACGCGAAGCCCGGTCGCGACACCGGCGGCGCCGGGGGCGGGGCACAAGTTGCGCGTTTTTTGCCGCGCGTGCTATATTCGTCAGGTTCTCGTGAGCCTAGGACACCCTATCTAGGTTCAATTGCGTCGTGACGCGCCTGAGCAACACCCCGTCAGAGGGGAGTTGCGAAGCCCACCAGCCGGAGTCTGGTGAGCTACCAAGCGTCCGCCGATGCCGAAAACACCATTCAGTAGGGTTTTACAGCTCGAGGTGCCAAGCGGAAATAGCGCTTCAAGGCCTCAAGCACCACGACCTCGATTGTTTCGAGGTAGTGGGGAGATTTTTGTTAATTGCGCTGCGCGGAGACGTCCGCCTGCAGTGCGATGGAGTGCTCGTGCCGACGATTAGTCAGCTGGTCCGCAAAGGACGCGAAAAGGTCGAGTGGAAGACGAAGAGCCCGGCCCTGCAGAACAGCCCGCAGAAGCGCGGCGTCTGCGTCCGGGTGTTCACGCAAACCCCGAAGAAGCCGAACTCGGCGCTTCGCAAAGTGGCGCGTGTCCGCCTGACCAACAAGATCGAAGTCACGACCTACATCCCGGGTGTCGGCCACAACCTCCAGGAGCACTCGCTGGTGCTGATTCGCGGAGGCCGTGTCAAGGACCTGCCGGGCGTGCGGTATCACGTCGTGCGCGGCACGCTCGACGCCGTGGGCGTCCAGGGCCGCAAGCAGGGTCGATCGAAATACGGCGCCAAGCGGCCGAAGTCGTAAACCCAGACCTCAGGACCTCAGGACCAGGAATCAGAAATGCCGCGTAGACGAGAAATTGCCAAGCGTGAATTGCTGCCGGACGCGCTCTATCAGAGCCCGCTCGTCACGAAGTTCATCAACACGATCATGTCGGCGGGCAAGCGCTCCACGGCCGAGCGCATCCTCTATCAGAGCTTCGACCTGATCAAGGAGCGCTCGGGTGACGATCCGCTCAAGGTCTTCAAGAAGGCGGTCGACAACGTCAAGCCCGCGCTCGAAGTGAAGTCGCGCCGGGTCGGCGGGTCGAACTACCAGGTGCCGATCGAGGTCAACCCCAACCGCCGGCTGTCGTTGAGCATCCGCTGGCTGGTCAGCTTCGCCCGCTCACGCGGCGACGGCAAGACGATGCAGGAAAAGCTCGCCAACGAGCTGCTCGACGCGGCCAACCTGCGCGGCGGCGCCGTCAAGAAGCGCGAAGACACGCATCGCATGGCGGAAGCCAACAAGGCGTTTGCTCACTATCGCTGGTAGTTAGAAGTTCAAAGTTCAAAGAGCGAAGAGTCAATTCGTAATGGCGAGATCTGCACCACTCGAACGCACGCGGAATATCGGCATCATGGCCCACATCGATGCCGGTAAGACCACGACGACGGAACGCATTCTGTTCTATACCGGCATCACCTACAAGATTGGCGAAGTGCATGAAGGCACCGCGGTGATGGACTGGATGGAGCAGGAGCAGGAGCGCGGCATTACGATCACCTCCGCGGCGACGACCTGTTTCTGGAAAGAGCACCGCATCAACATCATCGATACGCCCGGCCACGTCGACTTCACCGTCGAAGTGGAGCGCTCGCTGCGCGTGCTCGACGGCGCGGTGGCGGTGTTCGACGCGGTGTCGGGTGTCGAGCCGCAGTCGGAAACGGTGTGGCGCCAGGCCGACAAGTACCGCGTGCCGCGCATCTGCTTCGTCAACAAGATGGACCGCATCGGCGCGGACTTCAAGGAGACGCTGTCGCAGATCGAGAGCAAGCTCGAGGGCAATCCCGTCGCCATTCAGCTGCCGATCGGCGCTGAAGACAAGTTCCGCGGCGTCGTCGACCTGGTCCGGATGAAGGCGCTGGTCTACAAGGACGAGACGATGGGCGCGGACTACGAGGTCCAGGACATTCCGGCCGACATGCTGGAAGAGGCCAAGGCGTACCACGAAAAGCTGGTCGAGAAGGTCAGCGAATCGGACGACAAGCTGCTCGAGAAGTACCTCGGCGGCGAGACCATCACCGAGGACGAGCTGAAAGCGGCGCTGCGCCAGCGCTGCATCCAGTCGGTGCGCAAGGAAGAGGCGCCGTTTGTGCCGGTGATTTGCGGCACCGCGTTCAAGAACAAGGGCGTGCAGCCGATGCTGGACGCCGTCATCGACTACCTGCCCTCGCCCCTCGACATTCCGCCGGTCACCGGCACCGACCCGGATGCGAAGGAAGAGACGCTGATCGAGCGCAAGGCCGACGACAAGGAACCGTTCGCGGCGCTGGCGTTCAAGATCATGACCGACCCGTTTGTCGGTCAGCTGACCTTTTTCCGGGTCTACTCGGGGACGCTGACCTCGGGCTCCTCGGTGATCAACTCCACCAAGGGCGGCAAGACCGAGCGCATCGGCCGGCTGTTGAAGATGCACGCCAACAAGCGCGAGGAAATCAAGGAAGTCAACGCCGGCGACATCGCCGCGGCGGTCGGCCTGCGGGCGACGACCACCGGCGACACGCTGTGCGACGAGAAGAAGCCGATCATCCTCGAGCGGATGATCTTCCCGGAGCCGGTGATCTCGCTCGCGATCGAGCCCAAGACCAAGGCCGACCAGGAAAAGCTCGGCCAGGGCATGGCCAAGCTGATGGCCGAAGACCCGACCTTCCGCGTCACCACCGACGAGCAGACCGGCCAGGTGGTGATCGCCGGCATGGGCGAGTTGCACCTCGAAATCATCGTCGACCGCCTGAAGCGCGAGTTCGGCGTCGAAGCGAGCGTCGGCAAGCCGCAGGTCGCCTACAAGGAAACGTTGACGGTGGCGGCCGATGGCCACGGCCGTTTCATCCGCCAGACCGGCGGCCGCGGCCAGTTCGGCGAAGCCAAGATCCGCCTGATTCCGCTGGCGCCGGGCACCGGCTACGAGTTCGAGAACGTCATCAAGGGCGGCTCGATTCCGAAGGAATACATCAAGCCGATCGACCAGGGCATCCAGGAAGCGCTCACCCGCGGCATCCTGGCCGGCTACCCGATCGACGATGTCCGCATCGAGCTCTACGACGGTTCGTACCACGAAGTGGACTCGTCGGAAATGGCGTTCAAGATTGCCGGCTCGATGGCGTTCCAGGACGCGGCCAAGAAGGCCAAGCCGGTGTTGATGGAACCGATCATGCGCGTCGAAGTGGTGTCGCCGAAGGATTACCTCGGCGAGGTGATCGGCGACCTGGCGTCGCGTCGCGGCAAGATTCAGTCGCAGGAGGATCGCGGCGGCACCCAGATCATCTCCGCGCGCGTGCCGCTGAGCGACATGTTCGGGTATGCCACCGATCTGCGGTCGCGCACCCAGGGCCGCGCCGCCTATTCGATGTTCTTCGATCGCTACGAGCAGGCGCCGCGCAACGTCTCCGAAGAAGTGATCGCGCGCGTGCAGGGCACGAAGTAGCGACGACGAAATACGCAGTAGCGCATAACGAATAACGAAAACGAAAGCACACTGACATGTTGGGCGACAAGATTCGAATTCGACTGAAGGCCTACGACGCGCGCGTGCTCGACCAGAGCACCGGCGAAATCGTGGAAACGGCCAAGCGCACCGGCGCGCGGCTGGCGGGGCCGATTCCGCTGCCGACCGAGATCAACAAGTGGACGGTGCTCAGGTCGCCGCACGTCGACAAGAAGTCGCGCGAGCAGTTCGAGGTCCGGACGCACAAGCGCCTGATCGACATTTTCGAGCCGACGCCGCAAACGGTCGACGCGCTGATGAAGCTGGATCTGCCGGCCGGCGTGGATGTGGAAATCAAAGCCTTCGGTAAGGAGCACGGAAAGTAGTCAGTATCCAGTAGCGGTATCCAGTCGCCGGTTGCCAGAAGCGCTTCTGCAGCCTCTCTGGATTCTGGCGTCTGGTTACCGGCTACCACCGGGACAAGCATCATGGTTACAGGAATCATCGGCAAGAAAGTCGGCATGACCCAGCTGTTCCTCGAAGACGGAACGCTGGAGCCCGCCACCGTGCTGCAGGCCGGCCCCTGCATCGTCGTGCAGTCGAAGTCGGGCCAGACCGACGGCTACGACGCGGTGCAGCTCGGGTTGGTCGAATCCAATCCGCCGCGCCACGCCAACAAGGCGACCGTCGGCCATCACAAGAAGGCCAACGTGCCGGCGACGCGCGTGCAGCGCGAGGTCAAGGTGGCCAAGGGCGCCGACGCGCCCAAGCCCGGCGACCAGGTGCTGGTCTCGATCTTCAACCAGGGCGAGCGGGTCGACGTGATCGGCACGAGCAAGGGGCACGGCTTCCAGGGCGTGGTCAAGCGCCACCACTTCCGCGGCGGCGACGCCACCCACGGCTCGATGTTCCACCGCGCGCCCGGCTCGATCGGCGCGTCCTCGTACCCGTCACGCGTCATGCCGGGCATGCGCGCGCACGGCCACATGGGCGTCGACCGGGTCACGGTGCGCAACCTGAAAGTGCTGAAGATCGACTCCGAGAATCACCTGATTCTGGTCAAGGGCGCGGTGCCCGGCGCCAACGGCGGCTACGTCGTGATTCGCAAGGCGGTGGCCGCCAAGCCGGAGCCGCAGCCGCAGCTGCAAGAGAAGCCGAAGAAGGGCAAGAAGTAATCATGACCATCGATGTCGTGAACGCGCAGAACAAGAAGGTCGGCTCGGTCGACCTCAAGGACGAGATCTTTGGCGGCCGCGTCAAGACCGACCTGATCCACGAGTCGGTGGTGCGCCAGAACGCGGCCGAGCGCCGCGGCACGCATGCCACCAAGACCCGCGCGATGGTCAGCGGCAGCGGCAAAAAGCCCTGGCGCCAGAAGGGCACCGGCCGCGCCCGCGTTGGCGAAACGCGCAACCCGTTGTGGCGCCACGGCGGCATCTCGCTCGGGCCGCAGCCGCGCAGCTACGAGTACTCGATCCCGAAGAAGGTCGAGAAGGGCGCGTTGCGCGCCGCGCTGATGCAGAAGCTGCAGGAGGGCACGTTGATTGTGATCGACGCGCTGACCGCCAGCGAAGTGAAGACCAAGGCCGCGGTCGGGGTGCTGAAGACGATCGGCGTCACCGGCAAGGTGGTGCTGGTGGACGCGCAGCTCGACGAGATGTTTGCCAAGTCGGTGCGCAACATCGCCGGCGTGTCGCTGGTGCAGAGCAACCGAGTCACCGCGCGCGACGTCGCCAACACCCGCCAGGTGGTGCTGACCAAGGCCGCCGTGGAAAAGCTGGAGGCCGCGCTCGGCGCATAACCATGAAACTGACTGAAGTCATCCGCCGTCCGCTGGTCACCGAAAAGACCACCACCCTTCGAGACGATGGCCGCACCATCGCGTTCGAAGTGGCGAAGGACGCCAACAAGATCGATATCAAGCGCGCGATCGAAAAGCTGCTCGGCGCCAAGGTGGCGGACGTGCGCACGTCCATTACCCGTGGCAAGTTGAAGCGCCAGGGACGCTACGTCGGTCGCCGTTCGGACTGGAAGAAGGCCTACGTCACGCTGCGTGCGGGCGAGAAACTGCCTGACTTCCTCGAGGGGGCGTAACGACCATGCCGATTCGTAAATACAAGCCGACCACGCCGGGCCGTCGCGGGATGACCTCGCTGACGTTCGACGAGATCACCACCGACAAGCCGCACGGCCCGCTGACCGAGAAGCTGCAGCAGTCCGGCGGCCGCAACAGCACCGGCGAGCAGACGATCTGGTGGCGCGGCGGCGGTCACAAGCGCCTCTATCGGATCATCGACTTCAAGCGCGACAAGGCCGGCATTCCCGGCACGGTCGCGACCATCGAGTACGACCCGAACCGCTCGTCGCGCATCGCGTTGATCAATTACGTCGATGGCGAGAAGCGCTACATCCTGCAGCCGGTCGGGCTGAAGGTGGGCGACACCATCATCGCCGGGCCGAATGTCGACATCCTGACCGGCAACTGCCTGCCGCTGAAGAACATTCCTCAGGGCACGATGGTGCACAACGTCGAGCTCAAGCCCGGCAAGGGCGGGCAGATGGCGCGCAGCGCCGGCGCCGGCGTGCAAGTGGTCGCCAAGGAAGGCGACTACGTCTCGGTGAAGATGCCGTCGGGTGAAATCCGCAAGATCTACCAGGACTGCCTGGCGACCATCGGCCAGGTCGGCAACATCGATCACGAGAAGGTGTCGATCGGCAAGGCCGGGCGCAGCCGCTGGCTGGGCAAGCGTCCGCACGTGCGCGGCGTCGCCATGAACCCGGTCGATCACCCGCTCGGTGGCGGTGAAGGCAAGACCTCGGGCGGCCGTCATCCGGTGACGCCGTGGGGCGTGCCGACCAAGGGCTACAAGACCCGTCGTCCGCAGCCGAGCGACAAGTTCATCGTGCAACGGCGTTCGAAGTAATTGGCCAGCGATTGATTGTGAAGATAAAAGTATGAGCCGCTCACTCAAAAAAGGTCCGTTCGTCGACACCCCTCTCCTCGAAAAGGTCGAGGCGATGAACCGTTCGAACGAAAAGAAGGTCGTCAAGACCTGGTCGCGCCGCTCGACGGTGATTCCCGAAATGGTGGGACACACCCTCGCGGTGCACAACGGCAAGAAGTTCGTGCCGGTGTATCTCACCGAGAACATGGTGGGCCACAAGCTCGGCGAGTTTTCGCCGACCCGCCTGTTCAAGGGCCACTCGGCGCGCTCCGACAAGTCCGCCTCGTCGTCGCCGGCGGGCGCACCGGCCGCGCCGTCGGGCGGAAAGGGCTAAGCCATGGTGCGTGCAGAGGCTACGGCCAAGTACGTCCGCACCTCCGCCCAGAAGGCGGGGCTGGTGCTGGATCTGATCCGCGGCAAGGACGTCAACCTGGCGTTGTCGGCGTTGCAGTTCAGCCGCAAGTCGGTGGCGCGCGACGTCGCCAAGGTGTTGCGGTCGGCGGTGGCCAACGCGCAGCAGCAGGACGCGTTTGGCGGCGACGTCGCCCGGTTGTTCGTGTCGGGCGCCTTCGCGAACAACGGCCCGTCGCAGAAGCGCGTGCGTCCCGCCCCGATGGGCCGGGCGTTCCGGATCATCAAGCGGACCACGCACCTCACCGTGCAAGTGACGGAGCGGGCCCAGGTGATCAAGGCCGTCGGCACCGCGGGTGGGGACGCCAAGGCGTCGACCCCCAAGGCCAAGGCCAAGACCAAGTCAACCAAGGCGGCGAAGAGCAAGCCTGCCGCAGCAGCCGCAGAGTAAGGCCGCAGATGACGCAGATGACGCAGAAGGAAGAGGGGAATTAACCGTGGGTCAGAAAGTTCACCCTTACGGGTTCCGCATCGGGTTCAACAAGACCTGGAAGTCGCGCTGGTTTGCCAACAAGGACTACGCGACGCTGCTGCATGAAGATCTGGCGCTCAAGAAGGATCTCAAGAAGCGCTTCCAGCATGCCGGCGTGGCGATGATCGAGATCGAGCGCGCGGCGCGCAACCTCAAGATCAACATCCATACCTCGCGGCCGGGCATCATCATCGGGCGCAAGGGGCAGGAAGTCGACAAGCTCAAGCAGGAGATCCAGAAGCGGACCAACCGCGAGGTCTTCATCAACATCCAGGAGATCCAGAAGCCGGAACTGGATGCGCAGCTGGTTGGCGAATCGGTGGCGATGCAGCTCGAAAAGCGCGTCGCGTTCCGCCGCGCGATGCGCAAGGCGGTTGAATCGGCGCTGCGCTTCGGCGCGCGCGGCATCAAGGTGCGGGTGTCGGGCCGGCTCAACGGCGCGGAAATCGCGCGCTCGGAGTGGTACCTGCACGGCCAGCTGCCGCTGCAGACGCTGCGCGCCGACATCGACTACGGGTTCGCCGAGGCGAACACGACCTTCGGCCAGATCGGCGTCAAGGTGTGGCTCTACAAGGGCGAGCGCCTGACCCCGCGCACCGGCCGGGAAGAAGAATTTGGCGCGAGCGGCGGCGGGCGGGATCATCGCGATCGCGACCGGGACCGCGGTCCGCGTCGTCCGGGCGGCGGTGGCCGTCCTGAGGCACGAGGCTAAACATCATGTTGATGCCGAAGAAAGTGAAGTACCGCAAGCAGCAGCGCGGCCGGATGCGCGGCAAGGCGTGGCGCGGCTCGGACGTGTCGTTCGGCGACTACGGCCTGAAGGCGCTCGAGCCGTGCTGGCTGACCGATCGGCAGATCGAGGCCGCCCGGGTGGCGATGACGCGGTTTGTGAAGCGCGGCGGCAAGGTGTGGGTGCGGGTGTTCCCCGACAAGCCGATCACCAAGAAGCCGCAGGAAACGCGCATGGGCAAGGGCAAGGGCGCGCCCGAGGGCTGGGTGTGCGTGATCAAGCCGGGCCGCATCCTGTTCGAGATGAACGGCGTGCCGGCCAGTGAGGCGCGGCGCGCCTTCGAACTGGCGGGCGCCAAGCTGCCGATCATGACCAAGTTCGCGACGCGGTTTGCCGAGGAGAAGGCGTCATGAAGGCCGCAGAGTTGAGAGACATGGACGTCGAGGCGTTGCGCGCCAAGACGCAGGAAATCGACGACCAGCTGTTCCGCATGCGGATCCAGAAGTCGATGGGGCAGCTCGAAGCCCCGGGCAAGATGCGCACCATCCGCCGCGAGCGGGCGCGCATCCTCACAGTGCTGAAAGAGAAGGCGAAGTAGCGATGGCCGTCAGAGCAGAAAAGCAGGGTGTCGTGGTCAGCGACAAGATGCAGAAGAGCGTGGTGGTCGCGACCGAGCGCCGCGTCCAGCATCACGTCTACGGCAAGATGCAGAAGCGCACCTCGACGTTCGTCGCGCACGACGAGAACAACGAAGCCAAGGTTGGCGACACGGTGATCATCAGCGAGTCGCGGCCGCTCAGCAAGCGCAAGCGGTGGGCCCTGGTGCGCATCGTCGACCGCGCTTCACAGGTTTAAGGAGACGCCATGATCCAGATGCGATCGATCCTCGACGTCGCCGACAACTCAGGGGCGCGACGGATTTCCGTGATCAACCCGCTCGGCGGATCGACGGGACGCTATGCCTACCTCGGCGATGTCGTCACCGCCAACGTCAAGGAAGCCGCGCCCGAGGGCACGGTCAAAAAGGGCCAGGTGGTGAAGGCGGTGGTGGTGCGCGTGCGCAAGGAGCAGCGGCGCAAGGACGGCAGCTACATCCGCTTCGATCGCAATGCCGCGGTGCTGATCAACGACCAGGGCGAGCCGATTGGCACGCGCGTGTTCGGGCCGGTCGCGCGCGAGCTGCGCGAGCGCCGCTTCATGAAGATTATTTCGCTCGCTCCAGAGGTGTTGTAAGGCGATGGCGATGTCGATTCGGAAAAACGACCAGGTGATTGTGCGCGCCGGCAAGGATCGCGGCAAGCGCGGCCGCGTGCTGTCGGTGGTGCCGGGCACCAACCGCGTGATCGTCGAAGGGGTCAACCTGATCAAGCGGCACACCCGCCCCAACCCGCAGAAGAACATCAAGGGCGGGATCGTCGAGCGCGAGGCCGCGATTCACGCGAGCAACGTGATGCTGCTCGATCCCGAGACCAACGAGGCGACGCGCATCGGCAGCAAGCAGCTGGCCGACGGCACGCGCGTGCGGATCGGCCGCAAGAGCGGCGCAGTGGTGGACAAATGAGCAAGACCAAGAATACCGACGCCCAGATCGCAGAAGCCAAGGCCGCCGGCAAGGCCGCCAAGGCGGCCAAGGCCGAAGCCGCCGAGCCGAAGGGGCCCGGCAAGGACGTCAAGCCCTCGGTGATCCGGCTGCGCGACAAGTACCGCGCCGACGTCATCCCGGCGCTGCAGAAAGAGTTCGGCTACACCAACCTCATGGCGGTGCCGAAGGTGACCAAAGTGGTCGTCAACATGGGCCTCGGCGAAGCGACCTCGAACGCCAAGGTGATCGACACCGGGGCCGACGAGCTCGGCAAGATCACCGGCCAGAAGGCGGCGGTGCGCAAGGCCAAGAAGTCGATCGCGCAGTTCAAGGTGCGCCAGGGCCAGCCGATTGGCGCGATGGTGACGCTAAGGGGCGATCGCATGTATGAATTCCTCGATCGCCTGATGAACATCGCGCTGCCGCGCGTCCGCGACTTCCGCGGCGTGTCGCCGAAGGGCTTCGACGGCCGTGGCAACTACACGCTCGGCCTCAAGGACCAGCTGATCTTCCTCGAGATCGACTACCTCAAGGTCGACAAGGGCCGCGGCATGAACGTCAGCGTCGTGACCACCGCGAAGTCCGACGAAGAGGCCCGCAAGCTGCTGCAGTTCATGGGCATGCCGTTCAGGACAGGGAATTAGGAGTAACCGTGGCAACGACCGCGAAGAAAGCACGCGAGAGCAAGACCCTGAAGTTCAAAGTGCGGCACCGTAACCGCTGCCGCCGATGCGGACGGCCGCGCGCGTATATGCGCAAGTTCGCGTTGTGCCGTTTGTGTTTCCGCGAGCTGGCCCTGACGGGCGACGTCGCGGGCGTGACCAAGAGCAGCTGGTAGCAGGAAAACCGGGTGCGTCCGGCGCGTAGCGCGCGTGCCGTGCCCAGGTTCCAAGGAAGAACGACGAGATGACAGACCCGATCGCCGACATGTTGACCCGGATCCGCAACGCCGTGACGGCGCGCCACGCGCGCGTCGAGATGCCGGCGTCGAAGCTGAAGTCCGAGATTGCTCGGATTCTGCAGGACGAGGGCTATATCGCGGGCTTCAAGATGGTGGAAACGCCCGCCGAACGCGCCGGCAAGGCCGCGCGTCAGCAGATCCGGTTGTTCCTGAAGTACGGGCCGACCGGCGACAAGGCGATCTCGGGGATCGTGCGCGTCAGCCGCCCCGGCCGCCGGGTGTATGCCAACCGCGACGAGGTGCCGTCGGTGCTGGGCGGTCTCGGCGTCACCATCCTGACCACCTCGCGCGGGGTGATGACCGGTCGCGCCGCGCAGCAGGTCGGCGTCGGCGGCGAGATTCTCTGCAATGTTTGGTAAGACACACCGCTTGGTAAGGAACTAGTCATGTCACGAATCGGCAAGAAGCCAATCGCGATTCCGAAGGGCGTCACCATCAAGACCGACGCCAGCGGCGTCGACGTGAAGGGCCCGAAGGGGCAGATGAAGCAGGCGCTTCCTCCCGGCGTCACCGCCGCGGTGGAAGACGGCCACATCATCACCAAGAAGGATTCCGACGATGCGCAGCTGGACAAGTTCCACGGCCTGGCGCGCAGCCTCGTCAACAATGCCGTGCTCGGTGTCACCGACGGCTGGAAGCGGGAGCTCGACATCGTCGGCGTCGGCTACCGCGCGGAGCTGAAGGGCCAGCAGATTCACCTGGCGCTCGGCTACTCGCACCCGGTGGTCTACGACGTGCCGAAGGGCATCGAGGTCGCGATCGAGAAGCAGACCCACATCACCGTGACCGGTGTCGATCGGCAGCTGGTCGGCCAGGTCGCCGCCAACCTGCGCCGGTTGCGCAAGCCCGACCCGTATCAGCAGAAGGGCGTCCGCTACACCGGTGAAGTGTTGAAGAAGAAGGCCGGAAAGACCGGAGCTTAGTTATGAGAATCAAGACGAAAGAAGATCGCCGCGATCGGATCAAGTTCCGCATCCGCAAGCGCATGACCGGCTCGGCGCAGAAGCCGCGGCTGAGCGTGTTCCGCAGCGTCTCGCACATCTACGTGCAGGTGATCGACGACGCCAGCGGCCAGACGCTCGCCTCGGCGTCGACCGTCGATCCGCAGGTCAAGGGCAAGATGTCGCAGGGCGTCGGCGGCGGCAACGTCAAGGGCGCCGAGGTGATCGGCACGGCGATCGCGGAGCGGCTCAAGGAGAAGGGCATCACCAAGGTGGTGTTCGATCGCAACGGGTTCCTGTATCACGGGCGCGTGCGCGCCGTCGCCGAAGCAGCTCGCTCGGCGGGTCTCGAGTTCTGATGGCACATATGAAGACACGCGAAAAGATCGACCCGGCGCAGCTCGACATCAAGGACACGGTGGTGTCGATCAACCGCGTGACCAAGGTGGTCAAGGGCGGCAAGAACCTGAGCTTCAGCGCGCTGGTCGTCGTCGGTGACGGCCACGGCGTGGTCGGCTACGGCGTCGGCAAGGCCAAGGAAGTGCCCTCGGCGATCAAGAAGGGCATCGAGGCCGCGAAGAAGAATCTGATCCGCGTGCCGGTGCAGGGCACCACGGTGCCGCATCCGATCGTCGGCCGCTACGGCGCCGGCCGGGTGCTGCTCAAGCCCGCTCCGGACGGCACCGGCATCATCGCCGGCGCGGCGGTGCGCGCGGTGGTGGAATCGGCCGGCGTCACCAACGTGCTGACCAAGTCGCTCGGGTCCGCCAATCCGCACAACGTGGTGCGCGCGGCGTTCACCGCGCTGCAGGAGTTGAAGGATCCGCAGAAGCTGATGCGGCTGCGCGGCAAGGACTCGGCCCAGGATCTGGCCGGCGGCCGCTCGGTTTAGGCCACCGATTAGACACCGATTAGACACGGATTAAATGACGATGGCCAAGGCGAAGAACGCAACGACTGACGCAGCCAAGATGGTGACCGTGACGCTCGTCAAGAGCCCGATCGGCTTCCAGAAGGTCCAGGGCAAAGTGGTCCAGGGCATGGGACTGCGCAAGATCAATCACTCCGTGACGCTCAAGGACACGCCCGAGACGCGCGGCATGATTTTCAAGGTGCGTCACCTGGTAACGGTGGCCGCAGACGGCGCGCAAAGCGCAGAGAAGAAATAGCCATGGGTTTGAACAATCTCAAGCCGGCCGACCGGTCGAAGTTCAAGAAGAAGCGGGTCGGTCGCGGTCCTGGCTCCGGCCTGGGCAAGACGGCGGGCCGCGGCCACAAGGGCGCGCAGTCGCGCTCGGGCTACCACTTCAAGCGCGGCTTCGAGGGCGGCCAGATGCCGCTGCACCGGCGCGTGCCGAAGCGCGGCTTCACCAACATCTTCCGCACCGAGTACGACGTGGTCAACCTCGATCAGCTCGAGTCGCTGTTCGAGAAGGGCGCCACCGTGACGGTCGAGTCGCTGCGCGAGCGTGGCATCGTCAGCAGCCGCACCGCCCTGGTCAAGGTGCTCGGCCGCGGCGAGGTGACCAAGGCGCTGACCGTGCAGGCGCACAAGTTCAGCGGCAAGGCCGCCGAGAAGCTGGCCGCCGCGGGTGGCACGGCCGAGGCGATTGGAAAGTAGGTCTTAAGGGTCCCTGCCTGCCCCGCCGAATGCTCGGCGACGGCGGGCGGTCCTGAGGTCAATTGTGCTTGAAACGCTAAAGAACTTATTCGCCGTCGTCGATCTCCGCAACCGGGTGTTGTTTACACTCGGCATGCTGGCGGTGTATCGCGTCGGCAATCACATCCCGACACCGGGCGTGAACTCCGAAGCCCTCCGCATTCTCGCGGAGCAGGCGCAGAACACGCTGTTCGGGATGTACGACATGTTCACGGGCGGCAGCCTGTCGCGCATCACCATCTTCGCGCTCGGCGTGATGCCGTACATCAGCTCGTCGATCATCCTGCAGCTGCTGACCGTGGTGTGGCCGTACCTCGAGCGGCTGTCGAAGGAAGGCGAACTCGGCCGCCGCAAGATCACCCAGTACACCCGCTACCTGACGCTGGTGCTGGCCATCGTGCAGTCGCTCGGCATTGCCATTTACCTCGAGCGGCAAACCGAGATTGCCGGCGGGCTGCCGCTGGTCTACGAGCCGGGCTGGGGCTTCCGCTTCGGCTGCGTGCTGACGCTGACCACCGGCACGATGTTCATCATGTGGCTGGGCGAGCAGATCACCGAGCGCGGCATCGGCAACGGCATGTCGCTGATCATCTTCGCCGGCATCGTCGTCAACTTCCCGCGTGCGGTGATTGCGACCTTCGACCAGCTGCGCACCGGCCAGATCGGCCTGCTGACCCTGGCGATCCTCACGGTGGTGATGGTCGGCGTGATTGCCGCGATCATCTATGTGGAGCGCGGCCATCGGCGGATCACCGTGCAGTACGCCAAGCGGGTGGTCGGCCGCCGGCAGTACGGCGGCTCCAGCACGCATATCCCGTTGAAGGTCAACACCGGCGGCGTCATCCCGGTGATCTTCGCGAGCTCGATCCTGACGTTCCCGGCGACATTGTCGGGGATGTTCCCGCCGGGCGGTTGGATGGACGCGGCGATGCGGCAGATTGCCTACGGCATGCCGCTCTACAACCTGCTCTACGTGCTGAGCATCATCTTCTTCGCCTACTTTTACACCGCGATCATCTTCAACCCGGATGACGTGTCGGAGAACATGCGCAAGTACGGCGGGTTCATTCCGGGTATCCGTCCCGGCAAGCGCACCGCCGAGTACATCGACACCATCCTGGCGCGCATCACGCTGGTCGGCGCGGTCTATCTCGCGCTGGTGGCGATTGTGCCGGAGTTCCTGATGACCGGCTTCCGGGTGGCGCCCATTCCGTTCATCGGCGAAGACCTCGACGCCATCCTGCCGCGCTTCATTACGCAGGGTCTGGGGGTGACGTTCTTCTTCGGCGGCACGTCGCTGCTGATCGTCGTCGGCGTGGCGATGGACACCGTCAATCAAGTCGAGTCGCAGCTGATCATGCGGCACTACGACGGCTTTATGAAGAAGACGCGAATCCGGGGACGGCGCGGCTAACGTGGCGCTGAACCTGGTAATGCTGGGCCCGCCCGGCGCCGGCAAGGGCACGCAGGCCGAACGTTTCGCCCGCGAACACGGGATCCCCAAGGTTTCCACCGGGGACATCCTGCGCGAGGCGGTGCACAGCGGCTCCGAACTGGGGAGCGCCGTGAAGGCGGTGATGGAGCGCGGCGAGCTGGTCGGCGACGACCTGATCATCGGCATCGTCCGGGAGCGGCTGTCGCGGCCGGATGCGGTGGCGGGGTTCGTGCTCGACGGCTTTCCGCGGACCGCGGCGCAGGCCACCGCGCTCGACGAGATCACCGCGTCGCGCGGCCCGGTGATCTGTATCGAGATCCAGGTGCCGGACGAGGAGCTGGTCCGGCGCGTGCGGGCGCGGCGGGTGTGTGACGGCTGCGGCGCCAATGCCGATGCCTTCGAGCATCAGGCCAGCGATGTGCCTGACTCGTGCCAGAACACCGAACGGTGCCGCACGGTCGGGCCGAGTTGGGTGGCGCGGTCGGACGATTCGGAGAACGTGGTGCGCGAGCGGTTGAAGATTTATTGGCGGGACACGCGGCCGATGATCGACTACTACAGCGCGCGCGCGACCTTTCGCCGCATCGACGGGCTGCAGACGCCGGAGCAGGTGCGGGAAGCCCTGGTTTCAGCGGTGGCCTCGGCGCTGGGGTTGGCGGCGGGTCAGCTGCGATCGCTGGTGGCGAAGAAGCTCGGGGCCGAGGCGTCGTGAGCATCGTCTGCCGTTCACAGGCGGAGATCGAGAAGCTGGCGCGCGTCAACGCGCTGGTCGCGCGGGTGCTCAAGGAGCTGGCCGCCGCGGTGAAGCCCGGGGTCACGACCAGGCAGCTCGACGAGATTGCCGAGGAGCGGCTGCGGGAAGCCGGCGCGGAGCCGGCGTTCAAGGGGTATCACGGCTACCCGGCGACGATTTGCGCGTCGGTCAACGAGCAGGTGGTGCACGGCATCCCGAACGACCGGCCGATGGAAGAGGGCGACATCGTGTCGATCGACATGGGCGCCAAGCTCGATGGCTTCTTCGGCGATTCGGCGGTGACGGTGCCGGTCGGCAAGGTGACGCCCGAGGCCGAGCGGCTGTTGCAGGTGACCAAGACCGCGCTCGATCGCGCGGTGGCGGCGGTGAAGGCGGGCGCGCGGGTTTCGGACATCGGCGCGGCGGTGCAGTCCTACGTCGAGGCGAACGGATTTTCGGTGGTGCGCGAATTCGTCGGTCACGGGATCGGCACCTCGCTGCACGAGGAGCCGCAGATTCCGAACTACGGCGCGGCCGGCCGCGGTCCGCGGCTCGCGGAAGGCATGGCGCTGGCGATTGAGCCGATGGTCAACGCCGGCAAGCCGGCGGTGAAGGTGCTCGGCGACGGCTGGACGGCGGTCACGAAAGACAAGGCCCTGTCGGCGCACTTCGAGCACACGGTGGTCGTGACCGGGGATGGCTGCCGGGTGTTGACGCTGCCGGACGAGGCCGCCGACGTGGATGGGCGAGAACGACACGCCGGATAGCCCGTCGGCCCCGGGCGCGTCGAGGGGGCGAACGGCGGATGGCGTGGTCCTCGAGCTGCTGCCGAGCCAGCTGGTTCGGGTCGAGCTCGACGGGCGGCACCAGGTGACCGCGCATCTGGCGAGCCCGGTGGGACGCAATTACGTCCGGGTGATCGTCGGGGACCGGGTCCGGGTGGCATTGATGCCGAACGATCCCGGCCGCGGCCGGATTGTTGAGAAGATCTAGCGTCGGGCAGTTGTAGAAGAGAGAAGCGACTATGAAGGTCAGAGCGTCGGTCAAGAAGATTTGCGACAAGTGCAAGGTGGTGCGCCGCAAGGGTGTCGTGCGCGTGATTTGCACCAACCAGAAGCACAAGCAACGTCAGGGTTAAGAGGAAAAAGCATGGCGCGTATTTCAGGTGTCGATCTCCCGCGCACGAAGCGCATTGAGATCGGTCTTACGTACATCTTCGGCATCGGCCGTCACCGCTCGAACGTCGTGTTGACGGCGGCGGGTGTCGACCCCAACGTTCGCGTCAAGGATCTGACCGAAGACGACGTGCGCAAGATCACGCGCGTCCTCGAAGAGCAGGGCGGCGTCGAAGGCGATCTCCGCAAGGAGGTGTCGCTCAACATCAAGCGGCTGATCGAGATCGGCAGCTATCGCGGCGGCCGGCATCGCCGCAACCTGCCGCTGCGCGGGCAGCGCACCAAGACCAACGCGCGCACGCGGAAGGGCCCGCGCAAGGGCGCGGTCGCCAAGAAGAAGACGGTGTAACGCATTATGGCTAAAGCAGAACAGCAGGGCGCCGACGCGCCGACCAAGAAAAAGAAGGCGTTCAAGAAGCGCGGTGAGAAGCGCATCGTCCACCACGGCTTCGTGCACGTGCAGGCGTCGTTCAACAACACGCTGATCACCATCACCGACGCCGAGGGCGCGGTGGTGTCGTGGTCGAGCGCCGGCGCGATCGGCTTCAAGGGCTCGCGCAAGGGCACGCCGTTCGCGGCCACCCAAGCGGCGCTGAGCGCCACCAATGCCGCCAAGGCGTTCGGCATGCGCTCGTGCGACGTCCTGGTCAAGGGCCCGGGCTCCGGCCGCGAGTCGGCGATCCGCGCGCTGCAGACTGCCGGCCTCGAGGTGCGCTCGATCCGCGACGTTACCCCGATCCCGCACAACGGCTGCCGTCCGCCCAAGCGCCGCCGCGTCTGATTACCGGCTACTGGCTACTGACTACTGGATACTGGTTACTAATTTATGGCTCGATATAACGGACCCGTTTGCCGACTCTGCCGCCGCGAAGGAATGAAGCTGTTCCTCAAGGGCGAGCGTTGCTACACCGAGAAGTGCGCGATTGAAAAGCGCAACATGCCACCGGGCATGCACGGGCGCCTGCGCAAGGCCAAGATGGTTGGCTACGGCGTGCAGCTGCGCGAGAAGCAGAAGGTCAAGCGCATCTACGGCGTGCTGGAAGACCAGTTCCGCCGCTACTTCGAACAGGCCGAGCGCACGCGCGGCGGCATTACCGGCGAGACGTTGCTGCAGCTGCTGGAGCGCCGCCTCGACAACGCCGTCTATCGCATGGGCCTCGCGACCTCGCGGGCGCAGGCACGACAGCTGGTCCGCCACGGTCATTTCCTGGTCAACGGCAAGCGCGTCGACATCCCGTCGTTCTCGCTCAAGTCGGGCGACACCGTGATCATCCGCGAGGGCAGCCGCGAAAACCCGACCATCCTGCACGCGCGGGAAGAGGTCAAGGGCCGCGGCATCCCGGAATGGATTTCGCCCGAAGGCGACCACGGTTCCAAGGTGGTCTCGATGCCGACCCGCGAGCAGATCAACCTGCCGGTGCAGGAACAGCTGATCGTCGAGTTGTACTCGAAGTAGGAATTTGGGAATCACGAACAACGAAGAACGAATGACGGAATAACGAATAACAAACCGAGGGTTTCGCTTCGCTTTTGTTGTTGGTTATTTGTTATGCGCTGTTGGTGTTTGTTGTTCCAATTCGCAGCCCCGCTCCAGCAGCTTGTCAGGCCTGCAGCGAGCGAGCGTGGTCGATAACCCGCAGGCCTGGAGGCCGCAGCTCCACCCCGCCACGCCAACCACGCGTGTCGGGGACCCCGGATTCGCGGCCCGTTAGCGAAAGGAAGTTTGAGATATGTGGAAAGGTTTTCAGCGCCCCAAGCGCCTTGAGTTCGAACGCGAGACCCTGACCGATCGTTTCGGCCGGTTCTACGCGCAGCCGTTCGAGCGCGGTTTCGGTACCACCATCGGCAATGCGCTTCGCCGGGTGCTGCTGTCTTCGATCGAGGGCGCGGCGATTACCGCCGTGCAGATCGACGGCGTGCTGCACGAGTTCTCGCCGATCAAGGGCGTGGTCGAGGACGCGACCGACATCATCCTCAACCTGAAGCAGCTGCCGCTGACCTGCCACGTCGACCACACCAAGACGTTGACGCTGCGCAAGGACAAGCCGGGCCCGGTGCGGGCGTCGGACATCGAAGCCGATGCCGACATCGAAATCCTGGAGCCGGACGCGCACATTGCGACCATCGCCGAAGGCGGCAAGCTGCACATGCAGCTGCGCGTCAAGCGCGGCCGCGGCTACGTCGCGGCGGATCGCAACTTCGACGAGGATCTCGGCATCGGCTGGATCCCGATCGACTCGGTGCACTCGCCGGTCAAGAAGGTCAACTACCAGGTGGAAGGCGCGCGCGTCGGTCAGACCACCGACTACGACAAGCTGACCATCGAAGTGTGGACCAACGGCTCGGTGACGCCCAGCGACGCGGTGTCGCTGTCGGCGAAGCTGATTCGCGACCACCTCAACATCTTCGTCAGCCTCGACGACGCCGACGATGATGCGATCGACTCCGGTTCCGAGCCGGCGCGGGCGGGCGTGACCAACGAGCACCTCGACAAGAGCGTCGAGGAACTCGAGTTGTCGGTGCGTTCGTACAACTGCCTGAAGAACGCCAACATCAGGACCATTCGCGAGCTGGTCGGCAAGACCGAGACCGAAATGCTCAAGACCAAGAACTTCGGGCGCAAGTCGCTCAATGAGATCAAGGAGATTCTGACGTCGATGGGGCTGAGCCTCGGCATGAAGCTCGACCAGCCCGCGACCGCAGAATAAACAGTCATGCGTCATCGAAATGCACATCGCAAGCTCGGGCGCGTGTCCGAGCACCGCACGGCGCTGCTCCGCAACCAGGCGGAAGCGCTGCTCGCGCACGAGAAGATCGAAACCACCGTCCCGAAGGCGAAGGAGCTGCGGCCGTATGTCGAGCGGCTGATCACCATCGCCAAGCGGGGCGTGCGGGCCAACGATCCGAAGGGCGTGTCCCTCTCGGCGCGCCGCCTGGTGATGCGCGACGTTCTCAACGAGACCGTCGTCACCAAGCTGTTCGACGAACTGGCGCCGCGCTTCATGGAGCGGCCCGGCGGCTACACCCGCATCCTCAAGCTCGGCCACCGTCGCGGCGACGCCGCCGAGATGGCGCAGATCGAGTTGATCGGCAGCGAGTTCGATCCGAAGAAGGCCGAAGAAGAGAAGAAAGCCGCGGAAGCGGCGGCCGAAGCCGGTGAGAAGCCGAAGCAGTCGAAGAGTCTCGGCGAGCGCCTGCGCGGCGCGGCCAAGACGATTCGCGGCAGCCAGAAGGCCGCCGAAGGCGGCGGCTTGAAGAACAAGGCCAGCAAGCCCGCGCGCGGCGGCGCGAAGAAGACCACGACGCCGCGCAAGGCCGGCGGCTCGTAGGCACTTCACGCACCCGACGCACTTCACGCACGTCATCAAGCCCCGGCGGTACAATCCGTCGGGGCTTTGTCTTTTCCCATGAACCTGCAGAACGAATTCGGCAACATCGACATCTACGTGTTCGACCAACTGCTGCGCGGGCGGATCGCCGCGCCGATGCGGGTGTTCGACGCCGGGTGTGGCGGCGGCCGCAACCTGGTCTACCTGCTTCGCAACGGCTTCGACGTCTGTGGCAACGACATCGATCCCACCGCCGTGGCGCAGGTTCGCGCCATGGCCGCCGCGATGGCGTCCGCCAGGCCCGATGTCCGCGTCGAGCCGATCGAGGAGAGCTCGTTCCCCGATGCCCACGCCGACGTCGTGATCGCCAGCGCCGTGCTCCACTTCGCGCGCGACCCGCAGCACTTCGAGGCGATGCTGCGGCAGCTGTGGCGCGTGCTCCGCCCCGGCGGGCTGTTCTTCGCCAGGCTCGCCAGCGACATCGGCATCTCCGCCGATGTGGTCGCGCTCGGCCACGGGCGCTACACGCTGCCCGACGGCTCCGACCGGTATCTGGTCAATGCGGCGGCGATCGACGAGTGGACCGCGCGGCTGGGTGGGGCGCTGATCGATCCGATCAAGACCACGGTGGTCGACGGCCGGCGCGCGATGACGACCTGGGTGGCAAAAAAGCACGGTTCCACACCGCTCCAACGGTTCCAGTAGTTCCAGGGTGTGGTTCGGTGGGGTGCCACGTTGCGCGCGATCGAATCGGCTGGATGTGGCACTTCTGGAACCCTGGACCCCCTTGGAACCGATAGAATTCAGCCGCAATGGATAATCTGTCGAGGCTTCTCGAGAAGAACCGTGACTGGGCGGCGGCGTGCGTCAGGCGTGATCCGACTTTTTTTACGCGTCTGGCCAAACAGCAGGCGCCCGAGTTTCTCTGGATTGGCTGCTCCGACAGCCGCGTTCCCGCCAACGAGATCGTCGACCTCGATCCCGGCGAGTTGTTCGTGCACCGCAACGTCGCCAACGTAGTCGTGCACACCGATCTCAACTGCCTGTCGGTGCTGCAGTTCGCGGTCGACGTGTTGAAGGTGACACACGTGATCGTCTGCGGGCACTACGGCTGCGGCGGCGTGCGCGCGGCGATGGAGCGCGAATCACACGGGCTGATCGACAACTGGCTGCGCCACGTGCAGGACGTGCAGCGCGACCATCAGAAGGAACTGCGGGCGATTGCCTCAACCGACGCGCGCGTCGATCGGCTGTGCGAGTTGAACGTCGTGGAACAGGTCCGCAACATCGCGCGCACCACCATCGTCCAGGACGCCTGGCGGCGTGGACACCCGCTGCAGCTGCATGGATGGATCTACGGGCTCACCGACGGGATCATCACCGACCTGGGTGTCACGGTGCGCGCGATCGCCGATATCGAGGCCGAGGACGAGATGGTCTGACTTCAGGGCGACACCGTGAACATCTGCAGCGGCGCCCAGTAGTAGGGCCGCACCTGCTGGCGCACCAGCGTCAGCTTCGCGTTGCGCAAGGCGGCGGCGGGCCCGGCCCCGCCATCGATGGCGAGCGAGTAATAGCGTTCCATCAGCGCCGCGGTCGACCGATCGTCGACGTCCCACAACCCGGCAATCACTCGCCGCGATCCGGCGCGCAGGAACGCCCAGGCAAACCCCACCAGGCCCTCGCCGGCATACGCCTTGTCGCCGGCGCTGCGACACGCCGACACCACCACCACCTCGGCTCCGAGAGGCATCTCGGCGACATCGCGCGCGTAAAGCTTGTAGGCCGAGTCGGGGCCCGACAGGATTACCGCCGAATCCATCGGGCTCTCCGGGTTGGCTACGGCATGCGACGTGAAATGGATGGCCGCGAAGCGCTCCGGCCGGGCATCGCGAAAGCCGCCCGGCGTGGCGGCGGCCGAGCGCAGGATGGTGACCGAACCGCGGTCGAAGTGGCGTGTCACGCCCTCGATCTCCGCCGCCGCGTAGGTGAGAGTGGGGAAGTCGGGCGGGCGCGGCGTCGGATCGCCGACCATCAGCAGGGACCCCGCCGCGACCGTGGAGCGTGGCGACCACGTCGACATGGTCGAGAGTGATGGCGCGACTTGAATCGTGACGTCCTCGATCCAGTAGCGTGCCGGGCCGCCGGTGCGCGTGACCAGCGTTTCGAAATTCAACCGGTGCAGCGCGCCATCGGGCACGATCACGACCTTGCCGCCGATGGCAATTGCATCTGCGATCGGAGCGACCAGGCGGGCGTAGAGCTGCTCCGCCGGACCCCCGGCAACGGCTAGCGGATCCTCGAGCGTGTTCTGGATCAGCGCATGCTGCCGCTCGACGAGCGGCTCGATGTCGGCGCGTGGCGCCAGGTGGAAGGTGCGGACGCCGCCGCCGGTCACCACCCAGGCCAGCGAGCGCTGTGGGGCCAGCCAATACACCACAAACACCTGGCCCGTGTCCCGCGCGCGCCGCACGAACGATGCGGCGCTACCGCGGCTCGGGGCCGCGACGCCGAGGCGCTCGGCGAGCACCCGGCCGCGGCTGGAATCGGCGACCTCGAGGGCTCGTTCGGTGCGACCCGCATCGACAAGATGGTCGACATAGGCCTGGTAAAAATGAATCAGGCGGGTGAGGAACGACAGCCGGTAGTCGGTCTTGAGCAGGGCCGACCGGGTCTTTTCGATGGTGTCGAGCGCCGCTTCGAAATGTGACGCGGCCGACCGCGCATCCTTCGCCTCGACGGCGAGATGGGCCAGGCCTTCGTGCGCAACCCACCGCATCGACGGTTCGCTTGCCGCATTGGCGAGCACCTGCTGGAACAATTTCTCCGCCTCGCTGCGCCGGCCCCGGGCGGAGGCGATTTGGGCCTCGGTCGCGGTGTTGAGGACCAGCTTGCCCGCGCGGCTGGGCGGGTTGAGCCGCCGTGCCTCGTCGTTGTAGCGGGCCGCGTCATCCCAATTACCGAGCGCGACGTGCGCGGCGGCGAGGTTGCGCGCCCAGACCGACCCGTCCGCCGCCATCCCGGCGTCACGGGCGATGGTGAGTGCGCGCTCCAGATGGGGCAGCGCCTGCGCGAGGTCGTTGCGCAGCAGATGCGTTGTCCCGATTTCGCCGAGCGCGGTCATCAGCTCGTTCTTGCGGCCGCTTCGCTCGTACATCGCCACCGCCTGTCCCTGCAGTGCCAGAGCCCGGTCGAACTGGCCCAGCCGGGCGAGGCAGATGCCGGCGTTATTGAGCGACGCGGCATACACGCGGGTTTGCTGCAGATCGTCGTACGCCAGCACCCGCTCGAACCACGGCAGCGCGTCGTCGAAGCGATTGCGGATGAGTCGGCTCATGCCGAGGTTGTTGATGGCGAGTGCTTCACGGAACCGATCGGCGCGTCCGTTGGCGGCTTTCAAGACGCCATTGAGACGCTGCTCCGCATCGTCCCATTGCCCGAGCCGCAGTCGCGCCTGGCTGCCAAGCACCTCGATGTCGAGCAGCAGGTCGGGATCGCCGCCGGCGATGGCCCTGGCGTCGTCGAGGCTGGTGAGCGCCGGCTGGAGCTGGCCGCGCGCGAGCTGCACCTGGGCCTGGTGGTATTGCTGTCGCGCCCGCACCAGCGTGAACGACTCTCCTGGCGGAACCGCGGCTTCCAGATGCTTCAGGGCTTCGGCGAACTCCAGCCCGGCGATCGCCACTTCCGTCTTGAGCAGGCGGACTTTCCACGCCGCCAGTGAATCGGGTTTGGCCCGGGTGAGGTGTTCGCCCCGGTCTACGAACTCGCGGGCGGCGGCCAGCTGCCCGCGACGCAGCTCGACCTGCGCGTCGGCGAGGATGCGATCGACCTGGGCGTCAACGCCCGCGCAGCCCAGCGCAGCGACGACCGCGATCGCGGGAAACAGGCCCTTCATGGAACGAGGCGGCTACAGCGACCACGTGCCGTTGGTATCGACCTCGACAAACACGCCGGAGCCGCCCTCGGGCGATCCCAGCTTCAACCGGATCATGACCAGGCGCCGCGCGCTGGCGTTGATCAGGATCTCGCCAAAATAAATGGTGCCGAAGTCTGGGACGATGACCGAATTGTCCTCGATGGTGGCGCCCGGAAACGGTTTGCCACTCCACGAAATCTTCCTGACGATGGTACCGAGGATGTAGCCGCCGTCACGAACCACGCGCTGGCGCGCCGGCGCTGCGGCATTGGCGGCCCGCATGTAGAGATAGCGACCGTGCTCCTTGGCGAACTTCGGCTCATCGGCCGCTGCCAGGAGCTTGGCGCGGGTGTCGAACCGCTGGAACACGGAGTGCGCGATCTCGACGTCGAGCCCATGCCCGTCGATCGCCACGCCCTTGATCTCGGTCTCGTCGTCGAGCCGGATGGGCGCTTCATCGCTCGCGGCGGGGCTCTTCGCGCTGAGAGAAGCCTGCACCGACTTCACCTTCAGTTGCGGGGTGCCGCCGACCACCAGGTCTTTCACGGAGGCCTTGACCACGGTGCTGGTGGTCAGGGAGTCCTCGAGGAGCTTTCCGTGTGTCAGGGCGATCAGCTTCTTGGTGTCGTCGAAGCGGCCCTCGGCGAACGTCGAGGCCGATTTCAGCCGCACCGAGTCGCCGAAGCGCACGTCCTTGGTCGACCAGGCCGATCGGCCGCCTGCCACCGTCAGTACGCTTGCCCCGCCCGCTTCGAGCACGAGGTCGATGGGCCGAACGATCCGGCCGCCGAACGCCGCCGCGTTACCACGAAAAATAAACCTGCGCTTGAGATCCATAGTGACGACCGCCTTGGACAGTTGGCATCCGCAGTGCCGTGGGACTGTTACGGCTTGGTGACGGCGAAGCGGTACTCGGCCACCGGCCGACCCGCCTGGCTGGTGTCCCGCATCACCAGCAGGTAATCACCGGGGGCGTTCAGTTGCGCCACCGGCACTACCAGGAGTAACGGCGTGCCGGCCGGGGGAGTGGCCGCGACGCCGGATGCGACGGACTTGCCGTCAGCCGTTCGCAAATCATACGTCAAAGATGAGGCCGCTTCGGTCAGGTTGAGATCCAGCGCAAATGCGACGACGCCGGCGGCGGGACGGGTGACGGTGGTCACCGCCCCTCGGCTGGCCGGCCGCAGCAGCACCGGCGTGGTTGCCTCGATGGCGGTGGGCCGGGGCATGGGCCACCACGCCTGATAGCCCGCGACGAGCGCCAGCGATGCAGCCATGGCCCACGGCGCGACCACCGACGGGCGCCATCGCCGCCGGCCGGCAATCGGCACCACCGTGCCTCGCGCGTCGGCCGTGGCCGGCGCGGTCAGGCCGGCCCGCACCCCGTCCCGCATCAGCGCGCCGGTGCGAACGTCCTCGGCGCATTCGGCGCACGAAAAATAATGGGCCTCGAAGGCGTCGCGATCGGTGCCGGCCAGCTCGTTCAGCAGGTAGCGTTCAGCCGCGTGCGTCGCGATGGCGTGCTGGTGATCCATAGTCATTCAGATGCGGCCTCGAACCGCTCCCGAAACCGCGCCTTGGCGCGGTGCAGGAGAACCCGCAAGTAGTTGCGATCGACGTCGAGCTCCCGGCAGACCTCGTCCTTGTCCCGCTCATCGAAGAACAGCCACCGCAACAGGTCCTTTTCCTTCTGCGGCATTCCGGCCAGCGCGTGTTGCACGCGGTGGCGATCCTGCTCGGCCATCAATCCCGATTCGGCGCTCGGACGCCGGTCGTCGGCGACGTCCGTGTCCTCTGCCATTGGCTCGGTGCGCGAACCCGACCGATAGATCTCGAACAGCACGTTATTGCAAACGCCGTTGACGAACGCCCCCAGATGTTCGGCGGCCTGCAGGCCGCCCTTCTTCTTGAGTGTGGTCAGGACGCGTCTGAACGTCTCCTGCCTGGCATCCTCCGCCTGGGCCGGCGAGCGCAACCGCGATCGCAGCTTGATCCCGAGCAAATCGCCAAAGTACTTCGCGAAATGCTGCTCGGTATCGGGGTCGCCCGCGATGAGCCGTTCCACGTATGCCTGATCGAAGTCGTAGCGCAACAGTTGCAAGATCGCGATCGTAGCCCCGGTCTCACCGTCGGCGCAAACAATCGTCGCCCCGTCCGCTCCTATCCCTAGTGTCGGGGCCGGCCCGTTCGTTTCATCGAGTGCCGGTGTAACGATTCGAGGCCTGCCAGCACCATTGCTCCAAACCCCTGTGGAGACTTCGATGTTGCAACACATGTGTTCGGATTCGCTCTCGGCCTCCTATCTGCTGCGCTCATTGACGTCGCATGAGCACCATCCGCACCTGCTGCTCGACTGCAGCCGGGTCGAAATCCAGTGCGTGCTGCTCGGGCTCGAGCAGTGGGGCACCAGGCCCTTTCACCACTGCCGGCTGCCCGGGGCCCTGGCCCTGCCGCGCGACCGGCGCGGCACCTTGCTCATCGAGGGACCCGAGTTCCTGAACCTCACCCAGCAGGTGGCGTTTTATGACTGGATGACGCCCGGCAGCCCCAACCTGCAGATCATCTCGCTCACCACATCGCTGCTCGACGACCTGGTCGAGAAGGGCGCGTTTCTCGAGTGCCTGTACCACCGCCTGAACGTGGTTCGCCTCAACCTTCGGGCGCAGCCCGTGTTCGAGCAGAGGAGCTGACCATGATGGCCACCGCCCCCGCGCCGCTTCGCTTGATCGGCAATAGCGCCGCCATGCGCGCGCTCAACCAGGACATCGACAACGCCGCCCGTTCGCGTGCCAAGGTGCTGATCACCGGCGAGACCGGCGTCGGCAAGGAAGTGGTAGCGCGCCTGATTCATCAGCGCAGCGGCCCCTCGGCCGGGCGGATGGCGACGATCAACTGTGCCGGCCTCCCTGACACCTTGCTCGAGTCCGAGCTGTTTGGGCACGTGCGCGGCAGCTTTACCGACGCCGTCCGGGACAAGCCGGGCTTGTTGGAAGTCGCCGACAACGGCACCGCGTTTCTCGACGAGGCCGGCGAGATGAGCCTGCGGATGCAGGCGATGCTGCTCCGGTTCCTGGAAACCGGCGAGCTGCAGCGGGTCGGCGCCGACGTCACGACCAGGCGCGTCAACGTGCGGATCATCGCCGCGACCAACCGCGACCTGCGCAAGCGCATCGAGGCCGGAGAATTCCGCGAGGATCTCTACTACCGCCTCAACGTCATTGTGATCGACGTGCCGCCGCTGCGGGGGCGGCCCGACGACATTTGCGAACTGTTCGAGTACTTCCTGGAGTCATACAGTCAGCACCATCGCGCCGAGCGCCGGCTGCTCACCGACGAGGCCCTGGGCGTGTTGACCGGCTACGGCTGGCCCGGCAACGTCCGCGAGCTGAAGAATGTTGCCGAGCGCCTCGTGGTGCGCGCGCCAGGCCAGCCGATCGAAGTCCGCGACCTTCCCGGGGAGTGGCGCCAGCAGTCGCGGGGGGTGCCGGCCGACCCCGGCGCGGCTGGTGCGGACGTGGCCGGCGCGCTGACGGTGCGGATGACCCAGCAGGGCGAGTCATTCTGGGAGGCGGTGCATGCGCCGTTCATCAATCGGGATCTGCCGCGCGAACACGTGCGCGCCGTGATCCGTGCGGCCCTGGAGCGCACGTTCGGCGACTACCGGCGGGTGGCACAGCTGTTCAACCTGCCGCCTGACGACTACAAGCGGTTCATGGCGTTTCTGCGCAAGCATCAATGCCATTTCCCGGTGCATGCGTTCCGAGCCGTGGCGCGGGCGCACGCGATCGCGCCGGCGGATCGCGCGCGGCTCAGGACTGCGCCGGTGGACCGTGCGGCGCTTCCCGGCGCCGCGCCGGTTGGAGCAGATTGCTCTGCCTGGTGATCAGCCTACGCCGGTTCCTCAGCCACCTGGCCGCGCTCGCTCTTCGAGGTGGCGACGATCTTGGTTTGCAGCTGGCTGGGGACCTCGTCGTAGTGCGAGTAGTCCATGTGATACGAGCCGCGCCCACCGGTCACCGAGGTGAGGTGCTGTTCGTAGGTCAGCATCTCCGACATCGGGACTTGCGCCTTGATCACGGTGGTCGAGCCGCGCGCCTCCATGCCGGAAATGCGGCCGCGCCGCCCGTTCAGGTCGCCCATCAGGTCGCCGGCATTGTCACCGGGGGCGTAGATCTCGACGTTCATGATCGGCTCGAGCAGCGTCGGCCGCGCCCGGCCCATGCCGTCCTTGAACGCGAGCCACCCGGCGGTCTTGAACGACAGCTCGTTCGAGTCGACGTCGTGATACGACCCGTCGTAGAGCACCACCCGGAAGTCGACCACCGGGTAGCCGGCCAGATAGCCGCGCAGCCGCGATTCCTGGATGCCCTTTTCGACCGCGGGTATGAACTGCCGCGGGATCGAGCCGCCGAAGATTTCGTCGACGAACTCGAACTCGGTGCCGCGCGGCAGCGGCTCCATGCGGATCTTGCAGTCGCCGAACTGGCCGTGCCCGCCGGTCTGCTTCTTGTGGCGGCCGTGGGCCTCGACCCGCGCGGTGATGGTTTCGCGATACGGGATGCGCGGCGGCTTGAGCAGCACTTCGACGCCGAAGCGCCGCTTCAGTTTCGCCACCGTCACCTCGATGTGCATCTGGCCCTGACCGGCCAGCAGCAGCTCGTGGGTTTGCGGATCGCGGCGGTACTTGATGGTGCCGTCTTCCTCCTCCAGGCGATGCATCGCAGTACTGATCTTGTCTTCGTCGCCGCGGCTCTTCGGCTCGATCGCGTACGACAGCACCGGCTCGGGGAACGCAATGTGTTCGAAGGTGAGGCCCGCGCTCTTGTCGGCGAGCGTGTCGTTGGTCTTGGTGTCCTTGAGTTTCGCGACCGCGCCCAGGTCGCCGGCTTTGATCTCCGGCACGTTGGTGGCGGTCTTGCCCTGCATCGCGATCAGGTGGCCGAGCCGTTCCGGCGTGCCCTGGGTGGCGTTCACCACCGTGGAATCGGCCTTGAGGGTGCCCTGGTAGACGCGGAACATCGTGATGCGGCCGGCGAACTGATCCGCCACGGTCTTCCACACAAACGCCGCGTACGGCGCCTTGTCGTCGGCGGTTCTCGACACCGTCTCGCCGTTCACGGTGGCGGTGAAAGGGCGTTCGGCGGGCGACGGGAGGTAGGCGAGCACCGCATCCATCAGCGCCTGCGCGCCGACATTGGCATAGCCCGAGCTGCAGACCACCGGGAAGAGCTTGGCCGCGCGCGTCGCCGCCGCCAGGCCTTGCACCAGTTCCTCGTCCGTCAAGGTGCCCGCCTCGAAGAATTTTTCCATCAGGGTTTCGTCGGCTTCCGCGACCATTTCGATCAGCGTGTCGCGCGCCGCGGTGGCCTCCTCCACCATCTCCGCCGGCACGGCGCCCTCGCTGACCGTCGCGGTGCCGTCGCCGTCGCTGGTGTAGGCCTTCATCGCGACCAGATCGACCACGCCGGTAAAACTGCGTTCCTCGCCGATCGGCAGCTGGATCGGCACGATGGTGCGGGCCAGGGTGAGTCGCAGCGACTCGAGCGTGCGCGCGAGCGAGGCGCGCTCGCGGTCGAGCCGGTTGACGACGATCAGCCGCGGCAGCGCGCGCTCCTCGCACGCCGCCCAGGCCTTCTCGGTCTGCACTTCGACGCCCGCGACGCCATCGACGACGACTAACGCGCCGTCGGCGACGTGAATCGCGGCCCGCGCATCGGCGAAAAAATTACCGAAGCCCGGCGTGTCGATGAGGTTGATTTTGTGGGTGTTCCACGCCGCGTAGGCGAGGCTCGCGGACAGCGTGTGCTTGCGGGTGATTTCTTCTTCGTCGTAGTCGGTGACGGTGTTGCCCTCGTCGACCTTGCCGAGCCGGTTGACCATTCCGGCGTCGAACAGCAAGGCCGACACCAGTTGTGTCTTGCCAGATCCGCCGTGACCGACTACAGCCACGTTGCGAATGCTGGCAGCGTCATGGACCTTCATAGGCGTGACCTCCCGGGCGCTCACAGCTCGCCCGAAAGGCGAAGCATATATCAGGTTGTCAGGCAGTCAGGCAGGCAGTCGGGCGGACTATTCGTAGCGTAGAGCTTCGATCGGATCGAGGCGGGAGGCGCGCCAGGCGGGCAGCATGCCGAAAAAGATGCCGATCGCCGCCGAGAATCCCAGCCCAAGGGCGAACGACCACCACGGCAGCGAGACCGGGAAGCCCGAGATCACGTTGACCAGCAGGCCGATGCCGCTGCCGAGCACCACGCCCAGGATCCCGCCCACGCTGGTCAGCACGGCGGCTTCGATCAGGAATTGCACCAGGATCTCGCGGCGGCGCGCGCCAATCGCCTGGCGGACGCCGATCTCGCGCGTGCGCTCGGTCACCGAGATGGTCATGATCGCCATCACGCCAATGCCGCCGACCATCAGCGCGATCGACGAGATCACCACCAGCGCCAGCAGGATCGCCGCGGAGATCTGGTCCCACACCGCGAGAATCGCGTCCGAGGTGACCAGGTCGAAGTCGTTCGGCTTGTCGAGCGTGAGGCCGTGGCGGATGCGCATGATGGCTTCGACTTCGCGCATCGTCTCGTCGCGCGACACCCCGTCGCGGGGCAAAACCGCGATCATCATGGGCATGCCGAACGGCGGGCGCGCGGTGCGCTCGTGTCCGAACTGCTTGCGGAACGCGGTGTATGGAACGATCGCGAAGTCGTCCGCCCCGCCGAAGCCGCCCGGCGCGGGACGCTTGCCGACGACGCCGATGATCGTGTACTCGATGCTGCCGATGCGCACCGTCTTGCCGACCGGATCGATGCCGCGCTTCTCGAACAGGGCTTGATACGGACCGTGGCCGATTACCGCCACCGGACGGCCGCGCTGAACCTCCTGTTTGGTGAAGGCGCGACCGGCAAACATCTTGGCGAAGTTGATCTCGACGTAGTTCTCGGTGGTGCCGAGAATCCCGAGCGGCCGGGTCCGCTCACCGCCATAGAAGATGCGCTGCACCGGCGGCTGGCCGGGCCCGGCGCCCAGCCACAGGTCGGTCATGCCGACGGTGGTGCCGAGGCGCTCGATCGCAATCTTGTCCTCGAGCGTCAGGCTCGGCCGGCGCATCAGCTCCATGAACGAGGCGCCCGACGAGAAGCTCAGGCCGCCGAACTTCTGCACGAAGATGGTGTTGGGCCCGAGTGAGTTGATCGAGTTGCGCAGCGACGCGTCGAAGCCGCGGATCAGCGACGTCATGCCGACGATCGACGTGACGCCGATCACCACGCCGAGCACGGTCAGCGCCGAGCGCATCTTGTTGCTGCGGATGGTGTCGAACGCCATCGCCGCGGTCTCGCCGAGCAGCGCAAACTGTTTGGTGAAGGTTGCCATGGTTACTCGCGCCGCAGCGCTTCGATCGGATCGAGCATCGCCGCCCGGCGCGCCGGGATCCAGCCGAAGAACAGGCCGACCGCGGCGGTGATGATCACGCCGAGCGCGACCGACCACAGTTCGACCGCCGAGGGCACCGGGGTCAGCGCCGAGATGATCGTCGAAAACAGCGCGCCGAGCGCGATGCCGACGATGCCGCCGACCAGCGACAGCGTGATCGACTCGGTCAGCACCTGCGACATGATGTCGCGGCGCTTGGCGCCCAGCGCCTTGCGCAGGCCGATCTCGCGCGTCCGCTCGCTCACCACCATCAGCATGATGTTCATGATCACGATGCCGCCAACCAGCAGCGACAGGCCGACGATGCCGACCAGCAGCACCGCAATGCCGGCGGTGGCATCCTGGAAAATGCCCAGCACCGAGTCCGACGCGACGATGCCGAAGTTGTCCGGCTCGGCGGCCTTGAGGCCGCGATCGACCCGCAGCGCGACCCGCGCTTCGTCCTTGGCGGTCGCCGCCAGCGCCGGGTCGCGCGGCTTGACCATCAACGCCAGCGACTGGCGCGCGCCGAACAGGCGCTGATAGGCGCCGAGCGGGATGACCGCGAACTCATCCAGCGACTGGCCGAACGCCGCGCCCTTCTTCTTGCTGACCCCGACCACCGTGAACGGCACGCCGGCAATCTTGATCTGCTTGTCGAGCGGATCGGCGCCGCGAAACAGCCGGTCGGCGGTGCCCCAGCCGATCAGCGTGACCAGCCGGCGGCGCCGGATCTCGGCCGGCGTAATCATCCGGCCGCGCTCGGCGTCGAACGTCGCGAAGTCGAGATATTCGTCGCTGACCCCCTGCACCTGCAGCGTCTCGAGTTCCTCGTCACGATAGGCGACGCGCGTCTGCGTCTGCGCCTGCGCCATGATTGATTGCACGCTGGTGGCGAAGCGCCTCACCGCCTGGGCATCGTCGAGCGTGACCAGCGGGTTGTTGCGCATCCGCTCGAAGTCGTCCTCGTTCTGGGTGATGCCCATCCGCTGGATGGTGAACGAGTCGGCGCCCAGATCCGAGACGATCGCGTCGGTCACCGCCGCATTGACGCCGGTAATCAACGCGACCACGGTGATGATCGACGAGACGGCGACAATGTTGCCAAGCAGCGTCAGCATCGACCTGAGCTTGTTGGCCCAGATCGACGCGAGCGCGAGGCGAACGGATTCGAAGATCTGCGACATGTCAAGAAATAACGAATAGAGAAATCAAGAATCACAAAAGAGCGGATAACAACACAGCGAGTAGGAAATAGCGCACGGCGAATTCCGTTCGTTATTTCTTATTTCCTATTTCTTGTCTGTCATTTCGCCCCGCCCGGCCTCGGCGCGGTCTTCACCGCATCCCCGACGAACATGCCGCGCACCGAATCGAACGGTCCGGTGATGACCTGGTCGCCGTCCTTCAGGCCCGACAGCACCTCGAGATAGCGCTCGCCGGCGATGCCGGTCTTGACGATCACGAATGCCGCCTTGCCGTCCTGCATCAGGAACACGCCCTCGGCTTCCTCGCGCTTGTGGCCCGGCTCCAGTACGGCCGGCGCCGCGGCCGAGGGCGCCGGCTGCGCCGGCCCGAACTGGAAACGTCCGCGCGGCGGCCGCTGATCGTGCACGATGTTGCCCTGCGCGTCGTAAACCAGCTCGCGCACGGCCATCGCCTGGATGGGCACCGACAGCGCCTGCGTCCTGACGGCGGTGGTGATCTCCGCGGTGCAGGTGAAGCCCGGACGCACCTCGGGGATCTGGCCGTCGATGGTGATCGTCACCTTGAAGTTGGTGGCGGTGCGGGTGGTCCCGGCGCCCGCCGTCTGAATCGGGCTGTTGCCGATCTCGGTCACGCGGCCGCTGAATTCCTTGTCGACGATGGCATCGATGCGGATCTTCGCGGGTTGGCCGAGCTGGACGTAGGGTATGTCGGTCTCATCGACTTCGACTTCCGCTTCGATCACCGACATGTCGGCGACCGTGAGCAACACCGTGCCGGCGTTGTTCATCGTACCGACCATCACGTTCTCGCCCTCTTCGATGTTGCGGCGCGTGACGATGCCGTCGAACGGCGCCTGGAAGCGGACCTGCGTCAGCGTGTGACGGCTGCTGCTGAGGCCGGCTTGCTGCTGATTGAGCTGCGTCTCGCGGTTCTTGATTTCCTGCTGGCGCGACCCGAGGTCGCTCTCGCGAATTTCGACATCCGCCTGCGCGCGTTCCAGCGTTTCGCGCGTCGTCAAGCCCGCCGCGGTCAACTCCGTCTGGCGCTTGAGCGCCTGGCGGGCCACGTCGAGCTGGGCCTGCGCGCTCTGGAGGGAGACCCGCGATTGCTCGAGCGCGCTGCGCGCCCCCGCCACCGCGGCGACGTCGCGCTGCACTGCGGCCTCGGCGTTGACCGGGTCGATCTGCAGGAGGAACTGGCCGGCCTTCACCCGATCGCCTTCCTTAACCGCGAGTTGCGTCACCCGTCCCATGCTCTGGGCGCTGATGTTGACCGTCTTCTTGGGATCGATCTTGCCCGAGGCCGACACAATGGCTTCGAGATCGCGCTTCTGAATGGTCTCGACCGTGACCGTTGTTGCGGGATCGCCGCGCCGCATGAAAGCCGTCGCCGCGCCGCCGCCGGCGACCACGAGCACGAGCACAATCCAGAACCATTTCTTGCGAAACACGCACGCCTCCTCAGGACCCGGCCGGTCGCCAGATCGTCAATTGCCAGAACCCATTACCGCGAACACCGTGGCGACCAGGGCCGCCACGCCCACATACACGCCCAGCAGCCGCCACAGGTAGCGCCGCGCCTGTCGGCCCGCTGCCGCGGCGAGCCCCAGGCTCAGCAACCACATCCACCACAGTCCGAACACGTCGATGGTGCCGAACAGGCGCGCGGGCCAGGTGCCTTCGTCGAACACGCCGAGCAGGCCGGCGAGGTTGGTGGCGCTGGTCAGCGATTCCGACACGTAGTGCACCGGGGTGGCGATGATTTGTTGCAGCGCCAGCACCACCGTGCCATGCACGGCGATCGCGAGGGCGGTCACCAACGACGTTCTGGCCCCGTCGAGTCGCGCCAGCGCCCACAGCCCGAATGCGACCGCAATCGTCACCGGCGGCGTCAACAGTAACCGTCCGCCGCTCGTCAAATACATCGAGACCGGCGGATCCGCCTGCAGGCGCGCGTACTCGACGTCGGTCACGCGCCGTCCCAAGGCCTCGGTCACCCGTACGCGCTCGTCCACGAGCGCCTGCCGGCCGACGTCTGTCGAGAGAAGCAGCCCGCCACAGACGGCGACGGCGAGCAGGACGATGACCCAGGTCGTCAGGAGGGACGGGTCTCGCACGACCTCGTCCATCGTGGCCCGAGGGCGCAGCAATACACCCATCACGCGGCGCATCAAAATTC
Organism: uncultured Acidimicrobiia bacterium; assembly: GCA_963795125.1. GTDB lineage: Bacteria > Acidobacteriota > Vicinamibacteria > Vicinamibacterales > UBA2999 > 12-FULL-67-14b. The sequence continues at coordinate 2,284,604 of CAWCGQ010000001.1, read as the reverse complement.
CCTTCGCTGACAAATACGACAGTTGACGAGCATTGGTTTCGTTGACACCCTTCCAAACCGCTGAATACGATAGACTTTTTGATTCTAACTGCCCTGAAATCAATGTCGGTTTTGTTTAATCAAAAATATCATTTCATGTTTACGAAATCGCGGATTCAAGCGCTTTTAGGGTTATTCCTGACCCTTCTTACGGTTGATCGGGCGGAGGCTCAGGCGCCGGTGGGCACTCGGGCCTCGGGAATGGCCGGCGCCTTCGTCGCGGTAGCCGATGACGCCACGGCTGTTTACTGGAACCCTGCCGGCATCGCCACCGGGTCCTTTGTCAGCTTTGCGGTCGATTTTGGCCGCCAGAGCTCCATCCCGCCAACGCCCCACACGGCCGCGGGTCAGAAGGATTCGGCGACGATGGTCGCCATTTCCGCCACCGCCGTCGGCTTGGCATATTACCGGTTGGCGACCTATGGCGCGGGCGTAGCGGAGCCTGCAGGTACGGGCCTCCAGAGCCGAGAAGAAGTGTTGCGCAGTGTGCATGCTCTTACGACGTCCACGGTCGGCGTGTCCTTGCTTCAATCGTTGGGCGATCACGTCGTGGTAGCTGTCACGCCCAAGCTGGTGCGCGGCACCGCGGGTTCCGGACAGTCGGGGCGCGTCGACGTGCAGGCGGCCCTGGACGCCGCGGAGGCTTTGGACGGTCGCGCCAGCTACGCCGTCGACGTCGATGCGGGCGCGATGTTGACGGCCGGTCACATTCGGCTCGGCGTGGTCACGAGGAATCTCACGACGCCGTCGTTTGAAGGCGACCCGGGCGTGGAGGCGATTGAGCTCGCTCGCCACGTGCGGGTGGGCGCCGCCTGGGGCTCCGGGTGGCCTGGCCTCTCGCGCGTGATTGCGTCGATGGACGCGGATGTGACCGCGCGCGCGACCGCCGCCGGCGATCGCCGCGATGTCGCCGCCGGCGTCGAGACGTGGTGGCGCAACCAGCGAATCGGGCTGCGTGGCGGGCTGCGGCGGAGCACCATCGGAGACGCCCGGGCCGCGGTCGCGGCGGGTGTGTCCGCGGGAATGACATCGGGAATGTTGCTGGAAGCGCACCTGGTGCGCGGCCACGCCGCCGAGCGCTCGTGGAGCGTCGGCGCGCGAATGTTGTTTTGATATCAAATGCCAGTACGCATCGGTGAATTGCTTCTCAAAGAGAAGCGCATATCGGCTGAGCAGCTCCAGGAGGCTTTGAACTACCAGCGGACGAGTGGCGGCAAGCTCGGCGCCAACCTCGTGAAGCTGGGATTCGTCAAGGACGAGGAGATTACCGCGCTGCTGTCGAAGCAGTACGGCGTGCCGTCGATTGCCCTGAATCAGTTCGAGATCGATCCCGCGGTGATCAAGCTGGTCCCCGCCGAAACCGCGCGCAAGTACCAGATTGTGCCGCTCAGCCGCGCCGGCGCGACGCTGACGATCGCGATGACCGACCCGACCAACGTCTTCGCGATGGACGACGTCAAGTTCATGACCGGCTACAACGTCGAGCCGGTGGTCGCCTCGGAAACCGCGGTCCTCGAGTCGATCGACAAGTATTACGGCGTCGGCGCCGCCGCCGGCACGGCCGCCCCCAGCCGCGGCGGCAACCAGGGCGGTCAGCTGGTCCAGGATTCCGGCGAGAGCGCGCTCGACGCCGCCGCCCGCTCGCTCACCGAAATGCCGACGATGCTCGCCGATGCCGGCGACGTCGAGGTGCTCGAGGATCTGGAAGAGATCAGCGCCGAAATGCTCACCCGCCAGGGTGAAGAAGCGCCGGTCATCAAGCTGGTCAACGTCGTGCTGATGTCGGCCATCTCCAAGGGGGCCAGCGACATTCACATCGAGCCCTACGAGAAGGAATACCGCGTCCGCTACCGCGTCGACGGCATTCTCTACAACATCATGGCGCCGCCGTTGAAGATGCGCGATGCCATCACCTCGCGCATCAAGATCATGGCGAAGCTCGACATCGCCGAGAAGCGGCTGCCGCAGGACGGCCGCATCAAGATCCGTTTCAGCGACAACGGCCAGGCCAAGGACATCGACTTCCGGGTGTCGTGCCTGCCGACGCTGTTCGGCGAAAAGATCGTCATGCGCCTGCTCGACAAGGGCAAGTTGATGCTCGACATGACCAAGCTCGGTTTCGAACCCGAGTCGCTGGCCAAGCTCGAGACCCAGATCCAAAAGCCCTGGGGCATGGTGCTCGTCACCGGGCCGACCGGCAGCGGCAAGACCAATACGCTCTATTCGTCGATCTCCAAGGTCAACACCTCCGAGACCAACATCATGACCGCGGAAGATCCGGTCGAGTTCAACCTGCTCGGTGTCAACCAGGTGCAGGTGCGCGAAGCGATCGGCCTGAACTTCGCCGCCGCGCTCAGAAGCTTCCTGCGCCAGGACCCCAACATCATTCTGGTCGGCGAGATCCGCGACTTCGAAACCGCGGAAATCGCGGTCAAGGCCGCGCTCACCGGCCACCTCGTGCTGTCGACCCTGCACACCAACGATGCGCCGAGCACCATCAACCGCCTGATGAACATGGGCATCGAGCCGTTCCTGGTGGCCAGTTCGCTCAACCTGGTGTGCGCGCAGCGCCTGGTGCGCCGGGTCTGCGTCAATTGCAAGATCGACGACAGCCATGCCGCGGCCGCGCTCGAACAGGTCGGCTTCAGCAAGGACGACGCGTCATCGGTGGTACCAAAAAGGGTACCGGCTGCGAAAAATGTAACAAGACCGGATACAAGGGGCGCGTCGGCCTGTACGAAGTGATGGAAATTACCGACGAACTGCGCGAATTGATCCTGGTGGGTGCATCTGCGCTCGAGTTGCGCCGAAAAGCTATCGAGGAAGGCATGATCACGCTGCGTGGCAGCGGACTGCGCAAGATCAAGGACGGCGTGACGACCATCGAGGAAGTCTTGCGCGAAACGGTGAAGTAACAGGAAAACTATGGCCACACTGCCGGATATGTTGAAACAGATGGTCGAGATGCAGGGCTCGGACTTGCATCTGTCGATCGGGTCGGTGCCACAAAGTCGCGTGCACGGCGAGCTGGTGAAGATGAACCATCCCGAGCTGACCGCCACCGACACCAAGTCGCTGGCCTACGCGGTGCTGACCGACGCCCAGAAGAAGCGCTTCGAGGAGACCAAGGAACTGGACTTCTCGTTCGGCATCCGCGGCCTGGCGCGTTTCCGTTGCAACATGTTCAACCAGAAGGGCGCGGTGGGCGCGGTCTACCGCACGATTCCGGAACGCATCCGCCCGTTCGAAGAGCTGGGGCTGCCGGCGGTGTTGGCGAAGATGGCCGAGCGGCCGCGCGGCCTGGTGCTGGTCACCGGTCCGACCGGCTCCGGCAAGTCGACGACGCTGGCGGCGATGATCGACAAGATCAACATCGAGCGCCACGGCCACATCCTGACGGTCGAAGACCCGATCGAGTACATCCACCAGCACAAGAACTGCCTGATCAACCAGCGCGAGCTGCATAGCGACACCGACAGCTTCACCAATGCGCTGCGCGCGGCCTTGCGCGAGGATCCCGACGTCGTGCTGATCGGCGAAATGCGCGACCTCGAGACGGTGGAGTCGGCGCTGCGCATCGCCGAGACCGGCCACTTGACCTTCGGCACCCTCCACACCAACTCGGCGTCGTCGACCATCAACCGCATCATCGACGTGTTTCCCTCGCATCAGCAGGCGCAGATCCGCACCCAGTTGTCGCTCGTGATCGAAGGCATCGTCTGTCAGGCGCTGCTGCCCAAGGCGGACGGCAAGGGCCGGGTGGTATCGCTCGAGATCCTGGTGCCGACGGCCGGCATTCGCAACCTGATTCGCGAGGACAAGGTCCACCAGATCTACTCGGCGATGCAGACCGGCCAGGAAAAGCTCGGCATGCAGACCATGAACCAGTCGCTGGCGACGCTGTACTTCCGCCGTCAGATTACGCTCGACACCGCGATCAGCGCGTCGTCCAATCGCGAAGAGCTGCAGGAAATGATCAATCGCGGCGCGGGCGTGGTCGCCGGCGCCGGCATGGGCGGACGCCCCGGCGGTCCGCCGGGTCCGCGGCCGCCGATGCGACCGGGCACGTAAGAGAGAGCGATGACGATGTGGTCTCCCCCCAGGCGACCTGACATCGGAGATTAACTATGGCAACGTTTGCATTTTCAGGACGGACCCGCAGCGGCGAGAACGTCACGGGCGAAAGAATCGGCGACACCATGGACGCCGTGGTGGCGGCGCTGCGCCGCGAGCAGATCCAGGTGACGCGCATCCAGCCGGCGCAGGCCAAGGCCGGCGCGGTCGCGCAGGCGCGCAAGCTCAAGGCCAAGAGCGTCCCGGCCAAGAACCTGGCGGTCTTCACCCGCCAGTTCTCGGTGATGATCGACGCCGGCCTGCCGCTGGTCCAGTGCCTCGACATTCTGGGCAACCAGGAAGAGCACGGCTACTTCGCGCAGGTCATCCTGCAGACCCGCACCGACGTCGAAGGCGGCATGTCGCTGGCGGAAGCGATGAAGCGGCACCCGAAGTGCTTCGACGCGCTGTTCTGCAACATGATTGCGGCGGGCGAAGCCGGCGGTATTCTCGACACCATTCTCAAGCGTCTGGCGGTCTACATCGAGAAGGCCGTGAAGCTGAAGGCGCAGGTCAAGTCGGCGATGATCTATCCGGTCGCGGTGATCGTGATCGCGGTGGTGGTGATCGGCGTGATCTTGTGGAAGGTGATTCCGACCTTTGCGGCGCTGTTTGCCGGCCTCGGCGCCACCCTGCCGCTGCCCACCCGCGTCGTGATTGCGCTCAGCGACAACCTGATTCGCTTCATGCCGTTTCTGTTCATCGCCTTTTTTGCCGGCGGCTGGGCCTTCAAGAGCTACTACGCCACCGAAAAGGGCCGCCGCGTGATCGATGCCATCTCGTTGAAGATGCCGATCCTCGGGCCGATCCTGCGCAAGATCGCGGTGGCGCGGTTCTGCCGCACGCTCGCCACCCTGATGGCGTCGGGCGTGCCGATCCTCGACGGCCTCGACATCACGGCGAAAACCTCCGGCAACGCGATCATCGAGGACGCCATTCTCGAGACCCGCCGCAGCATCGAACGCGGTGAGACCATTGCCGCCCCGCTGAAGGAAACCGGCGTGTTTCCCGGCATGGTGGTGCAGATGATCAGCGTCGGCGAAGCCACCGGCGCGCTCGATACCATGCTCTCCAAGATCGCGGACTTCTACGAAGAAGAGGTCGACGTCGCGGTTGAAGGCCTGTTGACGCTGATGGAACCGCTGATGATTGCGTTCCTGGGCGGTGCGGTCGGCGGCATTGTGATTGCGATGTATATGCCGATCTTCGACCTGATCAGCAAGCTGACGGGATGAAACACCGGACGCTGCGGCGGCGTCTCGCAGTACACATCGCGGTCCGGCTGATGGTCGCGATCGTACTGCTCGGCGCCGCCGTGATCATGCAGGTGCGCACCCCTGGCGCGCTGCCGATCAATCAGTTTCTCTTTCTGGTGGGCGTGACCTTTGCGGTCAGCCTTGGATTCATCGGTTCGCTGCGTTTCGTGGACCGGTTGCCGTGGTTGACCGACGTGCACTTTTCAATCGACGTCATCGTCGTCACCGCCGCGGTGTTCATCACCGGCGGCGTCGAAAGCCTGTTCGCGATCCTCTACACGTTGCCGATCGTCGCCGCCAGCACGGTGCAGTTCCGTCGCGGCGGGCTGCAGATCGCCGCGCTCAGCACCATCCTGTTCCTCGGCGTCGCTGTCGCGCAGTACCTCAACCTCAACGGCTACCTGTCGCTGCCGTTCCAGAACCTGGTGGTCCACGATTTGCCGCCGGTCAGCGTGGCGCAATACACCGTGGCGCTCAACGCCTTTGGATTCTTCGCCGTGGCGCTGCTGAGCGGCTCGCTGGCCGAACGCGCGCGGCGCGGCGAGGCGCAGCTCGAACAGGCGACCGAAGAGATTGCCGACCTGCAGGCGTTCAACCAGTACGTGCTCGATAACCTGTTGAGCGGCCTGGCCACGGCCGACGTCGACAATCGCCTGGTCACCTTCAATCGCTCGGCGATGTTGATCACCGGGTCCGAAGGCGCGCTGCCGATTGGCGAACGGGCGGCCGACGTCCTGCAGCTGCCGCCGGCGTTTGCCGCGAACCTGCAGCAGGATCTGGCGCGCGCGCGCAGCAAGCGGCTCGACTACGTGTTTCGCCAGGCCAAGGGCTCCGCCATCGAACTGGGCCTGAGCGTGGCGGCGCTGCCGCTGCCGGACGGATCGCGCGGTTACTTGTATACCTTCCAGGATGTCACCGACGTCAGGCGCTTCGAGCAGAGCGCGCGATTGCAGCAGCGCCTCGCCGCGGTCGGCGAAATGGCGGCGGGGATCGCGCATGAAATCCGCAACCCGCTGGCATCGATGTCCGGCTCGATGCAGATGCTCAAGCAGGAGCTGCCGCTGTCCGGCGATCAGGCGCAGCTGATGGACATCGTGCTGAAAGAGTCGGAGCGGCTCAACGAGACCATCAAGTCGTTCCTCGCCTACGCGCGGCCCCAGCGATTCTCGCTGCAGAAGCTGGACCTCCGGCCGATCGTGCAGGAGACCGCGATGCTGCTGCGCAACAGCACCGAAGTGGAAGATCGTCACCGGGTCGACGTGCGCCAGGCGGACCAGCCGGTGATCGTCGATGCCGATGAGAGCCAGATCCGGCAGATCCTCTGGAACCTCGCCACCAACGGCTTGCGCGCGATGCCCGGCGGCGGCACCTTGTGCCTGAGCGCGATTTACGAGCAGGCCGAAACCGGACGCCTCGCGGTGCTGCTGGTCGAGGATGAGGGCGTCGGCATCGCTCCTGAAGAAGTCGACACCATCTTTCAGCCCTTCCGCGGATCGTTTGGCAAGGGCACCGGGCTCGGACTCGCCATCGTCCATCGCATCGTTACCGACTACGGCGGCCACATCGACGTCAAGCCCCGCCCCGGCGGCGGCACCGTGTTCCGCGTGACCTTCCCCGAAACACTCGACCTGCGCGCGGAGCGGCAGGCGTCATGAGAAGGCCGGGAGCCGGGAGCCGGGAGCCGGGAGCCGAGAAGCCGCGCATCCTGATTGCCGACGATGAGCAGTCGATGCGCGAGTGGATGCGACTGCTGTTCCAGCGCGACGGCTTCGAGGTGTTGACCGCCGCGGACGGCGTGGTGGCGCGTGAGCAGGTGACGCGTGAATACGTCGACGTCGTGCTCACCGACATCCGCATGCCGGGCATCGACGGCGTCGAGCTCCTCAAGGCCATCCGCGTGCTCGCGCCGGACGCGATCGTCATGATGATGACCGCGCATTGGACCAGGGATTCGGTCGAGTGGAAAGAGGCGCGCGAACTCGGCGCGGAAGCGCTGTTCGAGAAACCCTTCCGCGACGTCAACCTCGTCACCATGCAGGTGCGCCAGCTGCTCGAGTCGCGCCGCCTGCGCCACGAGAACGCGGTGCTGCGCCAGACCACCGCCGCACAGGGCTTCGCCGGCATCATCGGCCGCAGCCCGATCATGCTGGAAGTGTTTCGGCTGGTCGAGACCGTCTGCCGCACCAACAGCACCGTGCTGATTTCCGGAGAATCCGGCACCGGCAAAGAATTGGTGGCCCGCGCCATTCATGCCCTGTCATTGCGACGCGATCGTCCGTTCGTGGCCGTCAATTGCGGCGCGATGCCGGAGGCCCTGCTCGAATCGGAACTGTTTGGCCACGTTCGCGGCGCCTTCACCGGGGCCGACAAGGACAAGAAGGGCCTGATCGAAGCGGCCGATGGCGGCACGGTGTTTCTCGATGAAATTGGCGAGATGGCGCCGACGATGCAGGTCAAGCTGCTGCGCGTGCTGCAGGAGCGGAAGTATCGACGGGTCGGCGGCACCGACGAAGCCTCATCGGACATCCGCGTGATCGCCGCCACCAATCGCGACCTTCCAAAACTGGTCGGTGAGGGCAGATTCCGCGAGGATCTGTTCTATCGGCTCAACGTGATTCCGGTGGAAATGCCCGCCCTTCGCGAGCGGGTGGAGGACATTCCGCTGATTGCGGAGCACTTCCTGGCCAAATACACGCGCGAGATGAACAAGACCGTCGACGGGTTCTCGATTGAAGCGATGGCCGCCTTGCGCACCTACCCGTGGCCGGGCAATGTGCGTGAGCTCGAAAACATGGTGGAGCGGGCGGTGGCCCTCGAGTCGGAGCGCCGCGTCGAGCTCGCGACCCTGCCCGAGAACGTGCGCGCCGGCCGCCCCGCCACACCGCGTCCCGGTCAAGGCGAACCGCTCGCGGACGCCGGCGACGGCTTCAATCTGGAACGGCATCTCCAGGACATCGAGAAGTCGCATCTCGAGCGCGCCCTGGAGCGTTCCGGCGGCGTGCAGACCCGCGCCGCCGACGTCCTCGGGCTGAGCTTCCGCCAGTTCAGGTATCTCGCGAAAAAATACGGGATCAAGTGAGCCGGATCTTCCCGCTCGTCGCGGTGATAGCGGCGATCATCGCGCTCTACCTCCTGCGGCTGGACGACGTCGCCGGTCTCTACAAAGATGATGCGTACTACATGGTGCTGGCAAAGTCGCTGGCGCTCGGCCGCGGCTATGCCTTGATCAGTTCGGCGGCGACCGCGATCATGCCGCCGGCATTTCCCCCGGGCTTTCCCCTCCTGCTGGCGCCGGTGTTCGCGCTGGTCGCCGACTATCCGGCCAACTTGCTTTGGCTGAAGGCGGTGTCGATCGTCGCCATGCTCGGCGCCGGCGCGCTCACTTATCGCTACCTCGCGGCCTGTCGAGCGGTCGAACGCGGGAAGGCCGCCACGGTCGCGGTGTTGACGACCATTACGCCGGCGTTCGTGTTCCTGGCGACATCAACGGTCATGGCGGAATGCGTCTTCACCTTCGCGTTGGTCGCCAGCGCGATCGCCATCGAACGGGCGGCGGGTCGAGCGGACTCGACGCGGCCGCGCCGCGCGATTGTGGTGGCGGCGCTCGTCACGACGGCGGCGATGCTGATTCGCACCGCCGGAGTGGCGGCGGTGGCCGGCGGCGCAGTGTTCCTGGCGCGCAGGCGCGGCTGGCCTGCGGCTGTCGGCTTCGTCGTGCTCTGCGCCGTTGGTTACGCACCGTGGCTCGTCTACGCCGCCACGCACACCCCCGCTCACTCCGAACGGGTGGCGCACGGCGGGGCCGCGGCCTACAGTTACCTCGAGCTGATGCAGGCGCAGTCGGGCAGGGATGTTGGCAGCGGCGCGGTCACGATCGGCGAGCTCCCCGGCCGGGTTGTGGCGAACCTCATCAACGTGTTCGGGCACGACATGGGCGCGATCGATCTTTCCCGCGGGCTACCGCGGCCCCGCGGAGAGCGGACTCGAAGTGTTCATGCTGAGCGGCGAGACCGGGCTGAACGCCGGCAGCATGGGGCTCGGCCCACCGGTCGTCGTCTTATCTGTCCTTGTAAGCCTGCTGGTCATTTTCGGGGGCGTGGTCATGGCTCGACGGCGTCCTGGCGTGGCCGAATACCTCTGCGCGTTCACGATTGTCATGGTTTCGCTGGTGCCATCGCGAACCTTCCGCTACGTTCTGCCCCTCGCGCCGTTTGTCCTGATCTACTTCCTGACCGGTGTAGAGACCCTGTTTGCCCGGCTGCGTGCCGGCTCGGGAGCCCCCGCGTTTCGCATCGCGGCGGTCAGCCTGCTGTGTTTCCTGACAGCCGAGCATGGGCAGTACGTGTGGCAGAAGCTGCGCGGGCCGGTGCCGCCGTGGATTCAGGACGGCCAGGACGTCCATGCGGTCACGGATTTCGTCAGTACCCATGTGGCGCCTGGTGCGACCGCGGCATCGACCAATCCGGCGCTGTTGTACCTGCACACCGGCCACCAGGCGGTGGCCTACGTTGAGCCGAGGGCGAACTGGAGCCGCTGGCATGCCGACGGCATCGAGTACGCCGTGGCGCTGCATCTGGTGCCCAAACCCAGCCGGAGCCTGGGGTATCGAGTGGTCTATGAATCCCCGCGCCTGGGCCTGTGGGTGATTCAGCTCGGGGCGAGCCCACCCTGACAGGAAGTGTCAGGGCATTTTGACAGAAATTGTCAGGAATGACCCGGATTACAGGTCTGTTGGCGAGCCCATCCAGACCGATAAGGGTAAACGCAGCAAGGCTTTAGCCTGACGGCCCCAGAAAAAATCCGGTTGGTACGAGGGTTGCTCTAGGAGTGGCCAGACGACGCCGCCCCAAAGCGGCGGCGTCGCTAAAAGCGAAACCAGACCAGACCGAAAAACCGATTCCTTTCTAGGAGAGAACACAATGCGTATCCGTAGCAACAAGGGCTTCACCCTGATCGAACTGCTCATCGTCGTCGCGATTATCGGCATCATTGCCGCCATCGCGGTCCCCGGCCTGCTCCGCGCCCGTATGGCCGGCAACGAGGCCTCGGCGATTGGTTCGCTGCGCGCCATCAGCAGCTCGCAGCAGGCGTTTGCGTCGAGCTGCGCGAACGGAATGTATGCGGCTGAACTGTCGATTCTCGGCACGCAGCCGACGGCCGGCGGCGCGGCGTTCATTTCGCCCGACCTCGGCACGAGCGACACGACGGTCAAGAGCGGCTACACGATCGACATGGCCGGCACCGCGGCTCCGGCGACCACCCCGATCAACTGCCAGGGTGACGCCGGCGCGACGAACATGGTGTCGGGCTTCTACGCCACCGCGACCGCGCAGAGCGCGTCGACCGGTTCGCGCAGCTTCTTCACGAACACCAGCGGCACCGTCTACCAGAAGCCGGAAGACGGCACGGCCTTCACGGACGTCAACGAAGTTGGCGCACCGGCGACCGGCACGCCGATTCAGTAACAGTCTTCTCACGAAGGGCACGGGGGGCGCGAGCAATCGCGCCCCTCGCGCTGTACGGGTTAGAATCTGCCCATGTCCCAGCCGAAGGAAGTTCAAAGCGGAAAAAGCCGGACGCCGTGGTTGGCCGCACTGGCGCTGATCGGCCTGGCGGCGTCGTCGGCCTCGACCTGGGTGCACTACAAGATCCTCAACGACCCGGCGTACGCGAGCTTCTGCGACGTGAACGCCACGTTGAACTGCACGGATGCCTACACCAGCCGGTTTGGCGCGTTCGGCGGCGTGCCGGTGGCGCTGCTCGGGTTGCTGTTCTTTGCCGGCGTACTGGGGCTGATTGCCCTGTGCTCGCCGTCGCCCACCGCGTCACGAAATTTGCCAGGTTATATATTTATCGCCTCCACGATCGGACTGGCGGCGGTGCTGTATCTCGCGTACGCTTCGTACTTCATTCTCAACGTGGTCTGCCTGCTGTGTGCCGGCACCTATGTCGCGGTCATCGGTCTCTTTCTGCTGTCAGGATCGGCCACCCAGTATCCAATGACGAGTCTCCCCATGCGCATCATCGACGACCTCAAGCGTCTCGTTCGCACGCCTCGCGCCCTCGCGGCGGCGGTAGTCTTCATCGCCGCCGGCGCCGCCGCGATTGCGGTGTTTCCGGAACAGTCGGTGAGCGCCGAGGCTGGATCGACTGAGGCCGAGCAGGCGCAGCCGGTGGCGACGGCGTCGTCGGCGCAGCTCCAGCAGTTCGAGCAATACCTTGCGCAGCAGCCGCGGGTGCCGGTGGTGGCTGCAAGCGACGGCGCCGCGATTGTGATTCTCAAGTTCAACGACTATCAGTGCCCCGGTTGCGGGCAGACCTATCGCGACTTCAAGCCGGTGCTGGCGAAGTGGGCGAAGCAGGCGCCGGGCAAAGTGAAGTTCATCGCCAAGGACTATCCGCTCGAGCGCGAGTGCAACCAGTTCGTCGGACAGGACCTGCATTCCGGCGCGTGTGAGGCCGCGGTGGCGGTCCGGCTGGCGCGGGAAAAAGGCAAGGGCGAGGCAATGGAAGAATGGCTTTACGCCAACCAGCCGGCGATGAATCCCGACACCGTGAAGAAGGCGGCGGCGAGCGTTGGCGGGGTGACCAATTTCGACGCGCGCTACGCCGCAACCCTCGAGCTGGTCAAGGCCGACGTTGCCCAGGGCGCGCAACTCCAGATCAGTGGCACGCCGACGTTCTTCCTGAACGGCATGCGGCTGCCGGGCCTTCGCGGCGAGTTCTTCGATGCGGCCATCGCCTGGGAGCTGAAGCGGCTGCAATCGAGCGGCCAGTAAACCGCCGCCATCATGCCGGCAGCAATCGAGACGGAAGGACTTAGCAAGGACTACCTGGTTGGCTTCTGGCGTCCGCGCCCCTATCGCGCTCTCGACGCGCTGACCCTGCAGGTTGAGGCCGGTGAAGTGTTCGGCTTTCTCGGCCCCAACGGCGCCGGCAAGAGCACCACGCTCAAGCTGCTGATGCAGCTGATCTACCCGACCGGCGGCACTGCCAGGATCCTCGGACGTCCGGTCGGCGATCTCGCCGTTCGCCGCCGGATCGGCTTCCTGGCCGAGAACCCGTATTACTACGACTACCTGACCGCGGAAGAAGTGCTCGCGTATTTCGCGAAGCTGTTCGGTACTCCGGCGCGGAGGTGAGCACGCGAGTCTCCCGCGTGCTCGACGACGTCGGCATCGCCGGCCAGCGGCGCATGCGGCTCCGCCAGCTGTCCAAGGGGCTGCTCCAACGCGTCGGCCTCGCGCAGGCGCTCATCAACGATCCCGAACTGGTCTTCCTCGACGAACCGATGTCCGGCCTCGATCCGCTTGGCCGCCGGCAGGTCCGCGACCTGATCCTGAAGCTTCGCGAGCGAGGCTGCACGGTGTTTTTCAGCTCGCACATTCTGTCCGACGCCGAAACCTTGTGCAGCCGCGTCGGGATCATGGCGCAGGGCCGGCTGGTCGCGAGCGGCCGCGTCAGCGAGATGATCGCGTTCGAGCTCAAGGGGTGGGAGCTGATCGTCGGCGGCCTGAGCGACGAGGCGCTGCGATCGCTCGGCGGCCGCGCGCGGCGGGTGACCCCGCTCGCCCACGGCCGGTTCACGTTCGAACTCGAGCCGGCGGCCGAGCCCGAGCGCTTGATGGCGGAGCTGCGTGGCGCCGGCGCCACCATTGTCTCGCTCAACCCGGTGCGCGAAACGCTCGAAGATTATTTCGTCCAGCAAGTCAACGCGGCGAAGCCGAGGGCGAGGTAGTGGTGCGCACGATCTGGTTGATCGCGGTTGCGGTCTTCAAGGAGTCGGTGCGCGACCGGGTCCCGTACGCGATGGTGGTGTTCGCGGTCCTGCTGATGGCGTCGTCGTACTTGATCGGGCAGATGACGGCGGGGCAGGACCTGAAGATCATCAAGGACCTCGGTCTTGCGGCGCTGGCGATCTTCGGCCTGTTCATCGCGGTGTTCATCGGCATTGGCCTGGTGTCGAAAGAAGTCGAAAAGAAGAGCGTGTTCGGCCTGCTCAGCAAGCCGGTGTCGCGCACGCAGTTCATTCTCGGGAAGTACGCCGGCCTGGTGATGACGCTTGCGGTCAACCTGGGCGTGATGACGATCGCCTATTACGGAGTGCTGTATTACATGCACCTCACCGCCACGCCGGGAGCGCGTGCCGGGTGGCCGATGCCGGCGGCCGATCCGCGGCTGCTGATCGCGATTGGCTTGATCTTCGCCGAGCTGATGCTGGTCACCGCGCTGGCGTTGTTCTTCTCGACCTATTCGAGCCCGCTGCTGGCCACGCTGCTGACGATTGGCCTGTGGGTGGCGGGGCACTTCAACGCCGACCTGCGGAATTTCGGCAACGTCGTCGACTCGGCCGCCGCCGCGGCGGTGGCGCGCGCCGTGTACTACGTCCTGCCGAACCTGGCGCCGTTCGACGTCAAGGCGGAAGCGGTCTACGGCATGCCGATTGCCACGCGGCACGTGGTCTACACCCTGGCCTATGCCGGTGTCTACATTGCGACGCTGCTGACCGCCGCGATCGCCATCTTCCGCCGTCGTGACTTCAAGTGATGCCGGCCATGCACGCCACACCGGTCGATCGTCGTCCCGCGAACCGATGGCTCTACCTGGTGATTACGCTGTTGCTGTCGGCGTCGGTCGGCCTGCAGGCCGTGCGCGATCGCGGCTGGGCGCCGTTTGTGCCGCCCAATCCCACGCTATGGGTCCAGTCCGGCCAGATGGCCGGTAAGCTAGCGTTGGGCTTTCGCAATCTGGTTGCGGACGTCTACTGGATGCGGGCCGTGGTCTACTACGGCGGCAAGCGCCGGGCGAGTGCCGCGGGGCAGACCCCGTCGGCGCAATCCACGCATTTTGATGCCTTGCATCCGCTGCTGGATCTGGTCACGTCGCTCGATCCGCATTTCAAGGTCGCCTATCGCTTCGGGGCGATCTTCCTGACCGAGGCCTACCCGAACGGACCCGGCCGGCCCGATCTTGCGATCAAACTGCTCGAGCGCGGGATTGCGAACGACTCGGGCCGATGGGAATACATGGAGGACATCGGCTTCGTGTACTACTGGTGGATACGCGATTTCACCAAGGCCGCGGAATGGTTCAGGCGCGCCGGCGAACAGCCGGGCGCGCCGGCCTGGCTGGCGCCGCTGGCCGCCACCACGCTTGCCGAGGGCGGCGATCGGCGATCGTCGCGCTTTCTCTGGACGCAGATTCTGGAGAACACCGACATCGAGTGGCTGCGGCGTAATGCCGTGACGCGGCTGCAGCAGCTGGACGCGATGGACACCATCGACGAACTGAATCGGCGGATCGCGCGATTCGTCGAACGCGAGCAGCGGCGGCCGCGCGACTGGCCCGAGTTCGCGGCCGCTGAACGCCTGCGCGGGTTCCCGGTCGATCCCACCGGCGTGCCCTATTTGCTGGACATGACCTCCGGGAGAATCGATATCGATCGCAATTCATCGCTGTGGCCCCTGCCCTGGGAGCCCGGCACCGTCGCACAGCCATTGCCATGACCGATCCGCTGTTGCTCGCCGCCGCCGGGCTGTTCGGTCTTTGCGTCGGCAGCTTCCTGAACGTGGTGATTTACCGATTGCCATTGGGGCAGTCGCTGGCCACTCCACCGTCGCGGTGCCGGAAGTGCGGTTATTCGCTGCGGTGGTTCGACAACGTCCCGGTGGTGAGTTGGGCGCTGTTGCGCGGGCGCTGCCGCAAGTGCGGCGTCGGCGTGTCGTGGCAGTACCCCATCGTCGAGCTGATCACCGGCGCACTGTTCGTGCTGGTGGTGTGGTTGACGCCCGCGGGACCGCTGATGGCGTCGCGGCTGTTGCTGGTGTGCATCCTGATTGCGCTCTTCGGCATCGACCTCGAGCACCAGATCCTGCCCAACTCGATCACCCTGCCCGGCATCGCGATCGGATTGCTCTTGAGCCTCGTTGCGCCGCCGGGCTGGAAGGACGCGCTGCTCGGCGCGCTGCTCGGCGCCGCCGTCCTCTACGGCATTGCCGGCGCCTATTACCTGTGGCGGCGTGAAGAAGGCATGGGCATGGGCGACGTCAAGATGCTCGCCATGATCGGCGCCTTTCTCGGGTGGAAGGCGGTGCTCGTCACGCTGGTGCTGTCGTCGTTTTCGGGCGCAATCATCGGCGTGATCCTGCTGAGCGTGCAGCGCGGCGGGATGAAGTTCGCGCTGCCCTTCGGCACGTTCCTGTCCATCGGCGCGTTAATCGCGATGTTCGCCGGCGAGCCGCTGATCGCCTGGTACGCGGGGTTCCTGTAGGTGGATTCCACGCTCAATGCCGCCACCATGGGCATGCTCGCGGTCATGCTGGTTATCGCGGTGATGTTCGTGGTGGTCACGATCAAGGCGATCAAGGTTGCCGCCGGCCGCGGTAATGCCCGGCGCGACACCGGCGGAGAGAGCGCCATGCTCTCGATGGCACTACAGGACGCGCTGACCAAGCTCAAGCTGCAGGAGCGCGCGATGGCGGCGCGCGCTGAGGCCTCCGAACGGCTCGCCGATCAGATTGTCGAAGGCCTGACCTCGGGCCTCGTCGTCGTCGACCGCAGCGGCGTGGTCCAGGCGATCAATCCCGCGGCAAGACGCATCCTCGAGCTCGATGGCGGCGGCGCAGGGGCGACGTTCCGCGAAGTGCTGAAGCCGGCCGCCGCGCTTTCGGATCTCATTGCCGAAGCGCTCGAAGGCACCTCGCCCATCGCGCGGCGGACGGTAACGCTCGGCGGCGCCCGGCCGCGGCACCTTGGCGTGACCGTGTCACCGATCACCGGCGGCGATGGCAGCCTGCAGGCGGCGGTATGCCTGTTTACGGATCTGACGGCGGTGGTGGAGCTGGAAGAGCAGCTGCGGCTCAAGGAGGCGCTCGCGCGCCTCGGCGAGCTGACGGCCGGCCTGGCGCATGAATTCCGGAACGGGCTCGCCACCATCCATGGCTATGGCCGCCTGCTCGATCCGGATGCGCTTCCCGAGCAGGCCCGCACCTGCGTCAACGGCATTCGCGCCGAAACGACTGCCCTCGGCGAAGTGGTCACCAACTTTCTTCGCTTCGCGCGGCCGGAACAGTTGACGCTGGCGCCGGTCGACTCGCGCGCGGTGGTGATCAGGGCCATCGACGACGTGCCCAACGCGAACGGGGCAGTGGTTCTCGAAGGCCCGTTCGGCATCGTCAATGGTGACGATGTGCTCTTGAGGCAGGCGTTCAGCAACCTGGTTCGCAACAGCCTCGAGGCGTGCGCTGACGCAGGGATTGCGCCGCGCGTCATCATCCGCAGTGACGTGACGGCCACCGACGTGCACGTCGTGGTCGAAGACAACGGTCCCGGCTTTACCGCCGAATCGCTGGCGAGGGTGTTTCAACCATTCGCCACGACCAAAGCCACCGGTACCGGTCTTGGACTCGCGATTGTGCAAAAGGTCGTGGTCTCGCACAACGGCCACGTTACCGCCGCGAATCGTCCCGACGGCGGCGCGCAGTTTCGCCTCCGCTTGCCGCTCGCCACCCAGTCCTGACGCACCCTCGCAGAATCTGCGTGCGCGCCAACCGCGCGGCGTAGCAGTAATTGATCGCCACACAATCCGCGCCAATCGGCCCGTCAGCAAACACGCGGTAATGCGGATCTTTAACGCGATCGGCGTCAGGGCAGCTAGGTTGCAGTGATCCGGGCATGTTCTCAATCGCATCGACTCGAGGGTTCACGCTGTTCGAGACCGTCATCGCGACCGGGATACTGGTCACGGCTCTCGCCGGCATCGCCCAATTGTTCATCCTGAGCTCCCACCTCGCTCGGCAGGCGACGGCGTCCGGAATGGCTCTCGTGGCCGCACAGGCCAAGCTCGAATCGCTGAGCGGACTGCGGTTCGCCTTCGACGGCGCCGGCGCGGCGGTCACCGATCCCGGCTTGCAGCCATCGCCGGCCTCGAGCCTCGCACGAAGACGTGGAGCGCAATGTTGACTGGCTCGACGCCGGCGGCGAGGCGAGCGCGAACCCCGATGCTGCCGTACTGGTGCGCCGCTGGAGGGTCTCGACCGTGGCGGCCGCGCCGCCCGAGGCGATCGCGATCGAGGTGTGCGTGTTCACGGCGCCCGCGACCAACGTCGACCCTCCGGCGGCCGACGCGTGCCTTGCCACCGTTCGCACGAGGCAGCCATGAACCGGCACACCGCATGCCGGTCCGGTGAGCGAGAGCCGGGATTCACCGTCATCGAGCTCCTGGTCGCCCTGGCGATCGTGCTGGTGATTGCGGCCGTGTTGGCGCATGTCGTTCAACCGGCGAGGGTCGTATTCGAGCGGGTACCCGCCGACCTGGAGTTGCAACAGCGCGGGCGCACCGCAATCGCCGTCATGGCGCAGGCCTTGCGATCGGCCGGCCGCAACGTCGCCGCGACCACGGCTTTGAGCGCGCTGTCGGAGATGCTGCCGGTCGTCTCGCTCACCGGTCCGGATGCCTCCGGCGAAACCTTCACGACGCTGACCGTGATTGCGCCGGCCGTTGACGCGGCGCAAGGGGTACTCGCGGTCGATCAGGCCGGCAACGGCGGGGCGATCGCCCTGGCGACGATGCCGTGTCCGAATGTGAGGGAGGTGTGCGGATTCAGTGCGGGGATGACGGCGGTGATCGCCGACGGCTCGGGGCACTACGACGTGTTCGTGGTGGCGGCCGCCGTCGCGGGAGCGTCAACGCTGAACGCGGATCGGGCGTTCTCCCAACCGTATCCGGCTGGGTCTGCCGTGATCGAAATCGATCATCACACCTTCAGCCTCGCCGCTCAATCCGACGGCAGCTTCTCCCTGGTTCGTGAAACCGCCGCGGGTGCGGTTCAACCGGTGGTCGACTTCGCGACGGCGCTTGCATTCCGCGCCTCGGATCGCCGGGTTGACGTCGCCGTGACCCTTCAGGCCGCAACCGGGTCGCTGCGTCGTCTCCTTGATGAGCGCGCCTTCCGCACCACGGTCACGCTGAGGAACGTCCAGTGACCGGCCAACGCGGCATCGCCCTGATCATGGTCGTGCTGGTCACGACCTTCTTGTCGACGCTAGGACTTGGCGTGGCGTTGGCGGTGCTGATGGACCGCTGGGCGACCGGCAACACTGCCGGCTCGGTGGCGATGCTCTACGCCGCCGATGCGGTGATTGAAGTCGCCGCGCGCGACCTGGCGCTCATCGCCGACTGGAATGGAGTGCTGGCGGGCGCGCAGGGGAGCAGCTTTGTTGACGGTGCGGCGGGAGGGGTCCGGGACCTCCCCGGCGGCGGGGCCATCGACCTGACCGCCGCGACCAACATGTTGAACTGCGGCAGGTCCGCAAATTGCACCACCGAGCAGATGAACGCCAGCTCCAGGGAGCGGCCGTGGGCCGAGAACAACCCGCGCTGGCGGCTCTTTGCCTATGGACCGATGCAGGAACTTACGCAATTTGCGAGACCGCCGGCGTGTTACCTGGTGCTCTGGGTGGCCGATGATGCCCGCGAGAGCGACGGCGACCCTCTGGCCGACGCCGCCAGCGACGAGCAGCCCGGCCACGGAATTGTAAGAGTTCATGCAGAAGCGTTTGGAGTGGGCGGTTCGAGGCGGGCGATTGAGGCCGAGCTGGCGAGGGTCTGTCCGGCCGGCGATGAGGCTGGATGCCTGCCGGGCATTCGTGTGCAATCGTGGCAGGAGTTACGTCAGGCGGTTCCTTGACCTCCTGAATGGCGGGACGTACGATCGAGGACAGGGGAATGCGGCTTCAGCCGATAACACGACCATGAAACGCTTGATCTTCATCGCTGCGGTTGCTGTCATGGGCCTGGCGGCCCTGGCCTCGGCACAGTCTTCGACCTCCCGGCCGCTGGCCGACGTGGCCAAGGATGAAGAGGCGCGCCGCAAAGGCGTGAGGAAGCCGGCCAAGGTCTACACCAACGACAGCCTTCGTGCCGACATGTTGAGGGGCGTGGAGCCCGCGCCCGCCCCTGCGACCACCACCCCGACCGAGACCCCCGCGGCCCCGAGTCCGTCGAACCCCGCCCCGGGCGCCGCGGCGGACGCGGCAGCGGGCGTCGTCAAGGACCAGGCCTACTGGACCGTCCGAATCAGCAACGCTCGCGCGGCGCTGGAGCGCTCGCAGATTTTTGCGGATTCACTGCAAAGCCGCATCAACGCGCTGACGACCGACTTCGTCAATCGCGACGACCCGGCTCAGCGCGCGAAAATCGAGGGCGATCGCCGGACCGCGCTCGCCGAGCTCGAGCGCGTCAAGAAGGAACTGGACGAGCAACGCAAGGCGATTGCGGAAATCGAAGACGAGGCGCGCCGCGCGGGCGTGCCGTCCGGCTGGCTGCGTCCCGGCGCGTGAGCGCCCTGTCGATTCTGCTCGTCGAAGACAAGGACTCGCTTCGCGCGATGCTCAAGCTCGCGCTCGAGTCGCAGGGCCACCAGGTGATCGAGGCCCGCGACGAGCCCGAAGCGGTGGCCGCCCTCAAGGACTCCCAACCGGCGCTGGTGCTGTCGGATTTGCGGCTGCCCAAAGGCGACGGCATGGGTGTGCTGCGCGCCGTCAAGGACGTCGATTCCGAACTGCCGGTGATTGTGATGACCGCGCACGGCAGCATCCAGGACGCCGTCGAGGCGATGCGCCACGGCGCGCTCGACTTTCTCGCCAAGCCGATCGATCCCGATCATCTCCTGCTGATGGTGTCGCGCGCGCTCGAGCAGCGCCGGCTGCTGCACGAGTATCGCCTGCTGAAAGAAGAAGCGGCGGCTCGACGCGGCGGCCCGAACATCATTGGCGACTCGGCGTCGCTGCGCCAGGTGATGGCGTCGATCGATCGCGCGGCCCGCACCGACACCACCGTGCTGCTCGAGGGCGAGAGTGGCACCGGCAAGGAGCTGTGCGCGCGCGCGCTGCATAACTCGAGCGACCGTGCCAGCGGCCCGTTTGTCGCCATCAACTGCGCCGCCATTCCGGAGAACCTGCTCGAGGCGGAGCTGTTCGGCTACGAGCGCGGCGCGTTCACGGGCGCCAATCAGCGCAAGCTCGGCAAATTCGAGATGGCGCAGCACGGCACCGTGTTCCTCGACGAAATCGGGGAAATGCCGCTGGCCCTGCAGGCCAAGATGCTGCGCGCGATTGAGACCAAGCGGATCGAGCGTCTCGGCGGCAACGCGTCGATCCAGGTCGATGTGCGTATCGTGGCAGCGACCAACCGGATGCTGCGTCAAGCCGTCGCCTCACGCCAGTTCCGCGAGGATCTGTATTTCCGGCTGTCGGTGTTTCCGGTGACGGTCCCGCCGCTGCGGGATCGCAAGGAGGATATTCCCAAGCTCGCGCATCATTTCGTCGAGCGCGTGGCCAGGGACGTCGGCAAGAAGGTGACGATTTCGCCGGAGGCGCTGGCGATGCTCGTCGAACATACCTGGCCGGGCAATGTGCGCGAGCTGCAGAACGCGATGGAGCGGGCGGTGATTCTGGCCGATGGCGATCGGTTGCTGCCGCGTCATCTCAACCTGATGACGCAGATGGGCGCGACCGCCGATCCGTGGGAAATGCTGGACTGGTCGGGAACGCTGGCGGATGTCACGGCTCGCTTCACCGCGGAAGCCGAGAAGCGCAAGCTGATGCTCGCGCTCAAGCAGGCCAGCGGCGACAAGGGCCGCGCCGCCGACTTGCTGCAGATCAATTTCAAATCGCTCGCCGTCAAGCTGCGTCAGTACGGCATCGACTGACGCACCGTCACTAGGCCCGGAGGCCGATCTTCCTGACGGCGGCCTTGATTTCCTTTTCCGAGACGTCGGTCAGCTCCACCGTTTTTCCACGGTCCGTCGCGGCAACGAAATGCAGGGTGCCGGCGACGACCTTCTTGTCGCGGCCGATCGCGGCGTAGACCTCCTTCGCCGAAATGCCGGCCACCGACGGCAGGGGCCCCAGCTGACGGATCAGCGAGTCGATCTCTTCATACAAGGACTGCGGCGTGATGCCTCGCGCGCCGCCAATGGCGAGCGCGGCCAGCATGCCGTAGCCGATCGCTTCACCGTGGCGGAATTGCTTGTACTTCGTCACCGACTCGAGTGCGTGGCCGACCGTGTGGCCGAAGTTGAGGATCCGCCGCAGCCCGGCTTCGCGCTCGTCGGCGGACACCACCGCGGCCTTGATCCGGCACGACGCCGACACCAGCGGCGCGATCGCCGCGGGGTCCCGATCGAAAATCGCGTCGGTCGACTCGCGCATCCGATCGAGCAGGGTCGGGTCGGAGATGACGCCGTATTTGATGACCTCGTACAAGCCGGCGCGGAACTCCCGGCGCGGCAGCGTCTCGAGCACGACGGGGTCGGCGACGACCAGGCTGGGAGCGTGGAACGAGCCAATCAGGTTCTTGCCGAGCGGGTGATTCACGCCGGTCTTGCCGCCGATGGCGCTGTCGACCTGCGCGAGCAGCGTCGTCGGGACGTGAACGATCGGGATGCCGCGAAGATAGGTTGCGGCAGCAAAGCCGACCATGTCGCCGATCACCCCGCCGCCGACGGCCACCAGCACGGTCGAGCGATCCGCCTGGGCCTGCACCAGCGCGTCGAGGATGCGCGCGACGGTATTGAGGTTCTTGTAGCGCTCGCCGTCCTCGACGAGGATCGGGGTGCGATCGGCGCCCAGCGTCCTGAAGCGCGGACCGTGAAAATCCCACACCCGCTGGCTGGACACCAGGATGCGGCGGGCGCCGAGTCTGGCGGTATCCAGTTCGGCGCCGATGGTGTCGATGGTGTGGTTGCCGATCAGGACGGGATAGGCCCCCGCCGCCGACGATACGGAAATTCTGGTCGGTGGTGCAGGGGCAGGCGGCGTTGCGGGCTGAGGCATCGGGGCGAGTGGTAGGATAGCATTCGGTGCCGCGCCGCACGGACTTCCTGATCATTGGCAGTGGCATCGCCGGTCTGCGCGCTGCCGCCGATCTCGCACTGGCCGGCGAGGTCCTCATCCTCACCAAGGCCGATCCCACCGAAAGCAACACCGGTTACGCGCAGGGCGGCATTGCCGCCGCGGTCGGCCCCGGCGATTCTCCACAGCAACACGCCGACGACACGATTGCAGCCGGCGACGGCCTGTGCGTCGTGGCGGCGGTGCGCGTACTGGTTGAGGAGGGCGTGCCGTATGTTCACGAGCTGGTCGAGTGGGGTGCGCGGTTCGATCGCGATCGCGACGGCGCGCTGTCGCTCGGCCGCGAGGGCGCGCACGGCCGGAGGCGGGTGTTGCACGCGGCCGATGCGACCGGCCGGGAACTTGGCCGCGCGCTCTGGGAGAGGGTCGCGACACAGGCGCGCGTGCGGGTGGAACGCAATGCGCGCGTCCACGAGTTGCTGGTGGCCGGCGGCCGCTGCATCGGCGCGCGCTTCTTCATCGGCGATCGCGTGGAGGAAGTGCATGCCGGTGCTGTCCTGCTCGCGACCGGTGGAGCCGGGCAGGTGTTCCAGGAGACGACCAACCCCTCGATCGCGACCGGCGACGGGGTGATGCTCGCGTGGTTTGCCGGCGCGCGCGTGACCGATCTCGAGTTCGTCCAGTTTCACCCGACCGCGCTGGACGTGGCTGGCGCGCCGCGATTCCTCCTCTCGGAAGCGCTGCGTGGGGAGGGCGCCGGGCTGCTGAACCAGGACGGCGAGCGCTTCATGACCCGCTACGAGCCCGCCGGCGAGCTGGCGTCACGCGACCTGGTTTCGCGCGCGATCGTGCGCGAGCAGCGTCGCACCGGGGCGCCGGTCTACCTGTCGATGGCGCATCTCGACCCGGTGTGGACACGATCGCGCTTCCCGACCATTGCCGACGCCTGTCGCAGTGTCGGTCTGGACCTCGCAACCGATCGCATCCCGGTCGGCCCCGCTGCGCATTACGTCATGGGCGGCGTTGAGACCGACCTGTGGGGCCGTACCACGCTGCCCGGGCTGTATGCCGCTGGCGAGGTGGCGTGCACCGGCGTTCACGGCGCGAACCGGCTGGCCAGCAACTCCCTCCTTGAAGGCCTCGTATTCGGTGCCCGCGCGGCCCAGGCGATGTTGCTGCCGTTGGTGCCTGGCACCAACGGCGACTTTTTCTCGGAGTCGCGGTCGGTGCCTGGCACCAACGGCGACTCCAACGGCGACTTACCGGCGGTGCCAGGCACCGTGGGGGGCGCCTTGCCGCGCGAGGCCGATGTGCGGGGCTTGCTGTGGAACTCGGTGGGGCTCTGGCGTGAGGAAGCGTTACTGCGAACGGCCATCGAGGCCCTCGATGGCTGGTATGCGGCGATCGGCGGCGATCGCAGCCGTACCGCGGCCCTCGTCACCGTCGGCCGCTTGATGGCGCGGGCCGCGCTGCGCCGCGCCGAAAGCCGCGGCAGCCACGCGCGAGCCGACTTTCCGTCTCGAGATGACGTAAAATTTAAGATTCATCTAGGAGACGAAATCCACTAATGGCCGGCAAACAAGACGAAGCATTCGTAACAGAAATCACCAAACAGTCCGTGGACTTTTCGAAGTGGTATCTCGATGTGGTCCGCAAGGCGGAGCTCGCCGACTACTCCCCGGTGAAGGGGTTCATGGTGATCCGGCCGTACGGCTACGCCATTTGGGAATTGATTCAGCAGCAGCTCGATCAACGCTTCAAAGCGACCGGTCACGTCAACGCCTACTTTCCGCTGCTCATCCCCGAAAGCCTGTTACTGAAGGAGGCCGAGCACGTCGAGGGCTTCGCGCCTCAGGTGGCGTGGGTCACCAAGGGCGGCACCGAAGATCTCGAAGAGAAGCTGATCATCCGGCCGACCTCGGAAACGATCTTCGGCGTGATGTACCAGAAGTGGATCCAGTCCTGGCGCGACCTGCCGCTGCTGATCAACCAGTGGTGCAACGTGGTTCGCTGGGAGAAGGTCACGCGGCCGTTCCTGCGCACGACGGAGTTTCTCTGGCAGGAGGGGCACACCGCCCACGAGACCGCCGAGGAAGCCCAGGAGGAAACCATGAAGATTCTCGGCATCTACAAGGAGTTTGCCGAGAACGTGCTGGCCATGCCGGTGGTCGACGGCCCCAAGAGCGACAGCGAGAAGTTCGCCGGCGCGTCGCGCACCTATTCCATCGAAGCGCTGATGGGGGACGGCCGCGCGCTGCAGGCCGGCACGTCGCACAACCTCGGCCAGAATTTCGCGAAGGCCTTCGAGATTCAGTTCCAGGGCCGCGACAAGACGCTCCAGCATGCGTGGACCACGTCGTGGGGCGTCTCGACCCGCCTGATCGGCGGCGTGATCATGACGCACGGCGACGACAGCGGGTTGATCCTGCCGCCCAACGTCGCGCCCTGGCAGGTGGTGATTGTGCCGATTCCCCGGGGGACCTGGAAAGAAACCGTCCTGCCCAAGTGCGAGGAAATCCGCGATCAACTGAAGGCCGCGGGGATTCGCGTCAAGCTCGACGCCGACGAGAGCCAGACGCCCGGCTGGAAATTTGCGGAATACGAAATGCGCGGCGTGCCCATCCGGCTCGAAATCGGTCCCAAGGACATCGAGAAGTCGGCGGTGTTCGCCGCCCGCCGCGACACGCGCGTCAAGGCCTCGCTGCCGATGGACGGCCTGGTGGATCAGGTGCGCAACCTGCTCGACGAGATTCAGGCCGGGTTGCTGGCGCGCGCCCGCACCTTCCGCGAAGAACACACCTCGAAGGCCGACACCTACGAGGAGTTCACGACCACGATGGAGGGGCGTCCCGGATTCGTGATTTCGCCCTGGTGCGAAGAGGCGAAATGCGAGGCGGACATCAAGGCGGAAACGCAGGCGACCATCCGCAACATTCCCTTCGGATACGAGCAGGATCCCGCCAAGCCGTGCATCAAGTGCGGCAAGCCCGGCAAGGTGTCGGCCTGGTTCGCCAAGGCCTATTAATCGACAAGGAGCACAATCATGGCGCGTTATGTAGATGGATTCCTGCTGGCGGTCCCGAAGAAGAAACTCGCGGCCTACAAAGTCATCGCCACCAAGGCCGGCAGGATTTGGCGTGAACACGGCGCGCTCGAGTTTGTCGAAAACGTCATCGACGATGTGCCGGATGGCTTCGGGGTGCCGTTTCCCAAAACCGCCAAGGCCAGGCCGGGCGAGGTGGTGCTGTTTTCGTGGATTGCCTACAAGTCGCGCGCGCATCGCGACGCCGTCAACAAGAAGGTGATGGCGGACCCGCGCATGCAGCAGGCGGCAAGCGAAATGCCGTTCGACCACAAGCGCATGTCATGGGGCGGCTTCAAGACCCTCGTCGATTTGTGAGCGATGCCCAAGCAGGCGGCGGGGATCCTGTTGTACCGCCGAGGTCCTTCGGGCCTCATCGTGCTGCTCGCGCATCCCGGCGGCCCGCTGTGGGCCCGCAAGGATCTCGGGGCGTGGACGCTGCCAAAGGGGCAGTTCACCGACGGTGAGCTGCCGCTCGATGCGGCCAGGCGGGAGTTCGAGGAAGAAATGGGCACCGCCCCGAGCGGTACTTTCCAGCCGCTCGGCACCGTCAAGCAGCCCAGCGGCAAAGTCATTCACGTGTGGGCCGCTGAATCGGATTTTGATGTCGGCACGCTGAAGAGCAATCTCTTCAGGATGGAATGGCCGCCGAGGTCGGGCCGCGAGGTCGAATTCCCGGAAGTCGATCGCGCCGGCTGGTTTTCGATCGAAGAAGCACGCGACAGGATCATCAAGGGCCAGGCGCTGTTTCTCGACAGGCTACTGGAACTCTTGAAATAACGAATAACAAACTACGAATAACAAATTACGAAGAACAAAAGAAATCGACAATAAAAAAGGGCCCACGGTCATTCGTGAGCCCTTTTTCTATTTGTTATTTTGTGTTTCTTATTTCCTGTTTCTCATTGCAACCTGATCGTCATCGCCGCGCGGCGGTTCAGGCGGCGGGTCTCTTCACGGCCGTTGTCGTGCTTCGGCCGCTCCTCACCGTAGCTCACCGTCTGCAGCCGGCTGGCGTTCACGCCGCGGCTCGCGAGGTAATCACGCACCGCGGCCGACCGGCGCTCGCCGAGCGCGAGGTTGTACTCGGTCGTGCCGATGTTGCAGGTGTGGCCTTCGATGGTGAGGCGCAGGTTCGGATCGTCGGCCATCGCCTTGATCGCTTCATCCAGGATGCGCGCCGCTTCGGTGCGCAGCGAGTAGCGGTCGAAGTCGAAGTGCACGTCCTCGAAGGTGATCTGCTTCTTGGCGGCCGGCGCGATTACCTGCACGGTGACCGTGTCGGTGGCCGTCATGCCCTTGCCGTCGTCGACCGTGACGGTCAGCGGCACCGCGCCGATTTGTCCGGGCGCCGTCCACGGCGTCTGGCGATCGGTGGCGTTGCCGAACGCGCCGGTCGGGCTGGTCCAGCGGTAGCTGAGCGTATCGCCATCCGGGTCCTGCGCATCGGCCGACGCCGTCAGCTGGCGATTCACTTCCACCGTGCATGGCTCGCAGCGCGCCTTCACCGTCGGAGCGCGGTTGGGCGGCATCGCCGGAGTGGGCGGCGCGGCTGGGGTGACCGTCGTCGGCGGCGCGACAAAATTCTTGACGCCGCCGGGGTTGAAGCCGAGGCGCACCTGCAAGCCGAGGCGATCGAAGTCGCTGTCTTCCGAGGTCGTGAAGTCGCGGCGATGGAGGAAGTACGACGCGGTGTAGCTCACGCCGGCGCCGAAGTAGAAGCCGCTGTTGGCGTTGTACTGAAAGCCGCCGAACAGGTCGCGGGTCGCATCCGGGTCCCATTCCGAAGGCATGCCCGGCGCCGGCGAGCTGCCGGTAAACGTCTGCGACTGATCGAAGAGCGCCTCGCCCTTCATTTCGGCAATCACGCGCAATCGCGAGCGGCTCGGAAACGCGCCGCCAATGCCCCAGACGAAGCCGGGCGTGAGGTTGTAGCCGTCCGGTTGTCCGCGCAGCTTGATGCCGGCGGCCGCCGACAAGTCAACTTTCTGGGCGAACTCGCGCGAGCCAATCAGATCGAACTGGAAATCAGGCTTACCGGTTCCGAGACCATCGTCCCTGCTCGCCGTCGGCAGCTTGCCCATCACGCGCAGGGCGGTCGAGTATCCGTTGGAGCTCGACTGCGAGGTGATGTTGAACTTGGCGCCGACATAGGCGTCGCCGATGCCGGTGCTCCAGCCTTTATTGATCAGGTAGTCCTGAGGCTGCCCGTTGCGCGCGACCGGCACGAGGTCGGCGTCGATGCGGCGCCCGCCGAACGCGCCGAAAATTTCGATGCGGTCGGTCGCACCAAACGCGAACATGCCGCCGATGTCGGTGATGTCGCTGAATCCCTCGCTGCGATCGAAATTCACCAGCTGGACGCCGCCGCTCCACTTGCCCTTGGGCAGGGTGTCGCCGAGTGGCACGAACCACAGTCCGGTATCGCCGACGACGGTATTGCCGGCGGGCCGGCTATCTTGGGCCAGCGCTGAAACCGTACACAACAAGCTCAGCGCGAAGCCAATCGCCAACGGGCGAAGGATTTTCATGCCCTGAGTTTAGAGCCTGAAACACCCCGAAGTCAAACGTACCTTAGGGGTTAGCTCCGCCTACGCATCCTGATCTATTTTTTTGGATTTACCAAACAGCCAGGCGGCGCCAATACCGAACAGGTAGAGCACGACCATAGGTCCGCCGACCATGATCTGCGTTACCGGGTTACCGTCGGGCGTGATCACCGCCGCGAAGACGAAAATGAGCAGGACCGCGTACTTGAAATTTCGGAGCAGGTAGCCGGCCGTGACGATACCGAGGCGTGCCAGCACGAACATCAACACCGGCAGCTGGAAAGTCAGGCCGATGCCGAGCATCAGCTTGACGTACATGCCGAATACCGGGCCGACGCGCGGCAGGAATTCGACGTAGCTGTTCGAGAAGCCCGCGAAGAAACCCCACGCCGCCGGAAACACCAGGTAATGCGAAAACGCGGCGCCGCTGATGAACAGCGAAGAGGAGGTGAGCACAAAGGGAATGGCGAGCTTCTTTTCCTTCGCGTACAGACCCGGTGCGATGAACAGCCACACCTGCAGCATGATGTACGGCGAGGCGATCAGGACGCCGCTCAACGCGGCGATCTTGATCCAGAGCATGAACATCTCTGGCGCCTCGGTGTACACCAGCTTGCCGCCTGGCACCCCCGCGACCAGTCGCTGATAGACGAAGTCGAACACGCGCTCAATGAACGCAAACGCGATGATGAATCCGACCAGCAGGCCGCCGACGGCGTGGGTGATGCGCTTACGCAGCTCGTCGAGGTGCTCGAGGAAGGTCATCCGGCCTTCGCCGGCCGGCTCCTCGTCTTCGCCAAACGGCGAAAACCCTCCCGACTTCTCAGGGAGCGTTTCCTGATCGCGGTTCTGGCTGGGGAAAGGGACTAAAGCCAAGGTGCGTACGGGTGCGTACAGTGCGAAGGGTGCGTACGGGGCTCAGGTTCTGGAAACCGTTTCCCGCGGCGGCGCGGTGTTCTGGTCGTCGTTATCGTTCGGGATCGCCGCGGATGCGGTGTCCTCCTCGGCCCTGGCCTTGGCGGCCGTGTCCTTCTGCTCCTCGATCTTGATTTCCTGTTCGAGGGTATTCTGCAGGTCGTTCGAGGCTTTCTTGAACTCGTTGAGGCTGCGGCCGAGCGACTTACCGAGTTCGGGAAGCTTCCGGGGCCCGAAAATGATGAGTGCGATCACCATGATGATGACGAGCTCTGGCATGCCGATGGAACCAAACATATAAGTGCTCCGTTACAAGGTCGGGACGGCCGAAATTGGGGCCAAAACGTCCAATGGGCAGTATAGACCTATTTGGAGTTACCATCATCCATGCGTAGTCGCTCGACGGTTGCCGCCCTTGTTGCCATCCTCGTCTCCGCCCTGGTGGGCGGGGTTTACGGGAAACAGCGAAGCACCCTCGCTGCCGCCGACTCGGTTCCCAATCACTATCGGAGCTACACCGCGGCGCTGACGGCGATTCAGACGCAGTATGCCGAACCGGTTGAAGCCGACCGCATGGTCTACGGATCGATCAACGGCATGTTGCAGACGCTCGATCCGCACTCGAGCTTCATGGATCCCCGGACCTACGCGCAGATGCGCGAGCGGCAGGAAGGCCGCTATTACGGCCTCGGCCTGACCATTCAGTCGGTCGACGGCGACATTACCGCCGTGCGCGTGTTCGAGGGGTCGCCGGCATTCACCAACGGCATTCGACGCGGCGACGTGATCGCGGCCGTCGAAGGCGTCAATACCAAGGGCTGGACCACGGAGGCCACGGTCAACAAGCTCAAGGGACCGAAGGGCACGTTCGTGAACATTGGCGTGCGCCGCAAGGGTTTCGACCGCCTTCTCGAAATGAAGGTGATGCGCGATCAAGTCAGCATCCCAAGCCTGTCGGCGTCGTTCATGATTGACGGCACCACCGGCTACGTCGGCGTCACCGACTTTGCCGAGCACACCGACGAGGATCTTGGCGCAGCGCTCGAGGCGATGACCAAGCGCGGCATGAAGCGTCTGGTGCTCGACCTTCGCGGCAATCCCGGCGGGCAGCTCGATCAGGCGATTCGAATCACCAACCGTTTTGTCCCGAAGGGCTCGATGGTCGTCTACACGCGCGGCCGCGTGCCGAATTCGGACTCCGACTATCGCGCCACCGACCGGGGCGAGTACCTGACCATTCCAATGGTCACGCTCGTCAACCGCAACAGCGCCAGCGCCTCGGAAATCGTCTCCGGCGCGCTGCAGGATTACGATCGCTCGCTCGTGGTCGGCGAGACCACCTTCGGCAAGGCACTGGTCCAGTCGGTCTACCGCGTCAGCGGCGGCGCCGGCCTCGCGCTCACCACCGCGCGCTACTACACGCCAAGCGGCCGCTTGATCCAGCGGCCGTGGGACGGGACGTTCGACGAGTACCTGACCTACACCCTCAAGGACCAGACCGAGCGCGCCAAGACCGCGGAAGAGCTGAAATACACCACCGGCGGGCGCAAAGTGTTTTCGGGCGGCGGCATCGAACCCGACCTGCGCTTCGATGGCCCGGTCGAAGGATTCAATCCGACCCGCTTCGGCCGCACGTTGTTCGGCCGCGGCTTCTTCCAGTCCTACGCCGAGCAGTTCAGCGCCGAAGGCGACACGCGCGTCGGCCAGTCCGGTCCCTCGCGCCGCATCGTCAGCAAGGGTTTCACGGCCGACGATGCGATGGTCGCGGATTTCAAGAAATTCGTCGCGTCAAAGAACCTCAAGATCGAAGAAGAGTCCTGGACCAAGGACGCCGAGTTCATTCGCGCCATGATCCGCTACGCGATTGACGAGTCGGTGTTTGACATCGCCACCGCCAAGCAGCACTTGATCACGGTCGATCCGCAGGCGAAGTTCGCGATTTCGAAGTTCCCGGAGGCCGAGAAGCTCCTCGAGCTGAAGAAGGCCACCACCGCCAAGCCCTAGTGCCTGAAATAGGGCAACACCCCCTAAATATTGGGGGTGTTTTCCGTCTTGCTACAACCGGAAGGGCTTGTTAGACTGACGGGCGTTTCCTCCTGAGCCCGTCTTCATGCATCTCGAACGATTAGAAATTTCCGGCTTCAAGTCCTTCTCGGATCGATCCGAGCTGTCATTCGACCGTGGCGTCACCGCCATTGTCGGACCCAACGGCTGCGGCAAGAGCAACGTCGCCGACGCGCTGACGTGGGTGCTGGGCGAGCAAAGCGCCAAGAGCCTGCGCGGCGACAAGATGGAAGACGTCATCTTCAGCGGCTCCGATGCGCGCAAGCCCACCGGCGCCGCGGAGGTGCGTCTCCGTTTCGGCAACGTCATCGTGCCGCCGTCCCTGCTCAAGGGGATGGGCGAGGAGGTTCCACCACCTGGCAACGGCCCCGCCTCCGCTCGCAAAGCGAGCTACGGCGAGGTCTCGCCGGAGCGGCCTGATGGCCGCGAAGGCGGAAACGGCCACCACGGCGGCGTGGCAGCGCTGCTCGAGACGACGACGCGCGAAGTCGAAGTCACGCGACGGCTGTTCCGCTCCGGCGAAAGTGAATACCTGATCGACGGCCAGACCTGCCGGTTGAAGGACATTCATGAGCTGCTGATGGATACCGGCCTGGGCGCCAAGGCCTACGCGATTATCGAGCAGGGCAAGATCGGCATGATCTTGAGCTCGCGCCCGACCGATCGCCGCCAGCTGATCGAAGAGGCGGCGGGCATCACCAAGTACAAAGCGCGCCGCCGCTCCGCCGAGTTGAAGCTCGAAGCCGCGCAGCAGAACCTCACGCGCATCGAAGACATCGTTCATGAAATCGACAAGCAGCGCGGCTCGCTGAAGCGCCAGGCCGCGAAAGCGCGCCGCTACACCCGTCTGCGCGACGAGATGCGGCGATGGGAGAAGGTGCTGTTCGCGCGCCGGTATCGCAGCTTGTCGGACGCGATTGAGTCGGCACGGGCGCGATTGAACGAGGCCCGCACCAACGAAGCCGCGGCGTCGGCCAGGCTCGCGGAAGTCGAGAACGAGCTCGGTCGGATTCGCATCGAGCTGGCCACCGCGGACACCGCGGCGACCACCGCGCGCGAAACCGTGCACGCGCACGAGCTCGAGATCAATCGCCGCCAGCAGCAGATCGCCCTCGATACGCAGCAGGCGGAGATGTTGAAGCGGCGGGCGGACGAGCTCGAGGTCGAGCGCCAGCAGCTGGAATCGCGGCGCGAGCCGGAACGGATCGCCCTTGACGCCCGCCGCCAGGCCGCGGCTGAGGCGGCCAGCGCCCGCGACGCCGCGTCGGCGCTGGCGTCGGCTGCCGCCGACGAATACACGCAGGCGTGGATGTCGATCGAGGCGCTCGAGCAGGACGTCGAGAAGGCGCGCGGTGACGTTTACGCCGTGCTCAATACGATTACCGCGCTCACGGCCGCCCATGATTCGGCGGCGTCGCAGCGCGAGCGCGCCGTCGACACCCAGTCGCGCCTCGAGGTGGAAGCGCGCGAGCTCGGCGCCGAGCTCGAGCGGGCGCGCGCCCAGCGCGTGTCGGCCGCCGAAGCGCTGCATCGCGCCCAGGAAGGCCTGGATAGCGCGCGCGTGGCGCGGGCGGCACGCGAGTCCGAGCTGGCGAGCGCGCGGGTCGAGCACGAATGGCGGGCGCGCGACGTCCGCACCCGCGAGCAGGATCTGGCCGGCATGGTCGCGCGCCTGCGCTCGCTCGAAGAGATCGAGATGCATCGCGGCGGGTTCGCCGACGCGGCACGGATGGTGCTCGTCAATGCCAACGGCCGGGTTGGTCAGATGGGCGCGCTGGCGGACTTTATCGACGTCGAGCCCCGCTACGAGCGCGCGGTTGAGGCCTGCCTTGGCGACCTGCTGCAGCACGTGCTGGTCGAACGGCTCGAACACGTCTCCGCCGGCCTCAAGCTGATTCGCCAGGAGGACGCGGGCCGCTGCGGCTTCGTGGTGGGCAGTCCCGGCGGCGCGACGATCGTGCAGTCAGAGGCGCTGTCCGACGTCCAGACGTATCGGTCTGAGGCGGTCGAAACTGCCGCCCCGGATGGCACCGTCTCGCTGGAGTCGGTCGTTCGCATCGGCGGGCCGTTTCCCGCCGCGATCAGGGCGGTGATGGGCGGCGCGCTGATCGCCGATTCGTTCGACGCGGCGGCGAGGATTGCGCCAACCGTTCCGGTTGCGGTTGCCACCCTCGAAGGCGATGTCTTCCGCGGCAAGCATGTCGTGACCGGCGGCGACAAGACCGAAAATCGCGGCATCCTCGCGACCAAGCGCGAGATCAAGGAACTGCGCGAGACGATCACCGAGGCCAGGGCGTCACTGGAGCGATTGAGCGCGGAGACCTCGGGCTTCGAGCAGGCGATGGCCCACGCCACCGCCGCAATCGCCGGTCTGACCGACGAGTTCCATCGCCAGGAGAAATCCATCGTCGGTGTGCACGGCCAGGCCGAGCGCGCCAACGACGACGAGACCCGGGTCCGGCAGCGGGTCGATCTCGTCGGCAATGAGATCAGCCGCGCCCGCGAGGAGATCGCCAGTCTTGATGCCCGCCAGGTCGAGGCGCGCGACTCGATCGCGCGGCTGCAGCAGCAGAAGATCGCCGCCGACCTCACGCTCACCGACGCGCAGCGGCGCCTCGGCGAGGCGCGCGACACCGCCGAGGGCCTGAGCGCGAAGGCCGGCGAGGCGCGCGCCACCCACGCGGCGATGATCGAACGCAGCGCCGCCGCGGTCGCTGAAGTGGCGCGCATGGAAGAGCTCGCGGCAGAGCTCGAGCGGCGTGTCGAATCGTGCACCCGCGATGTCGTGCTGATGCGCGACCAGCGCGAGCGGCTGCTGCAGGCGATCGTCGACGGCCAGCGGCTGATGGACGAAGACGTCGCCAGGCTGGAGGGCATGCGCCAGGAGATGGTGCACGCCGACGAACGCGCCCTCGAGATCAAGCAGGCGGCCGAGCGGCAGGAAGAGACCATCCGCGACGCCCGCCGGGCGGTGGATGCCCTGCGCGCGCTGGCGGCTGAAGTCGACGTGCAACGCGCAACCGCCGAATCCGACCTCACCCATCTGGCGCAGCAGTCGATGGACACCGTCAACGCGACGCTCGACGACATCCGCGATGAAGTTGCGGCGATGGAAGCCGCCGGCCAGGTCCAGCCCGACGTGCGCGCGATTCGTGCCGCCGAAGCGGTCGACCCGGACGAGATCGACGAAGACGCGGCGTCCGCCGCCGTTCCCGAGGATTCGGCCGACTCGGCCGTCGAGGCCGCTGCCGAAAGCGTGCCGGCGATGACGGCCGAGGAAGCGATTGCCGAGCTGCGCGACAAGATCGAGCGCATGGGTCCCGTGAACATGATGGCGATCGAGCAGTCGCAAGAGCTCGAAGAGCGTCACCTGTTCCTGTCGACGCAGCAAAAGGACCTGATCGACTCGATCGCGCAGACCAACGAAGCCATCGCCAAAATCGACGAGACCACTCACGCGCGGTTCCGCGAAGCGTTCGCGGCGATCAACCAGAACTTCCAGCAGATGTTCGCCACGCTGTTCGGCGGCGGCAAGGCCGGCATCATGCTGCTCGATGAATCCGATCCGCTCGAAAGCGGCATCGACATCGTCGCGCAGCCTCCCGGCAAGCGCCTGCAGAGCGTGATGCTGCTGTCGGGCGGCGAAAAGGCCCTGACCGCGATCGCCTTGATGTTCGGGATGTTCAAGTACCGCCCGAGCCCGTTCTGCCTGCTCGACGAAATCGACGCGCCGCTCGACGATGCCAACATCGGCCGGTTCATCGAGATGCTGCGGTCGATGATGGACAAGACCCAGTTCATCATCATCACGCACAGCCGCAAGACGATGGAAATCGCCGATCGACTCTACGGCGTGACCATGGAAGAGCCAGGGGTCTCGAAGCTCATCTCGATTCAGTTGAGCTGATCGTCGACGCGGTGCGGTTCACTTCGCGAGCCGCACCATGTGGTCGAAGGCCGGGTCGGTGGGCTCGCCGAGCGCCCGCTTGGCAATGTATTCGCCAATCACCGGCCCGTGCTTGAAGCCGTGCCCGGAGCCCCCGCCCGCAATCAGCACATTGTCGTAGTCGGGGTGGCGGTCGATGATGAAGTGCTCGTCGGCGGTGTTCTCCAGCTGGCACACCCGGGTCTCGATCACCGGCTGATCCTTCAGCGCGGGAAAACGCAGCGCGAGGTAGGCGCGGGCGCGGCGGACCTCGTGGGGCGTGACGATCCGCTCGTCGGTGTCGGGGTCGAATGAGGTGGCGCCCGAAGTCGCGCACACCTTGAAGCCACGTTCGTCGATATTCGAGAAGCCGTAACAGCGGTCTTCCGAGTAGTTGGGGAAATTGGGGAAAGTGAATCGGGTGTCGCCGGCCGGCGTGCCGAAGTACAGCACGTCGCGACCCGGTACCTGAATCCTGGCGCCGAGCAACGCCGGAAAGAGCCGCGGCAGCCACGGTCCGCACGCGAACACGAACTGCTGCGCGGCCACGCGCTCGCCATCAGCCGTCGCCAGATCGATCAGTCGCCGGCCCTCGCTTCGCCCAGGCGTGGCGCGTGCGATGGCCAGCATGCCCCCCTTGCTCTTGAACGCCGCCGCCACGGCGAGGATGGCCTGCCTGGCCCGCAGCACGCACGCACCGGGTTCGAGCAACCCCACACCCATGCCTTCGGGATTCATTTGCGGATAGCGCTGACGCATCTCGTCCTGGGTCATGGCTTCGGTCCTGAGGCCGAGCTTTGTCAGCGTCGCCTGCGTGGCCCGGAGGCCGGGGGTCCAGTCGGGCGCCAGCTGCAGACGCCCGGTCTGCATCATCAACGGCACGCCGAATTCCTCCTCCCGCGCCCGCCACGCCGTGAACGCGCGTTGCGCCGAGCGCGAGTAGAGTTCACGGTCGCCGTAGCCGCAGCGGATCTGCCGGGTTTCGTCGCCCGACGTGGAACGCGAGTTGCCCGGCCCGTAAGCATCGAGTAGCGTGACCGCATGGCCCATCTCACGCAGGTGAAGGGCGGTCCAGGCGCCGAATGCGCCGCCACCAACCACGACGACGGACGGGCGCGACGCCGGCTGCGTCGTCGCGAACGCCGGCCGGTCGAGACCGAGTGCCGTGGCGCCGAGCGGCACGCCGGTGGCCTTGATGAAGGTGCGTCGATCCATGTCAACTCGCTTTCTGGTGGCGGAACCGTGGCTTGCTCGCCTGGAGTGTACCGCCGCCGGGGCTGACTGGGCCTTGGGAACCCTTCCGACCGCTGACACGTCTGGAACCTTATGATGCGAAAGCTCCCGATCCTCGCGCTGGCCCTTGCTATGGGGCTGTCCGTCGCCGCCTGCGATATCCAGGCCGGCAACGGCGGCGACTTCAAGATCGACTTCGCGTCGGGAAAGGCGACCGATACCTGGTCACGGAGCTACAAAATCCCAGCAAATGGCCGCTTCGAGCTGATCAACGTGAACGGCAAGGTCTCGGCCGAACCCGCCGAGGGCGTCGAAGTCATCGTCGAGGGCCGGCGGACCGCCAAGGCGCGGTCGGATGAGATGGCCAAGGAAATGCTTGCCAAGCTCGAGATTCGCGAGGAAATCGGCGAGTCGACGGTGCGGGTTGAGTCACGGCCGCCGCGAACGAGCGGATTCGGCGGTCACGAAATTGAATGGACGATCAAGGTGCCGAAGGGCGTGATTGTCGATCTGCGGACCACCAATGGCGGCGTCCGCCTCAGCGACCTCTCGAATGAGATTCACGCCAGGACCACCAACGGTGGCGTCCGCGGCGAGAACATCACCGCGAGCGTGATCGCCGCATCGGCCGTGAATGGCGGCGTCGAGTTCAATCTGGGCTCGCCACTCATTGCCACCGCTTCGGTCGACCTCGAGACGGTGAACGGGGGCGTAACCCTCGAATTGCCCGCCGACAGCCAGGCCACAATTGCCGCCCGTTGTGTCAATGGCGGGGTGCGCGTCGACAACCTCGATATCAACGTTGAAGAGCAGGCCACTGATTTCGACCGGCGTCGTCGACTGAATGGCACAATGAACGGCGGCGGCGCCAACGTGAAGATGAACACCACCAATGGCGGCATTCGGCTCTCGCGCGGCGGCGGCTCCAAAACGACCTCCTGAGCCGCCTCGCACGACAGAATTGTGAGTCCGTGTTCCTAAAAGAGACACGACCGATTCACTTCATGCGAATAGCAAGGTAATTTAGGGATATTCAGTGGCATCCTTCCTGCAAATTACAGATCATCGTGTCTGTAAATTACTCTAAAAACATAAAGAGTCTTATCGAACTCGGGGCGAATGGCGGCGCGCTGGTGTCGTTTCAGCCCCATGCGGACACGCTCACCTACGAGCCCTTCTTCGGCCTGAGCGAAAAGCCGTTCAGCCTCAACGCCGACGCGCGTTTCGTCTACGACAGCCCGACCTACAGCGCGACCCGGGAGAACCTGCTGGCTGGTATTCGTCGCCGCGAGGGCCTGCTGGTGCTGACGGGCGAGATCGGCGCGGGCAAGACCACCCTGTGCCGCTCCGTCCTCCGCGAGGTCGGACGGAAAATCTACAGCTCGATGGTGCCCGATCCGTTTGCGTCGCGGGAAGATCTGCTGAAGATGCTGCTGATTGACTTCGGCGTGTTGTCAATCCAGGAGCTTACCTCCGGCCCGCTTCGACAGGCATCGCGTACCGAACTCGGCTACCTGCTCTCCGAATTCCTGAACGCACTTTCTCCGGACGCGTTCGTCGTGGTGATCATCGATGAAGCGCAGAACCTGTCGCTGCCGCTAATCGAGGAGATGCGCATTCTGTCCGACACTTTCGGGGCCCAGGGCCGGCTGCAGATCGTGTTCGTCGGGCAGCCCGAGCTCCACGCCAAGCTGAAGCTGCCGGAGATGCGGCAGGTCGATCAGCGGGTGTGCGGATACCATCGACTGGCGCCGATGGACCGCGAGGCGGTCTCGGGCTATATCCAGCATCGGTTGCAAGTGGCGGGCGGCCACCGGGAGCGAGTGCTCTTTCCTCCGGAAGTGGTCGACGGCCTTCATCGGCGATCCGGCGGCGTGCCGCGGCTGATCAACCGGGTGTGTGATCGCGCGCTGCATCTCGCTTACGAGCGTCGGTCCGACGCGGTGAACTGGGAGATCCTCGAGACCGCGCTGCTCGAAGTCGGTTCCGCCACGTTGTCGCCAACCTGGGATTCAATCATCTTCGCGGAACCGCCCGCCGTCGCACCCACGCCCACGCCAACGCTAACGCCGACACCGGCCGCGGTCCCCGCGGCTCCAGCCACGGTGGCTGTGCCTCCGGTCGCGGAGGACGAGAATTTCCAACAACAGATCGACAACTGGGTGGAGCAGGATCTGGCGCCGCCCTCGCGACCGCTGCGGCCGCATCGCCCGGCGGTTGACGAGTTTGCGCCGGAGTCCACGTCCGCGGCCAGACCCAAACTGCCGGCACGCAAGGTCGTGGCCACCGCGTCGCGAGAGCGCAATTCAGCCACCTACATGCAGAAATTCTGGCGCAGGTGGGCCAAGCGAGCCGCGATCGCTGTTGGCGCGCTGGTGGCATTCAACATGACGGTGGTCGGCGCCTCGCTCTTGCAGGAGTTGCAGGCTCCGCCCGAACTTCCGCTGCTCCCGACGGCGCCTGCCAGAGCGGTAGCCGGCCTCGCGCTGATCGGCACTCCTTTGCCCGGAGCATCACTGCTCGAAGCGCCATCGGCGGGATCGTCCCGATTCGAAGCGTCACGACCCGACACCTCAGCTCGCGTTGCCGCCGAGGTCGCCGGGGAATATGTCGTTGCCGTCGGATTATTCGCGAGCCGCGAACGCGCCGATCAGATCGTCGAGGCGCTCACGCAGGCGGGTTTACCTGCGATGCAGCGGCCGGTCCGGCTTCGCCTGCAGGAAGTGCAACAGATTGTGCTCGGGCCGTTCTTCAGCCGCTCCGACGCGGTTGCGGATTTACGGCGCCTCCAGGCGCTTGGCGGCTACGACGACGCCGGCGTGGTCGACAGCACGCAGGAGACCTCGGCTCAGTAGGCGGCTGGCGACGTCGGCCGCCGCGCATCGGCCCCGCCACTTCGTAGTAGCCTACTGGCTACCGCGTTGAACGAGGACAAGTCCACCCGCTATCACCGCTTGCGCCGGCGCGCCGATCTTCTGGGGACGGCGAGCGCTGGCGTCGTGCTTCTGGGAATGACGATGCTCGGCGGCGGGCATCGTCTTCGCGAGCTGGCGGCCGCCATCACGCAGTGGGCGCCGGGCGGGTTTGACGATGCGATGAACGTGGTCGTGACGACGATCCTGCTGATGCTCATTCTGCAGGTGATCGAGTTTCCGTTCGCCCTCTACCAGGGGCACCTCCTTGAACATCGCTACGCGCTCTCCACCCAATCCACCGGGCGCTGGCTCGCCGATCACGCCAAGGGCGTCCTGCTTGGCCTGGTGCTCGCCGTGGCCGGCACCTCGGTGGTGTTCTTCTCGCTGCGCCACTGGCCGGATCACTGGTGGTGGATCTCCGCGATGGTCTTCGCCGCCGCGATGATTGGCCTAGCCCAACTCGCGCCGGTGGTGCTGCTGCCGATGTTCTACAAATTCAAGCCGCTCGATCGCCCGTCGCTCGTGACGCGACTGTTGGCCCTGGCGACCCGCGCGCGGACCGACATCGTCGGCGTGTTCGAATGGGTCCTGAGCGACCATACCCGGAAGGCCAACGCGGCGTTGGCCGGCCTGGGCAGGACGCGCCGCATCCTGCTGTCGGATACCCTGCTGGCTGACTATTCCGACGACGAGATCGAGGTGATCCTCGCGCACGAGCTGGCGCATCACGTGCATCGCGACCTGTGGCGCGGGATTGCGGCGCAGGCGGCGGCGCTCTTCGCCGGGTTATTTGTCGCCGACCTGGTGCTGCGCGCGGCGGCGGAGCGACTGGGCCTGCGCGGCCTGTCGGATCCGGCGGCGCTGCCGGTGCTGTTGCTGATTGCCGGGGTGTGGTCGTTGATGATGATGCCGCTCGCCAACGCCCTGTCGCGCGCGCAGGAGCGCGCCGCGGACCGCTACGCCCTGACGACGACGGGCAATGTCGGCGCGTTTGTCACCGCCATGAAGCGGCTGTCGCAGCAGAATCTTGCCGAAGAGTATCCGTCGCCGCTGGTGAGGTGGCTGTTCTATTCACATCCGCCGATCCGTGAAAGAATTGACGCGGCCAGGGCGTTTGACCGCGGGGAGAATCATGCGAATTAGACCACGGATTTGGGGCTTGGGACTCGGGGCTTGGGTCGTGATCATGGCGTTCACCGGTTCGGCGCAATACACCAAGAAGACCCTCGTCGCTCACCGCGGCGCGTCGGCATACGCCCCGGAGCACACGCTCGCAGCCTATCAGCTGGCGATTGAGATGGGCGCCGACTACGTCGAGCAGGACCTGGCCGTCACCAAGGACGGTGTCCTGATCTGCCTGCACGACGCCAGCCTCGAGCGCACGACCAACGTCGAGGAACTGTTCCCGACCCGGGTCAGCACCCAGACGATTGAAGGCAAGACCCGGCAGGCGTGGCTCGCGAACGACTTCACGCTGGCTGAAATCAAGACCCTGGACGCCGGTTCGTGGTTCGACCGGAAATTCGCCGGCGAGCGAATCCCGACCTTCGACGAGGCGGTCGCGCTGGTGCGCGGCAGGGCGGGGCTGTTCCCCGAGCTCAAGACCCCGGAGATCTACGCCGGCCGCGACGTCAGGTTCGAGGAGATCGTCGCCGCCTCGCTCGACAAGAACGGGCTGCGCGGAGCGAAGGCCGACCCCAGGACGCCGGTGATCCTGCAGACCTTCGGGCAGCCGAGTGCGCGCAAGCTGGCGCAGATGAACATCGGCGTGCCGGTGGTGTTGCTGATCAACGACGATGAAGGATTCAGGACCGCCGATCAGCTGAAGGCGTGGAAGGGGATTGTCGCGGGCTTCGGGCCGGCCAAGGCGATCCTGCTGCGGAACCCCGATTTCGTGAAGTGGGCGCACGCCGAAGGCATGACGGTGACGCCCTACACCTTCACGACCAAGACCGCCGTGGGCCGGTTCGTCGACGTAGCCGAGGAGATGTCGCACTTCCTGTACAACATCGGCGTCGATGCGGTGTTCACGGACAACCCGGACAAGTTTCCGAGGAAGTGACGAAGGCGAATAAGAAATAAGAAATAAGAAATAGGAAATAACGACGAAAACAATAACGAATAACGAATAACGAATAACGAATAACGAACGGACCCTTTCGTTATTTGTTGTTTGTTATTTTGTATTTGTCTTCATTATTTCGCGCGCACGTTGAGGACCCCGCGCATGTCCTTGCAGCCGGGGTCTTTGGTGAGATTGCAGTAGAAGGGGAACGTCCCGGCCTGATCGGCGCGGAACTCGAACGTCACCGACGTCTGTCCGGCGACGCGCTTGATGATCCGATAGGCGTCGATCGCGAAACTTGCCGGACGGTCTTCACTGGTCAGCGTGATCTTCACGAGATCGTCCTGCGTGACATCGAGCTTGTCGGGCGTGAAGGTGTGGTCCTTCACGATGATCGTGAACTCGCGCCGGTTCTGGGCCGGCTCCTGGGCGACCAGTGCGGGTGCGAGGACGACGAGGGCAAGCAACAACACGCGCACGGGTGAATTGTACGACGATCGCAGAATTCTGGCGACCGGCCTGCCGCCTGCGACAGACGACGCGTGAGACGTCGCGGCCTGAACGTGATCGAGCCGTAGTCGCCGTACAGAGAAAAGCCGGGGCTACAGCCCCGGCTCTCCGAACGAGGGGATCGACGAATTAGCGGCGCGGGCCGCGGTCACGGCGCGGGCCGCGATCGCCGCCAGGGCGATCGCCGGATGGGGCGCCGTCTGAAGCCGCGCTGGCAGGCGCACCCTCTTCGCCGCCGTTGCCGGCCGGCGGCGCGCCGCCTTCTTCCGGCGTGATCAGCGCCTTGCGCGACAGGCGAATCTTGCCCGTCGGATCGATGTTGATCACCTTCACCAGCACCTGCTGGCCTTCCTTCAGTTCGTCGCGCACGTCCTTGACGCGGTAGTGCGCGATTTCCGAGACGTGGAGCAGGCCGTCGGTGCCCGCCATGATCTCGACGAAGGCGCCGAAGTCGGTGATGCGCTGGACCTTGCCGAGGTAGGTCTTGTTGAGCTCCGCGGTCGCGGTGAGCTCCTGGATCATGCCGATCGCCTTCTGGGCGGCGGCCTCGTCAGACGACGCCACGTTGACATGGCCATCGTCCTCGACGTCGATCTTGACGCCGGTCTTCTCGATGATGCTGCGGATCATCTTGCCGCCGGGCCCGATGACGTCGCGGATCTTGTCGACCGGGATCTTGATGGTGATGATGCGCGGCGCGTAGGCCGACATGTTGGTGCGGGTGGCCGCCAGCGCCTCGTTCATGATGCCGAGGATGTGCAGGCGCCCGGCCTTGGCCTGGGTCAGGGCCGCGCGCATCACGTCAGCCGAGATGCCGCCAACCTTGATGTCCATCTGCAGCGCGGTGATGCCGTTGGCGGTGCCGGCGACCTTGAAGTCCATGTCGCCGTAGTGATCCTCCGCGCCGGCGATGTCGGAGAGGACCGCGTACTTGCCGGTGGCCTCGTCCATGATCAGGCCCATCGCCACACCGGCAACCGGCGCCTTGATCGGCACGCCCGCGTCCATCATCGCCAGCGAGCCGCCGCAGACCGATGCCATCGACGAGCTGCCGTTGGATTCGAGAATGTCGGAGACGACGCGGACGGTATAGGCGAAGTCGCTTTCCGCCGGCATCATCGGGGCGAGCGAGCGCTCGGCGAGCGCGCCATGGCCGATCTCCCGGCGGCCGGGGCCGCGCATCGGCTTGACTTCGCCGACCGAGAACGGCGGGAAGTTGTAATGCAGCATGAAGCGCTTCCAGGTCTCGCCGTCGACCATCTCGATCTTCTGCTGATCGTCGGCGGTGCCGAGCGTGACGGTGACGAGCGCCTGGGTTTCACCACGGGTGAACAGCGACGAGCCGTGCACGCGCGGCAGCACGGTGTTCTCGATGGTGATCTGGCGGATCTCGTCGAACTTGCGGCCGTCCTGGCGAATGCCCTTGCCGAGCACTTCCTCGCGCAGCGCGCGTTCCTGCAGGTCGTGGAACAGCCCCTTGGCCGCGCCCTTCTGGTCCGCGAGCGATTCGGGAAGGCCAGCGACCATGTCCTTCTCGAGCTTGCCGACCGTCGCGTAGTTGACGAGCTTGCCCTTGATGCGCATGGCATCGGCGAGCGCGTTGAACGACTGGTCGACGTAGGCCTTGAGCTCGGTGTTGACCTTCTGCTCGGGCTTGGCCAGCTTCGGGCGTCCCGCCTCTTTCGCGAGCGTGTCGATCATCTCGACCAGCTGCTTGATGGCGGCATGCGCCGTCTCGAGGGCGGTGACCGCTTCCTCTTCGGTCACCTCGTTGGCGCCGGCCTCGACCATCACGATGCCGTCCCTGGTGCCGGCAACCACGAGATCGAGCTTGCTCTGCTTGCGCTGCGGGAAGGTCGGGTTGACGATGAACTGGCCATCGACCAGGCCGACACGCACCGCGGCGACGGTCTTTTCGACCGGCATTTCCGACAGCGCCAGCGCCGCGCCGGCGCCGGTGAGCGCGAGCACGTCGGAATCGTTTTCCGTGTCCGCTGACACCACAAACGCGATCACCTGCGTCTCGAAGGCCCAGCCGGCGGGGAACAGCGGCCGGATCGGCCGATCGATCACGCGGCTGGTCAGCGTTTCCTTCTCGGTCGCCTTGCCTTCGCGCTTGAAGAAGCCGCCGGGGATGCGCCCGGAGGCGTAGGTGTATTCACGATAATCAACGGTGAGCGGAAGGAAATCGATGCCTTCACGCGGGCTCGAGGAGTGGCAGGCGGTCACGAGGACCATGGTGTCGCCCATGCGGACGACGACCGAACCGTCGGCCTGCTTGGCCAGCCGGCCAGTCTCGATTGAAAGGGTCTGGGAGCCGAGAGCTAGATCACGCTTGTGCATAACTGTTCGCTTTATTGAGAGGCGACCTGGACTACTTACGGATGCCGAGGCGCTTGATCACCTCAGCGTAACGGTCGACGTCCTTGCTCTTCAGATAGTCGAGCAGCCGCCGGCGCTGGCCGACGAGCTTGAGCAAGCCGCGGCGCGAATGATGATCCTTGCCGTGGGTCTTGAAATGCTCGGTCAGGTAGGTGATGCGTTCGCTGAGAATCGCGACCTGGACTTCTGGTGAGCCGGTGTCTGTGTCGTGCGTCTTGAAATTGCCGATGAGGGCGGTCTTCTTGTCTTTCGTGAGTGCCACGGAACCTCCACGCACGGCCCAGTGTCCGCCTTCGCTCCTTTCGGAGCGTCGGCGTGGTCCACC
Organism: uncultured Acidimicrobiia bacterium; assembly: GCA_963795125.1. Taxonomy (GTDB): domain Bacteria; phylum Acidobacteriota; class Vicinamibacteria; order Vicinamibacterales; family UBA2999; genus 12-FULL-67-14b. The sequence continues at coordinate 2,240,377 of CAWCGQ010000001.1, read as the reverse complement.
AAGCCGCCGTATGTGGCGATAAAAGCATCGCCTGTAACCTGTGTATGTTACCCCAGAACCACCCAGCCGTGCAGGAAACCGGGGGTTTTCCCCGGCTTCGCCAGCCCCACCAGGTCGCCCTGCGGACCGAGCACTCGGACCAGCGGCGGCAGCGGCGAGAGCGGCGTCAACAGGTCGCCCGGCTCGATTTCCACGCCGTTTTTGAGCCGTTCGAGGTTGGTCGCGCCGCGTAGCGTCACCGCCGTAATGTCCGAGAGTAACGCCGCCAGCGGCACGATCCGGGCGGCCAGCGCCTCGCGGCCGGATTGCAGCACGTCCACCAGCGGGACGGCGGGCGCCAGGTCAAACTCACCCGACCGCGTCCGGCGCAGCGCCGACAGGTGCGCCCCGCAGCCCAGCGCCTCGCCCAGGTCGTGCGCGAGCGCGCGCACGTAGAACCCCGCCGTGACCTGCATCTCGAGCCGCGCCGTGTCGCCGTCGAACGACAACAGTGCCACCCGCTTCGCCGTCACCGACACCGCTTTCGGGCGCTGTGCCACGGCGGTGCCGCCCTTGCGCGCGAGATCGTAGGACCGCTCACCGTCGATGTTCTTCGCGGAATAGGCCGGCGGCGTCTGTTCGTAGGTGCCGCGGAACGCCTCGAGCGCGTCGGTCAGTTGTTCGCGCGTCGGCCGCTGGTCTGAGCTCGCCGTCACCCTGCCGGTGGCGTCGCAGGTGTCGGTGGTGCGGCCGAACGCGATCGTCGCTTCGTAACTCTTGTCGCTCGCGGTGAGGAACTGCGCGAGGCGCGTGGCCCGGCCGATCACGAGCGGCAACACCCCGGTCGCCATCGGATCGAGCGTGCCCGTGTGCCCGATGCGCGACACCCCCAGCGCGCGCCTGGCAAACTTGACGACGTCATGCGAGGTGGGCCCCTCGGTCTTGTCGACGACGAGGACGCCATCCGGGATCGGGGAGTCTCGAGCCGGGAGCCGGGATCTCACTGATTGCGCACGGCGCCTGCGAGCAGGGCGCCAAATTGCGTGGCGACGGCGTTGAAGTCACCGGTGGCCGAGCAGCCTGAGGCATTGGTGTGCCCGCCACCGCCGAACTGCCGCGCGATCGCGCCGGTGTCGACGGCGCCTTTCGACCGCATGCTGACCCGCCACTCCCCGTCGCCAGTTTCCTTGAAGAACGCCACCGCTTCGATGTCCTTGACGGTGAGCGGGAAGTTGATCAGGCCTTCGAGGTCGTCGCTCGTGCCGCCGAGATCGGCCATCATCTTGCGGGTGATCGACAGCAGGGCGACGCGGCCGCCATCGACGATCGCCATCGCGTGCATCACCGCGCCGAAGATCCGCACCCGCGACAGGCTGTTGCTGTCGTAGTGGGTCCGCGCGATCCACTGCGGGTTGGCGCCGGCCTCGACGCAGCGGCGGGCAATGTCGAAGGTGCGCGGCGACAGGTGCGAGAAGTGAAACGAGCCGGTGTCGGTGAGGATCGCCAGATACACATGGGTGGCGATGTCGGCGCCGATCGGCACGCCGAGCGCGTCGATCAGCGTGAACGCCATCTCGCCGCAGGCCGCCGCGGATTGATCGATCCAGTTGACCGCGCCGTAGAGCGTGTTGCCGGGGTGGTGGTCGATGTTGACCACCGGCGAGCGGTCGAGGCCGCCGATGCCGGTGCGCGCCAGGTCGCTGCACTCCATGACCAGCGCCGCATCGAAGGTGTCGGTGATCTCGGAGGTGATCTGCATGCCGCTGACGCCTGGAAACGGCTGGAGGAACGCCGGCGGCGCGGCGTCGGTGACCACCGTCGCGTCCTTGCCGATGGCGCGCAACGCCAGCGCCATCGCCATCGCCGAGCCGATCGCATCGCCGTCGGGGCGGGCATGCGACGCGACCACGAATCGCCGGCCGCCGCGCACCAGGGCGAGCAGCTCGGGTGGCGGCGTCGAGTTAGGGGGTGGGCTCGTCACTTTTAACGGTGATGGCGTCCTTGCCGTCGACCACCGTGTCGACGATCGCGGGATCCTCGACGGTGCGCGCGGCGTCTTCGGCGTGGATCTCCTGGATGATCTGCTCGATCCGATCCTGCGCCGCCACCGATTCATCGAAGATGAACTTGAGCTCGGGCACGCGGCGCAGCGACAGCCGCTCGGCCAGCAGGTGGCGCACGAACCCGGTGGCGCGCTCGAGCGCCTTGATGGTCTTCTTGCGCTCCTCGAGATCGCCGATCATCGTCCAGTAGACGCGCGCGAGCGACAGGTCGCCGGTGACTTTGGCGCGCGTCACCGTGACCAGCCCGACGCCCGGATCGCGGACCTCGGTGGCGAGCATCTGGCTGACTTCCTCGCGCACCTGCTCCTGGATGCGCTCTACCCTGTGGGTCAGAGCCAAGGCGGCCCCCGTTCTGCTACGCCGGCTGCGCGACGCGTTCCATCTGGAACACTTCGATCACATCGCCGACCTTGATGTCGTTGAAGCCCTGCAGGCCGAGACCGCACTCGAAGCCGGTCTTGACCTCGGACACGTCGTCCTTGAAGCGCTTGAGCGAGGCGAGCTTGCCCTCCCACACCACCACGTTGTCGCGCAGCAGGCGGGCCTGGGCATCGCCCTGGCGCGTGATACGGCCGTCGGTCACCATGCAGCCGGCGATGGTGCCGAGCTTCGGCACCTTGAACGTTTCGCGGACCTGCGCGATGCCGATGCGCGATTCCTTGAACGTCGGCTCGAGCAGCCCCGCCATCGCCTTCTTGATCTCGTCGGTGACGTGATAGATGACGGTGTGATGGCGGATGTCGACCTTCTCGCGTTCGGCGACGTCGGCGGCGTTGCGATCCGGCCGGACGTTGAAGCCGATGATGATGGCGTTGGACGCGGTGGCCAGCAGCACGTCGCTCTCGTTGATGGCGCCGACCGCCGAGTGAATGATCTTGATGCGGGTCTTCTCGTCGGACAGCTTGGCCAGCGTATCCGCCAGCACCTCCGCCGACCCCTGCACGTCCGACTTGATGATCAGCGGCAGGTCCTTGGCGCCTTCGTCGGACAGCTGCGCCTGGAGCGATTCGAGCGTCAGGCGTGAGCCCCTCGCCGCGTGCGCCTTGTCCTTGGCCTGGCCCTGGCGGAACGTCGCGATCTGGCGCGCCTTGGCGGCGTCACCGACCTGCTGGAAGCTGTCGCCGGGCGAGGGCAGCGACTCGAGGCCAAGCAGCTCAACCGGCGTCGACGGCCCGGCGATCTTGATGCTGCGACCGCGGTCGTCAATCAGGGCGCGGACCTTGCCGACCACCGGCCCGGCGATGACGTTGTCGCCGACGCGCAGCGTGCCGTCCTGAATCAGCACCGTGGCCACGGGACCGCGGCCGCGATCGAGCTTGGTTTCAATCACCGTGCCGATCGCGCTGCGCTTCGGGTTGGCCTTGAGGTCGTCGATTTCGGTGACCAGCAGGATCATCTCGAGCAGCGTGTCGATGCCGGTCTTCTTCTTCGCCGACACTTCGACGAACACCGTCTGGCCGCCCCAGTCTTCGGGCATCAAGCCGAGGTCGGTGAGCTGGCGCTTGACGGTTTCCGGATTCGCACCCGGCTTGTCGATCTTGTTGACCGCGACGATGATCTTGACGTTCGCCGCCTTGGCGTGATCGATCGCTTCCCGGGTCTGCGGCATGACGCCGTCATCGGCGGCCACCACCAGCACCACCACGTCGGTGATCTTCGCGCCGCGGGCGCGCATCATCGTGAAGGCGGAGTGGCCGGGCGTGTCGAGGAACACGATGCTCTTGCCGGTTTTGTCGCCCGCGCTCACGAGGTAGGCGCCGATGTGCTGCGTGATGCCGCCGGCTTCGCGTTCGGCGACCCGCGTCTCGCGAATCGAGTCGAGCAGCGTCGTCTTGCCGTGGTCGACGTGGCCCATGATGGTGACGACCGGCCAGCGCGTGACCAGGTCCTTCGGATCGGCGGTCTTGTCGCTTTCGGCGCTAATCTCCTGCTCGAAGCTGCGGGTCTCGACTTCCGCGCCGAAACCGGCCGCCAGCGTCTTGGCCATCTCGAGATCGACCGCGGAGTTGATGGTCATCATCAACCGGCGATCGAGCAGCGCCTTGAGGGCATCCTTGACGCGGACCTCGAGACGATCGGCGAGATCCTTGACGGTCATGCCTTCGGAAAAGGTGATGGTGCGGGTGATCGGCGGCGGCGGCGCCTGCTGCGGCGCCTGTTGCGGGCGCTGCAACGCGTCGCGCTTCTGCGCCGGCTTCATGCCCGACGGGCGATGGTGCTGCTGCGGACGGAACCCCGGCCGCTGCGGCATACCCGGCCGCTGCGGCATGCCGCCGGCGGGACGCACCGGCTGCGAGGGCAATGGACGCGGGCCGCCCAGCATCGCCGCGGTGTTGCTTTGCAGCGGGCGCGGCTGGCCGAACGGACGCTGTCCCTGCGGACGCGCCAGATTGCCGGTGGCGGCCTGCGGCGGACGCGGCGACGGCGGGACCACGCGCGGCGGCTGTGGCACGACTTGACGCTTGGGCTGCAGCGGCGGTGCGGTCGGCGGCGCCTTGCCGGGCTCTTCGACCCGCAGCCGGATGCTCGGCGGCACGAAGCGACCGGGCTTCTCGCGCGCCACCTCGGGCGCAGCCTCTGCGGCCGCGGCCACTGGGGGTAGCGGGCTCTCCACCTGCGCCGGCTCGACGACGACGGGTGGCGGCGCTTCGATCATCGGCTCGGGCGGCGCTTCCGCAACCGGCGCGGGCGCTTCAGGAATCGGCGGCGGCGGCGCCTCGACCGGGGCAGCGGCGACCGCTGCTTCATCCGGCGCGGCTTCTACAGGCCGGACCGTCTTGATCAGGCGCGGCGGACCGAGGGTGGGCGCGGCCGGCTTCGGCGGCTCCGGTACGGCACCGGCGGCGCCCTTCTTTCCGGGCGCGGCCTTCGTCTTCAGCTGCTTGACGGCCTGCTCGGAGAAGATGTCGCCCTTCGGCAGCGTGATGTTGCGCTGCTTGGCGAGACGGTCCACGAACTGCCGGGCGACGATCTCTTCGAGCGTGCTCGACGCGCTCTTGAGCTCGATGCCGTGGGCCTTCTTGAGCAGTGCCAACACCTCCTGGCTGGTGGTGTTGAGTAACTCGGCGACCTTGTAAACCCGAACTGTGGACAAACTTCCCTCGGTTTCAGCTACAGCTATCCGCGTCCGCTACTTGCTTTCTTCAGCCTCGGCGACCGGCTCGGTCCCGACCGCCGGCTCGGTCTCGACGACCGGCTCCGTCTCGACGAGCGGCTCCGTCTCGGCGACCGCGTCCGCGGCCGGCGCATCATCCGCGCCTTCCGTGTTGGCGGCCTCGAGCTCGCCGAACTGCGCCTCGACTTCCTTACGCTTCTCTTCTTCGCTCTTGATGTCGATGCGCCAGCCGGTCAGCTTCGCCGCGAGCCGCACGTTCTGGCCCTTCTTGCCGATCGCGAGCGACAACTGGCTGTCCTCGACCACGACTTCCATGACCTTTTCGCGGTCGTCGATGATGGTGACGCGCTGCACCTTCGCCGGGCTGAGCGCGTTCATCACAAACTGCACCGGGTCGTCGGAAAAGTCGACGATGTCGATCTTCTCGCCGCGCAGCTCGCGGATGATGGCCTGCACGCGCGTGCCCTTCATGCCGACGCAGGCGCCGACCGGGTCGACGTCGCGCTCGCGTGAGTAGACCGCCACCTTGGCGCGATCGCCGGCTTCCCGCACCGCGCCACGGATCATCACCGTGCCGTCGTAGATTTCCGGGACTTCCTGCTCGAACAGCTTGATCAACAGGGCCGGATCGGTGCGCGACAGCACGATCTGCGGGCCCTTGGCGCTCTTGCCGACGGTGCGAATCACCGCGCGCACCCGGTCGCCCTGTGCGTAGCTTTCCGCGCGCGACTGTTCCTTGCGCGGCAGGATCGCTTCCACCCGGCCCACTTCGACGATGATGTCGCCCTGCTCGAAGCGCTTGACCAGGCCGTTCATCACCTCGCCGACGCGCTGGTTGTATTCGGCGAACACGTTCTCGCGTTCGGCTTCGCGGACCTTCTGGAAGATCACCTGCTTGGCGGTCTGCGCGGCAATGCGGCCGAGCACGTCGGTGCGCTTGGGGAACTCGATCTGGTAGCCGACCTCGACCTCGGCGTCCTCGCCGTAGATTTCCTTGGCCTCGGCGATCGAGATCTCCTTCGCCGGCGTCGTCACTTCTTCGACGATGGTCTTCACCGCGAACAACTCGATCTGGCCGTTCTCGGGATTGAATTTGGCTTTCAGCTCCTCGTCGCCCTTGTAGAACTTGCGCGACGCGGTGAGCACGGCCTCTTCCATCGCCTGGATCACGACATCGGGTTCGATGCCCTTTTCCTTGGCGAGCGCCTCGATCGTCTGTTGCAGAGGATTACTACTAGTCATAGCCATCGTGAGGTTAAAACTCCACTTCTAACCGGGCCCGCGCGATCAATCGCAAGGGCAGCTTCATCAGCTTCCGGCCCTCCGACTCGAACAGCACATCGTCGCCCTCAACACCTTTGACCCGCCCGGTGAACGCGGTCTGGCGCTCCACCGGTTGCGACGTCACGATCTTCGCCCAGCGTCCGGCGAAACGCCGATAGTCGTCCGCGCCGCGCAGCGGGCGATCCAGCCCCGGAGACGACACCTCGAAGGTGTATTCGCCGGGCATTACTTCTTCGACGTCGAGCAGCGTGCCGAGATCTTGCGCGACGTGCGCGCAGTCTTCAATGCTGACGCTCTCTTCCGGCGTCGCCGCCGGACCCGGCTTGTCGACAAATACCCGCAGAACCTGCTGGCCGCTTTCGCGCTTCAGCTCGACATCGAAAATGTCGAGACCGTAGGCGGCTGCCACCCGTTCCGCCAGCTCCCGCACACGCTCTAACGGCGCGCCCATTCACCTTTACCGGCGGCGCCCCTGCAACGGCCGCAGTACCCTCGATGGGCCACGATCGTCCGATCGAGGCCGTCGATACGCTCCATTAAAGGGCCCATAAATACAAAAAGTGGGCTGAATTACAGGCCCACTCTGGTTTCCCAGACTAGTAACCGACCTCACAGTGTAGCACGCGGGTTCCCCGCTCGTTCAATGGGAGGTTCTACACACGTTCGACGGGCCGGGCCACCAGGTCGTAATCCTGCGAGCCGACGATCTCGACGTCGATGAATGAACCCTTGGCGTAGAGCGAGGGGTCGCACTCGGTCAGGTACACGACCGGATCGATGTCGGGCGCCTGGCCAGGAAGACGGCCCTGCAGGACCAGCTCATGCTCGGGCGACTGGCCGTCCACGACCAGCCTCGTCAGTTCGCCAATCCGGGCGTTCTGGCGGGACGAGACAATGTCGCGCTGGCGTGCCATCAGCCGGTTCTGGCGCTTTTTCTTGGTGGCCGCCGGAACGTCATCAACGAGGTCGTGGGCCGAGGTGCCTTCCTCGTGCGAATAGGTGAACACGCCGACGTGATCGAAGCCCACCTCCTCGATGAAGCCTTCGAGCTCGGCAAAGTCGTCGGCGGTCTCGCCGGGGAAGCCGACGATGAAGGTGGTGCGCAGCGCGACCTTGGGAATCCGCGTGCGGATGTTGTCCAGCAGCCGCAGGTATGACTTGCGAGTGCCCGGCCGTTTCATCCGCTTCAATACCGCGTCGGACGCATGCTGCAGCGGCAGGTCGATGTACTTCACCACCTTGTCGAGATCCGCAATCGCGTCAATCACGTCGTTGGTGATCGTCGTCGGGTACAGATACAGCAGCCGGATCCACTCGATTCCGGCCACGCCGTTCAGCGCAGCGAGCAACTTCGGCAGCGCGCCGCGCTCGCCGCGATCGATGCCATAAAACGTGCTGTCCTGCGAGATCAGCAGCAATTCCTTGACGCCCTGCGCCGCGAGTTGATTCGCTTCCTGGACGATCGATGCCATCGAGCGGCTGCGATAGTGCCCGCGCATTTTCGGGATGATGCAGAACGCGCACTTGTAGTCGCAGCCCTCGGCGATCTTCACATACGCGTAGTGGCCCGGCGTGACCCGCTTGCGCGGCGTGTCGGCGTCGTAGATGTAGGTCGGCAGGTCGACGCCGAACACCGGCGGCCTGGTGTAGAAGGGCAGCGCCTTCGCTCCCGGCTCCCGGCTCCCGGCTCCCGCCTCCCGGCTGCCGGCTCCCGCCATGAATTGCGAGAGGCCTTCGACTTCGCCGGTGCCGTAGACGGCGTCGATCTCGGGAATCTCTTTCTTCAACTCGTCGCGATAGCGCTCCGCCATGCAGCCGGTCACGACCAGCTTGCGGCCCGCGGCCTGCTTCTTCAGCTCGGCCATCTCGAGGATGGTGTCGATCGACTCCTGCTTGGCGCGATCGATAAACGCGCAGGTGTTCACCACCAGGACGTCGGCTTGCGAGGCGTCGGCGGTGATCTCGTGACCGTCCTTCTCGGCCATGCCGAGCATGACCTCGGAATCGACGAGATTTTTGGGGCACCCCAGGGAGACAAACCCGATCTTCATTGCAACTTACCAGTGTAACAGGCCGGCAGGCTAGCAGGCCAGCAGGCTAGCAGGCTAGCAGGCCGGCAGGCTAGCAGGCTAGCAGGCTAGCAGGCTAGCAGGCTAACAGGCTAGCAGGCTAGCAGGCCGGCAGGTTGCGGGGCGTCAGGGGTAGATTCGGTAGAGCATGCGCGGGTAGGGGATGGTCTCACGCACGTGCTCGAGGCCGCAGATCCAGCTTACGCAGCGCTCGATGCCCATCCCGAAGCCGCCGTGCGGCACCGAGCCGAAGCGGCGCAGGTCCAGGTACCACTCGAACGCTTCCTGCGGGAGGTCGTGTTCCTTGATGCGCTGCAGCAGGAGCTCCAGGTCATCGAGACGCTGGCCGCCACCGATGATCTCGCCGTAGCCCTCCGGCGCGAGGACGTCGACGCATAGCGCCTTGTCCGGTTCGTTGGGATCCGGCTTCATGTAGAACGCCTTGATGGCGGCAGGGTAGTGCGTCACGCACACCGGCCGGTCGAACTGCTCCGACAACACCGTTTCATCCGTGCCGCCGAGGTCGCCGCCGACCTTGAAGGGCAGGCCCTTGTCGAGGAGCAGCTTCGCGGCCTCGTCATAGTGCAGGCGCGGGAACGGCGCTTTCACGGCCTCCAGCTTCGAGACGTTGCGCTCGAGGGTCTTCAATTCCTTGTGGCGGCGATCGAGCACGCGTGCCACCACCGTGGTGATCAGCCCTTCGGCCAGCGTGATGACGTCGTTGAGATCGGCGTAGGCCATCTCCGGTTCCACCATCCAGAACTCGGTGAGGTGCCGGCGCGTCTTGCTCTTCTCGGCCCGGAACGTCGGGCCGAAGGCATAGACCCGGCCGAGCGCCATGGCGTTGGCCTCGTTGTAGAGCTGGCCGCTCTGGGTCAGGTACGCCTTCTGGTCATCGAAGTACTCGACCGGAAAGAGCGTGGTGGTGCCCTCGCACGCCGCCGGGGTGAAGATCGGCGTATCGGCGAGGATAAAACCCTGATCGTTGAAGAAGTCGCGCACGGCGTTGATGATCTCGTGGCGCACGCGCAGGATCGCGGTCTGCCGCTCGGCGCGAATCCACAGGTGGCGGCGGTCCATCAGGTAGTCGACGCCGTGCTCCTTGGGCGTGATCGGATAGTCGTGCGCCTCGTTGACCACCTCGAGCCCGCTGGCGACGAGCTCGTAGCCCCCGGCGGCGCGCTCCTCGGCCTTGACGCTGCCGGTGATGATGATCGCGCTCTCCTGGCTGAGGTGATCGGCCGTCTGGAACGTCGCCTCGTCGACGTCCCGTTTGCCCATCACCACCTGGAGAAAGCCGGTGCCGTCGCGGATCACCAGGAAGTGAATCTTGCCGCTCGAGCGGCGGTTGTGCAGCCAGCCCTTGATGGTGACGCTCTGCCCGACGTGCTCGCCGATCCGGTTGATGTAAGTGTGCATGACGGTTGTGCGGTCCTGGGGTCTGCGAGCCTACGTCTCGTCGAAGCCGAGCATTTCGTCGCCGATGTGCAACAGCGATTCGAGGCGTTCACGCGCCTTGGCGGCCTGTTCGAGGATCTGCCTGCGCTCCGGGGCTGCCGCCAACTCGAACATCCACACGCCGTCGTAGCCGACCTTCTGGAACGCGAGCGTGGTGGCGTCCCAGTCGATCGCGCCCTTGCCCGGCACCAGGTGATCGTCGTGCCGGCCGCGGTTGTCGTGCAGGTGCGTCGTGATGACGTGGCCCGAGCAGGTTTCAATCGCCTCGACGACGTCGCCGAGCAAGCGCGCGTGCCCGACGTCCATGCAGATGCCCAGCTCCGCGTCGATGTCGCTGTCGATCAAGTCGACCAGCGCCGCCGGCGTCGACAGCTCGTTGGGAATCACCTCGATCGCCAGCTGCACGCCAAACCGCTGCGCCACCGGCGACAGCTCCTCGAGGCTGCGCACCAGCGCGCCGCGGTGGTTGTCGCCTGGAGCGCCATGCGGATCGGGCACCCCGCAGTGCACGACCAGCACCTGGTAGGGAACGGCGGCCGCGACGTCGAGGGTCGCCATGGTTTCCTCGATCGCCGCCTTGCGGCGCGATTCGTCCGCCGACGCCAGGCTCAGGCCATCCTGCCACGCGCCATTGGCGTAGCGCCCGGCAATCGGCGCGTGCATCGAGTGCAGGCGCAGGCGGGTATCGTCGAGCCATTCGGCGAGGGCCACCGCGGCGCGGCGGTCGCGGTAGTCGAAGTGATCGCGCACCGCGAACACTTCGAGCGCGTCGAAGCCGTGGGCCGCAATCTCGACGAGATGATCGCGATCGAGCCGCTCGCCGGCATACAGGTGCGTCGAGACGCCAAACATTACAGCCATGGTTCGAGCAGCGATCGCAGGCGTGCGAACCGCGGATAGTTGGCGAGGTTGGTCCTCACATGGGCCAGCGTCCGCGGGATGTACTGAAGATAGACGGTGTTGTTGCGCGAGGTTGTCATATATCCGAACGTGCCGAGCGCCTTGAGATTGCGCTGCAGGGCCATCAGGTCGAAGCGGCGCCGGAACTCCTGGTCGCGGGTCGACCTCCCGTTGAGCGCCAGAAAAAACGCGATCAGTTCGTCGACCTGCTGCGGCGCCAGGTCGACATACGAGTCGCGCAGCAGCGAGACCAGGTCGTAGGTGTCGGGCCCCATGCGCGCGTCCTGGAAATCGATGATGTAGAGCGCGCCGTCATGCAGCATCAGGTTGCGGCTGTGGTAGTCGCGATGGCAGAGCACGCGCGGCTCGGCCGAGAGTTCCTCGACCAGCGCCGCCCATTCCACGCGCAGGGCGTCGCGCCCGCTATCGGACAGTGCCGCGCCCTTGAATGCCAGCAGGTAGTGCTTGACGAAGAACTCGAGCTCCCAGGTGAGCTTGTCGACGTCGAAGGCGACGCGAAACGGGGGGTAGGCGTCCGAGCGCAGCGCTTCGCCGCGCTGCTGCATCCGCGCGATCAGGCCGACCGCCTGGCGGTACAACTCGGCATGCTCCGCGGCGGTGGCCGCCCCGAGGTGGGCCTGCAGGGTGACGTCGCCGAGGTCCTCGAGGCCGAGCACGCCGAGCCGATCCGAGTGGTGCAGGATTTTCGGCACCGGCAGCGGCACTTCCGACAGCAGCCGCGCCACCGAGACGAACGGCATCGTCGCGTAGTCGATCGGCCCTTGATGCATCGCCAGCACGATCGGCTTGGCGTCCTTCAGCAGGATGCGGAAGTAGCGTCGATCGGAGGCATCGCCGGTCAGCGGCACGACCTTCAGCGTCCGGTCGGTCAGGTGTTGTTCGGCGAGGTACTGTTCGAGTCGAGGTTCCACACTAGTAGTTCATTGTCTCGCATTACCAGCGCACTTTGCGAGTGGCGTGCGCCCGGCGCCACGATCACGTCATCGGCGACGACGCAGTTGGACAGTTCAGCTCCGGCGCCGATGCGGACGCGATCCCAGAGAATGGTGTTGGTGAGCGTCGCATCCGGCGCCACCACGCAGTCGCGGCCGCGATCGAGCGGCCGGCCTTCGCGGGTCGCGAGCGCGGCCGCCGTCGCGAGGTAGTCGCGCGGCGAACCGATGTCGAAGAATTCCGCGTCGGTGTGGAAGACCCGCAGCGCGCCGGGGCGGGCGGCGATCAGCGACGGGTAAATGCCGTGCACGGTTTCCGATCGGACATCGGGATCGACGCCGGCGAAGACCGCGGCGTTGACCGCCTGGACGCCAATGTAATGAAACGCGCCAGGCTCGCGTCCGAACCCTCGCACGATGCCGCTTGCCTCGGCGATGACGCCGTTGTACTGCGTGCGGCCGTCGACCACCGCCATCGTGACGAGGGCGTTGGTCTCGACGTGCTGCGTGGCGACGGCGTGCAGGTCGACATCCGCCAGCGTGTCGCCGTTGACAATCAGGAAGCGATCCGCCGCCAGCAGCGGCAGGGCGCGCGCCGGACCGCCGGCGGACCCGAGCAGGTCGGTCTCCCAGGAATAGCGCACCTCGAGGCCGACCAGCGACCCGTCTCCGACCGCGCGGGTGATCGAGTCGGCTCGATGATGCAGGTTGAGGACGACGCGGCGGATGCCGGCGTCGCGCAGCCGATGCAGGATGCGAATAATCAGCGGAGTGCCCGCCACCGGCAGCACCGCTTTGGCCCGCACCGATGAGAGCGGCTGCAGTCGAGTGGCCAGGCCGGCCGTCAGGACCAGCGCCGGCCACCGGCTGAGGTCGTGCCGCGAGGCAGCGCCGGCGGCGCGAGGTCGGGTCATTCTCCGGCGCGGCCCGCGTTCGCGCCTGGCACCGCAGCGGGCGAGCCGGCAAACACCATGTCGTGCCCCGCCAGGCCGTTGGCGTCGCGATGCTGCAGGAAGAGCAAACGGTACGAGTCGGTGATGTAGTCCGACGGCGACCGCCCGAGCGCCCGCGCGGTGTGGTGAATGGCGTCCTCGCCGCCTTCGATCTCCACGAACACGCCGACGGGAGTCTCGTCGACGGCAATCACCACGTCGACCGCGGTAAATTCCTCGCGATACTTTTCGTAGCGGAACCACACGTGCAGCCCGAGCTGTTCGAGGATGGTTTGCAGCGCCGCGCCGTCGGCGACGACGGTTTCGTATTCCTCGCGGATCTTGACGAGCCCGGGCATCACCGGACCCTTGAAGGTGAGCAGCGACTTGCCGCCTTCCGAACGCACCCGCAGCGTCGAGCGGTCCAGGCGCAGCCGCTCGTCGTCGGTGTCGAACAGGCAGTCTTCCTGGAGCCGCCGGCCGAGCAGGGGCGCGGCGCCAAGCGCGAGAATCTTTTCGCGTGCCTCGTCGGCACTGTCGAATCGAAGCTTGATCTCGCGCTCAAGCGCCATGGCGCCCGTTCCTGTCGATGTCCAATCAGTGTTTGATCGGCGGCTTATTCCTTGCGGACGGTGAAGAACTGCTCCTGACCGTTGCGCAGCACCAGCAGGAACGCGGTGCCGCCCGACGGCACCTGTGCGAGCGCGCGGCTGGCTTCCTGCGGGGTGCGCACCGGCTGGCGGTTGACGCGGGTAATGATGTCGCCGCGGGCAATGCTGGCCCGGAACGCCGGGCTGCCCGGCTCGACTTCCGACACGAGCACGCCCTGCGCGTCCGCGGCGCGGAGGCGCTTGGCGATTTCCGGCGTCAACGCGCTCAGCGTGATGCCGAAGCCCTGCGACGGCTCCGCGTCGGGCTCCACCGCGGTGCGCTGCTCGGCGACGCGGCTGCCCTCGTCCTCGAGATCGAGCTCCTCGACGGTCAGCGACACGATCTTCTCCTGCTTGTCGCGCAGGATCTTCACCGGCACGGTCAGGCCGGGCCTGGTGGCGACGACGGTCGCCACCAGCTCGTCGCGGTTCTTGACGGGCTTGCCGTTGAACTCGAGGATGACGTCGCCGGGCTCGATGCCGGCCTTGGCCGCCGGCTTGCCGCGCGTCACCGTGCCGACGACGGCGCCGCGGCGATCCTTCAAGCCGAACTCGGCCAGCGCGTCGGCCGGCACCGGCGACACGCTGACGCCGATCACGCCGCGCGACACCTTGCCGGTGCGCAGCTGCGGGATCAGCTCGCGCACGCTGTTGATCGGGATCGCGAAACCAATGCCGATATTGCCGGCGTTGCGCGAGTCGGTGTAGATCGCGGTGTTGATGCCGACCACTTCACCGCGGGCGTTGAGCAGCGGGCCGCCGGAGTTGCCCGGGTTGATCGCCGCGTCGGTCTGCAGCACATCGGCGAAGCGCTGCTCGGCGATCGGGAACGAGCGCGCGGTGGCGCTGATCACGCCGACGCTGACGGTGTGCGCCAGGCCGAACGGATTGCCGATCGCCATCACCCAGTCGCCCGGCTGCATCTGCGCCGAGTCGCCGAACTTCACTTCGATCAGATCGGCTTTGGGCTCGATCAGCTGGATCAAGGCGCTGTCGGTGAGCGGGTCGCGGCCGACGATCTTCGCTTCGTGGTAGATGTCGTTCTCCTCGCCGAGGAAATTGACTTCCACCTTGGTCGCGTCCTGCACCACGTGGTTGTTGGTCAGGATGTAGCCGTCCTTGCTGATCACGAAACCGGTGCCCGCCGCCTGCGTCTCCTGCTCGCGCGGCCGCTGCTGCGGGCGCGGGCGCTGGCCGCCGCCGAAGAATCGTTCCAGCAGATCGTCGCCGCCGCCGGGGGCGCCGCCGCCGAAGAACTCGCTCATCTCCTGGGCGCGCTGCTTGGAGGTGCTGCGGATGTTCACGACCGCCGGCGACATCGCCTTGGCAATGTTGCGGAACGTGGCCGCGTCCACCGGACCGCTGAGCGGTGCGCTGTTCATCGGCGGCGCCGCCACCATCGTCTGTGCCGACGAGGCGGGGGTCAGGTCCAGCCGGGAGGCAATCACCATCCCGACCGCCAGCGAGGCCACCATGATCAAGAACGAGTAGAACAGCGTGGTTTTACCACTCGACATTTATTCCTCCATCCGCCTACGCTCGCCGGGCCACGTCGGGCGACCGACGGCGAGACCCGCCGCAGCCTGTGCCCGCGAAGGCGGGGCCACTCATGACAACGACAGGATAGCCTTTTGACGCGGACCCGTCACTTCTGGTCCCTTCGCCGTCCAGACCATGTTGATCTCGGTCCGAACGCCGAAATCCTTGAAATACAGCCCGGGTTCGATGGTGAACCCGCTTCCCGGCAGCAGCCGGCGCTCGTCATGCGTCTCGTAATCATCAAGATGCGCGCCGTTGCCGTGGACGTTTTCGCCCAGGCTATGACCGGTGCGATGCAGGATCGCATCCTCGTAGCCGGCGTCGATCAGCACGGCGCGGGCCGCGCGATCCGCCTCGAAGCCGCGGACTTCGCGCCCCGCCGCCGCCGCGTCCTGCACGGTGGTGACCGCCGCGTCTCGCGCGGCGCAAATCGCGGCAAAGGCCCGGGTCATCTTCTCCGGCACGTTCGCGCCCGCGAAGCCCATCCACGTGATGTCGGCATACACCGCCCCCGGCCCGGTGAGCTTGCCCCACAGGTCGAGCAGGACCAGCTCGTCGCGGCGGATGACGCGATGCTCCACGGCGGTCGCAAGGTAATGCGGATTCCCGGCATTCTCCTGGGCGGAGACGCACGGCGCCGAATCCGAGATCAACCCGGCCTCCGTGAACCAGCCGACCATCTTCTGCTGGATGTCGTACTCCGTGGTCGGCACGCCGTCGCGCAGCCGCCGCGCCACTTCTTCGAAGGCCTGGTCCTTGATGCGATAGAGCTGCGCGGCCGCCGCGCGATGGGTCGCGATCGCCGCCTCGTTCCAGTGCGACTCGAACTGCTGGATCAGATCGCCGGACGACACCACCTCGGCGCCGAGGCCGCGAATCAGCTCGATGGTGCCGGCATCGACGCGCGACACGTACGGAATCGCGCAGTTCGGCGAGTATTCCATCGCCACGCGGTTGATGCCCTTGAGGATGGTCGCGAGGCCGTCGGTCAACTGGTCCCGGCCGGCGTAGACGGTCTTCGAGCCGGGCAGATGGTCGAGGTTGCGGCTCTCGATCGCGTGCACCAGGGCGCGCGGTTCGCCCGATTGGGGAATCAGATAGAACCAGCGGCGGGTCGCCAGATGACCGGCGCCGCCCATGCCGGCAAGCCGGAAGGACACCGGATTGGAGCCGTGAAAATCGTAGAGCAGCCACGCATCCAGCCCATCGGCCTTGAGGGCCTGCTGGACCGCGCCAATGTCGAGCGCCATATTCAAACGATTATACCGGCTCGAACCGTGACAACCTGAGCGGCGTCCTATAATTGGGGGCCAGCAGGAAGCAGCTTGTTATGAACAGACCATTATTTCTCGTCGGACTGGCCGCGGCGATCGGCCTGGCGTCAGGTCCCCTCCGGGGCCAGGGTCAACCGCAGCAGCCGCAGCAACCGCCGATCACCTTCCGTGCCGAAATCAACTACGTCGAGGTCGACACCCGCGTGCTCGACCGCGACGGCAAGTTCGTGACCGGCCTCCAGGCGGCGGATTTCGAAGTGCTCGAAGACGGCAAGCCGCAGAAGGTGTCGGCGTTCTCGCTGGTCAACATCCCGCTCGAGCGTGCGGAGCGGCCGTTGTTTGCGTCGAAACCGATCGAACCCGACGTCCGCACCAACCTGCAGGCCGCCGACGGCCGCATCTACGTGATCGTGCTCGACGACCTGCATACCGCGCCGCTGCGCTCGCAGCGCATCAAGCTGGCGGCGAAGCAGTTCATCGAGCGCTATGTCGGCGCCAACGATCTCGCCGCGGTGGTGCACACCAGCGGCCGCTCGGACGCGGGCCAGGAGTTCACCACCAGCCAGTCGCGGCTGCTGCGCGCAGTCGACAAGTTCATGGGGCGCCGGCTGCAGTCGTCGACGCTCAACATGATCGAGGATGTGCAGCGCCGCGCGGGAACCCCGATGTCGGCCGATCCGGCGTCCGACCTGGATGACAAGGAGCGTGGCTTCAACGCCCGCTCGACCCTCGACTCGCTGCGCAGCGTCTCGAATTATCTCGGCAACATCCGCGGCCGCCGCAAGGCGCTGGTGCTGTTCGGCGAGGGCATCGACTACAACATCAACGAGATCTTCAGCAATTCAATCACCGAGGCGCAAACGGTGATCGACGCGACGCGCGACATGATCGCGGCGGCCACCCGTGCCAACGTCGCGATTTATGCGGTCGATCCGCGCGGACTGGGCGCCGAGTTCGAAGGGCTGGCGGCGATCCAGTCGTTTCCGGACGACACCTCGCTCGGACTCGGCATGTCCTCGATCTTCAACGAAGTGCGGCTGGCGCAGGACAGCCTGCGCGTGATGGGCGAGGAGACCGGCGGCTTCGCCGTCGTCAACAGGAATGACTTCGGCACCGCCTTCCAGCGCATTGTCGACGACAACAGCTCGTACTACGTGATGGGCTACTACTCGAGCAACGACAAGCGCGACGGCCGCTTCCGCAAGATCGAGGTCCGCCTCCGCGACAAGCCGGGCTACGTCATCCGCGCGCGCAAGGGGTATGTGGCGCCGCGCGGCAAGGCGCCGGACGCCCGCCCCGTCTCGAAGGACGGCACCTCGCCGGAATTGAGGGACGCGATGGAAAGCCCGTTGCCGCTGACCGGATTGCCGCTGGCGGTCACGGCGGTCGTGTTCAAGGGTCCCGCGCCCAAGGGGGCGGTGGTGATTTCGACGCTGGTGAACGGTAGCACGCTGCCGTTCACCGAAGCCGCGGGGATGTTCAAGAACGACCTCGAAGTGATCGGCATCGCAACCGACGACAAGGGCAAGACCTTCGCCACCGATCGCAGCACGGTGAATTTGAACATGAAGCCCGACACCGCCCAGCGCGTCACCGCCACCGGATTCCGTGTCATCCAGTCGCTCGAACTGGCGCCCGGGCGCTACAACCTGCGCGTCGGCGTGCGCGAGGCCAACACCCGCAAGGCCGGCTCGGTGACGCTCGATCTCGAAGTGCCGGATTTTTCGAAACTGCCGCTGACGATGAGCGATATTGCGGTGACCTCGGCGATGAGCGGCGTGGCGCCGACCATTCGCCCGAAGGATCCCCTCGAGAAACTGCTGCCGGGCCCGTTGACGACGTATCGCGAGTTCAGTGCCGCGGACGAGGTCGCCGTGTTCACCGAGATCTACGACAACACCAAGCAGGCGCACAAGGTCGAGATCACCGCGACCGTGAAGGCCGAAGGCGGGCAGACGGTGTTTCAATCGCGTGAGGAGCACGACAGTTCAGAGCTCGAGGGCTCGGCGGGCGGCTACGGATTCGAGGCGCGCGCGCCGCTCAAGGGCTTTGCGCCCGGCCTGTACGTGCTGCGCGTCGAAGCTCTGGCCTTGATCGGCGATCGCCCGACGGTGTCGAAGGAAATCGTGTTTCGCGTGGCGGCGCCGCCGCCGGGAGCGCAATGAACATCCTGTGGTCGATGATGATGCTGGTGCTGGCGATGCAGGCCGCGGCGCCCTCTCCCGTGCGCGTCGTTTCGCGCGACGCGATGAGCATGGTGGAGGAGCCGAAACAGGCGGTTGCCCGCACGGCGTCCGAGTGGGCGACCCTGTGGCGCCAGCACGCCGGCGACACCCCGCTGCCGAAGGTTGACCTCAACTCGCGCACGGTCGTGGCGGTGTTTCTCGGGACGCGGTCGTCGGCGGGCTACACCGCCGACATCACCGCGGTTCGCGAGGCCACCGGCGCGTTGATCGTCGAGTGGCAGGAGCACCGGCCAAAGCCCGGCGAGACGTGTCGGCCCAGGTCCTCACGAGCCCGGCGATCATCGCCACCATTCCCAAGTTTGGCGGCGAGATCCGCTTCGAACAGGTGGGACGTTGACCGATTCCCCCTCCGCGGAGGCTACGGGGGACACTTCGACGAGCACCGGCGTTGATGCCCGGCTCGCCTCGGTACTGTGCTACGCCGGCTGGTGGGTCACGGGCCTGGTGTTCCTGTTCGCCGAGCGGCAGCATGCGACCGTGCGCTTCCATGCGGCGCAGTCGCTGGTCGTGTTCGGCGCCCTGTCGATCGCGCTGGTGCTGTGCGGCGGCGCCAGCGCCGTCGCCTTCTTCGTCGCGGTGCCGACGTTCCAGCTGCTGCAGGCGGTCGGCAATGCGCTGTGGTTCGGCGCGGTGCTGTTGTGGCTGTTCCTGCTGGTGAAAACGTGGCGGGGGGAAACCTGGCGGATACCGGTGGCCGGCGACCTGGCGGACAGGCTGGTGGTTAAGGAGGTTAGTTGTTAGAGGTTAGAGGTTCTCCAACCTCTAACCTCTAACCTCTAGTTCCCAGTTCCTAGTTCGTCTTCGGTACGTCGATTTTCGGCACCGATTTCGGCTTGACGTTGCCGTTGGCGTGGATGAAGTTGTAGCTGTTGGCGGCCATGCGCGCGTTGAACGGCGTGGTCAGCGTGATGGTGATGATTTCGCCCGGCATGAACGGCCGTGGATGGCGATAGGTATCGCCGCCGGCGAGGTTGCCGGACTTGTCCGACCAGCTTTCTTCGAGCCTGAAGCCCGCCAGGGGGCCCGGCGACGTGTTCTTGAGCACCATCGTGGTCACGATATTGGCGCCGGCGCGCTTGGTGACCGGCTTGGTGTACTCGACTGTGGCGTCGCCGCGAAACGGTGAGATCAATTTCCTCGGCGCGGCAGGCGCGGCCGTTTGTGCAAGGGCGATCGGGGCAAACAGGAACCCGAGCGCCGCAGCCAGGGCCAGGGACCGCTGGATCAATTTCATTCGAAGGAACCTCCGGTAACGGATTATACCCGCGTTCGGCCGCCTCCGCGCTTCGCGCTACGGCGGGCCAGGTTGGGCCTTACATTTCGCCGTTCCAGTCCTCGGGCTCGGCTGCCGTCGACCGGAACACTTCAAGATGCCACTTGCCGCCGCCCCAGGGCTCGATGACCTCGGTGGCGACGACATCGACCAGCAGCTCCGCGAACGTGCGGCCCTCGGGATCGCCTTCGAGGCTGTAGGCCGCGTCGTCCCAGGCGAAGTTCGGATAAATCGTCATCGTCAGGAACAGATCGTAGCCGTCGTCGACGACGATGATCTGGCCGATCGGGCGCTTCTGCGCGGAGTGATAGACGAGATATTTTTCGGCGCTGTGCGCGCGGATATATCGCTTGAGCGCGAAATCGCGCGCGACGATCTCCTCGACCGCAATCTTCTTGTCCCAGCATTCGCGGCAATAGCGTTCTTCGCCGCGCGGCTCCGAGACTTCCTTGGCGCCGCACAAGGCGCAGCCTTTCTTGTTGCCGACGGTCTTACGGGACATCTCAATACTTTACCGCACCATGTCGGCCGGGTGCACAATGTGCAGATTGTGCCCAGCGTGCGAAGGTGGCAAATCGGTTGTCGATTGGTGGTGGTCGCGGCGGCGGTCGCCGCCATCGACGTCACCGCCCAATCGTCGCTTCACTTGCCGCCGCTCGACCGGACGATGCCGCCTCGTGCGGAAACGATTTACCGGGAACTGTCGGGTGCCGTGGACGCCACGGTGGCGATGGATGTGGTCACGTTCATGGCGCCGCTGTGGCGGCTGGCCGGTAATCCGGCGTTCGAGCGGTCACAGCAGTTCATCTTCGATCGACTGGCGGCCGCGGGTCTGCAGCCGAAGTATGAGGAGTATCCCAACGCCGCCCACGGATGGGAACAGCTGCGCGGCACCGTGCGGCTTGGCGGACCAGCCGGTGAGATCCTGCTGTCGGTGCAGACCCATCGCGTCGCGCTGGCGATCAATTCGTTCAGCACTCCCGCCGGCGGCGTCACCCTGCGGCTGGTGGATGGCGGGCAGGGCACGACCGAGGCCGGCTACGACGGGAAGGACCTCGCCGGTGCGGTGGTGCTCGCGAGCGGCGGCCTGCCTCAGGCCTGGAACATCGCCGTGCGCGCCCGCGGCGCGGCGGGCGTGATCTCCACCGCGATTGCGCCGTACACCAGACCCGCGGAAACCCCCGACGTCCTGCAGTGGGGCGCCATTCCGTACGACGAAGCGCTGAGGGGTTTCGGTTTCAAGGCGACGCCGCGGGTCGCGGAGCGGCTGCGGGCCGAGTTGGCGCAAGGGCCGGTCAGCCTGCACGTCGACATCGAGACGGTGTTTCATCGCCGGCCGAATCGGACGCTGGTCGTCGAGATCCCCGGCAGCACCCATCCCGGGCAACGCGTCATCCTCGCCGCGCACGTGCAGGAGCCGGGCGCGAACGATAACGCCAGCGGCTGCGGCACCCTGCTGGCGGCCGCGCTGGCCACGCAGGACGCCATCCGCCGCGGCCTGCTGCCGGCGCCGGCGCGAACCCTTACCTTTCTCTGGGTCGATGAGATGGCCGGCAGCCGCCAGTGGATCGCGGCGCACGCCGACCAGGTCAAGGATGTGGTCGCGATGCTGTCGCTCGACATGACGGGCCAGGACACGGCGAAGACCGGCGGCACGTTCCTGATTGAAAAGGAGCCGGACCCATCGGCGGTGTGGGAGCGTCCGTCAGATCCGCATTCCGAATGGGGGGCCGGCAAGGTCGACGCCGCGATGGTGCGCGGCAGCTTCCTGAACGACCTGCACCTCGCGGTGGCCCTGCGCCGCGCACGCGACACCGGCTGGGTGGTGCGCACCAACCCCTACGAAGGGGGCAGCGACCACACCGTGTTCACCACCGCGGGCGTTCCGGCGCTGCTCAACTGGCACTTCACCGACCGCTATTACCACACCAATCTCGACACCATCGAGATGGTCAGCGCGGCCGAGATGCAACACGTCGCGACGCTCGTCGCCACCACGTCGCTGTTTCTCGCATCGGCCGACCGGACCGACACCGCGGCGATGACGCTGCTGCTCGAGACGGCGCGGCAGGCGCGGCTGGCCACGGAGCGCGGCAACGCCGCGTCGCCGGAGATCCTGGCCGCCTGGGAAAAGTGGTACGACGAGGCCGATGCTGAGCGTTCGACGATTGCAGAATTGAGATTGATGACGGCAGATGATCTGAGATCGACCGATCGGCATCGATCAGCAATCTACAATTTGAGATCTGAGATCGTCTTGCTCTGCGCGGCCGCCGGCCCGTACATCTCGGTGACGTATTGCTTGACCATGCGGCGCGTCGAGAAGCGCGGCACATTGGAGCGCATCGCTTCCCGCACGATCGCCACCCAGCGGCGGGGCAGCCCGCGGCCGCCTCGATCGCGATCGTAGAACGCCGGCACCACGTCATTTTCCAGCAGTTCGTAGAGCGCGGTGGCGTCGGCGGCGTCGATCGCGGCGTGATCGTCGGGGTTGGCCTGGCTTTCGATCAGCCAGCCGTTGCTGCCGTTGTAGCCTTCCGCCCACCAGCCGTCGCCGATGCTCAAGTGCGGGACGCCGTTCAGCGACGCCTTCATGCCGCTGGTGCCGCTGGCTTCGAGCGGCTTGCGCGGATTGTTCAGCCACACGTCGCAGCCCTGCACCAGGTAGTGCGCCACGTGCATGTCGTAATCGTCGATGAAGGCCAGCCGGCCGCCGAACTTCGGATCGAGCGCATGCCTGAACACGCTCTGCAGGTTGTGCTTGGCCGGCTCGTCGGCGGGATGCGCCTTGCCCGCGAAGACGATCTGCACCGGGCGGTCGATGTGGTTGAGGATCCGCGCCAGCCGGTCGGCGTCGTGGAAGATCATTTCGGGCCGCTTGTAGGCGGTGAACCGACGCGCGTAGCCGAGCGTCAGGACTTCGGGATCGAGCATCGCGCCCGCCGAGACGATGCGGCTCTGGCCGACGTGTTCCTGCGAGAAGCGTGCTCGCATCCGTTCGCGGATGAACGAGAACAGGTCGAGGCGCAGCGCCTGGCGCATCTGCCACATCTCCGCGTCCGGAATGTCGTTGAGCCGTTCCCAGAGCTGCGGATCGTCGACGTGATCGAGCCAGCCGGGCCCGAAGTGGGTGTCGAGCAGCCCGAACACCGGTCCGGCCATCCAGGTCGGCACGTGCACGCCGTTGGTGATGCTGCGCACCGGCAGCTGATCGGACGGCGTGTCGGGCCACATCGGCCGCCACATCGAGCGCGTGACCTCGCCGTGCAGCGCGCTGACGCCGTTGACGAACGACGAGGTGCGCAGCGCCAGCGCCGTCATGTTGAACTGCGAGCCGCCGCCGTTGTCGTATTCGCCGAGCGCCAGGAAGCTCCGCCGGTGCTCGCCAATCTCACCCCAGGTGCCGGCGAGATGTTTCTCGACCAGCTGGAATGGAAAGGCGTCGTGACCGGCCGGCACCGGCGTGTGGGTGGTGAAGACGGTCGAGCGTTTGACCTCGTCGAGCGCATCGTCGAACGAACGCCCCTGCTCGAGCATCTCGCGGATGCGCTGCAGCGCGACGAAGGCGGCGTGGCCCTCGTTGAGGTGCCACACGGTCGGCGCGATACCCATGGCGCGCAGCGCGCGCACGCCGCCGATGCCGAGGATGATCTCCTGCTGGATGCGGGTCTCGCGATCGCCGCCGTAGAGGCGCGCCGACAACTCGCGATCCCAGGGCGCGTTCTCCGCCAGGTCGGTGTCGAGCAGGAACAGCCGCACCCGGCCGAGGCGCACGCGCCACACCGCGGCGAGCACGGTGCGGTCGCCGAGCGGGATGGCGGTGATGCAGGGCCGGCCGTCGGGCGTAATTGCCGTTTCAATCGGCGCGTCGGTCCAGCTGATGCGCTCGTAGCGTTCTTCCTGCCAGCCGTCGTTGGTCATGCGCTGGCGGAAATACCCCTGGGGATACATGAAGCCGACGCCGACGAAGGGCAGGCCGAGATCCGCCGCTTCCTTGCAGTGATCGCCGGCAAGCACGCCCAGGCCGCCCGCATAGATCGGCAGCGACTGGTGCAGCGCGAACTCGGCGGAAAAGTAGGCGATGCTGCCGCCCCCGAGCATCGGCGCCCGCTCGCGCCACCACTCATGGCCCCCGGTGCGCGCCTGCTCGAGGCCGAAGAGCGCTTCGTCGTAGGCTTTGACGAAGTCTGCCTCGACGGCCGCCGCCGCGAGGCGCTCGGCGCTGACGCGCTGCAGCATCTGCACCGGGTTGTGCGCGGTGGCGCGCCACAGCGTGTAGTCAAGTTGCCGGAACACCTGGCGGGCGCGGTCGTCCCAGCTCCACCACAGATCGATCGCCAGTTCGTGGAGGCGATGCAGGCGAGGGGGCAGCGGAGCGGCGTTGGCGAATCGTTCTTCAGACATGGGTATGAGAGCTGACAAGTTCGGTGAATCGCGACAGGTCGATGTTGCCGCCGGACACCACGGCGACGATTTTGCCGGTGCCGGCGTGGCCGCTGAGCGCGGCGGCGATGGCGGTGGCGCCGGCGCCTTCAGCCACGACGTGGACGCGTTCGGCGGCGGCGCGCATGGCCGCGGCGATCTGGTCGAGCGGCATGACGATCGATCCGTCTACCAGCTCCTTGAGCAGCGGCCACATCGAAGGCAGCACCGACTTGCCGCCGGCGCCGTCGACGAACGAGGGCTTCCAGGCGTCGAAGCGGCAGGCCTCGCCCCGTCGCAGCGACAACTCGAGCGGCGCCGCGGTCTCGGGTTCGGCCGCGTAAATCCGCACGCCGGGCTTGCGGGCGCGCATCACCGAGCCGATCCCGGCCAGCAGTCCGCCGCCGCCGACCGCCGCCACCACGGCATCGACATCCGGCAGGTCCTCGAGAATCTCGAGTCCCGCGGTCGCGTTGCCGGCGATGAAATCATCGTCGTCGAAGGGATGGACGAAATGTCCGCGCATGCGCGGGGAAGCGTGCGCTTCGACCGTGCGCCAGCACTCGTCGTAGCTCGCCTTGACGATGGTGGCGCCCAACCGCGCGACCGAGTCGAGCTTGGTTTGCGGCGCCGTTTCCATCACCATCACCGAGCAGGGCACGCCGGCCAGCCGCGCGGCGAAGGCGACGCCCTGCGCGGCGTTGCCGGCGCTCACCGTCCAGACGCCGTCCTGCATCTGTTCCGGCGTCAGCTTGCGAACCGCGTTCCACGCGCCGCGAATCTTGAACGATCCGATCGGCTGCAGGGACTCGAGCTTGAGATAAACCTCAGGCCGCGCGGCGCCGTTGGGCGCAAACGGCAAGTCCAGCTTGACCAGCGGGGTGCGCACCGCCGCCTTGTACACGTGTTGCGCGGCGTCGGTAACCGCGTCGATGTGAATCTGCCGCATGCCAGCGGAACCATCGTATCTTAGAACCAAAGTTTGGGTGCGTAGGGGGCACGCAATGATGCTCATGCAACAGTTCATCCGGGTCGTCGCGGTGCTACTCGCGGTTTCACAACTGTCGGCGCAGGAGGTACGGCCGCGCGCGCGCGAGATGGGGATCGCGCCAGGGGTGTTCGAGCCGGGATCCCGTAATGCCATTACCGACGTCGCCGGCGTCTCGGTCGGGCACGCCACGCTGATTCAGGGCGACAACATCCGTACCGGTGTCACGGTGGTGGTCCCGCACCAGGGCAACCTGTTCCAGGACAAGGTCCCGGGCGCGGTGTTTGTCGGCAATGCGTTCGGCAAGCTGGCCGGCTCGACGCAGGTCGACGAACTGGGCACCATCGAAACGCCGATCGCCTTGACCAACACGCTGGGTGTGGGCGCCGTGATGGAGGGGCTGGTGCGATGGACGCTCGATCAGCCGGGCAACGACGGCGTCCGCTCCGTCAACGCGCTGGTCGGTGAAACCAATGACGGCGGTCTCAACGATATTCGCGGACAGCACGTGCGGCCGCAGCACGTGCTCGAGGCGTTGAAGTCCGCGGGCGGCGGGGCCGTGCCGGAGGGCAGCGTCGGCGCCGGCACCGGGACACAGGCGTTTGGCTGGAAGGGCGGTATCGGCACGGCGTCGCGACGGCTGGAGGCGCGCTACGGCGGCTACACCGTGGGCGTGCTCGTGCAATCGAATTACGGCGGCGTGCTCACCATGGACGGCGCGCCCGTCGGCAGGCTGTTGGGTCGGTATTCGTATCAGCCCCGGTCTCAAGCGTTGCTCCCGGTTCCCGGCTCCCGGCTCCCGGATGACTACGGCGACGGCTCGTGCATGGTCGTCGTTGCGACCGATGCCCCGCTCGACGCGCGCGACTTGAAGCGGCTCGCGGCGCGGGCGATTTACGGCCTGGCGCGCACCGGGTCGTCGTTCAGCAACGGCAGCGGCGAATTTGCGATTGCGTTTTCGACCGCCGCCGATCTGCGGACAACATTCGGCTCGGCCGCGGTGCAGCCGCGCACGCTGCTGCCAACCGACGGGGTGTCGCCGTTATTCCAGGCCACCCTCGAGGCCACCGAGGAGGCCGTCTATAACTCGCTGCTGAAGGCGACAACGGTCACGAGCCGGAGTGGCACCTCGGAAGCGCTCCCGATCGATCGCGTGAGGGAGATCCTCGCGCGCTACCCCAAGCCACGGTAATCGACCCATAAGCCGCACCATAAGCAACTTGACGGCTTCAGGACTGCTCGATAAGCTTCCCTTAGAGATGAAGGCGGTCGTTATCCCCTCGGTTCCGAGCCTGGCAGGTGTCCTTCGCCTTGTCAGCCTTGGCCTATCGATGTGAGCGCGGGATGATGTAGCCCAGAAAGACAGCGAAACGCACAGGGCCATTACCCGCCGGGTGATGGCCCTTTTTGCTTTGTGACGTGACCGTGAGAGGAGAAAGTCCCATGGAACCTGGAAGTACTGCCCGAGTGTGGAAGGATGGCCGCTTGCAGCAGGCGGATAAGAATGACGCGGCGCTGGCGTCGCTCTGTCAGGCCCTCGAGCGCGCGATGCGCGACCATCAGAGTGCCGGCGTCCGCGCCGTCATCGTCATGGTCGATTCGCCGGCCGGGCGCCCGGAACCGGTGACCCCGGTCCCGGTGTATGTCGACGTGTTCGAGTCCGGCTTCAGCCAGGATTCGGGCTATGGCTACGGAGTCTGACGACGTCAGAGCTCGGATTTCAGATTGCCGATCAATTGCCGAATTCAGCATTCTTCAATTGATCAGCAATCACCCGTCAGACATCTGAAATCGATCAGCCCGCAACCGGTTCGGGCGCCGGGCTGGCAACCGGCTCGAGGAACGGCATCCTGGCGCGGAGGGTCGCGCCGACCTGCTCGATCTGGTGCTCGCGATTGCGTTCGCGCTCGCCATGGAACCAGCCGCTCTTGGTCTCGCGCGCCAGTTTCTCCGCATACGCGCCCGAGCGGATCTCGGCGAGCATCTTGCGCATCACGTCCTTGGTCTCTGCGGTGACGATGCGCGGGCCGCCGCTGTAGTCGCCGTGCTCGGCGGTGTCGCTGACCGAGTAGCGCATGAAGCCGAGGCCGCCGCGATACATCAGGTCGACGATCAGCTTCAGCTCGTGCAGGCACTCGAAGTAGGCAATCTCCGGCTGATACCCCGCTTCGACCAGTGTTTCGAAGCCCGCCGTCACGAGCGCGCTGACCCCGCCGCACAGTACCGCCTGCTCCCCAAACAGGTCCGTTTCCGTCTCTTCCGAGAACGTGGTTTCGATGACCCCTGCGCGCGTGCAGCCAATGCCCTTCGCGTAGGCCAGCGTGGCGGCTCGCGCGGTGCCGGTCGGGTCGGCGTGAATCGCCACCAGCCCCGGGACGCCGGCGCCTTCCTTGAACACTTCACGCACGCGATGGCCCGGCGCCTTGGGCGCCACCATCGAGACATCGACGCCCTCGGGCGGGGTGATCCAGCCGAAGCGGATCGCGAAGCCGTGCGCGAACATCAGCATCTTGCCGGGCGTGAGGTGCGGCGCGATCTGGTTCTTGAACAGATCCGGCTGCACCAGGTCGGGCACGAGCACCATGATGACGTCGGCCCAGTCGGCGGCGGCGGCGGGATCGAGCGGCGTGAAGCCCGCCTGCTCGGCGGCCTTCCAGCCGCGGCTGCCCGGACGCACACCGACTCGCACGTCAGCGCCGCTGTCCTTCAGGTTCAATGCGTGCGCGTGGCCCTGCGACCCGTATCCCATGATCGCGACGCGGCGCGAAAGGATCGGGGAAAGGTCGACGTCCGAATCGTGAATCATCTTCGCCATAATCTCCTCAGGTCTCATTCCTTGTCGGGGTCTAATCGGTGGAATCGGTGGCCGATGTCCAATCCTCAACTGCGAGTACGCCGATCTGCCGCTCGAGCAGCGACACGATGCGGGCGGCCGTCTTATCCGAACTGTCGAACATGATCGTCGCCTGCACCGTCGCGCGATCGTGCGAGGCGACGGCGGTGAATGCTTCGGCGCGCACGCGCTGGCGGCGCAGGATGCCGGCGACGCGGTCGAGCGCGTCGATTTCGTGCTCGTAGCGGACCACGATGGTGCGCGGCCGCAACGCGTCGCCTGCCACGAGCGGGGTCGAGGGGAGCATCACAGGTCGGCTCCGGTTTCCACCAATGACACCGCGCTGGCGACCGCGGCGCCGGGCCGCCGGATCATGTCGTGCAGCGCCGCGCCGGGCGAGACCATCGGATAGACGGTGTCCTCCTGCTCGACGCGGAAGTCCATGACCACGGCGCCGGCCGACGCGCGGGCATGCCGCAAGGCGTCGGCCATGTCGGCGCGCCGCGTCACGCGAATGCCGGGCAGCCCGTGCGCATCGGCGAGCTTGACGTAGTCCGGCGACGACATCGGCGTCGCCGAGTAGCGGCGATCGTGGAAGAACTGCTGCCACTGCCGCACCATGCCGAGGTAGCCGTTGTTGATGATCGCGACGTTGACCTTGACGTTCTCCTGGACCATCGTCTGGAGTTCCGCCTGGGTCATCTGAAAGCCGCCGTCGCCGACGATCGCCCAGACTTCACGATCGGGCCGCGCCATCTTGGCGCCGATCGCCGCGGGCAGGCCGAATCCCATGGTGCCGAGGCCGCCGGAGGTGATGAAGGTGCCGGGCTCCGCCACCTTGTAATACTGCGCGGTCCACATCTGGTGCTGGCCGACGTCGGTGGTGATGATGGCGCGGCCGTTGGTCGCCTTCCAGATGTCGTGGATGACGTGCGCCGCGCAAAAGCGGCCGTCGTCCGGCAGCTCCTCGATGTCGCGCACGGTCGGCCCGCCGGCCAGCTCGCCGATGCGCGTGATCCAGGCATCGTGCCGCGCGGCTGGCACGAGCGGCAGCCAGTCGCGAAGGACGCCCGCCAGATCGCCGGCGATGGCGACGTCGGCGCGCACGTTCTTGTGCAATTCCGACGGATCGATATCGATGTGAATCTTCTTGGCGTTTTGCGCGTAGTGCGCGAGCTTGCCGGTGACCCGGTCGTCGAAGCGCATGCCGAGCGCGAGCAGCAGATCCGATTCCTGGATCGCTTCGTTGACCCAGGCCTCGCCGTGCATGCCCATCATGCCGAGGTTGAGCGGGTGATGCGCCGGCACGCTGCCGATGCCGAGCAGCGTCATCGCCACCGGGATCTGCGCGCGCTCGGCGAGCTCGATCACTTCGGCCATCGCGCCGCTCTTCAGGATGCCGTGCCCGGCGAGGATGACCGGCCGCTTCGCATTCGCCAGCAGTTCGTTGGCGCGCGCGATCGAGCTGGCTCGATTCTGCGGTCCCTTCGTGTGGAGGGCGCCCGCTTTGGCGCTCGCTGAAATGTCGTGGTCGCGACGACTGGAGCCGTCGCCCTCCGCACGCGTCTGGAGCGCGCCCGCTGCCTCGAACTCGCACTCGTCCTGCTGGGCGTTCTTGGTGATGTCGACCAGTACCGGGCCCGGCCGGCCCGAGGTCGCGATCGCGAAGGCCTTGCGCAGCGTCGGCGCAATGTCTTGCGCCCTGGTCACCAGGAAGTTGTGCTTGGTGATGGTCAGCGTGATGCCGGCGATGTCGGTTTCCTGGAACGCGTCGGAGCCGATCAGCGCTTCGGGCACCTGGCCGGTGATGCAGACCAGCGGAATCGAATCCATCATCGCGGTCGCGATGCCGGTGACCAGATTGGTGGCGCCCGGGCCCGATGTGGCCACCGCCACGCCGACCCTGCCGCTGGCGCGCGCATAGCCGTCGGCCATGTGGGTGGCCCCCTGCTCGTGTCGGACCAGCACGTGTCGAATCGGGTGATCGAGCAGGGCGTCGTAGGCCGGAAGAATGGCGCCGCCGGGATACCCGAAGACGGTGTCAACGCCCTGTTCGACCAGGACCGACCAGATGATGTGTGCGCCGCGTAGTTTCATAAAGTGTTTCCCGCCCGCCGCTCGTAGGCGGCGATGTCGGGCTCGTGATGCAGAATGACGTCGATCTCGTCTTTGCCTTCCATCAGGCGCTGACGCGAGGCACTGTCGATGATGAACGGTTCGTTCAGGCCGAAGCGATCGCGCACTTCGCAGCGCTCGAGGTCGATCTCGAGCGCGTAGCCGTCCTGCGCTTCGCCACGGGCGAAGATCGCCTCGACCGCGGCGTCGCGGAGCACCACCGGCAGCATGCCGTTGCCGATCGCGTTGCTGCGGAAAATATCCGCGAACGACGGCGCGATCACGACGCGGAACCCGGCATCGAGCAGCGCCCACGCCGCATGCTCGCGCGACGAGCCGCAGCCGAAGTTCACGCCGGCCACCAGCACCGAGGCGCCCGCAAACGCCGGCTGGTTCAGGACAAACGCTGGATCTTTTTTCCAGTCGTGAAACAGGAACGGCCCGAAACCCGATCGCTCGATCCGCTTCAAAAACTGCTTCGGGATGATCTGATCGGTGTCGACGTGATTGCGCTTCAACGGCGCCACCCGGCCGCGATGCTGGAGAAATGGCTCCCGGCTCCCGGTCACTATCGGTACTCCCAATGCCGCACGTCGGTGAAGCGGCCTTCGATCGCCGCCGCCGCCGCCATCGCCGGACTGACCAGGTGGGTCCGGCCGCCGCTGCCTTGGCGGCCTTCGAAATTGCGGTTGCTGGTCGACGCGCATCGCTCGCCATCGCCCAGCACGTCGTCGTTCATGCCGAGGCACATCGAGCAGCCCGGCTCGCGCCATTCGAAGCCGGCGGCCGCGAAAATCTTGTCGAGGCCTTCGCGCTCGGCGTCGAGCTTGACCTGCTGCGATCCCGGCACGACCATGGCGCGCACGCGGGTGTTGACGTGATGCCCCTTCGCCACCGATGCGGCGGAACGCAGATCCTCGATCCGGGCGTTGGTGCACGAGCCGATGAAGACGCGATCGACCGGCAGATCCTCGATCGCCGTGCCCGGGGTGAGACCCATGTAGGCCAGCGCCCGTTCCATCGCGCGGGCGTCGCCTTCCGAGGCGGCGCCGCGGGGGTCGGGCACCCGGCCCGTCACCGGCTCGACCATGTCCGGTCGCGTGCCCCAGGTCACGAGCGGCGCGAGCGAGGCGACGTCGATCGTGATCTCGGCATCGAAGGTCGCGCCCGGATCGCTCTTCAGCGCCTGCCAGCGCGCGACCGCCGCCGTCCAGTCGGCGCCTTTCGGCGCGTGCGGACGTCCTTCGAGGAACGCCAACGTCGTGGCGTCGGGCGCAATCAGGGCGCTGCGGGCCCCGGCCTCGATGCTCATGTTGCAGATGGTCATCCGCTGTTCCATCGACAGGTTGTCGATGAGCGGGCCGGCCAGCTCGAGCGCATGACCGGCGCCGCCGCTGACACCGAGGCGTCCCATCAAGGTGAGCGCGACGTCTTTCGCGGTCACGCCGTCAGTCAGGGTGCCGGTGAAGGTGACGCGCATGGCCTTCGGCTTCTGCTGCGCCAGGCACTGCGTCGCGAGCACGTGCTCGACTTCGCTCGTGCCGATGCCGAACGCGAGCGCGCCGAAGGCGCCATGCGTGCTGGTGTGGCTGTCGCCGCAGACGATGGTCGCGCCCGGGAGGGTGAGGCCGAGTTCGGGGCCAATGACATGGACGATCCCCTGGCGGCCGCTGTCGAAGTCGTAGAGCGGCACCCCGAACGCTGCGGCGTTGTCGCGCAGGGTTTCGACCTGCTGCCGGGCGAGCGGATCGGCAATCGGCAGGTGGCGATTGGCGGTGGTGGGCACATTGTGGTCGAGCGTGGCAAACGTCAGATCCGGACGGCGCACCGTGCGGCCGCTCAGGCGCAGGCCTTCAAACGCCTGAGGGGAGGTCACCTCGTGCACCAGGTGACGATCGATATAGATCAGGGTGCGGCCGTCCCCGAGCTCGCCGACGACATGCGCGTCCCACACCTTGTCCAGCAGGGTGCGAGGGCGCGAAGGTGCGGCGGTGCGAGGGTGCGAGGGGTCAGACGGCATGATAGCTGTGCCGGCGGTCGCGGGTTTCGTTGAGCGCTTCTTCGATCGCCTGGCCCATTTCACGCGTCGACAGCGCGCGTTCGCCGGGAGCGGCGAGGTCCCTGGTGCGGGCGCCGGCTGCCAGCGCGTCCTCGATCGCGTGATCGATCTCCGCCGCTTCCTTGTCCATCTTGGCGCTGAAGCGCAGCAGCATCGCGGCGCTGGCAATCGCGCCGATCGGATTGGCCAGGCCCTGGCCGGCGATATCGGGAGCCGAGCCATGGACCGGCTCGTACAGATTGACGCGGCCGCCGAGGGTCGCCGACCCCAACACGCCGAGCGACCCGGCAATCGACGCCGCCTGATCGCTCAGGATGTCGCCGAACAGGTTGTCGCAGAGCATCACGTCGAAGCTCATCGGCGACGTCGCCAGCCGCATAGCCGCCGTATCGACATATACGTGCTCGAGCTCCACCTCGGGATAGCTGGCGGCGACTTCCGACACCACCGCGCGCCACAGCCGCGACGTCTCGAGCACGTTGGCCTTGTCGATCGAGGCGAGCTTCTTGCGCCGCTCGCGCGCCCGCTCGAAGGCGACCTTCGCGACGCGCTCGATCTCGTGGCGTGAGTAGATCAGGGTGTTGAACGCGGTGTTGCCCGAGGCCTCGAAGCCGCGTGGCTCCCCGTAGTAGAGGCCGCCCAGCAGCTCGCGGATGATCAGCAGGTTGGCGCCGCGCACGCGATCGGGTTGAAAGGCGGTCCGTTTCGCCAGCGACGGGTAGCAGATGGCGGGACGCAGGTTGGCGAAGCCACCGAGCGCCTGGCGCAGGGCCAGCAGCGCCGCCTCCGGCCGCTCCGACGGCAGGCGGCCATCGAACTTGGGATGGCCGACCGCGCCGAGCAGTACGGCATCCGCGCCGAGACACGCTTCGAGCGTCCGTTCGGGCAGCCCCGCACCGTCGGCGTCGATCGCGACACCGCCAATCGGATGCGTCGAAAACGAGAAGCTCCTGCCCGAATGCTCGGCGACGTTCTTGAGAATGCGGACGGCTTCGTCCGTCACTTCAGGACCGATGCCGTCGCCCGGCAGCACGGCAATGCTCAGTGGCATGTCACGTCCCCGCGACCGGCGCCGGCGGCGCTACCCAGCGCCAGGGTTGCGGCCAGCTCTTCGCGAATGATGATGGTCAATTGCTCATCGTCGACCGTCTTGGTGCGATCGGCGAGCGCCGTGACGCGGACATACAGGCGCTCGAGTTGCGGCTGGCGCAGCCGATGCCCGAGCGCGCGGCAGCGCGCGTCGAGGCCGCGCAGGCCCGAGTGCTTGCCGAGCACCAGCCGCGTGCCGGCGGCGCCGACCGATTCGGGCCGCATGATTTCGTAGGTCAGCTCGTGCTTGAGCATGCCGTCCTGGTGAATGCCGGCTTCGTGCGCGAAGGCATTGGCGCCGACGATCGCCTTGTTGGGCGGCACCGAGACGCCGACGATCGACGACAGCGCATTGCTGGTCGGCACCAGGCACTGGGTGTTGATCGCGGTGTGATGGGGCAGTGAATCGGCGCGCACCTGCAGCGCCATCACGATCTCTTCGAGCGAGGCGTTGCCGGCGCGCTCGCCGATGCCGTTGATGGTGCACTCCACCTGACGGGCGCCCGCCTGGATGGCCGCCAGTGAATTGGCCACCGCGAGACCGAGGTCGTTGTGGCAATGCGCGGACAGCACCGCCCGGTCGCCAATCCGCCTGCCGACGGTCGTGAACATCTTGTCGATGTCGTTGGGCAGCGCGTAGCCGACGGTGTCGGGAAGATTGATGGTCGTCGCTCCCGCATGGACCGCGACCTCCGCCACTTCGCACAGGAAATCCAGGTCGCTGCGGGTCGCGTCCTCGGCCGAAAATTCCACGTCGTCGCAGTAGGCGCGCGCGTGCGCGACCGAGGCGGCGATCTGCTCGAGGCACTGCGCGCGCGTGATGCGCAGCTTGTGCTCGAGGTGAATGTCGGAGGTGGCCAGAAAGACGTGGATGCGCGGACGGGCGGCCTGCGACAGCGCCGCCCAGGCGCGATCGATATCGGCGGCCATGGCGCGCGCCAGCCCCGCGATGATCGGCCGGCGGATCGCGCCGGCAATGGTCCGCACCGCCTCGAAGTCGCCCTCCGATGAGATCGGGAAGCCGGCCTCGATGATGTCCACGCCGAGCCGATCCAGCTGCTGCGCCAGCCGCAGCTTCTCGATCGCCGTCATGCTGAAGCCCGGCGCCTGCTCGCCGTCACGCAGCGTCGTGTCGAATACCTGGATCCGGGATATGGTCGCCATCATGAATTTGCCCGGAGAGTAGATTGGGGCGGCGAACGAAATAAGTCAAAATAATAATATCTATGGATCTATGGGCATTTGCTTATAGTATGAAATTCCGATGGAACTCTTTCAACTCGAGGCCTTTCTCGCGGTGGTTCGTGAGGGCAGCTTTTCCGCCGCCGCCAAGGCCCTCTACCGCACTCAACCCGCCATCAGTCAGACCATCAAGAAGCTCGAGGACGAGATCGGCCGGCCGCTGTTCGACCGCTCCAGCCGCCGCGGCGTCCTGACCGACGCCGGCCGGGTGCTGGCCGATCATGCGGAGCGCCTCGTCAACCTGCGGTCGCGGACCATGGCCGCCCTGGATGATGTGCGCCAGCTGCGTACCGGCCGCCTGACAATGGCGGCCAACGAGTTGACGTGTCTGTATCTGCTGCCGATCCTCCACGAGTACCGGCGGCTCTATCCCGAAGTCCACGTCACCGTGCAGCGCGCGCTCGGCAGCCGGGTGCCGGCGCAGGTGCTCGACTACGGCGCCGATTTTGGCGTCATCACCTTTCGCCCGGACACCTCGTCGCTCAATTCCATCGTCGTCTATCACGACGAACTCGCGTTCGTGGTGCCGCCGACGCATCCGCTGGCGCGGCGCGCCAAGGTGTCGATCAGCGAGCTGGCGCGGGAGTCATTTGTCGCGCACCACGTGTCGTCGCCGTACCGGCAGCGGGTGATCGAGACGTTTCGCAAGAAAAAGGTCGAGTTGCGCATGCCGGTGGAGATGCCGACCATCGACGCGATCAAGAAATTCGTGGCAATGGGCAACGGCGTCGCGCTGTTGCCGGCGATTACGGTGGAGCGCGAGGTCTACAACAAGGAACTGGTGCGGGTGCAAGTGCCGGAGTTGACGTTCGATCGCAAGCTCCGGCTGATTCATCGGCGTGAGGGCACGCTGTCGCATGCAGCGGAAGCGCTGCTCGCGGTGGTCGAGGCGCAAAGCGACCTGCGCAAGGGGCGCTTTGCGTTTGCCACCGAACGCTGACGATTGAGCCGGGCGGCACAATCGTAGCCAGCGTTGCCGACTTGCGGTGGCTAAACCGTTGCCAGAAAAGTAATTACGTTGGTGCGGAAGAGAGGACTCGAACCTCCACCCGGTTGCCCGGACTAGCTCCTGAGGCTAGCGCGTCTGCCAATTCCGCCACTCCCGCACTGGAGGGTTCTATCGCTCCGGCAGCAAAACATTAGTATACGCCACCCCTTGTCAGGTGGGAACCGCCCGTTGTTCATCCTTAACCGGGAGCCGGCAGCGGCGTGAAACTTGCTTTAGCGATGAGCCATGAAGGACCGCCTCAGGCACACGTTGAAGACGCACCGCAAGCCGGTGTTCTGGATCGGCTTCAGTCTCGCCATCGTCGGCCTGGTTCTTTACCTCGCGCAGGACCCCAAGACGCTGCGCGTCGACAGTCCGGTCGCGGTCGAGGACCCGCGGTTTCCGGACTACGTCGCGTCCCTGGTGGGGAGTCCAGTGCAGGATGGCGACAGCTACACCACGCTGCACAACGGCGATGAGGCGTATCCCGCCATGCTGGCGGCGATCGACAACGCGAAGTCGCGCGTCAACTTCGAGACCTACGTGTTCAGCGACGGCGAGATTGGCGAGCGCTTCATCGATTCGCTGGCGCGGGCTGCCGAGCGTGGCGTGGTGGTGCGCATCGTCCTCGATCCGGTGGGATCGTCGCTCGGCTCGAAGAGCAGCGATCGGTTGAAGGCCGCCGGGGCACAGCTCGCCTGGTTCAATCCGCTCGGGTTCTTCAGCCTCGAGGAAGTGAACTACCGAACGCACCGCAAGACGATGGTCGTTGACGGCGCCGTGGCGTTCACCGGCGGCATGGGCGTTGCCGACCACTGGATCGGCCACGCGCAGGACCAGGACCATTGGCGCGATACGCACTTCCGCATTGCCGGTCCCGCCGTCCGCGCGCTCGAAGGGTCGTTCTACGAGAACTGGATCGAAACCGGGGGTCTTTCGGCACCCGCCCTCGATCCCGAGCTGCCGCCGCGGTCGGCCGGCTCCCGATCGCTGGTGGTGTGGAGCAACCCGATGGCGGGCGCGAGCAACATCAAGCTGCAATACCTGCTGGCGATTGGCGGCGCCAGGAAGACGATTGACATCCAGTCGCCGTACATCACGCTCGACCCCTCTACGCAGTGGAGCCTCGACCGCGCCCGTGAGCGCGGTGTGAGGATTCGCCTGCTGGCCGAGGGCGACGTCACCGACGCCATGCCGGTCAAGCACGCCAGCCGCTACGACTACCAGCGGCTGCTCGACAAGGGCATGGAGGTGTTCGAGTACCAGCCGACGATGATGCATGCCAAGGTGGTGGTCGTCGACGGGATCTACAGCATCATCGGGTCTGCCAACTTCGGCAACCGCTCGTTCGAACTGAACGACGAGCTCACCGTCGGCGTCTACGACGCGGAGCTCGCCGCGCAGCTGACGCGCGACTTCGAAGCCGACCTGAAGGTGTCGAAGCGTCTTGATGCCCAGACGTGGCCGAAGCAGCGGTCCTTCGACGGCAAGATCAACGAATGGTTCTGGGACTTCTTCGGCGAGATGTTCTGAGCCGCTACACCTGATCCTGCACGAACGACGCGAGCCCTTCGCCGATCTTGTGCGCCACGGAGCGCCGCTGCCACTGCTCGAGCGTGACGCGGTCGCACACCCCGAGATCGCGCTCGAACCACGACAGCAGCGAACCTGCCAGTTCCTCGTTGACCGCCGACACGTTGTTCTCCTCGTTATGCGAGAACGAGCGATTGTCAAAGTTCGAGGTGCCGACGGTGGACCACAGCCCGTCGACGATCATGATCTTGTGATGCATCATCGTCCGGTTGTACTCGTAGAGCTCGACACCGGCTTCGAGCACCGCACCGTAGAGCCGCACGCTGTTGAGACGGGCCATCATGTTGTCGTTGCTGAGGCCGGCGACCATCACCCGCACCCGGACGCCGCGCTTCACCGCGTCACGAAACAGATCGATCGCCACATGATCGGGCACGAAGTAGGGGT
Organism: uncultured Acidimicrobiia bacterium; assembly: GCA_963795125.1. GTDB lineage: Bacteria > Acidobacteriota > Vicinamibacteria > Vicinamibacterales > UBA2999 > 12-FULL-67-14b. The sequence continues at coordinate 2,202,926 of CAWCGQ010000001.1, read as the reverse complement.
TGGCGATGTCGATGGTCGTGCGCGCCGCCGAAATCGCCAGGCAATACATCACGCGCACGGTGGAGGCGCCGGTCTCCGGCGAGCTCATGATGGTCTGGAGCGACAGGTGGCCGGCCGCGACCGAAGGCGGATAGAAATACGGGCCGGTCACCAGCTCGCCGGTGCATTCCAGCCAGTTCTGCGCGAAGCCGGTCTGCAGCGGCCGCACCGCCGGTCCCTCGATCCGAATCTGCAGGTCGCGCCAGTGCTGGTCGTCGTGCGCGTCGCCGGTCCAGTGGTCGGCGATGCCGGCGCCGCCGGTGAAGCCGATCCGGCCATCGATCAACAGCGACTTGCGATGCGTGCGGTTGTTGATGCGGCGCAGATGGTTCCAGCGGATCGGGTTGTACCAGGCGAGGTGACAGCCGCCGGTCTCGAGGATCTTGAGGATGTCCGCGCTGATGCTCGCGGAGCCGACCGCGTCGAGGAGGATCTTGACGCGCACGCCGCGCCCGGCGGCGCCGGCCAGCGCGTGGGCGAACTCCAGTCCGATGTCGCCGGCCCAGTAGATGTAGGCTTCGATCGTGATCGAGCGTTCGGCCTGGGCGATCGCCTCGAGCATCGACGGGTAGAATCGATCGCCGTTGTTCAGCAGCACCACCGAGTTGCCGTCCAGAAACGGCACGCCGGCAGCGCCGGCCATGGTGTCGCGGAACTCGGGGTCGCCGACCGTCAAGTGATGATCGAGCCCGTACTGCGGTGGGAACTCCACTCGCTGCGACAGCGAGCACACGCCGGACCACAGCCCGATCCCGATCGCCGCCCACCAGTTGCGCCGATCGATGAAGTAGACCGCCAGCAGCGCCCACGGCCACCACGACCACAGCAGCCGGCGGATCCGCGTCCAGGCGGTGGCAATGCCTTTCGGCTTGGTGTGCCGCGGATCACGGGGCGGGTGATAGCTGGCCCGACGCCGCAGTTGGCGGCGATGCAGCGGAGACGGCTGGCTGCGAGGCCGCGGCGCCCGCGCGGTGGTGGGGCTCACCGGTGATGAACCGAGCGATCGTGACGGATGATCTGAACGGCGAGATACGCCGCGCCGAGAAATGCCAGCGAGAACAGGATCATCGCCACGCCCGGGTAGCCCATGATCCGGAACGTCGTGTCGATGCGCATCACCATTGCCGCGCTGACGATCATCGCCGCCAGGATCAGCCCAAGCGTGATGCGATTGGCCACCTTCTGCAGGCCCTCGATGATCACGCCGTCGTCGATCAGCTCGACTTTGAGCTTGAGCTCGCTCGCGGCCAGCGAATCCAGCACGCGGTTGACCCGGCCCGGCAGCTTGGTGGCAAACTCCTTGGCTTCGAGCACCGAGGCGATGACGCTGCCCGAAGTCACCACCTTGCGCATGCGCCGTGACATCAGCTCGACGCCGTTGCGGCGGATGGCCTCGTTGACGTCGAGGTCCGGATCGAGGACGCGAGCGACCTCGTCGAGGTGGAGCAGCGTCTTGCCGAGCAGCGTCAGTTCCGCCGGCGCCCGCATCGCGTTGGCGTTGATCAACGCCGACAGCTCGAGGAACACCCGTCCGATCTGCAGGTTGGCCACCGACTGATGGCCGATGCGCCCGACCAGCGTGGCGATGTCGCGCTTGAAGCCGGCCTCGTTGAACTCGGGGAGCTTCTCGCCGAGCGTGACCGCCACCTCGCCGGCTTCCTCGCCGCGGCCCTCGCTGATGGCGAGCAGCAGCTTGAGGAGCCGATCCTGCATCTGCGGGCTGATGCGGCCGACCATGCCGAGATCGATCAACGCCAGCAGGCCCTCGTCGGTGACGAATACATTGCCGGGATGGGGGTCGGCGTGGAACACGCCGTCGATGACAATCTGTTTGAGATAGGCGCGGATCAACGTGTCGGCCAGCACGTCGCGTTGCAGCTCGAGGCCGGCCACCGGGCTGATCTTCGTCACCTTGGTGCCGGAAACATACTCCATCGTCAACACGCGCCGGCTGGTATATCCCTCCACCGGCTGCGGAATGACGATGGCGTCGAACTCGGCGAGGTTGTTCGCGAGCAGGCGCAGGTTGTTCGCCTCCGCGAGGTAGTCGAGCTCGGCTTCGATGGCGAGGCGGAACTCCTCGACCATGCCGACGAGATCGAAGTTCTTGACCGGCGTCGGTGCGGTTGGTGAGGAACTGCGCAATTTCCTCGAGCGCCTCGAGATCGGTGGCCACGGTGGCGGCAATGTCGGGGCGCTGCACCTTGACCGCGACGGCACGACCGTCGCGAAGCGCCGCGCGATGGACCTGGCCAAGCGAGGCGGCGGCAATCGGCTTCTGTTCGAACAGCGAGAAGGCCTTTGACAGCCGCGCTCCGAGTTCCTGTTCGACAATCCGCTGCACGTCGGCATACGCAAACGGTTCGACGTGGTCCTGCAGGCGCGTCAGCGCCTCGAGATAGGCAGGCGGCAGCAGATCGGGCCGCGTCGACAGCACTTGACCGAGCTTGATGAACGTCGGGCCAAGCTTTTCAAGATCCGCGGCCAGCGCGTCCGGTGCCTCCTCCGGCACTTCCGCGTCGGTGGTGTCCCCGACGTTGCGCCCGTATTTCAGGAGCAGGGTCGCGACGGCAGCGTATCGAGACAGTTTTGGAGGCAGCATGGTCACCCACCCAGACTATTGCAAGCGGCGTTCCCGCTGCGCGCGGGACCGATCCCGCAGCGCTTGGGCGCCTTGTGCCAAACAGTGGCACTCGGTTGCCCAGCAGAACAGCGGATATGATCGCGGACCATGGCGTCGTCGTTTGTGATTGGGGTCGCGGGCGGTTCGGGCTCGGGGAAAACTACCGTGGTCCGGCGGATTGTCGACAGTCTTGGCCCCGAGCATGTCACCTTGCTCGACCACGATCGCTACTATCGTGACAGAAACGACCTGCGGCTCGAGGAGCGCGCCGCCCTGAACTACGATCACCCCGACGCGCTCGAGACCAATCTGATGGTCGACCACGTGCGGGCGTTGAAAACCGGGCAGGCGGTGGACGTGCCGCAATACGATTTCACCCGCCACGCGCGGCTGTCTGCCACCGAGACCTTTCAGCCGCGGCGCGCGTTAATCGTCGAGGGGATCCTGGTGTTCACGGATGCGGCGCTGCGCGAGCTGATGGACATCAAGGTGTTCGTCGACACCGACTCCGACACGCGCTTCATCCGGCGGCTGCGCCGCGACGTCGCCGAACGCGGCCGCACCATGGACTCGGTGATCGATCAGTACCAAAGCACCGTGAAGCCGATGCACCTCGAGTTCGTCGAGCCGAGCAAGCGGTATGCGGACGTGATTATCCCGCTCGGCGGGCACAACACGGTCGCCGTCGACCTGCTGTTGACGATGCTGCGCAGCGTCAACAAGCCGGCGGCAACCTAGCCTCCGGCGGCCTGCTAGGTCCTGTTCTTGTTGAAGATGTAGGCGCCGAACGCGGCGAGTCCGCCCAGGACCACGATGTCGCGGACCAACTTGACGAGGTTGATCACCCAGGCGATGCCGATGCCGAACGCGGCCCACTGCACCCACCATTGGCCCGGTGACGTCATCACGTTGATGACAAACAACATCAGCACGATGAACGGGGCAGTGATCAGGAACTTGACGCGACGCAGGGGTCCAAACACCATAGGCTCCTTACCCTTCTAAATACGGTGCACGGGCTCGAAGGTTCAGTCGGGGCTACTGGGTCGGCGCCGGGCTGGCCGGCGCGCCCTTCATCTCGTACGGCGGCGGCTCGACGCCGAGCAGATGACGGACGAAGTAATCCCAACGCCGTCGCACCATGTAGGGCTCGTTGCCGAATCCATGGCCGCGGTTGGGAAAGATGATCAGGTCGAAATCCTTGTTCGCCTTGATCAACGCGTCGACCACCAGCAGCGTGCTGTAGAACGGCACGTTGGTGTCCATCGAGCCGTGCGCGAGCAGCAGCTTGCCCTTGAGTTGATGCGCCACCAGCTGGTTGGCCTGGTTGTCGTAGTTGGTCGTGCCGTCGGCGTTTTTCGCGAGCAGGCCCTGCCACTTCTCGGCCCAGTCGTCTTCGTAAACGCGGTTGTCGTGATTGCCGGCCTGCGACACGCCGACCTTGAAGAAATCCGGGTAGCGGAACATCGCCGCCGCGGTGGCGAAGCCGCCGCCGGAGTGTCCGTAGATGCCCGCGCGCTCGATGTCAATCCACGGATAACGCGCCGCCAGCTCCTTCATGCCCGCGACCTGGTCGGGCAGCGTGTTGTCGCCCATGTTTCCGTAGTACGCCGCATGAAAACGTTTCGATCGCCACGGCGTGCCCATGCCGTCGATCTGCACGACCACGAACCCCAGCTCCGCAATCGCCTGCGCGTCGGAACGCGCCGCCGAGAACTGACGGCTGCCGACGCTGCCGGTCTGCGGTCCCGGATAGATGTGGTTGATGATCGGATACTTCCTCGACGGATCGAAGGTGGTCGGCCGGTAGAGCAGGCCGTGGAGCTCGTTGACGCCGCCTCGATCCTTCACGGTGATCGGCATCGGCGGTTTCCAGCCCGTCGCCGTCAGCCGGCTGATGTCCATCTTCTCGAGTTGCAGCAGCTGTCGGCCGGTGTCGTCGCGCAGCACCGACGTGGTCGGCGTGTCCGGCGTGGAGAAGTTGTCGACGAAGAACCTTCCGGACGGCGACAGCGAGATGGCGTGATCGGCATTCTCGGGCGTCAGCAGTTGCGCCGGCTTGCCGTCCATCGCCTGGCGGTAGAAGTGGCGGAAGTACGGATCGCGGCCGCGCTCCTTGCCGACCCCCTGGTAGTACAGCATGCGCCCGGCTTCATCGACGCGCATCAACTGGGTGACGTTACCCTCGCCGCTGGTCAACTGGCTCTTCTGCCTGCCGGTCTGCAGGTCGTGCAGATACAGCTGGCCCCAGTTGTCGCGTTGCGAAAACCAGATGGCTTCATTCGATGCCGGGAGCGCCTTCCAGCTGACCCGCCCGTTGCCGGACTCGAGGAAGGTCTCGCCCTTTTCCTCGAGCACCTCGCGGATCGCCCCGGTGCCGGCGTCGGCCATGCGCAGGTTGGCCTGTTGATGGTTTCTCGACGTCGAGACAAACGCCACCTGGCTGCTGTCCGGGCTCCACTGCACGTCCACCCAGTCGCCGCCACACTTGACGTCGTCGCAGAGCGTCGAGCGGTGCTGGTCCTGGCCCATCTGCAGTCGCGTGACCTTCACCGGATCGACGTCGATGATGACGCGTTCGATCATCGTGACATGCTCGTCACCGGGTAGCGGATACTTCCACGCGCGCAGCGTCGGATGCCCGGCAACGGTGTTGACGAGATACATCTCGCCGGACTTGCGCTGATCCTGCTGGAACGTCGCAATCCGCTTCGAATCGGGCGACCACTTGAGGACGGGCCGATCGCTGCTGATCCAGCCCGCGTTGTCGGTGGCGTAGCCGTAGTCCTTCACGCCGTCGGTGGTGAGCTGCGTGTCCTGGCCGGTGGCGAGTTCCCTGACCCACAGGTTGTGATCGCGGATGAACGCCGCCAGCTTGCCATCAGGGGACAGCTCGCTGTTCGGCACGCTCGCTGGCCGATCGACGGCGGTGCACTGCGCGCCCTGCACGTCGCAGGTCCAGCGCTTCAAGTCGGTGTCGAACGAGAACGACTGGAGGTCGGCGGCGTAGGCGATCTGGGTGAAAGGGAAGCGCGCTGCGGCGACCGGCCTGCCCATCGCGGTGGTCAGCGCCGCTGCGACCGCCGCGTGATTGAACGCCGGGGCCCTGGTTGCGGTGGTCGCATCGACGAGGATGAACTCGGGGCCGTTCACGCCCAGGTTGCGATACCAGAATCGATCGCCCGGGAGCCAGTTGGCCTGCACCGCACCATTCGAGACCAGTGGGTTGGTGTGGTAGCCCAGGAATTTTTCGGCGCGCTGGTAGTCATCGACGGTGACGGCGGCGCGTGACTGGGCGGAACCGGGCAGCGTCGCAGCGACCGCAATCGCCACGGTCGCCAGCACCCGGAGCGGGCGATGGGGCATCACTGACATGAGGGGAAGTATTACACTTTCCGCCATGCGAAAGAGCATCCTCACCCTCGGTGCCGCGCTCGCGCTCTGCACGATTGCCACGTCTGGCCCGGCGGCGCAGGGACCGGCGATGTTCGACGCAGGACTGTTTGCCGAAATGCAGTGGCGGAACATCGGACCGCATCGCGCCAGTCGAACCAAGGCGCTCGACGGCGTGGCGAGTCAGCCGCACACCTTCTATATCGGGGTGGCCAACGGCGGCGTCTGGAAGACAACCGACGCCGGCCGCACCTGGGTGCCGATCTTCGATCGACAGCCGACCGGGTCGATCGGCGCGCTCGCGGTGGCGCCCTCCGATCCGCGCGTGATTTACGTCGGCGCCGGTGAAGCGGCGCAGCGCCCCGACCTCGGTACCGGCGACGGCATGTACAAGTCGACCGATGCCGGCGCGACCTGGACCCACCTCGGCCTCCGCGATTCACAGCAGATCGGCCAGGTGGTGGTCGATCCGAAGGACCCGAATCGATTGTTCGTCGCGGCGCTTGGGCATCCCTACGGTCCGAACACCGAGCGCGGGATCTTCCGTTCGACCGACGGCGGCCAGTCGTTCGAGCGCGTGCTTTACAAGGACGAGAACACCGGCGGCACCGACGTCCTCCTCGATCCATCCAATTCGAACATCGTCTATGCCGCGCTCTGGCAGGCGCGGCAGGGGCCGTGGGAGAACGGCGATTTCCGCGGTCCCAACAGCGGCCTGTTCAAGTCGATCGACGGCGGCACGACGTGGCGGCAGCTGGCCGGCGGCTTTCCGACCTGGGACGCGGACCGTCTCGGCCGGATCGGCATTGGCATTTCGCCCAGTCGGCCGACGCGCCTGTTCGCGGTCGTCGAGTCGCGCACCCCGGGTCTGTTTCGATCGGATGACGCGGGCGAGTCCTGGACGCGGGTGAACAGCGATCCGCGCGTGCTCGCGCGGCCGTCGGACGCCACCGACGTCCGCGTCCATCCCACCAATCCCGACATCGTCATCGTGCCGACCATCGTCACGTGGAAGTCGACCGACGGCGGCCATACCTTTACCGCGATCCGCGGCGCGCCGGGTGGCGACGACTATCAACGCGCGTGGTTCAACCCGGACAATCCCGACATCATCGCGATGACCTCCGACCAGGGCGCGGTGATCTCGCTCAACGGCGGCGAATCGTGGAGCAGCTGGTACAACCAGGCGACCGCGGCGTTCTATCACGTCACCACCGACAACTCGTTCCCGTATCGCGTGTGCAGTGGCCAGCAGGAGAGCGGTTCGGTGTGCATCCAGAGCCGCGGCGACGAAGGCCAGATCACCTTTCGCGAATGGTCCACCGTCGGCGTCGAGGAGTACGGCTACGTCGCGCCCGATCCGCTCGATCCGGACATTGTCTACGGCGGCAAGGTGTCGAGGTGGGATCGACGGACCAGGCAGGTGCAGCAGGTCGGGCCGCGCTTTGGCCGCCCCGCGGATTACCGGGTGGTGCGGACCATGCCGGTGCTGTTTTCGCCGGTCAATCCCAGAAAGCTGTATTTCGCGTCGAACACGCTGTGGCAAACGATCAACGGCGGACGCTCGTGGGACCAGATCAGTCCCGATCTCACGAGGCAGACCTGGGAGATTCCCGGCAACGTCGGCGTCTACCGCAGCCTGCCGGAAGCGCAGCCCACCGCGCGCGGTGTCATCTACACCATCGCCCCGTCCTATCTGGATGAACGCACCATCTGGGTGGGCACCGACGACGGGTTAATCCAGGTGACGCGTGACGGCGGGAAGTCATGGAGCGACGTGACCCCGCCGGCGATGACGCCGTGGGCGAAGGTGTCGATCATGGACGCCTCGCATTTCGACGCCAACACGGCCTACGCGGCCATCAACACCTTCCGCCTCGACGATCTGCGGCCTCACATTTACCGGACCAGGGACGGCGGCCAGACCTGGGCGCACATCACGGCGGGCATTCCCGACGGCGGCATCATCAACGTCGTGCGCGAGGATCCGAAGCGCCGCGGCCTGCTGTTTGCGGGCTCCGAGCAGGCGGTGTATGTCTCGTTCGACGACGGCGAGCGGTGGCAGGCGTTGCGCAACAACATGCCGGCAACGTCGATCCGCGATCTGGTGATCAAAGACGACGACCTGGTTGTCGGCACCCACGGCCGGTCGTTCTACATCCTCGACGACATCACACCGTTGCGGCAGATCGCCGCCGCGACGACGTCTGAAAATGTCCGGCTGTTTACTCCGCAAGAGGCGTGGCGGTTCCGCTGGAACAAGGGCACCGACACACCGCTGCCGCCGGATGAGCCCGCGGGGCAGAATCCGCCCGACGGTGCGATCGTGCATTACTACCTGAAATCGGGCGCGACTACGGTGGTGCTCGAGGTGCTCGACGCCGCAGGACAGCCGGTCCGCCGCTACGCCAATACCGATCCGATCGAGCCCCCGATTGACGGCCGCAACACGCCCGACTACTGGCTGCGCCCGCATCGCGCCCTGCCGGCATCGCCGGGGCTGCACCGATTCGTCTGGGACCTTCATCACGAACCGCCGCCGATGCCCGGCGCCACCTATCCGATCTCGGCGACCTACATGAATACGCCGCGAACCCCACTCGGCTCGTGGGCGCTGCCAGGAAAATATTCGGTGCGGCTGACCGTGGACGGCCGCTCGCAGACGCAGCCGCTGGTGGTGAAGATGGATCCGCGTGTCAAGACCACTGGCGCCGATCTGAAATTGCAATACGACACCTCGCGGGCGATCGACACGATGATCAACCGAGTGGCGGCGGCCTTGCGGGGCATGCGGAGTGCGCCGAACAAGACGACCGCGATGTCCGAGCTCGAGCAGCGGCTGTCGCGCGGCGGTGCGACGCTAGCACAGTTGTTCGGCGCGGTCGAAGCGGCGGATGCGGCGCCGATGCCGATCGTGATGGAGGCGTGGAAGGCGGCGGCGGCCGCGGTTGAGCCGATGCTGGCGGAGTGGCAAAAAATGAAGGCCGGGCCCGAGTAGCCCGGCCTTCGACAGGGACTGGTTACTTCACCTTAGGACCGAAAAGAATCGCCGCGACGAAGCAGAACTCCGTCCACGGCGGCATCTGCGAGCGACGCTTGCCACGATGCCGTTGCTGGCGCTGGTCGGCTTGCGCGAATGGCAGCTCGGTGGCTGGCGCGATCCTGCCGGTCGCCTCCGGGCAGGTTGCGACAACCGGCGTCGCGTCGACCAGGTAGTCGAACAACACCTCTGAGTGTTCGAGCATGGTCGGCTCGCCGATCCGCTTCACCCGGCTGGGCGGCGCTGATGACCCAGAGTTCGGCCGCCTCGCCGCTGCGGGCGGTAAACGACCTGGCTTCAACAGCGCTGGTCAACCGGATGGTGGTCGACGCCGCACCGACGTTGCGGAAATTGACCGCGTCGGTCAGCCGCTGCTGATAGGCGCCAAACGTCCAGACCTTGTGCGCGTCTGGATGGCCGGCGGAGTTCTCGATCTGGCCGCCGCGCAGTGAAACCGTGGAGCCGGCCCACTTCTCGACGTTGCCGCGCACGCGCTTGTTCGGCGCAATGCGGTTCATCAACGCCATCTCGTCCGCGAGGTTGGTGACGGGTGCGGCCTCACCCGAGACGATGTCGAGCGCGGTATTGTCGAGGCTGCGATAGACGAACTCGCCCGGGTTCGACCCGATCAGTCCGGTATCGAATGCCGCCGGCACCACCCCCGGCGCCGGCTTCAGGTCCAGCGCCTGGGCGAGCGCCGATCCCCGCCGCGCCATCAGGAATGGCGTATGCGTCATGTGATGCAACGCGTGCTGTCCAGGCGTTGCGACCAGGAAGGAACGGTCGGCCCGTTCCATGAAGGTCATCATTCCGATAAAGCGAACGTTGACCTGATTGTTCGGAGTCGATGCCTGTGCGGGTCTCCCGAAACCCGTATAGGCGGCAGCGACGCCGCCGAGCGTAACTCGACTGACAAAAGCACGACGATTCATGTGTTGCTCCTACGTTGGGGGGCTATCGATCGGAGCCGTAAAGCACCAACGCAGTCCAAGCGCCGAGTCGACGGCCGTTCTGCTGCAGTGCGTTGCGTTGGATTGTTGAGAGGGCCTGCTCAGCGGAAACGCCATTCGACATTTCGCGGTGGAAGCCGATCATCAGATCGCGAGTGGCGTTCTCGTCGGCGCCCGGCAGCGTTCCGAGCACCGCAGGTACTCCTGCGGTCAGGAACGCGCGGGCCAGGCCTGACGTGCCCTCGCCTCGATTCGATCGGATCGAGCCCGCTTCGTCTATGACGACCATGCCCGTCCGGGGCAGCGTGCGCTGCGCCAGGTCTCGTCCGAGAATCGCGCCCGAATACGGCTGGCCGGGATCGTCGGTGACAACGAAGCGCGATAGCTGCGGGTAATGTCGGTTGGTGGAGGTCCGCGCCGCGAGGTGAACGACGGCTCGCCCGGCCGCATCGGCAAAGAAGCGCTCGCGGGTTGCCGTGGCGCCGCCGAGCCGTCGGGTCGACTGGTAAACAGCCGCAATGGCGTCGATTCCGTCGGTGCCGGGGTCCGACCCGTTGAAAATCAGCGGCTCGCCAATGGTGTCGGCCCGCACCAACGCCGCGCCGGAAGCCGCGAACGCCGCCGCGCTCGGCGCAATCCTGAGGGTCACGTCTTCGACAAGAAAATGCCCGTTCGCACTGTTCCAGAAGGCTCCGAACGACGCGTGCTCGAAGGTGGCGTCCGGCACGAAGATTAAGCGCCTGGCGCCCTTGAGATAGGCCGAGAGCGGTCGCACGACCTCGTTGAACAGGCTGTGGCCGGCGGCGGCGGTCGACGCTCCGAGCCAGATCTCGTTTTGCTGCCTGGCGATCAGTCGCTGTGAATGCTGACGCGTCATCGAGCGAAGCACCACATCGAAGCGATCGTGCCGGATCACCCACACCGCCAGCTCGGTATCGAATTGAGTCAGTTCGATCAGTGCTTCGTCGGGCGCGAGCCCGGACTGGATGGCGGCCAGTTCCGGAGTCCCGTAGCGCCGCGATTCAGTGGCCGACCTCGCCCGCGCCGCATCTGCCAACGCGAAAGCCCGTCGGTAATCCTTTTCCTTGAGAGACAACTGCACCGACGCGTCAAACAGCTGCCATGACTCGTCGAGCGCCGAGATCGGACGTTCGTCGGTGCTGGCAGCTCGTTCTTCGTTGAAGGCATCGAGACCGCGGTCGAGCGCCATGCGGGCCTGTTCAGTGCGGCCCCAGACGATATTGGCTTGCGCAAGGCGCAGATTCAGTTGAGCGATCCGCAGATGATCGCGTCGCTGCTGAACCAGTTCAATCGCCCGCGTTGCCGCAGCCACGGCAGCCGCGGGATCTCTCCGACGGAGCAAGTCGCTTTCCGTTGCGAGCACGGCAACTTCCACGCGGTTGCGGAAGGAGTCATCGGCGGTCTTGGCGAGGTGGATCCGCGCCGCTTGAATCGCCTCGTCGGCTTCGGCGTCGCGCCCCAGCGATGCGAGCAGTGACGCCCGTTGCGCCAGAGCATCCGCAATGGCAGCCTCACGGCCCCATTCCTGGGCGATCGCTACCGCCGCATCCTGAACGGAGAGCGCCGTCTCTGGACTGTCAACCCGAATCGACGGGACCGCCGCCGCCAGCAATGAATACTTGAACCGTGGCGAACGCGAAATCGCCATGCCCTTGAACGCTTCCGTGCGATGGCGCCAAGCGGTTTCGGCCTCACCCAAGTAGTCATGGAGGACCGCCAACAGGTTATGCGCATTGGCGGCGCCTTCGGCATCGCCCATCCGCTCAAATTCCTTGAGCATCTCCTCGTAATTGGCTTGGGTTTCTGCGAGGCGACTCTGCGCGAAGGTTACGAGTCCACTGATCCACGCCGCCCGGGCGGCGTGAAATGAGTAATGGGATCTTTGGGCTGCTTCTCGGACATTGCTCAGGCCTTGCAGGGCTTCGGTCGATTGTCCGCGGACGTAAGAGATGGTCCAGAGATCGAGCGCGGCCCGGTCGGCGAATGGACTTCCCTCCGACTCGAATGCTGTCCTGGCAGCTGTCAGAGGGTCAACGGACTCGCCAAATCGATCACTCCCAAACAGGGCAGATCCTTCCGCATATTTTGCGTGCGCACGCGCCAGCGCGAGCAACGACCGGTCGCTACTCGCTGTGGCTCGATCAATCGCCTCCACCGCGTCTGCGTACAAGGCATCGCCCGCCACCCGAAGCATCGCCTGAGACATGACGCGAAGGTGTTCGAGCTCGACGTCGCCTGCTTCTCCGCCCAGCACCGCATTCGCCCAGCCGACCAGCAACGTGTTCTCGATGAAATTGCGTGCTTCGGTAGTCTGCGTGCGCACCGCTTCTTCGGCGGTCGCGGCATCGAACGTCTGCTGCAAGCGTCCTTCGATCGCCGCCCACGCGGCGGCAGCGGTCGGCTTGGCCAGTTCGTCCAGCCGCAACCGTGCTTCCGCGGCCCACGGCGACACGCTGTCGCGCTTGAGATATTCGGTCCAGCCGGTTTTCGCTTCTGCCGTCAACGACAACGCCGAGGCGGCGAGCGCGCGGTTGAACCACGCTTCCTTCAACGACGGATCAAGCCGGCGCGCGCGATCGGCGGAAGCCAGCGCGCGTGGCAGATCGTCCGGACGCAGGCCGAGCCGCGCGCGTTCGAGCTGGACGGCGGCCACGTCACTCAAATATCGCGCATTGGCGGGCTGCTCCCGCGATGCCGCCAGCAACGACTGCGCGGCGTCCTCATACCGCCCCGCCAGGAGTTGTGACACGCCGAGCGCATGCAGGTGCGACGGCGTTTCACGTTCGCCGAATGACTCGCGAATCTTGTCGGCCGCCAGCAAAATACGATCGGCCCCGGCGGCCCGGCCACCTTGCCCCCCAGCAGATGGCACGCCTAAGGGGGCATGCGGGAACCCCCCAGTTAACCGGCCGAGGACCGATCGTTGTTCACCGACGCTGTCGACAAGACTCACGAGCCCCGCGTCGCGCTCGAGCCACGGCCTCAGCAGTGAGGGCGCCGCCACAACCGCGATCACGGCCGCCGCAGCCGCCAACGCGCCCGCCAGGGAACGACGGGTCACCCGCGGATTGGCATCCACGGCAACCACGGCGTCAGGCGCATGCGCCGACAAGTCTGCGACCGTTCGAGCGACCCCCGCCACCAGTCCAATGCACTGGGGGCAGGAGGCAAGATGAGCGTCCACACGTGCGCGTTCCGCAAGGCTCAGTCCCCGGTCGACATACGCCGCCAGGACCTCGGGTTCCGGACAACCGTTGGTGTGTGGATCAACCATCTCGCTTGAATAGACGGACAGGACCCGGAAACCTCTCAACCTCGGCGCGCAGCAGCGGAGAAAGCGCAATGGAGGGATGCCCAATGAGGCCGGCGACCTCGCGTGGCTCATGACCCGCGAGAGCGAGCGCCTGCCGCAACTGCTTCATGCTCCGATCGAGGCGTCGGTGCAGCGTCGGCACCGAACTGCCGGTCAGCTCCGCAATCTCGACCATCGACAGGTCCTGATCGAAGCGCAGGGCAATCAACACCCGGTCCTGCGGAGGCAGCTGCGCGAAGGCGGCCTGTAACGATTGTTGGAGCTTTTCGATGCTTTTTCGCCGGTCGTCGTCGTCGATCGCCACTTCCGCGCGCTCGCTACTGCTCAGTTCGTCCGCGGCCTCTTCGCCGACCTCGGTGTTGCGCACGCGCTGCGGCAGCTGTTCCCAGAGCTCGCGCAGCGCGGCATCGCTCAACTCGACATCGTGGTTGGTCCTCAGAATCTCGACCGCCTCGTCGACGGTGTGCAGATCGCGGGTCACCAGGCGTTCGAGCATCACCGCGACCGGGCCGAGCCGTTCGGCCATCGCCGAGGGGCGCCAGCGTCCCCACTTTTCCGCGCAGAAGTCGAGCGACAGCCGCTCGATCACCGCGACCAGGTAGGTCCACAGCGAGCTGCGGCTCTGGAACTTGCGAAGAATCGCGTAGTTATCGTCGACCAGCTTCAGGTGGACGAAGCTGGCGAGGTCCTCGCGCTCGGCCCCCGACAGGTGACGCCGCCGACCAACCCTGCGTACGATCTGATCGATCAAATCGAGGTGGTCGAGGAGCAGGCGCTGATAGTCCACGTTGACGATGTCGGGAAACCCGCCCGATTATCAGTAGCCATCGCGGTCAACACAAGCGCCGATGAAACGTTTTGGAAATTTATTGCACTCTCGATCGACGTGAGAAGCCTGCGGCGTCTGGCCGTCTATGTACAACGAGACCCGGCCGGTTGTCGTCGAGCTTCATGGCACGACTCCTGAAAGGCCTGAGCGCCTGGGAGCAACGTGTTCGCAGCAATGCTGGAAAACTGGCCGAGTTTGAGGAAGTTGAACGTAGCCGATGGGCGCGATGAGGTGTGCGCGCCCATGTGCGGAGGCGTGCGCAACACGGAACGGCAGGATAGTATGGCTGTGAGCTTCTTTGGCGGGCAGGACGGGGCAGGAGCCCGGGTCTGGTCGGCCGGAAAATTTGTGGCGAACCAACAGGACGAAGAACAGCTGCGCTCGCGTATCCGAGAGCTGGAAAGCTTGTGCACCGATGTGCTCGTTGCGGGCGTCGACCTCGGGCTGCCACAGCCGTTGTTGAACCAGCTCTGGGCCGCCGTTGGAAACGGCGAATTGCCGCAGACCTTCCACGTCGATCTGCCGCCCTCGCCTCCGCGGCCGATCGAGGCGCCGCCGCAGAACAGTCTCGTCGCTCCCACTGCCTTCACACCAGCGCCTACTTCGTCTCGACGCGAGCCCATGGAGATTCCGGACATCCCGTTAACGAACAATCCGTTGACGGCCGCGCCAGACAGCGCGCATCCGAAGCCGCCGCAGGCGGACTTCAAGCCCATCGCCGTCAGGAAAACGGTGTGCGTGGTCGACGACGATCCGATGATGCTCGACGTGCTCGCACGCATTCTGCAACGCGAGAATTTTGAACTGCTGATGGCGAGCGGTGGTCCGGAACTCGTGCAGAAGCTGTCGGAACACGCCGGCCCCGTCGATCTGCTCGTCACCGACTACGCCATGCCGGACATGCAGGGCCGTGAGCTTGCCGAGCGGGTGCGCGACCGCTTCCCAACCGTGAAGGTGCTGTACCAGACCGGTTTCAGCGACATGCTGTTCGAGAACCGCGTCGAGCTCGAAGAAGGCGCCGCGTTCCTCGAGAAGCCGTTCACGGCGCGCGGCCTGCGCGAAGCCGCACGCCTGGTCCTGTTCGGCTCGATCAACCCGTAAGCCCGTCCCGACTCTGCCAGCTCTGCCGACCTCCGAAAGAGCGGCAAAGAGTTCGCCTTCACAATGCTCAGGTATCGCGGCCGTTCACCTAAGGGATAACTGGTGAAGTGCGCGCCTTGTACCGAACGCGCGAACGCATCTCCCTGAAGTGGGTCGCCTGCCCACCGACCCGCTGAGCTTTCGTTTTCCGTCCTGAATTCGATATTTCCACACATTTCGCCTGCTGCAGTGGTCGGCCGATGGCTTTCACTCCAGCTGCCGGGAATAAGAGATCCCCTCATGGGGTTCTGAATTCCTGCCGGCCAATATGAGGGCCGTTTGACTCAACCCGAATCGAGGACACAAGTATGCGCACCAAGATCCTGGGGTTGTCTGCCATTTTCGTTGTCACCCTGGCGCTCATGCCCGGGCAGGCATCGAGCCACCGGGAGGCGCCGCTGACGGCGCAGGACCCCATGGCGGACAATACCGACGTTTACGCGTTTGTTTCTCCGGACGCTCCGGACACCGTCACGCTCATCGCCAACTTCATTCCGTTCCAGAAGCCGGACGGCGGACCGAACTTCTATTCGTTCGATCCGAACGTGGTGTACGAAATCCACATCGACAACAACGGCGATGCGGTCGAGGACATCACCTATCAATGGCGTTTCACGACCGAAGTCCGCAATCCCGCGACGTTCCTCTACAACACCGGTCCGGTCATGACGCTCGACAGCCCGAACCTGAACGTTCGCCAGTTCTACCGCCTGACCCGCATTGACGGACCGCGCCGCACCGGCACGGTGACTGAGCTCTCGGGCCGCTTGCCCGTGCCCCCGCCCAACATCGGCCCCCGCTCGACGCCCAACTACGGCGCCATCGGCGGCGGCACGCAGCAGCTGGCCAATAACACCCGCGTGTTCGCCGGCCAGCGCGACGAGGGCTTCTATGTCGACCTCGCCGTCTTCGACCTGCTCGGCGTCGGCTCGGGCATTTCCGAGGACAGCACCGCCGGCTTCAACGTCAGCTCGCTCGCCATCCAGGTGCCGAAGTCGCAGCTGTCGCGCAGCAACGCCTCCCCGACCAGCGCCACCGATCCCAACGCGATTATCGGCGTGTGGTCCACCGCGAGCCGTTTCGCGACGCGCACCCTCTCGCCCGGCGCCCAGACTCACAGCGGCGCGCTCGTCCAGGTGTCGCGCCTCGGCAACCCGCTCGTCAACGAAGCCGTGATCGATCTCGCGCGCAAGGATGCGTTCAACGCCATCGAACCGACCAGCGACGCCGTCGCCCTCGACCGCGTGACCGATCCCGAAGTGCCGAAGCTGCTGAAGGCGATCTTCAACATCGATTCGCCTCCTGCACCGCGCAACGATCTCGTCACCATCTTCCTGACCGGCATCCCCGGCTTGAACCAGCCGGCGAACGTTCGCCCGGCGGAGATGCTGCGGCTCAACATGGCGATTCCCCCGACACTCTCGCCCAATCGCATGGGCGTGCTCGGCGGCGATCTCGCCGGCTTCCCCAACGGCCGTCGTCCCGGTGACGATGTGCTCGATATCGTGCTGCAGGCGGCGGCCGGCGCCTCGCCGCTGACGCCCGCGTTCAACCGCACGCCGAACAACACGCTCGGCGATGGCATCGGCGCCAACGACGTGCCGTATCTGCCGTTTTTCCCGTATCTCGGCATTCCCCACGCCGGCAATCGGTAAGCACACCCCTGGACGGTGCGTGAGGTGCTCGGGCACTTCACGCCCCGTCCGTTTTCGGAGCGGACGATGCAGCGATTCCTGATTCCTCTGGCGTTGGTCCTCGCCATGGCGTTTGTCGTGGTGGCGACGTTGCGCGACGCGCGCGAGTCGACCGTTGCCGCAGCCGCCGCGCCGCTACTTCCATCCTCGATGCCGGGCACCTCGCGCGGCGAGCTGACGTCGACGGTGAGCCAGATGACGGCGCGCCTCGGCGCCGAGCCCACCAACGCCGTGGCGGTGGTGTCACTCGCCAATGCCCTGATCCGCCTGCAGCGGGTCAACAACGATGGCCGCGCGGTGATCGTCGCCGAAGAGCACCTGCGCGCCTTTCTCTCGCACCACCCCGGTCACTACGATGCCCGCCGCATGCTGTCGGCGGTCCTGCTGTCGCAACATCGCTACGGCGACGCGATCGCTGAAGCGAACAAGGCCATGGCGATCGACCCCCGCGATGCGTGGAACTACGGCGCCGCCGGGGATGGCTACATGGAACTGGGTGACTATCCGCGGGCCTTCGCGGCGTTCGATCGGATGGGGCAGCTGCAGCCGGGGCCGCCGGCCTACGCGCGCATCGCCTACGGTCTCGAAATCAACGGCGATCTCGAGGGCGCGCTGGAATATATGGAACGCGCGGCTGACGGCACCTCACCGAATGATCCCGAATCGCAAGCCTGGCACTACGTGCAGGTGGGAGAGCTGCTGATGCAGCTTGGTCGCGTCGCCGAAGCACGCCGTGAGTTCGAGCGCGCCGACGCGACGTTTCCCGGTCACCCGCTGGCCGTCACCGGTCTCGCACGGGTCAAGTTGAGCGACGGCGACGCCGCCGCGGCGCGCCTCACGCTGCAGTCGCAGCTGGCCAAGACGCCGACGCCGGACCTCGCGATCGCGGTCGGTGAGCTGTCCGAGGCGCTCGGTGAACCGACGCGGGCGGATCAGTATTACCAGATGGCCGAGCAGATCGAGCGCGGTGCGTGGGGCAACGGGCTGAAGCAGCCGCAGGTGCTGGCGAGACTGCTGGCCGAACGTCCCGGCCGCGCGCTCGAGGCGGTGAGCCTGGCGGAGGAAGCCGCGCGCGGGCGCACCGACATCGCGACCATGGACACGCTGGCGTGGGCCTATTTCAAGAATGGTCAGCTGCCCGAAGCGCGGCAGGCCTCGGCGCAGGCGATGCGGACGTCGACTCGCAACGCCCGCATCCTGTGTCATGCAGCGGAGATCAGCGCCGCCCACCCGAGCCCAGTCGACGGTGCGCGAGCTACTTCGCCGGGTGCACCCGGCGCCACTCGTCGCTGCCTTGAATGGCATCCGTGATCAGCTTGCGCGCTTCCTCCTCGCTCTTGCCTTCGACGCGCGCGTTCAGGTAAACGTCGAAGATCCAGGCGCCGATGGCCTCGAAATCCGGCTGCTTGAGATCGGCGCGCCACAGCCCGTCGGTGCGGCGAAGCCCATCGTCCGACTGATAGAACTCATGGAGCCACTGCGCTGCCTGCAGCACGTCGGCGCGGTGGTTCTTGAGCTTGGCGGCGGCCAGCGTGCCGGCCTGCAGGTCGAACTGCCGCTGCTGGAACTCCATCGACTGCTGCAGCTGCGCAATGCGGCGGTTCTGCCAGTAAACCTGGCCGATCAGGACGACGACCACGACAGTCAGAATGGTCGTCAGGAGACGGGAGCGGTCAATAGCCATTGGGACACATCGTGCTTCAGGTGACGCGTCGGATTCAACCCGGGGGTGTTAATCTGATCGAGTGAAGGGTGTGCGATTCGTCATCGGGTTCCTGCTGGTCGCCACGGTGATCTCGGTCGGCGCCATGCTGCTGCTGTACGCGGTGGTGGCCCGGGAGCCGGCCGTGCCGGCTCGCGCCACGCTGGTGCTCAGCCCGGCCGGCGAGCTGCCTGAGGTCCGGCCCGAATTCGCGCTCGGCCGCGGTGACCAGCTCACCGTCCGGGGCTACGTCGAACTGATTCGCAAGGCCAAAGGCGACTCGCGGATCGCCGGGATCCTGCTGAAGCCCGGCGGCATCAACTCGCCGTTCTGGGCAAAGCTCCAGGAACTGCGCGGCGCGATCGCCGACTTCAAGGCGAGCGGCAAATACGTCCATGCGTGGCTCGAATACGGTGGCGATCGCGAGTACTACCTCGCCTCGGTGGCCGACCGCGTCTATCTGCTGCCGTCGGCGTCGCTCGATCTGACCGGCGTGGCCAGCTACGAAGTGTTCCTGCGCGGCACCTTCGACTGGATTGGCACCTACCCGGACTTTCTCCACGTCGGCGACTACAAGACCGCGGTCAACACCTACCTCGAGAAAACCTATACGCCCGCGCATCGCGAGATGAGTGAGTCGCTCAATCGCAGCCAGTACGCCCAGCTGGTGCGGGCGATTGCGGATGCCCGCCAGAAGCCGGAGCCGGAAGTGCGGGCGCTGATCGATCAGGGGCCGTTTCAACCGGTCGACGCGCTGCGCTTCGGACTGATCGACGAGATCGGCTACGAAGACGAGCTCGACGACCTGGTGCCGGAACTGCGCGGCGCCAGCTACATCGACGCCGAGGACTACGCCGGGGTGTCGTGGGAGACCACCGGCGTGCGCCGCCAGTCGAAGATTGCCGTGATCCACGCGTCCGGCGTGATCAATTCAGGCAGCAGCGGTTTCGATCCGGTCAACGGCGCGGTGATCGGCTCGGATTCGCTGGTTGAATACATCCGCGCGGCGCGCGCGGACCGCTCCATTAAGGCCATCGTGCTCCGCGTCGACAGTCCGGGCGGCTCGTCGACGGCGTCGGACGTGATCTGGCGCGAGCTGTCGATCTCGCGCGAGAGCCATCGCCCGGTGGTGGTGTCGATGTCGGACCTGGCGGCGTCGGGCGGCTATTACATCGCGCTTGGCGGCGACGCGATTGTCGCCGAGCCCGGGACGCTGACCGGTTCGATCGGCGTCTACACCGGAAAGTTCGTCACCACCGGCACGCTCGAGAAACTTGGCGCCAACATCGAGGCGACGAGCAGCGGCCGGCATGCCGAGATCTATTCGCCCGATCGCCGCTTCACGCCGGAGGAGCGGAAGAAGATCGAAGAGTCGATGCAGAACGTCTACGACCAGTTCATCGAGCGGACGGCGGCGGCGAGGCACATGACGCCGGAAAAGGTCGATGAAGTGGCGCAGGGCAGGGTGTGGACGGGGGAGCAGGCCAAGCAACTCGGCCTGGTTGACGAGCTCGGTGGCCTGTACCGTGCGATCGACCTGGCCAAGCAGCGCGCCCGCATCCCGGCCGAAGAGGAAGTCGACCTGGTGATTTATCCGCCGCACCGCAGCTTCTATGAAGTGCTCGCCGAGCAGTTGTCCTCGCCGGTCGGCCGCATGAGGGCCGCGTATGCCTCCGACGCTTTATTGCAGCTGCTCGGACCGCGGGAGCGCCAGGCGTTCGCCGCGGTGCTCGCGCCGGCCCGGTTGTTCCGAAGCGGTCAAGTCCTCGCGCACATGCCGTATGTGTTTGTCAGGTAGGGCAGGCTAGCAGGCTAGCAGGCTAGCAGGCTAGCAGGCTAGCGCACGGCTAGCCCGCTAGCCCGCTAGCCCGCTAGCCCGCTAGCCCGCTAGCCCGCTAGCCCGCTAGCCCGCTAGCCCGCTAGCCCGCTAGCCTGTTAGCCCGCTAGCCTGTTAGCCCGCTAGCCTGTTAGCCCGCTAGCCTGTTACGTCCCCGTCACGCGCGTCAGGACGTCTTCGCGCGTGGTGATCTTCAGGCCGGTTTTCGCCTTCTGCATGTAGGCGCCGAAGAACTTGTCGCGGCGACCGTTGACCAGTTCGTCGCGCAGCTGCTCCTTGCCGGCTTCGATTTCCGCGTCGCTCACGTTCACCTTTTCAGCGACCCGGATGATGGCGGTGCCGGTGGGCGAGGCAATGGCGTCGCTCACGCCGCCCTGAGGCAGCGCAAAGGCGGCGGCGTCGGCGGCGTCGCTGATGCCAAGGTCGGGGATCGCCGATCCCCGCGCAATCAGCTCGGTCGTCTTCACCTCGAGCCCGGCCTTTTTCGCGGCCGCGGCAAAGTCCTTCGCAGATTTCAAGTCGGCGGCAATGGCCGCTGCGCGCTGCCTGGCCAGCTCGGTCGCCTTCTCCTGCGTCACATCGTCGGCCACCCGGGTTTTCACTTCGGCGAGCTGCGGAATATAGGGATCCTGCCGGCCCGTCACCGTGCCGAACACCCAGCCGGTGGACACGCGCATGGCGGGCGTGACTTCGCCCTCCTTCATCCCGAACAACCGGCCGGCGAATTCGGGCTGCGGGCCGATGCCCGCAATCGGATCCGCGCTCAGAATCAGCCCGCTCTCGCTGACCGGCAGCGACTTCTCACGCGCGACGCGATCGAGATCCGCCGGCGTCTTGAGCATCGCTTCGATCGCCTTGGCCTGGCTTTCCGCCTCGGCCTGTGCCTTCTGCCACTTCAGTTGCTCTTCGATCTCGGCGCGCACCTCAGCGAGCGGCCGGGTCGACTCGGGCTGGTTGTCGACCATCTTGATGATGTGGAAGCCGAAGGCCGTCTTCACCGGAGCGCTGCTGATCTCGCCGGGTTTCATCGCGAACGCCGCCTGTTCGAACTCCGCGACCATGCGCCCGCGGCCGAAATAATCCAGGTCGCCGCCGTTGGCGTTGTTCGAATCGTCCTCCGAATACTTGGCGGCGAGCGCCGCGAAATCCGCGCCCGGGGCCCTGGCCATCTTCAGGACTTCCTCGGCCTGCGCCTGAACCGCCTTCTCGTCCTTGCCCTCGAGCTTGAGCAGGATATGGCTCGCGCGCGCCTGCGCCGGGGTCTGGTACTGCGACAGGTTCTGCTGGTAGAACGCGTTGATGTCGGCTTCGGGAACCGTGATCGACTGGCGCACCTGATCGACATTGAGCAGCGCGTACTTGATGTTGCGCTTCTCGCCGATGCGATAACGCTCCTTCGACTTCTCGAACGCCGCCGCCAACTCGGCGTCGGTGACGCTGACCTGGCTCTTGAACGCGTCGGGCGTGATCAGCACGACATCGAGCTTGACCTTTTCGTTGCGCTTGCGGTACTCCGCCGCGACTTCGGCGTCGCTCACCGACATCCAGCCGGTCACGGCGTTGCGAAGCTTTTCGATCTGCAGCGCGCGGCGGAGACTGCGTTCGAACTCCGCGGTGGTCATCGGCGGATTCTGGAACTGCAGCAGCTGCCGATAGCGTTGCTCGCCGATGAATTTGCCGTTCTCCTGAAAGCCGGGGAGCGAGAGGATGCGCTCGCGAATCTCGACGTCGGCGACGGTCAGCCCCTGCTTGCGCGCTTCGGCGACCATGGCCTCTTCTTCGACGAGCTGGTTGAGGATCTGGCGATCGATGCCGAGCTGCTTGATCAACTGATCGTTGATCTGGCCGCCGTAGGCGTTGCGATAGGCGGCGAGCTGCGCGTTATACCGGCGCGTGAACGTGCCGACCGTGATCGGCTCGCCCTCGACTTCGGCAATGACCTCACCCGGCGCGGCGCCGGTGCTGGTGCTCAGGAAATCGGGAATGTAGAAGACCACGAAGGTCAGGACGACCAGCGCCAGACTCCATTTGAGCCAGCCTTTGTGTCGCCGCATCCGGTCGAGCATTGTCATCGGTCGAAAATCCTTTGGGAAACGGTAATCTTAACGTACGTTCGACGAAGGTTCGACGGCGGTTCTCCGTTGGTTCTCCGTTGGTTATCGTTCGTACAGCGATGGGGAAAGGCCTTTTTATCAAAGTGACGCCCGTAGAACGCCCGTAGAACGCCTTTAGAACCTGTAGACCCATGTCCTCGTGCTATATTCAGTCAGTTGAATGACTTACGGCGGTTCTCGCCGTCCGGATCTGGCTGCCCGCCTGCGGCGCGGCCAGCGTGCGCTCAAGAGCCGTCTCGAACGGCCTGAGCACGTGCTGGCGTTACTTCGTGCCGCTCACGACTCGCTTGATCCGGAAAGCATCGGCAAACTGGTGGTGAGCCACGCCGAGGAATGGTTCAAAGCGCCCGCATATGGCGTCTTTGCCGCCAATCTCGACGGCGAGCTGATCGGACTCGCCTCGAAAGGCCTGGGCGAGACGCTGTCACCTGCGGCGGCCGGCGTGGCGCGGTGGGTGATTGGTCACGGACGCGAGTTTGTGTCCGCGGACCTGCGGAAGGATACGCGCGCGACTGGCGCGGTCGGCGCCGTGCTCGCGTGGCCGCTCCAGTGTCGCGCCGAAACGATCGGAGCGCTCGTGGTCATGGAACGGCAGGCGGCGAAGAAAGCCCCGCAACTGGCGCCGGCGGTAGGGGACGCACTCGGCGCGATGCTCGAAGGCCCGGCGCAGGCGCTCGACAACGCGTTAAGGCTGAGACGGTCGGAGGCGCTGTCGGTCACCGACGATCTGACGCAGCTCTACAACTCTCGCTACCTGAACCAGGTGCTGCGCCGTGAAGCCAAGCGCGCATCGCGTTCGGGTCGTCCGCTGTCGCTGCTGTTCATGGATCTGGATGGTTTCAAGGGGATTAACGATACCCACGGGCACCAGGCGGGAAGCCGGGCGCTGGTGGAAGCGGCAATCGTGATCCGGCGCTGCGCGCGTGAAACCGACGTGGTCGCGCGCTTTGGCGGCGATGAGTTTGCGGTGATCCTGCCCGACACCGGTTCCGAGGGTGCCGCGGCGGTCGGCGACCGCGTCCGTGAGCGGCTTGCGGCTCATGCGTTCCTCGAGGGGAACGGGCTGAAGCTCAGGCTCACGGCGTCCGTCGGGGTGGCGACGCTGCCGGATGTCGCGGCGTCGGCTGAAGAGTTGGTGCGAGCGGCCGATATGGCCATGTACCAGGTTAAGGATTCGGGTAAAAACGGAGTTCGCATCGCTCAGGCGGAATAGCCTCGGTGCACGGTTCAGCACACCGTATTGAAAAACATGGGTCTTGGTTCGCTACTCTCATTCCTTTCTACCGATTTGGCCATCGATCTCGGGACGGCCAATACCTGCGTGTACGCGAAGGGTCGCGGCATCGTGGTCAACGAGCCGTCGATGGTCGCCGTCAACAAGGTCACCGGCCGGGTCGAGGCGGTTGGCACCGGCGCGAAGGAAATGCTCGGCCGAACGCCGGGCAACATCGTCGCCATCAAGCCGATGAAGGACGGCGTCATCGCCGACTTCGATGTCACCGAGAAGATGCTGACCTACTTCATCAAGAAGGCGCACAACGGCAACGTCTGGGTGCGCCCGCGCATCATCATCGGCGTGCCGTCGGAAATCACCCAGGTCGAAAAGCGCGCCGTCAAGGACTCGGCGTATCGCGCCAAGGCCAGTGAAGTGCACCTGATCGAAGAGGCGATGGCGGCGGCGATCGGCGCCGGGCTGCCGATTACCGAGCCCGCCGGCAGCATGATCGTCGACATCGGCGGCGGCACCACCGACATTGCGGTGATCTCGCTGGCCGGCATCGTCTACAGCAAGGCGGTGCGCGTCGCCGGCAACGAAATGGATGAGGCGATCATCCAGTACATCAAGAAGACCTACAACCTGCTGATCGGCGAGCGCACCGCCGAGCAGATCAAGATGGAGCTGGGCTCCGCCTATCCGCTCGATGAGCGGATCACGATGGAGATCAAGGGGCGGCACCTGATCGAGGGCGTGCCGAAGACCATCACCATCACCGACGAGGAAATTCGCGAGTCGCTCGCGGAGACGGTCAACGTCATCGTCGATGCGGTGCGGGTCGCGCTCGAGCGGACGCCGCCTGAACTGTCCGCCGATATCGTCGATCGCGGCATCGTGATCACCGGCGGCGGGTCGCTGCTGCGCAACCTCGACAAGCGCCTGCGCGAGGAGACCGGCCTGCCGGTGTCGAGCGCGGAAGATCCGCTGTCGTCGGTCGTCCTCGGCGCGGGCAAGATGCTCGGCGAGTTCGACCTGCTGCGGAAGATTGCGATCGATTAGACGGCAACCGGAAGCCGGGAGCCGGGAGCCGGACAGCATGACTCGAACGCCCGCCTCCCCGCTCCCGGTTGACTTCCGTTACAGCAATGGCACTCGCTGATATCCGACAACGGCCGGGCATCCTGCTCGGCGCCGCCATCCTGCTGCACGTGGTCCTGATCTCGGCGCAGGTCAATAGCGCCTCGGGCCTTCCGATCCTGCAGGTGGTGACCTTCGGCAGTTTTTCCGAGCTGCAACGCGCGACCATGGCGACGATCGGCGGCGTGCGCGGCCTGTGGTCCAGCTACATCGCCCTGCAACAGGTCGAGGCCGAAAACGCCACCCTCAGGCACCAGCTGCAGACCCTGCAAGTGAGCCTGCAGCAGGAGCGCGCGGAGGCGCAACGCACCGACAACCTGCGCCAGCTCCTCGAACTGCGCCAGCGCGCGCAGCTCGACACCGTCGCGGCCGAAGTGATCGCCGGCGCCGCCAGCCCCGACTTTCGAACCGTGACCATCGACAAGGGATCGTCCGACGACCTCGCCACCGACATGGCGGTGATCTCGCCGGCCGGCGTGGTTGGCCGCCTCATTCTCCCCAGCCGCCGCGCCTCCAAGGTGCAGCTGCTGATCGATCGCAACGCGGCCGCCGGCGGTTTGATCGAACGCACCCGCGTGCAGGGCGTGGTGACCGGCGCCGGCGACGGCATGTTGACGATGCAGTACGTGCCGGGCACCGCTGACGTGAAAACGGGCGACCTGGTCGTGACCTCGGGGATCGACGGCATCTATCCCAAGGGCTTCGTGATCGGCACGATCGATCATGCCGACCGCGGCGCCGGGGCGTATCACGAGATCGTCGTGCGCCCGGCGGTTGATTTCTCACGGCTCGAAGAAGTGCTGGTGGTCAGGACGCCCCCGGCGTCGCGCGGCATGATCGAGGGACCGAAATGAGAAGCGCCGTCGCGATGGCGGCGATCCTGGTTGCGATTGCGCTGCAGACGACGCTGCCGACGCTGGGGTTTGGCGACGGCATGGCGATCGACCTGGTGTTGATCGTGGTGGTGTATGTCGCGATCAAGTCGGGGCCGTCGACCGGGCTGCTGGCGGGCACGGTGGCGGGGCTGATTCAGGACGCGCTGTCGAGCGGCGTCCTGGGCATCGGCGGGCTGGCCAAGACGATAGTCGGGTTCATCTCCGGCGTGCTGGGCACGCAGTTCATCGTCACCGCGCCGCTGCCGCGCTTCCTGTTGTTGATGATGGCCACCGCCTTGCACGCCGCCATCTTCATGGGGCTCTACACGCTGCTCAACCTGCGGCAGTTTCCGGCGCCGTACGCCTCGGTGGTGGGGCAGGCGTTTGGCAATGCGCTGGTCGGGGTGGTGGCGTTCCAGGTATCCGAATGGTTCCCCGGCTTCGTCGACAGGCGTCGCGCGGGACGGTTTTTGAAGCGATAATTACGGTTATGGCCATTGGCGAAGATCGGCGCCAGCTCGCGACCCGCCTCACGCTGCTGAGGGTGGCGATTGGTGCGGCCTTCGGCCTGCTCGCCGGCGGCTTCTGGTTCTTCCAGGTGGTGCAACACGCCCAGTTCAAGGAGATGGCGGAGAACAACCACCAGCGCACGCTGACCCTGCGCGCGCCGCGCGGCATCATCTACGACCGCACCGGCAAGCTGCTGGTCGAGAACCGCAACTCCTTCAATATCTCGATCGTCCGGGAGCACACCAAGGATCTCGACCGCACCGTCCGGGTGCTGTCGGCGGTCACCGGCGTCGCCGAGAAGGCGGTCCGCGACATCGTCGATCGCAACCGCCGCGAGCCCAGCTATCGCCCGATCGTCGTGGTCCAGGATGCGACGCTGGCGCAGGTGGCGGCCGTCACCGCCCGGCGGCTCGATTTCGAACTGCCGGATGTGATCGTGCAGGAGGTGCCGACTCGCCAGTATCCCGATCAGGACATGGCGGCGCACCTGATCGGCTACGTCGGCGAGGCCAGCGAAGATCAGATGGTGTCCGAGGGGGTCACCACCGGATCGATCGTCGGCCAGTTCGGCGTCGAGCGCGTCTACAACCGGCTGTTGATGGGCGAGGACGGCGCCAGGCGCGTGGTCGTCAACAGCGTCGGCCGCGAAATCCGCACCCTCGAGGAAATCCAGCCGGTGCAGGGCCGACGCGTGCAGCTGACCATCAACTACGCGATGCAGAAGGCGGCGGAAGATGCGTTCCGCTCGCTCGGCTATTTCGGCTCGGCGATCGTCCTCGACCCCCGCACCGGCGAGGTGCTGACGCTCACCAGCATGCCGGCGTTCGATCCCAACGACTTCGCCACCGGCATCGACCGCGCGACGTGGGCCTCGCTCAACACCGACAAGCTGCGCCCGCTGCAGAACCGCGCCATCCAGGGCCGCTATCAGCCGGGCTCGACCTTCAAGGTGGTGGTCGCGACCGCCGCGCTCGAGGAAGGCGTGATCTCGCCCGAGCGGCAGATCTTTTGTCCGGGCGGCGGCACCTTCTATGGTCGCTTCTTCAAGTGCCATCTTGCCGGCGGCCATGGCAACGTCGACCTGCGCCACGCGATTGAAAAATCCTGCAACACCTACTTCTACACCGTCGGCAACATGGTCGGCGTCGACAAGATGCACAAGTGGTCCGAGAAGCTCGGCCTGGCGCTGAAGAGCGGCATCGACCTGCCCAACGAGCAGGAAAGCATCGTGCCCTCGACCGAGTGGAAGCAGAAACGCTACAACGAGCGCTGGTATCCCGGTGAAACGATTTCCGTGGCGATCGGCCAGGGTCAGCTGGCGGTCACGCCGATTTCGATGGCCGTAATGATGGCGACCGTCGCCAACGGCGGGACGCGCGTGGTGCCGCGGTTGGTCAAGGCCTTCGACGACGGCGACGGCTGGGAGCCGGTCAAGGTGCCGCCGTCCCCCTTTGCGCCCTTCCTCTTGAAGCCCGAGACCATTGCCGCGGTGCGGGACGGTCTCTGGCTGGCGGTCAACGGCGCCGGCACCGCCGGCCGCGGCCGCGTCGCAGGGCGCGATGTGGCCGGCAAGACCGGCACCGCGCAGGTTATTTCGCTACAAGGCCGGGACCGCGCGCGCGGCAAGACCGATCAGGATCTGCGCGATCATGGCTGGTTCGTGTTCATGGTGCCGAAGGACAATCCGGAGCTGGCCGGCGTGGTGTTCTCGGAACACGGCGAGCACGGCTACTTCAGCGCGACCGTCGCCAAGCACGTGATCGAAACCTATTTCGCGCAGCGTGACGGCCTGCCGATGCCGGCCCTGCCGCTGCCGCCGGCGGCGGCGCCGGCGAGCCCGCCGGTTCGCGCGGTGGCGACGACGGTGGTGGGAGGGACCCGGTAATGTTCGAGCGGCGCCTGTATCACCACATCGACTGGCTGCTGATTGGCGCCGTGCTGGCGATTTGCGTGGTCGGCCTGGGGATGATTTACAGCACCTCCGGCGGCGCCAGCCGCGTCTACTGGACGCAGGTCTACGCGCTCGGCCTCGGCCTGGTGGCGATGGCGGTCGCGCTCACCATCGACTATCGATCGCTCGCGGACAAATCGCATTGGATCTACCTGGCGATGATGATCCTGCTGGTCGGCGTGCTGTTTTTCGGCTCGGTGCGCGGCGGCTCGCGCCGCTGGATCGACCTGGGGGTCTTCAACCTGCAGCCGTCGGAATTTGCCAAGGCCGTCCTCGCCCTGATGCTCGCGAAGATGCTCGGCGAAGAGCGGCGGCCGGCCCTGACCAACAACGATCTGTTGGTCGCAGCGGTCTTGACGGCAGTGCCGTTTGTCATCATCGCGCGCCAGCCCGACCTCGGGACCGCCGTCACGCTGTTGCCGATCCTGCTGGCGGTGGCCTATGTGGCCGGGATGCCGATGAAATACATCTACGCGATGCTGATCGTCGCCGTGCTCTCGGCGCCGGTCGCCTACAAGTTCGGGCTGCAGGATTACCAGCGCGAACGCATCTCCACCTTCCTCGATCCGGCGCAGGACCCCAGGGGCGCCGGTTACCAGCAGATCCAGGCCCGCATCACCGTCGGCTCCGGCGGGGTGTGGGGAAAAGGCTTCATGCAGGGAACGCAGGGCCAGTTGCGATTCCTGCCCGTCGCGCACAACGACTTCATCTTCTCGGTGCTCGCCGAGGAGCAGGGCTTGCTCGGCGTGCTGGTCGTGCTCGGGTTGTACCTGTTCGTGATTTTCCGTGCGCTCGACGCGGCCCGCCTGGCCAAGGACCGTCTCGGCGCGTATCTCGTACTGGGCGTGCTCTCGGCGTTTACGTTCCAGGTCATCTACAACATCACCATGTCGGCGGGTCTGGCGCCGGTCAAGGGGCTGACACTGCCGTTGATGAGCTACGGCGGCTCCTCGTTGATCGCCACGCTGGCCAGTTTCGGGCTCATCCTCAACGTGAGAATGCGCCGGTTTACGAACTGATGCCGATCATGACGGGAACCGTGTGCCGGGAACCGGGAGCCGCATTCTGCGGTTCGCCGATTCCGGCTCCCGGCTCCCGACCTCTCCAGGGATTGCTCCATGAACAAGGAAATGATCATCTCCTCGAACGGCCACGAAACACGGGTCGCGATTCTCGAGGACGACCAGCTCGCCGAGTTATTCGTCGAGCGCGAACAGAACCGCGGCGTCGTCGGTAACGTCTACAAGGGCCGGATCTCGAAGGTCCTCCCCGGCATGCAGTCGTCGTTTGTCGACATCGGCCTCGAGCGGGACGGCTTCCTCTACGTCTCGGACGTCATCGCCAACCTCGACGACTACGAGAAGGACGACGAGGAGGACGGTGCCAACGGTGCCAATGGCGCGAGCGGCGCGGTGGTCGCGGTCGCCGATGGCACCTCGGCGCCACCGGAGCGGCGCCGCGGGCGCGATCGCGATCGCCGCGGCGACCGCGACGAGAAGGAACGCGCCGCCGAGCCGAAGATCGAGGAGCTGCTGAAGGAAGGGCAGGACGTGATCGTGCAGGTGGCCAAGGAGCCGCTCGGCACCAAGGGCGCGCGGCTGACCTGTCACGTCACCCTGCCGGGACGCTTCCTGGTGTTCATGCCGACGGTCGACCACATCGGCATCTCGCGCAAGATCGACAGCCGCGACGAACGCTCGCGCCTGCGCGGCATCGTCAAGGAATTCCGCGACCAGCACAGCTTCAGCGGCGGCGTGATCATCCGCACCGCGGCGTCGGGGCGATCGAAGGACGACATCCTCGCCGACCTGAATTACTTCTTCAAGATCTGGGTCGACATGCGCCAGCGCGGCGAGCAGCGCCGGTCGCCGGTCACGGTCTATCAGGAGCCCAGCCTGGTCGCCAAGCTGCTGCGCGATCTGCTGACCGACGATTACACCGCGATCCGCATCGACAACCCGGTCGAGCACCAGCGCGCGCTCGAGTTCATCGGCCGGATCATGCCGAGCCTCGGCGCCCGCGTCAAACGCTACGACAAGGAATTCCCGATCTTCGAGGAGTACGGCGTCCAGGCCGAGCTCGACAAGGCGCTGCGCAGCAAGGTGTGGCTCAAGTCCGGCGGCTCGATCGTCATCAACCAGACGGAAGCGCTGGTCGCGATCGACGTCAATACCGGCCGCTACGTCGGCAAGAAGACGGCCGGCCGGCTCGAAGACACCATCATCAAGACCAACCTCGAGGCAGCCAAGGAAATCGTCAGGCAGATTCGCCTGCGCGACCTCGGCGGCATCATCGTCTGCGACTTCATCGACATGGAGGAGAAGAAGAACCGCCTGAAGGTGTTCGCGGCGGTGGAGCAGGAGCTGCGCAAGGATCGCGCGCCGTCAAAGGCCCTGCAGGTGTCGGACTTCGGCCTGGTGATCGTCACCCGCAAACGCGTCAAGCAGAGCCTCGAGCGCGTGCTGACGGAGCCGTGCCCGTACTGCTCGGGCGCCGGCACCATCAAGTCGAGCGCGACGGTGTGCTACGAAATCCTGTCGGAAGTGAAAAAGGTCGGAGCCGACCTCGATGGCCCGGGCGTGCTGTTGCGCGTCAACCCGGATATCGCCCGCGCGCTGCAGCAGGAGGAGCGCGGCGTGCTGAAGGACCTCAAGAACCTGTTGCAGAGAGACGTTATCGTGAAGCCCGACGTCCATCTGCATCACGAGCAGTTCGACGTGATGTCGATTGGCGGGTGAACAGAATCAGAAATAAGAAATAAGAAATAAGAAATAAGAAATACGAAACAAGAAATACAGAAAGTTGGAATAACGAATAACGAGAATCTTTTTCGTTATTCGTTATTCGTTATTTCCTATTTCTAATTCGTTCGTTCTTAAGCCGGCGGCATGTGAATGAGGTAGCTGACGCCGGCGCGGCTAATCCAGACGCGCAGATAGTCGTTCCCCTTCAACATTTCCACCCGCGAGCCCGCGCGCGGGGCCTTGCCGGGTGCGTCGGGACCGGGCATCAGGTCCTTCATTTCATCGGCGGGAACGATGCTGACGACTTCACGCCCGGCGACCTTGCCGCCCTGCACGAACTCGACCCAGCGTTCCATCTTGATCCCCGGCACGGTCGGTGACGCGTCCTGCGACGTCAGCCGCACCTGATAGGTCCCGGCCTTCAGATCTTTGCCGTCAGCCTTGACGCTGCGGGGGATGCGCACGGAACCGAGCGCGGTTTCGGTCGTCGGAACCTGACCCTGCTGAGCGGCGGCAACACCGGTGAACGCGGCCAACAGGAATGCGACGAGCCATCTGACCTTCATGCGATTTCCTCCGTCGCTCATTATGCCAGAAGGATGCCAGCCGGCGGATACCGTCTCGCTGGCCCGAGCGGTCCGCGGGCCAGTGACGGACCCGGTGTCAGGGTAAGCGCGACCACAAATACGGGAGGGGCCTGCCCTGAGTGAGCGACGGACGGGCTGGCACGTCCGTCGCGCGGGCCACGGTCATTTCCGGGCGATCACCACCGACCCGCTGTGGCTGCGGACCGACACGAACGCGCTGGCATCGCCGTAGGCGCCGCGGATGGCGCGGTTGCTGCCGCGGCGGTCGCGCGGCGCCGGGTCGTTGCGCCCGACGGCTCGCAGGGTGATCGGCACCTCGGAGCGGACGCTGCCGCTGAAGGTGTCGGCGTCGAGCTCGAAACCGGTGTTCCCCGACAGCGTGATGCGGACGTCGCCGGAGTGCGACGTCAACTCGTAGCGGCCGCCCCTGGCCAACGGCGCGTCGAATTCAATGTTGCCCGACACCGACTTGGCTTCGAGGCGCTCGATCTCGGAGCCGATCAGGCGGACATCGCCGCTCACCGATCCGGCTTCGAGTGCGCGCACGCGCAGCCCGGTGCCGAGCACGGTGCCGCTCACCGTGCTGAGCACCAGCGTCGTCTGGGTGCCGATGTCGCGCGCCGTCACATTGCCCGAAATCGTCTTGGCCACCGACACGTTCGGGGTCGCGCCGAGGTTGACATCGCCGCTCACCGTTTCCGCGCGCACCTCGCCCTTCACATTCGTCACGCTGATGTCGCCGGAGATCGATTTCAACGCGACGCTGGCGCCGGCGGGCACCGCGATCAGGTAATCGACGCTGGCTGAGACGTTGTTGCCATACGCGCCGCGGCGCGGGTAAATGGTGCGCACTTCGACCCGGCCGTTGAAATTGTTGATGTCGACGCGCAGCGCCTGCAGCAGCTGCCTGGCTGCATCGGGGTCGCGATGGCGAACGCGCTTGGTGGCTTCGACCCTGATCTCGGAGCCGCCGCCGCCGGTGACCCGAATATCGCCGGCCAGGTGCGAGAGATCGAGCGCCGCGGTGTCGCCGACCTTGTAGGTCTGCGTCACCTTCTCGACTTGCTCGGGTCCCTGGCGCTGCTCGCTGTAACGCTCGAACCAGCCGGCGCGCGGGCCGTCGTCGGGCAGGAGGCTGCGCAGCGTCACCGCGGCCAGGGCCGGCGATGGGCCGGCGATGCATGCCAGCGCGACGATCAATCGGGAGATGGGAACCACGCACCGGCAGCCGGCCATCAAGAGAGTGTTCATATCGGATCTACTGCGACAGGGTCTGGAACCGACGCCCCGCTTCGGCTTGATTGCCCTTGCGCATCTCGTTGATCAACTCGACCGTCTGCTGCAGCAGCGCGACCTTGGTGCGCAGCGCGTCAAACAGGCCGAGTTGAGCATTGCTGCTCGCCGGCTGCGACTGGAGCGCCGCACGGCTCTCGGTGATCGCCTGGTCGATCACCGTCAGGTTCTTCTGCAGCACCGAGGCCACCTGCGGATCGAGCTCGCCGGTGTCCTTGGCGGCGATGGTCTGCAGATCGTCGATGGCCTTCTGGTAATGCCTTTCGGCCGC
Organism: uncultured Acidimicrobiia bacterium; assembly: GCA_963795125.1. GTDB lineage: Bacteria > Acidobacteriota > Vicinamibacteria > Vicinamibacterales > UBA2999 > 12-FULL-67-14b. Next base: position 2,169,647 of record CAWCGQ010000001.1, on the reverse strand, counting down.
CGCGAACTCAGCGGCAATCGATTCCACCGTCACTTCCGGGTCCGCACCCGCCGCCGTCGTCGGGGCAGCATCGTCATGCGCGGCCGGCGCGCGATTCATCAGCGGCAGCAGGCCGATGAGCGTGGCCAGAATCAATGCCGCGGCGGCGCCGAGCCACACCGGCCACTGCGTGCGGATTTCGGACCGAGAGGGTTTGGCATGGAGGCCGACCAGCCGCAGCCCGCGCGCGCGCCAGTCCGCCGTCGGCGCGGGCTCGGCCGCGAGGGCCGCCTGCACTTTTCCCCAGCTCGCGGCGTCCGGCTCATGACGATCGAGCATGAAGGCCGCGGCGCGGATGCTGCGCAAATCGTCGACCAGGGCGCGGCACCGGTCGCAGGCATCCAGATGCCGCTCGACCAGGCGCCGTTCGGGGCCGTCGAGACGCCCGTCGACCAGGTCGACGAGGACATCAGTCTGGAGGTCTGCGCAGTTCATGATTCCTTTTTCGTTCCGTGCGCGAGATACGAACGAATCCGCATCCGCGCCTTGTGCACCTGCGACTTCGAGGTGCCTTCCGAGATGCCGAGCATGCCGCCGACTTCCTGATGCCCGAAGCCCTCGACATCGTGGAGCAGGAACGCGGCCCGGCAGGCCGGCGGGAGTGTCGCGATTGCCCGCTCCAGATCGATGCGGCTCACCGCTCCTGCCACCGGCACGCGCGACGCGACCGGCGGCGCATCCGGCTCATCGAGCGAGTCGGTCTGCTGACCCATCCGCGTCTGCCGGTTGCGCAGGACGTCCAGGCAGTGGTTCATCGCCAGCCGATACAGCCACGTGCCGAGCGACGAGTCGCCGCGGAAGCCGCCGATCTTCCGATACGCCAGCAGGAAAATATCCTGGAGCAAATCGTCGGCCTCTCCCCGCGCACCGATCATCCGGCTGGCCAAATTGTAAAGCCGCGGGGAGTGCTGCCGGTAGAGCTGCTCGAACGCCGTGGCGTCGCCGGCCCGGATGCGGCCCACCAGGTCAAGGTCGCCGCTGTGCACATCACCTGAGGGGTTAGACGGGGACATGGCAGGTGAGGTTGACGCAGGGCGGCGTACGGATGCGTAGAATGCCAGCGGCCACGACTGCTCATCACAGACGTGCGATGGGGCGAAATGGTTCGTATTTATTTGGCTGGCGCGCTATTGCCAGCGAGGCCGGGCCACCGGGTTGCTGCGAAACCGATGATCCGGCGAGGGGTCACGGTCAGGCCCTCCGCCATCAACAGCGAGCGTTTGAGGGGCAGACTGGCATAGCCCCCCAGCACGCCGCCGGCTCCAATCACGCGATGGTAGGGAAGCCCGGGTCGTTCGGCCCGGCGCATGATGTTGCCGACCGCCCGGGCCGCACCAGGCTTGCCGGCCATCCGCGCGACGTCGCCATACGTGGTCACGCGCCCGGCCGGAACCCGCGACACGATGGTCAGCACCCGCCGTTCGAACGGTGTCATCGTCCGATGGTGATCTTGACCCGCACCGTCGTGCCCCCGAGATCGGATTCGTCGAACGCCGCCGAGACGCCGGCGTCCCCGATTGCATCGGGCACCGTGCTCCACGAGGCTTCGCCGGCCAGGCCCAGCCAGCGCGTGATCCGGTATTCTGCGCCGCCGATGGCGTGGTAGCCGTTGAAGCCGTCGTCGGTGTTTTCACTGGCCGCCGCGAAATCCGAGGTCTCTTGATATTTCAGGAAGGTCAAGCCGCCGGCCGCATAGGGCCTGAGCCGTGGTGCGCGGCGAATGCGGAATCGCCATCCGGCGCTGAGCTCGAACGGCGTCACGGTGATCGAGACCGGAATGCCGAGCGGGACAATCTGGTCGTTCGCGACGAACACGCGCTCGCCGCGCTCGCGGTAACGCCAGGCGCCGACCTCGACGAACAGTCCCCCGAGCGGCAAGCCGACGCGGGCGCCGCCGCCAAACATCGGTCCGGCCGGACTGCCGACGATCGCATCGAAGCTCTCGGCGGCTGTGAAGTCGATCCGGCCGAGCATGGCATAGCCGCTCAGGGCGAGACCGCGCGACGGTGGCGTCGCGGCCGCCGACGATCTCGGCCGCGGCCGGTCCTGCGCAAACGCGGCGCCGGCCACGCCAAGCACCGCCGCGAGGACCACGACCCTGGCGAACGGCCCCGGCTTTGCGCCACCGATCATCGCGCCAGACCCAGTCCGCGCAGGGTCGCGCGCGGGTTAATCAGCCCCGCGCCGTAGGAATCGTCCCGGCCCGGCGGCCCTTTGTCGGTCGCGAACTGCTTCATCGCAAGCTCGATCGCGGCGGGACTGGTGATGCCCTGCTGCATCAGCAGCGCCGCGAACCCGGCGACGTGCGGGGTGGCCATCGACGAGCCTTGAAAGTAGGAATACGCGAACGAATCGGCACGCGGCGGGCCGTACTGCGACACCGGCCGCTCGAAGGTTTCCAGGAGATCGAGGTCGAGCGTCTGCTGCAGGATGCCTGCCGGCGTGCCGCCCTGGCGTTGATCGCCGCCAGGCGCCGCAATCTCGACATAGGCGGCGGTCGTCGAGTAGAACGCGAGGTCGAGGGTGCGGCCGACCGCTCCTACCGCGATCATGCCGTCGATCTCCGGAGCCGACTGCGCGAGGCGGTTCGGCTGATTCCCATCCGCGCGGGTGTTGCCCGACGCGACCGCGACGAACACGCCTTTGCCGACCGCATACCGGATCGCGTCGGTCACGGCCGGCGCGGCGCCGCCGTCCTGGCGGCCAATGCTCAGGTTGATCACCTTCGCGCCGTTGTCCGCCGCGTAGCGGATGCCGCGCGCCACCACGTCATCGGTGCCCTCGAAAGGGCTGCCGAAAATTTCATCCCAGACGCCCTGGATGACTTTGACCGGCATCAGCCTGACGTTGTAGGCCATGCCGGCCGTTCCACTGCCGTTGTTGGTCAGCTGCCCGACGGTTCCGGTGACGTGCGTCCCATGCCCGTCGAGATCGAGAGGCAGCTCGTCGTTCCAGATAAAGTCGCGCGGCGCCACGAAGCGCGACGACCCGCTGGCGCCGAGTTCGGGCGCCGCGGCGAACGGCACCTCCACCTGGCCGAGCGCCGGATAGAGCGGGCCGCGCGGTGTCAGCCGGAAGGAGAATCGCGAGTTGTAGCGCACGGTCACGTTGCGAAACGCCATGCCGCTGTCGAGCACGGCGACGATGATGTCCGACGTGGCGCCCGGCTGGATGTCCCACGCCCGCTCCATGTCGAGTGCGGTGAAGTTCCACTGGTTGGCGTAGAGCGCGTCATTGGGGCGCACCATCGCATGATTGAGATAGCGCGGCTGCGCGTACTCGACCTCCGGTCGCGCCCGCATCGCCGCCGCCGCGGCTTCGGGTTCCGCGTCGTCCGGGATGTCGACGATGTCGAAGTTGGCCCAGCTGGATCGATCGGCGAACTCGCCGGACACCTGCGCGGTGGCCGCGGCGACCGCGGCGCGCGGCGCGCCGTCCCTGAACTTCACGATGATCGATCCGCGGACGACCCGGGCGGCGTGCAGCCGTTCCGCTTCAACGCTGGTGCGCGGCGCGCGCGGTGGATCCTGGTCGCGCAGCCCGCGATCGATCGCCGGCAGTGACGACGTCTGCATGATCGTGCGCGCCGGGCCGGCCGGGTCTCGCGGCTCCTGCGCGCTCAGGGCGACCACACCGGCGGCCAGCACCAGCGCCGCCCCACAGCGTCCATCCCAGGGACTCATCTAGTCATGTTAGGCCGGAACGCCGATGGGGTTGTCGATTTCTCAGAGATAGAGCAGCGGATCGATGTCGTGCTCGGCCGGGTCGAGCGGCGCCTTGACCGCCTTGGCGCCGGTCGACTCGGCGTCGGCTTCCCACAGATTGACGGTGACCGGATTATCCAGCCGTTCACCCGCCGGCGTGGCGATGATCTTCACGCGCGGCTTGAAGGGTTCAGGCGCATGCACCGCCATCACCACCGCGAGCGCGCCGTTGTCGAGCCGCACCAGATTGCCCGGCGGATAAATGCCCAGCAGCTGGGTGAAGCGGCGCACCAGGTGCTGGTCGAACTGCTGGCCGTCGCTGCGCTTCAACACCTCGAGAATGCGATCGGACGGAAACGCCTGCTGGTAGGCGCGCTGCGATCGCATGGCGTCGTAGACGTCGGCAATGCTGCAGAGCATGGTGCCGAGATTCAAGCCCGCCCGTGACGCCCCAAACGGATACCCGGTGCCGTCGAGCCGCAGGTGATGCTCGAACGCGATGATCGGCGCAATCGGCGGCATCTCGGACGTGCGGCGCAGGATTTCGGCGCCGTCGACCACGTGCATGCGCATCACCACGAACTCGGCATCGGTGAGCTTGTCGGGCTTGTTCAGGATCTCGGTCGGCGTGCGCACCTTGCCGATGTCGTGCATCAGCGCCGCCAGCCCCAGTTCGCGCAGCGGCGCCCCCTGCATGCCCAGCGCGCGCGCCTGCGACATCGTCAGGATCGACACGTTCACCATGTGGGTGAAGGTGTAGTTGTCGTAGTTCTTGAGCGCGGTCAGCGCGATCAGCGCGGTGCGGTTGGCGGACACCGCCTGCGCGAGCCCGTCGACCAGCGCGCGGGCGGCCCGCGGGTCCGGCGTGCCTTCGTTCTTCGCGGTTTCCCACACCGAGCCCGCCACGTTGGTCGCATCCGAATACAGCCGGCGGATCGTGGCGATGTCGGCGGCAGAACTTTCCTTGCGCTCTTCGGTCTGAATGCGCCCGACGCGAATGTGCACCAGGCTGTTGAAGATCGCGAGCGGGTCGGCCGCCTCGACGCCGGGTGCTGAGTGCCCCGGCTGCCGCTCGGGATGGGCGATGGTCAGCGCCAGGGTTTGCAGCTCCTCAGGGGTCACGCCGCGATCGAAGGCGATCCGCTCGATGCCCAGGCTTTTCAGGCGGCGGATCATCTCGCCCATCGACTCGGCCGCGCGCGGCAGCGGCAGGTCGCCGACGATGATCTCCTGGCCGATGATGCCGACGGCGATAGTCGGTTGATCGGCCAGCAGCTGGGTGATCGACTCGTTGAGGCCGTCGAACGCGCGCTGCACCAGCGGGTGCGCCGGCGCGTAGAGCTGCGCGCTGCGCAGCGCCGCCCCGAGCCGGCGTACGAAGTCGTCGGCCAGCCGCAGGCGCGCGACCGGGTCCATTTACTCTTTCCTCCGGCGCGGCGGTGCCGGCTCGGCGAGCGCCGCCTTGGCGATCTTGCGAATCGCGCCGGGAGCGGTGCCGGCCGCCTCCTCGAGCACGCGGTCGGCGCCAGCCGAGCCCATGCTTCGCAGGGCGCGCGCCGCCGCGGAGCGCAGCCGCGCGTTTCTGCCCCGCGCCCACCATTCGCCGCGGTAGAGGATGTCCTTCAGGGTTGAGACCGAACGCTCGTCGGTCGCCACCTTGCCGAGCGATTCGATGGTCTGGGTGTAGATGCCTTCCGACTGGCCGGTGTAGCCGGTGGTGGTGAGGATGTAGATCAACAGCGGCGCGGCCTTGTCGTCGCGGAACGCTCCGAGCGCCTGCATGATGGCGTCGCGGGTGCGCTCGGACCCGCTCTTGAGCGCCTGCTCGAGCATCTGATAGGCCTCGCCGGTGCCGACCTGCACGATGCCGCGCAGCGCCTCGCGCTGCACCTGGGCATCGGGATCGTCGAGCATCACGCGCAGGTCCGGCAGCGCCGCATCGCCGCCGAGGGCGCGCAGCAGATCGATCGCGGCGCGGCGCACCGCCGGATTGCGCGAGCTCTTCAACTCGTTGGCGTATTCGCGCGCCGCCGGCCCGAACGAGATCAGGATGTCGCGCAGCCGCCGCACCGTGCGCGCGTTGTCCTCGCCCATCAGCGCGTCCGACATCGGCTTGACCAGCGCTGCGCCGATGATCGTGCACATCTTCTTCGCCACGGCGAACTCCGTGTCGGTCGCGCGCTGCAGGAACATGGCGAGGTGGCGCACCATCGGCCCCTCGACCAGCTGGGTGATGCCGGCGGCCGCCGGCGCCGCAAACGGCGCCGCGGGGTTGCGCGCGATCTCCGACACCGCCTCGAGCAGCTGCGACGCCAGCCCCAGGTCGCCGACCAGGACCAGCTGATCGATGTTGGCGATGGCCGTGTCGAGCACGCCCGACCACGCGTCGGGCCGGGTCTCGATCCTCAGGAGGTCGAGCAACAGGTGTTGATCGAGCGCGCGGATCTCTTCATCCGCGATCGAGGCGAGCCAGGCGCGGATCCGCACCGGCGGATCGTCGCCGATGTTCTCGACATCGACCGCCTCGGTCTGCGCGGTGGTCAGCTCGCGGGCGTAGTCCGCCGACACGAACTCGGCGTCCGAGTACGAGGTCAGCATCTCGCTCGAGCTCGCCCACACGTTTTCGAACTGCGGGTCGTCGGCGAACATCGACTGCGCCTGCGCGGTGGCGGCGGCGAGGATTTCCTGCTGCTTCGACGGGTCGGGCACCAGCGTCTGGAAGGCGGTGGCCAGGCGGCTGCTGGCGCCGCGGTCCTTGACGATGTTGTCGACGAGAAATTTGGTGAGCATCTCGTCGGTCAGCCGCGCCTGCAGCTCGCCGGCGAGGTCCATGCGCGGCGCGCCGGCCGCCGCCGGCACCGGCGGTGGATCGGTGATCAAGGTCAGCAGCATCTCCGGCGGCAGCTGCGCGGCCGCGCCGGCCATGCGGTCCAGCACCGCGTCGAGCTCGCCGGGCTTGCGATCGGCGGCGTAGTTCGCCAGGCCGTGCATCAGGCCCAGCAGCGACTTGCGCTGCTGAAGCGCATCGTCGCCGCTGGCCTTGCCGACATCCTGCAGGCGTTGGGCGAACTGCACCAGGCGGTCCGGATTGTCGGCCAGCGCCATCATGTTCTGCATGGCGCCGTGCTCGCCGCTGCCGGCGAGGCCCTGCTCGTCGCTCTCGTCCTTGAGCGCGGTCAGGATGCGGTCCCAGGTGGCGCCGCCGCCGGTGCCGGCGCGCTCGCGCAGGATGTCGGCGTAGTCGATCTCGGTCATGGTGATCGACTTGTTGCCGACGTCTTCCCACGCCTTTTTCACCCCGCCGAGCGCGCGGGTGTCCTCGGGGGTCTTCGCCAGCAGCGTGAGGAACGCGTGCCAGCCGTCGTTGTCGAGGCGGTCGAAGAGCGTCAATTCGCCGATCAACTGCTGGTGGAGGAGAGCCGCCAGCTCGCTGGCCGACGACTCCGGCTTCGGCAGGCCGCGGCCATGCACGAGCAGCGCATCCGGCAGCACGGTGATCGTGAACGGGCCATTCCGGGTGGCCTGCCTGGTCGCCTCTCCAATCCGCGCGAGCGCCGACTGAATCGCCGGATGACTCGGCGGATACATCGAGACAATGCGCGTGGCGGCCTTGCAGGCCTTGGCGAACTCGGCGAGTCGTCCGGAGGTGTCTGGCGGGAGCGACTCTGGCTGGGCTGGCATGCGAAGTCCTACGATATACTGCCGCCGCCCCATGCGAGCGGTGGACATCATTCGCGCCAAGCGCGACGGCGAAGCGTTGTCGCGCGAGGCGGTCGATGCCTTTGTCCGCGGCGTCACGGACGGGTCGTGGGAGGATTATCAGGCCGCCGCGCTGTTGATGGCGATCGTCCTGAAGGGCATGAACGACGCCGAAACCGGCTGGTTGACCGACGCCATGGCGCAGTCGGGCGATCGGGTCCGGCTCGATCACCTGCCCGGCGTCAAGGTCGGCAAGCACAGCACCGGCGGGGTCGGCGACAAGGTGTCGATCGTGCTCGCGCCGCTGGCCGCCTCGTGCGGCGTGATCGTTCCCAAGATGTCGGGCCGCGGACTCGGGCATACCGGCGGCACGCTCGACAAGCTCGAAAGCATCCCGGGGTTCCGCGTCGCGCTGTCACTCGACGAGTTCAAGCGGATGCTGGCCGAAGTCGGCTGCTGCCTGATCAGCCAGACCGACACCATCGCGCCCGCCGACAAGAAGCTCTACGCCCTCCGTGATGTCACGGCCACGGTCGATAGCCTGCCGCTCATCGCCGCGTCGGTGATGAGCAAGAAGCTCGCCGAGGGCAGCACCGCGCTCGTGCTGGACGTCAAGTGCGGCCGCGGCGCCTTCATGCAGCGGCTTGGCGACGCCCGGGCGCTGGCGCGCGCCATGGTCACCATCGGCAACGCCGCCGGGGTGCGCACCGAGGCGTTCATCACGCGGATGGACGTGCCGCTCGGCCGCGCGGTCGGGAACGCGGTGGAGATCGCCGAGTGCATCGACCTGCTGGGCGACTCCGGCCCGCCCGATCTGTCGGCGCTGATCGTTCGGCTGGCCTCGCGCATGGTCTGGCTCGGCGGCAAGGCCGCGTCCGAGGCCGACGCGGAGACCAAGGTGCGCCAGTCGCTGGCCTCGGGCGCCGCGCGCGACAAGTTCAGGCAGATGATCACGTGGCAGGGCGGCGATGCCGCGGTGGTCGACGATCCCGGCCGGCTGCCGCAGGCCAGCCACGTGCATCACCTGCGGGCCACCGGCGCCGGTGTCGTGCAATCGCTGGACGCGCTGCTGGTCGGGCGGACGGCCGTGGCCCTCGGCGCCGGCCGCGACAAGAAAGCCGACCAGGTCGATCCGTCCGCCGGCATCCTGCTGCACAAGAAGCCCGGCGACCGGGTGGCGATCGGCGACTCGATTCTCGAACTGCGCTACAACGACGCCGGCCGCCTGGACGCGGCGCTGGCGCTGGCAACCGACGCGGCGGTGATTGGCGACCGGGCGCCGGCCGACGCGCCGCTGGTCATGGGGTGGCTGCACGAGCACGGCGAGCAGATGTTCGTCGACGGCTCGTGAGCGCGCCGAACGGCAACGACACGAGGGTGATGTGGACATATTGACGCGGCTTCAACCGTTGATCGGGCTGGTCGGCATTCTCGGCGTCGCCTACCTGCTCTCGACCAACCGCGCGGCCATCAGCATGCGGGTGGTGGCCTGGGGCCTCGGCCTGCAGGTGCTGTTCGCGCTGATCGTGATCAAGACCGAGACCGGCGTGCGGGTATTTTCCTTCCTCGGCGATCGCATCCAGCAGCTGCTGTCGTACTCGGTGGAAGGCTCGCGCTTCGTGTTCGGCCCGCTCGGCGACGCCGCGGTCTGGTCGAAAGTGATGAACGGCGCGCTCGGCGCGGAAGGCGGGCAATACGCGGTGATCTTCGCGTTTCAGATCCTGCCGACGATCATTTTTATCGCGGCGCTGTTCGCCATCCTCTATTTCCTCGGCATCATGCAGGTGATCGTGCGGCTGTTTGCCGTGGTGATGAACCGGGTGATGGGCGCGAGCGGCGCCGAATCCCTCAACGTCGCCGCCAGCATCTTCATGGGCCAGACCGAGGCGCCGCTCACCATCCGGCCGTTCCTGCCGCGCCTGACGCAGTCGGAGCTGATGACGGTGATGACCTCGGGCATGGCCCACATCTCGGGCGGGATCATGGCCGCGTACATCGCGTTCGGCATCGAGGCCAAGCACCTGCTGACGGCGGTGATCATGACCGCGCCGGGCACGCTGATGATGGCCAAGATGTTCGTGCCCGAAACCGAGACGCCGGAGACGCGCGGCACCGTCACGCTGCAGATCGAAAAGACCGACGTCAACATCATCGACGCGGCCGGCCGCGGCACCGCCGAAGGGCTGCACCTGGCGATGAACGTCGGCGCGATGTTGATCTCGTTTGTCGCGTTGATCTTCCTGGTCAACGGCATCCTCGGCACGGTCGGTTTATCGATGCAGATGATCTTCGGGTGGGTGTTCGCGCCGGTCGCCTGGAGCCTCGGGGTGCCCTGGAAGGATGCCGCGGTGGTCGGCAACCTGCTGGGCACGCGCATGGTGCTCAACGAGTTCATCGCCTTCGCGCAGCTCGGCACCTTGAAGGAGTCGCTCGATCCGCGCTCGTTCACCATTGCGACCTTCGCGTTGTGCGGGTTCGCGAACTTCGCGTCGATCGGCATGCAGATTGGCGGCATCGGCGCGCTCGCGCCAGGCCGGCGCGGCGACCTGGCGCGCCTTGGCCTGCGGGCGATGCTCGCCGGCACGCTCGCCAATTTCGTCACCGCGATCATCGTGGGCTTCCTGCTGTGAGCGCATTCGAGCAGGCGAGCGAGGCCGCCGAGTGGCTGCGGGCGCATGATTGCGGCGACGCCGAGGTGGCGGTGGTGCTCGGCTCGGGCCTGGGCGACTTCGCCGAGCAGCTCGCCGGCGGCCGCGCGATCCCGTACGGCGACATTCCGCACTGGCCCGCGTCCCGCGTCATCGGCCATGCCGGCAAGCTGGTCAGCGGCCGCGTGGCCGGCCGGCGCGTGCTCGCGCTGTCGGGCCGCGTCCACCACTATGAAGGCCACGACCTGCAGGCGGTGACGTTTGCGATGCGCGCGATGGGACGTCTCGGCGTGCCGCGCGTGATCCTGACCAACGCCGCCGGCGGGATTTCGCCGAACTGCTCGCGCGGCGCCTTGATGGTGATCGACGACCACATCAACCTGATGGGCGGTAATCCGCTGGTCGGTCCCAACGACGAGCGCTTCGGCGTGCGCTTTCCCGATATGACCAACATCTATTCGCCGCGGCTGAGACAGCTGGCCGACGAGGTGGCGGCGGCGCAGGACCTGGCGATCCAGCACGGCGTCTACATTGCGGTGCTCGGCCCGAGCTACGAGACGCCCGCGGAAATTCGCGCGTTCAGGACGCTCGGGGCGGATGCCGTCGGCATGTCGACGGCGCCCGAGGCGATCGCCGCCCGCCACCTGGGCCTGGAAGTGCTGGGGATTTCGTGCATCACCAACGCGGCGGCCGGCGTGTTCCCGGAGCCGCTGCACCATTCGGAAGTGATGGAAACGGCGCAGCAGGTGAAGGGACAGTTCATGGCGCTGCTCGAGGGGATCATTGGCCGGCTCTGAGGCGACCACCGCCACGGACGCTGCGGTGGATCAACTGGTGGCGGCGGCTCGTGCCGCGCGCGAACATGCGGTCGCGGATTTTTCCGGCTTCAAAGTCGGCGCCGCGCTCGCCACCGATGGCGGTGAGATCGTCGCCGGCTGCAACATCGAGAACGCCACCTACGGCCTGACGGTCTGCGCCGAGCGCGTGGCGATCTTCAAGGCCCTGTCGGAAGGCCGTCGCCGCTTCACGCGCATCGTGGTGGTCGCCGACACCGCGTCACCGACGCCGCCGTGCGGCGCCTGCCGCCAGATCATCTGGGAGTTCTGCGGCGACATCCCCGTGATCCTCGCCAACCTCGCCGGGGTCAGCGCGACCATGCAGATGAAAGATTTGCTGCCGCTGCCGTTCGACAAGCGCCTGTTGTAAGACAATAGATTCTGAATGCTTCCGACGATAGCCTGGCAACAGGACGACATCATCATGGTCGACCAGCGCAAGCTGCCGGCGGCCGAAATCTACGTCACCTGCAAGAGCGTCAACGACATCGCCAAGGCGATCAGAACCATGGTGATCCGCGGCGCGCCGGCGATCGGCGTGTGCGCGGCGATGGGCCTCGCGCTCGGGGCGGCGCGCAGCAAGGCGACCGGCACCAGGCAGTTCACCACCGAGTTCCAGAAGAACTGCGACCTGCTCGCGGCTACCAGGCCGACGGCCGTCAACCTGTTCTGGGCGATCGAGCAGATGAAGCGGGCCTTCTCGCAAGGCGCCCTGGCCGGCGAGTCCGTCGAGCAGCTGACGGCACGCCTGCGCACCGAGGCGGATCGCCTCCATGACGACGATGTCGCCAGTTGCCGGGCGATTGGCGCCCACGGCGCCGCGCTGGTGCCGCAGGAGGCGAGCATCCTGACGCATTGCAACGCCGGGGCGCTGGCCACCGCCGGTTACGGCACGGCGTTGGGCGTGATCCGCGGGGCGGTCGAGGCCGGCCGGACCGTGCGGGTGCTCGCGGACGAGACGCGGCCCTTTCTGCAGGGCGCGCGCCTCACCGCGTGGGAGCTGGTCAGGGACGGCATCGACACCACCGTGATCACCGACAACATGGCGGGGTCGATCATGCGCAAGGGCGACATCGACCTGGTCGTGGTCGGCGCCGACCGGATCGCCGCCAACGGCGACACCGCCAACAAGATCGGCACCTATTCGGTGGCGGTGCTGGCCAGGGAACACGGCATCCCGTTCTACGTCGCGGCGCCGTGGTCGACGATCGACCTGTCGACCGCCGACGGCGATGCCATCCCGATCGAGGAGCGCAGCGCCCGCGAGGTGACCCACGTCGGCAGCTATCAGCTCGCGCCCGACGGCGCCCATGTCCGCAATCCCTCCTTCGACGTCACGCCGGCGAAGTACATCACCGCGATCATCACCGAACGGGGCGTGTACCGGCCGCCCTTTCTGGAAACACTGGCGGGCGGCCTCTCGATCTCAGATCTCTGATTTCGGATTGCAGATCGATTTCGGATCGACGATATTGGGATTGGCAATCCGTCAATCTGCCATCAGCAATTGATCATCATTCAGCGATCTGAGATCTGAAGTGTTAGTCCTCGGTATCGAGACGTCCTGCGACGAGACCGCCGCGGCGGTCGTCGAACAGCTGGACGGCCCGGCGGCCAACCGCTGGCAGATCCGGTCGAACATCGTCGCATCGCAGGTCGACATCCATCGCGAATGGGGTGGCGTCGTCCCGGAGCTCGCTTCACGGCAACACCTGCGCGACATCTGCGGCGTGGTCGAACGCGCGCTCGCCGATGGCGACGCGTCATGGGCCACGATCGATGCGGTGGCCGTCACCCAGGGTCCCGGCCTGGTCGGCTCGTTGCTCGTGGGCGTGTCGTTCGCGAAGGCGGCCGCCTGGGCGCTGGGCAAACCGCTGGTCGCGGTCAATCACCTCGCCGGCCACATCGAGTCCATCTGGCTCGAGCACGGCGACATCGCGCTGCCGGCGATCGTGCTGGTCGTCTCGGGCGGCCATACCAGCCTGTATCTGGTCAAGACCGCCGGGCGCTACGAGTTGCTCGGTCGGACCCGCGACGATGCGGCGGGGGAGGCCTATGACAAAGTCGCGAAGCTGCTGTCGCTCGGCTACCCGGGCGGGCCGACCATCGATCGGCTGGCGGCTGAGGGCAACGACACCGCGATCCGGTGGCCGGGCACCCGGCTGACCAACCCGGATCGCAACGCGCCGGAACGTGATGGGCGTTTCGACTTCAGTTTCAGCGGCCTGAAGACCGCGGTCCTTCGCCACGTGCGCCAGCGCCAGGCCGAGCTCGGCGCCGCGCAGTTGCCGCCGCAGGAGATCGCCGACCTGGCCGCGAGTTTTCAGCGGCGCGTGGTCGACACGCTGATCGAGCGCGCCTTCGCCGCGGCCCGCTGGCACGGCGCGAAGGCGATTGGCATCGCCGGGGGCGTGTCGGCGAACTCGCGGCTGCGCCGGGACGCGCTCGAGAAAGCCGCGCGCAGCGAGATCCCGGTCTATGTCCCGCGCCTGTCGCTCGCGACCGACAACGCCGCGATGATCGCGGCGGCCGGCCTGCGCCAACTGGCCGCCGGTCACATCGCGGCTGCGGATCTGAACGCGGCCGCTTCACTGCCACTGTGATCGGCTCAGCCGCCAATCACCTTCACCAGCACCCGCTTGTTGCGCTTGCCGTCGAATTCGCCGTAGAAGATCTGCTCCCACGGGCCGAAATCGAGCTGCCCCTTGGTAATGGCCACCACCACTTCGCGGCCCATGATCTGGCGCTTCATGTGCGCGTCGGCGTTGTCTTCGCCGGTGCGGTTGTGGGCGTAGCGTTCCGCCGACGGGTCGAACGGCGCCAGCAGCTCCAGCCACTTCGCATAGTCCTGGTGCAGTCCGCTTTCGTCGTCGTTGATGAACACCGACGCGGTGATGTGCATGGCATTGACGAGCACCAGCCCCTCCTTGACGCCGCTGTGACGGACGGCCGCATCGACTTTCGGCGTGATGTTCTCGAAGCCGACGCGCGAGGGGATGTTGAAGGTCAGATATTCTGTGTGTGACTTCATGGCCAGAGAATACCCCGCCCATCCGGTGGTCGGCGTCGGCGCGGTCGTCGTGCGCGGCGGTCGCGCCCTGATCATCAAACGCGCGCATGAGCCGCGCCGCGGCGAGTGGTCGCTGCCTGGCGGCCTGCTCGAGCTCGGCGAATCCCTGCAGGACGCGGTCCGCCGCGAGATCAAGGAAGAAACCAGTCTCGATGTGAGCGTCGGCCCGATCCTCGAGACCTTCGACCGGGTGCACCGCGACGAGGCCGGACGGATCCGCTATCACTTCGTGATCGTGGATTTCGTGTGCTGGGCGGACGAGGGCGAGGCGATGCCCGGGTCCGACGCAGACGACGTCGCCTGGGTGACCGGCAGTGAGCTCGAGGCCTACGGCGTCAATGCGCATGCCACGGCCGTGATCAACCAGGGCCTCAAGACCTCGGGACCTCAAGCACTCGAAACCTCCAGTATCATTCCGTCATGACCCTGTCGCGTGACGCTGCCTGGCAGCTGCTGACCGAGTGGACGCTGGGCGAGAGTTTGCGCAAGCACGCCCTTGCGGTGGAGGCTGCCGTGCGCGGCTATGCGCGCCAGCAAGGCGCCAACGACGAAGAGTGGGGCGTCGTGGCCCTGCTCCACGATTTCGATTACGAGCGTTATCCGACGCTCGGCGACCACCCCCACAAGGGCTGCGAGCACTTGCGATCGCTCGGCTATCCGGAATGGGTGATGCGAGCGATTCTCTCGCACGCGTCCGAGATTACCGGCGTGCAGCCCGAAACGCCCGTCGAGAAGGCGCTGGTCGCCTGCGATGAGCTGGCGGGGTTTGTGACCGCGGCCTCGCTGGTTCGTCCGTCGAAGAGCGTGCTCGATCTCGAGGCCAAGTCGGTGATCAAGCGGATGAAAGACAAGGCCTTCGCGCGCCAGGTGCCGCGCGATCACCTGATCCGCGGCGCGGAGTTGATGGGCCTGCCGCTCGAAGAGCACGTCACCAACGTGATTGGTTTCATGCGCCTCGAGGCCGACACGCTGGGATTGCGGGGAACGCTGTAGCGGTCCAGCCCGTATACTCTGCTACCAGCGTGAAAAAACCATCGGTGTTCACTCGCTGTCAATCGGTGGCCTAGCCGCGCCTCATGCCCGATATTTCACAGGACACTCCGGTCCCGGAACCGCCGCCGCCGTCAGCACGTTTCGACGGTCCGGTGGTCCACGCCAGCCAGCTGACCGTCCGCTACGGCAAGGCCGCCGCGCTCAAGGACGTGACGGCGGTGTTTCCGGCGGGCGCGGTGGGGCTGCTCGGCCCCAACGGCGCGGGGAAAAGCACGCTGCTCAAGTCGCTGCTCGGCTTCCTGGTCCCCGAGCAAGGCTCGATGAAGGTGCTCGGCCTCGACGTCGCCGCCTCGCCGCTCGAGATTCGCGAGCGCATTGGCTACATGCCGGAAAGCGACTCCCACATTCCCGGCATGAACGCCGTTTCCTTCGTCGCCTACTGCGGGCAGCTCTCGGGGTTGCCGGCCATCGATGCGATGCAGCGCGCCCACGAAGTCCTGTACTACGTGGGACTGGGCGAAGCGCGCTACCGCAATCTTGAAACCTACTCCACCGGCATGAAGCAGCGCATCAAGCTGGCGCAGGCGATCGTGCACGACCCGGACCTGCTGTTTCTCGACGAGCCCACCAATGGCATGGACCCGAAGGGCCGCGACGAGATGCTCGAGCTGATTCACGATCTCGCGCACCACAAGAACGTCAACCTGATCCTGTCGTCGCACCTGTTGCCCGACGTCGAGTACACCTGCGATCACGTGGTGGTGATGGACAAGGGCACCATCGCCACCTCTGGTCCGATCGCGGCCCTCAAGGGTTCGACCGGGCGCGTCTACGAACTGCGCATCAAGGGCGATCAGCAGCGGTTCATCGCGGTGCTGAAGGGGGCGGGATACGAGGTCCACGATACCGACGAGGATGTCCTGCGCGTCTTCATTCCCGGCGCCACCGACGACGGCACCAGGGCGCTGTTCAGCCTTGCGGCGCGCGAACGGCTGCAGGTGCGCCATTTGCGTCCGAGCGTCCCGACGCTCGAGGACGTGTTCGCGCGGGCCGTCGGCGAGGTCTAGCGATGCCGATCCACGATCAGGGCTACCGCCGCTATCTCGGGACCCGGGCCACCATCGGCCGGGCCTGGCAGGTGATGGCGCGCGCCGGCGTGATGTCGGTGATCAGCAAGCGGCAGTTCATGGGCTTGATGCTGTTTGCCTGGGCGCCCTTCGTGGTGCGCGCGGTGCAGATTTACGTCTCGGCGACGTTCCAGCAGGCCTCCTTTCTGGCGCCCAAGGGCGAGACCTTCCGGGAGTTCCTCGATCAGCAGGGCGCGTTCGTGTTCTTCGTCACGATCTATGTCGGCGCCGGCCTGATCGCCAACGACCGGCGCGCCAATGCCCTGCAGCTCTATCTGTCGAAGCCGATGACGAGCGCGGAGTACGTGGCCGGCAAGCTCGCCATCCTGTTCCTGTTCCTGGTCACGGTGACCTTCCTGCCGGCGATGATGCTGCTTGCCACCCAGGCGATGTTTGCCGGCAGCCTGACCTTCGTGCGCAACAACCTCTACCTGCTGCCGGCGATCACGCTGTTCTCGCTGCTGCAGGTGCTGCTGGCCTCCACCACCATGCTGGCGCTGTCGTCGCTGTCCAAGAGCAGCCGCTTCGTCGCGGTGATGTATGCGGGCGTGTTCTTCTTCACCACCGCGCTGTTTAACGCCCTGCGCGGCATTACCGGCACGAGCGCCTTCGCATGGCTGTCGCCGACCGCCGCGCTCGAGCAGCTGGGCGACGTGATCTTCCGGTTGCCGCCGCGCTATCAGCTGTCGCCCGGGTTGGCCGGCCTGACCGTGGCGATCGTGATCGCCGCCTCGATCTGGGTCCTGATGCGCCGGGTGCGCGGCGTGGAGATCGTCACATGATGCCGGCCATCGGGAGCCGGGAACCGGGAGCGGTGGTGCCGCTCGTCCAGGCCCAGGGCGTGTCGAAGTGGTACGGGCAGGTGAGCGGACTGAACAACGTCACCGTGTCGATCCCGCCGGGCATCACCGGCCTGCTCGGCCCCAACGGCGCCGGCAAGTCCACCTTCATGAAGTTGATGACCGGTCAGCTCAAGCCGAGCCAGGGCAGCATCCAGGTGCTCGGCGAGCCGATCTGGGGCAACCCGCGGGTCTACGATCGGATTGGCTTTTGTCCCGAGCAGGACGCGTTCTACGACCGGATGAGCGGGCTCGAATGGGTCACCGCCCTGGTGCGCCTCAACGGCTTGAGCGACCCTGACGCCGATGCCGCGGCCAGGCGCGCCCTCGAGCGCGTCGACCTGATGGAGGCCGCCAGCAAGAAGATTGGCGCCTACAGCAAGGGCATGCGCCAGCGCATCAAGCTCGCGCAGGCGCTGGTCCACGATCCCGAGCTGCTGATCCTCGACGAGCCGCTGACCGGCATGGACCCGTTGATGCGGCGCAAGACCATCCGCCTGATCAAGGACTGGGCGCGCGCCGGCAAGCACATCATCGTGTCGAGCCACATCCTGCATGAGATCGAGTCGATGACCTCGAACATCCTGCTGATCAATAACGGCCGCATCCTCGCCGAGGGCAACGTCCACCAGATCCGCGAGCTGATCGACACCCATCCGCACACCGTGTTCGTGCGGGGCGCCGACCCGCGCGCGCTCGCGCGCCGCTTCCTCGCCGAAGACGATGTCCTCAGCCTGAAATTCGAGACCGGCGCCGTGGTCGTCGAAACGGCGCGGCCCGACAGTTTCTACGCGCGCCTCACCGAGCTCGCCGCGTCCGGCGAAGCCGGACAGATCGATGAAGTGCAGTCGCCGGACGACAACCTGCAGGCCGTCTTCAAATACCTGGTGAAACAATGATGGCGGGGGATCCGGCCGTGGGGCAGTCAGGCAGTCAGGCCGTCAGGCCGGCGCCCATGTCGTACTTCGGCGCGGCGCGGCGGGTGTTCGATCTCTCGCTTGGCGAGATGCTGTGGTCGCGGCGGACCATCTTCATGGCGCTGGTCGTCGGCGGCCCGGTGCTGCTCGCCCTGATCGTCAAGGGTGTGGAGATGTTCGGCATGTCGGCGCTGCGCGTCAACGGCCAGCGGGTCGCGGGCTTTGGGATTTTCGGCGTGATGATCTGGATGCTGTTCCTCCGCTTCATCGTGCCGGTACTCGGGGTCTTCTACGGCACCGCGCTGATGGCGGATGAGGTCGAGGACAAGACCATCACCTATCTGTTCACCCGTCCCATTCCGCGCGGGGCGGTCCTGGTCGGCAAGTACTTCGCCTATCTCGCCTGCACGTTCCTGGTGGTGTTGCCGTCGGTGATGATCGTCTACTTCCTGCTGGTGCCGTTCTCGCAGCTGCCGGGCACGTTTGGCAACCTGCTGGTCGACATGGGTCTGCTGGCGCTCGGCCTGGCGGTCTACGGCGGGGTGTTCGCCTTCGTCGGCGCCTACTTCAAGCGGCCCCTGGTCATCGGCCTGATCTTCGCCTTCGGGTGGGAGCAGGTCGTGCTGGCGCTGCCGGGCTACCTGAAGCAATTCACGATCGCCTACTATCTGCAGGGGCTGGTTCCGCACGCGATGCCCTCCGACGGGGTCACGGCCATCCTTCAGGGGATGTTCCAGGAGAATCCACCGGTCATGGTCTGCCTGGCCTGGTTATTTGCGTATTTGGTCGGGTTCTTGTATCTCGCCACCCGGGTGGTGGAGCGCAAGGAATATATTCTCGAGCAGTAGGGGTCCGGGGTGAACCATCGCCGCCCAAGTCCCGTATACACCCTTAGGGAGACCGCAATGTCGAACACGAAGACCCGGTATTTCATGGCGATTTCTGGGACGATCCTCGCGGTTGGCCTGGGCACGGGCCTCGTGGCCTCGTACATCGGCATGCCGGTGTCGGTCTTCTCCAGCGCGGCCGGTCCCGAAGAGCTCCAGTACGTGCCGGCCGACGCCGCCGTTGTGGCGTACGCCAATGTGCGCGACGTCATGAACTCGCAGTTCCGCCAGCGGTTCAAGGCACTCGAACCCTCGCAAAATGACAAGAACCAGTTCGAGGACAAGACCGGCCTCAACCTCGAGCAGGATGTCGACTCGGTGGTCGCGGCGGTGATGCCGAAGGACGACCTCGCCAGTCATCCCGCCGGTGCGTTCCTCATCCTGGCGAAAGCGCGTTATCAGCCTGCGCGTCTGGAAGCGCTCGCGCTCGAACACGGCGCCGAGGTCTCCGACTATCAAGGCAAGCGTCTTATCACCCATCGCGACAACGATGCGCGCCCCGACGGCCGTCACGACGACATGGCGTTTGGCTTCCTCGAAGCCGACCTGGTCGCATTCGGCAGCGTGGAATCGGTGAAGGCGTCAATCGACGCGCGTCAGTCGAACCGCAACGTCGTGTCGAACAACGAGATGATGAAGCTCGTCAACGAGATCGACAACGCCAATGCCTGGGCCGTCGGCCGCTTCGACGCGATTGCGGGCAAGGCGGGCATCCCCGCCGAGATCGCGGCGCAGATACCGCAAATTGCCTGGTTCTCCGCGGCCGGCCACGTCAACGGCGGCGTGAGCGGCACCCTCAAGGCCGAAACCAAGGATGACGCGACCGCGCAGAACCTGCGCGACGTCATGCGAGGCTTCCTCGCGCTGGCGAAGATGCACGCCGGCAGCCAGCCCGGAATGCAGCAGCTGGCGGATTCGCTGGTGCTCTCCGGTGACGGCAACAACGTGGCGCTGTCGTTCGCCATCCCGAGCGAGGTGCTGGACGTTCTCGAGGGGATGGCCAAGAGCCGTCAACCCGGTCGCATTCAGCAATAGCGTTCACGGGTGTAAGATTCGCCCGTGACCGCCCACGTCTTCTTCTACGGCACGCTGATGTCGCCGTTCAACCGCGCGGGCCGGCAGCGCATTACCCCACAACTGACCTTCAAAGGGCGCGGCACGATCCGCGCCGCGCTGTTCGATCTGGGCATCTACCCGGCGGCCATCCCGACCGACGATCACAGCGTGGTGTGGGGTGAGGTCTACGAGACCAGCGAGCCGGCGGCGGTGCTCGCGGCGCTGGATGAGATCGAAGGCCACCGCCCCGAGGAGCCGGAGCGCAGCCTCTACACCCGCGTGCTGGCCGACGTCACGCTCGACGACCGCCGCGTCGAACAGGCCTGGACCTACTTCTACAACGCGCCGCTCGGCCAGGCGCAGCGCATCGCCTCAGGTGACTACCTCGATCACCTGAGTGCCCGATAAGTTATTCCGATCGGCCTTGCGCGATCTCGTCGACGAAGTGCGCGATTGCGGCGGAGACCCGTTCAGAAGGCTCGATGAACTCCACGCCGGAGCGGTAGGTAAGCACATCCTGATCGACGTCGCTGATGCGGGAGTGCGCGATGCGGCCCTTGACGACCACCGAGCGCGTGCCGAGAGTGAGACGGAAATCGTGCAGGGAATCGAGTTGCAGTGGAAAGCCGGTCTCCACCTGCATGCCGCCGTGACTCAACTGGCGGACTGCCGACGGCTGAAAGATCATTACCTCGCCGTGCAGGGCTCCCAGGAGTTCGACGCGCTCGGAATCCCGCTTGCCCGAGGCCATTCGTTGGGGATTATAGCGCAGGCCTCTCCGCCAACGTAGGTCAGGATCGGAAGCCTGCGCGTCGCCGGATCCAGCTGCAGCATCTGCAACACCTGGCAGGCCTCGTCATCGTCGGGAGCGAAGCACAACACCACGAGATCGGGACGCTGCTGTCGGATGGCGATGTACGGCGTCTGGTCCTTGTCGAGGAAGTCGACGCGGAAGCGATTGGAGCCCAGCATGGGCTCGACGCCGATCAGCGCCTCCGGGCCCGCGCCAATGACCAGGGCGCGTGGCAGGATGCTGCCGGTGGCTGGTGAGTCGTGGACGCCGGTCATTGGTTCATCTCCCTGCCCCAGTCGATACAGGAAGCGTGCCAGACGGAAATGTCCAATTCCCTACAGAAATGGACGGAAACCGTCAGGGGAAGGTGACACCGCGCGTCACAGGAGCCGACAAAATGTGTCGCCGACCACACCGGCCTTATGATCTACGGATGACTTATGGCAATTTTGTAGACGGAAAGTGGTTGCCTGCGGGAAGCGGCGCGACCTTTGAGAACCGCAACCCTGCGGACGCCAACGACCTGATTGGATTGTTCCCCGACTCCGGCACCAGCGATGCCGAGGCGGCCATTGCCTCTGCGCGGCGCGCCTTCGAGTCGTGGCGCCTCGTGCCCGCGCCCAAACGGGCGGAGCTGCTGTTCAAGGCGGCCCAGCTGATCGCCCAGCGCAAGGAGGAGTTCGCCCGCGACATGACGCGCGAGATGGGCAAGGTCCTCGACGAAACGCGCGGCGACGTTCAGGAAGCGATCGACATGACCTACTTCCTCGCGGCCGAAGGTCGTCGTCTGCACGGGCAGACCGCGCCCTCCGAGCTGCGCGACAAGTTTGCGATGTCGATTCGCCAGCCGATTGGCGTGTGCTCGATGATCACGCCGTGGAATTTCCCGATGGCGATCCCGTCGTGGAAGATCATCCCGGCGCTGGTGTGCGGCAACACCGTAGTGCTCAAGCCGTCGGAGCTGACGCCGCTGTCGGCGATCAACTTCGTCAAGGTGCTGGAAGAGGCGGGGGTGCCCGCCGGGGTAGTCAACCTCGTCACCGGCGGCCCGGCCGTCGGTGAAGTGCTCACCATGCATCCCGACGTCGCGGTGGTGTCCTTTACCGGGTCGACCACCGTCGGCCGGCTCGTCAACCAGAACGCGGCGCCGCTCTTCAAGAAGGTTCATCTCGAGATGGGCGGCAAGAACGCGATCATGATCATGGACGATGCCAACCTCGAGCTCGCGCTCGAAGGCTGCCTGTGGGGCGGCTTCGGCACCACCGGCCAGCGGTGCACCGCGGCGAGCCGCGTCATCGTGCACGAACGGGTGCACGATCGATTCGTCGAGGGCTTCATCAAGCGGGCGTCGGCGCTGCGCGTCGGTGACGGCCTCGAGCCGGCCACCCAGATGGGCCCGTCGATCAGCGAGAAGCAGCTGCAGAAGGTAATGGGCTACGTGGAGATCGGCCGGCAGGAAGGCGCGACCATCGCCTGTGGCGGCAAGCGGCTCACCTCGGGGGCGTATGCGAAGGGCTGCTTCCACGAACCGACCGTGTTCACGGGCGTGACCCCGTCGATGCGCATTGCCCGCGAAGAGATCTTTGGGCCGGTGGTGTCGGTAATCAAGTGCGCCTCGGTCGAGGAGGCCGTCGCCATCACTAATGACGTGGTCTACGGCCTGTCGGCGTCGATCTACACGCAGGACATCAACCGCGCGTTCCAGGCGATGCGCGACGTCTACACCGGCATCTTCTATGTGAACGCGCCGACGATTGGCGCCGAAGTGCATCTGCCGTTCGGCGGCACCAAGGCCACGGGCAACGGCCACCGCGAAGCGGGCCTGGCGTCGCTGGATGTGTTTTCAGAGTGGAAGTCGATCTACGTGGACTTCAGCGGCAAGCTGCAGCGCGCGCAGATCGACACGGAGAGTATCTGAGACGTCTGGAGTCTGGAGAGCGGGGGCTTCAGCCCCCGCTTTCGCGCCGTCGCTCTCGCGCCGGCTCAAGCCGGCGCTCTCCAAACGTCGCAGAATCCTGCCTTTAGAACTTCACCCGCGCGCCGATGAAGGCGCGACGGGGATTGAGCCACGCGATCTCGTCGCCGAACTGCGTGCTGCCGGTGCCGGCGACCAGGTCTTCGGTCCGGGTCGCCGCTTGATCGTCGAACAGGTTGAAGATGTCGACGAAGAACTCCGTCGTCAGCCTGTCGATCTTCTTCACGTACTGCGCGCGCAGGTCGAACTGGCCCCACGACGGGTTCTGCACCGCGCCGATCGCGCCCGGCGCGACCCAGTTGTCGACGATGCCGCCGAACGCGAACGGCGTATCGACCTGGATCGGCAGGCGGCGATTCGACGCCAGCTGCGTCTTGTTGACGACGCTGCCGGAGTTCCAGCGATAGCTGCCGCCGAACTCGATGCCCCAGGGGGTCGAGTACGAGCCGCCCGCCTTGAGCAGGTGATGGATCGTCCCGGGAACGGTGCCTGCGAGGTTCGGCGCGCGCGGGTCGAGCCAGAACACGTCACCCGCGAAGTCGGCATTGCCGTCGGACACGGTGTTGCCGGTGGCATCGAGATAGCTGTACGACGCCAGCCCCTGCCAGTTGTTCGCGTAGCGCTTGCGGAACACGAACTCGAGGCCGTTGTAGTTGCGCTCGCCGCCCTTCAGCGTGCCGAGGAAGAAGTTCGCCGCCGGGGGGTTGTTCGGGTCGAAGCCGAGGTAGGCCCAGCCCAGGAACAGCGAGTCCGGCGCATTGATGTCGCCGCCGTAGCTGGCCGGATCGGTGTAGATGCCCGGATCGAAATCCTCGAAGACGTCGCGCGTGCGGCGGTTGTAGTAGGTCGCCGACACGCTCATCGAGCGTCCGAGATCCGCTTCGTACTGCAGCTGCAGTTCGTCGGTGTAGGGCGTCTTGGTCTCCGGCGCGAACAGCCCGTCGGGAATGGCGGAGAAGCCGCGCACGCGATAGGTCACCCACTGGTTGTTGATGAACACCTGCTCTTCACGGGTCGAACCATTGGTGGTGCCGGCGAAGTTGGTCATGTCCATGCGGATCGGGTCGTAGTAGCGGCCCCAGTAGGCCGAGGCCTTCTGCGAACCATCGCCGCGCAGGTCGTAGGCGGCGCTGAGACGCGGCGCCCAGGTGGTGTCGAACCGGTAGATGCTGAAGCCGGTGGTGGAGAAGTGTTCCCACATCTCCGCGCGCACGCCGAGATTGAACGCGAGGCGGCCGACGTTGAAATCGTCCTGCACGAACACGCCGTTGCCGCGGACCTGCTGGTCCTGCTCGCCCGTCGCGGTCTGGGTGATCCGGTAGTAGTTGAGCTGTCCGTTCGGATTGTTCGCGGTGCTGTTGAACAGCAGCGCCGAGCCGAGTTCCGCCGCCGTGATCGCGCCGTTACCGTCGGTGTCGTATTGCGAGTAGAACTGTGACCGGTTGGGCAGCGTGTTGATGCGCGCGATCAGGCCGTTGTAATCGCTGGCGTTGTTGACGTTGAACGTCCGGGTCGACCACAGCGTGCTGTTGGCAATGCTGGCCGCCGTCGCCGAGCCGTAGATCGACGCGATCGAGGTGTACTGCGAGCGATCGCTCTCGGGCAGGTAGAGCAGGTCGCGGATGTCCTTGTGCTGCGCCCACTCGTAGCCGGCCTTGAAGCGGTGGCCGCGCCACACGGTTTGCGCCGCGCCCTTGGCCTGCAGCGTCGGACGCGTCTCCGGGAAGTCCTGGCCGAAGCCGCCGAGCTGCTCGTCGGCCAGCGTGCGCGTCGTCGTGCGCTGGTAGGCGACGGTATTACGCGCCGTTCTCAGGACCGAGCGGTCGGTGATTTCCGCGTCGTGCTTGTTGAATCCGGCGTCGACCAGCCAGTTGCCCCAGATGCGGCTGTAGTTGGCCGAGTAGTTGTTGCCCCCCTGGACGCGCTCGCGGTCGCGGCTGTTGACCACCGTCGGGTCGGTCGAACCGCTGCGGCGGAACGGATCGTTCAGGAAGATCACGCTGAGGGTGTCGTTGCCGGTGGGCGCCAGGGTCGCCTTCGCGAAGCCCTGTTTCTGGATGGTGTCGACGGTGCGCAGCAGTGCGCGCGTATCCTGCGCGTTGACGTCGCGGGTGTCCTTCAGGTAGCGCCAGCTGCCGAACGCCCACGCCTTGTTGCGCAGCAGCGGACCGCCGATGGTGAACGCCGTGTCGGTCGAGCTGAAGCTGTTGTCCGGGTTGCGGGTGTTGGCCGACACCAGGTTGTCGTTCTGGAAGAAATAGTTGGCCGAACCCGAATAGTTGTTGGTGCCCGACTTGGTGATCACCGTCGAGATCAAGCCCGAGGCGCCGATGTATTCGGCCGGGATGCCGCCGGTGATGACTTTCTGCTCCTGGATGATCTCGGTGTTCAGGTTCGCGCCGAAGGTCCCGGCAACCGGGTCGGTGACGTTGATGCCTTCGAAGTAGTAGAAGTTGTCCGTCGACACCCCGAGGTTGTCGTTGGTCTGGACGTCCTTCCAGTTCATGCCCGAACGCGACGCCGGGTTGCCGGTCGAGTTCTGGCTGTCGGGCATCACGCCCGGCACCAGCTGCAGGTAGCTCTGGTAGGAGCGGCCGGTCGGCAGCGATTCGGTGAGCCGCAACGTAATGTCCTGCCCGGTGGTGGCGCTCTTGACGTCGACCAGCGGCGTGCTCGCCGTCACCTGCACCGCCTCGGTGAGGCCCGCGAGCTGGAGCGTCACGGGAAACGAGGCGGTCTGCCCCGAGCGGACCAGCACGTCGGACCGGGTCTGATCCGCGAAGCCCTGCAGCGAGAACGTCACTCGATACTGGCTCGATGGCGCCAGCGCTTCGAGCACGGCGGTGCCGGCGGCATCGGTCACGGCCGTGCGTTTGGTGATCGAGTCGGGCGCCTCGGCGGTTACCGTAACTCCCGGAAGCCGGCCGCCGTCCTTGTCCTGAATGACGACTTGAATCGTGCCGGTGGTGGCGACCTGCGCGAAGGCCGTCCCCGCGAGGCCGAACAGCAGAGCCACCATGGCGGCACTAGTGCGTATAAACATGAGCGTTTCTCTCCCTATAGGAAATCTGAATAACCTCGAACGGTAGTTCAGTAAAGGAAGATGCGTACCACTCACCGCGTGACGGGTTTCTCTGTGTTTGCTGTCAGTTGGGGGATCGACGTCGACCGGGCTGTGACGAAATAACCAAAAACCAGTTTCATCGACCAATGGTTTGAATCCACTGGTACCAGTTGCCGGGATGAACAACGGTGAAGGCTGAGTTACTTCGCTTTCTCGCGAATCGCTCGCTCGAGTTCGGGATTCACTTTGAAGCCGGTCCTCTTCGCAGCCTGCAGCGACGCCGCCGCCTCGGCGTAGCGCCCGGTTTCGAAATACACCACGGCGAGGTTGCTGTGAGCTTCGCCCGACCTGGGGTCCGACGCGAGCGTCGCCTTGTATTCACGCTCTGCCTCGGCCAGGCGGCCGGCGCGAAAGTAGGCGCTGCCAAGACCGAGCGACACCCACGCTGGCACGGACGATTCGATCGTCATGTCGTTGCCGCGTTGAATGTTCTCCTGAATGTCGCGACGCACGTTCTGCAGCTGGCGCACCATCTCGAGCCGGGCGGCGGTCGTCGGCCCCGACTGCGCTTGCCGGAGCTGCTCGTCGATCTCGGTGAGGCGATCCTGCCGGTAGCGCTGCGCCTCTTGCGCATTGGTGAATTGCCGGCCCGCCTGCGCGCGGTACAAGTCGCGGCACCTTTCATAGGCGACGATCGCGGAGCTGAAGTTCTTGAGGGCCATGTAGGCGCGGCCGAGACCGTAGTACGGCACTTCAAAGGTGGGATCGATCGCAATCGCGTTCTGGAAGGACTTGATCGCCTTCTCCCACGCCTCGGCTCGCATGTCTTCCCATCCCAGTTTGTCCTGCACCCGTGCCCGCTGGCGCTCCGCCGCGGTCTGCGCCGTTGCATTGACGGCCGCGACGGCCGACAGGATGACGATCAGTAGTGCTCGCCGCATGATTCACGCCCCCTGAAAGCCAACCGCCCCGCAAGCCGTGGCCTGCGGGGCGGGAAAGTACTCGAGTTCGACGTCGAACTAGAACGTGAACTTGACGCCCACGCGGGCGAGGAGCGGCGCCTGAAACGCGTTCTGCATCAGGAACCGTGGATCCTTGATCACCGCGCCCAGCACCGATGCGACCGTCTGCTGGCCCTGGTAGAACAGTGCCTCGTTGATGCGGGCGCCGTCCGTGCCGGTCTTCTGATAGGTCGAGTGCACGCCGGTGGCCGTGTCCTGGTTGAGAAGGTTCAGGACGTTGAGGCTGATCTGCAGATTGCGATCGCCTCCGACCCTGAACGAGTGCTGCACGTACATGTCGGTTTGCGAGAACACCGGCGTGCGGCCATCGCTGGCGCGCCCCAGGTAGTTGAGCGGGTAGTTGTTCGGCGGGAGAATGCCGACTTCGCGGCTGATGGGCAGGCCGCTGGCGATGTACTGGTTCGCGCCCACGCTGGTGCCGAAGCCGAACTGATAGATCAGCTGCGTCTTGAACTGGTGGGTGCGGTCGGTGGCGAGCAGGCCGAGGGCCGGCGTGCCGCCGTCCTGGAACATCATCGCCGGATAGTCGAACAGGCGGCCGACGTTGGGGCTCAGGCGGCCGTTTTCGTCCGACTGGCTCAGGCCCGAGTAGTTGCCGTAGAGCCGGCTCCACAGGTAGCTGCTGCGCAGATACCAGCTGTTCGACATGCGCTTGTCGAACGACAGCTCGACCGCGTCGTAGTCGCGAATGGCCTTGGGCAGCGCCACGTTGGGGTTGGTGAACGCCAGCGCCGTGAGGCCTTCGCCCGGATTGGCGATGACGTAGCCTTCGCTGCCGTCCGGCAGGAGGAAGCCGGTGTCTTCGATGGCGCGGTCGACCTGTTTGTGGACGTAGCGGAGGCCCACGGCCATGCGGTCGTTCAACTGGTGGTCAACCGTGAAGGTGGCCTCCTGCTGACGCATCGGCTTGAGGTCCGGATCGATCGAGTCATCACCGAAGGACGGATGCCGGAAGTCGATTGGTCCGCGGATCAGCGTGCCGCTGCACGCCGGGGGGCAGCTGGCGCCGTCGACGAGCGTCGGGTAGTTGAACGTGTCGAGGGTGTAGTAATACTCCAGCCACTTGTCGCCGCCGAACGAGCCGCGCGGCAATTCGAGCTTGAAGATGTCGTAGAACACGCCCCACGACCCGCCGACCTTCCAGCGGCCGTCGCCCTTGACGTCGTAGGCAAAGCCGAGGCGCGGCGCCAGCTTCTGGCCGAAACCGAACTCCAGGCCGAACTCCGGAATGTCGTCGCCGACACTAAACGTCGGGACGCGCTCACGCTCGGTGCGGACGCCGGCGTTGATGGTCAGCTTGTTGTTGATGGTCCAGGCGTCCTGCACGAAGAAGCCGAGCGTCGTCGAATGGATATCGCCCTCGGTGATCAAACCCTGCTTCGGGCTGACCGCGTTGCTGCGTACCGAGTAGTAGCCGTAGGTGCCGCGCGTCGCCGGCACGCCGGTTGACAGCGCGCCGTTCCAGCGGATGGTGACCCGGTTGCGCGACTCGCCGCGCAGCACGTTGTTGCCGATGCGGTCGGCCTGCATGCCGAACTTGACCTGATGCTCGCCGGCGGCGCGTGCGTAGAGAGTGCTGTCGGCCTGGAAGTACAGGCGCGTTTGCTGATCGCGCGTCACCTTCTGGTTGGTCGGGATGCTGGTGAAGCTGGTGCCATGCTGGAGGTTCGCCGGCGTGTCGAGGAAGTTGATGTTGTTGCTGCCCGAGAAGATGAACAGCGGCTCTTCCGTGACGTTCGAGTCGTGCTGATCGGAGGAGCGGTAGCCGCCGCGGACGCTGAACAGCAGCTTGGACGAGGCCACCCAGTCGAGGTTGCCCGAGGTTGAGTAGTTCGGGAACTCCGAACTCTTCGAGTAGTTGGTGGCGGCCGGATCGGTGCCGTTCAGCGCCGGCAGCAGGCCCTTCAGGTCGCGATTCGCGCTGTTGAACGCCAGCCGCGCCCGCACGGCGCTGGCCGGCTGCGCCGTCAGATTGGCAGTGATGTTCTGGATGGTTTCATCCTGGGTCACGGTGTTGCCGTTGACGGTGCGATCGGTCGTCGTCATGGCCGGCAGGTAGGCGCCGAAGAACCAGACGCTGTCGCGCTTGAGCGGCCCGCCGATGGCGAAGCCCGGTTCGAGGCGCTTTTCGTCGTCGTCCGGATAAGTGATGTATTCGGCGACGTCCGAGTTGGTCAGGTTCTGGCGCAGCGTCGGCCGGCGGCGCCCTTCGGTGGAGCTTCCCTGGAAGTTGAACAGCCCCATGCCGCTGAAGTTGTTGGTGCCGCTCTTGGTCACGGCGCTGATGACGCCGCCGGTCGCGCCGCCGAACTCGGCCGAGAAGCCGCTCGACTTGACCTGCACCTCTTCGACAAAGTCGGCGATCAGCCCGGTGCCGGACGTGCCGTTCTGCAGGTTCGTGGTCTCGATGCCGTCGATGATGAAACGGTTCTCACCAGCGCTGGCGCCGTCGATCGAGATGCCACCGAGCTTGCTTTCCTGATTGGCGCCCGGCGCCTGCGTCACGAGCGTCGTGAAGTCGCGGCCGTGCGGGAGCAGTTCGACCTGCTCGGCGCGGATGTTGGTCTGGCGCGCGCTCTGGCGGACGTCGATGATCGGCGTCACCGCCGTCACCTGCACCGTCTCGGTCACGCCCGACAACGGCAGCGAAAAGTCGACCTTCTTGATCTGGCCGAGCGCGACGCGCACGTCCACCACTTCACGCGACACGAACCCCTGGAGGTTCGCGGTCACCTTGTAGTTCCCGGGCGGCAGCGCGGGGAAACGGAACGTGCCGACGGAGTCGGACGTGGTCGACGCCACCGGACCGACATTAGACTGGGCTTCGACGGTGGCTCCGGGGAGCACCGCACCAGAAGCGTCTCGAACGACGCCTTCAATCGAACCGCGCTGCTCCTGTGCGAACGCCGGCACGGCCAGCGCAGCGATCAGAACCAGTATTGCGAAAGGTCTTACGGACATTACCTGTCCTCCTTGAAAAACAACTGCAAACAATCGGGAAAACCACCGGGACGGGGAGTCAACCCACCGAGCCACCAATTGGTGGACTCAAGAAAATTCTAAACCACTTATGGGATGAAAAGTGGGACTAATACCCTCTTTTTCGGGATTAATGGTTGTTTTCTGGTGCAAAACACGGTAATGGCAGGGATGGCCGGAGCCCCGAATCCCGCTAATTTGAACAGTCGTTTGATATTATCGGCACACGATGACTGTGCGGGACGTGGTGATTCTTGGCGCTGCCCGGACGCCGATTGGCCGGTTTGGCGGGTCATTTAAAGAGGTGCACGCCGCCGAACTCGGCGCCGTCGCCGCGACCGCGGCCATTGCGCGCGCCGGCATCGCCGCCTCGGACGTCGACGAAGTGCTCATCGGGCACGGCCGCCCGGCCGGAGTCGGTCCCAATCCGGCCCGGCAGGTCGGTCGCCGCTCGGGTATTCCGGACCGCTCGCCCGCCTACACCATCAACAAGGCCTGTGCCGGCGGCATGCAGGCGCTGGCCTCGGGCGCGCAGAGCATCATGCTCGGCGAGTCGGACATGGTGCTGGCCGGCGGCATCGAGAACATGAGCCGCGTGCCGTACCTGATCGACGCCGCCGACGCGCGCTGGGGCCACAAGATGGGCCACTACCAGTTCGTCGACGCCATGTACCGCGACGGTTTCGCCGATCCGCTCTCGGGCCTGATCATGGGCGAGACGGCGGAGGTGCTCGCGCGGCAATACGCCATCAGTCGCGAGCAGTCGGATCAGTTCGCGCTCGACAGCCAGCGCAAAGCCGAGGCCGCCCAGCGGGCCGGCCACTTCACTCGCGAGATCGCGCCGGTGACGATCACCGAGAAGGGCCAGACCCGTGACCTCAGCGCGGATGAACATCCGCGCCATGGTTCGACGATCGAGGCGCTGCGCGCGCTGCCGCTGACCTTTCCGAGGGTCGAAGGCCACGACGGCATCATCACCGCCGGCTCGGCGTCGGGCATCACCGACGGCGCGGCGGCCGTCGTGCTCGCGTCCGGCGACTACGCACGCGCGCGCGGTCTGCACCCGATCGCGAGAATCATCGGGTGGGCGAGCGCGGGCGTCGATCCGCGGATCATGGGCATCGGCCCGGTGCCGGCGATCGCGAAACTGAACCAACGCATCGGCCTCGGCATCGAGGATTACGATCTGGTCGAGATCAACGAGGCGTTTGCCGCGCAGGTGCTCGCGGTGTTGAAGGACGTGCCGGTCCCGGCCGCGAAACTGAACGTCAATGGCGGCGCCATCGCGCTCGGTCATCCGATTGGCTGCACCGGGGCACGCATGGTCGTGACCCTGCTGCACGAGCTGCAGCGGCAGGGCAAGAAGACGGGACTCGCCACGCTGTGCGTCAGTGGCGGCATGGGCATGGCGATGGCCATCGAATTGTTATGAAGCTCGCGATCATCGCCGGCGACGGCATCGGCAAGGACGTCACCGCCGAAGCGGTCAAGGTCCTCACCTCGGTCGCGGACGTGTTCGGTCGGACCCTTGCGCTCGAGCACCTGCCCTGGAGCGCCGATCACTATTTGCAAACCGGCGAGACCCTGCCCGCCAACGGCTACCAGATGCTGCGCGAGTTCGACGCGATCTTCGTCGGCGCGCTCGGCGATCCGCGCGTTGCCGACAACCGTCACGCGCGCGACATCCTGCTCGGCTCCCGCTTCGAACTCGACCTCTATGTCAACTATCGGCCCGTCAAGCTGCTCGACGATCGCCTGAGCCCGCTCAAGGATCGCGGCCGCCGCGACATCAACTTCACGGTGTTCCGCGAGAACACCGAAGGGGTCTACGTCGGCATCGGCGGACGATTCAAGGCCGGCACCGACGATGAAGTGGCGATCCAGGAAGAGATCAACACCTACAAAGGCGTGCATCGCATCATCCGCCACGCGTTCGAGTTCGCGCAGGCCCACGGCCACACCAAGGTCTGCATGGCCGACAAGAGCAACGCCATGCAGCAGGGCCATGCCCTCTGGCAGCGCGTGTTCAAGGAAGTGGCGGCGCACTACCCCGGCATCGCCGCCACGCACCAGTACATCGATGCGATGGCGATGTTCCTCATCAAGGACCCCGGGCAGTATCAGGTCATCGTCACCAACAACCTGTTCGGCGACATCATCACCGACATTGGCGGCGCGCTGCAGGGCGGACTCGGCATGGCCGCGTCGGGCAACATTCATCCAGGGAAGACGTCATTATTCGAACCCGTTCACGGTTCGGCGCCGCCGCTCGCCGGCAAGAACGTGGCGAATCCCATCGGCGCGATCCTCTCGACCGCACTGATGCTCGAAACTCTTGGCGCGCGGGACGAATCGAAAGCGATTGAAGCATCCGTTGAAGAGGCAATCGCGGCGAATGAAACCACAACTGATATCGGCGGCTCTCTTGGTACTCGCGAGACAGGAGACGGAATTGCCGCCCGAGTCAAGCGTAGAACCAACGTAGAACGAACGTAGAACGAACGTAGAACGAACGTAGGAACCGATGTCCAAAGACGTTTTCATTCTCGGCGGGGCGCGCACACCGATGACCACGCATGTCGGCGCGCTCAAGGATCTGTCGGCGATCGAGCTTGGCGCGCTCGCGTCCAAGGCGGCGCTCGAGCGCACCGCGACCAGGCCCGAGTGGATCGATCACGTGGTGTTCGGCAATGTGCAGCAGAGCAGTGTCGACGCGCACTACGGGGCGCGCCATGTCGGGCTGAAGGCCGGAGTGCCGATCGAAGTGCCGGCGCTGACCGTCAATCGCCTGTGTGGCTCCGGCATCCAGGCGGTGATTAGCGGCGCGCAGCAGATTCAGCTCGACGAAGCGGGGTTCGTGCTCGCCGGCGGCATGGAGAACATGAGCCAGGTGCCGCACGTCATTCGCGGCCTGCGCACGGGACTGAAGCTCGGCCAGGGCAAGCTCGAAGACTGGCTCTGGGAAGGGCTGAACGATCCCTACGCCGGCTGCTCGATGGCGATTACCGCCGAGAATTGCGCCGCCAAGTACGGCATCACGCGCGAACAGGCGGATGAGTACGCGCTGCGCAGCCAGCAGCTCGCGCACCGGGCCTGGTCGGCCGGGGTGATGAAGGACGAAGTGGTGCCGGTCGAGATCAAGACCCGCAAGGGTGTCACGCTGGTCGAGCAGGACGATCACCTGCGGCCCGAGACGACCATGGAGATCCTGGCGAAACTGCCGACGGTGTTCAAGAAGGACGGCGTCGTCACCGCCGGCAACGCCAGCGGCATCGTCGACGGCGCGGCGGCGTTGGTGATTGCCGGCGAGGACGCCGTGACGGCGCGCGGCGCCCGGCCGCTCGGCCGCATCGTGTCGTGGGCCACCGTTGGTGTCGAGCCGGCGTTGATGGGCATGGGGCCGGCGCCGGCGATCCGCAAGGCGCTCGAGCGCGCGCAGCTGGGGTTGCACGATGTGGATCTGATCGAGATCAACGAGGCCTTCGCGCCGCAGTACCTGGCCGTCGAGAAGGAACTGGGTCTGGACCGGTCGAAGGTCAACGTCAACGGCGGCGCCATCGCCCTCGGCCACCCGCTCGGCGCGAGCGGCGCGCGCATTCTGCTGACGCTGTTATTGGAACTGCGTCGCCGCGGCAAGAAGTACGGCGTGGCCTCGGCCTGCATCGGCGGCGGGCAGGGCATTGCGATGGTTGTCGAGGCGTTGTAGGGAGCAGGGATCAGGTTGTATGGCGATTAAAACAGTGGGTGTGCTCGGTTGTGGATTGATGGGCGCGGGTATCGCGCAGATTTCCGCTGCCGCCGGTTTCAAGACCTACGTGCTCGAAGTGAACGCCGACGCACTCCGCAAGGGCGTCGGGCGCATCGAGAAGTTTCTGACGAGCGGCGTCGAAAAAGGCAAGGTCACCGAGGAGCAGAAGAGCACCGTGCTCGGCAACCTCACCGGCACGACCAACTACGCCGACCTGGCGGAGTGCGATCTGGTGATCGAGGCAATCGTCGAGAACGTCGAGGCCAAGAAACAGGCCTACGCGCAGGTCGAGGCCGTCGTCGGGCCGCACTGCCTGATTGCGTCGAACACCTCGTCGCTCTGCATCACCGAGCTCGGGGCCGCGACCGCCCGACCGGACAAAGTCGGCGGGCTCCACTTCTTCAATCCCGTGCCGCTGATGAAACTGGTCGAGGTGATTCGCGCGCTCGCGACCAGCCAGGAAACGCACGACGCCCTGGTCGGCTTTGCGAAGGCGATTGGCAAGGAGCCGATCACGGCGCCGGATCGCGGCGGCTTCATCGTCAATCGGCTGCTGGTGCCGTACCTGCTCGATGCCATCCGCTGCCTCGAAGACGGCCTCGGCACGGTCGAGGACATCGACAACGGGATGAAGCTCGGCTGCGGCTACCCGATGGGCCCGTTCACGCTGCTGGATTTCGTCGGTCTCGATACCACCTATTTCATCGCCAACATCATGTTCGACGAGTTCCGCGAGCCGCGCTTCGCGCCGCCACCGCTGCTGAAGCGGATGGTGCTGGCGGGATACCTGGGCAGGAAGTCGGGCAAAGGCTTCTACGACTACCCGGCGAAGTAGCGCGGCGCCCATTTCTCGAGCCGCGCGCGCAGTTCGGCCGGGGATATCGGCTTGGCGAGGTAATCGTTCATGCCGGCCCCCATCGCGGCCTGGACGTCGTCGGCCATGGCATTGGCGCTGAGACCAATGATGCGCGGTGGCGGCCCTGCCGATTCAAGCGCGAGAATGGCCCGGGTGGCGTCGAGGCCGCCCATCTCGGGCATCTGGATGTCCATCAGTACCAGGTCGTAGCCGCGGCTTCTGACCGCGTCGACCGCCTCGAGCCCATTGATGGCGACGTCGGCGGCGTAGCCAAACCTCCGGAGCATGGCGAGCGCCACTTTCCGGTTGACGCTGTTGTCCTCGGCCACCAGGATGCGCATCGGCAGCCGCCCTGCCAGCGTCTCGTCAAACAGGGACGCCGCCTCCACCGCCGCCGATTCCTCCGGCGCCGCTTCGGTTGGCAGCGTGAAACAAAACCTGGCGCCGCCGCCGGCCTCGCTCCGCACCCAGATCCGTCCGCCCATGGCGTCGACCAGTCCCTTGCTGATCGCCAATCCCAGTCCGGTGCCGCCGTGGCGGCGGGCGATACCGCTATCGACCTGCGAGAACGGACGGAACAGCAGGTCTTGTTGCGCGGCGGGAATGCCGATGCCGGTATCGGCCACGCAGAACTCGAGGGTGATCGGTGCGGCCGGCCGCGCGTCGGTCGCGGCGGCCCGGCGGATCGAGATGGTGATGGCTCCGTGTTCGGTGAACTTCACCGCGTTGGCGGCCAGATTGAGCAGCACCTGGCGCAGGCGCTCGGCGTCGCCGACGATCCGTGGCGGCACGTCGGCGCCAATCGTGCAGTCGAGTTGCAGTGATTTGGCTCGCGCCGCCGGCGCCAGCAGATCGATGGCGCGTGTCACTGCTTCCGTCAAGTCGAACGGCCGCCGGTCGAGCGTCACCATGCCCGACTCGACCTTCGAGAAATCCAGGATGTCGTTGATGATCACCAGCAGGTTCTGCCCGCTGAGGCGAATTGCCTCGGTGTACTCGCGCTGGCTCGCGTCGAGCGGCGTGTCCTGCAGCAGGCTGGTCATGCCGATGACGCCGTTCATCGGCGTGCGAATCTCGTGGCTCATGGTGGCGAGAAATGCCGACTTCGCCTGACTCGCGCTCTCCGCCTGGAGCCTGGCCTGCTCGAGTTCGATCGCCTGCGCGCGCAGCTCGCCGGTCCGGGCCTCGAGTTGCCGGAGCAGGTCGCGCGCCTGGCGCACCACCTCGCTCGACCGCTTGCGCAGCGATTCGATCGCAATGCCGGTGATCGAGACGTAGGCGCCGATGACGTACATCGTCGCCGCGACGTAGAGGTGGCTGGTCCAGGCCATGGGCGTGCCCATCGACAGCCAGGCCAGATAGCCGAGATAGGTCGCCACGACGACGTGCGTGAAGTAGAACGCGCGGCGGAACCCGAAGCCCACCTGGTCGCCGACCCGCACCAGCAGAAAAAACGCGAACAGGTCGTCGGCGCCGCCGACGTGATGCATCGTGAACAGCCACATCACCACGTCGAGGTGCAGCAACACCAGCGTGAGATCGACCCGGCCGGCGCGGTCGTAGAGCAGGCGCACGGCGACGAGCGCGGCCAGCGCGTATCCGACGTTGATCGCCGACAGCGTCAGCAACCCTTCGACCGGAAAGACCGGCAGGTTGAGATCGTAGAGCAACGCCGCCAGCGTCATCGCCGCGAAACCAATCACCCGCATGATCGGAATCTGGACGACGTTGAGCTTGTAGCCGCGACGGTACTGGGCGCGGCGCGACTGTTCGGGATCGAGCGAGAACACCGCGTCGCCGGCGAGTGGGGCGCCGGCAGGCGGCGGTGCGGAGTCGTCTGATCCGCTCATCGGAGCGGTCAGCGCGCCAACCTCTGCAGCAGGCGCGTCGCCTGCTCCTTGAAGCGCCGATCCTCGGGCATCCAATTCGGATCGAGCGGGGCGTCAATGGCCGCCTGGCACGCCCGCCGCGCGTCGTCCTTGCGACCGAGATGGTCGAGGGTCTCGGCCAGGAACAGGTGCGAGAGCACGCTGTTGGCGTTGTAGGTCAGCGCCCTGCGCAAGTGCACTTCCGATTGCCGGTCGCTGCCGCCGAACAGAGCCGGCACCTTGAAATACCACCGCCCCAGCGCGCGGTCGGCCGAGCCGTCAAGAAACGCGGGCTCAAGTCGCAGCGTCGTCAGTAACGCCTCCTTGATCTGACCGCGATACTTGATGCCCTGCCGCAAACCGAACGATTCGGCGAGCGCGCCCATGTTCGCGGCCAGCCAGAAATGGCCGTGCGGGCGAGCCGCGTCGACGGCGATCGCGGCTCGCGCCGCGGCGACGCCCTGTTCGAGCGCGCCCCGGCGCTCAGTGGCCGGCAACCCGTGGGTCCCCAGCCAGTAGCGCGCCTGTGCGAGCTTGACGGCAGATTCGAAATCCCCTGGAGACGCGGCGAGCCGCGCCGCCCAGATGCCGGCCGCCTTCTGCGCGCTCGCCAGGTTCTCCCGATCCTGGTAGAGCGTGTCGGGATCGTCGAGCGGAACCTGAATCGCACGTCGAGCATCCAAGGCCGGTATGACACTTGCCGCACCTGACGCACCTGCTGCACCCGAGACGTACAATACCAACATGCAGGATCTCATCAAGCGTCTGTTGATCGAGTTGGGCGAGGACCCCGAACGCGAGGGCCTCATCCGGACACCGAAGCGGGTCGACACGGCGTTGAGGTTTCTCACGAGCGGCTACGCGGCTGACATCGACGGCATGCTGAACGGTGCACTGTTCGATGTTGATTATAGCGAGATGGTGATCGTCCGCGACATCGACTTCTACAGCATGTGCGAGCATCATCTGCTGCCGTTCTTCGGCAAGTGCCACGTTGCCTACATTCCCGACGGCAAGGTAATCGGGCTCAGCAAAATTCCGCGGCTGGTCGACATTTTCGCGCGGCGATTGCAGTTGCAGGAGCGGATGACCAACCAGATCGCCGCCACCATCCAGGAGAAAATCCGGCCGCTGGGAGTGGCGGTGGTGTGCGAAGGCACGCATCTGTGCATGGCGATGCGCGGCGTCGAGAAGCAGAATTCCTACACCATCACCAGCGCGATGCTGGGCGCGTTCCAGACCCAGCAGCGCACCCGCATGGAGTTCCTCGAGCTGCTCAAGTTGAGAGGCGGCAACCTGACGGTGTCAGGATTGCCGCTCCCTCAAGGCTCACATCACCTCGACGACTAGAAGCGGAACGCCGCGTTGAAGCGGATGTTCCGCGGGCCGTAGACCTGCGACGGCGACGCGAACTGCGCCAGGGTGTTGATGGCGCCGGTCGGATCGCCGTTCTGCCGCAGGTTGATGGTGCCGCTCAGCGTCCGTGCGTCCCAGAACGTGTTGGCATTGGTGACGTTGTTGAAATCGACCGAGGTCTCGAGGCTCCTGGTGCCGAAGCGCACCGTCTTGAAGACACGGAAATCACCGACTGTCCGCCTCGGCAGGCGGAACGACCCCAGCGGTTCGACGTTCACGGTGCTGTTGCCGCCGACCGTCTGGGCGACGCTGACCTGCCGCGTGATCGGAATGCCGCTTTGCGAGTTGAAGTTGCCGGCGACGCCGATCTCGTAGAACGGCAGCACGTAGGTGCCGGTGATCTTCAGCTGGTGCGGGCGGTCACCGATCTGGCCATTGAAGTTGGTGTTCTGACCGGCCAGCACGCCGCTGACGTTCAGCAGGCTGTTGGGATTGACGTTGACGCTGAGGCCCTCGATGCGGCTGCGCGCAAACGTGTAGCCGGCCAGCATCTGCCAGCGGTTCGACATGCGCTTGGTGGCGGTGACCTCGACGCCGTCGTAGGTCTGCCGGAAGCTGCGGTCGTTGGTGAAATAGGTCTGGTTCACCGCCGTGGACGTGCGGTTGTAGAACTGGAACGTGCCGTCGTCGGCGGTGCCCGCGACGCCGTCGCGCCCGTTGTCGGGTCGAGTCGTCAGGAAGCTGTCGTACGGGTTCGCTGGATTGGACGTCGCCTGGGGATTGCGCTCGACCCGATGGGTGAAGGCGGTGCTGAGACGCAGCGACGGGAACAGTTCGTGATCGAAGCCGCCGGTGAGTTCGTCCGTGTAGGGGCGCAGATAATCGGGATCGACGGAGATCGTCGAGGGATCGACGCGGCTGACCACCGGGTTGCCGGTCTGCTCGCCGGGCTGGAAGCGGCGGTCGCCGTTGCTGTCGTTCCAGCTGTACTGCTCCTGATAGTTGGCGTTCGGATTGACGCCGTCGAGAATGCCACCGCCCGATGCGATTTGATAGTAGTAGCGGCCGGCGGCGAGCTTGAGCGCGGTGCGGCCGTTGCCCATCAGGTCGTAGGCGGCGCTGACGCGCGGGCCGACCGTGGTCCAGTTCACGACGTTGTCGACCTGCGAGAAACTGCGCGGCAGGTTCGGGAAGTAGCGGCTGGCCGGACTGCTCTGATCCGGCAGGTAGCCGACCACCTTTTCCCAGCGCAGCCCGGCAGTGACGGTCAGCCGCTTCCACGACACCGCGTCCTGCGCGTAGAGCGACGTCATGTTGATGGCGGTCTTGGTGTAGAACGGCGTCGCAAACAGCGTCACCGTCTGCGCCAGGCCGGTGGCACTGCTGTACTGCAGATCGACGTCGTCAAAACGCGACACCCGGTTCTCGACCGGCGAGTGTGACAGGTCGAACCCGAACTTGAACTCGTGCCGGCCGCCGGCCAGCTCGTCGACGTAGTACTGGCCGGTGGCGTTGCCCTGGTAGCGATCGCGCCACCGCTCGGTGCCGGTGCTGAAGTTGCGGGTGCGGATGCCGGTCGCCGAGTCGAGCAGTGTCTGATCGCTCCCGTTCAGGTAGGTCGGGAAGAAGATCTTGTTGAGGCCGACGCGCGCGTCGATGAAGAACTTTTGCGTCACCACCGAGTTCCACAGCACCTGGTAGATGTCGAACACGTCGTCTTCGTTGCTGGTCGAATCGATGGTCGCGGTGTTGGACGCGATCAGGAAGCGGTTGGGCTTCTTGTAATACTGCCTCGAGTACAGGCCGGTGAGGCGGTTCCTGTCGCTGATCTGGTAGTTGGCGTTGACGAGGCCGGAGGTGATGTCGGTCCGGTCGAGGACCAGGGTGGAAAACGCCGCCGGCACGTTGACGTGCACGCGCCAGTCGCGGAATGACGTGAACACGCGCAGCTTTCTCGCGATGATCGGTCCGCCGGCGCTGATGTTGACGTCGGAGACAAAGTCGACGGCGTTGGTTTCCCGGCGGAAGCCGTAGCGCAGCAGGTTGTCGTCGATGTTCTGCGTCTGCGTCGCGTCGCCCAACCACGCGCCGGTGAGCCGGCCGCGCCAGCTTTCGCCGCCGCTCTTGGTCA
The DNA here is from genome assembly GCA_963795125.1 of uncultured Acidimicrobiia bacterium. Lineage (GTDB taxonomy): Bacteria > Acidobacteriota > Vicinamibacteria > Vicinamibacterales > UBA2999 > 12-FULL-67-14b. The sequence continues at coordinate 2,130,040 of CAWCGQ010000001.1, read as the reverse complement.
CCATGTTCAGGAACACGCCGCTCGTCGGCACGGTGATGTCGTGCGCGCCGGTTGAGACCTGGATGTCGTCGAAGGCATCGAAGTCGTAGTAGAAGCCGGCCGCGCCGATCGCCGCCGGATCGCCCACGTTGATGCCGTTGAGATAGCTGGAATTCTGCGCGCTGGTCGTGCCGCGCGCGTTGAAGACCCCCTGCAACCCGCCCGAGGTGCCGCCAACATCGGGCCGCGTGATCAGCAGGCTCGGCACCTTGTATTCAACCAGCGACCAGATGTCGCGGCCGCCGGGCGTGCCCTGCAGCAGCTGTTCGCTCAGGTTCACGCTGGTGTTCGCGGTGGTCGTATCGACTACCGGCGAGCTGCCGGTGACGGTCACCGTCTCAGCCACCGTGGCCACGGTCAACTGCAGGTCGAGCGGCACCGTCTGGCCGACCACCACCTGGACGTTCTCGCGCACCACCGTGCGGAAGCCCTGGAGCTCGACCCTCACCGAGTAAATGCCCGGCTGCAGGGACGGGAAGCGGTTCACGCCGCCGCTGTCGGTAACGCCCGACATGGTGCCCGACACCAGGACCGGGCTCGACAGGGTCACCGACACGCCGGGAATGGCGCCGCCCTGCTGATCGGCGACGCGCACCAGGATCGATCCGGTCTGCACCTGAGCGGACACCGGCAACGCCGCACCCGCCACGATACTCAGGGCCGCCAGCCACACTCGTACTCGATTCATCACGCTAATCCTCCGGAATTCCGTTTACGCCTTACAAGACTTTGAATGAGACCGGGAAGCGCACCGCGAGATCAATCGGGATTCGTCTGACAGCGAACGACAGGGGAGGACCCCAGCAGACATCGCACAAGACGGGAGCCGACTGAACGCATCCTCTAAGCAATCCCCTTGCCCGCGGCCTATATACTTGTGGGATGCGTCTCGTGCTCGCGCTTGTCTCAGCATCGCTGCTGTTGATGCCTGCCGTCGATGCCCAGACGCGCAAGACGCCGCCCAAAAAAGCCGCGACCACCGCGAAGAAGGCGCCCACGGCTCCGCTGTCGAGAATCCAGGCCGAATGGAAGTGCCCTTCGGAGCTTGGCAGGGGCGTCAGCACCCAGCGGCGCTTCTGCGACGTGTTGACCGGCAACGATCCGCTGGAAGGGGTGCTCGTCACCGTGCCCCCGCATCGCGGCACGGTGCTGATGTCATTCGAGCTGCATAACCGCCACACCTATTCGGCAGAGCTGGTGAAACTGAAGCAGGCCTATCGCAAATACACCGCGACGATCGGCGTGCTGACCATGGACAATACCTTGATCGATCGCGCCATCGTCCAGAGTGAGGTGCGGACCGAAAAGGACCTGTTCGATCGCATCAGCGGCGGCGCGGGTCCTGGTGGGGTCAAGGCCGTCGCCCCGTCGGGCGACGAGTTCATCACCATCGAATTGCCGGCCGACGTCGGGGAGCAGGTGTCGATTCTGGGGGAGAAGCTGTCGGTGATGCGGCCCGACGGCGTCGATCACTTCAACAGCCCCGGGCGGCCGATCGCCAGCATCAGCAACGTGATGCTCGAGTACCGGCCCGGGCCGACGCCGAAAAAAGCCCCCGTCCGCAAGGCCCCGGCCACCAAGGCCCCGGTCAAGAAGCCGTAGCTGCCCGAAAGCACCGCAGGATCGCCTCCGCCGACCGATCGATGTCGTCGTCGGTCGTCGACCAGTTCGAGACCGAGATCCGCATGGCCCGCATGTGCTGCCAGAGCGCGCCGCCCGCCCAGCACGTGCCTTCCGCTTGGACGCGCGCAATCACCTGACTGGTGGTTGCGTCGTCGGCAAACTGCACCAGCACCTGGTTGAGGACGACGTCGTTCAGGATCCGCACGCCCGGTGCCGCCGAGAGACGATTGGCCATGCGGCGCGCGAGCAGGCAATTGCGGCGGACGATCCCGGCGATGCCGTCGCGGCCGAGCGTCCTGATCAGGGCGTAGAGGGGCAGCACGCGCGATCGACGCGACGACTCCGGCACCCAGTCCATGCCGACGCGCTGCTCGTCGGTGCCGCGCTGCAGGTAGGACGCCTGCATGCTCATGGCGGCGCGGTGCGGCGCGGCGTGGCGGACGATGGCCAGACCCGAGTCGTACGGCACATTCAGCCATTTGTGCGCGTCGGTCGCCCAGGAGTCGGCGTGCTCGATGCCGCGGACCTGCGCTCGCAGCTCGGGCACCGCCGCCGCCCATAATCCGAAGGCGCCGTCGACGTGCACCCACGCCCCGCGCGCCTGCGCGCTGGCCACGATGGCCTCGATCGGATCGCTCGCACCGGTGCTGACGTTGCCGGCCTGCGCGCAGACGATGGTCGGCCCGTCCGCGGTGGCGAGCGCGGCGTCCAGCGCGTCCGCCCGCATCCGGCCCTGACCGTCGGCGGGAATGATCTCGATCTCCTCGGTGCCGAAGCCGAGATACCGCAGCGCGCCGACGGCGGAGATGTGCACCTCGCCGCCGGCGATCACGCGGACCCGCGGTGCGCGCTGCAGTCCGCGCGCCTCCACGTTCCAGCCGGCGCGGCGCAACACTTCATGCCGCGCGGCGGCGAGGCAGGTGAAGTTCGCCATGTGGCAGCCGGTGACGAAGCCGACACTCGCCGTGCGCGGCAGCCCGAGCATCTCGAGCAGCCAGCCGGCGACGATGTCCTCGATCACCCCGATTGCGGGCGACATCACGTAGAGCGCGCCATTCTGGTCCCACGCGCTGGCGATCCAGTCGGCGGCCACCGTCACGGGCACGGCGCCGCCGGTCACGAACCCAAAGTATCGCGGCCCCACGGTTGCCACGAGTCCGGGATCGGCGGCGGTGGCGAGTTGTCGCAGGACGTCGACGGGATCCGACCCGCCGGCAGGCAGCTGCCCGCCAAGCGCCCCGACGAGCGCTTCGCGCGTCGCCGCGCCGCCGACATGTCGCGTCGCCACCTCGTCGAGGTATGTCGTGGCGATCCCGTGCGCGGCTTCCAGAACGTCTCGATGCATGAGTGCGCTTTCTCGAGTCAACGGATGGCGACGAGCGGAAGGTCGCGTGCGGCGGCCCATGCTTCCCACTCGGTGGCGGTTCTGGTCGCGAAGACCGTGGCGGGATTGGCGCCCTCCGCGAGTCCAAGGCCCTGGTAGAGCCGGGTGCGGAAATGCGGCTCGAGCGCCCCCACCGCGATCGTGCCCTCCCGCGCCGCGTAAATGCCATACGCCGGGTTGCCGCCGCCGAGCGCGCCGCCGGGCGCGGTCAGGCCGTGGTGCAGCGGCGCCGCCAGATCGCGCAGCGCGTCATACAGCCCCACCACGTGCGCGGCGCCGGGTTGACGCATCACGTCCCGGATTGCGGCGTGCGCACGGTCGGCGCCCGCCATGTCCGCAAACAAGGTCAGCGGCAAGGCGTTGTGCAACACGCCCGCGCGTGCTTGATAGGTGAGATCGTGTCCGGGCTCCTCGGGCCTGGCCGTGTCGCCGACGATATTGACGTGGCCCAGGCGGGGAAATTCCTGCGCGAGCGCATCACGATCGAGGCCGAGGCGCGCGAGCGCGGACGGGCGATGGCTGGCGAGGAACACATCGGCGTCCTGCAGCAGCGCCTTGATCCGGACCTGGCCCGCGGCCGATTTCAGATCGAGCCGTTCGACCGTCACCGACGCGTGCAGCTCGTCGTACCACGCGCGGCACAGCTGTTCGAGCGGATCGCCCCACGGCGCCTCGACCTTGATCGCGCGCGCTCCGCCCGCCACGGCGCGCGACACCGCAACCGGTCCGGGCACGTTCTGCGCCATGCTAACGATCCGCACGCATCATCCATTCCCTGACGATCGCCGCCAGTTCCATGTCCGGCGCGATCAGGCAGCTGTGGCCGTGGCCTTCGAGGATCCGCAGCGTGGCGGCCGGCGTGAGCCCGCACATCAATGTCGCCTGCTGGACCGACGGCACGAGCGTGTCGCGGTCGGCCGCCAGATACAGCACCGGCGCGGTGATCGAGGGCAGACGCCGGCGGATATCGTAGCCACGCAGGATGCGCAGGCGCGACAGATAGCCGTCGCGCGTCGCCGACCGCATCAGGTCGAGGAACCGCGCAATCTCTTCACGCTCGGTGTGCCGCGAGTGCATGCGGCCGGCGTTGAGGCGGCGAATGGCCGGCATCAACGGCCACGGCAGGGCGCGCAGCAGCTGGTAGCCCAGCCACAACCGCGCCGGCGATGCGAAATGCGCGAACGAATTGAGGATCACCAGCCGATCGACCCGTTCCGGATGCGCGATGGCGTAGCTGAGGGTCAAGGCGCCACCGAACGACTCGCCGAACAGCGTGACGCGCCTGGTCGGGCCGGCCGCCTGGATGATGTGCTCGTCCAGATCGGCGACGAGCTCGTCCATGCTCGCCGCATCGTCGCGCAGCCGGGTGGCGGTGACGGCAAAGTCCCGTTCGAGTGATGGAATCTGTCGATAAAACAGGGTTCCGGTGCCATCGATGCCGGGAACCAATACCAGAGGGTCCTTCATGAACTGCTGCCTGAAACTGTAAACCGTTCGGCGACGGGCCAACGGCCGGCGCCAACTTTCTTATGGTACCCTCCCGCCGGTGACCCCAGCTCAGGCCGCGCGCGTGACCTGGACCGTGATCTCGATCTTCGTCGTCGAGACCGTGGTCTTCGGCCTGTCGGTGCTGCCGGCGTTCACGTTCTGGTCGTGGAGCCTGACCTGGGTGCCGGACCCCTGGATCTTGCGGCCGGCGGTGGTCGCCATGTCGCTGGTGCCGGCGTACCTGGTGTTCGCGCTGGCGCTGATCGCGCTGTCGGCCTGGTCGACCAAGATCTGCGGGTGGCGCACCGCCCCGGACGGCGTGTGGAAGCTGCGCGATCTCGACTGGCCGCTGCTCGACTGGTCGCGCTACATGATCTCGACGCATGTGGTGCGGGTGCTGGTCGGCACCTTCTTTCGCGCTTCCTTCATGTGGACCCTCTACCTGCGCTGGAATGGCGCGCGCATCGGGCGCGGCGTCCATATCAACAGCCTGTCGATTTCCGATCACAACCTGCTGGAGTTCGGCGACGGCGTGGTGATTGGCGAAAACGTGCACCTCTCGGGTCATACTGTAGAAGGCGGCATGGTCAAGACCGGTTCGGTGAAGCTCTCGCGGTTTGTGACCGTCGGCCTGGGCAGCATGGTGGGGATCAACGTCGAGGCAGGCGAGAAGTGCCAGATTGGCGCGATGAGCGTGGTGCTGAAAGGGACCAGCCTCGACGCGGCGTCGGTCTACGTCGGCGTCCCAGTTCGCAAGATCGAGACCAGCGCCCCCGCCGCCGTTGTTGAAGCGGCCTCGTGAGCCCCTCACTCCTTGAACCCTGACCCCGAACCCGAAGCAGTGACCCCCCTCATCTCGATCGTCGTCCCGGTGTTCAACGAGGCACGAACCGTCGCTGCAGTCATCCAGCGATTGCTCGAGATCGACCTGCCCGCGCCCCGCGAGATCCTCGTGGTCAACGACGGATCGACCGACGGCACGCGCGAAGTGCTCGATCGGATCGCCGCGCGGCCTGAGATTCACATCATTCACGCCGAGAAAAACGGCGGGAAGGGCAGCGCGATTCGGATTGGCTTCGCCCGCGCCACCGGCACGGTGGTGGCGATCCAGGATGCCGACCTCGAGCTCGACCCCGCGCAGATCGCCGACCTGGTGAAGCCGATCCTCGACGGCCGCACCCGCGTGGTTTACGGATCGCGATTCATGGCCGGGCGGCCGGCGGCGCCGTGGCTGTCGATCCTCGCCAACCAGGTGCTGACCGGTGCGACCAATCTGCTGTTTGGCGGGCGCATCACCGACATGGAGACCTGTTACAAGGTGATGGAGCGCGAGGTGGCGCAGTCGCTCAATCTCGAGTCGAATCGGTTCGACATCGAGCCCGAGATCACCGCCAAACTGCTGCGCGCCGGGCATTCGATCCTGGAACTGCCGATCCGCTTCGAGCCACGCAGCCGCGCGCAGGGCAAGAAAATTGGCTGGCGTGACGGCGTCCGCGCCATTCAAGTGCTCGTCAAATATCGCTTTTCAAAATGATCCGGCTGCGCCGCGTCGCGCGCTTTCGCCCGCGTGTCGGCGGCCAGGCGAGCGGCGCGGTCGCGACGCTCGTCGCCGTGGTCGCCGCGATCGGTCTGGCCGCGGTGGGCATGGTGCGCGGCACCTGGGCTGTCGGCGGATCGGATTCATCCTGTTATGCGTTGATGGCGCAGGCCTTCGCCGCCGGCCACCTGCAGCCGACCAGCGCGCTCGCGATTGACGCGCCGTGGCCCGACGTGTCGCTCACCCTCGCCCCGGGCGGCTTCATCCCGTCGCCGGTCCACCCGTACGCCGCCTCGCCGATCTGTGCGCCCGGCATGGCGGTGGTGATGGCGCCGCTCGCCGCGGCCTTCGGACCGGACGCCATCTTCTGGCTCACGCCGATTGCGGCCGCAGCGCTGGTCCTGTCGGCCTTCATCATCGGCCGCCAGCTCGCCGGCGGCATGGCGGGCGCCGCGGCGGCGATCCTCACCGCGACCAGTCCGATCGTGCTGTATCAGTCGGTGCAGCCGATGAACGACATCCTCACCGCAGCCTTGTGGCTGGGCGCGATCGCGTTCAGCCGCAGCAGCGCGATTGCCGGCGCGCTGGTCGGCATGGCCATTCTCGTGCGCCCGAATCTGGCGCCGCTCGCCGCGGTGCTGGCGCTGACGCCGTTGCTTCAGTACGGGGCCACCCGGCAGGCCGGGCGAGCGGTGTTCACAATGATCGCCGGCGCGCTGCCCGGGGCGATGACGCTGCTCTGGCTGAACCACGCCCTGTACGGCAGCCTCACTGGCTCCGGTTATGGCACGGCGACGGACCTCTTCAGCACGAGCTACGTCAACGACAACCTCACCAACTATTCACGCGCCCTCTTTCAGACTCAGCACATCGTTCCGGCGATGGCGCTGCTCGGGCCGCTCGTCTTTGCCGGCCTCAAGCGCAAAGGCGCGGTGCTGCTGCTGGGCTTCGCCGCGGTCGAGATGGCGATCTATCTGCTCTATCGACCGTTTCCGGAGTGGTGGTACCTGCGATTTCTGATCCCCGCCATCGTCGTGCTCCTGATTCTGGCCAGCGCCGCCGCCGTGCAGATCCTGTCGCGCAACCTGATGGGCGGGCTGATTCCGATCCTCGCGGCGCTGCTCGGCATCGTCGGCGTACGAGCGGCCGCGGATCGGCAGGCGTTCGATCTGCACCGCAGCGAGGGACGGTATCGTGAGACCGCGCAACTGGTGCGCGATCGCCTGCCGGCCAACGCCGTGCTGATCACGGTGTGGGAGAGCGGCAGCGTGCGGTTCCATGCCGGCCGCGAGATTGTGATGTGGGATGCCCTCGATCCGGCGTGGCTCGATCGCGCGATCGGCTGGCTGAAGTCCAGCGGACACCAGCCGTACGTCCTGGTGGAGCGCCGCGAGGAGGCCGACTTCCGCGCGCGCTTCCGGGATCGGTCGGAGATCGGCGGGCTCGACTGGCCGCCGCGGTTCGACCTGAACCGGCAGGTCCGGATCTACGATCCCGACGATCGCTCGCGATACCTCGGCGGGGAGGCGTATCCCACCGAGAACGTCCCCCTTCGTCAGGGCGGCGGCGGCCAGTCCGGTCCCGCGCGCGGGCGCTAGATCCGGCCGCTCAACAGGTAGTCGCCGAAGAAGATATACACGGCGCAGATCGCGCCTTCGCCAAGCAACACCCCCACCATCGTCTTGGTGAAGTTGACCCTCAGCGCGCCGCACACGTAGCAGATCACGTCGGTCGGCAGCAGCGGGAAGAAACTCCAGGCGATGATGATCGGCAGTTGATGCCTGGCGAGCGCCGCCCGCATCCGCGCGATCTCCCTCGGATGGCGGCGTTCGAAGGTCGCGTTGAACTGCAGCGTCTCGGAAAACCAGTAGAACAGCGCCGACGAGACCAGGATGCCGGCGACGGTCATGAAGAAGAGCGGCCACGGCTCGAAGAACGGCAGTCCGACGACGATCATCAGCGTGGCGGGCACCAGCGTAAAGGCCCGCACCGCGCCGAGCAGCAGGTAGATCGCGGCGGCAATGATGCCGCCGATCGACATCGCATCCGACAGCTGGGCCTCGACGAACGCGCGCTCGAAGAAATACAGGTAAAGTGCCGCGGCGACGATGCTGAGCCACGCCGCCAGCAGCCCGTAGCGGACCGGCTGGGTCACACGGGCTCTTCCTCGCCGACGTGGATCTGGTGCTCGAGCCGCGCGAAGCCCTCCTGGGCGGCGGGCTCGGGAGCGAGCAGCGACACGATGATGCCGACGATGAAGGAGGACGGAATGGTAAACAGCCCTGGATTCCTATACGGAAAATAAGCCGTCGAATGTTTCAACATGTCGATCTGGATGGTCGGCGACAGGTAAATCAACACCAGCGTCGCCACCGTGCCGAACAGAATCGAGGCCTGCGCGCCACGCGTGGTGAAGCCGCGCCAGAACATCGACAGCACCAGGGCGGGGAAGTTGGCGCTGGCGGCAATGGCGAACGCGAGTCCCACCATGAACGCGACGTTCTGGCCCTTGAACGCGATGCCGAGGACGATCGAGAACACCGCCAGCAGGATGGTGGCGCCGCGGGCGACCCTCAGCTGTTCCTTTTCGGTGGCCGCGCCGCCGCGAAACACGTGCACGTAGACGTCGTGCGAGAGGGCGGCCGCGCCCGCCAGCGTCAGGCCCGCGACCACCGCGAGGATGGTCGCAAAGGCGACGGCGGAGATGAAGCCGAGAAACGCCTGCCCGCCGACGGCCTCGGCCAGCAGCGGCGCCGCCATGTTGCCGCCGGCGTCCACCGCGGTAATGGCCGTCTGGCCGACCAGCACCATTGCTCCGAAACCGAGGATGAACGTCAGCAGATAGAACACGCCGATGATGGCCGTGGCATAGGCCACCGACACGCGCGCGGTGCGCGCATCAGGGACGGTATAGAAGCGCATCAGGATGTGCGGCAGGCCGGCCGTGCCGAACATCAGGGCGAGGCCGAGCGAGATGCCGTCCACCGGGTCCGACACGAATCGTCCCGGCGCCAGCACGCCGACGCCGTACTGCCGGGTCGCCTCGGCGAACAGCGCCAGCGGGTTGAATGAAAATTGCGCGAGCACCAACACCGCCAGCATCGACGCGCCGCTCAGCAGCAGCACCGCCTTGACGATCTGCACCCAGGTGGTGGCAATCATCCCGCCGAACAGCACATACGCCAGCATCACCAGTCCGACGATGATCACCGCGGTTTCGTAGCTGAGTCCGAACAGCAGGCGGATCAGGTTGCCGGCGCCGACCATTTGCGCAATCAGGTAGAACGCCACGACCGCGAGGCTGCCGGCCGCCGAGGCGACGCGCACCGGCGTCTGCCGCAGGCGGAACGCCACCACGTCGCTGAACGTGTACTTGCCGAGGTTGCGCAGGGGCTCGGCGATCAGGCACACCACCACCGGCCAGCCCACCAGGAAACCGATCGAATAGATCAGGCCGTCGAAGCCGGACAACGCGACGAGGCCGGCGATGCCGAGGAAGCTGGCGGCGCTCATGTAATCCCCGGCCAGCGCGAGGCCGTTCTGCACGGCGGTGATCGATCGGCCCGCCGCGTAGAAGTCCTGGGTGCTGCGGGTCTTGCGTGCGGCGAACCAGGTGATCACCAGTGAGAGGACGATGAAGATGGCAAAGCCGGCCATCGCCACGACATTGGTCTGTCCGGTCTGCATCAGCGCGCCTCCTGTCGGGAGCGGCGCTCGTCGGCGACGCGGTGGTCGTAGTGGGTGTTGGTCCACCGCACGTAGATCACGATCAAGGCCCACGCCGTAAGGATCACCAGCACGCCAAGCAGGATGCCGAGGCTGAGGCCCGGCATCAGGATGGTGCCGACCAGCGGCTTGTTGAAGGCGATCAGCAGGATGAAGCCGACATAGATCAGGGTCATCGCCGCCGTCAGCAGCAGCGACAGCCGCCAGCGGGTGGCGGCGACGCGCGTCAGGTGGGTGTGGGAATCGCTCATGCGCGGCCATCCTATCAGCTGTCGGCATCCATCGCCCTCGCCGCGTGAGCGGCGATCGGTGGTGGCGAAAACTGATATAGTCCGCGCAATTCATCCGGCGCCCGCATCCGGGCGATCGCGCAGGCAGCGGCTTTATCGTCGTCTTTGATTCGGCCCTTCGACCCTGCTCAGGGCCGTCCTGAGCGAAGTCGAAGGACGGTTGTCTTGACCCACACACTGCCCATCGGCAGGAAACGGAGTGAGTTATGCGCGTGTGTTCCTCCCGGCTGCTCGTCTTCATGTTCACCCTGCTCGCCGCGCCGGTGTTCGCCCAGGACGCGACGCTGACCGGGGCGGTGGTCGACAGCACCAAGTCGGCGCTGCCCGGGGCCACCATTACCGCGACGATGATCGACACCGGCCGCGCCATGACCACGGTGTCCGATGAGCGCGGCGAGTATCGACTGCGAGGGCTCGGCGCCGGCCGCTACAAGGTCCAGGCCGAGCTGTCGGGATTCTCGACCGTGCTCGTGCCCGAGATCGAACTGCTCGTCGGCCAGAACCGTTCGCTGCCGTTCGCGATGCAGGTGGCGTCGCTGTCGGAGACCTTGACCGTGACCGGGCAGGCGCCGCTCGTCGACGTCAGCTCGACGCAGGTGGCGGGCAACGTCGATCGCCGGCAGATGGAGGAGCTGCCGCTGCAGGGCCGCAACTGGATGGAGCTCGCCATGCAGGTCAAGGGCATCACCGCCAACGCAGTGGACACCACGCCGGGTGTGCGCGATCGCCAGTTCCAGCTCAATCTCGATGGCCAGGAGATCACCCAGCAGGTGGCCGGGTCCGGATTCGGACAGCCGAAGTTCAGCCGTGAAGCGATTGCCGAGTTCCAGGTCGTCACCAACCTGTTCGACATCACCCAGGGCCGATCGCTCGGCATCCAGGTGCAGGCGATTTCGCGATCCGGCACCAACAACTACGACGGCAGCGTCTACGGCTACTTCCGCGACGACAAATGGAACGCCAAGGACTTCATCGCCAACCGCGTGCTGCCCTATGCCAATCAGCAGATTGGCGCCGCCATCGGCGGTCCGCTCGTCAAGGACAAGATGCACTTTTTCGCGTCGTTCGAGCGCGAGAACGAGCCGAATACGATTCTCGCGGCGCCGGCGCCGCTGCCCGGACAGTCCTTCACCTTCGATACCAAGCTGGTTCAGAACAGCTTCCTCGGCCGCGGCGACTGGCAGCCCCGCCCGAACGATCACTTCACCGTGCGCGGCTCGTATTGGGACTGGGGCAACGACTTCACGCAGGTCGCCGGCACCGAACATCCCTCGCAGGCCGCCGCCCGCTACCGCAAGGCGATCAACGTCGTCGGGACCTGGGCCAAGGTGCTGAGCAACACCACGCTGCAGGAAATCAAGATCGGCTACACCCACTTCGACTGGCAGAACAAGCTGGCCGTTCCGGCCCTGGCCAACACCCCGAACTACGTGTTCCCCGGCCTGACCATTGGCCAGCGCCGTAACTACCCGCAGGAGTTCTTCCAGAACACGGTCAGCGCGCGCTACGACCTGATGAAGTCGTGGGGCCGTCACGATTCGAAGTTCGGCGGCGAGTTCCTGCGCTGGCACGACACCGGCAGCTGGGAACTGCTGTCGCGCGGCGAATATATCTTCACGTCGATTCCGGCGGACATCGGCCGGCGGGTGCCGTTCGATGCCTGGAACGACCCGTCGCGTTGGGATTTCTCGGGCCTCGACGCCACGGTGCAGCGCTTCGACCAGAACTTCGGTGACTGGACCATCGACATCCCGCGGCCGACGTGGGCGGTCTGGTTCGGCGATACCTGGCGCATGAACGATTCGTTCACAGTGAACTACGGCGTGCGCTGGGACGCGGACTGGGGCGCGCTCGATCCGCCGCTGATCACGACACAGGCGAAGTTCAACCCGGCGGGCGGCGTCAATCCCTACAGTGACATCGCGCTCGAGCCCGGCGCGCTGCTCTATCCCAACAACTTGCGCGACATCGGCAGCGTGGCACCGCGCGGCGGCTTCACCTGGAATGTCGGCGGCAACGGCAACATGGTGATTCGCGGCGGCAGCGGCCTGTATTACAGCATCCCCGACTCCAACACCACCTTCAGCATCCAGTCGTTCAACGGCGAACGCATCCTGGTGAACTCGTTTCCCAACGACGGCCGCCCCGGCTTCATCGCCGATCCCACGCGTGGCGTGACCCAGGCGGACATCCTCGCCGGCCGCGTGCCGCTGCCCGCTCAGGGGCCGCGCGTGATCGCGCACGATTACCAGATGCCCTCGACGTGGCAGAGCATCATCGGCTTTCAGCGGCAGCTGGGCAGCCAGCTGGGAGTTGAGGCCGACCTGACACACTGGAAGGGCTACAACTTCGCCCGGCAGCGCGATCCGAACCTGTTCTTCAATCCCGCGACCGGCTATAACCGCAACCCCAACCAGGGCCGTCCCGATCCGAGCTACGGCCAGATTCAATGGCTGGAATCGAACGGCCGTGCCGACTACGCGGCGCTGTCGAGCGCATTGACGCGCCGCTATGCGAACAACTGGCAGGCCTCGATGTCCTACACCTACATGCTGTTTGCCAACGACAACACCACGAACTTCCAGTATCAGGGGAACAACCCGTTCGATCCGGAAGCGGAATGGGCGCGCTCCACGGAGTTCCAGCGCCACACGCTGCGCTTCAACGGCATCTGGCGGCTGCCCTACAGCATGTCGTTGTCGGGCGCGTATCTGTTTGGCTCGGGCAACTACTACGCGACGACCGTCGCGCTCAATCCGTTCGGCCACACCGGCACGACCCGCCTGAACTCGGGAGCGGCCGCGATTGCGGTTCCGGAGACGGTGGTGACGTCGGCGACCAACCCGACCGTGATCTCGGTACGCGACCGCTTCGACGGCCCGACGTCGATTGCGCCCGGGGAGGTCGCGCCTCGTAACGCGTTGCAGGGCCTGCCGCTGCACCGGGTCGACGTGCGCCTCTCGAAAGACATCAACCTGCCGGGCGGCATGAAGCTGACCGGGATCGCGGAAGTGTTCAACCTGACCAATCATGCCAACTACGGCGCCTATAACGGCCAGCTGAACTCGACGACGTTCGGCCAGCCGAGGCAGAGCCTGCTGAACGCCTATCAGCCGAGGGTGATGCAGTTGGCGTTCAAAGTCAGCTTCTGAAGCTAAGGTGCGTAGAGTGCGTAGCGGTGCGTAGGGTGCCATCCAGGCACCGTAGTACGCCCTACGCACCCCACGCACCTACGCCCTTTACTGATCTCTGAGCGCGACGTTAGGATTCAGCGCGGCTGCGCGGCGCGCAGGTATCCAGGCCGCGAACGTCGCGACGAGGGTGAATAGAGCGGCCATTGCGACGAAGGTCGCGGGATCGGTCGCGGAAACACCCACCAGCAGACTGGCCATTACGCGCGTCAGCGCCACCGCCGCGATCGCGCCGAGCACGATGCCGCCCGCACTGAGGCGCAGGCCCTGTCCGATGATCAGCGACAGAATGCCGGTCGGGGTGGCGCCGAAAGCCAGACGAACGCCAATCTCCGTGGTCCGCTGGCGCACGGACGTCGCCAGCACGCCGTACAGACCGATCATCGCGAGGATCGCGGCCACGGCCGCGAACACGCCGATCAGGATCAAGGCGAAGCGTGTCGGCGCGACGTGTTCGTCGAAGTACGAGCGCCACGTCCGCGGCTCCGTCATCAACAGCCGCGGATCGTGCTGTGTCAACGCACCACGCACCGCGCCGACGATCGCGTCGGGATCGCCGCTGGTGCGCACCGCCCACCTGAACGCGGCGCCGAACTGCGAGTAACCGTCGGTGAAGAACATGCCTTCCTCGCCGTCGCTCATCATCGTCGTGTGGCGCTGGTGCTTGGAGACGCCGATGATCTCGAAGGTGTCGGGCTCGGGCGTCGTGACGCGCGCGAGCATGCGGCGGCCGACCGCGTGGCCGTCCGGGAATAGCTGGGCGGCGAGCAGGTCGTCGATGATGATCACCTTCGCCGCCTGATTATTGTCGGCGTCGGTGAACGCGCGGCCGGCAATGATCGGCGTCCTGGTGAACGCAAAGTAACCCGGCTGCACGAAGTGCGCGATCGCCTGCTGGAACTTCGCGGGATCGGTGGCGGCGTCGAGCGGGCCGACGCGGGCGAGCGAATTCTGTCCGTCCAGGGGGATCGGCCCGGCCGATGTCGCGTCAACCACGCCCGGAACCGCCTTCAGCCGTTCGAGCATCGTCCGCTGAAATGCGGCGCGCGCCTCCGCGCCCTGCGCACGGTTGTTCTGAATCAGGAAGGTCATGACGTTATTCGGATCGAATCCGGGGTTTGCGTTCTGCAATGCCATGAACGTCCGGATCATCAATCCCGAGCCGACGAGCAGCACAAACGCGAGCGCGACTTCAGCGATCACCGCCCCGTCGCGCAGCCATCGACCGGACGACCCGCCGACCAGGCGTCCGCTGGAGCGCAGCACGTCCATCACGTCGGGACGCGAGGCTTTCCACGCCGGTAACACGCCGAAGATCAGCGCCGCGCCGAACGACGACAGCGCGGCAAAGCCTAGCGCCGTGCGGTCGAGGGATACCGCGGTCGCGCGAGGCAGGCCTGCCGGCGACAGTTGCAATCAGCGCGTCGATGCCGAACTGCGCGAGCAACAGGCCGGCGGCGCCGCCGATGGCCGCCAGCACCACGCTTTCCGCCACCAGCTGGCGGATGATGCGCCACTGGCTGCCGCCGAGCGCCGCGCGCACCGCCAGCTCTCGTTCGCGCGCCGAGGCGCGCACCAGCAGAAGATTCGCGACATTCGCGCAGGCGATCAGCAGCACGAAGATCACGGCGCCCATCAGCGCCATCAGCTGCGGTTTTACATCGGCGACCAGGTCGGTGTGCATCGGCTCGATGCGCAGATTGGAGTTGGCGGTCTGCTTGATCGGGAACCGCGATCGCAGATCCGCCGAGAGGCGATCGAGCTCCGATTGCGCCTGCGCGAAGGTCACGCCCGGCTTCAGCTTGGCGACCACGCGCAGGAACACGTTGTTGCGCGATCCGGCCTGGTAGTTGACGCGATTGGCAACCACGAGATCGGGCCGCGGGTCGACGTTGGTGCCCGGCGGGAACAGCAATTCGAATCGCGGCGCCAGCACGCCGACGATGTCGGCGCGGCCGTTGCCGAATTCGATCGACGTGCCGACGATCGATTCGTCACCGCCGTAGCGTCGCTGCCAGAACTCGTAGCTGAGGATCGCGATGTTCGGCAGCGGCGGCGGTGGCGCGCCTGGTGCCGGCACGAGATCGCCTTGCGGCGCCGCATCCTGAGGCACCGCGTCGTCGGCGACGAAGTTGCGCCCGAGGTGAATGGGGTGGCCGAGGACGGTGAAGATGTTCGGCGTGGCGCCGGCGCCGACGATCTGCTCTGAATCACCCCGGCCGTCGCCGCCAATCGTGGGCCGGAACGTGTTGATGCCGATCAAATCGTCGAACTGCGTCAGCTGCGTCTGCAGATCGAAGAAGTCGCCCGGCGAAATCGGGAAATCAACCACGTTGCGGTTGCGCATGTCATTCCACACTGTCCCGAGCCGCGCGGCCTCGCGATAGGGCAGCGGCCTTAAGAGCACGGCGTTGACGACGCTGAAGATGGCGGCGGTGGCGCCAAGGCCGAGCGCAATCGTCAGTACGGCGGTGATGGCGAACGCTGGCTGGCGCCGCAGGCTGCGAATAGCAAACGCCACATCACGCACTACTGTTTCCATATGTCCTCGCCTCCGGCCATGCCTGGCACCACCGTGACCAGTCGTCGTTGGTGCCAGGCACCAACCGCGCGGGTCGGTAAGAGGCATGTTCCATGCCCACCGTCGGGAGATAGGACGCGCGAAATTGGCCGAAAGTTGTCGAGCGGTTCGCGACCGTGGTCGCGCGTGGGGGAAGTGCTGTTCGGATACGAACAGCGCTACCGGTGACGACGCGCCGTCGGTCGAGCGCACCGTCCGTCGCGGACGCGCACCGTCGGCGGTTCCGTCCTGGACTGCTTGACATCAGTCTGACAATCTGTAAGATATGCGCCGATGATGCCTCCTCGACTGCCCTCGATGTCGCGGACCGAGTCGCTGGTGATGGAACTGCTGCGGGGACGTGAGCGCTACGGCCTCGAGCTGGTCGATGCCTCGGCCGGGACGCTCAAGCGCGGCTCCGTCTACGTGACCCTGGCGCGCATGGAAGAGAAGGGCTTTGTCGATTCGCGGCAGGAGGAGCGCGCCGACGGTGTCAGCGGCGCGCCACGCCGCTTGTATCGGGCGACGCCCTACGGACGAAAGGTGCACAGTGCCTTTTCGACGCTGCGCCAGGCGTTGGCCCTGAAACCATCGGAGGCGAAATGAGCCGCGAGGCGAGGTTTGAATCGTGGGTCGTGGCCACCTGCGACCGCTTCGTGTCGCAACGCTCCTTCGAGCTGATCGTCGAGCCGGCCCTGGCCGATCTCGAGTTCGAGGAGCACGCCGGGCGGCACCGCCGGCGCGACGCGCGTGCGGCGGTATTGATTGCGATGGCCGGCGCGGTGGGCGACGACCTGCGGCGGGGAGGCGGGAGCTTCTTCAAGCTGGTGTTGCTGTCGGCCGGCTACTACCTGTTTCCGCTCGCCGTCTCGGTCAGCATTTTCAAGACCTGGTCGGATTTCTTGGTCGCCGTCGCGGTGGTGCTGGCGTTGTCGGTGACGCCGGTGCTGGTGTGCTTCTGGCCGGCACGCCGCCAGGCGGGCGCCGCGGCCGACGCGTCATGACGGAGCTACGCGCCACACGGCTCGCGAAACGCTTTTCCGGCATTCGTGTCGTCCACGACGTCAACCTGACGATTCGGCCCGGCGAGGTCGTTGGCTACCTCGGCCCCAACGGCTCGGGAAAGACCACCACCGCGCGGATGCTGGCCGGCCTGCTCGAGCCATCGAGCGGCATCGTCGAGTACGGCGGCCGCGATATCAGCACGGCGCCGCTCGAGTTCCGCCGGCTGTTGGGCTACGTGCCGGAAGAGCCGTATCTCTATCCGTTCCTGAGCGGCCGCGAATACCTGCTGCTCGTGGGCCGCTTGCGCGACCTGCCTGAGTCGGCGCTCACCACGAAGATCGAGCGTTTCCTGCAGTTGTTCGGCTTGAGCGCCGCGGGCGATCAGAGCATCAGCTCGTACTCGAAAGGCATGCGGCAGAAAATTGTCATCTCCGCGGCACTGCTGCACGACCCGGCGGTGGTGATCTTCGACGAGCCTGAAACCGGGCTCGATGTCGCCACCACCCTGATGCTCCGCCACCTGGTGCGAACGCTGGCGGCGCGTGGCAAGGCGATCCTCTACAGCTCGCACATCCTCGAAGTGGTGGAGAAGGTCTGCGATCGGGTGATCGTGCTGCACCACGGCGAGGTGGTGGCGGACGATTCGATCGAGCGGCTGCGCACGCTGATGTCGAGCACGACGCTCGAGGGGGTGTTTTCGCAGCTGGTGATTCACGACGACCCCGAGGCACTGGCGCGCGAGCTCGCCGACGTCGCGTCGCTTGGCGCCTGAGATGCTGGACGAGCGCCTGCCCGCCGTAGCGCGGAGCGCGAAGGTGGGGCCAGGCCAGTACGGGTTGCTGACCCGGTTATTCCTTCGTCAGTTTCTGGACAACGATCTGCTGTCGCCCGATTCCGACCGATCGCAGCTGCTGGCGCTCGTGGGCGCGTCGGTGATCTCGCTGACGCTCTTCATCAGCGTGTTCATGTCGGCGCCGTACGCGACCTCCATCCTGGGACCGGGCCAGGCGGCGATCCTGACGCTCAACGACAAGTTCTTCTACGTGGCCCTGGCCATGCTGGTGACGGCGCTGGTGGCGGCGTCGCAGTGGGACGCCCTGAGCGTCGACCTGCGCGACGCGGCCATTCTCGATCCGCTGCCGGTGCGCCTCGGCACCGTGCGCCGGGCCAAGGTTACCGCGGTCGCCATCCTGGGCGCCTGCGCCGCCGTGGCGATGAATGCGTTCCCGACGTTCGTGTTTCCGTGGATGCTGTCGTTCAGCCTCCATCAGCTGACGATCTGGCAGCTGTGGCCGCTGATGCTGACCCACCTGGTGGTCACGGTGACGGCGGCGGTGTTCGGATACCTGTCGGTGATCGCGTTTCGCGAATCGATCAGCGTGCTGCTCGGGCCGGCGCGCTTCGCCCGGGTGTCGCCGTGGCTGCAGATGGCGACGATCGTCCTGCTGGGCAGCGCGCTGTTGCTGCTGCCGACGGCGTCGACCCGCGTCGCCGAGCGCGGCTTCAGCGGCTGGAGAGCGCCGTCGCCACCGATGGCGTTTGTCGGCGTCTACGAAGTGCTGTCACGCGGCGTGCCGGCCGATCTGCCGCTCCGGCCCATGCATCCGCGACTCGCCGAGCGCGATCGTCTGAGCGCCGCGCTGTATCAATCCCGGCGGCCGCTGTTTCCGCCGCTGTCCCGGCGGGCGTTGATGATGCTGGCGGCGGTGGCGCTGGTCGCCGCCGCCGCCACCACCCTCAGCTCGCTCGGTGCGCATGCGCTCGGCGCGGCGGTGGTGCAGCGGCGCTCGCGCCGCTGGCCGATCAGCGCGCGAATTGTTCGGGCCTGCTTCGCGCGCACCCCCGCCGCGCGGGCGGGTTTCTATTTCACGCTCGCGGCGCTGTGGCGCAACAAGGCGCACCGGCTGACCCTTGCCGGTGCCGGGGCGGTCGGGCTCGCGGCGGTGCTCGTCACGCTGTCACGCTCGAACGTGGAGCCGGGCGCGGGACTGTCGCTGGGGCTGCTGTCGGTCCAGCCGCTGCTGTACGGAGCGTTACTGGTTGGATTCCGTCACGCGATTCGCGTGCCGGCGGAGCTGCGCGCCAATTGGGCCACGCAGTTGGCGTGGGGCGGCCAGGCGCGACGGTTCGCGATCGGTGTCGAGTGGGCCGCCATCGTGACGCTGGCGCTGCCGGCGCTGCTGCTCGTCATCCCGCTTGTCGGCGTCGTCGCCGGATGGCCGGCCGCGTTCGCGCACGCACTGCTCGGTCTTGCCGGAGCCGTGATCCTGCTCGACGTCCTGATGTCGAATTACAACAAGGTGCCGCTGCTCTGCTCGTATCTGCCCGGCGCGAATGCCAAGGCGACGGTGCCGCTCATCGTGATTGCCTTTGTGATTGGCGCCTCGCTGTTCGCGCGGCTCGAACTGGCGATCGTCAGCGGCGCCAATGCGCCGATGGGAATGGCGATACTGGTGGTCACCTTGATCGCGTCGCGGGTGTGGTCGGCCACCCGCCACCGCACCGCCGAGGTGGACTTCAACGAGCCGCCGGCGACCATCTACCAGTTGCGCCTCTTCAACTGATCGGCCAAAAAAGAACGGGGCCGGAACCCTTCGGTCCCAGCCCCTTCGATCGTAGAACGTCCGTAGAACGTCCGTAGAACCGTCGTCGAACCGTCGTGACGGAACCTAGTGCGTGACCTGATCCTGCTTCGGAGCCTTCTTCAGGCCCTGAATCTGGATCACCGGTGCGCCGGGCGCTTCCTTCAGCACGTGCTGGCGATAGAGCTTCTCCATCTCCGCGTGCTGGGCCTGTTCTTCCGGCGTCAGGTCCTTCTTCTTGCGCGCCGCGATCTTCTCGTCGCGCGCGTTCTTGGCGATGCCGAGCACGTCGAGGTCGGTCTGCAGACCCTTGGCGACCGCTTCGGCGTTGAGCTTCAGCGAGTGCTCGGTGGTGCTCAGCGGCACGGCCTTGTTACCCGCGAAGATCTCGTGACGGCCGTGCTCCTCGTACCACTTGGTGAGCGTCGCCGTCATGTGCATCTTCTCGATGATGTTCCGCCAGCCGATGCCGGTGTTGTAGGCGCAGAAGGAGATTTCGCCCATCTGCGTCGCATACGGGATGATGCACATCTCGGTGCGGCGGAAGTCGTAGTTGAACAGGTCCTGGAACCACATGCCGGCGATGAACAGGAAGTTCCAGCGATCCGACACGGCGCTTGTCGATGTCCGCCTTGGTGCGATCGCCGGTCACCTTGCCGTAGTCCTTGCCGGTGGCGCCGAAGGTCTTGTCGAACTTCTTCATCAGGTCCGTCAGCTTGAAGTGCGTCGGGGCCATGAAGGGGTTGTAGTTGCGCATCAGCGCGATCGCCATGCCGGCGACGCTGAGGAACCGGCCGCGCGCCGCGTCGTTGACCTGCGTCAGATCCAGGGCGAGCTGCTTGGCGTCGAGGAACGCGGTGACCGGCACCGCCTCCTTGGTTTCCTTGTCGATCATCACGCCCATGCCGATGCCGCAGTTGGGGTGGCAGCCGCAGGTCAGGTTGCCCCATTCCGTCTCGGGACCCTTCGCCAGGTCGGCCCAGTCGGTGAAGGTGCCCATGAACGAGATCGGGAACCAGTCGCGCGTCGGCTCGCCGATGCCGGTCTGGTTCTTGACGTCGTGCGCCAGGTGCGACAGCGTGTAGCGCTGCGCCGCGCGGCGTTCCGGCGTCACTTCTTCATCGCGGCCGGTGAAGCTCACCGGCTGGAACGACAGGAAGTTGATCTTCTTGGGGTTGTCGAGCGCGAACTCGACGACCCGTCCGACCTGCTCGTTGTTGACGCCGTTGACGATGGTGATCACCGGGACGATGTCGACGCCGGCGTTGTGGAGGTTCTCGATGGCGCGCAGCTTGACGTCGAACAGGTTGCCGACGCGGCGATGCGCGTTGGCGGCGTTGCCGATGCCGTCAAACTGCAGGTAGGCGTAGCGCAGGCCGGCTTCTGCGGCGGCCTTGGCAAAGTCGAAGCTCTTCGCGAACTCGATGCCGTTGGTCGCGGCCTGCACCGAGTTGTAGCCGACCTTGCGGGCGTAGCGCACCGCGTCGAGGAAGTACGGCGACAGCGTCGGCTCGCCGCCCGAGAACTGCACCGACATCTGGCGTTTCGGCTTGATGGTGATGGCGTTGTCGAGCACCGTCTTGATGTCGTCCCACGTCAGCTCGTGCACGAAGCCCACCTGGTTGGCGTCCATGAAGCACGGGTCGCACATCATGTTGCAGCGGTTGGTGAGGTCGACCGTCAGCACCGAGCCGCGGCCGTACTTCACGGTGCTGCTGCCGTGGTTGTGCAGCTTCTCGTCGTTGTGGGCGCGGATGTCGCGGCCCGGGAACACCTGCTCGAGATGCTTGAAGAACTCGGTGTCCATCGCCATCACGTCTTCGAAGTGCCCGTGGATCGGGCAGTCCTTGATCATGACGATCTTGCCGTCCTTCTCGTCGATGGTCGCCTTGATCTCGCCGACCTTCTCGTTGAGCAGCGTTTCGAGCGGCCGCGTGCCGTCGATGATCGCCTGGCGCGCCTCGCGCACGCAGGTCGGGCAGAGCGAATCGGTCTGACGCGGCCAGCCCAGCGGTGGTTTGGTCTTCTCGTGCGACTTCAGTACCGGCTTGTCGGACCACTTCGGGGTCATCGACGGACCGGGGTTAATCTTGTTGAGTTGCGAGAACAGGTGCCAGATGCCGTTGGCGGCAATGGACAGGCCTTTCTCAGCGTACTTAATCGGCGCGTGCATGGCGCTCTCTCCTCGGCTCTCATGCTTCTCAGCATGAAATCAATCCCGCGGGGTCATCATGAACCCGCGTAACTAATTGACTGAAGCTATCTTACGGATTTCCTGCGCGGGCTTGCACGGTAAACCGCGAACTGGCCGGAATGCCGGCTGAACGGGCAAAAGCACAGCTGAATGGTCAACAGCGACCGAATCGGTCGTCGTTCGGGCTAGGTTCCACGCGCGTTCTGCGAACGTTCTACGGCCGAGCAGCCCGGCCGTAGGATGACCGTCGAACCATCGTGGAACGAGCGTAGAATTCTCGCGGAGGCTTGTTCATGAAGAGAATTCTTGCGGTGTGTTGCATGTGTCTGGGGCTCGTGCAGCCGGCTCTCGCGCAGCACGAGCAGCATGCGGGTATGGCGCCGAAAGACATCGGCACGGTCAGTTTCGAAACCTCCTGCAATCCCGCGACGAAGACCGAGTTCAACGAGGCCGTCGCCCTCCTCCATTCGTTCTGGTTCGCGGAATCCCGCGCCATCTTCGAACGCGTGCTCAAGACCGACCCGGCGTGCGCCATGTCGCACTGGGGCATCGCGCTGACCCATTGGGGCAACCCGTTTGCCGGCCAGCGCTCGGCGCAGACCATCGCCACCGGCAAGGCGGCCATCGACAAGGGCCTCGCCGCCGGTTCGCCGACGCCGCGCGAGAAGGGCTATCTCGACGCCGTCGCCATCCTGTTCTCGAGCAACGACGTCACCAATCAGCGTCAGCGCGTGCTCGACTACGAGAAGGCCATGGGCCGCGTGTCGGTCGCCAACAAGGCCGACGTCGAGGCGCGGATTTTCTGGGCGCTCGCGGTTGCGCAGGCGGCGTCGCCGACCGACAAGACCTTCGCCCGTAACCTCCAGGCGGCCGAGATGCTGGAGCCGATGTACAAGCAGATGCCCAATCATCCCGGCATCGCGCACTACATCATCCACACCTACGATGTGCCGGCGCTCGCGCAGAAGGCGCTGCCGGCGGCGCGCGCCTATGCCGACATTGCTCCGGCGGTGCCGCATGCGCTGCACATGCCGTCACACACCTTTACCCGCGTCGGATTCTGGAAGGAATCGGTCTCGACCAATATCCGGTCGGCCGCCGAGGCGGAGAAGACCAACGGCATCGGCGAAGCGATGCACGCGCGCGACTACATGGCCTACGCCTACCTCCAGATGGGGATGGATGTTCAGGCGAAGGAGAATGTCGGACACGCGATCCGGCTCGCCACGATGGGCGGCGGGACCCAGGGCGCGGCGGGTGCCGGCCCCAACACTTTTGCGCTCGCGGCCATTCCCGCGCGCTATGCGATGGAACGTCAGCAATGGGCGGAGGCCGCTGCGCTCGAGCCGCGGCCGGCGCCGAACACGCCCTACACCGAGGCGCTCACGCACTTCGTGCGCGCGGTCGGCGCGGCCCGCGCGGGCCGGCCGACCGATGCCGCCGCTGACGTCGCGAAGCTCGCAGCGATACGCGATCGCGAGATCGAGATGAAGGACGAGGTACTGGGCGAGCCAGGTGGACATCCAGCGGCGCGGCGCCGAAGCCTGGGTGATGTTCGCCCAGGGCCGGCAGGCTCCGGCGATTGCGCAGATGCAGGAAACCGCGGCCATGGAGGACCTCACCGACAAGTCCGCCGTCACACCCGGTCCGATCGCCCCGGCGCGCGAAATGCTCGGCTACATGCTGCTCGAGAACAACCAGCCGAAGGAAGCGCTGGTCGAGTTCGAAGCGGTGATGAAGAAGGAACCGAATCGCTTCCTGGCGATTTTCGGGGCGGGCAAGGCGGCGGAAGCCGCCAAGCAGACGGCCAAGGCGAAGGGCTACTTCAAGCAGCTCGTCGAGATGTGCAAGGATGCCGGCACCGAGCGTCCCGAACTGCAGTACCGCCCGCTCGCGGGCGAACTAGCCCCGCTCGCCGGTCTCAGACGAAGGGCAGGCGCACCACGGTGCGCTTGCCCATTCTCTTGCGCGAAAATTCGACGCGCACCCAGGCATAGACAATCGCCACCGCCGCGTGGTCCCACGTGACGCGCGCGCTTTGCAGCGAATGCAGTCCGCCGTCGAACGTGTAGATCAGGCACAACAGCACGCCGACCTCCGCGACGATTGCGAGGAGCAACCATTTCATGTGCGCGTCCTTGGTTGGGGTCCGCTTTCGCGCCTCCGCGCTGGTACGGACAGGCGGATTCTGCCACAGCTCGATTCATTTCGCGCCGCGCCCGGTCACAAAATTCTGCAGTCGCGCGAGCGCTTCGCCAATGGTGGCTTCCGTGGACGCAAAACAGACACGGATGTAGCCTTCGCCATCACGGCCGAATCCGGCCCCGGGCGCGAGGGCGACGCCGGTGCTGCGCACCAGCTCTGCCGTAAACGCCGCGGAATCGGTGATGAAGCTGAACTTCGGAAACGCGTAGAACGCCCCCTGCGGATCCGGCAGTGACACCCCGGGGATCGATGCGAGCGCGGTCGTCACCTGTGCACGCCGCCGCGTGTAGTGGTCACGCAGTTCGGAGATGTAGGACTCGCCGTTACGCAGCGCGGCGATGCCGGCCTGTTGCACCATGGCCGCCGGATTCGAGGTAATGAACTCCGCCGCCCTGGCCATCGTCGAGATGGTGCGCTCGCTGCCTTGCGCCCATCCCAGCCGCCAGCCGGTCATGTTGTAGGTCTTCGAGAAGCTGTTGATCACGATCAGGCGCTCGTGGTCGGTGACGATCCGCGCAAATGACGGAGCGATCGAGCGTCCCACCTCCGCCAAGGCTTCGGTCGGCAAGCCGTAGACGAAGCGTTCGTAAACTTCGTCGGCCAGGATCACGACACCGTGCTCGGCCGCAATCTCCGCGAGCGCGCGCTGTTCGTCCTCGCTGATAACCCACCCGGTCGGATTCGACGGGCTGTTCACGATCAACATCCGGGTGTTGGCGTCAATTGCGGCGGACACGCGCTCCAGATCGAGGATGAAGCGGTCGCCGGCCAGTGTCAGCGCCGCCGGACGCGGTTCGCCGCCGGCCATGATCACGGCGTTCGAGAAGATCGCGTAGGCGGGGGAGACGATCACCGCGTTGTCGCCACGGCCCACGAACGCCCGAATCGCCGCATAGATCGCGGTGGTCGCGCCGACGCTCGCCATGATCTCGGGGACGTCGTAGCGGACCTGATGCAGGTCGAAGATCTTGCCGGCGATCGCCTCGCGCAGCTCGCGGCAGCCGGCGGTATGGGTGTAGAAGGTGTGGCCGGCGAGCGCCGCGTCGGTCATCGCGTCGATGATGAATCGCGGCGTCGGCAGGTCGGACTCGCCGTAGCAAAGCTTGAGCGACCCCGGCATGCTTTCGGCGATGGTGGCGATCTGCACCATCGGCGATTCGGCGACGTTCAGGAATTCTTCACGCATGGTCAGGGCGGAATTCTATCCGGCGTGGTGATCCTGACGGCCTTGAAAGTATTGCCGCCCGCTCTCGCTCCCTCCGGATCGAACGGCGTCCGGCCCGCGCGCCGGCGCGCGGCGCGACCGATCCCTCGCCGCGCACACTGTGCCGGAGCTAGCGTTGCAGCAGGATGCTGCCGGCGATTTCGCGGGTGAGCTTCGCGGCCACCGAGGCGGTGACGCCGCCGAGGTCCTGCGCGGGATTGAACTCGACGATGTCGGCGCCGACGATCGGGCCTTCGAGGCCGTGGATCATCGTGATGACGTCTCGCACCGAGAGTCCACCGGGCTCGCGATGCGCGACGCCGGGCGCGAAGGCCGGATCGATGCCGTCGATGTCGATCGACAGATAGACCGGTCCGGTTGTCGAAGGCCGAGCGCCGCCGGCGAAGTGCTGCATCTCGATGGTCTCGACCCCGAAACGCGTGATTTGTTCACGCTGATGCGGCGTCAGCGTGCGGATGCCGACCTGGACGAGCCGCCCGCACAGCCCCTCTTCCATGATTCGCGCGAACGGACACGCGTGGGAAAAGCGATCGCCCTCGAACTCATCGTACAGATCGCCATGCGCGTCGACATGGAGAATGGTCAGCGCCCGGTGATGCGCCGCGATCGCGCGCAGGATCGGATAGGTGATTGAGTGATCGCCGCCGAGGCTGACCGGCGCGAAGCCCTGCGCCATCACGCCGCTGATGCCCGCTGCGATCTGCGCGCGGGCGGTCGCCGGATCTTCGGCGATGGTCAGGTCGCCGGCATCGGCGAGCTGCGACAGATCGGCGCCGCGTTCGCTGAAGCTGTTGCCGGCGGGCGAGCCCAGTGCCGCGCGAATCAACGGCGGCGCCGCCGCCGAGCCGCGAAGAAACGAAGAACTGGCGTCATACGGTATTCCGAGCAGTGATGGCAGCGGACGGCTCATGCGAAAGCCTCGAGCGGCTGACTGAAGACGCGCTGTCCCGCGGTATTGATCAGCGACACCGTCAGCGTTCGCGTGCGCGGCTCGCATTCGAGCAGGCCGAAGAACTGCAGCCCGGCATCCGGCGGCCGGTTCGGCGGCAGGTTGGCCGGCGTGCCGTTGAAGCGCACTTCCGGCCCGAACGTCCGGTCGAGAACCCCCGGCGCGAACGTGCCCGCGTGCGCGGGTCCGGCGATGAACTCCCAGAACGGAGTGAAGTCGTTCGACGCCGCGCGCGCCGGATCGTAATGATGGGCGGCGCAGTAATGCACGTCGGCGGTGATCCACACCACGTTCAAGACCCGCCGCCGCTTCAGCTCGCTGAGGAGATGCGCGATTTCGATCTCGCGCCCGCGCGCCGCCGCGTGATCGCCGTTGGCGACAGCCTCGTGGCGGCCCGGTTGATGCGCCACCACCACCCCGAGCGGCATGTCGGCGGCGACGATCTTCCACGTCGCCGTCGAGCGCGCCAGCGCGTCGGCCAGCCAGCGCACCTGGCGGGCACCGAGGAACGCCGATTCCGCGCCGAGGCTCGGCTGCAGGTTCTCGCTGTTGGCCCCCCGGTAGGAACGCATGTCGAGCGCGAACACTTCAACCAGCGGCCCGACCGGAATCGATCGATAAATCCGCGCGTCGGCGCCGCGCGCCAAAGTAACCGGATAGTGTTCGAGAAAGGCCCGGCGGGCGCGTTGCGCAAGCACCGCGACTCGTTTCTCGGTGTACGGGGCGTCGGCCGGCAGCACCTGGTCGTGGTACCAGTTGTCGCGCACCTCGTGATCGTCCCACATCACCACCTGGCCGACCTGTGATGCGAGCCGCCGGTAATGATCATCGAGCCGGTTGTAGAGGTGATTGCCGCGAAATTCGTCGAGCGTCTCGGCCACCTTGGCCTTCGACGGCGTCACGATGTTTCTCCACATCGTGCCGTCATCGAGCGGCACCTCGTCGCGCAGCGGTTGATCCGCGTAGATGGTGTCGCCGACATGCACGAACAAATCCGGATTGGCCTCGGCCATCGTCGCGAACAGGCGCATGCCGCCGCGCGAGGGATCGATGCCCCAGCCCTGTCCGCAGACGTCGGCCGACCAGGCGACTCGGACGGGCGCCGCCGCTGCCGGTGCCGTCCGGAAGTGCCCGTCCACGGGAGCGCTCGTCGTGCGGGCGGTGGCACGATCCTCGAATCGCACGCGGTAAAAAATGTCCTGCCCCGGCCCGACGCCACCGATCTCGACCCGCGCGGTGAGCCCGGTGTCCGGCGTCGCCACCGTGCCGGCGACCCGCCGCGCGCCGGCGAACGACGGGGTGGTAGCGTACTCAACCGTGATTCGTGCCGGGCGGTCGACGTGCGCCCAGACGATGGCGCGGTCACGACCGGAGGGGCCGGCCGACACTCCGGCATCGATGATCGGACGGGCGCGATCGGCGGTGATGATGGCCGGCGCCTGCGCAAACGCGAGCTGGCGAGGAGCCGCGCTCCACGCCAGTCCGCCCGCGAGGTGTCCGATGAAACGTCGCCGCTTCACAACATCAGAAAATGTACTTCAGTCCGAGCTGCACGATGCGGCCGTCTTCCGCCGCCGTGATCTGTCCGAACGGCGCCGTGCCAAACACGCCGCTCGGCTGGCCGAAGCGCGGCTGGTTCCAGATGTTGAACCCTTCGACGCGCACCTGGACACGATGGCGGCCCGCAAAGTCGAAATTCTTGAACACCGACAAGTCGGTGCGCTGGAAGCCGGGCCCGCGAACGGTGTTGCGTCCGGCGTTGCCGGGACGTTCACCGGTCTGGGCGAGGGTGAGCGCGGCGAAGCACGAGGTGTTGAAGTACTGCGCCGTCGTCTTGGGGCCGTCGTTCGGATCGCAGGTCACGTCGGGGCGCGAGGTCATGTAGCGGATGTCGAGCACCGACCCCTGGGTGACGGTCAGCGGGAATCCGGTTTGTGCCTGGTAGATGCCGTTCAGCTGCCACCCTCCCGCCAGATGGCGAACCACCGGGTTGGCGTCAGCCAGTCCCGGCAATTCATAGCCGAAGCTGACGACGAACCGGTGACGCGCGTCGAACAGCGCCGGGCCCTTCTCGAACGCAAGGGCGCGATCGAGGCTCGCGTCGTCGCCTTGCACGACCGGCGTCACCGGCCGCGCCTCGCCGCCGATGTTGAGGCCGGAGACGTGATCGGTGGTCTTGCCGAGCGTGTAGCTGGCCAGGAAGTTCAGCCCGCGGGTCGGCAACATGCGGGCGCTGGCCTGCAGCGAGTCGTACCACGACTTGCCCGCCGGGAAGGTCGGCCGCACCAGCGCGAACGCCGGCATCAGCCGCGCGCCGCGCGCGGTCTGGCCCGGCGCGTAGACGCCGGGATTGATCTCCATGAAGATCGGCAGGTTGTGGCCGCGCGATCCGACGTACGAGATTTCGGTGCCGAGCCGCGCGAACAGCTGCCGCTGGACGCCGAAATTGAAGTGGTAGGCGTACGGCGACTTGAAAGCGTCGCCCCAGCCAATGATGGTGAGCGCCGCCGGAAACGGATTGGGCGGGCCGGCAACCGCCGCCAGCGGGTCGGCGATGGTGATCGGGATCGGCGTATTCAATTCGATGAGCGGAGTGAACGGCGGCGACAGCACGCCGCTCTGGAAGAAGTCGCCCTGTCCGGCGAGCGCGTCGTAAAACACGCCGAACGCCGAGCGGACGCTCATCCGTCCATTGCCTTGCGGATCCCAGGCGAGCGCGACCCGCGGCGCGACGTTGTTCTTGTCGGTCGGCACCACCCCGCGCGGCACGCCCGGATCGCCCGGGTAGACCAGGCCGGCCGGCGCGTTCGGGAACTTCTGGGATTGCACGCCGGTACGGAAACCGGTGATTGCGTCGTTCTTGTCGATGAACGGGGTCGGCAGTTCGTAGCGCACGCCGAGGTTCAAGGTCAGTCGCGAGGTGACGCGGAACTCATCCTGCGCGTAGCCGGCGAACAACCAGCCATAGCCATCCTGCACCGCCTGTTGCGTGGTGGCGCGCGCCTGCGCGGGCAGGCCGAGCAGGAAGTCGGCCGCGGCGTTGCCGCTCAGCCCGCCGCTGAAGGTCAGGTCGCCGTTCGGGCGATTGATGAACGCGATGCGCATCGCCTCGCGCCGTACATCCACGCCCACCTTCATCGAGTGGCGGCCGGTGATGAACGTGAGATCCTCGGCAGCCTGCCACACATGATTGACCCGGTTCACGAACGGCTGCTGCGGGTCGCCGAGCGCGGCGTTGCCGCCGCCAAAAAAGCCGCTGACCACGATCGACGGCAGGCCGGCGGCGAGCGGATTGGTGTTGGCGAAGTTGATGCCGTAGGAGCGCGGGCTGAGCCCGCTCGTGACCGCGGGGGTGGCGGCGATGCGATTCACCGAGAACCGGATCTGGTTGACGACCCGCGAGCTGATCACGAAGTTGTGAGAGACCAGGCCGTCCTGCAGCGTCGCCAGCGCCCGCTGATCGATCGGCGCGATGATGCGCGGTGTCACCCGGTCGGTGTGGCTGCGCATGTATCGCCCGAGCACCGACTGCCGATCGCCGAGCTGCAGGTCGAACCGGATGCCGTACTGATCGCGCGAGTCGGACACCGTCGGCGAGGTGATGTAGCGGTTGCCGGCCGCATTCGGCAGGGGGACGAAGTCGGTGAGCAGCTTGGCCGCGACCGGGCTGATGCGGCTGGCGGGGATGATATTGCCGGCGAAGGGCAGGCCGGTCAGGGGATCACGGATCGCCCCGCCGCCGGAAAAATCGCCGGCGCGCTGCGCCGCGGACAGCACCAGCACGTTCTGCGTAATGCCGCTGTCGTTGCGGTAGCCCTCGTAGTAGCCGAAACCAAACAGCCGGTTGCGCAGCACCGGTCCGCCGAGCGCCGCGCCGAACTGGTTCTGTTTCAACTCCGGCTTCGGCTGCGTCGCCGGTGCGAAATAGTTCCGCGCGTTCATCGCGTCGTTGCGGTTGAACTCCCATAACGCGCCCGACAGGGTGTTGCTGCCGGACTTGGTCACGACGTTGACCACCGAACCGGCGTTGCGGCCGTACTCGGCGGAGAAGGCGTGCGTCAGGATCTTGAATTCCTGGATCGCATCCGGCGGCGGCCGCAGCACGAAGCCGGTGTTGAAGGTGTCGTTGTTGGTCGCGCCGTCCATCAGGAAGTTGTTCGACTGGTTGCGCATGCCGTTGACGTTGAACCCGCCGGTGGCGTTGCCGAAGCCGCCGGGCGTGGCGTCACCGGATTGGCCGCCGAGGCCCCCCGGTGGCGCGACCACGCCGGGGATCAGCGTGCCCAGCTGCGTGAAGTTGCGGCCATTGAGCGGCAGGTCGACGACCTTCTGTTCGTCGATGACGATGCCGTGCGTGGCGTTGCTGGTTTCGACCAGCGTCGCCTCGGCGCGGACCGTGATGGTTTCGGTGAGCTGCCCGACTTCGAGCTCGAAGGCGACGCGCGCTGTTTCGGTGACGGTGACGCGCACGCCGTCGCGTTGTGCCACCCGGAAGCCCTGCAGCGACGCCTTGACGGTGTAGCTGCCGGGAGCGATCTGCGGAATGGTGTAGAGCCCGTCGGCGCCGCTGACCGCGGTGCGGGTCGCGCCGGTTGCGGTATTGGTCGCCTCCACCGTCACGCCGGGGAGGACGCTGCCCGAGGCGTCGGTGATGATGCCGTTAATCTGGCCGGCCGCCTGCGCATGCACCCACGCCGGGCTGAGAATGCTGGTAACGATTACTGCGACGATAATCACTGCGCGACGCATCGGCCGACCTCCCTCTGAAAACCGCACCCTCGCACCCCTACATCCCCGGTGGCGTAAACCGTCCATCAGCCGCCAGCCACCCGCCATCCGCATACAGGATGGTGCCGGTCACGTAGCTGGCCGCGTCCGACAGCAGAAAGACCGTTGGCCCCGCCATCTCCGATGCCTGGCCCCAGCGGTTCATCGGGTTCTTCATCGCGTAGGCGTCGTACCACTCCTGGTTCTGCTTGATCGGCGCCGTCAGCGGCGTTTCGATCACGCCGGGCCCGACGGCGTTGACGCGCACGCCGGTGGTGCCCCATTCGGTGGCGGCGGTCTTCACGAGCTGGAGGATCCCGGCCTTGGTCATCGAATACACCGACTGTCCCGGCTCGGTGACGATCGAACGGATCGACGAGAACAGCACGACGCTGCCGGAGCCTTGCGGCACCATCAGCCGGCCGGCCGACTGCAGCACGTTGAAATTGCCGCGCAGGTTGACCTGCACGACGCGATCGAATTCCTCGCCGGTGTATTTCAGGATCGGCTTGCGCACGTTGATGGCGGGTGTGCAGACGAGGCCGTCGAGGCGGCCGTGCTTCGAGGCCGCCCTGGCGACGGCGTCTTCGACCGACGTCGCATCGGTGATGTCGACGGCGCCCGCGTCGGCCTCGCCGCCCGCCTTGGTTATCATCGCGGCGGTGCCGGCGGCCTGGCCGGAGTTGATATCGAGGCAATACACATAAGCGCCTTGCTGCGCCGTGCCGATCGCCACCGCCTGGCCGATGCCGGATCCGGCGCCGATGACGGCGACCGACTTGCCCTCGAGACTGAACAGGTTTGTGATCATTGTTTTTTGAGGTCGCGAACCGCGGGGAGATTGGGAAGCCCGGTTGCTTCCGTGGCGGCGCGGACAATCGCGCGCGCCATGACTTCGGCGGCCAGCGCGCCGATCTGAGTGACGTCGGCCTCGCCGTTCCAGAGCCCGGTGGCCAGCGCGAACACCGTATCGCCGTCACCCACCGTATGCGATGGATAGATCGCTCG
Source organism: uncultured Acidimicrobiia bacterium (assembly GCA_963795125.1). Lineage (GTDB taxonomy): Bacteria > Acidobacteriota > Vicinamibacteria > Vicinamibacterales > UBA2999 > 12-FULL-67-14b. The sequence continues at coordinate 2,098,267 of CAWCGQ010000001.1, read as the reverse complement.
CGCGAACCCATCGTCGGCCATCAGCGCCATCCGCTGCGCCTGGGTCTTGCTCAGGCGCGCATTGGTCGCGACCAGGCCGATGGTGGTGTTCTCGCCGGGGCGCGGGCGGGGGCCGGTGGCCCCGGTCCGCAGCAACGTGCGCGCATCAGCGAACGAGCCGTCGGGATTACGCACGCCGGCGACGATTTTCCCGGTGTCGGGATCGACGATGTCGCCGACGGCATTCACCGCGACGATGGCGCCGACCGTCAGGCCGTTAGCCAAGGTGATGCTGTAACTGCCGAGACCGGCCTTCATCGAGCGGCCGGGTCCGCCGGTCTTCCCGACAGTGGCGCCGGCGCCGGCGCCGATGGTGCCTTCTTTCACCGGCGCGGTGGTGGCCGCGGCCGCGGCGCGGTATCCGCAATCGGCCGTGGGTCGAATCTTCGGATTGTTGCCGACGGGCAGGTCGAACAGGATCGCGGCCGGCACGATCGGGACCCGAGCAATGCGCACGTCCCAGCCGATGTTGTGCTCCTCGAGCCATTGCATCGTTCCGGTGGCGGCGTCGAGGCCGAACGCGCTGCCGCCGGCCAGGACCACGGCGTTGACCTTGTCGACCATGTTGGAGGGATCGAGCAGATCGGTTTCACGCGTGCCCGGGGCGCCGCCGCGCTGCGACACCCCGCCCGCGGCGCCGTCGCCCTCGACCATGATCACCGTGCAGCCGGTCGGCCGCTCGGTCAGCGTGTGATGGCCGACCTTGATGCCGGCCACCGCGGTGAGGGTGGTGTTCGGCGCCGACGGAGCCGGCTGCGCGTGCACCATCGCCGACAGCGCCGCCGCCAGAGCAAGAGACGGGATGACTCGCATTGGGTACTCCGCCGGAAATCATAATCCCGACCCGCTCACTTCCCGACAACTATCCCTGATCGCGTTATACGATTAGCGCGTGTTGCCCGTCGCTGCCGACAGCGTGTTGAGCGAAGTGGAGCGTGCCCGCGATGAGATTGTCGATTTCGCGGCCCGCCTGATCCGTATTCCGACCGTCAATCCTCCGGGCGAGGAGTACGAAGCCTGCGCCAATACGATCGGCGACCAGTTGCGCGCGCACGGGGCCAGCGTGCAGCTGCTGCCGGCGCTCGGCCGCCACGAGCACACGGCGCGGCATCCGCGCATCAACGTGATCGGCCGTCATGAGGGATCGGCCGGCGGCCCGGCGATCCATCTCAATGGCCACTTCGATGTCGTGCCGACCGGCAACGGCTGGACGCGCGACCCGTTCGGCGGGGACGTGGTCGACGGCAGGCTCTACGGGCGCGGGTCCTGCGACATGAAGGCGGGGATTGCCGCGGCGGTGTTCGCCGTGGAGGCGCTTCGCCGCGCCGGCGTCGCCCACGCCGCGCCGCTCGAGATCAGCGGCACCGTCGACGAGGAAAGCGGCGGCTTTGCCGGCGTCGGCTGGCTGGCCGAGCACCGGTTTCTCTCGCGCGAGCGCACCAGGGCGGTGATTATCCCGGAGCCGTTCGGCGTCGATCGCGTGTGCGTCGGCCATCGCGGCGTCTATTGGTTCGAGGTGATCGCCGAAGGCCGCATCGCGCACGGCAGCATGCCGTATCTGGGGATCAACGCCGTCGAGGGCATGTCGCACCTGCTCGATCTGGTACGGGACGAGCTCGGCCCGGCGTTGTTCGAGCGCGTCACCAGCATGCCGGTGGTGCCGGACGGATCGCGTCACGCCACCATCAACATCAACGGCATCGACGGCGGCCAGGCGATCGACGAGGTGCCGAGCCCCTGCGTCGCGGATCGCTGCCGCGTGGTGTTCGATCGCCGCTTCCTGCTCGAAGAAGGCCTCGAGCGCACCCGTGCCGAAATTGCGACGCTGGTGGCCAAGGCGCAGTCGCGCATGCCCGGCGTGCGGTTCCGGATCGAGGACCGGTTGATCTTCGAGCCGACCCGCACGCCCGAAGACGCGCCGCTGGTCGGCGCGCTGACCGAGGCGATCGCGCGCGTCACCGGCCGGCCGGCGTCGCTGGTCGCCAGCCCGGGCACCTACGATCAGAAGCACGTCGCGCGGATCGCCGGGGTCACGCACTGTGTCGCGTATGGTCCGGGCGAGTTGGCCATGGCGCACCAGCCTGATGAATACTGCAGTGTTGATGACATCATTTCGTGCACCAAGGTCCTGGCCCTGGCGGTCATGAAGCTGGCGTCTTGAGGAGACTATGAACGGACAAGAGATGGTGGCGCTGTCGAAACAACACTCGCTCTACGAGTGGTCGGCGCAGGCGCACGTCGATCCAATTCCCGGTCGCGAAGTCCAAGGGGATCTACTTCTGGACGCCGGAGGGCAAGCGCTTCATCGACTTCAACAGCCAGTTGATGTGCGTCAACATCGGCCACGGCGACCCGCGCGTGATCAAGGCGATCCAGGATCAGGCCGCGACCCTCGCCTACGCCAATCCGTTCATGGCCACCGAGGTGCGCGCCCGGCTCGGACAGAAGCTGGCGGAGATTTGTCCCGGCGACATCGACGTGTTCTTCTTCACCAACGGCGGCGCCGAGGCCAATGAGAACGCGATCCGCATTGCGCGGCTGGTGACGGGGCGGCACAAGATCCTGGCGCGCTATCGCTCGTATCACGGCGGCACCGGCGCCAGCCTCACCGCCACCGGCGATCCGCGGCGCTGGGCGATGGAACCCGGCATGCCGGGGATCGTCCACGTGCCGCATCCGTATCACGGCCCGAAACGCGGCACCCTGTCGGGCGCCGACGCGCTCGCCGAGATCGAGGAAGTGATCATGCTCGAGGGGCCGCAGACCATCGCCGGCTTCCTGATGGAAACCGTCACCGGCACCAACGGCATTCACGTGCCTCCCGACGGCTACCTCGAGGGCGTGCGCGCGCTCTGCGACAAGCACGGCATCCTGCTGATCTGCGACGAGGTGATGTCCGGCTTCGGCCGCACCGGCGAGTGGTTCGCCGTCGATCACTGGAAGGTGGTGCCCGACATCCTGGTGATGGCCAAGGGACTGACCAGCGCGTATGTCGCGCTTGGCGCCGTCGGCATCCGCCGCAAGATCGCCGATCACTTCAACGACAAGGTGTTCTACGGCGGCCTCACCTACAACAGCCACCCGCTCGGCTGCGCGGCGGCGCTGGCGACGATCGCCGTCTATGAAGAAGACCACCTGATCGAGCGCGCCAGGACGATGGGCGTGTTGATGAAGAAGATGCTCGCGGAACTGCAGGCCAAGCACCCTTCGGTCGGTGACGTCCGCTCGATCGGCCTGTTTGGGATCGTCGAGCTGGTGAAGGATCGCAAGACGATGGAGCCGCTGGCACCGTTCAATGGCAGCTCGCCGGCGATGCAGGCGCTCGGCAAGTTCTTCCGCGAGGAAGGGCTGTATACCTTCGTGCGCTGGAACGGCTTCTTCACCAACCCGCCGCTCTGCATTACCGAAGCCGAGCTCGCCGAAGCCTTCGCGATTATCGACAAGGGGCTCTACGCGACCGACAACGCAATCGCGTAATCGGTGGCGCTGGGCGGACTTCCGTCCCCGCGTCGCGTGCGATCGCCCGGAAGAGCGCATGGCATCCGGCCGTCTCGCGCGTCGGCGCGCGGCCGGACGCCGTTCGATCCGCAGTGAGCGAGAGCGGGCGGGAGGCCTGGGCGAGCGCGTGATGCAGGCGAGTGGGTGCGTGTGGCCGGTCAGGTCACTTCCAGGCCACATCAACGCTCGGGCGGCAGCGACCGGTGGCCGAGCGTTGATTGGCCCAGCCCTCTCGAGCGAACGAAGGAGCGACCGGCGTTCGGCCAACAGCGCGCGGGCGGGGAGCGCACGCCACCCGTCTGGATTGCCGGTCGTGACCTCCGCGGATCACGACCACGCGCAGACGCGTGGCCGCGATCCTCTCGGGACGCGGGAAACCGCCTCTCGTCCGCCGGATGGCGGTGCATCCCTGAGACGCGCGATTCCGACTCCTGTCATGGCCCACGGCGGAATCGCGCGTGCCATCCGTCGCACTCGACGCGGTTTCGATGGCGCCTGGTCCGCGTCCCTCAAGTCGGTCACGCCCGGCAATCCAGACGCGCGCCGTACGCTCCGCGCCGGCGCGCGGCCGGACGCCGTTCGCTCCGCAGTGAGCGAGAGCGGGCGGGAGGCCTGGGCGAGCGCGTGATGCAGGCGAGTGGGTGCGTGTGGCCGGTCAGGTCACTTCCAGGCCACATCAACGCTCGAGCGGCAGCGACCGGTGGCCGAGCGTTGATTGGCCCAGCCCTCTCGAGCGAACGAAGGAGCGACCGGCGTTCGGCCAACAGCGCGCTGGCGGGGAGCGCACGGCACCCGTCTGGATTGCCGGTCGTGACCTCCGCGGATCACGACCACGCGCAGACGCGTGGCCGCGATCCTCTCGGGACGCGGGAAACCGCCTCTCGTCCGCCGGATGGCGGTGCATCCCTGAGACGCGCGATTCCGACTCCTGTCATGGCCCACGGCGGACTCGCGCGTGCCATCCGTCGCACTCGACGCGGTTTCGATGGCGCCTGGTCCGCGTCCCTCAAGTCGCTCACGCCCGGCAATCCAGACGCGCGCCGTACGCTCCGCGCCGGCGCGCGGCCGGACGCCGTTCGCTCCGCAGTGAGCGAGAGCGGGCGGGAGGCCTGGGCGAGCGCGTGATGCAGGCGAGTGGGTGCGTGTGGCCGGTCAGGTCACTTCCAGGCCACATCAACGCTCGGGCGGCAGCGACCGGTGGCCGAGCGTTGATTGGCCCAGCCCTCTCGAGCGACCGAAGGAGCGACCGGCGTTCGGCCAACAGCGCGCTGGCGGGGAGCGCACGCCACCCGTCTGGATTGCCGGTCGTGACCTCCGCGGATCACGACCACGCGCAGACGCGTGGCCGCGATCCTCTCGGGACGCGGGAAACCGCCTCTCGTCCGCCGGATGGCGGTGCATCCCTGAGACGCGCGATTCCGACTCCTGTCATGGCCCACGGCGGAATCGCGCGTGCCATCCGTCGCACTCGACGCGGTTTCGATGGCGCCTGGTCCGCGTCCCTCAAGTCGCTCACGCCCGGCAATCCAGACGAGCGCCGTACGCTCCGCGCCGGCGCGCGCCGAGGTATCTCTCGCGGCTCGCCCTCCGCTCGCCGGTCAAAGCTCACTCGACGGCCCCGGACGCTGAGGCGGCACAGCCGCCATCCCCTGACCTTCGTTCGCTTTGTCTGTAGCGCTCTGCGTCGGCTCGGTCGGACGATCGCCGCGAGAGACACCTCGTCGCGCTCGCGCCGGCGCGCGGGGCGGATGCCGTCCGCTCCTACTTCAACTCCTGCACATGCTTGACCCATGCGGCCACCAGCGGCTGCATCGGCCCCTTCGTCCCCGCATACGCCTTGGACCACTTCGCCATGTTGGCGCGATCGGCGGCGAGCGCCGCCGGCTGCGGCGCGCCGACATGCCGGCTGTAGGTGCTGAACAGCGCCGCGAGCAGGGCGGCGGTATCGGCAGGGTTCGCATCCAGGTACGGCGCCAGCACCGCCGCCGCGTCACTCGAGCGGCCGGCGAGTACGTAGGCGATGCCTAACAGCTTTCTCGAGCGCGCGTCGGCGCCCGGCTGTTGTACCGCGAGCTCGAGCGGCGTAATTGCGAGCGCCGGCTGGCCCGCCTTGATCCATTCTTCGCCGGCGATGCGCGCGATCGCCGCATTCGGCGGCGTCGTCGAGGCGCTCTGGATCAGCCCCGCGGCGTCCCGGTGCCGGTTGCCCTCAGCTAGTGCGGCGCCCAGGAAGAGGCGCGACGGCGCGAACGCCGGCGCCATCTGCATCGAGTTCTGAAACTGCATCGCCGCCTTGTCGAGCTGCGACGCCTGATAGAGCTCAAGTCCTTTGAGGAATGTCGCGAGCGCCTGATCGTCGTCCGCCAGGGCGGTCATCGCGGCGCTGCCCAGATCGCCGCCGCGGGCTTCCTTCACGGCCGCCTTCGAGCCGGTGGCGCGTCCCTCCGCGAGCGCGAACATCGACGTGAGCATCGCCGGCGTCAGCAGTTCCCTGCGATCGAAGTTCGACAGCCCGCCAAGCAGCACCAGTGCCATTTCCTCGGTGACCCTGCCAGCGGCCGGCGCGGCTTCGGCGGTTGCGGCGGCGGCGACAATCCGGAACGGGCGCAGCATGTGGCCCTGCGGCTTGCCGTTCTCGCGAATCGTGCCGCGCGCAAGATAGCGGCCGGGCGGCAGGGCGGTGGTGTTGAACTGCGCGCTGATGTGGGCGACCTCGGGCGACGCTCCCGGGCCGACCCGCATCGGTATCGAGGCCAGCGGCGCGCCATCCTCGGTGGCCAGAATGTCGAGCGTGGCTTCGAGGCCGGCCGCGGCGGAGCCGGCGGCGGCCGACGATGCATACGCCTCCATCAGCGCGGCCATGGCGCCCGATACCGCCGGCTCGATCGACGGTTCGAGCCTGGCACTGGCGCCGCCTTCGAACGGGCCGATCAGCAAATCGCCAATCGCCAGGCCCGGTCCATCCATTTGATAGGCGGTGACCCCGCGCGCCACGCTGCCGACTCGGCCTTCGCTGTCGGCCATCGAAACGATCAGGCGGTACTCACCGGGATCCACCGTGACCATGCCCGAGAACACCGCCGTGCCTTCGTCGCCGCGTTTGACGACCAGCGTCTTCATCCCGATCGGCGGAGCGTATCCGCGCCCCTGCTTGTTCACCATCGCCATGCCCACCGTGTAGTCGAGCGGCTGGCCGGCGAGCCGTTCCACTTCGGCCGCGACCAGCACCCGGACCGTGTGGCCGCCCGGCTGCTTGTAGGTCCAGCTCGATACTTTCAGCGGCAGATCGTTGATCGGCAGCGGCGAGCGGATGGCGCGCGTCACCGCGTCGGCCGGCGTGGTCGCCTTCGCCGACATCGAGGTCAGGAAGCTGCGTCGCGAGCGGACGGTGACGCCGCGCCGCAGGCTCTTGACGCCCACGCGGTGGCGGCGGCCGTTGCGGTCGTCGGGCCGCGACTCGACGCCGAGCAGGTAGTAGCCATCGAGCGCGCGCGAGATCCGGTCGAACGCATATTCCGCGCCGGTGTTGATGCGATACAGCTCGCCGCGCGCCGCACCCGCCAGCTGCTCGAGTCCCGTCGTCTGCAGGTCGCGGTCCTCGCGGGGCGTGTTCGGCCGCGTCGCCTGCGACGCGTCGAAGCGCGGCACGTCGAGCAGCAGGACGTCGATCGACGCGCGGGAGTCCGCGGCGATCGCCGCAAGGTCGTCGGTTTCGCCGCCCAGGCCCTCGAACACCAGCCCTTCCGAGATCAGAATCACCGACTTGGGCCCGTCGATGCCGGCCAGGCTCTGCAGCACCGCCCGCATCCCGTGCACCGATTCCTGCGTGCGATGGCGAATCTCGTTGGCGATCTCCGACGCGTCGCGGTCGACCTCGCGTTCGCATCTGCCGAGGTCGGTGCCGACCAGCGCGCCGCATTCACGCACGATCACCTCGGCGACGCGCAGCGCGTCCGAGTGCATGTAGATCGCCAGCGCTTCGGTGATCGACAAATTGAAGCGCGAGCGATGCGGATCCGACGCGCCGACGATGCGCAGCAGCGCTTCGCGCACCTTGTCGTGGTCGGTGGTGAAGTCGACCAGCTCGCCGGGGCCGGGCACCGCGACCACCGAGACGCGATCCTCGGGCGTCAGCGTGTCGACGAATTTCTTGGCGCTGTTCATGGCGCTGCGCGCCGCGCCGGTGCGGATGTTGCCCTGGTCGATCAACAGCACGATCAGCCGGCCGCGCGGCGCGCCCTTGGCATTGGAGGTGGCGAAGGTCTCGTCGGCCACGACCACCTTGTGCGGCGCGCCAATCTGGCGCAACGGATCGGCGGAGCGGATGTATTCGACGGTCGTGACCTGTCGCCTGGCGCCGTCGATCTCGACCTGGAAATCAGCGGCGGTCAGATCGGTGACCTGGCGGCCGTTGCCGTCGAGCGCGGTGACATCGAGCGTAACCAGTTCAACGCCGGCGCGGAACACCGGCGGCGGTTGTGGCGGCGGCGCTTGCGGCGCCTGCGCACCGAGCGCCTCTGAGAGGAGCATGACGACGGCAGCGCAGGTACCGACTGCTCGCATGGGCGCGATATTACGTCAAGTTCTTAACAGGCTAACAGGCTAGCAGGCTAGCGGGCTAGCGGGCTAGCAGGCTAGCAGGCTCTCCAGACCTCGGTAGAATTGGTTACGTATGTCTGTTCGTGACGTCATCATCATCGGCGGCGGCCCCTCGGGTCTCGCCACTGCCATCGCCGCCAGGCATTTCGGGCTCGACTACCTCGTGCTGGAGCAAGGCGCGCTGGTCGATGCCATTGCGCGATTTCCCATCAACATGGTGTTTTTCACCACGCCTGAGCTGCTCGAAATTGGCGGCATTCCCCTGACCACGCCGTTCGACAAGCCGACACGGGCCGAGGCGCTGCGCTATTACCGCAAGGTCGTCGATGTCTTCCAGTTGCAGGTGTCGTTGTTTGAACCGGTGATCTCGATTGCGCCGCCGGGTTCGCCCGGCCAGCCGTTCGTCGTGGAGTCGCGCACGGCGCGAGGGGTGACGCGCGTGCGCGAAGCGCGTCATGTCGTCCTCGCCATGGGTTACTACGAACTGCCGAACATGCTCAACGTCCCCGGCGAGGAGCTGCCGCACGTGTCGCACTTCTACAAGGAGGCGCACCCGTTCTACCGGCAGCGCGTCGTCATTGTCGGCGGAAAAAACTCCGCCGCCGAGGCCGCGCTCGAAATCCATCGCGCCGGCGGGCACGTCACAATGGTGCACCGCGGGCCCGGCTTCGGGGAATCGGTGAAGTACTGGGTCAAGCCGGACATCGAGAACCGTGTGAAGGAAGGATCGATCGCGGCGCATTTCAACGCGCAGGTCGTCGAGATCCGGGCGAAGGAAGTGGTGCTCGACACCGGCGCGACCATTCCTGCGGAGGCGGTGCTGCTGCTGACCGGCTATCGGGCAGATCCGGAGTTCATGCGCCGGATCGGCGTCGAGCTCCACGACGACACGCTGGCGCCGAGATACAACATCGACACTTACGAAACCAGCGTTCCCGGACTGTTCGTGGCGGGCGGACAGGTGGCCGGCTCGCGGACCGGCACCGTATTCATCGAGAACGGCCGGTTCCACGGCGAGCTGATTGCGAAGGTCATCGCCGAGCGTTCACGGTCGGCACCTGACGACCTGACTGCCTGACGACCTGCGCCTGCCGCCCTGCTAGCCCGCTAGCCTGCCAGCCCGCTAGCCTGCTAGCCCGCTAGCCTGCCAGCCCGCGGACCTGTCAAACCGCCATCAACCAGCCGTGACGGTCCGGCTTCTGTCCGCTGCGGATCGCTTCGAGTTCAGCCCCGGCCTTGCCGAGCGGTGAGGCCGGCGTCATCGCCGGCACGGTGATCTCGCGATCCTTGTGACGCAGGCGTCCGAGCGGCGCAATCACGGCGGCGGTGCCGAGCCCCGCCGCGCCCTGCAGCGTGCCCTGGTCGTGCGCTTCGAACACTTCGTCGATGCTGATGCGGCGCTCTTCGACGGGGATCTGCATTTCGCGCAGCAGCGTGAGGACGCTGTCGCGCGTGATCCCCGGGAGGATCGTGCCGCCAAGCGGCGGCGTGACGACGACGCCGTCGATCACGAAGGCGACGTTCATCAGCCCTGCTTCTTCGACGTACTTGCGCTCGATGCCGTCGAGCCAGAGCACGTTGTGGAAGCCCTTCTTCTGTGCTTCGAGCGACGCAATCATGCTGCCGGCGTAATTGCCGCCGCACTTGGCCGCGCCGGTGCCGCCCGGAAACGCCCGCACGTAGGTGTCTTCGGCAATCAGATCGACCGCGCCGGAGAAATACGGCGCGCTCGGGCAGGTCTCGATCACGAAGCGGAAGGTTTCGGACGGCTTGACGCCGAGCGTTTCGCCCGTCGCAAACAGCACCGGGCGCACGTACAGCGCGCTGCCGTCTTTTTCGGGAATCCAGTTGCGATCGAGCTCGACCAGCGCGAGCGTGCCATCGATGAAGATCGATTGCGGCACTTCCGGCATCGCCATTCGCTGGCAGGTCTTCGCCATGCGGGCGTGATTGGCATCCGCGCGGAACACGACCGCGCCGCCATTGGGCCGCGGAAACGCCTTGAAGCCTTCGAAGATGCCCTGGCCGTAGTGCGCCACGGCGGGCGCGGCGTTCAGCGGCTGCATGCCGTACGGGACGATGCGCGGCTCGCCCCATTTACCGTTGGCGTAATCGGCGACCAGCATGTGATCGCTGAACACCGCGCCAAACGCGGCGTTGTCGCGCAATTCCGGGGTCATTCTCGACGCAGACGTTTTCGTAATGGCGATCGTGGCAAGCATGGCAGTGATTCCTTATGTAAATCCTATCAAAACCAATACAGCCACAGATCAAACACCGATTGGACACCGATTCCGCCAGCCCGTGGTCCGCGGGCTTCCGTAATCGGTGCTGAATCGGTGTCTAATCGGTGGCCGCATGGAGCGGCCGCCGGCGCGCGATTCGCTCGCCCACGACGTCGAGGGCTGGCGTTATGACGATCTGAGCAGGCCTTCACCGACGAGCACGCTGGTCCCGCCGACACGAACGCGCGAGATCTCAGCGCCCGTCAGGTCGAGCTTGATGTGGATGCGGCTCGGCCGGCCCATCTTCACGCCCTGGGCGCTGACGATCGCTCCGGCCTTCTCGGCGGGGACCAGGCCGTGCTTCACCAGGTAGCAGCCGAGCGGGCCGCTCGCCGATCCGGTCGCCGGGTCTTCATTCGCGCCCATCATCCGGCTGTAGGCGGTGGCCCCGTCAGCGCCGGGCTCGGTCGAAAAAATGAACAGCCCGCGCCGCGTGATCTTCGCGGCCTCGAACATCGCGGCCGCGGCGCGGATGTCGACCACCGCCTGATCGACCGCGGCGCGCGACACCAGGGGAACCATGAAGAATGGCGAGCCGCAGCTCACTTCCTGCGGTGGAACACCGGGTCTGAGCGCCGATGCATCGAGGCCGAGCGCCGCCGCCAGCGGGCCCGGCGCGTGCAGTGTGGGGCCGAACACCGGTTGCTGCTGCGTCATCCATGCGAATTGCAGCCGGTCCCCCTGCCATTCGAGCTCGACCAGCGTTGGACCGATGCCCAGCCCGAACGTGAACTCCTTCCGCCCGGCGGCAATGGCCCCGTCGTCGGCCAGGGCGAAGGCTGAGCCGATGACCGGATGCCCGGCAAACGGCATTTCGTTGGCCGGTCCGAAAATCCGCAGCCGCACGTCGGTCCCGGTCGCTTCCGAAGGCTGGACGAAGGTGCATTCCGAAAACCTGGTTTCCCTGGTCATCGCCTGCATTTGCGCCGCGGTGAGGCCGGCGGTGTCGGTGAAGACCGCCAGCTGGTTGCCGGCGAGCGGCTGGTCCGTAAAGACGTCGTAGTGAAGATAGCGGCGGCCATTGCGCACCACCGGCCGTCTGATCTGACGAGCCCCGACCGAGGGAGATGCGGCGATCGCCCCCGCGAGGGGGAGGGCCGCTGCCGCAAGGCTCAACCATGAGCGACGCGTGAGCTGGAGCATGGGCGCATTTTGTCTTATCTGTGTCATCTTCGCCCAACGGTAACCGAAGTAGAATCCTGAGAAATTCGTGTTCGACGCCCTCTTTAAATTCTTCTTTGAATTGTCCCCGGTTGTCTTCAGTCAGGGGGAATTCCGATTCGCGGCCTCGACCGGCTCGTACCTTGCGGCGGCGGCGATTGCCGTCGCGGCCGGCCTGACGATTGTCGCCTATCGCAACCGCCACGCCGCGGCGCGGCCGCGCGATCGTGTCGCGCTGGCGGCGATCCGTCTCGCGATCCTCGGCATCTTGCTGGTGTGCATGTTCCGGCCGCTGCTGGTCGTGAAGGCGGCGGTGGCGCAGCAGAACTTCGTCGGCGTGCTGCTGGACGATTCGCGCAGCATGCAGATTGCGGATGTCGACGGCCAGCCGCGCGCCTCGTATGTCAGGGACGAGTTCGGCGCCGCCGATCGCGGCGTGCTCCAGGCGTTGTCCGAGCGATTCACGGTGCGCATCTTCCGCTTCTCGAGCGCGCCGGCGCGCACCACGCAGCCGGGCGAGCTGACGTTCAGCGGATCGCAGTCGCGGCTGGGCGCGGCGTTATCGGGCGTGCGCCAGGAACTCGCCGGCCTGCCGGTGGCCGGCCTGGTCATGATCAGCGACGGTGCCGACACGGCGGACGCGGCGCTCGGCGATGCGATTCTCGGATTGAAGGCCGAAAGCCTGCCGGTGTTCACCGTCGGCGTCGGCCGCGAGACGCTGTCGAAGGACATCCAGGTGGGCCGGGTGGTGACGCCGAAGACCGCGCTCAAGGGCACCACGTTGATGGTCGACGTGGTCGTCTCGCAATCCGGGTTCGATGGGCAGCAGGTCACGCTCGACGTCGAGGATGAGGGCACGCTGGTCAGCACCCAACAGGTGACGCTGCCGGCCGCCGGGACGCCGGCCTCGATCCCGGTTCGCTTTACCGTGAGCGAAGCCGGGCCGCGCTCGCTGCGTTTCCGGGTGTCGCCGCAGGCGGGGGAGCTGGTCACCGAGAACAACGCGCGCGAAGCGCTCATCGATGTGCGCGATCGCAAGGAGAAAATTCTCTACTTCGAAGGCGAGCCGCGTTTCGAGTACAAGTTCATCCGCCGCGCCATCCCCGATGGCGACAACATCATCGTCACCAGCCTGATCCGCACCGCCGACAACAAGTACATGCGCCAGGGCGTGGATGGGCCCGACGAGCTGGTGGCGGCGTTCCCGAAAACACGCGAGGAACTGTTCGCGTATCGCTCGCTCGTCATCGGCAGCCTTGAAGCCGCGGCGCTCACCGGCGATCAGCTGCGGATGATTGCCGAGTTCGTCGACCGGCGCGGCGGCGGGCTGCTGATGCTCGGTGGTCCGCGCGCCTTCGCCGAAGGCGGCTACGCCGGCACCGCGGTGGCCGACGTGCTGCCGGTGGTGCTCGATGGCGCGAAGCTGCAGGCCAAGGGCACGGTGATGCGCCTCACCGTCACGCCGACGCGCGCGGGCGCGGCCACGGCGGTCACCCAGCTGGGCGCGACCGACGCCGCCTCGGCGGAGCGCTGGAGCACGCTGCCGGGCGTTACCGCCGTCAATCGCATCGACAGCGTCAAGCCGGGCGCGACGGTGCTGCTGACCGGCACCGATGAGTCGCGCGCCGAGCGGCCGATGCTGGTCTTCCAGCGCTACGGCCGCGGCAAGTCACTGGCGTTTCTGCCGCAGGATTCCTGGGTCTGGCAGATGCATGCGTCGATGCCGGTCGAGGACATGACGCACGAGAATTTCTGGCGCCAGCTGCTGCGATGGCTGGTCGACGGCGTGCCCGATCAGGTCGAGCCGGCGTTGACCACCGAGCGGGTCGAGCCGGGCGAAGCCGCCACGCTCAGCGCGAACGTCGTCGATCCGTCGTTCGTGGAGCTGAACGACGCCACCGTGATGGCCACCGTCACCGCGCCCGACGGCACGGTGTCCGATGTGCCGATGGCGTGGGACGGCGAGCACCCGGGGCGATACAGTGCGTCGATTGCGACCAAGGCGCCCGGCTGGTATCAGGCCCGGATCGATGCGACGCGCCAGGGCACGCTGGTCGGTAGCGCGGTGACGCATTTGCGCGCCGCGCCCGGCGAGGCGGAATATTTCGACGCCACCATGCACGCCGCCACGCTGCGCCGGATCTCGGAGGAGACCGGCGGTCGTTTCTACGATCCGGGCAACACGTCCACCCTGGCCGACGACCTCCGCTACACCGGGCGCGGCGTCACCACCGTCGAGGAGCACGAGCTGTGGCACATGCCGATCGTGCTGATGCTCCTGGTGGGACTGCTGTGCGCGGAATGGGGGTATCGACGTGTCGTCGGCCTGGCGTAACGCGATGATCGTGGCGGCCACCCTCGCGGCCACGACGGCGGGGCTGACCGCGCAAGAAGGCTGGTTTGGCCGTCGTCGGCCCGCGCCGGCCGACTACGCCACAGCCGAGTACGACGGCCGCTTCTCGTTCGTGCGGCTGCGATACGGAGCCGGCGCCGAACTGGCGAGCGGACGCTTCAGCCGCCGCGAGCCGACGTGGGCGCACGATTTCCCTCGCGCCGACTTTCATTTCCTGAAGATCCTCGGCGAGCTCACGCTGGTGCCGGCGTGGGTCGAGCAGGGCAACATCCGGACGCTCGACGATCCGGACCTGCCGATGTTTCCGATCGCCTACATGTCGGAGCCGGGCTTCTGGTCGATGACCGACGCGGAGGCGGCGGGACTGCGCGGCTACCTGCAGAAGGGCGGCTTCCTCATCTTCGACGACTTTCGCGGCGACCACATCCAGAACCTGTTCGCGCAGATGCGTCACGTGCTGCCGGACGCGCGCTTTCAGCGGCTCGATGCCAGCCATCCGGTGTTTCACTCGTTCTTCGAGATCACCGCTCTCGATCCGCGGTCCGGCTTCTACAGCGACGCCGGTGACGCCGAATGGTGGGGCATCTTCGAAGACAACGATCCGCGGAAGCGGTTGATGGCGATTGCCAACAACAACCACGATCTGGGCGAGCTGTGGGAGTTTTCCGACACCGGCTACGTGCCGGTGGACTTGTCGAACGAAGCCTACAAGTTTGGCGTGAACTACGTCGTCTATGGAATGACGCATTAAGCAGGTGCGTCGGGTGCGTCGGGCGCACCCGGTTACCGGCCTTCAAATGGAGAATTCTTAAGTGGAAACGATCGAGATGAACACCCCGGACGACATCGCGCTGGCGGAGCGGATGAAGCTTGGCCGCGACCAGATCATCACCGAACTGAAAAAACTGATCGTCGGCCAGGACGACATCATCAACCAGGTGCTGCTGACGCTGTTTGTCGGCGGCAACAGCCTGATTGTCGGGGTCCCGGGCCTGGCCAAGACCCTGCTCATCCACACCATCTCGCGCGTGCTCGATCTGAAGTTCTCGCGCATCCAGTTCACGCCCGACCTGATGCCGTCGGACATTACCGGCACCGACATCATCCAGGAGGACGCCGCGACCGGCCGCCGCCAGATGGTGTTTTCGCCCGGCCCCATCTTCGCCAACATCGTGCTCGCCGACGAGATCAACCGCACCCCGCCGAAGACGCAGTCGGCATTGCTCGAAGCCATGCAGGAACACCGGGTCACGATCCAGGGGCGCACCTACAAGCTGGAAGAGCCGTTCTACGTGTTCGCGACGCAGAACCCGATCGAGCTCGAGGGCACCTATCCGCTGCCCGAAGCGCAACTCGACCGCTTCATGTTCCACATCGTCATCGAGCATCCGCCGGAGGACGAAGAGTTCATGGTCGTGAAGACCACCACCGCCATCAACGAGCCGGTGTTCGAGCGGCCGGTGAGCGGTCCCGACCTGGTGGCGTTCCAGCGGCTGGTGCGCCGCGTGCCGGTAGCCGATCCGGTGATGCGCTACGCGCTGCACCTGGTGCGCGCCAGCCGTCCGAAGAGCCCGAGCTGCCCGGAGTCGATCAAGAAGTGGATTGCGTTCGGCGCCAGCGTGCGCGCCGCGCAGTATCTGGTGCTGGCCGGCAAGGCGCGGGCGCTGACGAGCGGCCGCTTCCACGTCAGCTTCGACGACATCCGCGCCGTCGCGCATTCGGTGATGCGCCACCGCGTCCTGACCAATTTCCACGCCCAGTCGGAAGGCATCACCAGCGACTCGTTGATCGATAAATTGCTCGAAACCGTCCAGGCGCCGAAGTCGGGGATGTAGTGTCCCTAACCTCTCCGATCCCCGGCGCGAAGTTCATCGATCCCGTGGTGCTGTCGCGGATCGGCAACCTCGAGCTGATCGCCAAGACCGTGGTCGACGGGCTGATCAACGGCACGCACCGCTCGCCGTTCTTCGGGGCGTCGGTGGATTTTGCGGAGCACCGCGGCTACGTCGCCGGCGATGACATCCGCCGCGTCGACTGGCGGGTCTACGCGCGCACCGACAAGTACTACATCAAGGAATTCGAGGCCGACTCCAACGCCAACTTCTCGGTGCTGCTCGACGTGTCGAAGTCGATGGCCTTCGGCAGCCCGATCAGCAAGCTCGATTACGCCAAGACGCTGGCGGCGTGCCTGGCGTATCTGGCCAACGCGCAGCGCGATCGCGTCGGCCTGATCACCTTCGATGCGGCGGTGGTCGACCACATTCCGCCGTCGGCCAAGCATCTCGATGTGGTGCTGCACACGCTCGACCGGTCGCGGGCCACCCGGCCCGGGCATCTGGTCGCGCCGCTGCGCAAGGTCGCCGAGCACTTCGGCCGCCGCGGCATCATCGTGGTGATTTCGGATTTTTACGCCGAGCCGGACGAGATCTTCGAGGCGGTCGGCCCGATCGTCCATCGCGGCAACGACGTGGTGCTGTTCCACGTGATGGACCCGCAGGAGATCGACTTCTCCTTCAGCGAGGCGTCGAGCTTCGAGGACATGGAGAGCGGCGATCAGATGCCGATCGTGCCGTCGAAGCTGGCGGAGGACTACCGCTCGCTGGTGCAGACCCATATCGAGACGCTCACCAGGAAGGCGGCGCAGCAGCCGGTCGACTACATGCTGCTCAACACCCGGATGCCGCTTGATTTCGCGCTGTTCCGGTTCCTGTCGATGCGCCAGCGCCTGGCGAGGACGAGGTAAGCGGTGTCGTTGCTGGCGCCGCTGTTCCTGCTCGGCCTGGCCGCCCTCGCGGTGCCGGTGCTGATCCATCTCACGCAGCGCGAGCGCAAGTCGGTGGTCGAGTTTCCGTCGTTGATGTTCCTGCGCAAGATCCCGTACCGAGTCGGTGCAGCGGCGCCGCATTCGCGACTGGCTGCTGCTGGCGATGCGGCTCGGCGCCATCGCGCTGATCGTGCTGGCGTTTGCCCGGCCCTTCCTGCGCGGCTCGGATGTCGCGGCGGCGGCGGGCGGCGCGCGCGACATCGTCGTGCTGCTCGACCGCTCCTACAGCATGGGCTACGGCGATTCGTGGTTGCGCGCGCAGCGCGCGGCGGCGGCGGCCATCGCCAGTGCCACGCCGGCCGATCGCATCTCGCTCGTCCTCTTCGCCGACACCGCGGAGGTGGCGCTGCGCTCGACACCGGACCGGTCGCGCGCCGTCGCCGAGATCAACGCCGCATCGCCGGGACCCGGATCGACCAAGTACGGCCCGGCGTTGAAGCTCGCCGGCAGTCTGCTCGCGGAGTCGCGGTTGCCACGCAAGGAAGTGGTGATCGTGTCGGATTTCCAACGCGGCGGATGGCAGCCGGATGACACGCTGCGCCTGCCGGGCGGCACCGCCATCACCACCGCCGTGGTCGAGGGCGCAGAGGGCGCGAACCTGGCGCTGACGCCGGTGGCGCTGCTGCGCTCGCGCGAGGCGGGGCAGCCCGAGCGCATCACCGTGACCGCCGGCGTCCTCAACCGAACCGCCGCGGCCGCCACCGATATCCCGATCGAGCTCGTGATCGACGGGCGCGTCATTCAGGGACTGAAGATCAGCGCCGCGCCCAACGCCTCGGCGTCGGTGTCGTTCGCGCCGGTGACCATCACCACGCCGAACACCCGCGCCAGCGTCCGGCTGGGCACGGCGGCGCAGGCGCCGGTCGATGCCCTGGCGCGCGACAACGTCTTCAACTTCACCGTCACGCCCACGGCGCCGGTGCCGGTGATGGTGGTCTCCCAGGGATCGTCGGACGCCACCTTGTATTTGTCGCGCGCGCTCGCCATCGGCGAGGCGCCACGGTTCGAGGCGGCGATGCAGGCCCCTGACGCGCTCGCCGGCGAGGCGCTGAACCGGGCGCGGGTGATCATCCTGAACGACGTGCCGATCGGCGACGCGGCCGCGGCCAGGCTGGTGACGTTTGTGGAAGGTGGCGGCGGATTGTTCATGGCGGTCGGCCCGCGCGCGACATGGCCGTCGGCCCGTGCGGCGTGGCTGCCGGCGTCAATCGGCCCGCCGCTCGACCGCACGCGCGGCGCCGCGCGGCTGAGCGGGATGGACTACGGTCACGCGGTGTTCGAGCCGTTCCGCGCGCCACGCAGCGGCGACTTTTCGACCGCGCGTTTCTACTCCTACCGATCGCTCGGCGCCGCCAGCGATGCGAGCGTGCTGGCGCGCTTCGACACCGGTGAACCGGCCTTGGTGGAACGCGCCGCCGGCCGCGGCCGCGTCATCGTGTATGCGTCGACGCTCGATCTCAGTTGGAACGACCTGGCGCTGAAGCCGATGTTCCTGCCGTTCGTGCATCAACTCGGCCGCCACCTGTCGGGGTTCCGGGAACAGCCGTCGTGGCTGACGATCGGTCAGGTGCTGGATATCGATGCGGCCGAGATCGCCGCGGGCGCCACATCGGGCAGCGCGGCGCGCGCCGCCGACGGGCGCGCCATCCTGGCGCCCTCCGGACAGCGGCGCGACCTGCCGGTGGCGGTCGCCGCTCCCGGCGCCACCGCCGCGCCGGCCGCGGCGCTCGAGCTCAACGAGCAGGGCTTTTATGAAATTCGCGGGTCGGGGCGGGATGCCGGGCCGGTGATCGTCGCCGCCAGCAACGTCAGCCTCGCCGAATCGAACCTCGATCGCATGGATCCGCAGGAGCTGGTCGCCGCAGTGACGGGCAACGGCTCGTCCGGCTCAACCTCGGCCCAGGACGTCTTACCTGACGAGGCGCAGGAACTGGCACAACGAGTGTGGTGGTATCTGCTGTTCGCAGGTATTCTGCTGTTGATCGCTGAGACGGTGCTGGCGCATCGTCTGTCCAGAAGGAGCATTCATGGGTGAGCTCAATGCCCGCGCGCAGTTGCTCGACGTGGTCCGGCAGGTCCGCCGCCGCTGGCGCATCAAGCTCGCGCTGCGCGGCGCGGTAGGCTTCCTGCTCGCGAGCGTGCTCGCGATGGTCGCCATCGCCGCCGCGCTCGAAGCGCTCAAGTTCACACCCGCGGCGATCCTGTCGTTTCGCATCGTCACCGGCCTGGTGTTGATCGCCGCCGGCGCGTGGTTCTTCGCGCGGCCGCTGTCGCGCCGGGTCAGCGACGAGCAGGTGGCGCTGTACCTCGAAGAGCACGAACCGACGCTCGACTCGACCATCCTCAGCGCGATGGAGGCCTCCGAGCATCCGGGCGACTGGTCGCCGGAGTTGATTCGCCGGCTGGTGGAGAACGCGGTTGCGCGCGTGCACGAGATCCGCGAGGGCGAGCGCATCGAGCGCGATTCGATGCTGCGCTACTTCGGTGTCAGCGTCGCCGTGGCGGCTGCGGCGATCGCCCTGTTCGCGTTTGGCCCGGCCTATTTCCGCCACACGCTGTCGGCGATCTTCGTCATCACCAGCGACGTCGAAGCCGCGGCGCCGTACCGCATCGCGGTCACCCCCGGCGACGCCACCGTGGCCAAGGGCGCCGATCAGATCATCAGCGCCACCCTGGCTGGATTCGATGCCGCCGAAGCCGCCATCCTGATTCGCAAGGGATCGGCGACCGCCTTCGAGCGCGTGCCGATGGTGAAGGCGGACAACGGCTCCTATGAGGGGATGCTGTTCGACCTCGCCGAGTCGCTCGAGTACGTGATCGAGGCCGCCGGCGTGCGTTCGACCCCGCACCAGCTCAACGTCGTCGAGCTGCCGTACGCGAAGAAGATCGATCTCGAGTACACCTACCCGTCCTATACCGGGCTCGAGCCGCGCAAGATTGAGGACGGCGGCGACATCGCGGTGCTCAAGGGCACCACCGTCAAGTTCACCATCACCGCGACGATGGCGACCAAGGGCGGGCATGTGGTGCTTGGAGAAAAGGAGACCGTGGCACTTGCGGTCAATCCCGACGGCACGCTGTCCGCGAGCTTCACCGCGCAGCACGACGGCTTCTATCGCATCGAGCTCGACTCGCCGGCGGGCGAGCGGCTGACCGCCTCGCCGCAGTTCACGGTCGATCTCCTGAACGATCTCGCGCCAACGGTGAAGCTGTCGAAGCCCGGCCGCGACACCGACGCGACGCCGGTGGAGGAGTTCTTCGTCGAGGCGCAGGCCGATGACGACTACGCGGTGAAGAACCTGCAGCTGGTCTATGCGGTCAACGGCGGTGCGGAAAAAGTGATTCCGCTGTACAGCGGCGCGAAGCCGACCAGCGAAGTGACCGCGGGACACACCTTCTTCATGGAGGAGCTCGGCGTGAAGGCGGGCGATTCGGTCTCGTACTATGCGCGGGCGACCGACAACGACGCGGTCAACGGCGCCAAGCAGACGAGCAGCGACATCTACTTCCTGCGCATCCGTCCGTTCGACAAGAATTTCAAGCCGGCGGCGTCGATGGCCGGCGGCGGCGGTGGCGGCGGTGGCGGCGGACAGGAAGTCGGCGCCCTGTCGCAGCAGCAGCGCCAGATTATCTCCGGCACCTTCAACATCCAGCGCGACCGCAAGACCATGACCGCGGCGAAGGTGCGCGAGGGCATCGTGGTGCTGACCCTGGCGCAGAGCAAGCTGCGCGACCAGGTCAACGGCCTCGTTGAGCGCATGAACAGCCGCCTCGTCGTGTCCGATCCGTCGTTCAAGAAGATCGCGGAGCTGCTGCCAAAGGCGGCGGAACAGATGACCGCGGCGGAAAAGAAGCTTCAGGCACAGAGCGTCGAGGGCGCCCTGCCGCCGGAGAATCTTGCCTTGCAGTTCCTGCAGCAGGCCGAAGAGGAATTCGAGATGCAGGTGCAGACCGGCCGCCAGGCGGGCGGTGGCGGCGGTGGCGGCGGCGCGGGATCGATCGCCAACGATCTTGCCGACTTGTTCAAGATGGAAATGGACAAGATGGCGAATCAGTACGAGACCAATTCGCAGGCCTCGACCGAGCAGCAGGACCAGCAGATCGACGAGCTCGCGGAGAAACTGAAGGAGCTGGCTCGCCGGCAGGAGCAGGAAATCGCGCGCCAGCAGCGCATGGCGTCCGGTCAGTCCGCCGGCAACTCGAGCGGCGATCTGCAGCGCGCGCTGGCCGAACAGGCCGAGGAAGCGGCGCGCCAGCTGGAGAAGTTGTCGCGCGATCAGAACCGCCAGGACCTGGCCGACACCGCGCGGCAGTTGCGCAACGCCGCCGATGCGATGAAGCGCGCCGCCGCCAAAGGTGATCCGTCGGCGGCCGGTCAGGCGGCTGCCGCCGCCGATCGCCTGCGCGAAGCGCAGCGTCAGCTGACCAGGAGCCAGACGGCGCGCGGGGAGCGCGACGTCAAGGACGCGCAGCGCCAGGCGGCCGAGATCGCGCAGGCCCAGCAGGACATCGCGCGCGACGCGCAGGGCCTGCCGCAGGCCGGCCCCGATCGCCTGCCCAAGGCGCAGATGCTCGGACAGCGGAAGGATGCGCTCGAGAACAAGGTCGCCGAGCTCGAGAAACAGCTCGATCGCATGGTCGGCGAGCAGACCAAGGACTCCCGCGACACCGCGCGCAAGCTGACCGAAGCGGCGTCGGGCATCCGCGACAACAAGATCAAGGAGAAGATCCGCTACTCGAAGAGCCTGCTCGGCTCGGGCGCGCCCGAACAGTACGCGCGCAACTTCGAGGAAGAGATCGGCTCGAACATCGAATCGCTGCGCAAGAAACTTGACGAAGCGTCTGCGTCGGTCGGGCAGCAGGGAAGAGATCGCAGCGGCGATGCGCTCGACAAGGCGCGGGAGCTTGCGCGCGGCGTCGATTCTTTGAGCCGGCGCATTCAGGAACGCGGCCAGCAGAACGCCAAGGGCCAGCCTGGCCAGGACGGCCAGCCGGGCCAGGACGGCCAGCCGGGCAAAGAAGGCCAGAGCGGTCAGCAGGGCAAAGAGGGATCGCAGGGCCAGGGTGGCCAGCAGGGCAAGGAGGGGTCGCAGGGCCAGGGTGGTCAGCAGGGCCAGGGTGGCCAGCAAGGCCAGGGCGGTCAGCAGGGCCAGGGCGGTCAGGGCCAGGGTGGCCGCGACGGCAATGGTGATACGGCCGGCGGCTTGCGCGCCGGCGGCGGCGGAGCCGGCGACCGCAGTCCGTACGGCTACTACTTCGGCCCCGACGATGTCCGGCAGTTCCGTGGGGAAGCGCGGCGTTTTGCCCAGGAAGGGCAGGCCCTTCGCAATCTGTTACGTGAGCAGAACGTCGATCCGAAGGAATTCGACGAGATCATGAAGCGGCTGCGCGAGCTTGATTCCGACCGCGTCTACCAGGACGCCGAAGAGCTCGCCCGCCTGCAGACGTTCGTGTCGGAAGGCATGAAGCGCTTCGAGTACGCGCTGCGCCGCAAGGTCGGCGACGAAACCGATCGCGCGCTCGTCAACGGCTCGGAAGAAGTGCCGGCCGAATTCAAGGCGCTGGTGGAGGAATACTACCGATCGCTTTCCAAAGGAAAACAGAAACAGTAGGGAACAATAACGAATTCGGAATAACGAATAACAAACGGAGGTTAACGAAAATGAATCGTTTCCTTTTGTTATTTCTAATTTGTTATTTCTTATTTCCCTTCAGCTCTGAGGCGCAGCGCGGCTTCGGCGGCCGCGGCGGGTGGGGGGGCGAGGTGGGCGCGCCGCCAAAGTTTCCCACCGCCTCGGACTTCGATGGCTCGTGGCATTTCTGCCGCCTGATGTATCGACAGGTGCGCAGCCAGCAGCGCGGCCTCGGCTGGGGCACCGACTATCCCAACGCCGACATCAATTTTTCCACGCGACTGTCGGAGCTGACCAAGGTGCAGGTCGGCCGCGACCCCAACGGCTTCAACCACCTGGTCGTGCGCCCCACCGATCCCGAGCTCTATCAATGCCCGTTCGTGATGGCGTCGGATCCGGGCAGCGCCGGCTTTTCACCCGAGGATGCCGAGGGGCTGCGCAATTACCTGCTGAAGGGCGGCTTTCTCTGGGTCGATGATTTTTGGGGCCCCTGGGCCTGGGAAGCATTCGTCGGCGAGATTGCCAAGGCGCTGCCGCCCGGTGAATTTCCCGTCAAGGAGCTCACCGCCGACCACCCGATCTATCGCGTGTTGTTCCCGTTCACGCAGCTCCCGCAGGTGCCGTCGATGCAGTACTGGCGCGGCAGCGGTGGCGACACCTCCGAGATGGGCGAATACAGCGCCACCGCGCGCCTCGCCGCGATCGCCGACCGCCAGGGCCGCCTCATGGTGTTGATGACGCACAACACCGATATCGCGGACTCCTGGGAGCGCGAAGGCGACGACCCGCAATTCTTCTTTCACTTCTCGCCGGGCGGTTATGCCGTCGGCATCAACGCCGTGCTCTACGCGATGACGCACTGAGTTGACGATGGGCCGCGTGCTGCGAATGACCGTCGTCGCCATCCTGCTGGCCGCATCGCCCCTCGACTTCGCTCGGGGCGACCCTGAGCCTGCCGACGGGCCGGCGGCCGCGCAGGAACAGGGGGATCGCTTTCGCGGCGGCGGCTACGGGCGCAATCGCTTCCCGCCACGCTATCCGACCGCGACCAGCTTCGACGGCGGCTTCAACTTCTGCCGGCTGATGTACTCCAGCGATCGCCGCGAAGCCGGGGGCTCCGGCTGGTCGACGGATTATTGGGACGCCGACATCAACTTCTCGAACCGGCTCGGCGAGCTGACCAAGACGACGATCAGCCGGCAGCCGGACGGCAAACCCAACCATCTGGTGGCGCGGCTTGGCGATCCGGCGATCTTCCAATGCCCGTTCCTGAGCGCCACCGACGTCGGCACGGCGCTCTTCACCGAGCAAGACGCGGCCACGCTGCGTGCCTATCTCGAGAAGGGCGGCTTCCTGTGGGTCGACGACTTCTGGGGTCCCTACGCCTGGGACAACTGGGTCAGCAATATCAGCAAGGTCCTGCCGCCCGGGGAGTATCCGATCCGGGATCTCGACGAAGCGCATCCGATCCGCCGGGTGCTGTTCGAGTTCAAAGAGCTGCCGCAGATTCCATCGATCAATTTCTGGAATCAGTCCGGCGGCCAGACCTCGGAGCGATTCGAGCTCAGCGCCGAGCCGCACCTGCGTGGCATTGCCGACCGGCAGGGCCGCCTGATGGTGGTGATGACCCACAACACCGACATCTCGGATGCCTGGGAGCGGGAAGCCGCCGATCCGCGGTTCTTTTTCAGCTTCTCGCCGCAAGGCTATGCGGTTGGTCTTGATGTGGTGTTGTACGGAATGACACACTGAGTCATGGTCAGAGCGGCGTTGGTACGACTGTTCGATCGCGTGCGCGATCGGCTCCTGCAGGGCGTCGCCCGCGAAGAGCACGTCGATCGGGTCTACACCAACCTCTACGACCAGATCGCGGGGCTGATGCAGATTCAGTCGGCGATGGTCGGCGGCCCGGTGTTGAAGCCGCTGCGGCATTGGGCGCTGTCGCCGGACGCGATGGCGGTGATGCTGGCCGATCTCCAGGAGCGGGCCAACCCGAATATCGTCGAGTTTGGCTGCGGGCAATCCACGGTGATTTTCGCCTCGTGGGTGAAGCATCATGGCGGCCGCGTCACCACCTACGAACACGATCCGCAGTACGCCGGCGTGATCCGCAGTCAGCTCGACGCCTGCGGTCTGTCATCCCACGTCGATCTGCGGGTGGTGGGCCTGGTCGATCGCGCGGCGGCGGGCCGGCTGCCGGCGTCGAAGTCGTACGACCTGCCGGCCGACCGTGAGGGCTTCGACCTGGCGCTGGTCGACGGTCCGCCGTATTGGACCGGCGAAGCCGGCCGCTATCACCCGTTGAAATGGTCGGTCGAGCGGCTCAATCCCGGCGGGGCCGCGTATCTGGATGACGCCGCCCGCCCTGCCGAGCAGCGGCTGGTCGAGGCGTTACTGGCGGAGACGCCGGGCCTGGCGGCGGCGGAACTGCGGGCGGAAAAAGGCCTCACCCGGCTGACCAGGGCCTAGTGAATCAGTGAGCCCTGGTCGCCGAGCGGGGGTCCCATCGCCTTCATCTCCAGCAGCTCGACCATCGCCCGGCAGCGTGCCAGCGGTCCCTGCCGTTCGAGCAGCGCCAGCTTCTCGATCGCGTCGAACTCGAGATACTGCGCGAGCGCGTTGACCAGGTCTTCGTCCGGCATCGCCTCGGGCAGCCGGCCTTCGAGGCTGCCGCTGAAGAGCGGCGTCAGCAGGTCCTGCAGCTTGCGGCGTTCCCGCCTCAGCTGGTCGCGATCTTCGGCGCGCACCCGTTCGTCGATCGGCGTGATCACGGCGCTGCGATACAGCCGTCCCGGCGCCGGCTGTTCCTCGCTGGTAATGGAGAATTTTTCGAGCCCGCGCAGGATCAGGTTGTAGCGGCCGTCGTCGAGCTTCTCGACATGGGTGACGAGCGCCGAGCAGCCGGTGTCGTAAATCGGCGGCGCGCCGTCGTAGTCGTCTTCGTAGCCGGGGCGCAGCACCACCATGCCGATGATGCGATCGCCGGCGAGGGCGTCGGCCACCATCTGTCGATAGCGCGGCTCGAACACGTGCAGCGGCAGGAAGACATTGGGAAAGAGCACGACCGACGGCAGGGGAAACAGGGGCAATGAAAAAATCATGGCAGATGGGTGATCTGAGATTGCGGATTGATTGTAGATCTGCGAATCAACGATCTGAAATCAATCATCAATCCGACATCTGACATCTAAGATCAATGGATGGTCTTGGTCTTCTTGTCCATGTAGTCCATCAGCACGTACTGGCCGAGCGTGTAGGGGGTGGTGAAATACGCCTTGCCGCGGCACATCGCGGCGACGCGGCGCACGAACGCGACCAGGTCGTAGTCGCGCGCCAGCATGAAGGTGTTGATCATGATGCCGGCCTTGGCGCACGCCGACACTTCGGAGAGCGTTTCGCCGATCACGAACGGATCGAGCCCGAACGGGTTCTTGTAGATGCGGCCATCCGGCTGGGTCAGCGCCGACGGCTTGCCGTCGGTGATCATCACGATCTGGCGCATGTCCTTGCGCTGCCGCTCGAGGATGCGCCGCGCCACGCGCAGGCCTTCACGGGTGTTGGTGTAGTAGGGACCGACCCGGACGCGGCCGAGCTCGCGAATCGGGATCTCTTCGGCGCTGTCGTGAAACAGCACCGCGTGCAGCGTGTCGCCGGGATACTGCGTGCGGATCAAGTGCGACAGCGCCATTGCCACGCGCTTGGCCGGCGTGAAGCGGTCCTCGCCGTAGAGGATCATGCTGTGGCTGCAGTCGAGCATCAGCACCGTCGCGCACGAGCTCTGATATTCGCCCTGCGCCACCATCAGATCCGCGTACTCGATGTCGATGCCTGACTCCCCGACGGCCTGACGGCCCGCATCCTGCCCGCGCTTGACGGCATTCAAGATCGTTTCGGTCACGTCCAGATTCATCACGTCGCCGAACTCGTACGGTTTCGGCGCGCCGCTGGTGTCGATGCCGGTCGACAGGTCGCGGGTGTCGTGACGGCCGGCGCTGCTGTGGCCGGCCGAGCCGAGCAGATCGCGCAGCGCCCGGTAGCCGAGGAAATCGAGCGCCTTGTCGGTGACCTCGAACTTGACCTCGGACGGCTCGCCGTCGCCGCCGCCCCCCATCGCCCGTCGCGCCTTCTCGGGCTCGAGGTCGGGCGGGGTGGAAATGTAGCCCGACTCCTTCATGCGCTCGATGATCTGCTCGATCAGCTGCTCGAGCTGCTCGCGCGCGGCGTCCTCGTTGCCGTCGGCCGCGTCGCCGAACATCTTCTCGAGGATGTCGTCGGGCAGCACGCCGCCGTTGAACAGCGCCTCGAGGATCGCATCGTGCAGCGCCTGCATGGTGCGATCGCTGTCATCGTCGGTGTCGCGCGGGTTGCCGAACCCGCTCGACATCAACAGGTCGGAGAGCTTCGACATCAGCTCGTCCATGTCGAGCTCGTCGAGCAGGTTCGGAACGTATTTGGTGTATTTGTATTTCACGTTTGGATGGCGACGGCTGAGCCGTCGCCTAATTGTAGTAGCGCTTCTTCTTCTTGCCGCCGCCTTGCGGCTCGTCCTCGTCATCGTCGGGCGTGAGCACGGCGGAGCGCGGCTGTTGCGGCTGCGGGCGGCGAACGGGTTCGGCGCCGTGGTAGCCGCGCACGTCGCTGCGGCTGATCTTCTTCTGTGAATACAACCCTTCGAGCAGGAAGTCGATGGCCGCGGCGATCGCCGGCGTGGAGGCGTTGGGCTCGACGCCGGCGCGCGAGGTCGCCAGATCGACCAGCCCCTGCACCGCGGTCGCGTCCTTGACGAGGGCCGCCGCATCGGTCGTGTCCGACAGGCTCAGCGAACCACCCAGGTCGAACCACTCGATGATGGTCTTGGCGTCGGCGTCGGCGAAGTAGGCATCGAACACGCTGGCGACCGACGCCCGGACCAGGTCGCGGCCGACTTGATCGGCGCCCTTGAGCTCACCTTCATATTCGAGTTCGAACTTGCCGGTCATCGAGGGCAGGGCGGCATAGACATCGGTGACGCGGGGGACGACCGGTGATTCACCGTTGGCGAGCGCGCGGCGCTCGGCGTTGGAGATCACCGTTTCGAGGACGCTGATCGGCATGCGCTGGCTGACGCCGGAGCGCTTGTCGATCTTGCGCTCGGCGCGAGCCTGGAACGCGATCTCCTCGACCACTTCGCGGACATAGCGCGGCACGTCGATCGCGGTCCCGCGCGACACCCACGCTTCCTGCTCGGTGATGGTCAAGGCGTCGGCGCGGCTCTGCATGTAGTGGGTGCGGATTTCGGCGCCGATGCGGTCCTTGAGCGGCGTGATGATCTTGCCGCGCGCGGTGTAGTCCTCGGGGTTGGCGGTAAAGGCGATCAGCACGTCGAGCGGCAATCGCACCGGATAGCCCTTAATCTGGACGTCGCCTTCCTGCAGGATGTTGAACAGGCCCACCTGGATCTTGCCGGCGAGATCGGGCAGCTCGTTGATCGCGAAGATGCCGCGATTGGCGCGGGGCAGCAGGCCGAAGTGCATCGACAGCTCGCTGCCGAGCTGGAGGCCGCCCTTGGCGGCCTTGATTGGATCGATATCGCCGATCATGTCGGCAATCGTCACGTCTGGGGTGGCGAGCTTTTCGACGTAGCGCGCCTCGCGCGGCCGCCACGCAATCGGCATCTGATCGCCCTCCGCCTTGACGCGATTCTGGCCAAACGCCGAGAGCGGCGCGAGTGGGTCGTCGTTGATTTCGCTCTCCGGAATCACCGGCTGCCACTCGTCGAGTAGCGTCGTCAGGGCGCGCAGGATGCGCGTCTTCGCCTGGCCGCGCAGCCCGAGCAGGATGAAGTGGTGGCGCGCCAGTACCGCATTGACGAGCTGGGGGATCACCGTGTCGTCGTAGCCGATGACACCTGGGAACAGCGTGTCCTTCCTGCGCAGCCGCTCGGACAGGTTCTCGCGGACCTCGTCGCGCACCGGCCGGCGGCGGATCTCTCCCCGCGCGATGGCTGCTTTCAATTGACCGAGGGTCTCAATGCGTGGCGAGGACGACATGTTTCTATTATGACTCTTCGGGTGCCTGCAAGGTTCCAGTTCGCTCAACGCCATCGGCCGTGACCTCCGCGCCGGCGCGCTGCACGTCGCCCACCTGGACTGCCGCGCGTGCATTCGGCGCGGGCGCGCGGGCCGGACGCTGTTCGATCCGCAGTGCGCGAGAGCGGGCGGGAGGCCTGGGCGAGCGCGCGATCAGGCGAGTGGGTTCCTGTGGCCGGTCAGGTCGCTTCCAGGCCACATCAACGCTCGGGCGACAGCGACAGGTGACCGAGCGTTGATTGGCCCAGCCCTCGCGAGCGAACGGAGGAGCGAACGGCGTTCGGCCAAACCGCGCGCCGGCGCGCAGCGCACGGCACCCGTCTGGACTGCCGGGCGGCCGCCGCGCGCTCCGCGCCGGCGCGCTGCGCACGTCGCCCGTCTGGACTGCCGGGCGTGACCTCCGCGGATCACGCCCACGCGCAGACGCGTGGCCGCGATCCTCTCGGGCCGCGGGAAACCGCGTCTCGTTTGCCGGATGGCGGTGCATCTCTGAGACGCGCGATTCCGACTTATGTCACGGCCTGCGCCGGAATCGCGCGTGCCATCCGTCGCGCTCGACGCGGTTTCGATGGCGGCGGAGTCCGCGTCCCTCAAGTCGGTCACGCCCGGCAATCCAGGCGGGCTCCGCGCGCTCCGCGCCGGCGCGCGGGCCGGACGGCGTTCGGCCCACACCGCGCGTGGGCGCGCTGCGCACGTCGCCCACCTGGCCTGCCGCGCGTGGCCTCCGCGGATCACGCCCACGCGCAGACGCGTGGCCGCGATCCTCTCGGGCCGCGGGAAACCGCGTCTCGTTTGCCGGATGGCGGTGCATCTCTGAGACGCGCGATTCCGACTTATGTCACGGCCTGCGCCGGAATCGCGCGTGCCATCCGTCGCGCTCGACGCGGTTTCGATGGCGGCTGAGTCCGCGTCCCTCAAGTCGGTCACGCCCGGCAATCCAGGCGGGCTCCGCGCGCTCCGCGCCGGCGCGCGGGCCGGACGCTGTTCGATCCGCAGTGAGCGAGAGCGGGCGGGAGGCCTGGGCGAGCGCGCGATCAGGCGAGTGGGTTCCTGTGGCCGGTCAGGTCGCTTCCAGGCCACATCAACGCTCGGGCGACAGCGACAGGTGACCGAGCGTTGATTGGCCCAGCCCTCGCGAGCGAACGGAGGAGCGAACGGCGTTCGGCGAAACCGCGCGCCGGCGCGCTGCGCACGTCGCCGCCTGGACTGCCAGCGTGACCTCGCGGATCACGCCCACGCGCAGACGCATGGCGCGATCCTCTCGGGCCGCGCAGCCGGGCACGTCCGCGTCCCGCCGGACGGCGTCGCACGCGCCGCGCCGGCACGCGCGGACGCGCGCGACGCGACGCCTGACGGCGGCGGATTAACATTGAGCGTGCCCGTCCGACTGCCCGCCGTCTTTCAGTCCGATCGCCCGCTGGTCTTCGCTCATCGCGGCGGCGCCAGGCTCGCGCCCGAGAACACGTTGCCGGCGATCGACAACGGCATGGCGCTCGGCGCCGACGGGCTCGAGATCGACGTGCAACTCTCGGCCGATGGCATTCCCGTCGTCATTCACGACACCACGCTCGATCGCACCACCGATCGCGCCGGCCCCGTGAACGCGCTGTCTGCGGCGGAACTCGCGCGCGTGGATGCGGGCTATCGATTCGAGGTCGACGGCCACCATCCGTTCCGCCACCGGGGCATCGGCGTGCCGCTGCTCGACGACGTCCTCGCGACCTATCCGGAGGCGCGCGTGATCATCGAGATGAAGGGCGGGCAGCCGGAGCTCGCGCGCGCGGTTGCGGCGGCAATCCGAAAGGCGGATGCCGCCGATCGCATTTGCGTCGGCTCGTTCCACCAGGGCTCGATCGACGCGCTCCGCGCCGAACATCCCGGGCTGACGACCAGCGCCTCGCAGCGCGAGGCGCGCTGGACGCTGCATCGAGCGTGGGTGCGCTGGCCGTGGATTGGCACGCAGCCGTACTGCGCCTTCCAGGTGCCGGAGTTCGCGGGTCGGATGCGGGTGGTATCGCCGGCGTTCGTGCGGCAGGTCCACCGACAGGGGCACGTCCTGCAGGTGTGGGTGGTCAACGAGCGTGACGAGATCCGCCGCTTGTTGGATTGGGGCGTAGACGGGATAATCTCGGACCGGCCCGATATCGCGGTTGCGGCCCGCGACGAATGGCTTGTCCACCGTAGCCTTGGCGAAGGTGGATTGGGATCACTCCAATGACGACGACTTCAACATCCGAACTGATCGCGCCAAGCCTGAACGACGTCTACCTCGCGCGCGAGCGCGTCGCGGCGCACCTGCCGCGCACGCCGCTGATGCGGCATCCGCTGCTCGATGAGGCGACCGGCCTGACCATCTGGGTGAAGCACGAGAACCACAATCCGACCGGCGCTTTCAAAGTGCGCGGCGGATTGAACCTGGTCGGCGCGATGCCGGCGGCGGAACGCGCTCGAGGGATCGTCACCGCCAGCACCGGCAATCACGGCCAGTCGATTGCGCTCGCGTCCCGCATCCATGGGGTGCAGGCCACGGTGTTCGTGCCCGAGGGCAACAATCCCGAAAAGAACGCGGCGATCCGCGCCTTCGGTGCGACGGTGGAGGAGGGCGGCGCCGACTTCGACGCAGCCCGCGCCCGCTGCGAGCAGCGCGCGCACACCACCGGCGCCCGCTATGTGCATTCGGCCGATGAGCCGTTGTTGATCGCCGGTGTCGGCACCTACGCGCTCGAGGTCTTCGAGGAGCTGCCGGATGCCGACGTGGTGTTCGTGCCGCTCGGCGGCGGATCGGGTGCCTGCGGGCTGATCACGGTTCGCAACGCGCTCGGCGCCCGCGCGAAGATCATCGGCGTCGGCGCCGCAAATGCCGACGGTGTCTATCGATCGTGGCAGGGACCCGAGCGGGTAGTCGGCGAATCAGCCAGGACCTTCGCCGAAGGCATCGCCACGCGCGTCAGCTTCGATCTGCCGTTCAGCATTTACAAGCCTCATCTCGACGACTTCGTGCTGCTGACGGAAGAAGAGTTGGCCGAGGGCGTGCGGATGGCGCTCAAGACAACCCATAACCTGGCCGAGGGGGCTGGCTCGGCGTCGCTCGCCGCCGCGTTCAAGCAGCGCGACCGCCTGGCGGGCCAGCGCGTGGTGTGCATCATGTCCGGCGGCAACCTCGATGCCGCCAAGCTCAAATGGGTATTGAGCGCCTAACCCGGCTAGCCTGCTGGCCTGCTAGCCTGCTGGCCTGCTAGCCTGCGCCTGCAGCCTGCTAGCCTGCTAGCCTGTCCATGACCACCCTCGATCGTCTCGACGGCTGGAAGGCCGTCGGCGTCATCAGCGAGGAGCAGCACGCCATGCTGACGGCGCTCGTTCGTCGCCAGCGCTTCTCCGTCTTCGTCGAGCTGAGCGCGCTGCTCTATCTCGGGGTGCTGTCGGTTGCCGGTGGGCTCGTCTGGACGTTCCGCGAATACGTCACCAGCCTTGGCGACGTTGCGATCCTGTCAATCCTCGTGTTGCTGTTGGTCCTGTCGCTTGGCTACTGCTTCTCCCGCGCGACCGCCTACTCCAACGCCGAAGTGGAATCGCCGAACCTGGCCTTCGACTACATCCTGTATTTCGGCTGCCTGATCTTTTCGGCGACGCTCGCCTTCATCGCGGCGCGGTTCGGGATCTTCCAGGGCTGGGACACGCATCTGCTGCTTGCCGCGCTGGTGTTCGGCGGGCTCGCCTACCGCTTCGACAACCGCTTCGTGCTGTCGCTCGCGTTGTCGACACTGGCCGGCTATCTCGGCCTGAAGATGGCGATCCTCGAGACGCTGCACGACGACCGGGTCCGCCTGGTCGCACTCCTCTACGGCGGATTTCTGATCGGGATCGGCGTGTTGCTGAATCGACAGTCGATCAAGCAGCATTTTCTCGATGTCTATTTGCAACTCGGCGCAAACGCCATCCTGCTGGCGGCCATTTCGGGCGTGCTCGAGCCCGGAACGGGCCTGGCGTATCTGGCGGTGTTGCTCCTGCTGTCGGCCGCGTCGATCTCTCTCGGAGTCCGCTACGGCCGCTTCGCCTACGTGGCGTATGGAACCATCTATGGGTATGCGGGCCTCAGCGCCCGCTTGCTGAACATCGTCGGCAGCCCGACACTGGCGCTGGCCTACTTCGTGGTCACCGGCTCGATCGTCGTGATTGCCCTGGTCGTGCTGGCGCGCAGATTCGGGCGTGACGAATGAGCCTGTATGCACAAGACGACGAGCGGACGATCAGGATGCAGCGGCTGGTCGACGACTGGACGAAATCGGGACTGCTGATCCCGGACCAGCGCACGCGCATCGTTCCGGAAATTCAGGTCGGCCTGCGGCGCACCAACTTCTTTCTGCGGGCGACGCTGTTCGTGTTCGGCTACCTGATCATCAATTCGCTGACCGCACTGGTGGTCGTCACGCTGACCCTGAGTGAAACCGCGACGATGATATTGGCGGCGGTCGCGGCGGTCGCGTTCTTCGCGCTGGCCGAGCTGCTGGTCAGGCGCTATCGCCTGTATCGCTTCGGGATCGAAGAGGCGGCCGCGATTGCGAGCGTGACGTTTGCCGTCATTGCCGCGGCGATGGCCCTGAACGCAACCGTGTCGTCGCTTCAGGCGCTGGTGGCCGCGACCGCCGGGTCGTTCGTGCTGTTCCGGCGATTCGGATACGTCTACGCGGGCGTGGCGGCCACGGTCTTCGCCGCGCTCGTGCCCTTCGGGACCGCGCAGGCCGACAGCGTTCGACGGTTGGCGGCGATGGCGATCATGCTGGCCGTATTCTTGATCGCGCGCGAGCGGAAGCGGGAGCACGGGTGGGATTATCCCGCCGACGCCGACGCGGTGATCGAAGCCGTGGCGTGGGCGATGCTGTACCTGCTGGTAAATCTGAAGCTGTCGTCATGGCTCGTCTCGCCCGACCAGTCGCGGCAGTTGTACTGGGCCACTTACGTCGCGATCTGGGTGGTGCCCGCGGTGGGACTGTGGATGGCGATCCGCGATCGCCACCGGCTGTTGCTGGACGTCAACATCGCGCTCGCGCTGGCGACGCTGATGTCGAACAAGGCCTACCTCGGCGCCGAGCCGAAGCCCTGGGATCCGATTCTCTTCGGCGTGCTGCTGTTGGCCATCGCGATTGGTCTGCGGCGGTGGCTGGCGAGTGGTGAGCACGGATCGCGCCACGGATTTGTCGCGCATCGGCTGCTGGCGTCGGAGAAAGCCCGCCTCGCGCTGGCAGCGTCGGCGACCGTATTCGCTCCCGGCGCGCCGCCCGCGCACGATCACGAAGGACCCGCGATCGGCGGCGGCGGACGTTCGGGTGGCGGCGGCGCGTCAGGAACGTTCTAACGGCGCGCTCCGACGAGCGGGTGGGCGAGAGGTATAGTGACCGGCTGGAGGGTGACGATGACAATTCGAGCTGTTGGCGCGGTGGCCGCGCTGCTATTCCCGGCCATGGCCCTGGCCCAGAACCCGAAGGCCGCAACCTACATAACCGCCGAGCAGGTGAAGGCGATTAACGCCCTGCCCGGTGTCGATCGGCAGATCGTCAACGTCGACGTCGGCAACACCAACCTCGCGGTGGGCGTGATTCACCGCGGCAAGACCGGCGCGCCGCCCGCCGCCGGTACGGCCGGAGCCGCGGCCGCACCCGCCGCGCCGCCCGAGCCGTGCGGCGAGAAGGGCACCGTGCCGGCGGGATCACCGACCGGGCTGTGGCATCAGGGACAGACCGAAACCTACATCATTATTTCTGGCTCCGGTACGCTCGTGACCGGTGGCAGGGTGATGAACGGCCGCAAGTCGGCCGCGGACAGCCAGGTGACCAAGGTGCTGAACGGCCCGTCGTGCAGCGGCTCGATCGTCGGCGATGACATCGTCAAGCGGGTCGTCAAGGTCGGCGACATCATCATCATCCCCGCGGGCACCCCGCATGGATGGGTCGAGATCGGCGATCACGTCGACTACCTGAGCGTGCGTCCCGATCCCGAGCGCACGATTTCTGAGCTCTACACCAATCCGCTGCTCAAGAAGCAGTAAGGCGCTCAGCGATGACGCGTGCGGATGGCCAGGACGTCGGCAAACATCCGCACGCCGTCGCTGACGCGGCTCACGGAGCTGCCGCCGTGATAGCGGCAGATCACCGGCAGTTCGTCGATCCGGAATCCGTGGCGCCGCGCGAGGTACAACGCCTCGACGTCAAAGCCAAATCGGTCGCTTTCGGCGGCGCGGAAGATTTTCGTCGCGGCCTGCGCCGTGAAGCCCTTGAATCCGCACTGGGTGTCGGCGATCCCCGGTAACGCGACCGCCTGCACCGCGAGGTTGAACAGCTTGCTCATCACGTCGCGCATCGCCGGCGGCGCGCCTTCGACGCGCGAGCCTGGCGCGGTCCGCGAGGCGATCACCACGTCGGCGCCGAGATCGAATCGTCCCAGCATCGCCTCGAGCCCTTCGACCGGCAGCGACAGGTCCGCATCGATGAACACCAGCCGGTCGCCGCGCGCCTCGGCAAACCCCCGCCGCACCGAATAGCCCTTGCCGCGATTGCCGTCGTTCTCGAGCACGCGGACGTTGCCGCGCGTGCCGGCCGCGGCGCGGGCCTCGTCGGCGGCGGCCGGCGGGCCGCCGTCGATCACGACAATCACTTCCCAGTCGTAGGACTGGCGATCGAGGTAGCCACACACGTGGGTGACGGTCGCGCCGATGCGGCCGGCTTCGTTATACGCGGGGATGATGAGGCTGAGCTGCACGGTTCTGTGTTCAATCGTGGTTAATCGGTGGCCTACTCGAGCCTCACGCTGCCGTCGCTCGCGACCACGGCGGTATGGAGCGCCGAGCCGTCGATGCGTCCGCCGAGAATGGTGTAGATGAAATGACGATCCATGGTGGGGTGCACGTCGAACGTCACCCTGATGTCGCGCACCACCGGCGCCTGCACGATCAGCGTCCGCGACGCCCGGACCATGATGTCGTACTGCGGATACTTGAAGAAGCGCGTCGAGTCGGCGACGCGCGCGGGTTGCCGCCACGCCACCAAGGCGAGCAGCGCCACGCCGAGCCACTTCACGGCGGTCGGCGACGGAACGGCCGCGATGGCCATGCCGAACGTCAGCGTCAGCGCCGCGGTGAACGGGATGAACCAGTAGCCGTCGTAGTTGCGGGTCGAGGTCGCAAACAACAGCGTCGCCATGACAATCGCGCCGGTGGTCATGGCGAGCACCACCAGGTCGCGGCGATACCTGATCGCGACGATCAGGGCGACCGCGAGGGTGGCATAGGCGAACTTGAACGCGTCCGGCGCCGGCCATACCAGGTTGCCGGTGATGCCGACCACGCTGTCGTACGCGAACCACGGCCTGAACGCCCGTGGATTCATGAGCGCGGCAATGGCGGACGCCGGCCCCGCCGGCGCATCCGGCTCGCGGACGAGCGCCATGAGAAAAGGGATCTGAAGCGCGAGGATCACGCCGCCGATCGCGACGGCGCGTTCGACGAAAGTCCGCCGAAAGTTCGACGGTCGTTCGACGAGGGACTGCAGTGGGATGGCGACGAGCAGCGGCGCGGCGACGAACAACGCCGACAGATGCGCCTGCACGCCCATCCACGCCAGCATCGCGGTCAACGCCACCTGCCACGCCGGCGCCGACGGCGTCAGCGTCAACGCCGCCGCCATGGCCATCTTGACGAGCGCCGCGGCGACCGGGGGATTCCAGATCACCGACGAGATCGCGATATCGAACGGCGCCGACGCGATCAGCAGGCACATCGCCAGCGCGAGGCCCCAGTGCACGCGCCGCGACAGCGCGACCAGCAGCCACGTATCGGCCATCGACTGCAGCAGCGCGACGGTGACGCCGCCGGCATGCGGCAGGTTGTCCATGAACGGCCCGAGCGTGACGCGGCCGATCCAGAGCAGCCAGTAATACGCCGGTCCGAAGCCGCGGCCGCCCGCGGTGCTCGGGGCGCCGACCAGCGGCAGGTCGGTGAGGCCGCCGAGCGCGATGGTCCAGTCCCGCGTTTGTTCGCCGAGCATCAGGAACGTGCTGGCGACATCGTACGTCCGCAACACCAGGACGTAGAGGAAGAAGGCCGACGCGAGCGCGATCCGAGCGTTGCGCTCGTTCAACCCTCGACGATGCTCGGGTTGACCCTGAGCGTGCCGAAGGGTCATCAACCGAGCGATTCTCTCACGGTCCGAAAGACCGCGTCGTACATCCGCGGGGTGACGACACCGGTGTTGGTGTTCTGTCGCGACGGGTGGTAGGCGCCGATCAGGGTGCGGGGGTGCGAGAGGGCGCCGGTGGCGAGATGCGCGATGGCGCCGTGCGCGAAACGTGGTTTAGGCTTCGGAACGTCGACGCCTTGTCGCGCCGACAATTTCAGCCAGGTATCCCACGCAATGGCGCCGAGGGCGACCACGACCTGGAGGCGGGGCAGGGCGGCGATCTCATCGACCAGGTGATGCCGGCAGCGCTCGATTTCCTCCGGCAGCGGCTTGTTGGCCGGCGGCGCGCAGCGCACCGCCGCCGCGATATACACATCCCTCAGCACCAGGCCGTCATCGATCCGTTGCGACGTGGCGATGTTGGCGAAGCCGGCGCGATGCAACGCCGCCATCAGGAAATCGCCAGACGCGCCGACGCCGTCACCGGTGAACACGCGGCCGGTGCGATTGGCGCCGTGAGCCGCCGGGGCCAGGCCGACGATCAGCACCCGCGCGTCGGGGTCGCCAAAGCCGGGAACCGGCCGTGCCCAGTAGAGGTGGTTTCGAAACGCCGCCTTCTTGGTCCGCCCGACCTCGGCGCAGTAACCACGCAACCGCGGGCAGGCGTTGCAGCCCACGATCTGTGCACGGACGCGACCGAGTCCGACAGTTTGAAGGGTCAAGCCTTCACCGAGATCTGAGGAAGGACGGTTTCGCCGCGCAGCGCTCATGTGTTGTTGTTGCAACATGTTACAAGGCCGCCCCGGCGCCCGGATGCTTTCAATTCAACGCTCATCCCGATAGAATGGTCCGATTGCCATGAGAAATACTTTGCCTACTACTGATGCGGCCCAGCTCGAAGCCCTGGAAACCCGGGAATGGCTCGATTCGCTGGACGATGTTCTGAAGCATGGCGGGCCGGCGCGCGTCGGCGGTCTGCTTCGTGAGCTCGGCATCCACGCCCAGAAGGCGGGCGTGCGCCTCCCGTTCACGGCGAACACGCCGTATATCAACACCATCAACCCCGACGAACAGGTGCCGTATCCGGGGAGCCGCGAGATCGAGCGGCGCATCAAGAGCATCGTGCGCTGGAATGCCATGGCCATGGTGGTCCGCGCCAACAAGGTCGAGGACGGCATCGGCGGCCACATCTCGACCTTCGCCTCGTCGGCGACCCTCTACGAGGTGGGCTACAACCACTTCTTCCGCGGCCGCGACAACGGCAACGAAGGCGACATCATTTATTTCCAGGGTCACGGTTCGCCGGGCGTCTACTCCCGCGCGTTTCTCGAGGGCCGCATCTCGCAGGAACAGCTGATCAACTTCCGCCGCGAGTTCAATCCCGGCGGCGGCCTGTCGTCGTATCCACACCCGTGGCTGATGCCCGACTTCTGGGAATTCCCCACGGTGTCGATGGGCCTCGGTCCGATCATGGCGATCTACCAGGCGCGCTTCAATCGCTACCTCGAGGATCGCGGCCTCAAGCCGAAGACCGACGCCAAGGTGTGGGCGTTTCTCGGCGACGGTGAGACCGACGAACCCGAATCGCTCGGCGCCATCACGCTGGCGTCGCGCGAAAAGCTCGACAACCTGGTCTTCGTGATCAACTGCAACCTGCAGCGTCTCGACGGACCGGTGCGCGGCAACGGCCAGATCATCCAGGAGCTCGAGGCGATCTTCCGCGGCGCCGGCTGGAACGTGATCAAGTGCATCTGGGGCACGGAGTGGGACGCCCTGCTCGAGAAAGACACCGAGGGCCTGCTGGTCAAGCGCATGGGCGAGGTGGTCGACGGCGAGTATCAGAAGTACGCCGTCGAGACCGGCGCCTACGTGCGCAAGCATTTCTGGGGCGCGCATCCGCGGCTGCTCGACATGGTCAAGCACCTCTCCGACGAGCAGCTCAAGAAGCTCACGCTCGGCGGTCACGATCCCGACAAGGTCTACAACGCCTACAAGCGCGCCACCGAGACCAAGGGCATGCCGACGCTGGTCCTCGCCCGCACCATCAAGGGCTACGGCGTCGGTGAGTCCGGCGAAGGCAAGAACATCACCCACCAGCAGAAGAAGCTGAACGACGAGGAGATCAAGGCGTTCCGCACGCGCTTCGGCATTCCGATCTCGGACGACGATGTCGCCAAGGCGCCGTTCTACCGGCCCGCGCCGGACAGCGTCGAGATGAAGTACGTCGAGGAGCGCCGCGCCGCCCTGCACGGCCCGGTGCCGAAGCGCCAGGTCAAGGTCGACCCGATCGCGGCGGAGTTCGGCGACGCGTTCGACGAGTTCCACAAGGGCACCGCGGATCGCAAGGCCTCGACCACGATGGTGTTCGTGCGGCTGCTGTCGAAGC
Organism: uncultured Acidimicrobiia bacterium; assembly: GCA_963795125.1. GTDB lineage: Bacteria > Acidobacteriota > Vicinamibacteria > Vicinamibacterales > UBA2999 > 12-FULL-67-14b. The sequence continues at coordinate 2,059,253 of CAWCGQ010000001.1, read as the reverse complement.
TGCTGCGCGACGAGAAGATTGGCAAGTTCGTGGTGCCGATCGTTCCCGACGAGGCGCGCACCTTCGGGATGGAGGCGCTGTTCCGCCAGGTCGGCATCTACGCGCACGCCGGGCAGCTCTACGAGCCGGTCGATCGCGACACGCTGCTCTACTACAAGGAAGCGCAGGACGGACAGATTCTCGAAGAGGGCATCAACGAGGCCGGCTCGATGTCGTCGTTCATCGCCGCCGGCACCGCCTATGCGTCGCACGGGCTCAACATGATTCCGTTCTTCATCTTCTATTCGATGTTCGGCTTCCAGCGGGTCGGCGACCTGATCTGGGCCGGCGCCGACATGCGGATGAAGGGCTTCGTGGTCGGCGGCACCGCCGGCCGCACCACCCTCAACGGCGAAGGCCTGCAGCACGAAGACGGCCAGAGCCACGTGCTGGCCTCGCCGGTGCCGACCTGCCAGGCCTACGATCCGGCGTTCGCCTACGAGCTCGCGGTGATCATCGAAGACGGCATCAAGCGCATGTATGCCGACCAGGAAGACATCTTTTATTACCTGACGGTGATGAACGAGCAGTACGAGCATCCGCCCATGCCGGAAGGCGCGAGCGAAGGCATCCTCAAGGGCATGTACGTGTGCAAGCCGACCGGCAAGCCGAAGGCCAAGCTGCGCGCGCAGTTGTTCGGCAGCGGCACCATCCTGCTGCAGGCGCTCGAAGCGCAGAAGATCCTCGAGGAGAAATACGACGTCGGCGCCGATGTGTGGAGCGTGACGAGCTACGTCAACCTGTATCGCGACGGCCACGCGTGCGAGCGCTGGAACCGCCTCCACCCGACCGAGAAGCCGCGCGTGCCGTACGTGACGCAGGCGACGAAGAATGCGCCTGGCGTGTTCGTGTCGGCGTCCGACTACATGAAGATCCTGCCCGACTCGATCGATCGCTGGCTGCCGAAACCGCTGCAGGCGCTCGGCACCGACGGCTTCGGCCGCAGCGATTCGCGCGCGGCGCTGCGCAACTTCTTCGAAGTCGACGCCAAGTTCATCGTGCTCGGCGCGCTCTATGCGCTGATGCAGGAAAAACAAGTCAGCCCCGACGTCGTCGCCAAGGCGATCAAGGACCTCGGCATCGATAGCGAAAAACTCAACCCGGCGATCAGCTAATGAGTGAATTCATTCTTCCGAACCTGGGCGACGGCGTGGCCCAGGGCGACGTGCTGAAGGTCATGGTCAAGGTCGGCGACACGCTGGCCGTCGAACAGTCGGTGCTCGAGCTCGAAACCGACAAGGCGACCATCGAGGTGCCGTCGGATGTCGCCGGCACCATCACCGCCATCAACGTCAAGGCCGGGGACAAGGTGAAGCCGGGGCAGGCGATCCTGACGTTGGACACCGCGAAAGGTGCGAATGGTGCGTCGGGTGCGAAGGGTGCGTCAGGTGCGAAGGGTGCGGAAGCTGCACCTAAGGACGACACACCGAAGCCGGACGATACACCGACGCCGGACGACACACCGAAGCAGGAAGCCGCACCGGCAGCCGAGCAGGCCCCGGAACCGGATTCGGAGCCGGCTGAGGCGGACGCCCCTGACGCCCCCGACGCCCCCGCCCCCAAGCCCAAAGCCTCGGTGACCAACATCGCGGCCGCTCGTCCGGCAACCGCGGCGGCGCCAAACGCGCCGGCTCCCGCGGCCTCGCAGGTGACCTCCGCGCCGGCGGCCCCGTCGGTTCGCCGCCTCGCGCGCGAAATTGGTGTCGACGTCACGCAGGTGGCGGGCACGGGACCAGGCGGGCGCATCACCCAGGACGACGTCAAGGAATTCTCCAAGCGCGTCATGAGCAGCATCGGCAGCAACGGCCAGGCCGCGGCGGCCAGCGGTGTGGCGCGCCCGGCGACGATCGGTCCGGCGCTCCCGGACTTCGCCAAGTGGGGCGAGGTCGAGCGCAAGGCGATGTCGGGCATCCGCCGCAAGACCGCGGAACATCTCAGCCACGCGTGGAACGCCATTCCGCACGTCACGCAGTTCGACAAGGCCGACATCACCGCCCTCGAGCAGGCGCGCAAGAAGTACCGCGGTGAGGCGGAGAAGGCGGGCGGCAATCTCACCGTCACCGCGGTCGCCGCCAAGGTGGTGGCGAGCGCGCTCAAGGCGTTCCCGCAGTTCAACGCCTCGGTCGACGCCGCCGGCGAGGCGATCGTCTACAAGAAGTACATCAACGTCGGCATCGCCGTGGACACCGAAAACGGCCTGCTGGTGCCGGTGTTGCGGAACGTCGATCAGAAGAATCTGATCCAGCTCTCGGTCGAAATCCAGCAGCTGGCCGACAAGGCCAAGGCGCGCAAGTTGACGCTGGAGGAAATGTCCGGCGGCTCGATGTCGATCTCGAATCTCGGCGGCATTGGCGGCACGGCGTTTACGCCGATCGTCAACTGGCCCGAGGTCGCGATTCTCGGCATCTCGCGCGGCGGCTTCGAGCCGGTGTGGAACGGCACGGCGTTCGAGCCGCGGCAGATGTTGCCGCTGTCGCTCAGCTACGACCACCGGTTGATCGACGGCGCCGACGCGATCCGTTTCCTGCGCTGGGTTGCCGAGGCGCTCGAGAATCCATTCACGCTGACGCTTCGCGGATGACGGTCTTAGGGTCCTGAGGTCTTGAGGCCTGAAGCCAATCAGGCCTTTCCAGACCCTGAGGCTCCAGGTCCCCAGGAAATATATGTCTCACCATATTGCAGTAATCGGCGCGGGCCCTGGTGGCTACGCCGCCGCCTTCTATGCCGCGGACCTCGGCCTGAAGGTCACGCTGATCGACAACGAGAAAAACCCCGGCGGGGTGTGCCTGTATCGCGGCTGCATTCCGTCGAAGGCGCTGTTGCATGTTGCCAAGCTGCTCGACGAGTCGAAGCACGCCGCCGAGTGGGGCGTCGATTTCGGGAAGGCCACGGTCGACATCGACAAGCTCCGCGACTACAAGAATCGCGTCGTCGAGAAGCTGACGAGCGGCACCGGCCAGGTGTCGAAGCTGCGCAAGGTCAATTACCTCCAGGGGTGGGCGTCGATCGTCGACCCGAAGACGATCAAAGTGAAGAAGGCGGCGGGCGGCGACGAGACCGTCAGCGTCGACTACATCATCCTCGCGCTCGGATCGCTGCCGACCAAGATCCCGTCGCTGTCGATCGATTCGCCGCGGGTGCTCGATTCGACCGGCGCGCTCGAGCTGCCGGAAATTCCGAAGTCGATGCTGGTGGTCGGCGGCGGCTACATTGGACTCGAACTCGGGTCGGTCTACGCCGCGCTCGGCACCAAGGTGTCGGTGGTGGAAATGACGCCGGGCCTGCTGCCCGGCGCGGATCGCGATCTCGTCAAGTTCCTCGCGCAGCGTGTCGAGAAGACGTTCGACCAGGTGATGGTGTCGACCAAGGTCACCTCGATGAAGGCGTCGGACAAGAACGTCACCGTCAATTTCGAGGGCGAGGGCGCGCCGAAAGAGGCGACCTACGACTACGTGCTGGTGTCGATCGGCCGCCGCCCGAATGCCAGGATCGAGGGCCTCGACCAGACCAAGGTCAAGGTCGACGCCAAGGGCTTTATCGAAACCGACAACCAGCGCCGCACCGCCGAGCCGACGATCTTTGCGATCGGCGACGTGGCGGGCGAGCCGATGCTCGCGCACAAGGCGTCGCATGAAGCGCGCGTCGCGGTGGAAGCGATCGAAGGGCAGAAGGCGGTGTTCGAGCCGGCCGCGATTCCGGCGGTGGTGTTCACCGACCCGGAAATCGCGTGGGCGGGCATCACCGAGGCCGAGGCGGAGAAGCAGGGCCTGACGGTTGAGGTGGCGAGGTTCCCGTGGCCGGCCTCCGGTCGCGCCATCGCCATCGATCGCACCGACGGCATGACCAAGCTGATCATCGATCCCGAGACGGAACGCATCCTGGGCGTGGGCATCGCCGGATCGGGCGCCGGCGAGTTGATCGCGGAGGGCGTGGTCGCGATCGAAATGGGCGCGACCGCCTCCGACCTCAAGCTCTCAATCCACCCGCATCCAACGCTCACCGAGACGCTGATGGAATCCGCGGAAGTGTTTTTCGGCCAGGCCACCCACGTCTACAAACCCAAGAAGAAGCCGTAGCTGATCGAGGGGCGAGTGCTGACTCGCCCCCTCGACGAGCTCAGTACTTGCGCAGCGTGTTGTCGACGACGTAGTCGGCGAGCAGCGTGCACGAGCCGGTGCTCGCGAGCGATTCGAACTGGAAATGAATGCCGCCCCAGATGCGGCTCCTCGCTTCCTCGTCGGCCAGCTGACGGAAGCCGTTGTAGCCGCGGGTAATGGGCGTGCCGCCGGCGACCTGCCACGTCACTTGAACGGGAATGTTGTCCTGGCCGAACAGGCGTTCGAGCAATCGTGACTGCGAGGCGCTCAGGCAGGCGCGATTACCCGGATGTCCCGGGTAGGGTGGCGTCGCCAGGAGCGGTGTCCACGTCGGATCGGCAGTGGTGGCGGGGTTGCCGTCGCTGCCGGCCTCGCGGATCGCGGTCACCGGACGCCACAACCCATAGATGAATTTTCCGGTGAACGCCGTCATCAAGGCGTCGTGTTGCGTCATGTTCATCAGCGCCAGTCCACGCGCGGTGTCGAGCCCGCTCCATCCACGCGCGCGCGCCACATCGGCGAGCACCATGTTCCACAGGTTGGGCGAGGTCGTCGTGGTGCCGACGCCGTGCCAAATCCGGGCCATCTGCGTCTGCTCCGCCGTGCGTGTGGTGCTGTTGACCGCGCCGATGGCCTTGGTCTCGTTGAGGTCGGCGGCGTAGCGCTCGCTGGTAAGCGCGGGCGGGCCTTCCATCAGGAAACGGCGACCGTGGGGTATGACGAAGCCGTCGACATAGGGGTAGTGAGTGAACGTGGCAGCAGCGTTGGCGGTAGGCGTCGGACGCCAGTAGCCAGGCAGATTGGGAAGCAGCAGTGGCGGCGGTGCCTGGTTCCAGCCATCGGTCGACCGCCGCTCGAGCGTGGCTCGGGCGACCTCCGCGCCGACTCGCGATCCCGCCAGCGCGGCGTCTGATGTAATGCCGCCGAGTGACGCGGCAAGTGCCCCGTCGAAGGTGCCGCGCAGGCTGGGCAGGAGTGCGACCAGAGTGTCATGCGCCGCTTGCGCGACCGCCGCGTCGCGGGAGGCGCCCGGCGCCGGATTGACCAGTGTGGCGTACGGGCGATAGGTCCGATCGAACGAATTGGCGGCGTCGAACATTGCGACGCTGACGATGGCCATCGGCCGGTGGACGAAGACGGTAGCGGGATTCGCGCCCGGCACGACCACCGCGTCGAGAAGAATGCGGTTCCACCTGATCACGGTGTCGAGACTCTGGGCCCGGGCGGGGGTCGTGAATGCCGTCAGGGCAGCGAACGTCAGGGCCGCGGCCACTGTCGTGGAGAGGGCAGTGCGAGATCGATCGGATGGTAGGTTCATAGTGCCCGCAGCTTGCGCGACGCGGCAATCGCCCACAACCTGCAAGACGCTGCACGCAGAATTTACTGGGGAATACCGTCGAATACCGCGCTTTGCCGTGCCCCCCGCGTAATCCGTGAGAACCTAGAAGCGCCATGTCGATCGACGATCGGCTCGACTCGTGGAAAGCCATCTCCGCCTACTTGAAGCGCGACGTCACCACCGTCCAGCGCTGGGAAAAACGCGAGGGCATGCCGGTTCATCGTCACGTTCACGACAAGCTTGGATCCGTCTACGCGTATCGGTCGGAGCTCGACAGTTGGCTGGAGCGTCGCGCTCCAGCGGTCTCGTCCGAGTCGGCTGCCACTTCGGCGCCGCGGCGGCGCTTCATCCCAACCGGCGCGATCGCCGTGGCCCTCGCCCTCGTCGCCGTCGCGGCAATCTGGTGGCGGGTTACGCCGGGCGACAGTGACGCGGTGAGCCTGCTCGACCGCGCCCGGTTCGAGATGGTCACCGACTTTGAAGGCACCGAACTGGCGGCCGCCATTTCCCGTGACGGCAAGCTGGTGGCGTTTGCGGCCGATCGCGATGGCCGCATGGATGTGTGGCTCAGTCAACTGGGCACCGGACAGTTTCATAACCTGACGCGCGGGCGGGTGCAGCAGCTGGTCAACCCCTCGGTGCGCACCCTGGGTTTTTCCCCGGACGGAGCGCTGGTGACGTTCTGGGCGAGAGGCGTCGAGGGCGCGACGGGAAACGATATCGGCATCTGGGCGATCCCGACGTTGGGAGGAGAGCCCCGTCCCTATCTCGAAGGCGCGGCGGAGTTCGACTGGTCGCGGGATGGATCGCGCCTCGTGTTCCACACCCCGGGGCCCGGCGATCCCACCTTTGTCGCCGGCGCGAATCAGCCGTCCGATCGCCGGCAGATCTTCGAGGCGGCGAGCGGCCAGCATGCGCACTTCCCGACGTGGTCGCCGGCGTCCGATTCTCATTTACTTCGTCCTTGGAGCGGTGCCCGACGCTATGGACGTGTGGCGGATGACGCCCACCGGGGAGGGCATCGAGCGAATCACGCAGCACCACGCTGCGGTCAGCCACCCGGTGTTGTTGAATGACAGGACCTTGTTGTATCTCGCGAGTGCTGGCGACGGCGGCGGTCTGCGGCTGCACGCGACCGACCTTCGCGATCGCGTGCCCCGGGTGCTCGGCACCAGTCTCGATCGCTATAGTTCGCTCGCCGCGAGCGGCGATGGCGGCCGCCTCGTCGCGACGCGCGCCAATCCGAAGGCGACGCTCTGGCGCGTGCCGATCGCCGACGGGCCAGCCGTGCCGAGCGCCGTCAATATTGCGTCATTACCGTCCGGCCGGGGCTTTGCGCCGCGGCTTGGTGACGGCTATTTGTTGTATGTCTCCCAGAAGGGCACCGGTGACGCGATCTGGAAGCTTGCCGCCGCCGCCACGGAATTATGGAGCGCTCCGGATGCGCAAATTATTGGCGGCCCGGAGATCTCGCCCGATGGACAGCGGCTGGCGTTTTCGGTCGAGCAGCGCGGCAAGTCGATTCTCTACGCCATGAACAGCGACGGCACCAGCGTGCAAATCGTGAGCGAGACCCTGCGACTGCGCGGCTCTCCGGCCTGGGCGCCCGATGGACAGTCGATTGTGTCGGGTGCCAGCATCGACGGCGTCCCGCAGTTGGTCCGCTTCCGCTTCGATGGTCCACCGCTGCCGGTAGTCCCCGATTTTGCGATCGATCCGGTCTGGTCACCGGACGGCGACTTCATTGTCTTTACGACGAGCGATGTCGGCACCGAGTTTCCGGTGAAGGCCGTGACCGCCGACGGCCGCTCGTATCGCGCGCCGACGCTCACGCTCACGCGCGGGGCCCGGCGGCTGCGTTTCTTCCAGGGCAAGCGGGTGTTGCTGATGATGCGCGGCGATCATCCGGCACAAGGACTTGTGGATGGTCGATCTCGAGACCGGGCAGGAGCGGCAATTGACCGCAGCTGCCGTCGGACTTCAACATCCGCGATTTCGACGTGTCACTGGACGGGAAGGAGATCCTGGTCGAGCGTGTCCAGGATCACTCGGACGTCGTGTTGATCGATCTCGCGGCCCGCGACTGACCGGGCCGTTGTTCGAGCCGCGTCGACGATCCAGGCGCGGCGAGATGATCGACGTCAAGCCTGCTGGAGGTCGGCGGGTTGGCTGCGCACGGCGCGTCCCGCGCACCATTGCGCGCCAAGGGCCCACAAACCGAACATCAGAAGCGGCAGGAAAACTCCGGTGCCAGGCTTCAAGGACCACCTCATCTCGAGGATGGATCCCGAAAATAACGTCGCGAAGAACGCCACGAGAACGAGCGCCGTCATCAGGCCTGTGGGTAACGGCCAGAACCGCCTGCGGCGCGGTTGGCTCAGGGCCGTCCATCGCAGCCACACCAACATCGCGGGCATGACGCTGTGCACCGAGCGGTTGAGCAATTCGCGGCGGATTGCGCCGGCCCGCGTGTATTGAGGACTCGGGACCATCGCCGTGGTCCGCTCCGGGTGAGTCAGCAGTGCCACCGTCGACAGCTGTTGTGGCCTCGGCTGCGGGACATTCCAGCCGGCCGGCGTTGAGAGCTCGCTCCCTTCCCGATTCGCGAGCGGCACGACGAGGCCTCCCGCGAGCAGCATGAAGCACACGGCGACAGCGCCGAGCTTCAGTACCGCCGCGCGCTCGACATGCGCGGGCACGTCGCCATGACCGCGGATCGCATCGACGGCGATGACCATCGCAAACGGGAACGCCATGGTCACCGCCGCGGGCAGCGCCATCAACAGCAGGGCGGCCCATAGCGGGGCATCAATCTCACGCGACCCCATCGAACGCCCCATCGGGATACTGAGGGCGCCGGCGACGACGAGACAGAACAAGGCAATGCGCCTGGCAACCCGCCACGACATCGATCGCGGTAGGGGTGTGGCGATGATCCTGGGGCTCGAGAGCGCGGCGGCGCACGCGAAGGCCACCGAGGCGCGCAGTGAAACCCACGGGCGTCGCGACGGCGCACTCTCGTACCACTCGCGCTGCCAGTCGGCGATCAACGGTTCAAAGGTGCCGCGCACGGTTCGCGGATCGAACCACCGCGATGCGAACGCGAGCGCGCGGGTCCCTGGTGCCATCTACGCCTCCTGCGGCTCCGCGCCAGTGAGATAGGACGCTTCCGCCGCTTGCCAGGCGGCGAGGACGCGCATCGCCAGACCGGTCGGTCGATACAGACGCCGCGGCAATCCGATGGCGCCCTCGGGTAGCGGCTCCTGTCGCGACTCCAGATAGCCCTTGTCCACCATGCGCCCGAGCGTGACGTAGACCGTGCCCCGCTTCAATCGTCCGCCCGAATGCTCGACCATCTGGAGGCCAAACATCTCGCGGCGGGCGACCAGTGTCGACAATCAGGCGCTCGGTAGTCGAGAATCTCGGAAGATCGCTCATTAATGTAGTGATTATCGATCTTACATTGAGTAAGTCAAGCAATTTATCGTCGTTGGTGCCTGGCACCAACCGCGAATCTGACTCGGACCGGTCTGGTTCGGTGCCTGGCACCAACCGCGACTCGGCGCCGTGCCGCCCTATAATCCGGACAGTGAAGCGCCTCATTCTCACGCCGATCGTAATGTGCGTGCTCGCCCTGCCGTTGGCGGCACGCGAACAAGTGCCGTCGCCCAAGACCGCTGTTTCCCCAATGGCCCCGGTTGCCTCGCACCCGACCGGACTGGCACCCGCCGCACAGGCGGAACTGGTCAAGCAGGTACTGCGCCGGCTGCCACAGCGACCGGGGCAAGGCGGGCGAGTTGACGCTGGCGGGATGGGACGTGACGCGCGCGTCGGCCGAGCGTGATCTCACCGAGAAGATGATCCACAAGCTGCGCGCCGGCATGATGCCGCCGAGCGGCGCCCGTCGTCCGGCGCCGGCCGAGATCGACCAGTTGGTCGCCGCGCTCGAAGCGCGCATGGATGCGCTCGCCGCCGCCAGTCCCAATCCCGGCTGGCGCCCGTTCCAGCGGTTGAACCGCGCCGAGTATGCGCGCGAGATCCGCAGCCTGCTCGATCTCGACGTCGACGTCACCGCGTTTCTTCCCGCCGATACGATCAGCGACGGCTTCGACAACGTCGCCGACGTGCAGACGTTCTCGCCGACGTTGATGGAAGGCTACCTGCGCGCCTCGAGCCGCATCGCGATGCTCGCGATCGGCGATCCCGAGAGCACCGCGACGCAGGCCACCTTCAAGCTGCCGAAGACCGCGTCGCAGATGGATCGCGTCGACGGCGCGCCGCCCGGCACGCGCGGCGGCATCTCGGTCGATCACACCTTCGTCGCCGACGGCGACTACGTGTTCAGCCTGGACTTCTTCGCCGAGCCGCTCGGCTTCCTGTTCGGCGCGTCGCGGCCGGGTGAGGAGATTGAGGTGTCGCTCGACGGCGCGCGGCTGGCGCTGCTGGCAATCGATGCCGAAGATGAGCGAAGAGAAGACCGGGCTCACCATCAAGACGACGCCGATTCACGTGAAGGCCGGGACGCACCGCGTGACCGCGGCCTTCATCCAGCGCTTCGAGGGATTGATCAACGACCTGATCGCGCCGATCGATCACACGATGGCGGATACGGAGATCGGCACCGCACCGGGGATTACCACGCTGCCGCACCTGCGAAGCCTGAGCGTGGTCGGTCCGCATCGCGTCACCGGTGTGAGCGACACGCCCAGCCGCCGCCGCGTGTTCCAGTGCCGGCCGCTGACGCAGGCGGAAGAAACACCGTGCGCCGCCACCATCGTGCGCCGCCTCGCGACGCAGGCCTACCGCCGCCCGCTCGCCGACAAGGACCACGCCCGGCTGATGACGTTCTATGCGCGCGGCCACAAGGAGAAGAATTTCGAGGCCGGCGTGACCAAGGCGCTCGAGGCGATTCTCGCCAGCCCTCAGTTCCTGTTCCGGGTCGAGGCGGGCCCGGGCCTTCGGCACGCGGCCTATCGGCCTCGGCGACTACGAACTCGCGACGCGGCTGTCATTTTTTCTGTGGGGCCAGGGGCCGGATGCGGAGTTACTGAAGGCCGCGGGACAGGGCCGCCTCGCGCCGCCGGGTGCGCTCACCAGGCAGGCCCGGCGGATGTTGGCGGCGCCGAATGCGGACGCGCTCGCCAGCCGCTTCGCCTCGCAGTGGCTGCGCTTGCAGGATCTCGAGAAGGTGACTCCGGATCCGATCCTCTATCCCTATTCGGACCAGACCCTGTCGCTGGCGCTCAAGCGAGAGACCGAGTTGTTCTTCAACAGCATCGTTCGCGACGATCGCAGCGTGCTGGAACTGCTGACCGCCGACTACACCTACGCCAACGAGCGCGTCGCGCGTCATTACGGCATTGCCAACGTCACCGGACCCGAATTCCGCCGCGTGACGCTGCCCGCCGGCCGCCGCGGCATTCTCGGACAGGGCAGCATCCTCACCCTGACCTCGATCGCCGAGCGGACCTCGCCCGTGCAGCGCGGCAAGTGGGTGATGGAGGTGCTCCTCGGCTCGCCGCCGCCGCCGCCGCCGCCGAACGTGCCGGCGCTCGAAGAGACCACCGGCACCGCGGATTCCGGCCGGGCGCTGTCGGTCCGCGAGCGTATGGAGCAGCATCGCAGCAATCCGCAGTGCACCTCCTGCCACCGGGTGATCGATCCGCTCGGTCTCGCGCTCGAGAATTTTGATGCGACGGGCAAGTGGCGCAGCCGCGACGGCGGCGTGGCCGTGGACACCAAGGGCCAGCTGTTCGACGGCGCCGCCATCGAAGGGCCCGATGGCCTGCGCGACGCGCTGTTGCGCCACCAGGATGTCGTGCTCGTCAGCTTCACGCGCAGCCTGATGACCTACGCGCTCGGCCGCCGGGTTGAAGCGTTCGACATGCCGGCCGTGCGCCGCATCATCCGCGACGCCGCGGCGCACAATTATCGCTTCAGCGCTTTCGTGAACGGCATCGTCGAATCGGATGCGTTCCGGAAGGTGAAGTTACCCGAATCCCAACGCTCGATCACCACCGACCTCCAGGGGCAATAGATGTTTCTGACACGGAAGAACCTGTCGCGGCGCACGATGCTCAAGGGCCTGGGCGCCACCGTGGCGCTGCCGTTTCTGGACGCGATGCTGCCGATGCGCGCGGCGGCGCAGGGTCGCAAGCCGCTGCGGCTGATCGCGATGGAGATGGTGCACGGCGCCGCCGGCAGCACCGCCTACGGGATCAAGAAGAACATGTGGTCGCCGGCGGCCACCGGTATCGACCTTCGATCTCAGCCCGACCAGCCTCAAGTCGCTCGAGCCCTACCGCGACTACCTGACCATCGTCAGCAACACCGACGTGCGCAATGCCGACGCGTTTGCGGCGTCGGAAATTGGCGCCGATCACTTCCGTTCGGCGGCGGTGTTCCTCACCCAGTCGAAGCCGAAGCAGACCCAGGGATCGGATGTCTTCGCGGGCACCTCGTTCGACCAGATCTACGCCCAGAAGTTCGGCGACGCGACGCCGATCCCGTCGATGCAGCTGTGCATCGAGAACGTCGATCAGGCCGGCGGCTGCTCGTACAACTATTCCTGTGTCTACACCGATACCATCAGCTGGGCGTCGCCGACCGATCCGCTGCCGATGATTCGCGATCCGCGCGCGGTGTTCGATCAACTGTTCGGTGTCGGCGCGACCCCGCAAGCGCGCCGGGCGCGCCGCAAGGACGATCAAAGCATCCTCGACTTCGTCGCCGAATCGGTCGGCGATCTGCGCCGAACCCTCGGTGCCGCCGACCAGGCGCGGCTGTCGGACTATCTCGACGATGTGCGCGAGATCGAGCGGCGGATTCACAAGGTGGAGCAGTCGAACCAGACCGGCGAGCCGCGCGAGCTGCCCGGTGCGCCGATCGGCGTGCCCGACTCGTTCGAGGAGCACGTCAAGCTGATGTTCGACCTGCAGGCGCTGGCCTTCGCCGCCGACACCACGCGCATCTTTTCGTTCAAGTTCAGCCGCGACGTGTCGAATCGCGTCTTCGCGCCGAGCGGCTCGACCGCGGCGTTCCATACCGGTTCGCATCACCTCGACCGCGACGAGCGCATTGCCGACTTCCAGAAGATCAACACCTACCACGTCGGCCTGGTGCCGTACCTGCTCGACAAGCTGAAGGCGATCCCGGACGGCGACGGCAACGTGCTCGACAATTCGCTCGTCATGTATGGCTCGGCGATGGGCAACTCCAACCTGCACAACCACAAGCGCTGCCCGCTGTTCCTGGTGGGCCATGCCGGCGGCGCGCTCAAGGGCAACCGTCATCTGAAGGCGGACGACGGCACGCCGATGGCCAATGCGATGGTCTCGGCGCTGCATTCGCTGGGCGTGGACCTTGCGCAGTTCGGCGACAGCACCGAAGGCGATGGATCTCAACGTGGTGCAGTCGTGAGATCGCGAATCGCACCCGTCAGTGTGCCGATCGTCTGGCGATGGCTGATGGTTGCGATGCTCGCGGTCGCCACCCCGCTGCATGGAGCCGGTTCCGACGTTGCCGACGCGGCGCAAGCCCGCGATGCGGTGGCGGTGAAGGCGCTGCTGAAGCAGGGCGCCGACGTCAACGCTGCGCAGGGCGATGGGATGACGGCGCTGCACTGGGCTGCGACCCACGGCGACGCGGCGCTGGCGCAGATGTTGTTGTCTGCCGGCGCGAACATCCGCGCTACCACCCGATTGGGCGGCATCACGGCGCTGCACATGGCCAGCCAGGGCGGGCACGCGCAAGTGATTGCGGCGCTCGTCACGGCCGGCGCCGACGGCAATGCACCGACCACTACCGGCGCGACGCCGTTGATGTTCGCCGCCCGCTCGGGCAGCACCGACGCGGTCAACAAGCTGGTTGAAACCGGCGCCGACATCAATGCGAAAGAAAGGGGCTTCGGCCAGACCGCGTTGATGGTGGCGGCCGGGCTCGATCGCGCGGAGGTGGTCACGCTGCTGCTGGCGCGCGGCGCCGATTGGCGGGCGGCATCATCGGTGGCCGACCTCACGAGCTTGACCGCGTCGCCAACGGAAGACGGCACCGGCCGTCCCCAACCCGCGGCGGCCGCGTCGCGCGGCCCGGACGTGGCCGGCGTCACGCGAGGCTATCGCTACAACGAATTGATCGCCGCCCAGGGCGGCCTCACCGCGCTGCATTTCGCGGCACGGCAAGGCAGCCACCGGGCCGCGCGTGCGCTCGTGGAAGGCGGCGTCGACGTCAACGCCCCGAGCCCCGGCGATGCGGCGACCCCGCTCCTGGTGGCGCTCATCAACGGGCACTTCGATCTCGCCGCCGACCTGCTCGAGAAGGGGGCGAATCCGAACCTGTCGAGCAAGGCCGGGGTGTCGCCGCTGTATGCGGTGCTCAACGTCCAGTGGGCGCCGATCGCGGCCTATCCGCAGCCGCGCGCCTATTTGCAGCAGTCACATGGGTATCTGGACATGGTGAAGCTGCTGCTCGACCGGGGCGCCGATCCCAACGCCCGCGTCCGTCACAAGGTGTGGTACTCGGGCTACAACTTCGATCAATCCGGCGTGGATGAGGCGGGCGCAACCGCCTTCTGGCGCGCGTCGTATGCCGCCGATGTCGCGGCGATGAAGCTGCTGGTGTCGTACGGGGCCGATCCATGGCTGCCGACCACCAGACTGTTTTCACGCCGCGGTCCGGAGGATCCCGCTGCCGGGGCCGACAAGTCCGGCTTGCCGACACTGCCGATCGGAGGGCCCGGCGCCTCGCCGCTGCACGCGGCCGCGGGGCCGGGCTATGCGACCGGGTTTGCCGGGAACTCCCATCACGTCGCGCCGTCCGGGATGCTGCCGGCGGTCAGGTATCTGGTGGAGGAACTCGGTGCCGACGTCAATGCCGTGGATCACGATGGCAACACCGCGGTGCATCACGCTGCGTCGCGCGGCGACAACGAGATGCTCAGGTATCTGGTGTCGAAAGGTGCCGACGTGAAAAAGATCAATCGCTCCGGTCAGACGACGATCGATGTGGCCAATGGCCCGGTGCAGCGGACCGAGCCGTATCCGGAGACGATCAAGCTATTGGGGAGTCTCGGCGCAATCAATAATCACAAGTGCGTATCTTGTTAAGGTGCGTACGCACGGTACGCACTTTCCTGTTCTTGCGCGTGATAGGAGCTGCGCACCAGCGGACCGGCCTCGACGTGCACGAATCCCAGGCCCATCGCGATCCGCTTCAATTCGCGGAATTCATCGGGATGGTAGTAGCGCGTCATCACGGCGTGCTGGTCTGACGGCCGTAGGTACTGCCCCAGCGTGAGGATCGACACGCCAACCTTGCGAAGGTCCTTGAACACTTCCACCACTTCGTCGTGCTCTTCGCCGAGCCCCATCATCATGCCGGTCTTGGTCGGGATCCCGGGTGCGAGGGTGCGGCTGCGGTCGAGCAGTTCGAGGGTGCGGGAATACCGGCCGCCCGAGCGGACCGCGCGGTACAGCCGCGGCACCGTCTCGGTGTTGTGATTGAGCACGTCCGGCTTGGCGGCGAGCACGATCTCGAGCGGCCCGGCTTCGCCCTTGAAGTCGGGAATCAGCACTTCGACGCGGCACTCTGGCAGCCGGCGCTTGATCTCGCGAATCGTCTCCGCGAAAATCCCGGCGCCGCCGTCGGCCTGGTCGTCGCGATCGACCGACGTGATGACCGCGTACTTCAGCGCCATCTTCTCGACCGCCTCACCGACGCGGCGCGGCTCGTCGATGTCGAGCGTCGCGGGCCTGCCGTGCGCGACCGCGCAGTAGGTGCACGCGCGGGTGCAGACGTCGCCGAGGATCATGAAAGTCGCCGTGCCGTGGTGCCAGCACTCGCCGATGTTCGGGCAGTGCGCGTCCTCGCAGACGGTGTTGAGCTTGAGGTCGCGCATGATGCCGCGCAGGCGGAGATAGTTCTCGGACCCCGGCGCGCGCACCTTGAGCCACTCGGGCTTGGGTTCGCGGGGCTTGATGAAGTGGAGCGGGGCTTCGACCATCGCTTCTCAGTATATTAGGTGCCATGCAATCGCTTGCAATCACCTGGCTTGGGCACAGTTCTTTTCGGCTCCGCACGCCCGGAGGAAAAGAGCTGCTGTTCGACCCTTGGTACACCGGCAATCCGTCCTTCCCGGAAGCCGCGCGGCCGAAATCAGCCGACCTGATTCTGATCTCGCACGGCCACTTCGACCATTTCACCGACGCGGAGGCGGTGGCGAGGGCCACCGGCGCGACGGTGGTGGCGATCTGGGAGATCACGACGTACCTCGGCGCCAGGGGGGTCAAGAACGTCGAGCCGATGAACAAGGGCGGGACGATCACCGCCAGAGGCCTGCGCATCACCATGACCGACGCCCGTCACAGCAGCAGCTTCGACGACAGCGGCATCGTCTACCTCGGCGAAGCCGCGGGTTTCGTCGTCACGCTGGAAAACGGCCAGACCATTTATTTCGCCGGCGACACGGCGCTGTTCGGCGACATGAAAGTGATCGGCGAGCTCTACCGGCCGGACATTGCGTTTCTGCCGATCGGCGATCGTCTGACGATGGGCCCGGACACGGCGGCGATGGCGGCGCGGTGGCTGGGCGTCAAGCAGGTGGTGCCGATGCATCACGGCACGTTTCCGCTGCTGAGCGGCACGCCGGAACAGCTCGAACAGCATCTGGCGGGAACCGGGATCGACGTGCTGAAGCTCAAGCCGGGCGAGACGGCTGCTTGAAATAAGAAATACGAAATAAGAAATAACGAATTACGAAAACGAATATTGCCTTCCGTTCGCTATTCCGAATTTCGTATTTCTTATTTCTTCAAACCGCCGACCAGATAGTCCGCGAAGGCGTCGCCGATGTGGTCCGAGGTCATCGGGCCGGCGGGGTCGAACCATTTCGCGATCCAGTTGACCGCGCCCATCATCGCGAACTCGATCATCTTCGGATCGCCAGGCTTGAACACGCCCTGGTCCATGCCGTCCTTGATGATGGCGCGGATGCCGTGATCGAATTGATCGCGCTTGGCGATGACGCGCTTGAAGAGCGGCGGCGACAACGCCTCGGGATCGAGCGTGAGCGCGGTGCCGTGGAGGTCGTCGAGGATGAGATGCACGAAGGCCAGCATCAATCGGCGCAGTTTCGCCTCGGGCGACGACGACTCGGCCTGCACGTCGGCCATCAGCGCGAGCAGTTTGTCGAGCGAGTACTCGTGGCAGGCGAAGAGAATCTCTTCCTTGTTCTTGAAGTAATAGTAGAGGTTGCCCTTGGTCATTTCGAGCGCCGACGCGATTTCGTCCACGCTCGCACCGTGATAGCCGCGCCGCCGGAACGCCGCCGCCGCACTTTTCAGGATCTCGATCCGCCGGTCGCTCGCCGCAGCCTGTCTCGACATATGGATGGTGCCTGGCACCAACGACGACCGGTGGTCGTCAACGGTGCCAGGCACCGATAAGGCTACCACGGGTTTGAACGAGTGTTTAAATTCGTAGTAAACTTCGATTCGTGGAACAGACTGTCGCTCAGCCGGCCGTGAATTTCGAGGTAGACCCCGGTGACTACAAGCACTGGAAGCTGACCGTCGACGGGCATGTCGCCACGCTCGCGATGGATGTGCGCGAGGACGCTGGGCTGCGCCCCCACGACTACAAACTGAAGCTGAATTCCTACGACCTCGGCGTCGACATCGAGCTCGCCGACATCCTGCAGCGGCTGCGGTTCGAGCACCCCGAAGTGCACGTGGTGGTGCTCGGCAGCCTGAAACCGCGCATCTTCTGCGCCGGCGCGAACATCTTCATGCTCGGCAGCTCGAGCCACGCCTTCAAGGTGAACTTCTGCAAGTTCACCAACGAGACGCGGCTCGGCATGGAAGACATGAGCGCCAACAGCGGCATCAAGTTCCTGGCGGCGATCAACGGCATTTGCGCGGGCGGCGGCTACGAGCTCGCGCTGGCGTGCGATGAGATCGTGCTGGTGGACGACGGCAGCGCGTCGGTGGGTTTGCCCGAGACGCCGCTGCTGGGCGTGCTGCCCGGCACCGGCGGCCTGACCCGCGTCGTCGACAAGCGCAAGGTGCGCCGCGACCTGGCCGACGACTTCAGCACCCTGACCGAAGGCGTGCGCGGCAAGCGCGCCGTCGAAGGCCGCTTCGTCGACGCGGTCTACCCGACCAGCAAGTTCCAGGAATCGGTGGCCAAGCGCGCGCAGGAGCTCGCGGCGAAATCGGATCGTCCGAAGAGCGGCCCCGGCATCACGCTCGGTCCGTTGTCGCCGGCGATCGACGGCGACGTCATCCAGTACCACTACGTCAAGGGCTCGATCGATCGTGCCAAGCGGACCTGCGAGCTGACCATCTCCGCGCCCGACTCACCGCAGCCGGCATCGGCCGACGACTACCTCAAAGCCGGCGACCGCTCGTGGGCGATCCGCGCGTTCCGCGAGTTCGACGATGCGTTGCTGCGGCTGCGGCTCAACGAGCCGGAGATCGGCACGGTGATCGTTCGCGCGGTTGGCGATCCGGAAGCGGTGATCGCCGTCGACCAGGTGCTGCACGACAACCAGGCGCACTGGTTGGTCCGCGAAATTACCGGGTTGATCCGCCGCACCTTGAAGCGCATGGACCTCACCTCGCGCAGCTTCTTCGCGCTGATCGAGCCCGGGAATGCGTTTGCCGGCACGTTGTTCGAGCTGGTGCTCGCGGCCGACCGCGCCTACATGATCGATCACCCGGACGAGCCCAATTCCATCCGCCTGTCGGTGATGAACGGCGGCGCGTATCCGATGAGCAACGGGCTCACGCGCCTGCAAGTGCGTTTCCTCGGCGAACCGGATTCGATCGAGCAGGCGCTGACCCACGACGGCCCGCTCGACGCGCCGCAGGCGCTGGCCGCCGGCCTGGTGTTCTCGGCGCCCGACGACATCGACTGGGACGACGAAGTCCGCATGGCCATCGAAGCGCGCGCCGCGTTCTCGCCCGACGCGCTGACCGGGATGGAAGCCAACCTTCGCTTCGCGGGTCCCGAGACCATGGAGACGAAGATCTTCGGCCGCCTGACCGCCTGGCAGAACTGGATCTTCCAGCGCCCCAACGCGGTGGGCGAAAAGGGCGCGCTGATGACCTACGGCCGCGAAGGCCGCCCGACGTTTGATTTCAAACGTACGTAGAACCTTCGTAGAACCCTCGTCGAACGTACGTAGAACCTCCGGAGACTGCCATGATTTCAGCGGAGCGCATCCCGAACAACGTCGACCTGGCCGGCAACAAGCGGCTGCTGCGGGCGCTCGAGCACTGGCAGCCCGCCTACCTCGACTGGTGGCGCGACATGGGCCCGCCCGGGTTCCAGGACAGCCACCAGGTCTACCTGCGGACCGCGGTCAGCGTTGACGCGGCCGGCTGGGCGCACTTCGATTACGTCAAGCTGCCGGAGTATCGCTGGGGCATCTTCCTGGCGGAGCCGACGCCGGACCGCCGCATCGGCTTCGGGGATTTCAAGGGCCAGCCGGCGTGGCAGGAAGTGCCCGGCGAATTCCGCAACCAGCTGCGCCGGCTGATCGTCATTCAAGGCGACACCGAGCCGGCGAGCGTCGAACAGCAGCGCTCGCTGGGCGCGCACTGCCCGAGCCTCTACGACCTGCGCAACCTGTTCCAGGTCAACGTCGAGGAAGGCCGCCACCTGTGGGCGATGGTCTACCTGCTGCACTCGTACTTCGGCCGCGACGGTCGCGACGAGGCGGAGGCGCTGCTCGAGCGGCGCAGCGGCAACGACGACACGCCGCGCATGCTCGAGGCCTTCAACGAGCCGATCGATACCTGGCTCGACTTCTTCGCGTTCACGATGTTCACCGATCGCGACGGCAAGTCACAATTGCTGTCGCTGTCGGAAAGCTCGCTCGATCCGCTGGCGCGAACGACGAAGTTCATGCTCACCGAGGAAGCGCATCACATGTTCGTCGGTGAGAGCGGTCTCGGCCGCATCCTCGAGCGCACCTGCCAGCTGCTGCGCGAGACCGGCTTTTCCGGCGACGTGCGCCGGGCCGGCGGCATCGACCTGCCGCTGATCCAGAAATTCGTCAACTTCTGGTTCAGCCAGAGCCTCGACCTGCACGGCAGCGAGGTGTCGAGCAACGCCGCGGCGTATTTCTCGAACGGCCTCAAGGGCCGCGCCGAGGAGGACAAGTTCGACGACGACCACGTGCTGGCGGCGAACATGTACGTGCTCGACATGATGGACGACAGCGGCAAGATCATCCGCGAAGAAGTGCCGATGCGCAACGCCCTGAACGAAGTGCTGCGCGACTGGTATGTCGGCGACTGCCAGGCCGGCGTCGACCGCTGGAACAAGCGCGTGCTCGAAGCGCACGGCATGTCCGAGCGCATCACGCTGCCGTCGCGCCGCTTCCACCGCAAGGTCGGCATCTATGCCGGCAAGCATTTCGACCCGTTCGGCAATCAGCTCACCACCGAGGAGTGGGAGCGCAAGAAGTATGAATGGCTGCCGTCGCCCGCCGACAAGGCGTTCCTGCACAGCCTGCAGGTGACGCCGGTCTACAAGCCGGGTCAGTTCGCCAACTACATTGCGCCGCCGCAGCGCGGCATCAACCGCCAGCCGATCGACTTCGAGTATGTCCGCACCGAAGGCTAGGCCGCAGAGGGCGCAGACATGCCAAAACTGAGCACACGCATCGAGGATGGCGTCTGCACCATCACGCTCGACGATCCGCCGGCCAATACCTACTCCTACGCAATGATGCAGGAGCTGGACGCGGCGGTCCTCGCGGCGCGCATGGACCAGAGCGTGCACGTCATGGTGATCAGCGGCGCGGGCGACAAGTTCTTCTGCGCCGGCGCGAACATCGCGATGCTGAAGGACGCCGATCCGACCTTCAAGTATTACTTCTGCCTGCACGCCAACGAAACGCTCAACCGCCTCGAGCAGACGCCGAAGCTGGTGATTGCCGCGCTCAACGGCCACACCGTCGGCGGCGGACTGGAAGTGGCGATGGCCGCCGACATTCGCATCGCCAGGCAGGGCGCGGGGAAGATCGGCATGCCGGAAGTGGCGCTCGGGGTGTTGCCCGGCACCGGCGGCACGCAACGGTTCGCACGGCTGGTCGGCAAGGCCCGGGCGATCGAGATGCTGGCGATGGGCGCGTTGCAGTCGTTTGACGACGCGCTCGCGATTGGCCTGGTCAATCAGGTGTGGAGCGATGCGGATTTGAACGGCCGCTCCTTCGCGCAGGCGATCCAGGACTACGCCAGGCAGTTCACGCCGCCCAACAAGGCCGCCAAGGCCGTCGGGCATATCAAGCGCGCCGTGCAATCCGGCCTCGAAAGCGGGTTCTCCGAAGGCCTCGCGCTCGAGCGCGAACTCCAGCAGCGGCTGTTCGAGAGCGACGATGCGCGGGAAGGCCTCAAGGCGAATCTCGAGAAACGGAAGCCGAACTTCAGTGGCCGTTAACACGATTGCCGTACTCGGCGCCGGCACCATGGGACACGGCATCGCGCACGCCGCGATGTCGGCCGGTTACGACACGGTCCTCTACGACGTCACGCAGGCCGCGGTCGACAAGGGCAAGGCCGCGATCGACGGCGTGATCAGCAAGAGCGTTCAACTCGGCAAGTTGGCCGAGGCCGACGCCGATGCCATGCGGGGCCGGTTGCGGCTCGCCACGGTGGTCGCCGACGCGGTGACGGACGCCGACGTCGTGCTCGAGGCCGCGCCTGAGAAGATCGACCTGAAGCTGGCCTTGTTCAAGGAGGTGGAAGCCGCAGCGCCGGCGCGCGCGGTGTTTGCCTCGAACACCTCGGCGCTCAGCATCACCGAGATGGCGGCGGTGCTGGCCAATCCCGGTCGGATGGGCGGCATGCATTTCTTCAACCCCGTGCACCGCATGAAGCTGATCGAAGTGGTCAAGGCGCTCGACACCACCCCCGAGACGATCGCGGTGATGGAAGAAGTGTCGGCGAAGATGGGGAAGGAAACGGTGCTCGTCAACGAGTCGCCGGGGTTCGTCACCAGCCGCATCAACGCGATGATCGGCAACGAAGCGTTCTACATGCTGCAGGACGGCGTCGCCAGCGCGCGCGATATCGACAAGGCGCTGAAGCTCGGGCTGAACCACCCGATGGGGCCGTTCGAACTGGTGGATCTGGTGGGGCTGGATACGCGCTTGAGCATCCTGCAGTACCTGCATCGCACGCTCGGCGAGAAGTTCCGCCCCTGCCCGCTGCTCGAACAGCACGTCACGGATGGACGGCTGGGCCGCAAGGTCGGCAAGGGCGTCTACGACTACTGACGGCGTTCCCGCCACCGGGCGTTATTGAATAATGACCGTGCCCTTGAGGGCGGCGTTGTCCGGCAGGTTGTGATCGTGGAAGCCGCACGTCCGCGCGGTGTTCAGGTTGCCTGAGGTGCGCTGCTGGCCGGGGGTGAGAAATCCCCACTGATTGAGCTCCGGGCAGAGCGAGTGCTCCGGGTGTGGATCGGACGACATGTCGTGCGGCCGGCTGTCGTTGTTGATCATCGTGACGCGCCCGCCGCGTACGACCGTCACCGATGACGGTGATACCCGCCCATCTGCGCCAATGGTGATCGTCGCCGAATCCGTTGGGGGGGTGGTGGGCGGAGGCGTGGTCGTTGGTGGCGTCGTGGTGGTGGGCGGAGTAGGGCTCGTCGGCGTGCTGCTACCGCCGCCGCACGCGACCGCCGTCGCCGCAACCGCCACCGCGGCCGCCAGGCTTGTCCAGATGTGAGTGGTCATCAGTAGAACTTCCTCGAGAGATTGAATCCGATATACCAGTCGTCGCTGGCGGTGCCGCCGCGCGCGACCTGGGCCAGCGTGGTCCCCAGCCCGTTGGCGAACGTCAGCTGAAAGAGGTGGCCGCCGGCGCGCTGCTCGATTCCGAAGGCCACGAGCGCGGTTCCCGGAGCATAGCCGCTGAGCCGCGGCGATCCTTCGAGCACCAGGTAGGTGTTCCGGCGCACGCGCAGCCGCGTTCCGAGCCCGACCAGGATGGTGTCGTTGTCGTCGACGAGCTCGGCGGGATCGGGCGAGGAGTTGTTGACATAGGACGGCGCGGCGTAGACGGCGCCGCGGCTGCCCAGTTCCCGCGATACGACCAGCTGCACGCCTGGTGAATAGCTGTCGCGGAAATTGTTGGTGCCGTCGACGTTGACCACGACCGCCGCGCCGATCGGCGCGGTGTGCTGGTTCAAGACTTCATACTGAGCGGCGAACTGGATGGTGCGATCCGAGGTCCGATAGATCGACAGCTGACCGCCGCGGACCACGCCGTAGCTCAGGCCGGCGCCCATCACCGCCCCCGAGTCGAAGCCGAAGAAATTCTCGAACAGCTCACCGGCGTCGCCCTGGCCGAGCGAGCGCGCGAAGCGGTGCGTCAGGCGGAACGCCATTTTGTGCCGTGGCAGGCGCAAGGTGGTTGGCATCGTCGCGACGAAGAAGTCCGGCTGCGCGTCATTCGGATCCATGTCGGGATCGTCGTCTTGCGCCGCCGCCGAGGTGCCGGTGGTGGCGGTGGCGTCCGCGGGCGCCTGTGCCCAGGCGGCGTGGGGCACGCTCAGTGCCAGCAGCGTCACGAGCGTCAACGTGCGTGTCATGCAGTCTCCTAATCGTTCTTCGCGCCGAGCTCGATCCAGCGGCGGATGATGCGAACTTGTCCGTCCGTCAAATACGGGCCGAGCCTGGGCATCCGGGTTCCCACGATATCGGTCCCCAACACCTTGTTCAGCAGGTAACTCGCGTCCGGGTTGCCCGGGACGACCCTGACCGCGCCGGCCTTGGCGATGCTGGCCACCCCGACCAGGGATTGATACGACACGCCTTCGGCCAGCGACAGGCCGTTGAAGCGCGCGCCGTTGGCGTTATGACACGAGATGCAGCCCGGCCGGCCGGTGCTATCCGGGGCGTTGAACACGTGCTGCTGAATGCTCGCAAAGGTCGGTTGCAGGTCGGGGGTCGGCCCGGCGACATTGCGAAGCCGTTCGTCGCAGCCACTCGCGCTCGTGACCAACAAGACCAGCGACATGATGGCAGGCGCATTGACTCTCATGTGTCCTCGTCCTCGAGGTGGGGGGAATTATTTGGCGACGACGACCAGCATGCCCTTCATGTCTTCGTGCCCGTCGCCGCAATACTCGGAGCAGAGAATGGGGAATTCCCCGACCGCCGATGCGACGAACTCGATCGCGGCTTCGCCGCCGCGCGGCACCTTCTTGTTGAACTTGAACCGCTTGATCTCGATGCCGTGCACGCCGTCCCCAGACGAGACGACGAGCCGGACCCGCTCGCCGAGAGCGACTTCGACGCGCGCCGGCTCGAAGGTGAATCGCTTCGCCACGATATTGATGGCGCGCGCAGGTTGCGCCTCGGCCACCGGCTGGCCCCGAGCGTCGCCGACGAGCGCAGAAGCCGCGGCGGGGTCCTGCGGAAAAGACATTGCTGCCGTTCCCAACAGGAGCGCCGTCCCCGCCGCGGCAACTGAGTCCTTCAAAAGGGTCGGAGAAAAGCGCACGTATCGACCTTTAAGCAAGGTCGGTACCGCCTGGGAAATAACGAATTAGAAATAACGAACAACAAAACCTCGGTTTGTTATTCCTTATTTCTCTATCTCTTATTCTCGTCACGTAAATCCTTACGCCCACCGTAACTTACGGATCGATGCGGTACTTGGCGAGATAGTGACTGAGCGCACGCTGGCTGATGCCCATCAGCTCGGCCGCGTCCTTCTTGACCCCGCGCGCCTGCTCGAGGGCGCGGCGCATGGTTTCGCGTTCCGCCCATTCAAGATTGTGATGCAGCTTGAGAGACGGCACGGCGGCGGTCGCGGGCGTCGCGGTCGCGCTCATCAGCCACACCGTGCGGCTCGTCAGTAGCGGCTCGACCGACAGCACCACCGCCCGCTCGATGGTGTTCTCCAGCTCGCGGACGTTGCCGGGCCACTCGTAGCGGGTCAGTTCGGCCATCGCCTTCTCGTCGACGCCGTCGATGGTTCGGCCGGTCCGCTCGGCAAAGCGGTGGACGAAGTGGTCGACCAGCGGCGGAATGTCCTCGCGCCGCTCGCGCAGCGGCGGCATATCGATCGGGATGACGTTGAGCCGATAGAACAGGTCCTCGAGGAACTTGCCCTCGGAGACCAGCTGCCGCAGGTCGCGATTGGTGGCGGTAATCACGCGCACGTCGACGCGCTGCGTCCGCTCGGCGCCGAGCGGCTCGAATTCGCGCTCCTGCAGGACGCGCAGCAGCTTGGCCTGCACGGCCAGCGAGATGGTGCCGATCTCGTCGAGAAAGATCGTGCCGCCATCGGCGAGCGCGAAGCGGCCCTTCTTGGTGAAGGCCGCGCCGGTGAAGGCGCCGCGCACGTGACCGAACAGCTCCGATTCGAGCAGCGTCTCCGGGATGGCCGCGCAGTTGACCTTGATCATCGGCATGGTGCGCTGCGCGCTGCGCGCGTGAATGGCGCGCGCCACCAGCTCCTTGCCGGTACCGGTCTCACCGCTGACCAGCACGGTGCTCTTCGACTCGGCGACCAGCTCGGCCCGCGCGATGACGTCGAGGATGGCGCGGCTGCGCCCGATGATGCCGTAGTGATTGAACTCGGCATCGCGCTCGCTCAGCAGGTAGCGCAGGCCGGTGCGGGCGCGCTGGTCCTCGAGGGCGCGACGCGCCAGGACCAGCAGCTCCTCGACCTCGAAGGGCTTCTGCAGGTAGTCGCGGGCGCCGAGTTTCATCGCCTCGACGGCGCTTTCAATGCTGCCGTGCGCGGTCATCATTACCACCGCCGGGCGCTCGGCCTCCGGGGTGCCGGCGGCGAGGTCGCGGATGACGTCGAGGCCGGTGCGGTCGGGCATCAGGAAATCGATCACCAGCAGGTCGAACGAGCGCGCGCTCAACCAGCGCGTCGTCTCTTTCGCGCTCGCCGCCGTCACCACTTCATGTCCTTCGTCGCGCAGGGCGCGGCCCAGGGTCTTGAGGATTTTTTCTTCGTCGTCGGCGAGGAGGATGCTGCCGGCCATGGGGTTAGCTGTCGGCGCGGGCCGGCGCATCGCCGAGGTCGATGCAAACATCGGTGCCGGCGCCAGCCGTGGACGCCACGCTGATCGCGCCGCCGAGCCCCTCGACGATGTTCTTGGCGATGGCGAGGCCAAGGCCGGTCCCGGCCCGCCGCGTCGTGAAGTATGGATCGAAAATGCGCGGCAGGTCATCGTCGGCGATGCCCTTGCCGGTGTCGCGGATGGTGATGCTGACGCGCCGCCCGCCGGCGGCCTGCGTGATCAGCGTTACCGCCGCCTCCGGCCGGCCGGCGATCGCGTGATCGGCGTTGGTCAACAGGTTGACCAGGACGGTGCGCAGGCGCTCGCCGTCGGTCGTGAGCTCCGGCAGCGCCGCGTCCAGCCTGAGCGTGACCGCGCCGTGGCGGCTGCCGGCGGCGGCCGCGTGCACCGCGTCCCGGCACACCGCATTGACGTCGGTCGGCGCCGGCTGGAAACGAATCGGCCGCGCGACATCGAGCACGTCGTTCACGAGGTGGTTGAGCCGATCGATCTCTTCGTCAATGTCCTTGGCCGCGTCGCGGACGTCGGCCGGGCTGGCGCCGTCGCGGTCCATGGTGCGCAGCGCGCCCTTGATGATCATCAACGGATTGCGGACTTCGTGCGCGATCACCGTCGACAGCCGGCCGAGCGACGACAGCCGCTCGCGCTGACCCGCCTCGCGTTGAAAGCGCACGATCGAGTCGGTCAGCGTATTGAAGGTGGTCGCCAGCATATGGGCATCGTCATCATCCCACCCGCCCTGTCTGGTGGTGGGGATCTTCCGCGTCAGGTCGCCGGTCGCGGCGATGTGCCGCATGTGGTCGGTAATCGAGCCGAGTGGCCGGGTGATGGTCTTCGCCACCCCGTAGCTCACGACGATTGCGAGCAGGGTGGCGCCGAACGCGATGGCGGCGAGGGCGGTTTGGATGGCGCCGAGGGTGCGCATGCGCTCGCTGCGGGAGCGGAGGATGATGGCCGCCGGCGCCGGCCGGCCGGTGGAGGTGCCGAGCGGTTGCGACATGGCGACGTACTCGTCGCCGCCAATCGCAATGCGCGTCGCGCCGGCGCCGGCCAGCAGCGGCGTCAAGGCGCCCGCCGCCGCCGGCCCGAGCGTCGAGGCGCGAACCTCGCCGTTCATGGCGAACGCGATGTCGGCGCCGGTCAGCGCCTTGAACTGCGCCGCGCGCCGATCGCCAAGCAGATACCCGACGCTGAGCACCCCCAGGAGGTCCGGCTGATCGAGGCCGAGCGTGATCGGCACGCTGACGACCTCGAGCACCCCCGACGGATGCACCCAGAACGCCGGCGCGGCTTTGCCGTCCGCGGCCAGGCCGACCTCGCTCACCGCCGCGGCCGAGGGGTGCGCGCCCGATTCACCCGCCAGCGCCA
This sequence comes from uncultured Acidimicrobiia bacterium, assembly GCA_963795125.1. GTDB lineage: Bacteria > Acidobacteriota > Vicinamibacteria > Vicinamibacterales > UBA2999 > 12-FULL-67-14b. The sequence continues at coordinate 2,032,352 of CAWCGQ010000001.1, read as the reverse complement.
GTCGCTCGCCGTGACGTCCGGTCACCATCAGCAGATCCGCGCCCGCGATGGTCAGGTAGTCGAGGGCGATCGGCGCCATCGTCGGCGGATCGCCGATCTCGACCACCGCCTTGAATTTCGGCAAGTCGGCGATCAGCGTGGCGGTGCGCACGAAATTGTCCAACTGCGTGCGCCGTTGATCGTCGACGAGCGTCGCGGCTTCGGTCAGATCGCGCTGCAGCTCGATTTCGGTTTGCGTGGTCAAGCGGGCGCTGACGAAGTAAACGGCGGCGCCGATGGACAGCATCGCCAGCAGGGCGCTGGCGAGAAAAATGCGATTGGTGATCGACCCGAGGATGCGCATCACGGCGTTGCTTCGCGAAAGTATAATCCCCGCGTGTGGATCCTCCTTGCCGCGGCGCTGGCGGTGGCCACGGATGCGACCGATCGCCAGTCGCAGCGGGTGGCGCTGCCGCCCGGCAAGACCCTGTCGATTGAAGTCACGATCGGCACCGTTCGGATCGACGGCTGGGACCAACCCGACGCCGAAATTGTCGTCGAGCGTCGCGCCCCGAACGGCGCGCAGCTGGCGCGCGTCGCGCTCGTCATCGACGACACGCCGGCGGGCGCGATCGTCCGGGCGCTGCAGACCGAGGGCACGACCGACCCGGCCATTCGCGCCGACGTCACGGTGCGATTGCCGCGGTCGTCGGTGATCGATCACGTGCAGGTGCTCGAAGGACGCATTGCGATCGAGGGCTTCAGCGGCCGGATCAGCGCCGATATTCGCCGCGGGCCGATCGACGGCAGAAATCTGTCCGGCACCGTGCGGCTCGAAGCGGGCATCGGCGCCGTCACCGTGACCGGGGCTCGCCTGTCCGCCAATGGCTTGCTGCGGCTGCGAGCGTTCAACGGCGACGTCCGACTGACGCTCGTCGAGCGCCCGGCCGATGCGCGGATCATGGCGCTGGTGCTGAACGGTCAGATCACGTCGGACATCCCGCTCACCATGCGCGATACCTGGGGGCCGCGGTGGGGCGAGACGACGCTCGGCAAGGGCGAGCCGGTGATCTCGATCGACGTCATCACCGGCGTGGTGGCGATCAAATCGCCGTAATCGTTGCCGCGTCCGGGGCCTATTTGCGCGTCAGTTTCTTCTGGGCCTCGTTGTAGCGCGGCGAGCCCTGCGGCACCTTGGCGTACGCCGCGCGGGCCTTCACTGGATCATTCAAGCGCCGCTCGTAGATCTCGCCGAGGCGGAACCAGAGGTCGGCCGGATTTCCACCTTGTGCGCCCAGCTCCTCGAGCACCGTCGCGGCTTCAGCGTGGCGGTTGAGCTGCGTGAACGTCATGGCGAGCCGGTTGCCGGCGGCCATGGCCTGCGGCGAGCCGGGGAACTGCTCGATGATGGTGCGAAGGGTGACGATGATCGCCGGACCTTCCTGCTGGCTCACCGGATCGACACCGCGTAACTCGCGCCGCTCGGTTTCGATGCGCAGCTTGTTCTGCAGGGCGGTCTGGGCCTGCGGCGTGCCAGGAAAATCGCGCGCCACTTCGCCCAGCAGTTGCAGTGACAGCGCCTGCGGCTTGGGCTGGCGCTGACGTCCAAGGATGGCCGAGCGGCGAAGCTTGGCGTCGGCGACGCGGCGATCGCTGCCGAAGCGGCTTTCGAATTCGACGTACGCCGCCATCGCGTCATCGACGCGCCCGCTCTTCTCGTGAATCTCGCCGGCGAGAAACCCCGCTTCGGCGGCGCTTCTCGACCCAGGAAAGTCGATGATGATCTGCCGCAGATCGGTCAGGGCCTGTTCATTGAGGTTGTTGGCGAGTTTGGCTTTGGCGACGTCGAGCAACTGCGCGGCCTGCGTGTCGCGTGCCGGCGCCTCGGTCACGGCCATGGTCGCCGCCGCGGTCGGCCTGGCTGCCGGCTTGGCGGCCGACGGGCTCGCGCCCGCGGCAGGCGTGGGCGCGCCACCTCCCGTCGGTGGCGGCGCCGCGTTTGAGGCCGCCGGTTTTGGCGACGGCGCGGCCGCGGCCGGCGCGGACGCTGGCGGCGGAAGTGGCGCGGCGGCCGTGACCGGCGGCGATGCGGCCTCCGGCGAGGCCGCGGCGGAGGAGTCGACCGGCGCGGCCGCGGGCGCGCTGTCGCGATTTGCGAAGTAGGCGCCGAGTCCCGCCGCGATCGCCGCGGTGGCGACCACGCCGACGGCCGCGCCCCACACCCACGGCGTTCTGGCCGCCTCTTGCAGCACCGCCGACGCCTCGCGCGCCGGCAGCGCCGCCGGCAGCGGCGTCGTCACGGTGGGCGCACTGCCGATGCCGGATCGTCCGCCGATTGGCGTCGCCGCCCCCGAGGGCATGACCACCGTCGCGGCATCCGCGATGCTGGTGCTGCCGCTGCCGGTCGCGACAATCCCCTGGCGCGAACCGGAATCGCGGCGCAGCCGCTTGAGATCGGCGCCGAGGTCCGCCGCGGTCTGATAGCGCAGCGCGCGATCCTTCTCGAGCGACTTCGAGACGATGCGATCGAGCTCGGGAGGCAGCATCGCGTTGTGGGTGCTCGGCGGCGCCGGATCGCGATTGAGAATGCCGTCGAACACCACCGCCGTGGTGTGGCCCGGAAAACTCTGGCGGCCGGTCGACATCTCGTAGAGCACGACGCCGAAGGAAAACAGATCGGTGCGCGGATCGATGTCATCGCCGCGCGCCTGCTCGGGCGACATGTAGGCGATGGTGCCGACGGTGGTGCCGGCGACGCTCGTGAAATGTTCGGGCGGGCTGGTGTCGCGCTTGGCGTCGAACCCCGAACGGCGGTACTCGGGCGACAACTTCGCCAGACCGAAGTCGAGCACCTTCACCGGCCCGCGGCGGGTGAGAAAGATGTTGGCCGGCTTGATGTCGCGATGAAGGATGCCCTCCGAATGGGCCGCGTCCAGCGCGTCGGCGACCTGGGCGGCAATCTCGAGCATCAGCTTCAACTCGAGCGGGCGGCCGGCGAGCTTGCGATCGAGCGGCTCGCCGTCGAGCAGTTCCATCGCCAGATACATCTGGCCTTCGTGTTCATCGAATCCGTAGATGGTGCAGATGTTGGGATGGTTGAGCGACGACGCGGTCCGGGCCTCGCGGCGGAAGCGCTCCACGGCTTCTTCGGTCGCGGTACTGCCCATGGGCAGAACCTTGAGCGCCACCTGGCGCCCCAGCTTGGTGTCCTGGGCGCGATACACCACGCCCATTCCCCCCGCGCCCACCTGCTCGAGGATCTTGTAGTGTCCGAGAATCTGGCCGACCAGAGAATTTGTCACGCGGGAGGATCATCGTAAGCCTGTAACGCCTTGACAGGGAAGGGGGCTGCCGGTAGAGTCAGAAACTGAACGCCGTTCCGCATGTTGGAATCCTCCGAGCGCGCGCGCAAAGCCACGACCTCCATCGACAAGGCGCTCGAAGTGTGTGAGGTCTTGAGCGGGTCGCCCCGTGGAATGAGCCTCTCCGATCTCGCCCGCGCGCTGCGCCAGCCGGCGTCCACCGTGCATCGCCTGTTGGGTGTGCTCAAGAAGCGCGGCTATGTTCGCCAGGACGATGAATCGCAGCGCTACGGCCTGACGCTCAAGATGCTCGATCTCAGTTTCCGGTCGCTGGGGCAGTCCGAGCTGCGCCTGCACGCCTATCCGATCATGCGCGAGTACGTGCTGCTGACGCCGTACCGCGGCTTCATCGCGATCCCGTCCACCGGCGAGGTGACCTACGTCTGGAGCGCCGGTCCCGATGAAGTGGCGATGCGCACGGTGTACGGGAAAGCCATGCCGGGCCACTGCGCGCTGTATTTCTCTCCGCGACAGGCGACTCGCCGGTTGAGCTGTCTTCGCCTGGCGACGCCGGGCGAGTTGCAGCGGCCGGAGGCGACGGTGGTGCGGCTCGGGCCTCCACCGGTCGAGCCCGACGCGCTGCAGCGGTTGTTTTGCGTGTGCGCGCCGGTGCGCGATTACACCGGGCAGGAAGTCGCGCGCGTTGGCGTGTTCGGGCACGGCGCGGACGACCGGCCCATTCTCAACGAACATCACCGCGGCGCCTGGGATCTCGCGCGCCGCATCTCGATGCGGCTGGGCCACGTGCCCGCCAGCGTGCTCGAGAGCACCGCCAGCTGAACAATTGCGCCTTGAACACTGTGAACTGAATTTCTAGAGGATCAGACTGTTGGCCTACATCATTACGGAACCGTGCATTGGAACGAAGGATTCGGCGTGCGTCGACGTGTGCCCGGTGGACTGCATCCACCCGCGCAAGGACGAGGGGGACTTCGAGGCCGCGACCCAGCTGTACATTCACCCCGACGAGTGCATTGACTGCGGCGCGTGCGTGCCGGCGTGCCCGGTCGAGGCGATCTTCGCGCTCGACGAAGTGCCCGAGAAGTGGAAGAACTACATCGACATCAACGCCAAGCATTTCGAGAAGTAGTTCTTGCCTCCGGCAGGATTGCCGATAGAATCGCGCGATGGGGGGGTGTTCCATCCTTCCGGCTGAGGGCGCGCCCCCGAGGCCACCTTGACCTGACCTGTTAGAGGGGTGACATGCCGACTCAACCTCGCTTGGCGTTCGTGGCCGCGGTTCTTCTCGTGGCCCTGGTTACGGGTGTGCAGGGGCGCGACGTCAACGACGCCGGCCTGCAGTTTCAACTCGGCACGCTGCTCTTCGAGGAGACCCGCTACCGTGAGGCGCTCGAGGCCTTCCGCAAGGCGATTGGCGCCGACTCCAAGAACATTTCGATTCAGGCGCGCATCGGCGTCGTCAAATCGGCGCTGCGGCTGGGCGAGTTCATCGAGGCCCAGACCGAAGCCACCGCTCTCAAACAACAGGATCCGCGCAGCGCCGATGTGATTGCGGTTCACGCCGACGCGTTGTGGTCGGCGGGGTTGTTCGACGAGGCACACCAGGAATTCATGGACGCGCTCGCGCTCGTGCCCGACCTGTCGCGCGGCCGCCACGGGCTGGCGCGCGCGCTGGCGTCGCAGAACAAGCTCGAAGAGGCGCTCAACGAAGCGCAGCTGGCGCTCAAGCTCGCGCCGCGCGACGAAGAAGTGCATCACACCGTGGGCGCGATTTTCGAGCGCATGCGCCGCTACGAACAGGCGGCGGCCGCCTACGGCAACTACGTCAACCTGCTGCCGAACAAGGATCGCAGCGACAAGGCGGGGTGGTCGCGCTCGCAGATCCGGTTCCTGCGCTCGTTCGGCGAGCGCGAGCCGATCGCGATCGACGAGGCCGTGGCCGACAGCCTGCACACCGTGGATTTTCGCGTCATCGACGAAAAGGTCATCGTCAAGGCGCGCGTCAACGGCGGGCGTGCGCAGGACTTCGTACTCGACACCGGCTCGGAACTGACGACGATCTCGCGCCAGACGGCGTCGAGCGCGGTGGTGCGGCCGATCACCTATACGTTGAGCGCGGGCGTCGGTGAAGTGGGCCTGCGCGGCCTGCAGCTGGGCCGGCTCGACACGCTCGAGATCGGCACGCTCAAGTTGAGCAATGTGCCGACGCTGATCAAGGCGCCGGCGCTGCGCGGCATTCCCAAGCGCGAGACCGAAAGCTTCTCGCCGCTCGGCCTCGGCCTGTCGATGACCATCGACTACGCGACCCGCAAGCTGAGCATCGGCCGCAAGCTGCCGGAAGAGGCCGCGGAGTTCCGCCTGCCGATGCGCCATCACCGCCTGTCGCTGGTGCGCGGGCTGCTGAACGACAAGCGCCCGACGTATTTCGTGGTCGATACCGGCGGCGAGGTGATCTCGATCAGCACGACCACCGCCGAAGGGCTCGATCAGGACATCCCGCGCAAGATTGCGCTGCGCGTCTACGGCACGTCGGGCTGGGACCGCGACGCCTTCCTGATGCCGGGCGTCGACTTGAAGTTCAACCAGATCAACTACAAGAACTTCGCGGTGGTCGTGCTGAACCTCCAGGCGCCGAGCGTGCTGCTCGGCTTCCAGGTCGGCGGCATCGTCGGCCACAAGTTCCTGAGCCCGTACCGCGTCTCGCTCGATCTCGATCGCAGCGAGCTGCGGATGACCAAGGCGGGGAATTAGGCGGGCAGTCAGGCGGTCAGGGGTCAGGCGGCCAGGCGGTCAGGCAGGCTTGAGACTACAATCGCGGCGTGGTCTCAAGCTCCAAGCCCAAGCGCTGGCAGGATTCAACCGCCGAAACCGTGCAGGTCGTTCTTCCGAACGACTCCAATCCGTTAGGTTTCATCCTCGGCGGCACGGTGATGCATCTCATCGACATCACCGGCGCGATCGCCTGTCACCGCCATACCAACATGCTGGCGTTGACGGCGGGCGTCGATTCGCTCGACTTCATCCATCCGATCAAAGTGGGCGACTTGATCATCCTCAAGTCGCGCGTTACGTGCGTGTTCAACACCTCGCTCGAAGTGGAAGTCGAGGTGTTTTCGGAAGCGATCGAGACCGGCGAGCGCAAGCTCACCAGCAAGGCCTACCTGACGTTCGTCTCGCTCGACCGCAACGGCAAGCCGGCGAAGGTCCCGCCGCTGGTGGTGGATACGCCCGAGGATGCGGAACTATGCCGGCGTGCGCAAGCGCGACGCACCGAACGCCTCAAACGCCGAGCAGGCGCCTGACGGCGCCTGCCTGCCTGCTAGCCTGCTAGCCTGCTAGCCCGCTCCGCTAGCCCGCTAGCCTGCTAGCCCGCTGGCCTGTTTCCTACCAGTCATACCCAATCCACATCGAGAACTTCGGCTTGCGGAACGCTTCGCTGCCGCCATCGAGGTGGAACTTGACGTCTTCCCAGTCCTTGTTGCCCAGCGTTCTCCACGACCAGTCAAAATGCACCGGAAAGCCGATCGCCATGGTCGAGAGGCTGATGCCGTACGACGCGCGGCCGTCGACCAGTCGCAGGCCGCTGACCGGAACCGCCGGACCAAAGGTGACTTGCTCGGTAATCCGGTCGACGCCGACGATCGGCTGCTCGAGGGTGGTGCCCTTGGTGTAGAACCTGAACGGTGCGCCCTCGAAATAGGCGCCGCCCATGCCGGCGAACAACGTCGCGCGCACGCCGCCAAGCACGCCGATTGGCGTCGCCATCGCGTCGATCAGCGGGAAGCGCAGTTCAGCGTTGGTGAAGAAGGCGTTTTGTCCGATGAACGACAGGTAGTCGTAGCCGCGCAGCTCGCCGTTGCCGCCGAAGTAGGTGAAGTCCGGGCTGGTGCCGGTGCTCTTGAAGCCGCGGGCTCGCAGCGCCAGCAGGCCGTTGGCGCCGAGCCGGAAGTACTTGCGCGCGTCGCCATCGAAGGTCTGGCGCGACAGCGAATTGCCGATCTTCGGCGCGACCTCGTACGACAGCCGCATGGTGCTGCCGGACAGCGGGCCGAACTCGCGGAAGATGGTCGTTTCCTGCACGAAGGCCGCGCCGATCGGCGCCATGTAGCCGTTGTTGAACAACTGCCGGCCGAACTGCTGTTGCTGGAAGCTCTCGGATTCCGCCTGCACCAGCGGATCGTTGAAGCGTTCCTGGTAGCGGCTGAACCCGCCGAACACCTCGATGCGGCGATAGCGGTTGAAGGGATAGATGCCGAAGGCGGTGCCGCCCTGAATGGTGCGGGTCGCCGTGGCCAGGTCGCGCGTGATCAGCTGGCTGAGGTAGGGGTCGAAGAACGCCCCTTCCAGCTGGCCGTAATAGAACTGCGTCATGTTGTAGCCCTGCAGGGCCCACTGCAGGCGACGCTCCATGTTCTGCCAGGTGAAGGACATGGTGCGGTACTGCGAGACCGACGCCACCAGCAGGCTGAACTGCTGATCGCCGAGCACGTCGGTGAAGGTCACCTGGGTGCCGCCGAACACGTCACCGCCGCTCGTCACCCCGAGCGCAACCGGCGGCCGGCCCTCGAGGAACAGCTTTTCGAACTTGCCCTTCTTCTTCTTGTTGCCCGGCACCATGGTGTGCATCAGCGGCGCCTGGAAGTCGACGATCGGTCCCGGGGAGCCGAAGTCCGCGGTCGCAACCTTGGCGATCTCGTCGCGGCGCTCGAGCACGTGCAGGCCGTACTCGCCCTTGAAATAGGTGACAAACGCCACGCGGTTGGCGGGAGCGTCGGTGAGCACCACCGGCGAGACATTGCCCGACAGCGCATCGGTGTACTGCTTGAGCTCGTTGGTCTTCAGGTCGAGCGTCCAGATGTTGTAGATCTGGCCGTTCTTCGCCACCTCGGGTTCGATTGGCTCCGACGGGTTGACCGCGGTCGACGCAAACACCAGCGTGTTCGCGTCGAGGAACTGCGCGCCGCCCTCGTCGTGCGTGCCGAACGTCAACTGCGTCTTATTGGCGCCGCTCGCGTCCATCCTGAACAGCTTCTCGTTGCCGCTGACCCGCACCAGGTAGACGATGCTGCGGCCATCGGGCGCCCAGGTCGGCGCGTAATTGGCGAACTGATCCCGGGTCAGGTTGACGATGGCTTTCGAGTCGAGATCGACCGTGAAGATGTCGGCTTCGCTGTTGCGCATGCCGGAGAACACCACCAGCTTGCCGTCGGGCGAAAAGTCCGGCGATTCCGGCGCGTCGATGGTGGTCAGCGGAATGCGCACCTCGATCTTCTTCGAGACCACGTTCTGGACGATCAGCGAGCGATCCTTCTCCGTGCGCACGAAGTAGGCGAGGCGATCGCCCTGCGGCGACCACGACATCCACGGCACCGAGTTCCAGCGTCCGCCGGGCGTGGCCAGATACTCGAAGCCCATCTTCTGGTCGAATCCGCTGGTGAGGTTGCGGATGATCGCGCCGTCCTTCGCCGAGAACAGCACGATGTCGTATTCGCGGTCGCGGCCGTTGCCGGTCATCCCGGCAATCAGGTCGCCCGACGGGGAGGGTTCGATCGACAGGACGTTCGAGAACCGGCCCTTGCGCGGATCCGGCGCGAGGTCGCGGCCGTAGTCGGCCGGACGCTCCTTGTCGCGAAACGGCTTGAAGCGTTCCTTCAGGTAGCGATCGAACTGCTGGTCCCATTCTTCGGGGGTGATCTGAAACGCTTCCTGGTAGGCATCGTCGCTGCCGCCGATCACCGAGCGGCGCAGCGCGAACACGTAGGCGCGCACGCCCTCCTTGCCCCACTTCGATTCCATGAACTCAAAGGCGGCGTGACCGAGGTTGTAGATCAGCCGCGGATTGCTGAAGCCGCCGTAATCCTCCATCTCGCTCATCTTCGGCACGATGTCGGAGACCGCGGCGTCACGCACCGTCATCATGTCGAGCGGCCGCCAGTAGCCGGTCATGTAGTCGGACATGCCCTCGAACACCCACAGCGGCATGTTGCGGCGGATGAGGCCCGTCGGGATGATGTCGAACTGGAACTGGTGGGTGAGCTCGTGGACGATCAGGCGATAGAGCAGATCGGGCGGCTCGTCGATGGGCATCAGGATGCGATAGCGCCCCGGCTCGGCGAACGCGCCGACGCCCTCCTGCGCGGCGCCCGGAATCACGTTCTGCTGCCAGAACTCGCTGGCGGTCGAGAACAGGATCAGCGGCAGCTTCATCGACAGATCGTGTTTGAGCTCCGAGCTGACATGCTGATACGCGCTCTCCGCATATCCCGCGATGCGCTCGAGATGCGGTTCGATCTCCGGGTAGTAATAGATCTCGAAATGTTCGGTCTGGTAGGTATGCCAGTCGAAGTGGTCGTAGCGGATCTGATTCTTGCCGTAGTACGGGATGTAGCCCGTCTGCGCGTGGGCCAGGCTCGGCACGCCGGCCACCGCCAGCGCGCAGAGAAGGGCCAAGGCCACCGGCGTGCACGACTTCCGCTGCGGGGTACGCATAGTCACTCCTTGGTGCATCTTATCAAGCCACTGGGTCCGGCCCCCGGGAGAGCAAGATTCGATCCGCGGGTCTTCGTCCTATACTTGGGACGCGGCGGCGTCGCGTTCCGGTCCCGGGAATATCCAGGGTGTGACCGGGGTTTTCAAACAAGACCGCCTGATTTCTGCATGTTTTCAGGCCGGAAGGCATCGTCCACACGGGAGGCGGAGGACACCGGATTCGCGGGGGCGACCCTGGAATTCCTGGATTCCCTCTACGGGACGGCGTTGCGGTTGACGCGTCGCCCAGACAGGGCACAGGACCTCGTTCAGGACACGTATTTAAAGGCGATTCGCTCCGAGCGGCAGTTCGCGCAGGGCACCAACCTGAAGGCGTGGCTCTACACCATCCTTCACAACACGTGGCGGAACCGGCAGCGCGACGGCGCCCGCTCGCGGATCGAGATCGATTCCGAGGTCGTCGAACGCACCGCCGAGAGCGCCGACCTTCGCGCCCGGCGCTACGGCGGGCAAGGCGGGAGCGGTTTCGACCAGACACCGGAGTCGCTGTTGATGCGCGACTCGTTGAATGTGGAGTTGCAGGCCGCGCTCGACGGACTCGCCGAGGCGTTCCGCGAGGTGGTGTGGCTGCGGGACGTCGACGAGCTCACCTACCAGGAGATTGCCGACGTGCTCGACATTCCGATTGGCACGGTGATGTCGCGCTTGTCGCGGGGCCGGAAACAATTGTATGAGGCGTTGACCAACCATGACTTGTCGCGAGGTTGAGGAAAAGCTGCCGGCGTATGTGGACGGCGCGGCGCATGCGACCGAGCTCGCCGCGCATCTCGACGGCTGCGTGACCTGCCGCGAGTCGGCGCACGCGCAACGGGTCGCGCGCGCGGTGCTCCAGGCGCGCGCCACGCAACTGGCGGCGATTGCGCCGCCGGGGCTGCTCACCCGCGTGCAGGCCAGCATCGCCGCCGAGTCCACCACCTCGAGCCGCACCACCCCGGGCACCGTGCCGCTGCTCGGATGGAGCGGCCGCCTGTCCGCGTTCGCCGCGGCGGCGATGGTGGTCTTGACGCTCGGCGCGGTACTGCTGCCGGTCGCCACCGTTCGCTCGACGGCGCTACTCGCGGCGCAACTCGCGCTCGATCACCTGAAATGCTTCACCATCGAAGGCGACGCCGACGGCCCGCTGCTCTCCAAGGCCGACGCCGAAGCCGCGCTACAGCGCGACTTCGCCCTGTCGGTGACGGTCCCGGAGTCGCTGCCGTCCGAGCACCTGGAACTGATGGCGGTGCGGCGCTGCCTGTACGGTGATGGCCGCGCGGCGCACCTGATGTACCGCCTGAATGGTGAGCCGGTGTCGCTGTTCGTGCTGCCCGGCCTGACGCAAGCGGCCGCCGAATTGTCGTTGTTCGGCCACGATCAGCTGGTGTGGGCGCAGGGCGACCGCACCTACATGCTGGTGGCGCGCGGCGGCTCGCGAAACGATCTGGCCCGCGTGGCGTCCTACCTCCAGAATGAGGCAAGATAGAGGCATGGAAGAAAACCGTTCGGTCGAAGGGTCAGGCGTTGGCGCCGACGCGCCGAAGCACTCCAACATGCGGATGGTCGCGGTGGCGGTCACCGCCGTGGCGCTGCTGGCAATCGCGATTCCGTTCGTGTGGCAGCCGCAGCACCTCGAAGCCGAGCCCGCCGCCGCGTCGCCGGCGGTGACGCCGGCGGCGTCGCACGACACCGCCGCCGCCGCCGACAGCGGCGCGTGCATGGCCAACCCCAAGCCCGCGAACTGGGACTTCAGCTTCAAGGACCTCGACGGCAAGCAGGTCGAGCTCGCCTCGTTCAAGGGCAAGGTGGTGTTGTTGAATTTCTGGGCGACCTGGTGCGGGCCCTGCAAGGCCGAGATTCCCGGCTTTGTCGAACTCCAGGAGAAGTACCGCGACCAGCTCACCATCATCGGCTACTCGGTCGACGACACCCCCGAGCTCGCCAAGAAGTACGCGGCGCAGTACAAGATGAACTACCCGATCCTGCTCGGCGAAGGACGCGAGGAATTGCAGGACGCGTACGGGCCGATCTGGGGAATTCCGGCGTCGTTCCTGATCAGCAAGGACGGCAGGGTGTGCCGCAAGCACATGGGGATTGCGCCTAAGGCCGTGTTCGAAAAAGAAATTGTCGCGTTGCTCGATTAGCGACGATAGAATCACGTCATGTTGAAAGGTTTCGCACACGCTCGTCTGGCCTGCGGCTGCCGCCTCGCGTTTCGCGACGGGCTGGCCGGCAGCCCGGTGCTCGTCGTGCTCGACGCGAAATCAATGGGCTGCATGAACCCGCGCCACGTCTCGGGCTTGCCGCTCTACGATTACCGCGAAGCGCTGCGTCCGTCGACGCGCCTCGGACCGCCTGAAGAGGAAGAGTTCGAGGAAGAGAACTAAGAGAATAAGAAATAAGAAATAAGAAATAAGAAATCAGAAAAGAGAAAAGGGCCCTGCAAGCGCAGCGGCCCTTTTTTCATTTTGTTGTTCGTTTTGTTCGTCGTATTCGTTTTTCGTTCTTTCTTATTTCTAATTTCTAGTTCTCTTCATCATTTCCTGAAGGGGAAGAATCCGACCGCGAAACTGAGCTGCACGTGATTCGGCCGCCAGTCGCGGCTGAACTCCTGCGAGCCGGTGCGAATCACCACGTCGGGATCGGTGTAGGTGTAGCTCAACTGCGAGCGCAGGCTGATCTTGCGCGTCACGAAGTACTCGGCCTTCAGCTGCGGCCGCAGCACCCATGAGTTGCTCACGTCCACGACCACCGGGTCGACGACCCCGAACGCGGCGGCGACGCGGTCGTCCAGCGTCACCTTGTTGAACGAATAGCCGACGCCCAGCTGCGCGCTGTAGGTGGTCTTGCCGAACACCCAGTTGTAGCCGATGCCGCTCATGATCTGGGTGGCCTTGAAGCGCCCGAAGCCGCTGCCGGACGCCGTCTCGAGGTCGCCGCTGTAGCCGCCGAGGCTGAAGGGAAACTTCCGGCCCGGCTGCTGGCGTCCCGCGAAGCCGAGACCGACGCCGAGCGAGCGACCCATGCGCACATCCTCATCGAGCGGACTGCGTGAGCTGGCTGACACGTAGACGCCGGAGCGCTCGATCAAATCCTTGAGTTTGCCTTTGATGAAGTCGCCCTGAGCCTGAGCCGGAGCGGGGCAGATGGCGACCAGCAGGGCACCGACGAGGCCGAGGTTTCGCATTCTCACGCCCGGTGAGACTGCAAAACCCGGGCCTTCCGGCTAAGTTGTGGAGATTCGGACTACAACTCCCGCAATGCTGAGGGAATTGGCAGCCGCGCGGCCCGCAGCGCCGGGAACAGCCCGCCGACCAACCCCATGATCAGGGCATAGGACAACCCCATAAGCAGCAGTTCGGGCGTGACCTGGAACGCGAATGCTACCTGGCTGAAGGTCGAGAAGTTCATGGTCGACGTCTGGTAGCCGTTAAAGGCGAAGTAGGCGAGGACCCCGCCGATTGCTCCGCCGATGGCGGCCAGTGCCAGCGACTCGGCGAGCACCGACACCACGACCGAGGTGGTGTTGAAGCCGAGCGCCCGCAGCGTCGCGATTTCCCGCGAGCGCGTCGAGACGGCGGTGTACATCGTCAGGATGGCGCCGAACACCGCGCCGATGCCCATCAACGCCGCGATGCCGAACCCGACGCCGCGGATCAGGCCGGTGAGCGCGCGCGACTGTTGCGCGTAATACTCTTCCTCGCGCCGCACCTGCACGTTGACCTGCGGATTCGCGGTCAGCCAGTCGCGGAACGTGTCGAAGCTCTCGCTCGAATCCAGCCGCGCCAGCACCGTCTGATAGGTGTTGCCGCGGCGATAGGCACTCTGCAGCACCCGGGCGTCGGTCCAGATCTCGGTTTCGGCGGTGCTGCCGCCGGTTTCGAACATGCCGACGACCCGCCAGGTGTTCTGACCGGTCGTCACCGTGTTGCCGACCGTCAGGCCGCGGAAGTTGACGCTGGCACCGCGGCCGACCACCACCTCATTGGTGCCGAACTCGAACATTCGCCCGTCGATGATGCGGAACTCCTCCCGGACCGCCGACGCCTGGGGTTCGACACCGCGCATCGGCACGTTGGCCGAGGTGTTGGTCGTGATCTTCGGGATGTCGATCACCACGTAGAGCTCGGCCGAGGCCACCGCGGTCGGGCCCTCGCGCCGCAGGCCGGGCGCCTGCTTGATGATGTCGACTTCGAGCCCGCCGAGTCCGCTCGTCATCTCGCTGTCGGCGCCGCTGCGCATCACCAGTGCGCGAACCGGCGAGCCGGAACTGGCCATGGCCGCGGCGAACCCCTGCGCGATCGACAGCACCGACACCAGCACGATCACCACGCCGGCAATGCCGATGATCGCGACGCCCGACGAGCCCAGCCGCTGCGGGATGGTGCGGAGGTTGAGGAGCGTGACCGCAACGGTCTGCCTGATGAAGTTCATGATTGGCGTCTCCCGCTAGCTGCGTCGCAGTGCATCGGTGATCTTCAGGTTCATGGCGCCGAGCGCCGGCCAGAGGCCCGCCACCAGGCCGAGGAGCAGGACCATCACCACGCCGACCGTGACGTCGCGTGACGGCAGCATGAACACCGGCAGCATGCCGTTGGTGGGGTCGCCCTGCTGCACGATCAGCCACGCCACCGCCAGGCCGGCGCCGCCGCCGATGACGGCGATCAGCACCGACTCGCTGAGGACCAACACCAGGATCGACAGGTTCGAGAAGCCGAGCGTCTTCAGCACGCCCATTTCACTGGTCCGCTCGCGGACCGACTGCGCCATGGTGTTGGCCGCCACCAGCATCATCGTGAACAGCACCGCCACCAGGATGGCGATCATGATCGCGCCGATGTCGCCAATCTGCTTGGCGAAGCCTTCAACGAAGCCCTTCTCGGTGGTGGTCTTGGTCTCGGCGGAGGAGTTCGCGAACATGCTGTCGAACTTCGCGCTCATCTGCTGGGCCTGCGCCGGGTCGGCGATTTTCACCACGTACCAGCCGACCAGGCCGTCGCCCTGCCGCCGGTTTTCATCGAGATAGTCGTAGCGAAAGAAGAACTGGGTCTTGTCGACCCCGGCTCCACCGTCGTACATGCCGACGATGTTGAAGTCCCAGACCTGGCCCTGCTTCGGCTGCCAGATGGTGCCGATGATTGGAATCCGGTCGCCGATCTTCCAGCCAAAGCGCTTCGCGAGGTCGACGCCGACAATGGCGCCTTGTCGATCGGCCAGCCACGCCGCCATCTGATCCGCGGGCACCGTGAACTCCGGGTAGATCTGCATGAACGGCTCGGGTTCGACCACCATCTGCGCGAAAAAGTTCGCCGGGTCCTGGTAGACCCCGCCGAACCAGCTCTGATGCGTCACCATCTCGACACCCTCGGTGCCACGCAGCCGCTCGAGGTAGGCCAGCGGCAGCGGCATGATCAGGCTGACCTTGTGGATCAACACCAGTCGATCGAGGCCGGCGATGTCGACCCCGAACGAGAACGCGGTCCGGATGGTCATCAGCAATCCGAACAGGATGAACGCGACAAACACCGCCAGCAGCGTGAAGATGGTGCGAACCTTCTTGCGCCACAGGCTGCTCCACAGCAGCGGGAAGAATTTCATGCCGGCACCGCGTCTTCCATCAGCTGCCCCTTCTCGAGGTGGAGCGTGCGGGTGGCGCGCAAGGCGGCGCGCGGATCGTGCGTGACCATGACGATGGTCTTGCCGTGATCGCGGTTGAGCGCCTGCAGCAGGTCGAGCACCTCATCGCCGGCCTTGCGGTCGAGATCGCCGGTCGGTTCGTCGGCGAGCAGCAACGTCGGATCGGTGACAATCGCGCGCGCGATGCCGACGCGCTGCTCCTGGCCGCCGGACAGCTGGCGCGGGTAGTGCTTGGCGCGGTCGGACAGGCCGACCACCTTGAGGGCAATGGCCACGCGCTTGGTGCGCTCAGCCTTGGACAGTTTGGTCAGCAGCAGCGGCAGTTCGACGTTGCGTTCCGCGGTCAGCACCGGCAACAGGTTGTAGAGCTGGAACACGAACCCGATGTGATGCGATCGCCACCGCGATAACTGGCCGCCGGACAGGCCGCCGATGTTGGTGCCGCCGACCTCGATGGTGCCGGACGAGGGCTGATCGAGGCCGCCGAGCAGGTTGAGCAGCGTGGTCTTGCCGGAGCCGGACGGCCCCATCAACGCCAGGAAGTCACCCTGGGGAATGTCGAGCGACACGCCCTTGAGCACGTCGATCCGTTCGCTGCCGCGGGTGAAATTCTTGTGGACGCCGTTGATCTTGACCAGTGCGCTCATGTCATCCCTCTTCGGGCGGACGGTGGTCCGCCGCTACTTCACTACGATTGCCGTCCCGGCCGCCAGCTCCGCGGGCGGAGAAATCACCACCCGCTCCCCGCCACTCAGCCCCGCCAGCACTTCGACGCGATCGCCGTCGCTGCCCCCGACCTTGATCGCGCGCCGCTCGACCGTCGTGCCGGTGACCACGAATACGAAGGTCGCGCCGGCGTCGGCGATCACCGCCGCCTGCGGCACCAGCGTCACGGCTTGCGCGGCGGGCGCCGCGGCGTCGGCCTCGCGCAGGAAGGTGACCTTGACGCCCATATCGGGAAGGATGCGCGGATCGAGTTTCTGAAATTCGATACGGACCAGCACCGTGGCTTTCTGCCGATCCGCGGTCGGCACCAGCGTGATCACGTTGGCCGGGATCTGCCAGTCGGGATATGCGTCGAGGACCGCGCTCACCGGCTGACCGGCGCTGACGCGGTTGATGTAGCTCTCGTTGACGTCGACTTCAATCTCGAGCGAGCTCATGTCGACAATGGTGCTGATGCCGGTGCGGGTGAAGCCGCCGCCCGCCGACACCGGGGAGACCATCTCGCCGGCCTGCGCGTCCTTGGTGATCGCCACCCCGCTGAACGGCGCGCGGATCACCATGTCGTCGATCGCGGTCTGCTGCATCGCAATCTGGCTCTCGGCGACCTTCACGGTCTGCTCGGCCGAGGCAATGCGCGCCATCATGGAATCGACCTCGGCTCTGGCGTTGTCGATGTCGTTCGGCGTGTTCAGGCCCTCGTTGCGCAACCGCTCCTGGCGCTGCAGCATGACGCGCGCCTGTTCGAGGCGCACCCGACTCTCCGGGATTTGCTGCCTGGCTTCCTCGAGCTGCGCCCGGTAGAGCCGCAAGCCCGCTTGCAGCGTGGAATCGTCGAGGCGGGCCAGGACCTGGCCCTGCCGGACGGCCATGCCTTCCTCGACGTTCACTTCGATGACCTTGCCGGTCACCTTCGAGGACACGGTCGCGCGCCGGCGCGCGGTGACGTAGCCCGAGGCGTTCAGCACCGAGGCCTGCATGCCGGCCGCGCGCTCGCTCACGGTCGCGACCTCCACTTCGAGCGGGCGCTCGCGGCTGAACCAGTACCAGGCGCCGCCACCGGCGGCCGCGAGGAAAAGGACGATGACGACCCACTTCACCCATCGTCCGCCACCAGTGTTGAGTGGTTCACGGTCGATGCGTAACTCAGAAAGGTCGTCGATTTCGGTCACTGATCAGCTACCTCCGGAGGAGTGGAGAATGTTATGCGAAGAAAAAGCGAAAAGCAATTTGTCCCCGCCCATTATAAATACGGTGTCCGGCCTCCCGAGTTTTCGACCACCCGCTGAATGGTCGGCCGGCCGGATCGAGCGGCGATGATCGGCGGTCGAACGCCGGACGCCTCTGAGGAAGACCGCTCGACGCGAGGCAGGAAGGCTATGCGCCGCCGTTTGGACTAAGCTGGCGTGATGGCGAAGTTGACCAGCGAACGAGAGCTCGAGTGCCCGTGCTGCGGCGCCGTGTTGACGGTCGATCTCAACCTGGGCCGTATTGTCAGCCACGAATCGCCGCCGAATCCGGACCGACCCGAGCTCGACAACGCCCAGAAGATCCTCGCCGACCAGGCGGCGCGCCGCGATGCCCTGTTCGAGCAGTCGTTCCAGAACGAGAAGAACAAGGGCAGCGCGCTGTCGAAGCGTTTTGAAGAAGCGCTGAAGGAAGCCAACAAGGAACCCGTCTCCAAGCCGCTGCGCGGATTCGATCTCGATTGATGGCTGACCCGTCGAAGCGTTCGCGCACCGTGCGCGTCGCGACCTACAACATTCATCGCGGCCGCGGCATGGACGGGCGCACGCGGCTGGAACGCATTGCCGGCGTGCTCGCCGCCATCGACGCCGATATCATCGCGCTGCAGGAAGTGATCGGCGCCAGCCCGCTCAAGCCAGGGCAAGCCGCCGAACTCGGCGCGGCGCTGGGGATGGGCTGGGTGATGGCGCCGACCCGGCACTTACGCACCGCGCTGTTCGGCAACGTGGTCCTCAGCAAGTTTCCGGTCCGCCACCACGTCCAGCACGATCTGACGTGGAAGACCTGCGAGCATCGCAGCGTGCAGCGCGCCGACCTGGCGCTCGACGATGACACGTTGCATTTCTACAACGTGCACCTCGGCACCTCGCTGCTCGAGCGCCGCAGCCAGGCCGCGAAGCTGGCCTCGATCGTCCACGATCGCCGTGTCGTCGGCCCGAAGATTGTGCTGGGCGACTTCAACGAGTGGGCGCGCGGCATCGCGAAAGACATCCTGGCGGAACGGCTGCAGAGCATCGACCTCAGCAAGCACCTCAAGCGCGCTCGCACGCTATCCGAGCTTCTTCCCGATCCTGCATCTCGATCACATCTATTACGAGGGCACGGTCGAGGTCATCAAGGTCTCGATGCCGCGCGACCGCATGGCGCTGATGGCGTCGGATCACCTGCCCCTGGTCGCCGATCTGAAGATCGGCTTCGATTAGGACGCGCGAGCGCGGCCGAACTCGCGCGGCAGCGGTTCCCACTTGTCGCGCCCGCGATAGTAGATCGGCTTGCGGTCGTGATTGGCCGCCCGGTAGGCCCGGTATTTCCGCAGCAGCATGCGATAGCGCCGGTTGGAGGTGGCGAATTTCCGGTGCGGCCAGTCGATCAGCATCTGCTCGACCTTCCAGGCATTGTTGGTGGTCAGGCGCCAGTCGTAGCCGGGCAGCGCCTCGAGCAGGTTGGCGACGCCGAAGCCCTTCAATCGGCCGGTGTCGTCCACATAGCCGTCGTAGTAGCTGCGGGCGAGGGCGCGCGGCGACGTGAATCTGGGCTTGCGGCCGTGCAGCCCGGGATCGCGCGACCGCGCCACCGAGCCCCAGCCGCGGTCATGGCGGTAAATGAAGATCACGTGGTCGAGCCAGTCCTGGGACTCGAGGCTCATCAGCAGCGGGGGATAGCCATGCTGCTCGAGCACCACCGCCGCGAACAGCGCGGCCTCGAGGCAGTGCGCGGTCTCGAGGCGCGCCACCGGGCGGAAACTCCGCAACGTCTCGCCACCCTGTTCGGTGTTGTACGGCAGCGCATTCAGCCAGCGCTGCACCTTCGCCGGCGTATCGAGCCGCGCGATCAGCCCGCGCTCCGCCCTCGTGAACGCCAGCCGCGGCGGCGTCATCCGTTGGTATTTCTTTAATCGGTGTTTAGTCGGTGTCAATCGGTGGCCTAGTGCGCGGCGGCGAGGGCATCCTTGAGGCTGCGAACCAGTTCTTCCGGCAGTCCAGGCGTTGTTGTCGACGATCGAGGTGACGTGGCCGGTCGGGTCGACGATCGCGGTGCGCAGGTTGTGGGTGATGGTGCCGTCCGGTTCGCGAATCACGTTGACGCCAAACTGCGCCGCCAGCCGGTCGACGGTGGCCTCCTCGGCGGTCGCGAAGCGCCACACGCGTGGATCGGCATCGAGTGTCTTCGCATGGGCACGCAGGACGTCGGCGCGGTCGAACTGCGGGTCGAAGCTGATCGACACCAGCCGCACCTTGCCGGCCAGCGCCGGATCCGCCGCCACCAGCTTCTGCACCTCGGCGAATCGTCGATCCAGCAACGGGCAAAACTGGGCGAGCGGACACCGCGTGTAGATAAAGGTGACGCCGAGCGCGGCGCCCTTGAAGTCGGCAAGGGCGACAGCCCCGCCGTCCTGATCGATCAATGGCGTCGCCGGAACGGCGTCGCCGGCCTGGAGCAGGTGCACGTTGGCGGCCGCGGGAATGGTGGTGCGCGCATCCTCGGGAAGCGGCGCCGAACCGGTCTTGGTGATGGCGGAGAGAAACGCACCGTCCGGCGCGACCTTCAGCGTCGCGACGATCAGGTCGCCGGCCGCGCGGTCCTTGATGATCGCCGGATCCCTCACCGTGTACGGCATGGTCATCGCCGGCATGAAGCCGGGGATGTCCTCATGCTTGACGAGCACTTCGTTCGTGTCGTGACGGACGACCAGGATTTGCCCGGTCACCTGATAGGTCGGTACCGCGGCCTGACGACTGCATCCGCCCACCGCAATCATCACTCCGGCAATCAGCCATCGCCAATTAATCATCAATCCGCAATCTAATATCTGAGATTATACCGCTCGTGATCCTGGTCGGGACGAGCGGCTACAACTATCCGGAGTGGAAGGGCAGCTTCTATCCGGCCGATCTGCCGGCGAAAAAGATGCTGCCGTACTACGCCGGCCGGTTTCCCACCGTCGAAATCAACTACACGTTCTATCGCATGCCGACGCCCAAGCTCATTGCCGGCTGGCGCGAGCAGGTGCCGCCGGTGTTTCGCTTCACGCTCAAGGCGCCGAAGCGAATTACCCACGACCGGCGCTTGCGTCCGGCCGAGGTCGGCGAATCGCTGCACGGGTTCCTCACCGCGGCGTCGGAGCTCGGACCGCAGATGGCGGCGTTGCTCTTCCAGCTGCCGCCCAACTTCAAGAAGGACCTGCCGCTGCTGGGCGAGTTCCTGTCGCTGCTGCCGCCCGCCACCACGGCGGCGTTCGAGTTTCGCCACCCGTCGTGGCTCGAAGACGACGTCTTCGACCTGCTCGGCTCCCGCAACGTCGCGCTGTGCATCGCCGACAGCGACACGCGCGAGACGCCGATCGTGGCGACGGCGGATTACGCCTACCTGCGCCTGCGCGACGAAGGCTACGGCGATGGCGACATCGCCAAGTGGACCGCGATCGCGCAACAATTGAGCCGCACGGCCAAAGACGTGTTCGTGTACTTCAAGCACGAGGACGAGGGCAAGGGGGCGGCGTTCGGCCAGCACATGCTCCGCCTTCTGGAAGAAGAAAAATGACGATGTCAGATGTCAGATCTCCGATTGCAGATCGATGGCGGATTGCGGGAGGTGTGATTGCCGCGGCGGCGCTTCTCGTCGGTTGCTCGTCCCCGCCCGCCCAACCTGTCCCGCCCGCGCCAGCGCTTGACGTCGTCGAACTGACCGCGACCGACGCGCGCGAGCGCATGGCGTCGGGCCAGCTCACGTCGGAAGCCCTGACCCGGGCTTATCTCGATCGCATTGCGAACATCGACGATGCCGGGCCGCGGCTGGACGCGGTGATTGAACTGAATGCCGGCGCGGTAGCGGATGCGGCGGCCCTCGACGCGGAGCGCAAGGCCGGCAAGGTTCGCGGGCCGATGCACGGCATTCCCATCCTGATCAAAGACAACGTCGACATTGCCGGGATGGTGAATTCCGCCGGGTCGCTCGCGCTTGCCGACAACCGTCCGGCCGCCGACGCCTTCATGGTCGCGCGGCTGCGCGAGGCCGGCGCGGTCATCCTGGGGAAGACCAATCTCAGCGAGTGGGCCAATTTCCGGTCCACCCGATCCACCTCCGGCTGGAGCTCGCGCGGCGGGCAGACGAAGAATCCGTACGTGCTCGATCGCAATCCGTGCGGATCGAGCTCGGGCACCGGGACCGCGATTGCCGCGAGCCTGGCGGCGATCGGGATCGGCACCGAGACCGACGGCAGCATCATTTGCCCCGCGTCGGTCAGCGGCCTGGCCGGATTGAAGCCAACCGTCGGACTGGTCAGCCGCTCGGGCATCATCCCGATCTCGGTGTCGCAGGACACGGCCGGTCCGATGGCGCGGACGGTTGCCGACCTGGCGATGCTGCTCGGCGCCATGGCCGGAGCCGACGCCGCGGATCCGGCAGGTTCCGCCGCGAGCGGCAGGGTGGCGGGCGACTACACCACGTTCCTCGACGCCGGCGCCCTCAAGGGCAAACGTTTCGGCCTCGTCCGCCAGGCCATGGGCTATCACCCGGATGTCGACGCCTCGACGATGCGGGCCGCAGACGCGATCAGGGCGGCCGGCGGGGAAGTCATCGACGTCAAGATTGCGACCTACAACACCTGGAACGATCCCGAGTTCGCGGTGCTGCTGTATGAATTCAAGGACGGCTTGAACGCGTATCTGAAGCAGGCCGGCTCGCCGCACGCGTCGCTCGAAGCCTTGATGGCGTGGAACACGGCCAACGCGGCGCGGGTCATGCCGTTCTTCGGGCAGGAGATCTTCGAGCAGGCGCAGGCGAAAGGACCGCTGACCGATCCCGCCTACCGCAAGGCGCGCGACGACGCGAGACGGTTGGCCGGGAAGGACGGGCTGCTTGCGGCCCTCGACCGCGACCGGCTCGATGCGCTGATCGCGCCGAGCCTGTCGCCGGCATGGCCGACCGATCATGTGCTCGGCGATCACTTTGTCGGCGCCGGTTACGGCATGGCGGCGGTCGCCGGCACGCCGAGCATCAGCGTGCCGATTGGCGACAGTCACGGACTGCCGCTTGGCCTCACCTTCATGGGGCGCGCCTACAGCGAAGGCGAACTGATTGGCTTTGGGTTCGCGTTGGAGCAGGCGACCAGGGCGCGCAAGGCGCCACAGTTCATCCCGACACTCAGCCAGTGAGGGCGGTGGGCGGTCCTGCCGCGGGCCGCTAGGAGACGCGGTAATCCGAGAACGAGATCATCCGCTGCCGGCGCAACCGGCGCCGCCAGAACCGCCAGCGAAATAAGGGCCGGCGCAGCCGAATCACCAGCACGGCGTTTTCCGGCACGGCTCGCGGTGCCGGCGCCGGCGCCGGCGTGGGTTCGGGCTCGGGTTGGGGCAGCTCGGTCTGAAAATCCAGCAGCGCCGACGCGTTGGCGACAACGTTGGCGGCCGCACCCTGGCCACCCGAGCGGCGCATCTGCTCCGATACGCGCCACGCAATTTCGTCGAGCAGTTCCGCCGACAGATCCAGCTTGCCGAGCTGCGGCAGGGCCGGCTGTGGCGTCACGTCGCCGGCGCGACGGCGGGGATGGGACAGCTTGAAATCAAGGTCCGTCATCGCCGAGTCGAGCTCGGTTTGCCACTCGAGCCGCTGCTCGGGCGTCAGGATTGCACGGCGTTTCGCGTTCTCGCCTGGGGGTGACATCCGCTGCTGACATGACTATCGGCGGCAGCGCGACCGTGGATTACCGGGTGGTTCCCTACACGCGCGTCGCGAGGAAGTCGACGACCGTGCGCTCGGCAAAGTAGCCGTCATAGCCGCCCGGTCTACCCGCCGTAGCTTCAGCGAGGGCGGGCTCGACAAACGCGCAGTGGCCGCCTGCGGCGGTGATGACGGTGGTGATATGCGGATTGTTCGCGCACCGCGGGCGCGTCGAAGATATGCGGTGGCACGAACGGGTCGTCGGCGGCGCTCAGGATCAGCGCCGGGCGAGACACGCGGTCGATCACCCGCATCGCGCTGGCGCGCTGGTAGTAGTCTTCGGCGCCGTCGTAGCCGTGATGCGGCGCGGTGTAACGGTCGTCGAACGCGCGAATCGACCACACCTTCCACAGCCCGTCGAGGTTGAACAGCGACGGGAAAGTGTTTCGACTTGCGCCGCATCCGCCCCTGCAGGTTGCGGCAGAAATTCCACTCGTAGATGCGGTTCTCGCGCCGCTCGATCGCCTGCACGCAGGTTTCGAGTTCGATCACCGGCGACACCGCCGCGAACGCTTTCACTTCCGGAAACGCCGTGTCGCCGAGCTCGCCGGCCAGCTTCATCGTGACGTTGCCGCCCATCGAGTAGCCGGACACCGCGAATCGCGACAGGCCATCGCGGTCGCGCAGCTCGGTCAGCACCGCCAGCGGATCGGCCGTCAGGCCCGAGTGATACAGGCCCCGCGACAGATGCTCGGTGCCGCCGCAGTTGCGCATGTTGAGGCGCACGACGTTGAATCCGGCGGCAAAGGCCTTGTCGCGCGAGGCCGCGCATGTAATGCGCGTCGCTCGAGCCTTCGAGACCGTGCAACGCCAGCAGGGTCGGCGCCGCCTTACGGTCGCGCTGCCAGTTGCACTAGCGCGAGGACGCGCGCGTCGGCGGCGACGTCGAAAAAACGCGGTTCGGCGGCGGGCAGACTGGCGAACGCGCGGCGTTTGGCCCACGCGTAGAGCGTCATCTTGTGGCCGCCGGCAAATCCTGGAAGTGGGGTGTAGGAGCGGATATCTAAATATAATCCGTCCATGAAGAAGACCACCTGGTTCGGCAGTGCTGGCGCTGTCGGCGACGGTCGCAGCCCAAGGGCTGCAATACCCCGCCACCAGGACCGTCGATCACGTCGACACCTATCACGGCGTCAAGATCGCCGGACCCGTATCGCTGGCTCGAAGACGACACCTCGGCGGAGACCGCGGCGTGGGTCGAGGCGCAGAACAAGGTGACGTTCGCCTATCTCGACAAGATTCCGTATCGCGCGCAGCTCACCAAGCGCCTGAGCGCGCTCTACAACTACGCCAAGTTCTCGTCGCCGTCGCGCAAGGGCGACTACTACTTCTTCTCGAAGAACGACGGCCTGCAGAACCAGAGCGTGCTCTACATCCAGAAGGGCTTGAGCGGCACGCCGGAGGTCCTGATCGATCCGAACACCTGGTCCGAAGACGGCACGTACCGGTTGATGGGCTACGCCGCCTCGAAGGACGGCAAGCTGCTGACCTACGGCGTGTCGCGCAGCGGCTCCGACTGGCAGGAATACCGCGTGCTCGACCTCACGACGCGCAAGCTGCTCGACGACAAGGTCGAGTGGGTCAAGGTCTCGAGCATCGCGTGGCGCGGCAACGGCTTCTACTACAGCCGCTACCCGGCGCCGGCCAAGGGCACGGAGCTCTCCTCGATCAACGAAGACCACATGGTCTACTACCACCGCATCGGCACGCCGCAGTCGGCCGACGAACTGGTGTTCCGCGACGAGAAGAACCCGCAGCGCTTCCACACGCTCAGCACCACCGAGGACGAGCGCTTCGCGGTGCTCGACGTCTCCGATCGCGGCACCGGCAAGCAGGGCAACGCGGTGTTCGTGCAGGACCTGTCGAAGCCTGGCTCGACGTTCACGCCGCTGATTCCCGACCATCGGCGACGACACCTACAACGTGCTCGAGAGCGTGCGCGGCGAACTGCTGGTGTTCACCGACAACCAGGCCCCGAACGGCCGCGTCGTCCGCATCGATCCCGCCAAGCCGGCGCCGGCGAACTGGAAGGTGATCCTCGCCGGAGAAGCCCGACACCATCGACTCGATCGCGGTGGCCGGCGGCAAGGTGATTGCCACCTACATGAAGGACGTGGCGTCGAAGGCCTACGTCCACAATCTCGAAGGCGCGCTCGAGAACGAAGTCGAGTTGCCGGGCCTCGGCAGCGTCAGCGGCTTCGGCGGCAACATGGACGACACGCTCGCTGTTCTACACCTTCACGTCGTTCACCTATCCGACGTCGATCTTCCGCTACGAAGTGGCGGCGCGCAAGAGCTCGCTGTTCCGCGCGCCGGAGATTCCGCGGGCTCGACACCACGCAGTACGAGACCAAGCAGGTGTTCGTCACCAGCAAGGACGGCGCGAAGGTGCCGATGTTCCTGGTCCACAAGAAGGGCCTGGTGCTCGACGGCAACAACCCGACGCTGATGTACGGCTACGGCGGCTTCAACATCGCGACCACGCCGGGCTTCAACTCGCTGCGCATCGCGCTGCTCGAGCAGGGCTTCGTCTACGCCAGCGTCAACATGCGCGGCGGCAGCGAGTACGGCGAGGCCTGGCACGACGCCGGCACCAAGCTGAAGAAGCAGAACGTGTTCGACGATTTCATCGCCGCGGCCGAGTGGCTGATCGCCAACAACTACACCAACCCGTCGAAGCTCGCCGCCAACGGCGGCTCGAACGGCGGGCTGCTGGTCGGCGCGGTGATCAACCAGCGGCCGGAGCTGTTCCGCGTCGCGATGCCGCAGGTCGGCGTGATGGACATGCTGCGCTTCCACAAGTTCACGATCGGCTGGAACTGGATCGCCGACTACGGCTCGAGCGACCAGCGCCGAGGAGTTCAAGGCGCTGCGCGCCTATTCGCCGCTGCACAACATCAAGGCCGGCGGCAAGTATCCGGCGACGCTGGTGACGACGGCCGATCACGACGATCGCGTGGTGCCGGCGCATTCGTTCAAGTACGCCGCGACGCTGCAGACGCTGGCGAGCCCGGACCAACCCGGTGCTGATCCGCATCGACACCAAGTCGGGCCACGGCGCCAGCAACGTCACCAAGCAGATCGAGGCGACCGCGGACATCTACGCGTTCATCATGCACAACCTCGGCGTCACGCCGAAGTTTTAGGATGGTCGGCGGCGCAGACGCCGCAGGACCCAAGAGTTGTCGGTGCCATCGGCGGCGCCGGATTGATAGAGTGAGCTGCAACGTGGAGGAGCAATGAGAAAGCTGACTGGCATTTGTGGCGTCGTCGCCATGGTATGGGCAACGCTGGCAACATCGGTGGCGGCGCAGGGGCCCGCGAAGCTTCCAGCCTACAAGCAGGAAGTCGAGAAGGGCGTAGACGAGATGGCCAAGCTCGCGCAGGAGATGGTCGATTCCGTCTTCAGCTTCGGCGAGCTCGGCTTCCAGGAAGTGCGAGACGTCGCGCTACCTGACCGGGCAGCTGGAGAAGTACGGCTTCACGGTGCAGCGCGGCGTGGCCGGCATTCCGACGGCGTGGGTCGCGAAGTGGGGCTCGGGCAAGCCGGTGATCGCGCTCGGCTCCGACATCGACGGCATCCCGCAGGCGTCGCAGAAGCCGGGCGTGGCGTATCCCGATCCGATCATCGCCGGCGCGCCGGGCACGGCGAAGGGCACAACACCGGCATGCCGCTCAACATCGTCGCGGCGATCGCGGTGAAGCGCATCATGGAGCGCGACAAGCTGCCGGGCACGATCATGCTGTGGCCGGGCGTCGCCGAGGAGCAGCTCGCGACCAAGGCCTGGTACGTGCGCGACGGCGTCTTCAAGGACGTCGACGTGGTGCTGTTCACGCACGTCGGCAACAACCTCGGCGTGTCGTGGGGCGAGGGCGGCGGCAACGGCATGGTGTCGGTCGAGTACACCTTCGAGGGCGAGACCGCGCACAGCGCCGGCGCGCCGTGGCGCGGCCGCTCGGCGCTCGACGCCGTCGAGCTGATGAGCATCGGCTGGCAGTATCGCCGTGAGCACCTGCGCCTGTCGCAGCGCTCGCACTCGGTGATCACCAACGGCGGCGACCAGCCGAACGTGGTGCCGCGCAACGCCAGCATCTGGTTCTACTTCCGCGAAACCGATTACGCCAACATCAAGAACATGTGGGACATCGGCAACAAGATGGCCGAAGGCGCGGCGCTGATGACCAACACCAAGATGACGTCGCGCATCCTCGGCGCGGCGTATCCGCAGCACATGAACAAGGCGGTCGCCGAGGCGATGTACGAGAACATCAAGACCGTCGGCCTGCCGTCGTGGAGCGAGGACGACCAGACGCTGGCCAAGGCGCTGCAGAAAGAGCTCGGCAACCCGCGCCAGGAAGGCCTGGCGCTGAAGCTCGGCGAACCTCGGCAAGCCGAATCCGGAGCGCGAGAATACCGGCGGCGGCTCCGACGACATCGGCGACGTGTCGTGGAACTATCCCGACCGTGACGCTGCGCTTCCCGTCGAACATCCCCGGGCTGCCCGGCCACAACTGGTCGAGCGCGATTGCCAGCGCCACGCCAATCGCGCACAAGGGCGTGGTCGCCGGCGCCAAGGTCCAGGCGATGACGGTGCTCGACCTGATGACCAAGCCGGAGCTGGTCGAAGTCGGCGTGGGACTACTTCAACAACGTGCAGATGAAGGACGTGAAG
This sequence comes from uncultured Acidimicrobiia bacterium, assembly GCA_963795125.1. Classification (GTDB taxonomy): domain Bacteria; phylum Acidobacteriota; class Vicinamibacteria; order Vicinamibacterales; family UBA2999; genus 12-FULL-67-14b. Next base: position 2,004,526 of record CAWCGQ010000001.1, on the reverse strand, counting down.
TACGTCCCGTTCATCGCCAGGGACACGCCGCCGGCGATTCATCTCAACAAGACAATCCTCGACAAGTACCGCGAGGAAATGAAGAAGTATTACTACGACCCGACGAAGCACAAGACCTATCTGGATCAGCTCGGCATCAAGTACCCGACGGTCCGGACGACGCCCGCGCAGCAACAGGAGAACAACTAGAATGAAGCGTGCAGTTGCACTCGGGATGGTGACGATCGCGTTGTCCTTCGGGGCAGCGTTGGCGGAGGTGCCGGTGGCGGCGCAGCAGGACGCGCCAAGCTCGCCGCCTACAAGAAGGAAGCGGTCAAGGGCGTCGACGAAATGGCCAAGCTCGCGCAGGAGATGGTCGATTCGGTCTTCAGCTTCGGCGAGCTCGGCATGCAGGAAGTCGAGACCTCGCGCTACCTGACCGGCGCAGCTCGAGAAGTTCGGCTTCAAGGTGACGCGCGGGCAGTCGGGCATGCCGACCGCGTGGGTGGCGACCTACGGATCGGGCAAGCCGGTGATCGCGCTCGGCTCCGACATCGACGGCATTCCGCAGTCGTCGCAGAAGCCGGGCGTCGCCTACCACGATCCGATCGTCGAGGGCGCGCCGGGTCACGGCGAAGGCCACAACACCGGCATGCCGCTCAACATCATCGCGGCGATCGCGGTGAAGCAGATCATGGAGCGCGACAAGCTGCCCGGCACGATCATGCTGTGGCCGGGCGTCGCCGAGGAGCTGGTCGCGTCGAAGGCGTGGTTCGTCCGCGACGGCATGTTCAAGGACGTCGACGTCAACCTGTTCACGCACGTCGGCGGCAACCTCGGCACCAGCTGGGGCCAGCAGGGCGGCACCGGGCTGGTCTCGATGGAGTTCACGTTCGAAGGCGAGACGGCGCACAGCGCCGGCGCGCCGTGGCGCGGCCGCTCGGCGCTCGACGCGGTCGAGCTGATGAGCGTCGGCTGGCAGTATCGCCGTGAGCACCTGCGGCTGTCGCACCGCTCGCACTCGGTGATCACCAACGGCGGCGATCAGCCGAACGTGGTGCCGCGCAACGCCTCGCATCTGGTTCTACTTCCGCGAGATCGATCAGCCGCACATCAAGGAGCTGGTCGAGATCGGCACCAAGATGGCGGAGGGCGCGGCCCTGATGACCAACACCAAGATGACCTCGCGCATCCTCGGCACCGCCTATCCGCGCCACATGAACAAGGTCGTCGCCGAGACGATGTAGGCGAACATCCAGACGGTGGGCCTGCCGACGTGGAGCGAGCAGGATCAGCAGCTGGCCAAGGGCCTGCAGAAGGAGCTCGGCAACGCCACGCAGAACGGCCTGTCGGTGAAGCTCGGCGAGCTCGGCAAGCCGGTCGCGCTCGAAGACAACAACGGCGGCGGCTCCGACGACATCGGCGACATCTCCTGGAACATGCCGACCATCACGCTGAGCTATCCGGCGAACATCCCCGGCCTGCCCGGCCACAACTGGTCGAGCGGCATCGCCAGCGCGACGCCGATCGCGCACAAGGGCGTGGTCGCGGGCGCCAAGGCGCAGGCGATGACGGTGCTCGATCTGCTGACCAAGCCGGAGCTGGTGAAGGGCGCGTGGGACTACTTCAACGACGTCCAGACCAAGGACGTGAAGTACATCCCGTTCATCACCAAGGACACGCCGGCGCCGACGCACCTGAACAAGGCGATCCTCGAGAAGTACCGCGAGCAGATGCGGCAAGTTCTACTACGACCCGACCAAGTTCCCGACCTACCTCGATCAGCTGGGCATCAAGTACCCGACGGTGCGGACCACGTCGTCAGACAAGCCGCAGTAGCTAGACGCCGGTTTTCAGATAGCGAGCAACGGCCCTGACCAGGCGATCGACTTCTTCGGGGGTGTTGTAGAAGTGCGGCGAGGCGCGCAGGCCGCCGCGGTCGTTGGGGCCGCGGCCGGCGGTGCCGATCCGGTCCTTCTCGTACAGCGCCTGGCCGAGCCGCGGCGCATTCAGCGAGCCCGGCTGGAACGACACCACCGCGGCATTGAGCCGCGGGTTGGGCGAGGTCCACACCTTGACGTCGGGCAGCTTCGACAGGCCGGCGATCAGCTGGTTGGCCAGCGCGCGCGAGCGCTTCTCGATCGCCTCGCGGCCGACCTTGGTCTGGAACTCCAGCGCCTCCCTGAACGCGATCATCGTCGCTTCGTCACGCTGGCCGAAGCTCTCGAAGGTCGTCGAGATGCCGACCGCGCCGGGATAGGCGCTGTAGATCGACGGCCAGATGCGCTTGTGGGCGCGGGTGTTGATGTAGAGCACGCCGCATTCGCGCGCGCCGCACGGCCACTTGTGCGCGCTGCCGGTGTAGAAGTCCGGCGAGATGTCGGTGAGGTTGACATCGAGCAGGCCGAACGACTGCGCGCCGTCGACCAGCGACAGCACGCCGTGCTCCTGCGCGAGCGCGCACAGCTCCTTGGCCGGGAAGAGATCGCCGACCGAGCTCGACAGATGCGTGAACGTCAGGATCCTGGTTCGCGGGGTGATCGCCTTGTTGTAGGCGTCGAGGTAATACTCCATCCCGGGATGCGGATTGACCTGCTGGATCTCGATCACCTTGAAGCCGAAGCGCTTGGCCTTCTCGTTCCACGCGATCAGGTTGCTCGGATGGTTGTCGTGAAAGACGATCACTTCGTCGCCGGCCTTGAGGTCGAGCCCGCTCGAGACCATGTTGTTGGCCTCGCTGGTGTTGCGGGTGATGACGATCTCTTCGGGCGTGACGCGCAGGAACGAGGCCAGGCGTGGTGCGCAGCTTCTCTTTCTCGCCGTTCAACCGCGCGCGATTCTGCGCCGACGGATCGCGATCGACGCTGTCGCTCTCGCGCCGCAGCGCCTCGAGCACCGGCCGCGATGCGGGGCAGAGGTTGGCGGCGTTGAGCACGCCGAGGTCGGCGGGCATCACGAACTGCGCGCGCACCGATTTCCAGAACGCCTCGCCGGTGCCGGACAGACCGGGCGCGAGCGCCGGCGGCCGGCGGGTTCTGGCGCGCCCAGACCGGATCGGCGAACAGCGCGGCCGAACCACCGACGGCAAACAAACGGGCGAAGTCGCGACGGGATACGGCCATGGAAGCCTCCCGGGGGGATTCTATGTCACAATCCGCCCACCGCCCGGTGAACGAATCCGTCGTCCTCGTCTCGCAGCTGACGCGTCGCTTCGGCGGCAAGGCCGCGCTCGATGCCGTCAGCCTGTCGCTGCCGCGCGGCGGCGTCTATGGCCTCGTCGGCGCGAATGGCGCCGGCAAAACCACGCTGATCAAGCACCTGCTGGGACTGCTCGGTGCCGAAAGCGGCTCGGTTCGGGTGTTCGGCCTCGACCCGGTTGCCGACCCCGTGGCGGTGTTGTCGCGGATTGGCTATCTCTCGGAAGAGAACGACCTCCCCGGCTGGATGCGGGTCGATGAATTGATACGCTACTCGCGCGCGTTCTACCAGGGATGGGACGACCGCTACGCCGAGGAGCTGCGATGCACCTTCGGGCTGGACGCCGCCGCCGTGATCGCGACGCTGTCGAAAGGGCAGAGGGCCCGCGCCGGGCTGCTGATCGCGCTGGCCCATCGGCCCGAGCTGCTGGTCCTCGACGAGCCGTCATCCGGTCTCGATCCCCTCGTGCGCCGCGACATCGTCGGCGCCATCCTCCGCACCATCGCCGACGAGGGCCGCACGGTGTTGTTCTCGTCGCACCTGCTCGACGAGGTCGAGCAGGTCGCCGATCACGTGACGATGATCAGCGGCGGCTCGATCGTGTTGAGCGGACCGCTGGCGGCGCTCAAGCACGCCCAGCGCGCCGGCGACCGGCTGCCGTCGCTCGAGGAAATCTTCGTTGCCCATGTCGGCCAGCCCCGCGGTCCGACCCCGGCGCCCTGAGATGCGCTCGCCCGCCGCTGCCTTCGCCTGGGAGTTTCGGCAGCGGCATCGCTGGCCGCTCATCGCCCTCATCGCCTTCGCGGCAGCCGTGGCGGTGTACCGGTTTCTGGTCGTCGGCGAGGGCGCGACGCTGCGCCTGGATCCGCCCGACGGCCTCGCGGGATTGCTGATCGCGCCGCTCTCGATCGGCTTCTTCTATATCCTCGCGGTGTTCAGCTTCGGCCTGTCCGGCGATCTCGCCGCGCGCCAATCCCTCTATCCGGCGCGGATGTTCGCGCTGCCGATCAGCACCGCGGCGCTGGCAGGATGGCCGATGCTGTACGGCGCTGCAGCAATGACGGTACTGTGGCTCACCGCCTGGGCATTCGCGCGGTGGTGGAACGTCGAGCTGCCACTGGTCTGGCCAGGTCTGCTGGGTGTGACGTTCCTCGCATGGACGCAAGTGCTCACCTGGAAGAGCTACGGCGTGCGCGGCCTCCGGGTGATCGGCATGGTGGCCTGGCTGATCAGTCTCGACGCGATCGTGATCGTGGCAATCGTCACCGAGGCGCCGAACCTCGTGTTGCTCGGATTCCTCGCCCCGCAGCCGCCACTGGCCTATGCGGCGGCATGCTTCGTCGTCGGGCGCGCGCGTCGTGGCGAGGTGCCCGACTGGCGGTTCGCCGGGGCAGGCTCGATCGCCGGCGGAGCGGCGGGACCCCTGGCCTGGTTTCGGTCGGCGGCGCGGGCGCAGGCGTGGTTCGAATGGCGGCTGCACGGACGGACGCTGCCCGCCCTGGTGGCCCTGGTGGTGCCCTTCGAGCTCTCGCTGCTGTTTGTTCCGGGCAACCAGGTGCCGTCGATCGTCTTCACCACGCTGCTCGCCGCACTGCTCACGCCGCCGCTTCTGGCCGGATTCGTTGCCGCCACGGTCGGCAAGGCCAATCCGTTGGTGCGTGATTCCTCCGGCCTGGCGCCGTTCCTGGCGGCACGGCCAATGTCGAGCGCGGGGCTGATTGCCGCCAAACTCGAGATGGCGCTCTGGAGCACGTTGTTGACGTGGACGTTGATGCTGGTCGTCGTCCCGCTGGCGCTGGTGTGGTCGGACACCATGGCGATGGTGATCGAACGGGCGAGTCGCCTGACCGCCGCCATCGGCACGCCACGCGCGGTCGTCATCTCGTTGCTCGTCGTCGCCGGCCTGCTGGTATCGACGTGGAAGCATCTGGTCCAGAACCTGTGCCTTGGGCTCACCGGCCGTGACTGGCTGATCAAGGGCAGCGTCCTGGTGTCGCTCGTGGCGATCATCCTGCTCTTCCCGGCCTGGAGCTGGTTGCGTCACAGCAGCCGCGCGTGGGTGATGGCGTGGGATCATCTGCCGCTGATGCTTGCGGCGATGGTGACGGTGAAGATGGCGGCTGCCGGATGGGTCGCCATCAGGCTCGGCAGAAGCGGCCTGCTGCACGATCGCGTCCTGGTCGGCAGTGCGGCCGGCTGGTGTCTTGCGGTGTTTGCGCTCTACGGTGTGATGGTGTGGTTCGTCGACACGCCACTGATTCGCCATTCGGTTCTGATGCTGATTGCAGTGCTCCAGGTCCCGCTCACGCGAATCTGGGCGGCGCCGCTCGCGCTGGCCTGGAACCGGCACCGATGAAGAAGCCGATCGCGATGGTGCTCGCGCTGATCGGCCTGCCGCTACTGGTGGCCGTCTTCGAGGCCTCGAGGTATGACGTGGTCAATCGCAGCACCGGCACCATGGTCTCGTCCGGTCGGGAGCGAGACTACGTGCTGCATGTGCCGGGGTCCTACGACCGCACCAGGCCGACGCCGCTGGTGATCAGCCTGCACGGCGCCGGGTTATGGGGCCGGGCGCAACAGCACATCAGCCGCTGGAACGCGGTGGCCGATCGGGAAGGCTTCATCGTCGTCTATCCCTCCGCTGGGAAGGGCAGGGGTCCGGGAGTCTGGGAGCATGACCCCGGCGGCGGGATCTCCGAGGATGTGACGTTCATCGCGGCGCTGATCGACGAGCTGCAACAAAGTCACAACATCGACGCGTCACGAATTTACGCCAACGGACTGTCGAACGGCGCGGGCATGTCGTTCGCGTTGTCGTGCACGCTGTCCGATCGGATCGCGGCGGTCGGCCTGGTCGCCGCCGCGCACACCACGCCATGGCGCTGGTGCACGGATCAGCGGCCGGTGCCGATGATCTCGTTCCACGGCACGGCCGATCCCGCGACCCCGTTCACCGGCGGCGCCTCGTGGGTCGCGCCGCGGCCCTTTCCCGACATCAGGCAGTGGACCGCGCATTGGGCGCGGCGTAACCGGTGCGACCTCACGCCGCTTGCATCGGCGGTCGCGGCCGATGTCACGCGGACGGAGTATCGAGGCTGCGCGGATGACGCGCCGGTCGTGCTCTACACGATCGTCGGCGGCGGCCATACCTGGCCCGGTGGTGGAGAGTTGCCGGAATGGGCGCTCGGGCCGATCAATCCGAGCCTCGACGCCACGCGCGAGATGTGGCGCTTCTTCTCCAGACACGCCCTGCCGAACTAGCGGGGTGTTAAGCTAGTAAGTCATCCCATGAAAGTATTTGTCACCACCGCGGTTGCGCTACTGCTGTGTTCGCTGCTCGCCCAGCCGGCTTTCTCCCAACCGCCGACGCCCTCCGAGCCGTCCGGTCGACGCACCGTGCGGGCGGTGCGGCTTGCCGACGGCGAGCGCATCACGCTCGACGGCGTGCTCGACGAAGCGGTGTGGCAACGCACGGTGCCCGCCGGCGACTTCATCATGCAGGACCCGGTGCTCGGTGGCACGCCGACCGAGTCGACCGAGGTGCATTTCGCGTTCAACAACGACCACCTCTACATGGCGGTCGTCTGCCGCGACTCGGAGCCCGACAAGCTGCTCGGCAACACCCGCAAGCGCGACGAGTTCCTGAGCGCCGACGATCGCTTCATGTGGACGATGGACACGTTCCTCGAACCAGCAGACCGGCTATTTCTTCGAGATGAACCCGTCGGGCCTGATGGCCGATTCGTTGATGGGCCCCGGCGGCGGCAACAATCGCGAGTGGGACGGCATCTGGAATGCGCGCGTCCGCCGCAGCGAGATCGGCTGGACGATCGAAATCGATCTGCCGTTCCGATCGTTCGCCTTCGATCCCAACGCCCCGGCGTGGGGCGTCAACTTCCAGCGCACGGTGCGCCGCAAGAACGAAGAGTCGGTCTGGACCGGGCACCTGCGCAACCAGGGACTGCGCCGCATGTCGAACGCCGGTCATGCTGGTCGGCCTGACCGACGTCACCCAGGGCCACGGCCTCGAAGTGAAGCCGTATCTCGCCGGCTTTTCGGCGCGAGACCTCAGGCGGTCGACGGCGCGGCCACGCGACAGCGACGTCGATGTCGGCGGCGAGATCGCCTACAACCTCACGCCGAGCCTGCGCGCGGTGGCGACGATCAACACCGACTTCGCCGAGACCGAAGTCGACACCCGGCGCGTCAACCTGACGCGCTTTCCGCTGTTCTTCCCGGAGAAGCGCGGCTTTTTCCTCGACGGCGCCACCTTCTTTGATTTCTACGTGCCGGCATTCTTCTCCCGGCGGATCGGTCTCGACGCCGACGGCCAGCCGCAGCGCATTGTCGGCGGCACCAAGCTGACCGGGCAGGCGGGCACGTTCGACGTCGGCGGGTTGTACGTGCGCACCGGCGACGACTCACGGCGTGCTCGGCGAAGACTTCGCCGCGCTCCGGGTGCGGCGGCGCATCCTGCGCCAGTCGTTTATCGGCGGCATCTACACCGGCCGGGCCACGCCGCGGCCAATCGTCGGTGCCGACGCGATCGACGGCGGGACTCGATTTCCGCCTGGCGACGTCGACGTTTCGCGGCAGTCAGAATCTCGAGGCGAGCGGCTTCATGGCGATCAACAACGATCCGCTTGATCGTGACTGGCGGCAACGTCTCGTACGGCGGCCGCATCAGCTACCCGAACGATCGTTACGAGGGCAGCCTCGCGTTCATGGAGGTCGGCCGTCACGTCGATCCCGCCGTCGGTTTCGTCAACCGCCGGAATTTCCGCCGCTATCAGCCACAGTTCCGCTTCAGCCCACGGCCGCGCAACCATCCGTATATCCGTCGATTCTCGTTCGGCGGTGAGGCCGAGGTCTACACCGATACGGCCAACCGGACCCGAGACGCGCGAGTTCGATCTCACCGCGACCCGCGTGGAGCTGCACAGCGGCGACAACTTCGAGGTGAGCGTGATGCCCGCCTACGAGCGGCTCGAACAGTCGTTCACGATCGCCTCCGGCGATCACGCTGCCGGCCGGCGCGCGAGTACCAGCTTCACGCGTTTCCGGCTCGCCGGCAGTACCGCCAACAAGCGCATTGTGTCGCTGCAGCCGCGCATCGAGTGGGGCAGCTTCTTGTCGGGTCACCGCCGCGAGGTGGCGATTGGCATCGGCGTGAGGCCGCGGCCTGGCGTGACCTGAACCTCGCCTACGAACTGAACGACGTGGACCTGGCAGAAGGGATCGTTCGAGACCAGGCTCTACCGGATGGTTGCGGACACGCAGTTCAGCCCGTTCATGTACCTGGTGAACAACGTGCAGTACGACTCGGTGAGCCGCGTGCTCGGATGGCAGTCGCGCTTCCGATGGATCATGAAGCCGGGCAACGACATCTTCTTCGTCTATACGCACAACTGGACCGACCCGGTCGACCCGGCGGCGCGCTTCACGACGCTCGATCGCCGCGCCGCAGCGAAGGTGGTTTATACGAAACGGTTTTAAGGTGCTACATCTGCTCATCCCCGCTCGGCCCGTAAATCGACGGGACCGGCACGCCCAGCATGCGCAGGTAGACCGTGAACTGTCCGCGGTGGTGAATCATGTGATTCAGCACGAAGTTGCGCATCACCGCGATCTTCGGCATCGTGAACACCTCCTTGCCGCCCGCTTTCAAGCGTCCACGGCGCCAGGAACTCCCCGTCGGTCTTGCCGGCGACGTTGCCGCGACCGAGCCTTCAGGTGCGAGTCGAATTGCGCCAGGACGGCTGCGCGGTCGACGGCCGCGGGTAATCCGGCGGACGCGCGGTCGTCATCTCGAGCTCGCTCCCGGTCATCGTCATCGTCGCCCACTGCGGCATCTCGGTGAGATGTTCGGCGAGGCGGCCGAGCGTGACGCTGGTGGGGTGCGGCGTCCAGTCGAACTGGCCGTCGGGCACTCCGTGCGAGTGCTCGGCGCGTCAGTCCCATTTCGCGATCGAACTCGGGAAGCAGGGCATCGATGAGCGGCATCGCGCCATGTTATTCCACGATCGCAAGCGGCTGGCTGACCCCTGACCCTTCGGGGCTACTGGCGCTTCGGGCGCGTGGAGACGCCTTTTTCGAAGCCGTGGCCGAACTGTTCCTCGAACGATCGAGAGAATTCCTTCTCGAACTGCTTCTCGAAGACGGTTTCGAAGTCCTTGTCGAATGACTGTTCGAACGCCGTTTCGAAGTCGTGTTCGAAGACCTCGCCGAGCATTTCTTCGACGCCCTGCGCCAGGTGCGACGCGAAGTCGTCGTCCCAGCCTGGGGGCTTGGGTGGCTTGGGCGGGGCGGGCGGCGCCGGCGGGGCCGGCGCCACCGAGCGCCGGCGGCGATCGCGTTCTTCTTCCCGGCTGGTGATCGCCTTGCGCGCCAGAACGATGTCGCCGCCGAACGACTGCAGCTCGATGCGCGCGCTGCCGCTGCCGAGCGTGAAGTTGAAGCGCTTGCTGCCGCTGCGCGCGTTCTGGCCTTCGGGCAGCTGCACCGGGAAGTCGGCCGCGAAATCGCCCTGGAACGTGCGCACGAAGATCGGTGGCGTTGTTGGCGCCGCCGAGGCCGACGCGAATGTCGCCGTTGTGGGTGCCGAGCTTGTAGACGCCGTTGTCGCGGATCGTGCCGTTGAACGTCACCTCGCCGTTGACCGTGAACGCCTCGAGATTCGAGGTCTGCGCGTTGTCGATGAAGATGTCGCCGTTGGTCGTCTCGGCACTGATCTCGCCGCTCGAGTTGGTGATGCGGATGCCTTCGTTGACGGTGGTCGCCTGCACCCGGCCGCTGGCCTTGTCGACGGTGATCACGCCTTCCACCGAGCGCAGCGACACGTGCGCCGTTGCCGCCGCGTGACCCTGGCGTTGCCGTGCACGGTCTCGACCGTGACTTCGGCCGCGGTGCCTTCGATCGTGGCATCGAGATAGGTGCCGGTCAGGTTGACCGGCATCCAGCGCGGCACGGTGATCTGGTAGTCGACCAGGCCGCCCGGGCCGCGGCTGCCGCTGGCGCGCGTGGTGCGAATGCGCAGCGTGTTGTCGGTGGTCTCGGCGCTGATCGATTCGCGCGCGCCATGCGAGTCGCCTGGATGCGGACGCGGTCCTGATCCCACGAGCGCACCACCACCTCGCCGGCCTGGTTGCTGAGGACCAGGCGCGTGCCTTTGGTCACGTCAACCGTCTTCTCGGAGCCGGGACCGGTCTCCGGTCCGCCGGGGCGTGCCTGGATGCGGCTGCTGCGCGTCGCGCCGGCCGTCGCGCGGCTGCGCGAAGGCCGGCGTGCTGAGCGCGAGTGCAATCGCGTGACCAGCGCGCGAACGGTCGCACACGGATACCAGAGAATCATCTAAGGTCGCCATTTAATCTCCGCCTGCTGAAGCGAGGGTGGTGGCATGACGCAGCAGATCGAGCTTGCGCCGTCGCGCGTCCGCCAAGTGTGAATTGAGATAAGGGTTTGCGGGGTCGTTGTTCAAGGCCATCCGGGCTTCCTGGATTGCATCATCAATGGCTTTCAAGTTGCGCTCGATGACGAGCACGGTGCGCGGGTCGAGACGATCGCGCTCGTCACGGAGAATCTGTTCGAGGTCGGTGACCGCGGCGTTGAACTGCGCGTCGGCGAAGTTGGCCGGGACGATCTGGCCGCTGGTCTGCATCGTCGGGCAACCCATACGCCTGGATCACCGGACCGTTGCTCGCCGCGCCGCCGGCCGGCTGACGCGCGACCAGCCAGGTCAGGCCGGAGGTCACCGCGATCAGCAGCGACGCGGCCAGCGCCAGCTGCGGCAGCGAGAAGGTGAAGCTGACGCGCTGTGGTCGGCGACGTAGCGGGCGTCGACAGACGCCGGCGACTGAGTCGACCCTACGCGTGCCGACGATACCCGGCCACAGACTCCCGCGAGGGCAGTTCGTCGCGCCACTGGCCGATCGCCTGCGCCAGGACGTCGTCCTGCGTCAGTGGCTCGTGATCGGTTTCGCCGAATCGTCGTTGCTCGTCTCATGTCAGGTCGTCAGGGCGTCAGGTCGTCAGGCCGTCATGTCCAGTTACGTTCTTGTTCAGCAACCCGCGCAACGTCTGTCGCGCGCGATGCAGTTGCGATTTCGACGTGCCCGGCGAGACGCCGAGAATGTCGCCGATCTCTTCGTGCCGTAGCCTTCGACGTCGTGCAGCACGAACACCGTTCGGGCCCCGTGCGGCAGCTGCTCGATCGCCGCCTGCAGGTCCATGCTGAGGTCCATGTGCCTGGTGCGCGCCGCCGGCGCCATCTCGAGCACCGCCTCGCTGTCGGCCAGGAACCGCTCGCGCGCCGTGCCGAGCGTCCGGAACCGCTCGATGATCACGTTCACGGCGAGCCGGTGGAGCCAGGTCGCGAACGACGACTCGCCTCGAAACAGCGCGAGCTTCTGCCACGCCCGGACGAAGACGTCCTGCGTCAGCTCCTCGGCTGCGTCGGGGCCGGCCATCCGCCGCGCGAGATTGAAGATCCGCGGCATATGCGCCTGGTATACCCGCTCGAAAGCCGCCGTATCCCCTTGACTCGCAAGGACGACGTCGTCCACCAGCACTACTTTGGATGAGAGAGGAGAGGGAAGGGTTGGAACGATTCAGGGAACGCCGATGGACCCTGGCACCAACCGTGCGTCGACGGAAACTACGATTTCGGGCGGGAAAAATCGACTTTCGGGGCCACCTTGGCCTCCGGGGCGCCTCGAACAGCTTGTAATCGTCCTTGAAACCGAAGATCGAGGCCGTGATGTTGGCCGGGAACTGCCGCCGCGAGGTGTTGTACGCCTGGATCGGCTCGTTGTAGCGCATGCGTTCGACCGCGATCCGGTTCTCGGTGCCCGGCGAGCTCATCCATCAGCCGCGCGAAGGTCGCGTCCGACTTCAGCATCGGATAGTTTTCGACCACCACCAGCAATCGCGACGAGCGCCGAGGTCTGCTCGTTGGCCGCGGCCATCTTCTGATCGGGTGTGCCCGCGCCGGCCAGCTTCGCGCGCGAATCGGCGATGGCCTGGAACACGTCGCGTTCCTGCTGTGCGAACCCCTTCGTGGCTTCCACGAGATTCGGGATGAGGTCGTTGCGGCGCTGCAGCTGGTTCTCCACCTGCGCCCACTGCGTCTTGATCGCCTCTTCCTGGCTCACAAAGCGGTTGTACGAACATCCGGACGTGGCGACTGCCACCCCGGTCAACGCCACAACCACCAGCAAACGCTTCAGAGTTCTCATATCTCCCTTTCTAACAGGTCATCGGGTCGTCAGGCAATCACGTCAGATCATTACCAGCTTGCACCGCCACCGCCGCCGCCGGATCGGCCGCCACCGAAACCGCCAAAGCCGCCGCCGCCGAAGCCGCCGCCTCCAAAGCCACCGCCGCCAAACCCGCCACCGAACGGACCGACGCCGCTGGTCCACCGGTTACGCCGCCTGCCGGCGGCCGCCGCCGAACAGGTTCAGGAAGATGATCAGCAGGATGATCCACAGTCCCGGCGGAAACCCGCCGCTGCCGGCGACGCTGGGTCTCGCGCCTGGCGGCGGCGGCGCGAGACCCGAGATTGACGTTGCGGCCTTCCGCGATCCGTTGCGCGACGCGCGTCGCGCCGGCAACCAGGCCGCGGCCGTAATCGCCGCTGCGGAAGAACGGCACCATCGAGCGGCTGGTCTCACCCGCGAAACCATCGGTGATGAAACCCTCGAGCCCATAGCCGGTTTCGATCCAGACCTCGCGATCGTCGAGAGCGAGCACAATCAGCACGCCGTTGTCCTTGCCCTTGTCGCCAATCCCCTTGCCGTAGTTCTGGAACATCCTGACGGCGTACGATTTGATGTCGGCTTCGGGCTGGTAGGTTTTCACGGTGGCCACGGTCATCACGTCGCCGGTCGCGCTCTGCAGCGTGCGGATCAGCGCGTCGAGTTGAGCGTCCGACGACGGCGTCGATCACGCCGGCGAAGTCGTTGACCGGCGCGGTCAGCTCCGGCATCGGCGCCTGTGTCCGTCAGCGCGCGCGCCCCCGCTTTGGGCGTGGACAGGCTCGCTCAGGATGGCCGGCCCAAGGCCAGCGCTAACAGCAACACGAGAATCATTGAGCGGGGGTGCCGACGCGCCAGCCGTCGATGAAGTGCCAGAGTTGTTCGACCGCCGCCAGATACGCCGGGTAGAGGCGGATCGCGTCGACGCCGGACGCGCTGGTGACTGCCGGACAGCGCGAGAATGGCGCCGACGGTGCGCGGGTCGAGTCCCGGCCGCTCGCGCGGCGTAGGCGCCGAGTTCGGCGGGCGTCGCTGGACGCGAAGCCATCGAGCCGCGCCAGCCGGCGAAGGATCAGCGCGAACGCCGGAGCGCGCCTCGGTCACCAGCGCGCCGACCTCCGACTGGCGTCCGCGGCACTCGATGTAGTTCTCGCGCAGGTGGAGCAGGTGGCTCTTGACCTGCGTTTCGCACTCGCGCCGCAGGTCGTCGGTGCTGATCGTCAGGCCGACGAACGGATCGAGGCCGAACAGCACCTGATGGGTGTCGAGGATCTCGCCGTACTCGATCGGAAACGCATCGAGCGAGCCGGCGAACTCGTCGCGCGTCAGCAGCAATGGCGTGGCGCAACCGGCGCGATGCCATGCCGCCGCATGCGCCGCGCATCGGTCGAGATCGTCGGCGCGTGATCGAGCGCACCAGCGCCAGGCTCGGCGCCGGCGTCTCGCCCGGCTGGCCGTAGGCGACAAACGCGTGCAGCCGCTCGCCGAAGATGTCCTGAAGATCGTGCAGCGCGACGGCGAGAGGACCGCCGTGAGAAGTAGCCATCTCTTATAGAATACGACTCGTTCGGCCCTGCTGTTCGCTTATGCGACTTCGTGAAATCAATCTGGGCTGCTTTGGCGGTGGCACCGGCCTGCCGAGCTTGCTCGGCGGCCTGAAGCGCAACCCCTGGCTGCGCCTCAACGCCGTCGTGACGATGTTCGACTCGGGCGGAAGCTCGGGACAGCTTCGTGACGAGCTGGGCGTGCTGCCGCCGGGCGACGTGCTGCGCTGCGCCCTCGCGCTGTCGCGCAACGAAGGCGAGGCGCGCCGCGTGCTGCTCGCGCGGCTGCCGACGCTCGAGACGCTCGCGCCTCGGCGGCCACACCGGCGGCAACCTCCTGTTGTCGATGATGGAGCGCTACAGCGGCGATTTCCTGTCCGCGGTCGACGCGCTGCGCGCGCTGCTGGGCTGCCGCGGCGTCGGTGTGGCCAATCAGCGTTGAACAGGCCACGCTGTGCGCCGAATATGCCGACGGTCAGGTCACGCGCGGCGAGGTCGAGGTCGATCGCGGTCACGCGCGCGGCCATCACGTGACGCGGGTGTGGCTCGAGCCGCCGGCGCCGATGCACCCCGCGGTGAAGAAGCGCGATCGAAAAGTTCGACGCGGTGGTGATCGGTCCCGGCAGTTTCTTTACCAGCCTGATGCCGACGCTGCTCGTCGACGGCGTCACCGAGGCGCTCGCCAACGTCACCGGTCCCGATCGTCGTCGTCAGCAACCTGCTGACGGAGGGCGAGGGCATGCGCGGCTTCACCGCGGCGGACGAAGTGGCGTGGGTGAGCCGCACCATCGGCCGCAAGGTCGACGTGGTGATCGCCAACGAGGGGCAACCGTCGCAGGAGGCGCTCGATCGATACGCCGCCGAGCACAAGCATCCGCTGCCGAGCTCGGCAGCCTCGATTCACGGCACCGAGGTGGTGGTCGGAGATTTCTGGCGGACGGAAATGGCCCGGCACGACCGCCAGCGGTTGTCGTACGCGGTGTGGTCGGTGCTGTCGCAGCGGCTACTGAACTAGCGAAGTCGGTCCCCACCACCAACCTCGGGAACTCTAGGAACTGTTCTTCCTGGCTTTCGCCTTCCGAGCCTTCGGCGTCGCGGCCTTCGAGGCTTTCTTCGTGGTGGCTTGCTTGGCTTTCTTGGCTTTGGTCGTCGCCTTGGCCGGTGCCGGCGCCTTCATCGACATCGCGCGCTCGATGATCTTCTTGTACATCGCGCCGGTGTCGCCGCCCTTCGCCGGGCGCGTTGCTCAACCAGATCTCCGGCGTCTTCCCCGACAGGATCTCCGCGAAGTCGGCGTCCGGCGTCTTGACGCTGAGCGGCGCGAACTCGGTGATGTTGATCGGGGCCGGCCCAGTCGTCCGGTGCTTGATCAGCAGCCAGCTGTTCGGCGCGCCTCCATAGCCGTGCGTCTTGACGATTACCCACGAGCCCTTCAGCTTGTAGCCGTTGAGACGGAACTTCAGGTCGCCTTTCCGTAACGCCGCATCGACGTCCTCACTTTCCGGCTCCCAGCGTGCCGTAGTCCCACAGCATCACGATGCCGGCGCCGTAGCCTTCGGGGATCACGCCTTCGAACATGCCGTAGTCGAACGGATGGTCCTCGGTCTGCATCGCCAGGCGCTTGTCCTTGGGATCGATCGACGGTCCCTTCGGCACCGCCCAGGAGAGCAGCACGCCGTTCCACTCGAGCCGGAAGTCGTAATGCAGGTGCGAGGCGAGGTGCTTCTGGACGCAGAAGAACAGCTCGTCGGCCGGCCGCTTTTTCTTCAGCGGCGCGTCGCCGCTCGGTTCGGGGGTCTTGCTGAAGTTGCGTTTCTTTCGGTAATCCTCGAGGGCCACGCTGCGAAGGATACAATACCGGGCGATGGCCACGACCACCGCACACGACCGTGCGTTCTTCGGTCACCCGCGCGCGCTGTCCACGCTGTTCTTCACCGAGATGTGGGAACGGTTCAGCTACTACGGCATGCGCGCGCTGCTGCTGCTCTACATGACCGCGCCGCTCGACGCCGGAGGCCTCGGCTTCGACGCCGCGCAAGGCGGCGCCATCTACGGCCTCTACACCTCGATGGTCTACATGGCGACGCTGCCGGGCGGCTGGATCGCCGACCGGCTGATCGGCCCGCGGCGCGCCGTGCTCTACGGCGGCGTGCTGATCGCCGCCGGCCACTTCAGCATGGCCTCGTCGGCGCTCTCGATGTTCTATCTCGGGCTGTTCCTGATCGTGATCGGCACGGGCCTGCTCAAGGGCAACGTCAGCGTGATCGTCGGCAAGCTCTACGCCGACGGGCGACAGCCGCCGCGACGCCGGCTTCTCGATCTTCTACATGGGCATCAACCTCGGCGCGTTCATCGCGCCGCTCGATTTGCGGCTACCTCGGCCAGGAAATCAACTGGCACATGGGGTTTGCCGCGGCGGGCGTCGGCATGACGCTCGGCGTGATCCAATACGTGCTCGGCAGCCGCAACCTCGGCGACGCCGGGCTGCTGCCGGCGCCGGGCACGCCGGAGCAGCGCGCCAAGTGGCGCCGGCAGGCGCAGATCGAGCGCCGGCATTCTGGCGGCGCTGGTGCTGATCGTCGGCGTCGGCGGCTACACCGGCCTGGTGCCGATCATCCGCCACCCAGGTGGCCGACGCCGCCGGCGTGTTCCTGCTGGTCGTGATCGTCGGCTTCTTCGGCTGGATGTATTCGTCGAGCGAATGGACCGCCGAGGAGCGCAAGCGTCTCTACGTGATTGGCGTGCTGTTCCTGGCGGCGTCGCTGTTCTGGTCGGTGTTCGAGCAGGCCGGGTCGACCTTGAACCTGTTCGCCGATCGCAACACCTACAACAACGTGCTCGGCTTCGACTTTCCGAGCAGCTGGTTCCAGTCGATGAACTCGTTCTTCCTGATCATCTTCGCGCCGGTGATGGCGTGGGTGTGGGTGCGGATGGCGGCGAAGGGCAACGAACCGTCGGCGCCGACCAAGTTCGCATGGGGGCTGGTGCTGGTCGGCCTCGGCTTCGCGATCCTGATCCCGCCGGCGCGCGCAGTCGGGCGTGCTCGCGAGCCCGATGTGGCTGACCGCCACCTATTTCCTGCACACCATCGGCGAGCTGGTGCTGAGCCCGGTCGGCCTGAGCGCGATGACGGTGCTCGCGCCGGCGCGCATCGGCGGCTTGATGATGGGCGTGTGGTTCCTGGCCACGTCGGTCGGCAACTTCATCGGCGGCCGTGTGTCGGGGCTCTACGAATCGTTCGCCGCTGCCGTCGCTGTTCGTCTCGGTCGCCGGCATTCGCGATTGTCGCCGGCCTGCTGCTGATGATGCTCTCGCCGTCGATGCGCCGGCTGATGCCCGCGCCGCCAAGGCGGCCGCGTGCCGCCCGTCGATCCGTGAACGTCGTCCTGATCAGTACCTACGACCTCGGGCGCCAGCCGTTCGGCCTGGCCTCGCCGGCGGCCTGGCTGCGCCGCGCCGGCCACGAGGTGCAGGCGATCGATCTGTCGCGCGAGCCGCTCGCCGAAGGACGCGGTCGGCGCGGCGCGACCTGGTGGCGTTCTATCTGCCGATGCATACGGCGACGCGCCTGGCGATGCCGGTGATCGATCGCGTGCGCGCGATCAATCCGGCGGCGGCGATCTGCGCCTATGGGTTGTATGCGCCGCTCAATGCGGATCTGCTGCGCGCAGCACGGCGTGGCGATCGTGCTGGGGCCGGAGGCGGAACAGGATCTGGTCGATCTGGCGTCGGTCGGTGCGTCCCGCGCAGGGCGGGCGCTCGCAAACACGCTGCCGCGGCTCGATTTCATTCAGCCCGATCGATCCGGACTGCCGTCGCTCGATCGCTACGCGGCGCTGCAGATGCCCGACGGCTCGAGCAAGATCGTCGGCGCCACCGATGCGACGCGCGGCTGCAAGCATCGCTGCCGCCATTGCCCGATCGTGCCGGTCTACGACGGCCAGTTTCGCGCGGTCGCCGGTCGACGTCGTGCTGGCCGACATCCGCGCCCAGGTCGAGGCAGGGCGCCACGCACATCAGCTTCGGCGATCCCGACTTCTTCAACGGCCCGACGCACGCCCGGCGCATCGTCGAAGCCCTGCATCGCGAGTGTCCGGGCGTTACCTACGACGCGATCATCAAGGTCGAGCACCTGCTGGCGCATCGAGCAGCTGCTGCCGCTGCTGGCCGCCACCGGCTGCCTGTTCGTCACCAGCGCGGTCGAGTCGGTGGACGACGAGGTGCTGGCGAAACTGGAGAAGGGGCACACGCGCGCGGACTTCATTCGCGCCGCGCGGCTTGTGCCGCGACGCCGGCGTGACGCTGGTGCCGACCTTCGTCGCGTTCACGCCGTGGACGACGATCGACGGCTACATGGACCTGCTGCGCGTCGTCGCGGATCTCGATCTGGTCGGCCAACGTCGCGCCGGTGCAGTGGGGCATTCGGCTGCTGGTCACCTGGGAATCGCGGCTGCTCGAGTTGCCGGATATTCAAGCGGTGGTCGGTCCCTTCGATGCGCGACACGCTGACCTATCCGTGGGCGCACCGCGATCCGCGCGTCGATCTGCTGCAGCAGCAGGTGATGGCGCTGGCCGGCGTGCGGGCGGCGCGGTCGCGCGAGGAGATCTTCGAGACGCGTCTGCGAGCTGGCGCAGGTCAACCTGATCCTGCCGTCGCGGTCGGCCATCCCGTATCTGAACGAGCCCTGGTACTGTTGAGCGGAGCCCACCGCAGAGCAGGTGGCTCTGTTATGAACCGTCGTCGGCGTCAGGCGCTGCCAGGGCTAGACGCGTCCTCCTGCTCGCGACGACCACCGGGTATCAGACGCGGATGTTCGCGGAGGCGGCGGCGCGGCTCGGCGTCGAGCTGGTCTACGCGACCGATCGCTGCGATCAGACTCGACGATCCGTGGCGCGACGGCGCGATCGCGGTGCGCTTTCACGAGGAGTGGCGCTCGGTCGACGCGCTGCTGAAGGCGGTCGACGCGCGGCCGATCGACGCGCGTGCTCGCGGTCGGCGATCGCCCGACGGTGATGGCCGCCTACCTGTCGCGGCTGCTCGGCCTGCCCGGCCATCCTCCGGAGGCCGCGGCCGCGGCGCGCGACAAGCGGTTGATGCGCGAGAAGTTGACAGGCCGCCGGGCTGCTGACGCCGTCGTTCATCACCGTGCCGGTCGGCGCCGATCCGTTGACGCTGTCTCGACGCGTCTGACATTCCCGGTGGTCGTCAAGCCGACCGTGCTGTCGGCCAGCCGCGGCGTGATTCGCGCCGACGATGCCGTTGAGCTTCGCGACGGCGTTCGATCGCGTGCGCCGGCTGCTGGCCTCGCCCGAGGTGCGCGAGCTGCGCGACCCGGAAGCCGACGTGATTCAGATCGAGGAATACATCCCGGGCAGCGAATACGCGCTCGAAGGCCTGGTCGAGAACGGCGTGCTGCGCACGCTGGCGATCTTCGACAAGCCCGATCCGCTCGACGGCCCGTTCTTCGAGGAGACGATCTACGTGACGCCGTCGCGCGCCGACGCCGGCATGCAGCAGCAGATCGAACAGCGCGGTCGGCCGCCGCGATCGCGGCGCTCGGCCTGCAGCACGGCCCGATCCACGCCGAGTGCCGCGTCAACAGCCGCGGCGTGTTCGTGCTCGAAGTGGCGGCGCGGCCGATCGGCGGCCTGTGCGCGAAGTCGCTCCGCGATGGAGCGCGGCCGGCAGCCTGACGATTGGCTTCGAGGAGTTGCTGCTGCGGCATGCGCTCGGCGAGCCGACGACCGGGCTGGACGCGCGAGGCCGGCGGCTCGGCGGTGATGATGATTCCGATTCCGCGCAGCGGCGTCTATCGCCGCGTCGATGGCGTGGACGCGGCGCGCCAGGTGCCGCACGTCGACGAGATTCAGATCACGGCGAAGCCGGATCAACAGCTGCTGGCGTTGCCGGAGGGCGCGAGCTACCTGGGATTCATCTTCGCGCGGGCGCGCGCGCGCCGGACGATGCGGAGCGCGCCGTGCGAGAGGCCCACGCGCGCTTGCGGTTCACGATCGACCCGCTGATCGCGATGTCACACGGCCTGACCGCCTGACCTGACCTGCTACTTGCCTGCTGCGGGACGTAGTCTGCCGGCAGCGCCGAGCCTTCGCCGAAGAAGAAGTCCTCCATCTGCGTCTTGATGATCTCCTGGCCTTCCTTCTGCCAGGGCATCAGACGGTATTCGTTGAGGATCATCTTCTGGCGCTCTTCCCAGAGCTTCCAGGCCTCCGCCGAGACGTTCTCGTAGACGCGCTGGCCGATTTCGCCGGGCCACGGCGCCGCGTCGAGACCGGGCATGTCTTTCTGGAACTTGACGCACTTCACGGTGCGGCCGCTCTTGTTGGTCGATCGGTTGGTTGCTTGGGCTCGGAGGCCCGCCACACATTGCCATAGCCGGCATTGTATCTCGGCTACAATCACCGGCGTGGACGCGGAAGAACGACATCGCAACTGCTGGTACGCGCGCCGCACCGCCGATTTGCCCGAGGATCTCGGCTCCCACACCATCATCGACGGCGAGCTGGTCTACTGCGCCCACCCGATGTACTGGCCGGTGGTCCGCTACGAGTTCGACCTGCGCAACTGCGAAGACTGCGACGTCTTCAAGGCCCGAGCGGACGCGTGACCCAGGACCGCCGAGCTAGTCAGCGGGGCGCGAAGAAGTCGTCCTGCCTGAAGGTGTGGACCCGCTGGTAGCCCTTTTCGTCCAGGAACTTCATCAAATCCGAGCGCTTCGGTTCTTCCTCGTTGTGCTCGATGGCCATCGCGCCGAAGCGGTAGCGGTCGAACGGCACGCCTTTCAGCGCCTCGAGCTCGGCGCCCTCGATGTCGAGGCTGAGGAAGTGCATATACGACGGCGCCTTGGCGCGCTCGAGCAGCTCGCCGAGCGTGGTGGTCGTCAGTTCGACCGCCGGACTCTTCTCCGCCTCGTCCTTCCACTTGCCGAGCGTGTCGGCGATGCCACCCAGACCGGAGTGGGTGTGGAACTTGACCACCTGTCCGGCGGCGCTCGACACCACGGCTGTTCTCCATCACGCAGGTGCGGCCCTCCATGTGGGTCGGAAACGGATCGACGCACATGCCCGTCCAACCCAGTTCCTCGAGCGCCTTGGTGTTCGAGCCGATGGTGCCGTGGCCCGAGCCGACGTCCAGGAAGAAGCCGTTGGTCACGCCGGGGAACATCCTGAAGATCACCCACTTGTCCTGGCCGATCTCCGAAGGGTAGGAGCGGTCACCGATTGTCTGCCCCACGGTGACCGACAGCGCCTGCAGCATCGAGAGGTCACAGCATTCGCGATTGGCCGCGAACTGCTTGCGGGCCTCGACGCCGCGTGGGCTGATGGCGATCGTCGCGAGCGCGACGGCCATGAGAACCGAGATGAGCAACCCCTTACGCATTTGTGCCTCGATTGTAGTGATCTTCTTCAGTCGCCAGCCCATCTGGAGTAGATCCATACACATCAGCCGGGACCCGGCAAAAATGTATGTAAATGTAATCTGGCAAGTCGTTTGATTATCAATCGTGTTACAGACGGCTCACAAGTCTGTCGAGCTGGCACGCGATTCGCTAAGGAGAAAGACAGGTATTGGCGTACTCGACCAATGGGAGGTCACCGTGTTTGAGATTCGCAAGGCACGCCGAGGTTTTGCCTCGATGTCAGCAGAAAAACAGCGCGAGATTGCCAGCAAGGGCGGCCGTGCCGCTCACGCAAAGGGAACCGCGCACGAATGGTCAGCAGAAGAAGCGCGTCGCGCCGGCCGCAAGGGCGGGCAGGCGAGCCGCGGTGGACGGGGAAAGCTTGCCGTCGGTAGCGTAAAAAGCGACCCGCTCGACAAGGAGTAATACCTCGTCGAGGATGAACACTCAGGAGTGAGAAGTTCGAAGATACCCCCTTCGAACTTCTCGCCTGCTTTCCACTTTTTCGACCTGCACGCGCGCGTCGTTGAAGCACGCGCCGCCGCCGAGATCCGACAGCGTATCCGGCGTCAGCGCATTCGAGGTGTAGCCGTTCGCGGTGCTGCGCCGCCACACGCCCTTGGGCATCGTCACGATGCCGCTCTTCACCAGCTCGGACAGGTGCGCGTTGATGCGCATTTCGCCCAACGCGTTCCAGACGCGAATCGGATCGCCGTCCTCGATGCCGCGCGCGTCCGCATCGGCCGGATTCATGTCGAGCCGCACCTCCGGCCGCGACAGCTCGCCGAGCGTCGAGCTGATGGTGCGCTCGCTTGCCGGCGAGATCAGCGCCAGCGGATATTCGCCGGTCGCCGGGATCGGGCTGATAGCCGTACAGCCCCATCGGCGCCTGCTGATCGAGGACGGCGGGGAAGAGATCGACTTTCCGATCGGCGGTCTTCGGCAACACGTCGACGAACTGGATCGGGCGTCCGTCGTGGGGCGGCGCTGGCCATCCAGCGTTCGCGCAGGTCGTCGCCCACCTGCGCCGGCAACTGGCCGAGCACGCTCAGCATCGCCTCGAGTTCGTCCTCGCGGATCGCCGTCGATGGTGAGGTCGAGCCGTCGCGCCAGATCCATGAACACGTCGGTGTTGTTGCGCGACTCGCCGACCGCGTCGATCACCGGCTTGCCCAGCTGCAACGTGATCGGCCCGTAGCCGCGCGCGAAATCGTAGTGCTCGAGGAACGTCGTCGCCGGCAACACCACGTCGGCATAGGCGGCGGTGTCGGTGAGCACCTGATCGAACACCACGGTGAACAGGTCCTCGCGCTCGAGGCCGCGGATCACGCGGCGCTGATCGGGCAGGATCGCGACCGGGTTGCAGTTGTAGACGAACAGCAGGTTGACCGGCAGGCCCTCGGGCTCGGTCAGGATGCGCCCGACCTTGTTCATGTTGATGGCGCGGGTCGGCGGCTCCTGGATCGGTGAGCCAGGTGCGCTCGATGTTCCAGGACGGCGGAGTTGCTCATCGTGTAGCCGCCGCCGCGCACGCCGAACTTGCCGGCGACCGTCGGCAGCGCCAGCACCGCCGCCGCCGCGCTGCCGCCGTTGCGATTGCGTTCGAGGCCCCAGCCGCACTTGACGAGCGCGGGAGAGGTCTTCGCGTAGCGTTCGGCGACCAGCCGCAACTGGTCGGCCTTGACGCCGCTGACCTCCGCCGCGCGCTCGAAGGTCCACGGCCTGGCCTTCTCGCGCAGCTCCGCCGCGCCGCGCGCGTGCTCGTCCATGAACGCCTGAGTCGGCGTGGCCGTCCTCGAACAGGTAGCGATGGATCGACAGCGCCACCGGAAGATCGGTGCCCGGCCGCACCTGCAAATGCACATCAGCCTGTCGCGCCACCATCGTCGCACGCGGATCGATCGCGACGATGAAGGCGCCGTTGTCGCGGGCTTGCTTGAGGTACGGCATCAGGTGGATGCCGGACACGCTCGGATTGACGCCCCAGGCGATGATCATCCTCGCGTCGGGGTAGTCCTCGTAACTGACCGAGGCCATCTTGCCGTACAGGCCAAGATTGGCCGCGCCGGTGGGCGCCGCGCATACGGTGCGCAGCAGCCGCGACGTGCCGAGACGACGAAACAGGATCGCATCGGCGTAGTCCTGGGTCAGGAACCCGTTCGAGCCGCCGTAACAGAGCGGCAGGATGGTCTCGGCGCCGCCGTCGTCGCGCGCCGACCGCATCTTCTCCGCGATCAGTTCGAGCGCATCGTCCCAGGTGACGCGCTTGAACAGCCCCGAACCTTTCGCGCCGCGGCGCACGGCCGGGATAGAGCAACCGATCGTCGCCATAGACGCGCTCGTGAAAGCGCCGCACCTTCGCGCAGATGTAGCCGTCGGTGATGTGGTTGTCGGTGGAGCCGTCGATCTTGGTGATGCGTCCGCCGCGCACCGTCACGCTCAGCGTGCAGGCATCGGGACAGTCGAGCGGACAGGCGGTGGTGACGGTGGATTCAGGAGGCGCAACACCGGGCTTGGGCATGACACCTCATAGAATAGAGGAGATGCCGCGCCTTCCCCAAGTGATCATCGTTGGCGGCGGGTTTGCCGGCCTCGCCGCGGCGCGGCGCCTCCGCCACGTCGCCTGCGATGTGACGATCGTCGATCGTCACAATCACCACGTCTTTCAGCCGCTGCTCTACCAGGTGGCGACCGCCGGCCTCTCGCCCGGCGACATCGCGTCGCCGATCCGCTGGATCCTGCGCCAGCAGCCGCGCCTGCGCGTGCTGCTCGCCAACGTCGAGCACATCGATTCTGGCGCCAGGCGCATCCGGCTCGACAGTCCCTCGACTGCGCTCGGGGCAGGCCCTTCGACTCCGCTCAGTGCGGCCGGGGAAACGCTGGACTACGACTATTTGATCGTCGCCGCCGGCGCGACGCATTCGTACTTCGGTCACGACGAATGGGGCGCGGTCGCGCCGGGCCTCAAGACGCTCGATGACGCGCTGGCGATTCGCCGACGCGTGTTGCTCGCCTTCGAAGAAGCCGAGCGCGAGCCCGAATCCGGTCTACCAGCGGCGGCTGCTGACCTTCGTGCTGATCGGCGGCGGTCCGACCGGTGTTGAGCTCGCCGGAGCGCTGGGCGAAATTGCGCGGACAGGTGTTGCGAACGGAATTCGACGCGGTCGATCCGGCGATTGCGCGCATCATGCTGATCGAAGCCGGCCCGTCGATCCTGCCGTCGTTTCCACCACGGTTGCGCGAATCGGCCAGGCGCGCGTTGAACAAGCTGGGGGTCGAGGTGCGGACCGGCGCGCCGGTGACCAACGTCGAGGAGGGCGCGGTCTGGATCGGCGACGAGCGGATCGACGCACACACCATCCTGTGGGCGGCGGGCGTCGCCGCGGCGCCGCTGTCGCGCGACCTGGGGCCGAACCTCGATCGGGTGGGCCGCGTGATCGTCGAGCCCGATCTGTCCGCGCCCGGTCATCCCGGCGTGTTCATCGCCGGGGACCTGGCCTCGTTCTCGCACCAGACCGGCGCGCCGCTGCCCGGCGTGGCGCAGGTCGCCAAACAGCAGGGCCGCCATGCCGCGGGCAACGTGGCGCGGCTGATTGACGGCAAAGCGACCACGCCCTTCCGCTACCTCGACCCCGGCAACATGGCGACGATCGGCCGCAACAACGCGATCGCCGACTTCGGGTTCCTGCGCGTGTCCGGGTACCTGGGCTGGCTGATGTGGCTGTTCGTGCACATTCTGTTTCTGATCGGATTCCGCAACCGCCTGTCGGTGATGATGCAGTGGGCGGCGGCCTACTTCACGCACCAGCGCAGCGTGCGGCTGATTACGCGCAATCCGCCGGGGTAGGCCACAGACTCGACACCGATTGACACCGAGTAGACTGGGAGGGCGAAAGGATTTCCCAGATGCTCAAGCCGGTCTTGATCGCGTGCGCCGTCATGATCGACCATGGCGGCGGTCTATGCGCAGAATGTGCCGACCGCGACCTGCCAGGGTTGCCCGGCCACCTACATCTCGAACGACGAACTGCAGGCGTACCTGAAGCGCGCCATCGCGCGCAAGCCAGATCGACCAGCAGGTGCGCTCGGTCGACATCGGCAAGAGCGGCGTGGCGATCGGCATGGTGCATCGCACCAGGCTCGATCAGCCGCAGCCGGCTTCCGTGGCCGAGCACGACCTCGTCAGCGAGGTCTATCACGTGATTTCCGGATCCGCGACGCTCGTCACCGGTCCGGATCTGGTCGACGCCGCGCGGCGTCCCGCCACCAACGAGAACGTCCGCCTGCTGAACGGCCCCGGCAGCAATGCCGCCTCGATCAGAAACGGCGTGACGCACCAGTTGAAGGCCGGCGACGCCATCATCATCCCCGCCGGCACCGGCCACTGGTTCACCAGCATCGACGATCACATTACCTACATCATGATTCGCATCGATCCCGACAAGGTGGTGCCGCTTGAAGGACGCCGCGGCGTCGCAGGCGTACCTCGCCGGGCAGTAGAGAGCCGTGCACGAGGGCGAGTCGGTCGGGCCGTATCGGATCATCCGCCAGCTTGGCGCCGGCGGAATGGGTGTGGTCTGGCTTGCCGAGGACACGCGTCTGCATCGCAAGGTCGCCCTGAAGACGGTCAGGACGGCGACGCCGCCTCCACCACTGAAAGTCGCCGCCGCCTGCTGCGGGAGGCGCGCGCCGTCGCCGCGCTCAGTCATCCGCACATCGCCGCGGTGCACGACGTGCTCGACGTCGGCGGCGAGGTGGTCGTGGTGTTCGAACATGTCGAAGGCGAAACGCTCGTCGACGCGCCTGCTCCGCGGCCCGTTGCCGGTGGCCGAGACGGTGGAGATCGCCTGGCAGCTCGCCGATGCGCTGGCCGCGGCGCACGCGCAAGGCATCATCCATCGCGATCTCAAGCCATCGAATGTGCTGCTTGGCGCCGAATCGCGCGCCAAGGTGCTCGACTTCGGCATCGCGCGCATGGTCCCGGCCGGCGCTGACATGAAGGTCAGCGCGCCGGGCACGATTGGCGGCGGGCTGGTCGGCACGCCGGGCTACGCGGCGCCCGAGCAGTACCTGTCGCGCAACGTCGACGGCCGCGCCGATCTCTACGGCGCTCGGCGTGATGATGTTCGAGATGATGACCGGCCGCCGGCCGTTTCCGAGCACCGATCCGATCGCCCTCGCGACCTCGGTCTTGCGCCTCGACGCTCCGCGGTTGAGCAGCACCGGGCTGTCGGTGCCGCCGGCTCTCGAGAAGCTGGTGGCGAGCCTGCTCGAACGCGATCCCGCCCACCGCCCGCAGACCGGCGCCGAGGTCCAGGTGGCGCTCGGTCCGCTGCGCGACGATCAGTCGGCGCCGCTGTCGCGGCGAACGCTGTCCCTGCTGCGCAAACTGCTGCCCGGAAACTCCGGCGACCGCTGAGCGGCCTCGCGCCGCTCTCGTCCCTAGCGCCGCTCGGGCCGCAGCACCCGTCCCGCCAGCGTCGTCGTGAACTGCCCGTTGCGCCGCGCCACCTCGCCGTTGACGATGATGTCGTCGAAGCCCTCGGACGAGCTGGTGCGGTTTGTCGTAAGTGGCCGCATCGTTGACTTTCGCCAGGTCGAAAATCAGGACGTCGGCAAACGCGCCGATGCGCAACTGTCCGCGGTCCTTCAATCCGAATACGGTCGCCGGCAGCGTCGTCATCGAGCGGACCGCCGCGGCGAGGTCGACGGCGTTGCGTTCGGTGACGTAGCGTTTCAGCTTGCGCGCGAACGCGCCGTAGGCGCGCGGGTGGGGCACGCCCTCGCCCATCGGCACCAGGTCGCCGTCGGTGCACGTCATCGTCCAGGGCTGTTGCATGATCGCCTTCGATGTCGCCCTCGGACATGTTGAACGACACCAGGCTCGCATCGCCCTTCTCGAGCAGCTGCAGCGCGTACTCCTCCGGCGCGACGCCGGCGCTTGGCGGCCAGCGCCGACAGCCGCTGGCCTTCGAAGGACGGGATTGGCGGCGTAACGGCTGATCATCAAGCGTCTCCGCGCCGCCGCGCCGCGCGATATTGGTCTTCACCTGCTCGCGGATCTCCGGGCGCAGCTCGCCGGTGATGCGCTTCATCATCGCGTCGCGGCCGCCGACCTGCGCCGACCGCGGCATCAGCGCGCCGACGATGCCGGTGCCGCTGGCTTCGTAGGGATATTGATCGGCAAACACCTGCACGCCGCGCCGGCGCGCCGCGTCGATGCGCTCGATCAACGTCTTCGACAATCCCCAGCTCGCGGGCCCGAGCGCCTTCATGTGCGAGACGACGCCGATCACGCCGCCCTGCTCGGCGATGTCGATCACTTCCTGCACCGCCGCGACCACGCCGATGGTGTAATCCGCCTCATCGCGGATGTGGCTCGAGTAGACGCCGCCGTACGGCGCGGTCGCCCTGGCCATGGCAATCACTTCCGCGGTCTTCGAATAACTGCCGGGTGCGTAGTAGAGGCCGCTCGACAGGCCGACGCCGCCGTCGACCATGCCCTGGCGCGACAGCTCGACCATCCGCGCCAGCTCGCCGGCATTGGGATCGCGGTCGCTCATCGCCATTACCTCGCGGCGAATCGAGCCGTGCGGCACGAACTGCCCGACGTTGGTGCCGATGTGCTGCCGTTCGTAGGTGGCGCGCTGGGCGGCCAGATCGACCGGGCCGCCGCCGTCCGGATTGACGAAGACGGTGGTCAGC
This sequence comes from uncultured Acidimicrobiia bacterium, assembly GCA_963795125.1. GTDB lineage: Bacteria > Acidobacteriota > Vicinamibacteria > Vicinamibacterales > UBA2999 > 12-FULL-67-14b. The sequence continues at coordinate 1,976,428 of CAWCGQ010000001.1, read as the reverse complement.
CCCTGCGCGAGCAGCGGCTGGCCGTGCTTCAATTCCTCCGGTGGCGAGCCCCGCCGCCGGCATGCGAATGCACGTCGATGAAGCCCGGCGTCACGTAGCGATCGCCGGCGTCGATCATCGTCTTCGCCGTGGCGTTGCCGAGCGCGCCCATGGCGCGAATGCGATCGCCGGTAATGCCGAGGTCGGCGCGATACCACGGATTGCCGGTGCCGTCGAGCACGCGGCCGTCGCGAATCAGGATGTCGAACTGCTGCGGTGTCTGAGCCGAAACACTGGCGACGAGCGGCAATCGAGACCGCGATGCGTAGCCACATAGCCGCGAATTGTAGCGAACAGGACGTCGCGAGGTCGTGCGACTTTTCGGCCGCTACAACGGCAGCACGTAGCGAATGTATTCGCCGGCGAACCCCTTGCGCTCATAGAGCGCGCGGGCCCGGGCATTGGTGACCAGGGCGCTCAGCGTCAGGCGATCCGACTGGCGCGTTTTCGCCCACGCGACCGAGTGGTCGAGCAGCGCCGAGCCGACGCCCCTGGCCTTCGGCCTGGGCGGCGACCGCCAGCACCGACAGGTGCGCGTGCGGGCGCTCGGTTGAAATAGTCGACCAGGGTGACCAGGTACGCACAGCCGGCCGGCGCGCCATCGAGCTCGGCGATGAACAGCGCCTCATCGGTCTTGCCGGGTCATCGAACCACTGCGCGAGCGCCCGCCGGTCGCCCTCGACCAGCTCGGGCTTCGCGCGCCAATGGGGCACATCGAACGACACCAGCCGTTCGGCGAGGTCGAGCACGAACGTCGCGATCGTCTGGGCCGCGGCGGCGCGGATACGTGACGGCGCTCGACGCGTGGGCTGCAGTCTTCTTGGCGTATTTCCTCTCGACGTAGTCGTCGAGCAGGGCGTGAAAGGCGTGCGCGAGCTCGTCGTAGGTGCCCTTGAGCGTCGTGGCATGCACGCCGTCGATGAACACCGGGCAGTTCGGCGCTTCACCGGTGCCGGGCAGCGAGATGCCGATGTTGGCGGCCTTCGACTCGCCCGGGCCGTTGACGACGCAGCCCATCACCGCGAGCGTCAGCGTCTCGACGCCGTCGTATTTCTTCTTCCACTCGGGCATGCGATCGCGAATGTAGCCCTGCACCGCTTCGGCGAGTTCCTGGAACGTCGAGCTGGTGGTGCGGCCGCAGCCCGGGCACGCGGTCACGCTCGGCGCGAACGTCCGCAGTCCGAGCGCCTGCAGGAGCTCGCAGGCGGCGTAGACTTCTTCGCGCCGATCGCCGCCCGGCTCGGGGCGTCAGCGAGACGCGGATCGTGTCGCCGATGCCGTCGGCTCAGCAGCACCCCCATTGCCGACGCCGACCACACCAGTCCCTTGGTGCCCATGCCGGCCTCGGTCAGCCCGAGGTGCAGCGGCTGATCGGTCTGCTTGGCCAGCGCGCGATACACGTCGATCAGGTGGCGCGGCCGCGACAGCTTGCACGAGATGATGATCTGGTCCTTGCGCAGGCCGGTCTCGATCGCCAGCTCGGTCGACTGCAGCGCCGACAGCACCATGCACTCGCTGATGATGTCGTCGGAGTCCTTGCCGAGATTGCGGTCGGTGTTCTCCTGCATCTTCGCCATCACCAGCTCCTGATTGAGCGAGCCGCCGTTGACGCCGATGCGCACCGGCTTGCCGTGATCGATCGCCACCTGGCAGATGGTCGCGAACTGCTCGTCGCGGCGCTTGCCGGTGCCGACGTTGCCGGGTTGATGCGGTACTTGTCGAGCGCGCGTGGCGCACTCGGGATAGCGCGTCAGCAGCAGGTGGCCGTTGTAATGGAAGTCGCCGATCAAGCGGCGCGGTGCAGCCGGCGTCGAGCATGCGCGCTTGATCTCCGGGACCGCGGCCGCGGCTTCGGGCACGTTGACGGTGACGCGCACCATCTCCGAGCCGGCCTGCCACAGCTCGATGCACTGCTGCGCCGTCGCCGCCGGATCGGCGGTGTCGGTCATGGTCATCGACTGCACGACGACCGGCGCGCCGCCACCAACGGTGACGTTGCCGACCTTCACGCCGACGGTGCGATGACGCGTGTCTAAATGCAGCATGTGAGCCTGTGACTCCTCAACCCTGAGCGGTGAGCCGTCAATCTTCTTCCAGTCCTCAGCGAGCAGCGACCGCTTGATCTCGTCCGCGCGAAACAGCGCCAGGTCCATCGGTCGCATAATTCTCGACGCGGTCCATGTCGTCGTTGGCGAAGAAGGCGAGCGTGTGCGGCGGTCCTCCCGGCAGGATCACCGCGTGCGAGCGGTCGGTGGTCGCGGCGCCCTTGCGGAACAACCGCCACAGCACCGTCGAATCCGCCGCATCCATCTATTGAGGATACATCCGCCGTCGCCCCAGGGCCTACGCCGGACGCGGCTGCGGCCCGGCCTGCCGGCTGACGGCCGAATCCCGTGCGGCGGCCTGCAATGCCACCAAGGTGGCCGCCGTCCGCCGGCTTTCGGCCAGGCTGACCACTTGCGGCGTGCCGTCGAGCACGCTCGACTCGAAATCCTCGACTTCCTTCACGAAGATCTCGGGAGAACCGGCCACCTCGATGTGCGTGAGCCCGTCGTGTCGCTCGAGCGCCAGCCTCTCGGTCGGCCCCGGCCGAAAGGGGTTGGGGACCGTGAGGCTGCCCTCGCTGCCGAGCACCTCGAGCCACGTTCGATACGGCGCGCGAAACCCGGCGTAGATGCTCGCCGTCACGCCGCCCGGTGAATCGCAGCACGCCCATGAACTCGTCGTCGACACCAGACGCGTGCCAGTGCGCGGACCCGAACACCATCGTCGGGTCGTGTCCGGCGAGCAACTGTGCGTAGGTCACCGGATAGCAGCCGACATCCCACAACGCCCCGCCGCCAAGCGCGGGGTCGAGGCGGATGCTCGCGGTCGGGTCGAGCGTGAAGGTAAACCCCGCGACCACGGCGCGAATCGCGCCGACCGCGCCTTCCTTCACGAGCGCCCGCCACCCGCGCCGTCATCGGCTCATGCCGATACATGAAGCCTTCCTCGACGACCACGCCGGCGGCCGCGGCCGCGGCGGCGATGCGATCGACGTCCGACGGATCGAGCGCGAGTGGCTTTTCGCACAGCACGTGCTTGCCGGCGGCGATCGCCGCCAGCGTCCACGGCACGTGCTCGGTATTGGGGAGGGGAATGTAGACGGCGTCGATGCCCGGATCGTCGAGCAGCGCCTGATAGCCGGCGACGGCGCGTGGGATCGCCCACTCGGCGGCGTGGCGTTCGGCGCGAGCCAGCTCGCGGCTGGCGACCGCGACCAGCTCGCTGCGCCGCGCGCAGCCGCATCGCCGGGATGATGCGGCGATTGATCCGCGCGGTGCCGAGAATGCCCCAGCGCAGCGCCATCAGCCTGCCGGATTTCAACTTCGCCGAGCATGCGGCGATTGAACTCTTCCGACTGGCCGCGCGGAATCGACAGCGTCTTCCAGCTTCGCGCCCTGCAGGTGCTTGGCGAGCAACAGGATCTGATAGGCGTGGCCGGCGTAATGCGCGACCTGGCGCGAGATCGGCCTTGTAGACCGAGAGCGTCTCGCCGCGAATCAGCACCGTGCGCTGCAGGTCGGCGTCGCTGAGCGGCGTCAGCGCCTCGAACACGCACGCCAGCCGTGCTCCCACTCGGCGATCAGCTCGGCGCGGCTCTGGCCCGGGTCCTCGAACTCGCGGTCGCGCATCCGGTCGGGCTTCTCGCCGTCGCTGGTCAGGAAATTGACCCAGCGCGAGCGCATGTTGCCGGCCATGTGCCGCATCATCACCGCGACGCTGTTGGCGTCGGGATCGATGGTCGACGTTGCAGCTGCTCGTCGGCGAGCTGGTCGATCGACTTGTCCGCCAGCTTCTTGATCTTCTGGAACTCGTCGATCGCGGCGGACAGGATAGGGGAATCGGGGGACATCGAGACCCGCGGTTAGAACGAGCGCTTGAAGAGCTCGGTGATCGCCTGCTTCGCGGCCGGCGTCAGCATGCGCGTGCCGGTGCCGGTGAAGTGCACGTGTTCGATCACCGGCTGATCGCTGCCGGTCCTGGCGGCCCACGTCGAGGCGTTGCCGTCCCACTCGAACCAGCGGTTCTGCTCCTGGTCGAACACGAACAGCGGCTTGTTGCACAGCTTCGCGAACTCCGCGCCCCAGCCGGTGCCGCCGCGCACGGTCTGGTCGGGCTGGATCGCGCCAATCACGTAGATCTCCTGGCCGTGATTGATCTGATACCAGATGCTCTGCAGGATCTTGCGGAAGGTCGGCGTATCGGGATAGCGCCGGTTCATCAGCCGCGAGACGTAGGCCAGGCTGACTTCGCCGGCGGCCAGCTCTTCGTGGTTGAGCACGCGCAGGCCGCGCGTGCGCGCCGGCTTGTGGCCGTCGAAGGAGAAGTTGACCTCCTCGACGCCGAAGCTCTCGGCGCAGGCGCCGAACGCCTCTTCAGCGCCGAGCGCACCGCCGCTGAAGAGAATGACGTCTTCGCGTTTCATCGCTCACTCTTTGTCGTCGCCCTCGTCAGGCAGATCCACATCCGGCGTGTCCGTCGGCTCGGTCGCGTCGGTCGCGTCAGGCCCGTCGACGTCGGGATCGTCGTGCTTCATGAAGTCCGGCGTGATGTCGATCGCGTCGTCATCCTCGAGGTCGTCGAGGCCAAACGTGCGGCCCGTGAACTTGGTCGGGATCGGACCGCGCGGCTTGTCGTCGTTCTTCTTGAACGGCTTCTTCTTGTCCTTGGGTGGCGCCGGGGGACCGAAGTCCTTCTGGCGCGCGCCGCCGGCGCGCTGCTCCGCCGCCGCCGGCGTAGCCGCCGCCGCCGCTGAAGCCGCCGGGACGCGGGCCGCCGAAGCCGCCGCCTCCGCCGCTATAGCCACCGCCGCCGCCGCTGAATCCGCCTGGGCGCGGGGGGCCGCCGAAGCCGCCTGGCCGCGGCGGTCCGCCGGGACCGCGATCTTCACGAGCACGCGCTTCGCTGACCGCCAGCGGACGGCCCATGAACAGCTGGCCGTCGAACTGCTTGATCGCCGCTTCCGCGGCGGGGCGTTCGGCGTACTCGACAAACGCAAAGCCGCGCGCGCGGCCGGTCTCCCGGTCGAGTGGGCGAACGATTTGGGTTGGGCTGCCGACCTGCGCGAAATGCGTACGCAAATCTTCTTCGGTAGCTTGATAGGGCAGGTTGCCCACGAACAATCTGACTGGTGGCACGTGGTGAACTCTAGCGAGTAACGGCTGAAGGCAATGGGGTAGTGAACGTTTTCCCGAATGGAATGTGGGTGGGTGTCCGCTTTGGGCGAAGCTTAGCAAATCTCGGCATGGCTCACAAGTCCCGGATTTGAGCCTGGATGGCTTCGAGCCTCAGCTTGAGCATTTCGCGGTGTGCCGGCTGACAGGCCGCCACCATCTCGGATTGGGTCTGCGCCAGCGCCAGTTCCAGCCCATCCTTACGCGCTTGCACGGCCGCGCTCCTCGGCCGAGCAGCGCCGGCCGCAGCGTCTTTGCGCGCTGCGATTCTTCCTGTTGCGATTCGACCGACTTGCTCTCGAAACCCTCGCGCCATCCGAATCTGACCATAGCAGAAACCGGGCCGTCCCATTTGCGGACGGTTGCGATTCGATTTCCGCTGCCGTTCCGGCGCGCAAGTGATTGAGCGGCCTGTTGTTAGCCTGCGACCGCCTGTTTTGGCAGCGTTACTGCTTATGCTGGGCTTTCGCATGGATAAACTGATTCGCGATTTACGCCACGCGGTGCGCATGTTGCTCAAGACCCCGGTGTTTACCGTCGGTGGTCGTCTTCACGCTCGCGGTCGGGATTGGCGCGAACACGGCGATGTTCAGCATCGTCAACGGCGTCCTGCTGCAGGGGCTCCCGTTTCAGCATCCGGAGCGCATCGTCGACCTCAACGAGGTCGAGCGGCGCGACCTTGGCGGAGGCGGCGCGATTGCGCCCGCCACATTTCTGGACTGGCGGAAGATGGCGACGTCGTTTGACGTGATGAGCGTGTTCGCGACGCGGACCTACAACGTCACCCCGACCACGGGCGAGCCGGCGCGGGTTCGCGGCACGATGACCTCGTCGTCGTTCTTCGACGTGCTGGGCGTGCCGCCGATCCTCGGCCGCGCTTTCACGCGCGAGGACGCCGAGCCCGGCCGCGGCCAGAACGTCGTCTTGAGTTTTGGCTTCTGGCAGCGCCAGTTCGCCGGCAGCGCCGACGTCATCAACCAGACGGTGCGGCTCAACGGCCAGCCGCACACGATGGTCGGGGTGATGCCGGCGACGCTGAACTTTCCCGACGCCAGCAACTTCTGGGTGCCGGCGGCGCTACGACGTGCCGGGTTGCGGCGGCCGCCCGACGCCGACCCGCGCGAGCAGCGTGGCGCGCATTGCCTGCGCGGCATCGCGCCGCCTGAAAGAGGGAACCTCGGTGCGGCAGGCCAACGCGGAACTGGCGACCATTTCCGATCAGCTCGCGCAAGCAGTATCCGGAGGAGTCGTCGAACTTCATCGGCATCGCGACGCCGCTGCAGGACCGGCTGGTCGGGTCGGCGCGCACGCCGCTGCTCGTGCTGCTCGGCGCGGTCGGATGCGTGCTGCTGATCGTCGTCGCCAACGTCGCGAACCTGTTGATGGCGCGCGCGACGGTGCGCGCGCGCGAGCTCGCGATCCGCGCCGCGATCGGCGCCGATCGCGCCACGCTGATGCGCCAGCTGCTGACCGAGAGCGTGGTTATCGCGCTGGTCGGCGGCGTGCTCGGGCGTGCTGCTCGCGTTCTGGGGCGTCGACCTGATCCTGGCGCTCGAACCGGGCGAAGTGCCGCGCGTCGCGCCGGTAGGCGTGGACGGTTACGCGCTCGGTTTTGCGCTGCTGCTGTCGATTGCCACCGGCGTCCTGTTCGGCGTCGTCCCGGCCTGGCAGGCCTCGAGCCCCGAACTGCAGAGCACGCTCAAGGACAACACCCGCGGCTCGACGGGCGACGGGCAGCGCCACTTCGCGCGCGCCGGGCTGGTGCTGGCGGAGGTGGCGCTGTCGCTGGTGTTGCTGGTTGGCGCAGGGCTGCTGTTCCGCAGCCTCATGACCCTCATCGACATGCCGATGGGCTTCAGGACGTCGCACATCCTGACGATGAGCGTGGCGCCGACGGGCGAGGGCTACAAGTCGCCCGGGCAGTTCGCCGCCTACTGGGAGCGGGTGCTCGACCACGTCGGCGCCCTACCCGGCGTCGAGCAGGTCACGCTCACCGGCAGCGTGCCGATGGGCGGCGGCATGAGCATGCTGGCGTTCCAGCCGGACAACCAGCCGATAGTCCCGCCCAATCAGCAGCCGGTCAGCAACTTCGTCGACGTGGGCGCCGGCTACTTCAGCACGATGGGCATCCCGATCGTGCGCGGCCGCGAGTTCACCCGCGCGGATGCGACGCTCAATCCGCGGGCGATCATCATCAACGAGGCGATGGCGCGCCGCCAGTTCCCCAACGAGGATCCGATTGGCCATCGCTTTTCGTTCGGCCCGGATGAGCAGGGCAACCTCGAGTGGGTCGAGATTATCGGCGTGGTCGGCAACGTCCGGCAGTATCGTGCCGATCAGGAGCCGGTGCCGATCACCTACGCGCCCAATAGCGGCGCCCCCGCGCGCGCGCAGAATCTGATGATCCGCACGGCCGGCGAGCCGATGAGCGTTGCCGCCTCGGTGCGCGCCGCCTTGCAGTCACTCGATCCGGCGCTGCCGGTGTCGCCGCCGCGCACGCTGGACGACGTGGTCGGTGCGTCGCTGACCCAGCGCCGCTTCAACATGACGCTGCTCGTCGTGTTTGCGGGCATCGCGCTGGTGCTGGCGATTGCGGGCATCTACGGCACCGTCGCCTATTCGGTGGCGCAGCGCACGCAGGAGATCGGCATTCGCGTCGCGCTCGGCGCGACCAGCCGCGAGATCCTGGGGCTGGTGTTGTTCGGGTCGCTGAAGCCGGTGGTCGCCGGCCTGGCAATCGGCGTCGTCGCGGCACTGGCGCTGACGCAGCTGCTCTCGGGGCTGGTCTACGGCGTCAGCACCACCGATCCGCTGACCTTCATCGCGCTGCCGTTGGTGCTCGGAGTGGTGGCGTTTCTCGCGGGCCTGTTCCCGGCGCTGAAGGCCAGCCGCATCGACCCGCTGGAGGCCTTGCGCGTCGAGTGATGACGATCGCAGATCGCTGATCTCAGATTGCTGACTAATCTAAGATCTCAAGGTCTACGATGGATCAGCAATCCACGATCTGAGATCTGAGATGATTACGGCGCTTCTCCTGCTCACGCAGGTGGCGACGGCCAACATCGTCGCTACCTGCCGCGTCCCCAACGATCCCCAGCAGCGCGTCTGGTCGCTCGAGCGCCTGCGACTCGTCGTGGCGCATCGCGTTCAGTTCGCGCGGCGCTCGACCGGCCACGCGTCGAGCTGCCGCTCGCGAATGCACAGCCGATCCGTTCAGCGTCGAGCATTGAGTTGTCGTTTGCGTCCGCGAATGGCGGGCGGCGCGATTGACTGGACGAATCGCCAACGGTCCGTCGACCCTGGATCTGCAGGTCAATCACGGCCTCGAGGTCAACGTCGAACGCGATCTGGATCCGGCGGTCGAGCAGATGAATACCGATGGGCCGCTCGCGATTGGCATGCTCGATCGTAGAACGTTCGGAGAACGACCGTCGGACCGAGGTCGAACGATCGGGCCGGAGTGGACCGTCGCGTGTCGGGAGTCGCCCGGAGCGTCCGTCTGTTTCGAATCGACCGCGGGCCGCGCCTACGCGGTCCAGACGATCGGCTACGCGCGAGAGCTGACCGGCGAGCTGACAGTTGATCGGCATTCGCGGCCGGTTCGCGTGGGGCGTCGAGGCGACGCCGCTGTTCGCGCAATTCAGCCCGTCGAGCGATTTACGGCGTCGGGCTTGCGCCGGTGGTGTGGCGATGGAACTTCCCGCCGCGGCCGACGTGGTCGGCGTTTGCGGAGCTGTCGATGGGCGGCATGTGGACGACCGCGCCGATTCCCGAAGAGACCGGCCGCCTGCAATTTCACCGCGCACTGGGGCGGCGGCATTCGCCGCCGGCTGGCGCGGCCGCGCATGCGCTCGCTGCTCGCGTATCGCTTTCAGCATTTCTCGAACGGCAACCAGCTCGGCTCGAACCCGGGCGTCAACAGCCACGTGTTCCTCGCCGGCTGGTCTCACCGCTCGTAGCTTTCTTTCTTCGACGATGCCGACAGCTTGATCAGATAGCGCATCGGATCGGCGCGGAACATCTGCCGCAGCTCCGCGAGGCTGCTCGGCGCCGCCGTAGCTGATCGACGAGCACAGGTGCTTGAAGATGTCGTGAATCGATCGGGCGGACCGAGCCGCGCGCCGGCACGCTGACCTCGGTGCCTTCGGCGCCGATCGACTCCAGGTCGACGACATCGTCGTCTTCGACGTCGAGCCGATCGCGGATCGCCTGGATCGACGCCATGCCGCGCAGCACCTTGAACGGCACCTTCACCGACCGCTGTTGATCGGGCAGCACCACCGACTTCTGCACCACCTCGCCGGGCGTTTCCTCGGTGCCGGCGAACATGCTGCCGAGCATCACGGTGTCGCCGCCGAACAGCAGCGCCTCGAGGATCGCGCCGTGGCGCTTGATGCCGCCGTCGGCGATCAGCGGACACGTCGCGTCGCCGGCTCCGGCCGGCACTCGTAGAGCGCCTGCAGCTGCGGCACGCCGAAGCTGGTGGTGAGGCGCGTCGTGCAGCCGCCGCCGGGCCCGATGCCGACCTTGATCGCGTTGACGCCGCGCTCGGCGAGAAACGTCACGCCTTCGGCGGTGGCGACGTTGCCGGCGACCAGCTCGAGGTCGGGATAGGCCTTGCGGAACGCATCGATCGCCCTGGCCATCACGATCGAGTGGCCGTGCGCGATGTCGATCACGATCACGTCGACGTGCGCCTTGACCAGCTCGGCGGCGCGCTCGATGAAATCGCCGGTCGCGCCGATCGCCGCGCCGACCCGCAGCCGGCCGTGCGCATCGCGCGTCGCGAACGGCAGGCGTTCCTGGCGGTGAATGTCCTTGGCGGTGATCAGGCCGATCAGCGTGCCGTGCCGGTCGACCAGCGGCAGCTTCTTGATCTTGCGCTGCACCATCAGCTGCTCGGCCACCGCCAGCGTCAGCTCGCCCTCGCCGGTGATCAGCGACTCGACCGGCGTCATCCGCGACGCGACCATGCCCTCGCGCGTGTTGACGAAGCGCACGTCGCGCTCGGTCAGCAGGCCCCTGCAGCTTGCGATCGGCATCGACCACGACCAGCGTGCCGGCGCGGCGGCGGCGCATCAGCGCCACCGCGTCGGACAGGGGCGTCTCGGGCGTCACCGAATACGGATCGCGGATGATGATGTGCTGCATCCGCTTGACCTTGGCCACTTCGCGCACCTGCGGCTCGATGTCGCCGTTGCGGAAGCCGCGATCGATGATCCCGATGCCGCCTTCCTCGGCCTGCACGATCGCCATCGGCGCGCGCGTCACGGTGTCCATGTTGGCCGACACCAGCGGCCGCTTGCAGCGTGATGTGGGTCGAGAAGCGGCACGACAGATCGATCGACGCCGGATCGCGCCGCGCGATCACGCTGTACTGCGGCCGCAGCAGGAAGTCGTCGAACGTGGCGCCGCGGACCAGATCGGCCAGCGCGTCGAAGCCCGATGCCATGGCGCTAACTTTACGGTATCTTTAGTGACGTTCCATGCAACTCGACCCTGCATTTGTCCGACGCGCGCGCACCGGCACCCCGCACCCTGGCGACCGGCGCACGACGGTGTTCGTCCGTCACCGCTGGGCGCGGCGCTACATCCTGCGCATGCTGGACGACGGCACGTTGCGCGTGACGCTGCCGCGCTGGGGATCGAAGCGCGAGGCGCAGGCGTTTGTCGAGCGCAGCGCGTCGTGGATTGCCAGGCAGCAGCTCAAGCGCGCAGTCGCGGCCGGCGGTGGTGCATCCCGACGAGCCGGCGCTTGCGCCGCCGCGCCGCCGCAGGAGCTGCCGGCGGAACTGCTGGCGCTGGCCGCGGCTGCACGACATCACCGTGACGCGCGTGTCGATTCGCAATCAGCGATCGCGCTGGGGCGCCTGTTCGTCGCGCGGCTCGATCACGCTCAACTGGCGGCTGGTACTGGTGCCGCCGCTCGGTGCGCGAGTACGTCATGATCCACGAGTTGATGCACCGGCGCGAGATGAATCATTCGAAGCGGTTCTGGCGGCACGTCGCCGCCGCGTGCCCGCGTTACCAGGACGCGCGCAAGTGGCTGCTGGCCGAGGGCCAGCGGTTGTTCACGGGCCAGGAGATCTGTTGATGAAGCGCAGTGTCGTGTTGGTGCTCGGGGTGTGCATGCTGATCGCGGCGAGCGCGAGCGACGCCCGCGCGCAGATGACGATGGGCACGTTCAAGGGCTACTTCACCGGCCACATCGGCGCGATGACCGGCGGCGAGGTGACCAGCGCGCGCACGGCCGCGGGCGCGTCGGTCGCCGTGCACGAAGCCAACGGCTGGGGCGCGGAGATTGATTTCGGCCGCTCGACCGGCGTATCGACGCGGCCGCCGGTGCTCGACCTGACCACGTACCTCGTCAACGCGGCCTGGGTGAAGCCGGCCGGCACCGCTGCGGCCGTTTGGCGGCGCCGGCGCCGGCATCCTGCAGGTCGATGGCTGCGGCGCGCCGTGCGGCATTGACCGCCGCGCACCTACGACCTCGGCATCAGCGCCGGCGGCGGAGCGTTCGTCACCGTGAATGACTTCGTCGGCGCTGCGCGGCGACGTGCGCTATTTCTTTTCGTCCGCGCGATCATCCCGAGCTGCGGCCGTCCCGACAATCTCGCGTTCTGGCGCGTCTCGGTCGGCGCAACCTTCATGTGGGCCATCGTCCCGTAGCACCCGCGTCTTACGGCCGAGCTGTCCTCGCAACGCTCGCCAAACCGCCGGTTGGTCTCCCGAATCGTCCACCAATCAGTCCGTTTCAGCCCGAAATCACTGGCACAGGCCTTGATGATTCATGGGGCATCGGAGGATTCGGATCATGATGAACACAGTTGTGGGATCGGCAATCGGCGGATTGGTGGCGGGCGCGGTGGCGCTTGGCGCTTCCGCGGCAATGCGGCCATCTCCGGCTCCGGCCTACGGACCGGATCCGAATGGCGCGTATGCCATGACGGTGGCCAACACGGGCGCGTTCAACAACGGCGCGACCATGCAATGCCAGCCGTATGAAGAAGCGGTGTTGCGGCGCGCGGTCGTCGCCGGCCGCGAGGTCACCGACGTGACCTGCATCACGCGCAACCCCGCGTATGCGCCGCAGCGCGCGCGTATGCGCAACCGATCGGCTACGCGCCGCAGCCGGTCTACCGTGACGACATCGTCAGCCGTCCGGTGGTGCGCACCCGCACCGTTCGCAGCCGGCCCGTCAGCGCACGGTCGACGCGCGCGCGCGAGTCCGACCGCTCGTGGGGCAAGACCGCGATGATCATCGGCGGCAGCTCCGGCGCCGGCGCCGGCATCGGCGGCCTGATCGCCGGCAAGAAGGGCGCGCTGATTGGCGCGGCCATCGGCGGCGGCGCCGCGACGGTCTACGAGGCACGCAAGCGCTAGCGAACGTCGCAGTTCTGCGCAGAAACCGCAGGCGGCGCGGGAGGCAAATGTCCTCCGCGTCGCCTGTGTCAGTTGGCGGACGCGGCAGGGACGCTAAGATAGGTTCATCGCATGCCGGGTTCGGACACACAAGGCCTACCCAACGTTCCGCTCATCCATCGACCGGGGGACCAGGTCGGCGTCGCGCTCAAGCGGCCGCCTCTCGAGGTTCGCAAGCGCCTGCTGGTCGTCGACGATGAAGCTGCCGATCCTGAAGCTCGTGACCCGCATCCTGGCGACGGACAACTACGAGATCATCGTCCGCGCAGTCGGGCGACGCCGCCGCGGAGCTGATCGCGTCGCCGGATTTTCCCGGGCTCGACCTGCTCGTGACCGATCTGATGATGCCCGGCATCAACGGCCGTCAGCTCGGGGTGTTGGTGCGTGAACGCTTTCCGAAGGCGCGCATTCTCTACGTCACCGGCTTTGCCGACGCGCTGTTTCACAACCTGCGTGAGCTTGACGACGGCGAGGCGTTCATCGAGAAGCCGTTTGGCGGCGACGGCCTGCTCGAAGCGACGCGCCTGCTGATGTTCGGTTACATCGTCGGACGGCGAGGAGCCGCCCGACCGGCGCGAGGATAAGGAAGAATGGGTCGACAATCGGCTGCGCTCGAGGGTGGTGCGGCTGCTGCGCCGCATGCGCCTGGCGTAACTAACGCCGCGTGACGTCGACGAAGTACCCGCTCACCACCGCGTAGCTTGGCACTCCGGCCATTCGGACCTGGAAGCCGATGAAGGCATCCATGACGTCCATTTTCACGGCCGCATCCCAGTAGACGACCGAGATCGTCGTGGTGCCGCCGGTCAGATCACCGGACAACGTCAGAAAGTTCCGCCCGCGATCGCTGCCGGTCAACCGGCCGCGAATGTCGCCGAAGGCGGCGGTCGCCGTCAGGTCGGTTCCAGACTGGCTGATCTCAAACGCAATCGGCGCGGTAGCGCCAACCGGCAACGCGCCACGCGGGCGCCCGGGAACGGCGCTGCAGATCAATTCGTACATCAGGCTGCTGCCGGCCTCGCACTGTTCAACGACGTAAGCGCCGGCCCAGGTTCCGGGTATGCCCGGGTCGATGCGGTAGTTTTCGGAGGCGCTGCGTCCTTCGGCGGTCGCCGTCAGCGTGGCCGTGCCGCGTCCCACCGCCACGAAGGACTGATTGCTGACGATGAGGACCGTGGCATCGCTGGTGGTCCAGGTGGCCTCGACGAACCTTGCGGAGCCGTCGCTGTACTGAGCGAACGCACCGAGCGGCACGCCGGAGGAAGGCATCGGCCCGCTGGTGATGATCGGGACAGATTGGCCGGCGATCAGCGTTCCGCCGCCCACGGGCGAGATGGTCAGGCTCCTGATGACGGGCGCGCCGGGTGTTGGCGCGGTCGGCAGTTCCGTCAGCGCGCCGTGACTGCATCCGCCGATTGCCAATGTGGCCGCCGCGATCACCACACACCTCGACAGTAGCCTCATCGGGCGTGATCACATTCACATCGCGTGCCGCCGCAGGTCGAAATGGGTATACTGCTCAGCTCGCGCCGAACAGTCATGACCAGGACATTCATTGCTCTTTGCGTTGTGGCGACCTCGATTGGTTGCGGCTCGGGCCCATCCAGTCCCTCGCCGACCGTCACCGTCGCCCCGACCGCGCCCTCAGCACCGACCAACCTGAGCATCGCTTCGCAGGAAGCGGAACTGGGAGGGAGTGAGTTTCAACTCTCGTGGAGTGGTAGTGCCACCCGGTGGGATGTGTCCATTGGCTCCAGTCCAGGCTCATCCGACGTGCTGCAAACCGAGGTTCCGACGCGGGAGTTCCAGTGGCGAGCGAATCGCGCGGGGACCAATACCTTTTACGCCCGCGTCACCGCCATCAATGACGTCGGCCGGAGTCAGGCCTCATCCGAGCTCAGTCTGGTATCGGTCGACTTGAAGGACATTATCGACGCGATGTTATTCAGCAGTGGGCCCCTCTCTGATGCGCCGACGCGTTCCGCGACAGGCGCTGCGTGGTACCCCTGGCGCGATGGCACCAGGGTGCGCATCGTGATGTCCTCCGACACTTCGAACGTCCCGCGCACGGCCGCACAGCGCTTCATCGAGCAGTATGCCGCGATGACTGACAATGCCGTCACCGGTGTGGTCGAGATCATCGACGACCGGCTTCAGCAGTTGACCATTCAACAGGTCTCGAACCATACGGTGGCTGTACGTGTGGTGATCAATCCGCAGGCGGTCGGCTTGTGTACGCTGAGTGCGCCGGGCGATGGCTGCAACACCGGCGGGCCGCCGAGCGTGGGTGTCAACGCCAACATCGGTCGCTCGGTCACGACTCTCGGGGCGCCCGATGCCGACTATCTCTCCCACGAGCTCGGTCACGCATACGGCCTGTGGCACGTGAGGATCCCGGCTGGCGCGAGGGTCAAGGCGATGATGGGTCTCAGAAGCGAGGGCCTCGGTGAAACCGAACGCCGCGTCCTGGCTCGGGCCAGGGCCGCCGGCCTCCGTAATGGTTCGCTCAGGAGCCAGGCGCTCGCGATGGGATTGGTCAATCCCTGACGACTATCGACGTGCGGTGGGGCCTCGACCGGCGCCAACCGCATCGCGCGAGACCACATTCAACGGCGTGCCACCCTTCACCTTGACATTCTAGGTGAAGGTGTTTTACCGTTCGCCTAGAATGCCTACTAGAGACGACAGGGTTGAGCTGCTGCAGGGCACGCTCGACCTGCTGATCCTGCGGACCCTGCAGCCCGGGCACGCGCACGGTCATGCGATCGCGAAGGCGATCGAGCGCACCTCCGAGGACGTGCTCCAGGTGGAGCAGGGGTCGCTCTATCCGGCGTTGCATCGCCTGATCAAGCGCGGCTGGATTGTCGCGGAAGACGGCACCTCCGAGAACAACCGCCGCGCCAAGTTCTACCGCCTCACCGCGAAAGGTCGCAAGCAGCTGACCGTGGAGGCCGGCAAGTGGGACAAGATGGCCGCCGCGATCGCCCGCATCCTGCATTCACGACCGGCCTGAGTCATGAGCCGCCGCATCCCGGATCTCGACGACCTCGATCGCGAAATCCGCGATCACATCGACGCTGACACCGAGGACAACATCGCGCGTGGCATGCCGGCAGCGGAGGCGCGCTTCGCCGCCATCCGCAAATTCGGCAACCCGGCCCGGGTGAAAGAGGACGTGCGCGGGGTGTGGATTCCGGACTGGATCGATCAGATTCGCCAGGACGCGCGCGATGCGTTTCGACACGTGCGACGCAATCCCGCGTTCTCGCTCGCGATTGTCGTCACGCTGGCGCTCGGCATCGGCTTGACGACGGCGATCTTCAGCGTTGTCAACTCCGTCCTGCTGCGCCCCCTGGCCTACGCTCACCCGGACCGCATGGTGTGGCTGGCGACGCGCGAGGCGCGCTCGAGCAACGAGTTCCTGAACTCGATCGACTTCGCCCACTGGCAGTCGCAGGCGACGCTGCTGCAGCATGTGATTGCGTACAGCTCCTCGGATTCGACGATGGTGGCCGGCGCGGAGGCAACGCGCGCGCGGATTGTCTCGGCGTCTGAAGGATTCTGGGAGGTCAGTGGCGCCGAACCGCTGCTCGGCGCGCTGCCGACGGGAAACGACTCGGAAACGCTGGTGCTGACCCATCCCGCCTTTCGCGAACTGTTCCACGGCGATCCCGGGGTCGTCGGCCGTGCCGTGCTCGTTGACGGACGCCAGGCCCTGATCGGCGGGGTCCTGCCCGCAACCTTCCGACCGCAATTGCCCACCTCCGGCATGGGGGCGGCACCACCCGAGCAGGTCGAGCCCCTGGCCTATCGCCTGATGGTGCTGCCGCCGCCGCCGGGCGTCGTCACTCCAAGCACGCAGGTGCGGATCTACCAGGCGATGGGCGAGCTCAAGCCCGGCGTGTCGGTCGCGCAAGCGCGCGCGGAGATCGATGCCTTCCACTCGCGCGAGCAGCGCGAACACCCGACGCCGTTCGGCCAATCCACCGCAGTCGTGGTCCCGCTGCGCGAGAAACTGGTCGGACCCTCGCGGCTGGCGCTGGAGGTCCTGCTCGCCGCCGCGCTGTGCGTGTTGCTGATCACCTGCGCGAACGTGGCGAACCTGTTGCTGTCGCGCTCGGCCGCGAGGCGCAAGGAGATGGCGCTGCGGATGTCGGTGGGCAGCGGTCCGCTGCGGGTCGTCCGCCAGCTGCTGGCCGAGAGCGTGGCGTATGCGTTACTTGGCGGGATTGGCGGAGTGCTGCTGGCGTCCTGGCTGATCGGCCTGGTGGTTGGGCTGATCGGGAGCGCCGTGCCACGCCTTACCGAGACCACCATCGACCTCCGGGTGATGGCCGTGGCGATGGCAATCGCGCTCGGCACGGCGTTCGTCTTCGGTGTCGGCCCGGCGCTGGCCCTGGCTTTCACCAATGCCCAGGAGGTGCTCAAGGAAGGCGGCCGCAGTGTGTCCGCCTCACGGCGCGTGCTGCTCACCGGCCGCGCGATGGCCGCGATGCAGGTGGCGCTGACGGTGGTGCTGCTCGCCGGCGCCGGCCTGATGTTCAAGAGCGTGTGGCAGATGACGACCTATGCCGCCGGCTTCGTGCCGGAGCAGATTCTGACCATGCGGGTCGACTTTCGCGGCCCGCAGTATCGGGAGCAGAAGGCGCGCCACGAGTATGTGGCCAGGCTTCTCAACACCGCGAGAACACTGCCGGGTGTGCGCGAGGCGGCGGTCACCACGCCGCGCGGCAACACCATGATCGTCCTCAAGCGCGGCGAGCCGATGCCCGAGAATCGCTCGTCCCGCGCCGCTCCGGTCACGTCGATTTCAGCGGGGTTCGGTCCGATGCTCGGCATGTCGCTAATCAAGGGCCGGTGGTTCGACGAGGCCGACATTCCGGGGGCGGTGCTGATCAATGAGAGCCTGGCGCGGCGCGATTTTCCGGACGACGAGCCGCTCAACGCGCAGATTCGCATCCCCTGGCTTGGTCAGGACCGCTACGGCACGATCGTCGGTGTGATCGCCGACCTGAAATACGCCTCGATCGATTCGGATCCCGCTCCTGAAGTGTTTCTCCATCATGAGGAGTCGCCGCTGTTCGGCATCCTGCTGGCGATGCGGATCGACGGCGATCCGACGGCCGCCGCTGGGCCGATTCGCAAGGCGCTGTCGGCGATCGATCCGTCGCAGTCGTTGTACTCGATCATGACGATGGAGCGGGCGCTCTCCGCATCGATTGCGCCGCGCCGCTTCAACCTGCTGCTGCTCGGCACCTTTGCGATGGTCGCGCTGGTGCTGGCGGTGCTGGGTCTGTACGGGGTCGTGGCCTACGCCGTCGCGGAACGCACGCAGGAAATCGGCATCCGCCTGGCGCTCGGCGCCGAGCGCTCGCGCGTGGTGGGCATGATGGTCGGGCAGGGCATGCTCAGCGTCGGCGCCGGCATCGTTGTGGGCTTGCTCGGTGCGATCGCCGCGACGCGCTCGATCGCCGGATTGCTCTACGGCGTCGAGCCGCACGACTGGTCGACCTTCGCGATCGCGACGCTGCTTCTTGCCATTGTCTCGGTCATGGCGTGCACGGCCCCGGCACTGAAGGCCGCGTTTGTCGATCCGGTCGTGGCCCTGCGCGCCGACTAGCGATCACCGCCCGTCTTTCCTCACCTCCAGGGCGATGAGGATTCTCCCGGCGTTGGCTGGATGAAAAAAAACGCGACCTCACGTGTCTAAGGGGCAGGTTGAGGAGGTGCGTGATGGCGGTTCGTTCGCGTCAGAGAAATGTCAGCCCCGGCGGCGACTTCTGCTGAGCTTCGGATCGGGTCGAACATTCGTGTCCGAACGCGCTCGGTTTGGGAGTAACCTTCGCCTTCCAATCAGTTCAGCACCCGGCTCCAGATGAAGTGCGCATCCCCCGCGCTCTGTTCGTTGTGGCCAATCTCTCGACGATGCGCGGTAATCGTCGTGACAGCGGTGTTGTGTGCGCCGCTTTCCCTGTTCGCGCAGCCCGGTCACGGGTTGCGCGTGGTGATGAGCGATCTGCAGCGCGAGCTGCAGTCGCTCGACACCGCCGCGCGGACCGCGCGCCGTTCGTCTTCGCCCACGCCGCCTGAACTCGGCCGCGTCATCGACGTGCTCGAGCGGGTGCGCGCGCTCGACCTGTTGTTCGACGAGGAGCAGCGCGGCCTCGATGCGAAGTTGCAGCGTGACGGCGCCTCGAGAGTCGTCATCGACCGTCATGCCGGAGAACGGCAGGTTGATTCGCGAGCGTCTCGATCGCCTGTATGAGGGGGCGGAGCCGTTTCTAACCCGCTCCGACACCTCGCCGCGTGATGCGGCGCGCGATCGAGCCGCGCTCGATGCGATCGTCGCGGCGCTGGCCGGCGTCGTGGACGCGTCAGCCCGGACGCCGATCGGCGCCACGCTGCCGTATCGATCGCTGGCGCTGCCGCAGGTTGCGCCCAATCTGGGCGCTGCCATCGTTCCCGCGTACCTGACGTCGCCGGTCCCGCCGCCGCAGGCGGCCGACCTGGCTGAAACCGCCGACACCGGATTCACCCCGGCCATTCGCGCCAAGGCCGCGGCGCTGTCGCAGGACCCCATCGCCATCTTCGAGTTCGTGCAGAACGAGATTCGTAACGAGTTCTATTACGGCGCGATGCACGACGCGTCGGAAACGCTGCGCCAGGCCGGCGGCAACGATGCCGACCAGGCGAGCCTGTTGATCGCGCTGCTGCGCGCGAGCCGGACGCCGGCTCGCTACGTGCGCGGGGTGATTCGCCTGACTGGACCGCAGGCGATCGCGCTGACCGGCGCGGGATCGACGAGACGGGCCGCGGAGATCTTCACGCGCGCCGGCATGCCGTTCCGGCCGATCGTCCAGGCTGGCGGCATCGGCGCCTTCGAGATCGAGCACACCTGGGTCGAAGCCTACGTCCCCTACAGCAACTATCGCGGTGTGCGTCTCGGCACTATCGGCCGCGCCTGGATTCCGCTCGATCCGTCCTTCAAGCCGGTTGACGTCGCGGCGGGCCAGGACGTGTTGTCGGCGATGGGCTTCAACGCCAGCACGCTGGTGCAGGACTACCTCTCGCAGACGCAATCGATCACGCCGATGGATTTCTATCGGGCCAGCATTACCGGCTACCTCACGCAGAGCGGCTCGCCGTTGACGTTCGATCAGGTCCTGTCGACCCGTTCGACGCGTGCGGTGACGAGCGGTTTGCTGCCGAGCACGCTGCCGTATGCGATCGTGTCGATCAACACCGAGTCGGCCGCACTGCCGGAGCCGCTGCGGCACCGCGTCCGCGTTGTCGTGGAAGGGGAGGGCGGCACCGCCTTCGATGTCACGGTCTCCGCCGCGGAGATCGCCGGCCGCCGGCTGACGCTGTCGTACGTGCCGGCGACGGTTGACGATCAGGTGGTGGCCCATTCCTTCCTCGGGCTCGATAACACGCCGGCATTTCTCGTCAAGCTCCGCCCGGTGCTGAAGATTGGCGGCGTCGTCAAGGCGGCGGGGACAACGCCGATCCAGATGGGCGCGTTTCATGCGCTGACGGTGGAAGTGCAGACGCCGCGCGGCGCGGTGGCGGTGGTCAATTCAATGCTCGCCGGCGGCTATTACGCGCTCGGCCTGGCCGCGCAGCCCGCGGCGTATGAGATTCCACTGGTGCGCGCGCCGGACGACACCGAGCATCCCGCCGCCGATCGGCTGTACTCGCTTGCGATCGACTACATCCGGCGCTGGAATGACGCCGAGCACACGCTCGAGCGTCTGCTGCGCGTGGTCAATGTCCGGCCCGCCCTGACGCACGTCGTGGTCGGCTCGGTGCACGCGCGCACCGTCGTCTTCGGCCAGCCGCAATCGATCGAGTGGCGCGGCGTGTTTGTCGACGCGGATCTGCGGATCGCGGAGCCGGTGCCCACCGGCAGCGATGACACGCGGGCGCAGGCGTTCCTGCGGCTGTCGGGACTGGCGGGGTCGGTGCATGAGGCGGACGTGCTGCGGGCGAATCTCGGCGGCGTCGACGCGGTGTCGGCGGCGTCGGTGATTCAGCTGGCGCGCGCCGGTGGGATTGCGATTGAAGAGGTCACGTCCGCCAATCTCGCTGACGTGCTGGCGCGGGTGCAGACCGCGGAGGTGGTGAAGGCGGAGATCGCCGATGCCGTGAATCAGGGCTGGCGGGTGACGATTCCGCAGCGTGATCTGACGAGGAACATCTGGACCGGGATTGGTTACGTGATGATCGATCCGGCCACGGGGGCGGGAGGTTATTTCATCTCCGGTGGCCTTGCCGGGGGTTTCACCACCCAGCCGCCCGAAGACTGGCCCGCTCAACCGCTGGCCGTCGAGCTCGCCGGGCCGAATGCGGCAGCGCCCAACACCGATCCGACCGCGGTTCGCTTCTTGACCAAGATCGCGATCACCGACAAACAAAAGGGTGTCGTCGATCAACCGCTCGATCGTGCGCTCGCCATCTGGGCGCGCGACCAGGACGGTCGCGCCGTCGAAGGTGCGACGGTGTCGTTCATCGTCCAGGCCGGGGGCGGCACTTTCGAAGGCGACAGCGGTGGCATCGAGGCGGTGACCGATCATCAGGGCATTGCCAGGGCGACGTTGAAGCTGGGGACCAGCACCGGCGAGTTGCCCTTCTACGTGCGCATTCATCCGACCGACGCGCACACCACCCAGGTCGGTCAGAACATCGTGACGGCGTTTGCGGTCGGCGGCGGCCACCCGATTGAGCTGCTGGCTCCCTTCCAGCAGTTTGCCTATCCGGGTCCGGCGGATCACATCACGAAGGTCGCTGGCGACGGCAATCACGGCACGCCGGGACAGACCGGTGGAACGCTGCTCGCGCGGCTCGAGGATCAGTTCAACAACCCGATCGCCAACGGCGAATTGCTGTTCAACGTCCTGCCCGCCACACCGAGCGCCGGCTCCCTGCCGGTCGGCGCGGTCAACATGGTGATCTACCCTCAGGAGCCGCGGTGCGGCATTCCCTCGCCGACGCTCGAGGAATGCAGCGGCGACAACCAGGAGCAGGAGACGACGTCGACGTCTGGTGCCGCGGTGGAAACGATTCTTGGCAACACCGAGGCGACGACCTATCGAGTCTCGGTCGGCGTGCTCGGCGACTTGCTGATTCCGACGCAGACGTTTGTGCTGACGACGATGGGCGAGCGAACCTTCGGAACGGGCGGCTACGCGCCACCGATGTTGGCGATGAACGTCATCCACCTGTTGAACGATCGCAACGAGCTGATCAACAGCGGTCCGGTCGGAACGCTGCTCGGACGGCCGTTTGAAGCTCGCGTCTACCTGCTCGAGGACGACTACACGCTGATTGAAACCGGTGATCCCTGCACCGACACTCCCGAGGGGCCGCCCTGTTGGCGCGTGCAATCGCGCGAGACCAAACGGGTCAGGCCGATCGGGAGAAACATTCCAGGATTCGTGCTGTTCCCGAGGGGAGGGGGCAACCCGGACGTCAGCGCGCCGCGACAGAGCGAGACCGCCAGCGTCGCGTTCACGCCGGTCCTGGGCGGCGGGTCGATGACGTCAACCGAGACGCCCGGTATCGGCCGCTATGCGGCGAGCTTGTTTCTGGGTCCGGAGCCGGCGCTGAACCTGGTCGATACCGATGTCACGGGCACCGTCTGGGTGCCCTGCTTCGATCTCCGCAGCGGACAGTTTCCGGTCGTGGCCCGGCTTGCCACGGGCGTGCGGGCCGACCAGATTCTGCTGAATCAGCACCAATGCGCTCGTAGTGTCAACCCTGGTCAAGAAGCGCCCCCGCCGACCTTCCAGTTCGGTCCGAACCCTCCGGTCGGGATCTACCAGCAGGCGGCGTTCGGGGTGCGCGCCACGGTCACGCCCACCGTGGTCGACATCACGCCCGACGGGGTCACGACCGGAACCACGTCGATCCCGTATCTCATCGAACCAATCGGTCCGTTCCCATACAGCGCCTCGACGGTTGAGCTCGATCTCTTTGCCACCGAAAGCAACGGCCTCGATACCTGGCTGGGCTATCTGCCGGCCAGACCGACACTTGGTGCGGGCCAGGGCCTGCTCCTGCAAGGCACGCAACTCAATGCTGACAAGCCGCATCGCGCCCAACTCGTACTGAATCGCGGGACCGCAGCGGAGATCCGGAGTGAGAAGGCGCCCATACGGCTCGCCGGCCCAACCGAGCTCACCGCAAGCCCTGGCGTCATCGTGCGTTCGTATCTGAATCGCGCCAACCAGACCGTTTGTGCCGTTCCGAGCGACGGCCTCGCGTTCTACGTAACGCGCGACGCTCGCATCACGATTCGGGTCGACGGCAACATCCTGCAGAACAGCGACGGCGGCGGCTCGATATCGTTCAACAATCTCCTGTTCGAACGCGGTCTTCACACCGTGTCGATTGCGCCGGCGCAGGTGTCATCGCCCGGTCTGCACTCGTTCCTGATCACGGCGGTCTTTGCCGGCGTCGGCGGCGCGCCCGACGAGACACGGACGGTGTCGGGACCGGTGATTCACGAGATCCAGATCAACGACGCGCTGCCGGTTGGTCATACCGTGGTCGCCGGCGTCGATCTGGCGACCGGTCAATTCGGGTTGACGCGGGAAGACCTGTCAGTCCCCGGCATCGGGCCGGTGCTGGAGTTCCGTCGCAACTATAGTACTGCCGGCGTTCGCTCATCGGGCCCGATGGGCGCAGGTTGGTCGCATAACTATCAATCGCGCATCGTCGCCGATCCGTGTGGCACGCTGACGCTGATCGGCGGTGAAGGGTCCGGCATGCGCTTCGATTCACCGGTCACGCAAGGCGGCGTCACCACTTTCACGCCGCAGGTGGGATTCCACGGCTCGGTCAGTCGATCGGAAGCGGACAACTCATACGATTACTACACGCCGCAGCGGACGCGTCACCATTACGAAAGCGTGCCAAACTCCGCCGACACCAGCGCGCCAGTTCTACATCGACTGGCATTCATCGAGGATGCGAACGGCAACCGGCTAACCCTGACCTACGACGCCGGACTCCCGTCTAATCTCACGACGGTGACCGACGCAGCTGGGCGGGCATTGTCGTTTACCTATCAGCTGTTCGGTTTCATGCCGGAACCGCGGATCACGTCGATCCAGGGACCGCTCAACCTGGCGGTCACATTTGAGTACGACTCGCAAGGCAATCTCAGGCGCGCAACTCGCGGACCTCGAACCGAGCGCTATGACTACGACGGCAGCCCGCTTGGCGTGCACAACATGGTTCGCATTGTCGGGCCGAACAATGCGCTGAATCAAGCCCACGACCTCACCGAGATTGCGTATTACACCGCGCAAGACACTATTCCCGGACGGGGCACCAACACGCCGGAACCGTGGGAAATGGTCAAGACCATCACCGCCGGCGCCAACACAACGGACGCGGCGACGCACGAGTACGCGTTCAACTTCAACACCCATCAAACGACGGTGCTCGATCCGCTTGACACCCCGACGCGCTACACGATGGATCAGCAGCATGGTGCGGTCACCGAGAAGCGCGTCGTGCTCGCATCCGGCGACAACGTCACGCTGACCCGCTGGGCGTTTCAGGACGGCGTGAACGATGTACTGATGACCCAGACGACCGACCCTCTGGGGCGGGTTACCACCTACGCCTACGACGCCAAGGGCAATCCGACCACGACGACGATTCGCACCACCGGCGTTCCTTATGCCGGGGTGGCGCGCGCCAACGGGACGAGCGTGACCGAGGTAACCGCAGTCGACACCTTCGATCCGACATTTGGGAGATTGACGCGATCGCAGGATGCCGAAGGGCACGTCACCGACTACATCATCGACCCGGCGACAGGCAACGTGCAATCGATGACGACCTATCCGGGGGGTGGCGTCGCGCCGCTGGTCATTCGCAACACTTACGCGACGGAACGGGGTCTGCGCGGGCTGCTCACAACCGTCATTGACCCCCGCGACAAGGCCACGACCTACACGCAATTCGACGCCTGGGGCAATGCCACCCGGGTGATCGATGCCGAAGGCAACGTGACCACCCACCTGTTCGACGAACGCAGCCGCCTGCGCGAGAGCCACGACACCGCCGGCCGCCACCGTAGTTTCGCCTACGACGAGCTCGACCGCGTCACGTCGATCACCGATACAACGCTGGTCCAGCCCGCAGATATCGCGATGGCGTCCACGTCCGATCGTCGCACCACGACGGCGTACACGCCGGGCGGCCAACCACTCTCGGTGACCAACGGTCTCGGTCACGTCACACAGTTCCAGTACGATGCCCTCAATCGGCAGGTGCTACAGCGCGACGTAGTTAACAATGCCGACGGCGGCACGGAGACCCTCGAGAGCGTGAGTCGGTACGACGGCAATGGCAACAGGACCTATCGCCGCGACCCGCGAGGTCTCGAGCATCTCTTCGAGTTCGATCTGCTGAATCGGCCGACCGTGGCTCGCGTCAACGGACAGACCATCGCGACCACGACCTACGACGCCGCCGGCAATGTCTCGACTGAGACCGATCTGCACGGCCATCTGACGGTCTACGAGTACGACGCGCTCTACCGGCGAATTCTCACGCGGCTGCCGCTCGCGCCATACGCCACCACCACCACGTTCGACCTGGCCGGAAACATCCTGCGAGAGACCGACGCCAACAACGCCGGGGATACACGGATCTACGACGGCGTCGACCGCCTCGTCAGCCACACCAACGTGGTCGGAATTCAGAAGCGGTTCGAGTACGACGGCGCGGGGAATCGCACGCTCGACGCCAATGTCACCAGCGGGCTGCGCGTGCACACCGACTACGATGGCTTGAACCGCCCGGTGCGGATCCGCCAGGAATTCACCGATCCTCTGAGCGGCGCGCCAGTAATCTACACCACGCAGATCGCGCATCTCGACGCCGAGCACACCACGGTCACGACCAGCCCGCGCGGCGTGATATCACGGCAGCGATTCAACGGCCACGACGCGATGATCGAACACACCATCGATGCCGGTCTCGAGGCGCAGTGCGCACCGGCGCCCGAGGGGCCAACGTGTCTGCAGACGACCTATCGCTATGACGGCAACGGCAACGTCACGGCCGAGAAGGATTCGGTCGGTGGTGTCATCGACAAGGAGATCATCTACGACGGGCTGAACCGCAAGATTGTCGAACTGCTGCCGCTTGGCGCCAGGCACCGCGTGTTCTACGACGGCAACGGCAACATCAGCCGCGAGATCGATCGCCGCGGCGTCGAGACCATCACCGAGTACGACCAGCTCGATCGCGAAATGCGTCGGACGCTGACCGAGTCGATCAGCAACGCCGGCCAGCCCGTCGTCGTGATGGAGAACATCTTCGACGACCAGGCCAACTCGCTCACGATGCGAAACACCAATCGCGACGAGACGCGCCAGCAGTTCGATGCCCTTCATCGTCCGATCCTGCGGGTCGATGCGCTAGACCAGGAGCTGCGCGTCGAGTGGGATGGCGTGTTCAGGACTGCCGAAGTCGACCTGGTCCGGCAGATCAGAACCGAGTTCGACCACGACGCACTCGGCCGCACAACCGCGCGTCGCGTGATTACCGCGGCGGGTCCGATCACCGCCCGCGTCGAGCACCGGGACAGTGAAAACCGACGCCTCGAGATCGATGCCAACGCGACGACGACGACGATCCATCAGCAGGATCCGCTCGGCCGGACGCGTCGCGTGTCGAAGTCGGCGTCGGCCCTCGCTGCGGCCTACGGCGCGGCGGAGTTCGCCGTTGAAGAGCGCGAGTACGACGGGCACAACAACCTCACGGCTCTGATCGACGGCAACGGTAATCGCACCACCTACAGCTACGACGGCGGCGATCGCCAGGTCAGGATCACCGAAGGCGCCGGCTCGCTTCAGGCGGCGGTCTCGACGATGACTTACGATCGGGCCGACAACGTTCTCACGATCAAGGACGCTCGTGTGCATGGCCGTTCGTTCGACGTCCGCTACACCTACGACGTTCGCAATCGCAAGGTGCTCGCCGAAGACGGAACGGGCGCGGTCGCCGCCTATCAATACGATCAGGACGACCGGCTCGTGTCCGTCACGGAGCCGAACAGCGCCACCTCGCGAACCGGCTATGCCTACGACGAATTCGGCGCCGTCCTCGCGATTGACGAAACCCGCGGCGGTGTCGGCGGCGTCACGCGCTTTCTCTACGACGCGCAGCGGAACCGGATTGCCCAGCAGGATGCCAACGGCAATCTGACGACCTACCGGCACGATGCCCTGAACCGCATCACCGACATGTTGCAGCATGGCATCGCCGGATCACTCGACGACGCGCGGCCGCGTTCGGCTGGAGCCGGCGGTGACGAGGCGACTGCGCGCCGGTGGCAGTACGGCTACGACTCGGGCGGCAACCAAACGCGAATCGTTGACGCGGCCGCGCAGATCGTCCTCAAGGAATACGATGCGCTGAATCGCGAGGTCCGCCGGACCTACTCGAACCACCAGCGGGACGCGGCCGGCGACATCGTCTTCCCGCAACCCGGTCGCATCGAGTACGCCTACGACGCCAACGGCAACCTCACCAGGGTTGACGAGATCAAGCTGGTGAGCGCCGGCCTCAGCGAAACGGAAACGACACTCTACGACTACGACCCGCTCGATCGCATGGTGCGTCAGGCGACGCGTGACAGTAAAGTCGTTCGAGTCGAATACGACCGCGCCGGAAATCAAACCGCAATCGTCGATACCGACGGCAACCGCACTGATTACGCGTTTGATGCGAAGAACCGCCCGATCAGCGCGACCGAAGGGCTGCTGACCACGCAGTTCAACTATTGGCCCGACGACCTGATGCACTCCATCGTGCACCCCAACGGGACGGTCGCAGAGACGACTTATGACGCGGCCGATCGCGTCACGGCAATTGCCAATCGCGGAACGCAGGGTCCGGTCTCGAACTACGCATATTCGTACGACGCCAACGGCAACCGGATCACGCAACTCGAGCAGCATGCTCGGCTGTCCGGTGGCGCCGCGGCCGTGACCACCTACCGTTACGACGCGGCGAATCGGGTCATCGGCGTGGATTATCCAGGGCCCGCCGCTGTGGCCTATACCTATTCACCGAACGGGAACCGCCTTGCGGAAACCGGGTTGGCGCCGGAGACGGCGGCACCGCTCTCGCGGTCGTATTCCTACGATCGATTCAACCAGCTGCGCGTCATTGGCGATGGCACTCATCCAGAAGCGAGCGTCGCTCTCCGCTACGACGCCAACGGCAACACGCTCGAGCAGCGTATTGGCGTCCTCGATGGCGAAGGCAGCGACGTGCCATCGCCGACGGAGATACGGACGTTCTCCTGGAATATTCGCGACTTTCTGATGCGAAGCAGCAGTCCGACCGGACCGATCGCGTTCGACTACGACTTCACCGGCCGGCGTTCGAGAATGACGGGCCCGGTGTTCGACATCCGCTACCTCTCGGATGCCAGGGGCGTGATCCAGGAATACGACGCCGCAAGCCTGAACACCACGATGCGATATGGCCGCGGTCCGGGGGGGACGTTGTCGTTGACCACCGCTGGCCCCGGAGCAGCCAGGTTCGTGTTCGTTACCGATGTGTTGGGCAGTACGTCGGAGCTCACCGACCAATCCGGTACGGTCCAGGCCAGTTACTCCTACGACTCATTCGGGAAAGTGCTGCAGCATTTCGACCTCACGCCGAACCGCAGGACGTACACCGGTCATTACAATGACGATGAAACAGGACTCCTTTACCTGGGAGCTCGCTATGCCAACGTCGAGTTCGGCCGCTTCCTCTCGCAGGACCCCTTCCAGGGTGACATCTTCGTTCCCGCGAGCCTCAATCGATTCAGCTATGCGCATAACAATCCGCTAATTTACGTGGACCCCGACGGGCGGTTTGTCAATCTGGCGGCAGCTGGCATCGGAGTCGTCGCAGGCGGGAGCATTGGGTGCGCGGTCGGGGTGTTCTCTGGCAACAGCTGTCTCAAAGGCGCCGCCGTGGGTGCCGCGGCGGGAGGTCTCGCCGGACTCACCTTCGGTGCCTCGATGGCCCTTACCGGCGGCAGTTTCCTGGTTTCGAGCACGGTCGCCGGCGCTGCGGGCGGCTATACGTATTCCGCCGGAAACGTCCTTGCCGAGGGCGGAACGCTCCGCGAAGCCCACGAGCAAGGCACCATCGGCGCGCTGCTCGGCGCCGTCGGCGGCGCCAGCGGCGGTCTGTTCCTCGAAGCCGGTGTCGGACTAACCGGCACCGAGATGCTCATCACCGAGTTCGTCGCCGGCTTCGCCGAAAGCGGCGCATCGCAGCTGGCCGGGATGACGCTCGGCTCGCAGGATTCATTCAGCTTCACCGAAGCGCTTATGTCGGGTGGCGGCGGTGGCGCATCTCCTGTCACCGGCAAAGTGTTCGGACCCGTCGGGACGTTCGTCGATCGCGCGGGCATTGCGACCGGACTGATGATGCGGCCGCGGCTGGTCGGCAAGGATCCCACCGGCGTCTTGACGTGGCGAGGCGCGAATGCGCTCGCCGCAACCTGCCTCAACGCCGGCTGCGCGCATTACGGTGGGCTTGGTGGAAAGTCGCTCACAGCGTTTGGCAGGAACGTCATCGCAAGCGTGCGGGGTAAAGAGCGCACCAGGAGCCGAGCTGCCACAACGTGGCAGATGAACGCACAGGGCGGGTTCGAGCGAACCGTCGACGGTCTCAGGATTCCGCTCAAGCAAAGCAACGATCTCGATTGGGCCGTGTTCGGCAAGGGCGATTACCTCGAGGACAAGATTGCGGCAATCAAGCGTAACGCCGAGATCGGCGCACCCGTCCTCGACACCATCCACGGCGAGCTCGGCCCCTTCCTCAAGGCCGACAAATGGATTCCCGACACGGTAGTCGATGAAACCGGGCAGCGCCGCACTGGCATACGAGACGCGGTGAAGCGCCAGTATGGCGACGCCATTTACGCGGCCGATTATTGGCAGAAGGGAATTCACATTGGTGGCGGCAAGCGCGTCGCGCCGCTCGTGAAGAATGGGCGGACCGTTCTTCGAGGCCTCGACCCGCACTCGTTCGCCATTCTGCGCGGCCCCTCGGTGAACCCGCGAATGCGGCTCTTCTGGATGCAGGTGCCGCAAATCGGCGAGGAAAACAAGAAATGACCCGCGCCGCGCTCGCCATCGGTTCGCTCGCCGTGCTGCTGTCGGGTGAGGGGGTGTGTGGATCGCAAGCGCCCGCGTCTGAGGCGGCAACGATTCCGCCGTCCCCGGCGCACGTCGCGGCTGGAGAGTCCGTCGATGTCCTGAGGCTGATCAAGACCAGTGACACCACCGCCGTGATTCGGGCCGGGAGCGGGCCGATCCACACCGTCAAAGTTGACGACGTGGTCGGGGTCACGAAGGCCGTTGTCAAGGAGATCGGCGCCGGTCGTCTCGTGCTGGAAGAGACTCTCACCGACAAGGACGGCAAGCCCAATCGCGCGCTGATCGTGTTCCAGGAAGGCGAACGCGGTGGTACGCGGTACCTGCAACGCCCCGGCGAGCCCGCCTTTACCGGCACCAGGCCGCTGATCGTCATGCCAGCCGCGCCAGATCCTGCGAAGCCGGCCCCGAAGAAACCACCGCAGATGTAGCGCATGAAAAGCGGCGTCCGTCTCATCGGCGGCTTGGCAATCGCGCTCGCGGCGCTGACGCAATACACCTCCGCGCAGGCGCCGCCGATTAACGCCCGCACGATCGAAGACCGCGACCACGTCACGGTGATGGAGCTCTCCGGCGGCTACGACCGCCAGCCCGAGGCGTCGCGCGCCTACGAAGAGAACATCCGCAAGGCGGTCGCGCGCGAGCTGCTGCGCCAGCACCAGGACGATTACGACTTCATCGTCTCGTTCACCGGTTTCCCGTTCAACCTCGGCTCGGACGAAGAGGGGACGCGCGTCGGCGGCCGTTACTACGCGATCAAGAACGACGTGCAGGGCATCGGCCAGGCCGAGTTCGATCGCAGCGCCGAGTGGGGCAGTGCGGGCCGGCTGCAGGGCTACATCGACATGGGCGCCCTGGGATCGCTCGTCACCGATCCGAGCGATCCTGGTTTCGAAACCACGCTCAGCACGCTGTCGCACGAAGTCGCGCATCGCTGGAGCGCGCACCTGCGCTTCCAGAACGCCGACGGCACGCCCAACAGCAGCCTGCTCGGCGCCCAGGGCGCGCACTGGAGCTTCTTCCTCCAGAGCCACAACTCGGTGCTCTACGGCAACGACTGGCGCGACAACGGCAACGGCTCGTTCACGTCGGTGGGACGGTCGCGCAGCTATTACAGCCCCCTCGATCTCTACGCGATGGGCGTGATCGATCGCAGCGAAGTCCCGCCCTTCTTCCTGATCGAAAACGCCGCTGGTGACCCGGCGCGATTGCCGGAGGTGGGCGCCACCGTCACCGGCACGGCCCGCACGATCACCATCGACGACGTGATTGCGGCCGAAGGCGAACGCGTTCCGGAGGCGGTGTCCTCGCCCCGGCAGTTCAAGATCGCGTTCGTGTATCTCGTGCGGCCAGGTGAGGGCGCCAACGGCGCGCAGCTGCGCGCCATCAACAACGTCCGCGAGGCCTTCGCCACGCGCATGCTGATCCTCACCGGCGGCAGGGCGGCGGTCGAGGTGTTTCCCGATCTGCCCGACGCGCCGATCACCGCTCCAGACACCATGCTGCCACCGTCGAGCGGGCCGCGCACCGCGGCGCTCGATCTGGCCCAGGGGATGTCGTGGCTGTTGTCGCGTCAGGGCGGGAATGGCCGATTCGCCGACTCGCCATCGACCGGCGTCCGCGACACCTCGGCCGTGATTGAACTGCTGGCCGGCCAGCCCGCGGCCTTCGGGCCGCGCCAGGCGGCCCTGGCCTGGCTGAGCTCGCTCGTCGACGCGACCAACGTCGATACGGTGGCGAGGCGAATGACGGCAATCGCGCCGCAGTACTCGCCGGCCGACAGCGCTTACCTGACCAATGCGCAACACGCCTCTGGCGGATGGGGACTGCGCGCCGGCGATGAGGCCGACGCCTTCGACACCGCGCTCGCTCTGTCGGCCTTGCAGATCGCCGCTCCATCGGCGGCCATTGCGCGGTTGACCGCCGCGCAATTGCCCGACGGATCGTGGCCGATGCAGCCTGGCGGGTCCGGGTCGATCCTGGCGACCGCCGCGGTGCTCGGGTTGTCCGGCAAGTTCGCGTCGGCGCCGCTCACCACGGCGCTCGCCCGCGCCTCGGCGTGGCTCGAGCTGCGTCAGAACAGCGACGGCGGGTTCGGCGAATCGGGCAGCACGGTCTTCGAAACCGCGCTGGCAATCCTGCATGCGAGCCGCCTGTCCTCGACGACGGTCGACGTGCGATGGGCGGTGGACTTCCTGCAGCGTGGGCAACTGGCCGACGGCAGCTGGAACGAGAGCGTCTACGAAACCGCGCTCGCCATTCGCGCGTTGCAGATTGGCAATCTCCCCAACGTGGCGCTGGTCGCCTCGAGTCTCGCCTTCGCGCCCGCCGACCCGGTTGAAGGCGAGATCGTGACGCTGACGGCGTTGCTGGCAAACACCGGAGCCATCGATCTGACCAACGTGACCGTGCGTTTCTACGACGGGCATCCCTCGTCTGGCGGACTGCCGATCGGGGAAGAGGTGATCGTCGCATCGCTGCCGGCGCAGGCGCGGGTTCCGATCGCGGCGATCTGGAACACCACCGACCTAGCGGGGACTCACCAGATCGTCGCCCTTGCGGATGCGTCGCTCAACCTGAACGAATCGAATGAAGCCGACAACCTGTTGACCGGTCCGCTCACGGTGCGGCCGCCGCCCGCAGGGCCGGACCTGTCGGTCGCGAATGCCGACCTCGTGTTCACCCCCGATTCGCTGCGGTCGGTGCCGCAGGCGCAGGCGTTCGACGCGCGCATCGGCAATCTCGGCCGCACCGCCGCAGCCGGCGTGCCGGTGGCGTTGTTCGCCGGCGACCCCGCAGCGGGCGGTGCCCGCATCGCCGACACCGTCGTCGACGTGCCCGCCCGCGGCTCAGCACTGGTGTCCTTCAACGTGACGATCACCACACCCGGCGAACGGCGCTATTTCGTCGTCGCCGATCCCGACGGCGCGCTGATCGAGGCCGACGAAGCCAACAACGTAGCGTCGCGGACGCTGGCCGTGACGAGCGCGTTCGACCTGTTCGTGACCCCTGGCAGCGTCACGTTGTCGGAAAACCCGATCCTGCTCGGCCGCGATCTGCAAATCGGCGCGCGGGTCGGCAACTCCGGCACCGCCGACGTGTTTGCCGCCCGCGTGCGTGTGTTCATCGACCTGCCGGGTGGCGCGATCGAAGTCGCCACGCTGACGCACGATCTACCCGCAGGACAGACGCGAACGATCTCCGCGACCTGGCGAACCAGCCGTGCGCTCGCCGGCGCCCCGGTGATCGTGCACGTCGATCCGCTGAACGCGTTCAGTGAAACGTCGGAGGCGAACAATCAAGCGTCCGCCACGCTGTCGGTGCCGTCGTCCACCGATGCGAACCTGCGCGTCACGCACCAGGAGCTGGTGGTGGCCGCGCCCGTTCTGCAGGGCGGGAGCACCACGCTCCAGATTCCGGTCCACAACACCGGCGTTGCCGATGCCGCCAGCGTCGAGGTGGCGTTCTATCTCGGCGTGCCCGGTGCCGGCGGCGTCCAGATTGGCGCGACGCAGACGGTCGCGCTGATTGCGGCAGGCGGCCAGGCCACCGCGTCGGTGATCTGGGATCAGATCACCACCTTCGGTGACAAGTTGATCTACGCCGTCGTGGATCCCGCCGGCACGGTGATCGAGTTCGACGAGCAGGACAACGCCGCGTTCATCACCGTGGACGTGCTATCGCTGCCGGATCTGGCGGTGTCGAGCGCGAGCCTGTCGTTCTCGCCGGCGTTCCCGAGGGATGGAGAGCCGGTCACCGTGTCTGTTCTGGTGAGCAACCTCGGCGAACAATCCGTCGCGCATGCGTCTGTGCAGCTGTTTCTCGGCGCGCCGGCGGCGGGCGGGCTGCCAGTCGGTGCGCCACAGGTCATCGCGGTGGAAGGCGGGGCCTTCGCATCGGTGCTGGCTCAACTCGACGCGCTCACGCTTGGCGCCTCGACGATGTTCGTGGTCGTGGACGCCGCGAATGCCGTGGCCGAGTTGAACGAAGCGAACAACATCGCCTCGAAGACGATTGGTGTGCAGGACGGGTCGTTCTTCTTCACCAATGCCTACTTCTCGCCCAATGGTGACGAGGTCCAGGACGCCACGGAGTTCTTGTTCCGTCTGACTGAGGCAAGTGCGTCGGCCGTGCACGCCATCGACCGATATGGCCGCGTCGCGCGCCAGTTCACCCTCGAGAGCAGCGCCTCGTCTGGCAGCGTGACCTGGGATGGTCGCGACACGCTCGGCCGTATCGTCCCCGACGGGAGTTATGCGTTTGCGTTGATTGACGGCGCCGGCAACCGGCTCGCATCGGCGAGCGTCGTGGTCGACAACAACAACCTGCCCGTCGGTGAGGCGTTTGGTAGCCAATACCTGCTGCAATCCAACCTCACCGCGGATACTGGTCTCACCGCCCCGAACATATCAGGCCACCCACCAATCGACTACCAGCCGGCCGCCTGGCTCGCTGACGACTCGGGACTCGTCAGCTTCGTTGCTTCGCAGTTGCGATGCGTGAGCACCCTCGGCAACTACTATGTGTTCTGCACCAACTATCAGTTCGCCGCCAGTCCCGAAGTCGGCGTCTACCTGACGTCACCAGACGGGGTCACGCGAACGCGGATCACGCCGGACAGTTGGGCGAGAGAGACGATCGTTCCGGGTGGGCCCGTCTCGGGAGCCACTGGGCCCGCGCGAACAGGCACGCAACTGATGGGCGTCGTGCCCTCTCCGAATGGAGAGAAGGTACTGGTCGCGCTCAGGAACTACATGTACTACCCGGTGGCGTGCGGCAATTGCGGCGGGCTGCCGTTGTACACGTTCAATTGGACCAGCGACCTGGAACTGTGGGCGGTCGGCGTGGATGGGTCCAGCCCGGTTCGTGTCGCCGCGCTCCCTCGCAGCACCGACCGCGTGCCTCAAGCGACGCCAGACGTCACCTGGTCACCAGACGCGCAGCTGATCACGATCTATGGCGTGCGAAGTGTCGGGGGTGGGTATGAGTATTCCATCGATGTTGTACGCGCTGATGGGAGCGGCGCGCCGGTACGAATCGCGACGTCGCCGACGTCGCCGGGTACCTACCTCGGGAATAACAATGTCTTCTGGTCACCCGACTCGTCGCGGGTGATTTACGAGTCAGGCGACCACAGTATTCAGCAAAGAATCTACTTCTCGGTGCGTCCGGATGGCACCGACAGACAGGAGCTCTATCGGGAGTTCGGCCAGTGGACGTCCAGCATCACTCCGGACAAGGCGATGTGGCTCGATCACGAGCGCTTTGCGATGTTGCTGGACGACGCGTCGCAGAGACGGCAGCTGTGGCTGTTGTCGACCGCTGGCGCGCCACGCCAGCTCTTGAGCGGTCCCGAGATGGATGTGTCCAAGGCTGCCGCCGCGCCGTCGGGCAGTCCGATCGTGTTTTCGGACTCCGATTCCAGTGCGAACTTCCCGAACTTCCCGCAGCAGAAGTCTACGGGTGTGTGGGCCGTTGACGGCACCGGCGCGGTGTCAAAGATCTATGACGCGTCGGCGCAGAATCTTGGCATTGGCGACCTCGCCGTGTCGCGCGACGGGCGCCGTGTCGTGTTCAGCGAGCAGGTGGTGAGCCGTTTCGATTTTTGCTTCGACGGCGAAGGGTTCGGGTTCTGCGGCGACGCCGTCCGCATACTTGGTGTGATCGACCGTCGCGATCGGACGGTGCGAGTGGTCCAGACCGAGCTCGAGGTGCGTCAGCCACCCTACGTGATTGGCTTTTTCCCCGATGGGAATTCGCTCCTGATCGAGGACCGGAGCAGGCCCGATGTCTACCCACTCTCTGCCGTCAGCCTGGACGATGGCCGTATCACTGAGCTGCTCAGCGATCCGAACGCCTCGTTCTCGAGCCCCTACAGCGTTGGACACCTCGGTACTGACGCCCGGCTTCACGCCGACGGGCAAGTACTTTCTTTACGGTTCGACCAGGGAGTCTCAGGGCGGCGCCGCCGACATCTGGACCCTCAGTTCGCTGCTCAACCTGAGCACCGGACTGCGATTTGAGCGCGATCGCTCGCAACTCATCATCCGGGGTACTGCCGAGGACCGCAACTTCCTCAGTTACACGCTCGAGGCGACGGCCGCGAACACGCCGGAGGCGTGGTTCCCCATCGTGCCACCGAGTGATACGCCGGTGATCAATGGCGTGCTGGCCGAATGGATTCCGCCGTCCGAAGGTACGTTCCTGGTGCGTCTGACCGCCAGCGACAAGGCCGGCAATCGCTCGGTGAAACGGCGGCGCGTGTCCTGGGGCCTGACGCCGTCGATGACCAACGTGACCGTGTCGCCGCGAACGTTCTCGCCGAACGGCGACGGCGCCAGGGATGTGCTGACGGTCGGCTACACGGTGCTCGAGCCGGTGAATCTCGTCTTCAATATTGTCAACGCGCAGGACGTGGTCATCCGCACCATCACGCGGGCGCATCCGACGATTGGCCCGGCCTCCGTCATGTGGGATGGGCGCACTGAGGCCGGTCAGATCGCCGCTGACGGCGAGTATCGGATCCGCGTGCTCGACTACAGCTTCTTCGTGGGGCTCGACAACACCGCTCCTGATGTGCGCCTGGCGATCGGGTCGTCGTTTCGAACCGCCCCGAACCGGACCGTGTGCCTGCCGACGCCCACCGGGATCAGCTGCTCCGAGGTTGCCGGACCGATCGTTGACACGCCGGAACATCGCCTCACCGGCCGCGCCACCGACGCCGGTCTTGCCACCTGGACTCTCGAAGCGGGGAGCGGTGCGAATCCGTCGGAATGGCTGACCCTGACTGAGGGGGCGGACCCGTTGCTCGCGCGCGGCGCGGAGAATCAGCCGATTGCTCCGGTGCAGGATACGACCATCCGCACGATTGCTGACGCCCGCGAGGTGGTCGGGAAGCGGTTCCGGCTGAGAGCCGTCGATCAGGCCGGCAACGCCAGCGTAGTGGTCGGCGACTTTGCGCCGCAGGAAATCATCGTGCATGCCTGGGACAGCAGGCCGGTGCCCACCGCTCGGATCCTCGACCAATCGCGCGGCGTTCACGTGTTGGCGGTGGAACACACGCTCCGATCGCCGCAGAGTGCCCGGGTACAGTTCCAGCGCGAAGGCTCCGCCGTGTGGGCTGATGGTCCGCTACAGGCCCTGTCGGCGGCTGAGTTCAGCGTTGCGTGGGACAATGCCGCGCTCAGTGCCGGCCAGACGTATGCGGTGCGGATCGCCGCTCGCGATGCGGATGGCGTCGACTACGTCTCGAATCAATTCCGGATCCACGCGGATTTGTTTGAGATGACCGAGATCGAAACCAACGCCAGCACCAGGCAGATCCGTGCGCATGGCGTGGCAAGCCTGCTCGACGACCTGACCAGCATCAGGCTGGTGCTGGCGCTCGCGGGAGACCCGGATATCGGTATCGGCAGCGCGACATTCTCGGACGACGTTTCGTTTGTGATCGGGGTCGCGCCCAATCCGGCGATGAGCTCCTGTGCGAGCGAGCGCGTGGCGGCCCGTTTCAAGGGCACCGGCGACAGCGGCCGTGTCTACTACACCGACACGTTCCAGGTGACGCGGTTTGGCGGCTCAAACGAGACGTGCACGTCCACGAGTCTTGGCGCAACCGTCACGCTGACGGCGACGCGACTCGTGGCCGGGTGTGGCCAGCCCAATCCCGAACGCGTGCGGATCACGCTCGAGGCGCAGGGATTCCGGCCCGGTGGCCTCGCGCTGGCCATGCAGGACGTGCCCAACGGGCTGTTGCTTCCAGTGCCAGGCGTGGTGACGTCACCATTCGAGATGGAATTCGATACCAGTCGGCTTACGGCAGGGGAGTACCGCCTGCAGGCGACGGCGCGAGGTCCCGACGACAGCAACGGTGTCGCGGCGACGGCAACCGCCAGTGCGATCGTGGTGGTCGACCGGGCGCCGCCGACCGGGCAGATTACCTACCCGGTGGCCAATACCGCAGTGTGTCCCGCACGCGCCGGCGAACAGGCCATCGTCGCCATCGAAGGCGTCGCCGAAGATGCCAACTTCGATCACTACGAGATTGCATATGGCGTCGGTGAAGCGCCTGCGCAGCTGACGCCCATCTTCCCTCTGACGCAGAGCGAGATCGCTCACAGCAGAATCGCGCGGCGCGGCGTCCTCGCCACCTGGGATGTGAGCCGCCTCCCGGGCGGAACCTACACGCTGTGCCTGAAAGTGATGGACAAGGGCGGCAACGCCAGCTGCCAGTTCACAACGTTCGCGCTGCGCGGCGGCGCGTCGCTCGGCAACGTGACGGCCGAACCGGCCTTGTTCTCGCCGAATGGCGACGGCAATCGCGATGGCGTCGCGGCCTCGTTCACCCTCGATGCTCCGGCGCTGATTACCGCGCGCGTGTTCCCGGTTGTGAATGGCCAGCGCGCCGACACCCCGGTACGCGCGCTGCTGTCGAACGTGCAACACCTTGCCGGCTCGAACACGGTGCTGTGGGATGGCTTCGTCGATCTCGGCGGGGCGGCACCGGATGGGACGTACCACATCGTGATCGCCGCCACGGATGCGTGTGGTCACGCCATCGACACGTTCGTCGCCGTCGAAATCGACTCGACCCCTCCGGAGGCGGCCATCAGTGCGCCACTGGCCGGCAATGCCGACCGCGTGCTGGTTGAGGTACGTGGCGCGGCGACCGACTCACATTTCCTGAACTACAGGCTGGAGGCCGGTGCCGGTGCGACACCCTCGTCCTGGAGCCTCGTGGCCGCCGGCCGCGCGCCGGTTATCGATGGGCTGCTCGGTCAGTGGAACAACGGCGGCGACGCCGGCGCCCACACGCTGCGCCTCACCGCAACCGACGCTGCGGGGAACAGCCGCGAGGTCCTGGTAGCCATCGTGGTGCAGGCGACACAGCCGCTGATCGTGAGTGCGTCCGCGCAACCGTTGATCTTCTCGCCCAACGGCGATGGCAGGGCCGACACCACGACGATTGGATACACGCTGGCGGCGCCGGCGCGGACGGTGGTCGAGATCCTGTCGGCCGGCTTGGTGATTGCGACCTTGCGGCCCGACACCGAACAACCAGCAGGTGGGCACACTGTCACCTGGGACGGACGTGCGGCAGGCGCGCCGTGGTCAGACGGCGAGTATACGGTGCGCCTCACAGCCGGGTCGCCGGTCGATTCGGGTCATGTCCAGGTCGAGTCGCTCATCGTCAAGGTCGACACCACCGCACCCACGGTGCGCGTCGAGGCGCCCGGCGAGGGCGCGTACGTCCGTGGCGATGTGCCGATTATCGGAACGATCGCCGATGCGAACATCGACATCTACGAGGTGCGCTACGGCACGACGGCAACGGGCGCCACGATTGTGCTCGACGAGGGGACCCAGGACCGGTCGGCGCATCCCTTCGGCACGCTGCTCGGCCTCGCCGACGGCGCCTACACGATTCGCGTGACGGCCACCGATCTGGCCTTGAACACGACGACGATCGATCGCGCGATCGTCATCGACGACCAGTCGCCGGCTGCCGCAATCACCGCACCGGAAACCGGGGTCCTGGTCGGCGGGCTGACGACGGTGGTCGCGGTGCGCGGGTCCGTGCTGGAGCAGAACCTGCGCGATTGGACGTTGCGGTTCGGTGCCGGCCTCAGCCCGGCTGCCTGGACGGCACTAATCACGCAAACCACACCTCCGGCCTCGGATCAGCTGGCCTTGTGGGACACCACCGGTCTGGCCGACGGGCCTTATACGCTGTCGTTGATCGCTCATGACCGGGTCGGCACCGCCTCCGAAGTGCGAACGCAGATCGTCGTCGATCGCACCGCACCGCGCGCGGTGATCACAGTGCCGGCCGATGGCGCCTTCATCAGCAGCGTGCAACCGGTGCGTGGCACGGCAGCCGATACCCATTTCTCGACCGCCACCCTCGAGGTCTCCGAGGGCCCGGCAGCGACGGCGTTTGAATTTGCTCGGCTGGTCACCCTGGCTTCCGAGGTGAGCGACGGGGTGTTGTTCGATATGCCGTCGTTGCTGGCCGACGGTGTCTACACGCTGCGGCTGACCGTCCACGACGCCGGTGGTCACCGCGCCGAAACGCTGTCGACCTTTGCGATCGATACCGAGCCCCCGGCCGCCCCACTGAATCTGGTAGCGCTGCTGCAGAATCGGCGTGATGCGCAGTTAACGTGGAACGCCACCAACGAGACCGCAGCGCCCGGGTATCACGTGTATCGCGGCAACGAGCGATTGACACCAACACCGGTGGCCCTGGCGGCGTATGTCGATGCCGGCCTCACCGACGGAACGCATCGGTATCGAGTGACCGTCGTCGACGCCGCCGGACTCGAAAGCGCCCCGTCGAATGAGGCTGCGGTGACGGTGGATCTGAGCGCACCGTCGGTGCGGATCCAGTCGCCCGCCAACAACAGCGTGATCGCGGATCTGCTCGATATTCGCGGCACGGCGTCGAGCGGCGATGACTTCGCCGAGTACCGCGTGTTGGTGCGGGCCGGCGGCGCCACGCAGTTCACGGTCGTGCGCCGGTCGCCGGTCGCAGTCACGTCGGACCTGCTCGCCCAGTTCGACACGCTCGGCCTGGCACCGGGATCGCCGATCACCGTGCGCCTCGAAGCGGAAGACCTGCTCGGTAACCTGGCATTCGATCAAATCAGCGTGACCGTCGACAACGAGCTGCCGGCCACGCCGGTGCTGCTGTCGGTAACGGTCGCGGGCTCCACCGCAACTGCTACGTGGCAAGCCGTGGCTGATACCGATGTCGCCGGCTACCTGCTGTTCAACAATCACCTGCTGGCCAATGCCCGGCGGCTGGTCCCCGGCAGCCTGAGTCCCTACCTATTGCCGGGACCAGCGTACGTGGACCAATCGCTGGTTGACGGCAATCATCAGTACTACGTCGTCGCCGTCGATCGCGCGGGTAACATCAGCGCGTCTTCGAATGCGATCGACGTGACGGTGGAAACGCGGGCACCGCGGGCAACCATTGTCAGTCCGGCGAGCGGGTTCCGAACCGATGCGCCGGTGATTCTCGAGGCGAGTTCGGCGGACGTGGACGTCGCCGGGACCCAGTTCCAGTTCAAGGCCGTTGCGGACGCGGTGTGGATTGACCTGAATGGACCCGACACCACGGCGCCATACACCACCATGTGGGACCCCCGCACGGTGCCGATAGGGACCTATCAATTCCGGGCGGTCGCGACCGATACCCACGCGAACGTCGACGCGGCGCCGCCGGTGATCAGCATCATCCACGCCGATGTCACCCCACCGCCGCCGCCGACCGCGCTGGTGGCACGCGTCTCCGCAGGGCGCGTGTCGTTGACCTGGACCGCGAGCGCGAGCGCCGATCTCGCGGGGTATGTCGTTAATCGCCGGCTCGGCGCGGCGGCGCCGGCCGCGGTGAGCGGTGTGCTCACGACCACCGCGTTCGACGATGTCGGCGTCGC
Organism: uncultured Acidimicrobiia bacterium; assembly: GCA_963795125.1. Lineage (GTDB taxonomy): Bacteria > Acidobacteriota > Vicinamibacteria > Vicinamibacterales > UBA2999 > 12-FULL-67-14b. The sequence continues at coordinate 1,935,124 of CAWCGQ010000001.1, read as the reverse complement.
GGACGGCCAGTATTCGTATTTCGTCGTCGCCCGGGACACCAGTGCCAACCTCAGCGAGGGATCCGGTGCGGTGAGCGCCCGCGTCCACACGCTGCTGCTGACCACGCCGTCGGTGTGTCTTGCCGAACCGGTGCTGCCGGTGTTCGGCGTCGGCGCCACGGCGGGAGCGATCGTGACGCTGTTTGCTGATAACGGCTCGGGCCCGGTGTCGATCGCCACCACCCAGGCGGGCGCGAGTGGCGCCTTTGAATTTGCCGGCGTCGCGCTGGTTGCCGGTCTCAATACGCTGACCGCGCACGCCGAGGACGCGCTTGGCAATCGCAGCAAGCCGTCGCCGCCGTTCGCGGTGACGGTCAGCGCGCCCCCGGCCGGTGTGACCGCCCTTGCCGCGCAGGTGAGCGGGCGCGACGTGACGCTGACGTGGGTGGCCGCCGCGAACGCCAACTCGTACCTCGTTCAGCGGAGTGATACACAGGCGACGACCGAAACCACGTTTACGGAACTCGCAGTGCCCGATGGCCGACACCTCTACACGGTTACCGCACGCAACGCGTGTTTCGTCGTCGGCCCGCCGGCGCAGGTCGAAGTTGAGGTGGGCGACGTCACGGCTCCGGCAGCGCCAACCAACCTCCAGGCCACCGCCAACAGCGCCGACGTGTCGTTGCAGTGGACGGCGAGTGCCGACCCGGACGTCGCCGCGTACCACGTCTATCGCCGATCGAGCGAAGCGGAGTGGACTCGCATCACGTCGAATCCACTTGTGGCGACGACGCATCTCGACGTCAGGCGTCCGAACGGCACGCATGTGTACCGTGTAACGGCGCTCGACTCCGTCGGCAACGAGAGCGTGCCGTCGAACGAGGCAAGCGCGACCACGGTCGATACCACTGCACCTGAGCCACCGGTGCTGAAGACCCCCACCGATGCCGCGCATCCGCAGACGATGCAACGCCGGCGGCCGCAATTGGCGGTACCGCCGAGCCGGGCGCGGGCGTCACGCTGCTGCGAAACGGCGTGGCGTTGGGCCTCACCACGGCGGGGTTGGAGATCGCCATCGACGACTTCGAGCTCGATTCGGATCCACAGAGTGCCGTCGCCTTCGATGCGACGACCGGAGGCCTGGCGTGGTTCGTCGACGAACGCGACGGCGAGCATGCGCCGGCCCTGGCCGTCACAAATCTCGACCGGCGCCAGACCAGCTACTTCGACGAGCCAGAGTGGATCACCGACCCGGTGTTCACGGATGCGGGCACGCGGGTGGCCTACGGCGTGTACGTTGGCAACGGGATGTACAGCGTCAGGGTCCGGGATCTCGCCAGCGGCACGATTGTTCGCAGCGTGACCCTTGGTGCCGCGCCGTCGAGAGTGATCTCCACGGACGACGGCTCGCGAATTGCGGTACAGCTGTTCTATGAGGACATCGGGCTCTACCAGTTCTTCCGGGTCGACTTCGGCGCGGGCAGCATCGCGGCACTGACCGACGACCCGGACAGTGTGTTCGAAGCCGCCTATTCTCCGGATGGGCAGTGGCTCGCCTACACCACGGAGAGCGGCCAGTTGCGCCTCGTCAATCCCACGACCGGCGAGAGACGCGAGGTGGGTGACGCCGAGGGGTCAATCGCGTTCTCCCCGGATGGGTCACGTATTGCGTTCCAGGCCGCTGGTGATACCGGTTCCGACATCTGGTTCTACGAGATGCAATCGGCGCAGCTCACGCGCGTGCCCGCCGAAGCCTCGGCGGTGTTGGAACGCTCGCAGCCGCGCTTCTCGATCGCGGGCACGTCGCTGGCCTACTTCGTGGAGCTCGCCGACGCATCCACCACCGTGACGCGGGTGCGCAATCTCGAGAACGGCCAGACTTTCGACATCGATCGAGAGGAGGACGATCTGCACTGGTCGGCCGACGGAAGTCTCGTGATCGTCGACGACGAAGACATTACCCAAGTCGGGATGCCGGGGCAGTTCTCGTTCCCGGCGATTGGGCTCGAAGCTGGCGTCAACCTCTTCTCGGCAATCGCAACGGATGAAGCCGGCAACACGAGCCTGCCGGCGCTGCCAATAGCGCTGACCTTGAACCTGGGAGACCTGGCGGACCTCGCGGTTCAGGCGCAGGACGTGTTCATCTATCCGCTGATTCCGGCTCCAGGCGAGTCAGTCAGGATCTCAGCCACCGTTCGCAACACCGGCCAGGCGCCGGCGACCGGCGTGACGGTGGCGTTCTTCGACATCGACGAGCAAGGCCTGACCACGCAAATGGGCTCCGCGCAATCCGTCGGCACCATCGCCGTGGCGGGCCAGGCGTCCGCGTCGGTGCAGTGGGTCGCGGTGGCGGGGCGCCGGCGCATCATGGTCCGCGTCGATCCGTATGCGGCCATTCGGGAAACGTCGGAAAGCAACAACTCGGCCGACCGGCCGATCGACGTGATTGCGCCTGGCGTGCCAGCAGTGCGGCTGTCACTCGATCGCACCAGCTATCAGCCCGCCGACACGGTTCGGATTGCGGCGTCTGCGATCAATCCGGCGACCGCTGCGGACTTTGTGCTGCAGGTCACGATCGAAGACGAGCTCGGCAACCTCGCCGCCACCGTGCTCGATCGGGCGCTGACCGGCTTCTCGTATGCGACCCACGAGGCCACACCGTCGTGGCCAACCAGCGGTGTGTTCGCCGGCGCGTACCGTGTCCGTGCCACGTTGCGGCGGGCGGATGGCTTCACGGTCAGCGCGACCGCGCCATTCTCCATCGTCGCCGTCGAGCACGTGTCCGCGGCGCTTGCCACCGACAAGTCCACCTACCTGGTGGGCGAGATGGCGCAGCTCACCGGCGTGGTCCGCAACCAGAGCGCCAATGTTGTGGTCGAGAACCTCGCGGCGTCGATTCGCATCCGCGACGCCGCCGGCACGGAGACGACGATTGCCGACACGCCCATCGGCACGTTGCTGCTGGGCGCCCAGGCGCAGGCGGCGGCCGCCTGGCGGACGCTCGCGCCCGGGGCCTACACCTCCACGATCACGGTCCGCCGCGGAACCCAGCAGGTCGCCGAGGCGTCCAGGAGCTTTACCGTCAGCGGTGTGGTGCAGGTGGCAGGGCACCGTGGCGCCGGCGTCGGCGCGCATCGGCCTCGGCCACAGCACGCAGATCGCTTCCACGGTCGTGAACACCGGCAGCATCGCGGCTGATGCGGTGACATTGCGTCTGAGACTGGTGGCCGCCGGATCGCAGGCGGCGGCACGAGTCTTCACGCGCACTGCCGACTTTGCCGCCGGCGGCGCCCTGAACTGGCCGTTGACCATCGACAGCGCGGGCCTGGCGCTCGGCACCTACACCCTGTTGCTCGAGGCCGAACGTGCCGGCATCGCGGAGGCGGTGGCCACGACGACGCTCACGATCGTCGACGTGGTTGCTCCATCGATCCAGATTCTCTCGCCCGTGCCTGACCTGGTGACGAGCGCCGACGTCACGCTGGTGGCGCGGGTGGCCGACGATGCCTCGCCGGTGGTGCGGGTCGAGATCCGGTTGGATGCCGGCGCCTGGCAGCAGATGGCCCTTGCCGATCCGGCGGCCGGCACCTACTCGCATCGAATTGCCGTCGCGCTGCTCGCGGGTGGTCCGCATGCGCTCGAAGTCCGAGCGATCGACGCCGCCGGCAACGACGACGCGACATCGTCGAGCGATCCGAACCCGGCGGCCAGGTCGTTCACGGTCGAGCACACCGCGCAGAACCGCGCGCCGGTCGCCTCCGCGGGCGCGAACCAATCAGTCGAGGAGGGCGACGCCGTGACGCTCGACGGCTCCGCCAGCTCCGATGCCGACGGCGACCCGTTGACCTATCAGTGGACGCAGGTGAGCGGTCCGGTGGTGGTCTTCGACCTGACCGATCCACGGCGGCCCACGTTCGTGGCGCCGCAGGTCTCGCGTGATGGCGCCACGCTCGTCTTCCAGCTCATCGTCAACGACGGCACCACGAACAGCGCCGCGGCGGTGGTGAGCACGAGCGTCAGCAATGTCAACCGCGCGCCCCAGATCGGCGATGTCTCGCTGGCCATCGACGAAGATGCGACCGGTACGGTCACGCTCGTGGCCACCGACCCGGATCTCGATCCGCTGACGTTTGAGATCGGCGCGGCCGCGCATGGCACCGTCACGGGCACGCCGCCGTCGCTCGTCTATACGCCGGCCGCCAACTATCACGGCGCCGACGAATTTGGAGTCACCGTGCGCGACTCCGCCGGTCTCACCGCCACCGCGCGCGTGTCGGTCGCGATTACCCCGGTGAACGATGCTGCCGGTGGCCGACGCCGGCGCGGATCAGACGGCGGTCGAAGGCGATCTGGTGACGCTCGACGGGTCGGCGAGCAGCGACATCGACGGCGACGCGCTCAGCTATCGATGGACGCAAACCGACGGACCGGTGGTGACGCTCGACCTGACGGACCCGGCACATCCGAGCCTGGTCGCGCCCGAGGTGACGCGCACCGGCGGCACGCTGTGGTTCCAGTTGATCGTCAGCGACGGCGCCATCGACAGCGCGCCGGTCCTGACCGCCATTGCCGTGTCCAACATCAATCGCGAGCCGTCAGCAATCGATGCGGTGGTTGCGACCGATGAAGACGCCGCGGTCATGTTCACGATCGACGCGATGGATCCGGATGACGACCCCTTGACCTTCGAGGTGGCGCCGCCCGCGTACGGCTCGGTGAGCGGCGCCGGAGCGGAGTTCACCTACACGCCGGCGCCCGATTTCCACGGCAGCGATCCGTTCACGATCGTGGTGCGCGACCCCGCCGGATTGAGCGCGACCGTGCGCGTGCAGGTGGACGTCGCCGCCATCAACGATCGTCCGGTGGCGCATGCCGGTCCGAACCAGACCGTGCAGGAGATGGCGACCGTGACCCTGGATGGCACCGCCAGTCTGGATGCTGATGGCGACGTGCTGCAGCACACCTGGACGCAGATCGCCGGACCCGTGGTGACGCTCGAGAACGCCGGCGCGGCGCAGCCGCACTTCATCGCGCCGGGTGTGCCGGCCGGCGGCGCGACCGTGACCTTCGGCCTCGTCGTCTCGGACGGCGTCCTCGAGAGCGTGATGGCGCAAGTCAACATCACCATCAGCAACGTCAATCATCCGCCGGTGGCGGAGGCGGGGCCGCCGCAGCAGGTCGGCTCCGGCGCCCTTGTCACGCTGAATGGCACGCTCAGCTACGACCCGGACAACGACCCGTTGACCTACGCCTGGCAGCAGGTGAGTGGCGTGCCGGTGGTCGTGAATAACGCCGACAGCGCCGCGCCGTCGTTCATCGCGGCCAGCGTCGGGGCGAGCTCGGTGCTCACTTTCGAGTTGACGGTGTCGGACGGCCTCGCGGCCGCAGCCGACCGCGTCGAAATCACCGTCGACCCGCAGAATCACGCGCCGACGGCGAATGCCGGGCCGGACCAGACCGTGCTGCCGGGCGCGGCGGTCACGCTCACCGGTGCGGCGAGCGCCGATCCGGACGGTGACGCGTTGACGTATCGGTGGACGCAGGTGGCCGGAGTGCCGGTGGTCGTGAGCGGCGAGCTCACGGCGAATCCGACCTTCGTGGCGCCGCAGGTCCCGCCGGCGGGTGACACGCTGTCGTTCGACCTGGTGGTCAGTGACGGCGCGCTCGACAGCGCCGCGGATCGCGTCGACATCCACGTGCCTGGCGAGGTGACGGCGCCGACGTGTTCGGCTGCCTCGGCGTCACCGTCGGTGTTGTGGCCGCCGAATCATCGGATGGTGAACATCGCCATCGTGAACTACGGCGCACTCAGCATCCCCGCGACGCTCCGCATCCTGTCCGTCAGCCAGGACGAGCCGACCAACGGCACTGGCGACGGTGATACGGCACCGGACGCCAGCTTCACCAAGGACGTGCTGTTGCTGCGGGCGGAGCGGGCCGGCACCGGCAACGGTCGCGTCTACCGGGTGCGGTTCAAGGTGATGGAGCAGTCCGGGCAGTGGTGCGAGGGCACCGTCAGGGTCGCGGTCCCACGCAGTGCGTCAGCGCCGGCGGTCGAAGACGACGTCCACTTCGATTCCTTGACCCAGCCGCCGAAGAAGAAGAAAAAGTAGCCGCCGGCCGGGGTCTGTGACCCAGGCAGCGCGAGAACAGCGGCGGCAGCGAACTCCCGCCCGCGGCTGTCGCCTGGAAAAATGAGGTAAGATCGACGCTCGCGGCGGCTCAGTTCGAGGGTGCTGATACTGATGCTCGAAATGGTCTCCATCGAGCGTTGCGCAACGAAGTAGTTAGAAAACACTCAAGCCGGAGTGGCGGAACTGGCAGACGCGCGGGACTCAAAATCCCGTACAGGCAACTGTGTGTGGGTTCGACCCCCTCCTCCGGCACCAATCACTTCAACCCCCGTCACGGCGTAACGGCGGCGCGTGCGACACCCAACCAAGCGGCCGATCAGCCGTGTCCGCTGTACGCTTTCGCCATCCCCAGCACGACGAGATCCTCGAGCACCCCGCCCATCGCGCTCGGGAGCGGCAGCCGGGTGCGCGCCTGGAAGGCCAGGTGCGCGAAAATGACCGCCGTCGCGGCGCCGAGCAGGCCGCCGAGCAACACATCCTGCCGGTGCTGGCGCGCGATCACGCCGCCGACGACGGCGCCCATCAGTGCGCGGCCGGCTAACGGTGCGGCGTCGACGCGGTCCCCGACCAGCCCGGTCTTGTCGAGCAGCATCTCCCCAGCCGCCAGCAGCGGCACCACGGTCTTCATCACCCCCGGGTAATCGAGCGCCAGCGTTGCCGGCCCCGCCATGCTGCGCATGCCGGTCACCGCGCCGAGCGCGAGGGTCTGCTTCAGTGCGTTCTTGTCCATGGTCGTATGTGTCCTTCCCGGCGATAACTGAACGTGCCGTCACTGCCCTGATGCGTCAGTCCTGACGCGTCCTTCGGCGGACGCGCGGTGGAGCCGAACCTCGCCAGCAGCGACATGCGGCGGTGCGCCTGGCGATGCCAGCGGCGCTGATAGTGACCCGACAGCAGCGTGAAGCCCCACGCACTCCACCAGTTGGGCAGGTCGCCCCGCCGCCAGTGGGCCTCGATGTGAAAGCGGATCTCGCCCTGGTCGTTGCGACTCAACACGAACCACTCCACCCCGCGCTCGATGTGGCCGGTGAGGGTGTCGTAGCGAAAGCCGAACGTGTCCGGTTCGTCGCGCACGTGACTGACGAGCGCCGGGCAGAGGTAGCGAACGCCGAGCACCTTCACCTCGAGGAGCAACCGGCGCGCGAGCAGCGGCGTGTCGGGATCGAAGTGGGCCACCACCACCGAGGGATCGGAAAACTGGTAGGTTTCAACGGCGCGGCGCGCGCGCCGGAAACATTCCTCGTCGGCGTTCACCGCGATCACGGCGCTCGAGATCGTGTGTTGTCCTCCGTGCTCGACCGATAATTCCGCATCGGCGGCGTCGAAGTTCCGGTCGAGCCCGGCGACCCCCACCATGCGCTGCCGCAGCTGCTCGGCCGACCAGCCGCGAAGAAACCGCCAGTCGCCCATCAATCGCCTGAGGCCACGAAGGTGGGCGACTCCAGGGGATGGTCGTCGGCAGGCGTATCGTCGACCTCAGAGGTCTCGGTGTGGATGACGTCTCGAATCCGCGCGCCGGTCGCCGCCGCGGTGCGGTTGATGAAATCGGTCCAGGTATTGGTCTGCATCGCCTCGCCGATGGCCATGAAGCCGATGAGGTTGGTGGCCGACGACGAGCGGGCCCGGCTGCGGATGTGGAAAATCACCTCGCCGGCGGGGTTGCGGTAGGCGCCGAAGGTGATCCGTCCGGCCTCGGGATGGCCTTCGAGGGTCGCCAAGGTGAGACTTTGGGCATCGTCGTGAATCACCCGCACCCGGCAATGCTGAGCCGGCATGATGTTGATGTCCAACTCGCAGCCGCGGCCGAGGCCCTGTGGCGCCGCGAATGTCACCAGCGCTTCGGGCGGCAACTCGCAGAAACGCTCCTTGACGCGGCCCATGAGTTCGCTCGGCGAATGGGGGCAATCGGCAAGAACCGCCCAGTAATCGCGCATCAGCAAGGGGCCGGCGCCGCTGGTCGCGGGCATCACTGGCGTGGCGCTGACGCCCGGTGTCGGTTCGGATTTGGCCGCCTGGTTCAATTCGCCCATTGTCACCTGCCAAAGCAAACGTGGTGCCCGCTTTGCATTACGCCAGGCATGGCCATGCCCGATACCAATCCAGCCGCTGCAATGTCGATGACGGGATCTGCTGCTCCAGTGTTGCGGCGCGAGCACGCCGAAGGCGAAATAGCCCGGCTCATCGAACAGCAGACCGGCAAGCTGCCGTCCCACTGGTTCCTGTTTGCGGCGCTCGGCGCCATGGGCGTGTCGATGGCACTCGAAGTCTCAGGGCGGCAGCGCGCCAGCCGCTTTGTTGCTCACTGGCCGACGCCGCTGCTGGTGCTCGGCATGTACAACAAACTGATCAAGACGGTCGGTACGCGCTAGGCAAGGTCAGGCCCTCATGCTGAGGGTTCTACCGCCTCGTCCCGGTCCAGGTGCCGCTGCAGCTGCCGCCTGAAAATGTCCCGGCGAGCGATCGCCGATCGCTCGTCAACGTGGCGTTGAAGGTATAGAGCGTGTCGATCGGCACGAAGAACTGCAGGCTGCTGCCGTTGATGGTCAGCGCCAGCGTCTGGTTGCTGCACGCCCACGGCGGGAATGGAGATCACGAACTCGTTGGTGGCCCCGCCGGTGCGACGGATCGTTCCCGTGTACTCGACCGACGCCGGCAGCGTGGCCGGACAGCCGCTGCCCTTGACGATGGTGCCGCCCCAGTTGCCAAACACCGGGTCGCCAGCCGCCTGATTGACGGTGACGGTCTGGCCGGCCACCATCATCGAGCCGACGCGCGCGTCACCGCTGTTCTCGGCAATGGTGAAGCTGACGTTGCCCGGCCCGGTGGTGCCGGCCGACGGTGATCACGCTGAGGAACGGGGATCCGGTGGAGACGGTCCAGGCGCACGTGGGCCCGGTGTTGACGGTCATGGTCGCACTGCCACCGGCTCCGGCGATGTTGAACGTGGTGGTCGAGAGCGCATACGTGCACGTTGCCACCGGAGGCGTTGGCGTCGTCGGCGTCGCGGGCGTCTTCGAGCACGCCGCATTCCCCACCGACGCGATGACCAGAACCAGCAACAGCTTGCGCACACGGCCTCCCACTTCGAGGTTAGCCGAGCGGCGGGTTCCGCTCAAGCTGAGCTATCAGAATTGAGATGGCTGATTTGTGAATTCTGAATTTTTGGAATTCCGAATTTCGTCTTCCGTATTTCGTATTTCAGATTTCCAACCGCGTCCGCAGCGAGCCAACAACCTCGCCGCGGGTGTTCAGGATGTCAGGCGACGCATATTGCGAAAGACAGCTGAGCTCGGGAGTGCCGATGGCCTCGACGTGCCGCAACACGGCGAGAAGGGCGGGCTCCGCCGCACGGGTGGCGCCGTCCTCGACCTTCAGCGCGATGCCGAGGCGCATCGAGGGGACGACGGCGCAATAGAAACCTTCGCTCGCCGACCTTCGCGAACGAGCCGGTGTCCGGCGGCGCGCATCAGGTCGGTGTCGAGATGAGTCGGTGCCGGCGACGAACTCCGGATGCGTCACCATCGCGTCGAAGATCGCCGACGGCGACGGATCCTTGTCGGCGACCGCGGCCGAGAAATTCGCGCAGCCTTCGGCCACCGCGTCGAGCGCGATCGCAAACGTCGGCAGGCCGCACCCGTCGATGCCCTGGACCACCTCGTCGGCGTTGATGCGCATCCATCGCGTCAGCGTCGAGACGACGCGCTGCTGCATCGGATGGCTGGCGCGGTGATAGCCGTTGGTCACCCATTGCTGCTGCACGCAGTGCGCCAGCATGCCGGCGTGCTTGCCGGAACAGTTGTTGTGGATGCGGCCGGGCGACTGGCCGGCCGCGATCAACGCCGCGGCCGCCGGCTCATGCAGCGGCAGCTGCGCGTCCGCAGGCGAGCGCCGCGTCGGTGACCTTGGCTTTCGCGAGGATCGACCGCGCGGCCGGCCACGTGAAACGGCTCGCCGCCGTGCGAGGCGGTGCAGAGCGCCAGCTCCTCGCCGGTGAGCTCGAAGCGTGCGACGCCGCCGGCTTCGACGAATGGCAGCACCTGGAACATCTTGATCGCCGAGCGCACGAAGCTGGCATGGTGCGCGGGATTACCGGCGCTCGCGACCAGACCGTGTCCGGCCTGCGGCAACGGCGACGTGCACGCGGTGCACCGACTCCACCGTCCCGCCGCGCAGCACCTCCACGACACAGCGCCCGGGGTCACCGGTCGACTCCCTCCGGACGTCTCTGGCCGTTCATGCCGGCACCCACACGAGCGCGATCAGTTGCACCGACACGCCGCCGCGCTTCGGCTTGACGAGGACGCGGTCGAACGGCTCCTTCGCCAGGTCCCAGTCGGCGGTGACGCGCGCGATGTCTTCCTGCATCGACGATTCGAGCTCGGCCAGTTGCGCCTCGAGGGCGCTCGACGTTCTCGTTGGCGCGCGTCACGTCCTGCGGCCTCCTTGCCGACGCGTGCCCATGCCGCGTGCCGCGGTCGTCGCGCGCCCAAGCGTGCTGGCGCTCACCGTCTTGCGGCCGAGCAACGCCCCGAAGATCGTCGCCCCAACCGACAGGGCCGCTCCCATCTTGGCGCCGGTCGCCTGTTCGCTCTGCACCTGCACGGTCTGTTCGGCGCGGCGAATCCGATCCTGGACGGCCAGGTCATCTTCGACGCGTACTTGTCGCGGACCTTGGCGACCGCCGCATCACGCGCTTCGCGCGCTTCGTCCTGGAGCCGAATCCGGAAATCGCGCTCCGACTCGTCTGGATGCGAGATCAGCTTTTGACCGCGCCGCTCCTGAAAGCTCGATCGATTGCGACTGCGCGACCCACTGCGCGAAGTCCTTTTCCCAGGTCGTGTAGTTCCTGGCTTTCGCTGCGGCGTGCGGGCACATCGGCAAACGTCGCAGCCGTCGGCGGCACCTTCAACAGGTAGTCGACCGTGAAGTCGGCGATTTCGGCGCGGTCCCAGTCGACGGCCACCGGGCCGTCGGTAATCGGCGTGACGACGCGCCACCGTCTTCGGTGTCGTCGAGTCCGAGCTTCGCGTCGGCGTAGGAGATCTCGCGCGACGCCGAGCACCATCGGCACGTAGGCGCTCGAGCCAGGAACAAACAATTGCTGGATCGCGGGGTCGAGCGAGCGGTGGAGCCGCGTGAGCCGGTGCCTGCGGCCCGTGAAGCCGCGGGAGAACGCAGAGCTTGCTGGCGCCTTGGGAACCGCCGAGAGACGCTTGACCTCGTCCCGTGCCCAGCGGACCGCGAAGATAGGACAGCGTCCACCGGGTTTCGAACACCACCGGCTCGCTGTTCGTGCACGTTGTGCAGCAGGAACTGGCGCTTGCCGAGGGCCGACAGCAGCCGATCCAGGCTGGCCGCGATCGAAGGCGGCTGCCCGCGGCGGCGGCGGCGCCATCGAGACCATCGAGCACGCGAGCCTTGTCGCGTTCGGTCTGCAGCCGGCCGAGCATCCACGTGCCGGCGTTGCCGAGGGCCTTGTAATCCAGATCGACCGGATTCTGCGTCGCCACGACCACCCCAAGCCCAAACGCACGCGCCTGCTTCAACATCGTCATCAGCGGCGCTTTCGACGGCGGATTTGCGACCGGCGGCAGGAAGCCGAAGATCTCGTCGAAGTAGATCAGCGCGCGCAGGCTCGAGGTGCCGCGCTGGCTGCGCATCCAGCCGACGATCTCGTTGAGCAGCAGCGAGACGAAGAACATCCGCTCCTGATCGTCGAGATGCGCGATCGAGATGATGCTGACGCGCGGACGGCCGCTCGTCGCTGTAGAGCAGCCGGTCGATGTCGAGGGGCTTCGCCTTCGAGCCAGGCGCTGAAGCCGGGCGCGGCCAGCAGCTGATTCAGCTGCATCGCCAGCGCGAAGCGATCCTTGGACGGGAAGAACGATTCGAGATCGACCACGCCGACCTTGGTGATCGGCGGCGATTGAATCTGCGTGATCAGGGTGGCGAGATCGAGATCGCGTCCGGCCCGCCAGCTCTCGGTGAACAGCGTGGACGAGCAGCGTGTGTTCGCGGCTGCGCATCGGTTCGGCATCGACGCCGGCGAGCGTCAGGACGCTGGTGGCCGCGGTGGCGACGCGATCGTGCAGCAGTTCCGCGTCGTTCATGATTTCCGGGTCCGGCGCCGCGAACGACTTCACGATCGACAGCGGCCGTCCGGAGGTGCTGCCGGGCGTGTAGAGCGCAAACTCGGCGGCGTCGCGCAGCCGCTCGATGCGCGCGCCGTCCTGGCCCCACTCGGCCAGACCCTTCGACCACTTCGCCGCTTCGGCGGCCGCAAATGCGTCGGGCGTCTGGCCGGCGCGGCGCGCCTCGTCGGCATCGACCCACGGAGCGAAATCGGCGGCGGCGAGTTGCGGGAAGGTCAGCAGCAGGTTGCCGAGATCGCCCTTCGGATCGATGGCGATCACGGGCACGCCGTCGATCGCCGCTTCCTCGATCAGGTCGATGCCGAGCCCGGTCTTGCCGCTGCCGGTCATGCCCGCGATCACCGCGTGCGTGACCAGGTCGGACGAATCGTAGAGGAGCGGTGTGTCCTGTCGCGCCTTGGTGACCGGGTCGATCTCGCGGCCCAGGTAGAACAGGCCGAGCTTCTCGAAATCGCTCGCTCTGCGCGAAGTCGAGCGGTCACTGCCGCACCTTGCCGTCCACGCGATAGAGGTAGATCGTCCGCGACCGTCCGTCGGCATCCGTGAACGTGTCGGATTTTTCCGGCGCCCAGTCGCCCATGCTGAAGTTGTGCGTGATGATGCGCGAGCCGGGCTTCATTGTCTTCGTCAGGATCGGCCGCAGCCTCAGGTTCGACGCCGACAGGAGATAGGTCGTCACCACCGTCGCGGCCGAGACGTCGGTCTTCAGCGCGTCCTGCAGCTTGAAGGTCACCAGGTGCGTCGACGCCGGCAGCCTTCGGCGTTGGCATTGGCCTCGGCGATGCGCACCGGATCGATGTCGACGCCGAGGCCGCGCGCGCCGTATTTCTTGGCCGCCGTGACCGGGATGCGCCCGTCGCCACAGCCGAGATCGACCACGAAATCAGTTTTTTGAACGCCGGCCAGCGCCAGCATGCGGTCGACCACGTCCTGCGGCGTGGGGACGTAGGGCGCCAGCTGAGGGGCGTCCGGCTTTTTCTGCGCCTGGGCGCCTCCAGCGGCCCTGTAGCCGAGGACACGGACGAGCTTACGAAAAGTAAGGAGGCAAAAAGAGACAAACCAATGACGAGTGCGAATCATGTGTTTGAGCATACCGAATCCGGTCTAACCGTGCGCGGAATCAGGGGTTAAAGGTGCCGGGAGTCGGCCGCCCTAAATTCACGGAAATGCGTGTTTTCCGGCCATTTCCGTTGATTTTCGGCCCTTTCTCGGCTATACTGACTGGACCTGATAGAGCACTTCACTCCCGCCATTACCACCAGATCGAAACGAGGGGCACGTGGGATTTAAGATCGGTGACAAGGTCATATACCCGAATCATGGACTCGGGGTCGTCGAGAAGGTCGAAGAGAAGACCATTCTCGGTACTACTTGCGGTTTTTTCCATCTCCGAATTCTGTCGAATGAGACGACCGTGCTCGTGCCGGTTGCCAACGTCGACAACGTTGGTCTTCGCCGCGCCATTACGGACGAAGAAGTTGAACGACTGTTCCAATTGCTTGGCGACGGCAAGATCGACAACCACCAGAACTGGAAAGGCCGCTTCAAGGACAATTCCGACAAGATGCGCACCGGCTCGATTTATGACATGGCCGATGTGCTCAAGAGCCTGACGTTCCTGGCCAAGTCGAAGAGTCTCTCGTTCCGCGAGAAGCGCATGCTCGATCGCGCCAAGGCCCTGATCATCTCGGAGATTTCCGAAGTGATGCAGACCACCGCGCAGGCGATCGAAGATCGCGTCAACGAGGCGCTCGAGAAGTGCTTCATGACCAAGGCCCGCAACGCGCAGCGCGCGGTGGCCCGTGCCGCCACGGCGAAGGCGGCTCCGGCCAAGGCGGCGGCCCGTGCGGCGGCGCCGGCTGCGGTCGCGAAGGCGCGGCAAGCCCGCGCTTCGTAAGGCAGTTACGAAGTTTGTCGCAACGATACGTAGACTGGACGGCGGTCATGACCAACCTCATTGCCGCCGTTCGTTCTGTACTGACCTACGTCATCGTCTCCCTGTACGTGCTGGTGGCGGGCCCGATCGCGCTGGCGATCGGCGTGGGTTTCAAGAACAAGACGGCGCTATATCTGCCCGGCCACATCGGCGTCGGCCTCGCCCTCGGCCTGTCCGGCATTCGCTATCGCGTTCGCGGTCGCGAGCACATCCCCACAGGACGCGCGGTGGTGTTCTGCTCGAACCACGAGAGCAACGTCGATCCGCCGGTGTTGTTCCAGGCGCTGCACAAGCGCCTGCACGTGCTGTTCAAGGCCGAACTGACCAAGCTGCCGGTCCTCGGCGCGGTGATGGTCGCCGGCGGCTTCGTGCCGGTCGAGCGCGATCGCCGCGAAGCGTCGATGGCCTCGATCGATCGCGCCGCCGAGTCGATTCGCGCCGGCAACTCGTTCCTGATCTTTCCCGAAGGCACCCGCAGCCGCACCGCCGAGCTCTTGCCATTCAAGAAGGGCGGCTTCATCATGGCGATCAAGGCGCAGGCGCCGATCGTGCCGGTGGCGGTCTCGGGCGGCCGCTCGGCGATGCAGAAGGGCAGCTGGTTCGTGCGCCCGGTGATGGTCGATGTGCGCATCGGCGAGCCGATCGAGACGAGCGGCTACTGCGCTCGACGATCGCGACGAGCTGATTGAGGTCGTCCGCGAGCACAGGATTCGAGAGCACTGCGGCCAGCAGGCCAGTAGGCTAGAGGCCGCAGGCTAGAGGCCGCAGGACCTCGTAGGATGCCGTATGGAGAGCGTTAGCGACGCTCGGTCGGACGATGGGGTTCTCGCTCGCCGCGGGCGTGAATCTCTACGCAACCGTGGCGATCCTCGGGCTCGCGTCGCGCTACGGCTGGGTCCAGCTTCCCGACCAGTTCAAGGCGTTCGACCATCCGTGGATCATCGGCGCGGCCGGCGTGCTCTACGTGGTCGAGTTCGTCGCGGACAAGATTCCGTGGGTCGATTCGATGTGGGACTCGGTCCACACCGTGATTCGCCCGATCGGCGGCGCCTTATCGCCGTTGCCTCGATGGGCGACCACTCGCCCGTCGTCACCGGGTTGATTGCGCTGCTGGGCGGCACCGTCGCGGCCGGCAGTCACGCGACCAAGGCCGGCACGCGCGTCGCGGCCAATACCAGCCCCGAACCGTTCAGCAACTGGGTCCTGAGCCTCGGCGAAGACGCGTTCGTGGTCGGCTTGAGCTTCATCGCGCTGAAGTTCCCGCTGCTGGCGCTCGGCGTCAGCCTGACCATCCTGCTCCTGATCGTCCTGACGGCGCGATCGATCTGGAAATGGCTCAGGAAAGAGGAGCCGGGCGCCATTTCGAAATGAGTCGCCGACGGGTTCACGGCGCCCGTCACAAGGATAGAATGGCGATGCCAGCCAGCCGCCTCGGGACCGTGATTATGCGCTACCGCGTGATGTTGTTGGGCCTCGCCGTTCCGGTAATGGTGCTCGCTCAATCGCCCGAACAGGACCTGCCGCGGTTTCGCGCCGGCGCCAACCTGGTGCGCGTCGATGCCTACGTCTCGAAGGACGACGTCGCGCTGACCGATCTCACGGCGGACGACTTTTCGCTGTTCGAGGACGACCGTCCTCAACAGATCGAAAACTTCGAACTGGTGCACGGCGCGCCGGCCGAATCCGCAGTCCGAGCGCCGCGATCCGACCAACGTGCGCGACATGGAGCAGCAGGCGACCGATGCCGCGCGGCTGTTCACGCTGTTCTTCGATCGCTGGAACGTCCAGCTGTCCGGTTCCTACCGCGCGCGCAAGCCGATCATCGAGACGCTCGACCAGGTGATCGGCCCGGACGATCTGGTCGGCGTGATGACGCCGGAGATGTCGCCCTCGCTCGATCACCTACAGCCGCCGCACCGGCGAGCATCGAGCGGGCGGTGACCGACACCTGGCACTGGGGCGAGCGGGACTCGCTGCGGATCCACGCCGCGAGAAGATGCGATCCGCAGTTGCTATTCGAGCGCCAGCGACCGCGACTTGCCGGCGAAGATGATTGCGCGCCTGCGCGAGGAGGAACCCTGCGACGCGCTCGACGCGCTGGTCGCGCACCTCGAAGCGCTGCGGCCCGAGACGCAAGTTCGTGATGGTCTTCACCGAGGGCTGGACGTTGTTTCGTCCCGACGACAGCCTGGCGCGCAGCTCGACGGGCGCGTGCCGGGCCAGGATCCGGTTGGCGTCAATCCGCTGCACCGGCGGGCTGCGCAAGACAGGGCGAGGCCGATCCCGCTCGGGCACGGCGATGACCTTCGAAGCGTGCGAGCGGCTGCGCACGATGCTGGCCTACTCCGATCACGAGACCGAATTCCGCCAGCTGCTGCAGCGCGCCAACCGCGCCAACGTCAGCTTCTATCCGATCGACGCCCGCGGGCTGGTGGTGTTCGACACGCCGATTGAGCTGCGGCGTGCCGCCGTCGCTCGATGCCGCGTGGCTGCGCGAACGCTACAACGGCCTGCGCGACATGGCGGCGCAGACCGATGGCGAGGCGGTGCTCGATACCAACGACATCTCCGGCGCGATGAAGAAAGTGTTCGCCGACGTCGGGTCGTACTACCTGCTCAGCTATTACTCGACCAACCCCAAGCTCGACGGACGCTTCCGCCGCATCCGTGTCGAGGTCAAGCGCCAGGACGTCCAGGTGCGGTCGCGGCCGGGCTATCTGGCGCCGACCGAGGCCGAAGCGCGGGCGGCCGGCGCGATGATCGATCGCGCCAGCGCCGGCAGGAACACGCCGCCGCCGTCGGTGACGCGGGCCCTCGATGCGCTCGCGCCGGCGCGCGGCAACCTGCCGGTGCGCGTGCAGGCCGTCGGCGGCCGCAACACCATTCGCGCCATCGTCGAGATCGATCCCGCGACCGCGAAGCTGCCGGAGTGGCTGTCGGGCGGAACGCTGCGGCTGACGATTGAACCTGAACGCAGCGGCGGGCACCTCGTCGGCGGCGGCGTCCCAGACGATGGTGGTCGCGGTCGAGCCGGGGCAGCGCAGTATCGTCATCAACGGCAGCGAGCGTCCGCTGGCGGCGGGACGCTACGCCGTGCGCGCTGAACTGACGCGCGCGCAACGGACGGCTGCCGCTCCAGGTCACGACCTTTGCCGACGTGCCCCCGGACACGCGCTGAGGTCGGGACCGGCTTGCTGGCATCGAGACGCGGGCCGAGCACCGGCCTGGCCTATGTCGGCACGGCGGATCCGCGCTTCCGCCGCACCGAACGACTCCGCGTCGAAGTGCCGCTCGCCGGCGATGGCTTTGCCGGCGACCGGCCGCCTGCTGACGCGTGAAGGGCAGGCCGACGCCACTCGTCGTGTCGTTCACGACCCGCACCGATCCCGAGCGCGAACGACAGCAGTTCGGGGTGGCCGACGTCACGCTGGCGCCGCTGGCCGCCGGCGAATACGTGCTCGAGCTCGTCGCTCGTCAAGAACGGCAGGACCGACACCGTCTCCTACGGTTTCCGCATCATTCCGTAACTACGATCCGCGCCGCCTTCGCGAAGTCGCGCTCCGGTGGCTGCTAGGATCCGCCCGTCGTGAACGTCAGCGTGAACGGCTTCATCGGCCGCCGTCGGTGCCCGTGACGCCCTCGAGGATCTCCAGCCTCACCACGCGAAAGCGCTCGAGCGGTTCGGCTCGGCCGGATCTCCAGCGCGCGGTTTTCGCGGGTGTAGGTGGCCGTCAGCGCCACCGACGGTGGCTGCGCTTCGCCGCGATCGCTTCGAATCGGCCGACGAGTAGGTGATGCGCACGCGATCCTTGAGCGTCGCCGGATCGAGATCGCGCGACAGCTGCATGCGGATCCGCTCCGTCAGAGCGCACGTCGGCTTCGCCTTCGGTGGGCGCGGTGAACAGGATTTCAACCGGCGGTGGCGGCGGCAGGGCGATGGTGACCTCGGTGGTTTCCTCGCGGCGTCGGCGCGAGATCGATGCTGGTGCCTTCGAGCCAGGTCAGACCTCGCGCGGTGCGCACCGTGCCCTGCACGGTGACCCAGCGGCCGGTGTCGATGCGCTTGCCGGGATCGAAGTTGAACCCCTTGCCCTTGGGCTGGAGGCCAATCACCCACAGCGCCGCGTCCGCCGAGCGCAGCACGAACTCGTACTTGCCCTTGGCCGGCGCCTCCGGCAGCTCGCCGAACAGATTGCGGCCGCGAAACTGTCCGACGATGGTGACGCGTCTGGCCTTCGAAGCGCGCCGGCTCCATCGCCAGCGCGCGCAGCGGTGGCGCGCCGGCGTTGACGGCGCCCGGCGGCGCGGCGCGTGCCGCCGAGCAGCAGCACCAGCTCCTCGCCGGGCCTCGGCCAGCGATCCTGATACGCGGCGCGCGTGCGCTCGAGCAGGTTGAAGGGAATCAGCCGCGGATCGTCCTGCGACATGCGGCCGAGATCGAGCAGCTGGCCGCGGGCTTCGATGCTGGCTCTCGCGCGGCAGCTCCCGCGCGATCAGCGTGATGGCGCCCTCGTCGGTGCCGATGGTCGCGCGTTCGACCGTGCCCTTGACCTCGCCGATCACCAGCACGGTTTGCTGGTGATAGAAGCCCGGATAGGCGCGGATCGCCGCGATCGTGGTGGCGCGACGCGGCTGCGGCTGCGACGAGACGGTCGCAGCCGCCAGCAACACGGCGACGAGGATCAGACCGGATGGGCGGGTCCGCATTCCCCATGCTAGCACCCGGCCGCGGCTCAGGCCTTGCGCTGGGCGAATCGCGTCAGGATCACCGCCAGCACGAAGAACATCAGCGCGCCGGCGATCTGTCCGACGTTGCCTTCACGCAGGAACGGCACGGCATTGCCGACCGACTGCAACGCCGGCAGGATGCCGATGCCGCGCTGTTCCATGCCGACGAGAATCGCGAACAGGATGCCGGCGAGCGACCCGCCGGCGATCAGGCCGGAGCTGAACAGCGTGCCCGAACTCAGGTCCGATTCGCTCGTGGTCGCCGGTCTTGCGCTCGACCCACCATCGCACCAGGCCGCCGATGAAGATCGGCGCGGTGGTTGCAATCGGCAGGTAGGCGCCGACCGCGAACGACAGCGAGTGGATGCCGCAGAGCTCGAGCGTCACCGCGATGAACACGCCGACCAGCACCAGGCCCCACGGCAGGTTCTGCGACAGCAGGCCCTTGATCAGCGTCGCCATCAGCGTCGCCTGCGGCGCGGCCACCGCTTCCGAGCCGATGCCGAACACCTGGTGCATGTAGAGCACCGTCATGCCGATGATGAACGACGAGGTGATCACGCCGATGGCGAGGCCCATCTGCTGATAGATCGGCGTCGCGCCGACGATGTAGCCGGTCTTCAGGTCCTGCGAGGTATTGCCGGCATTGGCGGCGGCGATGCAGACGATGGCGCCGACCGACAGCGCGACCGGCGCGTAGACGTCGCCGGTCCAGCCGAGCGCCACGAAGATCACGCAGGTGATGATCAGCGTGGCGATGGTCATGCCCGAGATCGGATTCGACGACGAGCCGATCAGCCCGGTGATGCGCGACGAGACGGTCGCGAAGAAGAACCCGAACAGCACGATCAGGATCGACACCAGGATGTTGCCCTGCGTCGGCAGGCCCGGCATGACGGCGAGGAAGATCGCGAGCGCGAGCGAGCCGCCGAGGACGATCTTCATCGACAGGTCGCGTTCGGTGCGGAGCATGCCGCCGCTGGCGGCGGTGCCAAAACCCTTCAGGCCCTTCGCGCGCCGACGAGACGATGGTCGGCAGCGTGCGCCCCAGGGTGATCAGGCCGGCCGCCAGCACGGCGCCGGCGCCGATGTAGCGGATGTAGGCGCTCCAGATCTGTCCCGGGCCCATTTCGGAAATCAGGAACGGCAGCCCGGTGGCGGGGTTGTTCGCAAACGACGGATGGATCGGCGGGAAGGGCGTGGTGATGGCCGAGCCGAGCAGCGACAGCAGCGGCAGCAGCACCAGCCACGACAGCACGCCGCCCGCCACCATCGTGCCCGCGATGCGCGGGCCGATGACGTAGCCGACACCCATGTATTCGGGCGAGAGGTCGACGTTGACGGTGGCGTTGGGGAACTGGCTGGTGCGCGGCGGCGGTGTAGCCGACTTCGGCAAGGAAGATGTTGAAGATGTTGGTCGACGACTTGAACAGCGCGCCGATGCCGAGGCCGCTGAACACCAGCGCGGCGAGCTTGCCGCCGCGCTCGCCGGCCACCAGCACCTCGGCGCAGGCGGTGCCTTCCGGGTAGGGCAGCACGCCGTGCTCCTTGACGATCAGCGCGCGCCGCAGCGGCACCATCATCAACACGCCGAGGATGCCGCCGGCGAACGCCAGCATCGTGATCTGCGTGTAGTTGAAATACTTCGGTCCTTCCGGCACCAGGAAGATCAGCGCCGGGATCGTGAAGACCACGCCGCCGGCCACCGATTCGCCGGCCGAGCCGATGGTCTGGACGATGTTGTTTTCGAGGATCGTCGAGCCGCCCAGTCTCTTCAGCACCGAGATGGCGAGCACGGCGATCGGAATCGACGCGCTGACGGTGAGGCCGGCTCTGCAGGCCCGAGATACACCGTGGAGGCGCCGAACAACAGTCCGAACAGGACGCCAAGGATGATGGCTTTGGCGGTGAATTCCGCCATGTTCTCGCTCGGCGGGGACGTAGGGCTGAAAACCTTTCGAGGGATCTGCCATGACGCGGATGATACTTCGGCGCTGAAATTGCGGTATTCTGAAATCTGCTTGTGAATTCACCGAACAAGCGGAAGGACGGCCACCGAACCGGTCTCCGAGCTGACCACCAACCGGCTGTCCGTGTACCTGCGCTCCCTCAATCAGCTCGAGGCGGCGGGCGTCGAGACCATCTCGTCGCAGGCGCTGGCGGAGCAGTTCCACCTCAACGCGGCGCAGATTCGCAAGGACCTTGCCTACTTCGGCGAGTTCGGCGTCCGCGGCGTCGGCTACTACGTCAAGGATCTCAAGCGTCATCTCCGGCAGATTCTCGGGCTCGACCGCAAGCTGCGGGTCGCGGTGATGGGCGCCGGCAACCTCGGCCTCGCGCTCGCCGACTATCCCGGCTTCAAGCGCGAAGGCTTCGAGATTGTCGCGATGTTCGATGTCGCCGACGCCAAGATCGGCGACGAGTCGCGCAGCGGCGTGCCGATTCACGATCTGAAGGACCTCAAGAAGATCGTCAGGAAAGAGCACATCGACATCGCGGTGATTGCCGTGCCCGCCGAATCGGCGCAGCACGTGCTCGACCAGGTGGTCGCCGCCGGCATCAAGGCGATCCTGAACTTCTCGCCCGGCGCCCTGAAAGTGCCCGCCGGCGTCAAGATGAAGGGCGTCGACCTGACGGTGTCGCTCGAGAGCCTGTCGTTCTATCTTGCGCAAGGGATTGATGATGAAGGCTAAGAGCGCGGGCGCGCTGACGCACGTCGATTCGAAGGGCCGCATCCGCATGGTCGATGTCGGCGACAAGCCGGTCACCGATCGCGAAGCCGTCGCGCGCGGCGTCGATCGCGATGTCGGCCGCCGGCGCGCACGCTGATCAAGGGCGGCGACAACAAGAAGGGCGATCCGATCGCAGGCGGCGCGGCTGGCCGGCATCATGGCGGCGAAGAAGACCAGCGAGCTGATTCCGCTCTGCCATCCGCTGACGCTGTCGCACGTCTCGGTCGAACTGACGCCGACGCGGACCGGCTACGCGATCGAAGCGCGCGTCCGCATCTCGGGCCAGACCGGCGTCGAGATGGAAGCGCTCACCGCCGTCGCCGTCGCCGCGCTGACGCTCTACGACATGGTCAAGGCGGTGGACAAGACGATGGTGATCGGCGAGATCGAGCTGGTGGAGAAACGGGGGGACGAAGCGGTCACTGCAGAAAGACGATCGAATAACGAATAACGAATAACGAACGGAGCCTCCTTTTGTTATTTCTAATTTCTAATTTCTAGTTTCAATGAAAGTCCTCATCTCCATCCAGCAGCCGGTGGCGCAGTGGCAGATCCCGGTTGAAGGTGTCGAGACGCTCCGCAAGCGATTCCCGCACATCCAGTTCCTTTACGCGACCACTGACGACGAACGGGCGGCGGCCCTGCCCGAGTGCGAGGCGGCCTACACCTGGATTCTGCAGGCGCGCGAGCTCGCGCAGGCGCCGAAGCTGCGCTGGGTGCATACCTCCGCGGTGGCGGTCGAAACCCTGTGCCTGCCGGAGTTGTTCGCGCGCGGCATCGCCGTCAGCAACACCCGCGGCGTGCAGGCGGTGCCGATCGCGGAGCACGTCCTCGCCGTCACGCTGGCGCTCGCGAAGCAGCTGCCGTTCGTGATCGAGCAGCAGCTGCAGGCGCGCTGGGCGCAGCACGAGCTGATCGGCGCGCGGCTGCCGTGGCTGCTGAAGGGACGCACGCTCGGGCTGATCGGCGTCGGGACGATCGGCTCCGAGATCGCCCGGCGGGCCGAGGCCCTTGGCATGCGGGTCATCGCGCTGCGCCGGCGCCCGGCCTACGGCACCATCGGCCACGTCGAGCGGGTCTACGGCAAGGCCGACCTCGACGTCTTTCTCGGCCAGTGCCAGGTGCTGGTGATCTGCGCGCCGCTGACGCCGGAGACCCACCTGCTGATGGGCGCACCGCAGTTCGCGCTGCTGCCGCGCGGCGCCATCGTGATCAACGTCGGCCGCGCCAGGATCGTCGACACCGACGCCTTGATCGACGCGCTCGGCTCGGGCCACCTGGCCGGCGCCTCGCTCGACGTATTCCCGCAGGAACCGTTGCCGCCGGAACACCCGCTGTGGAAAACGCCGAACGTGATCCTGACCCCGCACACGTCGGGCTTTCGCCGGGGCCACTGGGACGAGGTGATCGACCTGTTCGGTGACAACCTCGAGCGCTGGCTGCGCGGCGACCCGGTGCAGTTTCGCATCGAGCCGGAACTGGGCTACTGAACGGGGTCCTTCGGTTTTCGGCGGCGGCTCGATGTGGATGATGGCGTCCTTGATCTGCGGGAACCGCGCCATCAGCCGGTCTTTGACGACGTGCGAGATCGAATGCGCGTGATCGAGCTTCAGGTCCGCATCCATCCAGATGTGCAGATCGAGAAACACGAAATCATTCGAGCCGCGCGTGCGGACGTGATGGCTGCCGATCACCTCGGGAACCGACTTCACCACCTCGAGGATCTGCTCCTCGGGGATCACGAAGCGGTCCGCCAGGATGCCGGTGGTGGAGTTGAAGATGTCCCAGCAGGCGTGGGCGATGAACACCGCCACCACCAGCGCCGCGAGCGGATCGAGCCACGGATAGCCGGCCTGGACGCCGACCAGCGCGGCGATCACCGTGACGGAGGTGAGCAGGTCGCTGGTGGTATGCGCGGCGTCGGCGTAGAGCACCTCGCTTTGCAGCCGGCGTCCGGCACGCCGCTCGTAGAACACCACCCCGAGGTTGATCGCGAAGGTGCCGACCATCACCACGAAGGTCAGCGTGCTGATGGTCGGCGCGCCGCCGGTCTGCAGCCGCTCCCAGGCCGCCGACAACACCTCGCGCAGCACCAGCAGCAGGAAAATCATGATGCCGAGCGAGGCCATCGTCTCGAATTTGCGATGCCCGTAGGGATGGTCGTCGTCGGGCGGGGTGCCGGCGATGCGCACGCCGACGATGCCGACGATGTTCGAGGCGGTGTCGGTGAGGGAGTGGTAGCCGTCGGACAGCACCGACACCGCGCCGGTCGACAGGCCGAGCGCGATCTTCGCGGCGGCGACGATTAAATTGAGGAAGAGAACGCGGTAGAGGACCGTGGAGACTTCGGCGGCGCGGGTCTTCAGAACACTCTCGCCTGCGGCACCGGCCACCAGCGCACCTGTACCTTGCCGATGATGTATTTCTTCGGCACGAACCCCCAGTGGCGGCTGTCGGAGCTGTTGTTGCGGTGATCGCCCATCACGAAGTAGTAGCCCTCGGGAATCACCTGCGGGCCCCAGTCGTCGTGGCTGCGGTATTCGGCGGGCACGAAGTCGTCGCGCATCGGCACGTCGTTGACATAGACGCGGCCGTCGACCACGCGCACGGTGTCGCCTTCCTCGGCGATCACCCGCTTGACGAACGACTTGTCGGGATTGAGGGGGTAGTAGAGCATCACGATGTCGCCGCGCTGCGGCGCCGTGAGCCGATAGCGCAGCTTGTTGACGATCAGCCGATCCTGATCCGCCAGCGTCGGCGCCATGCTTTGACCTTCGACGCGCGCCACCTGGAAGCCGAAGGTGACGATCAAGGTCGCGTAGACCGCCGCGGAGGCGAGCGTCCTCACCCACGCGAAGAACTCATCGCGCCACACTTCGAGCTGGCGGACGAGCGGCGTCGGCTCGGGGTCGGCCTGCAGCGGCAGCGGCAGCGCCACCGATCGCGCGAAGGGATCGGCGGCCGGGTGGAAGGCGACCGGGTTCTCGTCGCCGGGGTCCGCGAAAACTACAGTTTCAGGTAATCCCGAAGCCGTCGGGTCTGCGTCCGGCTGACCGGGATCTCGGTCGCCTTCGCGTCTGTCATCCTGAGGATGTAATTCCGGCTGAACCAAGGAACGATCTCCTTCACCTTGTTGATGTTCACCAGGTGCGAACGGTGGACCCGCCAGAACACCTCCGGATCGAGCCGCGCGTGCAGTTCTTCGAGGGTGCGGTCGTTCGAGGTCCCCGAAACCTGGTGAGTCACAATATTAATCGAATCCTCGACGAGCGACGCATGGATGATGTCCTCCGCCCGGACCAGCACGAACCGGTCGTCGACCCTGACCGCCACCTGGTCCCGGCGCTCCTTCTGGACCGCCATCATCTTGACCAGCCGGTCCAGCTGACCGGCCAGGGGCTCCGGCTCGCTGCGGCGCTTTCTGGCCCGCACCACCGCGGTTTCGAGCCGCGCCGAGTCCACCGGCTTCAGCACGTAATCGACCGCATTCACTTCGAACGCCTCGATGGCGCGCTGGTCGTATGCTGTGACGAAAATCACACTGGGTCCGGTTCCCGATTCCATCAGCCGGCGCGCCACCTCGAAGCCGGTCAGCCCGGGCATCTGCACGTCGAGGAACGCCACGTCCGGCGAGCGCCGCGCGATCTCGTCAAGGGCTTCGACGCCGTTGGCCGCCCGCCCGACGACTTCGACGCCGTCGAGCTGCCCCAGCAGGAAACACAGCTCGTCCCGGGCGAGTTGCTCATCGTCGGCGACCACCGCCGTGAGGGCGCCAGGGGTCATGCGGTGATTCGGTCCTCGGCCACGAGCGTGAGCGGGATCTCGACGCGCGCGCAGGCGCCGCGGCCGGGCGAGCCGCTCAACGCGAGGCGGCCCGACGCGCCGTAGAGCACGCGCAGGCGTTCATTGACGTTGCTCAGCCCGATGCCGCTCGAGAGCGCCTGCGCCAGCCGTTCTTCCGAGATCCCCAGACCGTCGTCTTCGACCTCGATGATCGCGAGCCGGCCCTGCCGGGTGCTGCGGATGGTGATGGTGCCCGGGCCGACCTTGCGCGCGAAGCCGTGCTTGATGCAGTTTTCGACCAGCGGCTGCAGCAGCAGGCTGGGGACGATCAGATCCAGCGTGTCGGGGGCGATCGACTTTTTCACCGACAGCCGCGAGCCGAAGCGGATTACCTCGATGTCGAGATACTCGTCGATGGCGGCGAGTTCCTCGCGCAGCGAGACAAACTGCTGCTGGCTCTGCATCAGCTTGCGCAGCAACCCGGAGAGCTTGTGAATCACCGCGCGCGCGGTCTCGGGCTGCGACCGAATCAGCGCCGACACCGACGCCAGGGTGTTGAACAGGAAGTGGGGATTGATCTGGCTCTTCAGCGCTTCGACCTTGGCCGCGAGCAGCAGTTTCTCCTGCTCCTGGAGGCGATGCTCGATGCGCGCGTTGTTCCAGATCTTGATCGGCGTCGACACCGTGACGATGGTCGCCACGTAGACGAACAGCGTGAGCAGGTGGTCGGGGCTCGAGAGGTGAAACAAGCGCAGGGGGTAGCGCGCGCCGACCATCTGGCGGATGAGCTCCAGGCCGACCGGCGCCAGCAGCAGCATCACCTGCCAGTTGACCTTCATCTCGCGCAGCATGCGCCACAGGTACTGCGGCACGCTGAAGATCACGAAGGGGGAGAAGCTCCAGATCGCTTCCTTGGGACACGCCTCGCGCAGCCCGCCGCCGGCGAAGCCGCAGCCGACGGCAAAAAACGGCGCGCCGTACTCACCGACCGCGAGCGCCGGCAGCGACATCGACAGCGCCACGATGGCGCCGGTGTAGGGGCCGGCGATCAGGCCGGCGAGGAAGGCGCCTTCAAGCGTGAGGTCGGCCGCGTCGTAGTTGAGCAGCACGCGCGCCGCCACCCCTGCGGTGAACGGCACCGCCAGCCCCAGCGCGAACACCAGGCGGTCCGGCCAGTTGCGCTGCTCGAAGATGAGAATGTGTCGGAACCGGCGATACCGCGCCAGCATGGTCGCCAGGGCGGCCATGGCGGCCAGCTTGACGACCAGGGTCGTCAACAGGAACTGGCCCGCGGAGAGGAATTTGGCTTCTTGGAGCAATCTGATTGCCTGCTGACCCGACTGCCCGATGACCTGACTGCCTGCCGACCTGAAATGGTATCATTTACTTCTATGATCGGTCCGCTCGTGAAAGGCTTTGCCCTTACCTTCAAACACCTGTTTCGTCGCCCGATTACGGTGAACTATCCCGATCAGAAAATGCCGATGTTTCCGCGCTATCGCGGCAAACAGGTGCTGATGCGCGACGAGAACGGGCTGGAGAAGTGCGTGGCGTGCGGGCTGTGCGCGGTGGCGTGCCCGGCCGATGCGATCTACCTGGAGGCCGCCGAGAACGACGGCACGGTGATGGCCGGCCCGCGCTACGCGTCGACCTACCAGATCCACAAGACGCGCTGCATCTTCTGCGGCTACTGCGAAGAGGCCTGCCCGGTGTCGGCAATCTTCATGGGCAAGGACTACGAGCTGGCGGTCTACAGCAAAGACGACTTCGTGTGGGACAAGACGGAGTTGCTCGTGCCGGCGGCGGACCATGAAAAGGCGCCGATGGCGCCGCGCTGAACCCGCGGTGCCGTTTCCGCGTCTGAACCTTCGTCGAGCGAGCGTCTGTACGCACGCCTGAACCTTCAGTGAAACCATTTCTGACTGCGTTAGATGAACGTGTGCTCGTCTGTGACGGCGCCATGGGCACGATGCTGTACGGGAAGGGCGTCTTCATCAATCGCTGTTTCGAGTCGCTCAACCAGACGCAGCCCGACCTCGTCGTCGATGTGCACGGGGAGTACCTGAAGGCCGGCGCGGACGTGATCGAGACCAACACCTTCGGCGCCAACCGGATGAAGCTGCGCGGCTTTGGCCTGGGCGACCAGGTGCGCGAGATCAATCTCGCCGGCGCGCAGCTGGCGCGGGCGGCGGTGGAGAAGTCGAAATGCGAGGCCTACGTGGCCGGCGCCATCGGTCCGCTTGGTGTTCGCGTCGAACCCTGGGGTAAGACCGGGGTTGACGAGGCGGAGGCGATGTTCCGCGATCAGGCGCAGGCGCTGCTCGACGGCAAGGTCGACCTGTTCATCCTCGAAACCTTCCGCGATCTCAACGAGATCGGCGCCGCCATCGCGGCGGTGCGCGGTATCTGCGATCTTCCGATCGTCGCGCAAATGACGACGGAAGAGGATGGCCTCAGCCTCGACGGTGCGCCGCCGGAGCAGTTTGCCCCCGAACTGATCAAGCGCGGAGCCAGCCTGGTCGGCATTAACTGCAGCGTCGGGCCGGCGCCGATGCTTGAAACCGTCGAGCGGATCTCCGACATCGTAGATGTATGGCTCTCGGCACAACCGAACGCCGGGAGGCCGCGCGATATCGAGGGGCGGAATCTGTATCTCTGTTCGCCGGAGTACATGGCGTCCTACGCGCGGCGATTCATCGCGTCGGGCGTGCGCCTGGTAGGCGGCTGCTGCGGGACGACGCCGGAGCATATCCGGCAGATCGCGCTCGCGGCGAAGTCGATGGGGCCGGGGCTGGCGCGGACGTCGACCGTGACCGTGACCAGCAGCCCGGTCGCAAGCCAGCCCAACGCCCGGCCGGCGGTGGCACGGGAATCGAAGTCGGCGCTCGCCCGCAAGCTGGTGAACGGCGGCTTCATCCGGGCGATCGAGCTGGTGCCGCCGCGCGGGCACGCGCCGTCGCACGCGCTCGACGAGGCAGCGCGGCTGGCGAGGCACGGTGTCGACGTGGTGACGATTCCCGACGGCCCGCGCTCGGGCGCGCGGATGAGCGCGCTGTCGATGGCCGTCCTGGTGCAGCAGCACGCGGCGGTCGAAGCGCTGCTGCAGTATTCGTGTCGCGACCGCAACCTGCTCGGCATCCAGTCGGATCTGCTGGGCGCCCATGCGATGGGCGTGCGCAACCTGCTCGGCATCACCGGGGATGTGCGGAGCCTCGGCGACATCCCGGATGCCACGGCGGTGTTCGACGTCGATTCGATCGGCCTGACCAACGTGATCAACCGCTTGAATCACGGGCTCGATATCGGCGGCCAGTCGATTGGCGAGCCGACCTCGTTTCATGCCGGGGTGATGGTCAACCCGTCACGTGATCTCGACCAGGAACTGCGGCGGCTCGAGTTCAAGGTTGAGGCGGGTGCGGAGTTCGCGGTGACGAGGCCGGTGTTCGACGTGGCCGCGTTCGAACGGTTCCTGAAGCGGGTCGAGCCGCTCGGGCTGCCGATCATCGTCGGCATCTGGCCGTTCGAGAGTGCCTTGAATGCCGAGTTCATGGCCAACGAGGTGCCCGGGGTGACGGTGCCGGATGCGCTCGTCGAACGCATGCGGCGCGCAAGCAGCGCGGAGGCCGCCGCGGCAGAGGGCGTCCTGGTCGCCAGCGAAATTGTGAGGGCCATCAAAGGGATGGCCGCAGGGGTGCAGGTCTCCACGCCATCCGGCCGCCTGGACGCGGCCCTCGATGTGCTCGACGTGGTATAGTCCGTCCAATTCAGCGAAAGCAAAATTATGGCCCTATTTGAGGAACAGACGACCCGTTCGGGCGACGCGGCCACACGCGCACTGTCGGTGACGACCGTCGGGACGGACTTTGTCGAGAGGGTCTATCAGAACATCGCGCAGATCTACGACTACACCTACGGTCCGACGCTGCATCCCGGCCGCCTCGAGGCGATCAAGAAGATGCGGATCCGCCCGGGCACGCAGGTGCTCGAAGTCGGCGTCGGCACCGGCATCAACCTGTCGCTCTATCCGAAGAGCAGCCGCGTCACCGGCATCGATCTCTCGAGCAAGATGCTCAAGAAGGCCCAACAGCGCATCGATGAAAAGGGCCTGACCAACTGCAACGTGAAGGAGATGGACGCGACCAAGCTCGCGTTCGCCGACAACTCCTACGATGTCGTTTACGCTCCGTACGTGATTAGCGTCGTGCCCGACCCGGTCGCCGTCGCCCGCGAGATGTATCGCGTCTGCCGGCCCGGCGGCCGCGTCGTGATCCTCAACCACTTCAAGAGCGCCAACGCCTTGATGGGCAAGATCGAAACCGCGATCTCGCCGGTGACCGTGCACATCGGCTTCACCGCGGATCTCGACCTGCCGGCGTTCCTGAAGCAGGCCGACCTCAACCCGGTGTCGATCGAAAAGGTCAACATCCCGAAGATTTGGACGCTGATCACGGTCGTTAAAGACTGACGACGATCGTTCTACGAGGGTTCGACGGGGGTTCTACGGGGGTTCTACGAGGGTTCTACGAGGGTTCTACGAGGGTCGGGATCGCCGGTCGATTGAGAGCTAGCGTCGCCGTCCGCATCGCCACAGGTACTCTCGTAAGTTCGATGTCGCGCGATCGCAGCGGGCGGCGAGTTTGAGAAGTTCTACGACATCGTCCTGACTGAAGTGGCTCCTCTCGAAGCCCACTCGCAGTTGCACTTGGGTCTCTGCGAGTGACCCCTTCGCTATCGCTAAAAATCGCGCAAAGTCGGCCGGTGTCCGCCTGGCGAAGCCCTCGGCGATGTTCGAAGAAGCCGAAAGCGACGCAGCCCGGATCTGATCGCAGAATTTGAAATCTCGCCGCACTCGAGGCGTCGCAGTAATTGCAGCGACTCTCCGCTGAAGTTCGTCGGCCAGCTGCCAACACACCAATTCCCGATAAGTATGCGCGCCCATGTGGAAACACAACGCATGGGCTATGCCATTTGTAGAACCCTCGTAGAACCCCCGTAGAACCCCCGTAGAACCCCTGTAGAACCCCCGTAGAACCCCTGTAGAACCCCCGTCATTTGAGAACGTTCAACACCATCTCAGCCGCGACGTCGGCGCCGTTGGTGGCCGGGCGCTCCGGCGGATCGGGCTGCGACAGCAGCGCATCGAGATGCGCCTGCCAGCGGCCGGCGAACAGCGCCTCGCGATCGATGAAGGCGCATCGCAGGAACGTGGGCATCGCGTCGACGAGCACCTGATACTCGCGAAAGTCGCCGCGCGCGGTGTAGAGCAGGGCAGTGTCGTTTGCCAGGCATTCGGAAATGATGCCGTAGCCAGGCTTCGAGACGACGATGTCCGCGGCGCGGACCAGATCTTCGTAGCGATAGCCGCGGTCGTACATCGCGCGCTCGTCGATCAGGCCGGGCCACAACACGTGATAGCCGGGCAGCGCCCGCAGCGCATCGAGGTTCAAGCCGTCGAGGCCGTAGCCGCCAAACGAGGTGAGGACCACGCGGCGATTGCGGGGAATGCCGAGCGCCTCGCGAACTTCGCCGGCATCGCGGCGCGACCGCCGCGCGACGAACGGCAGATCGCGCACCTCCGGCATGGTCGCAAAGCCGCCATGCATCGGCAGCCGCAGCGCGAGCGTGGTGCGGCGGTAGACGTTGGCAATCTGCCGCGCGACGGCCTGACCCCCGTCGTAGTGGTCGTAAATCCAGTCCCACGTGAAGTTGCCCGCGGCGATCGCGGGCAACCCGGCTTTGTGGCCGGCGGCGATGCCAAGCGCCGGCAGATCCGAAATCGTCATCGTCGCACCCTGCTCGCGCAGAAACGCGGCCTCGGCGTCGACCCGCGCGTCGAAGGTGGACATGAACGCCGTAGCGCGCTCGATCGAGGCTGCGGCGTCGAGATCGAGGCTGCCGAGCTGGACGACGCCGGTATCGACCTCGGCGGGCGACAGGTCGACCCCGGCACGGGCGGTGCGGGCGACCAGCCACGGCGCAACCGAGGACCGGACGACGATGCGCAGGTCCGGCCGCCGTTCGACCAGGGCGTTGATGATTTCGATGGATCGCGAGGCGTGGCCGAATCCGTGGCCGGAAACGTAATAGACGACTGACACTGACGCTATTATCTAGGGGTGGCGTTTGATGAGAAAGCGTACTTCCAGGAAAAGCCTGAAAACCGGCCGTCCAAGCTGCCGTGCCCGCGCTGCAAGCGGGTCAACGAATACAGCCTTCGCTGGATGCGGCGGACCAAGCGCAAGGACCGCCAGCCGCAGGGCGAAGACCGCGCCAAGTTCGAGAAGCTGCGCGATCACCTGCTGCGTCTCGATGACGAGGTGACCTGCAAGACCTGCGGCAAGAAGTTCGAGGTCCCTTCACATCAGTCGATGATGTTTACCGACCAGCTGGAAGGTTTGCCGAAAGACGACGGCGATGCCGATGAACTTGAAGCCGAAGCGCCACCCGCAGCGCCGATCGATCGTGCCAAGCTCCCGGCTCGGTTTACCAAGCCGACCAAAGGATGGCGCGGCTAGACACCCCGCTCGTAGAACCCCCGTCGAACCTCCGTCGAACCCCCGTCGAACGATCGGAGAACCCTCACCACACGTACGGCAGCAGCTTCCAGCGCATGCGCTGTTGATAGGCGCTGTACTGCGCGGGATAACTCTCGAGTAGTGACCGCTCCTCGAACGGAATCGCCGCCACGAGATACAGCGTGCTCACCACCGCGAAGAGCAGCCGGCTGGTCGTCATCGCCGGTATCGCAAACACCATCAACATCCAGCCCAGGTAGATCGGATGGCGCACGATCGCGAACGGGCCTTGTGCCTTGAACTCGATCGCCTTCGTCGGGTCGGGCGCGGTCACACCGGCCAGCTCCCACACCCCGACGATGCGCGCCGCGGCAATGGTGAGGAGGACGCCGGCGATCTGTGCGGCGTAGAGCGCGCCGCTCCAGGCGCCGGTATGCCACACCATCCCGGGCAGCGGCCGCCACAGCCAGCACACCGCCAGGAACAGCAGGCTCGCAATCCAGACGTAGAGGGTTCGCTCCAGCGCCGGCGGCACCAGGCGTGCAAGCCAGGCTTTGGCGCCGGTGCGCGCCATGATGCTGTGGTGCAGCCCGAAGATCGTGAAGAGCGCCACGTTGAACGCGGCATCGCCGAGCGCGCCATCGTGGTCCGGCGCCGGGACGCCGAGGCGCACGAGATAGACGAACGCGAACACCAGCAGCGACACCAGGAAGAGCAGCGCGCCGGTCCAGCGGAAGAGCTTCCACACGGGGACTATTATAAGAACGTTGAAACCACCGCGCGTCGCCATCACCGGCATTGGAGTCGTCTCGGCGTTCGGCGTAGGTCGCGAGGTCTTCTGGGACTCGATTCGCCGCGGCCAGAGCGGCACGCGGGCGATCACGGAGTTCGACGTGTCCAGCTATCCGTGCCGGGTGGCGGCGCCGGTGCCTGCCGTCGACATGTCGGCGGCGATGGCGATCGAGGGCGAGCCCGGTGCGCGCGACGGGCGCGCTGATCCCAGGCGTTACTCGCGCGCGGCGCTCTTCGGCGTGCTGGCCGCCCGGGAAGCCTGGCATGACGGCGGCCTGTCGTTCGCCGAGCCCAGGGCGGGCGTGATCATCGGCAGCGGCGGCGGCGGCATCGACATCGGCGAGAAGCAGTACCAGGATTTCTTCCAGAACAACGGTCAGCACGTCTCGCCCTACGCCATCGCGCTCGGCATTTGCGGCATGGTGTCGAGCGAGATCTCGATCGCCCTCGGGCTGCGCGGGATCAGCCACGTGTTGTCGACCGGCTGCACCAGCTCGACCGATGCCCTCGGGTATGCAGCGATGCTGCTGCGGCAGGGCGAGTTCGACGTGCTGCTGTCGGGCGGCGCCGACGGCTGCGTGCTGCCGGGCATGATCTTCGGCTTCTCGCGGATGCGCGCGGTGTCGACTCATTACAACGACCGCGCCGGCGAAGCGTCGCGCCCGTTCGACAAGGGCCGCGACGGCTTTGTGCTCGGCGAAGGCGCCTGGATGATGGCGCTCGAGCTCGAGGACCGCGCGCGCGCCCGCGGCGCGGAGATCTACGCGACGATCGAAGGCTATGCCTC
This sequence comes from uncultured Acidimicrobiia bacterium, assembly GCA_963795125.1. Classification (GTDB taxonomy): domain Bacteria; phylum Acidobacteriota; class Vicinamibacteria; order Vicinamibacterales; family UBA2999; genus 12-FULL-67-14b. Next base: position 1,901,586 of record CAWCGQ010000001.1, on the reverse strand, counting down.
GACCTGCGACGCCTACCATCGCGTGCAGATGGCCCCCGATGGCGAGCAGATCGTGCGCTGCATGCACGAAGCGCTCGCCAAGTCCGGCCGCGCCGCCGACGAGATCGGCTACATCAACTATCACGGCACCTCGACGCAGCTGAACGACGCGATCGAATCGCGCTGCACGCGGCTGGCATTCGGCGCACTGGCGGAGCGCATTCCGGGATCGTCAACCAAGTCGATGATCGGCCATCCCCAGGGAGCCAGCGGCTCGGCCGGCGTGGTGGCCACCGCGCTGGCACTGAAGCGCGGGTTTCTGCCGCCGACGATCAACCAGGTCACCGCCGACCCGGATTGCGATCTCGACTTCATCCCCAACCAGGGCCGCGAGGCCTCACCGGAGGCGGCGCTGTGCAACTGCCTCGGATTCGGCTCGAAAAATAGCGCCCTTGTGCTCGGCCGCGCCGACTCACCCCGGCGCGCGCGCTCGGCGCTGCGGGGAGCCCGGCATGGATGACGTCGTGATTGCGGGTGCGGGTCCGGCCGGTGCCCTGGCCGCGACCATCCTGGCCCGCGCCGGCGTGCGCGTGCGCGTCTTCGATCGGGCGCGATTTCCCCGGCACAAGCTGTGCGGCGACACGCTCAACCCCGGGGCGCTGGCGGTGCTGCGCCGCCATGCCGACGTCGCGGCCCTGGTCGACGGCGGCGATCCAATTGACGGCATGTTGTTGACCGGGCCCGCCGGCGTTCGCGTGCGTGGCGAATACGGCGGCGGCGAGGCGGGCCGATCGATCACGCGCCACGTGCTGGATCACTGGCTGGTCGGCCGCGCCACCGACGCCGGGGCGGCGGTCGAACAGAACGTCGTCATCCGCGATGTCACGATGGACGGGGATCGGGTGGGCGGTGTGATCGCGACCGGCCGCGGCCGGTCGGTCAGGCATCCGGCGCGGATGGTGCTCGCCGCCGACGGGCGTCGCTCCGCGATCGCGATCGGGCGGGGGTTGTCCCGGCAGCCGCAGCGCCCGCGGCGGTGGGCGATCGGCGGCTATTTCAGCGGCGTCACCGGCATGACATCGCTTGGCGAAATGCACGTGCGGCGCGGCCATTACATCGGCGTCGCCCCGGTGGCCGGCGGCCTGACCAACGCGTGTCTCGTCTTCCCGCATCCGCCTTCGCGCGGACGCTTCGGCGGGCCCGGCGATCTCGGCGAGTTGCCGCTGGCGCGGCCGGCCGCCGCGCTCAGCCGAGCGCTCAATGCGGATCCCGAGCTGTCGGCGCGTTTTGCGAATGCGCGCCCGGTGGGCGCGCCGGTCATGCTGGGCCCGATGGCGGTGGATGCGGTCGCGGCCGGCGAGCCGGGTTTGCTGCTTGCCGGTGATGCGGCCGGATTCATCGATCCGATGACCGGCGATGGCCTCCGATTCGCGCTGGTGGGTGCCGAGCTCGCCGCGGCGGTGATCATCGAAGTGCTGGGCGGTTCGCTCGCGATCGATCGGGCCCACATCGAGCTGGAGGCGCGACGGCGCCGCGCGTTTCGGGCAAAGTGGCGATTCAATCGGGCGCTACGGTCGCTGGTCGCCTCGCCGGCCAGCGTGACGATGGCGGCGGCCACGGCGACGGTGTGGCCGGCGCTGTTCGCCCGGATGATCCGTTATGCGGGCGATTGCCATGATGCAAGTCGTGAGGTCGTGAGGTCGTGAGCTGGTGGTCTTGAGGCCTTGAGGGACTGAAAATGCCTGCGTCGGTAGCGATCGCCCTGATCACCGCGCTCGCCTCGCTCCTGATGATGGGTGGGGAAGCGATCCTGTCGTCGTTCAACGAGCGGCAGTTGCGCGCGCGCGGCGCGACCGAGCCCGACGGCGACGTGATCGCGCTGATGCGCTTCGCCTATCCCGGGGCGTTCATCGTGATGGCGGTTGAAGGGGCGCTCACCGGACCCGCGCCGCCGAACATCCTGATGCTGGGCCTCGCCTTGTTCGGCGTCGCGAAGGCGCTGAAGGTGTGGGCGATCGCCGCACTCGGGTCGAGGTGGAGCTATCGCGTGCTGGTGGTGCCGGGCGAACGGCTCGTCGCCACCGGGCCGTACCGGTTCCTGTCGCACCCCAATTACCTGGCGGTGATGGGCGAGATAGTCAGCGTGGCGGCAATTGCCTGGGCGCCGATCACCGGCACGCTGGCGGCGATCGGATTCGGCAGGCTGCTGGTGGCGCGCATTCGCATCGAAGACCGGGCCCTGGGCCGGGGCGCGAAATAGTGTCGCAGCGGGCCGTGCCGAAGCCTCGTCGCGCGGGGGGAGAGATAAAATAGCGAGCGTGAAACTGCCCAGGTGGGCGACCGCGCTCGACGTCTTCGCCGTCGCGATGGCCCTCGTGGCCCTCTCCGTCGTCATTGGCGGCGGGTTCCGTGTCTGGCTCCTGGATCTGCGAATATCGGTGACCGATTGGTGGCGGCCCGCGCTGTGGGGCGCCGCGGCGATCGCGTTGCGCCACGCCATCATTCGCCGGCAGCCGCTTCCCCAACGCCTCGCCGGCCACCTGGCCCGGTGGTGGCGGTCACCGGACACCCGCACCGTGCTGCCGATACACCTGGCGTCGCGCCTCGGCGTGCTGACGATCGCGTGTCTCGCGGTGCTGCTGATTGGCTTCCCGCCGGAAGCGACCAACCGCTGGCAGATCTACAACAACGATCTGCTCGATCTTCCCGCGCGCTGGGACACCGGGTGGTACCTCGGCATCGCCACCGAAGGCTACCGTTACGACCCGAACGCGCGCGCCGACTATCAGCAGAACGTCGCGTTCTTCCCGGCGTTCCCGATGTCGATGCGCTACCTGTCGGTGGTGCTCGGGCGCCAGCCGCTCTGGACCGGCGTGGCGATCTCACTGGTGTCATTTTTTTTCGCGCTGACGTATTTTCTGCGCCTCGCGCGCAGCCTGTTGAAGAACGAAGACCAGGCGGTCACCGCCGTCATGCTGCTTGCGGCCTATCCGTTTGCCGTGTTCTTCAGCGCCGCGTATACCGAGGGCCTGTTCCTCCTCACGGCGATGGCCGCGGTCTACCACTTTCATCACCACCAGCTCGCGCGGGCGGCAGGCTGGGGGGTGTTGTGCGGGCTGACCCGGCCCAACGGCGCGTTGCTGTCGATCGTGCTGGCGGTGATGGCGATTGCGCCGCTGTGGGATGCGACGACGCGGCGGCCGATCCTGCCGCCGCCGCAGGGGTGGCGCACGACCGCGTGGCGGGTGCTCGCGGCCGGCGCGCCCGGCTACGGCATGCTCATGTTCTCGGCGTTCATCTACCGGCTGACCGGCAATCCGTTCACCTGGACGACCCAGAACGTGGCGTGGGGCCGGGTCTATCGCAGCCTCGATTCGCTGGTGTCGGACCGCGTCGGCTTCATTGCCAACAACGGTGTCTACTCGTATGCGTCGACGCAGACGATTGATCTGTTTTACTCGCTTGCCGTGGTGCTCGCCCTCGCCGCGGTGTGGCCGGTGTATCGCCGCTTCGGCCTGGCGCTGGCGCTGTTCATCCCCATCACCATCCTCCCGCCGATGGCCGCCGGCGGCATGCTGTCGATGGGCCGGGTGACGTCGATTCTGTTCCCGGTGTTTCTGTGGCTGGGCGGCGCGGTTCCCGCGCGCCATCGCATTGCCTGGGTCGCGCTGTTTGCGATGCTCCAGGGATTTGTGGCGGTAATGTTCTTTACCTGGCGGCCGTTATACTGAGCCGTTCGTCTTATAGTAGACACAGATGCTGCGCCGTCTACTGCTTCTCGTTGTCCTCGTCATTCTGACGGCCGGGATCACGCCGCGCGTGACGGCCGAGCAGGCCCAGAATGTCACCGCCGCCCGCGCCGCCGCGGACAAGTCGCTGCGCGGCGGGCGATACGCGGAAGTCGACACCCTCGCGCAGGCGTTTCCCAAGGACGAGTCGATTGCCGTGGCGCACGCGCTGTCGGTCGCCGCGCGCGGCGACTACGCGCGCGCCGAGTCGATCCTGCAACCGCACGCCGCCGCCAACCGTGGCGGGGACGCCGCGCTCGAGCTCGGCCTGCTGCAGCTGGGCATCGGCAAGCGCACCGAAGGCCGCCGGTCGCTGACGATGATCCTCGCCGCCGACGTGCCGAAGCCAGGTGCGCGGGACTACCTGCGCGCGGCGCGGGCGGCGCGCGCGCTCAATCGGGTCGATGACGCGCAGTCGTTTTTCCGCGATGCGATCGGCCTCGCGCCGTCCGACCCGCGCGTCAATACCGAGTGGGGCCTGCTGTTCCTCGAAAAGTACAGCAAGGGCGACGCCTCGAAGTCATTCCAGGAGGCGCTCAAGACCGATCCGGAGTACGGCCCGGCGCTGGTCGGCATGGCGCAGGCGCTCGAGGACGAGAACCCGCCGCAAGCGGTGCAGTTCGCGCAGCGCGCCCTTAAACTGAATCCGGACGATGCCGCCGCGCAACTGGTGCTGGCGCAGGTCGCCGTGTATTCGGACAAGAAGCCGGAGGTCCAAGCCGCCATCGACGCCGTGCTGGCGGTGAATCCGAAGCATCTCGAAGCGCTGTCGATGAAAGCGGCGATGGCCTACGTGGAAGGGCGCGATCGGGAATACCAGGACACCGTCGCCGCCGCGCTGGCGATCCACCCCACCTACGGCGAGATCCATCGCATCGTCGGTTCGATCACCGCGCATTACTACCGCTTCGACGAAGCGGTGGAACACACGCGCAAGGCGATTGCGCTCGATCGCGAAAACATCCGCGCCGTGGCCGACCTCGGCCAGCAGTTGATGCGGACCGGCGATGAGCGCAACGCCCGCCGCAATCTCGAGACCGCGTTTCGCATCGACAAGTGGGACGTGCAGACCTACAACCTGCTCGAACTGCTCGACAACCTCGAGCCCTTCGACACCATCAACGAAGGCATCATGGTGATCCGGCTGGCGCCGGAAGAATCGCCGGTGCTCAAGAACTACGTGCCGGTGCTGGCCAAGGAAGCGCTCGACACGCTGAGCAAGAGGTGGGACTTCACGCCGACCGGGCCGCTGCTGGTCGAGATGTTCCCGCGCCACGACGATTTCGCGGTGCGCACGCTCGGCCTGCCGGGCATGCTCGGCGCGCTCGGCGCCTGCTTCGGCCGCGTCGTCACGCTCGATTCGCCGACCGCGCGCGAGCCGGGGTCGTTCAACTGGGGCGAAACGCTGTGGCACGAGATGGCGCACGTGATCACGCTGCAGCTGTCCGGCAATCGTTTGCCGCGCTGGTTGAGCGAAGGCACGTCGGTGTTCGAGGAGCGCCGCGCCCGCGCCGACTGGGGCCGCGACATGGACATCCCGTTCGCGCGCGCCATCGACCGCGGGCAGGTCATCAAGATCAAGGATTTGAATTCGGGGTTCAGCAGCTCGCAGACCATCAGCTTCGCGTATTACCAGGCGTCGCTGGTCGTCGAGCACATCCACGACACCTACGGCCAGGCCCGGCTGCGGACGCTGATTGCGGCCTATGCCGATGGCAGCGACACCGAGACCGCGATTCGGAAGGCGCTTGGCGTCGACATCGATGCCTTGCAACAGAGCTTCGACGCCGCGCTCGACAGCCGCTACGCCACGCTGCGCCGCGCGCTCAAAGCCCCCGCGGAACTGACGCCGGAGATGACGCCCGACCAGGCCAAGGTCGTGGCGGCGGCCAATCCCGACAGCTTTCCGGCGCAGATGGCGCTCGGTGAAGCGCTCGCCGCATCGAATGTGGACGCGGCGATCGCGGCGTTCGAGCGGGCCGCCGAGCTGATTCCGAATGTGCCGGGCGAAGACAGCCCCCACGCGGCGATTGCGGCGCTGGCGATGAAGAAGGGTGACAAGGTGCGCGCCGCGCGGGCGCTCGAAGCGCTGACCAGCTACAGCCATACCGACATTGCGTCGGCCCGGCAGTTGGCGTCGCTGCTCGACGGCAAGGAGCCGGCGCGCCTGCAGACGGCGTTGCGGCGCGTGGTCGCGGTCGATCCGTTCGACGGCGCCGCGCACGGCTCGCTCGGACGGCTGGCGATGAACGGCGGCGACACCGCGGAGGCGGTGCGACTGTTCCGCGTCGCGCTGGCGGCCAGGCCGCTGGACAAGGCCGGCGCGCACGCGGACCTGGCGGAGGCCCTGCTTCGCGCAGGGCAGCGCGACGAAGCCCGGAAGCAGGTGATGGAAGCGCTGCTGATCGCGCCAAGCTTCAGCAGGGCACAGGACCTGCTCTTGAAGCTCTCGGAGGGAAGCCGCTAGTGTCCAGGCCGCCCGGATGGCTGTTCTTCGTGACGCTGTTCGCGGGACTGGTGTGGCTGGGCGGAGAAATCGCGGCACAGATTCCGGTGGTCGACGGCAACAAATTCGCCGGCATGAAGTGGACGTTCGCCCGCATCAAGTACGGCTCCTACGACAACGAAGGCGGCGCGGCGGCGTCGCGCCTCAGCTACTGGGATGAGCCCTGGGCGATCGATGCGCCGGCGGCCGAACAGAACCTCTCGCGCCGCCTCAAGTCCGTCACCGCGATCGACGTGGGCGAGCCGATCGTCCTGACGCTCGACGATCCCAGGCTCTGGGACAATCCCTGGATCTACATCGTCGAGCCGAGCAACCTGCAGCTCACGGATACCGAGGTCCCGATTCTGCGCGAGTTCCTGTTGCGCGGCGGCACGCTGACCCTTGACGACTTCCATGGGCCGTACGAATGGGCGCTGACGGAAACGCAACTGAAGCGCGTGTTCCCCGATCGCGAGATCGTCGAGATTGCGCCACCGCACCCGATTTACTCGTGCTTCTATCGCCTCGACCAGTATCCGCAGATCCCCGGGCTCGGCTCGTTCCTGAGCGGGCGCACCTGGGAGAAGGGCGGATTTACCGCGCACCTGCGCGGCATCCTCGACGACAAGGGCCGGCCGATGGTGCTCATCAACTGGAACACCGACATGGGCGACGGCGTCGAATGGTCGAACGCGCAGGAATACCCCGGCTACCTGAAGTGGACCGCGCAGGCCTACCAGATGCTGATCAACGAAGTGATCTATACCCTGACTCACTAGGCGTCGCGGTTGGCCACCGAGTGACACCGATTGGACACCGATGAATTCGAGTACCCGCAGTAGAGGGACTGGCCGACAAGGTCGCCGCCAGTCGCCAGAAAATTCTCACGGAGCTTCGTAAGGTCATCGTCGGCCAGGACGAGGTCGTCGATGAAGTGCTGATGGCGCTGTTCTGCGGCGGCCATTGCCTGATAACCGGCGTGCCCGGCCTGGCGAAAACGCTCCTGGTCAAGACCATCGCGCAGATCCTCGACCTGAGCTTCAAGCGCATCCAGTTCACGCCCGACCTGATGCCGGCCGACATCACCGGCACCGAGATTCTCGACGAGGACCACGGCTCGCGCTCGCTGCGCTTCGTGCAGGGGCCGATCTTCGCGCAGATTATCCTCGCCGACGAGATCAACCGCACGCCGCCGAAGACCCAGGCCGCGCTGCTCGAGGCGATGCAGGAGTATCACGTCACCGCCGCCGGCCGGACCTATCAGCTCGAGCGGCCGTTCTTCGTGCTGGCCACGCAGAACCCGATCGAGCTCGAGGGCACCTATCCGCTGCCGGAAGCGCAGCTCGATCGCTTTCTGTTCAACGTCGTCATGACCTACCTGTCTGAAGACGACGAGGTGCAGGTCGTCACCGAGACGACGAGCACCAGCCGGCCGGAGCCGGCGCGCGTGCTGAGCGGCGCGGATATTCTCGAAATCCAGGGCTACGTGCGCCAGGTGCTGGTCGCCGAGGAAGTGGTGCGCTACGCGGTGCGGCTCGCCGACAGCTCGCGTCCCGGCCGCGGCGCCAAGCTCGATTTCATCGAGAAGTGGGTCAAGTGGGGCGCCGGCCTGCGCGCATCGCACGCGCTGGTGATTGGCGCCAAGGCCCGGGCGCTGCTGCACGGCCGCCACCACGTGTCGGTGAAAGACATCCAGGCGCTGGCCAAACCGATCTTCCGCCATCGCGTGCTGCCGAATTTCTACGCCGAAGCCGAGGGCATCAGCGCCGATCGCATTGTCGATCGGCTGCTCGACGCGGTGCCGGTCCCGGCCAGCGGGTTGTAGGCCACCGATTCAACACCGATTAGGCACCGATCAAAACCATGGCGGGGGCAGCACGCTACCTCGATCCGGCGATCATCGCGCGGCTCGGCACCATCGACCTCAAGGCGAGGACCATCGTCGAGGGGTTCCTGACCGGCCTGCATCGCAGCCCGTACAAAGGCTTCAGCGTCGAGTTCGCGGAGTACCGGCAGTACCTGCCCGGCGACGACCTCGCCAATCTCGACTGGAAAGTGTTCGCGCGCTCGGACAAGCACTTCATCAAGAAGTACGAAGAGGAGACCAACCTCACGTGCCACCTGCTGCTCGACGTCAGCCGCTCGATGGGCTACGGCTCCGCCGAGATCACCAAGCTGCAGTACGCGTCCTATCTCACCGGGGCGCTGGCCTACCTGATGCACCGCCAGCGCGATGCGTTCGGCCTGATCGAGTTCGACGACAGCATTGCGGCGTTACTGCCGGCGAGCGCGCGGGCCGGCCACCTGCGCGCCGTGCTGCTGGCGCTCGAGCGCATCAAGATGGGGACGCGCACCAACGTCGCCAAGCCCCTGCACGACCTGGCCGCGGCGGTGCGCAAGCGTGGCATGGTCGTGCTGGTCTCCGATCTGCTCGACGACCCGGCCACCGTTCTCGACGGCCTCAAGCATTTCCGGTATCGAGGCACCGACGTGATCGTGTTTCACATCCTCGATCCGTATGAGCTGCGCTTCCCGTTCGAGCAGGCGGCGCGGTTCCGCGACATGGAAACCGACGAAGAGGTGGCGGCCGTGCCCGGCACGATTCGCGACGACTACCTCGAGAAGATCCAGGGACTGATCGCGTTCTATCGCCGCGAGCTCGGCCTGGCGGGCATCGACTATTGCCTGCTCGAAACCTCGCAGCCGCTCGAGCTCGGGCTGATGGCGTACTTGATGACGCGTCGCCGGGTGTTGTGATGTTCGGCGTCTCATTCCTCTCGCCGCTGTTCCTGATTGGCGCCGTCGCCGCCGCCGTGCCGATCCTGCTGCACCTGTTTCATCGCCGCACCGAAGTGGTGATCGACTTTCCGGCGGTCAGCCTGTTGAAGCGCGCGCCGGTCCAGCAACATCGGCGCCGTCGGCTGCGCGAGCTGCTGCTGCTCGCGCTGCGGGTGGCCGCGCTGGTCCTGCTGGCGTTGTCCTTCGCCCGGCCCTACTTCGCGGGCGCGGCCGCGCCCGGCGCCGCGCCGTTGACGGTGATTGCCGTCGACACCTCGCTCAGCATGACCGCGCCAGGACAGTTCGACCGCGCGCGAGAGGCCGCGGCCCGCGCGGTGGCGTCCGCGCCGGCGTCGCATGCGCTGGCGCTCGTCGGCTTTGCCGATTCGGCCACCATCGTCGTCGAGCCGACCACCGATCGTTCGGCGATTACCGCCGCCCTGTCGCAAATGCGGGCCGGCAGCGGCGGCACCCGGTTCCGGACCGCGCTGGCCCGCGCCAGCGAGATGATCGGGGCGCGCGACGGCCGCGTCGTGATGATTACCGATTTGCAGCAGGTTGGCTGGGAGGCCAACGACGAAGGCGGACTGGCGGATGGGGTCGCCGTCGAGGTGATCGGGGTGCCGGCGCCGCCGGGAAATCTGGCGCTGACCTCGGCCGAGAAGCGCGATCGGCGCGTCGTCGCCTCGATACAGAACTTCAGCAACGACGAGGTGCGCGCTCCGGTGCGGATCTTCGCCGGTGGCAAGGAGATTGCCCGCACCGACGTGACCGTCGCGCCCAACGGCGCCGCCGAGGTGACGGTGGACGCGGCGTTGCCGGCCTCGGGCGATGCCGAGGTGCGCATCGACGACGCCGCGGGCTATCAGGCCGACAACGTGCGTGCGGTCCGCCTCGAGGCGGTGCCGGCAATTCCAATTACGGTCGTGGTCGCCGATCCCACCGGGGCAGTCGGCGGTCTCTACATCGAGCGGGCGCTGGCGGTGGCCGGCAGCGGCCACGAGTTCGACGTGGTCGTGCGCGATGGCCGCGACGTGGCGACACGATCGGCTGCAGATCTGTCGCGCGCCGCCGCAATCTACATCCTTGGCACGCGGACGCTCGATCGAAATGGGCGCGACTTGATCAAGCGGTATCTCGCTGACGGCGGCCAGGTCTTGCTCGCGATGGGCCCGGACGTGGATCCCGGAACGCTGGCTGATGTGCTGGGCGTCCGGCTGCCGTTCGAGGCCACGCCGGTGAGGACCCCGGGCGCGACGATGATTGCGAGCGACGGCCGTCATCCCATCTTTCGACCGTTTCTCGACTCGTCGGGCGCCCTTGGGGACGTCCAAGTGGACCAGCACCGGCGTCTAAACGATGGGGATGACCGCACGGTGCTGGCGCGATTCTCCGGAGGCGATGCGGCGTTGACGGAGCAGTTGGTGGGGCAGGGGCGGTTAGTCGTCTTCACCTCGGATCTCGACAACCAGTGGAGCCGGTTCCCGCTCAACCCGGCGTTTGTGCCGTTTGCCGTCGAGACCGCGCGCTACCTGACGAAGGGCCGCCGTCCCGCAGACCCTTCGAACAGCGCCGGGTCCGCCGCCGCACCGGGTCCGCCGCGGGAGGCGGCACCTGCTGCAGACGTTCGCGAGTCGAATCCGGCGGCGACCACGGTGGAGGAGTTCACGAGCGCCATCGAGCGGACCAGTCGCGCCGGCCTGCCTGAAGCGGGAGTTGCCGCGCGCGACATCGAGGGCCGCCAGCGATGGTGGCAAATCGGGCTGATGGTGATGTTGGCCGCCCTCGCCGGCGAGGCGTTACTAGGGCGCAGAGCGACGTAAGATTGTCTATGGCCGATCGATCGACCGAACTGCGGGCCATTCTCGACAGCGTGCGGGCGCGGTGGTCGCGCCGCGCGTTGCTGCGCGCGGGGATGCTCGGCGCCGTCACCGCCGCCGCCATGCTGCTGGTCGGTCTTCTCGCGGTGTGGCTGCTCGCGCCGGACGGCATCCCGCTGGTGATCGTCGTGACGACCGTCGGGGTCGTCGCGGGGGTGGCCTTGTCGTTCGCGTTGCTGCCGCTGCGCGCGCAGCCAACCGATCGGCAGATCGCCCGCTTCATCGAGGAACAGTCCGGCGGACTCGATGAAGTGATCGTCACGGCGGTGGATCAAGGCCGGGGCGGCTCGACCCCGGTCGCCGATCGGCTGGTGGCCGACGCGATTCGCGCCGCCCGCGAGGTGGATCCGCGCCGGGTGGTCAGTGCCGACAGCATGAGGCGCGCGGCCATCGGCGGCGCGGCGGGCGCGGTGGCGTTCGCGGCGGCGTGCTGGTTGTTTGCGCCGTCGGCGTCGCGCGCCATCGACGTGGCCGGCGCCTACCTGTTTCCGCGCTATTACACCATTCAAGTCACGCCCGGCTCGGTCAAGGTCCGCGAAGGCGAACCGGTGACCGTGACGGCCCGCATCGCCGGCATCGACGGCGGCGTGGTGCCCTCAATCACCGTCGGTCACTGGTGATGCCGCCCGCTCCGCGCGGATGGCGGCCGGCGCGTCGAGCGACGAATTCACCATCACGCTCAACAACATCACCTCGTCCTTTCCGTACGTCGTGACCGCGGCCTCGGCCAGCTCGGCCTCTTTCGACGTGGAAGTGATTCGCCCGGCGCAGGTGACGCGGATCGACGTGAAGTACGACTACGCCGCCGGTGTGGGGCTCGAAGCTCACGTCGACGAGGACGGTGGTGACATCTACGCGCCTGCCGGCACCAGGGTGCAACTCACCATCACCACCGACAAGCCGGTGTCGCGCGGGCAGCTGCGGCTGGGTGACGGCAACGGCGTGATGTTATCGGGACACAACCAGGTGCTGACGGGCAATCTCGTCGTCGCCAAGGACGGCTCGTATCGAGTCGCGCTCGACGATGTCGATGGGCTGTCGAGCGACGGCGACACCGAGTACTTCATCCGGATGCTGAACGATCGCCCGCCGGATGTCCGCATTCTGCGGCCGGCCGGCGACAAGAAGGTCTCGCCGCTCGAGGAAGTGCCGATCGAGGCGCGCGCCGACGACGACTACGGCGTGCGGTCGTTGGAACTGGTGATCAAGTCGGCGGGCGGCAAGGAAAAGGTGGTGCCGGTTGGTGCGCCGATCACCGGATCGGTGGCCACCGGGCAGCATACGGTGTTTCTTGAAGATCTCAACGTCAAGCCCGGCGACGTGGTGACCTACTACGCGCGGGCGTCGGACGTCGGACGGGGACGACGGCCGGTGGAGTCGCGCAGCGACATCTTCTTTCTCGAGGTCAAGCCCTACGAGGAGGAATTCGTCGCCTCGGAGGGGCAGTCCGGCGGCGGCATGCAAGGACAGGAAACCGGCCTCGAGGAGTTGATTGCGCAGCAGAAGGACATCATGGCCGCGACCTGGAAGCTCGACGCGCGGGCGCGGCGCGGCGGCGCGGGCGCCGAGTCGGCGCAGGACATCCGGACGATCGCGCAGGCGCAGGAGGGGCTGCGCAACAAGGCGGCCGAAGTCGCGGCAACCATCGCCGGCAACAGTGCCGCCCAGCGCCGGCGCCAGGGCCCGCAAGGGCGGGGGTTGACCCGCCCCGGCGACGATCCGCTGCCGCGCGCGATCGACGCGATGGGCCGCGCCGCCGGCGAGCTCGAGCGGCTGCGCGTCGCGGCGGCGCTGCCGCACGAGGAGCAGGCGCTCGCGGAGTTGCTGAAGGCGGCCGCGGAAATTCGCCGCCGCCAGGTGGCGATGCAGCAGGCTCGCGGCGGTGGTGGCAACGGCAATCGCGAGCAGCCCGATCTTTCCACGCTGTTCGACCAGGAGCTGCGCAAGAAACAGGAAACCAATTACGAGCAGCAGAGTACGACCCAGGACAACGCGGCGCAGAACAACAGCGACGACGATCCGCTGGCCGCGATTCGCGAACTGGCGCGGCGCCAGGAAGGGCTGTCCAGGCAACAGCGCGAGCTGGCCAAGAACCAGCCGGAGATGGCGCCCGAGGAAGTGAAGCGGCAACTGCAGCGGCTGACCCGTGAGCAGGAGCAACTCCGGCAGCAGGCCGAGGCGTTGTCAAAAAAGATGCAGGAACAGGCGCTGTCGGAGCGCAACGCGCCGCAACAACAGCAGGCCGGGCAGGGTGCACGCGGGGCGCCAGGATCGCAGGGCCAGCAGCTGCGTGAGATCTCCGAGGAAATGCGTAACGCCGCCGGCGATCTGCGTCGCGAGAACCCGCAGCAAGCGAGCGCGCGTGGCGACAAGGCCGGCGAACAGCTGCGCGGTCTCGAACAGGCCATGCAGGGCGCCCGGCCGGAGGCGCGCAAGCGCGCGGTGGGCGATATGCAGCTCGAGGCCCGGCAGCTCGCCGATGCGCAACGCCGCCTCGGCAACGAGGCAGCGCGCAGCTCGCCCGGCAATGCCGGCGAAGATGCCCGGCGCCGGCTCGCCGCCGAACAGGAGCGGCTGGCCGATCGCACCGAGCGGCTCGGCGAGTCGGTGAAGCAGATGGCGTCGGTCGGTGACGCCGACGAGCGCCAGGCGATGTCGGAAGCGGCCCGCGAGCTCGAGCGTCAGGACGTCGCCGGCCGCATGCGCGAATCGGCCCAGGCGATGCGGCAGGGACCGTCCGGCGATGACAAATCGGCGGCGTCGGCCCCCGAGATCGCCCGTGCCCTCGACAAGGTGGGCGATCGGTTGGGGTCGGCCAGCGGCGCGCGGGACGCGGAATCGTCGAAGTTGTCGGAGCAGTTGTCGCGGGCGCAGGAGTTGCGCGATCGGTTGACTCGTCTGCAGCGATCGATGGACGAGCTGGCCAAGTCAGAGCAAGGCGGACCACAGGGCACGCCCGGTCCACCGGGCCAGCCAGGACAGGGCCAGCAGGGTGAGTCGCCGAATGGGCGTCAGCCCGGCGCCGACGGCAAGGACGGGGCGAGCGGCCAACAGGGCTCGTCGGCCGGCGGCCGCGAGGGATCGTCGTCGCCATTACAGCGCGAGGTCGATCAGCAGATGGAGGACGCGCGCCAGCTCGCCCAGGAAATGCAGCGCGAGAATCCCGGCATGCAGAAGGGCGGCACCACCCCCGAGCAGTGGCAACGCAGCGTATCGGCGCCGGGCACCGAAGCGTTCAAGCAGGATTTCGCCAAGTGGGAAGAGTTGAAAAAGGGCCTGCTGGTCGCGCTCGAGCGCACCGAGTCCCAGTTGTCCGATCAGTTGCGCGCGCGCGAGAATCGCGAGCGGCTCAACGCCGGACGCCATGACGCGGTGTCGGACAGCTATCGCGCGCTGGTCGATCGCTACTACCAGTCGCTGGCGGCGCCGCGCCGGCAGCCGCGCTAGCGGCGGCACGACGCAGAGAAGACGCAGGTCGATGTCATGACAGTCGCAGTCGTCTGGCCGTGGTGGGGGTATGCGCTGGCATTCGGCGGGGCGCTGGTGCTCGGCTGGCTGGCCTACGCGCGCGTGCCGATCCGGCTGCGCCCGGGCAGCCGCGTCGGCTTGAGCGCGCTTCGCGCGCTGACGTTGATCCTGCTGATCGTGATTCTGCTGCGGCCGGTGGTAATGGTGCCGCCTGCCGCTGCGAACAACAGCCTGCTGCCGGTGCTGGTCGACATTTCCCGCAGCATGCGGCTCCACGATTCGCCGGCCTCGCTCGCGGCCGGGGCGCAGGGGCCGTCGCGCCTGGAGCGCGCGCAGGCGATCGTGCGCGACCTGCAGGCGCAGCTCGGCAGTGAATACCGTCTCGAGATTCTGACCTTCGGTGAAACGCTGACTGCGGCCGCCGATCTCGACCGGCTGTCCGCGACCGCCCGCCGCAGCGACGTGAACGGCGCGATTGCGGACCTGGCCGAGCGCTCGCAGTCGCGGTCGGGACGCGATGTCATCGCCGGCGCCATCGTACTGTCTGATGGCGGCGATACCGCGGCGACCGAGGTGCGCGCGGGCCGCCCGCTCAATGCGCCGGTGTTCACGGTGGGTATCGGCAGTGCCGAGGCGCCGCGCGATCGCGAGGTCGTGAACCTCACCGCCGGTGAACCGCTGCTGCCCGGCGCCTCGATCGACGTGAGCGTCTCGGCGACCAGTCACGGTTTCGGCAGGGAGCCGGTCGAGCTGCGCATCAGCGCCAACGGGCGTCCGATCGAGGTGCGACGCGTGACGCCGTCGGCGGACGGCGCGCCGATCCACGCGCTGTTCACGGTGTCACCGGAGCCCGACGTCACGACGGTGTACACGGTGCAGATTCCCGACGCCGCCGGTGAAGTCGCAACCGAGAACAATCGCCGCAGCGTGCTCGTGCCGGCCCAGACCGGCAAGCGGCGGTTGCTGGTGATTGAGGGAGCGCCGGGATTCGAGCACACCTTTCTCAAGCGCGCGCTGGCCGACGATCCCGGCCTCGAGCTCGACGCGGTGGTGCGCAAGGGCCAGAACGACGAAGGCCGGGACACCTTCTACGTGCAGGCCGACCCGTCGCGAATGGCGGCGCTCTCGAACGGGTATCCCGCCAAGCGATCGGAACTGTTCGCCTACGACGGCGTGATCTTCGGCAACATCGAGGCCGACTTTTTCACGCGCGAGCAACTCGAGCTGACGAGCGAGTTCATCGCGGCGCGCGGCGGCGGGTTGCTGGTGCTCGGGGCGCGCTCGTTCGAGCGCCAGGGGCTGGCCGGAACCGCGCTCGAACAGGCGCTGCCGATCGATTTGACGGACCGCGCCCTGAACATCGTGCTGGCGTCGGCGCCGGCAGGGCAGGGCCGATCGGCCGCGGTGACGGCGCCGAATACGCCGGCGCTGACGCTCGACGGCGCGTCGCATCCGGCGACGCGGCTCGCGGTCACGGCCGAAGACAATCGCGCCCGCTGGGCGTCGTTGCCGCCGCTGGCGTCGGTGGCCCACGTGGGCGGCTCGCGCCCCGGCGCGCAGGTGCTCGCGGTCGCGCTCACCGCCGGCGGCACGCCGCAGCCGCTGATTGCGACCCAGCGCTACGGCCAGGGACGCTCGGTGGTGTTCGCGGGCGAGGCGTCGTGGCGATGGCGCATGCAGCGGCCCGCCGACGACCTCAGCTACGAGACCATTTGGCGGCAGCTGGCCCGCTGGGTGACCGCCGGCGCGCAGTCGCCGGTCACGATCAGCGCCCTCAGTCCGGCCGTCGCCGGCATCACCGAGCGCATCAGCGTGATCGTGCGCGACGAAGATTTCCGGCCGGTATCGGATGCCGACGTCGCCATCGAGCTGACCGCGCCCAACGGTGACAAACGCCAGCTGCGTGCCGCGCTGTCGAATCCGCAGGACGGCCGGTATGCCGTGGCGGCGCGCTTCGACCAGGCCGGCGTCTACAGGATCGATACCGTTGCCAGCCGCGGCGGCGTGCGCGCCGGCACGGCGTCACGTCCCGTGCTGGTCGGCGGCGTCGATCTCGAGATGACGCAGCCGCGTCTGAACGAGGCGGTGCTGCGGCGGCTGGCGGCTGAAAGCAACGGCCGCTACCTGCGGGCCGATCAGGCCGGACAACTGCCGGCGTTGCTGCGCGAGTCGCGCGCCGAGGCGGGGACGCCCGAGATGCGCGACCTCTGGCACAATGGGTGGAGCCTGCTGGCCATTATCGGCCTGCTCGCCTTGGAGTGGGTGGCGAGACGCAGAGTGGGACTTGCCTAGCATGCAACCACGAAGGACCCGAAGCTGAACCACGAAGGGCACGATCCACTCATGTACAAAAACACATTTGCTCTCGTGCGCCGGGTATTGCCCGTCGTGTTCTTGGTGATTGCCTTCGGCAGTTCGAACGCGTTCGCCGAAACCCGCTGGGCGCTGATCATTTCCGGCGCCTCCGGCGGCGAGAAATACGCCGAGCAGATGGCCGGCTGGCGCGGCGATCTGCAGAAGGCCCTGATCGAGCGGTATCAGTTCAAGCCCGAGTTCGTGAAGGTGCTGGTCGATGAGACCGCCACCGCCGGCGACAAGGGCTCGGCCGCCAATGTTCGCACGCTCATGGCCGAGGTCAAGAAGAGCACGACCAAGGACGACTTCGTCTTCATCGTCCTGCTCGGCCACGGCACCTTCGACGGCGACGTTGCCAAGTTCAATCTGGTCGGACCGGATCTGAGCGCCAAGGACTGGACCGATCTGATTGCCGGGATCCAGGGCCGGGTCGCGCTGGTCAACACCACCGAAGCCAGCTTTCCGTTTCTCGCCTCGCTGACCGCGAAGGGCCGCGTCGTGATTACCGCCACCGACTCGCCGGCGCAGAAGTACGCGACCGTGTTCCCCGAGTACTTCGTCAAGGCGATCAAGGAGGCGTCGACCGATCTCGACAAGAATGGGCGCACCTCAATCTACGAAGTGTTCGTGGCCGCGAGCGCCGCGGTCAAGCAGCACTACGAGCAGCGCGGGCAGCTGACCACCGAACGCGCGCTGCTCGACGACAACGGTGACGGCAAGGGCAGGGAAGCCGCCGCCGAGGGCCCCGACGGCGGCATCGCGCGCCTCGCGTATCTGGATTCAGAGGTGGTGGCTGAGATCCTCGAACCCCGAGCTCGCCGGCTTGATCCGCCGCCGCCGCGCGCTCGAGCAGCAGGCCGAAGAACACAAGCAGCTCAAAGGCGTGATGCCCGACGCGGAATGGAATTCGCAGTTCGAAAAGATGATGCTGGAGCTGGCCCAGGTGTCGGCGGAAATCCGCAAGAAATCCTAGGATAAATCTGCCATCGCGCAGCAGACCTCTACGATTCAATGGTGTCCCACCACTCCACGCGGGTGCGTTCCGGGCGCCTCATGAACACGACCAGCACCAGCCCCGCGACAAACCCCATGACGTGCGCCCAGAATGCCACCCCGCCCGAGATGGCGTTCTGCTCGAACACCGGCAGCTGATTGACGCCGTTCAGGAACTGCACGAGAAACCACATCACCAGGAAGAACACCGCCGGCAGTTCGAACAGGATCGGCGGGAATGGAAACAGCATCAGGATACGCGAGCGCGGATAGAGCACGAGATAGGCGCCCATGATGCCGGCGATTGCGCCGCTCGCGCCCACCATCGGCACGAGCGACTGCGGGTTGAGCGCGGTTTGAGCGGCGGCGGCCGCCGATCCGCACAGCAGGTAAAACAGGATGAAGCGGCCGTGGCCGAGGCGGTCCTCGACGTTGTCGCCGAAGATCCACAGGAACAACATGTTGCCGGCCAGGTGCGCCAGGCCGCCATGGACGAACATCGACGTGAAGACCGTGATCACCGAGAAGAACGCCGGCACCAGCCCGAAGGTGTAGATCATCGCCTCACGTTGATCGCCGCCGAGCATCACCCCGAACAGATAGATGACGACGTTCAGGACGATCAGGCTGATCGTGACGCCAGGTGTGGTGCGCGAGGGAATGACGTCGCGAAGGGGAATCATCGAACGGCTTCAGATTAGAATAGCGTAACGATGAAATGCCGATCGTGCAGCTCCGAGATCGCCGCCAACGCCCTGATCTGCTACAAGTGCGGCAACGCGACGACGGAGCCCAGAATTACGCCGCCGGCGGCGCGGCAGCCGCGCGGCCGGGGCATGATCGCCGGGTTGATCTTGCTCGGGCTGGCCCTGGCGGCGGTCGGCCGGGAAGTGGCCTGTGGCACCCTGTTCTGATAGAGCGGACCAGTATCGCCCTGCTATGATGAGTTGGTTATGGCCACGCCTAACGCGCGCCTCGAAGTAAACGACGGCCTCGGCCAGCGCATCGTCCCCATCAACAAAGAGCTGCTCTGCATCGGTCGTCGCACCGAAAGCGACCTGCGGCTGGTGGGCAGCGACGTGTCGCGCGAGCACGCCGAGATTGTCCGGCAGAACGGGGACTGGATCCTCAAGGACAAGGGATCGCGCTATGGGACCTTCGTCAACGGCGAGGCGGTCACCGAGCACAAGTTGACCCACGGCGATCGGGTCCAGTTCGGCCGCGCCAGCGGCGCCGACGTGGTGTTCATGACCGGCGACGGCCCGGCGCATACCGATCGTTCGCACGCGAGCGCCGTCAACGACCTGCGGCAGCTCGCGGCGCTGCTCGAGGGACTGCGCGCGCTCGGCTCCGGCCGCGTGCTCGACGAGGTGCTGGCGCTGGTGCTGGACGCGGCGATCGACGTCGCCGGCGCCGAGCGCGGATTCATCATGCTGGCGCAGGGCGGCGCCGGCGGCACCGAGCTCGAGATGAAGCTGGCCCGGGCCAAGGGGCGCATCACCCTGCCGGGCACCGGCTTCAAGACCAGCCGCAAGATCCCGGAGGAGGTGTTTGCGACCGGCGAGTTGAAGATCGTCGCCGACCTGCTCGATGGCGATCTCGCCAACGCCCACCTCGGCACGGTGCAGCTGGGGATCCGCCACGTGGCGTGCATTCCGCTGCGCATGGTGCGCTACCTGGATCGCGCCGACATGAAGAGCGACACCCGGAACATCGGCGTGCTCTACCTCGACAGCCGCGAAAAGGGCAGCCTGCTGGCGCCGCACACGCGCACCGCGCTCGATACGCTCGCGACCGAAGCCGGCGTCGCCATCGAGAACGCCCGCCTCTACCGCGAAACGCTGGAGAAGGCGCGCATCGAGCACGAGCTGAAGATTGCCGCCGAAATTCAGCGTGCCCTGCTGCCCGAAGGCAACCATAGCGGTGCGTTCTTCGAGTCGGCGGGCACCTCCGTGCAGGCGCGATCGATTGGCGGCGACTTCTTCGACATGCAGGACATGCCGGATGGCCAGTTCGGCTTCCTGGTCGGCGACGTGGCGGGCAAAGGACCGGCGGCGGCGCTGCTCACCTCGAAGATCCTCGGCATCTTCTCGGCGTTCGTGTCGGTCGGGGACGAGCCGGCGCAGACGGTCGATCACATCAACAAGGTGTTGACCCGCCGTCAGATCGACGCCCGCTATGCGACGTTGTTCTACGGCCAGCTTTCCGCCGACGGCCAGATGCGGTTTTGCAACGGCGGCCACAATCCGGCGCTGATTTTCGGCGTCGACGGCCTGCGGCGCATCGAGCAGGGCGGCATGCCGGTCGGGATGTTCGAGATGGCGCCGTATTCCGGCGACCAGCTCGAGATGAAGCCCGGCGACACCATGGTCCTCTACAGCGACGGCGTCACCGAGGCGCACAACGTCGCCGGCGAGGAATTCGGCGAGGACCGCATGGTCGAGATGATGAAGCTGCATCATCACGAACCCGCGTCGGTGGTCCTCGAGAAATTGATCGAAGCCGTGACGACCTTCGCGCATGGCGCCGAGCAATATGACGACGTGACGGCGCTGGTGGTGAAGTACACCGGGCCGAAATGACGACCTCGTCCCGGCCGCGTTCGGCGCCGCGTCGGGCGGTCCGGCTCGCGATGGGCCTGTGGCTGCTGCTCGCCGCGGTCGTGTTCAGCGTGACCTTCGACTGGCACACCCGCGCCGCGGGCCACGCGTTCGTGCGCGCGCAGCTGGCCCGGCAGCAGCAGGGGCAGCCCCCGATCAGCATCAATGACGGATTCCGGCCGCTGGTGGGCGACGCGGCCCGCCGATCGGCCGTGTGGCTGGTCGTGATCTCGGTCGCCGGCACCGCCGCCGTCAGCGCTGCGCGTCGTGGCCACCAGGTTTCGTAACGGCATGCGGAGCGTTCCACGCAAGCGTCTTCAGGTCGATTAAATGCTCGAGTCCCTGATCTACGACTGGAACAAGATTGGCGCCCCGGCCAAGCCGCCGCGCGTGATGCTGGACGACGAGACGCTGCGCGACGGCTTGCAGTCGCCGTCGGTGCGGACCCCGACCATTGCCAGCAAGATCGAGATCCTCCACTTGATCGACAAGCTCGGCATCGACACCGCCGACATCGGGCTGCCCGGCGCCGGGCCGCATGTCGTCGCCGACGTCGAGCGCCTGGCCCGTGAGATCGTCGAGTCGCGGCTGGCGGTGCGCGCGAACTGCGCCGCCCGCACCACCATCGCCGACATCACGCCGATTGTCGAGATCGTCCAGCGCACCGGCCTGCCAATCGAAGTCGGCACCTTCATCGGCTCGTCGCCGATCCGCCAGTACACCGAGGGCTGGACCATCGAGTGGCTGCTGCGCAGCACCGAAGAGGCGATCAAGTTCGCGGTCGCCGAAGGCCTCGCGGTGATGTACGTCACCGAGGACACCACCCGCGCGGATCCGGCGACGCTGCGCCGCCTCTACGAGTGCGCCATCAACGCCGGTGCGCAGCGCATTTGCCTGGCCGATACGGTCGGCCACGCCACGCCGTGGGGCGCGTCGGCGGTGGTGCGATTCGCCGCGCAGGTAGTCAAGGACAGCGGCGCCACCGTCGGCCTCGACTGGCATGGCCACCGCGATCGCGATCTGGCGATCATCAACAGCATCGCCGCGCTCGAGGCGGGCGCGACGCGGGTGCATGCGGCGGCCCTCGGCATCGGCGAGCGCGTCGGCAACACGCCGATGGAGCTGCTGCTCGTGAACCTGGTGGTGATGGGATTTCTCGACCGCGATCTCGGGCCGCTGATGGTGTACTGCGAAACGGTGTCGGAGGCCTGCGGCGTGCCGATCCCCGACAACTATCCGGTGGTCGGCAGGGACGCATTCCGCACCGCCACCGGCGTGCACGCCGCCGCGGTCGTCAAGGCCTGGAAGAAGGGCGACCGCGACCTGATGGACGCGGTCTATTCGGCGATCCCGGCGAGCCTGGTCGGACGTCACCAGGAAATCGAAGTCGGGCCGATGTCGGGAAAGTCGAACGTGGTGTTCTGGCTGGAGCAGCACGGCATCCCGTGCAGCGATCCGATTGTCGACCGGGTGTTCGCGAAGGCGAAGAGCTCGACGACGGTGTTGACCGAGCAGGAGATACTGGCCGAAGTCTACCGGTGAGCGTGCGCGGGCTCCCTCGCTAGGGAGTCTTGAGCAGCCGCGCTTCGATCGCCGGCAGCGCGGCCACGATCACCTCACCGACCACCTGCAGGCTGCGCGCGCCGACCGCGTCAAGCGTGTCCTTCGCGGTATGCCAGGCCGGATAGTCGAGATCGATGATGTCGACCGCCGCGACCCCGGCCTTCAAGAACGGAATGTGATCGTCCTCGACGGTGGTCTCTTCGTCCATGAAGGCGCGGTGGCCGAGCTTGTGCGCCGCGCTCCAGATGATGTCGGTCAGCCAGCGGGTCGAGTTCGATTCGCGGCGAATGGTCAGGTCGCGGTCGCCGATCATGTCGAGCAGCACCAGCGCGCGCAGCGACTTCAGCGAGCCCGCCTTACGGGCGGCGTCGACGTAGTAGCGGCTGCCGTAGGTATTATCGGTGCCCTGCCATTCGCCGACGGCTTCCTCGCCGTCGAGAAACAGTAACTCGATGGTGAAGGGCAGTGGCCCGCGCCCCTTGATCACCCGCGCCAGCTCGATCAGCGCCGCGGTGCTCGAGGCGCCGTCACTGGCGCCGACGAAGCGGAACTCGCGAAACAACTTGGTATCGAAGTGGCTCGCCAGCACGATGCGGTCGGCGCGCTGGCCGGGAATGGTCGCGATCAGGTTGACCATCTTGATCGGGCCAATCGGCGTGGCGCCGTCGAACGGCTGCTCGACGGTCTTGATGCCGAGCGCCGCCATTTGCGCCTTGATGTAGTCGCGGGTCTTGACGTTGGCCGGGGAACCCGACGGCCGCGGGCCGATCGCGACCTGCTGGCGCAGGTGTTCGAACGCCTTGGTGCTGTCGAAGGCCGGGGCCTGGGCACTCGCCACCGAGGTGGCGAGCCACACCAGCGCCAGGCTAACGCTGGTCGAGCGCGACGTAATCACGATTCAAGGCTCCCTCGTAAAGCTGCTTGGGGCGCGCGATCTTCGTGTCGGAGTCGAGCAGCATCTCTTCCCACTGCGCCACCCAGCCCACCGTGCGGGCGATCGCAAACAGCACCGCGAACATCTCCACCGGGAAGCCCATCGCCTGGTAAATCAGGCCGGAGTAGAAGTCGACGTTCGGATAGAGCTTGCGGCTGACGAAATACTCGTCTTCGAGCGCGATGCGCTCGAGCTCGAGCGCGATGTCGAGCAGCGGGTTCTTGCCCGTCACCTCGAACACCTCGTAGGCGGTCTTCTTGATGATCTTGGCGCGCGGGTCGTAGGACTTGTAGACGCGATGGCCGAATCCCATCAGCCGGCCTTCGCCGGCCTTGACCTTCTTGATGAAGGCGGGGATGTTGTCGACGGTGCCGATCTCCTTCAGCATCCGCAGCACCGCTTCGTTGGCGCCGCCGTGCAGCGGGCCGTAGAGCGCCGCGGCCGCGCCGGTCATCGCCGAGAACGGATCGACGTTCGAGCTGCCGATCGCGCGCATCGCGCTGGTCGAGCAGTTCTGCTCGTGATCGGCGTGCAGGATGAACAGCACGTCGAGCGCGCGCTCGAGCTTGGGATTGGGCACGTACTTGACCTCGGTCATCTTGAACAGCATGTTCAGGAAGTTGCCGGTGAAGCTGAGGTCGTTGTCCGGGTAGACGTAGGGCCGGCCGATGCTGTGGCGATAGGCGTAGGCGGCAATGGTCGGCGTCTTCGCGATCAGCCGGTGAATCTGCTTCAGCCGCGATTCGGCGTTGAAGATCTGCTTGCCGTCCGGGTAGAAGGTCGACATCGCGCCGACGGTGCTGATGAACACCCCCATCGGGTGCGCGTCGTAGGTGAAGCCTTCCATGAACTTCTTGATGTTCTCGTGCACCATGGTGTGCATGGTGATGGCGTGGCTCCAGCCGTTCAGCTGCTGCTGGTTGGGCAGCTCGCCGAACAGGATCAGGTAGGCCGTTTCGAGGTAGGTGCTGCTCTCGGCCAGCTGCTCGATCGGGTAGCCGCGGTACATCAGGATGCCCTTGTCACCGTCGATGAAGGTGATCTTGCTCCTGCACGCCGCGGTGTTCATGAACGCCGGGTCGTAGGTGCACAGCCCGGGGTCGTCGCCGCCGGTGGTGATTTTCTTGAGGTCGGTGGCGCGAATGGCGCCTTCCGCAATCGGGATCTCGTAGGTCTGCCCGGTGCGATTGTCGGTGATGCTCAGCGTATCTGCCATATGGTGATCCACTAATTCTAGATCATCATCGGCCCGCCTTCGCCCCGGCTTCGGCGGGGCGGGCACGCCGCGATAAGCGGCCGAGATAGATTCGATGCCGGTTGTAACTAAGTGTCGCCGGCCCCGCGGGCCGGGTCGGAGCCATGGTGCCGGACGTCCCGGGCCGAGAGGATGAAAATCACGTCCTCGGCGACGTTGGTGGCGTGGTCGCCGATGCGCTCGAGGTGCCGCGAAATCAGGATCAGGTCGAGCGCCGGCTCGATGGTGTCGGGCGCCTGCAGCATGTAGGTCAGCAGTTCGCGGAAAATCTGGCTTTTGAGCGCGTCGAGGGTGTCGTCGGCCACCAGCACCGCTTCGGCCAGCGCCATATCGCGGCGGACGAAGGCATCGAGCGAGTCGCGCAGCATCTTCTGCGCCAGCTCACCCATCCGGGGAATATCGATCAGCGGCTTGACCGGCGGGTGCTGCAGATAGCGCTTGGCCGCCTCGGCGATGTTGACGGCCAGGTCGCCGACGCGTTCCAGGTCGGTATTGATCTTGACCGCCGCCACGATCACGCGCAGGTCGGCGGCCATCGGCTGGTGCAGGGCCAGCAGCTTGAAACAGCGATCGTCGACCTCCATGTGGAGGTCGTTGATCGGCTCGTCGCCGGTAATCACCGTGTCGAGCGCGGCCAGGTCGCGGTCCATCAGCCCGCGCACCGATTCGCGGACCCGTTCCTCGGCCAGCCCGCCCATCGCGAGCAGCCGTTCCTTGAGGGCGTCGAGGTCTTGCTGGAAGTGCCGAAACACGCGTTCCATCAGCCGCACCTGCCTGTGACGTAATCTTCGGTCAGTTTTTCCGCCGGCGCCGTGAACATCCGGTCGGTGCGTCCGAACTCGACCAGCCGGCCGAGCCAGAAAAACGCGGTGAAGTCCGACACCCGCGCCGCCTGCTGCATGTTATGCGTCACGATCACGATGGTGTACTTCTTTTTGAGGTCGTAAATCAGCTCTTCGATGCGCTGGGTGGCGATCGGATCGAGGGCCGAGGCGGGCTCGTCCATCAGGATAATCTCCGGGCGAATCGCCAGCGCGCGCGCGATGCACAGCCGCTGCTGCTGCCCGCCGGAGAGGGCCAGCGCCGATTCGCCGAGCCGATCCTTCACTTCATCCCAGATCGCCGCCTGGCGCAGGCTTTCCTCGACGCGGTCCGCCATCTCGGCCTTCGACGTGGTCAGCCCGTTGATGCGCAGGCCGTAGGCGATGTTCTCGAAGATCGATTTCGGAAACGGGTTCGACTTCTGGAACACCATCCCGACCTTGCGGCGCAGCTGCACCACGTCGATCTTCGAATCGTAAATCGACTGGCCGTCGATCAGCACCGAGCCTTCAACCCGCGTCGACGGGATGATGTCGTTCATCCGGTTCAGCGTCCGCAGGAAGGTGCTCTTGCCGCAGCCCGACGGCCCGATGAACGCGGTCACGAGGTTGGCGCGGATCTCGATTGAAATCCCGTCGAGCGCGCGCTTCTCCCCGTAATAGAAGTTGAGCTGGTCGACGGCGATCTTGACCGGCTGATTCAGCGCCGCGGCCGGACGGCCGGCGCGGCTGGCGATGCCCGACAGGCTGGGCACGGTGGATTCGGTCATGCGCGCCCCCGGCGCTGATAACGATCGCGGACGATGATGGCAATCGCGTTCATGGTCAATAGTAGCGCGAGCAGCACCAGGATCGCCGCGGCGGCGTTTTCCTTGAACTCGGTCTGCGGTCGCGAGACCCAGTTGAACACCTGGATCGGCAGCACCGTGAACTTCGACCAGACGGTGTCCGGGGCGAAAGGAATATAGGTGAGCGCGCCAATGGTGATGAGCGGCGCGGTCTCGCCGATCGCGCGCGACAGCGCCAGGATCAGTCCGGTCAACACGCCCGGCAGCGCCATCGGCAGCACCTGGTTCCAGATCGTCTGCCACTTGGTCGCGCCCAGCGCGTAGGAGCCCTCGCGGATCGAATTGGGCACGGTCCGCAGCGCTTCACGCGTCGACAGGATCACCACCGGCAGCGCCAGCAGGGCGAGGGTGGCGGCGCCGGCGAGCACGCTCTGGCCCATCCCCATCCACCGCACGAACAGTCCCAGGCCGAGCAGGCCGTAGATGATCGACGGCACCGCCGCGAGGTTGGCGATGTTGAGCTCGATGAAGCGCGCGGCGCGGCTGCGCGAGCCGTATTCCTCGAGGAAGATCGCCGCGGCGACGCCGATCGGCAGCGCGATGATGCCGGTCAGCGCGATCACCCAGATGCTGCCCATCAGCGCGTGATAGACGCCGGCGTCGGCGGCGTTGCGCGACGCGATGTTGGTGATGAACGACCAGCTCAGGCGCGACGCGCCGTCGCCGACGATGTCGAAAATGAGCGCGCCGAGGGCCGCGAGCGCAAGCACCAGCGTCGACGCCGAGACAATCTGAAACAGCAGGTCGGCGTGCTTCCTCATGCGTATTCCTCGCGGAACCGCTCGCGCAGCCAGGTGCTGACCAGGTTGAGGCCGAACGTCATCACGAACAGCAGCATGCCGACGGCGAAGATGGTGCGGTACTCGATGGTGCCCTGCGGCGTGTCGCCGAGGCTGACCTGCACGATATACGCGGTCATGGTTTCGATCGGCACAAACGGGTTGGCGGTGAGCCGCGGCTGCTGGCCGGCGGCGATCGCGACGATCATGGTTTCGCCGATCGCGCGCGACGCGGCCAGGATGAACGCCGCCGTGATGCCGGAAAAGGCCGCCGGCACCACCACCCTGAGCGCCGTCTGCATGCGGCTGGCGCCAAGCGCGTAGGAACCTTCACGCAGGCCGTTGGGCACCGCGCGCATCGCGTCCTCGGACAGCGACGACACCAGCGGCAGGATCATCAGCCCCATCACCAGCCCCGGGCTGAGCGCGTTGAAGCCGGACAGGCCGGGCAGGAAGGTCTGCAGGAGCGGGGTCACGAAGGTGAGCGCGAAATAGCCGTAGACCACCGTCGGCACGCCGGCCAGCAGCTCGAGGACCGGCTTGACCACGCGCCGCAGGCCGCTCGGCGCGTACTCGCTCAGGTAGAGCGCCGCCAGCAGGCCCATGGGCAGCGCCACGACCATCGCGATGGCCGACACCAGCAGGGTGCCGGCCACGAGCGGCAGCACGCCGAAATGCCGATTGGCGAACAGCGGCGTCCATTCGGTCCCGGTCAGGAACTCGACGATCGACACCTCGCGCAGGAACTCGAACGTTTCAAAGGCGAGCACCGAGATGATGCCCGCGGTCGTCAGGACCGAGAGCGCGGCGCACAGAAACAGCAGCCGCTCGATCATCCACTCGCGCACCCGGGTGCTCATGTCGGGTTACTTTCCGCTTTCCTTGGCCAGCAGCTCTTCGATGGTGACGCCGACGGTGTTGACGCCGGCGAAGACCGAGCCGAGCGTTCTGTTGACGTAGCGATCGAGGATCATCGCGTAGATGGTGTCGCCGAGCCCGACGTAGCCGACTTCGCGCGCCAGCGTGTCGGCGTTGTTCAGGTAGTAGTCGACGAACTTCTGCACTTCGGGGCGTTCCGACGCCTGGCGCGACACGTAGATGAAGACCGGCCGCGACAACGGTGTGTAGGTGCCGTTGCGGATGGTGTCGGCCGACGGGGCAATCGGGCCCTCGCCATTGTCCGCCTTGCCGTCGTCCACCGGCACCAGCCGCAGCTTGCCCTTGTTGCCTTCGAAGTAGGCGAAGGGCAGAAAGCCCAGCGCGAGCTCGTCGTTGCTGATGCCTTGCACGAGGACGTTGTCGTCTTCACTCGACGTGAAATCGCCGCGGCTCGCCTTGGTCTTGCCGGTGATGGCCTCGGTGAAGTAGTCGTAGGTGCCCGAATCGACGCCGGCGCCAAACAGGTGCAGCTCGCGGTCCGGCCAGCCGGCGCGCACCTGATTCCACCTGGTGACCTTGCCTTGCGCCTCGGGCGCCCAGATGGTCTTGAGCTCGGCGACCGTGATGGTGTCCGCCCAGCTGGCCTTGGGGTTCACCGCGATCGCGATGCCGTCGTAGGCCACCGGCAGCTCGATGTACTGCACGCCCGATTTCTCGCACGCGGCGATCTCCGAGGCGCTGATCGGCCGCGACGCGTCGGCAATGTCAATTTCACCGCGGCAGAATTTCTGGAAGCCGCCGCCGGTGCCGGAAATGCCGACGGTCACGCGGGTGTCTTTCTCGACTTTCTGGAATTCCTCGGCCACGGCCTCGCTGATCGGAAACACCGTGCTCGAACCGTCAAGGCTGACGAGGCTCGGGCCCGACCCCGACGACTGACCACCGGGGCGCGCATCCTGCGCGCTTCGTCCGCAGGCGGCGAGGGTCACAACCAGCAGCGCCAGCGGCGCGACGTGACGAATCTGCAGCTTCATGGCGATAGCCTACCTAGCGGGAGTTTCGCGGCAGTTTCTGGCGTGTTAATTCGGTGTAACGAGTTCCCGAAGCTCAGCCGAGCGGGTCGCCCCCAGGCGAGCCGCCGCTCTGCGCCGCTAGCGGGCGGGCCGGGACTTCCGGGCGGTCGTCGTCGACGGGGCGCGTGCCGGTTCGGTGCTCACCGCCAGGGAGTTGTTGACCAGGGCCAACGATGGCGCGGACGACTTGCGGTAGCGGACCTTTTCAATCCGCACTTTGCGATCGAGCGCTGCCTCGAGCGCCTTGGCCTGCTTGTGCGCGGCCCACACTTCCAGCTCGGCATCACCGACGGCCTGGACGTTCAGCCGGATCTCGCCGAGGCGCTCCCGCACTTCGATCCCGCGAATCACGCCGTGACGGCTGCGGTCGAGCGTCTCCGCCAGGCGTAGCATCGCCGACAGCACGATCACCGTCCGGCGATGGTCTTTGTCGAGGTCGGTGAAGCCGATGTGCCCGCGCTTCGGCGTCGCGCGGCGGTGGTAGCGCGTGACGAGCGCAATCACCTCGATCTCTTCCGGCTCGAAGCCGCGCAGGTCGCCGTTCTTGGTCAGGTAGTGCGAGTGGCGATGGTGCTTCTCGTAGCTGATGTGATTGCCGATGTCGTGCAGCAACCCGGCATACTCGAGCCATTCCCGCTCGCGATCGCCGAGATTGTGAATCCGCCTGGTGTAGTCGAACAGCGTCAGCGAGATGGCGGCGACCTGCTTGGAATGCTCGGCCTCCCACGCGCAACGCTCCGCCAGTTCGATCACCGAGCGGCGGCGCACGTCGGGATAGCTGTCGACGCGCGCAATGTCCTTGCGATGGGCCTGAATGTAATCGAGCAGCACGCCCTCGCGCAGCGCCAGGTCGCACAGCGTGATCTCCTCGGCGCCGAGCTTCCTGAGCAGCGTATCGAGCAGGATCGCGCCGGCCACCATCAGATCGGCCCGCCGCGGATCGAGGCCGGGCAGGTGCATGCGCTCCTCGAGATCCATTTCGACGGCGGTCTTGCGCAGCCGCCGCAGCGCCTTCACGGGGACCCGCAGATTGCGGACCTCCTGCGGCACGCTGCCGCGATCCATCGCCGCGGCCACGGTGCCGAGCGACAGGATGGTGCCGGAGGTGCCGATCACCCGATCGAAGCCCTGCTCGACGATGTGCTCGAGGTAGCGATCGACTTCTTCGCGGATGAACTCGGTCATCTTCCGCTCGTCGCGGCTGGTGATCGGATCCGAGTTGACGAACCGCTCGGTGAGGCGGATCACGCCGATCTTGAAGCTGCGCGCCAGCGCGATTTCGCTGCCGCTGCCGCGCGTGATCTCCACGCTGCCGCCGCCGATGTCGATCACCACCGCCGGCTTCGGCGTATCGACGCCGTAGACCGCGGCAAGATGAATCAGCCGCGCCTCTTCGATGCCGGAAATAATCCGCGCGCGAATGCCGGTGCGCCGCTCGATTGCGCGCAGGAACGCGCCGCCGTTCTCGGCCTCGCGCGTCGCGCTGGTCGCCACCGCGAGGATCTCGTCAACCTGATGCGAGGTGGCGAGCCGCGCGAACTTCGACAGCGCCTGCAGCGCCGCCGTCATCGCCTCCGGCGTCAGCTTCTTGCCGTCGAGCCCGCCCGCACCCAGCCGGACCATTTCCTTCTCGCGATCGATCACTTCGAACGAGAAGTCCGGGCGTACGCGGACCACGATCATGTGGACGGAATTGGTGCCGATGTCGATGGCTGCGAGTCGCACGTATAATTGAGGCTGATCCTAACATGGAGCATTCGGCCCTTTCAGTGGCGCTACTTCGACAACGCCTCGTCTCTTTGCTGACCGCGATGCCGGCCGCCCAGGCCGGCGACGAAGCCTCGGTGCATCAGGCGCGCGTCGCCTCGCGCCGGCTGCGCCAGGCGCTGCCGGTGCTGGGGGCGCGGGCCGACGAGCAGGCGCTCGACCGCGCCGGCAAACGCGTCCGGCGCATCACCCGCGCGCTGGGGCCGGTTCGCGAGCTCGACGTGACGTTGCTGTTGCTGGCCGAGCTCGACGGCAAGGGAACTGCCTCCAGACGCGCGATCGCGCGGGTCCGCAAGGCCGTGCTCGAAGAGCGGCAGAAATGCCGCATCGAGATGCTGGAGGAGATGACGCCGGCGAAGCTCGACAAGCTGCGCCGTCGCCTGCTCGAGGTGGCCTCGCCCGACGTGCGGACCAGCGTGCCTCGTAATGCGCTCACCGAAGCGGCCGTGCAGGCCGCCCATCGCGCCCGGACGCTGAAGGCCGCGATCGAGCGGGCCGGCGGTATATATCTCGCCGATCGTCTCCATCGTGTGCGCATCGAAGCCAAGAAACTGCGCTACGCGCTCGAGATCCAGCGCGAGCTGCGGCGCTCGCGTTCGGCGGCCGGCCTGACGCGGTTGAAGAACCAGCAGGACCTGCTCGGGCGCATTCACGACCTCGAAATCCTGATCGATCGGGCCCGGGGCGTGCAGAGCAGGCTGTCGCCCCGCGACCGGATCGGCATGGCCGAATTGAACAAACTGATTCGCGTGCTCGAGGACGAGTGCCGCGAAGGTCACGCCAGCTACATGCGCTCGCGGGCCGCGCTCCTCAAACTGTGCGACGGCCTGATCGCCGGCGCCGATCATTCACGTTCCTCTGCCGCATAGTCCCAACCATGGCCGCCCAAATCGAGCTCTACCTCGTTCGCCACGCAATTGCCGCGGAACGCGGTCCCAAGTACCCCGACGATCGCCTGCGCCCGTTGACGCCGGCCGGCGCGAAACAGTTCGCGAAATCGATCCCCGGTCTCGAGGAGCTGGACGTCGCGATCGACTTCGTCCTCACCAGCCCGCTGGTCCGCGCGCGTGAGACGGCGACGCTGCTGGCCGCGGGCCTGAAGCCGAAACCCGCGCTGGTCGAGATCGAGGCGCTCGCCCCGGGCGGCCGCCACCAGGCGGTGATCGAGGCGATCAAGTCGCACGCCAAACGTCGTCGGCGGCTCGCACTGGTCGGCCACGAGCCGGATCTGGGCGAGCTGGCGGCGCGCCTCCTGGGTGCGCGCGGCAGCGTCGAGTTCAAGAAGGGCGCGGTGTGCCTGATTGAGGTCGATGGCGCAACCCCCGGCGGCCCCGGGACGCTTCGCTGGATGCTGACGCCCAGGGCCTTGCGCGCGCTCGCCAAGTAGCCCGCACCACATGCGTGCCCTCGTCGTCATCAACCCGATTGCCGGCAAGGGACGCACCCGCACGGTCGGCGCCTGCACCGCCCTGGCGACATCCGGGCTGTCGGCGCATGGCTACGAGGTTGACGTCCGGGTCACCGGCGGACCGAACGATGCGCTTCGCTTCGCGCGCGAGGCGGTCGCCAGCCGCGCCGACCTGGTGATCGCGTGGGGCGGCGACGGCACCGTCAACGGCGCGGCCGCGGGCGTGGCCGGCAGCGGCACGCGGTTCGCGATCGTTCCTGGCGGCTCGGGCAACGGCTTGGCCCGCGATCTCTCGATCCCCTTCGACGCGGCCGCCGCCTTGGCGATCGCCGCCACCGGCACCGCGCGCGCCATCGATGCCGGCGACCTGCACGGCTCGCTGTTCTTCAACGTCGCCGGCATCGGCTTCGATGCCCGCATCGCCGATCGGCTCGCCGCGCCCGGCGCGCGGCGCGGCTTGCTCGGCTACCTGATCGCCACGCTCAGCGAGCTCGGCGGCTACCAGCCCGGCACCTATTCAATTCACCACGCGTTCGATGTCGACGGCCGGGCGCATATGGCGGACATCACCGAACACCCGGCGCTGTTCATCGCGCTGGCCAACTCACGCCAGTACGGCAGCGGCGCGCAGATCGCGCCGTCGGCGCTACTCGACGATGGGATGATCGAAATCGTGGTGGTTGAACCGCAGTCGGCGATCCGCATGCTGCGGCAGTTGCCGGCATTTTTCGGCGGCACGCTGCGCGAGGGGCCGGGCGTGCTGATGCGATCGGCGGCATCGATGGACGTGTCGAGCCCGCAGCCGATCCGGTTTCACGTCGACGGCGAGCCGCGCGTCGGGCCGACGTCCATTTCACTCAAGACGCACCGCGGCGCTCTGCGGGTGATGGTGCCGCGCTGATATCCCTCCGGTTCCCGCGATCGACCCGAGAACCTGCGCCGGCAGGGCGGGTCGGACATCAAATCTCCGCGTGGTCGGTTTCGATAAACCGGTAGCCCAATCCCACCACGGTTTCGATCTGCTTGCCCGCGGCGCCCAGCTTGCCCCGCAGCCGGCCCACATGCACGTCGACCGATCGCGTTTCGATGAAGCGCTCGTAGCCCCACACGCGCTCGAGCAGCCGGTCGCGCGACAGCACGCGATTGCGGTTCTCCACCAGGTGCTTCAGTAGTTCGAACTCGCGGCGGGTGAGTCTGATTGCCACGCCGTCAACCGCGATCGCCACGGCGTCGAAATCGGCCACCAGGTGTTTGCCCCGGTAGATCAGCGGCCCGGCTTGTTCGGGCCGGCCGCGGCGCATCACCGCCCGCACCCGCGCGGCGAGCTCGCGCGGGCTGAACGGCTTGGTCACGTAGTCGTCGGCGCCGGCATCGAGACCGAGCACGCGATCGCTTTCGGTGGTGCGCGCGGTCAGCATGATGATCGGCGTCCCGGCCGTGGCCGGTCGGGAGCGAAGCAATCGACAGACTTCGAGGCCGCCCAGCACCGGCAGGTTCAAATCAAGAATGATCAGGTCGGGGGTCTGTTCGCTTGACAGCGTCAAGGCCCGGTCGCCGCTGCCGGCGATCTCCACGACGGCCTCGCCGGATGCGTTCGAGGGTGTGCCTGACCAGTCCCGCGATGTCGTTTTCGTCTTCGACCACGAGCACCCGCATCCTGTTGGTACTGCGGGAGCGCCGGCTCTCCACCCTGTGCTGCTCCACGGGCGCTGCTTGGTTCATACGCTCCACGGTAGCGGCGGGAGATTTCTGACCCATGACGAAGGGGTTAATTCTGGGTTACCAATTCCTCGGGTCTTACCCCGATGTTACCGGCCCGTAATCCGCGTATCATGTGTCCCGCATATGCTTTCCATCCGAGGAAAAAACCCATGAAACCGATTGTCTTAGCTCTAATTGCGGCGGCGCTGCTGGCCACACCAGCCCTGGCGCTGGGCTCGCCGGAGCCGCTTGGCGGCGAAGGCGGCCAGTTCGAGACCGGCACGGTCGTCGGCACCATCAAGGATTCGACCGGCGCGGTCGTGCCGGGCGCCAAGGTGACGTTGACCAACACCCAGACCGGCGTCACCAACGAAAAGGCCACCGATTCCAACGGCAGCTACGAGTTCTTTACCGTCCGCCCCGGCGCGTATGTGATTACGGCTGAGAAGGAAGGCTTCTCGATCGCGCTGGTGGACAACATCCAGGTGACCGTCGGTGCGCGCCAGCGCGTGGACTTGAGCATGGCGGTGGGGCAGCTGACCGAGAAGGTGGAAGTGAGCGCCAGCGCGGTGCTGCTGCAAACCGACTCGAGCGATCGCAGCCAGGTGATTACCGGCGAGCAGACCAGGGCCCTGCCGCTCAACGGCCGCGAATATTCCGCGCTGGCGTTGCTGTCGCCCGGCGTCCGCCAGTCGGCGCTGAACACCGGCGGGTTCACGCCGCGCGAAGGCTCGTTCAACGTCAACGGCCTGCGCTCGACCTTCAATAACTTCCTGATCGACGGCGTCGACAACAACGCCTACGGCACGAGCAACCAGGGCTTCTCCAACCAGGTGATGCAGCCGGCGCCCGATGCGGTCGGCGAGTTCAAGGTCGTCACCAACAACATGAGCGCCGAGTACGGGCGCTCGGCCGGGGCCACCATCAACGTCGCGTATGCCAGCGGCACCAACACCTACAAGGGGTCGGCCTGGGAGTTCATGCGGCGGACCGAGATGAACGCGACCGGGTTTTTCCGTCCGGCCAGCGGCGTCAAGCCGGGATTCGATCGCGATCAGTTCGGCGGCGTGCTCGGCGGCCCGATCAAGAAGAACAAGGCGTTCTTCTTCGCCGACGTCGAGGTGTTCGATCAGACGCGCAGCCAGACGGCGAGCACGACGCTGCCGACGCTGGCGCAGCGCGGCGGGGTGTTGACGGTCGATGTGCGCAACCCGCTGACCGGGGCGATCTATCCCGCCGGCACGGCCATTCCGATGACCGCTTTCGCGCGCAAGGTGCTGAACGAACTGCCGGCGCCCACCAATACTGGAACGGCGAACAATCTGCAGATCCTCCAGGAGTTCACCAATCGCACGCCGAAGGCCGGCGGCAAGGTGGACGTCCAGGTCAGCCCCAAGCTGTCGCTGTTCGGGCGGGTCGGCTGGCGCGATGCCGACATCTACGACAACCCGCCGATCTCGGGGCCGTCGGGCGGCGCGGGCAACGCGGAAACCTACGTCACCAACAAGCAGCTGTCGAGCGGCTTGACTTATACGCCCGGCGGCAGCTCGCTGTTCGAAGCGCGCTTCGGCTGGTCGACGACCAGGGCCGGCAAGAATCCGGCGGCCCTCGTCAGGGGTGAAGGTCGCGCCGAGGAGGTCTACGGCATCACCGGGCTGCCGACCGACCCGCGCGTCGCGGCGGGGCTGCCGACGCAGTTGATCACCGGCTACTCGGATCTGGGCCGGCAGGCGACCAACCCGCAGTGGCAGTATCCGACGGTCTTCAACCCGAAGGTCAACTACACCTGGCTGCAGGGCCGCCACTCGCTCAAGACCGGCTACGAATTCCAGCGCGTGCTGACCGAAGTGCAGGACGTCAACCCGCTCTACGGCCGCGATTCCTACGCCGGGCAGTTCTCGAAGGCGGTGTCGACGGCGGCCAACAACAACCTCTACAACCTCGCCGATTTCATGTTCGGCGCGCGTTCGACCTACGCGCTCAGCAACATCCTCGTCGCCGAGCTGCAGCAGAACATGCACTTCATGTATCTCCAGGACGACTGGCGCGTCAACGATCGGCTGACCATCAACGCCGGCCTGCGCTACGAGTACGCCACGCCCTGGACCGAGGCCAACAACGTGCTGTCGAACTTCAATCCCGCCACCCGGGCGATGGTGATTGCGACGGATGGCTCGCTGAAGGAGCGCTCGACGATCAACCCCGATCGCAATAACTTCGGCCCGCGCGTCGGCATTGCCTACACCCTGGCCGAGCGAACGGTGTTTCGTTCCGGCTACGGCAAGAGCTTCGTGCATTTCCATCGCGCCGGCGGCGCCAATGTGCTGCCGATCAACGGGCCGCAGGTCATCAACGCGGTAGTCGTGCAGACCCTCGCCGACGCCAATTTCCGGACGACGCAGCAGGGCTACCCGGCCGGCCTGACCGACCCGACGCGCTTCAATCCGCTGGTGGCCAACATCACCTACATGCCGGAAGACTATCGCTCGACCGACGTGCACAGCTGGTTTGCGTCGGTGCAGCGCGAAGTCTGGGACGGCGCGCTGCTCGATGTCGCCTACGTCGGCAACCGCGCCAATGGCATGCTGCTGTTTGCGAACTACAACCAGGCGGTTCCCAACAATGCCGCGGGCACGCTGTCGCTGCAGTCGCGGCGGCCGATTCCCGAATACGCCGACATCACCTATTCGTTCAACGGCGGCAAGTCGCGTTACCACGCGTTCCAGACCAAGTTCGACTGGCGCCTGGGCCGCGACCTGACGATGCTCAGCTCGTTGACGCTGTCACAAACCAAGGACAACGGCGCCGGCTCGCTCGAGAATCCCAACGGCAATTTCCCGGCGCCGCAGGACTTCCGCAATCTCGACGCCGACTTCGGATTGTCGTCGTACCACGAGCCGTACAACAGCACCACCAGCTTCGTGTTCGACCTGCCGTTCGGCAACGGCCGCCGCTACATGAGCAACGCCAACAAGTTCGCCGACGCGGTGCTTGGCGGGTGGATGATTGCCGGCATCAACACCGTGGCGCCGGGTGAGATGGTGACGCTGACCTACACGCCGACCGCCGCGCAGCAGGTGTCTGGCATTCAGCAGGACTTCCGCGGCGCGAACAACTATCGCCCGAACGTCAGCGGTGACCCGCTGGTGCCGGAAGCGGAGCGCACCATCAACAACTGGTTGAGCCGCACCACGGTGACGGCCCCGACCGATCTCAGCCAGCCGTTCGGCAACGCGGCGCGCAACAGCGTGCGCGGTCCGCTGCGCTGGCAGGTGGACCTGGTAATGTCGAAGCGTTTCGAGATCCCGTGGACCAGCAATGGCGGGTTCGAATTCCGTGCCGAGGCGTTCAATCTGCTGAACCGCACCAACTTCCGCGCGCCGAACGGCAATCGCAGCGCCAATGCCTACGGCACCATCACCACCACCTACGATCCGCGTATCGTCCAGATCGGGTTCAAGGCCACCTTCTAGGCGCGGCCGTCGCTTTCAGATGGCTGATTTCAGATTGAAGATCAATTTGAGATCGGCCATCTGAGACTTACCAGAAGCCCAGGAATTTCCACCAGGCAAAGCCGGCCGTCAGCCAGATCACCATGTTGGCGACCGAGACGTAGAAGCCCACCCGCCACCATTCAGCACGCGTGACGTAGCCGGTCCCGAACAGGATCGGCCCGGTCGTCGTGCCGTAGTGGGTGAGCCCGGCGGTGAGGTTCGCGAGGCACAACAGGCTGTAGACCGCCAGCAGCGGCGGCACGCCGATGCCGATCAGCACCGCGATGAACGGCGGAAACATCGCCAGCATGTGGGCGGTGATGCTGGCGAAGAAATAGTGGGAGTAGAAAAAGATGATCAGGATCGCGACCAGCACGATCTCCCAGGGGATGCCGACGAACAGGCCCGCGACGTTTTCGGCGAGCACGCGCGTCGAGCCGGTGTCGTTCAGCAGCTGGCCCATGCGGAGCATGCCGCCGTACCACACGAACACGTCCCAGGCGGCTCGCTCGCTCGCCGCCGTGTGCCAGGACATGGTGCCGGTCACGAGCAGCACGCCGAAGCCGATCAGCGCGACCATCGTCACATCGAGGCCGTGCCACACCGTGGTCAGCCACGTCAGGCCGACGCCGGCAAACACCAGCAGCGTGACCCACTCGTCGCGGCTGAGCGGCCCCATCTTGCGCAGCTCGGCGCCGGCGAACGCCGGCGCCTCCGGCGTGTAGGTGACCTCCGGCCGCAGCGTGCGATAGGTGATCCACGGCACCACCAGGCACGACAGCAGCCCCGGGACAATCGCTGCCATGAACCAGCTGGGCGCGGTGACCTCGACGTTGGCGAGCTTCAACGCCAGACTGGCCCCCAGCAGGTTGCTGGCCTGTCCGGTGATGAACATTGCGCACGCCACCGCCGAGCCCTGGTACATCGCGGCGATGAGAAACGCGCCGAGCCGCATGCGCGTGTGGTCGGGCCGCGAATCGAACAGCTCCGCGATGCTCCTGGCGACCGGCAGGATCATGCCGGCGCTGCGCGCCGTGATCGACGGCACGCCCGAGGCCAGCGTGACGTCGGTCATTTGCAGCGCGTAGGCGACCCCGAGCGAGGTCCTGCCAACGGCGCGCACGAACAGCAGGGCGATGCGCCGCGCCAGGCCGCAGTCGAGCATCGCCTTGGCGATGATCATCGCGACGATGACCAGCCACACCGACGGCTCGGCAAAGCCGCCGAGCACCGCGGGCATCGGCGTGCCGTTGACCGCCATCGCCGTCAGGCCGAGCAGCACCAGCGCCGACGCCGGCAGCGGATCGGTGACCATGCCGGCAATCACGCAGATGAAGATCGCCGTCTGCCGCCAGCCTTGCGGCGTGATGGTGGCCGGCGCCGGAATCACGTGCGCGATGACGATGTAGAGGAGGACGAGCGCGGCGAGGCCGCGCGTGCGCCCCGCGAGAAACGCGGGGCGGCCTGAGGCAGTCGACATTCGCGAGGATTGTATCGCGACCCCCCGAGGCGGTCTCTTAGAGGATGGCGCGTTCCCAGGGGCCGGTGATCGCGAGCGTGATCCCCGGTGACTGGATGTTCAGGAACAACCACCGGCCATCCGCGCTGAACGTCGCACCGGTGAACTCGCTTCTCGAGAAGTCGCCGGTGAATCCGTTCCGTTCTCCCTGCAGGATCACGGTGTTGCGCGCGAATCGCGAAATGCTGCCATCGCGCGACAGCACGTGCGCGCACGGGTTGGCGGTGCCGTCTTCGCACAGCAGCAGGCCGCCCCTTGGGCTGACGACGAGATTGTCGGGCATGTTCAGCACGTGGGCGCCCGGGGACTCGAATACCAGCCGCAATTCGTTGTTGCCAAGATGCAGTTCCCACACCTGGCCCATGCGCGCGTCGCCGCCATCGGTGGCGGTGACGAAGACGCGGCCGTCGCCGTACCACGCGCCTTCGAGCCGCGCGAACATTGCGCCGCCCCGGTCGAAGCCCTGCGAGAACACGCCGGCGTTGTCTTTCAACGCCGCATTGGCATGCGCGCGTTCGACATCGTCGATATCCACCCAGTGAATCGGGTAGCGACTGCCGGGAGCCTGGGTGATACGAGTATCGAACCGTGGTCGGCCGGAGATCGCCAGCATCTGCAGGCGGCCGCCCTCGGCGAGCTTGCCTTTCACCTTCGGGAGGAATCGATACAGTCCAGCGCGCCGCTGATCTTCTGTCTGATACACGATGCCGGACGCGGGATCGACGGCGACCGCCTCGTGGACGAAACGACCCATCGCGGTGAGCGGCTCACGTGATGGCGATCCCTGGAGCGGTACCTCGAAGACATATCCATGGTTTCTGGCGAGCAGCGGACTGTCGCCGATACCCAGGGTCGTCTCCTCGCAGGTCAGCCAGGACCCCCAGGGTGTCGGACCCCCGGCGCAGTTGCGCAGCGTGCCGGTGAGGCTGGCGCGCGATTCAACGAGCCGGCCCGGTCCGGCGTCGAAGATCAGCGTGGTCGTGCCGCCGCCCGCCTGGGCGTCGTAGGCCAGCGCCTGGTCGAACGCGGGCGCCGGCGACAGCTCGTGATTGCGGACGAGCGCGATCCGTCCGCCGTCCAGCGCAAACGCGGCCATGCCGTCGTGCCCTCCGGGCGTGAGGGCGCCGTTGTGCATCGCGTCGCCGGCCCAGCCAAAGGACAGGTAGCGGAAGTCCTTCGGCAACTCGATCAGGCGAAGTCCGGTGGTCGCGTCGACGGCGGGGGAGAGCGGGCCGTAATTGTCGGCCATGCGGGCGCCGGCGCCGGCATGGCGCCAGAGGTTCTCGAGTGGCGCCGTGATTGCGGCGCCCCCTGCCAGCGCCGTCTGTTGGATGAAGCGGCGTCGGGAATTCACGGTGCGATCCGCTCGCTTGGAAATCTCGATGGTGTGACGATCCGGTTGCGGGCCATGCCGGAAGGCGACCGCAGCTCGGCGGCCAGCTCTTCGTACTGATCGGTGGCAATCAAATCGACCTGCGCGCGGATTGCCGCGCGCCAGCGCAGCCGGACGGCGTCGAGGCTGCCGAAGTTGTAGCTGGCGGTCCAGCCTCGATTGGCCGCCGCGGCGTGGCCGTTGAGGGTATAGAACCGGACGAATAAACCCTGCTCATGCGCATAGCGAACGATGGTCTCGAGCCGCTGTTCGTCGTCGCGCGTCCAGTCCTTCGCCTCCGCGGGTCCGCCTTGTTCGACCGCGGCCCATGAAAAGTTGACCCAGCGTCGATAGTTGCTGGCCTTGGCGGGCACCAGCTCCTGCGGCGTGGCGTGACGCAGGATCCTGGCCTGCTCGGCCGGGTCGTCCGATCGACCTAGCGCCGGCGCGGGAATTGAACCAAACAGCAGCAGTGCGCCTTCGGCCGCGGCCCACTCCGAAAAATCACGTTCCTGCCCGTCGCCGTTCTCCGTCAGCACCAGCAGCGGCCCGCGCGTGAGCTCGCCGATGCGCGCGGGATCGGGACCCGCAGGCGCGGTCGTGAGCCAGTGCCGGTGACTGCGCAGCAGCTCCCACACCGCGCGATGATGCTCGCGCTCGTTGCTCTTGAAATCGAGGTGGAGGATCAGCACCGGCCACTGCTGGGTTTGTCCGGACGCGAGCGCGCGCTCGACGATGGGCCGCACCCGATCGAAGAAATGGCGCTGGAGCGAAGGGGCCGAGGCGTGGAGCTTGGCGTAATGCGCGACTACGGACCGTTCATTCGGAGGATTGCCCGGCGAAAAGGCGATGTCCTGCTCGATGACCGCGGGCACCTGTCCAATCGCCAGCGCCCGATCGATCCGGTCAGGCCACTGGCCTTCTTCCGGATAGGCGTTGTGCGCATGCACCAACGACCGGCCACCGAGCATGGTCGGATGCCCGACGGTCTGCGTGCCGCCGATGCCGAGAACCGTCGCCAGGACCAGTGCCATCAACCGCATCGAGTTCCTCTCCAGGCGGATTATGCCGCATCGCGGCGTCTCCATGTTCTGCAACGTCCCAGGCTCATGATCACGACTTGCCCGCCGTGGCGCGAAGCCCGATGGCGGGAGCCTTTAGCGTCACCTGCAGGCGACGCTCGTCCTTGGCGCTGATCGCGGCATGCGTCAGCGCATGCAGTGCCGCCTTCACGACCGATGCAATCACCGGATTCTCGATCGGCGCCAGGCGATAGTGCATCCAGATGCCGTCGCGCCTCGCCTCGACCAGGCCGGACTTGCGCAGGTAGGCGAGGTGGCGCGATGCCGTCGGCTGCGGCACATCGAGGCTGGCGTGGATGTGGCACACGCAGATCTCGTCGTCGCTCGAGCAGCGACAGGATGCGCAGCCGCGTCGGATCGGCGAGGGCCGCATAGACCGACGTGAGCGCGTCGAGCTCCTTGATCTGCGGCGCCGGCTTGGAAGTGCAACAGGGACTTGACATATACGCTTAATGCGAATATAGCATGCTGCTTAGACATTCGCTAAAGCGAATATAATCAGGAACCGGATTATGAACATGCTGCTACCGTTGCCGTCATTGGGGCCGGTCCGGTGGGGCTGGCGGCCGCTGCGCATCTCCAGAAATACCAGCGCCGTTCGTCGTGCTCGAGGCCGGTGCCGAAGCCGGCGCCGCGGTGCGCGAGTGGGGACACGTTCGCACCTTCTCGCCGTGGCGCTACATGATCGACGGCGCCGCCAGGGCAGCTGCTCGAATCCGCCGGCTGGTCGGCGCCGAACCGACGATCACTTGCCGACCGGCGACGAGCTGGTCGATCAGTACGTCGCGCCGCTGGCCGATCACGCCGCGATTCGGCCGCACGTTCGCTACGACGCGAAGGTGGTCGCGGTTGGGCGCAAGGACTTCGACAAGGTCCGCACCAAGGGGCGCGATCAGCAGCCGTTCGAGGTCCGCCTCGCGTCAGCGGCGAGACCATCGACGCGCGCGCGGTCATCGATGCCAGCGGCACCTGGTCGCGGCCCAATCCGGCCGGGTCCGGGGGCATCGCGGCGGCGGGTGAGCGCGACCGCAGCCGATCGCATCGCCTACGGCATCCCGGACGTGCTGGGGCGCGAGCGCGATCGCTATGCCGGCAGGCGCGTCCTGGTGGTCGGCAGCGGTCACTCCGCATTCAACGTGGTGCTGGAATTGCTGACGCTTGCCGAGGCAGCGCCGCAGACGCGAGATCGTCTGGGCGATGCGGCGCGACGACCTCGACGGGTGTGTGGGGCGGCGGTGCAGCCGACGCGCTCGAGGCCAGAGGCGAACTGGGCCAGCGCGCCAGGCGCGCGGTCGAGAGCGGCCGCATTCGCGTGATCACGCCGTTTCGCATTCGAGCGATCGCGGACGCGAGTCGACCACGTTCGGGTCACCGGCGCGGTGCGCGACGAGGAGGTCACCCGGTCGACGTCGATCAGGTGATCGTCTCTACCGGCTTTCGCCCCGATCTCGACATGCTCACCGGAGATGCGCCTCGGCATCGATCCCGTGGCTCGAATGCGCCACCGCGCTCGGACCGCTGATCGATCCGAACGAGCACAGCTGCGGCACGGTGCGCCCGCACGGCGCGCGCGAGCTGGCGCATCCCGAAAAAGATTTCTACATCGTCGGCATGAAGAGCTACGGCCGCGCGCCGACGTTCCTGCTGGCGACCGGATACGAACAGGCGCGATCGGTGGTGGCGATGCTGGCCGGCGATGTGGCGGCGGCCGAACGCGTCGAGCTGGTGCTGCCGGAAACCGGCGTCTGCAGCACCGACGCCGCGGATCGCGGGCGGCGGGTGTTGCGGTGGCCCTGCGCCGGACGAGGCCAACGCCTGCTGCGTCGACGATGCGGTCGCGAAGGCGGAAGGGAAGGGCGGCTGCGGCTGTGGCACGCCGGAACCGGTGCGTCCGCTCGCAGATTCGACCAGCGCCGCGCGGTCGAAGTGACCGCGCGCGACGGAGGCGGGCGAGATTCGGCCCGCTCGCGTGATGACCCGCCAGGCGATCTGGGCGATCGGCTGGGGACAGCTGGTCAACTGGGGCGTGCTGTTCTTTTCGTTCAGCGTCCTGCTGGTGCCGCTTGCAGGAGGCGTTCGGCGCGCCACGCTGGGTGGTGGCCGGCGCGTTCTCGTTCGGATTGCTGATTTCCGCGATCGCGGCGCCCGCCGTCGGGCGGCTCGCCGATCGCGGACAGGGGCCAGCTGTGATGCAGGCCGGTGGCCTGCTCGCAGCCGTGCTCCTGCTGCTCTGGGCGCTCGTCCCGACCATGGCGATGACCTATGTCGTGTGGGGGGCGCTCGGCCTGTGCATGGCGTCGATCCTCTACGAGCCGGTGTTTGCGATCGTCGGCCGCGCCTTCTCGGATCCTGAAGGACGCCTGCGCGCCATCGCCACCGTCACGGTGATCGGCGGCCTGGCGAGCACCGTCTTTCTCCCCGGCACCTCCGCGCTCGTCACCCGTTTCGGATGGCGCGGCGACCGTCGTCGCGCTCGCGCATCATGATCGGCGTGACCAGCGTGGTCGTCGGTCAGATTGCGTTTCGCGATCTGGACTGGTCGGCGCGCACCATCCGCGATGCGATCGCCGGCTCGGTCGGCGGGGCAGGCGAACGCCGCGCCGCTCGACGGCATCTCGCGCCTGGTCGTCGTCTTCGCGCTGTCGATCGTCGTGAACTCGGCGGTGACGTCGAACCTGGTCGCGGCGCTGATCGATCGCGGGCTCGCGCCGACCTTCGCCGCCACCGTCGCCGGCGCGCTTGGCATCATGCAGCTGCCGGGGCGGCATCCTGCTTGTCGAATGCGCGAACCGCGCCGCATCCGGTGCCGCTGCTGGTCGGCAGCTTCGCCATGCAGATCGTCGGGTTGCTGGCGCTGGCCGCGCACGGCACGCGTGGCGATGTGGGTGGGGGTCGGTCGCCTTCGCCGCCGGCGCCGGCCTGACCACGCTGGCGCGGCCGTACCTGGTGCTGCATCAATACGGAGCCGGATCGCGCCGGGTCATGCGAACGGCGTGATCGCGCGCGCGCCAGCAGGTGGCGCGCGCCGCCGGGCCGGTTGCGGCGGCGGCGCTCGGCGCCTCGTACGGCTACGGCGTGGTGTTCGTCGGACTGAGCGCCACGCTGGTCGTCGCCATGCTGCTGACGTTGAAAGGGCGATCGCGCTGACGCGTGCGATCGCCGGCCGGCCGACGTCCTGACGGGGAAGGGCTTCCCGTCAGGCGCAAGGCGCTTACTTGGTGATGGCGCCGCAGACGATGCGGTCGCCGGCGTTGCCCGCCGGATCGGTCTTCATGTCGTCGGCCGCCGCATGAATCATCAGCGCGGTGCCGCCGTTGGCTGTAGAGCGAATTCGGCTCGGCGCCCATCGTCACGTTCTTGTTGGTGATCGTCGTCTTGGCGTTGCCCTTCGCGTCCACCGTGAAGTTCATCATGTCGCCGGCGTGCGGACCCTCGGGATTCTGCATGCCGTGCTTCTTGGCGTCGGGTTGAAGTGGCCGCCGGCGCTGGTGAACGGCGCCTCGCACTTCGGCACGGCGTGGAAGTGGATCGCGTGCTCGCCCGGGGGCAGGCCCTTGACGTCGAGATCGATCGACACGCCGCCGTCCTTGGCCGGCGAGATCATCGCCATGCCGACGGATGTTGCCCTTGGCGTCCTTGAGATCGACGTGCTTCATCTGCGCCGACACGCCGGCCGTTC
The DNA here is from genome assembly GCA_963795125.1 of uncultured Acidimicrobiia bacterium. Taxonomy (GTDB): domain Bacteria; phylum Acidobacteriota; class Vicinamibacteria; order Vicinamibacterales; family UBA2999; genus 12-FULL-67-14b. The sequence goes on along the minus strand of CAWCGQ010000001.1, from coordinate 1,857,086 downwards.
CCACCAGGGCATGCGATTGCGATTGCTGAAAAGATGCGGTTCATAGATGTCTCGTGCCTCTAGCTGATCAACGAGTGCCGCCACAACGACGAGCCTCGCCGTCTGCATCGCATAACGCGGTGCCGAGCCCGACCGTGCGGTTGAGCGGCCCGAGCATGTAGCCGAACGTGCCGGCCTGCGCATCCGTAATCGCCGCCCCCGGCGCGCCGTTCGGGCAGCGTCGCCGCCGGGTTCTCATAGTTCAGCCGGTTCGCAATGTTGAAGACTTCCAGGCGGAACTGCAGTCCCTGCGAGTCCGGTGAAGCGGAAGTCCTTGCTCAGCATCAGGTCCGCCTGCCAGAAGCCCGGGCCGCGCAGGAAGTTGCGCGGCAGGTTGCCGAAGGTGCCGGGCTGCGGTGTGGCGAACGCCGCCGGGTTGAGCCAGCGCACGCCGTTCTTGAGATACGGGTCGACACCGGGAATCAGGTCCGGACGCTGCGTGCCGCGGCTGTTGCCGCCGGGAATGTTCGTCACCGTCACGCCATTCACCGTGGCGTTGTCGGGACGCGACATCACGACGTTGATCGGCACGCCGCTGCGCGCGTTGACGATGCCGCCGATGCGCCAGCCGCCGGTCAGCAGGCCGTCGCCGGGCAGTTGATAGACGAGCGAGCCGTTGACGGTGTGCGGGATGTCCTGCGGGTTGATGCCGTACTCGCTCTCGTAGTCGAACGTGTTCTGCGTCGTCGCCGCTTCGTTCGAACCCTGCGTCGTGCCGCGGTTGCGCGAGATACTGGTACTGGAAGCCGCCGGTGAAGCCGGCCTGGAAGCGCCGCGTGGCGAGGAGAATGGCCGAGCTCGACCGCGCGGTGGCGCGCGCCGCGATGGGTAAGTCATGAAAACTCAGAAGTTACGGTCGCGTAACGACAATGCGACGGTCGTGTGACATACTCTGCGCCGTGCGTTTCCGACTGATTCCCCGCGAAGAAAAGTTCTTTGCCGATTTCATCACCCTGGCCGACCGGATCGTCTCCGGGGCCACGCTGCTCGAGCGCATGCTGGCGTCGGACCCGCCGGCGTGGGACACGGCGCTGCAGATCAAGCAGGTCGAGTCCGAGTGCGACGCGCTGACGCACGACATCATCCAGCGCCTCAACTCCACGTTCGTGACGCCGATCGATCGCGAAGACATTCACGCGCTGGCCAAGTCGCTGGACGACGTGATGGACGCGATCGACGCCGCGGCGGCGGTGACGCGCCGCTATCGCATGTCGCAGCTGCGCTACGGCGCCCGCGAGCTCGCCTCGCTGACCTGGCAGTCGGCGATGCAGGTCAAGGTGGCGGTCGAGGCGCTCGAGCGCAAGAAGGACGTGCATCAGCTCGCGGTCGAAGTCAACCGCCTCGAGAACGCGGCCGACGATGTGCACGACGAGGCGCTGCGCCGGCTGTTCGAGGAAGAGAAGGACGCCATCACCGTGATCAAGTGGAAGGAAGTCCTCGACCTGCTCGAAGAAGCCACCGACCGTTGCGAGGACTGCGCCAACGTGCTCGAAGGCGTCGTCGTCAAGCACGGGTAGCGCCGCGTGGAACTCGCTCTCGTCGTCACTCGTCATCGTCGTCGTCGCGCTGATTTTCGATTACATCAACGGCTTTCACGACGCCGCCAACTCCATCGCCACCGTGGTGTCGACGCGGGTGCTGTCACCCGGTCACGCGGTGATCTGGGCGGCGTTCTTCAATTTCATCGCCGCCTTCGTGTTCGGCACCGCCGTCGCCAAGACGGTCGGCTCGGGCATGGTCGACATCACCATCGTCACCTCGTCGGTGATCCTGGCCGGGCTGATCGGCGCGATCGTCTGGGATCTGATCACCTGGTACTACGGCCTGCCGACCAGCTCGTCGCACGCGCTGATCGGCGGCTACGCCGGGCGCGGCGGTCGCCAAGGTCGGCATGGCGGCGCTGATTCCGTCCGGCTGGACCAAGACGCTGATCTTCATCGTGCTGGCGCCGGGCTTTGGCTTCGCTGCTCGGTTTCATTTTCATGGTGACGATCTACTGGGTGTGCCGGAACATGGCGCCGTCGCGCGTCGACAAGCATTTCCGCAAGCTGCAGCTGGTCGTCGGCGGCGGCCTACAGCCTGGGTCACGGCGGCAACGACGCGCAGAAGACGATGGGCATCATCGCCGGCGCGTTGTTTGCGGGCGGCTACCTGACCGAGTTCTACATTCCCGTTCTGGGTGGTGATGGCCGCGCATGCGGCGATTTCACTCGGCACGCTGTCGGGCGGCTGGCGCATCATCCACACCATGGGCTCGAAGATCACCCGCCTGCAGCCGGTCGGCGGCTTCGCCGCGGAAACCGCCGGCGCGGTGTCGCTGTTCACCGCGACGGCGATGGGCGTGCCGGTCAGCACCACGCACACCATCACCGGCGCGATCATCGGCGTCGGCTCGACGCGCCGCCTGTCGGCGGTGCGCTGGGGCATCGCCGGCCAGATCGTGTGGGCGTGGATTCTGACCATTCCCGATCTCGGCCGCCATCGCGGCCGTGGTCTTCTACCTGCTGTCGTTCGTGCAGGGGCTGCCGTCGCCGGCGAACCAGCGCGCAGCGCGTCGTCAGCCGTTGCGAACGACAGCGTCCGCGCCGCCGCTCCTGGTTCGACGCGATCACCTCGCCATCGAGCACCTGCACCAGGTGCTTGACGATCGACAGTCCCAATCCGGTGCCGCCGGGACGCGCCCGCGACTTGTCGACGCGATAAAACCGCTCGAAGACGCGCGCCGAGATCGTCCGGTTCGATGCCGTGCCCGGTATCGGCGACCGTCAACTGAAAGCGGCCGTTCAGCAATCTCGCCGCGCACGTCGATCGCGCCGCCGTGGGGCGTGTAGTTGACGGCGTTCTCGATCAGGTTCCTCGCAATGTCGTGCAGCTTCGCCGCGTCGGTCATCAGCGTCGCCGCGTCAGGCGCCACCATCACCGCGATCGTCTGTTGCTTCTGCGCGGCGAGTCGGCTCGAAGTCGTTGGCGATGCCGCGCAGCAGGCCCGTCGACGTCGGTCGGGACGATCTCGATGGTCTCCTGTCCGGCGTCGAGCCGCGCCAGCCGCAGCAGATCCTTGACCAGGCGCTCCATCCGCGTGGCGTGGCGGTGGATGATGTCGAGGAACTTGCTCGCGCGCGTCCGCGTCGTCCGGATCGTCGAGCAGCGCCTCCGCGTAGCCCTTGATCGCGGTCAGCGGCGTGCGCAGTTCGTGCGACACGTTGGCGACGAAATCGCGGCGCACCTGGTCCGCCTGGCGCAGCTCGGTGATGTCGTGCATCACCAGCACCGCGCCGCGGCCGGTGGTCACGACCGGCGCGACGCGCGCCACCAGCGTGCGCGTGCTCTCGCGCGTCACCGACAGCTCGAGCCCGTCGGTCTCTTCGCCGGCCAGCGCGCGGCCGATGTGCTCGACGATGCCGGGATGGCGGATCGCTTCGATGTAGGAGTGATTGAGCGAGCCCTGTTCGAGCCTGAGAATGCGGCGCGCCGCGTCGTTCACCAGCTGCAGCCGCCCGTGCTCGTTCACCACCAGCACGCCTTCGATCATGCTGGCGAGGATCGCCTCCATCCGCGCGCGGTCGCGCTCCAGGCTGTCGACGCGCTTGCCGAGGCTGTGCACCGCTTCATCCATCGCGCGCGCGACGTGGCCGAGATCGTCGTCTTCGTAGTCGGGCGACGGGCGCGTCAGGTCGCCGAGGCTGTAGCGCTTGGCGACCGACAGCATGGTGGTGACGCGGCCGCGGTTGCGGACCGCCAGCGCCGCTCGCCGCGCCGCCATCACCGCCAGCGTCGACCAGCACGCCGGCGACGAACCCGAGCGCGATCAGGACGAAGGTCGGCACGGTGATCAGGCGCGGTGCGGGGTCGAGCAGCTTGTAGCCGAATTGTTTGACGGTCACGATCGCGTCGGCGAGCATCGGCACTTTTTCGCGCAGCCGCCGGACGTGGACGTCCACGGTGCGCGTGCCGCCGGTGTAGGAATAGCTCCACACGTCCGACAGCAGCAGATCGCGCGACAGCACGCGGCCGCGATGCTGCATCAGGTACTGCAGCAACAGGAACTCCTTGGCGGTGAGCTTGACCTCGTCGCCGCTCACCTTGACGACGTGCCGATCGATGTCGACCGTGAGCGAGCCGTAGGTCATGCGCGTGTCGGCCGGCGCGGCGCGCTGCGCGCGGCGCAGCAGCGCCTTGACGCGCGCGATCACCTCGTTCGGGCTGAACGGCTTGGTGATGTAGTCGTCCGCGCCGAGCTCGAGGCCGACGATGCGATCGGACTCCTCGCCCTTGGCGGTCAGCATGATGATCGGAATCGCCGCGGTATTGGCATCGGCGCGAATCGCGCGGCACAGCTGCAGCCCGTCGAGGCCCGGCAGCATCAGGTCGAGGACGACAGATCGGGCGTGTCGTGCTTGATCTGCGGCATGACGTCGCGGCCCGACGCGACCAGCGTCGGGAGGAAGCCGGCCTTCTTGCAGGTAATGCTCGAGCAGGCTGCCGATATCCGGGTCATCCTCGGCGACGAGGATCCGTGTGGGGGGCCGAACTGCCATGGGGTTTCCGGATCTTAGCAGCTAAGGTATCGTTGCTGGCATGCGAGCTCTCCTGACTACGGCGCTTTGCGCCGCTTTCGGTGGCAATGACTTCCGCCCAGGCGCCGGCGCCAACCCGCGCCGACACCATGCACCTGACGCTGAACGACGTCGATTAGACGACGTGGTGGTGTCGCCGGGCGAGACGGTGTCGGTCACCTTCGACGTCACGCCCAAGCGCAGCGATGCACGTCTACGCGCCGGGCAAGCACGACTACCAGGTGATCGCGGTCAAGATCGATCCGCAGCCGTGGATGCAAGGTCGCGCCGACCACGCTATCCGCCGTCGGAGATTTATCACTTCAAGGAACTCGACGAGAAGGTCGAGACCTACGGCAAGCCGTTCACGCTCGTGCAGGACGTGACGCGTGCTCAACACCGCCGCCGCGAGGAAGGCGCTGGCCGCGGCGCCGCTCAAGCTGAGCGGCAAGCTGCGAGTATCAGGCGTGCGACGACAAGGTCTGCTACGCGCCGACCCGCATACCGGTGAGCTTCGAACTCACCGTCAAATAGGCCGGTCCCGCCGCCGCCGTTCCTTGGCGCGGGCGGATATAATCCGGGCGTGCACGCCCGCGTCGCGACCGCGCTGGCTGCCTCTCGCGCTTGGCGCGACGCTTGTCGGCCGATCAAACCGCCACCTTCGATGTCGCCGGCGTGCTCGAGCGCGCCGGCGCTGCGCGTCACCGAATACTTCGCCCGCGCGCAGGCCATCGTCTGCCTCGAGAAAGTGTCGCTGCAGCGACTCGGCATCGGGATTCGGCGCCGATGGGCCGGCGCGGCAGGTCGAGTCCGAGCTGCGCCTCTCGTGGGAGCCGACGCCGGAGGATCCCACGCCGAAGGAGGCCAAGACCCTCCGCCAGGTGCTCCGCGTCAATGGCGGCAAGCCGCGCAAGAAGGACTACCAGAACTGCACCACGCCTGAGCAGAATGCGGAAGAGGAGCAGCCGCTGTCGATCCTCCTGCCGCAGCAGCGTCGCCGACTACACGTTCACCGCCGGCGGCCGCGACCGAAGATCGACGGCCGCGAGGCGATGGTCATCGCGTTTCGCGAGGTGAGGAAGCCGACCGTCGACGTGTCGATGGTCGAAGACAACGAGGACTGCATCAGCTTCGACATCGAAGGCGGCATGCGCGGCAAGATCTGGATCGATGCGGAAACCCACGACGTGCTGCGGCTCGATCGCCTGCTGAGCGGACTGGTCGACATCCCGCTGCCGCGCAAGGCGACGCGCCGCGGCGGCACGCCTGTTCTGGACCATGGAGCGGTGGGATTCGTCGATTCGCTTCAAGCGCGTCACGTTTGATGATCCTGCAGGAAACCCTGGTGCTGCCGGTTTCGTCGATCGACCCTTCAGGTCACCCGCGGCAGCGGCACGCCGCGGCTCCGCACCAGCACGCAATACCTCGCCTATCGCCGGTTCCTGACCGGCGGCCGCATCGTCCCCCCGCAATAGCTTTCGGGATAACTGTTGACAGCGCAGGGCTGGCGAAGTATTTTGATTGCTCAAAATTAGAATTTAGATGATTCGACTACGAAATTTTGTGTTTTGGAACTTGCTGGTCGCCCTGGCGATTCCCCAGACGGCCTACGCCCAGACGCCGACGCTGTCCGGCTACATGGAGGTCCACCTCACCAAGGAGGAGGACCTGCCGACCGAAGCCGACCTGCACCGCTTCGTCCTGATGATCGGCCATCGTTTCTCCGACCGGCTGAAGTTGTGGTCCGAAGTCGAGGTGGAGCACGCGTTTGTCGAGGGCGCCGAAGCGTCCGGCGAAGTCGCGGTCGAGCAGGCCTATCTGGACTTGGCGGTGTCGCGCCGGTTCAACCTGCGCGCCGGAATGATGCTGATACCGGTCGGCATCATCAACGAGCGCCACGAACCGCCGACCTTTCACGGCGTCGAGCGCACGTTTGTCGACACGGTCATCGTCCCGTCCACGTGGCGCGACGTGGGCGTCGGCGCGTTCGGCGATCTCGGCCGCGGATTCTCCTACAAGGCTTACGTGATGCCCGGGCTCGATGCGACCGGCTTCACCGCCGAGGACGGCATTGCGGGTGGACGCCAGCAGGGCGGTCGGGCCGACGCGAGCGATCCGGCGGTGACCGGCCGGCTCGAGTATCGCAACTCCGGACTCACCGCGGGCGCGAGCCTGTGGCACGGCGGCGCCGGCTTCGGCCTGATCCGGCTCAACATCGAGACGCCGTCGGTCACCGTGTCGTCGGTGGACGGGCGCTTTCGCCGCGGCCGGCACGAGCTGCGCGGCCAGTGGTCGATGGTCAACATCGCGGGCGCCGCCGATCTCAACCGCGCCCTCCAGGCACAGCTCGGCATCACGCCGAACATCGCCAGTCGATTGCTTGGCGCCTACGGCGAAGCCGCGACGCGTCTGTCGCCGGACCGCTGGCCGCACGAGGTGGTCGCGTTCGGGCGCTACGAAATCTTCGACACCCAGAACCGGATGCCGAGCGGCTATCTGCCGCTCGAGCACCTGCGGCGTTCCGCGATCACCACGGGCCTGACCTATTTCCCGGATCCCGACGTGGCGTTCAAGATGGATGTCGGCCGTGAACGCAACAAGAGCAGCGTCGTCAATGCACCGTGGCGAGTCAATTTCGGCGTGGGGTGGTGGTTCTAGTCATGAAGATATTGTTGATTCTGGTCGCGTTGGTGGCGTCAGGACCTCAGGAGCTCAACACCGCTGGTCCGCGGATTGTTCGTGTCGCCGCGGAACGCTTCGCGTTTTCGCCGAGTGAGATCACCGTCGAGAAGGGCACGACCATCGAGTTTCATCTGACAAGCGACGACACCGATCACGGCTTCCGCATCGTCGGCACCGACGTCGACGCGGCCATTCCGAAGCGCCGCCGCGGCGAAACCATCGTCAAGTTCGTCGCCGATACGGCGGGGACCTTCGTCATCGAATGCTCGCGCCCCTGCGGCGCCGGGCACACCGCGATGCGCGCGACCCTGATCGTGAAATGAAGACCAATCTGACGCTGCTGGCGCTCGGCACCGTCCTGGTCGCCACCTTGATCGGCCTGTCCGCGCAGGCGCCGGCGGCGCCGGGCGACGTGCTCCCGGGCACCACGCCGCGCGAGTTCGAGGAGTTCCGGCTCGGCCTCGAGGACTTCAAGGAGATCGAACAGCCCAGCGACGGCCTCGGGCCGCTGTTCAATGCCGCGGGCTGCGCCGCGTGCCACAACGTGCCGGTGATCGGCGGCATCACGCCGATGACCGAGATGCGCGCCGGCCATCGCGACGCCGAGGGCAGGTTTCATGTCGTCGGCTCCACCACGCTGTTTCAGATGTTCTCGATTCCCAACCACCGCTGCCAGGCGGTGATGCCTGCGGAGGTCAACGTGATTGCGCGCCGGATGCCGATTCCGCTGTTCGGCGCGGGATTGGTCGAAGCGATTCCGGACGAGACGCTGATCGCATTGGAGGACCCGTTCGACCGCGACCGCGACGGCATCAGCGGCCGCGCCGCGATCGTCACCGACGTGGCCACCGGTCGGCGCCGGGTCGGGCGGTTTGGCTGGAAGGCGCAGATCGCGACGCTGTTGACCTTCGCGGGCGACGCCTACACCAACGAGATGGGGATCACCAATGAGGTCTTTCCGCTCGAACCGCTGGGCGGGATCTCGCAGGAGCGATTACGCGAATGCGATCTCGTGAAGGACCCTGAAGACGTGGCGGATCCGCGCACCGGCAAGCGCGCGATCGACAACTTCGAGGCCTTCATGAAGTTCCTGGCGCCGCTGCCGCGAGGACCGATCACCGAGGAGGTCCGCGCCGGCGAGCAGGTCTTCACCGCGCTCGGCTGCGCGTCGTGCCACGTGCCGACGCTGATGACCGGCGCCAACGCCTCGGCTGCCCTCGACCGCAAGCCGGTGGCGCTGTTTTCAGATCTGCTGCTGCACGAGCTCGGCACCGGCGACGGCATCGAGCAGGGCGCGGCGGAGCAGCACGAGATCCGGACGCCGGCACTGTGGGGACTGCGATCCCGCCGGCCGTTGATGCACGACGGCAGCGCGCCGACGGTGAGCGAGGCATTGCGCCAGCACGGTGGGGAAGCGACGGCGGTGATGGAACGCTATCGAGGCGCGACCGAACAGATGCGCCGCGCGCTGCTCGCATTCCTCGATTCACTCTAGGCACCCTACGCACCGACGCACGATACGCACCGTACGCACGGTACGCACCGTACGCACTAAACGTCTTTCAGCCCATGCCCGCGGATCAGGAAGAACAGCGCGACGATCGTCAGCGTGATGCCGTTGAACATCAGCACCTTCGGTGCCGACCCCACCTGCGTCACCAGCCAGCCGCTGAACAGGCCGCCGAGCGGCGAGCCGCCGCGAAACGCCAGCATGTAGATGCTGACCACGCGGCCGCGCAGTTCCGCCGGCGCCAGCAGTTGTGCCAGCGAGGTGGTGAGCGAGAAGCACATCACCAGCAGCGCGCCGGCGATGAACAGGATCGCGGCGCTCAGCGCCGGCGTCGTCGACAGCGAGAACGCCGCCATCGCCGCCCCGAACAGCGCCAGCAGGACCAGCAACAGTTTGCCGATGTGTCGATGCTTGCCGATGTAGGCGACGACGAGCGCGCCGGTCACGGCGCCCGCCCCGGACAGCGTCATCAGCCGCGAATAGAACCCCACGTCCTGGTTGAACACATCTCTGGTGATCACCGGCAGGAACGTCAGCAGCGGCAGGCCGAGGAACGCGCCGATGAAGCCGAGCACCGTCACCGCCCGCAGGTTGTGCGAGTGGCGCACGTAGCGCAGGCCGTCCTTCATCTGTTCGACGATGCTGTCGGTGGCGGCCGGCGGGACGTGGATGTCGCGCAGCGCGAGGATCGCGGCGATCACGAACAGGAACGAGATGCCGTTGATCCCGAAACACGCCACCATCCCGAAGCTGGCCAGCGCCACGCCGGCGACGATCGGCCCGATCACCCGCGCCAGGTTGAACTGGATCGAATTGAGCGCGATGGCGTTGGGCAGGTGCTCCTTGCCGACCAGCGTCGGGATCAGCGACTGATACGCCGGTCCGCCGAACGCCTGGCCGCAGCCGGAGATGAACGACAGCGCGATCACCATCCACACCTCGATCGGCGTCGGTGAACGACCAGCGCGGCGAGGATGAACGCCACCATCATCTGGATCACCTGCGAGATCAGCATCATGTGCCGGCGATCGCGGCGGTCGGCGACGACGCCGCCGATCAGCGTGAACAGCAGGATCGGCAGCTCGCCGGCGAAACTGTCGAGGCCGAGGTAGAACGCCGAGGAGGATTCGGTCAGCGTGACGATCAGCCAGGCCTGCGCGACTTTCTGCATCCACGTGCCGATGCTCGAGGTCAGCGCGCCGAACCAGAGCAGCCGGAAATTACGGTGGGTAAGGGCGACCGCGATCCGCGACGCAGCCGCATTGATTCGATTGCCCAAAGAGATTCAATTTTATGCGATATTGCCCCGCATGAAGAATCTCCAACTTGGCCGTGGCTGCGGCGAACACGTCGATCAGACCCGCCGCCGGTTCATGGCGACCTTCGCCGGCTCCGGCCTCGGCGCGACGCTGGTCCCCGGCGTCCTGTGGGCGCGCGTCCAGGACAGCGGCGCGCAGAGAATCACGCTCGCGATGGTCAACGAGGCGCTGAAAATCTCCGGCGTCGAGGTCAGCGGACGACGAAAAAGCCGGCCTGGTCGAGGCGGCCAACCGCAATCTCGCCGGCTACGACGACCTCAAGAAGCTGCACATTCCGCCCGACGTGTCGCCGCCGTTTCACTTCAGTCCGGTCACGCCCGGCATGACGGTCGAACAAGGCGAAGCAGCCGTTCCGGTTGAGCGCCGCGCCGGCCGTGAAGCGTCCCGCCAATCTCGAGGACGTCGCGTTCTGGCCGGTGCGCCACCTCGCGGAGCTGGTGCGCACGCGGCAGGTGACGTCGCTCGAGCTCACCGAGATGTATCTCGCGCGGCTGCATCGCTACAACGGCGCTGCTGAACAACGTCGTCACCTTCCTCGACGACTACGGCCGCGCCGAAGCGCGGCGCGCCGATGCCGAGATCGCCGCCGGCCAGCTACAAGGGTCCGCTGCACGGCATTCCGTGGGGCGCCAAGGACATCATCTCGGTCAAGGGACACAAGACCACGTGGGGATCGGCGCCGTTCAAGGAGCAGGTCCTCGACTACGACGCGAGCGTCGTCGAACAGCTGCGCGAGGCCGGCGCGGTGCTGATCGCCAAGCTGTCGACCGGCGAGCTGGCCGGCGGCGACAACTGGTTCGGCGGCCAGACCAAGAGCCCGTGGGATCCGACGCAGGGCTCGAGCGGATCGTCGGCCGGTCCCGTCGTCGGCGACCGCGGCCGGGTGCGTCGGCTTCGGCATCGGCACCGAGACGAGCGGCTCGATCCTCAGCCCCGCCGCGCGCTGCGGCCTGGCCGGGACTGCGTCCGACCTTCGGGCGCGTCAGCCGCTACGGCGTGATGGCGCTGTCGTGGACGCAGGATCGCCTCGGTCCGATCTGCCGCTACGCCGAAGACACCGCGATCGTGATGCAGGCGATCGCGCGGCCCGACGGCCGCGACATGAGCGTCACCGACGTGCCGTTCAACTGGAACGCGCAGTTCAACATCCCAGGCGCTCAAGGTCGGCATCATCCAGGAATCGTTCGACGAGATCACCAACCCCACGGCCAAGGCGAATGCGGAGAAGATGCTCGCGACGTTCAGGTCGCTCGGCGTCACGCAGTTCATCCCGATCACGGTGCCGAACTTCACCACCGGCACCGGCAGCTTCGGCGTCGAGCGCACGGCGTATTTCGACGAGCACGCCCGCGCCGGCCGCATGAAGGGCACCCGCGGCGGCACCCAGGCCAACGGCTATCTGATCTCCGCGCCGCAGTACCTGCAGCAGCAGCGCGCCCGCATGATGATGATGATGGAGCTGCAGAAGGCCACCGCGCACGTCGACGTCTACCTGGTGGGCTCGAACAACACCGGCGTCGGTGGCCCGCCGGCGCGTCCCGCCGGCGCGCCCGAGACGCCGCGTCCGCCGCAGCCCGATCGCGTCCGCAGACGCCGTCACAGCGCCACTTCGGCTACGCCAACCTGGCCGGCTACCCGGCGATCAACCTGCCCGAACGGCTTTGCCGATACCGGCAGCCCGACCAACGCGGTGATCTACGCGCAGCCGTTTCGCGAGCTCGAGATCATCGCGCTCGCCAAGGCCTATCAGGACGTCGCCGGCTTCCATCTGATGAAGCCGTCGAAGCTGGATCAGGTGGCCACGACGCAGGGCTAATAACTACGGTTCGACGTATGGTTCGACGAGTGTTCTACGGTTGTTCTACGGTCGTTCTACGGTCGTTCTACGGTCGACCGAGCGCAGGCTCGGGTTTGTTTCAGCTAATATTCAACCACCGTGATGAAACACCTCATCGCCTTGTTCCTCCTGTCCTCGATGGTTGTCGCGCAGCAGACTCCCGTCGGCCCGGCGACGCTGGTCCTGCGCAACGGCAAGATCGTCACCGTCGATGCCGCGCTGCCCGAGGCGCAGGCGATTGCCATCCGCGGCGATCGCATTGTGGCGGTTGGCACCAACGACGCCATCCAGCCGTTACATCGGTCCCGCGACGCAGGTGATCGACCTGCGCGGCCGGCTGGCCATTCCCGGCCTGGTCGAGAGCCACGGCCACTTCATGGGCTTCGGCCAGTCGAAGATGACGCTCGACCTGATGGACGTGAAGGACTGGAACGAGATCATCGGCGATGGTCGCGGCCGCGGCGAAGCAGGCCAAGCCGGGTGACTGGATCGTCGGGCGCGGCTGGCACCAGGAAAAATGGTCGAGCGTGCCGAAGCCGAACGTCGAAGGGCTTTCCGTTCCACGACGAGTTGAGCAAGGTGTCGCCGAACAACCCGGTGATGCTGACCCACGCCAGCGGCCACGCCAGCTTCGTCAACGCCAAGGCGATGGAGCTGGCGGACATCACGCGCACCACGGTGAATCCGTCGGGCGGGGAGATCCTCAAGGACGCGAGCGGCCGTCCGATCGGTTTGCTGCGCGAAACCGCGTCGGCTCTGGCCGGCCGCGCGCTCGAGACGTGGCGCGCGTCGAAGACCGCCGCCGAGCGTGACGCCGACGCGCGCCGGCAGATCGAGCTGGCGGTGCAGGCCAGCCTCGAGAAGGGCGTCACCAGCTTTCATGATGCCGGCTCGAGCTTCACCACCATCGACACCCTGAAGAAGGTCGCGGCCGAAGGCGGCCTGGGCATCCGGCTGTGGGTGATGGTCCGCGACAGCAACGAGAACCTGGCGGCGAAGCTCGCGCAGTACCGCGCGATCGGGCTCAACGACCACCACCTGACGATTGCGGCGATCAAGGTGGTGGCCGACGGCGCGCTCGGCTCGCGCGGCGCCTGGATGCTCGCGCCGTACAGCGATTCGCCGTCCAGCGTCGGGCTGCCGACCAACTCGCCCGAGAGCATCGCGCAGACCGCGCGGATCGCCCTCGAGCACGACGTGCAGCTGTGCGCGCACGCGATCGGCGATCGCGCGAATCGCGAAGTGCTCAACGTCTACGAGCGCGCGTTCAAGCAGCGCCCCGGCGAGAAGGATTTCCGCTGGCGCATCGAGCACGCGCAGCACATCGACCCGGCCGACATCCCGCGCTTCGGACAGCTCGGCGTGATCCCGGCCATGCAGGCCAATCACGCCACCTCGGATGCGCCCTACGTGCCGGCGCGCCTCGGCGCGAAGCGCGCCGAAGAAGGCGCCTACGTGTGGCAGAAGCTGATGAAGAGCGGCGCGATCATCGCCAACGGCACCGACGTGCCGGTCGAACGCATCGATCCGATGGCCAACTTCCACGCCACCATCACGCGCAAGACCAAGGACGGCGCGGTGTTCTACGGCGATCAGAAGATGACGCGCGCCGAGGCGCTGAAGTCGTACACCTGGAACGGCGCCTATGCGGCGAAGGAAGAATCGCTCAAGGGGTCGCTCGCGGTCGGCAAGCTCGCCGACATCACGGTGTTGTCGAAGGACATCATGACCGTGCCGGAGGAGCGAGATTCTCATCGACCACCGCGGTCTACACCATCGTCGGCGGCAAGGTGGCGTATCAGCGCTAGGCGGCCGAGGGCGGATCAGCCCTCCGGCCGTCCGGCTGCGCCCTGCGCTGCCGAGGGCTGCAGCAGCCGCCGCCAGTCGCGTGAGGTAGACTGACGCCGCGAATGCTCGCCGCGTCCAGAATTCCCAGCCCATTGGTTCCGCGCGAGACGCGACCGGCGGTGCCGATATTGCCCGTCTCACGTCCCTCCCGCTTCCGGACGGCCTACGTTCTCCTGCGGTTCGCGCAGCTGTTCGGCGCCTACCTGCGCTCGGTCATCTTGCGCGGCCGCCACGCCGAGCGGTTCGCGCCCCAGGTGCGCGAGGTGCTCGAGCAGATGGGCGGGCTGTGGATCAAGGCCGGACAGGTCCTGGCGTTACGCATCGATCTTCTCCCGGCCGCGCTCTGCAAGGAACTGGCGAGCCTTCAGAGCCGGGCCCTGGGGTTCCCACCGGAAGTTGCCCGCCAGATCGTCGAAGACGCGCTCGGCGGCCCGCTCGACAGTGTGTTCGATGAATGGGAACATGCGCCGGTCGCCGCCGCATCGATCGGTCAGGTGCATCGCGCCCGGTTACGCACCGAGCAGGTCTGGGTGGCGGTCAAGATCCAGAAGCCCTATTCCCGGGAACTGTTCGATCGCGACTTTCGCGTCATCGACTGGCTGGTGCGGATCGTTCGCGTGTGCCGAATCTACCCGCACATGAAGTGGCAGGACGGCGTCGCCGAGTTGCAGCAGATCATGCACGAGGAACTCGACTTCGGATTCGAAGCCGCCTCCACGCGGACGATGCGCAAGCTGTTGAAGTCTCACGGCGCCTACGTGCCGAAGGTGTTCGAGCGGTACAGCTCGTCCAACGTCCTGGTCTCGGAGTACCTGGAAATGGTGCTGATGGCCGACTACCTGCGCATTGGACGCGAAGACCCGGAGCGGCTGGCGCAGTGGCGGCGTGACAACAACGTGCGTCCGCGGGTGGTGGCCAAGCGCCTGGTGCGTTCCTTTCAGCGACAGATGCTCGAGGACAATCGCTATCATGGCGACATGCATCCCGGGAACATCGGGCTCCTGCGGGATAGTCGCGTCGCGCTGATCGATTTCGGCACCACCAACTTCACCGAAGCCGAGTACCTCGGGCGATTTCGCCTGTTCATGCGCGCCCTGGCGACCGGCGAATCAGCCAAAGGCGCCGACCTCAGTTTGACGATGGCCGCCAGCCTGCCGGCAATTGACCTGTCGCTGATTCAGGCGCGTCTGACGCAGACGCTGCAGGCGTGGGCCAGGCGGACGCTCGTCAAGGAGCTGCCGTTCCACGACAAGTCGATGGACAACCTGACCAACGAGATGATCAAGGTGCTGCTCGGCTTTCGCTGCACGATGGAATGGGCGTGGCTCCGTTTGCATCGTGCCAGTTCGACCCTCGATGCGTCGCTGATCGAGCTGGACCCCGGCATCGACTACCGCAGCCGCACCCGGCAGTACTTCCAGGCATCCGAGCGGCGCAGGTTGAAGGCGGGGATGAGCGCGGCCGGCGCGCGGCGGGTCGCCGCCGCTGCGTCGGACGGGATCGAACTGCCGGCGCGCGCCCAGGAGTATGTGCGAACGCAATCGACGCTGATTCGGCGCCAGATGCGGGTGTTCCGGACTTTCGCCGACAACGCCTTGGCTTCGATCGTGATGCTCGCCCGCGCGCTCCTGCTGGCGCAGGCGGCTCTCACCATTTTAGTGGCGATGGCGCTGCGGCCGGCCGCGCTCGGGCCGCCGGTGGCGCTGGCCGCCTCGGTGGCCAGGGTCGTGGAGATCGGCTGGCTTGCGGATCCGGCGGCAGTGGCGGGGGTGTTACTCGCCGATCTGTGGCTGTGGTTCGCGCTGTCTCGCATCCGGCGTGCGATGTCCGTCGACCACACCGCCCCGGCTCGGGTGTTCATGGCCACGTCATGACCGGTCGACATCTACTGCTGATCGCGCTCGTGCTGCTGGTGTCTCCGCCACGTGGGTCGGCGCAGCCGCCACCGCCCCCGGCGCTGTTGACTCTGGATGCCGCCGTCGCGCTGGCTCGGGAAAAAAACCTCGGGATCAGGGCGCAACAACTCGAAGCCGACAAGCGGCGCGAACAGGTTACCGCCTTCCGTTCGCAGCGCCTGCCCCTGTTCGATCTCAAGGTGGCGTCGGGAACCCTGCTGGCGCCGTTCGCCTTCCGTTTTCCTGCGGGCTCGCTTGGCGCCCTGGCATCGCTCGGCCCGATCCCACCCGAGGCCGCGACGATTACCACCGAGCCAGGGCTCAGCACGATCGTCTTCGCCAGCGTCACGCAGCCGCTCACGCAGCTCAGACGGATCGGGTTCGGCGAGCAGGCGCTGGCTCGCGGCGTGGATCTTGCGGCTGAAGAACTCCGCGTCCGGGAGGCGGAACTCGTCACCGCCGTGCGGAAGCTGTACTACGGCATCGTCCAGGCCGACGTCTCGCTGCGCGCCCAGGAGGAATCGGTGCGCTTGTCGGCCGAAGTCGCGCGCCTGACCGAGCACTACGAAGCGTCGCGCGTCGTGCTGCCGGCCGATGTCCTCGCCGCCAAGGCCGGGGTGCTCGAACAGAACTACCGCCTCGGCGTGGTGCAACGGCAGGCCCAGGGGTTCCGCGAGCAACTGAACGCGCTGCTGGCGCGTTCGCTCGACGAGCCATTCGCGGTCGAGGCGCTTCTACCCGTGAAGCTGAGCGACGACGACATCGCGGTGGCTGAGACCAGGGCTGCGGCGGACCGCCCTGAAGTACGCGTCGGCAAGCTGCAGGCCGAGCGCGCGGCGCTCGCGCTGCGCGCGACCAAGGGACCGTACTGGCCGGACGTGAACCTCTCCTTTCAATATCTCAATTTCAATGGCTTCGAGTTCCTGCCCCGGCAGGGTGCGCTGCTGGGCCTGCTCGCCACCTGGGAACCGTGGGATTGGGGGCGCGCCAAAGCGGAGCAGTCGGAGAAGCGATTGATTCAGCAGCAGGCCGCTTTGCTGGCCGAGGACGCCGCGACGCACGTCCGCGTCGATGTCCGCGCGCGGTTTCGCGCGCTTCAGGATGCCGCGGCGCTGCTGGCCGTCGGCGACGCGGCCCGCGAGGCGGCGCGTGAACGGCTGCGCGTGGTCACGGCCCGGTTCGCCGAGGACGCCGCTCTGCAGAAGGATGTCCTGACCGCGCAAGCCGCGCTGGCGGGCGCCGACCAGGCCGCCGCGCAGGCGCTGGCGAACTATTGGATCGCGCGAGCGGAATTCGAACGAGCGAGGGGCGATCTGTGACACGAATCCAGACGGTGGCAGGGGCGGTGAGTGCGGTGGTCGTCGCGGGCGCGATCACCGCGTGCCACCGCGAGCCGATTTACGACAAACCGCTCACGCCCGTCCTGATCACCGAGGTGCGACGACCGGCCGGCGATCTCTCGCTGCGGTATTCGGCGGTGATCGAACCGGAGACCCGACTCGATCTGGCGTTTCGCGCCGGTGGCTATGTCGCGTCGCTCGCCACCGTCGGCGGCCGGCCGATCGAGGACGGCGACCGCGTCACGGCCGGGTCGGTACTTGCGACGGTCAAGCCCGAGGATTACCAGGCGCGTGTCGGCCAGGCACAATCGCAGCTGGCGGATGCGACGGCCGCGCGCGCAGCCGCGACCCAGGCGCTGGCGCGTGCCGAAGCGCTCTATGCCGCCAGGAGCCTGACCAAACCCGAGCTCGATCAGGCGAAAGCGGCCGTCGAATCGATCGAAGCGAAGATCGCCGGCGCGCGCAGCCTCGTGGACCAGGCCCAGTTGAGCAAGGACGATACGGCGCTGCGGACACCGATGTCGGGTGTGGTGCTGAAGCGGCTGGTCGAGGTGGGTTCGCTGGTCGGGCCCGGCAGCCCCGGTTTCGTGTTGGCGGATACGCGAACCGTGTCGGTCGTCATCGGCGTGCCGGACACCATGCTGACCATGTTTGCGTTGAAGTCGGTCGCCCGCGTCCGGTCCGAGGCCCTTCCCGATCGACAGTACGACGGCCGCGTCACCGCCATCGCTCCGGCCGCCGATCCGCGCAGCCGGCTGTTCGAAGTCAAGCTGACACTCGCGAACGCCGACGGGGCGCTGAAGCCCGGCATGGTCGCCACGGTGGATGTCGCCGATCGAACCGGCGGCAAGGACGCCGCCGCCGCACCGCTCGTCGTGCCGCTTTCGGCCGTCGTCCGCGCACCCGGTGGCGGCGACGGCTACGCCGTGTTCATCATCGAGGAGCGCGACGGCGGGGTCGTCGCGCGGCTGCGGCCGATTCAGCTGGGACGGCTGATCGGCAACGAAATTACCGTCGCTTCGGGCCTCGCCGGGGGCGAGCGCGTCATTACGCAAGGCGCCTCGATCGTTGCCGACGGCGAACGCGTCAACCCCACCCGCTAGGCGAGGACGCGAGATGACCCACGGCCGCTCATCCGACGACATCATCGCGACGACGCACAATACCGCCCGTTTCTTCGTCGAGAACCCGCAAATTTCCTGGGTCTTGCTGGTGGCCACCTGCGTGGCGGGCATTTTTGCCTATGTCCAGATGCCCAAGCTCAAAGACCCGCGGTTCCGGGTGGTCTACGCCGCGGCGGTTTGTCCCTGGCCGGGCGTGCCGGCCGATCGCGTCGAGCAACTGGTGACGCGGCGAATCGAAGAACGCATCGCCGAGAGCCCGAACGTCGAGCTGGTGGAATCAACGACGCGCGGCAGCGTGTCGATCGTGGTGTTGAAGCTGGACGAACGGACGGCCGACACCGAAGTGGCATTCGCCGACATCGCGCACCGGCTCGCGTCGCTGCGCGACCTGCCGGACGGCGCCGGTCCGGTCGAGTTCCTGCGGGACTTCGGCGACACCTCGGCGTTGTTGCTGACGGTGGCCAGCCCGAAGGTCGACGACGTGGAGATGTCGATCCGGGCCCAGGCCGTCACGGCAGCGATCGTTCGCGCACGGTCCGGCGCGGCCGGCCATCGTGCCGCGCTCGTCACCGCGTTCCCCCAGTCCATCGATCCGACCACCGCGATGCGGTCACGCGACCTGCTGATGGAGGCCGCCGCGTCGGCCGGGTTGGGCCGCGACGCGCGACGGCTGGATGGCCCGGGCTTTGTCGGCTTCGACCTCGACACCAACCAGGACGATGCCGCTCTGGCGTCGGCGGTGACGACGATGATCGGCAGCCGGCTGGCAGTGGCCGATATGCATCCCGACGTCTGGCCGGTGGCGGTCGTCCGCGACCCCGACACCGTGTTGCGACAGTTGTCCGCTGTGGCCGGCGACAAGTACTCGTATCGCGAGCTGGACCAGTTCACCGACGTGATCAAGCGCACGCTGCAGAACGTGCCGCAGGTCGCGCGCGTCACGCGGTCCGGCATCCTGCCCGAACAGATCTATCTCGAGTACTCGCAGTCGCGGCTGGCCGCCTCGGCGATGCGCCCGGCGACCCTGTTGCAGGTGCTGGCCGGCCGCAATACCAGCCTCACGGGCGGTCAAATCTCGATTGGCGGGCGCGGCCTGCTGATCGACCCTTCCGTCGAGTTCACGTCCGAACGGGACATCGGCAACGTCATCGTCGATCGGTCGAGCGGCGGCCGTCCGGTCTATCTTCGCGACAGCGTCGAGATTGTCCGCGGCTACCAGACGCCGCCCCGCTATCTGAACTTTCAGACGCTTCGTCAGGCCGACGGCACCTGGCGGCGGGCGCGCGCGGTGACGGTATCGCTGCAGATGCGGCAGGGCGAGCAGATCAGCGCCTTCGGCGAAGCCGTCGACGCCGCGCTGGCGCGGCTGGGTCCCGCCATCCCCGCGGACCTCGTATTCTCGAGACCATCCGATCAGCCGCTGCAGGTGCGCGAGAACGTCGATTTGTTCATGCGCAGTCTCTACGAAGCGATCGCGCTGGTCGTGCTGATTGCGCTCATCGGGTTCTGGGAGTGGCGATCGGCGCTGGTCATGGCGCTGGCCATTCCGATTACGCTCGCGATGACCTTCGCCTTCATGCGGGCGCTCGGCATCGACCTGCAGCAGGTCTCCATTGCGTCGCTGATCATCGCGCTCGGCCTGCTGGTTGACGATCCGGTGGTGGCGGGCGATGCGATCAAGCGTGAGTTGACCGCCGGCCAACCCCCGCGCATCGCCGCCTGGCTGGGGCCGACGCGTCTGGCGACGGCGATCCTGTTCGCCACCATCACCAACATCGTGGCCTATTTGCCGCTGTTGCTGTTGACCGGCACGACCGGCGAGTTCATCTACAGCCTGCCGATCGTGCTGGCGTGTTCGCTGGTGGCGTCGAGAATCACGTCGATGACGTTCATTCCGTTGCTCGGCTACTACCTGCTGCGGCCGGCGAAGTCGGGCAATGCGACGGCGGCGCGGCGCACCGGGATGTACTACCGGGTGGCCGACGTGCTGCTCGAGCATCGCTGGGCCACGCTGGCGGTGGCGCTGGTGATGCTCGCGGCCGGTGGGTGGTCGGTGCGCCGGCTGGAAGTGCAGTTCTTTCCGAAGGACCTGTCGTACCTGTCGTACATCGACGTCTGGCTCCCGGGCGACGCGACCGTGGCGTCAACCGATGCGGTGGCGAAACGGGTGGAGCAAATCGTCCGCGAGGTCGCGCAGGAGTACGAGACCACCAGGCACGGCGGCGCCGAGGCAACGCCGGTGTTGCGCTCGATCACCACCTTTGTCGGCAGCGGCAGCCCGCGGTTCTGGTTTTCGGTGGCGCAGGAGCTGGCGCAACCGAACTATGCGCAACTGGTCGTCAATGTCGCCGACAAGCACGACACCGCGCCGCTCGTTCCGCTGCTGCAGCGGGCGCTGGCCGCGCAGGTGCCCGGCGCCTTCGTGGACGTCCGGCAGCTCGAGACCGGCAAGCCGGTGGGCATCCCGGTGTCGCTGCGAATCTCGGGAGAGCGCTCCGAGACGCTGAGAGAATTTGCCGAGAAGGCGAAAACCATTCTGCGCCAGGTGGCGACCGCCGATCGCGTGCGCGACGATTGGGGCGCCGAGAGCTTCGGCGTAAGGCTGGCGGTCGACGCCGATCGGGCGGCACTGGCGGGGGTGTCGAACCTCGAAGTCGCCCTGTCGTCGGCCACCGCCATCAACGGCTTTCCGGTGACCACCCTCAGGGAAGGCGATCGCCGCATTCCGGTGGTCGCGCGTCTTCGCACCGAGGATCGCGCCCGGTCTGTCCGACATCCAGGACCTGTACGTTTATTCGCTGCTGTCGGACGTCCGCGTGCCGCTGCGCCAGGTGTCGCGCATCGAGTACGGCATGACCACCGAACGCATCAAGCGTCGTAACCAGTTTCGCACCATCACCGTGTCGGCGTTCCCGGTGCCTGGAACGCTGCCCTCGGTGGTGCTGGGAGAGGCGAGGGCCGAGTTGGCGGCGCTCGCCCGCACGCTGCCGCCGGGATATCGAATGGAAATTGGTGGTGAGGAAGAAGAGCAGGTGAAGGGCTTTGCCGAGTTGACCACGGTAATGGCGGTCTCCGTGCTGCTCATCTATCTCGCGCTGGTGTTCCAGTTCCGCAATGCGATCAAGCCGCTGATTGTGTTCTCGGCGATTCCATTCGGCGTCATGGGGGCGCTCGTCAGCCTGACCCTGATGGGCGCGCCGTTCGGCTTCATGGCGTTTCTCGGCGTCGCCAGCCTGATCGGCGTCATCGTCAGTCACGTGATTGTGCTGTTCGACTACATCGAGGAAGCTCATCACCGGGGCGAATCGCTCAGGGATGCGCTGCTCGATGCCGGCATCGCGCGGCTAAGGCCGGTGATTGTCACCGTGGGCGCGACGGTGTTCGGCCTGATCCCGCTCGCCCTGCACGGCGGTCCGCTCTGGGAGGGGCTGTGCTACACGCAGATCGGCGGGCTGACGGTGGCCACCATCGTCACGCTGGTCCTGGTCCCGGTGCTGTATGCGATCTTCGTGCTCGATCTCAAACTGGTGCGCTGGGAGGTCGGGCCGGGTGAGGGCGGCCCCGCCAGATGAAACCCCAACATCGCCATGTGAATGCCGACGGCGATCAGGCCGGCGATGACGATCGCCCGTCGTGTGAGGACGCCGTCGCGATGGGCGCCGACGAAGGCCCAGAGGCCGGCGGGAACGAAGAGCACCAGTGCCGACACCGTGCCCGGCGAGTAGACGCCCCAGACGAGCGTGAAGGCCAGGTGAAAGCCGACGGCGTTCACGATCAGCACCGCCGGCATGATCAGGCTCAAGGCGGGACTGCGCCAGCCGATCGCCGCGCCGGCGATCGCCGTGAGCGTGACCACCGCGTTGATCAAATGCGCCTGCTCCCAGGTGACCGGGATCTGGAGGACCATTTCGAGCCAGCTGCGCAGGTCGAGGGCGAACTCCTCGAGGAAGTGCAGGCCCATGACCATGACGACCACCCACAGCGTGAATTCGTGCCGGCGTCGCATTCGGCTATTATGCCGCAGTGGTAGTCAAGTCGGCACAACTCCAGCGCTTCTGGGAGCGCTATTTCTATTTCTACGACACCTTGAACGAGTCGCCGCCGTATCGGCGGATGGTCGAGCGTCACGCGCAACTGCTCAAGCCGTCGACCGGGGACGTGATCCTCGATGCCGGCAGCGGCACCGCGAACGTGACGGCGGTCCTGGCCGTGCCGGGGGCGCGCGTCACCGGCATCGATTTTTGCGAGCCCGCCCTGGATCGCTGCCGCCGGAAAGTGCCGGCGGCCGAGTTCCGCGTCGCCGACCTGACCCAGCCGTTGCCATTCGCCAGCGCGACGTTTGACAAGGCGGCCTGCAGTCTGGTCCTTCACTACCTGGTGCCCGAACGCCAGCGCTTCGCGCTGACCGAACTGCGCCGGGTGCTGCAACCTGGCGGAACCCTCGCCATCTCGGTGTTCGCCGCGGGCTTCAATACCTGGCGGGTCTACGCCGAGACGCTTCGCGATCGGCGACAAGCCGACGGCGTGCTGCCGACGGTGGCCCTCGGCGGCCGCTACCTGTTCAATACCGCTCGCATTTTCTATTACGTCTGGCGCATCAAGCGCGCCGAGCAGTCCGGCGACTATCGTTTCGCCACCGCCGACGAACTGCGCGAGATGCTGACCGCCGCCGGATTCGAGGTGTCGTCGGTGGAGCCGACGATGGCCGGCCAGTGCTGGACCGCGCTGGCGACCAATCCCGCCGGGCAGACGGACGCGCCGCGGTGAGCGTGCGACGCACCGCACTGCGCCGATTCGGCGCCGACCCGGACATCGGTCGTCAGCTGCTGGCCATGCCGCGGGCCGCGACGGTGGCGGAGCTGCTGTCGCCGGCCGACCGCTTCCCCTCGCTGCCGGCGTTTGTGTGCGTGGACCATGGGTCGTCGCCCGAGGACGTGACGTGGGGCCAGCTGCGAAGCAGCGCTCACAGCGCCGCCGCCATGCTCGCGGCGGCCGGCGTGACGCCCGGCGATCGCGTCGTGATCATGCTCCCGACGCGTCCGGCGTTCTTCGCGATGTTCTTCGGCGCCGTGTGGCTTGGTGCGATCCCGGTGCCGGTCGTGCCCCCGCACACCCTGCGCCGCGAGAAGCTCGACCATCTCTTCGACACCATCACCCGCATTGCCGCGGATTGCGGCGCCCGTGTGCTGGTGGGACTGGACCGGACGCTGGCGTTACTGTCCGACTACCTGGCGGAACGGGAGATCGCGATCGGCCTGGTGTCGGCGGAGCAGATCCCACCGGACGTCAGCCAGATCGTTGCGCATGTGCCGCGGCCGGACGACCTGGCGCTGCTGCAGTACACCTCCGGCAGCACCAGCCACCCGAAAGGCGTCGAGCTCACGCACGCGAGCATCATCGCCAATTCTGCGGCCATCACCAACGCCATCTGTCATCCCGGCAGTGTCGGCGTGAGCTGGTTGCCGTTGCACCACGACATGGGACTGATCGGCGTCGCCCTGAGCGCGCTCTACTGCCGCTGTCCAACGGTGCACATGCCGCCGCAGGCGTTTGCGAAGGATCCCGCGCGCTGGCTGCAATACATCTCCGACGTGCGCGCCACGATCACGGTGGCGCCGAATTTCGCCTACGCGTTCAGCACGCAGCACATTGCCGATGACGATCTCGAGGGTGTGGATCTGAGCGCGCTCGAGGTCGCCCTCAACGGCGCCGAGCCGATCGACCCGGCGACGATCGACGAGTTCGAACGCCGCTTTGCCCGATGGGGACTGCGCCCCGGGGTGGTGCGGCCGGTGTACGGCCTGGCCGAGAACGCGCTGGCGGTGACCTTTGGCGAGGCCGGACCGCCACGGCTCGACGACGTCGACGCCGAGGCGCTCGAGCAACGCGGACAGGCGGTCGGTGCCGTCACCGGCAGTCGCCGCCGCAGTTTTGTGTCGGTCGGCCTGCCGCTCGAATTGCAGGAGATCCGGGTGGTCGACCCTGCCGATGCGGTGCTGCCGGAACGCGTCATCGGCGAGATCGTGGTCCGCGGTCCGTCGCTGATGCGCGGCTACCACGGACAACCCACGGAGTCGGCCGCGGCGCTGCGCAATGGCTGGCTGCACACCGGCGATCTTGGCTACCTCGCATCCGGGCACCTCTACGTGACGGGGCGGTCGAAGGACCTGATCATTCGGCTGGGCAAGAACTACTACGCGCAAGACCTCGAGCGGGCGGTGTCGCGGGTGACCGGCGTGCACCAGGGTGGGGTGGCCGCCCTGGGTCTCGAACAGGACGGCGTCAAGATCGTGGTGATTGCCGAGACCAGGCTCCGTGACGCCGAGGCGCGTTCGAACCTCGCCGTCGCCATTCGAGAGGCATGCCAGATGCACTTCGACCTGGGTCTCGACGAAATCCACCTGGTGTCCCCGGGTGCGATCCCGCGAACCACGAGCGGCAAGGTCCGCCGTCAGGAGTGCCGCGCCTGGCGCGTGGCCGGCCTCCCGGCGCTTACTTGAAAAATTCCAGCGACGTCTCGTTCTGCTGCGCCATCCACGGCAGGTCGACGTTCTTCATGATGTTCACGTAGTGCCGCTTGCGGCGGGTGTACTGCTCCTTGGTGTAGATCTGCGACATCAGCCACGCGTGACCTTCGACCAGTTCGTCGGCGGTCATCTGCTTCGGTTCGAACACCAGATCGAACAGCGTGCATTTGTCCCAGAAGCGGTCGGAGTGCAGCCGCCCGCCCGCCTTCAGCCGCTCGAGCAGCGCCGTGCCCGGAAACGGCGTCAGGATCGTGACCTGTGCCTCGAGCAACTCGCTGCGTTCGATGAAGTCGCGCAGGCGTTCGAACACGCCCTTGTCGTCGCCATCGTGCCCGACGATGAAGCAGCCGTTCACCGTGACGCCGTGGTCTTGAATTTTCTTGATCGCATCGGCGTAGTGCGACAGCCGCTTGAGCTTCCAGTTGGCGCGGTCGATGCCGTTGAGCGAGCCGGCGTCGGTCGACTCGAGGCCGATCAGGATCTGGCGGCAGCCGCTCTTCGCGAGCAGTTTGAGCAGGTTGTCGTCGTCGGCGATCGAGATATCGGTCTCGGTGAACCAGCGCAGGTCGAGGTCCTGGATCTCGGTGAGGAACTCGCGTGCCCAGAAGCGATTGGCGAACGAGTTGTCGTCGGCGAGCTCGAAGAAGGCGTTGTCGCCCCACAGTTCCTTGATCCGCCGCAGTTCGGCGACCACCATGTCGACCGGCTTGCGGCGGTACTTCGCGGCGTACAGCTTGGAGGCGCCGCAGAACTCGCAATCGAGCGGGCAGCCTCGCACCGTCTGCACGGTGATGCGGTTGTACTTGCGGCCGAGCAGCAGTTCGTAGCGCGGCATCGGCGAGTGACCCAGATCGAACGAACCGGGCTCGGCTTCGCGATAGATCGGCTTCAGCGCCGCGACACCGCCGCTCCGGAAGTCGGCGACGATCTGCGGCCAGAGCGTCTCGCCCTCGCCGACACAGACCGCGTCGGCATGGGCGCTGGTTTCCTCGACGGCAAACGAGGCGTGGAGCCCGCCGATCACCACCGGCACGCCGGCGGCGCGGTAACGGTCGGCGAGGTCGTACATCTCGTAGGCCATCGCCGTGTACGAGGTGAGGGCGACGAGATCGAATGAGGTGTCGAGTGCCTCGGCGGCTTTGACGTCAGAAACCTCGAGATATTCGACGTCAATGTCATCGCCGGTCGCCGCGGCCAGCAGCAACAGCGCGAGTGAGGGCAACTGGGCAATCACTTCGCCGCGGTTGATGAACTGGGGCAACGTGAGGCCGAGCTCAACCAGCTTGGGGTTGTAGACCCGGACTCCGCTCATGGCAATCAGACCGATTCGCATCCTGTGTCTCCCGTCGAGCGAGCGTCAGGACGAGGTTTTCGCCCTGCCGTAAAGAGTGCATAATCCCACTGATGACTACCGAACACCAAGTGGCGAAGATTGTTTCGAGAATCACCAAACTGCCGGAGTCGCGGATCCTGCCCGACACCCATCTGAAAAATGAACTGAATGTCGACTCCCTTCAGGGGCTGCAGATTCTTGCGGCGATCGAAAAGCAGTTCAACGTCAGCGTCCCGGACGAGGAGCTGGACGGCTACACCAGCGTTCGGGAAATCGTCGACACCATCGAGCGCAATCAGCCGGCCGCCGCGCGCGATTGAGGTGTGCGGGCCGAGCGGCATCAGCGCTCGCTGCCCATGCGTGCCGCCAGTTTCGGCGACAGCGTCAGCCGTCGGGATCCGCCCAGGCGGTTGGGGGCGGAGGCCCAGCGAAGCAGGCGCGGGCTGATCAGCTTGGTGAGGCCGGCGAACAGCCGGGTCGTCTTCCAGAGCGGTTGTGTCAGCTGCAGCAGGCTGACGAGGATTCGCGGATTGGGGACGTCGAGCAGCTCGGCCAGCCGTGGTCCCAGCTGAAAACGAACCAGCGCCGCCGGCACCTGGCGGGTCCCCGGCGGCAGCAATCCCTCAACCACGTGGAGCAGTTCGCGAACCACGACGGCCGCCTCCGGCGTGGCCTGTTGATGTCGCGACATGATCAAATCCCGCAACACGGTGGCTTCCTGAACGTCGCGAGGCTGCAGTTCTTCAGCCATGCCCAGCAACCAGGCCGCCGTCCGCCACCCCATGAGCATGGCTTCCTGATCCGCGGTCGACAGGTGGAACCCGGCTTTCTGCAACCCCTCGATGGTGCTGACGCAGAAGCACATCACGGCGAGAGCCAGGTCCTCCTGGTTCACGGCGGCACCGAGCACCCGAGCGTCCCACGGTTTCGCTGCATGCGGACCCGTCAAGAGCAGGCGGACGCAGGCGTGGATCACCCTCAGCTTGCGATAGGCGACAAAGCCGCGGCCGGGTCTGCCGCCGTCGCGAGCCACGGCGATGGTGAGCCCGTCCCGTTCGCCCATGAAGATCGAGAACTGCGCCAGTTCCAGCATTCGGCTCGCCACCGAATCGGGGCTGAACACCCGGGCGTTGTACATCGCGCGCGCACCAGCCGGGCAGGTCAGGAAATGGGGATAGCTGTTCAGCAACAAAGCGCTCAGCGTCATTGGACCGAACGACGCGAACAAGTCCTCGGTGTGGCGCAGCCCTGACGGGTCGACCCACGGCGGGTAGGTGACGGCGGCGGCGAAGTAGTGGCGGAGCGCTTCGGGCAGTCCGTCGGGAAGCGGCGCCTCCCAGTCGTCGAGTTGGCGGGTCAGCCGCCCCAGCGCAGCGGGACCACCGTCGTCGTAGAGGCCCCGCACCAGCGGATCGACCTCGGGATCGGCGACCTGTCGGAGCTGATCGAGACGGGCCGCGGTCCAGCGCGACGGCGGTGTGCGGGTGCCGATCGCGTTCATACCGCCGCGACCCGTTCGTGCGCCCGGACGTCTCGTTCCTTCAGGCGCCGGCGCAGAGCGACGAGCGACCACGCCGCGTAGCCAATCACGGCGAGGAGGATCAGCCAGATCGGGCCGTCGAGATGCGGCACCCGCTCGACCAGCGCCGAGAGCTGCGGACCGATCAGCGGCCGGATGCGCTCCGGGTAACGCTGATCGAGAAACACGATCGCCGTCAGCCCGCCGGCGATGGCGACCAGCAACGACAGCTCGCCGACCACGGCACTGAACACCGCGGCGACCTTGGTCGTCGTTCCCCTGAAGACCTGCGCATGGCGCCGCACCAGCGCGCCCTGAAACATCGTGTACTCGTTGACCCGATCCTGGATGTCGAGCGCGGTGATGAAGCTGCCGATCGATCGCCGGATCAGTTGCGGACCCACCAGCTGGTTGATGGCGCGGGCCTCGGCCTGGTCGCAGTACCTGCTGCAGGATCTTGGTGTAGTTGGCCTCAGGATAGAGGTGCTCGAGCGACAGATCGAGGCGGGTCAAGGCGCGGCGAATCCGCAAGCCATCCCAGGTCATGGTGCAGCGATAGCGCACCAGCACGCTGAGCGTTTCGACGAACGCATTGTCGAGGGATTTTTCGCGGTAGGGGAGCTCCTTGACCAGCGTGCGCGTCGCCCACGCGCGCAGCGCCCTGATCAGCTCTTCCTTCACCATCTCGGTGTCGATGTTCGGCAGGCTCGCGCACAGCATGAAGCTGACGTCGGCCGCTTTCGAATAGTCGCGCATCGCGAGCGCCTTGATGAACAGCCTGAACTTCTCGAGGTACTCCCGCTCGGTGAAGGTGGTGTTGGTGAACTCCAGCAGCGCCGTGCGACTGTCGCGCAGCAGGACGATGTGCTGCGGCGACGGGTTGCCATGATAGAGGTTGTGTTCGAAGATCTGGCGGTAGGTGGAGAAAATCAGCCGCCGCGCCAGGCGGCGCGGCGCGATGTCGTTGGCCGCCAGCCACGCCGTCCGCTGGGCCGGGTCGTTGAGCGGGTCCAGCAGGTCGGTCATCAGGGCGGCGTGGATGAACTCGGTCACCAGCACCCGGCGGGTGGAATAACGCTTGAACAGTTCCGGCACCGCGACCCGCCGGCCGCGAAGGCGTTTGCGCATCCGCCGGATCGCCGAGGCTTCGTACTGGAAGTTGAGTTGGCGGGTCGACTGTTCGCGCAACTCCTCGAGGGCGACGTCCCACATCAGGTGGCGCCGGATGCCGAGCCAGCGCACCAGCGTCACCAGCCGGGTAATGTGGCGCAGATCCTGCGCGAACACGGCGTCGAGCATCGGCTGCTGAATTTTCACCGCCACGTAACGTTGCTCGTGGCGCAGCCGGGCGCGGTGCACCTGCGACACCGGAGCCAGCGCAAAGGGCACATCCTCGAACTGGTCGAAGTAGCGATCGAGTGGCGCTCCGAGCTCCGCCTCGAGCAGCCGCCGCGCCTCGTCGGCCGGGAAACCGGCCTGCCTGGCTTGCAGGGTCGCCAGTTCCTCGCACACTTCCGGCGAGAAGATATCGATGCGCAGCGACAGCAGGTGGCCGGCGGAAATCCACAAGCCACCGAGCGTTTCAAACGTCGTGCGCAGCCGGATGCCGAAGCCCCGGCGCGTCAGCTTGCCGCGCACCCATTGCCGGATCGCCCACGACCAGAGCGTGAGAAATCCGCGGCACACCTGGAAACCCCGGGCGCGCGAGGGTGCGATGGGTTGACGGATCGTGATGGGCGGGCGCGTCTCGGCGCGCGGGTACC
Source organism: uncultured Acidimicrobiia bacterium (assembly GCA_963795125.1). Classification (GTDB taxonomy): domain Bacteria; phylum Acidobacteriota; class Vicinamibacteria; order Vicinamibacterales; family UBA2999; genus 12-FULL-67-14b. The sequence continues at coordinate 1,827,794 of CAWCGQ010000001.1, read as the reverse complement.
GGCTTGGAGTGAAGGAAGGATCGATCATGCGTCTGAGGCGTTCGAGACTGAGCCGCAGCATACCTCAAGGCGCTTTTGTGTTATAACGATACCTCCGCGAGGTTGAAAATGGATTTGCCACGTTTGAGCAAGTCGGTTCGTCGAGTCACCGTTTTCCAGCAGGATGCCGCTGGCGCTATCACGCCGGTCACGATCTTCAAGCGTGGCCGCAAAAAGAAGAAGGGCAGCAAGCTGGTTCGGCCCTTCGAAAATTCGGTGCGCATGTTTGCCGAAGTCGGCGACAAGGCGACCGGCACCTATCTGCGGCGCCACAAGAAGTCGAATCGCAAGCGCCGCGACGGCTGGGTGCGAGACACGCCGGCCAATCTGGTCGACGCCAGTCGCAAGGCCATCAAGGAAATACGGCCGGCGCGGTTCCTTGGCCTCTAAGGCCGCTTCCCGCATCTCAATTTCTTAAGGAGCGTCACCGTGGCCACGAGTACCTGCTGAGCCCACCGCCGCCAAAGCGGATGGAAAAGCCCCTGTCATCATCGATCTCGGTAAGCATCGGCGGAAGCGAATCAAGGGCTTGCGTAAAGGAAAGGGCCGCCTCACCGCGGAAGTGAGCGGGTGCCTCGAGGAATTGAAGGCGTCCGGCGCGATCTCGGCTACCGCGCAGCCGGTGATCATCGTGGTGCGGGAGAAGCGCCGCCGGCTGACGAGCCTGATCCCGGGCTTGTAGGCCGTGGAGGGACGCCTGGCGTCCCCGAGCGGCGCTGTTGATTCGGTCCGCGCCCGCATCCGCGCGGTCACCATCGCGCTGCCTCAGAGCGTTGAATCCAACGAGGCGCTGCTCGCGGAGGTTCCCGGTCACGTCCGCGATCTGCTGATGCGGCATGGCGGCGTCAGTCAGCGCCACATCGCCGGCCCGGAGCAAACCGCGCTCGATCTGGGCGCGCAGGCGTGCCTGGCGCTGTTTGCCGCTCATCCGCAACTGCCTCCGCTGATCGATGTTCTGATCTTCTGCACGCAAACGCCCGATTACGTCTTGCCGTCGAACTCCTCCGTCCTCCACGGAAGACTCGGGCTCGACGACCGGGTGGCCGCCTTCGACCTGCCGCTGGCGTGCTCGGCGTATATCTACGCCATCAACCTGGCCAACGCGCTGATCGCCTCGGGGTCCGCCGCCAACGTGCTGGTGGTCACGGGTGATACCTATTCCAAGTACATCAATCCACAGGACCGCTCGACGCGGCTGCTGTTCGGCGACGGCGCCACCGCCAGCTGGATCGACCAGGGCTCGGCCGACCACGGGGTGTTGGACGTGATGTGCGGAACCGCCGGCAAGTATTTCGAATCGTTCATGATTCCCGCCGGTGGTTGTCGTCTGCCGATGAGCGACGCGTTGCGGATCGAACAGCAGGACAGCAGCGGCAATCGCCGGACCGCCGGACAGATTCACATGGCCGGCCGCGACATCCTGTCGTTTGTCAGCAGCCGCATCCCCGCGCATGTCCGCGAATTCCTCGCCCGCAACGACGTGCCGTTGGGCGATGTCGACTGGCTGGTGTTTCATCAAGCCAGTGCCGTCACCCTCGATTCGTTGATCCGCTTTCTGAATGTCGATCCCGCTCGCGTTATCCGCCATCTCGACGCCGTCGGTAACACCGTGTCGTCGTCGATTCCGATGGTGCTGCACGACGCGCTCGCCGACCAGCGGATTCGCCCGGGTCATGTGGTGCTGTTGTGCGGTTTCGGAGCCGGCCTGTCCTGGGGATCCGCGCTGATCAGGTGGTGAGCCGAGATGGAGATCCGCGACTACGACGGCGACGGGGAAGATGCGGCCCGGCTCATGCACCGTGTCTGGACCAAGACCTACCAGGGGAAGATCTGGTTCCCGCTGTGGAGTCCTGAGTTCCTGCGCTGGCAGTTCGGCGGAGAGGATCGCCGTCTCTGTGTCGCGGCCTACCACGACGACCAGTTGGTCGGCACCTACTTCGCCGCTCCGCATTCGCTGCGGATTGGCTCGACGGTCTATCCCATGACCTTCAGCAGCTGGTGCACCGTTGACCACGACTACCGCCTGCCGCGCCTCACCGTCGACATGATCGAGGCGATGCGCCGCGGCCACCTGGCCACCGGCCGCGCCTTGTCCCTTGGCATCGTGAGCGGCTCACCGGCGTCGGTCGCGAACCGCTTCTGGGCGATGTACGGCAAGGCGTGTCCGCAGAACTATCGCGTCATCGCCACGGTCAGCTACTGGTCGAAGGTCCTGAACCCCGCCACGCTCGCGAAGGGAAGTATCGCCTGGTGGGAGCGGGCGATCGGCCGGTTGCTGGGCCCGATCGTGGCGCCGATCCCGTGGGGGCGCGCATCCTGGCTGCGGCCGTATGACGCCGCCGATCTCGACGCCTGCACCCAGCTGCTGGAGCGCGCCAACGCTCGGCTGGATTGGGCGGTGTCATGGTCCGCGCCGCAGCTCGCCCGCCAGTTGGAGGGCCCGGTCGCCCGCACGCTGGTCCTCGAAAGGGATGGCCACATCCAGGCGATGGTGAATTACCATCACATGCAACTTCAAGGCGTCGTGCCGATGAAGTTCGCACTGATCGATCTCTGTGCCATGCCCGACGTCGGCCTCGCCACCGCTGCGCGGGTGTTCGGCAGCGTGTGCGCGCAGATGCGGGCGGAGGGGGTTGAGGTGGTGGTGTGTCTGCGGTCGGCGATGTTTCCCACGCCGGCCCTAATCGCGAACGCGTTCTTCCCGCTTCCCGGTGGCGATCAACTGGTGGCACTCTTCCCACAACCGGATGTTCCGCTGGTGCCTCCCCGGACCTGGAGCTTGCTGCTGCGATAGCTCGACCAACGCATCGATCGCGTTGCAACCACAGGAAAGGTCCGGACAGGTATGGTCACGATTCGCTGGCGCCTGGATGCTGCCGACCCGATCATTCAGCAGCACGTGGTCATGGGGCGAACGGTGCTGCCCTTCGCCGCGTGGCTGAATCGATGTTTCGCCGCGGTGACCGCCGTGCAGTCGCAGGCGCCTCGCGAGTTGACGCGCGTCGTGCTCGCAAGGCCGATGGTCTTCACCGCCGGCCACCCGGTGGCGGCGCAGTTCATCGGACGGCCCGAAGCCGGCTCGGGTCGCTTCGAAGTTCGCGAGGAGTCTGACCAGCCGGATCGGCAGCCGCCGGGCGTGCCGTTCATCGAAGGCCTCTGGCGCAATGCGACCGACGAGGATTGGCTGAGGGGACATGCGTGCACCGGAGCGGTTCTGGATCAAGAGGCGTTTTACGCCGCCGCATCCGAAGCCGGTTACGCCTTCGGACCGCACCTGCGCCGGATTGGGCGGCTGCGCATGGATGCCGGCGCATGGACCGCCGACCTCACACCGCAACCCGCCGATCGCGCTCCCTCGGCAGCGCGCGAAACGACCTGGGACGCTTTGCTGCAAAGCGGCGCGGTAATGGCCGCCGCGAGCGACCAGGCCTGCTGGATCCCCTTCAGCATCGACCGCGTTCGGCTGCCCGCCGACTATGACGACCAATCGCTCGTCAGGCTGTGGGGCCAATGGGTCGGCGGGGCAAACGGGTCGCCCGGGCGCGTGGCGAACATCTGCGGGTTCGGCATCGACGACGCGTTGCCGCTGTTCGAGTTGCGCGGTGTCCGTTACCGGCTCCTCGAGGCGCCATCGACCCAGCCCCCGGCTCCGACCCGCCCGATCGCTGCGCCCGTGCTGAGCGATGTTGGTGCCGACAGCATCTTGACGATGCTGCGGTCGTCGTCGCCTGACCATCGTCGACCGCTGTTGGTCCGGTTCATCGAGGATCAACTGCTCGAGATCCTGCAGTGGGACCAGTCGAAGCGCGCGCAGCTGGCCGCCGGGTTCGCGGCGGTCGGCGTGGATTCGCTGTCGTCGCTCGATCTGCAGTATCGCCTGCAGACTACGCTCGAATTCGCCCTGCCACTCGGCGAGGCGTTCGATCAGCCGTCGGCCGGGGAGCTCGCCGACGCGCTGCTGGACAAACACCTCAAACTCGATCGCCACTGATGTCTGCCGGGGGAACCATGAACGATGTGACGGGGCGTGGAAAGAGCAACGGCAACGGGCGGACCGCCGATCTGGAGCCGATTGCAATCGTCGGCATGGGCTGCCGGCTTCCGGGCGGGGTCCATAGTCCCGCCACTTTCTGGGAGCTGCTGAAGAACGGCGTCGACGCGATCGTTGAGGTGCCACCAGATCGGTGGAACCTCGAGGCTTTCTACGACCCCGATCCCAAAAGCAGCGGCAAGACCTACTCCAGGTGGGGCGGGTTCCTCGACCAGGTCGATCGGTTCGATGCGCAGTTCTTCAAGATCTCACCGCGCGAAGCCGCCAACATGGATCCGCAGCAGCGGTTGCTGCTCGAGGTCAGCTGGGAAGCACTCGAAGAAGGCGGCCACGATCTGGAGCGGCTTGCCGGCACCAACGTCGGCGTCTTCGTCGGGATCTCCACCCACGATTTCGGGGACATGCAGGCCAAGGACGGCCGCGCCTCGGATGCCTACACCAATACCGGTGGCGCGCTGAGCATCGCTGCCAACCGGTTGTCGTACTGTTTCGACTTTCACGGTCCGAGCATGGCGGTCGACACGGCGTGCTCATCCTCGCTCGTCGCGGTCCACCTGGCCTGCCAGAGCCTCAGGTCCGGCGAGAGTAGCGTCGCCCTGGCCGGCGGCGTGAACTGTCTGCTGACGCCGGAAGCGACGCTCGGCTTCAGCCGCGCGATGATGCTCTCGCCGAACGGCCGCTGCAGGGCGTTTGATGCCGGCGCGGACGGCTACGTGCGCGGTGAAGGTGCGGGGGTGGTCGTCCTCAAGACCCTCTCGAATGCCCTCGCCGACGGCGATCGCATCCACGCGATCGTCCTCGGCACCGGCGTCAACCAGGACGGGCACAGCCAGGGGCTGACGGTACCGAGCGCCGAGGCGCAGGAATCGTTGTTGCGCGAGGTCTATGGTCGCGCGCACGTCGCGCCGGACCGCTTGCTGTATTTCGAGGCGCACGGCACCGGCACGCCGGTGGGCGATCCGCTCGAGGCGGCCGCGGTCGGCGCGGCGCTCGGCAGCAAACGGACGAAGGGCAACCCCCTTCGCATCGGCTCACTCAAGAGCAACATCGGCCATCTCGAAGCGGGCGCCGGCATCGCCAGCCTGATCAAGAGCGCGCTGCTGATTCGAGCACCGCGAAATTCCGGCCACGCTGCATTACCGTTCACCAAGTCCCAAGGTGCCGCTGGCGGAGCTTGGGCTGCGCGTGCAGCAGGCGTTCGAAGTGGTGCCGGACGACGAAGCGGCGTCGGTCGTGGGCGTGAATTCGTTTGGCTTCGGCGGGACCAATGCGCACGTGGCCCTCGATCGGGCGCCGGAGCCGACCCTCCCGCCGAATCCGGAGCGCGCGGCGGTGGCGCCGGCGAGCTCGATCATTCCGGTGTCGGCGCGCAGCGCCGAGGCGCTGGGCGCCGCCGCCCGCGCGCTGCACCACCACATCACCAGTGGGGCAGGGACCGCGGCGACGCTCGCCGACATCGGCTACTCGGCCGGCGCGCGCCGCACGCATCACGATCATCGCCTCGCCGTGGTCGCGGCGTCGTTGCCCGATCTGGCCGACCAGCTCGCGGCGTTCGAGCGGGACGAGACTCGTGCCGGCATCATCAGCGGTCATCGGCCGCCCGGCCGACGCCCGAAAGTTGCCTTTGTCTTCTCGGGGATGGGTCCGCAGTGGTGGGCCATGGGGCGCCAGCTCCTGGCCGAAGAGCGCGTGTTCAGTCGGGCGATCGACGAATGCGAGGAATTGTTCCAGGCCGCGTCCGGGTGGTCCTTGCGTGACCAACTGATCGCCGACGCCGATCGCTCGCGCATGGACGAAGCCGAGGTCGCCCAGCCCGCCAATTTTGCGCTGCAAGTCGGGCTGATGGCGCTGTGGCGTTCATGGGGCATCGTGCCCGACGCGATCGTCGGCCACAGTGCCGGCGAAGTCGCGGCTGCGCATGCCGCCGGCATCCTGACCCTCGAGGACGCCGTGCACGTGATTTATCACCGCAGTCGTCTGCAGCAGCGGGCCACCGGCAAGGGCAGGATGCTGGCGGTGGGGCTGTCGGCGGCCAAGGCCGCGCCGCTTGTCAACGCCTTCAGGGACCGCGTGTCGCTGGCGGCCATCAACAGCCCGCGCTCGGTGACGTTCACCGGCGATCAGGACGCGCTCGCGGAGATCGCCAAAACCCTCAACGACATGGAGGTGTTCAACCGGCTGCTCGACGGCCGCGTGCCGTATCACAGCCATTACATGGATCCGCTGAGGGACGAGCTGGTCGAATCGCTGCGCGGGATTACCCCTCAGCCTGCCTCGATCCCGTTCTATTCGGTGGTCACCGGCGATCGTGCCGATGGACGCGAGATCGACGCGACCTACTGGTGGGCGAATGTTCGCGAGCCGGTCAGTTTCGCGCCGGCGGTGGAGAAGATCATCGACGGCGGTGTGGATGTCTTCGTGGAGCTGGCCCCTCACCCGGTGATGAGCCGTTCGATTGCCGAGATCGTCGGCGAGCGTAACGACGGCGCGGTGCCGGTGCTCACCTCGATGCGCCGTGAGACCGACGAGCGCACGGTCATGCTGGCCGCCGTGTCGAGCCTCTATGTGATGGGCAGTCGGATCGACTGGGTGGGCGTCAACGGCGAGGGGGCGTTGACCGCGTTGCCCTCGTATCCATGGCAGCGCGAACGCTGCTGGAGCGAACCGGAGCGATCGCTCCTGGGGCGGCTGCCGGCGTCAACCCACCCGTTACTGCAACGCCAGCTGGAGTCGGTCAACCCCACCTGGGAGACCCACCCCCGGGGTCATCGTCTCGCCTATCTCTACGACCACGTCATTCAAGGGGCGGTGGTGTTCCCCGGAGCCGCCTACGTCGAGATGGCGCTGGCGGCGAGCCGGGCGCTGTTTGGCGAAGGGGGTCACGTGCTCGAGGACCTCCGCTTCAAGCGCGCGCTGATTCTGCGCGACGAAGAGTCTCCCAGAATTCAGTTCGTGGTTCATTCCGAGGACCACACCTTCGCGGTCCACAGCTCCCTTCAGCCCGGCCAGGCGTGGTCGCTGAACGCCACCGGACGAATGGTCCCGGAGGGCGACCCATTGCCCCTGGTCGCGAGCTCGGCGCTCTCCGCTGTCAAGGCTCGCTGCCGCCGCTGGGTCTCGCACGATCGCTGCTACCGCGATCTGGCGGCGATCGGCTTCGAGTACGGCGCCACGTTCCGCGGCATCGCGGAGGTCTGGCAAGGTCAGGATGAAGCGTTGGGGCGGGTCTCCTGCCCCGACGACGTGACCCTGGAAAGCATCGAGGAACACCTCCTGCACCCGGTCATCCTCGACGCCTGTCTGCAGGTCGTCGCCATTGCCTCGTCGCGCAGGCGTGGTGATGAAGGTGGCACCGACACCATCCTCCCGATCGAGGTCTCGCGACTCCGCTTTCGAGGCACCGTGCCGAGAGGCGGCGGCGTCTGGTGCCACCTGAGGCTGGCGTCCGACACGCGCCACATGATCCTGGGCGACATCACGGTGTTTGACGACGATGGCGAGGTGATCGCGGAGGTGACGCGCCTGAAAGGCCAGCGCGTGGCCAACACGAGGGCCGCCGGCGGAGAAGAGTTGAAGGGTCTGCTCTACGGCCTGGAGTGGTTTGCCCGGACCCAGGCGATCGCTGGCAGGGTTCGCCAGGCTCCGTTTGTGATTGCGCCGGAATCGTTCGCCGCGATCACGGCCGCCGATGGCCCGGCCAGCGCCAAGCGCGCGCAACACCGCGAGGAAATTGCCTCGCGCTTTGACCGGCTGTGCGCCGCGCATGCGTGGTCCGTGCTTGGCGGGTTGGGTTGGCAGCCGGACCAGGCGGCGCCACCGCCGCTCGGTCGGCTGTTCGAGATGCTCGAAGCCGAAGGCCTGCTGCGCGCGCATGCCGCCGACTGGGAAGTGGTGGATCCGTCGCGCGTCGGTGATCCGCGCGCACTCGCTCAGGCGATCGCTGAAGAGCATCCGTCGTACGAGCCGGTGCTGGCCGCGCTCGAACGATGCGCGAAGGCACTCCCCGACATCGTGCGCGGCGCCAGCGAGCCGAAAGACCTGCTCCCGCCAGCGCCAGGGGTCGACGATGCGCTCGAGACCCTCGCACAATCACCCTTCGCTCTCCCGCAGATCGAGCGCATCAGCGCCTGCGTTCGAGAGCTCTTCCGCACGCTGCCCAGGGGAAGCACGCTCCGGGTGCTGGAGCTTGCCGCCGGCTCCGGCAGCGCGACCCTTCGTATTTTGGATTCCCTGCCGCGCCACCGGATCGAATACGTCGTGACCGATCGTTCCGAGGCGTTGCTGGCCGCCGCCAGGGTCCGTCTCAGCGGCTCGCCCTTCGTGGAGTACGCGCGATTTGATCCCGACGCTGAGCAGTTGGCCGAGGAACTGGACCCTCATTCGTTTGATCTCGTGATCGCCGCCGGCTCGTGGCAGCCGACCAGTGATGTTACGCGGGGGCTGAAGAACATTCGCTCGCTGCTCGCGTCTGACGGGCTGCTGATTGCCGCGGCGTCCACTCGCCACTGCCGCGTGTATGACCTGGTCGACACCGTTCTGCGCCACGACCCCACCACGGCTGCGCGTTCGCTGCCCCGCGCGCGGTCGCGGCGTGAGTGGACCAGCCTGTTGTCAGAGTGCGGCTTGATCGCGATCCCCGCCGACGCCGCGCTGCCCGACCAGGACGACGCCGCGGTGTTGCTGGCGCGCGGACCGCACATCGAAGCAGGACGAAACGGCCAACCCTCGTCAATCTCCGGCACCTGGGTGCTGTTTGGGGACCAGGGCGGCGCGGCGGACCGGCTGACCGCCGGTATCGAAGCGCGCGGCGACCGCGTGCTGCGCGTGTCCACCGGCGAGCGTTTCGCCGGCCTCTCGGATTGTGTTTTCGAATTGCGGCCGGACAGCCCGGCCGACCACGAGCTGCTGATTCAGGCGATCGCCGACGTGCTGCCGGCGTGCCGAGGTGTCGTCCACATGTGGGCGCTCGACGCCGACGATCAGGAGCCGGCCGGTCTCGACGACGTCGAGCGCATCGCCTGCCTGAGCGCGCTCCACCTGATTCAGGCCCTCGAGCGGCGCCAGGTGGTGACGCCGCCAAGGCTCTGGTTGGTGACGCGCGGCTCGCACCATGTCGGCGATGAAATCCTTCCGACGGTGGCGTCGCAGGCGCTGTTGTGGGGACTCGGACGCGTGGCGATGAACGAACAGCCGCAGTTGCGGACGACGCTCGTCGACCTGGATCCGGACGCCGCCGTGGACGACTGCGGATCGCTCGTCGACGAGTTGTATGCGGACGGCGTCGACCAGGAAGTCGCCTGGCGCGGCGACGGACGGCATGTGATCCGACTGGTGCCGAATCCCGCCGCAGCCAGTGGCGCGAGTGACGCGCTGGCGGCGCGGTCGGACGCCGGTTTGTCATTCCAGCTCGAAGCGGCGACGCCCGGTTCGCTCGACAGCTTGCGGCTGCGCGAAGTGGAACGCCGCGCGCCCGGACCGGGCGAAGTCGAGATTGAAGTCAAGTTTGCGGGCATCAATTTCCGCGACGTCATGAAAGCGATGGGCATGTACCTCGAACACCTGGGTCCGGCCTTCAAGTTCGGCGACGAGTGCGCCGGCGTAATTACCAGGGTGGGGGAGGGCGTGACCGCCTTCGCCGTGGGCGACGAGGTCGTCGCGATGGGGTTTGGCTGCTTCGGCCGCTACCTCACCGCATCGCAAGACGGCGTCGTCGGTAAGCCCGACAGCTTGACGCTCGAGCAGGCGGCGACGGTGCCGATGGTCTTTCTCACGGTGCATTACGCGCTGAATTACGTCGCGAGGCTCAAGGCAGGCGAGAGCATTCTGATTCACAGTGCCGCCGGCGGCATTGGCCTGGCGGCGGTGCAGATGGCGCAGCGCGCCGGAGCGAAGATCTTCGCGACGGCCGGGAGCCCCGAAAAACGCGCGCTACTCACCTCGATGGGCATCGATCACGTCATGGACTCGCGCTCGCTGGCATTCGCCGACGAGATTATGGCGGCGACCGGCGGTCGCGGCCTCGATGTCGTGCTCAATTCACTCGCCGGGGATTTCCTGGTCAAGAGCCTCGCCCTCCTGCGGCCGACCGGCCGCTTCGTGGAGCTGGGGAAGGTGGACTTTTTCGAGAATACGCGGCTCGGCCTGGCCCCATTCCGGCGCGGACTGTCGTTCCTTGGCGTCGACTTCGGATACTTGATGGAGAACGAGCCCGAACTCTGCCGCGGAATTTTTGCGGAGGTGATCCAGATGTTCGAGGATGGCACCCTTCGCCCGCTGCCCATGCGCACCTTCCCGGCGTCGGAAGCGTCGAGCGCGTTCCGCATGATCGTCCAGGCGCGCCACACCGGAAAACTGGCGCTGTCGATGAGCGAGCCGCACGGCGCCATCACCCGCGTGGCACCCAAGACGTTGCTGTTCCGCGACGACAGTACGTATCTCGTGACCGGCGGGTTGCGGGGCTTCGGCCTGGCGATTGCGGAGTGGACCGTCGACAACGGCGCCAGGCACGTGGTACTGGTGGGCCGTGGCGGTGTCGTCACCAGCGAAAACGAGGCCGCGATCGCCCGCATGCGTGAAACCGGCGCGGAGGTCACGCTTGCGAGATCGGACGTCAGCCTCGACGCGGACGTCGCCACCCTCCTCGCAGGCATCGCGCAATCGATGCCGCCGCTGCGCGGCGTCTTCCATGCGGCGGCGGTGTTCGACGATGGCTACCTGCTGCAACTGGATGCCGGACGTTTCCACGGCGTGGTGGCGCCCAAGGCGCTCGGTGCCTGGCACCTGCATCGCCACACGCGCGATCACGACCTGGACTACTTCGTGCTGTTCTCCTCGATTGCGTCGCTGGTCGGTTCGCCCGGGCAGGGCAACTACGCGGCCGCCAACGCCTACCTGGACGCGCTGGCACATCATCGCCGCGCGCTCAAACTGCCGGTGCTCGCGGTGAACTGGAGCGCCATTGCGGAAGTGGGTTTCTTCGCGCGCCATGCGGCGCTCGAGCAGGAACTGCAGAAGCAGGGGCTGAGCGCGATCACGCCGGTCGAGGCGACGGCCATTCTGGGGATGCTCCTGAGGGGCGACGGTGGTCAGGTGGCGGCGGTCCGGCTGGATCCCGGTCAGCTGAAGTCGCTGCGATCATCGGAGGCCACGTCCCGCCGCTTCTCGGTGGTCCTCGCTCGAGCGGAGCAGGATCAGGGGCGCGGTACCGGCACCACGGCGAGGGCGCTACTGTCGTTGCTGGCGGCGTCGACGACGGAGGAGCGGCCGCAGCTGATCGAATCGGCGCTGCGGATCGACCTGGCGAAGTTGCTCGGCATCCGCGATGCTCAGATCCAGGCCGAACAACCGCTGGTGGAACTCGGCATCGATTCGCTGATGTCGGTGGAGCTCGAATCCGCGATCAGGACGTCGCTCGGCATCGAGCTGCCGTTGGGGTTTCTGGTCAGCGACAACGTGAGCTTGAAGCTGCTCAGTCAGCGACTGGCTGTGCAAAGTCAGGCGGCCATCGAGGTGTTGACCGCCGGCCGTGATCTCGGCGGCGCGCCGGCGCCGGCACCCGCGGCGGTGGCGGACGTGGCTGCGCCATGACGCCGACCGACACCCAGCCGGATTGGTGGCAATCGATTCTCGACGGCTCGACGACCTCCGGACGCTACGAACGCTACGCGCGTCCCCTGGTTTCGCGCATGCTCGCGTCGGTGCGCCTCGATGCGGTGTTCGAACGCGCCGAGGGCGACTACCTGTGGGTGCGGCGTAACGGGCAGCTTGTCAAGGTGCTCGACCTGGTCGGCGGATACGGCGCCAACCTTTTTGGACACCATCATCCCGACCTCGTGGCCGAGGCCCGACGTCTCCTCGACGTGCAGGTGCCGGTGCTCGCGCAATCGTCGATTCGCGGCGGCGCCGCGCAACTGGCCGAGGCGTTGTGCCGACGGCTTGGCGACTACATCGTGATTTTCACGAACACCGGTACCGAGACCACCGAAGCGGCCATCAAGCACCTGCACCTCGCCCGCAACCGTCCGGTGCTGTGGGCGGTGAAGGGCGCTTTCCACGGCAAGACCACCGGGGCCGCGCAGCTCACCTGGTCGCAGCATCGTGCCTACGCGGGCCTCGGCGTCGAGGTCCGTTTCATCGATCCGGAGGATCCCGCCGACTGGGATCGCGCGCGCAGCGAAGCGGTGTCGAACGACGCGGTGGCGGGAGCGTTCGTCGAGCCGATCCAGGGAGAGGGCGGCGTGCGGCCCCTGCCGGCGGCGTTTGTCGACTGGCTGAAGGCGACATGCCGGCTGCTCGGCATACCCATCGTCGTCGACGAAATTCAAAGCGGCCTCGGCCGCACCGGGACGTTTCTGGCGTCCGACGCGATGGGCCTCGAGCCCGACTACCTGTGTCTGTCGAAGGCGCTTGGTGGCGGGTTGTCGAAGATTGGAGCGCTGCTCATCAAGCGCGAGCGGTTCCTCGAGGAGTTCGCGGTGTCGCACACCTCGACCTTCGCCGAAGACGACTGGAGCACCCGCCTGGCGTTGAAGGCGCTGGAGGTGCTTGACCGCGATCGTCTTGCCGAGCGGTGCGCCGAGCGCGGCGAAGGCCTGTTGCGAGAACTGCGCGCGTTGCAGGCGCGGTTCCCGGACCAGATCGTCGACGTCCGCGGCCGCGGGCTGATGGTGGGCGTGGAACTGGCCGACCAGTCAGCATCGTCGTCCGCGATACTGCGAGCGATTTCCGATCACGGCTATCTGGGCTGGCTTGCTGCGGCGTATCTGTTCAACGTGCACGACATTCGCGTGGCGCCGACGATCAGCCAACCGTTCACGCTGCGGATCGAGCCCTCGGCGTACATTTCCGCCGCCGACCTGACGCGATTTGTGGCCGCGCTCGAACTGGTGTGCCAGGCGCTGAAGGCGGGGGACGCCGGCCACCTGGCCGGGTTCATAGTCGGGAGGCCGGTGGCGCCGATCGTCGATCGACCGGCCCGAGTCCGGGTCGAGAGCCGCCATCTGCCGCGTGCGCCGCGTCGCGTGGCTTTTCTCGGCTACTTTTCCACGCCGCTGCAGCTCGGCAAGATGGATCCGTCGCTGGCGGCGTTCAGCGGTGACGAACTCGCGTCGATTATCGCGCGCACCTCGCTCGTGGTCGGACCCTCGATCACCGACCAGGCCCACGTCCGCTCCGGCACCGGCAGCGAAGTGCACCTCACCATGATGGGCCTCGATGTCACGGCCCAACAGATTGCCAGCCTCAGGACCCAGGACAACCTCGGCTGGATCACCGACCAAATCGAGGCGGCGGTGGCGCGGGCACGAGACGAGGGGTGCCAGGTGATCGGGCTCGGCGGCTATACGTCCAGCGTCACGGCGAGTTGCCTGCGAGTACGGACCAAGGGCATCGCGTTGACGTCGGGCAACGCGCTGGCCGTGGGCATGGCGGTTCGTGCGTTGAAGGAAGGGGCGATCCGCCAGGGTATCGATCTCGCCGATGCGTGGCTCGGTGTGGTGGGGGTTCCCGGCAACATCGCATCGACGTTTGCCGCGGTGATGGCGCCTGAGGTGAAGGGAGTCGTGCTGGTCGGTAAAAGCCTGAACCCGACCCGCTTCGCGCCTCTGCTCAAGCAGTTGCATCGGATCAGTCCAGGCACCTCCGTGGAAGTCACTGACAGTACGGAGGCGCTGCGCCGGTGTCAGTTGATTGCCACCGCAACGGTTGGCGCGGGCGATCTTGTTCAACCGTCGCACCTGTCGGAGGGGCCCGTCGCGATCTGCGACATTTCCGTGCCCTCGGATATTGCGGCGGCGGTGGCGCGGGAACGGCCGGACGCTCTGGTTATTGCCGGCGGGATTGTCCGTCTGCAGCACGAGAGCGGGCTGTCTCTGGAAGGGTTGGACCTGCCCCCGGGTCACGCGCTGGCCTGCCTGGCCGAGACGCTGCTGATGGGCCTCGAAGGGGCGACATCGCACGGCTCGTACGGAGCGATCACCCCCGAGGGGGTGCAGCGCGTGTTGGCGCTGGCGGACAAGCACGGTTTTGTCCTCGCCGACCTCGGCGTTCGTCACGGGCCGGAGTCGACTCTCTGACCGCACGTTAGTTCGGCGGCGGAGTCGTCACTGCCGACACGCCACGAGAGCGGCAGGATTCAGCGCCGGACGACGGCGGTCTGGAAATAAAAATTGAGCATCGCGTCGAGCGGTGCGGCATCGCCCCGCAGGCGGCTGCGTAGCGCCGCGCCTTCCCAGCAGTCGACGAGCAGACTGGCGAGGCGGTCGGGGTCGGCCTCGGCGTCAATCTCCCCGCGCTGTTTGGCCTGTTCGAGGCATGCCGCGATCCGTGAGGCAATGGTGGCGAAGCAGCTTTCGATCTTCCGCCGGAACACGTCGCTGACCCCGGAGAGTTCCTGCCCGAGCCCGCCCAGCAGGCAGCCCATGTAGCCTTCCTGGCGGTAGCTCTGCTCGGTCAACTCGAAAAACCGGCGGACGCGTTCGAGTGGCGGGCGGCTGCAGTCGTCGAGGCAGGTGTCGAGCCCGCTATGGACGTTCGCCATGTAGGCGTCGACGACCTGCAGCGCGAAGTCTTCCTTGTCCGTGAAGTGATGATAGAACGACCCGCGTGGTGTCGCGGTCGCCACCAGCAGCGCCTGGATGCCAAGGTCGTTGTAGCCATGCTCGAGGAGCATGCTCAACCCGGCATCGAGCAGGCGCTGTTTGGTGGGGTGGGTCATTTGTGGTGGGCCTTAGCCACTGACTTTGGCGATCATATGATCGATGACCTTGGTGTGCGCATGTTGCGGGCTGAACATGATGATCTCCGCGTCGCTCTCCACCTTGACGTTGTGCCCGGGCGGCCAGTAAAACAGGTCGTTCGCGTTCACCGTTTCGCTCGCGCCGCGGGCGTCGGTCGTCGTGATGCGGCCGCGCAGCACAAAGCCCCAATGCGGGCACTGACAGGCGTTGCCGTCGAGACCCTGGAACAGCGGCGTCGTATCCACACCCGCGCCGAGCGTGAAATATTCGCCGCTGATGGTGCCGAATCCGCTGATGTCGCCAAAATCGTACCGCTGCCTGATGACCGCGCCGGGGATTTCCATTCGGACTTCGACATCATCTTTCTGTACGCGCATGTGACCTCCTCTGGGTTTACTAGACCGATCGGTCTAGTTCGGAGAGGATACCATCAAAACGGGTTGGGCCTTTACTTTCGCTTCACCTTCGCTATAATGGCGAAAGTTAAGCGAAATAGAGGTGATTATGGCCGCTCGTGCCGCCGTCGAAGCTCTGCTCCGGGAACGAAAACTCGATCGCACGCTCACCTCCACTTTGCCCGAGCGGCTGGGCGAAGACGCGGTGGCGCCGCTCGACACCGCCGCCCTGCGATCGCGCCGCATTGTGCCGGTGGCCTGCCGCGCGGCCAGGTGTCCGAAGTGGTGGGGCCGGCGTCGTCCGGGCGCACCAGCGTGGCCTGGGCGGCGCTTGCGGCCGCCACGCGCCGCGGTGAATCGGTCGCGCTCATCGACACCTTTGATCGCTTCGATCCGCCGACGGCGCACGCCTGCGGCATCGCGCTGTCGCGCCTGCTGTGGGTGCGCGGGCAGGCCGTCTCGAAAACCTCCGGGGCCATCGATCCGGCCTGGCTGCCCGGCGTGCGCGCGGTAAATGGTCCTGGCACGTTCGTCGAGCGCGTCATCGATCGCGCGATCAAGTCGCTCAACCTGGTGGTGCAGTCCGGCGTGTGCACGCTGGTCGTGATCGATCTGATCGACGTGCCGGCCACGGCGTTACGCCGCTTGCCGGCATCGACGTGGTTCCGCGTCGAGCGCGCCATTGAGGGCAGCGACACCGCGGTCCTGATCCTCGCGGCGCATGCCGGTAACCCGCAGTGCCGGGGGCCGCTCGGTCGTTCTTGACGGGAACCGGGAACCGGGAACCGGGAACCGAAGGGCGATCCGGCTCCCGGCTCCCGGCTCCCGGATCCCGGGTCCCGTCTGGAAAGGCGAGCACGATCGGTCGCGACGAGTTGCGGCGTCCGTTCGCGCGCCAGCGTCACTGCTGCGAAGTGGTCGCACGCCCAGCGCGCGTCGACCTCGAGACCATCGTCCTGAACGCGGTCTAGCCATGTTTGCTGCGTTGTATGCGCCGGCGTTGCCGGCGGCTGCGCTGGTCGACGTCGCGCGCGCGTTTACGCCGCGCTTCGAACACGCGGTCCCGTCGTCTTGCTGGACGCGAGCGGCCTGTCGCGCCTGTTCGGCAGCGCGCAGGAATTGGGGGAACACCTGCGTGAGGCGTTGCAAAAGTCCGCGCCTGGCGATGCGTCATCGGGAAGCCCGGTTCCTCGAATTGCCATTGCTTCCACGCAAACGGCAGCGACGTTGCTCGCGCTCGGCAGCCCGGGCCTGACCGTCGTGATGCCCGGCAAGGAAGCGATCGCATTGGCGCCACTCGGCGTCAGCGTGCTCGATCAATTCGAAAAAATTTCTGAAGCTACCCCTCAGGCACCTAAGACACCAGCACCTCACGCACTCCACGCACTCCACGCACCCTCGCACCTGCGCCCTACGACCGCCTCAGAGTGGCCAACATCCCCGCACCACCCATCAGGCGAGCCGGCCAAAACAGCGCGCCCCCGAGAATCGCATGCTGGAGATTTTCACCAAGTGGGGCATACGCTCGCTTGGTGCGTTGACGGCGCTTGTCCGGTCCGGAAATTCACGAACGCTTGGGCGAGCGCGGCGCCTTGTGGCAGACGCTGGCACGCGGCGGCGACATCCGGCCGATGGTTCCGTGGGTGGACGACGTGCCGTTCGAAGCGGCGCTCGAGCTCGAATGGCCGATCGAAGGCCTCGAGCCGCTGTCGTTCGTGCTGGCGCGGCTGCTCGAGCCGCTGGCCGAGCGGCTCGAGCGCGCCGATCGCGGCGCGGCCGTGATGTATACGTCGCTGCGGCTCACGTCGCGAACGTCTTCACGCGCACGCTGCACCTGCCGGCGCCGATGCGCGATCCGAAAACGCTGCGCACGCTGATCCTGCTCGATCTCGAATCGCATCCGCCCGACGCGCCGATCGACATCGTCCGCGTGTTGCATCGAGCCGACCCCGGCGCGGGTGCTGCAGTGGACGCTGCTCGAGCGCGCCCAGCCGGCGCCCGAACAGGTGTCGACCCTGATCGCGCAGGCTGACGGCGCTGATGGGGCAGGGGCACGTCGGGTCGCCGGCGCTGGTGGACAGCTGGAAGCCGGGCGCCTTCTCGATGTCAGATTTCAGATGTGCGATTGCTGATCCATCGAAGAGGTCAGAAGGGTTGATTGACACGCCATCCACCCAATCGGCACATCGGCAATCGATCAGCAATCTGAGATCTCGGATCCGAAATCGTCAGCATCCGTGAAATCGGCGGTGCGCCGCTTCCGGTTTCCGATGCCCGACCCGGGTGGTGGTCAACGAAGGGCGGCCCGTGCGCGTGCAGACTGATCGGCCAGGGTTTAGCAGCGGCGCCATTGTCGAAGCGGCCGGCCCGTGGCGCACGTCGGGGCACTGGTGGGCCCGGCCGGAGGCCGCTGCGGCGGGGCCTCGCCATAGCGCGGCACGCGCGACGGCGGGCGCTTCCGCTCGCCACGAATCAGGCGAGCTCGGCGCGACCATCGCGCCGGAGCGGTCGCCGACCGCGACGGCGGATGGGACAGGGACGAATGGGATGTCGCGATGGGCGACGGGACGATTTATCGCCTCGTCGTCGAACGCGAAGTCGGCCAATGGTTTCTCGAAGGCGTCATCGATTGAGGGTCCGTGGCTGCGTCCGTGTACATCGAGCTGCACACTTCATCTGCATTCAGCTTTCTTCGCGCGGCGTCGCTGCCCGAAGTCCTGATCGATCGCGCGGCGATGCTCGGCTATCCGGCGGTCGCGCTGCTCGATCGCGACGGCGTCTCCGGCGCGCCGCGGTTTCATAAAGCGGCGCTCGCCGCCGGCATCAAGCCGCTGATCGGCGCCGAGCTGACGATTGAGCCAACGGGATCCGGGAGCCGGGAACCGGGAACCGGGCCGGACAGGCCAGCAGGCTCCCAGCTCCCGGCTCACCGCTCCCGCAGATTTCTCTCTCCCCGTGTTGTGCGCCTCTCAGGAAGGCTGGCGCAATCTCTGCCGGCTGCTGTCGCGGATGAAGCTGCGCGCGCCGAAAGGCGAGGGCGCGCTCGCGCTCCAGGAGCTCGACGGCTTCACCACCGGGCTGATCGCCATGCCCGGCCGGCCGCTGCTCGCCGCCGAGCGGTTCGGCGTCGGCGGCCTGCTCGATCGCATTGTCGGCGTCTTCGGCCGCGCACCACACCTTCGTGGAGCTGCAGCGCCACCTGCAGCGCGATCAGGAAGACGACAACGACGCGCTGGTGTGCCTGGCCGAGGCGTATCGCGTGCCGCTGCTCGCGACCGGCGGCGTCGGCTTCGCCACGCCCGGAGGAACGGCCGCTGTTCGACGTGCTGACGTCGATTCGCGAGCACCTGCCGTTGATGCGCGCGGGACGCCGGCTGGCCGCGAACGCCGAGCGCTACTTCAAGCCGCCCGCGCAGATGGCGCGGCTGTTTGCGGATCGGCCCGCGGCGCATCCAGGCGACGCGCGATCTCGCCGATCGCCTGCAGTTCAGCATGACCGACCTCGGCTATCGCTTTCCGAAGATATCCGGTCCCCGACGGCGAGACCGAGATCTCGTTCCTGCGCAAGATCGCCGAGGTCGGCGCGCGCAATCGCTACCGGCCGTTTCACGATCGCGCCCGCGCGCAGGTGGCGCGCGAGCTCGACCTGATCGAGCGGCTCGAGCTGGCCGGCTACTTCCTGATCGTCTGGGACATCGTCAATTTCTGCCGCCAGCAGGACATCCTCGTGCAGGGCCGCGGCTCGGCGGCCAACAGCGCCGTGTGCTACAGCCTCGGCATCACCGCCGTCGATCCGGTCGGCATGGAGCTGCTGTTCGAGCGGTTCCTGTCGGAAGAGCGCGGCGAGTGGCCCGACATCGATCTCGATCTGCCGAGCGGCGATCGCCGTGAGCGCGTGATTCAGCACGTCTACCGGAAGTACGGCCAGCACGGCGCGGCGATGACCGCCAACGTCATCACCTATCGCGGCAAGAGCGCGGCGCGCGAAGTGGGCAAGGCGCTCGACCTCGACGAGCGGCAGATCGATCGCCTCGCCAAGGTGATGCACCAGTTCGAATACATCGATCCGGATGAGACGCTGGCCAACAAGCTGCGCGAGGTCGGGATGGCGGCGCAGCGAGCCGCGGGTGCGCCACTTCGCCGAGCTGTGGCGGCAGATGCAGGACCTGCCGCGCCATCTCGGACAGCATTCCGGCGGCATGGTGGTGTGCCAGGGCGATTTGTCGTCGGTCGTGCCGCTCGAAAACGCCAGCATGCCCGGGCGCGTCGTCGTGCAGTGGGACAAGGAGGACTGCGCCGACATGGGCATCATCAAGGTCGATCTGCTCGGCCTCGGCATGATGGCGGTGCTGCAGGACACGCTGACGCTGATCAATACAGGCCAACCGGGACCTGGGCCGAGGCCACGGATGGAGCCATGGCCAGGCCAATGGGCCGATCGGGCCAACAGGAAGTGACGCTGGCCTCGCTGCCGCCGGATGATCCCGAGGTCTACGCGATGCTGCGCGCCGCCGACACCATCGGCGTGTTCCAGGTCGAATCGCGCGCGCAGATGGCGACGCTGCCGCGCCTGCGCCCCGAGAAGTTCTACGACCTCGTCGTCGAGGTCGCGTTGATCCGGCCGGGTCCGATCGTCGGGCAGATGGTGCATCCCGTATCTCAATCGCCGCGCCGGCCGCGAGGCCGGTGACCTACGACCATCCGCTGCTCGAGCCGATCCTGAAACGCACGCTCGGCGTGCCGTTGTTCCAGGAGCAGCTGCTGCGCATGGCGATGGCGGTCGCCGGGCTTCACCGGCGGGCAGGCGGAAGATCTGCGCCGCGCGATGGGCTTCAAGCGCTCCGAGAAGCGCATGCAGCAACTCGAAGGCCTGCTGCGCGAGGGCATGGCCAGGCACGGCATCACCGGCGAGATCGCCGATCGCATCGTGCTGTCGATTACCTCGTTTGCGTTGTATGGCTTTCCCGAGTCGCACGCCGCCAGCTTCGCGCTGATCGCGTATGCGAGCGCCTACTTCAAGATGCATTACCCGGCGGCGTTCTTCACGGCGCTGCTCAACAACCAGCCGATGGGGTTCTATCACCCGGCCACGCTGGTCAAGGACGCGCAGCGCCGCGGCGTGCGCTTCAACCCGATCGACGTGCAGGTGTCGGAGTGGGATTGCACGGTGGAAGCCGATGGCGCGGTGCGGCTCGGGCTGCGCTACGTGCGCGGATTGCGCGCGGAGATCGGCAAGAAGATCGCGTCGATGCTCGGGCATTCGCAGACGCCGCTCCGAGAACAAAGTGCCCGAAATGCGGCTGTGACGATCGCGTCGATGATCGAAAGTTCGCCGGACCTCACCACCTCACCACCGCTGGACCGCAATGTTTCTGCAATGTCTGCTCGCATGAGTGGAGCGTCAGCGCCGCGAGCCCGCCGCAGCGCTTCCGCTCGATCGACGACCTGGTGCGGCGCGTCAACCTGCGGCGCGACGAGATCGCCATGCTCGCCGAGATCGGCGCGCTCAATTCGCTCGGCCACGATCGCCGATCGGCGATGTGGCAGGTCGAACGCGCCATCCGCCCGGCCGGCGAGTTGTTCGAAGGTTCAGCCGTTGAAGCGCTCGTTGAGCAGGCGTTTGAACCGAGGTTCAGCCGACAGATTCTCCGCTGGAGGAAATGAACATTTCGGAACGATTGATCGCCGACTACACCGGCACCGGTCTGACCGTCGGCCCGCATCCGCTGACGTTCCGCCGGCAGGAACTGGCGATGCGCGGCGTGGTGCCGGCGATCGATCTGCCGCGCCAGAAGCCGGGCCGCCGGGTGCGCACCGCCGGCATGGTGATCACGCGGCAGCGGCCGGGCACCGCGAAAGGCTTCGTGTTCCTGACGCTCGAAGACGAGACCGGCATCTCGAACATCATCATCCGCCCCGATCTGTATGCGACCGAGCGCCTGACCGTGGTCGAATCGTCGTTCCTGCTGGTCGAGGGCCTGCTGCAGAACCAGGACGGCGTCACCTCGATCAAGGCCGAGCGGATGTCGAAGCTGAGCGGCATGCCCGACGAGGCCGCGATCGACTCGCACGACTTTCATTAGCTTTTTGATCCATCACGGGCCCGTATTGCCGCTGGTGGTGGGCTCGCGATCAGAAAGAAGTTGTTGTTGCCAGACGCATCGCGTATAAGTCAGCCGAAGTCCCTTGCCTGCATGACCAACACCCAGCGCCTCTTCGTCCTGTCTTTTGTCACCGTCCTGGTGCTCTTTCCACCGCCGGCGGCGGCCGCTCCTCGGCTCTTCGACGAGTTTGTCCTGACGTCGTGGGCCGAGGAAGACGGATTGCATGGTGGCTGGGTCCTCGGCCTCGCGCAGGATGCGCAGGGCTATATGTGGATCGGTACTGTCAGCGGCCTGTTGCGCTTCGACGGGCTCAACTTCGAGCGATTTAACGGCACTGAAACGACACGTTTGCCGCGTCGCTCGGTCTCAGCTATTTACGGCGCGCGGGATGGCACTGTCTGGGTAGGCTTCAGTGGCGGCGGGGGCATCTACCAGATTCGTGGCAAGCAGATTCGCGAATTCGGCGCCGCCGAGGGCCTCGGTGATGCCCGGACCAACGTGTTCATCGAGGATCTCGATGGCGCAATGCTCGCGGCCACGCCCGACGGCCTTTACCGCCTGCACAACAATCGCTGGCAACTCCTCGACGCACATAGTGGGCTCGGGCGTGGCAATGTGTCGGCCTTGTACCGCGATCGGGCCGGCCGTTTGTGGACGTCCGGCGCCACTGGCATTTTCCGGCGCGATCAACGCGATGCATCCTTCCACGCCGTTGGACATCCCAGCCCGGCTTCGCCGAGTCTCACTGAATCCCCATCCGGCGTCATGTGGACCGCCGACCCGTCGCACGGCTATGCGCCGGTGGGCGGATTAGCTCCCGCGAGCGGCTCGGCGAGGTCGCCTCGGGGCAACGGCTACCGCCTCCTGCACGATCGCGCAGGCAATTTGTGGGTGGCAACGCTCGGGCAGGGACTCTGGTATCTCCGTGACGGCCGCGGACCGATCACCATCGTCGGCGCACACAACGGCTTGTCGAGCGACACCGTTCGCACATTGTTTGAAGATCGCAATGGGGATATCTGGGTCGGTACCACCACGGGTCTGCATCGCTTTGCCCGGCGCCGGGTTCAGCCGATTACGGATCTGGGCGTCGTCTCGTCGGTCGAAGCCGACAGCAACGGTGACGTATGGGTCGGCACGTTGAACGGCCTGATCCGATTCTCGGGGGACACCTCACGCCGCTACGACGAACGCGACGGACTGCCGTCCGCCGCCATTCGCGGCCTGCATCGCGATCACGAGGGCCGCCTGTGGGTGTCGACACGGACGGGTCTGGCCACTCGGCAACTGGACCGATTCATGCCGGTGCCGTTGACGGCAGGAGCGTGGCCCGTGGCGGGGCCCACCACCATCGCGGCCGGGACCGGCGGTAGCGTGTGGCTGGGTGTGGAAGACCACGGTTTGTTTCGATGGCAGGATGGCCAGCTGGCATCCGTCCCGTTGGGGATTGGCGGAGCGACCAACGCGATCCATTCCGTTTCGACCGATCGGGCCCACAACATCTGGTTGATGCTGAGTGGCGGCGGCCTCGCCCGGATCGACGCGTCCGGCCAGACGTCTCTGCTGCGACACTCTGACAAATTCCACCGTAGCGACTTGGCGGTGCACGAAGACGAGAGCGGCACGCTCTGGTTCGGCGCCGGCGACCGGCTGACGCGCTATCGCGACGGCCGGCTTGAGTCGATTACCACCGAGCACGGACTGCCCTCGGATGCGATCCGGGCGGTGGTCAGCGATAACGAAGGGCATTTGTGGATCGGCACCAGCGCCGGGATCATTCGTGTCGCGATCACTGAGGTCGATCGCGTGCTTAGCGGCGCGCCGGGCCATCTGGACTTTCGTTCGTACAGCTCGTCGGACGGGCTGCCGGCGGTGCCGGTCAGGGTGGGACTGCCCAACGCGATCCGCGCGACCGACGGCCGTCTGTGGTTCGTTACCGGCAATGGCGTGACCGTGATCGACCCTCGGCAGCTGTCGGCGACACGGCCCGATCCGCCGGTGCGGATCGAGCGGGTGACGGCCAACGGGCGGTCCTTCGATCCGGCCATGGCGAGCACGCTGCCGCCACGCACCACCAGTCTGCAGATCGACTACACCGCACTCGAGTTTTCGTCCCCGCGCCACGTGCACTTTCGCTATCGCCTCCAGGGCTTGAGCGATGACTGGATCGACGCAGGCCAGCGCCGGCAAGCGGTGTTTACCAACCTGCCACCGCGGCACTATCGTTTTGACGTGCTCGCGCGTAGCAGTGAAGGTGTCTGGGGCAAGGCCGGCGCGACGATGGCATTTGCCATCGAGCCGACGTTCTACCAGACCGGCTGGTTTGCGGCATCGGGTGGCGGAGCTGCGGTCGGCGGCGTCCTGCTACTGTATCGATCGCGCCGACGGCGCATGAAACAGCAGTTCGAGATGGTGTTGAACGAACGCGCCCGCATGGCACGCGAGCTTCACGACACGCTGCTCCAGAGTCTCGCCGGACTCGAACTGCAGATGGACGTCATGTCGGGACGGCTCGACTCCGACGCGGGTGGTGTCAAACTCCAGCTCGAGCGCGTGCGCCGGCAGATCCAATCCGATGTCTCGGAGGCGCGCCAGTCGATCTTTGATCTTCGGTCGCCGACTCTGGCGACGCGCGACCTTGGCGCCGCGCTGCAGGATCTGGGCGCGTCGCTTGCCGACGTGAGCGGCGTGCGTTTTGAGGCGTCGATCACCGGCTCCGGTCGGGTCAGCCCGCGCGTCGAGGAGCACCTGTTGCGGGTTGGCCGGGAAGCCTTGAGCAACTCCATGCGTCACGCGCAGGCCCGCCTGGTCCGGCTCGAGCTGCGTTATACCGAAAACGCCGTGATCCTGCGCGTCACCGACGATGGCTGCGGCTTCGAGGTGGCGCAGGAACCGCCAGCGGGCACCCGCCACTGGGGGCTGGCCTCGATGCGCGAGCGAGCCGCGGCCATTGGTGGCCGGCTGACTCTGGTCAGTCAGCCAGGTGCGGGCACCAACCTCGAGATTGTCGCGCCGATGGCCCCCTCGCCATGACTCGCCCGGACACCCGCATTCGCGTCCAGTGCGTCGACGATCATCCGATCGTGCTCGAGGGGATCAGCTTGAAGATCAACCTCGAACCGGACATGACGGTGGTCGCCTCAGCCGCCAACGGCGAAGACGCGGTGGCGCAGTTCGCCGAGCATCGTCCCGATGTGATGCTGCTCGACCTGCAGTTGCCAACCATCAGCGGACTCGACGTGCTGCGGCAGATTCGTCACATCGACGGCAACGCGCGCATCGTCGTGATCACGATGTACCAGGGCGAGGAAGACATTTATCGCGCGCTCCAGGCCGGGGCCGCCACCTACCTGCTGAAAGGCACTCTGTCCGATGACCTGGCGCGGATCATCCGCGAAGTTCACGCCGGCGAGCGCCCGATCCCGCCTGACGTCGCCGCGAGGCTCGCGGCGCGAGTGCCGCGGTCGGCACTGACCGCGCGCGAGATCGACGTCGTCACGTTGATGGCGACCGGCATGCAGAACAAGGAAATCGCGGCGGCGCTGCGCATCAGCAACGACACGGTGCGCCTGCATGCCAAGAACATCTTCGCCAAACTGCAAGTGCCCGATCGCACGGCTGCGGTGGTCGATGCGCTACGGCGAGGCATCATCCACATCAACTAGGTGGCGTCGGCGGACGCCGCTCGACGTCGCGACCCCCGCCGTCCCCACCCGCGTGATCGCGCCTCGCGCGCACCTACTCAAATGGGTATTTCCATCACACCTACTCATCTGAGTAATTGACGCAGCTTCTATCAAAGCGGAACATCTGCAGTACTGAAAGTGTTTCGGCTTCGCGGCTCACGCGTCGCTGTGTGCGGAACAAACTCTGGGGAGGTTACGATGGCGCGTGTAACGACCGGTCTGCTGGCGCTGGCCTGCGTGATCATCACGGCGGTAACAGCGGCGGCACAGGGATCGGGCGCGGCCAGCATCACCGGTGCCGTGCGTGACGAGTCCGGTGGCACGCTGCCCGGCGTGACGGTTGAAGTCTCGAGTCCGGTGCTGATTGAGAAAGTGCGCTCCGTGGTCACCGACACCGACGGCGCCTATCGAATCACCGAACTGCGTCCGGGCGCCTACACCGTCACTTACACCCTGCCGGGCTTCTCGGTGCTGCGCCGCGAAGGCATCGAGTTGAGCCCGAGCTTCACCGCCACGCTCAACATCGAGTTGAAGGTGGGCTCGCTCGAAGAGAGCATCACGGTCTCCGGCGCCACGCCGCTGATCGACACCACCACCCTGACGCAGCAGAAAACCATCTCGCGCGAGCTGCTCACCGCGATTCCGACCTCGCAGAGCGCGCTCGGCATTGCCTCGCTGATGCCGGCGGTGGTGCAGCCGCCCAACGCCCAGGATGTCGGCGGCAGCATGGGAGAGCGATCGGTGCGGATCTCGATTCACGGGTCGAAAACCTCCGACGCGCGTCTGCGCCAGGAAGGCATGCTCTACAACGCGCTGACGCCAGGCACGGACTACGGCACGGCCGGCCTCGAAGGCACCGGCCGGGGCTACTACGTGAATCCCCTCGCCGCCGCGGAAATCGTGATCGACGTCGGGACGATGGGCTCCGCCGAATATGGGGTCGGGGGCGCGCAGTCCAACGCCATCTACAAGGATGGCGGCAACCGGTTCAGCGGTGCGCTCTTCGGCGCGTGGACCGGGCATCAGCTGCAGTCAGACAACCTCTCGGCCGAGCTGAAGTCGCAGGGCCTCGGCGAGGTTAATACCATCCGCAAGATTTACGACATGAACGCCGCGATCGGCGGACCGCTGCTCCGCGAGCGCGTATGGTTCTTCGGCCATGCACGCGGATGGGGCGCCACCGGTCGACCGGCTTCGCTCTATCGCGATGCCAACATCGACCGCCGGACCATCGGTGCGCCCGCGTCGCTGTGGATGTATGCGCCGGACCTCGGGGCGCCGGTGGACCAGCGCGAAATTGACAAGGGCGGCGGCCTTCGCCTGACCGGCCAGCTCACGCCGAAGGACCGGGTGACCTTTTCCTACGACCGACAGCGGAACTTTCAGGACTCGCTGACCGGGGCGTTGAACCTCGGCACGACGAAGCTAGAAGGCAACGGCCCTTACTGCCAGCAGCACTCCGTCTATCAGAGCACGTGGATGCGGCCGCATTCGCAGCGACTGCTGTTCGAGGCGGGCATGACGGTGAGCCGGTTCAACTTCGGCGACTGGGGCACCAAGCTCGATCTGAGCGACTACTCGCAATGCGGCGAGCAGGTCGACTCGAACATTGCCATCAATGACACCGGGTTCGGCTACACCTACAACGGCAGTGGCAGCCGCACCTTGAGCCTGTCGCACCAAGCGAACGGCCGCGCCTCGGTGTCGCTGGTGGGCGGCGACCACAACTTCAAGATCGGCGCCTCGTGGCTGTATGGCCTCGGCGGCGGTCATCGCACCATCACCGACCGCGCCCCCGAGCAGCTCAACGGCTTACCGGTGGCGTACACATTCCTCCGGGGGGTGCCGACGGGGCTCACGCAATATGCGTCGCCGGTGCTGCAGGTGGCGCAACTCAATCCCGACCTCGGCCTGTTCGTGCAGGACCAGTGGCGTCTGTCATCCCGCCTGACCATGAGCCTCGGCCTGCGCTTCGACTGGGTTCGCGAATCGGTCCCAGAGACCTGCCAGCCGGCGGGCCGACTCGTTGATGCGCGCTGCTATAGCGGTCTGGACAACGTGCCCAACTGGAAGGACCTTAATCCCCGTTTTGGCATGGTGTTCGCCCCCGACGCCGACGGGCGGACGGCGATCAAGGTCGGCATCAACCGCTATGTCAACGGCGCGACCACCGGTGCGGCCAACGCATTCTCGCCCGTGAACGCCTCGGTCAGCAATACCACGCGGTCATGGACCGATGCCAACGGCGACTACTTCCCGGATTGCAATCTGCGCAGTTCCACCGCCAACGGCGAGTGCGGCGCGATGGCGAACGCGTCGTTCGGACAGCTCCAGTCCCGTGTCTCGGCCGATCCGGGCTGGGTCGAGGGATGGTTCAAGCGCGGCTACAACTGGCAGGCGTCGCTCGCGGTCGATCGGCAGCTGTGGCAGGGCGTGTCGGTGACCGGCGGCTTCTATCGCACCTGGTACGGCAACATGATCGCGGTCGACAACACCGAAGTCACGCCCGCGGACTACAGCCCGTATTGCGTCGACGTGCCATCGGATCCGCGCCTGCCCGGCAACATCAGCGGGCGGCAGGTCTGCGGTCTGTTCGACATCAACCCCGACAAGTTCGGGCGGGTCAACAGCATCGTCACCCATTCGAAGAACTACGGTGAGCAGAAGGACGTCTACAACGGCGCGGATGCGCTGTTTCAGGCCCGGCTGGGGCGCCTGAACGCCAGCGGCGGTTACAACATCGGCAACTCCGTGCAGCTGGGCACGACGGCAGGCGGCGCGGTCACATCGGGCGCGGAGTCATGTTTTGTCGTCGACTCGCCGCAGCAACTGTTCCACTGCAAGATCAACAACCCGTATCAGAGCCGATTCAAGATCAACGGCTCCTACCTGCTGCCGTGGCAGGAGATTCAGCTGGCGGTGGTGTATCAGAACAACCCGGGTCCGCAGTACACCACCAACATCAGTTACACCAGCGCGCAGGTGGCGGCAACGCTCGGCCGTCAGCTGTCGGGCGGCACCCGCACCGTGACCATCGAAGTCGCTGATCCGAACACGCAGTTTGGACCGCGCATCCAGCAGCTCGACGTCCGCACCAGCAAGATCGTTGCGCTCGGTGGGGCGCGGCGACTCCAGCTCAACTTCGACGTCTACAACGCTCTGAACGCAAACCCGATCATCAATTATTTCAGCACCTACAACCTGGCCGACGGCGGCGCGCGTTGGCGCACGCCGACCCAGATCATGGACGGGCGGCTGATCAAGATGAGTGTGCAACTCGACTTCTAACGCCGCTGCGGGCCGTCCCGCGCCAACTGGAGTAATCATGCGACGAACGTTCGTTCTCCTCGCGAGTGTGCTGCTGGCCACCGGCAGTGCGCCAGTCGCGCAGGGCCAGGGACCGGGTGCCGGCACCGTCATCCTCGAAAAGGCGCCGACCGATCGCGCCGTGCCGATTCCGAAGAGCACGCTGGACCGTTATCTCAGGGAGATGGACGAGAAGAAGCTCAGCACGCTGCGCATGATTGAGGGTGGAAAGTACAACGTCAACATCCGCCGCATCCGCGGCGCCGAGACTGCGCTGGTGCATCCCAACACCATCGACCTGTGGGTGGTGCTCGAAGGCAGTGGCACGATGACCGCGGGTGGGCGTCTCGACAAGGGGAAGATCGTCGGCGGTGAATCGAACCCGCTCAAGGTCGGCGATGTCTACTTCGTGCCGGCCGGCGTGCCGCACGGCGTCAGCGGCGTCAACGGCAGCATCACCTGGCTCAACGTGCGTTGGGACGTCGACTGGCCGGCCGGAGCCCCACTTGGCGCGGGAACCTTGGCCGGCCCACCCCAGGCCGGCCCGCCGCCCGCCGCCGGCGGCACCGCACCTGCGGCCGGCGGCGCGGCGGCTCGTCCGCGGATGACGCCGCTCGAGTATGCGTCGTCCACCCGGGCGGTCTACATCCCCAAGGAAAAGCTCGATGCCTACCGCGCCGACATGGCCGCGAACAAGGTGCCGACGCTGCGCATGATCGAAGGCGGTCACTTCAACATCAACATCCGACGGGTCAGCGCGCCATCAGGCGAAGTGCACCCGCTCACCATCGACACCTGGGTGGTGCTCGAAGGCGACGGCACCGTCGCCGCCGGATTCAAGAACGAGAACGGTAAACGCGTGGACGGCACCGGCACCACGACCCGGGCGCGGGTCGGCGACGTGTTTTTCATTCCCGCGAATGTCAACCACGGTTACAGCGCGCTCGACTCCCAGGCGGTGGCGTGGTTGAACATTCGCTGGGACGTGAATTGGGCCAAGTGAGCGGGCCGTGGAGACCATCATGAGGCGACTGTTCGGTTGCGTCGCGCTTGCGGCGGCGGCGCTGTCCGGTGTGACGACGACCGGTCACGCGCAGTCAGCGACACCAGCACCGGTGCCGGTGTTCGAAGTCGATCGCAGCTGGCCGCCGCCGTTGCCCTACAACTGGCTCCTCGGCCATGTGCCGGCGGTCGCGATCGATTCGCGCGATCACGTGTTCATCCTGTCGCGTCCGAACACGCTGCCGCCGGAAGATCGCGCGCGCTCGGCGCCGCCGGTCGTCGAACTCGATGCCGCCGGCAAGTTCGTCAACGCATGGGGCGGTCCCGGCATTCCCGGCTTCGACTGGCCCGACAGCGAACACGGCATCGCGGTGGACTTCAAGGACAACGTCTGGATCGGCGGCAGTGCGCCGGTCGCGCCCTCGCTCTACCGGCGCAACGACGACATGCTGCTGAAGTTCACCCACGCGGGGAAGTTCCTGCTGCAGATCGGCGGGCGCGATCGCAGCGCCGCGTCCCAGCAGCCGCCGGTCGCCGGCGGCAACAAGGATCCGCGCAGCGTGCATCAATCGGCGGACGTCTTCGTGCATCGGCCGACGAATGAAGCCTTCGTCGCCGACGGCTACGGCAATCGTCGTGTGGTGGTGTTCGATGCGGACAGCGGCGCCTTCAAGCGAGCGTGGGGGGCATTTGGCAACGAGCCGCTCGATGTGCTCGCGCCGCCGCCGCCAAGCGGCGCCGGCCGCGCCGGGCCCAACCTGGATACCGACGGGGACGGCGCGCCGCAGTTCGGCTCACCGGTCCACGGCATCAAGGTCTCGCACGACGGCCTGGTTTACGTCGCCGATCGCTCCAACCGCCGGGTCCAGGTGTTCACGCTCGACGGCAAGTACGTGACCCAGATGTTCCTCAACCGTGCCGGTCCGGCGAGCGGCTCGGCGGCGGGGGTCGCGTTCTCTCCGGATCCCGCACAACGCTTCCTGTATGTCGCCGACTACGGCAACTCGCGGATCGCGGTCGTCGAGCGCCGGTCGCTGAGCGTGCTCTATCAGTTCGGCCAGCGCACCGCCGGTCCGGGCGACTTCCAGGGGCTGCACCACATGTCGGTCGATTCGAAAGGCAACATCTACACCGGCGAGGTGGCGCCTGGCGCGCGCGTCCAGCGCTTCCTGTACAAGGGGCTCGCCACCGCGCTGCCGCCGAACGCACTCACCGCAGCGCAACTGGCCGCCCGGCCCACCCCGTAAACCAGCTGCGGCCACCACTTCGCCACGAGGAACACCATGATCAAATCACGACAACTCCAGATCGCTGCCGCCGCGATCATCCTTGCGGGAATGGGCGCGAAGCTGCCCGGACAGGCGCCCGCGCCCGCTCCCGCACCGATCCGCAGCGCCATGCACAACCCGTATCAGATGATCGAGAACTGGCCGGCCCTCGGCCCGGGCATGAAATGGGGCGCCGCCATCGGCCTCATTCCTGACGGGAGCGGCGGCGTGTGGATGCACTTCCGCTCCGAGCCCGCCATCAATCACTTCGACGCGTCGGGCAAGCTGCTCCAGAGTTTCGGTCAGGGCGTCTTCGTGCAGGCGCACGGTTTCTGCCGCGATCGCGACGGCAACTTCTGGGCCGGCGACAGTGGCCCGTTTCGTGATGACCCGGCCACCAAGGGGCGGGGCTTCACGATGCACAAGTTCAGCCCCGACGGCAAGATGCTGGCCACCTACGGCAAACCCGGCGTGTCGAAGGCGGGTCCCGATACGTTCATCGGCCCGACCGCGTGCGCAATCGCGCCGAATGGCGACATCATCATCGCCGACGGGCACTGGCCGCGGCCGAGTGACGCCCAGCAGGACGGCGACCGGCTGGTGAGGTACACCAAAGACGGCAAGTTCATCCGCGCCGTCGGCAAAATGGGTCCCGGCCCGGGCGAGTTCATGGGGCCGCATTCACTCGCGTTCGACTCACAAGGGCGTCTGTTCGTTGCCGATCGTTCGAATAACCGGGTGCAGGTGTTCGATCAGAACCTGAACTACGTGGACGACTGGCGCCACTTCGGCCGGCCCAGCGGGGTGGCGATCCTGAAGGACGACACGCTGGTTGTCTCCGATTCCGAATCCGGCTTTCCAATCGACGGACCGTCAATCGCGCCCGAAGGCGGCGGCCGTTCCACCCGCAATCCCGGCTGGCAGAACGGCGTGCGCATCGGCAGCGCCAAGGACGGTTCGCTGCGTTCCTTCATTCCGAATACTCGGCCCGAGGGGCTGGCCGCCGATGAGAACGGCAACATCTTCGCCGGTTTGACCGGTGGCTGCGATCAGAGTAAGTCCGGCGGCTGTCTGCAGCGGTGGGTACTCAGGAAATAGCGCCGGTAACGAGGCGCTGGGAGACAGGCAACATGACGCGAACGTTTCTACTCACTCTGATGATGACGGCGAGCGCCGCCGGCGGGGCGCTGGCCCAGTCCGCGGCCGTGCCGCCAACCGACGTGACGAAGGCCGAGATCGACGCGGTCTTGAAGTATCCCGAGGGCGGCGGCGATCGACAGATCAAGGTGGTCGATATCGGCAAGCTCAACGTCGGCATCGGCGTCCTGCACCGCGATGCCGTAAAGGACAGCGGCACCGGACCCGTGCGTGGCCTGTCGCACACGCTGGTGACCGAGGTCTACTACATCATTTCGGGGTCGGGCACGCTGGTCACCGGCGGGGCGATGGCCGATGGCAAGCCGATGGCGGCCGACGCCGAGGTCGTCAAAGTGGCGGTGGGACCGAGCATCACCGGCACGGTGACGCTGTCGAACGCGGTCACACGGACCGTCTCCGCCGGTGATGTGGTGGTGATTGCAGCCGGCACGTTTCACGGCTGGAAGGTCGTGCCCAGCCACGTCACCTACTTGAGCATCCGGCCTGATCCCGACCGCGTTCTGCCGGTCGGCTACCTCAATCCTGCGTTGAAGAAGTAACCGCCCACGACTATTTCGTGAGCGCCATTTGGGGGTTTTGATGTCATCCATTCGTGTTCTCCGCGTCGCCGCCGCCTGCGCCGCGACCCTGGCTGTGACCTGTGCGCTGGTCGAGATTCGTGCCGCCGAGAGCGGCGCCTTGCAGGCGGCCGCCGATCCGGTTGGCGATCGCATCCTGAAAGGGGCGCTCGACATCCATGCGCACATCGACCCCGACAGTTTTGGTCCGAACAGCAGCCAGGCGGCGCGATTGATCGACGTGGTCGACCTGGCGCGCCTGGCGAAGGACAAAGGTATGCGCGGCTTCGTTGCCAAGATGCACTACGACACCACGGCGCACGTCGCCTACGTGTTGCGCAAGGCCATTCCCGGCGTCGAGGTGTTCGGCCTGGTCGGCTCCAATCGGGCGATGGGCGGCGTCAACCCGCAGGCGGTGGCCCACATGGCCGAAGTCAGGGGTGGCTGGGGCCGCGTCGTCAACATGCCCACCTGGGACGCGGAGTTCTATGTGAAGAACTCGAAGAACCCCAATCGTCCGGTGGTGAAAGTGTCGAACAACGGCGAACTCCTGCCTGAGGTCAAGGAGGTGATCGAGATCGTCGCCAAGACCAAGACGCGCGACAGCAACGGGCAGATGGTGATCTACACCGGTCACAATGCGCCAGCCGAGTCGCTGATGATGGTGCGGGAGGCGCGCCGGCTCGGTGCGCCGATTATGGTGTCGCACCCGATGATCGAGTTCGTCAACATGCCGCTGCCGCTGATGGAGGAGGCCGCCAAGCAGGGCGCCTATCTCGAGATTGTGTCGAACTTCATCAACAGCGAGGCCCAGATCAAGGAACACCTCGAGGCGATCCACAAGATCGGTGCGCGGTACTTCATCCTGTCGAGCGATCGCGGCCAGGCCAAGGGGCCGCTGCATACCGATGGCCTGGTGCAGGCCGCCAAGGTGCTGATGAAACACGGCATCAGCGAAGCCGACATCAACGTGATGCTGAAGGAGAACCCGGTGAAGCTGCTGGGCCTGCCCGCCGCCAGCACAGCGTCGCAAGCCCGGTTCGGATTCGCGCCCCCGGCGCCCCTCGGACGCTGAACGTAATGTCCGGACGCGCATGCCTCCTCCTGGTCGCGTTCGGGCTGGTCGCGCCGGGTGCCGCCGCGCAAATAACTCCTTCCCGAGAAGCGGCGGTCCGGCGCGAACCACTAGAGGCCCAGCTGCGCGAGCGCACCGGCACGGCGATCCGCGTGCTGGTGCCGCAGGAGGATGCCGAGATCTCGATCGATGGGGTGGCGGTGCCGGGCAGCGGTGTCATTCGGCAGATTGTGCATCGTACGACCCGCGCAGTGGTCCAGATCACCGTCACGTGGCGGCCGAACACTTACACCACGATGTCGCGATCGAGCGCGCTCTCGATCGGCGGACAGCCCAGCGTGGTCGCGGATTTGACCACCGTCACGCCCGCCGATCGTGCCGAAGTCCGGTATGTGCCGACGCCAAGCTACGTCGTCCAGGAAATGATCGAGCTGGCCGGGATTCGCGCCGGTGACGTGGTGTTCGAGCCTGGCTGCGGCGATGCGCGGGTGACCATCGCCGCCGTGAAGGCCGGCGCGCGGCGCGGCATTGGCATCGATTTCGATCCGGCTCGCGTCAAAGAGTCGCTCGAAAACGTGCGCGCCTCTGGGCTCGAACGGCGCATCGAGATTCGCCTTGGCGATGCGTTGCGAATTCCGGACCTGTCCGACGCCACGGTGGTGTTTCTCTACATGGGAGACGAATTCAATAGCCTGCTCAAGCCGCTGCTGCTGCAGCAGCTGCGGCCGGGCGCCCGCATCGTGTCACACCGTTTTCTGATGGGGGAGTGGCAGCCGGACAAGACCGTCAGCCTTCCCGACGAAGCCGGCACGACCGACGTTCACCTGTGGACCATCCCCGCGGCGGGTGTCGCGCCATCGCTTCGAAAGCCCGGGTAACGTCGCGTGCGCGCCGATCAGGGTCCTGCGCCGCGGCGCCGGGTCGCGAGCGGACTGCTTCGTAGCCTCTGCCATGCCGCCGTGGCGCTTGCGGTGTCGCACGCCGTCCCCGGCAGCGCCCAGTCGGTCGTGCCGCCGTCTGCGGCGGGCACACTGGTGGCGTTCGACCCACCGGCGCCGCTGGCGCCGAGTGTCATCAATCGCGATGGCGACGGGCGGGCGACGGTACGGGTCACGCGCATCCAGCAGCCGGTCACGATCGATGGTCTGCTCGACGAGGCGGTCTATCGAGACGTGCGTTCGTTTGGAGACTTCATCCAGCAGGAGCCGAACGCCGGGGCGCCGTCAACGGAGCGGTCCGAGGTGTGGGTGTTCTTCGACCAGGACCACGTCTACGTGTCGGCACGCCTGTGGAAATCGAACCCGGATGACCTGATTGCCAACGAGATGCGCCGGGACGAGAGCGGCATCTTCCGCAACGACAGCATCGGCGTCGTGCTCGACACCTTCTACGATCGGCGCAGCGGCTACTACTTCAATACCAACGCGCTGGGGGCGGTCCGCGACGCGCTGCTGGTCAACGAGAATCAGAACGCCAATCTCGATTTCAATCCGGTGTGGGATGTCGCCAGCCGCCGGTTCGAGCAGGGCTGGACCACCGAGATGGCGATTCCGTTCAAGTCCCTTCGCTATCCCGCCGGCCGCCAACAGGTGTGGGGATTGCTGGTGCAGCGAATCGACTGGAAGAAGAACGAATTTTCCTATCTGATGCCGATACCGCCCTC
This sequence comes from uncultured Acidimicrobiia bacterium, assembly GCA_963795125.1. Lineage (GTDB taxonomy): Bacteria > Acidobacteriota > Vicinamibacteria > Vicinamibacterales > UBA2999 > 12-FULL-67-14b. The sequence continues at coordinate 1,792,754 of CAWCGQ010000001.1, read as the reverse complement.
GTATGGCGGCGCGGGCATCTGGAAGGTCTCGTCCGCGGCGACCCTGGTGGGCATCGAAGCGCCGGTCGGCGGCGGCCGTCTGGAGTTGAAGCCGTACGCGCTGTCCTCGGTTTCAAACGACCGCCTGGCGACGCCGGCGGTCTCGAACGGCGTGAGTGCGCGTGCCGGCCTCGATGCGCGCTTCCAGCTGACCAAGGGTCTGAACGTCGATTTCACGACCAATACCGACTTCGCGCAGGTCGAGGTCGACAACCAGCAGTTGAATCTCAGCCGATTCAGCTTGTTCTATCCGGAGAAGCGCGAGTTCTTCCTCGAAATGCAGAACGTGATGAATTTTGGTCCGCCGATCGGGCCTGGCGGACGGCGCAGCGTCGATGATCCGACGCCGATCCTGTATTTCAGCCGCAACATCGGGTTGGCCGATGGTTCGGCGGTCCCGCTGGTCGCGGGCGGGCGCGTGCTGGGGCGCGTCGGCGACTACACGCTCGGAGGATTCACGATGCGGACGGGAACCAACGATGCCTCCGGCGCCCCGCCGACGACGTTCTCGGTGGCCCGGGTGAAGCGCAACGTGCTGCGGCGAAGCTCAATCGGCTTGCTGACCACGCATCGCGCGCCGTCGGCTGGTGCGCAGAATCTGGTTGTGGGCGCGGAAGGGAATCTGCGTCTCTTTCAGAACGTCGAGGCCAATGCCTACTATGCGCGCAGCGACACCGGGGCAGGGGCCGGCGGCGGCAGCAGCTACCTTGGCCAGTTTCGTTATGCAGCCGACAAGTACGGATTCGAAGCGACGCAGTCGAGCGTCAGCCCTGGTTTTGATGCGCAGCTCGGGTTCGTTCCCCGTACTGGATTCGAGCGCCGCTTCGTGCTCGCGCGGTTCAGTCCGCGCCCACCGGGGATGCCGGCGATCAGGAAGATCGGATGGGAGGCAAGCTTCGACAACATCACGGCGGCTGCCGGCATACTCGAGACGCGCGAGGCCCGCGGGGTGTTTCGTCTCAACCAGGCCAGTGGCGACGAGGTCAACCTGACTTATTCACACATCACTGACAGGCCGCAAAACGCCTTTAGTGTGGCCGGGGCGACGATTGCGCGGGGCAGTTACGAGTTCGACGATCTCCGGGTCAACTACCTGCTCGGACCCCAACGGCGCCTGGTTGGCACAGTGACGGCGGCTCGAGGCACCTACTACGGCGGCGAAAAGAGCGAGCTCGCCTACAGCGGGCGTCTGTCGATGACGTCCCGGTTCATGGTGGAGCCCACCCTGACGCTGACCTGGCTCACGATGCCGGAAGGTGAGTTCGCTGCGAGGCTCGCCGCCGCCAGGACCACCTTCACCGTGACACCACGGATGTTGGTGGCCGCACTCGTGCAGTTCAACGCGAGCACGCGCACGGTGGCCACGAACGTCAGGTTTCGATGGGAGTACCGCCCGGGGAGCGACCTGTTTGTGGTCTACAGCGATAACAGTGGTGGACCTGGAGCGCGGGTTCCCGGTCTACTCAGCAACAGTTTCGCCGTCAAGTTCACCCGCCTGCTGCAGATGTAGCAGGTTCGAGCCAACCGTCGAGTGGAAAAGCCGCCTCCACCCACTGACGCGGGCGGGTAGAATGCGACGGTGCGCCAGCTCATCCTGCTCGCCGTTGTTGCCGCGGCACTGGTCGCGATCCTGTGGGGGCGGCCGGGCGATCCAGACGCCGCCTCCGCCGCGCCGCAATTGACCTACGTCACCACCGCCCATCAACTCGGCGTCGTCGGCTACCGCGACCCGGCCGGTGCGATCTCACCGGACGGCCGACGGTTCGCCTATGCCGAAGGGCGATTCATTCGCGTCATTCCGATCGGCGGCGGCGCGCCGGTCACGCTGCCGCCGGCCGACCAGCAGGTCCGCTATCTCTCCTGGACCTCCAACGACACCGTGGTCGCCGTGCTGCGGCCGCCGTCCTCGTTTGCGATGGCTGATGGAACGCCGGCATGCGTGGCCAATCGTCGCCTCGTCATTCCGTGCGATGGGGCGACACAGCGGTTCGATCCCGACGTTGACGTGATTGGGCCGGTTGCCTTTGCCGCCGATCGTGTCTACTTCGCGTCGCCGAATGACGGCGGCATGGTGGCGCTGTGGACCGCCGACCTCCGCACCGGGAAAGCGCGTCGGCTCTCGTCGTTCGCGCGCGATGCCTACGCGCCCTCGAGCGCCGCCGATGGCACCGTGGTGTTCAAGGTGCAGTCCTATCGCACGCATCTTGCCGACATCGCCGCGGAGGGGGGAGCCACTCGTCAGCTGACCACCTTCCAATCCGAAACGCCGTCCTATCATCCAACCCAGCCGCTGATCGCGTTTACCTACGGCACGTGGCGGCGCGTGCTGGACGACAGCAAGTATCCCGATATCGCCCAGGAGATCGGCACCATCAACGTCACCAACGCGGTCGCGGCCGACCAGCCGCTCGAAGTGATCGCGCAATCGGACTCCGAAGATCAGGCCATGGCCTGGTCGCCGAACGGCAAATGGATCGCGTTCCACAGCCATCGCGAGATGTCCGACGATGTGTGGTTGAGGCCGGCTGACGGGAAGCGCCCGGATCGCCGCATCACGTTCCTGGGCAGGGGCGCGGAAGTCGGCTGGCCGCGATGGTCGCCGGACGGTGCCACCGTGTTGTTGAACGGCGCGCGCAAGAGTGACGGCGCGTCGGTGCTCTACACCATCGGCGTGAACCAGGACACCGGCGAGCTGACCTCCGACTTGAGGGAGGTCGCGGTCCAGGGCATCGAAGCGGAGATGGGACACTCGGAGTGGCTGCCGGATAGCGCCTCGATTGTGTCGATCGCCAAGGAAGGCCCCGGCCGCCACGTGATCTTTACCGTGCGCGCGAGCGGCGGCCAGGCAACGCTGGTGCATCGTTTCCCGACCGAGCACGATTTTTCAGGGTTGGCGGTGTCGCCCGATGGCCGGTTCGTCGCCTTTGCGGCGCCCGCATCCGACGGCCGCTACCAGATATTCACGAAGGCGATCGCCGGCGAGTCGCACCCCGTGCAACTCACTAGCGATCCCTCGAACAAGACCCAGCCGGCGTGGTCGCCGGATGGTCGGCGCGTCGCGTTTACGGTGTGGAGCTACGACGCGACCTTCTGGTCCTTCAACGCTCGATGAACGGCGCACTGCCCGACTGGCTGCCCCGATCGATCCTGACGCTCGCCGGGGGCTACGACCGCGGCGCGCTGGCCGCCGATGTGCTCGCCGGCGTCACCGTGGGCCTGGTGGCGCTGCCGCTGGCGATGGCTTTCGCCATCGCCTCCGGCCTGACGCCGCAGGCCGGCATCTACTGCGCGATCATCACCGGGTTCCTGATCTCGGCCCTCGGCGGCTCGCGCTTCCAAATCGGCGGTCCCACCGGCGCGTTCGTGGTGGTGGTGTCCGGCATCATCGCGCAATACGGCGTCGACGGCCTGTTCATGTGCACGTTGATGGCCGGCGTGATGCTCGTCATCATGGGGCTGACCGGCACGGGTTCGGCGGTGAAGTACATTCCGCGCCCGGTGATCATCGGCTTCACCAACGGCATTGCGGTGGTGATCGCGAGCACCCAGCTGCGGGATTTTCTCGGTCTCGAGATCGCGGTGCCCGGCGAGTTCATCGGCCGGGTCCGGACGATCGCGGCGCACCTCCCGGAGATCTCGCGCGACAGCATCCTGCTCGGCGCCGGCACCCTGATCCTGTTGATCTTGTGGAGCCGCTACATCACGCGCGTGCCCGCATACATCGCGGCGCTGTTTGCGGGTACGGGCGCTGGCGGTGGTGATGGGCCTCGATGTCGCCACGATCGGGACGCGATTCGGCGGCATTCCAACGGGGCTTCCGCAGTTCCAGGTCCCGGCCTTCCGGCCCGGGCTGATCCTCACGCTGATCTCGCCCGCGATTACGATCGCGATGCTCGGCGCGATCGAATCGCTGTTGTCGGCGGTGGTCGCCGACCGGATCGGCGGCGATCGCCACAATCCGAATACCGAGCTGTTTGCGCAGGGCGTGGCCAACATCGTCTCGCCACTCTTCGGTGGCCTGCCCGCAACCGGCGCGCTCGCGCGTACGGCCACCAACATCCGCTCCGGCGCACGCACGCCCGTGGCCGGAATCGTCCACGCGGTGACACTGCTCGGGGTGCTGTTGTTCGGCGCCGGGCTCGCCGGTCATGTGCCGTTGCCGGTGCTGGCTGCGATCCTCTTCGTGGTGGCCTGGAACATGGGCGAGTGGCGTCAGATCCCGGAAATCTGGAAGCAGACCTACACCGACGCACTGGTGTGGCTCGTCACGGTGACGCTGACGGTGCTGGCCGATCTCACGGTGGCCGTCGAAGCGGGCATGGTGATGGCGGCGTTGCTGTTTATCCGGCGCGTCTCACGCACCACGACGGTGTCGCGGGTGACGCCGGAATACATCGAGGCGGGGCGGCCGCACGTCCTGCAGGACAAGACCATTCCGGCCTACGTCGCCATCTTCCGCATCCACGGTCCGTTTCTCTTCGGAGCGACCGACAAGCTGCACGACATCTCGCGGCAGGCCGATGCGCTGCCGCCGGTGGTGGTCCTGCGATGCCGCAACATGACGGCCGTCGACGGAACCGGACTGAGCGCGATCGAAGAGCTGGCGCAGGCGCTTCGCGCCAAGGGCAGGACGCTGGTCATCTGCGGCGCACCGTCGCAGCCCGCCAGCGCCATGCGCAAGGCCGAATTTCACGCTCGGCTTGGCGATGAGAATATTTGCGCCAGCATTCACGCGGCGCTCGAGCGCGCGGCGGCAATTGCCGGGCCGATGCGGATCGATCCTGCGAACAGCGGCTCGATCGAAACGGGCCGCTGATGGCCCCCGCGCCGCCACGCAGCAGCCTTGGCGCCGCCGCGCGAAGAGGAGCCGGGTGTGTGCCTCGCGGTCACACCCGGCTGAACGCTGCGCTACTTCGAGGCGACGAACATGATCTCGACCAGGCCTTCCGAGCCGACCAGGCCGGTCTTGCACCGTCGCGCGGGCGGGGAAGTCCTTGCCGATCGCCGGGCGATAGCCGTCGTTCATCGCCTGGAAGTTCGCGACGTCGGTGATGTAGACCACCGCGTCGACCAGGTCCGTCCACTCGTAGCCGGCCGCCTTCAGCGTGCGCTCGATGCGCGCCATCGTTTCCTTGGTCTGCGCCTCGACGTTGCCCTTGTTGTCGGCGTTGTTGCCGAGCAGTCCGGACAGGTAGAGCCGCTTGCCGACCTTGATGGCGCTGCTCAGCGTCGCGCTCGGCTTGCCGGGCGTGCCGTCGGCCGCGGGCGTGGTAATCACGGTCTTCTCGTCCCTTGACGGCGGTCATCGTGAGCTCCACCGTGATACTGCGGGCCGGGCAGGCCGACGATCACCGTGGCGCGCGCCGGCGGAGCGGTCGGGAAGTTCGGCACGTAGGCCTTGTTCATCTCGCCGAACGTCGCCACGTCGGTGAGATAGACGCGATTGGCGACGACGTCCGACATCGCGAAGCCGGCGGTCTTGAGGATCTCGTTGGCGTTGGCGAAGATCGTCTTCATCTGCGTCGTGACGTCACCCTCGACCGGCTTGTTGCTCCTTGGCGTCGCGCGAGACCTGTCCCGAGATGAACAGCGTGTCGCCCGTCTTGATCGCGTGGCTGTAGGGATTGGCGGTGGACCAGCCGGCCGGCGTCACGATGATCCGCTCGCCGCCGTCGGGAACGGCGATCACCGCGATCTCGACCAGCGCGGCTGCCGACACCAGCTCCGCCACCACCGTGGTGCGCGTCGGCGCATCCTTCGGCCAGTATTCGCGCCACACCTCGGTCATCGCCGCGGCGTCGGTGGCGTTCTTCAGATAGACCGTCGCGGCGACGACGTTCTTCAGGCTCGAGCCGGCCTTGGTCAACGATTGCCCAAGGCTGTCGAGCACGCCTTTGGTCTGTTCCTTGATGTCGCCCTTGGCGGATCAACGCGCCCGACACGTAGATCAGGCCGTCGGCCTTGACCGCGGCGCTGAGCGGCGCCTGGCCGCCACTCGGGAACACCTGTCGCTGACCTTGCACGGTCACCCCCAGACACGCAACTGACAAAAGTAGCAGCTGTTGAAATAGCGTCGCACGGTGCACCTCTCCCGCGACAATGTATCATTTCCTATAGATGCCTAAAGCGGTCACTTTACCCAATATCGAACGCAAGAAATCCAAGTTGCACGGCTACGGCGTATTCGCGCTGGAGACGATCAACAAGAACAAGCGGATCATCGACTACGCCGGCGAGCTGATCTCCAACAAGCAAAGCGAATCGCGCGAGGATCGCTACCTCTCCAAGGGGTGCATCTGGGTGTTCCGCGTCAATCGCAACTGGAGCCGCGACGCCAACGTCGGCGGCAACATCGCGCGCTTCATCAATCATTCGTGCGTGCCGAACTGCTGGATCGAGGTCGACGCCAAGACCAAGACCATCTGGGTCCGCGCCGCCAAGCAGATTCGCAAGGGCCAGGAGCTGGTCTACGACTACAACACCGAAGGGGACAAGGTCATCCCCTGCAAGTGCCGGCCCGGTTGTAAGACCAAGCTATGAAATGGATTGCCGCCGCGACCGCGACCGTGATCGTCGTGCTCGCGGCGTTGATCCACGCGCAGTCGCCCCGCCCTCGCGAAGACGCGGCGGCGCGGCAGGCGGCGTACTTTCTCCGCGGCCTGGACGATCCGCGCGATCGGCGGGAGGCGCGCGCCGACATTCTCGACACGCCGGTCTTTCCGGGATCGATCGTCAAGACGGTCGCGCTGGTGGCCGCGCTCGAGCGCGGCATCCTCACCGCGACCTCGTCGCAGATGTGCCGGCGGGTGGTCACGGTCGACGGGCACACGTTCACGTGTGCGCATCCCGATCTGAAGCGTCCGTTGTCGCCGGCCGAAGCGCTGGCCTATTCCTGTAACGATTTCTTCGTCTCGCTCGCGCCGCGGCTGCCGCGCGAGGCGCTGAATGCGACCCGCATGGCGGCCGGGCCTGCCGCCGATCGCATCCTCCACCGCCATGGCGTCCGCCATCGTCGGGCTCGCCGGGCCGAAGACCACGCCGCGCGCGCTGATCGACGTGATGGCGCGGCTCGCCGGCGGCGGGCACCGACCGACCGGTGGCGATGAGGCCGGAGACCCGGGCGGTGCTGCTCGACGGCCTGCGTGGCGCCGCCGACTACGGCACGGCGTCGGCCTTCAAGTCGGCCGGGATCTCGGCGTTGGCCAAGACCGGAACCATCCTGATGCCGAGCGGCGCGGCGCTCGGCCTGGTGGTCGCGCTGACCCCCGCCGACAAGCCGACGCGCGCCATCGTCGTCGCCGCCCCCGGCGGCGCCGGCCTCGACGCCGCCGCGATCGCGGCGGAAATCGAAGGCGAAAGAGGCCGGGGATCTTTTTCGCCTTCAGACCCCAATCCGCGGCGGTCGACCGGTCCTCTGACCGCGACTAATAGTGGTCAGGAGGCGAAAAAGATCCCCGGCCCCGTTTCTCTTCGCCTCGGGCGGACCCTGGCGAACGGGAGCACGAGGGTCGAGTCGCTCGCGATCGACGACTACATCGGGCAGGTGCTGGCCGGTGAGGGGCAGCCGCGCGCCGGCGACGCCGCGCAACAGGCGCTGGCGATCACGGCCCGGACGTTTGCGCTCGCCAATCGCAATCGTCACCGCGCGCGAAGGATTCGATCTCTGCGACACCACGCATTGCCAGGTGGTGAGACCCGCGACGGCCGTTACCCGCCGCGCCGCCCAGGCGACCAGCGGCCGCGTGCTGCTGCATCAGGGGCAGCCGGCGTTCGTGTTCTATTCCGCGTCGTGCGGCGGCCGGTCCGAGCTGGCGTCGCAGGTCTGGCCCGGCGCGATCGACTATGCCGATGCACCGCCGCCGCATGACGAGGCGTGCGAGGACGAGCCGGAGTGGGCGAGCGAGGTGCGCGTCGATCAGATCGAGCAGGCGCTGCGCGCCGCGGGCCTGCGCGGCTCACGCCTGCGCAACCTGCGCGTGCTGTCGCGCAACGCCGCCGATCGCGTGTCGCGCGTGCTGCGTCGACGGCTTTACGCCGTCCGAGATCAGCGGCCACGAGTTTCGCATGGCGGTCGGCCGCGTCGCCGGATGGCAGTCGATCAAGAGCACCGCCTTCGAGGTCGACCGCACCAGCACCGGCTATCGATTCAAGGGCCGCGGGTTCGGTCACGGCGTCGGCCTGTGCGTGATCGGCGCCGGCCGCCGCGCCGCCGAACGGCGCGACCGCCGACGACATCCTGACGGTTCTATTACCCGGGACTGACGATCGGCACCGTCGGATCGGCCACGCTGACCTCCGCCTCGCTGCCACGCCACCGCCGGCACGTGCAAGGCGCCGGCGGCCGCGGCGACCGACGTCGCCCTCGCGTTACCGGGCGCCGAAGAAGGCGAGCGTGCAGTCGTGATGTCGCTGGTCCGCCGCAGCCGCGACGATCTGGCGAAGCAGACCGGCGCGCCCGCGCCGGCGCGGCTGCGTGTCACCGTGCATCCGTCCGTGGAAAGCTTCGGCCGCGCCACCGGCCAACCGTGGTGGGTGTCGGGCGCAACCGACGGTCCGGCGATCGATCTGCTGCCGATCACGATGTTACGCCGGCAGGGTCAACTCGATCGCACGATCCGTCATGAAGTCGCGCACGCGCTGCTCGACGCGCGCGCTCGCGAAACGGCCGATGTGGGTGCGTGAAGGCGCGGCCGCGTACTTTTCGAATCCGGCGAGTGCCACGGCGCCGAAACCGGATCGCGTGACGTGTCCGGCCGACCTGGAACTGCTGCGGCCGATCTCGGCCGGCGCCCAACGCGACGCCTACGCCAGGGCCGAAGCCTGCTTCGCGCGCGCCATCGCCGAAGGCAAACGCTGGGATCAGATTCGCTGATCGATCACGCCGCCACCGCGACGTTCGACGGGTCGGTGGTCGGACCCGGTGGACGCGAGGCCTGGTAGGCAATCAGCGCCAGGCCGATCGCAAACAGCACCGCCGAGACCGACAGCTTCACGACGATGAAGGCGAGCTCAACCGACGAAGCCGGCAGTGTCGTCGGCCGCCACGGCACCACATACAGCCACGGCAACGCGATCAGCAGCACGAACCAGAACGTCGCCGCAGCCAGCGTGCGCGGGCGCAGGGCGCGGCCGAGCCACGCCCGCTGGCCAAGCGCCGGCCACCCGATCGCGACGATGCCCGCGATCAACGACAGCGCGAGCATCGCCGCCACCACCCATCGGAACCACAGGGCGGCGTAGTGGATGGCGGTGAACAGCCACGACATGTCCGTCCCAGCCGAACTGCGCGATGAACCACGCGTTGATCGGACCGCTGCGCATGGCGACCCACGCCTCCGCGCGGTGCGTGAGCCACCACACCATCAACACGATGGCGGCGGCTGGAATCGCCGCCGGCAATCGCCCGCAGCGCTCGGCGCATGCCGGCGCCCGATGGCCCGTACCACCACATCGCGATCGTGCCGCTCGCGGTGAAGCCGGCCACAACAGCGCGGCGAGCGCCAGCGCGCGGATGCGAGCAGCGACCACACCGTCGATTCCGGCGTGATCAGGAATATCCAATACACGCCGGCGGTGAGGGCGCTGCCGATCAGGATCCAGACCGTGGCCAGCGCGAGCCTCATCGCGATCCTCCTTGCTTCGCCACCGCCGCGGCAGGCGAGCCGGCGGCCACCTCGATCGTGAAGCCTTGCGGCTCCGACGAGGCGTGCACGCCCGGCACATACATCGGCGAGATCTGCGCCGGCACGGCGCGGAACTGTCCCGGCGCAATCACCTTCACGAGATACGCGAACTCATAGCGGCCGCTCTCGAACGTTTCCTGGAAGAACACCGTGCGCGAGTCGCGATACTCGACGCGCGACCCGGACCACCACGAGTCGGCCGCCGGCGCGCTCGAGCGGATACGCGGTGGTGTCCTGGATCGCCTCGACGCCCGCCGGCAGCGGATCTTCGAGCGCGAGATAGCGCCACTCGGGCGAGCCGGCCGCGGTCAATCGCACGGTCAGCACATCGCCGGGCTTCGCGGTGCCGGTAAACGGCGTCTCTCGATACACGATGCGATCCTTGACGGTGACCGGCGTGAGCAGCGAGTACTTGCGCGTCAGCGCGAGCTGGCGCGATCCCGCTGCGCGCATCGGCGGTGGCGGTGTCGTAATACACCGCGGCGGCGGACCAGTACAGCGCCGCTCGGCCGGAGGCCGCCGACGGCGAGGGCGCATCGTCGCGCTTCACGAGCCGCACCTGGTTGGCGCCGGCGTTCGCGGGCGCCGAGATGACGATCGGATCCGGACGCGGTCATCGATGCCGCGGTGAACGAGTGCCGGCCGGCCGGCTGGCCGTTCACGAACACGTCGACCGAGAACGGCTGCGCCGTTTCGCCGCGCGCCTGCATGAAGGCGAGCAGGCCGTAGATGGCGATCGCGGTCTGCTTGGTCGACGACCAGTAGCCGGCGGTGCGATTCAGCATCATCCAGCGCACCGCGCGCTCGACCACCGGGTTCGTCGGATCGCGCCGGACCAGCGCCTGCACCGCGAACGCGGTCGCTTCGACGCTGGTCTCCGCGTAGTCGAAGATCAACGGATCGTTGGCCACCGCCCACCACGACACGTCGCCGCGCGTCTGCGCCTCGCCGATCAGCGCCGCCGCCAGCTCGTTGCCGCGCGCATCCTTGGTCTCGTCGAGCAGCAGCAGCAGCAGCGCGCGGCCGTAGGCGCTCATCCGGCTGCGCATCGTCCCACAACTCGTCGCGTGCGACTTCGTGGGCGTAGACGCCCTGTCGGTCGTCGGCGAACCACGGGATCGTCGCGCTCGGTGCCGGCGGCGCGCTGCAGCACGTAGGCCTCGTAGGCCTTGAGATCGGGTTCGACGCGCGGATACTGCGCGTAGAGATGCGCGAGCTGGCGCGCGCCGTTGGCGATGCGACCGCCATCCACCTTGACGCCGGCGCGCCGGGCTTCGTCGAGTCCCCACAACGCATAGGCGGTCATGAAGGGATGGTTGCCGTCGCCCTTCCACCATCCCCACCCGCCATCGTCATGCTGGATAGTCGTAGAGCCGCTGGAGGCCCGACGGACACCTGGCGATCGAGCGCCGACAGGCGCTCGGTCGGCGCGAGCTTCAACTGGTCAGCGCGCGCGTGACCAGCAGGTTGGGCAGGAAGCTCGAGACCGTCTGCTCGGTGCAGCCGTACGGATACTGCCGTCAGGAAGTCGAGCGCGCCGAGCAGCGAGCCGGCGAGCGACGGCGCCAGCGAGACCGAGATCGATCGCGCCGCCGGATTCGACCCGTCGGGCATCGTGACGACCGACGTCGCTTCGCCGGCGCCGACCACCGAACCGCTCGATGCCGACTTCGCGGCGGATGCCGAACGGCAGAATCGGGATCGGCAGCTCGACGGCGTCGACATCGCTCTCGGTCGTCGCGGTCGCGGTCACGGTGGCCGCGCCCGGCGCCTTGGCGGCGAAGCGCCAGTCGTCGCGACGTTCGGCGCCGCTCGCCAGCGTTCCGCGAGGTGCCGGCATGCGTGCCGATCGGCTTCGAGACCCGTCGACTTGATCGACACCGCCGCGGTTCGCGCTTCCGTCCGTGTAGTTGTGCACCATCGTCGGCACCACGACCTCGTCGCCTTCGGTCAGGAACCGCGGCGTGATCACGCGCACGATCAGGTCCTTCGTGGTCGTGGTCCGCGCGATCGTCGTGCCGGCGCGCGTGTCTTCGGTGATGGCGCGCGCGGTCAGTCGCCAGGTGGTCAGCGCATCCGGATAGGTCACGGCGATGCGGCCGCGGCCCTGCGCATCGGTCACCAGATCGCCGACCCAGTGGATCGCGTCCGGGAAATCCTTGCGGACCTGCGCCTGCACCGGCTGATCGCCCTTGAAGTCGGCGAGCGTGAACGGCCGCCGCCCGCGGCGGGCGAGCTGCAGGCGATCGCGGCCGGAGTAGCCGGTGAAGTAATACGAGCTCGAGAACGTGGTGGCGACGCGCGAGTATTCGCGGCGGTAGAAGAATCGAATCGGATCCGGCGTGTCGTCCGGCTTCACGCCGTAGACCGCCTCGTCGATCACGGCGAGGCTGACCTGCGCGCGCACCGGCTGTCCGGCGGCATCGGTGACCGCACCTCGAACACGCCCGGATCGCGCGGCCGCGACACGGCCTGCTGCGCGGTGACCGTCACGTGTCAGCGTCTTCGATGCGGCGGCCACGCCGAGGCGCCGCTCGGCGCGATGCAGTCGGCCCTCGCGCAAGATAGACGATGTTGACGAACACGTCGCCGACGTCGCCGTCATCGATCGGCACCTGGATCGTGTCGGCGGCGGTCGGCCGCAGCAGCCGGAACCACGACACGTGCTGGCCTTCCTTCGACACCAGCACCGGACCGATCACCGTTTCGCCGCGGACGATCAGCGTCGCGGATTCGCCGGGCTGATAGTTCTTCTTGTCGGCCAGCAGCTCGAGATAGCGATCGCCGCTGTCGCCGGTGTTCTCGCCCGGGCCCGGGCACCCAGAGAAAGACCAGATCCTGCGACGGTGCGATCGCCGCTCGGCGCGGTGGCGCGGACCCGGAAGCTGCCGGTGCGGTTGGGCAGCGTGAACGACGATCGTCGGCGCGGCCGTTGGCATCGGTGGTCGCGGTCTGCGTGCTGATCGCGGTGATCTCCGGCTCGCCGTAGTAGCCGGTCCGATATTGCAGATGCTCGAGCACCAGCGTGACCGGCACGTTCGGCTGCGGCGTGCCGAGATAGTCGAGCGCGCGCACCGACACCTGCGCGGTGCCGCCGGCGCGATGAATCACGTTGGTGGTTTCGGCCGACAGCAGGAACGAGCCGTAGGTGGCGTGCACGACCGCGCGGCCGGAGACCTCGCGGTTCGCCGCGTCGGTGACCTGCGCCTCGATGCGCGCGCTGAAGTCGCGCGCCGTTCTCATCGACCGCGAGCGGCACGCGGATCTGCGCCTTGCCGTCGGCATCGAGCCGGACCGTGCCTTCGGCGGTCTGGTTGTCGCCGTACCAGTAGCTGCTGCTCGCCGCCTTCGAGGTCGTCGTCCCATCGCAGCGGCGAGTAGTACGGCTGCTGGTTGACCACCCAGCGCAACTGCGCGTTCGCGACCGGCTGGCCGAAGTAATAGCGCGCCTGCACCGAGACGCACCGCCTCGCGTCCCTGCACGACGAAGCGCGACGCCGGCGTGACGATCACTTCGAACTCCGGCTTGCGATATTCCTGGACCTCGAAGCCGCCGCTGCCTTGCGCGTCGCCGCTCTGGATGCGGATCGCGTAGTTGCCGAGCGCCGCGGTCGCCGGCACCGGGAAGCTCGCCTCGATCGCGCCGAACGCGTCGAGCTTCACCTGCTGGCGGAACACCACCTTGTCGTTGGTGTCGGAGACGGCGATCTCCGCCTCGGGGCGATCGAACCGCACCAGCGCATCCATCTGGCGCCAGCGCAGGATCGCCTTGACGTGAACGGTGTGGCCGGGCCGGTAGATCGGCTTGTCGGTGTAGACGTAGGCGGCGAGCTCGCGCGCGGGCTGCTGCAGCGTCCACGAGCCGGGATCGGTCGCCGCGTGCTGATCGCCGCACTGCGCGACGCCGATGATGTTCTCCATCCGATCGTCGGGCAGCGTCGCCTCGAACAGGCCGTCGGCGTTGGTGCGCCCCTCGGCGATCGTCTGCTTCGCGAACAGCACGCGGATGTCGCAGTCGGCCACCGGCTCGCCGGTGAAGCGATCGGCGGCGAAGAACAGCATCTGGCCCGGCGAGGTCTTGGTGACCAGGCCGACGTCCGAGACGATCACGATGGTGTAGGCGCGCAGCAGGTCGTTGACGGCTTCGACCACGTAGATGCCGGGCTGCTTGAGCTCCACCGGCACGCGCCGCACTTCGGCGTCGCGGTGGTTCGGCAGCAGCTCGCGCCACGTCGTCACCACCTGATCGGCATTGAGCAGCGGCACCTGCGCGAAGGTGTTGGCGTTGAGCACCACCCGCTGGGAGACCTCGGCCTGGTCGCTGACCGCGCGTCGCGCCGACGCGGTACTCGCGGCTGGCCTGCGTTCGCGCGAAGCTGTCGCACGCTGTTGCCGCTGGCCGCGCTTCCAGTCCGCGAACCGCTCGAGCCAGGTGCGTTCCTGTTCGACGTGCGCCTCGCCGGTGCCGAACTGATGCGGATCGTCGAGACCGGCGAAGAACGCGAACGGATCGCGGACCTTGTAGACGCGGAAGTCGAGCTGCGGAATGCGCCGGAAGGTCAGGTAGAAGCTGCGGCGCGTCTCGCGTCGTGAAGACTTCGCTGGTCGACAGCGAGAACGCCGGCCGCTCGTCGGCGCTCCTGCGCCGACAGCGGGAGCGGTGAAGCAAGCAAGAAAGACGAATCAGCCAATAACCAAAGAAGAGCGTGCGCGGCTTCATAGCATTCCCAACCTGAACACGCCGACGAAATTCGGATTCGATGTGACGCGGCCGCCAGCGCGGCGCGGGATGCTGTGCCAGCGTCGACAACCGCACCTTGCGAACTTCGCCCGGGCCGCCGTCGAGCGGGACCGGTGTGATACACGACCCAGTCGTCGCCCTCGGGCTCGAAATGCGATCGCCCGACGAACACCATCAGGTGATCGGGATCGCGCTGGCCGGGTTGCCGGAAATACAGCAGGTCGCCCGGCGCGCAGCGCGCGCGTGTCGCGGCCGAGCGGCCGGGTGTTGAGGTCGATCAGCGTTTTCGCATCGGCGAACTCCGCGTACTGCGGGCGTGGCACCGGCGGTGACGCGAAACAGGCGCAGCCCGTCCGACGCCGGCGCGCGGCGCGGAGCGCACCTCGCGCGAACTGCGGCGTGAAGGGCAGGCCCGAGCGGCGCACCCATTCCGGGGTGTGCGCGCGCAACGCCTCGCGCACCGCGTGGCGCACCAGCGCCGCGCAATCGCTCGACATCGTCGGTGCGGCGCTCGAACTGGGCATCGGCGAGCAGGACGAACCACGCCCGGAACGTGGCGCGATCGGATTCGTCGGCCAGGCGGACCTGTGCGGACGGGGCCGGCGGCGATCACGACCCGACAAGGACCACGGCCACCACGGCGGCTGGCGGTCGAAGCATCACGGCATCTTGCCTTGAAACGGCCGGCCTCGGAAAGGCGTCTCAAGGGGTATCATCGGGCCAAGGTTGCCATATGCTGATCAAAAAAGCTGCAGGACATTCGCGAATCGGAAGTCACGCCCGAAGGAGCTGTTCGTGCGGCGGCGCGAGTTCATTGCCGCGGCCGGCGTGACCGCGGCGGCCGTGGCCGACCGGCGGCCTGGGCCTGCTCGGCGGCGACGCGAGGTCGCGGCGCAGAACCCGAACGCGCAGAAGCTGACCAACCTCAAGAAGAGCCCGTTCAGCACCGACGAGAAGCTCAACTCCTACAAGGACGTCACCACCTACAACAACTTCTACGAGTTCGGCCTCGACAAGGCCGACCCCGCGAAGTACTCCAGCACGCTGCGGCCGCGGCCGTGGAGCGTCGTGGTCGAAGGGCAGTGCGCCAAGCCCGGCACCTACAACATCGAAGACATCATGAAGTGGGCGCCGCTCGAAGAGCGCATCTACCGCATGCGTTGCGTCGAAGCGTGGTCGATCGTGGTGCCGTGGGTCGGCTACCCGATGAGCGAGTTCCTCAAGCGGTTCGAGCCGACCTCGAAGGCGAAGTACGTCGTGTTCAAGACGCTGGTCGACACCAAGCAGATGCCCGGCCAGACCGAGCCCGCGCTGCAACTGGCCCTACGTCGAGGGCCTGCGCATGGACGAGGCGATGCATCCGCTGACGCTGCTCGGCCTCGGCCTCTACGGCGAAGTGCTGCCGAACCAGAACGGCGCGCCGATTCGCCTGGTGGTGCCATGGAAGTACGGCTTCAAGAGCATCAAGTCGATCGTCCGCGTGTCGTTCACCGAGAACGAGCCGGTCAACACCTGGAAGCAGCAGCAGTCGTCGGAGTACGGCTTCTATGCCAACGTCAATCCGCAGGTCGATCACCCGCGCTGGTCGCAGGGCAGCGAGCGCCGCCTCGGCGAGTTCTTCCGCCGCAAGACGCTGATGTTCAACGGCTACGGCGATCAGGTCGCATCGCTCTACGCCGGAATGGATCTGCGGAAGTTCTACTGACCTTCGACATCGCTCAGGGCCTACGGTTGACTGCAGCAAATGGCGGCGATGGGTGTTCAAGCCCATCGTCTGGATTGCGTGCCTGGCACCGCTCGCGTTCCTGATCTACGACGGGTTCACGGATAACCTCACCGCGAACCCGATCGAAAAGATCACCAACACCACCGGCATCTGGACGCTGCGCTTGATCGTCGCGACGCTGGCGATCACGCCGCTGCGCTGGCTGACCGGCATCAACCAGCTGGTCAACTACCGGCGGCTGGTCGGCCTGTTCGCGTTCTTCTACGCCGTCGATCCACTTCACGATCTACGTCGTCACCACCTTCTTCATCGGAGGGTTTTCGAAGTTCGACGCCTCGGGCCTCGTGGGACGACCTGCTGGACGCGGCCCGTACATCACCGCGGGCTTCACCGCGTTCGTGTTGATGATTCCGCTGGCGATCACCTCCACCGCCGGCTGGATCCGCCGGATGGGCGGGAAGAAGTGGAACCTGCTGCACAAGCTGATTTACATCACCGCCCTGGCGGCGGTGCTGCACTACTTCTGGAAGGTGAAGCTCGATGCCACCTACCCGGTGTATTACGGCATCGGCGTGGCGATTTTGCTGGGCTTTCGGGTGTGGCGACACTTTGCGAAGAAGCGGGCATCTGAGGTATAACGGCCGAGACGTGAAGACCTTTGCCCAGACCTGCGTGTGTTGTTGCGTCGGAGATCCTCCGACGCCGGTCGCGCTGTGTCTAATGGTAAGCCGCCATGTAAACGGTTTCCAGTTCTCAGAACGATTCGAGGCCCGGAGGTGAAAACCTCCGGGCCTTTTGCTTTTTCGTGCCGGAGTTAGTTGGAGAGATGCATCATGAAACGGCTCTTGACTGCTAGTCGTCGCGTTATCGCTGCTTGCGGCTCCTGAACTGCTGCGAGCTCAGCAGCCGCTCGACACGCGCACAGGGCCAGCCGTCGCTTGCCGGACTGTGGGACGCCGCCGTCGTCGTCAACGGCCTCGAGATTCCGTTCCGGTTCGAGATCGCCGGCAGCGGCGCGGCCACCGTGCCGGATCGTTCTTCAACGGCGACGAGAAGGTGACGTCGACCGGCGGCAAGTTCGAGAACGGCGCGTTGACGTTGAACTTCGATCACTACGCGACCGCGGTCGAAGCCGTCACTCGTGAACGGACGGCTCGCCGGTATCTACAACCGCGGCACCAGCTTCTATCCGTTCTACGCGAAGCGCTTCGCGCCGCCAGCCGCGTTCCCGAACGAAGTGCCGCAGATCGACGGGCTGTGGCAGATCGGCAACGTCGCCAGCAACAAGGGTGAGTCCGCCTGGCGCTTCATCGTCCGGCAGTCGGGCGCCGAAGTGACCGCCGCGATTCTCCGCGTCGACGGCGACACCGGCGCGCTCGCCGGCACGCTACCGCAACGGCAAGTTCATCGTCAGTCACTTCTCGGCGCGCGGCCGCTGGTGCTCGAGCTGACGCCGCAGACAGGACGGCTCGCTCGAAATCGTCCGCAACCGCACCGAGAAGATGATCGCCGTGAAGGCCGCCGAGGCGAAGTTGAAGGACGTGCCCGAGCCGACCGATCCGTCGCGTCACTCGAGCGTGAAGAATCCGACCGAGCCGTTCAAGTTCGCGTTCCCGGACATCAACGGCAAGGTGGTGTCGAACACCGACGAGCGCTTCCGCGGCAAGGTCGTGATCGTCAGCATCAGCGGCAGCTGGTGCCCGAACTGCCACGACGAAGCGCCGTTCCTCGCCGAGCTGCTACAACAAGTACCGCGCGAAGGGCCTCGAGATCGTCGCGCTGTCGTTCGAAGAGGAAGCGCAGAAGGCGAAGGGCTATCCGCGGCTGCTCGCGTTCAACAAGCGCTACGGCATCAACTACCCGGTGGTGCTCGCCGGCGAGCAGGCCGACCTCGCCGAGAAGGTGCCGCAGATCCACAACCTCAACTCGTTCCCGACCACGATCTTCCTCGGCCGCGACGGGCTGGTGCGCGGCGTGCATGCCGGATTCGCCGGCGCGGCCAGCGGCGTGTTCCACGACACCGCGAAGGAAGAGATCACCGCGACGGTCGAGCGTTTGCTTGCGGAAACGCCGAGGACCAGCGAACCCGGCCAGTGCGCAGAACCGTGCTATAGTGAGGGCTCGGATCTTGCCACGTGCTGTGCCGCCTGTCGGCGGAACGAGCCTTCACTGACTCGCTTCTCCTGAAATCCTGCTAGCTACGAGACGAAATCCCAGGTGCCGATCCCTGGTGTGGCCGCGCTTTCGCGGTGCATTCTGATCGGCAAGGGTGTCGCGCAGCGACGCCAGGAGTTAGTGATTATGGGTAAGAAACTCTACGTTGGAAACCTGCCGTACGACACGGCGGAAACTCAGTTGCAGGACCTGTTCGCGCAGGCGGGCACCGTCGAGAGCGTCAAAGTGATGCGCGACATGGCCACCGGTCGCGCGCGCGGCTTCGCGTTCGTCGAAATGAGAGCGATGACGAAGCGCAGACTGCGATCAACCAGTTGAACAGCCACGACCTCGGCGGCCGCGCATTGACGGTCAACGAGGCGCGTCCCAAGACCGAAGGATCCTTCGGCGGCGGGTACGGCGGTGGCGATGGCGGCGGTGGCAATCGGCGTCGTTCGGAGCCCCGCTGGTAGTTCGATGATGCGCCGGCCGGCCTCGGTGAGGCTGGCCGGCTGTCTCTTCGTGTCTGTCTTCGACCCGCCCGTTCGCGTGTAAACTTTCCGCGTGCCTCCTACGCCCAAGCCCCTCAACACGCCGCGCCAGGTGCTCTTCGCGAGCCTGATCGGCACGACGATCGAGTTCTTCGATTTTTACATCTACGCCACCGCAGCGGTGCTGGTCTTCCCGCGGTTGTTCTTTCCCGCCGACGGATCCCGCACACCGCCACGCTCGCGTCGTTAGCGACGTTTGCGATCGCGTTCATCGCGCGGCCGATCGGCTCGGTGGTGTTCGGCCACTTCGGCGATCGCGTCGGCCGCAAGACCACGCTGGTCGCGGCGCTGCTGACGATGGGCATCTCGACGGTGCTGATCGGCATGCTGCCGACCTACGCAGTCGATCGGCTTCGCGGCGCCGTTGCTGCTGGCGATCTGCCGCTTCGGCCAGGGCCTCGGGCTCGGTGGGGAATGGGGCGGTGCGGTGCTGCTGGCCACCGAGAACGCGCCTCCAGGCAAGCGCGCGTGGTACGGCATGTTCCCGCAGCTCGGCGCGCCGATCGGATTCATCTTTTCGGGCGGCGTGTTCCTGCTGCTGTCGCGGTTTCTGACCGACGAGCAGTTCTTCGCGTTCGGCTGGCGCATTCCGTTCCTGGCCAGCGCGTCGCTGGTCGCTGATCGGCCTGTATGTGCGGCTGACGATCACCGAAACGCCGATCTTCGCCGAGGCGCTGAAGAAGGACGAGGCGCGGGCCAAGGTGCCGGCGCTGGCGGTGTTTCGCGATCACTTCGGCGCGCTGGTGCTCGGCACGATGATCTCGATCATCGCCTACGCGCTGTTCTACCTGATGTCGGTGTTCAGCCTGTCGTGGGGCACCAGCCAGCTCGGCTACACGCGCAACGAGTTCCTGGTGATGCAGTTGTTCGCGATCCTGTTCTTCGCCGCGACCATTCCGCATCGCCGCCATCCTCGCCGAGAGCGGCCGGCGCCGCGCGATGATCTGGATGACGATCGCCGCGTTCGCCTACGGCTTCGTGATGCCGCCGCTGTTCGCGTCCGGCAGCGTCGGCACGCTGGTCATGCTGTGCCTCGGGTTTTGCGATGACCGGCCTGGTCTACGGGCCCGCTCGGCACGGTGTTGTCGGAGCTCTTCCCGACGTCGGTCCGCTACACCGGCAGCTCGATCGCCTTCAACGTCGCGGGGATCTTCGGCGCGTCGCTGGCGCCGTATGCCGCGACCTGGCTGGCGCAGAACTACGGGCTGCAGTATGTCGGCTACTACCTGTCCGGCGTGGCGCTGCTGTCGCTGATCGGCCTGATCGCGACGAAAGAGACGAAGGACACCGACTTGAGGACGTAAGAATTCAGAAGTCGGAATTCAGAGTTTGGTGGCGCGTTTTTAATCTGATAGGATAAGTCTCTTCTGACCGTGTCGCGGGGTGGAGCAGTCCGGTAGCTCGTTGGGCTCATAACCCAAAGGTCGGGGGTTCAAATCCCCCCCCCGCAACCATCTGTAACTTGCAGTGAGAGGTCGCCCGTTTCGGCGACCTCTTCGCTTTGTTGGGCGGCGGTCAGCATCGCGGCCAGATTCCCTTTCAGTTCGATCCGCAGTCTTGGCTCGCCGAAGCGCGAGTCCTCGCCAGCGCCCGAAGGCGGCTCGCCCTGGTTCGGCCTCAGGACGATGGCGTCGATGGACGAGTGCGATCTCTGGTGCGTGCTCTCATTGCCAGGCGGTGTCTTCAGCGCCGCTGGCGCCGGCGTGAAGACGAATCTGCTGTTCTTCACCAAGGGCAAGCCGACCGAGCGCATCTGGTACTACGACCTGTCCGACGTGAAGGTCGGGAAGAAGTCACCGCTGACGCTCAAGCACTTCGAGGACTTCGCCGCCAAGCTCGCGACGCGCGCCGACTCCGACCGGTCCTGGACGGTCGATCTGGCAGCGCGACGGGCGAAGGCCGCCGAAGAGGCGCTCCCGTTTCGCGAGACGGCGCGCGCCAAGGCGCGTGAAGCGGACCGGGCCAAGGACGAACTGGCAGCACTCAAGAAGGCGAAGCCGCGGGATGAAGCAGCAATCGGCGCCTCCGAGGCTACGGTCCGCGATCTCCTCAAGCAGGCGCGAGAGGCGACCAGCAAGGCCGACGATATCGAGAACGCCGTTTACGATCTGAAGGCCGTCAACCCCCACCGCAAGTCGGAGATCGATCGCCGGACGCCGGCTGAACTTCTCGATCTGGTCGAAGCCAAGGGCGTGGAGATCGCCGACGCTCTGAAAAAGCTGAGGGCGCTGACTTCGTGACCGCGGTCGCGTATACTCACGTTCATATGATCCCCCCTCCTCCTTTGGCAGCAGGGTGCGAAACCGGCCGCATGGCCGGTTTCAGTGTTTTGGCCCTTTCCAATGGCTCTGAAACCAAAGGCCACTCCTCGGCGGCGTCGATCGTTCACGAGCGCCAGACGCCGAGCGCTCGCTCGACTCCGCAAGGGGCTTGACCTTCAGTGGACCCCTCCAGCCTCTCGGGACGCGCTTCACGACCGAGGCCGAGGATCGCGGAGCGTGACAGGTGAATCGCGTTCAGCGACCGCCGCTACAGCTCTTTCCACGCGCCGTTCGACCATATACGAGGCCATGGTTCGCCTCGAGCGGCCGCTTGAAGCACTGGCCAGAGAAAACGATCAAGGGTCGCGATGATGGCCGACAGGTCCGCAAGGTCGGGCCGTCGTGCGCGTCGAACGAATGCTGCCCATTGGATCTTCTTCTGAGCGTCGTCCGCGAACTCGCTGGTCAGCGCGAGCGGACGTTCGTCCGGGATCTCGATGCCCCTTCGCGTGAACGTCGCCGCGACTGCGAGCCGCATCGTCTCGCCGTCGAACGTTCGGGTTTCGGCCAGGCGGTGGATGTCGAAGAAGTCCTTCATCCGGCTGTTCGCGAGCGCGAGCCGCACCATCGCCTCGGTCTTCTCAGCAATCGAGGTCTCGGGCCGGTAAGCGCGGAGTCGTGCGCGCGGGAGATCGAGGAGGCCTGGATAGTCCAGGACTTCCGGCGCCGGCACGACGGCGTCCCCGGCGCCGACATCAACCTGCAGCGGGATCCGAACGTTTCCCAGCATCGCCATCAGCTTGACGCGCATGCCGCCGTACTCCTGGTCCTCGCGGATCGCGTCGACGTGAACGCTGTCCGGCAGGAACGTCAGGCCGTCGTCTGGTGACTCGATCGCGCACAGCTCGACGAACACGCGCTTGAGGGCTTCGGCGGACGTGTCGCCGAAGCCGAGGAGATCGACGTCCTTCGTGGGGCGAATCGGCTCGCCGAGCCACAGCAGGAGCAGAGCTGCGCCCTTGAGGATGAACCTGTCGGCGAACTCGGACTTCGAAAGGCGATACAGCAGGCGCTCGCCGCCGAAGCGGGCAAGCGTGAGCTGGTGCTCGACGCCGAGCTCCCGGCTCCGCTCGACGAGTCGCGCCTGTACGGACGCGACGATGTTCTTCGGACCGTCGCGCTTCACATGACGACCGTTTCGAGGTAGGGCTGCATCACCCGCTGCACGCGAAGCTTCTTCGCGATTCGATTGAGTTCATCGAGCTTGAGGCGTTTGCTGCGCCACGCCTCCGTCAGCGCTTCGAGGGCCACGTCGAGGCCGACCTTGTTCCTGAACCGAAAGCAGTCAGCAACGGTGCGAGCGAGACTGTAGATACGAACAGCCTGGCCCTCGATGCGATGCTCCTCGATGCCAAGATCGAACACGGCCGTGGAGACGTTGACGACTCGAAGCGGCGGCGTCGAAACGCGCGGCACACGCGTGCCACGCGGAACGGCAATCCAGACCTCGGCCGGAAGCTGCGTTCCGATGTCGTGAAATCGGAGGGCCGAGATCAGGCAGACCACCGAGCGCGGGACGGCAGCGGTGGCAACCACCAGGTCGTGGTGCTCCGTCGATCCGAGGGCTCGTAGGCAGCCGATATCGTCCCGGGCCAACCTTTTCGAGGGCACCCGACCGCGTCATTCGGGTCAGCGTGCTCGTGTGGATGCCCTGATGAGCTACGTCCCGGGCCCGCAGGACGGGCTGCTTCTCCGCAAGGCGGAGAAGTCTGGCCTGTGGTGCCTCGACGTTGCGTCGTTTTGCTTACACTCATTTATATCTGTAAGCATTTATTGACGCATACGGCCCTGAACAACACCGAGGTTTTCGCTGTTTCTTCGTGCTATTATCCCTGCTGAGGTTGCTGCAGGGGGCACATATGTCGGTTTCTGATGCAGAGCGCCGCCAAGACAAGGAACGGACACTGTGCAGGATGCTCGCTCTGATCGGCGACGAGTACCTCATTCAAGTGAGCGTGCGGCCGAGCGCGAAAGAGTTTGAGGACGCGCTCTCGACAACGTGGCGCGAGTTGCTCGACGATGGGTTGATCGATGACAAGTTCAGCACCGATGGGAGGCCCCGCTTTCCGTCTGACCGCGGCTGGATGGCTTCGGGCGATGCTGCTGAGCGGGACCGTCGACACAACCGATTGCCGCGAACGTTGTGCCCGACTTGCCCAGGCGCTCAAGTCCGTGGTCAAGGGACAGGAACTCCCACTACGACGGACTGACTACTGAGCACGAGATTGCAGCTGCAGCCAACTTGCCGGTCGGCTGGGTCTTCAATGCCATCAAGTCGCGGCTGCTCGGCGTGGTGTTTCCGAAGGATCGATGGGACGCCACCATCGACAAGAGAACGATCCGGGTATCCCCAACGTTCGGCCTGAACCACTTGTTCGAGGAGCGAGGTTAGCTGCGATGGGAATCAAGAAATCACAGGACTCGACGAATTCCGACGCAAGCTCGAGCGCCTGAGCCGGAACGCTCAAAACGTGAATGGGCCGGTCGCATTTGACGACCTGTTTCCGCCGGAGTTCATGCGTCGACATACCAGCTTCCCGACGATCCAGGCGATGGCCGACGCGTCCGGTTTCAAGATCGAGTCGCAGCAGGACATCGATGCTGTTCCCGATGCCGACTGGGATGCCTTCGTTCGGAGCCGGACTCGGTTCCAGACGTGGCAGGACGTGCAGGCGAAGGCGGGCGAGGAGTACCGCGTTCGGCGCCTGAACATCGAGAACCTGTAGATTGCGAAGTCCGGTGCAGACCTGTGGCTTATCGCAGCGGCACATACGTTGTCTTTCACGCGGCTGGCACGTCGGAATCCACGGCTTCCGACATGAAGTCCTACAACCTGCTGCGCGCGTGGCATGTGCGCGACGATAACGACTTCCGCTTCGTGAACAGTCACGACAAAGCTGCCGCCGTTCGAGACAGCAGCAGGAGGAGACGCTGCGGCGAACGCTGGTCGAGCGTCTCGGAGACTCCAAGAACGTCATCCTGATTCTTGGCGCGACCACCCGCTTCGACACCGACTGGGTGCCCTTTGAGATTTCACACGCGATCGGCGTCCGCGGCCTGCCAATAATTGCGGCCTATCCAGGTTACGAGTACCATGCAGAATCCCGCGGCACTCTCGGCTTTCTGGCCATCGGCTCTTGCTACTCGCATCCAAGACGGCTCTGCGCGCGTAATTCACGTCCCCTTCAAGCAAGAGCCGCTCGCCGACGCCGTGAGCCAATTCAGCTTTGATTATCTGCCGACTTCCGGCCTTTCGTCTGCTTCGGCCGAGGCATACGCGAGTTTCGGCGTGGTCGTCGGTCGATAGCCGCGCGAGGGAGAGCCGATGTCAGTGTTCGTCAGTTTCGATTACGAGAACGACCGCCACTACAAGTACCTCCTGGAGGCATGGCACGAACATCCGCGGTTTCGTTTCACGTTTCAGGATGGCACGCCTGGCGAAATCAATTCGACGAACGTGGGACGGGTCAAGGCGGCATTAAGCGCGAAGATTGGGCTGGCAACGCACACCCTCGTAATCGTGGGCCAGTACGCCAACGCCCCGCATCGCCACGCGGCGCTGATTGGCCATCGGAATTCGATCAACTTCGAAATCGCGCAGAGCAAGGCCCACTTCAACAGGATCGTCGCGGTGAAGTTCGATCGTTCGTACGAGAGCCAGCCGAATTGGTCGGCGCGAACGCTTCATGGGGCATGGCCTTCACCGAGCAGGCCGTCATTCGAGCTTTGAGTGAGGCATGACAGAGCTTCGCGAGACGCAGGTTGAACTCCTGCATGAGCACTACAGGGATACATGCGGTGTCATGCAGAGCCAACGCTCCAGTCGTGATCGGCACTTCTATCTGGTGATCGCGGTCTTGGGTCTTGCGATGTTCGACGTGGCGACGCCGCAGGGTTTCGCAATGGTGATCGGAGATGTACTGAAGGCCAATTCAACCTCGCAAGTTCGCCCAATCTGGCGTACCGTCCGAAGCATATTGTGGTTCGTGTTGCTTGGCCTGACGGTTCGGTAACCGCAGGTGACCTTGAACCTTGAGCGGCAGTACCAACTACATCCATGAACTGGAAGTCGTTCTGCAGCGGCATGTCCATGAGGTTTTCCGCCGCGAAGGAGACGCATACCTTGAGCGGTATCCACGCTTTCTTGATTGGGCGCACTTTCTCTACACGATCATTTTCCCGCTCTTGCTGTGCGTCGTGGCGATTGTCTGGACCTATCGTCAGATGCCCTCCCGGCCGTGGCCCGTGACTACTGGTTCAACCTGACCGTCACCATCCTGCTTCTGATCTCTGTAGCGCTGTACCTTGAGACCCTCCACCGTAAGCGCATCGATCGCGGGGTCGCTCGCTGGCGGGCATGGTGGAGTGCTCGCGGGCCGCGATCCAAGCAGAAGCGGGCGCGAACCGACGAGTGAATGGGTCTTCTGGAGTGGACCGAGGAACTGGCGATTGCTACTGACGCTGAGTCGCTTCAGTCAGGAGCTGCTATGTCAGAAGAAGAGCACGCCGAGGACGATGATGCGAGGCAACAGCGGGAACTCGCCGAAATGAACGAGATCGCCGGCGCGGTGAAGTGGGACTCCCAAACCAATCATCCACTTCCCCAAAGGGATGTGGAAGATTGGAGCGATTTGGGATCAGGCCTACTACGAGGCCGCCGAGTACATCGTGACAGGAGTGTGCAAGGGAGATCTGAACCCGTACGTCCACGGGGCCGCCGGTGTGTTTCTGTTCCGTCACTCTGTGGAACTCGCGCTGGAGTCCGTTCAGTTCTACTCGCGGTGGCTCGACCGCTCTAAGAACGCCGCAAATCGTCTTGTTCAAGAAGACTCACGACCTGAATTGGCTTTGGGAACCGATCAAAGCGGAAGTGCCGCCAAGCTCGGCGGCGACACATGGGACGGGTTTGACACGGGCTTCATCGAAAAGCTGGTGAAAGACCTACACAAGGCAGATCCTGGATCGTATGGGTTTCGGTTTAACGGAGAAACCTTCGGCGTCGAGCCGAAGGGAATCAATGATGAGGTCTCGATTGACTTCGAAGCCCTTCGCGCCGAGATGAAGCACGTTTACAACGTCCTTCACTCGATGCAGGTGTACTTGATTGAAACTCACGGCATGAACGCCGAATGGGAAGCCGAGAGGAATCGTGGCGAAGTCACCGCGGCCTCAATGGCGGGAATAGCTCACGTGGCCCCGCTCCACAGCTGCAAGTACCGGCGGTTGCACGCCCCCGCAACCAACTTCAGCGTTTTCAGGGCGCGCCGAAGACACTCCGTCAAAACATCGCTGATTACCCGGCTGAGACCGCCAGAAGCGGTCGGCCCCAACTCACTTCCAATCCACGTCGCAGCTCCTCGTCCGTGACTTCGGCCAGCCGAACGGTGATTGCGTCAACACTCGCGTCGCAGAGGTTAGCGATTGCATTTCGATCCAGACGCCCTGCTACGAGTCGAGCTTGCTGTTCAGTTGGGGTTGAGTGTTCTTAATCGGACGCCATTGATTTAGTCCTCGATCGCGAAATCGACCTTCTGTAGGCCGGGATCCATAAAGGTCTGTCCACAGTTGCAAAAACCGGCGGTTGCCGGCGCCCGCAACCATCACAACTTGCGGCGAGGGGTCGCCACGCCGAGGCGGTCGAAGCGCAGTCGCCGGTGCCGGGCGCGCGACGCTGACGAGCATCTCGCCGAATCAAGGCATACAGTGCATCATGCTGACGGGCACCAACTTCGTGGCCGGCGCCACGACCGTGAAACGTCAGTGGTAGCGGCGTGACTATCGGCAGCGTCGTCGTGAGCAGCGCTCGTCGCTGACCGCCAACTTCGTGATCGACCCGGCCGCAACAGCTGGTGCCCGCACGGCGACGGTCACGACGGCCGCTGGAATTGGCGGAGCGCAGACCTGCCCGGGGGCAGGCGCACGTTCTTGGTGAGACCGTCGGCCCGTGCTAGATTGCCCCCAAATGCTCAAGATGATTTCGGTCTCTTCCGTTCTCCTCCTGGCGTCCACCGCAGCCGTCTTCGCGCAGACGCCGGCACCGGCCGCCGTGGTCACCGCCGAAACCATCGACGCGACGATGAAGGCCTCGATCGCCGCGAATACGCTCGACAAGAAGATGAGTGAGACGCCGATCAAAGGTGGCATCGTTCGCGTTGGCATGATCCATCGCACGAGAGACGAAACGCGCGCCTTGATGCACGCCGAGCTCACCGAGGTCTATCAGATCATTTCCGGCTCCGCCACACTTGTCACGGGCGGCACGACGCGGGATACCAGACCGGTGTCGGATCCGCCGAACCTCGGCGCCTTGCCCAGTTACTCGATGGCACAGGAGGGTGGCATCAGGCAGCGCGTGAAAGCAAAGGATGTCGTGGTGATTCCAGCCGGGCTGCCGCACCGACTGATCGAGCTGGACGGACCGATCGAGTACGTCATCTTCCGCTTCGAAGTCACGCCGAAATAGCGCGCCACGCCCCACCGGACGGCAGCGAGGCGCAATGACAACCGCGCGCCGTTTTCGACGCAGCTGGACCGGCTGTTGGCCGACGACGCCGTGGTCGGGCACGAGTCCGTGTATGGGGAGCTGCTGCTCGGAGACCGCGGCGGCCGGCAGGAGTTACTCAGCAGCTACGAACGCATGGAGCAGCTGTCGGCTGTGCCTCACAGCGAAGTCGTGGCGTTCGTCCGGGCGCGCAAGTTCCATGGGCGCGGCATCGGCTGGATCGACGCGCACCTCCTGGCCTCGGCACTGGTCGCAGGGGTCCAACTGTGGACGGCCGACGGGCCGCTGGGCGCTATTGCTAACGAACTGGGTATCGCGCACCGGGTCAAGGACGTGGGTTCAGCGTGACGACGGCTGTCAGCGACGACAATCACGCGAGCCGTCGCTGAGGAAGGTGCCCTGGTTGACTCGGGCGGACGCCGCGCCGCTGCAGTAAACCGTCGCGCTCGCGCCGCGAAGGGATGTGCAGCAGGGTGGAGCGAAATTGAATGAGGTCCTGGATGTCCGGGATCGATGAAGGAGCGGCCTCACGCGGCTCCACTCCATAGCTGCAAGTACCGCTGCTTGCACGCCCCCGCAACCATGACAAATTGCCAACGAGAGGTCGCGTTTCGGGCGGCCCTATTGGTATTTCCGCGCCGTCGCCAGAAGTAGCTTTCATGGCTGTCACCATCGAAGTCTGATAGCCTCGGGATAACCCCTCATGGAGCAAAAAATGTTCAGAAAATGTCGCCCGTCTGGCGCGAGCTGAGGTGCGTCGAAATCAACGCTCGCCCCAAGGCGCTCCGGCTGTCGTCTGTGGACTGGTCGTGCTGCTTGCCCAGCTGATGTCTGCAACCGTCGTGCGCGCGCAGTCGCTTTCTCCGTGGAGCGTCGACCTTGCGCGCGATCGCGCGATCGCCACCAATCACGGCGCGTCGAGCATCTGGACGACGGAACGCCTCAAGTTGGGTTGGAGGCGTCCGGAGGCCGGAGGGTGGCTCGTCGGGGTTGAACGCCAACAGCGCGAGCGCCTTGTGGATGTCGCGACCTCCGCACAAGGCTACAAGCGCGCGGGCGACTGGACGATGGCCGCCGGGGTGGCGACCACGTTCGATGCCGACTTCCTGTCGAGGGTCAGCGCCGAGGCAGAGTTGTCGCGCCGCGTCGTCGGAACGCTGGTGGCCTCGCTCGGGTATCGCTATCTCGACTTCCGTTTGCTGAGCGTCCACCAGGCGCAGCCGGCGCTGACGTGGTACCACGCGAAAGGCGAGGTGGCTGCGAAGCTTTTCCTCTCGAGAAACACCCTCACCGGTCGGACGTCGCCGACCCTTCAGTTCCGCACCGACCACCAGGTCAGCTCCCGCCTGCGGATTGGCGGAGGCTTCGCCCACGGCGATCGGATTTTCGATATCGCGGCCCTGCCCACGGGGACTTCGCGTGCCAGCGCGGGGTTCGGCCAAGTGCGCATCGGCCTGACTGCGTTTGATTCGATCGAAATTGGCGGCGTCGTGGCTCGGGAAGAGCCGGCGTTCGACTACAAGTCGTTCCTGCTTGGCTACCGGCGGGCTTTTTGACGTCGTTGAAATTGGGTGGGGAGTGGGTCTGGTGGGCCGCAGCGCTGACCGGCGGCCTCTACCTGCTCACGGCCCTCTTCGTGATCGTCAGTCGCCTTCGGTTCGAACGTCAGCGCCGCCTGATCGCGTTGGTCGAGAGCCTCCTGGCCGGAGCGGCCAAGCCCGGAGCGGCCGGCCTGAACCGGCACCGGGCGATCGTCGCGCTCACGAGCGCACCCGTGTCGATCCTCTGGAGGATCGCGGCTGACTCGTCGATTCCCAACGGGATCCACCAGCTGGTGGCGCGGTCGCTCGTCGTCCGTGTCGGAACGAGACGGCTGTGCGAGCTCGCCGGAGAGCAGGGCGATGCGGGTGGATTGCATCGCATTGCCGCGTTGCGCGCGCTGGCGCATACGGACGCCGCCGACGCGTGGCGCTTGCTGGCCCTGGCGCTGAC
This sequence comes from uncultured Acidimicrobiia bacterium, assembly GCA_963795125.1. Lineage (GTDB taxonomy): Bacteria > Acidobacteriota > Vicinamibacteria > Vicinamibacterales > UBA2999 > 12-FULL-67-14b. The sequence continues at coordinate 1,763,045 of CAWCGQ010000001.1, read as the reverse complement.
CGACGACAACCCGGAGGTGGTCGGCGCGACCATCAGCCTGCTTGGCGAGCTCGACGACTGGCGCGGTGCCGTACTGCTGGTTGACGCCCTGCGCGCGGGACGGTACAGTACGGTCGCGGATCGCCACGGCGATTGAAGCGCTCTCCGGGGACATTTCGGATCTGCTGGTGCCGCTGCTGTCGTCGGCCGACACCGCCACCCGCTTCTGGGGGGCGATGCTGATCAAACGCTACCCGGGAACACCAGACCTGATTTCCGTCCTCGAGGCGATGACGGCCGATACGCAGCCACTCGTTCGCAAGGCGGCGCTGTATGCGATTGCGGAGCTCGGCGGCGCGCGCGCGGCGGCCGCCGCGCGTCGATGCCTGAGCGATCCAGTTCCCTTCGTGCGCGTTTACGCCGCTCGCGCGCTCGGCATACTGCGAGCCCCGCACAGCATCGGCGCGATCGTTCCCCTGCTGGCCGACCTCGACTGGTGGGTGCGGTCGGCAGTGAAGCAGACGCTCGAACAATCCGGCGAGGCCGTCGCGGATGCGCTGGTCCCGTACCTGTCGCATCCGGACGCGTTCGCCAGAAACGGCGCCGCCGAGGTGCTGCAGAACACCGGGGCCTTCGAGCGCCTGCTTGAGCTCGAAGCGACCGGCCCATCCGATGCTCACCGATTGTCGGTCATCAGGACACTGGTTGAGGCCGGCGGCCTTCGGATGTGGGACGGCGTCCTCCTCCGGCTGCCGCAGGCCTCGCGGGAGCGTGCCCGCGACCTGTTGACCGGCCGCCTGCAGCCAGGGACGGTCTGAGATGGATCTTCAGACCTTCACGTTCGTCGTGGTCGCCGCGTGCTTTGCCTACCTGGTGGCGGTCTTCGCGGCGTTTGCCGTCATGCTGTTCGGCTCCGCACTGGAACACGTCCAACTGGTGCAGCAAGACCAGAACGAGGACTACGACGCCCTGGCGGAGAGCCACTTCACGATTCCAGTGAGCGTGATCGCGCCGGCATTCAATGAGGAGGTCTTGATTGAAGCCTCCGTCCGGTCGCTGTTGGCGCTCGATTATCCGGAGTTCGAGGTGATTGTCGTCAATGACGGATCGGACGATCGCACGCTGAGCTTGCTCAAGAGGTTGTTCCGGCTCGAACGACGCGAGGTGTTTTACCAGCGCCGGTTCGCCAGCCAGTTGGTGCGCGGCGTCTATCGCAGCGATGGGTACCCGAACCTCATCGTGGTAGACAAGGTCAACGGCGGCAAGGCCGACGCCCTCAACGCGGGACTGAATCTTGCCCGCTACCGCTACATCTGCACCGTTGACAGCGACACGGTCTATTATCCCAAGGCGCTGCTCTACAGCATGCGAGTCCCGATGCGCGATCCGGCGACGATCGTTGGCGTCACCAGCCATGTGACGATTACCCGGCGGCCCGAATCCGGCGGCGGCCGTGCAACCGGGAATGCAGCGCGTGGACGACAGCGCGTTGACCAACTTTCAATTGCTCGACTACATGCGGGCGTTCATCAACAACCGGATCGGCTGGAGCCGATGGAACTTCATGTTATGCAGCGTCGGCGCGTTCGCGGTCTGGCGCCGGGATGTGGTGGAGGAGCTGGGCGGCTTCTCCGGCGCGTTCACGTGCGAGGACATCGAGTTCACGTTTCGCGTGCACGAGCGATTCCGGCGGGAGGGCCGCCCGTATCGCATCGTGGCGCTGCCGGAGAGCGTCGGGCGTACGGAAGGACCCGATTCGATCGGCCACCTCGTCAGCCAGCGGGCGCGCTGGCAGCGGGTGATCACCGAAACCGTGTGGCACTATCGCCGGATGATGTTCAACCGGACGTACGGCTCGGTCGGGTTGGTCGGCGTCCCGTACTACCTGCTCGTGGAAGTCCTCGCACCCATCTTTCAAGTGCTCTCAGTCGTCATCGTGCCGATCGCCTGGTGGGCGGGGACACTGGTGCTTCGTGACGTGGTGTTGATGCTGGCGGTGACGGCCTTCGCGAATGGCATCCTCACGAATCTGGCCATCCTGTTTCATGACCGGGGCGAGCGAGCGTACGCGCCTCGCGATCTGGTGCGCTTGATGGTTCTTGGCGTCCTGGACCTGTTTGCGTACCGCCCGGTGCTGATCTACGCGCAGGCGAAGGGCCTCGTCGATTTTCTACGTGGCGACAAGGCCTGGCACAAGTTCGCGAGGAATCGCCGCGTCTAGCCCGCCGGGGGGATGTCCCACTTTGCCCGATTCTTCCCATCCCGTCGTGTTCCTAAACGGGTCACCGCATTTCGCGCGCAGGAAGTTACGAATTCGGTCCTTTTCAAGCCAGAAATCGACGTAATCGCTCGACCACAGGCGCGGTTCCGCGCGAGCACTGCACCGAAACAGACCAAACGCGAGCGTGGCAGCTCAGCAGCAGTTCATCTCTAAGGTATTGTCACGTAATGACTTGTGTGAAATAGGCCGATTGGCCGAGTCATTGCTACGTCCCCGAGGTGGATCGACCCATTGAACCGATCAACTGAAGCGTCGCGACCTCCGGATCGCGCGGCGATCGTTGCGTTCGCGCTGGTCGCCGTCGCTGCCGGCGTGTGGCTCGGCCTGTCGGGCTGGCCACGCCCCGATCGCTCAATCGAACTCCCGGGCCTGATCCTCGCCGCGCTGCTCACCTCCGCTCTGGCGCTGCAACGCTCGACCGCGACGGCTTGGGCGACGATGCCGCCGTCCTTCATCATCAATTTCACGTCGCTCCTGCTGCTCGGTCCGCACGCGACGACGATCGTTGCAACGGCCGGAGCGGTCATGCAAGGCCTCGCGGATCCACAGCACCATCATCGTTACCGCCGGGTCCTTGTCGATGCTGTGACCGTCGTGGCGGCGATACAGGCCGCCGGCTTTTTGCACCACGTCCTCGGCGGCACGCTCGGCGCGTTCGCCTGGCCGCAGCAGGGACTGCCAATCGCCGCCGCCGTTCTCGGATACTGCGTCGTCACGAGCCTCGCGGCGGAAGTGATCGGGCCGCTGCTCATCAAACAGCCGCTCAGCCGTACATGGCCGGCAAGCCTGCTCCGCGGCAGCCAGGGCTATTTCATCGGCGCCGCCGTGGCCGTCGGACTGGTCGCGTTGGTCGACCATCGAATGTGGCAGGTGGTGCCGGTGTTGGCCGTGCCGTTCTATTTTGCGTTCCGCGCCTATGCCGCTCACGTCGATCGCATCAACGAGGAGCGCCGGCGCCGCGAAGTGCTCGAATCGATCGATCAGGGCATGTCGGTGATCGACGGCGACGGCGTCGTCACCCTGTGGAACGATGCGCTCGAACGCATTCTTGATTGTCCTCGTGCCCGGGTGCTGGGCCGTTCACTCGCCGCGGCCATGCCCGCCCTCGCCAAGACGGAGCTTCCGAAGACGATCGCCGACGTGCTCGCGGGTGGCGCGTCGCGCACGCTGGCCAGTGTCGCACTGCCGTCCGTCGCGGGCGGGCGCACGCTGCAGGTCAGGGTGCTGCCGGTGGTCGGCGGCGTGACGCTGCTGTGGGACGACATGTCTGCGCGCACGCGCGCCGACCTCGCCCTCAAGCGCAACGAAGAGCGACTTGCGCTCGCGGCCGAGGGCGCCAACGACGGGCTGTGGGAACTGGATCTACAGAGCCAGGAGTTCTACGGCTCGAACCGATGGCGGGCGATGCTTGGGCTGCCCGCGCCTGCCGCTGTCGGTCCGGTCGCCGACTGGATCGATCGTGTGCATCCAGAGGACCGTGCCGAACTGAAAGCCGCGCTCGATGCGCATCTCTCCGGCAAGACCGAATATTTCCAGCACGATCACCGGCTTCGCCATGAGGACGGGACCTACCGGCGGTTCCTGTGCCGCGGCGTCGCGATGCGCGGCCAGGGCCGGCGGGCGCTGCGCGTTGCGGGCTCGCTCACCGAGACGGCGGGCCGGACGACCGCGCTCGAGCCAACGCCGGGCACCGGATTTCTCGATCCGCTCACCGGTTTGGTCAACCGCGCCGTGTTCGTGGAGGGCCTCGGCCGCCGGCTCGAAGACTTCAAGCAGCGCGGCGCAACCAATCCGTTCGCCGCGCTCTATCTCGATCTCGACCGCTTCAAGGTCGTCAACGACAATCTCGGCCACCTGGTCGGCGATGAGTTGCTCGCCGCCGTGTCGCGCCGCCTTGAAGGCTGCCTGAAGCCGGGCGATGCGCTCGCCAGACTGGGCGGTGATGAGTTCGCAATTCTGCTGAATGAGCTCGGCAACGCCAACCAGGCCAACGCGATCGCGTTTCGCATCCAGGAGGCGCTGAGCGCGCCCTTCTCGATCGGCGGGCGCGAAGTCTTCACCTCGGCGAGCATCGGCATCGCCTTCGGCCATGCCGACTACAACAACCCCGACGAGATGATGCGCGACGCCGACACGGCGATGTATCACGCGAAGTCCCGCGGCAAGGCGCGCCACGAGTTGTTCGATGCCGACATGCACGCGCGCGAGCTCGACCGGCTGGGCCTCGAGAACGACCTGCGCCACGCCGTCAACACCAACGACTTCGAAGTGCACTATCAGCCGATCGTGCTGCTCAGCTCGGGGATGTGCGTCGGCTTCGAATCACTGGCGCGATGGACACGCCACGGCAAGCCGGTGTCGCCGGTCACGTTTATTCCACTCGCCGAAGAGCTGGGGATCATCGAGCCGCTCGGCACCTTCATGCTCCAGCAAGCGTGCACGACGTTTGCCGACTGGAAGCGGCGGTTCCCCGACGCCGGCCTCGACTACGTCACGGTCAACGTCTCCAGCCGGCAGCTGATGCAGCAGAACTTCCTCTGGATGGTCGAGCAGGCCGTGCAGAAGGCAGGGTTGAAGCCCTGCGACCTGCGCCTCGAAATCACCGAGACCGCGTTGATGGACAGCCCGAATGAGGCCGCAAAGCTGCTCAGCCAGCTACGCGAGTTCGGCGCGAAAATCTATCTCGACGATTTCGGGTGCGGCTACTCATCGCTCAGTCACCTGGCCAAGCTTCCGGTCGACGCGCTCAAGATCGACCGCTCGTTCGTGAAGAGCCTGTTGCAGCCCGACCGTCCGGCCATTGTCGAGAGCATCCTGGCGCTGGCGCGCACGCTTAATACCAGTGTGGTCGCGGAAGGCATCGAGGAGGAGGCCCAGGGGCGGGAGTTGGAGCGGCTTGGCTGCACGCACGCACAGGGGTTCCTGTTCTCGCGCCCGTTGTCGACCCAGGCCGCCGAGGAGATGATCAAAGCCAACCTGCCGCTCGGGCCGAAGAACCTGCCGCAAGGGGAGCCCATCCTGGTGAAAAAATCCGGCGTGCGCTACTCGGCAACGACCTTCGAGTGGCCCGAGAGGCTGCTCGCCCGCTCGCGCTCCTGACCGCGTCACCCTGCCCAGGTCGGCTATGGGCGTAATAATTCACTGCAGTGGCGCGCCCGCAGCCTGTATTTAGTGCTCAGCCTTGCGCAATCCGCGCGACATTCCCGGTGAAATTCGCCCTCACCGTCGGTGGTATCCGGCTTGCACCCGTCCCGGCATGCGCGCACTATTCATAACGCTCGTTCTCGTCACAGCGGTGGTCACATCCGGCTGCGGCGACAAGACGCCCACCGCGCCAACCCCCACCTCGGCGCTCGTGCTGGGCGGCAACCTGAGCTTCGGCAGCGTGACAGTGGGGACCACCGCGACGGCCACCTTGACGATTGGCAACAGCGGCACCGGTGAGCTCACGGTGACCAGCGTCACGTATCCGACCGGGTTCAGCGGCACGTTCACGAGCGGCGCCATCCCGGCGAACGGCTCGCAGGCCGTCACCGTTACGTTTGCGCCAACGGCGGCACAATCCTACAGCGGTAACATCACCGTCACGGGCAACCAGGCCAGCGGCAGCAACACCATCGCCGTGTCCGGCACCGGCACCGCCCTGGCCACCTTCACCCTGTCGGGCATCGTCACCGAGACGCCGCCGACCACCAGCACCGTGCTTGCCGGGGTCCGCGTTGCGTTTGTGGACGGCGCGAATCAAGGCAAGTCGGCCACCACCGGCGCCGATGGACGCTACCAGATCACCGGTGTCGTCAACGGCGGCTACACCGTGAGCGCCACGCTCGCTGGCTACACCGCGGTTGCACTTCCAGTCGGGATCAACGGCAACTCGACGCTCGACTTCCGGCTCGATCCGTTGGCGCCCAGAACGCAATTCGGTCCGGGCCAGTATCGACTTGCCACCGATATTCCCGCCGGCCGCTACTACACCGATCCGCTCAACGGCTGTCACTTCCAGCGCGTGCGCGCGTTTGGCGGCGCGCCGTCGGATGCGATCGTCGATACGATTCTGAACTTCGACGCGGGGCAGTGGATTGTCGATCTGCTGGCGACCGACGCCGGGTTCGTGACCGACGCCAACTGCGGCGTCTGGTTCACCACGCCGAGGCGGGGAGCGCTGACGACCATTACGCCCGGCACGTGGATCGTCGGGGCGCAGATCACCCCGGCCACCTATCGTGCGGAGAATAGCGGCCCGGGCTGCTACTGGATCCGCGTCAGCAACTTCACCGGCGCGATCGACGCCATTATCGCGAGCGCCTTTGTCAGCAGCCCCGGGGTGCAGCTGGTAACGATTGCCGCGACCGATGCCGGATTCAGCGCCAACGCCGCCTGCGGCTCGTGGACGCGCGTGCCGTGAGCCGTCGACCGCAAGTGGCGGTTTGTGGCCCATCCGGATCGCCGCAACGCTAGAATCTGGGATCACATGCGTCCCATCCTGTGTGCAGCGGCTCTCGCGCTCATCACCGTGCCCGTCCTGGTTTCCGGGCAGCCAGCCGCGCGTGACCAGCGGCCGAACTTCGACGGCATCTGGAATTCCGCGACCACCACGCCGATCGAACGCCCGCGCGAGTTGAGGGATCAACCGTTCTTCACTCCCGAGGAAGCGGCGCGGTGGGATCGTGAGTACGCGAGGCGCAACGAGGAGCCGCCGGCGTCGCCGGCGCGCGCCGGGGGCGGGACCGGAACCTACAACACCGTCTACCGTGAGTACGGCACGCGCGGGGTGAAGACGCTCAGGACCTCGATCATCACCGAGCCTGCCGACGGCCGCATTCCCGCCTTGACGCCGGCCGCGGCAGAAGTGAAGCGCCGGCGCCTGGAAGGCCTGAAGAAGTTCGAGAACCCGGAAGACCTCGGCCTGCAGGACCAATGCCTGTCCTTCCTCACCGCCGGACCGCCGATGCTGCCGTACTCCTACAACAGCAACTATCAAATCGTGCAGACCCCGGACGCGGTCCTGATTCACGCGGAGATGATTCACGATGCGAGGATCATCCACCTCGACGGCCGTCCGCACGCGCCGGCCAGAATCAGGTCGTGGCTCGGCGATTCGATCGGGCGGTGGGAGGGCAACACGCTGGTCGTCGATACGACCAACTTCAACGATGGCGGCGGGTTCTACGGCGATGCGGGCGGTAACTTCGGCTGGGACCGGAACCTGCACCTGGTCGAGCGCTTCAGCCTGTTCGACGCCGATACGCTGCTCTACGGCTTCGAGATCGACAACCCCACGGCATTCACGCAGCCGTGGAAAGGTGAGCTGACCATGACGCGATCCGACGAACCGATCTACGAGTACGCGTGTCACGAGGGCAATTACTCGCTGTCGAACATGTTGCAGGGGTTTCGCGCGGCGGAGCGCAAACGCTGATGGCCCTCGACGCCGCTCGCGTCGCCCTCGACCGGCTCGATGCGCGGCTGCGAATCCTTCTGCCGGAGCAGTACCAGGAGTCGTACGGCAGCGTTCAACCCGTGTCGATGGGGTCGGCGGGCCTTAAGTTCGACGCCGAGGGCAGGGTGGCCTGGGACCAGATCTGGCAGAGCTTCTGCGATCTCGCGATGGCGGGCGGCCCGCCGCACAAGGGAGCGCTGCTCGAACCCGGCGCCGCTCCCGACATCGCGGCCAAGCCCGAGCCATACGACGCCGTCGTCGAGGAGATCTGCCGCGGCATCTGGATGGCGGCCGATCTGCCCGTTCAGGCCGACACCCGTCCGGGCTGGGTCCGGGTGCAGTGCCATAGCGCGACGATGGCCGACTGGCTGACGCGGGCGATCGTCATGGAGAACGTCGCCGCGCGGTCGAGCGGGGTCATGCTTTACCTGCCGGCGGCGCCGCACTTTCGCGTCGACAAGGAAATCAAGAACGTGATCACGGTGATCGCCAAGACGGCGCATTACTGGATGGGCCACATGTCGCGCTCGCAGAAGACGCTCATCGCCGACCTGTTCGCGACGATGGACCGTGAGTCGCCGTTGCTCGAGCCGCCGGTCGAGCGGTGGGCGGACTGGCGCGGGCTGGAGTGCGAGAGCGTCGCCACCGCCGTGTGGTCGATGCGGGCGCTCGCCGCATTCAACGTTCTGGCCCGGCGCGAGCAGAAGTCCGTGCTGGTGCCGATCAACCGCGAGAGTGATCCCGGCGGCCGGCTCGCCGATGGCGCGCTTGCCGAGGCCGTTCGCCTCGCATCGCTGGCCGGCGTGACGGCCTGATGCATCCGCTCCGACAGTGGCAACGGTCAAGGCGATACTGATTCACGGCAACGGCGGCTCCACGGCAGGGGACATCTGGCTGCCGTGGCTCGAGCGCGCGCTGACCGCGCTTGGCGTCGAGGTGATCAATCAGACGTTCCCGGATAACGTCAGGGCACGGGCGCAGGTACTGGCTGCCGCACATCGAAGCGCTCGGGGCCGATGAGAACACCATCCTGATCGGGCACTCGTCCGGCGCGGTCGCGGCAATGCGATATGCGCAGTCGCATCGGCTGCTCGGCTCGGTCCTGGTTGGCGTGTGCCACACCGATCTCGGCGACGCCTTCGAAGCGGCGAGCGGCTACTACGCCGCCGAGTGGGACTGGCAGCGGATCCGCGACCACCAGCAGTGGATTGCCATCTACCACTCGACCGACGACCCGAACATTCCGATCGCCGAGGCGCGATTTGTCGCCAAGCAGCTGAAATGCAGCTATTTCGAGTACACCGATCGCGGCCATTTCGTGAAGACCCGGCAGTTTCCAGAGATCGTCGATTTGATACGGCGAAAGTTGCCGGCCTGATTAAAGAAAGCCGTCCGCAGGACCGATAGAGGGAACACCCCGTTCCTTAATCCATGAGCATTCGACACCTCTCCCTCGTGCTGGCGGCGTGGCTGACGGCGTTGTCGCCCGCGGTCGGCGCCCAGGCCAATCAATCCCGGCTGATGGGCGTGGTCACCGACGGATCCGGGGCCGCGTTGCCCGGCGTCACGGTGACGCTGCGTGGTGCCGGCACGCCGGCCACTTCGGTCGTGACCGACGGCGCAGGGCGCTACCTGACCACCTGGATGCCGCCTGGTGTCTACCTCATCAGCTTCACCTTGTCGGGGTTCGAGACCCGGACGGTGCCGGACATCCCGGTCGAGGCGGGGCAAACCGTGGTGGTCGATCAGCAGTTGTCGCTCGCCTCACTGACGGAAACCGTGGAAGTGACGGCTCCCGCGCCGGCGCCCGCCCCACCCACGCCACTGGTCAGGGCGCCCAGGCCCCAGGCCAAGCCGGTCGACCGGGAGATTCTCGCCTCGGTATGTGGCCCACGACAGGCCACGGAATTCAGCCAGGCGATCGGCCGCATCGTGTCGCATCGCGACGATCCGCATCGTCAGCTGATCGGTCCAGGCGAACTGCTGCACATCGACGTCGGCGAAAACCACGGTGTGGTGAGCGGCCAGAACCTGGTCGTCAGGCGACGATTCCAGACCGGCGACCGGGCGCTGCCGAAGAAGTTCGCGACCTTTGCCGAACAGACCGCGGGCCTCGTGCAGGTGCTCGAGACCCAGCAGGATTCGTCGGCGGCGATCGTGGTCTACCTCTGCGGCGAACTGGCGGCCGGTGACACCGTCGAGCCCTACATCCCGCAGCCGGCGTTCTTCGCGGTGTCGCCAGGCACGCCCCGCTTCGACGAGCCCGCGCGCATCACCACCGGCGAGAGCGGGCAAACCGCCGCTGCCAGCGGTCAGATGATGGTGATCGATCGCGGCATCATGCAGGGGGCGCAGCGCGGACAACGGCTGACCATCTTCCGCCGCCCCCGCGGCCAGGAGGGCATCCCGCTGACCATCGGCGATGGCGTGGTGGTTGCGGTGCGTGCCGACTCGGCCACCATCCGGATCGAGCGCGCCACCGACGCGGTGATGGTCGGCGATCTGGTGGCGCTGCACCGCTAGCGGAAGCGCCGCTCGGCCCGGGCGCGAGCGCTCTAGCGCTTCGCCAGGATCGCTTCCATCTCGTCCATCACGCGGTTCATTTCCTTCAGCGTGAGCTGCAGCGGCTCGTCGGTGGTCATGTCGACGCCGGCGTCCTTCAAGAGATCGATCGGGTATTTCGATCCGCCCGCCGAGAGGAACGTCAGGTAGCGCTTGACGGCCTGGGCGTCGCCGCTCTTGACCTTCTGCGCGAGCGCTTCCGAGGCGGTGAACGAGGTCGCGTACTGGAACACGTAGAAGTCGCGATAGAAGTGCGGGATGTAGCTCCACTCGTGCGCGATGTAGTCGTCGACGATCGCGACCTTCTGATCGTGGCCGTAGTACTTGCGGGTAATCTCCAGGTAGAGCTTCGCCATGGCGTCGCCGGTGATCGGCTCGCCCTTTGCCGCCATCGCGTGCATCCGCATCTCGAACTCGGCGAACTGCGTCTGCCGGAACACCGTGCCCTTGGCGTTTTCGAGATACGAGCCGAGCAGCGCCAACCGCGTGTCGTCGTCGGTGATGGTCTTCAACAGGTGCGCGTTCAGCAGTGACTCGTTGAAGGTGGACGCCACTTCGGCGACGAAGATCGGGTAGTCGGCGGTGGGGAAGGGCTGGGTCTTGTTCGAGAAATAGCTCTGCATGGCGTGCCCGAGCTCGTGGGCCAGCGTGGTCAGGTCCTCGTAGTGGCCGTTGTAGTTCAGCAGCATGTAGGGGTGGACGTCGTAGGCGCCGCCGTTCGAATACGCGCCCGAGCGCTTGCCCGGTGTGGGGAACAGATCGATCCAGCGCTCCGCGAAGGCGCGCCTGATCACCGCCTGGTATTCGGCGCCAAGCGGCGCGACCGCGTCGAGCACGTGCTGCTGCGCCTGCTCCGGTGTGTAGGAGAGTTTGACCGAGCCGACGAGGGGCGCGTAGAGATCGTAATAGTGCAGCTCGCTCAGCCCCATCATCTTCTTGCGAAGATTCAGGTAGCGATGAAACGTCGAGAGGTTGTTGTTGACGCCTTCGACCAGCCGGGTGTAAACCGGCACCGGGATGTTGGCGCTGTCGAGCGCCAGCTCCATCGACGAGGCGTAGTTTCGCGCCTTGGCGTAGAAGGCCACCTTCTGCACCTCGCCGTCGATGGTGGTGCCGTAGGTGCGGCTGAACTTGCCGAGGCTGTTGAAAAAGGCCGCCATCACCGTCTCGCGATCCTTGCGGTTCGGGCTGCCGCGGTAGGCGCCGAAGTTGGCCTGCCCGACGGTGATCTGCTTGCCGTCGCTCAACGTCACCGTCGGATACGGAAAGTCGGCGTTGGCGAGGATGTTGTAAACGTTCGAGGGCACGCCGCCCACGGGGCCGGCCATGGCCAGCAGCGCTTCTTCCTTGTCGCTCAGCGTGTGCCGGGCGCGGCGCTCGATGTCGCGGAGATAGAACGCGTAGTTGCCGAGCCGCGGTTCGTTGGCCACGAACCGGGTGGTCGTACCCTGTTCCAGTTTCAGGATCTCGGGCTCGAGGAACGACGCCTCCTCGCTGAACGTCGCCGCAAGCTGGACCATCTCCTGTTGCATGCCCTGGTGAGCGGCATCGCGGGTATCGAGGTCGGCCAGCATGCTGGCGTAGACGTAGGCCCGCGCCAGTTCCTTGTTGATGGCCGAGGCCAGTTCGAGCGATTCAGCCAGCGTGGCGGCGCCGGTCCCCAGCTTGCCACGGTACTGCTTGAGCTTTGGAATCTCCGCCGCGATCTTCGCCTTGGCCGCGCGCCACGCCGCATCGTCGGGATAAATGTCGGCGAGGTTCCACGTGAACCGATCGGGAACCTGACTGCGATCGCGTTCCTGCCCGGACACTCCGAGCATCCCGAACGACACCAGCAACACCGCGATCAGCCACTGCTTGTTTGCCATGCGCATGCGACCAGTATGCATCCGCGGCGACTGAATAATCGAGGGCCGACCCGGCCCCGGATCGGGAATCGCAAAAGCGCGTCACCGGTCACACCATCCGTCCCGAACAGCGGCAATGTCGACGACGCCGCGCGCCGTCGGCCGGTCTGACGGCGGCGAATTATCGCGGCGGCAGCGTGCCGCCTTCAGCCAGCGTCTTCATGTTTGCCAGGGCGCGCTGGAACGTCGCGGTGCGCGATGCCTTGTCCTTCTCGCGCGCCGCATCGTCGGGCAACATCGAGTTGTCGTACATCAGCGTGTACACAATCTTCGACGTCTTGTCGGTGAGCGGCCGCGCCTCGAGAGTGCCGTGATACAGGTTGTAGGGCCGTCCGGCCCTCACCGTCTGCGTGTAGGTATACGAGAGCGGGGTCTTGCCGACCAGCACTTCCGTGGCGACCGACCGCACCGAGCCGACCTCGCCGTCGATGCCGGACAGAATCTTGCAGCCGGCGGCAATCTGCAGCCATTCGCTGATGTCGCAGTACTTGCCGATGCGCTTCCACACCTCGGCGGCGGGGCGATCGACATTGATCTCGAGCGGAATCGTGACGTAGGTGGGGTTCTCCACGACGATACTGGCGCTGGCGGCCGGAGGCGCCTGCGCCCCGGCGGCCGGCGACTGCCCGGCAACGGGAAAGCCGGCCCACACCACTGCCACGGCGGTCACGGTCTGCGTGAGTCGAGTCCTCATCTGATGCCTCCAGCGGTGAAGCTTAGATCAAGCAGCGCCTCAGGGCTAAGGCCAGATCATGCGCGCCACCAGCCGCAGGCCCATGAAGAGCAGGGCGACCGGCAAGCCGACGAGGACGATGGCAAGCGGAATGGTCCAGATCGCCGCCAGCAGTCCGAGTGAGTCGATGGCCAGCGTCTTCCAGCGCGACGGCGTCGCGACGGTCACTTGGCTTCCAGCGCGGGACCCGGGCGGCGTTGGGGAGCGGCCGGTGCGTCGGCGCCGGCCGCGGGTTTGTTCTTCAGCGCGAGCATGACCTCGCGCAGCCGCAGCCGCCTCGCAATCCCTCGTTTACGATCGCGATGAAACCGTGAGCGGTTGCCGTTGCTTGCAGACATTAGACTCTCAATCGTGGAGAACAACGCTCAGTAGCGAGCTGTTGATTTGGATGCCGGCATTATGATGGCCGTCGTATTCGATGAAGCCAAGCCTCTTGAACTTGTTCATGAAAAAATTGACGCGCGACCGGGTGGTGCCGACCATTTCCGAAAGCGTCTCCTGCGAAATATTGGCGACGATCTGCCTCGGCTTCGTTTTCTTGCCGTAGGACGCCAGCAGCAGCAGCGCGCGCGCCAGCCGCTTTTCGCTCGAGTTGAACAGTTGATCGATCAGGTCCTGTTCGATCCGCACGTTGCGCGCGAGCATGTGCGTAATGAACCGGTCCGACAGCGCGTTCTGCTCGTGCAGGACCTTTACCATCTGCTTCTTGCCGATCACGAGCACCGTGGTCGGGATGATCGCCGCCGCGCTGCCGATGCGGAGGGGCTGTCCGGCGAGGCAGCCTTCGCCGAAGAAGTCGCCCGGCGACAGCATCGCGACGACGGCCTCTTTGCCGGTTTTCGAGACAACCGACAGCTTCACTCCACCCTTCTGGATGTGGATCACGCTGTCGGCCTTTTCACCTTGCGCGAAGATCGTCTCGTCGCGGCGGAATTCGACGATGTGCTTCGCCAGGCCGGTGGAGTCGATGAACGCCTGCGCGTTGAAACCGGGCGCACTCCTAGCCATGGAAACGAGGTTACCGCATAAGGGAATCCCCGTATCGACAATAGTGCACACGAATCTACCGAACCACGAGCCGATCGACCACGGCTGTAACGCCGCCGGTTTCGCGCGCCAGTTGCAGCGCCTTGGCGCGTTCCGCCTCCGACTGCACCGTGCCCGACAGTGTCACCACGCTGCCCCTGGTGTCCACGTCGATGGCGACCGCCCTGACAGTATCGTCCAGCGCCATCTTGGCCTTGATCTTCGCGGTCAGCGACCCTTCACCGAGCGCCTGTTCCGCCTGCGCGGCGCCGGTGGCGACGGTCTCGCCTATCTTCGCGCCGGTTTCACGCGCCTTGTTCGTGTCGACGGCGGGGATGCTCGGCGTGGCCGAAACCGGCGCCTCAACGCCGTCGTCGGCGATTCGATATCCCAGGAAGAAGGCCGCACCGACGGCCAGAATCACGACGATAAGTACCAGTTTCAGTAAAGCTCCAAGCATCGACCGCCTCCGCCATTCCAGGAAGCATCGATTGTGCCAGCCCGAGCCGCCGCTCGCGCTGCCTGCCAACGCGCACTTAGCGGGGGTCCGCCAGGTCAGGAAAGAGGTGGCCGCCCTCGGCGGCGATCGGCAGCGGTTTGACCCACAGGGCCAGTTTCACCGCCAGCGGCGCGTAAAGATGCGGGAAGAGGTCGCCGCCACGGGACGGCTCCCACTCGAGCGCGGTGCCGAGTCGTTCGGCGTCGACGGCGACGAGCACCAGGTCGGCGACGCCGGCGAAGTGGCGGGCCGCGGTCTCGCGCACTTGTTCGGCGGTCGAGAAGTGAATGAACCCGTCCTTCACATCGAGCGGCGAACCGCGAAACGATCCGGCGGCGACGGCGTCCGACCACAAGGCCGCCGGCACAATCTTGTAAATCCTTTGCGTCATCGCTGGAGAATTCTATCGCGACGGCGCGGACCGCGCGTCGGCGGCGGCGCCGCGCGGTTGCGACGTCGCGCGGTGGAATAAACTCGGGGAATGCGAACGGTGTTCCTGCTGTCGCCCGCCTTTTGCGGCGGGCGACGGGCCGGCCTGCTTCAAAACCCCAGGTCCGACGCGGCGACCGTGCTCGAGTTTCGTTCCGGCCGGATGACGCTTGGCAGCGCCTTCGCGTTCATGAGCGGGTTGTACTTTCGCGGCAAGCTGCGCTACGCCGAGCGCTTCGGCGTCGCCCTGGTGATCACGCCGACCCGCGGGCTGCAACCGCCGTCGCTGCCGTTCAATCTCGGTCTGCTGCAGGAATTTGCGCAAGGGGACGTGCGCATCGACAATCCCGACTATCGCTCGGCGCTGGAGCGTGATGGGACGGCGCTGGCGGCGCGCATCGGCGACGGCTCGCACGTCGTGCTCCTCGGCAGCGTCGCCAGCGGCAAGTATGTCGACGTGCTGTTGCCGATTCTCGGCAATCGGCTGCGCTATCCAACCGCCTTCGCCGGCAGGGGAGACATGAGCCGCGGCGGGTTGCTGCTGCGCAGCGCCGCGAGCGGCATCGAGCTCGACTACGAGGCGCTGACTACCGGCGTGCGGCCGCGCGGGCCGCGTCCGCCGAGGCTCGATCCGATGACGCGGGTGGCGGTAAGCTGGGGGGATGAAAGCAACGGTCCTCGTGGCGGTACTGATCGCGGCATTGTCGAGCCCGTCCTCGGCGCAGGAACGCCCGGTGCCGAAAGACTCGGCCCGGTTGTCGATTGCCGGCTGCGCCCGCGGCCGCGTGTTCACCGTCGGCCGCGATCCTAATCACGAGTCGCTCGGCTTCGAGCTCGCGGAAGGAATGAAGCTGCGCCTCAGCGGACAGAAGAAGTTGCTCGACGAGATCAAGGCGCGCGAAGCGTCGATGATCGAGATCACGGGATTGATGAAGCAGTCCGACGCGGTGCAGCCCGGTGTGGGCCTGGCCGGCGGACGCGTGCGGGTGACGCCGGTGATGCCCTCGTCTCGCGGCCCCGCATACGACCCTGGGCCGCCCACGCCGGTCGTCGACGTCGAATCGTGGCGGCTCCTCAACTCGTCGTGCCCCCGGCGCTGAGACGCGCGCTCACGCCGGGTGCGGAGCCATCAGTGGTAGTGGCCGTGCTCGGCTGACCATACCCCGCCAGGCTTGGCCACGTCCTTGTCCGACGTGAACGACGAGATCCCGACCACCAGGCCGGCGACCATCAGCAGGCCGACGATGATCAGCAGCAGGTTGTTGCCGCGGCCTTGCTGCTTGAGTTCGCAGCATTTTTTGAATTTCTTGCCGCTGCCGCAGGGGCAGGCATCGTTGCGTCCGGCCTTTGGTGCGTGGGTCATACGGTCCTTTCGGTGGTGCGCATTAATCCTGCTTCGCCGCGCCGCGCACGTCAACCGTGAATCGACGCTCGCGTAGCGGCCGTGATAATCGCGGTAGGATGGCCGGGTGTCACGCGACCCCCGACAGGGACATTGCGAGTGCGGATTTCCGCGAGACTGAACGGCACTCTGCTGCTCGCCCTCGGTGCGGTCGCGACCATCGCGCCGCTGTTCTCATCCGTCTGGGCCGTCACGGTGGTCGGCCTCGCCATCTTCATTTCCGGCATCGTCGAACTGCTCGATGCCTGGCACTCGGACAGCAGCCGCACGCATCACAGCAGCGGCATTTTCTCGGTGCTCGCCGGCACGCTGATTTCGTTTCGGTCCGCGTTCGCGTTCAGCGGGTTGATGGTGGCGACCAGCCTGGTCCTGCTGCTGGACGGAGCCACCAACCTTGCCCGGGCGGTGCGCGGCAGCGGCGAGGGATCCCGACTCTGGGACTTGATCAACGGCGCCGGCAACATCCTGCTGGCCGTGGTCGTGTGGTGGCTGCGCGACAGCATCGGCGTGCTCGGATTCGGCTTCTTCCTCGGCCTGCGGATGGCGGCCTCGGGCTGGCAAACGCTGGCCGCCCCGGCGCGCCGCGACCGCGACGATGCCTTCGAGCCGGAGGACGAGCATCCGGATCGGGCGCTCCGACTGCCGCCGCACCCGATCATCGGATTCATTCATCGGCAGGCGGTGACGGATGCGCGCTCGCGCACGCCCACGGATTTCTACTGGAGCGTGATTTTCGTGATCGTGTTCTTTGCGATTCATGTCGGCCGGCTCGATGCGGAGTGGACCCTGCTCGGCATGCTGACCCCGGCGGCGGCGACGCTCGGCGACATTGCCGCGGCGCTGGTGCTGTCGCTGGTGGTGCTGTATCCGATCGAGCTCGCGTGGCGCCAGGCGACGCGGCCGATCGAGCGGGCGGCCTGGCACCGGATGCTCACCGACGACACGCCCGACGCCGCACAGCGGTGGAGCGAGCGCGCGGTGCGCTGGTGGGCGGAACATCGCCTGCGCCGCAGTGTGGCGCGCGATCTCGAGAACAACACGCTGCACGGCGCCGTCCGGCAGCTGATCCGCGCCGGGCTGCCGATCACCGCGGTGGTGATCGCGGTCCATCCCATCTGGGGATTCAGCTGGTATTTCAACAGCGAGAACTGGGCGACCGCGGTGTGGCAGAAGATCGCCGCGACGCGGGTCGATGCCTGGCGCGAGGCGATGATCGACGCCGCCGTCGCCGTGCGCGGTGGCGCCGATGTTACGTCGCCGGGGGTCTTCGAAATCCGTCCCGACGGCGTTGCCGACGGTGATTTCTCGTTCCTGGTGATTGGCGATCCCGGCGAGGGCGACCCCTCACAGCACGCCCTGCGCGACCAGGTGCTGCGCGCCGCCGGCCGCGACGCGGTCAAGTTCCTGGTGATTGCGTCCGACGTCGTCTACCCGCTCGGGGCGATGAAGGACTACGAAGCCAACTTCTACCTGCCGCTCAAGGGCGTCGAGAAGCCGGTGTTTGCGATCCCCGGCAACCACGACTGGTTCAATGCCCTCGACGGCTTCGCGGCCAATCTGCTGGAGCCGCTCGCCGCGCGGGCGGCGCTCGACGCGCGGGTCAACGCCGATTTGAGTTTGTCGAGCACGACCGGCGCGCGGATCGAGCGGTTGCTCGGCAGCGCGCAGCGCCTGCGCGCCCTTTACCGGTTGCCCACGGCTCTCCAGCATGGTCCGTTCTTCGAGCTGCACGCGGGCGATTTCTCGCTGGTCGCGATCGATACCGGGATCGACCGGCGGGTCGACGCCAGGCAACTCGAATGGCTGCAGGCCGCGCTCGATCGTGCGCAGGGCGGCTTCACGATGGCGATTGCCGGACACCCGTTCTACGCGGCGGGCCGATCGCAGATCGGCACCGGGGCATTCAGCGACGTGCACGATCTGCTGCGCGCCCGCGGGGTGCGGGTGATGATGGCTGGCGACACGCACGACTTCGAGTATTACCGGGACGCCCGCTCCGGCGACCCGATCCACTACTTCGTCAACGGCGGCGGCGGGGCGTACTTGAGTATCGGCACCGCGCTCGACTGGCCGGCACGGCCCGCCCTCGACGATTACGCGTTCTATCCCGGTGGCGCGGCGGTGTCGGCCAAGCTGGACGCGGAAACGCCGTTCTGGAAATGGCCGGCATGGCGGTGGGTGCGGCGATACGGCGCCTGGCCGTTTTCGGTCGAAGCCCTGTCGGCGGTGTTCGACTTCAATCGCGCGCCGTTCTTTCAGAGTTTCATCGAGGTGCGGGTCGAGCGATCGCGGCGCCGGGTGGTGTTCGCGGTGATCGGAGTCGACGGCCCGCTGCGCTGGTCCGAGCTCGAACGCAGCGCCGGTGGCGAATCCGCCGCGCCGGCGGCGGATGCGCTGGTGGAGTTTGTCGTGCCGATGCCGCCTTAGCTGGCGCGCGTCAGCTGGCGCTCGTCGAAGTTCCACACCGCCCGCTGGGACTCAGTGCGCCCATACCACCAGCGCTTCGGGGGGGCCGACTCCTGCACGACCAGCGGGGTGACCGTGGCCCGGTAGCCGACCAGCAAGCCGTCCTCGCGCACCGGCTGGAGGGTGTGCTTGAACCAGCCGTGTTCGCCGCCTGGCGCAAGCATCGGCAGCGTCGCATCGAAACCGGCGGCGCCCATCAGCGCGCGCGCGACGTAGGTGCGGAAATCGAGCCGCCAGTCTTCCCGCACCATGTCGCGCACGTCGCGACCAATCAGATACTGCTCGGTGCAGCGTAAGGCACTGCAGAACGCGGCGGTGGCGCGAACGATTCTCCACCGCGAATCAATCTGGTAAGTGGCCGGGGAATTCGTCATGCCCAGCATGAAAGCATCGGGCATGCCAGCGCGCGCCCGTGGGAATCGGGCGCAATCGAGAGGATTCTAGTGCGCTCGCAGGTGTGCGGATGTGCGGATGTGCGGGCGCACACTGGGCCGTCCATCAACGCCCACCATCGGCTCGACCCGGGCGCGCGCCAATCCGTGCAGCGGCGACACCGGGTCTATTCCTCGCGCAGTGCGGACATCGGATCGATCCGCGCCGCCCGCCGCGCCGGCAGATAGCCGGCCACCGCCGCCGCCGCGGCCAGCGTCATCGCCGTGATGACGATCATGGTGCGATCGGTGGCGGCGAGATTGTAGAGCAGTGAGTTGATGAATCGTCCGGTGCCCACCGAGGCGGCGGCGCCGACGATCAAGCCCGTAATGGTGATCAGTGCTACGTTCGAGAGCACGAGCGCCACCACCCTTCGCGGCTCGGCCCCGAGCGCCATGCGAATGCCGATCTCGTTGCGGCGTCGCGTGACGGCATACGACATCACGCCGTACAACCCGAGCGCGGCGAGCAGCAGAGCGAGGCCGCCGAAGAAGCCCGAGAGCTTCGCCACCAGGCGCTCCTGCAAGATGTTGCCATCCAGATCCTCATCGAGCCGCTTGAGATCGATCGCGATGTCCTTGTGCACGCCGGTGATCGCCTGGACGATCGCGCCGCGCGAGTCCATCGGGGCGCCGATGGTGCGAATCGCGACGCGCGCGCCCGAGAACAACTGGCTCTGCTGCGCGAAGGCGCCGTAGATGATCGGCTGCGCCGCTTCGCGCAGGCGCTGGTACTTGGCATTGGCGACCAGGCCGACGATCTCCATCACGCGGGACGGATTCTTCGGGCCGAAGCCGACGATCGTGAACGTCCGGCCGATTGGACTGTCGCCGCTGAAGTATTTCGCCGCGAACGCTTCGTTGACCAGGACCACGTTGGGCGAGCCGAGACGGTCGGCGTCGGCGATGTCGCGGCCCGCGAGCAGCGGCGTGCCCATGGCGCGGAAGTATCCGGGCGTGACGCCGTTGAACAGCACGCCCCGCCGCTCGTTCGCAACGTAGCCGGGAACGTGGATTTCAAGGTTCCAGGTCGACCCGCTCACCGGCGTGACAAACGACGTCGCCGCGGCTGCGATCCCGGGAGCCGCCGCGAGCGCTTCGCGCACCCGGGTGAACATCTGCAGCCGCTGTTCCGGCGCCACCCCGGTTGCGCGCAGATCGACACTCCCGACCAGGACGCGCGCCGACTCGAAACCCATGTCCTGTGTGGTCAGCGCGACCAGGGTGCGCACGAACAGCGTCGATCCGAATACCAGCACGAACGAGAGCGCCACCTGCAGGGCGACCAGCGCGTGACCCATCTGGAACCGGCCGCCACCCGTCACCACGCCGCGCGAGTGATCGCGCAACGCATCCGCGGGGGTCAGCCGCGTGCCGCGAAACGCCGGCGCCACGCCGAACAGCACGCCGGTCAACACGCCGACCGCGGTGGTGAACGCGAACACGCGCCAGTCCATCGCGAGATCGACCTCGACCAGCTGCGTCCGGGTCGACAGCATCGCGACAATGGCGCGGCTGCCCCAGCGTGCGATCGCCAGGCCGGCGATCGCGCCGATGGTCGAGAGCATGATGCTTTCGACCAGCAACTGGCGCACCAGGCGCCAGCGCCCGGCGCCAAGTGACAGGCGCACGGCGAGCTCTTTGCGGCGCGCCACCGACTGCGCCAGCAGCAGGTTCGCCATGTTCGCGCAGGCGATCGCCAGCACCAGGCCGACGATGCCGAGCAGGACGTACAACGGTTGGGAATAGCGCGTGCGCAGGGCGGAAATGCCGGTCGCGCCAGGCAGCAGCTTGATCGGCTCGTTCAGGTACTCCGGCAGATCGGCCGGACCCCAGTCCGGCAGCGTCGCCTCGCGCAATTGCGGCTGAAAGGCGCGCAGTCGCGACTCCGCTTGTTCGAGGGTCTGCCCCGGCGCGAGCCGTCCGACGATGGTCAGCCACCAGCTGCTGCGCCCGTCGAGCTGCGTCTCGACGCCGCGAATGATCGGCTCGGTGCCAAGCGGTGCGGCGATGTCGAATGCGCGGCCGATCTGCACGCCGAGAAAATCACGCTGCGAGACGCCGATGATCGTGAAGGCATGACCGTCGATGGCGATCGATCGGCCGAGCACATCGGCCCGCCCGCCGTACTCGCGTTGCCAGAAGCCATGACTGAGCACCGCGACCGGACCATCGGGCCCGCCGCCGCGTCGATCGTCATCGACCGAGAACAGCCGGCCCAGGTGCGGCGTCACGCCGAGCGTGTCGAAGAAGCGGCCGCTCACGAACAGCCCTTGCGCATTCCGCGTCTCACCACCCGCGCTCAGGTTGAAGCGGGGATTGCCATACGCGCCAACCCCCACCAGCACGTCCTGATGGTCGCGAAGGTATTCCCACACCGGGTTGGTCAGCGACGTGCTGACTTGCCGAGGGTCATCCACGCCGAGAATGACGAGCCGATCCGGCTCGTGCACCGGCAGCGGCTTGAGAATCAGCGCGTTCACCAGCGAGAAGATCGCGACGTTGGCGCCAATCCCGAGCGCCAGGGAGAGTAGGGCGATGCCGCTGACGATCGGCGCCTGCCGCATCTGGCGAAGCGCGAACCGGAGGTCCCGACTGAGCGAAGACACCCACCCCATGGGCCCTTTGACGCGCCCATTTTGCCACCGGTTGGCAAAGATTTCGACTCTTCAGCTCGGTTGGTGCCAGGCACCGCAAAGCCAGTCGCCGTTGGTGCCAGGCACCACTGACTCATCGACGGCGCTTGAAGGCGAGGGCGGACCAGGTGTCGTCGACGCTGCAGACCTTGAAGTCGACCCAGCCCGCGGCGAGGCCGGTGGTGCGGACAACGTTGCCGTCGAGATCGGACCGGACGCCCGAGGCCTTTTTCGGCCAGATCAGCCACGCCGTCTGCCGGCCGGCGGCGCTCAGGGCGAGCAGGTGCGCCTGCAACTCGCGCGCACTGCGGGCGAAGCAGAGAAACAGGTCGGCTTTCGGATCGGGACGGGCGGTGAAGGTGACCTTCGCCGGCCACGGCTCGAGGGAGGCGACCCACCCCTTCGGCGATGCCAGCACCGCGATGGTGAAGCCCGGTTTGACACCGAGCTTGGCGACGGTGGACTTACCCCACGCCGCCTGGTGATCGGGCACGATCGGGTTCTTCGGCGGTGCCGCAATCGCCTTCGGCAGCGCGCTCTTGATGCGCGCCCAGGTGGTGAAGACCGCGTCGGGCAGCAGTTCCCTGGTCCGCTGGACCTTCTCGGGATCGCCCGCAACGAAGACGAGCGGCAGATGGCGCGTCGACTTCCGGGTGCGCAGGGTGTGGCCGACCTCGCGGCCATGCGACGGAAGCCGTGACAGGTCAATCACCACCGCGTCTGGCGGGCCGGCTTGAATCTGCCGGATCGCCAAGGCGCCGTCGCCGAAGTCGAAGGCAGCCTCAAAACCAAAAGCCTCGAGCTGCCGGCGCCGCTCGAGGCCTTCGTCTTCGTTCCAGTGAATCAATCGAATGGTGGTCATTCGATTACCCGCACCCGGGCGCCCTACTTCAGCGTCGCCTTGACGGTGACGGTCGGCACGGCGGCCAGGGCGCGCTTGATGATGCAGCCCACGTTGGTCTTCTCGACGTGCTGCTGGAGCGTCGCGTCGTCGGCGTTCGGCACCACCGCCGTCACGGTGAGCTCGATCAGGTTGATGAGGAAGCCCGTGTCGTCCTTGCCGAGGTGCACCGCGGCGCTCGTCTGCACGCTGGTGGCGGTGAAACCGGCCTGGGCGAGCGAGTTGGCAAGCGCCATCGAGTAGCAGCCGGCGAGCGCCGCGCCGACCAGTTCCTCAGGATTGGCGCCGCTTCCGTCCTCGAAACGCGTCGCGAACGAATAGCTGCCTTCGTACGCGCCGCTGCCCAGCTTGACGCGGCCGCTGCCGCCCTTGAGATCGCCCTTCCACTCCGCTTCAGCCTGACGTGCCATGAGTCCTCCTCGCAATGAATAGTGAGAAAGACAAGGTTATCAGCTATTTCTTTTCCACGTCTTTGATGATGAAGAGCATTTCGCCGGGTTTGATCAACCCGAGCCCGCGGCGGGCCTGTTCTTCGATGGCGTTGGGATCCTCGCGCAGGCGGCGGGCCATTTCCCGCAGCTCCGAGTTTTCGGTGCGCGCGCGGTCGAGCGAGCGTTCGAGCGCGGAGTACTCGCGGCGGGCCTGGAGCAGCGCCAGCAGCCCCTTTTCGCCGGCGATCGCATCCACGATGATGAGCAGCGTGATGAAGACGAGCCCGTGCCGCAGGAGGCGGCGGCTTCGGCTGGCGAGGTTCGCCTTCGGCGGCGTCGTGGCCGGCTGGCCCTCGACTGAGCTTCGGGCAGGCGATTTCGGGTTGTCGTCGCTCTCGGTCATGGGCTCGTCGAACTGGGCACGGGCCGTTCCGGTTCGCCGTCGCGCAGGTAGTCCTCGAGCGCGCGAATCAGCACCGTTCGAAGATCGGCCCTCTCATCCATGGCCCTGATCTTCGCGGCCCGCCAGAGCTCCCCCGGGAGCTCTACGGTTGTCTTGACCGTATCGCTGTCGTTGCGTTTTGCCGCCAATTTCATGAGCAGTGTATCTACTCATACGGCGAAACGGCAAGACAGTAAAACAGTCTTACTCGTGCACACTTTTACATCATCATGTTTCTACATGCAAGCGTAAAAACGGTTATACGGGTTTACGGGTCTGCCGGACTGGCTTGGGGCTTGGACGGCCTACGGGTTCAGGGGAGCGTGGCGGTGCTCTCGACCACCCAATTGCCGTAATCCGCGCTCGAGGATTCGACTTTCACGACGATGAATTCCGCGATGTCGTAGGGATGAAGCTCCCGAAGCCGTCGTTCAAGGTCGGGAAGCCGCTGCCTGCGCGTCTTGATCACCAGTTGCCGCTCATCCGCGCGCTCGGTGGCGCCCTTCCACGTATAGATCGAGCGCATCACCGGCAGCACGTTGACGCACGCCGCCAGGCGTTCGTCGACGAGGATGCCCGCAAACACGTCGGCATCCTCGTCATTCGGGAACGTGGTGAGTACGACGACGAGCTCGTTGTCCATCAATCTATTTCACGCCCTCGAGCGCCTACAGCGCCGCGAGCGCCTGGTCGAGATCCGCCTGCAGGTCTTCGACGTCCTCGATGCCGACCGAGATCCTGATCAAGCCATCGGTAATGCCGAGCATCTCGCGGCGATCCTTGGGCACCGACGCGTGCGTCATGATCGCCGGGTGGGAGATCAAGGTCTCGACGCCGCCAAGGCTTTCCGCCAGCGCCATCAGCCGCAGCCGGTTCAAGACGGTCTTGGCGGCGTCGAGCGAGCCGACGTCAAACGAAATCAGGCCGCCGAAGCCGTTCATCTGCTTGCGCGCGAGGCCGTGGTGCGGATGCGACTTCAGCCCGGGATAGATCGTGCGCTTCACTTTGGGATGCGCTTCGAGGAACTCCGCCATGATCTGCGCGTTGTCGTTGGTGCGCTCCATGCGGATGGTCAGCGTCTTGGTGCCGCGCAGGATCAGCCACGAGTCCATCGGGCCGAGGATCGCGCCGGCGGCGTTTTGCACGAACTTCATCCACTCCACATCGTCCTGATGCTTGAGGATGACCACCCCGCCGACACTGTCGCTGTGGCCGTTGAGGAACTTGGTCGTGCTGTGCAGCACGATGTCGGCGCCGAGCGTCAGCGGACGCTGGAGGTAGGGGCTGGCAAAGGTGTTGTCGACGATCACGCGGACGTTCTTCTTGTGGGCGAGGGAGCTCGCGCACTGAATGTCGGTGATGTGCAGCATCGGGTTGGTCGGCGTTTCGATGAACAGGTACTTGGTGTTCGGCTTGATCGCCGGTTCGATCAGCTCGGGCCTGGAGGTGTCGACATAAGTGAAGTCGAGTCCGAACTTGCGGCGCACCTTCTCGAACAGGCGGAACGTGCCGCCATAGGTGTTGTCGCTCACGAGGACGTGGTCGCCCGACTCGAGGCGGGTCAGCAGGGCATCGATCGCGGCCATGCCCGAAGCGAACGCAAAGGCCGCCGTCCCGGCTTCGATCGCCGCGACGTTGCGCTCGAGCGCCATGCGCGTCGGGTTCTGCGTGCGGCCGTACTCGAAGCCGGCATGCGGCTGGCCGAGGCCGTCCTGGACGTAGGTGGAGGTCTGGTAGATCGGCGTGATGATGGCGCCGGTTGCCGGATCCGGCTCTTGTCCGGCGTGAATGCAAATGGTGCTGAAACGCGCGTCGTCTTGGAGTTTCATAGGGTCGTTGAAAAGGATACTCTGGTAGCCGCCCGATGAGCGACCCTGTACGTCCCGCTGCGTTGCTGCCCGGCGACATGCC
The DNA here is from genome assembly GCA_963795125.1 of uncultured Acidimicrobiia bacterium. Classification (GTDB taxonomy): domain Bacteria; phylum Acidobacteriota; class Vicinamibacteria; order Vicinamibacterales; family UBA2999; genus 12-FULL-67-14b. Next base: position 1,737,569 of record CAWCGQ010000001.1, on the reverse strand, counting down.
GTCCCGGTGGCGCGTGTGGCGCGCATGGCTGCTGCGCACCTTTCCCGGACGCGCGCTGGTGCTCGGCCTGGCGATCAAGGTGATCACCTGGCCGCTTGGCTTCGCGATCGCGCTGCCGGGGGCGATTGACGCGATCGACCTGGTCGGCAGCCTCGCCTTGCTCTTCGCGATCGCCTACGGCCTGACCCGATTCGCCGTCTGGTGCAAGCGGCGGTTGCTGTGGCGCGTGCGCCGCAAGCTGATCCTCTCCTACGTGTTCGTCGGCTTCGTGCCGGCGCTGCTGGTGATCACCTTCTTTCTGCTGGCCGGCCTGATCGTGGCCTTCAACGTCAGCTCCTACCTCGTCCAGGCGCGCGTGCGAAATCTCACCGATCAGGCCAGCTTCCTCGCGCAGACGGCCCAGGTCGAAGTGCAGCGCGCCGGCAGCGCCGCGGCGGTGATCGAGGCGCTCGACCGCCGGCAGTCGAGCACCGAAACGCGCTATCCCTTCATCTCGATTGCCGTCGTGCCGGTCGGGGATCTGACCTGCGACGTCGAGCCGGCGAGGGCCGCGCGCGTGCCGAAAGTGCTGCCCGTCCAGCTGCCGGTGGTCGCCGGGGGATGGGAGCATCTGCCGCCGCCGGGCGGGCTGCCCAAGTGGATCGGCTGCGAGGGGTTCAGCGGCCTGATTGCCTACAACGCGGCGCCGAGCACGACCGGGCCCGCACAGCCTCCGCAAACCCGGCTGGTGATGCGGGCGGTGGCGCTGCCCGAAGTGCCGAATCCCGGCTGGGCGGTGGTGCTCGACATGCCGCTGTCGACCACCATCGAGCAGCGCATCCAGCAGGAGACGGGCATTCGGGTGGGTGAGGTCACCGCGTTCCTCGCGCGCGGGGTGCAGCCCGTGATCGGACAGCCGATCGAGGACCGCCCCGCGGAGCCCGACGACGGGCCGGCGCTGTCACTGAACCAGGCGCGCTGGGTGGTGTTCCTCGATCACGTGGACTGGCCGACCGGCGAGCCCGAGAGCGCCTCGGTCGCCATCGTCATCAACACCTTCGCCATCTACGACCGCATCTCGGTGGTGTCGCCGACGGCGCTCGGCCAGATGAACTTCGGCCAGTTGCTGCTGCTCGTGCTCGCGCTGGTGGGCGGACTGTTCCTGATCATCCAGTTCGTCGCGCTGGCCATCGGCGTGGTGCTCGCGCGGCAGATTACCGGCGCGGTCCACGACCTGTTTACCGGCACGCAGCATGTGCGCGGCGGCAATTTCGGGCACCAGATCCCGGTGCGTGCGCGCGATCAGCTCGGCGAGCTGGCCGAATCGTTCAACCTGATGACCGGCGAAGTGACGACGCTGCTGGGCGAAATGGCCGAGAAGGGCCGGCTCGAGCAGGAGATGTTCGCGGCGCGCGAGATCCAGCAGAAGCTGCTGCCGACGGGCGTCGTCAAGACCACCGGACTGCTGGTCAACGCCTTTTGTGAACCGGCGCGCGAGGTGGCGGGGGACTACTACGACTTCCTCCCGATCACCGACTCGATCCTCGGCGTGTTGATCGCCGACGTCGCCGGCAAGGGCCTCGCCGCCGGCCTCTACATGGCGCAGCTGAAGGTGATCGTGCAGTCGTTGTCGCGCCTGCATCACGAGCCCAAGGCGTTCCTGATCGCGGTGAACAAGGTGGTGTCGGCGAACCTCGACGCCAGCAGCTTCATCACCATGACCTACGGGGTGATCGACGTCGAGCGGCGCGAGATGACCTTCGCGCGCGCCGGGCACTGCCCGTTGATTCATGTGCCCGCCAATCAGCCGGCCGGCATGCGCAAGGCGCGGATGCTGATCCCCGACGGCCTGGTCGTCGGCCTGCAGATCGACGATGGCACGATGTTCGAGAATCTGCTGCAGGAACAGACCATTGCCGTCGAGCCGGGCGACTTGATCGTCTGGTTCACCGACGGCATTTCCGAAACGATGAACGAGGCGTTCGACTGCTTCGGCGAGCACCGCCTCGCGCAGGTGGTCGAGCAGTATGCGCACCTGCCGTTCGACCAGCTGCGCTCGTACATCCTGGCGGAACTGCGCGCCTTCGCCGGCGGCGCCGACCAGCACGACGACATGACGATGATCCTGATGAAGATCGATGCGCCGGCGCCGTTGGTGCTCGACGCCGTGGCGACGGTGATCACCGTGGAGGCGCCGGCGTGACCCACTCGGGCTTGACGGTGATCTTCCGGACCCAGTCCGACATCGAGGCCAACGTCGTCGAAGCCCTGCTCGACAGCCACGGGGTGGAAACGATGCGCACCGCCGGCCCGACGCCGGGGCTGTTTCCGTTTTCACTGAACCCGCTCGGCGAGACCGCCATCTCGGTTCGCGACGACGATGCGCTCGACGCGGTGCGGATTATCGACAGCCATCGCGAGCAGGTCGGCGGCGGCATCGTGGTGCCGCTGCCGCAGCAGTTCGACGCGTTTGAATCGCGGATTGGCTACCGCTTCAGGGATCGCGGGCTGCTCGAACACGCGCTGACCCACAAATCCAAGGCGCACGAGGACCCGAGCGGCGGCGTCGCCGACAACGAGTCGCTCGAATTTCTCGGCGACGCGGTGCTCGGACTGGTGGTGGCGGAAGGGTTGTTCCGCTCGTTCCCGTCCTACAACGAAGGCCAGAAGTCGAAAATCAAGGCCAACCTGGTGTCGACCGCCTCGCTCGCCGAGCTGGCCGAGCAGCTCGGGCTCGGCGACCACATGATCCTCGGCCGCGGTGAGGAAAAGACCGGCGGCCGCCGCAAGCAGGCGCTGCTCGCCGACACCTGCGAGGCGCTGATCGCGGCGATCTACCTCGACGGCGGCCTCGACCCGGTGCGCCTGTTCCTGATGCGCGAGTTTTCCTCCGGCATCGAGGACGCCAGGCGTCCCGACTATTTCGGCCGCGATCACAAGTCGCGGCTGCAGGAACGGCTGCAGGCGCAGGGACGGTCGTTGCCGGCCTACCGGGTGTCCGGCGAAGTCGGTCCCGACCATCGCAAGATGTTTCACGTCGAAGTGTTCGTCGGCGACGAGCTGATCGCGCAGGGCGTGGGCCGCACCAAGAAGGAAGCCGAACAGGAAGCGGCGAAGGCGGGGCTTGAGGAAATAACGAAGAAGCAATAACGAATACGAAAAACGAATACGAAACAACGAATAACAAAAGGCACGAATCAGGGCGAGGGACAATATACGACCATGTGCCGGAACATCAAGACGCTGTTCAACTTCAGTCCGCCGGCGACCGATGAAGAGGTGCGCGCCGCGTCGCTGCAATTCGTCCGCAAGTTGAGTGGGTTTACGGCGCCGTCGAAGGCGAACACCGAGGCCTTCACGCGGGCGATCGACGAGGTTGCGGAGGTGGCCAGACGGCTGATCGACGGTCTCGAGACGCAAGCGCCCCCGAAAAATCGCGAGGAGGAAGCGCTGAAAGCGAAAGCGCGCGCGGCCGAGCGTTACGGCACCGCCCGGTCCTAACCCGGCTTCCGGCTCCCGGCTCCCGGCTCCCGTTCCGGCTCCCGGCTCCCGGCTCCCGGCTCCCGGTTCAATCGATCTCGATCAGCCCGGAGTCCTTGCGATAGCTGCCGGCGCCGGCGGTCGCCATCGCGAGCGCCGGCTCGGCGTGCGGCAAACGCGCCATCGCATAGCCCTGCACCTCGCGCGCGACTTCATCCACCGACGGCGGCACCGGCCGGCAGTGCAGCCGCACCCACAGGCGCGTCAACGGGTCCACGAAGCTGTAGCGCTTCTGGCGCGACCCGATCAGGTCGACGTCCTCGAGCCACGACAGATAGTCCTTGGTCGAGCCCGGCGTGCGGTGCAGCCGCTGTGCGACTTCGGTAAGCGTCAGCGGCTCCTCCTCCGCGAGGATCTCGAGGATGGCCTTGAGCGCCCCGTAGCCGCGCGCCTTGTGCAGCCGCAGCTCGTAGCGATGCGCGCACCAGCTGGCCAGCGCGCCCTCGCCGGTGAGCAGCGCCGTGAGCGCGCTGATCGGATCGCCGCCGCGGCCGCCGATCGATGCGGTGGCGTCGCCGAGCGCGCGCACGTAGGCGGCGCGGCCGTCGGCCAGCACCTGAATGGTGCGGCCGAGGAAGTCGCGCTCTTCCGGATCGGTCGCGCCCATCGGCGGCAGCATCGCGGTGACCTCGCCGGCATTCAGCGGCGGCAGGTGGATCACTTCGAAGCGCGCGTGGCCGTCGCGCAGCAGCCGGTGCGCGCGCGCGACATAGCGGCTGGTCAACACGAAGCGGTTGCCGCTTTCGGCGATCGCGTGCAGCAGCTCGCGCAGCACATGGCGCAGGCCCGGGAAGCTCTCGAACGTCCGCAACTCCAGGACTTCATCGAGCAGGAAGGTGGCCGGTCCGCCGCCGGCGGCGCGGGCGCGCGTCAGCAGCGCGAGCGTGCGATCGAACGCCGCGCGCGCCGACGGCGCCGGCTCCGGCGACTGGCCGGCGCCGGTGAGCGCAAACGGCGAGGCCGCCGCGACTGCCTGCTGGAAACGCTCCGGGGTACTGGCGGCGCGCTCGACGTCGACGTACTGGCAGCTGTCGCGGCCCATGCGATCGGCCAGCGCGTGCAGCAGCGTGGTCCGGCCGGTGCCGCAGCCGCCGATCACCATCGGGATGCGTGCCGGCGTGGCGTCGAGAGCGGCGAGCACGCGGCGTTCGAGGCCGGTATGGGGAGCCATCATCGGCCCGTCTCCTGCATGGGGATTCGTACTCCGTGTTGTCGCGCGGTGCTGATCGCCTCGGGATAGCCGGCGTCGGCGTGCCGCACCACGCCGGTGCCGGGGTCGCACGTCAGCACGCGCGCCAGCCGCTCGTCGGCCTCGCGTGTCCCGTCGGCGACGATCACCATCCCGGCATGAATCGAATAGCCGATGCCGACACCGCCGCCGTGATGCAGCGACACCCAGGTGGCGCCGGCCGAGGCGTTGAGCAGCGCGTTGAGGATCGGCCAGTCGGCGATCGCATCGCTGCCGTCACGCATGCCTTCGGTCTCGCGATTGGGCGACGCGACCGAGCCGGTGTCGAGATGATCGCGGCCGATCACGATCGGCGCCTTCACCGCGCCGTCACGCACCAGCTGATTGAGCCGCAGGCCGAACCTGGCGCGCTCGCCGTAGCCGAGCCAGCAAATCCGCGCCGGCAGGCCCTGGAACTGCACCCGCTCGCCGGCCAGCGAAATCCAGCGCGCGAGCGACGCGTCGTGCGGGAACAGCTCGAGCACCGCGCGGTCGGTGACGCGGATGTCCTCGGGATCGCCCGACAGCGCCACCCAGCGGAACGGCCCCTTGCCTTCGCAGAACAGCGGCCGGATGTATTCCGGCACGAAGCCGGGAATCTCGAACGCGTCGGCGACGCCGGCCTTCACGGCCTGCGCGCGGATGTTGTTGCCGTAGTCGAACGCGATCGCGCCGCGCTTCTGCAGCTCGCGCATGGCGGTGACGTGCCGGCCCATCGCGGCGATCGACCGGCGCTGATATTCGTCGGGATCGGCGGCGCGCAGCCGCGCCGCTTCGGCGAGCGAGACGCCGGCCGGAATGTAGCCCACCAGCGGGTCGTGCGCCGAGGTCTGATCCGTCAGCACATCGGGCGTGAACCCGCGCTCGACCAGCGCCGGCATCACCTCGGCGGCGTTCCCCAGCAGCCCGATCGAGCGGGCGGCGCCCGAGGTGGCGTAGCGACGCGCGCGGCCAATCGCCTCGTCGACGTCGGTGGTGCTCTCGTCGAGGTAGCCGGTGGCAAGACGCTTGTCGATCCGCGACGGATCGACTTCGATGACCAGCGCGACCCCGCCGTTCATGGTCACCGCGAGCGGCTGGGCGCCGCCCATGCCGCCCAGACCGGCGGTCGCGACGATCTTTCCGCCCAGCGTGCCGTTGAAATGGCGCCGCGCCACTTCCGCGAGGGTTTCGTAGGTGCCCTGCAGGATGCCCTGCGAGCCGATGTAGATCCAGCTGCCCGCCGTCATCTGCCCGTACATCGTCAGTCCGCGGTCCTCGAGATCGCGGAACGTTTCCCAGGTCGCCCACTTCGGCACCAGGTTGGCGTTGGCGATGAGGACGCGCGGCGCGCCGGGGTGGGTGGTGAAGACGCCGACCGGTTTACCGGACTGGACCAGCAGCGTCTCGTCGTGCGCCAGCGTGGTGAGCGAGCGGACGATGGCGTCGTAGGCGTCCCATGACCGCGCCGCCTTGCCGGTGCCGCCGTAGACGATCAAATCGTCGGGGCGCTCGGCGACCTCGGGATCGAGGTTGTTCATCAACATCCGCAGCGCGGCCTCTTGTGGCCAACCCAGGCACGTCAGCGACGTGCCGCGCGGCGCGCGGATGGAACGAGCAGTCGTGGTCATCTGTTGTTAACGAATCCGAGGAGGCGGACGCGAAGATAAGAAACTAAGCAGTGGTGCTTCGCTTGTCAAACTCAAAGTACAAAAACATTTTTCTGAAAATCAGTTGACAACGATGCCGGTCGCGTACTCAAGTTTGCCGCTGCGGATCATTTCCTCGATCGCGTCGAGGTCGGGTGCCGGCGGACGGTCGTCAACCAGGGTCGGCACGCGCTCGCGCACCAGATGGTGCGCGCGCCGCAGCGGCGGCGAGGTGTGCAACGGCGCCCGCAGGTCGATCGCCTGGCAGGCGCACAACAGCTCGACGGACACCACGTGGGTGGCGAGTTGCAAAGCGCGTTCCGCCTTGAGCGCCGCGTGCATGCTCATGCTGACGTGATCTTCCTTGTTGGCCGATGTCGGAATCGTATCCACCGATGCAGGATGCGACAGTGTCTTAATCTCGGACGTGAGCGCCGCGGCGGTGACCTGCGCGATCATCAGGCCCGATTGCAGGCCGCCGTGCCGGGTCAGAAACGCCGGCAGCCCGCTCAAGGCCGGATTCACCAGCCGTTCCGAACGCCGCTCGCTGATCGTCGACAGTTGCGCCACCGCCATGACCAGCAGGTCGGCGGCGAGGGCGAGCGGCGCGCCGTGGAAGTTGCCGCCCGACACGATCTCGCCGGTGTCGGCGAACACCATCGGGTTGTCGGTCGCGGCGTTCATCTCGATCTCGACAATGTGACGGATCCAGCCGAGGGCTTCGCGGGCCGCGCCGTGCACCTGCGGCGCGCACCGCATCGAATAGGCGTCCTGCACCCGGCCGCAGCCGGCGTGCGAGGCGTTGATGCCGCTGTCGGCCAGCAGGCGCAGCAGGTTGTCGGCCGCGACGGCCTGGCCCTGAAACGGCCGCGGCGCGTGGATGCGCGGCTCGAACGGGTGCATCGAGCCCAGCAGCGCGTCGATCGACAGCGCGGCGGTGACGTCGGCGGCGCGGCTCAGCCGCTCGGCGCCGGCGAGCGCCAGCGCCAGGACCGCCGTGGAGACCTGCGTGCCGTTGATGAGCGCCAGGCCTTCCTTGGCTTCGAGGGTCACCGGCGCGAGTCCCGCGCGGCCGAGCGCGTCGGCGCCCGAGACGCGGGTGGCGGCCTCGCCCTCGATGGTGTCGCCTTCACCGACCAGCACCAGCGCGAGATGCGCCAGGGGCGCGAGATCGCCGCTCGCGCCGACCGAGCCGCGGCTCGGCACCCGCGGATGCACGCCGTGATTGAGCATCGCCAGCAGCGCCTCGAGGGTGGCGACGCGGATGCCCGAGAAGCCCTTCGCCAGCACGTTGGCGCGCAGCGCCATCGACGCGCGCACGGCGCGGGCCGGGAGCGGCGCGTCGACGCCGGCGGCGTGGCTGCGTAACAGATTCAGTTGCAGCGCCGCGAGATCGGCCCGGTCGATCCGCGTCTCGGCGAAACTGCCGAAGCCGGTGTTGATGCCGTAGACCGCCGCATCGCCCGCGGCCTTGGCGTCGACCACCGCGCGCGACGCGGCCACGCGGGTGCGGGCGTGCGGCGCGAGTGCGACCGGCGCGCGGTCGTCGGCAATCGCCAGCAGATCGGACAGAGAGAGGCTGTGGCCGTCGAGCAGGATCATGTTGGACGAAAAGCTTTACACGGAAACACGCCGTCGCGGAAGCAGGGAAAGCGAGCCGGTCGTGCGCGCGCTCGGTGCGCGGCGGCGGCTGGGTTAGAGTAGTGGGCATGAACATTGTCGTTCTCGGCGCCCAGTTCGGCGACGAAGGCAAGGGCAAGATCGTCGACCTGATGACGCCGCGCTTCTCGTGGGTGGCGCGCTACCAGGGCGGACACAACGCCGGTCACACCGTCTACGTCAACGGCAAGAAGTTCGTGCTGCACCTGATCCCCTCCGGCATCCTCCACGACGGCGTGCTGTGCATCATCGGCAACGGCGTGGTGGTGGATCCGCAGGCGCTCTTCAAGGAGATCGAGGAGCTGGCGACGCTCGGCATCGACGTCGGCGACCGGCTGCTGATCAGCGACAAGGCGCACTTGATCCTGCCGTATCACCGCGAGCTCGACGTGCTGAGCGAGGCGCGCCGCGGCGAGCGCAAGATCGGGACGACGTCGCGCGGCATCGGCCCCGCCTACGAGGACAAGATCGGCCGGCGCGGCATTCGCGTCTGCGACCTGGTCGACACCCAGGCGCTCGCCGACGAGGTGCGCGAGAACGTCAGCGCCCGCAATCAGATCATCAAGGACTCGACGCTCGACTGGCAGCAGGTCTACGATCAACTGCTGGCGTTCGGCGCGCGGATGCGCCGCTGGACCGGCGATGTGTCGCTGGCGCTCGATCAGGCGATGCGCCGCGGCGAGCACGGCCTGATCGAGGGCGCGCAGGGCGCGATGCTCGATATCGATCACGGCACCTATCCCTACGTCACCTCGTCGAATGCCACCATCGGCGGCGCCTGCACCGGACTGGGCATTCCGCCGCGCGCCATTCACGGCGTGCTCGGCGTGGCGAAGGCCTACCTGACGCGGGTCGGCGAGGGGCCGTTTCCGACGGAGCTGTTCAGCGAGATCGGCGACCGGCTGCGCGAGACCGGCATGGAATACGGCGCCTCGACCGGCCGGCCGCGCCGCTGCGGCTGGTACGACGCGGTGGCGGTGCGCTATGCCGTCCGCGTCAACGGCATCGACAGCATCGCCCTCACCAAGCTCGACGTGCTGGACGGACTGGAGAGCATCGAGATCTGCACCGGCTACCGGATCGGCGACCGCACCGTCAGCGAATTCCCGTCAGACCTGAACTCGTGCGGGCCGATCACGCCGATCTACGAGTCGTGGCCCGGCTGGAGCGCGCCGACCAAGGGCGCCACGTCGTACGCCGAGCTGCCGCCGGCCGCGCAGCGCTATGTCAAACGGCTCGAAGAGGTCAGCGGCGTGCCGGTGGGATTGATCTCGACCGGGTCGGATCGCAACGAAACCATCGTGCGCGACGACGGCCTGGTGGCGAAGTGGTTGAAATAACAAATAACAAATAACAAATAACAAATAATGAATAACGAACGACGAATGACGACTCCGTTTGTGATTCGTTATTTATCCTTCTTGTTCTTCTTCGCAAACGCTTCGACGTTCGGGCCTTCCGCATTGACGCCCCAGTCGATGCCGGCGCGATAGCGGGTCGGCATGCCCTTCGGCATTTCGAACGCCGCCCAGGCCACCGCCCCCGCGCACTTCACCGACGAACGGCCTTCGCCCATGATCACGCGGACGCGTTGATTGGGTTTGAGCACGGTGGGGGACACCACCTGCGCGCCGACGGCCGACACATCGACCAGCAGCGCCGGGTTGCCGTCGACCGACACCTCGACGCCGTCCTTGACCCGGACGCGAGCCGCCCGGCGCGTGCCTTTCTGATCGAGCGCCGGCTTGCCCTTGTCCTTCGCCCCGGCGCCGTGGCTGCCGCGCGTGACGGCGACGCGGTTGATCGACGCGTCGCGCGCCATCACCCGGACCTCGCACGCCGTCAGCGTCCCATCGTCCCTGATGCGGTTGATCAGGGCCTGGCCGCGGGAGCTGTCGGCGAACTCGTCATGCATCGCCACCAGCGCCGGCCTGGTGCGAATGATGTGGTCGAGGGCTTCGAGCGCCTCGCTATCGGTGAAGCTCTGGACTTCGGCGCTGGGATCGAGCCGTTCCTGAAGGCCGGGCAGCGCGTCGGGCGGGCCAATGATGACAATGCGCGACGACACAGAACGGCGAGTGTACCACGGCTACAATCGTCCTGTGTCGTCGCCCGCCGTCGCCCTCAGCTGTGTCGGAGTCGTGAAGCGCTACGGGGCCGTGGTCGCCGTCAACGGGTTGGATCTGCAGGTGCTTCGTGGCGAATGTTTCGGCCTGCTCGGTCCGAACGGCGCCGGTAAAACCACCACGATTGAAATTCTGGAAGGCCTGCTGGCCGCCGACGCCGGCGAGGTCGAGGTGCTCGGCCAGCGCTGGGAGCGCGATGCTCGCGAGCTGCGCCCCCGCCTCGGCATCCAGCTGCAGGAGACGCAGCTGGCCGACAAGCTCACGGTCGAGGAAACGCTGCGGGTCTTCGGATCGTTCTACCCGCGCGGTCCCGGCGTGGATGAGCTGCTCGACCTCGTCGAACTGCGATCGAAGCGCGCCGCGTGGGTGGCGAAGTTGTCCGGCGGGCAGAAACAGCGCCTGTCGGTGGCCTGTGCGCTTGCCGGCGCCCCGGAATTGCTGTTCCTCGATGAGCCGACCACCGGCCTCGATCCGCAATCGCGCCGCCAGCTATGGGCGGTGCTCGAACGGTTCCGCGCCGGCGGCGGCACCATCCTGATCACCACGCACTACATGGACGAGGCGCATGAGCTCTGCGATCGTGTCGGCATCATGGACCAGGGCAAGCTGATTGCGCTCGGCACGCCCCGCCAGCTCGTCCTGTCGCTCGGCGCCGAGCACGTGGTCGAGTTCGCCCTCGAGAACGGCGGGCGCGTCGAGGACCCGGTGCTGTCGGCCCTGCCCGGCGTTCGCGACGTCCGCCGCGACCAGGCGCACACCCACCTCGCGACGTCGGAACTGCATCTCACGCTGCCGGCCCTGCTGGATGCGCTGCGCGATCGACGCCTCTCGCTCAGTCAGCTGGGGACCCATAGCGCCACCCTCGAAGACGTGTTCGTGACGCTGACCGGCAGGCAGCTGCGCGATGAGTAATACGCCGCGCCGTCCGCACCCGCTGGTCGAGCTGACGCTGTCGCGCTTCCGCGAGTTCGTGCGCGAGCCCGAGGCGGTGTTCTGGGTGTTTGCGTTTCCGGTGATCATGACCTGCGCGCTCGGCATCGCCTTTCGCGCGCGCGGCGCCGAGCCGGTGATTGCCGGCGTCCTCGAACAGGCCGGCGCGGATCAGATCGTCGAGGCGCTCGAGCAGGCCGGTGGCTTCACCGTCCGGCGTATCCCGGCGGCCGACGCCGACCGGGCCCTGCGCGATGGCCGCGCGCCGGTGATTGTCGTCCCCGGCTCACCGCCGGCCTACCGTTTCGACGACGCGCGCGCGGAGAGTCAGGTGGCGCGGCTCGCTGTCGACAGCGCGCTGCAGCGCGCCGCCGGGCGCACCGATGCGTTCGTCCCGGTGCAGCAGCCGATGACCACGGTCGGGTCGCGCTACATCGACTGGCTGGTGCCGGGCCTGCTCGGCGTGAACCTCATGAGCACCGGGATGTGGGGCGTCGGCTTCGCCATCGTGCAGGCGCGCTCGAAGAAGCTGATGAAGCGATTGATCGCCACCCCGATGAAGAAGTCGCACTACCTGCTGTCGCTGGTACTGAGCCGGCTGGCGACGCTGACGCTCGAAGTCGTGATCATCATCGGCTTCGCCTGGGTGGTGTTCGATGTCGGCGTCCACGGATCGCTGTGGGCGCTGGCGGCGCTGGCGCTGCTCGGCGCGCTCGCCTTCGGCGGCCTCGGGCTGTTGGTCGCCAGCCGCGCCCGCACCATCGAAGCGGTGTCGGGCTTGATGAACCTGGTGATGCTGCCGATGTGGGTGCTGTCGGGCGTGTTCTTCGCCGCCACCAATTTTCCCGACGTCATGCAGCCGTTCATCCATGTCCTGCCGCTGACCGCGCTCAACGATGCCCTGCGCGCGGTGGTCAACGAAGGCCGGTCGCTCGACGCGGTGGTGCCGGAGATGGCGATCCTGGCGGGCTGGGGCAGTCTGTCGTTCGCGCTGTCGCTGAAGCTGTTTCGCTGGCAGTAGCGCCGGCCCGGCGCCGGCGGCTCACGATTCGTGCTGTGCGGCGTACCACTCGAGCAGGAAGCGCTGCGAATTGAGCGGCGCCGCGCCTTCCGGCGCCGCGGCGCGCTGGTAGACGCCGTCGGTGCGCAGCAGCCACGCCCGATCGGTATCGCTCAACAGCACTTCGAGCACCGCGTCGCGCACCATCTCCCGCATCGCGGGATCGATGATCGGGCAGAGCACCTCGACCCGCCGATCGAGGTTGCGTTCCATCAGGTCGGCGCTGCCGATGAATACCTCCGGCGCGCCGCCGTTGTCGAAGTAGTAGATGCGCGAATGTTCCAGGAACTGGCCGACGATCGATCGCACCGTGATCCGATCGCTGATGCCGGGAATGCCGGGCCGCAGGCAGCACACGCCGCGCACGATCATGTCGATGGTCACGCCGGCCTGCGAGGCGCGATAGAGGATCTTGATGATGCCGGGATCGGCGACGGCGTTGTTCTTGACGATCATCCGCGCCGGGCGGCCGGCCTTGGCGTGCTCGATTTCGCGTTCGACCAGCGCCCTTAAGCCCTGGCGCAGGCCGACCGGCGCCACCAGCAGCGCATGGTAGGAACGGCGATTGGAATAGCCGGTCAGCGAGTTGAACACCTCGGTGACGTCATCGAGCACCGCCTCGTCGGCCGTGAACAACCCGAGATCGGTATAGACCTGCGAGGTGTTGCGGTTGTAGTTGCCGGTGGCGATGTGCGCATAGCGATGGATGCCGTCGGCTTCCTGGCGCACCACCAGGCACAGCTTGCAATGAACCTTGAGGTTCATCAGCCCGTAGACGACGTGAATGCCCGCCGCTTCCAGCCGGGTCGCCCAGGCGATATTGTTGCGCTCGTCGAAGCGTGCCTTGAGCTCGACCAGCACCGCCACCTGCTTGCCGCGCTCCGCCGCCTCGATCAACAAGTCGACCAGCGGCGAGTTGGCGCCGATGCGATACAGCGTGATCTTGATCGCAATCACGTGCGGATCCTCGACCGCCGCGCGCAGGTAGGTTTCAATCGAGGTGAACGAGTCGAACGGATGATGAATCAGGAAATCCTGGTCGGCAATCTGATCGAACACCTTGTCGACGTCGTCCGGGCCCCACAACACCCGCGGGGTGAACGCCGGATATTTCAGCGCCGGACGATGGAGCTTGTAGAGCGCATGCCAGTCGCCATAGCCAAGCCGATCGGCGGTGCGCACGACCACGTCTTCCTCGACTTCGAAGTTCTCGATCAGGATGGTCAGCACCCGCTTGGGCATGTCGGCTTCGACCTGCAGCAGCGACGGCGCGCCGTGGCGCAACTGCTTCAGGCCGCGGTCGACCGTCTCGAGCAGATCGTCGGCTTCATCCTCCTGGATCACCATGTCGGTGTCGCGAATGACGCGGAACAGATGCGCGCCTTCGACCTGCGTGCCGGGGAACAGCTCCTGGATGTTGCGGCGAATGACGTCTTCCAGAAACACGTGCGCGGTGCCGCCGTGCGGCGAGAGATGGTCGGGCAGCGCGATGAACCGCGGCAGCATGCCCGGCACCTTGACGCGCGCAAACTTGGTGCGCCCGGAATGCCGCACGCGCACCGCGAGGTTCATGCTCAGGTTCGAGATGTACGGGAACGGATGCCCGGGGTCGAAGGCGAGCGGCGTCAGGACCGGGAAGATGTGATCCTTGAAGTACTGGGCGAGCCAGGCGTCCACCGCCGGCGTGTAGTCGCCGGGCTCGATGAAGTGAATGCCCTCGGCGGCCAGCAACGGGCGCAGCGACAGGCTCCAGCAGGCCGTCTGATCGTCGACCTGCGCCAGCGCGCGGCTGCGGATGGTCGCGAGCTGCTGCTCGGTGGTTTGCCCGTCGATCGAGACATCCTCGATGCCGGCGCGGAACTTCTTGAGGATGGTGGCGACGCGCACCATGAAAAACTCGTCGAGATTGGTGCCGGAAATCGCGAGGAACTTGACGCGCTCGAGCAGCGGATGGGACGGGTCCTGCGCCTGCGCCAGCACCCGCTCGTTGAAGGACAGCCAGCTGATCTCTCTATTTATATAGAGAGCGGGGCTGCTGAGATCGTTACTGTCGAGATTCGACCAGTCCTGGGCAGGACCGGGATTGGTCACGGCTTCCGCCGCTCGTCGCTTGCGGGGGCGGCGGCTCACGGCGGTCGGCGGGCTCATCGTCCGATCAGCATACCTTAGGGGTGGAAACGGGAGCCGGGAGCCGGGAGCCGGGAACGGGGAGCCGGGAGCCGGGAGCCGGGAACGGGGAGCCGGACTACGGCGGAACGATTTTCAGGATTCGGCCTCGCGAGTAGCTGACCAGGTAGAGCTCGGCATCGGCGTCCACGCCAAAGGCGCTGATCAGGCCGAGCTCGGTCGTGCCGCCCAGCAGGCTGGTGACCTCGAGCAGATCCACCGCTCGCGCCTCCTGTCGCTCGTCGAGGGCCAGGCCAATCGTATAAACGCGGCCGAGCACGAAGTCGGCAAAGAAGTATCGGCCGTTGAACACTGGATTGAGCGCGGCGCCGCGATACACGAAGCCGCCGGTGATCGACATGCCGTCGGCGCGCGGGTAATCGTGGATCGGTTCCGTCAGCGGTAGATACGCCGCCGCGGTGCGCGCGTCGTACGCCGATCGCCCCTCACGGAGGCGCCAGCCGTAGTTGCGACCCCCCGCGCCGCCGGGCTCCCAGTTGACTTCCTCGCGCGCGGTCTGGCCGACGTCGGCAATGACGAGCGCGCCGGTACCGCCGCGTGTCCAGTCGTCGAAGCTGTAGCGCCACGGGTTGCGGAGGCCGAACGCCCAGATTTCCGCGAGCGCGGCAATCGGCTGTCGATCGACAAACGGATTGTCTGCCGGCACGCGGTAGCCGCGAAGGTCGGTATCCGGCACACCGACGTCAATCCGCAGCATCTTGCCAAGCAGTGTGCCCGGGTCCTGCGCGTGGTTCAGGGGGTCGCCGCCGCTGCCGCCGTCGCCGAGCCCGACATAGAGATAGCCGTCGGCGCCAAAGGCGAGATGCCCGCCGTTGTGATTCGAGAATGGCTGCTCGATGAAACGACGGCCGTCCGGCCACATCAGGTCGAAACGCGACCCCGCGGCAACGATGCCGGGCGCGGTGCGGGCGAAACGCGCGATCACCGTGTGGCCCTCACTGTTGGTGAAGTTCACATAGAAACGGCCTGAGGTGGCCGCGTCCGGGGCAAAGGCGAGGCCGAGCAAGCCACGCTCGCTGCCGGAGGAGACGACCGATCGCAGGTCGAGAAACATTGCGGCGGACACGACGTTGTTGCGAACGGTCCTGATCGTCCCGCGTTGCTCGACGGCGTAGAAGGTCGCAGGATCGACGGGATCCATCACATACGCCACCGGGTTGGTGAGACCGCTCAGAACGACCTCGGTGCGCATCTGCGCCTCGACCTGCGCCGGCAGCGCGGCGAGCAGTGCCGCGAGCATGAGCCCGGCCGCCCGGCGAATCTTCGATCCGGTTATTGGAACCACAGCAGGATCGCGAACAGAATGACGGTCGCGGTCACGATCTTCTGAAGCCATGCATGTCCCTTCACGACGGCGAGATGAACGCCGATTTGCGAGCCGATCAGGTTGCCGGCGGCAAGGGCCAGCCCGCGCGGCCAGTCGACATGTCCCGACGCCGCAAACACCACCAGCGACAGCACCGTCAGCAGCAGCACGCTGAGTAACTTCACGGCGTTGCCGCGCACCAGGTCCATGCCCGCCGACGTGGTGATGGCGAGCGCGAGGAAGCCGACCCCGGCCTGGATGAAGCCGCCGTAGACGCCGACGACGAAGAACCCGAGAACGACGAGCGGATGAAACGGCGAGCGCAGCGGCGTGCCGGCCGCCGGCGCGCTCTTGCGGCCAAGTAGCGACCACACCGTGACCACCACCATCGCCACCGACAGCACCCGGCGAAAGGCAAAATCGGGGATCGCCAGAGCGGCCCACACGCCGAAGCCCGCGCCGACCATCGCGGGAATGCTCGCCTTGATCGACCACGCCCAGTCGATGGCGCCGTGGCGGTGAAAGCCGGCCAGGCCGCCGAGGTTCTGCGCCAGCACGCCGACGCGGTTGGTGGCGTTGGCAACCGGGGCCGGCAGGCCCAGGAAGATCAGCAGCGGCAGCGACAGGAACGATCCGCCGCCGGCCACCACGTTCAGGACGCCGGTGATGACGCCGACGACGCCGAGCAGCGACAGTTCAAGCCAGAAAGACACCGGTGGCTATGGTACACCGCCGATGTAGAATCCACGGGCTTTCCCAGAAACCCATGAGCACATTGAAGCGCGCGATCGGACTGCCCTCGGCGACGGCGCTGGTCGTCGGCACGATCATCGGCTCGTCGATCTTCGTGCAGGCCTCGGAAATCGCGAGCCTGGTCCCGAGCCCGGGCGTGATCCTGCTGGCGTGGGCCGTCGCCGGCGTGCTGACGCTGGTCGGCGCGTTGGTCTGCGCCGAGCTCGCGTCGGCGTACCCGAAGACCGGTGGCGTCTACGTCTTCCTGAAGGAAATCTACACACCGTCGCTGGGCTTCTTGTGGGGCTGGGCGATGCTGTGGACCATGCACAGCGGCATCCTCGCGGCGGTGGCGACGGTGTTTGCGCGCTATGCCGGCGTCTTCGTGCCGCTCGACAACGCTTCGACCCGGGCGGTGGCGATCGCCGCGATCGTCGTGCTCTCCGCCATCAACTACCGCGGGGTGAAGTTCGGCAGCGGCGTGCAGTCGGCATTCACATTGATCAAAGTGCTCGCTGTCGCGATCATCATCGCGATCGGCTTCCTGTTCCTGGAAGTGCGCGATCCCGAGCCGGCGGCGCCGTTGGCGGCACCGCCGATCGGCCTGGCGAATTTCTTCCTCGCGGTCGGGGCCGGCCTGTTCGCCTACGGCGGCTGGCACATGGTCACCTATACCGCGGAGGAGACGGTCAACCCGACGACCACCATCCCGCGCTCGCTGATGATTGGCGTCGCGGTGGTCACGGTGTGCTACATCGGTCTCAACCTGGTTTACACGCTGAACCTGCCGATGCAGGCGGTGATGACCTCGACCCGCATCGCGGCCGACACCTTCGACGTGCTGCTCGGGCCACGGGCGGCCGGCGCGATCTCGGCGCTCGTCATGTTCAGCGCCTTCGGCGCCCTCAACGGCATCGTCATGGCGGGGCCGCGGGTTTACTACCAGATGTCGCAGGACGGACTGTGGTTCCGGTGGGCGTCGCACCTGCACCCGACCTATCAGACCCCGGGCCGCGCCATCATCCTGCAGGCCGTCGTGGCGTCGGTGCTCGTCGCCACCGGCAGCTATCGGGCGCTCTTCACGCGCGTGATCTACACCGAGTGGATCTTTTTCGCGCTGCTGGCGGTCGGCGTGCTGCTGCTGCGCCGGCGGCCCGGCTACGCGCCGGCCTGGCGCATGCCGCTCGTGCCGCTCCTGCCACTGCTGTTCGTGGTCGTCTCGCTGCTGATCGTCGTCAACCAGATCCGCGCCGACCTGGCCAGTAGCGCAATCGGATTAGCGATTGTCGCGTCGGGACTCCCGGCCTATTATTTCTGGAACCGCCGATGAAAATTGATTTTCACAATCACTACTATCCGCCCGAGTATCTTGCGGCGGTCGAAAAGGGCCCCGCCAGGGTCCGCATGGACCACGACGCCGACGGCAACCCGCGGCTGCACTACCCGGGCGACTACAACATCCTGGTGCCCGGGCATCGCGATCTCGACTACCGCGAGGGGGTGCTGAAGAAGCACGGTGTCGACAAGCAGGTCATCACCTTCACCACCCCGGGCACGCATTTCGAGGATCCCGCGACCGCGGTCGAGATGGCCAGGCACATCAACGATGCGTTCGCGACCGCGGTAAGGGAGCGCACGCATTTCCTGTCGCTCGCGACCCTGCCGCTCAACGATCCGGCGGCCTCGGTGATCGAGCTCGAGCGGGCCATGACGACGCTCGGGCTGCCGGGCGCAATGGTGTTCAGCAACGTCAATGGCGTGGCGCTGGCCGATGCCGCCTACGAGCCGCTCTGGAAGAAGGCCAACGAGCTGGCGGCGGTGGTCTACATTCATCCCGCTCACCCGCTCGGCGTGGAAGCGATGGAGAAGTACTGGCTGATGCCGCTGGTCGGCTTCCTGATGGACACCACGCTGGCCGCGGCGCATCTGGTGTTTGCCGGGGTGCCCGAGCGCTATCCGAACATCAAGTGGGTGTTGTGCCACATGGGTGGCGCGGTGCCGTACCTGGCGGAGCGGTTCGATCGCGGCTACGAGGCTTTCGCGGAGTGTCGCGCCAACATCAGCCGCGCGCCGAGCACCTATCTGAAGCAGTTCTACTACGACACCGTGAATTTCGATCAAAACTGCATCGAGCTGGCAATCAAGTTCGCGGGCGCGGATCACATCCTGGCCGGCAGCGATTACCCGCATCAGATCGGCAGCATCCCGAAGATGCTGGACGCGGTCAGCCGCCTGCCGGTGTCGCCGGCGGAGCGGGAAGGCATTTCCGGCCGCAACGCGGCCAACCTGTTAGGAGTCTGAGTCATGAAACTGAAATGGATCGCATCGTGCGGAGTGATGGTCTCGGTGTTTGCCGCGGGTGTCGCCGTGGGACAGCAGGGGAGTGCCAGCCGTCGTGAGCCGCAGTTCGAGAACAGCGAAGTGCAGGTGTGGAAATCGATCGTCGCGCCGAATCAGCCGCTCGGCCTGCATCGCCACGATCACGGCCGCGCCTTGATTTCGCTCAACGGCGGCACGCTGAACGTGGTCGACGGCAGCGGCAAGGTGCTGGACGTCTACAAGCTCGAGGCCGGTAAGGCGATGTGGCTGGACGCCGACAAGGCGGGCACCCAGCACGCCGACGTCAATCCGGGCAGCTCCCCGGTCGAGGTCATCGTCGTGCAGCTGAAGAACGACAAGCCCAAGATGTAGGCCATCGTCCGGCGTACGCGCCTGCCAATGCCAATGAAAACACTCTGCCTGATCGCGGCGATCGCCGGGTTCATCCAGGTGCCGCCGGCGCCGTCCGCTCAGGCACCTGCGGCGCCTCCGCCCGCCACCGACATCTATCTCGTCGCGCTTCCTGGCGGCGCGGCAGCGATGAAGACGGCGACGCCCACGCCGGTGTCGGTCGCGTCCGGCTACGACAATCAGCCGAACTTCAGTCCCGATGGCAGCCGCATCCTGTTCGCGGGGAACCGCGACGGCAAACAGATCGACGTCTATGCGTTCGAGCGCGCTTCCGGCAAAGTGACGCGGCTCACTGAGACGCCGGAAAACGAAAACTCACCGACGTATCTGCCGGCCGGGCGTCGGCGCACCCGGCGGCTTCAGCGTCGTGCGGACCGAGCCCGACCGCACGCAGCGCCTCTGGCGATTCAACGCCGACGGTGGCGCTCCGCAACTGGTGCTGGCCGACGTCAAGCCGGTCGGCTATCACGCCTGGATCGACCCCGAGCACCTCGTGCTGTTCGTGCTGGGGCAGCCCGCGACGCTGCAGATTGCGAACGTGAAGACCGGCAAGGCCCAGGTCGCCGCCGACAACATCGGCCGGTCGCTCCACCGCATTCCCGGCACCGGGTTGGCGAGCTTCGTCCAGCAGGAGCCGTCGGGTGACTACTGGGTCAAGCAGATCGACATCGTTTCCAGGAAGATCGAGCCGCTGGTGAAAACCGTCGAGGGCAGCAGCGACCGCGACCTGGCGTGGATGCCCGATGGCAGGACCATCCTGATGTCGGCGGGCGCGAAGGTGTTGTCATGGACCCGCGGCGCCGAGGGCTGGACCGAAGTGTTCGACCTGTCGGCACACCAGCTCGGCGCGATCACGCGGCTGAGCGTGTCGCCGAAGGGCGACGCCGTGGCTATCGTGGTGGCGGAGCCGAAAAAATAGGCGCCACGCGCCTCGCCCACGCCAGCCTGGTTGCGATCATCGCCATCGCGAACAGTGCGAGTCCCAGGTAAAGCCCCGGAGGGGTAAACGTAAAAGCGTAGCGGCCCGTCTGCCCTGGCGGGATGGTCACCGTGGACAACTCGGTGCGCGGGCCGATGGTGATCGGTCCCGCATCCGTCGTCCATCCGGGCCCCCAGTTCTGGTTCAGCACCACCCGCGCATCGTCCTTGCCGTCACCGACGGTGAAGGTCAATCGATTCGGCGAGAAGTCGAGGTCGCTGACGCGCGCCGAGGGATTGGCGTCGAACACCGGCGGCCGGTCGGGACCGGCGCCTCGCGCCAGCTGCAACGACTCGTAGCAGTTGAAGAACGACCGGTCGTTCATCAGCGAACGAAGCATCGGCGATCCGGCGGTGTACGGACTGCTGTCGGCATCGTGCGTCAGCTGGCGCGGTCCGCTCATCCAGCGAAACGTGGTGTCGAACGGCGGCTGGTTGAAGACGCCCGACAGGTTCCACTGGTTGACGTAGATCAACTGCGAAGCGGCGAACAGGCACGCGGCCCCGATGGCCACGCGCGGCCACCGCGGTAATCCGTACCGAAGCACCACCGACTGAAAGGCCCAGCCGAGGGTGAGCGTTGCGAACTGCAGGAAGGGGATGGTGTATCGGCTCGGAATTCTGAAACTCGAGAACAGCGGCAGCTGGCGCGACAGCACGGCCGGCGAATAACTGCTGAACTCGCCGAGCGAGAGCAGAAACAGGACTACGGTGGTGATCGCGAGCGACATCCCGAACCAGTGATCGCGCGGCGACCGGCGCGCCAACACCCACAGCAGACCGATCGCGATCGCGACGGCCGATCCCGTGCCGATGTAATTACCGTACTCGTGCCAGCCGTGCCGCTGCATCGCCAGCCGCGGTCCGACGTCGCGTGTCGGGACAAGGTAGGTCTGCTTCAGGATGTCGAGCGTGACGCGGTCCGGTGTCTCGGTTGGGTTGCGCGTGTCCCAGAAGTGTTCGCCGCCTGCGTACTGCACCACCGGCAGCAGCTTCGGAGCCGAGTAGGCGAGGCCGGCCGCACCGAACACCGCCACGAAGGCGAGTGGCCGCCAGTCGCGGCGGCCAACCGCCGCGCACAGCGAGAAGGTGCCGAGCGCCGCAATCGACATTGGCAGGATGTGCGTCCCGCCGTTGAAGACCATTAACGCCAGCGTCGCCGCGGAGGCAAAGAGGTATTTCCAGGAGCCGGTCTGGCAGGCCCGAAAAAAGAAGAACAACTGCAGCGGAAGATAGAAACCGGGGAGGAACACGCTGTGCCCGACGCGCAGGTGGATGGCCTGGGCGCCCGACGCGGTCACCAGCGTTGCGAGGAAGATGACTGCCGGCAGGAAGGTTACGCCGATGACGCGCGTGACGAGCAGGTGCATCCCGACGAACCCGATCCAGTAGTGCAGGACGATGTTGATTTTCATCGCCAGTTGCAGGGACATCAGCGCGGTCAGCGGGTAGACCGGGCTGAGGACGGCGACCTGCGGGTTCTGCCACATCACGTTGCCGCCGCAGTACCACGGGTTCCAGAACGGCATCTGCCCGTACTCGACCATGTTCTTCAGCACCACGCCGTAATAGAACAGGTGCTGATCCCAGTCGTTGGCGCCGAGGCCCTGAGGCTGGTCGAAGAGTGGCGCGCAGAACACGACGCTCAGTACGCCGTAGAGTGCGACGAGCAGGTAGGGGCGAGAGCGGTCGGGCGGCATTCCGGGCAGACGCCCGAATGTTATACCGATCAGCTGCAGCTGCGGAGCAGCGCCGCGAGGATCAGGGTGAGGACGATCGAGATGCCGATCGAGCCGATGCAGCCAAAGCGATTCGAAAAGAACAGGAACATCACGGTCAGCGTAGCAGGCGGTCTGCCGCTTGCGGTGGTGGAATCGTGCAGCCCGGGCATCACCCTAGCTCAGCCATTTTGGTGCCGGTTCACCGTAGAATGGGGGCCGATGTCATCGTCTGAGTCGCAGCAGTTCCAGCGTGAGCTCGAGAACCTGCGCACCGAACACGATCGCCAGCGCCGGGCCATCGAGGCCGGCGGTCTCGGCATCTGGGAATGGGACATCCAGAGCGATCGCGTCACCTGGAGCGATAACGTCTATGCGCTGCACGGCGTCCCCAAGGGGCAGTTCGGCGGCCGCGTCGCCGATTTCGCCGCCTTGGTACATCCCGAGGACGCGCCTGCGGTGGAGGCGGGCATTCGCGAGGCCCTCGCCTCGGGCGATACCTTTTCAGCCGAGTTTCGCGTGCCGCGGCCCGACGGCGTGACCGCCTGGTTATCGACGCGCGCCGAGGTGATTCGCAACGAGCGCGGCCGGCCGGTCCGCCTGGTGGGATCGACCTTCGACGTCACCTCGCGCGTCGAGCTGCTCGCCGCCGAACGCGCGTCTCGCGCGGCCGCCGAACGCGCCCGCAAGCACCTCGAACTGCTGGCGAGCGCCGGCACGGTGCTGTCGCGGTCGCTCGAGCCGGAGGCCACGCTCCAGGGCATTGCCTCGATTCTGGTTCCCGAGGTCGCCGACTGGTGCCGCATCGATCTGCTGGACGGCGAGGGCGTGATGCACCGCGCGCTGACCTATCACTCCGATCCGGAGCGGGCGAAGTACGGCGCCGAGCTGGTGTCGAAATTGCGGGCGGCGCCGGAGACGCGGGGCTCGATGGCGTGGGTGGCGCTGCACTCGCAGCCGCACCTGGCGCGCTTCGATCGGCCGACCGACTTCGACCCCGTCCGCGACCGCGATTTGCTGACCTTCGCGGACGCGATCGATCTGAAGACCCTGTATGTCGTGCCGCTGATTGCCCGCGGCCGCACCATCGGCGCGCTTGGCGCCTTGCAGGCCGAGTCGGGCCGGCCGATCACCGCTGAGGATTGCGCGCTGATTGGCGAGATCGCGCAGCGCGCGGCGCTGGCGATCGACAACGCGCGCCTGTTTGCCGAGGCGGAGCGGGCGCTCGGCGACGCCGAAATGGCGAACCGGGCGAAGGACGAGTTCCTGGCGATGCTCGGTCACGAGCTGAGAAACCCGCTGGCGCCGATTGTGACCGCGCTGCACGTCATGAACTTGCGTGCCGACGCCGGCAGCGTTGAAGAACGCCGCATTGTCGAACGCCAGGTCGCGCACCTGTCGCGCCTGGTCGACGACCTGCTCGACGTGTCGCGCATCACCAAGGGCAAGATTCAACTCGAGCGCGGCCTCGTCAACATGAAGGCGGTGGTGGCGCGCGCGATCGAGCTGACGCAGCCGGCGCTCGACCGCCGGTCGGTGCCGATCGAGCAGCACCTGATGCAGGAACCGGTGTTCGTGGCGGGGGATTCGGTGCGGCTGGTGCAGGTGCTGTGTAACCTGCTGACCAACGCCGTGAAGTTCACGCCGCGCGACGGGCGGGTGGCGATTCGCCTGACGGTGGACGGCGGCGAGGCGGTGGTGGCCGTGGAAGACAGCGGCAAGGGCATCTCTCCGGAACTGCTGCCGCGGGTGTTCACGTTATTCGTGCAGGGTGAGCAGCCGATCGATCGGCGTGCCGGCGGGCTTGGTCTCGGCCTGGCCATCGTCAAGACGCTCGTGCACATGCATCGCGGCAGCGTCACCGCGGCAAGTAACGGGCTCGGCCAGGGCACCACCTTTACCGTCCGCCTGCCGGCGGTGGCCGGCGCGTCGGCCGCGGTCAGCGATGCGCCGGTGCCCGAGCCGGGGCGCCAGGCCAGCGGCCGCATCCTGATCGTCGACGACAACGCCGACGCCGCCCAGACGCTCGACCTGCTGCTCGGCAATGCCGGCTATGACGTGCGCACGGCGATGGATGCCGAGCACGCCTTCCAGATTCTCGGAGATTTCATCCCCGACGTGGCGGTGCTCGATATCGGGCTGCCGCGGATGGACGGCTACGAGCTGGCCAGGTGCCTGCGCGAGGACGTCCGGTTCGAGGGGATGCGTCTCGTGGCGCTGACCGGCTATGGCCGCGAGCGCGATCGCGAGCGCGCGCTGGCGGCGCATTTCGATGAACACCTGGTCAAGCCCATCGCCCCGGCCAGACTGCTGGAAGTGATCGAGGGCCTGGTCGGCAGCGGCGCGTAATTCCCCAAACGTTGATACTCTTTGCCCATGTCCGAGTTTCGGGTCGAGAAGCGGCGGGAAGCCGCTGAGCTCACGCTCGTCACCGGCGCCACCGTCTCCGGGGTGTTCTTCCTTGCCGGGTCGAGCCACGTCCACACCGGACCGGAGCGGATCGGCGACGTGATGAACCTCGAGTCGGGGTTTTTTCCGTTCGAGACCGGCAGCGGGACCCTGCTCGTCAACCGCTCGCACGTGCTGAAGGTGGCGCTGCCGCCGCAAATGATCGAGTCGCAGCTCGACGCCGGCTACGACGTGGCGACACGCCGCACGGTGCGCGTGCTGCTGACCACCGGTGAGACGGTGACGGGCAACGTCGTGGTTTTTCGTCCACCTGGTCGCGACCGGCTGAGTGACTACGCCCACATCGATGAAAAATTTCGATACGTGGAGCTGGAGGATCGAACGCTGTTGATTAATTCCGAACACATCGTCGCCCTGACCGAGGTCGCCCATTGAGCGCCGTTGACGGCATGCTCCAGGTGATGGTCGAGAGTGCCGGCCGCAGCCTGCGGCTCGCGGCCGGTTCGCCGGCGCGCATCCTCGACGCGTCGGGGCAGGCGCACGAGGCCTCATCCCACCCGCTGACGCGGCAGGAAATTCTGCAACTGATTGGTCCGATTGTGCCGGAGCAGGCGCGGCGTCGTTTACCGCAGGAGACTTCTGTTGATTTCGATTACGTGTCCTCGAGCGGTCCTTTCAAGGTCACCATTCTTCGTAACGCCGCGGAGATTGTCGTGAGCTTCGTGCGCGATGGCGACCTGACGCCTGCCCCCGTGGCGACGCCCGCGGCCGATCCGGCGCCGGCGCCGGCGGCGCCCCCGGTGGATATCTCCCCGGCCCCGCCGCTCCCGGCCGAGCCGATCGCGTCGGTGGTGGCGGGCGCGCCGGCCATCGATCGGCTGTTTCGCCTGATGGTGGAGACCAAGGCCTCGGACCTGCATTTGTCGACCGGGATGCCGCCGCTCATCCGCAAGGACGGCCGCATCGAGCCGCTCGAGGCGGCCGCGCCGGCGTTGACCCACGATCACATCGTCGCGCTGATGGAGCCGATCACGCCCGAGACCAACCGCGCCGAGTTCGCGCAGCGCAACGACACCGACTTCGCCTACGAGATCAAGGGCCTGGCGCGGTTTCGCGCCAACATGTTTGTCGATCGCAAGGGACGCGGCGCGGTGTTTCGCCAGATCCCGGCGAAGATCCTGACCGCCGAGGAGCTCGGCCTGTCGCCGCACATCCTCAAGTTGTGCCGGCTGCACAAGGGCCTGGTGCTGGTCACCGGCCCGACCGGCTCGGGCAAGTCGACGACGCTGTGCGCGATGATTGACTACATCAATCGCAACCGCACCGATCACATCATCACCATCGAGGATCCGATCGAGTTCGTGCACGACAACAAGGGCTGCCTGATCAACCAGCGCGAGGTCGGCACCCACACCGGCGGCTTCAAGAACGCGCTGCGCGCGGCGATGCGCGAGGATCCGGACATCATCCTGGTGGGCGAGCTGCGCGACCTGGAGACGGTGGCGATTGCGATCGAGACGGCGGAGACCGGCCACCTGGTGTTCGGCACGCTGCACACCACCACTGCCGCCTCGACGGTGGATCGGGTGATCGACCAGTTTCCGACCGACCAGCAGGCGCAGATCCGGATCATGCTGTCGGAATCGCTGAAGGGCGTGATCGCGCAGAACCTGTGCCGCAAGATCGGCGGCGGCCGGGTGGCGGCGCTGGAAGTGCTGCTGGTCAACGGCGCCATCTCCAACCTGATTCGCGAAGCCAAGACGTTCCAGATTCCGTCGATGATGCAGGTCGGGCGTGCGCACGGCATGGTGGCGCTCAACGATGCGTTGATGGAACTGGTGTCGAAGAAGCTGGTCGAACCGGAAGAGGCCTATCTGAAATCGGTGGACAAGCCGGCGTTCGAAGGTTTGCTGAAGCGCGCCAACATCGACACCAAGTTCGTGCAGGGGTCCGTGGCGTAAGCCGGTCGGGCCGGCCGCGCGCACAGCGCGTCGCGATTCCCGTGCCTCTTCGAAGGGGCGCGGGCCGTATGCTACAATCGATTGTTTCTCACCTCGCGTCCCCGTCGTCCAGAGGCCTAGGACGTGGCCCTTTCAAGGCTAAAACACGGGTTCGAATCCCGTCGGGGACGCCAAACCTGATTCCGCTCCAGAAACCACCTGTAACCAGCTGAGAGCAGAAACACTTTGGCCGGTTCCAAAGTTATCGCCGTTCCCACTTAGGCCAGTTGGAAACAGTGTCTCCTGGAGGCAGACCTGATCTTGACATTAGCCGTCGTCCAAGCGTAGCTAGGTTGTGCCAGATCGATCCTTACTAATACGCTGTCGGTTCTCGCCGCCCTCAAATCTCAACTAACTGGACGCCTTGGTTTGGGTTGACGGTATTTTCTCGCCATGACGGCAGCGAGGCCACTGCCAAGCAGGAGCATCGTGGCGGGTTCTGGGACCGCAGCCATATCATTTTGGACGCTCAACGAGTACGCCGCAGTGCGCCCTTGCCTGAAGCCCCATACGAGTTGGTAATTGCCCGAGAACCCGTCGCCCATATTCGCTAACGGAATCCACGGCGGTCCGTAAGCAGCGGCGAGAACCTCGCTAAACCCACCGGGAGGGGCCGCCATCAAGACGTTGGGGAAAGGGTCACCGCCTGCCACCCACTCAGATAAGAAGTAGACGTTGTCTAGACTCCCGACGTCTAGCAATATGCTGTACTGCGTCTCGCCAGGGAATAGCACGGTGTTACCGTAGGCCAGCCGGCGCGTATCCCGCGCATAATTCAGCCAGTCATTGCTGTCGCTTTCGAAGAATTCGAAGCGATGCCCCATCCCTGGTGGACCCTCCGTCGGGGCGCCATAATTCACCGTGAGCAGGATGTTGATCGGGGAGGCTTCAGCGCGGGACCCAAGCAACAGTAGCGCGGCAGCAGCGAAGAGCAGGTGTGGGAGCATACGGCAACGCGTTGCAAAGTAGGCACCGCCGGGTACAACGTAGATCGTTCCAGAAACTACGCGATCTAAAATTCGCTGAAAGCCCTAGTCTGCCGGTCAGACACCTAAAGGTCAGCCGCAAGCCGACTTCACCCTTTGCGTTCTCAGGTGTGGGTAATCATCCGCCGGCACCCGCATTCCAGGGCGTGGTGCGGCAGGGACGCCACTCACTGCAAGTACGTTGCGGCCACGTAACCGTCACCGCCGGGTTAGCCCGACGTCGGCGCTCCGCTCACCTCGAGACTCGCAGCGCCCCAGCCTCAGCGTGCCTCGCATCTGGGAACCCGTGATCCGTGCGTTGAGAAGCATGTCGCAGTTGGGATCGAGGAATGCGGTCGATAGAGCCAACGAAACCACATCGGCCGGATCCGCCGGCGAGCGAGGAATCACGCGGAGGCCTGCTGAAGATGCTGACCCATCAGGCATGCTCAACCACCAGTCGGCTGGCCGCCCTTGGACGAGCGGTGACAGAAACAGTGAGAGCATCAGCGCGAAGGTACTGAGTGCGCCCGAGGCCGCTGCGATGACGGTTTCTCATCGCGCTAAAATACCACCCACGAACGGCACCCGGCCTTCAGAATACAGCCCGTCCTGTCCCGTCGGGGACGCCACTCACACACGCTACGGCCCGTTCCGAGCGTTACTTTCTGAACGTTACTTATGGGGTGTCGCGGCCGGTGTAGCGACCCCGGTGTTGTGAAAAGCTGTCATCAGCCACTTGCCGTTGTCTTTGACGAACACGCGCAAGTTCAGTTCAGGATGCGGTGGCAACTCCTTGCCGGACGCATCAAGCATTCCGCTCATCTCATGTGTTACGTGCGCGAGTGCTATGTCGGGCCTGAGGAACCGAATCTTGGCATCGATCGGCTTGATTGAGGCATTTTTCAGAGCCGTACCGAACCGCTGCCGACGGGAGGCGGTGTATTCCTTGCCTTTGGTCCATTTGCCGTTGACCGTGACGAAATCCGCGTCAACCGTCGCCACCGCAAGGGTCGCGACATCATCCCGCGCATTGAAAGCTGAGGTCAGTGCATCGATCAGCCTCCGAATTTCGACTTCGTCGTCGCGTGTCTGTGCATGAGCCACGGCGCTGGGCGCAAAATACAGAAGGCACTGCATGACGGCGATGAGATAGAGTCCTTCCCATGACTTCCTCCACGTTGACGAGTCCGCACGGCCTATGGCCGTCGCTTGAAGGGGTAAAGTGTCACCTATGTCTCCGGAATGGAGTGTTACCCTTGTCTCAGGTCGGTCATTCATAAAAGTCCGTACTTGCCTGCGCACCCTCTCCGATGCAGTGCTGGCTCGTGGTGTAAAGCCACAGTTGACTCAGTGTCACTCGTAGCTTTACACTGGCCGCTGTGATCGTCAGCTTCCGACATGCCGGGTTGCGAGACCTGTTCGAGACCGGCAAGAGTCGGAAGGTGCAGGCGGACTTGCACACCCGCTGCAAGAGGGCGATGGACGCGCTTTACGCGGCGAGCGCGCTCTCGGACCTGAATGTGCCGGGCTGGAGCGTCCATCCGCTGAGGGGCAATCGAGAGGGCCGTCATGCGATGGCCGTCAGTGGCCCGTGGCGCATCACGTTCCGGTGGGACGGGAAGAACGCCCACGAACTGGATCTCGAGCAGTATCACTGAACGGAGGGCGACGACGATGGCAACGAAGGCGAAGATGAAGACGACGAAGGTGTTCTCGGTTCGACACCCGTTGAAGCGGGAACCGACCCATCCCGGAGAGATCCTGCGCGAGGACGTGCTGCCGGCGTTGCGCATGAACGTCACGCAGGCGGCGCGCGAGCTCGGCGTGTCGCGACAGCTCCTGCACCGGATCCTGGCGGGCAATGCGCCCGTCACGCCGGAGATGGCCGTTCGGCTCGGGAAGTGGGCGGGCAACGGCCCCGCCCTGTGGCTCGGCATGCAGCAGGCCTTCGACGTGTGGCATGCGGAGCTAGCGCTCGCGGCCGTGCTCGAACGCATTCCTGGACATGCCGCGTAGCGCGACCTTGCCATACCCTTCGACATGTACGGCGACGTGATGGGGCCACTGCAGCAGGCTCAGACGGCACGTCGCCGGCCGTCCACTGCGCGGAGCCACCCGCTCATCCGGCTCCAACTCGCGCAAATTAACATGGGAATCTGTGTCTCGGGTTATTCAGAATCTATAGTGCGCGAAGCAGTGGGCCGGCGCCACGCGCCGTACGTGCCACACCGCAAGCACTCTTATATCGTTAGCGGACGGGACGTAGTAGACGTGATAACGCGTCCTCTTCAGCAGATTTCTAGAATCTGTACATCAGCTTCAGGCGTGGTTCGGACAGGGAGGGTCACCGGCTGCGGCGCAGTTGGTCGAGAATCTCGGAAGCCGGCCGAAGACGACCCGACTCCGCGGACTTCCAGGACGCCGAGAGAGCCTCGTGCAGGGCGCGACGCTCCTCCTCCGTGAGGTCGTCGCCCTCGTCGTCTGCAACCAGGTCGACAACCGTTCCTTCGGGCAGTTTGGTCGGCTCGTCGAGCACGAGCCGGCCGTTCTCGACACGGGCTTGAAGAGGGCTCATGGGCCTACTGTAAGGGTTTCCTGAAGGGCCAGCAAGGGGTCAGGCCGCGCGTTGAAGCTCGTCGATTTGCCGTAGCCAAGACGTGATTTGGTTCCAACTGGCGGGCGCAAGGGACGCCACTTGATAGGTCCATTCCGGGACTTCGATAACAGTTCATTGCGAAGGCCGCTGCTGCTGACGATCGCCGTGCAGCTCGTGAAACGGGTACGCGACCCCTAACGGCCTCAGTCTTTGCGCCGCTTGACCGTTCCCATGGTGGCCAAGTTCTGACTGCGGTCGCCTGCCTTGCGTGTGGCTCTGCCGTCCAAGCGGGTGATTGCTGGAGGGGCCGTCGCGTCGGGTTCTGGAGCGGCGTCAACGACCACAAAATCAGCCGCATCCCATGTGAATGGTGGCGCCTTCCGGCGGTCGCTCGACCGGCGTTCGACCGGAGCGGATTCGGGTGAGGCCCTCCGGTGCTCCGTGCGTCGATCCCAGGAGACCACGACCGGCAAATCAGCGGTTTTGCGCGCCAGAGCATCAAAACGGCGCGCCGCCCCGCGACGCACGATCAAGCCGACCGGTTTCTTTATTGCCACGCAGGAGTGTATCGGTCCATCGCGCGCTGTACGCAGGCCTGTGTCTTGAGACAGCAGTTCGATCCACGGCGCCGCCGCCGGGATCTGGATGCAGTCTGGTGAAATATCACGACGAACTGCGCCAGGCGGATTTCGCGATACACAGGTGGCAGGTCAGCGACCAGCACAAAACCTACGCGTCTCCAGACCCGCGAAGCTGCTGCTGCATTCCGAGGGCATCCCAGACAGTTGTCTGGTGGCGGAGCTTTCCATTTTCAAGCAGAATGCGAAGGACGACACGAAAATCAGACGGCTGGGGCCCTTGGCTCGGGCCCGACGCCGTTCGTGGGAACTGCGGCCGCCAATCGAACGTGCCCGCCGAAGGGCTGACGCAGCGGTTCGGTCGGGGATTCACCAATCAGGTGTATGCTCCTCACGACGCGACGTTGGTGGAAGGGGCTCTCAATGACCATCAGAACCGGCGCAGCTATCAGCCTGGTTGGGCTTAGCACGATAATTTCCAGCTGCAGCGGCGGCAGTTATAGGACCAACCCAGTGGCCCCTTCGCCACCACCCGCGATCCAGGTCGCCCCTCCCGCCATCGATAGAAACCCCGGAATCTGGTTGGGTGGAGCGTATACCCTGACGGCCGTGAGCCTCTACGGCATGGTCTTCGAAGAGACTGCCGCCGGGCGCGTAGGAATTGCGGGCGCTGCCGTTTACTGTGAAGTGTGCGGCGTGGAGACCCACACGTGGGCGAAAGCCGACGCCAATGGGTTCTACCGCTTTTCGTCAGACATTGCCACCGGCGGCGGCGTCTGGCTCAAGACGGGGGCTCTCACCGTTGTCGGGGTTGAGCGTGACGGATATCAAGACCCGCCCGGCGTGCCGCCAATGTTCAACTCGACCGGATGGCGACAGGTCATGATCATCGGCGACACGCAGTTCGACGTTCAACTCGTCCGACGGTAGAACGGGCGTCGACGTTCGCCTCCGACGGCCGCGCCATGTCGCGCCATCCTCCGACGCATCAGACGAAGTAGGCGCACTCACACGCCGTCGCCACCGAGTCCGTCTCCGGCACCAGGACCTCTTTGCACCATCCGCCGCCGCACGTTCCGCCGCACACGTGGGTGACGCCGACCGAGAGCCTGCGCGCGCGCAGTTGACCTTTCGTCGTGGGTGACTTCGCGAGCTTCAGTAACGCCGCCACCACCTTCTTGTACTGCCTGGTGGACACCCACACCTGCGTCATGCCCGCCGTGCTTCGGTGGAACTTCCATTCCGCGACGTATTTGCAGCCGGTTGCGCCGGCGGCGGCACGGCGCTTGGGCCGCGGCGCGGATCCGGGCCGGGTCTTCGCTTTCCTTGCCTTGCGTGTTGCGGGTGTCTTGGCCATCGCGACGGTGCCTCGATTTCTGACCGCCAGACGTGGCGGTGCCACAGTGTAAAGCAAGGCGGGGCAGCGGTGGAGGAATGCGCCCTCGGTCCGATAACAGACCTCGGGAGCACTGGTGCGATGGGGCACGAACTCAGGCGCTGGGCCACGACACGACGATACGTTCGCGTGCATGGTCCCTTTGACGGCTACTACCTCGGACCGCCCGAAGCATTCGTCGTGGTCTACGATCTGAACCTGGGCGGCGGCTTCGTCAATTTTGCCGATGTGCAGCCCCAGGCGGCGGCGTTCGTACTGACGATTAACCTGCCCCGGGAAGGGGCCATCACCGTCCGCGCCGAGACGGTGTATCGCCAGGACTCCGGCGTCGCCGTGCGGTTCGTCGACGTTGACGCCGACACCACGGCCCGTCTGGCGCGGACGGTGGCCGCGCTGCACCAGCCGCAGGTCGGCAACTGAACGCCAGCCGGCGCCATCTTCAAGCGGATCCCCTTCGATTGACCGGACGGGATTATCATTGCTCTCGCCGTGACCGTTCTCCCCGTCACCAACATTCGCAATCCCGTGAAGTGCCGGCGCTGCGACACCGCGTTACTGGTCGAGTGCCTGCGGGTGAGCGACGAGCCCGGCGGCGCGCGGCCGTTCAGTTTCCCGTGCCCGGCGTGCGCAGGGTGGAACGCCGATGTCCCACTACATGGCTGCGAGGTGATGTCGGTGATTCGAGATCCGCGCCAGCACCCGCGTTGAGACGCGGCATCACGCTGCTCGATTGATTCTCCCTGGAGATCGCCGATGGTCGTGTTCTGCCTGATCGCCGCATTCCTCACCCTGATCTTCGGCGTCCTCAGCTTGTCGAACGACACGCTCGGGGCGGGCGGGATCGGCATCGCGTGCTTCTGGGCGATCCTGGCGCGCATCGCCCAGGCCGACGCGCAGCATTCGAGGGTGATGGCACTGACGGCAGCGGCAACGCCGGCTCCAGCGACCCCGGTGGCGGCCACGGCGACCCCGCCGGCTCCGCTCGACGCGGCCCCGAAGATGTCGCTGCCTCCGGGCGTGCGAAAGCTGACGGCCAACCTTCCCGGTACCGGTCGCGGATTCCTCGTCGAGGTCGTCGGCGAATCGCTCCACCAACCCGCGCTCCAATCCCTGGCGGCTGCCGCGGGCAAGGATCCGGTCCGCGTCCTGCTCAATCCGGAGCCGGAGAACCCTTACGACCCGAACGCGGTCGCGGTGAAAAATTTCGAGGGTGACCGCCTCGGCTACCTCCCGCGCGAGGTCGCACACCGTTATCAGATGATCCTGATGGCGCTTCGAGACCGAGGCCAGACCGGAGTCTGTGATGCCCAATTGTGCGGTGGCTCCGACGACCAGCCGATGGTCGGCCTCCGCCTCGATCTTGATTCGCCGGCGCGCGTGGCGGCTGCCGTCGCGGAGTAGAGCGGGTAGAGCGCAGTTGCGCGAAGCAGCGCTCTAGCGGCGTGAATGCTCTGGCGCAGCGGTCGCACGCTCTTCGAGGGGTGCAGCGTCAGGCTCTGTGGCTGCTGCGGTATCGATCGCCGTCGCGACCTCGACACGGTTGCGGCCCTGGGCTTTGGCTCGATAGAGCGCCCGATCCGCGGCCTCGACCAACCCGGCGGCATCCGCTCCCGATCGATCGCTGCACGCCACGCCCAGGCTCAACGTCACGCCCAGAGTCGCCAGCGAGTCGATGAGCGGAGGGGAGGCCACGGCCGCGCGCACGCGTTCGGCCACATCGCGGCCGCCATCGAGGTCGGCGCGCGGCAGCACCAGCAGGAATTCCTCGCCCCCGTAACGGCCGACCGCGTCCGATGCGCGCAAGGTGCCGAGAATGCGCTGCGCGATGTTGCTGAGTACCGTGTCGCCGATGATGTGTCCGTGGCTGTCGTTGATGCGCTTGAAGTGATCGACATCGGCCAGGACAATGGCGAGCGATCCGTGCTCGCGGCGGCGGCGGCGCAGCTCGCGGGCAAGCTCGTCGAGGATGCGCCCGCGGTTCCACAGCCCGGTCAGGCGATCGTGCTCGGCTTCGTACTTGAAAGCCTCTTGCGAGCGCAGCAGGTCGTCCTGCAACGCCACCACCCGCTCGCCGGCTCGTAAGCGCGCCCGCAGTTCGTTCAGATTGAAGGGCTTGGCGAGGAAATCGTCGGCGCCCGCGTCCAGTCCCTCAACCATCGCCTCGGGGCCGTCGCGCGCGGTCAGCAGAATCGTGTAGATGTAGCGACCCTCCTGCTGGCGGATGGTCCGGCACACCTCCAGACCGTCGACCTCGGGCATCATCCAGTCGAGGATGGCGAAGCTCGGCGCCTGCGGCCCGCTCAGCGCCGTGATTGCGCCGGCGCCGTCCTCGGCCTCGATAATCTCGTGGCCCATGCTGACCAGGGCGGCGCGCAGCACACGTCGCGCCAGGTGGTCATCATCCGCGATCAGGATTCTCATGTGGTCGAGGCGTCTCGATACCGCGGGGCTGCAACCGCCGTGCCCGCGATCTGCTCGAGGTTTCCGGCTGCTTTTGCGAGCGTTCCCGTCCTGGGGACGCGACGGCGGTGTGCGCGGAGGCGTGCGCGCCCAGGGCCGCACACGCGCCCGCGGTCGTGGGCGTGGAGTCGCTACTGCGTGCTGCAGGTGGGCGCCGGCTCGCCGCTCTTGCGAGCGCACGCACCAAGTCGGCGATCCGCGGGATCGTGCACCGCGACCGACACGTCCCGACCTTCCGCCGCCGCCGCCATCTGTTCGGTGAGGCCGCGAAACGTCGCCAGCAGCGCCACGCTCTGGATCTGCCAGGTCTGCACGCCGGTGGCCGAAAACTGCGCGACGGCAATCACATTGCGGTCATCGCCGGTGACGGACACACGGCCGAACAAACCCTGCGCGCACCACTGTTGCGCCGACGCCCGCAGCGCCTCGGGCGCCTCGATCGTGCAGTGGGTGCGCGAACCGCTGGTTTGCGCCGGCGGGGCGAGCCGCTGACCGATCACCGCCAACACCACGATGGCAATGATAATCAGGATGGAAGAGAGGATGCGGCTGGGCGTCTTCATATCTCAGGGCCGTCTGCGGCTGGTCAGAGACCATTGTAGTTTCTTCCGTCAACCCGCGCGTCGACACGGCCACGAGGGCACAGGCTCACCTATCCGTAGTCTGGCCGGCGCCCCTTGAACGCCTCGACGATGCGGAGGACGGACGCCGCGGCGGCGGCGTCGATATCGAGGAAGCGGACGGCAAACCCAAGCTGGTGCCGATAGAGCACCTCGGCGTGCACGCTGATCCACCCTTCGAGGAGGAGATTGATCTTCAGCATCAATCTCGAGCCCTCCACCGGCTGGAGCGAAGAATTGATGAAGCAGCCTCCGAGATTCAGGTCGTAAACAAGGACAGGATCGTCGAGCAGGCCATCGAAGGGACCGGTGACACGCTCGTAGCGTCGTCTTGTGCGCTGACCGTCGAAGTCGTTTCCCATGCCTCCCCGCGACCTCAGGCTATTGTCCCGGACCTAAACGCGTGGCGTGCAATCGATCGGTTCACTCGGACCTATCCCGGATTCTCGCCCCGCGCGGACTTTTGTCACTATACTCGGCGTTGCGCAGCGCCGTTTCAGGCCAAATCCGGTCAAAATGTTTCGCTCGGGTCGGAATACAACTTGCTAAGACCGTGGATGCCGGCC
The DNA here is from genome assembly GCA_963795125.1 of uncultured Acidimicrobiia bacterium. Classification (GTDB taxonomy): domain Bacteria; phylum Acidobacteriota; class Vicinamibacteria; order Vicinamibacterales; family UBA2999; genus 12-FULL-67-14b. Next base: position 1,702,175 of record CAWCGQ010000001.1, on the reverse strand, counting down.
ACGCCAGGCAGAGAGAGCTGTTGTGAAACCCCTCACTACGACGCCGTCCGTTGACATACTTCCTTGCCCGCACGCCCCGAACCATTCATCATTGAGTTTCTGGCCGTGAGCAACGCGCAAAAACCTTTTCAGTGCCCGGCCTGTCAGCGAGTGGGAGCGCTCACGCCGCAGCGCATGACCGTTCTCAGCGCCGCCGACGTGGTGGCCGAGTATCGATGTCCCCAGTGCCAGCATGAGTGGTCCGAGCGCTGGGCGCGGGATCGAGACGGCCGGATCACGACCGACTCCCGCTAGGGCACAATGAACCCTGCATGCGCAGGACCAGGACGCCCACCGACCGCGAGACGCCGCTGGTTCGCCAGAAAAACTACATCACGCCAAGCGGCCTGCAGCGCCTGAAGGATGAACACCGCTTCCTGTTGATCCGTGAACGGCCGGCGGTCACGCAGGTGGTGGCCTGGGCGGCCGGCAACGGCGATCGCAGCGAGAACGCCGACTACCAGTACGGCAAGCGCCGGCTGCGCGAGATCGACAGGCGCATTCGCTTTCTCACCAAACGCATCGATGCCGCGGAAGTGGTCGACCCTGAAGCCCCGCGGGCGGGGCCGGCGGCGGCGCGCGTGTACTTCGGCGCCACCGTGCGCTACACCAACGGCGCGGGCATCGAGCGGGTGGTGAGCGTGGTCGGGGCCGACGAGGTCGATCTCGGCCGCAACCACATCAGCTGGGTGTCGCCGCTGGCGCGCGCGTTGATGAAGAAGGGCCCTGGCGATCGCGTGGTCCTGCACGCGCCGGGTGGCAAGGAGTCGCTACAGGTTCTGGACGTGCGCTATGGGGCCATCCCCGTGGAACCGTTTCGCGAACCGCCCGGCGCCGAGGCCGCGCCGCGCGTTCCCGAAGATCGCTAGGCGAGTTCGACCCGGTTGCGGCCGTTGGCTTTCGCGCGATAAAGGGCATGATCCGCGGCCTCGAGCAGGGCCGCGCTGTCGAGCGCGGACCCGCCGCTGTAGGCGACGCCGAGGCTCACCGTCACCCGCAACTCCGGCAGCGTGTCGATGGCCGGCTGGCCTGCCAGCAGCGCACGCACGCGTTCCGCCACATCGCGGCCGCCGTTGATGCCGGCGCGCGGCAGGACCAGCAGAAACTCCTCGCCGCCATAGCGGCCGATCGCATCCGAGGCGCGCAGCGTCGAGAGAATGCGCTGGCCGATGTTGCGCAACACCGTATCGCCAACGCCGTGGCCGTGCGTGTCGTTGATGTGCTTGAAGTGATCGACGTCCGCCAGCACGACCGCGAGCGAGCCGTGCTCGCGGCGGTTACGCCGCAGTTCCCGGGCGAGTTCGTCCAGGATGCGGCCCCGATTCCAGAGACCGGTGAGGCGATCGTGCTCGGCTTCGTACTTGAACACTTCCTGGGAGCGGAGCAGGTCGTCCTGCAGCGCCACCACCCGCTCGCCCGCGCGAAGGCGCGCGCGCAACTCGCCGATGTTGAAGGGCTTGGTCAGGAAATCGTCGGCGCCGTTTTCGAGCGCCTCGACCATGTTTTCCGCGCCGTCACGCGCCGTCAGAAGGATGATGTAGACGTAACGGCCGGCGCGTTGCCTGATGGTACGGCACGCTTCGAGGCCATCCATTCGCGGCATCATCCAGTCGAGAATGGCGAAGCAGGGCGCGTTTGGTTCCGCCAGCGCTGCCACCGCGCTCAGGCCATCCTCGACCTCCACGACTTCGTGGCCCAGGCCGACCAGGGCGGCGCCGAGCACCCGGCGCGCGACGAAGTCATCGTCCGCGATCAGAATGTTCATGTCGTCGGGCCTGGGAATGGCAGGCCAGGGCGGCCTCGTTTCCTGCAACCGGCTCGCAACTAGATCTGCCAGCCGTCTTTCTCGAACCGTGGCGGACCCACGGTGCGCCACGCTTCCTGCTCGAGCTCCGCGTAGATCTCGTCGAGCCTGGACCGGAAGGACGTCTCGCCCCGAAAGCTTTCTTGGGTGGTCGTCCCGTCGGGCCGATGCCAGATGATGTCGTACGTGCCCGACTCGCGCGTGTAGCGCGTTTCGAGCCTCATCGCCTCGCTGTCCCGTTCAAACAAATAGACCACGCCGCGCTCCCGCCGTTCGTCCTGTCATCCCCGCCGGATAATAACCCCGAGATCACTCTTATCGAGCGTCGCAGCCGAACCGTATAGGCCCAGGGGGAACGACTTTTGCTCCTTCAGGCTACCGAGGAGCCCCAGTGCTGCTGCCACCCGATCCGCCCAAGCTCGACAAATTGCCTACGCTCACCGGTCACCGGATGAAGGCCTGTGGGTATGAATGGCAGATCGAAATGGTGGGCGTCTGGCCGTCCGATGACGGGCCGCATCCTAATCTGGACATTCTGTGCCACCTGCACGCCATCGGGGCGTCCCTCGTGCACTCGATGCTGGTCGAGGTCGACCGGTTCTTTTTGCACCTTCCCAATACCAGCGGCGCCATCGTACGGGCCCTGGCGGACAAGCTCGACTGCAGCCAGCTGCCGTTTGCGGCGCACGTCGAGGTGACCTGGACCAGGGCCTGACCGCGCGGCGTTCCATCCGCTCATCCCGCACGCACGCGCGTTAACATGCGGCCTGCATGATCGCGCGGCTGCTCGCCCTCGAACGCTGGCTCCCGCTGCTCGCGGGCCTCGGGTGGTGGCTGATCTTTCATCCCGGCTTCATCAGCGAAGACTCGCTCATCAACCTGAGCGATGCGCGCAGCGGGGTGATCTCGGTGTGGTTCACCGCCTGGTGGGTCTACGTCGTCGATGCGCTGTCGTTCGGCACGCGCGTCATTTCGGTCGCCACGCTGGCCAGCGTCATCGGGCTGCAGTATGCGACCTACTTCTGGATCGTCACCACCTTTCCACGGACGCCGGCGCGCGCGCTGGTGGTGCCGCTGGTTGCGTTCAGCCCGCTGGTTGGCGCCATGGGGATCCAGATCCGCCACGACGTGCCACTCGCCGCCGGGCTGTTGATGTGCGCGGCGGTGCTGACTCGGGCATGGACCTCTGCGTCATTCAGCCGACCCGACTGGTGGCTGCTGCTGGCGGCGGCGCCGCTTATCGCGACTCGGCACAACGGCGTGCCGACCGTGGTGGCGGGGGCGGTGTTGGTGTTGATGACGGGGCGCCGGCGGCACGCGACGGCGCTGGTGGCGGTGGCGGCCGTCGCGACCGCGATCACCTTTGCCGCCACCAGGGCGTCGGCAAACACGCGCAGCGTCGATCCCGTTCAGACGGTCGAGTGGCTGATGGGCGACATCTCCTGCCTGCTCGGAAGGGGCGGCGCCGAGCCGACCGAGGCCGAGTGGTCGACGCTGACGGCCATTGCCGACCGCGCCGACTGGCCGCAGCCGCGCGCCTGCCGGGTCATGAACCCGATTCTGATCGAGCGCTCCGCCAATCAGGCCGCGGTGGTGGGGAAGTATCGGGAGTTGATCGGCGTGTGGGCATCGCTGGCGCGCCGATACCCGGCTGCGATGCTGGCCGCGCACGCCGAGCGCGTGCGGTTGTTCCTGCCGCCGGTGCCGCCGGTCGAGGTGCCGTCGTTCCTGCACTCGACCATCGTGGCGAACGACTTCGGCCTCGACTGGACCTTTCCCGCGCTGGCCGAGCGGGCGCGCCTCGTCGTGCGGGCCTGGAACGCGCTGGGGTTCGTCCTGGCGAATGCGATGATCTGGTTGATGGTGTTGGTGGTGATCGCGTGGCGCCAACCGTACGGGGGCGAGCGCCTGGCCCCAACGGTCATGCTGGCGGTGGCGCTCAACCTCGGCCTGCTGGTGGCCGCGCCGATCTCAGAAGGCCGCTACGGCCTGTTCATCCTGATCTGCGGGCAGGCTGCGGCGCTGCATCAGTGCGTCATCGCGTACAGCAGGATGTCGATGCCGACGGCGTATGCCTCGGGGGAGAAGCGGAAGAAGTAATCCTTGTCCTCGCCTTCGCGTTCCCACGGGTCGGGCAAGTCGGTGTTGTGCACCATCACCACCATGATGCGGCCCTGGCGGTCGGCGATGCCGCGCGCGGTCGGGGGTCCCGCGTCCTCATTCCATCGTTCGATGACCCCGCCGCCGCGACGCCACGTCGTGATCGACGCCATCTGCGGGAGGCTCGCTACGGGGAACATCGTTCGCCACATCGGATGATCGGGAGGGGTGAGGTCGACCATCGGGAACTGGGCGGCCGGCAGCGCCCGCCTGATCTCGCCGTCGAACTGTTCGCGTCCATAGCTGCCGTGGTAGTCGGCGACCAGCAGGAAGCCGCCCTTCAACAAGTACTCCCGAAGCCGCTCGATCTCGGTGTTGTTGAAGCGCGCGGTGCCGGCATCCTCCATGAAGATAAACGGACATTGAAACAGCGCTTCGTCGCTCAACCGCACCACCACCGCATCCGGCATTTCTTCTTCTTCGCCCTCGCGCGTCAGCTTGACCTGAACCTTGGTCAGCTCGGCCAGGCGGACGCTGAAGTTGATGTCGGCGCCCGGATAGTCGGTGCTCCAGCCCTGTTTCTCGCGATGGTCGCTCTGGAACATCACCCGGCAGAAGTTGAAGCCGCCGCCGAAGGAGGTTGGCGTCGGGAAGCGCGGCGGCGTGCGGCGGTAACCGCCGGCCCAGATCTGTTGGGCATGGCCCGCCGAGATCGCCACGGCGACGACGCCGATGATGCCGAGTACTGCCACGACCAGCCGTTTGACGCCCGTCTTCATGGACCACCCCGTTGGTGATCACGAGCGTAACACTCTGGCGAGGATTACCGGTAGCACGAGGCCCGGGGAATTCCCGGGCCTCGTGATCTTGCGCTAGTAGCGGACGTTGTTGCCGCCGTAGGAGGTGAAGTCGCGCTCCAACTCCTTCGCATGATCGTCGTCGCGATACCGCGTGCCGATCAGGACGCCGCCTTCGTTGATGCCGCGCTCGGTACTCGCGCGCGCGATCTTCAGGAATGCCCGCGCCGATCAGCGCGCCGATCAACCCGCCGGTGGCGCCGCCCGCGCCCGCGCCGGCCAGGGCCGCCGCGATCGGACCGGCGACGATCAGCCCGAGGCCAGGAATCGCAATCGAGGTGCCAATCGCGAACACCGCGGCCAGCGCGGCGCCGATGCCGCCGCCAATCGCCGCGCCCTTGCCCATACCCTCGGCGGCCTTGGTGCCGCCGCTCAGTTCGGTGCCGGGCTTCACGTCACCGAAATGCTTGACGCGGGTGTCGTCGGACATCAGCACGCTGATGTCATCGGCCTTATAGCCGTGCTTCGAGGTCAGGCCCTCGTAGGCACGGCTGGCCGATTCCGGCGTGTAGAGACCGGTGATGTAGCGTCCGCCGTCGACCGTGGCGCCACGCACGCCGTCGGTCTCATCCATGACGTTGTTGGTAGCCTGGCGGGCGCGACCAGCCGCGTTCTCACGCTCGCCCTCGGCTTCCATGCTCTTGTTGCCGGTGATGTCTCCGACCACATCTTTCGTCGCGCCTTTGGCGCGCTGACCGAGTGCCGAGACTTCTTCGCCGAGTGTGTCGTCGTTTCTGCCACGAGTTTCCAAGGAAACCTCTTTTCTATGTAAGGGCGCCGCGCATTCGCGCGCGCCGCAAGACATAAGTGCAAGCGGTGTTCCGTTTTGAGCGGAAGCGTAGGCAGGTGCACGCGCCTCGAACGATCAGCGTCGCGGCTGTGTTCGCAATCGTCGCCGGGCAGCGAACGCCAGTCCGATGCCGACCAGCGCCATGGTGCCCGGCTCGGGAATCGGGGTCGGCTGAGTGACGGCGCTCGGCACGAAAGGGCCACTGAAGTTAAAGAACATATTCTGGAAGTACAAATGGTTGAACGGCCCACCAACCGTCGGAGTGGATGGGAAGGTTCCGTCCTGGCGGACCGCATCGAAGTAGAGGAGCTTCAAGAACCGCGGCGGCTGTTCGAGGTTCAAGACATCAGCGCCGAGCGGGGTGGTGCTCATGAAGAATTCGATGGCGCCGGGGGCGGTGTACGCGCCGGGGCTGCAATTGGTTCCTGGCAATTGGGAATTGGTGAAGGCGTTGCCGGCCAGCGAGTACGAGGCCCCACCGATGTTGAGCGTGCCCGTTGCGGCGGTCGTGGAGCAGGGCGATCCGGCGGGCGCCGTTGGCGTTGGCGCGCCCGCTCCCGGATTGAACGCCAGCGTCACCGAGTAGGGGGTGCCGATGGCCGGGGCCTGAGGCAGTCCAACGGGATACCTCGAGTTCGACGTCGTCGTCGCGCCGGATGCCTGCCAGGTAACAATCGGTCCGGCGAGTACGGCCTGGGGGAGGACGATGGAAAAACTCAGCAGCAAGAATCTTGTCAGCATAAAGTCCTCTCGGCCGACCTCGGCCGCATCGCCGGTTGCAAATCGCTCGCCGAAAATCCTCCGCGCCCTTAAGATGTGAGTCCTCCTATGAAACTGCGGCGATCTGCGTGAGCGTGCGGGTGTGCGGTCTTGTACCTGTGTCGGCGCTGCTCAGCCTAAGTTCCGCTGTGGCGCAGACTTTGCGGTGGGGCGGCGATGCCGAAGGCGGCGCGCCGTTTGTCGAAGCTGATCCGCGCGATCCCTCCATGCTCGTCGGCTTCGACGTCGAAATCGCCGAGCTGATTGCGCGCCAGCTCGGCCGCCAGCCACAGTTTGTCCAGGTGCAGTTCACCTCGCTCGATCAATCCGCCAGGCGGGGCGACTTCGACATCGGTTTGAGCGGCGTCGAGGACATTCCCGCCCGTCGGCGGTCGCTGGCCGCCAGCGTCCCGTATTACCAGTTCCGCGAGGTGCTGACGGTCCGCGATCGCGATCGCGAGCGCTTCCGGTCGCTCGCCGATCTGCAAGGCAGGCGGGTGGCGACGCTTGGCGGGACGATGGCCTACGACCTGTTGCTCGAGGCGGAAAAGTCACACGGCCTCACGGCGGTCTCGTACGACGATGACGTGCATCCGTATTCGGATCTCGCGATGGGACGGGTCGACGCCGTGGTGCTCGATCACGTGCTCGCCGACCGGGCGCTGCGGCGCAACGCCGGCCTCTACACCCATCCCGAGGCGCTCGCGGTCGGCCACTACATCGTGATCACGGCGCCGGAGAATACCGCCCTGCGCGACCAGGTCGACGACATCCTGCGGGCCGCCATGCGCGACGGTACGCTCGAAGCCATCTTCAGGAAATGGCGCGTCTGGAATGACGATCAGCCGCGGCTCTACGATCGCGTGATCGACTCAGCCGCCACCCAGCCGCCGGCCGCCGTCGCGCCTACGAGCGGCGAATCGCTCCGCCGCTATCTGCCGTCGCTCGTTCGCGCGGCCGCGATTACGCTGGTGCTGTCGGTGGTGGCAATGGCCATTGCCGTGGTGCTGGGCGTACTGATCGCGATCGGGCGGGTCTACGGCGATCCGCTGTCGCGCCTGGTGCTCACCGCCTATGTCGAAGTGATGCGCGGCACGCCGGTGCTGCTGCAGCTGTTCGTGCTGTACTACGGACTGGCGTCGGCGATCAGGCTGCCGGCGTTTGTTGCCGCGCTGCTCGGCCTCGGCCTCAACTACGCGGCGTATGAAAGCGAGATTTATCGAAGCGCGCTCGAGGCGGTGCCGCGCGGGCAGCTCGAGGCGGCACGCATCCTGGGCTTCTCGAGGCTGCAGACCCTGCGCCTGATCCGCGCGCCGCAGGCGTTTCGGTTGGCGCTGGCGCCGATGACCAACGACTTCGTCGCGCTGCTCAAGGACTCTTCCCTGGTCTCGGTGCTGACCGTCGTCGAATTGACCAAGCAGACGCAGATCTTTGCGACCAACATCGGCAGCTGGGTCCTTCCAGGAATTCTGTGCGCGCTGCTCTATCTGGCGATGTCGCTGCCGCTCGGCTATCTCGCGCGCCGGCTCGAAGCGCGGTGGAGCATGCCGACGCCATGACCCGCGCGCTCGACGCCCGTGGCGTGCATCTCAAGCGCGGCTCACGCGAGATCCTGCGCGGCGTGCACCTGCACGCCGAGCCGGGTGAGATCGTGGCGCTGATGGGCCTGTCCGGATCGGGCAAGACGACCATGCTGCGCGTCATCGCCGGTCTCGAGACGTGCGATGCCGGCGAGGTGTCGGCGGCGAAGGTCGGCATGCTGTTCCAGTTTCACTACCTCTTCGAACATCTCACGGCGATCGATAACGTCACGCTGTCACCGATACAGGTGCAGCGGACGCCGCCCGGTGAGGCCCGGCAACGGGCGCAGCTGCTGCTGGATCAACTGGGCGTCGGGCACCGCGCCTCCGCGCTGCCGCGGGAGCTGTCCGGCGGCGAGGCGCAACGGGTCGCGATTGCGCGCGCGCTGGCGGTCGATCCGCCGCTGCTGCTGCTCGACGAGCCGACCGCGTCACTCGACCCCGCGCGCCGCAACGATCTCGGCGACGCGCTTCGGCGGCTGGCCCAATCCGGCCGCGCCCTGGTGATGACCTCCCACGATGACGACTTCGTGCGCAACTTCGCGACCCGGGTGGTGATCCTGGCGAATGGGGAAGTGGTGGAGGAGGGCGATCCGGCGACGGTTTTGGAGACGCCCTCACATCCGGCGACCAGGCAGCTGCTGCAGGTCGAAAGGGCGATCAGGAACAGGAATAGGTGGTGAGCCGGGTGGGGATCGAACCCACGACCACCTGATTAAAAGTCAGATGCTCTACCACTGAGCTACCGGCCCGAACGAACGATTGTACACTGCCGAGCCACAGCCATGAATGCACATCTCGAGCGTTGCCTCACCATCGTTCTCGATGCGACGAAGGGCGGCGGCGACGAATGCCGGGTGCGCCGCGATCCGGCGGCGTGGTCGCCGGTTGAGATCGTCGAGCACCTGACGCGTGCCTTCTCGGGGACCGCCAAGGGTTTCGAGCGGTGCGTCGAACAAGGTGCGCCGCTTGCGACCGGCGCGACGGTCAAGCAGCGGGTGCAACAGTGGGTGCTGATTTCACTTGGATACTTTCCCAACAGGCCGCGCCGCGCCGAAGCATATCCTCCCGACCGGCGAGCTCGACCTTGGCGCGGTGCTCGACGCCGTCGCTCGCGACCTCGCGCGCCTCGATGCCTCAGCCACCCGGGCGCGACAGGCTCTTGGCCGCGGCAAGATGCTCGATCACCCTGTCCTGGGCGCGCTCACGGTGGACCAATGGATGAAGTTCCATGAAGTTCATACCCGGCACCACGCCAAACAGATCAGGCAGCGGCGCTGAGATTTTTTTTCGAATGTCGGCGGAGTCAGTTGGAAGCACATCCCGACCGGCGCTGTCCTACGGTTGCTTCTATCTTTGAACGTGCGTTGGGACGATAATTTTGGCGTGGTACGCGAAATATCTCCCGTCATTCTGGTCGTCGAAGACGACAGCGCCGTGCGACAGCCGCTCGTCAAGTTTCTCCAGATGCGCCAGTACACGGTGGTGACCGCGGAGACCGCGGATGAAGGCATCGACGCGATCAGGACCCACCGCCCCGCGGCCGCAATCATCGACCTGCGCCTGCGCCTCGGCTCGGGACGTGAAGTCGTAGTGTCGGCACCGCCGGAAATTCCGGTGATTATCTTTTCGGGCCTGCGTTCCGAATCCGCCGACCTCGAAACCATCCGCCCGAACACGCGCCTCGTCGAAAAGCCCTATTCGCTCGTGATGCTGATGGACACGCTCGAAGACATGCTCGAGCAGTCGCGCGGCAATTCGAGCGGCTTCGGCCGCATCGCGGCGTCGTAGGCAGGCTAGCGGGCTAGCAGGCTAGCGGGCTAGCAGGCTAGCGGGCTAGCAGGCTAGCAGGCTAGCAGGCTAGCAGGCTAGCAGGTTACAGGATGCTCTTGCCGAGCGCCGAGAGGGCGAGCTCGGTCCCCAGTTCCGCCGTCGTGTTGCGGATGTCGAGCGTCGGATTCACTTCCACCAGGTCGAACGAAGTCAGCTTGCCGGATTCGGCAACCGTTTCCATGACCACGTGTGCCTCGCGGTAGCTGAGGCCGCCTTTCACCGGCGTGCCCACACCGGGGGCGACCGCCGGATCGCACACATCCAGATCGTATGAGACGTGAAAGCCGCCGGTGCCCTTGGTGGCGATGGCGATGGCGCGCTCCATCACCTCGGCGACGCCGAGGCGATCGATGTCCTTCATCGTGAATACATGGACCTTCGACGCGCGCACGATCTTCTTCTCGGTCTCATCGAGGTTGCGGATGCCGACGAGCACCGTGTGCTTGGCCAGCACCGAGGGCGCCGCGCCGGCAAACTCCGCCAGCTCGGCCGGTCCGGTGCCAAGCAGCGCCGCCAGCGGCATGCCGTGCACGTTGCCCGACTCGCTCGACGAGGGGTTGTTCATGTCGGCGTGGGCGTCCACCCAGATCAGTCCGAGGCGCTTGCCGCTCTTGCGCTGGTGCATGGCCGCGGCGGCGACCGAGCCGGCGGCAAGGCTGTGATCGCCGCCAAGCACGATCGGCATCGCCCCCTCGCCGAACGAGCCGAGCGACACCTGATACACGCGCTGGCAGACCCTGGCAATCTCCTTGACGTAACGCTTGGTCGAGTCGCCGGGACCCTTGGCTTCCGGGATCGGCGACGCCACGTCACCCTTGTCGGTCACCTTCAATCCGAGTTGCGTGAGGCGATCGCCGATTCCGGCAATCCGAAAGGCCGACGGACCCATGTCGGTGCCGCGGCGGTTGCCGCCGAGATCGAGCGGGACGCCGATGACGTGAACCGCTCTCATCGCTTCTTGTAGGTGATCGACATGCCCTCGTGCCCCGGCGACACGGTGGTCGTGAACGCCATGGGATGCGCCTCGATCGCCGACAGGAAATCGAGCATGTCGTTGCGTTTGTTGATCACGTTGTGGGCGAGGAACAGCCCGCCCGGGGTAACACGCGGGAACACCACCTCGAAAAATTTCTTGTAGTCCGGCTTCCACGCGTCGAGGAACACCAGGTCGAAGTGTCCGGACACCTTGGGAATCTCCGCGAAGGCGTCGCCCGACACCACGCGAACGATGTCCGAGAGGCCGGCCGCTCGAATATTCGCGGCGGCTTCCTTCGCCCGTACCGGATCGTATTCGATTGTCACGAGGCGTCCCCCGGTCTGACGCAGGCCCATGCCGAGCCAGATCGCCGAGTAGCCGCTGGCGGAGCCGATCTCGAGCACCGAGCGGGCGTTGGTGGCGCCGACCAGCACCCGCAGGAACTGACCGTCCTCTTCCGAGACGGCGAGCTGCCCCTTATCGGCGGCCCGGATTCCTGCCAAAAGCTTCGCAATCGACGGTGCGACGCCGGCCGCGGCCGCAGCCGGCTTTCCCTGGGCCGTGAGCGTGATGGCGGCGAAAGCCAGGCCGGCCATAACCGCACACGGCAGGACATATCCACGCGGTAACATCCCACCAGCATGCTATAGTTTCGCGTTTATTCAAATCCGGAGGCATAGTGAGCCCGATTCTCACCCGGCCGGTCCGCGAGCAACTCGAGCATGACCGTGTCATCCGCCAGTTGCAGGCCCGCTACAAGCGTAAGAACGAAGTCGTCATCAACCCGGGCAACGAGCAGAATCAGTCGATCACGGTAGGCGAGCTGGTCGTGTTTCCGGACCTGCTGGTCTTTGCCGAAGGTGCCCGCCGGCTGATGGCCACCGTTGAAGTGGAGACGGGCGAATCGGTGAACGCGATCGAGGCGCGCGCCGAGTGGGGCGTCTACAGCAAGCTCAAGGTGCCGCTGCACCTCTACGTGCCGCCGGCGTCGGTCGACGCGGTCAAACGCATCACCGCCGAATACCAGATCATGGTGTCGGAGCTGTGGACCTACACGACCAGCTTCGATCAAGTCCGCTTCAACATGGTCTACCGCGCGCCGGATGCACCGGTCGTGCGTCTGCCCGCGACCAAACCCGCGCCCGCCGCTCGTCCCGAACCGGGCCGGGCGATGAAGCCCGCTGCCGCCCACGTGAAGCCGGCGCCGGCGAAGGCCAAGCCGTCATCGAAACCCGCGCCTGCGCCGAAAGCCAAAGCGAAGGTCGTGGCCAAGGCGAGGCCCGCGGCCAAACCCAAAGCCAAGCCCAAGGCCAAACCTCCAGTAAAGAAGGGCGCTAAGAAGAGCCGCAGATAACGCGGATTCTCGTAGCCAGACCGTGCCATTTCTCCGCTTGACCCGCGATCGACGCGGGACCGAAAACACTTTCCTGATGCACGCCGATCGCCCGGGCGATCGGCCGCGGCTGTTGTACTGGTATCGCACCGCACCCGGCATTGCGCTCGGACGGGCGCCCCTCGACGAGGACGCGATCCGCACCATCGAAGAGCAACATCCCGACATCGATTTCGACTGGCCGGCGATTCTGGCCTTGAGCGAGGTGATGACGCCGGAAGACGAGGCCGCGCCCCGATCGCAACCGAGGGAACAGCGCCCGGCGCGACGCCGGCCCCGCGATCGCGATTCCGGCCCCGAGGGCGATCCGCCTGCGCAGTCAGGTCGCGGCGAGCGGGTCCCGGAACCTCGCGGTTCGGCCGGCGCCGACAGCGCCGTCGAATCGCCCGTCGCGCACCAGGCCGAGGACGCCGACCCGGCGCCGCCCGCGCCGCCGCCGCCGCCGGCGGGGCCGTCCGGACTGGTCGAGCAACTGGCGGGGCGCGAGATCGCGGCGCGGCTGCGCGGCCGCTATGCCGAGATCGCGATGCGCATTCAGGGCGCCGATCCGTCGCTGCGAGAGTCGATGCTCAAGCTGTCCGAGTCGCTCGATCCCGACCGGTGGGACACGCCGGACGCGGTACTGCAGGGCGTCAGCCATGCGGATGCGCTGTTCGAGCGGCTCCGCGCGGCGCTTCACTCCTCGCGCGAGTAGCGCGATTCGATCGCCTCGATCTTGGCGATGCGCGCCATGTGCCGTTCCGCGCCGCTGAAGGTGGCCGCCAGGAACGCGTCGGCCAGGCTCCGCGCCAGCGCCGGTCCAAGGACGCGCGCGCCCAGGCACAGCACGTTCAGGTCGTCGTGCTCGACGGCCTGCCTCGCGGAATAGGTGTCGTGGCAGACCGCCGCGCGGATCCCCGGAAACTTGCACGCGGCGATGGCCGCGCCCGCGCCGCTGCCGCACACGACGATGCCCCGATCGGCCTGTCCGTTACGAACCGCCTGGGCGACGGCTTCGGAAATGTCGGGATAATCCACCGGGGCGGTGGTGTGGGTGCCCAGGTCGGTGAGTTCGTGGCCGTTTTTGGCCAGATACCCGGCCAGGTCGCGTTTCATCTCAAAACCCGCGTGATCGGCGCCGATCGCGATGCGCATGGGGAGATTTTACCGCTCTTCAGGCCCTCAGACCCCGTCGACCGTCTTATACTGTCAGCATGAAGGGCACATCCATTCGTCTGGCAGGAATCGTTCTGCTTGCCGTGTCGACGGGGCTCGGCGCGGCCGCACCCCAGGCGCCGAGATCGCAGCCCACGTTCCGCGTGGCGATCGATTTCGTCACCACCGACGTCATCGCGCGCAACGGCCAGGACCAGTTCGTGGCCGACCTGACGAAGAATGACTTCGAAATCTTCGAAGACGGCGTCAAGCAGGACATCACGTCGCTGACGCTGGTCCACGGCGGCCGCGTGCACAACCTGGCCACCCCGCCGGCGCCGCCCCCGACCGAAGGTCTGATCCTGCCGGTGTCGCGTCCGCGCAACGACACCGCCGGTCGGATCTTCCTGATCATCGTCGACGACCTGCATCTCGACTTCCGCAACACCGGGCGCATTCGCGACCTGTTCAAGCGCATTTCGAAGACGCTGGTGCACGAAGGCGACATGTTCTCGATCGTCTCGACCGGCCCGTCGTCGCTGGCGATTGACCCCACCTACGATCGCAAGGTGCTCGACGAATCGATCAAGAAGATCACCGGCAACGGCCTGAAGCCCTCCGACGTGATTCAGGGCGCCGAAGGCAGCGAGGGCCCGAGCGAGGTGCGCTATCGGGCGCACGTCGCGTTCTCGACCGCCTACGACATGCTGTCGCAGATGGAAAAGATCAACAACCGCCGCAAGGCGGTGATCTGGGTCAGCAACGGCTACGACTTCAATCCGTTTGCCGAGTCACGGCTCGGCGAAGACCCGGTGTTCGGCGGCCGCTTCGGCCAGACCCGTGAAGAGGGCCGCGAACAGCAGGGCATGACCGGCCAGAACCAGTTTGCCGACGCCGACCTGGCGCGCGAGCTCGCCGAGATCACGCGCACCGCGAACCGCGCCAATGCCACGCTCTACACCATCGACCCGCGCGGCCTGGTGGCCGGCAGCGATCTGGACGAGCAGCTCGATCCGGTGGAGTTTGGCGAGCATGTCCGCAAGACCCAGGACAGCCTGCGCGTGCTGGCCGAGCAGACCGGCGGCATCGCCGTCGTCAACCAGAATAATTTCGACAAGGCGCTGAAGCGCATCGACGCCGAGACGAGCGACTACTACATGCTCGGCTATTCGTCGACCAATCCGGACCCGACCAAGCGGACGCGGAAGATCGAAGTGAAGCTGGTGGACCGGCCCGGGATCAGCGTGTGGTCGCGGACCTCGTACTCGCTGCGGCAATTGCCGAAAGTGGAGCAGTAGCCGCGCCGACGGCGCTCGCTGGCGCTGAGCCGGGGTGCAGGGATTCCTGAATGCGCTCGCGCAGCCAGGCGACCGGCTGCGGATGGAGGCGGACAAACGCCTGCCATTCGGTTTCGTTCAGGACAATCGAGATGACGCGCTCGCGGGCAGTTTCCATCAATGGCCTCGGGGATCGATCCTACGGCCATCGACCATCTTCAAAAATACAATGATCGGATTCGACGCATGCGCACAGCGCATGCGTCGCGACGTCCGCGCAGCGGCGGCTACGGCGCCAGCTTGAGCTTGGGGCGGACCCGCTCGAACGCGCGAATCACTTCCTGCACCGCGCGCGGCGTGCGGCTCATCTTGGGATAGACCCAGCCGGTTTCCCGAACGAGCGATCGGCCCTCGATGCGGGCGCAGTGCATCTGTCCCGCGGCGACATCGCGGGCCACCGCCTGATACGGGATGACGGTGATGCCGATGCCGGTACGAACCATCGCCTTGATGATCTCGACGTTCTCGGTTTCCATGACGATTTGCGGCTCGATGCGGGCGGTGACGAAGAACTCGTCGACCGCCCGGCGGGTATTCGAGCCGGACTCGAACAGCACGAACGGCTGACCGACCAGATCCTGGGGCACCACCTTGCGCTTGCGCGACAGCGGGTGCTTCGCCGCGGTCACGACCAGCAGTTCCTCCTGCAGGACCGGCACCGTGACGAGGTCGGGCTGCTCGACCGGCAGCGTCAGCAGCGCCAGATCGCCGGCGCCGGCACGCAGCTGCGCGATGCACCGCTCGGAGCTGCCGGTCACGAGTTTCAAGTCGATCGCCGGATGCTGCCGCTTCAACTCGGTGAGCAGCGGCGGAAACACATACAGGCAGACGGTCATGCCACCGAGCAGGCGGATGGTGCCGCGCAGCGATTCCTGGCTGTCGGTAATGCCCGCGGTGGTGTCCTTGAGGTCCTGGAACACGCGGTGGCTCAACTGCAGCAGGGATTCGCCGGCGGGGGTAATGCGGATGCGCCGTCCGACGCGCAGGAAGACCGGCTCTTTCAGTTCATCTTCGAGCAACAGAATCTGCCGGCTGATGGCCGACTGCGAGACGTGGAGCTTGTGGCCCGCGGCCGTGAAGGAACCTGTTTCAGCGATGGCACGTATGATTTCTAGTTGTCGAAGGTCCACTAAGGTCTCCAGGAATGCATAGGAGCATACATCTGCTGGAGAGATGGATTCAAGGGGGACTATTTTGCTGCGTGGTCGATCGCGGCCTTGGTGCGGGCGATGGCCTCCTTCAGGTAATGCCCGTCGACTTCGATGCCGACGAAGTTGACCCCGAGCGTGGCGCAGGCGACCGCCGAACTCCCCAGTCCCAGGAACGGATCGGCGGCGAGCCTGACCCGCGGCAGGCCGTGCAGCTTGAGGCAATAGGCCGGCAGCCGCCACGGGAAGGTGGCCGGATGGGGCCGCTCCTTGTCGCGGTTCTGGATGGTGTCGTAGGGCAGGAACCAGGTGTTGCCGCGGCAGCGCACGCCCGCCCCCGCCTGCCGCCACCGCGTCACGTTGGACGGGTCCTGGTATTTCACGCCGACGGCCAGCCGGTCGAGCGGAGTGTCGCCGGTGTGGCTGAAGTGGAACACGAACTCGTGGCAATCGTTGAGAAAACGCCGGCTGTTGATGGGTTTGTAATGACCGACGGCGATGTCATCGGCGAGCCCGGCGCGCGATCCGGCCAGCGCCTTTTCAATCGCGATCGACTTCACCCAGTGAATGATGTTCTGGAGCTCCAGATGGGGCCGCACCGCCTGTGCGACGTCGAGCGCGGTCCACGGGTCTTTGGGCTTGGCGCCGACGTTCAGGAACAGCGACCCGTCTGACGACAGCGCCCGCTTGGCCGCCGCCACCCACTCGCCGGTCCACTGCAGATACTCCGAGCGCGGACGGCCGTCATCGTAGGAGCGGTACTGGATGCCAAGATTGTAAGGAGGGGAGGTGACGAGCGCGTCGACGGACCCGGGGGAGAGCGCGTTCAGGGTCTCGATGGCGTCGCCGTGAAAGAACCGCAGCCGGGTTCGGCCGCGCACGAGCTCGGCGTAGGGTTTCGGATGGGCACGCGCTGGCACCGCCGAATTGTACCGCGCCCGCCTCCGCGCGTCGCGTGGCGGCGCGCCCAGCGGTCGCCGTGGTGCGCCCGGAAGGGGCGGTGTCTCAGGAGGCTCGGGCGGTCATCGTGGTCATGACGACGGCAGCAAACCGTTCGCGCTCGGCCGAAACCGTGTGGTTGCGGCGATGCGCGTGGCTTTCGCAGCCGACGCCCTTCTCTTCCACGTAAGTGACCTCGCGCGTGCTGGCAATGTCGCGGTAACGTCCGACGACACACCCGCACGACAGCGTCGAGAACCCCAGTATGCGAACGACGCTCATCGAATTGTTCCCCTTGACGCCGACACTCAGCAAGTCTCGTGCCGCGAAGGCCCCCGACCGTACGGCAGGTGGAATAGCACCATCGTCCCACGGTCGCTCTCTGAACGTGTCGCTTCTTCCACACCGATGTGAGGCTGCACGCCCACGCGACGCCCTCACGTAATCGGCAGCATTGGATTCGATCTTCAGTGGATTGAATTCGTTTTGACGAGCAGACGGATGGTCGGGCGCAGAAATGGTCGCCGAAGCGCGAGATTGTCAGACTTTTGTTCGCCGGAGTCTCCGCTTCGATCGGGCAGGATCAGGGGTCGAGCAACGCAAGACCGTCGCGCGCGGCCTGCGACGACGGGTCGATGGTCAGGGCTTCGGTGAAGTATTTGCGGGCGCTGTCGCGATTACCCGACTGCAACTCGAGGGTGGCCAGGTTGGTGTAGGTGCCCGGATCTCTCGGATCGACCTTGATCGAGGCTTCGAAGGCCACCCGGGCGGCGTCGATATTTCCCATCGACGCCAGTGCGGCCCCGACCAGGTTATGAGCCTTGGCATTGGCGGGGTCGAGGCTGACGGCATTTCTGGCCGCCTGCAGCGCCATGTCGAGTCGGCCCTGCTGGAAAAAGAGCGAGCTGACGTAATAGTGCGTCCAGGTGCCCTTCGGCGCCTCCTTCACGAGGCGCTGGACCACCGGCTCGAGACGGCCGGTGTCCCCGACATCGGACAGGATGGAGGCCATTTGTTCGAGGGCGGCCACATCGGCGGGGTTCGCCTGCAGGACTTCCAGTGAAATCCGCGTGGCCGCTTCCATGTTTCCCTGCGACGCGAGCCAGCGGGAGAGGGCGAGTTTCGCCGCGGTATTTGCGGGTACGGCCGCCAGTTGCGTCAGGAACCGTTCGACTTCGATGATCTTGCGCAGCGACACGGCGGCGCGCAGCAGGCCGTCGAGCGCGGCGGTGTCGTGTGGGTTGGCGTCGAGCGAGCGGGCCAGGTCGTCGTAGGCGGGCTGGACCGCGTCGGCTTTGAGCAGCATCAACCCGCGATCGCGCCAATCGGCGGCGGTGGCAGCGGCGAGCGCCGATGCGACGGCGGCCGGCTGCGGGCTCGCGGCGGCGAGCTCGCGCAGGGCCGCGGCGTTATCGTCGCGCGACGCGCCGAAAATGCTGCGCGGCCCCGAAAACTCGAGCGCCGATCGATCGTCGGTCTGTAACGGCGCGCCATTGGCCCAGGCCTTGAGCGCATCGCCCTGCGACATGAACAGCGACGTCACCGCGAAGGGCCCGGTGACCCCGACGGTGGCGAGATCGGCCGCCACGCCGGGCCGCTGCATGGCGCGCGCGAGACCGCCGATGCGCGCGTCGAGCGGCTCGGTCGATCCCACCAGCAGCACGTCGGCATCACCGACCAGCCACAGCGTGCCGTTCGGAAACACCGACAGGAAGGTGGCGACGATCGATTTCAGGTCGCGATTGCTGATGTCATAGGTGTGCGCCCACTGACAGAGCACCCCGCCCGGGGCCAGCCGGTCGCGCGCGCCCTCGAAGAACTCGCGCGTGAAGAGCGAGGCGATGCCGGCCATCCAGGGATTGGATGGCTCCGACACGATCACGTCGTAGGTCTGGCGGCCGAGCATCAAGTGGGTGCGGCCGTCACCGACGATCAACCGCGTGCGCGGGTCGGCGAGGGCGCGGTGGTTCTCAACCTCGAAGAACTTCGACGCGTCGACCACCTCGGGTGAGATTTCGAGGACGGTGGCGTCGGTCAGCGGATGGGTGAGCGCGGAGCCAAGCGTGACGCCGCTGCCCAGGCCGATGATTGCCACGCGCCGGGGGTCGGGGTGGAGCAGCAACGGCAGGTGCGCGAGCAGGCGCTGCGTCAACATGTCGCCGGAGTTGGAGGCGTCGACCTTGCCGTCGATCGCGAGCGACAGGGTACCGGTGAGCCGGCGAACGGTCACGGTACCGGTCGATCCTTCGCGGTACGACAGCAGATCGCCCGCCGTGAGCGCGGTCTCGAGATTGGCGCCCCGCATGGCGATTGCGTACTTGTAGGCGCCGCTCGAGAGCAGCGAGCGATTCCACTCCGGCACCATCGCGGCCGCCATCAGCACCACGACGGCGACGGCAAAGCCCGCCGCCTGCCCGCGGCCGCGCGGCGTAGCCGCCAGGATGGCGATCGCCGCCACCGCCGAGATCGCCGCGACGATCCGGATGGTGGTGTGCAGGCCGATCAGCGGCACCAGCACGAAGCCGGCGAGCAGCGAGCCGAGGATGGCGCCGAGCGTGTTGATCGCGTAGATCAGGCCGAGGCTTTGGGACATGCGCTCCTCGCCTCCGCCGGCGACGGCGACGGCGAATGGAAACGCCGCACCGAACGCGATGGTCATCGGCACCAGCATGACCGAGACCAGCAGCACCTGGCGTCCCAGGACATCCATGAACTGAAGGTCGGGACGAGACACCACCCCGCCGAGTGACAACATTGCCCAGTCCACTGCCGACGCGGCCGCCAGCGCCAGCGCCGCGCTCAACAGCATCGAACCGGCGAGCCCGACCGAGGGGCGGCGCATCCTCGTGACCATGCGTGATGCGACGGCCGCGCCAATCGCAATGCCGATGATGAAGATGGCGACGACGGTGCTGAAGGCGTAGGTCGTCGGGCCGAGGATCTGCACCAGCAGACGCGTCCACACCACTTGCAGGGTCAGCGAGGCGAAGCCGCTGACGCCGAGCGCTCCCGCGGCGAGCCAGGGATGGGAACCGGGAACCGGGAGCGGGGAACCGGGAGCCGGGAGTGGGGAGACGGAGGAACGCTGGCCTTTTCGGCTTCCGGCTCCTGCCTCCCGGTTCCCGGCTCCCGGCTCCCGGTTCCCGGTTCCCGCCTCCGCAGGTGCCACGGCCGCGCGGGCGATCATCCACGCGCCCGCGGCGGCAACCACATTCAGCGCCACCCCGATGAACGTCGCACCCTCGAGGCCGAGCGTGGGAATCAACAAAAAGCCCGCGAGGATCGCGCCGGCGGCCGCGCCGAGCGTGTTCGCGGCGTACAAGCCGCCGGCGTCACGGCCGGCGGTCGACGCGCGTCGCACGATCCACCGCGCGGCGATCGGGAACGTCGCCCCCATGCAGGCCGCCGGCACACTGAGGAGCACGACGCTCGTCGACAGCCGCACGAAGGCGAACGTGCTTCCGCCGTTGCCGTCGGCATAGGCCCATTCGAGCAACGGCCGCACCGCGATCAAGGCCAGCGGCAGCACCAGCGCGAGCGCGCCGACTGCGAGTTCGAGCACGGCGTAGATGTGCAGTGCGCGGCGTGGCGGCAAGCGGTCGGCGATGCGCCCGGCCGCGCCGGCGCCGGCGGCCAGTCCGCCCATGAACGCCGCCAGCACCGCGCTCGCCGCCGCGAGTCCGTGGCCCATGTGCAGCGTGAGCAGCCGCGTCCAGACGACTTCGTAGATGAGGGCTGCGGCGCCGGAAATTGCGAAGAGAAGGAGGAACGAGCCGCGGCGCATCGAAATGAAGAGTATCAGAGGCTAGCCCGCTAGCCCGCTAGCCCGCCAGCCTGCTAGCCTGCTAGCCCGCTAGCCTGCTAGCCCGCTAGCCTGTGGGCCTGTACAAACCAAGGGCGGGCTGGGGAAGTATCCCGAGCCCGCCCCTGCCGTTGCTAGAAGTTGTAGCGGAAGCCGAAACGGATGACGCGCGGGTTCAGGATCGCGGTCACTTCGTTGAACGGCGCCGTGGCGGTGTTGGTCGTGCGCACCGTCGTCGGCACGCCCGAATTCAGGATGTTGAAGACGTCGAGCATCGGCGTCACCTTGCCGAACCTGCCGAACTCAACCGTCTTATCAAGGCGGAAGTCGAGGATGCCGACCGTCGGATAACGGTTGGCGTCAATCGGCTCGACGCGAATCGTGCGCGCGCCTTCGACCGGCATCGTCACGCTGATGGTGCGCGCGTAGTTGAAGCCGCTTTGCACCTTCCACGATCCCGAGAAGCCGATTTCGTACGGCAGCACGTAGCGGCCGATTACCTTGTAGTTCCACAGGGTGTCGGTTTCGATGCCGCCGTCGCCCCAGATCTGATCGAACGGACGGTAGATCACCGCCGTCGTGCCCGGGCGCGCGCCGGCCGCGGTGTGCGCCATCTTCGACCAGGTGTAGCCGAACGAGGTGAGCATCATCCACTTGCCGGAGAAGCGGCGGTTGAGCGCGAACTCCGCGGTATTGAAGTCGGCGTTGCCTTCCTTGCCGAGGTTGGTCATCACGCGGGTATCACCAATGCCGGCGTTGAGCGGCAGCGCACGGGTCTGGAACGTCTGGTCGTCGGCCGTGCCGACGACGCGATCGACACCTGGGTCGGTGATGGTGAACGGCACGGTGTAGTTGTTGACGCGCGCGGTGTTGACTTCACCCCACACGTTGCGCATGTTCTTGTAGACCCACGACGCGCGGCCCGAGAGCCCGGTCTTGATCTCTCGCTCGACGTTGAGCGAGATCTCGTTGCTGGTCGGACGCACCAGACCGCGGTCGACCGTCACGAAGCCGCCGCCGCCGCCCGACTGCTGGAACGCGCCCAGTTCTGCCGGCGAGCTCACGAGACGATCGCCATTCAGGTCGCAGTTGGTCGTGACCGTGGCGGAGCACGACACGAAGGCGTAGCGCAGGAACGCCAGACCCACCGGGTTCTCGAGATCCGCCAGCTGGTCGGCGGAGTTCCAGCGCGACTGGCCGACGAAGCCCTTGATCACCGTGCGGTTGTCGCCGGTGAGGTCATACGCAAAACCGACCTTCGGCGACAGCGTCAGGGTGTCGGACACGGTCGTGGCGCTCACGTCCTTTTTGCTTACCAGGTTCAGGTAACGCGCATCGGTCGAGTTCGCCAGCGCCGGCAGGCCGTTGGGCTGCAGCGTCTGATCGGGCCACTCGTCCTTGTAGTTCTCGACGCGCACGCCCAGGTTCAAGGTCAGGCGGTTGGCGACCTTCCAGGTGTCGTTGATCCAGCCGGCGGTGTAGACGACGTCGTTGATGCCGGTGACCGACGAGTTGTAGATGTCGACCGCGCTCAGGTTGCCGTTGTTGTCGCGGTAATCGACGTCGAACGGCTGGTCGTTGAAGAGGCTGCGGCGGTCGCGCTTCCAGTCGAAGCCGGTGCGGAAGTCGTGCGAGCCCTTCCAGCCATCCTTGAAGTAGGAGAGCGTGGTGTAGAACTGGGGCTTGTAGCGCTTCTGATCCTGGTAGCCGTTGTTGCCGCCGGTCGCCGAGCGAACGTTGGTGGCGGTGTCGATGCGTGGCGGCGTCCAGGGGCCGTCGTAGAGGCCGAAGTCGCGAACCGGACGCAGCGGGAAGAAGTTGTACCACTCGCCGGCGAGGATATCGAGGAACGCGCGGCTGCCGATCACGCGCGTCACTTCGACTTTCATCGGGTAGTTGCGCGAGCTCTGGTAGTACGCCGCCGAGAGCGGAATCGTCAGGCTGATGCCGCGCTTGTCCTGCAGTTTTTCGCGCTTGTTCAGGAAGCCGATGATCTGGGTCGACTTGCCGATCTGGAACGTGCCCTTGAACGTGTACTTGTTACCGAGCTTCGAGCGCTGCGTGGTGTCGCCGAGGCCGGTGATGTACTCGTACTTGTCGTTGAGGCGCCAGCTGGTGAAGAACCACGCCTTCTGCTTCCACAGCGGGCCGCCAACGTCGCCGTTGAGGTCGTATTGCTTCTTGGTCGCGTTGCCCTTGCAGATCGTCTCGCCGAGGCGATCGAAGCAGAGGCCGTTGCGCGAGAACATGCCGTCGCTGTTCGGGGTGTTGGGGGTGGTCAGGAAGCTCCGGCACGTTGTCGGCCAGGAACTTCTCGCCGACGTAGTCGCTGTACCAGGTGCCGGTGAAGCGATCGCCGCCCGACTTGACGCTGATGCTGAGCACCGCGCCGCCGGCGAAGGCGCCCGCGTCCGCGCCGGCGCCGCCGACCTGGAATTCTTCGAAGCTGCCGAAGTCGAAGTAGCCGGCGTTGGCGGCCGTGCCTTCGGTGGTGTCGATACCCTCAACGCGGGTCTGGTTCTGCGTGTCGAATCCATACGAGCGATAGCCCGACTGGTTGCCGGTGTTGGAGCCGCCGACGTCGAACACGGCCATCTGGATGCCGGGCGCCTGGGCCATCGCGGCCCACACGTCGCGCGCGTTCGGGATTTCGGTCAGCAGTTCCTTCGTGAAGTTGGTGCCCATCGCGGTCGTCGAGGTATCGACGATCGGCGAGGCGCCGGTCACGGTGACGGTTTCCTGCAGCGTCGCGACCTGCAGTTGCATGTCGACGGTCAGCGTCTGGTTGATGACGACGCGGACGTCCTGGCGCTTGACGGAGTTGAAGCCGGCCAGCTCGAAGTCGATGCTGTAGACGCCGGGGGGCAGTGCGAGGAAGCGGAAGCCGCCATCGCCGCCGGTGACCTGGACCTGCGGTTGAATCAACGCAGGGCTTGAAGCGGTTACCGTGACACCTGGCAACACGGCGCCGGTGTTGTCCGTGACGACACCATTGATACGACCGCGGAATTCCTGTGCGAATGTGGGCGCTGCCATCGCAAGCAGCGTTACGCACAGGCAAAGCACGGTCAGCCTGTTCAGCCTCATTTATTCGTCCTCCAACCAAAACTCAGAGAGTTAACGCAAAACACAGAGTCGCGTACACACTCGTCCCGAAGTGGGCTGAGCGCACACGTGCCCGAGGGATGGTAGTTCCAGTGACTCGCTAATGCAAGCGACGTGCTCGATTGCAACACCGCGCAACCCGTGAAAACCAGGCCGTTTTCGGAGGGAATGAGGACGACGGTGACGAAAAAAGGAGCCGGCGTCGGCGCCGGCCCCAATTGGATGGATCGAAAAAACGGAAAGCCGTCCGCGAACGCCCGGGACGTGCGGCGGTCGGCTGTCTAAAAGTCGACCCTGACCCCGAACCGCACGATACGTGGATCGAGCAGCGCCGTGACCTCCTTGAAGGTGGCGCCGGTGGCATTGCGGAAGGTCGTCACCGTTCCCGCATTGGTCAGGTTGAAGGTGTCGACCATCAGCGTCAACCGCCTTGATCCGCTGAACCGCAGGCTCTTGTCGAAGCGAAGGTCGAGTATCTGGACCGTCTCGCCGCGATTGCTCGTGACCGGCTCGACTCGAACGGTGCGCGTGCCGTCTCCCGGAAACGCCACGCTCAGCGAGCGGCCCCAGTTGCCGCCGCTCTGCACTTTCCACGATCCGGACATGCCGACATCGAACGGCAGCGTATAGCGGCCAATCACCTTGTAGTTCCACAGCGTCGACGTTTCGTAACCGTTGTCGCCGAACAGTAAATCGGCGGGCCGGTAGCTGAACGTCTGGCCATTACCCGAGGACACCGTCGTCGACGAGGCGTGTATCTGGTTGAGCCACGTGTACCCGAACGACGTCAGCAGCATCCACCGGTTGGTGAATCGGCGATTGAGCGCGAGTTCGACCGTCTGGAAGTCGGCCTTGTTGTTGTCCGGATTGGTATAGACCCGGTCCGAACCGATCGCCGCGGGGCGATCGAAGGTGTCGAGTCGCCGATCGTCCGCGGTGCCCGCGATGTTGTCGGGACCGCGATCGGCGATGGTGAACGGCACGGTGTAGGCGGGCGTGCGCAGGGCGTCGACCTCGCCCCAGACGTTGCGCATGTTCTTGTAGACCCACGATACGCGGCCCGACAGCGCCGGCACGATCTCGCGTTCGAGGTTCACGGAGAGTTCCTGCGCGGTCGGCCGGTTGAGGTCGCGATCGATGCGGACGAAGCCGCCGCCGCCCTGGGTCGAGATCAACCGCCCGAGTTCCTGCGGGCCGTCGAGCAGCCGGTTGCCGTTCAGGTCGTTGAAGGCGTAACGCAATTGCGCGCGGCCGACCGGGTTTTCCTGATCGGCGAGCAGGTCGGCCGAGTTGAAGGTGAACCGGCCCCAGAACACCTTCAGCACGGTGTTGTGGTCGCCGCCGAAGTTGTAGGCGAGCCCGGCGCGTGGCGCGACGTCCACGGTCTGCGACACCGTGCGCGCCTCGACGGTGCGCGGCGCCACAAACGCGCGGTAGGTGGCGTCGTTCCAGTTGGCGAGCACCGGGTGGCCGTTGGGCACAAACTCCTGGTCCTGCCAGCCGTCGCGATAGCGCTCGACCCGGACGCCGAGATTGAGCGTGATGCGCTCGCTGACTTTCCACGTATCGCTGAGCCACCCGCTGTTATAGACGACGTCGTTGGTCGGCGAGGTGGGCGTGTTGTAGAGGTCGAGCTGGTTGGTGGCGCCGTTGGTGTCGCGGTAGAAGATGTCGAAGGGCTGATCGTTGAACAGATTGCGGCGATCGCGTTTCCAGTCGTAGCCGAACTTGAAGTCGTGGGTGCCTTTCCAGCCGTCCTTGAAATACGCCAGTGAGGCGTAGACCTGCGGTTTGTAGCGCTTCTGATCCTGATAGCTGGAATTGGCGCCGCCGTCGTAGAACGCGCCGGTGGCGGTGTCGGTGCGGCCCGGTCCCCACGGGCCGTCATACAGGCCGAAATCGCGGGTCGGCCGCAGCGGGAAGAAGTTGTACCAGTTGGCG
This sequence comes from uncultured Acidimicrobiia bacterium, assembly GCA_963795125.1. Taxonomy (GTDB): domain Bacteria; phylum Acidobacteriota; class Vicinamibacteria; order Vicinamibacterales; family UBA2999; genus 12-FULL-67-14b. Next base: position 1,676,638 of record CAWCGQ010000001.1, on the reverse strand, counting down.
TAGATCACGTCGAGGAAGGCGCGGTTGCCGAGCACGCTGGTCCATTCGACCTTCCACGGATAGTTGCGCGACGACTGGTAGTGCGCCGCCGACAGCGGCGTGTTCGGCGTCGAGGCCGCGCTTGTCCTGCAGCTTTTCGCGCTTGTTCAGGAAGCCGATGATCTGGTTGGTGGCGCCCACCTGGAACGTGCCCTTGAAGGTGTATTTGTTGGACAGCTTGGAGCGCGCCAGCTCGTCGAACCCCAGGGTTTGCTTGTATTGATCGTTGAGGCGCCAGCTGGTGAAGAACCAGGCCTTCTGCTTCCACAGCGGGCCGCCCACATTCCAGTTGAGGTCGTACTGCCGATCGATCGGATTGCCGCGGGTCAGGGCGGTGCGCACGAAGTAGCCGTGGTCGTCCGGGGTGTTGGCGCGGGTCAGGTTGGCGGGCACGTTGTCGCTGATCGTCGCGTCGCTTTCGTAGTCGCTGTACCAGTTGCCGCTGAAGCGATCGCCGCCCGACTTGACGCTGATGCTCATCGAGGCGCCGGGCGCAAAGTTGGTGGCGTCGCTGCCGGCGCCGCCGACCTGGAACTCCTCGAAGCTGCCGAAGTCGAAGTAGCCGGCGTTGGCGTCGCGGCCTTCGGTGGTGTCGATGCCTTCGAGCTTGGTCTGATTCTGTCCGCTGAATCCGTAGGTCAGGAAGCCGGTCTGGGTGCCGGTGTGCGAACCGCCGACGTCGTAGGCCGTCATCTGCATGCCGGGCGCCTGCGACATCGCCGCCCAGATGTCGCGCGCGTTGGGGATTTCCGTGAGCAGCTCCCTGGTGAAGTTGGTGCCCATTGCGGTGGTCGAGGTATCGACGACCGGCGACGCGCCGGTCACCGTGACCGTCTCCTGCAGGGTGGCGACGTTCAAGCGCTGGTCGACGGTGAGCGTCTGGTTGATCACCACGCGGATCCCTTCGCGTTTGACGCTCTGGAAACCGGTGAGCTCGAAACCGACGTCGTAAACGCCCGGCGGCAGCGCCAGAAAACGAAACGATCCGTCGGCGCCCGAGACCTGCACCTGCGGCTGAATCAGCGCGGGGCTCGTGGCGCTCACCGTCACGCCGGGCAGGACCGCTCCGGTGTTGTCGCTCACGGTTCCGTTGATGCGGCCGCGGAAGTCCTGGGACTCCGCCGTGGCGCCGGTCAGCGTGACGAGCCAGAACAGAATCATGACGCGGCGGGTCAGGAGTTTCATGAAGCCTCCGAAAAGCGGGGGACGTCGGCGTCCCCCAAAGATGAGACTGGCGACCGCAGATCGCGACACAGATGGCAGCGGGTGTCGCGTCCTTGGGTGACGAAACTTGTAGCGCGCGTGCCCCCGCGCCGTAAATACCGTCTGTCCGCTCCAAGACCTACAGCCGGCGCGGGATACCCGCCGGAGCTGACATATCCCGTCAAGACCGCAGAGGCGGGCCTGGCTTCACCTGAGCGGGCCGTGGTGGAAGGCGGTAGATTCCGCGCGGCCTCAACCGGATTGTGATCTGTCGGACGTTCGGTACAAATCGCCCGCATATCGGGACGAATGCACGGGCATTCGTTGTCGTTGGCGGCGCGCGGCGCGGCGGCGTTGCGCGCGTTCCAGGAGGATGACATGAAGCTCCCCATCGTCGGAGTTGTAGCGCTTGCCGTAACGTTGGCCACCGGCGTGCCGTTGTTTGCCCAGGGCGGCGGCGCCAGCAGCACGGGCACCATTCAGGGGCGAGTCGCCGATGCGCAGGGCGCGGTGCTGCCCGGCGTCACGGTGGTCGCGACGAGCCCGTCGATGCCCGGCGTGCAGACGGCCGTTTCGTCCGAGAGCGGCAACTATCGATTCCCGGCGTTGCCGCCGGGCGCGTATACGCTCGCCTACGAGCTGGCCGGCTTCAATCCACTGAGACGTGAGGGCGTCGAGATCCGCCTGGGATTCACCGCCACGGTCAACGTCGAGCTCGCGCTGGCCACGCTGCAGGAAACCGTCACGGTGAGCGGCGCTTCGCCAATCATCGACACCACCGCGACCCGTACCGTGCAGAACTTCAAGCTGAGCGAACTGCAGTCGATTCCCAACGGCCGCGACATGTGGTCCCTGCTCGCCGTCACGCCGGCCGTGCAGATGTCGCGCATCGACGTTGGCGGCAACCGCGCCGGCACGCAGACCGGCTACACCGCCTACGGCTTCAGCGGCCAGGTGCGGGTCCTGATTGAGGGCATCAACACCACGGAGGGCACCGGCGGCGCCGGCTTCTACTTCGACTACTCCTCGCTCGAGGAGGTGTTCATCGGCACCTCGGGGCAGTCGGCCGAAATGCCCAACCCCGGCGTCCAGAGCCAGTTCATCGCCAAGTCGGGCGGCAACCGGTTCAGCGGCGAAGGCTACGTCGACTGGTACAACAACTCGCTGCAGGGATCGAACATTCCCGACTCCTACATCGCGCCGACGGCGTTCAACAACAGCCCGATCCGCGAGCACAGCAACGAGATCGATCGGTATCGCGACATGGCGCTCAATATCGGCGGCCCGATCGTCCGCGACAAGGTGTGGTGGTTCGGCACCTATCGCACGCAGTTCAACGCGGTCGCGCAGCCGAACTTCAACTTCGACTCGACGTTCGACACCAAGCTGTGGAACGCGGTCGGCAAGGCCACCTATCAGGCCAACCAGAAGAACAAGTTCGTCGGCTACTACCAGTGGGGCCAGAAGCTGCAGCCGACGCGCCTGCCGTTCGCCACCTACACCTACAATTCCGTCGGACCCGACCTTCAAGCAGGACTCGGGCAGCTGGGTGTGGAAGGGCGAATGGAACGGCACGCTCAGCGACAAGCTCTACGTCGAAGCGCGCTACGGTGATTTCGGCTACTACTTCCCGACGCTGGCCAACAGCGACGACAACTTCTTCTTCCGTGACTCGGGCACGCTCGAAATCGACGGCGCGCACCGGAACTGGCAGCTCGATCGCGATCGCAAGCAGATGACCGGCGCGGCGACCTACTTTCTCGACACCGCCGCCGGCAGCCACACCTTCAAGTTCGGTGGCGAGATCCTCCAGGAGATCGGCTGGGAAGGGTTCCAGCAGGGCGTCGGCGGCAACATCGAGCACGTCTACAGCAACGGCCGCTCGAACCAGGTGATCTTCCGCATTCCGACCGCGACCGCCGCCGGTAAGCTGGGCCTCGGGCAAGTCGGGGGCGCTCACGTCCCAGTCGGCGCTCGACGTGCAAAGTGCTTCCTGAACGACACCTTTACGCTCGGGCGGGCGACGATCAATGCCGGGGCGCGCTACGACCGCTACAGCAGCACGCTGCCCGAGCAACAGCAGCTGGCCGGCATCGTGGGTCCGGTGCGCGGTGGTGGCGAAGACCTTCGCGGAGACGCAGATGTTCTCGTGGAGCGGGCTGGCGCCGCGCGTCGGCGTGGTGTTCGACCTTGGCGGCGACGGCCGCACCGTGCTGAAGGGCAACTATGGGTTCTTCTGGCACAACCCCGGTGTCGGCGTCGGCAGCAGCGCCAACCCGAACACCGCGGGAAAGAACGCGACCTATCAGTGGAACGACGCCAACGGCGATCGCCGCTGGCAGCCGGGTGAGCAGGGCATCGCTGTTGAGCCAGGCGCTCGAGGGCGGCGTGCAGCTGCAGGACAACATCAAGCAGCCCTTCACGCACGAAGCCAGCGTCTGGCTGGAACGCCAGCTGGCCGACACGCTCGGCGTGCGCGCCGGCTTCGTCTACAAGACCGAGGACGATCTGATCGACACCGGCTACCAGCCGTTGCGCGGGCTGGGCGCCTTCACGGTGCCCTTTACCTTCGTCGACCTCGGCGTCGACGGCCGTCGCGGCACCGTCGGACGACGTCAACGTCACCATGCTCGGGCTGCCGTCGTCGCAAGCCGCCGGCTTTCCGACCACGACGATCATCTCGAATGCCGGCGCCTACTCGCGGGCCAAGACCGTCGAACTGTCGATGAGCCGGCGCTACAGCAATCGCTGGTCGGCGTCGGTGGGTGGCGCCTACACGCTGACCACCGACTTCCCGAACAACTTCCCGAACAACCCCAACGAACCGGGCGCGGAAGACCGCACGACCTGGAACCTCAAGGCGACGGGCAGCTACGACGCGGCCTACGGCATTCGACTGTCGCCGGTGCTGCGCCACCAGTCCGGATCGAACTACGCCCGCACCTTCACGATCGCCGTGCCGTCCGGCTCGGGCCTGATCGCCAGCGGCACGGCCTACGCCGAGCCGATGAATGCCAATCGCGAGGACAACATCTGGGTGTTCGACGTGCGCGCGGAGAAGAACGTGCCGATTGGCACGCACGCCCGCGCGCGGCTGTTCTTCGACCTGTTCAACATCGCCAACAGCCACGCGTCGGAAACCATCAGCCGGGCGACCGGGCTCGGCTACCAGAAGCCGTCGGCGATCCTGGCGCCGCGCACCGCGCGCATCGGCGTCCGGTTCCTCTGGTAGCGCGCATCTGACCGGCCGGGGCCTGGTGGCGCCGGCGGGTCGACGGGTTGGCTCCTGTGGGGGAGTCAGTTGCGGGAGGGTTGCACGCCTCAGGCCCTCCCGCTTTTTTTGCGCCCGCGATGCCCGAGGGCTATACAGCCTCGACGGGGCGAAAACTACAGGAATCCCCTGGGCGGCGGTCCGGTTCGTCAGTTTCGCCCGGCGAAGCCGAGCCCGGCAGCGTAACATTCGGGTCGATGGGTCCTGTCCAGATCGAGCGGTGGTCGTTTCGTGCCGCCCTGGCCCTCGGCTTTTGCGTCACCCTGGGCTTGTGGCTCTATACCGGCTATGCCTTCACGGCGCGCATCGACACGCTGCGCCGCGATGCCGGCGAGGTCGCGTCGCGCTACACGCGGGCCCAGGAGCTGCTATCGACGGTGCGCACCCAGGTCCTGGTCAGTTCGGTGCGCGTCCGCGACGCGCTGCTCAACCCGGACCCCGCGGCGCTGCTCGAGTATCGGGGACAGGTGGACGCGTCGTACCGCGTCATCGCCATGGCGCTGCAGGATTATCAGCCGGTGATCGGCGCGCGCATCGAGGGCGATCCGATTGAGCGGCTGTCGCGCGAAGTGGACCAGTTCAATCAGTCGTCGCTCAGTGTCCTGTCCGACGCCGAGGGCCGATCACCGGCGGCGGTGCGGGAGGTTCTCAACCGCCATATCGCGCCGCGCCGTGAGGCGGCACTGGCCATCTCCGAGGAAATCCAGACGCTGAACCGTCGAGCCTTCGTGCGGCAACAGGAGGACCTCACCGAACTCCACCGGACCGCCGAACTAAAAAGCCGGCAGCAGCTCGGCGCCGCCCTGGTCGTCGGTCTGGGCGTTTTGCTGATTACCAGTCTCTACGCCGTCCGTCTCGAGGCGACGCTGCGCGATCAGCTCAAGCGCGAGGCGCGGATTTCGCGCGAGCTGCAGCAGAGCGCGGCCAAGGTCCTGAACGCGCAGGAGGAGGAACGCCGCTCGATCGCGCGCGAGTTGCACGACGAGGTCGGGCAGGTGCTGACCGCGATTCGCGTCGAGCTCGACGTCGCGCAGCACGCCATCGAGAGCGCCGGCGGGTCGGCGGCGCCATTGGCCGAGGCGCAAACGATCACCGACGGCGCGCTGCAGACGGTGAGGAATCTGACACAGCTGCTGCATCCCGCGGCGCTCGACGACCTGGGCCTGCCGGCGGTGATCGACGCGGCGCTGCGCGGGTTGTCCCGGCGGCACAATATTCGCGGTCGTCTCCACCAGGTTGGCTTGCCCGAGCGGCTGCCGCGCGATGTCGAGCTGGCGGCGTATCGCATCGTGCAGGAGGGACTGACCAATGTGGCGAGACACGCGCAGGCGACCGAGTGCCAGGTGCGCCTCACGCAGATGGACGATCGGCTGCTGGTGGAAGTTGAAGATGACGGCATCGGTTTCGTCGAAGATACCGACCGGCCGATCGTCGCCCGCGGACTCGGCCTGGTGAGTATTCGCGAACGCGCGTCTCGGCTCGGGGGCACGTTCAACATCCTGAGCAATCCGGGGGCCGGCACGCGGCTCATCGTGACGCTGCCGGAGAAGGGCCTTGCCTAAACTGCGCTTGTTGCTCTGCGACGACCACACACTGGTGCGCCATGGGCTGTTGAAACTGCTCGAGGAACAGCCCGACTGGGAGGTGGTGGCCGAAGTCGGTGACGGCCGCGAAGCGGTGCGGGCGGCGGTGGCGCTGGTACCGGACGTGGTGATCATCGACGTGGCCATGCCGTTGCTGAACGGCATCGACGCCGCGCACCAGATCCTGCGTCGCGTGCCGTCAACGCGAATCCTGATGTTGAGCATGCACGCCGATGAAGCCTATGTGACTCGCGCCCTCCAGGCCGGCGCCACCGGGTATCTGCTGAAGGACTCCGCGGGCAAGGACCTCCTCAGGGCCGTCGAGTTGGTCGCGGCCGGGCAACCGTTTTTCAGCCCGGCGATCGAGCGGTTGATGCTGGATGACTACGTCCGGCGCGTCGCCGGATCGAGCGCCGGGGATCGCTACGAAACGTTGTCTGAGCGGGAGCGGGAGGTGTTCCAGTTGATTGCGGAGGCGCGCAGCAACAAGGAAGTCGCGGCGATGCTCGACATCAGCCCCGCCACGGTCGAGACGCATCGCGCCCGCATCCTGCAGAAACTCGACATCCACAACGTGGCCGAACTGGTGCTCTACGCCGTGCGGCGCGGCGTGATCTCGTAGCCGCGGCCGCCGCCGGTCGGCCCTGTCGCTCACCATCGACGGCCCGCGGCTCGCGATCACGCAGCCGAAGTCCGCCTGCTTGTGCTACCGCGGTGTGGTACCGGCGAGCTCGCGCAGCCGTGCCAGCTCGAGGGTGCGCTGGGTGCGCATGGCGCGGTCGGCGGCCACCAGCCAGACAATCAAGGCCAGGTGCGGCACCGCCATGGCGATCAGTTCGATCGCGGTCGGCTCAGGCAGCAGGACCGCGAGATAGTTGACCGCGGTCGCCATCACAAACGCCGGCATGAACAGCGGATGCCCGCCGACGCCGGGCACCGTCCCGAAGCTCATCGCGACTCGTTCCCAGGCGGGCGTGTCGGTGAGCGAACGGCCGGGATCGCCCTGCTCCTCGTAGAAGACCTGCAGATAGCGCCCGATGCGCTCCGCGCCAAAGTGTAAAGGCCTGATGGCTTCGAACGTGACCAGGAGCACGAGCAGCGGGATGGCCGCGGCGACCGGATAGGGGAGCAGGATGAGCACCGCGGTCAGCAGGGCGGCCCAAATTCCCGTGCCGCACAGCATCAGAATCGGTCGCAGCGCGCCGCGCGCGGCGATGGTGCGCCTAAGCACGAGGTACTCGGTTCGTCGGGGCCGGTCCATTAGGGCTGCCAGTTTAATCGATCGCCGTTAAACCCTATTGCGTATTGGAGATAGTCTCGTTACAATCCCCTCAAGTTTTGATGACGAAGCCAAATCGCGTCAGGAAAATAGTGGTGTCTCTGGCGGTGGCAGCGACGACGCTGACCTTCACGCCAGGCCTGTTGGTGCAAACGGCCGATGCCGCGCCGACGACCCAGAAGACGCCGGCGCGCGCGTCAGCCAAGAAACCCGTCGCCAAGAAAACCTACTCGGCGGCGACCGCCCGCGAACGGCGTGCGCGGCTTGCCCGGGCGCGCGCGGAGGCACGGGCCCGCGAGTTGCGCGAACTGCAGACGCCGCGCTTCCGCGTCGACGAGTTCGGCCGCGAAGTGCCCGACGTGCGTGCCGAAGCCGCCATCATCTACAACCCGGAAACGGGCGAAGTGCTCTGGGAAAGCCATTCGACGGACCAGCGATCGATGGCCAGCATCACCAAGGTGATGACCGCGCTGGTGTTCCTCGAGAGCAACACGCCGCTGTCGACGATGGTCAAGGTGCAGTCGAGCGACGTGTCGCACGCGTCGACGACCTATCTGCGCAGCGGCTTCGTGCTGCCGGCGGAGGACCTGCTCAATCTGCTGTTGATCGGTTCCGACAACGCCGCGGCGCGCGCCCTGGCGCGGTCGTCGGTGCTTGGCTACAGCGGCTTCATGCAGCGCATGAACGAGAAGGCCAAGGAGCTCGGCCTCGAGCACACGGTGTATGCGGATCCCTCGGGACTGCTGGCCGAGAACATGTCGTCGGCCTACGATCTGGCGCGACTCATCGCCTATGCGTCGGCTGACGAGCGCATCGGCGCCATCATGCGCAAGACCTCCTTCACCACCCAGACCGGCAAGCGCGTGATCACCGCCAACAGCACCAACCAGATCGTGCGCGTCGGTGACATCGAGGTGGTCGGCGGCAAGACCGGCTTTATCGGCCGTTCCGGCTATTGCCTGGCGACCTTGCTGCGCTTGCCCCAGTCTGGGCAGCAGGTCGCATTCGTGGTGCTGGGCGCCAAGAGCAACGCCTCCCGCTTCTGGGAAACGCGTCACCTGTTCAACTGGATGACGACCCGCACCAAGGCGCTGCTGGAAGGTGATTTCCAGGAACATCAGCAGAATAACGAATAACGAATAACAAATTGCGAATAACCAAATTTAGTTATTCGTTATTTCTCTATTTCTTATTCGCATTCATGACCGCCGCGTCGAGCGGCAGGGTCGCAATCACATCCACATAGGGCAGTAACGGCCGCGTCGCTTTGCGCGTGTCGAGCGCTTTGATATAGCGTCCGCACGGCGAACAGATCGCGACGCGATACATGCCGTCGGGTGTCGCCATCGACTTGATGCGGGTGCGATCGTCGTTGCCGCAGTACGGGCAGGCAATGGCGTCGTAGCCCCATCGCACATGACAGCGCCCGCACACCAGCTGGCGCTCGCCGCCCATCGTGATCACCGAAAACTCGGGCTCGGCCGCGCACACCGGACAAATCCGCCGGCCCCATCGATCGAGCGCGACCCGCTGCTGCAGGACTTCCGCGGTGCGCCGCAGGTACGGCCGCGCCGCCCAGCCGAGCACTTCGTCCAGCATTTCGATCTCGAGCGCCGACTGCTGTTCGAACCAGCCGCGCATGACGTCGGGCAGCGTCGGGCTGCGTCCCACGGCATGCAGCGCCGCGGCGGTCGCGGCGTCGATCACTTCATGTCGCCGCAGGACGTCCGTGACCTGGCGGATCAGCAACCGCACGTCATTCCAGTCGAACACCAGCTGCGCGAACTCGAGCAGCGGCTGGCCGCTCGACAACCGTTCGTTGAGCGTCTCGGCGGAGGCTTCAATCCACGGCGTGGTGATGCGGCCCTGCACGCGGCGCACCGCTTCGATGAGATCGATCTGCAGGGTCGCGGCCGGAGCCAGTTCCGGCTGGCGCTCGGCGAGCGTCCTCAGTTCGACGACATCGCGCGGCAACACGCGCGATCCGCTGGATGGAGGTCCGGACACGGGGGGATCATACCGCTTTCAGCTCTCGCCCTCGGCGCCGCCCGGGCTAAGCTAGATCCGATGGCGAAGCAGAAAGCCACGTCCCCCGGCAGCGCACGACCGGCCACCGCCACCAGAAAACCGAAAGCGCCACACGCGCTGCGGATCCTGATGATCGCGTCGGAGGCGCAGCCGTTCTCGAAGACCGGCGGTCTGGCCGATGTCGCCAAGGCGCTCCCGAAAGCGCTGGCCGAACTCGGCCACCACGTCACGCTCATTACGCCGCGCTATCGCGGGGTGACCGACGGCCCGGTGGTGGCCACGGTATCCCTGGAAATGGCCGCGCATCGATTCACCGCGCGCCTGATGGAAGCGCCGCTCGAGGGCGCCGCGCCCGGTGCGCCGAAGCCCAAGGGGCACAGGCGGGTGCTGCTGCTTGATTGCCCCGAACTCTTCGATCGCGCCGGCATTTATTACGATGCGGCCGGTGACTACGCGGACAACGCCGTCCGATACGCGTGGCTGTCGGCCGCCGCGCTCGAGTGGGCGGCGCAGCAGGAACAGCCGTTCGATATTGTGCACGCGCACGACTGGCAAGCGGGCCTGGTCCCGCTCTATGCGCACCGCCGCGCCCTCGCACCCCCACACCCCCGCACCCGCACGGTCTTCACCATCCACAACCTTGCCTACCAGGGTGTATTCGACAAGGCCTGGCTGCCGTGGCTGGGGCTCGGGTGGGAAGACTTCACGATCAACGGGATCGAGTTTTTCGATCGCCTGAGCTTCATGAAAGCCGGGCTCAACTTCGCCGATGCGATCACCACGGTCAGCCCCACCTACGCGCAGGAGATCCAGCGGCCCGAGTACGGCTACGGGCTCGACGGGGTGATCCGCAGCCGGAGCGATGCGCTGGTCGGGATTCTCAACGGCATCGATCCGGACGAATGGAATCCGGCGGCCGATCCGTTCCTGCCGGCGCCGTTCGATGCCGAGCGCCTCGAGGGCAAGGCGGCCGCCAAGCGCGCGCTGCTCGACACGTTCGGGTTCACCATCACCGACGCGTTGCTCGCGCGTCCGGTGATCGGCATGGTCTCGCGCATGGTCGATCAGAAGGGCCTCGACCTGCTGGCGGCGCTGGCCGGCGATCTCATGTCACTGGACGCGACCTTCGTGATCGTCGGCACCGGCGAGCCCCGGTATCAGGAAATGTGGACCCGCCTGGCGGCGTGGCGTCCAGATCGGGTCGGCGTGTTCATCGGCTTTGACGAGCGCCGCGCGCACCTGGTCGAAGGCGGCGCCGACATGTTCCTGATGCCGTCGCGGTTTGAGCCGTGCGGATTGAATCAGATGTACAGCTTGCGTTACGGCACGGTGCCGATTGTCCGCGCGGTCGGCGGCCTGGTCGATACGGTGCGCCCGTACGTCGCCCGTAACGGTCAGGGCAACGGGTTCATGTTCGCCGACTACCATCCGGCGGCGCTGATGCAGGCGATCACTGCCGCGCTGGCCACCTACCCCAACAAAAAGGCCTGGACGCGTCTGCAGAAGAACGGCATGAAGGCAGACTTCTCGTGGGACCGTTCGGCGGCCGAGTATGTCAAACTGTACCAACGGCTGGGGCCACCGAAGCCACCGCCGCCCGACAAGCCACCGAAGGCGCGGGCAAAACGACCCTCCAGCGCGCCCAAACCTGCGCAACCCAGGGCTCGGCGCGGCATCTAAAGACCTAGAGGTAGGACACGATTCATGGCATCAGAGAGAGTCAAGACGTTTACGGACGCGAATTTCGGTGACGAAGTAAAGAACGGTGTCGTGCTCGTCGATTTCTGGGCCACCTGGTGCGCCCCGTGCCGCCGCATTGCCCCGATCGTCGATCAGCTCGCCGAGGAATATGACGGCAGGCTGACCGTCGCCAAGGTCGACATCGACGCCAATCCGATGACGCCGAGCAAATTCATGGTGCGTGGCATCCCGACGCTGCTGCTCTTCAAGGACGGCGATCTGAAGGAAACCATCGTCGGGCTCGAAACCAAGGACCGTCTCGCGCAGGTCATCGACAAACACCTGTGAGCGACGCCGCAGCCACCGAACGACAAGTCATCATCATCGGCTCCGGCCCGGCGGGGCTCACCGCTGCGCTCTACGCGGCGCGCGCCAACCTGAAGCCGCTCGTGATCGAAGGAATCGAAGCCGGTGGCCAGCTGATGCTGACCACCATGGTCGACAACTGGCCCGGCTATCGCGACGGCATCATGGGACCGGACCTGATGGTCGAGTTGCGCGCGCAGGCGGAGCGCTTCGGTGCCGAGATCATGCAGGGCGATGTGTCGTCGGTCGACCTCTCCAGCCGGCCGTTCGCCGTGAAGGTCGACAGCACGTCCTATCTGGCGCAGACCTTAATCGTCGCCACTGGCGCGTCGGCGAAGTGGCTCGATCTCGGTGTCGACAAGAAGCTGTCGGGTCGCGGCGTCTCGACGTGCGCGACCTGCGATGGTTTCTTCTTCAAGGGGCTCCCGGTCGCCGTGATCGGCGGCGGCGATACGGCGATGGAAGAGGCAATCTACCTGTCGAAACTCGCCACCACCGTGACGGTGATTCACCGCCGCGACACGCTGCGCGCGTCGAAGGTGATGCAGGACCGGGCGATGGCGACGCCGAACATTTCGTTCATCTGGAACACCGAGGTGGTCGACATCAAGGACCTCGCCCAGGGCAAGGTCACCTCGCTCGTGCTCCGCAACGTTAACAGCGGCGGCACCAGCGAGCTGGCCGTCGACGGCGTGTTCATCGGCATTGGCCACATCCCCAATACCGCGCTCTTCAAGGGCCAGCTGGCGATGCACGACAACGGCTACCTGAAGACGCACGACGGCTCGCGCACCAGCGTGCGCGGCGTGTTTGCAGCCGGCGACGTGCAAGATCACGTCTATCGGCAGGCGGTCACGGCGGCGGGTTCAGGGTGCATGGCGGCGATTGATGCCGAGCGGTTTTTGTCCGGCACGCTGCACGAGGCTCAGTCGATCCACCCTCCGCCAAGCACCTCGTCGGCCTGGTAGAAGACCACCGCCTGGCCGGGCGTCACCGCGGTCTGGGGCGCATCGAATTCAAGTTCGATGCGCCCGTCGTCTGTACGCCTCACCTTTGCCGCCGCGGCCTGATGGCGATGGCGGATCTGGGCCGAGACGCCAAGCCAGTCGTCTGGCGCCTCGCCGCCGATCCAGTTGACGCCGCGGGCGGACAGCCGGGTCCGTCCGAGCGCGTCGCGTGCACCGACCACCACCTGCGCGGACTCCGGCTTGATTTCGAGCACATACAACGGCTCGCTGGAGGAGAGGCCGAGGCCCTTGCGCTGGCCGATGGTGAAGCGATGCACGCCGCCATGGGTGCCGAGCACCCGGCCGTCGTGGTCGACCACCGTGCCGGCGCGCGCCGCGTCGGGCGCCTGACGTTCGACGAATGCCGCGTAGTCGCCGTCGGGCACGAAGCAGATCTCCTGGCTGTCGGGCTTCGCCGTGACGTGCAGGTTGAGCCGCTCGGCGTGCGCGCGCACGATGTCCTTGTCGAGATGGCCGACCGGAAACGCCGCCCGTGACAGCTGCTCCTGGGTCAATGAAAACAGGAAGTAGGTCTGGTCCTTGGAATGATCCGCGCCGCGATGCAGGTGATAGCGCCCGCCGGCGTCTCGGGTAATGCGCGCATAGTGGCCCGTCGCCAGCTGCTCGGCGTCGTAGGCCTTGGCGCGGTCGAGCAGCTCCGCGAACTTCAGGTCGCTGTTGCAGTGCGAGCACGGGATCGGCGTCCGTCCCGCCACATACTCCCGCACGAAGTTGGCGATCACGTGCTCGCCGAACTGCGATTCGAAATTGACGATGTAGTGCGGGATGCCGATGGTCGCCGCGACCCGGCGGGCGTCGTAGAGATCGTCGATGGTGCAGCAGGTGCCGAACGCGCGCTGCCCCGACTCGGTGACCCGGCTGTTGTCGTAGAGCTGCATCGACACACCGATGACGTCGTGACCCTGCTCGGCCAGCAGGGCCGCGGCCACGGATGAATCCACGCCGCCGGACATCGCAACTACGATTCGCATTGCTGTTCAACAACCACTGACAAATAACAAATAACAAATAACAAATAACAAATAACAAACGGAACCACCTTTCGTTCTTCGTTATTTCTAATTCGTTATTTCTCTTCGTTATTTCCTGGCGCCCACCGTGGTGAGGCTGCGGAGCTTCTCGACCAGTGGCGGCAGCGCCTCCAACACCCGATCGACATCGGCGTCGGTATTCCCCGTGCCGAAGCTGAATCGGATCGATCCGAGCGTGCGGGGGTGGGGGAGACCCATGGCCTTCAGGACGTGTGACGGTTCGAGGGTGCCCGACGAGCACGCCGAGCCTGACGACACCGCGATGCCGGCCAGATCCAGTCCGATCAGCAGCGACTCGGCTTCGACCCGATCGATGCTGATGTTGGTCGTGTTCGCCACGCGCGGCGAGGCGGCGCCGTTGCGCTCGGTGCCGGCGACCGACGCGAGGATGCCGGTTTCGAGGCGGTCGCGCAGCGCCGCGAGGCGCGGTCCGTCGCCGACCGCCTTCTGTTGGGCGAGGTGAGCGGCCACGCCGAACCCGACCAGTGCGGGGACATTCTCGGTGCCGGCGCGACGGCTGCGTTCCTGCCGGCCGCCGGTGATCGGCGCGATCAGGCGCACGCCGCGCTTCAGCCACAGCGCGCCCGTGCCCTTCGGTCCGTAAAACTTGTGGCCCGCGATGGTCAGCATGTCGACGCCGAGCGCACGGACGTCGATCGGGATCTTTCCGGCGCTCTGCACCGCATCGGTGTGAAACAGCGCGCCGCGTTCGTGCGCGACGGCGGCCAGCTCGGCGATCGGTTGAATGGTGCCGATCTCGTTGTTGGCGTGCATCACCGAGACCAGCGCGGTGTCGTCGGTGACCGCCTCGCGCAGCCGCTCGACCGCCACGATGCCGCTGTCGTCGACCGGCACCGTGGTGACGCGCCAGCCGCGCCTGGCCAGCGACTTCAGGGTGTTGAGCACGGCCTCGTGCTCGATGGCGCTCGTCACCAGGTGTTTGCGCCCCGACGGTTCGAGCGCCTCGGCGGCGCCGCGAATCGCGAGGTTGTCGCTCTCGGTGCCGCCGCCGGTAAAGACAATTTCGGACGTCTCCGCACCGAGCAGCGCTGCCACCTGTCCCCGGGCGTCGTCCAGGGCTGCCTTGGCCTGTTGACCGAAATGGTGGACGCTCGAAGCGTTGCCCCACACCTCCCGCATGGCCTGGGCCATCCGGTCCACGACCAGCGGGTCGAGCGGGGTGGTGGCGTTGTGGTCCAGGTAAATACGCATGGGCTGAAATGCAGATCGTAGCATTGCTGCTAACTCTCAGCAATAAAAGGACTAGACAACGGTTTAAAGTGGCTTCTATACTGTCGGAACTTCAATACCGGAGCCCACTCCCCGGGTTTCAGATTTGGCGCCCTCCGCGGTTTTTCCAGCAGAGGGGGAGGTTTCAGCGATGTGGAAGCGTGACGAGTCGGTTAAACCGGCTGCAGCTCCGGCGCATACTCCGGTGACTGCGCCTTCGGCGCCCGTTGCCGCTGCGCCGAGTGCGGAGCCGCGTTCCCAATTTGGGAGGGACATGGTGAATATCGGGAAGTCAGTAATCATCAAGGGTGAACTGAGCGGCAGTGAGGATCTCACCATCGAGGGGCACGTCGAAGGACGTATCGATTTGAAGGACAACGTCCTGACGATCGGTCCCAACGGGAAGATCAAAGCCGAAGTGTTTGCCAAGGCGGTGGTCGTGCTCGGTGAAGTGACCGGTAACGTCACGGCATCGGAAAAGGTCGACATTCGCGACAACGGCTCGGTGGACGGTGACATTGCGTCGCCGCGCGTGGCCATTGCCGAGGGCGCGCATTTCCGCGGCAGCGTGGACATGCAGCGTGCGGGGCAGAAGGCCCAGCCAGCGGCGCCACCCGCGCCAGGGGCCAAGCCGGCGACTCCGCAGCCGGGCTCACCGCAACAGCAGCAGCAAGGGCAGCCCGTCCGCGCCTAGCAGCCGATGGCCGAGAACACGCGTTCGTTGACAGATTTGTTCGGCATGCTCGGGGCGCGTCGGGTCACCGACACCGCACCGGTAGCGGACTCGTCTGCAACGAACGTGGTCGAGGCCCCGTACCCGACCAAGGCCCTGCAGAAATTTCTCGCGAGCCTGCAAACCAACGAAGGGCCGCTGCTGATCGATCTCGGCCCGGTCGTCGGCAGCAACGTGACGTTTTTCGGCGAACACCTGGGCTGCCGCCTGCGGGTCGAGGACGTGGCCAAGGACATCGACCAGCACGTCAAGGCCAACACGCTCGATCAGCTGCCCGAGTTCTTCGCCAAACGTTTCAAGGAAGCGCCCGGCACGGTCGACGGCATTCTCTGCTGGGACGTGCTCGATTATCTCGATCGCCCCGCCGCGCAGGCGCTGGCGAGCGCCCTCTCGGCGCTGCTGCGCCCCGAAGGATGCCTGCTCGGCTTCTTCAGCACCGCGGAACAGAGCGAACCGGTCTACACGAAATACGTGGTCGTGGACGACTCCAACCTGCGCTACCGCACCTACCCCGCGCCACGACCGCGCCAGCGAAGCCTGCTGAACGGCGACATCATCAAGCTCTTCAAGGACCTGCGCGTCACCGACTCGTTCCTCATGAAGAGCAAGCTGCGCGAGATGCTGTTTCGCAAGCCCGCGGCACGCACCTAGACCCCCAGGCACCGAGGTCCCTGGGCACCCTGGTATGGCTCGGGCGACCGTCGCTCTCCTCACCGATTTCGGCACGCGCGATCACTACGCCGGCACGCTGAAGGGCGTGGTGCTCACGGTGTGTCCCGGACGCGGTGCTGGTCGACATCAGCCACGACATTCCCGCCCACGACGTGCGCACCGGCGCGCTCGAACTGGTCGCCTGCTATCGATACTTCCCGCACGGCACCATTTTCCTGGTGGTGGTGGATCCCGGCGTGGGCTCGTCACGCCGCGGCATTGCCGCCGAAATCGGCGACTACAAGTTCGTCGCGCCCGATAACGGCGTGTTGTCGGCGGTGTGGCGTGACGCGCCGCCGAACCGCGTCGTCGAACTCACCGAGCGCAAGTATGCGTTGCCGACGGTGAGCCGCACGTTTGAGGGGCGTGATCGGTTCGCGCCGGCCGCGGGTTTCCTCGCCAAAGGCGTGGCGCTGGTGTCGCTCGGCCGGACGGTCACGGACTTTCACACCATCGAACTGCCGCGCCCGGCGGTGACCGCGCGGGAGCTCAGGGGCGAAGTGTTGCGGGTCGATCGGTTTGGCAACCTGATTACCAACATCGATCGGCGCGCCTTCGAGCAGTTCACCGCCGGCAGGGCGGTGGCGGTGACGATTGGCGGCCGGGAGGTCGGGCGGATCGTGTCGACCTACTCGGCGGCGCCGACTGGTGAATTGTGCGCATTGTTCGGCAGCACTGATCACCTCGAGATCGCCGTCAACGCCGGTGACGCCGCCGCCATGCTCGGGCTCACCATCGGCGCGGCGGCAACCATTCGCCTCGTGTCATAATCGCAGCACCCAATGGAATCCGACCTTTCCTTAGAGTTCCTCCGCGTCACCGAACAAGCCGCCGTGGCCTGCGCCCACACCATGGGCCAGGGCGATCGCCATGGCTCCGATCAGGTGGCCGTCGAAGCGATGCGCCGCGAGATGGACACGGTGCCGATCGACGGCACGATCGTGATCGGCGAAGGCGAGCGCGACGAGGCGCCGATGCTGTTCATCGGCGAGAAGGTCGGCATGGCGCAGAAGGACAACTCCAACCGCCGCAAGTGGGACGAGGTCGACATCGCGGTCGATCCGCTGGAGGGCACCAACCTGTGCGCGACCGGAGCGGCCAATGCGATCGCCGTGCTCGCCGCCTCGGAAAAGGGCGGCTTGCTGCACGCGCCCGATCTCTACATGGAGAAGCTGGTCGTCGGCCCGACCTCGAAGCACCTGGTCGACATCGATGCGCCGGTGCGCGAGAACCTGCGCGCGATTGCCCGCAGCCTCGGCCGCCAGGTCGACGAGTTGACGATCGTGGTGCTCGACCGGCCACGACACGAAAAGTTGATCGCCGACATCCGCGCCACCGGCGCCCGCATCCGGCTGATCGGCGACGGCGACTTGTCCGCCGGCATCTCCGCCGCGGTCTCGGGCACCGGCGTGCACGCGCTGATGGGCACCGGCGGCGCGCCGGAGGGTGTGCTCACGGCCGCGGCAATGCGCTGCCTGAACGGCGAGATCTTCGCCCGCCTCGTGGTGCAGAAGCCGGAGGATGAAGAACGCTGCCGCCAGATGGGCATCAAGGACTTCAAGAAGATCTACAAGTCCGAGGACCTCGCGTGCGGCAAGGACATCGTGTTCGCCGCGACCGGCGTGACCGATGGCTCGTTGCTGAAGGGCGTGCAGTTCTTCGGCGCCGGCATTCGCACCAGCTCGGTCGTGATGCAGACCAACCCGCATCGCGTGCGCTTCATCGACAGCATCCAGGTCTATCCCGGGCCGTCGGTCAAGATCCGCTTCTAGACGCGCGGACTCGACCGGTGTCAGGGCATCGCTACCAGGTGTTGGTTGGATCCGCGCCAGTCTAGACGAAACGTTCGCGCCGCCGCCGCCGCCGGCTGCATCGGCTTCACCGGGTTCACGCTGGTGATGCCGTTTCTTCCGCTCTACATCGCCGAGCTTGGTGTCACCGACGTCAAGGAGATTGCGATGTGGACCGGGCTCACCCTCGGCGCCACGCCCACCGTCACCGCGATCAGCGCACCGCTCTGGGGGCGCGTCGGCGATCGCTACGGCAGCAAGCTCCTGGTCATTCGCTCGCTGGTGGCGTTCATCCTCACGAAGGCGGCGATGGGGTTCGTGACCGCGCCGTGGCAGTTGCTGGCGCTGCGGGCGCTACTGGGCGTGTTTGCGGGCTACGGTGCGCTGACCATCTCGATGGCCGCCGAGTCGGCGCCGCGCCAGCGCATGGCCGAGGCCATCGGCATGGTCCAGACCGGGCATCGCCTGGGCCCCGCCGTCGGGCCGATCATCGGCGGGCTGCTGGCACCGATCGTCGGACTGCGCAGCTCGTTTCTGTTTGCCGCCGCATTCTACGTGGTGGCGCTGATTGCGATCGTGCTGTTCTACCAGGAGCCGCGACAGGGCGCGGCGCCGCGCGCGGTTCGCGGCGGCAGGGCGGTCGTCGCGCACCTGTTCCGCCTGCCCGGCTTCCTGCTGGCGCTGATCGTGATTTTCGGCCTGCAGACCGTTGACCGCAGCTTCGGGCCGGTGCTGCCGCTGTATGTCGCCCAGGCCGGCGTGCCGCTGACGCGCATTCCAATCGTGACCGGCATCCTGTTTTCGCTGGGGGCGATCGCCGCCGCGTTTGGCCATCATCTCGCGGGACGGTTGATGCAGCGGCACCCGGCCCGTGCGGTGATTGTGACCGGCGCGCTGCTCGCGGCCGCCGCGGTCGCGACGATTGTGGTCGCGCCTTCGCTCTATCTGGTTGGCGCGGCGATGATGGTGTTCGGCATTGCCGTCGGCGTGTCGACGACCACGGTCTATGCCGTCGCCGGATCGTCGCTCCCGCCGGACGCGCACGCCACCGGATTCGGCGTGATGACAACCGCATCGCTGTTGGGTTTGGCGGTGAGCCCGGTGATCGCCGGCTTCATCGGCGGCACCGGGCTGCGGCTGGTCTTCGTTGCCGACGTCGTGCTGCTGGTGTCGCTCGGGCTGCTGGCACTGCGAGGACTGCGCGCCCGGCCGCGGGTCACGGACGACTCCGGCGATCCGGTGCTCGCCGATCCCTGATGCCGCGACGCGGCGGTCACGCCGACGCGCGTCGCAACCGTTCAGCCGCGCATCGTGCATGAGCTCGTTTCGGTAGCGGCGATGATCGCGGTGCTAGAATTGAAGAGAGAATGAGTAAAGCCCGTCCCGTGCTCGTGGAGCGAGCCGCGCTTGTCGGTCTGGTGACCGGCGGCGCGCGGCGAGTGGACGCGGAACATTCTCTTGAAGAGCTGGGCGGCCTCGCTGAAGCCGCCGGCGCCCGCGTCGTCCTGCGCGTGCTGCAAGAGCGGCCCAAGCCCGATTCGGCGACCTTCCTCGGCAGCGGCAAGGTCGACATGCTCGCGCAGGCGGCGGCCGAAGCCGACGCCGACCTGGTGGTCTTCGACAACGAGCTGTCGCCGGCGCAGTTGCGCGAGCTTGGCAAGCGCCTCGATCGCAAGGTGATCGACCGTACGCAGCTGATCCTCGACATCTTCGCCAGGCGCGCCCGTACCCGTGAGGGCAAACTGCAGGTCGAGCTGGCGCAGTTGAAATATTTGTTGCCGCGCCTGGTGGGATCGAGCGAGGCGCTGTCGCGTCTTGGCGGCGGTATCGGCACCAGGGGCCCCGGCGAGACCAAGCTCGAAGCGGACCGCCGTCGCATCCGCGTGCGGATGAAGACCCTGCAGGACGAAATCGACATCGTCCGGCGCCGCCGCTCCCAGTTGCGCGAACGGCGGCACAAGGTCGACGTGCCGACGGTGGCGCTCGTGGGTTACACCAACGCCGGCAAGACGACGTTGTTCAATCGCCTGACCAACTCGAACGCCGAGGCGTCCGACGCGCTGTTTGTGACGCTCGATCCGCTGGTGCGGCGCGTCAACCTGCCGGACCGGCGCGAGCTGCTGTTGAGCGATACGGTCGGCTTCATCGATCGGCTGCCTCACACGCTGGTGGCGGCGTTTCGCGCGACGCTCGAAGAGACCGCCGACGCCGACCTGGTGCTGCACGTGATTGACGCCGCCAATCCGGAACGCGAGCGCCACCTGGCGGCGGTGACGCGCGTGCTCGAAGAAGTGGGCGCCATCGAAGTGCCGCGCGTCGAGGTCTACAACAAGATCGATTTGATTTCCGCCGACGAGCGCCGGCGCGTGCAGGACGCCGATCCCTCGGCGTTGTTGATCTCCGCCGACACCGGCCTGGGCTGCGACGAGCTGCTCGAGAGCGTCGCCGCGAAGCTGGCGCTCGATCAGGAGCGGGTGACGATTGAGCTCGACCTGGCCGATCCGGTTCAGGCCGACCGGCTCGCGTGGCTCTATCGACATGCCACGGTCCACAGCCACGCCACCATGGGCGATCGCGCCACGCTCGAGGCCGACGTCCCACGGCGGCTGTTGCCGATGGTCGGCCTGGCCACACCATCGACGGTCAAGTCTCGAGGGCGACGTGGTTGAGAGCGTGATCAAGCCTGGTGCGACATCGTCGCGCCGTGCCGCCTGCGTGGCGCTGGCGTTGCTCGCATTGATCGTCGCGTGCGCGCCGAAGGCGCCGCCGGTGCTGACCGGTGCTCCCCGGCACCCGGATTTCGAGTTCCCGACGGTCCCTGACGCAACGCCGGCGGATCTGGTGACGAGACTGGAGCGCGGTTGGACTTACCTGCAGTTGGGCGACCACGGCAACGCCGAGCGTGAGTTCTCGGTGGTGCTGAAGCAGCAACCGTCGTTTCATCCGGCCGAAACGGCCATGGCGTATCTGCTGGTGGCGCGCGGCAACGAGAAGGGCGCCGCCCTCCGTTTCGATCGCGCGCTGCAGGCCCAGGCGGGTTACGTGCCGGCCCTGATCGGACGCGGCCAGGTGCTGCTGGCGCTCGATCGCGACGCGGATGCGCTCGCCAGTTTCGAAGCGGCGCTGGCGGCGGATCCGTCACGAGGCGAGCTGCGCGGCCGCATCGAGGTGTTGCGATTCCGGGCGGTGCAGGATCTCCTGACTCGTGCCAAGGCGGCGGCCGACGCCCGCCGGTGGGACGAAGCGATGGCCAACTACCGGCAGGCGATCACCGCCTCACCCGATTCGGCGTTCCTGTTTCGCGATTTGGCCGGCGTCGAGCAGAAAGCGGGACAGATCGACAACGCGCTGTTGCACTACCGCCAGGCGGCCGAACTGGATCCGAACGACGCTCATTCACTGGCCGGCATCGGCGCGATTCTGGAAGGCCAGGGCGACATGCCCGGCGCGTTGTCGTCGTACGAACGGGCCAGGGCGATCGACGCGTCGGCGGTGCCCGATACCGTGCTCGCCCGGCTGCGAAACGCGGCGGCGCTCGCGAAGCTGCCCGGCGAATATCGCGCCATCCCGACGGCAACGTCGGTGACGCGCGCCGAGATCGCCGCGCTGGTCGGCGTGCGGCTGGAGGCGCTGCTGGCCCTGGCCAAGCCGCGGCAGGCGATCATCACCGATATTCGCGGCCACTGGGCACAGCCGTGGATTGCGCCGGTGGTGCGTTCGGGCGTGATGGATACCCTCGTCAACTACGAGTTCGAGCCGGGGCGGCGGGTCAGGCGCGGCGAACTGGCGACGCCGGTCGCGCGGCTGCTGGCGCTGGTCGCGTCGCAGAAACCGGACCTCGCCAGGAAATGGCAGGGCGCGCGGGTGGCGATCAACGACGTTGCGCCGGCCCACCTCAGCTACCCGGCGGTCTCGGCGGCGGTCGCTTCGGGCGTGATGCCGCTCTCGGGCGGCAACTTCGATCTGTTGCGCGCGGTCACCGGCGCGGAAGTGATGGACATCATCGGCCGTCTCGAGGCGTTGGCCCGTCCGTGACCGCGCAGGTCTTCACCATTGCGAACCAGCTCACGCTGCTTCGCATGCTGCTGATCCCTGCGTTCGTGATCCTGACGCTCTATGGAGAGTTTGGCTGGTCGCTCGCGGTGTTTGCCTTCGCCGGGCTGACCGACCTGCTCGACGGGCTGGCGGCGCGGGCCGCGGGGCAGAAGAGCGAGCTCGGTGCGTGGCTCGATCCGGCGGCGGACAAGCTCCTGCTGGTGACGACGTTCATCGTCCTGACGCTGCCGAACATCGGGCTCGTCAACCGCATCCCGTTGTGGCTGACGATCATCGTGATCAGCCGAGACGTCGGGATCGTGCTGACCGTGGCGATTGTCAACCTGGCGGTTGGGCCGCGCACCTTTACGCCCTCGCCGCTCGGCAAGGCCGCGACCGCGATCTTCATCGTCGCCTGCATCGTCGTGATGCTGTTCAACTACCTCGGTTACCAGTCGCGCTGGGTCGATGTCGCGGTCTGGCTGTCGCTGGTGGTCACGCTGGCGTCGGGGGTGGACTACGTCTGGCGCATGGCCAGGATCATCAACAAATAGATCGCCGCCGTTACTCGTGCCGCAGCGCCTCGACCGGATCCAGCGCGGCCGCGCGCCGCGCCGGGAGGTAGCCGGCGACAATGCCGACGCTGGCCGACATGGCGAGACCGGCGGCGACCGCCCACCACGGTGGCGCCGCGGGAAAGCCCGGCGCGACCAGCGAGACGACCGCGCCGATCGCGACCGCGATCATGACCCCGAGCAGGCCGCCGGCGCCGCTCAGAATCGTCGCTTCGATCAGGAACTGCTGCCTGACGTCGCGTCGGCGCGCGCCAACCGCGAGCCGGACGCCAATTTCGCGCGTCCGTTCCGTCACGCTGATGATCATCACGTTCGCAATGCCGATGCCGCCGATCGCGAGGCTCACCGCGGCGAGGGCGATGGTGGCGAGGAAGATCAGCGCGCCAATACGATCGAACTGCGCGATGATCTGGTCGGCGGAATTCATTGAAAAATTATCGTCCGCTCCGGCTGGGACCCGCCGAACCAGCCGCAGGATGGCGCGTGCTTCCTCGCGGGCCTGCTCGCGCTGGCCGGGCAGCGCGCGGATGTAGAGCACCAGATTGCGCGCGTCAGGAAACTTGCGCCGCGCCGTCGTGACGGGAATCGCGATCACGCTGTCATTGCGGTTCTCGCCGAAGAACGTTCCCTTGCGTGGCGCAAGCTCGCCGATCACCTCGTAGCGATCGCCGCCGAGCAGCACCGTGCGTCCCACCGAGGTCGCGTCACCGTACAAGGCACGCGCCACGCTCGCGCCGAGCACCGCCACCTGCGCATAGGCGCGTGACTCGCTGTCGGCGATCGGGCGGCCATCCTGGAAGTCGGCGCCCACCACATCGTGAAAGTTCGGCGACACGCCCTCGATCAGTACCGTGTCGGACTCGTTGCCGCCCGCTCGTGCGGTCACCACCCGCGTCGCGGTGACAACCGGCACGATCAACTCGAGCCCGACGTCGCGAATCGAGACGCCGAGGCGCATCAGCGTGTCGGCGTCTTCCGGCTGCAGCTGTGGCCGCGCGGCGTCGAGCTCGATCGGCGCCGAATACGGTTCGCCGTTGAGGTGATAGGCGAAGATGTTGTCGGTGCCGAGCTCGCGGAACAGCACCGCGATGCTGTTCCTGAGTCCGACCAGCGTCGAGGCGACCACCACCACCGTCACGATGCCGATCACGATGCCGAGCATCGCCAGCGCCGAGCGAGCCGGATGCGCCCGCACCGACTCCATCGCGAGCCGCCCCGCCTGGCGCTCCGCCGTCCACCGGTCCCGGTTCATTCGCTGCGCATGGCGTCCACGATGTTGAGCCGTGTGGCCCGCCGCGCGGGATACCATCCTGCGGCGGCGCCGCTGCCGGCCGCCGCGACCAGCGCCAGCAGCAGCACCCGCGGATCGACGGCGAGCGGCACCGGCGCCACGGTCGAGATCGCCATCGCCGCGCCCGTGGCGAGCGCGGCGCCGGTCAATCCGCCGACCAGCGACAGGATGACCGATTCTGCGAAGACCTCTTTCATCATCTGGGCGCGCGGTGCGCCAAGCGCGCGCCGCAGCCCGATTTCGCGCGTGCGCTGGGTCACCGACACCAGCACGGTGTTGGTGACCACGACGATCGCCGCCAGCAGCGCCATCAGGGCGATCGGCCCCGCGGCGGCGCCAATGCGCGTCGACAGGTTGGCGACGAATCCGCGTGCCGCGTCCGGCGCGAGCACGTCGAAGTTGTCGCTGCTGCCCGGGCGAAGCGCGCGTGCGGCGCGCAGCGACATCCTCGCATGATCCTCGGCCTCGCTGGTATCCCAGCCGTCGGCGGCCGTCGCGAATACCTGCAGGCTGCGCGGCGCGCCGAGCGCCCGTTCGAACGCGCGCAGCGGAATCCACACATACCGGTCGACCGAGCCGCTGCCCGCGGTGCCGATCCGGTCCTGCACGCCGATCACCGTGAAGCGCCGGCCGGCGATGCGGATCGCCTGGCCGACCGCCTGCTCGGGACTGAACAGACCATCAACGATGTCGGCACCGATCACGGCCACTTGCGCGCCGCCGGCATCCTCGTCCGCCGCAAGGAAGCGACCGTCACCCAGGTTGAGGTCGCGGATCACCGCGAGCGATGACGCGGTGCCCGTGACCGACGCGGCTTCGACCCGCCGGTTGCCGCGCACCACGTCGGCCCGCGTCTGGGCGTAGGGCGCGTAGATCGCCCGGCCGGCCGCCAGGCGGACGAGCTGTGCCGCATCGAGTCGGCTGATCGGCGGGTTGCGCTCGAGTTGTTCGCGAAGCTGCCGCCGCGACACTCGGCCGGGTGAAGCGACTTGCGCGATCAGGAACGTGTCGGAGCCGAACGTTCGCGCGGTGGTCAGCTCGGCGTAGCGGCGAATCCCGTCGAGCGTGGTGTTGACGGAAATGATGGTCGCCACCGCGACTGCGATCGCCAGCGCGCCCAGCGCCGACCGCAAGCGGTTCGCCCGCACGGTGCCCGCAGCCTGGACGATGGCTTGACGCATCGGCGGCTAGCGGCGCGCCGCCACCCGGCGGACCTGCGCGCCGTCCTGGAGATCGCGCAGCGTCTGGATCGACCCGGACACAATCTCGGTGCCCTCCGCGACGCCCGAGACTTCGATTTGCAGACCGCCGATGATTCCGGCGGCGATTGGAGTGAACCGCGCCCGATCGCCGTCGGGCGCGAAGACGCCCTGCTGGCCGTTTCGAACGATGACCGATTGCAACGGCACCACCAGGACGTTGGATTTATCCGCGGCGACGATCTCCGCGTCACAGGTCAGGCCCGGCCGCAGCGGGAGGTCGGACCGATCGAGCCGGACCTTGACGCGGAATTCGCGCGCCGACTGCGCGCCGATCTGCGGCAGGGCGCTGGCGCCGATCTCGATCACCCGGCCGGGGAACCGCTGGCCGGGGAGCGCCTCGAGGACCACCGTGGCCGGCTGACCGACCACCAGCCGCATCACATCGGCCTCCGCCACTTTGACTTCCGCGTTGATGGTGCTCAAATCGGAAATCGTCATCAGGGTGGTGCCTGGCTGATTCTGCACGCCCATCACCACCATCTCGCCAAGCTCGACGTCGAGTCGCGTCACGGTGCCGCCGATCGGCGCGGTGATGGTGGTTTTCGACAGCTGGTCGCGCACGCGCGCACGTTCTGCCCGCGCCTGATCGGCCCTGCGTTGGGAGGAGGTCCTCGACAACTCGTTGGTCTCGACGGCGATTCTGGCCGATGCCTCTTGCGCTTGGCCGGCCGCGGCCGTTGCCGTCAGGCGATCGAATTCGGCGGCGGCCAGCAGTCCGGCTTCGCGCAACTGGCGTCCGCGTTCGAGCGCCGCCGCGGCCTCGACGTTGCGCGATCGCGCTTCGTCCAACATCGCTCGCGCCGTTCGCACCTGCGCCGCCGCGGCTTGGGTATCGCTGTCGAGCGCGCGGACGGCGGCGTCGGCGCCGTCGGCGGCCGCGGCCGCCTGGACCGGATCGAGTTGCGCGACCACCTGGCCGGCGGTCACCTGATCGCCTTCGGCCACGGTCAGCGCCACGACCCGGCCCATTGCGTTCGAGCCGATGTCGGCGTAGCGAGACGCCACAATTTCACCGGAAGCGGTGACGAGCGACTGCAGTGAGGCGACGCGCTCGACGCTCGTCGTCGTCACTTCGGGGCCTTCGCCGGCGCCACGCGTCAGCCACACGCCAAGCATCACGACGACGACAAGACCGGCGGCGGCCGTTACAGTACGGCGGGACACGGCCATGTCAGTGCCCGGCCAGGAGCGACGCCAGCGCGCTTTGCCGGAATGCGAAGATGCGGTTGACGTCACGCCGGACCAGCCAGCCGCTCAACGCCGCGAGCCGCGGGGCGTACTCGACCCGGTCGATGATCCGGGTGCCATCAGGATGCGGCTCGAATGAATGTTCATGCCGCCACCAGCGATACGGGCCCGCCATCTGCCGATCGACAAAGCGGACGCCCGGCTCCCAGGTGTCGATGCGGGTGCGCCAGGGAATCGGCAGGCCGTAGAGGACGATCCGATAATCGATCAGCGTGCCCTCGCGCATCGCGATCGGCAGCGGCGTGCGGATGTCGAAGTTGATCCACGGCGGCGTCAGCCGTTCGAGATTCGACGCGTCAGCGAAGAACGTAAACGCGTCGTCAATCCCAACCGGCACAACCGTCTCCATCCGCAGTGTCTGCAGGCCGGTCGTTGGGCGGTCGCCGGCGGCGAGCAGGCTCACCAAGCGATCATATAGAGGTTTACGCGGCATGGCGATCCAGCATCGTTTCGAGATCCTCGAGACGGTCGAGGATCCGGACGCGGCTGCCGAGACCGGCGCGCGCCTCTGCTGCGAGCGGTCCGCCCGCCCAGATGTGGACGCGGTCCGGGAGCCGTGACAGGGGTTGCAGGTCGTCGAGCGCAAGCACACGGTTGGTGATGGCCAACAGCAGGATGTGGCGCGCGATCTCCGCGGCGGAGATCAGGTCCGAGATAGACGACGTGGGCGCCCTTCGCGGCCGCCAGCACCGCGCCAGACAGCAGCCCCAATTCGTGGCGCTCGCCGGCGGTCGTGGCCAGGACAATCTTCCGCGCTCGGGATGCGCGAGGCAGGGTGTGGAGGAGTCCGCCAAGCACGTTGCGGATCACCGCGAGACGAGGGTTCCTGCGCCGGACGCGCGTTACCGGCCGCCCAACGATCGCCGAGGTCCCGCAACAGCGGCAGGACCACCGAGTAAATCAGGTTGGCCGGCGGCAGCAACACTGCGTGACGGTTGAACAGGTTGTCGATCGCTGGCAAATCGTAGCTTCGCAGTGCGGCGCGAATCGGTTCGAGGTCGATTGCCGGGTGGACGGATTCGACAGCCGGCGCCCCCGTCTCCCGCAGTTTCTGCAACGCCGCATTTGATAGCGTGGCGATCCGGCCGATCGCGTGGCCCCGCTCGACGAGCGCGGCGAGCTGGTTGAGCCGCGCGACGTCTGCCGAGGTTCGGCAACGTGCAGCTGATGTTCGCGAAGGCGGCGGCACCCCGATCCTTCACTGGCGAAACGCAATCGCCGGCGCCGGCGGTCGGGGTGACAGCCCGGACGCGCTAGGTGCGTCCCCGCCGACCTTGCGGGCCCGAGTGTCGCTGACCCAATCGCGGCGGTCCGAACTTGCCGGAACGCGGCGTCTTCGATTTCCACGGACCCTTGGCGCGCTTCGGCGCTCCCGGCCTGTTGCCGTGGTCGACCGGGGCCGGGGCGCTGTCCGGCCGGCCCGGCGCCGCTGGAATGTAACCTTCGAGCTTCTTGCGCGTGATGCCGCGGCCCAGAAACCGCTCGAGCTTCTTGAGGCTGTCGGCGTCGTCGTGGGTCACGAAACTGATCGCGTCGCCGATCGCCTGGTTGCGTCCGGTGCGGCCGATGCGATGCACGTAGTCCTCGGGCTGCGGCGGAAAGTCGAAATTGATGACGTGCGAGATGCCGTCGACATCAATCCCGCGGGCCGCGATGTCGGTCGCGATCAGCACGCGGACGTCCCCGGACTTGAACCGCTTGAGCGCGGCGAGGCGCTGTCCCTGGGTGCGGTTCGAGTGCAGCGTGGCGGTGCGCACGCCGGCGGTTTCGAGCTTGCGCGCAATCCGATCCGCGCCGTGCTTGGTTCGTGAAAAGACCAGCACCGACTGCAGCGACGCATCCGTCAGCAGGTGCACGAGCGCCGCGGTCTTGCCGCTCGGCGACACTTCCACTACGTACTGGGTGACCGCCTCCGCCGGCGTCGAGCGCGCGCCGACTTCCACGCGCACGGGGTTGCGCAGGACGTCCTTGGCGATGCGCTCGATCTCGGTCGACATCGTCGCCGAGAAGAGCAGCGTTTGCCGCGCGGCTGGGGTCTTGGCGACGATGCGGCGGATGGCGGGCAGGAAGCCCATGTCGAGCATGCGGTCGGCTTCGTCGAGCACCAGCACCTGCAGCGCCGAGTAATCGACGTGGCGCTGCTCGGTGAGATCGAGCAGGCGGCCGGGTGTCGCCACCACCAGGTCGACGCCGCGGCGCAGCGCCTGGATCTGCGCGCCCTCGCCGACGCCGCCGAAGATCGTGGCGTAGCTGAGCGGCAAGTGCTTGCCGTAGGCGCGCACGTTCTCCTCAATCTGCGCGACCAGTTCGCGGGTCGGCGCGATCACCAGCACCCGCATGCGACGATCGGCCGCGGCCGCCGACAGCATCTCGAGGACCGGCAGCACGAACGCGGCGGTCTTGCCGGTGCCGGTCTGCGCCACGCCAATGACGTCACGGCCGGCCAGGATCACCGGGATGGCCTTTGCCTGGATCGGCGTCGGCTCGACGTAACCCTTTTCCTTCAGCGCCTGCGCCAGGTTGGTGCCGAGACCGAGCGTGGCAAACGGCAACTAGGAGCCCAGCACCTTGGCTTTGAAATAGTCGATCGTGCGCCCGAGCCCCTGCTCGAGCGTCACCGTCGGCTCCCAGCCGAGCAGCGTCCGGGCGCGGGTGATGTCGGGCTGGCGCACCTTGGGATCGTCGGTCGGCAGCGGCTTGTAGATAATCCGGCTCTTCGAGCCGGTCATCTCGATGATCATCCGCGCGATCTGCTCGATCGTCATCTCCTGCGGATTGCCGATGTTGATCGGATCGTTGTGCTTCGACAGCATCAGGCGGATGATGCCGTCGACGAGATCGGTGATGTAGCAGAAGCTGCGGGTCTGCGTGCCGTCGCCGAACACCGTGACGTCCTCGTTGACGAGCGCCTGGGAAATGAACGCCGGCACCGCGCGGCCGTCGCGAATGCGCATGCGCGGTCCGTAGGTGTTGAAGATCCGGACGATCTTGGCATCGACCGAGTGATAGCGGCGGTAGGCCACCGTCATGGCTTCCGCAAACCGCTTGGCTTCGTCGTAGACGCCGCGCGGACCGATCGGGTTGACGTTCCCCCAATAGGTTTCCTTCTGCGGATGCTCGAGCGGATCGCCGTAGACCTCCGACGTCGACGCGATCACGAAGGTCGCCTGTTTGGCCTTCGCCAGTCCGAGGGCCTTGTGGGTGCCGAGCGAGCCGACCTTGAGGGTCTGGATCGGCAGCTCGAGGTAATCGATCGGGCTGGCCGGGCTGGCCCAGTGCAGCACGTAATCCACCGGGCCTTCGACCTCGATGTAATTGGTGACGTCGTGCCGGATGAGCTCGAACTCGCGGTCGCGCAGGTGCGCGATGTTGGCCAGGTCGCCGGTCAGCAGGTTGTCGATGCCGACCACCGAGAAGCCGCGATCGAGCAGCGCTTCAGAAAGGTGCGATCCGATGAATCCGGCAGCGCCGGTAATGACTACGCGCGGCATGGGTGTCCGTGTGCGGGCTGTTCGATGGTTGGACGATGGCTCAGGCGCGGTTCGCCGCCAGGGCGCGAATCAGCGTCAGCCACATGATTTTGATGTCGAGGGTCACGGACCAGTTCTCGATGTAATACAAGTCGTATTCGATGCGTTTCTCGAGCGAGGTGTTGCCGCGCCAGCCGTTGACCTGCGCCCAGCCGGTGATGCCGGCCTTCACCTTGTGGCGCAGCATGTACTGCGGGATGCGATGCTTGAACTGTTCGACGAAGAACGGCCGTTCCGGCCGCGGGCCGACAATCGACATCTCGCCGACCAGCACGTTCCAGAACT
Source organism: uncultured Acidimicrobiia bacterium (assembly GCA_963795125.1). GTDB lineage: Bacteria > Acidobacteriota > Vicinamibacteria > Vicinamibacterales > UBA2999 > 12-FULL-67-14b. The sequence goes on along the minus strand of CAWCGQ010000001.1, from coordinate 1,646,440 downwards.
GCGGCCATTCATCCAGGTCGCGCCGCCGCAGGAACGCGCCGATGCGGGTGGCGCGGTTGTCCTCTTCATCCGCCCAGATCGGGCCGGTGTCGTTCTCGGCGTCGATCGGCATGGTCCGGAATTTGTAGACGGTGAACTGCTTGCCGTCGAGGCCCATCCGCTCCTGCGAGTAGAAGATCGGCCCTGGCGAACTGCGCTTGATCATCCAGCTGATCAGCAGGCCGGGCAGCGCCATGACGGCCAGCGCCGCGAACGAAATCCCGACGTCCAGCACCCGCTTGATGAAGGCGCTGAGGCCCTGCAGCGGCACGTCGTTGAGGTTGATCACCGGCACGCCGTCGAGATCCTCGAGGCGCGCGCGCAGCGCGATGAACTGCAGCAGGTCCGGCACCACCTTGACGTCGACGCCCTCGCGGCTGGTCGATTCCACCAGGTCGAGCAGCTTCATGTGCTCTTCGAGCGGCAGCGCCACGTAGAGATCGTCGATCTTCTCGTTGTTGACGATCTCGGCGGCGTCGCTCAACGAGCCGAGCAGCGGCAAGCCACGATAGCCCAGGTGATCGCCGCCGGCCTTGTCGTCGACGAAGCCGACGATCTGGTAGCCGAGCTCGCGATGTTCGAGAATGCGATCGGCGACGACGCGGCCGAGGTCTCCGGCGCCGGCGATCAGGATCCGGCGCAGGCCGATGCCCGCCAGCCAGCGCCGTTCCAGCGCTTCGCGGATGAACTTGCGCGACAGATAGCCCAGCGCGATGTTGACGACCAGGAAGATGCCCCAGACGATGCGCGAGACTTCGTAGGCGCCGACATCACGCTGGGCGTCGGTCGCGTAGTAGGCCTGGAAATACAGCGTCGCCACCACGCCGAGCACCACCGCGAAGATGCTGCCGACCAGGACGTTGAAGAAGTCGTCGATGCGCGAGCGCCCGCGGCGCAGCCGATACAGGCCCTGGAAATAAAACCCGAGCGGCACGATCAACGCGACAAACGGCAGCACGTTGAGGTACTGCTCGACCGGCGGATGACCGCGCGTGATGCTGATGAGGCCGGTCTCGAAGCGCAGCAGGTAGGCCAAGACGAAGGCGACCATGCCGAGCACGGCGTCGGTGGCGACGTGGAACGCGACCAGCAGGCGGTTGTGGCGCCTTACCATCGCTGTCCGGCCGGCGCACTCAGGGTGTCGTTCACGATGTGCTGGATTTCGTCGACGAAACGGGTGCGCGAAAAACGTTCGGCATGCCGGCGGATGCGCGCGGCGTCCCAGGGAATGGCGGCGGCCCGGGTCATCGCCGCTGCCAGCGAGTCCACCGTGGTGTCATCGAACAGCACGCCGGTCTCGCCATCGATCACCGTGTCGAGCGCGCCGGCGCGGCCCAGTGCCACGACCGGGCGGCCGCACGCCTGTGCTTCGACCGGCACGATGCCGAAATCCTCCTCGCCCGGCAGAATGGCGGCGATCGACGATCGATAGAGATCGCGAATCTCCTCGTCCGTGCGCCAGCCGACCAGTTCGATGCCGTCACCGGCGAGCCGCTCCAGGTTCGAACGCTCGGGACCATTTCCGACGACGGTGAGCCCAAAGCCGGCCTGACGCGCCGCCATCATCGCCAGATCCACGCGCTTGTAGGGCACGAGCGCCGACACCACCAGAAATCTGGGCGGTTGGCAGGGTGAGGACGGCGCGGACGGGCCAGCGTGGTCCGGCGTGTAGAACGCGGTATCGACCGGAGGGTAGACAAGGGTCGACTGACGATTATAGTAAACCGCGATTCTCCGCGCAACATATTGAGAGATAGCGAGATAGCGGTGCACACGGCCTTCCGTGGCGCGGTCCCACCGCGCCAGACCCGCCAGGACCGGCCGCAGCATCAGGTTGGGGAGCCTGCCCACGCGCTCGGGACCGAAGTAGGCGTCGAACTGGTCCCAGGCGTAACGCATCGGCGTGAGGCAATAACAGAGATGCCGGGCCCGGCCGGTCACGACTACCGACTTCGCCGCGCAGTGGCTGGTGCTGATCACGAGATCGTAGCCGTCGAGATCGAACTGCTCAACGGCGATGGGGAAGAGCGGTAAATACTGGCGATACAGCCTCCCCGCCAGCGGCAGCCACTGGATCGCCGAGCGTTTGACCGACCGGCGCTCGATGATCGGCGAGGTGGTGCCGGGCAGGTAGACGAGCGTGAACAGGTCCGCTGCCGGAAAAATCTCGCAGAAGACCTCGAGGGCCTTCTCGCCCCCGCGCATGCCGGTGAGCCAGTCGTGAATAAGGGCGACGCGCAATGTCTGATCATAGCCGCTCTGCGCGATCTGGCACCCCGACCGGGCCTCACCGGGTCAATCTCCAAGATCGATGCAAGATCCCCGGCCCCTTTAACGGGCCACTTCCATGTAGATCTGGTGAATTCTTCGCACGCTCTGCGTCCACGAGAACGATCGCGCTCGCTCCAGCCCGCGCCTGATCAAGTCCGCGCGCAGCGCCTCGTCGCTCACCGCCCGGACAATGCCGTCGGCAATCGAGTCGGCGTCGTAGGGGTCGACGAGCAGGGCCGCGCCGCCCGCCACTTCCGGCAGCGAGGACACATTCGAGGTCACCACCGGCGAGCCGCACGCCATCGCTTCGAGCGGCGGCAGGCCGAACCCTTCATAGAGCGACGGGAACACAAAGGCGCGGGCCAGGCGGTAGACGGCGGCCAGGGTCTCCATCGGCTGGAAGCCGAGGAAGCGCACGTGCTTATCGAGCCGGTGCTTGTGGACGGACTGGCGCAGCCCCGGATACTTCGAGATCTCGTCGCCGATGATGACGAGCTGCAGGTGGCCGGGGCACTGACTTCTGGCACGGCCGAACGCGTCGATCAGGCGCTCGATGTTCTTGTGCGGCTTGATGTTGCCGACGTAGAGCACGAACGGATGATCGAGCTGGTAGCGCTGACGCACCAGATCCATCCGCTCGGTGTTCGCCGGGGTGAGAAAACGCTCGTCGATGGCGTTGTGGATCACCGACACCTTGTCGGCGGGGACATCGAAGAAATGCAGGATGTCCCGCTTCGAGGCTTCCGATACGGTCAGAATTCGATTGGCCTTGTGGGCCGCGGCCCACATCGAGCCCTGGGCGTAGATGTGGGCGAGCTTACTCGGCAGATACTGCGGAAACATCAAGTGGATGCAGTCGTGGATCGTCACGACCGAGCGGCAGCGAATCAGCGGCGGCAGCACGTAATGCGGCTCGTGCACCAGCTGCACCCGCTCGCGCGCCAGCGCGAGCGGAATGCGGAACTGCTCGGCGACCGAATAGGGCTCGGCGGTTTCAGGCACCATCCGGAAATTGCGGCCGAGGATGTCGCCCGACTCCAGATCATCCGGGCGGCAGAGAACGACATACTCGGTGTCACGGTCGAGCCGCGACAGCTCGATCAGGATGTTGCGGAGATAGGTGCCGATGCCGAAATCGCGCAGCTTGCGCGCATCAATGGCGATTCGCATCGGCGTCAGAGCTTGCCGGTGATCCTGAGGTAGGCGCGCAGCAGCGGGACCCACCGCGGCAGATGCTTTTCGTAGTACGCCACGTGGCTCAATTGCCGGCGCCGCTCCAGGTCGGGATTCTTCGGCGCCGACTTCCCCCGGTAGTGCAGCACTTCCGCGCCGGCGATGTACAACGTCGTGCGTCCGCGCTTCTTCATCTCGACGCACAAGTCGACATCTTCGTTGTACATGAAATAGCGCTCGTCGAAGCCGCCGACCGCCTCCAGATCGGCGCGGCGGATCACCATGCAGGCGCCGCTGACCCAGTCGACCTGGCGCGCCTGCCGGCTCAAGTGGTCCAGCTTGCGAACGACGCGCCTGACCTTTCGCAGGTACAGCCGCGCGAGCAGCATCTGCCTGATCTCATTCCACGGCGTAATCGCCGCGCCCCACGACATCTCCGGAAAGCCGGTGGCGCCGAGCAGTCGCGAACCGGCAATCGCCGCGTCCGGATGCGAGGCGAGGCCGCGCACCAGGGTCTGAATCGCGCCCGGCGGCGCCACGGTGTCCGGATTGATGAACAGCACGTAGTCGCTCTCGGTGGCGCGGATGCCGATGTTGTTGGCTTTGGCAAAGCCGAGGTTGCCGCCCGAATCGATCACCTGCACGGACGGCCAGCGCGCGCGAACCAGCGCGGCGGTGCCGTCCTGCGACTGGTTGTCCACCACCGTGATGCAGGTCGGGAACGGATGGGTGTGGCCGACGAGCGACTGCAGGCAGGCATCGATCTCCTGCGCGGAATTGAACGTGACGATGATGATCGCGAGGCGATCCCGGTCAGCCACCCGCGGCCTCCTCGAGAATCGACAGCGTCTGCGCCGCCGCACGGCCCCAGTCGTAGCGCGACAGCACCGCAGCCGCATGCCCCAGGATCGCGCCGCGCGCGCCCGCGTCGGTCAGCATCTCAACGATCGCGTCGGCGATCTGCCGATCGTCCGCCCCGGGAGCGACGTAGCGTGCCGCGCCGCCGCACGTCTCGCGCGCGACCGGCGTGTCGAGCACCACCGGCACCACCCCGTGGCCAAGCGCCTCGAGAGGCGTCAGGCCGAAACCCTCGTACTCGGAAAGGAAGGCGAACACCGAGGCGTCACGATACAGCCCGGCCAGCGTCGCGTCATCCACATACGACCGGATGGTGATGCGGTCGGCGTGCGTCGAACGGAGTCGGATCGCGTCGAGATCGAGTCGCGGGTGCCGCGTGCGATTCTCGCCGACGATCTCGAGTCGCGCGCCGGGCACCCGGCGCGCCACTTCGTCGAAGCTCGCCATCAGCCGATCCACCCGCCGCCGCTCGAAGATCGAGCCCACATAGAGGACCATCGGCTCGTCCCGGCGATCGTGCCGGCGGCCGGACGCTGAATCGTGGAGCGGGTCGTGGGCAATGCCGAGCGGCACCACCCGCAGCCGGCGCTCGTCGATGCCGATCAGGCGTTGAATTTCCGACTTCGAGAACTCCGTGTCGGTGACGACGCGGCGGGCGCGGCGTGCCGACCACGCCGTCAGCAGACGACGGCGCAGACCCTCGCGGAACGAAAACCATTCCGGGTGGGCGAAAAACGAGACGTCGTGAATCGTCAGGACCAGAGGCGCGGCCACGGTTAGTGGGGCAGTGTACCCCGGCGCGAAGAATACGTCGGGCCGCGCGCCGCGCAGCGCCGCCGGGAGCGCGAACTGCTCCCACGAGGTGCCGCCGCCGCCCCCCACCTCGGTGAGCGTGGCGTTCCACCCCGCGCTCGGCCCGGATCGGCGCGTGCGCAAGCAGGGTCCATTGATGGCGACGGGCGTCGTCGCTGGCCGCCCACGCCGTCAGCAGGCCCGCCAGATACCGGCCGACGCCGGTCGGCCGCCCGCACAACTCGCGCGCGTCAATCGCGACGCGCATGGACCTCGATTGCCGATTGGTATGCGCCGCGCGCGGCGGCCGCGCAGGCCGCCCAGCTGTAGTTGGCGGCCTGGCGCAGGCCGCGCGCGATCGCGCCGGCAGGATCCTCGAGCAACGACTGCATCTGCGTCACGAATCCATCGACATCGTCGGGATCGATCGGCGTCGCCGCCGGCCCGGCCACTTCCGGCAACGACCCGCGCGACGACATCACGACCGGCACGCCGCAGGCCATGGCCTCGAGCACCGGCAAGCCGAACCCTTCCTCGTACGAGGGCAGCACCAGCATCGCCGCGTTGCGCATACAGGTCGAGCTTGCTGGGCCGCGTCCACGTAGCCGGTGATCGTGACGTGACCCTGCAGTGGCGGCTGCTCGCAGCGCGCCTCCCAGCGCGCGGAGGCCGGCGTGCGATGGCCCGCCAGCACGAGCGGCGGCACATCGCTGGACCTCGCGCGCAAGCGCGCGTACGCCTCGAGCAGCGTGCCGACATTCTTGCGCAGGCTCAGGGTGCCCATGAAGAGGATGTGCCCGCGCGGGCGGTGACCGGGGCGCGCCTGCCGGCGGCGCTCGCCGACCTGGTCGGCCCATGCCGGCCGTCCGGGCGGGCAGACGTGCACGCGCAGCGGATCGACGCTGCAGCTCGCGGGTGACTTCGCCGGCGGCATAGCGCGAGGACACGATCACGCCGTCGGCGCGCGCCGCGTGTGACGCGCGCCAGCGCCGGGTAGTCGCGGCGAATTTCCGCGCTCATGTGTTCGGGATGGCGCAGGAAGTCGAGATCGTGGACCGTGACCACCTGCGCGGCGCTGGCTGCGCGGGAATCAGCAGCGGACTCTGGCTGTGAACGACGTCGCACGCCCCGGCGAACCATTCGACCGGCGGCCATTCCAGCCGATTCCACGACCAGACCAGCGCCCGAACCGGAACCTTGACGTCGACAATTCTCGATCGATGGCATCTCGGATGCAAGAGCCGGTGTCCGGCCGGTCCTTCCATGAGCTGGTGAAGAGTGCGATGTCGTCGGTGGACCGACTGCCGAGCCAGCGCGTTGCACCAGCTCGTGCACGAACTCGCCGACGCCGGTCCGCTCGCGTAACGCCGGACGGTAATCGACGAGAATCCGCACGGCGAAAAGAGTACCACATAACACAGCAAGTCCTTGTGGTTCAGTATGTTGACAGCACTGGACCCGGGTGATACGCTTTCATCTTTTGGGGGTTGAATGAAGATCGCGGTGGTGGGAACGGGGTATGTCGGGCTGGTGCTCGGCGCGTGTATGGCCGAGTCGGGCAACGACGTCACCTGTGTGGATAAGGACGCGGCCAAAGTGGCCATGCTGCGTCGCGGCAAGGTGCCGATTTACGAACCGGGCCTGGAAGAGCTGGTCAAGCGCAACAAGTCCGAAGGGCGTTTGGTGTTCACGACCGAGCTGCCCAAAGCGGTGCGCTCGGCCGAAGTGGTGTTCATCGCCGTCGGCACGCCGCAGGGCGAAGACGGCTCCGCCGATCTGCGCCACGTCATGGGCGTGGCGCGCGACATCGCGCGCGCGATGAACGGCTACAAGGTCATCGTCAACAAGAGCACGGTGCCGGTCGGCACGGCCGAGAAAGTGCGCGAGGTGGTGCGCCGCGAGACCACGCACCCGTTCAGCGTCGTCAGCAATCCGGAGTTCCTGAAGCAGGGCGCGGCGGTCGACGACTTCATGAAGCCCGATCGCGTGGTGATCGGCGCCGAGGATCCGCGCGCCGCCGAGCTGATGGTCAAGCTGCACAAGCCCTTCACGCGCACCGGCGCGCCGATCATGGTGATGGACTGCCCGAGCGCCGAGCTGTCGAAGTACGCGTCCAACGCCATCCTCGCCACCAAGATTTCGTTCATGAACGAGATTGCCAACGTCTGCGATTTGTTCGGCGCGGACGTCGATCGCGTGCGCCAGGCGGTCGGCTCCGACAAGCGCATCGGCACCTCGTTCCTGTTTCCCGGCGTGGGCTACGGCGGCAGCTGCTTCCCGAAGGACGTCAAGGCGCTGACCGCGCTTCTCGTCGGACAAGAAGTACGACTTCAAGATTCTCAAGGCCGTCGATGCGGTCAACGAATACCAGAAGCGCGTGCTGGTGAAGAAGATTGAAGCGCACTTCGGCGGGTCGCTGAAGGGCAAGACCATCGCGGTGTGGGGCCTGGCGTTCAAGCCGAAGACCGACGACATGCGCGAGGCGCCGGCGATTCCGATCATCGAGGCGCTGCTCGCCAAGGGCGCGAAGATCCAGGCCTACGATCCCGAGGCGACGAAGGTCGCGAAGGCGCATCTTCGGCAACAAGATCACCTACAGCGCCAAGAACTACGACGCGCTGAAGGGCGCCGACGCGCTCGCCGTCATCACCGAGTGGCAGGAGTTCCGCGAGCCCGACTTCGCGCGCATCAAGAAGCTGATGCGCACGCCGGTGATTTTCGACGGACGCAACATCTACCAGCCCGATCAGATGAAGGCGCTGGGCTTCACCTACTCGTCGATCGGGCGCTGACGTGGCGCGCGTAGTCGTGACAGGGGGCGCGGGCTACATCGGCAGCCACGCCGTACGCGCCCTCGACGACGCCGGGCACGCCGTGGCCGTGCTCGACGATCTGTCGGCCGGCCACGCCGCAGTCGCTGCCGGCCGGCGTGCCGCTGGTCGAGGCGGCGATTCACGATCGCGACGCGGTCCAGCGGCTGCTGGTCGAGCACCGCGCCGACGCGGTGATGCACTTTGCCGCGTGGCTGGCGGTCGGCGAGTCGGTGCGCAAGCCGCTCGAGTACTACCAGAACAACGTCGTGGGCACGCTCGCCGTGCTCGAGGCGATGCGCGACGCCGGCGTCAAGCGTTTCGTGTTCTCGTCCACCTGCGCGGTCTACGGCGAGCCGGCCTCGGTGCCGATTGTCGAGACGCTCGCGACGCAATCCGATCAATGCCTACGGCGAAACCAAGCTGACGATCGAGCGCGCCTTGCCGCATCTCGAGGCGGCGCACGGCCTCAAGTGGATGGCGCTGCGCTACTTCAATGCCGCCGGCGCGCATCCCGACGGCTCGATCGGCGAGGACCACGCCGACGAAATTCACCTGATTCCGCTGGCGATTCGCGCCGCCAACGGCGGCACGCCGCTGAAGGTGTTCGGCGAGGACTACCCGACGCCGGACGGCACCTGCCTGCGCGACTACATCCATGTCTGCGACCTGGCCGCGGCGCACCTCCGCGCGCTCGAGGCGCTCGAACGCGGCGCGCCGTCCGGCGCCTACAACATCGGCACCGGCACGCCGCATTCGGTGAAGGCGGTGATCGACACCGTCGGCCGGGTGGTCGGCCGGCCGGTGGCGTGGCAATCTGCGCCGCGCCGGGCGGGAGATCCTGCGGTACTCTATGCAGCCAGTGACCGCGCGCAGCGTGAACTGGGCTGGCGGCCTCAATATGCCGACCTCGAGGTCATCGTCCGTCACGCGTGGCAGTGGCATTCCACCCATCCGCGGGGGCTATGAGGATGAGTCACACCGATCACTGATGGACGCTTTCCTGCGCCTGCTTCGTTACGCGACCCCGCACCGCGCGGTCATTGCCGGTGCCGCACTGGCGATGATCGTCTACGGGACCGCGAACGCGGCGCTGGCGTATCTGATCAAGCCGGTGATCGACGATGTGCTGATCGCGCAGGGCGACCTGGCGGCGATCTCGGCGGCGATCCTGGTGGTCTACCTGCTCAAGGGCCTCGGCGCGTATTTTTCCAGCTACCTGATGGAAGGGCTCGGCCACCGCGTCGTGATGGTGGTGCGCAACCAGTTGTTCCGTCACATGCTCGACCAGTCGGCGGCGTTCTTCGCGCGCCGCGCCGTGGGGCAGCTGCTGTCGCGCATCAACAACGACGTCGGCATGGTGCAGCGCGCGGTGTCGGAAACGATCGGCGACCTGGCCCGCGAATCGCTCGTGCTGGTCGGCTCGGTGGCGCTGCTGTTCTACTACGACGCCAAGCTGGCGCTGGTGTGCATGACGGCGGCGCCGCTGGTGGTCTATCCGCTGGTGCGCTTCGGCAAGCGGGTGCGCACCGTGACGCGCTGGAGCCAGGAAGCGCAGGAGCACATGTCGCACGTCGCCGCCGAGGCGTTCGCCGGCCACCGCATCGTCAAGGCGTTCGGCGCCGAGGGGCGCGAGGCGGCGAAGTTCGAGCGCGTCGCCAACACGTTGTTCCGGACCAACCTGAAGGTGACGCGCGTGCTGGCGCTGCTGCCGCCGCTGATGGAGTTCCTGGGCGGCATCGCGATCGCCGGCGCGCTGTGGTACGGCAGCCGCGAGATCGCCGCAGGGCCGCCTGACCGCGGGCGAGTTCACGTCGTTCCTGGCGGCGCTGCTGTTCATGTACGGGCCGATCAAGAAGCTGTCGCGCGTCAACGCCAACCTGCAGCAGGCGGCGGCCGCGTCGGAGCGGATCTTCGAAGTGCTCGACGTCCACACCGAAGTGATCGAGCGTCCCGGCGCGGTGGCGCTGCCGCCGTTCACCGGCGCGATCGAGTTCAAGGACGTGTCGTTCGGCTACGACGACAGCCACGGACGCAGCACGCTGCGCGGCGTGTCGTTCACGGTGCGCGCCGGCCAGATGATCGCGATCGTCGGCCGCAGCGGCGCCGGCAAGACGACGCTCGTCAACCTGCTGCCGCGGTTCTACGACGTGACCAGCGGCGCGATCCTGATCGACGGCCGCGACCTCCGCGACGTCACGCTGGCGTCGCTGCGCGCGCAGATCGGCATCGTCACGCAGGAGACGGTGCTGTTCGACGACACCATTGCCGGCAACATCGCCTACGGCACGCCCGGCGCCACCGCCGCGCAGATCGAAGCCGCGGCGCGCGCCGCCAATGCGCACGACTTCATCGCCGCGCAGCCCGACGGCTACCAGACGACGATCGGCGAGCGCGGCCAGCGCTTGTCGGGCGGGCAGCGGCAGCGGCTGGCGATTGCGCGGGCGTTGCTGAAGAATTCGCCGATCCTGATCCTCGACGAAGCGACCTCGGCGCTCGACAGCGAGTCCGAGCGCCTGGTGCAACAGGCGCTGGCCACGCTGATGATGAACCGCACCTCGTTCGTGATCGCGCATCGCCTGTCGACGGTGCGCCGCGCCGACGCGATCATCGTGCTCGAGCGCGGCCGGATCGTCGAGGTCGGCAAGCACGACGAGCTGATTGCGCGCCCGCACGGCTCGTACGCGCGGCTGCATCAGATGCAGCTGCTCGAATCGAAGGCCGACGTCAAGGCCGACGCCGCGGCGAAGGGCGACCCGGCGCGGGGCGCGACGGGGTCGCGGGCGGCGTCGCGGGACGACGGCACCGTGCGCGCCTTCGAGTCCGGGCCGGCCAAGCAGAAGGCGGAGCGACGATGATCAAGAGCATGACCGGGTTCGCGTCGCTGACGCGCGACGATGAGCGCGGCGTGATCGGCGTGACCATCCGCTCGGTCAACCATCGCTTCCTGGACCTGCAGTTGCGGCTGCCGCCGTCGATCGCCGACGTCGAGCCGCGGCTGCGCGCGCTGGTCCAGAAGCAGCTGGCGCGTGGCCGCGTCGAGATCAGCGTGTCGCTGCAGCTGCGCCAGGTGCTGGCGCCACAGGTCGAGCTGAACGAGGAATTCGCCAAGGCGCTGGCCGGCGCCATTGAACAGGCGCGCGACGCGCGGCCTGGTCGAAGGCACGCTGACGCCCGGGCGACCTGCTGCGGCTGCCGCAGGCGCTCGAGCATTCGCGAGCGCATGCCGGAGTCCGGCGGCGTGTCGGCGCTGCTCGGCACGGCGGTGGATGAGGCGGTCGACGCCGCGATCACGCAGCTCGAAGAGATGCGCGTCCGCGAGGGCCATGCACCTGCGCCCGATCTCGACGCGCGCAAGGCGCTGCTCGCGGAACTGATCGGCCGGATCGCGGCGGCCGCCGAGACCGGTCGGGTCGAGCTCGAGGCGCGCCTGCTCGAGCGCGCGCGCGAGATCGCCGGCGCGCTGCCGATCGATCAGGCGGCGCTGTCGCAGGAGGTGGTGCGGGTCGCGCAGCGCTCGGACATCAGCGAGGAAGTGACGCGCTTCCACGGCCACCTCGCGCACTGGGACGCGCTCTCGGACAGCCCGGAACCGTGCGGCCGCAAGCTCGATTTCCTGCTGCAGGAGATGAACCGCGAAGTCAACACCATCGGCTCGAAGGCCGACGGGCTGCAGGTCTCCGAAGTGGTGATCCAGGCCAAGGCCGAGCTCGAGCGGATGCGCGAGCAAGTGCAAAATGTCGAGTAGCGCACCGCCGCGCACCTCACGCCGATGTCGCAGATGACGCTGAGAACAGCTGGCGCCGAGTCGAGCGAAGGGACTGCTGTTCATCATCTCGGCGGCGTCCGGCACGGGCAAGACGACGCTTGGCCGAGCGGCTCGTGCAGATCCTGCCCAACCTGCGCATGTCGCGCTCCTACACCTCGCGCCCGGCGCGCGCCGGCGAGCGCGACGGCGTCGACTATAATTTTGTCAGCCGCGAACAGTTCGAGGGCATGATCGACCGCGGCGAGTTCCTCGAGTGGGCCGACGTGTTCGGCAACCTCTACGGGACCTCGCGGCTCGATGCCGAGCGGTTGCAGGCGTCGGGACAGGACGTGGTGCTGGTGATCGACGTGCAGGGCGCCGCGCAGGTCAAGCGCAGCGGCATCGATCACACCGCGATCTTCGTCCTGCCGCCGTCGTTCGAGATTCTCGAGCGGCGGTTGCGCGGCCGCAGCGCCGACAGCGAAGCGGCGATGCAGAAGCGGCTGGCGGCGGCGCGCGCCGAGGTCGGCTGCTACGCCGACTACGACTACGTCGTGATCAACGATCAGCTGGAGCCGACGGTGGTGCGGCTGCAGGAAATCATCGCCGCCGAGCGGTCGCGGATGCCATCGCGATGACGCCGCTCGCGGAAGACATCATCCGGTCCGTTCGCGCGCAGAGGCCAGTCGTCGACCAGTCGATGGCATTCATTGCACTCGGCGTGACCGGCGGCATCGGCGCCTACAAGGCGGTCGAAATCGCGCGCGGGCTGCAGACAGCAACGGGCACGAGGTCGTGGCCGTGATGACGCGGTCGGCCGAGAAGTTCGTCGGCGCGCTGACCTTCGAGGCGATCACCCGCCGCGCGGTGATCACCGATCAGTACCAGCCCGGCGCCAACGCCGACATCGAGCACATCGCGATCGCGTCGACCATCGACCTGCTGCTGGTCGCGCCGGCCACCGCCAACACCATCGGCAAGTTCGCCAACGGCCTGGCCGATGACTTCCTGTCGTCGCTCTACACCGCGACGCGCGCGCCGGTGATGATCGCGCCGGCGATGAACACCAACATGTTCGAACATCCGGCGGTGGCGAAGAACCTCGAGACGCTGATCGCGCGCGGCGTGCACGTCGTCGATCCGGGCTCCGGCTACCTGGCGTGCGGCTGGATTGGCAAGGGCCGGCTGGCCGAGCCCGAGGACGTGGTCAGCGTCGCCGGAGCAGCTGCTGCGCGCGAGCGGACGTCGTCGACGCTGGCCGGCCGCAGCGTGCTGATTACGCGCCGGCCCGACGTTCGAGGACATCGACCCGGTGCGCTTCGTCGGCAATCGGTCGAGCGGCCGCATGGGCTACGCGCTGGCGGCCGAGGCGCTGCGCCGCGGCGCCGTCGGTGACGCTGGTGAGCGGACCGACGCACCTGAGCCGCGCCGCATGGCGCCGACGCTCGTCAAGGTGCGCAGCGCCGCCGACATGCATGCGGCGGTGATGGAGCGGACGGCGGACAGGACGTGATCGTGATGTCCGCGGCGGTGGCCGACTACACGCCGGCCGAGCCGGCCGCGCAGAAGGTCAAGAAGGTCGACGGTCCGCTGACCATCACGCTTGCACCGCACCAAGGACATTCTCGGCGAGCTCGGCAGGCTGCCGTCGCGCCGGCAGGGCCTGCCGGTGCTGGTCGGCTTCGCCGCCGAGACCAGCGACGTGGTGGCGTACGCGCACAGCGAAGCTGCGGCAGAAGGCCGCCGACCTGATCGTCGCCAACGACGTGTCGCGGCCGGATGCCGGCTTCGACGTCGACACCAACGCGGTGACGCTGGTCTCCGCGGCCGGCGCCGAGGACCTCCCGCTGCAGGCGAAGAGCGCCGTCGCGGCGCGCATCCTCGATCGCATCGAGCAGTTCCTGGTCGCCGTGCCCGGCGCAAGACACGCGCCGCTCAAGGCCTGATCGCGCATGTCCCGAGAGCTCGCGGATCACCTCAAGTACTTTTCCGAGATCGGTGTCGACCGGCGTCAGCCGCGATCCGCAGTGGCGCAATCGCGCCGATGGCTGCCTGGCAGCAGCCCGTCGATGCTCGCCACGGCGACTCGCCAGTCGGCGTCCGGCTCACGCCGGACCGACGCCGAGACCCTCGACGACATCCACACTGAAATCGGCCCGGCCTGCATGCGCTGCAAGCTGTGCGCGCTCGGCCGCACGCAGATCGTGTTCGGCGTGGGCCATCCGAAGGCGCGGCTGATGTTCGTCGGCGAGGCGCCGGGCGAAGAAGAAGACAAGCGCGGCGAGCCGTTCGTCGGGCGCGCCGGGCAGCTGCTGACCAAGATCATCGAGGCGATCGGACTGTCGCGCGAGCAGGTCTACATCGCCAACGTGATCAAGTGCCGGCCGCCGGCCAATCGCAATCCCGAGCCGGACGAAGTCGCGACGTGCGAGCCGTTCCTGTTCCGGCAGATCGACGTGATCCAGCCGACGGGTGATCGTGCCGCTCGGCAAGTTCGCGGCGCAGTCGCTGCTGAAGACGATGGATCCGATCACCAAGCTGCGCGGCCGGCAGTTCGACTATCGCGGCGCCATGCTGATTCCGACCTTCCATCCCGGCCTACCTGCTGCGCAATCCGTCGGCCAAGCGCGAAGTGTGGGAAGACATGAAGAAGGTTCGCGAGATCCTGCAAGCCGAGGCGTAAGGCCATCGGCACTCCGCTCTCCGACGTCAGCCAGCGTCTCGTGTCCGTCGCGGTGCCGGTGCCCGCGCTCGGCCTGCTCACCTATCGCGTGCCCGACGATCAGCCGATGCCCGCGGCCGGCGCGCGCGTCGTCGTGCCGATCGGTCCGCGCACGCTGACCGGCGTCGTGCTCGGCGAGGCCGCGGCCGCCGACACCGCCTACACCATCAAGCCGATCAAGCGCGTGGTCGACGATCACGCGTTCGTGCCGCCCGACGTCATCAAGCTCACGCAGTGGGTGTCCGAGTACTACCTCGCCGGACCCGGCGCGACGCTGGCCGCGGCCTTGCCGCCGCACGGCCTGACCGCGCGGACCGATCGATTCAAGACGGTGCGCGATCGCGGCGCTGACCGCCGCCGGCCTCGACGCCGCCGAGCGCCTGGCGGCGCACAGCGCGAGGCGCCGGGCAGTCGCGCGCGTCCGGCCCCGGCGCCCACGCGACGGCGCACGCCTCGGCCAGCGGCAGGCCGAGGCGCTGCATCTGCTGACCGGCGCGGCCGACGGACTGACGGTGCCCGCGCTGGCCGAGCGCGGCATTGCCGGCGCGGCGTTGACGCGGCTCAAGGCCCTGGGCCTGGTGGCGATCCGGGACGAGCGCGTCGATCGCGATCCGTTCGAGCACGCGGTGTCGGCGATCCGCCCGCACGGCCGATCGCGAGGCCGACCGACGAGCAACAGGCCGCGCTCGACCAGCTGCTGCCGCTGGCCGCCGCCCGCGCATTCCACGTCGCGCTGATCCACGGCGTCACCGGCAGCGGCAAGACCGAGGTCTACCTGCGGCTGGCCGACGCGGTGCGCCGCGCGGGCCGCGGCGTGCTGATGCTGGTGCCGGAGATCGCGCTGACGCCGCAGGTGGCGGCGCTGTTTCGCGCGCGGTTCGGCCAGTCGGTCGCGATTCAGCACAGCGGCCTGTCCGACGGCGAGCGCCACGATCAGTGGCATCGCATCCGCCGCGGCGACGTCGACGTGGTGATCGGCACGCGCTCGGCGGTGTTCGCGCCGCTGGCCAATCCCGGACTGATCATCGTCGACGAAGAGCACGACACCTCCTACAAGCAGGACGAAACGCCGCGCTATCACGGCCGCGACGTCGCGATCATGCGCGGCAAGTTCGCCGACGCGCTGGTGGTGATCGGCTCGGCGACGCCGACGATCGAGTCGTACGCCAACGCGCTCGACGGCAAGTACACGCTGGTGACGATGAACAAGCGCGTGCTCGACCGGCCGCTGGCGAGCGTCAGCGTCGTGAACATGCGCGACGAGATCGCCGCGGCCGGCGAGGACGTGGTGCTGAGCCGACCGCTGCGTCGACGGCATCGGCGACCGGCTCGCAGCGCGGCGAGCAGTCGCTGATGCTGCTGAACCGCCGCGGCTTTGCGACCGCGGTGGTGTGCCGGCAATGCACCGCGACGCTCGAGTGCCCGAACTGCAGCATCAGCCTGACCATCCATTCGCTGCCCGGCCGGAACGCCGACGGCGCGGGCTGGCGGGCCCGCTGTCACTACTGCAACTTCATCAAGACCGGTGCCGAAGACCTGCGAGGTGTGCGCGGCGCCGTACATGGAGCGCGTCGGCTTCGGCACCGAGCGCGTCGAGGCCGAGATTCGCGAGGCGTTTCCCGCGGCGCGAATCGCGCGCGTCGATCGCGACACCGTGCGGCGCAAGGGCAGCCTGGTCGAAACGCTCGCGAGGGTGGCGGCGCGCGAGATCGACATCCTGATCGGCACGCAGATGATCGCCAAGGGCCACGACTTTCCCGCATTGCACGCTGGTCGGCGTGATTTCGGCGGATGTCGGTCTCGGCCTCGCCGACTTTCGATCGGCCGAGCGCACCTTCCAGCTGCTGACGCAGGTGGCGGGCCGCGCCGGGCGCGGCGAGCGGCCCGGCGAGGCGATCATCCAGTCGCTGCTGCCGCAGCACTACAGCATCAAGCTGGCGTGCGCGCAGGACTACCGCGCGTTCTACGACAAGGAAATCGAGTTCCGGCGCGTGATGCGCTACCCGCCGCAGGTCGCGATGGTCAACGTCGTCGTGCGCGGCAAGACGTTTGCGGAGGCGATGGACGCGGCGCGCGACCTGGCCGATGCGGCGCGCGGCGGCCAGGGGTTCGTGATTCTCGGGCCCGCGCCGGCGCCGCTGACCAAGCTGCGCGGCGAACACCGCGCGCAGTTCTTCCTGAAGGGCAACCAGCCGCAAGGCGATGCGAGAGGCGCTGCAACTGGCCGCCGTCGCGCAAGCCGTCGCTCGCCAAGCGGATCTCGATCGACGTCGATCCGCTGTCGATGCTGTAGACCGCGCGCCGCGGATCGCCCGCCAGGAACGGCCCGATCGGCGCCGGCGTGAAGCACAGCACCAGGATGATCATCGCGACCGCCGCCAGCAGGACGCGGCCCCGGTCGAGCGGCTCATCGTCGTAGAGCGTCGGCGGATGCCGCGGGCCGAGCGTGAAGATCATCACCAGCAGCAGCACCGTCCAGGCGATCCAGCTCGACGAGAAGAAGGACAGCGCGATCGCGACGCCGACCATGACGATGGTGATGATGGTCGAGCGCGCGCCGAGCACGGCGTAGGAAATGTGGCCGCCATCGAGCTGCGCGATCGGAAACAGATTGAGCGCGGTGGCGAGCAGGCCGAACCACGCCGCGAACGCCATCGGGTGCATGTTGATCGAGTAGCCGTCGGCGACGTCGCCCCAGACCAGCCACGCCGCGAACTTGAACAGCAGCGGCTCGCCGAGCTCGATCAGTCCGCGACTGATCGGCCGGCAGGCGATCGACCCGCGACAGCATCAGCCCGAGGAACAGCGCCGGCACCGCGACGACGAATCCCGCGAGCGGGCCGGCGATGCCGATGTCGAACAGCGCCGTCTTGTTGGGGATGCGCGACTTGATGCGGATGAACGCGCCGAGCGTGCCGGTCAGCAGCACCGGCGCCGGCAGAAAGTACGGTCGCGTCGCGACCACGCCGTAGCGCAGGCACGCGATGTAGTGGCCCATCTCGTGGCAGCCGAGGATCGCGAGGATCGTCAGGCTGTACCAGAGGCCGCGCACGTAGAACATCGGCTGGCTCGAACAGCGCGTCAGCGACGGGCCGATTGCCCCTTGGCGGACTTCCGGCGGTCGCGAGATCGAGCGTGAAGATGTAGTAGTGACAGCCGCCGACGAACGTCGTCGATGCACAGCGTCAGCGCCGAGCAGCACGAGCTGCACCCAGCAGCCGGCCGTGCGGGGCGGCAGCGGCTTCGGAATGAACTGCTCGTAGTGGTCGTTGGGATCGTCGGAAGGCAACTTACCCGAGCTTACCCGATGTTCTGGAGTTCCTTGCCGGGCTTGAAGCGGATGGTGCGGCCGGGCGGAATGCGCACTTCCTTGCCGGTGCGAGGGTTACGGCCGATGCCGCGCTTGCGGGGCTTCACCTGGAACACGCCAAACCCGCGCAGCTCAATGCGTTCGCCGCGCTGCATCGAGTGACGCATCGCCTCGAAAACGGCATCGACCGCCAGCTCGGCCTTCACTTTGGTGACGTCCGCCACCCGTGAGACCTCGTTCACGATGTCCACCTTGATCATTGCTTTGTCTGTAACTATCTTAAACAAGGGGACTTACGCTGTCAAACTGATAAGTGCTTTGTATGGATGTATTTATCGGCAGCGATGTGCATTTGTGGCCGCTTCTCGCCGCGCAACCCCTTTAAGCGCCAGTAATATAGAGGCGCGCATGGCGCGCGCGGAACTTCGTCGAGTCGTATTGGTCGGTCGACCGAACGTCGGTAAGTCGACGCTGTTCAATCGTTTGAGCGGTGCCAGGCGCTCGATCGTCAACGTCGATCGCCGGGACCACGCGCGACGTGATCACGCATCCCGTGACGTGGGAGCGCTATCACTTCGACCTCACCGATACCGGCGGCTTGTTCGGCGCCAGTGAGGATCCGCTTCACGAGCTCGTCAAGGAGCAGGGCGCCCGCGCGCTGAAGTCCGCCGATCTGATTGTCATGGTGGTCGATGGCCGCGAGGGGTTGATCCCGGGCGACGAAGACATCGCCAAGGCCACGCGCGACGCCGGCGTGCCGGTGATTCTCGCGATCAACAAGACCGACGATCGGCGCGCCCGCGCTGGTGGCGCTCGAACTGTATCGTCTCGGCTTCGACACGGTCGTCCACATCAGCGCCGAGCACGGCGACGGCGTCGGCGACCTGCTGGAGGTCATCGTCGAGAAGCTCGGCATCGAAGCGGACCCGCTCGACGCCCCCGATGCACCCGACGCACCCGACGCACCCGGATCTCGCCGAAACCGCGATCGCCATTGTCGGCCGTCCCAACGCCGGCAAGTCGTCGCTCGTCAATCGATTGCTGCGCGAGGATCGCATGATCGTGTCCGAGATGCCGGGGACGACGCGCGACTCGGTGGATTCGTTGTTGCAGTGGCACAGCCGCACCTTTCGCATCGTCGATACCGCCGGGCATTCGCAAGCCGGGCAAGGTGTCGAAGTCGCAGATCGAATCGATCAGCGTGCTGCTCGCGCGGCGCGCGATCGAGCGCGCCGACGTGGTCGTGCTGGTGATCGATGCGACGGTCGGCCCGACCGATCAGGACGGCGCCATCGCCGGCGCGGCGAAGGACGCCGGGCGCGGCGTGATCGTCGCCGCCAACAAGTGGGACCTGATGAAGGACCAGGGCGAGGGCGCGTCCAAGATGTTCGACGAGAACCTTCGCTATCAGCTGAAGTTCCTGGACTTCGCGCCGATCCTGCACATTTCCGCGGCCACCGGCGAGCGCACGCCCAAGCTGCTCGAGGTGGTCGACAAGGTCGCGGCGGCCGGGCGCAGCCGGGTGCCGACCGGCGAGCTCAATCGATTCATCGAGAAGATCACGACCGCAGTCGCCGCCGGTCACGGCCGGCAAGCGCAACGTGCGCGTGATGTACGCGTCGCAGACCAGCGTGGCGCCGCCGACGTTCGTGCTGTTCACCAACGCGCAGACCAAGCTGCATTTTTCGTACGAGCGGTTCCTCGAGAACCGGCTGCGCGAGACCTACGGCTTTTTCGGCAACCCGATTCGCATCCAGGTGCGCGGCCGGCCGGACTCGCGCAAGGAACGCAAGACCGCCTCCGAGCGGGCGCCCGAGCGGCGCAAGCCCGTGAAGAAGGGGCCCGGCTCGCAGCCGACGCGCGGTGAGCGCGTCCGCGACGCCAAGCGTGGCGTCAAGCGCGGCACCAAGCGCGAGCACCAAACACGCGCGGCCCGCGCGGCGCGGCGCCGAATCGGCGGCGAAACGCGGCAAGCGGTAGGCTGATGCGGTCGCGAGTCGAACGGTTATACTTCCCACCGTGGCGGCACCGAAACGCGAGCTCTTCAAGGCCGCGGAAGTCTGCGAAGTGGTGCAGGTTCAGCCGTACGTGTTGCGGTCGTGGGAAGCGGAGTTTCCGCAGATCGGCCAGGTCGCCGGCCGGCGGCGGACCGCGGCTCTATCGGCGGTCCGATGTCGATCTCGTCCTGCGCATCAAGCAGCTGGTGTTCGACGAAGGCCTGACCCTGTCCGGCGCGCGGCGGCGGCTGGAGGAGGACGGCGAGCCGAGCCGGCCGTCGGTCGGTGGTCGAGGACATGCTGGACGGCCGCGTCCGCGAGCGGCTGCGCCAGGTGAGAACCGGGCTGCAGTCGATTCTCGGACTTGCTGTCGAGGGACGGCGAATCGGCAGCCGGAACTGCGCCTGGTCGCCGCACCGGCGCCGAAGAAGAAGCCGGCGCCGAAGGCCAAATCCAAGAAGTAGGGGCGGCGACCCTGAACTCTTGGCTGCAAATATCAACCGTTAACGGTAAACTGTGAACTGCCCGACGGGATGTAGCGTAGCCTGGTAGCGCGCCTGCTTGGGGTGCAGGAGGTCCCGAGTTCGAATCTCGGCATCCCGACCAACCCCCTTTTTGTGATCCGGACGCGATCGGTCACAGCGCGTGAGACCGGCGCGCGTTCACTCCGACGCCAACAGTGCCCGCGTGAAGAGAGCATCGGTCCTTGTTCGAGCGGGCCTCGTGGTCGCGGCGATCGCCCTCGCGGTCGCCCCGCCGGGCGCGCTCGTGGTCGAACGCTGGTACGCGCACTGGATCTATCCCATCCTCCAGGCGAATCTCACCGCGCTATCGAATCGATCGCCGATCGCGCTGTTCGATGTCGCGATCGTCGCTTCGCGCTCGTCGCGATCGGCATCTGGCTCTGGTCGATTCGTCTCGCGCGCAAGGGGCACGCGATGCGATCGCTGGCGCGCGGACTCGCCGCGACGCTGACGCTGCTGGCGGTCGTCTACCTCTGGTTTCTGGCCGCGTGGGGACTGAACTACGCGCGCCCGCCGCTTGAATCGCAGATCGCCGTTCGACGCGTCGCGCATCACGCCGGAGGCGGTGCGTGCGCTCGCCGAGCACGCCGTCGATCGCGCCAACAGGACCTACGCCGCGGGACACGCCGCCGGCTTTCCGGCGATCACCGATTCGCCGCCGCGCCTGATCGAGGCGTTGCACCAGGTCGAGCGCGAGTTCGGACGGCCGCCGATCCGACGATCATGGCCACGCCGAAGTGGTCGCTGTTCACGCCGTTCTATCGCGCCTCGGGCGTGAGCGGGCAGCTCGGGCCGTTCTTTCTCGAGACGCTGCTGAATCCGGATCTGACCGGGCCCGAACGTCCCGCCGTGCTCGCGCACGAATGGGCGCATCTCGCCGGGCTATGCGCCGGAGTCCGACGCCAGTTTCATCGGTCTGCTGGCGGCGCTGCGCGCCGGGCCGGCCGCCGAGTACAGCGTGTGGCTCGATCTCGTCTCCGAGGCGACCAGCCAGTTGCAGCCGGTGACGCAGCGCCTGGTCCTGGAGAAACTCGCAGCCGGTCCGCGCCAGGATCAGGACGCGATTCGCGAACGGCTCAAGGCACTGGTGCGGCCGGTCGAACGCGCGGCGTGGTCGACCTACGATCAGATGTTGAAGTCGCAGGGCGTCGAAGAGGGCATCCAAAGCTACAGTCGCGTGATTCAATTGCTGATTGGCATCGGACATGTCTGAAAATCCCGAACCGGGGCACCGAGGGCACAAGTCGATGAACACCCGCGTCCTGCAGGTCGATCCGGCGCGGCCCGATCCGGCCGCCATCGAAGAAGCGGCGGCGGCGCTGCGCGCCGGAAAGCTCGTCGTGTTTCCGACCGAGACGGTCTACGGTCTCGGCGCGCACGCGCTCGATCCGCGACGCGGTGCAGAAGATTTTCGACGCGAAGGAGCGGCCGGCCACCGATCCGCTGATCGTCCACATCGCGCACATCGGCCAGGTCAATCAGATCGCGGTCGGCATGCCGCGCGGGCGCGCGCAAGCTGGCGCTGTCGTTCTGGGCGGGACCGCTGACGTTGATCCTGAAGAAGAAACCTGACGTGCCCGATCTGCGTGACCGCGGGCCTGCCGAACGTCGCGGTGCGGGTCCCGTCGCATCGCGTGGCGCGGGCGTTGATGGAAATGGCCGGCATTCCGATCGCGGCGCCGAGCGCGAACCGATTTTCGCGGCCGAGCCCGACGACCGCCGCACACGTGCTCGAGGATCTCGACGGCCGCGTCGACCTGATCCTCGATGCCGGCCCCACCGACATCGGACTCGAATCGACGATCGTCGACTTTTCGGTCGACCCGCCGGTCCTGCGGCGTCCGGGGGGCATTACGCTCGAGCAGGTGCAGTCGCTCGTGCCCGAGGTGTCGTGCAGGCGGGGGAGGCCAATCCTGACGAACCGCAGACCGCGCCGGGTCAACTGACGCGGCACTACGCGCCGCGCGCGTCGCTGACCCTGTTCGAAGGTCCGCCGGCCGCGGTCGTTGAGCGGATCGCGGCCGAGGCCAGGACGGCGGTCGCCCAGGGTTCGCGGGTCGGCATCCTGGCGCCGGAGGAGGATCTCACGGCGCTGGCGCCGCTGATTGCGGCGTCCGCGGCGGCAGGCAAGATCGAGTGTCGCAGCCGTTCGGGCAGCCGAGCCGACGTCGAGCGGGCCGGCCCGGGAGCTGTTCGCGGCCATTCGGGCGCTCGACGCCACCGGGGTGGACGTCATCTTCGCCAGCGCTTTCGGCAGCGACGGGCTGGCCCGCGCGATTCGCGATCGACTGACGCGCGCCGCGGACGGACGGGTCGGACGTTCAGAACGATCGTTTAAGGCTCGAAACCCGACCGTTGCATCGTATTAGGCGCCATGACGAGTGGTGTTATTATGCGCACGACATAAAAAGCACTTGGCACCGGGCAGCTTCGGCACCCGGGCACCTAAATTGGGGGATGGCTCTATGAGTCAAGAGAGCATGTCGGATGCTCCGGGCGTACAGCCGGGACATTCGCGACGTAATTTCATCAAGGGCGTGATCGCCGCCGGCGCAACGGTTTCCGCGTCCGCCTATCTCTTCCGGACCACCATTGCCGGCCAGAACGACGGCATGGCCGGTGCGGTCGAGCGTCTCATCACGCTCGACATCAACGGCCAGCAGCGCCGCGTCGACGTGTTGAAGAACGAGACGCTGGCCACGACGCTGCGCTACAAGCTCGGTCTCACCGGCACCAAGCTCGGTTGCGATCGCGCGGAGTGCGGCGCCTGCACCGTGCTCGTGGACGATGTGCCGCGGTATTCGTGCTCGACGCTGACGCACAGCGTGCGCGGCATGAAGATCGTCAGCATCGAAGGCCTCGCCAAGCCCGACGGCACGCTGCACCCGGTGCAGCAGGCGGTCGTCGACGGCCAGGGCTTCCAGTGCGCGTTCTGCATGCCCGGCTTCGTGATGGCCACGGTCGGCTATCTCAAGACCAACCCCAGCCCGACGCGCGAACAGCTCGCGCACGGCATCTCCGGCAACCTGTGCCGCTGCGCCGACTACAACAAGATTCTCGACTGCATGATGCGTTGCAGCCGACTTGTCGAGGGGGGCATAAGTCATGGCTGAACAAGAAAAGCCCGTCGCTGCCGGCCGCGCCGATCGAACCGCCGAAGAAGATGGAGTTCAAGCTCCTCGGCCAGAACTACGTCACGCAGGATCTGGTCGCGAAGGTCACCGGTCAGGCGAAGTACGCCGAAGACTTCCGCGCCGAGGGCATGGTGTTCATCAAGTTGATGCCGAGCCCGCGTCCGCACGCGAGGATTCGCAGCATCGACGCCTCCGCCGCGCTCGCGATGCCCGGCGTGCACGGCATCCTGACCGCGAAAGATTTGCCGGCGCCGCCGCCGCCTCCGGGACCGCCGCCCGCTGCCGCCGCGCGCTGCCGCCGCGCCCGGCCGCCGCTCGCCGGGATCGCCGCAAGGCGCGCCCGCCGGTACGCCGCCTCCGCAGGCCGCCGCACCCGGCGGTGGTGGCGCGCCCGCCGCACCGGCGCCGGCCGCCGGCACGGCCCCGCCGCGCCGCGGCTGCCGCGCCGCCGCCGCCGATGCCGCCTGAATTCGCGCTGACCGATGAACCGGTCTACGAAGGCGAACCGATTCTCGCGATCGCCGCCGACAGCGAAGAGCTCGCCGCGGAAGCGATCGAAAAGATCGTCATCGACTTCGAGCCGCTGCCGTTCGTGATCGATCCGCTCGAGGGCCTGCGCCCCGGATCGCCCAACGGCCGCACGCAGGGCAACGTGTTCGTCGGCCCGAGCATGAGGACCGTCAAGTGGACCGACGCGAACATGGCGATGGTCGATGCCGGCAAATTCCCGCACGACGCGGAAGCCACCGAGACCGCGATCTTCGGCGACGTCGAGAAGGGCTTCAAGGAAGCCGACCTGATCGTCGAACGCGACATGTATCAGCAGACCACGTCGCACCAGCCGCTCGAGTCGCGCTCGGCGATGGCCTACTGGCAGAACGGCAAGTGCTACATGCACGTGTCGACGCAGAGCCTGGCGCGCACGGTCGCGTCGGTCGCGGGCTGGGTCGGCGTCAAGCCCGATGAGCTCGTGCTGATCAGCGAATACACCGGCGGCGGCTTCGGCAGCAAGATTCCGGGCGCGCAGTCGATGGCGATTCCGGCGCTGATGTCGAAGAAGCTCAATGGCCGTCCGGTGATGATGCGCATCTCGCGCGCCGAAGAAACCTACATCGGCCGCGTCCGCCCCGGCTACCAGGGCTGGATCAAGATGGGCTTCAAGAAGGACGGCCGCGTCACCGCGATCGACACCTTCATCGTCGAAGCCAGCGGCCCGTATCGCCGGCAGGGCGATCACTCGACGACGGCGAACCTCGGGTCGCTGTTGTTCCAGGCGCCGAACATGCGCTTCCGCGGCCTGTCGGTGGCGACCAACACGCCTCCGGGTGTGTCGCAGCGCGCGCCGGGCGGCTTGCAGGCGTCGGTGTGGTTCGAGCCGCTCGTGCATGAAGCCGCGAAGAAGCTCGGCATCGATCAGGTCGCGATTCGCAAGCTGAACGCGCCCGAAGGACAGGCGGTGTTCGGCCTGGTTCCGCCGAACACGCCGCCGGGCCGTCCGCGCAGCAAGCTGACCAGCTGCTTCGTCAAGGAGTGCCTCGATCAGGGCGCCGAGCTGTTCGGATGGGAAGCGCGCAAGGCCAACAGCGGCAAGCGCACCGGCAGCAAGGTGCGCGGCATCGGTGTCGGCACCGGCGCTTACACCGCCGGATCGATCGGCGTCGACGGCCTCTGCATCCTGCGTCCTGACGGCAAGCTCGAAATTCACCAGGGCATCGGCAACCTCGGCACGCACTCGGTGATCGACACCGCGCGCGTCATCGCCGAAGTGGCGAACGTGCCGTGGGAGAACTGCGAAGTGGTCTGGGGCAACACCTCGAAGGGGCTGCCGTGGTCGTCGATCCAGGCCGGCAGCCAGACGACGTATGCGCACACCCGCGCGAACTACGCGACGGGCATGGACCTCAAGAAGAAGCTGCCGAGATTGCCGCCAAGACTTCGGCGGCTCCCCGGACGGCTACGACACCGGCGCTCAGGGCGTGATTCGCAAGGGCGGCGGCCGGTGCTGACGTGGGCGAAGGCCGCCGAAGCGGCGATCGCGCTCGGCGGCATCTACGACGGCACCGAGACGCCGAAGGAAATCAACGCGATGACCAAGGCCGCCGCGGCCGCGCACAAGGGCCGCGGGTTGATGGGCGTCGCGCGCGACAACCTGCCGCGTGACGGCCAGACCTACGGCTTCATGTCGGCATTTGCCGAAGTCGAAGTCGACGTCGAAACCGGCGTGTGGACGATCGTCGATTTCGTCGGCGTCGCGGACGTCGGCACCGTGATTCACCCGAACTCGCTCGGCGGCCAGATCAATGGCGGCAGTATCCAGGGCATCGGCCACATCCGCAGCCAGAAGCTGGTCTACGACCCGCACTACGGCGCCGGCCTGTCGACCCGCATGCATCACAACAAGCCGCCGACCATCCTCGACGTTCCCGATCAACGCCAAGTGGGGCGCCGTCGGATTGCCGGATCCGACCAACCCGATCGGCGCCAAGGGCATCGGCGAACCGTCGACCGTCGCCGCGGCGGGCGCCGTGCTGGCCGCGCTGGCCGATGCGGTCGGTGACGACATCATCCGGCGCACCCCGGTGCAGCCGGAACACATTGCCGCGGCGTTGGCCAACGGCCGCAAGCCGATGATGCACAACCCGCTTCAGGCGTTCATCTAAGGGGACAACGACAATGCCACCGATTCGCGATGTAATGCCGGCATTCGAGCTCTTCCAGCCCGCGAGCGTCGCCGACGCTCTCGGCGTGCTGAACCGCCACGGCGCCGATGCCTGGGTGATGGCCGGCGGCATGGATACGTTCGACTGGCTCAAGGACCGCATCAAGAAGCCGAAGGTCGTCGTCGATCTCGGCATGGTCAACGAGCTGCGCGGGATCAAGGACGCCGGCGGCGGCGTCGAGATCGGCGCCATGACGACGCTCACCACCATTGCGAACGATCCGATGGTCAAGGAGCGATTCCCGATGCTGGCGCAGGCCGCGTTGATCGTGGCGTCACCGCAGATTCGCAACCAGGGCACGCTCGGCGGCAACGTGTCGCAGGACGCGCGCTGCTGGTACTACCGCGCCGGCTGGCCGTGCTATCGCGCCGGCGGCAACATCTGCTACGCCGACGCGCCGACGGCGATCAATCGCGAGCACGCGCTCTTCAACGCCGATCGCTGCGTCGCGGTGAACCCGTCGGACACCGCGCCGGCGCTGATCGCGCTCGACGCGTCGTTCGTGATCAAGAACGGCGATCGCGGAGCGCGTCGTGCCGGCGCGAGGAGTTCTTCATCGGTCCCGAGCATCGACATCACCAGGCTGACGTGCTGCAGCCCGGCGATCTGCTGACCGCGATTCGCCTGCCGGCGACATGGGCCGGCAAGGCGCACTACTTCGAGAAGGTGCGCGACCGCCAGGTGTGGGACTTCGCCCTGGTCAACATCGCCGCCTCGATGAACATGTCGGGCTCGACGATCGACGACGCGCGCATGGTGGTCAACGGCGTCGCGGCGACGCCCTATCGGCTGAGCGCGGTCGAGGCGTTCGTCAAGGGCAAGGCCGCGCGACAAGGCGACCGCCGATCAGGCCGCCGAGATGGCCGTCGCCGGCGCGGTGCCGCTGCTGCACAACGCCTACAAGATCCCGCTCATGAAAGCGCTCGTGAAGCGCGCCATTCGTGGAGACGCTGAATGGACTTCTTAACGACGGCCCGCAGTCCGTGGGGTGAGTCGATCTTCACTCACATCTCATGGAGCCTGTTCTGGGCGTCGCTGGTCGGCGGCTTGTTGTTCCTGCTGGCGCATGGCGGCTACATGCTGTTCTCGCAGCACCACAAGCGCCGTCGGAGGAAGTCGATCGGATGGAGCGCGAGCGCGGCGGCCTGCCGGCGCACATCACGCGCCACGGCTTCGTGGCGCGCGCCTTCCACTGGGTGATGGCGCGCGTCGATGTTGACGCTGCTGTTCACCGGCTTCCTGCCGATCGTCGGCGTGCGCTTCGCCTGGGTGGAATGGCACTGGATGGCGGGCCTCCTGCTCACCGCGTCGGTGATCTTCCACATCGTCCACGCCACCTTCGTGCTGGATTTCTGGTCGATCTGGGTCGGCCCGAAGGACATCCCGGAGTTCAAGACGGAAATGGCGCGCGAGATGGGCAAGGAAGATGCCGGCCGACGCGCCCAAGCCCGGGCAAGTATCCGCTCGGCAACCGCCTGTATCACCTCGCGGTGATGGTGGCCGGGCCTGCTCGTGATCGGCACCGGCATCGTGATGATGTGGCGGATGCGCACCGGCCTGGTCGAGCGCAATCCCTACCTGTTCTCGGACGTGACGTGGGGCCTGACCTACGTGCTCCACGGCCTGATGGGCGTCGGCTTCGTCGGCCTGGTCATCGCCCATATCTACTTCGCGTTGCGCCCCGAGAAGCTGTGGATCACCAAGTCGATGATCTTCGGCACCATCACGCGCCGCGAGTACCTCGAGCACCACGATCCGGATCGTTGGGTCGCCGACAGCACCCGGAAGTCGAATTGAGCGTCGGCGAACTGACGCCTGAGGCGGCACGAGAAGAACTGTCCCGTCGCGCGGACGCGATCGAGGGCGGCTACGAAATGATGCTTGCGTACGCGGCGCAGGGTCTGCCGACAGACCAGGGCGCCGCGAACAGCGGGCAGCTTCGCGACCATCTCCAGCGCTTCGAAGCGGCGCTGACCGGACTGGCGCAGACCTATCGCGAGTGCGCGGCCGCCCTCGGTGTCGGTCCGCGCGAGGCGCTCGACGGTTTCCTCAAGACCCTCGAAGCGGATGCCGCGACGACGCAGTCGGTCGCTGCGCCTGGTGCTGGGACAACCGGGCATCAGCTCGCAGATGGTCGACAACGTCAACGCGTCGATTCATGTCCGCGCGCTGCTCACCGACGTGTTCATCGTCGATGAGATTCTGAAATCGCCAAAGACCTGAGGTCGCGAGGCAGACGGGGGCGTCAGGGCCGGTCGGGCATCAGGAACGCCCGCCGCGCCAACTCTGACGCCAGCAGTTCCCTGGAATAATAGCGGTCGAGAATCGACGGTTTCCAGGTCAGCAGGTCGGGGTTCGCCGCCTCGAATTCCGGCCACGTCTCGACCGGGTGTCTCGCCTGGCGATCGGCAATCAGCAGCAGGAACGCCCACGTGATGGTCTCGTGATAGAGCCCGGTCGCGCCCTTGGCGGCGGCGAAGCGCTTGATCGCGGCGCTGAACTCCGCGAGCGCCGCGGGCATGCCGTGCTGACGCACGAACAGCCAGGCCACCTGCACGTGCTGCTGGTGGTGAAACTGCTCGGCGGGCAGGGTGGTATCAACGAACTGTTCGAGCAGATCGGCCACGGGCGGGCGTCTCCTTGAGGCGATGGGCGTGCGACGCGGTGAGGGTCAGGCCGAAGACGCGGCGCAGCTCGGCGACTTTGGCGCGGGTCGGCTTCGAGAAAGGCGCGCGGCCTTCGAACGCGTGCAGCACGATGCCCTCCAGCAAGTCGCCGAGGCTCAAGTCGAGCGAATCGGCGAGCGCCTTCAGCACCTTGAGCATCCGCTTCTCCAGGCGCACGCCGGTCTGGATGCGCTCGACGACGATGGTCGCGGGTCTGGTCGCCATTGGTAACTTGGTACCAATATAACATTGCGAGGCCGGCACCGCCAGGCGCGGGTGACGGCGCGCGCCGCGCCGTGGCGGTCGCCCCCGGGTGACGGAGGGGCACGGACGCGCGCGGCGCCTGGCGGCTGCGCCGTGTGTGATTCCTCCGCGTTCGGTCGTCGTGCAAACGCGCCGCGACGATTTTTCCGTCCCGATCCGTGACGCGCCGCGGCCCAGCGTCAAGAATGGCCATAAAGCTGGCAGTCAAGCCGTTTCGCGGGCGCGTGGCGGGCGCAGAACCGAGAATTCATGTGTTTAAAGATTGCTTCAGCTCGGCTAGGATCCTTCAAGGTTCAGGTTGCACGAGATTACGCCACGCTCAGTTCGGTTGTCGCCGGAGCCGGAGTTCCAGGGCACGCACCTTGCGGCGCTCAGGTCCGAAGTCGTCTCCTGCCCGGCCGCCTTTGCCGCCCTGGCCGAGGAGTGGGATCAGCTGCTCGATGCAAGCGGTCAGCAAGGCTACTTCATGCGCTGGCGCTGGAACTTCTTGTGGTGGAAGCACCTCGCGCCGGCCGGCGCGCAATTGCGACTGGTGACCTGTCGTACAGACCGCAGGCGTGCTCGTCGGCGTGGCGCCCCTCTACCTCAGGACCCGATTTGCCTTCGGCGTCATCCCGGTCCGTGAGCTTCTGCTGCTCGGCACCGGCGTGAGCCTCAAGACGGCGGAGTACCTCGACATCGCGACGCGCCGCGGCTACGAGCGGGCCGCCGCGCAGTCTTTGGCGAGCGCGTTGAACCAGAGTCGCGATTGGGATCGTCTGTGGTGTTGCCGCGTGCCAGACGAGTCGTCGGTGATGACGCATTTCATCGCGGCGCTGGGGGTTCGCTCCACCCGCAGTCACTTCGATGAGGCGCGCTACATCGACACGTCGCGGGGCTGGGAAGACTACAAACGCAGCCTCGGTCGATCGATGCGCCGCAACGTCGAGTCCTACGCACGGCGGCTGTCCAAGGCCCATCGGTGCGAGTTCAGGCGCGTCGAAACCGAGGCGGAGCTGGCGGTGGCGTTCGAGGCTCTCGTCCGGCTGCACATCACGCAGTGGCAGTCGAAGAACGAGGTCGGCTCGCTGTCGAGCGCGGCGTTTGCACAGTTTCTTCGTGACGTTGCGCACGAAAGCTTCGCCGATCACCGGCTGCGGCTGTGGACGCTGACCCTGGACGGCACGATCGAGGGCGTCCTGCTCGGCTTTCTCGACGACGGCATCGTGCATTACTTTCAGAAGGGGCACAACCCCGCGTTCGCCAAGGACGATCTGGGCACCGCGCTGGTCTCGCTCTGTGTCCGCGACTGCTGCGACGATCCGCACGTGCGAGCCTTCGACTTCATGGGCGGCGGCGCGCCGTACAAGGCGATGTGGGCCAAGAGCACCCGAGCCACCACGGTCACCGAAGCCAGCTGTGACAATGTCCGGGCCCGCGCCTTTGCGTTCGAACAGCGGCTGCGTTCGGCGGCGACGTCGCTCTATCGTGCCCTGACGCCGACCTGGCTTCGCCGCGCCCGCCGCGACTGGCTGAAGGAGCGACCCACGCGCCACCGGCTCCACCGGACGGTGCCGGTCGTCGCCGGACTGGCCGTCGCCCCGTGGCGGGAATCGAATATGTTGTACGAGTTGTCGTGCGCGGTCCTCGCCGCGGCCGTGCGCGCGGCCGATATGCTGTAGCGCGCCGGTACTCCTGCGGCGCCGCCGCCCGCGCCTCCTCAGGTCGGCAAGGTCAGTCGGGCCCTGCAGCCGCGCGTCTCCTTGCGATTCTCGAGCGACAGCGAGCCGCCGTGGCCCTCCGCGATTTGCCGGCACAGCACCAGTCCGATTCCCGATCCGCCCGGCTTGGTGGTGAAAAACGGCACGAACAGGTTGGCGGTGTTGGACAGACCCGGACCCTCGTCCTCGATCGCAATCTCGAGTCCGGCGCGGGTCTTCCGCCAGCTGACGCTGACCGCGCCGCCGCCAACTTCGAGGCAGGCGTCGGCGGCATTGCGCAGCAGGTTGATCAGCAACTGCTCGAGCTGATCGGCGTCGGCCTCAATCGTGACGTCCGGTCCGTCCTTCACGCTGATCGGCACGCGCGCATCGAACGCGACAACCCGCTGCACCAGCGGCTTGAGCACCACCGGGGCGAGCTTCGGGGCCGGCAGGCGGGCGAGCCGCGCCGAGGTGCCGGTGAAGCGGCTCAGTGAATCGGTGCGTGAGGCAATCACCTGCAGGCCGCGCTGCATGTCCTCGCGCCAGTCGTCAGGCGGCGGATTGCGCTGCAGCAGATTCTCGAGCGAGCCGGCGATCGATTTGATCGGGCCGAGCGAGTTGCCGAGCTCGTGGCCGATGACGCGGATCAGGCGCTGCCAGGCCTGGCGCTCCTGTTCACGGAGCGGCCGGCTGACGTCCGACAGCACCAGCAGATCGTGGGGCAGTCCACCGAGCCGGAACGTGGTGCGCCTCACTTCCCACCGCCCGGGACCGCCGCCGGCCGGCGTGATATCGACCACGCGCGGCGCGTCGCCGAACCACTCGCTCAGTGACAGCTCTTCGGCGGTGCGTCCGAGCATGTGCTCCATGCTCCTGCCCATCAGCCGCTCGCCGGTGCGGTTGACGATGCGCAAGTGATGCTGCGGATCGAACGCGAACACCGCGACGTCGATCTGCTCCATCACGGTGCGCAGCAGGGCGGTGGCTTCGACGGCGCCGAGACGCTGCTCGTGAAGCGTTTCCGCGAGCGCATTGATCTCGAGCAGCGCCGCGCCGAGCGGATCGTCGGGATTGGCGGTTCGGCCGCGGATCGAAAAATCGTCCTCCCGCAACGCCGCCAGCAGGTTGGCCAGCGTCTGCAGCGGCACCACCACCCGGGTGCGGACCGACGCGGCCAGGCCGAACAGCGTGCTGAGGATGACCACCGTCAACGTCCATTGGACCTTTGGCGTGTACGGTTCAGTCCAGAGGATCCACAGCGCCGTGATCGCGCCGGGCAGCCCGGCGCCGAGCGCGAGCAGGAAGACCTGTCGATCGAGTCGAAGCCGGCGCCACACGGGAGGATCATAAGGTCTTAAGGGCTTCAGGTCGTGAGGTCTCGAAAACGCCTTCAGGACCTCAGAGTTTGTACCTTTCGAGCCGCCGATAGAGCGCGGACCGCGACAGCCCGAGGGCGCGGGCGGCGTGGCTGACGTTGCCGTAGCGCGCCATCGCCTTCTTGATCAGGAACGCTTCGACTTCCTCGAGGCTCATGTCCTCGAGACGGGCGGTCGCGCCGCCGTCGACGCGCAAGCCCAGGTCGCCGCCGCGGACGGTCGGGCCCTGCGCCATCAGCACCGCGCGCTCGACCGAGTGATCCATCTCGCGCACGTTGCCAGGCCAGCGATGCTCCATCAGGATCTGCATCGCCGTGGGGTCGAAACCGGTGAGCGGCTTGCGATAGCGCTGGGCGTGCTGGCGCAGGAAATGTTTCGCCAGCAGCGGGATGTCTTCACGGCGATCGCGCAGCGGCGGCAGGTGAAGCTCGATGGTGTTCAACCGGAAATACAGGTCCTGCCGGAAGCGGCCGGCGTCGACTTCGAGCGTTGAGATCCGCATTGGTCGCGGAGATCAGCCGCACGCTGACCTTGCGCGTCTTCGACGATCCGAGCCGTTCGAACTCGCCGGTCTCGATCACCCGCAGCAGCTTCTGCTGCTGCGTCATCGGCACGTTGGCGATCTCGTCGAGGAACAGCGTGCTGCCATCGGCGAGCTCGAAGCGCCCGACGCGATCGGTCTTGGCGTCGGTGAACGCGCCCTTGAGGTGGCCGAACAACTCGGACTCGAACACCCCCTCGGCCATGCCGCCGGCATTGACCGTCACCATCGGCCGGCCGGCGCGCGGCGAGACCGCGTGCAGGGCCTGCGCGACCAGGCTCTTGCCGGTGCCGTTCTCGCCGGTAATCAGGACGTTGGCGTCGGCGGGGCCAACCCGCGCGATCATCTCGAGCACCGGCCGCATCGCCGCCGATTCCGCCAGGATCGGCGAACGGCCGTCGGCCTGCAGCGCCTGGTTGGCGGCCTCGAGCTGCCGACCCCTGCGAATCGCGCGGCCGAGCTCGGTCTGGGTGCGCACGATCGAGACCAGCCGCTCGTTCTCCCACGGCTTCTGCACGAAGTCGCGCGCGCCGCGGCGCATCGCTTCGACCGCGACATTGACCGATCCCCACGCCGTCAACACCACCACCGGCAGTGATTCGTCGGCGGTGTGGATCCGCTGGAGCAGGTCGAGGCCTTCCTCGCCGGAAGTGGTGTCGCGGGTGTAGTTGAGATCCATCAGGACCACGTCGTAGTCCTTGAGCTCGAGCGCGCGCAGCAGCTGCTGCGGCGACGCCGCGGTGTCGATGATGAAGCCCTCCGGCTTCAACAGCAACCGCAGCGCCTCGATTACGTCGGCCTGATCGTCGGCGATCAGGATCCGCGAGGGCGGCTCAGTTCTCATCGACGATCCAGCCGTCCTTGAGGTTGATCACCCGCTTGCCGTAGGAGGCGTTCTCCTTCGAGTGCGTCACCTGCACGATCGTCGTGCCGCCCTCGTTGAGCTTCCGGAACAACTCCATGATCTCCTTGCCTTGATCGGAATGGAGATTGCCGGTCGGTTCGTCGGCGAGGATCAAGGTCGGCTTGGCCACCACCGCGCGCGCGATCGCGACCAGCTGCTGCTGGCCGCCCGAGAGCTGATTCGGAAACAGATCCTTCTTGCCGACGATGTTGAAGCGATCGAGGATGTCGGCGACCATGCCCTCGCGCTCCGCCTTCTTGACGTCGCGATAGGACAGCGGCAGATCGATGTTCTCGTAGACGGTGAGGTTGTCGAGCAGGTGATAGCTCTGGAAGACGAAGCCGATGTGCTGCTTCTGCGCGCGCATCCGGTCCTTGGCCGACAGCTGGTGAATCGGATCGTCGAACAGCCAGTACTCGCCGGTCCAGGCGCTGTCGTGCATGCCGAGGATGTGCAGCAGCGTGCTCTTGCCCGCGCCGGACGGCCCCATGATCGAGACGAAGTCGCCCTGCTTGATCTCCGCGTTGACGCGGCGCAGGACGAAGGTCTGCGACAGCCCGTGCCGGTAGGATTTTTCGATGTGGTTCAGCTTGATCATGTGGTCAGGGTTGGGGATCGGGGATCGGGGATCGGCAATCAGGACGCGATCTAGGCTAAACGGAAACGGGCGGAAGGCAAAACGCAAAACGCGCGCCGATGCCTTCCGCCCGTGACCCGTGCTGTGACTAGACGGCGGTGCCGACGTTCTCTTCGACGACCCGGCCGTCGAACAGGTGGACGCCGCGGTCCGCGTGCGCGGCGTATCGGGGGTCGTGGGTCACCATGCAGATGGTGGCGCCGCCGCGGTGCAGTTCGCGCAGCAGATCCATCACCGCCTCGCCGTTCTTCGAGTCGAGGTTGCCGGTCGGTTCGTCCGCCAGCAGGATCGACGGCTGGCCGGCGACGGCGCGGGCCACGGCGACGCGCTGCTGCTGACCGCCCGAGAGCTGCGACGGGCAGGTGCTTGGCGCGATGCGCCATGCCGACGCGCTCGAGCGCCGCGTTGGCACGCTCGCGGCGTTCGGCCGCCTTCATGCCGCGATAAATCAGCGGCAGCTCGACGTTCTCGAACACCGTCAGGTCGCCAATCAGGTTGAAGCTCTGGAAGATGAACCCGATCTCGCGGTTGCGGACGCGGGCGCGCTCCGACAGCGACAAATTCGCCACCTGGTTGCCGTTCAGCAGGTAGGTGCCCTCGCTGGCCGTATCGAGCAGGCCGAGGATGGCCAGCAGCGTGGACTTGCCGCAACCCGAGGGCCCGGCAATCGCGACGTACTCGCCCTGCTGGATCTCGAGGTGAATGCCGGCCAGGGCGTGGGTTTCCACTTCGTCGGTGTAGAACACCTTCTTGATGCCTTCGAGGCGAATCAGGGGCTGCGCGGAAGCGTTCATCAAAGACTCCTTATCAGGCCGTCGGGCGGTCGCGCCGTCGGGCTGTCAGCTATCTCAACCGAATGCGATCGAACTGATCCCACGCCGACATGTCCGAGAGCACGACCTGATCGCCCTCTTTCAAGCCGCCCAGCACCTCGATGGTGTTGACCGAGCTGCGGCCCAGTTGCACCTGCGCGCGGGTCGCTTCACCGGTCTGGTCGAGGCGGAACAGGCCGACGGTGCTTTGTTCCTGGCCGAACGCCGGGCGTCCGACAAACAGGATGTTGTCCAGGCGCTCGAGCTCGATCGTGCCGTCGACGCTCAGGTCGGGCCGCGCACCGCGCGGCAACTCGCCCTCGAGCGCGACGTCGACCGTGACCGTGCCGTTGACCGCGGCCGGGTCGATGCGAATGACCTGGCCGGCGATGATGCCGTTGCGCGTATCGACGGACGCGACCTGGCCGATGGTCAGATCGCGCGCCTGCGTTTCCGCGATGCGCAGTTCCGCCTTCAAGCGCGTCGGATCGGCGACGCGCACCAGGTTGGTGCCCGGCTGGACCTGCTGGCCGACTTCCACCGGCACCTGCTCGAGCACCCCGGTCATGCCGGCGCGGACGCGCAGCTGATCGACCTGCTGGCGGCGCAGGTTCAGGTTGGAGCGGCGCTGGTCGACCAGCGCCTGCGCCGACTGCCAGCTGCGCGCGCGCGCTGGCCTCCGACACCTTGAGCCGATCGGTTTCGATCTTGTCGCGGGTGTTCAGCGATTCGGCGCGCACCACCGACTGCTTGAGGATGAGCAGCGACACGAGGCCGTCCTTCGCCAGGCCCTCGTTCATCTCGCGCTCGGTGCGCGCGTTCTCGAAATCGGCCTTGACGATGGCGGCGGCGGCGCGCTGGTTCAGCGTCTCGGCATCGAGCCGCGCCTTGAGGCTGTTGTAGTCGGCTTCCGCCGCGCGCAACTGCTGGTCGGCGTCGTTGAGCGCCTGCTGCACCTGCGGATCGCTGAGCTCGAGGACGACCGTGTCGGGCGTCACCTGGACGCCAGGGCGCATGATGATCTTCTCGACGCGGCCTTGCGTGGACGCGGGCACCCACCGGCGGGCCTCGTCCACGGGCACGAGCGTGCCGAGGCCGCGGACCTGGCGAACCATCGGGCCGCGCTTGACGCGTATCCACCCAGACGGTGGCGCGTTCGACGGTTGGCGCCGCCGGCTTGAGCCGGGCGAGAACGACCGAAACGGCGACGATGACGAGTGACGCCGACGATGCCGAACATGATTTGCCGGCGCTTCTTCGCTTGCGCAACGGATGCGGGTCGCTGAATGTCCATTTGTTCGAGTTGCCCTGGTTAGACGCTAAGTGATGTGTTCAGGTTGTCAGGTCGTCATGGCAGTCAGGCAGCCTTCTCGACCTGTCAGCCTGACTAGCCTGCTAGCCTGAATCTACAATCGCTGTGCCATCTTCCATGACACGGCACAACATACTGATTCAACGAGAGTTAAGCTCCAAAGGTTCCATCGGTTGGGCGGGCGAGGTGTTCGGAGGTGGGACGCCCGAGAGCCGTCGATGGGACTCCGCCGTCGCCACCGGCTGCGGCGGACAGTTTATCGCCGAAGGCGAAAAACCACATCGGAGCCCACCGCTCCTCGAAGTTTGCGAGCGCCTCGATATCGGGCCGCGCGAGAAGGCTTGCGGTCATCTCCCCGAAGGCCTCGCGTTCCATCAAGCTGCCGTGGACCACGATCAGGTCCACCCCGCGGCGCTTCAGGTAGTCAATCGAACGGTCGTCCGGGAAGGTCGCCGTGTGCTCGGCGAGCTCGATGAAGGTCCTCGGGAAAAAACCGCTGTAGCCGTTGACGATCGGTTGCCAGTGCCAGGTGCTGTGGAACATGTAGAGACCGTCGGAGATACTGTGGAGCGCATCGGCGCGCGCGAACGGCACTTCGGCGACCACCGACCGCGGCTGCGCGGCCAGCCAGCGATCCACTTCGGCCGGCTGTTCGGGGACCGTCAACCACGCGTCGAGACGCGTTCGATATTCCACCAGCAATGCGATCGCGATCACCATGGTCGCCATCGGTCGTCACCTGTCGCGATCGATGGCGCATCAACCGCGCCCAGCCGAACGCGACGAGCGCGGCGAGGGCGAGAAACAGCAGGATCGACGCGCGCGCCGGAGCCCGCAGGCCGCGATACGGAAAGAACACCGCGCGCAGCGGCTCGTAGAACGGCGTGTTCAGTCCGAGCGAGATGACGAGCCCGGTGGCGCCGAGGACGACCAGCGTGATGCGGTGGCGATCGATCGTCAGCAACCCGACCAGCGCGACGGCGATCGCGATGACGCCCGGGAACAGCAGTCGCTCCGGCATGCCGTACGCCCGGCTCCACCAGCCGTGCATGATGTTGTGTTCCGGTGTCGCCAGATAGTTGCCCAGGGTGGCCGAATAGAGCAGGATGTCGCGATCGAGCCGCTCGCCGAGGCTCTCGCGATTGAGTCCATACGCCACCGCGTAGGGCGACACGGCCACAAGCGCGGCGAGCAGGGCCGGCGCCAGCGATCGCATGAACGCCATCCGTGCCCTGTGGCGTGCTCCACCACAAGCGCAGCGCGGCGATCGGAATCGAGCGCCGTCGCCAGGAACACCGAGTAGTAGATGCACGAGTAAACCTGCGCGACGAACGCGGCCATCGTCAGCCACGCGTCGCGCCTCGATCCGGACGCGATCGCGCGGTCGAAAAACAGCAGCGTCAGCGGCAGAAAGACCGTCGCCTGCAGCTCGAGGTGGTGGTAGTGATCGAACCGGAAGGGGACAAACGCGAACACGATCCCGGCGAGGATCGCCGCCGCGAAACTGCCCGTCAGGTGCAGCGCGTACCGCCACATCGCCCATCCCGACAGCGCGATCGACAGCAGCAGGAGCACGTTGTAGGTGGTGACGCGCGAGGCGCCGGACCAGATGAACGGCGCGCCGGCGAGTCCCTGGAGCAGCACCGCGTCGGTGTAGGCCAGCGTGCGTTTCTCGGGATGGAAGATGTTGCCGTTGAAAACGTCGAGCGGGCTGGTGGGCAGGATGTGCGCGATCCACGAGACGCGCCAGATGCTCAGCAGCGGATCATCGGAATCGTAGACGCGGTGCCGAGGTCGCGACGCCTGCGGCCAGGTCATCGCCATCGTGAGCGCCATGAAAAACACGCGCGACGCCGGCGCTGCGCAGCCGGGGCGATGTCAACGCCCGTCCACGACCGAGGTCCACAGTGCGGGATCGGTCACGCCTTCGCTGACGAGGAACAGCACCCTCGACGATCGATCGAGACCGAGATGGCGGCGCGCGTCGCACATCGACGGTCGCGGCACAGCGCCAGCAGCCGCCCAGCGCGGCCGATCCCGAGGCGCCCGCGGCGATCGGCCGGATCGCCAGGCACGGGCCGCCCGAGCGCGCGCATCGCGTCATGTGCCCAGACGTCGTCGATCGCCAGGAACGCGTCGACGTTCGGCAGCAGCGATTCGAAGGCGAGCGGCGAGACTTCGCGGTTGCGGAGTCCGGCCAGCGTCGAGTCGAGCGGACCCTCGACGGCCACGGCTGGCCCGCGCGCGCCGAGGCCTGCAGGCATGCCGCCTGCGTCGGCTCGACGCCGATCACCTTGCACATGGGGCCAGTGAAACGCGCACCAACTGGCGATGGCACACAACAGGCCGCCGACGCCGCCTTGCACGAACACCGCGTCGAATCCCGCTCCCGGCTCCCCTGACTCGTCCCGACTCCCGGCTCCCGATCCGCTACGACCTCATCCATCATCCGCGTGTACCCGAGCATGATCAGGAACGGGATGCGCTCGTAGCCGGGCCACGCCGTGTCGGACACGATGGTCCAGCCATTCGCCGCGGCCTCCTCCTGCAGCATCCTCACCGCATCGTCGTACGAACCCTCGACGCGGATGACCGTCGGCGCCTTCGCCGGCGATCGCAGTCGACGCGCGCCGGCGCGGCGTCGTGTGCCATGTAGACGCGCGCGGCGCAGCCGGCGTCGCGCGCCGCGCGTGCCACCGCGCGCCCGTGGTTGCCTTCGCTGGCGCAGACCACGGTGCTGCCGGAGCGCAACTGTCCCTCGGCCACCATGGTCTCGATCGCGAATCGCGCGCCGAGCAGCTTGAACGCGTTGAGGCCGAACCGGGCCGACTCATCCTTGGCCGACTAACGCGCCAAGTCCCAGGTCACGCGGCCAGCGCCGGGCAGGGCAGCCGCCGGGGTGGCGGCGAGCTGCGGGCGGGCGTCAAAAAATGCACGCATCTGCGCATAGTCGGCGGCCGAGAACAGGCCGCGATGTTCTTGTGCGTCGAGTGCAGAAATGCCGATACGGTGTTTGAGCGGGAAATAGTCCAGCGATTATAGGTGGCGCCCTGATGAACCCCCAGCGATCGTCCCAACTCGTGCTGGCTTGCTGGTCGTGTGCCTGTGCGCGGGCTGCAACAGGTCCGCCCAGCGCTTCGACCTGATCGTGCGCGGCGGGCAGGTGGTGGACGGGACCGGCCAGCCGTCAGCGCGTGCCGATGTTGGCGTGGTCGGCGATCGCATCACCCAGATCGGCGATCTCGCGGGCGGCGCCGCCGGCCGTGTCATCGATGCGACCGGGTTGGTGGTGTCGCCGGGCTTCATCGACGTGCAGGGACAGTCCGGCACCTCGCTGCTGGCCGACGGCAACGGCGAGAGCCATCTCCGACAGGGCATCACCAGCGAAATCATCGGCGAGGGCGGCTCGCCGGCGTTCTGGGTCCAGGGTATCGACGACGGCGACTCGCTGAAGCCGTTCGGGGTCACGTTCGACTGGACCGGCTTCTCCGGCTACTTCGAGCGCCTGCGCGAGCGCGGCACGACCATCAACCTCGGCACGTTCGTGCCGGCGACGATGGTGCGCCGCAACATCATCGGCCTGGACAACCGCTCGCCGACCGCCGACGAACTGTCGCGCATGGAAGCGATGGTCGATCAGGCGATGCGCGACGGCGCGTTCGGATTATCGAGCGCGCTGATCTACGTGCCCGGGCACCTTCGCGAAGACCGACGAGCTGGTGGCGCTCGCCAGGGTTGCCGCCAGGCACAAAGGCATCTACATCTCGCACATCCGCGGCGAGAGCTTCAATCTGTTCAACGCCCTCGATGAGGCGATTGGTATTGGCCGCGATGCCGGGCTTGCCGGTGGTGATCTTCCACCTCAAGGTGGGCGCCAAGGCGAACTGGGGCCGGATGAGCGAAGCGATCGCCGCCATCGAGAAGGCCAACGCCTCGGGCGTGCGCGTGTCCGCGACCATGTACCCGTACGCCGCCGGCGGCACCGGCCTCGCCGCGACGCTGCCGTTGTGGGTCCAGGAGGGCGGCCGCGACCAGATGCTCGAGCGTCTGAAGGATCCGGCGACGCGGGCCCGCGCCCGCCAGCGAGATCGAAACCACGATCGACGGCTGGGAAAACCTGCTGATGGCGACGACCTTCGACGGCATCCAGATCGCGTCGGCGCCGCGCGAGCTCGATCAATCGATCCTCGGCAAGCGCATCTCCGAGATCGCGGCCGAGCGGAAGGCCGATCCGTGGGAGATCTATTTCCAGTTGCTGATCGAAAGCGGCGGCCGCATCGGCGCGCTCTATCACATGATGAGCGAGCAGGACGTGGCGACGGGGCTGCGGTACCGGCGTGTGACGATCGGCACGGACTCGTCGGCGCTGCGGACCGAGGGCGCGCTCGCACAGGGCTCGCCGCATCCGCGATCGTTTGGCACGTTTCCCAGGGTGCTCGGCAAGTACGTGCGAGAAGACAAGCTGCTGTCGCTCGAGGATGGCGGTGGCGCGCATGACCGGCCGGGCCGCCGACCAGATGGGCCTGCGCGACCGCGGACTGATTCGCGTCGGGCATATGGCGGACCTCGTCGTGTTCAATCCCGCGACGATCGCCGACACCGCGACCTACCAGCGTCCGTTGCAGTACCCGACCGGCATCGAACACGTCATCGTCAACGGCGTGCCGGTCCTCGACCCCGGGGGCCTGACCGGCGCGCGCCCCGGACGGCCGCTGTACGGCCCGGCGCGAACGACCATGACGCTGCGCACTGCCGCCACGGTCCTGATCGTCGCCGCGCTGCTGATTGCGCCGCGGCTGGCGCTCGTCGACCCGCTGCTGGCGCAAGGTGCCACCGGCCGCGTGACCGGGAGCGTGAAGCTGACGATGGCTGCCGCCGCGCCGTCGGCGGCGAGCGCCTACGAGCGCCGGTCGGTCGGCCCGCGGCCGAAGCCGCAAGCCGAACTGCGCAACGTGGTGATCTTCTTCACCGATCTGGCGGCGATCCGGAGCGCGCCGACGCCGGCTTCGATCTCGCAGCGTGACGAACAGTTTGTGCCGCACCTGGTCGCCGTTACGTCGGGATCGTCGGTGGCGTTTCCGAACGAAGATCCGTTCTTTCACAACGTCTTCTCGCTCTCGCGCGGCGCGTCGTTCAACCTTGGGCGCTATCCGTCCGGCGCCAGCCGCTCGAGGACGCTGTCGCGAAGCCGGGCATCATCAAGGTGTTCTGCGAGATCCACTCGCACATGAGCGCGGTGATCCGCGTGTTCGATCACCCGTGGTTCGCGGTGCCGATCGGAGAAGGGCACGTTTACGATCGACAACGTGCCGGCCGGCGAGCATACCCTGGCGGCGTGGCACGAGCGCATCGGCGAGCGTCGCGATCGCGTGACGATTCGCGCCGGCGCGACCACGGAGGTGACGTTCACCTTGCCGGTGCTGGAGCCTGCGCCATGACCGCGCCCCGCCTGCTGTCGCGCGCGCTGGTGACCTCGTTCATGACGGTTGCGCTCGTCCTGGCGGCGGTATTCACGGTGCTCAGCCTGCGCGTGCGCGATCAGGTGCGCCAGAGCGTCGCGGACAACCTGGCGTCCGCGCAGCAGGTGTTCGAGCGCGTCGAGGCGCGCCGGCAGCGGGACTTGCGCGCCTCGGTGGCGACGCTGGCCGAGAATCCGACCTTGAAGGCCGCCCTCGACACCTGGCTCACCGAGCGGACGTCGGCGAACGATCAGACGAACCAGGAACTGCTTGCCACCGTGCAGCGCGAGGCGGACAAGATCGCCGAGCGCATGTCGGCCGATGTCCTGGCGATTGCCGACAGCGATCGCCGCGTTGTCGCGAGCGGCGGTCGGCTCGCCGCGTCGTGGCCGCGTGGCGTGGTGATCGGCGAGGTGACGGATGCAGACGCGCCGTCGGATCGTGCTCTCGCGGTGGGCAGCGGCATGTATCACGTCGTGTCGGTGCCGCTGCAATTCGGTGACGAGACGATCGGATCGCTCGAGGTGGGCACCGCGCTCGACGTGCGCTACGCGCGCGAGCTGGCGAGCCTGTCGCGCGGCAATGCGGCGATCCTTTCACG
This sequence comes from uncultured Acidimicrobiia bacterium, assembly GCA_963795125.1. Taxonomy (GTDB): domain Bacteria; phylum Acidobacteriota; class Vicinamibacteria; order Vicinamibacterales; family UBA2999; genus 12-FULL-67-14b. Next base: position 1,604,088 of record CAWCGQ010000001.1, on the reverse strand, counting down.
CGGTGTGGTGCTGGCGAGCACGGTGAGTGGGGAGGTGGCGGGCGATCTGGCGCGCTACCAGGCGCCCGATGGCTCGGGCGCCATGACGGTCGAGCTGGCAGGTGAATCGTGGGCGATCCAGCGGCTGTCGCGGCTCGGCGACGTGACCTTCTTCGCCCTCTCCTCCATCGATGCGGCCGCGACGGGACAAACCCAGGCGGCGCTGAAAAGCCTGGCCTGGGTCGGCCTGGGCGCGATGGTGCTGGCCGCGTTCGGCAGCGTGTGGCTGGCGCGGACGCTGACGCAGCCAATCGATCAGCTGTCGCAGTCGCTGTCGGCGATGACGACCGGCGATCGCCCGCGGGCACCGCTGGCGCCGTCGGGCACCAGCCGCGAGCTCGATCAGCTGACCCGCACTTTCAATTCACTGTTGTCATCGGTCGCCGCCGCGGAGGCCGAAGCAGAGGCCACCTACCTTGGCGCGGTGCGCGCGCTCGCCGCCGCGCTCGACGCGCGCGATCCGTACACCGCCGGTCACTCGCAACGGGTCAGCACCCTGGCGTCGCCATGGGCCGACCAGCTGCAACTCGAAGCCGACGCAATGGAAACCCTGCGCCTCGGAGCCCTGCTGCACGACATCGGCAAGATCGGCGTGCCCGACGAGATCCTGCGAAAGGCCGGCGCCTTGACCGCCGCGGAATTCGAACCATCAAGACGCATCCGTCGGCCGGCGCCCGCATCCTGACGAGCATTCCGTTGCTCGCGCCGCACATTCCGATCGTCGAACTGCATCACGAACGCCCGGACGGCCTCGGCTACCCGTATGGCTTGCGCGGTGACGAGATCCCGCTGGCCGCGCGGATCGTGCACGTCGCCGATGCCTTCGACGCGATGACGAGCGCGCGCGCCTATCGTCCGGGCCGAACCGCCGGTCGGAGGCGGTCGCCGAACTGCGCCGCTGCGTCGGCACCGATTTCGACGGTGCCGCGGTCGACGCGTTGATCGCCGCGCTGCCGCGCCTGGTCGCCTCCGAACCCTTCGACCCCGTGACACTCCCATGGTCCGAACTGCGAACGCGATCGGCATAGCCGCGGCGCTGATCCTCGGCGCTTCAGACGCGATTGCGCAGACCTCGCGCATCGCCCTCGACGTCGTGGCCGCCGTCGATGCTGGTCGCGGCTCGCAAGTGCCGCGACGAGCGACGGCGTGGTTCGACGTCTTCGGCGCGGTGCGAATCGTCGACGGTCTCGACCTGCGCGTACGACCGGTGGTGTTCCGGCGGGCATTCGACGGCAGCTGGCAGGGGCAGCTCTACGAGCTGGCCCTGCGCTACGAGCGGCCAGGCACGATTGGCCTGCGCGTCGACGCAGGACAGTTGACCTCGCCGATCGGCCTCAGCGTCCTCGAGAACCGGCCGGACCAGAACCCGGTCGTCTCGCTGCACTCGACGTTGTATTTGCCGATTCCCGCGTTACGAAGCCGGCACTCCCGCCGACCAACCTGCTGGCGGCCGCCTATCCGCTGGGCGCCAGGCTGACGGTGTCCGGGGCGAAGTGGGATGCGCGCGCCGCGGTGGTCGACAGCTCGCCGATCCGCGGCCGGCCGTTCTTCGGTGACAACCAGCCCCCGCGCATGGCCAACTTCGTCGCCGGCGCCGGGGTGACGCCGCTCATCGGGCTGCGGGTCGGCGTTGCCGTCGCCACCGGCTCGTATGCCGCCGAATCGGAGGTGCATGATCGCCGGCGAGGCGACCGGCACGCGACGGTGACGCAGATCGAAGGCGAGTGGTCGTTTCGCTACACGCGCATCGCCGGCGAATTCCTGTGGACCCGGCGCGAGCTCGCAACCGCGGATGCGCAGGTCGACGGCGGATGGATCGAAGTGACGCAAACGCTGACGCCGCGCGTGTTCGTGGCCTCGCGCTACGACGATCAGTGGACCAGAGTGGACGAGCGTCGCCGATTCAGCGAACCGCCGGGAAACCTACCGCCGGTTGGAAGTCGCCGCGGGACTCCGGCTGACGCCGGAGTTGACGATGCGAGGCAGCTACATGACCCGCAAAGGCTACGTCGTCGGGTTCTGGGACGACCAGCTGCTCGCGTCGGTGGTGTTCGCGAAAAGGCTGAAGTAGGGAAGCCGCAGCCGGCAGTCCCGAATTCAGTACGCCTTCTTTCCGTTAATCCAGACCGACTCGATGCTGCGGGTGTTGCGGATGTTCTCGAGCGGATTGGCCGTCAGGATCATCAGATCCGCGGCGGCGCCGGACGGCGAGCGTCCCGAACTCGCCGGCTCGCCGATGACACCGCGCCGCGTCGCCGGTCGCCGACACGATCGCCTGCATCGGCGTCAAGCCCGCGTCGACCATCATCTCGAGCTCGAGGTGCTCGAAGAATCCCTGGAAGCGTCCCGGCGGTCCGGTGTCGGTGCCAAACGCGATGCGCACGCCGCGATCGGCCAGCGTCTTCAAGTTGCGCTTCGCCACCTCAAGTCCCGCCTTGTACTGCTGGCCGGCTTTCCACGCCGCCGCTGTTGCGGACCTGCTCCTGCCGTTTCGGATCCTTCAGCTGCTCGGCCACGCCCGGTTCGGCGCCCTTCAGGAAGAACGGGTCGTCGACCCACGCCGGCGTCGCGTCGTAGACGAACGTCGACAACTCGCGCGTGAAGGTCGGCGAGTAGCAGACGTCGCGCGACTTCAAGCGCGTTGATGAACTCATCGTCGACCGGCACGTCGCGCACGCTGTGCGCGATCAGATCGGCGCCGGCGAGCAGCGTCGCCTTGGCGTCGGCCAGCCAGTAGACGTGCACCGCCACCGGCAGCTTGCGCGCGTCGGTTCCGGTCGATCACCGCGCGCCACGCCGCTTCGGGCATCTTGCGGCTCGAGCCGAGATTGTCGTCGACGCGAATCTTCAGGAGATCGGGCTTGCATCGCCGCGACCGTAACGGTCTGGCGCGGGCAGCCTCTGCGCTATCGCCGCCGATCACCGGCGCCGGCGACGAACAGCCTGCGCGCGATCGAGCGCGGTGGCGTTCTCGTCGCGCAGCGCGAACCCGGCGGCCTGGTCGTCGCCGAGGCTGAAGACCGTGGTGACGCCGTACATCGCGTAGGTGCGCAACTGCCGCAGCAGGTTGTCGCGCGTATAGAACTGCGCCGGATCCGATGCGAAGCCCGGTCAGTCGCCGCCACGTGTCCGTGCGCGTTCACCAGGCCGGGCAGGATGGTCTTGCCCTTGAGATCGACGCGCGTCGCGCCCGCCGGTACGGCGTCGAGGCGGGACCGACCGCCGTAATCCTCGCGCCGCTGATGACGACGGTGCCGTTGTCGATGACGCGGCCGGTGCCGTCGATGACGCGGCCGCCGACAAAGGCCGTGGTTTGCGCGGACGCGGTGACGGCGCCGGCGGTCACAAACAGCAGCAGGAAGCCGACACAGCCAATTCGCATGGCGCGTAGCTTATCAGACCGAACCGTGCGCATTCGCCGGGTCTTCTGTGGCACCATTTGGGGATGATTCCTTTGCAGGTCCTCGTCGCAGACGACGAGCCGGTGTCGCGAACCGTGGTCGGCGCGATGTTGAAGAAGGCCGGCTATCCGGTGGTCTTCGCGCCGGACGGCGAGCAGGCGTGGCAGAAGCTCGACAGTGACGATCCGCCGGCGATTGCGCTGCTCGACTGGGAAATGCCGGGTCTGCAGGGACCGGAAGTGGTGCAGAAGATTCGCGCCCGCCAGGCGCCGAACGCCGACCTACGTCATCCTGCTGACCTCGCGCGATTCGTCGGCCGACATCGTCCAGGGCCTCCGCGCCGGCGCGGACGACTACGTCACCAAGCCGGCGAACGAGGACGAGCTGGTCGCGCGCGTCAACGTCGGGCGCCCGCGTCGTGCAGCTGCAGCCGCGCTGGCCGATCGCGTGCGCAGCCTCGAGGAAGCCCTGGCCAACGTCAGGGCCTTGCAGACGCTGCTGCCGATGTGCGCCTATTGCAAGTCGATCCGCAACGACCAGAACTACTGGGAAAAGGTCGAGACCTACTTCACGCAGCATTCCAACGTGTCGTTCACGCACAGCTACTGCCCGAACTGCTATGAGCGCTTCGTTCGTCCCGAGCTCGAAGCGCTCGAGGACGCGAAGGCGGCTCAGGATCGGCGCGAAGCGCCGCTGATGGCAGAGCCGGCGGTGCTCGACCACGCGGTCGATCGAGACCCTGCGGCAGCTGACGCCGCCTGGGGAGCCCGACGTGCTGACCGAAGTGCTGCAGTTGTTCCTGCAGGAGGTGCCGCCGCGAATCGACCGGCTGCGTATCGCCTGGGCGGCCGGCAACATCGAAGAGGTGTACCGCGCCGCGCATTCGCTGAAGGGCAGCGCCGGCAATATCGGCGCTCAGCGCCTGTTCGGCGTCTGCCAGCAGCTCGACGAGATGGGGCGCGCCGGGCGACCTGACCGGGGCCGCGCCGCTGGTCGGCCGCGCTCGAGATCGAATTCGGGAAGGTGCAAGCCGAGATTCACCGCTTGATCGGACACAGATAGTTGAAGGAGCCTGATGACATGATCGTGCAGCGTTATCCGGAACCGTTCATCGCGCCGATGCGCGCCGAGTTGTCGCGCCTCGGATTCGAAGATCTCAAGACCCCGGAGGCCGTTGACGCGGCGGTCAAGCAGGCGGGCACGACGATGATCGTGGTGAACTCGGTGTGCGGCTGCGCGGCGGGCAAGGCCCGTCCCGGCATTGCGCATGGCGCTCGGCAAGGGCAAGCGTCCCGATCACCTGGCGACCGTGTTTGCCGGCGCCGACGTCGAAGCCACCGAAACCGCGCGCAACCACTTCGCGCCGTACCCGCCGTCGTCGCCGTCGGTCGCCATCCTGAAGGACGGCAAGGTGGTGTTACATGATGGAACGGCGCGACATCGAGAGCCGTTCGGCCGACATGATCGCGGCGGACTTGCAGAAGGCCTTCGAAACCCACTGCTGACGCTGACAGTCAACAGTCTACAGTCGACAGTTGAGAGTGAGCTGACGCCCCCACTCTTGACTGCCGACTCTCGATTATCGACGCCCACACGGTAGAATCATCACATCGTGCCAGTTCTTGACGTCCATCGCGGCCGCTGGCGAACTTGCGGCTGTCGGTCACCGATCGCTGCAATCTTCGCTGTCAGTACTGCATGCCGGAGGAGGACTACCTCTGGCTGCCGCGCGAAGACATCCTGCAGTTCGAAGAGATCGAGCGCCTGGTCGATCAGTTCCTCGCGCTCGGCGTCGACAAGGTCCGGCTGACCGGCGGTGAACCGCTGCTGCGGCGCGACCTGCCCGCTCTGATCGCCAGGCTGTCGAAGAAGACGGCGATTCGCGACCTGGCGATGACCACCAACGCGGTGCTGCTGGCGGCGAACGTGCACGACGCTGAAGCGCGCCGGCCTGCACCGCCTGACCATCAGTCTCGACACCCTGCAGCGCGATCGATTCATCAAGCTCGCGCGCTTCGACGAGCTGCCGCGCGTGCTGGCCGGCATCGACGCCGCGGTCGACCTGTTCCCGGGCTTCAAGCTCGACACCGTGATGATCCGCGGCGTCAATGACGACGAGCTGATTCCGCTGCTCGAGTTCGCCAAGGCGCGCGGCGGCGAGATCCGGTTCATCGAGTACATGGACGTCGGCGGCGCGACCAACTGGTCGATGTCGCAGGTGTTCTCGCGCGACGACATGCTGAAGGCGATCGCGCGCGCACTTCGGTGCTGCCGAACCGCTGCGCGAAGGCGGCTCGGCGCCCGCGGATCGCTATCGGCTGCCGGACGGCACGGTGTTCGGCATCATCGCCTCAACCACCGAGCCGTTCTGCCGTATCGTGCGATCGCAGCCGCCTGACCGCCGACGGTCTCTGGTATCTGTGTCTCTACGCCGCGCGCGGCGTCGACCTGCGCGGCCCGCTGCGCGGCGGCGTCAGCGACGAGGCGCTGCGCGATCTGATTACCAGTGTCTGGCACGCGCGCACCGATCGCGGTGCGGAGAACCGGCTCGACGTCCGCGAGCGATCGCCGCTGATTCCGCTGAAGGCGCTGAAGCGGGATCCGCATCTCGAAATGCACACCCGCGGCGGATGACTGGCAGTCGGCAGTCGGCAGTCGAGAGTCGGCAGTTAAGAGTTGGGAGTCTGCAGTTGGCAGTGCAGTCGAGCAGTCCAGTCAGAAACTGCGCTGCGACCTCGTCGCGAGTATGGAAAATCTTGCGATCCTGTGCTCGCTGTTCCGGAATTCTCGAAAGAAACCGCAACGGCGTTTGGCTTGCACGACTCCCGTGCATGAAGGAACCGTCACCGGCCCGTAAGCGAACACTGGCGCTGCACGCCCGTGCCATCAGGTTCAGCACAAACGTCAACCAGTCATATCCGCTACATCAACAGAACTATCCAAGCAAGGTGGTGTGGGAACAACTCGTTCGCGCCGCCGATAGCGCTTCAAATAACCTGATCGAAGCCGACAACGGCTCGAGCGATGCGGATTTCCTGAACAAGATGCGGCTCGCCCTGCGGGAAGCCAAAGAGTCGAAGACGTGCTTGACCAAGGTCCGTCTCGCGCCACTCGCCAACGCGGCGCGCATCATGGAACTCGGATTGGAACGGGAAGCCGACGAACTGTGCGCGATCTTCTCGACGATTATCACGAACATGGAAACTCGGCTGGCGGAAGAACGCCGATACAACGCGCCCCGCACTCACTGAACTGCCAACTGCCAACTGCCAACTGCACTGCCAACTGCCGACTGAAAGCTCTTAACTGTCGACTCTCGACTGCCGACTGACTCCGTGCTACTCACTTCGGCCGCATCCGCTCCAGCAGTTCTCCGAGTCGCTTGATCTCCTCGCCGTACTTCGCCCAGTTGCCGGCGCGCTGCGCATCGAGCGCGCGCTGATAGGTGTCGCGCGCATCGGCGCCGAGCCGCTCCCAGGTCGGCGGCGTCGAGGTCGGCCTGCGGCGGCGTCGCCGGCTGGCGGCGGCGTGGCCGCGCGCCGGGCGCGCCGGGCTGCGCCGGCGTGCGCGGCGCCGGTCGGTCTGTCCGAACAGCCGCGCGATCGCCAGGTCGAGCGTCGGCTCCATCACGATGCGGTTCTGGTGCGCGACGATCACGCGGGTCAGCTCGGGAATGCGCCCGGCCTGCGCGCGCAGGTAGAGCGGCCGCACGTAGATCAGCGACTCCTCGATCGGAATCACCATCAGCGTGCCCTGGATCACCTGCGAGCCCTGCTGGTTCCACAGCGTGATCTGCGGCGAGATCACCTGGTCCTGGTTGATGCGCGCCACCACCTGCTGCGGGCCGAACACCAGCGTCTGCTTCGGGAACTGGAACACCTGCAGCTTGCCGTAGTTGTCGCCGTCGCTGCGCGCCACCATCCACGACGCCGAGGTTGTCGCGGCGCCGCGGCGTGAACGGCAGCATCTGGATGAACTCCGCGTCGCTGCTCGCCCGGCACTTTCATCATCGTGTAGTAGGGCTGCATGCGGCTGCTCTCGCCGCTGCTGTCCACCGACCGGCGCCTCCCACTGATCTTCCTTGTTGTAGAAGACCGCCGGGTTGGTCATGTGATAGGTCGCGTAGACCGACGCCTGCATCTGGAAGATGTCCTCGGGATAGCGCACGTGCTGGCGCAGGTCGGCGGGCATCTCGGCGAGCGGCCGCATCAGCGTCCGGGAAGATCTTCGTCAGCGTCTGCGCGATCGGATCGTCCGGCTCCGCGGCGTAGAACGTCACCGACCCCTCGATACGCGTCGATCACCACCTTCACCGAGTTGCGGATGTAGTTCACGCCGCCCGCCGAGGTCGAGTAGGGATAGCGATTCGACGACCGTGTAGGCGTCCTGGATCCAGAAGATCCGGCCGTCGCTCACCACCGGATAGGGGTCCTCGTCGAGCACCAGGAACGGCGCGATCTTCGCGACGCGGCGTCGAATCTGCCGATCGAACATCAACCGGCTCTCGGTGGTGATGTCGTCGCTCAGGATGATCTGGTAGTTCCGGAAGTGCGCGGCGAACAGCAGCTTGCGCCAGAACGACCCGAGCGGCACGCCGCCGGTGCCGTCGTAGGTGGTGTAGACGTTGTCTTCGCCCTTCGGATAGTGGAACTCCTGCGCGCGCGTGCGCGACGATCACGTAGTCGTTGACCAGCTCGCCGAAGTAGATGCTCGGCTCGGTGATGTTGAGATCGACGGTGGTGACCGGCGGCAGGTCGCGCACGAACAGCACCGGCAGGCCTTCGCTCGTCACCTGGTTGACCGGCCCGAGCGTCAGCCCGTGGCCGTGGGTGAAGACCAGGCGCTCGTTGACCCAGGTGCGATTGGGCAGCGCCGCGGGGTTGAGCTCGCGCACCGACAGCATCACCTGCCGGTTCTGGCCGTTGATCTGGTAGCGGTCGTTGTCGACCGACACGAAATCGTAATAGGTGCGGATTTCCTGGATCTGCCCGAACGTCTCGAGCAGCGGCTGGTGATCCCAGAGGCGCACGTTGTCGAGCGTGCCGCGGTTGGCTTCGATGTCCTTGCGGGTCAGCGTCGCTTCGCCGCGCAGCTCGCGCTCCTCGACGCGATCGAGCGCGAACGCCTCGCGCGTCGCCGCGATGTTGTATTCCATGAACGGCGTCTCGCGCACCTGCTCGTTCGGCGTCACCGCGAAGCGCTGCAGCAGGCTGGCGTAGCCCTCGCCGCCGAACAGCACGATCACGTAGACCGCCGCGCCGACCAGCACGCCGCGAGTCGATCGGCCGAGCGCGGTCGCCGCGGCCAGCGCCGCGGCGACCAGCGCCGCGATCATCAGCGCGAGCGCGGCCGGCATGCGCGCGTGGGCGTCGGCGTAGCTGGCGCCCTGGATGATGCCCGAGGGCGACACGATCTCCTGCAGCCGCCCAGCCACGCGCCGAGCGCGAGCACCAGGAAGAGCAGCGTCGCCAGCGCGGCGAGGTGTCGGCGCGCGCCGATCGTCGATGCGCACGCCAAACGGCGTCAGCGCCGCCTGGCCGGCGGCGAAATACAGCGCCAGCGATCCCCGACCGCGGTCAGCAGCAGCAACGCCATGCAACACGCCGCGCAGCAGCTCGAGCGCCGGCAGCGTGAACACGTACATCGCCGCGTCATGACCGAGCACCGGATCGACCTTGCCGAACGGCACCTGGTGCCACCACTGCAGCAGCGTCATCCACTGGCTCGACACGAACGAGGCGAGCAGGAACGACCCGACCGCCGCGAGCAGCATCACCAGCGGCCGCACCTGATCACGCGTCGGCAGCGCCACGGTGAAGCCTTCGCGCGTCGTGAAGCTGATCGGGGCGGCCGGACATCGCCGCCAGCGCGACGCGCGCGTTCAAGCGCGAACCACGCCGAACGCCAGCCCGAACGTCGACCGCGCCCGGCGATGCCGCGCGCGGTGATCTCGGTGGAGTAGACGCTGCGGTAGCCGACCTCGCCGAACCACAGCCAGTCGGCCAGGAAGTCGAGCGTGGCGGGCACCACGAACAGGATGCCGACGCGCCGCGAGGAGGACAACTACACGAATAGGCACGCTCGGAGTCTACCGCTTGTCCGCCGGTCCGCTGAATCGTGAATCCGACATCGGCCATCGAGGATCTACTCCCCGCGCTTGAGCCGCCGCAGCGTCCGCCGCTGGTCGCGATCGGGCCGGGTCGGCGGGGTCGACGGCGGCGCGATAAACCCGTTCCAGGCGGCGAATCTCGATTTCTTCCGCGGTCGGCTTGGGCGTGCGGTCTTCGTAGAGCAGCCGCGCTTCGGCTCGTGACAGGTTGACTGTCGGCCACGCTCAGGACCGTCACCAGCTGCTTGCGTCCCATCGGACGATGAATCTCGAGCTCGTCGCCGGCCTTGACGATCCGATGCGCCTTGGCCGCCTGGCCGCCGACGATCACCTTATTCAAGCGACACGCCTTGGTCGCTTCCGAGCGTGTCTTGAACAGACAGGCCACATCCAGCCAGGTGTCTAAGCGAACACTTGCCACGGTTCCAATGGTTCCACAGGTTCCAGCGGTTCCAATGGCAACGTTCTGCCGCAGTTCCGGGTTCGCACCAGGAACCGGGGCAGAACGACGCCGTTGGAACTCTTGGAATCCCTGGAAGGTTTGGAACCTATAATTTCCGCGATGACTAAACGCCCCCATTCGTCGCTGGTTCTTGATGGCCCCGAACGCGCGCCCGGTCGCGCGATGCTGCACGCCGTCGGCTTCACGCGCGCGGACTTTGCGAAATCACAGGTCGGCGTCTGTTCGACGTGGAGCCAGGTGACGCCGTGCAACGTGCACATCGACGGGCTCGCGAAACACGCGGCGACGGGCGTGAGCGGCGCGGGCGGCAAGCCGGTGATCTTCAACACCATCACCGTGTCCGATGCGATCTCGATGGGCACCGAAGGCATGAAGTACTCGCTGGTGTCGCGCGAGGTGATTGCCGACTCGATTGAAACCGTGATGGGCGCCGAGGGCTTCGACGGCCTGGTCGCGATCGGCGGCTGCGACAAGAACATGCCGGCGTGCGTGATGGCGATGGCGCGCCTCAATCGCCCGGCGGTGTTTGTCTACGGCGGCACCATCCTGCCCGGCAACGTTCCAGGGCAAGCCGGTCGACATCGTGTCGGTGTTCGAAGCGGTGGGCCAGCACGCCGCAGGAAAGCTGTCCGACGCGGCGCTGGCCGATCTCGAACAGCACGCCTGTCCCGGCGCCGGGTTCGTGCGGCGGCATGTACACCGCCAACACCATGGCGTCGGCGATCGAAGCGCTGGGGCTCAGCCTGCCGAACAGCTCCGCGCAGGCGGCGATCTCCGACGACAAGGCGCGAGGACTGCCGGCACGCCGGCGCCGCGGTCGTGCAGTTGATCGAGCGCAACATCCGTCCGCGCGACATCCTGACGCGCCAGGCCTTCGAGAACGCGATCGTCACGATCGCCGCGCTCGGCGGATCGACCAACGCGGTGCTGCACCTGCTGGCGATCGCGCACTCGGCCGGCGTGAAGCTGTCGATGGCCGACTTCACGCGCATCGGCAAGCGCTCGCCGGTGATCGCCGACCTCAAGCCGAGCGGCAAGTACATGATGGCGGAGCTGATCAAGATCGGCGGCCTGATGCCGCTGATGAAGCGGCTGCTCGATCGCGGGCTGCTGCACGGCGACGCGATGACGGTGACCGGGCGCACGCTGGCCGAGAATCTTGCCGGACGTGAAGGACTATCCCGCCGGACACAGATCGTCATGTCGCTTCGATCAACCGATCAAGAAAGACAGCCACCTCGTGATGCTCGGCGGCAACCTCGCGCCCGACGGCGCGGTGGCGAAGATCAGCGGCAAGGAAGGGGAGACCTTCACCGGCCGCGCGCGCGTGTTCGACCGCGAAGAGGACGCGCTCGCGGCGATTCTGGCCGGCCGCATCACCACCGGGCACGTCGTCGTGATTCGCTACGAAGGTCCGCAGGGCGGACCGGGCATGCGCGAAATGTTGTCGCCGACCTCCGCGATCATGGGACGGGGCCTCGGCAGCGATGTCGCGCTCATCACCGATGGCCGCTTCAGCGGCGGCACGCACGGATTTGTCGTCGGCCACATCACGCCGGAGGCGTTTGCCGGCGGCCCGCTGGCCCTGGTGAAGAACGGCGACGGCATCACCATCGATGCCCGCAAGCGCACCCTGACGCTCGAGATCAGCGCCAGGGAACTGACCGCCCGGCGCCGCGAGTGGCGCCCGCGCAAGCCCGCTACACGCGGGGCGTGCTGGCGAAGTATTCGAAGCTGGTGTCCACGGCGAGCACGGGCGCGGTGACGGATTCCGCTGAGAAACCGCGCGCATAATCCAAATATTTGTAGCGATTCGAGCCCAACAGTGCTTGCAAAGGCTCAGGAGTACCGCGTAAACTCCGGCCACCTGTCATAGGAATGTCGCACTTTTGCGTGTCGGTTTTGAATTGTTCCCTAGGCGGCGTTGTGTCTGCAGACCAGTGCGGTGGCGGCAGATCTCATTTGGAGGAAAGCGAGTATGAGGAACCTTGTTTCGCGGTGGTGCTTTCTGGCACTGCTGTTTGTTCCACTAGCCACGAATAGCGCGTGGGCGCAGACCTTCACCGGTGGCGTGCGCGGAGTCCGTGACTGGACTCGGGCGGCGTTGTTCCGGGCGTGACCGTGACGCTGATCAACGAAAGTAACGGCGCGACGCGAGACGCGGTGTCGAACGATCGGGTCTCTACAACTTCTCGGCGGTGCCGCCCGGGCACCTACACCGTGAAAGCGGAACTGACCGGCTTCAAGACCTTCGAGAACAAGGGCGTCCGCGTCGCGCACGCAGCAGTTCGTGACGATGGACATCAAGCTCGATGTCGGCCAGCTGCAGGAAACCATCACCGTCACCGGTGCAGCGCCGCTGATCGATACCTCGAACGCCTCGACCGGCGGCGTGATCGATTCGCGCCAGCTCGAAGACGCTGCCGAGCGGCGGCCGCTCGGCGTTCCTGTTCGCCGTGACCGTGCCGACCGTCGTGGCCTCGGGCGACGCGCAGTTCAACCGCCAGCAGGACCAGACCAACGCCTCGCTGCTGTCGCTCGGCGGCGGCGCGCGCCGCGCCAACAACTACCTCGTCGACGGCGTGCCGATCACCGACCTGCGCAACCGCGCCTCGGCGAACCCGAGCATCGAAGTCGCTCGAAGGCGTCAACGTCCAGGTCCACCAGTACGACGCCGAAACCGGCCGCACCGGTGGCGGCACGTTCAACGTCGCGACCAAGTCCGGCGGCAACGACTGGCACGGCAGCGGCTTCTACCAGACCCGTCCGAAGTGGGGCGCCGTCAACAGACTTCTTCTCGGAGCGCGCGGGCGTGCCGCTGCCGGACACCTACTTCCACCTGGGCGGCGGCGGATTCGGCGGCCCGATGATCAAGAACCGCACCTTCTTCTGGTTCTCGGTCGGAAGGCTACGGGTCGAACACCACCCGCAACGGCTCGGTGCGCCTCCCGACCGCCGCGAGCGTGCCGGCGACTTCTCGCAGAGCTTCAACGCGCCGGCCAGCTGGTGGTGATTTACGATCCGCTGACCGGCGACGCCAGCGGCAACGGCCGCACGCCGTTCCCCGGCAACGTCATCCCGGCCAACCGCCTCAACCCGGTCGCCGTCAAGATGCTCAGCTACCTGCCGCGCGCCGACGAGCGATGTGCAGCAACGGCAGCAACAACTACGCCACCGATCGCCGAGATCAAAGACTACGCGATGATGTACACCGGCAAGGTCGATCACCGCATCAGCGACAAGGTGTCGCTGTCCGGCTTCTATCTCTACAACAAGACCGACGAGCCGTGCGCCAACTTCTACCCGGCCTGACGAGCCCAACCGCTTCATCGATCCGCACGACTACCTGCTGATCCGCCGCGTCCACATGCTGGCGCTGAACAACACCTGGCTGCCCGGCAACAACACCGTCGTCACCCTGCGCTACGGCTTCACCGTTCATCGACGACGACACGCTGTCGATCGACTTACGACCCGGCGCACCTCGGTTTCAGCCAGACCTTCCTGAGCCAGCCTCCAGGTGAAGAAGTTCCCGAGCGTCACCGCCAACGACTACTACGCATTCGGCGCGATCGACCCGACGCCGCGCAACTGGTACTCGTGGAGCGCCAACGGCACGGTGTCGAAGCTGCTCGGCTGCCACACCGTCAAGATCGGCGCCGACTATCGGACGATCGGCATCAAGACGCAGTCCTTCTCGGACGGCGCGGGCACGTTCTTCTTCGATCGCTTCTACACCTCGTCGAACCCGCTGGCCTGAACGGCGTCACCGGCAACCTCGGGCAACGCGCTGGCGAGCATGCTGCTCGGCTATCCGTCCGGTCAGTCCGGCAACCAGAGCCGCTGACGGTGTCGTCGCCCGTTCAACGCCTACACGCAATTACTGCGGCGCCTACCTGCAGGACGACTGGCGCGTCGAGCCCGAAGTTCACGCTTGAACTACGGTGTCCGCCTCGAGACACGAAGACGGCCTGCGCGAAGAGAACAACGGCTTCACCGTGGCGTTCGACCGCACCCTGAACCCCGGCGGCGCGCTCGGCTGCGGTGATCAACCCGCTCACCGACCAGCCGATTCGCGGCGGCCTGGTCTACGCCGGCGTCAGAACGGCGCCAACGAATACCAGGGCAATCCACCGGCGATGAAGTTCTCGCCGCGCGTCGGCATGGTCTACTCGATCAACCCGAAGACGGTGGTCCGCGCCGGCTACGGCCTCTACTGGGCGCCGTGGAACTACCAGGGCGTCGGCGCGGCCAACTACGGCAACGTCGGCTTCACGCAGGTCAACACCGTCATCAGCCAGGGCCAGTTCCAGCCCGACGGTGACGCTGACCAACCCGTTCCCGAACGGCATCGCCAGCCGGTGCGCGGTAACGCGCTCGGCGCGCTCGAAGGCGTCGGCAGCCAGATCGAGTTCATCGACCAGGACAAGAAGGCGCCGTAGATTCACCAGTACTCCGATCGACCTGTCGCGCGAGCTGCCCGGCAACATCGCCGATCGGCTTCGAGTACGTCGGCGCGACCGGCCGTGACCTCGGTCTCGGCGGCTCGAACGACGGCGTCATCAACATCAACCAGGTGCCGACCCAGCTACCTGTCGCTCGGCGCGGCGCTGAACGACCAGGTGGCGAACCCGTTCTTCGGCCTGCCCGCGGGTCAGGGCAAGAGCGTGACCAGCGCGACGATCCAGCGCCGCGAACTGCTGCGTCCGTTTCCGCAGTTCAACGACATCCTGATGCGCCAGTCGACGCTCGGCGAGAGCCAGTACCACGCCGCCGTGCTGAAGTTCGAGAAGCGCATCAGCAACGGCTGGGGCGGTCGCGTCAACTACACCTACAGCCGCCTGAAGGACAACCAGTTCGGCGAGAGCAACTTCTTCTCGCGCAACGCCACCGAGGCGCAGGACGTCTACAACCTCGACGCCGAATACTCGATCGGCCTGCTCGACGTGCCGCACAAGATCACCATGTCGCCGATCATCGAACTGCCGTTCGGCGAGGGCAAGCGCTGGGCCACCGGCGGCATCGCCGCAGCAGATCCTCGGCGACTGGACCATCTCGTCGATCATCTCGATCGAGAGCGGCTTCCCGATCGCCGTGGCGTCCAGCACCAACAACACCGGCATCTTCACCCGCATGCAGCGCGTCAACCTGACCGGCTCCGGCGAGGCGACGACCGACGGCTCGCGACTTCGACCGCATCGCGCCGCCGACCGGCGCCACCTGCGTCGTCGAGCGATGCGGCACGCTCGGCCTGTGGCTGAATAGCGGCGCCTACGCGATTCCGGCGGCGTTCACGCTCGGCACCTCGCCGAGAACCGATCGGCGACGTGCGCACCCCGCATCGCAACAACTGGGACTTCGTGGCCGACAAGGACGCTCCGGCTTGGGCCGCGGATGCGCGGCGAAGTTCAAGCTTCGAAGTGCTGAACCTCACCAACACCGTCGAAGGTGCGCGGTCCCGATCGCGCACCGTCGGCAGCTCGACGTTCGGTCAGATCCGCACCCAGTCGGGCTTCATGCGCCTGACGCAGATGATGTTCCGCCTGAGCTTCTAACCGGGTGGAGTGCGACGGCTCGAGCCGTCGCGCTCCAATCGCCGGTCGCTTCGCCTGGAGGGCGATGGCTTCAGCCGTCGCCCTCTCTTGTTGTACGCTCACAGTTCCGTGACCCGGCTCGTTCTCATTGGTGTGTCGATCCTCGCGACGGTGTCGCTCTCCGGCCAGGAGCGCGCGCTCGGGCGGGTCGTGTTTCCCAATTCAGGCAGCGCCGCGGCGCAAGCCGACTTTCTGCGCGGCGTCGCGTGGCTGCACAGCTTCGGCTACGAAGACGCGATCGACGCGTTTCGCGCGGCGCAGAAGATCGATCCCGTCGTTTGCGATGGCCTACTGGGGCGAGGCGATGAGCTTCAGCCAGCCGCTGTGGTTCTTCGAGGAAGTCGACAAGGGCAGGGCCGCGCTGGCCAAGCTCGGCGCCGACCCCGGCCGCGCGCATCGCCAAGGCGAAGACGCCGCGCGAGCAGGGTTTCCTGCGCGCCGCCGAGGCGCTGTTCGGAGCCGGCGACACGGCCGCCCGCGCCGCCGCGCACGCGCAGGCGATGGCCAAGGTCGCGGCCGACAATCCGGCGGACGATGAGGCGCAGACGCTTCTACGCGCTGGCGCTGCTGGCGACGCTGCCGCGCGGCGATGCGTCGCTGCCGCTGCGGCGACAGGCCGGCGCGATCGCCGAGAAGGTGTTCGCGCGCAACCCGAACCATCCCGGCGCCGCGCACTACATCCTGCACGCCTACGATCACGTCACGCTGGCGCGCGAGGTCGCTCCCGGCCGCGCGGGCCTACGCGAAGATCGCGCCGGCCGCGAGCCACGCGCTGCACATGCCCGCGCACGCGTTCCTGCAGGCCGGCTTCTGGGACGAGGCGGCGGCGGCGGACGAAGCGTCGTGGAACGCGTCGATCGCCTGGGCGAAGCGGCGTGGGCTGCCGATCACGAGCCGCGACTTCCACAGCCTGTCGTGGCTGCAATACGAGTGGACGCAGCAGGGCAGATTCTCGAAAACGCGAGAAGCCATTGCCTTCGTGAATCGAGGCGATGGTCGCGTCAGCCTCCGCCAAGGCGACGGCGGGACAGCCTGCTATTCTGTCGCCCCAGCACGCTGGCGGACACGGCTACGGCGAGAAGTGAAATCGGGCGGGGGAGCGGTGTGGCCGCGTTACGCAACGATCGCGGCTCGATGCGCGCGCGCTACATCATCGACGAGCGAGCGCTGGAGCGAGATGAAGGGGCAGACGACCTTCGACAACATCGACGAGTTGTTCGCGCTGGGCTTGAGCGCCGTCAACCTCGGCGACGCCGCGCGCGTGCGGTCGGTGATCGAGCGAATTCCGCAAGGCCGCCGCGCCGTCGCAGCCTGCCGAGCTGCGCGAGCAGGCGGAGGTGATGCTGCGCGAGATGGAGGCGCTCGATCTGTTCGCGCAGGGCCGCCACGCCGAGGCGTTTGCGCATGATGGACCGTGCCGCCGCGCTGCAGGCGCGGCATGCCCAAGCCGATCGGCCGGCCATTCCCGGTCAAGGGCGCCGACGAGTTGTACGGCGAGTTGCTGCTCGCAGGTCGGGCGCGGCCAAGGAAGCGATCGTGTGGTTCGACCGCGCGCTGGCACGCACCCCGAATCGCAGCCGCGCTGTACTTGGCCTGGCGCGCGCCTATCGCAACGCCGGCGAAACACGGCGAGCGCCCGCGCGGCCTATCAAGCGATTGCTGACGAACTATCGACTGGCTGACCCCGGTCTGCCTGAAGTCGCGGAAGCACAGGCAGCGATGCGCTAAGAGGGTTCCATGGGTTCCAGGGTTCCAGGGGTTCCAAAGGCGTTGTTCTGCCGCGGTTCCTAGGTTCTCTCCGGACTGGAACCGCTGGAACTCCGATCGAACGATGCTTTTGGAACCCTTGGAACCTGTGGAACCGTTGGAACCCTTCGATCAGATCTCTTCGATCTTCACCTGGCGCATGTAATAGCCGGTCTTGAGACGGCGCTGCGGCACCGACTGATCCGCGACTTCGAGCGCGATGTCGTAGGTGCCGGGCTGTGGTCGGCTTCCAGCGGTATTCCCACAACGACCACATCGTGTGCGTCTTCGGTGTCGGGCAGACCGAGAACGGCGTGAAGGCTGCGTCGCTTGCCAAAACGGATCTGCAGACGATCGACCGGCTTGGTGCCGCCCCAGACGATGCCGACGATGCGATACTCGATGCCGTCCGGGCCCTTGCGTTTCTCGACCCGGACCGGCGTGGCCGCGGTCTGGATGTCGGCCGGCGTGTAAGTCGCGCCGCGAGCTTGTGCGGCTCGGTCTGGTGCGTGCGCGTCGCGAACTCCACCATCTGCGTCGTCGCCGGCTCGTCCGGCCCGACGAGACGGATTTCGTTGACCCACTTGATCCACGAGCAGCCGTACCATCCGGGCACGACGAGCCGCACCGGCTTGCCGTGATCGGCCGGGCACGCGGCTGCGCCGTTCATCCGGGTCGCGAGAAACGCGCCGAGCCGGTCGAGCGACGGCGAGCGGGAACACCCAGCTCGCGCCGACGATCGAGCGCTGGCGAATTCTGGCCGATGTGATCGTAGCCGCTGACCAGCACGCCGGTCGCGTCCTTGGACGGCTTGAGCCGCGCGACCACTTCGGTGAGCGGAATGCCTTCCCACTCGGCGACGCTCATCAAGCCGAAGTTGACGGGTTGCTGCCGTTGCCCGAGCACTCGAACAGGTGCGGGCCCATCTGCCTTCGAGCGCGGCGTCAGGTCGTCGAGCTTGAGGGTCGCCGGCGATCGCCAGCAGGCCGCTGGCCTCGAGCGTCCACGGGCCCTGATGATTCGCGGCCGCCGCCGGAATCTCGGTGCGGATGTAGGCCAGCTCGTTCGGCGTGATCAGCTTGCCCGGTTCGAGCAGCGACAGGTCGGTGATCGAGCCGCGCATCGAGCCCGACGCCGTCGTACTTGACGCCGAACGCCTGGGCCTGCGAACGATTGCGGAACAGCGGCAACGTGCCGAGCAGTTCGCCGGCGGGTCCGCCGGCCACGCACGGCACATCGGCGGCCATTCGGGCGAGCAGCTCTCCCGGTTCGACCAACGTGGCTGCGCCGGCGGCGGCCAGCGTTCCGAGCATCTCGCGGCGTGAAGGTCTTCATTGCCCGACATTATACTGCGGGGGTAGTGCAGTGCAAAGTGCGTCGAGTGCGTAAGCCGTGGGTCTGCGTCGATTCCGGTGGCGTGCGTTCTGGTGGTTCTCTCGCTGGCTCTGGCGGCGGCGCAGCAGCCGACGTTCCGCGCCGGCGTCACGCTGGTCAGCACCGACGTGATCCCGCGCGACGAGAACGGGCCGTTTCGTCGACGACCTGACGCGCGAGAATTTCACCGTCCTCGAAGACGGTCAGCCCCAGGAGACTTCGAGTCGTTCACGCTGGTGCGCGGCGGCCGCACCTTCAACCTGCTGCTGCCGCCGCCGGCGGCGGCCGCCGCGCCCGAAGGCATCGTGCTGCCGCCGCGCGAAGCCGCGCACCGACGACACCGCCGGGCGGGTGCTGCTGATCTTCATCGACGACCTGCACTTCGAGCCCGAGCATGACGCCGCACGTGCGCCGGCTCCTGCAGACGATCGGCGAGACGCTGATTCACGACGGCGACCTGGTCGCGGTGGTCTCGAGCGGCCCGTCGTATCATCGCGATCGGTCCGACCTACGACAAGAAGACTGGCGATGGAAGCGGTCGGCAAGATTCGCGGCTCCGGCTTGATCGCCGTCGAGATCTTCAAGATGTTCGACAGCTCGCAGGGCCCGGCCGACGTCCGCGCCCGCGCGCAGATGGCGTTCTACACCGCCTACGGCATCCTCAACGAATCTGGAGAAGCGTCAACAACAAGCGCAAGGCGGTGATCTACATCAGCACCGGCTACGACTTCGACCCGTTCGAGGAAGGGCGCGCCAGCAAGGACCGCATCCAGGGCGGCCGCTTCTCGGATCCGCTGCGCTGTGCTCGATCGACGAAGACAACCCGTATTTCCGAATCGGCCACGTCACCGCGGACATCGATCTGCACCGCCTGATGCGCGAGCTGACGCTGTCGGCCAATCGCGCCAACGCCATCGATCTACACCGCTCGATCCGCGCGGCCTCGCAGGCGTGGTCGATGCCGGGCACGTATCTCGACCAGAGCGAATGGCGCACCTACTGCAGAAGACCACCAGCACGCTGCGCTACCTGGCCGAAGAGACCGGTGGCTTTCCCGTGGTCAACACCAACGACTTCGCCGGCGAGTTCAAGCGGATTGACGCCGAGACCAGCGACTACTACGTGCTCGGCTTCTATTCGTCGAACCCCGATCCGGCCAAGCGCACGCGCCAGCTGGAGGTGAAGGTGGATCGGCCGAACGTCAACGTCGCGTCGCGCCGGGAGTACTCGCTGCAAGACGGAAGGCAAGCCGCCCGCGCCGCCGCCGCTGAAGCCGCCTAAGAAATAGCTGTTCGAG
Organism: uncultured Acidimicrobiia bacterium; assembly: GCA_963795125.1. GTDB lineage: Bacteria > Acidobacteriota > Vicinamibacteria > Vicinamibacterales > UBA2999 > 12-FULL-67-14b. The sequence goes on along the minus strand of CAWCGQ010000001.1, from coordinate 1,584,065 downwards.
CCATTCCCGCGGCGAGCGCAGCGTTCGCGCCGTTGGCGTCGATGTAGGCGTGGGCGTGCCTCGTGAACGTTTGCAGGCCTGACTGACCCAGCGGCTTTCCGCCGCGAACGAATTGCGAGTACATGGCGTGTAGCAGCAGCCACCGCGCCTCCTGATCGCCGCCGGCGTCGTCGAGCCGGGACTCGAGGATGGCGATCGCGTCGGCTTCGCGGCGATTGGCCAGGTGGGTTGCCGCGATGACCCGGACCGACGCGCCCGTCGGCGGTGCCCCGGCTGCGGCGGTGAGGGCGTCGGCCGCCAGTCGCGGATCATTTCTGCGCAACAGCGCTTCGGCGAGCAACCGCCGCGTGACCGCCGGCGCCGCGCCGGCCTGAAGTGCCGCCTGCCACGCGACCACCGCATCGGCATCGCGTGCCTGCGCGGCTCGCGCCGCGCCAAGCAGGAACGCGGTCGGCCCAGCGGGCGCATTCTGTTCGAGCGCGCGTTGGAAGAGGCCGGCGGCGGATGCTTCACCGACCGACAGGAACGCCAGGCCGGTCAACGCCGTGCGCGCGCCGCTTTCATGAGGCGGCACCGGTTCTTCAACCAGCAGATCGACGAATTTCCCGGTTCGCGCGATCGCCAGGGCGCGTCCGAGCGCCGCCGACGGCAGCGGCGGCGACAGCGCGGCAACGATCTCGGCGAGGGTGCCAGGCTCGAGCACCTCCTCGCGTGAGAACGCGCCAACCAGTGGGGGCGCCTCCGCCAGCAACGACCCCGGCGTGCCGATGATGGTGAAGTCGGTCTCGGCATTCGACCGAGGTGCCGGCGACCCGATCGTTGACGACGATCTTGAGCCGGTAGTCGCCGCGCGCCAGCGTGGCGAGCGGGGCGGTCATGGCCGCGAAGAGCGGATGCCCGAGGCGCAAATTGAAGTCGGCCGGCAGGGTGGTCGAGTTGTAGTGCAGCGGATTGAGCGCGGCGACGGGCGACTCGCGCTCGCCGGCAACCCGAACGATCCGAAAGCCGACCACCACGTCGGGCATCCCCGCCGCATCCGACGGCAGGGCGTTGATGACCTGGAACGCCACCGACAGGTTGGCGTCGCGCGGGTATCGCGTCGTCCAGGCCGGCATGATTTCCATCATGCCGATCGAATAGGGATGCGATGCCTGCTCCGAGGCGGCGTACGGCGCCGCCCGCGTCGCCACCCCGTCGGCGAGAATGATGCTGCTCGTGCTCAGCCCCGCGGTGCGCGCCGCCGGCAGGCTCAAGGCCTTGCGCAGCACGCGGACGCCGTCTTTCGGCGAGGCTGGATCGGCCCACGCGAGATAGAGGTGGTAATCGCCCGGGCCGGCGGTGAAGGCGCGGCTGATGACGCGCGTGCCATCCGGCCGGGTCGATTGCGACGCCAGATCGAAATCCTCGAACGGCAGGAGGTCGCGCTGGATGGGTTGCCGGCCCTCCAGTGCGGCGCGACGACTTCGGTTCTGGTCTTCCTGTTCCTGCCGCGCGCGCTCGCGCTCCATCGCCATCAGCTTGAGCTCGTTCGAACCGGTCGACGCCGTCGAGCCGCGCACGCCGATGGCGCCAGGACCAAAGGCCGGCATGTCGCCGATGGCAATATTGCGCCGCGGCAACAACCTCGGGTCGGTCCGGCCGCCGGCGAGCCACTCGCGAATGGCGGATCGCTCCACGATGGGTTCGGCGGCGTCGGTGGGTGAGGCGGTCGCCAGTCGAATGTAGAGCAGCACCGGGCCGCTCGGCAGCGCCGCGGCGGCGGGGGGCTCCACGGAAACCGCGACGTAGTGCGACCCGTCCGACGCGCGCATGATGTGGGTCTGCCACGCAGCGCGGTCGTCTGACGGACTGGCCGCGGCATCCGTGGCGACCACGATGCCGCGAAGGAGATCGCGCTGCTGGCGTGTGAGGTTGGGGACCGCGGATTGTGCGAACGCAGGGCCGCAAAGACAAGTCGTGACAATCACCGCGACGAGCCGAATGGTCATGGCATCACCTCTAGGCGCGCTTCGCTTGTCTGGTCCCGGCACGTCAAGTAGACTTCGAGGCGATTCTCCATCATCCAAACCCAAATGCACCCTAAAAAACTTGCCGGTCTTCGTACGGTCAGCGGTCTGCTGTTCGTTGTCGTGATCATCGCGCCATCCTGCGGTTTTCGCCCAAATCACCCAGGCGCCGACGTTCATCGATCGGCAAGCTCGACGCCGGCGGCCGAAGGCCCCGTGATCGACGGCCGGGTCAACGACGCGATCTGGCAGAGCGTCGAGCCGTTCAGCTCCTTCACGCAGCAGGATCCGATCGAAGGCGCGCCGGCCTCCGAAAAAACCGAAGTCCGCATCATCGTCGGCAAGGGCAACGTCTACGTCAGCGTGATCGCGTTCGACAGCGATCCGTCGAAGATCATCGTGTCGCAGGCGCGGCGCGACGCGTCGCTGAACGAGACCGATTCGGTGGTGATGGTGTTCGACACCTTCAACGACAACCAGAACGCGTTCGTGTTCGGCACCAATCCGCTCGGCATCGAGTACGACGGCCAGGTGGCGCGCGAAGGGCAGACGAGCGGCGTGTCGCTTGGCGGCGGCACCGCCGGCGGCACGCAGCGCGGCGGCATCAGCGCCTTCAATCCGAACTGGGACGGCGACTGGACGGTGAAATCGCAGATCACCGAGCGCGGCTGGGAAACCGAAATGGCGATCCCGCTCAAGACGCTGCGCTACCAGACCGGCACCGACCGCACCTGGGGCTTCAACGTGGTCCGCAACATCCGCCACAAGAACGAGCAGGTCTACCTCGCGCCGATTCCGCGCGGCTTCGACATTTACCGCGTCTCGCTGGCGGCGAAGATGTCCGGGCTCGACCTGCCGGCGCGCCGCGACATCAAGCTGATCCCGTACGCGCTTGGCTCGGTCAACAAGGACTACACGCGCTCGGGCGATCAGGTCGACCGAGAACGGCGACGTCGGGCTCGACGTGAAGTGGGGAATTCGTCCCAACCTGACGCTCGACGCGACCATCAACACCGACTTCGCGCAGGTCGAGGCCGACGAAGAGCAGGTCAACCTGACGCGCTTCGATCTGTTCTTTCCGGAAAAGCGGCCGTTCTTCCTCGAGAACGCGTCGACGTTCCAGTTCGGCAATCCCGCAGCAAATCGACCTGTTCTTCTCGCGCCGCATCGGCCTGTCGCCGGCGGCGCTGCCGATCGACATTCGCGGCGGCGGCCGGCTGAGCGGCAAGCTCGGCGGCTGGAACGTCGGCGTGCTCAACATTCAGGCGGACGACATTGAAGACGTGCGCGGCAACGTCATCGGCGCGGCCAACAACTTCGGCGTCATGCGTCTGCAGCGCGAAGTCGGCCGCTCGAGCTACGGCGCCATCTTCGTGAACCGGCAGGGGACGGGAGCGCACTCGGTCGGCGAGGACTACAACCGCGCCTACGGCGTGGACGCCAACATCCAGATTTCAGGCACCCAGCGTTTCTCGGCATTCGTCGCGCGCACCGACACGCCCGAGGACCGCCCCACGGGTCCGCGCGGCAGCGACTATTCAGGCCGCGCCTTCTACAACTTCACCAACAACCTGTGGCAGGTCTCGGGCGGCTACTCGCAGGTCGGCACGAACTTCAATCCCGAAGTCGGCTTTCTGCCGCGCCGCGGCTACCGTCGTCCGGAGTTTCGCGCCTTCTTCCAGCCGCAGCCGAAGAAGATCGAGTGGATCCGCCGGGTGGCCCCGCACATTTCGTACAACTCTTTCTGGGGATTCGACGAAGTTCTGCAGACCGAGAACTGGCACATCCACCCCCTCGAGATTCAGCCGAAGCAGGGCGGCCGCTTCGGCTACTTCTTCGACTACGCCAAGGACAATCCGCTGCTGCCCTTCACGGTGTTCAATCGCGATGGACGGCGGGTGACGATTCCCGCCGGGCAGTACGCGTGGGGCCAGAATGCCCTCGAGTACATCCATAATCCGAGCGCGCGCGTGACCGGATCGCTGCGCTACTACTTCGGCGACTACTACAACGGCGATTTCAACGGCATCCAGCTGACCAGCGAGTACCGCATCACGCCGAAGGCGACGGCGAGCCTCGGCTGGACGCGCCAGGACATCAAACTGCCGTACGGCAACTTCATCAACAACCTGGTCCCGATCAAGGCGAACTATTCGTTCACCACCCTGATGAACCTGTCGGCGCTGCTGCAGTACAACGGACAGACGGGGCAGTTCTCGTCGAACATCCGGCTGGCGATGCTCAACCGCAGCGGCACCGGACTGTTCGTCGTCTACAACGATCGCCGCGACCTCTTGAGCTCGACCTCGCTCGACACTCTCGGCCGATCGTTCGTCGTCAAATACACCCGGCTGATCGACTTCTAGCCGCCGCGTGCCGGGCGGGGTGATCGTCCGGGTGAGCAATCGGATCACGTCTTAATCTCAGGTGCTAAATTCATCCCTCCCGTCGCGCTCCGCGACACGAAGGGGAGCGGCTACAGGCTACGTGCCCGCCGATGGCAGGCATGGCTCGTGCATTCGATGAGGAATCAGGAGGCAGGGATGGCAAGTCCGGAGACCACGAGTACAGACGGCGCGAAAGATGCGACCGTGAAGCAGTCTGGTGATAACCGCCGCGCCGGGGATGCGGACGGTAACCGCTCCGCCGGTGACAGCAAATCGCCCGGCGCAGACGACCCCGCGGATGGTTCTGCGGCGGAGAAGAAAAGCTCCCACAAGCGCTAGCTGTTGGCGCCGAGGCGTTCAGATGTCTGGAAACCAGGGAGGCGGCTGTGCGCGCCGCCGCCTCCCGTCAGCTTCGAGCACGGGATGGCTACAGCGTGACCGTCACGGTCTTCTGCGTCGTGTGGCCCTGATAGGTCACTGTGACCGTCACGTTACCCACGACGAGGCCCCGCAGGACGCCGCTACTGGCCAGTTCAAGCAGCGCCGGATTCGAGGATGACCAGGTGGCCGACCCGGTGACCGTCTGCGTCGTGCCATCGCTCAGGGTCGCGACCGCCGTCAGGTTGAGCAGTTGAAGCAGCTTTACCGACGAGCCCCCGCTGATGGTGATTCCGGTAACCGTCGGGGCCACCGCGTTGACCTGGACCTGCACCTGGGCGCTGAAGCCCTGATAGGTGGCCGTGATGTTGGCGGCCCCGGCGGCCAACCCCGAAACCTGGCCGGACGCCGACACCGACACCAGCCCGTTGTTGCTTTGGTAGGCCGCCTGCGCGGTGACGTCGACGCTGGTGCCGTCGCTGCGCGACGCGCGTACCGTGAGCTGCGTGCTGCCGCCGACCGGCAGCGACAGCGTGCCGCCGATCGAAACGCCGGTCACCGTGACCGTCACCGGCTGCGCGGCGACCGTGACCTGTGCCGTCGCCGTCTGACCTTGATAGGTTGCAGAGATGGTGGCCGAACCGGGGCCGACGCCCGTCACCACCCCGCCGTTCACGGTGGCCGTGCCAGGCGCACTAGTCGCCCACACCGCTGCAGCCGCCACCTGCTGCGCTGAGCCATCGCTGAAGACGGCCGTCGCGGTAATGGTGGTCGACTGACCCACGGTGATTGAGCCGCCGCCCTGGAGCGACAGGCTGGTTACCGTCGGGGTGCCGCCGCCCCCGCCAGGGGTTGCCCGGGTTGCCCGGGTTGCCCGGGGTGCCTGGGGTGCCCGGGGTGCCGGGAGTGCCTGGGGTGCCGGGAGTGCCTGGGTCGCCCGGGCTGCCGGGACCACCAGCACCCACGCCGCCACCCCCGCGCACGGTCACCATCACGCGCGCGGTCACCGAATCGTAGCGGGCAATAATGGTGGCTTGGCCTGCACCCACCGCGGTGATCACGCCGCCTGCGATCGACGCCACGGCGCCGTTGTCCGTCGACCATCCGGCGGTCGATGTCCGATCGCTGAGCGACCCGTCGCTGAGCGTGACCATGGCCGACACCCTCACCTGCTCGCCCACGTTCATGGTGTACTGGCCGTCGATGGCAATGCCTTGCGCGGCGATGCCGACCTGCGTCGCCGACGGGCCGGAGCCGGAGCCCGAGCCCGTAGGTGAGGTCGGCGAACTGGCGTCGCATGCCGCTCCTGCGATTCGCCAACAGCACGACCGCCACTCGTCCGAACCCTCTAACAATCTTGCAATCCATCGGTGTACTCCCTGCCAGTCAGCCCGCTGAGGACCCAGGGGCGCGGCACAATGCCGCCGCCACTGCTCCCACTGGCAAACTAGCAGCCGGCGACAGCAATCGGTCGCCGTGAAACACACCGTTAACAGTCGGTAACAATCGTCAGGACGTGCGGGTTTCCCAGGTGACGTCGCAGTCCAGGCGATAGCCTTCGCCGCGCACGGTGCGGATGAGCGCTGGGCGGGCAGGGTCGGCTTCGATCTTTTTGCGGAGGCGCGTCACCAGCACATCGATCGTGCGCGTGAACACGGCGCCGTCGTTCCGCCGGGTCATGGCCAGCAGTTCGTGGCGGGGAATGGCGCGATAGGGATGGCTCAGGAGCGCCCGCAGGACGCCGAGTTCGCCGGTCGTCAGGTCGAGCACGCGGCCCGAGGTGTGGCGCGCCTGGAACGAGCCGAGATCGACCACCCACTCGCCGCACCGCGCGATGCGCCGGGGGGCAACACCACGGCGGGCCTCGCCGCTGTGACGGATGACGCCCCGCAGTCGTGCCAGCAGCTCGCGGAAGCTGAATGGCTTGAGGATGTAGTCGTGGGCGCCGGATTCAAGGCCGACGACCCGATCGATCTCGTCGGTCCGGCCCGAAACGATCAGGAACGGTGGTCGTCCGGCGGCGGCCAGCTCGCGCGCCAGCACCAGGCCGTCCTCGCCGCCGACGTTCAGGTCAAGCAGCACCGCGTCGAAGTGCAGCTGACCGAGCAGGGTGCGAGCCGACTCCAGGTCGCCGGCCACTTGCGCCTCGACCTGGTGCGATTTGAAATACTGCACCAGCGCGGCGCCTATCGCCGCATCGTCGTCGACCACCAGGACCAGATCGGCAGGGCGGGCATCGCCACTCATCGCTGGCCCAGTCGACCCAACGCGCGTCGTTCGGATGGCGGAGGCGATGGTGTGATGCCCTGACCGGTCTGTTTGGTGTCGCGGGTGGGATGACACGCTGGATGACGCCTCGTGAATGCGTCGTCCACGATCAGCATGCCGGTGCTGATCGTGAGGCGTCCGACCGACGGCATTGCGTCCATGGCGTTGAAGGCCAGACTGACAAGAGTCTCCTCCATTTGCCCCGCATTCCACGACTGCAACAACCTCCTGTTCATCATCAAAGCGGTCCTGGCGTCGGCAGGTGAGCAACCTCACGGACGGTGAGACCGTGAAACGTACAGAGGTCACTGAGACGGCGGGTGGGTCTGCTGAATGGTCGGCCGCTCGCCAGTGTCTGCGCGCAGCGCTGGAGAGGCGACGGCCATGGCCGCGGGAACTCTATGAGTTCATACTAGCAGGCTTCAAAGCCACGCTGTCCAGCAACCGTGACGACGGAATGCCGGTGCGTCGCCCGTGTGGAGCGACGCGAGCCACCGGCGCGCCTGCCGAGTCGTTCGTGAGCGGTCGTGGTCGAAGAATCGTGGTGGCCAGGGAGGGAATTGAACCCCCGACACTGCGATTTTCAGTCGCATGCTCTACCAACTGAGCTACCTGGCCGCTAGGAGAGACCTCCGAGTATATCGTGGGAGTTTTCGGCCGTGCAAGCGAAGCGGCAGGAGACAACGAAACAGGAGATCAGAAACAGCTCTGATCTCCTGCGCCCGTTAGAAGCGCAACCCGAAGGCGCCGAGGAACGTGCGTCCGCCGGTGAGGCCCGGCCGGGGGCGCGGATAGGCGGCGGTCGACGTGCCTTGACCGAACCGCGCGCCGCGGATGAAGCCGGTGGGCAGTCCATCGGCGTCAAGGGCGCTCGCCGGATCGACGGTAATGGTGGTGTCCCATCCAATCAATCTGTCGTTATTCAGGGCGTTCAGCACCTCGATCTTGATCCAGGGCTTCAGTGTCTTCCACACCGGCACCTGATAGCTGGCGGCAAGATCGACGAGACCGTAGCCGGCGAAGTCCTCGCTGCCGCGATCGGCGAAGAACAGCGTTTGCGAGCCGTTGGTGCCCGAGCCGGGCAGGCGCGCGTAGCCGGGATTGCGGGCCCGCTGCACGGCGCTGAGCGGCACGCTGTTGGCCGCGAGGCTGTAGGTCAGCGCCGAGTTGTAGCGCCACAGCGGCGTGAGGTCGAGCGCGCCGTAGCGTCCGAGGCCGAGCTGATAGGTGGACCACAGCCGCAGTTTGTGCCGCTGATAATCGTCGAGTCGGCCGATCGGGAAATCGCGATTCGCAATCAGCAACTCCGGGTAGTCGCCCACGAGCGAGCCGATCCCGGGCTGGTTCGGCGCTTCGCCTTCGTAGTTGCCCTCGTTCTTCAGCTGAAGCGTCCACTGACTGGCGAGCGACCAGTTCGTGCGCAGCTGGTACTGGCCGACCAGTTCGAGCGCCCGGTAACGGCGAACCGCCTCGTCGCTGTTGCGGTAGTAGACGTTGTCGAACGTCCCGAACACCACGCCGCCCTGCGTCACCGTGGTCTTGCCGGCCGCCGTCGGGTCATCGATAAACGATTCGACCAGCCCGGAGGTGTGCCGCGACACATACATCGCGCGCACCGCGCCCCTGGCGCCGAGCGCCTGCGCGGCGGACAGCGTGATTTCCCGCGTCAGCGGCGACTCCAGATCGTCGTCGAGGAAAATATTCGCGGTCGGGAAGGAGCCCGAAGTCACGCTGTAGTTGCTCAGATCGTAGGCGGGCGCGAAGTCGTATCCCTGGCCGGCCGGACCGTTATAGACGCTGGTGACGCGGCCGGCATTGGCGACCGGTGTGTTGCGGCCGAAGATGCTCGAAGTGTAGCGGCCGGAGTAATGCGCGTACGACGCGCCGATCGTGGTCTGTCCGTCCTGCGCGCAGCGAGTAGGCGGCGGCCAGCCGAGGCACGACCGAGGATGCGCGTTGACTTGCGGCGCCGATCCGGTGGCGTCGCTCGAGCCGGCCTCCTCGACGCACGCCAAGGTCGAGCGTCAGCCGCGAGGTCAGCGTCCACCGATCCTGCAGATAGAACGAGGTGGTGGTGATGTCGAGTTCGGCGCCGCGTGTCGGCAGCGTGTTGCCGACCGTGGTGGCGCCGGGAATCCACACCGGCACGACGCGGCCGGTGGCGTCGGTGAGCGGTCGCCCCGACACGCTGGCGTAATCGGTGTTGAACAGGTATCCCGTGGACGACTGCGAGTTGCCGCCGCGCAGGATCTGCGAGAACACTTCGACGCCGGCCTTGACGTCGTGCGTGCCCCAGCCCGGACGTGAGCCGAAGAACGAGACGCTGCCGGTCAGCTGATTGTTGTCGCGATCTTCGGGATCGGTGCGATCGAAGTAGGCCGCTCCGAAGTGCAGACCGCCCGGCGAGACGCGGCCGATGGTGAGAAAGGGGGAGTCCTGCAACCGCGTGCTGGTGTTGCCGAAGCGCGGGTGATTGGCCTTGCCCGAGTACTGCGCCGTGGCAAAGAAGCGCCCGGCCATCACGCCGGTCCCAGTTGGCGACGAACAGGTGGCCGGGAGTGCTGGTGCGATCGCCGGCGGTCGGGTCGATCGTGATCGGCAGCGACGGCGCGAATTTCGTCTGGCGCCGCTCGAGATACTGCGCCTGCACGGTCTGGCTGTTCATCGGCTTGGCGGTGATCTTCAGGTCCCAGCGATGCTGATCGTCGGTCTGCTGGAATGGCGCGGCGGTCTGCGCCAGGGTCAGGCTGGTCTTGCTCGACTGGCTGCGGCCCGAGAAGAAGAACCAGGCGCGGTCCTCACGCAGCGGACCGCCGAGCGTGCCCTCGTAGTAGCGATCCATCTTGTCCTGGCGTTGCTGTCCCGCGGCCTTTTCGAACGGCGTTTCGTCGGTCCACGCGGCGTTCGAGAGGTTGCTGCGCACGCTGCCCGAGAACAGGTTGCCGCCGCGCCTGGTCACGGCGTTGACCACGCCGCCGGAGAAGCGGCCGTATTCGGCCGACACGGCAGAGGTGAGGACCTGTGTTTCCTGAATCGCCTCCTCGACGAAGAGATCGTCGGGTCGCGCGAACAGGTTGTCGCCGATGTCGACGCCGTCGAGCAGGAACACGTTGTCGTACGCCACGGCGCCTGAGATCGTCACCTGGTTGACGTTCGGCGTGTTGTTGGTCAGCCCGGGTGCGAGTTCGGCGATGAGCGAAGGCGACCGTCCCGTGGGGAGTGCGGCGATATCGGCGGCGCGAAGGTTCGAGCCGCCACCCCGCCGGGTCAGCAGCGACGGCGACGCCGCCGTCACCGTGACTGCCTCCATCACCGCGGCCGGCCGCAGCGTCACGTCGAGCCGCTCGATCGAACCGAGGTTGACCCGCACCGGGCTGGTGACGGCCTGGAAGCCATCGAGCTCCACTCGCAACACGTAGTCGCCGGGCGCGAGGCCGGTCAGTTGATACGCACCCGCATCATCCGACACCGTGCTGCGCACACCCGGTTGGACGGGCGACTGCGCCGAAATGGAGGTGTGGGGCACCACCTGGCCGCTGCTGTCCTTGACCACACCCCTGACGGAGCCGGTCTGGACGCCTTGTGCGGCGGAATGAGTGACGGACGACGAGAGCGCGAGCAGTGCGACGAGCGTGCTCGATAAAAGGCGAGCCATGGCAACTCCATTAGTCATGTGAATCAGAAACACTGGCAAACAGGATCCAACTTAACTGATTGACATGACAATGGCGACCAAAATGTGACCAATGAGTCCTTTCATGACATGAAATGACATATAAAGTTGATGAAAGATTCAATATGTGACATTATCCGCAGCAGTGGAAAACGCAGCACAGCCCCCGATGAGCTTCATGTATACTTCGCCTCGGCCGCCACAGCGCGGCATGACCACCACAATGGCCCCCCGCCTCCGACTCTTGATCGTCGACGACAGTCCCGTCGCGCTGTCGTTTCTTCAGGCTGTTTTCAAGAGCGTCTACGATGTCGAGACCGCCAATGACGGCGAGCAGGGCCTTGCCAAAGCCCTGGCCTCGGCGCCCGATTTGATCGTCACCGACAGCCTGATGCCGAAGGTCGACGGCTTCGAACTGATTCGGCGGCTGAAAACGCATCCCTCCACGGTGGACACGCCCGTGGTGATGCTCACCTCGAGCGATATCAGCGACGAGGAGTACACCAGTCGCACTCCACGTCCCGACGCGCTGGTCGCGAAATCCATGAAGATCGAGCCGCTGCTGGCCGAAGTCAAGGCGCTGCTGTTGGCTCGCGGCGATCATGGCATTGTGTCGTCCTAACACACACTGGCCCAATTACGTCTATCCGGGCGTAATCTATTGAGCTTTAAGGTCTTATCTGTGTCATTCAGACCGTGACTGTTGTGTTGTGAGACACCAAGGCGGGCGTACAAGTTTGGTTCAGATCAGTTAAATGATTAGATTTAAACCACTTATCCATTCTGACCTCGGTCTGATTTCCTGGTCCAGAACATGCTTCAGCGCTGGTGGGCGAAGTGTCTCTCGCGCCCAGACCACAGGCGTTCGCGCGGGTTCCCGGTTCAACGGGGCAAGGAGTCGGAACTGATGAGGTTAGCAAAGTTCGTCGTCATGAGCGCAGTGCCCTGGGCGATGGCGATCGCCGGCGTGGTGCACATGCCGCGGGTGTCGGGCCTGACCACGTCACTGACGGCCGCCGGCGCCGAGAACGATCGACGTCCCAACGTCAACAAAGGCAAAGGCGACGACAACGGCAAGCGCGACGACAACAGCAAGCGCGACGACAACGGCAAGCGCGACGACGACGACCAGCGCGGCAACAACGGCAAGGGCAACGATCGCGACACCAGCCTCGATCGGGAACTGCGGCGCACGCTCGCGGCCGCGGGCTTCACGGGCGACATCGAGCGAATCTTCAAGAAGCGGCTCAAGGAAAACCTGGGGCGGCCGATCGATCCGCAGCTGGCAGAGCTCGGCCGCATGCTGTGGTTCGACAACGTCCACTCGCTTGGGCGAGACAACACCTGCGCGGGATGCCATTCGCCGACCAATGGGATGGGCGACGCGCAACCGATGTCAATCGGCGTTCAGAACAACAACCTCGTCGGTCCCCACCGAACCGGCCCGCGTAATCAACGCCGGGCGCCCTCGGTGGTCAACAGCGCCCTCTATCCGCGGCTGATGTGGAACAGCCGCTTCGAGTCGCTCTCCGGGGATCCGTTCAATCCGTCGCGCGGCTTCAGCTTCCCGGCGCCCGAGGACGCCCTGCCGTTCACGCCGGTGCGATTCTCAGCGGCCGAGAACGCCCTGCACGGCGTGACGCATCTGCTCCAGGCCCAGGCGCACATGCCGCCCACGGAGCTGATCGAAGTGGTCGGCTTTACCGGGACCTGCCCGGGCGGCGTGCCCGATCCCTCACTCGGATTCCGTTTCTGCCAGTTCGATGTGCCCGGCGGCCCCGGTTCGAACGTCCCATTGCCCGACGTCAGCCTGTTCCGCAACGAGCCCATCCGGCAGGCGGCGTTGGCGGTGTTGAACGGCACGCCGGCCTACCGCACGCAATTCGGGAAGGTCTTCAAGGAGATCAAGCGCGGCGCGCCGATCGACTTCTTTCATTTCGGCAAGGCAATCGCGGAATTCGAATTCACGCTGGTGTTTGCCAACGCGCCGATCGATCGGTTTGCGCGCGGCGAACACCACGCCATGAGTGCGTCCGAGAAGCGCGGAGCGCTGTTGTTTTTCGGAAAGGCCAATTGCGCGTCGTGCCACAGGGTGGACGGCCAGTCCAACGAGATGTTCAGCGACTTCAAGGATCATGTCGTCGGCGTCCCGCAGGTGTTCCCGAGTTTCGGCGTCAATACCGGCAACTTCATTTTCTCGGGACCGGGGGAGAACGAGGACTTTGGTCGCGAAGAGCGCACCGGCGAGCCGGCGGACCGCTATAAGTTCCGCACCGCGCCGCTCCGCAATCTCGCGGTGTCGCCGGCGTTTTTCCACAACGGCGCCTTCGTGCACTTCGAGGATGCGATCCGCTTCCATCTCAACGTGGTGGACGGGGCGCAGCACTACGATCCCGCCTACGCGGAGATCCCGGCCGATCTGCAGCAGGTGGGTCCGCTCGTCGAGAAGAGCCGGATCGATCCCCGGCTGAAGAAGCCGATCAAGCTGACGAACGCGGAATTCGCCGACCTGGTCCGGTTTGTCAGGGACGGCCTGCTCGACCCCCGGGTTGGCAAGTCGAACTTGTGCGGCCTGGTGCCGGCGGCGGTGCCAAGCGGCATGCCGCTGGCCGTGTTCGAAGGGTGCCCGGCCCGCTGAGGGGTCCACTCACCGGTTTATCGTGAGAACGGCCGCCAACCTCCCCCGGCGGCCGTTCTCGATCCGCTCCCGCGCCTCCTGAACTTTCGCATCCGATCCACCGATAAGGCGGATCAGTCAGCCGGAGGCTTGCCGTCCGGGCTGTGAGGAATCAGTCATGTATACACGGTTAGTCAGCATCACCGCGGTCATCGTTGTGCTCGCGAGCGGCACGGCCTGGGCCCAGCAGGATGAGATCGCGAAACTGCGGGCGGAGATCGTCGCGCAGCAGAGCGCGATGGCGACGCTTCTTCAGCGTCTCGAGGCGCTCGAAAAGCAACTGGGCCAGTCGGCCACCAAAGAAGAGCTCGAGGACGAAGCCAAGACCCAGCAGGACGCCGTGAACTCGGTTCGCGAAACGATGCTGAGCAAGGTCAATGTCAATGGCTACGTGAACTTCCGGTTCGTGGCCCAGGAGCCCGAGCGCCCCAGCGCGTTTCAGCTGGACCACCTGGGCCTGATCCTGGGCAAGCAGCTTGGCCGGTTCAATTTCCTCACCGAGCTCGAACTGCAGAATGTGGCGCATCACGCCGAGGTGTCGACGGCCGACGAATCGGGCGAAGGACACGACGAGGCGGCGGCCGAGACCGATATCAGCGGCGAAGGCCAGGTGGCGGTCGAAAACGCCTGGATGGAATACAATCACAACCGCTACCTCAGCATTCGCGCCGGGAAACAGCTGTCGCCGCAATACTGGTGGCAGCATCGGTATCCGAACCTGACGTATTCAACGACCCTGCCGATCTACCTGCGCGAACTATTTCCGCCCGAACTGGTTGGCGTGATGGTCCGAGGTCAGGCCAGTCGGCCGGTCGGCAATTCAGAGTTCGGGGTGGGCTATTCGCTCTACGCGGCGAATAACAATTTCGAGGGCAACAGCCAGTCGGATCTGCGCAGCGGCAAGGCCTGGGGCGGTCGCGTGCAGGTGAAGTTTCCGACCAGCGGCATCTTCAGGCGCTTTGATGTCGCCGGCGATGTGTATCGCGGTGAAACCGGCGTCGCCGGCGAGGAGCTCGAAGACGACAACGTCGCCGGCTTCGAAAGCCAGATCGAGATCTCGCGATTGCAGCTGAACGGCGAGTACGCGCGCGGTGAATCGGCGGGGATGACGCGCACGGGATTTTACCTCCAGCCGGCGGTACAGCTGCATCCCGATTGGCTGGGCTTCTATCGGCTCGAGCAGCTGGAGAGTCCGCGGCTGCAGCAGGCGGAGCGCCGCCATCTGGCGGGTGTGAATTACCGGCCGTTTGCGCAGATTGCGCTGAAGGCGGAATACTACCGGTCGATTCCGTTGAGCCGATCGTTCGTCAGCGACGAACACGAGCGCAAGCGGTTCAACGGCTTCGCAACGGCGGCGGTGTTTTTCTTCTAAGGTGTGAGCAGCGTGAGCGTATCGGCGGCAATCCGGATCGCGATGGTGGCCGCGGCCCTGATGCTGACCCCTGGATCGCAGGCGGCGCAGGAGCTGCCGCTCGCCGTGGTCGTGCACAAGTCGAATCCGGTCCGGACGTTGACGGTGCTGGAACTGCGGCGGGTGTTCATGAAGCAACAGCGGATGTGGCCGCATGCCGAAACCGTCGTCCCGGTTGACTGGGATGCCACCAGCGCGCACCGGGAGGTGTTTTCGCGCCAGGTGCTGGCGCGGTCGGTTCGAGAGATGGGCGATTACTGGGTCCAGCAGGGCGTGACGCAGGGGCTGACGCCACCGTCCACGCAACGGTCGACGCGCGCAATCCTGCGCTTTGTCGCCAGCGTGCCCGGGGCCATCGCGTACGTGCCGCCGGCGGAAGTCGATGACACGGTCGCGATCGTGAAGATAACCGGGCGGCCCTAGCCGCGTCGGCGGCGCTCCTCCGGAGAGAATAAGCCATGCGTTTGAGTGTTCGGTGGCAGCTGGTCCTGGTGCTGGTGACGTTGTCGCTGCTGCCGATGACGTTGTCCGGCGTGGCCGCCTACCGCAGCGCCCGTGGCGCGCTCGACCAGAGCATACGATTCAATCTCGAAAGCCTCGCCGTCCAGACCGAGGAACGGCTCGAGCGGATGATCCTGGATCGCCAGGCCAGCCTGAACGGCTGGTCGCAACTGCGGCTGATCCAGGACGACACCGTCACCGCGGATGCCGACGGTCGCATCCTCCAGTTCCTGCAGGACGCCAAGCGCAACTTCGAGTTGCAGGAGTTATGGGTGGCCAGCGCGGCCGGCCAGGTGATCGCGTCGACCGTCCCCGAGATGCACGGACGCGAGGTCGGCAGCAGCCCGTGGTTCCAGGCGGCGCGACGCGGCGATAAGTGGGTCAGCGCTCCCGAGATGCAGGAATTCACCAATCGCGTCGGCATGCCGATCGCGGTGCCGCTGCGCGCCAGCTTCGATCACTCGAAGATTGTCGGCGTGCTGGTCGAAGTCCTCGACTGGCCGCAGATCGTCGAGACCCTGCAGAGCGTCAAGGTCGTTCCCGAGGGGCAGAACGATCGCGGCTACCTGTTGCTGGCGGATTCACGCGGCGCGGTGTTGAGCGCGCCGCCGTTCTTTGCGGGATGGCAGCCGGGGAAGACGCACTTGAGCACCCTTGGTCTTGATGCGGTGAATGTCGCGGCGGCCGCGAGCCAGACCGGCAGCACGACGACGCAGATTGGCCGCGACTCGTACCTTCTTGGATTTGCCTCGAGCCAGCCGCGCCCGGAACTGCCGGGCATCTGGCGGGTCGCGATGTTGCTGCGCACCGACGTGGCGTTTGCACCGCTTGGCAGCCTGATGTGGACGATCGTGCTGTTGTCGGTGCTGCTGGCCGCCGTCGCCGCGGCGGCGGCGGTGTACTGGGCCAACCAGTTCTCGCAGCCGATCCAGGCGCTGGTGCCGTTCCTGCGGGGCGTCGCTGCCGGCGACCTGTCCGGAAGTTTCAGCGTCAAGCGGCAGGATGAACTCGGCATGCTCGCGCAGGCCGCCAACGACATGTCCGCGCAGCTGCGCGGGCTGATCCTCGAGTTGCAACAGGCCGGCCTGCAGATCACGCAGTCGTCGACGCAGGTGCTGGCCAATGCGGAGGATCACGCGTCGGGCTCGGTGCAGCAGGCGGCCTCGATCGCGCAGGTCACCGCGACGATGGAGGAACTGACCAACACCGCGAAACAGATTGCGCAGAGCGCCACGTCGGTGGAGCGGATCGCCGACGACAGTGCTCACGCGGCGCACGCCGGTTACGCCTCGGTCGGCGAGGCGTTGGAGGCCATGGAGAACATCCGCCGCCGCGTCGCCGATATTTCCGGCAAGACGCTGCTGCTCGGCGAACGCTCGCGTCGCATCTCGGAAGTGCTCAACCTGATCAAGGAGATCGCCGGCGAGATCCACCTGCTCGCCGTCAACGCCGCGATCGAATCGGCGGCAGCGGGCGAGCACGGCAAGCGATTTGCGGTCGTCGCCAGCGAGGTCCGCCGTCTCGCCGAACGAACGCGCGATTCCGCCGAGGAAATCAAGGCCATCGTTGGCGAGATTCAATCGGCGACGCAATCATCAGTGCTCGCCACCGAGCAGGGCGTGCAGGAAGTCGAGAACGGCGTCGCCCTTGCCACCGGCGCCCGCGGCAGCCTCGAGCAGATCATCCAGATGGTCGATCGGACGACGCAGGCGATTCGCCAGATTACCCTCGCCACGCAGCAGCAGCAGAGCGCCAGCGAACAGATCGTCCAGACCATGCGTGAGGTGGCGGTGGTGACGGGCGAGTCGGCGGCCGGAATGAAACAGTCCGCCGCCTCGGTCGGGGAGCTCAACGTACTCGCCGACCAGTTCAAGACGCGCATCAAGGAATTCAAGTTGTAGCGCGGCCGATGACCCACGACGACACCACGTCCCTGTCGCCGACGCAGACGCCGCCGGCAACCGCAGCCGCGGCCGGCGTGCCGTACCTCGGGTTCTGGCTCGGCGCCGACCTCTACGGAGTGCCCCTGGCCCGCCTGCGCGAGGTGTGTCGGCTGACCCGTCTGCGGCGCATACCCGGAGCGGCATCCCACGTCGCCGGACTCGTCAACCTTCGCGGCCAGATCATCTGCGCCCTGGACGCACGTGAAATCCTCGGCCTCGACTGCCCGAAGCCACCAGGGGTCGGCTACCTGATCGCGCTCGAGCATGTCAGCTACCCGGTCGGGCTGGTCGTCGACGCCATCGTCGATGTCTTCTCGATCGACCCCGACTCGATTACCGCGCCGCCGGTGGAATGGAGCGCCGAACGCTCGGCCTGCATCGACGGACTGTCGATCGTCGGCCCGGGCTCGATCCGTCTGCTCGACCTCGACCGGGTGGTGAACCGGTGAGCGCACCACAGGAAGGCCCCGACACCTCGGCGTTCACCCAGCAGTTTGTCGAAGAGGCGCGCGACCGACTGCGGTCGCTCGGCGCGCTGCTGCTGCGACTCGAGGACCATCCCGAGTCGCCCGAGATCATCGCCGACGTGTTTCGCGAGGCCCACAGCCTCAAGGGCTCCTCGCAGATGCTTGGGTTCGTTGACATCTCGCAGATCGCGCATCAACTCGAGGACCTGTTCGTGGCGGCGAAGCGGGACGCGCGGCTTATCGATGCGCGCGCGTTCGACCTGGTCTTCCGTTCGATCGACGTCATGTCGGCGCGCGTCGAGGAACTCGGGCGCGGCGACACCACTGCCGTCGATACCGTCGAGCTCGGCGGCCAGCTGGCGGCGCTTGCCACCGAGACCGATCGGCGGGAGCCCGCCAAACCGCCGCGCCGCAAGGAGCAGAGGGCTACCGCTGCGGTGGCGCCGACGGGCCGGGCCCCGGCGGCGTCGCTGCGCGTCTCGGTCGAGAAGCTGCAAAGCCTGACCCATCTCGCCCCGGAAATGGTGATCCAGCGCCTCAAAGCGTCGGAGCGCCACGCGGAGTTGCGCCGGGTGGAAGTGTCGCTCGGTCGTTTGCGCGATCGGATGCGGGAAGAACGGCTGGCGCCGCCGTCCAGGAGCCGCGCCGCGGAGCTTGGCGACTACGCGGATGCGCTCGACACGCTCAATCGCCGGCTGCGCTCGTTGCTGATGAACGTCGGCGACGATCACGCGCGTCTCTCCCTCATCACCGAGGAGCTGCGGCAGCACGTCATCGAGTTGACGATGCTGCCGATCGCGACGGTGTTCGACGCCTTCCCGAGGGCAGTGCGCGACCTGGCGCGTGCCTGCGGCAAGGAGGTCGAGCTGACGATGAAGGGGAGCGAGACCGCGCTCGACAAGCGCGTGATCGAGCAAATCACCGATCCGTTAGTGCATCTGATTCGCAACGCCGTCGATCACGGCCTGCAGACCCCGGCCGAACGCGAACACGCCGGCAAGACCGGCGCCGGTACGCTGCTGATCGCCGCCGAGCAGCAGGGCAGCCGAATCCACATCACCGTCCGCGACGATGGACGCGGTATCGATCCGGCGATGGTCGGCGCGTCCGCCGTCCGCAAGGGCCTTGCGACCGCGTCGGAGGTCGCCGAGTGGACCGACGAACGTCTGGTCAACCTGATCTTCGAGCCCGGCTTCAGCACACGCACCGAGACCACGGGAGTATCGGGCCGCGGCGTCGGCATGGACGTGGTGCGCGTGGTCGCGGACCGTTTGGGCGGATCGGTGCGCGTCGAGTCGGTCGTGGGCCGCGGCACGACCGTGCTGCTCGATCTGCCGCTATCGCTGGCGTTGCTGCGTGTCGTGCTTGTCGACGTCAACGACGAGCTGATGGCGATACCGACGGCGCCCATCAGGCGCATCGTGCATCTTGCGCTCGAGGCGGCGGCTGACTCGCCGATGGAGCGGTTCGTCGAGATCGATGGCGAAGCCGTAGCGGTGGCGTCGCTGCAGGGGCTCCTCAGTCTTCCCGCCCCCGCGACCGCCGGCACGGCGCAAAAAACCGCCCTGATCATCGAATCGCGCGGCGCGCTCGTCGCCATCACCGTCGACGGAGTCCGCGAGGAGCAGGAGCTCGTCTTCCAGGAACTGCCCGGGCCGCTGCGTCACCAGTTGACCATGGCGGGCGCGGCGATTCTCGGTAATGGGGAGATCGTGCCCATTCTCGACGTCCAGGAACTGGCTGCCAGGGTCCCGGCACGGCCGCGGTCCACGCCGCCGATGGCGGCGACACCCGACTTGGACGCGGTCGCGCCGGCGCGGGTCCTGATCGTGGAAGACTCGCTGGTGGCGGGAGACCTGCTGAAGGGCATGCTGCTCGGCGCCGGCTATCAGGCCGCGATCGCGCTTCACGGTGCCGCCGCCCTCGAAACGCTGCGCCGACAGCCGTGTGATCTGGTGATCTCCGACGTCGATATGCCGGAGATGGACGGCTTCGAATTGACCACCCGCCTGCGCGCGGACCCGCGGCTGCAGAATATTCCCCTGATCATCGTGACGTCGCGCGACACCGAGGAGTATCGCCAGCGCGGGCTGGCCGCCGGCGCCGATGCCTACGTCACGAAGGGCACATTCGATCAGCACCAGGTGCTCGAGACCGTGCGACTGCTGATCGCCAACGGCCGCAACGCCGTCCCGCCGTCTAAAGAGGGAGTGCCCGACGGCCATGGTTAACCTGATCAACAGCGCAACGCCCGGTGCGGGTGGCGTGCGGGTGCTGATTGTCGACGATTCACCGGTCGCGCGCGACGTGCTGAAGAGCGTCCTCGAGGCCGATGCCGGCATTCGCGTCGTCGGCATGGCGGCCACCGGCCGCGAGGCGGTGGAACTGACGGCGCAGCTGAAACCCGACCTGGTCACGATGGATCTGGTGATGCCGGGCATGGACGGGATGGAAGCGACCCAGCACATCATGGCGCGCCACCCGACGCCGATCCTGTTCTTCAGCGCGTTCTTCGGGCACGACGGCCTGTATTCCCGCAGCGACGCGCTCGCCGCCGGCGCGCTCGACATCGTCGAGAAGCCGACGCAGATACTCGATCCGCGGTGGCAAACGGCGGCGGGTACGCTGGTGCAGAAGGTCAAGTCGCTGGCGCGGGTCACGGTGGTCACGCACATGTACGGGGCCCCGGCGCGTCAGCCGGCGTCCGCTCAGCGCAAGCCTCGCACGGCAACCGCGGTCGTGGCGATCGGTGCGTCCACCGGCGGCCCCCGGCTGCTCGACGAACTGTTGTCGGCCCTGCCGGCCGATTACTCGCCGGCGGTGGTGGTGGTCCAGCACATGGCCGAAGGATTCATGCACGGCTGGCTCGGCGCCTTGCGCCAGCGCTGCGCGCTGCCGTTGAAGGTGGCGGAGAGCGGCGACCTGCTGCAATCGGGCCGGGTGTTGTTCGCCCCGCCATCCGCGCACCTGACCGTGCTGTCCGGCGGCCGCACGCGCATCGACGACAGCAAGCCGGTCGGCGGGTTCTGTCCCTCGGTCGACATCACCTTCATGACGATTGCGCGGGTCTACGGCGCGCGCGCCGCCGGGGTGCTGCTGACCGGGATGGGCACCGACGGCGCGGCAGGACTGCTCGCGATCAGACGCGCCGGCGGAACCACGATGGTCCAGGACGAAGCCAGTTGTGTCGTCTTCGGGATGCCGCGGGCCGCGATCAATCTGGACGCGGCGCAACAGGTGCTGCCGCCGGCCCGCCTGATCCGCAGCCTGCTGGCGTTGCACGGAGGGCGTCACGACTCCGCGCAGCGCTGAGCGGGTGAGGCAGCAGCGCCGGTGGCCAAGGTATGATGACCCTCCGGTGTTTCGCCGCGCCGTGCCGCACCGCATCGATCTTTCATGAGCAGCGAAATCATTGTTCTCCTCGTCGCCGTCGCGGTAGTTCTGGTCATCATGGTCGTGCGGCGCCAGCCAGGCGACGCGACCTCCGTCCAGAACCATACCGGCGGGACCACGCCCGAGCTGTGGCGTTCGTCATCGGCTATGGCCTTGCCGCAGATCGTGGTTCCCCCTCGCGACTTTGACGCGGTGGGCCGCGCCGTTCTCGAGCATCTCCGGCAACTCGAGGATCGTGCCGCCCCGGGACTGACGGCGCAAGTGATGCCGGTGTTCCTGAAGGACACGGCCGTGCGCCTGACCGCCCTCAGGCACGCGGTGGAGCAGAAGGACGGCGCCGCCGCACACCGCCTCGCGCACACGCTGCATGGCAGCGCCGCGACGGTGGGCGCGTCTTCGATGGTCTCGACGTGCGGTGAGATCATCCGTGAAGTGCGATGCGGTGTGTTCGACCGGTGCGACGGTCTCATCACCGACCTCACGCTCGACTACGACGCCATCCGCCGTGCCGTTCACGCGCACGGGATCGTCGACCCGACATGATCCACGTCCCCAACGACCCGCGACGCATCCTGGTGGTCGATGATGACGGGGCGACCCGTTCGATCACGCAGGCCGTGGTGCGGTCGACCGGCTACGAGGTCGAGTCGGCCGCTGATGGGATCGAAGCGCTGGCCAAGCTGCGGCTCGGCATCGACCTGGTGTTGCTCGATGTGATGATGCCCGGGATCGACGGCTTCGAAGTGTGCCGGCGCATTCGGACGAACCCGGTCGCTCACGATATCCCGGTCATCATGCTGACCTCGATGGCCAGCCGCGACGACCGCTTGATCGCGGTCGAAGCCGGCGCCAACGATTTCATCGCCAAGCCGGTCGAGGAGAGCGAGTTTCGGATCCGCGCCGCGTCGCTTCTCAAGCTGAAGGATGCGCAGGACGCGCTCAAAAGCCACCAGGCGCACCTCGAGGAGCTGGTGAAGCTGCGCACCGCCAGCCTGCGTGCCGCGCTCGAGCAGATGGCCGAGGCCCAGCGCCTCGAGTATCTCGCGCATCTCGATACCGTCGAGCGCCTGGCGATCGTTGCCGAGTACAAGGATCGGGTCACGGCGAGGCACATCGAGCGCATGAGCCAGTACTGCGCAATCATCGCGCGCGGACTGAAACTGCCGCCGGGCGAAGTGCAGCTGATTCAGCACGCCAGCCGCATGCACGATCTCGGCAAGATCGCGGTGCCGGACGTGATCCTCCGGAAACCGTCCGAGCTCGACGTGGCGGAATGGGAGGTGATGCGCTCGCACGCCACCATTGGCGGAACGATTCTCGCGAATTCGACGTCGGAACTCCTGCAGGCCGGGCGCATCATCGCCCTCAGCCATCATGAGCGATGGGACGGCAGCGGCTATCCGGCGGGTCTGGCAGGGGAGGATATCCCGTTGTGGGGACGTATCTGTGCCGTTGCCGATACCTTCGACGCCATTACCAGCGAGCGGTCGTACAAGCCGGCCTATTCAAACGAGGTCGCCACGGCGATCCTGCGCGACGGGCGCGGCACGAAATTCGATCCGAAAGTGGTTGACGCGTTCCTCGAGTGTTTCGACGAAGTCCTGGCCGTACAGGCAGGCCGCTAGCGTCTGCGCTTCGGTTCGTCGTCGTGCTTGAACTGCGGATAGAGCTTGCGCAGGCAGTCGGGACAGACGGCGTGACTGAATTCCGCTTCCGTGTGGTCGCGGACGTAGACTTCCACGCGATTCCAGAACCCCTGGTCATCGCGCACGTTCTTGCAGCTGGCGCAAATCGGGACGATGCCGCGCAGCGTGCGGACCTGCTCGAGGGCGAGGGCGAGCTGCTTGACCTTGTCGCCGAGCGCAATCCGCATTTCGAGCATCCGGCAGCCAACCTTGACGCGCGCGCGTAGCTCACCGGGGTCAAACGGCTTGGTCAGATAGTCGTCGGCGCCGGCGTCGAGGCCGGCAATGACGTCGAGCTTCTCGGCCTTGCTGCTGACCATGATGAGGTACGGCGGCAGCTGATTGGGCAACGCCCGAATGCGGCGCATCAGCTCCAGGCCATCAATGCCAGGCATCATCAGGTCGAGAATCGCCAGTTCGGGGGCGCCGGACTGTTCGAGCGCGGCCAGGGCGGAAATGCCGTCGCCGGTCGCCACCACCTCGTAGCCGTCCTTCGTGAGGATTGCCTCGAGAACGGTTCGCGATGTCGCGTCATCTTCCGCGATCAGGATGCGCATCCGGCCACGTACTTTACGTCATTCCCGGCCGCGGCGCCCGTGGTTTCATCGCGAATCGGCCGGCCTGTCCGCCCAGCACGAACCACGCGGTGGCCACACCCAGCAGTCCGCCGACGACCACGTCGCTCGGCCAATGCACGCCGATATAGACCCGTGACACCGCCACGGCGACCGCGATCGGCCACCAGACCCACCCCGACCCTGGCAGCATTCGCGACGCCGGCCATGGCGCCGGCGACCGCCATCGCCGCGTGGCCGGATGGGAAGGCGGCGGTCTGCGGCTTGGCGTCGATGACGCTGAACGTGGAATCGGTCATGAACGGCCGTGGTCGGTCGACGAGCGGTTTGAGCGCGAACTCGGTGGTGATCCAGGTGAACGAGTATCGCGAGCAGCAGGCGCCAGGCTGCCGCTCGCCGTGCCGGGAACACCATCGCGATGAGCGCGGTGGCCCACCAGACGAACCCGCCCGCGCCGAGCGCGCTCGCGAGCAGCAATACATCATCGAGCCACGGACGTCGCAGCTCGATGACGTAATGCAGGAGTGCACTGTCCATGCAGATAGTGGCGGACCGAGGTCCGCCCGTTGGTCAGACGGCGACCGGCTCGGGTACCGCGTCGCGCGAGATGCCGAGCGCTTCGCGGACCTTTTTATCGATCGCGTCACGCAGTTCGGGGTGCTCCTTCAGGTAGGTCTTGACGTTCTCGCGCCCCTGGCCGAGGCGCTCGCCGCCGTAGGCAAACCAGGCGCCGCTCTTCTCGATGATCTTGTGCTCGACGGCAATGTCGATCAGGTCGCCTTCACGCGACACGCCTTCGCCATACATGATGTCGAATTCAGCCTCGCGGAAGGGCGGCGCCATCTTGTTCTTCACGATCTTGACGCGCGTGCGGTTGCCGACCACGTTGTCGCCGTCCTTGATCGCGCCGATGCGGCGGATGTCGACGCGCACCGACGAGTAGAACTTCAAGCGCGCGGCCGCCGGTGGTGGTTTCGGGATTGCCGAACATCACGCCGATCTTCTCGCGCAGCTGGTTGATGAAGATCAGCGACGCCTTCGACTTCGACACCGCGCCGGTCAGCTTGCGCAGCGCCTGCGACATCAGGCGCGCCTGCAGGCCCATTTGCGCCTCGCCCATCTCGCCCTCGATTTCGGCGCGGGGCACGAGCGCGGCGACCGAGTCGACCACGACCACGTCGACGCTGTTCGAGCGGATGATCACCTCGACGATTTCGAGCGCCTGTTCGCCGTTGTCCGGCTGCGAGACCAGCAGATTGTCGAGATCGACGCCGAGTTTCTTGGCATACGCCGCGTCGAGTGCGTGCTCGGCGTCGACGAACGCCGCGGTGCCGCCCTTTTTCTGGGCCTCGGCGATGATCTGCAGCGCCAGCGTGGTCTTGCCGGACGATTCCGGACCGAAGATCTCGATCACCCGGCCGCGCGGCACGCCGCCGATGCCGAGCGCGTAGTCGATGCTGAGCGCGCCGGTCGAGATCGATTCAACCGGCGCGACGATGTTGTTCTGGCCAAGGCGCATGATCGAGCCTTTGCCGAACTGCTTTTCAATCTGTCCGACGGCGGCCTCGATGGCCTTCATCCGTTCTTTTTGTTCATCTATGGGCATGTGAGTGGGGTCCTTTCGGGACTCGGATGATCCTAGAAACGCGCCAAGCGAAAGTCAAGCGTAAATCCGTGCAGTGACAGGTGAGTTCACGCCCATTTTCAATAAGTTAGGGGAATTGACCACTTTCGCCTCTTTCCGGCCACGATCGCAGGTTTTGAGTCCTGATCGTTTGACTGGCGCCTCGATAACTGCGTACGGTGAGGGATGCCGAGCCCGGTCGGTCACGCCCTGGGCGGGCTCATTGTCGGCAGGCTGCTGACGCCGTCCGCCCTGCTGTTGTGCGCCATCGCGGGGGTCGCGCCCGACATCGACTTTGCGTGGGGAGGGCACAACCGGCAGACGCACAGCCTCGGCGCCGCGGTGATCGCCGGCCTCGTGGTCCTCGCCTGGAAGCGCAACCCGCGCCTGGCGATCGCCGTCACGCTGGCGTGGTCGAGCCACGTCCTGTTCGACTGGCTGGGGTCCGACGACACGCCGCCGCTCGGCGTCATGGCGCTATGGCCGCTCGATTCGAACTTTCTATTTCGCGAACGCGTTCGTGTTCGAGGCGATCTCGCGGCGCTACTGGCTGGATAACTTCATTCCGCACAATGCGTGGGCCGTGACCAAGGAGATCCTGATCCTCGGCCCGCTCCTGCTTATTGCATTTCGATGGCGAGCGCGACGCCGTTCCCGCCGCCGAGACAGAGCGTAGCGATGCCGCGTTTCAGCCCGCGCGCCTTCAGGGCATAAATCAGCGTCGTCAGGATGCGGGCACCCGAGGCGCCGATCGGATGACCGAGCGCCACCGCGCCGCCGTTGACGTTGACCCTGGCGGGATCGACACCGAGCTCCGCCATCACCGCCACCGCCTGCACGGCGAACGCTTCATTCAGCTCGATCAGATCGACGTCGCCGATCGACCATCCTGCCTTCTTCAGCACCTTACGCGTCGCTTCCACCGGCGTCATCAGCAGCATCTTCGGCGCGAGACCGCTGGTCGCCTGCGCGACGATGCGTGCGATCGGCGTGACCTTGAGCGAACGCATGGTGTCGTCCGCCATCACCACCAGCGCCGCGGCGCCGTCGTTGACCGGCGGCGCATTGCCTGCCGTCACCGAGCCGTCCTTTTTGAAGGCCGGCTTCAGTTCGCGCAGCACGTCGGCGGTGGTGTCGCCGCGCACCGACTCATCGCGGTCGAACACGATCGGATCGCCTTTCTTCTGGGGGATGGTGACGGGAAGGATTTCGGCCGTGAACCTGCCGGCGCTCGCCGCCGCGGCCGCCTTCTTGTGGCTGTCCACGGAATACTCGTCCTGCTGATCGCGCGTCACCTTGTAGGCGTCGGCGACCGTCTCGCCCGCATTACCCATGTGCCAGTTCTCGAATGGGCACCACAGGCCGTCGTGGATCATCAGGTCGATCACCGAGCCGTGGCCCATCCGCAGGCCCTCGCGGACTTTCGGGATGATGTACGGGCAGTTGCTCATCGACTCCATGCCGCCGGCGACGGCAATGTCGATGTCGCCGGTCTGAATGCCCTGGTGCGCGAGCATTACCGCCTTCAGTCCCGAGCCGCACACCTTGTTGATGGTGAGGGCGGCGACGTGATCCTCGAGGCCGCCTTTGAGCGCGGCCTGGCGCGCCGGCGCCTGGCCGACGCCCCCCGACACGACGTTGCCCATGATGCACTCGTCGACGGCCCCGGGATCGATCCCCGCGCGCGCCACCGATTCGCGCACCACCAAGGCGCCGAGCTCAGGGGCCGTGAAGTCTTTCAGGGTGCCGAGAAACTTGCCGGTAGGAAGGCGGACGGCGCTGACGATAAAGGCGTTGCGCATGGTGATCTGATTCTAGCGGTTCCAACGGTTCCAGGGGTTCCAGGGGTTCCAAAGGCATCGTTCTGACGGGGTTCCCGGTACCGAACGGTTGGCACCGCAGCAGAACGATGCCTGTGGAACCCCTGGAACTGTTGGAACCCTTGGAACCTAGTCGAATGCAATTCTTTTGACCGTGCTGTCCCCGAGATAGTGGGCGAGCCGCGAGCGGATCATGCCAACTGAGGCCCGAATGGAGTCGCTCCAGGCCGAGGATTCGGAGGTCACATACAACGTGCCGTCGGCGCCGAGCCGCACGCTGGTGGCCTTGCCGAGGGCCGGCCCGACCGCGAGGCGCCACGCGAACGCGACTTTCGCGTCGGTCAGGGGCGCTTTGCGGACCACCTCGGCGACCACCGCCGGCATGACCTGATTGGCCTTGATCACCATCCGATCGTACGACAAAGCCAGCGGTTTGTCGCCACACGTGAAATCTGTATGATTCCCTCCATGAAACCTGCACCGGTCAAAGCGTGGACAGCCGCGGTCATGGTGGGAGCCGGCGTCGTCAGCCTCGCGGTGGGCCAGGCGCAGCCGGCCGCGCCGTGGAATTTCGTCGAGCACACCGTCGCCACTGGATTACGCGGCGGCTATCAGGTGGTCGCCGCCGACATCAACAAGGACGGCAAGACCGATCTGCTGGCGGTCGCGACCGGCGCGAAGGTCGATCTCACCTGGTTCGAGAATCCGAGCTGGACGCCGCACGTCATGGCCTCGGGTTACCCGGCGATGATCAACGCCGATGCCTTCGACACCGACAAGGACGGCTATCCCGAGATGGTGCTGCAGAGCGGCTTCAGCACCACGCCTGCCAAGGGCGAGGGGGTGATGACGCTGCTGACCCGGGGCGTCGATGTGAATGCGCCGTGGACCGCGAAGGAATTCGATCGCATGCCGTCGGTGCATCGCGTGCGATGGATCGATGCCGAAGGCAACGGTCGCAAGATGGTGGTCAACGGACCGCTCGGCGGCGTCGCCGGCGTGCCGCCCGATTACAAGGACAAGGTCTCGATCTACGCCTACGCGCTTCCCGATTTGAAGCGGCAGACGATCACCGATGCCGACCAAGGCGTGCTCCATGGCCTGCAGGTCGTCGATTGGGACGGCAAGGGACGTGAGGCGCTGCTCGGCGCGAGCTTCATGGGCATTCACCTCTATCGCTACACCGACGGCAAGTGGCACGGCACCCGGCTCACCGCCGGCAATCCCGAGCCGTGGCCGAAGAACGGATCGAGCGACGTGGTGGTGCTGCGCACCAAGGCCGGGCGCCAGCTCGCGTCGATCGAGCCGTGGCACGGCAACCAGGTGGTGATCTATCGCGGCAAAGGTGATACGTGGGGCAGCCGGACGATCATCGACGATACCTTGAATGACGGCCACACCATGGCGAGCGCCGACCTCGACGGCGACGGCGTCGACGAAATCATCGCTGGCTACCGCGGCGGCGGGGGCGGCGTGAACATCTATCGCCTCGGCGCGAGCGATCAGTGGAGCAGGTTCGTGCTCGCCGCGCCGGCCGACAAGAGCATGGCGGCCGCCGGGTGCGCCGTGGCGCATCTCAACGAGGACACCCGCCTCGACATCGCGTGCATCGGCACCTCGACCGCGAACCTGAAGTGGTACGAGAACCAGCCCGCCAAATAATTCTCGCGAGCCGCTCGCCGCGGCGCGCAGAACTGCTGACCGCCGCCGGCATCGCCTTCGAGGTGCTGGCGGCCGACATCGACGAAACGCCGCATCCCGACGAAACGCCCGCCGCGTACGTGGAGCGGCTCGCCATCGAGAAGGCGCGCGCCGTGTTCGCGCTGCGTCCCGAGGCGCGGGTGCTCGGCGCCGACACGACCGTGACCATCGACGGCGAGATTCTCGGCAAGCCGGTCGATGACGCCGACGCGATGCGGATGCTGCGCGCTGCTGAACGGGCGGCCGCACGACGTCCATACCGGCGTGGCGGTCGTCAGTCGGTCAGGGGTGCGCTCCGCGGTCGACACCACCCGGGTGTGGTTCGAGACGATGACAGACAAAGACATCTCGTGGTACGTCGCGACCGGCGAGCCGGTCGATCGCGCCGGCGCCTACGCCATCCAGGGCTTGGCGTCGCGGTTTATCCCCGGATCGAGGGCTCGTACAGCAACGTTGTAGGGTTGCCCGTCGCTCTGGTCAGTAGTATTCTGAACGAGGGCTAAATCCCTTCACTCGCATCGCTCGCTCAGGGCGGGCCACAGTTATGAAGAACAAAGGCTTGAAGATCGGTTTAACGAGCCTGGTGCTCACGTTGACCTTCGGCGGTCTGCTGTATACGACCATGGCCGAAGGCACCGAGTACTACAAGCACGTCGACGAAGTGATGGCGCAGCCGGAGAACTGGTACGGCAAGAAGCTGCAGCTGCATGGCTTCGTGGTGCCCGATTCGATCATGAAGAAGCCGAACACGCTGGACTACTGGTTCCAGGTCCAGCAGAACGGCAAGATCGTCACCGCCACCTACACCGGGCGTGGTGCCCGACACCTTCAAGAGCGAGTCTGAAGTCGTGCTCAAGGGCGACGCTGTCGTCGGAGGGCTTCAAGGTGCAGCCCAACGGCGTGATGGCGAAGTGCCCGTCGAAGTACGAAGCCAAGCCGGGGAGCGCGACGCCCTCCGGGAAGTACTAAGGAGGCCGGCATGGCCTCCCTCGGCGCGCTCCTGCTGCTGATCGCGTTTGTCATCGCGGCCTACGCCGTCGCCGCCTCGGTGGTCGGCGCCCGCCGACGCAACTCGCGCCTGATCGAAAGCGGCATCGCCGCGTTCTACACCATCGCCGCGGTCATGACCGTCGCGTCCGGCGTGATCGTCTACGCCTTCGTCGCCGGCGACTACTCGATCCGCTACGTCCAGCGCTACTCCGACAGCGTCCAGCCGCTGTTCTACAAGATCACGTCGTACTGGGGCGGCCTCGACGGCTCGGTGATGTTCTGGGTGTTCCTGCTGTCGCTGTTCGGCTCGGTCGCGGTGAAGGTGAATCGCGAGCGGCATCGCGAGTTGATTCCCGTACGTGGTCGCGGTGATTGCCTCGGTGGAGATGTTCTTCCTCTTCCTGATGGTGATTCACAACAACCCGTTCGCGACCTACCTGACCGAGTCGCCGACCGACGGCCGCGGCCTCAACCCGCTGCTGCAGAACTTCTACATGGCGATCCACCCGCCGACGATGTATCTCGGCTTCGTCGGGCTGACGATCCCGTTCGCGTTCGGCATGGCCGCGCTCTTCACCGGCCACCTCGACGACTCGTGGCTGCGCGCCGTGCGCCGCTGGACGATGTTCTCGTGGTTCTTCCTGTCGCTGGGCCTGACGCTCGGCATGATCTGGGCCTACGAAGAGCTCGGCTGGGGCGGCTACTGGGGCTGGGATCCGGTCGAGAACGCCGGCATGCTGCCGTGGTTCACGGCCACGGCGTTCCTGCACTCGGTGATGGTCCAGGAGCGGCGCGGCATGCTGCGCGTCTGGAACATCACGCTCGTGATCATCACGTTCCTGCTGACGATTGTCGGCACGTTCCTGACGCGCTCGGGCGTCGTGCAGTCGATCCACGCGTTCGGCGAGGATCCCGAGCTGGCGCGCTACTTCGTCGCGTTCATGCTGTTCACGGTCGTGTTCTGTTTCGGCTGGGTGATTTACCGCCTGCCGCTGCTCAAGGCGCGCCACGAGCTCGATTCGTGGATGTCGAAGGAAGCGGCGTTTCTGGCCAACAACTGGATCCTGCTGTTCTCGGCGCTGTTCATCCTGTTTGCCACGTTGTTCCCGACCATCACCGAGGCGATCAACGGCGAGCGTCTGACGGTCGGCCCGCCGTTCTTCAATCGCTGGATGGTGCCGATCGGCCTGATGCTGCTGTTCCTGACCGGCGTCGGCCCGCTGCTCGCCTGGCGCAAGTCGACGTTCGAGAATGCGCGCGAGCAGTTCCTGTGGCCGACGGTGACCGGGCTGGTGACGATCGGTGTGCTGGTGGCGCTCGGCGTGCGGGTGTGGAGCTCGGGCATCTGCTTCGCGTTGTCGGGCTTCGTGGCCGGCACGCTGACGCAGGAGTTCATCCGCGGCGCCAACGTTCGCCGCGGCATGACCGGCACCGATCTGGTCACCGCGATGATTGGCCTGGTGTCGCGCAACAAGCGGCGCTACGGCGGCTACATCGTGCACGCCGGCATGGTGCTGATCTTCCTGGGCTTCGCCGGCGAAGGCTTCAGCCGCGATGAACAGCTGCTGTTGAAGCCCGGCGAAGAGAAGATCGTCGGCGACTACATCATCCATCTCGACGCGCTGCGCGTGACCGATGACGGCCAGAAGCAGATGGTCACCGGCATCATCACCGTCAAGAACCTCGACGGCGAAGTGATCGATCAGATGCGCCCGGCGAAGTGGTACTTCCGCAAGCACGAGGAGGAGCCGACCACGGAAGTCGCGATCCGGCGGTCGTTCGCGGAAGACCTCTATATCGTGATGCCCGCGTTCGAGATCGAAGAGCAGACGGCGAGCGTCGAGGTGCACATCAACCCGCTCGTGAACTGGGTGTGG
Organism: uncultured Acidimicrobiia bacterium; assembly: GCA_963795125.1. Classification (GTDB taxonomy): domain Bacteria; phylum Acidobacteriota; class Vicinamibacteria; order Vicinamibacterales; family UBA2999; genus 12-FULL-67-14b. Next base: position 1,552,689 of record CAWCGQ010000001.1, on the reverse strand, counting down.
TTTGGCTTCGGCATCCTGGCGATCGGCACCGGCATCGCGCTGCTGCCTGAGGCGTCGCTGGCGTTGGCGGCGGCCAAGCTGCCGGCGGGCGCGGCCACGGCCTCACTGCTGCTGCTGTCGCTGCTGTTGTCGTCTGGCGCCGCGTTTGCGCAGCACGTCGAAACCGGGCAGGATCCGCGGCTGCAGCTGGTGTCACCCGAATCGCGCGAGATCGCCCACAAGCTCGCGTGCTGGTGCGGCGGCTGCTCCAAGCTGCCGGTGGGGCAGTGCTCGTGCGGCATGTGCGCGCTCGAACGGACCAAGATCGACGGGATGCTCAAAGAAGGGAAGACCGAGGCGCAGATTCTCGACTTCTACGTCACCACCTACGGCGGCAACCAGGTCCTCAGCGAACCGCCGAACAGCGGTTCGGGTCGTGTCGTCTGGGCGATGCCCGTGGTCGTCGGCGTCGGCGGCTTCATGACCATCGCGTATCTCGCGATGCGCTGGTCACGGCGCTCGGCGTTCGCCGGGATGCCCGCGGCCACGGAAGATCCCGCCATGGCGGCGCGGCTGGACGACGAGCTGCGCGACCTCGATTAGCCGATCGTGAGAGTGAAAGAACCTGACCTGGTGGCCGGGGCACGACCTGTCCACCGCAGCCCGGAGGGCGACGGTGGCAGCGCGGACGGCGCCAAGGAGGATCCGTTCCTCCAGCCGTGGCAGTTCTTTCTGCTCGGCGGCATGCTCGCGGCCACCGCGACCGTGATCGTCGCGACCGGGCAGTCGCCCGAGAACATCATCGTCCTCAGCATGACCGTGGTGTCGGTGAGCTTCGTCGGCCTCGGCGCGTATCGAATCCTCGCGCCGCTGGTGTCGACGGTGCCGGCCACCAGCATGACCATCGGCGGCCGGACGCGCGTCGCGCTCGAACGCGAGAAGGCGCTGGTCCTGCGGTCGCTCAAAGAGCTCGAGTTCGATTTCGCCATGGGCAAGATGGCCAGGGCCGACTTCGACGAGATGTCAGGCCGGCTGCGCGCCCGCGCGCTTGGCTTGATGCGGCAGCTCGACGCCGGCGGCGGCTATCGCGAGCAGATCGCGAAAGCCGTTCAGAATCGTTTGGAGAGCGAGGGCTTTAGCCCTCGCATGACCGTGACAGCTGAAGCCGATTCCGCGATGGCTGAAGCCGATTCCGCGATGGCTGAAGCCGAATCCTCGATGGCTGCAGCCGTCGCTCTCCAAACGATTTGTGAGGGTTGCGGGACCGCGAACGACCCGGACGCGAAGTTCTGCAAGAACTGCGGAGCAAAGCTGTGAGCCGCCTTCGTCAAGGCTTCCACCTTCGCCGAGGCTTCGGCGGACAAGACGGTGGGGAAGTCCCCAGAATCCTGTTTTTGCTAATTTGTGTTTCGTTATTGCTGCGCGCCTCGCCAGCCAGCGCGCAGGTCGACATGCCGGATCCGAGCGCCATCGCGGGCACGCCGCTGCCGGCGCCTGAGCTGGCGGCGGGCACGGTCACGATTCGCGTCGTCAAAGAGCGAATGGGCAATAACGTTGCGGGCCAGGACGTGACGCTGACGATTGGCGCAGCCCGGCGCACCCTCAAGACCGACGATCAGGGCCGGGCGCTGTTCTCCGGGCTCACCGCCGGCGACACCGTCCAGGCGACGGCCATCGTCGACGGCGAAACTCTCACGTCGCAGGAATTCGCGGTGCCCTCGAGCGGGGGAGTGCGGGTGGCGCTGATCGCCGGCATAGCCGCCGCCAAGGCGGCGGAAAAGACCGCTGCTGATGCCGCGGCGAAGGAACCGGCCCGGCCCGGGGTGGTCGAGATTGGCCCCGAGTCGCGCATCATCATCGAATACCAGGACGACAACCTGACGATCTTTTACCTCCTCGAGATCGTCAACAACGCGCGGACGCCGATCGAGATTGGCGGCCCGCTGCTGATTCAGCTGCCGACCGGCGCCGCGGGCGCGTCGGTCATGCAGGGCTCGTCGCCACGCGCCAGCGCGCTCGGCGACATGCTGACCATCACCGGGCCGTTCGCGCCGGGCAAGACGGTGGCCCAGGTTGGATTCTCGCTGCCGCAGGCGGGCGAATCGATTTCGATCCGCCAGACCTGGCCGGCGGCGCTGGCCCAGGTCTTTGTCGGCGTGGAAAAGATCGGCAACATGCAGATCTCGTCGCCGCAACTCACCGACACCCGCGAGATGAACTCGGATGGCCAGCCCTTTATCATGGCGACCGGGCCCCGCCTGAACGCCGGCGACACGCTGGTATTGAACCTCAGCGGACTGCCGGCGCAGAGTCTGGCGCCGCGTAACGCAGCGCTGGTCGCCGTGGTGGTGATCTTCGCGATTGGCGCCTGGTTCGCCATCTCGCCGGGGAAAGCGCACGCCGCGCAGGACGCGAAGTTGAACGCGCATCGCGAGAAGTTGCTGAATGACATCGTCTCGCTCGAGCGCAAGCGCCGGGTCAAGCCGCTGTCGGACGCCGACGAAGCGCGGTTGGAGCGGCTGACGATTGAGCTCGAACGCGTGATTGCCGAGCTCGATCGACTGCCGCGGGCCGGCAACGAGGGCGCTGCCGCCTGATGCCACTCGATCGCCTCGCCGTCGTCGACGTGGCGCGACACTACGGGCGGCGGAAGGCGCTGTCGCAGATCTCCTTTACGTGCGCGCCCGGCGAAATCGTCGGGCTGCTCGGCCCCAATGGCGCCGGCAAGTCCACCCTCCTCAGCATTCTCGCGACCCTGCTGGCGCCGTCCAGGGGCGCGGTGCACTACGGCGAGCGTGCCGGCACGACGGGCGGCGCCGAGATTCGCGCGCAGATCGGCATGCTCGGCCACGATCTGTTCCTCTATCCGGAACTCACCGCGCGTGAGAACCTGACGTTCTTCGCCCACCTCTACGGCCTGGCCAATGTGCCGGCGGTCGTGGCTGCAGCACTCGAGCGCGCGGAGCTCAGTGCCCGCGCCAACGATTACGTCGGCGGCTTCTCACGCGGCATGCGCCAGCGGGTCGCGCTCGAGCGGGCGCTGTTGCACGATCCGCGTCTGATCCTGCTCGACGAGCCGTTTACCGGTCTCGACCAGGCGTCCACCCGCGCCCTGGTTGCGCGCCTGCGAGATCGTCAAGCCGCGGGATGCCTGATCGTTCTGGCCACGCACGATCTGGATGTCGTCGACGGCCTGCTGACGCGGGCGCTGTTTCTCATCAACGGCCGGCAATCGACGGATGCGGATGCCGGTGGTTCGCTGCGCGAGCGCTACCACGCGGCCGTGGCCGGCGCATGAGCCACTTCCTGCGCGTTGCCTGGGTGGTGGTGAAGAAGGACCTCACCGTCGAAGTGCGGAGTCTCGAGATCCTGTCGACGACGATGTTCTTCGCGGTCACCGTGGTGCTGATGTTTTCCTTCGGCCTGGTGGTCGATGGGCGCCCGCTGAACGACGTGGCCGCGGCGATCCTGTGGGTCGCGATCGCCTTTTCCGGCACGCTCGCGCTCGGCCGCACGTTCGAGCGCGAACGGCACAACGACACCCTGCGGGCGCTGCTGCTTGCGCCGGCCGATCGTCCCGCGCTCTACGTCGGCAAACTCGTCGGCATTCTCCTGCTCCTGGGCCTGGTTGAGCTCGTGCTCGTGCCGCTGGTCGGGCTGTTGTTCAATGCGCCGGTGCTCGCCCAGGCGGTGCCGCTGGCCTTGCTGGTTGCGCTCGGGACGCTGGGGTTCGCGGCGGTGGGGACGCTGTTTGCGGCCATGCTCGTGCGCGCGCGCAGTCGCGACGTGCTGCTGCCCATCATGTTGTATCCGATGACCGTTCCGGTCATGATTGCGGGTGTTCGCGGCACCGCCGCGCTGTTTCAACCCACGCCCGATCCGGCGGTGGCCGAGTTCTGGTTGGCGCTGCTGGCGGCGTTCGACGTGGTCTTCGTCACCCTGGCGCTGTGGACGTTCGAACCGGTGATGACGGACTAATAGATTTCAGATTTCAGATCTTAGATTGCAGATTTATGACGCGTTCGATGCTTGTAATGCTCGCCCTGGCCGCCGGCATGTTCGCGGTGGCGCCCTGGATGATCGATGCCGCGCCGTACGAGGCCACCATGGGCCTGGTCTACAAGATCTATTTCTTCCACATGCCGTCGGCGTGGATGTTCCTCACCGCCGCGGTCACCGCGGGGGTGGCCAGTTTTCGATTGCTGTTCCTCAAGCGCCCGCGGGCGGATCACTGGGTCACCGCGGCGGCGGAGCTGGCGGTGCTGTTCGGCGCGTTCACGCTGGTCACCGGACCGCTGTGGGCGCGCAAGGCGTGGGGCGTGTGGTGGGTGTGGGACGCGCGGCTGACGTCGAGCCTGATGCTGTTCATGATCTTCGTCGCCTACCTGCTGCTCAAGAAATACGGCGGGCCGGGATCGGACAAGCTCGGCGCGGGGCTGGCGCTGTTCGGCATGGCCAACGTGCCCTTCATCTACGTGTCGGTGAACTACTGGCGCACGTTCCATCCGCCCACGTCGGTGGTGCCGACGCTGCCGATCGAGATGGGCATTCCGCTGTGGTTCTGCGTCGCGGCGTTCACGCTGTTGTTCATCATCCTGTTGCGCCTGCGCGCCCGCCTCGAGTTCCAGCGCGAGCGCGTCGAGGCGCTTTACCTTGCCGAGGATCACGTCTGATGCGGTGCCGCATTCTCGTATTGTCGTTGTTGCTGGTGGGAGCCGCCTCCGCCACGGGCGCGCAGCAGCCGCCGCCCGACTTCGTCCCGGTCGAGAACGCGCCGCCGGGCGAACAGATCCCGGCGATGCCGCTGCTCGGCGCCGCCTACGGCTTCATCTGGGTCGGGGTGTTCGGCTACGTGTGGTCGCTGTCGCGGCGCCTGCAGAAGGTGGAAACCGAGCTCGCCGAGCTCGAGGCACGGAAAAGTTAGTGGAGCCTTGGCCGGTGTCTGATCGGTGTGAAGCGGTGGCCTAGATGGACATCGGTGTCCCGACCGCGGCGCATTTCATCTTCATTCCGGCGGTGCTGTTGATCGGCGTCGTGATCGGCTGGATCCTCGGCTCGCGAGCGGCGCAAGACGCGTTCGCCTCGGAAATGCGCAAGCGCGAGCAAAGAAAAAGTAGCCAGTGACCAGAAGCCGGTAGCCAGAAAAACTCCTGTCCGGGTCTGGCTACTGACTACTGGCTACTGACTACTATCTTCCGAGCGCCAGCCTCTGGGCGAGGACGTCAGGCAGGCCTTCTTCGCGGATGCGCGCCTGCGCCCTGGCGACTGGATAGCTGACCCGGTAGAGCGTGATCGTCCGCTTCGAGGTGTCGGCGACGCCGAAGCCGGCGCGCGGATCGCCGTCGCGCGGTTGACCGACCGATCCCGGATTGACCAGATAGCGGTAGTCCTGCTCGAGCGCAATCACCAGTGGGCGGGTGTCGTCGGCGGTGGCCATGCTGAACTCGTCGCGAGACAGGCAGTGGCCGACCTGCACGTGGGTGTGTCCGAACAGGCACAGCGGTCGTCGCGCCGCATGCAGGGCGCGCAGGCCGTCGAGGTCGTCGAAGACGTAGGCGTCCTCGTCGAACGGCGTGCCGTGGCAGATCTCAATCGTGTCGTCGACGATCATCGGCCCGGCCGGCAGCGCCGCGAGCCAGTCGCGGTTCTCCTTCGTGAGGTGGTCGTAGGTCCAGCGGATGGCGCTGCGGGCCACGGCATTGAAGCCTTCCGGACTTTCGACGCCGGAACCGACCTTGTCGTGATTGCCGCGAATCATCGCCTCGGGCTCGAGTTCGCGCACCCGATCGCACACCGCGTTGGGATCGGCGCCGTAGCCGACCAGATCTCCGAGCAGCAGGATCTTGTCGTAGCCAAGCGGCCCGGCCTCGGCCAGAACGGTCTCGAAGGCCTCGAGGTTCGCGTGTATATCGCTGATAACCAGGTAGCGCATCTAGCGGTTTGCAACCTCGATAAGCACCGCGGCCGTTCCAGGGGAACGGTCCGTGAGCGTGGTGTGAGCCCGGCCGTTGCTGCTCGCAGCTGCTCGGCCACGCACTACTGGGGGGTGTCCAGCCACTCGACGATGAAATCGACCAGCTCCTCCACGGAGCCTCGAGCCGCGTCTACCCGCAGGTGCGCGCGGCTATACGCCGCGAGTCGTTGATTATAAAGCTGTTCCATTCCCAGTCGATCGGCCGCCAGCGGGCGCCGGCCGTCCACCGGCAGGCGCGTGAGCACGGTCTCGAAGGGCGCGTCGAGCCAGATCACCGCGCCGTCGCGGAGCATCAGCTCGCGATTCGACGCGTCTTCGAACGTGCCGCCCCCGGAGGCGACCACCGCCCCTCGCTCCGGCAACAGCTCGAGCAAGGCCTCGCGCTCGCGGGCGCGGAAATATGGCTCGCCATCGGCGCGAAAGATCGTCGGGATATCACGGCGTTCCGCGCGTTCGATGCGCGCGTCGATGTCCTCGACTTTCCAGTCGAGGCGCTTGCCGAGGACACGCGCCACCGTGGTCTTGCCGGCGCCCATGAACCCGACCAGATAAATCTTGTCGGCCGTCACGCGCGCGGGCGGCTTTCCTGGCGTCGCGCCAGCAGGTCGAGGTCGTCGAAGAAGGTGGGATACGACACCGCGACGGCATCCGCCCCTTCGATCCGGGTCGGCCCGCTGGCGCCGAGCGCCGCAACCGCAAACGCCATCGCCAGGCGATGATCGTGCCTGGCGTGGACCGTGCCGCCGGTCAGCCGCGTGCCGGCGCGGACTTGAAACCCGTCGGGACGCTCATCCGCATCCGCGCCCATCGCGCGCAATCCCGCGACCAGCTCCGCGATGCGGTCGCTTTCCTTGACCCGCAGCTCGCCCGCGCCCGACACGGTGACGCTGCCGCCGAAGGTGCCCAGGGTGGCAAGCACCGGCAGCTCGTCGATCACTTCGGGGACCTCGTCGGGGGTGATGACGAGATCGGACGTCCCCCGTGGCGAATGCGAAGGCGGCCGACGGGCTCGCCGTTCCATTCATCGTCGATCGTCACATCGACCTGCGCGCCGTAGCGCCTCAGCACGTCGAGCAGCGCCGCGCGGCTGGGGTTCAAGCCGACGTGGGTGATCGACACATCGGCTCCGGGCATGGCGGCCGCCGCAACCGCCATGAAGGCGGCTGACGAGAGATCTCCCGGAACCGCCAGCGCGCAGCCCGACAGGCGCTGGCCGCCCTGGAGCACGATGTGGCGGCCCTGGATGGTGATCGCCGCCCCGAACGCCGCGAGCGCCCGTTCCGTATGATCACGCGTCGAGGCCGGTTCAAGGACCGACGTTTCGCCCTGGGCCTGCAGTCCGGCCAGCAGCACCGCCGACTTCACCTGGGCACTCGGCGTGTCGGGGCGAAACCGGATCCCGGTGAGGACCCGTCCCTCGATTCGTACCGGCGGGCGATCGCCGGCGGCGGCGGTGACGCCCGCCCCCATTTCCGACAGCGGCCCGATAATCCGCCGCATCGGCCGGCGCGACAGTGAAGCGTCGCCGACGAGGGTCGATAAGAAGGAATGAGCGGCCACGACCCCCGCGAGCATGCGCATCGTGCTCCCGGAATTGCCGCAGTCGAGGTCGCCCGACGGGGCGCGCAGTCCGCGCACGCCGCGGCCTTCGATGGTGATGAGCGCCGATGGCTCGTCCCGGCCCTGCGGCGCGGTGGTGCCGAGCGACGATGCAGGACGAGTCGAAGGCGTTCGTGAGACGATAGCGCCCAGGGCCGCGATGCAGGCCAGGGTCGAGGCGCAATCGGCGCCCGGCGCGTAGTGGGCGATGGTTGAGGGGCCGTCGGCGATGGCGGCCAGCAGCGCGTAACGATGCGAAATGGATTTATCTCCGGGCACCCGCAATTCGCCGGAGACCGTGAGCGCGGGGGAGACGGTAACGCGGTCGGCCACTCGCATAACGTTCAACTATAGCAACCTTGACCAAAAGCGTGGAGACGTCGGTGATTCGAGCGGCGCTGACACGGACGATTCGCTTGACCGGGTTTGAATCGCTATGCTACTTAACCTGCACATGTTGCGCGCGATTTCGCTGCCGTCGACGGCCTGGCCGGGACAGGCGGCCTGGTAGATGATCCCGCCGCACACGGTCCGTCTCGAATTCAACAGCGCCTTCGACATGCTCGACTTCGTGCAGGTGGTCTCCGATCACGTGTGCAAGGAAGCCGGGCTCGACGAGGACCAGCTCCACTGGGTCAGCGTGGCGGTGCGCGAGTCGGTGGTGAACGCCATCAAGCACGGCAACAAGAACGATCCCAACAAGCGCGTGGTCGTCGAGTTCAGCCCGGTGCCGGCCGCCGCCGGCGACGAGCTGGTGATTCGCATCGAGGACCAGGGCGAGGGCTTCGTGCCGGAAGAGGTCGCCGATCCGCTCGCGCCCGAGAACATCCTCAAGTCGAGCGGCCGGGGCATCTTCCTGATCCGCAACTTCATGGACGAAACGGTGCTGAAGAAAGTGCCGGGCGGCATGGAAGTTCGCATGGTGAAGAAGCTCCAAAAATCGGGCGCGTGATCCACCTTCGCCAAGGCTACGGTGGGTAAACCCTCTTCGGCAAAGCGACGGTGAGTAAACCCCATCCACTGTTCCTCGCCACCGCGATCGAAGCGGTGATCCGCGCCGGCGACCTCCAGATGGCCAAGTTCGGCACCGGCGTCCGGGTCGAGAAGAAGGGTGCGATCGATCTGGTCACCGAGGTCGACCTCGCGGTGGAGCGGATGTTCCGCGCGCTGATCGCCGAGCGCTTTCCCGATCACGACGTGCTCGCGGAGGAAATGGACGTGGCGTCGCGAGGCGCCCGCCATCGCTGGGTCTTCGATCCGCTCGACGGCACCACCAATTTCGCCCATGGCGTGCCGATCTTCTGCGCCTCTCTCGCGCTCGAGATCGACGGCAGGGCGGAGGTCGCCGCGGTCTACGACCCGAACCGCAAGGAGCTGTTCACCGCCGAGGCGGGCGCCGGGTCGTGGCTGAACGGCGAGCGGCTGCAGGTCTCGAGCAATGCGACCGTGCTCGAGTCGATGCTGGTCACCGGCTTCCCCTACACCGTCCATGAGAAAGCGGACGAGTTCGTGAAGGTGTTTGCCCAGGTCCTCAAGACGGCTCGCGCGATTCGCCGGCTCGGGTCAGCGGCGATCGACATCTGCTGGGTGGCGGCGGGGCGGATGGACGGGTTCTGGGAAGCCAGCCTGCAGCCATGGGACACACGGGCCGCGGCGCTCGTCCTCGAGCAAGCCGGCGGGAAAGTGACCGGCATGGACGGCGGCGCCTGGAATCCTGACGGCGGACACATCCTGGCCACCAACGCGCTCATCCACGACGAGGTGCGGCGCATCATCTCGCCCTAGGGTGGGCCCTGGCTCGCACGCTCCACCGCTACCGTCGCTGATAGAGGGCGACGTTGCCCCCTGAACAGACGCGATCGTAGGCGGCGAGAAATCCCGGCCACGCCTGCTGCCGCTGGTACAGCATGTCGCCGTCTTCGGCGGCTTCTTCGACCAGCACCCATCCGGCAAGCAGGGACGGCTCGACGTGGTACGCGCGCTGCCACATCGGCCCGCTGCCTTCGTGCAGGAAGTCCTTCAGAGCGAAGCCGGCGTGCGACAGCTCCTGCATGTAGTGCGCGAGCGATCCCATGCTTGCCATGATCGTGGTGCCGTCGTAGGAGCGCTGCAGGCACGCCGTGACGGCGCGCCGGCCGGCGCTATTCACGCGATCGAGCTGGGCTTCGACGAGCATCGGCGACCGCTCGCTGAACATCGGCGCCTGCAGCTGGATCATCACCAGCAGCGGAACGGCGGCAAGCGGCGCCAGCCATCGCAGCATCGACACCGCCGTGCCGATGGCCGCCGCGCCGCCGAGGATCAGCGGCACCTCGTAACGGATCCGGAACGGGTGGCCCGACACGAACGCATAAAAGGGCAGTGCCACCGACGCCAGCAGCGCCAGCGGCAGCAGCAGCGCGCTCCACTTCTTGCGGACCGCCGCCGCGAGCGCCACCACCCCGATCGCGAGCGACAGCGCGCTCACGAAGCGGTCGCCGGCAAGGCTCACGAGGCCGGCGCGAATCTCCGCCCACACCACCGCGGGCTGTCCCTGCAGCCGTGGATCCGGCACATAGAAGCCTCCGGTCACGAACCACCGGCCGGTCGATGCGTAGCTCAGGCCGACGAAAAAGATCACCGCCAGCGCCGGATAGATCGCCAGCCGGGCGATCGCCCGCGCCACCTCCGCCACCGGTCCGCCGCGCAGCCACTTGGCCAGCGCGGCGATCGCCATGGCGGCGCCGACAATCGGCCACGCCTCGTAGCGCGTCAGACAGGCCGCGACGATGGTCCAGCCGGCCGCCGGCCGGATGCGCATCTCCTCCGCCATGACCCACTGTGCGAGGTGCAGCACGACCAGCGTGCTGAGCGCGAACAGCAGCGGTTCGGTCATCGGCGTGCTCTGGAGATACAGCACGTTCGGGTTGAGCGCGAACAGCGCCGCCGCGAGGACCGCGCCGGTCCGCGATCCGGTGACGGTCCGGATCAACTGCGACAACCCCGCCGCGGTCACGGCATAGCAGGCGATCGAAATCGCGATCGCCGACCCCCCGGTGCGATACATCCAGTCGATCTGCACCGGCAGGGCGTTGAGCACGTGGGGCAGCGGCAGCCACACCGCGCCAATCTGCTCCCAGCTGGGCGTCAGGCTGTCGAAGATGCGCCGGGCCACCACCAGGTGCGCCTTGGCGTCGTAATGGCTGAGCGAGAGGCCTGCACGCCAATACACGCTCGCGCCGTATGTGCCCAGAATGGCGGCCAGGACGCCGAGTAGACGCGAAAGGGAATCGAAGGCGGGCACGGTCTCGTCATATAATGCCTTGATTACCTTCGCATCGGGGCCGGTCGACCAGGGTGAGATGGTTCCCACGGAACGGTCCCCGGGACCTGAGCGAAGAGCCGGCCATTAAATGAGTCACGAGCTCTCGATCGTCATCCCCGTCCGGAATGAATCCCCGAACATCAAGCCTCTCTATGACGAGCTGACCCAGGCCCTGGTCCAGTACGGGCGCAGCTACGAGATTCTGATCGTCGACGATGGCAGCACGGACGACTCGTTCGAGCAGCTGGCGGCACTGCAGTCGCGCGATCCCCATCTGCGGGTGATCCGTTTCCGCCGCAACTTCGGCCAGACCGCCGCCTTCGCCGCCGGTATCGCGCACTCGCGCGGCCGGTTGATCGTGACCTCCGACGGCGACCTGCAGAACGATCCGCACGACATCCCCGCGATGGTGGCGCTGATCGAACAGGGCAACGACATCGTGTGCGGCTGGCGCAAGGATCGCAAAGACACCTTGGTGACCCGCCGCGTGCCGAGCATGCTGGCCAACAAGTTGATCTCGTGGGCCACCGGGGTGCCGCTGCACGACTACGGCTGTTCGCTGAAGGTCTTCCGCAGCGAAGTCATCAAGCCGCTGCGGCTCTACGGCGAGATGCACCGATTCCTGCCGGCGATCGCCAGCCAGATCGGCGTCAAGATCGCGGAGATGGTCGTCAATCATCGGCCGCGCCGGGCCGGCGTCACCAAGTACGGCCTGTCGCGCACCATCCGCGTCATCCTCGATCTCGCGACGGTGAAATTTCTGTTGAGCTATTCGACGCGGCCGTTGCAGATCTTCGGCCTGGTCGGGCTGCTGGCCGGCGCGCTTGGCACGCTGATCACCGGCTACCTCGGCTACGTCCGTCTGTTTCAGCATCAGGGCATTGCCGAGCGACCGTTGCTGCTGTTGGGCGTGATGCTGATCTTCATTGGCGTGCAGCTGGTGACCTTCGGCCTGCTGGCCGAGGTGATGGCCCGCACGTATTACGAGTCGCAGGACAAGGCCACCTACGTCATTCGCGAGGTCAGGGAAACCAGCGACTTCGCTGCGGTTGGCCGCTGATGGCGGAGCGCCCGCCCGCGCCCGGCGACGCGCGAGGCGCGAAGGTGCCGCGCGAGCACGACCCGCGGATCACCGTCATTCAGCAGGAGCTGTTCGACCAACAGCGCTCGAAGTCGGCCAAGTATCGCGACCTGTTCATCGGCCAGCCGGGCATCGGGGCGCTGCTGCGCTATGAGGCCGCGATGCTGCTCGCCAGCTGGGTGCCGGGCGCGCTTGGCCTGGTGCTGCGTTCGAAGCTCTATCCGCTGATCCTCGGCGCGGTCGGGCGCAACGTGGTGTTCGGCGTCAACGTCACGCTGCGCCATCCCCACAAGATCCACATCGGCGATAACGTGGTGATCGACGACCTGTGTTGCCTCGACGCGAAAGGCATCGACAATCATGGCATCACCATCGGCAACGGCGTGTTCGTCGGCCGCAACACCATCCTGAGCTGCAAGAACGGCGATATCGTGATCGAGGACCGCGCCAACATCGGATTCAACTGCGAGATCTTCTCGGCGTCGCGGGTGCGCGTCGGCAAGGACATCCTGATTGCGGCGTATACCTATCTGGTCGGCGGCGATCACCTCTACGACCGCATCGACATCCCGGTGCTGCAGCAGGGCCGGACCGCCAAGGGCATCGAGGTCGGCGACGGCGCCTGGCTCGGCACGCACGTCGTCGTCACCGACGGTTCGACCATCGGCCGTGATGCGATTATCGGCGCCGGCGCGGTGGTGGTGGGCGAGATTCCGGAGTTCGCGATCGCGACCGGCATCCCCGCGAAAGTGACCCGCAACCGCAAAGACGCCTAGCGATGTGCGGCATCGTTGGCATCGTCGAGCGCGATTCCGAGCGGCCGGTCGATGCCGGAGAGCTCGCCCGCATGGTCCGGACGCTGCGCCATCGCGGTCCCGACGAGGAAGGCAGCCTGACGCTGCCGGGTGTCGGCCTCGGGATGCGCCGCCTGGCGATCGTCGACCTGGCCGGCGGGCAGCAGCCCATCCTGAATGAGGCCGGCGACATCAAGATTGTCGCCAACGGCGAGATCTACAACTTTCGCGAGCTGCAGCAGGAACTCGAAGGCCGCGGCCACCAGTTCCACTCGCGCAACTCCGACATCGAAGTGCTGGTCCATGCCTACGAGCAGTGGGGCGAGGACTTTCTCGGCCGCGTGCGAGGCATGTTCGCCCTGGCGATCTGGGACGGCCGCACGCGGACGCTGATTGCGGCGCGCGACCGCGCCGGCGAAAAGCCGCTCTACTGGACCGAGACCCCGCGGGGGCTGCTGCTCGCGTCGGAGGTCAAAGCCCTGCTGGTGCGACCGGACGTGTCGCGCCAGCTCGATCCGATCGCGCTCGATCAGTTCCTGACCTACGAGTACGTGCTGGCGCCGCGCACCATGATCAGCGGCGTGCACAAGCTGCCGCCTGCGCATTTCCTGCGATACCGCGACGGCCAGGCGACGGTGCACCGTTACTGGGACGCGGCCGACGTTGCCCTCAAACAGTGGCGTGACGACGACGCGGCCGCGGCTCTGAAGGTCGCTTTGCAGACGGCGGTGCGGCGCCAGCTGATGGCCGACGTGCCGCTCGGTGCGTTCCTGTCGGGCGGCATCGACTCGAGCGCGATCGTGGCGCTGATGAGCGAGGCATCGCCGCAGCCCGTGAACAGCTTCAGCATCGGCTTTTCCGACGGCACCTACAACGAGCTGCCGTACGCGCGGGAAGTGGCGGCGTTGTTCGGCACCAACCATCGCGAGCGGACGGCGTCGCCCGACCTTGGCGTGATGTTCGAGCGGTTGATCGTGCATCTCGACGAGCCGTTCGCCGACGTGTCGCTGTTCCCGACCTTCAGCGTCTCGGAGCTGGCGCGCGAGCACGTCAAGGTCGCCCTGTCGGGTGACGGCGGTGACGAGCTGTTCGGCGGCTATGACGCGTATCAGGCGCAGGCGCTGGCGGCGAAGCTCGGCTGGATGGGCGATGCGCTCTTGCCCGCGCTCGCCGGGGTCGCGGCGGCGTTGCCGCCGACGGAGAAGAAGAAGGGCCTGGTCAACAAGGTCAAGCGATTCAGCGCCGGCGCGACGACCGCGCCGGCCGATCTCGGCCACTACCGGTGGATGGTGTACCTCGGCGACCGCGGCAAGGCAAAGCTGTACAACGCCGGGCTGCGTGAGTCAGTGCGCGGCGCCGACGTCTACGCGCCGGTGCGCGAGGCCCTCGGGCGCTACCGCCACGACGATCTGCTCAATCGCCAGTTATATGCGGACCTCAGTCTCTACCTGGCCGACGACATCCTGGTGAAAGTCGATCGCATGAGCATGGCGACTTCGCTCGAGACGCGGGCGCCGTTTCTCGACGGCGATCTGATGGAGTTGGCGTTCTCGATGCCGGGCGATCTCAAGGTCCGCAATGGCGAGCGCAAGTGGATCCTGAAGCAGGCGATGCAGGGCGTGCTGCCGGATTCGATCCTGAGCCGCAAGAAGGAGGGATTCAGCATCCCGATGAAGAACTGGCTGCGCCGCGAGCTGCAGCCGCTGATGCGCGATCTGCTGTCGCGACCCCGCATGGCCCGCGGCGGGCTGTTCGATCCTGCGGTCGTCGAGAAAATGATGGACGACCACGTCGAGGGACGCGAGAACCACGCGCACACGTTGTTTCCGCTGATGGTGTTCGAGCGATGGGCCGAAGAACACCTGACAACCTGACGCCCTGCCAGCCTTCCGGCCTGCTAGCCTGCTGGCCTGCTAGCCTGCTGACCTGTACAAAGAAAGAGCGCGCGGTTGCCCGCGCGCCCGAGATCATCGTAACAGAGGGATGTTGCGGTCTTACGACAGGTGCTTGCTGACCAACTTGGTCATTTCGAACATGTTCACGGTCGGCTTCTTGAAGATCACCTTCAGGTTGTCGTCCGCCTTGATCATGCGCTTGTTGGTCTTGTCCTGCAGGCCGTTCTTCTTGATGTAGGCCCAGAGTTTCTTGGTGACCTCGGTTCGAGGAATCGCCTTGCTGCCGACGATTTCCGCGAGTGCGGCGCTCGGCTGAACCGGCTTCATGAACGCGGCGTTCGCCTTACGCGGCTTGGCGGCGGCTTTCTTCTTCGCAGTCTTGGCCATCTGATCTCCTATTTCGCTGCCGCTATACGGCAACGTGCTGAGGGAGATTACTATATTTTCTCACTTCTTCCCTATGAAAAGTGACGTTCTCCCCTATGAAAATCGTGCGCCGCCGCCGATTTCTCTCTATGAAGAGGGGGGCCGCCACGCGCGAGAGGCGGCTAGTCGCGCGGCAGGCGGTAGAACGCCTCGACCTCGGCGATCTCGTTGCGGGTGCGCCGCTCATCCCACTGATGCGCGCCGGCCATGATCGCGGCGGCGCGCTCGATGGCGTCCGGGCCGGGATGGCCGGCCGCTCCGGCCTCGGTGCGGCGAATCAACGCGTCGGCCAGTTTTACGGCCATTTCGTGGCGCGCCGCATAGAGGATTTCGGCGCCAATCACGCCGCAATCCGGCCCGAGCGGCCGTCCAAGCTCCGGGACGTCTCGGGCCATTTGCAGCACCACGTCGTAGCCGGTGCCGTAGCAGGACGCGATGCGCCTGAGCGTCTCGGGGGGAATGCCCTCGACGTCGCGGAGCATCACCGCCTTCAGAAAATTGTCCATGTGCAGAATGCTGCCGCCCTGAAGCGGGGTCACCGCGGTCCGGCAGGGTGGCGGCGTCGCGTGGCCCATCACCCTGAAGACGGCGTTCACGGCTTGTTCGGCGGTGTGCCTGGCGGTGGTGTAGCGCACGCCGAACATCGAAATCAGCCCGGGGAGGCCATGCTCGGAATGGTCGACCACCCGGCTTTCCTTGACGAGCGACACGTCGGTGCCCTGGCCCGACACCATCGGCAGCAGGCCGCGATGGATCAGCCGCACGTCGGCCGCGGTCAGGCCGGCGAGCGGAAAGGCCTCGCGCGCATCCTTCAGGAACGCCTCGAGGTCCCACCGCGAGACGGTCAGTTCGTCGGCGGTTCCCTCGTGCGCGTCGTGGCTGGTGCCGAGCATGGAAACGTCGCGCCACGGCACGAGCAGCAGGTAGCGGCCGTTGACCAGCCCGCCGCAGGCGTGATCGTTCACCACTTTCCGGGTCACCAGGTTCATGGCGCGCGACAGCCGCGGCGGCGGCGCGCCCTGCGCGGCCGGAGGGAGAGGGGACAGCAGCGATGCGGCCCACGGTCCGCCGGCGTTCACGACCACGGTGCCGCGGATCGCAAAGGTGTCGTTGGTCAGCCGATCGAGCACGCGGACGCCGGTGACGCGCCCGTTCTGCTGCAGGAACCGCTGCGCCTGCACGTAGTTCGCGGCCACCGCGCCGGCGTCGACGGCCGACAGCAGGAACGACAAGGTCACGCGGTCGGTACTTTGCATCTGGTAGTCGAACCAGACCGCGCCGCCGGTCACGCCCTCGGGTGCGACCACGGGGTTGAGCCGCAGGGCCTCCTCGCGGGACACGATGCGGCTGTCGGGCAGGTGGGTGCCGGGATCGGGCAGCCCTTCATTGCGATCGCGCGCCACGGCGTCGCTGATCGCCAGCGCCATCCGCATCGCCGCCGCACTCCGCCTGGGATGACGCGTCGTCGGCACCACGAAGGGGAGTGGCCGCACCAGGTGCGGCACGATCCGCGCCAGCGCCCGGCGCTCGCGGATGAACAGCCGCATCTGCGCGAAGTTGAGCGCCAGCAGCGAACGCAGGCCGCCGTGGAGCGTCTTGAGGTTATTGAACGAGGTGGCGGCGCCGAAATCGTCCTGGTCGATAATCGCGACCGACAGACCGCGCTCTGCGGCGTCCCATGCCGTCGTCACGCCGTAAAAGCCGGCGCCGACCACGATCACGTCAAACTTCGTATCCGCCAGGCGGCGGAGGTCGCGCTGCATGTGCGAAATGCATTGTACGATAGGCCATAGAAGGCGCAGACCGCGCAGACCGAATGATCGAGCAGATTCAAGACTACTGGAACCACCGCATTCACGATCTCGAGATGACCGACCACCCGGTCGGCACCAGGGCGTTTTTCGACGATCTTGACGACTACCGCTTCGACAAGCTGCACTACCTGCCGCAACTGGTGGATTTCTCGTCGTTCCGGGGCCTGCGGCTCCTTGAAGTGGGCTGCGGCATCGGCACGGATTTGGTGCGCTTCGCCAAGGGCGGCGCACGCGTCACCGGCGTCGACCTCGCGCCGACCGCGATCGACCTTGCGGAGAAGAATTTCGCGTTGCACGGCGTGGCTGCCGATGAGCTGCGGGTGGCGAACGGTGAGGCCCTGCCGTACGCCGACGCCACCTTCGACGCGGTCTACGGTCACGGGGTCATTCAATACACCGCCAACGCGCCGCAACTGATTCGCGAAATGCACCGTGTGCTCAAGCCGGGCGGCACCGCCATCTTCATGGTCTATAACCGGGTGTCGTGGTTGAACGCGCTGTCGAAGGTGATGAAGGTCCCGCTCGAGCATGAGGACGCGCCGGTGTTGAAGAAGTATTCGATCGGCGAGTTCAAGGCGCTGCTGAAGCCGTTTCGGGACACCCGCATCGTCCCCGAGCGCTTCCCGGTGAAGTCTCGTCTTCACAAGGGCTGGAAGGGCGTGGCGTTCAACACCATGTTCGTCGGCACGTTCAACGCGCTGCCGCGGTCGATGGTCCGGCCGCTCGGCTGGCACTTGATGGCGTTCTGTACGAAGTAGGCCCCCCGGCCCGGCCGCCTAGCGGACTTCGTAGATCGAGATGGTGCCGTTCTTGAACGCGAGCGGCATCTGGTTGGGGATCGCGTTGAAGCGCTCTTCGACGCCGGGATGCGCATCGCGCTCCGGCGGGCCAATCAGCACGTAGTTCACGCCCGCGCGGACGGCGCGCTCGTAGGCCGCAAGCGGCGATTCCTCAAAGAGGTTGCGGATCGCCTCGGAGCCCTGCTGGTACTTGGCCAGCGGCACCATCGAAATGGGCAGGCCGATCGCCATTCTGCGCTCCGCGAACGCCGGCAGGTAGGCCCAGGTTTCGGAATCCCGCGCCATCGGATCGACCTGGAACCGCGCTTCGTCCCGCGTGTTGTTCTGAATCCAGTCGAAGGCCTGCAATTCGTCCGGCCGCAGCATCAGCGTCCAATGGAATCCCGGCGCCTGACGGTGGTTGGTGATGTCCTGGGTGTTGTAGATGTCAATCAGGGTTGTCGGCAGCCCCGCCAGCAACGCCACGACCAGCAGCGCCCATTGCACCGGCTGCGCGGCCGATGTCGAGGTGCTGAGGCGTTCGAGCAGGACGCCGACCACGACCGCGGCGGCCATGAACAGGAAGTGGCCGACGCGCCATCCGACGTACACGTCCTGGTGATCGCGAACGTTGACGAAAAAATAGAAGAACACCGTCGTCAGCGCGAGCGAGCCCAGCACCGACAGGCCGCGTCGCTCGGCGATCAGCGCGGGGATGGCCAGGGCCGTGACGATGATCACCGGGCCCATGCTCAACAACGTCACCCACCAGAACTGATGCACCGCGACGCGATTGACGACCAGCTCGACCACCGCGCCGCTGCGATCGACGTAGCCGAGTCCGTAGACCATGCCGACCGAGGCGGCGAGCGGGATGGCCGCGGCGATGGCATGGATCAATCCGCGTCTGAGGTCGCGTGTCCGGATGACGCCGGCCAGCTCGTAGAGCATGGCCGCCACCGTCACCATCAGGCCGGCGAACGAGCTAATCGCGATCGACAAGCCCAGGCAGACGCCGCTGACCGCGAACGCTGCCGCATCCACCGGCCGCGTCCGGACCGCCAGCGCCAGCAGTCCGGTCAAGCCCGCGGTGTAGCCGACGATGTGATGGGGTTGATAGAAGAGCAGGCGCTGCAGACCGTCGATCGGAATGCCCTGGAAATACCAGCGGCTGATCGCGTCGATGTTGAGGTTGGTGACCTCGCCGATCGGCACGTTCTTCAGCGAGAAGTCGAACAGCGCATACAGCCCCTCGAAACTGGTCGAGACGATCACGAACGTGACACCCAGCGCGGCGGCCCACGGCCTGACGCGGAACAGCCGCGACCATCCCGTAGAGAAAGGTGACGAAGAACAGGTCGATCGCCAGCGAGCGGATCAGTAACAGCTCGTCGAGCGTTGCCCAGGCCGCGGCGAAGCGGTACTGAACGCCGCTCAGCATGTGCGGCATCCAGTAGTAGTGCAGCACGTCGCCGGCAAAATACGGATTGACCGGCAGCGGCGCGGCGCCTTTCGCCAGTTCGATCACCACCGCGCGGCGCCAGACGTAGTCGGCGGTGAAGTAGGCGCGATAGGCCTGGCCGTCTGGCGTGATCTCGCCGACATGCGAGAACGGCCAGCCGGCGACGAGCGGCACCACCATCAGCAGCAGCGCCAGCGCGACCGCATCGGCCGGCTCGGTCTTCGGCAGATGCCATCGTCCGCGCAGCTGCCGCGCCGGCACGATCAGCGCGGCGACGAGGGCCGGAGCCGCAATCAGCAGCCACGCGCCGCGCGCGCCGGCCACCCACAGCAGCGTCAGCACCAGACAGCCGAGCGCCTGACCGATCAGCGGTCCGAACGCGATCGCCGGCAGCCATCCGTCATCGCGCGCGACGGCGCGGACGATCAGGATGCCGGGGAGAACGAAGATCGCCTGGGAGACAACGCCAAACAGGAGTGAGAGGGGACTGGCGACAGCAACCAAGGCCGCAAGCGACGATCACAGCCGAGAGTGCGAATGCGGCCCATGCCACGGGAGGAATCTATCCGGGTATCGGTGTCTAATCGGAGTGAATTGGTGGCCTAGGCTGGGTGGGCGGCAGCGGCGGCGTCGATGCCGGAGCGCCGCTTTTCCATCGAGGCGCGGACCAGGAAGCGCGCGTACGGCATCACCTGCTTGATGGCCGCCACATTCATCTGGCACGGGCTGAGGCAGGTCGGGCACTTCTGCTCGCGGATGTCGCGGCGATGCGTCTGCGCGGTCTCGCGGAAGTAGACGGCTTCCGCGTCGTCCTGCACGGCGTTGCCGATGACCTCGCTGTTCTCGCAGAAGAACAGATCGCCGTTCGGGTTCAGCATGATGCCCTGCGTCATGAACGGGCAGGGCGCCGTGCGGTGATAGCCGTTGGCGATCATGTCGGCGTAGTGCATGTAGATGTAGTTCTGGCCGTCGAGCAGCGGGTCCTGCCGCACCCGGTCCATGAAGAACTTGCGCATCTTCTGTTCTTCGAGGCCGATCGGCTTCATGCCCTTCTCGAGCTCGGCGTTGCCCAGCATGGCGTCGGTGAAGCGCACCATGTTGAAGACGATGTCGAGTTTTTCCTTCCTCGCCCAGGCGAGGATGTTGTCGGCGTCCTCGAGGTTCTTCGAGAAGATCGTCGACGAGATGCCGAAGTTGAACTTGCGCGTCTTCTGCAGTTCCTGCATCGCCGTAATCGTCTTGCCGGCCTTCTCGAAGGCGTTGCGGACGTTTCTGACCGAGCCGTGCATCTCGTTGACGCCGTCGATCGACACCCGCGTCGAGAAGATCACGTTGCGCTCGTTGCAGAGCTCGACGATCTTGGTCAGCATCGGGATGGCGCGGTGATGCGTAATCCCGGTGGTGTTGAGGGTGAGCTTGCGCAGCTTCGGGAACTTGTCGATCATCACGCGCGCGATGTCGACCAGGTCGTTGCGGGTGGTCGGCTCGCCGCCCGAGATCGACGCGTTCTCGATGTCCTTCCAGAGGTTGGAGCTGAACACGCGTTCAATCTGCTCCAGCGTCATGTCTTCCTTGCGATTGCCGCGCGTCCAGTTGCTGCACATCTCGCAGCGGGCGTCACAGACGAACGTGCAATGGAAGATGAAGACGGTGGGGTGCAGCGGGGTGTATTTCGCCACGGCCGCCCGGACAAAGTCCCTGGGGGCGCTCATCGCAGCTTTCGCGAGATACTTCGCAGCGTAAGTTTGAGCCATTAATCGTTGGTCCGCCGAATTGCGAGCGCGCTCTGCGGCTTGCCCGCGGGAGCGCGCCGCGCGAAGGCGGCTTAACTCATAGATTTTACAGGATTTCCCGGCGCTGCCGCAACCACAACCACAGCCCCGGCAGGTTCCCGGCCATGCCGGTCAATACGATTAGCGTCGATAGGGCGAATGCCTGAGGGTCGGGGACACCCATCGGCCGGAGCAGCCAGACAATGACCCCCTGAGGAACCCCGAAGCCGCTGATCGAGATTGGGAGGAGCAGTATCAGCAGGCCGAGCGGCATGAACAGCAGGAAATACGCGTAGGGCACCGTCATGCCCAGGCCCAGGCCGAGCAGGTATGCCTGGGTGACCCGGAGCACCTGGACGACGAGCGACCACGCCATGACGTGGACCAGCACCCCTCGGTGGCTGCGATAGCGGCCGACCGCGTCGGCGACTTTGAGCAGACGCCGCGTGACGAAGTTGCCGTGGCGATGATCCGGGATGATCCAGCGCAGCAATTCGTTGGCCCAGAACACCGCGCCGCAGGCCACCGCGAGCGCGGCGATGGCGCCGGCGATGCGCCAGTCGCTTCGCTCCTCGGGCGTCCAGGCAACGACACCGACAACCGCCAGCACGACCAGCGACAACACGCCCAGGAGCCGATCGACGGCGACCGAGGCCACCGCGTCGCTGCCGGTCGTCCCGTCGCGCGAAAGGCCATAGGCACGCGCCGCGTCGCCGCCGATGCCGGCCGGCAGGAAGCTGCCGACAAATGAGCTGATCAGGAACAGCTTGATCGCGTCGCTGCTGGTGATGGCGATGGCGCGCGCGCGCAGCAGCAGGAGCCAGCGCAGGATCATCACGGCTCGATCGACCGCGACCAATGCCAGCACCGCGGCGAGGTAGCGAAGATCGACTTGCGCGACGGCGCGCGCCGACGCGCGCATGTCGATCCCCATCGCGAGGACCGCGAGGATGACCGCGGTGATCGCGAGTCGGACGATCATTCAGCCAGGCTTGCGCGCGACAAAGGTGAGGGTTTCGAACAGGTTCTTGCGGATCTTGAAGACCAGATCTTCCGCGCGTGTGTAGCGGGAGAGCGCGTCGACGCCGGGAATATTGACGAGCACGGCGGCGGCGGCGAGCAGGTCGCGTTTCACTCCGGTGGCGAGGCCGATCGCGCGCTCGACGTGGAGGATCTCGAAGCCGCCATCGTTGAACAGCTGCCTGACGCGGCGCTCGGTGGTGACGAAATTATGGGTGTAGTCGACGTCCCAGAAGAATTGACGTTCTTTCAGGTAGTCCGGCACGACCACGAAGAAAATGCCCCCGGGCGACAGCGATCGCAATGCCTCGGCGGTGAACTGCCGGGCATCGTCGATTCCGCGCATGTGCTCGAGCACCTGATCCGCATAGACGACGTCAGCGGAAGCGTCCGCCATTGGCATCGGCGGCGTCCAGGCTTCGATGACGTTCAAGCCCTTCTGCTTGAGCACCGCCATCAACAGCGGGCTGGCTTCGATGGCGGTGTAGTGCCAGCCCGCCGCCACGGCCAGTTCGCCGAGGGTCCCGTGACCCGGACCGATCTCGAAGAACCTGCCCGGCGCCGTCTTGAAACGCTGGAGCAGGCCGAGGCGATGCTGCTCGATCCGCGATCGACGGCCAGCGCCATACGAGGTCAGGCGTTTTTCGGAGAAGGTTTTGTAGAAGGTGGAGTCGGCCACTGAGGGCGTCTGGCGATGAACCCGAGGCCGGATTGATTCCGGCCCCGGGTCGAGAAGCTTACTGCCCTGCCGCAGTGGCGGTGCAGGCACCGACGTTTCGTCCTGGCCGCGGATACATGGTGCGGCCGAGCGAGCCGGAGCTGACGGTGATGTCCGTGACGTCGTTCCAGCCGACCGACGGGAACGATCCGCAGTGTCCGCCGATGACGTCGATGATGTAGACCTCGTGGCGGTTATGGATGTTGTCGCCGTTGGCGTAGAAGTAGCTCACGACGTCGAGTGACGGGTCGCCCATGTTGCCGCGCTTGGCGTTGTAGCCGTAGCGGCCGTCGAGCAGGCGCAGCGCGTCCACCGAGCGGTCCATGAATTCCCACGAGCCGCCGTGGTCCTGGCAGGAGTTGCGCAGGGCAGCGGGGAACTGGTTGGCGATGTTGCGGAGCACCGCCGAATCGTTGCGCCGCGGCTTGCGGTTCTCGCCAGGGCCCAGCGCGGAGATGGGCGCCGCGCACCCGCCGCCGGCCGTCGCTTGGCGCGGTCGCCACCGGCGCGGGACGCGTCGGCGAAAGGAACGAAGCCCAGCTTGACCAGGGCCCGTAGAGGTCGGGGTTGCCCACGTGCGCGCGAACGCGCCATGAATACACCGTGTCGTACTCGAGTTCCATGTCGATCAGGTGGGCGCCGAGGTCGGGTGACTCGCCGACGGTCCGCGAATACACCGTGGTGGTGGGCGTGCTGACCTCGATGTCGTAGGCGACGCCGAGGCTGCCGTAGAGGCCGGTCGAGTTCAGCCAAATCAGTGTGGGTCGGCGATCTTCGGCGCGTACACCGTCAACCGGGGAGACCAGCGCGGGGGCGGTCACCTTGAGCGTCGAACCGTCCGCCGCAGCGGCAAGGGAACCACCGGTGGTGGCTGAGGGGGCGGTGATGGACTGCGACGCTTGGGTGCAACCAAGACCGGCCATCAACAAGGCAAGACACGTCCCGACTCGAAACGACTTCATTAAGCAAATCTCCAACGATGCGGCCGGCGGAATTGCAGCGACGTGCAAAGAGCTGGGGACCCGTGCAGTCGCTTGGCCGTCCGGATTGTAGCAGAATTTCACAGCGCTATGGCATAACCCCTTAAGTTCTGCTCAATTAAGGGGATTCTCACTTTTTCTCATGCTAACATTACCGGCCGTAGGGTCAGCCTAGGGACCCTGGAATTCGGAGCCAAGGAAACGATGAATAAATTAGTAGTCAGCGCTTTTCGTAGTTGGTGGTGTGTGTATCGGCCGCCCGTGAAGCCTCCGCGCAAACCGCGCCCTGGTCGGATCGCGGCTATATCAACGTTGGCTGGGGCGTGGAGTCTGGGTCTTCCGCCATGACCGACTCGCGCACCTCGACCATCTACGACGAGACCGCGACCATCAGCTCCGCCGCGACGTTCACCTCCGGCAGCCTGTTCGACGTCGGCGTCGGCTTTCGCGTCTGGCGCAACCTGACCATCGGCGCCGGCTATCACCAGGAACAGAACGACACCGACGGCCAGGTCAGCGGCTCGATCCCGAGCCCGGTGTTTTTCAACCGTCCGCGCACGCTCAACGAAACCATTCCCGGCCTCAATCGCAAGGAACAGGCGACGCACCTGATGATCGGGTGGGTGATGCCCTTCGGCGCGAAGTTCGATGTGCTGGTCTCCGGCGGCCCGTCGTTCTTCCGCGTCGAGCAGGACGCCGTCAGCAGCGTGACCATCGGTGAAGAGGGCGGTGCCTTCACCACGGTCGCTGGCGCGGCCGACGATCACGACCAGCAAGAAGAGCCAGACCGGCTTCAACGTCGGCGCGGATGCCACCTACATCGTGTGGCAGAACGACAACGTTCGCGTCGGTGCAGGCGGTTTTGTCCGCTTCACCAAGGCCGAAGTCAACATGCCGATGTTGAGCACCGAGCAGCCGACCAAAATTGGCGGCACGCAGTTCGGCTTCGGGGCGCGCCTGCGCTTCTAAGACTAACTAGGTGATCCTGGCGCTCCTGACGGCCGTTTCCCTCTGGCTGTCAGCCGGCACCCTTGCTGTCACGGGCGGCGATACCCATCGTATCGCCGCACTTCCCTCCATCTGGATTCTCGGCGTGTTCGTCGTCGTCGCCGTCGGGGCGGCGCGGATGGTCCAACTACGCGCCGACCAGGCCTGGCCGCTGGCGCTCAGCCTGCTGGTATGGCTGCCGTATCTACCCGGCCCCATTCCCGCGTCGTTTCTTCTCTGGCAGGGCCCGATGGAAGGCCTGGTCTGGCTGCTGGTGGCCGGTGGTCTGATCGCCGTCAGGCGTCCGCCCGTTCCACGACAGTTTTCTGATCCGGCCATCGCACCCGCGATGGCGGGGGTTCTGGTCGCGGTCTGCGCGTTGGCCGTGTTCAACCAGGTTCGCGGCGTGATCCCTGGCGGCGACGAGCCACACTATCTGGCTGCGACCCAGAGCCTGCTGCACGACGCCGATCTGCGCGTCGCCAACAACTATGCGCAAGGGGCAGTATCTCGAGTACTTTCCCGGACGTCTCGAGCCGCACTTCCTCGAGCGCGCGACGAGCGGCGAGATCTACTCAATTCACGCGCCGGGTGTCTCGGTCGTCGTGCTGCCGGCCTTCGCGATCGCGGGCTACGCCGGCGCTGTCGGCACGATGATTCTGATCGCGGCCCTGACCGCGGCGCTGTCGTGGCGAATCGCCTGGCGGGTGTCCGGCAGCGCGGCTGCGGCGTGGGCGAGCGTGATCGCCGTTTTCGGTACGACGCCGTACTTCTTCCACACCTTCACGATCTATCCAGAGATCATCGGCGGATTTGCTGTCACCGTCGCGGCGTGGCTGTTGCTCGAACTGTCGGAGCAACGGCCGATCAGCCCGCGCATGTTGGTCGCCGTCGGTTCAGCGCTGGCCGTGCTGCCGTGGCTGCACACCCGGTTCGCGGTACTGGCCGGATTGCTTGGCGTGATGGTCGCGATCCGGCTGGCGGCGCGAACCCGGCCGGCGGCGTCGATCGCCATGTTTCTTGCGGTGCCCGCCGTCGCGGGAGCGGCCTGGTTCGGATACTTCTGGTTGATCTGGGGCGACCCCAGCCCGATGGCGCCCTACGGCGCGGACACGAGCACCTCGGCGTCCTATATCGGCCGCGGATTGATCGGCTTGTTGTTCGATCAGCAGTTCGGCGTGTTGACGACGGCGCCGATCTATCTGCTCGCGATTGCCGGAGTCCTGCACCTGTTCAGGCGCCAGCCGCGGCTGACGATCGAACTGGCGCTCGTGGCTCTGGCCTACGCCATCACGGTGGCGTCGTACCAAATGTGGTGGGCGGGATCGGCGGCGCCGGCGCGGTTTCTGGTCTCGATCCTGCCGCTGGCGGTGCTGCCGATCGCCGCGCTACTGGGCAATCCCAGAGACGGGATCGTCTCGACGACCACAGGAGTGACAGCGGTGCTGCTTGTGGCCGTCAGCGTCCTGCTCGTGGTGCCGCGCGCGCTGGTTGAGGCCGGACGATTCATCTTCAGTAATCGCGCGCCCCTCGATGCCACGCTCGAATGGCTGTCGCCGATCGTCGACCTGTCCGTTGGCGCTTCCGAGCGTGCACCGCGACGGCGGATTGACGGCGCTTCGCGATGGCGCAGTGTGGGTGGTGGTCGTGGTGGTGTTGGTGGTGGTGGCGAGTGCCGTCAGGCGGACGGCGGCCGTTCGGTGGACCGTGTCGGCGCTGGCGCTCGCGCTCGCTGCGATGATCGCGTCGACGGTGGTGTGGGGCTTGCGTCAGACGCGGCGATGATCACGCCGCAGCGGTCGCAACTGTGGGCCCTGGCCGGATTCCGGCCCTCCTGGCAGCACACGATGGTCGACCTGGCGGGCCTGCGCAGGATCCCGGAGGACCGCTTTCTCGCAGCACTGTCACTCGTCCTGTCATCGTCCGCGTCCCGGATCAATCGCGTGCCGGCCGGCGAGTACGAGTTGCGCGTCACGGCTCCGGCGACACCCGGCCCGTTGACACTGGCCTTGTCCGTTGGCCGCAACGATCCGCCGATCGAAACGCCGGCGCTCGACGACCTTCGCGACTCGCGATCGGAGTTCCGGTTGCGCCTGCCGGTCTCGGTTCGGACGCTGAACCTGCGCGACGGGCGGCGATGTCGGCGGCGGCTCGCCCTGGCTGACGTTGCGGCCGGTCGCGGTTCGCACCCCCGCCAACCGGCGCCAGGCCGTCCGCGCCTCGCGCTACGGGCGCGCCCGGGCGTTCGTGTTCGATGAATCGGTCTATCTCGAGCGCGACGGCTTCTGGACGCGCGCGCATGGGACCGCGGACGTGGTGATCGACAGCGACGACGCGATCCGCCAGTCGGGGATGCCGATCTCGGTCACCTCCGGGGCCGTCGATACGACGATTGAACTGTCGATCGGCCGTTGGCGGGAGTCGATTGCGCTGTCGGCGGGACAGCGGCAGGAGGTGATGCTGCCGCCGGCGGAGGCCGGAACGTGGCCGCTGCGGATCCGATCCGGAGCGGGCTTCCGCCCGTCCGAGCGCGATCCGGGCAGCCGCGATGTTCGCATGCTCGCGGCGTGGATCGCGATTCACTGACCGCCTTCCGTAAAGCTGCGGCGCGGCAAGCCATGTTATCGTCCCAGATATCTCAATGAGCGACCCGTCGACCGGCTCAGCGCCAGCCCCTTCGTTAGCGAACCGCCTGCTCGCGGAACGCCGCGAGGCGCATCGCCGCTACAACGAAGCGTTGTCGCAGCTCGATCGCGCGATCCACGCGGTTCCGGACCTCCCGCACTCGCCGGTGGCCTACGACGAGACGCTGCTGCCGACGATCAACGACACCTGGAAGATCCTCGCTGGCGATGCAGCCGCCAGGCCGTCCGGTTGGGGCGCCGACAAGATCTGGTCGGCGATCGCGCCGCTGTTCGAAAAACAGATGGCGTTCAACGCCGCAATCGTCGAACACCTCAACCGCAACGTCGCCGCGCACCGCGAGACGCACGCCGCGCTCGAGCGCGCGCTGCCGGCGCTGCGCGATGGCTTCGATGCGC
The DNA here is from genome assembly GCA_963795125.1 of uncultured Acidimicrobiia bacterium. Taxonomy (GTDB): domain Bacteria; phylum Acidobacteriota; class Vicinamibacteria; order Vicinamibacterales; family UBA2999; genus 12-FULL-67-14b. The sequence goes on along the minus strand of CAWCGQ010000001.1, from coordinate 1,525,064 downwards.
TGGTGCGTTTTGAATCGCTGACGGTGCAGTTTCTCCAGACGATCACGCCGCTCGCCGACACGCACTACCGCGAAATTGACGATGCGATCATCCAGCTGCGGACGGTGACCGATGTCGCGCAGCGGACGGCGCTGCTGGCGAAGAGGGAAGTCGATCGGCGGACATCGAGTGCGCCAGGTGCGCACGCGTAACGCACCCAACGCACCTAACGCACCGCTACGCACCGCTGCAACCGACTCCCTTGCCCATCAATACGTCGGCTTCGAGGATCGTTTTCGCGGTTCCGAAGCGGCGATTCGCGCGCGGCTCGCCGATTTTGTTCCGTACTTCACGGGGCAGCCGAATGTGCTCGATGTTGGCTGCGGCCGTGGTGAATTTCTCGATCTGTTACGCGAGGCCGGCGTCGCCGCCCAGGGGCTCGATCTCAATCCGGAGATGGTCGAAGTGTGCCGCGCCCGGGGTCTCGACGCCACGCTCGCAGATGCGCGCACCTATTTGACGGGCCTGGCCGACGAATCGCTCGGTGGCCTGATCGCGGTGCAGGTGGTCGAGCATCTCGAGCCGGCGTATCTGTCGCAGTTGTTGGGCCTGGCGTTCGACAAAGTGATGCCCGGCGGACGGATCGTGCTCGAAACCATCAACCCGGCGTGCTGGGTGGCGTTTTTCGAAAGCTTCATTCGCGACCTGACGCACGTCAAGCCAATCCATCCCGACACGCTGCAGTACCTGTTGCAGGCGAGTGGTTTTTCGAATGTGGAGATTGTCTACCGGGCGCCGATAGCGCCCGACGGCAAGCTGCAGAGGGTCACCGCGCGTCCCGCACATTACAACGATGGCGTGACCGACCCGCTGACCGAGCTGGTGTCGTCGTTCAACAGCAACGTCGATCGGCTGAACGAGCGAATGTTTTCATTTCAGGACTACGCGGTAATCGCGACCCGTCCCTGAGACACGAGAGTGCTGTGCACCCTCGGCCCCCCGCCCCCCGCGCCTGGTTAGAACCGTCCGCGCGAGATCCAGCGTCCAATCGTCCCCGAGTTGACCGTCACCGCCGTCACGTCGATCCAGGACGGCGACGGGTTCGAGCCGCAGTGGCCGCCGATGACGTCGATGATGTAGACCTGCGTCGAGCCCGCGTCCGCGCCGGAGCCGTAGTTGTAGGTCAATGGCATCCAGCGACGGGTCGTTGGCGTTGCCGCGCTTGCCGTTGTAGCCCCAGCGCGTGTCGTAGGTGCGCAACGTGTCGACGACCTGGTCCATGAACTGCCAGCTGCCGCCGTGGCTCCTGGCAGGAGTTGGCGAGCGCGCCGGGATTGGCGCGCGCCACGGCTTGCACGACGCCCGCGCCGTAGCTCGGCAGCGGACCGCCTGCGGGCGCCCGGCCACCGGAGCCGGTCGGCACGCCGACCGGGACACCGCCTCCACCGGGAGCGGTCGGCGGCGGCGCCGCCGGGGCATCCACGGTGGTGAACTGCAGCGTGTTCGAATAATTCGATTCCTTCGCGCCGTCGCTGGCTCTCACGCGCCAGAAATAGGTCGTCTTGTACGGCAGCTCGCCGAGCGACATCGTCGTTGAACCGCTGCCGTTGACCGGCACCGTGACGATCGCGATCATCTGGCCGAAGTCTGCCGACCGCGACACCTCGAAGCGATAGCCGACGCCGCTGGTGCCGGAGATCGCGCCGTTGGTGACCCTGAAGTCCGGCTTGTTGGTGTTGAGGGTGCCCGACGGCGCGATCGCCGTCGGGCGGCTCGATCACGACCGGTGGCACGACGGCGAAGCTGGTCACCGCCGAGTACGGGCCGGTGTTGGCGCCGTCCACCGCGCGCGTGCGCCAGTAATAGGTGTAGCCCGCGCCGAGCGCGCGCCGGGAGCCGGTACGAGGTCCGGCCGTTGCTGCCGAGCGCGATCTGATCGGCCTGGTGGACGATCTGCTGGAAGCCGGGATCGGTGCCGACCTCGAGCTGCAGCCAGATCGAGCGTGCGCCGCTCGAGCCCGCGTTCTCGATGAGCAGCGTCATCGGCTCGCCATTGAACGTCAGCGTCGAACCGGCGCCGGGTTCGAGCGCCTCGCGGGGCGGTGATATTCACGCCGGGAATCGGCCCGGCCACGGACGGCGCCGTCGGATTGGCGCTCTTGGCGGCTTCGCAGCCGACCAGGCAAACTATAGCAACGAGGGCACTTAGCCCTCGAAGTGGGTGTGAGTCTCGACATTACTGGAATCCCTCGACTAGATACTATCGACCAATACTTCCCGAGGCTTTACACCCCGGCACGACAGACCTGCTCGTTCTACCGTCGCCGCAAGAAAAAGATACCCGCCGACCAACGAGAGCCCCATCACCATGCCGGTCGACACGAGGGAGAGTGCCACCGCAGCATCGGTCGGAAGCCCGAACCGGCGAAAGAAAAACGCGAACACCGCTTCACGAACGCCAAACCCGTTGATCGAGACCGGCGCCATCTGGACGACGAGGCTCACCGGGATGAGCACCGCGCCCAGAAAGATTGGCAAAGGGACTGAGAGTCCCTCTGCAGTCAGCAAATAAAAGGCCACAACCGTGATCTGCACGACCAGAGCGCCACCGAACGCGCCGGCCAGCGCCTGCGGCGCCTTTCGAAAGCGAATCACCGCATCTTCGAGCCGCTGCGCGCGTTCGGTGAGCCACGGTTGGTTCAGCGCGCGGATCGGCAGCAGCGCAGTAGCCCTACCAATTGCGGCATCGCGATTACGGAAATCGCCGCGACCAAGCCGACCGCCGCGGCGATGAACAACCAGCGCGAGCCGGGCACGTGCACGCCGACGCAGCGACGCCGCGAACGCGCCCGCACGCGGCGACGATCACCAGCGCGGTCAGTCCGAGCACCCGGTCCACCAAGATCACGGTGGTCGCCAGCGTCTTCGATCCGGCGGCCGGCGCCGTGTCGGCGATGCGCACGACATCGCCGCCGATGTTGCTGGGCAGGAAGTTGTTGAAAAACATGCTGACCCAGATCGATTCGGTCAGCCGGCGCGACTCGACCTCGATGTCCTGCGCGCGCAGCAACCGATTCCAGCGCCACACCGAAATCGACTGCGTGCAGCGCATACGCCACGAGCGCGAGCACGATCCACGTCGGGATTCATGCCCTTCACGCGCTCCCAGAACGATGGGAGATCGATCGAGCGCAGCACGAAATACAAAAATGCGGCGCTGATGCCGAGGCGTACGAAGACTTTCAGCAGCAGTGGCGGACTCTCTTGTTGTTGAGACCGCCATTGTAACCTAACTACCATCGGCTCAGTTAGATATAGCTGAGTAGATATAATACCTCGTGCGTATCCTGATGCTCGCGCCCGAGCCGTTCTTCGAGCCGCGCGGCACGCCCTTCAGCGAATACCACCGCATCAAAGCGCTCGGTGAGCTCGGCCATCACGTCGATCTGGTGACCTATCCGATCGGCCGTGATGTCGAGCTTCCCAATCTCCGGATCTTCCGCAGCCTGCGTCCGCCGTTCGTGCACAAGGTCCGCATCGGTCCGTCGATCACCAAGGTCGTGCTGGATGCGTCTGATGCTGCTGACGATTGCGCGCCGTGTCGTCGCGCGAGCGCTACGACGTCATTCACTCGCACGAAGAGATGGGCCTGGTCGGGGTGTGGCTGTCGAAGTGGCTGGGCATTCCGCACCTCTACGACATGCACTCGAGCCTGCCGCAGCAGTTGAGCAATTTCAAATACAGCAAGTCGGCGTCGCTGCGCCGGCTGTTCACGTGGGCCGAGGATCAAATGGTCCACAAGTCCGACGTCGTGATCACGATCTGCCAGGAGTTGCAGGACACCGTCACCGACATGGGCGTGGCCGATCGGTCGCTGCTGATCGAGAACGTGATGGGCGGCGACGTCGATGAGCCGCCGACCCGATCGCCGATCGAGATTCGCGCAGGCGTGGGGCATTGCCGACGCGGCGCCGCTGGCGCTCTACACCGGCACCTTCGAGGCGTATCAAGGCGTCGACATGTTGATCGACGCGGTCGCGATGCTGGTCGGGCAGCGGCCCGAGGTGCGGGTGCTGGTGGTTGGCGGCGAGCCGGCGCAGGTCGAACAGGCCAAGGCGCGCGCCGCCTCGTCCGGCGCGGCGGCGGCGATGGTGTTCACCGGCCAGCAGCCGGCGAAGGAAATTCCCGGCTTCGTGCAGGCCGCGGATCTGCTGGTGTCGCCGCGCATTCGCGGCACCAACACGCCGCTCAAGATCTATTCGTACCTGCGATCGGGCAAGCCGATCGTCGCCACCAACCTGCTGACGCACACGCAGGTCCTGACGCCGGCGATTGCCAGGCTGGTCGATCCGAAACCGGAGCCGTTCGCCGCCGCGATGCTCGAGCTGCATCGACCAGCCGCAGGAACGCGGCGCGGTTGTCGGCCGCGGCGCGCGCGGTCGCGCAGGAGAAGTATTCACGCGAGTCGTACCTGGCGCGCACCGCGCAGGCGTACGAGCGCCTCCGCCCGGCGCTACCTCCGAGGCGACCACCCCGTAAGCTCACCTCGACGCGTGAAAGTGCTGGTCACCGGCGCGACCGGCTTCACGGGCGGACATCTCGCGCAGCATCTCGCTCGCTCACGGTGACGACGTGCGCGCGCTGGTGCGGCCGCGCAGCCGCGAGCGCTTCGATCGGTCGTCGCTGCCCGGCGCCGGCGTGATCGCCGTCGACGGCGACCTGATGGATGCCGCGTCGGTGCGTCGCGCCGTCGACGGCGTCGAGGTCGTGTACCACATCGCCGCGACCTACCGAGAAGCGGGGCAGCCCGATTCCGCGTATCGCGCCATCAACGTCGAAGGCACCCGCAACATCCTCGAAGCCGCCAGGGCGGCCGGGGTCAGGCGCGTCGTGCACTGCAGCACCGGCGGCGTGCACGGGCACATCGCGGATCCGCCGGCGAACGAAGACGCGCCGTTCAATCCCGGCGACGTCTATCAGGACACCAAGCTCGCCGCCGAGCAACTGGCGCGCGAGTTCGGCGCCGCCCATCGGCCTCGACGTGGTCGTGGCGCGGCCGATCGGGATCTACGGGCCGGGCGACAAGCGCTTCCTGACGATGTTTCGCGGACTGGCGCGAGGGCGCTTTCCGATGATCGGCAGCGGCCAGGCGTTCTATCACCTGACCTTCATCGACGATCTGGTCGAGGGCTTTCGCCTGTGCGGCACCGTCCCGGCGGCCGCGGGCCGGACCTACATCCTGGCCGGCCCTCGCTACACCACGCTCGAACAACTGGTGCAGACTGGTCGCGAAGGAACTGAAGGTCGCGCCGCCGCGCGTGCACCTGCCGGTGTGGCCGTTCTGGACGGCGGGCCTGCTGTGCGAACTGGTCTGCGTGCCGCTGCGCATCGAGCCGCCGATCTATCGCCGCCGCGTCGACTTCTACACCAAGAGCCGCGCGTTCGACACCACACGCGCGCGCACCGAGCTGGGTTACGCACCGACAGGTCGATCTCGAAGAGGGCATCAAGCGGACGGCGGACTGGTATCGGAGTGAGGGATTGCTGTGAGCGCCCGGCTCCCGGCTCCCGGCTCCCGGCTCCCGCCTGAACGTCGTTCACATCTGCGATCACCTGGGCTGGGAGGGCTCGCGCATGCACGGCGTCAAGCGCCTGTTCGCGTGGATGATTCCGCGATTCGATGCCTCGCGCTACAACGTCTCGTTGATCAGCCTGCGCCGGAAGGACCTGTCGGCCGACACGCTCGAGGAGTTCGGGATCGACGTCACCTACCTGGCGCGCCACAAGTTCGACCCAGGCACCTTTCAGGCGTTGCTGAAACTGCTGCGCGACAAGCAGGCCGACATCGTGCACCTGCACGGCTACGGCGCGACCACGTTCGGCCGGTTGTGCGCGTGGCGGATGGGCATCCCGGCGATCCTGCATGAGCACGCCAACCACGGCGATACGCCGTGGTTCCAGAAGGTCGCCGACCGGCTGCTGGCGCCGCATACCGACATCGCGCTCGCGGTATCGGAATCGACCGGCGAGTTTACGACCCGCGCGCGGCTTGATGCCGGCCGAACGCACCAAGGTGGTCTACCTCGGCGCGCCGCTCGACGAATTTGCGCGGCCGCGCAGCGCCGCGGAAATCGCCGACGCGCGCGCGGCGGATGGGCATCGCGCCGGGCACGACGGCGATCGGCACGATCACGCGGTTGATGCCGTCGAAAGGCAATCAATACCTGATCGACGCGGCGCCGCAGATTCTCGCCGCGCATCCCGAGGCGCGCTTGTTCGTCGTCGGGGAAGGCGAGCTGCAGGCGCCGTTGCAGGAGCAGGCCCGGGCGCTCGGGCTGGGCGATCGCTTGGTGTTCAGCGGCTTCATGCGCGACGTCGCCGCCGCGCTGTCGGCGCTCGACATCGTGGTGTTCCCGTCGCTCTGGGAGGGCACGCCGCTGACGGTGTTCGAAGCCCTGGCGATGGGCAAGCCGATCGTCGCGACCGATGCCGACGGCCTGCTCGATGTGCTCACCGATCGCCAGGATGCGTTGATCGTGCCCAAGGCCGATGCCGCGGCGCTGGCGGCGGCGGTCATCTCCCTGCTCGAGCGCCCCGCGGTCGCGGCCGGCCTGGTCGACCGAGGCGCGCGCGACCGGGCAGCGGTACGACATTGCCGCCTTCGTCCGAAAGATGGAGCGGCTCTACGAACTGCTGCACGAAACCTCGCGCGCGACCGGACGGGCGGGTATCCTGAAGGCAGGACCTCAGCTTCCTGGCCACCGAGAGACGATGACCGCCACCGCAGTCCAGACCGACGTGACGCTCGACACCACGTTGCCGCGCGCCTGGAGATGCGCAGCCTGACGTGGCGGCTCGGCGCCAGCGTCCACCGCGGCGATCGGCATCCTGCTGACGGCGTGGGCGCTGTCGGTGGATTTCGCCAAGGCCTCGGGCGGCTTCGCGGGTGACGCCGCGACCTATTACACGCTCGGACAGAGCCTGGCGCACGACCTGGACTTCGAGTTCCGCCGCGACGACCTCGCGCGCGTGTGGAAGGAATATCCCGTCCGGGCCGGAAGGGATTTTCCTCAAGCGCGGCAGCGACGGCCGCATTTTCTACGCCAAGGCCTACATCTATCCGCTGGTCGCGGCGCCGTTCATCTGGCTGTTCGGCACCAACGGATTCCTGGTCCTGCATGCGCTGCTGATGACGCTGTGCTTCGCGTGCGCCTATGCGTTCCTGGCGGCGCGCAGTCATCCGGCCGCGGCGCTGATCTTCGCGTTCGCGTTTCTGTTCGTGTCGCTCGTGCCGATCTACATGGTGCAGCTCGGCCCGGACTTCTTCATCTTCGCGATCGTCCTGATCGGCTATTTCTTCTGGTGCTACAAGGAAGTCGGCGGGCCCGCCGGCCGAATCGTCCGCACGCGTTGCGCACGGTGTGGCTGCTGGCGCCGCGCTCGGACACCATCGCGGCGGCGCTGCTGGGCGTCGCGACGTTCGCCAAGCCGACCAACGTCGGGTTGATCGTGCCGCTGCTGGTGTCGGCGGCGTTGCGCAGGCAGTGGAGCAGGGTCGCCAGGATCTCGGCGGTGTACGGCGGCGTGGTGGTGGCGCTGTTCGCGCTGAACATCGCGCTGACCGGCGACTGGAACTATCAGGGCGGCGAGCGCAAGACGTTCTACGCGGTCGGCGACGGGACGTTCGACGGCGGCTTTCCGTATCAGAACGACGCCTCGCACCTTCGACTCGGTCGGCTCGGGCCGCGTCGGCGGCGGGTCGTTCGGCGTGCTGTTCACGCGCGATGCGCTGCTCGAGGTATTTCCGCACAACGTCGGCTACTTCCTGTTCGGCCGCCACACCGGCTTTGCCGTCTACTTCCTGCCCGGGCTGATGGCGGTCCTGCTGTTCCTCGCTCGCGACGCGCGACCGCGCGATGTGGCAGTGGCTCACGCTGGCCGCCGGCGTCGATCACCGCGGTGGTGCTGCTGATCTACATGCCGTTCACCTGGTCCGGCGGCGGCGGTCCGGTCGGCAACCGCTATTTCCTCGGCACCTACGGCGTGTTCCTGTTCCTCGTGCCGACCGCTGCAAACGGCGGTCGGCGGGACTGCTCACGATCGGCCTCAGCGCGCTGTTCGTGGCGCCGCTGATTTCCAGCTCCGCTGTACGCCACGCGCAACGCGTCGGAGCACGCCAAGACCGGCCTGTTCCGCTGGCTGCCGACCGAGCTGACGATGGTCAACGATCTGCCGATCAACATCGTGCTCGCCGAACCGCATTCCGCCAGCCGCTCGGGCGGCACGCCGCCGATGCTCGCGTATTTCATCGACGACAACGTCTTCAACCGCGAAGGCGATGCGTTCTGGGTCAAGGGTGAATCGAGCGCCGACATCCTGCTGCGCGCGCGCATTCAGAACGAGGCCGACGTCGCCGGTGTCGAGGTGGCGCGCTCGCTGCGCATCGAGAAGCTGACGGCGATCCTCGAAAGCGGTCCGAAGCCGAATCGCGTGGTGATCTCGACCGGCGGCGATCGCCGCATCGTCGACCTGGCGCCGGGCTCGCAGCAGACCATCGAGCTGGCGATGCCGCACGGCATGCCGTACAAGTACGACCCGCGCTTCCCGACCAACTACGTCTACTTCGTCACCATCTCGTCGTCGACCGGCTTCGTGCCGATGTTCGAGAACGGCGCCGACGACAGCCGCTTCCTCGGCGTGATGGTGCGATTGATTCCGACCTACGGGGCCGGCGCAGTAGTGGCCACCATCGCGGTCGTGACGTCGAGCCCGCCGTTCGCCGAGGGCGGGCACCTGGTGATGGCGCGCGAGCTGGTGCGCGCGTTGCGTGAGGAGGGCCACGAGGCCGGCCTGATCGTCACGCCGCAGAACCGCTTCGGCCGGCAGGGCAGCGCCTACCTCGCCGCGTGGTGCACCGACGTCGGGCTCGCGCACGAAGAGAAGAAGGTCGATCAGGTGATCAGCCTGCGGTTTCCCGGCTATGCCGTGCAGCATCCGAACCACGTGCTGTGGCTCAACCACCGGATGCGCGAGTACTACGACCTGTGGGACCAGTTCAGCTCGCATCTGACCTGGAAGGGCCGCATCAAGGAGGGCGTCGCGCCGTTCGCTGATGCACCGCGTCGACCAGCTACCTGTTGAACCGGATGCAGCGGCGCTTTGTGATTTCGGCGACGGTGCAGTCGCGCCTGCAGCGCTTCGGCTCGCTGCAGTCGGACGTGCTGTATCCGCCGCCGCCCCAGCGTGACTACCGTCACGACCGCTATGGCGACTACCTGTTCGGGGTGTCGCGCCTGTCGCCGCTCAAGCGCTTCGATCTGGTGCTCAAGGCGCTGGCCGAGCCGATGGCCGCGAGCATCCGCTGCGTCATCGCCGGTGAGGGCGCGGAGCTCGCGCGGTTGAAGGCGCTCGCCAGTCACCTGGACATCGACCATCGCGTGCAGTTTGTCGGCCGCCTGAGCGACACCGAGATGATCGATCACCTGGCGCGCTGCCGCGCCGTGATCTTTCCGCCGTTCAACGAGGACTACGGCTTCGTGACCGTCGAGGCGTTCATGTGCGGCAAGCCGGTGATCACCTGCAGCGACAGCGGCGGCCCGGCGGAGCTGGTTCGTCGACGGCGACAACGGCTACGTGACCGAGCCGACGCCCGAAGCGCTCGCGCGTCGCGATGCGGGCGCTGGTCGACGATCGCAATCTCGCCGCCCGCATGGGAGAGGCCGGGGCGCGGATGGCCGCCGCCATGACCTGGTCGGACGCAGTGCGCCGGCTGCTGCGGTGAAGTACACTTCTTGGCGCTTGAAGCTCAGCGTCGTGATGCCTGCCTATAACGAGCAGGCGACCATCCGGACCATCGTCGCCCGCGTGCTCGCGGTGGAGCTGGGGCCCGTCGAGAAAGAGCTGGTGATCGTCGACGACGGCTCGACCGACGGAACGCGCGACATCCTCGAGGAACTCGACGGGAAGGACGGCGTGCGCGTCTTCTTCCAGCCGCACAACCAGGGCAAGGGCGCCGCGGTGTGGCGCGGCATGCGCGAGTCGACCGGCGACATGGTGATCATCCAGGACGCCGACCTCGAGTACGACCCGCGCGAGTATCCGCAGCTGATTCGACCGATCCTCGAGGGCCAGGCGGAAGTGGTCTACGGATCGCGCTTTCTCGGCTCGCCGCGCGGCCATCGGGTGTTGTACTTCTGGCACTCGGTCGGCAACCGGATGCTGACGATGCTGTCGAACATGTTCAGCGACCTCAACCTCACCGACATGGAGACCTGCTACAAGGTGATGGTGCGGCACGGTCGTCGACCGCCTCGACCTGCAGTCGCGCGACTTCGGCATCGAGCCGGAGATCACGCAGAAGGTCGCCGCGATGCGCGCGCGCGTCTACGAGGTGCCGATCTCGTATAACGGCCGCACCTATGAAGAGGGCAAGAAGATCGGCCTGAAGGACGCCTTCAAGGCGGTCTATACCATCGTCCGCTTCTACGGATGGACAGCCGAAATGAGCGTGCCGACGACGGTCCGACGGATCGCCGCGCATTGCCTGTCTGCTGCTCGTGGCGGCGCTCGGTAGCGCGTGCGCGCCGAACGAACGCGAAACGCTGAACGCCCGCCAGCTCGAGACGCCGCGTTTCACGCCGCCGCCGCCCGGGCCCGGGCCGGCGGCCAGCGTCGACCAGATCGCCGACGACTTCAGCGGGCCGGCCGGCACCGCGTTTCTGCTGCGGATGGTGCCGTCGCAGGGCGCCACGCTGTGGCTCAGCGTGATCGTGCTGCTGGTGGTCGCCTTCGACTTCAACGCGACCATCGCATCCGCGCAACATCGAGTTGCTGGCGCTGTTGCCGATCGGCTTCCTGCTGTTCGACGTGATGGGCTTCTTCGAGCTGTTTCACGACCCGGTGTACTGGCGGTTGATGGATTGGGTGTTCATCGGGATCATGGCGGTCAGCCTGTTCCTGTTCGGCCGGGCGATGGTGCGCGCTGCGGCAGCCGCACCTCGAGGCCTGGCGGCCCAACCTCGATCGACGCGCGCTGATGACCATGGCGCTGCTGCTGCTGGCGATGAACCTCGCGGCCGGGCTGCTGCGTGACGTCGATGACGTCGGCTTCTACACCAACCTCGGCGCCCAGCGGCTGCGCGAGCGGGGCATGTTCCCGTACGGCGATCCGCTGCTGACCAACACGCCGGGCGCGACCTACAGCCCGATCCTCTACTACTCGCACTTGATCTACCAGGTGCTGCTCGCGCCGATTCCGCTGAACCCTCCGGATCCCCGGCCGGAGTTCGGCGTGTACCTGCTGCCGCCGATGCTCGCCAGCAAGCTGGCGACCATGACGTTTCACGTGATTGGCGTCGCCGGGCTGTTCGTGGCGGCGCGACGCATGCTCGGTTCGCAGTCGGCGTGGGGCGTGGTGGCGTTGTACTGCGGCAGCGCCTACGTGATGGGCGTCGGCGGCGAGCGGGAGATGATTGGCGGTGTCACCTTCGCATCGCACATCGCGCCGGCCGCGGTGACGATGGCGGCGTTTGCGGCGCTGACCAGGCCGGCGCTGGCCGGCGCGCTGCTGGCGACGGCGATGGCGACGCTGTTCTGGCCGGCCTTCCTGTTTCCGGCGTGGCTGGGTTACTACTGGAACAATGCGGCCAGGGCCCGCGCCTACGTGGCCGGCTTCGTCGTCGCCAGTCTGCTGATCGGTGTGCCGGTGCTGCTGCGGTCGCAGAAGATTGAAGGTCGCGGCATGATCAGCACCATCCTGCACGAGACCCAGGGGCACCAGCAGGATCCCAATGCCTACGGCTCGAGTCCGTTCGGGTTCTGGGGATTACGTGACGACGCGCGGGCGCTGCTGCGCGATCCGCTGATCGACGGACAACCCAACACCAGTCCGATCTTCCTGCTGTTCGCCGCGTTCGTGATCGGGAGCTTCTTCCTCGCGCGCGGCCGCACCGAGGTGCAGCTCGCGCTGCTGACCGGCGCGCTCGCAATCGGCTCGCAGTTGTGGAAGATTCACGGCACCGGCGTCTACGTCACCTGGTACTACGGCTTCCTGTTGCTGGGGTTCCTCGGTCGGCGAGCGGCTTCACCGCCTGAATCACCATCGTCTCGTGCCTGACGTAAGCGGCGTTCACGCCCGTGGTCCTGGCCTCGAATCCGTCCAGCACCGGGTCGTCACTCTCCGACATCTCGAACTGCGCGACCGACGTGAAACCGGCGCGCGTCAACGCGCCCATCAACGTCTCCGGATCGTAGGTGAACTTGTGCCCCCACGAGGACAATTGCAGGTTGAGGACGATCGCCGGTGATGACGGCTCCTTCGGCCACTCGTGCCACTGGAGCTTGCCAGCCATGAACGTGGTGGCGGCCTCGGTGCGGTCCTTCTGGAACAGCTCGATGAAGCGCAGCAGGTTGGGGGTGGCGATGCGGACCTTGCCCCCGGGCGCGAGCACGCGGAACGACTCGGCCAGCATCACTTTGCCTTCTTCGTAGCTGAGATGTTCGACGACGTGTTCGCTCGCGACGTAGTGGAATGCGCTGTCCGGAAGCGGAAACGGCTTCGACGCGTCGAGATAGGCAAGGCCTTCGCCCGCCTCGATGTCGGTGTTCAGCCAGCCGGCATGCCGCGCGGCGCCGGCGCCGATTTGCAGCTTCCGGACCGGCTGGTCGCGCAGATACGCGTCGATCGTCGCGCGGCTGCGCTGCTTGAACTCCGCGACGGCATCGGTGTCGGCGCCTGGGATTGGCGCCTCGGCGTCGGGTGCGCTGCTCGGCGGACTGTCGCGGTCGTCGCCGAGCCAGGTGGTGACGAGCATCACCGTTGCGACGGCGATCACGATAGTGCTGGCGATATGGCTGAACTCGAGCTTGCGCGGCATTACCTGCCAGCCTAACGGCTCGGCGCTCACTTCACATAATGGAATTTGAGCGGCTGATCTAGTTGAGCGGCTGATCTAGATGTGCTCGCGGGCGCGAACCCATTCAATCACCTCGGCCAGGTCCGCCCCGATCGCCCGGCTCGGCGAAAATCCCAGCTCGCGCCGCGCCGCGTCGATATTCGCCACCGAGAAGCGCAGCTCGCCGGCCTGCGCGTCGGCATGCCGCGGCCGCTCGTCGGGTGCCAGGCTCGCGAGCACCAGCGCCGCCAGTTGATTGAGCGAGGTGCCGCGGCCGGTGCCGAGGTTGTAGCGGCCCGGGGTCCGTCCCGGCGTCGCGACCGTGCCGGCGACGATGTCGCTGACGTGAATGAAATCCCGTTGCTGTTCGCCGTCGCCGAAGATGGTGATCGGCTCGCCGCGCAACAGCCGCGTGATGAAGATCGTCAGCACGCCGACATACGGCGTGTAGGTCTGGCCTGGACCGTAGGTGTTGAAGAAGCGCACCGCGGTGAAGGGAATGCCGCGTGCCGCCAGATCTGGCTCGACAGGTCCTCCGCGGCGAGCTTGCCGACGCCGTACGGTGACAGCGGCCGCGTCGGATGCGATTCGTCGATCGGCGCCGGCGACGTCGGCATCGGCATAGACCGCCATCGACGAGGCCAGCGTGAACCACTTCACCTGCTGAGGATCGACCGCGCGCAGCAGGCGCGCCGTGCCCATCACGTTGGTATCGAGATCCTCGTGGAAGCGGTCGAAGCTGCCGCGAATCGTGACCTGTGCGGCGAGGTGGAAGACGCAGTCGACGCCGGCGAGGGCGTCGTTCGACCGCGGCCTCGTCGCGAATGTCGCCCGTGCACGAAGCGCGGCGCCGTCCGGCACCGCGTCGCGACGGCCGACCGAGAGATTGTCGAGCACGGTGACGCGCCGGCCGTCCGCCAGCAGCGCGCGAGTGAGATGCGAGCCGATGAAGCCCGCGCCCCCGGTGACCAGAGCGTGCGACCACGCGATCATGCGGGCGTCCGGTGCGGCGGCGCCAGCGCCAGCGCGGCCACCCCGGGGCAATACACGGTGTGCTCGCCGTCCATCACCACCGAGTCGAGGTCGGTGGTCGCCGACACGGTCACGCCGGGCATGATCACGCTGTTCGAAATCTTGATCGGATGCGTGACGACGACGCCCTTGCCGATCACGCTGCGATCGACGCGGGTGCCCGGGGCCAGGGTCGCGGTATCGTCGACCAGCTTCGTCAGGCCGTGCGGCGCCAGCTCGATCAGGTTGATGGTCAGCAGGTCGGCCGGCTTGGTCAGGTTCAAGTCGCGCTCGACGATCGGATGGTGATGGGTGACGTAGCCGTCGTTGATCAGGATCTGGATGCTGTCGGTGATCTCGTACTCGTCGCGCATCGCCGTTCGCGGCGTGCGGCGAATCGCGTCGAAGATGTGCGGATCGAACACGTACAACCCGCAGCCCTTCAACTGGCTGTCGACGTAGCGCGGCTTTTCGATCACCCGGCGCACGCGGCCGGCTGTCGTCGGCCTCGATCACGAAGTTGCGCCGCACCATTTCCGGATCCGGCTCGTACATGCTGACCAGATTGGCGTTGACCTCGCCGTTCAGCACCTCGTCGCAGAGCGGCCGCAGCGGCGACTTCAAGTGGAAATAGATGTCGCCGAGCATCAGCAGGAACGGCACCTGGATGCGCGATTCGAGGGCGCCGACCGCGTGCGCGAGGCCGAGCGTGCTCTCCTGCTCGACGAAATTGATGTGCACGCCGTAGTTCGACCCGTCGCCGAAGGCGCCCGCCACCTGGTAGCCGAGATGCCCGACGACGATGTGCACCTCGGTGATGCCGCTGTCGCGCATCACCTCGATCTGGTGGGCGAGCAGCGGGCGGTTGAGAATCGGCAGGATCGGTTTCGGGCTGCGCTCCGAGAACGGATACATCCGCGCGCCCTTGCCGGCCGCGAGGATCACGCCGATCATCCGATGGTCGAGACTATCCATGCGTTTCACTCGTCAGCTTGCAGCGGATCAGCTCGCGCATCACGCGCACCGCATCGAACGCGCGGATCTTCTTGCCCTCTTCAAACGTGCGCCCCGAAAAACTCACCGGCACCTCGGCGAAGCGCGCGCCGCGCTGCGCCAGGCGCGCGGTGAACTCGGCTTCGAAGTCGAAGCCGTTGGCGTCGATCTGCAGGCCGTTGATCACCGACGATCGATACATCTTGTAACAGGTCATCAGGTCGGAGACCTGCACGCCGTAGAGCGCGCGGGCCGCGCCCGATCATGGTCAGGTTGCCCATGCGGTTGAGCCACCGCATGCCTTCAATCGAGCCCTTGAAGCGGCTGCCGTAGACCACGTCCGCGCGCCCATCGACGAGCGGGGCGAGCATCGGCTTGTAATCCTGGGGGTCGTATTCGAGGTCGGCGTCCTGGTGGACGATCACGTCGCCGGTGGCGACTGCGACCACAGATGCTTGATGACGCCGCCGCGGCCGACGTTCTCGATCCATGAAGATCACCTTCAGGCGCCGGGCAGCGACAGTCCCGGAGAGGATCTCGCGGGTGCCGTCGGTCGAGCCGTCATCGCACGCCAGCACCTCGACCGTAAGGCCGGTGTCGACCGCCACGACCGCATTCAACAGCCGCTCGATCGTCGCGCGCTCGTTGAAAATCGGGACAAGCACGCTCAAGCTGCGCAGTGGACGCATCCGCCAGTTACGATAACACTTGCAAGTCGTGGTGGGGTGAGGATTTACGGCGAAAGTTGAGCTCCGAACCGGCCGCTTACGCTAAACTATGCGGTCTGGTAAATTCCGAGGAATTCTATGAACTATCGATTTGAGATGAAGAAGACGGCGCTGGTGCTGTGCGCGGTGGTGGCGGTTGGGTGCGAAAGCGGGATGCGCTCGCCGGTTTCTCCGAGCGCGGTCGGTCGGCAGCGCGTCGGCCCTGAACGCCGACGGCTCAAACCTCAAGGCCGTCAGCGCCGCTGGCAATCTCACCGCTATTCGAAGCGACCAACGTCAGCGTGACGCCGACGCTGGCGGCCCGCGCCGGCGCCGGCCGTTACGAACCGGCGTCGCTGGCGCACCGCTTCCAGGTGGCCGAGTCCGACGATTTCAGCAACATCCTCGCGACCGGGATGGGCGCGACCGACGCCTCGGGCGTGACCCGCTACACCGTCGACCCGGCGATTGCCGCGCGCAAGCGCGTGGTCTGGCGAGTGCGCGCCGAGCTGGCCGACGCCGTCGGCCCCTGGTCGAACGTGATGGCGTTCACCACCGCCGGCAGCGCCGTCGACGACGGTCGCCGTCCAGCGGCCCGGTAACCTCGTCCGGGCCGCGTCCCGGCGGATCCACCCGCAGGCACCCGCCTGCCGCTGCCCGACATGCGCGGCGTGCTCGCCAACTTCGGCGACGCCAGCCAGTCGTGCCCGCGCGGCCTGAAGTACGTCAACAACCCCTGGCAGGATCGCGTCATCGATGCGTTCCGCGCCATCGATTCGCGGTGGGGCTACAACGGCAAGCCGACCAAGTCCGCTTCCGACAATGACGGCGTGCCGGTTACGGCCGCCGGCGACGAAGCCGCGTATCACTACAGCGGCGGTCCCGATCAGGGCTCGCCGGACGTGCACCTGGTCGACATGCTGATCGGTCACTGTGGCAGCGCGCCGACGTTGACCTGGCGCGTGTTCACCGGTGAAGAGCCCGGCTTCTGGTCGGGCGCCGGCCGGTTCTAGCGATCCGCGGGTGGCGTCACCGGTCCGGTGACGTCACCTCCGTGACATCGCGCGCCCAACCGTTTCTCTGAAAGACAATCGCGCTCGACGGGTGAACCCCGCTGGTGATCAATGCCTGGGCATGCCGGGCCGGTATAATCAGCCGTGGGCTATCGAACTCCGCTCGAGGAGCGAATCGCCAAGAAGACGACCCAGGCGATCACCGACTTCAAGCTGGTCGAAGACGGCGATCGCATCATGGTCGGGCTGTCGGGCGGCAAGGACAGCTGGGCGCTGATCCAGATCCTCGACGTGCTGCAGCAGCGCGCGCCGATCGATTTCTCGATCGTCGCGGTCAACGTCGATTCGGGCTACGAGGGCTACCAGCACCAGCAGGTCGCCGCGGCGTGCGCGGAGCGCGGCTGGGAGTTTCACAGCGTGCACACCACGATCGGCGCGGTGATCGACGACAAGCTGGACAGCGACGACACGCCGTGCTCGCTGTGCGCGCGCCTGCGCCGCGGCGTGCTGTACCGCCTGGCCAAGCAGACCGGCGCCACCAAGATCGCGCTCGGGCACCACCTCGACGACTTCATCGAGACCGTGCTGCTGAACCTGTTTTTCGCCGGCGCGCTGAAGGCGATGCCGGCGCGGCTGATCTCCGACAACGGCGAGCACGTCGTGATTCGACCGCTGGTCTACGTGACCGAGGCCGAGGCGAGCGCGTACTGCAAGGAACGCGAGCTGCCGATCATCGGCTGCTGCTGCCCGGCCTGCGGCGACCTCAGCCTGCAGCGCCAGCGCGTCAAGCGGCTGATCGGCGAGCTCGACCGCGAGCATCCCGGCGTCAAGGCGTCGATGATCCGGGCGCTCGGCAACGTCAAGCCGCGCCACCTGCTCGATCGCCGCCTGCAATCCGATCGCCGAGGCGCTGGCGGAGAGCGGACCGCCGCTGGATCTGCCGGCACTCATTCCGCTGACGGTCAGGCCGTCGGCCCTGAGTTCGTGAGGCCGTGAGGTCGGACGCTCAGTGTCGTGAGAGCCGTCATCCAGCGCGTCACCTCGGCGCGGGTCACCGTCGACGACCGTGTCACCGGCGAGATCGACGGCGGCCTGCTGGTCCTGCTCGGCGTGCAGGACGGCGATGGTCCGGCCGACGTCCAATACATCGCGCCGAAGATTCGCGACCTGCGGATCTTTTGCGGATGACCGCGGGGCAAGATGAATCTGTCGGTGCTCGATCGGCAGGGCGGCGTGCTGGTGGTGTCGCAGTTCACGCTGGCGGGCGATGCGCGCAACGGCCGGCGGCCGTCATTTGCGAGCGCCGCGCCGCCGCAGATTGCCCGCGCCCTCTACGAAGATGTCGTGCGAGAATTGAAGACCAGTGGGTTGCGCGTGGAGACCGGCGAGTTCCAGGCCATGATGCAGGTCGCGCTCGTCAACGACGGCCCCGTAACCATTCTTCTCGACAGCAGAAAAACGTTTTGATGCCTTCCACCAATTCCATGACGCCGATTCGATCCTGGCGTCTGGCGATGCTCGGCGCGCGCCGCGCCGGCGTTCGCACAGCAGCGCCCGCTGCAAACCGAAGATCCGGAAACCATCGGCTCCGGCCGCGTGCTGATCGAAGCCGGCATCGACTACAACCGCGACTGCTTCCTGCCGGTGTCGGGCCTGCGCGGCAACCACCTCACCATGCCGGCGTTCGGCCTCAGCATGGGCGTCAGCTCGATTGCCGAGATCCAGTTCGATTGGGGCATCTATCAGAAGCTGCAGATCACCGAGCAGGTGGCGCGGCGCGCCGCTGTCGCGGCCTGCTGCAGCTCGACGGCGACAGCACCGACGATTTCGGCGACATCCACATCGGCGCCAAGGTCAGGCTGCTGTCCGAAACCGCCCGCCGGCCCGCCATTGGCAGCTGGTTTTCGACGCGGCTGCCGAATGCGGGCAACGAGTCCGGCCTCGGCAAGGACGTCCAGGATTTCGCGTCGGCCGTGACCATCGGCAAGACCGTTCAGTCCGTTCGCGTCGTCGCCAACATCGGCATGCTGATGATCGGCCGGCCGACCGAAGCGGTCGCGCAGGACGATCTGCTGATCTACAGCCTGTCGGTGGCGCGCGCGATCAGTCCCGCCGCGGAGGTGGTCGGCGAGTTCGCCGGCCGCGCCAACTTCGCCAACATCGTGACGCCCGGCGCCGAGGATCGCGGCCTGCTGCGCTTCGGCACGCGCTACACGATCAGCGGCGTGCGCTTCGACGCCGGCCTCCTGCTGGGCCTGACCCCGCGAGACCCGGAGATTGGATTCACCGGCGGCTTCACCTGGGTCTTCAACGGGTTCCATGTTCCGTAGATGCTGGCATGTCGCCTAAAGGCGCACGCCTACGGCAACGATTTCCTGTTCGTTCCCGCCGAACAGGTCGAAGGGCTGAAGCTCGACGAGCTGTCGCGCCGGCTGTGCAACCGCCACTCCGGCGTCGGCGGCGACGGCGTCATCTACTACACGATCGCGCCGGACGGCACCGCGCAGATGCGCCTGATCAACACCGACGGCAGCCCGTCGGAGTTGTCCGGCAATGGCCTGCGCTGCCTCGCCGCGCTGGTGATGTTTCGCCGCGAGCAATCGCTGTCGCCGCCGATCACCGAAGTCCGCGTCGATACGCAGGCCGGGCTGGAAAACGCTGTCGCTGATTGGCCGGCAGGGCGGCCGTTACACCTTTCGGGCGGCGATGGGACAGCCCGAGCGGGTCGTCGAAGAGACGATCGAAGCAGCCGGTGAAACGCTGACGGTGACGACGCTGGCGATCGGCAACCCGCAGTGCGTGGCGTTGCTGAAGCGAGCTGCCCGATCTGGCGCGCTTCCATCGCCTTGGCCCGGCGCTGGCGACGCACCCGCGTTTTCCCGAAGGCACCAACGTCGAGTTCGCCGTCGTCGAGGCCGCGGATCGCGTGCGCATCCTGATTTGGGAGCGCGGCGTCGGCCCGACGCACGCCTCGGGCACCGGCGCGTGCGCGTCCGCCATCGCGGCGATCGCGCATGGCGGCGCCGCGCGTGATGTGCAGGTCATCGCGCCGGGCGGCACGCAACGCGTCGAATGGCGCGACGATGGCATTTTTCTGACCGGGTGGGCCGAGGTCGTGTTCGACGGCCACTGGGTGCCGTCGAGCGCCGACGCCGATCGCTTTCTGATCACGCCTGGTCGGGGAGAGGATCGCGGAATTCGCGATCGCGGGGCGGCAGCCCTAACGCTTGCGAGGCGCCGGCCGCAGCGACGTCGCCGCGTCAATCTCGGTCAAAGCGGCCTGAAGTTCCGCGGCGGCGCCGTTGAGCGCCGTCGTCACGCCCGCATAATCCTCGGCCTTCAAGGCCGCGCGCGCTTCTTGCACTCGTTTGCTCGGCGGCGGCCACGGTGGCGCGCGGCGTGCGCAGCAGCCGCGCATTGAGCCGCGCCAGGTCGGCGTCCTTCAACTGCGTTTGCGCCCGGGCCAGCAGCGTGGCGACTTCGGCAATCGCGCGTTCGGCGTGACCGCGCGCGTCGGCGCGACCGTCGACCGCCATCTTGGCGGCGTTGGCGGCGCGCTCGCGGCTGTCGATGGCGTGGCTCAAGGCCTGGCGGTAGTCGCCGGCGGCGGCGGCGTCTTCGGATCGCTTGAGCGCGTCGGTGGCGGCGGTGAACTCGGCGGCGGCGAAGCTTATCGGCGCCGGCGGCGCGGGCGGCATCGATCGCGCCCTGCGCCTGGTTCATTTCTTTGTGGGGAGGCTCGGCGCAGCTGGCAGAAAGGATGGTGACGACGATGAGCGCCAGTCGGCGAGCCGCACGAAGCATGTCCGCACGAGTATACGACGGCGAAACGCCGCCGGACCCGCGCCGACGACGCCAGATCGCGCGTCAATCAGCTACCATGAAGGGTCTGGCGCCATGGCGACGGTGCCGGTGGTGGATCGGCCGCGCGAGAAGCTGGCGCGGGTCGGCGCCGAAGCGCTCGGCGACAACGAGTTGATCGCGCTGGTGCTCGGCTCCGGCACGCGGTCGCGCGGCGCGCTGGTCGTGGCGCAGGACGTGATCCAGGCGGCGGGCGAAGTGCAGGGGCTGTTGCGGATCGGCATCGACGAGCTGTGCCGGGTCCCGGGCGTCGGGCAATCGCGGGCGGCGCGGCTGCTGGCGGCGGTGGAACTCGGACGGCGGACGTTGTTCGGCGATCGCGGAGAGCGGCCGCAGATGCTGTCGACCAGGGATGTGGTCGACTACCTGGCGCCGCGCTATGCCGGGTTTGGCGTCGAGCGGTTTGGCGCGATGCTGCTCGACCAGAAGCAGCGCGTGATCCGCAGCGTGATCCTGTCGACCGGCACGGTGGAGGCGAGCGTCTCGCATCCGCGCGATCTGTTCCGGGTGGCGATGCTGGCGTCGGCCTCGCACGTGGTGGCGTTTCACAACCATCCGTCGGGCGATCCGGCGCCGAGCGTGCAGGACCGGATCATGACGCGCCGGCTGTCGATCGCCGGCGAGTTGATTGGAATTGAATTGATGGACCACATCATCCTGGGCGGCAACGACGTTCTTCAGCTTCAAGGCGGAAGGCCTCGAGTGAAGATCCTCTACTTCGACTGCTTCGCGGGCGCGGCGGGGGACATGATCCTCGGCGCGCTGCTCGATGCCGGTCTGCCGTTCGACGAGCTGAAGCGCGCGCTCGGCAGCCTCGCGGTCGAGGGCTGGGACGTGTCGGTCGATCGCGTGATGAAGACCGGGAGTCACGGCGACCAAGTTCACGGTGCATCGAACATGCCCACCTCCAGGTGCCGCATGCGGGTCCGCGATCAGGATCATGGCATGCCGGCATCCTCATCATCACGATCATGCGCGCATCGCTCGCTGACCGAGATCTTCGCGGCGATCGACCGCTCGTCGCTGAGCGAGGCCGGCAAAGCGCGGGCGATCAAGATGTTCCGTCGTCTCGGCGAGGTCGAAGCCGCGATCCATGGCATGTCGATCGACACAGGTGCATCTCCACGAAGTCGGCGCCCTCGATTCGATCATCGACATCGTCGGCGCGGTGTTCGCGCTCGAATGGTTCAACGCCGATCGCATCGTGGTCTCGCCGCTCAACGTCGGCGGCGGCATGGTGAGGTCCGCGCATGGCGTGTTCCCGGTGCCGGCGCCGGCGACGCTGGCGCTGTTGAAGGATGCGCCGGTGTATTCGAGCGGGATCCAGAAGGAACTGCTGACGCCGACCGGCGCGCTGATCCTGACCGAGTACGCGACCGAGTTCGGTCCGATCCCGCCGATGACGATCGAGACGGATGGGCTACGGCGCCGGCGATCGCGAGCTGAAGGAGACGCCCAACGTCGTTCGCGTGCTGGTCGGCGAGGCAGCGCTCGACCCGGCGGCCGAGGCGCTCCGGCGGCATCGATGCAGGTCGCCGTCCTCGAATGCGAGATCGACGACATGAACCCGCAGATCTTCGGCGTGCTGATGGACAAGCTCTACGCCGCCGGCGCGCTCGAGGTGTTCTATTCGGCGGTGCAGATGAAGAAGAACCGGCCGGGCACGTTGATGACGATCATCGCCAGGCCCGAGCAGCGCGAGGCCATGACCGAGATCGTGTTTCGCGAATCGACCACCATCGGCATCCGCCACCAGGAGCTGTCGCGCGAGTGCCTCGAGCGCGAGATGGTGACCGTGACGACCAGCGTCGGGCCGGTGCGCTTCAAGGTCGCGCAGCCGGGACGGCCGGGTGCTGAACGCGCAGCCCGAGTTCGAAGATCTGGCGAAACTTTCAGAACAGCGCGGCATCCCAATCAAGGACGTGCAGGCGCTGGCGCACAAGGCGTGGCTCGAACGATGAAGTATTTCCTCACCACCGCGATCGATTTCGTCAACAGCCGGCCGCACCTCGGCACGGCCTACGAAAAGATCACCGCCGACATCATTGCCCGCTACCGCCGGCTGGCCGGCTACGAGACCCATTTCCTGATGGGCAACGACGAGCACTCGCAGAACGTCTTCCGCAAGGCGGCGGAGCAGGGCAAGGATCCGCTCGCGTACTGCGACGAGATGGAGCGGGTGTTCCGCGACGTGTGGAAGCGGCTCGACCTGTCGTTCGACGACTTCATCCGCACCACCGACCGCCGGCGCCACTTTCCGGCGGTCCAGAAGATGGCGCAGGCCTGCCTCGACAACGGCGACATCTACGAGGGGTCGTACGAAGGCTGGTACTGCGAGGGCTGCGAGGCGTTCAAGCCGGAGAAGGACCTGGTCGACGGCGCCTGTCCGATCCACAAGACCACGCCGCAGTGGATCAAAGAGAAGAACTGGTTCTTCCGCCTCTCGAAGTATCAGCAGCCGCTCCTGAAGCATTACCGCGACCACCCGTCGTTCATCGAGCCGGAGATTCGCCGCAACGAGATCCTGCGCCTGGTCGAAAGCGGCCTCGAAGACATTTCGATGAGCCGCGCCGGCCAGTCGTGGGGCATCCCGGTGCCGTTCGATCCGACCAGCGTCGTCTACGTGTGGTTCGACGCGCTGATCAACTACGCCGCCGCGGTCGGCTACGGCTGGGACGACGACCTGTTCAAGAAGTGGTGGCCGGCGAGCCTGCACGTCGTCGGCAAGGACATCACGCGCTTCCACTGCGTGATCTGGCCGGCGATGCTGATGAGCGCGCGCGTCGCGCTGCCGGCGCAGGTGTTCGGCCACGGCTGGGTGTATTTCAAGGGCGAGCGCATGAGCAAGACGATGGGCAACATCGTCGATCCGCTCGACGCCGCCGATCGGTTCGGTCCCGATCCGCTGCGCCTGTATCTCGCGAAGGAGATCCCGTACGGCGGCGACGGCGACTTCACCTGGGAGCGCTTCGAGGAGAAGTACAACGCCGACCTGGCGAACAACCTCGGCAACCTGGTGAACCGCGTCGCGTCGATGACCGAGCGCTACCAACAGGGACGCGTCACGGCCGACCGGCGGCGGCGCGCTGGCCGGCGATCGCGGCCGACGCGGTGGCGGCGTATCGCAAGTCGATGGACGTGCACGCGCTGCACGAAGGCGCGGCGGCGGCGTTTCGCCTGATCAGCGCGGCGAACAACTACATCGCCGAGACCCAGCCGTGGGCGCTCGCCAAGGATCCGGCGCAGGCGGATCGCCTGAACGGCGTGCTCGCCGACACCGCCGAAGCCGTGCGCATTGCCGCGACGCTGCTGTCGCCGATCATGCCCGCGTCGGCGAGCGAGATCCTGCGGCGGCTCGGCGACGAGCGTCCGCTGAGCGAGCGGCGATTTGATACCGACGCCGCCTGGCGATCGTCGGGCGAGAAACAGATCCTGAACGCGGGCGCCTTGTGGCCGCGAATTGAAGCCGAAAAGGTAGGAGTGACCGTGACTGAAGAAAACAAGACGGGTGCAGGCAGGTGCAGGCGGGTGCAGGCGGCACGGTCGCACAGCGGGCCCGGTGGCGCAGAGCGCGCCGGCAGCGCAACCGGCGCACCTGCCGCACCCGCGGCACCGGCAGCCCAACCCGCCGCACCCGCCGCACCGGCCCTGATCACCATCGACGACTTCATGAAGATCGAGCTGAAGACCGCGAAGGTGCTGGAAGCCGAGCGCATGCCGAAGTCGCAGCGCCTGCTGAAGCTGAAGGTCGACGCCGGTGAAGCGGAGCCGCGCACCATTCTCGCCGGCATCGCCGAGTCGTACGAACCCGAGGCGCTGATCGGCAAGTCGATCGTCATCGTCGCCAACCTCGCGCCGCGCAAGATGATGGGCCTCGAGTCGAACGGCATGGTGCTCGCCGCCAGCCCCGACGGCGGCGCGGCGTTTGTGATCAATTCTGAACCCGCGCCCCCGGGCACCCGGGTCCGCTGACATTGAACAGGAGTCTGCATGCGTCGGCGATCGCATGGCTCTGCCGGTCGTCGTGGTGTGGCCGCACGGCCGCCGAAACCAAGTACGGCGCCGGTCACGTCCAGGCACGCGATCAAGGATCTGTACGCTCGCCGGAGAGTTCGTCGGCAAGACGGTGCGCGTCGACGGCATCGTACCGCGGTCTGCACCGAGATGGGCTGCTGGCGGCGTGGCGCCGGACAACCGATCAGGCGGTGCGTTCCAGGCCGACACGACGGCAGATCGTGTTCCCGATCGCCTGAAGGGAAGCGGCAGCGCGAAGGCGGTTCGTCAAGATTGGCGCGAGCGACAGGAAGCGCACGAAGCCGCCGCGAGCACGCGCCGCCAGCCAGCGGCGACTTCGGCAGCGTATCAGTTCAGGTGACGGTGCCTCGCGCCTTGATCGATAGTCACTGCCACATTGCCGGCGAGGAGTTCGTCGCCGACCTGCCGGCAGTGGTCGAGCGGGCGCGCGCGGCGGGTGTGTCGCGCGCGCTCGTGATCCTCGCCGCCGAAGACGACGCGGAGTCGCGCGGACCGGCGCGTGCTGAGCGCGTGGCCGGAGTGCCGCTTTGCGATCGGCGTGCATCCGCATCACGCCAAGGCGTTTGCGTCCAATCCGCAGGCGGCGGCCGACACGGTCGCCGCGCGCCTGGATGCGCTGCCCGAGGCGCGCGCGATCGGCGAGATTGGGCTCGACTACCACTACGATTTCTCGCCGCGCGACGTGCAGCACGAGGTGTTTCGCGCGCAGATCCGCCTGGCGCTCGACCGCGACCTGCCGATCGTGATTCACACGCGCGAAGCCGAAGACGACACGCTGCGCATCCTCGGCGAGGAAGGCGGGGACGCGCTTGCGCGGCGTGTTTCACTGCTTTACGGGCGATTGCGCGGCCGCCGAGCGCGCGCTGGCGACCGGATTCCTGCCTGTCGATTCCCGGCGTCGCCACCTTTCCGAAGGCCGAAGCGCTTCGCCAGGCGGCCGCCGCGGCGCCCGCCGATCGGCTGCTGGTCGAGACCGACAGCCCGTACCTGGCGCCGATTCCCGTATCGCGGCAAGCGCAACGAGCCGGCCTACGTCGCGAAAGTCGTCGAACAGCTCGCCGCCGTGCGCGGCGTGAGCGCCCGAAGCGATCGGCGCACCAGACCGATCGCAACTTCGACCGGCTGTTCCGGTCCCGTGATGCGTCGCGCGCAAAGCTTTGTGCCTCAAAGCATTAAGCCGCTCGTCCTCGCGTTGACACCACGCGGTCGGTATGGTGTGATCTAACGTACGTGTCGAACGCCGCACCCCGGACCCAGGCGGATCTGATTCAGTTATTCGAGCCCGTCCGCGAGGATTTGGAAGCGGTCGAGCGCGAGTTTGCGCGCCAGGTCCAGTCGCAGATCCACGTCATCCCGGAAATCGGCAACTACCTGCTGAAGAGCGGCGGCAAGCGCGTGCGCCCGGCGGTGCTGCTGATGAGCGCGCGGTTGTGCGGCTACAGCGGGCCGCGCGCGATCATGAACGCGGCCGTGGTCGAGTTCATCCACACCGCCACGCTGGTGCACGACGACATCATCGATGATGCCGACGTGCGGCGCGGCCGCAAGGCGGTGCATTCGCAGTGGGGCAACGACGTCACGGTGCTGGCCGGCGACTTCCTCTACATCAAGTCGATGGCGATGGCGCTGACGCAGGACACGCTCGACATCGTGCGCATGCTGTGCGACGTCACGCTGCGGATGATCGAAGGCGAGCTCTACCAGCTGACCAAGAACGGCGTCGTCGATCTGAGCGAAGACGAGCACTTCGAGATCATCCGCCGCAAGACCGCCTACCTGTTCGGCGGCTGCGCGCAGATCGGCGGCATGCTCGGCGAAGTCGGGCGCGGAAAAAGAGCAGGCGCTGCGCGAGTACGGCTTCAGCCTCGGCACCATGTTCCAGCTGGTCGACGACCTGCTGGATTTCACCGGCGCCGCCGAGGCGCTCGGCAAGCCGATTGGCGGCGACCTGCGCGAAGGCAAGATCACGCTGCCGATCATCCACCTGCTCGAGAACGGCGGACCCGAAGCGAGCGACCTGATTCGCAACGCCGTCCGCGATCGCGACATCTCCGCCGAGAACTGGGCGCGCCTCAAGACGTTGATGGCCGAGCATCGCTCGATCGAATACGCCTACGGCCGCGCGGTCGAGTTCGGCGAAGCGGCCAAGCGCCAGCTGCGCCAGTTCGCGCCCAGCCAGGAACGCGAGGCGCTGATGGGCCTTGCCGATTACGTGCTGCTCCGAGACCGGTAGCCCACGCCTTCGACCGGCCCTGAGTGGAGTCGAAGGGGCGTTAAGGCCAATGAGTCCCGCCACGCGAGTCGAACAGCTCCGCCACGAAATTCGCCGCCACGAAGAGCTGTACTACGTGCAGGCGACGCCTGAGCTCAGCGACGCCGATTTCGACGCGCTGATGAACGAGCTGAAGGCGCTCGAGGCGCGAACATCCCGAGCTGTTGACGCCGGATTCACCCACGCAACGTGTCGGCGGACGGCCGGCCGAGGGCTTCGCCACCGTCGAGCATCTCCAGCCGATGCTCAGCCTCGACAATGCCTACAACGAAGAAGACCTGCGGGCGTTCGACGAGCGCGTGCGCAAGGGACTGTCGATCGAGCGGTCGCCTGACTATGTCGCCGAGCTGAAGATTGACGGCCTCAGCATTGCGCTGACCTACGAGGACGGACGACTGGTGCGCGGCGCGACGCGCGGCGACGGCAGCCGCGGCGAGGACGTGACGCAGAACGTGCGCACCGTGCGCGCCATTCCGCTGTCGCTCGGGGCGGGCCGCAGGGACGCGTCGAGATTCGCGGCGAAGTCTATCTGCCGAAGAAGAATTTCGAGCGGATCAACCAGCAGCAGGAAGAGGCGGGCGAGCCGCTGTACGCCAATCCCCGCAACACCGCGGCGGGCACGATGCGCAATCTCGATCCGGCGCTGGTGGCCAGGCGCGGACTGGCGGCGTGGATGTATCAGCTGGTGCCGGCGGACCAGCCTCCGTCGAATCGCACGCGGAGATGCTGGCAGGACCTCGGCACCTGGGGACTGCCGGTCGAGCCGCACTGGCAGAAGTGCGACGGCATCGACGAGGTGATCGCTTCTGCGAGTCGTGGCGCGACCGGCGCGGCACGCTCGCCTTCGAGACCGACGGCGTCGTCATCAAGCTGAACGATCCGGCGCTGCGCGAGACGGCTCGGCTACACCTCGAAGTTCCCGCGCTGGGCGACCGCGTTCAAGTTTCCGGCCGAGCGCAAGATCGCGATGCTGCATCGCGATCGAGATCAACATCGGCCGGACCGGCGCCGCGACGCCGTTCGCGATGCTCGAACCGACCGTGGTGGCCGGCTCGACCATCTCGATGGCGACGCTGCACAACCCCGACGACATCATCCGCAAGGACATCCGGCCGGGCGAACTGGTGATCATCGAGAAGGCCGGCGACGTGATTCCGCGCGTGGTCGGTCCGGTCGACACCGACGCCGCGCGACCGACGCCGCGCCGTGGATCATGCCGACGCGCTGCCCGGTCTGCGGCAGCGAGCTGCGTCAAGGCCGACGACGAAGCGGTGTGGCGGTGCGAGAACAGCTCGTGCCCGTCGAAGCTGCGGCGCGGCCTCGAGCACTTCGCGTCGCGCGGCGCGATGAACATCGAAGGCATGGGCGAGTCGCTGTGTCGCGCTGCTGTGCGAGCACGACCTGGTCCACAGCTACGCCGACATCTACCGGCTCGACGCCGCGGCGCTCGAAGCGCTGCCGCGGATGGGCAAGAAGTCCGCGGCCAAGGTGCTGGGCGCAGATCGAGAAGTCGAAGGCCAACGACGTCTGGCGTCTGCTCTACGGCCTCGGCATTCGTCACGTCGGCGAACGCGGCGCGCAGGTGCTGGCCGATCACTTCGGCTCGGTCGAGGCGATCGAGAGCGGCGACGATCGAAGAGCTCGAACAGGTGCGGGAGATCGGTCCGGTGCTGGCGGCGTCGGTGCGGTCGTTCTTCGACGAGCCGCGCAATCGCGAGTTGATCGACGGCGTTTCGCGCCGCCGGCGTGAAGCTGATCGGTGAAGTGAAGCGCGCGCCGGTCGGACCGCAGCCGCTGGCCGGAAAGACCTACGTGATCACCGGCGAGCTGTCGGGCATGTCGCGCGACGACGCCCAGGCCCGGCTGGAGGCGCTTGGCGCGAAAGTGACCGGCTCGGTGAGCAAAAAGACCACCGCGCTGATTGTCGGCGCCGATCCGGGCGCGAGCAAGGCTGAGAAGGCCCGCGCACTGGGCATCGCGACGCTCGATGAAGCCGGCTTTCTGGCACCTTATAATCAAGGACGAATGAACCGGCTGTTCGCGATCACCACGGCCACGCTCACCGGCATCATCGGCCTGCTGGTCGGCCTGCTGCTGACGATCGAGCGTTCGGCGTCAGCCGGCCGCTCCGGCCTGGTCCAGCGCGTGACCGAGTCGGCGGGCGACGGCACCCCGGCCGTCACCGGAGGTCGTCGACCTGCGTCCGTCCTCGACCTCGGTGAACTTCGCCGACATCGCGGCGCGGCTCAACCCGGCGGTCGTCAACATCGACGCCACGGCGCGCGGCCGCCGCGCCCGACGCTGATCGAAGAAGGCGCGCAGCGCGGTCCCGACGATCCGTTCGATCCGCGGCCGCCGCGGCAACGACGCGCCGCGCCGCGGCACCGGCACCGGCTTCCTGATCGATGCCGACGGCAGCATCCTCACCAACCACCACGTGATCGAAGGCGCCGAGCGGCTGACCGTCAAGCTGGCCGACGGCCGCACGCTGCGCGCCGAGGTGGTCGGCTCCGATCCCGACACCGACATCGCCCTGATCAAGGTCGACGGGCCCGGGCCGTTCCCGCACGCGATGCTCGGCGACTCGTCGAAGCTGCGCGTCGGCGAGTGGGTCTGCGCGATCGGCAATCCGCTCGCCTACGAACACACCGTCACGGTCGGCGTGGTCAGCTTCATCGGCCGCAAGCTGTTCGATCCCAGCCTCGACAACTACATCCAGACCGATGCCGCGATCAGCTTCGGCAACAGCGGCGGCCCGCTGATCAATTCTCGCGGCCAGGTGATCGGCATCAACTCCGCGGTCAGCCGCCAGGCCAGCAACATCGGCTTCGCGGTGCCGATCAACCAGGCGCGCGCGGTGCTGAAGCAGTTGAAGACGCATCGGCCGCGTCGAGCGCGGCTACATCGGCGTGACGCTGCGCGATGTCGATCCCGATCTGCAGAGCTCGCTTGAAGCTGGCGCGCGCCGACGGCGCGCTGGTCCAGGACGTCACGCCCGGTTCGCCCGGCGCGCGGGTCGGCTTGCGGCCCTACGACGTGATCGTCTCGGTGGACGGCCGGCCGGTGCAGACGCACGATCGGCTGATCCGCGAGATCGCGGAGCGGCCAGCCCGGCAGCAGCGCGCGGCTCGAGTACCTGCGCGACGGGCGCACGCTGGCGGCGTCGATCAAGCTGGCCGAGCGCCCGCGGCAGCAGGCCGATCGCGCCGCGACCACCGCCGAACGCTCGACGCAGCGCACCGGTCCGGGCGAGCTGGGGCTGAGCCTGATCGAGATCGACGACAGCAACGCGCATCGCTTCGACATTCCGGCCGGCATGACCGGCCTGCTGGTGCAGCGGGTCGAGCCGCTGTCGGTCGGCCTACGACGGCGGCATCGAGCGCGGCTCGATCATCCTCGAGATCAACCGCCAGCCGGTGAACTCGGTCGCCGGCTTCCGCCGCATGGTCGGCGCCGCGCAGCCGGGCGACGTGCTGGCCGTCTATCTCTACGAGCCCGAGCTCGAGCAACGCGCGATCCGCACCGTCCGCACGGAGTCGCGTTGAAGCCACGCATCCTGGTCATCGACGACGAGGCGGCGATTCGCGACTCGTTGAAGATGACGCTCGAATACGACGGCTACGACGTGATGCTGGCGGCGACCGGCGAAGAGGGCGTCAAGCTGGTCGAGCGCGAGGCGCCCGACCTGGTGTTCCTCGACATCAAGATGCCGGGCATGGACGGCCTCGAGGTGCTGCAGAAGCTGCGCCACCTGGTCGAGGTCACGCCGATCGTGGTGATCTCCGGCCACGCCGACATCACCACCGCCGTCGAAGCGACGCGGCTCGGCGCGTTCGATTTCATCGAGAAGCCGCTCGAGCGCGAGCGCGTGCTGGTCACGGTCCGCAATGCCGTCGACACCCGCCGCCTCAAGACCGAGAACAAGAGCTTCAAGCGCGACGCCGAGAAGAAGTACCAGATCATCGGCGACTCGCCGACGCTGGCCGTGGTCCGCAGCGCCATCCAGAAGGCGGCGCCGACCAGCGCCACCGTGCTGATCTGGGGCGAGAGCGGCGTCGGCAAGGAACTGGTGGCGCGCGCGATTCATCGCGAGAGCCTGCGCCGCGACGGTCCGTTCGTGCAGGTGAACTGCGCCGCGATTCCCGACGAGCTGATCGAGTCCGAGCTGTTCGGCCACGAGAAGGGCTCGTTCACCGGCGCCACCGATCGGCAGATCGGCAAGTTCGAGCAGGCCGACAAGGGCACCATCTTCCTCGACGAAGTCGGCGACATGAGCCTGAAGACGCAGGCCAAGGTGCTGCGCGTGCTCCAGGAGCAGGAGCTCGAGCGCCTCGGCAGCAACCGCGTCATCAAGGTCGACGTGCGCGTGATTGCCGCGACCAACAAGAACCTCGAAGAGGAGATCGACCGGCACACCTTCCGCGAGGACCTGTTCTATCGCCTCAACGTGGTGCCGATCCACGTGCCGTCGCTGCGCGACCGCCGCGACGATGTGCCGGCGCTGGTGCGGCACTTCTCCGACCTGTTCGCGCGCGACAACAATTTCCGCCGCAAGACCTTCACCGCGGCGGCGATGGAGAAGCTGAAGCAGCAGCACTGGCGCGGCAACATCCGCGAGCTGCGCAACTTCGTCGAGCGGCTGGTGATCATGACCAACGTCGACGTCGATTGACGCCGCCGACATCCCGGAGGGCGGCGCGATTCGCGGCGAGCTGACCGTGCCGGTCGGCGACCGGCGAGATCAGCGCCGGCGCCACCGAGCAGTCCTGGATGCAGGCGCACACGCTGCAGGAGTTCAAGTCCGGCTCCGAACGCGCCTACCTGGTCGTCAAGTTGAGAGAGAATGGATGGAACATCTCGAAGACAGCCGAGGTGATCGATACGCCGCGGAGTAATCTGTATAAGAAGCTGGAGCAGTACCAGATCTCGCAGGAGAAAGACGGTTGACAGACTGAGAGCTTGACAGCCTGACGGCCTGAAATTGAAATCGCCGCAGTGAGCCGGGTAATCGCTGCCGGCAGTAACCCTCTCGCAAGAGGGGCAGTGCTGTCGGGAGAGGAAAGTCCGAACTCCACAGGGCAGTGCGCCGGGTAACACCCGGGCGGGGCGACCCGACGGAAAGTGGCACAGAAAATATACCGCCCTGAGCGAGCGATTCGATGACCGCAAGGCCGTCGAATCGCGAGTCGAAGGGTAAGGGTGAAATGGTGCGGTAAGAGCGCACCGCGCGGCTGGTAACAGACGTGGCAGGCCAAACCCCGCACGGAGCAAGACCAAATAGGGAGACTGATCGGACGGCCCGTCCGCGTCTCCGGGTAGGTTGCTGGATCCCGCCAGTAATGTCGGGGCTAGAGGAATGATTGCCCTCGTGGGAGTCGGTGCCGCAAGGATCGGGCGAAGCGAGGGACAGAATTCGGCTTACAGGCTCACTGCGGCACTTTTAACGACTTGCTGATTGCGGATCCCACACTTGGCTAACTATCTCGTCACCGGCGGCGCCGGTTTCATTGGCTCCCACATTTCCGAAGCCCTCGTCAAACGCGGCCATCGCGTGCGCGTGGTCGACAATTTCGTCACCGGCTATCAGCACAACCTGCGCGACGGCGTGGAGTTCGTCGAGGGCGACCTGGCCGATCCCGCCGTGGCCGCGCGCGCGGTCCAGGGCATGGACTACGTCGTGCACCAGGCGGCGATTCCGTCGGTGCCGCGCTCGGTGGACAAGCCCGCCGAATCGCATCGCGCCAACGTCGACGCCACGCTCAACCTGCTGATCGCGTCGCGCGATGCCGGCGTCAAGCGCCTGGTGTTCGCCGGCTCGTCGTCGGTCTACGGCGACACCGAAGTGCTGCCCAAGACCGAGACCATGCCGACCAATCCGCTGTCGCCGTACGCGCTGCAGAAGCTGATGGGCGAGATGTACGGCCAGATGTTCACGCGCCTCTACGGATTCGAGACCGTGACGACGCGCTACTTCAACGTGTTTGGGCCGCGGCAGGATCCGAGCTCGCCGTACTCGGGCGTGATCTCGCTGTTCATCAAGGCGCTGCACGAACGGCACGACGCCGGTGATTTACGGCGACGGCGAGCAGACGCGCGACTTCACCTACGTGACCAACGTCGTCGACGGCGTGATTCGCTCGGCGGAGACGCCGGGCGTCGGCGGGCAGGTGTTCAACGTCGCCACCAACGGCCGCATCTCGCTCAACCAACTGCTCGAGACGCTGAAGAAGATCTTCGGCTCGAACGTCACGCCGATCTACAAGGACGGCGCGCAGCGGCGACGTGCGCGACTCGCAGGCGGACATCACGAAAGCGGCGCGAGCTGCTCGGCTACCAGCCGATCGTCGGCCTCGAAGAGGGGCTGCGCGAAACGGTGAAGTGGTTCAAGTCCACCACCTAGCAACCGGCGCTGCGTCTAGTGCAGCGTCACCTTGCCGTCGTCGTAGTAGGCCGTCAGCTTGTCGCCGTCGATCTCCAGCGCCGAGGCGCGGCCCTTGTAGACGCTGGTCAGCATTCCCGTATCGATCAGCACCGCGCGGCCGCCGAAGCGGACGGTGATCGATCGGCTTTGCTGCGGCGTGTGGCCGGTGACGAAGCGCTTCGCGCCGTACTTCTGCAGCAGCGCGGCGAACGGCCCGCCCGCCGGATCGTCCGCGATCGTCGCCAGGCCGCGATACCACAGCGCGCCCTCGGGATTGATCGCCAGCCACGAATCCACCTTCATGATCTTCCTGCGCCTCGAGCAGCAGCGGCACGTTCAGCTGGCGGCGATCCGGCTCCTTGCCCTCGGCCTTGGCGGCGGCGATGACCGCGTGTGGCCAGGCCGATCTCGCTCGACGGCGACCTGCAGGATCTCCTGCAGCGAGAAGTCGCGCGTCGCCAGCTTCGAGATCGACCAGCCGCTCGACGAACTGATCCATCCGCTTGATCTCGCCGCGCAGCTGCACGTTGAGGTCGTCGATCTTCGCCGGCGCGCTGGTCGGGATTGATGCCGGCGTGCATGAAGATGTTGCCGTCGACTTCGGTGACCATCGGCTTGCCGCGCAGCCACGCGCCGTACTTGCCGCGCGGCGACAAGCGCTTCCTTGTATTCGACGTAGCCCAGCGGATGGCGTCGTCAGCCACGCCTCGCTGGTCTGCGCGTAGACCGACGGCACCGGTTCGCCCTTGTCGGTCTTCTGCGCCGCGAGCCTGGCGTAGTCCTGCCAGGCCTACTGGCGGCGCTTCTCCGAGTTGGCGTCGGCAAAGGTCGCGAAGATCTCGCGCGTCACGTCGCGGGTCTCGCCGATCAGGTTCATCACCTCGTGATTGCCGAGCAGCACCACGGCGCGGCCGCCGGCCGCCTTGGCCTGCGGCTCGAGCGCCATCAGCAGATCCATCACCGCGCGAGTGCCCTCACCGCGATCGGTGTAGTCGCCGGTCTGCACGAGCTGGGTGCGGCCGCCGGTCCACTTGTTGCTGTCGTCGATCAGGCCGGTGGTCTTGAGGATCGATCGTGAAGCCCGTCGATGCTGCCGTGAATGTCGCCGATCGCGATAATGCGGTTGGCAGCCCTGCGCGGTCAGCGACAACGTGGAGGTCGCGCACAGAACGAGGGCGAGCAGCAGCGCGATGCGACGCATGTCAGTATCGTAGCTGATTCCCGCCGGTGAATCCCGGGGGCGGTCGATGCGATACTTGAGGGCAGTGACGATCCGCAAGACGGCCGGGAGTTGGATGTGACGCCCGCGACGGCGGTCCTCGCGCTCGCGCTCGCGTTGACGCTGACGCAGGCGGCGCAGCCTCTCCAGATTGCAGCGCGGGCGCGGTCGATGAGGCCGGGCGAGGTCATCGTGCTGACGGTCGTGCCGACACCAGCCGCCGAGAGCGTTCGGGTCCGCGCCTTCGACCGGGATGTTCCCGCGTATCAGGACGGCACTGCCTGGCGCGCCATCGTCGGCGTGGATCTCGACGTCAAGCCCGGGGTGTATGGCGTTGGCGTCGAGAGCGGGACGGGCGCGAACGTCGCGCGCGAGGACCTACGATCTACGGATCGAGCCGCGGACGTTTCGGACGCGGACGTTGACCGTGGACCCGGCGTTTGTGACGCCGCCGGCGTCCGAGCAGCCGCGCATCGAGCGCGAAGCCGCGCTGCTGGCCGCGACGTGGGCGTCCACGGCGCCAATTCGGTTGTGGACGACCGCGTTTGTCCGGCCGGTGCCGCATGCGGCGAATAGCGCATTCGGGACGCGCAGCATCTTCAACGGCACGCCGCGCAACTCGCACGGCGGCGCCGATTTTCGGAGTCCGGCCGGAACGCCGGTCCTCGCGCCGAACGCCGGGCGCGTGGCGGTGGCGCGCGGTCTCTATTTTTCAGGGAATGTCGTGATCATCGACCACGGTCTCGGTGTGTTCTCGACGCTCGCGCACCTGTCGGCGATCGACGTGAAGGAAGGAGAGCTGGTGATGCCGGGCCAGCGGATCGGGCTGGTCGGCGCCACCGGGCGCGTCACCGGTCCACACCTCCACTGGGCGGTGCGGGCGGGCGGTGCGCGCGTCGATCCGTTATCGCTGCTGGCGGTACTCGGCTAGTCGTAGAACACCGAGGCTTCGCCGCGCTTGGCGACCAGTTCCTTGATGTTCTTCGCCATCAGGTCGCGGCGGAGCAGCAGCGCACGTTTTTCCTTCGCGCCGACCCAGTCCTCGAGCCCCTTGTCGAGATCCTCCATCGTCAGCGCCGCCATCTTGTCCCACAGCTTGCGATCGACGCGTCCGAGCGCCGCGAGGTTCTTCAGATCCTTCTTGTCGATGAAGGCGCGCGAGTGATCGATCAGGAACAGGTGCCAGTCCGAGTCGTAAATCAAGTTGCCCTGGTTGCGATCGATGTTGGCGATCAGCAGGTCGAACATCTTCATGCGGGTCAGCTGCAGGCTCCACATCGGCTCGGGACCCTGCGGCGGCTTGGCGACGCTCCAGCCCTTGGTGTTCTCCACCCAGAACACGGCGGCGCCGGTCAGGCCATCCATCTTGCGCTCGACGATCGGCGGGACCATGTGCATGTCGAGCATGCGATCGAGCTTGTAGGCGGCAATTTCGGCCTTGTAGCTCTCCATGAAGCCCTTGCTGTAGCCGGGGCGGATCGGCTTCCACGCGAAGCGCGAGCCGTTCTCGAGCGTGGCGCGCTGCGGCTTGGTGACGCCGACGGGCACGGATTCCATCTTCAGGACCTTGCCGTTGACCAGCGCCTCCTCGAGCTGCGGACTCGAGTCCGGGCCAGACCAGCGAACACTTGGCGGGGTCGGCGGCCGGGGCGGCCACCTGTCCCGAGAGCGGCGCCGTCGAGAGCACGAGAGCGAACACGGCGATGAAAGTGAGGGCTCGTCGCATGATTGTCCTTTGGCCCGAGCATTGTAGCCGTACTTGTCGCGCCGAAGCATTTCGAGGGCAGGTGGGAATTGTCTCCCCGTCGCTTGCCGCAAGGTGCCGCGGGTTGCGGCGCGCGCAACCGGGGTTTCCGGCCGGACCAGCGTGATTCCCCTCTGTTCCGCGAGATCGGCTTGAATCGACGCAACCGGAGTTGCCGCTTCTGAGCTCACGCCCCGGGGCCCGAGAAGGTTCCTCCCGTGCAAGCTGCACTCGGCGAAGAACTTACGGCGATCGGCGGTCAGCGGCCACCCTCTTGCTGTAGGACAGACCGACTGCGCGCGAGCCATCAAACGGACTGCTCCCTGACCGCGAGTGCTCACGAGACGTCTTGCGCGCAGCCAATCCCACTTTCACTGGAGGACATCATGACGACGAGCCTTGCCACCGTACTGGCGATCTGCGGAACCATCCTGATCGCGTCACCTGCGTTTGCCAGCCGCACCCAGCAGCCCACAGCGCCCGCGTCGGCCGCGGCGGCCGTGCCGGCGATCAATCTGAACGCCGCCACCATCGATCAGCTCGAAACGCTGCCGGGCATCGGCCGCAAGACCGCGGAACGGATCATCGAGTATCGAACCAAGAGCGGTGGGTTCAAGCGGATCGAGGATCTGATGAACGTGAAAGGCATCGGCGAGAAGAGCTTCCTGAAGCTGAAACCGCTGGTGGCGGTCGCGCCCAGAACCGACAAGGCGCCCGGTGACTGATGCGCGCGGCGCCGCACTGATCGACATCATCGTCTCGGTGTCCTTTTGCCTGGTGATGATGGCGATTGCCGTCCCGGTTGTCGGCGGAACACTCGAACGCGAACGCGCCAGGGTGGGCACTCGGTATCTGGCCGGGCACCTGTTGCGGGCGCGTCTCGAGTCGCTCAAACAAGCACGTTCGGTCGCGGTGCGGCTCGAAGTGGTCGGCGATCGCACGCGACTCCAGCTGTTTGCGGACGGCAATGGCAACGGGGTGCTGCAGCGGGACATCGATCGAGGTATCGACCCGCCGCTGACCCCGCCTGAATGGCTCGACGATCAGTCGCGAGAAATGTCATTGCGCGTGAACCAAACGATCAGGGACGTCGCCGGGACCACGACCCTCGTGGCTGGCGACGATCCGCTGCGCATCGGCAACACGGCGCTGCTGTCGTTCAGTCCTCTCGGCAGTGCCACGCACGGCACGCTCTATGTCGCAGCGCGTCGGGGACCGCAGATGGCGATTCGGATATTCGGAGCGACCGGACGTGTTCGCGTGTTGATGTTCGAGACGCAGACACGGCAATGGCAGCCCTAGATACCGACTTGAGTGAGCGGCGCGGCGAGGGTCGCCGCGCCGGCGGCGGTGCACGATGGCAGACAGAAGCCATCCTCCGGCCTGGACAGCCGGTCATCCTGGTCAACATCTGCAGTCGTGCGGCGCTCCTCGAGTCCGCCGCACGGCTCCGCCCTGGCGCCCGCACCGAAATGCAGCTTGCGGGAGACACCACCAAGACCCGCGTGCAGGGACACCTGGAGCGCTGCTGCGTGACGGCGCTCGAGCCGATTCGTTATCGCGGCGTGATGATCTTCGAGCAACCCGTGGAGGTTGGCGCGGTCACCAGCGGCCCTCATGAGTAGCAGGTGCCCACGGCCTGATTCCCAGCTGGGCACTTGCTACTCACTCTCAAGTGCGGCGCGGGCATCGCGAATCACATTCTGGCCGCGAATCGCGAAGGATGTGCCGTCAGGCCAATTGGCATTTCGTTTGTTAAGGCTCAGTTCGCATGGACGTTGGTCCCAAAGTGTCAATCGCCACCAGGCGGCAACTGCGCCGCGCCGATCGTCGCGCCGGAATCGCAGTGTTGTTGCGGCACGTCGCCGCGGATTTGGTCAACGCATCCGACCGCCGCAATCTGCCGTTGTTCCTGACCGAACGGCTGGCGCAGCTTTCGAGCGTGCGCAGTGTCGCCCTGAAGGAAATTGCCGGGGCGTCGTCGCCACGTTCTCGCCATCCCGTTCGTTCGGGGGAATACGTCGCGTTCGCGGTTCCTGTGAAGGAGGCGGGCCGGCAGGTAATGCTCGAGGCCTCCTTCGACGCGCGCGTCGGCCCCGACGACTGGACCTGTCAGCTGCTCGAGTCTGCCGCCCAGGTCGCCGGCTTGTTGCTCGAAGCGGAGCGGCTCGCCTGTACACCGGCGCCTTTGACCAGGGTCGAGCGCGACGGGGCGGCGCCACTGATTGGGTCGAGCGAAACGATGCGGCTGCTCCGCGATCGCGTGGAACGGGTCGCCAACACCGATTTCACGGTGTTGATCGAGGGCGAGAGCGGCGTGGGCAAGGAACTGGTCGCTCGTCAGATTCACGAACTCGGTCCTCGTCGACACGGGCCTTTTGTGGCTATCAACTGCGCCGCGCTCGTCGAGACCCTGATTGAGGCGGAGCTGTTCGGCATCGAGGAGCGGACGGCGACCGGCGTTCGCGGTCGTCGAGGCAAGTTCGAGCACGCCGACGGCGGGACGTTGTTTCTCGACGAAATCTCCGATCTCTCGATGGCCGCGCAGGCAAA
The DNA here is from genome assembly GCA_963795125.1 of uncultured Acidimicrobiia bacterium. Lineage (GTDB taxonomy): Bacteria > Acidobacteriota > Vicinamibacteria > Vicinamibacterales > UBA2999 > 12-FULL-67-14b. Next base: position 1,486,363 of record CAWCGQ010000001.1, on the reverse strand, counting down.
GCTGCTGCGCGTCCTGCAGGATTTGACCGTCGAGCGCGTCGGCGGCATCGGCCCTCGGCAGATCAACACGCGGATTGTGGCGGCCACCAATCGTCCATTATCGGCACTGGTCGATCGGGGTTTGTTTCGGACCGATCTGTTCTACCGGCTGAGCGGGGTGGAGATTCGCGTCCCGCCGCTCAGGATGCGCAAGGGCGACATCCTCGAGCTCACCCAGTATTTTCTCGCGCGTCATGAAGGGCGCGGCCGCCTTTCGGTGACGCCGGCCGCCATCGATGCGCTGATCGCCTACGACTGGCCGGGCAATGTGCGCGAGCTCGAACGGATGATCGAGGGTGCAATTGCCACCGCGGAGTCGCGACAGATCCGGGTCGACGATCTACCGGTCAGCCTGCGGGGCGAGTACGCCGCGCACCTGGTGCCGGTGTACCAGCTGGGCGACTCGATGCGCGCCTGGGGCAGCCGCTACGCACGGCTGGTGCTCGAGAGGAATGCCGGAAACAAGCGGCAGGCCTGCCGGGCGCTCGATATCAGTTACCACACGTTGAACGCATATCTGCGATACCGGCCCTCGAGGGGGTCGCCGGCGGTGAGCCGCCTTGCGGACGGGCTCGCCTCCCAGGGGCAGTGAAGTCGAAGTCCGATTGCGCCAATTGGTGCGATCGCGTGGTTGCCGGAGGCCTCCGGCTATTGAAGACGGCGAGGCGGGGCGAGCAAGCCGCGCGGTCAGACGCTGCTTCAAGACGGTCGGAGGAGTCATGTCCAGTGGACTGGTTCGCGCCATCGCGGTGTGTGTTCTGTTGGTGGGGGTCGCGCCCGCCACGCGCGTGGTTGGCGCGGGCGGATACGGAGTGCGACAACAGGATCGGCAGCATGTGGGTCGGGGCAGTGTGGCGGCAGGCCGCTCGCACTCGCTCATTGCCACGCCGGACGGCCGGGTGTCGGCGTGGGGAGCCGGCGGCCGGGGACAGATCGGCGATGGCGAACTCGCGGACCGCTGGACACCGGTCGCCGTACCCGATCTTGGCGGCATCGTGGCGGTGACCGCCGGCGCGGCTCACACGGTTGCGGTGACTCTGGACGGTGCGGTTTATTCCTGGGGCGCGAACACGTTTGGACGTCTGGGTGATGGCACCCGGCTGCGCCGCGCGCGCCCCGTTCATGTGGCCGGCCTCACCAACGTCACGATGGCCGCCGCGGGTGGCGCACATACGCTGGCGCTGACCGCCGATGGTCATGTGTTCGCCTGGGGCAGGAATACGAACGGCCAGCTCGGCATCGGTACGACGGTGGCGTCGCTCGCTCCCGTGCAGGTTCCCGGACTAGTGGACATTGCCGCAATTGCCGCGGGCGACTCGCATTCGTTGGCCGTGACGCGCAGCGGGCGGCTGTTCGCGTGGGGACACAACCAGTTCTCGATGCTCGGCGACGGCACGACGACCGATCGCGTGCGTCCGGTGGCGATCGAGATCCGCGATGTCGTCGCCGTGGCAGGCGGCGCCTCGCATAGTCTGGCGCTGCTGCGAGACGGCTCAGTGTTCTCGTGGGGCCGCGGGCTGAATGGCGAACTGGGCACCGGATCGACACGCGTCGCGGCGGCGCCGGCGCGAATTCCAGGTCTCGAGGCAGCTGCGATTGCGGCAGGCCGCCGCTTCTCCGCGGCGGTCCGAAGAGATGGGCGCGTTATGGCGTGGGGCGCGAACGAATCCGGTCAGCTCGGCGAGGAGACCGTGATGCGAAGGCTACGCCCAGGCGTTGTCGACGGCGTCTCGTCGGTGGCCACCATCGCGCTCGGCGCCGCGCACGCCATTGCGGTCACGACAGCAGGTGACGTTGTCACCTGGGGCGCCGGCGAATCGGGTCAGCTGGGCTCGGGCTCGCCGCTCGACAACTCCGCGCCGTCCGAGATCATTTCGGACATTCCCGATTGGGGCCTGTCACCGGACGGAAATCCGGCCCCCCCGGCCCCTCCCGACATCTCGCCGGGCACGGGGATCTATCCACAGGCGCAGATGATTGCGCTTGCCGGCGTCAGGCCGACCGATCTCATCCGCTTCACGCTTGACGGTTCTGAACCGACCGACACATCGATGGTTTACACGTCACCGTTCCTGTTGGCAGATTCGGCCACCGTCACCGCCCGGACCTATTCGGCGCAGGGTGAACAGAGCAGCGTGCGCGCTGCGACGTTCACCATCGACACCGTCGCGCCGACGATTGCGGTGTCCACCTCGCCGCCACTCGGCGACGGCTGGATGACGACGCCCGTAACCGTCACGTTTCAGTGCGCGGACAACATCGCAATCGCGTCGTGTCCTCAGCCTGTCCTGGTGACCACGGACGGCGCTGCGCAGCTGATCAGCGCAACGGCAGTTGACCTGGCGGGTCATCAATCCACGGCGTCGGTGTCGCTCAATCTCGACCTTCAGCCGCCGGCTCTTGCCGTCACGGAGCCGGCGGACCGGTCCGCGATCGCCGCCGACGTGGTGCAAGTCATCGGAATGGCCCGCGATCTGGCCTCCGGCCTCGCCGACGTGCGGTGCAACGGCAGGCCCGCGGAAACACTCGACGGAGCGGTGCGCTGCTCAATTCAGCTGCATCCAGGCCGCAACGACATCATCCTGCACGCCGTCGACGCCGCCGGACATAACGCGTCAACCGCGATCTCGGTGACGCGCCAGGGTGCGCCGACCGCGCTGAGGCTGACGCCGGGCGCCCGCACCATGATTCTCGGCGAGAACGCGCTGATGTCTCTCCGAGACGACTTTGGCGCGGCCGTCGACGATGCTGCGTGGTCAAGTAGCGACGATGCGGTGGTGGTGCTGTCCGAGTCGGACCCTCCGGTTCTCACCGCAGTGGGGATCGGATCGACGACGATCGTTGCGGACAAGGACGGCTTGCAAGCCATCGCCTCGATCGAAGTGAGGCCGGGCAGGTCAGCCGGCGACACGCGATGGACTGTACCTGCGTTACCCGGACTGGCCGCAGAACCGCCGCTCTTCACCAATCGCGTCGATGCGTCGGTCCCCGAGATGTTCACGGTGGAGACCGAGCGCTGGGGTGAGGCGACGCTGCGCGCGGTCTCGTCCGACGGCAAGGTGCTGTGGCAGCAGCATTCTCCAGGCCTGCCGCTGATGGGCGATTCGCATGGTGGCGTGTTGATCGGCGTGTTGTCCGACGTGAACCAGGGTTCGGACTATCGCGCGTATTTGCGGCTGGGCGGCGGTACTGCGCCGGCGTGGCGCTACGAATCGTCCGGAGCGCTCAGCCGCCCGGCGCAGGCCAACGACGGGACGATCTACGCCATCGAGTATCTATTCGGCGGCGTCAACAGGGACGGCGACGAGATTTGGGACAAGCACGCCGTAATGCTCGAGGGCGCGACGGGACGTGTGATCGGTCGCACGCTGTTGCGGCGTGAAGTGGACGAGTTTGTCTCCGACCGCGACGGCGTCGTGATCCCCCTGCAGCCGCCCCTGCACTGCCGGAGCCTGTATTACGACTACGCGCCTGAAACGGTGGGCCCGGTGGTCGGGGGAGATGGACGCGGCTATCTCATCGTGCGACGGCACGAGGTGCACAAGCAGGGCGGTTGTACCCCGCCTTTCCAGAGCCGTCCCGATCGGCTGATTGATATGGGCCTCGACCTTGTCGTGCTGTCGCCGACCGCGTCGCCACAAACGATTCCGCTGTTTTCAACCAGCTGTGTCGGTACCGAGGGCACGGTGTTGCCGTGCGATCTCCCGGTGCGTGCGTTTCAGGTCATGCCCGATGGCATCGGCGGCACCTTGGTGACCTGGGAGCGCGGCACGCGCATGGCTGGGCGGGCGGTGGTCGTCGAGCGATCGTTGACCAGGATCAATGCGGGTGGCGGGCTCGACGAGCGCCTGGTGGCGCCGCAGTTCTGGCTCGAAATGATCGGTCAGAACGGCACCGCGATCACTTTTGACGATGGCTGGAAGGCGATTGACGTGACGACTGGCGAGGTCCGGTGGGCGAGTCCGTTGACCGATCTGGCCCCGCTCGCCGCTCGCCCGGATGGCGGCCTCGCGGCGCTCGACCTGACCTCGGGGGAACTGCAACTGACTGCCGCGAATGGCGCTGTTCAGCATGCCCAACCGTTTGGGCTGCACTGGTCTGCCGTCCACCGCTCCGATGCCTGGATCGGCGTGCGCGGCAACGCGCTGACAGCGGTGCTCGGCGACTTCGACGATGCGACGCGATTCAGCGCGCTGGATCTGACGACTCGACAGCAACGGGTCCGGATGCCTGGTGTCGGTATCTGGCTCAAGACGCACAGCGCGTTCGGGCCGGCGCCGTTTCAACATTCGTCGTTGCGGGTGACGCCGTTCAACCAGGACTGGCTCCTGGCGAACCGGTCGATGTTCGAGAACTGTGTGCCGGAATCCAGTTGTCTGCCGCTCGGCGAGGATGTGTTCGGCAACCGCTTCTTCACCATTGGCGCCGGTACCGGTGAGGACGATACGAATATTCAATGCAACGGCCTGCTCACGAAGGGCTTCAACCGACCGAAAGATATCAGCGCGGTGCCCGCCCAGCCCCTCCTGGAACTGCCGATCGAGTTCAGCCTGCAACCCACACTGATCGGCTCGCTGTTGGAGCGATTCGGTAATTACGCCGATCAGCTCGGTTACTACTGTTTCCCGGAAGAGCGTCCGGGGTTCTACAATTCGAATTCGTTCATCCACGGGCTGTTGCACGCGGCCAGCGTCTCGCACGACGAGACGCCCCCCACGCTGCTGCCTGTTCCGGGGTGGCTCACCGCGGTGCCCATGGCGGCGTTTGATCCGAGGCAATGATGCGGAAACCACTGGTACGCGACCTCGACTGGACGATTGGCACCGTCGCCGTGGCGGCAAGTGTGTCGCTTCTCGGGTTCCTGTTGACGCTGGTCCTGGACGACGCGGGGATCTGGCCCGCCATTCCGTATTCACACTTCGTATTTGGCGGCCTGTGCGGTGCGACGGCGGCTCACCGGATGCATCCGGCCCGACCGCTTCTCGTCTTGGCGGTGTTTGGGACGGTCATGAGCATCCTGTTGCTCGTCGGGCGGATGCTCTTCGGCTGGTACGTGCTGGGCGAGTCGATCTGAGCGGCCGTCGCCACCCGAGCGGCGGTGCGTTCCCTTGACCGGTACCGGTCCGCATAGTACCTTTCGGGGGTTCCCTCCATCGAGGTGAACCCCCTCTAATGGCAACTTCGATGAGCACCGATGTTCGACACACGCCTTTCGTTGAGACGCTCCACTAGATGACTGAATCCGCCGGCGCTCCGCTCAAACAAACACCCCTGCACGCGTCACACGTCGCCCTCGGCGCCCGGATGGTGCCGTTTGGCGGGTGGGACATGCCGGTGGAGTACTCGGGCATTACCGCCGAGCACATGGCCGTCCGTACCGCGGCGGGCCTGTTCGACGTCTCGCATATGGGTGAGGTTGAAATTGCCGGGAAGGGCGCGCTCGAAGCCGTCCAGCACATTACCTCCAACGACGCGTCGAAGCTGCAGGTCGGCCAGATTCAGTATTCGGCCTTGACCACGCCGGAAGGGACGTTTGTCGACGACCTGCTGGTCTATCGCTTCGGACCGTCGCACTTCCTGCTGGTGATCAATGCCGGCGGCATCGACAAGGACTACGCCTGGATCGCATCGCGGGCCAAGGAAGCGGTCCCCGACGTGGCCACGGTCAACTCGAGCGACCGCTACGCGCTGATTGCGCTTCAGGGACCGAAGGCGCAGGAGATCCTGCAGACGCTGACCGCCATCGACCTGGCGGGCATCAAGTATTACTGGTTCGCCCACGGCGAGATCGCCGGCGTGCGGGGCACGGTGTCGCGCACCGGCTATACCGGTGAAGACGGCTTCGAAGTGATGGTGCCGCCCGCGATGGCGGCAAAGGTCTGGGATGCGCTGCTCGAAGCGGGCCAGCCGCACGGCCTCATTCCCGCCGGCCTCGGCGCGCGCGACACGCTGCGCCTCGAAGCCGCGATGCGCCTGTACGGCAACGACATCGACGAGGACTCCACGGTGGTGGAGGCCGACCTCGGATGGATCGTCGGCTGGAACAAGCCCGAGTTCCTCGGCCGCGACGTGCTGCATGCGCAAAAGGCCGGAGGTCTTTCGAAAGTCATCGTCGGCTTCGAGATGACCGAACGCGCCATCGCGCGTCACGGCCACGGCGTCTTCCACAACGGCGAACAAGTGGGCGTGGTCACGAGCGGCACGCAGACGCCGTTTCTGAAGAAGGCGATCGGCATGGCCTACGTGCCGCCGGCGCTCAAGGCGCCCGGCACCGAGCTCGAGATCGACATCCGTGGCCGCAAGGCGAAGGCGGTCGTCGTGCCGATGCCGTTCTATAAACGGGCGAAGAAATAAGAAATACGAAATAAGAAATACGAAATACACGAATTACGAATTTCAAACCACGAAAGACCGAGAGCCGATATGTCGTACCCATCAGATCTGAAGTACACGAAGGAACACGAGTGGATTCGTGTGGAAGGCGATACCGGCACGATTGGCATCACCGACTTTGCGCAGCAGCAGCTTGGCGACGTGGTGTATGTCGAGCTGCCCGACGTCGGCTCGACGATGACCGCGGGGGCGGTGTTCGGGACCATCGAATCGGTGAAGGCGGTGTCGGAGTTGTTCGCGCCGGTCACCGGTGAAGTGGTGGAGACCAACGCCTCGATCAAGGACCGGCCCGACCACGTCAACAGCAAGCCGCACGACACGTGGATGGTGAAAGTGAAGCTGGCGAACCCTGGCGAGACTGCGGCGCTGATGGACGCCGCCGCGTACGAGCAGCTGATTCAAAAATGACGCAGGTCCCTTTCCACCCCCTCGATACTTTCGCTCCCAGACACATTGGCCCGCGTGGCGACGACATTGCCGCGATGCTCAAGGAGGTTGGCGCCGCCTCGCTCGATCAGCTGATCGACGAGGCGATCCCGCCGGGCATTCGCCTCGAGGCGCCGCTCCACCTGCCGCCGGCGGAGAGCGAATCGGCGTATCTCGCGCGTTTGAAGACCATCGCCCGCAAGAACAAGGTCTTCCGCAGCTTCATCGGCCTCGGCTACAGCGACACGCTCACGCCGAGCGTGATCCGCCGGATGGTGTTCGAGAATCCGGGGTGGTACACGCCCTACACCCCGTACCAGGCCGAGATCGCGCAGGGCCGCCTCGAGTCGCTGCTCAATTTCCAGACCATGGTCTCGGACATGACGGGGATGGCGGTGGCCAATGCCTCGCTGCTCGACGAGGGGACCGCGGCCGGGGAGGCGATGGCGCTGCTGCACCGGGTGCAGGGCAAGAAGCTCGGCGATGCCGCCGGCACGTTCCTCGTCTCGGATCGCTGCTTTCCGCAAACCATCGCCGTGCTGCGCGGCCGGGCGGAGCCGCTCGGCATCGCGCTCGAAATCGGGCCGGTCGATCAGATGCAGCTCGATGCGCCGGGCGTCTACGGCGCGCTGGTGCAGTATCCGGATGATTCCGGCCGCCTCGACGACCTCAAGCCGTTCATCGACCGGGCGCATGCCGCGGGCGTCAAGGTTGCGGTCGCGACCGATCTGTTGGCCCTCGCGCTTGCGACCTCGCCCGGCGAGGCCGGCGCGGACGTGGTGTTCGGCAACTCGCAGCGCTTCGGCGTGCCGCTCGGCTTCGGCGGGCCGCATGCCGCCTTTTTCGCGACCAGCCAGGAGTTCGTGCGTCACATGCCGGGCCGCGTGATCGGCGTGTCGATCGACGTGCATGGGCACCGCGCCTACCGCATGTCGCTGCAGACGCGCGAGCAGCATATCCGCCGCGAGAAGGCGACCTCGAACATCTGCACGGCGCAGGCGCTGCTGGCCAACATCGCCGCGATGTACGCGGTGTATCACGGCCCCGGCGGCATCAAGGCCATCGCCACCCGCGTGCATGCGATGACCCGCGCCCTCGATGGCGCGCTGCGTTCGCTCGGCTACGAGCAGCGCAACGCCCACTACTTCGACACCCTGCGCGTGGTGGCCGACGCCGATCGCGTGCGCACGATTCGCGCCGCCGCGACGGCCGGCGGCTACAACTTCCGTTACGTCGGCGACACCGAGATCGGCATTTCGCTCGACGAAACCGCGACCCTGGCGGATCTGTTGTCGGTGATCGACGTGTTCGCGACGAGCGCCGGCAAGGGCGCGGATGCCGCACAGCTCGACACGAGCGAGGCCGGGCCGAACTGGCCCGCGGCCCTGGTCCGTCAGAGCGCGTACCTGACGCACGCCGTATTCAACACCCATCGCTCCGAGAGCGAGATGCTGCGCTACATCCGCGGCCTCGAGCGCAAGGACATCGGCCTCGACACCTCGATGATCCCGCTCGGCTCCTGCACCATGAAGCTCAATGCGGCCAGCGAGATGTACCCGGTGTCGTGGGAAGAGTTCTCGCGCATGCATCCGTTCGCGCCGGCGGAACAGACCGAGGGGTATCGGCAGATCTTCAGCGAGCTCGAACAGGCGCTGTGCGAGATCACCGGTTTCGCGGCGGTGTCGCTGCAGCCGAACTCGGGCGCGCAAGGGGAGTTCGCGGGCCTCGAGGTGATGCGCGCCTATCACCAGTCGCGCGGCGAAGGCGCGCGCGACGTGGTGCTGATCCCGGCGTCCGCCCACGGCACCAATCCCGCCAGCGCGATCATGGCCGGCTTCAAAGTCGTGGTCGTCAATACCGCGGCCAACGGTAACGTCGACGTGGACGACCTGAAGAAGAAGGCGGCCGAGCACGCGAAGGACCTCGCCGGCCTGATGATTACCTATCCCTCGACGCACGGCGTGTTCGAGGATTCGATCCGCGACATCTGCGCGACGATTCACCAGTTCGGCGGCCAGGTCTACATGGACGGCGCCAACATGAACGCGCAGGTCGGGCTGACCAGTCCGGCGAACATCGGCGCCGACGTCTGCCACCTGAACCTGCACAAGACGTTCGCGATTCCGCACGGCGGCGGCGGTCCTGGCATGGGCCCGATCGGCGTGGCGACGCATCTCGCGCCGTTCCTCCCGGGGCACCCGCTGGTGGACGTGTGGAGAGCGGACGCTGCAGCGTCCGCTGGAACGGCGCCAATCCCGCCGGTGTCGGCGGCGCCGTGGGGCAGCGCCAGCATCCTGCTGATCTCGTACGGCTATATCCGCATGCTGGGCGGCGACGGCGTGACGGATGCGACGCGCTTTGCGATCCTCAACGCCAACTACATCAAGTCGCGGCTCGAGCAGCACTACGACGTGCTCTACACCCGCGAGAACGGCCGCGTCGCGCACGAGATGATCTTCGACCTGCGCGCGTTCAAGGCCAAGGGTGTTGAGGAGGGCGATGTCGCCAAGCGGCTGATGGATTTCGGCTTCCACGCGCCGACGGTGTCGTTCCCGGTGCCGGGCACGCTGATGATCGAGCCGACCGAGAGCGAGCCGAAAGGCGAGCTCGATCGCTTCTGCGACGCGCTGATCGCGATCCGCGCCGAGATCGAGGACGTGGTCTCGGGCAAGGCCGATCCGAAGGATAACGTCCTGAAGAACGCGCCGCACACGGCGGCGTCGGTCACGAGCAGCGACTGGTCGCATCCCTATTCGCGCGAGCAGGCGGCCTATCCGCTGCCGTGGGTGCGCGCGAACAAGTTCTGGCCGAGCGTCGGCCGCATCGACAATCCCTACGGCGATCGCAACTTGATCTGCATCTGCCCGCCGATGGAGGCGTACGCCTAGGGTGCGTGACGGTGCGTACGGGTGCGTACGGTGCCTAGCGATGCTGATCGACTAGTATCGGGTTGCCATCGGGGTCCGTCAGCACAAAGCTGGCGGGCCCCGTTGTGTGTTGGTCGGCTTCGCTGGCGAACGTGAGGCCGGCGGCCTTCAACTGTGTCTGCAGCTCGCGCACGTCGGTGAACGGATCGACGTGCTGCGCCTCCTGGTTCCATCCGGGATTGAACGTCAGCATGTTCCGGTCGAACATGCCCTGGAACAGGCCGATCACGTGCGGGCCGTTCTTGAGGATGATCCAGTTCTGTTCGAGGTTGCCGCCGAGTTGCGAGAAGCCGAGCTTCTCGTAGAAGGCGGTCGACGCCGTGATGTCCTTGACCGCCAGGCTGATTGAGAATGCGCCAAGCTGCATGATTACGCTGCCTCCTGTTTTCTGAGTACCGCCGCCGAGATCAGCGTGATCAGCAAGCCGACCGGGAACGGCTCGGTGAACGTCACGGCGGCATTGATCCACGGGTTGGCGAGCATCCGCTTCAGCTGCTCGCCCTGTTGCTGCATCGCGTCAATCTCGGCCTGGCTGGCGCCGCTGGCGCGCGTGTCCTCGACCAGGTAGGCCACATACTTGTCGCCGAAGTCCGGCATGAACTGGTAGTAGGTCACCAGCCAGGCGCCGACGTAGAACAGGCAGGAGATCAGCGTAATCAGGAGGCCGGCCTGGACGCCCTTGCCGAACGAGATCCGCCCACCGAGCACCGTGTCGCGATACGACCGAATCCCGAAGTAGACGAACAGGAACGAGATGACGATGGCGGTGTAGCCGAGGTAGACGGCGCGATCGAAGCCGATCCGGTCGAGGAACGGAACGGTGGCGAACAGCATGGCGGCCGAGAGGGTGCCGGACAGCAATCCAAAGGTCAGGACGATTCGTTTCATGGGTGGAATCTAGCCGCGCTGCCGAGGCGCGTCGTCATCCTTTCGGATGATTTCGTGGGTGGCCGGGGTGAAATCACCCATTCAGGCGATTAACCCCTGGCGTTTGGCCAGCTGCACGGCCTGCGTCCGTCGGCTGGCGCCGAGCTTGTCGAACACCCGGCTGGCGTGGGTTTTGATGGTGTTCTCGCTCACGCACAGCCGTTCCGCCATTTCCTTGTTGCTCAGGCCTTCGGCGATCAGCCGCAGCACGTCGAGCTCGCGCGGGGTGATGGCGAGGGCGTCGACCCGCGCCTGGTCGGCGACGAACGGCCCTGGCGGCATCACCACCGGCACTTCGACCGTGACCTCCCGGACGTGGACTGTCCGGCCGGTCATGGTCACACCCAGCCAGATGCCGATCGCCGCGAAGGCCGCGGCCACCAGCGCCGCGTAGATCTCGAGCGAGTGCGACAGCACCAGGAAGCGGTATTCGACGAAGCGCATCGCGAGGATGAGCGCGCCGCCGCATGCGCCGTAGACAGCAAGATGTTTGAGGCCCGACAAACTGATGGCTGCACCCAACCGCCCGCCGGAGGCGGGCCAAAGAAACACTGCGATGATGCTACAGTTCGAGGAAATGCGCATCCTCAACGCGGATCAGATGCGCGAGGCCGATCGCCGGACCATTCAGGACATCGGCATTGCCTCGCTGGTCCTGATGGAAAACGCCGGCCGCCAGGTCGTGGCGGCGGTCGAATCGCTCTATCCCGACCTCGCCGAGCGCAGCATCGCGATCGTCTGCGGCAAGGGCAATAACGGCGGTGACGGCTTCGTGGTCGCCCGCACCCTGCAGCAGCGCGGCTTCGACGTGTCGGTGTTCGTGATCGGCCGGGTCGCCGAGATCAAGGGCGACGCGCGCATCAACCTCGACATCCTCGGGCGCATCGGCCAGTCCGTGGTCGAAGTCGCCGACGAGACCGCGTGGGAACTGCACGGCGCCGAAATCGCCGGCCACGATCTGATCATCGACGCGATGTTCGGCATCGGCCTGTCGACGCCGTTGACCGGGTTTTACGAAACGGTCGTCGCCGACATCAACGAGGCCGGCGTGCCGATTGTGTCGATCGACATCCCGTCCGGCATGTCGGCCGACAGCGCCGACCTGATCGGCGACGCCATCGACGCCACCGTCACGGTGACGCTGGGCGCGCCGAAGATGCCGCTGGTGCTGCCGCCGGCGGAATCGAAATCCGGCGAGGTCGTGATTGCCGACATCGGCATTCCCGCGGAGGTGATCGACGAGCTCGACGGTCCGCGGCTGGAGCTGCTGACGCGCGAGCAGATGCGGCCGCTGATTCAGCCGCGCGCGGCCGATGCCCACAAGGGCGACTTCGGCCGGGTGCTGGTGGTGGCCGGATCGATGGGGAAGGCCGGCGCGGCGGTGCTGTGCGCGCAAGGGGCAATGCGTGCGGGCGCCGGTCTCGTCACCGTGGCCTCGCCACGATCGTGCCAGCCGACCATCGCGGCGCACGCGGCGGAGTACATGACCGAGGGCCTCGACGAAACGCCTGAAGGCACGGTTCACTATTCAGCCGCCGACGCGGTACTCGGCATCGACGCCGATGCGATCGTCGTCGGTCCCGGACTGGGCCGCGGTGAAGGCGTGACGACGTTTGTTCGTGAGCTGCTCGATAAGTGTGAAGGCCCGCTGGTGCTCGATGCCGATGCGCTCAACGCCTTTGCCGACGAACCGGCGTTGCTGGTCGGCCGGGAAGGCCGCGATCTGATCATCACGCCGCATCCCGGCGAAATGGCACGGCTGGTGGGGTGCACGGTCGAAGATCTGCAGGCGGATCGCATCGGCATCGCCACCGATTTCGCGAAGCGTCACAAGCTGTATGTGGTGCTCAAGGGATACCGCACCGTGATTGTGACGCCGGACAGCAAGGTGTTCGTCAATCCCACCGGCTGCCCGGGGATGGCGACCGGCGGCACCGGCGACGTGCTCGCCGGGATGCTGGGTGCATGGCTGGCGCAGTTGCTCGACGCCGAGGCGGCCTGCAAGCTGGCCGTTTACCTGCACGGATCGGCGGGGGAGTTGGCGGATGCCGACAACGGCGAAGTGTCGATGACCGCCGGCGATCTGGTCGATCACATCGGCGACGCGATTCTGGAGCTGACCGCGCGTCGGCGCGTGGCCGTCAGCAAGGCCGCCACCGATTGAACACCGATTGGGCACCGATTGATTTATCACTCACAGTCCGAGCACGACACGCGAGCGGTCGCCGTCGCACTCGCCGCCGACCTGGCCGCGGGATCGGTGCTGCTGCTGTCGGGTGACCTCGGCGCGGGCAAGACCGCGTTCGTGCGCGGGCTGGCCGAGGGATTGGGGATCGGCTCCGATGAAGTGACGAGCCCGACCTTCACGCTCGTCCACGAGTATCGCGGCGGCCGCCTGCCGCTCATTCACATCGATTTGTACCGCCTCGATCGCGCCGACCTCGATGAGATCGGCCTCGACGAAGACCTGGCCGCCAGCGGCGTCATGGCGGTGGAGTGGTCGGAGAGGCTGGTGCGGGGCATTCGGGGCGCCGTGTCGGTCGAGATCGTCGATCGCGGCGGCGATCGCCGCGAGATCGCGATCACGCCGAGCCCCGGGTCGGGGGCATAGGCCGCCGTCCCCGGCCGGGCTTGACAACCGTCCCGTTATTTTTATAACGTCTTGATCGTTATGAAAGTAACACTTCATGCGGTGCTGTCGCGGCGCGAGCGGCAGATCATGGACATCCTCTACGAGCTCGGGCGCGCCACCGCCGCGGAGGTGATGAAGGCGCTGCCCGGCGACGCCCAGCGATTCCACCGTGCGGACCCAATTGCGGGTGCTGGAGTCAAAGGGTCACGTGCGCCACGAAGAGGACGGCCCCAAGTTCGTCTACCTGCCGGTGGTGCCGCGTCGCGTCGTCCGCAAGTCGGCGCTCAAGCACGTGATGAACACGTTCTTCGACGGCTCGGCGGAAAAGGTCGTCGCCGCGCTCCTCGGCCCCGATGGCGGCAACCTCAGCGACGATGAGCTCGATCGCATAGCCGAGATCGTGGCCAAGGCGAGAGCGGAGGAGTCGACATGAGCTTTGTCCTCGAAACGGTGCTGCGTTCCTCGCTCGTCCTGTCGGTCGGCCTGGCGGTGTGGTCGCTGCTCAGGCATCGACCGGCCGCCCTGCGACACTGGGTGCTGATGGCGACGCTGACGCTGGCGGCGGCACAGCCGGCGATGAACCGGGTGGTGCCGGCGTGGGCGGTCGTGAATGTTGGTTGGAGCGCCTCCTCGGCCGACGCTCTGCCCGCGGTGCACACCGGGATCGCGTTCGACCTTCCAGAGTCGAACACCATCACCGTGTCGCCCCCTCGTGCCGATTGGCTGGTCGTCGCGTCTCGGGTGTGGCTGGCCGGTGCGGTGGTCAGCCTGGCGCTGTTACTGATCGGCGCGGCGTGGCTGGCGTGGCTGACCTCGCGCGCCTCGGATGCGGACCGACGCTGGCAGTCCGCCGCGGAAGACGTGCGGCAGCGGCTCGGCATTCGCCGATCGATTCGTCTTGCCGTGACCGCAGCATCCGGCGATGCTGGTCACCTGGGGCGCGATCAGCGCCGGTGATCCTGCTGCCGAGCACCGCGGCGGCCTGGCCGGACGAGCGCATTCACCTGGTCCTCGCGCACGAGCTGGCGCACCTGACCCGGCACGACTGGTTGAGCCAGCTGCTGGCCGAGATGCTGCGCGCGATCAACTGGTTCAACCCGCTGTTCTGGATCGCGTGCGCCCGCCTGCGCCGCGAGAGCGAGTACGCCTGCGACGACATCGTCCTCGAACTCGGCACCGGCGGCACCGCTTACGCCGGTCATCTGCGTCGATCTGGCACGCTCGCTTCAGCGCGCACGGCCGGACCTGGCTGCCGGCGCCATCGATTGCCCGACCGTCAACCCTTGAAAGGAGAGTTCGCGCCATGTTGAACCCACAATTGGATCGCCAGCCGGTCTCGATCAAGAGGCGTGTCGCCCTCGCGCTCATGCTGATGGCGATGGCGCTGCCGATCGCCGCGGCGACGCAGGCGCCGTCAACGCCTTGCGGGGATGGTTGAGGATCCCGCCGGCCGCCCGCTGGTTGACGCCACGGTGCGGCTGACAGCGATCGCCACCGATGCGGTGTTCGAGACCAGGACCGATAGTTCGGGCAATTTTCAGTTTCAGGATGTGCCCTCAGGCGACTACCTGCTGGCCGCGCGGTCCCCGGGCTTTTCCTCGCAGCGTCAGCGCATGCGCCTGTCGGGCGGCGGAACGACGCTGTCGATGCGGATGGCCGTGGGTACCCTTCAGGAAACCATCACGGTGACAGGCGGCGGCACCGACACCGATGGCGCGCGCGCGAACCGTCATCGGCCCGGTCGACACCGCGTGCACCGGTGTGCACTTCGGCCGGCGGGCAGATCACGCCGCCGATGAAGCTACGCGACGTCCGGCCCCGCTACAGCCAGGCCTGGGCCGACGCCAACGTCGAAGGCAGCGTCCTGATGTCGGCGCGGATCGGCACCGACGGCAAGGTCCAGGCGGTCGAAGTGGTGTCGCCGGGTAACGTGGAATTGGAGGATGAAGCGATTGCGGCGGTCAGTCAGTGGGAGTTCTCGCCGACCTACCTGAACTGCGAACCGATCGAAGTGCGGATGTACGTCACGCGTCTCGTTCAAGATCGACCGGTAACCCTGGTTTCGGCGCCCGCCGGCCGGAGCGTGCCTGCGATTGCTACGGTGTGCCGTGGCTGGCGCGACGCCGGACGCCTGCGAGATGCTCGCGGTCTCGGGCTGAACTGCTGGGCGCTATCGTCCTGATACAGGACAAGCAATAACACGGTCAGTACCAATGAAATCCCGATTGCGGCGCCCAGTCGGCCGAGAAGTTCCGTCATACCGGGGGATAGTGCATATCGAATGCCAGCACGCTTGAGACTCACGACCCTCTTATCGGTCGATCGGTCGGGAAGTTTCTGCCCAGCTTGCCGTGTAAGAGGGAATTGCGTTACACACTCGCGAACCGGGCGCGACGGCGCTCGGCGAGCAGGAGCGCGATGCCGACCATGATGGCGACGTCGGCAACGTTGAAGATGCCGGTGCGGAACGACCCGATGCCGATGTTCAGGAAGTCGATGACGCTGCCAATGGCGACCCGGTCGATCAGGTTGGACACGCCCCCGGCGACGAACAGGACCAGCCCGACAGCCGCGAGCCTCGACCACCTGAAACGAACCGCCAGGACGAGCGTTCCGAGCAGGAAAACGCCGTTGGCGGCCTGAAACACCACCACCCGCAGCTGCGGCCGCCAGGTGGCTCCGGCGCTCAGGAAGCCGCCCGCATTCTCGTGATAGTCGAGCCGAATGGTATCGCCGAGGTAGGACTGGCCGGGTGAGCCGGCAAGGGTGGTGAGGGCGAGGTGTTTGGTGACGCGGTCGCAGCCCGCGGTGGCCGCGAGCAGGAGGCAGAGCAACGCGGCTCTCCTGAAGGTCGTCATGAATGTCGCTTTCCGCAGCGGCCGGGCTATTCGACGCGGTAGTTCGGTGCTTCCTTGGTGATCGTCACGTCGTGCACGTGGCTCTCGCGGAAGCCGGCGTTGGTGATGCGGATGATCTCCGCGTCGCGCTGCAGGTCGGGGATGGTCGGCGCGCCGCAGTAGCCCATGCCGGCGCGCAGCCCGCCCATCAACTGGTGCACCACCATCGACATGCTGCCCTTGTGCTGCACGCGGCCTTCGATGCCTTCCGGCACCAGCTTCTCCATGCTCGGCTTGCCGGCGGGGCTGGTGCCGCTCTCGAGCTCGAAGTCGTCCTGGAAATAGCGGTCGCGGCTGCCGCGGCGCATCGCGCCGATCGAGCCCATGCCGCGGTATTCCTTGAAGGTGCGGCCTTGATAGAGGATCAACTCGCCCGGGCTCTCGTCGGTGCCGGCGAACAGGTTGCCCGCCATCACCGCGCTGGCGCCGACCGCCAGCGCCTTGACGACGTCGCCCGAGGTGCGGATGCCGCCGTCGGCGATCACCGGGATGCCGCGCTTCGCGGCCGCGGCCGCGCACTCGGCGATCGACGAAATCATCGGCATGCCGATGCCGGCGACGATGCGCGTGGTGCAGATCGAGCCGGCGCCGATGCCGACCTTCACCGCGTCCACCCCAATCGCAATCAGCGCCTCGGTGGCTGCCGCGGTGGCGACGTTGCCGGCGATCAGCTCGAGGTCGGGGAACGCCTTGCGGATCTGCTTGACGATGTCCATCACGCCCTGCGAATGGCCGTGGGCGGTATCGACCACCAGCACGTCGACGTGCGCGTTGACCAGCGCCGTGGCGCGCTCCATGGTGTCGCGCGCGATGCCGACCGCCGCGCCGGTGCGCAGGCGCCCGAGCGAATCCTTGCAGGCGTTGGGATACTTGATCGCCTTCTGGATGTCCTTGACGGTGATCAGGCCCTTGAGCTTGAAGTCGTGATCGACGACCAGCAGCTTCTCGACCTTGGCGCGATGCAGGATCTCCCGCGCCTGGTCGAGCGTGGTGCCGACCGGCACGGTGATCAGCTTCTCCCTGGTCATCACTTCCGAGACCGGCCGCGCGGTGTTGGTCTCGAAGCGCAGGTCGCGATTGGTGAGGATGCCGACGAGGCGGCCTTCCTTGCTGCCGTCCTCGGTGATCGGCACGCCGGAGATGCGGTACTTCTGCATCAGCTCGAGCGCTTCGCGAATCAACGCATGCGGCGCGACGGTGATCGGGTTGACGATCATGCCGCTCTCCGAGCGCTTGACGCGATCGACTTCGAGCGCCTGATCCTCGATCGACAGGTTCTTGTGAATGACGCCGATGCCGCCCTGCTGCGCCATGGCGATCGCCATTTCGGACTCGGTCACCGTGTCCATGGCGGCGCTCAGCAGCGGCACGTTCAGCTTGATGTTCTTGGTCAGGCGGTGCTGACGTCGACCTGCGCGGGCATGCACCGTCGAGTGGCGCGGGACCAGCAGGATGTCGTCGAACGTGAGCGCCGTTCGCAGACCGGCGCCGATGGCCTTTTCTCGCATTTCCTTGATCTGTGTCATCTGCGCCTTCTGGCTACCGGCTACCGGCCACTGGCTACCGGTCAGGCTACTGCCCGTGGCACTTCTTGAACTTCTTGCCGCTGCCGCACCAGCACGGATCGTTGCGGCCGACCTTCGGCTCGTCGCGCTTGACGGTCTTGATCACATCGTCGCCGCCGACGCGCGCGGGCTGGCGATCCTCGACCAGGTCGTCGACGCCGCGCGGCGCCGCCGGCTGGGCTGCCGGGCGCGAAGATCGACTTGCGGCTGCTCCTGCGGGTTGTTGTAGTTGAGCGCCGCCGGCTTCTTCGCCGCGCGCGGCGCCGGCACGTTGACCCTGGCCTCGCCGCCGTCGCGCTCGACCACCGGCTTCAGGAACCACAGGTAGCGGACGATCTCTTCCTCGATGCGCTGGCGCATGTCCTGGAAGAGCGCGAAGCTTTCTTTCTTGTACTCGACCAGCGGATCGCGCTGGCCGTAGCCGCGCAGGCCGATGCCTTCCTTGAGATGGTCGAGCGAGTAGAGGTGGTCCTTCCACTGCTGATCGACGATCTGCAGCATGATGTCGCGCTCGACGCGGGTCAGGATGTCGCGCGGGACCAGCTTTTCCTTGTCCTCGTACTTCGCGACCACCTTGGTCCAGAGCGTGTCGCGGACGTCGTCCGGCGCCAGCTCGTCGATGCCGCGCAGGTCGTCTGTCGTCGAGCGCGAACAGCTGCGCCAGCTCGCGGCCGAGCGCCGCGCAGGTCCCAGTCGTCGTCCTCGACGTCCTTGCCGAGGTACTGCTCGATCTTGTCGTCGAACAGCTCCTCGGCGGTGGCGAGCAGGTAGCCGCGCTCGTCCGAGACTTCCTCTTCGCTGAGGTGGATCTTGCCCTCGAGAATCTCGCGGCGCAGCGTGTAGACGCTTTCACGCTGCTTGTTCATCACGTCGTCGTACTCGAGCAGGTGCTTGCGGACCGCGAAGTTCTGCGCCTCGACCTGCTTCTGGGCGCGCTCGATGGCGCGCGACACCATGCCGTGCTCGATCGGCACGCCTTCTTCCATGCCGAGGCGCTGCATCAGGCCGGAGATGCGATCCGAGCCGAAGATGCGCATCAGGTCGTCTTCGAGCGACAGGAAGAAGCGCGACGAGCCGGGGTCGCCCTGGCGGCCGGCGCGGCCGCGCAGCTGGTTGTCGATGCGGCGCGCCTCGTGACGCTCGGTGCCGATGATGTGCAGGCCGCCGAGGTTGACGACTTCCTTGTGCTCGTCCCTGGTCTGGGCTCGAAGTGGGTGTAGATGCGATCCCAGTCGGCGCGCTTGACGCGATAGAACGAATCGATGTGGAAGAAGTTGACGAACTCGTCATCGTCGACGTACTTCTCTTCGCCCTTGGCGACCTTCTCGGCGACTTCTTCGTTGAGCGACTGCTGGCGCGCCATGTACTCGGCGTTGCCGCCGAGCAGGATGTCGGTGCCGCGGCCCGCCATGTTGGTGGCGATGGTGATGGCGCCCTTGCGCCCGGCCTGCGCGACGATCTCCGCTTCCTGCGCGTGATACTTGGCGTTGAGCACGATGTGCTTGGTGCCCTGCTTCTTGAGCATGTTCGAGACACGCTCGGACTTCTCGATCGACACCGTGCCGACCAGCGCGGGACGGCCCGCCTCGGTGGTCTTGATGATGTCGTCGACGATCGCCGCCCACTTTTCGCCCTCGGTCCGGTAGACCAGGTCGGGCTCCTCGATGCGCACCATGTCGCGGTTGGTGGGAACGGAGATGACTTCGATGTTGTAGATCTTGGCGAACTCCGCGGCTTCGGTGACCGCGGTGCCGGTCATGCCCGACAGCTTCTTGTACTTGCGGAAGTAGTTCTGGAAGGTGATGGTCGCGAGCGTCTGGTTCTCGCGCTCGATCTTGACGCCTTCCTTGGCCTCGACCGCCTGGTGCAGGCCGTCGCTCCAGCGGCGTCCCGGCATCAGGCGGCCGGTGAACTCGTCGACGATCACGACCTGGCCGTCCTTGATCATGTACTGCACGTCGAGCTGGTAATGGACGTGCGCGCGCAGCGCCTGCTGCACGTGGTGGAGCAGCGGCATGTTCGCGGGATCGTAGAGGCCGCCGGGCTGCAGGCGATGCGCGAGCAGCTGCTCGGCCTTGGCCATGCCGGTCTCGGTCAGCGTCGCGGTCTTGTTCTTTTCGTCGACCACGAAGTCGCCCGAGGCCTCGAGGCGATCGCGATCCTCGCCCTTGAACTGGCCCTGGTGCACCTCGCCGCGCTTCAGCTTCGGGATGATCCGATCGACCTCGTAGTAGAGGTCGGTCGATTCCTCCGCCGGGCCCGAGATGATCAGCGGCGTGCGCGCTTCGTCGATCAGGATGCTGTCGACTTCGTCGACGATCGCGAAGTGATGGCCGCGCTGGACCATCGCCGCGATGTCGAACTTCATGTTGTCGCGGAGGTAGTCGAAGCCGAACTCGTTGTTGGTGCCGTAGGTGATGTCGGCGCCGTAGGCGACCTGGCGCTGCTGATCGTTGAGGTCGTGCTGAATGACGCCGACCGTCATGCCGAGGAAGCGATAGACGCGGCCCATCCACTCCGAGTCGCGGCGCGCCAGGTAGTCGTTGACGGTGACGACGTGGACGCCCTTGCCCTCGAGCGCGTTGAGGTAGGCGGGCAGCGTCGCGACCAGCGTCTTGCCTTCGCCGGTCTTCATCTCCGCGAGCGTGCCGTTGTGCAGCACCATGCCGCCGATCATCTGCACGTCGTAATGGCGCATGTGCAGGACGCGGCGGCCGGCCTCGCGGACGACCGCGAAGGCCTCCGGCAGCAGGTCGTCGATGGTCTCGCCGTCGGCGAGGCGCGAGCGGAACTCGGCGGTCTTGGCCTTCAGCTGCTCGTCGCTGAGGGCCTTGATCGCCGGTTCGAAGGCGTTGATCTCGGCGACGCGCGGACGAAGCCGCTTCAGTTCGCGGTCGTTCTGCGTGCCGACGATTTTGGTGAGGAGTTGGCCAAACATTATGAGGAGGAGAGCGCAGTCGACTGCGGCTATCTCCCCATTATACCGACCTTCGCCGGACGGTGGACGGGCCTGCCGGTCGTGAGGTTAATCGCCGCTGGCGCGGCGCGGATTGAGCAGCAGCTGCAGCGGATTGAGAATCCGGCCGTTGGCGCGCACTTCGTAGTGCAGGTGCGAGCCGGTGGCGCGGCCGGTCGCGCCGACCAGGCCCGAGCAGGTCGCCACGCTTGACCGGCTGGCCGACCTTCACCTTGAACGCCGAAAGGTGGCCGTAGCGCGTCTCGATGCCGTAGCCGTGATCGACGATCACGAGGTTGCCGTAGTTGCCGGCCGCCGAGGCGTTGACGATCTTGCCGTCGGCGGTGGAGTAGACCGGGTCGCCCTTATCGGCCGAAATATCGAGGCCGGGGTGGAAATCCTTGCTCGCCGTTGATGGGGTCGGCGCGGTTGCCCATGCTCGACGACAGCCAGCCGTGGGTCGGCCAGATCGACGGGGTGGCCGCGGCCAGGTTGTTGCGCTTGTCGACGTTGCTGCGCACGGTCTGCAGCCGGCTCTCGAGGCCTTCGAGCAGATCCTTCAGCAAGCCAAAGGTGTTTTCAGGAGAACCGAGACCCGGGGCCATCAGGTTGAGCGCCGTCGCGGCCGTGGGACCGCCCATCGCGCGGCTCTTCACCACCGCGGGCAGCTTGTCCATGGAGTTCTGCAGCGACGGGTCGAGCGCCGCTTTCGCGCCGAGGTCCGACATGGCGGTTTGCAGCGCCATGATCTGGCCGGCGAGCTGTTCGGTCGCCGCGCGGTAGTTGGCGTTCTCGAGCTCGAGGATGGCGTGCGAGGCGAACAGGGTCGCGACTTCGTGCCGGGCCTTGAGCGCCGCGCCCGTGCCGATCAGGATCGGCAAGGTCACGATCGTGACGACGGCAATGAGGACCGGCTTCACGCTGATCGTGAAGCGACGGACCACGCCAGTAGTGCGGTCGGCCAGAACGAGGGTATAGCGCTTGGAAAGCATTAACTACCTGAGCCTGCGTTACTTGGAAATGGACCCGCCTTTACGGCGAGTTTCAAAGGCTAGCACGCACGCCAAAAGGATGGGAAACGAAAAGTGCCTCGAGCGGCGGTATTTTCGCCGTGTGATCGCCCCTATTACAGAAGAATTACGATCTGCCCGTGAACTGACGAAATCGTCCCGGCGATCACATTGTCATCGTGGGCAGAAGCGGGGGGCGGTCGTCTGCCCCCCGGCCGCGTCGTGGCGTCATCGGCCCCACCAACGCCGAGGTGGCGGTGATCGTTCAGAGGAAGATGAGGAACCGCAGGAGTTCCTTCACAAACGTCTCCGGCTGCTCCCAGTGCAGGGCGTGTCCGACTCCGTCGACCAGCTGCAATCTGGCCGACGGGTATTGCTGCGCCAGCGCCGACTGTTCCGCGACCGAGAACACCGTGTCGCGGGTTCCGCCGAGCACCAGCGTCGGCACGCCCGCCCTCGGCAAGGCTGGCTGAAACGCCATCAGTCCGGTCAGCGCCCGTTTCCAAACCGCCGCAGGCATGCGTCGGCTGTTGGCGACAGCGCTGTCCATGAACGAGCGGGGAACGTGCTGCGCAATGGTGCCGTACTGAAATGCGCGGACGAACTCCTCGTCAATGGGATCTGACAGCGACTCGACCGCCGCGCTCAATTCCACGATCGTGTCATTCACGGGGAGGGCAGCCGATCCGAGCAGCACCAGCCCGGTTACCCGTTGCGGCGCGCGCTCGACGAGCGCCTGTGCCACGAAGCTGCCCATCGAATGCCCGACGATGATCGCTGAGGGAACGTTGAGGGCGTCCATCAACTGAAGCACGTCGTCGGCGAGATCGGTCATGCGATAGCCATCGGCGGGCCGATCCGAATCGCCGTGTCCCCGCAGATCCGGCGCGATCACGCGGATCCACGGCGGCAGCAGCGGCAGGACCCGCCTGAACGAGAACGATGAGTCCGAATAGCCGTGCAGCAGGATGATGGCCGCTCCGGCTGACGGCCCTTGTTGCGCGTAGTGCAGACGGACGCCGTTCGGCAGCGTCACATCCGGGAGCGAGACGAGCGGCGCGAGCGCGTCGAGGGCGAAGTGCACCATGGGCTACTCCCGGCCCGATGCCACCGGCACCGGAACGGTTCCTTTCCAGGACTGCGCGAAGCGCGCGTCGATCAACGCGGCGTCGGCGGTCTTGTTCTGCGCCCTCAACGCCTTCGACAGCAGCGCCAGCGTCCAGCCGTGTTCGGCGTTGCGCTTCAGGTCTTCCCACAACACCGTCTCGGCTTCCGCCGCGCGATCCGCGGCCATCAGCGCAGCGGCGAGATTCTGGCGCGCGGGCACGTGCCAGTCGGGCGGCTCCTGGTAGACCAACGCATCCTCGAAGCGCACCGCGCGATCGAAATGCGCAATCGCGCGCTCGGTATCGCCGCGCGTCAGCGCAATCTCGCCGGCCACCACCTCCGGCGCGATCCGCACGATCGCGATCGCCGCTGTTGGCCGAGAACGTGGTCTGGCCCGGTGAGCGACGGATCGAGGGCGAGCGCGCGCAGTTGCGCCAGCTCGCGCTCGGCGTCATCGACCGGCCGCGGCTGACGAGCGCCAGCGCGCGCGCATAGCGCCAGATGCTGCTGGTGAACGCCGAGTCGTGCGCGGGCGCCGGCTCGGCGAGAATCGCGTCCCAGTCGCTGAAACGCACCATCGCGAAGTACGGCACCACCAGGAAGCCCTGCAGGATGGGCGCGGCGGCGAGCGCCTCCCGGGGCACCGTCCCGGCAAGCTTGCGCGCGGATTCGAACGCCATCGTCTTGAGGCCGCTCGCCGATGCTCCCATCCAGATGAAGTGCAGGTTGTGCGGGTAGTAGGCGAGCGGGTAGATGCCCTGCGCGCGGCACTGCGCGATGTAGTCTTCATCCGCCTTGGCGGCCAGCAGATTGACCGCGATCACATCCGCATGCCGGCCGACCCGCTGATAGATGTGGGCGGCCATGTGGACCATGTGCCCCGCACCCGGCATCAGCGGCACCAGCCGATCGGCCTCCGCCTCGGCGCGCCTCGGATCGGTCGACTCCCACAAGTGAATCCACAGGTGCAGCGCACCAGGATGCCGCTGGTGTTTCGCAATCACGTGCTCGAGCGCCGCCTTCACCAGCTTCGTCTCGTGGTGCAGCTGCCCGTCGCGCGTGAAATAGCCCCAGGGCCGCAGGTCCATCAACGCCTCGGCGTAGAGCGTGTGCGCGTCGAGATCGTCTGGAAACAGTTGCGCCAGCTTCTGCATCGCGCTGGCATAGGCGCGATCCGCGGCCGCACGGTCGTCGGCCTTGCCGGTGTAGCGCGTCGCGAGCGCATCGATGTAAGCGCGCTCCCGCGGCGAAGCCTTCGGCTTGAGCGCCTGGGCCTGTTGAATCAGCGCCAGCGCCTTGGGCTCGGCCGCTGCCTCCATCCCCGCATTGATGTTCGGTCCGAGCACCAGCGCCTGGCCCCAGTACGCGATGGCGAGCGAGGGATCGAGCCGGGCAGCCTCCGCGAAGGCGCGGCCCGCCTCCGCGTGATTGAACCCGTAGGTCAGATTCAATCCCTGGTTCATGAACAGTTGCGCGCGTTCAACCCTGGTGCTCGCGGGAAAGGTGTGCGCGCCGAGGTTCTGGAGCCGCGGCGCCAGCGGCGCACCCGGCGCGGGCGTCGGGAGAGCCTGGCTATCGTCGTACATGCTTGTGCGATGGCGCCGTCGTCTGAGCGGCCGCGCCGGCCACCACCGGTGGACCGAGCACGACCGCCGCGACGACGAGGGGGGACAACAACGACAAGGTGAAGCCGGACGGGTGGCGATTGACGAAGGTAAAACCCATGAATCAGTCTCCGTAAAAAGGTGTTGATCCGTTATACGGACGGTCGCCCACGAAAATCGTGCGCGAGCGGTGAGGGAGCGGTGAGGATTCGGTAAGATCGACCGTCGGCGCGCCCTTATGACGTCAGACCGCATCCTGACCTTCGGAGAGTTCCGTCTCGACCCTGTCAGTGGTCATCTGTACCGCGGACAGCAGATCGTGGCGCTGGCGCCCAAAGCCTTTACCCTGCTGCAGTTGCTCGCGGGGCAGGCGGGGCGGCTGGTCTCAAAACCAGAACTGCTGGCGGCGGTATGGCCCGGTGTGTTCGTCGGAGACGACGTCCTGAAGAGCACGATTCGGGAACTGCGCAAGGCCCTCGGGGACAGCTCCAGCGGGCCGCGGTTCATCGAAACCGCGCATCGCCGTGGATATCGATTTATCGCCCCGGTGACCACCGTTGCCCCGCCGCCATCGACGCTCGCGCCGGGGACGCCGCGGGTGAGTTACGCGCGCAGCGGCAGCGTCAACATCGCCTATCAAGTCGTCGGCTCGGGTCCGCTCGATCTCGTGTTTGTCATGGGATGGGTCTCGCACCTCGAGTACTTCTGGAACGAGCCGTCGTTCGCGCGATTCCTGACGCGATTGAGCGCGCACGCGCGCTTGATCCTGTTCGACAAGCGCGGCACGGGCCTGTCCGATGCGGTGCCGGTGAGCGAACTGCCGTCGCTCGACACGCGGCTGGACGATGTGCGCGCGGTGATGGACGCGGCCGGCAGCCGCCGGGCGGTGCTGATGGGCGTGTCGGAGGGCGGACCGCTCTGCAGTCTGTTCGCGGCCACCTATCCTGAAAAAACCGAATCGCTGATCGTGATTGGCAGCTACGCGCGGCGCCTCTGGGACCACGATTACCCGTGGGGCCCGACCCCCGAGCAGCACGACCGTTTCTGCCAGACGATCATTGACGAGTGGGGCGGTCCGGTCGGCCTCGAGGAACGCGCTCCCTCCGTGGCGGGCGACGCGGCCTTTCGCGCGTGGTGGTCGGCGTACTTGCGGATGGGTGCCAGCCCCGGAGCGGCGGTCGCGCTGACGCGGATGAACGCCGCAATCGACATCCGCGACGTCCTGCCGTCCATTCGGGTCCCCACCCTGGTGGTCCATCGGACCGGCGATCGGTGCCTGCGCGTGGAAGAGGGCCGCTACCTGGCTTCGCGGATCCCCGGCGCGACGTTTGTCGAACTGCCCGGCATCGATCACCTCCCGTTCGTCGGCGACCAGGAGGCGTTGCTGACGGTGGTGGAGGACTTCCTGGCGCGCGGCCATCAGCGCCAGTTTCCGACCGCGTCGCTCGCCACGGTGATCGCCGTCGCATCGGAGGCCACGGCGGGCGAGCTCGATCTGATCACGCGGCTCTTCGAACGGGAGTGTCAGTATTTTCGCGGCCGCCCGCTCGCCTCCACCACCGGCTCGGCGGCCGCGGTGTTCGACGGTCCCGGCCGTGCCGTGCAGTGCGCCCTGTCGGTCGTCGGCATTGCGCGTCAGTCGCGCATCGACGCCCGGGCCGGGGTGCACATCGGTGAGTTCGACGCCACTCGTGGGGACGGGCCGCTGCGCGCGGCGGCGGCGGCGATCGCGACCGCGGCGCGCAATCACGAGGTGAGCGCGTCGCGTGGGGTGATCGATCTGCTGGCGGGCTCGGGATTGACGTTCGACGATCGCGAACCGGTCCTGCTCGGCGGCGCGCGGGCGGTGGCGGTGCTGTCGGTCAGTGCGCGATCGTAGGGGCAGCCGGGACGGGCGATCTACCAGAGCGCGCGCACGTGCGCGTACGCGCGCAGGCGCGCATCGCGCGTCACCAGCGTGGCGCTGGAGGCGCGCGCGGTGGCGACGATGATTATCAGGGTGTCCTGTCGATGAATCGATACTGCAAGGCCTCGCCGAGGTGATCCGGGGTGACGGTGTCGGCCGGCGCCAGATCGGCGATGGTCCGCGCAACGCGAATGACGCGGTGGAACGCGCGCGCGGAGAGGTGCAGCCGCTCCGCGGAGCGCTCGAGCAGCCGCCGTCCCGCGGCGTCGAGCGGCGCGACGCGTTTCAGTTCAGTTCCGGTGAGCGTCGCGTTGACGCGCGAGCGGATCGACCGCGCCAGCTGGCGATCGCGCGCCGCCAGGACGCGCGCTCCGGACCGCGGCCGACGATTCTCCGGCCGGACCTTCGGTCAGCTCGGTGATCGGCACCGCGTCGACTTCGACGATCAGATCGAGGCGATCGCGCAGCGGGCCAGACAGCCGGTTGTGATACCGCGCGATCTGCTGCGGCGTGCAGCGGCAGGCGCGCTTCGGGTCGCCGTGATAGCCGCACGGGCACGGATTCATCGCCGCGACGAGGACGAAGCGGGCCGGGAAGACGACCGATCGCAAGCGCGCGCGACACGGTGATGCGGCCTTCCTCGATCGGCTGGCGCAACGCCTCGAGCACGCGCCGATCGAACTCCGGCATCTCGTCGAGAAACAGCACGCCGTGATGCGCGAGGCTGACCTCGCCCGGCCGCGGCGTACTGCCGCCGCCGACGAGCGCGACATCGGAGATGGTGTGGTGCGGCGCGCGAAAGGGCCGCTCGGTGAGCAGTCCGACGCCGGGCCGCAACTGGCCGGCGACCGAATGAATCGTCGTCGCTTCGATCGATTCCTCGAACGAGAGCGGCGGCAGTATCCCCGCCAGCCGGCGCGCCAGCATCGTCTTGCCGGCGCCAGGTGGTCCAATCATCAACAGGTTGTGGCCGCCGGAGGCCGCGACCTCGAGCGCGCGACGGGCGAACGCCTGGCCGTGCAGCTCACAGAGATCCGGTGCCTGGGGTGCGACGGTGCGTGCGGTGCGTACGGTGCGGGAGGTGCCGCGGGTGCGGGTGGCCAGTCGTCGTCCGCTTGGTTCAAGCGTTCGACTGCCTCACTCAACGATCGAACCGGAAGCAGTCGGAGTCCCGCGACCACCGCGGCCTCGGCGAGGTTGTCGTACGGCAGCAGCAAGGCGCGGGCGCCGTTGCGGCGGGCTTCGGCGGCGATCGGCAGCACGCCGCGCGCCGGCTGGATCGTGCCGTCGAGCGACAGCTCGCCAACGTGGACCAGGCCGGCGAAGTCGGTGCGCGTGACGATGCCGGTGGCGCTGAGGATGCCGACGGCGATCGGCAGATCGAAAGCGGGTCCGGCTTTCCGCACGTCGCCGGGCGCGAGGTTGATGGTGATGCGCGAGATCGGAAACTCGTAGTCGCAGTTGCGCATCGCCGCGCGGACGCGATCGCGGCTCTCGCGGATGCTCGCATCGGGGAGTCCGACCAGCTGAAAGCTGGGGAAGCCCCGGCTGACGTCGATCTCGACGTGCACCCGGCAGGCGTCGACGCCAATGACGGTGGCGCTCTCGATGGTGGCAAGCATGCGCGTGACGCTGCAATCGCGCTGCCTCGAGCTGGCCGGTCAAAACCCGCGCAATCGCCCGGCTGGTCGCGCGGCGTCGGCCCGATGGGCGCAGAAACTCACCCGCGACAGCTGCCGCCGGGACGCAGAATCTGCGCTGCTGACGGTTGGGGATCAGCCGTCCGGCCGGATGTTATTGAGTATTGGCGGCGCGCGGCGAGCGGATCAGGAGCCGGGTGCCGATCTGCAGGTTGGTCGTGCGCAGCTTGTTCCAGCTTCTTCAACTGGGCGATGGTGGTGCCGGTCTTGCGCGCGATGGCCGAGAGCGTATCGCCGCGCCGCACCTGGTAGGTCGTCGCCCGCCGCGGCGCCACCGCGGCCGCCAGCGGCGATGTTTCCTTCAGCACGTCGGCGACGATCGTTTCCGCCGCAGTCTCGAGCCCGCCAGCCGACGCACGCGCGAGCAGCGCGGCCGACGGCATGCGGGGGATGAAGAGCTTTGACCCGACCGCGACGCGCGCGGTCGCTTTCAGATAATTCGCTTCCGCCAGATCGGCGCGGCTGACCTGCAGCTTCCTGGCAATCGTCGCGAGCGTCTCGCCGCGCTTCACCGTGTGCAGCTGCATGGCGTTCAGCTGGCTGGGCGCCGCCGCCGCGAGGCCCGTCGCGAACCTGTCCGCCGTGCCCTCCGGCACCTTGATCGTGTATTCGCCCTTCTTCACCGGGGTGGTCCAGCGGCGGAATTCCGGGTTGAGCGTCTGGATGTCGTCCATCGGCACGCCGGCCCATTCGGCGACGCGCCGCAAGTCCAGCGCGTGCGGCACGACCACGGTTTCGGTGATCGTCGGGCCATCGGCTTGATGTCGAAGCCGTACTGCGCCGGGTTCTTCGCGATGATCACCGCGGCGAGAATCATCGGCACGTACTCGCGGGTCTCGCGCGGCAGGAACTTGGTGGTCGCGTCAGCTGCCAGAAATCGTTCTTGCGGCTGCGCGTCAGCGCGCGCTTCACGCGGCCGGGGCCGCCGTTGTAGGACGCCATCGCGAGATGCCAGTCCTCGAACATGCCGTGCAGGGTCTTCAGGTACTTGGCGGCCGCCTGCGTGGACTTGGTCGGATCGGCACGCTCGTCCAGATACCAGTCGGCGCGCAGTCCGTTCTCGCGCGCGGTGCCGCGCATGAACTGCCACACGCCGCGCGCCTTGGCGCGCGATAACGCCGACGGTCTTGAAGGCGCTTTCGATCAGCGGGATGTAGGCGAGATCGAGCGGCAGCCCTTCCGCGCGGAAGGTGGCCTGGATCATCGGCAGGTACTGCACGCCGCGCGACAGCCCCTCGGTCAGGAACTCGCGCAGCCGGCCCTGGAACAGCTCGACGTAGCGCAGCACCCGGTCGTTGGTCGGGATTGGAATGTCGTGCGAGGTGGACTGCAGGTCGGCCTGCGACGACCTCGGCCGTGCGCGGCTTGGGCGAGGTCGATTCGAACAGTCTCGATGCGCCAGCAGCGCGTCGATGGCCGCCGGTTCCGACCGGGTTTCCGAGAAGCCGTCGCCGGTGGCGAGCGCCGCCTGTTCGAGCACGCTGATGCGATCGACCAGGCGGTCGAAATGCTCGCGCATGCGGGCCGTTCCGCGTGCGCCGCCGGGCGATTCGAGCAGCGTATCGAGCGCCCGATTGAATTCAACCTTCGCTCGACTCGAGGTGGCCGAGCGCCAGTTCCTTCCGGCCCGTCTCGAAATGACGATCGGACGTCGCGATCAGCACCGCGATCGGATCAGGTGTTGGCTCTGGAGTAGGTCTGCGCAGCGGCAACAGGCAGCGGCGCCTGAGGGACGACCTTGACCGCCTGGGTGCCGGCACCCGACGCGCATCCTGCGATCAGGATGGCGGCCCCAAAAATCGGCACGAGCGGGAGGTGTCATTTGCTCAGCATTCTGATTTGTTGGAAAAGTTGACCGCAGGCAGGGTAACACGCGGCCTACTTAGGGTCAAACTGTTATGGCTCAGCTGTTTACGATGCTGGCCAGCCCGCGTGTAGGAAGACTTTCGACGCCTCGCCCGCGTCTCGGGCAGCCGGGGTAATGATCGTGCGCTCGCTGACCAGCAGTTTTCGACCGTCTCTGACCGCCAATCGAACGTCGTCTTCGCAGACGAACGGCTCCGGTTCGCGTCGCGTGGCGGGTTCGGTCACCGTCGACCTGGATGGCTCGGCGGCCGCGGTGGGGGCCAGCCCCCGCGACGCCAGAAACCGGTCGATCCGGTTCGTCAGCGCATCGGCCGAGATCGGCATCCGGCTGCGGTTTGGCAGGCGGCCTTGGGAGGGCGGGCGGTCGCCAGCCACCGTTTGGCTCTCAGGCGTCGCGAACCCGGCGGTTCGAACTCTGGGATCGGCGGGACGTAATTCATACGCCACCCGCTTGACGTTGATGAGGTGTCTGCGGCGTGATGTTGTCGGACGTGATATTTCCGCCGAAGCCACCGCAGCCGAGCGTCATCGCCGGATCCAGGCCCGTCGTCAACCCGATCGAGCCGTGGGTCGTCGGCGTGTTGACGCAGATGCGGTAGGCCGGCTTGTGCAGGCCGAACTCCAGGATCACCGCGTCGTTCTGCGAGTGAATCGACATGGTGTGACCCATGCCGCCGTAGCGCAGGATCGCCTTGCAGCGCTCGCAGCCCTCGCGCCAGTCCTTGACGACGTAATACGAGAGGACCGGGCAGAGCTTTTCGAACGACAGCGGAAAGTCACGGCCCGACGCCGGTGAGCTCGGCAATCAGCGCCCGGGTGTTGGGAGGCACCGTGATGCCGACCTGCTGCGCGATGAACGTCGCCGACTTTCCGACAAACGCCGGATTCGGCAGGCGCTGCGGCGTCACCAGCTGCTTGCCGAGCGCGTCCGCCTCGGCGGGCGAGAGGAAATAGCCGCCCTGATCGATGAACTGTCGGCGTGCCTCGGCCTCGACGGCCTGATCGACGACCACCGAGTTGGGCGACGAGCAGAGGACGCCGTTGTCGAACGACTTGCCGGTCAGGATGTCGTTTGCGGCCTTGCGCACATCCGCGCTCGACTCGATGTAGCACGGCGCGTTGCCGGGGCCCGACGCCGTAGGCCGGCTTGCCCGGCGCTATAGGCCGCGCGCACCAGGCCCATGCCACCGGTCGCGAGAATCACCGAGACCTCGCGCGCCTTCATCAACTCCTGCGTGCCCTCGAGCGTCACGGTGCGCATCCAGCCGATGGCGCCGTCGGGCAGGCCGGCCCTGCGGCCCGCCTCGTTCATGATGTCGGCGGTGCAGGTGATGCAGCGCGCGGCGGATGGATGCGGCGTCATCACCACCGCGCAGCGCGCCTTGATCGCAATCAGGATCTTGTAGATCGCCGTCGAGGTCGGGTTGGTCGAGGGGATCACCGCCGCGACCACGCCGAACGGCTCGGCGATCTCGATCACCTTCTTCTCGTCGTTGCGATTGATCACGCCGACGGTCTTCATCGGCCTGATGAATTCGTGGACGCGCTGCGAGGCGAAGAGATTCTTCTGGACCTTGTCGGCGACCACGCCGAAGCCGGTTTCCTCAACCGCCAGGCGGGCGAGCGCTTCGGCCTGCGGCGTGACGGCGGCGGCCATGGCGTCGACGATGGCGTCGACCTGCGCCTGCGAGAACTCGGCGAGCATGGCCTGCGCCTCTTTCGCGCGGCGCGCGAGCGCCCGCGCCTCGGCGATCGAAGTCAGGTCCTTGATCGGATGTGCTGGGCTGGCGCTGCCGGTGCCATTCGGTCAGGACCCTCAGACCTCTGCCGGACCTCGAGACGGACCGGCGCTCGTCGACTTTCGGCAGGATGCGTTCGACTTCAGCATGGGGCCGCGGGATGACGTGGACCGAGACCAGCTCGCCAACTCGACGGGCGGCGGCGGCGCCGGCATCGGTCGAGGCCTTGACCGCGCCGACATCGCCGCGCACCAGGACGGTCACCAGGCCCGCGCCGATGTATTCGGTGCCCGACCAGCAGACACGTTGGCGGCCTTGACCATGGCGTCGGCGGCCTCGACCGAGCCGATAAAGCCTTTCGTTTCAACCATGCCGAGAGCGTCGCGCGGAGTGTCCATGGGAATGGAGTGCATGATATTCTTGTTCGTCACCCTATGCAACGAAGAGACAGTATGAGAGGACGCGTGTCGGCCTGTGTACTTGCGGCGATGGCCGTGAGCGTCGCCGCCGGCTGCAGCAAGGCGGAAGACACCACGCCGCCGGTCGGGACCATGCAAGTGTCGTTATCGCGACCCAAGGTCGCGCTTGGGCAGTCCCGTCGAAGTCACCTACAAATTCACGCTCGCGCAGGACGCGCCGAACCTCGGGCCGCGCCGCGTCTTCGTCCACTTCCTCGACGCCGACGAAGAGTTGATGTGGACCGACGACCACGAGCCGCCGACGCCGACGGCGGAGTGGCAGCCGGGCCAGACCATCGAGTACACCCGCTCGATGTTCATTCCGAGCTACCCGTACGTCGGGCGCCGCCAAGGTCGCGGCCGGGATGTACGCGCCGGGAACCAACGAGCGCGCTGAAATTCTCCAACGAGGATCGCGGCGACCGGTCGTACAAGGTCGTGGACTTCGAACTGCTGCCGCAGACCGAGAACATCTTCGTGATCTTCAAGGACGGCTGGCACCCCGCCGAAGTCGTGACCGAAGGCGCCGGGCGCACCGAGTGGCAGTGGACCAAGAAGGACGCGACGATTGCCTTCCGCAATCCCAAGCGCGACGTCACGCTCGTGCTGCAGGTCGACAACCCGGCCTCGGGGCCTGAACGCGGCGCAGCAGATCACCGTGCAGATCGGCGATCAAGTGATCACCACCATTCCGCTGAGCGCGACCAGCGCGCCGGTGCTGAAGTTCCCGATTACGGCCGCGCAGCTCGGCACGGGCGACATGGTGGAATTGAAGTTCACCGCCGACAAGACGTTCGTGCCGGCGCTCGACGCGTCGATGAAGAGCGGCGATCCGCGGGAGCTCGGCGCGCGCTTCTTTCATGTGTTCATTCAGTGAGAAATAACAAACAAGAAATAACGAATAACAAACGGAACTGCCGAATCGGCGTGCTCCGTTTGTTGTTTGTTATTTCTCCTTTGTTATTTCTGTATTTCCCTCCGCCGCCTCCGCCGACATCGTGGTGTTCAAGAACGGCCGCACGATGTCGGTGAAGTCGTGCCGCGTCGACGCCGAGATGGCGACGATGGTGTTGCGCGACGGTGGGGAAGTGACCTTCCCGGCGTCGATCGTCGCGCGGGTCGACCCCGACGAAGTGCCGTATCCCGAGCCCGTCGAGGCGCAGGCCGGGCGCGACGACCGGTCCGTCCCCGCTCGCTCAGGCCCAGACGGCCGACTACGCGCGGGCGCCGGTGTCGGACGCAGGTGCTGGCGGCGCGTCCGTTTGCGGAACTGATCTCCACCGTCGCCGAGACCCATCGCATCGACGCGCGCCTCGTGCATGCCGTGATCGAGCAGGAATCGAACTACCAGGCGCGCGCCCGGTCGAAGAAGGGCGCGCAGGGCCTGATGCAGCTGATGCCCGGCACGGCCCGGCAATACGGCGTGCGCAACTCCTACGATCCCGAAGGCCAATCTCGAGGCCGGCGTTCGCCACCTGAAGGACCTGATGAGCCGGCTCGACCTGCCGATGGCGCTGGCCGCGTACAACGCGGGCGAGGCGACCATCCGGCGCTACGGCGGCCTGCCGCCGTTCCCCGAGACGCAGACCTACGTCCGCAACATCCTCGCCGCGTCGGCCGTCGGCCGCTGCGGCCTAGACTTTTCGGCCGGTCCAGGCCGTCTAAAGGGGTGGGAATACGTGCCCCGAAACCGTATAATCCCCTGTGAGTCAACCTTTTAGGGATGGAGTACCGCTGCCGCCTCGGCACCACGTCGGGTGAGATCATCGAGGGCGTCTACGTCGCCCAAAGCGAAGCCGCCCTCCGGCGAGAGCTGGAGGACAAGGGCCTGCACGTCCTGTCACTGAAGCCACGGCTCGGCTTTGGGTTCGTTCAGCCTCGGCGGCGAGCGCCGCAAGATCAAGCGTCATGAGTTCCTGGTGTTCAACCAGGAACTGGCCACGCTGCTGAAAGCCGGCATGCCGCTGGTGCAGTCGCTCGACATCCTGCGCTCGCGCCTGAGCAACCCGGTGTTCAAGTCGGTGCTCGACGATGTGCACGAGAAGGTGCGCGGCGGCATCGCGCTGTCGGACGCCTTCGCGGCGCACGGCGATCTGTTTCCGCCGATCTACACCGCGTCGCTGATGGCGGGCGAGCGCGCCGGCAATCTCGACGCGGTGCTGCGGCGCTTCGTGTCGTATTCGAAGACCATCGACACGGTGCGCTCGAAGACCATCTCCGCGATGATCTACCCGGTGATCCTCGTCGCGCTCGCCGTCGCTGCTGGTCGGCATCATCGTCGATCAAGGTGGTGCCGACGTTTGCGGAGTTCTACGGCAGCTTCAACGCGGAGCTGCCGCTGTCGACGCGGATCATCGTGGCGCTCTCGGACTTCGTCCGCGCCCAGTTCTTTTTGATCGTGCTGCTGGCCGGCGGCGCCGCGGCGGCGTTCTATTGCGTGGATCAGGCAGCCGGGCCGGGGCGCGGAGTTCGACCGCCTGATGTTGAAGCTGCCGATCGTCGGCAACAGCGTGCACAAGTTCTCGACCTCGCAGCTGGCGCGCACGCTGGCGACGCTGCTGCAGGGCGGCATTCCGCTGGTCAACGCGCTCGAGATCGCCGCGCGCGGCAGCGGCAATCGCCACATGGCCAAGGAGCTCGAGATCGTGGTGGTCACGCAGGTTCGCGAGGGCCAGGGCTTCGCCAACACGCTGCTCGAGCGGCGCACCGTGCCGGACGTCGCGATCAAGATGATCGAAGTCGGCGAGTCGACCGGCGCGCTGACCGAGATGCTCAACAGCCTCGCCGACTTTTACGACGAGGAGATCGAAACCGAAGTCGCGCGCTTCGTCACGCTGATCGAGCCCGCGATGCTGGTGTTCATGGGCGTGGTGATCGCCGGCATCGTGCTGGCGCTGTATCTGCCGCTGTTCGAGCTCACCTCGGTGATGGGAAACACGTAATGGATGTAACGCCCGAAGGCACGCTCGACCCCGAGGCGCTGGATCGAGGAACCGGTCGAGGTCTCGGCCGAGGAGCGCGGCGCCGAAGAGGCGGCGACGCGCCGGCTGGCGGAGCGCTACCGGCTCGACTTCCTCGACATGCACGAGTTCCGCATCGATCAGGAGCTGTTCCGATCGATTCCCGCCGACCTGATGCTGCGCTACGGCTTCGTGCCGTATCGGCGCGACGGCAAGGCGCTCGTGATCGTGGTCTCCGATCCGACGCGATCTGCCGATGATCGACGAGCTGTCGGTGGTGCTCGGCACGCCGGTCAGCGTCATGGTCGGCGCGCGCTCGGCGATCGAGGGCATGCTGAAGAAGAGCGAAAGCTCGCAGCGCGTGCTCGACGAAGCCACCGAGGAATTCCAGATCCAGGTGCTCAAGGGCGACGACGAAGCCGGCGAGGACAACCTCACCGTCGAGCGCCTGACCAGCGACAACAGCCCGATCATCCGCCTGGTCGACTCGACCATCTTCACCGCGATCCAGCGCCGCGCCAGCGACATTCACATCGAGACGCAGGACGACGCGGTGCATGTGAAGTACCGCATCGACGGCGTGCTGCAGCCGGCGATGCGGCCGATTGCGAAGCGCTTCCACAGCTCGATCCTGTCGCGCATCAAGGTGATGGCCGAGCTCGACATCGCCGAGAAGCGCGTGCCGCAGGACGGCCGCTTCCGCCTCAAGGTGCCCGGCAAGACCATCGACTTCCGCGTCTCGATGATGCCGAGCGTCCACGGCGAAGACGCGGTGATCCGTATTCTCGACAAGCAGTCGATGAGCGAGCAGTTCACCGAGCTGCGCCTCGACATCCTCGGGTTTCCCGAGGCCGAGCTGAAGCGCTTCCGCAAATACATCCGCGAGCCGTACGGCATGGTGCTGGTCACCGGCCCGACCGGCAGCGGCAAGACCACCACGCTCTACGGCGCGCTGTCGGAGATCCGCACGCCGGAAGACAAGATCATCACGATCGAGGACCCGGTCGAATACCAGTTGAAGGGCATCACCCAGATCCCGATCAACGAGAAGAAGGGCCTGACCTTCGCGCGCGGGCTGCGCTCGATCCTGCGTCACGATCCCGGACAAGGTGATGGTCGGCGAAATCCGCGACCCCGAGACCGCGCAGATCGCCATCCAGTCGGCGCTGACCGGCCACCTGGTGTTCACCACGGTGCACGCCAACAACGTGTTCGACGTGCTCGGCCGCTTCCTGAACATGGGCGTCGAGCCCTACCAGTTCATCTCGGCGCTGAACTGCGTGCTGGCGCAGCGGCTGGTGCGCAGCATCTGCGACGCGTGCAAGCACCCGGTCACGGTCGATCCGGCGCTGCTCGCGGAGTCGGCGATCGATCCGGTGCTGCTGGTCGGGCGCACGCTATACGAGGGCGCCGGCTGCATCGAGTGCGGCGGCACCGGGTTCAAGGGCCGCATGGCGATTTGCGAGCTGCTCGACCTGACCGATCACATCCGCGAGATCATCCTCGACAAGCGGCCGATCTCCGAAGTGAAGCGCGCGGCGAAGGAACAGGGCATGCGGCTGCTGCGCGAGTCGGCCGTCGAGCGCGTGATCGAGGGGCTGACGACGCTGAAGGAGATCAACAAAGTGACGTTCGTCGAATGAGCCTCAGCGATCTGCTCCAGACACCGGCGCCCGACGTCGCCATTGAGATCGATCACACGCATGTGGCCGCGGCGCGGCTGTCGTGGCGTGGCGGCCAGGCGGTGATCACCGCCCATGCCAGCGAGCCGATCGCCGACGGCCTGGTCACGCCCGGCCTGCTCGGCGCTGAACATGTCCGACGTGCCGGCGCTGTCGCAGGTGATCGCCAGAACGCTCGCGCAGCTGGGCGGCAGCGCGCCCTCGCGGGTGTCGCTGGTGGTGCCCGACACGGTCGCGAAGGTCTCGCTGCTCAGGCTCGAGAAGGTGCCGGCCCGGCCCGCCGACCTGCAGGAGATCGTGCGCTGGCAGATTCGCAAGAGCGCGCCGTTCCCGATGGACCAGGCGGTGCTCAGCATCTCGCCCGGGCGCGCGCGGCGCCGACGGCGGTCAGCGAATTCGTGGTCGCGGTCTCGCGCGCCGACGTCATTCATCAGTACGAGCAGGCGTGCCTGATGGCGGGCGCGCACGCCGGCCTGGTCGACCTGTCGACGTTCGGCGTGATCAACAGCATCCTCGCGAGCGTGACCGCCGCCATCCGGCGACTGGCTGCTGGTGCACGTCACCGACACCTATCTGACGCTGGCGGTGGTTCGCGACAGCGCGCTGTTGTTCTTCCGCAATCGCGGCGAAGAACGAGGGCACGCTCGCCGACCTGATTCACCAGACCGCGATGTACTACGAGGATCGGCTGAGCGGCGCCGGGTTTGCGCGCGTGGTGATTGCCGGCGCGGCGCGGCTGCCGGGCGGCGCCGACAGCGTGCGCCGCGGGCTCGAAGAGCGCCTGCGCGTCAACGTCGAATCGGTGGACCCGCGCGGCGCGGCCGCGCCTGCAGGATCGGATCGGCGCCTCGGCGGAACTGCTGGACGTGCTGTCGCCGCTCGTCGGCATCCTGGTGCGCGAACGGAAGGTGGCGTAGCGCCATGCTGAGGACCAACCTGTCGTCGCGGCCGTTCTACAACGAGCGCGGGGTGCGCGCCGGCCTGGCGGCGCTGGTGGTCGTGGCGCTCGGGCCTGACGCTGTTCAACGCCTACGAGATCATCGGCCTGCAGGGGCAGAGCCGCGACGCGCGGGAGACCATCGCGCAAAACGACGCGCAGGCGCGCGATCTGCGCGACCAAGGCGCAGGTCATCCGCCGCTCGATCGATCGCGCGCCGGCTCGACGTGGTGCAGCTCGCCGCGCGCGAAGCCAACGCGCTTGATCGATCGGCGCACCTTCTCGTGGACGGAGCTGCTCAACCAGTTCCAGTCGACGCTGCCGCCCGACGTGCGCATCGGCGGCGTGCGGCCGCAAATCGACGCGGACGGCCGCCGGCTGGTGCAGATCTCGGTGTTCTCGCGCCGCATCGAGGACGTCGAGGCCTTCATGGACGCGCTCGAAAAGACCGGTGTGTTCTCCGGCGTGCTGCCGCGGTCCGATCAGCCGGATGAGTCGGGCACCATCCGCACCGAGCTGCAGGCGTACTACAACCCGCCCGACCGCCGCGGCGGCCAGCCGGCCCGCGGCGACGTCTGAACCTGACACGGGCGCCGTCGGACAAGGCCGGCCAGCGCGGGAGGCCGCAGTGAAGGCGCTGTTTACGTTTGGCGCCGAGGTGCCCGTGCGCCGGGTGCTGGCCGATCACCGGCGCTGGCTGCTACCGGTCGGGCGTGGTGCTGGCGATCAACCTGGTCGTGCTGGCGCTCGTGGTGCTGCCGCTGCGCCGGTCGGTGCGACTCGGGCGCGTCGCGGGCGCAGGCGTCGGCGCAATCGCTACGCGAGGCGATGGCCGATCTGAAGGACGCGGAGGCCACGCGCGACGGCCAGGCGCAGGCGTCCGCCGACCTCGATCGCTTCTACGCCAGCGTGCTGCCGGCGGACATGTCGACGGCGCGCCGGATGACGCACCTCAAGCTGTCGCAGCTGGCGCGCGTCGCACGACGTGGAGCTTCCAGGAGCGGCGCGGCGACCACCGAGACGCTGCGTGATTCGACGCTCGAGCACTTGAAGCGTGAACTACTCGCTGACCGGTGACTGGGATGACATCCGGCAGTTGATTTACGAGATCGAAACCGGTGCGGACTTCGTCGTCATCGACAACGTCCGGCTGGTCGAAGGCGCCGAGGCGAATGCGCCGCTGTCGCTGACGCTCGATCTCTCGACGTACTACAGGGTGACCAATCCCGATGGCCGTTGATCGCCGGCAGCTATTGATGGGCGGAGCAGCGGGGGTGGTGTTGATCCTCGCCGTCTGGGGGTTGTGGCCCTCGACGCCGGCGCCGACGCCGGCGCGCACTGCCGCCGCGGCGCGCGGGCGGGTGGCCGCGGCCGCCGGCACCCCGGGGCCGCATGGCGCCGGTGAAGTTGGCGGCGCTGACCGCGTCGCGTGAAGGGCCTGGCGGCGCGGCGCGCAACCCGTTTCGGTTCCAGCCGAAGGTGGTGGCCCCGGCGCCGCGGCCGTTGGTGACGCCGCAGCCGGTGAGCGAGACGCCGCGGTTTCCAGCGCCGCCGCCCGGCCCGCCGCCGGTGCCGCCGATCCCGCTGAAGTTGATCGGCGTGCTCGAGCGGGCGGATGGCGCGAAGTGGGCGGTGTTGAGCGACGGCAAGTCGGGACCGCTCTACGGGAAAGACGGCGACATCGTCGATGGTCGCTACCTGATCGTGAAGATCGGCACCGAATCGATCGAGATGACCTACGCCGATGGCCGCGGACGGCAGGTGATCCGGCTGACCGGACAGTAATGCAAAGAGGTTTGATGATTAGGCGTCTGACTGCAGAGCGTGGTGGTCGTGGCGTTGGCGGCGCTGGTCGCGGCCGGCTGCGCGACCGGCCGCGCGTTTGCGCGCGGCGAGGCCGCGGGCCGTTCCGGCGACTGGGAAAACGCCGTCGGCTTCTACCGGCAGGCGCTGCAGGACGATCCCGATCGGCCCGACTACAAGATTGCGCTCGAGCGCGCGATGGTGGCGACCGCCGCGATGTACACCGAGCGCGGCCGCCAGTTCGAGGCCGCCGATCAGCTCGAGGAGGCGCTGCGCGCCTATCGCAAGGCCCTGGAGTTCGAGCCGTCCAACCGGACGCTCGGCGGCAAGGCGGCGCAGGTCGAACGGACGCTGCGCGACCGCGTCGAGGCGGCGCAGCCGCGGCCCGAGATCGAACGGCTGCGCCAGCAGGCGACGCGCCGCGCCGAGCCGATCCTCAGCCCGTCGAACCCCGAGCCGCTGGTGGTCAACTTCGTCAACACCAGCATCCGCGACATCCTGACCTTCATCGGCAACTACAGCGGCATCAACGTCACCTTCGATCGCGATTTCCAGGATCGGTCGATCACGCTCAAGCTCGAAGGGGTCTCGCTGGAGCAGGCGCTCCAGCAGATCATGATCGCCAACCAGTTGTTCTATCGCGTCCTGAACGACCGCACCATCATCGTCGCCGCCGACAGCACGCAGAAGCGCACGCAGTACGAAGAGCAGGTGATTCGCACATTCTTCATCTCGCACGCCGACGCGACCGAATTGTCGCAGCTGCTGGTCGGTTTGATCCGCGTCGCCGGCATGGCGATTCAGCCGCAGATTGTCGCCAACAAGACCACCAACACCATCACGATCCGGGCAACCGCGCCGGTGGTGCAGATTGCCGAGCGCGTCATTGAGGCCAACGACAAGCCGCGCGCCGAGGTGATGGTCGACGTGCAGATTCTCGAGGTCAGCCGCGAGCGGGCGAAGCGCTACGGCCTCGACCTCGGCAGCTATTCGGCGGCGTTGAACTTCTCGCCCGAAGCGGCGCCGGCGACCGACGCCAAGCCGTTCAACCTCAACACCATTTCGCAGGGCGTCAGCACCGCCGACTTTTACCTGTCGGTTCCGTCGGCGGTGGTGCGATTCCTCGAGAGCGATTCGCAAACCAAGGTGCTGGCCAAGCCGAACCTGCGCGGCGTCGAAGGCCAGAAGCTGTCGCTCAACCTCGGTGAGGACGTGCCGGTGCCGAGCACCACGTTCACGCCGCTGGCCGGCACCGGCGTCGGCTCGAGCCCGCTGACGTCGTACGGCTATCGCACCATCGGCATCATCGTCGACATGACGCCGCGCGTGACCTACGACGGCGACATCATCCTCGAGATCACGCTCGAGAACAGCGCGCGCGGCCAGGACACCAACATTGCGGGCCAGAACCTGCCGTCGTTCTTTTCGCGCAAGGTCCAGACCAAGCTGCGGCTGCGCGACGGTGAATCGAACCTGCTGGCCGGCCTGTTGCGCGAAGACGAGCGCAAGTCGCTGACCGGATTTCCGGGCGTCATGCGCCTGCCGATCGTGCGGCAGTTGTTTTCGAACAACGACAACAACATCAAGCAGACCGACATCGTGATGCTGCTGACGCCGCGCATCATCCGCACGCACGAGCTGCGCGCGCAGGACCTGAGCCCGATCTACATCGGCACGCAGAGCAACATGTCGTTGACCGGTCCGCCGGCGTCGATCAGCGCGCCGGCCGAGCCCGCGGCCAGCCGCCGCCACCGCCGGGCGCGGCGGGGATGCCGCTCTCCCAGGTCGTGCCGGGGCGCCGGCCGGCAGCCAGCCGCCAACCGCGGTCGACGCCGCCGGTGTCGATGGCCACGCAGCCGGCCGCGGCGCCGGTGCTGCCGACGGGGAGCACGCAACGGCCCGTCGCCCCGCCCACGAGTTCGCCGATTCCGGGCATGGTGATGCCGCCCCAGGCCGCGCCGGTGCCGCCGCAAAGCAACGTGCAGGTGTTTTCACCGCCCATCGAGCTGCCATGCCCGCGCCGCTGCCGCCCGGCGCCGAGAACCTGCCACCGCCGGCGCCGCTGCCGCCGGGAGCCGAAACCTGCCGCCGCCGGCGCCAGAGCCCGCGGCCGCTGCACCGGCGCCCACTCAGCCGGCGCGTCGCCCGGATCACGCTGAGCCCGCCCAGCGAAATGCGGGTTGGCAGCGGGCCGTACACGGTGCCGATCTCGATTTCCGGCGCCTCGCGAGTGTCGACGCTGACGCTTGTCGATCACCTACAACCCGGCGCTGATTCGCATTCGCAACGTGCAGGAAGGCACCTTCATGCGGCAGGGCGGCGTCACGCCCGCCTTCAGCAGCCAGGTCGACGACAAGAGCGGCCGCATCGACATCGTGATCACGCGTCCGGGCGACAAGACCGGCGCCTCGACCTCCGGGCTGCTGGCGGCGCTGCTGATCGAGCCGATCGATCGCCGGCACCGGCTCGCTCGGGCTGTCCGGGTCGGCCTCCGTTCCCGGCGGCGACGCGGTGTCGCTGCAGTTCCTGCCGGCGGGACTGACGGTGCGGTAATGGCCGGCGACAGCGCCGAAGGCACGCCACGCGCCGTGGCGAAGAGCGGCCCCATGGCACGCGGTTTCACGTTCATCGAGCTGCTGGTCGTCACGACCATCGTGCTGATCCTCGCGTCGGCGATTCAGCCGCTTGCGCGCATCACGATCCAGCGGACCCGCGAGGCCGAGTTGCGCCGCGTGCTGCGCGAGGTGCGCACGGCGATCGACAAGTTCAAGGACGCCGCCGACACCGGGCATGATTCCGACGACCGAGCTCAAGGCCAACAACGAAGGGTATCCGCCGGACCTGCAGACGCTGGTCGATGGCGTGTCGGTGGCCAACGACGCGACCGGGCGCAAGCTGAAGTTCCTGCGCCGCGTCCCGGTCGACCCGACCACCGGCGACGATGACTGGGGGCTGCGCGCCTACCAGGACAAGCCGGACTCGATCGTCGTGGAGCGGGCAGAATGTGTACGACGTGTATTCCAAGAACCAGGGCACGGGACTCGATGGCACCAAATACCGCGACTGGGACTGATGCCTCGCGCGCTGCGCGGCGCGCGGCTTCACGATCATCGAACTGCTGATCGTCATGACGCTGATCATCATCCTGGCCAGCGTCGGGATGACCCAGTACCGCAGCAGCGTGACGCGCGCCGCAGGAGGCCGTGCTCAAGGAAAACCTGTTCCGGATGCGCGACGCGATGGACCAGTTCTACGCCGACAAGAACAAGTGGCCGTCGGACCTGGCGGAGCTGGTGTCGGAGGGCTACATCCGCGAGATTCCCGAAGATCTCGATCACCAAGTCGAAAGACACCTGGCAGACCGACCGCCGCAGAGTCCGATGCGAACAACCCGTCCTCGTCCGGCGGCATCGATAACGTGCATAGCGGCTCGGATCGCACGGCGCTCGACGGCAGCCGCTACGCCGACTGGGACTGACGAGGGAAGCTCGGACCGAAGACAGGTGACAACGTCCCTCCGTACGTAAGAAGGGCCAGGTGCTTGCGCACGCTGGCCCTTTGAGTTTCACGACTGAACGGTTACAGGCGTCACGACAATCGATGTCGATGCGTTCGCGGTGTTGCCGTTCGAGTCCGTCGCGACAGCCGTCAGCGTATAGGTGCCGGATCCGCCAAAGCGGTAGTTGAATGAGCCGGCGTTGGTGCCGCTGTAAATCACGCTGCCATCCTGAAGCGTGACGCGCACGTTCACGATTTGTGCACCAGGCGCCGTGGTTGAAGCGGTCGTCGTGATGGTGGTCGCGGTGGTCGTGGTGGTGGTCGCCGGCGCCGTGATGGTGACGCTCGGTAGCGGCTGCCGCGCCACGACGATTGCCGTCGAGGACACACCCTGCTGGCCGTTGATGTCGTTCACGGTGGCAGTCATCGTGTAGCCACCCTCGCGACCGTAGACGTGGGTAAGACCGACCGGCCCGGTGATTGCGCCGAGCTGCTGCGAGGTGCCGTCGCCGAAATTGATCACGGCGTTTGAAATCGGATTCGCGGTCGCTGCGGCCGACGGCGTCACGGTGAACGCCACCGGCTGTCCGACCACCGGATTGGCGGTGTTGCTGGTAATCGTCACCGTCGGTGCGGTGATGACGTTGACCGTGACGTTGCCGCTCTTGTCCGCGACGCTGACCGTGACCCTCGACACCCGGTTGGTGGTGAGCGTGGTCCGCGCGATACCGCTGGCGTCGCTGACCGCGGAGCTGCTGCCGAGCGAGCCGTTGTCGGTGGTGAACACCGCCGCGACGCCGGGCAGCGCGTTGCCGCTCGAGTCGGTGATCTGCGCGAGAATCTGCACCGTGCCGCCGTTCTGCGACACCGTCGAGGGCTCTGCCCGAACCGACACGGCGCCCGCGCCGGCGGTCCCGACTTTCACTTCGACCTCGGTGGCCTTGGCGGCGCCGGAGAAGGCGCCAATCTTCGCCAGGCCGGAGGCGTTGCCGACAAAGGTGGTCCGCGCGAGGCCGCCGACCGTCGGCACCTCCTGCTGCGAGAACGTGCCGAATCCTGACGTGAAGGTCACCATGGTGCCGTTGTGGACCGCCGTGCCGCCGGACTCGATGACCGACGCAGTGACCTCGGTCGATCCGGACACGGGAATGACGGTCTGTGCCACCGACAGGGTGATGGTGGAGCCGGTCGGCGACAGCAGGGCGACCTTTTCGCAGCCGAGCGCCCCAAGGGCGAGCACGCCGACGAGAACGGTCAACCGCGGGCTGCATGGCCGCAATACGCAAGCATTCTAAAGAATTGCACTGAAAGTCCTGATAAGGATAATAGACGCATGGAGTTAGCGGGTCAACCGGTCACACGCGCGGCGCCGCGTACGCGATGGCGGCTCTGCTCGTGGGCATGAGCGTCATGGCCGTGCTGATGAGCGCGCTGCTGCCGGTGTGGTCGCACATGGCGACCCGCGAAAAGGAAGAAGAGCTGATCTTCCGCGGCAAGCAGTACGCGCGCGCCATTGGCCTGTTCCAGCGCAAATTCGCCAACACGCCCGCCGCCGATCGATTGACGTCCTGGTCGAGCAACGGTTTCTCCGCAAGAAGTATAAAGACCCGATCACCAACGACGACTTTCAGCCGATTTACGCGAACCAGGCTGCGCATGCAAGGCCCCGGCGCTTCTCCGGGTGCCCAACGGCCGGGGCAACAACCGAGAGCCACCCTCGGCACGCCGGCGCAGCAGACCCTGCAATCAGGTTTCGGCAGCACCGGCGCCGGTCCGCAAGGCGGCGTCATTGGCGTCACCTCGAAGAGCAAGGACGCGTCGATCAAGATCTAC
Organism: uncultured Acidimicrobiia bacterium; assembly: GCA_963795125.1. Classification (GTDB taxonomy): domain Bacteria; phylum Acidobacteriota; class Vicinamibacteria; order Vicinamibacterales; family UBA2999; genus 12-FULL-67-14b. The sequence continues at coordinate 1,441,498 of CAWCGQ010000001.1, read as the reverse complement.
AACGGCCGAGACGCGCTACAACGAGTGGGCGTTCGTCTACATTCAGACGGCGCAGCGGCCGGGTGAGTCTGCGGGGCCTGGAATCCCGGGCGGGCAGGGAGGTGCGGGGCAGCCGCGGCAGCCAGGGCAGCCGCCGGGCCGTTCGGGATGCAGCCGGGGACGATGCCCGGCGGTCCGGGGCAGCGGCCGAATCAGCAGCAATTGCCGCCGGGTTTCGGACAGCCGAACCGCGCCGCCGGTATCACCGTGCCGCCGCCCATCAATCCGGGCCAGCGCCGGCCCGGAGGCCAGTGACGATCGCGTCGTGCAGCGCGCGCCGGACGTCCTGAATGCCGTCGCCGTCGCGGGTCGGATGCACGCGATTAGTGAGGATCACCACATACAGATCGTTCGCCGGATCGATCCAGAGCGACGTGCCGGTAAAGCCGGTGTGACCGATTGCGCCCGGCGACATGAGCGTGCCGCACGACGAGGTCGGCAGCATCGTGTCCCATCCGAGCGCTCGCGAGCTGTCCGGGCACCGAGGTCCTGGTCGCGAACAGCGGCAGCGACGCGGGTCCGCATCCACCACCGCGCGCACGCGCCGACCGCGGCCGCCGTGCCGAACAATCCCGCATGCGACGCCACGCCGCCGAGCGCCGCTGCATTCTCGTCGTGCACCTCGCCGCGCCGCACGCTCGCCTCGAGGCGTCAGTTCGGTCGGCGCGATCCGATCGAGCCAGTCGGGCCCGGGCCGATAACGCAGTTCGATGCCGCCGCCGAGCTCGCGATCGCGCCAGCGATCGAACTGACCGATCGAGCGGCGCCCGCGCGGCGTGTCTCCATCGCGAAGCCCAGCAGCATGAACCCGGGATCGCTGTAGATCGATGTCGTGCGCGGCGCGTACGCGAGCGGCTCTTCGCAGATCGCCATCTCGAACGAGCGCGCGTCCGCGGTAGCGTCTCGAAGTAGCGACGATGCGCGGGCAGGCCGGAGCAGTGTTCGAGCAGATCGCGAAGCGTGACGCGGTCTGCGCGGTCCTCGCCGGTCCACGACGCGATCCACTGGCGCACGCGATCGTTCAGCCGCATTCGCCCGCTCTCGAATCTCAGCCGGCGATCAGCGCGGTCGTGCCGATCACCTTTGTCAGCGACGCCAGGTCGTAAATGGTGCGCGCGGTCACCGCGGCTGAGTGCGGCTCATAGGTGAGTGCGCCCGGCGGTGCGGGTGAAGAGCGCGCCGCTGGCGCGGCCGACCTCGACCACCGCGCCGGGAAACGATCGCGATCGGCAATCGCCTTGGCGAGGATCGCGTCGATCGCCGCGCAGCGCGGCGCTCATGCGGTGCGCGGGCTGGCGGCGCGCGAGATCGCACGCCACCACGCAGGTGGTCACCGCGCCGATCAGCACGTACCACGTGAAAGCAATCGGCGTCGCCCACCACACCGCCGTCATCACGAGCAGGCCCGCGATCATGCCGGCAAAGGTGTCGCGCTCGCGGATCGATGGCGCGAGCGTGCCGAGCAGGAAGGCGCCGAGGACCGAGCCCGATGCAAACGACAACACCGCGAGGCCCGCGTCGAGCACCGAGCGGTTCATGAACTGCGCGCCGATCGCCACGGCGAGCTGCACGACGCCCCAGGCCACCGTGGCCAGCTTCGACACCCGCATCTGCGTGGCCTGGTCGGCGGTGGGATTGAGATAGGGCAGATAGAAATCGCTGACGGTGGTGGCCGCCATCGCATTGAGCGACGGCGACAGCGCCGCCGCGACGATCGCCGCGACGATGAATCCGGCGAGCCCGTTGCTGCAGCTCGCTGACGACGAAGATCGGCAGGATCTGGTCCGGCCGGGTCAGCGCCTGCGGCAGCGGCACCTGCTGATAGTACGTGTAGAGCATCACGCCGATCAGCAGGAACAGGATGAACTGCGCGAACACGATGAAGCCGCTCAGGACCAGCCCGGTCGACGCCGCCTTCTGCGATTTCGCCGACAACAGCCGCTGCACCAGGATACTGGTCGGTGCCATGGGTCGACAGGGTGAGCGCGACGCCGCCGAGCAGGCCGGCCCAGATGGTGTACGGCCTTGGTGAAGTCGAACGACGCGTCGATCACCACGAAGCGGCCGGTCTCGGTCCCGACGCGCACCACCTCCGCCCAGCCGCCGTCGATGCGGCCGAGCAGCGCCATCGCCACCGCCGCCGGCGCCGGCGATGTAGACGAACATCTGGACGACGTCGGTCCAGATCACCGCCGACACGCCGCCGCGCATGGTGTAGACGATCATCGCCGCGCCGAGCACGATCACCACCGCGGTCACCGGCACCTGCGTGACGATCGAGATCACCAGCGCCGTCGTGAACAGGCGGATGCCGTCGGCGAGCGATCGGGTGATCAGGAAGATCACCGCCGACAGGGTCTTGACGCGCGTGCCGAAGCGGCGCTGCAGCAGCTCGTACGACGTGAACAGAGTCGCCGCGAAAGTAGGCGGGGATAAACAGCATGCTGACGATGACGCGGCCGATGATGTAGCCGACCGCCAGTTGCAGGAACGTCATGTTCCCGGTGTAGGCCTGCGCCGGGATGCCGATGAAGGTCAGCGTGCTGGTTTCGGTGGCGACAATGGTGAAGCAGATCGCCCACCACGGCACGCTGCGATCGGTGAGGAAATAGTCGCGCGTGGTCTTCTGAAAGCGCGCGAACCACGATCCGAACGCGGTGATCGCGAGCAGGTAGACGCCGATGACGAGGTAATCGACCCCGGAGAGCGACACGGCCGAAGCTCTACTCTCGGGCGCGGTGCCGAACGCGGCGCGGCCGAGCTCGCTGATCGAGCCGGCGCCGTTGGGCGGGGCGATCAGGGCGTCGTAGGAGAACAGGATGACGCCGGCCACGCCGAGCTTGTTGGCGGCGGCGATGTGCGTCAGCGTTTGCGAGGGCGACAATTGATAGGCGCCGATGCCCGCCCACACCGGACGCGACCCGGCGTAGTCGCGGGCGGCGGCGATCTGCTTCTGGAAGATGTCCGCGTCGGCGGTGTAGGCCATCGGGCACACCACGTCGAGCAGTGACTGATCGATCCAGCCGCGCCAGTCCTGCAGGCGATGGTCGAATGCCTCCTGCGCGTCGGGCACCACCGCGGCGCTGACCACGGCGTTGGGCCGCGCGGTCTTCACCGCGGTGCGGATCTTGAGGACCAGCGAGGTCAGGCGCGCCCGCCGAAAATCGCTCCATCGTTCCGGGAAGAGATTCGGGTAGGCCACCGGATCCAGCACCGCACGCGCGGCCGCGTCGCGCTTCTCGCGGTCGCTCAGGCCCGGCAGGATCGACGCCTTGAACTGTTGCATCGCCGCCGGGCTGTAGTCGAAGTCCTCGTTCGGGAACCGCACGTAATCGAGATGGATGCCGTCGACGGCGTAGTTCGCGGCGATCTCGCCGATCACCGCCGCGGTGTGATCCTGCGCGGCCGGATGGAGCGGCGAGGTGTAGAGGCCTTCGACGTTCGCCGCTATGCGCGCGCGTCCATCGCGCCAGCCGCCCGATATACGCCGGGCTGCGAAGATCGATCTTCTTCATCTCGGCGGCCAGTTCGCGCGGCACCATCAGCCATTCGGGGGCGCGGTAGATGACGTGATCGCGCGACGCCGGCAGCGTCACCGAACTCGAGACGAGATTGACGGCAACCCAGGCGTGAACCGACAGGCCGGCGCCATGCGCCTGTTCGAGCACGGTCGCGAGCGGATCGAACGTCGGCTTGCCGGCGAGCTCGGGGGCGCGCGGTTCGATGGTGCCGGAGTAGTAGGCGTCGCCGCGGCCGCGCACCTGCACCAGCAAGGTGTTGAAGCCCCCGGCCTGCGGCCGCGGCCACCATCTGGCGGATCGTCTCGGGCGAAGTCAGGGTGGTGCGCGTCACCCACAGCGCTCGGGTCGGCGACGGCGCGGTCGCGCGAAACGCGGCGGTCGAACCGAGCACCAGTATCGCGATCGCGCAGAGGAGCACCGAGACCCTGCCCGCCTTCACGGCCGCAGGCCGCGTCGGACGAGTCCCGCCGTTGCGAGGCAGCTGCTGGATGAGCGAAGGCGGAGGGGGAGCGCAACCGGACATGGGGAAACACACAATGTAGCACGCCTGTTCGCTCGCGCAGAGCGCGGCGGTCTCGACCGCCGCCGGATCGTTTTGCGAGCCGAGGCGGATAAGCTAGTCACATGCACGTCCTTGGGATCGATGCGGGCGGGACCAAGACCGTCGCCCTGCTCGCGGACGGCGAGGGCCAGATCGTTGCGGAAGGCCGGGCCGGCGCCGCCAACCTTCAGACCGAAGGCGAGCTCGAGGTGGAAAAGATCCTGCACACCGTGATCGACCGGGCCACCGATGGGCGCGACGTGACGCTCGCGGCCGTCTGCCTGGGCATGGCCGGCGTCGACCGCGACGACGACGCGCGGATCATCCGCGGCGATCATGCGCCGCCTCGGCTATCGCTCGAACGCGCGTGATCGTCAACGACGCGCTGATCGCGCTGGTCGCCGGTGCCGGCGCGAACCCGGGTGTCGTGGTGATTGCCGGCACCGGTTCGATTGCCTACGGAGTCAGTCAGCCACGGCGTCGCCGCGCGCGCCGGCGGATGGGGACCGACGCTCGGCGACGAAGGCTCGGGCTACTGGGTGGGTCGCCACGCGCTGGCGGCGGTGATGCGCGATGTCGACTGCCGCGGGCCGCGCACCGCGCTCACGCCGCTCGTGCTGCGGCACTTCGGCCTGCCGACGCCGCAGGCGCTGGTGGCGCGAGATTTACCACCAGCCTCAGGGGCGCCGCGCCATTGCCGCGCTCGCCGCGGTCGTCGATGGTGCTCGAGCGGACGGCGACCTCGTCGCGGTCGACATCATGACCGATGCCGCCGACGAGCTCGCGCTCGGCCGCGGCATCGGTGATCACCGCGCTCGACATGCGCGGCGAGCAGTTTCCGATGCTGCTCGCGGGCGGCATGCTGAGAGAGAGTGCCTGGCTTGCCGCCGAAGTGCGGAGCCGGATGGCCGAGGTGGCGCCGCGCAGCACGGTGGCGCTGCTGCGCGGAAGCGCCGGCGGTCGGCGCCGTGCGGCTCGCGATGGCGCAGGCGCGCGGCGACGTCCGGGTGCCGGCCTACATCGACTCGTTGCGAGTCGACACCGCAGTGAACATAGAACGTTTCGACGATGAGGCGGCGCTGTCGGCGGCGCTCGCCGGCCGGGTGCTCGACGCGCTCGGCGCGCGGCCGGCGCTCGTGCTGGGGTTGCCGACCGGCCGGACCCCGCTTGGCCTGTATCGCGAGCTGCGCGAACGCAGCGCCCGCCAGCGCATCGACTGGTCGCGCGTCCGGACCTTCAATCTCGACGAGTTCGCCGGTCTCGCCGCGTCGCATCCGACAGCTATCGCGCGTTCATGCAGGCTGAGCTGTTCGATCACGTGTCGATCGATCCGGCGCAACATCGGCTTTCTCAACGGCGCCGCTCAGGATCTGAACGCCGAGTGCCGGCGCTACGAAGAGGCGATCGACGCGGCAGGCGGCATCGATCTGCAGATTCTCGGCATCGGCGCCAACGGCCACATCGGCTTCAACGAGCCGGCCGACGGACTGTGCGCGACCACCCACATCGCGCACCTCGAGGAGGAGAGCCGGCAGGCGAACGCGCAGCGGTTTGGCGGCGACTGGCGCGCGGTTCCGCGAGCGCGCGCTCTCGATCGGGATGTCGACCATCCTCGGCGCGCGAGACAGATCGTGTTGATTGCGACCGGCGCCGAGAAGGCCGACGCCGTGCAGGGCATGGTCGAGGGATTGATCACGACGAGGTTGCCGGCGTCGCTGCTGCAGGTGCATCACGACGTGACGCTGATGCTGGACCGGGACGCCGGCGCCCGGTTGCTCAGGAGCTGATCAGCGCGCGCAGCCGCGGCTCGATGTCCTCGCCGATCGCTTCGCGGATCAGGTCGTCGGACTTCTTCAGCCGGGCGATCGCCTTGGTGTAGGTCAAGCCGGTCTTCTGCATCACGATCGCGATCTTGACGTTCCACTCGCGCCGACTTCAGCAGCTTGTCGGCCTCGTCGTAATCGAGGTCGGTGACGATGTGCACGATGCGGCGGGCGCGGTCGCGCAGCTTCTCCGAGCCGAGCGCGTTGACGTCGACCATCAGGTTGCCGTAGGTCTTGCCGATCAGGATCATCGCCGACGTCGTCAGCATGTTGAGCACCAGCTTGGTGGCGGTGCCGGCCTTGAGGCGCGTCGAGCCCGGCGATAATCTCGGGACCGACCGCCGGCGCGATGGTCAGGTCGACGAACGCCTGCAGCTCGTTGCGCGGATCGCAGGTGACGAACACCACGCGCGAGCCGGCCTTGCGGGCGCTGGTCAGCGCGCCGCGCACGAACGGCGTCATGCCGCTGGCCGAGACGCCGACGACGACGTCCTTCTTGGTCGGCACCGAGCCGGGTGATGGCGCGCGCGCCTTCTTCGTAGTTGTCTTCGGCGCCTTCCTTGGCGCGGATGATGGCGTTCTTGCCGCCGGCCATGATGCCCTGGACCAGCTCGGGATTGGTCCCGAAGGTCGGCGGCATCTCGGCGGACTCGACGATGCCGAGACGGCCGCTGGTGCCGGCGCCCACGAACACGATCCGGCCGCCCTTGCGCAGCGCCTTGGCGCACATGTCGGCGCCGAGCGCGATCCGGTCGCGTTCCTTCTGGACGGCCGCGAGCATGCGGCGGTCCTCGGCGAGCATCAGGTCAACGATGCCGCCGGCGTCGAGCTTGTCGATGGCGAGCGAAGCGGGATTGATGGCCTCGGTGGGAAGCGCCTGCCATCTGGATTTTGTTGCGGCCACGGGAAAACCTGATGCTAGTCCCCGTGGTGTCCGCTGTCAATCGTGCCGCGGCAAGCGCCATCGACGGCGCAGAGCCGCCGTCGACTTGCTAGACTCAGAGCACGTGAGCGCGCTGGTGGACGCCTACCTGACGCATCTGGCCGTGGAGCGACGGCTGTCGCCCAACACGGTCGAAAGCTACGGGCGCGACCTGGCCCAGCTCGTCCGCGGCCGCGGCGGCGCTGGAGCGCCCGGTCGAGGCGCTCGATCGCCGCGCGCTCGAAGAGGTCGTGCGCCAGATGATGGGCGCGGGGCAGTCGCCGCGCTCGGTGGCGCGCGCGGTGGCGTGCTTTCGCGGCTTCTATCGCTTCCTGGTCGTGTCCGGGCACCGCCAGGACAACCCGGCGGTGGACGTGCGCGCGCCGCGCGCCTGGAAGACCCTGCCGAAATTCCTGTCGGCCGACGAGGTCGATCGGCTGCTCGGCTCGCCCGACACCTCGCAGCCGCGCGGCCTGCGCGATCGCGCGCTGATCGAGTTGTTCTATGCGACCGGCCTGCGCGTGTCGGAGATGGTCAGCCCTGCGCCAGCAGGACCTCAATCTCGAGAGCGGCTACCTGACCTGCTTCGGCAAGGGCCGGAAACAGCGGCTCGTGCCGATCGGCGACGAGGCCTCGTCGTGGCTGACAGCGCTACCTGCAGGAGGGCCGGCCCGCGCTGCTGAAGCGCCGCGCCTCGCCGAAGCTGTTCGTCAACGCGCGCGGCGGCGCCGGCATCACCCGCGTCGGCTTCTGGAAGATCCTGAAGAGCTACGGCCAGCACGCCGGGCTGCCGCGGACGCTGAGCCCGCACGTGCTGCGCCACTCGTTCGCGACGCATCTGCTCGAGCGCGGCGCCGACCTGCGCGCGATCCAGATGATGCTCGGGCACAGCGACCTGTCGACGACGCAGATCTACACGCACATCCTGGATGCGCGGCTGCGCGCCGTCTACGACAAGTTCCACCCGCGAAACTGATGCCGCGCGCCCTCAAGGCTCTCGCCATCGTCCTCGTCGGTCGCCGCGGTCGTCGTGGTCACGCTGCTGCCGCGCGGCACCAGGCGCACCGCGCCGCCGCCGGCCGTCGACGGTTCGCGGCGCCTTTCATATTCACTCCGACCGCTCGGACGGCAGCGGCAGCGTCGACGGCGATCGCCGCCGCCGCGGCACGCGCCGGACTGCAGTTCATCATCCTGACCGACCACGGTGACGGCACGCGCGACGCCGGATGCGCCGGCGTATCGCGGCGGCGTGCTGACCATCGACGGCGTCGAGCTGAACACCACCGGCGGGCACTACGCGACGATCGGCCTGCCGGCGTCGCCGTATCCGATCGCGGGCACGCCCGCAGGATGTGATCGAAGACGTGCGTCGGCTTGGCGGATTCGGCGTGGCGGCGCATCCCGGCTCGCCCCGGCCGTCGCTGAGCTGGCAGGAGTGGGACGCCGCGATCGACGGACTCGAATGGCTCAACGGCGACAGCGAATGGCGCGACGAGCCGCGCATGCCGATCGCGCGCGCGCTGCTGACCTATCTGCTGCGCGCGCCGCAGTCGCTGGCGACGCTGCTCGATCGGCCCGACGGCGATCCTCGACCGGTGGGATGCGCTCGCCGCGACGCGCAAGATGGTCGGACTCGCCGGCACCGACGCGCACGCGCGGCTGGGATTCAGGCAGCGCACCGATCCCGGATGTCGGCGCGATGCACGTGCGGTTGCCGGGCTACGAGGCGTCGTTTCGCGCGTTCTCGAATCATGTCCTGCTCGAGGCGCCATTCTCCGGCGATGCCGCCGCGGACGCGCGCGCGCTGGTCGGCGCGATTCGCGACGGACATGTCTACGGCGTGATCGACGCGTTCGCGTCGCCCGGGCAGCCTGTCGTTCACCGCCACGAGCGGATCGCGATCCGCGCGGCATCGGCGAGGCGCTCGCCATCGACGGCGACGTGCTGCTGCAGGCGTCCGCGCCATGCGCCGCCAGGAACCACGCTGGTGCTGTTGCGCAACGGCGCAGCGCGTTGCACGAAGTGATCGACGGCGCCGCTCGAGATGAACGGCGGCAAGCGACCCGGCGGTGTATCGCATCGAGGCCTACACGCACCGGCGCGCCAGGCGGCCCGACGATGCCGTGGATCGTGTCGAATCCGATTTATGCCGGTCTCGAGCTGCAGCCGCCGCGCGACCGCCGGCCGCGCCGGAGCCGGTGTCGCGCATTCCGGCGCGGACCGCGCGAGGCGGCCGCCGAGTTCGGGCCCGAACGATGTCAGCCGCATCGAGGTCGGGCCGCCGGAGGATGCGCGCGCGCGAACCTTCGCCGGCGATCCGGCGATTCGACTGGTCGTTCGCGCTGTCCCCGGCCAGCGCGGTCGGGCAGTTCGCGGCGGTGCCGATGCCGGTGTCCGCCGGGCCTCGAGGCGTTCGACGCGGTTCAGCTTCGCGTCTCGTCGCCGGCGCCGATGCGCGCTCTGGGTGCAACTGCGCGCGCCGGTCGGCAACGCCGAGCGATGGGGAAGCGACGTTCTACGTCGACCCGAATCGCGTATCGGTCGACGTTCCGCTGTCGCGAGTTCCGGCCGATCGGCGCGACGTCGAGCGTCCACGCGCCGCTCGACGCAGGTCGAGTTCGCTGCTGTTCGTCGTGGACACGTTGAATACGCTGCCGGGCACGACAGGGCAGCGTGACGATCTCAGAAGTGGCGTTCGTGAAGTAGCGCGACCTCAGTGTCGGATGTTGTGGCGGATGCTGAGCTCCCAGATCAGGAGCGCGATGCCGAGCCCGAGAAACGCGCCGCCGAATCCCAGCGTCACGAACGCGAGGGTGTTGCTCGATGTGCCATAGCCGCCGCGTTCGAGCGCGCGGATCATCTGCACGAAGCCCGGCCGGGATCGTGACCATCGCGCCGATCAGGCAGACCATGCCGCCGATGTAGCGCGCCGGCGAGCCGCGCTGCGGTCCGGTGGCCGTTGCCGTGCCTCATGTCCGCACCGTCAGCAGCAGGTAGGCGGCGGCGGCGCCGAAGATCAAATTCGGCGCCCACGCGGCGAGCACCGGAGTCGATCATGCCCGCCCTGGCCGAACGCCGCAAAGATGCTGATCATCGTCCAGTAGACCAGCGCGAGGACGATGCCGACGCCGATGCCGTACATCGCGCCGCGCCGGCCGGTCGTCACCGCGAACGGCACGCGATCAGCGTCATCACCAGCGTCACGAACGGGAAGGCGATCTTGCGATGCAGGCCGACCTCGTGATCGAGCACGTTGTAGCCGCTGGCGCGCAACTCCTGGATGTAGGAGCGCAGCTGCGCGAAGTTCATGAGGTCGGGCTCGCGCGCCTCGGTGACGAAATACTCGGCCGGCTCGAGCGGCGCGGTGGTGTGTCGAACGGCTTGAAGTCGCTGACCTGCGTCTGTCGGATCGAACGTCGCGTGACCAGCCGCTGTCGAGCAGCCAGGTCGGCGTGTCGCCCGCCGGCGGCCGGCCACCGGCTCGTACCTGGCGCGCTGCGCGAACGTCCGCGACTTCAGCTGATGGCGTCTGCGGATCGAAGCTCGAACACCGTCAGGCCGTTCAGCTCGCGATTGCGCGGGTCGTAATACTGATAGTGATAGACCTCGCCGCTGGTTGCCGACCAGCCACTTGCGATTGAGCACGCCGACCGCCTGCGGCTGTCGCCGGTGCGAATCCGGTGGTTGAGCTGATCGGCCCGCTGGTTGGCGATCGCGAGCACGGTTCTCTTCCATCCCGAACAGCAGCGCGCTCGCGCGTCAGGGCGAAGACCACCATCGGCAGCGCCGTGCGATACAGGCTGATGCCGCACGCGCGCATCACGATCAGCTCGCTGTTCTTGGTCAGCAGGCCGACGGTGACGAGCGCCGACAGCAGCACCGCGATCGCGATGATGTAGGTCAGGAACTGCGGCGTCGACCAGAGCAGGAACTCGACGATCATCCCGATCGAGACCTGGCCCTTGAACAACTTGTCGGACTTGTCGATGAACGTCGAGATGTAGAACAACCCGAGCATGCCGACGGTGGTCATCGCGAGGATCCGCGGGTACTGCTTCGCGATGTAGATGTCGAGCAGCGTCGGGCGCGGGCAAGCTCGAAGTGCGGCACGCGAAGCACCAGCAGCGCGCGGCGCCGGCCGGTGGAGCGGGTCGCCGTCGCCGGCGGGAAGCGCGGCGGGCTCGCGCTTGCCGCAGCCCGGCCGAGCCAGGCGGGCAGCGGAATGCGAATCGGCTGGTCGGCCGAGCGTGCGCGCGACATCAGCAGCAACACGCCGGCGACGCCAAGCACGATGTTCGGGAGCCACATCGACAGCCAGGCCGGAATCCAGAAATCCTTTGGTCAGCGCCTCCGCCGATGAACATGATCACGTAGTAGCCGAAGATCACGCCGATGCCGAGCACGAAGGCGGCGAGCTTGCCGTCCTTGCGGTTGCTGGCGCCGAGCGCGAGGCCGAGGATGGCGAACACGAAGCACGCGACCGGCACGGAGAACTTCTTGTGGATCTCCATGATCGGGTGTGCGGCGAAATGCCCTGGGCCTCGAGCTCGGCCGCCCGCGCGTAGAGGTCTTCGACGGCGAGCTCGCGCTCGCCGCGCGCGGGACCGGTGCGCGGGAACACGCTCTCCGGGTTGAGCGAGACGGTCGGCGTTCGAACTTCAACACCTCGTAGGCGGCCGGGTCATCGAGCTTGGTGCTGTGGCGCGTGCCTTCGTCGAGAACCATCTCGATGGTGCGCGCGTGACGGTCCACGACCATGCGGCCGCTCTTGGCGAGAAAGATCACCGGCGACGACGGATTCGAGGTGTCTGCGGCGAGCACGCCCAGCCAGCCCTGGCCGTTCTTCGGCACTTCGCTGACGTACAGCACGACGTTGGGAAAGTCCTCGAAGAACACCCGCGGCCGCACCTCGCCCTCGGCGCGATTCATCGCGATCTCGGTGCTGATCTCGCGAAACGCCTGGTTGCCGTCGGGCATGGCCTTCAGCATCACCCACGAGGTCAGCGCCCCAGCAGACCACCGCCGAAGACGAGCAGCGGCTGCAGCAGCCGATAGGGGCTGATGCCGCACGCCATCATCACCACGAATTCGCGGTCGGCCGAGAGCCGGCCGAGGCCGACCAGCAAGCCGATGAGCAGCGCCATCGGAATGGTCAGGGCGAGCGCCTGCGGCAGCAGCGTGACCGCCAGCTGGCAGGATCGTCCAGGCCGGGACGCCCTTCGCAATCATCTGCTCCGCCAGATCGATGATGAAGGGGATAATCAGGATGAAGGTGAAGACGAGCAGCGCGAGCAGGAACGGCGGGATGACCTCCCGAATCACGTACCGGTCGATGATGCGCGGCATTGCCCCTTCATTATCAGCAATCGCCGGATGGTAAAGCTCGCCCTGCTGTGGCACATGCACCAGCCGTATTACGAGGACCTGGCCACCGGCGAGCACATCCTGCCGTGGGTCCGGCTGCATGCGATCAAGGACTACTGGGGCATGGTCGCCATGCTCGAGGAGTTTCCCGGCGTCCGCGCTGACCTTTAACCTCGTGCCGTCGCTCATCCGCCAGGTCCAGGCGTTTGCCGAGGACCGCGCGCGCGACCGGCATCTGGACATCGGCCTCAAGCCGGCGGACCAGCTGACCCCGGACGAAGCGCGATGGATGATCGCGAACGGATTTCACGCGCCGTACGGGCGGATGATCGGGCCGTATCCCCGCTACGCGCAGCTGCACGCCTATCGCATGGAACGGCGTCCGTTCTCGCCCGACGACCTGCGGGACCTGCAGGTCTGGCACAAGCTGGCGTGGATGGACCCGGACCTGCTCGCGAGCGATCCCGGGCTGCTCGGCTTGATCGACAAGGGCAGCGGATACAGCGAAACCGACAAGGCCCTGCTGCGCGGCATCGAGCTCGAGCTGCTGGCGCGGGTGCTTCCCGCGTATCGCGACGCGAGCGCGCGCGGCCAGGTCGAGCTCTCGACCTCGCCGTTCTACCATCCGATCCTGCCGCTGCTGTGCGACTCGGACGTGCATCAGGTGGCTCATCCCGCACGCGCCGCGTCCGCGCCAGCGCTTCATGCGTCCTCGACGATGCCCGGCTGCAGATCGATCGGGCGATCGCGCTGCACGAGGCGACGTTCGGCAGTCGTCCGCCAGGGGCTGTGGCCGTCGGAAGGTTCGGTGTCGGACGCCGCCGTGGCGCTGGTCGCGCGACGCCGGCTTCAGCTGGATCGCGACCGACGAGGACATCCTGGCGCGGTCGCTTGGGCGTGCCGGTCGGCGGGCGCCCGGACCTGCTGTATCGCCCGTATCGAATCGGCGAGAGTGGCCCGGTGGTGTTGTTCCGCGATCACGCGATGTCGGACCGCATCGGCTTCCAGTATCAATCGTGGGAGCCGCTCGCCGCGGCCGCCGACTTCATTGCTCAGGTCCGGGACGCGGGCCGTCGCTATCTCAGAGGCCACCGGCGGGGAAGTGGCGACTGTTTCCGTGATCCTGGACGGCGAGAACGCCTGGGAGTATTACGAAGGTGGCGGGCGCCCGTTCCTGCGGGCGCTCTATCGCGCCCTGGGCGAGGCGGACGACATCGAGACGGTCACCATGGCCGAGGCGGCCGCGGGTCCCGCCACGCCGTTGCCGTCGATGTTTCCGGGCTCCTGGATCAACGGTGACTTCTATATCTGGATCGGGCATCGCGACGACCACCGGGCCTGGGACCAGTTGTCGGACGCGCGTGACGCCCTCGATCGGCGTCGGCGAGCTGGTGCCGCCCGAGGCCCGGGATCGCGCCCTCGAGGAACTGTTGATCGCCGAAGGCAGCGACTGGTTCTGGTGGTACGGCGACGATCATTCGTCCGACCACGACGCCGACTTCGACGATCTGTTCCGCCGCCATCTGCGCAACGCGTACGTGGCACTGGGCGCGCCAATTCCCGAAGAACTGTTCGCCACCAACATCAGCACCGGCGCCGGCCCCGATCGCCTCGAGCCGTCCGGGCCGTTGGCCGTCGACGCTCGACGGACGGGAGACGAGTTTCCTCGAGTGGGTGGGCTGCGGTCTCTCCGGCGTTGGCGCGGCCCGGCGGCGCCATGCACGAGGTGGCGACGGCACCGCTGATCGCGGAGATCCGGGTCGGCTTCGGCGCACAGGCGTTGTGCCTCCGCCTGTCCGGCGTTCGGCTGACCGAGCTGGTCGCGGCCGGCGACGCCTCGGTCGCCCTGATTGTGGCCGGACCCGAAGTGCGCGTGCTGCCGATCGAGCGGCCGTGGATCGGCGATCGATTCGATCGCTCGAAATCCAGGTCCCGCTGGATCGACTCGGGCCGGCCTCCGGCGACGTTCAATTCGCCGTCCAGATTCGCGATCGGTTCGGCGCGATTCTCGAGGCGGTTCCGCACGGGCGCTTCTGGACGGTGGCCATTCCGCAAGCCGGTGTGGCGTCGAGCAGCTGGCAGGCCTGACCTCCCTTAGGTCATTAGGCCGCAGACCCGCCAAAACCCTCCGCAAAGCTTCAACAGGCGCGTTCTTCTAGTAATAGTCTTTGAGTCTGATAATACATGTTATGTTAACTTAACCTGCTAGCGTGATGGACAGGCGCTCTCGTTCCGCGCGAACTGCTCGCAGACCGTCAATGGCCCGCCAATGCGACCGGCCGTTCGGACGCAAATCCGAACGGCTCGGTCCAACTGGCTAACCCGCTATTGTTTTTTGAGCTCGCGAATGATCTCTTCGAGCGCCGAAATCACTTCGTCTTTGCTGGCGTTGCGCTTGTTGAATTGCAGGCGCAGGTTGAACGCCTTGGTCGGCGGGCGGAACGCGAAGACGAACGCCTTTGGTCGTCCGGCCTTGGGCTTTCTCCGCATCCTTGCGGAGTTGTTCACGGGTCGCGCCCTGGCTGGTGATCTTCTCGACCAGCGCGAGCATCTTCTGCGGGTCGCCCTGGCGGACCACCTGCAGCAACAGCGATCGGTTGGTAATCCCGGCCAGCCGGCACACCTTGCGGACTTCCGGCGGAATGCCGTTCGAGCGACAAGGCTTCGGTAACGGTCGTCCGGGACTTGCCCAGGCGCTTGGCGAGGTCCTCGTGGGTGTAGCCGAACTTCTGCGCGAGGCCCTGCATCGCGTCCGATTCTTCGAACGGCGTCAGGTCCTTGCGCTGGATGTTCTCGATCAGCGCCAGTTCCATCATCTCGCCATCGTCGACGTCGCGAATCACGACCGGCAGTTCGTGCAGGCCGGCCTGCGACGGCGGCGTGATAGCGGCGCTCGCCGGCGATGATCTGGTAGCGGGCGCCGCGCTGGCGGACGACCAGCGGCTCGATGATGCCCTTTTCGGTGACCGACGAGATCAGCTCGGCCAGATCGCCCATGGCCTGGCGCGGCTGGTCGGGGTTGGGGTCGATCTGGTCGATCGGCACCATCCGGCCGACCGGGGCGCCGGCGGATGCCGACAGGGTTTCGACGTAATGCGCGTCGTGGCGCATGCGGAGCGTTTCCGGTAATCCCCGCCTTAGGCACGATCGATGACCTCCTCACACAGGCTGTAATACTCGGCCGCCCCGGTCGAGTCCGGGGCGAACGTGAAAATCGATTCGCGGTACGCCGGGCTTTCCTCGAGGCGCACGCTCTTGCTGATCACGGTGCGGAAGACCTTGTCGCCGAACACCTTGCGGATCTGCTCCTGGATGTCGCGGGCCAGCGCCGTGCGCTTGTCGTGCATGGTGATGACGACGCCGAGGATCTCGAGTTCGGGGTTGGGCCGCTGCCGCACTTTCTCGATGGTTTCGAGCAGGTCGTCGGTGCCTTCGAGCGCGAAGTACGACGACTGGATCGGAATCAGCAAGTGGGTCGAGGCGACCAGCGCGTTGACGGTCAGCAGGCCGAGCGCCGGCGGGCAGTCGATCACCACGTTCGTGAAACCGGCCGTTGAGCGCGGTGAGCTCGTCCTTCAGCTTGAACGGCGCGTCGAGCTCGCCGACCAGGCGCGACTCGAGCTTGGCGAGCGCAATCCGCGCCGGCGCGATCGACAGGTTCGGCTGGCTCGACGGGCACGATCACGTCGGCGAGGTGGACGTCTTTTTCGACGAACACGTCGTACATGCTTTTGCTCGGCGGCGCGCACGTCGATGTACGACATGCTGCTGTTGCCTTGCGGATCGAGATCGATGAGCAGCGTTGGCTTGCCGCGCATGGCAAGGGCCGCGGCGAGATTGATCGCGGTCGTCGTTTTACCGACGCCGCCTTTCTGATTGGCTATCGAAAGAATCATTCGCGCAGGATGATGCGGTTCCTACGCATTATGTGCAGGCGATGTCGGCGAGTCAAACTGCGAAATAATGACTCAAGCCTAAGTTGTGCAATTCAGAGCTACTTACGGGAATTGTCGGCCAGCCGACATAAACGGCAGTCTGTCAGTCGGGTTGTTTCGCGGCCGACCGCTGAAGCCGGCTCTCACATCTTGTACTTGCCCATGTCGTCGGGGTCGAGCTGCTCGAGCCACTGCTGCAGGCGATCGCTGTCCTGTTTCTCGTTGGACATGTCGACGGTCTTGGCGTGGTCGATCACCTTCTCATCGACCATGATCGGCGCGCGCGTGCGCAACGCCAGCGCGATCGCGTCGCTCGGCCGCGCGTCGATCGCCACCGGTCCGAGCGGCGTCGTCAAGTGGATCATCGCGTAGAAGGTGTTCTCCTTGAGGTCGCAGACGACGATCGCGATCGACGCTGGCCTGCAGGTCCTGGATGATGTTGCGCAGCAGGTCGTGCGTCATCGGCCGCGGCGTCTGGATGTTCTCGATCTGCAGCGCAATCGCGTTGGCCTCGAACACGCCGACCCAGATCGGCAGCACCTTCTGTCCGTCGCTGTCGCGCAGGATGATGATCGGCATGTTGGTGATCGGATCCACCATCAGGCCCTTGATGTTCATTTCAATCATTACGAATGCCTCCGCCTGCGCTCGCCCCGAAAAGACAGGCGAGCTACGGCGAGACCACGCCGAAGCGCTTCGCGCGAAGGCGGGCCGTCGTTACCGTGGGTCCCCTGTTGCCTGACCCCAGACCGAATTCGGTCCGGTTCTTTCAATCGTCACGTCGACGAACTGCCCCAGCCACTCCGGCGGTCCCGGGAAATTGACCACCGTGTTGCCGCTGGTGCGGCCCGTCAACTCCCACTCGCGCCGCCGGCTGGTCGCGTCGACGAGCACGGAGTGCGTCGATCCAATCGACCGCTGGAAGAGGTCCGATTGGATCGACCGTTGGAGATCCTGCAGCGCCACGATGCGCCGCTTCTTCGCTTCATCCGTCACGTCATCCGGCATCCGTTTCGACGCCAGCGTGTTCGGCCGTTCCGAATACTTGAAGGAGTAGATGCCGTGATACCGAACCGCTGTCGGTGAGCGACAGCGTCTCCTCGAAATCTGCTTCCGTCTCTCCTGGGAAGCCAACGATCATATCGGTCGATAGCTGCACGTTCGGGATAGCCGCGCGAATGCGTGCAACGAGATCCAGATACTCCTCGCGCGAGTGCCGCCGCCTCATCAGTGAGAGCACGCGCGACGAGCCGACTGCACGGGGAGATGCAGATGTTTACAGACCTTCGGCAGGTCGCGCACCGCGTCGATCAACCGATCGCTGGTGTGGCGTGGATGCGGGCTCGCGAAGCGAATTCGTTCGATGCCGGAAATTTCGTGGACCGCTTCGAGCAACGCCGGGAAATCGCACGACGGATCGTCCGGCGCCTGGTAGTGATTGACGATCTGTCCGAGCAGCTGGAGCTCGCGCCGGCCGCTCGCCGCGGCCTCGCGCGCCTCCGCCAGGATCTCCGCCTTGGCGCGCATCCGCTCGTGGCCGCGCGTGTACGGCACCACGCAGAACGAGCAGAAATCGTTGCAGCCTTCGATGATCGTCGACGTAGGCGCGGACCGGATCGCCGCGCCGGACCACGCCGAGCGGGAACGACGGATCCTCGTACGGGTTCTCGATCGCGACCCGTTCGACCCGCCATCGGCGCGTCGAAGCCGGCCGCTCGTCGCTGAGGGCTTCGGTCCGCGAGCATCGGCAGCACTTGACCTGCTGGGTGCCGACCACGATGTCGACGAGTGCCGCCCGAGCGCGGGATCAGCTTGCGGCCTTCCTGCTGCGCGACGCAACCGGCGACCGCCACGATCGGGTCGCGGCCGAGCTCGCGGCCCATCTCCTTGATCTCGCCGAGCCGGGTGTAGAGCTTGCCTTCGGCGCGCTCGCGGACGCTGCAGGTGTTGATCACCACCAGGTCGGCGTCGTGTCTCCGACTCCGCCGCGGTCGTAGCCGGATTGCTCCAGCAACCCGGCCATGCGCTCGGAGTCGTGGACGTTCATCTGGCAGCCGTAGGTTTCGATGAAGTACTTCATGTGCCTGACCTGGTGCCGCGTTTGTGCGGGCCCTGCGTGTGGTGGCCCGTCTTTGGCGACTTTCGCCTTTCGCTTTCGCCTTTCGCCCCGGTGTTGGCGAGCAACTCGCGGGCGCTCTCCAGGGCCTTCTCGCCGGCCGCCGCGCCGCCCATCATCCGGGCAATCTCTTCGACGCGATCCTGCTGCCGTCAGACGGTTGACGCTGGTCACGGTGCGCCGGCCCTGGACCCGCTTCTCGATCAGGAAGTGGACTGCGGCCGCATGCCGCGATCTGCGGCAGGTGCGTGATGCAGAGGACCTGGAATCGATCGCCGAGCGAGGCCAGCTTCTGCCCCACCACCGTCGCGACCCGGCCGCCGATGCCGGCGTCGACCTCGTCGAAGATCAGGGTCTTGGTGAACCCGAGCGCGCCCGCGCCGACGCGTCGGCGGCGAGCGTCTTCAAGGCCAGCATGACACGGGACAGCTCGCCGCCGGAGACGATCCTGGCCAGCGGCCGCAGGTCCTCGCCGACGTTCGGTGACAGGAACAACTCGCCGCTGTCGATGCCGGCGTCGCTCCACTGCCCTTCGGCTTCCGAGGTCGTCGAGCCGGACTTCGAACCGGGTGCGCTCCATCGCCAGGTCGGCCAGCTCGGCTTCGACCTGCCTCGCGAACTTCGGCGCGGCCTCGCGCCGGCTTCGCCGACAGTCGCTTGGCCGCCGCCAGAAACGTCCGGCCCGCCGCCTCGAGCTGCTGTTCGATCTCGGCGACCGTCGACTGGCCGCCGGTCAACGCCTGGTGCTCGGCGGCCAGGCGGTCCCGATACGGCGATCGCCTCGTCGAGCGTCGCCGCCGTGCTTGCGCTTCAGCCGCTCGATCAGCGCGAGGCGATCCTCCACCTGCTGCAACCGCCCCGGCGAGGCGTCGATGCTGTCGGTGAAGTCGCGCAGCGTAAACGCCAGGTCCTCGAGCTGCGCCTTGATCCCGTCGCGCGCCTCCAGGTAGGGCGCGAACCGCGGATCGATCGCCGCCAGCTCCCCCACCCGTTTCCAGACCCGGCCGAGCACGACGAGCGCCGCCTCGTCGGTGTCGTAGAGCTCGGCGTAGCTTTCAGCCGCACAGCCGCTGGATGGTGTCGGCGCTGCGCAACAACTGGCGCTCCGCGGCGAGCGTTTCGTCCTCGCCGGCCTGCAGGTTGGCCTTCTGCAATTCCCCGAGCTGGAACTCGACCAGATCGAGCCGGGCGGCGCGCTCGCGATCGTCCATCCGCAGGCGATCGAGGTGCTCGCGGCAGGTCCGCACCTGCGCAAACGCGGTCGCGACCTCGGCGCGCGCCGGGCTCGAGGCCCGGCCCACGTATCGAGCAACGACAGGTGTTGGGAGGGATCGAGCAACTGCTGGTGTTCGTGCTGGCCGTGCAGCTCGACGAGGCGGTTGGAGAGATCCTTGAGCGCCGCGGCCGTGGCCAGCGCCCCGTTGATGAAGGCGCGGCTCCGGCCTTGTGAGGTGATTTCGCGTCGAACGATCAACTCGCTGCCGTCTTCGGTCTCGAAGATGGCCTCGACGGTGGCGACGTCTTCGCCGGTGCGAATCAGGTCCTGGGTGGCGCGTCCGCCGAGGAGCAGGCCGACGGCTTCGACGAGGATGGATTTGCCGGCGCCGGTCTCGCCGGTCAGGATATTGAACGATTGTTCAAAATCGACGGCCACCGACTCGATTACCGCGAGGTTGCGGATGGCCAGATAGCGAATCATCGGGAATGCCTTCGGCGAGCGGAACTCTCATCGTATCATTGCTTTGACAGAATTTCCCATGGCGTGCTACGGTGGCACGGTACGGCGCTCTCCCAGCAGCGCATTCCCATGGAACTGAATCGGAGGGTTTGTTGCCGACGCCTGGATTTATCCTGGCACTGCAAGAGGGGGGACTGCCGCCCGCTCAAGGTGCTGCCGGGGATTTTGCCCAATTAATTTTCGCCGCCAGCCCCATCGTCAAGTTCGTGATGGCGCTCCTACTGCTCTTCTCCGTCATTTCCTGGGGAATCATTCTCTATAAGTGGTGGACGTTCCGGGGCATCGAGAAGCAGTCCTCGACGTTCATCGAGGTGTTCCGCAAGAGCGCGAAGTTCTCCGAGGTGCAGGCGGTCTGTCCGTCGCTGGCGTCCAGTCCGCTGGTCGGGATGTTCCAGGCCGGCTACGCGGAGCTCACTGCCCAGCTGCGGCTGTCCCAGCCGGCGCCGGCCAGTCCCGGAACGCCCGCGCCGCGTCCAACTCTCAGGAGCATCACCGCGGTCGACCGCGCGCTGCTGCGCGCCTCGTCGATTGAAGTTGAACAAGCTCGAGAAGCGCGTGACGTTTCTCGCGACCACCGCGAGCATCACGCCGTTCATCGGGTTGTTCGGCACGGTGTGGGGCATCATGATGGCGTTCATGAACATCGGCGCGCAGGGCTCGACCGACCTGGCCGTCGTCAGCGGACCGATCGCCGAAGCGCTGATTGCCACCGCGCTCGGCCTGGTCGCGGCCATTCCCGCCGTCTACTTCTACAACCATTTCACCTCGAAGGTGAAGGGCTACGCGTCCGAGATGGACGACTTCGCGCTCGAGTTCCTGAATATCTCTGAGAGGAACTTCACCTAAGTGCCGAAGATCATGGCGCAGCCCGACGCCAACACGGGCCGGCGGCGCGGGCGGCGGGTCTCGACGTCCCTGTCGGAGATCAACGTCATCCCGCTGGTCGACGTGATGCTCGTGCTGCTGATCATCTTCATGGTCGCGGCGCCGATGATGCAGAAGGGCGTCGAGGTGAACCTGCCGACGGCGCGGCGCGCCGACAAGCTGTCGAACACCAAGCCGCTCTACGTCACCGTGCCGACCAGCTACTCGCAAGGACCGGCGCGTCTTCATCGACGAAGAGGGCGTGCCGGTCGATGTGCTGGCCGAGCGGATGCGCCAGGAGATGCAGACCCGCACCGACAAGCAGGTGTTCCTGCGCGGCGATGGCGCGGTGCAGCTGCAGGAACTGATGGACGTGTTCGGGCGCCTGAAGGAAGCCGGCATCGAGAAGGTCGGCATCGTCGCCCAGGAACGGCGGGCGCAGCAGTAACGCATGGATGCCGTCAGCGAAGTCCTGAGCGCGCGCGCCGGCAAGGGCGATGGCCTGAGCTCGATGCTTGGCGCGTCGGTGATGGCGCACATCGCGGTGGTGGCGGTGTTCCTGTTCGTGCCGGCGTGGTGGTTCGGCGCCGAGAACAAGGCGCCGGAGACGATCATGCAGATCAGTCTCGGCGGGCCGGTCGGTCCCAATGACGGTCGGGATGGCGACGCTTGGGCGGCCGCACCATTCAACAGGCGGTGCCGGTCGAGCCGAAGAAGGCCGTCGAACCGGTGCGTCCGCCGTCGGCGAAGACGCCCGAGATGATCGAGCCGACCAAGGCGCCGCCGAAGACCGCGACGCCGAACAAGGTGGAAGCCAAGGATCCGCGGAGCACGCGGCCGACCAAGGGCGCCGAGGTGCAGAAGGGCTCGAGCGTTGCCGAGACCGGCGCGCAAGGGCATGGGCTTCGGACTGTCGTCGGGTGGCGGCGGCGCCGGCGGCAATCTGGAAGTCTCGAATTTTTGCTGTCCCGAATACCTGATCACGATGGCGGCGTCGATCAAGCAGCAACTGGAACAACCAGCAAGGCGCGGTCGGCCGGACGCACCTGCGGTTCGTGATTCAGAAGGACGGCCGCATCGTCGACATTACGGTCGAGCAAATCGAGCGGCGTCGAGACCCTGGATTTCTATGCGCGCCGCGCGTTGCTGCTGACGAAGTTGCCGCCGCTGCCGGCGCGGCTATACCGAACCCGCGCTGGCCGTGCATCTTTACTTTGAGTATCAGCGCTGAGAGCACGCATGACCCATTATTCACTTCACAAGAAACTCGATCGGCGTGTCGCGCTCCTGGTCGGCCGCTTCCGCCGTGACTGCGCCGGCTACAGCGAGCTCGCCGTGGCGGACAACAGCCGCCACGCAGCGCCGCGCACCGCAGCAGCCAACCTCGGTCGGTCTCGACGCTGACCGGCGAGGCCGGCGCGCAGACCCGGCTGGCGGTGCCCGAACTGCTGGCGCTGTCGAACGATCGCGAGACCGCAGGACGCGGCGCAAGCGTCATCAGCGAGGTGCTGTGGGCCGACCTGAACTTCGAGCGCGAGTTCTACATGATTCCGCGCGACACCTACAAGAGCATTCCCGCCGCCGGCGTCGATCGACACCGTGCCCTACGATCGCTGGCGCGAGCTCGGCGCCGACGGGGTGATCATCGGCACCGTGCAGAAGGTCGGCGACGGGCATCAAGGTGGAGCTGCGCCTCTACAACGTGCGGGCCCGGCAGTCGATCTACGGGCGTGAATACACCGGCGCCGCGGCCAACCCGCGCATCTACGCGCACACCATGTCGGACGATCTGCACGACTCGCAGCGCAAGCTGCGCGGCGTGGCGCGCACCAAGCTGATCGTTCGTCTCGGATCGCAATCGCGAGTCGGTGCTGGCGACGGTTGAGAAGCGCGACGTCAAGGAGATCTACGTCGTCGGACTACGACGGCGCCAATCCGCGGCGCATCACCATCAACCGGACGATGAACCTGTTTCCGAGCTGGTCGCCGGACGGACGCGTCGATCGTCTACACCTCGTATCGGTCCGGCGTGCCCGACATGCTGATCTCGAACATTTTCGCGGGCACGATGGAGAGCGCCGACCAAGGGCGTCGGCCAGAACTGGCTGCCGGTGTTCTCGCCGGACGGCGCGCGCATCGCGTTCATCTCCAATCGCGACGGCAACGCGGAGATCTACGTGATGAATCGCGACGGGTCCAACCTGACGCGGCTGACCAACAACCAGACGATCGATTCGACGCCGACCTGGTCGCCGTCCGGCACGCAGATCGCGTTTACCTCGGAGCGCACCGGCACGCCGCAGATCTACGTGATCGGCGCCGACGGCTCGGGGCTGCGGCGCATCTCGTCCGAGTCGTTTGCCGATCGCGCCACCTGGTCGCCGGCGCCGTACAACGAGATTGCGTTCGCCGCGCGCACCGGTCCGGGCTTCGACATCAAGATCCTCAACATCGGCACCGGCGAGACGCGCCAGATTACCTTCGGCGAAGGCAGCAACGAGAGCCCGGCGTGGTCGCCGAACGGCCGGCACCTCGCCTTCATGTCGACGCGCGCGGGACGCAGCCAGATCTTCACGGTCGATCGCGACGGCAAGAATTTGCGACAACTGACCAGGGACGGCAACAACACCACGCCGGCCTGGTCGCAGTAAGTTAACGGGTTGAAGGTTCGAGTTAGAGTGATCGAGTTATCAGTTCAACAGCAGGTCATAGACGCGAATAGCGCAGATGGTCCTGGTTCCTGCTCACGGTCGTCGTCGGCGCGTGCAGCAAGAAGACGCCGCCGGTTGCCCGGCCGATGCCGCCACCCGCGGTCGACGGCCGGTGGGAGGCGCGCCGCCGCCGCCGCCCGAGCCGCCGCAGCCGGTCTCCGAGCCGGTCCCGGTGCCGCCGATGCCGGTCGAAGACACCATCGGCTCGCGGTCGCTCGACGATCTGAATCGCGATTCGCCGCTGCGGCCGCTGTTCTTCGAGGTCGACAGCGCCGACGTGAGCGCCGACGGCCAGCAGGTGCTGCAGGCCAACGCCGCGGTGTTGAAGCAAGTATCCGACCGTGGCAGGTCACGATCGAGGGCCACTGCGACGAGCGCGGCACCGCCGAGTACAACCTCGCGCTGGGCGAGCGGCGCGCGCTGGCGGCGAAGAACTACCTGGTCTCGCTGGGCATTCCCGCCGACAAGGTGCGCACGGTCAGCTACGGCAAGGAGTTCCCGTTCGATGCCGGTCACGACGACGCGGCCTGGGCGAAGAACCGGCGCGCGCATTTCGTGATCACCGCAAAGTAAGATGGGCGTATGAGGCGAAGAATCACTCGGCGGCTTGGGACGTTCGGCGCGGGGCTGGGGGTGGTTCTCCTGCTCGCCAGCCCGGCCGCGGCGCAGTCGCGGCGCGAGCGGCAGATGATGGCCGACATCCGCATGCTGCAGGAGCAGACTCAGCAGCTGCAGCAGCAGATGACGGCCGCGCTCGAGCAGCTGACGGCGACACTCAAGACGCATCAACGCGCGGGTCGACGAACAGGCCGGCGGCGACCCGCAAGTCGTTCGCCGATCAGAAGCTCGCGGTCGATCAGTTCGGCGGCGACCTGCGCGTCGTCCGCGAGCGCATCGACGAGAACAACGTCCGCATCACCAGCCTGGCGCAGGAAGTGGAAGCGCTGCGGCTGGCGATTCCGCAATTTCCCGCAGCGCCGCGCTGCCGATCGATCCCGGCGCGCCGCTCACCGGCCCGCCGCTGCCTCGCCGCCCGCCGGCCAGGCGCCGCCGGTGGCGCTGGCGCCGGGCATGTCGCCGCAACGCCTCTACAACACCGCGCTCGCCGACTTCACGGCCGGCCAGTGGGCGCTCTGCATCGACGGTTTCAGCACCTACCTGCGCAGCTTCTCGCGCACCGATCTCGGCGACGATGCGCAGTGGTATATCGGCGAGTGCTATCAGCAGGACGGCAAGTTCACCGAAGCGGTCGATGCGTATAATCGCGTGATCACCGAACTTTCCGAAGGGCGACCGCGTGCCCGACGCCTACTACAAGCGCGGCATCGCGCTCGGCGCGATGGGCCAGACGGATCGCGCGCGTGAGTCGTTCGAGACGCTGATGAAGACCTACCCCGATCACGACATGGCGCGGATGGCCAAACAGCAGATCGACCGGCTGAACCGCGGCAAGCCGCGCGGCTAGGCCGCAGACGGCGCAGACAGCGCAGATGGGCTTGCCCACCATCGCGCGAAGCGCGACGGTGGGACCTCACCTGTCACGGTCGGGCGGATGATTGAACCGGCATCAACCAGGCGATCGAATACATGCACAACAACGTGAATACGTGGAGAGAGAGGCAGTGACATGGGCAGTGTGAACAAGGTGATTCTGGTGGGCAACCTCGGCAAGGACGCCGAAGTGCGCGTCACGCCGGGCGGACAGTCGGTGGCGAGCTTCAGCATTGCCACCACCGAGAACTGGACGTCGAAGGAAGGCGAAAAGAAGGAACAGACCGAGTGGCACCGCATCGTGCTGTGGGGCAAGGCCGCCGATTCGCTGCAGCCCTATCTCGTCAAGGGCAAGCAGATCTATCTGGAAGGCCGGCTGCAGACGCGGCAGTGGGAGAAGGAAGGCCAGAAGCACTACACCACCGAGGTGAAGGCCGACAAGATCGTGCTGCTCGGCGGCGGCGCCGGACGCGGCGGCGATCGCCAGGCCGATCGCGGTGACAGTGGCGGCTACCAGGATCCGATGGCCAACGCCGCCCCGGTCACCGACGACGACATTCCCTTCTAACATCTCTGACGATTTCAGATGGCAGATGTCGGATTGCAGATCAATCGCCGATCGAAACATCGACGATTGATCAGCAATCCGCCATCAGCCGTCTGAGATGGTCAGCTCCTTCCGTAGCGATCCTCCAGCCGGACCACATCGTCGGTTTCGGGCGTCGAGACTTCGAACACATCGGTGTCTTCGATCGCGGTCATGCGGTGCACCGTCGGCGGCGTCACGTGCACCGCGTCGCCCGGGCCCATCTCGGTGCCGACCAGCTTGCCGTCGACTTCCCGCTCGAACAGCATCTTGCCGGACCACACGAAGATCGTCTCGTCCTTCTTGTTGTGGTACTGCAGGCTGAGCGCGTGGCCCTTGTTGATGTGGATCTGCTTGCCGACGTAGCGATCGGTGCGCGCCCACCACACTTCGTATCCCCACGGCTTTCTCGACGCGATGCAACGGTTGCTGGCTCACGACAACGGACTCCTTTGAATGGCCGACGCGGCAAGCGCGTCGAATAGGTACTGCTCGATCTCGGCGGCGGTCGCCAGGCGCAGCACGTGGCCGGCGAGCCGCTTGCGCCTCCTGCGCGCTCATTTCCTCGATCACGTGCCGGACGATGGGGATCGCCCCCGGCGTCATGCTGAACTCGGTCAGGCCGAGGCCGATCAACAGCCCGACCAGCGCCGGGTCCGACGCCATCTCGCCGCACAGCGACACCGGGATGCGCTGGCGGCGCGGCGGCGCGGCGCACCAGCCGGATCAGCCGCAGCACCGCCGGATGCAGCGGCTCGTAGTGATCGGACATCCGATCGTCGGTGCGATCGACGGCCAGCGTGTACTGGATCAGATCGTTGGTGCCGATGGTGAAGAAGTCGACATCGGCGGCGAGCAGGTCCGCGGTCAGCGCCGCCGACGGGATCTCGATCATCGCACCGACCTTGATGCGGCTCGCATGTCGCTCGGCTGAAGCCGGACGCCGCGGCGGTCGCGTTGAATCTCCGCAGGATGGCGCGCGCCTGCCGCACTTCCTCGACCGCCGTCACGAACGGGAACATGATGCGCAGCGGCCCGTGCGCCGAGGCGCGGACCAGCGCGCGCAGCTGCGTGCGCAGGCCCTGCCGGATGGGCCAGGCCGAGCCGCAGGCCGCGCAGGCCGGGCCGCGTGCGCCGGCGCTCGGTGCGCGAGTGATCGCGGCCGACCTGCCGCTCGTCGAGATCGAACGTGCGGATGGTCACCGGACTGCGGCGCCACCTGTTCGATCAGGCTGCGGTACATCGAATACTGCTCGTCCTCGGTGACGCTGCTCGAGCGTGCGGCCCGGACAGCATGAACTCCGAACGATACAGCCCGACCCCTTCGGCGCCGTACTCGTTGAGATACTCGAGATCTTCCAGCAGCTCGATGTTCGCCTCGAGGCGGATCCGGACGCCGTCGGTGGTCGTGACCGGGCCGGCCTCGCCCGCCGCGGGCCCCCGTCGTCGCGGCCGGGTCGCGCGCGCTGGGCGTCGTCGATCAGCTCCGCGAGTGGGCGCCACGATCAGTTCGCCGCTCGTGCCGTCGAGGATCACCGGCGTGCCGGCGGCGATTCGCAGCGACGCGTCGTGCAGCCCGACAATCGCCGGCACCTTGAGCGAGCGCGCCAGGATCGCGGTGTGATAGGTGCGGCTGCCGGCGTCGGTCGCAAATCCCTGGACGCGCGACCAGTCGAGCTGCGCGGCCACCGAGGCGGTCAACTCGTCGGCGATCAGCACCGACGGCCCGTCGATCTGGCTGAGCAGCTCGCGCGGACCGCTGCGCGCCGTGCCGGAGGTTCATGCGCAGCCGGCCGGCGACGTCGGCGACGTCGGTTTCGCGCTCGCGCAGGTAGGGATCGTCCATCGAGGTGAACACCTCGTAGAGCGATCTCGTAAGCGCGATGCACCGCCCAGGCCGCGTTGACGCGCTCGGTGCGGATGATCTCCTCGGCGCGGCCGATCAGCATCGGATCGTCGAGCATCAGGATCTGCGCGTCGAACAGCGCCGCCAGCTCGCTGCCCGGCCCCTGCGCGACGCGCGCGCTGATGTCCTGCAGCTGCTGGCGCGATTGATCGCGCGCGGCGTGCAGCGCCAGCACTTCGCGATCGACGCGCTCGGGCGGGATCGGGAAGCGCATCACCTCGGTGCGCTGCGTCAGGATCACCGCGCGGCCGACGACGATGCCGGGCGAGACGCCGATGCCGGTCAGGCGTTCCATGGTTCCTCGCCAAAGCCGCCTTCGATCAACTGGCAGAGCGCGTCGATGGCGTCGGATTCGTCGCTGCCGTCGGCGGTAATCACCACCGAGCTGCCGGCCGCCGCGGCCAGCAGCAGGATGCCCATGATGCTCTTGCCGTCCATCGTCTCTGCCGTCGCGGCTGACGCGGATCTGCGAGGCGTAACGCGTTGCGGTGTGGACGAACTTCGCCGCGGCGCGCGCGTGCAGTCCCAGGCGATTCCGAATCACGCACTCGCGGGTCGTCATCACTGCCTCTCGGCGTCGGTTTCGGGTGCTCGGCGACGTCAGCAGGTCCGAGGCGACCCAGATGGCGTTGCGGCCGTGCTCGCGCAGCAGGCGCGCCATGTCGGTGAGCGACGCGCCGTCCTTGATGCTCGGCCGCCTTGATCAGCATCGGCAGGTTGACGCCGGTGACGACCTCGATCTTGTCCTGCTCGAGGAAGGTGATGCCCGAGGTTCGACGGGCGTGCCGCCGAACATGTCGGTGGCGAGCAGCACCCCGCCCGGCTGTCTGACCTTGTCGATCGCCGCGGCAATCTCGTCGCGCGCGTCCTGCACGTCCTCGTGCCAGCCGATCGACACCGCGAAGAAGTGCGGCAGGTCGCCGACGATGGTCTCGGCGGCGTTGACCAGCTCGGTGGCGAGCTGGCCGTGCGTGACGACGACCACGCCGATCATCGGGTTTTCACCAGGTCGCGATGGACCACGCGGGCCGAGACGCCCTTGAGGTCGGCCAGCTCCCGCTTCAGCGCCTCGGCGACGTAGACCGAGCGATGCTTGCCGCCGGTGCAGCCGATCGCAATCGTCAGGTAGCTCTTCCCTTCCTGCACGTAGAGCGGCACCATCCATCGCAGCAGCGCCGACAGCTTCTTGATCGCGGCGCGCGCGGTGGGCTGGCGGCGGATGTAGGCCGCGACGGCCGGGTCCTTGCCGGTCAGCGGCCGCAGCGTCGGCACCCAGTGCGGATTCTTGAGGAACCGGACATCGAACATCAGGTCGGCCTCGGCCGGCGGGCCATTCTGAAACCCGAAGCTGAGGATCGTCAAGACCAGTTTCGAGGCCTGCTTGTGGCCGCTGACCAGCTCGCGCAGCTGCTGCCGCAGCTCGTGGACGTTCAGCTTCGAGGTGTCGATCACCTTGTCGGCCATCTCGCGAATCTGGCGCAGCGAGCGTGCGCTCTTCGGACAGGCCCTCGGTGACGGGGCGATCCGGCGCCAGCGGATGCGGGCGACGCGTCTCGCTGAAGCGCCGCACCAGCTCGGCCTGGCCGGCTTCCAGGAAGATCAGCCGCGAGCTGAGCGTGCTTGTTGGTCCGCAGCTTGCGATAGACGCGCGGAAAGTCGCTGACGAAGCGCGGCTCGCGAATGTCCATCACCACCGCGACGCGATTGTGCTCGGTCTGCCGCTCGGCCAGCTCCCCCATCACCGGCAGCAGCGACACCGGCAGGTTGTCGACGCAGTAGTAGCCGAGATCCTCGAGCGCGCGGATCGCCTGCGACTTGCCCGAGCCCGACAGCCCGGTCAGCACGATGAAGCGCGCCCAGCTGGTGTCGATCCGCGGCTTGCTCACGCCAGGCCCCCGGGCTCGAGCTCATCGTCTTCTTCCGGCTGCGGGTGCGGCCGATCCACCGGCGCCGACTGCTCCAGCGTCGCGTCGAGGCGCGCCACCAGTTCGCGCGCGGCGTTGATGCCGCGCATCCGCAGCAGCTGGTTGCGCGCCGCCACCTCGACCAGGATCGCCAGGTTGCGGCCGGGGCGCGACCGGCATGCGGATCAACGGCACCTTGAGCTGACGCAGCTCGTACGACGCTTCGTCGAGCCCGAGGCGATCGTACTCGCGGCCCTGATCCCAGCGATCGAGCTGCACCACCAGCTCGATGCGCTTCGAGGTGCGGGTCGCGGCGACGCCGAACAGATCGCGGATGTTGATCAGGCCGAGGCCGCGCACTTCCATGTGGTGCCGGGTCATCTCCGGGCAGGCGCCGATCACGATCGATTCCGATCGCCGCCGCACTTCCACGGTATCGTCGGCGACCAGACGATGGCCGCGCACCACCAGGTCGAGCGCGCATTCGCTCTTGCCGATGCCGCTGTCGCCGATAATCAGCACGCCGAGGCCGAGGATGTCGATCAGCACGCCGTGGATGATCTCGCGATGCGCCAGCCGATCCTCGAGCACCGCGGTCAGCTTGCCGATGGCCGCCGCGGTCGGCACCGACGTTCGCAGGATCGGGACGCCGGCGCGGTCGCCCTCGAGCAGGACCTCGGCGCGACATCGGCGCCGCCGGTGATCAGCAGGCACGGCAACTCGCGCGTTGAAGCACTTGGCCAGCGCCGCGCGGCGGCTGCCGGGCTCGAGGCTCTCGAGAAAACGCACTTCGCTCTCGCCGAACAGCAGGATGCGGCCGGCCTGCAGGTATTCGTGGAAGCCGGCGAGCGCGAGGCCGGTCTTCTGGATGTAGGGGCTGGTGATCTTGCGATGGAGGCCGCCGGCGCCGGCCAGCAACTCGATCGACAGGCCGACCGACTCGGGTCGGGCGTCGAGCAGTCCGCGAACGGTGACCGCCGGCGTCATGCTGCCTAGAATAAAACTTTTCGCTGGTTCGAAGTCGGAATCTTCAGCTCTTCCCGGTACTTCGCAATCGTGCGCCGCGCCAGCATCAGGCCCTCGCGCTGCAGGATATTGACGATCTTCGAGTCGCTGAGCGGCTTCTTCGGGTCTTCGCCTTCGATGATCTTCTTGATGCGGTTCTTGATCGTCACCGACGACACCGCGTCCCCGTAGGAGCTGCTGATGCCGCTGTGGAAGAAGTACTTCATTTCGAACACGCCCTGGGGCGTGTGCATGTACTTGTTGGTGACGACGCGGCTGACCGTCGATTCGTGCATGCCGATGTCGTTGGCGACGTCGCGCAGCACCAGCGGCCGGAGGTGCTCGATGCCGTGATCGAGGAAGTCGCGCTGGAAGTTGCAGATGCTGGTCGCGACCTTGTGGATGGTCTTCTGGCGCTGCTCCACCGACTTGATCAGCCACAGCGCCGATCGGAACTTGTCCTTCACGTAGGCGCGGGTCTCGTCGCTGTTCTCGGCGGCGCCCTTGTCGAGCAGCCGGCGATAGGTCGGGCTGATGCGCAGCTGCGGCAGGCCGTCCTCGTTCAGCACCGCGACGTACTGATCCTCGACCTTGATGATGTAGACGTCGGGAATGACGTACTGCGACGGCTGCGGGTTGAAGCGGCTGCCGGGCTTGGGGTCGAGGTGCTGGATGATCTCGACGTGGGTCTTGAGCTCGTCGATCGTCAGCCCGAGCTTGCGCGCGAGCTCCGGCATCTGGTGGTTGTGCAGCAGCCGCAGGTGCTCGCTGACGATCTTCTCCGTCGGCGTGCCCTCGAGATGCAGGTGCTTGATCTGCAGCGACAGGCATTCCTGGAGGTCGCGGGCGGCGACGCCGATCGGGTCGAAGCTCTGGATCAGGCGCAGCGCGTCTTCGACCTTGTCGACCGGCCACGGGCCCATCGACGCGATCTCATCCACCGACGCCACCAGGTAGCCGTCGTCGTCGAGGTTGCCGACGATCGCTTCGCCGATTTCGCGGACGTTGTCGTCGGCGGTCTGCAGCGACAGCTGCCATTCGAGGTGATCGGTGAGCGACGAGCTGGTCGAGAGCGTGTTCTCGATCGGCGGCAGTTCCTTGACTTCCTGCGGCGCGCGCGGCCTTGTAGCCGTCGTCCAGGTAGTCGCCGAAGAAGTACTCGTAGTCGGCGTCGTCCCAGGGGTCGGTCTTTTCCTTGGTCTTGTCCTCGCCGCCTTCTTTCTCCTGGGGCGTCGGTTCGACGGCCTGGAGTTCCTCGGTGGGGACCTCTTCGAGCAGGGGATTTTCGACGACCTCCTGATTAAGGAGATCCGCTAACTCCAGCGTCGACATCGGCAGGAGCTTGATCGCCTGCTGGAGCGACGGAGTCAGAATCAGCTTTTGCGCGAGCTTCGTCTGAAGCTTCTGCTGGATACCCATGTGCTTTTACAATCTTAGTCCAGCCGGAAATCAGTCCCGAGGTAAATCCGCCGGACCTCCTCGTCGGCGGCAAGCTCGGCCGGCGTGCCGCTGCGGAAGATGGCGCCGTCGGTGACGATGTACGCGCGGTCGGTGATCTTCAGCGTCTGGAGCACGTTGTGGTCGGTGATCAGGATGCCGATGCCCCGCTCCTTCAGGTGGAAAATGATCTTCTGGATTTCCGACACCGCGATCGGATCGATGCCGGCGAACGGCTCGTCGAGCAGCATGAAGCGCGGGTTCATCACCAGCGCGCGGGTGATCTCGGCGCGGCGGCGCTCGCCGCCCGACAGCGTGTAGGCGGCGCGACTGCGCGAGCGGCGTCAGGCCGAGCTCGGCGAGCAGCTCGCGCAGCCTGGTGCGGCGCTCGGCGGCGATTGAGATCGAGCGTCTCGAGGATCGCCATGATGTTCTGCTCGACGGTCAGGCCGCGGAAGATCGACGGTTCCTGCGGCAGGTAGCCGATCCCCTTGCGCGCGCGGACGTACATCGGATCGTCGGTGAGATCGACGCCGTCGAGCGTGACGCGCCCGGAGTCGGGCGCCGTCAGCCCGACCGACATGTAGAACGTGGTGGTCTTGCCGGCGCCGTTGGGCCCGAGCAGGCCGACCACCTCGCCGGAATTCACTTCGAGGCTCACGCCGCGAACGACGGTGCGGCCACTGTAGGACTTGGTGAGTTCGTGGGTGCGGAAGGTCGAGCATCACTGCGGGGCGCCGCCGGGCACTTGCCGCCGCCCTTGGTCTGCGTGCGGACTTCGTTGTTGCCGTCGACCTGGACTCTATCGGACGCCTTCCAGAAGGTCAACGTCTTGCCGCTGGTCTCCTGGCATCCGGCATCGATCATCCTCACCGGTGCGCCGACCACGACGTATTTGTCGTCGTCCGGCGAGTAGGTCAGGCGGCTGCCGGTCACCGTGCGCGTGTCGACAATCGCGGTCACGGCACCGTTGGCCTCGAGACGCTCGAGGGCGTTGTCGTCCTTGCCCAATTGCAGTTCCAGCTTGCCCGCCGACAGGTTGCCCTGGTCGCCATCGAGCTGCGCGGCGGTGGTGTAGGTGGCCTTGCGGGTGCTCGTCCGAGTAGGTGAACGTTTCCGCGCGCGCGATGGTCGGCTTCGACTTGGCGCCCGGCTCCGCCTTCTTGTTCGGCGATCTGGAGGTTGGTGATCACCTTGCCCGTCGCGGTGAGATCGCCCTTGGCTTCGTCGAGCGTCAGCTGTCGGCGTTGATCGTGGTCTGGCCCTGCAGCAGCCGCGTCTGGCCGGCGTAGTCCGCCTTCTTGATCGCCTCGTCGTAGGTCAGCGTGTTGCTGAGGATGCTGACCGGATCCTTGTCGCCGAGCAGGGCCGGGCGCTTGGTCGCCGCAGCGCTGCCGGCCGGCTTCTTCGGCGGCAGCAGCGTGCTGCGCACGTTGCCCTTCGCGACCATCTTGCGCGGCGCTCAGGGTGACGTCGATCGCCTCGGCCAGCAGCGTCAGCGATGTCGTCGTTGATCTCCGGCGTGCTCTCCTTGCCCGACAGTGCCAGCGTGCCGGCGGTGACGTTGTACGCGGCCTCGCTGCTGAACGCGCGCAGCGGACCGTCGGTGAACTCGAAGTTGCCGGTGAACTTCGCGACTCTGCGAGCGTGCCGGCCGCCGGGTCGAGCTGCGCGTCCAGGCTCTTGGCCCTGCGCGATACGCGCGCCCTGCGTCTTGGTGGCGGCTTCCCGGTACTCGACGCCCTCCGAGAACTTCATCTCGCGCAAGCCCTGGGCAGTGCCGGCGGCGACGAGCGCGTTCGAGCGGATCGTGCGGGCGGCCGTGTCCTTGGTGGCCGGCAGCGCGACGTTGACGCCGTCGCGGGTCGAGAGACTGCGAACGCTGCCGTCCGGCTCGAGTCCGATCTCCATGAAATCGCCGGCCGAGGCGCTGGCCGCCCGCCCCGGCCCTTGCCCGCCAGCTCGATCGCCGCGCTGCCCGCCAGCGTCGCGTTCTGCAGCGTCCGGCCATCGTCGGCATAATCGAGATTGATGTCGCGCGCGGTCATCGAGCGCAGCGCACTGGCTCTTGGGGCCGCCGGTGACCTTGGAATCGCCGCGCAGCTCGATGTAAGTCGGATCTCGTCGCGATCCGGGAACAGCCGCACCGTCGATTCGGCCGCGTCGATCAGCTGCCCTTCGCGATCCATGTGCATGCCGCGCTCGAAGCGCATGTAGCGATCGCGGCGCGCGTAGCCGAAGGCGCCGGCGGTGAACGTCATCGGCGCCGCGGTGCTTGTCGGCGGCGAACTTCACGTCGGCCTGGTCGAGAATCCACATGGTGTCGCGCTGCTCGTCGTAGGTGAAGCCGACACCGGAGCCCGCTCATGCGGCCGCGATTGAACTTCACGTCGCCGGGGACGCGCACGATCTTCTCGACTTCGGTGTAGGTGGCCTGCTGGCCGGTGGCGGTCAGGCCATCGCTGGTCTGCAGCTTGACGTCGCCGCGCACGTCGAACGAGCTGTTGTCCTTGCCGAGGAAGCGCTTCCTTGCCGGTGACGACGAAGCTGCGGCCCTCACGCTTGTCGACGGTGATCTGCACGCCGTGAAGCTTGGTCTCGCCTTCGGTGCTGGTGGTCTGGCTCTCGAACGCGACGGTGATGTCGCGATCGCCGGCCTTGTAGCGAATGGCCTCGCCGCCCTCGGTCTTGTAGGCGATGCCCGGCGGCAGCGCCTCAGTGCGCGCCGCCGGCGCCGCGAGTCTCGCGCGGGCGCATCGTGTAGGCCACCGACGCGGCATGACACCGATGGCGACCACGGCCAAGACCCACCGCGCCTGTCGTTGCCATCTCGCCACGCCTCGATTGTACCAACCTTTATCGTCGGCCCGTCGTGAGCGACAAAGACTCCGCTGGTGGAGTCTTTTGAGTCCCAATGAGCCCAGGGCCACAGACGGCGCAGAAGGCACAGACCAATGAGCCCAGGGCCACAGACGGCGCAGAAGGCACGACCAATCAGCCCAGGGCCACAGAAGGCGCAGAAGCTCAGAAGGCTCAGACATCGACCCGGGGTTCCCAGATAAAGCGTCGGTGCTCCAGTTTCGCGGTGCCGAAATTTATCAGCAAGCCAATTCGCTTGCGCGTTGATGCCAGGTAATTAATTACTTGCGCATGATCCGCAGGACCCGTTACCGAGCGTGCCTTGACTTCGAGAACGATCTCGCCGAAGCAGACGAAGTCGACGCGATAGTCGCGGCTCAATGGCCGGCCCTTGTACTCCACCTGACAAGGAGACTCTCGTTGAAACGAGATTTGTCGGTCGACGAATTCGATCTCCAGTGCGTCCTTGTAGAAGATCTCGAGAAATCCTGTGCCGAGGACGCGATGTACCTCATAGGCGGCGCCGATGATTGCGAAGGTGCGTGGATCCTGTGACGACGGCGGGATGTCGACCATGGACTGTATATGAGCAATCCGGATGCCCGCGGTGATCGGCCCGCAAGTCAGAGCAAAACGTGGGAAGGCGGTCGATGACCTCGCAATTCCTGCGATCGTGATCCGAACAAAGGGTTGAAGCATTTGATCTGAGCTTTCTGCGCCTTCTGTGGCCCTGGTGAGACCGATCGGCGCCTTCTGTGGCCCTGGTGAGACCAATCGCGTCGATCGGCCTTCTATAGCCCGTCGCGCAGCTTCACCAGCCAGGTGCGGGCGTAGAAGAAGATGAACGTCGAGATCACGAACCCGACGAGGATGCGTCCGCCGAGGCCCAGGAAGGGCGCAACGGCCGCGTCGATGATCCACCCGGCTAATGACGCGATGACCGCTGCGGCGATTGACGGCACTTGGGACTTCTGGAACGCGCTTACCCGGCGGGCCGCGCCGGGTCGCGCAGCGCCACGCACCAGTCGGTCGTCGTGCAAGCAGTCGATCCACAGCACGACCTGCTGCTCCTTCAAGTAGGTGAGCAGTTCTTGCGGCGTGCTGCGGAAGGCGTCGGGCGGATCGGCGGCCACCGGCTGCTCGGCCGCGTAGAGACGCCAGTGGCCCAGACCCGACACGGGCTCGGTGCCCTGGAACTGGCTGGCGGGTCGTGCCTTGTTGATTCGCCACGCATCGCCGGCGGCCTCCATGAACGGCATCAGACACCGGGTCGAGCGGACGCTCAGGGAGGAAGAACAACGGCAGCGGCAACTGCCAGGCTGCCTCGAGGATCGCCCCCTTGGTGTGCTCCATTCCTTTCGGATCCAGGAACAGCCGCCACCACGGGGACGTCTCGAGGAACCACAGCTCGCCGTCGACGGCCGCCCGTCGTGCCCGACTGCTCTCGAGGACGCGCCTGACGGGGGCGGTGATCGCGCTTCGCGCTGCGGCGGGGCAAGTCTGCGGCCCTGGGAAATCCGTCACCGGAAATCGTCGAGTCTGAGCTCGACGTATTTGTTGCCCATGTACTCGTTCTCTTCCACCGTGTAGGCGATCTCGACGCCGTCCTTCTTGGCGGTGAGGTTGGGCTCGCGCTCGGCGGCGTTCCACTGGATGGCGCGGATCACGCGGCCGTTCTGCTTCACGCTCAACTTCAGGTGGCGCTCCTTGAGGATGCGCGGGCCGTCGACGATCGGCCACCGGGCCGGTGTGGAACCGCGGCCGCGGATTGCCCGGCCCGAACGGCGCCAGCGACGTGAACTCGGACATCACCCGATCGTTGATCTCGTTGAAGGCCAGCGGCCCGTCGAGCCAGATCTTCGGGCGCAGATCGTCCGGGCCCAGGCAGGTGTCGGCGTGCGCGTTGACGGCCTGGCGGAATTCCTTGATGCGGCGAGCTCGTCGATCGTCAGGCCGGCCGCGGCCTTGTGGCCGCCGAAGCGCTTCATCAGCGGCGCGCAGGATTCGAGCGCGGCGAGCATGTTGAAGCCGGAGATGCTGCGGCACGAGCCGTGGGCGATGTCGCCGTCGATCGACAACACGATCGCCGGCCGATAGAACGCATCGACCAGCTTCGACGCGACGATGCCGATCACGCCGCGATGCCAGCCCTCGCCGGCCACCACCAGCACGCTGCGCGAGCCGACGTCCGGATCGGTCTCGACGATCTTCTTCGCCTTGGCGAGGATGTCCTGGTCCTCGGCGCGGCGGCGGGTGTTCTCGCCTTCGAGCTGTTCGGCGAGCGCCTTGGCCTCGCCGGCCATCGACTCGTCCGAGGCGAGCAGCAGGCGCGTGGCGATGTCCGGCGTGCTCATGCGGCCGGCGGCGTTGATGCGCGGCGCCACCATGAAGCCGATGTGATAACTGTCGATGGTCTTGCCGGTCAGGCCGGCGGCCTCGAACAACGCGCGCAGGCCGACCTTGTGCGGCCCCTTGGTCAGCATCTGCAGGCCGAGCTTGGCGATGATGCGGTTCTCGCCGACCAGCGGCACCACGTCGGCGAGCGTGCCGATCGCGGCGATCTTCACGAACGCCGGCAGCCACGCCGACTTCCCCGATCGCGCGCACAGCGACTGCACCAGCTTCAGCGCCACGCCGACGCCGGCCAGGTTCTTGTCGGGATAGGTGCAGTCGTGCCGCTTCGGGTTGACCACCGCGCACGCATCCGGCAGCTCGTCGTCCGGCTCGTGATGGTCGGTGATGATCAGGTCGACGCCGAGCTCGCGCGCGCGCCGCGCCGCCTCCGGCGCGCGGATGCCGCAGTCCACCGAGACGATCAGCTTGACGCCCTCGGCGTGCAGGCGATCGATGGTGTGCGGCTGCAGCCCGTAGCCGTCGGTCAGGCGCTCGGGAATGAAGTGGCCGACGTCGGCGCCGAGCAGTTCGAGCGCGCGGCGCAGAATCACGGTCGAGGTGATGCCGTCGACGTCGTAATCGCCGTGCACGGCGATCCGCTCGCGATTGGTGATGGCCAGCAGCAGCCGATCGGCGGCGCATTCGAGGCCGGCGAGCTTCAGCGGATCGTGCAGCTGGTCGAGCGTCGGATTGAGGAAGCGCGACGCCTCGTCGGGATCGGTGATGCCGCGAATGGCCAGCAGCCGCGCGGTGATCGGCGAGACGCCGAGCGCCTGCGCGAGCGCAGCTGCCGCCGCTTCGTCGTGCGGCTTCGTATTCCAGATGGGAGGAACTGGCAATGTCGGTGTCGCGGCGGATCTGACGACCCGCGCTCTACGTCAGCTTTCGATGATTCCAACCGATCCCATCTTGCGGAACTTGTCGTAGCGCTGATTGAGGCGCGTCTCGACGTCGAGCGCCGACACCTCGGCGAGCGCGCGTGACAGCGCGAGGTCGAGCAGCGCCGAGGCCTGCACCGGATCGGTGTGGGCGCCGCCGACCGGCTCCATCACGATCTCGTCGATGATGCCGAGGCCGAGCAGGTCGGGCGCGGTGATCTTCAGCGCCGTCGCGGCCTCGACCTTCTTGGCCGGATCGCGCCACAGAATCGCCGCGCAGCCTTCGGGCGGAATCACGCTGTAGATCGCGAACTCGTGCATCAGGATGCGATCGCCGACCGCAATGCCGAGCGCGCCGCCGCTGCCGCCTTCGCCGTGGACCAGCACGATCACCGGCACTTCGAGCATCGCCATCTCGCGCAGGTTCACGGCAATCGCCTCGGCGACGCCGCGCTCCTCGGACTCGATGCCCGGGTACGCCGCCGGGGTGTCGACGAAGCAGATGATCGGGCGCTTGAACTTCTGCGCCATCTCCATCGTCCGCAGCGCCTTGCGATAGCCGTCGGGGCGCGCGTAGCCGAAGTTGCGGTAGATCTTCTGCTTGGTGTCGCTGCCCTTCTGGTGGCCGACGACGAGAATCGGCTGGCCCTTGTAGAGCGCGGTGCCGGTGACGATGGCGTGATCGTCGGCGAAGCGGCGATCGCCGTGCAGCTCGACGAAATCGGTGAACAGGCTCTCGACGTAATCGAGCGTGGTCGGGCGCGCCGGATGGCGCGCCACCTGGACGCGCTGCCACGGCGTGAGGTTGCGATACAGATCGCCGCGCATCGCGTTGACGCGGCCCTCGAGCCGCGCGATCTCGCGATCGCGCTCCTCGCTCGGCGCCAGCGCCGCGAGCGCCTCGATCTCTTTCAGCAGCTCGCCGATCGGTTCTTCGAATTCCAGCAAGTCAGGCATAAGCAGGGATCAGGGATCAGGGCGTCAGGTATCAGGTCGTCAGGCAGTCAGGAATGAATCGTTACCGAGCCCACACCACACAGGCGTTCCACGTCCGTCACGAACTGCTCCGAGGTGCGCACGCGAATCGACTGCGTGACTTCGGCGCGGACAATGACGTGGCGCGAGCCGCCGTTCATCTCCACTTCGACGGCCACCGGGCGATCACCGCGATGCCTGGTCATCACTTCCCACAGCGCCTCAATCGTCTCACGCGGACAGGTGCCCTTCAACCGGATCCGGACGCCGCGCGACAGCCGCTCCCGCAGGGCCGCCAGCGGCAGGATATCGGTGCACTGGAAGCGCGAGTTCTCCTCGTCGCGCTCGAACTTGCCGCGCACCAGCAGCAGCGCGCCGTTCTCGATCAGCCCGCGATGGCGGCCGAACATCTCCGGGAAGACCACGACCTCGACCGAGCCCTGGTGATCCTCGAGCGTGAAGACGCACATCGGATCGCCCTTCTTGGTCTTCAGGCCGCGGAAGCCGCCGACGATGCCGCCGACGTAGACGTCCTCGATCACCAGCCGTCCCGGCGCGCCGTCGACGCTGGCCGGGATCTCCGTCATCGTCAGGTCGCCGACCGTCTTCGCGCCAAACGCGCGCAGGTTCTCGGCGTGCCGATCGATCGGGTGGCCGCTCAGGTAGAGGCCGAGCGCGTCCTTCTCGTGCGTCAGCAGCTCCATCTCGGTCCACGGCGGCGAATCCGGCAGCCGGATGATCGAGAGACTGCCCTCTTCGCCGCCGCCGAACAGATCGGACTGGCCGAGGTCGCGATCGCGCTGGGTGCGGTTGCCGTGCTCGATCACGCTGTCGACGGCGCCGAACAGCTTGGCGCGGCCGGCCGGCAGCGTGACGCCGGCGGGAATCAGGCCGTCGCAGGCGCCCGACTTGACCAGCGCCTCGAGCACCTTCTTGTTGACGATGCGCAGGTCGAGCTCTTCGCAGAGCTGATGCAGCGAGGTGACGCGCCCGGTGCGATTGCGCACCTCGATGATGGTGTTGATCGCGCCGTCGCCGAGCCCCTTGATCGCGGTCAGGCCGAAGCGCACGCCCTCGGGCACGACGGTGAAGTGCAGCTGGCTCTCGTTGATGTCCGGCGGCAACACCGCGATGCCGCGCTCGCGCGACTCGGCGATGTAGACGGCCAGCTTGTCGGTGTTGGCGGCCTCAATGGTCAGCAGCGCGGCCGCGAAGTGCTTCGGGAAGTTCGCCTTGAGATACGCGGTCTGGTAGGCGAGGAACGCATACGCGGTCGAGTGCGACTTGTTGAAGCCGTAGCCCGCGAAGTACTCCATCAGCTCGAAGATCTTGCTGGCCTTCTTCTCGCTGACGCCCTTCGCCAGCGCGCCCGCTCATGAAGGCCTCGCGCTGCTTGGCCATGACCTTGGGGTCCTTCTTGCCCATGGCCTTGCGCAGCACGTCGGACTGGCCCATCGTGAAGCCGGCGAGCACCGAGGCCATGCGCATGACCTGTTCCTGGTAGGCGATGACGCCGTAGGTATCGGCGAGGATCGGCTCGAGCGCCGCCAGCTCGTACTTGACGTCGCTGCGGCCGGCCTTGCGATTGATGTAGTCGTCGACCATGCCGCCCTTGAGCGGGCCGGGACGGTAGAGCGCGTTCATGGCGATCAGATCTTCGAGCCGCTGCGGCTTGGCGCGGCGCAGGATCTCGCGCATGCCCGAGCTTTCGAACTGGAAGATGCCGTAGGTCTGGCCGTCCACGAACAGCTGATACGTCTTGGCATCGTCGAGCGGGATGTTGTCGATGTCGAGGACGATGTGCTCGGTGCGCTTGATCTCGTCGAGCGCGTCCTGGATCAGCGTGAGCGTGCTCAGGCCGAGGAAGTCCATCTTCAGCAGGCCGACGCGCTCGACCTCCTTCATCGCCCACTGGGTGGTGATTTCGTCGCGGTTGCTCTTGAAGAGCGGCGCGTAGTCGCTGATCGGGCCGGGCGCAATGACCACGCCGGCGGCGTGGACGCCGGCGTTGCGCGACACGCCTTCGAGGCGCTTGCCCATCTCGAGGACGTCGTTGACGCGCGAATCGGTTCTTCGCCATCTCGCGCAGCACCGGATTCTCGGCGAGCGCCTTGTCGAGCGTCATGTCGAGCGCCGGCGGGATCTGCTTGGCGATGCGGTCGACGTCCGCGTACGGCATGTCCATCACGCGGCCGACGTCGCGGATCACCGCCTTGGCCTTCATGGTGCCGAAGGTGATGATCTGCGAGACGTTCTCGCGGCCGTACTTCTCGGTGACGTAGGCGATCACTTCGCCGCGCCGCCGCTCGCAGAAGTCGACGTCGATATCGGGCAGCGAGACGCGCTCGGGATTCAGGAAGCGCTCGAAAATCAGGTCGTAATGCAGCGGATCGACATCGGTGATGCGCAGCGCCCAGGCGGCGAGGCTGCCGGCGGCGGAACCGCGGCCCGGTCCGACCGGAATGCCCTGCTCGCGCGCGTAGCGGATGAAATCCCAGACGATCATGAAGTAGCCGGGGTAGCCCATCTTCTTGATCATCGCGATCTCGTAGACGAGACGCTCGTCGTACTCGGCGAGCGTGTGGCGCAGCTTGCCTTCGGCGTCGAGCTGGCGCAGCCGCTCCATGCGCTGCGCGAAGCCCTGGCGCGTGACGTGCTCGAAGTAGTCGTCGAGCGTGAAGCCCTCGGGCACCGCGAAGTTCGGCAGGTGGTTCTCGCCCGACGGGATCGTCACGTTGCAGCGCTCGGCGATCAGCAGCGTGTTCTGCATCGCCTCCGGGTAGTCGCCGAACACCAGCGCCATCTCCGCGGCGGTCTTCAGGAAGAACTGGTCGCCGTGGTACTTCAGGCGGTTCGAGTCGTTCACCGACTTGCCGGTGCCGATGCACAGCAGGATGTCGTGCGGCTTGTGATCGCCGTGGCGCAGGTAATGCACGTCGTTGGTGACGACCAGCGGCATGTTCAGGTCGCGGGCGATCGGCAGCAGGCCGTTGTTGACGATGCGCTGTTCGTCGATGCCCTGGAACTGCATCTCGAGGAAGAAATTGCCCTTGCCGAGGATGTCGCGATACTGCGCCGCGGCGGCGAGCGCCTTCTTCGCCTGCTCGGAGCGGATCTCGCTCGCGACCTCGCCCTTCAGGCAGCTGCTCAGGCCGATCAGCCCCTCGGAATGTTGCGCGAGCAGCTGCTTGTCGATGCGCGGCTTGTAGTAGAAGCCCTCGGTATAGCCGGACGACACCAGCTTGATGAGGTTCTTGAAGCCCTTCTCGTTCTCGGCGAGCAGCACGAGATGGTTGGCGGTTTCACCGGGCGTGCCGCTCTTGTCGCGCCGATCGCCGGGCGCGACATAGACCTCGCAGCCGAGGATCGGGTTGATGCCGCGCTTGCGCGCCGCGTCGTGAAAGGTCACGGCCGAGAACAT
The DNA here is from genome assembly GCA_963795125.1 of uncultured Acidimicrobiia bacterium. GTDB lineage: Bacteria > Acidobacteriota > Vicinamibacteria > Vicinamibacterales > UBA2999 > 12-FULL-67-14b. The sequence continues at coordinate 1,399,068 of CAWCGQ010000001.1, read as the reverse complement.
GTTGCCGTGCTCGGTCACCGCGAGCGCCGGCATCTTCAGCCGCTGCGCCTCGTCGAGCAGCTCGTCGATGCGGCAGGCGCCGTCGAGCAGCGAGAACTCGGTGTGCAGGTGCAGGTGGACGAAATCAGACACGCGCTCATTCCCATTCGATGGTCGATGGGCGGCTTCGAGCTGATGTCGTAGACCACGCGATTGATGCCGCGCACTTCGTTGACGATGCGCGAGGAGATCGACGCCAGCAGGTCGTGCGGCAGGCGGGCCCAGTCGGCGGTCATGCCGTCGAGGCTCTCGACCGCGCGCACCGCGACCGTGAACTCGTAGGTGCGCGCGTCGCCCATCACGCCGACGCTCTGCACCGGCAGCAGCACCGCGAAGCTTTGCCAGACGCGCTCGTACCAGCCCGCCTGGCGGATTTCGTCGGCGACGATCGCATCCGCCTTCTGCAGCAAGGCGATCTTGTCGCGGCGTGATGGCGCCGAGGATGCGGACCGCGAGACCCGGACCCGGGAACGGCTGGCGGACCAGGAACTCCTTGTCGATGCCGAGGTCGCGGCCGACCGCGCGCACTTCGTCCTTGAACAGCTCGCGCAACGGCTCGACCAGCTTGAACTTCATGCCTTCGGGCAGGCCGCCGACATTGTGGTGGCTCTTGATCGTCGCCGACGGTCCGCGCACCGAGACCGATTCGATCACGTCCGGATAGAGCGTGCCCTGCGCCAGGAAGTCGAAGTCGCCGAGCGTGCGCCGCCTTGTCGTTGAAGATGTCGATGAACGTCCGGCCGATGATCTTGCGCTTCTGTTCGGGATCGGAGACGCCGGCCAGCCGGTCGAGGAAGGTGTCGGTGGCATCGACGTGATGCACCGGCAGCGCGAGCTTCTTGTAGCGCTCGACCACCTGTTGCGCCTCGTTCAGGCGCAGCAGCCCGTTGTCGACGAAGATGCACTGCAGGCGATCGCCGATCGCGCGATGGATGATCGACGCGGCGACCGTGGAATCGACGCCGCCCGACAAGCCGCACACCACCCGGCCGTCGCCGACCTGCGCCTTGATGCGCGCGGTCGCTTCGTCGATGAACGACGCGATGGTCCAGTCGCCGGTGCAGCCGCAGACGTCGAACGCGAAGTTGCGCAGCAGCTCCTTGCCGCGATCGGTGTGCGCCACCTCGGGATGGAACAGCAGCGCGTAGTAGCCGCGCTCGGGCGCTTCCATCACCGCGACCGGCGCGTTGTTGCTGGTGGCGGCCACCGAGAAGCCCGGCGGCGCGGTGGCCACGAAATCGCCGTGGCTGGCCCACACCTTCATCTCGTCCGGCATGCCCTTCAGCATCCGCGACGCCACCGCGGCGTCGCGGCGCACCAGCGCATGGCCGAACTCGCGATGCGCGGAGCGCCCGAGGGTGCCGCCGAGCATGTGCGTCATCAGCTGCATGCCGTAACAGACGCCGAGCGTCGGCACGCCGAGCTCGAGCACCGCGGCGATCGATGTGCGGCGCGCCCTCTTCATCGACGCTGCTCGGGCCGCCCGACAGGATGATGCCGATCGGCTGTCTCGCCTTGAGCGTCTCGACCGGCGGTGTTGAACGGCAGGATCTCGCAGTAGACCGAGAGCTCGCGCAGCCGTCGCGCGATCAGCTGGGTGAACTGCGAACCGAAATCGAGAACGAGAATGGTTTGATGCGCCAAATGGATGAGCCGTAATGCTGAGGGTAAGTGGTTATTATAGCGTGTGATGGCGCAATTCTTCGCGCTCCTGCTCGCGGTGTTCCAGGCGCCGGCCGCGCCGCCGCCCGCTGTCGCTCGACGCGCGCTGGGTCACCGCGTTCGAGACGCCGCCCGCGGCCACGCCCGGGCTTTGACGCGACGACCGCGTACGTGCCGCTCAAAGGCGGACAGCTGGTGGCGGTCGATCTCGATCGCGGCACGATCCGATGGCGCCTCGAGGTGGCGACGGCGTTCACGCCGGCCACCGGCGAAGGCCTCGTGTTCACCGCCAGCGATCAGACGATCGAGGCGCGCGACGCGGCGAGCGGCGAGACCCGCTGGCGCGCGCCGCTGCCGGGCGGCGCCGCGGCGCCGTTGTACTGGGACACCGGCTGGCTGCTGGCCTCGACCACCGCCGGCGACCTCGCCGCGTTTCGCGCCACGGACGGCACGCTGGTGTGGCGCCGGCAGCTCGGCGCGCCGCTCGATCAGCGCCCCCGGCCCGGCGCTCGATCGACTGTTCCTGCCGCTGGCCGACAACCGGCTGGTGGCGGTGCTGCTGGTCAACGGTGAAACGGTGTGGGAGCTGACGCTGACCGCGCCGGTCACGGCGCTGCTCGCGCTCGACGAGCAGCTGGTGTTCGGCACCGCCGCCAAGGATTTGATCAGCGTGCAGCGTGACGCGCGGCCGCGAGCGATGGCAAGTGGCGCCTGGGCGGCGACATGGCCGGCGTGCCCGGCCGCCGACGACAAGCGCATCTACTTCGCCTCGCGCGACAACATCGTCCGCGCGGTCGATCGCAAGAGCGGCAACCTGCGCTGGAAGGCGGACCTGGCGTCGCGGCCGGCCGGCGGGCCGCTGCGGCTGACCGATGTGCTGCTGCAGCCGCTGGTCTCGAGCCAGATTGTCGGCTTCGATCCGGTGACCGGCAAGCCGACGGTGACGGCCACGGCGGCCGGCGAAATCGGCGTGCAGCCGTACGTGCGCCTCAACGTGCGGCAGACCTCGCCACAGTTGATCACGGTGAGCCGCGAGGGCCAGTTGCAGGGCTTCGGCCGCCGATACGAGCCCGTACCGCAGCCGCTCGCCGAGTTGCCGGGGTTGCCGGCGGTTCCGTAGGCCACCGATTCGCTGACCAAAATGCGGCCACAGATTAAACACCGATTGGACACCGATTACAGGACACGGCGCTTGTACTCCAACGATTTGCCGCCAAAGTTGATCAGCAGACCGCGTTCCAGACGACTCATCGCCAGGTAATTCAGAAGCTGCGCTTCATCGGCGGGCGTGAGCGCCGATACCCCTTTCACTTCGACGACGACGCTGCCAAAGCAGACGAAGTCGATGCGGTACACCCCGGTTAGTCGCTGCGCCTTGTATCGCATCTGTAGCGGCCGCTCTGCTTCGAACGGAATGCCGCGAAGCCCGAACTCGATGGCGAGTGCCTCGCAGTAGATCGATTCGAGCAGGCCGCGATGCAATTGACGATGCACTTCCATTGCGGCGCCGATGATCTGGAACGTTTGCGGATCGGGATTCAGTCCCTGCATGCGGTGGCCACGCTACAAGAACTGCGCCGTCGTCGGGCTCCGCACCTTTACGCTTGAAATGACGCGGTGAAGGCGATCGCGACTAGCCAGGGATCGAAGAATCTGCGATCGAGCGTCGACGTTCGCGGTGAACAAACTGCCAGCGACCCGCGCTGGGCTTCGCCCAGCGCTAGCGACGGTCAAGAGGTCCGGGATTTCAAGAGACCAGAGAATGCCACGGTCTCTTGAATCCCGGATCTCTTAACCGTCGCAGCCGGCCGGAGGCCGGCTCGGGTCGCTTCGCCGCGGCGAAATCGGTGACTAATCGGTGTCTAATCGGTGGCCTGGCGTTCGAAGCGCCATCGGTAGCTATTCAGTGTTTGGTCACTGGCTCGAGGTACAGATCCGCCACGCCGTAAGCGATTGCCGGCAGATCGACATCGTCGCCGTTCGCCAACATGATGATCGTCAGTTCCGCTTCGGGAAACCTGACGAAGTGTGCGGCAAACCCCGGCAGGCCACCGCCATGCCAGACACGTCGCCGCCCATTCGCCGTGTCGACGTGGAGGCCGAAGCCGTACGGCGCCGTCGTCCCGTTGGTGAGCCGTGCCGGCGTCGTCATCAGCTCGCGCGACGCGCGCGAGAGCAGGCGATCGCTGTTGAACACCACGTCCCACCTGGCCAGGTCGAGCACGGTTGATACCAGGGCGCCGCTCGGCCGCAGCGCCGGCCAGTACTCGGCGATGCGCCGATTGTCGTTGCCGGTGTACCCCACCGTGCGGGCCCCCAGAGCCGAGGGATCGTTGGTGAAGGCGGTGGCGGACATCCCGGCAGGCGCCACGACGCGTGTGCGCAGATACTCCGGCCACGGGCCGCCTGTCACCTTGCGGATGATCTCGGCCAAAGCGAAATAGCCAACGTTTGAATATGCCCACTTCTCTCCGGGAGGGAAGAGCAACGGCAAAGAGTACGCCGCCCGCAGGACGTCGGCATCGGGTTGCACCTTCAAGGGATCAAAGCCGGGAGACTCTCGAGCCAGTCCACCGGTGTGCGTGAGCAACTGACGGAGGGTCATGGGCTGCCATGACCGAGGCGTGGCGTCGAGATACTTGCCGACCGGGTCGTCGAGACCGACGAGGCCTGCCTGCACGAGCGACATAACGGCGGCGGCGATGAACTGTTTGCTGACCGAGCCAATCTTGTAGGCGGTGTCTGGTGTCGCCCGCGTTTGTCGCTTGACGTCCGTCACTCCATAGCCCGCCGCCTTCACGACTGTGCCGTCCTTGACGACGGCCAAAGACAACCCTGGCAGCTTGGATGCGTTCATTCGCTGTGCGATGAGCGAATCGACACGGTCGGACTGCGCCTGCGCCTGCGTCGCCGCGAGCAGCAGCACGACAACACCCAGCCCTTGTGGTGCGGTCATGGCGAGGATTATATCGGCATCGAAAACCTATCCGGAAGGCGGCGCGGGTCGCTTCGCCGTGGATGAATCGGCGGTATTCATCGCGGCCGCCAGCCGCGCGATGCCCTGCTCGATCTGCTCGTGCGTGATGCCGGAGAACGCGAGGCGCGCGAATGCGTGGCCCTGCCCGTCGACGAAGAACGCGCTGCCCGGCACGAAGCTCACCTTCTGCGTTAGCGCCCGCTCGAGCAGCTCGCGGTCGTCGACGCCGGGCACCTCGATCCACAGGAAGAACCCGCCGCGTGGCGAGGTCCACCTCACGCGCCCGCCGAGATGCGCTGTCGAGCGCCCGCTCCATCACCGTGCGCTTCGCCTGGTAGTGCGCGCGCAGGCCCGGCGCGATGCGATCGATCACGCCGCCGGCGAGCGCGCCGTGCACGATGCGTTGATCGAGGACGCCGGTGGAAATGTCCGCGGCCTGCTTGCAGAGCTCGACCTTCTGCGCGATCGTCACCCGGCGCCACCATCCACGCCACGCGCAGGCCGGGCACCAGGATCTTCGAGAAGCTGCCGAGATAAACGACCCGGCCGTCGGTATCGTCCGCCTTGATCGGCCGGGTGTCGGCGAAGCGTGGTGACGTCCTCGAAGTAGATCGACCCGTACGGATCGTCTTCGAGGATCACCAGGTGGTGGCGTCGCGCGGCCTCGAGCAGTTCGCGCCGGCGTCGCGCGCTCATCAGCAGGCCCGGCGGGATTCTGGAAGTTCGGCGTGACGTAGACGAACTTCGCCGGCCTGTCCCTGCGTCGCCAGATCCGCCGCGACGCGCTCGACCGCGGCGATGTCGATGCCCTCGCGCGTCCTGCGGCACGCCGACCAGCGATGCCTGCAGGTTGTGAAACGCCGCGATCGCGCCGCTGTAGGTCGGCAGCTCGACGATCACCGCGTCGCCCGGATCGATCAGCACGCGGCCGGCCAGATCGAGGCCCTGCTGCGATCCGCTGGTGATGATCACGTCCTCGAACCGCGTGGCGATGCCGCGCGCCTTGAGCGTGTTGGCGATCAGCTGCTCGACCAGCGGCCGGTAGCCGCGGGTCGCGCCGTACTGCAGCGTGTTGCCGTCGTGGCGCGCGAGGATGCTGCGCGGCGATCGACTCGAGGTCGGCCCACGGAAACATCTCCGGCGCGGGATACCCGGCGGACAGCGAGATCAAGCCGGGGATGGTGGCGCTGAGCGCGCCGATGCGGCGGATTGCGGATTCCTGGAAGTTGCGCGCCGCTGCGACAGGCCCAGGGGGTTGTCGCGACCAGGCGCGGTGTCGCCGCGACCGTCGTCGACGATGACCTCATGCGCGCGTCACCAGTCCGTCAGAGGGCGTGCGCACCTCGTGCCCCGCCGACTGCAGCGCGAAATGCATCCGCAGATAGGTCGACGACGCCGGTCAGGCCGACGTACTGGAACACCACGCCGCGCACCAGCCACGCAAATACCTGCAGCGGCAGCGCCGCCAGGCCGACGAACGGCACAAACGCAATCAGGCCGAGCGCGGTGGTGGCAAGAATCGACGCGCCGGTCGCCATCACCATCAACGCCAGAATCGCGGCGAGCACCTGCGTCAAGGCCTTGGTGCGACGGCGCAGCAATCGCGCCACGTGCGGCACCGCGTCCAGCACGCTGCAATCCTCGGCGGCCATCACGATCTGGAGCAGCAGGTAGACGAAGTTCACCAGCGTGATGGCGACCAGCACCGACAGTGACGCCGACGGTGACGGCGACCGGGTTGTCGAGCGCCTGGATCGTCGGACCGAACAGAAACGCGACATAGGCGGCGCCGATAACCGCGTAGGCGACGGTCAGCGCGATGCCCAGCCGCAGGTAGCGCGGGAACAACGTGCGCACGCCGGTCGGTGAACCGCTCGAGCGTCGCCTGGTTGGCTTCGCGCAGCGCCGACAGCCGCAGCGGCGGCACCTCGATCGTGCCCGCCGAGCGATCGCCGGCCAGCAGCACCGTCACGCTGCCCGCCTTGACGGCGAACATCAGGATCGAGCCGCCGGCCAGGATCACGCCCATCGCGACGACGAACGCCGCCAGCGCCACCGGCTGCGCCAGCAGCACGCCGACCATGGTGGACACCGTCTGCGTCAGGTCATCGAGACGCAGCAGGTCGAACGGATTGCCGCCGACCACCAACGCCACCAGCACCAGTCCGCCGACAATCGGGACGGCGACCAGCGTCTTGAACAGCGTGTCCGCGACGAACTGGACGAGCACCACTTGCCAGTTCGCGGCCGTGACGAGGGCGCCACGTTTCAGGGAGAGCTTCAGCAGAGCTCACATTCTACAATGACGATGCGGATGACCTTCCCACCCTTTGTCACGCGCGCGGCGATCCGCATCACGCTTGGCGGCCTCGTGGCCGCCGCGGCGATCGCGGTGGCGGCGCTGGTGATCGAGCGCACGCAGCTCGGCGGCGACCTGGCCGCGTCGCGCGCCCGGCTCAGGGCCGAGGTGGAAGGCGAATTCGCGGCGCTGGCCAGCCGGCTCGATCAGGCCGTCCGCGCCGTCGACGATTGACGTCGACACGCTGCGGCGCGCCGAGCGCGGCGACACCGCCGCGCAGCGCCGGCTGTTCGACCAGGTCGCCGCCAGCGCGCGCCCGCGACCAACGTCTCGGTCACGATCTACGGCGCCGCCAATCAGCCGGTCGCCTGGCTCGGACGCTCGGAAGACGTGCCCGCTGCCCGCCTGTCCGGTCCGGCGTCGTCGTTCCTGGCGCAAAGCAGCCAGGGCCTGCAGCTGGTGCGGGTCGAGCCGATTCTCGATCCGGCGGCCGCCGGCCACGCACATCGGCGCGATCGTCGCCGAGGCGCAGCTGCCGCGCATCGGCAGCCAGGACGCTGCCCGGCTCCGAGTTCTCGATCGAGACCAGCATCGTGCCGGTGGCGCTGCGGCTGCAGTTCGAAGGCGCGTCCGACGCCGGTCCCGACGCGTTCGTGATCCGCTCGTCCGACCAACGAGCCGCTGGCCGCGGTGATCGTGTCGCGATGCGGACCTGCAGAACGCGCGGCAGCGGATTCGCGATCGGCTGCTGCGCCGCCGAGCTCGCGCTCGCGGCGGTTGCTGCTGCTGCTGCTTCACGCGGGCCGCTGCTCGACTGGCGGCGCGTCGCCCGGTCGGCCGGCGCGGCCGACGGCGATCACGCTGTCGATTGCGCTGTTGCTGATCGCCGCGCGCGCCGATCGTCTGGATCGCGATTCGCAAGGCCGGGCTTGGCCGAATTCTCGCTGCTGCCGTCGGCGCCGTGGTCGCGCATTCGCGAGCCTGGCGTTCGCGTCGCCGCTCGACTTCTTCCTGAACGCGCTGGTGGTCGCCGGCCTGGTGACGCTGGCGGTGTCGAGTTTCGAGATGTGGCGCGCCGCGCATCGTCCCGGCATCGGCGTCGTGGTCGTCGATCGGCCCGGTCGCGCGCGGCGCTGTTTTATGTCGTGCAGCTGGCCGCCGGCCTCGGCGTCGCCGCGCTGGTGATGTCGTACGAGTGGCTGCTGCGCACCTACGTGTCGCAGACGCCGGTCGACATCGTCCGCTTCGCGATCGACCGGTTCGACTCGCCGCGGCTGCTGGTGATCGTCGGCCTGATCGCGCTCAACGCCGCGGTGGTCGGGCTGGCGATCCTGCTCTACCGCCTGGCGTGGTCGCCGTGGGTGTTTCCGTCGCGGCCTGACGGTCGTGGCGCGCGCGCGGATTCGCGCTCTGGGTGCTGCCGTCGGCGATCGTGTTCGGCGTGCTCGCGGCCGCCGATCGCGCGCCGCAGTGGCCGTCGCTGCTGGTCGTGGTGTTCGCGGCGACCGCGGCCTGGCTGATGCATCGCTACGGAGCGCTCGAGCGCCATCGGCTCGCAGGCGCTGCGATTGCTGCTGTCGTTCCTCGCCGTCGCGTTGCCGTCGCTGGTGCTGTATCCGTCGCTCGTCGACGCGTCCGAGCGGGCGCGTCGCCAGTTGATCGAGTCGCGCTACGCGCCGGAGGTGATGAACCAGCGGCCAGGACCTTCAGCAAGAAGCTGCAGAAGGCCCTCACCGAGATCAACCGCATCGTCGCGCTCGAGGACCTGGTGCGCGCGAGCGATCCGCCGGTGTCGGGACCGCCGCCGGCCGATGCCGCGTTCCTGGTGTGGTCGCAGACCAGCCTCGCCACCGAACGGCTGACGTCGAGCGTGGAGCTGCACAACGCCGGCGGCGCCATGGTCAGCCGGTTCGCGATGAACCTGCCCGACTTCGCGCAGCCGCAGCCGTGGAGCGAAGAGCTCCTGCGAGTGGGAGATGCTCGAAGAAGTGTCGCCGCTGTTCTCGGAAGAGCGCCGCCTGCTGCATGCCGGCCGCGCGCTGTGCCTGCCCGGACGGCCGCCGCGCCGGCTCGGTGGTCGTGCACTCGATGCTCGACTACGGCAACCTGTCGTTCATCTCCGCGCAGAATCCGTACGTCGCGTTGATGCGCTCGTCGCAGCTCGCGACCCGCAGCCGCGCCCGCGCGCCGATGTCGAGTTCTACGTCTACGGCTGGAGCCGCCGCGTGCTCTACAGCTCGGTCGAAAACGCGCCGCCGCTGCCCGAGGAGGCGTTCCGCCGCGCCTATGCGATCGCGCGTGCCGTTCTGGACGACGATGTCGCGCGGCGCGAACCTCGCTCGATGCGTTCATCCTGAGCGATCGCGGCGCGATCTACGTGCTGACGACGGAGCGGCTGAATGGGTTCGGTCACCTGGTGGCCGAAGCCGAGCTGCTGGCGCTGGCGTTCGTGGTGTTCGTGGCCGCGGTCCTCGCCGGCATGCTGTTCAACCTGCTGGCCGGCCGCGCGCCGGCCTCGGGCCGGACGCTGCTGGCGGAAGTGCGCGCCAGCTTCTATCGCAAGTTGTTCCTCGCCTTTGTGGCGGCGGCGATCGTGCCGGTGCTGGCGCTCGCGCTGGTGTCGCGCGCCTACATGGCGAACCTGATGCTCGCCGACATCGAAAGCGAAGCGACGCGGCTCGCCACCGTGGCCAGCCGCGTGTTCCAGGACCTGCGCGCGTTCGTCGGCCAGTCAGCGGTCGCCGACGACCTGATCGTCTGGCTCAGCCGCGTCGTCGCACAGGACGTCAACATCTTCGACGGGCCGCGCCTGCTCGCCTCGAGCGAGCGCAACCTGTTCGCGTCGGGGTTGCTGCCGAGTCGCACACCGGGCGAGGTGTATCGCGCGATCTTCCTCGACGGCCGGCCGTCGTACGTCGGCCGCGAACGGGCCGGCGACCTCGAGTACCTGATCGCGGCGACGCCGGTGCACCTCGAAGGCCGCGAAGCGGTGCTGACCATCCCGCTCGCCTCGCGACAACAGGAAACCGCAGGCGCAGATCGAGGAGCTCGATCGCCGCGTGCTGCTCGCGGCGGTGCTGTTCATCATGCTCGGCGCCGGCATGGGCTACTACATGGCCGAGCGCATTGCCGATCCGGTCAATCGGCTGATGCGCGCGACCCGGCGCATTGCGCGCGGCGATCTCGATGCGCGCGTGCTGGCCACCTCGTCGGACGAACTGCGCCGGCTGGTCGACGCCTTCAACCAGATGGCCGACGATCTGCAGCGCCAGCGCGGCGAGCTGGAACGCACCAACCGCCTGGCGGCGTGGGCCGACATGGCGCGGCAGGTGGCGCACGACATCAAGAACCCGCTGACGCCGATTCAGTTGAACGCGGAGCACCTGCGCCGCGTGCACCTCGATCAGGGCCGGCCGCTCGGATGCGCTGGTCGACGAATGCGTCGCGAACATCCTGGGCCAGGTGCGGCTGCTGCGGCAAATCTCGTCGGAGTTCTCGAGCTTCGCGACCTCGCCCGAGCCGAAGCCGGTCGCAGACCAGCCTCGCTGAGCTGGTCGACGAAGTGGTGGAGCCGTATCGCTCGGGCCTGGCCGGTCGGGTCGCAGGTTGAATCGCACGTGCCCGCGACCCTGCCGCCGCTGCAGATCGATCGCATGCTGATCGGCCGGGCGTTGACCAACGTGATCGAGAACGCGCTGCATGCGATGCCGGACGGCGGCACGCTGACCGTCGACGCCGCGCTCGCGCCGGATCAGCATGGTGCAGCTGCGCGTCACCGACACCGGCATCGGCATGGACGCCGATGCGATCGCGAAGATCTTCGAGCCGTATTTTTCGACCAAGGCGATCGGCACCGGCCTCGGGCTGACGATTGCGAAGCGCAACGTCGAAGCCAATCGCGGCACGATCGCGGTGAGTTCGGAGAAGGGCCGCGGCACCAGCGTGACGATGACGCTGCCACGCAGATAACCACCAGGGCCACAGAAGGCGCGGAAGGCCATTACGCTTTAGGGGCCGACGTTGTGGCAACCTCAGAGTTCAGAAGTGGGGTTCCATCGCGCGTTGAAAAGTGCGGGGCCGGCGCCCGCCGAAGGTGCGGAACCGCGAACTACCGCGGTGCCCGACACCAACCGGAGAAGCTGGCCCGCTGATCGGGCTGATGCCTCGGCACTTCCAGTTCGCCGTCGATGAATAGCTCGCAGTTCAATCGAGAATTCAAATCACCCGTCGGTTATGAGCATGCCGTGGCGTCGATGCTCTGTGCCTTCTGCGGCCCTGGTGTCTGATCGGCGGACTAGCCGGCGTCGTCGTCGAAGCCGTCGGTCTCGACCTCGGCCGGATCGGGCTTCTTGCCGGTGAGCTTGGCCATCAATCTCGCCGATGAAGCCCGAGGCGAAGTACGTGTAGGCCAGCACGATCAGGAATTCGTGCGGATACGCGACCAGCAACGCGATGAACGCCGCGACCAGCATCAGGCCGCGGAAGCCGCGGCGGATGCCGAGGTCGAACGTCTTGAAGCTCTGGAAGCGGATGGTGCTGACCATCAACACCGCCGGCACGATCAGCATCACCATGCCGAGCCACGCCATCGGCTTGGCCTGCAGGCCTTCGGGGAAATAGAACACCGTCGCGGCCACCAGGCCGGCGGCCGCGGGACTCGGCAGGCCGATGAAGTAGCGCTTGTCGGAATTCACCTGGATGTTGAACCGCGCCAGGCGCAGCGCCGCGGCGGTGAGGTACAGGAAACCGACCGCCCAGCCCATGCGGCCGAGCGGGATCAGTCCCCACTGAAACGCCAGCACCGCCGGCGCCATGCCGAACGAGATCAGGTCCGCGAGCGAATCCAGCTGCACGCCGAAATCGCTGGTGGTGCCGGTCATGCGCGCAATGCGGCCGTCGAGCATGTCGAGCACCACGGCGACGCCGATGAACGGCGCGGCGGTCGCCAAACTCGCCGCGCATCGCGTGGACGACACAGGCCCAGCCGCAAAACAGATTCGCGAGCGTGAACAGGCTGGGCAGCAGCGACACGCCGCGGCGGATGCCGCGGCGATCGGGCCCGCGCGCGGCCACGGCGTGGAGACGAATCAGGTTCGGTGCCTGCTCGCGCTTCTTCTGTTTCATCGTTGTCTTCACGCTCACTCCGCCAGCGTCGCGATCGTCGTCTCGGCGCCCACGACCTTGTCACCGACCTTGACCAGGATCGTCGCCGTGCGCGGCAGGAACATGTCGATGCGCGAGCCGAACTTCATCACGCCGAAGCGCTGTCCCGCGCGACACCTGGTCGCCTGCCTTGACGCCGGCACACGATGCGCCGCGCCAGAATGCCGACGATCTGCCGGACGACGACGGGGCCGCCGGGCCGGTCGAACCAGACCTCGGTCCACTCGTTCAGCTCGCCGGCCTCTTTCTTGTAGGCGGGAAAGAACTGGCCGGGATGATACTCCACCCGCGTCACGGTGCCCGACACCGGGGTCCGGTTGACGTGCACGTCCATCGGCGACAGGAACATGCTGACGACTTGCCACTCCCCCGCCGGCGCGCCGGGCCACGGCAGTCTCGCCCGCCACCATGATCCGCGCATCCGCCGGCGACAACACCAGGTTGTCCCCGGCTGGCGGGTGTGCGGTCGGGATCGCGGAAGAAGAACAGGAAGAACGCCGCGAGAATCAGGAACGGCACGGACCAGGCGCGGCCGAACCAGAACCCGACCGCGACGGCAACGACGAGGGCGCCGAGGATAAACGGCCATCCGGCGCGATCAATACCCATCATCTCGATGATAGACGCTCGGGCTGGTGCTGGTCTGAGGTCGGACCAAGGTCATAGGGCACCCCATCACTGAGGATGCCCTAGGAAAGATTTACGCGGACAGGCCGGTCGTCGGTCCGACCGTGCGGTGGTCCCGCACAATCGATTCCATCCGGTCTTTGACTTGCAGTTTTCGTTTCTTGAGACTGACTTCTTCGAATTGCTCGGAGTCTGAGAGGTATTGCTTGGCTTCGAGCTCGTGCAGGCGATCGTCGAGTGAGTGGTGCTTGGAGGCCAACTGGCGGTATTCGTCGTTGGTCTCGATGAGGAGGTGTTTCAAGTCCTCAGCCATCGGTTTCCGCCTCCCTTCCGGGCCGGTGCGGTATGTCACCGCCCCTATGAGGCGGAATGTAGCATGAAACTCAGGATCAGGGCGTCCTCGACCGGCTTCGTGTAGTAATTTTTTCGCACGCCGACCTGCGTGAACCCCGCGCTCTGGTACAGCTGCAGGGCTGGTCGTGTTCGACTCGCGCACTTCAAGCGTCAGCACCGCGGCCCCAAGATGTGCCGCCTCGGCCATGACCGCTTCCACTAGTTGTGTGCCGAGGCCGCGACCGCGCAGCTCCGGGCGGACGGCCAGGTTGTTGATGTGGGCCTGATCGGCCACCAGCCAGAATGCGCAGAACGCCGCGACCGGATGCTCCGGCGTCCGCAGCACGTAGATGAAGCAGACGTCGGGACGCTCGTAACTCCGCTCGTACCAGTCGCGCGTTGTCGGGTTGTTGAACGAGGCGTCCTCAATGGCCAGCACCGCGTCGAGATCGTCGCTCGACGCGAGTCGCTCGACGACCACGCTCGACCGTCACGGGCGGCCCCGACGCTCGCGCTCGATCTCCGCATCGGGACGGCGAACGTAAATCGGTTCGAGCGTGTGCGGCAGACCGGCCTCGCCGCGGCGCGCGCGGCGATGGCGCGAGCCTGGCGATCTGCGGCGCCAAGGGCGCGGGCGTGCGCGTGTCCCATCGGCCTGTCCCGCGCTGGCGCGATCAGCGCGGCGTCGCGCGCGGCGGCGTCGCCGATGAAAATCGCGTGGCGGCCGGCGAGATGCGGCGCGCCAGGCTTCGAGCAGCACCTGCGGAGCCGCGGCGGTCGGCGCTTCGAGCGTTGCGCCGGTGGTGGCCTGTCGACCAGGGTCGCGAACACATCGCCGCGCTGCGCGTCCATCCAGGGCACGACTCCGATCGCCCGGCGTCGGCCACCTGCGCGGCCAGGGCGTCGAGCGCGGACACGCCGATCACCGGCTTGTCGAGCGACATCGCCAGGCCCTGCATGGCGGCGAGGCCGATGCGCAGCCCGGTGAACGCGCCGGGACCGGTCGCGACCGCCAGCAGATCGATGCGTTCGCGGCGCGAGGCCGGCCTGTGCGAGCGCGCGCGCGAGCTCGGCGGGCAGGCGTTCGCCGTGCGTGCGCGACGCATCGCCCGGCAGCAGCGCGAGCACGCGATCGCCGTCGGTCACGGCCACGCTGCCGCCGCGCGTGGTCGTGTCTAGAGCCAGAATCAGCACCGTTCGGCCATCGTATACTCGTACCGTCTCCATCCGTGTCGCAACCCACTTCCTCTAATTCCACCGGCCGCCGCCCCGCTTCCACCGCTGCCGGCGTCGCTGACGCCGGCGATGCGGCAGTACTTCGAAGCCAAACGCCAGTACCGCCACGCGCTGCTGTTTTTCCGGATGGGCGACTTCTACGAGATGTTCTACGAGGACGCGCTGGTGGCGTCGCGGGCGCTCGACCTGACGCTGACCTCGCGCTCGAAGGACGCGTCCGGCACCGCCGTGCCGATGTGCGGCGTGCCGTTTCACGCAGCGGACGGCTACATCACGCGGCTGGTGAAGAAGGGCTATCGCGTCGCGATCTGCGAGCAGATCGAGAACCCCAAGACGGCCAAGGGCGTGGTCAAGCGCGACGTCGTGCGCGTGGTGTCGCCGGGCACGCTGACCGACTCGGGCTACCTCGACGCCAAGGAGCCGGCGTTCCTGATGGCGATTGTCGCCACTGCGCCCTCGCTCCCGGCCGCGGCGGCCGCGCCGGTGCGTCCCTCCGACTACGGGGTGGCGATCGTCGATCTCTCGACCGGCGAGTTCGACGTCGCCGAGTACGGCGGTCCCGAAGGGCTGGCCGCGCTGCGCTCCGAAATTGCGGTGCTGCGGCCGCGCGAGATCGTCGTCGCGTCGGGCTACGACGTGGCGGCGGCGATTCCCGAGATCGCGCAGATGATGGTGCCGATCACCGAGATCGACGGCTGGCACTTCGAGCTCGAGTCGGCGCGGCAGACGCTGGTCGATCAACTGCGGGTGCAGAGCCTCGAAGGCTTTGGCCTCGAGCGCCGCCAGGCGGCGATCTGCGCCGGCGGGCGCGCTGGTGCAGCACCTGCGCGACACGCAGAAGGGCGACCTGGCCCACGTCCGCAGCATTCGCCTGCGCCAGTTCGCCGACGGCCTGCTGATCGATCCGACCACGCTCAAGCACCTCGAGATCGTGCAGGCGATGGACGGCGGCCGCAGCGGCTCGCTGCTCGAGGAGATCGATCGCACGATCACGCCGATGGGCTGCCGGCTGCTGCGCACCTGGCTGCTCCGCCCGCTGACGGCGCTCGAGCCGATTCGCGATCGCCTCGACGCCGTCGAAGAGCTGGCGGTCAAGACGACCGAGCGCGGCAAGGGCCGCGAAACGCTGAAGTCGATTCAGGACCTCGAGCGGCTGATTTCGCGCATCGCCCTGTCGACCGCCGGGCCGCGCGACCTGATGGCGCTGTCGCGATCGCTCGGCCGCGGTGCCGCGGCTGGCGCTGCTGCTGTCGGAATGCCAGGCGCCGCTGCTGCGCAGCCTGATCGGCGAGCTCGACGACCTGCCGGACCTGCGGCAGTGGATCGATCAGGCGATCGCGCGACGAGCCGCCGGCGCTGGCCCGCGAGGGCGGATTCGTCCGCGACGGCTTCGACCAGGAGGTCGACGAGCTGCGCCGCATCAGCCGCTCCGGCAAGCAGGTGATCGCCGAGATGGAAGAGGCCGAGCGCGCGCAGACCGGCATCAAGAATCGCTCAAGGTCGGCTTCAGCCGCACCTTCGGCTACTTCATCGAGGTGTCGAAGTCGAACCTGCCACGCGGTGCCGGCGCACTTCATCCGCAAGCAGACGGTCGCCGGCGGCGAGCGCTACATCACGCCGGCGCTCAAGGAATACGAAGAGAAGGTGCTCGGCGCCGACGAGCGCATCGTGGCGCGCGAGCTCGAGGTGTTCGAGGCGCTGCGCCGGCGCGTGTCCGCGGAATCGCCGCGGGTGCTCGATACGGCGCGCGCGGTCGCCGGCATCGACGTGCTGAGCGGGCTCGCGGAAACCGCGACGGCGTGCAACTACACCAAGCCGCACGTGCACGACGGCGACGAGATCTCCGCGACGGACGTGCGGCATCCGGTGGTCGAGCGGCTGGCCGGCGGCGCGTTCGTGCCCAACGACATCCTGCTCAATGCGCGCCACGCACCAGCTGGTGATCCTCACCGGGCCGAACATGGGCGGCAAGTCGACCTACCTGCGGCAGGTGGCGCTGCTCTGCCTGATGGCGCAGACCGGCTCGTTCGTGCCGGCGCGCGAAGCGAAGATCGGCTTGATCGATCGGCTCTACGCCCGCGTCGGCGCGTCGGACAACATCGCGCGCGGCCAATCGACGTTCATGGTGGAGATGCAGGAGACCGCGCGCGATCCTGAGCGGCGCGACGTCGCGCAGCCTGGTGGTGCTCGACGAAATCGGCCGCGGCACGGCGACCTTCGACGGCTTGAGCATCGCGTGGGCGGTGGCGGAGCACATCGCGACCAACCCGCGCTCGCGCCCGAAGACGCTTGTTCGCGACGCACTATCACGAGCTGACCGACCTGGCCGACGCGTTCCGCGGCGTCGTCAACTTCCACGTCGCGGCGCGCGAGTGGAAGGACGACATCATCTTCCTGCACAAGATCCTCGCCGGGCCGCTCCGATCGCAGCTACGGCATCCAGGTGGCGCGGCTCGCCGGACTGCCGCCGTCGGTGATTGCGCGGGCGCGCGACATTCTCGGCTCGCTCGAGCACGACGAGCTGACGCGCGGCGGCAAGCCGACGATCAGCGGCGCGGCGCCGGCGTCCCAGCAGCAACTCGGATTGTTCCAGGCCCCGGTGTCGCACGCCGACGAGACGCTGAAGCAGCGGCATTCGCGAGGTCGACATCAACCGGACGACACCGCTCGATGCGTTGCGGATCCTCGAGGAGCTGAAGAAGGAACTGGACGCGTGACGCGGCCGCGGCGCTGTTGTGCGCGTGGCTGGTGTGCCTGGCGGGCTGCTCGCCCGCACCGCGCCCGTCGCAGGTCATCACCATCGCGGTCCTCAGCTCGCCCAACAGCCTCGACCCGCGCATCGGCAGCGACGAAACCTCGCAGCGCGTGCACCAGCTGGTCTACGACAACCTGCTGTCGCTCGACGACCAGCTCCGCGTCACCGGCGGGCTGGCGTGCCGCTGGGAGCAGACCGATCCGCTCACCTACGTCGTGCACCTGCGGCAGGGCGTCCGCTTCCACGACGGCCACGAACTCACCGCGGACGACGTGGTGTATACGTTCGGCATCGTTCATCGATCCCGCGTTCGTGTCGCCGCGCAAGGGCGCGTATCGTGCGCTCGATCGCGTCGAGGCCGTCGATCCCTACACCGTGCGCTTCGTCGCTCAAGGAGCCGTTCGGGTCGTTTCCGATCCAGCTGGTGATGCCGGTGGTGCCCAACGGCGCGGGCCCCGAGCTGCGCGACCATCCGGTCGGCACCGGGCCCTACAGGTTCGTGCAGCTTCGCCGTCGACGATCACGTCGAGCTCGCGGCCTTTGCCGATTACTTTCGCGGCCGCCGGCCAACCAGGGCGTGATCCTGAAGGTGGTGCCCGACGAAATCATGCGGGCGCTCGAACTGCGCAAGGGCACCGTCGACATGGTCGTCAACGACCTGTCGCCCGACGTGATCCACCAGCTGGCCGAGGAACGTTCGGTGACGATCGCCGAGTCGCCCGGCACCGACTACGCCTACGTCGGCATCAACCTGCGCGACCCGGTGCTGCAGCGACCGACGCGTGCGCCACGCCCTCGGCTACGCGATCGACCGCCAGGCGATTGTCGATCACCTGCGGCGCGGGCTGGCGCGGCCGGCGATCGGCATCCTGCCGCCGGCGTCGTGGGCGTTCGACGACCAGGTCTTTCAGTTCACGCACGATCCGGCGCAGCGCCCGCGCGCTGCTCGAGGAAGCCGGCTACCGCGATCCGGACGGCGACGGTCCGGAGCCGCGGCTGCGTCTGTCGCTGAAGGTGTCGACCAACGAATTCATCCGCCTGCAGGCGGCGGTGATTCAGCAGGACCTCAAGCAGGTCGGCATCGAGCTCGACGTGCGGTCGTACGAGTTCGCGACGCTCTACGCCGACGTGCTGAAGGGCAACTTCCAGTTGTTCACCCTGCAGTGGGTCGGCGTGTCCGATCCCGACATGCTGCGTCGCGTGTTCCACTCGAAGCAGATGCCGCCGAACGGCTTCAATCGCGGCTACTACGAGAATCCCGAAGTCGATCGGCTGATCGACGCGGCGATGGCGGCGACGACCGACGCGGAGCGGCGGCGGTTGTACGGCGACGCGCAGCGGCGTGATCGCCGAAGACGCGCCGTACATCAGCCTCTGGTACAAGACCAACGTGGCGGTGGCCCGTACGGAAATCGAGGGCGTCAAGCTGACGCCCTCGGCTGAATTCACGTTCTTACGCGAGGTCACGAAACGCTGACGTTCGGCGGCGGCGCGGCGGCCTAGCCCTTCAGCTTCTCGAGCTCGGCCCTGGCGTCGGTCGCATACTGCGTGTCGGCGTGCTGCTCGACGATCTGCGTCAGCGTCTTGCGCGCGTCCTCGGTCTTGCCCGCCAGCCTGTAGGCGCGTGCCAGTTCCATCAGCACGCGCTTCGGCCGGCAGGGCGGCGATCCGGCTGATCGACGATCTGCTTGAGCGTGGCGATGGCCGGATCGAACTGCGCCGGCGCGCAACTGCGCTTCGGCCTTGCCGAGCCGGGCGCTGCGCGCCAGCAGCGCGTTGCCGCTCTCCAGCACCTGGTCGTAGGCCTTGATGGCCTCGTCGAACCGGCCGAGCGTGACGAGATCCTTGGCGAGGTGATAGCGCGCGGTGACGCCGGCGTCGTTCGACGGATAGGCATCGGCCGCCGCCTGGAACTTCGGCAGCGCGGCCTCGAGCTTGGCCTGTTCGGTGGGATAGGTGCCCGGCGCCTGTCCGCCCACCGCCGTTCGGATCGTTGGTCGTGCCCGGAGGCGGGCCGGCGGGCATGACGCGGGCTTCCTCGATCACCATCGCCTCGGCGAGCATCAGGCGCGCCTTGTTGTCGATGTTGCTCCGCTAGGCCATGTAGCCGAGCACGCCGATACCGACCACCACGATCGCCACGGCGGCGGTGATCAGCGTGCTTGGCATTGCCGCTGGCCCAGGTCTGCGCCTGTCCCAGCACGAGCGCGAGCTCGTTGTCCTTGAGGTGGTGACGTTCGTTCGTTTTCATAACTTGTAATCTTTCCGTTCTCGTTCCACTTCGCGCCGCGTGCCAACCGAAGCCCGCGCCACCGCGGCCAGCGCGAGCGAGGGGTGGTGCGCCTGACAGGAATTGAACCTGTGACCTACGGTTTAGGAAACCGCCGCTCTATCCAACTGAGCTACAGGCGCGTATCAGTAGCGCAACACAGAATAGACCGGCTCGCCCGGTAATTTCGAGCGGCCGTTCAGGAAATCCAGTTCGATCAGGAACGCGATGCCGATAATCTTGCCGCCGGCCTTTCGCGCCAGATCGACCGTGGCTTTGGCCGTGCCGCCGGTCGCCAGCACGTCGTCGACGATCAGGATCCGCTGGTCGGTCGCGCAGGCGTCCTGGTGAATCTCGAGGGCGTTGTCGCCGTACTCGAGGCTGTAGGCCTCCTTGTGGGTCGCGCCCGGTAACTTCCCCGGCTTCCTGACCGGCACGAAGCCGCAGCCGAGCGCGTTGGCGACGGCGGCGCCGAGGATGAAGCCGCGGCTTTCAATGCCGATCACCTGATCGATGTCCTCGCCCATGTAGGGCGCGGCCAGCGCGTCGACCGTGTCGCGAAAGCCCTTGCCGTCGCAGAGCAGCGTCGTGATGTCGTAGAACAGGATGCCCGGCTTCGGAAAATCCGGAATCTCGCGAATCTTTGCCTTCAGATGATCCATGTCTCGTTGGTCGCCTCTACCGAATCGAAAAGCCGGTGTTGCCCTGGTCCGGCGAAACCTCGTCGATCAGCACCTGCTCGACGCGCGATCGTGACGGGCCCCGCCGCAGCGTGCGCTCGAACCGCTCGAGCGCCTCGGCCTCGCCTTCGGCCTTCACTTCCACCGTGCCATCGTCCTGGTTCGTGACGTAGCCGTGCAGGCCCTCGCGGCGCGCCGCGTCCTGGGCGAAGTACCGGAAGCCCACTCCTTGCACACGCCCGCTCACCAGAAATCTTCGAGCCACGCGCATCCGACCATTATCTCACGGCCGGGCCGGATGCTTGACGGCGGCGTCCAAGGGGCGCATGCTGGTGGCAGCTGAATCCGCGCCACGGCGCGGACCGGGGGAACCAATCAACGGGGCAAATCGCGCACGCGACAGAGACCACCACCTCTGAGCCCGACAGCTAACCTCGGAAGCTTGTGGAAAGGACATTGTGCTCGGATCGCTCAAGCGGGTCGTTGTCGGTCGCCCCATCGCCTCCTATCAAGCGGGTCACCATAAATTCGGTATCTTCGGCGGGCTCGCCGTGCTCTCGGCGGACGCGCTGTCGTCGGTGGCCTACGCCACCGAGGAGGTGCTGCGCGTCCTGATGATCGGCGGCCTGGCGGCGATGACGTTCTCGCAGCCAATCGCCATCCTGATCGCGATCCTGCTGATCGCCGTGGCGTTCTCCTTCCGGCAGACGATCTTCGCCTTTCCCGGCGGCGGCGGCGCCTACGTGGTCACGCGCGACAACCTCGGCCCGACGGCGGGACTGACCGCGGCGGCGTCGCTGCTGATCGACTACACGCTCACCGTCGCGGTCAGCATCACCGCCGGCGTGTCGGCGGTGACCTCGGCGTTTCCGTCGCTGCATGTCGGCAAGACCTGGCTCAGCCTCGCCTTCCTGACGATGCTGACCGCCGGCAACCTGCGCGGCCTGAAGGAGTCGGCGCGCTTGTTCGGCGTGCCGGTCTACGCGTTTCTCACGGTGATGCTGGTGCTGATTGCGACCGGCGCGGTGCGCGCCATGTCCGGCACCGTCGTGCCGGTCGCGCCGACCGACGTGCTGCCGACGTTCAACACCGGGATGGTCACCACCTTCCTGCTCCTCACCGCCTTTGCCAACGGCTGCACGGCGCTGACCGGCGTGGAGGCGGTCGCCGACGGCGTGCCGATGTTCAAGCAGCCGCAGGCGAGCAACGCCGCCCGCACCATGGTGATGATGGCCGGCATCGGCGTGACGCTGTTTGTCGGCCTCACCTTCCTGGCGCACGCCTATCAGGTGGTGCCGAGCGAGACCGAAACGGTGGTGTCGCAGCTGGCCCGCGGGGTGTTCGGCGGCCGCAACCTGTTCTATTACGCCGTGCAGATGGCGACGATGCTGATCCTGATCCTGGCGGCGAACACCGCCTTTGCCGGCTTCCCGACGCTGGCCTCGATCGTCGCGCGCGATCGCTACATGCCGCGTCAGTTCGCCAATCTCGGCGACAAGCTGGCGTTCTCGAACGGCATTGTCGCGCTCAGCCTCGGCGCCGCGACGCTGATCATCGTGTTCGGCGGCGATCAGCATCGCCTGATCCCGCTCTACATGATCGGCGTGTTCCTGTCGTTCACGCTGTCGCAGTCCAGCATGTTCCTGCGCACCACGCGCCTGCGCGAGCGCGGCTGGCAGTTCAGCGCCGGCATCAGCGGGTTCGGCGCGCTGCTCACCTTCATCGTCCTGATCATCGTCGTGCTGACCAAGACGCTGGACGGCGCCTGGATCGTGATCGCGCTGCTGCCGGTGCTGGTGACGATCTTCAAGTTGACGCGGACGCATTACGAGAGCGTCGCCAGCCAGTTGTCGCTGGCCAGCGTGGAAGTGGACACCACGCCGCACGGCCACATCGTGATCGTGCCGATCGGCGGCGTGCACCGCGCGGTGATCGAGGCCCTGCGCTACGCGTCGGCGCTGGCGAAGGACGTGCGCGCCGTCTACGTCAACGTCAACCCGGAGTCGCTGGTGCAGTTGAAGAAGGACTGGCCGACCTGGGGGTCGCACGTCAAGCTGGTGGTGCTGCAGTCGCCGTATCGATCGATGACCGAGCCGCTGCTCGACTACATCGACCGCATGGAGAAGGAGCACCCCGATGACTACATCACGGTGGTGCTCCCGGAATTCGTGGTGAAGCACTGGTGGCATCACCTGCTGCACAACCAGAGTGCGTTGACGCTCAAGGCGGCGCTGCTCTTCCGCCCCCGCGTCGTCACGACCTCAGTGCCGTTTCACCTCAAGCAATAGCTACCTGCGCGTGCTTGGCGGCGCCGGCGGCGCCGGCGTGGCCTTGGGATCCACGGCGTCCAGCTTCTCGCGCCTGAGCGCGGCGTTCAGCAGCGGCAGCTGCTTCGACAGCGTCTCTTTCATCCTGGCCAGCTGCGCATCGAGCTCGGCCGACAGCTCGTTGAACACCTCGAGGCTCTGATCGGTGGGCTTGTGGTCGGCGCTTTCAATCACGCCGGCGAGCGCCGCGATCTTGTTGTTCAGCTTGATCGGGTAGTTGAGCGGATCCTGGTCGCTGCGGTTGCGCACCTGGTAGGCCTCTTGCTCGACCGCAGTCAGCGGCACCAGCACCGCGTCGGCGAGCTTCTGGATCTCGTCCTTGCGGCGGCCCGACACCTTCTGCAGCCGCTGGTTGACCTGCTCGCGCAGGCTGCGGATGTCGATCACCGCCTGGTTGGCCTCGCTGACACCTTGTCGCGCACCCGCGCCGAGAGCGTGAACTGCGCGAGCAGATCGGCTTCGCTGATGCCGTCGGCGACCAGCCGGGGATCGATCGCCACGCTGAAGTCGCGCGTCTTGGTCTCGCCGTTGGCGGTGATCCGCACGGTGTAGCGGCCCGGAGGCGCGGCCGGTCCGCGCTGCGGCTGCGCCGCCCACATGATCATGCCGGGGAACACCGTGGCGCCCTCGTAGCGCATGTCCCAGGTGAAACGGTTGATGCCCTTGGCGGTGCCGACGCGCGGCGGCGCCGTGCCGAAGAAATCGCCCTCGTTGGCGGCCGGCGCCGCGGCCTTGGGCGTGCCGCTGAAGGTGCGCAGTACCGCGCCCTTCGCATCGAGGAACTCGATCTTCACCTCCGGCGCCTCGTCGTTCAGGTAGTAATCGAAGGTGACATTGCGGTCGCGCCCGCGCATCGGGTTGAGCGGCTCGAACAGGAACAGCGGGTTGCTGGTGAGCTCGCGGCGTCGCCTGTCGCAGCACGCCGATGTTGTCGAGCACGTAGAAGCCACGGCCGTGCGTGCCGATCACCAGGTCGCGCTCTTCCGAGACAATGCCGTGCACCGGCGTGGTCGGCAGATCCAGCGCCAGCGACTGCCAGGTGGCGCCGTCGTTGAACGACAGGTAGATGCCGAGTTCGGTGCCGGCGATACAGCAGGCCGCGGCGCTTGATGTCCTCGCGGATGACGCGCGGGAAGTCGGTGTCGGGAATGCCGGTCACGATCTTCTGCCAGGTCTTGCCGAAGTCGGCGGTCTTGTAGATGTAGGGCTTGCGATCGCCCATCTGGTAGCGGTTGGCGGCGAGATAGGCGACGCCGTTCTGGTGCGGCGACGCCTCGATCAGGCTGATGCGCGCGAACTCCGGCAGGTCCGGCGGCGTGATCCGCTCCCAGTTCTTGCCGCCGTCACGGGTGATGTGCACCCAGCCGTCATCGGAGCCGGCCCAGATGGTGTTGACGTCCTGCCGCGACGGCGCGAGCGTGAACACCACCGCATAGGTCTCGACGCCGGTCTGATCCTTGGTGATCGGACCGCCCGACGCCTGCATCGTCTTGGGATCCGAGCGCGCCAGGTTCGGGCTGATCCGCTCCCAGCTCTGGCCGTCGTTGGTGGTGCGCCAGACATGCTGCGAGGTGGCGTAGATCACCTTGGGATCGAGCGGCGAGAAGACGATCGGATAGGTCCACTGAAAGCGCTCTTTGATGTCGATCGACGAATAGCCCATCGGGTTGTTCGGATAGATGTTGACCGCGCGCTGCTGCCCCGTCTCGCGGTCGAGGCGGCTCAGGTAGCCGCCGTAGCTGCCGGCGAAGAACACGTTGGGGTCCCTGGGATCCGCCGCGATGTAGCCGCTCTCGCCGCCGCCGACGGCGTAGAAGATCGGCGGCAGGCTGCCCTCGCCCGCCCCGGCCTGCGCCTGGCTGCCGACGCAGGCGGTGCTGTTGTCCTGCTGCGCGCCGCAGATGTGGTACGGCACGTGTTTGGTGGTGAACACGTTGTAGAACTGGCCGGTCGGGATGTTCTGATCGGTCCAGGTCTGGCCGCCGTTGACGCTGACATTGGCGCTGCCGTCATTGGCCTGCACCATGCGCTTGTTGTCGGTGCTCGAAATCCACAGGTCGTGGTTGTCGCCGTGCGGCACGCGGATGGTGGTGGTGGTCTTGCCGCCGTCGGTCGACTTGAAGAACTGCACGTTGAGGACGTAGACCGTGTCCTTGTCCTTGGGATCGGCGGTGACGCGGGTGTAGTAGAACGCGCGCTGGCGCAGGTTGCGGTTGTCGTTGATCATCTTCCACGACGCGCCCGCATCGTCCGACACATACAACCCGCCCGCCGCCTCGTTCTCGATGATCGCGTAGACGCGGTTACTGTCCGCGCCCGACACCGACACGCCGACCTTGCCCCAGAGGCCGGTGGGCAGCCCGGGATTCCTGGTGATCTCGGTCCAGGTGTCGCCGGCGTCCGTGGACTTGAACAGGCCGCTGCCGGGTCCGCCGCTCGACATGCTCCACGGCGTGCGATGCGCTTCCCAGAGCGACGCGAAGATCACGTTCGGGTTCTTCGGATCGATCGACAGATCGACGCCGCCGGTCTTGTCGTCGCGAAACAGCGTGCGCCGCCAGGTCTTGCCGCCGTCGGCGGACTTGAAGATGCCGCGCTGCGGATGGTCGTTGTAGACCTGGCCGAGCACCGCGGCATAGACGATGTCGCAGTTGGTGGGATGGACGCGCAGCCGGGCGATGGCCTGCGAGTCTCGCAGGTCGGTGAGGTGATCCCACTTCACGCCGCCGTCGCTGGTCTTGTAGACGCCGTCGCCCTGGATGATGTTGCCGCGAAACTGCGTTTCGCCGCCGCCGATGTAGACGACGTCGGGGTTGGCCTGGCACACCGCGAGCGAGCCAATCGACGAGGTGGTGATCTTGCCGTCGGTCATCGGCGTCCAGTTGGAGCCGCCGTCGGTGGTCTTCCACGCGCCGCCGCCGGTTGCGCCGAACCAGTACTCGTTCGGCCGCGCGTCGCTGCCCGAGGTGGCCAGCGAGCGCCCGCCGCGCGCCGGACCGACGCTGCGCCAGCGCATGCCGCTGTACAGACCTGGATCGACGGTGGCCGCCTGCTGCGCAGACGCCGGGACCATCGTCAGGACGGCGACCAGGACCAACAGAATTCGAATGGATCTCATGGTCGGATATTTTACGTCCTTGACTGCGCCCACCAACGGTTTTCGGGTGGGCTTCGTCCCAGCCAGGTGCCGTTCGGTCACGCCGTCATTTTGGACACCGGCCCGGAGGCGCCCAGTCCGTCGTGACCGTCATCCACGGCTGCGAGCTGTCATGGATGACGAGCAACACCGAGCGACGAATATCGCCCCCAATGCCGCTGAGCGCCATGGGTGGGCCTTCCGGAACGACCGCACCCTCCCCCGCTTTGGCGACGATGATGCGGTCGGGCGTTTCGAGACATTGTGCGCCGGCGAGCACATACCAGGCTTCAGCACCGGAATGCCGATGGACGGACGTCTGCATGCCCGGGGCAAAGACCGCCTCCATGTACCGGGCGGTGTAGTGCTTATCCGCCGCGACCGGCAGCGGACCAAGTACCGCAATGCGCTCACCCGCGGTGGGGCGCCAGTCGTTCCCCGCAATCGTGTACACCCAGATGTGACCGAGCGAGTCCACGACTGTGCTATTCATCGCTTTCGCGGCCTCGGCCTCTGCGCGAGTCGGGTAGCGGTAAAGATGCCAGTACACCGGGCTTGATGACAGGGTGCCGAGTGGCGTCGTCGCGACCAGAAAGCAGCCAGTCTCCGAAGTGCGCTCGGACGCTGGCACGTCACATCCCCCGGGAATTCTGGTGCCGGCCAGTTGCGACCGCGTAACGGCCGTCAGCAGGGTGGACGCCGCCAGCGATGACGTGAGCACTAGTGCGAGGACTTGAATCATGACCGCCCCTGGGCAACAGGTCGTGTTGTGGCGGTCAAGATAACACGCGGATGCCCTCGCAAGAAACGGCGACGGAGGTCATCGGGGACTCGACGAAATTCTCCGCCAAGCGTGGACTACCGCCGCACGAGCGGAATCAACCCGAAAGCATTGAGGATCATGATGCGCAGGCGACGGACCAGGGCCAACGTCACGCCGGTGGCCGGCGACAGGCCGAGCACGGCGGCTACCGCGCCCGATCCGGCCTCGTCGATGCCAAGCCGGTACGGGACGAACTTGAACACCACCGTGACGAATCGCCCCGCGCTTTCGAGCAGGAACGCCTCGACGAACGTGGCCTGGGGGATCAGCGCCACCAGCACGATCCACACTTCGGCCACGGCGGCGAGGTGAAAGGCGACCTCCCACGCGGCCACCCGCGCCAGGCGGGCGACGGGCCACTGCGGCACCGCGTAGATCTGCGACTCGACTTCACGCAGCGCCTCGGCCGGCGTGTCCGACTTGCCAACGAGCTTCGAGATGACCGGCGCGAGGCGCGACAGCACGGCAGGACGGGCCCGCGCCGCCCAGAGGCCCACCAACGCGGCGATCACGATCCCACCGAGGCCCAGGTCGGCAATGCGCTCGAGGCCCTCCGGCAGGTCGGCGCGCTGCAGCAACACCCACGTTCCGCTCAATAACACCGCGAGCACCGAGCTGGTGTAGAAGAGATTCTCGATCGTCACCGAGGCGATGCTGGTGACCGCGGAGATGCGCGTACGCACCATCAGCATCTTGGTCGGCTCGCTGGCAATCAGCCCGAGCGGCGTCAGGTTGCCAATGGCGTCGCCGGCCATCCAGGCGCCAAACGCGTCTCGGAACCGCAGCTGCGGATCGTTGGCGCACGCCATCCACGCGCGGGTGCGGCAGACCATCCGGAACGCGCCAAGCAGCAGGACGACGGCGAACCACCAGCCGACGTCGGCGATCTCCGCGACGATCGCCGACCACCCGCCGACGCGCTGCACGGTAAACACGAGCAGCGCGATCCCGACGATCGCGACCACCAGACTGAGCAGAGAGAGGCGCGGGCGAGACACGGCTTCGAGATGTTACCTCGTAAGATCGCGCCGCTCTCGCATGACGTGTCAGCGCCCCGCTGCGGCCGACGACCGCTGGTCTTCGACCGCCGCGCGCAACAGCGCTTGCGCGGACCACTTCATCAGCTTCACGGCCTCCCGGCGCGACAACCCGCCGACGTCGCACAGCCAGATCAGCGCTTCGATGCCCGCGGCCGCGCGAATCGCCCTGGCGAGACGCCCGATCTGCCTGGCGGACATCCGACTCCGCAGCGGCGCGAGCGCCTCCTCGATCCATCCGACGGCACGGCCGCGGCGCAGCACGAGCTCGACCCCGTCCGACTTGAGCGAGAGCAGCAACGCGGTCCGCAGGGCGGCCTCCTCGCGCACCGTCATCTGCAGGTAGCGATCGATCACGATCGCCAGTCGCGCGTCGGCGTCGGACGGCGCATCGCCGGGCAGCAACGACGGCGCCAGCAGGGCTTCATACGATGCCGCGATCAGCGCCTGCTGGTTTGGAAAGTAGCGGTAGGCCGTGGTTCGGGCAATCGCCGCCTCGGCGGCCGCGTCTTCGACGGTCGGCGTCAGGCCGCGCGCGATCAGCGCGCGCGCCGCGGCGAGCAGGCCGTTGCGGGTCCGCAGTTTCTGCGCGCTGCGGCCCGTCTGTACATATGGGCTTGACATGCCCATGATGGTACTCTAGTGTTCGTGGGACATCAGTCCCATGAATGGAGGATCGCCATGTCCACAGCCGTAATCGCGACGGGCGGAGAGGGTGAACTGCTCTGGTTTGGCGGGGGCACGGTGCGCTTCAAGGTCCGCAGTGCGGAGACCGGGGGCGTGTTCGCGCTCATCGAGGACTCGGTGCGTCGCGGCAAGACCACGCCGCTGCACGCGCATCCGACCTTCGAAGAAACCTTTTACGTCCTGCACGGCGAGATGCTGTTCCACCTCGACGGCAAGGAAGTGCGCTGCGGCGCGGGTTCCGCCGTCGTCGTCCCGCGCGGCGCGGCGCACGCCTTTCTCGTCACCTCGGACACCGCGTCCTTTCTCACCCTCTTCACACCGGGCGACGTGGCCGAGGCGTTCCTGCGCGAAGGCGGTGACCCCGCCACCTCGGCGGCCGCGGCGCCGCCG
The DNA here is from genome assembly GCA_963795125.1 of uncultured Acidimicrobiia bacterium. GTDB lineage: Bacteria > Acidobacteriota > Vicinamibacteria > Vicinamibacterales > UBA2999 > 12-FULL-67-14b. The sequence continues at coordinate 1,370,628 of CAWCGQ010000001.1, read as the reverse complement.
GCGCTGGACATTCCCCGCGTGATCGCCGCGGGCGAAAAGACGGGCGGCATGGTGACCCTCGGTCCCCCACCGTTCGCCGCGGCGATGGCCGGACACCCTACCAGCGCCTGACCGCTGGCGGAGTGTGGCGCGGCACTGCGAGTGCCTGAGCACGTCCGACTCCGACAGCGCGCGGCTGCCGATCAGCTACCCTGTCTTGGTGGAGCCGCGATCTGACATGCCTGATGAGCGGCGGCCTCCGCTGATCGACACGGCCGGTCGCGAGCCGTCGCCGACCGGCAGGGACCCGCAGGATCTACCGGCCGGCCTCCGCACGGCATGGGAGCGTCGCACCCGCATCTGGGCGCTGGTGTTCGCGGCGGTGGCGGTCCTCGCGGCCGTGCTGCTGGCGGTGGCGATTCGCGCGGGCTGGGTGATGGGCAGCGTGTTGGTGCTGGCCCCGGCTCTCGGCATCTACGCCTGGCAGATGGCCCCGATTCGCCGCCGTCGCGCGCTGTTACAGCAGCCGTTCCCGGCCGAGTGGGAGGCGGTCCTGCAGCAGGAGGTCGTCTTCTACCGGGCCCTGGAAGCGCCGGACCGGCAGCGGTTCCGCCGCCAACTCCAGGTCTTCCTCGGCGAGAAGCGCGTCACCGGCATCAAGGTTCGGGTCGACACGACCACGCGCGTGCTGGCCGCGGCCAGCGCCATCATCCCGATCTTCGGTTTCCCCGGCTGGGAATGGGATCAGATCTCCGAGGTGCTGGTCTACCCGAACCGGTTCGACGGCGAGTTTCAGTTCGGCGACGCGCGCGGCCACACCATCCTCGGCATGGTCGGCACCGGCGGGCTGAACCGGCTGATGATCCTGTCGAAGCCGGATCTGTTGAACGGGTTTCGCAACGCGACCGCCAAGCGCAACGTCGGCATTCACGAGTTTGCGCACCTGGTGGACAAGACCGACGGTGTGATCGACGGCGTGCCCGGCGTGGGGCTCGAGCGCGGGGCGGTCGAACCGTGGATCGATCTGATGCGGCGCAAGATGGCGGAGATCGAAGCTGGAAAGTCCGACATCGACCGCTACGCGCTGACCAACGAAGCAGAGTTCTTCGCCGTCACCGCGGAGTATTTCTTCCAACGGCCGGGCCTCATGCAGCAGAAGCATCCGGCGCTGCACGCCGCGCTCGAGCGGGTCTTCAACCAGAACCTGTGGGCGCGCGTGGCCGCTGTCCAGCGCGACCTGGCGCGCGGCCGTCCACGGTTTGGGCGGAACTCGCCGTGCCCCTGCGGCAGCGGCCTGAAGTACAAGAAGTGCTGCCTCCAGTAGCCCCCTCCGCGGCTTGTGAGAACGGCCTACCGAGGCGTTCTTCTTTTCCTGCCATTCCGTTACACTCTCATAGCCCAATCGCAAACCACTTTTTAGTCTGCGTAATCAGATCACAATTACCATATCAGTCGTATGCGAGGCGATCGTGTTGCGCGCATACCAGCTCCCAACTGAAGCAGTTCCCTTGCCAAATCCGATCCGTTCGCGCCGTCACTCTCGCACGTGCCCACCAGAAAGCCATTGTCTCCTTCTGGTGCACGCGAACACGTCAACACAAAGTATCACACATAAGCAGAGCTACCGACAAGTAAACCGCAGCGCTGATCGCTAACAGCAGCGATACTCATCGTCCTGCTGCGCCGCAGAGATACGTAACGTCGTAAACCTTCAATAGTTCAATAGATATCCGCAGATTTCAGCGTGCACCCGCCTTAAAAAATAAACTAATTATTAAATATTTTTATATTAAATTTAATATATTTATAAAACACTAATCTTATATAAACTATACTATTAAAAAATATACCATTTTTTAATAGTTTTATAAAATTATAATATATTCTTATTTTTTTTTTTTATATTTTTTTTTTAGCGGTCGCCGACGTGCGGAGCCGCTTATGGGCGGATCCGACGCCGTCCGCGAAGACGAGCGCTTCGTGCGCGACCACGCCGACGCTGACGCCGGGAATCCCAGCGATCCTTGCATATCCGGCAACTGCTGCACGAACGTCCGCCTGAAAGTCGTTCGCGAAGCAGCGCGCTCAGTATTGCGCCGAGCGCCGACGGCTGCAAGCCGTGGTTGGGCCGCCCTGTTGGCGGCTTACCGGGGTGCCTCCAGACTTGAGTGAGAGGCGACGGCCTGCCATTGGTTGGCTCGCCGAACGAACGTATCGGTGAAGCGGATGACCACGTCATAGGGCGTGCCTGCCGGATTCTGTGCACTCGCTTCTCGAACACGTCACCAATGACCTGGATCCGATCACTCGAGCGGCCATCCGGACCCGTGCTTCGCCATTCGGGAGCAATGATCCGCTCGATTGCTGCCCGGTCGCCGCTTACCCAGGCTTTCGCAAGATCCTGTTGGATCTGTGTCAGCGCGGCTCGATCTTGTTCCGGCCGGCCATGCTGGATCGCCGCGACTGTCGGACGTCAACATCGGCATATCGAGCGCGGCTTGTCCGCCTAACGTGCTGCTTGGCCTCAACGGCGCTCGGAGTACCGCCGCTGTCCTGCAAGCGGTGGTTAGCCAGCAGTGTAACCGCCGACGGCAGAACAGATTCACGTGTTGTCCAGCGTGCTGTTCACTATTTCGCTCCAACATCGCTACGAGAGCGATGAAGGAACAGGTCCAAAACAGGTGGCTGTTGGGCCTCAATTGTGATAGGCGCTCATTGTCTAACGTAACAGTTGGTCCAAGCCGTCCATCGCGAAGGCGACAGACTCCCGTTTGCCGATGCAGCTCACATCAGGCTCACGTCGTCGGATCGGCTAGAAACGCCAAGGCGATGCCGCGGGGCTGCAAGCATCGACGCCCATAGGTCCGTGGGCAGCTCCTTCGACTTCGACCAGCGTTGCACGGTCAAGGAAGCGCATTGCCTGATAGGCGTCGACGGTCGGCGTCGCGGGATCAAGTGTGCCGGCGTAGATCAAGGTCGGCACGGAGCTCGCCACTGGAGCGAAAAATGACGCATCCGCAAAGCCCGGCCTGAAGGTCGCGCACAGTCGGTCCCAGCTGTCGTCGGGGGCCGGAGAATTCGGCCGGAGCTCGCCCTGAGCGAAAAATGACGCATCCTCAAAGCCCGGCCTGAAGGTCGCGCACAGTCGGTCCCAGCTGTCGTCGGGGGCCGGAGACACGAGCGCCGGATAAAGTGCGCGAGCACGAGCACGCGATTCCCTGGTTCGCCCCGATTCATGGCAGCTGATCGCAATGCCCTGGGCCGGTGAATAGCCACCGAAGCTGTCACCGGCGGCATACTTTGCGACGACCTTGCGAATGGTATCCGCGTCGCCAGCGTAGGCGCGGGCGATGACCAATGGCACGAACCGGACGGTTCGTCCACACGGTAGCTGCCCATCGCCAGGGGGCCGATGAGGAATCGACCGTCGCCGTCGGTTACCGCTTCTCGAGACTGCCCACCGCTCGTTACCTTGATGCGGGCGCCCGGAAGCGGCGAACCGTCAGTATCGCTCGATCCGACAGGCTATCTGGCCACAAAGCACTCACGCAAAGCGACGGCGGCGTGAACGGCGTGCGAATCCGAAGCTATCTTGCCGTCCTTCCGATGTTGGCGTTAACGCGCGCGAACGAGCCGCGCGCCTGGTCACCAGGTTATCCGCGCCGCAACATCGACCACAGCGGTGAGTGCCTCTGTCGCGTAGCCCATGCCCCAGTTATCCTTGGCCAGAACATGCCCGGTCACGGCCTCGCGCGGTGCGGAAAAGCCGAAACCGGTGCCACCGATCAACGTCCCGTCCGAGCGTGAAGTGATCAAGTAGGGCCCTGCGGGCCAGTGCTCCCATTCCGCGGCGCTGAACTGCAGAAGGCCTCCGTATCTCGAACGTTTGATGACGCGGCCAACCCAGGAATCGCTGACTTCAGGATCGCTCGCAAGCGCTCGAAGATCGTTGCCGCGTCGCCCATGCGCGGAAGCCGCAGAATCAACCTCGCCGTCTCGATCTGTTCGGGGGCCTTCATCGTTCGTTCTTGTCTCGGTGTTTCTGTTCAGCGGGCTAACGATCCAGATGAGCCGCGCGCCTCAGCGACATGACCGCATAGACCCTCAGGCGCGTTGGCTCCATCTGGAGGTAGCCAGCCGAGTTGTCAGGACGGTCCCAGTCGCCCTGTCCTGCGGGCGCCGCGTGCTCGGCGCCCGCGACCTGTGCCGTCTTCGGTGCCCGGCCGCGATCACGGTTAGGACCAGCCGAGTTCCTTCATCGTTAGGCCGGCATGCCAGATTTTCGTCATGTGGATGATCTTGTCCCCATCGAACTGCATGACGTAGACGTAGTCGGTGCTGGTGCGGCGTCCCGTGGGCGGAACCGGGCCGCCCTGCCCAGTGTGGGTGCCATGGAACACGGCGTAGGCGGCAACATTGTTCCGGCTGCGTCGGTGGCGAACGACTTCACTTCATAACGCCGTCCGGCAAGACCGTCATGATGCCCTTCATCCAGTCCGTGTACTGAGCGAGCGTTTTTACGTCGAGCAGCGGCTCAGCCTGGGCCTGAAATGTGCGTTCGGCATGCAATAGGCGCGGCAGACCTCCCATCCCTTTCCCGTCTCGCAGGCTGCGAAGAAGGCTTCAGCGACGCTCGTGATGGATGCCATGTGATCGTCTCCCATTCAAAGCGAAGTGATCGAGTCTTGATTCTGTCTGGCTAACGGCCAGGCTTCAGCCGCGGCGCCCACAGTATTACGCCGCGCGCGGTCGGCTGCAAGCCGTGTTAGGCCACTGCTACCCACCACCGGAGGAGAAGTCGCGAGACCCACGGAATACGGTTCCGATCTCGCCGACCGCTGGTTTCCGCCGATAGACGATTCGAAAGTTGCCCGACACGATTTCGCCCGCCGAACGGTTAGGTCAGCCCAAGCGACTGAGTCGGTCTCGATAAACGCACGAATCTCTCTGAGGTCGGCTTCAGAACGCGGGGACCACAGAAGGTCGATCACAGTCCCAGACGGCGTTTCACCTCGTCGTGAGGAATACCCTCGCCGCGATCGAGTTGCGCGAGACCCTCTTCGATCTTCGCGAGAAAGACCAGTTTCCCAATGGCATCGTCGACCGAAGCATCTTCCGGTAGCTCACGAATCACTTCGAGCATGCGCTCACGCGTGATGCGATGCGGCATAGCGGAATTGTACTCCTGTGGCCGTCGACATTCGAATTGGAGATGCGGCCTAACGCCCTGCCGCTCAGCCGCGAGCGGCGGGCACGATCACGCGAAGGAGTCTTTCGCACCTGGCGCTCGACGGCTGCAGCGGCCCGTTAGGCGGCACTGCGGCGCGGTCTACCGCGCCGGCTGCTTTGTCGTCTGGGAATCAGCTTGTCGGTGCGAAATGCGCCACGTGCCGGACTCCAGCCGAAGCACCATGACCGCTCTGAGTTCTTGCGTCACCCGGGCAGTCCGGTCCGGATCACGAAACCGAATGATTTCCTTTTGCACGACATAGGCAACATCCTGCCCAATAAGCGAACGACCTCTTCGTGCTCGCGGCTGCCGTCCGCGTATTGTGAGCTGACCCAATCAAGTCGCCGACTCACGTTGTCCCAACCCTTCTCGATCACGCCTCCAAGTCCGCCAGTCAGGGTCACGTCGTCCCGTTTCGACCACAGCGCCTTGAATGCGGCTGGTCGACCACGCACGAGCTCTACTTGAGCTGCCTCTATTTGCACCAAGGTCTTGTCAAGCGCCTCTTCACGGCCTGTGAGCGGCCCCTGTAATTCAGAAGCGACCGTCACGGCGAAAAGTGACGCGCTTCCAGCTGCGAGAGCGGACGATGCCAAGACCAATCCGGCCAATACGGCTCTCTTCATCCAGCCTCGCCTTCAGAAATTCGTGCTACGCCCGCCTAACGCTCAGCATCAGCTGCGGCGCGAAGGCCGTCGGCTGCATGCTGTTGTTAGGCCGCATCACCCGGCACTGGCAAAATCGTAGTGGAGGAACAGGACGCCTGAACGCAACCGAGTCACGTCGATCAATGATGGCATGAAGCGCTCCTCCAAGCCGTCAAGGAAGCGCGGCCCGCGGCCCGCCACCGTCGGGCTCATCGCAATGTGGTAGTCGTCCACAAGCCCCCACTGCACGAGGGTCCGAGCGAGCGTGGGACTCGCCACCAGAAGAAGCGTACCCTTGACGTCGTCTCGTAGAGTCCTGATCGAGTCGGCGGTGGCCGCCGTCCGCTGTGCTTGCCAACCAGGCGCGGGATCACTGCTCGAAACGACGTACTTAGGTTTCTCGTTCAGGATTCTGGCCAGTCGCAAAACGCCTGGAGGCCCGTCACCTCTTGAGGCAACGCCCGGCCAGTGGTCGTGGAGCAGGTCATATGTTTTGCGACCGAACAGCAGGGCTGTGCACGAATCAAAGAGGTCCGATACCCGCTCGTGGAATTCCTCATCGGCAATCACCTGAGTGTGGTCGCAGCATCCGTCCAAGCTGATGTTCATGGTCGCGTGCATTTCGCCCATGGTTTCTCCTTGCGTGCGGCCTAACGCTTGCGCTGAGCCGCGCGGCTCAGCGACACCCTCCACGCACACAGGCCGCGTCGGCTCCAGCGCAAGTTAGACGCCGATTGTGGTTTCGTGAGTATCTTTCGCATGAACACGCACGGCATTGAGTGACCCGACATCAGAGCGCGTCTCCGCGCCCGAGTTCTTCGAAACCATTCGCCTTGTAGAATTCAACGCCGGCAAGCGAGGCTTGGATCTGGATCATCCTCGCGCCATGAGCCCGAGCATGCGCCTCTGCCACTCGCAGAGCGCGTTGCCGATTCCTCGTCTGGCCACGCTTCCGCGAACATAGACGGAGGCTCCGTCCTGCGCATCGTCGACTCGGTGCGTCGAAAAGCCCAGAACCGCGGGCTCGTCGCCAAGTTGCCCGATTGCCACGAAAAACACTTCACCACCCTGCATGGCGTTCACGTAGATTTCGGGAGTAAGCCCGTCACTCCAAGCCTCGACCACGTCAGGTGGATAGAACCTCGGCCCGATCGACCGAATCGAGTCAAGGTGAGCCATCGCGATCGCTTCTGCATCTCCGGGATCGGCCCGGCGCGTGTGAAAGTCACTCGGAACCATCGCGAGTCCAACGATGTTTGCAGCTTTCCGGAAGTTGCGGCGAGTGCGTCTAACTGTAAATAGGCCGTCGGATGGGTCGCCATATGATTCGTGTCCCCACGCCGCGAGCCAGGCGGCTATGGAGTCCGAGTATAAATGACCCAACCTCCCATTACCCGTTGACCGCGCGGATGATAGCAGCTTCGGCGGCTCGGAGTGCGGGTGTCATTCGCTGCGTTCGGGTGTCAGCCGACCTTGACGTTCAGTCTTGTGCGCTGCGTGAACTCCGAATCCGTGGCGCTTAGTTCGAGCTCATACAGGCCGGGCGCCGAGAAGATCGCCTTCGTGCGCGCGGCGCCGGGCATCGTGAACTGCACGGTGCCGGGACCACTCAGCATCTTCCACTCGACCACCAGGCCCTTGCCGCGCGGCAGGCCTTCGTCGTGCGCGCTGCCGAACAGGTTCAACTCCTCGTTGACCGCCGCCGACAGCGTCGGCGGATTGTTCGGACGCGCCGTGACGCCGAGCACCCGCACCGCCGGCGGCTGGTTGAGACACACGCCCTTCGGGACCTTTGCGTAGTCGATCTTCGACAGCGCGGCGGCGCCTTCGAGCAGGTTCCAGTTCGATTGCAGCATGCGCTCGCTGGTGCCGGTGGTGACGCCGCCGTAGGTCAGTGACCACTTCATCTTGCCGTCGAAATCGGCCGGCACCACCATCACGCACTGGAAGCGCCAGTGGCCCGGCTTGAACGTGGTCGGCTGCATGCGGTCGCCCGGCGTTGGCGCGAACGCATTGGGCGCGCCGGGCGGAATGGTGACGAGATCGGCGTTGTGGCTGAAGTAGGCGAACGACAGCGTGTAGCTGCCGTCGGGGTTCTTGAGAAAGCCATCGTAAACCGGGTAAATCGGCTGATTCTGCTGCGCCGACACCGCGGTTGCGAGGAGTCCGAAACCAAGCGCAAAGCCGGCGGCGACTCGTCCCATGGGTGCTAGAGTATGCCCTAACTAGGGAGGGCCACAGAGTGACACCGATTAGACACCGAACTTCGGGTGCATTTGTCGGCGGTCTCGTCTCCGCCGCTATTGTCGCCGTGCTCAGTCTTGCGGCGCCGGGTGTTCTCGCACAAGCCCCCTCACCTGCACCACCCACCTTCACGAAGGATGTGCTGCCGATCATGCAGCGCTCGTGTCAGAGCTGCCATCGCCCCGGCACGCCGGCGCCGATGTCGTTCATGAGCTTCGCCGAAGTGCGGCCGTGGGCGCGCGCCATCAAGACCAAGGTCACCAGCCGCGAAATGCCGCCGTGGCACATCGATCGCAGCATCGGTGAGTATTCGAACGATCCTTCACTGAGCGACGAGGAAGTCGCGCTGATCGCGGCCTGGGTGGATGCGGGCGCACCGGAAGGCCGCGCCGCTGATGCGCCGCCCGCGAAGGTGTTTAACTCCAACACCGAATGGACCTACGGCGAGCCCGACCTGGTCGTGCGCATGGCCAAGGGAGTCAGGATTCCGGCGCAAGGACCTGATTTCATTCCCGAAGAGCACGTCGATCCAGGACTGACCGAGGATCGCTACGTCAAGTGGGTGCAGATCATTCCCGATGCGTGGCGCGCGGTGCATCACGCGCACGTCTATGTAGACCTGCCTGAAGGCACCGACAAAGAGGGGCTTGGCCTCGGCATGGGATCGAACGTCGGCAACTCGATGGACCTGATCGAGTACGGCGCCGGCAACGACGCCGACATCTTCCCCGACGGCACGACCAAGATCCTGAAGAAGGGCTCGATCTTCCGCTTCGAGGGGCACTACCACCCCTACGGCGAAGAGCAGTTCGATCGCATGCGCGTCGGCATCAAGTTCTACCCGCGCGGCTACAAGCCCGAACACGTCGTCACCTCGCACCGGATTCGCACCGGCGTCGGCAACGACTGGGTCCTGAACCGCGAGCGCGTCGAGGACCTGCTGCTGCGCGCCGGGCACAAGCTGTCGATTGACGAGCCGTCGATGCCGACCGGCGCATTGATCGCCGAGAATCCGCTCCACGCGGCCGCGTATCTCAGCATTCCACCAAACAGCGTCGTCACGCACGATCGCTACTGGCCGCTGCCGAAGGCGGCGCTGGTCATCAGCTTCCAGCCGCACATGCATTTCCGCGGCTCGAAGATGCTGCTCGAGGCGATTCACCCGGACGGCCGCCGCGAGATTCTGACCCACGCCACGCACTACGAACAGAACTGGCAGGTCACCTACAAGTACAAGGTGCCGCACCTGTTCCCCGCCGGGACGATCCTGCACACGGTGTCGGTGCACGACAACACGGCGAACAACCGGCACAATCCCGATCCTACGGCGTGGATTGGATGGGGGTCGAGGACGATGGACGAGATGGGGCATGGCTGGACGGACATCGCGTTCCTCACCGATGACCAGTACCAGCAGGAGGTGGCGAAGCGCCGCGCGTTGCGCACCACCACCACGGATGCAAAGCAGCGATAGGAGAATGCCGATGACGCGAAGCACGTGGATGGGCGCGGGTGTCGCTGCCCTGCTGGCCGGTTCTTTCGTCTCGATCAGCGCGCGGCAGCCGGTCGCGGCCATTGCCGTAGATGCCGACGATGTCGGGGGCGTGGTCCGCAGCAGCAAGGGGCCGGAGGCCGGCGTGTGGGTGATCGCCGAGACCAAGGATCTACCGACGCCGTACGCCAAGATCGTCGTGACCGACGATCAGGGGCGATACCTGCTTCCCGATCTGCCGCAGGGCAACTACACGGTGTTCGTGCGCGGCTACGGCCTGGTCGATTCGCCACGTGTCAGCGCGACGCCGGGCAAGGTGTTGAACCTGACCGCCGTGATCGCGCCGAGCGAACATGCCGCGGCGCAGTACTACCCGGCCGGCTACTGGCTGTCGATGCTGCGCATTCCGGAAGGCGGCGAGTTCCCCGGCACCGGGCCGCAGGGCAACGGCATCTCGCCGAACATGAAGAGTCAGGCGAGTGGATCCGGATGATCAAGTCGGGCGGCTGCACCGCGTGCCACCAGCTCGGCACCAAGTTCACCCGCGAGATTCCCAAGGAGCTGGGCGAGTTCCCGTCGCTCGTGCACGCCTGGGACCGGCGCATCCATCCGGGCCAGGCAGGCGGCAACATGGTGGGCGGCCTCAATCAACTCGGCAAGGAACGGGCGCTCTTGCTGTTTGCCGACTGGACCGATCGCATCAATCGCGGCGAAGTGCCGCCGGCGCCGTCGCGGCCGCAGGGCGATCGAGCGCAACGTCGTGATCACGATGTGGGACTGGGCCGATCCGAAGGCGTACCTGCATGACGTGGTGTCGACCGATCGGCGCAATCCGACGTTCAACGCCTATGGACTGCTCTACGGCGCGCTCGAGTTGAGCGCCGATTACATGCCGGTGCTCGATCCGAAGACGCACACGAGCTCAGCCAGTTCCGCTGACCGTGCGCGATGCGAACACCCCGCCGACATCGCCGAAGATGGCGGCGCCCTCGCCGTATTTCGGCGACGAAGTCGATTTGGACCAGCAAGAACAACGTCCACAATCCGATGCTCGACGAGAAGGGCCGCCTGTGGCTGACCTCGGCGGTCCGCTCGCCCGAGAATCCGGCGTTCTGCAAGGAAGGCTCGACGTCATCCGTCGGCGAAGGCGTTTCCGCTTCAGCGCAGCGGCCGCCATCTGGCGATGTACGACCCGGCGACGAAGAAGCTCACGCACATCGACACCTGCTTCGGCACGCACCACCTGATGTTTGCCGAAGACGCCAACAACACCTTGTGGACGAGCGGCGGCGGCCAGGTGGTCGGCTGGCTGAACCGCAAGATGTTCGAGGAAACCGGTGACGAAGAGAAATCGCAAGGCTGGACGCCGCTGATCATGGACACCAACGGCAACGGCAGGCGCGATGCCTACGTCGAGCCCGACCAGCCGGTCGATCCGACCAAGGACAAGCGCTTCGGCGCGGCGTTCTACTCGGTGGCGCCGGCGCCGGACGGCGCGATCTGGGGCACGGTGCTCGGCTATCCGGGACAGGTCGTGCGGCTGGTGCCGGGGTCGAATCCCGCGGAGACCGCGCTCGCCGAAGTGTACGAACCGCCGTTCAACGATGCGAAGTGCGCCCCGGTTTCTCGCCGCGCGGCGCCGACGTCGATCGCAACGGCGTGTTCTGGTCGGCGCTGGCCAGCGGCCACCTGGCCAGCTTCGATCGCCGCAAGTGCAAAGGGCCGCTGAACGGCCCGAAGGCCACCGGCCAGCATTGCCCCGAAGGCTGGACGCTCTACACCGAGCCGCTGCCGCAGTTCCGCGGCGTCAAGGATGGCGGCAGCGTCGAGGGCAGCTACTACACCTGGGTCGATCAGTTCGACGCGCTCGGCCTCGGCGAGAACATGCCGATCAACACCGGCAACGCCTCGGAGGCGCTTGCTGGCCCTGAAGGACGGCAAGTGGGTGGTGCTGCGCGTCCCCTACCCGCTCGGCTTCTATACCAAGTGGATGGACGGCCGCATCGACGATCCCAACGGCGGATGGAAAGGGCGCGGGGTGTGGGCGACGATCAGCACGCGCACGCCGTTCCACATGGAGACGGGCAAGGGAACGACGAGCAAGGTGTATCACGTGCAGATGCGTCCGGATCCGCTGGCCAAATGATGGGTGCGAAGGTGCTGATTCGGGCGGTTGCGATCCTGGTCGTCGCCTCCGCCGTCAGTCTCGCCGCGCAGCACGGCACCACCAACGGCGAGTGGCGAACCTGGGCCGGCGATCTCGGCGCCACGCGCTACGCGCCGCTCGATCAGATCAACGCGGCCAATTTCAATTCGCTCGAGGTGGCGTGGCGGTTCCGCACCGAGAACCTCGGCTCGCGGCCCGACTTCAACCTGCAGACCACGCCGCTGATGATCGGCGGCGTGCTCTACGCCACCGCCGGCGAGCATCGCAACGCCGTCGCGCTCAATGCCGCCACCGGCGAACTGCTCTGGATGCATCGGCTCGAGGAAGGCCGGCGCGCGCAGCTGTCGTCGCGCCGATTGTCGGGACGCGGTGTCGGCTACTGGACCGACGGCAAGGGTGACGAGCGCATCTTCTACGTCACGATCGGCTACCAGCTCGTCGGCCTCGATGCCAAGACCGGCCGCCCGCTGAAGGACTTCGGCGTCGACGGCGTGGTCGATCTCAAGCAGGACGCCGACCAGGAGCTCGATCCGGTCGATGGCGAGATCGCCTGGAACGGCGCGCCGGTGGTGGCGAAGAACGTGGTCCTGGTCGGCGCGGCGCATCGCGCCGGCACCACGCCGGCGAGCCGCAAGAACGCGAAGGGCTACATCCGCGGCTACGATCCGCGCACCGGCAAGCGGCTCTGGATCTTCCACACCATTCCGATCGCCGGCGAGTTCGGCAACGACACCTGGCTCGAGCAGTCGTGGGAGTACACCGGCAACACCGGCGTGTGGACGCAGATGACGGTCGACGAGCAGCTCGGCATCGCCTACCTGCCGGTCGAGATTCCGACCGGCGATTACTACGGCGGCCATCGGCCCGGCAACAACCTGTTCGGCGAGAGCCTGGTCGCGCTCGACCTGCAGACCGGCAAGCGCCTGTGGCATTACCAGTTCGTGCATCATCCGATCTGGGACTACGACGTGCCGTGCGCGCCGATCCTGGTCGACATCACCGTCAACGGCCGGAAGATCGCCGCGATCGCGCAGCCGACCAAGCAGGGCTTCATCTTCGTGTTCGATCGCAAGACCGGCGAGCCGGTGTGGCCGATCGAAGAGCGGCCGGTCGAGCAGGGCACGGTGCCGCGCGAGTGGTATTCGCCGACGCAGCCCTTCCCCACCAAGCCGCCGGCGGTCGAGCGTCAGGGATTCCTGCCGGAGTTCGTGCTCGACTTCACGCCGGAGCTGAAGGCCGAGGGCTTGAAGCTGATCGAGCGCTACAAGATCGGGCCGCTCTACACGCCGCCGATCGTCGAAGGGCGAGGACGGCAAGGCGGGGCTGCTGTTCATTCCGAACGGACCGAACTGGCCGGGCGGATCGTTCGATCCCGAGACCGGCACTGCTCTACATCTACTCGCACACGCTGGTGCGGGTGTTGTCGATGGTCAACGATCCCAAGCGATCCGACATGAACTACATCAGCGACGGCGGCGCCTCCGAGGAAGGCGCCGGCGGCGGACTTGGCGTGCGCGGGCTGCCGCTCGTCAAGCCGCCCTACGGGCGCATCACCGCCGTCGATCTCAACAAGGGCGAGATCGCGTGGCAGATCGCGCACGGCGAAACGCCGGACGCGATCAAGAACCATCCGGCGCTGAAGGGGCTGACGATTCCGCGCACCGGCCGTCCCGGCGGCGCCGGCGGCAGCTCGGGCGGCATCGGCACGCTGGTCACCAAGACGCTGGTGATCTCCGGCGAAGGCGGCACCGCGACGTTGCCGGACGGCACGCGCGGGGCGCTGCTGCGCGCCTACGACAAGAAGACCGGCGCCGACGCCGGCGCTGTGCCGATGCCCGGCGCGCAAACCGGATCGCCGATGACCTACATGCTTGGCGGCAAGCAGTACATCGTCGTTGCGTCGAGCAGCTCGATCAGGCCCGGCGAGCTGGTCGCCTACCGGCTGCCATGAACGGGGGCGTTGCAATGCGCGTAGTCGGGCATCGTGCTGGCCGTGGCGGTAGTGTCCGGCTTCAGCCGGATGGATCGGTTCGCCGACATCACCATCACCACGTTCACACACTCCGACATTCAGCTCGAGCACGCCGGCAAGGTGATTCGCATCGATCCGTGGAGCGTCAGCAGATGCCGCCGGGGCGAAACCCGCCGATCTGATTCTGATCACCGACGATGTGGCGCATCATCTTGATGTGACGGCGATTGCCCGCGTGCAGAAAACCGGGCGCGCCGGTCGTGGTCGCCGCGAACGGCAAGGCGCAAGTCGCCGACGCCATCGTCATGGCCAACGGTGAGATCGAGGCAGATCGACGGGCATCACGGTCGCAGCGACGCCGGCCTACGACCTCAAGCCGGGCGATCCGTTTCATCCCGAAGGGGAAGCCAACGGCTACATCGTGACGATGGGCGCGACGCGCGTGTATGTCGTTGGCGTGACCGAGTGTCTGCCGGAGATTCGCGGGGCCAGGAACATCGACGTGGCATTCTTTCCGCTCAACCTGCCGCTCGCGCGCATGGAGCCCGAGGCGGCGATCGGCTGCCTCGCGGCGATGAAGCCGAAGGTTGTGTATCCGTATCACTACGATCAGGAGTGGGTCCGGCCCGTGGCTGCCGGCGCCAGCCGGCCGCAACCGACCACGCGCGGGCTTCAGGAAATGCGCACCGCCCTCTCGCGGCAAGGCATTGAGGTGCGCCTCGCCAACTGGTACCCGCCGAGCGCGCGCTAGAGCTCCATCGTCATCTCGATCATCGTGGCGCGGAAGCCGCGGCGCTCGAACAGCCGGCGCGCATTCTCGTTCTGCGCGGCGGTGCCAAGAACGACCCGCGGCATGCCGCGTTCTTCGCAGCCATCGGATCGCCGCGTCGAGCAGGCCTTCGCCGGCGCCCGGCCGCGCGCGCGTCGTCGGCGACCAGCAGGTCGTGGATGACGCCGCATTCATCTCGCAGGTCCTTCCACGACAACGGTTCGACGGCCGCGTAGACATAGCCGACGATGCGCTGCGCGCTGCTCCGCGACCAGGACGATCGAGGCGTCGTCATCGAGCTGCGATTCGAGAAACCGCGCGTAGCCGGCGGCGTCGGCCTGATTCGGTTCGAGAAACCGCCGGCTGTCGAAGGCGTAATGGGTCTGCATCAGCGAGATGCCGAGTTCGCCCGAGCTCGCGGCATGTCGCGTGGTTCGGCGCGGCGAATCATGACGTCTGATGAAAGTATTTGGTCCACCGACGCAATCATTGCCCGCCGAGCGGCCCGGACGATGAGCCGGATGGCGGGCACCAATAACTGTTTTGGTGTTGACCCGACAGCATAAGCCCTTTACATTCCGTGACATTGTTTTTCCGTGTGACAGTTGCAGGAGGGTGATGATGAACGGCTCAAAATCTGGGATCGGAACGGTGTTTCTCGCGCTGGCGTTGATCCTGTGCGATCGGCAGTCCGGCGTTCGCGCAGGGCGGCATTTTCTCGACCCTGTCCGGGACGGTCGTCGATGCCGAGGGGCTGGCGATTCCCGGCGCGAACGTGAAGATCAAGAACAACGCGCACCGGCCAGGAAATCGACCTGGTGAGCGGTCGGTGATGGCGGCTTCACGGCGCCGAACATCAACAGCGGCAACTATTCGGTGATCGTCGAGCTCGCGGGCTTCCGCACCACGACGCTGAGCTCGGTCAGCGTCGCATGCCGGCATCCCGACCGCGGTCAAGGTGGCCTTGCAGGTCGGCACCATCGCCGAGAACGTGACGGTGGTCGGCGAATCGGCGACGGTCGTGCAGTCGCAGTCGCCGGCGATCTCGACCAACCTCACCGGCGCAGCAGATCACCAGCCTGCCGCTGACCAGCCGCAACGCGCTCGACTCGCTGACCTCGCTCGCCGGCTTCAACACCTCGGGCACCGCGCGCAACTCCACGGTGAGCGGCCTGCCGCGCAGCGCCATCAACATCACGCTCGACGGCATGAGCGTGCAGGACAACTACCTGAAGACCACCGACGGGTATCTTCGCGCGCCTGAGCCCGCTGCTCGACTCGGTCGAAGAAGTCACGGTCACCACCGCCGGCAACACTGCCGATGCGACCGGCCAGGGCGCGGTGCAGATCCGCTTCGTCACCAAGGCCGGCACCAACCAGTGGACCGGCACCGCCTACGAATATCTGCGTCACGATGCGCTGAACGCCAACACCTGGTTCCGCAATCGCGACCTGCCGCCGGATCCCGAAACCGGCAAGGCGCCGAAGAACCGAGCTGCGCAACTACAGCACGGCATCGCGCAGGGCGGACCGATCAAGCAGAACAAGGCGTTCTTCTTCTTCAACTACGAAGAGCAGCGCGCGCCGAGCTCGAGCACGCTGCAGCGCATCATCCTGACGCCGACGGCGGCGTCCGGGATCTTCAGCTACAACGCCGGCGGCGCGCAGCAGCAGAACCTGTTGCAGATCGCGGCCAGCAACGGCCAGCTCGCGACCATCGATCCGACCGTCGGCGAAGATCCTCGGCCAAATCCAGGCCAGCACCGCGCAGACCGGCGGCGTGACGGCGCTGAACAACCCGCTGGTGCAGCAGTACACCTGGTCGATGCCGACCAAGAGCTTCAACCCCTCGCCGACGATGCGTCTCGACTACGAGATCACGCGCGCCACCGCCTCACCGGGTCGTTCAACTATCGCCACATCAACTCGACGCCCGGACACCACCAACAGCGCGCAACTGCCCTTCCCGAACTCGCTGCAGACCGGCAGCCAGCAGTCGACGCGCTGGACGACGTCGGAGTCGCTGCGCTCGACGTTTGGCGACACCGTGTTCAACGAGTTCCGCGTCGGCGGCTCGGGCGGCGCGACGCTGTTCTCGCCGGAGTTCGCGACCGACATGTTCTCCGACACCAACGGCTATCGCCTCAACTTCAACGGCGCCTGCTGCGGCACCGGCGCGGCAGCTCACCAACTGGAGCCTGGGTTCCGGCCAGTCGTCGCGCGAGGCCTCGACCAAGGTGCTCGAGAACACCACCACCTGGCTGAAGGGCAATCACAACCTGCAGTTCGGCGCGCACGATGGTGCAGGCGCGATGTGTGGCTGGCAGAACCAGACCCTGGTGCCGACGGCGAACTTCGGCATCAATGCGACCGCCGAAGCGCGGTCGACGCGCATGTTCAACGCGACGACGCTGCCCGGCGCCTCCGCGGCCGACATCACGCAGGCGAAGAATCTCTACGCGATGCTGACCGGCCGCATTACTCACGCTGACCGGCGATGCGCGCATCAACGCCGCCGGCGACGCCTACAACCTGCTCGGGCGCGTCGCGCGCCGAAGGCCGCATGCGCGAGTTCAACGTGTTCGTGTCCGACTCGTGGCGCGTGCGTCCGAGCCTGACGCGTCAGCGCCGGCCTGCGCTACGTGCTGCAGAACCCGTTCTATCCCGACCAACGACAGCTACACCACGCTGTCGGTCGAATCGCTCTACGGCATCTCTGGGCGTCGGCAACATCGGTCAAGCCCGGCACGCTGACCGGCGCGCGGCCCGCAGTTCGTCCGCTTCCCGAAGGGCCAGTACGCCTACAACGCCGACAGCAACAACTCGCGCCGAGCATCGGCGCGGCGTGGCAGGTGCCGCCGTCCGACGGGCTTCATGAAGTGGTTCAGGGGCAGCGAAGAAGGCGACGTGGTGGTGCGCGGCGGATGGGCGATGGCCTATCAGCGTCCCGGCCTGTCGGACTTCACCGGGGTGTTCGGCGACAACCAGGGCATCCCGGTGTCGCTGCAGCGCGATCAGAACAACACCACGCTGCCGATCCTGCTGCGCAACAACCCGACGCTGCCGTCGGCGCCCGCCGGTGCGCTGCCGGCTCTGCCCGCCTCGGTCACCACACGCGGTGAACGCCTACGACCCGAACATCCAGCTGCCCTACACCCAGTCGTGGTCGGCCGGGCTGGCAGCGCAAGGTCTCGCGCGACTCGGCGATCGAGCTGCGCTACGTCGGCAGCCGTCACGAGGGCGCTGGGATTCGATCAACCTGAACGAAGCCGAACATCACCAGCAACGGTTTCCTCACCGAGTTCCGGCAGGCGCAGACCAACCTGCAGGCCAACATCGCCGCCGGCCGCGGCGCGACGTTCGCCTACACCGGCGCGCGGCACGGCGCCGCTGCCGATCCTGCTGGCGCACTTCAACGCGCAGAACGCCGCCAATGCCGGCAACACCGCGCTCTACACCGGCGCGAACTGGACCAGCGCCACATTCCTCGGCTTCCTGGCCGCTCGCAACCCGAACCCGTGGGGCTTCGCGACGACGGGCACCAACGGCCTGATCGGCAACACCGACGCTGCGCAACAACGCCATCACTGCCGGCCTGCCGGTCGAACTTCTTCGTCGCCAATCCCGACATGCTCGGCGCGGCATCACGGCGGGCGCGCAACCTGACCACCAACACCGGCGGCACGCGCGCCCACTCAGGACAGTTCGAGTACCGCAAGCGCTTCTCGAACAGCTTCAGCGTCAACAGCAGCTATACCTTCAGCCTGGCCGCAGATGCGACAGCGCTACGGCTTCACCAAGCCGCTCGAGTGGATCGACCAGGCCGGCCAGGTCGGCAACGTGCGCCACGCGCTCAAGGCGAACTGGTAGCTCGAGGTGCCGATCGGCAGGGAGCGCAATTCGGTGCCAGTCTGCCCGCCGTGTCGTCGACGCCATCGTCGGCGGCTGGTCGATCGACGGCGTCGGCCGCGTCCAGACCGGCGAAGATCCTCGACTTCGGCAACGTGCGTCTGGTCGGCATGACGAAGAAGGATCTGCAGAAGGAGATCAAGGTGCAGCAGGGGCCGGGCGGACAGATCTTCATCCTGCCGGCCGACATCCTCGACAACACCGTCAAGGCGTTCTCGGTCAGTGCGACATCGGCCAGCGGTTACGGATCGCTCGGCGCGCCGAGCGGCCGCTACTTCGCGCCGGCGAACGGACCGGACTGCATCGAGATCGGCGCCCGGCTACGGCGACTGCGGCTGCGCAGCATCACCGTCAATGCGCCGAAGCTGGTGCGCTTCGATCATCGGCATCTCCAAGAAGTTCGATCTGCCCGGCCGCTTCGTGTTCGAGTTCCGCGGCGAGATGTTGAACGCCTTCAACGAGCCGTACTTCAATCCGGCGTCGACCGGCGGCACCCCGCTCGGCTTCACCACGCACCGACCTCGGCGCCGGCCGGCCCCGGGGCGGCACGCCGACCGTCGAACACGACGGCGGCGACCAACGTCGACAACTACCGCCTGACGGCGCTGCTCGGCGACAACCAGTCGCGGCTCGTGCAGTTGGTGTGGCGACTGCGCTGGTAGAAAGAAGGACGCTCGGACACTCGCGGGCGGCGGCGCCTGACAAGGTTGAGGGTGCACCCGCAATTGTGGTATCCCGCCGCCGCTCGTCCGCTCCGATCGAGATCTCGATAAAGACCTGAATCGACGGCGTTTATCTCGGCCTGCGCGCTCGACGGCCGGCTGGCGCGCGCCTTGCTGTCGGCTGGCCCGATGGCAACGCCGTCGGCGCTCCGGACCCGTCAGCACGGCTACACCCTGATCGAGATGTTGGTGGTGGCCTCGCTCGTCGATGGTCGGGTCGGCCGTCGCGATCCCCGTCACCGCGCGGATGGTCACCAACGCCAAGGGCGACAGCGCCCTCGTGATGACCGCCACGTTCCTGCAAAGCGCGCGCAACCGCGCGGTGGCCGAGCGGCGCAACATCGTCCTGACATTTGTCTCGAACACCCGCATGCAGATCGAGCGGATCGAAGTGCCCGACGGAACCCGTACGGTCGTCGATTCGTTGACGCTTGAAGGCGAAGAGCAGTTCGTGCGGATCGCCGGCGTGCCCGACACCCCCGACCGTTTCGGCGGTGCCGACGACATCAATTTCACCGGCGACCAGCCGGTGATGTTCACCAGCGACGGCTCGCTCATCGACACCGCGGGCGACGTCACCAACGGCACCATCTTCATCGCCAGGCCCGATACGCTCGAGACGGCGCGTGCCGTCACGATCTCCGGCGTCACCGGCCTGCTGCGCTCCTGGAAATGGCGAGGCTCCACGTGGATGCAGTAGGTCGCGCGTGGCCGGCCACGGATGAGCGGGGGTTCACGCTGGTCGAGGTGCTCGCCGCCATGGTCATCCTCACGGTCGGCCTGCTGCCGCTGGCGGCGCTGTTCGCGGTTGCGGTGCAGCGGATGGCCGCCTCCACGCCGATGATGGTCGCCCGCGAAAAGGCGCGCGAGGCGATTGAAAGTGTCCATGCCGCGCGCGACACCGGCGAGGCGTCGTGGGCGACAATTCGCAACGTCGCCAACGGCGGCGTGTTTCTCGACGGCGCCACGCCGATCAAGGAGCCCGGCAACGACGGCCTCGTCAACACCGCCGACGACGGCAGCGACCAGATGTCGGCGGAGTTGTTCACGCGGGAGATCGACATCAACACGCTCACGTTCGATGGCACCGGCACCGTCAATCCGAACCTGCGCGAGATCCGGGTGATCGTCCGCTACAAGGTCTACAACGCCTGGCAGGTCTACACCCTCACCACCTACATTTCGTCGTTCTCCTGATGAGGTCCTGTTCGATGCGCTCTGCGAACTCGCCCCGGACGCGCGGCCGATCCCGGCTACTCGCTCGATCGAGCTGATGATCGCGATGGGCCTGCTGACCGTGATCATGGGCGCGACGCTGGCCGGCCTGGCTAACGTGATGAAGGGCAACGAGCTGGTGATGACCGTTGCGTCGATGAACAACTCGGTGCGCGCCGGTCTCGACCTGATGGTCCGCGATCTGCTGCAGGTCGGATCGGGCCTGCCCTCCAGCCACACCGTCAGCATTCCGAACGGCGCGGGAGCGGTGCCGGTGCGCATTCCGGGACCGCCCGGGGTAGGGACTTTCGAGACCGCCGCCGGCGATCTGGTGCTGCCGGCGGTGATGCCGCGGTCCGGAGCGGGCCCGTCGATCGGCGGCGTCAGCACCGATGTGCTGTCGATCCTGATGGCCGACAACGCGTTCCTCGACGTCGGGTTGACGGCCGTCGACGACGCCGAAGTCACGGTCGCCGCGGGCATCGACATCGGCGCCGGCCCCGATCGGGTGGTTCCCGGGCAGTTGATGCTGATCAGCAAGGGCTCGTTCAACACCCTCGTGCAGGTGACCGGCGTCGATGTGGCGGGCCGCAGGCTGACGTTCGCCGACGGCGACTCCCTGCAGTTGAATCAGAGTGGCGCCGCCAACGGCACGCTCGCGGCCCTCAACGCACAGGATCCGGTCGACAACGCGGCCGCGACGCGAATCTCGCGGCTGCGGCTGATTACCTACTACCTGGACAACGTCTCGGACGCCCTGCATCCGCGGCTGGTACGGCGCATCAATAACGGCGATCCGCTGTCGTTCAACAACACGCTCGGCACCGCGGTGGCTTCGGATGCGGTGGACCTGCAGTTTACCTACGACATCAGTAACGGCACCAGCAACCCTGGCGGCGTCGAGATGAACGCGGCCGACCTCGGCGCCGGCGGCGCGTGCAGCCCCGTCGCCTGTGCGCAGACCCAGATTCGAAAGGTCAATGTGAAGCTGACGTCCCGCGCGCCGAATCAGTTGTCGAACAGCACGGCGTTTCTCACCAATACCCTCGAGTCGCAGGTCAACCTGCGGGCGATGGCGTTTGTCGATCGCTACCGATGAAACCCCGAAACCGCACGTGCAGGAGCGAAACCACGATGAAGCCCTCGCTCTTCAAGAACGAGTCGGGCGTGGCGCTCATCACCGCCATCCTGGTGCTGATGCTGGCGAGCGCGCTGATGGCCGGGATGTTCGCGGCGCTGCTGGCCAACCAGCGGTCGCATGCCACCGACCGCGACCAGAGTGTGGCGTACGCCGCCGCGCACGCCGGCCTCGAGAAGCTCACCGCCTCGCTGGCGGCGCTGTTCGGCACCGACTTCAGTCCAAGCGCGGCGCAGCTGGCCGTCGTCGACAGCACGCCGCCGGCCATCACCGGCTTCACCTACACCGCCCCTGGCGGCGCGGCCGGGTCAGGTTACGACATCACCTTCACGCCCGATCCGGGGCCGGGCGCCAACACCGGCAATCCGCTGGCGTTCCCGAGCACCGACATCACGACCGGACCGTTCGAAGGATTCAAGGGTCTGATCACGCCGTACACGCTCACCGTCACCGCGCGATCGACGACCGGCAATTCCGAGGTGCGGTTACGGCGTGAACTGCAGACCGTCGCCGTTCCCGTCTTTCAGTTCGGAATCTTCGGCGAGAAGTCGCTCGGGTTTCACGCCGGGCCGAACTTTGACTTCGGCGGCCGCGTGCACACCAACCAGAGCCTGTTTATCGCCGCGGGCAACAGCTCGACGCTGACCTTCCGCGACAAGATCACCGCCTTCACGCAGGTGGTGCGAAACACGCTGACCAACGGCGTATCGATTGCGCTGACGAACCACCAGGGCACGGTGTCGATCCCGCGCGTGATCGGTGGCGCGGCGGCCGACTATCGCAACCTTGCCGACACCGAGGGCAGCGGCACCACCGGGACGCCGTGGGACGGGTGGAAGAATCTTTCGGAGGTGACCTACCGCACCAACATCCGCACCGAAACCACCGGCGCGAAACAGCTGACCCTGCCGCTGGCGTCACAAGGCGCGACGCCGATCGACTTGATCAGGCGGCCCGTGGTCAATTCGAACGAGAACAACGTCAATGCGGCGGTCTACGGCCAGCGCTATTTCGCGCAAGCGAGCTTGCGCATCCTGCTTTCGGATCGCGCGGCCGATCTGACCACCCTGCCGACCATCACCGGAGGGGCGCCGCTGCAACTCGATGCCGCCGGTGGTCCCGCCGGGTATGTCGTCGCGGCGGCGCGGCCCCCCGTTGCCGCCTCTCCCGGTCCCGAGCCGATTACCGCCGCCACCGGCGCCTCCACCACCAGGGTGTCGGTTGTCGCCGGCGGCGGCGCCACGCTCACCTTTCAAACCTTCGTGGCCGGCGCCTGGACCAACGGCCCGCGTGCCGGCGTGGCTGAAGTGGAGCATTGTCGCCGGCGCCGGCAGCACCTGCACGACGCTGCAGGTAGCGCAGCTCGTCGGTGTGCGCGGCGCATCCGGCGTATGTGGCCGGCACGCCGGTGACCTTCACGCGTCCAGACGGCACCACGCTGGTGGCGACCGTGGCTCCCGGCGGCGCCGCCGCCAACAGCGCCGCGATTAACCTGACCGCCGGTTTCACCACGGCGCGGCAGTTCGTCGCCACGCGCAGCTTCTTCGTCGGGGAGGATCCGGTCACCTGCACCGGCTACACCCTCAATACCCTGACGGGCTGCACCGTGCACGCCGCCCCGGCGGCGCTCGCGGTCAACGATCCGGTCTACACCGGTGCGACCACGGCCGCCAACACCCCGCTGCTGAGCGGCTTTATCAAGATCGAGATGCAGAACGTTGCCGGAGTCTGGAGCGACGTGACGCTCGAGCTCCTGAACCTTGGGTTCGCGGGTCGCAACCAGCAGGGCGATCCGTGCGCGGATCCGACGCCCAATGCGGTGGTGCGCTTCCAGCGCCTGCGCGACAACGGCCTCGGCGCGAACCAGTGCGGCGTGGCCGCCAGCAACTACAGCGGGTCGCTCGTCGCGACCGACTTCTGGCCGAACATGCTCTACGACCCGCGCGAGGGCAGCTCGCGGCTGTTGCCGGTCAACTCCGGCATGAACATGGGCGGCCTGTTCTCCTATGTCGCGCTCGATGCCAACAACTTCCGGCGCTGGGTCGGCGGGGCGATTGGCGCCACCGGCAACCAGGCGCTCAACAACAACGGCTACATCATCTACTTCTCCGATCGCCGCGGCGACCACAACGAGAACATCGTCGGCGATCCGGAAACCGGTGAGTACGGCAACGAGGACTCGATCAACCCGGCGGCCGCCGCCTGGGCCAAAACCAATCTGCTCGAGGCCGGCGAGGACTTCAACGAGAACGGCACGCTGGAGACCTACGGCGAAACGCCGCACGCGTTGGCGGTGCCGGCCGGCGCCGTCGCGAACATGGGATTCGAAGCGGCGCAGCGGCCGTGGAGCTCGGTGCCGCTGCTCTACTCGGGCCGCGGCCGGCTGGCGCGGCCGGTGCTGTTCCGGCGCGCGCTCAAGATCATCAACGGCGGCATGGCGGGGGGCGTGAACAATCTGCCTGCCGACGGCTTCACGGTGACGTCGGAGAACCCGATGTATATCCAGGGCAACTTCAACGCCACCGCCGCCAGCGTGATCGCCGAGCCCAATGTCGCCACCGCCATCATCGGAGACTCGATCACGCTGCTGTCGAACGCGTTCAACGACGCCATGACGTTCCAGTATCCCAACGACCAGAACAACCGCAACGCCGCGGATACCGGTTACCGCTTTGGGATGGTCACCGGCAAGACCATCCCGTTTCCGAAACCGGGCGCATGGGGCGTGGCCGAACTGGGCTCAGACGGCGGCGTGCACAATTTCATGAAGATGATCGAGGACTGGGGCGGCACCAACCTGCGCTACCGTGGCTCGATGGTGAGCCTCTACTTCAGCCGCCAGGCGGTGGGCATCTATCGCGCCGACGCCAACGTCTACGGCGCACCAACGCGCGGCTACAACTTCGACACCGATTTCCTCACACCGCAGCTGCTGCCGCCGGGCACGCCGATGTTCAGGGACATCAACACCCTGAAGTTCCGTCAGATCCTGCGGCCGAATCAATAGCGCGCCACCGGCGCGAAGGTTCTGCAACGACAGGCCCCGCCAGACTGGCGGGGCCTGTTCCACGATCGCTTATCGATTGTGTGGCACGGTGCACATGCCGGCGCCGGTCGCGGCGTTGCCCGCCAAATCCTGCGCCGCCGCGCCGAGTGTGTAGACGCGCCCGGCGCCCGGACCGGCGCGCTCCGCGCGCAGCTGGATGGTCGCGCCCTGAATCACGATGTCCGGGCTCGTCTTACCATCGCCTTTCCCGTCGTCGGATTCGTTGCTGCCCGCGGTGACCAGAAACGATCCGGGCAACAGACCTGACAGGGCGTCGCTGGCGGCGACGGTCCCCACCCGGACCATCTTGTGGTTGGCCGGCCAGAGCACGCAATTGGCCGGCAGACCGGACAACACCGGCGGTGTCTTGTCGATGTTGATTCCGGTCACGCTCGCGGTTGCGGTGTTGCCCGCGAAATCGACGGCGATGGCCGAACGTGACTGGCCGAGACCTTCGCTCGTCACAACCTGTGGAGAGATGCCGCAGCTGGCGATGCCGGACAGGAGATCGCCGCAGGAAAAGTTGACGACGACATCGGTGTTGTTCCAACCGTGCACGTTGGCAGCTGGCGTCCGGCTGCCGCTAATCGTCGGCGGGGTGCGATCGATTCGCACCACCAGAGTCCTGGTCTCCTCAACGTTGCCCTGAACATCCCTCGCATAGTAGGAGAGCGTCGTCACGCCCTCGACGGTCAGGGTGATCGATGCGGAGGCGCCGGCAATTTCAGTGGTAAAGGGCTGAGCGCCGGTCGCGCTGATCACGATCGCCGCTACGCCCGTGCCACCCGGTTCGTCGCTCGCGCTGAATCCCGCGGTGACATTGGTGTTGTTCCACCCCGCGGCGTTGGCCAGAGGTGAAGGAGAGACCACGGTGGTCGGCGGCGTGTTGTCGAAAATCTCCTCGATGGTGATCTCGAGTTCGTAATCCCGTTTGGTGATGACTGCAGGGGGTGGAAAACTATTCGGCACCAGCGAGAACGCCTGCAGCTCCTGCGACCCGACCCCGTACTCGGGCGAATGAGTCGGGCCAAAGGTGGTGGCCTCGGGAGCCCACACGGTGGGCAGACTCACCAACTTGTCGTTGACCCCCGATTCGAGAGGATTGGCGTAACACGCGAGGTAACTCACGAACGACAGGGTGTGGACCCCGAAGGTATCGTCGAGGCAGTCCTGATCGTAGCCGTTGGTGCTGATCGTGAAGGGCTGGTCCGGACGCACGAAGAAGTCGAACGTCGCGCCGGTGAAGTCCATGTAGCCGTCTCCGCCGAAGTTGTCATCGTCGTAGTCGTTCATGTTGCCGTCGGCGAAGTCCGACAGGCGAATCCACTCACCGTCCCTCGCGCGGTCGATGTTCATCCAGAAGAACGACAGTTCACCGGGCGTGCCGGTGTCGTGGTCGTCGTGCAGATCCATCCGGTTGAGCGTGACGCGGAAGTGACGCAGCAGCTGCGGGGCGCCACCGACCCAACCCGCGTCGATCTTTCGGGCGTAGACCTCTTCCGGCGCGATGCCGGTGCCCGCCAGCGGCACCCTGACGTGCAGCATCTCGCCATGATCGAACTGGTCGCCGAGCAGGCAGGCGCCGGTGGCCGGGGTCGACTGAATAATCGGCGCGATCGGCACGGTGTTGCCAGGCCCGGGTTGGACCACCCACCCCAGGGTCGGGCTGCCGGCCGGCCTGGGAGGCAGACACACATCGAAATTGAAATCGACGGCGATCGGGCTGGTCTTGGTGGGACACGCGTCCGGATCGCCGTTGCCGCCGACCCCGTCGATGATGATGCTCATTCCGCAGTGCAGCTGATCGACGACGAAGCCGCCGCGACCGTGGATGTACAGATCGGTGGCCGTTACGGGTACCGGCATGTTGCCAGTGCCGGGCAAGGGCGCAGCCTGGTCCCGCATCGAGGCCATCGCTCGCGCTGGATGAATCTCCGAACGGTAGCGCAACTCCTTGACAAGGATCGGACCGGAAGGGGTGTTCTCGGTGCCGATCACCACTTCGTCAGGGTGGCCACAATCGAACACCCAATGGCCTTCGGTCCACACCCGGTCGCCCACACTCGGCCACGCCCATTTCGGAAAGACAGGCCGTTCGCCGTCGCCGTGCTTTTCGTCAGGCCGGATGCCGGTTTCCCATTCGACGCCGATCCGGTCCACGCCCCGCTCGAACTCGGGCGCCAGCCTGGGATCGTCAGGATGATCCCGGTTCACGCTCGACAGCACGCCCTCCTGTCCAGGGTCGACCAGCACCGCGACATCGAGGTCATGCGAGTCGTGATTGGCACCGGTATCGTTGCTCGCCACGTCGCTCGCCACCACGAGACCGCTGACCGATCGGAACCGGCGTCCGGACGGTTCGACCCACGTCCAACCTTCGTCGGGAAGGTCCAGTGGCGTGGGGAACAGCAGAGGAAGAAACAACCGGAAGTTGTCGCAATTGGTGGTCGTGCCGACGAGCGGGACCCCCGGTGCCCCCTGGACGGCGACGCCACCATCCCCGCGCGGTTCGAGTGGCCGAGTGCCCATATTTGGACTGGCGGCGGCGGTTTCCGTGGTCAGCACAGCCGCGGCGATTGCCACCGCGGCCAGGCCGGCCACGAGCCACCTGCTCCACGCAGAGCGGCCGTTAGTCAGGGCAGTCATGGGAACTCTCCTTGAGTCGTTCGCGCCTGTAGTTTGTTGCGGGATGGTGAACGATAGGCTGGATTCCGTACAAAGGAAAGCCCGCTGTTTAGGCGGGCTTTCCCTCTTGCGATATGGTCGGGGCGACTGGATTCGAACCAGCGGCCTCTCGGTCCCGAACCGAGCGCTCTACCAAGCTGAGCCACGCCCCGAAGAACTCTCAGTCTACCTTAACTGGGGCGCCCGGGGGTGCCAAATGTGCCGGGAGGCCTGCTCATTCCTCACTATTCATAGCGCAGCGCCACCATGGGATTGACCCGGCTCGCGCGCAAGGATGGCAGCCACACGGCGACCAGCGCGACCACCGTCAGGACGATCGGCACGCCGACGAAGACCAGGGGATCCCTGACCTCCACCTCGAACAGGAACGAGCGCATGAACTGCGCCAGGCCCCAGGCCGTGCCGAGCCCGACCACCACCCCGACAATGGCCAGCCGCATGCCTTGAACGATGACCATGCGCTGCACCGTGCCGCGGTCGGCGCCAAGCGACAGCCGGATCCCGATCTCCTGCGTGCGCTGTTCGACGGAATACGCCATCAGGCCGTAGATCCCGATCGCCGCGAGCAGTAACGCCGACCCGCCGAAGATGGTCATCAACCACATGTTGAAGCGCTGGCGCGAGGTGGAGCGAACCACGACGTCCGCCATCGATCGCACCTGCGAGACCGGCAGCCCGGTGGACTCGCGCAGCGACGCCTGGATCGATTCGCTCGCGGCATAGGGATCGGCAGTGGTCCGCACCACCCACCCGACCGGCGACAGCCCGAGGTTGAGCGCATTGGCGGCATCCGGCACCTGCGCCTGCGGGATGTACATCGCCGGCTGCGGCTGCTGCTGCAGGCCGCCGTCGCGCGTGTCGCCGACGACGCCGACGATCTGGCGCTCGGCTTCGGTGGCGAATTCGCGCATCACCCCTTTGCCGATGGTGAGGCGGTTAGCCAGCGGATCCTGATCCTTGAAGTAGCGGTTCGCGAACGCCTCGTTGATCATCACCACCGGCGGCGCAAGGCTGTCGTCGCGCTCGGTGAAGGCGCGGCCCTGCTTGACGGGAATCTTGAACACGTCGAAATACGACGGCGTGATGTTGATCCATCCACCGCCGCCGTGGAACGGGCCGTCGGTCAACGGCCGCCCCGCGATCACGAACGGCAGGCCGTAGCCGCCCTGCAACGGCACGCAGCAGGTGGCCGCGGCGTCGACAACGCCGGGCACGGTTCTGAGCCGCTCGACGCCGTTGCGGATCATCAGGTCCACCGCCTGCGCCGAGCCGTACTGCGGCCCGGTGATCGACATGCGCATGGTGAGCACGTTGCCGGCGTCGAAGCCCGGCTCGACGCGGCCGAGCGCGATCGCCGAGCGGATCAGCAGCGCCGATCCGACCAGCAGCGTCAGCGCGAGCGCGACTTCGACGACGACCAGGATGGAGCGGGTCTTGTTCTGGCGAAAGCCGGTGCCCGAACGCCCGCCGGTTTCCTTGAGCGTCGAGGTCAGGTCGGTCTTCGAGCTTTGCAGCGCCGGGATCAGTCCGAAGATCAATCCGGTGGCGAGCGACAACACCGTCGTGAACGCGAGCACGCGCCAGTCGACCCCGACGAGCGCGCCGTCCTGGCCGATGCGCGGCAGGCCGGCGGTGTTGATCGACAGCATCACGCGGATCGCCAGCACCCCGAGCAGGAGGCCAAGTGCCCCGCCGATCGCCGATAACACCAGGCTCTCGGTCAGCACCTGGCTGATGATGCGCCCGCGCGAGCCGCCGAGCGCCGCGCGGATCGCGATCTCGCGTTTGCGGCCGGTGGCGCGCACCAGCAGCAGGTTCGCGACATTGGCGCAGGCGATCAGCAGGACGAAGCCGACGGCGCCGACCAGCACGAACAGTGACTGGCGCACGTTACGGACCAGCACCTCGCCCATCGGCGCGACGGTAAATCCGCCGCCGTTCCCCAGTGCGTTCGCGAACTTCGCA
The DNA here is from genome assembly GCA_963795125.1 of uncultured Acidimicrobiia bacterium. GTDB lineage: Bacteria > Acidobacteriota > Vicinamibacteria > Vicinamibacterales > UBA2999 > 12-FULL-67-14b. Next base: position 1,341,448 of record CAWCGQ010000001.1, on the reverse strand, counting down.
GTGAAATCGGCCGCCGAGGTCTGCAGCCGCGCCTGCGCCTGCTCGAGCGAGACGCCGTCCTTGATTCGTCCGGCAGACTGGAAGTAGTGCCCCTGATCGGCGGTGTTGGGCTCGAGTTGGAACGGCACCCACACTTGCGGCGGCGGGCTGAACAGATCCTCGACGCTGGCCTCACCCAGCACGCCGATCACGGTGTGCGGAATGCCGCCGAGCGAAATCGCCTTGCCGAGGATCGCCGGATCGCTCTTCAGCCGCGCGTCCCAGAACGCCTTCGACAGCACCACCACCTTGTCGCCGCGCGGCCGATCTTCCTCGGCGCTGAACGTGCGGCCGAGGATCGGCTGCGCGCCGATCAGCTGAAAGAAATCCATCGACACCCGGCCGCCGCGCAACTGCTCGGGGAAGCTGCCGTCGGTGTAGTTGATGAGCATGTTGTTGAAGGCCGACGCCAGCTCGGTGACCTGGGTCTGCTCGCGGAAGTGCGCGAACTTGGCCGGCGACGCCGCCGGGAAGCCGGGGCCGTTCGGTCCCGTGCTCATGAAGAAGACGATGCGGTCGGCCTGCGGGTACGGCAGCGGCCGCAGCAGCACGGCGCTCACGACCGAGAAGATGGCGGTATTGACGGCAATGCCGAGGGTCAGCGCCGCCACCGCGGCCAGCGCAAAAGCCGGACTCTGGACGAACATGCGCAGGGCATGCCTGACGTCGCGCAGGGTGGTGTCGAGCATGGCCTATTGGACACCAGCCGCGAGGGTTTGGTCGGACTTTCTGGTCACACCACCCATCCCGCCGAGTGGCGCGGACGTGGCCCCCGGCGAGACTACGCGAGATGCGCGGCCAGCTGCTCGAGCACGTCATACGCGGTCATATCCGGCTGCAGCGGCGTCACCGAGACGTAACCGTCCCTGACGGCTTCGTGATCGGTCGCGGCCGCTGTCCGGGTGATATTCGTCGAGCGCTTCCTCGATCCAGTAGTACGCGCCGCCGCGCGGATCGGTGCGCGCGTCGATCTGCGTCACGTGATTGCGCTTGGCCTGCGTCGTCACGCGCATGCCCTTCGGCGTGCCCGCGGGCACGTTGATGTTGATGAAGCTGCGCGCGGGAAGGCCGTGCTTCAAGCACCGACGGCCGCGACCGTCGCCGCCGCGGCGGCCGACGGGCCGAAGTCGTAGGTCGGCGTGCGCTTCAGCGACACCGCGATGCCCGGCGGCCCGAGCAGCGCGCCTTCGAGCGCGCCGGAGACCGTGCCCGAGTAGGTGATGTCGTCGCCGAGGTTCCAGCCCTTGTTGATGCCGGACACGACGAGATCGGGCATCACGCCCTTGAGGATGATCGCGCACGCCAGGTTGACGCAGTCGGTCGGCGTGCCGTCGACGCCGTAGACGCCGTCGCTGATCGATCTCGATCCTGAGCGGCCGGCGCAGCGTCAGCGCGTGGCCGATGGCGCTGGCCTCCTGCAGCGGCGCCACGACGAGGACCTCGCCAAGCGGCCTCATGGCATCCGCCAGTGCGTGGATGCCCTCCGACGTTACCCCGTCGTCATTGGTGACAAGGATTACGTGGCATGAATCCTCGATCTTATCCAGCTGGCTCAACCGTTTGAACCCGGCAACCTGCTGAGCCGTATCCTCATATAATCCGTGCATATGGAATGGTGGATGTGGCTCGCTGCCGGTCTCGTGCTGGTGGTCGCTGAACTCGCTACCCCAGGAGGCTTCGTCCTGCATCTTCTTCGGTATTCGGCGCGCTGACGGTCGGCGTGCTGACGCTGCTCGGCGTCGGTGAGCGGCGCGGCCGATGCAGTTCCTGCTGTTCAGCGTGCTGTCGGTGGGCTCGCTCGCGCTGCTGCGCCGCCGGCATGCAGGCGCGCGCTGCAGACGCCCGATCAGCGCATGGTCGATTCGCTGATCGGCGACCTGGCGACTCCGCTCAGAACGGATGTCGCCGGGCGTGGTCGGGCGTGTCGAAGTGCGCGGCTCGACGTGGAGCGCGCGCAACACCAGCAGCGTCACGCTCGATCCGGGCCAGCGCGCGCGCGTGGTCGGCGGTCGACGGACTGACGCTGGCCGTTGTTCCCGAATAAATTCGCCGGCGGCACGCACCTGCCGCCCTACGGTCACAGGAAAGGAGCGCCATGGAAGGCGGACTGATTTTCTTCGCGTTGCTCGCGTTCGTCGTGATCATCGTGCTCTACAAGACCGCGATCGTCGTGCCGCAGCAGAGCGCCTTCGTGGTCGAGCGGCTCGGCCGCTTTGCCGGCGTGCTCGACGCGGGCTTTCACATCCTGGTGCCGTTCGTCGACGTGATCCGCTACCGGCACACGCTCAAGGAGATGGCGCTCGACATCCCGGCGCAGATCTGCATCACGCGCGACAACGTCCAGGTGCAGGTCGACGGCGTGCTCTATCTCAAGGTGATGAATCCCGAGCGCACCTCGTACGGCATCTCCGATCACCTGTTCGCGATCACCCAGCTGGCGCAGACGACGCTGCGCAGCGAGGTCGGCAAGATCGATCTCGATCGCACGTTCGAGGAGCGCACCAACATCAACATCTCGGTCGTCGCCGAGCTCGACAAGGCGACCGAGCCGTGGGGCGTCAAGGTGCTGCGCTACGAGATCAAGAACATCACGCCGCCGGCCGACATCCTCGCGGCGATGGAAAAGCAGATGCGCGCCGAGCGCGAGAAGCGCGCCGTGATCCTGACCTCGGAAGGCCAGCGCGACGCGGCGATCAACTCGGCCGAAGGCGAAAAGCAGCAGGTGATCAAGGCGTCGGAAGCGCGCCGCCAGCAGCAGATCAACGAAGCCGAAGGCCAGGCGTCGGCGATTCTGGCGGTGGCGACGGCCAACGCCGAAGGCATCAAGCGCGTCGCGGAAGCGACGCGCGCAGCCGGCGGCGCCGAAGCGATTCAGCTGAAGGTCGCCGAGCAGTACATCGAGGAGTTCGGCAAGGTGATCAACAACGCCGACACCATCATCCTGCCGTCGAACCTGAGCGACGTCGCGTCGATGATCACGACGGCGATGAACGTGGTGCAGTCGAACCGCAAGTGAACCGCGGCCGCCGCTACCGGGCCGCCGCGGCGGTCGCCGCCGAGCCCACGAGCTCGTCGGCGATCCAGTTCGCCTTGTAGACCACCTTCAGCGCTTCGAGCATGCCGCGCGCGTCGACCGAGACCGCGCGGTTCACCGCCTGCGTCGTAGACGAAATAGCCCGGCAGCGACTGGATGTTGCCGTCGAAGATCAATCCGACCAGCTCACCCTTGACGTTGATCACCGGCGAGCCGCTGTTGCCGCCGACGATGTCGTTGGTGCTGACGAAGTCGAACGGCGTGGTCGGGTTGATGGCGGCGCGGGCCTTCATCCACGAGTCGGCGATCTTGTAGGGCGGCTTCTGCTGGTGCTCGTCGCCGCGCACGTAGAGGCCGCGCACTTCGGTGAACGGCGAGATCGGCTTGCCGTTCTCGATGTAGCCCTTGACCTGGCCGTACGACAGGCGCAGCGTGAACGTGGCGTCCGGGATAGGCCGCATCGCCCTGGGTCGCGAACACCGACTGCGCGATCTTCGAGTACGCGTCGCGCTCGACGCGCGAGCACCTCGTTGTCGTACCTGGTGCGCAGCTCGCGCGCGCGCGCATCGACCAGGCGCGCCAGCTCGATGAACGGATCGTTCGACGCCGCCACCGCGGCCTTGCCGCCGGCGAGAAGCGCCTTGCGCGTCGCCGCGTCGCCCATCTTGGTGCCGGCGACCAGCTCGGCCGCCCGTCGCCTTCGGCGACTTGCCGGCGAGGATCTGCTGTGACGAGCGGGTGGTCGGCGCCGAGCATCTGCTGCATCACCGACAGGCAGGCCTCGAGCTTGGCCTGCTCCACGCCGGGGAAAATCGGCGCGGCCGACGCCATCTGCCGCTCGATCGCGGCCTTGCGCGCGTCCGAATACTCGGGCAGGCGCTGGCCGTTCGGCTTGGCGCTCTCATCGGTCCAGCGCAGCAGCGTGCGCGCCAGCGTGAAGTACTGCGTGTTCAGGCCGAGCCCGCTCTCGAAGAACACGCGCTCGAGGTTGTACGGCGGCAACGCGCTCGCGGGCCGCCGCGACCTGGTCCCAGGCGTCGCCGTAACTGGCCTTCAGATCGGGATTGGCGTTGACGCGATCGCGCAGCGCCTGTTTCGTCGGCGCGCTTCTTGTTCATCGTCGTGGTGTCTTTCAAGCCGCCGATCTGTCCATGCCACGACTTCAGCGAATTCTCGATGCCGAAGAAATCGTCGTTGGCCTGGCGCGCCTGTTCGGCGCCCTGCTTCGCATAGGCGTCGAGCGCGTCGCGAATCTGCGTGAAGGCGTTGATCGACAGCGGCAACGCGTGGTCGCGCAGGAACTCGAGATGCGCGACCGTGTTCAGGCGCTGCGTCGCGCCGGGATGTCCCGACGTGAACACCGCCTCGCCTTCCTTCACGCCGGTCGTCGACCACGGCAGATAGTTCTTCGTCTGGAACGGCTTGCCGTTCTCGTAGACGCGCCAGATGGTCATGTCGAGGCAGTAGCGCGGGAACGTGAAGTTGTCGGGATCGCCGCCGTAGAACGCGGCGTCGAACTCCGGCGCGAACACCAGCCGGACGTCGGTGAACTTCTTGTAGAGATAGAGGTGATACTGCCCGCCCTGGTAGAGCGTGACGACTTCGGCTTCGAGACCGGTCTTGGCCTGCGAGTCCTTTTCGATCGCGGCAATCGCCGAGCGGCGCGCGGCCAGCGTCTCCGCCGAGGACATGCCGGGCGTCACCGCTTCATTCACCTTGGCGGTGACGTCCTCGATCTTCTGCAGCGACATCAGCTCGAGATCGGCGGCCTTCATCTCCTGGCCGCGATCGGCGGCGATGAAACCCCTGCGACGCCAGATCGCGCTCAGGCGTGCTCAGCTTGTGCAGCAGATCGAGCGAGACGTGATGATTGGTCAGCACCAGGCCGTCGGGCGAGACGAACGATCCCGATCCGTTCGGGAACCGCACCGACGCCTGCTGCACGCGCTCGATCCACTGATCGGACAGGTCGACGCCGAGCGCCTGCTTGATCGCGGCCTTGGGAATGCGATTGAACGGCCAGAACCCCTCGTTGGCGTGGCCAGTCAGGGGCAGCACAGCGAGCAGGGCCAGGACGGCCAGACCGCGGCGGAGAGATTGAGTCATGCCCCGATTTTACGTCGCTGTTGAAGTAGGGGTCAGGTCCGCAATTTCAACATGCCAGCGAAAGGCATGTTGAAAATTGGGACCTGACCCCACTTCACGGGCACGTAGGCGATGCAGTCGATTTCGACCAGCAATCCCTCGCCGGGCAAGGCCCGCCGCCTGGATGGTGGTTCGGGCCGGACGATGATCGCCGAACATCCGCGAGTAGACGGCGTTCATCTTCTGGAACTCATTCATGTCGAGCAGGAACACGCCGCAGCGCAGCACGTGCTGCAGATCGGATCCGCCGGCCTTGAGGATCGCCTGCAGGTTCTTCAGGCACTGCTCCGTCTGCGTGGTGACGTCGTGGCCGGCGAGCTGACCGGTCGCCGGATCGGTCGCGCCCTGTCCCGACACAAAGATCAAGCGCTCGAACCCCATTCCGGGCGAGTACGGACCGACCGGCTTCGGCAAATTCGCGGCGTGCACAGGTTTGTGGCTCATGGCGCGACTATCATACGGTGAGTGCCTCGCTACAAGCTCACGATCGAATTCGCCGGAACGAAATACAGCGGCTGGCAGAAACAGAAGAACGCGCGCACCGTGCAGGGCGAGCTCGAACGCGCGATCGCCGAGTTGACGCGCGACAAGACGTTCGAGTTCATGGGCTCGGGCCGCACCGACGCCGGCGTGCATGCGCTGCGCCAGGTGGCGCACCTCGACGTGCAGGAAGGCGCTGCCGGCGGAGTCGCTGCGCCGCGGCATCAACGACGCCCTGCCCGCCGACATCCACGTGCTCGCGGTCGACAGCGTGCCGCATCGCTTTCACGCGCGGCACAGCGCCGTCGCGCGCAGCTACCTCTATCAGGTGTCGCGGCGGCGCAGCGCGTTTGCGAAACCGTTCGTGTGGTGGGTGAAGGAACCGCTCGACCTCGAGCGGATGCAGGACGCCGCCGCGCGCTTCACCGGCATGCACGACTTCCAGTCGTTCAGCGACGATGATCCGGAAGAGAAATCCACCGACGTGCTCGTCGAGGAAGTGACCCTCGGCGAGGACGGCGACTTGATCCTGATCCGAGTCGGCGGCTCGCACTTCATCTGGAAGATGGTGCGGCGCATGGTCGGCGTCCTCGTCGAAATCGGCAAGGGCGCGATCGACCCGGATCAGGTCTGGTCGGTTGATGCGGCGCGGCTTACCGCGCCGGCATCAGGCCTGTTTCTAGAGCGGGTGTTCTACGACGGCGATCCGCGCCAGTTGCCGCTGCAACCTGCGGCACCTGTTCGCCCTGCGCGTGGGTGAAGTAGCGCTGGTAGCACTTGTAGCAGAGCGCGTAGTACGGGTCCCACTTGAGGATGCCCTCCTGGCGGAACAGCGAGCGGCGGTTCTCACAGTGCTTGCAGACCTTCTTGGCAACGGGAGCGGGACGGCGGAATCGAATGCGAATCGTCATAACGTCACCTTATGTGGCGCCCCTGACAGATCGGGTCAGGGTGGCAGCCTCTCTGCGTTACCTCTTGCACTCGACTGCACATGACTGCATATTCCGTACCGGCTCTCGCCGGCGGCTGAGTTAGCCGATGGAACGCCACACTGAAATCGTCCGGCAATGGCGGCTGTTGCTGGCTCTCGAAGGGCGCGCCCGCGGACTGACCCTGTCCGAAGCGCAAAGCGAGGCCGGCGACGGCGTCTCGGACCGGACCATCCGCCGGGACTTCGAGGCCCTCACCCAGGCCGGCTTCCCGATCGAGACCTCGAAACGGGACGGTAAGACGGTGTTCCTGCTCAATCGCGATGTCTTCAAGGGGGTCGCGGCAGCCGGTTTCTCATTGTCGGAATTGTGCGCCCTGCACCTGAGCCGCACCGTCCTGACCGCCGTCGACCGGCGGCCCGTTTTCGCGAGAGCCTGGCGTCGGCCTTCGACAAGCTCTACGACGCGCTGCCCCCGTCGATGTGGAAGTTCATCGAGAACCTGCCCGACGCCCTGGGCGCCAAGGAACATGCGTCACGGCCGCGGGCCGCGGCGTCGGCGAAGTCGATCGACGCGCTGATGTCGGCGATCCTCGGCCGGCGCCGTGTCCGGATGCGCTATCACTCCTTCTCCAGCCGGCAGGTCAAGGACTACATCGTCGAACCCTACCGGCTCGCCTACGCGCAGGGCGGCCTGTACCTCCAGGCGTTCGTGCCCGACTACAGCGAGATGCGGACGTTCGCGGTGCAGCGCATCGAGCAGGCGGTGGCGCTCGAGGAATCGTTCAGTCCCGGTCGAGGGATCGCCGTCGGACGTGTTCCCGCATTCGCTCGGCGCATTTTCAGGGACGCCGGAAATCGTCGTGATCGAATTCACCGCGGCCGAAGCACCGTACGTGCGCGAGCGCGAGTTTCATCCGTCGCAGCACGATCGAGGACCTGCCGGGCGGGCGCATTCGCCTGACGATGAACGTGGTGACCGACTGGGAACTGCAGGCCTGGGTGATGGGGTTTGGACCGGCCGCCAAGGTGATTCAGCCGGAGGCGTTCGCCGCAGCGCATCGTCGAGAGCCTCGAAGAAACGCGGGCGACCTACCTGAGGACCGAATAAGGATCGATCGGCGTGCCCTGCCACCACTTCTTGTCGTCGCTCAGCTTGAAGATCGCGAAATGCAGGTGCGGCGTGTCGCGCGGCGCGTTGCCGGTCGTGCCGACATAGCCGAGCACCTGGCCGCGCTTGACCGGCGCGCCTTCCTTCAATCCATCAGCGTAGCGCTCGAGATGCGCGTAGTAGTACGCATAGGACGATGACGGATCGAACTGATAGATGGTGATGCCGCCGGCATCGCTGAGGAACAGCTTGGCGATGCGTGCCGTCCTCGACCGCGAGCACCGGCGTGTTGCGGGGCGCGAGCACATCGAGCGCCTCGTGCCGCCGCGAAGTGCCGCGCATGTCGTTGAAGGTGTCGGTCAGCTGCCTCGCGCTTGATGCCCTGCACCGGCAGCGTCAGGCGCCGCTGGCGCAGATCGTCGGCGGGTAACGACAGCCCCCGCCACCGGCGGCGCCGCGATCGCCGGTCGGCGGCGGCGATACCGGCGTCGGTTCTTCCGTCTTCGTCGGCTTGACCTCGACCTTCCGCGACGCCCATCGAGCGGCGCGGTCGACGGCCGCTGACGCCGGATCGGGAAGATCGTGACCACCGCCGCCATCACCAGCATGCCGGCGAGAAATCCGAGTCGCGGCGGCAAACACGATCCACGACGCCGCGGCCGGCGCGGCCGCTCGGCCGCTCTGCGCCATGGCCTGACCTCATTCCACGAACTCGACCTTGGTTCCCTTGCCGACCATCGCCGCCAGCTTCAGCGCGTCCCAGTTGGTCAGACGCACGCAGCCGTGCGACGAGGTGTGGCCGACCGTGCCGGGCTCGGGCGTGCCGTGAATGCCGTAGTGCGGCTTGCTGATGTCGATCCAGACGACGCCGACGGGCCCGTTCGGGCCCGGCGGGCATCTTGGCCTTCGCATGTGATCGGATCCGCATCCCAGAACAAATCGGGGTTGTAGTTGAACGTCGGATTGCGCGCCACCGCGGTCACGGTCCACGTCCCAATCGGCAACGGGTCATGTTCGCTGCCGCTGGTCACCGGCGCGTGCATCAAGGTGGCGCCGCTCGCGTCGAGCACGGTCAAGGTGTTGTTCTGCTTCGACACCTTGACGGTGATGTCCGGCACGGGCTTGCCCTTCCGCCGCCGAGACGATCTGCACGTTCGGCACGGTGATCTGTTCGCCGACGGCGAACTGCGAAGTCGGGTTGAGCTTCTTGAGCAGCGCCGGCGATGCGTGAAAGCGCTCGCCGAGCATCTCGACCATCGAGCGGAAATCGAGCCGCTTCAGCTTCGCCTTCTCCATCATGTCTTCGGGAATGCTCTCGGTTTGCGGCATCGCTTCGTCTTCGGCGGTGATCGTGTAGCTGATGGTCGGCGGCTCGGTCGCCGCAGCCAGCGCCACGGCGATCGTCGTCTTCTTGTCGCGCTCGAAGGCGGCGATGGCCTGCCGGGTGTTGGGACCGTCGACGCCGTCGATCTCGCCGGTGGAGATACCCGGCGCGATCGAGCAGCACCTGCGTCGGCAGCAGGTCTGATGGTTTCGCGGCGGTCGCCTTGGTCGCCTTCTGGGCCGCCGGCGTTTGCGGTAGCGCCCGCTACCGGAGCCGTAACGTGCGCGCCCAAGACGAGCATCAGGAGTGGAACGGCACGGGTGCCGCGGAGCGAACTGGAAGAAAGTGACATGCCCGTCGAGGAGCAAGGACCGTACCTATGGCACCAGCTTCAGGGATTCGCGCGTAGGCGCCTGCAACTGACGGACTCCCGGGTCTTCGGCCGTGGTCGGCGGTGGCGAACACGCTGAGGAGAAAGGCGCGGGCGTTATGACGCTTTCGCAGGCCGGCCTCGGACCCGAACGCCGCGTCCCACGAGGCCAGCGGTCCGGGATCCATGACCGTCGCGAACCAGGCGTTCCACTCGGCATCGGCATGCAGCTTCCGCTGGGCGATGGCGATCACCGCGCGCGCGAGACGATCCGGCTCCCCCGCCCAATACGCGACGTCCGGGGCCCGCGGCGCGACCTGGGTGGCGATCGCGGCCAGCAGTCGATCCAGTTGCGGCCTGGTGATCGCGGCGTTGAGTGCGAGCTGCAGTCACGAAGTCGGCCCCGTGCGCGACGCTGTGGATGTAGCCCTCGGCCGGCGTGAACGCGCGGTAGTCGGTGACGGTCGACAGATAGCGCGCCGATGCGGCGACCATGGCGTCTCGTTCCGACTCGGTCATCCAGGGCTTTTGACGATCGGTGCGCGCGACCTCGGCGAGGGTGAGAGCTGCAAAGGACGTCTCGAAGCGTGGGGCCGGCGCCAGAGAGGACGGCTAGCAGGCGATCCTTCAGGCCTCGTAGGGCGGCCACATCCAACGCGCCGGCGCGCATCCGCTTGCTCAACCCTTCGAAGGCAATCGCGTCGCGCACCGCGGGATCCGGATCGCTCAGGCAGTCGGCCAGCGCAGTCACCGGACTGTCGAGCGACACTGCTTTACGACATGGCGACGGCTGAGCCGTGGGTGAACGCGCGGCCGCGACCGGCGCCGCGCCGAATGCCACGATCGCGAAGACCACTGCACCGAGGCTCATTCAACGATGGATTGTACGACCGCGGCCTTGAACTTCTGACGCAAACCATCGGGGTTGGCGGGCAGGTTCTGCGTCATGAGTGTGACGACCAGCTCCTTCGAGGGATCAACCGCAAAGAACGTCCCGGCGCTGACCGTCCCATCCGTACTCGCCAATCGCCGTCAGGTAGCCGCGCGAGCCGGGGCCAACGACCACATCGACGTTGCCGAGTCCCCATCCGACAGTTGCCGCCGCGCGCCTTGAGGATCGCATCCGACAACCCGTTCACCGTCATCGATGCCGCCGTCTCCGGCCTCAGCAAGCGCACGCCGTTCAGTTCGCCCTTGTTGAGCAGCATCTGGCTGAAACGCATGAAGTCTTCCGCGGTCGAGACCAGGCCGACCGCGCCCTTCGATCAGCGCCGGCTTCTCGGTGAACGGCACTTCTTCCATTTCGAACGGCGCCATCGGCCCGTCCTGGGCTCGTTGATAGACCGTCGTCGAGCCGCGCGCGCGCATCGCCGTCGACCCAGAACGACGTGTCGATCATGCCGAGCGGCTGCAGGATGCGCGTGACACGAACGTGTCGAAGCTCTGCCTGGCGACGACCTCGACGACGCGGCCCAGCACCGTCGTGGCTTCGCTGTAGCGAAAGCGCGTGCCCGGATCTTCGAGCAACGGCGCCTTCGTGATGTTGACGACGAACTGCGGCAAGCCGATCGCGCGCGAGCGCACCTGCAGTCGGCGATACAGCTCCGACGTGCGATGGCTGAGGCCCGAGGTGTGGAGCAGCAGATCCTGAATCGTGATGTCGCGCGCGGGGCTGGCGCAGGGCGCCGCTGCCGCCGTCCTGCACCATCACCTGCTTGAATTCGGGCAGGTACTTCGAGACCGGATCGGTCAACCGCAGCTTGTTCTCGTCCGCGAGCATCAGCACCGCGACGGAGGTCACCGCCTTGGTCATCGAATAGACGCGGAACAGCGACCGCTCCGTCATCGGCGCCTTCGATCTCGAGGCTCTGCAGTCCGACCGGCTCGAGATAGACGATCTTGCCGCGGCGCGCGACGGCGGCGACCGCGCCGGCGATCTTGCGATCGGCAACGAACTGCCGCAGCAGCGCCGTGGCGGCCTGCAGTCGCTCGGTCGACATCCCGACGGCCTCGGGCGTCGCGCCGCAGGCATGGGCACAGCGCCCTGGCGCGGTGCGCCGAGCGCCAGCACGAGCGACAGCGCCAAGACGGCTGAACGGTCGTGTAAGCTCGGTGTGTTGTACGCATAGTGTAGCTGCCTGCCTATGCAGGACAGCATATTACGTACTTTGGCTGATGAGTGCCGTACGGCACCCGGTCTAGAGCGCGGCTCTAGGCGCTCCTGCGTCGTTGCTGGGCCGAGCTCCGACAGCAGGCGCTCGAGCGCGCCGGGCTCGACCGGCTTGACCATGTGCACGTTCAAGCCGACTTCGGACGAGCGCTGGCGATCTTCCTCCTGCCCCCAACCGGTCACGGCAATCAGGAACATCGACTTGCCCCAGGCACTCTCGCGAATGCGCTGCGGCGACTTCGTAGCCATTGAGCTTCGGCAGTCCGATGTCGAGCAGCACGACATCAGGGAGAAACGTCTCCGCGGTGGCCACCGCCGATTCGCCATCGTGCGCGGTTCGCGTCTCGTGGCCCATGATCGACAGCATCATCGCCAGGCTCAAGGCCGAGTCATGATTGTCGTCGACGACGAGGATGCGGAATCGGTGGGCGTCGGTTTCACCGACGTGGTGCGGTAGCGTGTTGGCGTCGGCCATGTGGTTGTCGGCAAGCATTTATATCAGTCCAGTCACGTGGTTCAGTGTGGCCTGCCGGGAGAACGAGGCCGCCACGCCGGAGTTGCAAACACTCTGCCACTCCCGAACGGCTTCGCGGAACCTCCGTGTTAATCTCAACCGATGGCCAGCGCGACTCCCGTGGACGATGAGGCGGCGCTTGTCGCCCAGCTTCGCGCGGGAGACGAGGCGGCCTACGAGCAGGTCGTCCGCACCTACGGCGGCCGCCTGCTGGCCGTCGCCCGCCGCATCGTCGGGTCGGAAGAGGATGCGCGGGACGTGGTGCAGGACGCGTTCCTGAACGCCTTCAAGCAGCTTCGCGCGCTTCGAGGGCAACGCCAAGCTGTCGACCTGGCTGCATCGCATTGTCGTCAACGCGGCGCTGATGAAGCTGCGCACCCGCAAGCGCAAACCCGAGCAGTCGATCGAAACGATGCTGCCCTCGTTCCTCGAGGATGGCCACCACGAAGAGCGCTTCAAGAGCTGGGATGAGCCGGTCGACAACGTCATGGAGCGCGAGGAGACCCGGGAGCTGGTGCGGCAGCAAATTGACGCGCTGCCCGAGGGCTACCGTACCGTTCTCGTGCTGCGCGACATCGAAGGTCTAGATACCGAGGAAACTGCCAACGTGCTAGGATTGTCCGTCAACGCCACGAAAATTCGGCTGCACCGCGCCCGCCAGGCGCTGCGGACCATGCTGGCCCCTCACTTCAGGAGCGCGGCGTCATGAAATGCCAGGAACTCGCGGACTTCCTGATGGACTACGTCAGCGGCGAGCTGCCGCTCGAAAGCCGCACCCATTTCGAGTTCCACTTGAGCAAGTGCAAGAACTGTCACCAGTATCTCGTCCAGTACGAGATCACGATCAAGGCCGGCAAGATCGCGTGCGATGAGACTGAGCGATGAGATGCGGTCGATTCCCAGACGATCTCGTCAAGGCCGTCCTGGCCGCCCGCGTCAAGATCAGCTAACGCCACGACCGGTCGCCCGCCGGTGCGCGAGCCTGCCTTGCGCGCGGCGCGGCCGGCCCCGCGAGTTGACACGACTCGTATCAATGCCTACACTTGAACTGTGTCAACCGGCGAGCTGATTTTCATTTCCGACGCCGCCCGGATGCTCGACATGCATCCCCAGACGCTGCGCAAGTACGAGCGGCTCGGCCTGGTCCGGCCGGCGCGGACGGTCGGCAGCATGCGGCTGTATTCCCGCAACGAAATCGAGCGGCTGCGCTTCATCAAGCGGCTCGTGGATGAGTCGGGAGTCAATCTTGCAGGCGTGCAGCAGTTGCTGACCGTGGCGGAAGCGATGCAGCGGATTCGGCCGCTGATGCGGGCCGTCGGCGTTCCAGCGGGACGCCAACCGCCGCCGATTGGTGCGTGAGATGGATCAGCTCGCGGCGCTGCTTGGTTTCGACAGCGGCGGCGAGGAGTAGCCGTGGATTTCAAGGACTACTACACCACGCTGGGCGTTGCCAAGACCGCCACCGAGAAGGAGATCAAGCAGGCCTTCCGGAAGCTGGCGCGCAAGTATCACCCGGACGTCAACCCCGGCGACAAGGCGGCGGAGGCCAGGTTCAAGGAAGTGAACGAGGCCAACGAAGTCCTGAGCGATCCGGCGCAAGCGCAAGAAGTACGACGAGCTCGGTGCGAACTGGCGCGCCTACGAGAATGCGCCGCCGGGCGCCAATCCCTGTAGCGGCGGCGGCTCACCGTTTGGCGGCGCGCCCGGCGGGGGCGGCTATCGCACGATGACGGAAGAGGAGATGGCGGAGATGTTCGGGGGCGGCGGCGGCGATAGCCCGTTCTCCGACTTCTTCACGACCTTCTTCGGCGGCATGGGCGGACAGGAATCGACCGGCGCGCGCGGCGGCCGGGCGCGGCCACGCCACCGCAAGGGTCAGGACGTCGAGCATCCGTTCGAGCTCGATCTCGAGGATGCGATCCGCGGCAGCGTGCAGCGCCTGCAGCTGCGGCACGACGGCCAGGCGCGGACGCGTCGAAGTGCGGATTCCCGCCGGCGTGACCGACGGCTCGCGCGTGCGCGTCGCCGGCGAAGGCGGCCGCGGCGCCGGCAGCGGCGCCGAGCGGCGACCTGTATCTGCGCGTGACACTGAAGCCGCATCCGGTGTTCGACGTGAAGGGCCGCGATGTCTACACCAAGGCGCGCGTGCCGGTGTCCGATCGCGGTGCTCGGCGGCGAAGTGGACGTGGCGACGCCGGACGCCAAGACCCTGCGGCTGAAGATTCCCGCCGGAACGCAGAGCAATCAGCGGTTTCGACTGCGCGGTCACGGCCTGCCGTCGGTCGGCAAGCCCGAGCGAGCGCGGCGATCTCTACGCCAACGTCGACGTCGACATTCCGAAGACGCTGTACAGAGGACGAGCGCAAGCACTACGAGGCGCTGCGTGACCTGTTGAAGCCCGCAAGTCGCTAGCCAACTGAGAGAACTGATGTCATGAATCTGAACAAGTTCACCGAGAAGGCCCAGGAAGCCGTGATCGCGGCGCCGCAGCTGGCGCTCGAGCTGAATCATGCGCAGGTCGAGCCCGAGCATCTGCTGGTGACGCTCGCCGAGCAGGACGGCGGCGTGGTGCCGAGCGTGCTGCGCAAGCTCACCGTCGATCCCGCCAGACATCGCCAAGGCCGCGCGCGAGCACCTGTCGAAGCAGCCCAAGGCCCATGGCGGCTCGGAGCCGCACCTCTCCCCTCGCCTGCGCGTGGTGCTCGACGCGGCGCAGGCGGATGCCAAGGCGATGCAGGACGAGTTCGTCAGCACCGAGCACCTGCTGCTCGGCCTGCTCGGCGAGCCGGGCCGCGCCACGTCGGTCGATCTGCTGAAGGCGCGCGGCGTCACGCGCGAGAAGGTGCTCGAGGCGCTGACCGCGGTGCGCGGCAGCCAGCGCGTGACCGACCAGAATCCCGAAGGCAAATACGAGGCGCTGCAGAAGTACGGCCGCGACCTCACCGAGCTGGCGCGCAAGGGCAAGCTCGATCCGGTGATTGGCCGCGACGAGGAAGTCCGCCGCGTGATCCAGGTGCTGTCGCGCCGCACCAAGAACAACCCGGTGCTGATCGGCGAGCCGGGTGTCGGCAAGACCGCCATCGTCGAGGGCCTCGCCCAGCGCATCGTCCGCGGCGACGTGCCCGAAGGCCTGAAGAACAAGAAGATCGTGACGCTCGACATGGGCTCGCTGATCGCCGGCGCCAAGTATCGCGGCGAGTTCGAAGATCGCCTCAAGGCCGTGCTCAAGGAAGTGGCCGACGCCGACGGCCAGATCGTGCTGTTCATCGACGAGCTGCACACCGTGGTCGGCGCCGGCGCCTCGGAAGGCTCGATGGACGCGTCGAACATGCTGAAGCCGATGCTGGCGCGCGGCGAGCTGCACACCATCGGCGCGACCACGCTCAACGAGTATCAGAAATACATCGAGAAGGATGCCGCGCTCGAGCGCCGCTTCCAGCCGGTCAACGTCGGCGAACCGACCGTCGAGGACACCATCAGCATCCTGCGCGGTTTGCGCGAGCGCTACGAGATCCATCACGGCGTCAAGTTCAAGGACGCGGCGCTGGTCGCCGCGGCGTGCTGTCGAACCGCTACATCACCGACCGCTTCCTGCCCGACAAGGCGATCGATCTGATCGACGAAGCCGCGTCGAAGCTGCGCATGGAGATCGATTCCCTGCCGGTCGAGCTCGACGAAGTGCAGCGCCGCACCATGCAGCTCGAGATCGAGCGCGAGGCGCTGCGCAAGGAGACCGACAAGGCCTCGAAGGATCGCCTGGCAAAGATCGACAAGCAGATCGCCGACCTCAAGGAAGAGTCGACCGAGCTGCGCTCGCACTGGGAGCAGGAGAAAGAGGCGATCCAGGCCGGCCGCAAGCTGAAGGAAGAGCTCGAACAGGTGCGCGGCGAGATCGAGCGGGTGCAGCGCGCCGGCGACTACGCCAAGGCGTCGGAGCTGCAGTACGGCAAGGTGCCGCAGCTCGAAGCCGACATCAAGAAGCATGAAGCGCGGCCTGCAGGAGTTGCAGCAGGCGAAGAGCATGCTCAAGGAGGAAGTCGACGAAGAAGACATCGCCGAAGTCGTCGGCAAGTGGACCGGCATTCCCGTCAGCCGCCTGATGGAGAGGCGAAATCCAGAAGCTGCTCAAGATGGAGGAACGCCTCCATCAGCGCGTCGTCGGGCAGGACGAGGCGATTCATCGCGGTGGCGAACGCCATTCGCCGCGCGCGCGCCGGACTGCAGGATCCGAATCGCCCGCTCGGCAGCTTCATCTTCCTGGGGCCGACCGGCGTCGGCAAGACCGAACTCGCCCGCGCCCTCGCCGAATTTCTGTTCGACGACGAGCAGGCGATGGTGCGGATCGACATGTCCGAGTACCAGGAGAAGCACACCGTGTCGCGCATGATCGGCGCGCCGCCGGGCTACGTCGGCTACGACGAGGCCGGCCAGCTGACCGAAGCGGTGCGGCGCCGCCCCTACGCCGTCGTGCTGTTCGACGAGATCGAGAAGGCGCATCCGGAGGTGCTCAACGTCATGCTCCAGCTGCTCGACGATGGCCGGCTGACCGACGGCAAGGGCCGCAGGGTGGACTTCACCAACACGGTGGTGATGATGACGTCGAACATCCGCGATCAGGAATCGCTGCGCGGGCATTTCCGTCCCGAGTTCATCAACCGCATCGACGAAATCGTGTTCTTCCACTCGCTGGATCGTGAACACATCAAGACCATCGTCGACATCCAGCTGCGCGGGCTGCTGAGGCGGCTGAGCGAGCGGAAGATCACCGTCGAGCTGACCGACGCGGCCAAGGACTTCCTGGTCCGCGAGGGTTATGATCCGGTCTATGGGGCGCGCCCGCTCAAGCGTGCCCTGCAGCGGCGGCTGCTGGATCCCCTGGCGCTCCGCGTGCTCGAAGGCGCGTTCCACGAAGGCGATACGATTACTGTCGATCTGACTGGTGACGAGCTGACGTTCGCGAAAGGTCAGGCAATCCATGCCTAGTCGCTCGGTTCCGCCAGGCGGCAAGGATCGCCGCCAGCCGTCCACCAAGCCCACCGCCCTGTGGTGGGTGCTCGGCGTCCTGACGGTTCTGGCGATCGGCCAGGCGTATTTCCTGGCGCCGCCGGGCCGCCAGATCTCCTACAGCGAGTTCAAGGGGCTGGTGCGCGGCGGCCAGGTGGCCGAGGTCGCGGTCGGCGACACGGTCATCCATGGCACGCTGAAGAAGGCCGACGACGGCGCGGCCACGTTCACGACGACGCGCATCGAGGATCCCAAGCTGGTCGAGGAACTCGATCAGGCGGGCGTGAAGTACTCGGGCGAGCTCGTCAGCCGCTGGCTGCCCGAGCTGCTCGGCTGGATCCTGCCCTTCGTCCTGATCTATCGCCGCCTGGTCGTTCTTCGCGCGGCGACTCGGCGGCGCCGAGGGCGGCGTGATGTCGTTTGCGCGCAGCAAGGCGAAGATCTACGCCGAAGACGACGTCAAGACCACCTTCGCGGACGTCGCCGGTGTCGATGAGGCCGCGCAGGAGCTGCGCGAGATCGTCGAGTTCCTCAAGACCCCGCGCAAGTTCACCAACCTTGGCGGCAAGATCCCGAAAGGCGTGCTGCTGGTCGGCCCGCCGGGCACCGGCAAGACGCTGCTCGCCCGCGCGGTCGCCGGCGAGGCCAAGGTCCCCTTCTTCAGCCTGAGCGGCTCCGAGTTCGTCGAGATGTTCGTCGGCGTCGGCGCGGCGCGCGTGCGCGACCTGTTCTCGCAGGCCGAAGCCAAGGCGCCCTGCATCGTGTTCATCGACGAGCTCGACGCGCTCGGCAAGGCGCGCGTGCAAAGCCCGATGGGCAGCCACGAGGAACGCGAGCAGACACTCAACCAGCTGCTCGCGGAGATGGACGGTTTCGACGCGCGCAAGGCGATCATCATCATGGCCGCGACCAATCGACCGGAAGTGCTCGATCCGGCGTTGATGCGTCCGGGCCGATTCGACCGGCAGGTGCTGGTCGACAAGCCCGACGTCAAGGGCCGCGAAGAGGTTCTGCAGATTCACGTCCGCAACGTCAAGCTCGATCCCGCGGTCGATCTGCGCAAGGTCGCTGCCCGCACCGCCGGGTTCGCCGGCGCCGACCTGGCCAATCTCGTCAACGAAGCCGCGCTGCTGGCGGCGCGGCGCGACGGCGAATCGGTGGTGATGAAGGATTTCGACGAGGCGATCGATCGGCTGATCGCGGGCCTCGAAAAGAAGCGCGTGATGAGCACGCGCGAGCGCGAGATTGTCGCCTATCACGAGTCCGGCCACGCCATTGTCGCGAGCGTGCTGCCGAACATGGATCCGGTGCACAAGATCTCGATCGTCGCGCGCGGCTTCGGGGCGCTCGGCTACACCATGCAGTTGCCGCTCGAGGACCGCTACCTGATGCAGCGGGGCGATCTGCTCAACCAGATGGCGATCCTGCTCGGCGGCCGCGCCGCTGAAGAGATCGCGGTCGGCGAGATTTCGACCGGCGCCCAGAACGATCTGCAGCGCGTGACCGACGTCGCCCGCTCGATGGTGACCGAATGGGGCATGAGCGAGCGGCTCGGCACGGTCAATTACGACCAGAGCCGCCGCGGCCGCTTCCTCGACCTCGGCATGCCGGCCGAACGCGGGCTCTACAGCGAGGAGACCGCGCGGGTCATCGACGAGGAAGTCAAAGCCATCATCAGCGGTGCGCACGACGTGGCCCGCCGCGTCCTGCGCGAGAACCGCGACATCCTCGAGCGCGTCACCCGCTTCCTGCTCGAAAAGGAAGTGATGGAAGGCGACGAGCTGCGGGCGATGATGAATACGCCGCGGGCGGTCAATCTCTAAGGGCTCGAGGTCCTGAGGGTCGCGAGGTCCTGAGGGCCCGGGCCGATGGAACCTTTCAACCAATCCAGCGTATTGACTGCAATGCAGGCATTGATTTAGCCTGCCATGCAGACATGGCACCCATTTACCTCGGCGAGTTCGAATACGCGGTCCTGCTGGCCATCCTCCATCTCGACGAGGGGGCCTACGCGGTGCCGATCCGCGAGCTCATCGAACAGCGCACCACCCGCCCGGTGGCCCGCGGCGCCCTCTACACCGGACTCGAACGTCTCGAGGCCAAGGGCTGCCTGAAGTCGCGCATGGGCGATCCGTCCGAAGAGCGCGGCGGCAAGGCCCGCCGCTACTACGCCGTCACCGCCGCCGGGCTCAAAGCCATCCGCGCCACCCATGACGCCATGAGCAGCATGACCAGGGGGCTCGAAGCCATCCTGGGCCGCGGATAGGTTGCAGGGCGCAGAAGCAGTTCCAGGGCCACAGAAGGCACAGCAGCCGCAAGGGTCACAGAAAGCGCAGAAGCTTATGACATCCTCAACGCGCCTCGCCGAACAATGTCTTTCGTTCGTGGTGCGAGACCACGAGCAGCGCGAGGCCATTATCGGCGACCTGCGTGAAGAGTTCTCGCGCTACGCCAGGCGCGCGGGGGCGGCCCGCGCATCGCGGTGGCATGTGCGCCAGTGCCTGGGCATCGCGGTGCGCTACGGGGTGATGCGGCTGCTGCGCCGCAGGCCGCCCGCCCGCTGGATCTCGAACGCCGAACTCGACACCGCCGGCGGCCGCTGGTCCGGCCTGTCGCGCGACTGGCGCCACGCCTGGCGCGCGCTTTGCCAGCGCCCGGCGCTGTCGGCGGTGGTGGTCCTGACGCTGGCGGTCGCGCTCGCGGCCAACAGCACCACGTTCAGCCTGCTCGACGCACTGGTGCTGCGTCCCTACCGTTTCGTTGGCGTCGATCGCCTGATTGTGGCGACGACCGCGGAACCCGACGATGATTTCATCGATCGAATCAACGTCACCGGTGCCGATTTTCGTGACTGGCGGGAGCAGACCCGCAGCGTCAGCCGCTGGTCGATGTACCAGTGGTGGGACGCGAACCTGTCGGGGGTGGACACGCCCGAGCAACTGCCGGCATTCTTTGTGTCGCCCGGATTCTTCGCCCTGCTGGACGCCACACCGGCGCTCGGCCGCGAGTTCGTCGAGTCCGAGAGCCAGCCGGGCCAGCAGCATCGCGTCGTGCTCAGCCACGGGCTGTGGGCGCGGCGTTTCGCATCGGATCCCCGCGATCGTCGGCACCAGCGTGCGACTCGACGGCGAAGCCTACGAGGTGGTGGGCGTGGCCCGACCTGGATTCAACATCCCTGATGGCGCGGAGCTGTGGGCGCCGCTCGCCCTGACCGAGCGGCAGTGGGCCGACCGGCGGGCGGAGAACTACGGCGTCTATGGACGGCTCGCGGACCACGCGAGCCTCGAGCAGGCGCGCGCCGAGCTGACCGCGATTGTTGACACGCAGCGTCGCGAGCATCCCGAGACCAACAGCCGCCGCCTGGCGCGGGTCGTATCGTTCACCCGCGGCATGGGCGATCCGGGCGCGGCCGGTTTCATTGCCGTCTGGCAGGCCGCGGCGCTGCTGCTGCTGCTGATTGCGTGCGCCAACATCGCGAACCTGTTGATGGCGCGTGGCGCCGAGCGCGCACCTGAGTACGCGGTGCGGCTGGCGCTCGGCGCGAGCCGGGCGCGATTGTTTACGCAAACCATGCTCGAAGGACTGCTGCTCGCTGCCGTGGCGGTGCTCGTCGCGATGCCCCTGGTCGTCATCGGCCTGGCGCTGTCGCGCGCGTCGATCCCCGCCGCGGTGCTGCGCTTCATCCCGGGATGGTCGTTCATTCGGCTCGACGCCGAACTGTTCGTGGTGACGGCGCTGCTCGGAACGGTGGCGATGGTGATGTTCTCGATGTTGCCGGCGATGCAGGCGGTCCGGGCCCAGGTCGCCGACACCCTGCGACAGTCCGGCCGCGCGCTGACGCCCGGCCGCAACCGCCAGTGGCTGCGCAGCGCGCTCGCCACCACCCAGATCTCGCTCGCCCTCGCCCTGGTGTTCGCCTCGACGCTCGCCGTGACGGCCGCCCAGAAGACCGTCAGCGGCCGGCTCGGATTCGACAAGGAGAACGTGCTGGTGGCGCAGCTCAACCTGCCCGAGCGCAGCTACGGCAATGCCGAGACGCGGCGCCGCCTGGTCACCGAGGTCAGCGAGGCGATGCGGGTCATTCCGGCCGTGTCCGAGATCGGCGCCGTCAGCATGATTCCGGCGGGCTTCAACGACCACGGCCGCCGCTTCTTCCCCGAGGGCCAGGATCTCAGGGAGTCGGAAGCCCGCTATGTGCGGTTCCGCAGCTCGACCAGCGCGTACTTCGCCGCGCTGAAGATTCCGCTCGTCGGCGGCCGGCTGTTCGACGACAACGATCGCGCCGACTCGACGCCGGTGGCCGTGGTGAGCAGCGCACTGGTGCGCCGCTATTGGGGAGAGCACGACCCGATCGGCAAGCGCTTCAAGGTCGCGATCGACGGCCCCTGGATCACCGTGGTGGGCGTGGTGGGCGACGTGGTGCACAACTGGTTCGTGCGCGAGTTCGAAGCGGTGTACCGGCCGATCAGCCAGTCGGCGCCCTACTCGATCGCATTCGCCGTGCGCACCGTTGGCGATCCCACCGCGCTTGCCGGCGACCTGCGCCGCGCGGTGGCGAACACGGATCCCGATCAGCCGATTGCGGACCTGAGCACGCTCGCGACCCTGGTCGCCGAGCGCGCGGCCGGCTTTGTCTTCATCTCGCGCGCCCTCGGCATTGTCGGGCTGATTGCCCTGGTGTTGTCGGTCATGGGGATCTACAGCCTGATGGCGTTCCTGACCGCGCAACGCACCCAGGAGATCGGCGTCCGCATGGCGCTCGGCGCCGGCCGCTGGCAGGTGCTGCGCGTGGCGATCAGCCGCGCCCTGGTGATCACCGCCGCCGGCAGCGCGATCGGATCGGCACTGGCCGTTGGCGCCGGTCGGATCATGGAGTCGCTGCTGTTTGGACTGGTCACGAGCGACCTGCCGCAACTGGCCGGCCTCAGTGCCGTGCTGACGGCGGCGGCGTTGCTGGCGGCCTACCTGCCGGCGCGCCGCGCCACGCGGATCGATCCGATGACGGCGCTGCGCGAATCCTAGGCACCCTCCGCACCGTACGCACCGTACGCACCCGTACGGTGCCCGTACGCACCTATAATGTCGCCCGATGGCCGAACTCTTCTATCAGAACTACAGCCCCGTGGCCGGCAGCGTGCTGCTGTCGGCGCTGGTCGCGTCACTCCCACCGCTGCTACTGGCACTGATGCTGGCCTACTGGCGCTTCGCGCCGTGGAAGTCGGCGATTGCCGGCGCCACGAGTGCGTTCGTGCTGGCGTGGCTGGTCTGGGGCATGCCGTTCTCGCTGACCGTCGCCGCGGCGACGCACGGCATGGCTTTTGGCCTGTGGCCGATCTGCTGGATCGTCTTCAGCTCGGTGATGTTCTACAACCTCTCGGTCGAAAGCGGCGACTTCGACGTCATTCGCCGCTCGCTGGCGCGGCTGACCACCGATCGGCGCATCCAGATCCTGCTGGTGGCGTTTTGCTTCGGCGCGCTGATCGAGGGCATCGCCGGCTTCGGCGCGCCGGTGGCGATCACCGCGGCGATGCTCGCGGGCCTCGGTTTCGAGCCGATCACCGCCGCCGTGATGGCGCTCATCGCCAACACCGCCCCGGTTGCGTTCGGGTCGCTCGGCATTCCGGTAACCACGCTGGGCGGTCTGCTGGCGCCGATGCTCGGCGAGGATGTGCAGACCACCACCCGCGCGCTGTCGGCGATGGTCGGACGGCAGCTGCCGTTCTTCTCGCTGATCATCCCCGCCTACCTCGTCGTGCTCTACGCGGGATGGGGACCGATGATGGCGGTCTTCCCCGCGGTGTTCACGGCCGGCCTGTCGTTTGCGGTCGGCCAGTTCCTGGTGTCGAACTACATCGGCCCCGAGCTGACCGATACGCTGGCGGCGCTGTTATCGCTCGCCTCGGTGGCGCTGCTGCTGAAGTTCTGGAGCCCGAAGGACGCCTATGTCGACGGCCGGCCGGTCGTCACCGAGTCGATTGTCGATGCGTCGGGCCGGATCGGGCGCGCGTATGCAACCTACGGCATCCTGATCGTCACGGTGCTGATCGGCCAGGTCGGCAACTTCGCCGGGATGTCGCAGCTGCAGCCGCCGGCCAACGTCACGGCGTTACTGCGCTGCGGCCAGATTGGCAACCGCCTGTGTCCCGAGCCCTGGGTCGGCACCACCGCTGCCGTCGACCCGCAGGGGTTCCGATTCCCGGTGTGGGAATTCAACTGGCCGGGCGCATTCAACCTGGTTGACGGCAAGCCGGTCGGCCTGGTGCAGCGCACGGCGCCGGTCGTGGCAACGGCCTCGCCGTATCCGCTGACCTACCGGCTCGACTTTCTCGCCACCGCCGGCACGCTGGTGCTGTTTGCCACCTTCATCGCGCTGATCCCGATGGTGGCGTGGGGGGCGCGGCCCGGCATTCTCGGCGCCGCCTTCAGGAGGACCGTGGCGCAACTGCGCCTGCCGATCCTGACGATCGCCTTCATCCTGTCGATTGCGACGGTGATGAACTACTCGGGCATGACCTCGTCGATGGCGCTGGCGCTGGCGCAGACCGGGTGGCTGTTCCCGTTCTTCTCGGCGTGGCTGGGGATGCTCGGGGTGTTCCTGACCGGCAGCGACACGTCATCGAACACCTTGTTCGGGCCGCTGCAGGCGACCACGGCCAAGGTGTCGGGGCTCGATCCGATCCTGATGGCCGCGACCAACAGCTCCGCGGGCGTGATGGGCAAGATGATCAGCCCGCAGAACCTGTCGGTCGGCGCTGCGGGCGTGGGGGCGGTCGGCCGCGAGGGAGAGATCTTCTCGAAGGTGATCTTCCACAGCCTGGTGCTGACGGGACTGATGGGCCTGCTGGCGATGTTCCAGCAGTATGTGGTCCCGTGGATGATTCCGACGCTGTAGCTACGTGAGCTCTTCCGGGATCGGCGCCGGCATGGTCTTCGGGCCCGGCGCCGCCTCGGCGGCCTCGAAATTACAGAGTTTGTGCGCACCGTCGCAGAACGGGCGCTGCTTCGACTGCCCGCAGCGGCACAAGCGCAAACGGCTTTTTCGGCACCACGTACTCGGCGCCGGTCCAGTCCACCAGCTTCACGTCCTCGCCGTCAATCAACAGCGAGCCATTCTGTCGAACCTTGATCGTGATCATCTAGCCCTTTTGCATTGCGGATAAGAATTCGGAGTTGCTCTTGGTCTTCGCCATCTTGTCGAGCAGCAGTTCCATCGCCTCGACCGGCGACAGCGGATTGAGGACCCGGCGCAGCACGTAGATGCGCTGGAGATCCTCCTTCGGGATCAACAGCTCTTCCTTGCGGGTGCCGCTCTTCAGGATGTCGATCGCCGGGAACGTGCGCTTGTCCGAGAGCTTGCGATCGAGGTGGATTTCGCTGTTGCCGGTGCCCTTGAACTCTTCAAAGATCACATCGTCCATGCGCGAGCCGGTGTCGATCAGCGCGGTGGCGACGATGGTGAGCGAGCCGCCTTCTTCGATGTTGCGGGCGGCGCCGAAGAAGCGCTTCGGCTTCTGCAGGGCGTTGCTGTCGAGACCGCCGGAGAGCACTTTGCCCGACGCCGGGATCACGGTGTTGTAGGCGCGCGCGAGGCGCGTCACCGAGTCGAGCAGGATCAACACGTCCTTCTTGTGCTCGACCAGGCGCTTGGCCTTTTCAATCACCATCTCGGCCACCTGCACGTGACGTTGGGCCGGTTCGTCGAAGGTCGACGAGATCACTTCGCCGTCGACCGAGCGCTGCATGTCGGTGACTTCTTCCGGACGTTCATCGATCAGCAGCACGATCAGGTAGATCTCGGGGTGGTTCTTTGCCACCGACTGCGCGATCGCCTGCAGCAGCATGGTCTTGCCGGTGCGCGGCGGCGCGACGATCAGGCCGCGCTGGCCCTTGCCGAGCGGCGTCATCAGGTCCATCACGCGCGCCGACAGCCCCTCGGCGTCGGTCTCGAGCTTGATGCGCTCGAGCGGATAGAGCGGCGTGAGGTTTTCGAAGAACAGCTTCTCGCGCGCCTGGTCGGGCGCCTCGAAGTTGACCGCCTCGACCTTGATCAGCGCGAAGTAGCGCTCCCCTTCCTTCGGCGGACGAATCTGCCCGGACACCGTGTCGCCGGTCTGCAGATCGAACTTGCGAATCTGTGAGGGCGACACGTAGATGTCGTCGGGCCCGGGCAGGTAGTTGTAGTCGGGTGCTCGCAGGAACCCGAAGCCGTCGGGCAGCACTTCGAGCACGCCCTCCGAGAAAATGAAACCGCTCAGCTCGGTCTGCGCCTTGAGGATCTGGAAGATCAGCTCCTGCTTGCGCATGCCGGTGGCGCCGGGCACTTCGAGATCCTTCGCCACCTGCGTGAGATGCTGGATGGTCATCTCCTTCAGATCGGTGATGCTGAGGCCGGGCTTCTTGCTCTCGTTCAGGGCATGTTCAGCCGATTCGGCCGCGACGTCGGGCTGCGGAGGGGGCTGCTGGCCGCCGCCACCGCGGTGGGGTCCGTGACGTTTGTGACTAGGCATGCGGGCTGTCCACCTTACTCAGCTTGATTGTGGGGGCTGGTGAATTGTCTGGTCTGGTGAGAGTGCGGAGCGGGTCCGCGAGAGAGAAACGCAGGCAACAGCGACTGAATCTGCCGGTAGTATAGCAGAAGTGCATCGCATCACGCTTCCGCTGCTCCTGCTCGCAGCGCTGACCTTTTTTGCCGGTCTGGGACGTGGCGCCATCACGGATTCAGACGAGGCGTTTTATGCCGAATCCTCGCGCGAAATGGTCGCCTCCGGCGACTGGCTCACCCCGCATTACAACTACGAGACGCGCTTTCAGAAGCCGATCCTGTATTACTGGCTGACGTCGGCGACGTATCTGGTCACCGGTCCGACCGAGTTCGGAGCGCGGCTGTGGGCGGCGATGGCCGGCCTGGGCCTGGTGCTCGTCACCGCGGCCGCCGGCCGGCGGTGGTACGACGAGGCGACGGGACTGCTGGCAGGCGCGATCGTCGCGACCAACTTCGGCTACTTCTCGATCGGGCGCATGGCGCTGCCGGATCTCCCACTCACCTTCTGCATCACGCTGGCGATCTGGGCGGCGCTGGTCTCGACGCTCGAGCAGGAACGCAACCCGCGCAAGTTCGTGATCCTCGCCGCGATTGGTCTCGGCCTTGGCTTCCTGATGAAGGGGCCGGTCGGCGTCATCATCCCGCTGCTGGTGATCGTGCCGGTACTGATGCTCGAGCGTCGCTCGATCGCGCTCGAGCCGAGCGACATCGTGCTGGGCTTCGTGATCATGCTGGCGATCGCCCTGCCGTGGTACGTCGTGATGTGGGCGCGTCACGGCAACGACTACCTGCAGAGCTTCTTCGTCGGCGACAACTTCGAGCGCTTCGCCACCGATCGGTTCAACGACCCGCGGCCGTGGTGGTTCTACCTGCCGGTGGTGGCCGGGGGCATGTTGCCGTGGACGCCGCTGGCGCTGACCTGGCTCGGGCCGATGACGCAGTTTGTGCGCGGCCGCCGCGCGATTGGCACCATCGACCTGCGCCTGCTGATGTGGGCGCTACTGCCGCTGGTGTTCTATTCGCTGTCGGTCGGCAAGCAGCCGCGCTACGTGCTGCCGGTGCTGCCGCCGCTCGCGCTGCTGCTCGCCTCGTCGGTGGTCGAGCGCACCCAGCAATGGCGCGGCTTCGACGGCGTGCGGTCGAGCCCGCGGCGCGGACTGCCGATTGGCCTCGGGTCGCTCCTGAGCGGCGCGTTCTTCGTGACGCTGGGGCTGCTCCTCTACCGTGCCCAACCGCTGCTGATCAACGTGCAGCCGGCGTTCACGACGATGGCCGCGCTGCTGATCGGGCTGGCGGGCGTCGGCGTGATCCTGGTCGCGCTGTCACGGCACTTCCGCAGTGCCCCTCTGGCAATTGCGCTGGCGGCCGCTTTGACCCTGCCCGCCGTTCAGTACGGGGCGCTTGCCAACGGCGGCGACGATACGGTGCAGCAGTTGGCGCAAGCTGGTGCAGCAGCATCGCCAGGGCGGCGAGCCGGTCGCCACGCTCGACGTGTTCGTGCGCAACCTGGTGTTCTATTCGGGGATCAAGACCATCGACGTGATCGGCGACGAGCAGGTCACGAACTTCCTGAATCAAGCCGATCGCGCGCTGATGGTGGCGCCGGTGGCAGAGATCGACCGTCTCGAGCGCGAGCACGGCATCAAGGTGCAGCGGCTGGCCGAACTGCTGTACTTCAACGAGGCCGGCGTGCGCGTCGGCACCTTGCTGTGGCCGGATCCGTCGAGTGACCTGACCAAGGTCGTGCTGGTCGCGAATCGCTAGGAGTCGTCCGCCGCCCGCAGGGCGCGATCGAGGGTGGATGCGGCCTCGAGTACCGGCGCATTCGCAGCGAGGTAACGCCGATCCAGCCGATCGCCCGAAGTCCGGGCTAGCGCGCGGCGGTGAGCTTGCCGGCCGATTCGAGCTTCTGCACGAACGCCTGGATGCGGTCGCAGCCTTCCTTCAGCCGCTCGAGCGAGGTGGCGTACGACAGCCGGAAATACCCGGGCGCGTCGAAGCCCTCGCCGGGCGTGACCGCGACGGCGACTTCCTTCAACAGCGCTTCGGCGAATTCGCCGGTGGTGCGGATGCCGGTCGGCGACAACAGGTCGGCGACGTAGGGGAACAGGTAGAACGCGCCGCCGGGCTTCACGCACACGAAGCGCGGATCGGCGGTGAGCCAGCCGTGCACCGCATCCCGGCGGATCCGGTACTCATTCAACATCGCGGTGACGCCGTCCTGCGGGCCGGTCAGCGCGGCAATCCCCGCCTTCTGGGTGATCGAATTGATGTTCGAGGTGGCGTGGCCCTGGATGACGTTGCACTGCGCGATCATGTCCTTCGGCCCCACCGCCCAGCCGCAGCGCCAGCCGGTCATCGCGTAGGCCTTCGAGGCGCCGCTGCAGATCACGGTCTTGTCGCGCATCCGGTCGAACAACACCTTGATCAGGTTGTGCGGCGTCGGCTCGTAGATCAGCCGTTCGTAGGTGAAGTCGACGATCACCCAGATGCCGCGCGCGGCGGCGGCGTCGGCAATCTGCGCCATCTCCGCTTCGGTCATCAGCGCGCCGGTCGGGTTGCACGGCGAGTTGATGATGATCGCCTTGGTGCGCGGCGTGATCGCCTCGATGATCGGCGCGGCCGTGATCGTAAAGCCGTCTTCCATGCTGGTATGCACGATCACCGGCGTGGCGTCGGCGAGCTTGATCTGATCGCCGATGGTCGGCCAGAACGGGCCGTGGGTGATCACCTCGTCGCCGGCCTCGAACAACGCCATCGCGGTGTTGTAGAGCGCCTGCTTGGCGCCGGCGGTGACGATCACTTCTTCCGGCTTGATCTCGACCCCGTGATCGAGGCGATAGCGCTGCGGCGACGGCCTCGCGCAGCTCGAGGACGCCGGCCGACGGCGTGTACTTGGTGAAGTTCGCCGTAATCGCGTCATGAGCCGCCTGCTTGACGTGCTCGGGCGTGGCGAAATCGGGCTCTCCGGCGCCGAGGTCGACGACATCCACGCCGGCGCGGCGTAAGCGGTCCGCGTCGGCGCCGACCTTCAGGGTGGGCGACACCGTCACCCGGCTCATTCTCGATGCGAAGTTCATAGGTCAGGTTGTCAGGTTGTCAGGTCGTCAGGCCGTCAGGCGATTTCTTCTTCGACTGCTGTTTGTCTCTCAGCATCTTTTCGACGATCGGCGGGACCAGGCCGGTAATCTCGCCGCCGAGCGTGAAGACCTCTTTGATCAATCGCGAGCTGATGTAAGTGTATTGCTCGGCCGGCATCATGAACACGGTCTCGATGCCGGGGGCCAGGTGACGGTTCATCAACGCCATCTGGAACTCGTACTCGAAGTCGGAGACCGCGCGCAGGCCGCGCACGATCACGCTGGCCTTCTTCCGCTGCGCGTAGTCCACCAGCAGGCCGCTGAAGGTTTCGACCTTCACGTTCGGGCGGCCCTCGAACACGTTCTGGAGGATCGCGATACGCTCGGCCTCGCTGAAGAGAGGCGTCTTCTCGACGTTGCCGAGGATCGCGACGATGATCTGATCGAAGATGCGCGAGCCGCGCTCGATGATGTCGACGTGGCCGTTGGTCAGCGGATCGAACGATCCGGGATAGATGGCGATGCGCGGCGAATGCGGGGTGGTCATGCGTAGAAGCTCAGCGCGCTGTCGCCCGAGGTCACCGTGCGGGTCAGCGTAATGCCGTCCGGCTGCGGCGGGATGACGCGCGAGGCATGTTCGAGAATCACAATTCCATCCGGGGCGCGCTGGGCCGCGGCGTTGGCGACCGCCGCCTCGAGATGCGCGTACTCGTACGGCGGATCCAGCACGACGATGTCGAACGGGCCGCCGCGAAGCGGCTTCAACAAGGCGCGCTCGACGACGTCGCGGATGATAACACAGCGCTCCTGTTCACCGCAGAGCGCGGCGTTCTCCGCGATCAGTCCCGCGGCGCGGCGATCGTGGTCGACGCACGTCGCCGCGACCGCGCCCCGGCTCAGGGCTTCGAGCGCCACCGCGCCGGTGCCGGAAAACACGTCGAGGACGCGGGCGCCGCCGATGCGGGTCTGCAGGATGTTGAACAAGGTCTCTCGCAGCTTATCCGAGGTCGGACGCAATCCGTCCCACTTTGGCGCCTTCAGCGTGCGGCCTCGATTGGTACCGGCGATGATGCGCATCAGGGAACCGGGACCGGGAGCGGGAACCGGGAGCCGGGAACCGGAGCCGGATCCGGCGTCGGGATCAGCCAACCGCGATCAATCCGAATTGGCGTTGCCAGACGCTGCGGACGTAGTCCTGCTGCGCGGTCGACAGCGTCCCCGCTTCGACACGGGCGCGCGCTTCTTCGTAGGCGCGCTCGAGCAGATCGCCGTCGCGCATCAGATCTCCGGCGCGCAGCGTCGGCATGCCGGATTGCCGGGTGCCGAAGAAATCGCCCGGCCCGCGCAGCCGCAAGTCGCGCTCGGCAATCACGAAGCCATCGCTGGTCTCCGCCATCGCCTTGAGCCGCTCGCGCGCATCGTCGGTCCACGGCGCCTGGTACAGCAGCACGCAGGTGGACGCATGCTCGCCGCGGCCAATGCGCCCGCGCAACTGATGCAGCTGCGACAAGCCGAAGCGCTCCGCATGCTCGATCACCATCAGCGTCGCGTTCGGCACGTCGACGCCGACTTCGACGACGGTGGTGGAGACGAGGATGTGCAGCTCGCCGCGCGTGAAGCGATGCATGACCGCTTCCTTCTCGTCGCCTTTCATGCGGCCGTGCAGCAAGCGCGACGTGACACTCGGGAAAGATCTGCGTGATCTGCTCCGACATGGCCGTCGCCGCCTTCAGGTCGATCTTCTCGGACTCCTCGACCAGCGGATAGATCACGTAGACCTGGCGGCCGCGGCGCACTTCCTCGCGCATCATCGCGTAGACCTCGTCGCGGCGCGCATCCGCCTTCACCATCGTCCTGATCGGCTGGCGTCCCGGCGGCAGGCCGCGGATCACCGACACTTCCATGTCGCCGCACTCGGTGAGCGCGAGCGTGCGTGGAATGGGCGTCGCGGTCATCACCAGCACGTCGGGATGCGATCCCTTCGCGGCCAGCGTGCCGCGCTGCACCACGCCAAAGCGGTGCTGCTCGTCGATCACCGCCAGCGCCAGCGACTTGAAGTTGACGTGTTGCTGGATCAACGCCTGCGTGCCGACCACCAGATGGACTCGCCGCGCTCGATCGACGGCAGCAGGTCGCGTCGAGTGGCGGCGGTGACGCGACCGGTCAGCAGCGCGACGCGATAGGGCCTGCCGTCGGCCTGCGCGCCGCTCCGGCGCGACGGGTCGAGTGTGCGAACGACCGTGCGGTAATGCTGCTCGGCAAGAATTTCGGTGGGCGCCATGAAGGCCACCTGATAACCGTTCTCGATGGCGACGATCGCCGCCAGCAGCGCGACGATGGTCTTGCCGGCGCCGACATCTCCCTGCAGGAGCCGCTGCATCGGCCACGCGCGTTGCATGTCCGCGACAATCTCGGCGAGCGCGGCGCGCTGCCCTTCCGTCAGCTTGAACGGCAGCACCGCGCGCGCCGCCTGGCGGATGCGGTCGTCAACCTTCGAGACCAGGCCCTTGCGCACCTGCGCGTTCTCGTGGCGGCGCAGGGCGAGCCCGGTCTGAAAGACGAAGAAATCCTCGAACACAATCCGCCGCTGCGCCGGCGTGGTGAAGGCATTGAGCTGGTCGACGCCGATGTCGGAGGTGGGGAAATGCGATTGCCACAGCGCGGTCTTGCGATCCGGCCAGTGCTCGCGCGCCAGGATGTCGTCGGGCACCGGGTCGAAGCCGCCATCCGGCATCTGGTTCAGCGCCTGCCAGACGAAACGCCGCTGCATGTTGGTGGTGACGCTGCCGGTGCGCTCGTAGACCGGAACGATCCGGCCGGTATGGAGCTGGACCTCTTCCGGCTCCGGGTGCCCCGTTCGCGGCTCGTCGCTCCCTGCGCCCGGCTCCCGGCTCCCGACGCCCGACTCCTTCACGATCTCGAACTCAGGATCCGTGATCTGCAGCCCGCGCGATCCCCAGATCTCCACCTTGCCGAACAGCACGATCCGCTGCTGCGACTTGATCACGTCCTTGAGGAACGCCTGGTTCGGCCACACTGCCTGGATCTGTCCGCTCGTCGTCCTGCACCAGCGCCGAGAACAACTTGAAGCCGGGGCGGCGGGTCGGCGCGAGGCCGGCGTTCAACACCTTGCCGGCGATCGCCGCGGTCATCCCCGGCCGGAGCGAGATGATGGTCTGCATGCGGCTGCGATCCTCGTAGCGGCGAGGAAAACGAAACAGCAGGTCTTCGACCGTGTTGAGGCCGGCCTTCCTGAGATCCGCGGCCTTGCGCGGACCGACGCCCTTCAGGAATTGCAAGGGCGTCTGCGCCAGCTTGGCCCAGGCTTCGGTGCCCGAGAGCACATCCTCTGCCATCGGCTACTGGTGGAGAACGAAGCGGCCTGGCTCGACGTCGATGCGCTGGATGTTGGCGGGCAGCTCGAAGGTGTCGTCGATCGACGAGCCCTTGGGATTGTCGCTGGTGCGGGTGAAGAAGTTCACCATTTGCCCGAGGAACGATTTCGGAATCGGCACGCCGCTGACCTCGGCGGTATCGAGCTCGAACCTTCCCTTGCCGTCCCAGGTCACGATGCGGCCGCTCGCGGTGACCAGCAGCTTGCCGGTCAGGTAGCTGGTCGGATCGAGCCAGCCGCCGCGGCTCTGCTTCTGGCGAACCACATCGAGATCGACAACGGCTTTGCCCGACACCTTGCCCTGGCCGAGCATGGTGATTTCGGGCTGCGTCAGACCGGTCGGCAACAGATCGCCGGCGCCGTACTTCAGGTAGGAATTGGTCTCGTCCTGCGTGAACGTCGTCGCGCCGGTCCTTCGCCGATTTCTGGTCGGCCATCTTCTGGACGAGGACGATCTTTCTGGCGAACGCGTCGGAGAGCTGCTTGGTCAACGGCGCCGCGACGAGCACGCTACCGGCGAGGAGAAGCGCCGTCGTCAGTGAAGTCCCTCGCATGCCTCATTCTAGCAGTAGCCGGTGGCCAGTAGCCGGTGGCCAGTAGCCGGTAGCCAGAAGCGAAGTCTCAGGGGCTGGGAGGTCGGCGTACCGGCGCGCTGCTCGGGTCCTGCTGATTGGGGCGGTTCTGCTGGTTCGGACGATTCTGCTGGCGCGCGCGCATCAGCAGCTCGATCTTGCGCCGCTCAATCTGTTCCTCGAAGACGCGGAACCGCGCCTGCTGCCGGACGTCCAGGACCTCGTCGAGCGCGGTGTACGCCTTGCGCACCTCGGCGGCGGTACGGGATTCGAGCTCCTGCAGCGCGGTCAACCGTTCCTTGATCTGCGCCTCGTCTCCGCGAACCGGCTGGCGCGGGTTGGTCAACCGCTGCAACTGCCCCATCAACTGATTGCGCTCCTGCTGGTTGCGCCGGCGCGTGTCCTGCAGCGTCCGCAGACGCGTCAGGAACTGCGGATACTGCTGATCGGTGAGCGCCAGCGCCTGCTGCGCTTCCATGACGAGGTAGGCGTCGAACAGCCGCTGGATCTCTCCGGGCGTCATGTTGCCCGCCTCCGCCATGGCGTCGGGCACTCTGGGTTGACCGGTGGCGACGCCGGACACGCCGATCGCCAGCACCAACGCGACGAGGGTTTTCATGATTTCACTCGAGTCAACTCTGCCTTCAGCAGCCGGGTCAGTTCCTGTTGTTCGTCGGCGGTCAATTCGAGCACCGCTCGCTCGGCCAGTCCCGGCCTCACGACGACGCCGGCCTCGCTGGCGCTCTCGAGATCGATCGCGCCCACGAGATCGGCCACCATCGTCCAGCTGTCCTCGATTGCCGGCGCGGCCTCTTGCAACACGACCTGCGGCGGGTCGACGTCCCGCGTCGGCACCGCGGTCATCAGCGCGAGGAGGAGCAGCGCCACCGCGCCCAGCGGCACCAGGACCTGCCAGCGCAGCCACGACAGCCGCTTGCCGCCCGGCGCCACATCGTCGGCGATCGCCGTGCGCACGCGTTCGGAGAAGTGCTGCCAGAACAGCGGCGACGGTTCGGGCACGCTGGCCTGTTTCGCGTCGGCGAGCACGCTCGACAGCTCGGCGAGCGCATCCCGGCAATGCTCGCACGCGGCCAGGTGTGCCTGGCGATCGGGCGACAGCATCCCTTCCATCGCGTCGATGAGTTCGTCCGAATCGAGGTGCGTCATGGTGTCGTTCCGAGAATCTTCTTCAGGTTCGCGAGCGCGTGGAAGAAGTTCGCTTTCACCGCGCCGACCGAGCTTCCCAGCACGTCGGCGATCTGTTGATGCGACATTTCGTGATAGGTGCGCAGGATGAGCGTCGCGCGCTGCTTGGCCGGCAGGCCGGCGATGGCCTTCCTCACCGCCACGGCACGCTCCGCGCGCATCATCGCCTGCGGCGCGCTCTCGAGGCGAACGTCCTCGACATGATCCGCGAACTCCACCGACTCGGTGGCAATCTTTGCCGCCTTCGAGCTGACGCGATTGAGGCACACGTTCACGGCAATCCGATAGAGCCATGTGGCCAGCGCCGACTGGCCCTTGAAAGTCTTGAGGCCGCGCCAGGCGCGGACAAACGTGTCCTGTGCGAGGTCGCTGGCGTCTTCATGGTTGTTCACGAAGCGGTAGCAGACCTGGTACACGGTGCGCCGATGCCGCTCGACAATGACGTCGAACGCCTCGCGCTCGCCGGCCATCGACGCGGTGACGAGCGCCGCATCCTCCAGGTCGGCAAACGACCGGTCGCCAGGATTGGCAGGCGTCACCACCCCGACCGCCCAGCTGCCTGCCGCCCACCCTCGAATCGCTGACTCATGCGTCATCTAACGCTACCCTGCCATCTGATTAGACCGTCGCCACGCCCCGGGGTTGAATCGAAAGTTGACTTTCGCCTTTTGTTTGTTTACGCTGCATTTTCAGGGCGAAGAAACGGTAAACAGGCAGTCAGGTCGTCAGGCTGTCGGGCAGTCGAGCCATCAGGTGTTTATGCAACCATTGACCAAGCGACAACGTGAAATTCTCGACTACCTGAACGAATTCATCCAGCAACACGGCTACGCGCCGAGCCTGGAGGAAATCGGCGAACGCTTCAGCTTGTCGTCGCTGGCGACGGTGCACAAACACCTCACGAATCTTCAGGAAAAAGGCTTTATCCGCCGCGCCTGGAATCGCAGCCGCTCGGTCGAGTTGCTTCCCAGCCGCTCGGGCGGCCGCGCCATTGAATTGCCTATGCTCGGCTACGTCGCCGCCGGGATGCCGATCGAGGCGGTCGCGGGCACCGAGATGATCAGCGTGCCAGACTCGCTCGTGACCGGCAAGCGCGACACCTATGTGCTGCGTGTTCGCGGCGAATCGATGATCGACGAGCAAATTCGCGACGGCGACTGGGTGGTGGTCGAAGATCGCAAGACGGCCGACAACGGCGAAATGGTGATTGCGCTGGTCGACGGCCAGGATGTTACGCTCAAGAAGTTCTACCGCGAGAGCAATCGCATCAGGTTGCAGCCCGCCAATCCCTCCATGCAGCCGATTTATGTCGATCCCGACGGCGTCCAGATTCAAGGCATCGTCGTCGGCGTGATGCGCAAGTATTAGGGTCGACTAACCCGAACGTTCGTCGCTACAATCGGTCACCACATCATGACCGAACGAAAGCAAATCAACTTCACCATCGTCCCCGAGGACGGTGGCACCGAGCCGCGCACCTACGCCAATTTCTGCGCGGTCAACCACACCCCGTTCGACTTCACCCTCACCTTCTGCGAGGTGATGCCGCTCTCCGAAAAAGAGATTCGAGACGCTGAAGCCGACCACATCGTGCGCGCGCCGATCCGCGCCCGGCTCGTGCTGCCCGTGCAGTTTGTCCCGACCTTGATTGCCGCGCTGCAGGAGAACATGCGCATTTACTCGGAGTCGCATCAGCCGCCACCGGCGCCGGGTAAGGGGCCTGTACATTAGAGAAATAAGAAACAAGAAATAAGAAAAAAGAAATAGAGAAATAGGAAAGAACACAACCTAATGACGAATGACAAAACGGTCCGTTCGTTATTCGTTATTTCCAATTCGTTATTTCCATGAAATCCCCTGCCGTCGTCATTCGGATCTTCGACGCCTTGGACCGGCATCATCCCAATGCCGATACCGAGCTGGTTCACCGCAACGCATTTGAATTGCTGGTGGCAACGATTCTTTCGGCGCAGTCGACCGACGCGCGCGTCAATCTGGTGACGCCGGCGCTGTTCGAACGCTTTCCCGATGCTCGAGCGCTTGCCGGCGCCGATACCAGCGAGCTCGAGACGCTTATTCTGTCCACCGGTTTCTTCCGCCAGAAGTCCAAGTCGCTGATCGGCATGGCCTCGCGCCTGCTCACGGAGCACCGCGGCCAGGTGCCGGCCAACATGGAGGCGTTGACCAGTTTGCCCGGCGTCGGGCGCAAGACCGCCAACGTGGTGCTCGGCCATGCGCTGGGCGTGCCGGGACTGCCAGTCGATCGGCATGTGCTGCGCGTCGCCAATCGGATTGGCCTCGTGAACGGCGACGACCCGGTGAAGGTCGAAGCGGCGTTGTGCGAGATGTTGCCGCCGCCACGCTGGACGCGCGCGTCGGACCTGTTGATTCTGCACGGCCGCCGCATTTGCCGGCCCAAGCCTCTTTGCCCGCGTTGCAATGTTCGGCCGGATTGCGACTTCTATCGCACCGGCCTGGTGACCAGGCCGGTCAAGCGATCATCAGGCGCTTCGTCACCACGGGCCCGGCGCGCCGTGGCGGCCAACACGCCCGCGCCACTGCCGAAAAAGAAGACCGCGGCACGCACGCCGACGAGGAAGCGGACACGGTCGTGACCGACGAGCGTTTCCGGCAGCTCGTCGAAGAAGCGATCGACTCCATCCCCGAGCGTTTTGCCAGTCAGGTTCGCAACGTTGGCTTCATCATCGAGGATGAGCCGTCGGACGACCTGCTGGACGAGCAGGGGATCGACGATGGCGGCACGCTGTTCGGCCTCTATCACGGCACGCCGCTCACCGAACGCAGCTGGGACCAGGGCAATCAACTGCCCGACCGCATCCTGCTCTTCAAGCATCCGATCGAGGACGACGGCGACGGCAGCGACGACGACGTGTTTGTCGCGATCGCCGAAACGCTGATTCACGAGCTGGGCCACTACTTTGGAATGACGGAAGAGCAGATCGACGTCGTCGAAGAGATGTGGCGAAGCGGCGCGTCGGACCCCGGCGGCGGCGATCGAGGCGGCGATGAGAGCGCGTAAGCGGTTCGCGCAGCATTTTCTCGAGGCGGTGTGGGTCAACAAGCTGGTCACCGCGGTGGCGGCGACCCCGGACGACTCGATCCTGGAAATCGGCCCCGGCCGCGGCGCCATCACGCGGCCGCTGTCCGCGCAGGCGGGCCGGCTACTCGCGGTGGAGATCGATCGCGATCTTGCGGCCGAGCTCGAGGCCGCGGCGCTGCCGAACGTCACGGTGGTGGCGAGCGACGTCCTGTCGGTCGATCTCGTGCCGATCCTGACCGGGTGGCTCGGCGGGCCGCCGGATCCCGGCAACCAGTTTCGGGTCGTCGGTAATCTTCCCTACAACATCTCCACCCCCATTCTGTTTGCGCTGCTCGACCTCGCCGCGCGGACCCGCGGCGTGCGCGACGCCATGCTGATGCTGCAGAAGGAGGTGGCCGACCGTCTGGTGGCGAAGGTCGGCACCGGCGAATACGGGGTGCTCACCGTGTTGACCGGCCTCAATGCCGACGTCACCCGCGTCCTGTCGCTTCCGCCCGGCGCGTTTCGCCCGCAACCCAAGGTCCATTCGGCGGTGGTCCGGCTCACCTTTCGTCCGCCGAACGTCGACATCGCCGATCAGCGGCTGTTTGTCCGAATGGTCCGGACGATGTTCACGCAGCGGCGGAAGACCGTGGCCAATGCCCTGAAGCCGTTCGCGGTCGAATGTGGGGCGGATGCCCTGGAGGCGCTGGCGTCCGCCGGGATCGATCCCAAACGCCGTCCTGAAACGCTCGAGCTGTCGGAGATGGCCGCGCTGGCACGGGCCTTCGTGCCCGTAAGCTGAAGCTGTGCTATAGTTTCCGACGAAATCCCGCCCGTTTTCCAGGCGCTCCCAGCGGCCTGAAACGGTGACCGAATTGGGCCCGCCCGGGTCGTCGGTTGCCACGTTTGCTTGTTCACCGTCGCGGTCGCGCGAGGGTGGATTTCCCTGAACGCGATTGCGTGAAGAACGCGAGCGTTCGGCTGGGATTACGCATGAGTGTGTCCGCGGCGCCACCGGTCTCGACCGGCGCGCCTCCAGTCGATGTCGTGCCGCTTGGCGGCCTTGGCGAGTTCGGCCTCAACATGATGGCGATCTCGTGTCAGGGGACGACTATCGTCATCGATGCCGGCGCGATGTTTCCGGGCGCGGACCTGCCTGGCGTCGATCTGATCGTTCCGGACCTGGCCTATCTCGAAAGCCGCAAGGGGCAACTCAAGGCGATCGTGCTCACGCACGCGCACGAGGATCACATTGGCGGGGTGCCGTACGTGCTGCCCCACCTCGACGGCGCCGTCTACGGGACCGCGCTGACGCTCGCGTTTGTCGCCAAGAAGCTCGAGGAGCATGCGCTCGATCCCCAGACCGTGGAGATCAAGCCGGGGTCGGTGGTCACGATCGGCCCGTTCACCCTCGAGTTCGTGCGCGTCACGCACAGCGTGCCGGACTGCGTCGCCATCGTGGTGCGCACGCCGCAGGGCGTGCTGCTGCATACCGGCGATTTCAAGGTCGATCAAACGCCGCTCGACGGTCAGGCGTTCGATCTGCATCGCTTCGCGCAGCTCGGCGCCGAGGGCGTGCTGGCGATGTTCTGTGACAGCACCAACATCGATCGCCGCGGCTACACCGGCTCGGAGGCCGACGTCGAGGACGCGTTCGAGGAGATTTTCACGAGCACCGAAGGCAAGATCGTCGTGGCGACGTTTTCGTCGAGCCTGTACCGGCTGCAGATCGTCGTCGATCTGGCGGCGCAGTTCGATCGCAAGGTGGCGTTCATCGGCCGCGGCATGAACGAGAACTCGCAGATCGCGCAGCGCCTTGGCGTCCTTCACCTCCCGTCCGGCACGGTGATCAAGGACTCCGATGTCCCCTTCTACCCGGTGCAGGAGGTGGTCTGCCTGGCCACCGGGTCGCAGGGCGAGCCGAATGCCGC
Organism: uncultured Acidimicrobiia bacterium; assembly: GCA_963795125.1. Lineage (GTDB taxonomy): Bacteria > Acidobacteriota > Vicinamibacteria > Vicinamibacterales > UBA2999 > 12-FULL-67-14b. The sequence goes on along the minus strand of CAWCGQ010000001.1, from coordinate 1,302,561 downwards.
GCTGTCGAGAATCGCGATCGACGATCACCGTCACGTGCAGTTGAAGGAGGGCGATCGCGTCGTCATTTCGGCGCGCTCGATCCCCGGCAACGAGAAGGCGATCGGCCGGGTGATGAATCACCTCGCGCGACGCGGTGTCGACATTGTCACCGAATCGTCGAAGCACGTGCACGTCTCCGGCCACGGCTCCGAGGAGGAGCTGAAACTGGTGCTGTCGCTGGTCCGCCCGAAATACTTCGTGCCGGTGCACGGCGAGTATCGGCAGCTGTCGCTGCACGCGCGGGTGGCGAAGTTCGTGACGCGCGGGCTGCCGTCGGCGGTCGACGTCATCACCGCCGAAGATGGCGACGTGTTGCGCTTCGACTCGACCGGTGGCCGGATCGTCGAGAAGACGCCGGTTGGCAAGGTGCTGATCGACAGCACGCGCACCGGCGAGGTCAACGATGAAGTGCTGCGCGATCGACGCAACATCTCGACCGACGGCATCATCATGCCGGTCGTGGCGATCAACGCGAGCAGCGGCGTGATTCAGGGTGTCCCCGAGCTGATTGCGCGCGGCTTCGTCAGCGATGACGGCACGGCCGACGTGCTTGCGGAAGGCGCGGCGGTGGTCGCCAGCATTATCAACACCTGCAGCGTTGAAGAGCGTGGCGATCCGGGCTTGATGAAAGAGCGGATCCGCATTGAGCTGCGCAAGTTCTTGAAGAAACGCACCGGCCGGCGCCCGCTGGTGCTGCCGGTGGTGATGGAAATCTAGGCCGCAGATGGCACAGAACACACAGAGAGGTCTGTAAACGTGGCTGCATCCGGTTCCGCCTTGTCGAGGCGCGTCAGCGAAGTGGTGGGCGTGGCGCTGTTCGCCGCGGCGCTGATTTGGCTGATCGCGCTGGCCACCTATGACCCGAACGATCCGGTGTGGTTCTTCAGCACCGGCACCCACGACGTACCCGCCAATTTCGCCGGCCGCGTCGGCGCCTTCCTGGCCGAGTTGTCGTACCAGATTCTCGGCTACGGGTCGTACCTGATCCCGGCGGTGATCGCGGTGGCGGGCTGGCATTACTTCTGGTGCCGCGCGATCGACGCCGTCTACACCAAGGTGGTGGGCTCGGCGATGTTGCTCGCCTGCGGCAGCGCATTTCTGGGACTGACGCTCGGCCGCGTCGACTTCGGCCCGCGGCCGTTCCGCGCGGGCGGCTACCTCGGCGAGTGGCTCGGCAGCTTCATGTCCGAATACCTGAGCCGCACCGGCTCGGTCATCGTCATCCTGACTCTGATGGTGGCGGCGGTCATCCTGGCGACGCAGTTTTCGTTCGGCCGCCTGTTCAGCGCGCTGTTCGCCGGCCTCGGGCGTGTGGCCGCTCAAGGCGTCGACGCGTTCGGCCAGTGGCGCGAGGAGCGCCGCAAGGTGCAGCAGCGTCGCGAGGTGATGGTCAAGTACGGAAAGCGCGAGACGCCGGAGGTCGCCAAGCCGGAGCGCAAGTCCGGGAAGCTCGACCGGCCCGAGCCGGCCGCGGCACGCGACACGGCGTCCCCCTCACGCCCGGACATGGCGGCGCCCGTTGCCGCGGTTGCGCCCGTCGTGCAGAAGCGTCCGGTCAACCGGACCCCGGTCACCGCACCGCTGCCGCTGCCCGAACCCGAGCGGGTTGAACGCCGGCTCGGCTCCTACACGCTGCCGCCCACCTCCCTGCTCGACCCCGCCAAGGCGGAGAGCAAGATCGACGAGCGCGAGCTGATGGATTCGGCCCGGCTGCTCGAGGAGAAGTGTCGCGAGTTCTCGGTTGATGGCTCGGTGGTGCAGATTCACCCTGGACCGGTCGTCACCACGTTCGAGTTGAAGCCGGATGCCGGCGTGAAATATTCGAAGGTCACCGGCCTCGCCGACGACCTGTGCCTGGCGATGCAGGCCGAATCGGTGCTGATCGATCGCATTCCCGGCAAGGCGACGGTCGGCATCCAGATTCCGAATCCCAATCGCGAAGCGATCTCGCTGCGCGAGCTGCTGGAATCGGACGCCTACACGCGCTCCGCCTCGAAGCTCACCTTCGCGCTCGGCAAGACCATTCACGGCGAACCGTACATGGCCGACCTGGCGACGATGCCGCACCTGCTGATCGCCGGTTCGACCGGCACCGGCAAGTCGGTGGGCCTGAATGCGATGCTGACCGGCATCCTCTACCGCGCCACGCCCGACGATGTGCGGATGATCATGGTGGATCCGAAGCGCCTCGAGCTGGGGATGTATGAGGACATCCCGCACTTGATGACGCCGGTGGTGGTCGAACCGAAGAAGGCGGCCAACGCCCTGCGCTGGGCGGTGCGTGAAATGGAGGAACGCTACAAGACGCTCGCCGCGTACGGCGTGCGCAACATCGAGCAGTTCAACCGCAACGTCCGCGCCAGCCTCGAATCCGGCGAACCACCGAGGGAAGGTGAGCCGAGCCGGCCGCTGCCCTTCATCGTCGTCGTGGTCGACGAGTTGGCCGACCTGATGATGGTGGCCGGCAACGAGGTGGAGGAATCGATCTGCCGCCTCGCGCAAATGGCGCGCGCCGTCGGCATCCACTTGATTCTCGCGACACAGCGTCCGTCGGTCGACGTCATCACCGGCCTGATCAAGGCCAACCTGCCGTCGCGCATTTCGTTCCGGGTGTCGTCGAAGATCGACTCGCGCACGATTCTCGACAGCAACGGCGCCGAGCAGCTGCTCGGCAAGGGCGACATGCTGTTCTTGCCGCCGGCCTCGTCGCGGCATATCCGCCTGCACGGCCCGTACATTTCCGAGCAGGAGTCGGCGCGCCTCGCCAGCTTCCTGCGCAAGCAGGGCAAGCCGGTCTACGACGAGAGCATCACCGAGGAAGACGCGAAGGCCGGCCCCAACGGCATCGAGCTGGACAAGGACGAGCTCTACGACGAGGCAGCCCGCATCGTCGTGCAGACCGGCCAGGCGTCGATCTCCTACTTGCAGCGCAAGATGCGGATCGGTTTCAGCCGCGCCGCCCGCTTGGTCGACATGATGGAGGCCGAAGGGCTGGTGTCGGGGGCGACCGGCGGCAAGCCGCGCGAAGTGCTCGTCGGCCGCGAGTACTTCGAGGAAGTGGATGCGCAGCTCCGGTAGCCGCCGCGCGCGCGTGATGGTCGCGGCGGTGGCCGCCTGGCTATCCGTGTGCAGCGTGGCCGCGGCGCAGACGGCCAAGGTGCGCTACGACGAGGCGCTTGCGCGCGATGAACAGATCCGCCAGCGGCTGGCCGACGTCGCCGAACAGGAGCCGGCCGCCGACCTCGTGAAGCAGGTCCGCCAGGTCACGACCGCCTTCGAATTGATCGTGCGGCGCTTCCCCAAAAGCGGCTACGCCGACAACGCGCTGTGGCAGGCAGGCAGTCTCGCCGATGCGGCGTATCAGCGGCTCGATCGCGGCGAGGATCGCGATCGCGCGCTGAAGCTGTATCGCTGGCTGGTGCAGGAGTATCCGACCAGCTCGTTCGTGAAACGAGCAAACGCGAGGATCGCCGGGCTCGGGACGGCAGCCGAGGCGGCAACTGCGGCAGTGGCCGCGGCCGCGCCGCCGGTTCCGCCGTCACCATCCGCCGCGCCCGCGCCATCGCCAGGCGCCGCGGCGGCAGTGGCCGACCGGGCAACCTTGACCGCCATTCAACGCGTGGTCCTCCCTGATGTGGTCCGCGTCACGCTGGAACTCGATCGCGAGGTCGCCTACCGAGAGGAGCGACTCGCCGGTCCCGCCCGCCTGTTTTTCGACCTGAAGAACGTGCAGCTCACGCCGGCGTTGATGGACAAGGTGATCTCGTACGGCAGCGATGTCGTGAACAAGGTTCGGGTCGGCCGCCATCCCGACAACACCGTGCGCGTGGTGCTGGATTTCGAGGAGGTGTCGAAATACAGCGTGTTCACGCTCTATGGCCCGTTCCGCCTGGTGATCGACGCGCAGCGCACGGTCGCGCGAACCGTGGCGACGCCGACGACCGTGGCGCCCCTCGCGACCGAGAACGCGCCGCTCTCGAATGGAGCGACCAACGAACTGGTTCGGCTGGCGCCGCCCGCCGCCTCTGAAGCGCCGCCGGTGGCCGCGCCGCCCGCCGCCACCGGTGCGGTCATTGCGATCCCGTCGCCCACTCCGCCAGCGGCCCGGCCCGCGCCCTCGCCAACGACGCCTGAAGCCAACGCCGCCGGACGATTTTCCATCGCGCGCCAGCTGGGTCTGAGCGTGTCGCGCATTGTCATCGATCCCGGTCACGGCGGCCGCGATCCGGGAACGCATTGCGAAGGGCCTGACGGAGGCGAACCTCACGCTGGATATCGCGCTGCGCCTCGAGACGCTGCTGCAGAAAGAGCTCGGCATCGAAGTGGTGCTCACCCGCCGCGGCGACGTCTACGTCCCGCTCGAGGAACGCACCGCGATTGCCAACCGCCAGAACGCCGATCTGTTCCTGTCGATCCACGCGAATTCGAGCAGCCGCGACACCGCCCGCGGCATCGAGACCTACTTCCTGAGTTTCGCGTCGTCGCCCGAAGCTGAGGCGATCGCGGCGCGCGAAAATTCCGCGTCGGAGCGCGAGATGCACCAGCTGCCCGACATCATCAAGGCGATCTCGCTCAACAACAAGCTCGACGAATCGCGCGATCTGGCCAACATGGTCCAGGAGGCGCTGGTCGGCACGCTGAGGAAGACCCACAAGGAGGTGCGAAGCCGCGGCGTGAAGAAGGCGCCGTTTGTGGTGTTAATCGGCGCCGCCATGCCGAGCGTGCTCGCCGAGATCTCGTTCATCACCAACAAGCAGGAATTGCAGCTGCTGAAGACGGCCGCCTACAAGGACAAGATCGCGCAGGCGCTCTATAGCGCGGTGCTGCGATATCGCCGCTCCCTCAAGGGCGCCGCCACCGAGACCCTCGACCGGTAGCCCGATCGCTCAGTCTGCGGACCGGAACAGATTGTGGCTGCCGCGCGCCTCGATCGTGGTGATGGCGCGGCGCGAGCGGTACCAGATGTAGGTGGCGCCGGCGACCAGCCCGGCAATCACCGCCGCCACCATGATCACACCGGTGAGGTTGAAGGCCGCGAGCGAGACGTCGATCATGCTGAGCTCGCGCGCCGGCTGCTCCGGCGCGATCTGCACGATCGTGACCGGCTGGGCCTCTTGCTGCTGCACTCCTTGATTAGACACCGAATGGGCGAATGCCGCTAGCCGGCGAAGCCGCCGCGCGCCACTTCGACAGCGTGCGGATCATCGCGCCGGTGGCGCCCTTCGGCTGCCACGGCTTGCTCTCCTCCGCCCAGGCGGTGCCGGCAATGTCGAGATGCGCCCACGGGCCGGTGCCCGCGAACTCCTTCAGGAACATCGCCGCGGTGATCGCCCCGGCCGGACGTCCGGGGCTGTTGACCATGTCGGCGATCTCGCTCTTCAGCTGCTCCTTGTAGTCGTCGAAGAGCGGCATTGCCCACACCTTCTCGCCGGCGCGGACGGCGGCCTGCTGCACGTGATCGACCCACGGCTGCGGCGTGCCGAACAGCCCGGTGGTGATCTTGCCGAGACCGACGACGATCGCGCCGGTCAGCGTGGCGACGTCGATCAAATGCGTGGCGCCGAGTTGGCGGGCGTACCACAGGCCATCGCCGAGGATCAGCCGGCCTTCGGCATCGGTGTTGTTGACTTCGACGGTGAGCCCGGATGCGCCGGTCAGGATGTCGCCGGGCTTGATCGCCTTGCCGCCGGGCATGTTCTCGGTCATCGGCACGATCGCGATCGACGTTGACCGGCAGCTGCTGCTGCGCAATCGATCGCAGCGCCGCCACCACCGAGGCGCCGCCGGCCATGTCGTCCTTCATCCGCTCCATGCCGTCAGCCGGCTTCAGCGACAGCCCGCCGGTATCGAAGGTGACGCCCTTCCCGACCAGGCCAAGCGTGCGGCCGGCCGGAGCGCCGGACGGTGTGTACTTGAGCACCAGCAGGCGCGGTGGCTCGACGCTGCCGCGTGCGACGCCCGAGCAGCAGGCCCATGTTGAGCGCCGCGATCTGCTGCTCGTCGAGGATCTGCGCCTCAATCCCGGCCACCGATGCGAGGGCGGCGGCCTGATCGGCCAGCACGCGCGGCGTCAAGTAATTGCCGGGCTCGTTGATCAGCACGCGCGCGGCGTTGACCGACTCGCCCATCGCGCGTCCGGCGTCGGCGGACGCGCCGCCCGCCTCCGACGAATGACAGCACCGCCTCGCGCACGAACATCTGGTGATCGTTCCGGCTCTTGTAGAGGCCGTTGTCGAAATTGGCGACGACCAACCCTTCGGCAATGGCTTCGAGACGCGCCGCCGCCGCAATGCTGCCGGGCTCGATGTCCGCCCACCCAATTCGCGCGCGCTTCTGATTGCGCGCCGTGTGCGCGGCAGCCGCCGCCATGCGGCGGAACCGCTCGACGGCGAGGTCGGCTCGCGGCCCGCCGCCGACGAACACGACACGCGCGGCGCGCCAGCCGGCGGCCGGCGCCGGGGCGACGTAAATCTCGTGGGGCTTGCCGCGGAACTCGCCGCGCTCGATGGCCGACCGCAAATCGTCGCCGAGCGGCGCATCGAACCGCTGGGCGGCGGCGGCCACGTGGTCTTCCGCGATCGGAATAATGAGGAGATCGACATCGGCGCCGGCCAGCGGCGCGTCGCTGACCGAAATGAGGGGCACTTCGTACGCTGCAGTGCATGTTGGGTTAGAATTCCTTTGTGCCCTGCCTGTCCAACTGGGGACTTTGCCATGCATTCACACTCAGGCGTCGCTCGGCTGGTTGTCCTGGCGTTCAGCGCATTGCTGGTCGCATCCCACACGTTGCAGGCCTTAGAGCAAGGCAATAAAAAGCCTAGTTTATCACTCAAGGCTTCGCCGGCGATTGTCTTCGCGCCGGCGCGCATCGTCCTCGTGGCCGAAGTCAAGAACGGGGCGGATGACGACGAGGAGTTCTACTGCCCCGACGGTGGAATGGGAGTGGGGCGACCTCACGCAGTCGATTGCCGAAGCGGACTGCGACCCGTATGCGCCAGGTAAGAGCGAGATCAAGCGCCGCTATACCGTCGAGCACCAGTTCAAGAACCCGGGCGCGTTCAAGGTCGTGCTGCGCTTGAAAAAAGGATCGAAGGTGGTGGCGACTGCGCAAGCACGCAGGTCCAGGTCCGCGCCGGCCTCGGACAGTAAGCCAGACGACCCCGGAGCCAGCGAGATCGTCAGAACGCCGTAGCGCGCGCCGCCGGTTCCACCGGCTGCGCGGTGATCGGCGGCGGCACCGTGTACCACCGGCCCAGGCCGGTGACGATCGCCGCGCCAAGCCCCATCGTCCACGCGACGAATTCCACGGTCAGGCCGAGCGCGACCAGCGTGAACGTCAGCGGCGCCACGCCGACGGACGCCACGTTGATGAACCGCGCCAGCAGCGTCGGTGCGAGCAGCACGATGAACCCAATGGTGGTGGCGACAAAGGCGTTACCCGGCTGCCAGCCGAGCCGATCTTCGATCCATTCCCCGATCCGGCACGCCAGCGCGGTGAAGCCCAGCACGAGCGCGAACACCGCGATGACGATGGCGATCGGCACCAGCACGGCAACGAACGGAATGCCGATGATCGTGATCGCCAGCGCGATCGACGCCGCGATCAGCACCGGAATGAAGAAGACCTCGCGCGGCCAGACCGATGACCAGCGCGCGAAGGGGCTCGGCCATCGCCGCGCGTCCCACCCGCGCCACCGGCGCGCGCGCAACGAGCAGCATCATCGCCATCAGGAGACCAACGACCGAGACGCGGGCCAGCGTGCCGGCCAGGCTGAGCCAGCGCCCAACTCACCGAAATACACCGACGGCAGCCAGCCAAGGTTACGGCGCGACCAGTCGCCGAACGAGACGTAGTTGACCCCGCCGAGCAGCTGCGCCCCGGGGTCGCGGACCAGCTGCCCGCCAACCAGCACGACGTCGCCGCGAACGTCCGCGCGTGGATGAAAGATGCAGGTTGCCGCCGACGACGACCACGCCGTCGCGGACGCGCCCGTCGATCGTCGCGCTGCCGCCGACCACGATCACCGCGTCGGTGACTTCCTCGTCGCGCTCGATGCGCATGTCCTGGCCGAACGCGATTCGCGTGCCGGTAAGCCGATAAGTGGTCGGGTCCGGCGATCTGCGCAGCGGCGCCGACGGGAACGAGCAGAACGATTGCCGCACATCGTCAGGAGCGCTTTGCGCATTGGCACCTCACCTTCTCCTACGGGACGAAAGATGGGGCGATTAGGTTCCTCAGAACCGGCCGAGCGGCTCGGCGATGGTCAGTTTCGCGCCCGTGGCGGCAATCACCGCTTCAAGAGTCGTGTCCGAGGCGATCTCCCTGAGTACCAGCCCCTCCGCCGTCACGTCGATCACGGCCAGCTCGGTGACGATCTGGTTCACCACCTTCATGCCGGTCAGCGGCAAGGTGCATTGCGGGAGGATCTTGTGCCCGCCGTCCCTGGTGGTGTGCTCCATGGCAATGACCACACGCTTGGCGCCGGCCACGAGGTCCATCGCGCCGCCCATTCCCTTGACCATCTTCCCGGGGATCATCCAGTTGGCGAGGTTGCCCTCCGCATCGACCTCGAGCGCGCCGAGCACGGTGACGTCGATGTGGCCGCCGCGCACCATCGCGAACGAATCGGCGCTGCTGAAATACGAGGTGCCCGGAAGCTCGGTGACGGTTTCCTTGCCGGCGTTGATCAAGTCGGCGTCGACCTCGGCATCGGTCGGATACGGGCCGACGCCGAGCATGCCGTTCTCCGAATGCAGCGTGATCTCGATCCCGGGCGGCAGGCAATTGGCGACCAGCGTCGGCATGCCGATGCCGAGATTGACGTAGTCGCCATCGCGCAGGTCGCGCGCGATGCGCTGGACGATGCGATCGCGCTTATCCATTCCGCACGGTCCGTTTCTCGATGCGCTTCTCGTACGAGGGTCCCTGGAACAGTCGCTTCACGTAGATCCCCGGGGTATGCACGCCGTCGGGCTCGATCGCGCCGGCGTCGACCAGGTGTTCGACTTCGGCGATGGTGTGACGCGCGGCCGTGGCCATCACCGGATTGAAATTGCGCGCGGTCTTCCGGTACACCAGGTTGCCGGCGCGATCGCCCTTCCACGCCTTGACGAACGCGAAGTCGGCGTGCAGCGGCAGCTTCGAGGATGTACGGGCGGCCGTTGATGACGCGGCTTTCCTTGCCCTCCGCGATCAGCGTGCCGGCGCCGGTCGGCGTGAAGAACCCGCCGATGCCCGCGCCCGCGGCGCGCATCCGCTCGGAGAAGGTGCCCTGCGGCACCAGCTCGACTTCGATCTCCTTCTGCGAGGAACTGCCGCTCGAACTCCTTGTTCTCGCCGACGTAGGTCGAGATCATCTTGCGCACCTGGCGCGACCGCAGCAGCGGTCCGACGCCGTAGTCGTCGACGCCGGCGTTGTTGCTGACGATGGTCAGGTTCCTGGTGCCGCGGCGATGCAGCGCGGCGATCAGATGTTCGGGAATGCCGCACAGCCCGAAGCCGCCCATCATGATCGTGGCGCCATCGGGAATCACGGCGACCGCCTCGTCGGCGGTGGCCAGCACTTTGTTCATGCGATACGATTTTACTTGCAGGATTGCTTGGCGCGGTTGGCTTCGTCGAACAACCGGCGCACCGCGGCCGGATCGTCGAGCGGTCGGCGAAGGCGGCCAGCTCCGCTGCCAGCTAGCTTCAGCAGCGGGCCGCAGCTCCTGGCTGTTGCTCGCCAGGACGCTCTGCCACACCTCCGCCTGGCTGGCGGCCAGCCGCGTCGTGTCGCGCAGGCCGCTGCCGGCCCACTGCAGATTGTCCGCGCCGACCGCGCGCGCCACGATCGCCATCAGCAGCGCTCGCGGTCACCTGCGGCAGATGGCTGACCGCGGCCATCAGGCGATCGTGCTCCTCGCCGTGATCGGGCAACACCACCGGCGTGGCGCCGAGCGCCTCGACGAACTTCGCCGCACGGCTGACCGCGTCGGGGGAATCGGGGTTGGTCAGGAACCAGGCGCGGCCATCGAACAGGTCGGCGCGGGCGTCGTCGCGCCGCTGGTGCCGCCGGCCATCGGGTGCCCGCCGACGAAGTGCGCGATGCCGGCGCGCGACGCGGCGCCGCCATGATCGCGCGCTTGGTGCTGCCGGTATCGATCACCAGCGCCTGCGGTTGAATCACCTGCGGCAGCCGCGGGATCGCGTCGAGGATGGCGTCGACCGGCGCGGACAGCACGACGACGAGCGCGCCGCCGATCGCGCTCAGCGGGTCGCCCTTGTCGACGGTGTGGATCGTCAGATCGGGCCAACGCCGCTTGGCCGCCAGCGCGATCGACGTGCCAATCAGCCCCGGTCCGACGATCGCGAGACCCTGGGTCGTATCAGGCATCAGTCGTGCGCACCTCTCGCACCCCACGCACCCTACGCACCTTGATTACCTCGCCCAGCCGCGTCGCGCGACCGGCTCCAGGCAGATGCTTCGGCCGATCGCCGGCGCGATGATGCGCAACTCCGCCATCAGGCGATCGAACTGCGCCGGGAACATCGACTGCGCGCCGTCGCTCATCGCGCGATCGGGGTCGTTGTGCACCTCGATGATCAAGCCGTCGGCGCCGGCGGCGACCGCGGCGCGCGCCATCGGCGCCACCTTGTCGCGGCGGCCCATGCCGTGGCTCGGGATCGACGAAGATCGGCAGGTGCGACAGCTCCTTGATGATCGGAATCGCCGACAGGTCGAGCGTGTTGCGCGTGAAGGTCTCGAACGTGCGGATGCCGCGCTCGCAGAGAATCACGTCCTTGTTGCCGCCGGCGAGGATGTACTCCGCCGACAACAGCCACTTCTTCCATCGTCGCGGCGATGCCGCGCTTCAGCAGGATCGGCTTGCGCGTGCGCCCGAGCTCGCGCAGCAGCGTGAAGTTCTGCATGTTGCGCGCGCCGACCTGGTAGATGTCGGCGTACTTGCCGATCACCTCGATCTGGCTCGCGTCCATCACCTCGGTGACGAGCTTGAGGTCGTGCGCGTTCGCGCCTTCGCGCAGCAGCTGCAGGCCGGCCTCGCCCATGCCCTGGAAGCTGTAGGGTGACGAGCGCGGCTTGAAGGCGCCGCCGCGCAGCACCTTGGCGCCCGCCCGCTTCACCGCCGCGGCGGTGGCGTGGACCTGCGCTTCGCTCTCGGCGGAGCACGGTCCGGCGATCACGATCACCTCGTCGCCGCCGATGCGCAGATCGCCGATCGTGATGATGGTGTCTTCCTGCTGGAAGGTGCGGCTCGCGAGCTTGTACGGCTGGGTGATGCGCACCACTTCGTGGACGCCGGCCATCAGCTCGATCAGCCGCGGGTCGACCTTGCCGCCGCCGACCACGCCGAGCACGATGCGCGAGGCGCCGGTCGACCGGTGCACGTCCATGCCGAACTCGACGAGTTGCGCGATCACCGCTTCGACTTCGGTGTCGCTCGCGCGCTCCTTCATCACTACAACCATGATTCAGCTCTCAGCTTTCAGCTTTCGTTGACCGGCGTCGTGATTGTTGCTTGCGCTGCGGGCGTCGCGCTCCGCTTCGAGTCGCTGGATGCGGCGCGCTTCGTCCATGATGCGTTCGTAGAGCCGCGCGACCGCGTCGCCGTCGAGCGGCCCGCCGAGCGCTTCGTTGACCTGCCGCACGTGCGCGATCACCGCGGCTTCGCGGGCCGGCTCGTAGATCGGCCGCCCGAGTTCGTGCTTCAGACGGCCGACCGTGTAGGCGCAGCGCGCCCGGCTGTCGAGCAGGCGCACGATCACCTCGTCGATCTTGTCGATCTCGTCGCGCAGCGCCTCGAGGTTCGTTAGGTCCGCAGCCATCGCACGTACCGTTCAACTTCGTCCAACAATCGCCGGCGTCTCTCCGTGTTCGGCGATCACCTTCACCAGGGCGCTGCCGACCACCGCGGCGTCCGCCCACTGGCCGATGGCGCGCACGTGCTCGGGCCGCGAGATGCCGAAGCCGAGGGCCAGGGGCAGGCGCGTTTCGGCCTTCACGCGCATCGCCAGCTCGCGCGCCGAGTCGTCCACCGTGTCGCGAACGCCGGTGACGCCGAGCCGCGAAATGCCATACAAGAATCCGCTGCCGAGATCGGACGCCCGCCGGATACGCTCGACCGTCGTCGTCGGGCTCAACAGGAAAATTGTATCAATGCCGGCGCCGGTAAAGGCGGTGCGGAAGGCCTCGCCTTCCTCGGGCGGCATGTCCAGCGTCAGCACGCCGTCCACGCCCGCCGCGCGCGCTGTCGGTCACAAATGTCTCCAGGCCCATCCGAAGTATCGGATTGGCGTAGCTAAAGATGACGATCGGCGCGGAAATAGCTGGCCGGATGGCCTCGAGCATCTCCAGGACGCCGGTGATGCGTGGCGCCGGCGGCCAGCGCCCGCTCGGTGGCGCGCTGGATGACCGGGCCATCGGCGAGCGGATCCGAGAACGGGATGCCGACCTCGATGACGTCGGCGCCCGCGCGATCGAGACGCGTGATGATCTCGGCCGACCGCGTCAGGTCCGGGTCGCCGGCCGTCACGTAGGTGACCAGGCCGGTCGTCCCCGCCGCGCGCAGTTGTCGTGAAGCGTTCCTCAATCCGCGACACGGCCGGTCTCCTTCAGAATCTCCTGCACGCTGTTGACGTCCTTGTCGCCGCGGCCGGACAGGTTGACGACGATCACCGCGTCCTTGGGAAACTGCTTGGCGACCGCCAGCACGTGCGCGATGGCGTGCGCCGATTCGAGCGCCGGCAGAATGCCTTCGAGACGCGCGAGCGCCTGGAACGCCGTCGAGCGCCTCGCTGTCGGTCGCATAGGCGTACTCGGCGCGGCCGGTCTCCTGCAGCCACGCATGCTCGGGACCGACCGCCGCGTAATCGAGTCCGGCCGACACCGAGTGCGTCAGCTCGATGTTGCCGTTCGCATCCTGCAGCACGAAGGTGCGCGTGCCCTGCAGCACGCCGGCAGCGCCGCCCGCGAATCGCGCGGCATGCCGGCCCGGCCGAATCGCTTCGCCGCCGGCCTCGACGCCGATCAAGCGCACGTCGGCATCGTCGATGAACGCATCGAAGATGCCGATCGCATTGCTGCCGCCGCCGACGCAGGCGATGACGGCGTGCGGCAGCGCGCCGGTCTGCTCGAGGATCTGCTGCCGCGCCTCGCGGCCGATCACCGACTGGAACTCGCGCACCATCAGCGGATACGGATGCGGACCGAGTGCGGAGCCGAGCAGGTAATGCGTATCCGACGGGCCGCGCGACCCAGTCGCGCATCGCCTCGTTGATCGCGTCCTTCAAGGTCCGGGCGCCTGAATCCACGCCCTCGACCGTCGCGCCGAGCAACCGCATGCGGAACACGTTGAGCGCCTGCCGCCGCATGTCCTCGGTGCCCATGTAGACGACGCACTCGAGACCGAGCAGCGCGCAGACCGTTGCCGATGGCGACGCCGTGCTGGCCGGCGCCGGTTTCGGCGACGATGCGGGTCTTGCCCATGCGCTTGGCGAGCAGCGCCTGGCCGAGCGCGTTGTTGATCTTGTGAGCGCCGGTGTGCGTCAGGTCCTCGCGCTTCAGGAACACCCGCGCGCCGCCGGCGGCCTCCGACAGGCGCTCGGCTTCCCACAGCGGCGTCGGCCGGCCGACGTAGTGCGCCAGCAGCCGCGTCAGCTCCGCTTCGAAGGCCGGATCCTGTCGCGCCTGCAGATACTCGCTCTCGAGCGCTTCGATCGGCGCCACGAGCGTCTCGGGCACGAAGCGTCCGCCGAACGCGCCGTAGTAGCCGCGCGCGTCGGGATCGCGCCGTCCAAACCATTGTCGTTCACTCATCTGTGCTTCTGCGCCTTCTGCGCCTTGGCCGCGGCAATGAATGCGCGCAACAACCCGTGATCCTTGATGCCCGGTGACGACTCCACGCCCGACGCGACGTCAACGCGCGTAGGGCCGCACCGCTCGATCGCCGTGCGCACGTTGAACGGCGTCAGGCCGCCGGCGAGAATGACCCGCCGCGTCCTGGCCACCGACCTGGGCGCGCTTCCAGTCCACCGTCTTGCCGGTGCCGCCATGCTTCACCGGATCGTGCGCGTCGAGCAGGATCAATTCGTCGGCGACGTCGGGCTCGATGCCCGCCGCGCGATCGGCCGCGAGATGCACGGCGCGGATCACCGGAATCGTGACGCCGCCGAGCCCGGCGTCGCGAGTCCGAATGGACCTGCGCGATCCGGATGCCCGCCTCCGCCGCGTCGTTGATCTGCTGCGGCGTCGGATCGACGAACACCCCGACCGGCGTGACGCGCTCGGGCAGCGTCGGGACGATCTCGCCGGACCACGTCGAGCGTCGCCGCGCGCGGGCTCTTCGGCCAGAGCACGAAGCCGATGTACGTGGCGCCGAATCGCGCCGCGGCCTCCGCATCCTCAGGCCGCGTGATGCCGCAGATCTTGACCGCGGTCATGGCGCCGCCGCCTCGCAGCGACCGATCAGGGCGCCCAGCGCGGCGCCGGGATCGGGTTCGATCATGAAGCGCTCGCCCATCAGGAACGCCTGGTAGCCGAGCGCCTTCATCGACTGCAGATCGGCCGCCGTCTTGAGACCGCTCTCGCTGATGCCGATCACGCCCGGCCGGCAGCATCGCCGCGATGTCGCGCGAGGCGTTGAGGTCGACCTCGAGGGTGCGCAGATTGCGGTTGTTGACGCCGATCAGCGCCGCGCCGGCATCGAGCGCGCGGCGGCACTCCTCGCGATCGTGGACTTCGACGAGCGCGGCCAGCTGCAACAGCCTTCGCCTGCTCCGCCAACGCCGCCAGCGCGCGATCGTCGAGCGCGGCGACGATCAGCAGGATCGCATCGGCGCCGGCGGCCCTCGCCTCGAGCAGTTGATACGTCATCGACGATGAAGTCCTTGCGCAGCAGCGGGATGCGCACCGCCTGCGCGCACCGCGGCGAGGTGGTCGAGCGAGCCGTCGAAGAATCCGGGCTCGGTGAGCACCGAGATGGCCGCGGCGCCGGCGCGTTCGTAGCCCTTGGCGATCGTCGACCGGATCGTAGGCGGTCCGCAACACGCCTCTCGACGGCGATCGACGCTTGCACTCGGCGATCACGTTGATCGATCCGCTGCCGCGACAGCGCTCGGCGAACAGCGCGCCGTTGGGCGTGCGCGCCATGGCGCGGCGTTCGAGCGCCGACTCGCGGCTCGCGCACGCTTCGCGGCATCGACGCGCGCCCGCGTCGCGGCGACGATCGCCGCGAGCAGATCGGGCGTCGCGCTCACGCCGAGGCTCCGACGCGATTGGACACGGCGATCAGCCGTGCCAGGACATCCCTGGCCGCGCCGCTGTCGATGGCGGCGGCGGCCTTGGCGATGCCCGGCCTTGACGGTGCTCGGCTTCACCGGCGACGAACAACGCCGCGCCGGCGTTGAGCAGCACCACGTCGCGCGGCGGTCCGGTGTGGCCGCTCGAGCACCGCGATCACGATCGCCGCATTGGTGGCGGCGTCGCCGCCCTTGAGCGATTCGGGCGATGCCTTGGCCAGGCCGAAGTCCGCCGGATGCACGTAGAAGGTCTGCACCGCGGCGCCCTTGGACTCCGAGACCTTGGTGTAGCCGGTGGTCGACAGCTCGTCGAGGCCGTCGGCGCCGTGCACCACCCACGCGCGCTCGGAGCCGAGCAGCGACAGCGACCGCGCCAGCAGCTCGGTCAGCTCGGGCCGCGGCACGCCGACGATCTGCCGCGTCGGGCGCGCCGGGTTGGTCAGCGGGCCGAGCAGATTGAACGCGGTGCGGACCCCGAGCTCCTTGCGCGCCTGCGCGGCGTGCTTCATCGCCGGGTGGAACGTCGGCGCGAACAGGAACGCCACGCCGACCTCGGCGAGGCACTGCTCGACCACCGCCGGCGGCGCCTGGATGTTGACGCCGAGCGCTTCGAGCACGTCGGCGCTGCCGCACTGGCTCGAGACCGAGCGATTGCCATGCTTGGCGATCCGCATCCCGGCAGGCGGCCAGCACGATCGCCGACGCGGTCGAGATGTTGAACGTCCCGGATCGATCGCCGCCGGTGCCGCAGGTGTCGAACACCGGCCCGGGCGGCGGCGTGATCGCGACCGCGTTGGCGCGCATCGTCTGCGCGAAGCCGACCAGCTCGCGCGGCCGCTCGCCCTTCATGCTGAGGCCGACCAGCAGGCCGGCCGTCTGCGCCGGCGTGGCCTCGCCGCTCATGATCGCGGCCATCGCGCCGGCCGCTTCCTCGGTGGTGAGGTCTTCCTGGTGGCGCAGCTTCTCGATCAGGTGGGCAAACATCATCACATCTCGAGGAAGTTGCGAAGGATGCGGCGGCCTTCGTTGGTCAGCACCGATTCGGGATGGAACTGCACGCCGTGAATCGGCATCGTCGCGATGCCGTAATCCCATCACCAGCCCATCGTCCTTGGTGCGCGCCAGCACTTCGAGATCGGCCGGCAGCGTCGGCTCGCCGACGATCAGCGAGTGATAGCGGCCGGCCTGGAACGTCGCGGACAGGCCGCTGAACACGCCCTGGCCGTTGTGTTCGACGGTCGAGGTCTTGCCGTGAATCGGTTGCGGCGCGCGAATCACGTCGCCGCCGAACGCGAGGCCGATCGCCTGGTGGCCCGAGGCACACGCCGAGCAGCGGCATGCGCGGGCCGAACTCCCTGATCACCGTCGAGCGACACGCCGGCCTGCTCGGGCCGTCCCGGCCCGGGCGAGATCACCACGCGATCGTGGGCCAGGCCGCGCAGCTGCATCGAGCGAGGCCTCGTCGTTGCGGCGCACCACGACCGTCGCGCCCAGCTCGCCGAGGTACTGGACCAGGTTGTAGGTGAACGAATCGTAGTTATCGATGACCAGGACCATCGCGCTTACAGCCCACCCTGCGCGAGCTCGAGGGCGCGAATCATCGCGCGCGCCTTGTCCGGTCTCTTCGTACTCCGCGGTCGGATTGGAGTCCGCGACGATGCCGGCGCCGGCCTGGATGTAGGCCTTGCCGCCCTCGAGCAGGATCGAGCGAATCGCGATGCAGAAATCGAGGTTGCCGGCGAAGTCGAGGTAGCCGACCGCGCCCGGCATACAACCCGCGCCGGGTCGGCTCGAGCTCGTTGATGATCTGCATCGCGCGCACCTTGGGCGCGCCGGACACCGTGCCGGCCGGGAAAGCACGACACCAGCGCGTCGAGTCGATCGTTGCCGTCGGCGAGCTGCCCCTCGACCACCGAGACCAGGTGCATGACGTGCGAGTAGCGCTCGAGCGCCATGTAGGTCGGGCACGCGGACGGTGCCGTAGTCGCAGACGCGGCCGATGTCGTTGCGGCCCAGGTCGACCAGCATGACGTGCTCGGCCTTCTCCTTCTCGTTGCGCTTCAACTCCTCGCCGAGCCGCACGTCCTCTTCCTCCGACTTGCCGCGCGGGCGCGTGCCGGCAATCGGATGCGTGATGGCGTGACGGCCCTCGACCCGCACCAGCATCTCGGGCGACGAGCCGACGATCGAGCGGTCGCCCATGCGGATGAAGAACATGTACGGCGACGGGTTGACGTGGCGCAGCGCGCGATAGACGGTGAACGCGTCGACGCCGACCTCGGCTTCGAACCGCTGCGACAGCACCACCTGGTAGATGTCGCCGGCGGCGATGTGCTCCTTGGCCTTCTTGACGATCGACTCGTAGGTCTCCTGCGACATGTTCGAGACCAGGTTCGACCGCGTCGCCGCCGGTCGGCCGCTTCAGCGACAGCGCGCGATCGAGCTCGCGCTCGAGGAAGTCGATCTTCGCGCACGCGAACTGATAGAGCGACTTCAGGTCCTCGTCGCCGGAGATGCGCGCGTTGGCGATCAGCAGGATGCGGTGCTGCACGTGATCGAAGGCCAGCACCGTATCGAAGATCATGAACCCGGCATCGTCGCGCTCGGCGGCGGATCGCCGGCGCGCCTGGTGGTCGGCTCGAACCAGGCGGCGGTGTCGTAGCCGAGGTAGCCGACGGCGCCGCCGGTGAACCGCGGCAGGCCCTGGCACGAACGGCGACTGGAAGCTGTTCATCAGGTCGCGCAGGGTCTCGACGAACGGCTTGTCGCGCATCGGTGGTGACGCCGGCCTTCTCGATCGACGGTGCGGCCGTCGCGGCCGCGCAGGATCAGGAACGGATCCTTGCCGAGGAACGAGTAGCGGCCGACGTGCTCGCCGCCTTCGACGCTCTCGAGCAGGAACGCGTAGTCGGAATGCTCGGCGACCTTGAGGAACGCCGACACCGGCGTCAGCAGGTCGGCCACCAGCTCCTTGCACCACCGGCACGAACGTCGCGCGCTTTGCCAGATCCACGAACTCTTCGAACGTCGTCTGCTTCACTTGTCTGTCCTCTGTCGCTGTGCGCACGGTCTGGGGTGCGGTTGCGTCCAGTTGCGCCAGCGCCGCGTCGCGCATCACGCGATCGGCTGGGACGCCGGCCGGTCCACCATTCGAATTGCGCCTGCGCCTGGGCGACCAGCATGTCGAGCCCGCCGATGACGCGGCAGCGCGCTCGCTCCGCGTCGGCCAGGAGCCGCGTGTACGGGCGGGTTGTAGACCAGGTCGTAGACCGTGCCGCCGCCGGGAAACGCGTAGTCGTCCGGCAGCGGTGAGGCGTTGCCGGCCGAGCGCGGTGCCGACCGGCGTGGCGTTGACGAGCAGATCCCACGAGCCCGGGTCCGGCGGCCATGCGCAGGTCGCCGCGCCGGTCAGGGCGGCGACCGCCCGCGCTTGTGCTCGCGCGCCGCGCGGCAATCGTGACGCTGGACGCCGGCCGAGGCGAGCGCGACCGATACCGAGCGTGCCGCTCCGCCGGCGCCGAGAACGGTGGCGCGCACTCCCGCGCAGTCGCATCACGGCCGGTCAGCGGCGCGAGAAATCCGGTCACGTCGGTGTTGCAGCCGAGCCACCGCCCGCCGTCGCGGCGCAGCGTGTTCACGGACTGGATGCGGCGGCTGACCGGATCGCATTCGTCCGCGCGCTTCGAACGCGTTGCACCTTGAACGGCGCCGTCACGCTGACGCCGGCGAGATCCGGCCGCGGCGGCGAAGCGCGTGAAGTCGTCGAAGTCGGCGGCGGCAATCGGCAGGTAGACCGCATCGAGGTGGGCGGCGCGAAACGCCGCGTTGTGCATCGCCGGAGACACCGAATGCGAGACCGGCCTGCCGAGCACGCCGTAGACCGCGGTGCGCGCGCCGATGCGCCGGAACCTGAACTCGTCCTGCAGGCGGCTGCTGGGAGATCTGGCCCGGCGCGACGCCATCACCGGCGTAGGTCCAGCACGATCCCATCCAGCCGGCGAGGACGCGCGAGGCGATGCCCGGCCTCGCCCATCGCGATCAGCGCCATCGGCACGCGGGTGTTCTCGCCGATCTCGCGCAACTGCAGGGTGTCGGTCAGGCTGCTGCGCGGTGACCGCCAGCTTGACGACCTCGGCGCCACTCGACAGCATCGCGCGCGACAGCGCGTCGAGGTCCGCGGGCATGCCGGTGAAATCGTGATGCGACAGGATGACGCGCCGGCCGCCGGTCATCTCCATCAGGCTGGCGCACGACTCACGCCATTCGAGATCGACGTACTCGGCGCCGAGCGACAACGCCTCGCTGCAGAATCGCGCGGCGTTCCTCCTCGCTGCCCGTGAAGTGGCCGCCCTGAGACTGGTGGCGGCAGGTGATGATGACCGGCTTCTTCCGGCCGGCCAGTGCGCGCGGCCGCGCTCGGATCCTGCACGGTGTCGAGCCGCAGCTCGACGAGATCGGCATCCTCCACCTGGTCGCGGCGCGTACGCAGTTCGGCCATGGTGTCGGCCGTGACAACTGCGCAGAGCTTGGCGGGTTTCATGATCGACTCGTCCAATCGCCAGTCGGCCAGTCAGCAAGTCTCCAAATAAA
Organism: uncultured Acidimicrobiia bacterium; assembly: GCA_963795125.1. GTDB lineage: Bacteria > Acidobacteriota > Vicinamibacteria > Vicinamibacterales > UBA2999 > 12-FULL-67-14b. The sequence continues at coordinate 1,282,633 of CAWCGQ010000001.1, read as the reverse complement.
AAAAGCGCCTCTTCGTCTGAAGAGGCGCTTCGGTCGAGCGTCAAAGTGTGTGGTGGAACTACACGGACCGGTTAGCCTCTCCAATTGGGCACCAATACCACCACCACGAGCCCACACCAGTCCCCTGGCGGTCAAAAGACCGAAGAGTTGGCGCGGTAAAGACGGCTCGCGAGCGCATTTGAACGTCGAAAGGCTAACAGACCCGTTGCCGGATCGTCAAACCGCGAATTCGCGTCCGCGCCCGTATAATGGGGTCTAAGTCGGTTTCTGACTGTTACTTAAATGAATTTACGAACCTTTCTCGCCGCCGTCCTGGCCCTTGGCGTCTTGATTGCCGCGCCACTGGCCCAAGTCGTCACCCTGCCGCTCGAAGACGTGCGTCCGGGCATGGTCGGCGTCGGCCGGACGGTGTTTTCCGGCACGAAGCTCGAGGACTTCAAGGTCGAGATCCTTGGCGTGATGCGCAACGTCCTGGCGCCCAAGCGCAATCTGATCCTCGCCCGGCTCGAAGGCGGCCCGCTGGCCAAGACCGGCGTCATCGCCGGCATGAGCGGCAGCCCGGTCTACATCGACGGCAAGCTGGTCGGCGCCGTGTCGTATTCGCTCGGCCAGTTCTCGACCGAGCCGATCGCCGGCATCACGCCGATCGCCGAAATGATCGACGCGACGATGATGAGCGGCGCGGCGCGCGTGACGCGGCCGGTCGCGATGTCGCTGCAGCCGACCCCGCGCGAGCTGATGGACATCTGGTCGCGCGACCTCGGACGCGTCCGCAACTTCGTCGACGAACCGTCGCAGGCGCTGGTGCTGTCGGGTGTGTCCGCCGACCTCGGCCGCATGGGCGCGATGCTCCGGCCGATCGCGGTGCCGATGATCGCGTCGGGGTTCGACGCCGCGGTCCTCGATACCGCTCTCGTCGGCGTTCGCCGCGGCCGGCTTCGTGCCGATGTCGAACTCGCAATCGCCCGCGCCGGCGCGTCGCCGGCGAGCACCGCGCCCGCTGCGGCCCGGCGACGCCGTCGGCGTGGCGCTGCTGACCGGCGACTTCGAGCTCGGCGCCACCGGCACCGTGACGCACGTCGACGGCGATCGCGTCTATGCCTTCGGCCACCCGCTCTACAACCTCGGACCGACGCAGTTCCCGATGACGCACGCGCACCGTGCAGGTGGTGCTGCCGAGCCTGATGGCCTCGAGCAAGCTCGCCAGCTTCGGCGAGATCATCGGCACCGTGCAGCAGGATCGCGCCACGGCGATCGCCGGCCGGCTCGGCCCGGCGCCGTCGTTGATTCCGGTGACCGTGACGCTCAACTCCGATCGCGGCCCGTCGCGCACCTTCAACTTCGGCGTGGTGCGTGACTTCACCTTCACGCCGCTGCTGACCTACCTGTCGGTGGCCAACGTGCTGACGTCGTACGAGCGCGGCGCCGGCCCGGCGTCGTTCTCGATTCGCGGCAGCGCCTCGATTCGCTCGGAGGGCGACCTGTCGTTCGAGGACATCTTCAGCGGCGATCAGCCGGCCGGCGGCGCCGCCGCCTACGTGGCCGGCCCGCTCACCGCGTTGATGAAGAACTCCGACGAGAACGCGCACGTCGACAGCATCACGCTGACCATCGACGCGAGCGAACAGCAGAAGAGCGCGCGCATCGAGCGCGTCTGGCTCGACACCACCCGCCCGCGCTCCGGGCAGCACGCGATCGTCAACGTCGCGATGCGCTCGACGCGCGGCGAGGAGATCGTCCGCCAGGTGCCGATTCAGATTCCCGCGAACCTCACCGGGCCGCTGCAGCTGACCGTCGCCGACGCGGCGCGCACCACCGCCGACGACCGGCGTGATTCGCGCGGCGCCGACCTGCAGCGCGTCTCGCAGCTGATGCGCACGTTCAATCGCGCGCGCCGCAACAATCGCCTCTACGTGCGCCTGACCTCGAGCGACGCCGGAGCGGTGGTCAACGGCGAGCCGATGGCCGGCTTGCCGCCGTCGGTGCTCGCGGTGATCGAAGCCGATCGCAACAGCGGCACCGTCGGCGTCGCTGCGCTCGATGACGCGCGGCGAATGGGAGCTGGCGCTCGACTTCGCGGTCACCGGCTCGCGTCAGCTGACGCTTTCCCTCGATCAACCCTGATGAGCCCACGATTCAGCCGCGTTCATGGCGCGGTCCCGCGCTGTGGTGGAGGCCATCCCTGCTGGGGGTGGCCTGTGTGTCTTGACGGCCGCGTCGCTCATCGGCCGCCCCCGGGCTTCTGGCAGGCGGCGACGCAGGCGGATTTTCTGCGCGGCGAGGTCGAGCAGCTGTCGATCGACGAGCACGGGCGGCTGACGCTCGGGCCCGAGCTGACGCGCGTGCACGACGCGGCCGCGCCCGTTCGTCTGGACGATCGCGGCCGGCGCCGACGGCGCGTGGTTCCTCGGCACCGGCAACGACGGCAAGGTCATCAAGGTCGATCGCAACGGCCAGGGCTCGGTGTTCTACGACAGCGCCGAACTGGAAGTGCATGCGCTGGCGCCGGCGCCGAATGGCGGTCTGTACGTCGGCACCTCACCCGACGGCCGCATCTATCGCGTCGATGCGAAGGGCCAGGCCACGACCTTCTTCGATCCCGACGACAAGTACATCTGGTCGCTCGCGGTCGATCGCGACGGCAACGTGTTCGCCGGCACCGGCGACAAGGGCACCGTCTACAAGATCACGCCCGACGGCAGGGGCCAGAAGTTCTTCGCGTCGAAGACCACGCACGCCGTGTCGCTCGCATTCGATCAGAATCGCCAGCTGCTGGTCGGTACCGGCGCACCCGGACGGGTGTTTCGCGTCGACGACGCCGGCAAGGGTTTCCTGCTGCTCGACACGCCTACCAGGAGATCCGCTCGATTCGCGTCGATCCGAAAGGCGTGATCTACGCCGCGGCGCAGAGCGGCCGCGCCCAGGGTGGCGGCGATTCGCTGCCCGAGGCCGCCGTGGCGCCGCCGCCGGTCACGCAGTCGATTCCCAACGTCTCCACCGAGATCACGTCGATCTCGATCGTCGAGCTGCGGCGCGCCCCGATCGCCGTCCGGTTCCGTCTTCAGCTGAACGGCGCAGCAGCATGACCGGCGCGGTCTATCGCGTGCAGCCGGACGGGCTGTGGGACGAGCTGTGGTCGGCGAAAGACGATGCGCCGTACGACGTGTCGATCGAACCCGATGGCGCGGTGCTCGTGGCGACCGGCGCCAAGGGCAAGCTGTTCCGCTTGAGCGGCGATCCGGTCAGCGCCGTGCTGCTGACGCGCGTGCCGGCGCAACAGGCGACGATGATCGCGCGCGCCGCCGATCGCACCTTGATCGCGACCGCGAACCCGGGGCTGCTGATGTCGGTGGCGGCTGCCCGCGCGACGCGCGGCACGTTCGAATCCGACGTCAAGGACGCCCGGCTGGTGTCGACGTGGGGCGTGGTCGCCTGGCGCGCCAGAACTCCCGCGGGCACCAAGGTCGAAGTCCTGACGCGCTCGGGCAACACCAGGACGCCCGACGAAGCGTGGAGCGAGTGGTCGGCGCCGTACGCGCAATGCCGGAGGGCTCGCAGATCACCAGTCCGAAAGCCCGCTACCTGCAGTGGCGGGCGGTGCTGACCGGCGCCGCCGGCGCCGCGCCGGTGCTGACGTCGCTGTCGCTCGGCGTACCTGCCGCGCAACATCCGGCCGCAGGTGGCGTCGATCACGATTCATCCGCCGGGCGTGGTGTTCCAGAAGCCGTTCTCGAGCGGCGAGACCGAGATCGCCGGGCCTCGACGAGGATGCGCAGGACAAGCGCGCCGGCGCGCACTGCGTCCGGCGGCGGCGCTCCCGCGCTCGGCCGCCGCACCTTTCAGCGCGGCCTGCAGACGTTCCAGTGGAAGGCCGACGACGACAACAACGACGAGTTGAGCTACGACGTCTTCTATCGTCGCGAAGGCGACACGGTGTGGCGCGCGCTCAAGACCGACCTGCGCGACACGCTGCTGGTGTGGGACACCAGCTCGGTTCCGAACGGCACCTACGTGCTCAAGGTGCTCGCGTCGGATCGCAAATCGAATCCCGCGGAGGTGGCGCTTGGCGGCGAGCTCGAAAGCAACAGCTTCGAGATCGACAACGTCGCGCCGACCGTGCAGATCGGCGCGCTGCGCCGTGACGGCACCCGGTTCATCGTCGCCGGCCGACATCCGCGATACCGACTCAGCGGTGACGCGCGTTGAATATTCCCTCGACGCGCAGCGCTGGCAGCCGGCGTTTCCGCGCGACGGCATTCTCGACGGGCGACAGGAAGGCTTTGAGATTCGTCTCGACGCGGACGCGGCCGGTCGCACGCTGGTGATTCGCGCGACCGACGCGCTGGGGAATGTCGGAACCGGCCAGGTCCAGATCCGCTAGCGTCAGAGGCCGGCGCCGCCGGCGGCGAGGGCGAAGCGCGGCGGCGGACGACACTCGGGGCCGACCGGCTTCATCAGCGGCACCGGCGTGCGTCTCGGTTCGGCGGTGGCTTCCGCGGGAATCGGCAGCGGCGCAATCGGCGCCGGCGTCGTCTGCAGGCGCAGCGCCTGGCGCAACACCTGGATGTCGACGTCGTCGCGGCCCTTCACGGTGGTATTCGCGACCAGCCACACCATGCTGACCGCCACCGCGTCGCCGCGCGCGGTCGCCGGCGCGAACTTCATGCGGTAGGCCTCGTTCAGCATCGCGTTGACGCCGGCGTTGTTGGTCGGCCGGCTGATTGATCACTTCGCACGCCCTGCACGCGGCCTTCCCGCGAGACCACCGCCGACAGCGCGTATTCGACGTCCTCGTCGGACATTTCGATCGCGGCGTCGATCACGGCGCGCGGCGCGTTCATCTCGTAATTGAGCCGCAGCGGATTGTCGTTCGAGCCCGGGCTCGCCAGCACCGAGATGACGCGCGCCATCGAGTTCGGGCGCTCCTGGTTGGCGGCGTGCAGCACGCTGGCCGAGCCGGCGACGCAGATCAGCGTCGCCACCGACGCGCCGAGGCCGGCCCACACCAGGTGCATGTCCTGGAACCAATCGATCACCTGCGATCGCATCGAGAACTGCTCTTCGACGCGCAGCCGCTCGAGCACGTGCGACGCGATCCGCAAACGCTCGACCGGCTGCGTCGCCGGCGACCTCGGCCGCCAGTCGCGCAGCGTGGCGCCGAGCGCCGACAGCTCGCTCGAGGACAGGCTGCAGCGCGCCGCAGTCGCCGAGGTGGCTCTGAAGGGCGACGCGCTCGTCGATCGTCAGCTCGCCGTCGTGAAACGCCTCGAGGCGATCGCGCACGTCGCGTGCACGAGTATTCGTGCATCATGGCCGCACCTCCCGCAGTTCATCACGGAGGGTCTGCCGCGCCCGTGTCAGGCGCGACTTCACCGTGCCGATCGCGACGCCGAGGGAGAAGGCGATTTCTTCGTAGCTGAGCCCGTCGATCTCGCGCAACACGATGACCGTGCGCTGGTCGAACGGCAAATGATCGAGCGCGCTCCACAGGCGCTCGGCCAATCTGCTTGCGCGCGTAGGCGCGATCGGGGGCGGTGTCGTCGCCCGGCTGGCGCAAGTCGCCATGCGGCGGCGACGTGCTGATCGAGCGACACCTGATCGGCCTGGTGGCGGCGCCTCCACCAACGCTGGCGATTGCGGGCCTGGTTGATGCAGATCCGGTAGATCCAGGTCTTGAGCGCGGACTGGCCGCGGAACTTGTGGATGGTGCGGAAGACGCTGAAAAAGACTTCCTGGGACAGGTCGAGGGCTTCGTCGCGGTCGCCCAGGAGGTGCAGGGCGAGCTGGTAGACCATTCGTTCGTGGCCGGATACCAGCTCGGCGCAGGCCGTGGGCTCACCCGCCGCGCAGCGCTCGATTAACGCCGCCTCGCGGTGTCCGACTTCAACCCATCCGAGTGCTCCGGCGTCTTTCATGACGGAATCGGCAATGGTTCGAATGCCCATGGCCAGTCTACCAAGATTAGAACCCGCCGATTGCGGAAAGTTCCCGTCTACCGCATGCTTACCATTTCCCACGTGCGCCGAACCCTCGTCGCCATCGTGATTGTGGCCATTGCCGGCGTGGCCGGCGCCCTGGCGTTTGGCGCCCTGGCCAACGAGCGGGAGTTCGACCGCCTGATTGCCGAGGGCGATGTCGCCGTCGCTGGCGGACCGTCCCTTCCAGGCGATCGAGGCCTATAGCGGCGCCATCGCGCTCAAGCCCGACTCGATGCTGGCGCACTACAAGCGGGGCGCGGTCTACCAGTCGCAGACACGAGCTCGAAGCCGCCCTGCGCGACTTTCGCAGCGCCGCCGATCTCGATCCCGGCTCCTTGCGCGCCATCGAGTCGCTTGGCGACGTCAACATGACCCTCGGCCGCAGCGACGCGCGCCGTCGAACGCTACGACGCGTTTGTCGCGCTCGACGAAAAGAATGCGCGCGTGCTGTACAAGCTGGGCCTGGCGCTGCTATCGGGCCGGCCGCGTCAAGGAGGCCATCGGCCCCGTGCAGCGGGCGCTCGCGATCGATCCGGCGATGGGCGACGCGCATTACGTGCTCGGCCTCGCGCAACGCGACCTCGATCAGCTGGCCGGGGCGCGCCGCTCGCTCGAGGAAGCGGCCCGCCGATCGCCCGCCAGTCAGACGTCGGCGCGAGAGGCGCTGGCGGAGGTGTATCTCCAGGACGGCGACTACGCGCGCGCCATCAACCAGCTCGAAGCCCTCGTCGCCCTCGAGCCCGCCATCGCCGATCGCGTGGTGGCGCTGGGGCTCGCGCAGGCGCGCGCCGGGCGGGACGACGCGGCGGTGACGACGCTGAGCCGCGCGATTGATCGTTTCCCGGACGCGCCCCAGGTGTATGCGGCGCTCGGGCATGTCTGGCTGGCGGTGGCGCAGCGGCGCGGCGATCGCGTCGCGCTCAACAAGGCGGTCGAAGCCCTCGGCCAGGCGGCGCGCCGGTCGGATGCGACCAGCGACACCTTCGGCGAACTGGGCCGCGCCTACCTGCTCGCCGGCGATCGCAGCGCGGCGGAACGCGCGCTGCGCCAGGCCGTCGCCAGGCTGCCGGTGCCGCCGGATGCCTACCTGCACCTGGCCGACGTGACCGCCCGCGACGGCCGCATCCAGGATGCGCGCGACGCGCTGCTGAAGTACGCGATCCTGATGGGCGACGAGAAACCGCTTGCGAATGTGGCGTCGCGAATTGCCGACTATTCGGTCAGGCTCGGCGACAACGCCCTCGCGGTTCGCTGGTTCGATCGGGCCATCGATGAAGCCGGACCGAGCGCGGCGCTGCAACTCAAACTGGCCGAAGCGGCGTGGCGCGCCGGCGATGTCGCGCGCGCACAACAGGTGGTCGACGAGGGTCTGGCCGCGGAGCCCGAGAACCGCTCGCTGCTGCAGCTCAAACGCCGGATCACGTCCGGCGCGGGTCGATAGCGTCGCGCAGGCCGTCGCCGAGGAAATTGAATCCGAGCACGACCAGCGCCAGCAGCAAGCCGGGGAACACCGTGAGGTGCGGCGCGTCGAGCAGATGCACGCGGCCGCCATTAATCATCGTGCCCCAACTCGGCGTCGGCGGCTGCACGCCGAGGCCGAGAAAACTCAGCGCCGCTTCCGACAGAATCGCGCCGGCCATGCCGAGCGTCGCCTGCACCAGCAGCGGCGGCACCGCGGTCGGCAGGACGTGCTTGAGCAGGATCCGTGGCGTCCCGGCGCCGAGCGCCCGGGCGGCGGTCACGTACTCGAACTCGCGCGCGCGCAGAACCTGACCGCGCACCAGGCGCGCGTATCCCACCCAGCCGATCACGGCGAGCGCGAGCACCACATTCACCAGGCTCGGGCCAAGCACGGCGACCAGCGCGATGGCCAGCAACATGCCGGGAAACGCCATCAGCACGTCCATCACGCGCCCGATCGTTTGGTCGATGCGCCCGCCGAAATAGCCCGACACCCCGCCAATCGCCATGCCGAGGATCGAGGAGACGCCGACCACCACGACGCCGACCAGCAGCGAGACGCGCGCGCCGAGCAGGACGCGCGCCAGGATGTCGCGGCCGAGCTCATCGAGGCCGAACCAGTGTTGCCAGGTCGGACCCTGCAGGCGATTCGGCCAGATCCTGGGTGGCCGGATCCCACGGCAACAGCCACGGCGCGGTCAACGCGCCCATCACCACGATCGCGACGATCAGCGGCGCCTGCCCGCGCGCGTCATTCGAAGCGGATCCGCGGATCGAGAATCCCGTACAGCAAGTCGGTCGCCAGATTGACCGTGACGTAGGTGACGGCAATCAGGAGGATGCAGCCTTGCACCATCGGGTAGTCGCGAAACCCGATCGATTGAATCAGCAGCCGCCCGATGCCCGGCCACGCGAAGATGGTCTCGGTAATCACCGCGCCGGTGAGGACCGCGCCGAACTGGAGCGCGACGATCGTCAACAGCGGCACCATGCTGTTGCGCAGCGCATGTGAGGCGATGGCGGCAGACCGCGAGACCCCGCGGGCGCGCGCCGCGCGCACGTACAGCTCATTCAGTTCATCGAGCAGGCTGGCGCGCGTCATCCGCGCCAGGATGGCCGCCAGCGCGAGACCGAGCGAGAAGGCCGGCAGCACCAGATGCGCGAGCGTGCCGCGCCCCGACACCGGCAGCCACCCCAATTCAACCGCGAACACCATGGCCAGCAGCGGACCGAGCCAGAAGTTGGGAATCGAGACGCCGGCCAGCGCGAAGGTCATCGCGCCGTAATCGACGGCGCGTGCCCCGCCACACCGCCGCGATCACGCCGAGCGGGATCGCGATCACGATCGCGACGAGCATCGCCGCGACCGCCAGCTCCGCCGTCGCCGGCACGCCGTTCGACAATCATCGTCGTGACCGGCTGTCCGGTGCGAAACGACACGCCGAGATCGCCGGTGACCGCGTGGCGCAGAAAGGCCGCGTACTGGGTGAGCAGCGGTTGATCGAGTCCGAGACTCTTGCGAAGCTCTTCGACATCCTGCGGCGCGGCGCCGTCGCCAAGCATGGCCTGCGCGGGGTCGCCCGGCACCAGATGAATCAGCGAAAACACCAGCGTGGCGACGCCCGAGCAAGCACCGGAACGGCCAGCAACACGCGGCGAAGGAAATACCGCAGCACCTGCGCTCATTCTAATCCGTGCCCCGCACCCGCTTTCACGGGACTACGGCGCCACCCGCCCGTGCTCGCCTCCCGCGAGGCCAAGCCGGGCCGTCAACTTGCGCAAACCCTGCCGTGACACGCCCAGCTCGCGGGCCGCGGCCATCGATCGGCCGCCGGCGCGCGCCAGCGCCGCGCGTGACGTAGCGCTCGTCGAAGTCGCGGCGCGCCTCCGCCAGCGTGACACGCGTCGGTCATCGCCGTCAGACGCGCGTGAGGTGTCCCGGAAGGCTGTGCGGTCCGATGACACCCGCGCGGCGGTCTCGCCACCATCACCGACGCGAGCACGTTCTGCAGCTCGCGCACGTTGCCGGGCCAGTCGTACGCGCCGAGCAGCGACAGCGCCGCTGGCGAGAGCACGGCGCGGCTGCCGGTCCGCTTCGACAGCATCGCCCAGACGTGCCGCACCAGCGCCGGGAGGTCTTCGAGCCGCTCGCGCAGCGGCGGGATGGTGATGCGAAGCACGTCGAGCCGGTAGCGCAGATCGTTGCGGAACCGGCCGGCCGTGACCTCGCCGCCAAGCGGGCGATTGGTGGCCGCGACGATCCGCGCATCGACCTTGCGCGTGCCCGACTCGCCCACCCGCCGGACCTCGCCCTCCTGCAGGGTCCGCAGCAGCTTGGCCTGCACCCGCCCGCTCAGCTCGGCCACCTCGTCGAGAAACAACGTGCCGCCCTGCGATTCCTCGAACAGGCCGAGCCGCTCGGCAACCGCGCCGGTGAACGCCCCGCGGGTGTGGCCGAACAGCTCCGCCTCGACCAGGTCGTCGGCGAGCGCCGCGCAGTTGAGCGCGCAGAAGCGGCGTCCGCGACGAAGGCTGGCCTCGTGCACCGCCCGCGCGACCAGCTCCTTGCCCGAGCCGCTTTCCCCTTCAATCAGCACCGGGAAGGGCGATGCCGCGGCCTGCATCACTGCCCGCCTCACCAGCGTCCATCGGCGGCACTGTCGCCGACCAGGTCCGGCACCAGGGCGGCACGCGCCTGCGGCGCCTTGAGGCGCTCGCGGGCTTCGTGCACCGCGGGCGCGGCGGCCGTGGCCGCAAGGCCGAGGAGGCCGGCCACGTCCTGCGCCATCAGCGGCACACCGCCCGACCACCGGCACCAGAGCGCGCCGACGATCGTGGCGCCGTAGCGGACCGGCCAGGCGGCCTCGTGCCATTGGCCGTGTGCAGACGGCGGAGCGCTGACCCCGGTGTCGAGCACGCGCAGCGCGGTCGCGAGTTGCGACACGGTTGGCGCGACGCCGCCGGCATGCGCAATCGCGTGCGGGCGCTCGCGATCGCGGATGACGAACGCGACGACGCTCGCCGCCAGCGATTCGCGCAGACCGCATGGCGATCCGCGTCAGCGCCGTCGATGGCTCGTCGATCTCCTGGCAGGTCCGAAGAATCTCCAGGAACGCGTCGACCATTGCCGGCTCGATGCGCGGCTCCGTCATGGGCGACACCAGGTGCGTCCGGAGGCGGTCCGCTTCAGGGCCGTTCGACCGCCGCGAGCGTCGCACGGGCCTCGAGCAGGCGGCGCTGCGCGATCAACGAGCGGGCCAGCGCGCATCGCGCCGGCGATTGATCGTCCGGCGCGGCCAGCAGGAGGCTCCAGCGCGCCGCGGCTTCGCGCGTCCACCAGCTTACCGTCGAGCGGTCAGCGCCTCGGCCCGCGTCACCAGCGACTGCCGCCGGACTCGGGCGGCTCGCACCGGTGCCGCTTCGTGCACCTGCGCCGGTGCGCAGACCAGGCGCGGCGCCACAACTCGGACGTTGCGCCGCGCACCATCAGGTGCGGGCGCGCATCCTTGGTCGCCAGCTTGAACAGCGCCAGTGACGGCATCGGGCGAGAGCCGCGTGTCGGTGGCGAACACGACGATCGATCGATCCTTGAGCCACGACGGCCAGCGCCAGCGCGCCTGCGACAGCACGGCGCCGAACGCATCGGCGGCCAGCGGCACGAATCCGGCCAGCCGGGCTTCGCGCGCAAGCACGCGTTGGGTCAGCGCCCACGTCGTCGGCCGAGGGCTCGATCAGAGTCGAGCGCGCGCGGCCGCCCGTCCCGCGCATCGGCGAGCGCGGCGCGGAACGCCTGCAGCGCCGCCTCGCTCGACGTCGCCTGGCGAGCGCGTCGATCCGCTCCCACACCTCGATGCGCGAGTTGCCGCGCAGGTCGAAGTCGATCAGGCGCGATCGCCCGCGCACGGTGAAGAGCGGCAGCGCCGGCGCCGCGGCGTTGCCGGCGCATGTGCCAGCGAATCGAGGCGCCGGTGGCGAGATCCAGCGCGCGGCCGCCGGCGACGAGATAGCGATCGAGCATCAGCATGCCGGTCGATGAAGCAAACGGCAGGCCCTGTCGGCGAATCACGCGGATCACTGCGTGAATCGCGCGCGCGCTCGCCAGGGCGTGCGCAGTTTCTTCAGTATAGAATGCGCGGCGGATGCTGCGTTTTTTGACGTCCGGTGAGTCACACGGACAAGGTCTGGTCACCATCATCGAAGGCATGCCGGCGGGCCTGGCGATCGATTTCGATGCGGTCACGCTGGAGCTGCGGCGGCGCCAGGGCGGCTACGGCCGCGGGCGGCGCATGGTGATCGAAACGGATCGCGCCGAAGTGCTGTCCGGGCATCCGCCGCGGGCGCACCACCGGTGGGCCGATCGCGCTGCTGGTCCGCAACAAGGACTGGGCGAACTGGCAGAACACCATGCACGTCGAGGCCGAGGCGCCGGCGGGCTCGACCGGCGCGAAGCGCGCGGCGGTGGTGCGGCCCCGGCCGGGTCATGCCGACCTCGCCGGCGCGCTGAAATACGATCACGACGACATTCGCGATGTGCTCGAGCGCGCCAGCGCGCGAGAAACCGCGGCGCGTGTCGCCGCCGGCGTCGCTCGCCCGCCAGTTGCTGCTCGCCATCGATTGCGACATCACCAGCCACATCACCGGCATCGGCGACGTGCGTGATGCCCGCCGGCGCCGCCGGTGGCGTTCGACGCGGCGCGCGCCCTCGCGCCCGGAGGCGCCGCTGCGCTGCGTCGATGCGGCGCTCGAGCAGCAGATGATCGCGGCGATCGATCGCGCCAAGGACGCCGGCGACACGCTCGGCGGATCGTTCGAGGTCATCGCCCGCAACGTGCCGGTGGGCCTCGGCAGCTACGTGCACTGGGATCGCAAGCTCGATGGCCGCCTGGCGCAGGCGCTGATGTCGATTCCGGCGATCAAGGCGGTGTCGATCGGCGACGGCGTCGATGGCGCGCGCGCGGCCGGGCTCGCAGGTGCACGACGAGATCGTCGCCGATCCCGCCGCGGCCGCGGGCGCGCCGGTCGTCGTCCGGCCGACCAATCGCGCCGGCGGCCTCGAAGGCGGCGTCACCAACGGCGAGGAGCTGCGCGTCACCGGATTCATGAAGCCGATCTCGACGCTGATGAAGCCGCTGCGCTCGGTCGACCTCACCACGCTCGAAGAGGAGCCGGCGGCGATCGAACGCAGCGACGTCTGCGCCGTGCCGGCGGCGGCGGTGGTCGCCGAAGCGATGGTCGCCCTGGTGCTGGCCGACGCGCTGCTCGAGCGCTTTGGCGGCGACTCGATGGTCGACCTGCAGGCGCGCGTCACCGGCACCGGCGACCGCATCCGCAACCGCCTCTCCCGTCGTCCCGCGCCGGCCCAGGCCTGACCCGTGCTTCGTCCCATCCTCCGACTCGGGGACTCGATCCTGAGCGAGCCGACCCGCGCCGTCGAGGCCGATGACGCCGGAGATCGAGCACGCTGATCGACGACATGATCGAAACGATGTACGCCGCGCCGGGGATCGGCCTGGCGGCGCCGCAGGTCGGCGTGTCGCTGAAGATCTTCGTGATCGATCTGTCGCTGGGCAAGGATCCGGCGGCGCTGCAGGTGATGATGAACCCGGAGTTCGTCGAGCGCGACGGCATGCAGCTCGAAGAAGAAGGCTGCCTGAGCATTCCCGGCTTCACCGCCACCGTGGCGCGGCCGAAGCGCGTCGTGGTCAAGGGCCTGAACCGCGACCTCGAGCGAGTACACCATCGAAGGCACCGGGCCTGCTGGCGCGCGCGCTGCAGCACGAGATCGATCACTTGAATGCGTGCCTGTTCGTCGATCGGCTGCGCGGCATCTCGCGCGACCTGATCCTGCGCAAGATCAAGAAGCTGACCAAGGCCGGCAAGTGGTGAGCCGCTAGATGCCTCTGCGCGTCGCGTTCTTTGGCACGCCCGGGCTTTGCGGTGCCGACGCTCGAGCATCTCGTCGACTCGCCGCATCGGGTGGTCGGCGTCATCACGCAGCCGGACAAGCCGCGCGGGCGCGGCCAGCAGGTGTCGGACGGCCCGGTCAAGTCGCTCGCCATCGCCCTCGGCCTGCCGGTGCTGCAACCCGCGCGCCTCGCCCAGGACCAGTTCGCGCGCAGTTCGCGTCGCTTCGACGCCGACATCGGCGTGGTCGCCGCCTACGGCAAGATCCTGCCCGACTGGCTGCTCGCGACGCCGCGGCTCGGCCTGATCAACGTGCACGCGTCGCTGCTGCCCCGCTATCGCGGCGCCTCGCCGATCCATCGCGCGGTGATCGACGGCGATCGCCGAAACCGGCGTGACGATCATGCGCGTCGTGAAGGCGCTCGACGCCGGCCCGATGCTGTCGGCCGTCCGCGTGCCGATCGGCATCGACGACACCACCGCCGATCGTCGAGGCGCGTGCTCGCGATTCGCGGCGCCGAGCTGCTGGTGCGAGACGCTCGACCGGATCGAAGCCGGCGCGGCGCCGCGAGACGCCGCAGGACGAGTCGCTGGTCACCTACGCGCCGAAGCTCACCAAGAGCCGAAGGCCTGATCGACTGGTCGCTGCCGGCGGCCGACGTTCACAACCTGATCCGCGGCTTGTGGCCGTGGCCGCACGCCTTCAGCTACCTCGGCGGCCTGCGCTACATCCTGCATCGATCGCGCCTGTCGCCGCTGACCTCCGCCGGCGGCGCCGGGCACGATCGTCGCGGCATCGACCGCCGAGGGGCTGCACGTCGGCTTGCGGCGGCACGACCGCGATCGAGCTGCTCGATGTGCAGCTCGAGGGCAAGCGCGTGATGAGCGCGCGTGATGCGATGACCGCCCGGTCGCTTGACCGCCGGCGCGCAGTTCACCACGCCATGATTGCGCCGGCGCGGCGCGCCGCGGTCGATGCGCTCGCGCAGATCGACGAGAGCGCGCTCGACATGGGCGCCGCCATCGCCGGCGTGCGCGCGACGCTGACCGACGAGCGCGACCACGCGCTTGCTGCTCGAGCTGGTCAGCGGCACGCTGCGGATGCGCGCGGCGATCGACTATCAGCTGGCGCTACGCGTCACGCGCCCGCTCGCGAAACTCGATGCCGCCGTGCTGCGCATCCTGCGGATCAGCGCGTTCCAGTTGATCTACCTGTCGCGGCTGCCGGCCTCGGCGGTGATCAACGACGCGGTCGAGCTGACGCGCCGTTCCGGCAAGTCGAGCGCGGCGGGACTGGTGAACGCCGTGCTGCGCGCGCGTGTCGCGCGAGCGCGAGACGCTGTCGTGGCCCGCTCGCGACGATCCCGCACCACCTGTCGATCGTCCACTCGCACCCGCGCTGGCTGGTCGATCGGTGGATCGCGCGCTACGGCGTCGGAGGCGACCGACGGCGTGGCTCGCCTTCAACAACCAGCCGGCCGCCACTCTGCCTCGTCGCCAACCGCCATCTGACTACCCGCGAGGCGACCTGGCCGAGGAGCTGCTGAGCGACGGCGTGACGACGAGCGCCGACCGCGCGGGCGGCCAACGGACTCGACGGTCGCTCGACGGTCGCGCGCTCAACACCGCGGCCTTCCGCGAAGGCCGCTGCATCGTCCAGGACGAAGCGTCGCAGCTGATTGGCGATCTCGCCGCCGAACGCGCGCGGCCGCGATCCTCGATCTGTGCGCGTCGCCGGGCGGAAAGACCCTGGCCCTCAGCGCCGCCGCGCCGCCGACCGCTGTCGTGATTGCGTCCGACGTGCGGCCGCACCGCATTCGGCTGCTGCGCGGACGCTGGCGCGCTGCCGCGTGCCCGAACGTCAGGGTGGTGCACGTCGCCGACGGCCCGCTGCCGTTTGCCGACGAGACGTTCGATCTCGTGCTGATCGACGCGCCCTGCTCCGGCCTCGGCACCGTGCGCCGCGATCCGGACATCCGCTGGCGCCGCTCGCCCGACGATCTGGCAGCGCTTCGCCGACGCCCAGCGCGAGTTGCTGGCGGTCGGCGGCCGACCTCGTCGAGACGCGGCGGTGCGCTGGTCTACTCGACCTGCTCGAGCGAGCCCGAGGAGAATCGAGGACGTGGTGCGCGTCGTTCCTCGCAGGCCCGGGACGATTTCTCGCAGCAGCGGACGCACCAGACCCTGCCGTTCCGCGACCAGCTCGAAGCGTTCTTCGGCGCCGTCCTGACACGCGCGTAGGACTCCTTGGACGCGGCCCGAACAGCGATGGACGTTCAGGGAACGCCCGTGTACAATTGATCGATTGTCGACGCCCATTGGGAGCCGGGTCTGGAGCTACGGCAAGGTCCTCTTGCTGGCGGGCGCGCTGGCCGTCACCTTCTTTGTGTTCGCGGGGATTGCGATGCGCGTGGCCGTTCGCGCGCGCCAGGTGACGGTGCCCGACCTGGTCGGCAAGTCGATCGCCGACGCCACCACCATCGCCGCCGGCCTCGATCTCCCCTTGCGCGTTGACGAGGCGCGCCGCCCGAACGCGAAGATCCCGGCGGGCTTCGTGCTCGGCCAGGATCCGACGCCGGGATCGTCGGTGCGTCGCCAGCGCAGCGTGCGCGTGTTCGTCAGCTCCGGCGCGCACATCGCCCGCGCGCCCGAGCCTGCTCGGCGAGACGCAGCGCTCCGCCGAGATTCGCGTCTCGCAGGAAGGCCTGTTGATCGGCACGGTCTCCGAGATTCGCTCGGCGCAGTACGCCCCGGACGTGATCGTCGCGCAGGATCCGCCGGCCGACCACGCCGACCGCGGAAGTGCGCCTGCTGGTCAATCGCGGCGAGGATCGCGCCACCTACGTGATGCCGGACCTGATCGGCCTGAACGGCGAGCGCGCCGCCGACGTGATGCGCATCCGCGGCTTCCGGGTGTCGATCACCGCACAGGCGGCCGCGTCGGCGATTCCCCCGGGGGTGATCGTGCGGCAGACGCCGGCCGGCGGCCATCAGGTGCATCCTGGTGATGCGATCGCGCTCGAGGTCAGCCGATGACCTTCGACCACGTCGCTCGCGAGGCCGCATGACTTCGCCTCGCCCGTCGATCCTCAGCGCCGACTTCGCCAGGCTCGGCGCCGACGATCGAGGCCGTCGACGCGCGGCGGCGCCGACCAGATTCACGTCGACGTCATGGACGGCCACTTCGTGCCGAACATCAGCATCGGCGTCCCGGTCGTCAAGTCGCTGCGCAAGGCGACCACGCTGCCGCTCGATGTGCACCTGATGATCAGCGATCCCGATCGCTACATCGAGGCGTTCATCGATGCCGGCGCCAACCTGCTCTCGGTGCACGTCGAGGTGCTGCCGCACCTGCATCGCACCATCACGCAGATCAAGAAGCTCGGCGCGAAGGCCGGCGTGGTCCTCAATCCCTCCACGCCGGTCACGGCCATCGAGGAGATCGCGGCCGACGTCGATTTCGTGCTGGTGATGTCGGTCAATCCCGGATTTGGCGGCCAGGTCTTCATCCCGCACAGCATCAAGAAGATCCAGGGCGTGCGCGCGCTGCTCGATCATGCGGGCAACGCCGCGCCGATCGAAGTCGACGGCGGCATCGACCTGACCACGGTCGAGAAGGTCGTGCACGCCGGGGCCGAGTGGCTGGTCGCCGGCAAGCGATTTTCGGCGCCGGCGACGATCCCGAAGCGGCGGCGCGCGCCCTCAAGCAACGGGCCGAGTTGGCCGCGGCGCGATGACCGCGCTCGCCTCCGCGTCGCCAGACGCACTCGAGCGTGCGCGTGCGCTACGCCGAAACCGACAAGATGGGCGTGGTCTATCACTCGAACTATTTGATCTGGTTCGAGATCGGCCGCACCGACTGGCTGCGCGATACCGGCTGGACCTACCGCGAAATGGAAGCCGACGGCATTCAGCTGCCGGTGATCGAGGCGCACTGCGAGTACCGGCAGCGGCGCCCGCTACGACGATGACGTGGAGATCAGGACGCGGGCGAAGCAAGCTGTCGCCGGTGCGCCTGCAGTTTGACTACGAGGCGATCCGGCGCGCCGACGGCGCCACGCTGGCGACCGGGCACACCGTGCACGCCACGATCGATCGCCAGGGCCGTCCGGTCCGGATGCCCGATCGCGTGAAGGACTTGTTCTCATGAAGGCATTGGTCACGGGTGGCGCGGGATTCATCGGCTCCCACCTGAGCGAGCTACTGCTCGAGCGCGGCGCGCGGGTGCGCGCCATCGACGCGTTTACGGATTTCTACCCGCGTCCGCTGAAGGAACGCAACCTCGAGGGCCTGCGCGGGCGCGACGGCTACGAGTTCATCGAAGGCGACCTGCGCGAGCTCGATCTCCCGGCAGGCGCTCGACGGCGTCACGCACGTGTTTCACCTCGCCGCGCAGGCCGGCGTGCGCCGCAGCTGGGGCTCGGAGTTCGGCGTCTACACCGGCCTCAACATCGACGCCACGCAGCGCCTGCTCGAGGCCTGCGTCGAAGCGGCCGATCGAACGGCTGGTCTACGCCTCGAGCTCGTCGGTCTACGGCGACGAGGTCGGCGATTCCGATGCTCGAAACCGCGCTGCCGCAGCCGGTGTCGCCCTACGGCGTCACCAAGCTGGCCGCCGAGCAGCTCTGCCACCTCTATCACGTCAACTTCGGCGTGCCGGCGGTGTCGCTGCGCTACTTCACCGTCTACGGCCCGCGGCAGCGGCCCGACATGGGATTTCAACCGCTTCTTCACGCGCCATCCTCGACGGCCGGCCGCTGATCCAGTTCGGCGACGGCCTGCAGACCCGGGATTTCACGTTCGTCGCCGATGCCGCCACGGCCACCGCGGATGCCGCCGTCCGTGGAGTGCCCGGGCGCGTCTACAATATTGGCGGAGGCGCGCGCGTCTCCCTGCGGGAGGTCTTCGACCTGCTGGCCCGCGTGTCCGGCCGTCAGGTCACGATCGATCAGCAAGGCCCGCAAAAGGGCGATATGCGCGACACCTATGCCGACACCTCGCGGGCCAGGGCCGACCTGGGCTTCGCGCCGTCGGTGACGCTCGAAGAAGGCCTTCGCGCGATGTGGCGCTGGATGGAAGCGACGAATCAATGATTGTGGATTTCGGATCGAGTGGATTGCGGATTGCGGTTGCTGGTGCTCGCCGGCGGCGCTGGCGGGCTGTGCCGCCAAATCCAGACGCGCTGCCGCCGGGCATCGGCCGACGCGGACAAGTTCCTGTTCGATCGCGGCACCGAGACGGCGAAGGAGAAGAAGTGGCTGCAGGCGCGCGAGTACTTCCGCAACCTGGTCGACAACTATCCGCAGAGCCCGTTCCGCCCCGACGCCAAGCTGGCGCTCGGCGACACCTACATCGCCGACGGCGGCACCGAGAACCTGCTGCTCGGCGCGCGAACGAGTTTCGCGAGTTCCTGACCTTCTACCCGACGCATGCGCGCGCCGATTACGCGCAGCTGCAGCTGGCGCGCGCGTTCACCGAGCAGATGCTGGCGCCGGAGCGCGACCAGGCGGCCACCAAGGACGCGATCAAGGAGATCGAAATCTTCCTGCAGCGCTTTCCCAACAGCCAGCTGATGCCCGAAGCGCGCAAGATGGAGCGCGAGGCCAAGGATCGGCTGAGCGAGGCGAACTACCGCGTCGGCTTCTACTACTTCCGCGTGCGCTGGTACCCGGGCGCGATCGACCGCTTCAAGGACATGCTCGCCGACCGACCCCGCCTACTCGGGCCGCGACGCCGTCTACTACCACCTCGCCGAGTCGCTCTACCGCAGTGCCGAAGCCGAGGCGAAAGCCGAGAAAAAGGCCGAAGCGCTGCCCTATTACGAGCGCCTGCTCAAGGAATTCGAGAAGTCCGAATACCTGCCCCTCGCCCAGAAGCGAGTCGCCGAGCTAAGAACTCCGTAGGCAGTTGCCGATAAGATACGAAGGCGCTCTTCCCCCCTAGGAAAGGCTCGATCATGCGCGTTCGTATTGCCTGTCGCCGCGGCCATCTGGCTGACGGCGGCTCCAGTGTTTGCCCAGGATCCCGAGGTCACCGGACCGCGGACCCTCACCCCGGCGATGGTGATGTGCACGGATTTGCCCGCGGTGACCAAGCCGATTCCCCGGCTCGTGGTCGTTCGGCGCCCACGTCACCGACGGCCGCACTGGCGGTCACCGACGGCCAGCTGGTGATCAAGCGCAGCGCCCGATGACGGCCTGGCCGTCGGCCAGCGCTATGTCACCCAGCGCATCCACGGCGACCCCAAGCAGTTTCCCCGTCCCGGCGAGGGCTACGGCGACCTGCGCGTCACCGGCTGGGTGACGATTCGCGCGCTCGACGACATCAACGCGCTGGCGCAAGTCGATTTCGCCTGCGACTCGATCGAGATCGGCGACATGCTCGAGCCGTACGTCGAGCTCACCCTGCCGACTGCGGCGGCGGCGATGGTCGACTCCGGACTTTTCAGACCGCGGCAACATCCTGTTCGGCGATCGACAACCGCGTGATGTTCGGTGACGGCGACGTGATGTCGATCGATCGCGGCACGCTGCACGGCGTGGTCGCCGGGCGCGCGCTACGCGCTCTACCGCGACCGTCGCAACGGCATGCCGCTGATGCATATCGGTGAAGCCGTGGTGCTCGCGACCAGCGAGCAGACCTCGAAGGTGATGGTGACCCGGGCGCTCGACGCCATTCAGTCCGGCGACGTGGTGGTGCCGCGCCGCACTCCGTGATCGACCCGCGCTAGGCCGAATCGCTACGAGATCTTTTTCTCTCTCGCCGACTTCGCGGTTTCGAAGTCGGCGACCTTGTGCGTCGCGGCTGGTCATCGCGCGCTGGAATCCCTGGACGTAATCGACCGCGGAGACCAGCGCCGTGATCACCACCAGCCACATCGCCGCCCTGCCCCATCGTGACCAGCAGCGGCACCCGCTCCCAGCCCAGCAGCAGCAGCAGGATCGCGGTGACCTGCGATGCCATCTTCAACTTGCCGAGCCCTGAGGCCGGCATGGTGAGGCCGCGCGAGTAGGCGAGGTTCCGCAGCCCGGTGACCGCGATCTCGCGGCTGATGATCACCGCGACCATCCACGACTGCACCAGGTCGAGTTGGACCAGCGAGATCAGCGTCGCGGAAATCAGCAGCTTGTCGGCGAGCGGGTCGAGGATCTGGCCGAGGGTGGTGACCTGCTTGCGGCGCCGCGCGAGGTAGCCGTCGAGCCAGTCGGTGAGCGAGGCGAGGCCGAAGATCGCGGCCGCGACCAGCTCGACCGGCAACCCCAGGACCAGCCGGCCCTCGAACTTCGTCAGCAGCACCGACACGAGCAGGGGCACCAGGAAAATGCGGGCCACCGTGAGCGTGTTCGGCAGGTTCATGCGGTTCCCCAGCCGTAGCTTCGCGAAGGCGGGCCTGCGGTCATTCTACGCCTCGCTCGTATAAGATGGAAGTTTGTCATGAAGGCCATTCTGCTCGCCGGCGGCAAGGGGACGCGCCTCCGTCCGCTCACGATTCACACGCCCAAGCCGGTCGTGCCGATCTTCGACCGCGCGTTTCTGCACTATCAGATCGATCTGCTGAAGCAGGTCCCGGAGATCGACGAGGTGATCCTCAGCCTCAACTACCAGCCGCGGCGCATCGAGGAAGTGTTCGGCGACGGCGCCGGCACCGGGGTGCGGCTGCGCTACGTCGTCGAGCCCTCGCCGCTCGGCACCGGCGGCGCGATTCGCTACGCCGCGCAGGGCATCGACCGACACGCTGGTGGTGTTCAACGGCGACGTCATGACCAGCGTCGACGTCAAGGCGGTGGTCGCGCTGCATCGCGAGCGCCAGGCCAAGGCGACCATCGTGCTGACGCCGGTCGACAATCCCGACCGCCTACGGGCTGGTGGAAACCGAGCCCGACGGCCGCGTGCGGCGGTTTCTCGAGAAGCCGAATCCCGACGAGATCACCTGCGACACCATCAACGCCGGCATCTACGTGCTCGAGCCGGCGCACGTTCGATCGCATCCCGAAGGACGTCTCGTATTCGATCGAGCGCGCCTACTTCCCGTCGCTGATCGAGCGCCAGGAGACGTTTGTGGCCTACGTCGATCGCGGCTACTGGATCGACATCGGCACGCCGGAGAAGTACATCCAGGTGCACCGCGACATGTTCGACGGCAAGTTCTCCGGCGGCTTGTTTGCCACCGCGGATCGCAGCCAGCCGATCGTCTCGCCCGAGGCGCGCATCGACGACAACGTCACGCCTCACCGCGCCCGTGCTTCATCGATGCCGGCGTGCAGGTCAAGAGCGGCGCCAGGATCGGCCCCTACACGGTGCTCGGCCGCGGCGCGATGATCGAAGAATCCGCCGACCTGCAGGACACCATCGTGTGGCCGAACTCGCGCATCGGCCAGAGCGCGATCGTGCACGGGCCGATCATCGGCCGCAGCTGCCACATCGGCCGCGACTCCGTGCTGAAGGGGCGATCGCTGCTCGGCGACAAGACCCAACTCACCGACTTCACGAGTATCGGACATGATTGACGCTTCCGTTTTCAAGGCCTACGACGTTCGCGGTCTCTACCCTTCCGAGATCACCGAGGGCCTGTTTCACCAACTGGGGCGCGCGTTTGTCGCCTACCTCGGCCCCGGCCGCTACGCCGTGACCCGCGACATGCGGCTGTCGTCGCCGTCGCTGACCAAGGCGTTCATCGACGGCGCCGTGAAGCAGGGCGGCCACATCGTCGACTACGGCCTGTGCGGCACCGACCAGATGTACTTCGCCGTCGCGGCCGACGGCCTGGACGGCGGCGCGCAGGTCACCGCGTCGCACAATCCCGGCGAATACAACGGCTGCAAGATGGTGCGCAAGGACGCCTTTCCGCTCAGCGGCGAGGCCGGCATCAAGGAGATGAAGGACATGATCCTGGCGGGCGCGATTCCCGCCCCGCCCGCGACGCCGGGCTCGGTCGAGCGCGGCGAGCTGATGGATCGCTACGTCGAGCACGTGCTGTCGTTCGTCGACGAGACGCTCGATCTCAAGCCGTTCAACGTCGTGCTCGACGCCGGCAGCGGCGTCGCCGGCATTGTCGCGCCGCGCCTGTTCGATCGGCTGCCCTGCAAGACGACGCGGCTTGTGCTTCGAAGTCGACGGCACCTTTCCCAATCACGAAGCCAATCCGCTGATCGAGGAGAACCGCGCCGACATCACCGCCGAGGTGATCAGGCAGAACGCCGACATCGGCATTGCCTGGGACGGCGACGCGGATCGGGTGTTCTTCATCGACGGCAGCGGCGAGTTCATCGCCGGCGATTTCATCACCGCGCTGCTGGCCGAGGCGTTTCTGCTCAAGTCGCCGGGCGAAACGATCATCTACGACGTGCGCGCCAGCTACGCGGTCAAGGACATCGTCGCGAAGTACCGGCGGCACGGCGCTGATGAATCGCGTCGGCCACGCCTTCATCAAGCGCCGCATGCGCGAAGAGAACGCGGTGTTCGGCGGCGAGGTCACCGGTCACTACTACTTCCGCGACAACTTCTACGCCGACAACGGCTTCATTCCGGCGCTGATGATCCTCGACCTGATGTCGAAGAAGGGCATGTCGCTGCGCGACCTGCTGAAGCCGCTGCGCGAGAAGTACTTCATCTCCGGCGAGATCAACACCAAGGTCGCGAACATGGACATTGCCGCGGCGAAGATCGCCGAGCTGAAGAAGGCCTATGCCGCCGGCAACGTCTACGAGCTCGACGGCGTCTCGGTGGAGTTTCCCGACTGGCACTTCAACGTCCGCCAGTCGAACACCGAACCGCTGTTGCGCCTCAATCTCGAAGGCCTGACGCCGGAGATCATGGAGAAGCGCCGCGACGAGGTGTTGGCGATCATTCGCGGGTAATCGAAGGGGGCGGACTTTGGTCCGCCCGTCTGCTAGAATCCAGTTCGCTGAGCGGGAGTAGTTCAGCGGTAGAACGCGAGCTTCCCAAGCTCGATGTCGCGGGTTCGATCCCCGTCTCCCGCTCCATTCGACTGACCTGACGTTTCGCCGTCGCGAAACGCCAGGTCCGCCGAGCGCAAGCCAATCAACAGGTAAACAACCGGATGGTCAGCGGCGGCTGGTTGCCCGATCCCGACTGCACGGTGGTGACGCCGTTCGCATCCGTCACCGTCAAGGTCACGCTCAACGGCGTCTCGGTGCCGGCGACCGTGGCATCCGGCTCCGCCGCACGTCTGGGTGAACGTGAAGTTCGGACTGGTGCCGCTTTGGGTGTGTGTCACCGTGCCGCCGTACAAGTAGCTGGCGGTCCACGCGTAGGTCGTGCTCCCTACCACGGTCCCCGTCGCGGCAAACACGCACGGCGTCGCCGCCAACTTGATCAGGCAGGTGGTGGTCGCTCCCGATGCGTTGTTGGGATCGGTCATGGTGAACGCGGTGCTGAAGGCGTCCTGGTTGATCTGCAGCAAGGTCGAGTTGTTGGTCCAGCGAACGCGAATCTGAGTGGACCTCGACCCCCCGGTGTTCGGGTCGACCCTGTAGGTCAAGGTCGTCGTAGTGTCGGTCCCGCTGGTGCCGCTCACCGTCGTCACGAATGCGCCAAGGCTCTCGGCGCCGAAGGTGCAGTCGCCTGAGGTCTTGGTGATAATCGCCGTGAACGTGCCACCAGCCGCCGGAACGGTTTGCGTCGTCGGCGAGACGGTGAAGAGGCACGGCGGCACAAAGCAGGTGGCCGCCACGCCCCCGCCGTCGATTTGCGAGAACACTTTCTGAACCGACGTCGCGTGATCGCACTGGTTGACGCGGTAGCGAAGATATTCCTGAGTCCAGATCACGCCGCCTTCAGCGTCGACGCTCGACTGGCTGGCGCCGCGGCCGAACTGCTGGTACCTGGTTTCCAGCTGCCGCCGGAAATCGAATGCGTCGGTGCGCGGCGGAAACGCAATCAATCCGTCGGGCGGCGCGCCGCACACCTGCCCCGCCGGCTGCCCGTCAATCTGCGCGAGGACGCGTTGCGTCGCGCTGCCATGGTCGCAGCCGTTGACGCGGTAGCGCATGTATTCCTGCGTCCACACCACCTCCCCTTCGCGATCGACGAAAGTCGGCGCCAGACCGCGGCCAAGCCCGGTCTGGTACTTTGTTTCGAGCTGGTTGCGAAAATCGAACGACTGGTCCCGGCCTGGAAACGACACGTCGTACTTTCCGGAGATCCCGCCGGGCGCGACGGAGCTGGGGCCCAGCAGAGAGCCAGGTTCGCTGGCGGTCGGTGCGGTCGGTGACTGCGCCGCCGAAGGCCGTTCAGGGTTGCGGGAACATCCCGCGACCAACGCGAGCGTGCAAAGCATCAGCGTGAGGTGACGTGACATGAAGCCCTCCCGGGGGTTCCCCATCATAGTCCTTGGCGTTAGCTCGACCAGAGTCGACGCGGCGCCCTCGCTACTGGAGGCTGATGCCGGCGCTGATGGTCCACATCTGCGTGCGCTTGGCGGACGGCAGCGTGTCCGTCGGCGAGCGCGAGGCCAGCTTCACGAAGCGCACGTCAAAGCCCGCGCCAAGGCGCGGTTTCATGAACCACCGTGCGCCGCCGCCGAAATTGATGGCGGAGTTCCACGAATCGGGCACCACCACGCCAGGCGTCGTGCCGACGGCGTCGGCGCTGCTCGTCACCTTCGACCGGCCGAGGCCCGCGCTCAGATAGCTCCACCCGCGATTCTGCCCGAAGTTGATCGACAGCTGTGGCATCAGGTTGGTGATGCCGGTGCGCACGATGGGCGTAACCCGGGTGGTGGCGGCCGTGCCCGATCCGGACACGATGGTGAGCGCCTGGCCCTTCCCTTTCGCGGTCGTCAACGAGGCGCCGACACCAAGCGTGACAATCCCCAGTCGCAGCGGATAAGCGGTGATGCCGGTGCCAACGCCCCAGCTCCGTCCCGGCAACTCGGTGTCAGCGGAAACGACCGGGACCCACCCTTCGGCCTGCGGCAGCCCAACGGTCGCGGCATGAACATCGACGGCCAACCAGGGCAGGCGCTCGGATGGTCTGCGCCCATACCGGCGAACCGAGCAACAGCACCAGCAAGCTGGCCAGGCCGAAGGTCCTTCGCTCAGACACGCCGCACCATCAATACGTCCCGCTCTTCGAGACCGCCGACGCCTCGCCGCGCGATTCCTTGACGATCCGCACCCCGGCGCTGGCGCCGATGCGGGTGGCGCCGGCCGCCACCATCGCCTTCACCTGCTCCAGATCGCGGACGCCGCCCGACGCCTTCACGCCCATCTCGTCGCCGACGACCCGACGCATCAACGCCACGTCGGCAGCGGTCGCGCCGCCGGGGCCGAAGCCGGTCGAGGTCTTCACGAAGTCCGCGCCCGCGGCCTTCGCCAGCGTGCACGCGGTGATCTTCTCCTCATCGGTGAGTAGCGCCGTCTCGATGATCACCTTGCTGCCCGCGCCGGCGGCGTGACAGGCCGAGACCACCCCGCGAATGTCGTCGGTGACCAGCCGGGCATCGCCCGACTTCAACGCGCCGACGTTGATCACCATGTCGATCTCGGAGGCGCCGTCGAAGATGGCGCGCCGCGTCTCGAACTGCTTGACGTCCGGCGTGGTGGCACCCAGCGGAAACCCGACCACCGAACACACCCCAACCGGCGAGCCGCGCAACAGCCTGGCCGCCAGCGCCACCCACGTCGGGATTGACGCACACGGTCGCGAACTTGAAATCGGCGGCTTCCCGGCACAACTGCTCGATCTCCTTGGCGGTCGCATCCGCCTTGAGCAGGGTGTGATCGATGTAGCCCGACACGCCGGTGGTGCCGCCGTCCGACGCGTGCAGCCCCAGCCGGGTCGCGCCGGCGTCGATGACGTGCTGGACGCGATCGGGACAGCACTCCGAGGTGAAGCCATGACAACTGCAGCGCGAGGGCGCCACCGCGCCGGCGCTGGCCAGCTCTTCGAGAATCAGTTCGATCACCCGCCGATAGTCGGTCACGACATCTTCTCCAGCGCACGAATCTTGGCCAGCCGCCGGATGTAGCGCGCCTCTCCCATCGGCGTGCCGATCCACGTCTCGACGATCGCTTGCGCATCCTCGACCGACAGCAGCGTGGCGCCGAGCGCGAGGACGTTGGCGCCATTGTGCTCGCGCGAGTAGCGCGCCAGCGTCCGGTCGGTGCACATCGCGGCCCGCACACCGTCAATCTTGTTGGCCGCAATCGCCGAGCCCAGGCCGGCGCCATCGATGACGATGCCGGCGTCCACTTCCTTCCGCGCCACCAGCCGGGCCACCTGGGCGGCAATATCGGGATAGTCGACCGGCTCGGGACCATCGGTGCCGACGTCAACCACGCTCAGCCCCCGCTGCCGCAGGTGATCGCGCAGCCTGGCCTTGAGGGCGACGCCGGAATGATCGCTGCCGATGGCGAGCGATCGGATAGTCGGCGACCGGCGCCAGGCCGTCGAGGCTGGCGTCGGCGACGCTGCTGAGCACCGTGACCCGCCGCGCTCTCAGCGTATCGGCGGCGAGCGGCGTGACGTGCCCGCCGGGCCTCAGCGTGACGCTCGACCCGATCTCGAGGACACGCGCATCGGATTCGGTGATGATGTCAAACGTTTTCATCGCCCCTGCCGCCGCCTACCTGTGATCGGCATTCTGCTGCACCATCTCGCCCATGTTACGCTTTCGCGCGATGAGTGCGACAGCCACCCCCACCGTTTTGATCGATCAGGATGAACTCTCTGCGCGCATTACCGCGCTGGCCCAGGAGATCCGTCACGACTTTCCCACCGGTCAGTTGCATTTTATTTGCGTCCTCAAGGGCGCCTTCCTCTTCCTCGGCGACCTGATTCGTGCCACCAGCGGCCACGTCAGCATCGACTTCATGGCGTGCGCGAGCTACGGCGCCGCCACCACCTCGTCCGGCGAGGTCCGCCTCTCGAAGGATCTCGACGCCAGCATCGAAGGGCGCGACGTCATCGTCGTCGAGGACATCGTCGACACCGGGCTGACGCTGCATTACCTGCAGGAGATTCTCCTGGCGCGCGGCCCGCGGTCGCTGCGCACCGCGTGCCTGCTCAGCAAGCCGAGCCGCCGTCAAGATCGACGTCAAGGTCGACTACATCGGCTTCACGATCGAGGACAAATTCGTGGTCGGCTACGGGCTCGACTACGCCGAGCAGTATCGCAACCTGCCGTTTATCGGCGTTCTCGAGTAAGCCACCGAACAAGCCACCGACAGGCCACCGATTAAACACCGATTAGACACCGATTACTGAACCGCTTTCCTGACGAGGTCCGCCGCGGCGCGGGCTTCGCGCATCACCCGCGCGGCATCCATCGTCAGCACCTTCCGATCGCGCATCAGCACCTTGCCGTTGACGATCGTCGTCTCGACGTCGTCGCCGCGCGACGCATAAACGATCTGCGCCACCACGTCGAACAGCGGCTGCTGGCGCGGCTTCGACATGCCGACGATGATGAGGTCGGCGAGCTTGCCCGGCTCCAGCGAGCCGAGGCGCTGGCCCCGTCCAAGCGCGCGCGCCCCGCCGAGCGTGGCCATCTCCAACGCCTCCGCAGCGGTAATCGCCGTCGGATCCATCGTCACCAGCTTCTGCTGGAAGGCCGCCTGCCGCATCGCCTCGAACATGTCGAGGTCGTTATTGCTGGCGGCGCCGTCGGTGCCGATGCCCACACTGACGCCGGCCGCCCGGTACTTCATGACCGGCGCCGTGCCGCTCGACAGCTTCATGTTGCTTTCGGGGTTGTTCGCGACGCCGACACCGCGCTGCCTGAGGAGCGCGATCTCGTGCGTCGTTGATCCACACGCCGTGGGCCGCGAGCGTGGTCGGCGCCCAGAAATTCAGGCTGTCGAGGATCGCCACGGGACGCATCTGGTGGCGCTCCTGCGACAGGCCGATCTCGGCCTGTGTCTCGGCGAGATGGATCTGGATCGGAATCATCAAGCGCTTGGCCAGTGCGCTGACGGCCGTCAGCGTCTTGGCGTCGAGCGTGTAGACGGAGTGCGGCGCGATCGACGGCGTGATCAATTCGTCATGGTCGAACTCTTTGGCGAACGCTTCGGTGCGCGCCAGCGCCTCGGCGGGCGTCCTGGCATCCGGTACCGGAAACTCGATCACCGTCTGGCCCAGCACGCCGCGCATGCCGGCCGCCTTGGTGACCCGCGCGACTTCTTCCTCGAAGTAGTACATGTCGGCAAACGTGGTGGTGCCGGACTCGATCATCTCGAGCAGCGCCAGGCGGGTGCCGACGCGAACGAATTCCGGCGAGACGGTCTTCGCCTCGGCCGGGAAGATGTACTTCTGCAGCCAGTCCATCAGGTTCAGATCGTTGCCCAGACCGCGAAACATCACCATCGCCGCGTGGGTGTGGGTGTTGATCAGACCCGGCATCACCACCTTGCCGGCGGCGTCGATGGTCTGCGCGGCGCGGTAGCGCGCGGCGATCGCCGCGGGCGTGTCGACCGCCACGATCTCGGTGCCGTCGATCGCCACGGCGCCTGGGTTGAGGACGCGGCGATTGCCGTCAACCGTGATGACGATGCCGTTGTTGATGATCAGCGAGACGGCGGCCGGCTGCCAGCGCCGCGAGCGGCGCCGCCAGCAGCGCGGCGAGCGCGAGTGACCGCCAGGCGAATGGACATGCAGTGTGAATTGTATGTGAATCCTGTTTTGCGTGTAAGCTCTCCACCCGTGCTGCAACTGGTCGACCCATCCACTCGTGCACGAGTGCCTTGCCGAACTGCGCGATGCGCGCACGCCGCCGGAGCGTTTTCGCGCGCTCACCAACCGGATCAGCGTGCTGCTCGGCGCCGAAGCCCTGCGCGACGTGCCGACCGTGAACGCGCACCGTCGACACGCCGCTCGGCCGTCGCCCATCCCGCCGCATCGCCGCCGACGTCGTGATGGCGCCGGTGCTGCGCGCCGGCCTCGGGATGCTGCCGGGCATGCTGGAGCTGGTGCCCAACGCGCGGGTCGGCCACCTCGGGCTGCAGCGCGACGAGCGCACCGCGGTCGCGTCGCAGTATTACGCCAAGCTGCCGAAGAACATCGAGTACAGCTACGTGCTGCTGATCGATCCGATGCTGGCGACCGGCGGCAGCGCGGTGGCGGCGCTGGACATGCTGACCAAGGCGGGCGCGCGGCACCTTCGGCTGGTCTGCATTGTCGCCGCGCCCGAAGGCGTTGCCGCGGTCGAGCAGCGCGTATCCGTCGGTGCCGATCTTCACGCCGGTCGTCGATCGTCGAGCTCGAACGCGAACAAGTTCATCGTCCCGGGCCTTGGCGACTTCGGCGATCGGCTGTTCGGAACCATCTGACGGGTCTGATGGCCAACTCGATCGCCCTCGAGCCACTCAGTTGGTGTTATGATTGTCGGTCTGGGCGCGCGCTTGGCTCAGCGGTAGAGCACTCGCTTCACACGCGAGGGGTCGGAGGTTCGAATCCTCCAGCGCGCACCATATCCACCTCACGTGAGCATGCCTCTTCGGCCCATCGCCACGGCGTGCGTTCTGGCCGGCCTCGGCCCTTCTGCTCTTCGCGTTTCGACTGAGCGCGCCACCGCTCAACCCGCAGGAAGCGATTTTCAACCACCAGGCGCAATCGATCCGCGCCTGGTCATACGCCGCTGTTCGTGCACGTTCGCGACGAGCACTGGCTGCAGCCGATCGCCGTCTACGCCAACGCCGCGGTGCGCGGGATTGGCGGCGAGGAACTGTCCGGTCGAATCGCCAGCGCCCTCTCGGCCGCGGTCGGCGTGGCCCTGCTGTTTCTGATTGCGGAAGCGATCACCGGCGGCATCTGGGTGGGCGTGATCGCGGCATTGATCCTGATGGCGTCGCCCGCGTTCTGGTCGATGGCCCAGCTGGGCACCGACGCCGTGATCCCGGTCCCGCTCGTCCTGCTGTGGCTCCTGGGCCTGCTGCGGTTCCTCAAACGGGACTCGCCGCGCTCGCCCTGGCGGCGGCCGGAGCGCTACTGGGGTTGAGCGCCTATTCGCATCCTGCGCTGCCACTGACCGCGGCATTGCTGTGGGTCCTGACCCTGGCGGTCGCCCGTCATCGCAACCGCCTCAGGCTGTTCGTCGCCACCGCCGTGTTCGCCGCCGCCTGGTTGCCGGCGGGCGTGTGGTTTCTCCGGCACCCCGACACCTACGCGGACACATTCGGCCGCTGGTTCGTGTTCGCCGCACACCTGCGCTATCCACTCGACGGGCTGCGTGCGTTCATGAATCCAGGCACCCTCGGCAACCGCGCCTCGCTGTACTGGGGCTTCTGGGATCCGTCGTGGCTGTTCTTCGGCACGCGGGACTCGGCGGCGCCGCTACTGATGATCGCGGCGCCGTTGATGGTCCTCGGCGTGCTTCGCTGCCAGCGCCACCTGGCGCGCGACACGGCAGCCCTGGTGATCGGTAGCGCCTTGATCGCGCCGCTCACCGGCGCCACCTTCGGCGTGCCCCACTACCTCGCGGACGCGGCCGTGGTGATGCCCCTGCTGGCGCTGCTGGCGGCGTTGGGCGTCGAGCAGCTAGTCCGCCTGCGGACTCGCCGTCCGCTCGAGGATGGCGTAGCGGTGGGAACCGTCGATCGATGGGACGACGACGGCGCGCTGCCACCGCCCTGACGCAATCAGGCCGACGCACCGCGCCGATTCCGCGGGACAGAGCATGATGGAACCGGGTGCGGCGGCATCCGGCGGCTCGCTGACGTAGGTGGTGCGCTCGAGCAGATCGAGCCGGCCGGCTTCGATCGCGTAGAACCGCCACATGCGATGGACCCACTCGATCTCGGTGCTGATGTAGATGTCGGACCCGCCCGACCGCGCGATCAACTCCCGCAAAGCCTCGCGCACGTTGCCGCTGAACCACGGCGCCGCGCCAAGTCGATAGGCTTCACCCCGGTAGTCGCGATAGAACGCGCTGAACTGCCAGCCGACGGAAAGCACCAGCCCTGCGGCCAGCACCTTCGGCACGAGCGAACGGGATTCCCACAGCACGACCGCTCCGTAGGACGCAACCAGGGCTGCGAACGGAATGACGAACATCACCCGATTCATCTCGATTGCACCGGACATCACGCTCACGACCGGTGCGGCCAGCAGCCCCGCCGCGACCACCACCTTGCTCGGCGTTCCGCTTCGCAGGAGGGCCACCAGGCCAATCGGCAGGAGCGCGGCAAACGCCACCGGAAACAGGCCGCTGCTGCGTGTGGAATTGATCATGCTCGCATCGCCGGAGACGAACAGGTAGGCGGGATCGAAGAACATCCAGTAGAGATTCAGCGATCTGGCCAGGGCTGCGCCGGCGGTGGTCAGCCACGACGCTCCGGGGCCGGCGCTCAGCTGATAGGCGCTGACGATCTGCGCGTTGCGCTCCGGATGGGTCGCATACCACGCCGCCATCGGCAACAGGCAGACCACGACGGTCGCGACCGCGAGGCCGACGCTGCGCCAGCGGAGGGCGCGGGCGGCGACGGCCAGGGTCATGAGCAGGTAGAGCGGCATCATCACAACGGCAGCGAGATACGAGTACATGCCGAGCGCCAGCCAGGCGCAGGTGGCGACCAATCTGCGGGTGGTCGGCTGCTGCTCGAACCGTCCGAGCGACCAGAGCCACCCCAGCACGAACGGAATCGAGTAGAGGGGACTGAGCAGCAAGCGTCCGCGAATAAAATGCACCGGCATCAGCGCCAGCAGGCAGGCCGCCAGCACACCGGCCCCGGTGCTGCGAAACAGCGCGCGCGCGGCCAGGAACGTCAGCACGAGATTGACCACCGCGATCATCGCGGTGGGCGTGCGGACGCCGGCCTCCGTGAACGGCAGCCAGGTGAGTCCGAGCGCGGTCACGTAGATGAGCGACGGATCGCGGCCGGGCGGAAATTCGGGCTCGGTGAAATACAGCGGCAGCAGCCGCCCGCTCAGGTCGTGACCGCTGGTGGCGATGGCGTGGGCCTGGAGCGCGCCTTGCGCCTCGTCGTGAATCAGGTACGGCGGCACTTCCCCGAGCGCCGTGACGTACAACAGCGATCCGCCGAGCGCGAGGGCCGCCGCGACGAGCGCGGTGGCGATGCGAGGCGTCATCCTCGAGCCGTTGCGAGGTCGCCGTACTTGTCGATCAAGCGATACAGCGCGCGCCGGCTGATGCCCAGCCGGCGTGCCGCCAGGGACTTATTGCCGCCGGTGCCGTCGAGCGCGGCGCGCACCTCGTCGGCCGACGGCGGCGGACCCGACGGCTCCTCGTCGACCACCGGCGCGGCGGCCGGCCGATCGCTCAGCGAGCGGGCCAGATCGCCCTCCGTGAGCAGATGCCCCTCGCACAACAGGCAGGCGCGCTCGATCACATTGCGCAGCTCGCGCACGTTGCCGGGCCACCGCCACCGCACCAGCCGCTCTTCCGCACCCGCCGTGAGGCCGGTGATCGAGCTGCCGAACTGCTTCGCGAACCGCTTGACGAAGGCCGCCGTCAGGTACGGAATGTCCTCCGGCCGTTCGCGCAGGGTGGGCACCGCGATCTCGACCACGTTCAGCCGGTAATACAGGTCGCTGCGGAATCGACCGGCGGCAATCTCCGCGTCGAGCCGCCGGTTGGTCGCGGCAATCACGCGCACGTCAACCTTCCGCAGCTCGACCGACCCCACCCGCTGCACCTCGCCGTTCTCGAGCGCGCGCAGCAGCTTCGCCTGCGCCCCCGGCGGCAGCTCGCCCACCTCGTCGAGGAACACCGTGCCGCCATGGGCGGCCTCGAAGACGCCGGGTTTGTCGGCGTTGGCGCCGGTGAACGCGCCTCGGACATGGCCGAACAGTTCGGACTCGAACAACGTCTCCACCACCGCCGAGCAATTCACCGTCAGCAGCTTCTTGTTCTTGCGCGGGCCGAGCTCCTGCAGCGCCTGGGCCACCAGTTCCTTGCCCGTGCCGGTTTCGCCGGTGATCAGCACCGTCCGGGCATGCGGCGCGAGGCGGTGGATGACGCTGAACAATTCGCGCATCGCCGGCGAGCGGCCGATCATGCCGCAGACCTCGAGGCGTTCGGCCAGCGTCGCGTCGGCGTCGAGGACGCTGTTGCGATCTTCGAACTGCTTGCGCATCGCCGCCATCAGCGCGCGCACCCGCGCGAAATCGAGCGGCTTCGCGAAATATTCGGTAGCGCCGAGCTTGATCGCCTCGACGGCATCCTCGACGGCAGCGTCGCCGCTCATCAAGGCAATCTGGGAGCTGGTGCCGGAGGCGTTCGCCCTGCGCAGCACCTCCAGGCCATTCATGCGCGGCATGTGCAGGTCCAACAGCACGAGATCCATGTGCCGGCGGCTCAACATCTCGAGCGCGACGGCCCCATCGGCGGCCTCGAGCACCTCGAACCCTTCGCGCTGCCCCACTTCTCCCAACAGGGTGCGAATCTGCGGGTCGTCGTCTACGAGCAGCAGTAATGGCCGAGGTTGGGTGGGAGCGTCTGGATGCATAACGTCAATCTGAATCGGGGGGCTGGACCCGTCCGACAATCTTAGTATCGGTTGCCAACGGCCATTCCCAAGACGATTGCGGCGAATTTTGAGAGTTTTTGAGCGCCCGGCCGTCTATTTCATCGTCGACCTGTGTATGGCGGGACCGACCACAGAACAGAATGGCGAACCCCCCGAGTAGCCTGCGCGTGCTTTTCCTCGAAGACTCAGCCGACGATGTCGAGCTGATTCGCCTCGAGCTGGCACGACATGGCTTCGACGTGCAGAGTCGCATGACCCAGACCCAAGGGGAATTCCTTAGCGCCGTCAAGGAAGGCACCTGGGACGTGGTTCTGGGCGATCACTCCATGAAAGGGTTCAGTTCCACCGACGCCCTCCGTCTGCTCCACGAACACGGCTCCGACATCCCATTCATCATCGTCTCGGGGACCGTCGGCGAAGACTCCGCCGTCGAGGCCATGCGCGCGGGTGCGCACGACTACGTCTTGAAACACAATCTGCGCCGGCTCGCGCCCGCTGTGGAGCGCGAGATGCGGGAGGCCGCCAATCGACGAATGCAGCGCAGCACCCAGGCCGCGCTGCAGGCTTCCGAGCACCGCCTCCGGCACGCACAGCGGATGGAGGCGGTCGGCCGGCTCGCCGGCGGCATCGCGCACGACTTCAACAACCTGCTGACCGTGATCCTCGGCTTCAGCGAATTCCTGATCGAGCAGCTGCCGCCCGACGCGCCGACCCATCGCGATGCCACCGAGATCCAGATGGCGGCCCAGCGTGCGACGCGGCTGACCAAGCAGTTGCTCGCATTCAGCCGACAGCAGGTGCTCGAGCGACGGGTCATCGACGTGGTCGAGACCGTCGCGCAGCTGCAGCCGATGATCGCGCGGCTGATCGGCGAAGACGTGCAGTTCTCGTTCACCCATCCCGAGCAGCCCCAGCTGGTGCTGATCGACCCCGGACAATTCGAGCAGGTCGTCCTGAACCTGGTAATCAACGCGCGCGATGCGATGCCATCGGGCGGTCGGCTGACCGTGTCGGTCGCGAAAACCCGGCTCGATGCGGTCCACGCCGCCGAGCTCGAAATTCCCGCCGGGTACTACGGGATGCTTGCCGTGTCCGACACCGGCGTCGGCATCGACGAGGCGACCCTCGAGAATATCTTCGAGCCGTTCTTCACCACCAAGGCCCCGGGCAGCGGCACCGGCCTCGGGCTGTCGACCGTCTTTGGCATCGTCCATCAAAGCGGCGGGGCGATCGAGGTGAGCTCAATCGTCAGGCAAGGGACCACGTTCCGGGTGTATTTCCCGCTCAGCCGAGCGGTCGCGGCCGATCGCGAGCCTGTCCAGGTCCGGGCCAATAGCCGCGAGCGCATCAGCACCATCCTGGTCGCCGAGGATGAGCAGGGAGTGCGATCGTTTGTCGAAATGGCGTTGACGCGCGCCGGGCATCGGGTGATCGCGTCGGCCAGCGGCACCGAAGCGGTGGCGATGGGATCGCACGACGACTGTCCGATCGATCTGCTGATCTCCGACGTGGTGATGCCCGGCCTGTCGGGGCCCGAGGCCGCCGAGCAACTCAGGCAGACGCATCCGGGCATGCGAACCCTGTTCCTGTCGGGCTACTCGAGCCATGCCTCGCTGCCGGATCGCGTGTCCATGGACCCGGCCGCGTTCCTGCAAAAACCCTTCACCGCCGAGGCGTTGCTCGCGAAAGTTCGCGAACGTCTGCCGCGCGCCTAGCTCGCCTTCTTGATCTCCTCAATCAGCGCCTGGATGGCCTTCGCGTAGGCGACGTCGGCATCGGCGTGCGCCTTCATGTAGTCGGCCTCCGACATTTTGTCCTCGCGCCAGTTGCCGTCGAACCGCATGGTCTTGGCGCCGGCGTCGTGCGAGTCGGCGGGCCCCTGCTTCTGCTGGGGCTTCGCCCGCAGGCCATCCGGTCCGAGGTCGGTCACGAAATGGCGCGACTCGAGGATCGACGCGCTATTGAGGTCGATGTAGACCTCCTTGTAGTCCTTGCGAATCAGCTTCTCGTTGACCACCGCCGGCGCCGTGGTCTTGGCCCAAATCACCATCAACTGGCCCGGGAAGGCCAGCGCACCGACGAATTCCTCACGCGAATCCGGCATGCGGGCGGCAATGCTGTCGATTTTCTTGGCCGCGAGCAACTGCGCGAGTTCCTTCGCGGGGCCGGCCGATTGGGGTTCCTGAGCCGCCGCTGCGCCGACAAACGCAACGCACAGGCCGACCGAGAGCAGGCACATACTGGGAGATGGGAATTTCATCTCTCCCATTTAACACACTTGTGTGGCCGGAACCAATGGCGAAGGGGGCTGGTGACGCCGTCGACCGCGGCGCCGGCGAACTAGCCGATGAAGAGCGATTCCTCGTCCTCGACGGCCGGCCGCGACGCGGCGCGCCGGCGGGTGGCTTCGCGGAACCCGCGGAACGTCTCGAGCACCGCTTTCACGCCGGCCATGATCGCCATGCCCTGGCGGGCCGGGCCGGTGACGAACTGCTGCGCGGCGGCCAGCGTCTGGTCGACGCGCTCGGCCATCTCGCCGAACATCCGATCGAAGCGCTCGGCCTGCTTGGCGGCCAGCGACGCCGCGCGGGCCGCCTCGCTCGAGAGCGCGGTCAGGTTGGCGATCAGCGGCTTGATCTCCCGATCGATCTGCGTCGCCAGTTGATCGACCCGCTTGGCGAGACGGATCCCGGCGACGATGGCACCGACCTGGATCAGCGCCATGATCATCACCGACACGGCGATGATGCCGAGGAGCAGCTCGCCGGTCTCGCTCACACTTGATCTCCGCGGTCGCGCGCCTGCTCGAACGCCTCGCGTCCGCGCTCGACGGCGGTGGCGAGGTGCTCGCGCTGGCTGTTGTAGTAGTCACGCCCCTGGTCGAGCGCCTCGCGGGCCTTGGCCTTGCTGTCGCGGGCCTTCTGTCCCAGGAACTCCCGCGTCTCGTCTCCGGTGGCCGGCGCAAACAACAGCGCCACCGCGGCACCGGTCAGCGCGCCGATCACGAACGCCACCATCACATTGCCCGAATTGTCTCTTGCCATCAGAAGATGCTCACTTTCACATTGAGGTACTTCTTGGGATCTTTTCTGATCTCCGCAATCAGCCCGCGCATCTCGGCGACTGTCTGATTCATGTTCTCATATAACTGCTTGTCGTGCAGCAGCTGCCCCGCCGTGCCCTGGCCGTCGTTGAGATTTTGCAGAACCGTGTCGAGCCGGGCAGTCAACGAATCCATCCGTTTATAGAGCGCATCATCGTTCAGCAGCTTGCCGGCGGTGCCCTCACCGCGGTTCAGTTTGCCGGCCAGGCTGTCGAAGCTGGCCGCGGTCGCATTCAGCGACTTGGCGAGCGCCGGGTCGTTCAACAACTGCCCGAGGCTGCCTTCGCCGTTCTTCAGCTTGGTGGTGATGGCGTTCAGGTTGGCGACCGACGCATTGAGCTCGTCGTAGACCTTCGGGTCGTTGGCGAACTTGCCCATCGTGCCCTTGCCGTTGGCCACATTCTGCGCGACCCGATCGGCGGCCGACAGCAGGTTGTTGAAGTCCCGGTAGACCGCATCGTCGGTCAGGAGCTTGCCGATGGTGCCCTTGCCGGCGCGCAAATCGGCGAGCATCGTGGTGACGTCGGCAATCCCGGTGCCGGCCTGCTCGGTCAAGTCGGCGATGCTGGGCGCCGGCGTGCCGGCGGTGACATACGCCCAGTCGGCCAGCGGGGTGCCGCCGGGCGCGGCCTCGATGTCGACGGCGCCTTCGCCGAGCAGTGAAATCGACCCGATCTTCGCCGTCGACCGGTCGGTGATCACGTTGCGCATCTCGTCGAGCACCGTGAACGACACCTCGGCGCCGTTGGCCACGAGCTTGACGTCGGTGACCGAGCCCACCTCGATGCCGGCGACGCGCACCGGCGATCCGCTCATCAGCCCGGCGACGTTCGGGAACTGCACCTTGAGTGGATAGTTCTGCCAGAAGAATCCGCCGCCGCCGCCGACGGCGAAGATGAGGAGTCCCGCCATCACGAGGGCGAAGACTGCGATCAGGCCGAACTTCAACTCGGCCCAGGCAAGCGAACGTGTGCGTGGCATGGTGCTGGTCCCTTACGAAAGAAACTTCTGCAAATACGGGTCGGTGGAACTGCGCAACTCGCCGGCGGTGCCTTCGAACGCCACCCGGCCATCGCGGATCATCACGAAATCCGCCTGTTCGATCTTGGCGGCCGAGGCCTCGACCAGCGCGATCTCGCCGGCGCCGTCGCGGCGCGCCTCGTGCGTGGCCACGTAAAAGGCGTCGCGCAACTGGTGCGTGACGAGCACCGAGGTCACGCGCTCGAGGTCGCGCAGTTTCACCACCTCGGCATCCACGGTCAGCGCCGTCATCGGGTCGAGACCGGTGGTCGCCTCATCATAAAGGAGCAGGGTCGGTTTCGCGGCCATCGCCCGCGCAATCGCCACGCGGCGGCGCTGGCCGCCGGACAATGCCGACGGCAGCTTGTTGATGTGCGCGGCCAGCCCGACAAACCCCAGCACTTCGTCGACGCGCTGGCGGACCTCGTCGAGCGGCATGCGGGTTTCCTCGTAGAGCTTGTAGCCGACGTTCTCACCGACCGTAAACGAATCAAACAGCGCGCCTTCCTGGAACACCATCCCCATGTGATGGCGGACGCCCATCAGCTGCGCCTCGTTCATCAGGTCGACGCGGTGCCCGAGCACCCAGATCGTCCCGGAGTCGGGCTTGAGCAGGCCGAGCATCAGCTTCAGGATGGTCGACTTGCCGGCGCCGCTGGCGCCGAGAAAAATCTTGGTGTGCCCCGCCCGCACGTCGAAGGTGACGTCGCGCAGAATCACCTTGTCGTCAAACGACAGATTGACCTTGTCGAACAGCACCACCGGCGCATGCGGCTCGGCGAGCTCGACCGGCAATCCGAAGTCGGCAATGGTCCTGGCGCGCATCAGAACAGGATCGAGATCAACAGCCGGGTGAGGAAAAAGTCGACGATCAGCACCGCCACCGAGGCGGCCACCACCGCGTTGGTGGTGGCGCGGCCGACGCCCTGGGTGCCGCCGGAGGTGCGCAGGCCGACGTGGCAGCCGATCGTCACGATCACCACCCCCAGGAAAAACGGCTTGATGATGCCCATGTAGACATCCTGGATGTAGAGGCCTTCGACCACCGAGCTCCAGTAAATACCCGAGGACACCCGCAGCTGCGTCAGCGCGATGATCCATCCGCCGAGCATGCCGACGGTGTCGGCGACCACGGTGAGGATCGGGCACATGATGAAGCCGGCGAGCACGCGCGGCACGACCAGCTTGCGGATCGGATCGGTGCCGAGCGCGCGCAACGCGCTGATCTGCTCGGTCACCACCATCGAGCCGAGCTCGGCGGCAATGCCGGAGCCGACCCGCCCCGCCAGCATCAGGGCGGTCAGCACCGGACCGAGCTCCTTGATCATCGAGGCGCTGATCAGCCGGCCGACGAAGGGGCGGGCGCCGAACTGGTCGAGCGTCATGCCCGACTGCAGCGCCAGCACCGCGCCGGTAAAGAAGCCGGTCAGCAGCACCACCGTCAGCGAGCCCAGGCCGATCACGTCGATCTGCTCGACCAGGTCGCGGAAGTAAAACGGCCGGCTGAAGATGCCCTGAAAGGCGGCGATGCACAGGCGGACGTACTCCTGCACCTCGAGCAACGCCTTTTTGACGAACTCAATCGCCCAGACGCGCAACTCGTTCATCGCGGCGCTGCCGGTCCCAGGCCGAGGTCGCTGGTGCGCAGCGTGCGAATCTGGTCGCGCAACGACGCGGCCGTCTCGAAGTCGAGATTGGCGGCGGCGGCCTTCATCTGTCCGTCGAGGGTGGCGAGGTGCGCCTCGAGCTCGGCATGGGTGCGGAAGACCGCCCGCGGCTCGCGCGGGTCGACCACGCTCGAATAGTCGCGGTCGTAGACGCTCGATAACACGTCATCGATCGCCTTGACGATGCTGGTCGGGGTGATACCGTGCTCGGCGTTGTACTCCGCCTGCCGCGTCCGCCGGCGCCCGGTCTCGCTGATCGCGGCCCGCATCGAGTCCGTCATCCGGTCGGCGTACATGATCACCCGGCCGTTGACGTTGCGCGCGGCGCGGCCCGACGTCTGGATCAGCGCGCCGGCCGAGCGCAGGAAGCCTTCCTTGTCCGCGTCCAGAATCGCGACCAGCGACACCTCCGGCAGGTCGAGTCCCTCGCGCAGCAGGTTGATGCCGACCAGCACGTCGAACACCCCGCGGCGCAGGTCGCGGAGGATCTCGACGCGCTCGAGCGTGTCGATGTCCGAGTGCAGGTAGCGGACCTTGACGCCGAGCTCCTGGTAATAGGTGGTCAGGTCTTCGGCCATGCGCTTGGTCAGGGTGGTGACCAGCACGCGCTCCTTGCGCTCGGCGCGATCGCGGATCTCCTTCAGCAGGTCGTCGACCTGCCCCTTGACCGGCCGCACCTCGATCGGCGGATCCATCAGCCCGGTCGGACGAATCACCTGCTCGACGAACACGCCGCCGGCCTGGTGCAGTTCGTAGGGGCCGGGGGTCGCCGAGACGTAGACCAGCTGACCGACGCGCTGCTCCCACTCCGCGAAATTCAGCGGGCGGTTGTCGAGCGCCGACGGCAGGCGGAAGCCGTACTCGACCAGCACCTCCTTGCGCGATCGATCGCCGGCGTACATCCCGCGGATCTGCGGCACCGTCTGGTGGCTCTCGTCGACCACGATCAACGCGTCGGACGGCAGGTAATCGAGCAGGGTCGGCGGCGGCTGCCCCGCCTGGCGCTGCGTCAGGTGGCGCGAATAATTCTCGATGCCGTGGCAGTAGCCGATCTCCCGGATCATCTCGAGATCGAACATCGTCCGCTGGTGCAGCCGCTGGGCCTCGAGCACCTTGCCGGCGCTCTCGAGATCGCCGCGGCGCACCTCGAGCTCCTGCTTGATGGTGACGACGGCGTCCTTCAGGCGCTCGCGGCCGGTGACGAAGTGCGATTTCGGATAGACCGCGGTGCGCTCGTGACGGCGCAGCGCCTTGCCGGTGAGCGGGTCGAACGACGTCAGCTCGTCGATCTCGTCGCCAAACAGGCCGATGCGCAGCGCCGACTCCTC
Source organism: uncultured Acidimicrobiia bacterium (assembly GCA_963795125.1). Lineage (GTDB taxonomy): Bacteria > Acidobacteriota > Vicinamibacteria > Vicinamibacterales > UBA2999 > 12-FULL-67-14b. The sequence continues at coordinate 1,241,725 of CAWCGQ010000001.1, read as the reverse complement.
GTACGACGGATAGACTTCGATGATGTCGCCGCGCACGCGGAAGTTGCCGCGGGCGAACTCGTGGTCGTTGCGCTCGTACTGGATTTCGACCAGCTTGCGAAGGATCTGATCCCGATCCATCCGCTGCCCCTTCTCGAGCGGCAGCACCAGCCCGTAGTAGGCGTCCGGCGAGCCCAGGCCGTAGATGCACGACACGCTGGAGACGATGATCACGTCGCGGCGTTCGAACAGCGAGCGCGTCGCCGACAGGCGCATGCGATCGATCTCGTCGTTGATCGTCGATTCCTTCTCGATGTAGGTGTCGCTCGACGGCACGTACGCTTCCGGCTGGTAGTAGTCGTAGTAGCTGACGAAGTACTCGACGGCGTTGTCGGGGAAGAACCGGCGGAACTCCTGGTAGAGCTGCGCGGCCAGCGTCTTGTTGTGCGCCATCACCAGCGTCGGCCGGTTCACGCGCGCAATCACCTGCGCCATGCTGTAGGTCTTGCCCGAGCCGGTGACGCCGAGCAGCACCTGGTGCTTGTCGCCGCGGTTCAAACCATCGACCAGCTCCGGCACGGCGTGCACCTGGTCGCCGGCGAGCTCGAAGTCGGATGCGAGGGTGAAGTGATCAGTGACGGAAGGCATGGATGCGTGCGCCGTAGCACACCATCGTACCAGATATCCGATTCACGAGGGCGTGTACGGCCCGTAGTAGCCTTTGCGCGATCGGACCCGCAGATCGGGACGGGTGACGCGAATCTCGACCTTGCGCCAGGCGCCGTCCCGGGCCGCGCTGGTCGACTGGTAGCCGAGGTGGTACTGCCCCTCGATCTCGGCCAGCACCTTGTCGTAGGCGTCCTCGACGTCCTTCATCGCCGCCGGAAAGAACGCCTGCCCCCCCGCGGCCTCGGCGATCTGGCGCAACGTCATCTGCAGTTGCGCCCGCGCCGAGCCGGTGTGCGCGACCAGGCCGATGGCGTAGACCGTGACGTCCGACGCTTTCAGCAGCGTCATCGTCTCGGCGAATGACATCGCCGAGCGCGAGTCGCCGCCGTCGGTGTACATCACCATCACTTTGCGGCCGCTCTGCCCGCCGGCGCCATCGAGGTAGGTGCCGAGCGCGTCGTAGAGCGCGGTCCAGCCGTCGGCCCGGCGCTGGCGGATCCGCTCGACCAGCCGCGCGAAATCGCGCTGCGGATAGCGCGTAATCCGCACCTGGGTGTCGAAGTCGACGAGGGTGATGTCTTCGGCCGCGGGCAGCCGGTTGAGGAACTTGATCGCCGCGCCCTGCGCCAGCTTCAGGTCGTTCTGCATGCTGCCGCTGGCATCGAGCATCAGTCCCAGGTGCATCGGCGGGGCGCTCTCGCCGTCGCCCTGGGCGAAGTAGTCGATGGTCTGGCGTACCCCGTCCTCGAACACCTCGAAATCGTCCTTGGTCAGGTCGGTGGCGATCCTGCCCTTCCGGTCGGTGACCGTCGCCGCAAACGTGGTGAGGTCGACGCCGGAGCGGAAGGCGGGTTGGGCGTCGGCCAATAACGAACAACCAATAACGAATAACAAAACTGGAAACCACCAGCCTCGGTTAGTTCCTATTTCTTGTTTGTTACTTCCAGGCCCCGTCATGGCCCGATTGTAGCAGCGCTATAATCCAGGGATCGTGCGTTGTCTTGCGGTCTGTCACACGGAGCTGGTGGTCCGGCTCCTTGAGGCGGTCCTTACTCCGTCTGCGGAGCTCGACGTGCTGGTCGAAGACCGGGCGCTGGCCCGGAAGTTCGAGTCCTCCGAGCTGCCGGTGACGGTGGATGAGAGCGACCGCATCGACAGCTACGTGAAGCTCGGCCTCTCGCCGGTCATGCCGGTGTTCATCGAGGACAACGGCCGCCGGGGTTTGCGCAAGGTGCTCGAGGCGGTGCGCGGCGCCGGCGGCACGCTGATTTACATCCTCGGCACCAGCCTGGCCGACGTCAAGAAGGCGGAAGCGCTCCGCGACGACTTTCCCGAAGTCACCACCCTCACCCTCGCCGAGCTGACCGGGCCGCCGCTGCTGACCGAGCTGGGCCGATCGGTCACCCGCCAGCGCGTCCAGCAGTATCAACGCTACATGGACGACGCGGCGCGGGTGCTGATCCTGACCCACAACGATCCCGATCCCGACGCGATGGCCAGCGGGCTGGCGCTGCGCACGGTGCTGCGCCGCACCAAGCAGACCGCCGTGATCGGCTGCCTCGAGCCGGTGACCCGCCCGGAGAACCTGCGGATGGTGAAGCTGCTCGATCTCAAGATCGAGACCATCAAGCCCGAGCAGCTCAAGGACTTCGACAAGATCGCGCTGGTCGACGTGCAGCCGCACTACTTCCCGGGCCTGCTGCCGCACGTCGATCTGGTGATCGACCATCACCCCGAGCAGGCCGGCTACAACGCCATCTTCAAGGACATCCGCCCCGAGTACGGATCGACCTCGACCATCCTGACCGAACACCTGCGCGCCGTCGACCTGGACATCTCCGAGCGGACGGCGACCGCGATGCTCTACGCGATCAAGTCCGACACGCTGTTCTTCCAGCGCCACGCCAATCGCGCCGACATCGAAGCGTTCTCCTATCTCTATCCGCTGGGCGACGCCACCATGATCCGCAAGATGGAAGGCGCGGAAATCACCGCCGAGCGCCTCGACTATCTGATCAAGGCGTGGCAGCAGGGCCGCATGATGGAGCACGTGTTCTGCGCGTTCCTCGGCGAGCCGCCGCGCGAGGATTTCATCCCCTACGTCGCCGATTTCTACCTGCAGCTCGAGAACGTGCAGTGGACCGTGATCAGCGGCGTGGTCAACGATCAGTTCGTGGTGTCGGTCAGGAACCTCGGCTACTCGCGCAATGCCGGCGATTTCGTGCGCCGCTGGTTCAGCGACATCGGCAGCGCCGGCGGCCATCGCACGATGGCGAAGGCGGCCGTGCCGATCGAGGCGTTCCAGAAGAAGTTCGGAATCTACGAAGGCAGCCGCATCAATCAGAGCATGCTGGAGCTGGTGCTCGCGTTCCTCCACGAAACCAAGGAGAAGTAGCCAGTAGCCAGTAGCCAGTGCCAGGCAGACAACTAGGCTTCTGGCATTCTGGCTACTGGCTACTGACTACTGTCCTCTCCATGTGCGGCATTGCCGGCTTCGTCAATCTGGACGGCGCGCCCGTCGACGCCGGCGTCGTGGCGGCGATGATGCGCGCCATCCGCCACCGTGGTCCGGACGATCGCGGGCACATCCGCCTCTCGCTGCGCCGGGGTGACATCGCCGCCGACGCCGATGCCGCGGCCGACACCGCCATCGGCTTCCAGCGTCTCAAGATTCTCGACCTGTCCGATCGGGGCCACCAGCCGATGGTCAACCCGTCGGGTACCGTGGTCCTCGCTCTCAACGGCGAGGTGTATAACGCCTGCGACTACAAGGCGGAGCTCGAAGCCGCCGGCGTTCGCTTCCGCAGCCGGACCGACACCGAAGTGGTGCTGCATCTCTACGAGCGCTACGGGCTGGAGGGGATGCTGGAGCGGCTGAACGGCATGTTCGCGATCGTCATCGCGGACCTGCGCGCGCACGAGCTGCATCTGGCGCGCGACCATTTCGGCATCAAGCCCCTCTACTGGGCGGTCGCCGGATCGACGGTGCTGTTTGCGTCCGAAGCCAAGGCCTTTCTCGAGCATCCCGCCTTCATCGCGGCGATCGACCCCGACACACGTCGACGAGCAGCTGGCGTTCCGCTACGTCGCCGGCGAGGCGTCGCTGCTGAAGGGCGTCCGCCAGCTGCGCCCCGGCCATCGCGTACGGATCACGCCCGACGGCGTCACCACCGCGCGCTACTGGTCGATTCCTGACGGCACCGCAGGCTCGCCGCTGACGCGCGACGAGGCGACCGATCGGCTCGACGATGTTCTGCGCCGCAGCGTGGCCTCGCATCTCGTGAGTGACGTGACGGTCGGCTGCCAGCTCTCGGGCGGCATCGATTCGTCCCTCGTCACCGTCTTCGCGCGCGCGCACGCCGCCGCCGACCTGGCCGCCTTTTCGGTGGTGTTCGACGATGCCAAGTTTTCGGAGGATCGCTGGATCGGAGAGGCGGCAACGACAGCACAGGTAGAGAGCCATCGCTTTCAGTTCTCGGACGCGTCGTTCATCGGTCCGCTCGAGCGCGCGGCGTGGCACATGGATCAGCCGATCAGCCATCCCAATTCACTGGGCATCTGGCTGCTCGCCCGCCGCTCGCGTGAGCGGGCCACGGTGCTGCTCAGCGGCGAAGGCGCGGACGAAGTGTTCGGTGGCTACTCAAGGTTCTACTTCGCGCATCTCCGGTCGACGATCGGCAGTCCGCGCGATCTCGCGGGCATGGCCGACCTGGGTGAACGCCGCAGCCGGCATTTCTCCGGCGAGCCGATCGACACCTTCATTCGGACCACGCAGTTCCAGCCCGAGTCGAAGCTGTCGCGGTTGCGACCCGAGGCCGACCTGGCGCCCGCTCTCGCGCGGCGCGCGGCGATATTTCACGAGGGCCGAGGCGACCACCTGTCGAACTGCCTGAAGTACGACATGCAGACCTACCTGGTCGACTCGCTGGTGCGCCAGGACAAGATGACCATGGCCCACGGCGTGGAAAACCGGGTGCCGTTTCTCGACCGTCGCGTGGTCGATTTCGCGCGCACACTGCCAGCCGAACATCTGGTCGGCGACGCTGCCCCCGGCGTTGGATCGCTGGAGCGATCGACCAAGGTGGTGGTCAAGCAGCTGGCGCGGCGGAGCTTCGATGACGCGTTTGTCTATCGACGCAAGTGCGGTTTTTCGCTGCCGCTGTCGCAATACTTCCGCAGCCCACCCTTCATCGAGCTGATGGAGGATCGGCTGCTGCCAGGCATCAGGCAGCGCGGGCTGGTCAGCGAGCCGGCGGTGCGCGAGTTGTGGCGCCGTTCGTTGTCGGCGCCGGCGCTCACCGAGCCCTTCTGGATTCCAGTCGCCCTGGAGCTGTGGGCGCAGCAACTGGTGGACGGCGGCGGCCGCGGCGACGGTTCCGCGGCGAGTTACCGCAACGCCTGATCCAGGTCGTCGATCAAGTCGGCCGAGTCCTCGAGGCCAATCGACATCCGGATCATCCCCTTCGAGACACCCGCCTTCACCAGTTCGTCGTCGGTCAACCCGTACTGGGAGGTCAGGATCGGCAGGCTGCAAATGCTCTCGGCACCGCCCAGGCTGGCGGCCCGCTTGATGACGTTGAGTTTGTCGAACACCCGATAGGCCCCTTCCTTCCCGCCCTTGACGTCGATGGTGACCACGCCGCCAAAGCCGCTCATTTGCGCTGTCGCGGTGGCGTGGTCCGGATGCGACGCCAGTCCGGGGTAGTACACGCGCTCGACGCCGGGGTGCGTTTCGAGAAAGCCGGCCACCGCCATCGCATTGGCATTGTGCTGCGCCACGCGCAGCGGCATCGTCTTCAGGCCGCGCCCGAGGGCATACGCCGGCAGCGGATCCATGATGCCGCCCAGCAGGCGGCGCATCTTCGCGATCGGCGCCATCAGTGCCTGTGATCCGGACAGCACGCCGCCGGTGACGTCGCTATGGCCGTTGAGGTATTTGGTGCAGCTTTGCATCGACAGATCGATACCCATCGACAGCACCGGCTGGTTGATCGGGCTGGCAAACGTGTTGTCGACCACCGACAGCACACCCGCCTGCCTGCAGCCGGCGGCGACCATGCGCACGTCGATGCAGCGCAGCGTCGGGTTGATCGGCGACTCGAACCAGACGATCTTGGTCTTGGGCCCGACCACGGACGCGACATCGGCCAGGGCGTCGATTGGGACGAACCGGCGCGCGATCCCCAGTTTCGGAAGCAGATCCTCGATGATGTGAAAGGTGCCGCCGTAAATCGCCGAGCAGCAAATAATCTCGTCGCCGGCTTCGAGCAGCGTGATGAGCGCCGTGGAAATGGCGGCCATGCCGCTGCTGAAGAGCAGCGACAGCTCCGCGCCGTCGACCGCGGCCAGCTTCTGCTCCACCGCGACGACGGTCGGGTTCTCGTAGCGGGAATAGAGGTAGCCGTTGAGCTTCCCTTCCTGATACCTCTCGACGTCCGCCGCCGAGTCGAACACGAACGTGCTGGTCTCGTAGATCGGCGTCGTCAGGGGCGGCGTCGCGCCGGCATCGACACCTTCGCCGGCGTGAATCAGCTTGGTTGCCTGTTTCATAATGCAGCCACCGATTAGACACCGATTTGACACCGATTAAAACACAATCAGTTCGCGATGAGCCCTTGGGCGAGCAATCGTTTTCTTGAGGGCGACCGCAGCGCGCGTTCGATGTTGCGGAGCCTCAAGCCTGGTCGAACTATTCCTCTTGGCGATCCGATGGCGCACCTTCGATACGGTCCAAAGCTATGTTAGGGCAAAGCACATGACTACGCCGATATCCACCCTCACGGATCTCGTTGGCGCACAAATATCTGCGGTGTGCTTTGTTCAAGACTATGTGGAGTTTCACTTCGACGGGCCAATCTTACGGCAGTATTTCGAATCCCTGGGTGGTGGTTGATGGAGCCGAGTGCGCGCGACGGGGAGGTAATGCACTGTATGCCGCAACCTAATGGACCAATTCAGGTCTGGTAGTGACCAAACGCACCGGGCGGCGCTCTGGGGGAACCCTCCGAATCACGGCAACAACGCCATGCCGGCCGAAGAAACGGGCGAGAGCTTGTGAGGATGCGCCGTTCTGTATCGGAATCGGTGTCGAATCGGTGCCTAATCGGTGGCCGAGTTGTGATGATCGGTGGCCCGCCGCCCGAGCTGCGGCACGCGCTCACCGGAGGCGCCGAGGAACGGTTCGATGAACTGCCGGTAGGCATCCTCGTAGCCGCGCTCCATCAACTCGTCGAGCGACTGCACGCGGTCGGAGCGCTCGTCGTAGGCGCCGGTGAGGTCGAGCGGCCGGATTGGGTTGTGCGACGGCCGGATCAGATACAACCCCTGGAAGCGATGGTGCAGGTGGCGAACCGCGTCGGACAGCGCGGCGGTTTCCGCCGAGGCGATCTGTTCGCCGACCCGCCCAAGGCCGTCGCGTCTCGGCGGCCGCAGTTCGTGCGGTCCAGGGGGCTCCGGCGTCGCGGCGACGATCATCACCTGCTCCGCCCCCGCGGCCGCGGCTTCCTCGATCAGCCGGCCAATGCTGCCGGGGCGATCGCTCAGGCGATGTGTTTCACCGCGCCAGTACGCATCCGGCGCGAACCGCACCAGCCGCGCCTCGCTCACCGACGGCAGGCTCAACGCCGCGGCCAGCACGTCGGCCAGCAGTCCCTGCGTGCCGCTCGCCAGATCGTGCGCTTCGGCCCGGCGTGACGCCGAGACGCTGCCGGGCGAGGGGAACAGCATCCGCCGATACGGATCGCGCACCAGCCCGAACACCAGATCGCGAGTGGCGTCGAGATCGTGCACGACCAGCAACAATTCGCGGAAGCCCGGCTGCCCGAGATTCTCCCCGAGCAGCTCGGCATATCGCCGGCTCAGGTCATCCGCTTCCGGCGTCTTGATCGCCGCGCCGCCCTTCAGCAGCCGCCACACCGCGTCGGTCGCGTGCCGAATCGCCACGCCGGCGTCGAGCGGCGACCCGAGCAGGGTCCACAGCCGGTTGCCGGTGGATCGCCGATAGAGCGGCGATCGCCACCAGGCGAGCCAGGCGCCGATGCCGAGCGCCATCAAGGCCGCGGTCGACAGCAGCGCCGCCAGGCGGGGAATCCAGGTGGGGAGCGCCGCCGGCGCGAACGCGCGCGACAGCCATCCGATGAAGGCTTCGACGAATCGCGCTCCCGCATCGAGGCCCGCCATCCCGAGCAGCAGGGCGATCGGGTAGACGACAACGCCGAGCAGCATCACCACGGCCGGCACCGCCAGCACGGCCAGCAGCGCGAGCGCCAGCCAGCGCAGCACCACGAACGGCCAGCGCCACCGGTAGAGATCGGGCACCACCAGCGCGCGCCAGAACCCACCGGCCTCCCACAACTGCGCCCCGCCGTCGACCGCCGCCAGCACCGCCGCAATCGCGCCGATGCCGCGGCCGCCGACGACGTCGATCTTGACGCCGGCTTCCTGGAGCGCGCGCATCGCCCCGGCATGGTACGCGCCGTCGGCGCCCGTGCCGGTGAACAGCAGGGCCGTGCGTCGCTCTGGTGAGTAGGAGTCGCGAGGCTCCGTCACGACTTAGACTTCGTCGTGAATGGTAACGAGCTTGAGGATTTCGAACTTGCGCGTGCCGTTCGGGGTGGACACGGTGATCATGTCGCCTTCCTCCTTGTTCAGGATGGCGCGGCCGATCGGTGACGAGGTCGAGATCAGCCCCTTCTCGGCTTCCGCGTCTTCCGGCATCACGAGCTGATAGACCATCTCGTGATCCTTTTCGCGAATCGTCACGGTGGATCCGAACCCCGCCTTGCCGTGCGGGATGCGATCCATGTTCATCAAGGCGATCTCGCTCATCCGCCGCTTCAGCATGGCGATGCGTGCGTTGACGTAGGTCTGGCGCTCTTTCGCCGCCTGGTACTCGGCGTTCTCGCGCAGGTCGCCGAGTTCGCGCGCGCGCTGGATCTCCTTGGGGAGCTCCATGTGCAGCTCGCGCTCGAGGGCGTTGACCTCGTCTTCGAATCGCTTAATGAGTCTTTCTTTCATCGCTCAATCAAGGACTGTAGCATATTAATTATCGGTTCCTGAGCGTGATCACCAGCCGTCACCATCCTCTCGTCAAGCAGTTCCGCGACCTCGCGCGCGGCGCCGGTCCGTTGATGCTGCTCGACGGATGGCACCTGCTGGGTGAGGCCGCCGACGCACACGTCGTCGTCGAGACGATCGCGATCTGCGGCCCGCCAACCGACCGAGAAGGCGCGGTGGTCGAGCGGTTGAGGCGGTCGGGCGCGCAGGTGGTGGAGGTGTCCGGCGCCGTGCTGAACGCGCTCTCGCCCGTCAACTCTCCCACCGGTGTGGTTGCGGCCGCGCGCGTCCCGTCGATACCGGCCGCCGCCGTGCTCGCGCCCGCGCCGGCGTTGATCCTCGCTGCCACCGGCTTGCAGGACCCCGGCAACGCCGGCGCGATCATTCGCTCCGCCGCCGCGGCGGGCGCAACCGGGGTGGTGCTCGACGAGCTCTCGGCGGACCCGTGGGGTTGGAAGGCGCTGCGCGCGTCGATGGGCGGCGCGTTTCACCTGCCGGTGGTGCGCAGCCGCGCGCTGGCCACGCTCGTCGGCGGCTGGCGTGCCGCCGGCGTTCGCATCGCGGCTACCGTGCCTCGCGGCGGCGAGTCGATCTACGACGTCGACTTCACGCAACCGACGGCGGTGTTGCTCGGCGGCGAGGGTTCGGGCCTGCCCGCCGATCTGATCACCGAGGCCGATACCCGCGTCAGTATTCCGATGCACGGCCAGGTCGAGTCGCTGAACGCCGCGGTGGCCGCGGCCCTGGTTCTGTACGAGGCGCAGCGACAACGCGCGCCGCGGCCGGCGGTGGCCGGCGATCGACAGCCATGAGCCTGTTTGACGACGACCCGCCGGCGCCACTCGACCCGAGGACCATTCCGCTCGCCGAGCGCATGCGCCCGCGCTCGCTCGACGAGATCGTCGGCCAGGACGATCTGGTGGCGCCCGGCCGGCCGTTGCGCGAGATGATCGAGCGCGATCGGCTGCAGTCGATCATCCTGTGGGGGCCGCCCGGCACCGGCAAGACCACGCTCGCCCGCTTGATTGCGGATCTCACGAAGGCCGAGTTCCTCGCCTTCAGCGCCGTGCTGTCGGGCATCAAGGAAGTGAAAGACGTGATGGCCACCGCCGAGCAGCGGCGCCGCATGACCGGCAAGCGCACCATCGTGTTCGTCGACGAGATTCACCGCTTCAACCGCGCACAGCAGGACGCGTTCCTGCCGCGGGTTGAGAGCGGCGACATCGTGTTGATCGGCGCCACCACCGAGAACCCGTCGTTCGAAGTCAACGCCGCGCTCCTGTCGCGATCGAAGGTGTTCGTCCTCAAGGCGCTGGACGAAGACGCGCTCATCTCGATCCTGCGTAACGCGTTGACCGATGTCGAGCGCGGTCTCGGCCGAGACCACCCCGAGGCGGATGACGATGCCCTGCGGGCGATCGCGCGGTTTGCGAATGGCGACGCCCGGTCGGCGCTGAACCTGCTGCAGATCACGGTGTCCGCGGCGCCCAACCCGGCCGGCCGGCCGCGCATCGACCAGGCGTTGCTCGATCAGGTGCTCACCAACAAGATGCTGCTCTACGACAAGAGCGGCGAAGAGCACTACAACCTGATGTCGGCGCTGCACAAGTCGATGCGCAACAGCGACGCGGATGCCTCGATCTACTGGCTGGCGCGGATGCTCGAAGCCGGTGAAGACCCGAAGTACGTCGCCCGCCGGCTGATTCGATTCGCGTCCGAGGACATCGGCAACGCCGATCCCCAGGCGCTCGCCATGACGGTGGCCGCGAAGGACGCCGTGCATTTCATCGGCATGCCCGAAGGCAACACCGCCCTGGCCCAGGCGGTGCTGTATCTGGCCACCGCGCCGAAGAGTAATGCCGTGTACCGGCGTACACCGAAGCGGCGGCTGCCGCGAAGAGCGACTTTGCCTCGCCCGTGCCGCTGCACATCCGCAACGCGCCGACGAAACTGATGCAGCAGCTCGATTACGGCAAGGGCTACAAGTATGCTCACGACGAGCCGGACGCGGTCGCCAGCATGGACTGTCTGCCCGACAACCTGAAAGGCCGCCAGTTCTACAAACCGACGGAGTTTGGGTTCGAGAAGGAAATCGTCAAGCGGCTGGCGTGGTGGAAATCGAAGCGAAAAGGCTAGGCACCCCCACGGAGGGGGTGCCGCCACTGCTACGGTTTCGCGTCGAGCGCGAAGCCGTAGACGCGCCCTTTCGAGATCCCCGACATCACGGCGACGTACTGCCTGCCATCGAGCTCGTAGCTGATCGGTGTCGCCACGCCCTGCTGCAGCTGCGATTCCCACAGCGTCTTGCCGCTCAGCGGATCGAGCGCGAAGAACTTGCCCGCGGAATTGCCGACGAAGATCAACTGACCCGCGGTCGACAGCGCGCCGCCGCTGGCCAGAAACGGGATCTTCCACGCCTGCTTGTTGGCGATCGGATCCCACGCGACGAAAAACCCGCCCGGTGGCGGCGCCTTGGGATCCGGGGGCGGTGGCGTGGGAATGGCGCCGGGACCGCGGCGCAGGCCGAGGTTCCACTGCCCTTCCTTGAACTCGAACTTCTCTTCACTGGCGAAGACGGAGCTGGTTTCCTGGCCGGGGTAGTACACCAGCCTGGTCACCGGGTTGAACGCCATCGGCGGCCAGTGATGCGCGCCAACCGGCGACGGCGACAGGCGGACCGGCGTGTTGCGATAGCGCGCTTCTTCGGTCTCGACCGGCCGTCCGGTGTTGATGTCGATCGATCGCGCCCACGACGTATAGACGAACGGCTCGCCTGAAATCATCTTGCCGGTGACGCGATCGAGCACGTAGAAGAAGCCGTTCTTCGGCGCCTGCATGATCACCTTGCGCGGTTGGTTGGCGATGGTCAGGTCGGCGAGGATCATCGGCTGCGCCGCGTTGTAGTCCCAGTGATCGCCCGGTGTCGTCTGGTAGTGCCAGACGTACTTGCCGGTGTCGGCATTGAGCGCCACGATCGACGCCAGATACAGGTTGTCGCCGCCGCCGGGGCTGCGATGGTGCGCGTTCCAGGGCGAGCCGTTGCCGGTGCCGACGTAGATCAGATTGAGCTCGTGATCGTAGGCGATGCCGTCCCACGGCGTGCCGCCGCCGCCGTACTTCCACCATTGACCGTTCCAGGTCTTCGCCGCGACCGCGAGCGCCTCGTCTTCGAACGGCTTCGACGGATCGCCCGGGATCACGTAGAACCGCCACGCCGGCTTGCCGGTCTGCGCATCGTAGGCGCCCAGGAATCCACGGACCCCGTATTCGGCGCCGCCCTGGCCAATCACCACCTTGCCCTTGATGACGCGGGGCGCGCCGGTGATCGTGTAATCGCTGTTGGGCGGCGTCGTCTGCACCGCCCAGACCGGCTTGCCGGTCTCGCCGTCGAGGGCCACCAGCCGCCCGTCGAGCAGGCCGACGTAGACCTTGCCGTCATAGAGCGCGACGCCGCGATTCACCGGCCCACAGCACGGCCGCGGGCCCATGACCTCGAAGCCGCCGCGCACCAGACCCGGGTCCCATTGCCACTTCACCTTGCCGGTGCGCAGGTCGATGGCGTAGACCTGGCTCCACGTCGAGGTGCCGTAGAGCACGCCGTTGAACACGAGCGGCGTCGTCTCGAGCTTGCCGTCAGAGCCGACCTCCGCCGACCACGCGACGCCAAGCCGCGCGACGTTCGACTGATCGATCTGCTTCAACGGACTGTGATGGGTCTCGGCCTGATCGCGCCCGTAGGTGATCCACTCGGCGTCGGATGGATTCAGCAGCATCGCATCGTCGACCTGCCGCGGCTGCTGGCCCTGGACCGCCGCCGCCAGTCCGCACACCACCAGACCGGCCACCACCTGCGCTGTCGATCGAAGGGTCATCAGCATCGCTCCTCGGCCGCTGATTGTATCCCGGCCGCGGCGCCGCGCGGCTAGGTGAGTACGGCGCCGCGTTTCAGCAGCCGATTGAGGAACAGCCGGGACGTCTCGTCCACCGCGACGGCGTCTCGAATGCGAATTTCAAGCGGGATCTCCTGATGCTCGAGCGCCGTTCCGCACGCCTGCTCGAGACGCCGCAGGTCCGCGGCCGCCAGCCGACCGCGGATCGTGACACGTCGCTTGCCGTCGCGGACTCGCACCTGAATGCTGGCCACCCAGTGTGGCTGTCTGCAAGTTCGACGCCCGTCATTTGATCCGCGAAACACGCCCTGAATTTGCGTGAGCGGCGACCTGCGGTGGCGGCGCTGACCAAATCCCGTCACCACCTACTTCGCCGGCCGCCTGATCCCGAGCTTTTTCATTTTGGCGTGGAGGGTGGTGGGCCGAGTGGCGAGCCGTTCGGCGGCGCCGCCGCGCCCGGAAATGCGCCAGCCGCACGCGTCGAGCGCCGAGAGGATCGCGCGGCGGTCGGCTTCCGCCAGCGTCGTGACATCGCGACCGCTGGCGGTGGGTGCGGCGAAGCGCCGGCGCGGCAGCCAGATCTCGGCGGGCTGGACGATTGACGCATTGGACAGGATCACGGCGCGCTCCATGACATTCTGCAGTTCGCGCACGTTGCCCGGCCACGGGTACGCGAGCAGCCGCTGCATGGCCGCGGTACCGACTTTCTCGGCCGGACGGGCGAGCTTGCGCGCAAACACGCCGAGAAAATGGCGCGCGAGGATCGGAATGTCCGCGGGCCGATCGCGCAGCGCCGGCAACGCGACCGGAAAGACGCCGAGCCGGAAATAGAGATCCGAACGGAAGGTTTGCGCGGCGATGGCGCTCTCCAGGTCCTTGTTGGTGGCGGCGATCAGCCGGACGTTCACGGAAACAGGGCCGCTGCCGCCAACCCGCTCCACTTTCGAATCCTGCAGCACGCGCAGCAGCTTGGCTTGCGCGTCGAGCGGCAGGTCGCCAATCTCGTCGAGGAACAGCGTGCCGCCGTCGGCAAGCTCGAACTTCCCCAGCTTGCGGGCGATCGCGCCGGTGAACGCACCCTTCTCGTGACCGAACAATTCACTTTCGACGAGCGCGTCCGGAAGCGCGGCACAGTTGACCGCGACAAACGCCGCGCCGGCGCGGCCACTGTGATCGTGAATGCGCCGCGCCAGCAATTCCTTCCCCGTGCCGGTTTCGCCGAGCAGAAGGACCGTGGTATCGCCGGCCGCCACGACGTCGCCAAGGCGCACCGTTTCCCGCCAGAGATCGCTGTCGCCGACCAGGTCCGGCATGACCTTCGCCGAGCGCACTTCCTCCTGAAGCGTCGCCACCCGCTTGCGCAGGCCGCGCCGCTCGTCGAGCAGCGCCGCCAGCCGCCGGCGATCGCGCTCGCTCGCTTCGTAGAGTTCCGCGTTGGTAATGGCGACGGCCGCCTGGGCGGCGAGCGCTTCGAGCCGGGCCACGTCGGCGGGGCCCGGCGGGTTCGCGGCGCTGAACCGCGGCGCGTCGAGACCGACCACGCCGAGCGCGCGTCCCTGAGAGAGCAGCGGCACGGCAAAGGCCGACCCGATCGCCATCCGATGCACCCGCGCGGCATCGAACCAGCGATCTTCGGTCTGGCTGTCGGGGACAAACACGACCTGCCGGCTGGTGAACGCCAGCCCCATGATGCCGACGTTGGCCTGCATGGCGACTTCGCGAAACGCCTCGGCCTTCGGGCCGCGAAAGGCTACCGTCTTGAGCTGTCGCTCGCGGGCATCGTAAAGGAGCACCCAACTCGACGCCGCGCCGAACACATCGTCGACCGCCTTGAGCAGCGCGCCGGCGACGCCCGGAACATCGAGGCGCGAGGTCAGCGATCGCGCGGCCTCGACCAGCGCCAGCTCGACCGAGTGGCCACGTTCGTCGTCGACAGCGTCTACATCCAAACCGCGATCTTACTGCGGCGGCGCGCCGCGGCGGCCACGGCTGTCGATATATCGCCAGCCACTCGCGACATGTCGTCAATGCGGGAAGCTCAGCCGCGACCGTCTCCCTCTGACGGCATCGCCGGTTGCGCGCGAGCGCGGCGGCAGGCAATTTGCCCTGATTAGCGAAATGCCTGATGACTCGGCGCGTCTTTCATCCGCCAAGGTCGCTGACGCCGCCCGCCCGGCGGTGTGGCCGGGAGCGCCGTATCCGCTCGGCGCCACGTGGGATGGCCTGGGCGTGAACTTCGCGCTGTTCTCGGCCCACGCCACGCAGGTTGACCTCTGCTTGTTCGACTCCGCGGACGCGCCGCGCGAGTCGCGGACGATCACCCTGCCCGAACAAACGGCGCAGGTCTGGCACGGATATCTCCCGGATGTCCGGCCGGGCCAGTTGTACGGCTACCGCGTGCACGGCCCCTATGCGCCGCACGAGGGCCACCGATTCAATCCGCATAAGGTGCTGCTCGATCCGTACGCCAAAGCCATCGGACGCATGGTGCGCTGGGGTGAGTTCGAGATGTTCGGCTACGCGGCACACGAGGGACACGACGACCTCGTCATGAATGATCGGGACAATGCCGCCATGGCGCCGCTCGCCGCGGTCATCGACCCCGCCTTCACCTGGGGCGTCGATCAGCCGCTTCGTACGCCTTGGCACCGGACGGTGATCTACGAATTGCACGTCAAAGGCTTTACCGCGCGCCATCCGGGTATTCCGCCCCAGATTCGTGGCACCTACGAAGCCTTGACGACCGACGCGGCGCTCGATCACTTGATCGGACTCGGCGTGACCGCCGTCGAGTTGATGCCGGTGCACCATCACACCGACGACCGGCATCTCGTGGCACGCGGCCTCTCCAACTATTGGGGCTACAACACCCTCAGCTTCCTCGCGCCCGACCTGCGCTACTCCGCCCACCGCCTGCCCGGCGCCTCGGTGCTGGAATTCAAGCGCATGGTCCGCGCACTGCACGCCGCCGGCCTCGAGGTCATCCTCGACGTGGTCTACAACCACACCGCGGAGGGCAATCAGCTCGGACCAACGCTGTCGCTACGCGGCATTGACAATGCGACGTATTACCGGCTGTCGCCGGACGATCGGCGCTACTACGTCGACTTCACCGGCTGCGGCAACACCCTCAACGCCACCCAGCCGCAAGTCCTGCAGCTGGTGATGGACAGCCTGCGCTACTGGGTCCTCGAGATGCACGTCGACGGCTTCCGGTTCGACCTGGCCAGCGCCCTCGCGCGCGAACTCCACGATGTCGATCGCCTGAGCGCGTTTCTCGACATCATTCATCAGGATCCGGTGCTGTCGCAGGTCAAGCTGATCGCCGAACCCTGGGACCTCGGCGCCGGCGGCTATCAGGTCGGCCAGTTTCCGGTGCTCTGGACCGAATGGAACGGCCGCTATCGCGACACCATCCGCTCGGTTCTGGCGAGGCGACGGGGAGCACCTCGGAAATGGCGACGCGGCTCGCCGGCAGCAGCGACCTCTACGAGCACAGCGGCCGGCGCCCGTATGCGAGCATCAACTTCGTCACCGCGCATGACGGCTTCACCCTGCACGATCTGGTCAGCTATGAGACCAAGCACAACGAAGCCAACGGCGAGGACAATCGCGACGGCGAAAGCCACAACCTGAGTAACAACTGCGGTCACGAGGGGCCGACCGACGATCCCGCCATTCAGCAGTTGCGCGAGCGGCAGAAGCGCAACTTCCTGGCGACGCTGTTCCTGTCGCAAGGCGTGCCGATGTTGAGCGGCGGCGATGAGCTCGGTCGCACGCAGCACGGCAATAACAACGCCTATTGCCAGGACAGCGAGTTGAGTTGGACCGACTGGTCGATGGACGCCGATGCGCGAGCACTGCTCGACTTCACGTCGCGGCTGATCCAGCTTCGGCTCGAGGAGCCGGTGCTGCGGAGGCGATCGTTCTTTCAGGGACGCGCGCTGCGCGGCAGCAGCGTCCGGGACATCGAGTGGCTCGATGCGGATGGCGCTGAAGTCAGCGATGTCGCCTGGCGGTCGGAACTGCAGTCGTTCGGCATGCTGTTGCACGGCGATGCCATAGACGAGCGCGACGATCGCGGCCGGCGCATTGCCGGCGACTCGTTTCTCGTCCTGTTCAATGCCGCCATCGAGCCGCGGCGTTTTGTCATGCCGCCGCTCGCGCTCGGCAAGCGGTGGCGGCTCGAGCTCAACACCGCCCAGCCCGACGAGACGGCGGAGCTCGACGCCGACACGGTCGTCCCGCTCGAAGGCCGGTCGATCGTCGTGCTGCGGGTGATCGGGGAGGACGCGACATACCCCATCGGAGGATCCCCGGATGTCCGCTAAAGCACGCCGCCGGGCGAAGTCAGGGGATCGCGACGAGGGGCGCCGTCGCGTCGTGATCGAGCAGGTGCTGCCGGAGATCGACGCCGGCCGATTCGCGATCAAGCGCACTGTCGGCGAGACCATCCAGGTCACGGCCTGCGCACACGCCGACGGCCACGATGTTCTCGCCGTGCGCCTGCGGCACCGCGCCCGGACGAACCCGGAGTCGGATTGGCGCGAGACCGCCATGGTGCCGCTCGGCGGCGACGAGTGGCGAACCGGCTTCGTGCCCGAGTCGATCGGCGCGTACCGATACACCGTGACGGCGTGGGTCGATCGGTTCTTGTCGTGGCGCCGCGAGCTCACACTGAAGGCCGGCGCCGGCCTCGATGTCAGGCTCGAGCTCCGCGAAGGCGCGCAACTGATTGCCGACACCGCCGCCCGCTGCGGCGCCGGCGACGCGCGCGACGCCACGCGCCTCGCCGCGGTCGCGGGGACACTCAGCAAAGACGCCGATCCGGCGGTGCGCACCAGGGCCGCGCTCGACGATGGCCTGCTGGACCTGATGATGCGCCACGCCGATCGTTCGCTCGCCACCGACTACGCACGCGTCCTGCCCGCCTGGATCGATCGTCAACGCGCGCGCGTCGGCGCCTGGTACGAAATGTTTCCCCGTTCCTGGGGCCCGTCCGAGTCTCGGGGCGGCACGCTGCGCGAGGCCGCGCAGCATCTGCCCAATGTTGCCGCGCTTGGCTTCGACGTCGTCTACCTGCCGCCGATCCACCCGATCGGCTCGAGTTTCCGCAAGGGGCGTGGCAATGCGCTCGTCGCCGGGCCCGACGATCCGGGCAGCCCGTGGGCCATCGGCGCCAAGACCGGCGGCCACAAGGCGGTCGAGCCCGCGCTCGGCACGCTGGACGACTTCGACGCGTTTGTGGCCGCGGCCGGCCGGCTGAATCTGGAAGTGGCGCTCGATCTGGCCTATCAATGCTCGCCCGATCATCCCTACGTCGAGGCGCACCCGCAGTGGTTCAAGCACCGTCCGGATGGCACCATCAAGTACGCGGAGAATCCGCCCAAGAAATATCAGGACATCTATCCGTTCGATTTCGAATCCGACGACTGGCGCGGTCTGTGGGACGAGTTGCTGAGCGTCGTCACGTTCTGGATCGATCACGGCGTGCACATTTTCCGAGTCGACAATCCGCACACCAAGCCGTACCGGTTCTGGGAATGGCTGATTGCCGAGATTCGCCGTGAGCACCCGGACACCATTTTTCTGTCCGAGGCGTTCACCCGCCCGACGGTGATGGGGTATCTCGCCAAGCTCGGTTTCACACAGTCGTACTCGTATTTCACGTGGCGCAACACGCAGGAGGAACTCCGCGAATATTTCACGGAGCTGACCACCACGCCGGTGCGGGAGTACCTGCGGCCCAACCTGTTCACGAATACGCCCGACATTCTTCACCAGGTACCTGCAGGACGGAGGTCCGCCGGCGTTCCGGGCGCGGCTCGTGCTGGCGGCCACGCTCGGCGCGAGCTACGGGATCTACAGCGGGTTCGAACTGTGCGAACACCGCGCCGTGCCGGGCACCGAGGAGTACCTCGATTCGGAGAAATATCAGCTGCGCCGCTGGGACTGGGACCGTCCCGGCCACATCAGGCCGCTCATCGCGCTTGTCAATCGCATCCGCCGCGACCGTGCCGCCCTGCAATTCGACAGCGGGCTCCTCTTCCACGAGTCGGAGAACCCGGAGTTGATCGCCTATACCAAGCGGGCGCCTGAGGCCGAGGACTCGCTGCTCGTCGTGGTCAACTTGGACCCGCACCGCATGCAGCACGGCCGGGTCACCGTGCCCGTCGAGGCATTCGGCCTGGCTGACCTGCCTTTCAGGGTCCGCGACCTGCTGACCGGCGCGGTCTTCGACTGGAGCGGCGAGCGGCATTATGTGCGCTTGGATCCGGACCTGCCCGCGCACATCTTCGAGGTGGTCACATGATCGGTCCACCAGCGGCGCCCGCGCTCAGCCCGTTCGATCTGCACCTGCTGGCCGAAGGCCGGCACTACCGCAGCTTCGAAAAACTCGGCGCCCATCTTGTCGATATCGACGGCACCGCTGGAGTCCGGTTCGCCGTGTGGGCGCCCAACGCCGACGCCGTCGACGTGGTCGGCGACTTCAACGACTGGCAGCCGGGCCGCACGCCGCTCGCCCTGCACGCCGATGCCGGCATCTGGGAAGGCGTGGCCCCCGGCGTGGCCGAGGGCGCGCTCTACAAGTACCGCGTGGCCTCGCGATTGAACGGGTACGTATCGGAGCGTGCCGATCCGTATGGCTTCGGCGCCGAGATCCGGCCGCGCACCGCTTCGCGAGTCGTCGACATCGAAGGCCACCCCTGGGCCGACGCGGACTGGCTGCGGCAGCGCCGCGATTGGAACCCGCTGAGCTCGCCGCTCTCGATCTATGAGGTGCATCTCGGGTCGTGGCGCCGGCGCGACGGCAGCGAGACGCCATGGTTGAGTTACCAGGAACTCGCCGTGGCGCTGGCCGACTACGTGCGCGACATGGGCTACACCCACGTCGAACTGATGCCGATCACCGAGCACCCGTTCGACGGCTCCTGGGGATACCAGACCGTTGGCTACTTCGCCCCGACCAGTCGTTTCGGGTCGCCGCACGACTTCATGGAGTTCGTCGACACCTTGCACCACGCCGGCATCGGCGTCATTCTCGACTGGGTGCCGGCACACTTCCCGACCGACGGCCATGGGCTCGGCTACTTCGACGGCACCCATCTCTACGAGCACGCCGATCCGCGGCAGGGCCTGCATCCCGACTGGAACACGCTGGTCTTCAACTACGGCCGCGCCGAAGTCAGGAACTTCCTGATCAGCAACGCGCTGTTCTGGATCGAAAAGTACCACCTCGACGGCTTGCGCGTCGACGCGGTGGCGTCGATGCTCTACCTTGATTACGGGCGACGGACGGAGAGTGGGTGCCGAACCGCCATGGCGGCAACGAGAACCTGGACGCGATCGACTTTCTTCGCGAGCTCAATCGCGCCGTTTACGAGGAGCACCCGGATATCGTGATGACGGCGGAGGAATCCACCGCTTGGCCGATGGTATCGAAGCCGATCTACCTGGGCGGCCTCGGGTTCGGGCTGAAGTGGAACATGGGCTGGATGCACGACGTGCTCGATTACCTGTCACACGACCCGGTGTATCGGAGCTACCACCACGGCCGCATCACCTTCAGCATGATGTACGCTTTTGCCGAACACTTCATCCTGCCGTTCTCGCACGACGAGGTGGTGCACGGCAAGGGCTCGATGCTCGAGAAGATGCCGGGCGACGACTGGCAGAAGTTCGCCAACCTGCGGTTGCTCTACGGCTATCAGTTCGGCCATCCCGGCAAGAAGCTGCAGTTCATGGGTAACGAGTTTGGCCAGCGCCGCGAATGGAACCACGACGTCTCGCTCGACTGGCACCTGACCGGGGAGCCGCTCCACGACGGCCTGCGCCGGTGGGTGCGCGACCTCAATCGCCTCTACCGCGAGGCGCCGGCGCTCAGCCAGTTCGACGATGACCCGTCCGGGTTCGAATGGATCGACTGCAACGACCACGCGCGCAGTCTCGTCAGCTTCATCAGGCGCGGCGCGAGTGCCGCCGACACCCTGCTCTTTGTCTGTAATTTCACGCCGCTGCCACGGCATCACGAACCGATTGGCGTGCCGGCCGGGGGATTCTGGGGCGAGCTCCTGAACAGCGATGCCGTCGACTACGGCGGGAGCGGCGTCGGCAATGGCGGTGGCATCACCGCCGAAGATCGTCCGCAGCACGGCCGGCCGTGCCTGGTCCGGCTGACCGTACCGCCCCTCGGCGTGGTGGTCTTGCGGCCGTCGGCTGGAGTCCGTCCATGACGGCCCGACCATCTGACGACCTGTGGTACCAGGACGCCGTGTTCTACCAGTTGCACGTCAAGACGTTCTGCGACAGCGACGGCGACGGCGTCGGCGACTTCAACGGCCTGACCAGCAAACTCGGCTACCTGCGCGATCTCGGTGTCGACTGCCTGTGGCTGCTGCCAACCTTCCCGTCTCCGTTCCGCGACGACGGCTACGACATTGCGGACTATTACGATATCCATCGCGGCTACGGGACCCTCGACGATTTCCGCCGGTTCCTCGACGCCGCGCACGGCGTCGGGCTCAAGGTGATTACGGAGCTCGTCACCAATCACACCTCCGACAAACACGCCTGGTTCCAGGAAGCGCGCAGCTCGGTCGACAACCCGCGACGCGACTGGTACGTGTGGAGCGACACCGACGATCGCTATCGCGACGTCCGCATCATCTTTGTCGACACCGAGAGCTCCAACTGGGCGTGGGATCCGGTGTCGAAGGCGTACTACTGGCACCGCTTCTTCAGCCACCAGCCGGATCTGAACTACGACAATCCGGCGGTGCGCGAAGAGATGTGGAACGTGATGCGGTTCTGGCTCGACATGGGTGTGGACGGGTTTCGCGTCGACGCCGTGCCGTATCTGATCGAGCGCGAAGGCACCTCGTGTGAAAATCTGCCGGAGACCCACGAGGTCCTGAAGTTCCTGCGCCGTCGCCTCGACGAACACTACACCGGCCGTGTCCTGCTGGCCGAAGCCAATCAGTGGCCGGAAGACGTCCGCCCGTACTTCGGCGAGGGCGACGAGTTCCACATGGCGTTTCATTTCCCCCTGATGCCGCGAATGTTCATGGCGCTGCGGCTGGAGGATCGCAAGCCGATCGTCGAGATCCTGCAACGCACGCCGGAGATCCCGGCCGCCTGCCAGTGGGGCATCTTCCTGCGCAATCACGACGAGTTGACGCTCGAAATGGTCACGGACGAAGAGCGCGACTACATGTACGACGAGTACGCCCGCGATCCGGTGGCGCGGCTGAACCTCGGGATCCGGCGTCGGCTGGCGCCGCTGCTCGACGGCGATCGGCGCCGCATCGAGCTGCTCAATGGGCTGCTGATGTCGCTGCCCGGGAGTCCGATCATCTATTACGGCGACGAGATCGGGATGGGCGACAACATCTATCTCGGCGATCGGAACGGCGTGCGCACGCCGATGCAATGGACCGGGGGCTGGAATGCGGGGTTCTCAGACGCCGACCCCGAACGCCTGGCCTTCGCCTTGATTTCCAATCCGCTCTACGGCTACCAGGCGGTCAATGTCGTCGCGCAGGAACGCAACGCCCACTCGCTGCTGAACTGGACCCGCCGGCTGGTCCGCGTCCGCAAGTCGTCGCGCGTCTTCAGCCGCGGCGCGCTCACGTTCCTGCGTCCGACCAATCACCGCGTGCTCGCCTACCTGCGGACTTTCGGACGGGAGCAGGTCCTGGTCGTGAACAACCTGGCCGGCAGCGTGCAAGCGGTCGAACTCGATCTGCGCTCGCTGGCCGGCCTGGTACCGATTGAGATGTTCGACCACAGCGTGTTTCCGCGAATCGGTGAGCTGCCGTACCTGCTCACATTGGGGCCTTATGACTTTTACTGGTTCCGGCTGCGGCGCATCTAGCGCCGCGGCCGCGCCAGCGTCTGTCGGTTCGAGGACGGACGGTGGCTGAGCACACGCTGCTGAAGGACGACCTGCTGCGCCAGATCATCGGCGTCGGCCGGGTGGACCTGCTGATCGGCGCGCCGCGCATCGAACGCGCGGACGAGGCGGCCGATTTGGTCCGGGCGGTGCGCGCGTGCTTTCGCACCTACTTCCCGCGCCTGCGCGCCGCGCTGCTGCACGTCGATCAGGCCGACGCGGTTGACGTCCCGTCGCTCGTCCATCGCTTCTGGGATGAGGAGACGCCGCGCGGCGGCCTCCGCACCACTCACCTCATGACGACGGCGGCGCCGCTGGATGATCCTGATGGCACCCCGGTCCGCATCATGCTGGCCGCCGCCGACCTGCTCCAGGCGCGCGCGGTGGTGGTGCTGGATCCCGCCGCGGGCGCACTTGGACCGGAACGAATCGCGACGCTTGCGGCGCCGGCCGGTGATGCCGACGTGGACTTCCTCGCGCCCGCGTACTCGCGGCCCGCCGACGCCGGCTTGCTGATGACCCAGCTCCTGAGGCCGCTGACCCGCGGCCTCTACGGCCGCGACCTGCGCGAGCCGATGGTCCCCGAGTTCGGCGCGTCGGCACGGTTTGTCGCGCACTGCACGCAGCTCGACTTCGACCGCGACCGGGGGCGCTGGAGCACGCACTATTGGATCGCCGCGGAGGCGCTCGCCGGGCGGTTCCTGGTCCGCCAGCTGCCGCTCGGCCCGCGGCTGATGCCGGTGACCCGCGGTCGCGACGATCTGCGGGCCGTCTTTCAGCAGGTGCTGACCTCGGCATTCCTGTCGATCGAGGCCACCAGCGACTCGTGGCTGCGCCGCTCGACGGTGGAAGACGATCCGCTGCCTGAGGCGTTTGACACCGGCATCGGCCCCCACCCGCCGGATGCGACGCCGCTGCTCTCGGCGTTCGAGCGCGACGTCCCGAATCTCGACGAGATCCTGCACCGCATCCTGACACCCGACACGCATCTCGCGCTGAAGGCGGCGGCCGCGAGCCGGGATTCCGGACCGTCGTTGCCGGGCGCGTTGTGGGCGGACATCGTCGGCGACTTCCTGCTCGCCCACCACCACCACGTCATCCTGCGCGAACACACCGTGCAGGCGCTGCTGCCGTTGTATCTCGCCAGGACCGGGACGTTTCTCCTCGAGCATGCCGCCAGTTCGCCGGCGGACACGGCATCCGCCGCGCAGCGGTTGTGCGGACAGTTCGAGCAAATCAAGCCGCGTATTGTCGACCGCTGGGCGCAACCAGCCGTGAGGTAAGAGCAATGGCCGAAATGGTGTTTCAGGCACTCGAACAAGCGGGACGGAATTTCCTGCAGTCGGCGCTGGAGCTGCTGCCCCGCACGGTGCTGACGATCAGCATCGTCCTGGTCGGCTGGCTGATCGCGTCGGTGGTGCGATGGCTCACCCGTACGGTCTTGAGCCGCGTCGGCTTCGGCCGACTGTGCGCCAGAAACGGTGTCACCGACATGCTGCGCGCCGCCGAACTCCCGGAGCCTGAACGTCTCGTGGCGGGCATTCTGTTCTGGATCGTCTGGATCGGCTTCCTGCTGTCTGGCGTCGACGTGCTCGGCCTGTCGGCCGTCCGCGGCATGGTCAACGACTTCGCAGTGTTCGTGCCGCGCCTGCTGGTGGCGATCGTCATCATCGTCGTCGGGGTGGTGTTTGCCAACGTCGCCTGGCGCGCCACGCAGCTGGCCGCGGTCAACGCGAAGGTGCCGTCGCCGCGCGTATTGAGCGGCACCGTCCGCGCGCTGGTGCTGCTGCTGACGGCGGCGATGGCGCTCGACCAGATCGCGGTCGCGCGGACCATCGTGCTGACCGCGTTCGCGATCGCCTTCGGCGCGGTGATGTTCGGCCTGGCGATCGCCTTCGGGATCGGCGGCGGAGATATCGCGCGGCGCATCCTGGGACACTGGTTCCCGGCACGCGATGCGGACGAACCGCCTGACTTGAGGCACCTGTGAGCATGTCACCGCCCGCAAGCCGGGCGCGCCTCGCCGGTTGGATCGCCCGGGACCTGCCGTCGTTCCTGCCGCGCTGGCTGCCGTCGCAACGCTGGTTTGGCGGCAAGTCGGTCACCATCGCCTCGGCGAGCGTTGAAGAGATCGCGTGGCTCGACCCGGAGCAGTGCGCGGCACTGGTGATCGCCGGTGTTGAGTATGCCGGCGATCATCGCGAGGCGGAACGCTACGCGCTCGTCGTCGCCGCCGGCGGCGAGGCGGGCGCCGGGCCTCAGATTGCCACGCTGGCGGGACCGGACGACGGCGGGCAGCCGGTGGTCGATGCCAGCGCCGGTGAAGCGACCGTCCTCGCGTTGCTGCGCGCGCTTGCCCGCGGCGCCGCCCTGCCCGGAGAGCGCGGTGGGACGATCCGGTTCCACGACGTCACGTCGGCGCTGGATCAAGCCGTTCAACCCCCGTCGTCGCCGTCGGTGCGCCCGGTCGGACAGGACCAGAGCAACACCTCCGTGCGTGTCGGGACCGCTCACGTGTTCAAGCTGATTCGCCGGCTGCAGGCGGGCGAACATCCCCAGCTCGAGATCGGACGGTTCCTGCGTCGCACCAGCTTTCGCGCGGCGCCGCCCCTCGACGGATCGATCACCTACCGCTCGGCGGCCGGCCAGGATTTCGCGATCGGCGTGGTCGAGGGCTGGGTCGACAACCGCGGCGACGGCTGGAAGTATGTCGTCACGGCTCTCGAGTCGGTGGCGCGCGGCATCGGCGAGGTGCGCGGCCTGTCGGACGATTTTGAGCGGCTCGGCGCCACCACCGCCGATTTTCACCTGGCGCTCTCGTCGGATCATTCGGTCGAAGCGTTCGCGCCGGCGCCGGTGACGGCGCTCGAGGTCGCCGGGTGGCGAAACGAGGTGCTGTCCCAGGCGGACCACGCCGTGGTTCTGGTCAGTCGCGTGCTGGAGGCCTGGCCCGAGCGGCTGCTCAGTCGGGGCCGCGCGCTGGTGGCGGCGCGCACCCGCCTCGATCGGCAGATCCGGCTCCTCGACGCGCGGGTGTCGGATGTCGATTTTCGAACCATCCGCATCCACGGCGACTTTCACCTCGGACAGACCCTGAAGACCGCCGAGGGCTTCGCCTTGATTGATTTCGAGGGTGAGCCGACCAAGCCCATCGCGCGCCGGCGCCTCAAGCAGTGCGCGCTGAAGGACGTGGCCGGCATGCTGCGCTCCATCGATTACGCGGCGGCCGACGTGCGCGCGCGCTATCCCGGCGTGCCCGCCGCGGCATTGGCCACGGCACCACTGCGGCGCGCGTTCCGGGAAAGCTACGTCGCTCGATCGCGCGCCCACGCCGCCGTCCACCTGCCGTCGGAGTGGAACGCGATCGACGCGCTGCTGGCGCTGTTCGAGCTCGAGAAGGCGCTCTACGAGCTGGAGTACCAGATCAACAATCGGCCGGACTGGATTCACATTCCACTCGGTGCGGTGACCCGCCTGCTGGGGCTGGCGGCATGACGACGTGGCACGCGGCGCTGGGCGCCGTCGTCGCCCGCGGGCAAGGCACCAGCTTTCGCGTCTGGGCGCCGATGGCGACGACCGTGCATGTCAGCATCGATCGCGGCGGTACCATCGACGAACGGCCGCTGTCGCGCGAGGCAGACGGCATCTTCTCCGCGTCGTACGAAGACATCGGCGCCGGCCATCGCTATGGCTACCGGCTGGATCGAGGCAGCCCGCTGCCCGATCCGGCATCGCGGTTTCAACCCGACGGCGTTCACGGCGCGTCGCTGACCGTCGACCCCCACCAGTTTCAATGGAGCGACGGAACCTGGCGCGGCGTGCCACTGTCGGATCTCGTCATCTACGAGCTGCACGTCGGCACCTTCACCACGGCCGGGACATTTCTTGCGGCGATTGAACGCCTGCCGGACCTGGCCGCGCTGGGCGTGACGGCCGTCGAACTGATGCCGGTGGCCGATTTTCCGGGCGCGCGCAATTGGGGCTACGACGGCGTGGCGCTGTTTGCGCCGGCGCGCTGCTACGGATTGCCGGACGACCTGCGCCGCTTCGTTGATGCGGCGCATCGTCTCGGGCTGGCCGTGCTGCTCGACGTCGTCTACAACCACCTCGGCCCCGACGGCAACTACCTGCCACGGTTCAGTGCGGATTACTTCACGGCGCGCCATGCCAGCCCGTGGGGCGCCGGCATCAACTTCGACGGGGATCATAGCCGCCAGGTCCGGGGACTGTTCATCGAGAACGCGCTGTACTGGATTCACGAGTACCACGTCGACGGCCTGCGCCTCGATGCGACACATGCCATCCACGATGACGGCGCCCGCCACTTTGTCGCGGAGTTGACGGCGCGGGTCCACGCGTCGGCTGCCGAACGGCATGTCCATGTCATTGCCGAAGACGATCGCAATCTGGCCCGGCTCGTGACGCCTCAGGCAGACGGTGGCCTCGGCGTCGACGCCGTGTGGGCCGATGACCTCCATCATCAACTGCGGCGACGCCTCGCCGGCGACACTGACGGATACTTTGCGGACTACACCGGTTCGACCGCGGACATTGCCGCGACCATCCGGCGTGGCTGGTTCTACACCGGACAGCGCTCGCCGTACCACCTGGCGCCGCGGGGCACGGATCCGGCCGGGATCGATCCGGCTCGCTTCGTGGTCTGCCTGCAGAATCACGACCAGATCGGCAACCGCGCGTTCGGCGAGCGACTCCACCACCAAATCGACGCCCCGGCCTATCGGGCAGCATCGACGCTGTTGTTGTCCTTGCCGCAGACACCGCTCCTGTTCATGGGCCAGGAGTGGGCGGCGTCGAGTCCGTTTCTCTACTTCACCGATCACGCGGACGAGCTCGGGCGGCAGGTGACCGCGGGACGCCGACGGGAGTTCCAGCGGTTCGCCAGTTTCGCGGACGCCGAGGCGCGGGACCGGATTCCCGATCCGCAGGCGCCCGGCACGTTCGAACGCTCGCGTCTTGACTGGAGCGAAGCCGATCGGGAGCCGCACGCCTCGGTACATCGCCTCTATGTCGCGATGCTGGCGCTTCGGCGAAACTGGCGGCTCCCCGCCGGACAGCCAGACGCCGCCAGCGTTCAAGCGCTCGACGATGACACGCTCCGTCTCGATCGGCGAAGCCGGCAAGGCGAACGCTTCGTCGTCGTCACCCGCTTCCGTGACGGTACGGTGGAGCTGGCGCGGCAGCCAGATGTCGTGCTCAGCGAAATCGTGTTGACCAGCGAGGACGAGCCGTTCTGCCGGACAGGCCGGCCGCCGGCACTCGACGACGCCGGTCACACCACCACGATCGGTTTTTCGTGCGCGGCGACGATCATCCTGCGGTTGCTCAGCCAGATGGAGGTGCCGGCTGCCTGAGTCCCCAGCGCGCCGCCGTCGCAATCATTCGCCGACATCCGCGCATCGGCCCGTGGTGACGTATCGTCTCCAGCTGCACGGCGGCTTCACGCTCGACGCGGCGCGCGAGCTCGTCGCGTATCTGGCGGCGCTGGGCGTGACCGACTGTTACTGCTCGCCGGTCTTCACGGCGGCGCCCGGCAGCACGCACGGATACGACATTTCCCGCCACACCGAGATCAACCCGGAGTTGGGCGGCGCGCCGGCGTTCGAGGCCTTCGCCGACGAGCTGCGGCGGCACGGCATCGCGCTGATGCTCGACTTCGTTCCCAATCACATGGGCATCGATCCGCAGGCCAACGAGTGGTGGCGCGACGTGCTGGAGAACGGTCCGAGCTCTCCCTATGCCGCCTTCTTCGATATCGACTGGGATCCGATCAAGCCGGAGTTGAAGGACCGGCTGCTGCTGCCGATCCTCGGGGAGTCGTACGGCGAGACCCTTGAAAGCGGCCAGTTGTCGCCGGCATTCGAGCACGGCAGTCTGGTGTTGCAATATGGCGCCACCCGGCTGCCCCTCAATCCCCGTAAGATTCCGGCCGTCCTCGCCCTGGAGATCGGCAGCCTCGAGCAGACACTTGGCGTCGACCATCCCGCGCTGCGCGAATTCCAAAGCATCCTGACCGCGCTGCGCAACCTGCCGGCCTATACCCGCCGCGACGCCGACGACATCCTCGAACGCCGGCGCGAGAAGGAGGTGGCGCGGGAGCGCCTCGCTCGGCTGGCCGCCGCCGAACCCGCAATCGCGGCGCACATCGAGCGCGCCGTCGCCGCGTATCACGGCCGCGCCGGCGACCCGGCCAGCTTCGATCGGCTCCACGAACTGCTCGAGCAGCAGCCCTACCGGCTCGCCTCCTGGCGCACGGCCTCGGACGAAATCAACTACCGTCGCTTTTTCGACATCAACCAGCTGGCCGGTCTCCGGGTGGAGGATCCGCGTGTCTTCGACGAGATCCATTCGCTGGTGCTGGCCCTCACCGCCGCCGGCCGGGTGGGCGGACTGCGGCTCGATCACATCGATGGTCTCTACGATCCGGCCGCCTACCTGCACCGGCTCGCCGGCGCGATGTCGGCCGCCGCGCTCCAGGCGGGCGTGCCGGCGGCGACGATCGTCGTCGAAAAGATTCTTTCCGGGCCGGAACAGTTACGGGACGACTGGCCGGTAGCCGGCACCACCGGCTACACGTTTCTCAACGATCTCAATGGCGTGTTTATCGATCGCCGCCGCGAGAAGAAGATGCTTCGTGTCTACGCGCGGTTCACCGGACGATCCGAGCTGTTCGCGGACGTCGCCTATGAATGCAAGCGACTGATCGTATCCACGGCATTGTCCAGCGAATTTCACGTGCTGGTGCAGGCCATTAACCGCCTATCGGAAGTGGATCGCCGCTCGCGCGACTTTACGCCGGGCAGTCTTGGCCGCGCGCTGCGCGAAGTGGTCGCCTGCTTTCCTGTGTATCGCACCTACGTGACCGGCGCGGGCGCGACCGAGTCGGATATCGCGACGATGGCGGCGGCGATTGCCGATGCCCGGCGGCGCAACCCGGCGATGGAAACCTCGATCTTCGACTTCCTGCGCGGCGTCCTGTTGCCGCCGGCCGGTCACGATCAGGCGGCGTCCGGTCCAACGGCGGCATCGCGCATCGACGTGGCGATGCGTTTTCAGCAGTACACCGCCCCGGTCCAGGCCAAAGGCGTCGAGGACACCGCCTTTTACCGCTATCACGTGCTGTCGTCGTTGAATGAAGTCGGCGGCGATCCGCAGCGCTTCGGCCGGACGGTGGCCGAGTTTCATCGCGCCAATCGCGATCGGCTGCAGCGGTGGCCGGGCGAGATGCTCGCCACCTCCACCCACGACACCAAGCGCGGCGAAGATGCGCGCGCGCGCATCAACGTGCTCTCCGAAATTCCCGAAGCGTGGCAGGCGGCGCTCGGCCGCTGGCGGCGCGCCAACACGCCCAATCGGACCCAGTTGCCGTCCGGTCGGGCGCCGGACGCCAACGACGAGTACCTGTTTTATCAGGCGCTGCTCGGCGCGTGGCCGCTCGATCTCCGCGCGGCGGATGACATGCCGCCGGATTTCGTCGAGCGCATGGCCGCCTACATGCACAAGGCAATCAAGGAAGCCAAGATCCATAGCAGCTGGATCACGCCGAACGACGACTATGAGTCAGGCGTCCGGCGGTTCATCGAGCGATCGCTGGCCGGCCGCAACGCTCGCGAGTTCGTGGACAGCTTCCAGAGCTTCGCCGACGGCGTGGCGCTGGCGGCCATGGTGGGCTCGCTCTCGCAGCTGGTCCTCAAAGTGGCGTCGCCCGGCGTCGCCGATTTCTACCAGGGCACCGAGCTGTGGGATCAAAGCCTGGTCGATCCCGATAATCGCCGGCCCGTCGATTTCACGCTGCGGCGGCGATGTCTCGACGAACTCGAGCCGTGGCTGCCGGTGACAGACTCTGCTGATGCCGGCACCGATCGCGATTCCGCCCGGGCCACTGTCGTCGACGGCCTGCTGCGCGAGTGGAGGGACGGCCGAATCAAGATGTTCGTGACCGCGGTCGGCATGCGCGCCCGACGCGACACGCCGCTGCTGTTTCTGGATGGCGACTATCTGCCGATGACCGCCGCCGGCAGTGCCGCCGGGCACACGGTTGCCTTTATCCGGCGTTCCGGTGACGACGTGCTGATCGCCGTGGTGCCGCGCCTGGTCGCGGCGCTGGCGCCGCGACAGCTACCGATTGGCGAATCCGTCTGGGGCGACACGACGCTCACCCTTCCCGCTGGCATCAAGGCCGGCAAGTTCCACGATCTGCTTACCGGCCGTTCGATCGCCGCTGACATGGGAGCGGATGGCCGCGCCAGGCTTGCAGTTGGGCGTCTGCTTGCCCGCTGCCCGGTGGCGCTCTTGCGCGCATCGACGGCTACGGCGCCAGCCCCGTCACGAAGCCGTTGACCGCCTCGATGACGCCGATCGGGATGTCGTGCCCGCCGTCGAACGGATACCACGTCACATTCATCCCGAACGCCTTCAGCCGGGCCTGGAAGCGTTCCATGATGGCGAACGACAGGACGCCGTCCCAGCGCCCGTGCGCAATGAAAATCGGCAGGTCTCTGCGGCCCGCGAAGTGTTCGGCCCACGCGTCTTCGTTGACCGTGGTCCCGCTCAGCAGGATCAAGGCGGCCAGCTGCTGGTCGGATTGAAAAGCAATCTCGGCGCTGGTCATCGCACCCTGTGAAAACCCGCCGAGGATGACCGGCTGTTGTTCGCTCCTGATCAGATCCCGCACCAGTCGCGCGGCGACCTTGATCCCGCCGGGATTCGCCCTCGACATGTCCGGCGGCCCGCCGTCCTCCGGCACGTAACTCCCGAGCCGCAGCGACCACCAGCCGCGGCGAGGGCCTGGGCCGCGCCACGGCGCCTGCGGAAACAGACGACGAGTGCCCGCGGGCAGCTGCCACTTGTTCTCGAACTGCAGCCAGTCTTCCGCCCGCGATCCGTAACCGTGAAGCAGGACCAGCGTCGGCGGGCCGTCCCCACCCGCCACGACCGCCGTAAGCGGCGCGGCCTGCTCCCACAGCCAGAGGGCCGCCGCGGAGACGAACGTAACCAGTGCCAGCATCGGGAGAATTCGCTTCATCGTGGGGTGGGTCGGCGCCTAAACATATCAGGCATCCAGCGCGGCCGTCCGACGCCACGTTCCGACTGAAAACCATTGACCCGGGCGCCTCAGGGGCTTAGGCTCGCCGTCATGAGCAGGCATCCACGGGTGTTGGTCGGGATTCTCGCGGTCGTTGTCCTCGGTGCGGCAGCCTTGACCGTTCCTTCAGCGCAGACGCCATCGCGCGGCACTGAGAACGGCGAATGGCGCACGCTCGGCGGCGACATCGGGCATACCCGGTACTCCCCGCTCGCGCAGATTACCCCCGCCAATTTCGAGACGTTGCAAGAAGCCTGGAAGTTCAGCCCGCTCGACGTCGTCGGCCCGATGACGGCCAGGGCGACGCCGAGCTACGTCGGCGGCAGATTATTGAGCGTGGCCGGGCCGCGGCGCCACGTGGTGTCGATCGATCCGACCAGCGGCAAGCTGCTGTGGAGCTGGGCGGAGCCTGCGACTTACCGCTCGAAGTACTCGATGCGCACCGCGTACGGCAAAGGTGTGGCCTATTCGGAGATTAACGGGAAGGGCGTGGTCTACATCGCGACGCCTGGCTTTTTCCTCGTGGCGTTGGACGCCGACACCGGGCAGCCGCTGCCAAACTGGGGCAAGCAGGTTGCGCTGCCCGGCTTTCCGAGCACCGGCGTTGTCGACTTAGCCGAGGACTTGATTCGCGATTGGGACCCGTGGGTCCGCCGCAAACAGAAATACAACGCCAACGAGGGCGTGCCGCTCGAGCTTGGCTACATCACCAGCTCCTCCCCGCCCATCGTCGTCAACGACGTGATCATTGTCGGCAACTCCGCCGAGCAGGGCTACCACCAGACGCGGCAGGAAAATGTGCCGGGCGACATTCTCGCCTACAGCGCGCGCGACGGAAAGTTCCTGTGGAAGTTTCACGTCATTCCGCGGCCGGGCGAGGTCGGCCACGAAACGTGGGAGAACGAGGCGTGGCGCACCACCGGCGATGTGTCGTCGTGGGCGCCGCTGTCGGCGGATGCGGAGCGCGGCATCGTCTACATTCCGACCAACAGCGCGACGGTCGACATGTACGGCGGCTTCCGGCCCGGCGACAACCTGTTCTCGGCGAGCGTCATTGCGCTCGACGTCAAGACCGGCAAGCGGCTCTGGCATTACCAGATGGTGCATCACGACGTCTGGAACTACGACACGCCGACCGCGCCGATCGCCATGGACGTGACCGTCGGCGGCCGCCGCATCCCTGCGGTGTTCCAAGCCACCAAGCAATCGATCCTCTACGCGTTTAATCGCATCACCGGTGAGCCCATCTGGGGCTTCCAGGAGCGGCCGGTACCGGCGTCGAAAGTCCCCGGCGAGAAGTTGTCGCCGACGCAACCGTTCCCGGTGAAACCCGCGCCGTACGAATTCATCGGCCGCAGCGCAGAGCAGGTGATCGACTACACGCCGCAGATCAAAGAGCTCGCGCTCAAGCGGGTCACCGCTCAGGGGTTGCTCGCGCCGCCCTTCAATCCGATCGTGCATCGCGGCAACAAGGAAGGCCTCGCCTCCGGCCGCTTCTATCCCGGCGAAACCGGCGGCACCAACATCACGCATCCACCCGCGGCCGATCCGACGACGGGCATTATTTACATTCCGTCGCACAGCGGCGGCGGCTCGCGTGTGGTGGTGCCGGGGAGCGAGATGGATTGCTTCGGCCAGACGGGTACGACGGTCGCCGCCTGGGTCGCGACCAGCGCCGCCTGCCCCGGTGAATCCGTGAGGGCCGCGACGGAGATGTATCCGGAAGCGGCGAAGAAGGCGGGCATTCAGCCCGCGGCCGCCGCCGGCGGCGGTGATGATGCCCCTCCCGGAGGTGGCGGAGGTGGTGGCGCGGGCCGCGGCGGTGCGGCGGCAGCCGCGCCAGGGGATCCGCTCGCTGGTTTCCCGACGATGTTCAAGGGTCCCGTCGGCCGCATCTCCGCGATCGATCTCAACACCGGCGAGTATCTCTGGGTGAGGCCGTACGGTGATGCGCCGCAAGCGCAGCAGGATGCGATTCGCAATCATCCCTTGCTGAAAGGCGTGGACAACGTCAATCCGAACCTCGGCCGCGCCGGCCTCGGTGGCCTGGTCGTCACCGCCACCATGCTGCTCGCACCCGGTCAGACCGCTGACGGCGCGACGAAGCTGTTTGCGATCGACAAGAAGACCGGCGAGCGGCGGGGCGCCATCACCACCGCGGGGCTGAGCCGCTACGGGATGATGACTTACATGCATCAGGGCAAGCAGTACATCGTCGTGCAGCTGTCGAACGGACTGCAGGCGTTCGCGCTGCCGTAGCCGCTCTGAGCTACGGCATATTGAGTTCGGCAGGGCCACGCTGTGGCGATTATAGCGACGACGCGGAGTATGCTCCTCCGATATGCGATCGCGCGACACCACCACAGCCCTGCTGCCCGATGCCCGTCGTCGAGCGTTGCTCGGCTACTGCGCCTTTGCGGGGCTCGCGTCAACGGCGTTTCCAGAGGCGCTGCTCGCGCAGATCAAGCCGGGGACGACGACCGTCTCCATCACCACCATTCGACAGGCGGCACGGCTGGCCGGTCTCGAATGGTCGGAGGCTGAATGCGAGGACGTGGCCGCATCGCTATCGAGCCTGTCGGCCAGTGTCGAGTTAATCGGCAAGGACTCGTTGACCAACGCCTCGGCGCTGCCCTTCCATTTCGATCCGAGGCCGCCCGGCATCAGCACCAGGCTGCCGGCCGGGGCCACGCGCTTGCCAGCCGCACCGCGCGTGCGGCGGCCGCGGCGCCTCGAAGAAGTGGCGTTCTGGCCGGCGACGCACCTCGCCGAACTCGTGCGGACGCGGCAGGCCACGGCGGTCGAGCTGACGGAGATGTATCTCGGTCGGCTGAAGCGCCACAACGGCGCACTCAACTGCGTGGTGACGCTGATGGAGGCACGGGCGCGACAGGAGGCGGCGGCCGCCGACGCGGACGTGACGGCCGGACGCATTCGCGGGCCGCTGCACGGCGTGCCCTACGGCGTGAAGGACATCATCGCCGCCGGGGGCGGGCCGACCACGTGGGGAGCACCACCGCTAGCCACACAGACCTTTGACCGGGACGCGACCGTCGTCGTGCGCCTTCGCGAGGCCGGTGCCGTGCTGATCGCGAAGCTCTCCACGGGGGAGATGGCCTTCGGCGATCAATGGGCCAACGGACGCACCAACAACCCGTGGAATCCGGCCGAGGGTTCGAGCGGATCGTCGGCGGGCTCGGGGGCCGCGACCGCCGCGGGGCTGGTCGGCTTCGCGATCGGCTCCGACACCGGCGGCTCGATCCTCTCGCCTGCCCTGCGCTGCGGCGTGGTCGGCTTGCGGCCAACGTTCGGCCGGGTGAGCCGCCACGGCGTGATGGCCGCGGGCACGACCCTCGACAAGATTGGCCCGATGTGCCGAACGGTTGACGACTGTGGCGTGGTGCTGAGCGTGATCGCGGGGACCGACGGCCTGGACCTGGCCGTGCCCGACGCCATCCCGCTCGCCTGGGACGCGCGGCGGCCGGACCGCCCCCTGCGTATCGGCTACGTGCCGGCGATGCTGGACGCGGAAGCCAATGCCGACGCTCGCGCCAACAACGCTCGGGTCCTGGCCACCCTGAAGGACCTTGGCTGCACGATGCATGCGATTGCGCTGCCGAGCGGCGACCTTTCGTATTTCATCGAGTACGTCGAGCGCGCGGCCGCCTTCGACGCGTTCACACGCAGCGGCCGGCATGCGGCGCTGCGTCAGCGCACCAGCCGCTACCTGCGGGCCTGCTCACTGACCACGGCCGTTGACTACCTGCAGGCGAACCGCAGGAGGACCATCATCATGCAGGAGGTGGCGCGCGCGCTCGCTGCCGTCGACGCCATCATGTTCACCACGCTCACGCTGGATTCTGCCACCAGCCTGAACCCGGTGATGAGCCTCACCGGTCATCCCTCGATCGCCGTGCCGAGCGGGTTGGCCCCGACCGGTTCGCCCGCCGGCGTGATGTTCTCCGGGCACTTGTATCAGGAAGGCGCGCTGCTCGGGCTGGCCGCGGCCTACGAGCGCGCGGTCGGACCGCGTGGCCATCCACCGCTCTTCCCGCCGGCGGAGTGAACGCCGCACGGGAGAATCGGTATCCTATCGGCGCAGAATCTTTTCCATCGGCCGGCCTTTGGCGAGTTCATCCACGAGCTTGTCCAGGTACCTGATGTTCCGCATCAGCGGGTTCTCGATCTCCTCGATGCGGACACCGCAGATGACACCGGTGATCTGGCCGGCGTTGGGATGCAGCGACGGTGCCTCGGTGAAGAACGTCTCGAAATCCTTACCCTGCTCAATCTGCGCCGCCAGCATGCTAGGGCTGTAGCCGGTCAGCCAGCAGATGACCTCGTCCACTTCATGCTGCGTGCGCCCCTTTTTCTCCGCCTTCTGGACGTAGAGCGGATACACGCTGGCAAATGACATCGTGAAGACCCGGTGATTATCCATGGGTTCCTCGGAGCAAGAAGCGCGCGCTTCGAAACATCGCCGCCCACACTGCCCGGTCGTCGGCGCTAAGCACGTTGAGCTCCTCGAAGAGTTCGCGCGCGAATTCGACGTCGCCCAGGCCGCTGGCCGTGATGAGCCCGCGATCGCGCACCGCCGGAGCGTCGACATAGTGGGCCGCCTCGGCGTAACCCGCGTGCTGTGACTGAAGATACTCGAGTCCGTTGCTGGTGTGTCGACGCCCGCGCAGGAGGTCCAGGCGAGCGATCGCGACCGTGGCGCCGCAAATCGCCGCGAGGGGAACACCCTGCGCATCCAGACGCTGCAGTAACCCGCCAATCTCCGGCTCGACCGCCGAGTGCTCCCAACGATCCCCGCCGGGGAGAATGAACACTGCGACATCCGCAGGATCGACGTCCGCCACCGTCATGGACGGCAACACCCGAAGGCCGCCCATGGACTCGACGGGGTCCAGTGTCAGGCCGACCGACTTGACCTGGTAGCCACCACTACGCCGCAATTCCGCCACGGCGTGGGCAGGCTCCCAGTCGGCGAATCCGTCAACGACGAGCAGGTAGACGGCCTTGTCTGGCATGTCGCGAATCGCTTCCGTCGTTCTTGAGCGGGCTCGCGCTATCGCAGGCGCGTACAGGCAAAATGCACAACGGGTTTACGGCCGTATCCGAGCGCGGGGGCGACTGAATGAATATGGTCACTCCGTGCGTGCGTCCTCGTCGAACTGAACGTTCCAGTGGGCGCCGCTGCAAAACGGCTTATTCTGCGACGCCCCACAGCGGCACAGGGTCATGTGGTCCACGGTGCCACCCTGGTTGAGCTCGGTGTCGGTCAGTACTGCCCCGCCGCGAATCACGTAGGGTCCGTTCGGCGCGAGGGCGACGACCGCGTTTCCGCCGAAGTCTCGATACAGCTGGTCGTTGATGCTGTAAGCCAGCGCCCCCGAGGGACACTGCTGAATCGTCGTCGCAATGGTCTCCGCATCAGCGCCACTCGCCGCAATCCACGGCTCTTTGCCGAGCCGAAACACGGCCGGAAGCCCGTCCGTGCATCGTCCGGCGTGCGCACACAGCCCGCGGTTGTCGTGAATGGTGATGCCGTGTCCTATGTGGTCTTCGACCATGTCCGGAACCCGCTTGGGATCCTTTGCGCTCGTAAAGCCGTTGGTTTTGTGACTGCCGTCGCAAAACGGTTTGTTCTTCGACCCGCCGCAGCGGCACAGGGCCGCTTTGCCTTGAATCGGAAACGTCCGGCCGTCGGTGTATCGCACCACGGCATCGATGCCTTCGATCAGGTAGGGGCCGTCTGTGGTGGGTGTAATTGTGGGCTTGGACATCAGCAGGTTTCCTCCATCTGACGGAGCCACCACACTACTGCAGCGACCCTAAATGCGATCGAAATTCTTTTCGATCTCGCGCCGGGTGATGCGAAGCATCACCGGCCGCCCGTGCGGACACACCGTCGAATACGCCGTGGCCCGCAATTCTTCGAGGATGTGATGCATCTTCTCGAGCGTCAGCGGGTAATGCGCCTTCACCGCGGCATGGCAGGCGGTGGTCGCGGCGATCTGCTTCAGCGCATCCTCGATCCGCAGGCCGCGATCCAGGCCTTCGAGATCCTCGGCCAGCGCGCGGAGGGCCGAGTCGCATTCGTTCGGATCGAGCAGCGCCGGCATCGCGGTTACCTTGATGCTGTCGCCGCCGAACTCCTCGACTTCAAATCCGAATCGCGCGAGGGCTTCAGACTTCCCCACCAGCGCCGCTCGGTCGGCCGGTGGCAGTTCCAGGACCGCGGGAATCAGCAGCCGCTGGCTCTCGAGCGATTCGCTGGTCAGCCTCTCCATGATCCGCTCGAACAACACGCGCTCGTGGGCGACATGCTGATCGATGATGCAGAGGCCTTCGTCGTCCATCGCAATGATGAAGGTATCGCGAAACTGGCCGAGGGCGATCATCGGACGCACGGCCGGGACCTGAGCCGGCGGTTCATCGCGAGGGTTCATCACGGCGGGTTCATCCCGATGGTTCGACAACGAACCCCCACTGTGAACCCCCGTCGTGAACCTCTGTGCTGAACCGTCTCGTTGAACCGCGGGCTGCCAGCGGCTCGGAAAGCTTCCCCCGGCGAGAGCCCCGGGAATGGCGGGCTGCATCGGGCGTCCAGGCATCACGTCGCTGGTCCGAAGCGTAAGCTCGGGCGCCGGACCCTTGCCGAGTGCATCGCTGAGCGCATGGCGAACCAGCTGGTGGACCTGCGACTGCTCCTTGAACCGGACTTCCGCTTTGGTCGGATGGACGTTCACATCCACGCGATCGGGCGGCACCTCCAGGAACAGGTGCACTTCGGGGCTGCGTTCCTTGTTGGTCGCCACGCTATACGCATCGAGAATGGCGTGCGCGATGGTCTTGTCTTTGACAATGCGGCGGTTGACGAACACGTGCTGCGGTCCGCGCACCGGACCCTGCTCGGCGAGCGCGGCGATGAAGCCGTGCAGGCGCAGGCCGCCAAACTCGCGATCCACCCGGACCAGATCGAGGCGATCGCCATACAGCTGGAACAGGCGGTCCGACAGGCTCGTGACCGGCGGCACCGCGACCACCTTCCGGCCCGAACTCGTGAGCGTGAAGCCGACCTCCGGATAGCACAGCGCCAGCTGCGTCACGAAGCGTGACACCTGCGCGGCTTCGGCGGCGTCCGACTTCAGGAATTTGCGCCGCGCCGGCAGGTTGTAAAACACGTCGGCGACCTCGATCATCGTGCCCTCGGGACCGCCCGCTTCGACGATCGATTCGACGATCCCCGCGTTGACGCGAATCTCGGTGCCGCTGTCGCTGCCGCGCGCGCGTGTGCGCAGCCGGAAGTGCGAGACCGAGGCGATCGAGGGCAACGCTTCCCCACGGAACCCAAGCGTCGCAATCGCAGCCAGGTCCTCGGCGCGGCGGATCTTGCTGGTCGCATGCCGATCGAGGCAGAGGCGCGCATCATCAGGATCCATCCCGACCCCGTCGTCCTCGACGCGAATCAGCTTCTTGCCGCCATACTCGGCGGTAATCACGATGCGCGTGGCTGTGGCGTCGATGGCGTTCTCGACCAGCTCCTTGACCACCGAGGCCGGGCGTTCCACCACTTCGCCCGCGGCGATCTGGTTGGCGAGGTCGTCAGGCAGCCGGGTAATGCGCCCCATTTACCACCAGCCCGATTTGCGGAACCACACGAACAGCGCCGCGCTCGACAGCAGCATGATCCCGATAATCTCCCAGAACTGGTGCTCCGGGCTCCCGAACAGCGTCGGCAATGGGACGTTCATGCCGAATAACCCGGTAATCACGGTCAGCGGCCCGAACAGCGCGGCGATCACCGCCAGCACCTTCGACACGTCGGCCAGCCGGACCGACACGCTTGCCAGGTGCGCGTCGAAGATGCCGGTGACCCGGTCCTGGAACACCATCGCATCGTCGGCCATCCTCGCGAACTGGTCGTAGACATCGCGGAAGCGGTAGGCCATTTCCTGGCCGATCACGTCGAACTCGCGGCGGGCCAGCCGCCCGACGACATCACGCTGCGGAATGACAATCCGCCGCAGCGAGGTGACGTCGTGCTTGACGTTGAGAATGTCGCCGGTCAGCGATTCGGTCGGCGCTTCGATGACGCGCTTCTCGATCTGGTCGAGGCGATCCTCGAGCTCGTCGACCTCGGGCCGATAGTGATCGACCATGGTGTCGACAATGCGGTGCAGCAACGCGACCGGTCCTTCCGACAGGATGTGCGATGAGCGCGTGCAGAGCTCACCAACCTGCGCGATGCTGCGGCGCTGGCCGTCGTGAATGGTGATCAAAAAATTCGGGGCGAGGAAAAAATCGGTCTCGTGGGTCTCGAACGTGTGGTCGGCGGCCTGGAAGTTGATGCCGTGCAGGACGATGTAGAGATAGCGGCCGTAGCTTTCGACCTTGGGGTGGGTTTCGCGCTTGAGGGCGGCCTCGAGCGGCAGTTCGTGCAGGCCGAACTGCTCGTGCAGGATGGCGCCGTCGGCCTCGGTCGGCTCCGCCACATCCGCCCACACCACCACGTCGTCCGCCGCCAGCCCCGGCGAAGGAGGAGTCGAGGCGGTCCACCAACTCGGTGCGACCGCCCCTGTGGACGAAATACCTGATCAATCGCCGACCTTGACGCTGAGCGCAGCCTGCGCCGCGGCAAGGCGGGCCACCGGCACGCGGTACGGGGAGCAGCTCACGTAGTCGAGGCCCACCTGGTGGAAGAAGTGAATCGACGCCGGATCGCCGCCGTGTTCACCGCAGATGCCGAGCTTGAGGTCCTTGCGGGTGGCGCGGCCCTTCGCCACCGCCATCGCCACCAGCTGGCCGGTGCCGGCGCCGTCGAAGGTCGCGAACGGATCGCGCTCGAGCAGCTTCTTGTCCTGGTAGACCTTCAAGAACTTGCCGACGTCGTCGCGTGAGAATCCGAACGTCATCTGCGTCAGGTCGTTGGTGCCGAACGAGAAGAACTGTGCTTCCGTGGCCACTTCATCGGCGGTCAAGGCGCCACGCGGCACTTCGATCATGGTGCCGACGAGATACTTGATCCGGATGCCCTGCTCCTTGATCACCTCGGCGCAGACGCGATCGACGATCAGCTTCTGATCGCGCAGCTCGCGGACGTCGCCGACCAGCGGGATCATGATCTCGGGGACGACCTTGAGGCCTTCCTTGTTGAGCTTGCAGGCGGCTTCCATGATCGCGCGGGTCTGCATCTCGGTGATCTCGGGATAGGTGATGCCGAGACGGACGCCGCGATGCCCGAGCATCGGGTTGAACTCGTGCAGCTGTTCGACGCGCGACAGCAGCGCCTTCTTGTCGGCGAGCTCCTTGCCCTTCTGCCCCTTGGTTTCCATGACGGCGATCTCGACCATCAGGTCTTCCCGCTTCGGCAGGAACTCATGCAGCGGCGGATCGATGGTGCGGATGGTCACCGGCGTGCCCTTCATGCCCTTGAACACGCCGTAGAAATCCTCGCGCTGCATCGGCAGCAGCTCGTTGAGGGCGGCGCGACGGTCGGCCTCGTTGTCCGCGAGGATCATGCGCTGCACAATCGGAATCCGGCCCTCGCCAAAGAACATGTGTTCGGTCCGGCACAGACCGATGCCGCGGGCACCGAATGCGTAGGCCAGCTCGGCCTGATCGGGCTGGTCGGCGTTGGCGCGCACGCCGAGGCGGCGGAACTTGTCGGTCCATCCGAGGAGCGTATTGAAGCGCTGGTAGATCGGCGAGTCGGCCGGCTTCAACTTGCCGGCCACCACCTGCAGGATCTCGCTCGGCTGCGATGCCACCTTGGCCAGCTTCACCTCGCCGGTCAACCCGTCGAACGCGACGTAGTCGCCTTCCTTGACCGTCCGGCCCTTGACCGTGAAGGTCTTGCCGTGCTCGTCAATGCGCAGCTCGCCCGCACCGACAATCGAGGGCTTGCCCATCTGGCGGCCGACCACCGCGGCGTGCGACGTCATGCCGCCCGTCGCCGTGAGAATGCCCTGCGACACCCACATGCCGTGAATGTCGTCCGGCACGGTTTCGCGGCGGACCAGGATCACCGGCTCGCCCCGGTTCGACCACTCGACCGCGGTCTCCGACGAGAACACCGCCTTGCCGCAGGCCGCGCCCGGCGACGCCGGCAGGCCCCTGGTGACGGTGTCGTGCGCCTTCCACTCCTTCGGATCGAACCCCGGCGCCAGCAACTGCGACAACGCCTCGGGATCGACCAGCAGGATCGCTTCCTTCGGCGTCACCAGCTTCTCTTTCACGAAATCCGTGGCGATCACCACTGCCGCGTAGCCGGTGCGCTTGCCGCTGCGGGTTTGCAGCATGTAGAGCTTCTCGTCCTGGATGGTGAACTCGAAGTCCTGGATGTCCTTGTAGTTGCGTTCCAGCTTCGAGGTGATGTCGCGCAGCTGCTTGTAGGCCTTCGGCATCACCTTCTCGAGCTCGACGATCGGCTGCGGCGTGCGGATGCCGGCGACGACGTCCTCGCCCTGGGCGTTGATCAGGAATTCGCCGAAGAACTCCTTCGCGCCGGTCGCGGGGTTGCGCGTGAACCCGACGCCGGTGCCCGATCGATCGCCGGTGTTGCCGAACACCATCATCTGGACGTTGACGGCGGTGCCGATCGCGTCGGGAATGTCATAGATGCGGCGATATTCCCTGGCGCGGGCGTTGTTCCACGAGCGGAACACCGCGTTCCTCGCGCCGCGCAGCTGCTCCATCGGATCCTGCGGAAACGCCTTCCTGGTCTCTGCCTTCACCAGCTTCTGGTAGGCAACCACCACCTCCCGCAGGCCGGCCTCGTCCAGATCGGTGTCGAGCTTGGCGTTCTTCGCGTGCTTGATCCCCTCGAACTCGTGCTCGAACTTCGCCTTGGGAATCTCGAGCACGACGCTGCCGAACATCTGCATGAAGCGGCGATAGCTGTCGAAGGCGAAGCGGCCGTTGCCGGTCCACGCCTTCAAGCCCTCGACGGTCTCGTCGTTCAAGCCGAGGTTCAGA
This sequence comes from uncultured Acidimicrobiia bacterium, assembly GCA_963795125.1. Lineage (GTDB taxonomy): Bacteria > Acidobacteriota > Vicinamibacteria > Vicinamibacterales > UBA2999 > 12-FULL-67-14b. The sequence goes on along the minus strand of CAWCGQ010000001.1, from coordinate 1,199,154 downwards.
ATCGTGTCCATCATGCCGGGCATCGAAAACTTGGCGCCGGAACGCACCGACACGAGCAACGGCTGCTTCTTGGAGCCGAGCTGCGCGCCCGCAGTCTTCTCGAGCTTGCGCAGCTGCGCGATCATCTCGGTTTCGATGTTCGCCGGCAGCTTGGCCTTGTTGGCGTAATACAGATTGCACGCGTCGGTCGAGATGGTGAAACCGGCCGGCACCGGCAGGCCGGCGTTGGTCATCTCGGCCAGGCCCGCGCCCTTGCCGCCGAGCGTGTCCTTCATGGTGCGGTTGCCGTCGGCCCTGCCGTTGCCGAAGAAGTAGACAAACTTCTTCGGACCCTTTGAGGAACTGGCTGTCTTGGTAGTCCGCTTCCTGGTGTTCTTCGTGGTCGCCTTTTTCTTCGCCATTACTTTGCTACTTCTCCTCGGGAACGATTTCCGAAACGTCGGCGAGCTGCAGGATCAATCCTTCGAGCCGCCTCAACAGCCGAAGCCGCGCATCGCGCAACTTCGCATCTTCAGCCATCACCATCACATCGTCAAAAAATCTGGCCACCGCGGGTCCCGTCTTCGCGGCTTCCGCGAACGCCTGCCGATAACCCGTGCCCGAGGCCACCGCCGATTCGACCACCGGCGCCAGTCGATCGACCTCGGCCGCCAGGGCCAACTCTGCCGGCTCCGTCAGCTGTCCGCCGAGATCCGGCGACGACGCATCCAGGTTCTTGGCAATGTTTCGCACGCGCTTGAACAGGCCCGCCAGCTGCTTGAAGTCGTCCGACTCGGTGAACTCGGGCAGCGTCTCGAGCTTGCGCTTGGCGACCAGCGGACTGACCGCCGCCGGATCGCCGTGCGTGCTGGCGCGGACGTTGCGCGGATCGTAGCCCCGCTGCTCGAGCACGAAGCGCACGCGATCGGTCATGAACGACCAGAACGCCTCGTCGGGAGCCGGCCCCACCGACGCCGCCTGCTCGGCGGGCGGAGGCACCAGGTCGGCCAGCGTGAGCCTGAGATCGAGGCCGGTCAGCTCCGGCAGATCGACGAGGATGCGCACGATGCCTTGCGCGGCGCGGCGCAGTCCATACGGATCGCGCGATCCGGTGGGCCGCTCGCCGGCGGCGAACATGCTGGTCACGGTATGCAGCTTGTCGGCGAGCGACACCGCCGCCCAGGTGATGGCCGCCTTGCCCAGCTGGTCGCGGCTCGGCGGCGCGGTGGCCTCGACGCCAACCGGCAGGTAGTGGAAGTAAATCGCCTTCCAGACTTCCTCGGGACGCCCGTCCTCGCGCGCGTAAATGCCGCCGATCGTGCCCTGCAGCTCGGTGAGCTCGCGCACCATGTCGGTGGCCAGATCCGCCTTGCACAAGCGCCCGGCTTCCCGCGCGAACGCCTCGGCCTCCGGCGCCTTGAAGACGTGGGTGGCGATGTGGGCCGCGCGTGCCGCCACTTGTTCCGACTTCTCGAGATAGGTGCCAATCTTCTTGTGGAACAGCACCGTGTCCAGGCGCTGGTGATGCTCCGAGAGCGGCAGCCGCCGATCGCTGTGATAAAAGAACTGCGCGTCGCGAAGCCGTGCCGTCAGCACCCGCTCCATGTTGCGGGCGATCACCTCGGGATGGTCCGACTCCATGTTGAGGACCGCCAGGAACACCGGCAGCAGCGCTCCCTGGTCGCTCGCGACCGGAAAGAAATGCTGATGGTGAATCATCGTCGTCGTCAGCACTTCTGCAGGAAGCTTCAGGAACTCATCGGCGAACGATCCGGAGGCGACGACCGGGTACTCGACCAGATCGGGCACTTCCTCGAGCATGCCCTGCCCGACCAGCGCGCGCGCAATGCGCCCGCCGCGGCGACGGCCCTCGGCGTCCAGCTCCCGCGCAATCCGGTCGTGCCGCTCGTGGCGATCGAGAATGACGAAATGCTCGCCGAGGCGCCTGCGGTAGTCGTCGAAGTTCTTGACCTTGACGGCGCGCCCGGCACGGCCGCTCATCGTCAGGAACCGATGGCCGTAGGTGTTCGGTCCGGAACTGATTTCCTGCACGCGGGGTCCGAGCGCCAGCGGCGAACGGCCGATGGTGAAGGGCACGACCCGGCCGCCGTACAGATAGAGGATCCAGCGAATCGGCCGCCCAAACGGCAGCTCGCCCTTGCCGTCGTCGAGCAGCGCATCCCATCGCATCTGCTTCGGGAACGTCAGGCCGCGCAGCACGCCGGCCAGCACCTCGGGCAGCACATCGACGGCGGTCTTGCCGCGCTGGTGCTTCCGCACGGCGAGGTATTCGCCCTTGGGAGTCTGCACCCGCTCGATCTGATCGTCGGAGGCGCCCTGCTTCCTGACGAAGCCGGCTCCCGCCGGCGTGAGATTGCCGTCCGCGCCGAACGCGGCAGACACCGGCGGGCCGGTCACCAGCTCCTCGAGGTCGCTCTGCCGCTCGGAGATGTGCGCGGCGCGCACGGCCAGGCGCCGCGGCGTGCTGAAGGTCTCGATCGGATCGTCGGTGGACAGGCGCGCGGCCTTCAGCCGCGCCGCCAGCACCTCGCCGATCTGCACGGTCAAGCCCGGCAGCCAGCTCGCCGGGATCTCTTCGGTGCCAATTTCAAGGAGCAGTTCTCTATCCATCTGTGCGGCTCCCCGCTCCCGGCTCCCCGTTCCCGGCTCCCGCCTCCCGGTTCCCGTCTGGTTTCACATACGCCGCGCAAATCGCCAGCGACAGCTTTCTCACGCGCAGGATGTAGGCCATGCGCTCGGTGACACCGACGCTGCCGCTCGAGTCGAGCAGGTTGAACAGGTGCGAGCACTTCAGGCAATGTTCGAGCGCCGGCAGGATCAGCCCGCCCTTCAACAGGTCTTCCGCAAACGTGTAGGTCTCATCGAACATGTGCCGGTGATACGCGGAGTAGCGCTCGCGATCGATCCCGGTGTCCTGGTTGAAGGCGTACTTCGACTGCTCGATCTCGTCGCGCAACCGGACGTCGCCGTACGTCCGGCCGCCGCCCCAGTCGACGTCGAACACGTTGTCGACCTTCTGGAGGAACATCGCGATGCGTTCCATCCCGTAGGTGATCTCGCAGGAAATCGGCGACAGGTCGACGCCGCCCACCTGCTGGAAGTAGGTGAACTGCGTAATCTCGGTGCCGTCGAGCATCACCTGCCAGCCGATGCCCCACGCGCCGAGCGTCGGCGACTCCCAGTTGTCCTCTTCAAACCGGATGTCGTGCTGGCGCGGGTTGATGCCGACCGCTTCGAGGCTGTCGAGATAGAGCTGTTGAACTTCGTCGGGTGACGGCTTCAGGATCACCTGCAGCTGGTGATGCTTGAACAACCGATTGGGGTTCTGCCCGAACCGCCCGTCATCCGGGCGGCGTGACGGCTGGATGTAGGCCACGTTCCACGGCGCCGGGCCGAGGACGCGCAGCAGCGTTTCCGGGTGCGACGTGCCGGCGCCCACTTCGATGTCGAGCGGCTGCTGAATCAGGCAGCCGTGCGACGACCAGAAGTGCTGCAGTTTGAGGATCAGATCCTGGAATGTCACGTTACGACCGCCGCAATGCGTTCAACACGCGAACCGACCGCGGCTCCCTCTCGAGATGCATGGCTATCAACTTCCGATGAAACAGTTCGATCTCCCGTAGTACCGGCACGCTGGCGCCGAGCGATTCCACCTCGCGCGGCCCGACCCTCCGCACACCATCAAGAAACATCCGGGCGCCGCTCGACAACTCTCCGGGCTCGGGCGACACGCCCTGCAGCCGCAACAACCAGCACTCGAAGTAGCGCGCCAGCGCCTCCACCGGAGTCCCCCCCACCAGCGCGTCGAGCGCCGAGGTGCCCAACCGATACAGGCGCTCGTCGACGTCGGCGTCGGCCGCCCACTCGTCGATCAACTCGGCGAAGTAGTGGCTGTAACCCAGCGCTTCGGGGGTCGCCGCCGTCAACGGCGAGCGCACCGGCTCCGCATAGTTCAGTCCCACCAGCTCGCGCCGCTCCTTCTCGAAGTACGACACCCGCACTTCCGTCAGCGGCTCGAGCGCGGCGCCAAACCGTTTGCGCGACTTTCTCGCATTGGGGGCGACGCCTCGCTTCTTGCCGCGATCGCGGGTCAGGAAGACCACGATGCGGTCCGCTTCGCCCAGCTTGTAAGTGCGAAGAACGAGGGCTTCGGCCGTAAACAGCGGCATCCGTAGCCGTCTATTGTACTTTCACCAGATACTGGAGGAACACCGTCGCCAGGCCCAGGAACGACGCGAACCCGACGACATCGGTGAAGGTGGTGATGAACACCGACGACGCCAGCGCGGGATCGATTTTCATGGCCTTCAGGCCGAGCGGCACCAGCGTGCCGGCCGTCGCCGCGACGAACATGTTGACGACCATGGCCGCGCCGAGCAGCAGGCCCAGCACCGGGTCCGACTTGGTCGCCCACGCAATTCCCGCCGCCACCAGCCCCAGCGCGAAGCCATTGCCCAGGCCGATGAGCGACTCCTTGGCCAGCGCCTTGCGCGCGCCCGCCCACGACAGCTCGCCGAGCGCCAGACCGCGGACGATCACCGTCAGCGTCTGGGTCGCGGCGTTGCCGCCCATGCCCGCGACGATCGGCATGAACACCGCCAGTGCGGTGACCTGCTGGATGGTGCCTTCGAACAGCGAGACCACCGACGCGGCGACAAACGCGGTGACCAGATTCACGCCCAGCCACGGCAGGCGCTTGCGAATCGCCTCGAACGGCGGGGTCCCGATCCGCTCGTCGCCCGACACGCCGGCCAGGCGCAGCAAGTCTTCCGAGGCTTCATCCTTGATGACGTCGATCACGTCATCGACGGTGACGATGCCGACCAGCTTGTTCTCTTCGTCGACGACCGGGACGGCGAGCAGGTTGTAGGACGCCACCTGCCGCGCCACCTCTTCCTGGTCGGTGTCGACGCGGACGCTCGTCACTTCCGCCGTCATGATCCGCTTGAGCGGGGTCTCCGGCGACACCAGCAGCAGGCGCCGCAGCGAGGTCACCCCGACCAGGTGGCGGCGGGCATCGACGATGTAGAGGTAGAAGACCATCTCGACGTCGCGCGAGCTCTGCAACATCGTGATCGCCTCGCCCACGGTCAGGTCTTCGCTGAGCGCGAACACCTGCGGGTTCATGATGCGGCCGGCCGTCTGTTCGCCGTATTCGAGCAGGCTTTCGACCTGGCCCGATTCGCGGCGCCGCATCAACTCGAGAACTTCCGTGGACAGCTCGTCCGGCAGGTAATCGATCAGCGCCGCCGCGTCATCGGACGGAATTTCCTGCAGCAGCCTGGCAATCTCGTCGGCCGAACGGCCGGTCAGCAGTTTGGCGCCCTCTTCGGGCCCCATTTCGCTGACGGTTTCCATGCCCAGCCGGCCGTTGCGCTCGACCAGCAGCGAGAACACCGCGTGTCGTTCGGTATCGAGCAGCGAGCCGAACACCTCCGCGAGGTCGGCGGGATGCTGTTTCTGCAGCAGGTTCAGCAGATTGGCCGTCGCGCCAATGCGGAGCAGCCGCTTGACCGAGTCGAGCACGACGTCAATTCTGCGTTGCGGACCCATAGCGATCAGGCAATGTTATCCGCAGAAGGCGCAGAACACGCACAACGAATGTTGAAGACGGGGGCAGCCCCCTCATGCAACATCGACGGCGTCAGTGCTTCTTTTTCCGCGATGGCAGACCGAGCGAATCGAGCATCCGCTCGTCCTCGCGCCAGCCTTCACGAACCTTGACGTGCAGATCGAGAAACACGCGCGCGTCGAAAAAGGCCTCGAGCTCCTTGCGCGCGGCCGTCCCGATCGCCTTGATCCGCGCCCCGGCCTTGCCGACCAGAATCGGCTTCTGCGACTCGCGGTCGACCAGGATGGTGCAGTAGAAGCCGCATCAGGCCCTTGGCGTCGGCTTCCTCGAACTTGTCCACGACCACCGCGGTCGAGAACGGCAGTTCGGCGTGGGTCTGCTGCAGCACCTGCTCGCGCACCAGCTCCGCCACGAAGAACCGTTCGGGCTGATCGGTCAGGTAATCGTCGGGATAGATCGGGTCGCCTTCCGGCAGCCGCGACAGCAGCACCTGCTCGAGCCGATCGACGTTTTCGCCGGTCCTGGCGGAGATCGGCACGAGCTCCTCGAAGCCTTCCGTCTCGTACTCGGTCAGGCGGGGCAACAACTGCTGCTTCTGCACCAGATCGACCTTGTTCAGCACCAGGATGCGCGGCGTCCGGGACCGCGCGACCAGGTCGAGCAGGAAGCGATCGCCGCCGCCGCTCGGTTCGCTGGCATCGATCACCACCGCGATCAGATCGACTTCGCCAAACGTATCGATCGCCGTATCCACCATGCGCACGTTCAGGCGATGCAGCGGCTTGTGGATGCCCGGTGTATCGACGAACACGATCTGGCCAACCACCTGACCGCCCGCCGGCCCGACCACCTGTTTCACGCCGACAATGCGGTTGCGGGTGGTTTGCGGCTTGTCGGACACGATCGCCAGCTTCTGCCCGACCAGGTGGTTGAGCAGAGTCGACTTGCCGGCGTTGGGCCGGCCGACCAGCGCGACCAGGCCGGCCTTCATGCGTGTTGCGACGGGTCGCCGCTGGCCACGGGCACCAGCCGGCGCATTCGCACCCGGGTGATGCGGCGCTGCTCGGTCTCGACAATTTCCACGTCGAGGCCATCCACTTCGAAATGATCGCCGACCGCGGGCACCCGTCCCAGGCGCGACAGCAGGAAGCCGCCGACCGTTTCAAATCCCTGGCCTTCGACGTCGACTTTGAGCAGCGTCGCCATCTCTTCGACGTGCACGCTGCCGCTCAGCAGGAACGAGCCCTGGCCTTCATCGACGATCCGTTCCACCTCGACGTCGTACTCGTCACGAATCTCGCCGACAATTTCCTCGAGCAGGTCCTCGACCGTCACCAGTCCGGCGGTGCCGCCGTACTCATCGACCACGATCGCAATCTGCAGGCGCTTGCGCTGGAACTCCTTGAGCAGATCCGGCACCCGCTTGGTCTCGGGGACGAAGTGCGCCGGCCGGATGAACGGCGCGATCGGTCCGCTCATCGCCGTGCCCGGCCGGAGCTGCTGCAGCAGATCCTTGATGAACAGGATGCCGACGACGTTGTCGAGCGTCTCGTTGAAGACCGGCAGACGCGAGTACTGCTGTTCGCGGAACAGCGTCAACAGCTGGTCGACGGTCGCGGTGTTTTCAATCGCGATGATGTCGGGCCGCGGCGTCATCACCTCGCGCACCATGGTCTCGCGAAAGTCGGCGAGGTTGCGCAGCAGCTCGCGGGCCTGCCCTTCCTGCACCGCATCGTGCTGTTCCTGCTGCTCGGTGGCGGCGGCGGCCGACGACTCCGCTTCCGGCGCCGGCGCCGGGTGGCCGTTGCCGTTGCCGCGCTCCTTCGACCGGCTGGTCCCCATGCGCAGCAACATCGAGGTCAGCGGCCGCAGCAGGCCGGCGATGACGTCGAACGACGGCAGCAGCACGTCGAGCACGCGCTCGGGATCGCGGCGGACGATCAGCAGCGGGATCAAATGCTCGCAGGTGATCACGATGCTGACAATCGACAGGATCAGCACCGGGAAACCCGCGGAGCTGAGGCCGGTGACGCGCGCGAGCAGCGCCGCGGCGATCACCATCAGCGTGCTGGTCAGCATGCGCACCGGCACGAAGAACCGTCGCGGATCGTCCAGATACCGCCCCAGCGCGTCGTCGCGATCGGTGCGTTCGGCGTGGATGCGCAGCGACAGCCGCATCAGCGCGTTGAACGCCGCTGAGACGGTGCCGAGGTAGGTGACGGCACATCCCAGGAGGAACAACAGTAAAGGTGTCATCGACGGCGTTCGATTAAGCCTTCCTTGAGACCGGCCTGCTTGCGCAGGCGCATCTCCGCCCGCGCCATTCTCCCATCGTCGGACTCGTGGTCGTAACCGAGCAGGTGCAGCAGCCCATGCAGCGCGAGCACGCGGACCTCGGTTCCGGCCGGGTGACCGGCGGCCTTCGCCTGCCGCTTCGCCACGCCGGAGGCAATCACCACGTCGCCCATGAATCCACGCGTCCCCGACGGGAACGACAACACGTCGGTGACGACGTCCTTGCCGCGGAACTGGCGGTTGAGGGCGCGCATCCGCCGGTCGGACACAATCGCCAGGCTCACATCGCCGCGCGCCGCCGCCGGCGCGACCTTCGCCAGCCACGGACCCAGCCCGCGGGTGAGCGGATCCGCGGTGTCGGGCGAGGCCACGCTAACGCGCAGACGGGCCGCTGCCATACGCGTCATACGCCTTGACGATTGCCTGCACCAGTTTGTGACGGACGACGTCGCGCTCGTCGAAGTAGACGAACGCAATGCCGTCGACCTTGCCGACCACTTCCATCGCCTGCACCAGGCCCGACACCCGCGCGCCGGGGAGATCGATCTGCGTGACGTCGCCGGTGACGACCGCCTTCGAGCCGAAGCCCAGCCGCGTCAGGAACATCTTCATCTGTTCGGTGGTGGTGTTTTGCGCCTCGTCGAGAATCACGAACGCATCGTTCAGCGTGCGGCCGCGCATGAAGGCGAGCGGCGCCACCTCGATCGCGCCACGTTCGAGATACTTCTCGGCCTTCTCGACGTCCAGCATGTCGTAGAGCGCGTCGTAGAGCGGGCGCAGGTAGGGATTGACCTTCTCCTGCAAGTCACCGGGCAGAAACCCGAGCTTCTCTCCCGCTTCAACCGCGGGCCTCGCCAGGACGATGCGGCTCACCTTCTTCGCGAGCAGATAGCTCACCGCCTGCGCCATCGCGAGATAGGTCTTCCCGGTGCCGGCAGGGCCGATGCCGAACACGATGTCGTGCTGATCGATCGCCTCGAGGTAGCGGCGCTGGTTCGCGGACTTCGCGGCGATGCGGCGCTTGCCCGCGGTGCGCAGCTGGCCGTCCTTGAGGAAGTAGTCGCGCAGATCGACCGCGGCATCGTCGGCGAACAGTTGCGCCGCGGTCTTCACGTCTTTGTCGGAGATGGAATGGCCTTCGCCAATCAGCACGCCGAGCTGTTCGACCAGGCGCGCCACCTTCGCGGTGGCGACCGCCTCACCTTCGACCATCAGATCGTGGCCCTGGGTGCGAATGCGGACGTTCAGGAGGGATTCAAGCTGCCGGAGATTATCGTCGTACGCTCCAAACAGCGTAGTGACGCCCGCCTCGGGCACCGTAACCTTGCGCATTGACGCCGTGCTGATTCGCGTATCTCCTTGTATTGCAGACAGTTAACGAGACTTCACGGCACCAAGCGTAGCATCGCGACCGATTCCGATCAAGTCGCAGTCAGTTTCGGCCCTACAGGCTTCTTCGCCAACGCCCATGATCCTGCCGAAGCCGCTCCAGCAGCTTGAGGAAACCGGGATGGGCCGCCAGGCTCTTCAGATCCGGTTCCCGCGAGAAGCGCCGGTACGACGGATATCCCTCATTTGCGGCCCTGGTGACCCACTCCAGGGCCTGGTCGCTCTTGCCCAGCAGCGCGTACGCGCAGCCAATCGCAAACTGCGCGTGGTGGGTGTCCGACAGCCCCGTGGGGTTGGCCGCCAACGGAATGGCGGCGGCCAGCGCGCGCTGCGCGTCGGCGCGGCGGTTACTGCGCGCAAACAACTGCGCCAGCAGCGCCACTTCGTTCATCTCGGCCTTGTGGATCTCCTCGTTGGTTGCGCCGCGCGGCAGGATTGCCGTAATCGCCTCGTCCGTTCTGCCGAGGTCGGACAAGACGGCTGAACGAGACCGCAGCGGCCACTGTGGACTGCGAGCGAGCTCGTCGGCAAGCTCCGCGCCTCTGCCACCGTCGATCTTCGCGCCGATCAGCCGCTGCAAGGGCGGCGACGCGCGCGGGTCGAGTCGCAGCGCCTCCTCGTTGGCGACAATGGACTCGTCAATCAGGCCGATGTGGAAATACAGCTTGCCGAGCTCGATGTGCGCCTCGGCCAGGCTCGGATTGCTCGCGATGGCGCGCTTCACGTCGGCGATCGCGCGTTCGTGTGGAAAGCCATTCCGGAGGTTCCACATCAGCTGCGCGCGAGCCAGATACGCTTCGGCCAGGTCGGGATTGATCGCGAGCGCCTGTTCGATCTCGACAAACGCCTTGCGCTCGAGGGCCGGTTCCGACGCGTTGTAAAAGAACTGCTGCGTATAGGCGCTCGCCAGGCGGGCGCGTGCCAGGGCGAAGGCTGGATCCAGCGCCACCGCCCGCTCGAGCTCGGAAATGCCCTGGGCAAAGCCCGAAGCACTTCCTCGCATGTGGGCGATTCCCCGCAAGAACGCTTCGTAGGCGGCGGGGGTCGTGCGCGGGGTGACGGAGGGGCGCGCCGGCGCCGGCCGGCCGAGCGTGCCCGCCAGTCTGGCGGCAACCTGCCATGCGATGTCGTCCTGCACGCTCAGCACGTCCGCGCTGGCGCGCTCGTATTGTTCGCTCCACAGCGTGGCGTCATCGACGGTGTTGACGAGGGCCGCGCTGATCCGGATGCGATCCGCCGCCCGTTGGACCGATCCGCGCACCATTAATTCGACGCCGAGTTCGCGGCCGATCTGGCGGAAACCCTCGGTGCGGCCGCGATAGGCGAAGGCACTGTGGGACGCAACCACCTTCGCGCCATCGATGTGTCCCAGTTGCCTGGTTACCGCCTCGGTGATGCCGTCGGCAAAATAGGCTTCCCCGTCGCCGATGGTGGCAAAGGGCATGACCGCCACCGCTGTCGTTCGACCGATCCCCTCAGCCGGCATCGCCGCGGGTTCGCGCGGCCGGACAAACATCACTCCGCCGGCGATGGCGACGATGACCGCCAGCGCGCCGAGCCAGACCAAACGCCGGCCGCGGCCCGGCGGGAGCGGGACGGTCGCGGTGGGCGTTCTGAGATCGGTCCGAACATCGGCTACCGCGTGGGCCAGATCCGCGGTCGACGCATAGCGCTGCTCCGGATTCTTGTCGAGGCAGCGCGCGACGATCCGCGCCAGGGGCGTCGGAATATCGCCGCGCACGGCGGTAAGGTGCGCCGGCTCGTCGCGCAGGATGCTGGCCGACACTTCCGCCGGCGTCGCGCCGGCGAAGGGCCGCCGGCCGGCCAGCATTTCGTACAGGACCGCGCCAAAAGCAAACTGATCGGTCCGATGATCGATGGCGCGGCCGTCGAGTTGTTCCGGCGCCATGTACGCGGGCGTGCCGATGATCGCGCCGCCTTGCGTCACGAAGGTCGCGGCCGCCTCGGTCTGGGCGTCCGATGACGCCACGACTTTGGCAATGCCAAAATCGAGCACCTTGACGCCGCCCGCGGCGACGCACATCAGGTTCTCCGGCTTCAAGTCACGATGCACGATGCCGCGCGCGTGCGCCGCGGCAAGAGCGCTGGCGATGGCCGCCGCAAAGTCGAGCGCCTCGCCAATCGGCAAACGTCCCCGCCCTAACCGCTCGCGCAGGGTCTCGCCGTCCAGCAACTCGGTAACAAAATAGAACCGCCCATCCTCTTCACCGACGTCGTGGATGGTAACGATTGCAGGATGGGCGAGCGCGGCGACCAGCCGCGATTCGCGCGCCAGACGCGCAACCGATTCGGGATCGTCGAGGCGCTGTGGGGGGAGAATCTTGATGGCGACGTCGCGGCGCAGCCGCGGATCGTGCGCGCGATAGACCTCGCCCATACCGCCCGCGCCGAGCGGGGCAACGATCGCGTACGGGCCATAGTGAGTCCGGCGCCCTGCCATGATCCGGCCGGTCGGATATTACCACCGCGACTAGGGGCCCGGCGGCTCGAGACCGGCGAGCTGGCAGGTCACCGTCGCGGCCGGCAGTTCGCGGCAGCCGGAAACGTTCTGACCCGCCCAGAGCGACGAGAAATCGCCGCGGCCGTCACGTTCCGCGCTGGTCCGCAGCGGCAGGACCGCGGCGGCGGCGAGCGGAAACGGCGGCGCCGCGCCGCTCATCGGACCAAGCTCGCGCATCAATCGGTTGATGATGCCGCGCGCCGGGCGGCCGGTGAACAGGTTGGTCAGCGCGGTGTAGCGGGCCGCATCGCTGGTGAGCGCCGCGCGGTGAATCGCACTGGTCGTCGCCTCTGGACACAACAGGTAGGCGGTGCCGACCTGGGCGCCCGCCGCGCCAAGGACTCTGGCGGCCGTGACGCCCAGCGCATCGGCAATGCCCCCGGCGGCAATGACGGGGATGTCGATGGCCTTCGAGATCTGCCAGGTCAGCGCCATCGTCCCGGTCTGGGTGTTGATGTCGTCGCTCAGGAAGAGACCACGATGGCCGCCGGCTTCGAAACCCTGGGCGATCACCGCGTCGACGCCGTGCGCCTCGAGATACCTGGCTTCGTCGATGGTGGTGGCCGACGACAGCACCTTCGCGCCCCAGCTCTTGACGCGCGCGACCAGGGCGCTCGACGGCAGCCCGAAATGAAAGCTCACGACCGGCGGCCTGAACTCCTCGAGCACATCGGCCGCGTCGGCGCTGAACGGCAGCCGCTGCGGACCCTCCTGAATGGACTGCGGATCGATCCCGAGCTCGGCATAGTACGGCGCCAACAGCCGCCGCCACGCCGCCTCGCGCTCCGGATCCGGCGCGGGTGGCTGATGGCAGAAAAAGTTGACGTTGTAGGGCCGGGTGGTGGCGGCGGTGATCGCGCGCAGCTCCTGCCGGATCGCATCCGGGGTCAGCATCGCGCACGGCAGCGACCCCAACCCGCCGGCATTCGAGACCGCGATCGCCAGGGCGCTCCCCTGCGAACCGGCCATCGGCGCCTGGATGATGGGGAGGTCGATTCCGAACAGGCGTGTCAGCATCCGGCGCCCGCAGGCACCCTATTGATCGTGCACGTACACCCACGCGTCGTTCCCGGACGCGAGCGTGACGTTCACGCGCTTGTAGGAGTACCTGCGCCTCGAACCGGTCCGCCACGGCCAGCTCGGCATCGGTGACTTCGAACACCGTGCCCTGGACGTTGCTCCAGTCGTCGCCCGTCGCGGAAATATTGTCGTGATGCGACTTCCCCAGGCGTGCCGCCACCGCGGCGTCGGTGATCTTCAGCAGTGAGGGCTCGTAGCCGGTGATCAGATCCTTCTGCCCGTCGAGCTTGCGCCCGAAGGTGGCAAGCTGCACTTCTTCCTGTTGCAAGGTTCCGTATGAGAACAGCCGAGGCATATGTCCAATCTATCTAAAGTGCGTCCGGTGCGTACGGTACGCACTCTATATCGGTTTAATGTGCAACTCGCGAAGCTGTCTCGGATCGACCGTCGACGGCGCGTCGCACATCAGATCGGCCGCCTGGGTCGTCTTCGGGAACGGGATCACTTCGCGAATCGAGGTCTCACCCGACAACAGCGCGCAGATGCGATCGAGGCCGAGCGCCAGGCCGCCATGCGGCGGGGTGCCGTAGTCGAGTGATTCCAGGAAGAAGCCGAACCGGCTCTTCGCATCCTCATCCGACATGCCGAGCAAGCGGAACACCTTGGCCTGGGTCTCGCGATCGTGGATACGGATGCTGCCGCCGCCGAGCTCCCAGCCATTCAGGATCACGTCGTAGGCCTTGGCGAGCACCTTGCCCGGCTCCGATTCCAGCAGGTGGAGGTCTTCTTCACGCGGGGCGGTGAACGGGTGGTTGACCGAATCCCAGCGCTTCTCCTCGGCGTTCCAGTCGAACAGCGGAAAGTCGGTGACCCAGGTCAGCTCCCACTTGCCCTGCGGGATCAGGTTCTCCTTCTTCGCCACCTGCAGGCGCAGTTGACCAAGCACCTTTGACGCGGCATCGGGAGCGCCCGAGGCGAGCACGAGCAGGTCTTCCTTGTTCGCGCCCGACGCTTCGAGCACCCGGCGCGCGCCCTCTTCGCCGATCGCCTTGGCCGACACCTGCACGCCCTCCGCGGTGTAACGCGTATAGATCAACCCGGCGGCGCCCGCCTGCTTGGCCAGCTCGACCAGCTCGTCGACTTCGCGGCGGGAGTACTTCGCGGCGTTGGGAATGACGAAGCCGCGGATCGTGCCGCCGTGCTCCACCGCCTCGCGGAAGATCCCGAACGGCGAGTGCGCGAACAGCGGGCCGAAGTCCTGGATCGCCAGGCCGAACCGCAGGTCCGGCTTGTCGGAGCCGTACTTGGCCATCGCTTCCGCGTAGGGCATGCGCCGGAACGGCCTGGGAATGTCGACGCCAATCTCACGGAAACATGCCGCCAGCGCGCCCTCGACAATCTCGAACACCATCGGCGGCGTCGCAAACGACATCTCCAGATCCACTTGCGTGAACTCGAGCTGTCGGTCGGCACGCAGCGCCTCATCCCGAAAGCACCGCGCGATCTGCACGTAGCGATCGAAGCCGGCGATCATCAGGATCTGCTTGAAGATCTGCGGCGACTGCGGCAGCGCGTAGAACTCGCCCGGATGCACCCGCGACGGGACCAGGAAATCGCGGGCGCCCTCGGGGGTGGACTTGGTCAGGATCGGCGTCTCGATCTCGTAGAAGCCGTGTTCGTCAAAATACCTGCGCAGCGCCATCGTGACGCGATGGCGCAGCCCGATGTTGTGCTGCAACTGCGGCCGGCGCAGATCGAGATAGCGATACCTGAGGCGCGTCTCTTCGGAAACGTTCTGGTCCTCGGCAATCGAGAACGGCGGCGTCTTGGCCTCGTTCAGGATCCGCACTTCCTTCGCCCGGACCTCGACTTCCCCGGTCGGCAGCGCCAGATTCACCGTGTCCGCCGAGCGCCGCTCGACCTCACCAAGCACCGCGACGACGAACTCGGAACGGATGCGCTTGACCCGTTCGAGCAGTGCCTCGTCGCCTTCAACGATCACTTGGGTGAGGCCGTGACGATCGCGGATGTCGAGAAACAGCAGCGATCCGAGATCGCGGACGCGGTGCACCCAGCCAAGCAGCACGGCATGGGCGCCGACATCTGCCGGACGAAGCGCGCCACAGGTATGAGTACGGGCGAGGGAGCCTAACTGTTCAGCCATTGTTCTACGATCGTTCTACGACGGTTCTACGACGACAGGTTCTACGACGGTTCTACGAGGATCCTGTGGACGTCAGAGCGCGGTACCGTCACTTGCACGCCGGTCTTCATATTCTTGACCGTTACCGCATCCTTTGCCAGTTCGTCCGCACCGATCACCGCGACGTACGGGATGCCGCGCGCCGACGCGTACTTGAATTGCCTGTCGCCAACCTTCTTGCCGTCTTCAGCCGGCGCGTCCGGATAGAGTTCGACGCGCAGGCCGGCCTGCCGCAGCTCGGTCGCCAGCGACAGATAGAGGTCGGCGCGGTGGGCGAACCACTGCACCACCATCACGTCAGCCGGCGTCGACACCACCGCCTCCGGGAACATGCTGCGCTCGCCCATCACCACGAGAATGCGCTCGAGGCCGAGCGAGATGCCGCTTGCGGGAACCTGCTCACCGGAGAACATGCCGACCAGATTGTCATAGCGCCCGCCGCCGCCGAGGCTGCCGGCGAGATCGGCCACCCGAATCTCGAAAATCGGCCCGGTGTAATACGACAGCCCGCGCGCCAGGCTGCGATCGAGCGTCAGGTAGGGGCCGGCGCTGGTGTGCCGGCAAAGCGCGATGATCTGCCGCAGGTCCTCGAGTCCGGCCTTGCCCTCGTCGTTGAGGATCGACGCCTGGTGAGCGATCCACGCAGCCAGGTCGTCCGGCGGCGTGCTCGACAGCTGCTCGAGCAGCGTGTCCGCGACGCTGCCGGCGAGCCCCTTGCCGGCAAGCTCCCGGCGGACGCCGTCGATGCCGATCTTGTCCGCCTTGTCGATGATCACCAGCGCTGCGCCGTGCAGCTCGGCAGGCACGCCGGCGTGGGCCAGCACGGCATTGAGCAGCTTGCGGTGATTGACGACGATGGTGAAATCCGTGAAGCCGAGCGCGAGAAACACATCCGCCGCCGCCGACAGCAGCTCGGCCTCGACCGTCATCGACGTCGACCCGATCGCATCCACGTCGCACTGGTAGAACTCGCGAAACCGGCCCTTCTGCGGCCGGTCGGCGCGCCACACCGGCTGCACCTGATAACGCTTGAAGAACTTCGGCAGCTTGGCGCGGTACTCGGCGACAACTCGCGCGAGCGGGACGGTGAGGTCGTAGCGCAGCGCCAGGTCGGCCTGGCCGGTGTCCGCCCCCTCGCCGCGCTTCAGGATCTTGAAGATCAGGCGATCGCCCTCTTCGCCGTACTTGCCCTGCAGGGTTTCGATATTCTCGACGGCCGGCGTCTCGAGCGGCTCGAAGGCGTACTTCTGGTAGACGTCGGCAATGACGCCGATCACGTACTGCCGCCGCCGCACATCGTCCGGCAGGAAATCGCGCATCCCGCGGGCTGGACCGGTATTCACGTCGCGTAGTCCAGTCGGTACCGCACGTAGTTGTCGGAGTACCAGCGAATCTCGGCCACCTCGTCGTCGGTCAGTTGCCGCTTCACTTTGCCGGGACGGCCCATTACCAGCGATCGGGCGGGAATGCGGATGCCCTCGGTCAGCAACGTGCCGGCGGCGATCACGCAGTCGTGTTCGATATGCACGCCGTTCAACAACACCGCGCCCATGCCGATCAGCACCCGGTCCTCGATCGTGGTGCCGTGCACCACGGCGGAATGGCCGACCGTGACTTCATCGCCGATGATCGTCGGATGCGTCTCGCGCATCACGTGGATCATGGTGAGATCCTGGATGTTGGTGCGCCGGCCGATGCGGATGTGATTGACGTCGCCGCGAATCACCACGTTCATCCACACCGATGATTCGGGGCCGATGTGCACGTCGCCGATCACTTGAGCGCTCTGGTCGACATAGGCGCTCGCGTCGACCGCCGGCAGGATGTTCTTGAAGCTGCGAAGCATGGTGGTCAGGCAGTCAGGTTGGTCAGGTTGTCAGGCAGTCAGGTTGTCAGGCAGTCAGGTCGTCGGGTGGTCAGGGTCTCGAGGCCTCGGGCCCTTGAGTCATCAAATCTTAGGCAGTGTGACGCCGCGCTGCGCCTGGTACTTGCCCTTCTTGTCCTTGTAGGAAATCTCGCACGGCTCGTCGCTCTGGAAGAACAACACCTGCGCAATACCTTCGTTGGCGTAGATCTTTGCCGGCAGCGGCGTGGTGTTCGAAATCTCGATCGTGACGTGACCTTCCCATTCCGGCTCGAACGGGGTGACATTGACGATGATGCCGCAGCGGGCATACGTCGACTTGCCGAGGCACACCGTCAGGACGTCGCGCGGGATGCGGAAGTATTCCACCGTCGACGCCAACGCAAAGGAATTCGGCGGCACGATGCACACCTCGCCGGTGATATCCACGAACGACTTCGGATCGAAGTTCTTCGGGTCGACCACCGTGTTGTAGACGTTGGTGAACACCTTGAACTCGTTGCCCACCCGGCAGTCGTAGCCGTACGACGAGACGCCGTACCAGACCACGCCGGCCCGCACCTGCCGATCCTCGAACGGCTCGATCATGCCGTGCTCGAGGGCCATCTTGCGGATCCAGCGATCTGCCTTGATGGCCATCGGCCTACAGCTCCATGCCCCGGAAGAAGTAGCCGAGCTCGAATGCCGCGGTCTCGGGCGCGTCCGAACCGTGCGTCGCATTGTTGTCGATCGACGCGCCGAAGTCCTTGCGCATCGTGCCGGCGTCCGCCTTCGCGGGGTCGGTGGCGCCCATCAGGTCGCGCCACTTCTTGATCGCGCCCTCGGCCTCGAGGCACAGCACGACGCACGGGCCCGACGACATGAAATCGGTGAGGCCGCCGAAGAACGGGCGGGCCTGGTGCACGTAGTAGAAGCCCTCGGCTTCGGCCTTGCTCATGTGAATCATGCGCATGGCCACCAGCCTGAAGCCCGCGGCCTCGATGCGCGCCAGGATCTGCCCGGCGACGCCCTTCTTGACCGCATCCGGTTTAATGATGGCAAACGTTCGTTCCATATCCGATCGATTATAGTCCGCCGACGCTCGCGCTGCATCCCGGCAAGCGGCTAGCGAGGCAATTCCCTGGCCGGGTAGCAGCCCAGCACCTTCACGAACACCGTCCGCTCCGCCAGGCCGGCCAGCGCCGCCTGCATCCGCGGCGAGGCGATGTGCCCTTCCACGTCGATGTAGAACACGTACTCCCAGGGCGTCCCCGGCCTCGGCCGGGACTCGAGCTTGGTGACATTCAGGCCTTCGCCGGCGATGACGTTCAGGCAGCGCACCAGCGCCCCGTGCTCGTGCCGCGTCGACAGGACCATCGACACCTTCGCGGCGATGCGCGGATCGCACTCCTCGGGCGACGCCGCCACCACCACGAAGCGCGTGTAGTTCACGGCCTGGTTGGCAATGTCCCGCTGCAAGACCGTCAGGCCGAAGTGGACGCCGGCTTCCTCGCTGGCGATTGCCGCTTCGGTCGGGCTGTTGAGGTCGCGCACGTGCCTGGCCGCCAGCGCGGTGTTCGCCGCGCTCACCCCCTCGCAGTCAGGCAGCGTCGCCAGGAACTCGCTGCACTGCGACAGCGCCTGTGGATGCGAGTGCACGCGGCGCAACGACGCCACCGGCACATCGCTGACGCCGAGCAGGCAGTGGCGCACGTCGACAATCTCCTCGCCGACCAGCGAGAGGTTGAATCTGAGGAGCAGGTCATACGACTCGTAGACCGATCCCGCGGTGGTGTTTTCGATCGGCAGCAGCGCGCGATCGACGTGGCCTTCGATCACCGCCTCGAGCATGCTCCGGAAACTGCCGTAGGCCTTGAAGCCGACCGGCCGCTGCACGACGGCGAAGTGCTGCAGCGCCGCCTGGTGGCCGTAGGCGCCTTCGGTCCCCTGGAAGGCGACGCGAATCTCCTGCTGCGCATCGGTGGCGCTGTTTTGCAGCGCACCCTGCTGGCGCCGCACCGAGTCGTCCAGGATCTCGCGAAAGATGCGCCGCACGAACGCCGGATCGAGACCCACGCGCTCGCCGAAGGTCGAGCGGTGCTGCAGCAGCGCCGTCTCGCGGTCGACGTCGCGCACCGGGCCGTCATTACCCGCTTTGACGTCGGCAATCTGTCGCGACAGCCGCGCGCGCTCCCCGAGCGCCGTCACCAGGACGGCATCGATATCGTCGAGACTCTTCCGTAGCGCCGCAAGATCCTGACTGGTCATCGTGTTGCCCTAAAAAGAAACCACCGCCTCAGGTCGTCCTGGGCGGCGGTGTGCGATCCGCTGAGCTTCGCGGTTCGGCCCGGAGCTAGGTTCCGCCACCCGCGGCGCTAAAGCCGCTGTTGGTAAACGAGTTAAGGGACTGGGCCATCACATCCACGCGGGCGAGTATAGCCGAGTTGTCCCGCTTTGGCAGCCTTTGTGCACCTTGGTCCCGGGGGGATTCACATGAAGACTGCGATTGCACTCGTCGTGGCACTTGGCTTCGGGGCCGGTATGTCGGCGGTTTCGGCTGGTGCGCAAGGCGACGGCCAGAAGTACGAGAAAGGCGCCACGGTCACCCTGCAGGGTTGCGTGGTGGCCGCGGAAAAGAAGGACACCTATGTCTTGACCAACGTGCGCGAATGGCCGATCGCCAACAGCGACATGGGTAAGTTCGGCAAGCGCTACTACTGGATCGACAAGGCCGGGAAAGACATGAAAGCGCACCTCGGCCACACCATCCAGGTGATCGGCAAGATTTCCGACGTCGAGAAATCCGAGATCGAGTTCAAGGCCGGCGACAGCGGCATGGGCCTCAACGTGGAGATCGAAGGCCCCGGCAGGGACGTCGTCACGCCCGCCGCCAACGCGGACGTGAACCCCGCCGGTCATCCCAACAAGAATGACATTCCAATCACGCTGCTCAAGCTGAAGGTCGATGAGATCAAAATGACCTCGGCCACCTGTTCAGTAGCCGGAAGCCAGTAGCCGGAAGCCAGTAGACCGGTAGCCAGTAGCCGGTAGCCAGACCAGGTTTTTTCTGGCTACTGGCATCTGTCTACTGGCTTCTGGTTACTGGCATCTGTCTACTGCCATCTGTCTACTGGCTACTTCTTCATCACCTCAATCAGCGCCTGGCCCATGTCGGCCGGGCTTTTCACCACTCGCACGCCGGCCGCCGTCAGGGCAGCCATCTTCTCGGCCGCGGTGCCCTTGCCGCCGGCGATAATCGCGCCCGCGTGCCCCATGCGGCGTCCCGGGGGCGCCGTCTGCCCGGCGATGAACGCGACAATCGGCTTCTTGAAGTGCTGCTTGATCCACGCGGCGGCTTCTTCCTCGGCCGAGCCGCCGATTTCACCAATCATGATCACCGCATCGGTTTCCGGATCGTTCTGGAACAACCCGAGCGCGTCGATATGGGTGGTGCCGATCAGCGGATCGCCGCCGATGCCGATGCAGGTGCTCTGGCCCAGCCCGTGGCGGGTCAGCTGATCGATTGCCTCGTAGGTCAGCGTGCCGCTCTTCGACACGATGCCGATGCGGCCTTCCTTGCAGATGTTCGCCGGGATGATGCCGGCCTTGCCCTTGCCCGGCGAGATGATGCCCGGGCAGTTCGGTCCGATCAGCCGGGTGTTGGGATGGTCGTTGAGAAACGTCATCGCCTTCATCATGTCCACTACCGGAATGCCCTCGGTGATGCAGACCACAAGTTCGACGCCGGCATCCGCCGCTTCCATGATCGCGTCGGCCGCAAACGGCGGCGGGACGAAGATCACCGAGGCATTCGCGCCGGTTTGCTGCACCGCGTCGGCCACGGTGTTGAAGACCGGCCAGCCCTCGTGGGTCGTGCCGCCCTTGCCCGGAGTGACGCCGCCGACCACCGTGGTGTGATACGCCTGCGCGGCCTTGGCGTGGAAGGTGCCTTCGCGGCCGGTAATGCCCTGCACCAGCAGCCGTGTGTTGTTGTCGAGTAGCACCGCCATCAGCGACCCCCATCCTTGGAGCGTGCCAGCGCGACCACTTTGTCCGCGGCCTCACTCATCGTGTCGGCGGTCGCAAAGTTCAGCCCGCTCCCGGCAAGCATCTGCTTGCCTTCCTCGACATTGGTGCCTTTCATGCGAATGACGATCGGCACCGGCACGCCCAGTTCCTTCACCGCGGCAATCACGCCGGCGGCCAGCACGTCGCAGCGCAGGATGCCGCCGAAGATATTGATCAGCACGGCCTTGACGTTCTGGTCGGCCATCAGGATGCGAAACGCGTTCTTGATCTGCTCGGCGTTGGCACCGCCGCCCACGTCCAGGAAGTTGGCCGGCGCGCCCCCCGACAACTTGATGATGTCCATCGTCGCCATCGCCAGGCCGGCGCCGTTCACCATGCAGCCGATCGTGCCGTCGAGCCGGATGTAGTTGAGCGAGAACTTCGACGCCTCGACCTCGAGTGGATCCTCTTCGGCGGTATCGCGCAGTTCGCGGATATCGGCGTGCCGGAACAGCGCGTTGTCGTCGAAGTTCATCTTCGCGTCGAGCGCCAGCAGGTCGCCGCTCGTGGTCACAATCAGCGGGTTGATCTCGAGAATCGACGCATCGGTGGCGATGAAGGCCTGGTACAGCGCCAGCATCGTCTTGACGGCTTTCTTCACGGCTTCGCCGGTCAGCCCAAGCGCGAACGCCAGCCGCTGCGCCTCAAACGGCTGCAGCCCGACCGCGGGGTTGATGAACACCTTGTGGAGCTTCTCGGGGTGCTTCTCCGCCACTTCCTCGATCTCGACGCCGCCCTCCTTGCTGACCATCAGGACGATGCGCTTCGAGGAGCGGTCGAGGACCAGGCCGAGATAGAGCTCGCGGTCGATGGCGAGGCCTTCCTCGACCAGCAGGCGCGACACTTTCTGTCCATCGGGACCGGTCTGATACGTCACGAGCGTCTTGCCCAGCAGCTCGCGCGCGATGGTCTCGGCTTCGGCGCCGGACTTGGCGAGCTTGACGCCGCCGGCCTTGCCGCGGCCGCCGGCGTGGATCTGCGCCTTGACGACCGAGATCGGCCCGCCGAGGCGCTTGGCGATGTCGTGAACTTCTTCCGGCGTGAAGGCCACCTCGCCGCGAGGCACCGGGACGCCGTATTTGGCAAGAACTGCTTTGGCTTGGTACTCGTGAATCTTCATGAAGAGCACTAGTTTATTACAGGGACCGGGTATCGGGACGAGGGATTGCTGCCGCCCCTGCGCAGCACGGTTCGGCGGTTGTTGCGCGAGTGTTAATATCAAGAGTAGTAAGGCATTGATGCATCCTCATAAAGCGCTTTCCTCATCGATAGGCTCCAAGTTTCTGATCGCGCTCACCGGCCTGTTTCTCATCATCTTTTTGATCGGCCATCTTGCGGGCAATCTGCTGTTCATCGCAGGCCCGGACACGTTCAACGAGTATTCGCACCGGCTCACCAGCAACCCGCTGGTCTATGTCGCAGAGCTCGGGCTGCTGGTGATCTTCGCGCTGCACATCATCAAGACCGTCACCCTGTTCGCGGGCAGCTACTCGGCGCGGCCGCAAGGCTACGCCAAGCGGCGCTGGGCGAAGACCAAGAACCCGAACAGCCGGAAGAGCGTGTCGTCCTCGACGATGATCGTCACCGGCACCATCACGCTGCTGTTCGTCGTGACCCATCTGGCGACGTTCAAGTTCGGGACGTATTACGAAACCCCGGACGGCATCCGCGACATCTATCGCCTGCAGCTTGCGGTGTTCAGCCACCCCGGCTACGTCGCCTTTTACATCATCGCCATGGGCGTGATCGTGTTTCACCTCTGGCACGGCGCCGCCAGCGCGATGCAGTCGTTTGGCGTGAACAGCCCGGCGTGGACGCCGCGCCTGCAGTGGCTCGGCCGCGGGCTGGCCGTGATCGTCGGCCTTGGTTTCGCGATGCTGCCGATCTATACCTTCTTCGCAGGGGTGCAGCGATGATCCTCGACGCGCGCACGCCGAGCGGGCCGATTACCGACAAGTGGGACCGCCGCAAGTTCGAGAACAAGCTGGTCAACCCCGCCAACCGCCGCAAGTTCCAGGTGATCGTCGTCGGCACCGGCCTGGCCGGCGCCTCGGCGGCGTCGTCGCTCGGGGAGCTCGGCTACAACGTCCAGGCTTTCTTCATTCACGACAGCCCGCGGCGCGCCCACAGCATCGCGGCGCAGGGCGGTATCAACGCCGCCAAGAATTATCGCAACGATGGCGACAGCGTCTATCGCCTGTTCTACGACACCATCAAGGGCGGCGACTACCGGGCGCGCGAGGCCAACGTCTACCGGCTGGCGCAGACCTCGGTGAGCATCATCGATCAGTGCGTGGCGCAGGGCGTGCCGTTCGCGCGCGAGTACGGCGGCCTGCTCGACAACCGGTCGTTCGGCGGCGCGCAGGTGTCGAGGACGTTTTACGCGCGCGGGCAGACGGGCCAGCAGCTCCTGCTCGGGGCCTATCAATCGCTGATGCGCCAGGTCGATGCCGGTGCCGTCACGCTCTACCCGCGCCGCGAAATGCTCGACCTCGTGACCATCGACGGCCAGGCGCGCGGGATCGTGGTCCGCAACCTCGTCACCGGCGCGCTCGAGTCGCACCAGGCCGATGCCGTGCTGCTCTGCACCGGCGGCTACGGCACCGTGTTCTACCTCTCCACCAATGCCGTGAACTCGAACGTCACCGCGGCCTGGCGGGCACACAAGCGAGGCGCGTTCTTCGCAAACCCGTGCTTCACGCAAATCCATCCGACCTGCATCCCGGTCAGCGGCGAACATCAATCGAAACTGACGCTGATGTCGGAGAGCCTGCGCAACGACGGCCGCGTCTGGGTGCCCAGCCAGCAAGGCGACCAGCGTCCCCCCTCGCAGATTCCCGAGGCCGAGCGCGACTACTACCTCGAGCGCCGCTACCCCAGCTTCGGCAATCTGGTGCCGCGCGACGTGGCGTCGCGCGCCGCCAAGGCGGTGTGCGATGAAGGCCGCGGCGCCGGCGATTCGGGCCTGTCGGTGTATCTCGATTTCGCGGAGGCCATCAAGCGCAACGGCGTCGAGACCATTGCCGCGCGCTACGGCAACCTGTTCGACATGTATCGCCGCATCACCGACGAGAACCCCTACGAGGTCCCGATGCGCATCTACCCCGCCGTTCATTACACGATGGGCGGCCTGTGGGTGGACTACAACCTGATGTCGACGATCCCGGGGCTGTTCGTGCTCGGCGAGGCGAACTTCTCCGACCACGGCGCCAACCGCCTCGGCGCGAGCGCGCTGATGCAGGGGCTCGCCGACGGCTATTTCGTGGCCCCTTACACGGTGGCCAATTACCTCGGCGGCGCGACGCTGGCGCCGGTCACCCCAGGCCATCCGGCGTTTGGCGCGGCCATGACCGACGCCCAGGAGCGCATCAATCGCGTGCTGCGGGTGAAGGGCACGCGCACCCCTCGCGAATTCCACCGTGCCCTCGGCGCCATCTGCTGGGACCAGGTCGGCATGGCCCGCAACGAAGCCGGCCTGACTGGCGCGGTTGCGGACATTCGACGGCTGCGCGATGAATTCTGGCAGGACGTCACTGTTTCCGGCGAGGCGAACAACCTCAATCCCGGCCTCGATTATGCCGGCCGCGTGGCCGACTACATGGAGTTCGCCGAAGTGCTCGCGCTCGACGCCCTGGAGCGCCGGGAATCCTGCGGCGGGCATTTCCGTGAGGAATTTCATACCCCCGACGGCGAGGCGTTACGCAACGACGACGAGTATTCGTACGTGGCGGCGTGGGAATTCAAAGGGGTCGGGAGTCGACCCGAGCTGCATAAGGAGCCCCTGGTGTTCGAGGAAGTTCACCCCGCCCAGAGGAGCTACAAATGATGACGGTGCACCTCAGGGTGTGGCGGCAGGCGGCGCCCAACCAGGGCGGCCGGCTGGTCGAGTACTCGGCCGACAACATCACTGCCGACATGTCGTTCCTCGAGATGCTCGACGTCGTCAACGAATCGCTGATTCGCAAGGGGGAAGATCCGATTGCGTTCGACTCGGACTGCCGCGAAGGGATCTGCGGCAGCTGCGGCCTGGTGATCGACGGCCTGCCGCACGGGCCCGATCGAGGTGCGACCACCTGCCAGGTGCACATGCGCCGGTTCAGAGACGGCGACACCATCACGATTGAGCCGTTTCGAGCCAAGGGTTTTCCCGTGATCAAGGACCTGGTGGTCGACCGATCGGCCTTCGACCGCATCATCGCGGCGGGCGGCTACGTGTCGATGAATGCCGGCGGAGCGCCCGACGCCAACAGCATCCCAATCGCGAAGGATCTTGCCGACCGCGCGATGGACTCGGCCCAGTGCATCGGCTGCGGTGCGTGCGTCGCCGCCTGCAAGAACGCCGCGGCCCACCTCTTCACCGCCGCGAAGATCACCCATCTCGGGCTGCTGCCCCAGGGGGAAGCCGAGCGAGGCCGACGGGTGGTGCGGATGGTCGAACAGATGGACCGGGAAGGCTTCGGGATGTGTTCGAACGAGGGGGAATGCGAAGCGGTGTGCCCGAAGGAAATCTCGATCTCCAACATTGCGAGGATGAATCGAGATTTCCTCAAGGCGATTGTGACCTAGACGCCGATCACATCCACGAGTTCCTTGACCGCCCCGGCGGACTTGTTGAACGCGGCCTGCTCCTCAGCCGTCAGCTTGATCTGAATGATCTGCTCGACGCCCTTCGCGCCCAGCTTCACCGGCACGCCGACGAACAGGTCGTTGATGCCATATTCGCCCTGCAGGAACACCGAGCACGGCATGATCTTTTTCTGATCCTTGAGGATCGCTTCGACCATCAGCGCCGCCGACGCGCCGGGCGCATACCAGGCGCTCGTGCCGACCAGCTTGGTGATCTCCGCGCCGCCGTTGGCGGTGCGCTCGCAGATCGCCTTGATCCGATCCGCCGACATCAATTCTGTAATCGGGATGCCGGCAACGGTGGTGAAGCGCGGCAGTGGCACCATCGTGTCGCCGTGGCCGCCGAGAACAAAGGACGAGACGTTTTCCACCGACACGCCGAGTTCCATGGCAATGAAGGTGCTCATCCGGGCGGAATCCAGCACGCCGGCCATGCCGATCACACGCTCCCGAGGGAATTTACTTAGGCGATACACCGCCTGCGACATTGCGTCGAGCGGGTTGGCGACCGGAACGATGATGCAATTGGGCGAGTGCCTGACGATCTCCGTGGTGACGTCCTGCATGATCTTGTAGTTCACGTTCAGCAGGTCGTCGCGGCTCATGCCGGGCTTGCGCGGCATGCCTGAGGTGATGACGACGACATCGGAATTGGCACTCTCGGCGAAATCCTTGGTGCCGACGCCGATCACGCGCGAGGCCGAGCCTTCGATCGGGCACGATTCATAAATGTCCAGCGCAACGCCGGCCGCTTTCGTGTCTGCAATGTCAACGACCACAACGTCAGCCAGTTCCCGCTGCGCAATGGATCGCGCTACTGTCGCGCCAACGTTTCCCGCACCGCCGACCACCGTCACTTTCCGATTCATGCATGCACTCCGTTAGGTCAGATTCCCTTTATCTTGCGCCGAGCGATCCACAATTTCTGTGGAAAACCTTGTGGAAAAGCGCCCGTGAAAGCCGCGTACCGCGCGTGTTCTGGAACAAATCAGCGAATTGCACCAATCGTGGTGCGTCACTGTTGTAGCGAACGCGTTATTATATTCGTTCATACGAACGTTCAGACGAGCGTTCCGATCAACGTTCGCACAAACGTTCGAACGGCCACGAAATTTCTCCTGGATTCCCAAATGCGAATTGTTGTTGCCGACGATCTGCCGAAGACCGCACTGGAGTTGCTGCGGGCTGAAGGATGGGACGTCGATTCCAAATCAGGTCGAACCCCCGAACAGTTGTCGGCCGACCTGGCCGACGCTGACGCGCTCGTGGTGCGCAGCGCCACCAAGGTCACGCCCGAGATCATTGCGGCGGGAACGAAACTCAAGGCGATCGCGCGCGCGGGCACGGGCGTCGACAATGTCAACGTCGAAGCCGCCAGCGCTCGCGGCATTGTCGTCATGAACGCGCCAGGGGCAAACAGCATCAGCGTCGCCGAGCTCGCGATGGCTCAACTGCTGTCGCTGGCACGCAAGCTGCCCGCCGCCGATGCCTCGATGAAACAGGGCAAGTGGGACAAGAAGGCATTCCTGGGCGAGGAGGTCCGCGGCAAGACCCTGGGCCTTGCCGGTCTCGGACGAATCGGACAAGAGGTGGCGCGGCGCGCGCAGGCCTTCGAAATGACCGTGATTGCTCACGATCCGTTCATCGCCGCGAACGTCGCCGCCGAACTTGGCATCGAGCTCGTCTCCATGGACGATCTGTGCGCCCGGGCAGATTTCCTGTCGCTTCATATGCCGGCGACGCCGCAAACCCGGCACACGTTCAACGCCGAGCGGCTCGCGAAGTGCAAGAAGGGCCTGAAGTTGATCAACACCGCCCGCGGCGAGCTGATCGATGAACCGGCGCTGGTCGAGGCCATCACCAGCGGGCACATCGGCGGCGCCGCGCTCGATGTCTTCACCTCGGAGCCGACGACGGATACCGCGCTGCAGCAGTTGCCGCAGGTGGTGGCCAGTCCGCATATCGCCGCGTCGACACGGGAAGGCCAGGAACTGGTCGGCGTCGAAACGGCCAGTGCCCTGCGCGATTTCCTGAAAACCGGCGTGATCCGTAACGCCGTCAACTTTCCTTCCGTTGCCCCGGACGAGTTTCAGAAGATCCAGCCATACATGGTGCTCGCCAAGCAGCTCGGCGCGTTGCTAGGTCAGATGGGCGAAGCGCGAATCGAGTCGCTCAGCGTCCGCTATTACGGCGAGCTGGCCTCGGGCAGCCATCCGCTGATCTTGAACGCGGCGCTCGTCGGCCTGTTCCAGGCGATTTTGTCGGACACGGTGACGGAAGTGAACGCGCGTGCGGTGGCCAAGACCCGGGGCATCGAGTTGACCGAGTCCGCCAGCACCCGCCTTCGCAGCTTCCGGAGCCTGTTGTCGGTCAAGCTGCACACCAGCAAGGGCGAACGGCACGTCGAAGGCACGGTCGTGCAGGGTTACGGCCCCCGCCTGGTGCTGCTGAACGGCGTGCCGCTCGACGCGCAGCTCGCGGGCACGACCATCCTGTTCATGAACAACGATCAGCCCGGCGTGATCGGCGAGATCGGCACCATTCTCGGCAAGCATGGCGTCAACATCGCCAACTTCGGGCTCGGGAGAAACGCCGAGGGCGCGGTCGCTGCGGTGAACATCGACGAGCCGGCCGACCAGCAGACCGAAGTGGATGTGATGAAGGAAATTTGCGCGCTGAAGGCGGTTAACAACGCCTGGATGGTCCGCGTCTAGGGCAGGCGAATCGTCTGGGTGACGCCGGTGGCGTCGACGAGCGTCACCGACGTTTCGTCGACGCGCACGACGCCATAGCCGTTGGATAATTTGTCGCCGGCTTTGGCAAACACCATCGCGCCGTTATCGTTCAGGATGGCGGTCATGACCGTGACGTCGCCCTCGACCTCGGACGCAATTCCCGACAATCGAAACATCGGCATCGGTGGTGGCGGGGGCTCGAACGCCACCGGCGGTGGATCGTCCGGCGCGTCGGGGCGATCCCGAAAGGCCGTCGGACGAATCGGCGCGCGTGGCCCGAACACGAAGGGATTACGCCCGCGGCTTGGCAGTGGCGGCTCGCTCAAGCGCTGGCGGAGATTCTCGGCGCGCGGCATCACCGCCGGGGATCCGACCGGACGCACGCCCCCGGCCGCGCGCGATGACTGCGCCGGCGGCGGGCCTTGCGCGATCGAGGCGCCCATCCACCCCGCGGCGAGCGCGGCGGCCACCATCAATCCGACAGAACGCGGAGTCAACACCAATGCCATCTCACAGTAGGAGGTACAGGATACGCAATATTAGACTCGCCAAGACCACACGCGGTCCCCTGCTCGCCCCAATACCGTGTGGTATACTTCGACGTGCACCCCAATTCGGTCGAGCGGCTGCCATTTGCGCTGACTGAATCGTCGGTTCTCGCCGTCATCCCCGCGAGGCTGCACTCCACCCGTCTCCCCGGAAAAATTCTCGCCGACATTGCCGGCCGGCCGATGATCGAGTACGTGTACCGCCGAGCGTCGTCGGCGGCCTCGGTGCACGCCGTGATCGTGGCGACCGATGACGAGCGGATCGCGAGCGTGGTGCGGTCGTTCGGCGGCGCCGCGATGCTGACGCGCGCCGACCACGTCAGCGGCACCGACCGCATCGCCGAGGTGGTCGGCCAGCTGCCCTGTCGGCTGGTCGTCAACCTGCAGGGCGATGAACCGCTCATCGAACCGGCAACCATCGACGCCGCGGTGGCGCCGATGCTGGCGGACTCGTCGCTCGAGATGAGCACCGTGAGCCGTCCTTTTTCCAGTGTCGATGAATTCACCAATCCCCACGTCGTCAAAGTCGTGACCGATGCGTCCGGCAACGCCCTGTATTTTTCGCGCGCCCCGATTCCAGCCTCGGCATCTCCGGTGGACCTCGACCTGTCCGTGCCTGCGCTGGCGCGTGCACACGTGGGGCTATACGTTTATCGGCGCGACACGCTGTTGCGGTTAGCCGCCCTGCCGGCTGCTGCGCTCGAGCGGGAGGAATCCCTCGAGCAGCTCCGCGCGGTGGCGCACGGCATTCGCATCCGGGTCGTCGACACCCACCACGTCGCGGCCGGCGTCGACACCCCTGACGATCTCGAACGTGTTCGCTCCATGATGCTGACTTCATCCCGGACCTGAGACCTCGATGGAAAACACCGTCCGCCAACCCAAATACATCTTCGTGACCGGCGGCGTCGTGTCGTCGCTCGGCAAAGGACTGGCCGCGGCGTCGATCGGCGCGCTGCTCGAGGGCCACGGTTACAAGGTGACCCTGCAGAAGTTCGACCCCTACATCAACGTCGATCCCGGCACGATGAGCCCGTATCAGCACGGTGAGGTCTACGTCACCGACGATGGCGCGGAGACGGACCTGGATTTGGGTCACTACGAGCGGTTCACCAGCATGACCGCGACCCGCAACAGCAACTGGACCACCGGCAAGATTTACATGTCGGTCATTCAGAAGGAGCGGCGCGGCGACTATCTCGGCCGCACCGTGCAGGTGATCCCGCACATCACCAACGAGATCAAGGACTGCATCCGCCAGGCCGGACGCGACTGCGACGTCGTGCTGGTCGAGATTGGCGGCACGGTGGGCGACATCGAGTCGCTGCCCTTCCTCGAGGCGATCCGCCAGTTTCGTCAGGACGTCGGTCGCGACAACACCATTTACGTGCACCTCACGCTCGTGCCCTACATCGGCGCGGCCGGCGAGCTGAAGACCAAGCCCACCCAGCACAGCGTCCGTGACCTGCGCTCGATCGGCATCCAGCCGGACATCCTGTTGTGCCGCACCGATCGGCTCCTCGCCCGCGACATCAAGCAGAAGATCGCGTTGTTTTGCGACGTCAACGAAGAAGCGGTGATCACCGCCAAAGACGTCTCGACCATTTACGAAGTGCCGATCGCGTTGCGCGAAGAAGGCCTCGATTCGGTGATTCTCAAGTACCTCCACCTGCCGCCCGGCGAGTCGCGCATGCAGCCGTGGGAGGAGCTCGTCGAACGCATCAAGAACCCTGAAGACGAGATCACCATCCACGTGGTCGGCAAATACACCGGCTACGAGGACTCGTACAAGTCCCTGAACGAGGCGCTCTACCACGGCGGCTTCGCCAATCGCGTCCGGATCAACATCCAATGGGTGGAATCGGAAGCCCTCGAGCAGGAGGGCGGCGCGCACCTGCTCGACGGCGCCACGGCGATCCTGGTGCCCGGCGGCTTTGGCTCGCGTGGCACGCGCGGCATGATGAAGGCGTCCGAGCACGCGCGCCTGAACCGCATTCCGTTTTTCGGGATCTGCTACGGCTTCCAGTGGGCGACGGTCGAGTACGCGCGCAACGTGTGCGGCCTCGACGGCGCCGATTCGACCGAAGTCGACGAAGCCGCGCCGCACAAGGTGATCTACAAGCTGCGCGATCTGCTGGGCGTCGACGAGCTCGGCGGCACCATGCGCCTGGGCCGCTACGCCTGCGAGCTGGCGCCGAACTCGCTGGCGCGGAAGATCTACGGCACCGACCTCGTGCACGAGCGCCATCGCCATCGCTTCGAGTTCAATTGCCTGTACGAGCCGGCGCTGGCGGAAAAGGGCATGCGCATTTCCGGGCGATCGCCCGACGGCAAGTTCGTCGAGATCGCCGAGTTGCCCGGCCATCCCTGGTACATCGCCGTGCAGTTCCATCCCGAGTTCCAGTCGCGTCCGCTCAAGCCGCATCCGTTGTTTGCCAGCTTCGTGGAAGCCGCCAAGCGGCAACGGCTCGGCGCCGCCGGCGAAGCCCAAGTGCGCGTGTCGAAGAGCGACGCCTGATCCGCAGCCGGCACCGATAGCCCAGACCGATGCAGAACGTCATGCCCGTGACCGCCGGTTCCGTATCCTTTGGCACCGGCTATCCGCTCGCCTTCATCCTCGGCCCCTGCGTGATCGAGAGCACGCAGCACGCCATGGACCTGGCGATCGCCCTGCAGGCGATTGCGGTCC
The DNA here is from genome assembly GCA_963795125.1 of uncultured Acidimicrobiia bacterium. Taxonomy (GTDB): domain Bacteria; phylum Acidobacteriota; class Vicinamibacteria; order Vicinamibacterales; family UBA2999; genus 12-FULL-67-14b. The sequence continues at coordinate 1,167,645 of CAWCGQ010000001.1, read as the reverse complement.
GGGTGGGCGTGCCGGTGGTGTTCAAGGCGTCGTTCGACAAGGCGAATCGCACCTCGCTCGCGTCCTATCGCGGGCCCGGTCTCGCCGACGGCCTGCGCGTGCTCGCCAAGGTCAAGCAACGCACCGGTCTGCCGATCCTCACCGACATCCACGACGTGAGTCAGGCCGCACCGGCCGCCGAGGTCGCGGACATCCTGCAGATTCCCGCATTCCTTTCCCGCCAGACCGATTTGATTGTCGCCGCCGCGCGCACCGGCAAGGTGGTCAACGTCAAGAAGGGCCAGTTCCTCGCGCCGAACGACATGAAGCACGTGATCGCGAAGGTCCTCGAGTCGGGCAATTCCCAGGTGATGGTCACCGAGCGCGGCGTGTCGTTCGGCTACAACAACCTGGTGGTCGATCCGCGCGCGTTCCCGATGCTGCGCGCCCTCGGCCATCCGGTGGTGTTCGACGTGACCCACAGCCTGCAGCTGCCGGGGGCCGGCAACGGCGTCACCGCCGGCCTGGCCGAGTTCATCGAGCCGATGGCGCAGGCCGGGGTCGCGGCGGGGGTGGACGGCGTGTTCATGGAAGTGCACGAGGACCCGAGCCGCGCCAGAAGCGACGCCGCCAACGCGCTCAGCCTCGACCGGCTGGAGCCGCTCCTGCGCCGCCTCGTCGCCCTTGATAAGATCGTGAAACATGCCTGACCTGTCCCTCGCCCGCAAGGTCCTCCAGACCGAAGCGGCGGCGATCCTCGCGCTGGTCGATCGCGTTGACGGCGAATTTGCGCGCGCGGTCGAACTGCTCCGCGGCTGCAAGGGACGGGTGATCGTCACCGGCATGGGCAAGTCCGGCATCATCTGCCGGAAGATCGCCGCGACCCTCGCGAGCACCGGCACGCCGGCCTTCTTCCTGCACCCGGCCGAAGCCGTGCACGGCGACCTCGGCGTGATCCAGGCCGACGATGTCGTGCTGGCAATGTCGTACAGCGGCGAGACCGAGGAATTGACGCGGGTGCTCGAGACCCTGAAGCGGATCGGCGCGCCGCTGATCGCCATTACCGGCTCCCCCAGATCGACGCTGGCGCAGGCCGCGGATGTGGCGCTCGACGGCAGCGTGTCCGAAGAGGCCTGCCCGATGAACCTGGTGCCCACGGCCAGCACCACCGCGGCGCTGGCGCTCGGCGACGCGCTGGCGATGACGGTGCTCGTCGACAAGGGGTTCAAGCCGGAGGACTTCGCCAATCTGCACCCGGGCGGCAAGCTGGGCAAGAAGCTGATGCGGGTCGAGCAGCTGATGAGCGCCGGTGAGGCGCTCCCGGTGGTGCAACTGCACACCGCGATGCGCGACGTGATCTATGAGATGTCGCGCAAGGGGCTGGGCATGACCGCGGTGGTCGAGAAGGACGGCCGGCTGGCCGGCATCATCACCGACGGCGACCTGCGCCGCAAGATGGTGACCACCCCGAACATCCAGGACCTGACCGCGCGCGACCTGATGACCGCCAACCCGATCGCCATCAGCCAGTCGACCATGGCCGTCGAAGCGCTGGCGATGATGGAGCAACGCAAGATCACCTCGATCGTCGTGATCGACGCCGATCGCCGTGTGGAAGGCGTCGTGCACCTGCACGACCTCTGGCGCACGGAAATGGTCTAGGGCCGCCGCCACCGGCACCAGAAGGCGCAGCACAGTTTGCAATGACCTCCGCAGAGTCCCTCCCCTTTCTCGCCGCGCTCGTCATGCTGCTGCTCGGGCTGGCGATCGGCAAGGCGTGGGAACGCTACAAGCTGCGCGACGGCAAATGGATCGATCGCCGCCGCGCGCGCGATTCGCACCACTACGTCCTCGGCCTCAACTTCCTGGTCTCGAACCAGATCGACCTCGCGATCGAAGAGTTGAGCCAGGCCGCGCGCGTCGACAGCGACGCGCTCGAAATCCACCTGATTCTCGGCAACGTGCATCGCGAGCGCGGCCAGGTGGCCCGCGCCATCCAGGTGCACCAGGCGCTGCTGCAGCGGCCGAAGCTGACCCGGGTCGAGCACGCCTACATCCTGCTGTGCCTCGGCCTCGACTTTAAACGCGGCGGATTCGTCGATCGCGCGCTCGAGGCGTTCAACGAGGTGATCCGCATGGATCCCTCGAACCAGTACGCGTTGTTATACCTGCAGAAACTTCACGAGGAGCAGCACCAGTGGGCCGACGCCCACCGCATCCGCAAGCAGCTGGTCGCGCTGAGCGGGCCCGACACGCAGCCGCGCAACCAGTCGATCCTGGCGTTTCTCGAAAACGAGCTCGGGACCGAGGCGTTGCGCGCCGGCGACCGCGGTCACGCGGCGCGGCATTTCCAGTCCGCCATCGAGCAGGACCCCGACACCACCCCCGCCTACCTGAACCTCGGTGACGTGCGCTTCATCCAGGGCGATCTCGCCGGCGCCGAGGCGGCGTGGGATGGCTTGATGGCACGAGCGCCGGATCGCGCCTATCTGGCCTTCGATCGGCTCGAGCGCCTGTATCAGCAGCAGGACCAGCCGCAGCGGTTCGAGCAGCGCTGCCTGGGTGTCATCGCCGCCAATCCGCAGGACTGGCGCGCCCGGCTCGGCCTCGGCCGCCATCTCGCCGCCCGCGGCCGTCACCAGGAAGCGTTCGAGATTCTCATCTCCGCACTGGAGCAGAATCCGCACGGCCTGACCGTGCACCAGGCGGTGTGGAACGTGCTGCAGCACCTCGATCTCAACCCGGCGCTGGTGGCACGCTACATCGAGTCGGCGCGCTCGTCAGTGTTCTTCCTCGATCCGCACGTCTGCCTGAAGTGCCATTACCGCAGCACCGACCTGCTGTGGCAGTGCCCGCATTGCCATGAGTGGAATTCGTTCGTCGAGGAACGGATTGCGCCGGCGAAGGATGCCACCGTCGAGATGTAAGCGCGCGCCGTCTACGCCTTCGATTTCCCGTCCTTGAGCACGGCAATCAGCGCATCCACCTGCGCGTCGGTGTCGGCGAAGCTGCCGTCGTTGTTGATCACGTAGGTGGCCTTCTTCACCTTCTGATCGATCGGCCACTGCGCCGCCAGGCGCCGCTCGGAGTCCTCTTTCGACAGCTTGTTGCGCTCCATCAGCCGCTGCAGCTGCAGGTCCCGCGGGCAGGCGACGACGATGGTGGCGTCGAATTCCTTGTCCCGGCCGGTCTCGAAGACGAGCGGGATGTCGGCGACGGCAAACGGCGTCCGCTTCGGAAGCGACGCGAAAAAATCGCTGATCGCCTTGATCACGGCCGGGTGAATGATGGCTTCCAGATCGAGGCGGGCGCGCTTGTCCTTGAAGACGATTTGCGCCACCCGGACGCGGTCCATGGTCCCGTCGCGGCGCACCGCATCAGGCCCGAATCGCTTGCGGATCGCGGCCAGCGCCGCGCTCCCCGGCGCCACCACATCCCGCGCCAGCGCATCGGCGTCGACAATCGGCACGCCGGCCTCCCGCAGGCGATTGGCGACGTAGGTCTTCCCCGTCGCAATACCGCCCGTCAACGCAATCTTCCGGATCACATCGCCGCCTTTCCGGTAGCTCGAAGTTCTGCGGCCGTGACGGTGTTCCTGAGCACCATCGCGACCGTTAATGGGCCAACCCCGCCGGGCACCGGCGTGAGCGCGCCGGCCACAGATTCCACGTCCGGATGGACATCGCCCACCAGCACGCTGCCCTTTTCGGCAAAGGCGGCGCGCTTGCGGCTGGTCGCCGGAAAAATCCGCTCGACCTCGGCTTGCGTGGTCAGCGTATTGATGCCGACGTCGACCACCGTCGCGCCGGGCTTGATGAAGTCGCGCGTCACGAACGCCGGCCGGCCGATCGCCGCCACCAGGATATCCGCGGTCCTGGCCACCGCCGGCAGGTCCACGGTCCGCGAGTGGCACACGGTCACCGTGGCATCGCGGTGCAGCAGCAGCATCGCCATCGGCTTGCCGACGATGTCACTGCGCCCGATCACGACGGCACGGCGTCCCGTCATCTCGACGCCCTCGCGCTCGAGCAGTTCGATGCAGCCAAGCGGTGTGCAGGCCACCAGCGCGGGCCGCTTCTGCACCAGGAGGCCGACGTTGTACGGGTGAAAGCCATCCACATCCTTCGCCGGGTCGATGGCGTCGAACACCCGCTGCTCGGCCTCGGCTCCCATGCCGGGCGGCAACGGCGACTGCACCAGGATCCCGTCAATCCGCTCGTCGGTGTTCAGCCGCCGCACCAGCGCCAGCGCCTCGCCGAGCGTCGCCGAATCCGCCAGCCTGAAGAGCTCGGCCCGGCAGCCGGCGTCGCCAACCGTCTTGATCTTATTGCGAACATAGACTTCCGAGGCGGGGCTGTGGCCGGCCAGCACCACGCCCAGCCCCGGCGGCCGTCCGTAGCGCTGTTGAAACGCGGCAATGCGCGGCGCCACATCCTCACGAATGCGCGCCGCACAGGCCACACCGTCCAGTCGTCGCGCTATGTTTTTTCTCCCGACGCTTTCGTCAATCCGTAGCCGACGACCCAGACCGCGACCGACACGGCCAGGAACTTCAGGCCGAACGTGTCGGCCTCGTCCGCCGTGACGCCGATCTCGAACCACTTCGCGGTGGTCTCGTTGGTGATGCCGAACTCGGTGAAGTAGCCGAGGATGGCGATGCAGGTGGCGTTGAAGATCAACAACAGCCCGAAGGTGGTGATGAAGTTGGCCAGCGCCTGCATCGGGGTCCGCGCCGACGACTCGGTGTGGTTGACCAGCGGGCTGTGGGTGCGGCCGTAGAACCAGTAGACGATCATGCCGATGTCGAGCCACACCAGGAACCGCACCCAGGTGAGCACCGGCAGGCTGAGCATCAGGTAGGTGCACGACAGGATGCCGAGCACCGGGAACACCGGGCCGAACGGCACCTTGAACGGGCGCTTGGCGTCGGGCCGCTTGGCGCGCAGCACCAGCACCGCCGCGCACACCACCACGAAGGCGAACAGCGTGCCGATGCTGGTCATTTCGCCGACCACCTGGATCTGTGTCAGGCCGGCGACCAGCGCCACCAGCACGCAGGTGATGATGGTGGTGATGTAGGGCGTGCCGAAACGCGGATGCACCTTGCTGACGCCCGGGGGCAGCAGGCGATCGCGGCTCATCGAGAAGAAGATGCGCGGCTGGCTCATCAGCATCACCAGCAGCACCGAGGTGATTCCGGCCACCGCGCCGGCCGAGACCAGGCCCGCGGCCCAGCCCTGATTGATGTACGCCAGCGCGTAGGCCACCGGCGCATTGAGGAACTTGATCGATTCCTCCTGGGTGATCATCGGCACGTCGGGCAGCGCCTCCTGGACCGACCGGAACTGCACCACCGGCACGATGCCGCTCAGCACCGCGCCCACCGCGAGATAGAGCACCGTGCAGATGATCAGCGACGCGATGATGCCGATCGGCAGGTCACGCTGCGGGTTCTTGGCTTCTTCCGCGGTCGTCGACACCGCGTCGAAGCCGATATAGGCGAAGAACACCACCGCGGCGGCGGCCATGATGCCCGGCCAGCCGTAGGGCGCGAACGGCTGCCAGTTGGCGGGCTCGACGTAGACGACGCCGACGGCGAGGAAGAACAGCACCGCCGCCAGCTTGACCGCCACCATCGCCGCGTTGAAGCGCGCCGACTCGCGCACGCCGATCACCAGCAGCACCATGATGAACAGCACGATGATCACCGCCGGCAGATTGATGATGCCCACCGGCGGCGCCGCCGCCATCCACTGCGGCAGCGTCACGCCGAAGCCGGCCAGCAGCCGCTGCATGTAGCCGCTCCAGCCGATCGCCACCGTCATCGAGCCGACGGCATACTCGAGGATCAGGTCCCAGCCGATCATCCACGCGACCAGCTCGCCGAGCGTCGCATAGGCATAGGTATAAGCGCTGCCCGAGATCGGGATCATCGACGCGAACTCGGCGTAGCACAGCGCGGCAAACGCGCACGCCAGTCCCGCGGCAAGATACGACATCGTGATCGCCGGGCCGGCCTGGTTGGCCGCGGCGGTGCCGGTCAGGACGAAAATGCCGGTGCCGATGATGGCGCCGATGCCGAGCAGCGTCAGGTCAAACGCGCTCAAGCTGCGACGAAGGGCCTTCCCGCCATGTTCAACGTCGCCGACGAGTTGCTCGATCGACTTCGTCTTGAACAGATTCGAATCCATTCCGCCTCCAAGAGGGTGTTGCCGCCGTCGCGCGGGCGACGACGGACAAGCGGACCCGCTCCATCAGTCGTGGAACGGGTGGCTGGCCCCGGCATTATAAGTGCGATTCATTCGACTACGCGCAGGAAAGCACGGCAACGCGCTTCGGGATCGCCCCGCAGCAGATCGCCGATGACCGCCACCGACGCTGCGCCGGCCTCGATCACCGACACCGCGTTCTCGATCGTGATGCCGCCGATCGCCACGGTCGCCAGGCCGCGGGCCGCCGCCGCGGCCGACGCGCGCGCCACCACGTCGAGCCCCACCGCGCGGTAGCCGGTGTCCTTGGTGGCGGTGCCGAAGGCCGGCCCGATCGCCAGGTAGGAAATCGGCTCGAGCAGCGCCGCCTCCCACTGCCCGGGCGTGTGCGTCGACAACCCGAGGATCGGCGACGTGCCGATCACGGTGCGCGAGTCCGCCGGCGAGAGATCGCTCTGGCCGACATGCAGTCCGTCGGCCTGCGCGATGGCGGCGATGTCGGCACGATCGTTGACAATCAGGACCGCGCCCGCCGCGCGGCACTGGGCGAGCGTGCGGCCGGCGAGATCCAGAAACTCGCCGCTCGCCATGCCCTTGCAGCGCAGCTGGAGCCAGCGGGCGCCCGCCGACAGGAACGCGTGCGCGACGTCGATCGGCGCGCGGCCGTGCAGCGCGCACACCTCGGCGTCGACGATCGCGTACAGCCTAGGCGGATTCGGCGAGCGCGGAATTCCTGGGCTTGGCGGCAAAGCGCTCCATGAAGTGCGTGCTCAAGCGGCCGGCGACGAAATCCGGCTCGTTGAGGATCTTCAGGTGCAGCGGGATGGTGGTGCGGATGCCCTCGACGACGCTCATTTCGAGCGTGCGCTTCATGCGCGCGATTGACTCCTGCCGGTCGCGGCCGTGCACGATCACCTTCGCGACCATCGAATCGTAGTACGGCGAGATCAGGCATTCGGAGTGCGCCGCGGTGTCGACCCGCACGCCGGGGCCGCCCGGCACGGAGAACGCGTGGATCATCCCGGGCGACGGCACGAACGTCTCCGGGTCTTCGGCATTGATGCGGCACTCGAGCGCATGGCCGGTAAAGGTGACCTCGCTCTGCTTGAAACCCAGCCGCGCGCCCGCGGCGATGCGGATCTGTTCCTTGACAATGTCGATGCCGGTGACCATTTCGGTGACCGGATGTTCGACCTGGACGCGCGTGTTCACTTCCATGAAGTAGAAGTTGCCCTTCTCGTCCATCAGGAACTCGAAGGTGCCGGCATTGGTGTACTGCACCGCGCGCGCCGCATCCACCACCAGGCTGCCCATCTTGCGGCGGATCTTTTCGGTGACCGCCACCGACGGCGACTCTTCGAGCAACTTCTGATGCCGGCGCTGAATCGAGCATTCCCGCTCGCCGAGGTGCACCACGTTGCCGTGATGATCGCCGAGGATCTGGAACTCGATGTGCCGCGGGGCCTCGAGATACTTCTCGAGGTAGACGTCGCCGACGCCAAAGGCCGACTCGGCCTCGCGCTGTGCCGTCTTGAAGGCATGCGGCAGATCGGCCGGGGCCTTGACGATCCGCATGCCGCGGCCGCCGCCGCCGGCGACGGCCTTGATGATGACCGGATAGCCGATTTGCGCCGCGATCTTGGCGGCGCGCTCTTCGCTCTCGACCGGGCCGTCGCTGCCCGGCAGCATCGGCACGCCGGCCTTCTTCATCGCGCGGCGCGCTTTCGACTTGTCGCCGAGCAGGCGGATCACGCTGGGATCGGGGCCGATGAAGCGGATGTGACACGCCTCGCACACCTCCGCGAGGTAGGCGCTCTCGGACAGGAAGCCGTATCCGGGATGCAGGGCGTCGGCACCCGTAATCTCCGCCGCGCTGATGATCGCGGGCACGTTCAGATAGCTGTCGCTGCTGCGCGCCGGCCCGATGCAGATGTCTTCATCCGCGAAGCGGACGTGCAGGGAATTCTCGTCGGCCTCGGAGTAGACGGCGACGGTCTTGATACCCAATTCGCGACACGCGAAAATCACGCGCAGCGCGATTTCTCCACGATTGGCGACCAGGATTTTTTTGAACATGGTTTTTTGGCTACGCGGTGCGGACCGTTATTCGGGCCGTTCCATCAGTTATTGGGCTTGATCGCGAACAGCCGCTCGCCGTACTGCACGGCCTGGCCGTTCTCGATGTAGATGCTCGTGACCTCTCCGTCGTACTCGGAGTCAATCTCGTTCATCAGCTTCATCGCTTCGATGATGCACAACACCTGGCCCTTGCGGACAGTGTCGCCGACCGCAACCAGTTCCTTGGCACCTGGCTCCGCGGCGCGGTAGAAGGTGCCGACGATCGGCGACTTCACGATGCACAGTTCGCCGCCGTCGTCCTCGGCGGCCGGGCTGCTGGGGGCTGCCCCGCCCCCGCCCGTAACCGGCGCGATCGGCGCCGCCATCATCGGCATCGCCGGCACCGCCGGAGCGGCCACGAGCTGGTGGTTCTGCCCGCTCTTGATGCGGATCTTGAAACCGTCCTGTTCCAGTTCGAACTCAGTCAGCTCCTGGCCCTTGATGAACTCAATGAGCTGTTTGATCTCGTCCAGTGTCATCCGTCTCTCACAGGGTCTCTCGCCCCGCCTCTGCGGGGCTGGACGTTAACCCGTCCACAACCGCGGCACGTCGGTCAGCCACGCGGCCCCCGACGACGTCAACGCCGCATCATCCTCGATCCGCGCGCCTCCCCAATCGGGAAAATACGCGCCCGGTTCGATCGTGAACACCATGCCTGGCTGCAGCGGTTCTCCAGGCAATCCGGCCCGCCATGGCGCTACCCGGGGCCGTTCGTGCACTTCCAAGCCAAGACCATGGCCGGTGCCATGGCCAAATGCCGCTCCCAGCCCGGCCAGTTCCATCGACGCGCGCGCCGCGCGGTCGACGTCGGTGGCCAGCACGCCCTCGCGAACCACGGCGAAGGCCGCCTGCTGCGCCGCGGCGACATCGTCGAGCAGCCGCCGTTGCCTGGCGTCGGCCGGGCCAATCGTAATCGTGCGCGTCAGATCCACGGCATAGCCGCGAAACATGCCGCCGAAATCCAACACCACCAGGTCGCCGGCGGTCAACATCCGGTCGCCGGCCCGGTAGTGAGGCACGGCCGAGTTCGGCCCGGAGGCGACGATGGTATCAAAGGCGGGTTTGTCGAACCCGACCCGCCGCAACTCGGCTTCGATGACGGCAGCCACTTCCCGCTCCGTCATTCCCGCTAAGGCTTTTGGGATTATACACTTAGCGACATCTGAAAGTCTCCCGCCGGCCTCGGCCATTACGGCGAGCTCCCAGGGGTCCTTTACAGTCCGCAACTGCTCAACCAGGCCGTCGGTGCCTTCGAGGACCACACCGCAGGACCTGTCCGCGAGCCGCGCCGTGAGCTCCTGGTGGCGTTTCACGGACAGATGGGCGCACTCGAAGCCGGCTCGTCCTTTGCCAATGACGCACAGCGCCTCGGCAAAGGCGAGATCGAACGGTTTGTCGGCCGGTGTGACGACCAGCTCGTAACCTGGCAGGTCCGCACCGAGGTTCCTGGCGATCCCCAGATAGCGTCCGTCCGTGATGAGCACGAGGCGGTCAGACGTGATCAGCACTCCCGCGGCGGACGCGAAGAGGCCCGTCAGGTACGCAACATTCGGGAGCGAGGTGACGAGCAGCGCGTCGAGACCGGCGTCGCGCAGGCCATCACGCAGCCGCGCGTGACGCGCCAGCCGCAACGGGAGCGGGGCGACGTCCATCAAGCGGAAGGGTGATTGCGCTCGCGCAGGATTGAGGAGAGCCAGCCTTGCAGTTCCCCCAGCAGCCGCTGCTCGCGCTGATGCTCGCGCGTCTCATCCGCGCGCGCCGCGAGCTGTTCCCGCGCGCGCTGTTCCTCGGTGTCGCGCAGCTGGCGCTCGAGGACCGAGAAGGGATCGCGATCGTCCTCGCGCAGTTCGACTGCGTCGACCACACCGGGCGCGATCGCCACGGGAGCTGCGTCAGCCTCGCCCATCGGCGGCGGCGACTGGTGCCTGGCATGCGGGTCGGCGCCGAGTTGCTCGAGCAACGTGTCGAAATCGAAGAGATCCTCGATCGCGGTGGGTGCCGAGCGGACCGCCGGCGCCGGCGGCGGCGGTGGCGAGACCGCGTTCTCGATTCGCTCGACCTGGTGTTCCAACTCGGGATCGTAATTGGCGAGTTCGAGCGCGCGCTTGTAATGCCTCAGCGCCTCGGGCAGGTTGCCGCGCGTCTGATACATCTCGGCGATCGCGCGATTTGCCGGCAGGTTGTCCGGCGCGAGGTTGAGCACGAGCATCAGCTCGGTTTGCGCTTCGTCGAGTCGCCCCAACTCGACCAGCGCGCGCCCGAGCGTGACCCGTGCGGACAGGTAGTCGGGATGATGCGCGAGGCCGGCGCGGCAAATGGCGACGGCGTCGTCGTTGTTGCCGAGCCGGCGGCACTCTTCCGCCAGTTGCGCAAAAGCAATCGACGCCGGGTCCGCTTGGACCCGGCGTCGGAGTTCGAGAACGCGTGGGTTATCGCCCGACACGCTCCTAGTCTACGGCACGACGGTCACGCTCACCTGGGCCGACGCCGTGCGACCAAGGCTGTCGGTGACGGTGACCGTGGCGACGAACGTCCCGGCGGCGGTATAGACGTGCGTCTGGAGAGGATTGGTGTGCGACTCTTCCGGCGAGCCGTCGCCCCAGCTGAACACGTAGGTCCTGATGTTGGCGCCGCTCCCGGGCCGGCTGCCGCTGGCGTTGAAGGCCACCGGAGTGTTCGCTCTTGGCGACGACGGCGACGCCGTCAGCGTCGCGGTTGGCGCACCGGTGACCACCGGCCCGACCTGCAGCGTGCTGGGCGTCGAACGGCCGACCGAGCCGGCGTCGTCGGTGGTCGTCAGCTGCACTTGATAGCTGCCGGGCGCCGTGTACTTGTGCGCCTGCACCACGCCACTGGCGGTCGCGCCGTCGCCGAAGGACCAGTCGTAGCTGGTAATGGTGCGGCCCGGCGCGGGCGTCGACTGGCTGGCGTTGAAGAACACGTCCTGGTTGACGCCGGGACTGGTCGGCGACGAGGTAAAGACGGCGGTTGGCGGCGTTCCGGCGGCGACCGGCACGACCTTGGTCACGATCGCGGTCGCGCCCCTGGCGTCGGTGACCGTCAGCGTGACGTTGAAGTTGCTGATCGTGCGGAACTGGTGGGTGGTGGTCTGCCCCGTGGCGGACGTGCCGTCCCCGAAGTTCCACGCATAGGTGCAGGCGACGGTGCAGGCGGCGCCGTTATTGGTCGTCGTCGACGCGTCGAACGACACGGTCTGGAGAATTTGCGGCGCCGTCGGCGTGAACACGAACGCCGCGACCAGGTTCGGATTGACCGGCAGGATAATGCCCTGCGGCAGGAGACGCAGGTCGATTTCGCGCGCGACCTCGCTGCGGAAATCGCCGAACGACGACGGCGTGACCCTGATCGAGATGGTCTGCGGCACCTGTACCGCCGCAAGCGTCGACGCCGGCGGCGCGGTATAGCGAATGGTCGTCGGCGTGATCGGCGTCTTGGTGCTCAGCGTGCCGTAGTCCTGAGCGATGCCATCGACAAACACCTGCGCGCGCAACGGGATGTTCTCGGCCTGCCCGGTCGGGCCGGTCGCGGTGATGCGGATGTCGGCGAAGTCGCTGCCGTTCTGGGTCAGCGTGTCTCGATCGGCCGTCATGACAATCGAGTGGGCAAATGTCGACGGGCCGGCGAGCGCAGGCATGTCGACGTCTTTCACAGTGCAGCCCGACACCAGGGTCAGCGCGGCGGCGGCAAGCGTAAGGAGATGAGCGTTCGTTCGCATGTTGGTGATTCCTGGAAACTCTAATCGTCGGCGAAGTCGCCGAACTGCACATCCATCGATGCAGTGGCCGTCAGTTCATTCCCGTTTTGATCGCGACCATAAAACGTTACTTCGGCGATTGTCGAAATGAAACCCAGTCCGCCAAGCCCGACGAGATTGCGAAGCGGTGGCTCCAGCTTCGCCTGGTGACGGATGAGCTCGAAGGTAACGCTGGCCGAGCCGCCGGCCGGAATGGTCACACTCACGCCGCCGTCGAACCCGTAGGGCACGTCGACGCCGGGCGTGTTGCGGCCGTCGGATCGCCGGAAGTTGACGCGATAGCGCGTGATCGTCACGTCGTTGACCGGCGTGGTCGGCGCCGACAGGTTCTTGGCCTCGACGCGAAGCGTGGCCTGCGCGTTGTCGTTGTAGAAGGTCGGCACCCTGACGACCACCCCGTTGATCGTCTGGTTCACCAGAACCTGCACGTCGGAGAGGAGGAACGCGGAGAAGGTGGTCGCTTCGTTGCCGTTCGACCCCTGCATGTTGCTGACGATGAGGTAGACCGGCGAGCGGCCGGTGCGCAACAGCTCACCGCCGCACGAGACCGAGGACGCCAGGCATGCGGCCGCGATGGCGAGCCGCGCGAGACGGGACGAAAGGGTTGGTGTATGCATATGGCCTACTTCGCGATCCGGGGGGTGATGAAGATCAGCAGTTCATCGCTGTCGTCGAGCCGGCGTTCGGTCTTGAACAGCCAGCCGAGCAGCGGCACCCGGTGCAGGAACGGCGTGCGCACGTCGACCTGCGCCTCCTCACGCGTGTAGATGCCGCCGATCACGGTCGTCTCACCGTCGTCCATCAACACCGTGGTGACGGCGCGCTGGGTGTCGATCGACGGAATCGGCTGCGCCGGCGTGGTCTGGGTGTAGTTGGGCGCGGCCTTCTCGACGAAGATGCGCATGATCACGGTGTTCGACGCGGTGATCTGCGGCGTCACGCGCAAGGTCAGCGCCGCATCCTTGAACTGCACCGTCACCGTGTTGTTCGAGACCACCTGAATCGGAATCTGCGAGCCCTGCGTGATTTCCGCTTCGACGTTGTTCTGGGTCGCGACCCGCGGCGTCGACAGGATGCGGCCCTTGCCGTCGCTTTCGAGCGCGCGGAGGCTGACGTCGAGATTGAGGGCGCCGTTGATCGAGCCGAGGGCCAGGCTCACGGCCGAGGGGTTGGCGGCGTCGACGCCGCCGGTGCCGGCCTGCAGGTTGCCGCTGCTCGGGAACGCCAGGCCGGTGCTCGTGCCGAACGCCGGATCGACGCGGCCGTTGAAGCCCCACTGGATGCCGAGGTCACGCGCGCTGTTGCGATTGAGCTGCACGATGCGCGCTTCGATCTCGACCTGCGGCTGCGGACGGTCCAGCGTGCGCACCAGCTCGGTGGCATCGGTCAACCGATCCGGCAGGTCGCGAATGATCAGGGTGTTGGTTCGGGAATCGACCTGCACGTCGCCGCGCGACGACAAGGTGCTGCGGGTGATGACCGCGACCAGGTCGGCCGCCTTGGCGTAGCTGACCGGCACCGTCAGCGTGCGGAGCGTGCCGGCGAGCGACTGGGCCTCCGTCAGCTTGCGGCGCTCTTCGTTTTCCTGCGCCAGCACCGTGAGCGGCACGATGCGGACGATGTTGCCGTCGACGGTGTAGCCAAGCTTGTTGGCGCGCAGGATGATGTCGAGCGCCTGATCCCACGGCACGTCGTGCAGCGACACGTCAACCGTGCCCTGGATGCTCGGGTCGATCACGATGTTCAGGCCGTTGCTGATTTCCGCGAAGGTGCGCAGCACGGCGCGCAGGTCGGCGCCCTGGAAGTCGAGGGTCACCGGATCGCCGGTGAACTGCCGCTGGCCCTGGGCGTTCTGCGTCTGCTGCAGCGGGCTGGTCGGCTGCGCCTGGGCGGCGGCCAGCATCGCGGCGGGTGTCGGCACCGGCAGCGGCGCCTGGCTGACGGCGAGCTGAGGAGGAGCGGCGATTGCGGGCATCGATGGCGCCACGGCCGGCGCGGCCGTCACCGCAGCGACCGGTGGCGGCGGCGTCACAATCGGCGCCACCGTCGCGGCAACGATCGCCGGACGTTCGGGCACCAGCGCCGGCGCGGGGGCCACGATGGCGGTGGCCGGCGCCGCGGTGTCGGGGAGCGGTTCCAGCACCGGCGCCTTCTCCGCGGGCTCTTCGATCAGTGTCGGGGTGACCGGCGTGGTCGCCGCGGCGGCGGTCTCGAGCGTGCGCGTGAAGAGCACGCGCAGGTCGTCGCCCGCCTGTTCGACCGTGTAGGGAATCTTGCGGGCGAGATCGATCACGACGCGGGTGATCAGCGGTTCACGGCTGTTGGTGGCGACGCGAACGCGAGCGATGGCGTCATTCCTGACGTTGACGATCGCCGGCGCGCTGCCCGCCGCGACGTCGCGGAAGTCCAGCAGCACCCGCGCCGGCAGGTCCTTCGCCTCTTCGACACTCGAGGCCACGAGCGGGCCGTTGCCGGCGATGGTGATCGCGTAACCGGTATCGATGGTCGAGACGCGCACGGACCGCAACTCGGTCGCAGCCGCGCGCGCCGCCGCGACCGGCGCGGTCACATTGTCAGGGGCTGTCGCCGTCGAGGGTGCCGTGAGAAGCGCGGGCAGCGCCGACTTGACCGGTGCGGCCGCCGCCTCCGGAAACTCGACCACGATGGTGTTGCGCGAGCTGCGGATGCGATGCGTGGCGGCGCGATCGAGGCGAACGCGCACGCGCGCCACCGGCGAGCCGTCCGGCGCCGTCGCGCGCTCCACCCCCACCCCGCCGACCGGCGCGAGCATCGCCGCCATCGGCTTGCCGTCGAGGCTCGCGGCATTCACGTTCCGCAGGTCGACAAGGACGGTCAGCGGATCCGGCTGGCTCGTGAGATACGCCACCGGCTCGCTGGCTTCGATCAGCAGGGTGCTGACCGCGCCGTCGAGCCGTGACGAGATGGACTTCAATGCTGGAATTTCAGCGCCGCCCAGGGCAGCGGGCCGACTGGCAGTCAGACTGACCGCCAGCGCCACTACGATGGGTGCCACTAATACCAGTCGAGGAATGCGACCGTGCATCACTTGACCTCTTCTCCGCCGCGCAGGAACTTGCGCACTTCGCGCTGTTTTTGAAGCGACAGCGGATCGTTGACTTCCTGAAGAATCACTACCGTTGTTGCGTTGACCGACCGAATGACGCCGTCCGCCAGCTTGTCCCCCGCCCGCACGGTGTAGACCTTGCCGTCGGGACCCGCGACCATCGCCACCCAGGTGCCGCGGGTCTGCAGAATGCCGCGGACCGTCAGCTCACCGGTGAGCATTCCGGGGACGCCCTCGGCGCGCTTGGCGGTGGCCGCGCCGCTCTTGCCCTTGCCGTCGTCGCCGCGATTGACGAGGCTGACGAAGGGATCGCGCCGGCCCTGCGACGCGTATTCGTAAGTTGGGCGGCGGTGACGGCAGGTCCACCTTCTTCTCGGGCAGCGTCGTCGCCGCGGGCGTCGTGGGAGCGGTGGTTGCCGGCGCTTGCGCCGCGACCAGCGGGGCGGCGACCAGCGCCGCAACCGTCACCGCGATACGGATCGTTCGTTTGGCTATCGTCATCACTTCTTCGCCGGCGCTTTCGCCGGCGCCTTCTTGGCCGCGCCCTTTTTCGCCGGCTCAGGCGGGGCGGGCGGAGGATCGACGAGCACGAACGTCGTCGCCGTCGCCTGAATCGTCATGCTCGAATTGCCCGGCAGGTCCGCCGGCTTGGCCGCGAGCGTCAAGTTGCCGATGTTGATGATGCGCGGGAACTTGCTGACGCGATCGAGGAACACCCCGAGGTTGTGATACGTGCCCTCGAGCTGCAGCGCAATCGGCCATTCCGCGTGCATGTCCTTGGTCGTGATCGCCTGCGGCCGGAATCCGCGCACCTGCAGATTCGACTGCGTGGCGAGCGTCTGGACGCGGCGCAGCAGATCGCCGACGTCGCGTTCATCCGGAAGGATCGGCTTCAACGATTCGAGCCGCGCCTCGAGCGTGCCGATCTCCTTGCGGAATTCGGGCAGCTGGCGGGCCATCGACTGGCCGCGGCTGATGCGGCCGCGGATGGCGCTCAGTTCCTTCGCCTGCGCGTCGAGCCCGACCTGCTGCGGCATTTCATAGAAGTAGTAGAAGGCGCCGGCGCCCAGGAGCGCGACCAGCACGAACGCGCCGATTTGCCCGTACCACGGCAACTTCGCCAAGCTGAGATTAGCCACGACGTCCTCCGCCCTTTGCGCCCGGAGGCGGTGGCGCTACCGATTCGACGCCGGCCATCTGGAACGTGCCGCGAATCGTGAACTGGATCAGCTCCGGACCCTTGCCATCGCTGGCAGCGACCGAGCTTTCGATGATTTCGACCGGACGGATGAAATACCGTGAGGCCTCGAGGTTGCCGATGAAATCCGACAGCGACGTCAGCGAGAGGGCCTGTCCCTGGATGGTCAGGGTGTAGCCGTTCTGCGACAGCGACGTGAGCCACGTCATGTCGGGCAGCGCGCGGCTGATCTGATCGACCATGTGCACCGGCGCGGTCTGGCCCTTGCGCAGCTCGTCGATCAGCGCCACTCGCGACTCGAGCATCTTGCGGCGGTTCTCGAACTCCTGCACCTGCTTGAGGATTTCCTGGAGCCGCGCTTCTTCCCGGCGCGCGGAGTCGATCTCGCGCACCACCTGCGCCTGCTGCTGGCCGAGCGCCCAGTAGCGCCAGCCGACGCCGACGGCGGTCAACACCAGCACCAGGCTGCCGATCACCATCATCTTCTGACCGGCCTGGAAGCCCGGCGCGGCCGCTTTGGCGGCGTGGCGTTCGGTGGCGAGAAGGTTGATCCGAATCATCGGTCACCGACCTTGCGCAGCGCCAGGCCCATCGCCACCGCGGCGACCGCCGCGAAGTCGTCGAGATTGTCGACGCCGAGCTTCTTCGGATCGCACGCGACCTGGCGGAACGGATCGAACTGCTCGACTTCGGTGCCGAATCGCTCGCGCAGTGACTCGGCAAAGCCCTCGACGCGCGACGCGCCGCCGCACAGCATGATCCGGTCGATGCGATCGCTCGACGCCGTGGCCTTGAAGAAGTCGAAGGTCTTCTCCACTTCCAGCAGCACGTTGTCGGTCATGGCGCGCAACACCGCGCGGGCATCTTCATAGGTGGCGCCGTCGACGTCGTCGCCCTTTTTCAATTGCTCGGCGCTTTCGTACGGCAGGTTGAGTTCCTTCTGCACGGCTTCGGTGAAGGCGTTGCCACCCATCGATACGTCGCGGGTGAACACCGACTGGGCGCCGGCGAGAATGTTGATGTTGATGGCGCTGGCGCCGGCGTTGAGAATCGCCACCACCGCGTTGGGGTCGAAACCGTAATTGGCCTCGAAGGCGTTCTGGAGGGCGAACACGTCGACGTCGACGACCACCGGCGTCTTGCCGGCCTGCGCGATCACGTTGGTGTAGTCGGCGATCTTGTCCTTCTTCGCCGCCACGAGCAGCACTTCCATGCTGCCCTGGGTGTCCTGGCCGGTGCCGGGATCGAGAATCTCGTAGTCGAGGTTGACGTCCTGGATGTCGAACGGGATGTACTGCTCGGCTTCCCAGTAGATCGATTCGCCGAGTTCGGCCTCGGTCATGGCCGGCAGGGTGATCTTCTTGACGATCACCGAGTTGCCCGAGAGCGATGCGACGACGTCCTTCGCCTTGAACTTCTTGTTGGCGAACAGCCGGCGCACGGCGTCGGCGACCGCGCCACCATCGATGATGGCGCCGTCGACGATGCTGTCGGGCGGGACCGATTCGACTCCGATAGCCGACACGCGGAACCCTTTCCCGGCGGGTTTCAGTTCGATCGCCTTGACGGAACTCGACCCGATGTCGAGGCCCACGAGGCTTTTTGTTCGACGGAACAGCACGTTAGCTTGTCTCCAGACCCACCTAGCTTGGCAAATCGAATACCAGCGTGAGCGGGATGGCTGATCCGACAAAATTGGCCCTAAATACCGAAATTGGCGGTTCAGGGCGGTGCGTTCGGATCCGGTCCACTTACAGAATTGAAAGCCGCTGACGTTTTTGGACTGAAGCGAAAGCGGCCAGATTCTGTTGAGCTGCCACTGGGCTATATCGGTAGACCCGTTCGTGCCTGCAGGGGCAAAAGTGAGTAGTTTGGCGATCTGGCGTTACGGCCCGGGCGCGCGCACCGGGCGCGGTCCGTGACACTAACCTCCGGCACACAGGCGGCTTAAGGGCGCGGGAGCCGGTGGTTGTCAGCTTGTCGCCGACGGCAAATCCGTGTATGATTTGGGTTTGCCCGGCCTCCCTTTGGAGGCGTTAGTAAGGAACCGCACTCAGTTAGCAGGAATTTCGGATGCCCACTTACGTACCACCCGTGAAGTCGATGCCCACCAAGTGGCATGTGATTGATGCCAATGGCAAGGTGCTCGGACGCATTGCGACCGACGCCGCAAAACTCCTTCAGGGCAAGCACAAGGCCATTTACACGCCCTATCTCGACACGGGCGATCACGTCGTCATCCTCAACGTCGCGAAAGTGAAGTTGACGGGCCGCAAGGAAGATCAAAAAGTTTATCAGCGCCACAGCGGCTATCCCGGCGGCTTGCGCGAGGATCGCGCCAAGGTCGTTCGCGCGCAGAAGCCCGAGCGCATGATGGAAGAGGCCGTTCGCGGCATGCTCCCGAAGTCGAAGCTCGGCGATGCGATGTACCGCAAATTGAAGGTGTATGCGGGCGACAAGCACCCGCACGCCGCGCAGTCACCTACCGTTTTCGAGGTCGCATAACTTGGCAGCTACTCAATACTACGCAACCGGGCGACGCAAGGAATCCACCGCCCGCGTCTTTCTCCGGCCCGGTACCGGCGCCATCAAGGTCAACCAGCGCGAGTTCGCGGAGTTCTTTCCCCGCGAGACGCTTCGCATCCTGGTGAAGTCTCCGCTCCTGCTCACGGAAACTCGGCGAACAGTTCGACGTGCTGGCCACCGTCCGCGGCGGCGGCGTGTCGGGCCAGGCCGGCGCGATCCGGCTCGGCATCGCCCGCGCGCTGTGCGAGTTCAACATCGAGCTCCGCTCGCGGCTCAAGAAAGACGGCCTGCTCACGCGCGACGCCCGCGCGAAAGAGCGCAAGAAATACGGGATGGCCGGCGCCCGTAAGCGGTTCCAGTTCAGTAAGCGTTAATGGCAGCCATGGATGGAGGCAATTTGACCCCGCTCGCGATGAAGGACCTGCTCGAAGCAGGCGTGCACTTCGGACACCAGACCAAGCGTTGGAATCCCAAGATGAAGCCGTTCATCTTCGGAGAGCGCAGTGGCATCTACATCCTCGACCTCGGCAAGACCGTCAAGCACTACCGCGAGGCAGAGGACTTTGTCCGCCAGCTCGCCGCCGAAGGCAAGACCATCCTGTTCGTGGGCACCAAGCGTCAGGCGCAGGACGTCGTCGCCGAAGAAGCGTCGCGCTGCGGCATGTACTACGTCAACGAGCGCTGGCTGGGCGGATTGCTGACCAACTTCACCACCATTCAGCGCAGCATCGCGCGCCTGCGCGATCTCGAGGCGATGTCGACCGACGGCCGCTACGAGTCGATGCCCAAGAAGGAAATCGCGAAGGCTGAGAAGGAAAAGCGCAAGCTGCTGAAGAACCTCGAAGGCATCCGCCACATGGGCCGGCTGCCGGACGCGCTGTTTGTCATCGACACCCGCAAGGAACAGATCGCGGTCGACGAAGCGCGCAAGCTGAAGATCCCGGTGATCGGCATCGTCGACACCAACTGCGATCCCGATCAGGTGGACTACGTGATTCCCGGGAACGACGATGCGCTGCGATCGGTCAAGCTGTTCGTGTCGCGCATTGCCGACGCGGTGATCTCGGGTCGCGGCGAACGCGAATCGGCGATGGCCGAACAGGCGGCCTCGGACGCCGAAGAAAAGGCCGCTGACGAAGCGCGCCGCACCGTGCGGCCCGCCGACATCCGCAAGCCGCAACGGCCGGCCGAGACCCCTGCGCCGACGACCTAGCAGCCGTTCGGCGACCTGCCCTCTCGCGCCGGCTGCCTCGAAAACGGCCGGCGCGAATTTCGTACAACCGGTCTTCCACAGACCTCAGGACCGCAGGACCTCAGGGCCACAAGACCTCAAGACCTCGGAGTCAGTGAAATGGCAGCGACAGCAGCACAGGTAAAAGAACTACGCGACAAGACCGGCGCCGGCATGATGGATTGCAAGGCCGCGCTCGAGGAATCGGGCGGCGACGTCGACAAGGCGGTGGAGCTCCTGCGCAAGAAGGGCCTGGCCCAGGCCGCCAAGCGCGCCGGCCGCGTCGCCAAGGACGGCATCATCGGCCACTACATCCACATGGGCGGCAAGGTCGGCGTGCTCGTCGAGGTGAACTGCGAGACGGACTTCGTCGCGCGCACGCCGGATTTCCAGACGCTGGCCAAGGAAATCGCGATGCACATCGCCGCGGCCAGCCCGCTGGTGGTCAAGCGCGAGGATCTGCCGGCCGAGCAGCTCGAGAAGGAGAAGGAGATCTATCGCGCGCAGTTCGAGGGCCAGAACAAGCCGGCCAACGTGATCGACAAGATCGTCGACGGCAAGATCGAGAGCTACTACGCGCAGGTCTGCCTGATGGACCAGCCGTCGGTGCGCGACCCGAACGTGACGATCAAGCAGATGGTGGCCGCCGCCACCGCCAAAACCGGCGAGAACGTCACGATCACCCGTTTCGTGCGCTTCAAGCTGGGCGAAACCGTCGAGAACTAGGAGCAGGGTGTGTACGGTGTTGGTGGTGCCTGGCACCGCGACCGTATGCACCTCTGCCGATTACGCCCCGGTATGCACGCACGGAGTCCTATATAATCTGTGTTTGTGTCCGATCCCTCCCCGCCCTCCCCTCACTACAAGCGCATCCTTTTAAAGCTGTCGGGCGAAGCCCTGATGGGCGACCACCCCTACGGCATCGATCCGGCGGTGGCGACGCGCATCGCGCAGGACATCGCCGAGATCCAGTCGCTCGGCGTCCAGACCGCGATCGTGATCGGCGGCGGCAATATCTTTCGCGGCCTGGCCGCCAGCGCCCGCGGCATGGATCGCTCGACCGGCGACTACATGGGCATGCTGGCGACGGTGATCAACGCCCTGGCCCTGCAGGATGCGCTCGAAAAGAACGGCGTGCCCGACGCGCGTGCTGACCGCGATTGAGATGCGCGCGGTCGCCGAGCCGTTCATCCGCCGCCGCGCCATCCGCCACCTCGAAAAGGGCCGCGTCGTGGTGTTCGCCGCCGGCACCGGCAATCCGTACTTCACCACCGACACCGCCGCCGCGCTGCGCGCGATGGAGATGAAGGCGGAAGTGATTCTCAAGGCCACCAAGGTCGACGGCATCTACACCGCCGATCCCGTCAAGCATCCGGACGCGACCCGCTACGATCGCATCTCGTACCTGCAGGTGCTGCAGGAGCGGCTGCAGGTGATGGACGCGACGGCGATCTCGCTGTGCATGGACAACAAGCTGCCGATCCTGGTCTTCAACCTCAAGACGCCGGGCAACATCCGCCGCGTCGTGATGGGCGAAGCGATCGGCACGAGGGTGACGGCGTAGTTTCAGGACGACGCTGCCACGCGGGCGTCGGGCATGAGGTTCCAGTATGGATGTGAGTGACGTCAAGGCGCTGCACGTAGAGGTCAAGAAGCGGATGGACGGCCAGATCGAGTTCGTCCGCAAGGAGCTGGCGAACGTCCGCACCGGCCGCGCCTCCACCGGCATGCTCGACGGCGTGCAGGTCGAAGCCTACGGATCGAAGATGCCGCTCAACCAGGTGGCGACGCTCTCGATTCCCGAGCCGGCGTTGATCGTCGCGCAGCCGTTCGATCCGTCGATCATGGCCGCGCTCGAGCGGGCGATTCGCCTCTCGGACCTGGGACTGAACCCTGCCAGCGACGGCAAGGTGCTGCGCATTCCGATTCCGTCGCTGACCGAAGAGCGCCGCAAGGAACTGTCGCGCCACGTCCACAAGATGGCGGAAGAAGGCCGCAATCACGTCCGCGTCGTGCGCCGCGAAGCCAACGACAAGCTGAAGAAGATGCTGAAGGACCATGAGATCTCGGAAGACGACGAGAAGCGGGCGCTCGACGAAGTGCAGAAGATGACCGACGCGCACGTCAAGATGATCGACGACCTGCAGGCCAAGAAGGATCAGGAGCTGCTTGGCAAATAGCTACTTCACCCATCTCGAGTGCAGCAGCGGCTGCGGCGCGGGTCCGTTCGATCCGCGCGAGCTCGCATTTCCTGTGCCCGTCCTGCAAGCTGCCGATGCTGGCGCGCTACGACCTCGAGGCCGCGCGCGCCTGGAAGAAGGAATCGCTGGCCGGCCGCGCGCCGAACATGTGGCGCTACCGCGAGCTGATGCCGCTGCTCGCCGGCGACGAGCCGGTCACGCTCGGTGAAGGCTTCACGCCGCTGATTCACGCCAAGCGCCTCGGCGCCACGCTCGGCCTCGATCGCCTGCTGATCAAGGACGAGTCGCTCAATCCCACCAACTCGTTCAAGGCGCGCGGCCTGTCGGCCGCGATTTCACGCGCCAAGGCGCTTGGCGCCGAGACCGTGTTCCTGCCGACCGCCGGCAACGCCGGCAACGCCGCCGCCGCCTACGCCGCCGCCGCGGGCATGAAGTGCGAAGTGTTCATTCCCAAGGACGCCAAGCAGCCGTTCATCGACGAGTGCCGCCTCTACGGCGCGAACGTGACGCTGGTCGACGGACTGATCACCGACGCCGGCAAGGTCGCGACCGAGACGGCGAAGGCGCGCGGCTGGTACGAGGTCTCGACCTTCCGCGAGGCCGGCCGCGCCGAAGGCAAGAAGACGATGGGCTACGAGCTGGCGGAACAGCTCGATTGGACGCTGCCCGACTGGATCGTCTATCCGACCGGCGGCGGCACCGGCCTGGTCGGCATGTGGAAGGCCTTCGCGGAGATGGAAGCGATCGGCTGGCTCGCGCCCGGGGCAAGCGCCCGAAGATGGTGTCGGTGCAGACCGAAGGCTGCGCGCCGATCATCCGCGCGTTCGACAGCGGCGCCGAAACCGCGGGCACCTGGGACAACGCGCACACCGTGGCCGATGGACTGCGCGTGCCGCGCGCGATTGCCGACTTCCTGATCCTGCGCACCATTCGCGAGAGCGGCGGCACCGCCGTCGCCGTCAACGACGCCGAGATGGTCGCCGACATGACGGTGATCGGCCGCGAAGAAGGCGTCTCCGCCGCGCCCGAAGGCGCCGCCGTCGCTGAGCGCGATCCGCAAGCTCGTCACCGACGGCCGATCAAGAAGCACGAGCAGCGTCGTGCTGTTCAACACCGGCGGCGCGCTGAAGTATCTCGACGTCCTGCACCGCCAGCCGACGGCGTCGGCGCTAGTCGCCTAGCGCGACGCCGATCGCGCGCGCCGTCTTGATCAGATCCGAATCGAGCGGCACCGTCTTGGTGCGCCCGACGACGTCGGCGAGCGGAATCGGCACGATGTCCGGCGGATTGTTCGCGACCATCTTGCCGAACACGCCGCGCTGAATCAGCTCCACCGCGGCGCCGCCAAACCTGCGTCGCCAGCACGCGATCGAACGCGGTCGGTCCGCCGCCGCGCTGCAGGTGGCCGAGCACGACGCAGCGCGCTTCGCGCCGGTCATTTCCTCGAGCTGCTCGGCGAGCACGATGCCGACGCCGCCCAGCCGCTCGACATACCCGGCGCGCGCCGCTTCGCGAACCGTGAAGCTGCCGCCGATCGGCTTGGCGCCTTCGGCCACGACGACGATGCTGAACTTCGCGCCGAGCGCTTCGCGCTTGCGGATCGCCGCCGCGACCTTTTCCGGGATCGTAGGGAATTTCCGGCAGCAGGATCACGTCGGCGCCGCCGGCGATGCCGGCCTGCAGCGCGATCCAACCGGCGTAGCGCCCCATCACTTCGACGACCATGATGCGCTTGTGCGCTTCCGCGGTGGTGTGCAGGCGATCGATCGCGTCGGCCGCGAACGCCACCGCGGTGTCGAATCCGAAGCAGCTGGTCGTCCCGACAATGTCGTTGTCGATCGTCTTCGGCACGCCGACGACGGGGATGCCCTTCAAGTAGAACTGGTGCGCGATGCTCAGCGAGCCGTCGCCGCCGATCACCACGAGCGCCTGCAGTCCCATCTTGTGAAAGGTCTCGACGACCCGATCCGAGTAGTCGACCTTGCCCTCGGCGTATCGACCGGGTACTCGAACGGGATTGCCGTGATTGGTGGTGCCGAGAATGGTCCCGCCGAGGCGAAGAATGCCGGTGACGTCCTTCGGCGTCAGGATGCGCGAGCGAGCCGGGTCGAGCAGGCCGTCGAAGCTGTCTTCGAGACCGACGACCTCGATCCCGGCGTTGAAAGCGGACTTCACGACGGCGCGAATAACGGCGTTGAGGCCGGGTGCATCACCGCCGCCGGTGAGCACGCCAATACGTTTGATAGGAGGCACGTTGTCATTGACTATAACGGGAAAAGCCGGCTGTTCAATTCCGGCCGTAAGTTTGATACAGTAAATAAGTTATTGACCTATCGGGCGGCTAGCTCAGCTGGGAGAGCGCAGCGTTCGCAACGCTGAGGTCGGGAGTTCGATCCTCCTGCCGTCCACCATCTCCTACTCTACTCAATCCTTCCCTCACTGTGCGCGTCGGCACACCCTATCGAACTTCGCTCGATTCTGCGAACGGTTGTCCACCGTAGCCTTCGGGAAGGTGGACCGGCAGTTGCCGACTACGGTGGCTCGCCACCAGCCAACCACTCGAACGATTTCGGGTTCTGGAGCTCTCCGACGACCGTCGTCGGCACGGGCACTCCCGGCTACTGGAAGAATCATCCGGAAGCGTGGCCGGTGGCGCAGATCACGATCGGCGGCCGGGTCTACACCAAGGCCCAGGCCATCAGCTGGCTCCAGGACAACACCGGCGGCGACAAGACGACGACCATGTTCGCCCACCTGGTTTCGGCGAAATTGAACCTGCTGAACGGCACCGAGGGCAGCTGCATTTCGGGCACGATTGGACTCGCCGATTCGTGGATGACCACTTATCCGGTTGGTTCGAAGGTCAAGGGGTCGAGCCTGGCGTGGAAGAACGGCGAGCCACTCTCGATTCAGCTGGACCGCTACAACAACGGCATGCTCTGCGCGCCGCACCGCGACTAAGCTCTAGCATTCGACTGCCTGGAGGCCCTCCTGGAGGGCCTCCAGGGTTTTTCTTTCATCCTGCCGGGACAATATCGCAGCGGGCCTCGTCCAACTAGTATGGGACCAATGGGCTCGCTCAAGCCGCTCTCGCCACGCTCCTGGTCGGCGCCACCCTGTCGGCGCAGTCGCCGGCCGATCCGGTCGCGCTGGCGGCGAAGGTGCAGCAGCGCTACAACGGCATCAAGGACATCCAGGGCGACTTCGTCCAGACCTACGAAGGCGGCGTGCTGCGCACCAGGACGACCGAGCGCGGCACGGTGGCGATCAAGCGCCCCGGCCGCATGCGCTTCACCTACACCAAGCCTGAAAAGAAGGAGTTCGTCTCGGACGGCACCCGCCTCTACGCCACCTGGTCGCCGACAAGCAGGTGATCGTCAGCCCCGCGCCCGGTCCCGACCAGGGCGACATCCCGGCCATGTTCCTCGCCGGCCAGTCCGACCTCGCGCGCGACTACACCCCCACCTTCACGGCATTGCCCGGCGCTGCAACCGGCCTGCGTCACGCTGCAAGCTGGTGCCGAAGAAGCCCAGCGCGGACTACGAATCGCTCGGCATCGGCATCGACCCGAAAACGCTGCAGATCCAGTTCCTGACCGCGGTCGACACCCAGGGCGGCCGATCGTCGTTCGCCTTCTCTAACCTGAAGGAAAACCGGGGGTTGACCGATAAAGACTTCGAGTTTCGCATTCCACGCGGCGTGGATGTCGTGACCAATGGTGGCCGTGTTCAATAGCTCCACTCGCCCGCTCATCGCGCTTGCGTCCTCGCCGCGCTCGTCGCGGTGACGCTCGGTGTCGTGCGCATCGAGCGGCGGCTCGATGCGCGTCGCGCGCAACGCCGAGATGCACGCAGAACTACGACCTCGCCGTCGCCGAATACACCAAGCTGCTCCGCAACGAATCCCAACAGCCGCGAGGCGCGTCCAGGGGCTCGAGCGCGCCAAGCTGCGCGCGTCGCAGGATCATTTCAGCAAGGCACGCCGGCTCGCCGCCGACCGGCAAGCTCGAAGAAGCGCTGGTCGAGTATCAGCTCGCCGCCGAGCTCAATCCCGGCAACGCCGAGATCGAGCGCGAGCTGCAGGAGACGCGCTCGCAGCTGCGCGCGCAGGTCGCCGTCCGCGACAGACGGCAAGACCCGGCTCGAATCGCTGATCGCGCAAAGCCTGGCCGCGCCGCTGCCCGGCTCCGATCTTGCCGACCGACGCCAAGCTTCCCGACTCGGTGGTGTTCCGCGACGCGAACGCGCGCGACATCTACTCCGCGATCGGCAAGTTCACCAACCTCAGCGTCGTGTTCGATCCGACCTTCCGCGATCAGCCGGTGTCGATCGACCTGCGCAACCAGACGCTCGACGAGGCGCTCAACCGCTCTGTCGACGACGACGCGCAACTTCTGGCGCGTCACCGGCGACCGCGGCATCGTCGTCGTTCCCGACACCGCCGCGAAGCGACGCGAGTACGAGGAAGAAATCGTCCGCACCTTCTACCTGAGCAACGCCGATCTCAAGGAAACCATCGACATGCTGCGCATCGTCGTGGATGCGCGCCGCCTCTCGGCGATCACCGCGACCAACGCGATCACGATCAAGGACACGCCCGAGCGCATCACCGCCGCCGGCAAGATCATCACCGCGATCGACAAGGCGCGGCCGGAAGTGATCATCGACGTCGAGCTGCTCGAGGTGAACCGCACGCACCTGCACGAGTTCGGCCTGCAGATCGCCTCGCCGCGACCAATCCGACCGGGCTGAACGGCCAGGCGGCGTCAACGAGGACGGCATGTCGCTGCGCAGCCTGACGAACCTGACGCAGGCCGACGTGCTGCTGACCAACCTGCCGTCGCTGTACTACCGGCTGCTGAAGAACGACACCGCCACGCGCATCCTCGCCAATCCGCAGCTGCGCACGTCCGAAGGCATTCCCGCGCAGGCGCGCTTCGGCGAGCGCGTGCCGGTGCCGGTCACGACCTTTGCGCCGATTGCCGCGGGCGGCGTGCAGACGCAGCCGATCACCTCGTTCAATTACGAACCGATCGGCGTCAACATCGACATCACGCCGCGCATGCATCACGACGATGCGGTGACGCTGTCGCTGAAGGTCGAACTGAGCAGCATTTCCGGCAACGGGTTTCGGCGGCTTGCCGACGTTCGGCAGCCGCCAGATCAACACCGTGATTCGCCTGAAGGACGGCGAGACCAACATGCTGGCCGGGCTGATCCGCGACGAGGAGCGCACGTCGCTCGCGACGATTCCCGGCCTCGGCGACATTCCGGTCATCGGCCGGCTGTTCGGCTACAACCACAAGGAGACGCAGGAGACCGACATCATCCTGACGCTCACGCCGCGCATCGTTCGGGTCTTGAACCTGACCGCCGAAGACCTGCAGGCGTTCAAGGTGGGACGAGACGGCGGCGCGCCACTGACCGACATCGTGGCGCCGCTGCCGATTCCGCTGCCGCGCCTGCCGAAGCCGCCGGGCGGTGACGTCGTCCGGCCGCCCTGCGCTCGCGCCTCAGTTCCCGGGTTCGCCGGCGCCCGCGCCGCGCCCGTGACGCACGCCGGTGCCGGTCAAGCCTCCCAAAGGCACTCGCTAGATCTTCGCGACCGACGCGCCCAGTTTCTGCAGCCGCTCGACCAGCCGGCTGTAGCCGCGCTCCACGGTTTCGAGCGGCTCGACGCGGCTCTGCCCGTCGGCGATCAATGCCGCGGCGATCAACGCCATGCCCGAGCGGATGTCGCGGCTGTCGAGCGTCTTGCCGCGCAGCCGGCGCGGCCCGGTGACGATGATGCGATGCGGATCGCACAGGAACAAATCGGCGCCCATGCCGCTCATCTGCTCGAGCGCGAACAGCCGCAGTTCGTACATCCAGTCGTGCACCAGCGTCGCGCCGTCGGCCTGCGTCGCCAGCACGGTGACCAGGCTGACGAGGTCGCTCGGGAAGCCCGGCCACAGCCCGGTGGTGATGCGGCCCGCGCCGACCAGCTTCTCCGACTTCGACGCGAAACACGTCGTTGTCCTGAACGCACGTGCACGCCCATCTTGGTCAGCACCGACGCGACGACTTCCATGTCGACGGGCCGGGTGCCGCCGACGTCGATATGGCCGCCGGTGATGGCGCCGACCACCGCCCAGCTGCCCGCCTCGATGTAATCGCCGTAGAGCGTCTTGTTCGCGCCGCGCAGCTTGGCGATCGCCTTCGACGCGAATCGTGTGCGACCCTTCGCCGCTCATGCCGGCGCCCATCGCGCGCAGGAACTCGCACAGCTCGACGACGTGCGGCTCGCAGGCGGCATGGCGAATCTCCGACAGGCCCGGCGCCGCCGCCGCGGCCAGCAGCGCCGTCTCGGTGCCCGGTCACCGACGCCTCGTCGAGATAGATCGAAGCCGGCTTCAGGCCGTCCGGCGACTTCGAGGCGATGCCCGCTGCCCGGGAGCACGCGCGCGCCCATGGCGATCAGCGCTTCGAGATGCGTCTTGATCGACCGGCGGGCGGGAAAATCGCCGCCCGGCGGCGCGACCACGGCGCGGCCGCGCCGCGCCAGCAGCGGCCCGAGCAGCAGCACCGAGCCGCGCAGCCGGCCGACCAGCGTGCTGTCGGGTTCGTCCTTGGTGACGTTCGCGCAGCGGATCCGCAGCGTCGTGCTGCCGATGCCCTCGACCTCGGCGCCGAGATCGAGCAGCAGCCGCGCCATCACCTCGACGTCGGCAATGCGAGGCATGTTCGTCAGCGTGCACCACTCGTCGGTGAGCAGGCACGCGGCCAGCAGCGGCAGCGCCGCGTTCTTGTTGCCTTCGACGTCGACGCGGCCTTCGATCCGCCGCCCGCCTTCAATCACCAGTGTGGACACAATCAGCTTTCCGCCGTCGGCAAACGATCCGCGGTCACGTTAGAACTCGCCTAGACAGATAATCTCATTTCGCAGCGTGACGCCGAACTGATCCTTCACGGCCGATCGGCAGAGCTCGACGAGCGCGCGGATGTCGGCCGCGGTGGCCTCGCCGCTCGTGATGATGAAGTTGGCGTGCGTCGGCGAGACGTGCGCGCCGCCGACCGACACGCCCTTCAGTCCCGCACGATCGACCAGCGCACCGGCCGAGGGTGGAATGCCCTCCGGCACGCGATCGCGGGCGGGATCGGGGTTCATGAAAATGCAGCCGGCGCTTGGCGACTCCAGCGGCTGGGTGCTGCTTTCGGAACGCCAGCGACTCGCGTGCGACGGCGCGCAGCGCGACGGATCGCCGCCCGGCGTGACCCTGAATGCCGCCCACAGCACGATCTCGCCGGTCCGCTTGAGCCGGCTGTAGTCGTAGCTCGAACTCCATGCGATCGGCCGGCGCCTGCAGCAGCGTGCCGTCGGGCTTGACCAGCCGCACGCTCTCGACCAGGTCGCCGATATTGGTCTTCTTCCAGTGCGCATTGCCGAAGATGGCGCCGCCGACCGTGCCCGGTGTGCCCGCCCACGCCTCGAGGCCGGCATAGCCGCGATTGATCGTCCAGCGCACCAGGCCGTTGATGGTCACGGCGGCATCGGCGCGCACCAGACGGTCGCCGATCGGCGATCACGTCACCGCCCTTCGGCCGAATCACCAGGCCGCGAACGCCGCGATCCGCAATCAGCACATTCGAGCCGCCGCCGAGCATCGTCACCGTCACGCCGGCGGCGTGCGCCAGCTTCACGGCGCGAACGATCTCATCCTCGCTGCGGGTCTCGAGCAGCAGATCGGCCGGGCCGCCGACCTTGAATGTCGTCAACGGCGCCAGCGGCGCGTCGCGCTGGACGCGCTCGGCGCCGAAAGCGCGGTCGAGCGCCGCGGCGAAATCGCTCATGAGCGTCCCTGGAATCCGCATAGCGCAGCAGCTGGCGCTCGCGCGCGATCAGCGCCGCGACGGCTTCCTGCCTGCGAGCACAGATGAAACTCGATGAAGTCGCCCGGGCGCGAGCTGTCCGGCCAGCGGCAGATCGGCGGAAATCACGTAGCCGATCTTCGGATAGCCGCCCGCGGTCTGGCGATCGGCCATCAACAGAATCGGCTCGCCGGCCGACGGGACCTGAATCGCGCCGATGCCGAGCGGCTCGGAAATCAACTCGCCCTCCCGCGACGCGGGCCAGCGGCGGTCCTTGCAGCCGGTAGCCCATGCGATTGGATTGCGGCGAAATGCGAAAGCTGACGCCGCCGATGGTCTTCAACGCGTCGGCCTGAAACCAGTCGGCCTGCGGACCCGGCCATCACCCGCAGCAGCGCGCGCCGATTGGTCGGCAGCGTGAGGCCGCCAGCCTTTCGGTGCGGACGCGGACGTGGCATCATCGGCAATCGGCAGGCGATCGCCGGGCGCCAGGGCGCGGCCCTCGAGACCGCCCATGCGGCTCACCAGGTGCGTGGCACGGCTGCCGAGCAACGCGCCGGTCTGAATGCCGCCGGCAACCGCCAGATAGGCGCGCGCGCCCTGGACGATCCGGCCGAACTTGAGGCGCTGTCCCTCGTTGCACCGCGAACGAGGCGTTCGTGCGGCACGGCGCGATCGTCACAGGCGACCTCGAACTGCGCGCCCGCGATTGCCATCGTCGTGTCCGCCTCGACGATCAGCTCCGGCCCGAGCAGCGTGATCTCGAGCGTCGCGGCATCCGTGGGCGTTGCCGGCCAGTTGATTGGCGAGTCGATGCGAGAACGCGTCCATCGGCCCGGCCACCGGCACGCCCGACGCCTGGTGTCCATAGCGGCCGAGATCCTGGACCGTCGTCAGCAGCCCTGGCTTCACGACCAGCAGCGCGCCCATCACGCGAGCGTCTCGAGCGGGACGAACCGCACCACGTCGCCGGCTGCGAGCAGGCTCGGACGTTCGCGCGCGGGATCGAACATCACCGTGGCCGTCCGGCCAATCAGTTGCCAGCCACCCGGACTCGTCGATCGGGTAGACCCCGGTCTGCAAGCCGGCAATGCCGACCGATCCCGCGGGCACCGCTCGCGCGGCACCCGTCGGCGCGGCGCCGCAATCGACTGGTCGACGCGGCCCATGATAGGCAAAGCCGGGCACGAACCCCAGCATGTAGACGCGATAGGTGCGCCCGCTGTGCCGCGCGATCACCTCGGCGGCGGAACAGCCGGCAAACGCCGCCACCGCCTCGAGATCGGGGCCACCCTCGCCGCCGTAGCTCACCGGAATGTCGATCACCGGACGATCGGCGACTCTCTCCAGTGACGCGAGAGCGGCAAACTCACTCTCGATCGCACGCCTCAAGCGCGGCGAGGTCGGTGTGCAGGGGATCGAAGTGCACGCCGAGCGTCGAGTAGCCCGGCGCGACATCACGCACACCGCGGGTGTGATGCGCGCGAATCCGCGCCGCCAGCACGATGGCGCGCTCGTTGATCACCGGATCGATCGCCGGCTCGAGCTCGACCAGCAGCAGCGAGTCGCCGCACTGACGGATCTTCACGGCCGCTCGATCGCCGACAACAGCTTGCGGTGGATGCCGCCGAAGCCGCCATTCGACATGACGACGATCAGATCACCGTCGCGCGCCTCGCCGGCCACGGCGCTCGACGATGGTGTCGACCCCGGCCAGATGCCGCGCGCGCACGCGCTTGCTCGCGTCAGATCGGCGACCAGCTGCGCTTCGGACAGTCGTTCCTCCGGCGGGCAGGCTCGAACGAAACACCGATGCGATCACCACCTCGTCGGCGCCGGCGAACGCGCGCGCGAAGTCGTCCTGGAAGATCGCGCCGGCACGACGACGCGGAGCGCGGCTCGAAAATCGCCCAGATCCGGCGCTCCAGGCGAGGCGCGCCGAAGCGCCTTCAACGTTTCGTCCACCGCGGTCGGATGGTGCGCGAAGTCGTCGTAGATCGTGATGCCGCGCGCCTCGCCGACCACTTCGAGCCGCCGCTTCACGCCCGTGAATGCCGCGAGCGCCGCTCGCGCAGGCGCTCGACGTCGAGCCCCAGTTCGACGCCGATCGCGATCGCCACGAGCGCGTTGCGCACGTTGTGCTCGCCGAGCAGCGGCATCGTGAACTCGCCGAGGTCGCCGGGTGCCGCGCGCTGACCCGAAAGCTGGTGCCCTGCCCGACCGAGATGTCGCTCGCGCGCCAGTCGGCGTCGGCCGACAGCCCAAAGGTCTGCACCCGGCTGCGCGCGTGCGGCACCAGCGCCGCCGCATCGGGGCTGTCGGCGCCAAGCAGCGTCAGGCCGCGGCTCGGCACCAGGTTGACGAGCCGGCGGAACGCGAGACGCACCTCGTCGATGTCGGCGTAAATGTCGGCGTGATCGAACTCGATGTTGTTGACCACCGCGATGTCGGGCAGATACTTCAGGAACTTGGCGGTCTTGTCGAAGTAGGCGCTGTCGTACTCGTCGCCTTCGATCACGAAGGCGTTGCCCTGCGCCGATGCGATAGCTGGCGCCGTCCGGCGCCGAAGTTGCGCGCGATGCCGCCGATCAACACCGTCGGGTCGGCGCCCGCGGCGGTCAGCAGCCAGCCGGTCAGCGCGGTCGTGGTGGTCTTGCCGTGCGTGCCGGCGATCACGATCGACTGCGCGTCCCACAACCACTGATCGCGGATCGTCTCCGCCATCGAGGCATAGCGGATGCCGCCGATCGAGCACCGCCTCGAGCTCGCGTTGCCGCGCGAGATGGCGTTGCCGACCACCACCAGATCCGGCTTGCCGTCGAGATGTTCGGGCCGATAGCCTTCGAGCACGTCGATCCGCTCGGCCGCCAGAAAGTCGCTCATCGGCGGATAGACATGCTCGTCCGAGCCGCTGACGTCGTGGCCGCGATGCTTCAGCAGCGCGGCCAGTGTGGCCATCGCGGTGCCGCACACGCCAATCAGGTGAATTCGCATCGGTGTCTTCATTGCCGGCCTACTCGACGGCCGCTTCGAGAATCCGCATCGACGGCGACCGCTCGCCGACCACTCGGACCTTTACGCCGAACGGCAGCGTCCACGTGGCGCCCGGCCGTGTGGCCCGAAGGGAAATTGAACAACACCGGTCCGCCGAAGTCCGTCGATGAACTCGCGCAGCACGTCCCTGATCGACCGGATCGCCGCCGGGCTCGTCGCACCCGGGAAACTCGCCGAACACAATGCCGCGCGCGTGCGCGAAGACGCCGGCCTGCGCCGCCTGCGTCAGCAGCCGATGGATCGCGATACGGGCGCTCGCCGATGTCCTCGAGGAACAGGATGCAGCCGTCCGGCGGCTCGAATGCCCACGGCGTGCCCGAGCGACGCCATCAGCTGCGTCAAGCGTGCCGCCGACCAGCGTGCCGGTCGCAGTGCCGTGGCGCAGCGTCTTCGAGTTGCGCCGGCTGCAAATCGCCGGCGGGCTCCGGTCTGCATCACGACCCGGCGAAACGAGTCCTCGTCGTAGGCCGACGGCCCCTTCGAGATCCGGCGATCGATCATCGGACCGTGAATCGCGGTGAGACCGTGGCGCTGATACCAGGCCAGCAGCGTGGTGATGTCGCTGTAGCCGATCAGGGCCTTGCGTGCCGAGCGCAGCAGGTTCGGATCGAGCAGCGGCAGCAGCTGCGCGCTGCCGTAACCGCCGCGCATCGCAATCAGTGCCGCGATCGACGGGTCCTCCCACGCGGCATGAATCGCCCGCACGCGGGTCTCGACCGAGCCGGCGACGAAGCGGCTCCGCTCGAAGATGCTCTCGTCGTAGACCGCCTCGAGGCCGAGCCGCGACAGCTCCGCGACGCCGGCCTCGACCTCCTCGCGCGGAAAGGAACTGGCCGGCGCGACCAGCGCGACCCGATCGCCGGACTTCAAGCGGCGCAGTCGAATCACAGATACGCTGCCATCTCGGCGGCCACCAGCTGATGCTCTTCCCTGCCAAGCACGCCGCGCAGCGCCTTCATGCGCGCCGCCGGGCCGGGCCGGTCGCCCATCAGGAAGCGCTGCTTCGCCCGCTTCAACCGCGCGAATGCATCGTCGTGGCGCTTGGCAGGAATCGTGCCGGTTTCGACCGCCCGCACCAGCGCCTCGAGCGTGCGGCCCTGCAAGTCGACATCGCCGCTGCAGATCAAGCACGCCGTCGCAGCCCGCCGCGATGGCCTCGACGGCTGCCTCGGGAACTGTCGTAGTTGCGCGCTGACCGCCTTCATCTCGAGATCGTCGCTCAGGATCACGCCCTCGAACTTGAGCTCGTCGCGCAGCAGCGCCTGCACGATCTCGGGCGACAACGAAGCAGGCCGGCGCGCATCGAGCGACGGCACCAGCACGTGCGCGGTCATGATGAAGGCGACCTGCTCGGCGATGGCGGCGCGGAACGGCTCGAACTCGATCGCCCGCAGGCGATCGGGCGCGATGTTCGACCAGCGGCAACTCGAAGTGCGAGTCGGTGCTGGTATCGCCGTGCCCGGGGAAATGCTTGCCGCACGCGGCCAGCCCGGCGCCCTGCAGCGCGCGGATGATCACGCGGCCGAGCTTCGCGACATCGTCGGCGCGCTTCGGCGAGCGCGCGATCGCCAATCACCGGGTTCTTCGGGATTGGTGTGAATGTCGAGCACCGGCGCGTAGTCGAGGCTGATGCCGACGGCCAGCAGCTCCCGGCCAGCGCCTTGCGCAAAGCGCTCGGCCAGCTGCTCCGCCTGCGTGCCGGCGCGCCCCAACGTCGCCATCGGCGGCCACTTCGTGAACGGCTCCTTCAACCGGGCGACGCGCCCGCCTTCCTGATCGACGCTGACCCACGCCGGGCATCGTCCGGCCAAGCGCCTCGCTCTCGGCCGACAGCTCGGCGACCTGCTCCGGCACTTCGATATTCCGGCTGAACAGGATGACGCCTCCGAGATCGAACTCTCGCGCCAGCGATCGCAACTCCACCGGGATGCCGGTCCCCGGCATGCTGCCGATCAAAAACTGTCCAATGTCGCGTCGGGTGGCTAAGGGCATGCGGCTAACGAGAATTATAATTGCGTCGTGCGAATCTCGGCGTCTGCTCCTACACGAATCGATCTGGCCGGCGGCACCATCGACATCTGGCCGCTGTATCTCTTTCACGCCGGCGCGCAAACGCTCAATGCGGCGATCAGCCTCAGGGCCCGCGCCTGGATCGAGGAGCGCCCCGACGAACGCATCGAGCTGGTGTCCGAGGACATCGACAAGCAGGAGAACCTGTCGTTCGATCAGCTGCCGGCCGACGACACGCTGCCGCTGCTGGCGAAGCTGGCGCACCGTTTCGGCGCCCGTGGCATCCGCCTGACGACGCGCGGCGAATCGCCGGCCGGGGCGGGCATCGCCGGGTCATCCGCCCTGAACGTGGCGATCTGCGGCGCGCTGGCGGCGTACACGAAGCAGACCTTCGAGGGCGAAGCGCTGCTCGACATCGCCAAGGACGTCGAAGCACAGGTCATCAAGGTGCCGACCGGGCTGCAGGACTACCGCCCGGCGTTCTACGGCGGGATCTCCGCTGTCGAGCTGCACGCCGGACAGGTCCGGTGCGGGTGCCGCTCGATGTCGACGCGCACGAGCTCGAACGCCGCATCGTCCTCTGCTACACCGGCGAGCCGCGCAACTCCGGCACCAACAACTGGGAGATCACCAAGCGGCACATCGACGGCGATCGACACATCTTCGACTGCTTCGAGCGCATCCGCGACACCGCCGCGGCGATGCGCGAGGCGCTGACGCGCGGCGACTGGGATGCCACGGCGGCCTGCCTCGCGACCGAATGGGAGAACCGCAAGCGGCTCGCGCCGGGTGTGACCACGCCGGCGATCGAGACGCTGATCGCCCGGGCGATGGCCATCGGGCGCCAACGCCGCGAAGGTCTGCGGCGCCGGCGGCGGCGGCTGCCTGTTCTGCCTCGTGCCCCCGGACGAGGTGGCGGCGGTGCGCGAGGCGCTGGCCGACGGCGGCGCGCGCATCCTCGACTTCCGTATCGAAACCACCGGCCTGGACGTCACGCGCGAATGAGCCCGCCGCTGCCGTCGCCGCTCGACAACAAGGCCGTCGCGCGCACGCTGCTCGAGATCGCCGACCTGCTCGAGTTGAAGGGCGACAACCCGTTCAAGATTCGCGCCTATCGCAACGCCGCCGACGTGGTCTCGCACGCCGCCGAAGCGGTCGGCGCGCTCGACGAGGCGGGCCTGCGCGGCTGGAACGGCATTGGCAAGGACCTCGCGGGGCGCATCCGCGAGATCGCGCTGACCGGTGACTGCGCGATTCGCCGCGAGCTGCTGCACCGAGTTCCCGGCCACGCTGCTCGACGTCCTGCGGCTTCAAGGCGTCGGACCGAAGACCGTCGCGATTCTCTACCGCGAGCTGCGGATCACGAGCCTCGACGACCTCGCCGAGGCCGCGAAGGCGGGCCGCATCCGCGGCCATCAAGGGGATGGGCCTCAAGAAGGAACAGCTGATCCTGCAGGCGATCGAGGAACGCCAACGCTTCGCGGGCCGGCATCTGTTGTCGCGCGCGACCGAGATGGCCGACAGCCTGGTCGCGTACCTCAAGGAGCAGGCGCCCGACCGCCGAGATCGCCACCGTCGGCAGCGTGCGGCGCGGCAGCGAGACGAGCGGCGATCTCGACATCCTCGCGAGTGGCGCCGACGCCGCTCTCGCCGACGCGTTTACGCGCTTCCCGCTGGTCGAGCGCGTCCTGGCCAATGGCGGCACCAAGGCCAGCATCCTGATCCGCGGCGGCTTCCAGGCCGACCTGCGCATGGTCGCGCCGGAGCAACGCGGCGCGGCGCTGCAGTACTTCACCGGCTCGAAGGCGCACAACATCGCGCTGCGCGACCGGGCGCTCGAGCGCGGCTGGAAGCTGAACGAGTACGGCCTGTTCGACGCAGGACGATCGCGTCGATCGCCGGCGCCACCGAAGAGCAGATCTACGCGGCGCTCGGGCTGGACTTCATCGAACCGGAGCTGCGCGAGAATCGCGGCGAGCTCGAGGCCGCCGCCGCGCATGCGCTGCCGCGGCTGATCACGCGCGCGGATCTCAAGGGCGACCTGCACATGCACACGACCGAGTCGGACGGCCGCGACAGCCTCGAGACGATGGTCGCCGCCGCCGGGACGCGCGGCCTGGAATACATCGCCATCACCGATCACTCGCAGTCGCTGTCGATGGCCAACGGCCTCGACGAGGCGCGCGCGCTCGCCAGCGCCGAGCGGATTCGCGCCTATTCGAAGACGCTACAAGGGCTTCACCGTGCTCGCCGGGATCGAATGCGACATCCTCGCCGACGGCTCGATGGACCTGGCCGACGACTGCCTCGCCGCACTCGACATCGTCGTCGCGTCGATTCATTCGGCGATGGCGCAGGACGAGCGCGAGATGACCGCGCGGGTGATCAAGGCGATCGAGCATCCGTCGGTCGACATCATCGGCCACCTCACCGCGCGCATGCTGCTGCGCCGCGACGGCACCAAGGTCAACGTCGAGAAGGTGATCGACGCCGCCAAGGCCAACGGCGTGGCGCTCGAGATCAATTCGCAGCCGCACCGCCTCGACCTCTGCGACAGCCACGCCCGCCTGGCGCGCGATCGCGGCGTCAAGCTGGTGATCGATTCCGACGCCCACGACGATCGAGGCGCTCGACTACCCGCGCTGGGGCGTGCTGACGGCCCGCCGGGCGTGGCTCACCAAGGACGACGTCATCAACACGCGGCCGCTGAAGGCGTTCACGGCGGCGCTGCGACGACACCAGTAGCGATCGGTGAAGCCGCGGCTGAGACGCGCCAGGCCTTATAATGCCGACCGCATGGATGCGGTCGCCGAGATCAAGAAGCTCTACTACGCAGCCACCAAGGGCACGATCGACGACGACATCGATCGCGCCATCGACCTGTTGAAGACGCTGCCGTCCGAAGACGAGCGCGACCGGGTCGCGGTCTACATGGACGGCCTGGCGCAGATGCGGACGAGTGGAAACAGGCGATGCGCGGCGGCGTCGGCGCTAGCCCGCCTGGTTCGCGACCACCTTCCGGCGCGCGAAGGCCCGCAGGGCCTCCGGCACGTTCCGGTCGGTCGAAAGCTTCTTCACGTCGGAGTCGTTGAGCCGCTGCAGCATGTTGATCGACAGCGCCACCGGCGTCTTCGAGTTCTTGACCAGCGCCAGCAGCACGCCGTAGCTCTTGGTCCAGGCGCGGCTCTGCGCGATCGTCCGCAGGATCTCTTCCGACACGTTGCCCATCTTGGCGAAGGCTTCGACCTCGGCCTCGTTGACCTTCGGGCAGCTGAGCACCGCCGCCGCCACCATGCGGTTCGGATCGCGAATCAGGATCGCGCGCATCTCGCGGGTGCCCTTCGACGCGCACTTGACCTTCTCGGGCACGCGTCATGCTCGACAGGCGCTGCTGGAAGGTCTGGGCCTTCTCCTCGTCGGTGGCGCCTTCGAAGTCGAGGCCGCTCTCGTCGGTGTCGACCAGCGGTTCGTCGGTGTCGGGCGCCGGCGTCGCCGTCGGGATCGGATGCCGCGCTTGAGGAAGAACTCGCGCATCTCGGTCGGAACGTCGGCGCGCGCGATGAAGACGCGAGCACGTCGCAGCGGCAGCAACCGCAGGGTCTGCTCGGCGGTCTCGCGGATCTCCGAATCGGCTATCGGCGGTCAGCACCATCAGGATGCCGAGCTGCTCGAGCGGACGCGGCGCGATGGCGCCTTGCGCGGCCAGCAGGCGCACGTCGCGCGCAACTTCACCGCGCCGGAAAAAATCCAGCATCGGCGTGGCTCAGCCCTGAGGCCATCAGTATCGAACCAGAAAGTCCTGGTAATCGTCGCGGCCGATGCGGGTCGACAGGACGTCGCCAGGCTTCGCCGAGCAGGCGCCCGGCCTGGCCATTGATGCTGAACTGCACCGCCGACGCGTTGTCGCCGAGCAGCAGCAACTCGGACCCGAGCTCGATCGGCAGCGTCTCACCCGGCTCCATCGTGCGGGCCAGGATCTCGTGGCCATCGGCGACGATGCGCAGCTGGCAGCGCGAGGAGATGGTGAGCGTGACCACCACCGGCACCGGACGCGCGGCCGGGGCGAAGGTTTCGTCCCTGAAGCCGCCCACCGGCACGATTTCGTTGTGCAACGACCCGATGCCGCGCTGTTGAGCCGCCGGTGCGGGCTCGCGCGTGTCGGCGATCATGCTGCGCATCATCGGCAGCGCCGAAATACAACAAGCCCGCGACCAGCGGCAGCACCGCGCTGACAAGCGTCAGGACCTTGTTGAAGGAGGTGGTGACCTGCGGCTCGGCGAGCGCGCAGCTCGGCATGCGTCGGCAGATCGTCGGGATGCAGCGTCGTGAATTCGGCGAGCAGCTGCTCGGGATTCAAACCCACTTCGCGCGCGACCGAACGAATGATCGATCGGCGGTAGATGCCGTCGGGGAGGCCGGACAGGCAGTCCCGTTCGAGCAAATCAATTGCGCGGACGGACAGCTTGGTAGCCTCCGCTACCTGGCGCTGCGACAGCCCTTTATGTTCGCGGGCCAGTCGCAGACGCGCAGCCGGATCGAGCGAGCGATGGTCGGCCACTGCTTCGAAAATCTTACGTTGGTTGTTTGACAGAACTGCCTATCTTTCAACGGGCAGTGCAAGCAATCTTAGGTGTGGCGTCGATGGCAGAGTCAAAGGCTAAACGAAGCGCGTTGACACGTTTCTGCACAAACTCCGTGATGTCGTCGGCGGCGCGCGGAACGAACGCGCCCACCGCCGCCATTCCAGCTGCGCCACTAGCTGCCAGCAACGGCATCGATGGGATGTCCAATCCGCCGATCCCGAGCACTGGCTGCGGCGCGGCTGCCTCGACGATCGCTTCAAGCCCAGCCTTGTTCAGATAGTCGACCGCAGGCTTCGAAGCTGTAGGCAGTACGGTCCCGGCAATGAGCAAGTCCGCGGATTTTCGTGCAGTTGCGGCTGCGGTGCTGTGTACCGCAGCAGCTGATCATGAACCCCGTTGGCGCATGACGGCGAGCCTGGTCCGGCAGCATCGACCGCTCTTTCAGGTGAACGCCCGAGGCTCCGGCCGCGATCGCGACATCGAGGCGATCATTCACCAGCACCCGGGTCCCGCTGCCGCTCGGTCCGCCGCACCAGATCACGCACCAGCGCCACCAGCTCGGCGGCTTCGAGATCGGGTTCCCGGACCTGAATGAACTCGACGCCGGCGTCCGCGGCGGCGGTCACCTGGTCGCGCAACGCGTCGATCCAGTCGCCCGGCCGCCGGCCCATCGCAGCGCCCAGGCGGCGGCGGTCGGTGACCAGACAGAGGATCATCGCGGACTGCGGATGTCGGCTGGCGGATCGTGCGGGGATGGCGGGAGGTCGCGTCGTCTTGCGGCGAACAGGTCACCAAGCTCGCCCAGGGCGGCCCAGACGTTCAGCAGGCCGAGGCCGCTGATCGCACCGCGGGTGTAATTGCTGGTCAACAGGGCGCCGAAGCTCGCCGACCATTCCACGAAGTAGTTGCGATCCCAGAACGCCGACCAGGGGATCAGCATCAGGAGCAATCCCGTTTCGAGCAGGAGGGCGACGAAGAGGAGCCGTCGGAACAGACGTTAGCCTCGAGCCTGCACTCTGGACAGCCGTTCGATCTGGCCGGCAACGTCGCGATACCCGCCCGATTCCGACTCGAGCTCGACAAACACCGCGAGCGCCCGCGCCTGCTCGCCCGCCGACTCCAGCGTCTGGGCCAGGTCGTACAGCAGCGCGTGGCCGGCAGCGGCATCCGGCGCCGGCGCTTCAGCGGCGCGCTCGAGCCATTCGATCGCGAGGGCGGTGTCCTTGCGATCGAGATAGATGCGTCCGAGCATCGACGCCGCATCGAAGCGCTGGCGCGGCGAGCGGGCCGCCTCCTCGAGCGCCTTGACCGCGTCGTCGACCATCCCCATCTCGCGATAGGTGAGAGCGAGGCGATACTGTTCAGCGGACGCCTCCTCCGACGAGGCGCGGTTGGACTCGTCGCGCAGGCCGCGGAAGACCTGATCGAGCGAGCGCGGCGGCGGCGCCGCCGCGGCGGCGGGCGGATCCGCCAGCATGTCGGTCAAATCCACTTCCCCACCGGCTGGTTCGAGCGCGGCCTTCTTCGACTTCTTCTTGGTGACCGGCGGCGCGCTGTCCTCTTCCGCCGGGGCCGGCGCGGGAGCAGGCTCGGGCTCGAGCGCCGGCGTGTCGAAGCTGACACCCTCGTTCAGGTCCATCTTCTCGGTGGCCAGGAACGGGCTGTCGCCGCTCAGGCGATCGGCGATGATCGCGTCGGGATCGTTCTCGCCGAGCATGACGAGCGACCGCCGGAAGCGATCGATGTTGACCCGGTTCCACGGCTCGCGCGCGACCAGGTCTTCGCTGATGATGCGGGCTTCCATGGCGCGGCCGGCGTCGAGGTAGGCGTCGGCCAGCGCTGCCTGCGCTTCGTACATCGTCGCTTCGAGGCCGCCGTCGACGCAAATCTCGACCAGACGCATCAAGGCGACGAGATGGGAGCGGACCCGCGTCGTGAACTCGTGGAGCGCGACTGCCGCGGCGGTGAAATCGCGTTCCGCCAGCGCGGCGTCGGCCACCGCGTCGATCGGCTGATAGCCGGCTTCGGCGTTCGCCTCGGCGAGTCGGCACCCGAGGACCACGGCGCTTTGCGCCTGTTCACGATCGAGGGCCAGCGCCCGCGCCACGGCAGCTTTGCCTTCGGCCAGGCGGCCGGCGCGCAGTTCCATCTCGGCCAGCGTCAGCCACAGCGCGGGATTGGTGCCGGCACTCTCCGCCGACAGATAGGTACGGGCCTTGTCGAGATCACCGCGCCCGACGTAGGCCATCGCCAGACTGGAGCGGACCTCGAGGTCCGACGGATCGAGCGCCGCAACCTCGCCCATGACATCGAGCGCGACCTCGCCCTGGCCCGCCTTCTCGAACGCCGCCGCCACCTCTTTGAGCTCCGCAATCCCGCCCGCGACGTTGCGCGCCGCCTCCGGATTCGACCCGCCCAGATAGGCCGCAAACAGCCGGCCGCGGATCGACTCGTCCGAGCGGTCGAGGTCGTAGGCCAGCTGCAGGGGCACCAGCGCGTCGGTGTGGCGATCCTGCTTCTCGAGCCTGGCGGCGACCTCGCGGAACTCGCGAAGCGCGACGGCGGGGTCGCCCATCTCCGCCGCGAGCTGCCCGGCTTTCAGGCGAGCGTCGAGATCGTCCGGATCGAGCGTGCCGAGACGGATGGCGACTTCGGTCGCGCCCTTGCGGTCGCCGCGGGCCTTGCGCCGCTCGGCCACCAGCATGAAGAACTGTTTCGCGTCGGCCAGCGTGCCCTGCTTGGCGGCGAGGTCGCCCGACTGCAGCAGTGCATACTCATCGTCGGGCTTGAGCTTGAGGATTTTCTTGTAGAGCGCGGCGGCCTTTGGAAAAAACCCCTCGTCTTTGAGGTGGTCGGCAATCCGGGTGTACTGCTCGAGGCCCTTTTCGAGCTGGTTGGCGCGCACGTAGAGGTCGCCAAGGGCGTTGGCGCTGTTCCAGTCTCGCGGCTGGGCCCCGACCACCTTGACGTACTCGGCGATCGCCGCGTCAATCTTGCCCTGACGCAGCGCTTTCTCCGCGCTTTTCAGCGCGGCTTCACGGTCGAACGGCGGCACAGTGACGTCTCTTATTCAATGGTATCAAACAGGGTCGCGGGTCTAAACGTCCGGCGGTGCTGGGACGAATAGCCAAATTGTGCAACCGCAGAGAGGTGGTCGGCAGTCGCATACCCCTTATGTCGGTCGAAACCGTACCGAGGGTCAGCGTCGTGCAAAACTTGCATCAAGCGATCCCGGGTGACCTTGGCCACAATCGACGCCGCCGCGATCGCCGCGGCCCGGCGA
This sequence comes from uncultured Acidimicrobiia bacterium, assembly GCA_963795125.1. Classification (GTDB taxonomy): domain Bacteria; phylum Acidobacteriota; class Vicinamibacteria; order Vicinamibacterales; family UBA2999; genus 12-FULL-67-14b. The sequence goes on along the minus strand of CAWCGQ010000001.1, from coordinate 1,124,546 downwards.
TCGCCGCCAATGACGCCGCGCTGGGCCATCGGCAATGACGGAATTCGGAAGGCATCCACCAAAACCGCGTCCGGGAGCGGCGCCAGCGACAGCACCGCCCGCCGCATCGCCTGAAGGGTCGCTTGATGGATGTTGATGCGATCGATTTCGTCGGGCAGGACCGATACCACCGCCCACGACACGCATTTACGGCAGATCTCGTCATGGAGCCGGTCGCGTTGCGCGGCGGTGCAGGCCTTCGAATCGGCCAGCCCGTCGATGCGGCGTTCGGGATGCAGGATGACGGCGCCGGCCATGACCGGGCCGGCCAGACAGCCGCGGCCGACTTCGTCAACGCCCGCCACCGCTACGAAACCGTAGCGGTGGAGGCTGTTCTCGATGTTGCGGCGCGCAGAGACCTTTGGCACTTTCGGTACGCCGGAGGCACTCGGACTGACTACTGGGTCTTCTTGACTTCCTTCATGCGTGCCGCCTTGCCCTTGAGCTCGCGCAGGAAATACAGCTTGGCGCGCCGGACCTTTGCGGAGCGGACCACCTCAACCTTCGAGATCGTCGGCGAGTGCAGCGGAAAAATGCGTTCCACCCCCTGGCTGAACGACACCTTGCGCACGGTGAACGTCGCGCGGTTGCCGCCGCGATGCAGGCCGATCACCACACCCTCGAACACCTGGATGCGTTCCTTGTCGCCTTCCTTGACGCGCACGTGCACCTTGACCGTATCGCCCGACTTGATTCGCGGACGCTCGATCAGTTGCGCCTTCTCCACCATTTCCATCGCAGTCATCACTTGCTCCTTTTCAACCACTCTCGTTCGTCGGCGTCGAGCGCCGCGCCGGCCAGCAGGTCCGGCCGCCGTGCGACCGTCCGCTGCAGGGCGGTCTCGCGCCGCCATCGCCGAATCTCACCGTGATGCCCCGACAGCAGCACCTCGGGCACCTTGCGTCCGTCAAACTCTGCCGGCCGCGTGTAGTGCGGATAGTCCAGCAAGCCTCGCGTGAACGAATCCGCCTCCACCGACTGGTCGTCGCCGACCACGCCCGGCACCAGCCGCGCCACCGCGTCGATCACCACCAGCGCCGGCACTTCCCCGCCCGACAGCACGTAATCGCCAATCGAAATCTCTTCGGTCGCGAGCGCGTCCCGCACCCGCTCGTCAATCCCCTCGTAGCGCCCGCACAGCAACACCAGGTGGCCGAGCGACGCCAATCGACGGGCGCCCGCCTGCGAGAAGCGCTCGCCGGCCGGCGTCAGCAGCAGCACGGCGTCCGGCGTCCCTCGGCGCTCGCGAATCCCGGCCAGCGCCGCAAAGAACGGTTCGGGCTTCATCACCATGCCAGGCCCGCCGCCAAACGGCACATCGTCCACCACGTGATGCCGGTCCGACGTGTAGTCGCGCAGATTGTGGACCACCACGTCCAGCAGTCCCGCGGCGCGCGCCCGGCCGACCACGCCTTCCGCCAGCCCCGCATCCACCATGCGCGGGAAGATCGTAATCACGTCGATCTTCACCGCCACTCTCCGTTGACTTCCAGCAGACCCTCCGGCGGCCGCACCGTAATGCGCCGCGCCTCCAGGTCGACGGTGCAAATCTCGTCGGCGAGCGGAATCAGCACTTCACTCCGCCGGCTCCTCACCACCAGGCGCATCGCACCCGGCTTGCCTTCGACCGCCGTCACCTCGCCGACGTGGTCGCCGCCGTCGGTGACGACCGCACAGCCGATCAGGTCGCGCTGATAGAACGCGCCGTCGTCGAGCAACCGCGCGTCGAGGTCGTCCTCGGCCACCCGCAATTCGGTTCCGGCGAGCAGCTCGGCGTCGTTCATCGACGCGATGCCCTTGAACAGAATCACCGGCCGCCGCTGATGCATCCGCATCGTCACGACCTCGAGGCTGGCGTCGGTGCCGTCCCTGCCGCGCGCCATCAGCCGCGCGCCCTGGTGAAACCGCTGTTCGGGGAAATCGGTCTCGGGATTGACGACCACTTCTCCGCGGTTGCCGTGCGTCCTGGCCACGACGCCAATCAGAATCGCGTCGTCCCAATCACTCATATCGCTACTCGCCGGCGGGCCTCACGACCCGCCGTCATGGATTAGCTGCGGCCCGACTGATCGCGGATGTCGAGGCTGACGCGCCGCTCGTCGTCTTCAGCCGCGCTCGCCAGCAGCGTGCGCAGCGCCGCGGCCGTGCGGCCCTGGCGTCCGATGACGCGACCCAGATCCGTCGCCGCCACCTGCAGTTCGAACACGGTGCCGCCACGGCGCTCCGACTCCTTGACCAGCACCGCATCCGGCTGGTCGGCCAGGGCGCGGGCGACGGTTTCGATAAGTGCCTTCAGATCCGCCACGATTGCTCCTAGGCGTTCGGCGCCGGCGCCGTCGGCTCCGCCGTCACCGGCGCTTCGACGACCGCGCGGTCGCGCGTGAGATGGCGGGCCATCAGCGTGCGGACCGAATCGGACGGGCGCGCGCCCTTCGAGATCCAGTGCGCGATGCGCTGTTTGTCGATTTCGACCACGGCGGGCTTGCTGCGCGGGTTGTAGAAGCCCAGCACCTCGATGAACTGGCCTTCCTTCTTCGACCGGGCTTCGGACAGGACGACGCGGAAAAACGGACGCTTCTTGGAGCCGGTACGGCGGAGACGAATCGACAACATCTTGCACTCTCATTGCGGCGCCACGATGGCCGCGCTTCGGGTTAACGCTACTTCATCAGACTGAACGGGCCTTTGCGCTTCTTCTTCTTCGGCGCCGCGGCAATGGGCTCGCCCGTCATCTGGCCCACCATCTTCAGCATCCGCTGCATCTCGACAAACTGCTTCAGCAACCGGTTGACGTCTTCCACCGTGGTGCCGCTGCCCTTCGCCACGCGCTTGCGCCGGCTCCCGTCGAGCAGGTCGGCGTGCTTGCGTTCGTCGGGCGTCATCGAATTGATGATCGCTTCGATGCGTCCGAGCTGCTTCTCGTCCGGCTTCTGGCCGGCGAGCTCCTTCATGCCGCCCATCCCGGGCAGCATGCCGAGGATCTTGTCGAGCGGGCCCATGCGCTTGAGCATCCGCAACTGATCCCGGAAATCCTCGAGCGTGAATCCGCCCTTGCGGATCTTCGCTTCGAGCTTTTCGGCGTCGCCCTGATCGATGACCTCTTCGGCCTTCTCGATCAACGACAGCACGTCGCCCATGCCGAGCATGCGCGACACGAACCGATCGGCGTGGAACGGCTCGAGATCCTCGAGCTTTTCGCCGCTGCCGACAAACGCGATCGGCACCCCGACCACCGACACCACCGACAGCGCCGCGCCGCCGCGCGCGTCGCCGTCAATCTTGGTCAGCACCACCCCGGTGACGCCGATCTGCGCGTTGAACTCACCCGCGCTCTTGATCGCGTCCTGCCCGGTCATCGCGTCGGCGACGTAGAGCAGGTCGGACGGTCCCGACACTTCCTTGATCGCGACCAGCTCCCGCATCAGCTCGTCGTCGATGTGCAGGCGGCCCGCGGTATCGACGATCACCACGTCGTTGCCGACCGCCTTCGCCTCGGCGAGCGCGCTCTTGGCGCGCGCCACCGGATCCATTTCGCCGGCCGGGTCGTGCACCCGTACACCCGCCTGCTGCGCGACGATCGCGAGCTGCTGGATGGCGGCCGGGCGCCGCACGTCGGTCGAGACGACGATCGGATGGCGCCCCTGCTTGGCCAGCCACTTCGCGAGCTTGCCGGTCGTCGTGGTCTTGCCCGAGCCCTGCAGCCCGAGCATCAAGATCACGCGGGGCCGCGCCGACGTTTCCTGCAGCCCGCCCTTGGCATCGCCAAACAGCGCCAGCAGTTCATCACGCACGATCTTGACGACTTGCTGGCTCGGGGTCAGGCTCTTCAGCACCGCCTGATCCATCGCGCGATCGCGCACGCGATCGACGAACGCCTTGACGACCTTGAAGTTGACGTCCGCTTCGAGCAGCGCGAGCCGGATCTCCCGGAGCGCGTTCTCCACGGTCGTCTCCGTGAGACGTGTTTCTCCCTTGATGGACTGGAAGACGTCCTGGAGGCGATTGCTGAGCGCGTCGAACATTGGGCCGTCAGGTCACGGCGAGGTACTACCTCCGCCGCGCAAACCCTTATCCTACATGAGTTTCAGAGAATCGGTCAAACCGACTCGAGACGGTGTCCGAGCTTTTCTTTCTTCACCTTCAGATAGCGGCGGGTGGTGGCGGTGGCGTGAATCTCGAGCGGCAGGGTCTCGGAAATCGACAGGCCGTATCCCTGTAACCCGACGAATTTACGAGGGTTATTGGTGAGCAGACGCATCGAGTTGATGCCCAGGTGGCGGAGAATCTGCGCGCCAATCCCGTAGTCGCGCTGGTCGGCCTTGAAGCCGAGCCGTTCGTTGGCCTCGACCGTATCGAGGCCCTGGTCCTGCAGCGCGTACGCCCGGAGCTTATTGGCCAGGCCGATGCCGCGTCCCTCCTGGTTGAGGTAGAGCAGCACGCCGCGACCGGCGCGCGCGATCTGCTTCAGGGCCGCCTCGAGCTGCTCGCCGCAGTCGCATCGCGCGGAATGGAACACGTCGCCGGTCAGGCATTTCGAATGCACCCGCACGAGCACGTCGTCGCCGTTGCCGATTTCGCCGCACACCAGCGCGAGATGGGTTTCCCGGTCGATCAGGCTCTCGTAGCCATGGATGCGGAACGGCCCGTGCTCGGTCGGCAACTCGGCCTCGGCGACTTTCGTCACCAGACCCTCGGTGCGCATGCGGTAGCTGATCAGATCGGCGATCGTGATCATCAGCAGCTTGTGACGCCGCGCAAACCTGGTCAGCGCCGGCACCCGCGCCATGGTGCCGTCGTCGTTCATGATCTCGCAGATCACGCCCGCGGGGGCGAGGCCCGCGATGCGCGCCAGATCGACCGCGGCTTCGGTCTGTCCGGTGCGGACCAGGACGCCACCGTCGCGCGCGCGCAGCGGAAAAATGTGGCCCGGGCGCGCCAGATCGGACGGCTTGGTCTTGGGATGGATCGCCGCCCGCACGGTCGCCGAGCGATCGGCGGCCGAGATGCCGGTGCTGGTGCCGCGCTTGGCCTCAATCGCCACGCAAAACGCGGTCTCGAACCGCGTCGAATTCCTCTCGACCATCAGCGGAATTTCGAGCTTGTCGAGCCGTTCGGCGGTCATCGGCATGCAGATCAGGCCGCGGCCGTAGCGGGCCATGAAGTTGATCGCCTCGGGTGTCACCTTCTCGGCAGCCATCGTCAGATCGCCTTCGTTCTCGCGATCTTCATCGTCGACCACGATCACCATTTCCCCGCGGCGAATCGCCGCGACCGCGGACTCGACCGCGGCAAACGGCGCCGACGAGCGCGCGCCCTTCGCGATCTTGATTTGCGCCTTGTGCGGGCCTGCCTTCTTCTGTGCCATGTCGTTACTGCTTTCGCATCTCCATCGCGCGGATCACGTACTTGCCGATCATGTCGCACTCCAGGTTGACCCTGTCGCCGGGCCGCGCGTCCTTGAGCGAGGTGTGGCGCCAGGTATGTGGAATCACCATCACGTCGAACTGCCGCTCGCCGAGGCCGGCCACCGTCAGGCTGATGCCGTCCACGCTGACCGATCCCTTGCGAATGAAATACGGCGCCAGGGCGGGCGGATAGCCAATGGTCAGCCAGCGCGACTCGCCTTCCGCCCTCACCTCTTCGATGACGCCGATGCCATCGACGTGTCCAAGCACGAAATGTCCGTCGACCCGGCCGTCGGCCCGCACCGCCCGCTCGAGATTGACCGCCTGGCCGCGCTGCAACGCCCCGAGGGTGGTGACCCGCGCCGTCTCCGGGCCGACGTCGGCGAGCAGGTGCTCGCCGTCGATCAGAATCACGGTCAGGCAGACGCCGTTCACGGCCAGACTGTCGCCCACCTTCATCTCCGGCGCCAGCGCCAGCGGCGCGTGAATGCTCACCCGGAAGCCCCCGCCCGTGGCCTTGACCTCGGCGAGCGTGCCGACGACCTCAACGATGCCCGTGAACATCCGCCTCCATCCATGCGTCCGGCCCGAGCCGATCGACCCTCACCGGACTGAGCTCAGACATCGGGATATCGATCCCGTCGAAACATTTCACGCCGCCTTCCCCCAGCGCCGTCGGCGCGACGATCAGGTGCACGCGGTCGATCACACCGGCGGTCCACGCCGCGGCGTGCAGGACCGCGCCGCCCTCGAGCAACAACGTCGAAAGGTCGAAATTGACGAGCAGGCGCAGGTCCTGCCGCAGCTCGCCCGAACCCTCGACGATGGTGGCGCCGGCCGCGAACAACGCCCGGCGTCGTTCAGGGTACCGGCTCGCGGCGGCGGCAGTTGTCATGACAACCACCGGTCCCGAGTCGAGCGTCGAGAACATCCTGGCACCCGGCGGCGTGCGCATCTCGCGGTCGAAGATGACCCGCGCCAGCGGCCGCGCCCGATAGCAGTCGCGCACCGTCAGCACCGGATCGTCGGCCAGCATCGTCCCCGACCCCACCCCGATGGCGTCGACCGCGGCACGCAGCCGCTGCGTCCGCCGATTGGCCTGTGCGGACGTCAGCTGGGTGCGGACCCCGGGCGCGGCGGCGATCCGCGCGTCGTGGCTCATCGCGACCTTCGCGATCACCATCGGCCGGCCTTCGATCTGGACAATGGCGAAGGCGCGATTCAAGCGCGCCGCCTCGCCTTCGAGCAGGCCCACCTCGACCTGCACGCCGTGGGCACGAAGCTCCTCGAAACCCTTGCCGCTCACCAGCGGGTTCGGATCGCGCATGGCGGCGACCACGCGGCTGATGCCCGCGGCGATGATGTGGCGCGTGCACGGGCCGGTGCGCCCGGTATGGCAGCACGGCTCGAGATTCACAAACAGCGTGGCGCCGCGCGAGCGATCGCCGGCGTCCTGCAGCGCGCACACTTCGGCATGCGGCTCTCCCGCCCGCAGATGGCGGCCCTGCCCCACCACCACGCCGTCCGCCGACACCACGACCGCGCCAACCAGCGGGTTGGGCGTGGTGACGGCCTCGGCACGGCCGGCGTGAAACAGCGCACGCCGCATGAAGTCTTCGTCGGTCACCATTTTTCCTGGAAGATCGCGTCGACGTATTCCCGCGGATTGAACGGCAGCAGATCGTCCACGCCCTCGCCGACGCCGACGTAGCGAATCGGCAGCTGCAGGTCGTGCGCGATCGCCACCGCGATGCCGCCCTTGGCCGTACCATCAAGCTTGGTGAGGACGACGCCGGTGACGCCGGCCACATTGGTAAACTCGCGCGCCTGCGCCAGGCCGTTCTGGCCGACGGTGGCATCGAGCACCAGCAGCACCTCATGCGGCGCTCCCGCGCACTTCCCTGCTGGCGACGCGCCGGATCTTGTCGAGCTCGTTCATCAGATTCGTGCGGGTGTGCAAACGGCCCGCGGTGTCGACCAGCACCACGTCGCGCTGCCGCGCCTTCGCCGCCGTCATCGCGTCGTGGACCACGGCGGCCGGATCGGAGCCGTCCTTCGCGCGAACCAGGTCCACGCCGGCGCGGTCCGCCCAGATCTGGAGCTGATCGACCGCGGCGGCGCGAAAGGTGTCGGCCGCGCAAATCAGCGGCGTGCGGCCCTCCTGGCGAAGCTGATTGGCGAGCTTGCCGATGGTGGTGGTCTTACCCACGCCGTTCACGCCGACAATCAGCATGACGTGCGGCCGGCCGCGCAGCTCCGGTGAGGGAGCCGAGCGCTCGAGCAATCGCAGCATCTCCTGTTTGACGAGGTCGCGCAGACTCTCGCCGCGCCGCTGTCGCTTCCGGACCGCCTCGACGATCTCGCCGCTGGCGGCGACACCGACATCGGCCATCAACAGGATCTCCTCGAGCGCATCGGCGGTGTCGACGTCGATCTCGCGCGTGCGCGGGTCGGCCGTGCCGGCCAGACCGACCATCTCGTCGAGACGATCGAGGCCATCCTTCAGTTGCTGCGTCGTCTTCAGCAGTCCTTGTTTTAACTTGTCGAACAGACCCATTTACGCGTGTTCCAATTTCTGTTTTCGGCCCATCAGATTCCGGATTGCGACCCTGGGCTCGGTTCGGCCTGAGAGCACGTCTGACATCTCGGCGGCAATCGGCAGCTCGATGCCGTGCGTCGCGCCCAAGGCGAGCGCGGCTTCCGTGGTTCTGACCCCTTCGGCAACCATCCTGGTGCCGGCGAGAATCTCTGCCAGCGACTGTCCGTGCGCGAGCGCGAGCCCGACGCGGCGATTGCGGCTGAGATCGCCCGTGCAGGTCAGCACCAGGTCACCCAGGCCCGCGAGCCCCGACAAGGTGTCGCGCTGCGCGCCAAGCGCCACCGCCAGCCGCGACGACTCCGCCAGGCCGCGCGTGATCAAGGCCGCCAGGGCGTTATGTCCAAGACCGAGGCCGTCGACGACGCCGGCAGCGATCGCGATGATGTTCTTGAGCGAGCCGCCGAGCTCGACGCCGACCAGATCGGTGCTTCCGTAGAGGCGCAGCGCGGGTGAGCCGAAATGCGCCATCACCGACTCGACCGCCGCGGGCACTTCGCCGGCGGCGACCAACGCGGTCGGCTGGCTTCGCGCCAGCTCGAGCGCAAAGCTCGGTCCCGACAGCGCCACAATTGCGCGAGCCTCCGGCAACTCCGCCCGCAGCACTTCGGACATGCGCAACATCGAGCGCTGCTCGAGCCCCTTGGTGGCACTGACGATCACGTCGGCGTCCGGCAGGTGCGCGCGCACCGCCCGTGCCATCTCGCGCGCACCATGCGACGGTACGGCAACGACGACAAACGCGGCGCCGTCGAGCGCCGCTTGCAGGTCGGCGGTCGGCGCAAGACCCGCAGGCAGCTTGATGCCGGGCAGATAGGTGACGTTCTCCCGCGAGCCGGCCATTCCCGCTGCCACCGCCGCGTCGCGCGCCCACAGGCGGACGTCGTGTCCGGCATGCGCCAGGTGCACGGCCAGCGCCGTGCCCCAACTGCCCGAGCCGAGCACTCCGATCCGCTGCGTCATGGCCCGCTGGTCCGCCGCGACGCTGGGCGAAAAGGCGGAAGCGCCGGTTCGCTTCGCGCGATCAGCCGGCGGATGTTGCCGCGATGGCGGAACAGGACGAGCGCAGCAACGATGGTGGTGCCGACGTCAACGGCGCGCCGACCGGGCGTGAGCCATTCCGCGAGCGCGAGGACCAGCGTCGCGGCGATCGAACCGAGTGACACGAACCGGCTACCCGCGACCACCAGCGCGAACGTCGCCATCGCCAGGAGCGTCGGGACCGGCGCCAGCACCGCGAACACGCCGCCGGCCGTGGCCACGCCCTTGCCGCCGCGGAAACGAAGCCAGACGGGATAGATATGGCCGACCACGGCGGCCACGCCCGCCGCCACCGGATTGGCGCTGCCGGCCAGCCAGACCGCGGCCGCGCCCTTGGCCACGTCGGCGATCATCACCGCGATCGCAATCGTCAACGAGGTGGTGCGGTGCACGTTCGCCGCCCCGACATTGCCGCTGCCGACCCGCCGCACGTCGACGCCGCCGGCGCGACGAGCAACCAGGTAACCGATCGGCAGCGAGCCGACGGCGTATCCGAGCAGGATGGCGGGAATCATGTCGCAGTTCCAGTCAACAGGGCGCTGACCAGTCCAGTATAGTGCGGCCCTCCCCGTGACAGTTCACTGCGATACAACGTCACGCGATCGACCGGCGACAGGACGCGCCTGACCTCGACCGCCTGCAGGATCTTGGGCCAGTCGACGCCGACGCCCGCCATCTTCACGCGTCCCACCGTGAGATGCGGCAGAAACGGGCGCTGGTCGAGGTCCGCGGCGGCCCCGCCGGCCAGGCGTCGCGACACCTCCGCCTCCACCTGTGCCAGCCGCGCGGCGCCGTGGACCACGCCGATCCACAGGGCGCGCGGGTGCCTGTTGTTGGGGAATGTTCCGAGCCCGCGCCACTCGAGTTCGAACGGCTCGATCGGCATCGGTGGTGCCAGCAGCGCCCGCACCCGAGCGACCTCATCGGGCGCAAGCTCGCCGAGGAACTTGACGGTCACATGCAGACCCGCAGGCTTCGCCCACACCACTTTCGGGGGCGTCTTCACCGCTTCGAGCTTGCCGGTGAGCGTCGCCACGACGCGCGTCACTTCCCGGCGCACCGCGTCGCCGGCGTCAATGGCGACAAACACGCGTTCACCTACACGCGGCATCGCGTGATCCGGCGCTCCGGCTCAATCCTGTGGCAGCGACCCTCGGCCGCGACATCCGACGACATCAGCGTTGCAGGTGGCGCCGCAGCATGTCGATCGCCCAGTTCGCCGACATCGCCTTGACCATCTCGCGCCCGCCCGGGAATCGGAAGCTGCGCACCAGGGTCTCGGCGCCGGCAACGGCGACGCACACGGTCCCCACCGGCTTGTGCTCGGTGCCGCCGCCGGGCCCGGCAATGCCGGTGATGGCCACGCCGAGATCGACGCCGGCACGCGCACGAATGCCGGCCGCCATCGCCAGCGCCACCTGCTCGCTCACTGCACCATGCGTCGCGATCAGTTCCTCGGGCACGCCAAGCAGTTCGATCTTCGCGCGGTTGCTGTAGGCCACGATGCTGCGTTCGACATAATCGGAACTGCCGGCGATGTCGGTCATCCGCGACGTGGCCAGGCCTCCCGTGCACGATTCGGCAAAGGCGACCGACCAGCCTTTTGTCCGAAGCAGCGCGCCGACCACGGCCTCCAGCACCGTGCCATCGCTGCTCACGAAATCGTCGCCCAGCGCGACAGCCAACGCGGACGCCGCGTCATCCAGGCGCCGCGTCGCCAGCGCCGGATCAGCCGACTGCACCACCAGGTGCAGTTCAACCTGACCGAGGCCGGCCAGGATCGTCGTCTCGATGCGCGGCGTGTCAGCGAGCCAGCGCGAATAGATCGGCTGGACGACTTCCTCGACCAGCGACTCCCCCTTTCCCGACACACGAATCAGCCGGCGGTACAACCGTGTGCCGCCGGCGATTGCCGCCAGGCGACGGCGCACCTCACCGTCGATCATCGGCCGCATCTCGCGCGGGGGCCCGGGCAGTAACGCGATCATCCGATCGCCGTGTTCGATCCACAGACCCGGCGCCGTGCCATGCGGATTCTGCAGGACGACAGCGCCTCGCGGCACCTGCGCCTGGCGGCGGTTGACGGCGGGCATCGTCCAGCCGCGGGCGGCGAACCGCCGTTCGATGGCGTCGACAATTGCGGCATCCTCCTCGAGCGGCCGTCCGAGGTGCGCCGCGACCACCTCGCGCGTGAGGTCGTCGTCGGTCGGCCCCAGCCCGCCGGTCAGAATCAGGATTGGATGCAGGGCGAGGGCGTGCGCGACGTGGGCGGTCAGTTCCGGCCGGCTGTCGCCGACGATCGCCTTGAACGCCACGGCGATGCCGAGATCGTTCAGCACTTCGGTGACATGCAGCGAGTTGGTGTCGGTCTTGTGGGGGGTCAGCAGCTCGCTGCCGACCGCGATGATCGCCGCCGTCAGGCCGTCAGCCATGCCGGCAGCATCCAGAGGCCCAGGCGCAGCGCGAGGTGCGCGTAGAGCCCCGCGACGGCGTCGTCGGCCATGATCCCGAGCCCGCCGTGCAGGTCCTCGAGTTGCGCGGCGGGATACGGTTTGATGACGTCGAGCGCGCGAAACAGCACGAAGCCGAGCGCGATGCCGGTGAGCGACAGCGGCAGCAGCGCCAGCGTGATCAGCATGCCCAGCACTTCGTCGATCACCACGACACCCGGGTCCTTGCGCCCGAGCGCGGCCTCGGTGCCGTTGGCCGCCCAGACGCCGACCGCGAACACCGCCACGATCGTCGCCAGTTCAAACGCGGGCACGCCCACCCAGCGGACAAACGCGAACAACGCCAGGGCCGCAAGTGATCCCGCCGTGCCCGGCGCGATCGGGAAAAATCCGACGTAGCCGACACTGGCCACCAACACGGACAGGTGCTTCATTCCTGGACCACGCGCGTGCCGGCCAGCCGATCGTGCAGCGCCCGATGATCGCTCGCCAGCAGCGCGGGCAGAAACGACAGGCCGAGCGTGATCGGCACGAGCATGCAGCCGAGCGCGCGCAGCATGCCGCCCGCCGCATCGAGCGGGCGGCCATCGTCGCCAATCACGCGCAGGCTGAGCGCCATCTTGCCGATGGTTTGCCCGCCGGCGACGGTGAACGCCGCGACGTACCCGAAGGCCAGAATCGCGAGGAAGCCGACGAATGGAACCGGCGGCAGCACGCGGAGATCCTCGAGCGTGTTCTGCAGTCCGGTGATCCGCAGCGTCAGAAACAGCACGGCCGCATCGATGCCCACCAGCAGGACCAGATCGATCAGTCCGGCACCGATGCGCACCCCGCGCGACGGCATCGCCATCAACGACGCGACCGTCTCGGCCGATGCCGCCGCAACCTCGTTCGATTTCGACGGCGCCGATTCGAGCTTGAGCGAGTCGGTCCGCACCGGCCGGGTGGTGCGCGGACGATTGCGTGGAAACTCTGGCGTCGACCGCCGGACGGCCAGCGGCGTGCGCGCGGCCGGCGGCGGCACGAGCGGCGCATCGTCAAACGGCAGCGCGCTGTCGGCGGTCGACACGCGCGGCTCGCTGGCCCTCATCGCCGCGGCGGGCGGCAGTGCTGCCGGCGGCACCTCGTCGGTGGCGGGATCGCCGAAGAGGCGATCGAGATCGAACCGCGGCGCGGCCGCGCTGTCGCCCGGCCGTTCGAGCGCGGGCAGCTCAAAATCGCCTGGGGCTTCGCGCTGGTCCTCGGCGCCGTGGAGCGTCAATTCCGATTCGGTTGGAAACGGCGTGAGTGAAAAATCGTACTGACAGTTCCGGCAGCGGTCGGTGGTCTCGAACCCGAGATAGCCGCACTTCGGACACTTCATTCTTGGGGCGGCCCAGGGGGGACCACGGCCGCCGCGGATGCTTCGGCACCGGCCACCGCCAGGAGTTCGCGTTGGATATCGGCCCGCATCCGTTCGGCATCGGCTCTGAGCGCGTCGCCCACCGGCACGCGATCGAGCATCCGGAGGGCGTCGCGCAGCTTGCCGCTGTTGAAGAGCGATCGCGCGCGCTCCACGTAGGCTTCGGTCGGGGATGGAACCGGCAGGGGCGTGGGTGGCGCGACCAGCGGCGCCGGCCTCGCGGTGGTCGCCTGCACCGGGAACCATGCCGCCAACCCGCCGGGCGCTACCAGCACAAACGAAATCGCCCCGACAATGACGATGCCCGCGGCGGTCGTCCACCACATCACGATCGTCCCGCGGCGATGCTGGTCGGCGGCCGTGGTCTCGGGCCGCGCCTGCGCGCGTCTGCGAACGGCGGGGGCAACCGGCGCGGCGGTCCGGGTGCCGGCGTCGAGACGATCGATGCGTCCGAGCACGCCGAGCGCGACATCGTGCGACGCGCCTTGCTCGAGCGCATCGCTCAACAGCGCGCGGGCGCGGATCACCTCGCCCTTGTCGAACGCCGCGAGTCCTTCGTGGACGAGGGCTTCTGAAATGCGCTGCTGCTCGGCCTGCGCGCTGCGCGCGCGGTCGATGTAGGCGCGCGCCCGATCGTGCTGCCGATCGAGAAACAGCACGCGGGTCCAGAGGTTGATGGCCGCTTCGAACTCGCCCGCGAAATAGTGGTCGAGCCCCGTCACGAGGAGATGCTCGATACGCCCTTCGTCCTCGGCGCCTGGCGCCGCTTCGGCGCGGCGCGGGCCTGACGTTTGCGGGTCGGCCATAAGGTAAGTGCCACGGATTATAGCACTTACGCAGGGTGCGCAGGGTGCAATAAGCTGTTGCGACATGGCCGTCATCGAATGTGTTCCCAACGTGAGCGAGGGCCGGCGGCTCGACGTCATCGAGCGAATCACCGTCGCGCTTGCGCGCCGTCGCTGGTCTGCGGGTGCTCGACGTGCAGTCCGACGCCGCGCACAACCGCTCGGTGTTCACGCTCGCCGGCGATGCCGCGGCGATGTCAGCCGGCCTGCCGGTCCTGTTCGAGCGCGCGCTTGCCGAAATCGATCTCCGCAGCCACCAGGGCGAACATCCGCGTCTGGGCGCGGTCGACGTGGTGCCGTTCATTCCGATCGACGGCGTCACCATGGCGGAGTGCGTGCAGCTGGCCAGGTCGGTGGCCTCGACGGTCGCCGCGCGTTTCGATCTGCCGATGTTCCTGTATGAAGAAGCATCGGCCAATCCGGCGCGCAAGAACCTCGAGGACATCCGGCGCGGCGAGTTCGAGGGGCTTGCCGCCAAGATGGCGCAGCCGGCCTGGGCGCCGGACTACGGTCCCGCCGCGCCCCATCCCAGCGCCGGCGCCTCGGTGATCGGCGCGCGCATGCCGCTGATTGCCTACAACATCAACCTCGCCACCAACCGGCTCGACGTCGCCAAGAAGATCGCGGCGGCGATCCGGATGAGCAGCGGCGGGCTGCGCTACGTGAAGGCGATGGGCATTCCGCTCGAAGAGCGCGGCATCGTGCAGGTGTCGATGAACCTGACCAACTACGAGAAGACGCCGATCTTCCGGGTCTTCGAACTGGTGAAGCGCGAGGCGGCACGCTACGGCGTGAACGTGCTCGAGAGCGAAATCGTCGGGTTGGTGCCGGCGGCGGCGCTGCGACAGTCGGTCGAGTACTACCTGCAGCTCGAAGGATTCTCGGCGCGCGCAGGTGCTCGAGAACAAGCTCAGGTCCCACCCCGGGGAGTAATGCCGAAGGCGCGCAGCTTCTTGTAGAGATTCGAGCGCTCCACGCCGAGCACTTCCGCCGTGCGCGACATGTTGCCCTGCTGCGCCGCCAGCGTGCGCAGGATGTAGTCCTTCTCGAACTCATCGCGCGCCTCGGACAGCGGCGCGACCGGGCCCTCGCGCCGCCGGCAGCTCCGCCACGCCGTCACGGCCGAGAAAGCCGAGGTCCTGCGCGGTAATGGTGTCGCCGCCGACCATGATGTTGACGCGCTCGATCACGTTGCGCAACTCGCGCACGTTGCCGGGCCAGCCGTACTGCTGCAGCCGCGCCGCGGCTTCCGGCGCCAGCCGCTTCGGCTTGCGGCCGTGCTCCTGCGCGACCAGCGCCATGAAGTGCTCGGCCAGCATCGCGATGTCCTGCTGCCGATCGCGCAGCGCGGGCACGAAGATCGGAATCACGTTCAAGCGGAAGAACAGGTCTTCGCGGAAGCGGCCGGCGCGAATCTCCGCGGTCAGGTCCTTGTTGGTGGCGGCGAGCACGCGCACGTCGACCTTGATCCGCTGCGTGCCGCCGACCCGCTCCATCACCTGCTCCTGCAGCACGCGCAGCACCTTGGCCTGCGTCTTCAGGCTCATGTCGGCGATCTCGTCGAGGAAGATGGTGCCGGCGTTGGCCTGCTCGAAGCGCCCGGGCTTGTCGGCGACCGCGCCGGTGAACGCGCCGCGCGCGTGACCGAACAGTTCCGATTCGATCAACTCCTCGGGGATCGCCGCGCAATTCACCTCGACGAACGGGCCGCTCTTGCGGCGGCTCGACTGGTGAATGGTGCGCGCCACCAGCTCCTTGCCGGTGCCGTTCTCGCCGAGGATCAGCACCCGGCCGTTGGTCGGCGCCGCCAGCGACACCTGCTCGCGCAGGTGGTTCATCGCCGGGCTCTCCCCCACCATCGTGGTGCTGCTGCTGGCTGTCGACCTTGGCGCGCAGCACCTTGTTCTCGGCTTCGAGATCGCGCTGCCGCAGGGCGTTGCGCACCACCAGCACGGTCTTCTCGAGCGACAGCGGCTTCTCGATGAAATCGAAGGCCCCCATCTTGATCGCGCGCACCGCCGACTCGATGTTGCCGTGGCCCGAGATGATCACCACCTGCGAATCGATCTGCCGCTCGCGCAGCCGCTGCAGCGTGGTCAGGCCGTCGAGCCCGGGCAGCCAGATGTCGAGCACGATCACGTCGTAGGCGGCGCCGTTGGCCTTCTCGAGACACTCCTCGCCGGTATCGGCGGTGTCGACGTCGAAGCCCTCGTCGCGCAGCACGCCGCTGACCGACGAACGGACGCCCGGCTCGTCGTCCACCACAAGAATCGAAGACATCAGGCAGGTAACTCGATGATAAACCGCGTGCCGGTCGGCACGTTGTCGGTGACGTCGATGCTGCCGCCGTGCTCGGCGACGATGCGCCGCACGATCGCCAGCCCGAGGCCGCTGCCGCGGCCCTTGGTCGAGTAATACGGCAGGAACAACTTGTCGCGCTCGGCCTCGGGAATGCCGGGGCCGGTGTCGGAGACGACGATGCGCACCAGGCTGTTGGGCAGGTCGCGCGCGGTCTCGATCACGATCACGCCCTGCCGGCCCATCGCTTCGATGGCGTTGTCGATCAGGTTGATCATCACGCGCTTCATCTGCTCGGGATCGAGCCGCACCTGCGACGACGCTGGCGTCGTAATGCGTCTCGAATTCGACCGACGCGAACAGCCCGTTGTAGAGCGCCAGCGTGTCGTTCAGGAACGCATGCAGCTCGGTCGGCACCGCGCGCGGCGCCGGCATGCGCGCGAACTGCGAGAACTCGTCGACCAGCCCTTTCAGCGATTCGACCTCGCCGATGATCGTCGAGGTGCACTCCTGCACCAGCTCGTGCAGCGGCGGCGACAGGTCGCTGAGCTTGCGGCGCAGCCGCTCGGCCGACAGCTGAATCGGCGTCAGCGGATTCTTGATCTCGTGCGCGAGCCGGCGCGCCACCTCGCGCCACGCGGCGACCTTCTGCGCGCGAATCAGCGGCGTCACGTCGTCCACCACCAGCACCGTGCCGTCGAAGCTGCCGTCGGTGCCGGCAATGCGCGTCGCGGCGGCGACGACGTGCCGCTCGCGGCCGTCGCGCACCAGCGCCACTTCCTGCGCGAACGAATCCATCTTGGCGCGCGCCGCCTGGTCGAGCACGTCGTTGACCGGCGCGAGGTCGGCGCGCGCGAACACGTCCACCGCCGGACTGCCGATCACCTCGTCGGTCAGCTCGAGCAGGCGCAGCGCCGACGGGTTGATGGTGCCGATGCCGCCCGCCGCGATCGATCGACACCACGCCGGTCGCGATCCGCTCGAGGATCGCCTCGATGTAGCGGCGCCGGCCCTCGCCTTCGTCGTGCTTCTTTTCGAGATCGATGCCGGCGCGCTCGAGCCGGCGGCGGCTCTGCGCGACTTCGGCCGCCATGGCGTTGAAGGCGTCGACCATCGAGCCGAATTCATCGCTGCCCTCGTGCTCGATGCGGTGATCGTAGTGACCGGCGCCGATCTCCCTGCGCCGCCTCCGACAGCATCTGCACCGGGCGGGTGATGCGCTTGGCGAGGTAGAGGCCCATCCAGGTCGAGCCGACCAGGATCAGCAGCGTCACCATCACGAAGAACGAGATGTAGACGCCGGCCAGCGGCTGCTTCAGCACGCGCAGCTGGGTGTAGTCCTCG
Source organism: uncultured Acidimicrobiia bacterium (assembly GCA_963795125.1). Taxonomy (GTDB): domain Bacteria; phylum Acidobacteriota; class Vicinamibacteria; order Vicinamibacterales; family UBA2999; genus 12-FULL-67-14b. The sequence continues at coordinate 1,107,126 of CAWCGQ010000001.1, read as the reverse complement.
TAGGCCTTCGACATGCGCCGCGCGCGCTCGGCGAGGTCGCCCGACAGATAGTCGCTCGCGACCACCGCGCCGGTGATCTGTCCCGACGCGGTTGCGCACCGCGCTCGCGACGTGCATCAGCACGCCGCCGGCCGCCATCGGCTCCTGGACGCTCGGCGCCGCTTCGTTGCCGCTGGCCGCGCGCGCCGCCAGCCGATCGGCGGAGCCGCGCGCCCACCCCTGCGGCATCGACGGTGACGCGACGTCGACGAGCGACACACACCTCGAGCGACTGATCCGGCAGCGCACCGCGCGATACACCTGCACCATGCCGATGCGCTGCCCCGCCACTTCCGGCGTGACGACGCTCTGCACGCTCGCGACTCGCCGCCGAGGCCAGATCGACCCGGCTCAACGAGCGCGCCAGGCGCGACGCCTGGTCGGCGACCATCCGCTCGCGTTCCTGGTAGTAGTCGCCGGCAATGCTGTTGGCGCCGGCGAGGATTTCCTCCATCGGCGCGTTGAACCAGCGATCGACGGCGGTCAGCACGACGCGGCTGCCGACGATCAACACCAGCACCGCCGGAATCACCGTCATGCTCAAGCAGCGCCAGCACCAGCTTGGCGCGGAAGCGGCCGAACGGCAGGCCGCGGCGGCTCTCCATCATCGACTTGATGACGTTGCGCGCCAGCACGAACGCCAGCGCGACCAGCATCGTCACGTTGGTGACGGAGAGCGCGATCAGCACGACCTCGGTCAGGAAGTCCGGCGACAGCGTGGAGGTGCGGTCGGCCAGCCAGACGATGCCGCCGAGCATCGCGAGCAGCAGGACGATGCCGGCGAGGATCAGCGGCGGGTTGTCGCGAAACGGCCGCCGCGCAGGCGGGCGTCGGCTTGGCTGCCGGACGCGAGACCGAGCTGAGCTTCGCGGTGGCCACGGACGGCTTACTCCTTGTGGCCCTTCAGCGCGCGGATTTCCTGCGCGAAGTCGTCGACGTCGCGGAAGTCGCGATAGACCGACGCGAACCGCACGTAGGCCACCTGATCGAGCTTCTTCAGCTCCGACATCACCAGCGCGCCAAGCTCGCGGCCGGGGATCTCCCGCTCCGGCCGATCGTTGAGCAGCTGCTCGGCGCGATCGGCGATGTCGTCGATGTCGACCGGCTTGATCGGCCGCTTTTCGCACGCCTTCAGCAGGCCGGAGACCAGCTTCGATCGCTCGAAGCGCTCGCGCGTGCCGTCCTTCTTGACGACCATGTACGGGATCTCTTCGATGCGCTCGTAGCTCGTGAAGCGCTTGCGGCACTTGTCGTTGAGGCACTGGCGGCGGCGGCGAATCGCGTCGCCCTCGCGGCTCTCGCGCGAGTCCACGACCTTGTCGCCGATGTCACCGCAGAACGGACACTTCACGACGTCCCATCGCTCAGCCAGCGTGCGTCGTCAAGCCGATTTCTCCCCTCGCCATGCCACCCAGCTTCAACCCGTCCTGCACCATGAACAGCAGGCCGGCAATCGTCACCGGCACCGACCGAAATCGCGTGCAGCACGATCGCCGCGCCGACCGCGGTGTCGTTGTCGGCGCCGAAGAAGGCGGTCGCGCCGATGCCGGTACGCCTCGTGAAATCCGCCGACGCCGCCCGGCGTCGGCACCGCCACGCCGACGACCAGCGGCGCCAGCATCAGCCACGCGCCGGTGAACGGCATCACGATGCCGAACGCGATCGACACGCGCCCAGATGCCCGCGGCAATCATCAGCCACAACACCAGCGACCACGCCAGCGCGCGCGATCAGCCGCTCCGGCCGCGCACCACCGCAAACCCTTCGGCAAACGTCTTCGCAAAGCTCGCGATCAGCGCGGTCGACGCGCGCCGGCAACACGCGCTTCGGCCTTCAACAGCCACGCGTGCAGGCGCTCGGGGTGGCCGGCCATGAAAAACATCACCAGCAGCGTGGTGACGGCGACCGGCGCCATCACCAGGCCGCCGAAGCGAATCGCGCTGAAGAACCGCCGAGTCCCGCGCCTCGAGACCCGGGTCGAACCAACATCAGGAACGCCGCCATCAGCAACAGCACCGCGACCAGATCGAGGATGCGCTCGACGACGATGGTGGCAAACGCCGCGGTCGCGCTCAGCCCTTCGCGCCGCGCCAGCAGGTACGGCCGGATCACTTCGCCGGCGCGCGCCGGCAGCACCGCCGAGGCGCCAAAGCCGATCACCGTGGCGCGAAACACCACCCAGAAGCGCGTCGGCCCGAGCGGATCGAGCAGATACTGCCAGCGTTCGGCGCGCACCAGGAAGGTGACGCACGTCAACAGCCAGCGACAACAACAGATAATCCATGCGCGCCGCGGTGACCGAGGCCCAGACCTGGCCGAGATCCGCGTTGCGAAGAAACAGAGCCATCAGGCCAACGGCCAGGCCGATGACAATGAGCGTCTTGAGGATGTTGCGCAAACCGTTCTCATACTACCGGAAGTGTCGCGTCTGAGACACACCCCACTGCTTGGCGTCCGCCCCGCTCGCGGCGCTGTGTTGCCCGCGACGGCGAGACTGCGTCTTGCGCCGCTGCTCGGCGCGCGTTTACCATGTTCAAGCCTTCACGCGAGCGCCCGTGCCTTCACATGTTCTCTTAGATACGAAATTAGACGGTCTGTCCCTGTGTTCGCCGCGGCAAGGTCCGCGATGTCTACGCGGCCGGCGATCAGCTGATCCTGGTCGCGACCGATCGCATCTCGGCGTTCGACTACGTGCTGGGCTCCGGCATTCCCGACAAGGGCCGCGTGCTGAACCAGCTCTCGGCCTTCTGGTTCGCGCGCACCGGCCACATCGTCCCGAATCATCTGATCTCGACCGACCGTCGCCGAGTATCCCGAGGCGGCGCGCGCGTTCGCGTCGCAGCTCGAGGGCCGGTCGCTGCTGGCGCGGCGCACCACGCCGCTGCCGGTCGAATGCGTGGCGCGCGGCTACATCTCCGGGATCGGGCTGGAAGGACTACAAGGCGACCGGCGAGGTCTGCGGCATCGCGCTGCCCAAGGGCCTGCGCGAATCGGATCGCCTGCCCGAGCCGATCTTCACGCCGGCGACCAAGGCCGACACCGGCCACGACGAGAACATCAGCGAAGCGCGGCGGCCGCGAACGTCGTCGGCGCCGAGCTGCTCGCGCGCCTCAAGACCCTGACCCTGGAGCTCTATGCGCACGGCGTGGCGCACGCGGAATCGAAGGGCATCATCCTCGCCGACACCAAGTTCGAGTTCGGCCTGACCGACGACGGCGAGCTGCTGCTGATCGACGAAATGATGACGCCGGACTCGTCGCGCTACTGGCCGAAGGACACCTACGCGCCCGGCGGGCCGCAGCAGAGCTTCGACAAGCAGTACGTGCGCGACTATCTCGAGTCGATCAAGTGGAACAAGCAGCCGCCGGTGCCGTCGCTGCCGCCGAGGTCGTCGACGGCACGCGCGGCAAGTACCTGGACGCGTATCCGCCGCCTCACCGGGCACGAACTGGACCTCGCTCCGGGGGACCTGCCGCATGCATAGGCTGCTCGAGCAACTGGTCTCGCAGATGGTCGAGAAGGGCATCCACTACGACGATGCCCTGCGCGAGTTCGATCGCCGCTTCATCGTCGAGGTGATGGACAAGACCGACGGCAACCTCTCGCAAGGCCGCCGACACGCTCGGGCGTGCATCGCAACACCCTGTCGCGGAAGATCAAAGAGCTGAAGATCAAGGCCCGCCCGTCCGGCCGGCTAGCCCGGCCGCACGCCGCGCTTGACCGCATTTCCGCCCGCTAGTATCATTAGCAGTCGTTCGCTTCGACTGCTAGCTCAGTAGGCAGTCGACTGCCAACACGGATTTCCAGAACACGTCAGCGAACCTCAACCAGCAAGACGCAGAGACGGAGAGCAACACATGGCTTTAAGACCGCTCCACGACCGCATCCTCGTGCAGCGCATCGAGGAAGAAGAACAGAAAGTCGGCGGCATCATTATCCCGGACTCGGCCAAGGAAAAGCCGCAGCAGGGTAAGGTCGTCGGCGTTGGCGCTGGCAAGGCCGATAAAGACGGCAAGCGCATTCCTCTCGATGTGAAAGACGGCGACACCATCCTGTTCGGCAAGTACTCGGGACAGGAAGTGCGGGTCGATGGCGAAGATTACTTGATCATGCGCGAAGACGAAGTCCTCGCAGTGATCGAGGGCGGCAAGAAGAAGTAACGCGGGAGATTCATTCACATGGCTAAGCAGATTATTTACGGCGAGCAGTCACGCCAGGCGATCCTTCGCGGCGTGAACCAGCTGGCGGACGCGGTGAAGGTGACCCTCGGCCCGAAGGGCCGCAACGTCGTCCTCGACAAGAAGTTCGGCTCCCCCACCATCACCAAGGATGGCGTGACGGTGGCCAAGGAAATCGACCTCAAGGACCCGCTCGAGAACATGGGCGCGCAGATGGTCCGCGAAGTCGCGAGCAAGACCTCGGACACGGCCGGTGACGGCACGACCACCGCGACGGTGCTGGCCCAGGCGATTTATCGCGAAGGCGCGCGCAACGTGGTGGCCGGCGCCAACCCGATGGAGCTGAAGCGCGGCATCGAGAAGGCGGTCGAGGCGATCACCGCCGAGATCAAGAAGATGTCCAAGCCGGTCAAGGGCAACATGATTGCCCAGGTCGGCACCATCTCGGCCAACGCCGACGAGACCATCGGCAAGATCATCGCGGAAGCGATGGAAAAGGTCGGCAAGGACGGCGTCATCACCGTTGAAGAGGCCCGCACGCTCGAAACGACGCTCGACGTCGTCGAAGGCATGCAGTTCGATCGCGGCTACCTGTCGCCCTACTTCGTGACCGATCCCGAGCGCATGGAAGTGGTGCTCGAGAACCCCGTCATCCTGATCCACGAAAAGAAGATCAGCTCGATGAAGGACCTGCTGCCGGTGCTCGAACAGGTGGCGCGTCTCGGCCGTCCGCTGGTGATCATCGCCGAAGACATCGAAGGCGAAGCGCTGGCGACCCTGGTCGTCAACAAGCTGCGCGGCACGCTGCAGGTTGCGGCCGTCAAGGCCCCGGGCTTCGGCGATCGCCGCAAGGCGATGCTCGAAGACATCGCCATCCTCACCGGCGGCAAGGCGCTGACGGAAGATCTCGGCGTCAAGCTCGAGAACATCAAGCTCGAGGACCTCGGCAAGGCCAAGAAGGTCACGATCGACAAGGACAACACCACGATCGTCGAAGGCGGCGGCGAGTCGAAGGCCATCGAAGGCCGCGTCAAGCAGATCCGCGTGCAGGTCGACGAGACCACCTCCGACTACGACCGCGAGAAGCTGCAGGAGCGGCTGGCCAAGCTGGTCGGCGGCGTGGCGATCATCAAGGTCGGTGCGGCCACCGAAACCGAGATGAAGGAAAAGAAGGCGCGCGTCGAAGACGCGATGCACGCGACCAAGGCGGCGGTCGAAGAGGGCATCGTGCCCGGCGGCGGCGTGGCCCTGATTCGCGCCAGCAAGGCGCTCGACGACCTGAAGCTCGAAGGCGACCAGAAGATCGGCGTCGCCATCATCCGCCGCGCCATCGAAGAGCCGGCGCGCTGGATCGCGACCAACGCGGGCCTCGAAGGCTCGATCGTCGTGGCGCAGATCAAAGAAGGCAAGGGCGACGAAGGCTTCAACGCCGCGACCGAAGTCTACGAAGACCTGGTCAAGGCCGGCGTCATCGACCCGGCGAAGGTGGTCCGCAATGCGCTGCAGAACGCGTCGTCGATCGCGTCGCTGCTGCTCACCACCGAAGCCCTGATCTCCGAGATTCCCGAGGAGAAGAAGGAATCGGGCGGCGGCGGTCACGGCATGCCCGGCGGCGGCGGCATGGGCGGGATGTACTGAACTAGAACTGAAGTTGGCAGTTCTAGAGTCGACAGTTCAGAGTTGAGTCGACGGTTTTCAGTCGACAGTTTGATGGCCCGGGAGCGGAAGCTTCCGGGCCTTTTCTTTTGCTTCCCGTTCGGGTGAGTCCTCCCAACTGTTCGAGATTGTTCGCGTCGATAGGCCCCGAGGGCCGGGGCGGCAACCATCGCCTGCGTTGCTGATACCGCGGCGGTCGCCACCGGCAATGACCAGCACGCGCTATGCCACCGACTTCAACGAAGTCAAGGCGATCGGCGCCGCCAACAGCACCACGCGTACAGCCCGGGAGACCGCACTCGCGCAGATCCGGGCCGCCGTCAACAACACCACCCATGCGAACGCGGCATGGCAAGTCGTGAGGCCGGCGGGTTCGGTCAGTCCTGATGAAACGCGTGGAACGACACGTCGGGATTGTTGCGCTGCGCGTACTCGAGCGCCCATTCGGTCTCGAACAACATCACCGGCCGGCCCTGCCGGTCGTTGACCAGGCGGGTGCCGGCGCCGCTCTGCATCGCGGCAACCTTGTCTGCGGCGCCGGTGAGCCAGCGCGCCGCGGTGTAGGACAGCGAATCGACCGACGGCGTCGACGTTGTATTCGTCCTTCAACCGCACCGCGAGGACTTCGAGTTGCAGCGGACCGACCGTGCCGAGAATCGGCTCGCGGCGGCCGATCGTCGGAAACAGCACCTGCATCAGGCCTTCTTCCTCGAGCTGGCGGATCGCTTCGTCGAACTGCTTGAAGCGCACATCGCGCAGCCGGGCGACGCCGAAGTGTTCCGCCGGGAATCGCGGGATCGGCGGGTACTTCACCGGCACGTCCGCGTAGAGCGTGTCGCCGATGCCGAACTGGCCGGGGTTGACCAGGCCGACGACGTCGCCGGGGAAGGCGCGGTCGATGGTCTCGCGCTTGCCGCCGAAGAAGCGGTACGGCCGGGCGGCGCGAATCTCCTGCCCTTCGCGCGCGTTGGTGATCACCATGTCCTTCTCGAACACGCCTGAGCAGACCCGCAGGAAGGCGATGCGATCGCGATGCCGCTTGTTCATGTTCGCCTGGATCTTGAACACGAAGCCGCTGAAGTGCGGCGAGTCGGGCGGGATCACGCCGTGGTCGCTCTCGCGGCCGCTGCGGCGGCGGCGCCAGCTCGGTCAGCGCCTTGAGGAAGGCCTCGAGACCGAAGTTCGACAGCGCGCTGCCGAAGAACACCGGCGTGTGGCGGAAGTCGAGATACGCCTGGTGATCGAACACCGTTCCGGCGCCGGTGACCAGCGACGTCTCGTCGACGAGGTGCTTCCAGGCGTCCTCGCCGACCAGCTCCTTGAGCTTCGGATCGTCGGCGGCGCCGACATTCACCGGCGCCGGGATGCGCGCGCTCCTTGCGATCGTAGAGATGGACGATGCCGTTCTGCAGATCGTAGACGCCGCGGAACCGATCGCCGCTGCCGATCGGCCAGTTCATCGGCACCGCGTGAATGCCGAGCACGCGCTCGATCTCGTCGAGCAGGTCGAACGGATCGCGGCTCGGCAGGTCGAGCTTGTTGATGAAGGTCAGCACCGGCAGCCGGCGCAGCTTGCAGACCTCGAACAGCTTGCGGGTCTGCGGTCTCGATGCCCTTGGCGGCGTCGATCACCATCACCACGCCATCGACCGCGAACAGCGTGCGATAGGTGTCTTCGCTGAAGTCCTTGTGGCCCGGCGTGTCGAGCAGCGTCAGGTGATGCCGGCCGAGATCGAACCCGACCGCGGCGGAGGTGACCGAGATGCCGCGCTCGCGCTCGATGTCCATCCAGTCGGACACGACGTGGCGGTCGGTCTTGCGGCCGCGCACCGCGCCGGCCAGCTCGATCGCGCCGGCGTACAGCAGCAGCTTCTCGGTGAGCGTGGTCTTGCCGGCGTCGGGGTGGGAAATGATCGCGAACGTGCGGCGGCGCTCGACTTCAGCTTTCAGAGACGGATTAGCGGAGAGGGTTTGCAAGTGATCTCGAATTTTATCACCTGACAGCCCGACTGCCTGACTGAGCCTGTCTGCCTGTCTGCCTGATCGCCTACCGGAGCGTAAACGTCAGCTCGATCGTGATGATGACCGGCACCGGCTCGCCCTGCCGCATGCCGGGACGGAAGCGCCACATCTTCGCGGCCTTGATCGCTTCCTGGTCGAGACCGAAGATCGGATCGAGCGAGCGCGTGACCTTGACTTCACCGACGCTGCCGTCGGGCATCACGATGCATTCCAGCCACACCGAGCCCTGCACCTTCGCGCGCATCGCGTCGGCGGTGTAGGCGGGCTTCACTTCGCGCAGCACCGTCGGCAGCGTGATGCCGGCGCCGGGCCGATACGCGCCGCCGCCCGTGCCGCCGCCGAATCCGGGACCAAGGCCCGCGCCCTGGCCGGAGCCGATGCCCTGCCCTGTGCCGGTGCCCGCGCCGCCCTCCTTGCCGGTGCCTTGTGATTCGCTGACCGGCGCATTCGGCTTGATCGCGCCGGGCAGCGTCCAGCTCAGCGCGCCGCCATCGTCTGCGCCGGGATCAGCAGCTGCTCGGGTGGGGGCTCGGCCTTGGGCGGTTCCGGCGTCGGTTTGGGCGTTCGCCTGGACCGGAACGGTAATTTTTTCCTTGCCGGGCACCTCGGCCTTACGGGGCGGCTCGGGCATCTGGTTGCCGCCGCCACCACCGCCGCCACCGGGCCCGTCGACCGGCGAGCCAGACAATATCTTTGACTGGGGTGTCCGGAAGGAATTCGAGCAGCGCTCGGGCTGCGGACCGAATCGAATCGCCAGCAGGATGATCAGCACCAGCGCGATATGCGCCGCTACCGAGGCGCCGACGCCGAGCCCCGGATTGCTGGCTGCTCGAAGCCGAAGCGCAACTCGAGCGGCCGGTCCGTAAGGTGCAGCGGTGCGGTTCGCGATTCCTCGAGTTTTGTCCGGTGAACTCTGTGTCATCGCCGAACGTCAGCTATCAGTTAGCCCACGGCCATTCTGACCGACGGGTTCAGGCGTGACAAGTGCAAAGCCAGCGCCATGAACATTTGACGCCAATTTTGGACACTTGGCCTCCGGTGCAAAGCCCAGGTGCTACAATCGGGCCACAGTCGCGGAAGGTCGCGGCTCCAAGGAGCACTCATGTTTTCCCTTTTTGGTCCTCTCGGACTGCCGGAAATGCTCATCATTCTGGCGATCGTCATCCTGATTTTCGGCGCCAATCGCCTTACCCGAGCTCGGCAAGGGCATCGGTGCCGGCATCAAGAATTTCAAGAGCTCGATGAAGAACGAGAGACGAAAGTAGACGCGTCCTGCTACAGCACGAGGCGAACGTCACCTGTTCGTCTCGTCATGCGCTCCCGATCGAGAAACTCCAGCAGCGGGATCGCGATACTTCCTCGAAATCCCGTAACGATCCTTGAACGCGGCCACGTCCACCGTGGCGCGGCCGTCCGGCGCGCCGGCCTTCATCGCGCTCACCTCCGCCTTCAACTGCTGCAGACGCCTCGGTGTGAAACACGATGGTGTCGAGGCGCGTGAGCACCTTCTCGCGCAGCAGCAGCGCGACGACCTTGTCGATGACCGCCGCCGGCGCCTTCGCGGCTGCCTGCGAGGGCCGCGGCATCGGGCGGCTTCAGGCCCGCGGTGCGGAAGGCATCGATGATCGCGGCGCGGAGGCGATCGTCGGCGCCCGCGACGGTCGGCTTGTGGGTCGGCAGCGCGAGCCGCTCCGAGCCGACCAGCGCCTTGCCCGCCTTGAGCTCCTCGAGGACCTTCTCGAACACCGCCGGCGCGACCTTCGCGAAGATCTTCTCGCGGGCCTCCTCGCGCGACAGGCCGTCGCTCATCGGATGGGCCTGGTGTGACGCCGCGACCAGGGCCAGCAGCCGCGTCCGACGCCGCCTCCAGATGCCGCGGAGACCACCAGCCGATCGCCGGCGCCGACCACGCCTCGCGCCGCCAGCGCCTGCAGCACCGCCGGCAGTTGACCGGCGGCGACGCCGGCGCGCGCGATCAGCGATCCGCGCGCGATGCCCGCGAGGCCGGCCGCGTCGATCATCGCCAGCAGCGGCGCCAGGTCGTCGGTGCCGAACGCCGAGCCGCTCCAGCGCTGACTGGCCGTCGGCGCTGCGAATGCCGGGACGCGTCGGCGCGGCGTCGAGCACGATGCCGCCGCCGATCGTGATCGGCGGCGAATAGGCGCGGATGATGAAGCGATCGCCGCGCGTCAGCACCGCCGGCGCCTCGAGCCTGAATCGCACGCAGCGCGGCGCTGCCCGGCGCGATCTCGCGCGCCGTCCCGGCGATCGACACGCGCCCCAGCACTTCCGCCGTGCCGTTGATGCACCCGCACCCGCGCGCCGTGTTTGAGCGGCTTGGCCGACGGCAGCAGATCGATCTCGCGCATCGACGCGCCGCGTCACGCTCAGCGTCGCCGCGCGTCATCAGCGTCTCGCCGCGCGACACGTCGCCGACGTCAACGCCGCCGAGGTTGATCGCGGTGCGCTGGCCGGCCACCGCCGTCGGCGCGGCGCGGCCGTGCACCTGCACGCCGCGCACTTTGACGCGGCGCTCGCCGGGCTGCACGACCAGCTCGTCGTCGACGCGCAATGCGTTCCGGACGACCAGCGTGCCGGTGACCACGGTGCCGAACCCCTTCATCGAGAACGCGCGATCGATCGGCAGTCGCGCCGCGCCGTCGGACGGGCCGCGCGGCCGGCGCGCTCGGCCTGCGCCACCAGCGCCTCGCGCAGCCGATCGAGCCCGTCGCCGGTCGTCGCCGACACTTCGACACCTCGGCCGATTCGAGAAACGATCCCTTGACCAGCTCCGCGACGTCGTGCCGGACCAGCGCGCGCGTGTCGGCGTCGGCGAGATCGGACTTGGTCAGCACGATGACGCCGCGCGGAATGCGCAGCAGGCGGCAGATGTCGAAGTGCTCGCGCGTCTGCGGCATCACCGATTCGTCGGCGGCGACGATCAGCAGCACGCAGTCGATGCCGCCGACGCCGGCGAGCATGGTCCGCACGAATCGCTCGTGGCCCGGCACGTCCACGAACGCGACGCGCGTGTCGCCGATCGTGGCGTGCGCGAAGCCGAGCTCGATGGTGATGCCGCGGGCCTTCTCTTCCTTGAGCCGGTCGGGATCGATGCCGGTCAGCGCCCGCACCAGCGAGCTCTTGCCGTGGTCGATGTGGCCGGCGGTGCCGACGACGAGATTGGGCATCGATCAGGTCTCGAGATCTTACTTCTTCGATCGCCTGCGCTCGTTCTTCCCGGGACGCTGCTTGCGCTTGCGGCGCTCCTCCGGCGTGCCTTTGCGCTGCTCTGTCTTCGGCCGCGCGGAGCTGCGCTGCGGGACCGCGCGAGCGCTCGTCGCGGCGGACCTTCTCGAGCACGTCCTCGAGCCCGAGATCGATCTGCCGGCGCTCCATGTCGACCTTGACGATCTGCACGCGCACCCGATCGCCGAGCCGGTAGGTCTTGCTTGGTGTTCTCGCCAAACAGCGAGTGCGTCCTGCTCGCGGTAGCGGTAGTAGTCGTCGGCCATCGTCGTGACGTGCACCAGGCCCTCGACGTAGTGCTCGATCAGCTCGACGAACATGCCGAACGGCGCGACGCCGGTGATGTAGCCGTCGAACGACGTCGCCGACCTTGTCGGCCATGAAGCGGACCTTCTTCCACTGCAGGATCTCGCGCTCGGCTTCGGCGGCGCGGCGCTCCATCTCGGAGGTGTGGCGGCCCACTTCCGGCAGCTCCTCGTCGAGCTCCGCCTGCCGCTCGTCGCTGACCTTGGTGCTGCCGCACCTCGCGCAGCAGCCGGTGCACGACCAGGTCGGGATAGCGGCGAATCGGCGAGGTGAAGTGCGTGTAGGTCGGCGCCGCCAGGCCGAAGTGGCCGACGTTGATCGGCGTCGTAGCGCGCCTTCTGCATCGTGCGCAGCATCAGGAACGCGATCGGCCGCTCCGCGGGATTGCCGCGGATCTTCTCGACCAGCTTCTGGAAGTGCGTCGGCTTGACCGTGCCGCTCTCCGACGCGCCGAGCGTGAACCCGAAGCCGGAGATGAACTCCTCGAACTGCAGCACCTTGAGCGGATCGGGCGGCTCGTGGATGCGGTAGAGCGCCGGCATGGCGGCGTTCTCGAGATGCGACGCCACCGTCTCGTTCGCCAGCAGCATGAACTCTTCGATCAGCCGGTGCGCGACGTTGCGCTCGGAGGCGACGATGTCCGAGATGAAGCCGTCCTCGTTGAGGATGACCTGCGCCTCGGGCAGGTCGAAGTCCACCGAGCCGCGGCGGTGGCGGCGCGCATTGAGGACCTCGAACAGCTCGCGCATCAGCTCGAACATCGGCACCAGCTCGCGATACTTGGCGATCGTCTCCGGATCCTTCTCGGTCACGATCGCGTTGACCGCGGTGTAGGTCATGCGCGCGTCGCTGCGGATCACGCCGTCGTGCATCTCGTAGCGCACCACGTCGCCGCGCGCGCGTCACTTCCATCAGGCACGACTGCACCAGGCGATCGACGTTCGGCCTGCAGGCTGCACAGCCCGGTCGCGAGCTCCGCCGGGAACATGTGCACCGCGCGCTCCGGGAAATACACCGAGGTGCCGCGCTCGATAGGCGTCCTGGTCGAGCGCGCCGCCCTCCTGGACGTAGTGCGCGACGTCGGCGATGTGCACGCCCAGCCAGTAGTGGCCGTTCTTCAGCTGCTCGATCGAAATCGCGTCGTCGAAGTCGCGCGCGTGCTCGCCGTCGATCGTCACGACCTTGCGATCGCGAAAATCGGTGCGGCCGGCGATGTCCTTCTCCTTGACGGCGGTGCCGATGCGCTTCGCCTCGGCGATCGCCGCGGGGCTGTGCTCGTCGGGAATGTCGTGCTTGCGCAGGATGATCTCGGTGTCGACGCCCGGATCGTTGATGTCGCCGAGCACCTCGACGATGCGCCCGGCCGGTCCGCGCGTCGGCGTCGGCCAGCGCGTCACTTCGACGGTGACCATCTGACCCGGCTCGGCGTCCCGGGTCTCGTCGCGCGGGAATCTGGATGTCGGCGGTCAGGCGCTTGTCGAACGGCGCGACGAAGCCGAGACCGGAGCGATCGACCTCGTAGCGGCCGACCACCGTGGATGGCGGCGCGCTCGAGCACCTGGACGATGCGGCCCTCGGCGCGGCCGTCCTCGCGGTAGCGCTCGATGCGCACCACCACGCGATCGCCGTGCATCGCTTCCTGCAGGGCGTGCTCGGGGACGTAGATGTCGCGCGTCAGACCCTCGATCGGCTTCTCCGGCGTGACGAAGCCGAACCCGGACGGGTGGCCATCGAGCTTGCCGACCACCAGATCCATGCGATCCGGCAGCCCGTAGCGGTCGCCCTTGATCTGGATCAGCGACCCGTCGTTGACCAGGCCGCGCAGGTTGCGCTTGAAGCCGGTCCGCTCGTCGCGAGGAATCTTGAGTACGCGCAGCAACTCGCGCGGCGTGGCCGGATGCGGCACCCGTTGCCGCATGAGGCGAAGTAAGTCTTCCTTAGTCAATCAGTAATACCTGTAAATCTCCGACATTGGTGTCGGTGCGCCCAAGCCGGACGACATCGTCCAGCGGCGCGAAAAATGCAAACGAATCATTCGCTGCAAGAAAGCTGCCCGGCGAGCGCGAGTCCCGCGGCGGCGGCGCGCGCCAGCGTCGTCCGACTCCACGATACCGCCCGGCCACGCCGGATGAGCCGTCGATGCCGTCGGTGCCGATGCTCGCAACGGCGACCCGCGGCATCGTGCTGATCGGCTCGGCGAGCGCCAGCACGAACTCGAGGTTGCGGCCGCCCGCGGCCCGGTACCGGTGACTCGCACCGTGGTCTCACCGCTCGAAATCACGCACGCCGGCCGCGGCGCCCGGGCAATCAGATCGCGTGCGCGACGCAAGCCATTCCGCGCCGCCGCTGTGGCCTCCCCCGTGACGGGCTCGGCAACGGTGATGGCATGATAGCCACGCGCCGATGGCCTCGGCCCGCGCGCCCGCCATCGCATCGACGCGGCTGCCGATCACCCGCGCTCGCGCCCGCGCCAGCGACGAATGGCCGGGCCTCGGCGTATCGGCCAGCGCGCCGTCGACGCCGGCGCGAACCGACCGACCTCACGCGATCTGAATGGGCGTCGCCGCCGAATCGGTCGAGCGCGGCCGCCGCATCCGCCCAGGTGGTGGCGTCGGGTACGCCTGGACCCGAACCGATCGCATTCAGATCGTCACCGACCACGTCCGAGATCGCGAGCGTAATCGTGGTGCCGACGCACGCCGCCGCGAGGCGTCCGCCTTTGACCTTCGAGAGATGGCGCCGCACGGTGTTGAGCGCGTGAATGTCGGCGCCCGACGTCATCATCACCCGGGTCGTGTCGATCTTGTCGGCGAGCGACAGGCCGTCGATCGGCGCCGCCATCAGCGCGGAGGCGCCGCCGGACAACAGGATGACCAGCGCCTCGCCCGAATGCACCGCCTGGCGCGACGGCCATCGCGCGGTTGCCGGCGGCTTCGCTGCGCGCATCGGGATAGGGATGGCCGGCTTCGATCCACTCGACGCTCGGCGGAAGATCGGCGTGGGTGTGGGTGCCGATCGCGATCGCCGTGCGAATCGCGAGCTGCGGGACGCGAGGTGAACGCCGCCGCCATCGCCGCCGCCGCCTTGCCGGCCGCCACCACGTGCAGCGGGCGGCTGGTCAGCACGTCGGCGAGGTCCGGATCCGCGAGCGCGCGCGCGATCACGCGACGCGCGCTGACCGCGTCGACGCCGGCGCGCACGATGGCGTTGAGATCCTGCGTGAGTCTGGAAACGGGAACCGTCAGTGAACCTTGCAGGGATCCGACCAGCCCGAAAGACCGGTCACCACGTCGAACTCCCGCAACAATCTGGCGACGACGTGTTCTGCGTTGGCTTCTTCGGAGAGCCGATCGAGGTCGGCGATGATTTTCAGGAGGGCGTTCTCTGCGCTATCAATGGCCTGGGCGCTGTAATACTCGCGCTGGGCCTGCAAGCATTGGTGATGCTTGAGGAATTCTTCTCGATAAAACTCTGAGAGTGCGGAAACACTCGTCGGAGCCGCGTTGATCCAACAAAAATCCCGGGATACGGGTTCTTGCCCTCGGCATATCGGATTAACAGCAGTGTAAAAGGGTTTGTCACAGAGTGTCAACTCACCAACTGTTCAATTTGGCCGTTGCGACCCTCACCGCACCGAACGCGAGGCCACGGTCCCGGCGGCCGCGCCGACCCCCACCCCGCCCAGAAGGATGATCGGCCAACTCCAGCGGGCCGAGAAACCGCACCGGCCCGGTATCGGCAAAGCCCGGCAAGATTCGGGCCCCACTGCCGGCCAGCATGAAATACAGGATGGCAATCGCCGCGAGTGCCACCGCGGCGCCGATGCCGCCGAGCAGCAGGCCCTCGACGATCGCGGGACCGCGGATATAACTGAATGGCGCGCCGACCAGCTGCATGATCTCGAGTTCATCGCGCCGCGCGTACAAGCGACAGCCGGACCACCGCTGCGACGGTAAAGGCGGCTCCCAGCATCAGGATGGCCGCCGACCAGGCCGGCCGCGAAGCGCGCCGTCGTCACGAGACCGACCAGCCGCGCCAGCCACCGGCGGTCGTAGCGGACGTCGGCGACGCCGGGACGCGCCGGCGACGTCGCGCGGCGAGATCGTCCGCGGCCGCATCGCCGGCGCTCTCCGTCCGCAGCCGCACCTCGAGCGCGGAGGGAAACGGATTGTGCGCCGACGCCATCGGTGACGTCGCGCAGCTCGGGAAAATCCGTCGCGGAAGCGCTCGAGCGCGCGTTCCTTCGAGACGTATTCGACCGAGGCCACCGCCGGCTGGGCCTGCAGGAACTGTTCGATCGCGACCCGGTCCGTCGTTCCGACGCGTGGTCGAGCAGATAGACCGACATCTCCGCCGCCTCGCAGCCAGCGATCGAGCGCGCGCTGCACGTTGACCGAGACCAGCAGGAAGCCGCCGAGCGTCAGGAATGCGATGGCAATGGTGCCGATCGAGACCAGCGCCGATCGGCCGGACCGCTTCAGGCTGACCCACGCTTCCTCGAACGCGTAACCGACCGACGCTCATGGCTGCCGGCTCCGGGGTGCCGGCCTGCCGGCCGTGCTCGAGCTGAATGACGCGCCGTCCCACCCACTTGATCAACTCGCGATCGTGGGTCGCGACCAGCACGGTCGTGCCGCGGGCGTTGATGTCGCGGAACAGGTTCATGATCTCGAGCGACAAGTCCGGGTCGAGATTGCCGGTCGGCTCGTCGGCCAGCACCAGGTGCGGCTCGTTGACGAGCGCGCGCGCAATGGCCACGCGCTGCTGCTCGCCGCCG
The DNA here is from genome assembly GCA_963795125.1 of uncultured Acidimicrobiia bacterium. Lineage (GTDB taxonomy): Bacteria > Acidobacteriota > Vicinamibacteria > Vicinamibacterales > UBA2999 > 12-FULL-67-14b. The sequence continues at coordinate 1,090,902 of CAWCGQ010000001.1, read as the reverse complement.
GACAGTTCCTGCGGCAGCGCATTGAGGCGATGCTGCAGGCCGACCCACTTCAGCACCTGGTAGGTGCGGCGGCGCTGCTGCTCGACCGGCTGTCCGAGCACGCGCAGCGCGAACGACACGTTCTCGAACACCGTCTTGGTGGCGATCAGCTTGAAGTCCTGGAACACGAACCCGACGGTGCGCCGGTAGGCCTGCACCTCGTCCGCGGCTCGAGCTCGGCCAGATTGCGGCCGCCGACCATCGATCTGGCCTTCGGTCGGGCGCTCCTCGCAGCAACAGCAGCCGCAGCAGCGTGCTCTTGCCGGCGCCGCTCGGGCCGGTGAGGAACGACGAACTCACCCTTGTCGACCTGTGAGGTTGAGATCGCGCAGCGCGTACATGCCGCGGCCGTAGGTCTTGGCCACGGACTGCGTTTCGATCACGAGCGCTAGTTTACGGGATTTGGCGCCGGCTGCGGCCCCGCGCCATCAGCCGATGGCGGCCTTGATCAGGTCCGTGACGATCTTCGGATCGCCCTTGCCCCGGGTTTCCTTCATCACCTGGCCGACCAGGAACTGGAACTTGCGATCCTTGCCGGCGCGAATCTCCGCGATGATGTCGGGATGTGCGGCGACCACGCCGCTGCACGATCGGCTCGAGGCTCGAGGTGTCCGAAATCTGCGCCAGGCCGTCGGCGGCGACAATGTCGGCGGCCGCGCGGCCGGTGTCGTACATCGTCGCGAACACGTCTTTCGCCACCGTCGAACTGATGGTGCCCTGTTCGACGATCGCGATCAGCCCCGCGAGCGCCGCGGGCGTGATCGGCACCGCGCCGATCTCGATGGCGCGCTCCTTCATGTTGCGCAGCACCTCGCCCATCACCCAGTTGCTCGCGGCCTTGGGATTGCCGGCCTGCCGGGCGGTCGTCCTCGAAGTAATCCGCGACGCCGCGGGTCTGCGTCAGCAGCGCCGCGTCGTATTCAGGCAACGCGTACTCGGCGATGAAGCGGCGGCGGCGCGCCTCGGGCAGCTCCGGCAATGCCGAGCACGATCTGCGCGCGCCGCGCCGCGTCGACGACCAGCGCCGGCAGATCCGGGATCCGGAAAGTAGCGATAGTCGTGCGCTTCTTCCTTGCTGCGCATCGAGCTGGTCTTGCCCTGCGCCGCGTCGAACAGGCGCGTTTCCTGGACGACCCGGCCGCCATGCTCGACGACGTCGATCTGCCGCCCGATCTCGTAGTCGATCGCCTTCTCGAGATAGCGGAACGAGTTGACGTTCTTCACCTCCGCCTTGGTGCCGAGCTTGGGGTCGCCGCGCCGCCGCACCGAGACGTTGGCGTCGCAGCGCAGGCTGCCCTCGTCCATGTTGCCGTCGTTGACGCCGAGCCACACCAGGATCTGCCGCAGTGTCTCGAAGAACACCGCGGCCTCCGCGGCCGAGCGCATGTCGGGCTCGCTGACGATCTCGATCAGCGGCACGCCGCTGCGGTTGTAATCGAGATAGGTCTTGCGATCGGAATCCGGAAAGCCGTCGTGCAGCGACTTGCCGGCGTCCTCTTCCATGTGGATGCGGGTCAGGCGCACGAACTTGCTGGCCGAGCGACGCGGGGCAGGGTGCACACCGCCGCCGAGCGCGAGCGGCTGCTCGTACTGCGAGATCTGATAGCCCTTGGGCAGATCGGGATAGAAATAGTTCTTGCGGGCGAACACCGAGCGCTCCTGCACGTCGCAGCCGAGCGCGACGGCCGCGGTGACCGCGAGATCCACCGCCCTGCGATTGAGGACCGGCAGCGCGCCGGGCAGCCCGACGCACACCGGGCAGGTGTGCGCGTTGGGCGGCGCGCCAAACGCGGTCGGGCAGCCGCAGAAAATCTTGGTGGCCGTCAACAGCTGGGCGTGGATCTCCAGCCCGATGACGGCTTCGAAAGGTCTGACACCGATCACGGGTGTCAGACGCTAGACGTCGGGCCGGCCGCGACGACCGTCGCATCGGCGTCGGCGAAGTTCGTCTTGAAGTTCTCGACGAACATCTTCGCCAGCTTCGTGGCCTGTGCGTCGTAGGCGGCCTTGTCGCTCCACGTGCCGCGCGGGTCGAGCACCTCCGCACGGCACGTCCGGACAGCTGGTCGGCACGTCGACGTTGAAGATCGGGATGGCGCTGATAGCCGACGCCGTCGAGCTGCCCCGAGAGCGCCGCGCGGATCATCGCGCGCGTGTAGGCAATCTTCATCCGGCTGCCGACGCCGTGCGGGCCGCCGGTCCACCCGGTGTTGACGAGCCACACCCGCGACCCGTAGCTTGGCGATGCGCTCGCCGAGCTGCTTGGCGTAGACGTTGGGATTGAGCGGCAGGAACGGCGCGCCGAAGCAGGTGCTGAACGTCGCGCTCGGCTCGGTGACGCCCTTTTCGGTGCCCGCGACCTTCGCGGTGTAGCCGGAGAGGTAGTGATACATCGCGCCCTCCGCGGAGAGCTTCGCGATCGGCGGCAGCACGCCGTAGGCGTCGGCGGTCAGCATCACGATCGTCTTGGGATGGCCGCCGGTCCCCGACGGCACCGCGTTGTCGATGAACTCGATCGGATAGGCGCCGCGCGAATTCTCGGTCAGCGACGCATCGTCGAAATTCAGCTCGCGGGTCAGCGGATCCATCACCACGTTCTCGAGCACGGTGCCGAAGCGGCGCGTGGTCGCATGGATCTGCGGCTCGGCCTCGGCCGACAGGCGAATCATCTTGGCGTAGCAGCCGCCTTCGAAGTTGAAGACGCCGCGATCGCTCCAGCCGTGCTCGTCGTCGCCGATCAGCTGGCGCTCGGCATCGCTCGACAGCGTGGTCTTGCCGGTGCCCGACAAGCCGAAGAACAGCGCGGTGTCGCCGGCGGCGCCGATGTTGGCCGAGCAGTGCATCGACAGCACGCCGCGCAGCGGCAGCAGGTAGTTGAGCACGGTGAAGATCGACTTCTTGTTCTCGCCGGCGTAGCTGGTGCCGCAGATCAGCACTTCGCGCGACGCGAGATTGACGACGATCGCCGACGTCCGAGCGCGTGCCGTGACGCGCCGGATCCGCCTTGAACGACGGCGCCGTCATCACCGTGAACTGCGGCTGGAAGTTGGCGAGGTCGGCGGCGGGCGGCACGATGAACAGGTTGCGCACGAACAGGTTCTGCCACGCGAGCTCGTGAATGAACCGCACCGGCAGTCGATACTCCGGGTCGGCGCCGGCGTACAGATCCTGGACGAACAGCTCCTGGTTCTTCAGGTGCGCGATGATGTCCTTGCGCAGCACGTCGAAGTGCGCCGGGTCAATCGGCTTGTTGACCTTGCCCCACCAGACGTTGCGCTTCGCTCGACGGTTCCTTGACCACGAACTTGTCGTTCGGCGAACGGCCGGTATGCGCGCCGGTCCGGCAGACGAGCGGACCCTCCTTCGCAATCTGACCTTCCTGCCGTCGAATGGCATGCTCGTAGAGCGATGCGGCTGACAGGTTGAAATGGACGGGCTTCGAGGTCTGAACCCCGTGTGCCTCGAGTCCCCGCCCCACCTGAGTCGTACTCATAAGAAATGTGACTCCAAACAGATAATGGCCAAATCGCGGTCGCGCCGACCGCATCGAAACCATCGATGGTACTGATGGCTACGCAGCTAAGTCAATACGCGGTGAGGACTTGGACCATTACTGCTACAATATGATTCACATTACGTACGGTAGTAAACGGTTACCCGACCGATCCCGTAATCATTTATGGCAGGACAGCCCCACGTCGACCCCGGCGCCCAACGGCGGCCCCGTTCGACCGACGCCTCGCATCCGTCGCCGGCCTCCGTGCTGGCGGCCGAGATCAAGGCGCTGGTCGAAGCCGGCGACCGCGACGCGGCGCGGGAGCGGTTTGGCGCCCTGGTGGCGCTGATGCAGCGGCGGGCGGTCCGAATCGCGTTCCAGTATCTTCGGGACGCGGCCGACGCGGACGAAGCGGTGCAGGACGCGTTCGTGAAGGTGTTCCTGCACATCGACCAGTATCGAAGCGATTTGCCCTTCGATGTGTGGTTCACGCGCATTCTGGTGAATTCGGCGCTCGATCGGCTGAAAGCGCGCGGTCGCCAGCAGCGATGGATCAGCCACTCGACCGACGAGGACGAGGGCCGGCCGGTGGAGAACATGCCCGCGGCCGAGCCGTCGCACGAGCGGCGGCTGTTGGCGAAGGAACGCTGGGCCCAGGTGACGACCGCGGTCGCCGCCCTGCCCGATCGGCAGCGGCTGGTGTTCACGCTGTGCCATCTGGACGAGCGCACGCCGGCGGAGATCAGCGCCGCGACGGGCATGAGCCAGGCCACGGTGCGGGTGCACTTGTTTCGGGCGTTACGAAAGTTACGGGGAGTCCTGGGAGGTCAGGCATGAGCCGACGCGACATCAGCGAGCAGGACCAGATCGACGCCCTCGAGGCGTATCGAGCCGCTGCGTGCGCGGAGGCGGATGCGCATTTCGACGACCGCGCCCTGGACGCCCAGCGTCACAAGATTCTCGCCCGTCTCGCCCACCTCGGTCACCCGGCAAAGGTCATCCGTTTCCCGAAAGCGCCGCACGGCGACGTGCCGATCGGCGGCGTCAACCGCCGCTGGATCAGCGTGGCGGCGGCGGCGGGCCTGATCATCGGCCTGCTCGGCGGCCAGCTGGTGCACCTGCTGCCGCAGCCGTCCCGCCGGGTCGCGCCGATGGCAACCTCGGTCTCCCCAGGCACCCCCTCCGGTCCCACATTTGTGCCGGCGTCGGCGCCGGTCGACGACGGGCTGCTGGGTGAAATCGAGCTGGTCATGCAGGTCCGCGCGCCAGCGAACTTCGCGCGCTCGACGAATTCACCCCCTGATCGGCCGCCGGCCTCGGCCGGGCGCGGCTAACCCCTGCCTAATCAGCAATTGCGCCACAGTTTTGCCCTACAACGCCCGTCGATTTCGTAAACACCAGCTTTGGGCCGGTCGTAACGACTATCTAGAATATGAAGACCCTACGTAAGTTACTCACTTGTCTGGGCTTGTCTCTGATTGTGCTGGCCGGGGCGGCGCCGGCGTTCGCCCAGGGTTCCAAGTGGTGGCAATCCGAGCGGTTCCAGAAAGAACTCGAGCTCGACCACGGAACAGATCACCCGCATCGAAGGCATCTTCCAGACGACCGAGCCGCTGCTGCGCGCGCAGAAGGACAGGCGTTCGATCGCCGCGAGGACAAGCTCTCGAAGGTGATCGCCGATCCCAAGTCCGACGAACCCGCCGTGATTCAGGCGACCGATCGGCTCGAAGCTGGCGCGCACCGAGTTGAGCCGCACCCGGACCTTGATGTTGTTCCGCATCCGCCGGGTCCTCACCGACGAACAGAACGTCAAGCTAACGGCCATGCACGAACGCGATCGCGCGAGCGCGAGCGCCGGGATCGCGAGCGCAAGGGCAAGGGCCAGTAGCATTTCAGACCTCAGATTTCAGATTTCAGATTTATAGACCATGAATCGCAATTTTTCGTTTGTTCTCGCCGTCGGCGCCCTCTTCCTGTCCACGACGGCCTTCGCGCAGCCGGCGCCGGTCGATGAGGCGGCGCGCCAAGAATCCGTCGTCCAGCAGGCGATGCGCACGTATCAAGCCGGGCTCGACGCAATCCAGGACGCGGTCGCGGCCTCGCAGCCCGGCACCCTGTCGGGCGACCTGCGCGAGCTGCGCCTCGAAGAGGCGGTGTCGCTCGCGCTCGAGAAGAACCTCGACATCCAGGTCGCGAAGCTCGGATCCGCAGTCGGTGGACTTCCTGATTGCCGGTTTCCGCAACACCTATCGTCCGGCGTTCGCGTCGACCGTCGGCCTGCGCGATCAATTCCAGCTGCCGACCTCCAGCCTCAACGGCGGCACCAAGGTGAACAACGGCACCCGCCACCTACAACTTCGGCCTGTCGCAGAACGTCAGCAAGTATGGCGGCAGCTACACGGTGAACTGGACCAACTCGCGCGTCGAAACGTCGAACACCTTCTCGACCTTCAACCCGAGCTTCCAGACCAACCTGGTCGCCGCCTACACGCAGCCGCTGCTGCGCGGCTTCCGCATCGACAACGTGCGCCAGCAGCTGCTGATCAACACCATCAATCGCGACATCTCGGAAGAGACCGCGCGCGCCACGGTCTTCCAGACGCTGGCCAACGTCCGCAACGCCTATTGGGATCTCGTGTTCGCGCTGAGCGCGGTCGACGTGGCGCAGCGCGCGACCGATCTCGCCGACAAGCTGGTCGAAGACAACCAGGCGCGCGTCGAAGTCGGCACGCTCGCGCCGCTCGACATCGTGCAGGCGCAGGCCGAGGCCGCCACCCGCCGCCAGAATCTGGCCGCCGCCGAGGCGACGCTGCAGACCGCGGAGCTCGCGCTCAAGCGCTACATCGTCAGCGGCACCGACGACCCGCTGTGGCGCCAGACGCTGCGGCCGGTCGATCTGCCGTCGCTGCAGCCGGCGCCGACCGATGTGGAGGCGGCGGTCCGCAAGGCGCTGGCCGAGCGCACCGACATCACCGCCGCGCGCAAGAACCTCGACTCGAGCGACATCAGCATCCGCTACTTCAAGAACCAGTCGCTGCCGGCGCGTCGATGTCAACGCCAGCTACGGCGCGCAGGGCCTGGGCGGCACCGCCATCGTCCGCACCGGCCCGCTCGGCAACCAGGTGGTGTCGCAGATTATTCCCGGCGGCTACGGCGACGCGCTCGAGCTTGCTGCGCGCGCTCGAGTACCCGACCTGGAACTTCAACGTCACGATGTCCTATCCGATTGGCGGCAGCCAGGCGGAGGCGCAGCATGCGCGCGCCCGCGTCCAGCGCTCGCAGTCGATGACCCGCCTGCGCGCGCTCGAAGTGCAGATTGCCGCCGAAGTCGCCAACGCCGCGTTGACCGTGCAGAGCAACCTGAAGCGCGTCGAGGCGGCCACCGCCGCCCGCGAGCTGGCGCAGAAGCGCCTCGAGGCCGAACAGAGCCGGTTCGAAGTCGGCCTGACGACCAATTTCTTCGTCGTGCAGGCGCAGCGCGACCTGCGCGATGCGCAGAACACCGAGCTGCGCGCGCTGGCCGATTACCGCAAGTCGCTCGTCAACTTCGAGCGCGCGCAGCAGGCGCCGGCCGGTGGTGGCGGCGGCAACTTCGCCGCGACGGCGCAGTGAGGCATTTCTGGAATCGGGTTGGTCATTGCCGGCCGATCGCGGATCTCGGTCGTTGATTTCGTAAAGGGATAGAAGACGGACAGGGTTATGCGTAAATTTGTAGTGATCGCGATCGTGGTGGCCGTCGTCGGTGGCGCCGCAGCGTATTTCGGCGTCTTCTCGCGCGGCGGTGACGCCGCGGCGGCGGCCAGGCCAGCCCGGCGGCGCAGGCGGCGGCGGGCCGCGGCGCGCAGGGCGGCGGCGGCGGATTCGGTGGCGGCGGCTTCCCCGGCGGCGGCGGCGGCGGCCGCGCGCCCCGATGACCGTGGAACTCGGCGCCGCCAAGCGCGGCGACGTCGCCGCGCACCTCACCGTCGTCGGCAACCTGATCGGACTGCAGACCGTCGACATCGCGCCGCGCACCGCCGGCCGGCTGCTGAGCGTCAACGTGCAGCTCGGCGATCGCGTGCGCCGCGGCCAGGTCCTGGCCAAGGTCGAGGATCGCGAAATCGTCGAGCAGGTGCGGCAGGCCGAGTCGTCGCAGGAAGTATCGAAGGCGACCATCCGCCAGCGTGAAGCCGACCTCAAGGTCGCGGAGCTGAACTTCGAGCGCTCGAAGAACCTGTTCCAGCGCCAGTTGCTGGCCAAGCAGGCGCTCGACGATGCGGAGTCGCGTTACATGGCGGCGGTGGCGCAGTTCGACCTGTCGAAGGCGCAGCTGAACCAGAACGATTCGCGCCTCCAGGAACTGAAGATCAACCTGCAGAACACCTCGGTCACCTCGCCGGTCGACGGCTTCGTCGGCAAGCGCAGCGTCGATCCCGGCGCGATGGTCAACACCGGCACCGCGATCGCGTCGGTGGTCGACATTTCGCGGCTGCGCCTGGTGGTGAACGTCGTCGAGAAGGATCTGCGCATGGTCAACGCCGGTGACCCGGCCGAAGTGGAAGTCGATGCCTACCCCGGGCGAGAAGTTCAACGGCAAGATCGCGCGCGTCGCGCCGGTGCTCGATCCGGCCACCCGCACGGCGACGATGGAAGTCGAGATTCCCAACGGCGACAACAAGCTGAAGCCGGGCATGTATGCGCGCATCAACCTCACGGTTGAGGACCGCAAGGGCGCGCTGGTCGTGCCGAAGAACGCGGTCATCGACTTCGAGAACAAGCGCGGCGTGTGGATGCCCAACCGAGGAAAACCGCGCCAAGCTTCGTGCCGGTGACGCTCGGCATCGAGGGCAGCGAGACCATCGAGATCGTCGACCGGCCTCAAGGACGGCGACCGGTTCGTGACGACCGGCGCGGCGCGCCGTGCGCAACAACGATCAGCTGCTGATCGCCGGCCAGGCCGGTCCCGGCGGTCCGGTGGCGGCGGTCGCGGCCAGGGCCGTGGCGGTCAAGGCCGCGGCGGCGCACCCGGCGCCGGGAACTCCCAGGGCCAGCGCCCGGGCGGCATGACCGGCCAGCCGCCGGCACCCGGCGCCGACGGCGCGCCGGTCCGCAAGCGCCCCAGCGGCGAGTAGCCCCCCGCTGAATCCACCAACGACCTAGTCTGCCAACCGTGAACCGCATCCTTTTCGAGACGCGCTTATGAGTATTCCGAGAATCGCCATCGAACGTCCGGTGACGATGTTCATGATCTCCATGGTCATCATCCTGCTGGGCGGCATCTCGCTGACGCGGCTGCCGGTGGACCTGATGCCCGACACGCAGATGCCCACCATCACGGTGCGCGTCAACTATGCCGGCGTCGGGCCGCTCGAGATGGAGGAGCTGGTCACGCGTCCGATCGAGCAGGCGGTCAGCGCCGTCGCCGGTCTCGACCGCGTCGACTCGACCTCGTCGGAAGGCAGCGCCAACATCCGCCTGAACTTCGCTGTGGGGCACCGACCTCAGCGAGGCGGCGGACGAAGTCCGCACCCGCCTCGACCGCGTGCGCGGCCGCATGCCGGAAGACGCCGACCCGCCGACGGTGTTCAAGTTCGACTCGACCGCGATGCCGATCATGGGCATCGGCGTCGAAGGCGACTTCGACCCGGTGACGCTGCGTGAGATCGCGCAGAACGACCTGTCGCCGCGCCTCGAACGCGTCGCCGGCGTCGCCGCGGTCACCATCAACGGCGGCCTGCGCCGCCAGATTCACGTCGACCTGTCGCGCGAGAAGATCACCGCGCTCAACCTCACGCCGGAGCGCGTCGTCGCAGATCCTGCGCACCGAGAACCAGAACATCCCGCTCGGCGAAATCAACGACGCCGACCGCACGCTGCTGCTGCGCAGCCCCGGCCAGTTCACCAACATCGACGAGATCCGCAACATCGTGGTGACTGACCCGCGACGGCGTGCCGGTCTACATGCGCGACATCGCCGACGTCACCGACTCGACCGAGGATCGCCGCTCGTTCATGCGCATCAACGGCGTCAACGGCATCCGCATGCAGGTGACCAAGCAGTCCGGCACCAACACCATTCAGATCGCCGAAGGCGTCAAGAAGCGAAGTCGACGCGCATCAACGCCGAGATCCAGGGCATGAAGCTGCAGATCCTCGACGACCAGTCGCGCTTCATCGAGCGCGCCATCGGCAGCGTCCAGGAGCACGCGATGCTCGGCGGCCTGCTGGTGATCGCGATCATCTACATCTTCCTGCGCGACGTCAAGTCGACGCTGATCATCTGCACCTCGATCCCGGTCTCGGTGATCGGCACCTTCGCGCTGCTCTACTTCGGCGGCTACACCCTCAACACCCTGACCTTCGGCGGACTGGCGCTCGGCATCGGCATGATCGTCGATGCCGCGATCGTCGTGCTCGAGAACACCTACCGGCACCTCGAGATGGGCAAGGACCGCATGACCGCGGCGATCGACGGGCTCGCGAGGAGGTGTGGTCGGCGATTCTCGCCTCGACCCTCACGCACATCGCGGTGTTCGTGCCGATGCTGTTCCTGACCGGCGTGTCGAGCATCATGTTCGGTCAGCTGGCCGCGGTGGTGTCGTTCTCGCTGGCGATGTCGCTGCTGGTGGCGGTGACCATCGTGCCGGTGCTGTGCTCGCGCCTGCTCGATCCGCCGCACGTCATCCACGGCCAGCACCGGCGTGATGGCGAGGTTCAACCGCATGGTCGACGGCTGGCTGAACAACCTCGACGAGTTCTACGCGCGCATGCTGCACCTGTCGCTGGCGCACCGCCCGACGGTGTTTGCCACCGGCGTCGCGCTGTTCGTGGTGGCGCTGCTGCTGCTGCCGCGCATCGGCTTCGAGTTCCAGCCGCAGACCGACGAGGGCGAGATCACCGTCGACGCCGAGCTGGCGGTCGGCTCGCGCATCGAGAACGACCGAAGCGGTGCTGATCGGCCTCGAGGAGAAGATTCGCGCCGCGGTGCCGGAAGCGACGATGCTGATCACCCAGGCCAACGGCGGCGGCGGTGGCGGCGGCTTCGGCGGCGGTTCGTCGCACCGCGGCAACGTCAACGTCCGGCTGGTGCCGCGCGACGAGCGCAGCGCACGCAACGAACAGATCGCCATGCAGCTGCGGCGCGACCTGTCGGGCATTCCCGGCGTGATCGTCCGCGCGCGCCCGTCGGGCGGCCAGCAGAACATGATGCGCGGCATGGGCGGCGGCGGCGGCGACGGCCGGCTGTCGATCGAGATCCTCGGCCACGATCTCGACCAGTCCAAGCAGATTGCCCAGGACCTCAAGACCATGCTCGACTCGACGCCCGGGCATTGCCGACACGCGTCTGCAGCGTGAAGAAGGCCGTCCCGAGCTCGCCGTCCGCGTCGATCGCGACAAGGCGGCGCTGCTCGGCCTGACCGTGACCGGCGTCGCCAACACCATTCGCACCAACGTGGCGGGCACGCAGGCGGCGATGTTCCGCGACGCCGGCAACGAGTACCCGATCGTCGTGCGCCTGCGCCAGTCCGATCGCGAGGAGGTGTCCGACGTCGGCGACGTGCTGCTCAGCGGCAGCGGCGGCCAGGTGGTGCCGGCCAAGAACGTGATGGTCATCGACCGCGGCACCGGCCCGGTCTCGATCGAGCGCAAGAACCAGGAGCGCGTGCAGCGCGTCAACGCCGAGACCGAAACGACGCTGAGCGAGGCGGTCGCGGCGGTGCAGGCGCGCATGCCGCGAGATCAGCGTGCCCAAGGACTTCGCGGTCGGCTTCGGCACCGAGGTCGAAGAACAGGCCAAGTCGTTCCGCGAGCTGCAGCTGGTGCTGATCCTGGCGATCGTCCTGGTCTACACGGTGATGGCGTCGCAGTACGAATCGCTGAAGCGACCCGTTCATCATCATCTTCTCGATTCCGCTGGCGGCGATCGGCGTGGTCGGCGCGCTGATGCTGACCGGCACGCCGTTCAGCATGCAGGCCTACATCGGCGTCATCATGCTGGCCGGCATCGTGGTCAGCAACGCCATCCTGCTGGTCGACTACACCAACACGCTGCGCCGCCGCGACGGGATGGAGCTGCGCGCGGCGATCGAGCTGGCCGGCCGCCATCGCCTGCGCCCGATCCTGATGACCTCGCTCTGCACCGGCCTCGGCCTGGTGCCGATGGCGATCGGCATCGGCGAAGGCGCCGAGCTGCAGGCGCCGCTGGCGCGCGTCGTCATCGGCGGCCTGCTGACCTCGACGCTGATCACGCTGGTGTTCGTGCCGGCGATGTATACGCTGTTCGAAGAAGGCTGGCGCGGCGATCTTCAAGAAGGGTCCCGCGGCGCCGCGCTGCTCCCGAAGCAGCGCACTGATCGTCTTGCCGGTCGCCGGGTCAATCCAGCCCGGCGCCACCTCCGCGAGCGGCTCGAGCACGAAGAGCCGCTCGCGAAATCTCGGATGCGGAACCACCAGCCCGGCTCCTCGATCCGCGCGTCCCCGAACAAAATCAAATCCAGGTCGAGCGTGCGCGGCGCCATCGGCGCCCGGCCGGGTGCGCCCGGCCTCCCGCTCGATCGCGAGCAGCCGCTCGAGCAGCTCGCGCGCGGTCAGCGCGGTCTCGCCGATCACCACGCCGTTCAGGTAGCGCGGCTGATCGGCGCGACACGCCGACCGGCGCGGTGTCGTGCCAGCTGGATTGTCGCAGGTTGGTGATGAAGCCGGGAAGCGGCGGACAGACCGAACGCGAGGTTGGCTTCGCGATCGCCCAGGTTGGAACCTAGCGGCGATCGCGACACTTAGTCACCGGTCCAGCGGTTCGGCCATGACTTCGCCGGGATGATCGTTGATGGCGAGCGAGGTGCCGATCAGGTCCTTGCGGCCGGCCGCCGCCTGGTCGAACAGGCGCTTGTGTTCGAGCATCTCGCCGAGGATCACCTTCAGCATGCCCTTGTGGCGGGCGTTGCTGACGCCGTCGACCTTCGGCGCGCCACTTCTCCACGAACTGCGCGTTGGCGCGGGCATCGTCGCCGGCCAGCGACTTCCAGGCATCGCCCTTGGCCGACAGCACCGGCGCCGCGCGACGGGTCGTCGACGAGCGGCGCGCCGAGGTCGAGCAGCGCGTGCTGCAGCCACGACAAGTGGGTCTGCTCGCGCGCGATGATGTACTGGTAGGCGTTGTTGATGTCGTAGTCGGTGACCAGCTGCGCGACGTCCTCGTGGCGCATCAGCAGGCTGACGCGCTCGAGGTAGAACGTCGCGGATCAGGTCGGCGAGGGTGGGTTCGCTCACGCCTTTTGCTTTTCTTTGCAGGTGATGCAGACGCGCGTCCAGGGAATCGCGTTGAGGCGCGCCTCGGCGATCGGCTCGCCGCAATCGCGGCACACGCCGAAGGTGCCCTTTTCGATGCGCATCAGCGCCTCGTCGATCGCCTGGAGAATCTTGGCGTCGGTCTGCTTCAGCCGCAGGTGGATGTGGACTTCGTTGTTGCCGGCGGCCTGGTCGGCCATGTCGCCCTGGCGGCCGTTGTTGTGCTCCATCGAGTCGTGACAGCGGCTTGAGGCCCGCGGTCTCCTCGAGCTCCGCCCGCTTCTTCAGCAGGTTGTCTTTGTGGACCGAGACGTTCATGTAGCTGTTACTCCCACTTCCCCCGGCGGGCCACTGCGTTAACCCTTGATGATAACACTACTTCGCAGGCGCGGAGCGTGGCGAGCGGCTTGCGCTGCAGCACTTCCCAACTGGAGATCACGCCGATCGCGGCAACCAGCACGGTCGTCGACGACCACGCCGATCGCGCTCATCCCGATCAGCGGCGTGAACGGAATGTCGAGCGCGTACCGGCTGATCGCCCAGGTCAGCGCGATCGCGCCGCCGCGCCGATGCGTGCCGGCCAGAACGCCGAGTAGGCCGTACTCGAACACCAGCACCGCCGCAATCAACCGCCGCGTCGCGCCGAGCGTCTTGAAGATCGCCGCCTCGTAGACGCGCCGGAACTTGGTCATCGCCACCGCGCCGATCAGGATCAACAGGCCGCTCACCACACCAGCGTGCCGACCACCGTCACCGCCAGCGTGACGTTGTCGACCACCGACTTGATGGTGTCGAGGATCTCGCGGCCGTCGATCACCGAGACGTTCGGCGCGGCGGTGACCAGCGCCGACTGCAGGCGCGCCCGCGCCGCGGCGTCCTCGGGCCCGCGCAGGAAGCCGATGAAGCTGTGCGGCGCCTTCTCGATCACGCCCGGCCGGAACACGAACATGAAGCCGCCGGCGCGGCTGTCGGACCACTCGACCAGCGCGGACGCTGGTGACCTTGCGCGGCGACCACCCGGCCGAGGATGTCGAAGCGGATGGTGTCGCCGATGTTGATCTTGAACTGCTCGCTGATGAACTGCTCGACCGACACTTCGGCGTCGTCGGACGGCGTCGGCTCCCACATCGCGCCGACCACCACCTTCTCGTTCGGCTCGAGCGCGGCGCGATAGGTGATGGTGTACTCCCGGCCGAGCGAGCCCCGGCCGCGCACGTCTTCGTAGTTCTCGAGATTCACCTCGCGGCCCGCCACGCCGACGACGCGCGCGCGCATCACCGGCAGCAGGCGCGGCGCCGCGGCGCCGGGATCGGTGCGCGGTGATCGCGGCGCGCACCGCCTCGACCTGGTCGCGCTGGATGTCGAGCAGGAACATGTCCGGCGAATCGGCGCGTGACGTTGACCGCGAACTGCGCGATCAGGTTCTCCTGCAGCGAGCGCACGCCGATGATGAAGAAGCTGCCGAGGCCGACGGCGAGCAGCACGATGCGCATCTGGCTGCCGGGGCGGCTCAGTTGCAGCACGGCGTGGCGCAGCGCGAACGACGCGCGCGCGCGCCAGCGGCCGGATCAGGCGGATCAGCAGGCTGCCGGCGAGGTGCAGCACGATCGCCGTGCCGGCAAATCCCGCCGCCACCACCGAGCCGACGCGCCAGCGAGCCGGCCTGCCACACCGTCAGCGCCGACCAGGCCGGCCGACCACCACGACGGTGACGACGATCTGCAGCGCGTCCGGACGATGCGCCGCGCGCTTCGTCGCGCAGCAGCAGCGACGGCTTGACGTGCCGCACGTCGAGCAGCGGCACCAGCGAAAACAGCAGCGAGACCAGCAGGCCGATGCCGAGCCCCTGCAGCACCGCCGGGGAGCGTCAGCGCGTAGTCGATCTCGACGCCCGGCGTGGCGCCGGCCAGCAGCGCCGGAATCGCGCGCATCGCGAGCCCGGCCAGCGACCACGCCGAGCGCGCTGCCGGCGAGACCGAGCACGGCGACCTGCGCGACGTAGATCGCGAGCAGCTGCGACGAGCGCGCGCCGACGCACTTCAGCACCGCGATGCTGCGCATCTTCTGCTGCACGAACACCCGCGTCACGCTCGACACGCCGATGCCGCCGAGGATCACGATCACCAGGCCGACCAGGCTGAGGTAGTTCTCGGCGCGCGTGAACTCCTCGCCGATGTCGTCCTCGGTCGCCTTGTACGAGCGCACGCGCGCGAACTCGTTCTTGAAGTCGGCGCGCAGGTCGACGATCAGCTGGTCGAACGACGGCGTCCGGCACCTTCAGCAGCCGCTGCATGGCGGTGCGGCTGCCGTAGCCCATCAGGCCGGTCTTCTCGAGATCCGCCAGATCGACGAACACGCGCGGGCCGATGCTGAACGCGCCGAGGCGGCGGCCCGGCTCGGTTTCAATCACGCCGCGAATCGTGAAGCGCTGCGAGCCGATGGTCAGGCCGTCGCCGACCGCGAGCTCCAATTGCGCCAGCAGCTCCGGCCGCACCAGCACGCCGAGGTTCTCGAGCAGCGCGTGGCTGTAGGGCACGCCGTCGGCCAGCTTCATGCTGCCGTAGTACGGAAAGCCGTCCTCGACCGCGCGCAACTCGACCATCCGCGCGCGGCCGCCGGCGCGGTCGGCCGGGCGCGCCATGGTCGCCAGCTCGATCGAGCGAATGCTGTCGGCGCCGGCCGCCTGCAGCCGCTCGTCGATCTGGGCGATCGACCTCCGGCTTGAGCGGCTGGTTGCTGTTGATGATCGCGTCGGCGGCGATCAGCGAGCGCGCCTCGCCGGCAAAGGTCGTTGCGCACGCTCTGGATCACCGAGCGCAGCGCGACGATCGCGCCGACGCCGATCGCGATGCAGATGAAGAAGAACAACAGCCGCTGCCACGACGAGCGCATCTCGCGCACCGCCATCAGGGCGACGAACCTCACTCGTTCGACTCCGCTCGTTCGCTCGCAGTGCGGCCGGACGCCGGTCGACCACCGGCCGGCCGTCGCGCAGCACCAGCCGATCGTCGGCGACCGCGGCGACGTTCGGGTCGTGCGTCACCAGCACCAGCGTGACGCCGCGCGTGCGCCGCACGTTCAGCAGCAGGTCGAGGATGTGACCGCCGTTGGAGCTGTCGAGATTGCCGGTCGGCTCGTCGGCGAGGATCAGCGGCGGGTCGTTGGCGAGCGCGCGGGCGATCGCAATGCGCTGCTGCTCGCCGCCCGAGAGCTGCGACGGATAGTGATGGCCGCGATCGTGCAGCCCGACCTCGTCGAGCAGCGCCTGCGCGCGCGCCGCGGCATCGCGCCGCCCGGCGATCTCCATCGGCACCTGGATGTTCTCGATCGCGGTCAGCGACGGCACCAGGTGAAAGAACTGGAACACGAAGCCGATCTTCTCGCCGCGCAAGCGCGCCAGGTCGTCTTCGTTCGAGCCGCGTGATCTCCTGTCCGGCGATGCTGATGGTGCCGCTCGACGCCGAATCGAGGCCGGCGATCAAGCCCGAGCAGCGTCGACTTGCCGCTGCCCGACGGCCCGATGATCGCCAGGCACCGGCCGTCGGCCACGTCGAGATCGAGCGGATGCAGAATGGTGAGGGGCTGGCCGCCGCTTTGAACGGTCTTGCTGACGCCGCGCAGCTGGATCATGAAGGCCTGGGTCTTGAGGGCTTAAGGGCCTGAGGGCCTGAGGCCTAAGGTCTCGAGACGCTCTGTTTGGTTTGACGCCGCAGTACGGGTTCCAGTTCCGCCCACACCAGGTCGGCGACGATCTCGCGCGCCGCGGACGTTTGGATGAATGCCGTCGCGCCTGGTTCAGCGACGCATCGCCGGCGACGCCCTGCAGCAGGAACGGAATGAAGCGCACGTCGTACTCCTTCGCGAGGTCCGTATAGACCCGCCGAAAGTCGCGGCGTGTAATCGATGCCGTTGTTCGGCGGCGCTTCCATGCCGGCGAGGATCACCGGAATGCCGCGCGCCTGCGGCGCGATCGAGCACCGCGGCGAGGTTCTTCTTCATGTCGTCGGTCGGCAGCCCGCGCAGGCCGTCGTTGGCGCCGAGCGCCAGAATCAACACCTGCACATCGCCCTCGAGCGACCAGTCGAGCGCGGCGCAATCCGCCGGCGGACGTGTCGCCCGACACGCCGGCGTTGATCACCTCGTAATCAAGGCCCTGTGTCCTTGAGCCTGCTTGCCAATCAACGACGGGAAAGCTCAGGTCGGTCGCCAGGCCCAGACCCGCGGTCAGGCTGTCTCCGAGGAACACGACTCGCGGCGGCCTCGGCGGCGGGCCGCGCTCGAGGCGGCCGGGAGTCGACCTGGTGGCTCCGGTGCGCGGCGGACGGCGCCGGCGGCGCGGGCGGCGCGCCACAGCGCCAGCGATAGCGACGACGCATCAGCAGCGCAGAATCAGTGCCGCGCATTCACGAGACGTTGATGACGAGCGCCGTGGCGTTGTCGGTCGTGCCGCGCGTAATCGCTTCGTTCACGATCCGCGCGGCGCCATCGTCGGCCGACTGCGCCTCGGTCAGGAGACTGGTCAACGCCGCGCTATCGAGCCGGCCGTGCACGCCGTCGCTGCAGAGCAGGAATCGATCGCCCGACTCGAGCTGCTCTTCGCGCGCGCCGGGCTTGACGTCGTCCTTGGTGCCGACCACGCTGGTCAGCACGTGGCGCAGCGGATGCTGCGGGTCGGCGTCCTCGGCCTGCTTCTCGCCGAGCACCGACGCGAGCCACGTGTCGTCCTTGGTCAGCTGCTCGAGCGAGCCCTGGCGGAACCGGTAAACGCGGCTGTCGCCGACGCTGACAATGTTGATGCGATCGCCCGAGACGAGCGCCGCCACGACCGTCGTCCCCATGCCGTTCAACTCGGGGCTCTTCGAGCCCTCGTTGTAGATCTTGCGATTGGCGAGGCGGACGGCGGTGGTCAGCCGATTGGCGTCGATCGAGTTCTTGACCTCGAGGCCGAACGGCCAGGTGATGTCGGAGGTGCGTGGCGCTCTCCTCGATGAACCCGTGAATGGTTTCCACCGCCAGGTGTGACGCCACCTCGCCGGCGTTGTGCCCGCCCATGCCGTCGGCCACGACGAACAGGCCGAGGTCAGGCCACCAGCCGAAGTGGTCCTGATTCATCTTTCGCGGACCGATATCGGTCCGGCTGCCTACGGTCAACTCCATATCGCTGAAAGGATTATGAGGGCTGGATACTAGGTAATCAGTTGGTATACTCGCCGCGTGGCCAACGCCGCGCTGCAACCGGTAATCGCTCGCGCAGGCACCGCACTCGAGCGCGGTCAGGCGTCGACGACCATCGAGCTTCTCGCGCCGCTGTTGCGGACGCCGTCGTCGCTGACCCGGGAAGACGAGCTCAGTGTCCGCGTCATGCTGGCTGAATCGTACCTCTTGCAGGGGGATCTTGCACAGGCCGGAACGGTCCTCGGCCGCTCCCCGGACACGCTGCGCGACAGCCTGCCCCAGGTGCTGCACGCCAATTTGTGGCGTCTGCACGGGCGCGTCGCCTTCGCGCGCGGCGAGCAGTCGCGCGCCATCGCGCTGCACAACCGCTCCCTGAAACAGGCCGAGATCGCGCACGACTCGCGCGCCATTGGCCTCGCCCACTTCTATCTCGGCCAGTGCTACCGCCAGGTCGGCGACATGGCGATCGTCCGCGAACACATCGCCGAGGCCGCCGCCGCGCTGCACGCCGCCGGCGACAAGCGTCACCTCGCGATGGTGCATTCGCTGTCGGCGGTGATGCTCGCGCAGACCGGGCGCTACGACGAAGCCAACGCCGCGCTGCGACAGGCCGAGCGCATGGCGTCGCTGCTCCAGGCCGACGACGTGCTGGCCACGGTCTACGGGAACCAGGCCAACGTCGCGCTGATCCGCCACCGCTACGAACAGGCGCTCGCGCTCGCCGAGCGCGCGGTCAACCTGCACGAAGGTCTCGGTCAGGGCCCGGGACTCTCGGTCGCGCTCGCCACGCTCGGCCAGATCTGTGTCCGGGTCGGCAATCTCGATCGCGCCGACACGGTGCTGCACCGCGCGCTCGACGTGCGCAGCGCGATGCAGTTCCACGAGACCACCGGCGCCGTCTACGACACGCTGGCGCAGATGTCGCTGATGCGCGGCGACTACGAGAACGCCGCCGAGTACCTGCGGCGGGCCGCCGAGGCCTACGGCGCCTACGGACGCAACACCAGCCGCTGGTACGAATGGTCGCTGCGCGTGATCAGCGCGCGTCTGGCGACGCGGCGCGGCAAGCCCGACGAGGCGCTGGCGATCGCCGACGAGATTGCCAAGTCCACCAACGCGCCGCCGGCGGAAACCATCGAAGCCGAACTGATCGCCGCCGAAGCGCTGCTGTCGGCGGGGCGCGTCGACGACGCCGAGCATCGCCTGACGCAGGTGGAATCGCGGCTCGATCCGCGCACCACGCCCGGCGCTGGGGCGAGTTCCTGCGGCTGCGCGGCGACCTGCGCGCGCGCCAGACGCGCACCACCGAGGCGTACCACGACATCGCGCAGAGCTCGAGCGTGTTCGAGCTCGTCGGCGAGCGCTACCAGGCCGCCGTCAGCCAGCTCGCGCTCGGCACGGCTCGCCGCCAAGGCCGGCGCGAGGTCGACCGCCGATCGCCACTATCAATACGCGGCGCAGGTGTTCCAGGCGCTCGGCGCGACGCGCGACCTCGAGCAGGTCCAGATCGCGATGGCGGCGGCGCAATCGCCCGGCACCGGCGAGTACGTCGGCTCGCCGGCGGACGCCGACGATGCGCTGGTGCGGCGGCTGGTCGATGCCGCGGTCCTGCCCGACCTGCTCGCGCGCGAACTGGCCGCGACGCTGCTCGAGGCCGTCACCGCCGACGTCACCGTGGTGTTCGCCGAACTGCCGGGCGGCGACGTGCGGCTGATCGCCTTCGCGGGCGCCGACGCCGATAGCGCGCGCAGCATCGCGCGGCTCGCCGTCTCGGGCGGCGTCTACGGCGCCGGCGTGTTGATCGTCGAACCGATCGGCCGCGAACCCGACGGCCCGCGTCACGCCGTGCTGGCCGCCTCGCGGCCGCTCGGCCATCCGCAGGCGCGCCGCGTCCGCATGATGGCCGCGGTCGCGCGGCAGGGCTTCGATCTGTGCGGCGTGCGCGATCGTCCGACCGACCACGGTCGATGCCACCGACGGAGCGCCCGCTCGAACCGCTGCTGCCCGGCTTCCTCTGCGCCAGCGCCGCGATGACGCGCGTCGTCGATCAGATCCAGCGCCTGCAGGGCAACGACCTCACGGTGCTGATCACCGGCGAGAGCGGCACCGGCAAGGAACTGGTCGCGCGCGCGATCCACGTCGGCTCGTCGCGCAGCGCCGCGACCTTCCTGCCCTACAACTGCACCACCACCACGCGCGAGCTCGCGGACAGCCAGCTGTTCGGTCATCGGCGCGGCTCGTTCACCGGCGCCGTCTCGGATCAACCGGGCCTGATCCGGACCGCCGCCGGCGGCACGTTGTTCCTCGACGAAGTCGGCGACCTGCCGCTCGACGTGCAGCCGAAGCTGCTGCGCTTTCTCGAGCAGGGCGAGATCATGCCGGTCGGCGAGAACCGCCCGCAGCCGGTCGACGTCCGCGTGATTGCCGCGACCAACGCCGATCTCGAACAGCGCGTGGCCGAAGGCAAGTTCCGCGAGGACCTCTACTACCGCCTGAGCGTGATCCGCATCCACGTGCCGCCGCTGCGCCAGCGCCGCGAGGAGATCCCGCACCTCTCGACCTACTTCCTGCGCGACGCCTCGGAGCGGCTCAGCAAGCCCGATCATCAGCCTGGGCCCGGACGTGCTCGATCTGTTCGCGCAGTACTGGTGGCCGGGCAACGTCCGCCAGCTGCGCAACGAGCTGCAGCGCGCGGTCGCCATGGCGCCGCCGGGCGGCACGATTGGCCCCGAACACCTGTCGGCGGATCTGACCGCGGCGGCGCCGCAACACCGGCGGCGAACGCGGCCCTGCCCGCGTCTCGCTGCGCGGCGGACAGACGCTGGCGTCGGTGGTCGACGACATCGAGCGCGATCTGATCCGCGAAATGATGTCGCGCCACCGCGGCAACATCTCCGAGACCGCCAGGGCGCTCGGCCTGACGCGCCGCGGCCTCTACCTGAAGCTGCGCCGGCTTGGGCCTCGAAGGCGGTCCCGGAGTGAATACTAAGTAGCCAGTTCGCACGCATCGGTGGATACCTACTAACCACCCACCCCCTGTTCAGATTCGTCACGAAAGTCCCACTAAGCCGCTCTCAATGGCCATTTCTGTCGTTCGGATCGCCTGCCAGAGACCGGTTGCACAAGATCGGCGCGGAACTTGGAGTGTTTCTGCGCATTGCAACCCGCTGCATCGACGTGCAGCAGACGTTCTAACCCTGGAGCGAACCGTGGCTGAAAGAGACCTCTGGCACACCCGTGAAGCGATCGTCCGAACGACTGGCGATCACCGTCCCGGCGCGGATCACCTGGAAGGACGCGTCCGGCGCGGTCCGGTTTGCGTCGGTCACGACGCGCGATGTCAGCGAGGCCGGGGTGTTCGTCGAATGCGAGGCCGGCGCCGCCATCCCGCTCTATCGGCTGGTGCACCTGCAGCTCGAACGCTCGGCCGGCTCGAATCAGCAGCTGCCGTTGCAGCTGCGCGAAGGCCGCGTGTTGTCGGCGGTGTGGCGCGTGGCGCCGTGCCGTCAAGTCGACCGGGCACGCCGTCCGGCTATGCGCTGCGGTTCCTGGTCGATCCGCAGGTCGCAGTCGGTGACGCTCGCCGGCGCCAAGCCTCGGCAGGCCGTCGCGGTCTAGCTCGACCGCCTTCTTCTGCCAGTAACGCGCCAGCCCCTGCCACAGCTGGTCGAACGGGCGCGGCGAGTTCCGCCGCCCGCGCTTCGTTCTCAGACAACGACTTGCCGCACGTCGCGGCGCATGTGCTCGGCGAATCGCATGCGCCAGCTCCTCGTCGGTGCCCGGCGTCTTCATCATCTCGCGCACGGTCTCGGCCGCCGTCGTGAGGGTGGTGCGAAAGCGCGCCAGGTGCGCGCGCGCCGGCGCGACCGGACCGAAGTGCGTCAGGAACAGCGACGACCGGCTGCCACGCATCGATCGTGTTCAGGCTTTCCTGCCACGCTTCGATGTCGATGTCGGGCGGCGGCGTCGGCGCGATCAGATAGTCGCCGCTGACCCGCACGCCGCCGGTGTCGCCGACATAGGCCACGCCGGTCTGCTCGTCGAGATAACTGACGTGATGCTTGGCGTGTCCGGGCGTGTAGGCGACCTGGATCGTCGGCCGGCCGAGATCGAGGCGCTCGCCGCCCGTCAGCACGGTGACGCGATCCGCGGGCACCGGCTGAAAGGCGCCCCACAGCGATCCATGCGATCGCCGTAGAGGCGTGTGGCGCTGGCCAGCAGCTTCGCCGGATCGATCATGTGCGGCGCGCCGCGCTCGTGCACGAACACCCGCACGCCGGGCACGCGCTCGGCGATGGTGCCCGCGGCGCCGGCGTGATCGAGATGGATGTGCGTCAGCAGCAGCGAGCGGACGTCGCGCAGCGCCAGGCCGCGCTCGCGCAGGCCGGCTTCGAGCGCCGGCAGGCAGGAGGTCGGGCCCGGGATCGATCAGCGTCACGCCGTCCGGTCCCGTCAGCAGCGCCGTGGCGATCACGCGCGGGCTGGCCGCGAAAATTCAGGTCGATGAACTCGACGTCAATGTCAACCTGCTTCACTTTACGGTTTACGAAAAAGTGAAGCAGGTTCACTTTCGAAGGAGAGCATTCGGGTGGTTTCCGCGTAACGGCCGTCGGGCGTGGCCGGCAGGAACACCTTGCAGTCGTCCAGGTCGCCGCCGTAGATGTGCAGCGTGACCGAGGCCTGCGACGGCCGCGCGTTGGCCAGCACGTGATGATCGGTCGGCGGAATCAGGCAGCCCGCCGAGCCGGTGCCGGCGAGCAGCGAGCCGATCGGCGTCACGCGGAAGTAGCCGTCGCTGTCCTGCTGCACGAGATACTGCGTCACCGCGATGTCGCCGTCGACGACGCCTTCGACGCACCACAGGCCGCCGTGATCGTGAACCGCGGTGCCCTGCCCCGGTCCCCACGTCATGACAATCGCCGAGTAGCGGCCGCGCGGATCGCGATGCAGCAGCCGGCGCGCGTAGTGGTCGGCGCGCGGTGCCATCAACGCCGCGGGCAACGCCAGCTTGCGCCCGCCGAGCAGGTGCTCGAGATCGGCCTTCACCGCGGCGGTGATCGCCTGCGGCGATCCCGCCTCGACCGACCGATCGAGTCGCGCGATCAGTTCTGTGAAGCCCGGACAGCGCGGCGTCGGTGGTTGTGGTCATGGTCTCGGTCTTGCTCGTGCGTCAATTCTATCAGCCCGCCGGCAGCCGACGCAGTTGGCCCTCCCGTGCCGCCGCGATCAGGCGGTCGATAGGCTGCAAACAACAATTGATCGCGGACCACACCGTGCTTGATCGCGCTCTGGCGCATGTGGCCTTCGCGCACGTAGCCGGCCTTCTCGAGCACGCGCACCGAGGCGGCGTGATCGGCAAACGGCACCGCGTAGAGCCGGGTGATGTCGAATCGCGCGAACGATTCGGCCGTCACCGCCGTGAGCGCTTCGGTGACGATGCCGCGGCCCCAGTGGGCCTGGCCGAGCCAGTAGCCAATCTCGGCGGAGACGCGCTCGACGTCGGTATGCAGCTCGATGCCGATGCCGCCGGCGGCTTCCCCGTTCACCTCGATCGCCCACACCGTCGGCGCCGGCTGCTTCGAGATCCAGCCGAGGAACGTCCGCGCCTGCTCGATGCCGTAGGGAAACGGAAAGCGATCGCGCAGGTGAATCGACACCTCGCGATCGTTGGCGTGGCGGGCGAGCGACTCGGCGTCGGTTTCCGCCCACGGACGAATCGTGCAGGTGACAGTTGCAAGACGCATATCGGGCGCGACCGGGTCGGCTTACCGAGTCGCGTCACCAGCTCCGGCGGTCCCGCCATCCCCAGGTTGGCGCGCAGGACGCGATTGCCGCCGGTGGCGCGGGCCTCGCGCAGGGCATGGCGCGCGGCCTTGATCAGATCGAGTTCTTCCCACGCCGACTCGCGCTGCGGCACCGCGGTCGCGGTGGCCACCGACGCGGTCACCGAGCCGGACGGGCGCGTCCTTGGCGGACGGGATCTGCAGCTGCTCGATGCACTGGCGCACGTGCTCGGAGATATTGAACGCGCCAGGGCCGTCGGTCGAGGCCAGGACCAGCGCGAACTCGTCGCGGTGATAGCGCGCGACCAGATCGCCGGGACGGCCGACCACGGCCGCCAGCGCGCGGCCGACGTTCTTCAGCACGTCGTCGCCGGCCTTGCGGCCGAACTCGCGGTTGTAGGCGCGGAAGTGATCGATGTCGATGAAGATCAGCGTCAGCGGCAGGCCGTCGCGGCGGGCGCGGCGCCATTCACGTTCGAGGAACTCGAGAAACTGCTCGTGGTTGGCGACCGCGGTCAGCGGATCCTCGGTGCTGAGACGCTGCAACTGGATGCGCGCCGACTCGAGCTCGGTGGTCCGCACCTCGAGCGTGCGCTCGAGCTCCGCCGCTCTTCGCGGCACAGGCGGTGCCGGCTCGACGTACGCCCACACGCCAAATGATGCTAATGCGCCGATCAAGCGCAGCGATGATCGGCAACCAGTCCTGCACTGTCCCTCCACTCGCTTACGGCCAAGTTGGCGTGGGCATTCTAACCCGGCTGTGGCGGCGGGGTCAAGCTTGAGGTCGACGGGCCTCGAGTCGGACGTTACGAGGTGCGCCGAGTGACCTGGGTCCTCCTAGTAAGGTCGTCCGACCTGAACGTATTGCAGCTGTTCGGGTCGCCCGTCGTCAGGCCCTTGCTCAACCACTGCGCGCGCTGCTGCGAGGTGCCGTGCGTGAAGCTGTCGGGCGAGACCCGGCCCTTGGTCAGGCGGTCGTCGCCGATCGCGGCGGCGGCGGCGAGACCTTCGTCGATGTCGCCCTGGCTCGAGACGCTTGGCGCGCGCGTCGGGATGTCCCCACACCACGCCGGCATAGCAGTCGGCCTGTAACTCCAGGCGAACCGATCCCGCGTTGCCGCCCTGCTGCGCCTGTCGATCGGCGCCGAGCAGATGCTGCACGTGATGCCCGACCTCGTGAGCGACCACGTAGGCCTGCGCGAAATCGCCGGGCGCCGCCGAAGCGCTGGTCGAGGTCACGGAAGAACGACAGGTCGAGATAGATCTTCTGATCGGCCGGGCAATAGAACGGCCCGGACGCCGACGAGGCGCTGCCGCATCCCGACCGCACGCCGTCCTCGAACAACACCAGCACCGGCGGCGTGTACTGCTTGCCGCTGGCGCGCGAATATCCGCGTCCACGTCTGTTCGGTGTCGCCGAGCACCAGCTCGATGAACTTGCCGGATTCGTCCTGCGCAGGTACGCCCGTAGGCGCCGACTGTGTCTGTGCGGGCTGGGTCTGCTCCACCATCTGGAGCAAGCGCCAGCGGATTGGTGCCGGTCAAACAGGAGACGGTGAGAATCAGCAGCAGCATTCCGATGCCGCCGCCGCCGATCGTGCCCATGCCCATCCCGCGCCGGTCCTCAATATTGGAACTGCGATTGACCACCTTCCCATCTCATGGAGCTCTCTTATGCGAGAAGCGCGCCAACCCAGCGGCTGGCACCGGCTAGAATTGCCGTGACGGATGGGTAACTTTCGTACTGGCCGGAATCGTCCTGTCTGGCGCGTGGACGCAACTCGACGCGATCGGCTGGCCGGTATGGCTGTTGCCGATCCTGATCCTGGCGCTCGACGCCGAGCGGTGTCGGCTCGCCGGGTCGTTCGCTCCGAAAGCCTGACGCTCCCGAATCCACCGTCGCGATGCTCGGCGCGGCGCTGCTTTGCGGCATTCACCTGCTGCATGTCGTTCTCACCGCGCGTGAAGAATTTGGCTTCGGCGGTGACGAGGGCTATCACCTCAGCGCGACGCGCGCCTTCGCGATCTACTTCATCAAGGCCGGCCCTATCTCGCCGGTGTCGCCGTGCTGTGGCTGGCCTGCCGATCCCGGGCGCCGCGCCTTGCCGCGAGCGTCGCAATGCTCGCGTTGATCGGATCGAGCTTCATGCTGCCGGAAGAAGCGCTGTTCGGCCGCTATCCCGCGGCGTTCTACCTGCTCTCGACCCCGCTCAACGTCGCACTCGATGTGGCGCAGCATCCCCTACCCGTTCACCGCCAACCACCTCGTCAACATGCTGTCCGTGCCGGCCTGGCTCTTCGCGCTGCGGCCGCTCATCATCGGCCGATGGCCCGATTGGCGGGTGCTGCCGGTTGCCCTCCTGCTCTACTTCCAGGGCCCGTCGATCGTCTACGCCGAGCAGCGGGCTGCTCGAACCCTGGTCCTTTGTGTTCGTGCTGCTCGCCATGGAGGCAGCGGTCGCGTCTCGACCCCGATCGCCGATGGATCGCGGTGTTGCTGGCCGCGGCCGCCACCTTCTTCAAGGACACCGCGATCCTGTTTCTTGCCGCCGATCTGGTTGCTGACGATGATCGAATGGAAGGGACTGCGTCCGGTCGTTGCGCAAGCACGCGTGAGCGTCGGCGTCGCGGCCATCGCTCCGTTCCTGATTATTACCTCGTGCGGCGCGGGCTGCACATTGTCTCGCGGCTACGAAGTTGCCGGCTCGGCCGGCCTGTGGACGCTGTCGCGGGCGTCGGGGAGTGGCTGAACGACCGCGCGCAATCAACTGGGCACCGGCGGGACGCTCAGCTGTCGGCGGCCGCCACGCTGTGGTGCCTGTGCGGCATGGCCGTCGCTCGCCGTGAGGCATGGCCGCATCTGGTCTGGTCCGTCACCGCGATCGGCGCTCGTGATCTTCTTCGCGGCCGATGTCGCCTCGCTGCCGTTTACCGGCTACGGCCGGTTCCTCGCCTATCCGCTCCTCGCGGTGTGCGGACTGCTGTTTCTGACGACCAGTCGATCTTCACCCGGCGCTCCCTCCTCGTCGGCGCCACGGTTGGGATTGCGCTGCTGCAGGGCCGCACCACCGTCAGGGTGCTCGTCGCTCGATTTCCGTCGCCGACTACGAACGCAATTCGATGGAATGGTCGCAGGGCCTGGTGCGGCTGCCGATTCGCTCGCTGTCCGAGCGTCTAGCCGAGGTGGACGGTGGCGCCGCGGTGTCGACGCTCCGCGTCGTCGGCTTTCGAGATCGATCTCATCAGCCTGCGTGTCGCGTACCCCGACCTGGCAAGGCGGTATGAGCTGGATGGCCAGATCCGCAGTCGCCCTCCGCGCCGGACTGCGGGTGCCGGTCGTCGAGCGAAGCGATCCTGGCCGGATTTGAATGGCCGGCGCATTCTCAGCAACACACCGGAAGGCCGCCAACGCTACGAGCAGCAGCAATCCGGATGTGTCGCGCAGGTGCGCGCCAGCTGCGCTTCGTGATCCTCGAGCAGCGTCCCGACGGAGCCGATCGTCGGCGTCCTCGGCGTCGGCCCGCGCTAGGACGCCGGGCCCGCCGCGGCTTCAGCCGAGCGCCGTGGCCGGCCGGAGCACGATCAGCGCCCGCAGCGCCAGCAGCTGCGGCCATCGCTTCGGCGACGTCGTCGAGCCGACTGATTACCGGGTAGCAGCGCCGTCGGATAGAGCTGCGGCTTGCTGTAGCCGCCGGTCAGCGCGTACGCCCAGGCGCCGAGACGTTGACGCGCGATCACCTCCCACCCCTCGAGGATGTCCGGGGCGTCGTGCCTTTCCAGAACACCCGCGTCGCATTGCCCTGCGCGGCGTAGTAGGCATGGCCGTGGACATCGAACGACGCCGGCGCGCTCGCAACGATTGGACGATCGTCGCCGATCGGTTCGTGATGCAGCGGTCCATAGACGATGCGGCCGGTCAGGCTCACGTACGGATCGAACACGATGACGCGGCCGCGCGGCGACAGGACGCGGCGGCACTCGGCGAGCGCGGTGCGCGGATGTTCGAGGTGATGGAAGACGTCGAACAGGATCAGGTGCGACACTTCGCCGTCGCCGAACGACAGGTCGTAGGCGTTCTCGACCTGGTCGATCCACGGGTTGGCGAACAGATCGGTGCGAACGCAGTTCGGAATGACGTCGCGGATGTTGCCGATGCCCGATCCCAGCTCGACGATCTTGCCCGGCACCGTGGCATCGACCTCGGCCGCAATACGCCGATGAAAATCGCGATAGGCGCGCTGCAGCACCGGCTTGCGCCGCCACGCCTGCGCGGTTGCGCTCGATCTCGATGTTGTGTTGATCGATCGGCACCGGCGCGCGCGCACTCATCGTGGGCCGGCTCCGGCCTTGACGCGGAACAACCCGATCGACGTCATGCGCAGCAGCATCAGCCCGTGCCGGAAACGATGAATCTGCGTGGCGCCGTAGCTGCGCGCCCGGTAATAGACCGGCACGTCGATGATGCCGAGCCCGAGGATCGACGCTGGAAACAGCAGCTCGAAATCGCCGAACGGATCGACGTCGCCGAAGTCGCCGCGCCACCGCACCATGCGCGCATAATCGTCGCGCCGCAACAACTTGGTGCCGCACAGCGAGTCATTGAGGCGGCTGTCGAGCACGTAGCTGAGCGCCCTGGCGAAGAACTCGTTGCCGATCCGATTGAGGAAGCGCATGGCCTCGCCCTCCATCGGATAGACGAGGCGCGTGCCGTTGACGAAGTCGGCCAGTGCCCGCGCAGTAGGCGTTGTAGAACCGCGGTAGCATTTCCGGCGGCATCGTCAGGTCGGCGTCGAGAATGGTGACGAGTTCGTGGCTTGGCCTTCGAGAAGCCGAGGCGGACCGCGTCCGACTTTCCCTTGCCGGTCTGCCGGTACGCCGACAACTCGCATGCGCGGCCCGTACTCAGCGACGACGCGCTGCACTTCTTCCCACGTCCCATCGGACGAGTGGCCCTCGACATAGATCACTTCGACCGGAGCCGGAAACGACGGCAATCGCTGCAACGCCGCTTCGATGTTGCCCTTCTCGTTGCGGCACGGAATCACGATGCTCAGGCTCGGCGGCGTGGCGACCGCCGCGACCGGGCGCAATACCACCACCGCGGCAAACGCCCAGCCAGCGCAGCCAGCGGCACCATCGGCATGGCCCAGTTGATCGCATCGCCGATCCCGAGCAGCCTGACCGGCGAATAGCCGGCCGGCTTCACCTGCACGACCTCGTAGCCGCTCAATTTCGCCAGCGCCGCCATGGACTCGCGCGTCACGAAGGTCGACGGCACCGCCCCGGTGCGCAGGCCCAGCCTGGTGGCAAGCCAGAAGAGTCCGCGAAAATACGGGTTGTACAGCACCACCACCACGCGAGACAGCCGCGTGAGACGCGACTTGATCGTCGTCAGCGTCGCTTCGATGTCGAGGTCGTAATTCAGATTGCCGTTCAGCAGGACGGCGTTGCGCTCGCCCGCCGCCGGCGGCGCAATGTCGGCCGCACTTCCGACCACGGTTTTCACCCGGCAGTCGATACTGCCGCAGCAGCGAACCGTCATCATTCGGCAGCGGCGACAGATGGATGACCGTGTCGTAATACCTGGTCAGCCTCGAGACTTGCCCGGCGAGGACTGCGGTTGAGGTACGGATGGGGCACGAAGGTACTGATCCTACACGCGATCCGCTCGACTGCGCGGTCGTGAGGTCGCTCGACATGTCGCCGTTGTAGGTGTGCTCGGCGGCGCCGGTCAGGATGCGCTCGACCGCTTCGACGCCCTGCATGAACGAGTGATCCTGGTTGGACACTTCGTATTTCCACGCGCCGAAGCGGCCGCGGCTGAAGATGTTCACGGCCTGAAGCGCCTGCTCCGCTTCGGCAAGCACCTCGTCGCGTCCCAGCCACGGCGTCGGATAGCCGTGTTCGAGCCGGCGATGCCAGCGGCTGACCACGTTGCTCCCGATCGATGAACCCGCATTGCTCGAAGGCCGCCACCACTTCGTCGACCACCGTCTGCGGGTTGACCGGCTTCTCCGGCGACTCGCTCACTTCCGCCATCAGCGACCAATGCCCCGCCGGCGCGTTGTTCGGCGAGTAGTTGCTGAACACGGTGGCGCGGTAGAACGGCTGCTGCGGCTCAGGGAAATAGATCCAGCACTTGGTCTGTGAGCGACGCCGGCACGTGCCCTTGCAGGCCGATGCCGACGATGTGGCTGGAAGAATGGACGAATCGTGACGCCAGCGCTTCGCAGCCGTCGGGTCCGTCGATCATCATCAGCAGCCGGTCGAGCGGCATCGTCGAGATCAGCGCGTCGTAGTCGATCGACTCGCCGGCGCTGGTGTCGATGCGGCGATGGGCCGAGTCGATCCGCGCGATCGGCCGATCGAAATGCAGCTGCGCCGGCGGCAGCAGCTGCCGCACCGCCTGCCAGATGGCGCCGGTGCCGCCGTGCAGCGGGAATCGGAAGGTCGAGTTCGGCCCCCAGCTCACATCGTCGCGCTGCAGCGCGATGTTCTCGAGAATGCGCGGCAGGTTGACGGTGGCGACGCGCTCGCCCATCCACTCGACGTTCATCGCCGACGGATCGTAGGCCCACACCTTGCGGTTGTAGGGAAACAGAAACGCTGTCGCAGATGCCGTGGCCGAACGAGCGCAGCAGCCAGTCGCGAAAGTTCGCCAGCGCGGCCGCTCGCCAGTGCATGCTGGAGCGCCTGCAGTCCTTCGACGCAGGCGGCGAGCTCGGTTTCTGGAAGCGCCAGATGTTGTTCTGGAACGGGATACGGAATCCAGCGATCGCGCATCCACACCCAGGCCTCGCGCACGTGCTCGACCCAGGCGTCGCCGAGCGCGCGGTCCATCACCTCGTCGAAATAGCGGTAGTGCGAAAACAGCACGTGGCCGCCAAGGTCCCACGTGAACCCGCACGGATCGAGCACCGACGAGGCGAGACCGCCGGCGTCCGGCGCCGCCTCGTAAAGCGACCAGTGGCGTGTGACCGCGTTCGTGCAGCCGCCAGGCCGCGCCGAGGCCGGTCGGCCCGGCGCCGAGGATGACGATGCGCGGCTCAGCGGACACGGCGAATCAGCCTGATCAGCTGCCCCAGTCCCCTGGCGCAGAACTTCAGCAGCTTGACATGGCGCAGCGAGACCTCGCCGGTATCGCGTTCCTTGTGGGTGACGTCGACCTCGAGGATCGTGTAGCCGCGCGACTTCGCGACGATGGCGAGGAACAGCGACGGCGCGAGCGTGCCGTCGGGCACGCATTCGCGCGCGTCGGTCCAGATGGCGCGCCGGAACAGTTTGTAGGGCACGTTGGCGTCCTGCAGCTGGACGCGGAACAGCACGTTGACCGATTCGCGGACCAGCCGCGACAGATACAGGCGAAACGCCGGATCGTAAGCGACGCCGGCGCACGCCGAACACCGCGTCACGCCCGTCGAGGACCTGCGCCCACGCGGTCGCGAAGTCGTCGAGCAGGATCTGCCGATCGCTGTCGATCAGGAAGATGTATTCACCCTCGCGCCGCCTTCAAGCCGGTGAGCAGCGCCGCGCCGTGGCCGCCGTTCGGCTGGTGAATCACGCCTGATGCGCGCGTCGGCGGACGCCGCGACCTCGAGCAGCCGCCCGGTCGTCATCGCGCGAACCGTCGTCGACGACCACCAGTTCCGAGCCCGGCACGTGATCGAGCACGTGACGCTGCACCTCGTCGAGCGCCTGCACGATCGCGCCCTCTTCGTTGTAGACGGGCATGACCACGCTCAGCCGCGGCGACTCAGGCTCGGCACGCGGCTTCTTCGAGCAACCGCCACGCGGCGGCGGCCGGAAACACCATCGGCACCACCAGGCTCAGCCACAGCGGCAGACCGATCAGCGTGCCGAGGTTGTCGGCGAATCGGCGCTGGTCGATGCGCGCCAGGTAAAAGGACTGCAGCGGCGTCAACACATCGCCGGGCGGATCGATCGCAATCGCGGTCACCATGCCCATCAGCGCCATCGACGCCAGCGTCAGGATCAGCCCCGCTTCCGGCAGTCGCTTGATGCCGTAGGCCGCGGCCAGCCCGAGCAACGGCAGCGCCGGCGCGAGATAGCGGGGCCCGATCGCGTTGCCGCCGAACCACGTGTAGAACGCCGCGACCTGCAGCACGACGGCCGCGAACGCGCCGACGACGAGCAGCGCGAGCCGGCGATTCTCTCTGAACAGATCGACGAGCCCCGGCAACGCCATCAGCAACACCGGGCTCCAGAAGAACAGGCCGCGATACTCACCCCACAGCACGCCGCGGATCGCGCCGGCCTCCGGGGCCTGGAAGCCGTAGCTGTTGACGGCGGTGAGCTCGGGGAATATCGGATTCGACCCGTAAGCGAGCGAGAAGGGCGAGCCGCCGATCGCGTAGTTGTTGGCGAGGATCAGCGCCGCCGCCGGCAGCGTCGCCAACCCGAAGCGCCACACCCGCGCGAGGTCGAGCGAGGCGAGATAGCACGCGAGGGCGGCGCCGGGCAGGATCGCCGGATACTCCGAGGCCACCGCGAAGCCCGCGGCCACTCCGGCCGCCACGTCTCGGCTCCGCGACGGCGCGCTCAGCGCGCCCCACAACGCGATCGGCGATCAGGCCAATGGTGCCGGCATGCGAGAACAGCGCCGTGGCATAGGGCAGCGTCAACGAGCCGAGGAACAGGCCGAACGTGGCCAGCAGCGCGGTCAGCGCATCGAAGCGCGCGCGCAGCATCAGCGAAGAACGCCGACGCCGCCCAACGCCGCGATCGCGCCGACCGAGCCCGCCGTCGCAATCCATTCCGACACCCGCCGTCCGCGAAGAGAATCCGGATCGACGCCCGAGCAGTCTTCTGGACCCACACCGTGATCGCAAATGACGGCAGTGCCGCGAGCGCCATGGCCGGCGCCTTCTCGCTGTAGTAGTGACCGCGGATCAACGCCCGGTCGCCGGTGTAGTCGAGGTAATCGTCGATCCGCAGCGTGCCCTTGAGGGCCACCGCGTGCAGCTCCGCCAGACGCACCCCCTGGTTCCAGCCGTCGCTGTGATTGAAATAGGTATACGGCACGAACAGCGCCAGGAACATCAGCGCCTTCTGGGTCCGGGTCGTCGCCAAGCCGACCGCTTTATACCCTACGGCTGAGCCGCCGCTCAATCAGGATTTTCTCTGCGAGCTTCCCCCGCCCGGAAGGCCGATGCCCCGGCCGGGCGTCACAGGCTACGCTAGGGAGCGATGAAGGCCGACGACACGCAGCTGGTGACCTGCCCGTACTGCGGCGAAGAGATCGAGATTTACGTCGAGCTCGACGTCCGCGGCAGCTACGTTCAGGACTGCGAGGTGTGCTGCAATCCCTGGACGGTCCGCGTGTCACGCGACGGCGACGAGTTGTATGTCGAGGTCGGCCGGGCCGACGGGTCCGAATAGCAGGGGCAATCCACTTTGTGATACAAAGCAGAGTGCCCGCCTCCTCCCCTGGCGATCCGCTGCAGCGCCATCGCGCCGAGGTGCGCGCGCGCCTGCTCCGTTCCGACCACGTGCGCCCCGGACCCGGCAGCATCACCTGGCAGGTCAACCGCGAGGCGATCGTCGTCGCCGGCTGGGGGCGGGCCATCCTGCTGCAGCTGGCGCATCCCGCCGTGGCCGCCGGCGTGCACCACCACAGCACCTTCCGCGGCAGCCTGCGGTCGAGCGTGCGGCGGCTTCGCTCCACCGTGGCGGCGATGCTGTCGATCACGTTTGGCGATACCGATCAGATGATCGCGGCAGCGGCCGGCATCAACGTCATTCACGATCGGGTGCGCGGCCGCGTCCGGGACGGCGATGGTGCATCCGACACCTATTCCGCCCACGATCCCGAGCTGCAGCGCTGGGTGCACGCCACGCTGCTCGAATCCATTCCGCTCATCTACGAACGGCTGGTGGGACCGCTGAGCGCCATCGAGCGCGATCGGTATTGCCGCGAGGCCGCCATCATGGAGCCGCTGCTCGGAACGCCCGGCGGATCGCTGCCGCGCAACGCGGCCGAGCTCGATGCCTACATGCGGGAGATGCTGACCGGCGGCACGCTCGTCGTGTCGGACACCAGCCGCTCCCTGGCACAGGCGCTGCTCTACCCGCCGCGGTGGTATGTGGCCTGGCCGGCGTTCAGGGCAATGCAGCTGCTGACGATCGGATCGCTGCCGCCATCGATTCGCTCCGCCTACGGCTTCAAGTGGCGCCATCGGGACGTGCGCGCGTTGGCGCGCTGGACGGCGCTGCTGAAAACCTCGCGGCGAATGCTGCCGGCCCTCGCGCGCGAATGGCCCATCGCGCGGCACGCCGGCCACCAGCAGGTTGCTGAAGAAGCCTTCAACCTGAATAACCTCTAGCCTTGCTTTCGTTATTCGTTATTCTTATTCGTTATTCGTTATTCCTTATTCGTTATTCTCTATGGCGCGACCGTGATCGTCGCGCTCGTCGCCAGCTTGTTGGCGAGGCGATTGTCCGCGAAGAAGCGGATGTTGTAGGTCCCCGGCGTCGATGGCGCGATGAAACGCAGCGACGCTCCGTTCTGTCCGACGGTGGTCGCGATTTTAGTGCCGTTGAGGTAGTTCCAGTCGCCATAGGCGTCATCGGGCGCCGCGGCCGGCCCGAGCGTGACCCAATCCAGCGGATTCGCCGGTCCGCCACTCACGACGAACTCGATGAACCCACCCGGCTGCACCGTGGTCGACGCCACCGCCACCGCGGGGCCTACCGTCTGCCCATCGTCGTTCACGATGGTCCCGACGGCCTGCGCATCGGCAATGACCGCGTTGACGGCATCCGACAGATTCACGACGAACGATTCGCTCGGCTCGACGACGGTGTCGCCGTTCACCATCACGGTGATGGTTTGGGTCGCCGTGGACGGCGGGAAGGTCAGCGTTCCGGCGGCGGCGACATAGTCGTTGTCGGCGAGCGTGGCGGTCAGGTCCGCGGTGGCGTAATTTACCGTCACCGTCTGCGCCGGGTTGAGCGGCGACAGCCTGACCGTGAACGTGGCTGCGGTCGTGCCGCTGTGACCTTCGGTGACGGCGACGTCGCCGATCGTGAGGGTCGGCTCGGTCGCGACGGTAATGTCGCCGCTGCGCGCGATGCGGGTGAGCCGGTTGTTGGCGAACAGCCGCAGTTCGTAGACCCCAGACGCAGCCGGCGCCGTAAACTGCAGCGTCGCGTTCGCTCGGCCGGTGGCCGGCGGGCTGGTCGAGCCGTTCAGGTATTGCCACTGCAGGTAGGCGTTATCGGCCGCGGTGCGCTCGACGAGCGTCACCCAGTCGGTCGGGTTCGCGGGACCGTTCAACACCGAGAAACTGATCGTGTCACCGGGGCCCACGCGCGGCGTGGCCACGCTCAGCGTCGGCCCGTCCGGCAAATCGTCATTGGTGATGGTGCCGATCGCCTGCGCGTCTCCGATCACCGCATTGGTGGCGCCCGACAGCCGTACCACGAAAGTCTCGTCGGCCTCCGGCGTGAGGTCACCGTTTACCGTCACGCTGATCGATTGCGTGGCTGTAGTGGGCGCGAAGGTCAGCGTGCCGGCGGCAGCGGCATAGTCGTTGCCGGCCACCATGGCCGTGCCGTCCTCGGTGGCGTAAGCGACCGTCACCGTCTGCGACGCATTGACCGGTGACAGCGTCACCGTGAAGGTGGCCAACGACGTGCCGCTGTGCCCTTCGGCAATGGTGACGTCGCCAATCGTCAACATCGGCTGCAGGCTGACGGCGATCGGGTCGCTGCGCCCGATGCGGGTG
Organism: uncultured Acidimicrobiia bacterium; assembly: GCA_963795125.1. Taxonomy (GTDB): domain Bacteria; phylum Acidobacteriota; class Vicinamibacteria; order Vicinamibacterales; family UBA2999; genus 12-FULL-67-14b. Next base: position 1,055,395 of record CAWCGQ010000001.1, on the reverse strand, counting down.
AGCCGGTTATTGGCGAAGACGCGCACGTCGTAGGTGCCCTGCGCCGACGGCGCAATAAACTGCAGCGCCGCGTTGGCCAGCCCGCTCGCCGGCGCGACCTGCGAACCGTTCATGTACGACCACCGCACATACGCGCTGTCGGGCGCGGCGGTGTCGACGAGCGCCACCCAGTCGGTGGGGTTCGCGGGACCGCCGGTTACGCTGAAGGCGATGGTGCCGCCCGGTCGCACGCTCGGCGTCGACACGCTCACCGTCGGCCCCGGAGCCACATCGTCGGAGACGATGGTGCCGATGCCGTGCGCATCGCCGATCACCGCGTTGGCGGCGCCCGACAGGTTGACGAAGAACGTCTCGTCGGGCTCGATGACCGTGTCGCCGTTGACGCTCATGCTGATGGTCTGGGTCGCCGTTCCAGGCGCGAAGGTCAGCGTGCCGCTGGCGGCGAGGTAGTCGTCGCCGGCGACGGTGGCGGTGCCGTCGGCCGTCGCATACGCCACCGTCACCGTCTGGGAGGCGTGCGGGGGCGACAGCGTGATGGTGAAGACGGCGGCGGTGGTGCCGCTATGGCCCTCGACGACACTCACGTCGTTGATCGTCAAGGTGGACGGCGCCACCACGTTGATGAGGCCGCTGGTGGCGATGCGGTTGTAGGTGTTGTTCGCGAACAACCGGACGGTGTAGATCCCCGGGGTGGACGGCGCGGCAAACTGCACTGCCGCTCCCGACAGGCCCGACGCCGGCGGCGTGCGAAGGCCGTTCAGATACTTCCAGTCGCGATAGTTCGAATCGGGCGCGCTGCTGTCGGCGAGCGCCAGCCAGTCGGTGGCCCCGCCGGGGCCTTCGGCCACCACGACGTTGATCGCGCCACCGACGAGCACCGTTGACGCCGTCGCCGTCACGGTTGGGGTGCGCGTGGGAACAGTCAGCGTGTCGCTGACCGCGAGGCGCGCCCAGGTGGGACTGAAGAGCCGCACGTTGCACGACACCCCGCCCTGCGCGGGCGCCGCGAACGTCACCGTCGCCGCGGTCGAGCCGACGGCCGGCGGCGTCTGGGTGCCGTTCAAATACTTCCAGGACAGGTAGGTGCCATCGTTGTTCGATGCCGGGCAGAACAACCCGAGCCAATTCCGCGCGTTGCCGTTGCTGTTGGTGACCACGGCGGTGATGGTGGTGCCGTCAAGGCTTGCGGTGAGCGACGGCACGCCGTCGATGCAGCGCTGCATTGCGGCCTCAACGTTGACGCGGCCGCCGGTGATGGTCGTGCCGCTCAGGCCGGGGACTGGATCGACCGTGCCCAGCAGTGCCGCGCGTAAGGTCGCCGTGGTTGCCGGGCAGCCCGCCAGGACGAGCGCCGCCGCGCCGGCGACGTGGGGCGTGGCCATCGACGTGCCGTTCCTGAACGCGTAGTCGTTATTGAGCACCGTCGAGAAAATCACCGAGCCCGGCGCGCCGACGTGCACGGAGGTGGCGCCGTAGTTGGAGAACGCCGAGCGCGCGTCGCCGTTGGTCGTCGAGGCGACGCTGATGATGTTGGCGTACGGGTACGACGAGGGGTAGAACGGCAGCGCGTCGTTGTTGGAGCCGTCGTTGCCTGCCGCGGCGACGACCAGCACGTCGGCGTTGCCGGCCGCCTGGATCTGACTGGCGAGCGCGGCCGATTCGCCGTACGAGCCCCAGCTGGCGGACAGGATGCGGACATTCGCATCGGCGCCGAGCGCGGCCTTGGCCTGCAGCGCGAATTCAATCGCCTTGACCGCGTCGGAGGTGAGACCGGAGCCGGTGACGTCGAGGAACTTGAGGCCCATCATGCTGGCCACCCAGTTCACGCCGGTGACGCCGATGCCGTTGTTGCCGACGGCGCCGATGGTGCCGGCGACGTGGGTGCCGTGCGCCAGGTCGTCCATCGGATCGCAGCTGTTGGTGATGGCGTTGAACCCGTGCGTGCCGGCGGCGCAGGTGATGGTGAGGCCGTCGATCGTCACCGAGAATTCACGCGGCGCCGTCCAGATGTTGGCGGCGAGATCGACATGGTTGTAGTCGATGCCGGAGTCGATCACGCCGACGACGTTGGCGCGGGAGCCGGTGGTGGCATCCCAGGCGTTCACCACGTGGATATCCGCGCCGGCGACGGCCGGGGTGCCGAAGGCGGACTGGCCGGAGTTGAACAGGCCCCAGAGGTTGCCGAACAGCGGATCGTTCGGTACGGCCATGAGGCGGATGATGAAGTTGGGTTCGGCGTATTCGACGTCGGGATTGTTGCGAAGGGCCAACAGCATGGCCCGCGTGCTCAATCGGCGCGAGCGCATCCGGTGGGCGCCGCGACGTCCGATGGCTTCGACCTGGGCGCTCTCGACGGCGAATTCCGCGCGCCGCCGCTCGAGGGCGCCGGCCCGGGCGCGGTAGCGCACCAGGACTTCGCCTTCGACGGCTTCGCGGCCGTCAACGATCGCGGTCCGCAAGCTCCGGCCGACGTTTCGACCCTGCGTCGAAAGCTGATCCGCCGCGATCGTGACTAAAGCTAGTACAACGGCCGCGGCAACGCGTACCGACCGGCGCCAAGAGAGCATATTGCTGGGGGGTGTCCCGGAAGCATTTTGAACGGGACGCGAGAGCGAGTCAAGGCGCCCAGAGTCGCATTACCCGTTTGGGGAAGGAGCGCAGGGCGGGCACTAAGTGGACCGCACGGCATCCGTTTTGCTCAGCAAAGCTTCGAGATACAGCGATGGAGTGACTTGAACGTGGATCACTAACCGCTGCAAGGCAACCTGTTCCCGAGGTGTATGAATGGCAAAGAAGGCGAAGAAGAAGGCCGGCACGACCGCCGCGAAGTCCGCGAAGAAGTCCGCCACGAAGGCAACGAAGTCGAAGCGCCCTGCAGGCAAACGCGATCTGGTCAAGGCCAAGAACGCGAAGATGTTCGCGAAGCGCTCGACCAAGGGCCGCTTCACCGAGATGGACGGCGTGGGCCGGTCAGCGACCGCCGATCGTCGTCAGAAGGCCAAGCGAAAAGTGAAGCCGGGATTCGGGGATCAGGGCGACCGATAGCCAAACATTGCGCCGGGGCGATCACTGTTGATAATCGACGGTGATCGACCCCGATGGCGACTGAGACACTACCGCAATTGGTGCCGGGGGGGAATCGAACCCCGACGCGGGGGTTACCCTCTCAGGTTCTTAAGTCGGGTCATACAGGCTTGAATTCTCGCCGCCAATCGAGAACCAGTTCAAAGCCCCAGGGACATGCATCCGACCTTGTCTACCCGGAGGTTGACTTCTGGCCCTTGGCCCGAGCGCCAAGAACCGATTCGGATCAGTTCGTTTTGATCGCCAATATACTCTCCCGCGCACAACCGAACGAGGTGCTGACTCCGTCAATTCGTCGAACACGTGGGAGAGACCACATGGAACAGCGCCCCCCCCGACGCGTGTTCACCGTCTTAACGGCGGTCTTCTTCGTATTCTCGTTTGTGGTCGGCGCAGGGACGGCCTCCGCTGACATCTCCCTAGGCGGTGTCTCGCCTACGTGGGCGTCGACGCGCGGCGGTCCCGTCATCTTCTTCGGCGTCAGCCCGGTATCATCCTTCACGGCAACGATTGACGGCGTGCCAGTCAATTACTTCGTCAATCCCGCTGGGGCGCCAAGCAGATTCGCAATCATTCCGCCGCCGCACGCGCCAGGCCCGGTGCAGTTCACCGTCCGGGGCAACGACGGCACCACCGCGTCAGTCACCATCACCTACGTCGAACTGCCCGCGATTGGCCTGGCGTCGCCGGTCGAGCGCGTGAGCCTGAAAGCCGATGGCACCGAGGGGACACACCGGGGCAACGGCGCACAGGGAAGCATCGGTGGCGCTACGAGCGCCGACGGGCGCTATGTGCTGTTCCTCAGCGAGACCGACCTGGGCTTCGGCCCGATCTCGCCCTCCTTACCGTTTGCGTATCGCCCGCTCATCAAGGACCGCCAGACCGGCGCGTTGACCAGGGTTCACTCTGGACACACGACCTGCGACAACTTCTGCGGCTCCCTCTCCATGAGCCTCGATGGCTCGGTGGTGGTCTACGTCAGGGATACGGGAGTCCCCACAACCGACCGGCACGTGGTCATCACGCGCGCGCCGTTCCCGGCTGCCTACGACATTATCGACGTCGATGCGAATGGCGGATTGCGACCTGGAAGCGTAGGTACTGCAACGCTCTCGGGCGACGGCACGACCATCGCGTTCACCACGACAGCGAATCTGGACGGCAACTCGCAGGATTCGGGGACGAGTACGGACTGCCGGCACCAGCGCCGACCTGTTCGTTCATGTCTTGGCCAGCGGCCGGACCGAGCGTTGGACGACCAATGCGGCCGTGACATCCGTGTCGATCAGCGGTGACGGCCGCCGCGTCGCATTCACGACTACGGCGGATCTCGTCGGGTGGGGTGATTCCTTCAGCGATGTCTTCGTGCTCGATCGCCGCGCGGCGGCACCCGATGCGATTCGGCAACGAACCTGGGTACAGGCCCCCAGCGCCGGAGTCAGGATCTCCAGCAATGGCGAGGTGGTGGCCTTCACATCCGCCGGGGCATTCGATTCTTACTTTCCCGATACAAACGGCGTGAACGACGTGTACCGCGCGCTCGCCGATCCAAACTACTACACAGTAGAACCCGAGCGCGTCAGCTTCGGACGCGACGCCGCAGGGTTTGTCACCGAATTCTCGGCACCATCGTCGCTGCTGTCGATCAGCGGGGATGGACTCCGGGTGACATTCACGACGGCTTCTCTAAATGCGAGGGCAGACCTGCCGGCCGAGTTGGGCTCACCCACGTTGGGGTACCTCGCGGAGTATGGCTCGGGTGATCCGCCCCAATTGATAGCCGCCAACGATCAGGGGGTCATCGGTGACTACTTCTTCGGTGGCGGAGGCCTTCTAACGCCAGATGGTCAGTACGCCCTGTTCACCTCGTTGGCTACAAACCTCGTCAGCGACGACTCGAACGCACTATTCGACGTTTTTGCAAAGCATTTGCCTCCCGTAGTTTTGCCCAATCGGCCGCACCGCCCGCTCGACCTGACAAATGGCGGCACGCCGGTAACAGTGGTGTTCAATGAGGTAACCGAAGCGGGCCACACATCACTCAGGACGAGTGCGAGCGGACCTGCGCCACCACCTGGGTTCTCTCTCGGGCAGCCACCGACGTACTACGACCTTTCAACCACTACGCTGTTCTCCGGAATGACCCTGATCTGCATCACGTATGACCCGACTGCGTTTTCGAGCGAATCGAACCTTCGCCTTTTGCATCACGATGGTTCCAGTTGGCTCGACATCACTCTCTACGTCCACTCTGCCGGGCACACGGTCTGCGGCGACACTCCGTCGCTGTCGCCATTTGCCATCATGGAAGGGCCATCGAGTCCGCCGGCTATTTCCGGTATCCCAGCGCACCAGGTGATCGAAGCGACCAGCCCAGCCGGTGGGGTGGCCTCGTGGTCGATACCGACCGCGATTGATGGCGCCGACGCTGCCGTGCCTGTCACGTGCGCGCCGGCAGCCGGCAGCCCGTTCCCGCTGGGTCTCACGACCGTCACCTGTTCGGCGACCGACCGCTACGGCAACCAGGCCTCCGCACACTTCACCGTGACGGTTCGCGACACGACACCGCCAGCGTTGTCCTTACCCGCCAGTATCATTGCCGCCGCCACCACTGCATCCGGCGCCACCGTCGCGTTTGCCGCGAGCGCGATCGACGTCGTCAATCTGAGCGTGCCGGTTCAGTGCTCGCCGGCATCCGGCTCGAGCTTTGCGATCGGTGCCACTGTGGTCCGCTGCACCGCCAGTGACACGGCCGGCAACATCGCGTCTGGCAGCTTCCAAGTCACGATCACCTCACCGTCGGCTGACGGCCACGTCCTGGGCACCGGCTTCATTATCCAGAATGCCTTGCGCCACCAATTCAGCTTCGATGTCTCACGCGGCGACAAGCGCAGCACCGGCCGGCTCGAACTGTGGGTTGCTGACGCACGATCGTGCAAGTTCGCTGACTGCCGCGAGCGCGGGCACAAACCGGAAGGCCGCGATGATCGTCGAGACTCGATGCACTTTACGGCTACTGCGGTGACGTCAGGTACCGTTCAGCGATCAGCCCGCGGTAGATCCGGGGCGCCGTCCTCTGGTTCTCGTCGACACTGTCCACTTCGCCGGAGTCGGTAAGTGGAACGGGCATCCGGGATACACCTTTGAGGCCACAGCCAGCGACCACGGCGAGCCCGGACACTCCCAAGACACCTTCTCGCTGGTGGTGAGGAACGCGAACGGGAAGATCGTCGCGCAAGTCGCGGGCACGCTCCATGGCGGCAACATACAGTCGAAGCGCACTCGCTAAGCCTCGCGGCCAGAAGCTACTGCCCTGTCGCTGCACGCGAAGCTCCTGCCGGAACGCGGCGGCAAACAAACAGAGGCTCAAAGAGGTTGTGGGAATCGCCGCAACGCGCCGCGTATCAAGGTCTATGATTCGGAACAATTTGGTGCCGGGGGCGGGAATCGAACCCGCACGACGCTTGCCCGTCTCAGGATTTTAAGTCCTGTGCGTCTGCCAGTTTCGCCACCCCGGCGACTGAAACTGTGAAGTCTACAGTCTGAAAGTTGACGGTTACCAGCTTGCAGTTTCGAATTTCGGCATTTCGAATTTCTTATTGTCAGTTGGCAGTTCTCACGCTGCAACCGCTTCAGCAACTGAATCTGCCCCGCATGATACAGATCGTGCGCGGCGACGCCGCGGACCAGGCCCGCGAAGTTGAACGGCTTGCCCGGCGCCTTGTGAGTCCAGCGCGTGACCGGAAAGTCCGTGACCGCGTCTCGCAGCGCGCGCGTGCTCGGACTCGAGCAGCGCGAGATCGGTCTTCCATTCCTTCACGTGCCCTCGATCGGCCGCGTCCAGAAGTTGCTGCCCTCGATCGCAAAGGAGTGGCCCCTCTCGCCGGTCAGGCGCCGGCGGATGTCGTACTTCCAGTACGCCGCATGCACCATCAATTCCCAGATATTGTGACGCCCTTTCGACAGGCCGCCATGCGGCGTCTTCGACCGACACGCCGCGCAGGCGCCCCGCAAATTGGTGCCATGCCAGGACCGCGTGTCGTAAGCGGCGTCGATCGACGCCAGCAATAACTCTCTTAACCGCCGACTCTCGACTGCCGACTGGCCCCCATCAGTGCACCAGCGTCGACACCCGCGGACCGCCGATCACGCGCGACGACCATGTCGGTCAGCCGATGCTCATCGATCGCGAACGGGCCGGCGCTGACCGTGCCGAGCTGCATCTCGACGTGCAACAACACCCCGCCATCGTCGGCCGGGCTGACGATCCAACTGAAGCCGCGCAGCGTGACCGGCGGCGGCTCGGCCGCCGGATCGCTGGTGCGCTGCAGCGCCAGCAGCATCCCCTCGAGCAACGTCTTCACCTCGTCGTCGCGTCCACGCCGTCGCGTCATTGTCAATGCCGGCAATGCGCTCGGTCGTCGCATCCTGCCGGCCCCTCACCCACACTTCAACGTCGATCATTCGCTACTCGTCCTTCCAGTTCGGTGGCCGTTTCTCGAATCCACGCGTTCACGCCTTCGGCGGCGTCGGCGGTCTTGAGCAGTCCGCCCAGATAATCCCGTTCCGCCGCAGTCGAGCGCCGGTTCGGCCTGCGCGCGCAGCGTCAGGCGCGCCGCCAGCGACCGCGTGCGACAGCGCGACGGCCGAATGCGGCGACAGGTGCGCATCGAACCACGCGCCCGCCGCCTCGAGCAGGCTCGCCTGCGGCGCCACCATCGACAGCAAGCCCGCATCGTGCCAGTACTGCGGCGCCCTGGATCTGCCCGGTGACGATCGCGCGGGTCGCGCGCGACGCGCCGACCCGCAGCGGCAGAATCGCCGCGGCCGCCGGCGCAAAGGCGGCCAGCCGGATCTCGGGAAGGCCGAAGGTCGCGCTGTCGGTGGCAATAATATCGTCGCACGCCAGCGCCAGCTCGAAGCCGCCGCCGAGGCAACGGCCCTCGACCAGCGCCGCGGTCGGCGGCCGGAAAGGCCAGCAGCCGCCTGATGAGGCGATGCGTCTCCGGCAGCACCGTCGGCATCATCTCCGGCGTGTGCTCCTGGATGCGCGCGCCGTACGAGAACTCGCCGCCGGTGCCTTCGATCGTCAGCCACTTGATGCCGCGCTCGCGATTCGAGCGCGTGAATCGCGTCGCCGAGCGCGCGCACCAGGTCGAGCGACAGCAGGTTGCCGCGCCCGCCGCCAAGGATGATGCGCCGCCAGGCGCCGTCGCGGCTGCTGACGCGCGATCTGTCGACCAGCGCGCTCATGCGGCGAACACCGCCGGATCGGTCGACGGGCGCGTCGCACGCAAAGCCGCGGCAGACGTAGACGGTCGCCTGGTCGTCGATCATCTTCATCTGCGCGATCCACGGCATGTGCGCCGCCAGCGCCTGCTGATGCGACGGATCGACCAGCGTCAGCACCGCGAACGGACGATAGCTCTTGTTCGCCGCCGCCCACATCGCCTTGGTATCCGCGGCGTCGCGCTGGCCGACAATCACGATCTGCTCCCCGGCGGCGATCGACGGTCGAGAGCGCCGCGGCCATGAACGGCACCGCGCGTCCCTGCTCGTCGAGCCGGCCGCCAAACGACGCGATCGCCGTCGGTGGCGCGATCGGAGTACGCAGCTGTCGCCGGTCAGGTGCGCCAGCGTCAGCAGGTTCATCGCCGAGACCGAGGTCGGCGACGGCTCGGCGCCATCGTAGTCCTCTTTCATGCGCACCAGCACCGACGGGTCGGCGCCGGTGGTGCTGAACCAGCCGCCGTTCTCGGTCGTCCCAGAACAGCTCGTCCTGGCGCGCCTGCAGCTCGCGCGCCCACGTCAGCCACTGCGGATCGCCGGTCGCCTGGAACAGCTTCGAGCACGCCGAAGATCAGATAGGCGATAGTCTTCGGCGTAGGCCTCGATCGCCGCATCGCCGGCGCGATAGCGGCGCAGCAGGCGCCGGCTGCCCGCATTCCACATCACGTCGCGAATGAACGACGCCGCGCGCGACCGCGCTTTGCAGGTGCGCCGCGGTCGGATCCTCGACGTTCTCCGCGCCGAGCGCGCCGCCGCCGAGCACGCGCGAGGCGCGCGCGAACGCGGCAATCATCAGGCCGTTCCACGCCGTCAGCACCTTGTCGTCGAGCAGCGGCCGCGGCCGCGCTCGCGCGTGTCGAACAGGATCTGCCGCGACCGCAGCAGCGACTCGGCGACCTCGATCGGCGTCTTCTTCAGCGCCTTGGCGATATCGGCGATCGACAGCGCGGTGTAGAGCAGGTTCTTGTTGACGAACTCCTGCTGCGGATCGAACGGCGCGTTGCCGTTCGGCAGCACGCCATAGCGGCCGACGAACGCCGGCGCGTCGTCGCCGAGCGCGGCGAGAATCTCGTCGGCGGTCCAGACGTAGAACGCGCCCTCGATCTTGTGCGCGGTCCTGGGGTTCGGGTCTGCGAGGTTCTGAGTTCCGGCGGATGCTGTCGGCGTCCTCGGCCGAATAGAACCCGCCGCGCTCGTCGGTCATGTCGCGGCGCACGTACTGCAGCGTGTCTTCGGCAATCTGCGCGAAGAACGGATCCTCGCCGGCCTGCGCCGCCTCGAGACACGCCAGCGCGATCTGCGCCTGGTCGTAGAGCATCTTCTCGAAGTGCGGCACCCGCCAGTCGCCGTCCACCGAATAGCGATGAAAGCCGCCGCCGATGTGATCGCGCATGCCGCCGAGCGCCATCGCCCGCAGCGTCTGCACCACCATCGCCCGCGCCGCGTCGTTGCCGGTGCGCGCGTACTCGCGCAGCAGGAACAACAGCTCGCTCGGCCGCGGAAACTTCGGCGCGTCGCCAAACCCGCCGCGGCGGGTGTCGAACGACTGCTCGAACTGCTTGAAGGTCTTGGCGAGCGCCGTCCTCGCCGGCCTCGCGCGGCTCGTCCTGGCCGCGCGCCATCACCGCCAGCCGCTCGACGATCTGCGCCGCCGACTTGACGACGTTCGAGGCGATCGTCGCGCCAGGCGCGGCCGATCTCCGACAGCACGTCGACGAAGCCGGGCCGGCCCCACTGCGCCGCCGGCGGAAAGTAGGTGCCGCCGAAAAACGGCTGCAGCTCCGGGCGTCAGCCACACGCTCATCGGCCAGCCGCCGGACCCGGTGGTGGCCTGGACGAACGTCATGTAGACGCGATCGACGTCCGGCCGCTCTTCGCGATCGACCTTGATCGAGATGAACAGATCGTTGAGCACGCGGGCGACGCCCTCGTTCTCGAACGACTCGCGCTCCATCACGTGACACCAGTGGCAGGTCGCGTAGCCGATCGACAGAAAGATGGGCTTGCCGGAGGCTGCGCGCGGCCTCGAACGCTTCAGGACCCCACGGATACCAGTCGACGGGATTGTTGGCGTGCTGCAGCAGGTAGGGACTCTGCTCGCGAGCGAGTCGATTCGACATCTCTCGATCATACTGTGGACCGAAGACCTCAGGACCTCGCGACCTCACGACCTCCTCGTCCTCCTCGGCGCCTGCAGTTCCTTGCTCATCGTGGTGTGGCGGACCGCCGCTTCCTGCAGGCGCGCGTAGCTCGCGGTCATCTCGACGCCGTAGATCAGGATGACCGCGCTGACGTAGATCCACAGCAGGAACACCACGACCGCGGCGATCGAGCCGTGGATCACGTTCCAGGTCGCGAGGTCGGCGGCGTACCAGGAGAACAGCGACAGCGCGATGCGCCACAGCACGCCGACCAGGATGGCGCCCGGCCAGACGTCGCGGAAGCGCACCTTGGTGTTGGGGATGTACTTGAACACCAGCGCGACGCAGCCGATCAGCAGCAGCGTCGCCAGATAACTCGCGACCACGCCCGAGAGGTTGTCGATCCACGGCGATCGCACCATCGCCTCGCTCAGCCGCGTCTCGGCCAGCCGCACCAGGCTGGCGATCACCAGGCCGAGGATCAGCACCAGGCCGGCGCCGACACCATCATCAGGAAGCCGATACAGGCGATGCTTGAGGAAGCTGCGGCGCCGCTCGACCGCCCACGCGTGATTGACCGCCGAGGTGATCGCGTTGAACACGCCGAGCGCGCCCCACAGCAGCGCCACCACGCCCCAGAAGCCGAACGTCACCGGCGTGGTCTGAAACGCCTCGAGCTGGCCGGAGATGAACGCGAACTGGCTGGGGAAATAGCGGAACACGAACCGCACCACCGCGTCGCGATCGGCGGTGTCGGAGGTCAGGTCGCCGAGGATGAAAATCGCGAGCAGCAGGATCGGGAACAGCGACAGCAGCGCGTAATACGCAATCGACGCGGCGTGGGTCAGGCCTTCGCTGTCGTACAGCTCGGCCACGCCGCGCCAGGCGGCGAGGCCGATCAGGCGGAGCGGCCCGGCCGGTTTCGGCTGGCGCGCCGCGCTTACGCCGCGAGATCACGCCTCTTCGGCGACGCGCAGCGCGGCGCGTGGATCCTTGATGTGATGCTTCTTGATCTTGCTGTACAGCGTCGGCCGATAAAGTCCAAGGATCTGCGCCGCCTCCTGCTTGTTCCAGTTCGTGCGCTGCAGCGTCTGCACCACCGCCATCCGCTCGATCTCCGCCAGCGTGTGATGCGGCGGCACCGTGAACGAGTCCTCGGCGGCCGCATCGCCGCGGATCGAGTCCGGGCAGATCCTGCGGCTGCACGTCCGGCGACTTGGTCACCAGCACCGCGCGCTCGATCGCGTTTTCGAGCTCGCGGACGTTGCCGGGCCAGCGGAACCGGATCAGCAGATGATACGCCGCCGGCGAGATGCCCTTGACGTTCTTTTGATAGCGGCCGTTGAACTTGTCGAGGAAATGCGCGCACAGCAGCGGCAGGTCCTCGCTGCGCTCGCGCAGCGGCGGCACCCGCAGCGTCCACCGTGTTGATGCGGAAATACAGGTCCTCGCGCAGCCGGCCGTCCTTCATGCGCGGCGTCCGGATCGACATTGGTCGCGCAGATCAGCCGGAAGTCCACCTTGACGAGCCGATCGCTGCCGATCGGCCGGTACTCGCGCTCCTGCAGCACGCGCAGCAGCTTGGTCTGCAGCAGCAGCGGCATCTCGCCGATCTCGTCGAGCATCAGCGACCCGCCCGCGGCGAGCTCCAGCAGGCCGACCTTGTCGGTGGTCGCGCCGGTGAACGCGCCCTTCTTGTAGCCGAACAGCTCCGACTCGATCAGCTCCTTGGGCAGCGCCGCGCAGTTGATCTTGATGAACGGGCCCTGCGCGCGCCCGCTGCGCACGTGGATCGCGTTGGCGATCAGTTCCTTGCCGACGCCGTTCTCGCCCTGGATCAGGATGTTGGCGTCGCTTTCGGCCACCGCGTCGACCAGCTCGAACAGCTCGCGCATGTTCTTGCTCTTGCCGATGATGTTCGAGAACGCGTACTGCTCGCGGACCTGCTCCTTCAGCCGCTCGTGCTGCGCGCGCTCGACCTGCAGCTCGATCGCGCGATCGAGGATCGAGACGATGCCCGCGGGATCGAGGTTCGATTTTTCGAGGAAGAAGAAGGCGCCGGCCTGCCCGGCCTCGAGCGCGCGCGTGATGGTGCCGACGCCGCTGATGACGATCATCTCCGGCGTCTCGTCGATCGCCTTGAGCTGGCGCAGCAGCGCGATGCCGTCGATGTCGGGCAGCACCAGGTCGAGCAGCACCACGTCGGGCCGCCACGCGCGGAACATCTCGACCGCGCGCGAGCCGACCAGCGCCGCGCGCACCTCGTAGCCGGGCGTGCCGCCGTCCTGCTCGATCACCATCTTCAACCAGTCGGTGACCATCGGCTCGTCGTCGACGACCAGGACGCGGCGACGGGTTGGCAGACTTCATCGGCGACATATCTGCAGGTCAATCATGTCAGGGTGTGGCCAGCCAATGCCGCCGTCGACAGGCTCCGCCTCCCAGGCGGAGGCGGAGGCGACCTGCCAGGCGCCGGCCCGTCAGATAGGCTTGCGGCCCTGGATCACGCGGATCAGGACCACGGCGACGGCCAGCACGAGCAGGATGTGGATGAACCCGCCCATCGTGTAGGAGCTCACCATTCCGAGCAGCCAGAGAATGATCAGCACGACGAGAATCGTTGTCAGCATGGACTAGCTCCTATAGCGCGCGGGTAACCGCTGGTCGACGTCGTGTCGGCCATCGTTCCCGTGGTTGACGAGGGACGGCCGGCGTACTGATCGACCTTCTGTTCGAGCTCGCCGAGCTTCGCGTTGGCGCGATCGGCCAGGTCGCGATAGCGGCGCGCGGCCGCGTCGCGCACCGAGCTGTAGCCGGCGGTGAGATCCTCGCGCGTCTGCGCGCCCGACTTCGGCGCCATCAACAGCGCCACGCCCGCGCCCACCAGCGCGCCGGCCAATGCTCCCAGCAGGAATGTGCTGCTGCCCGCTGATTCCTGTTCGTTCCACCTAGTCATCGCAGTCTCCTTTTGAATCGTTTACAAGTCCGAAGTGGCGGCCGCCTCGATGCGCTGTGCGTCGCGGCGCTTCCGCCAGGTTTGCAGTCCCTTCCACAACCCGAGGGCGAGCGCGGTGCGCGGTCCCGCCACCACCGACGCCACCGTGCCGACCGAATTTCTGACCGTGCCCATCGCGTCGCGCACGTCGGTCATCACGTCGTCCACCGCCGAGGTGCCGCGAATCAGCGCGCGCGCCGCTTCGTCGACGGTGGCCGACACGTGCTCGAGGTGAGCCGCGCAGCTCGGCGACCTGCGCTTCGTGCGGCGGCCTTCGCCTCGGTCAACGCCGTCGCTCGCCCGGCGCCAGGCGATGAAGGCGCCAATCGCCACGGCGACGAACATCACGGTCTGGATGGCCATGCAAATGGCCATCACCACTAACGCGTTCTCCAGCACAGCACGTATCTGTAGTCATTTGCTCCACCGCTAGGTAGCGTGCTACCCATTGTTAGTGACGATGCTCCACACAGATATTGATGGGCTGGCAATGAAATTTTCGCGGAGTGCGAACGGGCGCGCTCTCGGTGCTCGGCACGCGGCGATCGGTCCGTCGCCACCGCGATTGCGCGGGCGCTGGCGTGGCCGTTTACGAGCAGAAACGCGCTGCCGTTGGTCATGACGCTCGGAACACTTCAAGGTGCATGCCAAACGGATGAGCACGCGCGGCCGGCTCGCCTCGCGATCGGTGGTGGGCCATTGGAAGCGGTGTTCAGCGTGCTACGCTTCTCATATGCAGCCGAACTTGGCGCAGGTCTTGAATACGCTGGCCCACGAAATCCGGACGCCGCTCGCGGTGTCGCAGGGTTACTTGAAGCTGTATCTCGATGGGCGATTCACCAATGCCGAAGACACGCGCAAGGCGTTCGAACAAACGCGTCAAGCACTCGGCACGCTGGCCACGCTCTGCGTGGACATGGGCAAGGTAAGCGCGCTCTCGGAGAGCGGCGCACCGCGGCGTGCCCGAGCGCGTGACCGTCGCCGACTTCGTCAGGAGCCTGCGGCGGCCGACGAAGGTGGCCGGCGCGTCGTGGCAGGGTGACGCCGGCGATGCGCGCTGATCGAGACCGGCAATCGCGCGAGCTGGTGCAGGCCGTGGCGATTGTCTCGAAGGCCGCGTTCGATGAAGACCGCGACGCGCCGCACGTCGTGCAGACCGGCGTCGCAACGGTGATTTGATGGTCCTGGCGGGCGCGGCGGACTCGCTCGCCGCCCTGCAGTCGGGGCCCGAGCGCAGCGGCCGCGCAGGCCGTGGATTTCGTGAAAGGTGGAAAAGGCTTGAAGTTGATCTGGGCCGCGTTCGTGCTCGACATACACCGCGTCCAAACCTGGACGCATTCGGATCACCGGGCATCCGTCGGGTTTCCGCATTCCATTGGTACACAGCATGAGCACCAGCGCCACTCTCGCCATCGTCGACGACGACAAGCCGTTTGCCGACTACCTGCAGACGCTGCTGAAGTCGCGCGGCTACGACACCACCACCTACGACAGCGGCGACGCCCTGCTGCCGGGCCTGCGCGAAGGCGCGCTGCCCGACGTCGTGCTGCTCGACGTCGTCGATGCCCGGTCTCGACGGTCTGGAAACCCTGCGGCAGATTCGCTTCGCGCATCCGGCCGCGCAGGTGGTGATGGTGTCGGGCGGCCGCGCCACGGAGAAGATTGTCGAAGCCGTGCGCCTCGGCGCCGCCGATTACGTGCTCAAGCCCGGTGACGCCGACGGCGTCGGCGAAGTCGCGCTCGAAGCCGCGATTCGCAACGCCCTCGAGCGCCTGTCGCTGACCAGCGAAGTGCAGCGCCTGCGCACGCAGGTCGGCCAGGATCCCGACGGCGCGCAGCCGTGCTGGAGCTCGGGCCGGGCGATGCAGCCGGTGATGACGATGGTCGAGCGCGTCGCCGACAACGACATCAGCGTGCTGCTGCGCGGCGAGAGCGGCGTCGGCAAGGAAGTGATCGCGCGCGAGATCCATCGCCGCTCGCCGCGCCGCTCCGCGCCGTTCGTCAAGGTCAATTGCGCGGCGCTGCCGGCGGACCTGCTCGAAAGCGAGCTGTTCGGCCACGAGCGCGGCGCGTTCACCGGCGCGGCCTCGACCCGCGTCGGCAAGTTCGAGTTCGCCCAGCACGGCACCATCATGCTGGACGAAATCGGCGAGATGCCGCTGGCGCTGCAGGCGAAGATCCTGCACGTGCTGCAGGATCGCGAGTTCACGAAACTCGGCAGCAACCGCACCGTCGAAGTCGACGTGCGCGTGATTGCCGCGACCAACCGCGACCTCGAAGCGATGATGCGGCAGGGGACGTTCCGCGAAGACCTCTACTACCGCCTGCAGGTGATCGAAGTCCACATTCCGCCCCTGCGCGAGCGGCGCGAGGAAATTGCCGCAGCTGATCGAGTTCTTCCTGCTGAAGTTCGCCTCGGTCTATCACCGCCCGCCGGTGCGCCCGTCGCTGGTGCTGCAGGAAGCGCTGCTCACCTACGAGTGGCCGGGCAACATCCGCGAGCTCGAGAACATGATGAAGCGCCTGGTGGTGCTGCAGGACGAGACGCTGATTCTCGCCGAGATCGGCCGGCTGCGCACCGCGCGCGCCAATGCCGAGGCGGAAGATCGCACAGCGAATGAGCGCCACGAACGGCACCGGTACGCATCCCGATGTCGCGCCAGCCGTCCGCGCCGCCGCCCGCTCCCCCGCCGCCAGCACCGGTGCAAGCCATGCCGGTAGCCGCGGCCGTGGCGGCCGCGCCGGCCGACGGGGGCGCGCCGGTGATGGGCGCCGATGGCGTGAACCTGCAGGAGCTGGCGCGGCACGCCGCGATGGGCGCCGAGAAGGAAGCCATTCAGCACGCGCTCGAGCGCTTCCGCTGGAACCGGCGCAAGACCGCCGAGTATCTGCAGGTGAGCTACAAGACCCTGCTCAACAAGATGAAGGAATGCGGCATCAGCGAGTCGCCGCAGGCGTAAGCGGTTCAGCGGCGGCTCCCCCGATTTGCCGGCGACGGCCGCTGAAATTTCTCTTCAGCAGGCTCTCGGGATCGAGCGGCTTGGACAGGTGCGCCCGGAATCCGGCCGCGAGCGCCTTGGCGCGATCTTCGGGACGCGCATAGGCCGTCAGCGCAATCGCCGGCAGATTCGTCCGGCCGGCAGCCGCCTCAATCGCCGCAGCAACCCGTAGCCGTCATCGTCGGGCAGACCGACATCGCAGATCAGCACGTCGGTCGGCCACTCGCCGGCAATCCGCAGGCATTCCGAGGGCGGTGCCTGCCGTCTGCGTTTCACAGCCATGCAGCCGCAGAATCGCGGTGACCGCCGCCGCCGAATCCGCGTCGTCTTCGGCGACCAGCACGTGCAGGTGATCGAAGTCCGGCTGAGCGTCGCTGCCGACGGTGGCGCCTCGGCGGCGGCGCCCTGCGCGAGCGGAATCGTGACGATGAACTGCGCACCCGCCGCGGCCTTCGCTTTCAGCGGTGATGTGCCCGCCATGCAGTTCGACGAGACGGCGGACGATCGACAGTCCAAGACCGAGCCCCGTGCGCTCTGGTCTTGGACGAACCCTGGCGAAACGGCTCGAACAGGTGTGGGAGGAACTGCGGATCGATGCCCTCGCCGGTGTCCCTGACCCGGATCACGGCGGACTCGCCGTCCCGCACCACGGTGACGTGCAGGCGGCCGCCGCGCGGGGTGTACTTGATGGCGTTGGCGAGCAGGTTCCAGGTGACCTGCTGCAGGCGATGCTCGTCGCCGCTCACCGGCAGCACCGCGTCCGCTCGCCTCGATGGCCATCGCGATGTCTTTCGCCGCCGCCGCCGGCCGAATCGTACTCGACCGCCGCGTCGACGATCGAGCGGAGGTTGACCGGGGCCATGGTGAGGCTGACGTGGCCCTGGCTCATTCGCGACACGTCGAGCAGGTCTTCAATCAGCCGGGTCTGAATCTGGGCGTTGCGTTCGATGGCGTCTGACCGCGTGCTGGCGCTGCTGGTCGTTCTCGAGCGCACCGGTCTTGAGCACGTGGACCCACCCGACGATGGCATTGAGCGGGGTGCGCAGTTCATGTGAAGCGGTGGCGAGGAACTGGTCCTTCAGGTGGCTCGCCTCTTCGGCGAGGCGACGCGCGTTCTCGGCCTTTGCGAGCGCCTCGGCGCGCTCCTCGAGCGCGAGGTGCAACTCGTCCGTGATTACCCTGAACTGCTGCTCGCTGACTTTCAGCTCACCCATCGCCTTCGAGAGTGCGTCGGTGCGCTCGGCAACCTGGTTGCTCCACCGAGGCCAGCGTCTCCTGCAATCGCATTTCGGCGATGCGGCGACGACGTAGTTCCAGGGAAAACAGGAATCCAGTCGACAACCAGAATGATCGCGACGAGTAATTCATTCATTCGCCCTGAGGAACCTGCAACTCCCGTACCTAGGGAATTCACCTAATCGCTTCCCAGTCGAAGTACCGGGTGCCCAGTCTGCACCCAGTCGGACCTGAGGCTGAATTTAGTCTGCCTCCTGGCTCCGAAATAGGGCGTGCCGGTACGGCGCTCGGAATCGGATACCGCAGAAAGACAAGCGATTTCGGCCGAAACGGGATTCAGCGGAGCGATGCCCGGGACGTCACGGCGCGAGCGTTCGGTGACGCCCGGCCGACCCGGGACGAATTAGCCGGGCGAGCACGGCGAGACCCCGGCGGGGGCTCGTCTAGCGACGAGACGCGACCGCGGTCGCCTGCAGAGTTGCTCACCAGATGCAGACGGCGATCGCGGCGATCGATGGTCCAGCCCGGCGTCTCGTGACCGCACAGCAGGCACTCCTGATAGAGCCTGGTTCTCGGTGCGCGCACGGTAGAGCTCGTGACCGCCATTGATGACGGTGCACAGCGAAGCTGCGGGTCTTCCTGCGCACCCGGCTCATCATCTGCTTCAACGTGGCGGCGAAGTCCACAGATTCGGTAACTAACGCCATCGACGACGACCCAAGGTGTTGATTGAACGCTCTCATCACTGCCTCCACCGTAGTCCATAGCAAGGGTGATACCGCTTCGTCATCCAAATCGCTTGGAATGCAAGTTGCTGAGGAAATATTCGAGGGAGATTACGATTATGAAATACGGAGTTGCGTGGCTACTCGGCGTCCCCGTCTCGCTCATCGCGCTGTGGTTCGTCGTGAATCAGATGGGATGCGGGTTTTAGTTCGCGGCTGAAATGCGGGGACGTCCACCTCGTCCGCTTATAATGCCGGGGTGGATGAACCTGTTCTCAAAACCGTTCCACGCCTCGTCGTCACGCCGGTCGTGTCCGCCCTGGACCCGATCGAACAAGCCAACCGCCAGTGAAGACGCGATGAAATGCGAGCGCTGCGGCGCGCACATGTATCGCATGCACGCGGTGTGGCGCTGCCCCTCCTGCCGCTTCAAGACCGATTGCTGCGGCTGGTGATGGATCGCCTTCACTCCCACATCGACACCGCCGGCGCCGGAGTTTCGCGCCAACCGCGAGCGCATGCAGGCGCTCGTCGCCGAGTATCGCGCGCGGCTCGAGCAGGTGCGCCAGGGCGGCGGACGAGAAGTATCTGGCGCGGCACCGCGAGCAGGGCAAGATGCCGGTGCGCGAGCGCATCGAGGGTCTGATCGATCCCGGCTCCGCGTTCCTCGAGCTGTCGCCGCTCGCCGCGTGGGACATGTACGACGGCGACGCGCCGAGCGCCGGGCGTGGTCACCGGCATCGGACGGGTCTCGGGGCGCGACGTGCTGATCGTCGCCAACGACGCCACCGTCAAGGGCGGCACCTACTACCCGCTGACCGTCAAGAAGCACCTGCGCGCGCAGGAAGTGGCGCTGCACAATCACCTGCCCTGCGTCTACCTGGTGGACTCCGGCGGCGCGTTCCTGCCGATGCAGGCCGAGGTGTTCCCCGATCGCGAGCACTTCGGCCGGATCTTCTTCAACCAGGCGCGGATGTCGGCGGAACGCATTCCGCAGATCGCCGTGGTGATGGGCTCGTGCACCGCCGGCGGCGCCTACGTGCCGGCGATGTCCGACGAAACCATCATCGTCAAGGGCACCGGCACGATCTTCCTGGGCGGCCCGCCGCTCGTGAAGGCCGCGACCGGCGAAGAAGTCACCGCCGAGGATCTCGGCGGCGCCGACGTGCACACCCGCCTGTCGGGCGTGGCCGACTACCTCGCCGAAGACGACGCCGACGCGCTGCAGCGCGCGCGCATCATCGTCTCGACGCTCAACACGCGCAAGCACCTGCCGGAGGACATGACGGCGCCGGAGGAGCCGGCCTACGACCCTGCCGAGATCTACGGCGTCGTGAACCTGGACATCCGCAAGGCCTACGACGTGCGCGAAGTGATCGCGCGCATCGTCGACGGCTCGCGCTTCGATGAATTCAAGGAGCGCTACGCCACCACGATCGTCTGCGGATTCGCGCGGCTGCACGGCTTCCTGGTCGGCATCATCGCCAACAACGGCGTGCTGTTTTCCGAGTCGGCGCTGAAGGCGACGCACTTCATCGAGCTCTGCAACATGCGCGGCGTGCCGCTGATCTTCCTGCAGAACATCACCGGCTTCATGGTCGGCAAGCAGTACGAGCGCGGCGGCATTGCCAAGGACGGCGCCAAGATGGTCCACGCGGTGGCCAACTCGGTGGTGCCGAAGTTCACGGTGATCGATCGGCGGCTCGTTTGGCGCCGGCAACTACGGGATGTGCGGCCGGGCCTACGAGCCGCGACTGCTGTGGATGTGGCCGAACGCGCGCATCTCGGTGATGGGCGGCGAACAGGCGGCCGGCGTGCTGACCACGGTCAAGAAGGATCAGCTCGCCCGCGATCAGCAGACGCTGAGCGCGGAGGCCGAGGCGGAGATTCGACAGCCGATCCTCGACAAGTACGACACCGAAGGCTCGCCCTACTACTCGACGGCGCGGCTGTGGGACGACGGGATTCTCGATCCGGCGCAGACGAGAAGCGCGCTGGCGCTGGGCCTGTCAGCCGCGTTCAACGCGCCGATCCCGCCGCGCGAAGTTCGGCATCTTTCAGAATGTAGAGGCAGGTCACTGCGGTCTGCCTGAGGTCTACGGGCAGCTCTCCGCCACCATCTTCATCGTCGTCACCGTCAGCCGCGGCATGCCGTTGGTGCTCGGCTTGTTCTCCGGGCGCAGCGTCGGCGCGGTGGCGATTTCCTGCACCGTCGGCGGCAGCGGCGCGGTCTGCGCGGTGCCGGTGATCTCCACCTGGTGACCGACGTGCTGCGAGAAATTCAACGTCGCCGCTGGGCGTCAGGACGTAGGTCGGCAGGTCGCGCCGGCGACGCCGGGATCCGACGCGAGCGGCGTCAGCAGGTACACGCCGGCGAGGCCGGGCTGGCGAGCGACCGGCATCTTGGTCGGGTCAGCCGGCGCGGGCTGCCACAGACGAATGCAGCCGACGGTCTTGACGTCCTCGATCAGGTTCGCGGCATCGGCGCGGCCCTGCGCGGTGAGGATCTCCGTGCCCTTCGACGACGGCGCGGGCGCTTGCGCCTGTGCGACCAGCGACGCACCTGAAATAGCCACTGCGCTGCCCAGCGCACACATGAAACGGGTCATCGACTTCCTCCAGGCACAACACTGCAGGATCGGTTCCACCGCGGCGCCAACGGTTCCATTGGTGCCAACGCAGCGCCGATATAATCAATGGCACGCAGATGAGCTATCAATTCCTCACGGTCGAACGCCGCGGCGCCGTCGAGTACGTCACCCTCAATCGGCCCGACGTCCGCAACGCCTTCAACGAACACGTCATCGCCGATCTCACCGCGTGGGCCAGGGCCGCGCACCAGGATCGCGGCGCTGCGCGTCGTCGTGCTCGGCGGCGCCGGCAAGGTGTTCAGTGCCGGGCGCCGATGCCGCGTGGATGGCGAAGATGGCGGACTACTCGCGCGACGACAACCTGCGCGACGCGCGCGCCGGCGCGGAAATGTTTCTCGCCATCAACACCGTGCCGGCGATCGTGATCGGCCGCATCCAGGGCGCGGCGCTCGGCGGCGGCTCCGGGCCTCGCCGCGGTCTGCGACATCGTGGTGGCCGACGCCGACGCGATCTTCGGCTTCACCGAAACCAAGCTCGGCATCCTGCCGGCGATGATCTCGCCGTACGTGCTGCAGAAGATCGGCGCGTCGGCCGCGCGCGAACTGTTCCTGACCGGCATGCGCTTCGACGCGACGAAGGCCAAGGCGATCGGCCTGGTCCACTGCGATCGTCGCCGCCGCCGATCTCGATGAAGCGGTCGACGGCTACGTGCGTGAATCGCTCGGCGCCTCGCCGACCGCGGTGGCGCGCGCCAAGGCGTTGATCCCGAACGTGCTCGGGCGCGTCGCCGGCCGATGTCATCGACATCACCGCCGACGCGATCGCCACGCAGCGCGTGTCACCCGAAGGCCAGGAAGGGCTGAAGGCGTTCCTCGAGAAGCGGCCAGCCGTCGTGGAACGTCCCCACAGCCATGATCCGCCGCCTGCTGATCGCCAACCGCGGCGAGATCGCCCGCCGCATCCTGCGCGCCTGCCGCGAGCTGCGGCATCGAGACGGTCGCGGTCTATTCCGACGCCGACGCGAACGCGCCGCACGTCAGCGAAGCCGATCGCGCGATCCGGATCGGGCCCGCGCCCGGCGCGCGAGAGTTATCTCAACATCGACGCGATCCTCGACGCCGCCAGACGCGTCGAAGGCGGATGCGATTCATCCGGGCTACGGCTTTCTGTCCGAGCGGGCGCCGTTTGTGCGCGCCGTCGAGACGGCCGGCCTGACGTTTGTCGGCCCGCCGGCGTCGGCGCTCGAGAAGATGGGCTCGAAGATCGGGCGCGCGGAAGCTGATGACGGCCGCCGGGGTGCCGGTCGTGCCCGGCGAAACGCCGGCCGATCAGTCCGACCAGGCGCTGACAGGCGGCCGCGGCGCGATCGGCTTTCCCGTGCTGATCAAGCCCGCCGCGGGTGGCGGCGGCATCGGCATGAAGGCGGTGCACGAGGCGGCCGGCCTGCGCGACGCGCTCGCCGCGGCGCGCCGTGAAGCCAAGGCGTCGTTCGGCAACGACACGCTCTACGTCGAGCGGCTGATCGAACGGCCGCGGCACGTCGAGATCCAGGTCTTTGCCGACCATCACGGACAACACCGTCCACCTCTTCGAGCGCGAGTGCTCGGCGCAGCGCCGCCACCAGAAGGTGATCGAAGAGAGCCCGTGCGCGGCGTTGAGCGCGGCGGTGCGCGCGACGGATGGGCGCCGCGGCGGTCGCCGCCGCGAACGCCGTCGGCTATCGCAACGCCGGCACCTGCGAGTTCCTGCTCGAAGGCGACGGCGATGCGGCGCGCTTCTATTTCCTCGAAATGAACACGCGCCTGCAGGTCGAGCATCCGGTCACCGAGGCGGTGGTCGGCATCGACCTGGTGCACGCGCAGCTGCGCGTCGCCTCGGGCGAGCCGCTGCCCTTCTCGCAGGACAGCCTGTCGCAGCGCGGCCACGCGATCGAGTGCCGCATCTACGCCGAAGATCCCGCGCAGGGCTTCCTGCCGCAGGCCGGCCCGCTGCTGCTCTATCGGGAGCCGCAGGGGCCGGGCATCCGCGTCGACAGCGGCGTCAGCAAAGGGCTCGGAAGTGTCGGTGCATTACGACCCGATGCTCGCCAAGCTGATCGTCCACGCCGCGACGCGCGAAGCGGCGCGGCAACGGGCGATCGCCGCGCTGCGCGACTACGCGATCCTCGGCATCCGCACGAACATTCCGTTCCTGCTGCAGCTCCTCGATCATCCGCAGTTCGTCGATGCGACGATCGACACCGGCTTCCTCGATCGCGAAGGCTGCAGGCGCTCGTCGCGGCGATCCCGCAGGAGTTGCCCGCCGGCCGCATTGGCCGCGATCGATCTAGCACCGCCGCACCGTGGCACCGCACGCACTGCCCTGGCACCGTACGCACCCTGGCATCAGCCGATCCCTTCGAGACGCTGGGAGGCTGGCGTGGCTGAGCGAGCGCGTCAGGACGTCGGAGAGGGCTGGTATCTGGTTGACACCGACGAGGCGCCAGTCGCGCGTGGCGATCGCCGACGACGCGCGACGCGACGTGGGTCTTTGTCGAACGGCCAGGTCGCGCGGATCGAGCCGGTGAGCGCAGGCGCGACGCATCCGGCGCAGGAGCCGCGGCGACGGCAGCGTGATGTCCCCGATGCCGGCCACCGTCGTGTCGATCAACGCCGCGCCCGGGCCAGGCGGTCAGCGAAGGCGACACGCTGATCGTGCTCGAAGCGATGAAGATGGAGCTGCCGATCAAGGCGCCGCGCAGCGGCGTCGTCAAGGCGGTGCACTGTGCCAAGGGCGATCTCGTGCAGCCGGGAGTCAACCTGCTGGAGCTCGACTGATGCGCGTGCCCGCGAAGGTCACCATCGTCGAAGTCGGGCCGCGCGACGGACTGCAGAACGAGCGCGCCGCGATCGCCACCGCCGACAAGATCGCGTTCGTCGATCGACTCTCGGCAGCGGGCCACCGGTCGATCGAAGTATCCGCATTCGTGTCGCCGAAGTGGGTGCCGCAGATGGCGGACGCCGCCGAGGTGTTCGCCGGCATCACGCGGCGGCCGGGCACCAGCTACACGGCGCTGGTGCCGAATCAGACAGGGCCTGGCGCGCGCCATCGCCGCCGGTGTCACCGAAGTGGCGATCTTCGCGGCCGCGTCCGAGACCTTCAGCCGCCGCAACATCAATCAGTCGATCGACGAATCGCTCGCCGACTACGCCGCGGTGTGCGCCGATGCGCAGGGCGGCCGGGCGTGCGCGTGCGCGGCTATCTCTCGACGTGTTTCGTCTGTCCGTTCGAAGGGCCCGATCGACCCGCAGCGCGTCGCCGAGGTGTCGGCGCGGCTGCTCGAGATCGGCGTCTACGAAGTGGCGATCAGCGACACGATTGGCGCGGCGCATCCCGGGCCTGGTGCCCGCGTCCTCGACCTGGTCACCAGGCGCGTGCCGCTGGCGCAGATCGCGCTGCACTTCCACGACACCCGCGGCACCGCGCTCGCCAACGTGCTGGCCGGCCTCGACTACGGCGTCACGACGTTCGACAGCTCCGCCGGCGGACTGGGCGGCTGCCCGTTCGCGCCCGGCGCCGCGGGCAATCTGGCCACCGAAGACCTGCTGTTCATGCTCGAACGGCCTTGGCATCGAGACCGGGGTATCGATCGAGGACGTCGCGCGACGCGTCGCGGCTGATCGCGGCGAAGCTCGATCACCCGCTGCCGTCGCGCTACCTGCAGGCACCGCGACTCGGAAACTGATCACCGGCCGGCCACGGCTCTCCGCCAATGGCGGCGGCTGCCGACGGCGGTGAATGATGCGTCAGATCCGTCCGGGCGAGGACTCGGCCAGACGGCCGACTCCTCGCCCGAAGGCTTCAAGGTGGGGTGGTCTTACGCGGTTGAACTTGAGGTTGACTTGCTTGGAGTTCCTTTGCCGGACGCCTCGGTCACCGGGTTGCGCACGATGCGCAACTGGTTGACCACGTCCGTGACGCCGCTGATGGAATCGGCCACGTCTTCGGCGCGGCGCTTCTGCTCGCGGCTGGTCACCGTGCCGCCGAGCGTCACCTCGCCCTGTTTCACGTCGATCTCGATCTCGGAGGCGTCGAGATACGGGTCGTCGGTCATGCGTTCGCAAATTTCTTCGCGCATTCGTTCGTCGGATCGCTGATAGCCCTTCGGGCCCCGGCCGCCGTGGTGCGGGTAATTGAGCTGGTACTGGCGCCAGTAGCCGCCGCGCTCGCGATCGCTCCACGCCGGCGGGCCGTCGCGCTCGGTGACGTGGCTCTGGTCGCCCCACGTGCCCATGTTGTGGGAACTCCACCGCATGTAGCCGTCGCGGGGAGCGTGGTTAGCGCGGTCGTAGGTCTGGCCGGCGCTCGCCGCGATAGCGGTCGTGCTGCTCGCGCTCGTCGGCGCGATAGCCGCTGGAGCGGCCGGGTCGATCGTCGTAAGGATGTCTGTCGTCGGCCATTCGGTTTCACCGTTGATGACACGCGCCACGGTCCGCAGAAGATTGCTACTGCGTCGAAGCAAGACAAATGCCACGCTGCGTATGTAATGTGGGCCGGAAAGCGGTAGGAATTTCGCTCCGAAATACCCGAGACCGGCAGCGCACCCAACAAGGGAATTGGCGCTCCCACATTAGCCCGCGCAGCCACGCAAGTTACGGCGACGTCCCCGACCTCGCCGCGTCCAAGCCATCTCTGGCGTGCGGTTTGCTTTCGCTGCGCCGACCGCGTAACTTCTCAAGAGCCGGATGCCTGCTGGTGGGCGCCCGCATGACCTTGTGGGGCCAAAGCCCAATGCGCCACGAAGCTGCCTACGAACGCCGAGCGAGCATCTGGGAAGACCTCGGGACTGGGTGTCGCCACCTTTGTCGATGGCCGCCGCGGTCATCATCGGCATCGGCCTGTGGGCGCACTACGTCACCGGGGCGTTCTTCATCCTCGCGACGGCCATCCTCGCGTGGCACAGCGGCTTGCGGCCGGCGCTGATTTGCTCGGCGCTCAGCACGGCGGCGACCGCGCCGCTGGTCCAGGCACTCGACGCTCAAGCCGGCCCTCATCAACCTGCCGATCCGGGTCCTCTCGGTCGGCGGTGATCTGCGTGGTCGTCTCGTGGCTCTGCGGCAACCTCTATCGCTCGCGCGAGCGCCTGCTGATCGAGCAGTCGCGGCTGCGCGAGAGCGAAAGCTTTCATCGACTGATTGGCGAGCTCGCGTCCGACTTCGCGTTTCACGCCCGCATCGAGCTCGACGGCCAGATCGTCATTGATTCGGCGACGAGCGGCCTGCAGTCGCTGCTCGGCTACACCCTCGACGGATCTGCAGAGCCGCCCCGGGCTGGCGTTGATTCATCCCGACGATCGCGCCGACCTGCAGCGCGCGCTTGGCCGCGCCGGCGCCGGCGACGAAGTTCAGGGCGAAGCGCGGGTCATCGCCAAGGATGGCCATCTGGTGCACGTCGAGTATCGCGCGCATCCCGAGCGCAATCCCGACGGCAGCCTCGTCCGGCGTGCTCGGCGCGTTTCGCGACATCACCATGCAGACAGCAGCAGCAGGCCGCGCTCGCCGCCGAGCGGCAGCGCCTGCTGGTCGACATCGCCAAGCGCCAGGAGGTCGAGGCGCAACTGCGCACGCCGAAGGAAGAAGCCGAGCGCCGCGCCGACGAAGCCGAGGAAGCGCGCGCCGCCGTCAAGGATCGCGAGCAACGGCTGCATTACGAGGCGCAGCTCAAGGACGAATTCCTCGCCACGCTCGCGCACGAACTGCGCAATCCGCTGGCGCCGCTGCGCAACGTCGTCCGAGATCCTGCGGCTGGAAGCGCAGACCGACACCGCGCGCCACGCCACCGGCGTGATGGAGCGCCAGATCGGGCAGCTGGTGCGACTGATCGACGACCTGATGGACGTCAGCCGCATCACGCGCGGCCAGCTGACGCTGCGCAAGGAGCGCGTCGACCTGCGCTCGATCATCGAGAGCGCGGTCGAGACCGCGCAGCCGCAACTGACCTCCGCCGGCGTCGAGCCTGTCGCTCGAGACTCCCGCCGACGCCCGCTGATGCTCGACGCCGATGCGACGCGCATTTCGCAGGTGGTCCTCAACCTGCTGACCAACGCCGCGAAGTTCACGCCGTCCGGCGGACGGGTCTGGGTCGTCGCCGCAGGCCAAGGTCGAGCGCGTGTCGGTGACGGTGCGCGACACCGGCGTCGGCATCGCGTCCGAAGATCAGGAACGGGTGTTCGGCATGTTCGTGCAGCTCAATCGCGATCTGCGACGGTCGCAGACCGGTCTCGGCATCGGCCTGACGCTGGTCAAGCAGATGACCGAGATGCATGGCGGCACGCGTCGTCGGTGTGGAGCGCGGGACCGGGGCAAGGCAGCGAATTCACCGTCACGCTGCCGCTGGCGGTGGCCGTCGAGGCCGCACGCGCGTCGGCGCCGCCCGCCGCTGCCGAATCGACAGCACGCTGCGGATCCTCGTCGCCGATGACAGCCAGGACGGCGCCGACAGCCTGACGTTCCTGCTGAAGGCCGCTGGGCACGAGGTCTTCACCGCCTACGAGGGCGCAGCCGCGATCGCGCTCGCCGCGCGAAAAGCGGCCCGACGTCGCCTGCTCGACATCGGCATGCCCGAGGTGTCCGGGTATGACGTCGCGCGCGCCATCCGCCGCGAGGCGTGGGGGCGGTCGATGCGGCTGGTCGCCCTGACCGGCTGGGGCCAGGCCGAGCATCGCCGCCGCTCGCTCGAAGTCGGTTTCGACGAGCACCTGGTCAAGCCGGTTGAGCTGGATCTACTCGAGAATGTTCTGCAGTTTGGCACCTCGGCACCCATTTCCGGCAAAAGTCAGCCGATCAGCTAGCCTCCGCCCCCTGCCCTTCCGCCCTGGGCGTGCCGCTATGGGCACCCCGACTGTGGCACGTCGTTTGTAGTAACCCCAGCGATGCGCGCAGATGGCGCACGGGAGGAACCGACAGCGATGAGTGCCAAGATTTGGTTGATGGTTGGGCTGCTTGCGACAGCGAGTGCCCGCCGCGGCTCAACAAACGACCGCGCAAGACGACGACCAGCGTGGCCGCGTAGCCACTACCGACCGACGGCGACGCCGGCTTGTGGTGGCTTCCCGTAGCTGACACCAACGGCAAGAAAGAAGCACCGCGGATCGGTGCAGCGCAACTCGTTCAACACGCCGCAGGGCCAGATGAACGTCGCCAACTTCACGGCCAACGTGTCGTACGGCTCTGACCGACCGTTTCGACGTCTTTGTGCCGTGGGACTTCATCTCAGCGCGTCGATCGCGACAACCAGCAGCTGTTCAACGAGCGACCCGGAGCGTGGCGGCGTCGATACCCTGCGCGCCGTTCGCGCAGCGAGCGCTGGACCGGCAACAAGATAGGCGACCTGCGCGTCGGCGCGAAGTACGCGCTGCTGAGCGAAGGTGAAGGCAACCCGTTCAGCGTCCGCCGCTCGGGTCATCGTCAACCTGCCGACCGGCGACTCCGACAGCGGCGCCGGACAGGGCGCGCGTCGCAGCCGACGTCAGCGGGCGTCCTCAGCAAGTGGGTCAACCGCAACGTGGTGCTGACCGGCGACGGTCGGCTACAACTTCCGCAAGAACCCCTCGGACCCGGTCATGGTGCACGTGCCGAACTTCCTCCGTTGGGGCGCCGGCCTCGGCATCAACGCCGAACTATCACTGGTTGATTCACGGCGAAGTCATCGGCCGCACCTGGTAGCGCGACACCACCGCCGCTCGACGGTGTGCTCGATTGCCGAAGACGGCAGCCGCAGCCCGGCGGTCAGCTTCGATACCGATCACCAGACCTCGTTCACGACCGGCATCACCTGGTTTGCGACCGAACGGCTTCTTCATTGGCGGCGAGTCTGCGCTCGACACGCCGACGCCGCGACCGCATCAACGCGTCCGAGGATTCGAACGGCGACTTCGTCGACTACCACGTCCGCATCGGCTGGAGCCCGCGCCGCTTCGTCGCCTCCGCCGCCGGTGGCGACGCCGCCGCCGCCGCACCCCGGCGCCGCGCGTTCACGAGCTGTCGGTGAAGGCCGCCTGTGATCCCTGCACGGTCGAAGTCGGCAAGGTCTCGAACGTGACCTCCGATCGCCACCTCGTCGATCGCCTGTGTCGTGACCTACGCGTGGAGCGCGCCGACCGGCACCTTCGCCAACCGCACCGCGCAGAACACGCCGTGGACCGCGCCGATGCAAGTGGGTCCGGTGCCGGTGACCGTCACCGTGACCTGCCCGACCGACGGCAAGACCGCGACCGACACCGTGACGATCCAGGTGATTCGTCCGCCGGCCAAGGTCTACACCTTCGAAGACGTGCACTTCGACTTCGACCGCTACACGCTGCGGCCCGAAGCACTGCGCGTGCTCGAACAGGCCGTGACCGCGATGAAGGAAGACGACACACTTGCGTCTGACCATCGAAGGCAACACCTGCAGCATCGGCACCGCCGAGTACAACCTGGCGCTCGGCGAGCGCCGCGCCAACGCGGTGCGCGACTACCTGTCGCAGAACGGCGTCGCCGCGACGCGTCTGCAGACCGTCAGCTACGGTGAAGAAAAGCCGAAGCATGACAACTCGCGCGAAGAGACGCGGCGCCTCAACCGGCGCGCCGCGCTCGTCGTGCGGCTCGATCGCTAGGAGCATAGCGATGATCGAGGACCTGACCATGATTGCCACGCTGCCGGTAGACGACGCCGCGCTGAAGCAGGCGCAGGACGAAGCAGACAAGGCGGCGGCTGGGGAAACCATGCCGCCGCCCAAGACCGCCGACGACGACGCGGCGGATTCGCCGGACGGCGACCGCGTCGCTCGCCGGGGCCAGAATCCACCCACTCCGGAGCCGTCCGACGATCAGGATCATCAATGATGCAGATGCAACAGCCTGAGATTCCTCACCCCACTCCCGGGCTGCCGCAGGCGCCGGAGCAGCCGGTGGTGCCGCCCGATGATCCCAACCGCAAGGACATCGATCGGGAGCCGAGCATCGATCCGCCGCCGATTGAGCCGCCGGTGCAGGCGCCGTCGGAGAAGCCGGGCATCAGCGAGCCGCCCCGCCCGCGCGCGTAACAGGGGGGCACAATGACCGCCCGAGTCATTGCCACAACCGGGATGGCCGCGATCGCCGTGATCGCGGCCTCCCTTAATCGCCCCGACACCACCAGCCGCGCCGTCGCGGCGCTCACTGGCCCAAGCCTCCGCCGAAGGCATCTTCCCTTCAACGACGCGCTGACATCGTGAGCACGCGCGCCCGCCTCATCACCGGCGTCCTGATTGCCTTCATCGTCATCGGCGCAATCGGGATCAGCGTCAGCCTGAAACAACTCGATCCGCGCCTGCATGACTGGGTCACGTCAGAGCTTGGCGCCTCGCTCGAAAGCGAGGTCGAGCTGGGCAGTGGTTGGCCTCAACTGGATTCCGCTGCGGCTGCACGCGCGCGACCTGGTGGTGCGCCATCACGGCCGCACCGACATTCCCCCGCTGCTTGTCGTCTCGTCGTTCACCGTCGACCTGAAGCCGACCGATTTGTGGAGCTCGACGCTCGATCGAGTCCTCGTGGACGGCCTCGAGATCAATATTCCGCCGAAAGATGCCGACACCGGCAAACGACCGTTCCCCGGCCGAACCAGGGACACCGGCGACGACCGCGGCGAGTCGGACGGCCTGTTCATCCGCCACCTGATCGCCACCAACACCCGGCTCGCGGTGGTGCCTCGTGAAGCCGGCAAGAACGCCAAGGTATGGGACATCTTCGAGCTCGACATGAAAAACCTCCGCAGCGGCGAGCCGGCGACGTTCACCGCGGCGTTGATCAACCCGATTCCATACGGGAAGATCGAAACGTCCGGGACGTTCGGGCCGTGGCGGTCCGAGCAGCCCGGTGAGAGTCCCCTTGCGGGCGAGTACGCGTTTGCCGCCGACCTCGGCACCATTGAGGGGCTCGCCGGGCAGCTGGGCGCCACCGGTGCCATGGACGGCACACTCGATCAGATCGCGACGCGCGGCGAAACGCACACGCCCGACTTTCGCCTGACCGAGCTCGATGGCGCCAGCCTGCCCCTCAACACCTCGTATGAGGCGCTCGTCGACGGCACCAAGGGGGACGTCGAGCTGAAGCGCGTCGACGTCCAGCTGGGCAAGTCACGCCTGCAGGCGACCGGCATCGTCGAAGGCACCAAGGGGATCAAGGGCAAGCGGATCGTCGTGAACGTCAAGAGCAGCTCGTCCGACCTCGGAGAGTTGCTGCGGCTGGTGAGCAAGGCCGGCCGGCCGGCCGCCGAGGGCGTGCTGGTGATCGACACCGCGCTCGACCTGCCGCAGGGCAAGTCGCCGATTCTCGAGCGGCTCGCGCTCGAGGGGTCGGTGCGCGCCGAGCGGGTGAAGTTCAGCAGCGTGAACGTGCAGGACAAGATCGACGAGCTCAGCCGCACGCGGGCAGGGCCGGCCCAAGGACACGTCCATCGACGAAGTGGCGTCGAAGATGGCCGCCAAGTTCGCGCTCAGCAAGGGCGTGTTCAGGTACCAGGGGCTGTCGTTCAACGTCCAGGGCGCCGACGTGCGCCTGGCCGGCACCCACTCGCTCCGGTCGAAAGCCGTGGACTTCGAGGGCGAGGTGCTGCTCAAGGCGACCGTGTCGCAAACGCAGACCGGCGTCAAGAGCTGGCTGTTGAAGCCGATCGATCCGTTGTTCAGGAAGAAGGGCGCCGGCACACGGCTGGTCATCACGATCGCCGGGACGCAGGATCAGCCGAAGGTGGGGCTGGACGTCGGCCGGACCCTCAAGGGCAAGTAGCAAGGGCACCCCCGGAAAGAGGGTGCCCCCACAAATGATCGAATGCCTGAAACCGTCTAGCGGCGCAGGCGGTTGATCGAGACGACGAACTCGCCGGCATTGTCTGCCCGCTCATCGTCATTCACCGCCAGGAACAGCACGCCGTCGAACGGCATCGGCACGCTGGCCTGATCGCCGATGCCAAACGGCTGGCTGTTGCCGACGCGGCCAATCAGCGCTCCTGCGTTCACCGTCGGCAGCGGCGCGCCCGGTGCCATGCGGCCGGTGCCCGCCGAACGGGCCCGATCGTTGCGGTTGTCCGACAGCTGCACTTCGCCGCTGGTGGTGAAGCCGATCAGCTCGCCGCGGCGCACGCGCAAACCGGTCGAAACCCATCCGCTGCCCGCTCCGACGCGAATGGCGCCCGGCGCGTCGTTGCCGGTGGCGAGGTCGGAGGTGTTGGCGGCGGTGCGTCGCCCCACCGGTAATCGCGGCGAAGGGATAACCACCCAGATAGATGCGCGACACCTGCTCGGGGCCAAACGTCTGCTCGCGACCGTCGGCACGAAACACATAGGTGCGCGGTTGGTCGCCGTTAGCCGAACCCTCGCCGCCGCGAATGGCGACGAGCTGACCCTTGACGCTCGAGCCATTCGACAGCAGCAGCAGGTGCTGCGCGCCGACGGCCTCGCGCACTTCGGTTTCGGGGAGACCGGCTGCGCCACCGACCTTGTCGATCAAGGCGACGCTGCTAACCGGAACCCGGCGCTGATCGTGTTGCGACACCCGGACGAACAGCTCGCCATTCGGCGTCAGCTCTTCAATGCGGCCCTCGAACTTCGAGCCGTCGCGCAGTCTGTACCGTTGCCCGGTCCTGGGCGCCGGCAACCGCGCCAATACCGAGCCACACCGCTGTGAAACCGATAACCCATCGTTGAAACATGTCTATCTCCTGCTACTCACAAAGCAAGGGTCTCGCCAACGCGAAGCTTGGACGAACCCACGGTAGAGGTCTTGGCGTGAGCGGGAGACGAGGATGGGACGGGCGGAGCGGTGAAAGATCGGTAGCCAGGCTCCAACTATTGCCCATCGTGAGTGGAAGATTGCCCACCGTAAGAACGCGATGTCGGTAATTCCACGGAATTTTGTCGCGCTCCCGTGGCACCGGACGTGCAAGAAATGCACGCGGAGAAATCCATGACGACGAATCAACCGCAGCCCAAGACAAATGACAACCTGACCGTCCGCGCCCAGGCGGAATTTCGTGAAATGCCCGGCATGTGTTTGACCACCGCCCAGGCTGCCCGGCTGTGGCAACTGAGTCCCGCGCGTGCGGAGGAACTGCTGAGCGAGCTCGTCCAGTCCGGCTTCCTCGTCCGTCGCGACGGCAAGCGCTACCGCCTTCCCTCGTCGGTCTAGCTCATCCTAACCCTTCGAGAAACGAATGAAGGGACGGGAGGGTCTCCCGCCCCTTCACGATATCTAGCGGCGTCCGCCGCGCTGGCGCGTCGACGCCTTGGCCGCACCATTTGCGGAGCGGGCTGACACACCCGCCGTCTTGTCCGCCGACTGCCGACACCGGTTCGTCCGCATCGTCGGCTTCGGCTTCCTCGTCGTCTGAGTCACCGGCGGTGGCCGCATCGTTGATGCCGGATTCGGCGAGCGCCGACAGCTTGACGTCGGCGGCCTTTTCCTCGGCCAGCGTTTCGCCAAGCAACTCGGCGACCTCCGGCAGATCGAGCGCCTCGGCCCACGCGATCGCGGTGCCGTAGGAGCCGATCTCGTAGTGCTCGGCGCTCTGCGCGCTCTTGATGATGCACCGCGTCCATCACCGCGTCTTCCATGTCTTCCTGGAGTTGCTCGCTGCCCTCCTCGAGATGCCGGCCATGCCGGCGCAGTGCTTGCCGCGCGGCTTCTCGTCGAGCAGTTCGAACACCCGTTCGAGCCGGGTGATCTGGCCCTCGGTTTCTTCGAGGTGCGATTCAAACGCCTCGCGCAGTTCGTCGTTGGTTGACGCCTTCGCCAACTTCGGCAGCGCCTTGGTCAGTTGCTTCTCGGCGTTGTAAAGATCCCTGATCTCATCCACGAGCGCGTCGCGGAGGTTGTTTCCAGCCATTGTCTGTCTCCTCGAAGATATCCAGCGGCCGTGGCCGCGAGTGAATTACGTAGCACCCCGGTTGCAGGAAGCATTCCGCAACGTGCTCATCAGCGAACAACGCGACAGCACTTCGCGCCGCCGCTGAACGCGCCGCTTCGTGAACGGGTCGGCTTCGAGTCGACGCTTGAGCGCCTCGAGGCCTTCGCGCGTGTAACTGGCCGGGTCCTGACCCGCCAGCGACGCCAGCCAGCTCGCCGCCTTGCCGCCGGGCGCCGCGTACTGCAGGTGCACGCGGACCTCGGTGCCGCCGCCGGACGCCGGCCGAAACGTCACCGAACCGGCCGTCTGGATGGCCTGCCCCGGCAGCGTCTGCCACGCGATGATCTCGAACGGCTGCTCGTTGATGATCTCGGCCTCCCACGAGATCGGCGCCAGGTCGAACGCCTTGGCCGTCCAGCGCGAACGCTTGGTATCGAGCTCCTCGACCTTTGCGAGATGCGGCATCACTTCGGGCAGCCGATCGAGCTGGCGCCAGAATCGGTAGATCGTCCTCGGGCGGCGCGTCGATGATGATCGACTCGCGGATATGCACGCCGCGCTCGACCCCGACAGCGCCTGCCTGGTGTCGGTGTGGTTGATGCCCATGGCGTCGTAGGCCGGGCAGTAGCCGGTGACGCCCCGCGCAGCAGCAGCCCGACCGAGGCGGCGCCGAGCGCTTTCGAATGGTTCTTCCAGGCGTAGCCCAACAGCGCCGCGCCGGCGATCAGCGTCAGCACCCGCTCGTTACTGCCGACATTGGCAGCGGCACTGCTGGCATTGATTTCGTATTGTGTGTAGGTATCTTCCATTCTGCAGTCTCCCTGTTCCGTCGTGCGCCACGCGCGACGGCCCCGCCAGCGAAGACTGCAATGGCGAGTGCCCTACGAGTCGCGATCGCCGAGCAGCTCGCTGTAGGCGTCGAGCGATTCCACGTGATCGCAGACCGTCTTGACGCACATCAGGATCGGCACCGCCATGACCAGGCCGAGCGGTCCCCACATCCAGCCCCAGAACATCACCGACACGAACACCGCCACCGTGTTGACGCGTGCGGCTCGGCCGAGCGCAATCGGCGCGAGCAGGAATCCCTCGAGCGAGGTGATGGCGATGCCGGCAAATGCCGACCAGGAGCACAATCGACGGCGATCGAAACTGCAGAAACGCGGCGACCGAGGATGGCGACCAGGATGATCGTCGGTCCGAAGTACGGAATGCAGTTCAGCACGCCGGCGGCCACGCCCCACAGGCCGGCGTAGCGCACGCCGATCCACGCAAACACCGCCCACGTCAGCACGCCGACCAGCAGGCCGCTCCAGAACTGATAGAACACGAAGCTGACCGATCTGCGTGGTCATCTCGTCGATCATCTGCACGGTGACCTTCTTCTGCGACAGCCGCTCGACCGCTGAGACGCACGAACTTCTGCTTGAACATGTCGCCCTGCGCGAGCAGGAAGTAGACCAGGAACAACAGCAGGATGAGCGGTCGACAGGTAGCCGCCGACTCGCCGCGCGCCGTTCATCATCTCGCGCTGCACGTCGACCGTGTCGACGATCGTTACCGGCGTGGCGCCGGGGGCCTTGCGGCTTCTCGGTGGTGTTCTCGAGCTCGGTGACCGCCTGCTGGACCTGCTGGATGAGGCTCTGGCGCGGGGTGGCCGACTGCAACCGCCGACGCGGATGTCGCGCACGATGCCCGGCAGGCGGCGGCTGAAGTTGGCGACGTCGTCCGACAGGATCCAGGCGGTCAGTCCGAACGCGCTCGAAATGCGAGATCACCACCACCGCCGCAGCCAGCCATCGCGGGATGACCCGCGACAGCGTCTTCACCAGCGGCGCCAGCGCCAGCGACGTCATCACCGCAAACAGCAGCGGCGCGAGAATCCCGCTCGCGTAGCGGCAGGCGGCGAGCGCCAGAATCGCTGCGATCACCTGCGTCGCGGTGATCGAGGTCGGCATTGCCGGGATCACCGCGACTCTCTCGACGGTTCGGGCGACTCAGCCATGGCCGAGACCTGAACCACAATTCGTGCCATCGGCGCCCCCGGCGGCTGCGCTATCGTGGAGACGTGACCCTCGATCAGATCCCCCGGCCCGTTCGCGGCCAGCCGCGGGCGGATGAGTTCGTGTTCGCGCGGCTGCGCTACGACTCCGGCGATTGGGACTACAACCCCAAAGTCGCGGCCAACGTGCTGAATTCGGTCGTCGAGTACACCAACATCAACGTCTACCCGGAAGAGGTGATCATCACCGCCGACTCCGAGGAGCTGCTCGCCTTCCCGTTCCTGTTCATGACCGGCCACAAGCTGGTGCGCTTCAACGAACGCGAACGCGAGCGGCTGCGTCGAGTTCGTCGACCGCGGCGGGTTGCTGTTCTCGGACGATTGCAATCACGATGTCGCGGGCCTCTACGCGACGTCGTTCGAGCAGGAAATGCGCCGCGCCTTTCCCGGACCCGGCACGCTCGACAAGCTCCCCCGCACGCACCCGATCTATCGCTCGTTCTTCCAGTTCCCGGACGGCCCGCCGCAAACCGCGCACGAGTTGAACGGCTGGGGCGACGACCTGGTGCACGACTACCTGCGCGCCGTCGAGGTGCGCGGCCGCGTCGGCGTGCTCTATTCGAACAAGGATTACGGCTGCGAGTGGGACTACGACTGGCGCAACAAGCGCTTCCAGCGCGATGACAACACCAGGTTCAGCGTCAACCTGGTCGTCTACGCGCTGGGAGCGTGAGAAATAACGAATTAGAAATAAGGAATAACAAACAGAGGCGATCCGTTTGTTATTCGTTATTCGTTATTTGTTATTTGTCATTCGTTATTCTCTTCGTGCACTCAGCGTCTTGATTGCGCGAACCAGCGCCGCCGGCGCGACCGGCTTGGGCAGATGGCAATCGTAGCCGGACTCGAGCGCCTCGTCGGCATCCTGCTCGCGGGCGTAGGCGGTCAGCGCAATCGCCGGCAGCCGGCGCTCGCCGCCCATCTGCCGGACTCGCCGGATCAGCGAATAGCCATCCTCGTCGGGCATGCCGATGTCGCTGACCAGCACGTCCGGGCGGCGATGGCTGACGCGATCGAACGCCTCTTTCGCCGACGCCACCGCGTCGACCAGCGCGCCGAGCTGCTGCAGCAGCACCGCGAGCACGTTGCGCGAGTCGGTGTCGTCCTCGACGATCAGGATGTGCACGCCGTCGAGGTGTTCGAGCTCGCGCTCGACCGCGGATCCGCGGTGGTGCGCGAACTCGGCAGGTCGGCCGCGTCCGGAGCGGCGCCGGTGTGGCGGGCGAGCCGCAGGCGGAATGTCGTGCCCTGGTTCTCGCCCTCGCTCTCGACGCTCACCGTGCCGCCATGCAGCTCGACGAGGTGACGGACGATCGCCATGCCGAGACCGAGGCCGCTGTGCCGGCGGCTCATCGAGCTGTCGGCCTGGCGGAACCGATCGAACACATACGGCAGGAACTCCGGCGCGATGCCGATGCCGGAATCGATCACCTCGATCTGCGCCTCGCCGTCGGCGTCGACCGAGCGTCACCTCGACGCGGCCGCCCTTGGGCGTGAACTTCAGCGCATTCGAGACCAGGTTCCAGACGATCTGCTGCAGGCGATCGCGATCGCCGATCACGTGGATCGTCGCGGTCGAGCGCCGCGCTCACCTCGATGGCCTTGGCCGCCGCCGCCGGCGCCAGCGACTCGATCGCGTCCTCGATCACCGTGTGCACGCTGACCAGCGCGGTATCGAGCACCAGCTTGCCGCCGACGATGCGCGACACATCGAGGATGTCGTCGATCAGCTGCGACTGCGACGGTGGCGTTCTGGCGGATCACGGTCGCGGCCGCGCGCTGCACCGTGTCGCGATCGTGCGGCGCTTTGGCCGAGCACGTGCGCCCAGCCCATGATCGCGTTCAACGGCGTGCGCAGCTCGTGCGACAGCGTCGCCAGGAACTCGTCCTTGAGGCGGTTGGCGCGCTCGGCGTCGAGCCGCGCCGCCTGCTCGCGCCGCAACAGCTGCACGCGCTCCGTGCTCGATCGTCCCGGCGCTCCTCGATCTCGGCCGACAGCGCGACGTTGGCCTCGGCCAGCTCGCGGGTGCGCTCGGCGATGCGCTGCTCGAGCTCTTCCTGCCCGACGCGCAGCGCCTCCTGGCGGTTGAACAGCTCGACGAACACCGCGACCTTCGAGCGCAGCACGTCGGCGGGCACCGGCTTGACCAGGTAGTCGACCGCGCCGACGGTGTAGCCGCGGAACACGTGCTGGGCGCCCCAGTCGTTGGCCGTCAGGAAGATGATCGGTGTCTGCCGCGAGCGCGGCCGTTCGCGAATCAACGTCGCGGTTTCGTAGCCGTCGACGCCGGGCATCACCACGTCCAGCAGGATCAGCGCGAAGTCCTGGTCGAGCACCTCCTTGAGCGCCTCGCGGCCCGGACTTGGCGCGCACGAGGCGATAGCCCGGGTCGCTGAGCACCGCCTCGACCGCCATCAGGTTCTCGTCGCGGTCGTCGACGACCAGGATGTTGACGGGTTTTCTCACCGCGACAGCCAGACCCGCAGCAGGGAGATCAGCTGATCGGAGTCGACCGGCTTGGTGACGTAATCGGAGGCGCCGGCGTTGATGCACTTCTCGCGGTCGCCCTTCATCGCCTTGGCCGTGATCGCGATGATCGGCAGCTCCTCGAAGGTCGGGTTGGCGCGGATCCGCCGCGTCGCCTCGTAGCCGTCCATTTCCGGCATCATCACATCCATCAGCACGACGTCGACATCGGGGTTCTCGTTGAGCATCCGCAGCGCGTCGTGGCCGTTCTCGGCGTACTGCACGTCCATCTCGTGCCGCTCGAGGATGCTGGTCAGCGCGAAGATGTTGCGGATGTCGTCGTCGACCACCAGCGCCTTCCTGCCGGTCGAGCGTCGGGTCGCTGCGGTGCAGCTGGTCGAGCAGCCGCTGCTTCTCCGGCGGCAGCGCGCTTTCGACGCGATGCAGGAACAGCGTCGTTTCGTCGAGCAGGCGCTCCGGCGACTTGACGTCCTTGATGATGATGGTCTGCGCCAGCTGGCGCAGCTCGCCCTCCTCGGCCTTGCTCAGCTCCTTGCCGGTGTAGACGATCACCGGCACCTGCGACATCGCCTGGTCGGCGCGCATCCGTTCGAGCAGCTGCAGCCCGCTCATGTCGTGCAGGCCGAGATCGAGCACGATGCAGTCGAACGGCTGCTGCGCGAGCTGCTCGAGCGCCTCGCCGCCCGGTGCCGACCGCGGTGATCTGCCACGTCGCGATCGCCAATCAGCTCGACCAGCGTGTTGCGCTGCACCTCGTCGTCTTCGACGATCAGCAGCGTGCGCAGCTTGCGGTCGCTGAAGCTGCGAATCGCGTCGAAGGCGTCGTCGAGCGACTCGCGGTCCGACGGCTTGGCCCAGAACGTCTTGGCGCCGAGCCGCATGCCGCGATGCGGATCGTCGGTCACCGAGATCACGTGCACCGGGATGTGGCGCGTGCTGCTGTCGTGCTTCAGGCGATCGAGCACGTTCCAGCCGTCGAGCCCGGGCAGGTCGAGGTCGAGCGTGATGGCGTCGGGCCGGTGCTGCCGCGCCATCTGCAGGCCGATGTCGCCGCGCACCGCCGCCAGCACGCGGAAGTCGTGCTCGCGGCCGAGGTCCATCAGGATGCGCGCGTAGGCGTGATCGTTCTCGATGATCAGCAACACCCGATCGCCGGGCTGGATGCGCTGCCGATCGTCGTTGAGCGGATTGTCGTCGACCGGCAGGTCGTCCGGCGCGAGCGCGCGATCGACGGCGATGCGGGTTTCGACCGACGACAGTCGGCCGACCGCTCGCCGGCGCCGAGCGTCGAGACGTAGACCGACGGGCAGGTAGAGCGTAAACGTGCTGCCGTGGCCGACGCGTGCTCGATCAGCCGGATCTCGCCGCCGAGCAGCTTGGCGATCTCGCGGCTGATCGACAGCCCGAGGCCGGTGCCGCCGTACTTGCGGCTGGTGGTGCCGTCCGCCTGCTGGAACGCCTCGAAGATGACCTGGTGCTTGTCGGGGGCGATGCCGATGCCGGTGTCCTCGACCGTGAAGGCGACCACCTTGGCGGCGCGATCGAGCGAGCCGTGCCCGGGCGACCAGCCGCTCGTCGCCGGCGCGATGGTCAGCGTCACCGAGCCCTGCTCGGTGAACTTGATGGCGTTCGAGATCAGGTTCTTGAAGCACCTGCTGGACGCGCTTCTGGTCGGTGATCACCGAGCTGACGGTGTGCGGCTCGAGGTTGGCCCGGAACACCAGGCCCTTGCTGCCCGCGACCTCGCGGAAGGTGCGTTCGACGTACGACTGCACGTCGGCCAGCGACACCGGCACGGCGTCGACGTCCATCATGCCCGACTCGATCTTCGACAGGTCGAGAATCTCGTTGATCAGCTCGAGCAGGTCCGAGCCCGAGGCGTGAATGGTCTTGGCGAACTCGACCTGCTTCTCGGTCAGCGTGCCCTCGGAGTTCTGCGCCAGCAGCCGCGACAGGATCAGCAGCGAGTTGAGCGGCGTGCGCAGCTCGTGCGACATGTTGGCGAGGAACTCCGACTTGTAGCGGCTGGTGAGCGCGAGCTGCGCCGCCTTGTCTTCGAGCGACAGGCGCGCCTGGTCGATCTCGCGGTTCTTCTGTTCGACCTCGGCGTTCTGCGTCGCCAGCAGCTCGGCCTTCTCTTCGAGCTCCTCGTTGGTCTTCTGCAGCTCGGTGGCGAGCGACTGCGACTGCTTCAGCAGTTCCTCCGTCCGCATCGTCGCGGTAATGGTGTTGAGCACGATGCCGATCGATTCGGTGAGCTGGCCGAGGAAGTTGAGGTGCGTCTCGTTGAAGCGGTAGAACGACGCCAGCTCGATGACCGCCTTGACCTGGCCTTCGAACAGCACCGGCACCACGAAGATGTTGGTCGGCGCCGCGCCGCCCAGACCCGAGCTGATCTGCACGTAGCTCGCCGGCACGTCGGTCAGCAGGATCGGCTCGCGTCTCGATCGCCGCCTGGCCGACCAGGCCTTCGCCCGCCGCGGAAGCGCGTCTTCAGGTGCTCGCCGTCGGTGTAGGCGTAGCTCGCCAGCAGCTGCAGATCCGGTTCGTCGGTCGCCGACTCGTTGAAGTAGATGACGCCGTGCTGCATCGGCACGAGCGGCGCGAGCTCCGACAGAATCGTGCGCGACACCGTGGCGAGATCGCGCTGGCCCTGCAGCAGGCGCGTGAACTTCGCCAGGTTGGTCTTCAGCCAGTCCTGCGCGGTGTTCTTCTCGGTGGTATCGCGCAGGTTGACGATCATTTCGTTGATGTTGTCCTTGAGCGCCGCGACTTCGCCGGCCGCTTCGACGTTGATCGACTGCGACAGGTCGCCCTTGGTCACGGCGGTCGCCACTTCCGCGATCGCGCGCACCTGGGTGGTGAGGTTGGCGGCGAGACGATTGACGTTGTCGGTCAGGTCCTTCCACGTGCCGGCGACGCCGCGCACGTCGGCCTGGCCGCCGAGCTTGCCTTCGGTGCCGACTTCCTTGGCGACGCGCGTCACTTCGGCGGCGAACGAGCTGAGCTGGTCGACCATGGTGTTGACGGTGTCCTTCAGCTCGAGAATTTCGCCGCGGACATCGACTGTCGATCTTCTTCGACAGGTCGCCGCGGGCGACCGCGGTCGTCACGTCGGCGATGTTGCGCACCTGGTTGGTCAGGTTCGCGGCCATCGAGTTGACCGTTGTCGGTCAGGTCCTTCCAGGTGCCGCCGACGCCGGGCACGTCGGCCTGGCCGCCGAGCTGGCCCTGGGTGCCGACTTCGCGCGCCACGCGCGTCACTTCCGACGCGAACGCGCTCAGCTGGTCGACCATCGTGTTGATGGTGTTCTTCAGCTCGAGAATCTCGCCGCGCACCGCCACCGTGATCTTCTTCGACAGGTCGCCCTTGCGCGACCGCGGTCGTCACGTCGGCGATGTTGCGGACCTGGCCGGTCAGGTTGCCGGCCATCGAGTTGACCGAGTCGGTCAGGTCGCGCCACGTGCCGGCGACGCCGCGCACGTCGGCCTGGCCGCCGAGCTTGCCTTCGGTGCCGACCTCGCGCGCCACGCGCGTCACTTCCGACGCGAACGCGTTCAACTGGTCGGTCATCGTGTTGATGACGTTCTTGATCTGCAGAATTTCGCCCTGCGCCTGCACCGTGATCTTCTGGTTCAAGTCGCCGCTGGCGATCGCGGTCGCGACCTTCGACACGTCGCGCAGCTGCACCGTCAGGTTGCCGGCCAGCTCGTTGACGTTGTCGGTCAGGTCCTTCCAGGTGCCGGCGACGCCGCGCACGTCGGCCTGGCCGCCGAGCTTGCCCTCGGTGCCGACTTCCTTGGCGACGCGCGTCACTTCGGACGCGAACGACGACAGCTGATCGACCATCGTGTTGACGGTGTTCTTCAGCTCGAGAATCTCGCCGCGCGCGTCGACCGTGATCTTCTTGGACAGGTCGCCGCGGGCGACGGCGGTGGTGACGTCGGCGATGTTGCGCACCTGGTTGGTCAGGTTGCTGGCCATCGCGTTGACGTTGTCGGTGAGGTCTTCCCACGTGCCGGCGACGCCGCCGACTTCCGCCTGGCCGCCGAGCTTGCCCTCGGTGCCGACTTCCTTGGCGACGCGCGTCACTTCCGACGCGAACGCGCTCAGCTGGTCGACCATGGTGTTGATGACGTTCTTGATCTGCAGAATCTCGCCGCGCGCCTGCACGGTGATCTTCTGGTTGAGGTCGCCGCTGGCAATCGCGGTCGCGACCTTCGACACGTCGCGCAACTGCACCGTCAGGTTGCCGGCCAGCTCGTTGACGTTGTCGGTCAGGTCCTTCCACGTGCCGGCGACGCCGCGCACGTCGGCCTGGCCGCCGAGCTGCCCTTCGGTGCCGACTTCCTTGGCGACGCGCGTCACTTCCGACGCGAACGACGACAGCTGATCGACCATCGTGTTGACGGTGTTCTTCAGCTCGAGGATTTCACCCTTGACGTCGACCGTGACCTTCTTCGACAGGTCGCCCTTGGCGACCGCGGTGGTGACTTCGGCGATGTTGCGCACCTGGCTGGTCAGGTTGCCGGCCATCGCGTTGACGTTGTCGGTGAGGTCCTTCCACGTGCCGGCGACGCCGCGCACGTCGGCCTGGCCGCCCAGCTTGCCGTCGGTGCCGACTTCCTTCGCGACGCGCGTCACTTCCGATGCGAACGAACCGAGCTGGTCCACCATCGTGTTGATGACGTTCTTGATCTGCAGAATTTCGCCCTGCGCCTGCACCGTGATCTTCTGGTTCAGGTCGCCGCTGGCAATCGCGGTCGCGACGCGTCGACACGTCGCGCAGCTGCACCGTCAGGTTCGACGCCAGCTCGTTGACGTTGTCGGTGAGGTCCTTCCACGTGCCGGCCACGCCGCGCACGTCGGCCTGGCCGCCGAGCTGTCCTTCGGTGCCGACTTCCTTGGCGACGCGCGTCACTTCCGACGGCGAACGACGACAGCTGATCGACCATCGTGTTGACGGTGTTCTTCAGCTCGAGAATTTCACCCTTGACGTCGACCGTGACCTTCTTCGACAGGTCGCCCTTGGCGACGGCGGTGGTCACGTCGGCGATGTTGCGCACCTGGCTGGTCAGGTTCGCGGCCATCAGGTTGACGTTGTCGGTGAGGTCCTTCCAGGTGCCGGCCACGCCCTTCACGACCGCCTGGCCGCCCAGCTTGCCTTCGGTGCCGACTTCGCGCGCCACGCGCGTCACTTCCGACGAGAACGTGCCGAGCTGCGCCACCATCGTGTTCACGACCTTGGCGGTGCGCAGGAATTCGCCGGTCAGCGGCCGATCGTCGATCTCGAGCGACATCGTCTGGGTCAGGTCGCCCTTGGCGACCGCGCCGATGACGCGCGCGACTTCGGTGGTCGGCTGCACCAGGTCGGACACCAGGGTGTTGACCGACTCGATCGCGTTGGCTCCACGCGCCCTCGGCCGACGGCAGCTGCGCGCGCTGCTTGACGTTGCCGGCCTTGCCGACGACGGTGCTGAGGCGCTCGAGCTCCTTGACCAGCCGCTCGTTGCGCTCGATCGCGACTGTTGAGCGAATCGCAGATCTTCCCGGCCAGGCCCGTGCGATCGTCCGGCATGCGGACGGTGAAATTGCCGCGCTGGTAATCGGCGAGCACGCTGTACAGGACCCGGAGGTCCAGCGTGTCGGTGCCTGGCGGCGTCGGCCTTGTGCCGACGCGCGCACTTTACTTCCAGCGACCTTGCGGGCCACGTGCATACGGATACCTCGTGTTGTGCGAACCTCGGCCTTTCATGCAAAACAAGTCCTGCCCGAT
Organism: uncultured Acidimicrobiia bacterium; assembly: GCA_963795125.1. Taxonomy (GTDB): domain Bacteria; phylum Acidobacteriota; class Vicinamibacteria; order Vicinamibacterales; family UBA2999; genus 12-FULL-67-14b. The sequence continues at coordinate 1,011,105 of CAWCGQ010000001.1, read as the reverse complement.
TCCATGTGTCTGTTTTGCACAGCTGTTGCCCTGAAATGGGCAGCCGGATTACCCATCTTGCTGTCGGGGTGGGTACCCGGCCTCGGATCGTATCCGACCGATTCGCCCGGGTTTTCCACCAGTGTGTCGCCATCCTACGGCCGATCGCTGGCATTGATATTGAAGTTCACGCGATTGTCGGGCAATGCAGCCCGTAGGAGGACCGATGAGCTTTGAAGAACGGATATCTCGCGATCGCACTGATGAGCGGCCTCTCTGTGGTGGCCTGCTCGAACACCGCCGCCGGCGTCAAAGAAAGACGCCGACAGTCAACGCCGACAAGGCCGAAGTCGCGGCCGACAGGGCCGAAGACAAGGTCGACCCGGCCGTCGACAAGGCGCAGGCTGCCGGCCAGAAGCGGCGCGAACCAAGGAGGCCGCGCGCGACGCCGGCAGCGCCACCGCGGCTGCCGATCGAAACGATCGACGTCAAGTCGGCCCTGATGGCCGACCGCACCGTTGACGCCAGCCACATCAACGTCGACACCTTCCACGAAACCAAGACCGTGGTGTTGAAGGGTTCCGTGAAGACGCGCGACCCAGCGTGACGAGGCCGCGCGCATTGCCGCCGCCGAAGCGCCGGGCTACCGCATCGACAACCAGCTGCACGGTCGTCGCCAATCCGTAAAGCGTGGAGGACCAATGAACGACGACATCCTCAAGGGCAAGTGGGGCCAGCTGAAGGGCAAGGTCAAGGAGCAGTGGGGCAAGCTGACCGACGACGAGATCGATGCGCTCGACGGACGGAAAGACCAACTCGTCGGCCGGGTTCAGGAGCGCTACGGCATCGCGCGCGAGCAAGCCGCCGCGACGTCGACAACTGGCTCAACAATACGGCGGCGACCTACTGAGCTCACACGGTCGATCCGACAGGTTGAGGACCGGGGGCGTGATCGCACACGCGTCCGGTCTTTTTTTGGTGTAACGTAAGGACCCTATGCCGCTTGCCGTTGTGGCACTGCTGCTGCTGGCCGCCGCACTGCGGCGCAGACCCCCGCTCCGGCCGTCTCGAAGAACTCAAACAACTCTCGATCGAAGAACTCGTCGATACCGACGTCACCACCGCGTCGCGCCGCATCGAGCGGCTCGCCGACGTCGCCGCCGCCGTCACCGTGATCACCGGCGAGGATCTGCGGCGCATGGGCGTGATGACGCTGCCCGAGGCGCTGCGGCTCGCCGGACATCTCCACGTCGCGCGAGGTGTCGGGACCGCAGTACGCGATCAGCGCGCGCGGCTTCGCGATCACGCACCGCCAACAAGATGCTGGTGCTGATCGACGGCCGCACCGTCTATTCGCCGGTGTTCGGCGGCATGTTCTGGGAGACCCAGGACGTCGTGATCCCCGACATCGAGCGCATCGAGATCACCCGCGGTCCGGGCGGCAGCGTCTGGGGCGCCAACGCCATGAACGGCGTGATCAACGTGATCACCAAGAAGGCCGCCGACACCCGCGGCACCCTCGTCAACCTGTCCTCCGGCTCGAGCGTGCTCGGCCCGTACACCGTTCGCCATGGCGGCCGCCTGGGCGCGGCCGGCTCGTACCGCGCCTACGCCAAGGTCCGCTTCGAGGACTCGCATCAGCTGGCTCAGCGGTGCCGACGCCGGTGATGATTTCGATTTCGGCCAGGCGGGTTTCCGTCTCGAGTCCGATCAGACCGCGCGGCTCGATGATGTTCCTGCAGGGCGACCTCTACACCGGCACCACCGGCCTGCCCAACGGCCGAGGACCAATCTGTCCGGCGGCAACCTGCTGGCGCGGTGGACGCGGAACTACGGCGACCATTCGTCGAGCGTCCAGGCCTACTACGACCACACCTATCGCCGCGTGCCCGAGCAGTACCGCGGCGTGCTGAACACCATCGACGTCGACGCGCAGCATCAGTGGAGCATCGGCCGGCACCAGCTGGTGTTCGGGGCCGGGCTATCGCCGCTACGACGGCGATGACTTCGGCGACGGCCCCGGCTTCGCCTTCGAGCCGCGCGAGCGCACCTCGCATCGCGTCAACGCCTTCGCGCAGGACGAAATCAGCCTCGCGCGCGGTGTGTTCGTCACGCGTCGGATCGAAGTTCGAGCGCAACGAATTCACCGGTTTCGAGATCCAGCCGACCCTGCGGGCGCGCTGGAGCAGCCGCGCGGCAAAGCATCTGGGGCGCGGTGTCGCGAGCGGTCCGCGTGCCGACGCGAATCGACACCGACTTGCGCCTGCGCTTCCGCCGACCCGGCAGCGCTGCTGCTGACCGGCAGCACCGCCTTCGAGTCGGAGAAGCGTGCTGGCCTACGAGGCCGGCTACCGCCGCCAGTTCGCGGACCGCGTGTCGATCGACGTCGCCGGCTACGTCAATCGCTACGACGACCTGCGCACGCCAGGAGGTCGATGCCCGGCCGCGCCGGTGGTGCTGGCGAACATGATGAACGGGCGGACGCGCGGTGTCGAGACCACCGCCGTCGGCGCAGACTCTGCCCGCGCTGGCAGGTGCACGCGCTCGCATGCGCTATCTCTGGAAGGAGCTGACGCTTCGATGCCGGCAGCCGCGACGTGACGAGGGGCGTCGTCCGAGGCCAACGATCCGCGCAACATCTTCAAGGTGCGCTCGTACATCACGGCCACCAACCGCATCGAGATCGACGCGTTCTTCCGCACGCTACGGCGCCCTGCCGCAGCCGGCGGTCGAGGCCTACCAGGAGCTCGACGCGCGGATCGGCGTTCCGCGTCGCGCCCCGGCTGGGACCTCTCGCTGATCGGCACCAGCCTGCTGCACGCACGTCACGTCGAGTTTCGCGGCCAGCACGCCGCCTGAAACCTACGAACGTTCCATCGCGCTGCGATCGGTATGGCGCTTCTGACGAGCACGTTCGCCCGTGCGTCTGCGCCGCGGCCACGCTCGTGGCCTGCCTGCTGATACGCGCCGCTGTCGGCCCAGGCGCCCGCGCGCCGATCGAAGCCAATCTCAAGGCCGTGTTCCTGTTCAACTTCAGCAAGTACGTCACCTGGCCGGCCGTGGCGATCGGCGAACGCAGCCCGGCCGAAGTGCGGATCTGCGTCACGGCCAACGACGCGTTCTTCGGCTTGCTGAAGACTGCGGTGCAGGGCGAAGACATTGACGGCAGGCCGCTGGTGCGCGGTCGCGCTCGACGGGCTGGACGATGCCAGGAGCTGCCAGATTCTCTATGTCGGCGACTCGCGCAGCGCCGATGCGAAGGCGTGGCTCGCCGCGGTGCGCAACCGCCAGGTGCTGACCGTCGGCGACGGCACGTTGACCGACGACCGGTGATCGCGTTCGTGCGCGACGACAACCGGATTCGCTTCGACATCAACCGCGCCGCCGCGTCCCGCCAGCAGCTCAACGTCAGCTCGAAGCTGCTGCGGCTGGCGCGCCAGGTGAAGGACCGCTAGTGTTCAACCGGCTCTCGATCCGCCAGAAGCTGACCGCGATGCTGATGCTGATCAGCGGCGCGGTGCTCGCGCTGGCGTCGGTCGCATTCGTGACCTGGGACTTCTACCAGTATCGCGCCGACATGCAGGCCGACATCGTGACGCAGGCGCAGCTGGTGCTCGAGAACACCGCGGCGGCCGTCACCTTCAGCGATCCGGCGGCGGCGATCGAAACGCTGGAGATGCTCGAGATCCACCCGCACACGCAGCTGGCGTGCCTGTACCTGCCGGGCGGCGCAGCTGTTCGCGTCGAAGTCGTTTGGCGCCGACCTCGAGACCGTGCCCGCCCTTCCGCCGTCGCCGGGCGTCCGGTTCGGCACCCAACCGGCTCTACGTCACCGAGCAGCTCGACCCGCGGCCGTGGCCGCGGCGCGATCCTGCTGATCGCCGACGATCTCGACGGCGCATCGCGCACGCATCTGGCACGCAGGCCACCGCGGTCACGACCATCCTCGTCGCCGGCCTGCTGATCTCGTTTCTGCTGTCGACCCACCTGCAGCGCCTGGTCGCCGCGCCGATCGCCGCGGCTCGCGGACACCGCGCGCGACGATCACCGACGGCGGCGACTACTCGATTCGCGCCGCGTGCGGCCGACCCGCGACGAGATCGGCGTCCTGGTGCAGTCGTTCAACGCGCATGCTCGACGAGATCGAACGCTCGCAGCGCGAGCGCGCCGTGCTGCTCGAACGCGAGCAACAGGCCAATCGCCTGAAGGACGAGTTCCTGGCGACGCTGTCGCACGAGCTGCGCACCCCGCTCAACGCCATCGTCGGCTGGGTGCACCTGCTGCGGCGCGGCGCAGCTGCCCGCCGAGGAGGTCAAGCACGCGCTCGAGCGCATCGATCGCAATGCGCACGCGCAGGCGCGGCTGGTGCAGGACCTGCTCGACGTCTCGCGCATCACCACCGGCAAGCTGCTGCTCGACATCCGCGAGATGGACCTGGCCACCGTGGCGCTGAACGCGATCGACGCCTGCCGGCCCGCCGCCGAGGCGCGGCAGGTCGCGCTCGAGCCGCAGTTCAAGGGCACCTTTACCGACGATGGGCGATCCGGATCGACTGCAGCAGGTGGTGTGGAACCTGATCTCGCAACGCGGTCCGCTTCACGCCCGCCGACGGCACGGTCGATCGTCGCGATCTGCGCGCGACGACGTGGACGACACGCTCGAAGTGCGCGATACCGGCGCCGGCATCGAGCCGCAGTTCATTCCGTTCATGTTCGAGCCGTTCCGCCAGGCCGACGGCGCCAGCACCCGCGCGCACGGCGGCCTCGGCATCGGCCTGACCATCGTGCGGCGGCTGACCGAGATGCACGGCGGCACCGTGTCGGTGGCCAGCGACGGCCTCGGCAAGGGCGCGACGCTGACCGTCACGCTGCCCGTCCGCCATCCGGCGCGCGCCACCGCAGACCGCGGTGCTGCCACGCGCCCGCGCCGCGTCGCTGACGCTGGCCACGGTGCTGGTCGTCGACGACGATCCCGACACGCTGCGAGTTGCTGCAGTCGACGCTGGTGATGGCCGGCGCGACGCCGATCGGCGCCGGCTCGGTCGAGGAGGCGCTCAAGCAGTCTCGACGGCACGCCGTTCGACGCGCTGATCAGCGACATCGCCATGCCCGGCCAGGACGGCTACACGCTGATCACGCTGCTGCAGGATCGCCTCGGCCCGGCATGCCGGGCGTGACCATTGCCGCTGACGGCGTATGCCAGCCGCGCCGATCGCGAGCGCGCGCATCGCCGCCGGGTTCCGCGAACACCTCGCCAAGCCGGTCAACCCGGACGTGCTGCTGCAAACGCTGGAAGACCTGCTCGCCGAAGACGCCGCGCGACCGGCGTCTGCACCAGCACGGACCGCCGCGGCGTTAACGGCTCAGGTTGCGTCCGCCTCGAGAGTCTGGCAAGCCGTGGAAGCCTCCATGATCACGACCGGATATTCAGAGGCGATCGCCGATCGCATCGCCGCCGAGCACGCACTGCTGGCCGGCGCGCTGGTTCGCGCGGCTTGCGCGACCTGCTGCCGGTCGGCGCCAACGAAGTGTTCCCGAGCGACAGCCTGCTCGATCACATTCCGTCGTTGATCGTCGACATCAGCGCCTACCTGCAAGGCGCCGGAAGACGAAGCGATTGCCGCCAACACCCTGGTCGTCGAGCAAAGCCCGCGAGCTCGGGCACGCTGCGCCATCAGCAGCGCGCCTCCCTGCACCAGGTGCTGCGCGAGTACCAGTTGCTCGGCGGCATCCTGCTGCGCTTCGTCGAGGACGAATCGATCCGCCTGATGCTGACGCCGTCGGCCGTCGCGAGTGCATCGCCGTGGTCGCGAGGCTGCATCACGCGGTCGGCGGTGCTGTTGCAGGAGACCGTCGAGACCTTTGTCGGGCTCTACACCGAGACCATCACCGAGCAGTCGGAACGGCTGCGGCAGTTCACCCGCATGGCGACGCACGAATGGCGCCAGCCGCTGGCGCCGATTGCCACCGCCGTGTCGCTGCTGCGCCTGCCCAGCCTGCCGCCGGCGCAGCACGCGCAGACCGTCGAGATGATCGCCCGCAACGTCACCAGCCTCGTCGAGATGACCTACAAGCTCGAACGGCTCGCGCGGCTCGATGGCGACGCGGACAACGCCAGCCTCCAGGCGGTGTCGCTCAGCGCGGTGGCGCACGAAGCGGCGCCGGCAGCTGCGCGAGATGGCCGATGCCCGCGGCGTCGAGCTCCGCATCGCCGACGACCTGCCCGACGGCGATCGTCGATGTCGGCCGGCTGGAGCTGGCGCTGGTCAACCTGCTATCCAACGCCATCAAGTACAGCGACCCGGCCAAGCCGACCCGCTTTGTCGAGGTCACCTCACCGGGCCGGGACGACGGACGGCTGCGCGCTGGTGATTCGCGACAACGGCGTCGGCATTCCCGCAGCGGCGGATCGCGAAGATCTTCGAGCGCTTCACCCGGGCCCACGCCGACCACGCCGAGTTCGAGTCGATCAGCGGCGTCGGGCTGGGCCTGGCGATCGTCGACGACTGCGTCAACGCGCTCAACGGCACCGTCACCGTGGAGTCGGAAGAGGGTGTCGGCACGACGCTTCGTACGCTCGACCCTGCCACCCGCCGAGTGTGCGGCGACCGGACACGCCGACCTGCCGGCACGGCCGCCCTGCGAGCGCGGCTAGCCGGCCGGCTCTTCTTCCAGTCCTGCTCGAACACCGCCGCCATCCGGCGCGACGGTGCGCACGTCCTTGGTGATCAGGCCGACCTCGCGGCGCTGATCGAGCTCGAGCTTGCGAAGGCTCTGGCTGCCGACGAACGCCGACTTGCGATCGCGGATGATGCAGCGCACGTGCAGCTTCAGCTTGCCGGCGAACGGCCGCACCCGCCACGGCAACTCCTCGATCCACTTCTTCTCGACCCGTCCGATGCACCGCGGATCTTGACGCCGGCTCTCGGCGCGCGACTTCAAGCAGCGCGATCATCTTGTCGTCGGTCAGGCCGGTGTCGTAGATCAGCAATTCCTTGCTGCGCGCCCTTGATGAACGCCGTCAGCCGATCGCGGGCGTTCTCGGGGCTGACGATCACCCGTGACGAGCTGACCACCAGGTCGGTGCGGTTGTGATCGGCATCGATCACCTTGCACGATGTCGCGGACGATCTTCGGATTGCGGGTCATCAGGCCGAAGCTGCGGCTCTTCTCGATGTCCTGCCGGGTGTAGTTGAACCCGAGGACGAACGCGCGGCGGCCGTCGACGATCAGCAGCTTGCCGTGGTAGCGCACCATGTCGTCGGCGGTGCGCGACAGCGTCACGCCGGCCTTGAGCAGGCGGCTTTCCAGCTTGCGCAGCTTGCTCTCGCCGCCGCGATTGGTATGCGCAATCAGGGCGCGCACCGCCACGCCGCGGCCGACCGCGTCGGTCAGCGCCTTCTCGATGGCGTCGACGTCAAAACGGAAAATCACGATGTCGATCGTCTTCTTGGCGCGATCGATGGCCTCGACCAACGGCGCGACGCCGTCGTCGGGCTGAATAATCACTGCATAGGGGGCGCGTTAGCCTCTCGAACAGGGACAATGGAGCGTGTGGTGACCGGGCACGATGGGCCCGGACCTCAGCGTCGGCGGGCGGCCATCGTTCCGGGACGTGGCCGATTCTCAGCTGAACGCGGCGCCCACCATGATGCGGCGGATCCGGCACCACGGCGAACCGTGCGACGGGTGGTTGATCTGCACCGGCTGCCCCTTGGCGTCGCCGGTGGTGCCGAACATCTCCCACGACTCCTTGCCCGAGGTGGCGTCGAGGTTCTGCCAGAAGTCGGTGGTGATCGCGTTGTAGGTGACGTCGCTCAGCATGCGCGTCTTCTTGCCGTCCTTGATCTCCCAGAAGGCGTCGCCGCCGAACTGGCCGTTGAAGCGCTGCTGGTCGATCGAGTAGCTGCCGCGGCCGTCGATCAGGATGCCGTCCTTGGTGTCGGCGATGATCTGCTTCGGGCGTCGGCGATCCCGGCGGGCCCGGCTCGACGTGGACGTTCGGCATGCGCAGGAACGGATAGTTGCGCCACGAGGTCGCGAAGGTGCAGCCCTTCGACGCGGTCTGCCCGATGTAGTGCGCGGTCTCGCGATTGGTCTGCAGGTCGACGAGCCGGCCTTCCTGGATGATCGGCCAGCGCTGCGACTTGACGCCGTCGTCGTCGTAGCCGACGGTGCACATGCCGCCTTCGAGCGTGCGGTCGCAGGTCACGTTGAACAGCTTCGAGCCCATCATCAGCTTGCCGACGTCGCTCGCCTTGACGAAGCTGGTGCCGGCGTAGTTGGCTTCGTAGCCGACCACGCGATCGAGCTCGGTCGGGATGCGCGACGATCTCGTGGATCGTCAGCATCGCGTGCGCCGGCGTCATGATCAGATCCTTGAGGCCGACGCCGACCGGCGGCGCGGTGCAATGCTCGACCGCCTCGTTGGCGATGCGCTCGACGTTCTCGAGCATCTTGGCGTCGAGCACCACTTCGTAGCCGGCCGACTTGGGCGCCACCGAGAAGGTGCGCGACTTCGACTTGCCGTCCTTGAGCGCGGTGACCGTGAAGCCGGGCGAGGTGCGCCAGATTTCCTGCTCGAGGTAGGAGCCTTCCGAGGTGGCGAGGTACTTCCACTCGTAGTCGAACGCCATGTTCGACTGCACGCGGATCACGCCGGGCACCTTGAGCGCGGCGTCGTTGATCTTCATCAGGAAGCCGATCTTGTCGTCGAGCGACACGTCGTCCGGCTTCTGCTTCGACCGGCACCGACCAGTAATCCTGGTAGGCCTCGACCGGCGCCAGCTTCACTTCGAAGCGCTTGCTGATGGCGCTGGCCTTGGCCACCTCGGTGGCCTGCGCGGTGATCTTCCTGATCTCGCCCTCGGTGACGAACGGGCTGCTGGCAAAGCCCCACACGCCGCTGTGAATCACGCGGACGCCGAAGCCGGCGCTGGTCTCCATGCCGCCGGCGCCGAAGCCGAACGAGTCGGTGACGATGCGATCGCGGACCGCGACGCTGTCGTTGACGTTGCGCGTGAAGCGGATGTCGGCGTAGCTGCAGCCCAGGCGCTTGGCCTCCGCCCAGCGCGACGTCGGACAGGCCCTTGAAGCGCGAATCCATCACGCGCGCCTTCGGCGACTGCGCGATCAGATCGCCGACCAGGTCGCTGGCATACATCGCCACGCCGGTGGCGCTGAGGGTCTTTACGAAGTCACGTCGTTTCATGTTTAGACCGCCGGGGAAATCGACGTCATCGTGAAATCTTCGAGGCGCATCGCCGGCACCAGCGCGGTGCCGGGGTTGTCGTAGGCCTCACCCGTGTGCATCGGGATCGACGGCCCGAGCCCGGTGATGTTGTTGAAGCTCACCGCCGGCGATTCGTTCCAGCGGAAGTTCTGCACCGGCGCCACGATCTCGCCGTTCTCGATCAGGAACAAGCCGTCGCGGGTCATGCCGGTGTTGAGCAGCGTCATGTTGTCGACCGGGCGGATGTACCAGAAGAACGACACCAGCAGGCCGCGCTTGGTGGTCTTGATCATCTCCTCGACGCTCATCGTGCCGCCCTCCATCACCAGGCTCATGCCCGGCGTGGTCGCGGTCGGTTCCTTCTTCTGGCGCTGCGCCCAGAAGCGATCGTAGAACAGGTTCTTGACGACGCCCTTCTCGACCCAGGTGACCGGCTTGGCGGCCAGGCCGTCCTGGCCGACCGGCGACTGGCGCAGGATCGGGTTGCCGATCTCGCTGCGCAGCGTGAAGTTGTCGCCGAACACCTTCTCGCCCAGCCGCGTTTCGCCGCGCTGCTTGCCGCTCATGAAGCTGCGGCCCTCCTCGGCATTGCGCGCGTTGAAGGCGCCGAGCATCAACGACAGGTAGCGCGCCGCCGGACGCGGCTCGAGGATCACGGTGTAGTTGCCCGGCTCGATCGCCTTCGGCTTGCGCGACTGCAGCGCCTTGTCGGCCGCGACGTTGGTCAGCATTTCGGCGTCGATGTTCTTGATGTCCTTGACGCCGGTCGTGCCCGCCCAACCCGATCCGGTCTGGTCCGGCGTGCGGCAGGTCAGGATGAAGCTCGCATCGGCGTAGTGGAAATAGGTGAACAGGCCTTCGCTGTTGGCGCTGGCGTCGACCCAGTCGAACTTCGGGATGTAGCCGGCGCCGAGCACGCCGCGCTTCTCGCAGATGTCGGTGCTGGCCTTGACCATCCTGGCGCGCTCGGCCGGGCCGAAGTTGACCGCCGACGGCAGCGCCGCATCCACCTCGATGTAGTTCTGCGGCGGCTTGACCAGCGGCATCAGCTCCGGGTTGTCCGGCTTGCGCCGCGCCAGCGCTCTGCACCGCATCGATGGTGCGCTTCAGCGTCGTCGTCGTCGAACTGGTGCGTCGTCGCGCTGGCCGATCTTCTGGCCGTAGCGGACGGTGATCGTCACTTCCTGGTCGTGCTCGATCAGGTTGGCGGTGATGCTCGAGTTCGCAAAGCGCGTCGCCGATCGCTCGCCGCCCGAGAAGCGCACCTCCACCGCGTCGGCCTTGCACATGTTCAAGACCTTGTCGGTGATCTGTTTGATTTCGTCTCTCGAATAAGCCATGTGCCGTTAACTTTACCTCAGTCCGCTGCGGCGCCGCAGCCACCACTCGACCGACAGACAGCCCGCAAACGGAATCATCCACCAGGCGGCGCGCAGTGGGTGGACGGGGGTCGCGACATCGGAGACCGACGCGACGGCGGATGCGAGGGCGCGCGCGACGGTCGCCTCCTCACCAGCGCGGGCCACCACCCCGCCCGACGCCGTCACGCTGCGCTCGAGCTTGGCCAGCGTCGGCTCGACACCGGCCGCCGGTTGGTCCGCGACCGCAATCGATCCCATCGCCATGCCGGTCGTTGACCGCGGCCTCGAGGGTGCACGAGCCGCCGGACCGCGAGCGTCACCTCGCCCGTGAACGCCCCGGCCGCCCCAGCAGGCCACAGCCGGACCGTTGACGCCGGACCGGCGCCGCACCGCGCCACCGCGCTCGCCTCGTTCGATTCAGGCGGCGTCATCCGCCGATCGCGAATCGTGAAGCGCGCGCGCGATCCGCGCGACGCCAGCGCGTGGTCGAAGCTCAGCTGGGTCCCGTCCCCCCACGCCGCGGCTTCGACGATGAGCGATCGCCAGAACCGATCGAAGCGCGCCGCCATCGAGGTCGCGATAGCGCCACGCGTCCATCGCGCCCGACACGACAATCCGTCCGTGCCCGCGTGGGACGACCACGATCGCGGCTGCGCCTCCCGACCGTGCGACCACCGACGCGGTGATCGGCGGCCGCCCGGACCGCAGGACTTCCGTGGCGTGCAGCGGACCGACGGCTTCAGGGGTCGCCGACAGATGCTCGGTCCACTCTCCGGGAGCCAGCCGCGACCACGGACCCGAGGGCACGCGTTCGGCGAGCAGGATCAGCGTGCCGCCCCGCACGCTGACGAATTGCTCGAGCAGCGCCACATCGCCCGAGGTCAAGCGCGTCGGGACCGCCGATCACCACCACCGCGGCCAGATCGAGCGCCGCGGCATCGAGCCGTCCGTTCGCCGTGCCCGCCGAGAGCGACGGCGCCAGCCGGGCGCGATAGCCGACGATGAAGCGCGCATCGTCTTCGATCGCGCGGCGCACGAAGGTGCTGCTCCACGACGGACGCGCGTCGAAGACCAGCACCGGCGCCCGTGCGGCCGCCACCTGCACGCCGGCGTCGATGTGATTGTCGACGGTCGTCCGCTCGCCTTCAAACGGCAGCACCTCGATGCGCAGCGCCCGTGCGCCGGTGGCGAGCGGCCACCACGGCACGTCGATGGCGACGGAAGGCTCGCCCGCCCATTGGTGTGACATCGAGCCGACCACCGCGGCGCCGTCAACCACCGAATCTCCGAGGTCCTGCCTTCGACGCCAGAGCCGGCCAGCTCGACGCGCGCCACACCCGCTGCGTTCTGATGGCCGAGCGACACCGTCACCGATCGCACCGACACATTCGGCGCAGCGTCGGCGTTCAGCGACAATCAGCGAGAGCGGCGCGGTCAGATCGCCGGGGACGGCCGCGTCGATCGAGCCGTCGGCAATCGACCACGCACCGCTCGCCGGCGCCACACGGCAATCGCGACCCGACCGCCCGCGACCGCACGTCCCATCCCGACAAGTTCGCCCGCAGCGCATCTTCCACTTCAACCGCAGGCGCTGCCGTCATGCGAAGCGCCACCAGCGTGAGCGAGGCCGGACGCGACACGGTCCAGGCCGGATCGATCAGGCCGGCAATGGCAATCGCGATCGCGATTGCACGCAGCGCCACGCGCACCGGTCGGGGCTTCATGGTTTCCGCCCCAGCTCGCCGGCCAGCTGACCGGCCAGGGCGTCTCGCCGCACGTCGATCGCGGCCGCGGGCGGCAGGATCGTCAACGCGTGAGCGGTGACGGCGCGCATCGCTCGATCGCACGGCGTCCCGGCGCGCATCCGCGCTCGACGCCGTCGCGATCGCCACCGCGGCCTGCTGCAGTTCGGGCGCGGAGGGATCGATGGCGGCGACGCGCGCGGCCAGTGCGGCGTCGATGGCCACGGCGCCGGCGGCGGCCGACACCAGCTCCTGCATCACCCGGCGATGCGCCGCGATCGCGGTGCCGGCGTTGGCCGAGGCCTGATCGCGCAGCCACGATCGCGCCTCGGTCCGCGTGCCGGTCAGCCGGCGCGTCACGTCGATGCGCGAGCGATCCGGCAGCGTCCGCAGGAAATAGCGTCGGCGATCGAGCGCGCGTTCGAGGCTGGCCAATGCCTCGCGCTCGAACACCAGCGCCTCCCTGGCCCGGCCGTCATTCAAGCAGCGCTTCGGCGCGCGACATCGCGTTCAGCGCGCGCCATCATCTCGGCGCGGCCGGTGTTCTGCATCCGGCCTTCGGCCAGTTCGTGCGAATGGGCGGCCTCCTCGACTTCGTCCTCGACTTCCCCGCCGCTCAGAAACACCACCTCCGCGCGCACCATCCGCTGTTCGATGGCAATCATCCGCGACTGCTCGAGCCCGTCAACGCCCGCCGCTCCGGGGCCCTGGCGAAGGCGGGTCAGCAGTTGCTCGGTCTTGTAGATCACCATCTGCTGGCTGATCGCGTACTTCTTTTCCTCCGTCGGCAGCGAAAAGCCGGCGTCCGCAATCTGCGCGTTCCTGCCGATCTCGATCAGGTACTGATCCGACTGCACCGGCGTGCCGTTGGGATTGGTATCGCGCGCGATGGCGCGATACACGAGGATGTCGCCATCGGTCAGGTCGAGCCGGTCGAGCGGCAGGGTCGCGCGGCCGATCCACTGTCGGTCGCTTCGCCGCTCGAGCGCCAGCGGCAGCTCACCTTCCGTGAAGGCCACGTTCTCGCCGCCGCCCGACGCCTTCGTGAAACGCAGCGACACGGTCGCCAGGCCAAGGTCGTCGCTGCCATCAATCTGAATCGCCACCTGGCCGACGGGCGCCGCAAACGCGGTGTCCTTGCCCGGTGTCACCACTCGGATCGACGGCGGGGCATCCGGGACCACGATCACCGACAGGAAGCGCGGCTCGCCGTCCGGATCGGGCCGGACCTCGATGCCTTCCGACGCCGCCGCCACCCACTCGCGCAGCGGTCCGCGCGCGGTGTCGATGCGCACGCGGCTGCCGGCGACGACCGAGATCTGAATGGGATCGATCAGCTCTTCGGCCGCGCGGCGCGTGTAGGCCGGCGGCGCCACCGCGACGCTGAAGCTGGTCGTGCCGAGCGCGTCGGGCCGGCCGAACGGCGCCATCGTCGCACGCGCGATCGATGGCATCGGCGCCGAATGCGCCAAGCAGAACGCAGCCGGCGAGCACGGCGATCGCGATCGCGATCGGTTGCGCGAGCGGCACCACCCGGCTGACGTCGACCGAACGAAGGCGGTCGGCCGCCTGCCGATCGATCTCGTCGCGAATCTCGGCGCGGAGCGCCCGAGGCCGCTCGCCGAGCTCCGCCGCCGTGACCACGAGATTGTCGAGCGATCCCGACGCGCGCTCGATCGCCACGGCGGCATCACGCGTCGACAACTGTCGCTGCCCGATGGCCATCACCAACCACGCACCGGCGCCGCCGAATATCGCGAGCGGCAACGCGGTGGCTCGCGGTGCCTCGAACACCAACAGCCCGAGCATCACCACCAGCGCGAACACCGCGCCGCCGAGCGCCGTCGCCATGGCGAGCGATCGCATTCGCCATCGCATGCGCACCCGCGACAGGACGGTGCCGAGCGGCAGGTCAGGCAACACGCGCCTCCCCTGCATCGGCGGCGGCTTCCGCCACCGCCGGCGGGCTACGTCGCATCCACGCTTCGAGCGCGAGCAGCGCCAGCACCACAGCCCACACCGCGCGTCGATCGCCTTCATCCGCGAGAGGCGCCGTCGTCGCCGGCGGCCCGGGCGCGCGCGACCACGCCGACAATTGTTCCGGCGCGATCATCACCGGCTCGAGACCAGCGGGGCTCGGCGATAGCGCGCGCAGCGACGCCAGGACCGCGTCAGCGGCAGAGGCCGGCGGCGAGGGCACCGGCATCCGGATGATCTCAATCCCCGGCGTGGCCGTCGCCACATCCGCGCCCTCCCAGGCCACGACGACACGGCGCTCGAAATTGGACCACGCCACGCCAGCGTCCAATGCGGCGCCCAGAGCGGCCTCGGCCAGCGGTCGATCCGCATCGCGAGCGGCAATGGTGATCAGATCGTCCGCCACCGGCGTCGTGGCGCCATCCGCCACCCGAGTCGCGTCGGCCTCGAAGTGGAGGGCGCGATCGAGCCGTACCAGCGAGCCGTTGCGGCGAGTCAGCACAGGCCACGACACATCGTTCGGCGACGTGGCGGGGACGTGCTCGAATCGAATGCCGATCGCCGGCGGGATCATCGACAGATCGGCGTCGCTGACGGCGCCGCGCCGCAGCGTGCCGCGGATGACGATCTCGCGCGATGACGGCGGCTGCCGATCGAGCCATCGCGTCGCATCGGCGAGCGCATCGGCAATGGTCGCGCGCTCGAACGCGGCGGTGGCGAAGACCCGGTCGGTCGAGAGCGGCCTGTCATCGGCACCATCAATCGAAACGATCGCGCGCGACACTCGGCTCGCATAACCAGCGGTGCGCGACGCCAGTCTGCAGCAGCGGACCGGCGAGCGCGACGGCCGCCAGCGCGACGATGGCGGCACGGCACGCCAGGAGCAACCCATCCTGGAGGGTACGGCGGCGAAATGCCGCGAGCTGCGTTTCTCGCAGAAATCGCAGCGAGGGATACGCCAGCGTGCGCGCGTGCTGGCGGACCAGCAAGTGGATCGCAATCGGCAGGGCGATCAGCGCGACGCCCAGCAGCGCGGCCGGCGCGAGCCACGTGATCGACATCGCTACGACCTGCCTCGACGGCCGACCAGGAACCGCCGCAATGCCGGCTCGAGCGGCTCGCCGGTGATCGAGCCGCAGGTATTCGATGCCCTCCCGCCGCAGCCGCTGTTCGACCGTTGCCAGCCACCCGGTCATCGCGGCGACGTACGACGCCCGCGCCGCCGCCGGCTGCACCATCAGCCTGCCGCCGGTTTCCAGATCGACAAACTCGGCCGCGCCGCCGACCTCGAGCGTCAGCTCTTCGCGCGCGAGCGTGTGAATCACGATCACGTCGTGACCCATCTGCTTGAGGCGTTTGATCTCCACGATCGCCGGCTGCATCGTCGTAGAGATCGGAGATCGACCAGCACCAGCCCGCGCCGCTTGACGATGGCCGCCGCGCGCGTGAGCGCGTCACCGATCGACGCCGAGCCGCGCGGCTCGAGCGAGGCGAGCTCGGCAAGCAACACGCGCAGGTGATGGTGGCCGCTGCGCGGTGGCACGAAGTGCGCGCGTTGGTCGACCGCGAGCACGCCGGCGGCGTCGCCCTGGTCGAGCACCAGCGTCCCGAGAACCGCAGTCACCGTTCGCGCCAGCTCGAACTTCGTCCGGCTCCCGGCTCCCGCTTCCCGGCTCCCGGGAAAATCCATCGAACGGCTGACATCGATCACAAACAGCGCCGACAGGTTGGTGGTCTCGCGGAACTGCCGCGTGTAGAGCCGATCGGTGCGCGCGAACGCCTTCCAGTCGACGTATTTCAGATCGTCGCCCGGACGGTAGTGACGATACTGGGCGAACTCCGCGCTGTAGCCGTGGAACGGGCTGCGATGCAGGCCCTGGCGCAGGCCTTCGACCGTCGCCTTCGTCATCAACTCGAGGTCGCGCAGCGACTGGAGCTCGGACGATGTGACGACGTGCGGCCGGGACATGTCTAGCGGGCGGGAATGGCGTCCAAGCAGGCGCGCCACCGATCTGCTCCGCGTCAATGCCGTCGGCCTCGGCCTGGAAATTCACCAGGATGCGATGGCGAAGCACCGGCGGCGCCACGGCGCGGACATCGTCGAGCGAGACGGCCGGCCGGCCGTTGAGCACCGCCCGGGCCTTGCCGGCGAGCAGCAGCGACTGCCCGGCCCGCGGACCGGCGCCCCAGCGCACCCACTGCTTGACGAAGTCGGGCACGCGATCGGCCTCCTCACCGGCCGGCCGCGTCGCGCGCACCAGTCGAGCGGCGTAGTCGACCACGTTCTCCGCGGCGACCACCTCGCGCACCAGCAACCGTGCCCGTTCGATCTGCTCGCCGGTGGCGACCGCGGTCACCTTGCGGCTCTTCCCCGGTCGTGGTCTGCGCGAGGATGGTGCGCTCGTCCTTCGCCGTGCGGGTAGCCGATCACCACGTTCAGCATGAAGCGATCGAGCTGCGCTTCCGGCAGCGGATAGGTGCCTTCCTGCTCGATCGGGTTCTGCGTCGCCAGCACGAACAGCGGCCGCTCGAGCTGATGACGCACGCCGCCGACCGTGACCTGATACTCCTGCATCGCCTCGAGCAGCGCCGCCTGCGTCTTCGGCGGCGTGCGGTTGATCTCGTCGGCGAGGATGATGTTCGCGAACAACGGACCGGGCATGAAGCGGATGCTGCGCGCGCCGGTCGCGCGATCCTCCTCGATCACTTCCGTGCCGATGATGTCCGACGGCATCAGGTCCGGCGTGAACTGGATGCGGCTGAACTTCAAATGCACCGCCTCGGCCAGCGTCTTGATCAGCAGCGTCTTGGCGAGGCCAGGCACGCCGCGCAGCAGGCAGTGCCCGCCGGCCAGGAACGCGGTGAGGATTTCGGCGATGACCTCATCCTGGCCAATGATGACGCGGCGAAGTTCTTTCTGGAGGGCGGCGACCAGGGTGGCGGTCTCGGACAAGCTCATCTCGGGAAATTCTATCGTCTCTCCCCTTCCCGTGCCTTCGCGCGCGATCCCCAACCCGCTATTTCAAGTACTCGAGCAGCAGGCGATTCAGTTCGGCGGGCTGGTCGAGCATGATCCAGTGACCGGCGCCGGCGATCTTCTCGTAGCGCCACGGCCCCGACAGTCGCTCGGGCGATTTCCTGACGTGATCTTCGGTGAGAAACGGATCGCCGTCGCCCCAGATGCCGAGCGCCGGCACCGTGATCTTTGGCGGCGCGGCGGCGGCGGGCACGGGCATCTGCGGCCGCACATTGGCGCGATACCAATTGAGCGCCGCCGTCAGCGCGCCCGGCCTCGCCAGGTCCTTCACGTAACGATCGGTATCGCCCTGGCCGCGCGACCATTCCTTGAAGAACGCCCAGTCGTTGCGCATCAGCGTCGTCTCGGCGATGCCCTCGAACTGGAAAAACAGGAAGTACCAGGACTTCTCGCGCTGCGCCAGCGAGGCCGCACCCGAGTTGCCACTGGCGCCCACCGACAACGCCACCACGCGCTCGACCAGGTCCGGCCGCGTCAGCGCCAGATACCACGTGAGCGCAGCGCCCCAGTCGTGACCGACTACCCGCACCTGCGTCACGCCCAGCGCGTCGAGGATGCCGATCACATCGCCCGCGATCAACGGGAGGCGGTAGTCCTCGACCGCGGCCGGCTTCGGCGCGTCGCCAAACCCTCGCAGGTCGGGGGCGATCACGCGGAAGCCCGCATCGAGCAGCGGCCCGATCTGGTGGCGCCACAGAAATCGCGAATCGGGAAAGCCGTGCAGGAGGAGCACCGCAGGACCGGTGCCCTGATCGATCACCGGAAACGACAAGCCATTCACGGTGACGTTCTTGGTCATGGCGTTCAGGTCCGGCGTTCGAGCGGCCTGGCCGGCATCGGCCGACACCGCCACGCCGAGGAGTACCGCGGTGAGCACGGCAACGGCGTTGGTCGTCACGGCGCCGATGTTATCAGCGATTACTGCTCGCTCAAGGCGATCAGCGGGTCGGTGTTGGCGGCGCGCCGGGCCGGCAACACGCACGCAATCAGGGCCACCGCCACCAACACGCCGGCTACCGCGGCCACGACCCTCGGATCCATGGCGCCGGTCTCGTAGAGCTCGGCCTGCAGCGTCTGCCGCAGGAGGAACGCGCCGATCAATCCGAACGCCGCCCCCAGGCCCACGACCATCCCGCCCTCTCGCAGCACCAGGTTGAAGATGCTGCTGGCGCCGGCGCCAAGCGCCATGCGGATGCCGATCTCGCGACGCCGTTGGGAGACTTGATACGCCAGCACGCCGTAGATGCCGATCGCGGCGAGAAACAGCGCCACGCCGGCAAATCCGGTCGCGAGGATCATCGGCGTGCGGCGGTCCATCAACGACGTCGACAATCGCTCCTCCATCGTCCGCACACCGTAGAACGGCATCTCGGGATCGATCTGGTTGATCGCGCGGCGCACCGCGTTGATGACGCCGTCGGGCGCCTGCGTCGTGCGGATGGCCAGGCCGACGGTGCGCGGCGGCACCTGGCGCAGGGACGAGTAGTAGGCGCCGTTCTGAGCCTGCGCATCGACCAGGCTACGCAGCCGCATCGGCTCGATCACGCCGACGATCGTCATCATCTGCTCTTCCTTCGGCGCGGCCAGCAGGTTGCCGATGTCGGCCGGAAAATACATCCGCTTGCCGAGCGCGTCGCCCCGCGGCCAGAAGCGGCGCGCCAGGCGGTCGTCGATTACCAGCACGCGCGAACGACCCTCGGTGTCGCCGGCATTGAAGAACCGGCCGGCGAGGAGCGTGGCGCCAATCGCTTCGAAGTAGCCGTCGCTCACCGTCACCTGGCTCGGCGAGATCAACGACTCACCCGGCTGCATCTGGTAGCCCTCGGCGAGGATCACGCTGTCGCTGTACGAACCGCCGAAGGGCAGCGTCGTGGTGAACCCGGCGCTCATCACGCCGGGTATCTCGCGTAACCCCTCGAGCACGCGCGTGCTCGTGGCGCGCAGGGCGCTGCCGTCTGCATAGCGCGAGGCCGGCATGCTGATCGTGCCGGTCAGGACGTTCTCCGCGCGAAATCCGGGATCGATCGACAGGATGCGCTCGAAACTGGCCAGCAGCACACCGGCGCCGATCAACAGCATCAGGGCGAATGCGACCTGGCTGGTCACCAGCACGCGCCGCATCAGCCGCGGGCCGCGGCCCTGCGTTCCGCTGCGACCTTCTTCACGAATCACCTGCGCCATGTTGGCGCGGCGCATCGCCACCACCGGGATCAGGCCGACGCCGAGGCCGACCATGAGGATCAGGGCCAGGGTGAAGCCGACCACCTGCGCATCGAGTGACAGCGTCACGCCGGAGGGCAGGCGATCGAAGCCGAAGAAGGGCGCGGCCTGCAGCGCCCACCAGCCGAGCCCGAGGCCGGCGAGTCCGCCGGCGATCGAGAGCACCAGGGATTCGGTCAGCGCCTGGCGCGACAGCCGTCCGAACGTCGCGCCCAGCGCGTGGCGCGTGGCGAGTTCGCGGATGCGCGACGTCGACCGCACCAGCACGAGGTTGGCGACGTTGACGCCGCCGATCAGCAGCACGAAGATGGCGCCGCCCCACAGCATGGTCAGCGTCGACTTGCGATCGCCGATCAGGTTCGTCTGAAAATCAACCACCTCGCTGCCGAAGCGCGCGTTCTTCAGGATCTCCTGCCAGGCCGGAAAGCGATCGAAGTTCGCGGCGTTGATCGCATCGAGCTGACTTTGGGCCTGCTGCAGCGTGGCGCCGGGCTTCAGCCGTCCGAGCTGCTGCCAGTTGTTGTTGTGCCGCGATTCGTCCGACTTGTCGCGCGCGTTGAACGCGGCCGGACGGAACAGCTGAATGTCGGGGTTGAGGAACACGAAGTCCGGCGCGAGCACGCCGACGATCTTGTACGGCTCGCCGCCGAGCCGCAGGTCCTGACCGATCGCCTCGTCGCGCCCGCCGAACAGCCGCTGCCACGACCCGTGGGTGAGGACGACGACCTTCTCCTGCCCGAACTCGCCGTGCGCTTCCGTGAAGAGCTGGCCGCGATGGGGTTGGGTGGCGAGGACCCGGAAGAAGGACGGCGTGACGAACATCGCCTCGACGCGTTCGGCCTCGCCGAGGCCGCTGCCGCTCACCGTGACGCCGGCCTCGCGGAAGAGCGCCGTTTCCTCGACCGCGGGCATGCCGCCCTTGCGATCGAAGTAATCCGGGACGCCGTTGGAGCCACCGACCTCGACACCGGCCCCTGGGTACTTGTTGAAGAAACGGATCAGCCGGTCGGGCTCAGGAAACGGCAACGGCTTGAGGAGCACGCCGTTGACCACCGCAAAGATCGCGACGTTGGCCGCCAGGCAGAGCGCCAGGGTGGCAATCGTGGTCAGCGAGAACCCGCGATCCTTCCAGAGCAACCGTCCGGCAAAGCGCACATCTTGCAGCAGTCGTTCCATCGATACGAATGGTTACGGTCTGGCCAACCCCGATGTTCAATCGTTGAATATACGACGTTGAATGCGGGGGACGTTGATTGCGCGACGTTGCAGGCGGGGGCTGCCCCGTATTCAACTTTTTGGGGCACAATGGCGGACCCGTGCCGGATCCGATCGCAGAATCTGCCCTGAGGAAAGTCCGCTGGCGGCTCATTCCGTTTCTGTTCCTGGTCTACGTCATCGCCTACATCGACCGCGTCAATGTCGGCTTTGCCGCGATCGACATGAACCGCGACCTGAAGTTCAGCGCCTTCGTCTACGGCATGGGCTCGGGGATCTTCTTCTTCAGCTACGCCCTGCTCGAGGTGCCGAGCAACCTGTTGCTCGCGCGCTACGGCGCCCGTCGGTGGATCGCGCGCATCATGCTGACCTGGGGCGTGCTGTCGGCGGCGATGATGTTCGTCGACAGCCCGGGTCGCTTCTACGTGATCCGCTTCCTGCTCGGGGCCGCGGAGGCGGGCTTCTTTCCCGGCGTGATCTTCTACCTCACGCACTGGTTCCCCGCGCGCGATCGCGCCCGAGCCCTGGCCCTGTTCATGACCGCCACCGCCATGGCCGGCGTGATCGGCGCGCCCTTGTCGAGCGCGCTGCTCGAGCTCGACGGCCTCGGCGGTTTGCACGGCTGGCAGTGGCTGTTTCTGATGGAAGGCCTGCCGGCGATCGTCCTCGCGCCGGTGGCGCTCACCTATCTCGTCGACCGCCCCGCCGACGCCACGTGGCTGACGCCGGCCGAACGCAGCTGGCTCACCCGGACGATGGACGCCGAGCAGCGTAACGCTCCGCACGCCCATGTGACCCTCAGCGGGCGCCTTCCTGAGCGGACGGCTCTGGGCCCTGTCGATGCTCTACGTCTGCATCGTCACCGCCTTCTACGGCGTCAGCTTCTGGCTGCCGCAGATCGTGCAATCGACCAGCGGGTTGCGATCCCCGACCATCGTGATGCTGTCGGCGATCCCGTATCTCGCTGCGGCGATCGGCCTGCTTGCTGGTGGGCGCGCGGTCCGATCGCACCGGCGAGCGTCGCCTGCACGTGGCGGTGCCCTGCCTGATCGGCGCCGCCGGCTTCGTGGCGACGGTCCTGGCGCCGTCCACACTCGCCATTTCGCTCCTGACGCTGTCGATCGCGGCCTTCGGAATTTGGGGGACGCTTGGTCCCTTCTGGACGCTGCCACCGGCGTTTCTGCGAGGACCGGCCGCCGCCGGGGGCATCGCACTGGTCAATTCCATCGGCGCGATTGGCGGGTTCGCCGGACCGTTCCTGATCGGTTGGGTGCGCGACGCCACCGGCGGATTCAGCGCCGGCCTGCTGAGCCTGGCCGCGCTGCTCGGGATCGCGGCGGCCATCGCCCTGGCCATTCCGCCGGTTGACCGCGGTGTGCCATGACCGACCCCATCGCCGAGTCGGCCCTTCGCAAGGCGCGCTGGCGGCTGATCCCGTTTCTGTTTCTGCTCTACATCGTGGCCTACCTCGATCGCGTCAACGTGGGGTTTGCCGCCATCGACATGAACCGCGACCTCGGCTTCAGCGCCGCGGTCTATGGCCTGGGGTCGGGGATCTTTTTTCTCAGCTACACGCTGCTCGAGGTACCGAGCAACCTGATGCTGGCGCGCGTCGGCGCGCGCCTGTGGATCGCGCGCATCATGGTGACGTGGGGCGTGCTGTCGTCGGCGATGGTCCTGGTCGACAGCCCGATGCGGTTCTACGTCCTGCGCTTCCTGCTCGGGGCCGCCGAAGCGGGCTTCTTCCCCGGCATCATCCTCTATCTCACGCAGTGGTTCCCGCAGCGGGAACGCGCCCGCGCGGTCGGACTGTTCATGACCGCCACCGCGATGGCCGGCGTCATCGGCGCGCCGATTTCGAGCGCGCTTCTGGAAATGGACGGCGCACTCGGCCTTCGGGGATGGCAATGGATGTTCCTGATCGAAGGCCTGCCGGCGATCCTGCTCGCGCCGGTGGTGCTCGTCTACATGACGGAACGGCCCTCGCAGGCGACGTGGCTCTCCGCGCCGGAACGCGACTGGCTGGCGCGCGAGCTGGCCGCGGAAGAGGCGGACACCGGCCACGCCATCGTCACGCTGCGCGCCGCGCTTGGCAGCGCGCGGCTTTGGCTGGTGTCGCTGCCGTACTTCTGCATCGTGATCGCGTTCTACGGGATCAGTTTCTGGCTGCCGCAGATCCTCCAGGCCGCGAGCGGATACGGATCCGCCACGGTCGTGCTGTTGTCGGCCATTCCGTACGTCGCCGCGACGATTGGCCTGGTCGTCGTCGGCGCCCGCTCCGATCGCACCCGCGAGCGTCGCTGGCACGTGGCCGTGCCCTGCCTGATCGGCGCGGCCGGCTTCGTGCTCACCGCCCTCGGGCCGGCGACGCCGGCCTATGCGTTGACGACGCTGTCGATCGCCGCGTTCGGCATCTGGGGGACGCTCGGTCCGTTCTGGACGCTGCCGACCGCTTTTCTGCGGGGCACCGCCGCCGCCGGCGGGATTGCGCTCGTCAACTCGGTCGGCAACATCGGCGGGTTCGTGGGCCCGTTTGTGATGGGCTGGATCCGCGACGCCACCGGCGGCTTCGCCGCCGGGCTGTTGACGCTTGCGGCCGCGCTCGTCTGCGGCGCGGCCATCGTGCTGTCGATTCGGCGGCAGCCGGAACTGGAGGTTGAGGTTAGAGGTTGGAGGTTAGGGTTAGGGTTAGAGGCGCGCGTCGGGCGCCGGGTCGCACTTGACATCACCCAATTCGTTAGTACTAAATAATTAGTGTGCGACCCAAGTCCGACACCCTGACCGGCCAGGAGCTCGAAATCATGAAGGTGATCTGGCCGCTCCGCCAGGCCACCATCCGCGAGGTCTACGATCTGCTGCGCGAGCGCCGCACCATCGCCTACACCACCGTGCAGACGATGATGAACATTCTCGAGACCAAGGGGCACCTCAAACGCGAGCCCGGCGCCAAGGCCAGTGTCTACACGCCCGTCCGTCCGCAGCAGATCGTCGTCAGATCGATGGTGCGTGAGTTCGTCAACCGTGTCTTCGATGGTTCGGCCCGGCCACTGCTCGTCCACCTGCTCAAGGAAAAGGGCCTCACCGATCGTGAGCGCCGGGAACTGCAGCGGTTGCTGCGAGAAGGACGAGCCATGACGACGCTGGCCGCGAACCTCGCCACCTACAGCCTGCAGCTCGCCGCGCTCACCGCTTCCGCCTACGCCGCCGCGGCGCTGTTGCGGCTGCGGCGGCCGCAGCTCGCGCTGCGCTTCTGGCAGCTGGTCCTCGCCGCCGCCGTCCTGCTGCCGATCGTGCAACCGTGGCGCGACGAGCGCGGGACACTGGCCGCCGCGGCCGTGCGTGTCATTTCGGCGGCGTCACCAGCTGCCGCGATCGCGCCCGGCGGCATCACCATCGCGGCGATCGTGCTGTCGATTGTGGCCGCGGGCGTCGCCGTGCGAGTGCTCGCGATCGCGATCGGACTGGTGCGGTTGCGATCGATCGTCTCGCGCGCGACCCGCGACGACGCGCTCTCGACGCTGACCGGCGATCTCGCCCTTCCCCGACGAACCGACGCGCCGGTCTTGATCTCCGACGAGATCGACGGACCAGCCACCGTCGGCATCCTGCATCCCGTGGTCCTGCTCCCATCGCGCGCGAGGGAACTGTCCCGCGCGGTGCAACGCGCCATCATCTGCCACGAACTCGTGCATGTGAGCCGAAGGGACTGGCTCCACACCGTCGCCGAAGAAGTGTGGTGCGCCGTGCTGTGGTTTCATCCGGCCGCCCGCGCCATCGCCGCGCGACTCTCGCTGGCGCGCGAAACCGTCGTCGACGAACTGACCATCCTGATCACGCGCGATCGCCGCGCCTATGCCGAGGCGTTGCTCGCGTTTTCGGATCCGCAGCCGCACCTGACGGGCGCCACGCCCTTCATCGGCCGCCGCACGCTCAGCCAGCGCATTTCCCTGATTGCCGAGGAGGCTCCCATGTCCCGTCTCGCGCGTGCAGGTTTCGCCGTCGCTCTCGCGGCCGTCATCGGCGTGGGCGCCGTGGTGGTCAACCGGTTCCCGATGTCCACCCCGCCCACGACCGGGCCCACCGTCTACGAACCGGGTCCCGGCGTGACGCTGCCCACCGTCGTAAAGGAAGTGAAGCCCGCCTACACCGCCGCGGCGATGCAGGAAAAGGTCCAGGGATCGGTCTGGACCTCCGCCGTCGTCGGACCGACCGGTGAGGTGACCGACGTATCGATCACCCGATCCCTGGACCCGGAATTTGGTCTCGATCAGGAGGCCATCAAGGCCGTTCGGAAGTGGAAATTCACGCCGGCGATGAAGGACGGGCAGCCCGTGGCCACTCGAGTCACAATCGAGCTCACCTTCACCCTCAAATAGCCGGTTTTCTGGTATTCTCGGAAGCAGAGTGCGGGGCCTTCGCCAGCAGGTCCCCTACTCCCCCGAGGCAGATATGCAGCTATTCCGCGGTCTCTTCGTGTGTGGCGCCGCGCTCTTTCTCCTGGCCTCTCCGGTAATCGCCGGCGAGCAAAGCGCCGCGGCCGACTCTTCGACCCAGAAGCACCTCGGCCACTCGACCGCCCGACTTCATGCTGGGCCGGCCGCGCGGGTCGGTGGGCGTCCGAGGGAGCCTGTTTGTCGCGAGCGCTAAAAGCGACATCTTCGACTTCATCACCAACCAGTTACTGCTCGAGAAGTCCGACTTCAATACCGGCTCGTTCGGCGCCGAGGTCTCCGCCAGCCTGACGCCGCGCCTCGACATCGTCGCCGCCTTCGACGCGAACAACGTCAACCGGCCGACCGAAGATCGTGACGAGGAAGAACTGCTGCCCAACGGCACGCGCGTCCCGATTCAGTCGGTCACCGAGCTGAAGCAGAAGAACTTCACCGCCAGCGCCAAGTTCCTGCTGATTCCGCGCGGGCGCAGCGTCAGCCGCCTGGCGTGGATCCCGAACACCTTCGTGCCCTACGTCGGCGCCGGCGGCGGTTACGGCAAATACGTCCTGCGCCAGGACGGCGACTTCGCGGATTTCGTCGACCATCACATTTTCACCGATACGTTTCGCTCGGAAGGATGGGCGCCAACCGTGCACGTGCTCGGCGGCACCGACATTCGCGTTGCGCGTCGACCTGATGCTGTCGCTTCGAAGGCAAGTATTCCTGGGCGCACGCCAATCTCAGCCAGGACTTCGTCGATTTCGAGCCCATCGACCTGGGCGGGTTCCGCTTCGGCGCCGGAATCCATTTCGCGTTTTAGTTGGCAGAGTCGCCAGAGGCAAGGAGCTGACATGACGAACACACTTCTCGCAATGTTGCTGACGGCCAGAGCGCGATGGCGCAGCAGCCGGCGGCGCCGCCCGCCGCGGCCGAGCAGGTCGATGCGCGCTTCGCCGCCTGGCTGGGATGCTGGCGCCTGGACGACGACCTGGCCGGCACCGGCGCGCGCATGTGCATCACGCCCGAGAAGGGCGGCGTCAGAATGCAGACCGTGGTCGGCACCCAGCGCGGCATCGACGAGCTCGTGATTCCCGACGCGGTGGCGCATCCCGATCGTCGACGCCGAATGCAAGGGCACCGAGCTCGCCGAGTGGTCGGCGACGGCGCGCGCATGTTCCGCACCACTACCGTGACCTGCGGCACCGAGGCGCCGCGCACCATCAAGAGCGTCGCGTTCCTCGCGCCGGGCCCGTCGTGGATCAACGTGCAGCACGTCAGCGGCACGGCCGCCAACACCGCGGTGCGCGTGCAGCGCTATCGCCGCGCCGCCAACCAGGTGCTGGCCGACGGCAGCAAGGCGCCGCAGCCCGAGTCGAGCCTGGCGCTGCGCGCCAATCTCGAGGCGACGAAGTGGAGCGTCGAGGACGTGATCGAGGCGAGCCGCCACGTGCCCGCGGCGAGTCGTGCAGGCGGCGCTGACGGAAGTGCGTCACGGTTTCGATTTGAGCAAGCGGACGCTGCTGGCCCTTGACGAGGGCGGCGTCGACGAGCAGGTGATCGACCTGATGGTGGCGCTCACCTACCCGAAGCGCTTCGTCGTCGAGCGGCGCGGCGGCGGCAGCTCGTCGGCCGGCATCCTCACCGGCAACGGCTGGTTCGACCCGATGATCTCGCCGATGATGGCAGGACAGTTCGGCGACTGCTTCTCGCCCTACGGCTACGGCTACCGCAGTTACTACAGCATGTGTAACTCGATGGGTGGCTATCCGCTCTTTGGCTACGACTACTACGGCTACAACCGCGGCTACGGCCGGCGGCTACTACGGCGGCTGGGTCGATATTGGCGCGGTCCCACCGGGAACCGGCGGCGGTGTGGCCGAACCGCAGGGCGAAGGCCGCGCCATCAACGGCCGCGGCTACACCCAGGTGCGCGCCCGTGAATCCGAGCCGTCGCCGCGCCTCAACAGCGGCGGCAACGGATCGGCTGCCGGTTGGTCGGGCAGCGGCTCGGCGCCGCGACGTCCGGCGGATACTCGCAAGGCTCGTCGAGCTCCGGATCGGGCGGCGGCGCCAGTAGCGGCGGCGACTCCGGCGCGCGCGTCGCCGTGCCCAAGGGCGGCGGCGGACAGTAGCGCGCTCGGATCTGGGGTAACCTTCCGAGGCCTGGTGGCTGCGACAGCCGCCAGGCCTTTGGTTTATCCGAACACACCATCTCAGGAGATGCCATGAGCACCGGTCCCTTACCCATCGGCAGTGATGCCCCCGACTTCGAAGCGCAAACCACGGAAGGCCCGATCCGCTTTCACGAGTGGCTTGGCAATTCGTGGGGCGTGATGTTCTCGCATCCCAAGGATTTCACGCCGGTGTGCACGACCGAGCTCGGCTACATGGCGCGGATCAAGCCGGAGTTCGACAAGCGCGGCGTCAAGATCATCGGGCTCAGCATCGACCCGGTCGACCGTCATGCCGGCTGGGCGAAGGACATCCAGGAGACCCAGGGCACCGCGCCGAATTACCCGATGATCGGCGACGTCGATCTGAAGGTGGCGAAGGCCTACGGCATGCTGCCGGCCGGCGCGGGCGAGTCGAGCGAAGGCCGCACCGCCGCCGACAACGCGACCGTCCGCAACGTCTACGTGGTCGGTCCCGACAAGAAGATCAAGCTGGTGCTGTCGTATCCGATGAGCACCGGCCGCAACTTCGACGAGGTGCTGCGCGTGCTCGACTCGATGCAGCTCACCGCCAAGCACAAGGTCGCCACGCCCGTGAACTGGAAGGACGGCGACGACGTGATCATCCTGCCCGCGGTGTCGGACGATGAAGCGAAGCAGAAGTATCCGGAAGGCTGGAAGGCGCCGAAGCCTTACCTGCGGATCGTGCCGCAGCCGAAGTGATGACTCGCCTCCTGCTGATTGCCGCCTTCGTGGGTCTGCTGCTGAGCGCGAGTCTGGCGGGTCAGGCGCCCCAGGCCCGAGCGGACGGCTGGCCGCAGTGGCGTGGCGCGGCGCGCGACGGGTCCGCCACCTTCGCGGCTCCGGCGGCCTGGCCCGAGAGCCTCACGCTCAAGTGGAAGGTTGAAGTCGGCACCGGCTATGCCGCGCCGATCAGCGTCGGCGATCGCGTGTTCGCCTTTTCGCGCCAGGGCGAAGATGAAGTGATGCGCGCGCTCGATGCGGCGTCCGGCAAGACGGTGTGGGAGACGAAATACAACGCCACCTACAAGCCGAATCCGGCGGCGACGCGCACGCACGGCACCGGCCCGAAATCCACCCCGACCTTCGCCGACGGCCGCCTCTTCACGCTCGGCATGAGCGGCATCGTCACCGCATTCGATGCCGCCAGCGGCAAGCAGCTGTGGCAAAAGCCCGGCGCGGCGGTTGAGCCGCTCTATCACACCGCGATGTCGCCGCTCGTCGACAACGGCCTGGCGATCGTGCACGTCGGCGGCCATAACGCCGGCGCGCTCACCGCATTCGATGCGCGCACCGGCGAGGTCAAATGGAGCTGGGACGGCGACGGTCCCGCCTATGGTTCACCCATCGCCGTCGACCTGGGCGGCACGCGCCAGGTGATCACCATGACGCAGGACAACCTCGTCGCGGTCTCGGCGGCCACCGGCGCGCTGTTGTGGAAGCGGCCCTACACGGTCCGCGCGACGCGCAATGCGGTCACGCCGATCGTGCACAACCAGATCGTCATCGTCTCGGGACTCGGCATGCCGGTCGTCGCCTTCCGGGTCGCGAACAAGGGCGGACAGTGGACCTCGGAAGACGTCTGGACCAACAACGACGTCACCATGGACATGAGCACCGGCGTCGTGATCGGCAACAGCCTGTTCGGGTTTTCGGCGCGCAACAGCGGCCAATACTTCGCGATCGATGCCAATACCGGTGAGACGCAGTGGTTGTCCGAGCCCCGGGTGGCCGAGAACGCCGCCATTGTGCGTGCCGGCAACCTCTGGTTCGCGCTCGATACCGAGGCGCGGTTGTCGGTCGCGCGCGCTAATCCAAAGCAGATGGAGGTCCTGAAGCGCTACACCGTCGCGCAAAGCGCTACCTGGGCACAGCCGGTGTTGTCCGGCCAGCGCCTGTTCATCAAGGATCTCTCGGCCATCTCACTGTGGACGCTGAACTAACGCGCGTCGTCAGGCGGCGCCGCGGGTAAACAACGCGACGCTGACTGCGGTATGGAGTCGTATTGCGACCCAGAAACACACTCGCTTTCGGAGGCAACATGGAACAAGTGACCGCTAAGGATTTGCACCCTGAAGTTTGGACGATTTTCGACGCCTATGTGCACGGCGACATCGACCGCCGCGGCTTCATGGATCGCGCCGGCAAATACGCCATCGGCGGCCTGACCGCCGCCGGCATCCTCGATCTGCTGAACCCGAAGTTCGCCGAGGCGCAGCAGGTCGCCAAGGACGACAAGCGCATCAAGGCCGAGTGGGTCGAGATCGACTCGCCGAAGGGCTACGGCAAGATCAAGGCCTACGTGGTGAAGCCCGCCAGCGCCACCGGCAAGCTGCCGACCGTGCTCGTCATTCACGAGAACCGCGGCCTCAACCCGCACATCGAAGACATCGCCCGCCGGCTCGCGCTCGACAACTTCCTGGCCGTGGCGCCGGATGCGCTGGCGCCGCTGGGCGGCTATCCCGGCGACGAAGACAAGGCGCGTGAAGCTGTTTCCGAAGCTCGACCAGGCCAAGACGCGCGAAGACTTCATTGCCGCCACCCACTACGCCCGCACCCGCAGCGACAGCACCGGCAAGATCGGCGCGGTGGGCTTCTGCTACGGCGGCGGCATGGTCAGTTTCCTCGCCACGCGCGTGCCAGAGCTGGCCGCGGGCGTCTCCTTCTACGGCGGCGCGGCGGCGGCGGAGGACGTCAAGAACATCAAGGCGGCGATGCTGATCCACCACGGCGGCAACGACAAGCGGCTGGTCGACGGCTGGCCCGCCTACGAAGCCGCGCTGAAGGCGGCCAACGTGCCGCACGAGGGGTTCGTCTATCCCGACGCCGAGCACGGCTTCAACAACGACACCACCCCGCGTTTCGACGCGGCGGCCGCCAAGCTGGCATGGGACCGCACCGTCGCGCACTTCAAGAAGTACCTGAGCTAACGACTGAATGGTCGGCAAAGCTCCGACGACGCCACCGACCACCCCCATCACGCGCGACGACCTGATCAAGGGCCTGCAGGAGGATCTGTCCCGCGAGTATCAGGCGATCCTCGCCTATGTCGTCTACTCGCAGGCGCTCAAGGGCGCCCAATACCAGTCGATCGCCAAGGAGCTCGAAATCCATGCCGGCGAGGAGCTGGCCCACGCCATCACCATTGCGAAGGCGATCGACTACCTCGGCGGCATGCCCAACGCTACCGCCATGCCGGTCAAGCTCACCGACGATGCCGTGGAAATGCTGCGCGCCGATCTCGACAACGAGAACGACACCATTCGGGCCTACCGCGAACGCGTGCGTGAGGCCGATGCGCTCGGCGAATATGCGATCTCGGAAGAGATTCGCGAGATCCTGCGCCAGGAGCAGGAACACCAGATCGACCTCGCCACCGCGCTCGGTGAAGACGTCCCGGATGTGTCGAAAATGAAGGGGTGACTAGCGAGAGCTGCGAGAACATCTGCAACCACGGCATGACGGCGCCGAACAGATAGAGCGCCGACAGGCCGATCAGCACCCGATGCACGCCGGCGGCGTAGAGCACCGCGCCGCAGGCGCACGCCATCAGCTTCGCC
This sequence comes from uncultured Acidimicrobiia bacterium, assembly GCA_963795125.1. Classification (GTDB taxonomy): domain Bacteria; phylum Acidobacteriota; class Vicinamibacteria; order Vicinamibacterales; family UBA2999; genus 12-FULL-67-14b. Next base: position 980,158 of record CAWCGQ010000001.1, on the reverse strand, counting down.
CCGAGCAGGGCCGGGGCTGCGCCGGTAATCAGGATCCAGGTGGCGATGATGGGATTGCCTTCCACGCCGGCGCCGAATCGCTCCACCGCCGCGTAGGTCAACATCCCGTCAATGAGCTGCAGCACGATGAAGATCACCAGCCAAAGGCGCGGCCTCATGCCGGCAAATCCAGCAAAGCGGGTGCCGCGATTACCGGGCGGAAACGCTGGGATTTTTTGGGTTAGTCTGCGCCGGGAAAGACTTAAGGAAACCGGTTGAACCTTGGGCCGTGGCTCTTGGGTAGCAGGACTACCCATTTCCACGACCCAAGGCCCCACCTCGATCTTACTTCTTGGTCATCTTGAAATTGGTGACGGTCGCTTCGGTGTTGTGCGCGAAGCGGATGCCGTAGACGCCGTCGGTCGACTTCAGCTTGCCCGCGGCGACCACGTCGGCCTTCGGATAGCTGCCGACCACCGTGCCGTTGACCGAGCACTCGATCTTGTCGCCGGTCACCGTCACCGCGATGTCCTGCTTGACCGCCGAGCCCTTGCCGGCCGCCTTGGCGATGGCGGCGTTCGGTTCCGGCTTGCGCGCGCTCACCGCGAACGGCGCCGGGCCCATGCCGCGCACGATGAACGTGCCGTTGCCGTAGGCCGAGCAGTAGATGAAGCTCTGGGTCGTCGGTGCCGAGGTCGTTGCCGCCGATCACGATGCCGTAGGGATGCGGATGATCGTTGAGGCCCATGTAGTTCGACTCGTTGAAGGTCGCCGACACGGTGTAGTTACCGGTGGCCTTGTTGGCGGGATTCCAATAGGTGACCGCGGGGCCGGTGCGAACCATCAGCTCGCCACCCTTTTCGGCGAGGCGCGAATTGTTCAGCACCTGGCCGGCCTTCTCTTCCTGCGCGTCGATCTTCCCCATCCAGCCCTTGGCGAAAATGCCGCCGTCCTTCACGGCAACGGCGCCGTCAGGCTGGGCGGCCGGGGCCTGGGCGAAGGCCGACGGGCGGTACAAAGGGTCAGAGCAACTGCAATCGCGAAACCGTTCACAAAACGCATGGGTATGTCCTCTCGAAGATGTTGTGGGCGCCTGCACGAACCTGCCAGCGCATGTTCCGCCGAGGCCCGACGGGCGCAGGCGGTCCAACTGATAACTATACTAGCAACCATGAGGATCCGTCGCTCTGCTTCGCTCTGGCTGGTGGTGGCGCTGGCCGGCTGTTCATCACCGCAATCGACCCAACCCGGCTCCCCGGGCTCACCCGCCCCGGCCGTCGCTCCGGCCCAGACCGGCGACCGTAAATATCTGCTCGAACGCGTCGACGATGCGGCCGTGGTCCAGCTCTACGCCGACGGCTTCTCGTCCCTGCCGCTGAAGCAGAAGACGCTGATCTATCACCTCTACCAGGCGGCGCTTGCGGGCCGCGACATCTTCATCGACCAGAAGCACCGCGACGCGCTCGAAATGCGCGGCGTGATCGAACAGATCGTCGCCATCCCGCAGGGCGTCGATGCCGCGGCGCTGGCCGAAGTCCAGCGCTACGCGAAGTTGTTCTGGATGAACAACGGCCCCTACAACAACCTCACCGCCCGCAAGTTCGTGCTGAACCTGCACGCCGGACGCCTTCACGGCGGCGGTCTAGGCCGCCGCGAAAGCCGGCGCCAACTACGCCGACCGGGCAGGAGACGATCGAGCAGAAGCTGGCGCGGCTCGCAGCCGATGTTCTTCGATCCGAACGTCGATCCGATCGTCACCAACAAGACGCCGGGCGCCGGCAAGGACATCCTGCAGGCCAGCGCCAACAATCTCTACAACGGCGTCTCGCTGGCCGACCTCAAGGGCTTCACCGAGAACTACGGACTGAACTCGCGGCTGGTGAAGCAGAACGGCAGGCTGGTCGAGGAGGTCTACAAGGTTGGCGGCAAGTACGGGAACTACATCAGCGAGATCGTCAGGCACCTCGAAGCGGCGAAGCCGTTCGCCGAGCCGCCGATGGTCAAGGCGCTCGAGGCGCTCGTCAAGTTCTACCGGACCGGCGAGGAGGCCGACCGCAAGGCCTACGACATCGCCTGGGTGCAGGACAAGGACTCGCCGGTCGACACCATCAACGGCTTCATCGAGGTCTACATGGATCCGCGCGGCATCAAGGGCAGCTGGGAGGCGCTGGTGTTCTACGTCAACCAGGAGAAGACCGCAGCGCATCAAGACCCTCGCCACCAACGCGCAGTGGTTCGAGGATCGCATGCCGTGGGATGCGAAATACCGCAAGCCCAGCGTGCAGGGCATCGTCGCCAACGCCATCGACGTGATCGTCGAGACCGGCGACTCCGGACCGGTCACGCCGGTCGGCATCAACCTGCCGAACGATCAGGCGATCCGCGAGCAGTACGGCAGCAAGTCCGTGGCGCTCGCCAACGTCAACGAGGCGTACGACAAGTCGGCGCCCGGCACCATGCGCAGCGAGTTTGCGTGGTCGCCCGAAGAGGCCGAGCGCAGCCGCAAGTTCGGCACCTTCAGCGGCGAGCTGACCACCGACATGCACGAAGTGATCGGCCACGCGTCGGGCCGCCAGGCCGACGGCAAGGGCAATCCGCAGGCGCTGATCAAGGAGCACTTCTCCGCGCTCGAAGAAGGCCGCGCCGATCTGGTCGGGCTGTATTTCATCGCCGATCCGAAGCTGGTCGAGCTCGGCGTCATCCCCGCCGCCGATCACGACGACATCGTGCAGGCCGAGTACGAGGCCTACACGCGCAACGCGCATCGTGCAGCTGCGCCGGGTCCGCGAGGGCACGCAGATCGAAGAAGACCACATGCGCAACCGCCAGATGATCGTGCGCTGGCTGATGGCCAACACCAAGGCGATCGAGCAGCGCACGCGCGACGGCAAGACCTACCTGGTGATGGTCGACGCGAAGGCGTTTCGCGAGGGCGTCGGCAGGCTGCTCGCCGAGGTGCAGCGCATCAAGTCCGAAGGCGACGCGGCCGCCGCCGCGACAGCTGTTCGATACCTACGGCATTCACTTCGATGCGAAGTTGCGCGACGAAGTGGTCGCGCGCGTCGACCAGCTGCAGCTGCCGTCGTACAGCGGTTTCGTGATGCCGAAGCTGACGGCGGTCACCGGCGCCGACGGCGCGATCACGCGACGTGACGATCTCCTATCCGCAGGACCTGACCAAGCAAATGCTGGAGTACTCGGGCGTCCGCAAGTAGAATCCGGCGCACCATGCGCCGACTGGCATTCGCTCTTGGAATCGTTGTCATCAGCTCGATGGCCGGCGTCGCCCAGACGCCGGCCGTCCACACCTTCGTCGCCCGAGCGCTTCTACAACACCTTCTCCGGCGCGCATCCGCCGGCGCTGCGCATCAAGCCGGGCGATCGGGTCATCACCAGGACGATCGATGCCGGCGGCGCGGACTGGAACGGCAAGCCGGTGACGCCGGGCCCGAATCCGCAGACCGGCCCGTTCTTCGTCGAAGGCGCCGAGCCGGGCGACATGCTGGTCGTCACGTTCGACAAGATCGAGATCAACCGCACCACGGCGTATTCGAGCGGTGCGCTCGCGCCCTACACCGTGACGCCCGACGTCGCTGCTGTCGCGCACCGAACGCCAGGCGCCGCGCGCCAACTGGATCCTCGACAAGGCGAAAGGCACCGCGCGTCTCGACAACGCCGACATCGGCGGCATCGAGCTGCGGCTGCGGCCGATGCTCGGCTGCGTCGGCGTGGCGCCGGCGCGCAAGGAGGCCATCGTCACCAGCACGCCCGGCGCCTTCGGCGGCAACATGGACTACGCCGGGCTCGATCCAGGGCGTGAAGGTGATGCTGCCGGTCAACGAACCCGGCGCGCTGCTCTTCATCGGCGACGGCCACGCCCTGCAGGGCGAAGGCGAGGTGGTCGGCACCGGCGCTCGAGACCTCGATGGACGTCGAGTTCACGGTGCAGCTGGTGAAGAAGTCGCCGATCCAGTGGCCGCGCCTCGAGAACGACACGCACGTGATGGTGCTCGGCAGCGAGCGCTCGCTGATCGAAGCGCTGCAGCAGGCAACGAGCGAGATGCAGCGGTGGCTGATGCAGGAGTACGGGATGTCGGAGCGCGGCGCCTCGCTGCTGATGGGACAGGCGCTCGAATACGAAGTCGCCAACGTCGTCGATCCGCGCTTCACGATGGTCGCCAAGATGCGCAAGTCGACGCTCGCCGGGCTCAAGCGCACGCCGTAGGCTCTAGCCGCGGATCTTGTTGCGGAGCCGCTCGCGCTCGGCCTGCGCCTTGGCGTGGGCCGATTCGGATGAGGCGAGCTCCCGGCGGGCGCCCTTCTCCGCGATCGTCGCCTCCTCGAGCTCGCCTTCGATGCGCTCGCGCGTGCGCTCGGCGCGCTCGAGCGTGCGCTTCGCGCGATCGAGCGACGCCTCGGCCTCGCGCTCGGCCGCTTCGGCGAAGCGCAAGCGCTCCTTCGCCATTGCCAGCTCCTGCTGATCGGCCTCGCGCTTCTTGCGTTCCTTCTCCGACTCTTTCTCGGCGGGTAGACGTCTTCGGTTCGATCCTGGGCGGCGTCACCGTGGGCCTGGCCGCAATCGTCACGCCCTGCAGCGCCTCGAAGCCGGTTCGCCGCAGCGGTCTGGTCAGGCGGCCCGGCGGATCGGTCGACGGCAGCGCGTCGAGCGTTTCGGCCACCGGCATCATCACCGCATCCGCGCCCTTGTTGCCGGCGGCCTCGAGGATGCGCCGCACGGCGTCCTTGGCTTTGCGCATCGCCTCGGCGTGAAACACTTCCGCGGCGCGCACGTCCGACGGCTTCCCCGCCAGCAGTTGCTGTGTGGGCGGCTGCGCAGCTGCCCGGCCGTCTTGATCACCTCGTCGTACAACTTCCGCTCGCGCCAATACAGCTGGTTGACCGCCCACGCCGCGACGTTTGGCTTCTCGAGTTTCCGGATCGTGCTGTCGCCGGTTGCCTTCGCGAGCCGATTGCGCGCGCCGGTGAACTCGTCGAGCGGCAACTGGTAGAGCTCGTCGAGCTGTTTCTCGGCTGCGGACTCACTCATCCCGTTCATTGTCGTCGGTTTCAGTCACTCGCGCTACACGTTACGGCCGCGGCGGAACGGTACGCGTCTTGTAGGACGTTAGATCACATGACTCCTCTCGAGGGCGGCGCGGTCAACCTTGGCCGGTCGATCGGCAACGGCTTGCGGCTGAAGACCGACGAGGTCGTGGCGTTGCTCCACAATGCATGCGAGCAGCTCGAGAGCAGCCGCGCCGCGGGCCTGCACCGGTCGCTCGACGATCTCTGGATCACCGAATCGGGCACGGTCGTGCTGCCCCGTATCGCCCGCGCCGAACCGCCGCGCGCGACGGTGGCGTTGCTGCTGGAGGATCTGTTGCCCCAGCCGGGCGACGGAGGCGACGAAGTGCCGGCGGCGTTACGCAGCCTTCCATCGCGGTTGCGCGACTCGGGTCACGAGCCGGGAGCGTCGGACCTGAAGGACCTCTTGACCATCCTCCGCTGGCATTTGCCCGCCGACCCCAAGGAAGTGCTGCGCGGTCTCGTCAAGCGCGCGCAATTGAGCAGCGCCGCACCGGCACCCGCATCCGCCATCGAGATGTTCGAGGACGAGGCGTCGCCGGTCGAAGTGCCAACCGCAACCTCACCGGCGCCGACCCATTCGCACCGCAGGACGCTGGCGGTCGCTGCCGCCATCCTGATCGCGGTTGGCGCAGCGGGCTACGCCGGCTATCTCGTCACCGAACATCGAATCGAACGATCGACGCCGACAACGGTTGACCTGCCGGCTGCGGTCGTACCCCGGCCGGGTCGGATAGCGCGCGCAGCAGCGGCGGCGCCCGCGACGCCGGCCGCCGGCACCAACGCCCGCATGGTGGAGCTGCCCGTCGCCGGCGGCGCATTCTCGCCGTCGTTCGCATCCGGCGGCGCCTCGCTGCTCTTTCACGCGGGACATAACACCACCGGCCGCCTGTTCCAGGCGTCGCTCGACACGAGCGGACGCGCGTCGGCGGTGAAGCCGCTGCTCGACAACCTCGGCCGCGCCTACCATCCGCGGTCGTCACCCGATGGCCGCTGGATCGCGTTTGATTCCGATCGCGACGGCGAGCGCGGTGTGTATCTCGCCTCCCTCGATGGCGCGCGGATCGCGCGCGTGAGCGGCGACGGCTTCGCCGCCGTGCCGAGCTGGTCGCCGGACATGAAGTGGCTGGCGTTCGTGCGCGCCGAACCGTCGCGTCCCAAGGTGTGGAACCTGTGGCTGCGCGATGTGGCCACCGGCGCGCTGACGCGCGAGAGCCAGTTCCGCTCGGGACAGGTGTGGGGGGCGTCGTGGTTCCCGGATGCCCGCACACTCTGCTACAGCCATGAGGATCGCCTGATCATCTCGGCCCCCGGGGCCGGCTCGAGCCGATCGTTCGCAAGCCCGATCGCGGGCCGGCTGGTCCGGACCCCGGCCGTCTCCCCAGACGGCACGCGGATCGTCTTCCAGGTGTACCGGGATGGCGCGTGGTTGCTGGACGTGGCCACCGGCGCCATGCGGCGCATACTCGCGGATCCGACCGCGGAAGAGTTCGCGTGGGATCCTGGTGGCGATCAGATTGCCTTCCACAGCCTGCGCGACGGCCAGTGGCGGATCTGGCTGCTGTCCCTCTGACGTTACTGCGGCCTCACCGCGGCGTTGACCGTTGCGGTGAACGCGTAAGCGCACTAATCTATCGGCCTGCGTACCAACGCTCGCCTCGGCGGCCTGCTCGTGTTCGGCCTGATCGCTCTCGTCTATCTGTTCGACCTGGGCGGCGCGCCGGTGTATTTCGGCGGCGACGAAGCACACTTCGCCGTCGTCGGCCAGTCGATCGCGACCACCGGCCGTAACCTCAACGGCGATTTCCTGCCGCTGTTCTTCAATCTTGCCGACCCGGCCGCGGACCTGACGCCGCTGCCGTGGGGCAACACCTGGTATCAGCCGATGCTGTTCTATCTGGTGGCGATGGTGCTCGCGGTGGCGCCGCTGAGCGAACTGGCGGTGCGGCTGCCGACGGCGATCATCGGCGGGGTCATCACTCCCGTGCTGATTTTCCTGGTCGCGCACCGGCTGTTCAAGCGGCGCGGGCTGGCGCTCGTCAGCGCGGTGATCTTCGCGCTGATGCCGCCGCAGGTCATCCTCAGCCGACAGGCGCTCGACTACGTATGTCCGCTGCCCTTCGTGCTCGGTTGGCTGTGGTTCCTGATCGACTATGCCGAGACCCGGCGTGTCAGGTCGGTGGCCATCGGCTCGTTTTGCCTGGGCCTCGGCTTCTACAGCTACATCGCCTCGTGGGTGATGATGCCGATCTACCTCGCACTTTCGCTGATCGTGTTCTGGCGCGTTGGCGGGCCATGGCTGCGCCCGATGGTCGTTGCGGCGGCGGGCTTCAGCGTGCCCATCCTGGTGTTCCTGCCGTGGCTGTGGTTCCACCCGGCGATGCTGAAAGAGACGTTCGATCGCTACCAGATGTCGGATCAGGAACAGGTCTCGATGATCCAGGAGCCGGCCAACGCGTTTCGCCGCGACAAGATCGCCGCGACGCTCACCACCTACTGGAGCTATTTCGATCCCGGTTTCCTGTTGCTGGTGGGCGGTCCGAGCATGACCACTTCGACCGGCCGCGTCGGCGTGTTCCTGCTGCCGCTGGCGGTGTTACTGCCGCTCGGCGTCATCGTGCTGCTGCGCACACCCGATCCCTACGGCTTCAACGCCCTGCTGCTGCTGGGCATCGTCACCGCGCCGATCGCCGCCACGCTCAAGGGACAGCCGTTCATGATCCAGCGTGTGCTCTTCATGCTGCCGTTTGCGTCGCTCGTCGCCGCCGTCGGCCTGCACGCGTTGTGGGAAATGCGCCGCCGCGCGGCGCGGGTCGCGGCGTGGTCGCTCGTCGCGCTGCTGGTCCTGCAGTTTGGCGTCTTCTACCGGGATTTCTTCACCCACTACCCGCTCCGCTCCGCGTTCTACTACGACCCCGCGGCGTTCGAGGATGTCGCGCGCTACATGATGGCCGACCGCACGGCGCCGCTCATTTATTTCAGCGACGAGCTCGATGATGTCGGCGCGAAATGGCGCTATTACACCAGCCGTGACGGCCGGCAGGATCTGATGGCACGCACCCGCTACGTGAGAAACGACGGCCTCGACATCGGCCCGTCCGAACCGGGCAGCCTGCTTGCGATTTACACCAAGACCGAACAGATGGCCGCGCTCGAGGCCAGCGCCATGTGGACGAAGGAACGGGTCATCGCCGACGTCGACAACCGCGAGACGGTCGCCATCTTCCGCAAGCTGCGCTGACGGATGAACGTTTTAATCCCGGCTTCGGTGCCGCCGACTGGAATGCGGCTTGCAGGCTCGGCAGGGTCATGACACTCGATTCCGACGGTGTTCGCGTCACGTGCGCGGCGTGCGGCACGACCAACCGGCTCCGCTACGCCGCCCTCGAGCGCAAGGTTCGCTGCGCCAAATGCCACGCCGACCTGCCGCTCCCGAGCGAGCCGATCGACGTCCCGGGCACCGCGGTGTTCGACGCCGTCGTCGCCAACTCGTCGGTGCCCGTGGTGGTCGATTTCTGGGCCGCCTGGTGCGGGCCGTGCAAGATGGTGGCGCCGGAGATCAAGAAGGTGGCCGGGCATCTGGCGGGCAAGGCGCTGGTGTTGAAAGTGGATACCGACGCGAATCCCGAGCTGTCGGCCCGCTTCACGATTCAATCGATCCCGACCATTGCGGTGTTCGCGAAGGGTCGCGAAGTGAACCGTGTGTCAGGTGTGCGTGCGGCGGCGGCGATCGAAGCCCTGGTGCCCCACTTGGTGTAACGTCGTAGATCTGCCGATCATCACTTCATCACCTCGCTGGACCGCGGGTGCCTACCTCACGCACCGCTTCAATCCTGAACTCGGGATCGGACGCGTGACGGCGGTCGAGCGCCGCCTGCTCGTCGTCGAGTTCCCGCGGGCGGGAACCACGCTCCAGTTTGCCGCGAACGCAGAGGCGCTGGTCGCCGTCGACCTCGGCGTCGGCCGGCCGGTGCGCATCACCGCCACCAGCGAAGAGACCGCGATTGCGGCGGTCCGCCCCGATGGCACCTTCACCCTGGCGAACGGCCGAACGGCGGCGTCGCATGCGCTATGGCCGCTCGAGCTCGAAGGCGCGCTGCTCGAACGGCTGGCGCTCGGCGACCTCGACGATGTCGACGACTTCATCACGCGGATGAACGTGCTGCACCTGCTGGCGCTGCGCGAAGCCGATGGCCTGGGGCCGTTTCTCGGCGGCCGCGTCCGCCTCTTCCCGCATCAGCTCTACGTCGCCGAACGCGCCAGCGGCACCGATCCGGTACGGTGGTTGCTCGCTGATGAAGTCGGGCTCGGGAAAACCATCGAGGCCTCGCTCATCCTGAACCGGCTCGTGCACATGGGGAAAGTCGCGCGCTGCCTGGTGGTGGCGCCCGACACGCTGACCGTGCAGTGGCTGGGCGAGCTGTGGCGCAAGTACCACCAGGTGTTCACGCTGCTCGACAAGGATCGCCTCGCCGACGTCGCGAAGGATTTTGGCGCCGACTTCAATCCCTTCGAGCTGCATCCACGCACGGTGATCTCGCTCGAGATGCTGATCGAGCGGCCGGAGTTGACCCGGCAGGCGGTCGCAGCCGGCATCGACGTGCTGGTGGTGGACGAGGCGCAGCGGCTGCGGCGGCCGCCCGGCCATCCGGGTGAGCCGGCGTGGCGCGCGGTGGCGCCGATTGCGGCCGCCGGCCGCCACGTGCTGCTGCTGAGCGCGACGCCGCTCGAAGACGACGCGCACGGATTCTTTCGCTTGCTGCAGCTGCTGCGGCCCGGGGACTTTCCGGAGGACATGAGCATCGAAGCCCGTCTCGCGCAGGGCACTCCCCTGCCCGCGTGCACGAGCGCGACACGCCGCGCCGACATCGGCGGATTGCCGCCTCGTGTCGGCATTCCGATCGAACATGCCGCCGCCGCCAGGGCCAAGCCACAGCCGCAGCTGGCCGTCGAAACCGCGGTGAGAAGCACGGCGGTCGCTCATGCGATTGCCGGCCGCGAGAAGATCGATCGCATTCGCCGGGCGCTGGCATCCGGCGCCGCGCTCGCCGCGGCGCTCGGCCCGACCGACGACGCCTTGCGCACGCAGGCACTGGCGATGGATGCCACTGATCCGCGGGTCGAGTGGCTGGTGTCGATGGCGCCGCGCTGGCGAGATGCCAAAGAAAAGACGCTGGTGTTCGTGGCGCATCGCGAAACGCTCGAGATGTTGCGCGAGAAGCTGAGCCAGCGGGCGCAACTGGCGACGGGCATCTTTCACGAAACCCTCACGCCGGCACGCCGCGACACCGAGGTGGCGCGCTTCCGCGAAGCCGACGGCCCGAGCCTGCTGATCTCGACCGAGTGCGGTGGCGAGGGACGCAATTTCGAGTTCTGCCGCCGGCTGGTGTTGTTCGACCTGCCCTGGAAACCCTCCGTCGTCGAGCAGCGGATTGGCCGGCTCGATCGCATCGGCCGCAAGATCCCGGTCGAGGTCGTCTACTTTCGTCCGGCCGGCGGCCTGGGCCGCGAGGTGGTGCGGCTGTTCGAGGCGCTCGGCCTGTTTCGCGAGCCGCTCGCCGGGCTCGAGCCGCAGTTGGCGCCGGTCGAGGGCGCGCTCGAGGAGATCGCGCTCGACCCCGAGGGCGTCCTGTCCGACGCGCGTTTCGACGAGCTGGTCGGCCACGCTCAGGAAGCGCGCACGCGCATTCGCGAAGCGGCGTATCAGCAGCTGCATCGCGATCCGTATCGGCCCGCCATGGCGCCGGCGATCCTGGCGCGTGTCCCCGCGGAGCTCGACGAGCTCAATCAGGAAGTGGTGATCAACGCCGCCATCGGGCTGGGATTCGCCATCGCGCATCCACCGGGTCATCGGGTGTTCTCGATCGAGCTTGGCAGCGGCGCAACGGTCGACGGCTTGCCAGGCGTGCCGGCCGGATCCGGCTACGTCGGCACTTTCGATCGCGAGGAGGCCGTCGAAAACGAGTCGATCGACTTCTTTGCCTCCGGGCATCCGCTGGTCGAGGGCATCTTTGCCCACTACGAAGAGAGCGCGATTGGCCGCGCCGTGCGGTTCGAGATCAAGATGGGCACCGAGATCGATGCCGGGCTGGTCGCGATCTACAAAGATGGCCGCGCGTTCGAGGTGGTCGCGATTGACGTGGCCGGCAACGCTCGACCCGACTGGGCCGCGGCGGTGCTGCGGCGGCCAATTGTCGTCCGCCCGGTCACCGGCGAGGCCGCGAAGGATCAGGACTGGCGCAGCATGGTACGGCGGCTGGGCGCGCAGCTCGATCCGGCGCGGCGTCTCCATGCCGTCGCAGCCATCGAGGTCCGTCCGGCGTCCGCGTAACGGGACCGCGTATTCGTTCTTCCGTATGCGTTCTTCCGTATGTCTTCAGGCTGCGTTCTTCAGCAGCCTGGACGCTACGGCCGCAGCACGATTTCGACGCGCTTGCGCGACGCGGCCGGCTTGCCGCCGAAGCGCGGCGCCTCGTACTTCCAGTCCTGGGCGGCTTTGAGGAGCAGCGGATCGTAAAACGCATGCACCGGCTGCAGCATGCGTGCGCCGGTGACGTTGCCGGCTTCGTCGATGTCAACTTCGACCATGCCGCGATACTCCCCGCCACCGAAGGAGGTGAGCGAGTACGGCAGCGGAGGCAGATCCTGCTTGAGCACCAGGAGATTGGTGGCCAGCGGGAGCGGAGGCGCGGGCGTCACGTTTGCCTGGGGCTTGGCGACCGTCGGCGGGAACGCCGGCGCGGCCGCGGGCGCCGGGGCCAGCGACGCCCGGCTCAGTTCGAGAAATCCCGCCGCGAGCACGCGCAAGTCGCCGAGCTCCGCCTTGCTCGGGCCCTCGAGGTTGTCGATCACGCGCACCGTCTTCTCGAGCGTCAGCGCCGCTTCCGGATACGCCTTGCGATCGAATGCGGCCTTGGCGTCGACGTAGAGGTTGCGCGCCACGCCGGGCAGCACGCGTTGGCGGACGGCACTGAAGGCCGCGCGCACGCGCGGGGCGGCATCGGACGCAGCGGGCTGATACAGCGGATCGCTCGTAACGATCGATTCAATCACCTTGTCGGCTTCGCTGGCGCGGCCAAGCGCCATCAGGCAGAGCGCGCGATAGCGATCGATCTCCGGCAGCGTCGTGGTGGAGGCCTCCGCTTTCAGCCGCCCCAGCGCCGTCAGGGCCTCTTCGTATTCGGCCGACGCGTACAAATCGCGCGCCGGCGCGAGCACGTCGTCCTGGGCGGCCGCGGTCGCGGCGGAGAGCAGCAGGATGATTAGGGCAACACGAATGGAAGCGCTCATGGTTTTCTCATGTCCACGCCAACGCGAAGCGGCGCCTGAACGCCGACGGTGACGGTCTTACGCTGTTCGCCGAGCTCGGGATGCCGGAACAGCACTTCGTGAGTGCCGATGGCGATCGAGAAATTGCCGAGCGGGGTTTCGCCCGCCCGCTGGCCATCGATCCAGACTTCCGCCCACGGCAACGCGTTCACCGAAATGGTGCCCATCGGCGCCTTGAGCGGGACGGTGGCGGTCTGGCCGGCGGCGATCTGGACGCTTCGCACCTCGCGGTAGCCCAACCCGGCGTTGACGAACTCCAGTTCGTGAGCGCCCGCCGGCAACAGCAGCCTGGGCGTCTCGGTGCTGCCGATGAGCGTGCCTTTCTCGATGATCTGCATCGGGATGCCGCTCGTGACGGCCAGCCAGCCCGACGCGAACGCGCCGGCGCCGTTCAGCGACACGATCAGCGACGCGAGCGTGGCTTCCTGCACGCTCACCGTGCGGTTCACCGCTTCGCCCGACGCGCCTCGAACGGTAACGGCATGGTCGCCGACTTTCAGGTTGGCAACGGTCAGGGGCGTCACGCCGCGAGCCTCGCCGTCAATCGATACGCGGGCGCCGGCCGGCTCACTGGTGACCTGCAGGCTGCCGGTGCCGGCGATCACTCCCGCCGCGAGCGGAGGTGCCAGCTCCACGTGAATGGACGCGTCGCCGCCGCGCACGACGTTGAGGTTCTGCGTGCGCGCCTGCGCCCCCACACCGACCTCGATGCGATGAGCGCCGGGCGTCAGCGCCACGGTGAGCGGCGTGGCGCCGCGGGCCATGCCGTCGATCGTCACCGGCGATCCGCTGGGCTCCGACGTGACCGTCGCCGATCCGGTGTCGGGCGCGACGGCGGCGACCGGACCCGTGAGCATCCAGAACGCCATCAGGCCGCCCTGGGCCACGACCAGCACCGCCAGGATCGCCAGCGAGATATTGCGCCACCCAAAACGGCTGACGGGTACGGGCGGCGGCAGCGTCACTTCCGGCGGCAGATCGCGCTCGGAGGGAAACTCCGAAACGCGCGGCGTCTCAGGCCCCTCGACCGCTGCCAGTTCCGATTTCAGACCCGTGCTGTGCTCGGACGCAAACGCCCGCATCGCCGCCGACGTCGGGTCGATCGGTACGATGCGTGGGCGGTTCGCCGGCCGTGGCGGCACGTTGCCGCCGTCCTTGTCGGGCGCGGAAGAGTCGCTGCGCACTGTAGTGTCCTTTTGAGAAAGCCTTCAGTAAACGAAACCTGCGTGCGAGGTCAGCCAAGCAAACGGCACACCGGCTTTGGGGCGAAACGCGGCCGTTCGGCGGTTCTTCAGCCTCTCCGGGGAACTATCAGAATTGTTCGGCTAATTACGGGATGAGCTCGAGATCGCAAAAATCAGGCGATAACCGGCAGAAACGGTCCGGCTGAACGGGGTCAAATGTCTCGCCAGGGGCAGACTATTTTCCCACTTGTCACGCGGTTTACTGTCGCCCTCATGCCGGTTTGACCCGCAGCACGCCCAACTGCACCAGCATGCTGGTGAAGTCGTAGATCCGCACTTCCCTTGCGATCTTGCCGTCCTGAAGCGTCAGGATGAAGGCGACGGTGCGCTCGATCGGCTTGCCGGACGGCGGCATCCCGAACACCTCCCCGACATGTGTCGACTCGAGCTTCCAGACCACCACCGCGCGCGGCGGATCCTCGTTCCCGATCACCACATCGTCCACGCTGATCTTCTTCAAGGCAAACGCCTTGAACAGATCGGCGTAGGAGTGCTCGACCGCGGCGTGTCCGCGCACGGTGCTGAAGATCGGGCTGACCAGCACGCAGTCGGCGGTGTAGCAGTCGCTGATCTTCGCGACGTCCTGACTTTCCCAGGCGCGCGTGAACCGATCGACGAACTCGCGGATCTGGTCGTTGGTCATGGCCCACTCCGGAGACGATGGCGTGTGGACGACGATGCACGTGGTACGAAAGTGCCGCCCGATGCTAGCAGAATGCGCGGCGCTTCGCCCAATTGACCGAAATGCGAGCCGGCCCCGGGCGCGTCAACACGTTGTGACACCGGGGGCTTCGCGATAGTATCGGCGGTGGAGGGGCTCAAATGGCAGACATTCAAAAATGGCAGATGAGCGGCACGGGCTACGAGTTCTGCAACTGCGATTTTGGATGCGGATGCAACTTCGGCGGCTTCCCGAATTCGGACGACGGCAGTTGCCGCGCCCTGGTCGGCATGCACATCAGCCGGGGTCAGTGCGGCGACGTCTCGCTCGATGGCGTGAAATGTGCGGCACTGGTTGAATGGCCGAAAGCGATCCACGAAGGCAACGGCAAGTGCGTTTTCATTGTCGATCCGGCAACCACCGACGCGCAGGTCGGCGTGCTGGCCGACATCTTCGGCGGCAAACTGGGTGGCTTGCCCTGGGAGCTGCTCGGCCCGACGTTTGAAGTGATCGGCCTCGAGAAGGCCAAGATCACGATCGCAGGTGAAGGCGTCAAGAGCACGTTCAAGATCGACGGCATCGCCGACGCGGTGGGCGATTCCTTGAAGAACCCGGTCACCGGCGAAGACCACACCGCCATCGTCGACTTGCCGACCGGCTTCATCTGGACGCGCGGCAATTGCGGTCAAGGCACGCTGAAGGCGAAGGCCGGCGGGATCTCGCTCTCTCTCGACAAGACCAACTGGATCCTCTACGACTTCAAGTGGGACAACGCGGCAGCCGCCGCCGCGGCCTGACACTAGCCGAGAAGCATCCACCCTGCCCCGCCGAGCAACAGGGCGCCGCTGACGCGCGCGCTCTGTTGTCCGAACGGCGCGATCTTCTCGATCGCCACCCACAGCGTGAGCGCGAGGATCACGCCGAGGTTCATCACCCCGCCGGCAAACAACAGCAGCATCAGCGCCCAGCAGCAGCCGAGGCAGTACAGGCCGTGTGAGGCGCCCATGCGAAACGCGCCGTCGACGCCTTCTCGCCAACGTGTCGCAAAAAACGCGATCGGCGAGCGGCACGATTGCAGGCACGCGAACTTCGCGGGCGTGAACTGATACACGCCGGCCACGATCAGGAGCCCGGCCGCGACCGTCGGGCTTGACGGTTCCATCATCGGCGTCAACATCAGTAACGACGCGAAGAGCCGCTGTAGTGCCGTGGCCGCGACGCTGAACACCAGCCACACCGCCGCGTAGCCCGCGGCCAACGCGTAAATACGTGTCGCCACACGGCGCGGGTTCGGTCGATTGCGTACCGTTCGCGCAAAAAGGAGCAGCATCGGCGCCGCCGTCGGCAGCATCATCCCGGCCATCATCGCCGCCCACATCGCCCAGAGCAGGACCAGCCGCGGCGCATCCCACTCGACCGTCATCATCCACGCGGACGCGCCGTTCATGGGTCCGTACATGTCGCGGGCCATGGCGACGACCCAGATCCAGCATGCCAGCGGGATCAGGACCAGTACGACGATGAGAGTCTGTCGCGGGTGGGCCAGCGCTGATTCGACGGGCGTGACTGGATCGGACATGTTGGCGGCGGCTCATTTTCGTCTAGATCCACGCCACTCGCCAGCCCGGCAGCATCGGCCTGGGGTCGTGATAGCATCCGCCCTCACGATTCTCTCCTGGAGGGGCTATGTCCGCACACCTCGCCGCAGACCTTGCCGTCGCGCTCGATAGCGATCGACCCGGCGCCCTCGCAAAAGCGCTCGGATGCGTCAGTGATGCGGGCATCAATATCGACGGCTACAGTGAGATGAACGGCATCGTGCACATCCTCGCCATCGACCTGGTGGCGACGCGAGCGTGTCTGCACGAGGCCGGATTCCGTGAGCTGCAGCGACAGGAAGTCGTGGTCGTCCCGGTCGAGGATGAACCCGGCGCGGCCGCCGGCGTGTTCCAGCGCATCGCCGACGCGCACATCAACGTGCGCTACACCTATCTCGCCACCGGCAACCGTCTGGTCATTGCCGCCGGTGATCCGCAAGCGGTGATGAAGGCGCTGCAGCACTGATAGCCCATGGCGCTGGCCGACCCGGTTGTCGCCGCCTTTGTCGTTCTTCCGCTGCTGTTGGTGTGCGCCCTCGCCTGGGGTACGGCGGTCGCGTGGCGTTGCGACGGCGCGTCTCGTGACAGTTCCAGGCGCGTCGCGCTGCTGGTGGCGGCGGCGGCGCTCGGCTGGATGGCGGTGACCTGGGCAGCCGCCCGGTCTGGGATCCTGCGCAACTGGGATCGAACGCCACCGCCCTTTGCGTTTTTAGTCCTCTCGATCTTCATCCTGGCCGGTGCCATGGCGTGGAGCCCGCTCGGCCGCCGGCTCTCGCAGTTCATCCCGCTATGGGCGCTCGTCGGCGTTCAGGCCTTTCGGCTGCCGCTCGAGCTCGCCATGCATGCGATGTACAGGCGCGGCATCATGCCCGAACCAATGAGCTACTCGGGGCTGAACTTCGACATCGTAACCGGCGCCACCGCGATCGTCGTAGCAGGACTGGTGTGGAGCGGCCACGGCGGTCGCCGGCTGGTGGCCGGCTGGAACCTGCTGGGCCTGGTCCTGCTCGCCAACATCGTCACCGTCGCCATTCTCGCGACGCCGCGCTTCCGCTACTTTGGCGACGATGCGCTGAATACGTGGGTGATGGACCCGCCGTTTGTGTGGCTGCCGGCGGTCATGGTGCTCGCGGCGCTCGCCGGACACCTGGTGATTTTCCGGGCGCTCGGCGTTGCTCACAGCCCGGTTCGCCGAGCGCAGTCGCATTCACATTGAGATGCGAGTCAGACCGGAAGCAGCAGCCGATATCGACCACATCCGCCGGGTGAATCAGCTTGCCTTTGGCGACGACGAGGAAGCACGCATCGTGGACCGGCTCCGCGACGTCGCGCGACCCGTCATCTCGCTCGTCGCCGACGACGACGGCATCGTCGGACACATCATGTTCTCGCCGGTGACTTGTGGCGACCAGAGCGGCCGGTTGCTGATGGGCCTTGGACCGATGGCGGTGGCCCCGCTTCGTCAGCGACAAGCGATCGGCTCCGCGCTGGTCCTTGCCGGTCTCGAGCAATGCCGCCGCTCCAGGATCGCCGGCATCGTCGTCGTCGGGCATCCCGAGTTTTATCCACGATTCGGATTCATCCCGGCGTCACGGTTCGGGCTGACGTGCGAGTTCGACGTACCCGACGACGTGTTCATGGCGATGGCAATGATTGAGGGCGGCTTCGGCGGCGGCGGGTTGATCCGCTACCACGCGGCGTTCTCGGAGTGAAGTCCTGCCTGACAGCAATCATCCTTCACGTCGTAACTCTACGTCTGCCAGCGCGGACACAGAGCGAAGAAGAAGCTACGCGATCTAATCGTCGTATGCTCCGCCCCGCATTTCGGCGCCTTCAGCGTCGGCGGAGGTCGATGTCAAGGCGGGTATCCCCGTTGATGGTGACCACCCGATCGCATTGGTCCGGGCATGTTCCGAGTGGCATCGGATCGACCAATTCAAAGACCTCATCGCGTACCCACAGGAAGTTCAGACTGCCGCCATAGACGCCGCTGATCCGGTAAGCTCCGGATTGATCGGTTTTCACTTCGCGTGCAGCGGTGAGCGCCGCCGGACAATTCACGGCCCCGCACGTCAACAAGTACACGGTCGCGGCTTGAAGCCCGGTGCGTCCCGTAGAAGTGACTTCAAAGATGATGCCGGAGAGCACGCCGTCGGCGATCGGGGTTGCCGGCGTGGGTATGGGTGCAGGTATCGCGGTAGGCGTCGGCGCTGTCAGCAACATCGGCGTGCCGACCGAATTGCCGCATCCGGACACCAAGGCAGCCAATCCGAGAACCCGAAGTGCGTTCAGCCATCGGTTTCCAAGCATGGGTCTCCAATCACTTTAGTCTTGACCCGGAGCAGTCTACTTTTCAGCGTCAAGCGATCGATCGGGGAAGCTTACGACAAGAAAGGGACAATTGACCAATCGTGGATCGATGTCCACGACCGTCTACTACTCAGGGACATTGGCCTGCCAACCGTAGCTCAGATTTGTCGAGTGCGGTCCTCCTTCGCTCGCGCAATTCCCTGGCGAGCTACGGTGGACAACTTCGCCTGAAGGTGAGCGAAGGTTGGAGGCGCCGCCCGGATTTGAACCGGGGATGGAGGTTTTGCAGACCTCTGCCTTACCACTTGGCGACGGCGCCGATTGAAGTGCTTCAGTTGGGATTCTATCGCGGGTGCTCGACTGGCTTGCCCATCGACTCGCTCACCGGTGATCCTCGGCTACGCTCGCCGTCGCTCGCGGACAATCACTCCGGCGATGGCTTGCCATAGCGAAACTCTCGCGCCGTGGAACCGAAGCGTGAGCGAATTGGAGCGGGAAACGGGATTCGAACCCGCGACTTCGACCTTGGCAAGGTCGCACTCTACCACTGAGTTATTCCCGCTCGTTGAGAACATCCTACTGTAACAGATGGGTCCGCATTTGAGGCAATTCCGGCCTGAATCGGCGCGCTAACCTGCCGACCGGCCCCGGAGCACCTCGGCCGCCTCTTCCGGCGCCACCGGGTTGCGATGCACGCCGCTCCCCCACTCGAGGCCGCTGACAGCGCGTCACCCGCGGGAGGATCTCGAGATGCCAGTGGAACGCGGCATCCGCCTCGCCCGACAGCGGCCGGTGTGCAGCACCAGGTTATAGGCCGGCCGCTCCAGCGCCCAATCGATGCCGCGCCATCACCGACCGAAACGTCGCCGCCATCGCGTGCAGCGTCGTCGTCGGTCGCGTCCTCGAAGCGCGGCGCATGCTCGCGCGGCATCAGCCAGGTTTCAAACGGCACGCGCGACGCGTAGGGCGCGATCGCAATCACCGCGTCGTGATCGCTGATGACGCGGTCGCCGTCCCTCAATTCCTGCGCGAGCAGATCGCAGAAGATGCAACTGCCCGTTGATCGACAGATGTCGTGCCGCGCCGCGCAGCTTGTCGCCAAGCGCCGGCGGGATCATCGGATACGCCGTGAGCTGTGAATGCGAATGATCGAGCCGCGCGCCGGACGACGCGGCCGTGATTCTTGAAGATCACGACGCTGGCGAAGCGCGCATCGCGCTTCAGGTCCTGGATGCGCGTCCGCCACGCCCACAGCACGCGCCACAGGCGATCGGCATCGAGCGTGTGCAGCGGCTGATCGTGAATCGGCGTCTCGACGATCACCTCGTGCGCGCCGAGGCCGTCGCGCGATTCGAACAGGCCGTCGGACCGCACCTCCGGCGCGGCCCTCGATCTTCAGCATCGGATTGCGATTCGGCACCACCCGCACCGACCAGCCCGGCACGTTCGGCGGGACCGCCCTCGCGCCACGCCAGGATCTCGGGACCGGCGTCCGCCTCGCGGCCCTCGCAGAGCGGACACTCCGCCGGCGCATCCTCGAGCCGCACCGGCTCGAGATCGAAATCGTCGCGGCGCCTGAACGGACCGAGATCGATCGCGACCGTGCGGCCGGTGATCGGATCGGTTCTGAGCTCAGTGGTGATCACGTCCGTGCCTTCTGCGCTGCTGCGCCCTACCATCCCGGTCGAAACGCGTCCTGGTAGACGGTGATCTTCGGCGGGCGTCATCGAGAGATCGACGGCGACGACGTCGAACCGGCAGGGGGTGTTGGGCGGGCAGCAATAGGTCGAGTAATACTCGCCCATCGCGATGATCTGTCGCTGTTTCTGCGGCGTCACTTCGTCGACGGGATCGCCAAAACTGCCATCGGTCTTGGTCTTCACTTCTACAAATACTATCGTGCCGGCGTCGCGCGCGACGATATCGATCTCGCCCGAGCGAATGCGGTAATTCCTTTCGACAATGGCATATCCGAGCCGTTCGAGCTCGGCGCACGCCATCGATTCCCCGTCGGCGCCGAGGACTTGTCGCGGATGTGGCATGCGGGTGCGGCAGCAATCGGTGTTCCTGCGCGCCGGCGCCATGCGCGGCGAGGTGTCTTTCGCGGCGAGCGTTCGACCGAGCCGACGCAGAGAGGCTACCACGACAAATCGAACACTGCGCCGGCGTCGCCGTGCCGCTCGAAGGGCGAGAGCGGGCGCGGAGCCGGGAGTGTCGCTCGAAGGGGATCGGAGAGCCTGGCGAGGAGCGTGCTGTGCACGCCCCAAGCCGGGCGCGTGCGCGCCGGACGAGAGAGATTTGACCGGCGAGCGGAGAGCGACGCCGCGAGAGACACCTCGCCGCGCCGTGCGTCGCCGTCGCGCGATACCGCCGGACGCCGTTCGCTCTTCCGGTCGCTCGAGAGGGCTGGGCAAATCGGCGGCAGGCCCTGTGCGTTCGGCGCTACCGCCGATGTTGCCTGTAAAACTCTGACCGTCGCCTCCGCCCTCGATGCCCCGTTCCAATCGGAGTCGGCTCCTCTCCGCCCGCTCTCGCTCCCTCCAGATCGAACGGCGTCCAGCCGGCGCGCCGGCGCCATGCGCGGCGAGGTGTCTTTCGCGGCGAGCGTTCGACCGAGCCGACGCAGAGAGCTACAGACAAATCGAACGGAGGCCTGGGGAGGGCGGCTGTGCCGCCCCAGCGGCCCGTGCCGCCGGAGAGAAGATTTGACCGGCGAGCGGAGAGCGAGCCGCGAGAGATACCTCGGCGCGCAATCCCGCGCCGGCGCCGCAGACGGCTGCCCTAACTGGGCGCCGGTAGCTCCGACAACGCCGCGTCGAGGATGTCGACGGCGGTCGAGGCCTGCGCCTTGGTCAGCACCAGCGGCGGCGAGATGCGGATCGCGTTCTTGCCGGCGCCGAGCACCAGCAGGCCGCGCTTGAAGCAGGCGTCGACCACCGCGTCGCGCTCGGTGACGGCGCGCTCCTTGGTGACGCGATCGCGCACCAGCTCGATGCCGATCATCAGGCCGCGGCCGCGCACGTCGCCGATGATCTGATGCTTCTGCTGCAGCTCGCGCAGCCGGTCGAACATGAAGTCGCCGACCTCGGCGGCGTTCTTCATCAGCGACGTCTTCAGCAGCTCGATCGTCTTGAGCGCCGCGGCGCACGACACCGGGTTGCCGCCGAACGTGCTGGCATGCGAGCCAGGCGGCCACGCCATCACCTCCGCCCGCGCCGTCGTCACGCCCAACGGCAGGCCCGAGGCCACGCCCTTGGCGACCGCGACCATGTCGGGCTCGACGCCGAAGTGCTCCATCGCGAACATCTTGCCCGGTGCGGCCCATGCCCGACTGCACTTCGTCGGCGATCAGCAGGATGCCGTGCTTGCTGGTCAGCTCGCGCAGGCGCTGGTGGAACTTCGGCTCGGGCACGACGTAGCCGCCTTCGCCCTGGATCGGCTCGACCACCACGCCGGCCACTTCGTCCGGCGAGATCAGGTGCACGAGGATCTGATGCTCGAGGAAGTCGAGGCACTCCGCCTGGCACGACTCGGGCTTGAGTCCGACCGGGCAGCGATAGCAGTTGCCGTACGGCGTGTGGAACGTGCCGGCCTGCATCGGCCCGAAGCCGCGCCGCTGGATCGCCTTGCTCGACGTCAGCGCCAGCGCGCCGAGCGTGCGGCCGTGAAAGCTGCCGAGAAACGCGATCATCCCGTAGCGCTTCGGTCGAATAGCGCGCCAGCTTGATCGCCGCTTCGATCGCCTCGGTGCCGGAGTTCGAGAAGAACGATCGCTTGTCGCCGCTGAACGGCGCAATCGCGTTGAACTCCTCGCCGAGCCGGACCTGCGGCTCGTAATAGAAGTCCGTGCCCGACATGTGCAGGAACTTCTGCGCCTGGTCGACGATCGCGGCGACGACCTCGGGATGTGAGTGGCCGGTGGAGTTGACCGCGATGCCGGCGGCGCAATCGAGAAACAGGTTGCCGTCGACGTCTTCGACGATCGCGCCGGTGCCGCGCGCCATCACGAACGGATAGCCGCGGGTGTACGACGGCGAGACGACCTTGCCGTCGCGCTCGATGATGGCCTTGGCCTTGGGACCCGGGAGAGCGGTTTTGATCAGCGGCTGCATCCATGATCGCTGATCTAGTTACGTGCTATTTGCGCTTCCAGCGCGTGCCCTGGGCGAAGTCTTCGAGGATCACGCCCTTGGCGAGCAGATCCTCGCGGATGCGGTCGGCCTCCGCGAAGTCGCGCCGGCGGCGCGCGTCCTGGCGAGCCTGGATCGCCGGCATCGATCTCGGCCTGCGGGATCGGCGGCGTGGCATCCTCGGCGCGGCGCAGCGACAGCACGCCGAGCACGCGATCGAAGTGATTGAACGCCGCGATGATCTCGGTGGCGTCGCCCTGCCCCACCTGCTTCGCGTCCATCGCGATGTTGAGCGCGCGGATCAGATCGAAGATCGCGCCGAGGCCGGCGGCGGTGTTGAGGTCGTCGCGCAGCGCGGCGTCGAATGCGTCGACCGCTTCCTTGACGCGCGCGGTCACGGCGGGATGCGCGCGCCGGTGGCCAGCCCTTCGACGCGGCCGAGGAAATCGGTGATGCGGCGCAGCGCTTCTTCCGCCTGCTCCAGCCCGATCCAGGTGAAGTTCAGCTGCTTGCGGTAGTACGCCGACAGCAGGATGTAGCGCAGCGCCGACAGCCGGAAGCCCTTGTCGAGCACGTCCTGCACGGTGTAGAAGTTGCCGAGCGACTTCGACATCTTCTGGTTGTCGACGAGCAGGTGCTCGACGTGGAACCAGAAGCGCGAGAACTCCTTGCCGGTCGCGCCTTCGCTCTGCGCGATCTCGTTCTCGTGGTGCGGAAAGACCAGGTCGACGCCGCCGGTGTGAATGTCGATCGGCGATTCGCCGAGCAGCCGCAGCGCCATCGCCGAGCACTCGATGTGCCAGCCGGGACGGCCCGGGCCGCAGCCGCACATCCCAGGTCGGCTCGCCCGGCTTGGTCGACTTCCACAGCACGAAGTCGCGCGCGCTTTCCTTGTCGTACTCGTCGGAGTCGATGCGCGCGCCGGACTGGATGCCCTCGTGATCGAGACGCGCCAGCTTGCCGTAGGACGGCAGCGTCGAGATCTTGAAGTAGATCGAGCCGTCGGTGCGTGTAGGTGTGGCCACGCTCGCCGAGCGCGTTGATCATGTCGGCCATCGCCTTGAGATTCTCATCGTCGGTGGCGCGCGGCGTGTCCTCGACCGGCTCGATGCCGAGCGCGAGCGCGTCCTCGCGAAACGCGTCGATGTACTGATCGGTGTAGTCGCGCAGCGGCAGCCCCGCCTTGGCGGCGCCGACGATGGTCTTGTCGTCGACGTCGGTGAAGTTCATGACGTGGTGCATCTGGTAGCCGGCGACGTACTTCAGCGCGCGGCGCAGCACGTCCACGCAGACGAAGGTGCGGAAGTTGCCGATGTGCCCGCGCGCGTAGACCGTCAGGCCGCAGGTGTACATGCGGACCGTGTTGTCGCAGGGCCGGGGCAAAGTCTTCCTGTTGCCGGGTCAGGGTGTTGTAGAGACGCATGGCGTCAGGCGGGCAGCGACTGCGGCGGCCGTCTGGCCGCCGATGGTCATGGTGAGCTGGCCGTCGGCGGCCGCGAACACCGCGAGGCAGGACATGCCCGGTGGCGGATGTCAGCGCCGCCGCGTCGCGGCCTCGCGCGCGCGCTCGACGAACGCGGCGCCGGCGGCGGCATCGAGCTTGGCGTATTCCACGGCGTGCGCCGCCACGGCGGCGAACACGGTCACCCCTTCGGGGTCGTTCGGCACGGTCAGCTTGAAAGTGAACGAAGCAGGGCTCATGCAGTCAGACAGACAGTCTATCGAACAATCGCGATGCGCGGCGAACATCCGCGGCGATCTGCTCCTGGAGCGCCTCGAGGTCGGGGAACTTGCGCTCGTCCCGGAGCCGCTGGACAAACGCCAGTCGGACCGTCCGCCCGTAGAGGTTCCAGCCGTCGGCGCCCTGCGCGGCACGTCGCCGCCTCGCCGCCGACCCGCGATCGAACGGGTTCAGGACGTGGGTTTCGATGGTGGTGGCGAGCTGGTCGCCGAACGTCGGCCGCTGCCCGACGTTGGTCACGCTCGGATGCAGCTGGCCGTCGATGGTCAGCGCCGTGGCATAGACGCCGTGCGGCGGAATCAGCTCGTTGGAGGTCGACAGGTTGGCGGTCGGAAAGCCGATCTCGCGGCCTCGCTTCGCGCCTTCCACCACCGTGCCGTCGATCGCGTAGTGGTGGCCGAGCAGCGCGCCGGCCTCGTCGACCCGGCCCTCGCTGACCAGCCGCCGGATGCGCGTGCTCGAGACGATGAAGTCCTTGTAGCGGATCGGATCGATCTTCTCGGCGCGGAAGCCGTGCTGCGCGCCGAGCGACCGCAGCAGCGTGAAGTTGCCGCTGCGCTCGCGGCCGAACTGGAAGTCGGCGCCGACCCACACTTCGGCGACGCGCAGCCACTCGACCAGCACGCTGCGCACGAACGTCTCCGGCTCCCACTGCGACATCTCGCGCGTGAAGCGCACCACCGCCGCGCCCTGCACGCCGGCGCGCGCCAGCGCGTCGAGCTTCTGCGTCTTGGTCATCAGCAGCGCCGGCGCCTTGTCGGGCCGGAGGACGCGCGGCGGATGCGGATCGAACGTCAGCACCACGCTGGTGCCGCCGCGCTCGGCGGCGCCGCGCTGGATGCGCTCGATGATCTTGACGTGGCCGCGATGCAGGCCGTCGAAGTTGCCGAGCGCGAGCACCGGCGATCGCCACGCCGGGCGGGGATCGTCGGGGTAATGAATTACGTCCACGAGATCGTCAACTGCAACCCATCATAGGCGAGCTCGACGCCCTGCGGCAGCGCCGTCGTTGGTCGCGACGTGCGGCAGGTCGTGGCAGATGTGCGTCAGGTAGGTCTGCTGCGGCTGCGATCCGCTCGGCGGCCGCGATCGCCTCCGCCACCGTGAAGTGCGTCGGATGCGGGCGGTGCCGCAGCGCGTCGAGAATCACCGTCTTGACGCCGGCCAGCAGCGGCCACGCCGCGTCCGGAATGTGATTGGTGTCGGTCAGGTAGGCGAAGTCGCCGAAGCGGAACCCGAGGATCGGCCGCGCGCCGTGCATCAGCGGAATCGGCTGGATCGGCACGCCGTCGATCGCGAACGGGCCGTCGATGGTGTGCAGCTCGATCTGCGGCAGGCCGCCGCCCTTCTCGGTGTGCGGATCGAACACGTAATAGAAGGTCTTCTGCAACGACGCCACGGTGAGCGCGTCGGCGTAGCACGGGATCGCGCCCTTCTGCATCTGGCTGAAGCGCCGCGAGTCGTCCAGGCCCATCACGTGATCGGCGTGGCTGTGCGTGAACAGGATCGCGTCGACGCGCAGCACGCCGTTGGCGAGCGCCTGCTGCCGCAGGTCGGTCGAGGTATCGACGAGGATCTTCGGGCCGTCGTCGACGTCGACGTAGATCGACGGCCGGGTGCGGCGATCGCGCGGATCGGTCGAGGTGCACACCGCGCAGGTGCAGCCGATCATCGGCACGCCGTGCGACGTGCCGCTCCCCAATACCGTGACGCGCGCGTTCATCCCAAAACTGAAATGCTAGCATACGGATCATGAGCGACTTGCCGATCGAATCGCCGAGCGATTCACGCGACGCCGGCGCGCGCTTTCAGCAGCTGGTCGAGATCATGCGCACGCTGCGCTCCGAGCACGGCTGCGCCTGGGATCGCCAGCAGACGCTGAAGACGCTGCGCCCGTTCGTGCTGCAGGAAACCTACGAGCTGCTCGACGCGCTCGACCGCGGCGATCACGACGCGGTCAAGGCACGAGCTCGGAGACTTCCTGTTCGAGGCGGTGTTCCTCGCGCAGATCTGCGAGGAAGAGGGCCGCTTCTCGATCGCCGACTCGATCACCGTCGATCTCCGAGAAGCTGATCCGCCGCCATCCGCACATCTTCGATCCCGACGGCAAGGCGTCGCTGACGCCGCGACAGGTCAAGGAGCAGTGGGAAGAGATCAAGGCGCAAGGAGCGCAACGGACGCCGGCGCAGCCGAGAAGACCGTCCTCAGCGGCGTGCCGCGATCGATGCCGTCCCTGCTGCGCGCCTACGAGCTCAGCACCCGCGCGGCGATGGTCGGCTTCGACTGGGCGACGACCGGCGACGTGATCGACAAGGTCGACGAAGAGGTGCGCGAGCTGCGTGAAGCGGTCGCCGACGGTGGCGGCAAGTCGCCCGAGGCCGAGGAAGAGTTCGGCGACCTGCTGTTCGCGCTGGTCAACGTCGCACGCAAGCTCGGCATCGAGCCCGAGGCGGCGCTGCGGGTGGCGAACGACAAGTTCCAGCGGCGCTTCGACGACGTGGAGCGGCAGGTCACGGGCGCCGGCAAGAAGCTGCGCGACCAGTCGCTCGAGCAGCTTGAAGAGCGCTGGCAGAGGCAAAGGTCAACACGAAGGACACGAACGGCACGAAGACAGGCCTTCAGAACGCCTAGCGCACGATTCGCCTGATGCCAGTGCCTCGCGCCTCGTGGCACGGAACCTTCGACTGACTTGGCGCGAAGGTCTCGACCTCGAGACTCTGAGCCGTCCGTCACGATCTCGATCTGTCCGTGCACGTCCGTCCGGAACACGAGCGCCTGACCGCGCGCTCGATAGCGATCGAAGCACCTGCGGCACTGGATGGCCGTACGGTTCGCGCGGCCGACGCCGATCACCACGAGCTGCGGCTTCAGCTTCTGCACGAACTCGTCGGAGCTCGACGTCGCGCTGCCGTGATGCGGTGACTTCAAGACGACGATCGGCAGCAGGTCGAGCGTCGGGAGCAGCGCCTGCTCGACCTCCCGTCCGATGTCGCCGGTCAGCAGCATCGACACCTGCCCGTAGCGCAGCTCGATCACCAGCGAGTCGTCGTTGCGGACTTTCTGGCGCTGCCAATCCGCGACTGCCGGGTGATGCACGCGCAGCTCGACGCCGCCGAGCTCCATGCGATCGCCGGCTTGCAGCCATCGCCAGGCCGACCGTTGGCGGTTCGCCATGTGCTGCAGCTGCATCGCCGGCGGTCGTGGTTGTTCACGTAGGTGCCGTACCAGATCTCGGCCGGCGCGAAGTCACGCACGAGCGAGAGCGCGCCGCCGATGTGATCGGGATCGCCGTGGGTGATCGCGAGGTAGTCGAGCCGGCCGATGCCGCGGGCCCGCAGTGCGGGGCCGAGCACGCGATCGCCGATGTCGAACTCGCCGTTGAGCGACACGCCGCCGGCGTCCACCATCAGCGTCCGGCCGTTCGGCAGGGTCACCAGCATCGCATCCCCCTGCCCCACATCCATCATCGTCAAATGCAGCTGGCCGTCGCCGACGCTCCGCGCCAGCGTGGGCGGTGCGGCGACGATCCAGAGCAACAGCGCCGCCGCCAGCACCGCGGGCCCCAGCCGCCGTCAACCATGAACGCCGCAATCATCAACAGGTAGTACGGCGCCGATCAGCCGCAGCACCGGCGACGGCACACGCCACGTCAGCCAGGGCGCCAGGTCGACGAGACGCGCGCTGTCGATCAATCCCCGAACCCCGAGCATGCGTGATCCAGCCGGCGTAGTCGGCCGAGCGCGTTCGCAGCCGAGCGCGTCGGCGGCGGTGGTCGCCATCGCCGCCACCTGGACCACCGCCATGCACGGGATCGCCACCAGGTTCACCGCCAGCCCGGCGACCGTGACGCGCTGAAAGACGAAGCGCCACGATCGGCATCAGCACGATCTCCGCCGGCAGCGACGCCAGCAGCAACGCCGCCGGCGCCCTGCAGCCACCCGAGCCGCGGCAGCCGCACCGTTCGCGGCGCCCGGCGACAATCGCCGCCGTGGCGCCGAAGGTCAGCCACAGTCCGACGTCGGCGATCGACGAGCGGCGACGCCAGCAGCACCGCGACCACCGTGACCGACGATCGCATGTCAGCGGCGCCGTCCGCTGATCGATCGTCCGCAGCGCCAGATAGATGCCCGCCATTACCGTGGCGCGGATCACCGACGGCCCGCCGCCGGCCAGGAAGGCGTAGGCGGCCAGCAGCACGATCGCCGCGCCCGCCGCCCAGCCGCCGCGCACGCCGATGCGCCCACAGCAGGCCGAGCACCAGGCCGGCGAGAATGGCGATGTTGCCGCCCGAGATGGCAATGACGTGATACGTGCCGGCCTCCTGCAGTCGCTGTTCGACCAGCGGATCGAGCGCGCCGCGATCGCCGATCAGGATCGCCACGGCGATCGCCGCCGACTGCGGATCGCGTGCGCCGACATGCCGGTCGATCGCCCGCCGCACGCCGGCGCGCATCGCCGCCGCGGTCTCGTCGATCCACGAGCCGCGCGTGACGACCTGCACCAGCGCCGCGCTCTTCACCGAACCGACGAGCGCGATGCCGCGCCGCGCCATCAGCCGCTCCTGGTCCGGCACGCCGTCATTGAGATAGCTGGCCGGCCTGCCGCAGCACCGCCATCGCGCGAATGGTCCGGCCGGCGCGCCACTCGCCCAGCGTCGTCCGCCGTCCAGCGCGCCGATCACCGTCAGCGACACGCCACCCGCCGCGGGCTCCAGGCACGCCCCCACCGACACGCGCTCGACGCGCACGCGCATCGACGCGCCGGCGTCGGTGGCAAATGCATCGCTCATCAGACGGCCTTCGATCTCGACCGGCGTGTCGTGGCGTTCGCACGTCGGCTCGTCGATCGCGAATCCGCCGAGCCGATCCTCGAGGAACTGCCGCAGCGGCGGGTGCAGGGCGCGATGCTCGGCCGCGCTGCCCATCAGCGATCGCGATCGGCAAGAGCACGCCGAGCGTCACGCCCCAGCGCGCGGTGTCGACCATGCCTCGCGCCGCGGCGAGGAACGCGCCAGGATGATCAGGCCGCGACCAGCCAAGGCGCCAGAGCGGTGACGCGCGGGATCGAGAAACACGCCGGCGGCGACGCCCGCGGTGGTGACGATGGCAAGGAGGAGTGAGGTGGACATGCCACGGTTCCCCTGCAAACGAGCGGCACAGCGCGCAATCCGGCGAAAACTCGGGGGATCTGGCCGGAAGCGCGCAGAAACTGCGACGGCCGCACGCGAACAGCGAGCAGATTCTTAACACGAAGGTCACGAAGGCAAGACCCTTGGAATGCCAGTGCTGCTCAGCAGCACTGGCGTTTAGAAGAATTGCCTTCGTGTCCTTCGTGTTCTTCGTGTTTAGCCTTTACTGGTCGGCCGCGACGGCCGCGTAGTAGTCCTGCAACGCGCGCACGTCGAGGCCTTCGGTTCTGAGCGCCGTGATCGCCGCCAGCGCCGCGGCGGCGCCGGTGATCGTCGTGATGCACGGCACCCCCGCCATCATCGCCGCCCGGCGCACCGCCTTGTCGTCGAAGAACGACTCGCGGCCGTGCGGGGTGTTGATGACCATCGAGATCTTGCGGTTGACGATCTCGTCGGCCAGGCTCGGACGGCCTTCGTTGACCTTGTAGACCACCGAGCAATCGACGCCGTGGGCGCGCAGGTACGCGGCGGTGCCGCGCGTGCCGATGATCTGGAAGCCGAGCTCGGCGAGGCCCTGCGCGATCGGCAGCACCTCGCCCTTGTCCTCGTTGTTGACCGTGATGCAGACCGCGCCCTCTTCGGGCAGCCGCTGGCCGGCGCCGAGCATCGCCTTGATGAACGCCATGCCGAAGCTGTCGGCGCCGCCCATCACTTCGCCGGTCGACTTCATCTCCGGCCCGAGGATGGTGTCGACGCCCGGGAAGCGCACGAACGGGAACACCGGGCTCTTCACGAACACCCCGACCGGGCGCCAGGTCGTCGTGTCACGCCCGAGGTCGGCGAGCGACTTGCCGGCCATGACCCGGGCGGCAATCTGCGGCAGCGGCACGCCGGTCGCCTTCGACAGGTACGGCGCGGTGCGCGAGGCGCGCGGGTTGACTTCGAGCACGTAGACGGTGTCGTCCTTGATCGCGTACTGCGCGTTCATCAGGCCGACCACCTTGAGCGCGCGGGCGATGCGCCGCGAGTAATCGCGAATCGTCGCGATGTGCCGGTCGCTCAGGAACGGCGGCGGCACCACGCAGGAGCTGTCGCCCGAGTGAATGCCGGCCTCCTCGATGTGCTCCATGATGCCGCCGATCACCACCGCGCCGGTCTCGTCGGCGACGCAATCGACGTCGATTTCCTTGGCGTGCTCGAGGAAGCGATCGATCAGGATCGGCCGGTCGTGCGACACGTCGACCGCGCTCGACCATGTAGCGATCGAGCGTCGCGACGTCGTAGACAATCGCCATCGCGCGGCCGCCGAGCACGTACGACGGGCGCACCACCACCGGGAAGCCGACCTTGGCCGCGACCTCGCGCGCCTCGGCCTTGCGAGGTCGCGGTGCCGCTGGCCGGCTGCGGAATGCCGAGGTCCCACAGCAGCTGGTTGAAGCGCTGGCGGTCTTCGGCCAGGTCGATCGAGTCCGGCGAGGTGCCGAGAATCGTGACGCCCGGCCTCCTGCAGCGCCAGCGCCAGCTTGAGCGGCGTCTGGCCGCCGAACTGCACCACGCACGACACGTCGACGTTGCCGTCGCGCTCGCGCTCGATCACCGCCATCACGTCCTCGAACGTCAGCGGCTCGAAGTAGAGGCGATCGGCGGTGTCGTAGTCGGTCGACACCGTCTCGGGGTTGCAGTTGATCATCACCGTCTCGAAGCCTTCGGCCTTGAAGCCGAACACCGCGTGACAGCAGCAATAGTCGAACTCGATGCCCTGGCCGATGCGATTCGGGCCGCTGCCGAGGATGATCACCTTCTGCCGATCGGTCGGGTCGGCCTCGCAGGTGTCCTCGAAGCTGCTGTAGAGATACGGCGTGAACGATTCGAACTCCGCCGCGCAGGTGTCGATGCGCTTGTAGGACGGTCTTCAGCTTGAGCTCGCAGCCGCTTCTCGCGCACCGCGGTCTCGTCGACGCCGAGAATGTCCGGCCAGCTCGCGATCGCCGAACCCGGCGCGCTTGAGCGTGCGCATCAGGTCGTGCGACATGTCGCGCAGGCCGATCATCTCCGCGGTCTTGCGCAGCTCGACCATCTCCTTGAACTGCTGCAGGAACCACGGGTCGATGTTGGTCAGGTCGTGGATCTTCTCGACGTCCCAGCCGAGGTCGAGCGCCTGGAACACCGCCCACATCCGGCGATCGTTCGGGATCACCAGCTTGCGGCGCAGCGCCGCCTCGTCCTCCTCGTTCGAGGTGGTGTCTTCGTCGCCATCCTCGGAGACCGGGCGGCGGAACAGCAGGCCTTCCTTGCCGAGCTCGAGCGAGCGCACGCCCTTCAGGAACGCCTCCTTGAAGGTGCGGCCGATCGCCATCGCCTCGCCCACCGACTTCATCTGCGTCGTCAGCGTGCGATCCGCCTGCGGGAACTTCTCGAAGTTCCAGCGCGGGATCTTGACGACGACATAGTCGATGGTCGGCTCGAAGGACGCCGGCGTGACGCGCGTGATGTCGTTGGGGATCTCGTCGAGGCGATAGCCGAGCGCGAGCTTGGCGGCGATCTTGGCGATCGGGAAGCCGGTCGCCTTCGACGCCAGCGCCGACGATCGCGACACGCGCGGGTTCATCTCGATCACGATCATCCGGCCGTCGTCCGGGTTGATCGCGAACTGGATGTTCGAGCCGCCGGTCTCGACGCCGACGCGGCGGATGATGCGGCGTCCCCAGTCGCGCATCCGCTGGTATTCCTTGTCGGTCAGCGTCAGCGCCGGCGCCACGGTGATGCTGTCGCCGGTGTGCACGCCCATCGGATCGATGTTCTCGATCGAGCAGATCACGACGAAGTTGTCGGCGCCGTCGCGCATCACCTCGAGCTCGAATTCCTTCCAGCCGATCACCGATTCCTCGATCAGCACCTCGTGGACCGGGCTGAGGTGCAGGCCGCGCGCCGGCGATCTCCTTGAACTCCTCGAGGTTGTAGGCAATGCCGCCGCCGACGCCGCCCATCGTGAACGACGGCCGGATGATCGCCGGGAAATTGGTGCGCTCGACAATCGCCAGCGCCTCGACCAGCGTCTGCGCCACGCCGCTCTCCGGCACCTCGACGCCGATCTCCTTCATCGCGTCGCGGAACAGCAGGCGGTCTTCGGCGACCTTGATCGCCGGGATCGACGCGCCGATCAACTCGACCTTGTACTTCTTGAGGATGCCGAGCTCGTCGAGCTGCACCGCGAGGTTGAGCGCGGTCTGGCCGCCGACGGTCGGCAGGATCGCGTCGGGCGCTCCTTCGCGATGATCTTCTCGAGCGCCTCCGGCGTCAGCGGCTCGACGTAGGTGCGGTCGGACAACTCCGGGTCGGTCATGATCGTCGCCGGGTTGCTGTTGACGAGGATCACCTCGAGGCCCTCGCTGCGCAGCGCCTTGATCGCCTGCGTGCCCGAGTAGTCGAACTCGCACGCCTGACCGATCACGATCGGACCTGAGCCGATCACCAGAACGCGTTTGATGTCAGTTCGTTTCGGCACTTAAGCTTTTTCCATTTCCGTCAAGAATTCCTCGAACAGGTAGTCCGCGTCGTGCGGGCCCGGCGAGGCCTCGGGGTGGTACTGCACCGAGAAGATCGGCTTGTCGATGTGGCGCAGGCCTTCGACCGTGCCGTCATACAGATTCAGGTGCGTGACCTTGACCGTCGACGGCAGCGACTCGGGATCGACCGAGAAGCCGTGGTTCTGCGAGGTGATCTCGATCGCGCCGGTCTCGAGCTGCTTGACCGGATGATTGCCGCCGCGATGGCCGAACTTCAGCTTGTAGGTCTTGGCGCCGAGCGCGAGGCCCATCAACTGATGGCCGAGGCAAATGCCGAACGTCGGCACGTCGGTCTTCGCCAGCTCCCTGATGTTGTCGATCGCGTAGGTCACCGCCGCCGGATCGCCGGGGCCGTTGCTCAGGAAAATCCCGTCCGGCTTCCAGGCCAGCAGCTCCGACGGCCGGCGTCGAGGCCGGAAACACCCGCACCTGGCAGCCGTGCGCCGCCAGCCGGCGCAGGATGTTGGTCTTGATGCCGTAGTCGTAGGCGGCGACGCGCAGCGGGCGCTTGGCCCGCCGCAGCGGCGGCACGCCGTAGCTCGCGTCGGTCACCGCATCGGCCAGCGAGGTCTCGAAGTCGTAGGCCTGCGCGCAGGTGACGTTCTTCACCAGATCGCTGCCTTCCATGTGCGGGATCTGGCGCGCCTTCTCGACCAGCGCGGCCGGATCGACGCTGCCGG
This sequence comes from uncultured Acidimicrobiia bacterium, assembly GCA_963795125.1. Lineage (GTDB taxonomy): Bacteria > Acidobacteriota > Vicinamibacteria > Vicinamibacterales > UBA2999 > 12-FULL-67-14b. The sequence continues at coordinate 946,707 of CAWCGQ010000001.1, read as the reverse complement.
TCGCGATGATGCCGCGCATCACGCCGCCCGAGCGCAGCTTCCGGGTCAGCGCCCGCGTGTCGATGTCGCCGATGGCGACGATGTTGTTGGCGCGTCAGGTAATCGCGCAGCGTGCCTTGCGAGCGCCAGTTGCTCGACGACCGGCGACGGGTCGCGCATCACGAAGCCCGCGACCTGCGGCTTGTCCGACTCGACGTCGGTCGTCGGCAACGCCGTAATTGCCGATCTGCGGCGCCGTCATCGTCACGATCTGTCCCGCGTACGACGGATCGGTGAGGACCTCCTGGTAGCCGCTCATGCTGGTGTTGAACACCACTTCGCCCTCGGTCTGTCCAGGGGCGCCTGCCGAGACGCCCTGATACCAGGTGCCGTCTTCGAGTGCGAGAACTGCGTTCATTCCTGCTCCTGTGCGGTCAACGACGCGGCGGCGCGGACGCGCTCGCCCGCCACCACCCGCACGGTGGTCGTGAAATTACGATAGCCCGGCATCGTCATCAGGATGCGATACTCGCCGGGCGCCAGATCGTTGAGCGTCACCGGGGTGCTGCCGCCCGGTTTGCCGTCGATCGTGACGCTGCGCCGGCCGGACGCGAGTCGACCTCCAGAGACCCGGTCGCACTTGCCGGCCTGCCGATCGTCGCGGGCGTCGCCGGCCGCGGCGGCGTCGCCGGTCGCGGCGGCGAGGCGGCTTCGGCTGACAGCCGCACGTCGAGCGATCGCGACGGCCGCGCGGCGGTGATCACCACCGTGCGCGTCTCGGGAAGATAGCCACGGCGCGCGATCACGATATTGCGCGTCCCCATCGCCAGCTCGCGCAGCGCCAGCGGGGTCACGCCCCTGGTGACGCCGTCCACGCTGACACTGGCGCCGGCGGGCGTTGACCTCACCAGAAGGCGACCGGCAGGGGGGGCGGGTGCGGCACGGGTCTCGGGCGCCTCCCGTGCAACGGGAGCAACCGGCGCCTTGCGCACACCCCCCGCCGCAGTCGCACCTTGCGCACCTGACGCACCCGGCGCACCCGACGCACCCGACGCACCTGACGCACCCGATCCCTCCGTCACCGTAATCTCCGCCGGCGGTGACGACTGCAGCGCGCGCGGCCTCGCCATGTAGCCTGCGGCGAACCCGAACATCGCACCGACCAGGGTGGCGAGAATCAACGCGAAGCCGCCGAAGCGTTGTGCGTCGCGCGACTGGAGCGGCGTCGAGGACGCCGATGGATTCCACGACGCCACCGCGTCGCGTGGCGTCAGGGTCGGATCGATCGGGTCGAGCTGGCCGCGTGCCTCCGCCCGAGCCGGTGGCTCGGCGGCAAGGATGATGTCGTCGACGTCCGTTTCACCCTCAACGGAAAAAGGGACCTCACCGTGCGAGTCGAGCGCCTCGGACCGGTCCAGGGAGGACTCGGGAATAAATGGACCGACCGGATCGTCCTCCTCTTCGGGAACGTCTGGCCCGACCAGGGGAAGTTCGGGGATCACGGCAGCGGCCACCGCGCCGCAGAACTCCGCGCACGAGGCGAAGCGGTCGGCCGGGTTCGGCGCGAGCGCGCGCGTAAACGCCTTCGACAACGTCACACGATCGACGCCCGGTATGGTCCGCACCTCCACCGGCCGGTCCGCGGGATGATCGATCGGACGGCCGAACAGCCATTCGTAGGCGATCGCCGCCAGACCAAATTGATCCGCCGCCGGCGTGGCCGCGCCATCGGCCGTTTCGGGCGCAGCGTAGGGCGCCACCGGCACGCTGCCGGCGATGATCGAGGTCGCATCGTCGTGAATGATGACTTTGCTGGGATGCAGGGCGCCGTGAACGTGACCCGCGGCGTGGGCGGCATCCAGCACCACGGCAATCGAGCGCAGACGCGGGATCAAATCGTCGATCGCCGCCGGCCCGTAGTCGCGCAGTGCGGATTCAAGTGAAACGCCGCCGGCTTCCGGTGTAACCCGGAACGGCCTGGCGTCATCGAATCCTGAGTCGAGCAGTGCCCCGTCTTCGTCCAAGTTCGACTCAAAATATTATCACGCGAGGTTGACAGTGTTAGTGACCGTTTGAGACAGTACGTCGCAGTGCCAGCCGAAGTCTCGACCGCTGCCGCCTCGTCGCTTGCGGTGGACATCCGAACATTCCCGTGGATTCGGCGCCTGGCGTCGGACTATGCCTTTGATTTTCAGCGGGTCGCGCCGTTCTTCGCCGGCGATCCCGCGACGCCTGCTGCGTGGGCCGACACCATCAAGCGATCGCAGGCTCATCAGCGACAGCCGGCTGACATCGCGCGCGTGATCGCGGCCCAGCAGGCGGCTCGCGGCGCGCCCGCCGCCGCGCGCGAGTCTGCGGCGCGGCTGGCCGATCCCGCCACGCGCGTCATCATTACCGGCCAGCAGGCCGGGCTGTTCGGCGGTCCGCTGTTCACGCTGCTCAAGGCCATCACCACGATGAAGCTGGCGGCGCAGGTCTCGACCGAGCACCGCGTGCCGGTGGTGCCGGTGTTCTGGATCGACGCCGAGGATCACGACTGGCCGGAAGTGAGCGGCTGTACGGTGCTCGACGGCGAGCTGGCGCCGAGCACGGTGCGGCTCGCCGACCTGCCTGGCGCCGGCTCCCTGCCGATCGCCCGGCTCACCCTCGACCGACGCCATTCAACCCGCCCTCGAGCAACTCGCCGCCGCCCTCCCCGACACCGAATTCAACGGCGACATCCTGACCGCGCTGCGAGCCGCGTACGCGCCGGGCCGCGGCATGGCGACCGCGTTCGGCATCTGGATGGAGCACGTGCTCGGCCCGCATGGGCTGGTGGTGTACGACTCGTCCGATCCCGCGTCGAAGGCGCTGGCCCGCGACGTCTTCGTCAAGGAGCTCGCCCAGCCCGGCCACACCGCGCGCCTCGCCGCGACGACGGGCGAAGCGCTGGTGGCGAAGGGCTATCACGCGCAGGCCACGCTCGCCGACGGCACGGTGTCGGTGTTCCACCTCAACGCCGAGCGCGCGCCGATCCGGATTGACGGCGATCGGGCCATCGTCGGCGATCACACGATGAGCGCCGCCGCAGCTGATCGACGAAGCGCGCCGGCAGCCTGAACATTTCAGCCCCAACGTCCTGCTGCGACCGCTGGTGCAGGACACCGTGTTCCCGACGATTTGTTACGTCGCCGGGCCGAACGAGCTCGCCTATCTCGGCCAGCTGAAGGACGTCTACGCGCACTTCGGCCTGCCGATGCCGCTGTTCTACCAGCGCGGCAGCGCCACGCTTGCCGATTCCGCCACGCTGCGCTTCCTGACGAAATACGATCTGCCGATCACGGCGCTGCGCGCCCAGGACGAATCGGCGCTCAACCAGTTGCTCGAGAGCCAGCTGCCGCCGACCGTCGAGCAGGCGCTCACCGCGGTCTCCTCGCTCATCGACGAGCGCATGGCCGCCGTCGCCGCGGCCGTTTCGCAGATCGATCCGACTCTTGAAGGCGCGGCGAAATCGACGCAAGGCAAGTTGCAGCACGAAGTGCAGTCGCTGCACAACAAGGTGATCCAGGCGGCCAAGCGGCGCGACGACACGCTGCGCCGCCAGTTCCAGCGGGCGCAGGCGCTGACCTTCCCCCAGGGCCATCCGCAGGAACGTGAAGTCGGCTTCGTGTGGTTCCTCAACCGCTACGGCCCGGCGCTGGTGGACCGGCTGATGGACGAACTCCCGCTCGCCATGGGCCATCACTGGGTCTTGACCATCTAAAGTCAGAGCGTTGAAGAAGAAAAAAGGGCGGCTGGCGGATTCGAACCAAGCGCCATCGGTGGCCCGCCGTGCTGGCGCCCTATCGCCGGCGCATCGCGATCGGCCTCGGTGTCACCCTGACGGTCGCGCTCGGTGTGGTCGCCTATCTGTATGTGTCGTACGGACGCATCATCGATGCCCGCCTGCACGGCGAGCGCGATCGCGCCGTGCCGCGGGTGTTCGCGCGGCCGCTGACGCTGCAGACCGGGCAAAGCCTCAGCCTGCCGGAACTGGTCGCGCGCCTGAACGACGTCGGCTATGCGCAGCGCGCGCGCGTCGAGCGCGCCGGCGACTTCGCGATCGACGGCAACGGCGTGCTGCTGCTGTCGCGGGGCGGCGACCAGGCGGGCAAGGTCGTGACCATCGCGTTTCCGGAGACGCCGGTCGCCCGCAAGAAGACGGCCAAGCCGCCGCCACCGCCCGCGCCGCGCGTCACGCGGATCCAGGTGGCGGGGAAAGCGATCGAGCGCATCACGCTCGATGCGCCGTTGCTGACGGCGTTCATGACGGGCTCGCGCGAGAAGCGCCGGCGCGTGGCGCTCGACGCCATTCCGGCGCGCATGCAGGAAGCGGTGCTGGCGATCGAGGATCGGCGCTTCTACTACCACCCCGGCGTCGATCCGATCCGCATGGTCGGCGCGCTGTTCACCAACATGTTCGGCAACCGCCCCTACCTGGTCGGCGGCAGCACCATCACGCAGCAGCTGGCGCGCAATTTCTTCCTGACCGACCGGATGGTCGCCGAGCAACAGACGCGGCAACGCTCGTACGGCCGCAAGATCCTCGAACAGTTCATGGCGCTGATCCTCGAGACCAAGGCGACCAAGAACGAGATCATCGAGCTCTACCTGAACGACGTGTATCTCGGCAATCGCGGGTCGTTCGCGCTGCACGGCGTGGCCGAGGCGTCGAAGATCTATTTCGCCAAGGATGTCCGCAACCTGACGCTGTCGGAAGCGGCATTGATCGCCGGCATCATCCAGTCGCCGTTCAATCATTCGCCGTTCAACAACCCCGCCAAGGCCAAGGAGCGCCGCGACGTGGTGCTGCGGGCGATGGCCGACGCCGGCTACATCACGGCGACGCCGCCGACCGCGCCCGCCGGAGCCGATCGCGGTGGTGGCGCGCGCGGTCGACAACGAAGCGCCGTATCTTCATCGACTACATCGGCGATGTGCTCGACGCGACCTTCCCCGGGATCGGCACCCGGCCCGGCGCGCTCGACATCTACACCACGCTCGACATCAACCTGCAGCGCCATGCGCAGGAAGCGGTGCGCGACGGCATTGCCAGCGTCGACGCCATCCTTGGCCGGCGCAAGCGCGGCCCGCGGCGCGTGGCGCAGGCGGCGCTGGTGGCCATCGATCCGCGCTCCGGCGAGATCCTGGCGTTCATCGGCGGCCGCTCGTACGGCCAGTCGCAGTTCAACCGCGCGGCAGCCGCGCGACGCCAGATCGGATCCACCTTCAAGCCGTTCGTCTATCTGGCGGCGTTCGAAAAGGCCGCCGAGGACGGCACCGGCGACGTCAGCCCCGCCAGCCTCGTCTACGACGAGCCGACGACCTGGAATTTCGACAACCAGCAGTGGTCGCCAAGGAATTACGACGGCGAGTACGACGGCGCGATCACGCTGCGGCGGGCGCTGGCCATGTCGCGCAACGTCGCCACCGTGAAGGTCGCCGAACAGACCGGCTACGACCGGGTCGTCGCGCTGTGGAAGAAGACCAGGGTCGGCGTTACCGACCAGGTGAAGCCCTATCCCGTCGGTCGCCCTCGGCATCGTCGAGCTCACGCCGCTCGAACTGGCGGAGGCCTACACGGTGTTCGCCGAACCGCGGTTCGGTGAAGAAGCTGCGCTCCCTGATCAACGTCACGAGCGGCGAGGATGTCGCCAGGCCGAAGGTCGACGCGGGAGCCATCGGTGGCCCGGCCGGCGACGGCGTTTCTCGTCACGCACATGATGCGCAGCGTGCTCAACGAAGGCACCGCCGCCGGCGCGCGCGCCAGCGGATTCACGCCGGATGCGGCCGGCAAGACCGGCACCACCAACGACCTGCGGGATGCGTGGTTCGTCGGATTCACGCCGGACCTGCTCACCGTGGTGTGGGTGGGCCTCGATGACAATCAGCCGCTCGGCCTGAGCGGCGCGCAGGCGGCGTTGCCGATCTGGACATCGTTCATGAAGAACGCACTGGCCGGCCGATCGGCCTCGACCTTCGAACCGCCGCCGGGCGTGAGCTTCGTCGAGATCGATCGCGATACCGGCAAGATCGCCACGCCGATCTGCCCCCGGGTGTCGAACGAAGCCTTCCTGGCGGGCACCGAACCGCTCGCGCAGTGCGAACTGCACAGGGTTCAGTAGCCAGTAGCCAGTCCAGCCAGTAGTGCCAGTAGCCGGATGCCAGACTGAGTTTTTCTGGCTACCGGCTACTGGATACTGGATACTGTCCTTCATGAATCACGAAGTCTTTGCCGCGCTGGGAGAGGCTCTCTCCCGCGGTGAAGAGGCGGCGCTCGTGACCATCGTGTCGTCGAACGGCTCCACGCCGCAACGCGTCGGCGCGAAGATGCTGGTGTTCGGCGACGGCCGCATTGTCGGCACGGTCGGCGGCGGCTGTTACGAGCACGACGCGATCGGCAAGGCGCGCCAGGTCCTGGCCGACGCGCAAGCCCACCACCGTCAAATACGATCTCAACGACGATTTCGCCGAAGAAACCGGTCTGGTCTGCGGCGGCCAGATGGAAGTGTTCATCGAGCCGATCGAGGCGGCGCCGGCGGTCTACATCTTCGGCGCCGGTCACGTCGGCTACTACCTCGGCAAGATGGCGCACGACGCCGGCTTCGGCGTGCACGTGATCGACGACCGCGCCGCGTTCGCCAACACCGAGCGTTTTCCGTTCGCCGCCTCCGTCGTCGTCGACGACATCCCGCAATGGCTGGCCAGCACCCAGATTCCACCGACCGCCTACGCGGTGATCGTGACCCGCGGGCACCGCAACGATCTCGACGTGCTGCGCGGGCTCGCGCCTCGTGACCTGCGCTACATCGGCCTGATCGGCAGTCGTGCCAAGGTCGCGCGGCTCTACGACCAGCTGCTCGTCGAGTCCCCGGGCGTCGATCCGGCCTTGCTCGAGCGCATCCACGCCCCGATCGGTCTCGACCTGGGTGCGGTCACGCCGCAGGAAATTGCGGTCAGCATCACCGCCGAGCTGATCGCAGTCCGCCGCGGCAAGGCCGAGGCGCTCAAATCCGCCTCGCTGCGATGGTTCCCGAACCTCAAAGCACTTCGCTCGTAATTCGCGGCGCGACCATCGTCACGATGAACGACGCCTTCGACGTCATCGAAGGCGATGTGCTGATTCGCGGCGGACGGATCGCCGCGATTGGCGCGCACCGACGGGCACGCCGATCAGGTAATCGAAGCGCAGGGCGCGTACCTGTTGCCCGGCTTCATCCAGACCCACATTCACCTCTGCCAGACGCTGTTTCGCGGATACGCCGACGATCTGGCGCTGCTCGACTGGCTGAAGACGCGCGTCTGGCCGATGGAGGCCGCGCATACGCCGCGCTCGCTGGCCGCGGCGGCGCAACAGGCGGCGTCCGAACTGCTGCGGTCCGGCACCACCACCGTGCTGACGATGGAGACCGTGCACGACACCGACGCGGTGTTCGAGGCGCTCGAGCCGATGGGCCTGCGCGCCGTGGTCGGCAAGTGCATGATGGATGCCGACAGCGCCGTGCCCGCGCGGCTGCTCGAAGACACCTCGCGCTCGATCGACGAGAGCGTCGCGATCGCCAAGCGCTGGCACGGCCGCGCGAATGGGCGGCTCGCGCGCCGCCTTTGCGCCGCGGTTCGCGGTGTCGTGCTCGCGTGAGCTGCTCGAAGAGGTGGCCCGTCTCGCCATCGACCATCAGCTGGTCGTGCACACGCACGCCTCGGAGAACCGCGACGAAGTCGCGCTGATCAAGTCGCGCACCGGGCGCAGGAACATCGACTACCTGGCCGACACCGGACTGACCACCCCGCGCCTGTGCCTCGCCCACTGCGTGTGGGTCGAAGACGACGAGCAGTCGCTGATGGCGGAGCGCGGCGTCAAGGTGCTGCACTGCCCCGGCTCGAACCTGAAGCTGGGCTCCGGCCTCGCGCCGGTGGTCGAGATGCGCCGGAAAGGGCATCTCGGTATCGCTCGGCGCCGACGGCGCGGCCTGCAACAACCACCTCGACATGTTCGAGGAGATGCGCCTGGCCGCGGTGCTGCAGTCGGTCCGTCATCATCCCGGCGCGTTGACGGCACGAGACGCTGGTGACGATGGCGACGCGTGAGGGCGCGCGGGCGCTCGGCCTCGAATCGGAGATCGGCAGCATCGAAGTGGGCAAGCGGGCGGACCTGATCCTGATCGACCGCGACCAGCCCCATCTCGCCCTGGCCACCGACCCCTACTCGACCATTGTCTACGCCGCCCGCGGCACCGACGTGCGGACCACCATCGTCGACGGTGCAGGTGCTGGTCGACGATTTCCGGCCGCTGCGCTGGGATTCGCGGACGAGATCGCCCGCACCGCCCGCACCGAAGCGACCGCCCTGGCCCGCCGCGCCAACCTTTTCTGACCCGATCCCGTCTACTATGTCGTCGCGCGACATATCGCGCCACGACCCATGACGAGCAAACGCGACCCGTCGCCCTTCCTGCCGCTGACCCCGGCGGCGTTTCACGTTCTGATCGCCCTCGCCGACGGTCCCAAGCACGGCTACCTGATCCTCAAGGACGTCGAGGAGCGCACCGGCGGCGACGTCCGGCTCAGCACCGGCACCCTCTACGGCCTGATCAAGCGCTTCCTGGACGACGAGCTGATTGTCGAAACCCGGCCGGACGACGACCGCCGCCGGCCCTACAAGCTGACGGCGATCGGCCGCGAGGTTGCGGTGGCGGAAGCGGCGCGGCTCGAACGCATGGTTCGCGCCGCTCGCGGCGTCAAGCTGCTGGGGCACAAGTCATGATCGCGTACCGCCTGCTGCTCCTGCTGCTGCCGAGACCATTCCGAGAGGAGTTCGCCGGCGAGATGACGGCGGTGTTCGCCGAGCAGCGCCGGCGCGCCGGCCGCAGCGCGGCGGTGTCGCTGTGGTTGACGACGATCGTCGAGGTGATCGGCCTTGCGGTCAGGCTGCGCGTCGATCAGACGCGCATCGATCTGCGGCACGCGAGTCGCGGACTGCTTCGACAGAAGACCTTCACGATCACGGCGGTCACGACGCTGGCGCTGGCCCTCGGGCCGGCCACCGCGGTCGTTCAGCCTGGTCGACGGCATCCTGCTCAATCCGCTGCCCGGCGCCACCGATCTCGAGCGCGTGGTCTACGTGTGGGCGGCCCAGCCCGAACACAACCGGCACGAGTATCCGTGGAGCGAGTTGAACTTTCTCGACCACCGTGCGCGCAGGGACGGCCTGTCGGCGCTTGGCGCGATCGTCGCGACCAGCGCGACCATTGGCGGCGAGGTGCCACAGCAGGTCGAGGGCGCGTGGGTGTCCGAGGACATGTTCGACGTCCTCGGCGTCGCCCCGGCGCAAGGGCGGCGCTTCTCGACCGACGACATGCAGCCGGGCGCGGCGCCGGTGTTGATCCTCGGGCACGATTTCGCCGCGGCACGCTTCGGCGAACGGGTCCCCCGTCGGGCCAGTCGATCATGGTCGACGGTCGTTCGACGGCAATCGTCGGCGTGCTGCCGCGAGGTTTCCGCTTCCCCGCCGGCCAGCCGAACTTCTGGCAGCCCTTGATCGTGGATCGCGTCACCAGCAGCCGCGGCCAGAGCTACTTGCAGCGTGATGGGCCGGCTGCGAACCACACGCGACCATGCGAGAGGTCGCCGAGCAGCATGAACGCGGTGGCGATCGATCTCGAGCGGCAGTTCCCGCAAGCCAACACCGGTTCGCGCGTCGAGCTGACGGCGGCGGCCACCTGGCTGACGCGGAGCGCGCGGCGGGTGGTTTCGATCCTGGCGCTGGCCGCGCTGGCCATCCTCCTGCTCGCCTGCACCAACATCGCCAGCCTGCTGCTGGTCCGCACCGCGGGACGCCACGCCGAACTGTCGGTGCGCACCGCCCTTGGCGCAAGCGCGTCTCGGCTGTCGCGGCAGCTCCTGATCGAGCATCTGGTCCTCGCGGCCGCGGCTGCCGGCGCGTCGATCGCGGTTGCGCTCGGCACTGCTGCGACTGCTCACCTTGACGCGGCTGATTCCGCCGTCGCAGCTCGAGCGCGCGGCGCTCGGTTCGACGCCGCTGCTCTTCCTGATCGCGCTGACCACTGTTACGGCGGTGACGCCTGGGCTGGATCGCGTCGCGGCGCGCGACCCGGACCGCGGCGATGCCCGGCGGACTGCGCACGCAGTCGGCGCCGCGACAGACGGTCCGGGTGCGTCAGGTGCTGGTCAGCGTCGAGGTCGGCGCAACGGTCGTGCTGCTGCTGGCCGCGGGCCTGCTGCTGCAAAGCGCGGCGCGGTTGATCCGCGTCGACCCCGGATTCGAGACCGACAACGTCATCACGTTCCAGGTCGGAATGCCGGCGAACCGTTATCCGGATCCGGCGGCGCGGGTGCAAGTTCATCGAAGCGGTCGTCGAGCAGCTGGCGCAGGTGCCGGGGGTGAGCGCGGCCGCGTCCGGCGCGTTCGCGCCGATGACGTCGATGCGCGCGACCCGGCGCTTTGCGATTGACGGTGAGCCGGTGCCGGCGCCGGGAACGGAGCCGCTGGCCATCGATCTCCCCGCCGGTCCCGCCTACGCCACCGTCATGGGGCTGCGCATCGATCGACGGCCGCTGGATCAGCGACGCGCGACCGGATCGATTCGCCACCGGTGGTGGTGATCAGCGAGTCGTTCGCGAGGCAGTATTTTCGCCGGCGAGCGCGCGGTCGGGCCGACGGCTGCGCTACTACGGCGGGCGACCCGGCACGCCGGCGCCGGCTCCCGAAATCGTCGGCGTGGTCTCCGACGTGCGCCAGTTCGCCCTGGCCGAGCGCGAAGCCGCGCAGATGTATGTGCCGCAGACCCAACGTCCATGGACGTTCACCAGTTTCTTCGTGAGGACGACGGCGATCCCGCGCGCGGTGATTGGCAGCCTGCCCGCGGCCGTGCATGCGGTCGATCCCGAGCGGCCGCTCGAACGACGTGCGGACGCTGCGAGAGCTGGTCAGCGATTCGACCGCCGATCGCCGCGCGCTCGAGCGCGCTGCTGCTGATCGCGGCGATCGTCGCGCTCTTGATCTCGACGATCGGCGTCTACGGCGTGACCGCGGCGACGACCACCGCACGGCGCCGCGAGCTCGCGATCCGGGCGGCCATCGGCGCCGAGCGCGGCGGCCTGATTGCGCTGGTCGTGCGCCAGGGCATGATCGCGGCGGCGATCGGCGTCCTCGCCGGGATCGCCGGCGGCGCGGCCGCCTCGAGCGTGCTCGAATCCGTGCTCTATGAAGTGCAGGCGCGCGATCCGCTGACCTTCGCCGTGGTCGGGCTGGCGCTGCTCGCGGTCTGCGCCGTGGCCACCTATCTCCCGGCCCGACGTGCGGTCCGCGCCAACCCCGCGACCGTGCTGAATGAGCCGTAGCGCGGCGCCAACCCACTCGAACGAACCGCCGTGTTACACTTATTAGCAGCTCGAATTCATCGACTGCTAATGAGTAACTGTCTCCGGCTCTATCAGACCGAACGCGCCGAATCCTGGCGACGCTCGTACGCGCGTATATCGAAACGGGCGAACCCGTCGCGTCGGCGATCGCTCGCCCATAAGGCCGGGCTGAACGTCTCCTCCGCCACCGTGCGCAACGTGCTGGCGCAGCTCGAAGAGATGGGCTTCGTCTGGCAGCCGCACACCTCGGCCGGCCGGGTGCCGACCGATGCGGGCTATCGCTGCTACGTCGACATGCTGCTCGACGGCCGCCGCGCGACCAAGGACGTGTCGGCGGTGGAAGCGCGACTGCGCCAGGAAGCCGGCGACGCGCCGCTGATGGACGACCTGCTGTCGTCGACGTCGCACGTGTTGTCGGAAGCCGGCAAGGGCGTCGGCTTCGCGATCGCGCCGCCGAACGCGCAGGCGCTGTTCCAGCGCATCGAGTTCGTGCCGATCAGCGGCAGCCGCATCCTCGTCGTGATGATCGCCAGCGGCAACCAGGTGTCGCAGAAGACCGTCGACATCGGCGAGTCGGTCACCGGCATCGGAGCTGGTGCAGGCGGCGAACTTCCTCAACTCGGAATTCTCCGGCCGCACGCTCGACGAAGTGCGCGCCGGCGTGATCGATCGCCTGAAGGAAGAGCGATCGTTGTACGATCAGCTGCTCGGGCTGGCGCTGCGGCTGGCCAGCACCTCGTTCGAGAATCTCGATCGCCCGACCGCCGTCTACATCGACGGCGCCTCGACGCTGATCGAAGAAGTGGTCCAGGCGAGCGGGCTCTCCGCCAACACGCTCAAGGCGCTGTGGCGGATGGTCGAAGAAAAGCAGCGCCTGGTGCGGATGCTCAACGAATACCTCGACGGTCCCGGCCTCACGGTCGTGATCGGCGCCGAGCACAACGATCCCGAGCTGCGACCGTTCAGCCTGGTCGCGGCGAGCTACTTCGACGGCCGCAGCAGCGGCACCGTCGGCATCATCGGCCCGACGCGGATGCGCTATTCGAAGGCGATCACCGCGGTGGACATCGCCGCCATCGCCGTCGCCAGAGTGTTGCGCGACGTCAACTAATCCGGCGGCTCCGCGAACGGCCGCCCTCCCGGTTGTGATCATGAGTGACTTACCGATCGATCCGCAAGACACGATAGAAGACGACGGCGCAGCGGCCGCTGGCGACAGCCCGGCCGACGCGCTGCAGAAGGAACGCGACGACCTCTACGATCGCCTGCTGCGCAAGACCGCCGAGTTCGACAACTTCCGCAAGCGCGTCGATCGCGATCGCAAGGACATGATCGAGTGGGCCGCCGCCGACGTGATCAACGACGTGCTGGCGATTGCCGACGACTTCGATCGCGCGCTCGCGGCGCCGGCGCCGCCCGAGGCCAACGCCTACAAGGCCGGCCTCGAGTTGATCCAGCGCCAGCTCGCCGAAATGCTGAAGAAGCGCGGCGTCACCACCGTCGATGCGCTCGGCGCGGACTTCGATCCGCACCTGCATCAGGCGGTGGCCTACGAAGAAGTCGCCGGCGCGCGCGAAGGCGAAGTGGTCGACGTGATGGCCAAGGGCTACAAGCTCGGCGAGCGGCTGTTGCGGCCGGCGCTGGTGAAAGTGGCCAAGGCATCGTGAGCAAGCGCGACTACTACGAGATCCTCGAAGTCACCCGCGCCGCCTCCGATCAGGAGATCAAGAGCGCGTATCGCAAGCTCGCGCTGAAGTTCCACCCCGATCGCAACCAGGGCGACAAGACGGCCGAAGAGAAGTTCAAGGAAGCGGCCGAAGCCTACGCGATCCTCAGCGACGGCGACAAGCGCGCGCGCTACGACCGCTTCGGCCATGCAGGCGTCGGCGGCGGCGCGCAGGGCTTCGACCCCTCGCAGTTCAGCGGCTTCGAGGACATCTTCGGCGGCCTCGGCGACATTTTCGGATTCGGCGGCGGCGGCCGCCGCGTCGGGCCGCAGCGCGGCGCCGATCTGCGCTACGACCTCGAGATCAAGTTCGAGCAGGCGGCGAAGGGCGTCGAGACCAACATCCAGATTCCGCGTCACGAGACCTGCGAGAGCTGCAAGGGCAACGGCGCGGCGCCCGGCACCACGCCGGACACCTGCCCGCAGTGCCGCGGCGCGCGGTCAGCTGCGCTATCAGCAGGGCTTCTTCACCGTCGCGCGCACCTGCAGCCAGTGTCGCGGCGCCGGCAAGGTGATCGCCAAGCCATGCCCGGACTGCAAGGGCGACGGCACCATCGAGCAGCAACGCAAGCTCACCGTCAAGATTCCCGCGGGCATCGCGACCGGTCAGCGCCTGCGCCTCACCGGCGAAGGCGAAGCCGGCACGCTCGGCGGTCCCGCCGGCGATCTCTACGTCGTCATCTACGTGCGCGAGCACGCGTTCTTCCAGCGTGACGGCAACAACCTGCACTGCTCGGTGCCGCTGCCCTTCACGACGCTGGCGCTCGGCTCGGAGATCAAGGTGCAGGGCATCGACGAAGAAGAGATCGTCAAGATTCCCGAGGGCACGCAGCCCGGCACGACCTTCCGCCTGCGCGGCAAGGGCATGCCCGATGTGTCGGGACGCGGCAAGGGCGACATCCTCGTCACCGTCCAGGGCGTCACGCCGAAGCGGCTGACGAAGGAACAGAAGAAGCTGCTCGAGCAGCTCGCGGCGACGCATGCCGGAACAGAAGCCCAAGCCGTCGGCGCGCGAACGACGACGACGATGGCCGCGGCATCTTCGGCAAGGTGAAAGACATCTTCGGCTAGATGCGGCCGCAGAAGGCCAGAAGCCAGACGCGCGACGTGGCCTGCACTGATCCTGCGCGCGACGGCCGTCGACGACTCGTGAAGAGCTCGTCTCCGGCGTGATCGCGGATTTCTCGCCGGTCGCCATTCAGGATCTCGCCGAGCGGCCGCTGCCGCCCGGCGGCTTGTGGGATCCCACCTATCCGCCGATTCCCGATCCGCCGCCGACGCCCCTGCACTGGAATGTCTGCTTTTCCGATCCGGACGAGCGCGATCGCGCCGCCGACGCGATCCGCGCGGCGCTGCCGGAGCTGTCCGTCGAGTCCGTCGATCTTCCCGACGAGGACTGGGCCGCGCGCTCGCAGGCGTCACTGAAGGCGGTCCACGCCGGCCGCTTCATCGTCGCGCCGCCATGGGATCTGCCGGCGGAGGGCGTCGATGCGACGGTGATCGTGATCGAGCCGTCGATGGGCTTCGGCACCGGACATCACGCCACCACGCGGATGTGTCTGCGGTTGCTGTCGGAGATCGACGTCACCGATGCGACGGTGCTGGATCTCGGCACCGGCTCCGGCGTGCTCTCGATGGCCGCCGCCCTGATGGGCGCCCGCAGCGTCGTCGGGATCGACATCGACCAGGACGCGATCGATTCCGCGGAAACCAGCGCGCGCATGAACACGCTGCCCGACACGATCACCTTTCAGGTGCTGGATTTCCGCAACGATCCGCCGAAGCCCGCGGAGCTCGTGCTCGCGAACCTGACCGGTGGCATGCTGACGTCGAGCGCGACCGCGATCGCCGCGCTGGTCCGTCCCGGCGGGCAGTTGATTCTGAGCGGCTTCGATCACACCGAAGTCGATCGCGTCCTCGCCGCATTCGACCCCTTCGCGCGAACGGCAGCGACTCGGCGAAGACAACTGGATCGCCGCTGCACCTGCAAGCGCGTTAGCGTCCCTCACAGTACGCAATTCCCGCGCATCTCCCCTGTCCCGAGAACGCGAACACAAATGTCTACGGGGCCGGGGATCATTTTCGTCGACTTTGAGCTTCTTTCGGTCCTCCGCACAGAGTTTGTTGAGCGCATCGGACAGCTCGAACATCATCCAGAAGCTGACGCCTTCGAGAAACTTGCGGCGATCTGCCAGCCGAGAATTCGTCGGAGACCAGTTCAAGGGCCAGGGGATGCATCGCCTCGATCTGTTTGCTGCAGCTGCTTCATCTTTCGAACGCGGGCGGCGTGTGTCATTTGCGTCTCCCCTGGTCGTCCCGCGGGAAAAGATCCCCGGCCCCTTTTCTTTTACGCTCCCTTATCGCGGAACCCTGGACTGCCCGATGCCGCGGGCGATGAGCGCGGCGCCGACAATCGCCGCGACGGCGCCACCAATACCCAAGGCGAGCCGCTGCGGGTTTCGACGTGCCACCCCCTCCACCGGATGCGGGCGCGTGAAATCGCACACCTGACGCTGGTAATCGAAGCTGCCGCCGGCGTCGAGACAGCGATCGATCGCCATCACCTCGCGCGCGTAGGACAAGCCGAGCAGTCCATTTCCGACCAGGCTCGCCGACAGCAGGAGCCAGCCCAAAGATCGAGATGACAATCAGTGCTGCTGCGCGGGTTTCACCGGCCGCGGCGCCTTTCTTGCGCGCGACGCGTTCCAGCTCTCGACGACGCGGCGCAGTTCCTTGTATGGATTCTCCTGATCGTCCACCTGGAAGCGCAGCACCGTGTCGTTGTTCAACCACACGCCCGCGCCCTTCTTGACGATCACCATCGACGCCGCCTGCATGCCGCGCGTGTCGCCGCCCGCGGCCTGACCGGCTTCGAGCGCCGCCATCAAGCGCAGCGACAGGTGGCCCTTGGTTTCCTCGAACGCCTTGATCATGCCGTCGACCACGGCGGGACCCGCGAGAATGTTGCCCTGCGCGGCGCTGTACTTCCCGAGCTTGCCGCCCGCCCACGTCGTCGCCTTCGGCCCGGTGAACGTGGCCGCCTCGCCTTTGAGGTTCATCACCGCGAACTGGCGTCCCTGCTTGGTCCAGCGATCCGGCACCGGATCGGGATCGCTCTCCCAGATCGCCTTGATGATCGCGTCGGGCGTCATCCCCTGCTTCAGCAGCGCGATGCCCTTCGGTCCGTAGCTGACATCGACGATCGCCTGCGTGGCGACGATGCCGGCGTCGGCATCGGCGGTGAGCACGCCGGTGAGCGTGAACACGCGCGACTGCACCGCGCCGCCGACTTCGCCGGTCTCCGGGTCGTAGCCGAGGATCGAGAAGGTCGCCACGGGTGGCGGCAGTCTCCTGAGCGAAGATCGGTCCGGCTCTGCCACGCTGCGCCGAAGGCTACGATGGTCAAGACAGCCCGACAGCACGACCAGCCCGAGCCCGCCCGCCCGAAGACCCTGTTTCGTCATTTCAATTCACCCCAGGTCGTGAGTAATGCGGTGAGCGCCACAATCGGCACCGCGTCCGCGCGGAGCGTGCGCCCGCCGAGCGACATCAGGATAGCGCCAGAATCGTGCGCGGCGGCCACTTCGGACACCGCCCAGCCGCCTTCCGGCCCGATGATCAGGTCGATCGCGGCTGGTTTCGGAATCGTCAGCACCGGGATGGACCTCGCCGAGCGCCGCGGACGGCTCCACGCACATCACCTGTCGACGCGGCGGTCTTCTCGCGACAGGTAGCCAGTCGAGCGGCGCCGCGTCGTGGATCTCCGGCACCACCGCGCGGCCGCACTGCTTGGCCGACGCGATCGCAATCCGCTGCCAGCGCGCGATGCGCGTGCCTCTCGCCATCGCCGCGAGGCCGATCTCCGATCGCTCGCTGACCACCGGCCGGATGCTCGTCCACGCCGAGCATCACCGCGTCGCGCACCACGTCATCGAGCTTGTCGCCCTTGAGCACGCTGACGACCAGCGACAGCCGCACGCCGAGTTCGCGCGCCGGCGTGCCGGGCTCGATCGGCCGACCACCGCCGACTTCTTCCCGACCTGCACGACTTCTGCGCGCCACAACCCGCCGCGCCCGTCGATCACGTCGACCTCGTCGCCGACGCCCGAGCCGCAGCACGCGCACCAGGTGTTCGGCTTCCTCCTCGGGCAATTCGACACGGTCGGTCGCCGAATTCACGGCCGGGAACGTGGAAGCGCGGACGCACGCGGAGAGTATACTCATCGGCACCGATGTTCTTTCGCGGACAAACAGTCGGGAAATACCGCATCCTCTCGCCCTTGGGAAGCGGCGGCTTCGGCAGCGTCTACCTCGCGGAAGACACGTGGATCGACAAGAAAGTCGCGATCAAGGTTCCGCACCGCCAGAACCTCGACTTCGGCGAGCTGCTCCGCGAGCCGCGCCTGCTCGCCTCGCTCAGCCATCCCAACATCGTCACCGTCCTGACCGCCGAGAAGCAGGACGATATGTTTTTCATCGTCATGGAGTACGTGCCGGGCGACACGCTCGAAGCGGTGATCGAGCGCGACGGCACGCTCGATCTCGGCCGCGCGCTCGACTTCACCTGCCAGATCTGCAACGCGATGGATCACGCGCACAAGCAGGGCATCATCCATCGCGATCTGCGTCCGGGCAACGTGCTGGTCACCGACCAGGGGATGGTGAAGGTGGCCGACTTCGGCACCTCGCGCTTCCTCGAGATTGCCGCGCACGGCACCACCGTGATCGGCAGCCCGCCGTACATGGCGCCCGAACAGTTCCAGGGCAAGGCGGTGTTCGCGTCCGACATCTACTCGCTCGGCGTGACGATGTACCAGATGTTCACGGGCGTGCTGCCCTACAACACGCCGATGCCCGCGGACCTCGACAAGCTGATGCGCGGCGAGCTGGCCTCGCCGCCGAAGCTGAAGAACCCCAAGCTGCCGAAGGCGATCAGCGACATCGTCATGAAGGCGATCGCCGCCGACATCCCGTCGCGCTACCAGCGCGCGTCGGACCTGCTCGAAGCGGTGCTCGAACGCGCGCACGCCGGCGCCCTCGACGATCAAGCGGCCGTGGCGCCCGGCGCCGGTGGCCGGCCACGGCCCGTCCGAGGAAGTCCAGGAGATCCAGGCCCGCCTCAAGGCGCGCGAAACCGTGCAGCCCAAGTTCTGCTGGAAGTGCGGCAAGGCCCTGCCCGCACGCGCCGACGTCTGTCCGTTCTGCTCCGAACGCCAGTAATGCGATAATCCCGCATGGCATTTGCGGGCACTGGAAAAATCTGGATGAACGGATCGTTGGTGGACTGGAAAGACGCCACGATCCACGTCGCGACCCACGCACTGCACTACGGCACCGGCGCCTTCGAAGGGCTGCGCGCCTACGACTCGAAGACCGGCACCAACGTCTTCCGGCTCGAGCCGCACATGCGGCGCATGATCGACTCGTGCAGGGTCTATCGCATGGAGCCGAAGTGGTCGCAGGACGAGCTGTCGCAGGCGGTGCTCGACACCGTGCGCGCCAACGGCTTCAAGAGCTGCTACATCCGTCCGCTGGTGTGGCGCGGCTACGATTCGCTGACGCTCGACCCGCGTCCCTGCCCGGTCGAAGCGGCGGTGATCGTGTGGGAGTGGAACATGATGATGGGCGCCGAGGCGCTCGAGACCGGCATCGACGTCGGCGTCAGCTCGTGGACGCGGCTGGCGCCGAACACGCTGCCGGCGCTCGCCAAGGGCACCGCCAACTACGCCAACTCGGCGCTGATCAAGATGCAGGCGATGCTCGACGGCTACGCCGACGCGGTGGCGCTCGACGAGAGCGGCCTGCTGAGCGAAGGCAGCGGCCAGAACCTGTTCCTGGTTCGCGACAACGTGATCTACACCCCGTCGCTCGGCTCGTCGGTGCTGCAGGGCATCACCCGCGACACCGTCCTGGCGCTGGCGAAGGACCTCGGCTTCGAGGTCCGCGAAACGGCCATTCCGCGCGAGTTCCTGTATCTGGCCGACGAGGCGTTCTTCTGCGGCACCGCGGTCGAGATCACCCCGGTGCGCTCGTTCGACAAGATCGTCGTCGGCAAGGGCGCAGCGCGGACCGATCACCGAAGCGTTGCAGCAGCGGTTTTTCGCGATTCTGCGCGGCGATCACCCGGATACGCACGGCTGGCTGACGCCTGTTGGGCAGTCGGTGGGAGCCCGATAACTCGTCAATCTGACAGCCGAAGTCGACCCCGCTCCCTCCCCAAGAGGACCGATATGCACGTCAACGATCTGCTGAAGCTCGCCGTCGAAAAGGGCGCCTCCGACCTGCACCTCAAGGTCGGCAGCTATCCCATGGCCCGGATCCACGGGCACCTCGCGCCGGTCAGCGACGAGAAGCAGCTCGATCACGAGGACCTGGTCGAGATGGCGGCGTCGATCATGTCGACGGCGCAGCGCCAGAAGTTCAAGGACTCGCAGGAAGTCGACCTCGCCTACAGCGTCCCCGGCCTCGGCCGCTTCCGCTGCAACGTGTTCCAGCAGCGCGGCACCATCGGCGTGGTGCTGCGCGTCATTCCCGTCAAGGTCATGAACCTCGACGAGCTCGGCCTGCCGCCGGTGCTGAAGAAGATCGCCGCCGAAGAACGCGGCCTGGTGCTGGTCACCGGCACCACCGGCAGCGGCAAGTCGACCTCGCTCGCCGGCGATGATCGACCACATCAACACGCACCCGCACCGCGCACGTCATCACCATCGAAGACCCGATCGAATACCTGCACCGCGATCAGCAGTGCATCATCAACCAGCGCGAGATCGGCGTCGACACGCGGTCGTTCGCCTACGCGCTGCGCAGCGCCCTGCGCCAGGACCCCGACGTCATCCTGGTCGGCGAAATGCGCGACATGGAAACGATCGAGACGGCGATGCACGCCGCCGAAACCGGCCACCTGGTGTTCTCGACGCTGCACACCCTCGACGCCACCGAAACCATCAACCGCATCATCTCGGTGTTCCCGCCGCACCAGCAGAAGCAGATCCGCCTGCAGCTGGCGTCGGTGCTGAAGGCCGCGATCGCGCAGCGCCTGATCCCGCGGCAAGGACGGCACCGGCCGCTGCCCCGGCGTCGAAGTGCTGGTCGCCACGCCCTTCATCAAGGACTGCATCGTCGACAAGGACAAGACCCACCTGATCGCCGGCGCGATCGCGCAGGGCACGTCGCAGTACGGCATGCAGACGTTCGACCAGTCGATCTTCAGCCTGTTCAAGACCGAGCAGATCAGCTACGACGAGGCGCTGCGCTGGGCGTCGAACGTCGACGAGTTCAAGCTCAAGGTGCAGGGCATCTCGACCACCGCCGACGCGTCGCGCGACCAGATGGCCAACACCATCTTCAGCAAGCCCGCCGCCCCGAAAGCGGGCGCCAAGCCGGCGGCTCCACCGCCCAAGTCCCCGGAAATCACCCGGTTCGGGTCCTGACACCGGCACCGAATTCGGGTTCCATAGGTTCCAACAGTTCCAGCCGTTCCAACGGCATCGTTCTGCCGCGGTACCCGGTTCCCAGAACGGCTGGAACCTCGCAGAACAATGCCCTTGGAACGCCTTGGAACCTATGGAACCCTTGGAACCCTTGGGAATGGCTGACGCCTACATCACCGCGCTGACGATGCTGTCGCGCGCGTGAGCTGTCGGAAGCGCAGACTGCGAACGCGGCTGCGAAGCCGCGAGCTTCGACCGCGACGAGATCGACGAGGCGATCGCGCGGCTCAAGGCCGACCGCACGCTCAACGACCGCCGCGTCGCCCTCGCGATCGCCCGCCTGGAAAGCGCGATCCGGCACCGCGGCCGGTCGCGCGTCCTCCAGAAGATCCGCCAGGCCGGGCATCGACGACGACACCGCGCAGGCGGCGGTGCGCGAGGTCTTCGAAGAGGTCGACGAAGAGGCGATGCTCGACCGCGCGTTTGAGCGCCGGCTGCGGGGGCAACCGCCGCGCGAACTCGACGAAAAGGGCCGCGGCCAAGGATGATCCGCGGCCTCGTCGCGCAGGGCTTCCGCTTCGAAGCGATCTTGAAACGCCTCAAGGGATAGCACTTACAATAGAGCGATGCATCCCCGGGAAATTCGCGCGTCTTTCCTCCAGTATTTCGAACAGCACGGCCATCGCGTGGTGCCGAGCAGCCCGCTGCTGCCCGGCGACGACCCGACGCTGCTGTTCACCAACGCGGGGATGAACCAGTTCAAGGACGTGTTCCTGGGCCGCGAGAAGCGCGACTACGCGCGCGCCGCCACATCGCAGAAGTGCATGCGCGTCAGCGGCAAGCACAACGATCTCGACAACGTCGGGCCGTCGCTGCGCCATCACACCTTCTTCGAGATGCTCGGCAACTTCTCGTTCGGCGACTATTTCAAGCAGGACGCGATCGAGCTGGCGTGGAACCTCCTCACCAAGGAATGGGGCCTCGACCCGGCGCAGCTGTACGTCACCGTGTTCAAGGGCGACAAGGGCATTCCGCGCGACGATGAGGCCTATCAGCGCTGGCTCGATTTCGTGCCCGCCGATCACATCGGCGAGCTCGGCATGGCCGACAACTTCTGGGCGATGGGCGAGACCGGACCGTGCGGCCGCTGCTCGGAGATCTACGTCGACCGCGGCGCCGGCGTCGCCGGCTCCGGCAACTTCGTCGCCGACGTCGAGTCGGGCAGCGAGCGCTTCGTCGAGATCTGGAACAACGTGTTCATGGAGTTCGAGCGCAACGACCAGGGCACGCTCACTCCCCTGCCGGCGCCGTCGATCGACACCGGCATGGGCCTCGAGCGGATCAGCGCCGTCATGCAGGGCACGACGTCGAACTACGACACGCCGCTGTTCATGCCGCTGCTCGACGGCGATCGGCAGGCTGTCGGGCCACGATCTACGGCCAGTCGATGATCGCGACCGACGTCTCGATGCGGGTGGTCGCCGATCACGCGCGCGCGTCGACGTTCCTGATCGCCGACGGCGTGGTGCCGTCGAACGAATGGCGCGGCTACGTGCTGCGCAAGATCATGCGCCGCGCGATGCGCCACGGCCGCAAGCTCGGGATGCACGAGCCGTTCCTGCACACGCTGGTCGATGTGCTGGTGCGCGAGATGGGCGATGCCTATCCGGAGCTCAACGCCGGCCGCGACACCATCGCGCAAGTGATCAAGAGCGAAGAAGCAGCGCTTCGACGCCGTGCTGACCAGCGGCTTGCCGAGGCTCGAAGAAGTGCTCGAGCGCGCGGCGCAATCGAACCAGGTGGTGCCCGGCGACGACGCGTTCAAGCTCTACGACAGCTACGGCCTGCCGCGCGACTTCATCGAGGATCTGGCCGGCAACCAGGGCCTGCGCTTCGACGCCGAGGGCTTCGACGCGCGCGATGGAAGGCCAGCGCGTCAAGGCCCGCGCCGGCAGCGCGTTCGACAGCAAGAAGGGCGAAGAGTTCGCGTTTGCCTCCGGACCAGGAACGCGAAGCGCTGCAGGGCGCCGGCGACGTGTTCGAAGGCTACACCGAGACCCACGCTGAAGGGCGTGCCGGTGCTGGCGCTGTTCGACGCCAAGAAGAAGTCGGTCGACGCGCTCGAAGAAGGCAGTACCGGCTACGTGGTGCTCAGCCGCACGCCGTTCTACGTCGAGTCGGGCGGCCAGATTTCCGATCAGGGCTGGATCGAAACCGCGAATGGCGGGCGCTCGCGCGTCACCGGCATCGCGCGCGTCGGCCCCGGGCTGCCGCGCGCGCATCGGCTCGAGAACATCGAGCAGCGCATTGCGTCGCGCGACATCGTCACCGCCGAAGTCGACGCTCGTTGCGCGAGTGCGACGCGCGCAATCACACCGCCACGCACCTGCTGCATGCGGCGCTGCGCAAGGTCCTCGGCGGGCACGTCAAGCAGGCCGGATCGCTGGTGGCGCCGGATCGACTGCGCTTCGACTTCATGCATTTCTCACCGGTCACGCGCGAGCAAGTCGGTCGAGGTCGAGCGCCTCGTCAACGAGGCGATCGTCAGCAACGACACCGGTCAACACCAGCGTCCGCAACACCCAGGAGGCGATCGCCGGCGGCGCGATGGCGCTGTTCGGCGAAAAGTACGGCGACAAGGTCCGCGTCGTCGCGATCGGCGACGGCACGTTCAGCACCGAGCTGTGTGGCGGCACCCACGTGCGCGCGACCGGCGACATCGGCATCGTTCCTGATCACCGAAGAGTCAGGCGTCGCGGCCGGGGTTCGCCGCATCGAGGCGGTGACGCGGCCTGAACGCCTATCGAGCTGTCGCGCAGCGCCCTCGATGAGCTCGAGGATGCGCCGCGAAGATCCGCGGGAGCGGGGCCGCTGCCGGCCTGGATCGAACAGCAGAGCAATGCGATCAACCGGTTGCAGAAGGAGATCCAGCAGCTCAAGACCAAGCTGGCCCTGGGCGGCGGCGGGAGCGGCGCCGGCGACGACGACAAGATCAAGATCGGCGAATCGACGCTGATCGCGCGCGCAGATGTCGGACGTGGATGCCGAGTCGCTGCGCACGCTCGCCGATACGCTGAAATCGCGGCTCACGAGCGGCGTTGTCGTGCTGGCGGCGGCCATGCCCGAAGGCAAGGTGTCGCTGATCGTCACCGTGACGCCCGATCTCGCGAAGAAGGCCCCGGCCGGACAGCTCGTCAAACACCTCGCGCCGATCGTCGGCGGCGGCGGCGGCGGTCGAGCCGACTTCGCGCAGGCGGGCGGCAAAGATGCCACAAGATTACGGATTTGTTAGCCGCGGCTCAAAAAGAGATCACTCGACTGCTAGAAAGCAGTGCCTGAAATCTCGCCTGCGGCGGTTCAGTGCGGATCGGAAGTTGCCGAATGCGGTAGACTGAATGTCCGTGATTCGCAGCCTTCTTGTCCGCCATTGTCGTGCTTGCTTTGGCCTCGCCCGCCGCGGCCCAGATCTATTCCTGGCGCGACGGCGACGGCAAGTCTGGTCCTTTCCGACAAGCCCAACGCCGACACGTCGATGACCTACGAGGTGCACGGCGCCGCCACGGTTCGCGCGACCACCCCTCTGGTGTCGACCCGCAAGAGCGCGCCCTACGACGCGTCGATCACCGAACACTCGCGCAGCCAGGGCGTCGCCGCGGATCTGGTGCGCGCGGTCATCCAGGTGGAATCGGCCTTCAATCCCACGCGCGGTCTCGCACCAAGGGCGCGATGGGCCTGATGCAGCTGATGCCCGCCACGGCTCAGGAACTGGGCGTGCGCAACCCGTTCGATCCCGATCAGAACATCCGCGGCGGCGTGACCTACCTGAAGCAGCTGCTCAACCGCTACGACCAGAAGGTCGAACTGGCCCTGGCGGCCTATAACGCCGGCATCGGCAACGTCGACGAAATACGGCACCAGGTGCCGCCCTTCAAGGAAACCCGCAACTACGTCGACAAGATCACCAAGGCCGCGCCCAGCGCGCCGGTGGTCGTGAACACCATCTACAAGTGGATGGACGCTGGTCGACGGCAAGCCGGTCACGAAGTTCTCGAACAAGCCTCCCGCCGACGGCTCCTACCAGATCGTCGGTCGGCGGTAACCTTCCGTTTCCCTCCAATTTGCGCCGTGGCCAGCCTGGCCCGCCCGGCCCGATAGCCCCGAAGGGGCGAAGTCGGCCATGATACACTTACGTGTTCGGCATCCTTTTAAATCGAGGTTCTAGTAGTGGCGAAGAGAAACAAGTCGGCCCTCAAGGCCAATCGGCAGAATGTGAAGCGTCGCGAAGCGAACCGCTCGCTGCGCGCGAAGCTGCGCACCGGCCTGAAGAAAATCCGCACGTCGCTCGACGGCAAAGACGTGGAGGGCGCCAAGACGGCCCTCACGTCGATGCAGTCGCTGGTCGACAAGATGGCCACCAAGGGCATCATCCACAAGAACACCGCGTCGCGCTACAAGTCGCGGCTCGCCGCCAAGATCTCCAAGTAACAACTCGTGTTCGGGGGACCCAACGTATCTGTGTTGGGTCTTGCGTCTAACTCTACATAGGTAGTAGAATACAGCCCTATGCGACTGACCTACCCGACCGCGCTCGTCCTCCAGGCCCTGCTCGACGGCCATCACCACGGCTTCGACGTCATGGACGCCACCGGCCTGCCGAGCGGCACGGTCTATCCGATCCTGCGCCGGCTCGATGCCGAGGGCTGCGTGCGGTCGCGCTGGGAGAAGGACGGCGTCGCCCGCAAGGAGCAGCGGCCGCCGCGCCGCTACTACGAGCTGACCGCGGGCGGACGGCTGCTCGCGGCTGACGCCAGGGGCAAGACGATGGCGATGGCGCACGCCGGCAAGCGGTTGCTCGGAGCCGTCGGAAACGAGGGATAAATGGACTCAGCATCGATCGCTCGGCCGCGCACTGACGATGATCCGTGTCGCGTCGCGTCTCGTGCCGCATCGCCTGCGCGACGACTGGCGCCGCGAATGGCACGGCGAGCTGTCCGCGGCGGCAGCCTCGCCCGGCTCGCAGCTGACGCGCCACGCGTTGGGCGCCTTCGTCGACGCGTTCTGGATCCGCCAGCGCGACGTCGCTGATCTGCAGGCCATCGACGACCTGCGCCATGGCCTCCGGCAGTGGACGCAGCAAGCGGGGTTCGTCGTCACCGCGGTCGGCATCCTCGCGCTCAGCATTGCCGCGTCGGTCACCGCCTTCAGCGTCGTGTCGCAGATCCTGTTGCGGCCGCTTCCCTACCACGACCCCGATCGCATCGTGACGGTGTGGGAGCGGCAGCCGGCGACGCCGGGCCGCCTGTCCGCTTCACCCGGTAATTTTCTCGACTGGCGCGCCCGCGCGACCAGCTTCGCGCAGTTGGCGGCGGCGGAGCCCTACAGCTTCGACTACACCGGCGGCGATCGGCCGGTCGTGGTCAAGACCCTGCTCGTCACCGAGGGCTTCTTCGACATCTTCGGGATTCAACCGCTGGCCGGACGCTTCTTCCGGCCCGGAGGAACACGTCAAGGGCAACCACCGCGTCGTGGTGATCAGCGCGCGCTGGTGGCGCGCGCAGTTCAACAGCGATCCGGCGATCGTCGGCAAGACCATCCCCCTCGATGACGGCGCCTTCCTCGTCGCCGGGGTCGCGCCCGACGACTTTCAGCCGCACTTCCAGGAATACGCCCCGGGCGATCGCGACCTCTACGCCGCCAAGGCGATCGAGGAGTACGAGCCGCGGATTCGCGCCAGCGGCTACTGGAGCGTGGCCGGCCGGCTCAAGGACGGCGTGTCGATCGCGCAGGCGCAGGCGGAAATGGACGCCGTCTCGATCGGCATGGAGACACGAGAATCCGCGCACCAACAAGGACGTGCGCGCCGAGGTGATCACCCTGCGCGAGCACCTGGTCGGCGACGTGCGGCCGGCCGTCACGCTGTTTGGCGGCGCGGTGATCGCCGTGCTGCTGATCGCGTGCGTCAACATCACCAACCTGCTGCTCGCCCGCGGCGCTCCGCCCGCCGACAGGAACTGGCGGTCCGCACCGCGCTCGGCGCCAGCCGCAGCCGTCTGGTGGCCCAGCTGCTGGTCGAGACCCTGATGCTGGCGTCGCTCGCGTCGGTTGTGGCCCTCGTCCTCGCCCACGGCGCCATGCGCGGCCTGGCGAGCTGGGGACCGCGCGAAGTGATGTGGATCGATGCGCTGCAGGTCGATGGCTGGGCGATTGCGGTTGGCGGTGCTCCTGGCGTGCGCGGTGACGCTGGTCGCGGGACTGGTCCCGGCGCTGCGCCTCTCCGGTCTCGGCCTGCAGGCGCCCGGACACGCGAACCATGACCGCCGACCGATCGCAGCGGCACCTGCGTTCGGCGCTGGTCATCGCCGAAGTCGCGATGGCGTTGATGCTGGTGTCGGGGACCGGCCTGCTGCTGCGCAGCTTCGTCAACCTGCTGAACGTCGACACCGGCTTCAGGCGCGACCACGTGATGGTCATGCAGATGTTCGCGTGGGATCGCAATCCCGGCCCGGCGGCGCTGCGCAGCTTCGTCGATCGCGCGTCGGCCAAGCTCGCGGCCATTCCCGGCGTCGAGCAGGTCGGCGCGGTGCAGGCGATGCCCTTCATCGAGTCGAACATCGACATCCAGGCGCAGATGCGATTGATCGATCAGCCGGCGCCCCGTCCCGGCGAGGAGATTCGCGCGTCCTACAACGTCGCCTCGCCCGGCTACTTCTCGGTGATGGGCGTGCGGCCGCTGCAGGGCCGGCTGCTCGAAGCGCGCGATGGACCGACCTCGCCGCGGGTCGTCGTGATCAGCGAAGCGTTCGCGGAGCGCTACCTGCGCAACCTCGATCCCGTCGGCCAGCGCCTCGAGATCCTGGCGCAGGGCAAGCCGATCCAATTCGAGATCGTCGGGGTGGCGCCGGCGCAGCGCCACGATCGCCTCGACCAGGCGCCGCGCGCGGAGGTGTTCCGGGCCTTTGCGCAAGCGCCGACCGGCTCGCTGACGCTGGTGGCGCGCACCACCGTGGATCCAGCAGACGCTGCTCGATACCGCCAGGCGCGAGATCTGGACGATCGATCCGTTGCAGACGTTCTATCGTACTGCCACGCTCGACGAGCTGGTCGACCGCACGCTGATCACCCGCCGCTTTGCGCTGATCGTCCTCACCGGCTTCGCCGCGCTGGCGCTGCTGCTGGCCGCCGCAGGACTCTACGGCGTGCTGAGCACGATTGCCGCGCAATACCGCAAGGAGATCGGCGTGCGCATGGCGCTCGGCGCGGCCTGGCTCGACATCCTGCGGCTGGTGGTGATGCGCGGGCTGGTGGTGTCGGCGATCGGCGTCGGGGTCGGCCTGCTCGGGGCGATCGGCAGCGCCAGGCTGCTCGGCGGATTCCTGTTCAGCGTGACGCCAACCGATCCGGTGGCGATCGGCGGCGCGGCGCTGTTGATGCTGACGATCGCGTCGATCGCGTGCTACATCCCGGCGCGACGTGCGGCGGGTGAAGACCCGATGCACGCCTTGAGGGTCGACTGACGTATCACGACCGACCCGGGAGCTTCAACAGCCGCGATGAGCAGGACGGTTACCGCGCGCACAATTCGACGACGAGACACTCCAGCAGATACTGGGGCGTCCCCGACGAGGACTTGATCGCCAGGTCGGTGCGGAACACCGCCTCGAGGCCGCTCTTCACGCGCGCGTCCGGCCGCAGGCGGATGGTGGCGGCGCGCAGCTGGCCGAGAATCATCGGCGGCTGGACGCCGGAATCGATCAGCGCCGACACTTCGCGCAGCGCGGTGGCGGCGTTCGAGTCGCGGATCGCATCCATCAACGCGAACACTTCGCCTCGGCTCGTTCCTGCGGCATCACGAGGTCGCGCACGTGCGCGACGGTGATCGTCGCCTCGCCCGCCGCATACAGCATCAGCTTGTCGACCTCGGCGCGGATGCGGCCCAGGCTGAGCCCGGTGATGTCGAGCAGCAGCGCCAGATCGCCTTGGGCTCGATCGTCAGCTCGTCCTTCTCGAGCCGCTTGGTGATCCAGATCGCCGCCTCGCGCGGCGATCGCGAGCGAGCCGCAATCGACGACGTCGGCATGCTTGCGCAGCAGCTTGACGACGCGGCGGTTGGCATCGAGCGGCCCGGACACGAACACCAGCGTGGTCATCGGCTCGGGCTGCTCGATGTAGGCCTCGAGCTCCTCCGCCGGGGTCGTCGCCACCCGCTTGCCCTTCTTCGCAGCCGCAGCCTCGCCGGCTTCGGCGTCGTCCTTGCGCGCGCTTCGGCGCCAGCAGGCGATCGGCCTCGTGGACGATGATCACCCGCCGCGGCGACATCATCGGCAGGGTCCTCGCGTTCGAAATCAGCTCGCCGATCAGCTGATCGCGCCCGGCCGCGTTGGTGGCCTCGTTGGCGTAGAAGCTCTGGACGTTGAACGCCTGCAGGCCTTCGTCGACGACATTCGCAAACTCGATTGCGAGATCGTGACGCGACTGCAGATCGTCACCCTCGAGCAGGTACAACGGCGCCGTCTTGCCGGATTTGATCTGCTTGCGAACTTCCGCCACCGTAGACATGCTGCTGCCCTGCCGCCCTGCTAGCCTGCTAGCCTGCTGGCCTGCTAGCCTGCTGGCCTGCTAGCCTGCTGGCCTGCTAGCCTGCTAGCCTGCTGGCCTGTTAAAACGCCTCGAGAATCGCGCTCACGACCGACTTCGCGAAGTCGGTCGACATGCGATCCATGGCGACGCGCTCGTTACCGACAAACGTCGACACATCGGCGCCCGTGCTGTTGCTGGCGAGCTCGTATTCGTCCGAGAACGACAGCGCCGGATTCTCCCACAGCATCTTCTGCGCCTTGACGTCCTCGAACTGGACCTTGACGACCACCGTCACGCCGAACGCGCGAGGCCAGCTGGGCGTCGTTGAGGCTCACCGGCTGGAGATTGATGTTGGTGATTTCGCCGCGGACCACCCCGTCGACGCCGGTCATCGCCAGGCACGACGGTGTAACGGCGGCTGCTCTGGAATTCGAGCCGCACCTTCTGCGTGAAGAACTGCTCGACCGTTTGATACGGCGTGGCGTTGCCGAACATCGGAATGCCGAGCGTCTGGATGTAGTCGGGCAGAAACGAGCCGCGGCCGGCCAGCGCGTAGCCGCACGAGGCCGCGCCGACGCCGGCGGCCACGATCGGCAGCGCCCGCAGCAGCTCCCGCCTGCTGACCGCCCGACCACCTGCCGGCCTGACCGCCCGATCACCTGCCGACCTGACCCCCTGCTTCATACGACGATCGACACCAGTCTACTCTTCACGATCACGACCTTGCGCACGGTCTTGCCGGCGATGTGCGACTGCACGTTGGCATCCGCGAGCGCCAGCGCTGCTCGAGCTCGGCGTCGGTGATGGTCGCGGGCACCCGCACCACGTCGCGCAGCTTGCCGTTGACCTGCACCGGAATCTCCAGCTCCTCCGCCTTCGCCACCTCGGCGTCGAACGACGGCCAGCGCGAGGCGCCCAGGCCCTCGGCGTGCCCGTAGCTCTGCCACAGCTCTTCCATGGTGTGCGGCGCGAACGGCGACAGCATCACGATCAGCGATTCGACCGCCTCGCGCGCCACCCGGCCGGCCTGCGCCGAACGCTCGCCTTTATCCGCCGCAGCTTTAGCGGAGGAGGACTTTTCCGTGAACGCGTACAGCTCGTTGACCAGCTCCATCATGGCCGACACCGCGGTGTTCATCTGCTGGCGCAGGTCGATGTCGGTCGTCACGCGCTTGATGGTGTCGTGGGTCTTGCGGCGCAGCGCCCGCTCCGCCCCGCTCAGCGACGCGTGGTCGATCGCGCCGCTGCCGGCAGCGACCGCCTCCTCACGCCATTGATCGGCGGCGCGCCAGACGCGCGCGAGGAACCGGAAGCTGCCCTCGAGGCCGGAGTCGTTCCACTCGACTTCCTTCTCCGGCGGCGCCACGAACATCACGTACAGCCGCAGCGCATCCGACCCGTACTTCTCGATCATCGAGTCCGGATCGACGACGTTGCCCTTCGACTTCGACATCACCGCGCCGTCCTTCAGCACCATGCCCTGGGTCAGCAGGTGCGTGAACGGCTCCTTGTGATCGATCATGCCGAGGTCGTGGAACACGCGCGCGAAGAAGCGCGAATAGATCAGGTGCAGGATCGCGTGCTCGACGCCGCCGCTGTAGAAATCGACCGGGCCCCAGTAGGCGACCTTCTTCGGATCGAACGGCAGCTGGTCGTTGTGCGCGTCGGCGAAGCGGTAGAAGTACCACGACGAATCGACGAACGTATCCATCGTGTCGGTCTCGCGTCGCGCGGGACCGCCGCACTTCGGACACGTCACGTTGACGAACTCCGGCAACGCTCGCCAGCGGCGAATCGCCGCGGCCCGGTGAACTCGGTCACCTTCGGCAGTTCGACCGGCAACTGCTCGTCCGGCACCGGCACGATGCCGTCGATCGGGCAGTGAATCATCGGGATCGGCGTGCCCCAGTAGCGCTGGCGCGAGATGCCCCAGTCCTTCAGCCGGAACTGCACCGTGCCGTAGCCGATGCCGCGCTCTTCGGCTTCCGCGGTGATCACCTTGATCGCCTGCTCCGCAGGCATGCCGTCGTAACGCCCCGAATTGAACAGGACGTCCGTCGGCGTGGTGTCGTAGTAGGTGCCGTCCGCCGGCGCTGGCCCCTCGGCCGGCCGAATGACCGGGACGATCGGCAGTTCGTACTTCTGCGCGAAATCGAAGTCGCGTTCATCGTGCGCGGCCACGCCCATCACCGCGCCGGTGCCGTATTCACCGAGCACGTAGTTGGCGACCCAAATCGGGATCGGCCTGTTGGTGAACGGATTGATCGCGAAACGACCGGTGAAGAAACCTTCCTTCTGCACCTCGCCGGTCATGCGTCCGGCGCGATCCTGCGCGCGGAAGCGTCTGCGCCTTCGCCATGAACGCCTGTTCGTCCTCAGACTCCTTGGCGAAGGTCGAGACCAGCCCGTGCTCCGGCGCCAGCATCATGAAGGTGGCGCCGAAGATGGTGTCGATGCGCGTCGTGAACACCTCGATCGAATCGTCTGCCCCTTGAATCGGGAACCTGACGCGGGCGCCTTCCGATCGCCCGATCCAGTTCCGCTGCATCGTCAGCACTTTTTCGGGCCACTTCGACAGGCCTTCGGCCGCCTCGAGCAAATCGTCCGCGTAGTGCGTGATCTTGAAGAACCACTGCTCGAGGTCCTTCTGGACCACCGTCGTGCCGCAGCGCCAGCACGCGCCATCGACCACCTGCTCGTTGGCGAGGACGGTGTTGTCGACCGGGCACCAGTTCACGGTCGAGCGGCGGCGATACGCCAGGCCCTTCTCGAACATCCGCGTGAACAGCCACTGGTTCCACCGGTAGTAGTCCGGCAGGCACGTCGCCAGCTCGCGGCCCCAGGCGTAGCTGATGCCGAGGCGCTGCAGCTGGCCCTTCATGTGGGCGATGTTGCCGAGCGTGGACGTTTCGGGATGAATGCCGCTCTTGATCGCCGCATTCTCGGCGGGCAGGCCGAACGCATCCCACCCGAACGGGTGCAGCACGTTGAAACCCTGCAGCCGCTTCAGGCGCGCGACGACGTCGCCGATGATGTAGTTGCGGACGTGCCCGACGTGCGCGTGCCCGGAGGGATACGCGAACATTTCGAGGCAGTAGAACTTCGGCTTCGACGGGTCCTCGGTGACTTCAAAGGCGCCGGTCGCGGCCCAGTGGGCCTGCCATTTCCGGTCGAGTTCCTGCGGATGATATTCGGCCACGATGATCCTTCAAGGATATCAGGCCGGCAGGCGGACAGGCCAGCAGGCTAGCAGGCCAGGACAGGCTAGCAGGCTAGCAGGCTAGCAGGCTAGCAGGCGAACAGGCTAGCAGGCTAGCAGGATGTCAGGAAGCGACGCGGATCACTTCTTGAAGACACACTGTCAGCGCATCGAGGTCGTAGCCGCCTTCGGTCACCAGCACGACGCGGCCCTCGCAGAGCTCGTCGGCCACCTCGAGCAACATCTTCGTCAAGCGGCCGAAGCCTTCCGTCGTCATCCGCAGCTGTCCGAGCGGATCCAGTTCATGGGCGTCGAAGCCGGCCGAAATCATCAGCAGGTCCGGCTGGAAGTGGCGCACGGCCGGGATGACCTGCTCGGCATACTGCTTCTCGATCTGGTCGTCGGTGGCGCCGGCGGCAAGCGGGATATTGAGCGTGAAGCCCAGTCCCTCACCCCTGCCCGTCTCGCTCGCCGCTCCCGTTCCCGGGTAGAACGGGTACTGATGCGACGACACGAACAGCACCGTCGGATCCTCGTAGAAGATCCACTGCGTGCCGTTGCCGTGGTGGACGTCGTAGTCGACGATCGCGACGCGCGCGCAGCCGCGCGAGCGCGCGTAGGCGGCGCCGACGGCGATGTTGCTGTAGAGGCAGAAGCCCATCGCGCGATCGGCTTCGGCGTGATGCCCGGGCGGGCGCACCAGCGCCAGCGCGCGCGATCCCTTCCGGACCGTCCAGCACGCGATCGACGCCGGTCAGCACCGCGCCGGCCGCCAGCCGGGCGATCTCGTCGGAGTCCGGCGACGTAAACGTGTCCTCGTCGATCATCGTCGCCTTGCCGCGCGTGGCGACGATGGCATCGACGTGGTCCTGCGTGTGGACGCGCAGCAGGTCCTCGTCGGTGGCGAGGCGCGGCTCGATCACCTCGCCGCCCTGCTCCTTGAACGACGCGGCGACGGCGCTCAATACCTCGGCGCGCTCGGGCCGCTCCGGGTGGCCCGCCGGCGTGACGTGATCGACGAATCGCGGCGAGCTGACCAGAACCAGCGGCATCTCTCTAGGATAATTTATCTGCGCGGACGAGACTAAGTGACGGCAGCGCGATTCAGGGCTTGGTCAGCAACACCGCGCACCGTTGCCGGCACTCGCTCAACGACTCCTGGAGCCGGCGGCGCCACTCGTCGAGCGCCGCCTCGTCGGCGTCCCGCGGCACGTAGATCGGCTCGGCGATCGCCATGGCGACGGTCGTGAACGGTTTGGGAATCTGGGTGCGATCCCAGCTCTTCATCGTCCAGCTCGAGGCGCGCCTCGGAGTGAAACGGCAGCAGGGGCTGGCCGGTCACCTTGGCGAGCCACACCGCGCCGGGCTGCGCGACCTCGGCCGGCCCGCGCGGGCCGTCGAGCGTGAACGCCACGCCGTGCGACTTGACGTCGCTGCACCAGCTGCCGCAGCGCCGCCGGCCCGCCGCGCGACGTCGATCCGCGCGCCGTGCCGTAGCCGAACTTGCCGATGCAGCCGCGCGATCCACTCGCCGTCGAAGTTCTCACTGGTCATGACGACGATGCCGCGGCGCTGGAAGTAGAGGGTGGCGGCGAGGATGCGGCCATGCCAGAACGCGAGAATGGCGTGGTGGCCGCGCGCCGTGATGGCCGTCGACATGCTCGGCGCCGCTGACCTTCCAGGTCCAGGTCGAGCGTCGAGCGCGCGCACCAGCGGATAGCCGAGCGACGCAATGGCCGCAACCTCGGCGCGCTTGCGCGCGGACTGCCGCCAGTCGACGCTACCCGGCTCCCGGCTCCCGGTTGCCGACATTACATTCCGTCGTAGGAGGGACCTTCGCCGCCCTCGGGCGCGACCCAGGTGATCACGCCGTACGGGTCCATGATGTCGCAGGTCTTGCAGTGCACGCAGTTCGACGCGTTGATCTGCAACTTCAATCCGCCGACGCCGTTGTCCACCATCTCGTAGACGTTGGCCGGACAGAACTTCACGCACGGGTGCCCGTACTCGCTGCCGCAGATCGTGTGGCAGACGTCGGTCTGCACCAGCAGGTGCACCGGCTGATTCTCGTCGTGATGCGTGCCGGAGTAATGCGCGCCGGTGACCTTGTCGAAGGTCAGCTTGCGATCGATCGGCGCCGCGTTCGACGGGACCAGGATGTCGCGCTTGGCGAGGCCGTAGTAGTCCTCGATGGTGCGCATCTGCTGGTGGCCGGCGTGACCGTGGAGATCCGGCAGGCCCTTGCCGCGGTGAACATCGCAATGCCGGCATAGGCGCTGCCCGCGACCAGCCCGGCGCCGAACGCCTGGTGCACGTTGCGCACCGGGTAGAGCTCCGTCTTTGATGGCGCTGGCGTTGACGCGCGCCTTGTAGGCCGACCAGCGCCTTCGCCGACCAGTCGCCCGCCCGCACCGCGTCGAACGCGGTTTCGGCCGCGAGCATGCCGCTGCGCATCGCGAGGTGGATGCCCTTGAGCCGCGTCGAGTTCACGAAATTCGCGGAGTCGCCGACGATCAGCGCGCCGTCGAGATACAGCTGCGGCTGCGTGTTCCAGCCGCCTTCGGGCAGCGCCTTGGCGCCGTAGCGCACCAGGCTGCCGCCGTCGAGAATGCTGCGGATGAACGGGTGGCGCTTGAAGTGCTGGAACGCCGCGTGCGGATCGAACAGCGGATCCTTGTACTCGAGACCGACGACGAAGCCGATCGAGATGCGGCCGTCGCCCATCGCATAGAGCCAGCTGCCGCCGAACTCTTCTTCGCGCAGCGGATACCCGAGCGTGTGGATCACGGTGCCGGGCTTCAGCCGGTCCTTCGGAATATCCCACAGCTCCTTGATGCCGATCGCAAACTGCGCCGGCTCGCTGCCCGCGCCGATCTGCAGATCGCGATAGAGCTGCTTGACCAGGTGGCCGCGCACCCCTTCCGCGAAGATCGTGACCTTGGCGTGGATGTCGGCGCCCGGCTCGAACGCGCCTTTCGGCTCGCCGTCCTTGCCGATGCCGCGATCGCCGGTGCGCACGCCGATGATCCTGCGGTCGAGGCCTTCCGTGGCGCCGTGCTCGTAGAGCACGTGCTGGCCGGGAAATCCCCAGAACAGGTCGACGCCCTCGGCCTCGACCTGCTCTGCCAGCCACTTCGTCAAATGGCTGAGCGAGATGATGTGGTTGCCGTGGTTCTGAAACGGCGGCGGCGTGATCGGCAGCCGGAACTTGCCGCCCTCGGTCAGGAAGTAGATGTTGTCGTTGTCGACCGGCGTGCCGAGCGGCGCGCCCTTGGATGCGAAATCCGGAATCAGATCCTTCAGCGTCGACGGATCGAGCAGCGCGCCGGACAGCTGGTGCCGGCCGGCATCGGGCGCCTTGTCGATGACGGCGATCGACAGTGGCTCGCCACCCTGCCGCCTTCTGCACCTGCGCCAGCCGCAGCGCCGCCGAGAGTCCCGCGGGACCCGCGCCGACGATCAGGACATCGACTTCAAGCGTTTCACGCTCGGCCATTACTTCTGCAATTCTGCAATCAGCGCCGGCGCCAACTCGAAGAGATCGCCCTCGATCCCGTAGTCAGCCACTTCGAAGATCGGCGCTTCGGCGTCCTTGTTGATCGCGACGATGGTGCGCGAACCCTTCATGCCGACCAGATGCTGAATCGCGCCCGGAGATGCCGAGCGCGACGTAGAGCTTCGGCGCCACGGTCTGTCCCGAGCTGCCAATCTGGCGCTCCATCGGCAGCCAGCCGTTGTCGCAGATCGGACGCGATGCGGCGAGCTCCGCGCCGAAGGCCTTGGCGAGATCCTGCGGCGATGGCGATGTTCTCCTGCGACTTGATGCCGCGGCCGACCGAGACGATGCGCTCGGCCTGCGACAGATCGACCGCCTGCTTCGCTTCCTGGAACGGCGCCTCGGCCTGCTGGCGCAGCTTCGACTCGTCGATGGTCACGGGCGCCGCGGTGATCGGCGCGGCCGCCGATCCCTTCGCCGCCGCATCGGCGCGGAACGCGCCAATCTGGATGGTCGCGAAATGCGGCGCCGGTCCCTGCGGGCGCGACGTCCGCGGTCAGCTTGCCCTGGAACATCGGCCGCGAGAACGTGGCGCTCTCGCCCGACCCCTTGACCGCGATGACGTCGGTGACCAGCGCGCGATCGAGGCGCGTGGCCAGCGTCGGCGAGAAATCGCGCGTCTGGTAAGTATGCGGCAGCATCACCACGGCGGGCGCCGCCTGCGTGATCGACCTGCTGCGAGCGCCTGCACGAAGGCATCCGGCGTGTAGTGCGCGAGCGACGCGTGGTCGACGGTGATGCACTTCGGCCACCGCGGCCTGCGCCAACTCGGCGGCGACGGCCGCCACGCCCTGGCCCGCGACCGCCACCTTGATCGGCATCGAGCCGCCCGCGAGCTGCTGCGCGGCGGCAATCGCTTCCCGAGCTGGCGCGATTGAGCTTGCCGTCCTTCTGTTCCGCGATGACGAGGATCATAGGACGCGCGCCTCTTCGCGCAGCCGCTTGACGAGCTCTTTCGCCGCTTCCGCGGGCGAGCCGGTAATCATCACGGTCTGCTTGGATTTCTGCGGCGCATAGAGCGCGGTGATCTTCTGGCGCGCCGGCGCGCCGCCGGGTGCCGCCACCTTGGTGATCTCCTTCTTCTTCGCGGCCATGATGCCCTTCAACGTCGCATAGCGCAGTTGATTGATGCCGCTCTGGATGGTCAGCAGCGCCGGCAGCGGCATGGTCACGTACTGAAACCAGCCGCCCTCGAGCTCGCGCTTGACGCGCAGCGACCCGCCGCCCGGCCCTGAGCCGGTCGAAGGCTCGACATTCACTTCCATGATGATCGTCGAGTGCGGGATCGACGAGCTTCTCGGCCAGCACCGGGCCGAACTGCGCGTGGCCCTGGTCGTCGCTCTGCAGCCCGGTGAGAATCAGGTCGAACTGCTGCTCGGCCATGGCCGCCGCCAGCGCCGAGGCCGCGGTGAACGCATCGGCCGCGCCCAGCGCATCGTCCTCGACATGCAACGCGCGATCGGCGCCGCGCGCGAGCGCCTCGCGAATCACCTGCTGCACGCGGGCCGGGCCCGCCGAGCACACCACCACCTCGCCGCCATGCTTCTCGCGCAGGCGCAGGCTCTCTTCGAGCGCATAGGCGTCGGGCTCGTTCATCTCGTAGCTGACGTCCTGGTCGCGAATCCAGGTCTTGTCGTCGTTCAGACGAGGCTGCCACTCACGCGTCGGGACTTGCTTGATGCAGACGGCAATTTTCATTTATTCGTCGAATCTCTTGAACAGCAATGCCCCGTTGGTGCCGCCGAAGCCGAACGAATTCGAGAGCGCGTAGTCGATCTTCATCTTGCGCGCGGTGTTCGGCACGTAGTCGAGGTCGCAGCCCTCGTCGGGCGTCGCCAGGTTGATGGTCGGCGCCGCCATCTGGTGCTTGACCGACAGCGCGACTGATGCCGGCTTCGAGGCCGCCGGCGGCGCCGAGCAGGTGGCCGGTCATCGACTTGGTCGACGAGATCGCCAGCTGGTAGGCATGCTCGCCGAAGGTGCGCTTGATCGCGGTGGTCTCGATGCGATCGTTGTGCGGCGTCGAGGTGCCGTGCGCGTTGATGTAGTCTGACTTGATCGGGACGGATGCCGGCCGACTCGATCGCCGCCGTCATCACGCGGATCGGCGCCGTCGCCGTCTTCCGACGGCGCGGTCATGTGGTAGGCGTCGCCGGACATGCCGTAGCCGACCATTTCGGCATAGATGCGCGCGCCGCGGCGCTTGCGCCATCTCGAGTTCCTCGAGGATGACGATGCCGGCGCCTTCGCCGAGCACGAAGCCGTCGCGGTCCTTGTCGAACGGCCGGCTGGCGTGCGTCGGGTCGTCGTTGCGCTGCGACAGCGCCCGCAGCGCGGCAAACCCGCCGACGCCCATCGGGCAGACCGCCGCCTCGGTGCCGCCGGTGATCATCGCGTCGGCCGCGCCGCGCTTGATGATCTCGTAGCGAATCGCCGATCGCGTGCGCCGAGGCGGTGCACGCGGTGCAGGTCGCCAGGTTCGGGCCCTTGGCGCCGAAGCGGATCGAGACCTGCCCGGCCGCGAGATTGATGATCGACGACGGAATGAAGAACGGCGAGATCTTGCGCGGGCCACCCTCGAGGTAGGCGCTGTGCTGCTCTTCGATGGTGGTGAACCCGCCGATGCCCGACCCGATGAACACGCCGACGCGCGGCGCCGAGCGCCGCGTCGATCGTCAGCTTCGGCATCGTCGATCGCGTACTGCGCGGCCGCGACGGCGAACTGAATGAAGATGTCCATCTTCTTCAGTTCCTTCTTTTCGATGAACTGCAGCGGGTCGAAGTTCTTCACTTCGCCCGCAAACCGCGTCGAAAAGGCCGCCGCGTCGAAACGCGTGATCGGACCGATGCCGCTCGTGCCGGCGCACAACGCATCCCAGTTCGCCTGAGTGCCCATGCCGACCGGCGAGACCAAACCGACGCCGGTCACTACGACTCGCCTGTTCACTTGACCTCCGAAGGTGCCGCTGCTGAGGGGTCCGGCCGTACCGCCGGACGCACGGCCACGCTTACTTCTTCTTGGCGTGCGACTCGATGTAGTCGACCGCTTCCTTGACGCGCGTGATCTTCTCCGCTTCCTCGTCAGGGATCTCGATGCCGAACTCTTCCTCGAACGCCATCACCAGTTCGACGGTGTCGAGCGAGTCCGCGCCCAGGTCGTCGACGAACGACGCATCCGGAGTCACTTCCTCCTCGTCGACGCCCAACTGCTCCACGATAATGCTCTTCACCTTGTCGGCAACCGCCATGTGTCCCTCTCCCTACATGTACATCCCGCCGTTGACGGCGAGAACCTGACCAGTAATATACGACGCCTCATCGGAGGCCAGAAAACTTACAGCCGCAGCAATGTCCGCCGGGGTGCCCATCCGGCCGAGCGGAATCTGCGCGGACCAATCCGTCTTCGCCGCCTCGGTGATCGCCTTGGTCATGTCGGTCTCGACCAACCCCGGCGCGACGACGTTCACCGTGACCTGGCGCGACGCGACTTCGCGCGCCAGCGCCTTGCAGAACCCGATCAACCCGGCCTTGGACGCGGCGTAGTTCGCCTGCCCGGCGTTGCCCATCTGCCCGACCACCGAGCCGATCGCGATGATGCGGCCCGCGCGCTGCCGGATCATCGGCTTCAGCGCCGCCTGGCACAGCGTAAACGCCGCGGTCAGGTTGGTGGCGAGCACGTCGTCCCAGTCGGCGCGCTTCATGCGCAGCATCAACTGATCGCGGGTGATGCCGGCGTTGCTCACGACGATATCGAGCTTGCCGTGTTTCTCGACCGCGGCCTTGATCAGGCGCCTCGA
This sequence comes from uncultured Acidimicrobiia bacterium, assembly GCA_963795125.1. Classification (GTDB taxonomy): domain Bacteria; phylum Acidobacteriota; class Vicinamibacteria; order Vicinamibacterales; family UBA2999; genus 12-FULL-67-14b. The sequence continues at coordinate 907,043 of CAWCGQ010000001.1, read as the reverse complement.
CCGCCGCCGCGTCCGTGACGTCGACGCTGACCGCCTCGGCCTTGCCGCCCGACGCCGCGATCGCCGCCGCCGTCGCGTCGGCGTTGGTGCCGCGCGCCACGCAAATCACGTGCGCGCCACCGGCGGCCAGCCGCTCCGCAATCGCGCGGCCGATGCCGCGTGACGCACCGGTCACGATCGCGATCTTGCCGTCAAAGGAGCTCAGGACAGGCCCTCGAGCGCCGCCAGGTCGTCGGGACCTTCGACGTTGTGAATGGTGGCACCGGCCACGATGCGTTTGATCATTCCACTCAATGCTTTGCCCGGCCCCACTTCAACATATCGGGTGACGCCCTCAGACGCAAGGCGTTGTACGACATCTTCCCATCGAACCGGCGACGCAATCTGCTGGATCAACGCGTCGATCGACGCCGACGGCGGTGCGCTTGGGCTGCGCGTCGACATTGGCCACGACCGGCACGCGCGGGTCGGACGCGCGCACGGCGCGCAGCTCCGGCGTCAGCCGCACTTCGGCCGGCTTCATCAGCGCGCAGTGAAACGGCGCGCTCACGGTCAGGGGAATCGCGCGCTTGGCGCCGAGCGCCTTGGCGCGTCTCGCTGGCACGCGCCACCGCCGCCGCCGCGCCGGCAATCACGATCTGGCCGGCGCCGTTCAAGTTCGCGGGGCTCACCACCTCGCCCTGCGCCGCCTCCTCGCACGCCCGGGTCACGCCGGCTTCATCAAGACCGATAATCGCCGCCATCGCGCCGACGCCGACCGGCACGGCTTCCTGCATGTAGCGGCCGCGGTTGCGCACCAGGCGGACCGCATCGGCAAACTGCAGCGTGCCCGCCGCGACGTGCGCCGAGTACTCGCCGAGGCTATGGCCGGCGACGAACGCCGGGCTTGAGGCCGCGCGAGTCCAGCAACCGCCACACCGCCACGCTCATCGTCAGGATGGCCGGCTGGGTGTTTTCGGTCAGGGTCAGGCGATCGAGCGGACCGTTGAAGATCAGGTCGCTCAGCGACTCGTCGAGCGCCGTCGTCCGCTTCCGCGAACGTCTGCCGGCAGATGTCGAACTGGTCGGCGAGCGCCTTGCCCATGCCGACTGCCTGCGAACCTTGTCCGGGAAAAACCAAGGCAATCATGACTGCTCCGTCGCGCTCTGCGTGCGCCTGCGGATCCATCTCGGTCCGCGAGACGCTCGCATCATCTGGTTGCCCGCCATGCGCGACGCCATCGCCACCGCGTTGCGCACCGCCTTCACCGACGAGCGCCCGTGACCGACGATGCACAAGCCGGCGACGCCGAGCAGCGGCGCGCCGCCGAACTCCGAGTAGTCGACGCGCTTGCGGAACCGCCGGTACGCGCGGCGCGACAGCAGGTAGCCGACCTGGCTCGAAAACGTGCTCTGCAGTTCTTCGCCGAGCAGGTCTTCCACCATCTCGACCAGGCCTTCGCTCAACTTCAGCGCCACGTTGCCGGTGAAGCCGTCGCAGACGATCACGTCGGCGTCGCCCGAAAAAATGCCCCGGGCTTCGACGTTGCCGATGAACGTCAGCGCCGAGGCCTTCAACAACTGATGCGCCTCGCGCGTCAGCTCGTTGCCTTTGGTTTCTTCCTCGCCGATCGACAGCAGCCCGATCCGCGGCCGCTCCACGCCCGAGCCCGGCGCGCGCATAGATCGCGCCCATGTGCGCGAACTGCAGCAGGTGCGTCGGCTTGCACTCCACCGTGGCGCCCGCATCGAGCAGCACCGCCGAGCCCGCCGCGCGTCGGCACGGTCGGCGCCAGCGCCGGCCGATCGACGCCGGGCAGCATGCCGAACGCCGCGTGCGCCGCGACCACGCTCGCCCCGGTATGCCCGGCGCTGAACAGCGCCGCCGCGTGCCCCGCCGCGACGTGCTCGGCGGCCACCCGGATCGACGCGCGCGGCTTGCGGCGCAGCGCCTTCGCCGGCGATTCCGCCATGTCGATCACGTCGGGCGCGTCGATGACGCGCACGTCGAGATCGTCTGCATCGGGATGTCGCGCGAGCTCGGCGCGAATCAGATCGGCGCGGCCGACCAGGTCGATGCCGAGACCGAGGTTACGCGCGGCCGCGACGGCGCCATCGACGGGATGGGCCGGCGCATGATCGCCACCCATCGCATCAACAGCAATGCGCACATGACCCGCATTCGCGTCAACGGCGACGATGCCGTCTAGTCTTCGTTGACGGGGCGGACCTGGCGCGCGCGGTAGTGTCCGCAGTACTTGCACACGCGGTGCGCGGCCTTGGGCTCGCCGCACTGCGGGCACAGGCCCGGCGTGACGGGCGTCAGCGCGTCGTGCGTGCGGCGCTTGCGGCCGCGGGTCTTGGAGTGTCTACGTTTTGGATTAGGCATCGTCGTTTCGCTTCAGTAACTTCTTCAATCCAGCCAACCTTGGATCCTCCCACTGCGGATTGCAATCGCAGGGCGCGGTGTTCCGGTTGGTGCCGCATTGCGGGCAGATTCCCTTGCAGTCCGGCGAAGCACAACGGCTTCATCGGAATGGCCAGGTAAAACTGTTCCCGCAGCAGTTCGTTCAGGTCGATCTGCTCGTCTCGATAAAACGTCAGCGAGACGTCGTCGTCTTCGACCTCAATCTCTTCATCGTCGACGTCGGTCTCCGGCTCCGCGGTTCCCGCCGGCAGGAACCGCAAGTCGAATGCCCGATCGACCGGCATCTTGAACGGTTCGAGGCAGCGGCTGCACGCCAGCTCGAGCTCGCGTCTTCACGCGTGCCGACCAGCCGGATAGCGATCCTGATCCTTGTGGATCGCCATCCGCAGGTCCACCGGGGCCGTAACGCGATACTCCTCGTCCCCGTCCGCAAGATCTGCCGGCTGAAAGACCTGGTGGAACTCGGTCTCCGGCTGTCGGTATTGGGTTAACTCGAGGCGCATCGCCTAACGTAGCCTTGCGGCACTCCGTGCCGCGATTGCTTACTATTTCGTCGTTAGACCAGACTTTTAAGTATACCACGCACACTTACGTATAATCGCCGGCAGCCCGGAGGCCTGGATGAAACGTTATGTGCTGTCGGCTCTTCTAGTTACGTCGCTGGCCTCTGTGGGCGCCCACCAGGCCGGCCGCCGGCCGCGCCCGCGTGGCACCGCCTGCGCCAGACCTCGCGGTGCTGACCATCCCCGACGTCACGGTGAACGCCGCGACGCCGGTCGCGGCCGGACCGTTTTCGCCACTCACCGGCGCGCAGCCGCGCTCACGCGTGCCGGCCTTTTGCCGGGTCGAGGCGACGGCGCGGCCGACGAGCGATTCCGAGATCAAGTTCGAGGTGTGGATTCCGCCCGGCCGACGCGTGGAACGGCAAGTTCCAGGGCGTGGGCAACGGCGGCTATCAGGGATCGATTTCCTACGCCGCGATGGCCACCGCCCTGCGCCGCGGCTACGCCACCGCCAGCACCGACACCGGTCACACCGGCGACGATGTGAAGTTCGGGCAGGGGCATCCGGAAAAGGTGATCGACTACGGGTGGCGCGCGATTCACATCATGACCGACACCGCGAAGCTGGTCGTGCGCAACGCGCAGGGCCGCTTCCCCGACAAGTCGTACTTCGTCGGCTGCTCGGCGGGCGGACACCAGGCGATGTCGGAAGCGCAGCGCTTCCCCGATGACTACGACGGCATCATTGCCGGCGCGCCGGCGAGCAACCGCATCCGCCAGACCTTCGGCTTCATGCACTCCTGGCTGGCGACCCACAACGCCGACGGCTCGCCCGATCCTCACCGCCGCCAAGCTGGCACTGGTCACCAAGGCGGCGGTCGCCGCCTGCGACGCGGGCGACACGCTCAAGGACGGGCTGATCGAGGACCCGCGCAAGTGCGCGCTTCGACGCCGGCGACGCTGGCGTGCAAGCCGGGCGGCGATGACGCGACCTGCCTGACGCCGCCGCAGGTCGAGGCCGTCAAGAAGGTCCACGAAGGCGCGAAGAACCCGCGCACCGGCGAACAGATCTTCACCGGGTGGCCGAGAGGCAGCGAAGCGTTCGGCGAGACGGCCGATCCAGAGCTGGCGCCAATACATCACCGACATGAAGGAACCGTCACGCGTCGGCGTGTTCAAGTACTGGCTGTTCAACGATCCGAACTGGGACGTGCGCACGCTCGACTTCGATCGCGACTTTGCCTATCGCGAACGAGCGGCTGCCCTACATGCACGCGGTCGATCAGAATCTCGCGCCCTTCAAGAAGAGCGGCGGCAAGCTGATCTCGTATGCCGGCTGGATGGATCCGGTGGTGCCGCCGCAGGACACGGCGGCGTACTACGAGGGCGTCGCCAAGGTCGATGGGCGGCTACGACAAGACGCGTGACTTCTACCGCCTGTTCATGGCGCCTGGCATGGGCCACTGCGGCGGCGGGCCCGGCCCGGCCCTAACCAGGTCGATGCCATCACCGCGCTCGAGCAGTGGGTCGAGAAAGGCATTGCGCCGGACAGGCTGATCGGCCACGCACAGCACCGACGGCAAGGTCGATCGCACGCGTCCGCTCTGCCCGTATCCGCAGGTCGCGCGCTACAAGGGCACCGGCAGCATCGACGAGGCGGCGAGCTTCGCGTGCGTGATGCGACGCCGGCGCCTAGGCGGACGTCACAGTAGGCGAGCAGCGCGCGCGCCCAGGCTGATCTCGTCGTCGTTGACGAGATGGCCCATGCCCGGATAAATCCGCGTCGTCACGTTCGCGCCCATCGCGCGAGCAGACCGCCGGCGCTCTCGCGCACGCGCACTTCGGGGATATGCGCATCGACGTCGCTGCAGCCGAAGAAGAACGGCGTGCCCTCGAATCGGCCGGATGTCCGTCCCAGGACTGTGCCCCGGTGGCCAATCGCGCCGCCGCTGAAGGCGACGAAGCCGCCGAAGCGCGATGCATTCCTGATCGCGAATTCCGTCGTCAGGCAGGCGCCCTGCGAGAACCCCATCACCACGATGTGATCGCGCGTGATGCCCGCGGCCTCGATCTCCGAGACCAGCGCCGCCAACCACCGACAGCGCCGACGACAGGAACGGCTCGTTCCTGCGCGATCTCCGTCATGAAGCTGTGCGGATACCAGGTGTGATTGGCGGCGGCGGGCGCGAGGTAGGTCGCATTCGGCGTGCCCGAGCAACGGCGCCAGCTCGAGGATGTTCTGCCGGCCCGGCGCCGCGGCCGTGCAGCATGATCACCGCGACCGGCGCCTGCGCCGAGCGGTTGCGCCCAACGCCAGCACCGGCTGAGTCCGGCGTGCGGGCCGCTAGCGGTAGGTGACGGGGGCAAGATTGGCCTCAATCGACGCGCGATGCGGCTCTTCCCACGGCGGCAGCTTGAGACGCCTGGCCGAGCGACGTCGGCGGGCTCATCGACGTGAATCCGGGCTTGATGGTCGCCACCTCGAACAACACGCCGCCGGGCTCACGGAAATAGATCGACGTGAAGTAGGTGCGATCGCGCACGTCGGTGACGCCGACCCCGAACGCCGCCAGCTGATCGCGCAGCTGCAACTGTTCCTCGGCGGTGGCAATCGCCATCGCCACGTGATGCACGGTGCCGAGGCCGTTCACGCCCGGGCTTGCGCGTCGTTGTCTTCGATCACGTCGATCAGATGGCCGGGCGCGTTGCCGCCGGCGCTGACGCGCGTGCGGTTGCCGGTGGAGCCGACCACGCTCCAGCCAAGCACCTTGGCCAGGAACTCGACCGACGGTCCCGCCTGCCTGACCATCATCTGCACGCTGTGCAGGCCGCGAATCGCCGCGGTCCGGTCGACACTGTCGCGCGTCCACGGCGCGCGCTCGATCGCGATCGCTGGCGATCAGCTCGAAGCGCAGGCCGCTCGGATCGGTGAAGCCGATGGCCGGCTCGCCGAAATACGACTCGATGTCGTTGAACGCCACGCGACGCGTGACGCAGGCGGTTGCGCCAGAACTCGAGCGAGCCGTTCGGCACCGACAACGCCGTCGTGACGACCTGTCCCGGCGCCCTTCGCGCCGACCCGCACGCCGTAGCCCTTGTAGGGAAACGTCGTCCAGATGGTGCCCGGCGCTGCCGGTCTCGGTCGCCGTAATAGAAGTGATAGACGTTGTGATTGTCGAAGTTGACGGTCTTCTTGACGAGCCGCATGCCGAGCAGCTCGATGCAGAAATCCAGATCGGCCTGCGCGTCATCGACCGTCGCGGTGACGTGGTGCAGGCCGAGGATTGCTGGCGTCATGGCTTAAATCTCCATCCACGGCTTGGGCACGAACAGCTGCTCGAACAGCCGGACCGCGTAGCGATCGGTCATGCCCGCGACAAAATCCTGCGCGGCGACGTCGACGCCTTCGGCCTCCACCGTCCGCAGGTCGAGGAACTCCTCGGGGCGCTGCTGCACCTTCTCCCACAACCCGCCGAGAATGCCGGCCGCCTTGCCGAACTCGGCGGTCGCGACCTGGTTCTCGTAGACCGCCTCGAACAGGTAGCTGCGCAGCGCCACCAGGGCGTTGAGCACCGGCTCGCTCATGCGGATCTCGGTCATGCCGCCGTCGATGGTCTGGTGCACGACGTCGGTCACCAGCCTGCCGATGCGCTCCGAATGGGTACTGGCCGAGCAGCTTGACCGCGTCCCTCGGCAGATCCGCTCTCGTTGAGCACGCCGGCGCGCACCGAGTCGTCGATGTCGTGATTCACGTAGGCGACGATGTCGGCGACGCGCGCGACCTGGCCTTCGATCGTGCTGGCGCGCAGTTCCGGCGGCGCGCCGACCGGCATGCCGTGCTTGCCCTTCGAATGCCGCGCAATGCCGTCGCGCACTTCCCAGGTCAGGTTCAGGCCCTCGCGATTGTTCTCGAGCACGTCGACGATGCGCAGGCTCTGCTCGTAGTGATTGAAGCCGCCGGGCACCAGGCTGCTCAACACGCGCTCGCCGGCGTGACCGAACGGCGTGTGGCCGAGGTCGTGGCCGAGGGCAATCGCTTCGGTCAGCTCCTCATGCAGCCGCAGCACCTTGGCGATGGTGCGCGCGATCTGCGCCACTTCGAGCGTGTGCGTCAGGCGCGTGCGATAGTGATCGCCGGTCGGCGCGAAGAACACCTGCGTCTTGTGCTTGAGCCGGCGGAACGCCTTGGTGTGGATGATGCGATCGCGATCGCGCTGGAACGCCGGACGGATCGCGTCCTCGGTCTCCGGGCGGACCCGTCCCTTGCTGTCGGCGCTCTTGGAGGCTTGCGGCGCGAGGATGTCACGTTCCCGTTGTTCGAGCTGTTCGCGGATCGAGGCGCTCATGCGCCTTCCATTATGTCACGCACCCTTCGACTCCGCTCACGGCGCGGCGCAGAATTATTTCGCGCAGAAAGCTCGTCCCGTGGTCGAGCGGCCGACGCCGAAGTTTTCGGCGAGCGTCTGGCCGAGATCGGCAAAGGTCGCGCGGGTCCCGAGATCGACGCCGGCCCTGACGCGCTTCCCCTGCACCAGCAGCGGCACGTGCTCGCGCGAATGGTCGGTGCTGGGCGTGGTCGGGTCGTTGCCGTGGTCGGCGGTGATGATCAGCAGATCGTCCTGGCGCAGTCGCGGCAGCAGCCCCGCGAGCCGCGCGTCGAAGCGTTCGAGGTTGGCGGCGTAACCGGCGGTGTCGTTGCGATGGCCGTAGACCGCGTCGAAGTCCACCAGGTTGGCGAAGATCACCCCGGCATCCTGCGTCGCCATCAGCGACTCGATCCGATCGAGGCCATCGTCATCGCTCCTGGTCGGATGCGACGACGAAATGCCCTTGCCCGGCGAACAGGTCCGCCACCTTGCCGACCGACGCGACGTGATGGCCCTCGCGCCACCAGCCGGTCGAGCAGCGTCTCGGCGATCGGCGGCATCGCGTAGTCGTGGCGATTCGGCGGTCCGCGCGAACGCGCCGGGCAGGCCGATGAACGGCCGCGCGATCACGCGGCCGAGTCCCAGGCCCTTCACCGTCAGCTCGTAGGCCACCTCGCACCACTCGTAGAGCTGCGGCACCGGCACGATGCCCTCGTGCGCGGCGATCTGGAACACGCTGTCCGCCGAGGTGTAGACGATCGGGAAAGCCGGTTTCCATGTGCAGCGGGCCGAGCTCGTCGATGATCGCGGTGCCCGAGGCGACCGAGTTGCCGATCGACTTGCGGCCGATGCGCGCTTCGAACTCGGCGATCAGCGCCGCCGGAAATCCCGACGGGAAGGTCGGGAACGGGCGATCGAGCACGATGCCCATCAACTCCCAGTGTCCGGTGACCGAGTCCTTCCCGTTCGATCGCTCGGCCATCCGTCCGTACGCGGCGGTCGGCGCCGCGGCTGGCGGCACGCCTTTCAGCGCGGCGAGCCGCGACAGGCCCATCGCCGCGAGACGGGGAATGGTGAGCGGGACCTGCGCGGCGATGTTGCCGAGCGTGTTGCTGCCCTGGTCCTCGTACAGCGCGGCATCGGGCAATTCGCCGATGCCGACGCTGTCGAGAACGATGACGATGGCACGTGAAAACACGCGTCTGTGCTTTCTGCGCCTGCGGCGGTCGGTCAGGGATGGTGCGACGAGAAATAGTTCGGGACGCTTCGCGGCGTGCGAATCGTCGCGATCGCGTGCTTGAAAATCAGATGATCCATGCCCGCGTGCTCGACGATCAGCGCGAACCGATCGAAGTTCTTGATGCGGGCTTCGAACTCTCGGCCATCCAGGAGGTGCACTGTGACAGGGAGCTTTTCCCGTCGCGCGTAATTCAGGAATACGTCCTGGATGTTCGGCGCGCCGGTCTTGGCTTCAGGTATCGGCGACATGTCTTCCGTCCTTCAACAGGTCCCGCGCGGTCAGCTCCCGAATCACGCTGTCCTGCACTTCGGCGTTAGTGCCGGGGCCGTCAAACCAGACAAGGTTAGGCTCTTTTCGGAACCAGATCAACTGCCGCCGCGCGTATTTCCGGTTCTCCTGCGCAATAAGTGCGCGCGTGTCGGCCTCCGATCTCACTCCTTTGAGGTAGTCCATCGCCTGGCGGTAGACCAATCCGCCGAATGGCCGCGCATCCGGCAGGCACGCCGGAGGCCAGCAGGCCGCGAATTTCGTCGATCAGCCCGGCGTCGAACTGTTCGTCGACGCGCCGGGCCAGCCGCTCCGCCAGCCACGGTGCAGGCATGCGCAAGGCCGACCGCGCCGATCGCGCACGTCGGGCGCCAGCGGCGAGACGGTGTCGTCGAAATGCGCGGTCAGCGGCTTGCCGGTCTGGAAATAGACCTCCAGCGCACGGACCAGCCGCTTCAGGTCGCGCGGTTGAATGCGCAGCGCCGGACTCGGGATCGACCCGCGTCACCATCCGGTGCAGCGTCTCGACGCCCTTCTTCGCGGCGATCGCCTCGAGGCGCGCCCGCAGCGCGGCATCCTTGCCGGGCCCGGGAAACAGCCCGCGGGTCAGCGCGCGGTAGTAGAAACCGGTGCCGCCCACCAGGATCGGCAGCTTGCCTCGCGCGTGAATGTCGTCGACCGCCGCCGCCGCGTCGCGGCCGAACTGCGCGGCGGTGTATTCATCGGTGGGATCGGCAATGTCGATCAGGTGATGCGGGATGCCGCGCCGCTGCGCGAGCGGAACCTTGTCGGTGCCGATGTCGAAGCCGCGATACACCGCGGTCGAATCGCAATTGATGATCTCGCCGTTGAAGCGCTCGGCAATGGCGATGCCCAGCGCACTCTTGCCAGTGGCCGTCGGTCCGAGAATCGCGATGAGGGGCTTCACTGACCCGGCGGCGATTCGTTGTAGTAGAACGTGACCGTGAAGAACGCCTTGTCGTCCGGATATTCCGGCGGCAACGCCGTGGTCGGATTCGAGGCCAGCAGCGCATTGACCGCCGACGTGTTGAACGACTCGATCTCCGACGGCCGCACCACCGTGACATCGGTCAGCGCGCCGCTGCGGTGCACAAAGAAGGTGATCACGACGCGGCCCTTCATGGTCTGCGCCGCCATCGGCACGAACCAGTTGCGGCGCACCTGCGAAATGAAGCGGCGGATCCACGGCCCGAACTCGACACCCTTGGTGTCGAACTGCAGCGGGCCGAAATCCTGGACCTGTCCCTTCTGATTGTTGAAGGATTCCTTCTGCACGTACTTCTGCAGGTTCTTCAGCGCCTCGCCGAGCGAGCCACCGGGCGGCGGATTGATCTGCGGCTTCTGCATCATCGCCAGGTCGGCGTTGCGCTGATCGGTGATCGACGGGGTTTCGACCGGCGGGGCTGCGGCGCGCCGGCGCGGGCTGCGGCGCCGGGCCCTCGCCTTTCATGCGCTCATCCGGCGACGACTCGGTGCGGTCGGTCGAATTGCCGCGCGCCATCGGCAGCGGGTTCTCCATCTTCGGCGCGACCTCCGGCGAGCGCGCGCTGCGATCGACATCCGACATCTCGACACGCTCGGGCTGGCGCAGCGGCGGCAGGTCCGTCCTTCGGCTGCACGAACACGAACGTCGGCTGGTTTTCCTGCGGCGGCGGCTGCTGCGGCGGCGGCGGCTGCACGCAGCGCCTCCGGGCAGGAACTGCTCGCAAATACTGCGGCGCGAAGACCAGCATCAGCGATGATCGCCAGCGTGGACGATGATCGACACGGCACACGCCGTCGCGCCGGTTGATCGCCGACCCGACAGGTTCGATGTCGCGGTAGCGATCGTCGAAGTCGAAGTACATCAGGGAGTTACAGAATTATACAGGTTCCAGGGGTTCCACCGGTTCCAAGGGTTCCAGGGGCAACGTTCCGCTGCCGTGCCAAGGGTTCTCGCAGACGAACCGTGGAACCGCGGCAGAACGCTGCCTGTGGAACCTCTGGAACCTCTGGAACCTCTGGAACCTTGTCAGTTCCTGGTCCCCGTATACAGATAGACGGCGCCGAACATGAATGGCCGGGCCTCGACCTGTGAAAATCCTGCGGCAAGGCAGGATTCGCGCGAACTCGTCGCCGTAGGGAAAGGCGCCGATCGACTCAGGCAGGTAGGTGTAGGCGGCATCGTGGCGCGAGACGGCGCGGCCGATGCGCGGCAGGATGTGGCGCGAATACCACTGGTAGACCGGCCCGAACAGCCGCGAGCGCGGGGTGCCGAACTCGAGAATCGCGACGCGCCCGCCGGGCCGCAGCACCCTCACCAGCTCCCGGCAGGCCACCTCCGGCTGCACCACGTTGCGAATGCCAAACGCGATCGTCGCGGCGTGCACCGATGCGCTGGCGACCGGGAGATGCATCGCGTCGCCGCGAATCAACTGGATGCGGCGATCGAGCGACGCACCACGCACCTTGGCCAGGCCGTGCGTCAGCATCGCGCCCGAAAAGTCCACGCCGACCACGCGAGCCGCACCGTCCGCGCGGCGTGCCGCGCCGATCGCCACATCGGCGGTGCCGGTGCAGACATCGAGCAACCGCTCTTTCCCGGTCAGCTGGAGCGATGCAATCGCGCAGCGCCGCCAGTAGCGATCGACGCCTCCGGACAGCACCGTGTTCAGCAGATCGTAGCGGCCGGCGATGGCGTCGAACATGCCGGCGATCTTCGCCGGCGACTTGTCCGGCTCCCGGTTCCCGGCTCCCGCTCCCGGTTCCCGGCTCCCGTCTCCCGTCCCTATCCGACATACAACGCAATCCCGGTCGTCACGAAATACAAGATGCCCACCCAGCCGTTCAGATCGAACGCGCGCTTCACCTGCGAGAGATCGTGCTCCGACACCAGCGACTGCTCGTAGACCAGCAGCGCCGCCGACCAGCGCGACGCCGCCGAGATAGATCGGCCCGAGCGGCACCAGCCACGCCAGCGCCGCCATGCAGACCACCGTCGCCACGTGCATCGCGCGCGAAATCCACAGCGACCGGGCGATGCCGAAGCGCACCGGGATCGAGTTCAGTCCGTGCGCGCGATCGAAGTCGAGGTCCTGGCAGGCGTAGAGAATGTCGAAGCCGCCGACCCACAGGCCGATCGCCAGTCCGAGCAGCCACGGCTGCGGCGCGCCGAGCGCGCCCGCCGGCCGCGAGCCACCCGCCGACCGGCGCCACCGCCATCGCCAGGCCGAGAAAGGCCTGGGTGTACGAGGTGTAGCGCTTGGCGAGCGAATACCAGAAGACGATCGCGAGCGCCACCGGCGAGAGCAGCCGCAGGTGCGATTCAGTTGCCACGCGGCGGCGACGAACACCATCGACGAGACGATCACGAAGACGGTCGCGTCGCCAGCGCTGAGCGCGCCGCGCGGAATCTCGCGCATCGCGGTGCGCGGGTTGAGCGCGTCCATGCGCGCATCGACCAGCCGGTTGAAGCCCATCGCGGCACTGCGCGCCGCTCACCATCGCGACCACCACCCACAGGACCTGCCGCCACTCGAACGGCGCCTCCTGCCAGGCGAGCAACGCGCCGGTCAGCGCAAACGGCAGCGCGAACACCGAGTGCGAGAAGCGGATGAACGAGAGGTAGGTGGCGAGTCGGTTCACGGGTCCAGGCGTCAGGGGTTCAGGAGTTCGATCTGGCGACGGCTCGATGCCGCTCAGCAGGAATTCCTCGACGTCCTGCACGCCCGTCCGGCAGCTGCACGGCGATCATCTCGGCGCGCTTGCCGGGCGGTCAACGAGCCGAGCTGGTCGCCGAGCCCGAGCGCCTGGGCGCCGATCAGGGTCGCGCTCTCGAGAATCCTGGCCGCAGGCACGTCCGGCGCCAGCCATCGCATGGCCTTGAGCTCGCGAAAACAGGTTGAGGTCGTCCACGCTGGCCAGGCTGTCGGTGCCCGACCGCGACCTTCACCCCCGACTGGTAGAAGCGATCGATCGGCGGACACCCGGCGCCGACCCACTGGTTGCTGCGCGGACAGGTCACGAGCGTCGCGCCGATCGCGGCCAGTCGCGCCGAGCGCCGCGTCGCTGAACTGCACACCATGCACCACGAGCGTGCCGGTCATCGATCAGGTGATGGCGATCGAGATACGCCACCGGATCGCACGCCGGGATCCTCCAGTCGTCGCGCCACAGGCCGATCAGCTCCAGCATCGAGCGCCACGGCCCGCTGCCCTTCTCGAGAAACTCGACCTCCTCGGCGGACTCGCCGAGGTGCACGCTCATGATCGGGCAGGCGTTGTCGTTGACCGCCGTCCGGATGGCGCCGAACAACTCGAGCGACGTCGAGTACGGCGCATGCGGCGCGAGCGACACGCGCGCGCCCTTGGCCGACGCCTGGTCCCGCACGCTCTTCGAGCCGTCGACCAGCGCGCCGTCGCGCTCCCGGAAGCCGAGCAGCTCGTGAAACACCACGCCGTCGAGCCTCGCCGTCCAGCATCGGCTCGACCGCCGCCAGCGAGTTGCTGATATCCCCGACCGCGACGGTGCCGCTCGCCCTGGCTTCGCGAATCGCGTCGCGAATCGGCGCCACCTGCGCGGCCGACATGGCGCTGTCGGGCCGGCCGCGAATGGCGAACAGCGTCTTCACCCAGTCGGTGAATCGTCGCCGCGGGCGGCACGCGATCGCGCAGCCACGACAGCTCGAGATGGGTATGCGCGTTGATCAGTCCGGGCAGGACCGACGACGTTGCCGAGGTCGCGGCACCGGCTGCCGGATCCCGGATTCCCGACGACCGTGATCCGGCCGTCGTCGATCGTCGACGATGCCGTCCTTGAATCGGCGGCGGTCGATCGGGCAGACCCACGCGGCCCGGTAGCGCGTTCATGAGACCGGCGAGGTGGGCGGCTGCGACGCGCTGCTTCTTGCCGGCGGCGCTCCTCGCGGGATAGTTCACCAGCTCCGCCGGCACCGAGCGTGTCGCCGGCCTGCGCGCGCGGTCGACAGTTCGAGCATGCGCGTGACGTCGTGCTCGCGGAAGAACGGATCGCCGAGGATGTCGTAGTGCATGTTGCGGCGCTTGGCCACGTAGCCGGCGTCTTCGACGTTGCGGACGATCTCGACTTCGTCCATGCAGTACGACGCGCCGGCGGCGCGGACGACGTTCTCTTCGATCATCACGCTGCCCATGTCGTTGGCGCCGAACGCCAGGCTCAACTGCCCGACCTTGCCGCCCTGCGTCACCCACGACGCCTGCAGGTTGTCGAAGTTGTCGAGCACCAGCCGCGCGATCGCCAGCGTGCGCAGGTACTCGATGCCGGTGGCCTCGCTGATGCCGGCCGCCCCAGCTCGGTGTGATCCGGCTGGTAACTCCAGGTGATGAACGCGGTGAAGCCGCCGGTCTCGTCCTGCAGCGCGCGCAGCCGCAGCATGTGCTCGAGGCGCTCCTCGTCGGTCTCCACCGTCCCGTACATCATCGTCGCCGTGGTGCGCAGGCCGGCCTGGTGGGCGTGGCGCATGACGTCGAGCCATTCGTCGGCGCTCGCCTTGTGGTAGCAATTGAGCAGCTTGCGGACGCGATCGACGAGGATCTCGGCGCCGCCGCCGGGCACGCTGTCGAGGCCGGCCGCGATCAGCCGATCGATCACCTCGCGGACCGGGATCTTTCCCATGCGCGAGATGTGCAGCACTTCGGGCGGCGACAAGGCATGCAGCTTGAAGTCCGGGAACTTCTGCTTCACCGCGCGGAACAGATCTTCGTACCAGGCGATGCGGCAGGTCGGGATTGTGGCCGCCCTGCAGCAGCAGCTGCCCGCCGCCGAGCGCGCGCGTCTCCTCGATCTTCCTGAAGATCTCGTCGAAGCCGAGCACGTAGCCGTCGCCGTGACCGACCTCGCGATAGAACGCGCAGAAGTTGCAGCGCGCCACGCAGACGTTGGTGTAGTTGACGTTGCGATCGATGATGTAGGTGACGACCGGCTCCGGGATGCTTGCGGCGGCGCACCGCGTCGGCCATGCGGCCGAGCCAATAGGTCGGCGCGTGGCGATACAGCTGCAGCGCCTCGTCCGCCGACAGGCGGCCGCCCGGTCGATGCGCTGTTCGAACTCGCTAAGATTCATTGAAGAACGTCAACGGTTTCAGCCCGGGGACCACCGCGATGTCGGCCGCGAGCTCGTGAAACCGCCGCAAGCCCGCCTGCTCCGCCTCGCCCAGCCCGTATTTCAGATTATCACGCAGGTAGGTCAGCGCCCGCTGCTCGAGCCGGGCATCGCCGCCGCCGACCTGCCTGGCGATCGCGTCGAGATTGGCGTCGCCGCGCTCGCGCGCTTCCTGCAGCATGCGGCACTGCCGTGGCGACGCCGCGCCGGGCCGGCCGACCCACATGGCGTAGACGAACGGCAGTCCCGTCAGCGCCGTCCATTCGCCGCCGAGATCGATCTTGGTGACGTCGTGGCTTGGCCGGATCGATCGTCGAACGCCGGATCGCCGATCACCAGCGCCGCATCCGCCCTCTGCAGCATCGCGGTCGAGGTCGGGCTCGGCGGGCGTGAACTTCGGCGCGATCCCCCAGCGCTTCGCGCACAGCACCCGCGTCAGCGCCACCGAGGTGCGCGAGCTGAGGTCGAGCGCGATCGTTTCGACGCGGTCGATCGGCTTGCGCGTGAACACCGCGACCGTCGCGACGTCGCCGTACGAGGCGATCGAGACGCCCGGCACGATCGCGTAGTCGCCGCGCAGGTACTCGATCGCCGGGATCAGGCCGAGGTCGACCTTGTTGTCGTGCAGCAGCTCCGCGCACTTCGCCGGCACGTCGAAGCGCACGTCGAACTGATCGGGATAGGCATCGAGCCCGTAGACCAGCGGCTTGGTATTCAGGTACGAGACCGCGCCGAGGCGCAGCGGCCGCAGCTGGGCGGGTTGGGCCGGGTCCCGCGGCGAGTCGAACGGGCTCACGACGTGCGTTCGACCGGCGTGAAGCCGGCGGCGGCGATGTTGCGCCGCACATCCTCGACCGACGTGCGCCGCGTGCCGAGCGATGCGTCATCGGCGCGTCGACACGCGATCGAGATCGTTGGCGCCGAACGTCAGCGCCACCTGCGCGAGCTTCGGGCCGTACTGCGCCCAGTCCACCTGGATGTTCTTCGCCGACGGCAGCACCAGTCGCGCCAGCGCCACCGCGCGCACGTCCTCGTAGCCGGTGGTCGGCACCGCAATCGACTGCTCGCGCGACAGCGGGTTGACGGTGTCGATCAGCGGGAACTTCTTCAGCAGATCGCGCAGATGGATCAGCCAGCTCGAACGGCCATCGCTGGCGATCGGACTCTGCAGCGACAGGCACCGGACCGGCAGCCCGGCATCGAGGCACGCGCCGAGCGCGTCCTCGGCGTCGCGCAGCCGATCGACCGGCGGCCTCGGCGATCGCGTCGAGACCGGCATGCTTCAACCGCTTGAGAACGTCGCCGACAGCTTGCCCCACTGACGGTCGGCGATCTCAGCCAGCGAAAACCCGGTCAGCAGCTGCGGCCCGGCAGCATCCTCGACGTCGGCAATCAGCCGCTTCGGCCTCCTCGAGAGATCGCGGCAAGGCGCGTGATCCGCATCTCCGCACCCGAGGCACCTGATGCATCCGCTGCACCCGTCGCACTCCGAATCTCGAGCACCCGCGCGAACGTCACCGTGTCGCCGACCCGCGCACGCCGCACCTCATCCGCGAGCATGCCGAGCGACAGGATGTCCGACGAGCCGAGCTCGTCGATCTCCGCGACCGTCAGCGGGTCGCCCGCGCGCGCGCGCTCGGCAATTGCCAGATTGATATTCACTGCCGCATCAACTCCACGATTCGTACCGCCAGCGCCAGCGCGGCGCGGCCCTGTTCTCCCGGCACCGCCGGGGCGCGACGCTCGCGCACCGCGGCGACAAAATCCTCGAGCTCGCTCTTGAGCGGCTCGTCGCCGGGCACCGACTGCTTGCCGCCGCCAATCTTCGGCAGGCCCTCCGCCTGCGGCACCAGCTGGAACATCTCGACCTCGCGCGCCGCCGTGTCGATCGAGACGTAGCGCTCGCGCTGGAAGAAGCGAATCTTCCTGACCTGGTCCTTGCTGATGCGGCTGGCCGTCAGGTTGGCGATGCAGCCGTTGGCGAAGCGGATCCTCGCATTGGCGATGTCGACCTTCGGCGTCAGCACCGGCACGCCGACCGCCTCGACGCTCTCGACGTCGCTCTTCACGAAACTCAGGATCAAATCGAGGTCGTGAATCATCAGGTCCAGCACCACGTCGATGTCGAGGCTGCGTCCGAGCTGGGTGCCGAGCCGATGCACCTCGATGAAGCGCGGATCGTTCAGGTAGCGGCCGCGCCGCCACCACCGCCGGATTGAAGCGTTCGCTGTGGCCGACCGCCAGCACCACGCCCGGCGTGCTGCGCGGCGGCAATCAGCGCATCGGCCTCCGCCACGCGTCTGCGCGATCGGCTTCTCGATCAGCGTGTGCACCCCCGCCTTGATCAGCGGCAGCGCGATCGCGGCGTGACTCTCGGTCGGCACCGCGATCACCGCGAGATCGAGCTTCTCGTTGATCTCGCCGGTCTCGCCAAACGCGGTGGTGCCGCTGGCGGCGGCGATCTGCGCGGCGCGCTCGCGATTGGTGTCGACGACGCCGGCCAGCGAGACGCCCGGCAGCGACGCCGAGAATGCGCGCGTGATGGCGTGCCGAGATGGCCGACGCCGATGACCGCGGCCCTCATCGCCCGCCGCCTGCGGCGCCGGCGCGACGGCTCCTGCCGACCACCGCGATCCCGGCGTCGTTGGCCGACGGCGAAGAACGCGTCGCGATCGAAGATCAGCGTCCTGCCGGCATCGAGCGACAACACCCTGGCGCCGGCGGCGCGCATCGCCTGGATCGTCGCGAGGCCGACAATCGGCACGTCGAAGCGCATGTCCTGGTTCGGCTTGGCCACCTTGACGATGGTCGACGCCGTCGCCGGCGAGGTGGCCGGCGCGCGCAATCGTCTCGTCGGTGCCTTCCATCGCCTCGACCGCGACCACCGCCTGGTGCTTCACCGCGATGGTCTGCCCGATGTCGAGCGCCGGCAATCGCGTCGGCCATCCGATAGCCGAACTCCAGGTCCTTGCGCTCGCTGCTCGTTCGGCGTGCGCTCGCTCAACTGCCCGTCGCCCGCCAGCAGCGGCTCGAGGAACTGCGCCGAGTTGATCAACTCGACGCCGCGCTCGCGCATCAGGTCGGCGACCGCGCCGATCAGCGCGTCGGTGTTCATGCCCTTGAGCTTGCCCATCAACGACATCGCCGTCAGGTCGGGCACGAAGCCGCCGAAGATCTTGATGTGCTTGACCTGGCCCGGCCATCACCGCCTGGGTCAGGTCGTCGTCCTTGAGGATCTTGAGGAAGGTGCCGAGCTGGCCGATCGACACCCAGTGCAGATCGGCCTTCGGCGAGCGCGCCGCGGCCTCCTCGAGCTCTGTCGAGGCCTCTTCCTTGATGGCGATGATCGTGACGTCGTAGCCCTGCGCGCGGGCGGCATCGAGCACCAGAAACGGAAAGCGCCCGTTGCCCGCGATGATTCCGATCTTCACGGCGCCGTCCTCAGAACCGTCGTGATGAACCTTCGTTCGGGACCACGCGCTGAACCTAATCTTCTGAACCGTCTTCGGATTTCTTGCCGCCGCGGCGGAGGATGACGCCGCGCGACGCGGTGCGGATGAAGTCGACGAGGTTGTCGACCTCGGGACACTTCAAGCGACGGGTCGTCGTCGATGCGCGCGATCGCCTGCGTGGTGTTCAGCTTCGACTGCATCAGGTAGCGATAGGCGGCGCGCAGCTTCTTCAGCGTGTCGTCGGCGAAGCCGCGGCGCTTGAGGCCGATCAGGTTCAAGCCGAACACCCGGGCCGGACGGCTGCCGACCGTGCGCCCGTACGGCAGCGCGTCCTTGGTGATCACCGAGTAGCCGCCGATGAACGCATAGGCGCCGACGCGGCAGAACTGGTGCACCGCGGAGCCGGCGCTGACGTTGACGAAGTCGGCGATCGCCACGTGGCCGCCGAGCGTCGCGTGCGGCCCGAAGATCGTCTGGTTGCCGACGTGGCAGTCGTGCGCCAC
The DNA here is from genome assembly GCA_963795125.1 of uncultured Acidimicrobiia bacterium. Taxonomy (GTDB): domain Bacteria; phylum Acidobacteriota; class Vicinamibacteria; order Vicinamibacterales; family UBA2999; genus 12-FULL-67-14b. The sequence goes on along the minus strand of CAWCGQ010000001.1, from coordinate 888,165 downwards.
GTGGACGTAATTCATGAACAGGTTGCGATCGCCAATCGTCGTGACCCCGCCGCCGCCGGTGGTGCCGCGGTGAATGGTGACGAACTCGCGGAAGATGTTGCCGGCGCCGATGTCGAGGCGCGTCGGCTCGCCGCGGTACTTCAGATCCTGCGGCGCCAGGCCGATCGAGGCGTACGGAAACACCTCGGTGCCGTCGCCAATCGTGGTGTGGCCCTCGATCACCGCCGACGAGCCGATCTTGCAGTTCCTGCCGATGCGAACGTTCGGGCCGATCACCGCAAAGGCGCCGACGCTGGTGCCGGCGCCGACGACCGCGCTCGGCGCGACCCGCGCCAGCGAATCGATGCTGGCAATCGGCGTCAGCGCCAGCAGCAGCTCGGCCTCGACCACCGTCTGGCCGTCGACTTCGGCGATCGCGCTCGCCTTCACCAGCGGACCGCGGATCGCGCCGAGCGTGACGATCAGCTTGAGTTGGTCGCCGGGAACGACGTGCTTGCGGAACTTGGCGCCGTCGACGCCGCGCAGCTGCACGGAGAGGGCCTCGGTGTTGCCGTAATCGCCGGTCCCGAGCGAGGTCGTCGAGTCGAGCAGCAGCAACGCCGCCGTCTGCGTCAGCGCCTCGATCATGAGGACCGCCGGCATCAGCGGCTTGCTGGGGAAATGGCCCTGGAAGAAGTCTTCGTTGACGGTGACGTTCTTGAACGCCACCAGCCGCTTCCCCGGCTCGTGCTCGCCGACGGCGTCGACGAGGAGCGAGGGAAAGCGGTGGCTGACGCGTTCGAGAATGCCTGTGGGGACCCGGAGTTCACTGACCCGGGGGCTTCGTCGGGGCTGCCGGCTTCGCCGTGGGCGGCTTGGCCGAATCGAGCTTCTTGATCACTTCACCGGAGATGTCGAGCGCCGCGTCGGCCCACACCAGGCCCGCGTCGGGTCCGTTGAACACGAACTGCAGGCCCATGTCGGCCGCGACCTGCTGCAGCACCGGCTCGAGGCGCTGCTGGAATTCCTGCTGCAAGGTCTGCTGCAGCTCCTGCACTTCGGCCTGCGCGTCCTGCGTGAAGCGCTGCACTTCGACGTTCAGCTTCTCGATCGTCTTCTGCAGTTCCGCGGCGACGGCCGGGCTCATCACGGCGCCTTCCTTCTCGAGCCGCTGCTGCGCGGTCGGTGAGCTGCTTGTTCTTCTCGTTCAGCTCGGCGGCCTTCTTCTGCTGCAACGCCTGGATGCGCGTGGTCGCGACGCGGCCGTCGGCCGATTCGTTGGCGATGCGCTGCAGCACGACGTACGCCACCTTGGCGCCCTGCGGGAACGGTTTCGGCGCGGCCGGCGCGCGCCGCGGGCCGGCGCGGCGCGGGCGCCGCCGGAGCGGGAGCCGGTTTCGCGGGGCTGGGCGCCGGCCGGAGCCTGCGCAAACGCGGGAGAGGCTGCCAGCGTCACGCTGAGCGCCACCACGACAACAAAGCGCTTTCATTACCAGAGATCCTTTCAAGAGTCCGAGCTGTCCCGCCGGCCCACAGGCGGGCGGAAAGTCTGCAATTGTAACACTTGCCGTCGTCGGCCCCAGCGCGGCTACGGGTGGCTGCACGGTGAAGGTGTAGGCGACCGACTCGGTCAGCGCGCCGACGTCGTAGACCCTGAGCGCACAAGCTGCCCTGCAGGGTCGACACGGTGCCCGGTCAGCGCGCTCGACACCACCGCGTTGTCGTTGTGCAGCACCACGGTGCAGACCGCCGGTCGAGCCGAGCGTGCCGAGGCTGAATCCGACCTTCGCGGGCGGGTTCTCGCCGAGCGACGTCAGCGTGGCGTTGACCGTGCCGGTCGCGCCCGGTGAACACGTTGTGGGTGGCGGCGCCGTTGACGTTCAGCGTGCCGGTGAACGTCTCGGTCACGATCACCGGGTCGGGCGTGGTCGGGAAATCGTTGATGTCACCCGAACAGCCGACCGCGACCGCGGCGATCGGCACCAGCAGCAAACGAAGCATCAATGAGCGCATTAGAAAGTGGACCCCACCGCGAACTTGAACGTGAATCGCTTCGCCGGCCGCAGGTTGTTGTCGAGCACGCCGAAGCGCTGCGGGTTATGCGCGAAGATCAACCGGAACGGCACGTTCAGCACCGGCATGAAGAAACGGATTTCGGCGCCGGTCGACGTCTTGAACGCGTTGGTCTCGCCGATCTTCTGCAGGAACGGCGGCGGCGCGTTCGGATCGACCAGCCGCGTGTTCTGGAACGGATCGATCAGCGCCGGCAGGCTCGGGTCGACGCGCTGGTTGATGTCTTCCTTCCAGCCGAAACTCTGGCCGATGTCGCGGACCTGGCCGGTGTCGTAGAACAGCACCAGGCGCACCGGACCGGCGATGTTGATCAGGTACTCGGCGTTGAACAGCAGCGTCTTGTTGCCGCCCAGCACCAGGCCGGTCTCGATGTCGCGCGGACCGATCGAGCGGATGTCGAAGCCGCGAATCGTGTATTCGCCGCCGAGGTACAGCGGTCTCGGTGATCGGCAGGTACGTGGTGTCGCGCGTACGGCCGGATGTATTCGATCTGCGTCCGGAAGCCGATCGACATGCGGCGATTGAGCGGCTGGAAGCGCGCGTATTCGAACCGCGGCTTCAGGAAGCTGGTGTTGCCGCCGAGGCCCGCGAAGTCCATCGAGCCGGTCAGGCGCGTGCCCGAGTTCGGGAAGATCGGATTGTCGACGGTGTTGTGGACGAAGCTCGGCGTCACCTTGCTGATGGTGCGGCGTGCCGCCTTCACCGAGCAGCAGCGAATCGCGCAGGTAGGGATTGCGCTGCACCAGCTCGGGCGCGTAGTACACCGGGTTCAGGTCCGACACCGTCGTCGCCTCGTAGCTGTAGGTCACGAACATGCGCGAGAAGCCGGCCAGCGGGAAGCCGCTGGTGATGTTGCCGCCGGTGGCTTCCTGCGTGAACTGGTCGATGTAGCGCAGCGTGCGCTTGTAGACGTCGACGCCGCCGGTGATGTTGCGGTCGAACAGGAACGGCTCGGTGAACGCCAGCTGGTAGTTCTCCGAGCGCGAGCCCGCCTGCAGCGACAGCGTCAGCGATTCGCCGCGGCCGAGGAAGTTCGAGGTCTGGAACGACAGCTGGCCGAAGAAGCCTTCGAACTGCGACACGCCGGCGCCGAACGTCAGCTGGTTGCGGTTCTGCTCTTCGAGCTTGAGCGTGACGTCGACCTGGTTCTTCTCGCCGGGCGTCTTCTGGACGTCGATGCCCTGGCCTTCTTCGAGCGGCTTGAAGTAGCCCAGCTGGTTGAGGCGCTTGACGCTGTATTTCAGCGCTTCGGTGTTGAACGGCGCGCCTTCGAGCAGCCGGACTTCGCGGCGAATCACGTTGTCGCGCGTCGTGGTGTTGCCGGCGAACGTCAGGCGATTGACGAAGTACTGCTCGCCTTCCGTCATGCGCATCGTGACGTTGACGGTCGGATCGGCGGGGCCGGCGATCGGCCCTTCGGCGGCGGCGACCGGCTCGAGGTCGGGGAACCCGGTGAACTCGAAGTAGCCGAGGCTGCCGTACATCTCGCGCGCCTTGACCAGGCCGTTGCGAATCGGCTTGTCCGAGTACCAGTCGCCCGCCTTCAGCTTGAACTGCGGCTGGATGAACTTGGCGTCGATGATCTTGTTGCCTTCGAACGTGAAGTTGCCGACCTTGTAGCGCGGGCCCTCGTCGATCGGGATGTTCAGCTCGACCCAGCGCGTTTCCTTGTCTTCGCTGTCCTCGATGGTCTTGATCTCCGGCTGGCCGACGCGCGCGGTGATGTAGCCCTTGTTGCGGTAGTACTCGATCACCTTCTCGGCGTCTTCGTCGAACTTGCTCTCGTTGTAGGTGCCCTTGCCGGTAATCCACGACAGCCAGTTGTGCGCCTTGGTCGCCTTCATCTGGCGGCCGAGCGCGCGATCGCTGATCGCGGTGTTGCCGTTGAAGTTCATCGTGCGGACCTTGACCTTCGGTCCTTCGACGACGTCGAACACCACCTTGACGAGCTTCGGGCCGGCGGGCAGCGGCTCGACCGTCGAGGTCACTTCGGCGAACTCGTAGCCCTTGTCCGCCATGAACGACTTGACGATGCCCTGCACGCGCTTGACGACGGCCTGATCGAGGAACGAGTCGAGGCGCAGCGCGATGCCGAGCTCCTTCATCTTCTCGTCGATCTTGGTGCGCTCGACCTTGGTGGAGCCGGTGTAGTCCACGATCTTGACGCGCGGCCGCTCTTCCATGTGGTAAATCACGTGCTTGCCGAGCACGCCGTTCGTCGAACGGTCTCGTCGAGCGTTTCAATCCACAGGTTGTCGAGGAAGCTGGTGGCCCACAGCCGCTTGAAGTCTTCGAGCAGCGACTGCTCGGTCTGCTCGTTGAACGGCACCCAGACGTTCTCCGAGCGGCCGGCTCAGCGGCGTCTGGATGTAATAGAGGTAGGTCTGCGCCTCGATGATCGATTCGTTGATCGGGTGAAAGCGCAGCTCGGTCTGGCAGATCACCGGCCCGGAGCCGGCCGCGGGCTGGCCGCGTCGGGCGCCGGCACGGGCGCATCGGCCGCCGCGGGCTGAGCTGGTGCCGCCGGGAGCCGCCGCGGCAGCGCGGATCCTGGCCGGCGAACGCGACGGCTGGGGCCAGCAACAGGCCCAAAACCGCAAGAATTCTTAGATTCACAGAGTACAAGCCCGTTCGGGCGCTGGCTAAACAACCCTTAATGCTACCGCAACTTCAGACGTTCGAGGTCAAGCGGCGGCCTGCCACCACCGGCTGGCCGGCGGGACGGTAGGCCAACTGCCCGCCTTCGAGGTAGACCTCGATCTCCCCGCCCTGCAGGTGCCCGCGGATCAGCTCCTCGGCCAGCGGGTCCTCGATGTAGCGCTGGATGGCCCGGCGCAACGGGCGCGCGCCGTACGAACGGTCCTTGCAGGTGATGTCGATGATCCAGTCGATCACCTCCGGCGCCGCCAGCACCTTCATGCGGCGATCGATCAGGTTGAGGTTCAGCTGCTCGATCAGCAACCCGAGGATCTTGCGCAGGTCGTCGTCGTTGAGCGCCTCGAACACGATCAGCTCGTCGACGCGGTTGATGAACTCGGGATTGAAGGTGCGCTTCACCTCGCCGAGCACCATGTCCTGGACGCCCTTGGCATCGCCGGCCTCCGAGGTCTGGAAGCCCATCGACGCCTTCTTCTGGATGAAGCGCGCGCCGATGTTCGACGTCATGATCAGGATCGCGTTCTTGAAGTTGACGCGATTGCCGAGGCCGTCGGTGAGGTGGCCGTCTTCGAACACCTGCAGCAGGATGTTGAAGATGTCGGGGTGCGCCTTCTCGATTTCGTCGAGCAGCACCACCGAATACGGGTTGCGCTTGACCTTCTCGGTGAGCTGGCCGCCCTCTTCGTGGCCGACGTATCCCGGCGGCGAGCCGATCAACTTCGACACCGAATGCTTCTCCATGTATTCCGACATGTCGAAGCGAATCAGCGCGTTCTCGCTGCCGAACAGGAACTGACGCCAGCGCGCGCGCCAGCTCGGTCTTGCCGACGCCGGTCGGGCCCGAGGAACATGAAGCTGCCGACCGGGCGATTCGGGCTCTTGAGCCCGGCGCGCGAGCGGCGAATGGCGCGCGACACCGCGGAGATGGCGCGCTCCTGGCTGATCACGCGCTTGTGGAGGTCGGCCTCCATGCGAATCAGCTTGTCGCTCTCGTCCTGGTTGATCGAGGCCAGCGGCACGCCGGTCCACTTCGAGACCACTTCGTCGATCTCGGCGCGCGACACCACCACCTTGCGGGCGCTCGAGCGCACGTCGAACTTCTCGCGGACGAACTGCAGGTTCTCGCGCGCCACCTGTTCCTGCTCGCGATAGAACTGCGCCTTGTCGAAATCCTTCGCCGAGACCGCGCTCTCCATCTGCTCGACGGCGACGCGGATGCTCTTGTTGATCTCGCCGAACTCCTCGCTGTAGCCCGCCTCGCGCAGCTTGGCGCGCGCGCCGGCTTCGTCGACCAGGTCGATCGCCTTGTCGGGCAGGAACCGATCGGTGATGTAGCGGCTCGACTGGTAGACCGCGGCCTCGACGGCCTCGCGGGTGTACTCGACGTGATGGAACTGCTCGTAGCGATCCTTCACGCCCATCAGGATCGAGATGGTCTCGCTCTCCGACGGCGGATCGACCTTGATCGCCTGGAAGCGGCGCTCGAGCGAACGATCCTTTTCGATGTACTTGCGATATTCGGCCGGCGTGGTCGCGCCGATGCAGCGGATTTCGCCGCGCGACAGCGCCGGCTTCAGGATGTTGGCCGCGTCGAGCGAGCCTTCCGCCGAACCCGCGCCGACCAGCGTGTGCAGCTCGTCGATGAACACGATGATGTTCGGGTTGTCGACCAGCTCCTTCATGATCGCCTTGAGGCGCTCTTCGAACTGGCCGCGATACTTGGTGCCGGCGACGATCAGCGAAATGTCGAGCGCCAGCAGGCGCTTGTCGGCGAGGAAGTGCGGCACGTCGCCGTAGACAATCTTCTGCGCCAGGCCTTCGACGATCGCGGTCTTGCCGACGCCGGGCTCGCCGATCAGCACCGCGTTGTTCTTGGTGCGGCGGCACAGCACCTGCTGCACGCGCTCGAGCTCGTAGTCGCGGCCGACCAGCGGATCGAGCTGGTTCTTCATCGCCGCCTCGGTCAGGTCGCGGCTGAACTCGGCGAGCAGCGGCGTTTCCTTGACGCGCGTCAGCGAGGTCTTCTCGTTCAGCAACTGGACGATGTCTTCGCGGACCTGGTGGAGGCGCATCCCCTTTTCCATCAGGATGGTCGCGGCCACCGAGCGTTCTTCGCGCAGGATGCCGAGCAGCAGGTGCTCGGTGCCGATGTAGTTGTGCAGCAGCCGATCGGCTTCTTCCGCGGCGTACTGCAGCACGCGCTTGGTTTCCGCGCTGAACGGAATCTCGACCGAGGTCGAGACCTTCTCGCGGAAGACCGTGCGGCCTTCGATGTCCTTGCGAATGTTTTCGAGGGAAAGGTGCGATCGGGCAAAGATCCGGCTCGTGAGGCCCTTGCCTTCACGGATCAGACCCAATAACAAGTGCTCGGTCTCAATCGAGATGCTTCCGAGCTGGCTTGCTTCGTAGCGGGCGAAGAACAACACCCGCCTGGCTCGTTCGGTGTAACGCTCGAACATCCGCCACTGCCCCCTTTCGTTTACATTATACGGCCAATCGCGCTGTTTACATGTTTGCAATCCCGCTAAGTCGCGGAAAAATAGCGACTTCGGAGTTTTGGATTGCGGGACACCCAGGGTCCGGTCAGAAATGGTTGGGACTATCATTCCGCTCATGGCTCATACCGTTGGATTCATCGGACTCGGTCTCATGGGCAAACCCATGGCCCGCAACCTCCTGAAGAAGGGCTTCCCCGTCGTCGTCCACAGCCGCAGCCGCGGTCCGGTCGACGAGCTCGTCAGGGAGGGCGCGACCGCCGCCGACTCGCCCGCCGGCGTCGCCGGCAGCGCCGCGTACATCATCACCATGCTGCCGGACGGTCCGGATGTCTCGGCGGTGCTCGAAGGCGAGCACGGCGTGTTCGCGGCGATGGCCAAGGGCACGGTGATCGTCGACTCGAGCACGATTGCGCCGGCCGTCGCCCGGCGGCTCGCGGCCCGCGCGGCCGAGCTCGGATCGGCGATGCTCGACGCGCCGGTCAGCGGCGGCGAGATTGGCGCCATTGAGGGCACGCTCACGTTCATGGTCGGCGGCGAAGCCGCCGCGCTCGAATCGGTGCGCGACCTGCTCGGCGCCATGGGCAAGCCCGAGCGCATCGTCCATGTCGGCGACTCCGGCGCGGGGCAAATCTGCAAGGCCTGCAATCAAATCGTGCTGGGCGGGACGATGGCGGTGGTGGCGGAAGCGATCGCGCTCTCGCGCAAGGCCGGCGTCGATCCGATGAAGGTGCGCGCCGCGCTGATGGGCGGCTTCGCGCAGAGCCGCGTCCTCGAAGTGCACGGCGAGCGGATGATCACCGGCAACTGGAAACCGGGCTTCAAGGCGAAGCTGTTCAAGAAGGATCTCGGCATCGCGATGAACACGTTGTCCGAGAATGGCGTGCCTGCCGCCGACCAGCGCGGTGGTGCAGCAGCTGGTCAACGCGCAGATCGCCGCCGGCGAGGGCGACGAAGACTACTCGGGGATCGCGAAGGCGATCTTCAAGCTCGCCAATCTCTGAACCGATCGATGAGACGGCTGCTCATTCTTTTCTTTGCCAGCGGCTGCGCCGCGCTGATTTACGAAACCGTCTGGTTCTACCTCGTCCAGCTGGTCGTCGGCGCATCGTCGATTTCGGTGGCGGTGCTGCTGTGCGCGTTCATGGGCGGCATGGCGCTCGGCAGCTGGCTGCTGCCGCGGCTCGCGCCGGCGCGCAGTCGCATCCCTTCCGCGTGGTGGCGGCGCTCGAAGTCGGCATCGCGATGCTTCGGCATTGCAATCCCGCTCGCGCTGCCCTACATCCAGCGCGTCTACCTGACGCTCGCCGAACCTGGCGCCGGCGCCGTCACGCTTCGCGCGCTGGTGTGTTTCGTGGTCCTCACCCCGCCGACGATGTTGATGGGCGCGACGCTGCCGGCGATCGCCCGGTGGAAATCGCGCGGCGACGACGCCGAGGCCGTGGGCCTGATTTACATGGCCAACCTCGCCGGCGGCGCGACCGGCACCGTCCTGGCCGGCTTCTACCTGCTGCGCGTCCACGACACGGTGATCGCGACGCTGGTCGCGGTCACGATCAACCTGGTCGCTCGCGGCTGCGTTCTGGCGGCATGGCAGCCACCGCGCCCGCACGCTGAAGCACCGTCGCACCTGAAGCACCCGCCGCACCCTGCCGCACCGCCAGGGCAACGCCGGCCGATCTATCTGGCCGCCGCCCTGTCAGGTTTCACCGCCCTCGGCGCCGAAGTGGTCTGGACGCGCCAGCTGTCGCTGCTGTTCGGCGCCAGCGTCTACACCTTCTCGCTGATCCTCGCGGTCTTCCTCACCGGCCTCGGCATCGGCGGGTTCGCCGGGTCGCAGACTGGCGCGCCGATCGAACGAATCCGCGCGCCACGCTCGGCGCGTGCAGGTCGCGCTCGCCGTGGCGATCGGCGTTCGGCGCCTGGGCGATCGTCAACGTGCTGCCAGGCGTGGCAGCCGACCGCGCAGTTCCTGCCGGACGTGCGCGCGACGCCGCTGGCTGGCGTTTGCCTTCGACGCCTTGCGCTGTGCGTTCGCGCTGCTGCCCGGCGACCGTCCTGTGGGGCGCGAGCTTTCCGCTGACGCTGGCGTGCGGCGCGCGCGATTTCAGCGGCTATCGTCGCCCGCATCAATGCGACCAACACCGCCGGCGCGCTCGCCGGCGCGATCGCCTTCACGCTGATCGGCATTCCGCTGCTCGGCAGCCACGTCGCGCAGCAGGCGCTGGTGGCGATCGCGGCGCTCAGCGGCGCGATGTTGCTGTGGCAGTCGGCGCGCGGCACGCGCGTCCGCGGCTGGCGGCTCACCGCGGCGCTGGCGGCCGCCGCGATGTGGATTGTGCCGGCGGTGCCCGGCCACCTGATTGCCTACGGCCGCTCGGTCAATTCGTGGGACTCGATCGAGCGGTTCCTCTACCTCGCCGAGGGCGCCACCGCGTCGGTGGCGGTCACCGAACATGTCGGCGGCGCGCGGCAGTTCCACATCGCCGGCAAGGTCGAGGCGTCCGACATGGACGTGGACATGCGCCTCGAGCGCATGCTCGGCCACGTTCCGGCGCTGGTCCATCCGAATCCGCGCTCGATCCTGATCGTCGGCGTCGGCGCCGGCGTCACCGCCGGCGCGCTGTCGATTCATCCGGAGGTCGAGCGCATCGTGATCTGCGAGATCGAGCCGGTCGTCCCCGGCAGCGCGCGCGCCTACTTCGGCGAGGAGAACCACCACGTCTTCGACGATCCGCGCGTCGAGCTGATCTTCGACGATGCGCGGCACTTCCTGCAGACGACGACGGAGAAGTTCGACATCATCACGTCGGATCCGATCCATCCGTGGGTGCGCGGCGCCGCGACGCTGTACTCGCTCGAATACCTCACGCTGGCGAAGGAGCACCTCACGCCCGGCGGGGTCGTCACGCAGTGGGTTCCGCTCTACGAAACCGACGAGCGGTCGGTGAAGAGCGAGATCGGCACCTTCGCCAGGGTGTTTCCGGACACCACGCTGTGGAATCCCGATCTGCTCGAAGAGGGCTACGACCTGGTGGCGCTCGGGCGCGCGCGAGCCGTCGCCGATCAACCAGGCCGCGATCCAGGCGCGGATCGACGCGGCGCCGCGCGTCAAGAAGTCGCTCGAGGATGTGATGCTCGGATCGGCGGGCGACATTCTTGCGCACCTATGCGGGCCGCGGCAGCGATCTGGCGCCGTGGCTGGCCGACGCGGAGATCAATCGTGAACGGAACCTGCGATTGCAGTATCTGGCGGGACTGGCGGCGAACACCGATCGGCGGTTCGCGATCTTCCAGGCGATCCTCGGCTATCGGCGATATCCGGCGGACCTGTTCGTAGCGTCCGCCGATATCGAAGCGCAACTGCGCAGCTGGTACGACGAGCGCTAGCCCTTTTTCTTGCCGGTGCCCGACGAGCGTGAACTGGCCGCCGGCCATGTCCTGCTTCACGGTCAGCGTGCCGTCCTTCAGCGTCAGGGTCATCACGACCGGGACCGTCGCCCTGCTGGGTCGTCTGCGTCAACTTCAACGTCGCTTCGCTGCCCTTCACCGTGACGTCGGTGATGGTGACGGCGCCGCCGCGGCCGCCGCCGAGCTCCGCCGACAGCTTGCCGTCGGTTTCCTTGATCGTCAGCGGCCGCTCCTGCGGACCGCGACGGCCTTCGACCGTCAGCACCCAGTCGCCGAGAAACGCCTTGGCGTCCTGCGCCGAGGCCACCGCCGGCGCCAACATCACCGCGCACAGATCAGAACCGCTAAGCTCTTGCGAATCATGTCAGTCACTCCTTGATAGGGCTGAAAAGGCAGGCAGGGCTGGTGTGGCCCGCCGCACCCGCCACACATACGTTCGCCCGGAGCGGAACGCTTACCGTCCGGGCCGAGCGGCGGGTTAGCGGCTGGCGACGATGCGGAGGGGCTGGCGCGGCGGCGCGACGGATGAACTGTCGGCGCGGCGGCCGAGCGAAACGAACATCTGCGCCGAGGTGCGGCATCACGAACTGCAGCGTCTGGGTTTGCTCTTCCCGGAACGGCTCGGCGCCGTAGAACGACAACACGCCGGCGAGCTCGCCTTCGGCGACGAGCGGGAACGACAGGGAATACTTGAGGCCGGCGAGCGCGGCTTCGGCGCCCAGATCGAGCTGCGCTTCCGAGTTGATGATCGCTTGCTGGTTGGCAGCGACCCACCCGGTCAGCGGTCGCCGAGCTTCATCTCCAGGCCTTGCAGCATCGATGCTGCCTCTCCCGCGACGAACGCCACCTTCACCGAATCGGTCGCCGGGTCGCTCACGAAGAAGGCGCAGCTGGCATGCGGGACCACGTGCCGGACGTGCGACCAGATCAGCGACGAAATGTCCGCGGGCGTTGGCCGCCCGCTGATGACGCGGGCCAGATTGGCCAGCGACCCGGATCGATTCCGGGCCTTCGTTGGCGGCGGCCAGACGGCGCCACCGCAACGGCCTGCGGCGGCGGCGTCGCCACGGCCTGGTTGATCTTCGCAATCGCCTGCTGCAGCTGCGGCTTGACGACTGGGTGGTGCAATGTCGCGGCAGACCGCTCGAACATGTCGACGACGATCGGATCGTACATCGTGCCGCGGCGGGCGCGAATAATGCCCAGCGCATCGTGGTCGGTCATCGCCGGCGCGGTAGGGACGGTCGGAGGTCAGCGCATCGTAGCAGTCGACCACCGAGAGGATGCGCGCGCCGATCGGAATCTCAATGCCGTGCAGGCCGTTGGGATAGCCGGACCCGTCCCAGTTCTCGTGATGCGCCCGCACGATCGGCACCACCGGGTAGGGGAAGTCGATCGACGAGAGGATGTCGGCGCCGACATCGACGTGCAGCTTCATCGTCTCGAACTCCGCCGGCGTCAGCTTGCCGGGCTTGTTGAGAATGCGCTCGGGCACGGCGAGCTTGCCGGTGTCGTGCAGCAGCGCCGCGGCCTGGATGGCCTTCATGGTCAACTCGTCGAGCGGTCCGAGCGCGTTGGCCAGTCCCATCGCGTAGTGCTGGACGCGATGGATGTGGCTGCTGGTGACGCCGTCCTTGGCCTCGATCGCCGTTGACAGCGCTTCGATCGTCGACAGGTAGAGGCGGTCGACGGTGGCGACGTGGCGCTCCGCATCGTCGATGCGTCCGGTCCATGACCGCAGCGCCAGGTGAAAGATGGCCATCAGCGGAATCACGGCCGCAAGCGCGATCACGCTGAGGTACTGCACGACCAGCAGCAGGAAGAACGCCGCCGATGCGGCGGCGAAGTAGTTGACCGAGATCACCGTGATGTGCCGGCGCCACACCAGCAACGGCGAAATGCCCTTCTCGATCGCCACGGCGCACGCCGTCAGACCCGAGTTGAGCACGAAATAGACCGAGGCAAAGCCGGCGAGCGGCACGACGATGGAGTCGGCGCGTCATCGTGGCGCCGTAGAGCGGAGTCGATCCGCTCATCCAGAAAAACAGCTGCGCGCCGAGCCACAGCGACAGCGCGGTGCTGGCGCCGTTGAACAGCAGCTGGCGCAGTGCGCCAGCCGCGGCGCCAGCCGATCACCAGGCTGTCGGCCGCCATCGCGACGGTCGCCGGCGCCGGCCCGAACAGCAGCCGATGACGTGATGAAGAAGGTGTCCGACACCGAAATGCTGGCGTCGACGCCGGGGAACTTCAATGAGAAGCGTCCGGCGATCAACGCCATGGCCGCGAACATCGACCACTCGAACGGGTGCGGCGACGACGGCAGCTGGAACAACGAGACCGCCACCACCGCCGCGCCGACCACGCACACGGCGCCGACATAGAGGCGAATGTTCGCCCCGCTCGACTCGCGTTCACGTGATGCAGCGCTCATCATGCCTTCCGGTTACTGTCCGTCGCCGCGGATGGTGTCGCCCCAGAGAATCTGCTGGCCGGATGGTCTGATCGCCCCAGAGAATCTGCTGGCCGGACGTCTGGTCGCCCCACAGGATCTGCTGGCCGAACGTCTGGTCGCCCCAGAGGATCTGCTGCCCCGTGGTCTGATCGCCCCACAGAATCTGCTGGCCGACCGACTGATCGCCCCAGAGGATCTGCTGGCCCCACGGCGTCTGGTCGCCCCAGAGAATCTGCTGTCCGAAGGGCATCTGATCGCCCCACAGGATCTGCTGGCCGGGCACTTGATCGCCCCAGAGAATCTGGCTGCCGCGCAGCGCCGACAGTCGTGACGGCAGCAGCGAACGATCGAACCAGCGCGCGAACAGTTCGAAGACGCCGACCACCGAGGTTCCCGCCGGCGCGGCCAGTCCGTCGAGCAGCGGCTGGCCGCCCGTCGTCATCAGGCCGCTTGGCTGAACGCTTGGTCCCGGCGATGGTCACCGGCGGCACGACGCCGGTCAACGTGGTCACGACGCTGTTGACACGCCGCGCCGAGTACAGATTGACGCGGCCAAGACCGGCGCGGAACAGGCCGTCCGTCGCCATGAACTGCGCACTGAGCTGCAGCGCGAGCTTGACCTGCTTGGCCGTCAGCACCCCGCCCTCGAGCAGCAACGCCGCGCCGCCGCTCACCATGCCGGCGGCCATGCTGGTGCCGCTCATCTTCATGTAGGCGTTGTGCGCCGCTGCCGGCGACATGCAGATCGGGATACGCCCGCGCCAGATACGATCCCTTGGCTTCGAGCGACACAATCTTGTTGCCTGGCGCCACCAGGTCCGGCTTCAAGCCGGCTTCAAAGCGCGTCGGGCCGCGCGAACTGTAGGTGGCAATCGTGTCGTCGGCGGGGGTCACCGTACCCCACGTCACGAGCGCGCCAACGGTGATCGCGCTCGGCGCCGCTCCGGGAGTGGTGACGCTGGCGAACACCTCCTTGCCGGCGGCATCCTTGCCGTTGTTCCCAGCCGAGGCCACGACCACGAGACCGGCCGCGCTCGCCTTCTCGACGGCAAGACAGAGCGGATCGGTCAGGCATGGTTCAACCTGCGGATGGCCGAGCGACAGATTGATCACCTTGATTGCGTACTTGCCGCGATTGGCCACCGTCCACTGGATGCCGGCGATGACGTCGCTCGTATAGCCCGCGCCGTTGCCGCCGAGCACCTTGACGTTCACCAGGTGCGCACCGGGGGCGATGCCGCCCTGGTACTGCGAGGTGACCAACTGTGCCGCGGTCGGAGAGCCGGCGATGATGCCGGCGATGTGGGTGCCGTGACCGTAACCGTCGGTGGTCGACGAGTCACCGGTGACGAAACTGACGGCGGCCACGACCTTGCCGGCGAGCGCCGAGTGGGTCGTGGTGATGCCGGAGTCGATCACCGCGACGCCGACGCCCTTGCCGGTGACGGCCGGATAGGCGCCGATTCCGAGAAAGCCGGATACTGCGGCCCGCGCCTGATCGGCGGCCATCGCCTTGGTGGCGACGGTCATGAACGGCGCGACGATGGCGTCGCGCGAGATCGCCTGGATGCCCGACACCTGTCGCAGCGCGGAGAGTTCCGCGGGAGTGGCTTCGACGACCACCAGGCCGTCGAGAACCCGAAGGACGGGAAGCCCATCGCGCGCCGCCACCGCCTGGATCGTGCCGACATCGCCGCGAAGAATCGCGCGCACCGGCTGGCTCGAACCGTTCGCCAGCAAGGCGAGCAGGTCGCCTGACAGGCTGGCCAGTAATGACGACTGGCCGCTGAGGCTGACCGACAGCCACAGGGTGAGCGCCGTAATCTTGAGAACTCGGAGGGCTTGCTTCACAAACGGGGCTCCTTTGCCGTCATTCGTTATGGCAAGTCCTGAGCCACACTTGCACAGCCAATTAGACGGTCAGGGGCGTCGCACTAAGATGTTGTATACTGAATAACTTACGGATGGTGAGGTTCAGATATGTCGGCGTCGCACAAATTTGATCTGCTTGCCTACAAACAGCACACAAATCTGATACATAATTTCAGTAACATATTATAAATAAAGCGACTTACAGTTGTGACCCAAAATAGAACTTCAGATGTTCAAATTGGTCATTCAGTTTAGGACTTTAACGTAGTTTGCCTGCCTCCAGGCGCAGGGTGCGGTCGCACTGGGCCGCCAGCCGCGGATTGTGCGTGGCGATGATTGCGGTGAGGCCGAACTCGGTATGCATGTCGCGCAGCAACTGATGCAGCGAATCGGCGGTCGCCTCGTCGAGGTCGCCGGTCGGCTCATCCGCGAGCAACAGCGACGGCTGCATCACCAGCGCGCGCGACACCGCCACGCGCTGCTGCTCGCCGCCCGACAGCATGCCCGGCCGGTGATCGAGCCGATCGCCCAGGCCGACGCGCGTCAACAGCGCCTCGGCCTTCGGCCGCGCCTCGGCCGCCGACACCCGCGCGATCCGCAGCGGCATCATCGCGTTCTCGACCGCGGTGAACTCCGGCAGCAGGTGATGGAACTGGAACACGAAGCCAATATGGCGATTGCGAAAGGCGACGCGCGTTTCGTCGTTCATCGTCGCGATCTGCGTGCTCGCCGACCGTCACGCTGCCGCTGTCGATCGAGTCGAGGCCGCCGAGCACGTGCAGCAGGGTGCTCTTGCCGACGCCGGACGCGCCCATGATCGCGACCATCTCGCCCTTCTCGACCGACAGGTCGAGATCGCGCAGCACGTGCAGCCGCTTGCCGGCGGCGGTGTAGAACTTGTTGAGACCGGAGACGGTGACGAAAGCCATCGCGCTACTCGTAGCGCAGCGCTTGCGCGGGATCGAGGCGCGCCGCCTGGCGCGAGGGATAGAGCGTCGCCAGGAAGCACACCACGATCGCGCCGATCACCACCGCGGCGAAGTCTCCCGGCAGCAGCTTGAACGGCAGGTAGCTCACCTGGTAGATGTCGCTCGGAATGGTGATCACGCTGATAGCGATCGAGCAGGTAGGCCAGCGTCGCGCCGCCGGCCGCGCCGACCAGCGTGCCGATGACGCCGATGATGGTGCCCTGCAGCAGGAAGATCAGCGTGATGCTCCTCGACGACGCGCCCATGGTCTTGAGGATCGCAATGTCGCGGGTCTTCTCCATCACCAGCAGGATCAGCGACGCGACGATGTTGAGCGCCGCGACCGCGACGATCAGGCCGATGCCGATGCCCATGCCGATCTTCTCGAGCAGCAGCGCCGAGTAGAGCTGCTGATTGAGGTCGGTCCAGTCCTGCGTCACGTAGGCCGGATCCGAACTCGTTGGCGATGTCGTCGGCGATCTGCGGCGCGTCGTAGACGTTGGCGACCTTCAGCTCGATGTGCTCGACCCGATCGGTGCCGGCGAGCAGCATGCCGCGCTCGAGATCGACGAAGCCGAAGCCGGCATCGACCTCGTAGAAGCCCATCCGGAAGATGCCGACCACCGTGAAGCGCCGCTGCCGCGGCATCACGCCCATCGGCGACAGCGTGCCGTTGGTCGTGAGCACCCGCACCGTCTCACCGACCTTGGCGCCGATCTCGGCGGCGAGGTCCTTGCCGATGACGATGCCCGGCAGATCGTCGTCGCTCGCCGGCGTCAGGCCGTCGCAGCGAGCCCTCGATCATGGCGCTGCCGATGTCGGTGACGCTCGGGTTCGAGCGTCGCGTCGATGCCCTTGAGCGCGAGAAATCCGTCGGACAGTCCGCTGATCATCGCCTTGCCCGGAACCGCGGGGGCGGCGCCGATCACGCCGGGGAACGCGCGCAGCTTCTCGATCTCGGCACGGTAGTCGTCGATGCCGGCGGGCTTGTAGACGAACACGTGCGAGGTGGCGCCGAGGATGCGCGATTGCAGTTCGCCCTGCAGCCCGGTCATCAGCGCCAGCGAGATCACCAGCGCCATCACGCCGACCGTGACGCCGAGGGTCGAGACCAGCGAAATCACCGAGATGAAGACTTGCCGGCGCTTGGCCAGCAGATAGCGGAGCGCGACCTGCAGCTCGAACGGCATGATCAGCCCTCGACCTTCGAGCGCGCGGCCGTCGGCGG
Organism: uncultured Acidimicrobiia bacterium; assembly: GCA_963795125.1. GTDB lineage: Bacteria > Acidobacteriota > Vicinamibacteria > Vicinamibacterales > UBA2999 > 12-FULL-67-14b. The sequence goes on along the minus strand of CAWCGQ010000001.1, from coordinate 871,029 downwards.
GCGTCGCCGCCCGGCTCGGCCCGGGGCCGCATCAACGGGAACAGGATCACGTCGCGAATCGACGGCGAATTGCTCAGCAGCATGCACCAGCCGATCGATGCCGATGCCTTCGCCGCCGGCCGGCGGCATGCCGTACTCGAGCGCGCGCACGTAGTCCTCGTCCATGACGTGCGCTTCGTGGTCGCCGGCGTCGCGCTCGGCCAGCTGCCCCTCGAAGCGACGCCGCTGCTCGACCGGATCGTTCAGCTCGCTGAAGGCGTTGGCCACTTCGAAGCCGCCGATGTACAGCTCGAACCGCTCGACGGTGTCGGGATCGTCGGCGCGCTGCTTCGACAGCGGCGACACCTCGGTCGGAAAGTCGTAGACGAAGGTCGGCTGGATCAGGTGCTCTTCCCAGAGCGCCTCGAAGATCGCGCTGGCGATCTTGCCGGCGCCGGCGCCCTTCGGAATCTCGACGCCGAGCCTGCCGCGCCAGCCGCGTGACCGAATCGAGCGACCGCAGCTCCTCGACCGTGACCGTGGTGCCGAGCCGCTCGACGGCCGCCTCCGCCGCGGCGTGACGCAGCGACAGCCGGCGGAACGGCGCGGCCATGTTGATGGTGTGCTCGCCGAACGGGAACTCGGTCGTGCCGATCACCTGCGTCGCGACCGTCGACAACAGCTCCTCGGTGAACGACATCAGCCGCTGGTAATCGACGTAGGCCCAGTAGAACTCGAGCATCGTGAACTCGGGATTGTGCTGCGTCGAGATGCCTTCGTTGCGGAAGTTGCGGTTGATCTCGAACACCCGCTCGACGCCGCCGACGGTCAGCCGCTTCAGGTACAGCTCGGGCGCGATGCGCAGGTACAGCTTCATGTCGAGCGCGTTGTGATGCGTCACGAACGGCCGCGCCAGCGCGCCGCCGGCAATCGGCTGCATCATCGGCGTCTCGACCTCGAGGAATCCGTGGGCCTTCGAGGAAGTCGCGGATCGCCGTCACCGTCGCGGTGCGGATCTCGAACACCCGCCGCACCTCGGGATTGACGATCAGGTCGAGATAGCGCTGGCGATAGCGGATCTCGACGTCCTGCAGGCCATGCCACTTCTCGGGCAGCGGCAGGAAGCACTTGGCGAGGAACTCCAGCGCGACGCCCAGATCGACAACTCGTTGGTCTTGGTGCGGAACAGGTGCCCGGCGACGCCGATCTGATCGCCGAGGTCGAGCAGCTTCGACAACTGGTAGTCGCGCTCGCTCAAGGCGTCCTGCCGCACGTAGACCTGGATGCGCGAGCGGCCGTCGGACAACACCAGGAAGCTGGCCTTGCCGAAGTTGCGGATGCCGACGACGCGGCCGGCGGTGACGGTGTCGACGCGCGCCGCCTCGAGCGTCGGCGGCCGGCGTCGACGTATGCGCGTCGACCAGCTGCGTCACCGCATGCGTGGTGTCGAACTTGTTCGGGTACGCGGCAAAACCGAGGCGGGTGATCGCCTCGAGGTTGGCCTTGCGCTGTTCGGTCTGGACGACTTCGCTGCTCATTGATCAGGCCATCAGGCCGTCGCGCCATCGGGCCGCCAGGCGTCAGGCATTACCGCTCACGCCATCGTCACTCGACGACGACGCCTTCTTCCTTCAATTTGTCGATAGGCGCCGTCGAGCACGCCGTTCACGAACTTCGCGGCGTCCTCGCCGCTGTAGGAGCGCGCCAGCTCGATCGCCTCGCTGATCACCACGCGCGGCGGGCTGTCGCGATGCTGCAGCAGCTCCTGCAGCGCCAGCCGCATCACCAGCCGATCGAGCACCGCCATCCGCTCGACGCGCCAGTTCTTGGCGGCGTCGCCGATCCGCTCGTCGAGCGCGTCGCGATCCTGCATCGCGCCGCGCACCAGCGCGATCACGAACGCGTGTTCGGCTCTCACCCGGATCGTCGACGTCGGGCGGCGCCGGCATGATGCAGGACGCCGAGCGCCTGCTGCGGCGTCAGCCCGCCGATCTCGCACTCGTAGAGCGCCTGCAACGCCGCGGCGCGGGCGCGATGCCGCCCCGCCCACCGCTCGCCCGGCTCCGGTGCGTCAGCGCTCACCGGCCGCCCCGCCGAAGCCGCGCGACGGCGGGCCGTCACCGATGCCGCAAACAGCCGCGCCATTTCGATGGCGGCCTCGGCGGCCTCGCGGCCCTTGTGCGCCGGGCCCGGCGCCACGCGCTCGAGCGCTTCTTCGGCGGAGTTGGTCGTCAGCACGCCGAACGCCATCGGCACGCCGGTGCTCGCGGCCGCGGCGGTGATGCCGTGCGCGCAGGCCGACGCGATGTATTCGAAGTGCGGCGTCGCGCCGCGAATCAGGCAGCCGAGGCAGACCACCGCGGCGACCGTGCCGCTCTCGGCGACGCGCTGCGCGGCCATCGGAATCTCGAACGCGCCGGGCACGCGCAGCACCTCGATCTCGCCGTCGCCGAGGCCCGCCTCGCGCAGCGCCGCCTGCGCGCCGTCGAGCAGGCGATCGGTGACGAAGTCGTTGAAGCGCGAGACGACGATCGCAATCCGCATTACTTGCCTTGCCAGACGGCCTTGCGCTTCTCGAGGAACGCCGTGGTGCCTTCCTTCATGTCCGCCGACGAGGCGATGGTGCCGAACAACGACGTCTCGAGGAACTCGCCGACCGAGAACGGCGCGTCGAGCCCGTGGTTGACGGCTTCGAGGATGTAGCGAACCGCGATCGGCGCCTTCGACGCGAGCGTGTGCGCCAGCTTCTTCGCTTCGGCCATCAGCTCGGCGGCCGGCACGACGCGATTGACCAGGCCGATCTCGTAGGCGCGCTCGCGCCGAGACCATGTCGCCGGTCAGCATGATCTCGAGCGCGATGCCCTTGCCGACCAGCCGCGGCAGACGCTGGCTGCCGGCATAGCCGGGAATGATGCCGAGGTTGATCTCCGGCTGTCCGAAGCGCGCGGTGTCGGCGGCCAGGCGAATGGTGCAGGCCATGGCCAGCTCGCAGCCGCCGCCGAGCGCGAAGCCGTTGATCGCGGCGATCACCGGCTTGCCGAGCGTTCTCGATGGCGTCGAAAATCTGCTGGCCGCGCCGCGCGTGCTGCTTGCCCTTCGACCGGGGTTTGCACCGCCAGCTCGTTGATGTCGGCGCCGGCCACGAACGACTTCTCGCCCGAGCCGGTCAGGACGATCGCCCGCACGCCCGCATCCGCCTTGAGCGCCTCCATGGCGCGCGGCCAGCTCCGTCAGCGTCTGCGTGTTGAGGGCGTTCAGGACCTTGGGGCGGTTGAAGGTGACAACGGCGACGGCCTCGTCGCGTTCGATCAGCAGGTTTTCAAAGGTCATGCAGAGCGTATTTTACTCCACGCCCACGCGGGAATCAGGACGAGCAGCGCGCCCAGCACGTCATTGCCGACGTCGCGCCATTCGGCGGTGCGGCGTCGGCACGTACATCTGCTCCCACTCGACCGTCAGGCCATGCACGGACGGCAATGGCCAGCGCGGCGGCCAGGGCGCCCGACCGTGACGCCCGCCCACCGCCGCGCGCCGTCGCGCGCAGCGTCAGCAGCGCCAGTCCGGCGTAACCGGCCAGTGCAGGACGGTGTCGGAGACGGCCGCCGCGGGGCCCGGGCACGGAGCTGATCGCCGCGCCGTAGTAGATCGCGGCCATCCAGGCCGCAACCGGCAGCCAGAGGCGGATCACAACGGAAAGATGCGCATCACCCAGCCGAGCACGAACGCGGCGGCGATGAAACTGCCGAACATCTTCGCGCCGGCCTTCAGCTGCTCGCCGGGCTGATCCTTCGCGATCACCGCAAACACCAGCGAGACGAAGAACGCGAACAGGATCATCAAACCGAAGTGGCTGGTCATGACTTGCGCCCGAGGCGCACGTCGTACGCGTCGATCGCCACGAGCATGTTGAGCAGGCCCGACACGATCAGGAAGGTGTTGCCGTACTCATAGGACGCGGCGGTCACCACGCCCCGGCCGAGGTCGAGGCCCTGGCGATGAAATACGGGATGCCCATGCCGAGATTGGCGAACGCGGCGAGGCCGACGAGCGGCTCGGAGAAGATGAAGGGAAACAGCCGGCCGTTCAGCGCGAGGCCGATCGCGAACATCACCGGGATCGCGATCAGGAAGATCAGGCCCTTTTGCCGGCGCCCCTGCATCAGATGACCGGCGCCGGGCACGAGCCACGACACCACAACACGACTGCAGGGGGCACGCAGCGAGTTTACCTCAGGTCTTTTGTGAACACGGCCGCGACGATCGCGCCGGCGCTGGCGCCGAGTGGAATCGCCAGCAGCGCGCGTGTCAGGTTCGAGCCGTCCCAGGCACCGACCACGCCGCGTCGCAAACGACACCGCCGTCGGCATCGCGGCGATCGCGAGCACTCGCAAGCGCGATGCGCGGATCGAGCGCCAGCCGGCGCCAGCCGCGCGCAGCCTTCAGCCGCGAGCCACGCCACGCAGCGCCACCGCCGCCGCTCGCGTACAGCCCGGTGCAGCGGGCGCACACCGGCAGTTGCTGGCCGTCCCAGAAAAATGACCGTTCCGGGAGTTGGTGGCAGATCACGCCGCCAATCCCGAATACACGACAAAGACCAGTAAATCCATCTCAGGTCAATATTTTACAGGACTGATTCAGCGGTCGCTTGTGAAAAATGGAACTTGCCAAAGTCGCCTCGCGTCTAACACCATTTAGAGTCTGAACACCGTTTAACTCAAGCTTCGAGTCTGCAACAAGAGGTATCATGGGCACAAAAGAACGACACGACCGCGAACGACAGGCCGTGACCGCCTCCATCCTCGACGCCGCACGAGATCTGTTCATCGCTGAAGGCTACCAGAGCGTCTCGATTCGCAAGATCGCCGAACGCATCGAATACAGCCCCGCCGCGATCTACAGCTATTACGCCAGCAAGGACGACATTTTCCTCGCGCTCGCCGCGGAAGGCTTTCACCGCCTCGACGAAAAGGTCCGCGCCGCGATGACCACCGGCGACCCGCTCGAGAACGTGCGCGGCTGCTGGTGGGCCTTCTACCAGTTCTCGCAGGAGCAACCGGCCTTCTTCCAGCTGATGTTCGTGGATCATTCGGTGCCGCGCATCACGGAGCAGTGGGAGGGCTTCGAGTTCCTGCAGCAGATGCTCGCCAACGCGGTGACCGCGATTCAGAAGAGCGATCGATGCCGGCGCCTTCCCTGCCACGCTGAGCCCCAACGCCGCGATGCACATGTTGTGGGCGGCGCTGATCGGGCCCGCGGTGGTCGGCATCCGCCATCGCCTCGCCACCGGCGAAGACTACGACGCGCTCGCGCGCGACGTGCTCAACGCCACCATCGCCGGCCTGCAGTCCGGCGTCGCCACCACGTTCGTATCGTGCAAGTGCCCTGAAGAAGGAATCGCGGGCGCCCATGTTCCCGCCGGAGTGCGTCGTCATGAGTCGTAATCATCTTCCCAGGTTCGCGGTTGGTTGCCGTGGTCGTCGTTCTGTGCTCATCCTTGATTCTGGCCGGCTGCGATTCGCCGTCGACCACGGCGCAAGCCGCGCCTGAGACGCCGCGGCCGCGACCGCCACCGTCGTCGACGTGTCGGTCGTCAAGGCGTCGGTCGGCACGATCGAAGCCGCCCTCGAGATCTCCGGCACGCTGACGCCGCGCAGCCGCGTCGCCGTCAAGCCGAAGCTGCCCGGGCACCATCGAGCGCATGCTGGTCGACATCGGCGATGCGGTCGACGATGGGCCAGACCATCGCGACCATCGATCGCCGCGAGATCGACGCGCAGGCCGATGCCGGCGATCGCCGCGGTCGCGGTCGCCACCGCCGCGCTCGAAGCCGCGGAGGCGACGCTCGCCAACGCGGTGCTCGAGCACGATCGCGCCAGGAACCTGTTCGAGAAGGGCGCGCTGCCCCGCCAGCGCCTCGATGCCGCGCAGACCGCGCATCGCGCCACCGTCGCGCAGCGCGACCTCGCCACCGCCAACCTCGCGCAGGCCAACGCCGCGCTGCGGCGCGCGCGCGAAGTGCAGCGCGACACCACCGTCACCTCGCCGGTCACCGGCTTCGTGGTCGAGCGCAACTACGACGCCGGCGCGATTCCCGGCGACAAGCCGATCGTCGTGGTCGCCGACCTGCGCGAGATGAAGCTCGAAGCGGGCGTCTCCGAAATCGAGGCCGGCCGGCTGCGCACCGGGCATGAAGGCGGTGGTCTCGGTGCAGGCCAAGCCCGGCGAAACGTTCGCCGGGCAGCTGGCCGCGATCTCGCCCGAAGTCGACGAGCGCAACCGTCACTTCAAGATCGACGTGCGCGTGCCCAACGGCGGGCGCGCCCTGCTCTCGGGCATGTATGCCACCGCCCGCATCATCGAAGCCACCGCTCGCCAACGCGATCGTCGTGCCGAAGGAAGCCGTGACCACCCGCGACGGCAAGCGCGGCGTGCAGAAGGTCCAGGGCGACACGCGTCGACGTTCGTCGAAGTCACCGAAGGCCTGAGCGACGGCGTCGCGCGTGCAGATCGTCAAGGGCCTCGCGGCCGGCGACATCGTGTTCGCCGATGCCCGCCGGCCGATCGCCGCCGGCGCCAAGGTTCGCGGCATCGAGTCGCGCTAATCGATCGCAATCCTGACATTCGAGATCAGCCATGTGGATATCTGATACGTCAATCAAACGGCCCGTCTTCGCGACGATGGTCATCGTCAGCTTCATGGTGCTCGGCATCGTCTCGCTGGGACGGCTCGGCATCGACCTCTTCCCCGAGGTCAACTTTCCCTTCGTCAACGTGATCGTGCCGTATCCCGGCGCCGGTCCCGAAGAGGTCGAGACCCTGGTCACGCGTCCGATCGAGGACGCGGTGGCCGGCATCAACGGCGTCAAGCGCGTCATCTCGACCTCGGCCGAAGGCCTCGCCATGGTCGGCATCGAGCTGCGTCTCGAGATCGATCCGCAGGCGGCGACCGCCGAAGTGCGCGAGAAGGTCGCGGCGATTCGCGCGCGGCTGCCGGAACAGATCAAGGACCCGACCATCAATCGCTTCGACGTGTCGGCGCTGCCGATTGCGACCTATGCGGTCGGCTCCGCGACGCTGCCGTCGGACGTGACCCGGCGCATGGTCGAAGACGACATCAAGCCGCTGCTCGGCCAGATCGACGGCGTCGCCGCCGTCGAAGTCAACGGCGGCCAGGTGCGCGAGCTGCAGGTCAATCTCGATCCGCGCCGGCTCGAAGCGCTGCAACCTGCCGATCACCGAGGTCGCCGCGAAGCTCGCCGCCGACAACCTGGACGTGCCCGGTGGGCAGGTCCGGCGCGACGGCAAGGCGGTGTCGCTGCGCACCCAGGGCCAGTACCAGTCCGCCTCGGAAATCGAGAACGTCATCCTGCGCTCGAGCGGCGGCTCGACGGTGCGGGTCAAGGACGTCGGCGAAGTGGTCGACGGCTTCGAGGACCGCAGCCTCGACGACGCGCCTGAACGGCGAGGACGCGGTGTCGTTCTCGGTGCGCAAGCAGTCGGGCGCCAACAGCGTCGAAGTGCAGCGCAAGCTCGACGCGGCGCTCGCCAGGGCGCTGCCGGGCTTTCCGCAGCTGCAGATCAAGACGGTGCACACCGACGCCGAAGCGATCATGGAGAACGTCACCGACGTCCGCGGCCACATCATCTTCGGCGGCATCATGGCGGTGCTGGTGGTGTTCGTGTTCATGCGCGACTGGCGCTCGACGCTGATCACCGCGCTGGCGCTGCCGACCTCGGTGATCGCCACGTTCTTCTTCATGTATGCGATCGGCTTCACCATCAACATGATGACGCTGATGGCGCTGTCGCTGGTGATCGGCATCCTGATCGACGACGCGGTGGTGGTGCGCGAGAACATCTACCGCCACATGGAGCAGGGCGAGGATCCGATGACCGCGGCCCGCAACGGCACCTCGGAGATCGGCCTGGCCGTGATGGCCACCACCTTCACCATCCTGGCGGTGTTCCTGCCGGTCGGCTTCATGACCGGCATCGTCGGCCAGTTCTTCAAGTCGTTCGCGCTGACGATCGCGTTCGCGGTGTCGATCTCGCTGCTGGTGGCGTTCACGCTCGACCCGATGCTGTCGTCGCGCTTCGTGCGGTTCATCCCGCTCGAAGAGCGCACGCGCACCCGCACCGGCCGGTTCCTCGAGCGCGTCGGCGGCTACTACGACCGTCTCGATCGCCGCTACCACGGGCTGCTCGAATGGGCGCTGACCCATCCGTGGAAGCTGGTGGCGACCGCGGCGGTGGTGTTCCTCGCCAGCATGTCGACGCTGTCGGTCATCGGCACCGAGTTCGTGCCGCAGGAAGATCGCGGCGAGTTCGCGGTCAACATCGAAGTGCCGGCCGGCACCGCGTTCGAGCAGACGGTGGCGCATGTCGAGGAGGTCGAGACGGTCGTCAAGGAGATGCCCGAAGTGCGGCAGATCTTCTCGACGGTCGGCTTCGAAGGCAGCCCGCTGAAGGCGTCGCTGCGCGTCAAGGCCGGCAAGAAGCACGAGCGCGAGCGCGGCCTGGCGGAGCTCAAGGAGGACATCCGCGGCCGACTGAAGCAGATCCCGCTGCTGAAGATGACCGTCGCCGATCCGGAGTTCATGCAGGGCGCGCCGACGCAGGCGCCGCTGAGCGTGTTCCTGCGCGGCGACGACATGGCCGAACTGCAGCGGCTCAACGAAGAGGTGGTGCAGAAGGTGAAGGCGGTGCCCGGCGCCGTCGACGTCGACAGCACGCTCGAAACCGGCCAGCCGGAGATGGTGGCGGGCGTCGATCGCGCCAGGGCCGCCGACCTCGGCTTCGACGTCGGCGCCGTCGCGATGCAGCTGCGCGGCATGGTCGAAGGCATCGTGCCGACGCGCCTGCGCGAGGACGACAAGGAGTACGACATCCGGGTGCGGCTGGCGCCGGAGTTCCGCAACGACTTCGAGTCGATCGCGCGCACGCCGCTCTACTCGCCCACCGGCGCCGTGGTCCGCACCCGCGACATCGTCACGCTGGATCCGGAGGTGGGACCGGCGGCGATCGAGCGCGAAGCGCGCCGGCGCCAGGCGAAGATCAACATCGAGCTGTCGAACCGATCGCTCGGTGAAGTGACCGCCGACGTCGGCAGGGTGATGGCGGGCATCGCCCTGCCGCCGAACTTCGAGTGGGGCTTCGCCGGCGACGTCGAGATGATGCAGGAGTCGGCGGCGGCGATGGGCCTGGCGCTGCTGCTGGCGACCGCGTTCATCTACATCGTGCTGGCGTCGCAGTTCGAGTCGTTCCTCGAGCCGTTCCTGATCATGATCTCGCTGCCGCTGGCGCTGGTCGGCGCGCTGCTGGCGATCCTGCTGACCGGCAAGAACCTCGGCATGCCGGCGATGATCGGCGTCGTCATGCTGATGGGGCTGGTGACGAAGAACGCGATCCTGCTCGTCGACCTCACCAACCAGTACGTCGAAGGACGGCCTGAGCGTGAAGGACGCGATCCTCAAGGCCGGGCCGATCCGCCTGCGCCCGATCCTGATGACGACCATCGCGATGATCCTCGGCATGATGCCGTCGGCGATGGGCCGCGGGCGAAGGCAGCGAGTTCCGCTCGCCGATCTCGATTGCCACGATCGGCGGGCTGATCACGTCGACGCTGCTGACGCTGGTGGTCGTGCCGGTCGCGTACCTGCTGCTGGCCCGCATCGTCGAGCGCGTCAGGGCGTGGCGGGCGCACGCCGGCCCGGGTGCCGCAGGCGGCGCGCGTGGCCGGGGTGATCCTGCTGGTGGCGATGCTGGGCTGGCTGATCTCGGCGACCACGGCGTTCGCGTCCGACTCCGCTCGCGAACAATCGGGCGAGCTGCGTCGAGACCGCGCGGTAGCGGCGTCCGGCCGCGAAGGCGGGCAAACGACGGGCGAGGTCGTGTCGCTGACGTTCGCCAGGCGCTGGAGCGCGCGCTGACCGCCAACGAGGGCCTGAAGCTCGCCAGGGAGCGGGTCGTCGAGACGCAGGGCCGCGTGCAGGAGTCGAAGGCCAACTTCCTGCCGCAGGTGAACCTTGGCTACACCTACATGCCGGCGCAGCGCTTCCCGGTGATCCGCATTCCGGCCGGCGTATTCGGGCCGGACGAACAGACGTTCCAGGCGGCGTTCACGCGCGAGAACAGCCTGCAGCTGTTCGTCAATCAGCCGATCTACACCGGCGGCCGGCTGAACAGCGCGTATGGCATCACCAGCTCGTCGCTCGACGCGTCGAAGCTCGAGCTCGAGCGGACGCGCCAGGAGATCGAGTACCGCGTCGTTGAGACCTTCTACGCGGCGCTGATGAACGAGCGCGGCGTCGCCGTCGCCGACGAGCAGATTCGACTGACCGACAAGCAGCTCGAGCTGGCGCAGGGTGCGCTTCGAGGCCGGCACGGTGGCGCGGCTCGACGTGCTGCAGGCCGAAGTGGAGCTGGCCAACGCCAAGGCGCGGCGGATCCAGGCCCGGGCGCAGGTCGACACGGCGATGCAGGCGCTGCGCGGCGTGCTGTCGCTGCCGCAAACCCAGAAGCTGACGCTCGAAGGTTCGCTCGACGAGCCGGTCGTCGGCCAGGCGCGCGACGAGCTCGACCGGCAGCTCCCGCAGCGTCCCGATCTGCAGGCCTTCGCCGCGCGCCGGCACGCCGCCGAGTTCGCGTCGAGTCTCGCGACCAGCGAGTGGAAACCCAGCCTGGCCTTCACCGGCAACATGCAGTACCAGCAGGACGCACTCGGTTCCTTGCTCGGCCGCGACAACCAGAGCTACGCCTTCGGGGTGCAACTGAGCGTGCCGCTGTTCTCCGCGCCCGGGGCGGCGGCCCGGCGCGACGTCGCCCAATCGCAGATGCGGCAGGCGGAGCACGGCCTGCGCTACGCCACCGACAATGCGCGCCTCGAGCTGGAATCCGCCTGGACGACGCTCGAGTCGTCCGCGGAAGTGGTCGCCACCCAGGAAAAGGCGCTCGAGCTGGCGCGGGAAAGCGTGTCGATTGCGCAGGTCTCGTACGAGAACGGCGTGATCACCTCGGCGGAGCTGAACGACGCCCAGGTGCGGCTGCTGCAGACCGAGTTTCTGCTGATGCAGGCGAAGTATGCGCGGATCACGGCTGCGGCGCGGGCGAAGGTCGCCGCCGGCATCCAGTAGACGACGCCGCGCCCACCCACTTTGTGATATAAAGTGCGCATGCGGCTGGAACCGCGGCGGATATTCATGGGTCTCGTGATCGCGGGCTTCGCCGGTGCAGTCCTGGTCCTGCCCGCGATTTCTTTCGTCGGCACGACGCTGATGCCCAATCAGCCGGTTCCCGCGACCGCTCACATGCCGCCCCTGCTGGCCGAGGCCATCTGGGCGCGGACCAACGGTGGGCGCGCCACCGAGCTCCAGCCACTGAATCCGTTCACCATCGGGCGCGCCGGCGCATGCCACATCCTCGCCGAGCGATTCGACCCGGCGGAACGCAGCGCCCAGCACGACGAATGCATGAAGCTACTGCCCGGGGTTCAAGCGGTGGGCTACCTGTCGAGCGTGCACATGAAGAGCCAGGGCGTGTGGCAGGACATTCGCGTCCCATTCGTCCAGATTGCCACCATGAACCGAATGACCGGCAAGTGGAGCAAGGCAGAGCTGCTGAGCACGCTCGCGGAGCGAGCTGAGTTCGGCACCGGCGTGATCGGTGTCGAAGCGGCGTCGCGACGACTACTTCGGTCGCTCCACCGATCAGCTGACGCTGCCGCAGGCGGCGATGATCGGCGCTTTCACCGGCGACAATCGGATCGACCCCTGGTGCAACCCCGAGGAGGCGGCCGGCCGCCGGCATCGCATCCTCGGTGGCGATGCGCGACAACCAGACGATCGACGAGGCGGCCTTCGCGGCCGCTGACAAAAGCGAGCTCGGCCTCGCCACACCGCCGGCGACCCACCAGCCCTGCGCCGATTAGGGTATCCTTGGGGCTGCCAAGGAGACCTCCATGCCCAAGTTCGTGATCGAGCGAGAAATTCCCGGTGCCGGAAAGCTGTCCGCCGCCGACCTCAAGCCATCTCACAGAAGTCGTGCGGCGTACTGGACACCATGGGTCCAAAGATCCAGTGGCTGCACAGCTACGTCACCGACGACAAGATCTACTGTGTGTATATCGCGCCAGATGAAGCGACGGTGCGGGAGCACGCGACCAAGGGCGGGTTCCCCGCCAACCAGGTCTCGCGCATCAGCACCATCATCGATCCCACGACCTCTGAGTAATGCGCACGCTCGCGGCGATCGGCATCGCGCCGCTCGCCGTCCTCCCGGTTTTGACGCTGCTGTTCGGGCCATGGGCGATGACGCACGGCGGATGGCGGGCGCTGGGCGGCATCCTGAGCCCGGCGCTGGTGGTCGCCTACCCGCTGGTCATCCTGGTGGGATTGCCGATGCACCTGGCGCTGCGGCGGCAACGCTGCATCCGGCGGCGTGACTACGCCGTGGCCGGCGGGCTGCTCGGCGCGGTCCCGGTGATCGGCTACCTGCTGGTCGCGATCGGGTTCGAGGCGCAGTTCGCGACGCCGGAGATCGCGCGCGCGACCGCGCGGAATATCGAGTGGGGAGCGATCGGCGCGGTGGTGTTCGGCGCCTGCGGCGCGGCGATGGCCCTCGCCTTCCGCGGTATCGTGATGCGCGCGATGCCGACGCCTGACTGACCTGACTGCCTGACTGACGCCTGACTGCCTGTTAAGGCTTCTCCATCGTAATCGCGCTCAACGCGTCCTTGTCGATCGGCAGCTCCGTCTCGCCGGCCGGAAAATTATTCAGCTTCAGCAGGTACGCGATCACGTCGGCGTACTCTTCCTTCTTCATGCTGCCGGGATTGTCTTCCGGCATCGTGTCGCTGATGACGTCGAACATTTCCCACAGCGGCTTGCCGGCGAAGCTGCTGTAGAACAGATCGTCGGTGAAGCGGTTGGGCGCATGGCAGCTCGCGCACTTCGAGCGAAAGAGCGCCTGACCGCGATCGGCCTGCGCGGCCGTGTAGACGCCCGCCTTGACGGACTTCTTCTCCTGGCCGCTGACAGGCCGCCGGCGACGCAGTCACAAGAGCGACGGCGCACAGCCAGCTCCCGCCGCCGCCACGACGGCGCTGAGGCGCACCATCACTTCTTCTTCTCGATCTTGATCGTCGCCATCGCCGCCGGCGTTGCCCTGCAGCTCGGCGTCGCCGGCCGGGTAGTCATTGAGCGACAGGAAATACGCGAGGATGTCGGCGTACTCCTGCTGCTTGAGGCTGCCGGGATTGTCTTCGGGCATGGTGCCGCTGGCGATGTCCCAGATCTCCTTCATCGCCTTGCCGTCCCACGATTCATGGAACGCTTCGCCGCTGAACCGCGACGGCTCGTGGCAGCCGCTGCACTTGTCGGCGAACACCGTCTGGCCACGCTCGCCCTGCGCCTTGGTGTAGACGCCGTCGTTGGTCGACTGGGTTGGCGCCTGCGTGCCCATCGTACCGGTCGCGAAGGTGGGGCTCGCGGCGGTCACGATGCCAACCGTAAAGCCGGCCAGCACGACGGTCATCAGGATGCGTTGAATCATGACTTCAGTATCGCATGAGGACGCCGGCTGAGCACCAGCGGCCCTAGGCCTTCAACGGCCCGAAGTGCTCCTGGTAGCGCTTGCTGAACTCGTGCCAGGTATAGGCGTGCGACGTGCCGCCGAGGTGCTCGAGCGCGTAGGTCGCCGCCACGCTGCCGAGCTTGGCGCAGGTGCCGTAGGACGCGCCCATGGCCAGCCCCTTCATGAACCCGCCGCGGAACGCATCGCCGACGCCGGTGGGATCCTCGATCCGATCGGGTGGCACCGCCGGCACGTCCTCGACGCCGTCCTTCGTGTCAGGATGGTGCAGCCCTTCTCGCCCTTCGTAATCGACCAGCAGCGGTGCGTGCTGCAGGATGTCGGCCTCGGTCATGCCGGTCTTCTGGCGAATCAGCTCGAACTCGTAGTCGTTGCAGATCACCATGAACGCGCCGGTCACGCCGCTCTTCAGCTGCGATCCTTCCATGCGCGCGCACTGCTGGCCCGGGTCCCAGATGTACTTCACGCCCATCGCCGCGCACTCCTGCGCCCACTGCACCATGCCGTCGGGATCGTTCGGCGAGATGATCACCAGCGCGTCCTTGATGCCGTCGACGGTGCGCATCGACAGCTCGCCGGCGTTGGCCATCGCGCCGGTGTAGAACGAGGCGATCTGATTGCTGGCCTGGTCGGTGCTGCAGAAGAACGACGCGCAGAACTTGCCGTCGATCACCTTGACCAGCGACGTGTCGATGTTGACCGCATCCATCCACGCCTTGTAGTCGCCGAAGTCCTGCCCCGCCGTCGCCATCAGGTACGGGCGCTCGCCGAGCAGCGCGATGGTGTAGGCGATGTTCGGCCCGCAGCCGCCGCGGCGCTTGTCCATCGTGTCGACCAGAAAGCTGAGCGACACGCGGTGCATGTGCTCGGGCAGGAAATGCTCGGTGAACTTTCCGGGAAACGACATCAGGTAGTCGAACGCGATCGAGCCGGTGACGATCAGTTTCATAAGGTCCTGGGTTATCGAGGTCTGGAAACGGCTACTTGACGTACTTACCAATCAGCGGCGCCAGGTCGCGTTTCACGTGGTCCGGAATGGCGTCGGCGTGCGTCAGGATGGCCGACCGCAACGCGCTGTGGGCCGGGTCGCGATGCGTCGAGATCGAGCCGCTCGACGACGCTTGGCGATCACGTCCTGCGCCATCTTCACGTTGGCGGTCAGGTAGCCGATGATCATGTCGATCGTCACCGAGTCATGATCGGGATGCCAGCAGTCGTAGTCGGTCACGAGCGCCATCGTCGCGTAGGCGATCTCGGCCTCGCGCGCGAGCTTGGCCTCCTGCAGGTTGGTCATGCCGATCACGTCGCCGCCCCACGAGCGATAGAGGTTCGATTCGGCCAGCGTCGAGAACTGCGGCCCTTCCATGCAGACGTAGGTGCCGCCGCGATGCGCCGTGGCGCCGGACTCGGTGGCGCACATCGGCCGCCAGCGTCCGCGAGGTGATGCGACAGCGGATGCGAGAAGCCGACGTGGGCGACGATGCCGTTGCTGAAGAAGGTGCTGATGCGGCCGCGGGTGCGATCGATGAACTGGTCCGGAAACACCAGGTCGGTCGGCGCGTATTTCTCCTGCAGGCTGCCGACCGCGCTCGCCGACATGATCCACTCGACGCCGAGCATCTTCATGCCGAAGATGTTGGCGCGGTAGTTCAGCTCGCTCGGGTTGAGGCGATGGCCCTTGCCGTGGCGGGCCAGAAACGCCACCCGCTTGCCGCGCAGCGTCGCCAGCACGTACGGCCCGGACGGATCGCCGAACGGCGTCGTCAACACCTGCTCTTCGCGATCGGTCAGCTCGGCCATGTCGTACAGGCCGCTGCCGCCGATAATTCCGATCTTCACGACATTCGCAATCCCCATTCGAATCCTGACATCTGAGATCTGAGATCAGATCACCCGCTCCACGTAACGCTTGCCGTCCTTCTCGCGCAGGTAGCCGGCAGCCATTGAAGGGTCGTGCTCGAAGAACAGCAGGTATTCGCGCTCGACCGCCTCGCGCGCGAAGGCGCGCTTGAACGCGAGCGTGTCCATCGGATACAGGTCGTAGCCCATCACCCACGGATCGGGGATGTGCACCGAGGTCGGATACATGTCGGCGGTGAACACCGCCGTCCGGCCGTTCGACTCGATCGTCACCACCTGGTGATTCGGGGTGTGGCCGCCCGATCGCCGATAGCGCACGCCGGGCATGATCTCCGCGCCGTCATCCACCAGCGTCAGCACGCCGGCGTCCTTGAGCGGGCACGAAATTCTCCTGCAGGTAGCTGGCGCGATTGCGCTCGTGCGGATGCGTCGCATCCTCCCACTCGCGCGCGATGCGCGATGTACTTCGCCTTCGGGAACCGCGGGACGATCGCGCCGTTCTGGTCGAGCGCGGTAAAGCCGCCGACGTGATCGAAATGCAGGTGGCTGGCGAGGACGATGTCGATGTCCTCGGCCGAGAGCCCGGCCTCGGCGAGCGAATGATCGAGGTGATAGCGGCGATCGAGCTTGTAGATCTGCGCCAGCTTCGGATCCATCTTGTCGCCGCAGCCGGCGTCGATGATCATCGTGACCTCGCCGGTGCGGACGATCAGCGGACGCATGCCGAGCGGAATGCGGTTCGAATCATCCGGCGGCAGCCGCTTTTCCCACAGCGTCCTCGGCACCACGCCGAACATCGCGCCGCCGTCGAGGCCGATGAAGCCGTCGGACAGCGTGATCAGCTCGAGATCGCCGAGCTGATGGCGGCCGACGGTCGTGAACATCTCGACCTTCGGCGCCGGCTGCTTCAACTCGACCAGCACGCCGTGCGACGCCGACGGGTGGATGAACGCCACCAGCGCGCCCTCGGCGCCGGGCCTGCGCCTGCTCGTCGATCAGCCGGATGCCGCGCGCGCGCAGGTGCGCCAGCGCCGCCTCGATGTCGTCGACCCGCAGCGCGACGTGATGCATGCCGGGCCCGCGCTTCTCGAGATACTTCGCGATCGGCGAATCGGCGGCGGTCGCCTCGAGCATTTCGAAGGTCGACTGCCCGGTGTTGATGAAGGTCGCGCGGACGCGCTGCGACGCGATCTCCTCGCTGGCCTCGACGTGCAGGCCGAGCACGTCCCGGAAGAACGCCAGTGACGCCGGCAGATCGCTGACCGCGATGCCGACGTGATCGAGAACGGCTTTCATTGTCTGGCTCCCGGCTGCCGGCCTGCGGCCCGCCGGCCTGAGGCCCGTGCAAGAATATCCGACGCCGCGGTGTAGGGATCGACCTCGCGCCTGGCGATGCGCTCGACCAGCGCCTCGAACTCGCCGCTGGTCGAGCAGCGTGGTGCTCGACGTGCTCCATGAAGCGGTGCGTCAGCAGATCGCGCAGGCGGAACTCGTTGCGCGCCTTCAGCCGCTTGGCGCGCGTGCCTTCCGAGTGCGTGCGGAACGCCCCCACCGTCTGCCACAGCTCGGGGATGCCCTTGCCGGTGGTCGCTTCGGTCTTGACGATCGGCGGCCGCCACTGCCCTTCGCCGAAATGCTGCAGCGCCAGGTTCGACTCGATCGACGTCACCATCCGGTCGGCGCCGTCGCGATCGCACTTGTTGACCACGTAGATGTCGGCGATCTCCATGATGCCCGCCTTGAGCGCCTGCACGTCGTCGCCGGTGCCGGGCACCAGCACCACGATCGAGATGTCGGCGGTGCGGACGATGTCGACTTCGTCCTGGCCGACGCCGACGGTTTCGATGATGACGAGGCTCTTGCCGGCGGCATCGAGCACCAGCGCGGCGTCGCTGGTCGCGCGCGCCAGGCCGCCCATGTGGCCGCGCGTCGCCATGCTGCGGATGAACACCTGGTCGTCGGCGGCGTGCGCCTGCATGCGCACGCGATCGCCGAGAATCGCGCCGCCGGTGAACGGGCTGGTCGGATCGACGGCGATCACGCCGACGGTCTCGCCGGCCTGGCGCGTATCGCGTGGTCAGCCGATCGACCAGCGTGCTCTTGCCGGCGCCGGGCGGTCCGGTCACGCCGACCAGGTAGGTGCGGCCGGTGTGCGGGAAAATGTCGCGCACCAGGCCGGCCGCGGCGGCGGCTTCGTCTTCGATCAGCGAGATGGCGCGGGCCATCGCCCTGCACGTCGCCGGACCGGACGCGCTCGGCTAGTGTCAGGGACATCTCTGGTCGGTGCCTAATCGGTGTCGACTCGGTGGCCGTCAGGCGGCCAGTAACTGCCGGGCGATGACCAGGCGCTGCACCTCGCTCGTGCCTTCGCCGATCGTCACCAGCTTCACGTCGCGGAAGATACTTCTCCGCCGGATAGTCCTTCACGAAGCCGTAGCCGCCGTGCATCTGGACGCAGTCTTCGGCGGCGCGCACGGCGATCTCGCTCGCGTACAACTTCGCCATCGCGGACTCGAGCGTCATGCGGCGGCCCTGGTCCTTGAGCCACGCCGATCGGTAGGTCAGCAACCGCGCCGCTTCGACCTGCGAGGCATGCTGCGCGAGCCGCTCCTGGATCGACGGGAACGACGCGATCGCGCGGCCGAACTGCTTGCGCTCCGCCGTGTAGCGGCTGCCGGCTTCGAACGCGCCCTGCGCCAGGCCGACCGCGAGCGCCGCGATGCCGATGCGGCCGGCGTCGAGCACCTGCAGCGTCTGGATGAAGCCCTGGCCCTGCCTCGCCGATCAGCTGCGCCGCCGGGACGCGGCAGTTCTGCAGGATCACTTCGGTGGTCTCGCTGGCGCGCATGCCGAGCTTGTCTTCCTTCTTGCCGGCGAGCAGCCCGCGCATGCCGCGCTCGAGGATGAACGCGGAGATGCCCTTCGCGCCCTTCGACTTGTCGGTGACCGCCATGATCACCAGCGTGTCGGCGGAGGTGCCGTGCGTGATGAACATCTTCGAGCCGTTCAGCACCCAGCACTCGCCGTCCTTGACGGCGGTGGTGCGCATCGCGGCGGCGTCGCTGCCGGAGCCGGGCTCGGTCAGGCCCCACGCGGCGAGCTTCTCGCCCTTGGCCAGCGGGACGAGATAGTGCTGCTTCTGCGCTTCGCTGCCGAACATCGAGATGTGCGCGGCGCCGAGGCCGTTGTGCGCGGCCACCGACAGCGACACGCTCGGATCGACGCGCGCGATCTCCTCGATGCAGATGCAGTAATCGACCGCGCTCATGCCGGCGCCGCCGAGCGACTCCGGGAACTGGATGCCCATCAGGCCGAGGTCGGCCAGCTTCGGCAGCAGCTCGTTGGGAAAGTGCTGGGCTTCGTCCCACTCCATGACGTGGGGACGAATTTCGCTTTCGGCGAACTCGCGGACGCTCTTGCGGAGGAGGGTTTGCTCGTCGGTCAGCGAAAAGTCCATTGCGACAATTATATTCCCGACAGACTCTTCGCCTCCGAGAAGTCGCCTCCGGGCCGCCGGCTCTTCGGGACCGCACCGCTCAGTAATAGACGACGACGCGGAAGTTCCCGGAGTTGTCGGTCAGCACGTCGTCGTTGACGCCGAGCTGCAGCCGGCCGCTGGTGCGCACGCGGATCGGGCCGGTCTCGTCGCCGATGAAGAACATGTCGTTGCCGATCTTGCCGATCAGCGCGGCGGCATTGCGGTTGCCCATCGGCCGGTTGGGGTTCGACGGCGAATTGCGCTCGCCGGCCGGACCGTCCTGGCGATCGCGGCCCCAGCGCACGCGGCCCTGCGCGTCGAAATAAATCGTCTGGCCGGCGCGCACGTCGATGCCGGTGTCGTTCCACGCGGTGTCGGACGGAGACCATCGTCTGGCGCTCGCGCATGCCCGGACGGCCGCCCGCCCGACGAGGTTGTTGCCTGCTGTTGTTGCGGTTGTTGTTGTGCTGATAGCGCGGCGGTTCTCGAAATCGATCCGATCGACTTCGTCGCGATCGATCCGCACGGTGCGGCCGCCGCCGAAACCGCGGCGCTCCTCGAACTCGATCTGCCCGTTGCGAATGGCAATCAGCTCGCCCTGGATCCGCGTGCCGTCGCGCAGATAGAGGGTGTCGGCCTGCAGGCTGACGGGTAACGCCAGCTGCTATGGCGAAGCGTGCAATCCAGCGACGGGGGGCCGGGGTCACCGACGCTCGGACGTGGCGCGCTGAGGTGGAAATCATCTGTAGCCTCCTACGGACACTTTGCCGACGACTTGATCGGGCTCACTGCGAATTCCGTGCCTGCCGAGCTGGCGTGCCAATTGCAATAACGGCGTAAGATCATAGCATCGGAGGCGGAATGACACGGATTCCACGCTACGTCGCACGCGTTCTTACACTCGCACTGGTAGTTCTTGCCGCGTCCGCGTCGCCCGCGCGCGCCGACATCACCGCGTTCCTCGGCGTGTCGCCGACCCCGCAGAACCACATGCGTGAAGGGATTCGGCGTCGGCGATCGGCCTGCTGATCGTCGGATTCGAGTTCGAGATGCGCCGACCTGTGCGAAGACAGCGCTCGAACAGCTGCCGGGCCTCAAGACCTACTCGGGGAACGTGCTCGTGCAGACGCCGATCGAGGTGATGGGCACGCAGTTCTACGCCACCGCCGGGGCGCGAGGGCTATCGCGAAACGCTCGGCGCCGCGAGGAAACGCATTTCGGCACCAACATCGGCGGCGGCGCGAAGATCAAGCTGCTCGGGCCGATCCGCGTGCGACTGGACTATCGGATTTTCCGGCTGCAGGGCTCGCCGATGCACAGCACCTATCAGCGCTTCTACGCCGGCGCCAACCTGAAGTTCTAGACGACCGTCCGGGCTTCTTCGACTTCGGGCGACGCGGCAACGGCGCGACGGACATGTTCGCAAACTCCGTCAGGTTGAGTTTGCTCGGCGGCACCGCGAACGCGTCCTGATATTTCGAGAGCAGCTCGGGCGCCACGTCCTTGACCAGTTCGTCGAGCAGCAGCGACGGCCGGTAGTCGAAGCCGGTAACCGCCGGCAGCATCACGTGGACGTAGAGCTGCGTTGCCCTTGGCATCGGTCTCGGTCGCCTTGAAGACCCGCCATCCCTTCGCGGCGGCCACCTTGATCGGATCGGTCTGCTTCGACATCGCCTCCTGCAGCGTCCGAATCACCAGCTCGTAGTCGGCGACCGAGGCCGGCTTCACCGCGACCAGCAGCACGCCCGCCTCGCTCGGAAAATGCGACGACGCGGGATCGGGACTGGGCTGCGACCATCGGCTTGGCCGGCGTCGCAGTCTGCGGCGCGGCCGGCGAGACGGTCTGTGAGGCGGGAGCCGGGGTGGTAATGGGCGGCGGCGCGACGGCTTGCGCCGCGGCAACAGGAAGGCGAGGAACAGGCTCAACGGAAAGTGCGTCCCGGAGCGTGCAGCTCCGGGACGCCAGATCCAAAGTTACGGAATCCTGTTGAGCGGGATGATCTGACGCCCGGCGAAGGCGTCCTTGTACTTGTTGAACATGTCGCGTCGCCTCCGACGGGAACACTTCGTAAATGATGCGGGTGATGTCGTACTCCTCGCCCTTGCATGCACCGTGTCGACCCGGAAAATGTACGCGATGTTGCCACCGACCGGCGTCGGCGACTTGAGGAACGTCATTCCCGCGAGCTGCTCTTTTCGCTTCGGGTTGTCGGTCTTGGCAAAGGCCTCCCTGTACTTCGCGATCACCGTCTCGAAGTCGGCCGTCTTGTCCGGCTTGATCAACAAGATGACAATGGCCGCCTCGCCTTCCAGCGTCAGGACGGGCTTTGCCGGTTCTTTCGCCGGCTCCTGCGCCGATGCCACGCCTGCCCCAGCCAGCGTGAACCCCGCCAGCACAATCCCCGACACCAACACCTGGAATCCTCGACGCATTTCTCAGCCTCCTTCAAACGAAAGGTCGCTACTTTACCGTACTGTCCCGCCGATGAAAACCGCCATCACGTCATTAGCCAGAAGCATGCCATCCCGCGTCAGTGCTAATACGCGCCCTGGTTCATGAACCAACAACCCGGCGGCGACGTAAGGTGTTAAGTCTTGACCGTAACGCATCCAGATATCAATACCGTGTCGCCTGCGCATCGCAGAAAGATCCAGGCCGTCGGTCAGTCGCAATCCCATAAACAGCGCTTCTTCGAGGCGTTCGGCATCGCCGAGCGCGCGGCGATCGAGTCGGACGTCCTGCCCCGCGGCCACCCGGGCAATGTAGTCGGTCGTCGAGCTCAGGGTTCGCCACCGCTCGCCCCGGAACGTGGCGTGGGCGCCGCAACCGAAGCCAAGCCACTCGCCTTCCTGCCAGTACTTCAGGTTGTGACGAGAACGGCGCGACGCCGGCCGGGCCACATTGGAAATTTCATACTGCTCGAACCCGGCCCGATCGAGCCGCGCCAGTCCTTCGAGATACATCGCCGCCGCATCGTCATCGGGCGCCACCGACCAGCCGCCGCGCGCCATTTCGTCGCGCAGCGGCGCATTTGGGTAAATCTCGAGCAGATAGAGCGAGGCGTGGTCGGGCTGGAGATCGATCAACGCCTCCACCGACGACAGCCACTCCGCCGTGCTCTGCCCAGGCAGCCACATCATCAAGTCGAGGCTGAGATTGTCGAAGCCCGCCGCCCGCGCCGCGCGCACCGCCTGCGCGGGCGGTGTCGGAGGAATGCAGCCGGCCGAGCCGGCGCAGTTCCTCGTCGCGAAAGGATTGGACACCGAAGCTCAGGCGATTGGCGCCGGCAGCCCGAAAGGCGTCGAGCCGTTCGGGCGACGAGGACTCCGGATTGGCCTCCATCGTGATTTCGGCATCGCCGGCCAGCGCAAAACTGTCGCGGCAGGCCTGGATGATGCGAGCGAGCTCCGACGGTTCGAGCAGCGACGGCGTGCCGCCGCCGAAGAAGATGGTGTCGGCCTCGATCGACGGGATCCGCGAACGAGCGGATATCCGCAATCAACGCCTCGACATAGCGCTGGCGAACGGAATCGTCGTGAAGGCCGCGATTGAAATTGCAGTAGTTGCAGATCGCGGCGCAGAACGGGATGTGGAGGTAGATGCCGGCTGCCACGCCAACCAGACTACTTGCTTCCGGCCTTGCCTCCGGACCAATTCAATTCGTATTGAACGCCGGAATCCTTCAATCGTGCCCGCGCCATACCGCCCGACTTGCCGGGCAGGTTCTTCCTGGTGAGGCGCTCGGGGGCTTCGGGCATCTGTCCGGTCTTGGCGGCGGTGGTGACGCGCTCGACGTCGCGGATGTCCGCGCCCTGCACCTCCACCCACTCGCACATCTCGAGCAGGCGCGAACGCGATCGCACGCCGAGCTGCACCATGAACGAATTCATGTCGGTGTTGTCGATCGGATCGCGCAGGTTGCTGGTGACGATGGTCGCGCGTCGCGCGTTGTAGCGGGTGTTGATGACCAGGCCGAGCGTTTCCTGCACCCACTCGGAGGTCTTTTCCACGCCGAGGTCGTCGAGCACCAGCACATCGGCCTCGAGCACCGGCCGGAGCACTTCCATCTCGGTCTCGTCGACGCCGCGATTGTAGGTTTCCCGCACCAGCCGCAGCAGCTCGGTGGTCTGGAAGAAAAAGCCGCGGGCGCCCTTGTCGCGAATCACCGCCTTCAGCAAACCGATCGCCAGGTGGGTCTTGCCGACGCCGGTCGGGCCGAAGAACACCAGGCCCTTCTGCTCGACCGGAAACGACTCGACGAACTTCTTCGCGAGGCGCAGCGCGTCGCGCTGCGAGTCGGTGTCCGGCTTGTAGGTGGTGAGCTCGGCCTTGGCGAACTTGGACGGGATGCGCGAGTCGGCCAGGTATTTGTCGACCACCACCGCGCGCCAGCAGTCGCAGCGCGTCAGCCGCTCGACGCCGTCGACCATCACGCTCTTCCAGCGTGACCCGTGGCAAATCTCGCAATGCATGTCGCTTCTCGAGGCCGTCAGTTCAAATAGCTGCGCAGGATGCTGTGCCGCCGGAGCGCCTGCAACTCGCTGGCCTCGAGGGTGCGCCGCTTGCGCGCCTTGCGCAGGTGCTTGCGCCGGCCTTGGTCCTGCAGGTGCGCGGCGAAATCGTCGGCGTCGGCGACCGGCGGCTCCTTGATCTCTTTGCCGGCGGCGGCCGACTGCGCGTATTCGAGCGCCACGCGGATGGCCTCGACCTGGCGCCCTTCGACCGCGGCCGCGAGCAGGCCCGTCGCCGTCGGGTCGGCGGTGCGGCCGGCCTCCGACAACAGGTGCATCATCGCCTGGCGAATCCACCACAACGCGGCGGTATCGAAATTGCTGGTGGGGGTCGGCTCGAATCGCCGCGCGGCTTCGATCAGTCCGAGGTTGCCCTCGTGAATCAGATCGAGCAGCGGCACGCCGAGATGGCGGAAGCGCTTCGCGTAGTCGACCACCATGCGCAGGTTCGCCTGCACCAGTCGACCGAGCGCCACTTGATCACCATGCTGTTGAATCTGGTGACCGAGCACTTGCTCGTCGTCTCGTGTCAATGACGGGAACGTGGCGATCTCTCGGAGATAAGCGTGAAGTGTTGCGGATTCGGATGCAAGCGACTCGAACTTCCTGACCACGTGCGAATCTTACCATCGGATCGAAATCATGCGCCGCGCGATTTTTTCGCGGCCTCGGATTTTGTGACGGTGGCATTCGGTTGCGCAGCGCGCACCAAGTCCGTTGGCGATGCCTTGACCAGTGCGGTACCGAGACGTTGCTCCCAATCGTCGATGCCGCGCGCGAGCTCACGCTTCACATATTCCATGAATTCATTGACTTCGCCCTGCATCTGTTCCATTTTGCGGCGCATGTTGAGGATGATCTCGACGCCGGCGAGGTTGACGCCCAAATCTCGGGTTAATGCCAGAATTGTTTCGAGCTGCTCGAGATCCTCTTCGGAATACAAGCGGGTGTTGCCTTCGGTCCGTGAAGGCTTGAGCAATCCTTCCCGCTCATACAGGCGCAAGGTCTGCGGGTGGATGTTGTAGCGTTCGGCCACCACGCTGATCATGAAGTAGGCCTTGCCCTGTCGCTTGGTCATGGTTTATCCGCCGTGGCTTTAGCGGCGGTGAACTCCCGGACGCTCTCACCGTTGATCCGGCCGAATTCGCGCAGCAATTCCTTCGACCGCTCGTCGAGGATCTTCGGCAGCCGCAGACGCACTTCGACGACCAGATCGCCGCGCCGGCCGTTACGCGACGGCGCGCCGCGATCGCGCAGCCGGAATTTCTGCCCCGACTGGGTGCCCGGCGGCACGCGCAGCCGCGCGCTGCCGTCCGGCGTATCGATCTCGATCTTGGCGCCCAGGGCCGCTTCGTGCACCGCAATCGGCACGGTCATCTGCAGTTCGTCGCCCTCGCGCCGGTAAACCGGGTGCGGCGCCACCGCCACGTCGATCAGCAGATCGCCCGGCGCACCGCCTCGCACGCCGACATGCCCCTTCCCGGGCACGCGCACGCGGGCGCCGTCGGCCACCGCCGCCGGGAGGCGGACCGCCAGCGTTTCCGACCGCGGCTCGACGCCCTGGCCGCGGCACGACGCGCACTCTTCCTGCTTCAAGCGCCCGTCGCCGCCGCAGGTCGGGCAGGTCTTGGCAAACACCATGTGGCCGCGGACGGACCGCACCGCGCCGGTGCCCTCGCACGAGACGCAGCGCGTTTCCGAGACGCGCTGAAATCCGCCGCCGGCGCACGCCCGGCAGGCGTCCTGCCGCGTCACGGTCACCGTCCGCTGCACCCCGTGCCACGCTTCCTCAAACGTCAGCGCGGCGCGCGCATGAATGTCGGCGCCCTGTTCGGCGCCCTCCGCCGCCCGGCCGGCCCGCCTCGACAGCACCTCTTCGAACAGCTCGCCGAAGGTGGTGCTGCGCTCGGCGTGGACACGGCTCGAGAAGTCGAAGCCCGCAAACCCGAAAGTGGCCGCATCGTCGTCAGCAGAATTCGACAGCTGGCCGGCGTCGTAGCGGCGCCGGCGATCGGGGTCCATCAACGTCTCGTAGGCGTCGAGCACCTGCCGAAAGCGCGACTCCGCTTCGTGGTCGCCCGGATTGAGATCCGGATGCAACCGCCGGGCGAGCCGTTTGTAGGCGCGCTTGATGTCGACCGCGGCCGCGCCGCGCTCGACGCCAAGGACGATGTAGAAATCCATGTCCGTTACTTCTTGTCGTCCTCCACCACTTCCGCGTCGATGACATCACCGTCGGCCTTGGCGGCGTCGCCCTGCGGCGGCGCCTCGCCGGCGCCGGTGTCCGCCGCCCCGCCGGCGGCGGCCGCCGGATCGGCCTGCTGCTTGTACAGCGCCTCCGACGCCCGGTGCTGCGCCTGCATCAGCGCGTCCATCGCCTGGTTCATGGCCGCGGCGTCGTTGCCCTCGATCGCCTTCTTGAGTTCGGCCATCGCGTTCTCGATCGCGTTCTTGTCGGTGATCGCAATCTTTTCGCCGGCGTCCTTCAACATCCGCTCGGCGGTATAGATCGCCTGGTCGGCGCGATTGCGAACCTCGATCTCGTCGCGGCGCTTCTTGTCCTCGTCGGAATGCGACTCGGCCTCGCGCATCATCCGATCGACTTCGTCCTTGCTCAGGCCGGACGAGGCGGTGATGGTGATCTTCTGCTCCTTCTGCGTGCCGAGGTCCTTGGCCGAGACGTTGACGATGCCGTTGGCGTCGATGTCGAAGGTCACTTCGATCTGCGGCACGCCGCGCGGCGCCGGCGGCAGGCCGACCAGGTGGAACCGGCCGAGCGTGCGGTTGTCGCGCGCCAGCGGGCGTTCGCCCTGCACCACGTGCACTTCCACGCTCGTCTGGCTGTCCGACGCGGTCGAGAACACCTCGCTCTTGCGCGTCGGGATGGTGGTGTTGCGCTGGATCAGCGGCGTCATGATGCCGCCCATCGTCTCGATGCCGAGCGACAGCGGCGTGACGTCGAGCAGCAGCAGGTCCTTGACTTCGCCGGCGAGCACGCCGGCCTGGATCGCCGCGCCGATCGCCACCACTTCGTCGGGGTTGACGCCCTTGTGCGGTTCCTTGTTGAACAGCTCCTTGACGATGGCCTGGACGCGCGGGATGCGCGTCGAACCGCCGACCAGCACCACTTCGTCGATCTTCGACGGGTCGACGCCGGCATCGGTGAGCGCCTGCTTGGTCGGGCCGACCGTCTTCTGCAGCAGGTCCTCGACCAGCGATTCGAACTTGGCCCGCGTCAGCTTCATCGCCAGGTGCTTGGGGCCGCTCGCGTCGGCGGTGATGAACGGCAGGTTGACCTCGGTCTCCATCACCGATGAGATCTCCATCTTCGCCTTCTCAGCGGCCTCGCGCAGCCGCTGCAACGCCATGCGATCCTTGCCGAGGTCGATGCCGTCGCTCTTGCGGAACTCGGCGATGATCCATTCCATGACGCGCTGGTCGAGGTTGTCGCCGCCGAGGTGCGTGTCGCCGTTGGTCGACTTGACTTCGACCACGCCCTCGCCGACCTCGAGAATCGAAATATCGAAGGTGCCGCCGCCGAAGTCGTAGACGGCGATGGTCTCGTCCTTCTTCTTGTCGAGCCCGTAGGCCAGCGCCGCGGCCGTCGGCTCGTTGACGATGCGCATCACTTCGAGGCCGGCGATCTGGCCGGCTTCCTTGGTGGCCTGGCGCTGCGCGTCGTTGAAGTAGGCGGGCACCGTGATCACCGCCTTGGTCACCGGCTGACCGAGGTAGTCCTCGGCGGCCTGCTTCAGCTTCTGCAGGATCATCGCCGAGAGTTGCGGCGGCGCCAGATCCTGGTCGCCGGCCTTCACCCGCACGTCGCCGTTGCCCGCGGGCTCGACGCGGTACGGCACCATCTTCATTTCTTCGCTGACTTCGTCGAAGCGGCGGCCCATGAACCGCTTGATCGAAAAAATCGTGTTTTCCGGATTGGTCACGGCCTGGCGTTTGGCGACCTGTCCCACCAGCCGCTCGCCGGTCTTGCTGAATGCAACGACCGAGGGCGTGATGCGGCTGCCTTCCGCGTTCTGGATGACGGTGGGCTGGTCGCCCTCCATCACCGCAACGACAGAATTGGTGGTGCCCAGGTCGATCCCGATGATTTTGCTCATGCATCTAGTATGAAATCTGAGTAGACCGCAGTCAATGCTCCTTCGCGGCTGAGCTGCAAGGCCGGGCCGCAAATGAAGAGTGAACCCACTGTTATACTGAGACTTAGCTCACGCTCAGTCATCCAGATGAAAGTTGCCGTCCGCTACGCCGGCCATGCCGGCATTGCCGCCCTGTTTGTCGCGGCCGCCCTGCTCGGCACGCTGAGCGGGGTGATGTTTGCCTACTCCGACGACCTGCCCGAAGTCAGCGCGCTCGACAACTACGCCCCCAACACCATTACGCGGGTGCTCGGAAAGAACGGGCAACTGGTCGGCGAGTTCGCGGTCGAGCGCCGCGTGGTCATTCACTACCACGACATCTCCCCGAATCTTCGCCAGGCGATCCTCGCCGCGGAGGACTCGGGGTTCCTCGAGCACACCGGGTTCAGCATTTCGCGCATGATGCTCGCGCTGATTCGCGATGTCGCGACGCGGGGACGCTCGCCGGGCGGCAGCACCATCACCCAGCAGCTGACCCGCAACGTCTTCCCGGCCGAGATCGGTTTCGCGGTCGGCAATCGCAGCTGGGAGCGCAAGGTCAAGGAATCGCTGGTCGCGATTCGGATCGAGAAGCGCTACACCAAAGAAGAGATCTTCACGTTCTATTGCAATCAGATTTATTTCGGTCACGGCGCCTACGGCGTCGAGGCGGCCTCGCAACTCTATTTCCGCAAGCCCGCGAAGGACCTCAACCTCGAGGAGGGCGCGACCCTGGCCGGCATCATCCAGGGCAACGTCCGGCAGAGTCCGTTCGTCAATCCCGAGGCGACCCTGCGCCGCCGCAACTACACGCTCGAGCGGATGGCCGTCGAGGGCTTCATCACGCGCGAGGCCGCTGCGGTGGCCAAGGACAAGCCGGTGCTGGTCGCCGGCGACCCGGCCGGCGAAGGCAGCGTGGCGCCCTACTTCCTCGAAGAGGTGCGCAAGCATCTCGAGGCGCAGTACGGCGCCAAGGCGCTGTACGAGAGCGGCCTCACGGTGAAGACCGCACTCGACGTCCGGCTGCAGCAGGCGGCGAACCAGGCGGTCGACCAGGGACTGCGCCGCGTCGACAAGCGCCGCGGCTTCCGCAAGCCACGCCGCAATATCCTCGCGGAGCGCCAGACCATCGACGGATTCAAGCTCGACCGCTGGTCGCGCCACATCGGCGAAGGCGACATCGTGCCGGCGGTGGTGCGCAGCGTCGACGACACCAGCGCCCGCGTGCGCATCGGCCCCCTCACCGCCGAGGTGACGCGCGCCGGGATGCGCTGGACCAACAAGAAATCGCCGAAGGATATCCTGCGGGCCGGCGACCTGATCGACGTCGCAGATCACCACGATCGACGGCACCACGGCGACCGTCGCGCTCGAACAGACCCCGCTGCTCGAAGCCGCGCTGGTCGCCATCGACAATCGCAGCGGCCAGGTCCTGGCGATGGTCGGCGGCTACAGCTTCACCCGCAGCAAGTTCAACCGCGCCACGCAGGCCTACCGGCAGATGGGCTCGACGGTCAAGCCGATCCTCTACACCGCGGCGATCGATCGCGGGCTGACGCCGACCACCATCCTCGTCGACGAGCCGACCACCTTCGACGCCGGGGCCGGCCAGCCCCCCTACGCGCCGCGCAATTACGACCGCAAGTTCATGGGTCCCATCACCCTGCGGCGGGCGCTCGAGCAGTCACGCAACATCCCGTCGGTGAAAATCATCGACATGCTCGGCCCCACCCAGGTCGCGTCCTATGCCAAGAAGTTCGGCTTCAGCCAGGACTTCCGGCCGTTCCTCTCGATGGCCCTCGGCGCGCAGGAAGTGACGCTGATCGAGCTCACCAGCGCCTTCTCCGCCTTTCCCAACCACGGCATTCGCATGCAGCCGTACCTGGCTGAGGAGATCCACGATCGCGACGGCTCGCTGCTCGAAGAGCGCCGCCCGCAGCCCAAGGACGCGATCCGCGCCGACACGGCGTATGTGATGACCAACCTGATGCAGGGCGTGGTGCAGCGTGGCACCGCCGCCGCGGCCAACGCGCTCAACTGGCCGCTCGCCGGCAAGACCGGCACCGTCGACGACAACACCGACGCCTGGTTCGTCGGGTTCGACCCCACCATCACCGTCGGGGTGTGGATGGGCAACGACGAAAAGAAGCCGATCGGCTACAACGAGACCGGCACCACCGCGGCGCTGCCGATGTGGATGGATTTCATGAAGGTCTACCTCGAACTCTACGGCGATCGCGACCACCCGCCCAAGTTCGAGTCGCCCGGCAACATCGTCTTCATGGCCGTCGATCGCGACACCGGCGAGCCGGCGGCAGGCGACGCCGCGGCGGTGGTCCACGAGGCCTTCATCAGCGGCACCCAGCCGGCGAAGCAGGACTGACGGCGCGGGCTCCGGACGCTACTCGTCCTCGTCCGCCGACGGTTGCCCCAGCGACCCCGAGGCTTTCTGCATCAGGTAGGTCTTGACGAACGCATCGAGATCGCCGTTGAGGACCTTGTCGACCTGGCCTTCCTGGTACTTGGTCCGGTGGTCCTTGATCATCTGATAGGGCTGCAGCACGTAGCTGCGGATCTGGCTGCCGAACGCGTTGTCCTTTTTCGCGCCGCCGATCTGAGACAGCTTGTCCTGCTGCTCCTTCTCCTTGAGCGCGTAGAGCTTCGCCTTCAGCACCTTCATCGCCACGTCCTTGTTCTTGTGCTGCGAGCGCTCGTTCTGGCACGAGGTGACGATGCCGGTGGGCAAATGGGTGATCCGCACCGCGGAGTCGGTGACGTTGACGTGCTGGCCGCCGGCGCCGCTCGACCGGAACGTGTCGATGCGCAGGTCCTTCTCGGGGATATCGATTTCGATCTCGTCGTCGAACTCCGGCCACACGTAGACCGAGGCAAACGAGGTATGGCGTCGCGCCGCCTGATCGAACGGCGAGATCCGCACCAGGCGATGGACGCCGGCCTCGGCCGACATCAGCCCGAAGGCATACTCGCCGTTCAACATCAGCGTGACGCTCTTCAGCCCGGCCTCTTCACCCGGCTGATAGTCGAGCAGTTCGCGCTTGAAGCCGCGGCGCTCTGCCCACTTCAAGTACATGCGGAGCAGCATTTCCGCCCAGTCCTGCGACTCGACGCCGCCGGCCCCGGGATGGATGGTGACAATGGCGTTGGCCGCGTCGTGCTCGCCGCCGAGCATCTTCTTGGTTTCCGCCGCATCGACTTCGGCCTCGAGCGTGTCGAGGACCCGTTCGAGATCGGCCGCGACATCCTCGCCGCCGCCCGCCCATTCGAGCAGCACGCCAAGGTCGTCAATTTTGCTGGTGAGGCTGCCGCGCAACTCACGGTCTTCCGCGAGCCGGCGCTGGCGCTGGAGGGATTTCTGCGCCTCGGCCTGATTGTCCCAGAAGTTCGGCGCGCCGATCTTCTGTTCGAGCTGGGCTAACTCACCGGGATCGTATGCGCCGTCAAAGATAGCTCCGCATCTCGGAAGCGCGCTTCAGCAAATCGGTGGAACGGCGGACCAGATCATCCAGCTGCATGTTTCTTACGACCTTCGACGGTAAGCCGCCGCGAGCGCCAGCGCCACGATGGCGGCGGACAGGTAGGCGGCGAGGTCACCAATTGTGGCATACACCGTCCTGGCCTGCACGAAGCGGGCTTCACCAACCACCGCCACGGTTTCGAACAGCGCGGTGCGAATCAGCACGCGGCCGTACGGATCGACAATGCCGCTGATGCCGGTGTTGGCCGATCGCACCAGGTAGCGGCCCTGCTCGATCGCGCGCATCACCGCCATCTCGAAATGCTGGTAGGGCGCCGACGATTCGCCGTACCACGCGTCGTTGGTGATGGTGGTCAGCATCTCGCTGCCATTACGCACGGCGTCGCGTGCCAGCGCCGGATAGGTCACCTCGTAGCAGATCGCCGTGCTCACCATGTGGCCCTCGACCGGCAACATCGTCACCCGCGTGCCGGGCGAGAACGCCGACACCGCTTCGACCAGTGGACCGACAAAAAACAACAGGCTCTGGAACGGCACGAATTCGCCGAACGGCACCAGGTGCATCTTGCGATACACCGCGGCGGTGGCGCCGGCGCTGTCGAGCATGAACCCGGCGTTGTAGAACTTCGGCTCGTCGCCCGGCTCGATTTCATCGCTGCCGAGCAGCAACGGCGTGCGCAGTTCGCTCACCATGCGACGAATCGCCTCGCCGGCGGGATCGTCCTCGAAGTTGAACGGGGTGGAGGATTCAGGCCAGATCAGGAACTGCGCGCCCTTCTCCACCGCCTGGTGCGACAGCTGCAGGTAGCGCTCGAGGATCATGCCGGCACGGGCGGGGTTCCACTTGTCGACCTGGGGGATGTTGCCCTGGATCAGGCCGACCTTGATCGCCGTGCCGTGGGTCAGGATGTTCGCGCTCAGCCGCATGCCGCCCCAGATCGACACCGCGACCAGCAGCAGCAGCGTCGACGCGATCGCGATCGTCCGGCGCCGACCGCTCGAGATCGCCCCGAGCGCAACCCCGGTGTTGAGCAGCGCCACAAACAGCGTCAGGCCGTAGACGCCAACCAGGCTGGCCAGCTGCGCGACCGGCAGCAGCGTCACCATGGTGTTGCCGAGCGGAATCCACGGAAAGCCGCCGATCAGGATGCCGCGCAGGTACTCCATCGCGACCCACGCCGGCGGCGCGAGCCACATGCCGATCACATGGAACCGGCGGACGAGCACCGCCGTGATCGCGCCGAACACCGCGACGTACGCCGCCATGTAGAGCGCGAGCAGTCCCGCCACCAGCACCGCGACGATCGGCGGAATGCCGCCGAAGGTCGAGACCGTCGCGCCGGTCCAGTAGACCGTGCCGGCGTAGTGAATGAAGCCGGCAATCAGGCCCAGCGTGAAGCCGCGCCGCGTGGAGACGCCGGGCAAGTCGCCACTGCGACCCGTCCAGCCGGAGAGCGCGACGAGCAGCGGCACGAGCGCAATGAACGCCACTGCGGGATGGCCGTATCGGGGAAACGACAGCGCGAGCAGCACGCCGGAAAGCGCGGCGGCTGTGGCGGGAACGCGAGACACGGGCAGTGAAGCTACCGGACGATCCAGGGCCTGAACTGCTCTTCCTTCTGCAGTCGCGCGGCAACGCTGTCCGCCTCGCGGCGCTCCTTGAATTTCCCAACCCTGACCTTGAACATCGACGGCTCGCCCTTCGCGGGCGCCACCACGTAGGCGGGATAGCCTTTACCGGCGAGGCGCTTGACCATCGTGTCGGCCTCGACGCGCTGACGCAGCGCCGCCACCTGGATGGCAAAGCCCGCGCCCGCCGGCTCGGGCGACGCGACCGTTGGCGGCACCGCCGCGGCCGGGGCGGCAGCCACGGGGGCCGACTTTGCGGCCACCGGCTCGGGTGAAGAGGGAGCGGGCGCTTCGCTCCTCGGGGTCGGCGTGGCCTCAGTCGCCTCAGCTCTCAACGGCTCCCTCGCCGGCTCAGAGGATCCGAGACGTTCGGCGTAGCTGAGCTTTTCGCCGGCGGTCGCCGGCGACGTCGAGGTGGCGGGTCCGGCCGACGACGGTGGCGGCGGGGGTTCCGATTCGGCGGCGGCCAGCGTGCCCTCGGAGCCCGGCGCGCCCTTGGCCGCGAGTACGCCGCGGCCGACCTGGAGCCCCATCAAAAAGGTGCCAACGAGGATCACCACCACGGCCATGAACAGGAACACGAGCTGCTTCCCGCTCAACTGGATTTCGCGAAATGAGTCGTCGTGGGTAGAAGTCATCAGTGCAGAAGTGAGCAGAATTTTACCACGCCCCGCCCAGCTTCGCCTTCAAAGCGATGGCTTCGGCCGATTTCGGATCGAGGGCGAGCGCCCGGTCGATCTCGAGGCGGGCCGCCGCCTGGTCCTGGACCTCGAGCAGGGCCTCCGCCAGGATGACGTGCGCGGCGACGGTCTCCTCGCTCCACAGCGCGATCTTCAGCGCCTCGACCGCCTCCGCGGGACGGCCCCCACGCAGGTACAGCCGCCCCAACAGCAGGTGGGCCTCGGCCAGGTAGGGCGACAGAAACAGTGCGCGCCGCAGTTCCTCGACCGCCTCACGATCGGCCTCCCGCTCGAACGCCCGGCGGCCGGCATCGAGATGGAACCCCGCCAGGTTTTCCTGATCGCGCTGGCTGGCGCCGGTCATGATGCCGTCCAGTTTCGCCCGGGACGGCAGCAATTCTTCGTGCAGGCGCTCGAGCCCTTTCGGCACCGGGTCGCCGCCAGCCGCGCGTGATTCCCACTCCGCGTACTTCGACGACAGCCGCGCGGCCAGCTCGCGTTCGCGCGTCGCCTCCGCGGTGGCGCCGGTCTGCTGCAGCGCGACGGCCAGGATGAAATGCGCATCGCCGTCGCCGGGAGCGCGCCGCACGGCTTCGCGCAGCCAGTAAATCGCCGCGCGCGGATCCTTGTCGAGCCAGTAGGCGTAGCCCAGATTGAAGAACAGATCGCCGTCGTGCGGATCGAGCTCGGACGCCTGGCTGAAGTAGTAGGTGGCGCGGCCCGGTTGCGGCGCCGTCGCCCGGCGCAGCTCCGCTACTCCGATGGCGTTCGACACCGGCGCCGACGCTTCTTCCTTCTGCAGCGCGCGCAGGGTCTCCAGCGCATCGTCGAAGCGCTTGAGGTTCATCAGCGACAGCGACCGGCGAAATTGCCCCTCGCGCGAGAACCGGCTGTCGGCGCGAATCGGCGTGACGGCATCGAGCGCCTTCTGGTGTTCGGACGCTTCAGCGTGCAGGTCCCACACGGCGAGACGCGCGCGTTCGAACCTGGGCGCGGCCTTCAGCGCCTGCGCCAGGAAGGCCAGCGCCGTGGCGGGTGTTTCGGCGACCAGCCCTTTGACGTAGAGCTCGAAGACCTGCGGCGTCGGCGGCAGCCGATCGCTGCCCGGCGACGGTGGCACGCTCGAACCGCGCACCTGCTGCGCCAGCGCGGCGAAAACGCGGTAGAGATCGGTGGCGGGTCCACTCGCCTCGACTTCCGGCAGCAGCCGCCCGGTATCGATGCGCGCGCCGCGCGCGCGCGCGACCAGTTGGTCGCCGTTCATCGCGAGGGTGCCGGTGACGACGAGAGAGGCGGTCACGGCCTGGCCGACCTTGATCGTCGACGCGCGGCTGAGCGTCGCGCCAGCCGGCAGCTGCAATCGATCGAAAGCCTGGAGGCGCTGCTCGCGATCGATCACCGGGTCGCCGCTGCTCAACAGCATTTCGCTCAACAGGATGGCCGCGCCTTCACGCATCCAGGCCAGCCGCGCGTCTTGTGTCGGGTTGTCGAATGGCAGGACCACGGTGGCGGCGTCGGCGCGACCCTGCGCGTGGGCGCCGGCGGCGACGAAAGACACGAGGCCGCAGGCCAACGGCAGGAGCACGCGAACCCGGCTGAGGTGACTGCAGGACTTGCCTCTTGCTTGCTGCATTCTGCCTTCCTTCGATTCAGGCCGCGTCGACCGCTTCCAGTGGACGCGACCCGCGGACCGTGATGGCCAGGTTCCAGGCACCGGGCTGGGCCTGGGTGACACTCACGTCGGCGTCAACCGCGCAGTGCGCCAGCAACCGATCGATCGCCGAGGCGTAGAACCCGCGCATCGGCATGGTCGCAGGGTCGCGCAGCTGCTCGAACAGCGCCGAGTTGATATCGATCGCGGCCGCGGTGCCGTTGAACCGGGTCTTGACCCGCGATTGGCGCACGGTGGCCAGCACCAGGCGCCGCCCCAGCCTGAGCGCCACCCGCGCGCGCATCGTCACCGGCAGCCGGCGAATCAGCCAGCGGCGTGTCGCCGACAGGTCGGCAAACGTCCAGTCGGCCGCGTAGCGGCCGGCGCGCGTCACGATCTGCTCGTTGGCCGGCGGTTCTTCGCGATGCAAAAAGCTCAGGACGGCGCCAAGCGGCGCAAGGCCAATCCGCCCGTCGCGCATCCCCGCGGGGCTGAGCCAGCTTTCGTAGAACTCGAGCCGGTTGGGCGAGACGTCGGCGATCCCCTGGTGGAGGCTCGAGATGAGGAGGCGGCCGATTCCGGCGTCAACCATGACGAAGGCGAGCGGATCTGATAACGTGAAGCGTACCGCACGCCTTCGAACGAGTCAACGAACCACGACATGATTCTCCCGCTGCATGAACAGGTCAGGGCGCGTGTGCGCGACGCGCTCGCCCGGCTGCACGGCATCACCGATGCCGGGCTGACGATTCCGATCGAATATCCGCCCAACCGCACCCTCGGCGATCTCGGCACGCCGATCGCGTTCGATCTGGCGCGCCGGTTGCGCAAGGCGCCGCGCGCGATCGCGCAGGAGCTGGCGGCGGCGCTTGGCCCGATGCCCGGCATCGCCCGCGTCGACGCCGCGCCCAACGGCTACCTCAACGTGTTTATCGACCGGCCCGCCTTCCTGCTGGAGCGGCTGGGTCTCGCCGGCACCTTGCCGGCGCCGCCGGCCCGTCCCGACAAGTCGATCGTCGAGCACACCGCGATCAATCCCAACAAGGCCGCGCACATCGGTCATCTCCGCAACGCCGCGCTCGGCGACACCCTGGTGCGCGTGCTGCGCTTCCGGGGCAATCCGGTCGAGGTGCAGAACTACATTGACGACACCGGCGTGCAGGTGGCGGACGTGGTGGTCGGATTCCAGCATCTCGAGCACATCGACCTGGCCGGTGCGCAGCGCATTGCCGCCTCCACCCGGTTCGACTACTACTGCTGGGACCTCTACGCGCGGGTCACCGAGTGGTATGCGGGCGGCAGCGACCGCCTGGCGCTGCGCGCGGCGACCCTGCACGACATCGAGCACGGCGTCGCGCCGACGGCGGCGCTGGCCGCGTTCATCGCCGACACGGTGGTGCGCGCGCACCTGAAGACCATGGCGCGCCTCAACATCGACTACCAGTTGCTGACCTGGGAGGGCGACATCCTCCGCCTCCAGTTCTGGGCCCGCGCCTTCGACGTGCTCAAGCAGACCGGGGCCGTGTTCCTCCAGAGCGAGGGGCGCCATGCCGGCTGCTGGGTGATGAAGATCGACGATCCCGACGTCGCGGCCGCCGACGGCGACCCGGACGATCCGGAGGCGCGCGAGAAGGTGATCGTGCGCTCGAACGGCACCGTCGTCTACGTCGGCAAGGACATGGCCTATCAGTTCTGGAAGTCCGGCCTGCTCGGGCACGACTTCCACTACCGTCCATTCGCGACCCGCATGGACGGCGGCACCCTGTGGGCGACGACCAGCGACACCGCGCAGGCGGTCGCCGCACATCCGACGTTCGGCAACGCCGCCGCCACCTTCAATGTGATCGACGTGCGGCAGGCCTACCTGCAGAAGCTGCTCAAGCAGGCGCTGACCGCCACCGGTCATCCGCAGGAAGCCGATCGCCTGAAACACTTTTCCTACGAAATGGTCGCGCTGTCACATGCCACCGCCGCCCAACTCGGCTTCGCGCCCGATCCGCAGTCCGACGACGCCAAGAAGCCCTTCGTCGAAGTATCCGGGCGCAAGGGCCTGGGGGTGAAGGCCGACGACCTGATCGATTTCATGAACGAGAAGGCGCTGCGCGAAGTGCGTGGACGACAGCCTGAGGTGGCCGACGACGAACAGCGAAAGATCGCCGAGCAGATCGGGACGGCGGCGATCCGCTACTTCCTGATCAAGTATTCGCGCACCACCGTGATCGCATTCGACATCGACGAGGCCATGACCTTCGACGGCGAGAGCGGTCCGTATCTGCAATACGCGGTGGTGCGCGCCAACAATATCTTCCAGAAGTTGAACGAGCGTTTCGGTCTGGACGAAGCCGCGATGCTGGCGACGCTGCCCTCGCTGCCGCCCGACGGCGTCAACGACGACGACGAATTGTGGGGCCTGGTCCTCGAAGCGTCCCGTCTCGACGACGTCGTCGAACAGGTGGTGCGGTCGCTCGAGTTCGCGGTGCTGGCGAAGTACGGCTTCGGGCTGGCACAGCTCTTCAACTCGTTCTACCACCACGCGCCGATCCTCAACGAGGAGCGCGACGAGGTCCGCCGCTGGCGCGCCGCGGCGGTGGCGTATTACCGCCAGCAGCTGACGCGGGTGCTCGATTTAATGGGCGTTGCCGTTCCGTCGCGAATGTAGCACGCTGACACATGCCTTTGATTGCGGTCGCCCAGAACCGGCGCATGTCCGACTACGTGGAATCCCTCCGCCGCGCCGGAGGCGAGCCGATCGAGGTGGTGCCCGGCGCGGAGACCGCCGAGCAGATCCTGGCGCGGGTCGACGGCTTGATGCTGACCGGGGGCGGGGACGTCGATCCGGCGCTATACGGCGAAGTGGCCAACACCACGTTCCAGGCCGCTGAAGACGGCCGCGACCAGTTCGAGATGGCGCTGGCGCGCGCCGCGGTGGCCGGCGGCATTCCGCTGCTCGCGATCTGCCGCGGCATGCAGGTGCTGAACGTCGCGATGGGCGGCACGCTGGTGCAGGACATTCCGAGCGAGGTCACCGGCGCGCTCGACCACTCCGTGCCGGAGCCGCGCGTCGCCGTCGCGCACGAGGTGTGGGTCTCGAAAGACTCGCAACTGTCGGCGCTGCTGGCCGATCACATGGAGGACGGCGAGACCTGCCACGTCAACAGCCGCCACCACCAGGCCGTCAAGCGGGTCGCCGACGGCTTCGAGATCACGGCGACCTCTCCGGACGGCGTCAATGAAGCCATGGAAATGCCCGGCGCGCCGTTCTGCGTGGCCGTGCAGTGGCACCCGGAGAATTTCTGGCGCACCGGCGAGTTCCGGGAGCTGTTCGAAGGGCTGGTCAAGGCCGCTAACACGCGAAAGCGATAACCGTTTCGACGTGCGCGGTGTTGGGAAACAAGTCGAACGCGCGCATCGCCGCAATCCGGTAGCCTGCATCGAGCAGCACCCGCGCATCGCGCGCCAGCGTCGCGATGTCGCACGACACGTAGATCAGGCGCGGCGCCCGCATTTTCACCACGCCGGCCAGCGCCTCCTTCGACAGACCGGTGCGCGGCGGATCGACCATCACCGACGCGAACCGATCCTGCGATCGCTGCAGGAACCGCTCGACCGCGTCGGCCCTCACGCTGATATCGTGCGGGCGCGCATTGCGCTTCAGATCGATCACCGCAAACGGATCGCCTTCAACCGCGGTGACGTGGCCACGCCCGGCCGCGGCCGCGGCGACGCTGAACAATCCCACGCCGGCGTAGAGATCGAGGATCGGCCCGCCGTCGATGTGGCCGACCACGCCGGCCACCATCGCCGGGGTGAGAAAGCGATTGCCCTGGAAGAACGAACGCACCTGCCGCGACACCTGGCGCATCGTGGATGGTGTCGGTGACCACGGTCGAGCCAAACAGCTCGATGGTGCGCGGGTTCTCGCCGTGCGCGCAACTCGCGCCGGTGACGCCGTCGACCTGCACCAGGCCGGCCAGCCGGGAGGGATCCGCGTTGGGCATCAACTCGAGGTGGATCGCCCGCTCCGACGCGTCGATGTTCTCCGACACCTCGAGGCCGGCAACGGCGTCGCGCGCCCCGGTCGCGAGCGACGTCTCGAGCCGGCGCAGCACGCCGATGGTGTCGTCCCGCAGTTGCCGCGTCGCCGCGGCGTCGCACAGTGAATGCGAGCCCTCACGAAAAAACCCGACACGGCCGTCACGGACGTGCAAGCGGGCGCGCATGCGATAGCCGTCGGTTGGCGACGCCGCCACCGCGGTGGCCTCCGCCAGCGGGATGCGGCCAATCCGCCGGAAGGCGTCGGTGATGATGTCCGACTTGATCTGCCGCTGCCGCTCGTAGGCCATGTGCGCCAGCACCGAGCCGCCGCACGCGCCGTCCGGCTCGCCGCTCACGCGATCCGGCGAGCGCTCGAGAATCTGCCTGGCGATCGCCCACGCCGTCCCGCGCTGCACCTTCTCGACTTCGGCCTCGACCACCTCACCGGGAATCGCGCCCGATACGAACACGATCGCACCCTCGTGGCGCGCGATCATGCGGCCACCCGCCGCGGGGCGTTCAATCGTCAGCTGGAGGCGTTGGCCACGGATCACGGTTAGAAGCTCGGAATGCCGAAATGCTGGCGCACGAGGCGCTGGACCGCCTGGTGACGCGACTGCTGAAACGCGGGCTCGGGCATGCGCGTGCGGAACGGCTCGAGCTCGCTGTCGGCCTCCTGCTCGAGCCGAACCCGATCGCGGTCGTCGAGCGAGGCGATCGCCGCATCCGCAAGTTCGCTCTCGATCTGCGACAGCCGGCCCAGCAACTCGTCGCGGGTCTCGCCACGCGCGCGGGCGGCGTCGGGCCGCAGCGCGTCGAGGCGGCGCACCGCCTTGTCGAGCGCATCGTCGAACCGCGGTCCCGCCTTGTCGCTGCCGCGCATCACCGTGAGACGGGCCAGCGCGCTTTCGATCTGCGACGCCAGCGACTTGCGCGGGCGGGCGCCCGGCTGCGGCTCCTCGACATCCGGACCACCGGCCAGATCGGGGACCACCCGGGCCACGCCAACGGCGCGGCGCCAGTCGTCGAACGCATCGAGCACGTCGGCTTCACAAAATTCAATGCGCACCGGCCGGCGGCGCGCCCCCTTCCGGTAGTAGCGCTCGAAATAGCGATCGATCCCGGCCTCGGCCACCTTCAGCGGCACGCCCTGGGTCGCCCAGGCCTGCACTTGCTCGAAGGCCGGCCCGGTAATGCGAATCAGGTGCCCGTCGTTCTTGCGGCACAGATACGCTTCGATATCACGACAGTAGGATTCGACACCGATCACGTGCGCCGTTCCCACACCAGCCGCAGGCCCCGCAGTGTCAGCTCGGGATCGACATGCTCGATCAGGCTGGACTCCGGCGCGACAATCGACGCCAGCCCGCCGGTCGCGACCACGACCGCCGCGCCGCCCAGCTCCGCCTTCATCCGGCGCACCAGGCCCTCGACCATGTCCACGTAGCCCCAGAACAAGCCCGCCTGCATCGACGCCACCGTATTGGTGCCGATCACCCGCGCCGGCTTCTTGACCTCGATGCGCGGCAGCTTCGCGGCGCGCTGAAAGAGCGCATCGGCCGAAATCTGCGGCCCCGGGCAGATCACGCCGCCCAGATACTCGCCCTTCGCCGAGACCGCGTCGAACGTGGTCGCGGTCCCGAAGTCGACGACGATGATCGGCCGGCCCGTGCCGTAGGCGTCGAGCGCCGCGATGCTGTTGACGATGCGGTCGGCGCCGACTTCGTGCGGGTTGTCGTAGAGGATCGGCATGCCGCCATTCACCGCCGGCTCGAACAGCAGCGGCACGCGGCCGAAATATTCAGTGACCATCGACACCAGCGTGGCGGTCAGCGGCGGCACCACCGAGGCGATGACGATGCCCGAGATATCCGGGCGGCGGATCTCGTGGCGATCGCACAGGCTGGTGAGCAGAATGCCGAGCTCGTCGGACGTGCGCTCGCGAATCGTCGTCAGCCGCCAGCTGTGGACGAGCGTGTCCCCACGAAACACGCCGATCACGATGTTCGTGTTGCCTACATCAATCGCTAACAACATCGTCTAGAGCATCCAGTGAAGTTCGCCGGCAATGACCCGCTCGACGCCGTGGGTTGTCTGCACCAGCAGCGCACCGTCGTCAGCGATACCCGCGGTGACGCCGTGGCGTCCGTCCCACTCGACGCGGGTGCCCCTGGCGTTGGGCGAGGCGGCGCGCCATGCCTGCAGGATATCACCCGGGCTTTGCCCAAGCTGTGCGAGCCGGTCGGACAATGAAATAAGAATTTCGCAGAGCAACAGGCCACGCTCGACCGGCCTGCCCAACTCGTCTTCGATCGAGGTCGCGCGCGCGCGCACTTCGGTTGGATACGCCGCCGGCCGCAGGTTCAGACCGACGCCGATGGTGACGGCTTGCTCGGGCGTGGCGATGGCCAGGCCCTCCGCCAGGATGCCCGCCAGCTTGCGGCGCCCGACCAACAGGTCGTTGGGCCACTTCAGCTCGGGCGCAAGGCCGGTTGCAGCGACGATGCCGTCGCGCACCGCCACCCCGGCGGCGAGCGTCAGCAACGAGAGGGTGGCCGGCCCCGAGGCGGCTGACGGCCGGGCGATGAACGAGAAGTAGAGTCCCGCGCCCGGAGGCGACACCCAGGCCGCTCCGCGCCGGCCGCGGCCCCTGGTCTGTTCGTCGGCGCCAATCACGACGCCATGCGCGGCGCCTTCCTGCGCCAGCGTCGCGGCGACATCCATCGTCGAGGTCACCGAGTCGTGCCATCGCAGGTCGAGTCGCAGGTCGGCCCGCCGCCCGCGCAGCGAGGCGAGTGCGACGACGAATTCCTCCGGGATCATTCAGCCGGCTCGAGCTCGAAGCTGAGATCGACGGCGGGTGCGGAATGCGTGAGCGCACCGATCGACACGAACTGGGCTCCCGTGGTCGCCAGTTCCGGAATGCGCTGGAGGGTGACGCCTCCCGAAATCTCGATCTGCGCTCGACCG
Organism: uncultured Acidimicrobiia bacterium; assembly: GCA_963795125.1. GTDB lineage: Bacteria > Acidobacteriota > Vicinamibacteria > Vicinamibacterales > UBA2999 > 12-FULL-67-14b. Next base: position 829,020 of record CAWCGQ010000001.1, on the reverse strand, counting down.
TTGACGCGCGCGACCGCTTCACGAATGTCGTGGGTCGTGAAGTTATCGAGGAGGATGCGCGGCACGCCGGTGTGCAGCACCTCGTCGAGCTCCGCGAGCGTCTCGACTTCCACTTCGACCGGCAACCCGCCCGACTGCCCCATCGCCCGCGTCGCCGCGGCCGCGACCCCCCCACCCAGCCGCTTGTGGTTGTCCTTGATCAGGATCCCATCGTCGAGCCGATGACGATGATTGGTCCCGCCGCCGCAGCGCACCGCATACTTTTCGAGGGCGCGCCAACCCGGGGTGGTCTTGCGCGTATCGAGAATGGTGATGCCGCCGCCGGCGGCATCGACAAATCTGGCGGTCAGGGTGGCAATGCCGCTCAACCGCTGCAGAAAGTTCAACGCCGTGCGCTCGGCCTCGAGGAGCGCATGCGCGTCGCCACGGACATTGGCGACGACGTCGCCCGGCTGGACGCGGGCGCCGTCCCCCCATCTCACCTCGAACACCGACTGGGGATCGAGCTGGCGAAACGCCTCGGCCGCCACGTCGATGCCGGCGACGACGAGATCCGACTTCGCGATGATCGTGCCCCTAGCGCGCAGGCCTGTGGCGATGGTCGCCGCGCTGGTGGCATCGCCGCGGCCGCGGTCCTCTGCAAGAGCTTGCCGAACGAGTTCGCGGTAGGCCTCGGGGCCGATCGGCTCCACCATGACTACGTGGCGACTGCGGGCTTGAGCGTAATGGCGACCGACGGCTCGGCGCCGGCCTTCAGGATCAACGCGTCGGCACGAGCCGCCGCCTTGAGATCGCGCTCGAGCAGGCCGAGGCAGGCAATCGCATCATCGCTCGCCTGGTAGACGACCTGCTGCACCGGTGTGCCGATCGACACTTTCTGATCGGCCTTGGCCTTGCGAATGGCGTTCAAGGCCTCGGTCAGGTGCGCTACCGCGCGCCTCGCGGCCTGGTCCGTGCCCGACACTTCGACCAGTTCGTTCGGCACCGGCCAGCGGGCGCGATGAATCGAACCGCTGTTGGTCCACGACCACACTTCCTCTGTCACGAACGACAGGTACGGCGCGAGCAGCCGCAGCAGGACCGACAGCGCCAGTCGCATGGCGGTGGCGGCCGACCCGGCGGCCTCCGCACCGAAATCGCCGTAGCGCCGCGACTTCGCCGCCTCGATGTAGTTGTCGCAGAAATCCCAGAAGAACGATTCGATCTTGGCGAGCGCCTTCGCGTACTCGTATTGCTCGAGCTCCGCGGTGGCGTCGTCGACCAGCGCGGCAAGGTTCTGCAGCATGCCGCGATCGAGCGCTTCGGTGACCGGGCCGTCCGGCTGCCCGCCGGCCAGCACGAACTTCGACACGTTCAAGACCTTCATGGCGAGCTTGCGGCCGATCTTCATCTGTCCGGAATCGAACGCGGTGTCGACACCGGGGCCGCCGCGGGCCGCCCAGTAGCGCACCCCGTCCGAGCCGTGCTCCTGCAACAACGCCAGCGGCGTGACGACGTTGCCCTTCGACTTCGACATCTTCTTGCGATCGGGATCGAGCACGAATCCGGAGATCGCCGCATGGGTCCACGGCACCGAGCGGTTCTCGAACTGCGCGCGCACCACCGACGAAAACAGCCAGGTGCGAATGATGTCGTGGGCCTGGGGCCGCAGATCCATCGGGAAGGTCTTGGCAAACAGCTCCGGGTCCGACTCCCAGCCGCACACCAGCTGCGGCGACACCGATGAGGTCGCCCAGGTATCCATCACGTCCGGATCGCCGGCGAAACCACCAGGCTTGCCGCGTTGCGCGGCCGAGTAGCCGTCCGGGACATCGGTCGACGGATCGATCGGCAGGCGCGATTCGGCTGGCACGATGGCGTTGGCGTAATCAATCGCGCCGCTGTCGAGAATCGGGTACCACACCGGAAACGGCACGCCGAAGAACCGCTGCCGGCTGATGCACCAGTCGCCGTTCAGGCCGTCAACCCAGTTCTCGAAGCGCGCCCGCATGTAGTCGGGATGCCAGGCGATCTCGCGGCCGCGCGCGATGAACGCCTCGCGGTGCTCGATGGTCCTGATGAACCACTGGCGGCTGGTGATGATCTCGAGTGGCCGGTCGCCCTTCTCGTAAAACTTGACGTTGTGAGTGATCGGTTTCGGATCGCCCTGCAGATCGCCGCTCTGCTTGAGCAACTCGACGATCTTCACCTGAGCCTTCTTCGCCGACAGGCCGGCCAATTGGTCGTAGGCCGCCTGCGCCCGGGGCGGGTCCGCGGATTCCCAGCCGGGGCGTCCCCAGGTCACCGGGCCCAGCGTGCCGTTGGCTTGAATGATCGCGCGCACCGGCAACTTCAGCTCGCGCCACCAGGTGACGTCGGTGGTGTCGCCGAAGGTGCAGATCATCGCAATGCCGCTGCCCTTTTCCGGATCGGCGAGGGTATGCGCCCTGACGGGTACCCGCACCCCGAACAGCGGCGTGATCACGTGCGTGCCGAACAAGTGCTGGTAGCGTTGGTCGTCGGGATGGGCAACGAGCGCGACACAGGCAGCAATCAGCTCGGGTCGCGTCGTTTCGATCGCCACCGGCTCGCTCGTCCCGGCGCCGGGCTCCCGGTAGAAATGAATCTTGTGGTACGCGCCCGGCTGCTCACGATCCTCGAGTTCCGCCTGCGCCACGGCGGTGCGGAAGTCGACATCCCATAAGGTCGGCGCCTCCACCTGATACGCCAGATTGCTGGCCCGGTGGCGCAGAAACATCAGCTGCGACACGCGCTGCGCGTCGCGGCCGATCGTCGTGTAGGTCATCGACCAGTCCACCGACAGGCCGAGATGGCGCCACAGTTCCTCGAACACCTTTTCGTCGGCGACCGTCAGCTTCACGCACAGCTCGATGAAGTTGGGACGCGAGACCGAGATGGGAGGCTTTTCGTCCCTCGACTTCGCTCGGGACGACCCTGAGCCGGTCGATGGGTCGGGGGTTTCCGGCAGCGTGAAGTTCGGGTCGTAAGGCAGCGATGGATCGCACCGCACACCAAAGTAGTTCTGCACGCGGCGTTCGGTCGGCAGGCCGTTGTCGTCCCACCCCATCGGATAGAAGACTTCCTTGCCGCGCATCCGCTGGAAGCGGGCGATCAGGTCGGTATGCGTGAATGACAGGACGTGGCCGACGTGCAGCGAGCCGCTGACCGTGGGCGGCGGCGTATCGATCGAGAAAATCTCAGCCCGCGACTTGGAACGATCGAAGCGGTAGGTCCCCTCGCGCTCCCAGCGCGCCGCGAGCGCGTCTTCGAGACCCTCGAGGGCCGGCTTTTCCGGTACAGGCATATCTCACCATTATAAGGACATGGTGAGAGACAACCTACGTCTGAGTCCTTGATTTGATCCGATCGATTTCGTCGCGAACCAGCCGCTCCGATGTTTCGGAGACGACGTCGCGAGCGATGCGTGCGGCGGTTTCGGCCGCGACTTCGCGAGCCAGCCGCTCGGCGGTGTCGGTGGCGACCTGGCGCACCACCCGCTCGGCGGTTTCGGCGGCAACTTCGCGAGCCAGCCGCTCGGAGGTGTCGGTGGCGACCTGCCGCACCACGCGTTCGGCGGTTTCGGACGCGACTTCGCGAGCCAGCCGCTCGGAGATGTCGGTGGCGACCTGGCGCACCACCCGCTCGGCGGTTTCGGCGGCAACTTCGCGAGCCAGCCGCTCGGAGGTGTCGGTGGCGACCTGCCGCACCACGCGTTCGGCGGTTTCGGCGGCGACTTCGCGAGCCAGCCGCTCGGAGATATCGGTGGCGACCTGGCGCACCACCCGCTCGGCGGTTTCGGCGGCAACTTCGCGAGCCAGCCGCTCGGAGGTATCGGTGGCGACCTGCCGCACCACGCGTTCGGCGGTTTCGGCGGCAACTTCGCGAGCCAGCCGTTCGGAGGTATCGGTCGCGACCTGGCGCACCACGCGTTCGGCGGTCTCGACGGCGACTTCGCGAGCCAGCCGTTCGGAGGTATCGGCCGCCACTTGACGGACGAGCCGCTCCGAAACGTCAGTGGCAACGTCGCGGACCAGCCGGTCGGATGTTTGGGAGACGATGTCCCTGACGGTTTCGCGTACCGTCGCGACCACCGCGCCCTTCAAGTGCTCGCCGAAGGGGCCGGCGTTCAGCAGGTCGGCGACGCGCACCGCGATTTGGTTAAGCAGATCGTCCGTGATCTCTGGCGCGACCAGCCGGACTTCAGGCGCTGCCGGCACCGGCGACTGGTCGTGCGGGCCCGCGAACAACTGCGCGAAATCGGCGGGAAAATCGCCTGGCACAGTGGCGGGCTCGAGCGGCGTCACCTCGGCATCGGCGGCAAAGCCCCACTGATCCTCGATCGGCGTGAAATGTACGGGGGCGATTACCGGCGCCGGCTGCAACGGGCACCGGCGAAGCTACTGCCTGGGGGGTCGGGAGACGATTGAGGTCGACTCCGGGATCGGACTCGGACTGCGGCGCGGCCGCGTTCGGCGCCGGCTCCGCGTCGGGTAACTCGATGTCGTGGATTCCCATTTCGGCGGCCAGCGCGCGTTGCTCGAGCAGCTTGGCCGCGCGGGCCTTGTCGTCTTCGGCAAACCAGTCTTCATCCACTTCGAAGACGGGATTGACTGGCGCCGGGCCCGGCGCCGGCGCCTCGCGATCGCGCTGGTCGTCCCGGACATCGCGGCGGCCGGCGCGTGCGTCGGCCTTGGCCCGGCTGTCGCCGTCGCCGAACCAATCATCATCGACTTCGAAGACCGGATTGCCTGGCGTACTCGCCGCGTCGTCTGGAGGGCGACCCGGCGCTCGCGGGGCGGGCACTGGCGCCGGCCCCCGACGGACGGCGCGGTGCCGGCTCGCTCGTCATGCTGGCTGACAACTGTTGGTCGAGACTGTCGAAGGCCCCGTCGAGGGTGTCGAGATAATCGCCCGCTTGCGCCGACGCCTGCGGAACCGGCTGCGTGCTCGCCTCGGGCGCCGGCTGATCGCGACGCTCGTTCGGCGGCGCCGCGCGCATCGAGGTCACGGCGCGAGGCGGGGTCGAGCCCGGCCGCTGCCGTGGATCGAGATCGGCAGGCGTGATCAAACGGACCGGCGCGGCCGGCCTGGCGTCTGACTTCAATCCCAACAGTTCTTTGACTCGGCCGATCACGTTATGTGGCTCGAATGGTTTCTCGATGAACCCGTTGGCGCCGCTCACCGCGAGCTGCGCGTCATCCACCGTCTCAAACGCGCCGGACAGCAGCAGCACCGGCACGTCGCGTAACCCCGGCTGGCTGCGGACGAACCGCGCCAGTTCGTAGCCGCTCATCTGCGGCAGCGTGGTGGCGGCCAGCACGATATCGGGCCGGCGCGCCGCCATGCGTTCGACTGCCGCGGGACCGTCCCCGCAGCTCAGAACCTGGATCTGTTCGTTGGCGAACGTGAGCGCAATCACCCGTTGGACGGTGATGCTGTCGTCCGCAAGGAGGAGGGTACGCATTTTACGCCCGCTTACCCCCGCGTATCGGTCCGAGGCGCGGGGGCCAACAGCCTCCGCTTCCGGGTGGCCTGGGTGGGACGGGTCATACGCGGGCCCGCGCATTCGCCGCGATGAAGTCGATGATCTGCTGCATCGGGGTGCCGGGCAGGAAAATCCCCTGAATACCGATGGCGTTCAGCTTGGGGATGTCGACGTCCGGAATGATGCCGCCGATCACCACCTGGACGTCATCGAGCCCCTGGTCCTTGAGCAGCTCCACGACGCGCGGGCAGATGTGCATGTGGGCGCCGGACAGGATCGACAGGCCGATCACGTCGGCGTCCTCCTGCAGCGCCGCCGACACAATCTGCTCGGGCGTCTGCCGCAAGCCGGTATAAATCACTTCCATGCCGGCGTCTCGCAACGCGCGGGCGATCACTTTGGCGCCGCGGTCGTGGCCGTCGAGTCCCGGCTTCGCGATCACCACCCTGATTTTCTGACTCATATGATTGGCACTTCTTCGTACTCGCCCCACACGTCGCGCAGCGCGTCGCACATCTCGCCGACCGTCGCATAGGCGCGCACGCACTCGATCAGCAGCGGCATGGTGTTGGCGGTACCCTCTGCACCGGCCTTCAGGGCATCGAGCGCGCGGCGCACCCGATCGTTGTCGCGCGTGCGCTTGAGGTCGGCGAGCCGCTCGAGCTGCAGCGCCGCCGTCGAGTCGTCGATGTAGAGAATTTCGATCGGCTTGTCGTCGGTCTGCACGAACTGGTTGACGCCGACGATGGTTTTCTCGCGCCGCTCGACCGCCTGCTGGAACTGATACGAGGCTTCGGCGACCTCCTTCTGCGGGTAGCCCAGCTCGATCGCTTCCACCATCCCGCCCATGCCATCGATCGTCTCCCAATAGGCGAGCGTGCCCTCTTCCATGTCGCGCGTCAGCCGCTCGACGAAATAGGAGCCGCCCAGCGGATCGACGATGTTGGTGACGCCGCTTTCGTGCGCGATGATCTGCTGGGTGCGCAGCGCGATGGTGGCGGTCTCGCGGGTCGGCAGCGCCAGCGCTTCGTCAAGCGAGTTGGTGTGCAGCGAGTTGGTGCCGCCGAGCACCGCGGCCAGCGCCTGCAGCGCGGTGCGCACGACGTTGTTGTAGGGCTGCTGCGCGGTCAGCGACACCCCGGCGGTCTGGGTGTGGAAGCGCAACTGCCACGAGCGCGGGTTCTTCGCCCCGAAGCGGTGCTTCATCGCCTCCGCCCACAGCTTGCGCGCGGCGCGGTACTTGGCGATCTCCTCGAAGAAGTCGCTGTGCGAGTTGAAGAAGAACGACAGCCGCGGCACGAAGTCGTCGACATCCAGCCCGGCGTCGACGCCGTACTGCACGTACTCGAGCCCGTCACGCAGCGTGAACGCCAGCTCCTGCAAGGCCGTCGAGCCCGCTTCGCGGATGTGGTAGCCGCTCACCGAGATGGTGTTCCACTTCGGCACCTCCGCCGCGCAGTAGGCGAAGACGTCGGTGATCAGCCGCATCGACTGCCGCGGCGGAAAGATGTATTCCTTCTGGGCGATGAATTCCTTGAGAATGTCGTTCTGGATGGTGCCCGAAATCTTCTTGAGGTCGGCGCCGTGCTGCTCGGCGACGACCAGGTACATCGCGAAGATCATCGACGCCGGCGAGTTGATGGTCATCGACGTGGTGATCGCCGGGTCGTCGAGCGGGATGCCGTCGAACAGCCGCTCCATGTCCTTGAGCGACACGATGCTGACGCCGCACTTCCCCACTTCGCCGAGCGACAGCGGATGGTCCGGGTCGCGGCCCATCAGGGTCGGCAAGTCGAAGGCGACGCTCAAGCCGGTCCCGCCGGCGGCAATCAGATCCTTGTAGCGCTGGTTGGTTTCCTCAGGCGTGCCGAAGCCCGCGAACTGGCGCATCGTCCAGAGCTTGCCGCGATAGCCGGTCGGGTGAATGCCGCGAACGTAAGGGAACTCGCCAGGGTTGGCGACCGCCGAGTCGTAGTCGATGCCGGCGACGTCCTCGTCGGTGTACAGCCGCTCGATCGGCCGGCCCGAGATGGTGGTGAAACTTCCGCTCCGCTCCGGCGACTTGCGCAGCGTCGGCGCCAGCGTGTCGCGTTCCCAGCGCGCTTTGCGCGTATCCGCGCCGTCGGCCACACTCTTCATGTCTCCCCTAATTATATGACCGGCCTGATCTTTCGGTCCGGCGGACGATCGACCCGGGCGTGTAATTCGATGTCGCCAAAGAATATCAAAAACTGATGCTACTGATAGCGAATTGACATTCTGCGCGGAGGGTTGCTACTTTGGATCGCTTGCGCCACCGATCGTGCTAGCTCCGCGCCACACCCGCCACTGAAGAGGATTTGATGTCCGCACACGGAACGCTGTTCGCCGGGATGCTCCAGGAATTCGAAGGCGCGGCCCGCATTCTCAATCTCGAGCCCGGCATCTGGCAGATGCTGACCCATCCCAAGCGCCAGATCATCGTCTCGTGCCCGGTCCAGATGGATTCCGGCGAGATCCAGGTGTTCACCGGCTATCGCGTGCAGTACAACGTGACGCTCGGCCCCGCGAAGGGCGGCATCCGCTACCACCCCGACGTCTCGCTGGATGAAGTGACGACGCTGGCGGCGTGGATGACGTGGAAGTGCGCGGTCGCGCAGCTGCCATTCGGCGGCGGCAAGGGCGGCGTGATCTGCGATCCGTCGAAGATGTCGAAGCGCGAGCTCGAAGCGCTGACCCGCCGGTACACCGCGGAGATCATCGATTCAATCGGGCCCGACAAGGATGTGCCGGCGCCCGACGTCAACACCAACGAGCAGATCATGGCGTGGTTTTCCGACACCTACTCGATGCACGTCGGGCACACCTCGACCTCGGTGGTAACCGGCAAGCCGGTCGAGATGGGCGGCTCGCTCGGCCGCCGCGAGGCCACCGGCCGCGGCGTGATGATCGTCGCGCGCGAGGCGGCGAAGCACCTGGGCTTCGAGCTCAAGGGCTCGCGCGTCGCGGTTCAGGGCTTCGGCAACGTCGGCTCGATCGGCGCCGAGCTGATGGCACGCGAAGGCGCGACCATCATCGGCGTCACCGACTGGAAGGGGGGGGTCCAGAATGACAAGGGCCTCGACATTCCGAAATTGATCGCCCACGTCGCCCAGCACAAGACCGTCGCCGGCTTCACCGGCGGCGAGCCGCTCGGGCAGAAGGACGTCTTCAAGCTCGACGTCGACATCCTGGTGCCGGCGGCGCTCGAGAAGCAGATCACCGAGGACAACGTCGGCGACATCAAGGCCAGGCTGATCGTCGAGGGCGCCAACGGCCCGACCACGCCCGGCGCGCATCAGGCGCTGCACTCACGCGGGGTGTTCGTCGTGCCGGACATCCTCGCCAATGCCGGCGGCGTCACCGTGTCGTACTTCGAATGGGTCCAGGACCGCCACGGCTACTTCTGGACGGAGAAGGAAGTGAACGAGCGCCTCGAAGCCAAGATGTGCCAGGCGTTCGAAGTCGTGCTCGAGACCGCGAAGACCTACCAGGTCGACATGCGCGCCGCCGCCTACATCGTGGCGATCAATCGCGTCGCGACGGTCACCAAGCTGCGCGGGATGTACGCGTAGTCAGGTCGTCAGGCGGTCAGGGCCGTCAGGAGCCCAGGCGAAAGGCCACGAGCTCGGAAACGGGTTTGTGGCCCTCGCTCTTTCCGGTGATCTCGAGCAGATACTGGCCCGCAGCCAGGTTCGCGAGTGGCAGGTCAATCGAGTACGAGGGCACGGCATCGGTCGGCGCGATCACCGGGAGGTCGCTCATTTTCGTGCCCTGCTGGTTGAGCAGTTGCGCGGTGAGCGTGGCGGGCGCGTCGGCCGGCGCGTAGGCATCGACACGCACCAGCAGGCGATCGGTGCGGCGGAAATCGCGGGTCGCGCTGGGCGCGGGCGGCACGCCGGTGCTGAGGGCGGTGAACTCGCGCGCGGTGCGCGCGAACCACACCCTGGGCGTACTCAACATCACCTCCGGCGCCGACAGGTCCGGCACCACCAGGTCGCGATCTTCGGTATCGAGCGTGCCGGTGCCGTCGCCTTCGATCGTCAACCGCAGGTCGAGTTTTCCGGGCGGCGCCTGGAAGCGGATGATGCCGCCGTTGCCGGGCGCGGCCAGTTCGGTCGGCACCCTGCCGCGGTAGACAATGTCGCCGGCCGGCGAGGTGGCCAGGATGGTGACGCGCCGAGGGTCGTCGCGCTTCACGCCGGGCGCCGGCGGCAGCGGCTCCCATAACAGCGTGACGCGCGTCAGTCCATCCTGCCCCTTGTCGTTGCCGATCCAGGTGCGGATGTAGCGCCGGTTGGTCATCGGCGCGATCGCATTGAGCGCCCTGGCAATCTCGGTCGGCGGCGCCGGCGTGGGGCCGGCCAGGGCGCGCTTGACGTCCTCCTCGGTGTAGGCCCAGTAGCCACGCCGCGCCCGCACCTGCACGCCGGGGCGCTTGACCCGCACCCTGATCTCGTGGAACTTCCCGTCGCGTGGCGCCTCGGTCGAGTTGTAGCCGACCAGGTAATAGGCGCTCGAGTCGCGGATGATCTGCCGCATGCCGGCGGCGAGATCGTTGCGGTTGACGATCGCCCGGCCGTCGGTGTTGCTCGCCAGCACGCGCAGGGTGTCGAGCGAGGCGTTGAGATACGACTGGCTGGTGCTCATCGAGATGTTGCTGGTGATGTCGAATCCGCCGACGGCAAGACCGCGCGGGTCGACCGCATAGATGGAGGTGTTGTTGCGATTGCAGGCGTCCCACACGTCCTGCAGTTCGCGGTTCACATCGAGGCTCGCGGAAAACTGCGCGCGCTCCTCCAGGGTGTTGTTGTCGCCGGCGAAGGGGTCGCGGGTGATGTTGCCGCCGCCGCCGAATCCGCCGGCCTGGGTGCTGCGCATTTGCGGCGGCAGGGTGGCGTTGAATCCTTCGCTCAACAGGATCAACGACTTCCGGCCCTCGCGCAGCGAGCCGAGCTTGGTGCACATGCCGCGCAGCGCCGACAACGTGACCTGGCGGCGAATCATCTCGATCGCATCGGGCGTCAGCCGGTAGACGTAGCCGTGCTCGACGGCGTTGACCGGCTCGTAGTTGTACTTGCGGCCTTCGAACTTCTCGACCGCGTTGATGATGCCCTGGTGGTTGCGGGTCAGCACCGCGGCATCCACCGGGGTGAGCGGGTACATCACCGTCGCCAGGTCGTTCGGCGACAGTTGATTGGCGATGAAGTCGATGACCGGCTTGCGCATCGCCATGCTGCTGTCGCGCATGACGTGATAGTCATCGAGGAAGAACGCGAAAATCCGCGAATTCTCGTCCGCGGCCGCGGACTCTTCGTCGTTGCGGGTGCGGATGCCGCGCTGCGTGTAGCCGGCCTGCGTCTCGCTGTCGATCTTGATCAGCCGGAACGTCTCGGCCTGCTGCGGCTTGCCGTCCTCGGCGATCTCGAAATCGGTGAGCTTCAGGTCGGTGACCGGATTGCCCTGCCGGTCGGTGACGATCACGTCAACGCGGACGGTGTTGATGCCGGCGCGGAAAATTGGCTGGCCATCGGCGGCGGTGGCCGGTGGTTGCGCGGCGGCTGCCGGCGCGGCCGGCGGCGGCTTGTCCTGCGCCGGCTGGTCCTGCGCCCGCACCCCCGCGAGGCTCGCCAGCAATACGGTGCCCGCGACCGCGAACGCGCGAAAGGTGGTGGTGCGCATGCTCGTCATGGCGATGATAGCATTGACGTTATCCGCCGGGATTTGGCCGCTGCCGGAGCTGTTCGAGCGTCGTTTTGAGGATTTCATGACCCAGTCACCGACCACCAGGCCCGCATTGACGCGGCTGGCCGAAGACGAAGCGATATTTCGCGACAGCGTCTACGAGTTTGCCGACAAGGAAATCCGTCCGCTCGCGCGCGAGATGGATGAGCAGGCGAAGTTTTCGCCCGATCTGATCAAGAAACTGTTCGAGCTGGGCGTCATGAGCGTGGAGGTGCCCGAGAGCTTCGGCGGCGCCGGCGGCACGTTCTTTCATTCGGTGCTCGCCGTCGAGTCGCTGTCCCGCGTCGACCCCTCGGTCGGCGTGCTGGTCGATGTCCAGAACACGCTCGTCATCAACGCCGTGATGCGGTGGGGCACCGACGAACTGAAGCGCAACTACCTGCCGAAGTTCGCCACCAGCCTGATTGGCGCCTATTGCCTCTCGGAAGCCGGCTCGGGCAGCGACGCGTTTGCCATGGCGACGCGCGCCACCGAACAGGGCGACGGCTTCTCGATCACCGGCCGCAAGCTGTGGATCACCAACGGCAACGAGGCGGACATGTTCATCGTGTTCGCCAACATCAATCCCGACGCCGGCTACCGCGGCATCACCGCCTTCATCGTCGACCGCGGCACGCCGGGGTTCACCGTCGGCAAGAAGGAAGACAAGCTCGGCATCCGCGCCAGCAGCACCTGCGAGTTGATCTTCGAGGACTGCGTCGTGCCCAAATCGCAGATCCTCGGCGAGGTGGGCAAGGGCTACAAGGTGGCGATCGAGACGCTCAACGAAGGCCGCATCGGCATCGGCGCGCAGATGCTCGGCCTGGCGCAGGGCGCGCTCGACCACACCCTCACCTACGTCCAGGAGCGCAAGCAGTTCGGGAAAACGATCGGCGACTTCCAGGGCGTGCAGTTCCAGATCGCACGCATGGCGCTCGACGTCGAAGCCACGCGCCTGCTGGTTTACAACTGCGCCCGCCTGCGCGATGCCGGCCTCCCCTTCCTGACCGAAGCCGCGATGTGCAAGGTCTATTCGTCGGAAGTCGCCGAACGCGTCGCGTCGATGGCGATCAACCTGTTCGGCGGCAACGGCTTCGTCAAGGAGTACCCGGTCGAAAAGCTGTATCGCGACGCCAAGATCGGCCAGATCTACGAGGGCACCACCAACATGCAACTGATGACGATCGCGAAAGGGATGCTCGGCGCCTAGGCGCTGAGCCGTCCGCGCTACTGCAGGATCAGTTGCAGGGTTCGCGCGTCGCGCGACAGCCGTTCGAGTAATCCGCCCTTCACATAGCCTGCCGCGCCTTCAATCCGAATCGCCGCATCGACCGCGTGCGCGGCGGCGGCCGCGGCAAGGGCGTGGGCGCGCGCGATCAACGTCCCGGCCTCTTCGCCGCGATCGAGCACCTGGGCGGCGTGGTAGGTCAGCAGCCTCGCCGCCGCCACGTCGGTCGCGCCGTCGGCGAAAGCCCAGTGCGGCGCCCGCTCGTCTGGCCCCGGCTTCACGCCGGTGCGCCGCATCGACGCGATGGCGTGGGCGATGGCAGCCCGGCCGATGCCGAGGGCCACCGCCGCCGCCATCAGCCGCGCGCGGGTCCGATTGCCTGCGGGAATGGATGCCAGGGCGGATTCGCTGCCGTCGAGACCCGCCAGGGGTTCAGCGGCCGCACCGGTCGTGCCGCCGACGCCCTCGAACCCCACACGCGCGCCGTGCGCGGGGTCGCTGGTCGCGAGTTCCTCCACCACCAGCACCGCATCGAGGGCGTGGGCCGGCAACGCGGTTGCCGACCTGGCGTTGGCGACCAGGGCCAGTTGTTCGGGCGTGAGATCAAACGTCATAGGTATAAGCGATGCCGCAGGACACTATAAGGCCCCGGCCTATCTGGGCGGCCGCGGACGTCCTCGCATTAGCTGACCTTATGTTACCCGCATGATTACAGGCGGGTTTCACCAAACTACCCGGACCGAGTGTTTTTCCCCACCTCCCTAACCCTTAGTGATACGCTCGGGGTTCCGTCGCACAAATCCAGAGCTGCCTGCCGAATCCGGCTTGGCGTTGATGACATGCAGCCCACCGTTAAAGGTCGGGCGCTCTCATGGACACAATCTCCGCCGATCGTCGCCCCGTACGCCGCTGGTGGGCGAGTTCGCCGCTGGTCTGCGCCCGTCTGCGCCAACCTCTTCCCGGCAACACGGACGGATGAAGAGCCATGGCCACACTGGAAAGCAGACGGGAGCGGGAATTATGGGCCTCGTTTCGCTGCCCGAAGTGCGACGGCACTCGGGTGCGGCCCTATAAAGCCACGACCTGTCTCGGCGTCTCCTCGGTCAGGGTTGGACTGCGCTGCCCGGATTGCGAGCACAGCTGGGAACTGATCCACGACGAGGGCACCGAACCGCAACCGGCGGCCGCTCCGCTGCCGCCCGACCGATCGTCGCGACACTAGCCGTCGCGCGCCCGGAGACGAGGTTCCCGCTAGGCGGAGCTGCCGAGTTCGCTGAAGATCGGGCGCAGTCGCTCGGCGGTGCGCGGCAATTCTTCCGGCAGCACCCTGACCTCCCCGACCACGGTCATGAAATTGGTGTCGCCATTCCATCTCGGGACCAGGTGGATATGCAGATGGTCGACGATGCCGGCGCCGGCCGGCCGGCCGAGGTTCATGCCGACGTTTATTCCCTGCGGGCTAAATGCGGCAGTCAGCACGCGCTCGGAGAGCTGCGTCAGTAGCGCCATCTCCGTCAGCTCCTGGCGCTCCAGCAGGGCGAGCTGCGCCACGTGGCGATGCGGCACCACCATCAGGTGGCCGGCGTTATAGGGAAACTTGTTGAGGATGACGTAAGCGAGCGCGCCTTCGTGGACGATCAGCGGCCGCCCGTCGCCGGCTGCCGTGGCAGTGCAGAACACGCAGCCGGGGGCGTCTTCCGATCTAGTCACGTAGGCATGCCTCCATGGTGACCAGATGCGATCCATGTCGATCTCTCAGATCTCACAAGGGAGATCGCAGATCAATCCGAGATCTGAGATCCGAGATCCGGGGGCGGTGGTTCGGCGGGCTCGCCGGTGTCCTTGTTAATGAGGTCTTTCAATTCCTTGCCCGGCTTGAAATAGGGGACGCGCTTGGGCGGCACGTCCACCTTGTCACCGGTCTTCGGATTGCGGCCCTTGCGGGGCTCGCGCTTGCGAAGGCGGAAACTGCCGAATCCGCGCAACTCGATCTTCTCGCCGCGCTTGAGTGCATCGATGATGCTCTCGAACACGGTGTCGACGATGACCTCAGAGTGCTTCTTCGTGAGGTCCGAGACGCGCGAGACTTCTTCGACCAGCTCCGCCTTCGTCATGGTGCTCTATTTGTGCTTGAGGTGATCGCCGAGCGTCGCGCCGCCGTCACCCTGTGATGTCGAGTACGATTCCCAGTCGGTCCGGAACCCGGCATTCTTGAGCGCGCGAATGCTCAAGCCGATTTTCCGCTCCGCCGGGCTGAGTTTGATGATTTTCATCTGGTAGCTCTTCTCGACTTCCAGATCGATCTTCTCCCCGCCCTGCGAGTCGTCGAACTCGCTGACGTGGATCAGGCCCTCGATGCCCTCGTCCAGCTCGACGAAGGCGCCGAAGTTGGTCATCCGCACCACCTTGCCCTCGATGTCGTCGCCGGCCTTGTGCCGCGAGAAGAAGTCCTCCCAGATATCGGTCGCCAGCTGCTTCAGCCCCAGGGACAGGCGCTGGTTCTCGGCGTCGATGCTGAGCACCATCGCCTCGACCACGTCGCCCTTCTTCAGGACTTCGCTCGGATGCTTGACGCGCTTGCTCCACGACATGTCGGAGATGTGGATCAGGCCGTCGATGTCGTCTTCGACCTCGACGAACGCGCCGAACTCGGTCAGGTTGCGGACCTTGCCCTTGATGCGCGTGCCGACCGGGTACTTCTCCGCCAGCTCGTGCCACGGGTTGCTCTCGACCTGCTTGAGGCCGAGCGAAATGCGGCGCGCCGCCGGATCGACGCCGAGGACCTGCGCTTCCACGCTGTCGCCGACGTTGAGGATCTTCGACGGGTGCTTGACGCGCTTGCTCCACGACATTTCGCTGACGTGGATCAGGCCTTCGACGCCCGGCTCGAGCTCGATGAAGGCGCCGTAGTCGGTCAGGCTGACCACCTTGCCGCTGACGCGCACGCCCGCGGGGAAGCGATCCATCACCGTGGTCCACGGATCGGCCATCAACTGCTTGTGGCCGAGCGAGACGCGCTCGGTGGCCTGGTCGTACTTCAGGACCACGACGTCAATCTCGTCGTTGACCTTGAACAGCTCCGACGGGTGGCCGACGCGGCCCCAGGACATGTCGGTGATGTGCAGCAGGCCGTCGATGCCGCCGAGATCGATGAACGCACCGTAGTCGGTGATGTTCTTGACCACGCCGCGCAGCACTTTGCCCTCGGCCAGCGTCTCGAGCGTCGACTTCTTCTTCTCGGCGTTCTCTTCTTCGAGCAGCACCTTGCGCGACAGCACGATGTTGCCGCGCTTCTTGTTGACCTTGATGACGCGCATGCGGAGCTCCTGCCCCTTGAGCGCATCGAGATTGCGCACCGGTCGAACGTCGATCTGGCTGCCCGGCAGGAAGGCGCGGACGCCGATGTCGACCGCGAGGCCGCCCTTGATTCGTTCGACGACGCGACCGATCACGACCTTGCGTTCAACAAAGGCGCGCTCGACCTCGTCCCAAATCTTCATCTTCTCGGCCTTTTCGCGCGACAGCACGATGTGGCCTTCGCGGTCTTCGGTGCGCTCGAGCAGCACGTCAACCACGTCTCCTTCACGAACAATTACCTGGCCGGTCTCGTCGAGGAACTCGTCGACGGCGATCACGCCCTCGGACTTGTAGCCAACGTCGATCACGACTTCGTTGGCCGTCACTTTCAGCACGGTGCCCTTGACGACTTCACCTTCCGCGAGGTTGCGGAAGCTGTTATCGTAAAGGTCGAGCATGCGGGCGTATTCGGTTGGATCCGCGTCTTCGTCGTGACCCCAAGGTGAGGTAGTCTTCATCACCTGTTTGTTCCCGGTGCGGACCGGGGTGGCCGGCGAGCTCTGGGGCTCGGTGGCCGGTTTTTGTTCGTCTTGCGAAATTGCCATTTGCGAAAGGTGTCCTTTACTCTCAGATTTGCCACGGTGGGAACGGTCGCAAGCCGATTGTCAGGCCTGTCCGCGTTCCGCGTAACCGATAGACTTTACGTTACTTAGCGCCACACTGTCAAGGAAGCACCGCGCTCTGGAAGAGCGCAAAGCAAGGCAGCCCGGGAGGGAACTAGGTCATGGCACGCAGGAAGCCCGCGAAGAAGGCCACGAAGAAATCGGCCGCACGAAAAACCGCCACCCTTCGACGAGCCCAGGGTGGCCCCGAGCGCAATCGAGGGGCCAGGAAACCGGCGAAAAAGACCGTGAAGAAGACCTCGAGGAAGACCGCAATCAAGACCGCCAAGAAGCCCTCCAGGAAAGCCCCAAAGGCGTCCAGGAAGGCTCCGAAGAAGGCTCCCAAGAAGGCTCTGAAGAAGGCGGCTGCGCCCAGCCGGCGAGCGTCAGGGACCAAGGCCGCCGCAAAGAAGAAGGTGGCCAAGCCGAAGCCGAAGGCCGGTGTCATCGCCAGGATGACGTCATTCGCCAGCGCCGCCGTCGCGGCCGGCGCCGCCGCCCTTACGCCAAAGAAGAAGCCGAACCTCGATCGACCGCGCAAGACCGTGGCCGACGTGCACGGCATTCCGTCGAGCCTCGACATGAACCGCTCCGCGTCCTCGGCCAAGTCCGGCCGGGCCGAGATGCAGGACAAGCTGTCGAAGAACAACAGCGGCGGGGCGGCGATTACGGCCGGCGACGTCGATGCCGACTGGCAGTCAGCCGAGTCGGTCGGCGACGAAGCGCCGGGCGGCGACAATCCGACGCCGGATCAGGACCGGGTCGACGATATCGGCCGCGCGCTCGGCGTCGAATACGCCGACGACGAGGAACTGCAGGGTGGTGCGGAGATCGCGGATCGCGATCTGAACCGCTGGGAACTGGATCCCGCGTCGAAAGACGATTTCGAGGACGACGAGGACTGAGCGCGTGTGGCGAGCGACGGCTTTAGCCGTCGCTCGCCGACCTCGTTAGCGACGGCTAAAGCCGTCGCTCTCCAGACGTCGCTCGCCCACCGTCACGGCAGCACGATCGAGACGTACTTCACGTCCAGATATTCCTCGAGGCCCCAGCGTCCGCCTTCGCGGCCAATCCCTGAACTCTTCACACCCCCGAAGGGCGCATGCGGCGTGGCCGGCAGCCCGTCGTTGATCCCGACAATACCGAAGTCCAGCGCCTCGGCAACGCGAAAGGCGCGGCCGATGTCGCGCGTCCAGAGGTAGGCAGCCAGTCCGTACGGGGTGGCGTTGGCGGCAGCAATCGCCTCGGCTTCGTCGGTGAAGCCGACGATGGGCGCGACCGGTCCGAAGGTTTCCTCTTCGAGGATCCGCATACCCGCCTTGACGTCGACGAGCACCGTCGGATCGAAATACAACCCGTCGCGCCGCTGCCCGCCAACCAGCGCCGTCGCGCCTTTGCTCAGTGCGTCGTCGACATGCGAGGCGACCTTGTCGAGCCCCTGGCGATCGACGAGCGGGCCGACCTGGGTGGCGTCGTTCATCGGATCACCAACCCGCAGCGCGCGCACCGCGTGCGCGAACTGCTCGGCAAACGGCCCCCCTATGCGATCGTGCACGTAGACGCGATTGGCGCAGACGCAGGTCTGGCCCGCGTTGCGGAATTTCGTCGCCATCACCTGCGCGACCGCCTCGGGAATGTCGGCGTCGTCGAACACGATGAACGGCGCGTGGCCGCCGAGTTCGAGCGACACCCGCTTCACCGTCTGGGCGGCTTTCGCATAGAGCTTGATGCCGACTTCGGTGCTGCCGGTAAAGGTCAGCTTCCGCACGCGCGCGTCGGCGAAGAACACCTCCGACACCGCCTCGGGATTCGACGTCGTCAACACCTGGAACACGTCCGCGGGCCCGCCCGCCGTCAACCACAGTTGGTGAAGCCGGATTGCCGTGAGCGGCGACTGCTCCGCCGGCTTCAAGACCACGGTGCAGCCGGCGGCGAGCGCGGGCGCAACTTTCCGCGTCACCATCGCCGCGGGAAAGTTCCACGGCGTGACGGCATAGACCGGTCCCACCGGCTGGCGCGTGACGAGCAACCGCTTGTGTGCCGCATGCGTCGGCACGATGTCGCCATACGCGCGCTTGGCTTCCTCCGCGTACCACTCGACGAACGCCGCCGCATATTTCACCTCGCCGCGCGATTCGGTGATCGGCTTGCCCATCTCCTGGGTCATCCCGCGCGCCAGCGTGTCGGTGCCGTCGACGATCAGCTCGTACCACTTGCGCAGGATGGTCGATCGCTCGAACGCGGTGCGCGCCTTCCAGGACGCAAAGGCCGCCACCGATCGCTCGATCGCCTGCCTGGCGTCGTCAACCTGCGCATCCGGCGCGCGATCGAACACCGCGCTCGTCGCGGGGTTGATGATGTCGAAGGATTTCATGGTCGCCTCTCGATCACTAATCTTTACCCGTAAACGACCAATTCGTGACCATCAGCGGCACCTCGGGAGCGGGCGCCACGCTGCGGCCGCCCGCGATCAGGGACCCGCGACCACCTCTTCCTGCAGCCATTGCCAGAGCGCCTCGACGTGCCGGCGCTCGGTCTGTTCCGCGCCGATCGAGACGCGAACCATCCATTGGCCATCGAGCAGCGCCGGGGTGACGTAGGCGCGGCCCGACTGATTGAGCCGCGCCGACCAGGCGAGCGTGTGGGCGTCGAGCGCTTCGCCGCGCACGCCCGCGGGTTCGTGACGCAGGCACAGCGTCTGCAGCGGCACGGGCGCGAGCACCCTCCAGTTCGGCGCGGCGGCGACCTGTTCGGCGAGCCACGCGGCGTTTGCGATGTCGCGCCGCAGCCGCGCCTGCAACCCCTCGACACCCTGCTCGCGAATCAGAAACCACAGCTTCAGCGCGCGGAAGCGCCGGCCGAGCGGGAGACCCCAGTCGCGATAATTCTTCACCCGGCCGTCGGCGGCGGTCTGCAGGTAGCTGGGATTGGTGGACATCACGCGGACCAGGTGCTCCGGGTCGCGCACGAAATACAGCGTCGCATCGAACACCGCGCCGAGCCACTTGTGGGCGTTGACGACCAGCGAATCGGCCTGCTCCACGCCGTCCCACATCGAGCGGCATTCCGGCAGGATCATCGCCGAACCCGCCATGGCGGCGTCGACATGCAGCCACAGGCCGTGGGGTGTTGCGACCTGCGCGATCCGGCCAATCGGATCGAGCGCGGTCGACGTCGTGGTGCCCGTCGTAGCCACCACCGCGCACGGCCGCCGGCCCTTCATGAGGTCCTCGGCAATCATCGCGTCGAGAGCGTCGGGTCGCAGGGCGAACGCCGCGTCGTGCGGAACGATGCGCACGTGGGCCTTGCCAAACCCGGCCAGCAGCGCCGCCTTCTCGACCGAGCTGTGACCGTGCGCGGAGGTGTAGACGACCAGCGGCTGTGGCTCGCCTTGCAGTCCGTCGCGGCCGAGGCTGTAGTTCGATGTCCGTTCGCGCGCGCACAGCAACGCCACCAGCGTGCTGGTCGAGGCCGTGTCGTTGATCACGCCGCTCCACGCCTCCGACAGGCCGAGCATCTGTCGCATCCAGTCGGTGACGACTTCCTCGACCTCGGTGAGCGCAGGGCTCGACTGCCATGCCAGGCCAATCACGCCGAGACCGCTGCTGACGTAGTCGCCGAGCACGCTCGACAGCAAGCCATTGGACGGGAAGTAGCCGAAGAACTCCGGATGCTGCCAGGTGGTGATGCCCGGCAGGACGATGCGATCGAGATCGCCGACGATGGCGTCGAAGGATTCCGGTGACTGCGGGGGCGACGCGGGCAACAGCGCCTTGATGTCGCCGGGCGCGGTCCTGGCCAGGACCGGGCGGGCGGCCACGCCGGCGCGATAATCCGCGATCCAGTCGATCAGGCGATGCCCGGCCGTTCGAAACTCTTCTGGGGTCATGACCCCACTACGACACGAGATCGTCGAGCTTGTCCATGATCTGAATCATCACGTGATTGACGACGACGTCGAGCGGCATCGTCGTGGTGTCGACGTAGATGGCATCCGGCGCCATCGCCAACGGCGCCACCGCCCGCGTCGAATCGGAGGTGTCGCGCGCCACCAGCTCGCTCTGCACCAGGGCGAGACTGCCCTGGCCGCCGGTATGCGCGGTGTCGGCCGCGCGCCGCCGCGCGCGCTCTTCGGGCGAGGCATCGATGTAGAACTTGAGGTCGGCGGCGGGAAACACCACCGTGCCGATGTCGCGGCCCTCCATCACCACGCCGCCGCCGCGGCCAAGATCGCGCTGCTGCTCGACCAGCACCTCGCGCACGCGCGGCAACCGCGCGACGGATGCCGCGGCCTTGTCGGCCTCCGGAGTGCGAATGAGGCGGGTGACATCGTGCCCGTCGATGGTGATCCGGCCATCGATCTGCGCATAGGCCGCCCGCCGCGCCAGTGCCGCCGCCGCCACCTCATCGTCCAACGAGAGGCCTTCGTGCGCGGCCTTCCAGGCCACCGCCCGGTACATCGCGCCGGTATCGATGTGCTTGTAGCCGAGGCGATCGGCGATGGTGCGCGCCAGCGTGCCCTTGCCGGCCCCGGACGGCCCGTCGATCGCGATCACCAGCTTCTTCACGAGGGTTCATCTCGAAGGTTCATGACGGCGGTTCAGGACGGCGGTTCAGGACGGCGGTTCAGCACGGCGGTTCAGCACGGCGGTTCAGGACGGACGGTTCAGGGCGGCGGTTCAGGGCGGCGGTTCAGGACGGACGGTTCATCACGGTTCGTGAACCTTCGTTGTGAACCTTCGTCTTGAACCTTCGTTTTGAACCTTCGTCTTGAACCCTCGTTTTGAACCCTCGTTTTGAACCTCTGTGCTGAACCTTTGTCCTGAACAGTGTACCATCTGTCCCGTGCCCCTTACCCGCCGCGCCACAGCGGCGATCGTCATTTCAGCACTCGTCGTCCTCGCATTCGCCGCCCTTCCATATCTCGACGCTCTGGGTTTCATCGTTCGCGCGGCCGATTTGCCCGGGACGGCGGCGACGCTCGCGGCCTGGCGCACGAGCGCCGTCACCCGCGATCCGGACAGCACCGTGCCGACGCGCGACGGCATTATTCCCGGCCGTTTCTATCGTCCGGCCACGCAGACACGCCGCACCGTGCTGCTGATGCCCGGTGTGCACCGCGACGGCATCAACGAGTCCCGGCTGGTCGGACTAGCCGAGGACCTCGCGGCGACGGGATTTGGCGTGATGACGGTGGCCGCGCCCGATCTGCAGAAGTTCAAGGTCACGCCGCAGGTCACCGACGTCATCGAAGACGCGATCACGTGGACCAGCGAGCAACCGCAGTTCCGGACCGACGGCAAGATCGGCGTGATCGGCATCAGTTTCGCGGGCGGCCTGTCGATCGTCGCCGCCGGCCGCGCCTCGATCCGCGAACGGGTGGCCTTCGTGATGTCGTTTGGCGGCCACGGCGACCTGGCGCGGGCGATGCACTACCTCACCACCGGTGAAGTGATCGGCGATCTCGAAGCCGCCAAGCGCAGCTCCGCCGTGCTCGGCGCCGATCATGTCAGCGTCCACCCGCCGCACGACTACGGGCTCGCCGTCACGCTGCTCAATCTCGCCGACCGCGTCGTGCCGGCGGATCAGGTCGCCGCCTTGTCGACCGGCATCGACGGATTCCTGTTGGCGTCGTCGCTTGCGGTCACCGATCCGGCGCGAGCGGTGCCGGTGTTCGAGCAGATGAAGCACTACCAGGAGACGCTGCCCGAGCCGTCCCGCACCTACATGCAGTATGTGAACGATCGCGCCGTCGACAAGCTCGGCCCGATCCTGTCACCGGTCGCCGACGCGCTGAGGGATCATCCGGCCATGCCGGCACTGTCGCCCGAGCGCGCCACCCCGCCGCTCGCCCCGATCTTTCTGCTGCACGGCGTTGACGACAACGTCATCCCGTCGGTCGAGACGGTGCTGCTGGCCGAGCACCTCAAGGGCAAGGCGCGCGTCGAGGGACTGTTGAGCGGGTTGATTACCCACGCCGAAGTCAACCGCACGGCGACCTCGACCGAAGTGTGGAGACTGGCCCGGTTCTGGCGCGACATCATGAAACAATGAGGGGCGTGGTCAGAAGTTAATGCAAGTTCGGCTTCAAAAAATCCTCTCGTCTGCCGGCGTCGCGTCGCGGCGTGCCTCCGAACAGATGATTCTCGAGGGCCGGGTCATGGTGAACGGCGCGACCGTTCGCGAGCTCGGCGCGAAGGCCGATCCCGCGAAGGATGCCATCAAGGTGGATGGCCGCCGCCTCAAAACCGAAGTCACGCATCGCTACATCGTTCTTTACAAGCCCAAGGGATACGTCACCACCCGCAGCGATCCCGAAGGCCGCCGCACGGTGATGGATCTGATCGGCAAAGGCGCTTACATCTATCCGGTCGGCCGGCTCGACTACGACTCCGAAGGCCTGCTGTTGATGATGACCGACGGCGACCTGGCGGCGCTGCTGATGCATCCCCGCCATGAAATCGACAAGGTCTATGAGGTGATCGTGATGGGGGCGCCCGATCAGCGCGCGCTCGAGAAGCTGCGCCACGGCGTGTTCATCGAAGGCGGCCGGACCTCTCCGGCCGACATCCACGTCGGGACCACGGTGAAGGGCGGCCGTCCGACGACGCTGCTGACGATTACGATCCGGGAAGGCCGGAACCGACAGATTCGCAAGATGTGCAGCGCCGTCGGCCTCCCGGTCCGCGACCTGCGTCGGATTCGCATGGGGCCGATCGGGCTGGGCCGCCTCAAACCTGGACAATGGCGGGATCTGACGCCGGAAGAAGTGCGAAGGCTCAAGAAGCTCAAAAATCCGCTAACATGACCCGATCGGACCGGGAAGGGTTCGGTCTCAATCCTCGCTTTCGACGGTTTTAGGAGCACACACGAATGAAGCGCATCGCATTTCGGGTCGTACCCGCCTTGGCGCTGCTGGTCGCGGGTTACGCGTGGGTTTCGCCACTCGTCTCCGGACAGGCCAGCCCCATGCCGAGCACCAGGAACGGCGAGTGGCCGATGTACACCGCGGATCTCCGCGGGTCGAAGTACTCGCCGCTCGATCAGATCAATGGCACCAATTTCAGCAAGCTCGAAGTCGCGTGGCGGCTGAAGACCGACAACTTCGGTCCCCGCCCCGAAACCAAGCTCGAAGGCACGCCCATCATGGTCAAGGGCATGCTCTACGCGACCGCGGGCACGCGCCGCGCCGTGGTGGCGCTCAACCCCACTACCGGTGAAATCAAGTGGACCTACAGCATGGACGAGGGCGAGCGCGCGACGCGCTGGGCGCCCCGCCAGTTGTCGGGCCGCGGACTGTCCTACTGGACCGACGGCAAGGGCGACGAGCGCGTCGTCTATGTCACCACCGGTTATCGCCTGGTCTCGCTCAACGCCAAGACCGGCCAACCCGTGGCCGGCTTCGGCACCGCCGGCGTCGTCGACCTCAAGCAGGGCATCATCATCAACGGCAAGCAGGCCGACCTCGAGAAATCGGAAATCGGTCTGCACTCGACGCCGACCATCGTCGGTGACGTGATTCTCGTCGGCTCGTCGATGTTCGAAGGCCTCGGCTACGAATACGCGACCAACGTGCAGGGCCAGGCCCGCGCGTTCGACGCCAAGACCGGCAAGCTGCTGTGGGCCTTCCACGGCATCCCGCGCCGCGGCGAGTTCGGCTTCGACACGTGGAAGAACGAGTCGGCCGGCTACACCGGCAACAACGGGGTGTGGACGCAGATCACCGCCGACCCGGAAGCCGGCCTCGTCTACCTGCCGATTGAGACGCCGACCATCGACGAGTACGGCGGCAATCGGCCGGGCGACAACCTGTTCGCCGAGTCGCTGGTCGCGGTCGATCTGAAGACCGGCGTCCGCAAGTGGCACTTCCAGTTCGTGCATCACCCGCTGTGGGATCACGACATGTCGTCGGCGCCGCTGCTGATCGACACGACCATCGATGGCAAGCCGCGCAAGATCGTCGCGGTGCCGTCGAAGCAGGGCTGGCTCTACTGCTTCGATCGCATCACCGGCGTGCCGATCTGGCCGATCGAAGAGCGGCCGGTGCCGCAGTCGACGATCAAGCACGAGCAGACCTCGCCGACGCAGCCGTTCCCGACCAAGCCGGTGCCCTACGCGCGCACCTACCTGGCCGAGAGCGACCTCATCGACTACACGCCGGAGCTGCGCAAGCAGGCGCTCGCCAACCTCAAGTTCTTCCGCTGGGAGCCGACGCCGTACGTGCCGCCGACGGGACCCGAGTCGAAACTGCTCGGAGGCATCAACATCGGCAACACCGCGGGCGGCACCAACTGGCCGGGCGCCGGGTTCGACGTCGAGACCGGCATCTTCTATACGCAGGCCGGCATGACCAACGTCACCGTGGGCCACTACAGCGAGGAAGAGTTCGCGAAGGTGACCCCTGAGAACAAGGGCAACCGCACGCCGCGCTGGGAAGCCGAGCCCAACTACGGGCTGCGGGTGGAACGTCCCGCCGGCGCCCCGGCTGGCGGTCCTCCCGGCGGCATCGTGTTCCCCGGCGGCGCCGGCCGCCGCAAGCTGGCGGAAGGTCTCGAAGGTCTGCCGATCGTGAAGCCGCCCTACGGCGTGCTCGCGGCAATCGATCTGAAGAATCCGGACAAGCTGCTCTTCCAGGTCCCGCACGGCGACACGCCGGACGCGATCAAGAATCACCCGCTGCTCAAGGGTTTGAACATTCCCAAGACGGGCCAGAGCGGCAGCGTCGGCGTGCTGATCACCAAGACCTTCGTGGCGGCGGGCGATCCCGGTGTCACGACGGTCAACGGACAGCGCGGCGCCTCGCTGCGCGCCTACGACAAGATGACCGGCGCGCAGATCGGCGAAGTCCGCGTGCCGGCTCAGGTCGTCGGCCACCCAATGACCTACTCCGTCAACGGACGCCAGTACATCGTCGTGGGCGTCAGCGGCGGCAACTACACGGGCGAGTACATCGCCTTCGCGCTGCCGGCCAGCGAGCTGCCGCGCACCAACACCGCGCCCAGGCAGTAGAGCCTCAGGCGCCAGCAACTCAACCGTAAGAGGGGCGGACCCGAAAGGGTCCGCCCTTTTTCATTTTTGTTCTACACTTTTTCCGTGCCCGCGATAGCCCGGCCCTTGAATGGTTAGCCGGTCGTCAGCCCTGACTCACTACGGCATCGCGCTCCTCGCGGTGGTGGTGGCGATCGCCGTGCGCGGCCTGATTACTCCCTGGTTGGGCAACGCGTTCCCACTCGCAACGATGTTCTCGGCGGTCGCGTTCGTGGTGTGGGCGGCCGGATGGGGCCCGGCGCTCTTCACGGCGTTGGTCGGCTGGTTCGCGGCCGGTTTCGTCTTCCGCGGGGGGCTCGGGTACTCTCAGCGGCGGGATGTCCGAGATTGTCGGCTTCGTCGTCTACATGTTGAGTTGCGCTTCGGTGGTCGTGCTCGGCGAAGCGATGCGCGCCGCGCAACGAAAATTGGAAGCGCAGCAGCACGAACTGTCGGCCACCAATCTCGCCCTGGCCAGCAAGATCGAAGCGCAGTCGCTGCTCGCCGCGATCGTCGCATCGTCTGACGATGCGATTATCAGCAAGACGCTGGACGGGGTCATCACCTCGTGGAACAAGGGCGCGGAGAAGCTGTTCGGCTGGCAGGCGGACGAAGCGATCGGCCATCCGATCCACCTGATCGTCCCGCCCGAGCTGCACGACGCCGAGCGCGGCATGCTCGAGCGATTGCGCCGCGGAGATGGTGTCCACCAGCTCGACGTCGAGCGGATGCGCAAGGACGGGTCGCGCGTCCAGACCCTGGTCACGATCTCGCCGGTGCACGATCGCCACGGCCACATCATCGGCGCGTCGACGACCGCGCGCGACATCACCCTGCTCAAGGCCTGGGAAACCACCCTGGTGCGCAGCGAAGAGGCGCAGCGTCTGCTGGTCGGCATCCACGACGCGACCCGCGGCCTGTCCGATCCCGCGCACGTGATGCGCGAGATCGTCGTGCGGATCGGATTGCATTTCGACGTCATCCGCTGCGCCTACGGCGAGATTGACGCCGATCAGAGCACCTTGCTGGTGTCGCGCGGCTACACCAACGGCGTGCAGACCGTGGCGGGGCGCTACCCCCTCGACGCGTTCGGACCGCGGCTGGCGGGCGAGCTCCGGGCGGGCCGCACCGTGGTGATCGGCGATGCGCGCATCGATTCGCTGACCGACACGCCAACCGCACAGCAGACGCTGGCCGCCATGGAGATCGTCTCGATGGTGGTCGCGCCGCTCCTACGAGGCGGGCAGCTGGTGGCGATTCTGGTGATGGCCGATCGCGAGCCGCGGCACTGGTCACAAGACGATGCGCAGCTGCTCGAGCAGGTCGCCGAGCGGACCTTGTTCGCGGTGGAAAGCGCGCGGGCGGCGCAGGCGTTACGGGAGCACCGTGACACGCTGAAGCTGGCCATGAGCACGGCGCCGATGGGCGCGTGGTCGCGCGACCTGGTGTCGAATCGGGTGTGGATGAGTCCTGAACTGGCCGCGATCTTCGGCTTCTCGGAAACCACGCCATACGATCGCGAGCAGTTGCTCGCGCTGGCGCCGCCCGAGGACCAGGCCCGGCTGGCGGGGGCCCTGGCGGAGGCACTCGCCTCGAGCGGCGAGTACAGTGTGGAGTTTCGATTCCGCCATGCCACCACCGGCGCGCTGCGCTGGATGGAGTCACGGTGCCGGGTTGAGTACGGTTCCGGCGGTGAGCCGACGATGTTGTACGGCCTGGGTATCGACATCACCGCGCGCAAGCAGGCGGTGGAGGCGCTGCAGGAGGCCGACCGGCGGAAGGATGAGTTCCTCGCCACGCTCGCGCACGAGTTGCGCAACCCGCTCGCGCCGATCAGCTCCGGCCTCCACATCCTGCGCAGCGCGCCAAACCTGGAACAGTCGCAGACCGCGCTGGCGATCATGGAGCGCCAGGTGGGCCGGATGGTGCGGCTGGTTGACGACCTGCTCGACGTGGCGCGCATCACCACCGGAAAAGTCGACCTGCAGTGCGAGCCGTTCGACCTGGCGTTCGCGGTTGGCGACGCCCTCGAGGCGAGCGCGTCCGAGCCAGGACAGCCGCGCCCGGCCGTCACGGCCCACGCGCCGCCCGAGCCGGTGTTCGTCAACGCCGACCGCACCCGCCTCTCGCAGGTGTTTGCCAACCTGTTGAACAACAGCGCCAAGTACAGCGAACCGGGTCAACCGATTTCAATCACCGTGGAGCGCGCCGGCAACGACGCGGTCATTCGCGTGCGCGATGCGGGCATCGGCATTCACCCCGAGATGTTGCCGCGGGTGTTCGAGATGTTCCGGCAGGCCGATCGCACCGGCGGCCGCGCGCGCGGCGGACTGGGCATCGGTCTGTCGCTCGTGAAACGCATCGTCGAGCTGCACGGCGGCACGGTCACCGCACACAGCGAGGGCCTGGGCTACGGCAGCGAGTTCGTGGTGCGAATCCCCGCGCTCGACGCGGCGCGGCTCGGCGCCATCGAGGCCGAACCCCAAGCGACGAATCCGCCGACGTCCCGAAAAAGGATTCTCGTGGTGGACGACAACGAAGACGCAGCCGAGTCGCTCGCCGCACTGCTCTCAATCAACGGCCACGAAACCCAGCTGGCGCACGATGGCCCCGACGCGGTGACGCAGGCCGAGCGCTTCCGTCCCGACGTGGTGTTCCTCGACATCGGCATGCCCACGCTCGACGGCTACGAAACCGCGAAGTTGATCCGGCAGAGGGCGTGGGGCAGGGACATCGTGCTGGTGGCGTTGACGGGCTGGGGCCAGAGTGAGGATCGACGGCGATCGAAGGACGCCGGCTTCAACCATCATTTGGTGAAGCCCGCCGATCCGGCGGTGGTTGAGAAGTTGCTGGCGTCGCTCGACGCCGTGCTCTAGGGCAGGCTCTGCGGCCCGGCGAGCGGCCGCGTCGGCTGCTCGCTCAACACCGGCGAGGACTCCCCCGGGGTGCGATGGGTGCCGGGTTGCTGTTCGAGCAGCGCGGCCAGCTCTCCGAAGGCATCACTGGCCGATGGCGGAACCGGCGCGGACCGGGCGCTCGCCCGCACGCCGGTGTATGGCCGCGGGCTGGACTCCTGGCGGGTGGGGCCGGCGTGCACGACCAGGCGGCGGCCCTCGCGCCGCTGCCACACCGACAGCAGCAGCCCGACAAACAACCAGGCTGCCCATCCGCCGGCCAGCTTCGCCGGCAGTTCTTCAAGCAGAGCGACGAGATCGTTGAGCAGCATTGGTCAGGGCACCCAGGTGAAGCGGTCGGCGTTTCCGAGCGAGTACTTCGTCAACAGCGCTTCGAAGATCGGCGCGCGGACGCTCTCGCCCGCCATCGCCGACTTGAGCGACTGGTCGATGTTGGCGTCGTTGTCGTGATCGAGCACCAGGATGATGACGACCCGGCGCTGGTCGGACGTATCGTCGGAGCCGGTCGGCGCATGATGGCCGACATTCAATTTGCGAACCGGAATCGGGCGGTTCAACGATTCCCTCACCCAGACCGCGATCTTCTCGGCCCGTCGCGCGGCGCGGCGCTCTTCCTGGGCGCGACCCTGCGGGAACGACACACCCGGCGGGAGTTCCTCGGAACTGGCGCCGACGCAGATGATCTCGCGAGCGGAGTTGAGGACGGCTTTCATTTCGGGAGTGAATTGCGGGCGCCGGTCGGCCTGCTCGAGCGCGTCGAATGAATTGATGCGCCACCGGAACTCATCGCTGAACAACAGGATGCGGAACGAGGCGCGGCGACCCTCGTCGTCTTTGACATTGCGGACCACCACGTCGCGGATCACTTCGGGCGGCGTCGGAATCACCAGCCACGCGGTGCGGGCTTCCCCGGCGGTCATGCCCATCAGCCATGCGCCGGCGACGACCCAGACGCCGGTGACGGCGTAGCGCGCATATCTGCTCAGATTGACGACCATGTCTGACAACCTCGCTGCAGAATTGCTGCCAGCCGGAAACGGGCGAATTTCGAGGGGGGCGCGCCGCGCTATGACAAAATTGTCGACGTCCAATCAGATTTGGCAGGCATCCAAGGCATGATGAGCTCACCCACCTATCCGGCCGCGGGGCTGGTCGCCGACTCGGTCGAGGGACATTTCGCACGGCATATCGCCGCGGCTCGCCTCACCGAGCCTGCCGTCGGCGCCGCGCCGACACCCCTCGACATCGCGACGCTGATCGACGCCGCCTTCTGGTCGAGCCTGCGCCGCGAGGAGGGCCAGGCGCCGAAAATTTCGCTGGCGTTTCTCTCGCCCGAGCACGCGCGCCACGTGCTGCACTTCGCCTTTCGCCTGCCGCTCGTGCCGTCGGTGCTGTCGAAGGTGGCGCCGGCAGTGGAACGGCCCGGCATTCACCTGGGGGTGTGGCGCGACGGCGAGGGCTTCTTCGTCTGGGGCACGACCCGGGAAGTGCCCGCGTTCTGCATGGTCGTCGAAGTGGTCGCCTCGGGCCTGATCGTGGTCAAGCATCGCTCGGAGCCGTTCGGGAAATTTGTCAACGTCGCGGTCCTCGAGGGCGATCAAATCAAGATCGTCGACGAGGGCGTCGGCCGTCTTATTCCGGATTGCCCCGATCTGGTGACCTCGTTGACCGGGGCGGTCGATCACCGCAACGCCTCGGGCGTGACGGCGGTGATGATCCAGCTGGCCGCGTCGATGCGCCAGCATGGCCGCGGCGGCGCGCTGCTGGTCGTGCCGGCCGGCTCGGATGCCTGGCGCGAATCAATCCTGGCGCCGGTGCTCTACGCCATCGATCCTCCGTACACCGAACTGGCGGCGCTGGTGCGCGGCCCCGATACGGATCCGGACGATCTCAAGCGCGCCGTGGATGCGATCGCCGGCCTCACCGCGGTCGACGGCGCCACCATCATCAACGACCGCTACGATCTGCTGGCCTTCGGCGCCAAGATCTCGCGCCGGCGCGGCAGCGCGCAGGTCGAACACGTCAATGTGACCGAGCCGGTCGAGGGCAGCCTGCCGACGCGCGCGACGCCGTCGCAGCTCGGCGGGACACGACACCTGTCGGCCGCGCAGTTCGTCCACGATCAGCACGACGCGATGGCGCTGGTCGCGTCACAGGACGGCCGCTTTACGATTTTCAAGTGGTCGCACCGCGAACAGCACGTGCACGCGCACCGGGTCGACGCGCTGCTGCTCTGACAGCGGCTCCGCGACCGTTCGACGAACGTTCTACGCCGGTTCTACGCCGGTTCTACGCCGGTTCTACGCCGGTTCTACGCCGGTTCTACGTCGGTTCTACGTCCGTGGGGACGTCGCCTTCGTCGAGCGGGAGCATCTCCTCCGGCACCGGGCGCTCCATCAGCACCGCCGGCGGCTCGAAGCCCAGCTGCTGCGCCATGTCCTCGATCTTCGGCAGGTCGCCCAGATCGTTGAGGCCGAAACGAATCAGGAATTCCTTGGTGGTGCCGTAGAGAAAGGGCCGGCCAATGACGTTCTTGCGGCCGACGATCTTGATCAGGTGGCGCTCGAGCAGGGTCGACAGCACGCCCGAGGTGTTGACGCTGCGAATCTCGCCGATCTCGGCGGCGGTCACCGGCTGCTTGTAGGCGATCACCGAAAGCGTCTCGAGCGACGCCACCGACAACTTGTTGGCGGAGCGCTCGTGGAACAGGCGCCGCACCCACTCGTGATACTCGGGACGCGTCGTGATCTGGTGGCCGCCGGCGACCTCGGCAATGTGCAACCCGCCGCGATCGACGTAATCGGCCCTCAACGCCTCGAGGGCCGCCTTGACGTCTTCCTTGGGCTCGTCGTTCAAGAGCCGGTTGAGCATGCGCGGGGTGA
Organism: uncultured Acidimicrobiia bacterium; assembly: GCA_963795125.1. Lineage (GTDB taxonomy): Bacteria > Acidobacteriota > Vicinamibacteria > Vicinamibacterales > UBA2999 > 12-FULL-67-14b. The sequence goes on along the minus strand of CAWCGQ010000001.1, from coordinate 797,782 downwards.
TCGGATCGGGCGACGCGAACATCAAGGCCTCGATCACCGCCTTGAGCTGCGACAGCTCCATGCGGGGCTTCTGCTCTTCATCGGGCACCTCAGGTGCGTCGGATGCGTCCGGTGCGTCGGAGGCATCGGTGGCGCTCTCCTCTTCCCCGATCTTGTGTTCTTCTTCGCTCATTTCTTGTCCTCGGATCCCGGCTCCCGGTTCCCCGCCGCCGGGTGATGCGCCTTGTATTCGTCTTCCGGGTCATGAATCGGGTGCGGCGCATCCGACGGGCGCGCGCGTTTGTAGACGCGGATCGCGCCGATTCCGCCCTGCTGGAACACGCGGATCAACTTCAGGCGAATCATCTCGAGCATCGCCAGGAAGGTGACGATCATGTCGCCACGGGTCGCGTCACTGGCGAACAGATCCTCGAAGCCGCACGCTTCCGTCTCCGACAGCCGCTCCAGCAGCTCCTCGATGCGGGTCTCGATGGAAATCTGCTCCGGCGGCAGCAGCACCGGCGGCCGCTCCCGCGCCCGCTCGAGCACCTGCTTGAACGCCGACAGCAGGCTGAACAGATCGACTTCGATCTCCGGCTCGTAGTCGTCGCCGGCAATTTCCTCGAGGCGCGAGTCCGGCCGTCCCCACTGCGCGCCACGCAGCGTTTCCTTCTCGTGCAGCATCTCCGCGGCGGCCTTGAACTTCTGGTGCTCGAGCAGCCGGCGCACCAGCACATCGCGCGGGTCCTCCTCGTCGCTCGGGTCGCCGGCGGCGGTCTCGGGACGCGGCAGCAGCAGCTTGCTCTTGATATGGATCAGCGTCGCCGCCATCACCAGGAACTCGCTGGCCAGGTCGAGATTGAGCTCCTGCATCAGATTCAGGTAGTCGAGGTACTGCTTGGTGACCACCGAAATCTGGATGTCGTAGACGTTCATCTTGTTCTTCTTGATCAGATGAACGAGCAGGTCGAGCGGGCCTTCGAAGGCCTGCAGCTTGAGGTTGATGGATTCGAGCTGCGACTCGAACACTTCCTCGTCGGGCACCTGGTTCACAGATGCGGCGTCGCCGGGCGGGATCTCAGGAGTGTCGGCCATCAGTACTTCAGCTTCACGGCCTCGCGCACGCGCGCCATCGTCTGGCTCGCCACCGCCTGCGCCTTTTGGGAACCGTCCATCAGCACGTCCTTGATGTAGCCGGGCCTGGCCAGCGCCGTGGCGCGGCGCTCGCGAATCGGGTCCAGCAGGGCGTTGATCGCGACGGCGAGCTTGGTCTTCACTTCGACGTCGCCCACCTTACCCGCCCGGTAGCGCGCCTTCAAGTCCTCGACCTCTTCGGTGTTGGGATTGAAAGCGTCGTGATACATGAACACCGGGTTGCCCTCGACCGTGCCGGGAACGTCGGCGCGCACCCGTTTCGGGTCGGTGTACATCTGCCGCACCTTGTGCTGCACGGTCTTGGCGTCGTCCGACAGGTCGATGGTGTTGTTGTAGCTCTTGCTCATCTTGCGGTTGTCAAGGCCCGGGAGCCGCGAGGTCGGCGTCAGCAGCGCCTGCGGCTCGATCAAGCCGGCGGGGTAGAAATTATTGAAGCGCCGCACCACTTCGCGCGTCAGCTCGAGGTGCGGCACCTGGTCGTCGCCGACCGGCACCCAGTGCGCGTCGTAGACGGCAATGTCGGCCGCCTGCAGCAGTGGATACCCCAGGAAGCCGATGCTGGACAGATCCCGATCGCTCAGCTGCTCGACCTGTTCCTTGTAGGTCGGCACGCGCTCGAGCCACGGGATCGGCGTGACCATCTGGAACAGCAGGTAGAGCTCGGCGTGTTCGGGGACCAGCGACTGGATGAAGAAGGTGCTCTGCTCGGGGTCCAGGCCGGCGCCGATCCAGTCGGCGACGTTGTCGTAGGTGTTCGCGACGATCTCGCTGGTGTCGGCGTAATGCGTCGTCAGGGCGTGCCAGTCGACGACGCAGTGAAACGAATCGTATTTCGCCTGCAGCGTCACCCAGTTCTGGAGGGCGCCGACCAGATGGCCGAGATGAAGTTTTCCGGTCGGGCGCATGCCCGACAATACGCGTTGCTTGGTCACGGTATTCTGAGCAGTAGTCGGGCCACCCCGACGGCGATCGGCCCGACGAGATAGCTGAGCGCGCCGGTCAGCATCAAAGCATACAAAATGATGAAGCCGTACGGGCGCAGGAGTTCGACGATGCGGGCGCCGGCGGGCGGCAGCACGCCGAGCAGGACGTTGCCGCCGTCAAGCGGCGGCACCGGGATCATGTTGAACACCGCCAGCATCACATTCAGGTAGGTGAACCACAGGAAGATCTCGCGTGGCGCGGACAGCACCGCGCGGCCGGCGAGGTCGCCCGGCGCCGCGGTCGGCAGCAGCGCGAACATCACCGCGCCGACGACCGCCATCAGGATGTTGCTGGCGGGGCCGGCGGCGGCAATCAGGGCGAAGTCGCGGGTCGGATGCTTCAGGAATCGCGGATCGACCGGCACCGGCTTGGCCCAGCCAATGAGCGGGACGTTGGTCATCATCGCGATCAGCGGGAACAGCAACGTGCCGATCGGATCGACGTGGACGACCGGATTGAGCGACAGGCGGCCGAGGTGGCGCGCCGTCGGATCGCCGAGCCGGTCGGCGGCCCAGGCGTGCGCCGCCTCGTGCACCGACAACGAGGCGATCAGCACGGTGATTTGGATGAGAACTTGGGTGAGGTCGATGCCGGCCAGAACTCAAAAGGTTATCACACGGCCTCGCCAATCCGGGCGGCGACGCGGCGAATGGTCGACAGCAGCCGCTCCACGTCCTGCAACGTCGTGCGATAGTTGACGATGCACGCGCGCAGCGCGAAGCGGCCGTCGATCACGGCATTGGATAGATACGCCTCGCCGTCTCGCTGGACCTCGACCATCAGGCGCTTGTTGAACGCGTCCTGGCTCGCCGAAGCGTCTTCGCGCAGGCGGCCCGCCCCTCCCAGATAGCGAAAGCAGACAATGCTCATCGGCGCCGGCGCCAGCAATTCGAAGTCGCCGCTCGCCTCGATCAGTCCGGCGAGGTGTTTCGCCACGGCAATGTTGTCGTCGATCGCCTGTTGAATGGCGCGCGCGCCATGGACCTTCAAGACGAACCAGATCTTGAGCGCGCGAAAGCGGCGCGACAGTTCCGGGCTGTGATCCCAATAGGCGTAGTCCGACATGCCGCGATCGGTCACGACGTCGATGTAGTCGGCGCCTTCGGAGAATGCGCCGCGAAGCGCGCGCTGGTCGCGGACCAGCAGGCAGCCGACGTCGAGCGGCGCATACAGCCACTTGTGGGGATCGAGCGACAGCGAATCGGCGCGATTCAACGCCGTCATCGCGCCGCCGACATGCGGCGACCGCGCGGCCAGCGCGCCGTAAGAGCCGTCGACGTGCAGCCAGACGGTGTTCGCCGCACAGACATCCGCGATCGCCTCCAACGGATCGATCGCGCCGGTGTTGACGTCGCCCGCCGTCGCCACCACGCAGATCGCGTGATGACCATCCGCGCGATCGCTCGCGACCTGCCTGGAGAGGGCCGCCGGATCCATGCGATACGCGTCATCGACCGGCACGGTGACGATCGCGTCCTTGCCGACGCCGAGTAACGATGCCGCCTTGGCGGTCGACAGGTGCGTCATCGACGACGCGTAGATGCGCGGCTTGCCGGGCAGCGCGGCCACACCCCTGCGATTGACGTCGACGTCGGTGCTGGCGCGCAGCGCCGCGGCCAGCCCGGCGAAGTTCGCGAACGAACCGCCACTCAGCAGTACGCCGGTGCCGGCCGGGTCGAAGCCGACCAGGGTCTTGAGCCAGTCGATCACCTGGTGTTCGATGGTGGTCGCCGCCGGCGCGGATCGCCATGAGGTGACGTTCTGATTGATTGCGGAGGCCAGGAAATCGCCCACCACTCCCGCGAAGCTGCCGGCCGATTGCACATAGCCAAACATGCGCGGGTGGCCGTTATGACGGCCGTTGGCGGCAATGTGCGCGAAGTCGGCCATGACCGCGCCAGCATCCTGCGGTTCAATCGGCAGCGCCGACGCGAGCAGCGCGGTCAGGTCATGCGGATTGGTGGTTGGATAAATCGGCAGCTGAGACTGCTGTTCGAAATACGCGAGCGTCCAATCGAGCGCGGCGCGGCCAAGCTGGTCGCGCTGTTGCGGACTCAACTCGAGGCTCACGGGTCCCTGTCGCTTCAGCACGCGGTGCGCCCCGTCATGGATTGGTGGCGAAGTGCGCAATCACCGCGTCGGCCACCCTGACGCCGACGACCCTCGCCAGCTCCTCGCGGGTCGCGCGGCGGACGCCTGACAGACTGCCGAAGGCCGTGAGCAGCGTCTTGCGGCGGCGCAGTCCGATGCCCGGCACGACATCGAGTTCCGACTGCAGATCGCGCTTCTTGCGAGACTGCCGATGGAAGGTAATCGCGAAGCGATGCGCTTCGTCGCGGATGCGCTGCAGCAGGCGCAGGGCCGCGCCATGCCGGTCGAGCGCCAGCGGCTCGACGCTGTCGCGCGTGAACACCAGCTCTTCTTTTTTCGCGAGACCCACCGCCACCAGGTTCGACAGGCCGACCTGTTCGAGCGCGGTGTAAGCAGCGTTCAGCTGGCCCTTGCCGCCGTCGATGACGATCAGATCCGGAAACGGTCCGCCGTTCTCGAGCACCTTCGCATAGCGGCGGCGCACCACCTGCTCCATCGCCGCGAAGTCGTCGAGGAATCGTCCGGGAGCCGGGAGCGGGGAACCGGGATCCGGGAACGGCGACAACGCCACTCCGGTTGCCGGCTCCCGGTTCCCGGTTCCCGGTTCCCGGTCCCGGTTCCCGGTTCCCCGTCCTTAATCTTGAACTTCCGATATTCGCTCGGCCGCATCCGGCCCTCTTCGCACACCACCATCGACGCCACCGTCTCGCTGCCCTGGATGGTCGAGATGTCGAAGCAGTCGATCCGCCGCGGCAGCTTCGGCAGCCGCAAGGCGACCTGCAGCAATTCGAGCGCTTCGTAGTTGGCGGTCGCGTTCTGGTCGAAGCGCGTGCGATATCCCAGCGCGGCGTTGCGATGCGCGAGCTCCATCAGGCCCTTCTTGTTGCCGCGCTGCGGGACGACGATGCGGACCTTGCGGCGTGCGCGTTGCGTCAGCCACTCCTCGAGGACCTGCTGCTCGGCCGGCGCTGCGGACACATGGACCTCCGGTGGTGGCTCCTGATCCGAGTAGAACTGCTGAATCGCCGCCTCAATCACCTCGCTCATCGCCCGTTCAGCGTCTTCTGAGCCTTCTGCGCCTTCTGCGGCCCTGGGTTGCGTGCCTCCTGCGGCCCAGATGAACTCGACCCGCTCGATCACGCGCCCGCCTCGGACGATGAACACCTGCACCACGGCGCCGCTCGCGCCGACCTTGCACGCCGAACACGTCACGGTCGCCGAGCTCGACCGACGCCATCTTCTGCTGCTGCCGCTCGCGCACCGCCTGCACGGTGCGCATCGCGTCGCGCAGCTGCGCCGCTTCCTCGAAGCGCTGGTCCGCCGAGGCCTCGAGCATGCGCGCCTGCAAGTGATCGGCGAGCTCGTCGTTGCGGCCTTCGAGGAACAAGCGCGTGTCCGCGACCGCCACCGAGTAGCGCTCTTCGCTGCAGATCGTCGCCACGCACGGCGCCAGGCAGCGCTTGATGTCGAATTCGAGGCACGGCCGGTGCCGCGCGCCGGTAATCACCTCGTTGCACGAGCGGATGCCGAACACCTTGTGAGTAAGCGACATGGTGCGGCGCGCGAACTTGGCCGGCAGAAACGGCCCGGCGTAGACGTTGCCGTCGCGCTCGACCGATCGGGCCACCAGCACGCGCGGGAACGCCTCGGTGGTGGTCAACTGCAGGTAGGGGTAGTTCTTGTCGTCGCGCAGCAGGATGTTGTAGCGCGGCGCGCGCTGCTTGATCAGGTTGTTCTCGAGCGCCAGCGCCTCGACCACCGAGTCGGTGACGATCACTTCCAGCCGCACCGCCTCATCGAGCAGCGCGTCGTGGCGCGGGCTCATCCCGTAGGCGCCGAGGTACGAGCGCGTCCGGTCGCGCAAGGACCGGGCCTTGCCGACGTAGAGCGTCTCGCCTTTGGCGTTGTAGTAGAGGTAGACGCCCGGCTGCTCCGGCAGCCGGGCGATCTGCTCTTTCAGATCTTGAATGGCCACGATTCAGTCAGAGTCGCGTAAAGTGCGTACGGTTCAGTTAGCATGCGTCACGGTACGCACGACTCACGCACTGCGTACGCACCGTGACTGCGACCTCGATCCTACCAGTACAGCTTCACCCCCAGCTGGATCTCGCGCGCCGAGCGGGTCGCGATGATCTGGCCGAATCGATCTCCCGGCACGTTGCAGGAGGTGTTCGAGGACGTGCAGGTGTTGTCCAGCCCGACCACGTTCGGATCCGCCGCCCACTGGCGCTGATCGAACGCGTTGATCAGCTCCGCCCTGAACTGCAGCCGCATCGTCGAGGTGGGATAGAAGTTCTTCGAGAAGTTGAGGTCCCACTGGTGGCGGCCGGGCTGGCGGAACGGCGCACGGCCGGAGTTGCCGAAGCGTGCCCGCGGCCGGCGGCGCGAACGCATCCGGGTTGAACCAGTACGGCACGCCGTTGACGAAGCGCTCGCCGACCATCGGGTCGCCGACCAGGTCCGCGAACACGCCGCGCCGGAAGGTGTCGCTGAGCACCAGGATGCGCGACACCGGCTGGCCCGACGAGATGTTGACGATGCCCGCCGCCTGCCAGCCGCCGAGGACCGCCTTGGCCAACGCGCTGCCGTTGCGGAAGAACGGCAGCTCGTAGACGAAGCTGCCGTTGAAGATGTGGCGGCGATCGGTGCGCGCATCGGCGTAATCGGCATCGGGGTTGCGCCGGATTCTGCGGAATGTCGACGGCGTCACGGTCGTTGGTCGCATCGGTCTGGTTGCGGCTCAGCGTGTAGTTCAGCGTCATGCTGCCGTTGCGGCCGGCGTCGATCTTCGTGCTGGTCAACAAGCCGTGGTAGCGCGACCGCGCCGTGGTCTCGCGGAAGGTGATCGCGCCGTACGACTGGTACGGGCGCACCGGGTTGACCGCGCCCGGGCACGGTCTGGTTGAGCGCGACCACCGCGGCCGGATCCGGGTAGTTGATGTCGGTCGGGCGAATCAGGTTGTCGCCGCGGCTGCCGACGTAGCTGGCCTCGGCCATCAGCCAGTTCGGTAAACCGCTGCGTCACGCCGACGTTCCACTGCATGGTGCGCGGGTTCTTGAAGTCGGTGGCCGACGCGATGATGGTGCGGACGCCGGTGGTGGTCGCGGTCTGGCCGCTCGCCGGGTTCGCGAGCGTCGCGCCGGTGAACGTGACGTTGTTGACGATCGGCGGCATGGTGAACGAGTTCTGCTCGAAGATGCCGACCAGCGGCTGGTCGTAGTAGATGCCGAACGCGCTGCGCAGCACGGTGTTGCCGTTGCCGGACAGGTCGTAGGCCATGCCGGCGCGCGGCTGCCAGCCGTCCTTCTGGAACTTGTAGATGGCGTCGCCGTACGGCGAGTTGACGCCGCCCTGGATGATGCCGATCGAGCAGGTTGCCGCGCGTCCGGTCGATCAGCGTGCCGGTGGCGTTGGCGAACGGCGGCGCCGCCGCCGCGGAGTAGACCGACGGATCGAACGTCACCAGCTGGTTGTTGTTGTCGGTGATCGGCGGATAGAGCGAGTAGCGCAGGCCGTAGTCGACGGTCAGCCGCGACGTCGGCCGCCAGGTGTCCTGCGCGTAGAACTCGAAGCGATTGAAGCGCAGCTGCATGTCGATGTCGCGCTCCGCCTCGGTGTAGCTGCAGCCGGTGCACGAGCCGTCGCGGTTGCCGCGCAGGAAGTTCTGGAACGCGGTGGCGCCGCCGGTGGTGGCGACAAACGAGAAGCCGCCCTGGCTGCGGCTGGCGGCGTTCTCGTTCTTCTGCTCGAAGGTCGCGAGGCCGCCCATCTTGAAGGCGTGGCTGCCGCGCTGCCACGAGAAGTTGTCGGTGATCGAGTGATTGAGGTACTGAATCCGGATCAACTGATTGGCGCCGAGCGTGCTGAGGCCGGCGACGTCGATCACCGGGATCAGGCCGCGGGCGTTGTCCGGGAACACCTCGGGAATGGTGACGCCGAAATCCGCCCTGGTGTTGCGCACGCCCTCGGCCGGCTGGGTCTGGATGTTGTTGCTGCTGAAGTGATAGTTCAGCTCGTTGAGCTTGTTGCTGCCGATGATGCTGCGCAGGCCGAACGCGCCGACCTGGCCGGGCACTCGGGTGTCGGTGCCGGCGACGCCGGGAATCGGCGGTGTTGAAGAACAGGCCGCCGAGCTCGCGCGTCTCGCTGAGGTCGTGCGTGTAGCGTCCCCACAGCCGCTGCGTGTTGCTCAGGTCGTAGTCGACGCGGACCACTTCCTGCCGGGTGTTGTTGATGTTCGGCGACACCACCTGGTAGCGGCCGACGGCGCCGGCCGCCAGCGGCGGCGTGTTCGGTGTCGGGTAGCCGGTCAGCAGCCTCACCGCGATCGGATCGCGCTCCGCCACCGGCACGTAGTTGGCGTTGGTCGGGTCGGTCAGCCAGTCGGGGTTCGGGACGGTGCGCGGTCAGCGACGCCGGCGCGCGCCTGATCCGGCGCAGCTCCTCGGAGAAGAAGAAGAACAGCTTCTCCTTCGACTTCAGCACCGGCCCGCCGACCGTGAAGCCGAAGTTGTTGTACTCGAGATCGGGCGCGTTGTCGCGAATCGCCGGGTCGGTGGCCTGCTTCCGGAAGTACGAATTGCTGTTGAGCGAGTCGTTGCGGAAGAACTCGTAGCCGCTGCCCGAGAACCGGCTGGTGCCCGACTTGGTGACGACGTTGATGATGCCGCCGCCCGAACGCGGCCACTCGGCCGCGTAGCTCGAGGTGATGATCTTGAACTGCTCGATCGACTCCAGCGTCGGCGTCGAGAGCAGCGTGATGTTGCTGCCGACGTCCACGTTCATGACCCCGTCGACCAGCCAGTTGACGGCGTTGCGGCGCGCGCCGTTGACCGAGATGCTCATCGTGCTGGTCAGGCCGAGCGACGACTTCGTCGGCCAGGTCGCTCGACACGCCCGGCGCCAGCTCGGCGAGCTTGGCGAAGTTGCGGTTGTTGATCGGCAGCTCCTGCACCTGTCTCGAGTCGATCAGGTTCTGCACCGCGGTGGTCGTCTGGACCAGCGTGCGGCCGGTGACCTCGACCACCTCCGAGACGCCGCCGGTCGACAGCGTGGCGTCGACCTGCGACGCGATCGTTGACCGTCGAGCGTGACGCCCCGCACCGTGCGCGGCTGGAAGCCCGGACAGGGTGAACGTCAGCCTCGTAGGCGCCAATCGGCAGCAGCGAGATCAGGTACCCGCCCTCGGTGCCGGTCATGCCTTCAAAGATCGCGTCCGGTCGGCGACGTGCTTCAGGCTGACGATGACGCCGGGAAGCACGCCGCCACTCTGGTCGGTGACGGTGCCGGTGACGGTGGCGGTGGTTTCCTGGGCGAGGGCAGCGGCAGTCGTGACGGGCAGGGTGAACAACAGTCACACAACACAGGGTGAAGCACCAACGGCGCATAAGGATCCTCCGTGTGCAAGGCTACCGCATGTTTACGTCCGACGTTACCTTGAAGCTGCACGGTGCATCGGCTACGCTTGAGGCCGACAAATGACCTTCACTGGCGCGATCGGCGCCGCCGCAATGCTTCCCCTGCGGGCCATCATCAGCGCCTCGGTGGCCCTAGGCATTCACCCTAACGTCCTGACCCTGATCGGGGTCCTGATCAACGTCGTGGCCGCCTGGTACCTGGCCACCAACCAGTTCGTGATGGCCGGCGTCATCATGATCGTCGCCAACATCTTCGACTTCATCGACGGCAAGGTCGCGCACATCACCGGCAAGCAGTCGCAGTTCGGCGCCTTCTGGGACTCGACGCTGGATCGCTTTTCCGACCTGGCGCTGTTCACCGGGCTGATCTGGCTGTACGCCGAGCTCGGCCGCAACGGCTACGTGCTGGTCGCGACGCTGGCGCTGATCTTCTCGATCATGACCAGCTACGCGCGCGCGCGCGCCGAGTCGCTGATCGACAAGTGCAAGGTGGGATTCATGGAGCGGCCGGAGCGCATCGTGCTGTTCATGATCGGCGCGTTCACCAATCGGATGGCCGGCGTGTTGTGGGTCCTGCTGGTGCTGTCGATCATCACCGTCAGCAACCGCATCCACTACACCTATCTGGTGCTCAACAACAAGCCGATGCCGCAAGGCGTGTTCGCGCGGTTCTTCTTCTGGCGAGACGAACGCGCGACGCTGCCCTACGACATCTGGGTGATCGTCGATCCTGGCGTTCGTGTGGCTGGTGCCGCCGGACTGGATCAGCGATCCGACGGCCACCGGCATGGGCCTGCTCGGCTACCTGCGCTAACGTGCGGTCGCGCCGCTACCGCCTGGGCTTGCGCTTCTTCGGCTTGTAGCTACCCCACACAGCTTTCCTGGCCATGGTTGCTCCTATGAAGCCTTTCGTTTCTTGGCGGCGTTCTTCGCCGCCGACTTGATGTTGGTGACCTTCTTCGACGCCACGGCCGGATCGGCCTTGGCGGTCTTCTTCTTGCCGCTGCTGACCTGATCGAGGCTCCGGCGCAGCGCTTCCATCAGGTCCACCACCTTGGGCGCCTCCGACCTCTTCCGGCGCCACGATCTCTTCGCCGGCGATCTTGGCGTCGATGATCGCGCGCAGGCCTTCCTGGTATTCGTCCTTGTAGTCCGACAGGTTGAGATCGCCCTCGATGCTCTCGATCACCTGCTTGGCGAGCTTCATCTCGGCGGGATTGACCTTGCCGCGCACCTCGCGCAGCTCGTCGATCTGATCGATGGTCCGGATCTCGGCGGCGTGATGCAGCGTGTACATCACCATGCCCTGCTTGTGCGGCTTGACCGCGACCAGATACTCGCGGCCGTGAATCGCCACCTTGCCGATGCCGGCCTTGCCCTGCATGCCCTCGCGCATCACCGAGTAGGCGTCGGCGGCCATCGGGCCTTCGGGCGCGAGGTAGTAGGCCTTGTCCACGTACATCGGATCGATCGCGTCCGCGTCCGTGAACTGCAGCAGGTTGATGATCTTGGAGGACTCGGTCTTGACCTTGGCGATGTCCTCTTCGTCCACCACCACCCAGCGGCCCTTTTCGAACTCGTAGCCCTTGACGATATCGGCCTGCGTGAGCTCGATCTCGCACTTCGGGCACCACTTCTTCTGCTGGATCTTGGTCTGGCAGTCCGCGTGGAGCTGGTTGAACGAGATGGTCGCGCTCGACTTCGGTCGCCGGATACACCTTCACCGGGATCGTGACGAGGCTGACCTTGATGTAACCCTTCCAGGTAGGACGTGCGGCCATGATTTGCTCTCCTCTTATCGGCCTGTGAGCCGTCTGGTCTTCAGCGCAGCGGCCGGTTGGCGCGGATTACACAGATTCGCGCGTATCTCGCGTGCCGAGATGTAAACCCGGGCCCGCCTCGAACTCGATCGCGTGATCGCCGATCTTCTCCCTCAGGAAGTGCCGGACTTCGCCGAGGTGGAGCCCGGCACGCGGAGCCGTCGCGCCAGCGTCTTGCGCCGGGACGCCAGCACCAGCGTGTCGTCGCCCTTCCAGGTGAGGCCGCCGATGTCGGTGTATTCGCATGAAGCCGGAGTCCGTCCAGATGCCGTCCTGGTAGAGCCCGCGGCGAATGCGCGTCGACAGCGGCAGCAGGTAGCCGTAGTAGATGAACATCATCGCGACGCCGAACACCGACGAGGCCGGCCGCGGCACGAGTGACGCGTGGTGTACGAACAACAGGATGCCGAGCATGACGCCGATCAGCAGGTTGATCGCGTAAAACGGCGGCTTGGGGCCGGGCCACGTCACGATCGCGCGCGGGCGCTTGCGCCACCAGCCGAGGATTTGCGCGCCGACCTTGACGTCGACGATGACGAAGAGCACACCGAGAGCGAGCAGGGCTTGCCTGAGTGCAGGGGCAAGCTCCTGCAGGCTCATTGCGCCTTCCCGGCGGCGGCTCGGATGGCCTGGGTCTCTTCCTCGCGCGACAGCGTCGGGATCGAAACAGTGACGGCACCGCGCTTCGTAGGTGCCCTGCGCGCCGAGCAGCACGCGATCGGAACTGTTGACCAGGCGCTGCGTATGATTCGCGGGGTTGCCGCACACCATGCAGATCGCGCGCGTCTTGGTGATGTACTCGGCAATCGCCAGCAGCTGCGGCATCGGCTCGAACGGCTTGCCGAGATAATCCTGGTCGAGACCGGCGACGATCACCCGCACGCCGCGGCGGGCCAGCTCGGAGGCCACCGCGGGCAGTTCCGCGTCGAAGAACTGCCCTTCGTCGATGCCGACCACCTCGGTGTCGGCTCTTCACGCTGCGCGAGCAGCTCCGCGGCGGTCGCGCGCACTTTCCGACGGGATCCGCAGCTCGCTGTGCGACACGATGTGATCGGCCGCGTAGCGCGTATCGACGGAGGGCTTGAAGATCTGCACCCGCTGGCGGGCGATCTGCGCGCGGCGCAGGCGGCGGATGAGCTCCTCGCTCTTGCCGCTGAACATGCTGCCGACGACGACCTCGATCCAGCCGGTCGCCGGGGTTCGAACTACGTCCATCAGCGAATTATATAGGCAGGCCGTCGGGCAGTCAGGCCGTCAGGCCCTCGGGGACTGCCCTAGGCGCGGGTCTGGTATTCGCCGGTTTCGGTGTTGACCCGAATCACGTCGCCTTCGCCGATGAAGGGCGGGACCTGGATCACGACGCCCGTCTCGAGCGTAGCCGGCTTGGTCTGGTTGGTGGCCGTCGCGCCCTTGATTGCCGGCATGGTCTCGGTCACCACCAGATCGACCGTCTGGGGCAGCTCGATGCCGATCGGATTCTCGCCGTAGAACTCCACCTCGACGTTCATCTCGGGCTTCAGGAAGCCGACCATGTCCCCCAGCAGGTCAGCCTGCAGCTGCACCTGATCGTAGGTGTCGGTGTCCATGAAGTGGTATCCCTCGTTGTCGTTGTAGAGATACTGCATCTGCTTCTGCTCGAGGGAGACGCGCTCGACGATGTCTTCGGAGCGGAACTTCTCCTCGGCCATCGTGCCGTTCTGGATGTTGCGCATCTTCACGCGCACGAAGCCGCGCAGGTTGCCGGGCGTGACGTGCTGGCGGTCAAAAATCCGGTAAAGCTTGTTTTCGATCTTGACGATCATCCCCTTGCGGAGCTGGGTTGCGAGAAGATTGTCTGCCATAAAGCCTTTGTTTGCAGTTAGTAGAACCTTTCGAGTTTAACACACGGCACTCGGCTCCCGGCCAGCCCGGACGACCGTGCTACGATTTGGGACTCGTGGTCTTTGCGCGCTGGGACCCTTTCCGCGATCTGATCCGCATTCAACACGGGCTCGAGCGCCTTGCGTCCCATGGGCCGCAAGGGCTGGGCGCCTGCCGTCGACCTGTGCGAAACCGCTGAGGCCTTCGTCTTCACCGCCGAGCTCCCAGGGCTATCGCGCGAACAGGTCCGCATCGACGTCGCACGACAACCGCCTGACGCTGCAGGGCCGACGCGAGGCGCGCCAGTCGTGCGAGCAGTATCACCAGGTCGAACGCGGCCACGGCGAGTTCCTGCGCACCTTCGTGCTGCCGCACGCGGTCGACGGCGACGCGGTGACCGCCGATCTGACCGACGGCGTGCTGACCATCACCGTCCCGAAGCTCCCGGTGGACGCGCCACGACGCGTGGTCGTTTCCTGACGGATGTTGAAAAGTCTGTCCATGGTTTGCCTGCTGCTCGCAGGCGTCATCGCCGGCGTCGTGCTATCGGGGCGCGCGACCGACCAGCCGGAGATCATCGCGCTCGCGCCGCTCGGTGCCGGCCGACGGTCGAGCCTGCCGAACAGGTTGCCGCGGTGCCCGTCAACAGCGGCGGCCCCGATTTCACCCGCGTCGCCGCGCAGAGCGTGCGCGCGGTCACCAATATTTCCTCGGTGCAGGTGGTGCGGCGGTCGGCGTCGCCGTTCGCGAACGATCCGTTCTTTCAGTACTTCTTTGGCGACCAGGGCGACGATGTTCGGCCGCAGCCGCGCGCGAACAAAGCCTGGGCTCGGGCGTCGTCATCTCGCCGGACGGCCTGGTCGTCACCAACAACCACGTGCTCGGCGACGATGTGGCCGAGGTGACGGTGACGGTCGGCGACCACCGCGACGTCAAGGCGAGGATCATCGGCGTCGATTCGTGGACCGACCTGGCGCTGCTGAAGATCGAGACCACCGGACTGCCGGTGATCCCGTGGGGCGACTCGTCGAAGCTCAAGGTCGCCGAATGGGTGATGGCGGTCGGCAATCCGTTCTCGCTCAACCAGACGGTCACGCTCGGCATCGTCAGCGCGCTCGGCCGCGCCAACGTCGGCATCACGCAGTACGAGGACTTCATCCAGACCGACGCGGCCATCAATCCCGGCAACTCCGGCGGCGCGCTGATCAACGCGCGCGGCGAGCTGGTCGGCATCAACACCGCGATCTTTTCGCAGAGCGGCGGCTACCAGGGCATCGGCTTCGCGGTGCCGAGCAACCTGGTGCGGCGCGTGGTCGACGACCTGCAGAAGTTCGGCCGGGTGCGGCGCGGCTCGATCGGCTACGTCGCAGGTGATCCCGCTCACCGGCGCGGCTCGCCGATGAACTGCGCGCGCCGAAGAGCGACGGCGTGGTGGTCAACCAGATGTCGCGCGATTCGGCCGCCTACAAGGGCGGGCTCGAGCCCGGCGACATCATCCTGTCGGTCAACGGCACCGCCGTCGCCGACCCGTCGCAGTTCACGCGCCTGATTGCCGACAGCAGCATCGGCTCCACCGCACGGATCGAGATCCTGCGCGACGGCCGGCGCTCGACGCTGCGCATCCCGATCGAGGCGCAGCAGGAACGCCGCGTGAGACGCCGCTGATTTGATGCAGGATCCCGTGCCAGCCCGCCGCGTTGCCGGCGTTCGTGAGCCTCGAAGCGGCGGCGGCACTGGCGATCGCCGCGTCTGGTCGCCGGCGGCGATCGCGCTGCTGGTCGGGGCGGTGACGCGGCGGCTGCTGCTGCGCATCGAAGGCGAGCGCTTTCACACCCAGCCGATCGCCAACGCCACCGTCCGGGCGGTGCGCCGCGTCACCTTCATCCTCAGCCTGCTGGTGCTCGCCTTCCCGGCCCTCGACCTCGCCGGCGTCGAAGCTGGAGGCCGGCCTGCATCCGGAGGATCTGACGCGCTGGCTGACCGAGAGCGGCGCGCGCATCATCCTGCTGATGCTGCTGGCGTTTGCCGCCAACCGCTTCGCGGCGTCGGTGATCAGCAACGCCGAGCACGAGATTGCCGCCGGCGACGATCTCGAGACGCTCGAGCGGCGCAAGCGGCTGCGCACGGTCGGCGCGACGTTGCGGCGGTTCTTTTCGGTCCTGATCTGGAGCGCGGCGGCGCTGATGGTGCTGCGCGAGCTCGACGTCGACATCACCCCGGTGCTGACCGGCGCCGGCATCATCGGCCTGGCGGTCGGCTTCGGCGCGCAGACGCTGGTCAAGGACATCATCTCCGGCCTGTTCCTGATCGCCGAGGATCAGGTGCGCATCGGCGACGTCGCGCGTGATCAACGGCGTCGGCGGCGCGGTCGAGGAGATCAACCTGCGCACCATCGTGCTGCGCGATCTCGAAGGGCGTGGTCCACACCATCGCCAACGGCGAGATCCGCACGCTGGCGAACCGGTCCAAGGACTTCTCGTACTACGTGATCGACATCGGCGTCGGCTACGACGACGACACCGATCGGATCGATCGAGGTGGTGCGCGACGTCGCGCAGCGACCTGATGAAGGATCCAGCCTTCGCGGCCAA
Organism: uncultured Acidimicrobiia bacterium; assembly: GCA_963795125.1. Classification (GTDB taxonomy): domain Bacteria; phylum Acidobacteriota; class Vicinamibacteria; order Vicinamibacterales; family UBA2999; genus 12-FULL-67-14b. The sequence continues at coordinate 781,884 of CAWCGQ010000001.1, read as the reverse complement.
GCATCCTCGAGCCGCTCGAAGTGCTGGGCGTCGACGCGTTCAAGGCCGTCGCGAAGTGACGCTGCGCTTCCGCATCAAGACGATGCCGCTTGAGCAGTGGGAGGTCGGCCGCGAGCTGCGCCGGCGCATCAAGAAGGCGTTCGACGCCAAGGGCATCAGGATTCCCGGTTCCGCAGATGGACGTCACCATCAAGCAACCCGGCCGGTCGTAGGTTTTACCCCCACACTACGACTGCCATACTCCTGCCACAGATCTGCCATGCCCGGGGCACAGGCGCCGCGTCTCATTCAGTGAGGACATATGAAGCGCCTACTCTGGATTACCGGTTTCTGCCTGTTGGCCCTGGTCGCGATTGCCTATTACCTGAATGTCGACGTTGCCGCCGCGCCGACGCGGCTGACGTTCGAATCGGTCTCGCGCGGCGAGGTGGTCGCGACGGTCGACGCCACCGGCACGCTGCAGCCGGTCGACACCGTCGAGGTCAGCACGCAGGTCTCGGGATCGATCGCGACCATCGGCACCGACTTCAACCAGCTGGTGAAGCGCGGGCAGGTGCTCGCCACCCTCGATACGGCGCTGCTTGCAACGCAGATCGACCAGGCCAAGGCCACCCTGCTGCGGCTGTCGTCCGAGGTCGAGCGCGCCGCAGGTGCAGCTCGAGGACGCCGCAATTGAAGCTGACGCGCGCCGAGCAACTCGCCGCGGGCCAGTTGCTGGCGCAACAGGACGTCGACACCGCACGCTCGACGATGCGCGTGGCGCCGACGGCCGTGACCGGCGCACAGGCGCAGCTGACGCAGGCGGAGGCCGCGCTGACGCAGGCCCAGGTCAACCTGTCGCACACGGTGATCACGTCGCCGACCGACGGCATCGTGCTGAGCCGCAACGTGGAGGTCGGGCAAACCGTGTCGGCCGGGCTACAGGCGCCGACGCTGTTCGTGATCGCGCGCGATCTCACCCGCCTGGAGCTGCAGGCCCGCGTCGACGAGTCGCGATGTCGGCGGCGTCGCAGGCCGGCGCGGCGGTCACGTTCACGGTCGATGCCTATCCGCGGCGCCAGTTCACCGGCACCGTGCGACTGGTCCGCCTGCAGCCAACCACGGTGCAGAACGTCGTCACCTACACGACGATCATCGACGTGCCGAATGCGGATGGACAGCTGCGGCCCGGCATGACCTCGACGGTGTCGATCGAAACCGCGCGTGCCGACCAGGCGCTGCGCATCCCGGCGGCGGCGCTGCGCTTCACGCCGTCGGAGGCGATGCTGAAGGAGTTCGGCGCCGCGAGCGTGGCGGAGGATCCGCTGGCGCTGGCCGCATCGCCGGGCCGCGGGCGGGCGCAGGCGATCTGGCGGCTGTCGAACGGACAACTACACCGGATGCCGGTGCGGGTCGGCGTGTCGGACGGCACGCAGGTGGAGGTGAGCGCCGACGGGCTGGTCGAAGGCACCTCGATCATCACCGGCGTGGCGCGGTCGGAGCAACCGGCGGCAGCTGCCGCGACCGGCACCGGCTCGCCGCTGATGCCGCAGATGCCGCGGCGCCCGACCGGCAATAGCGGCGGCAACACCGGAGGCGCGGCCGGTCCGGCCCGTCAAGGATCATGACGTTCGCCAGCACGATCGGACTGGCGTTCGAAGCCATCACGCGCAACAAGCTGCGATCGGCGCTGACCTCGCTCGGCGTGATCATGGGCGTGGCCGCGGTGATCGTGATGATGGCGCTCGGCGACGGCGCCAAGGCGTCGATCGAGCAGCGCGTCGCCAGCCTGGGCACCAACATCCTCACCGTATCGGCCGGGCTCGGCCAACGTCGGCGGCGTGCGCACGGGTCAGGGCGCGGTCACCACGCTGACGCGCGGCGGATGCCGACGCGATTGCCGCGGAAGTAGCGCGGCGTGCGCGGCGTGTCGCCGGTCGTCAATTCGCGCGCCCAGGTGCGTCGGCGCCGGCGGCAACTGGCAGACGCAGGTCCAGGGCGTCGGCGCGGCCTTCCCCGATCTGCGCGCCTGGGATCTGTCGTCGGCAGCTTCTTCACCGACGACGACGTCGAGCAAGGCCTCGCGCGTCGTGGTGCTCGGCGCGATGGTTCGCGATCAGGTGTTCGGCGACGGCGCCAACCCGATCGGCGAGATCGTGCGCATCAACAACCAGCCCTTCCGCGTGATGGGCGTGCTCGAGCGCAAGGGGCAGTCGGCGATGGGACAGGATCAGGACGACACGGTGATTGCGCCGTACACCGCCGTGCAGAAGCGGCTGCTCGGCACCACGCACCTGTCGAGCATCCTGGTCGCGGCGCAGCCGGGCGGATCGACGGCGCAGCTGTCGGCCGGCGTCTCCGAGCTGCTGCGCAGTCGTCACCAGATCGGCGCCGGCGACACCGAGGACTTCTCGGTGCGGTCGCCGGAGGAGATGGCGCGCGTGCTGTCGTCGACCACCGACACCATGGCCTACCTGCTCGCCAGCGTCGCGGCCATCTCGCTGCGTCGTCGGCGGCATCGGCATCATGAACATCATGCTGGTGTCGGTGACGGAGCGGACCAAGGAGATTGGCCTGCGGCGCGCACTGGGCGCCAGGCGCATCGACGTGCTACGGCAGTTCGTGGCGGAAGCGCTGTCGCTCAGCCTGGCCGGCGGCGCGCTGGGCATCGCGCTCGGCGTCGGCTCGGCGTATGCGCTGAGCGCGATCTCTGAAGTGGGCCACCGAGGTCTCGCCGAGCGCGATCGCGATGTCGTTCGGATTCTCGGCCCTGGTCGGCGTGGTGTTCGGCTACCTGCCGGCGCGGAAGGCCGCGGCGCTGATGCCCACCGAAGCCCTCCGCTACGAGTAGACCGAGCTGGTGCCTGGCACCAACGAGCTACTTCGGGTACGTCGTTGGTGCCTGGCACCAACGCTAGCGCTTGCCGGAGACGGAGCGGTGACCTTGGACGGTCGCTCGCCATTGGTGTTCGGTGCCGACCCGGATGCCGATGCGCGAGTCCCAGACGATTTCGCCGGCGTCGATGCCGCGATCGTGAATCGTCAGCGGCCCGCGCGTCAGCGAGCGCTGGTTGTCGGCGAGGGTGATGCCCATCGCGCGGCACAGGTTGCCCGGACCGCGACACAGCTCGTGATCCGGCACCGGCGGCTTGCCCTTTCTCCACGGCGCCTTCGACGCGTCGACGACGCATCAGCGCCAGGCCGTCGAGCGGTTCGAGCGCGCGGATCAGCACCGCGGCCGGATGGCCTCGTCTTCGGTCACCGCGTTCATCATGTCGTGCAGGCCGTAGTTCAGATAGACGTAGGCTCGGCCCGGCGGCCCGTAGAGCGGCGCGTTGCGCCTGCGTCGGACCGGCGGCGGCATGACAGGCGGGATCGTCTTCGCCGATGTAGGCCTCGACCTCGACGATCGCACCGGCGGTCGATGCCCTGCGTCGGACTTGCAGACCAGGACCTTGCCGATCAGCTCGCGCGCGACGTCGAGTGTTGGCACGTCGATAGAAATCGACCGGGAGAATCACGGCACGGGGGCGCCGAGCTCGGCGAGGTAGCCGCGCGCCTGATTGCGCCGCGCCTGGTCGTCGAGCGCCTGGTGAATCACCGCGATCGAACCGTCCTTCAGCATGCGCTCGCGCGCAAACGCCACCGCGAGCGCGGTGGTGTCCTTGCCGCCCGACCATGGGTCGCTGACGAGCAGCTTGATCGACCTCGACCGTCGAGGCGTCGCCGATGCGCGCGAGCGCCTCGAGCGCGCCGCCGGCCAGTCCGCGCCGCCCGCCGTCCCGATAGAAGTAATACCGCTCGGTCAGCGACGCCACGGCGCTCGGCTCGCGCAGCAGTCCCAGCGCATCCATCGCCGCCAGCTGCTCGATCTCGCGGTCCTGGTTGAGCATCGCGAACAGCGCCTCGAGCACGCCCGCAGACACCCGCGGCCGCACCCCCGAGCGATCGTACGGCGCCGCGAAGCATCCGACCGGCGACCCGCGCGCCCGCGACCCGCGAACGGCGATCGTCGGACGCCATCATCGCGACCAGCGCCTGCCCCGCCGCCGTCAGCTCCTGCGGGGATGCGGCGCGGCCCGACCGGCCCGCGAGAATGCCGAACGCATAGGCGGCGGCAATCCGCTCGGGCCCTCGCCGGCCGCCAGCGCCGCGAGCGGCGCGGCAAACGATCCCGGATTGAGCGGCATGGTCGGCTCGGCGTGAGCATCGAAGGCTTCGCCGACGCGACCCTCTTTCACGTCCACGCCGTGACGCCCCAGCAGGCCGACGAGCGTCGACTGCGCAAGCGCGGCAGGCACGCCGCTGACAGTGAGAACGAGCACCACGCCCGCCACGCGGTTGGTCAGCATGATGATTTACCGGCCCACGGTCTGGAGCAGCCTTCCAGACGACAACACTTCGCGGATGTACTTGCCGGTGTGCGACGCGGGATTGTGCGCGACCTGTTCGGGCGTGGCCATCGCCAGCAGCCGGCCGCCGTCTTCGCCGCCCTCGGGACCGAGGTCGATGATCCAGTCCGCGACCTTGATCACGTCCAGGTTGTGCTCGATCACCACCAGCGTATGGCCGGCCTCGAGCAGCTTGCGGAATGCCGCCAGCAGCTTGGCGATGTCGTCGAAGTGCAGGCCGGTGGTCGGCTCGTCGAGGATGTAGAGCAGCCGCTCGCCCGAATGCGACGACAGGTGCGCGGCAATCTTGATGCGCTGCGCCTCGCCGCCCGACAGCGTCGTCGCCGGCTGGCCGAGCCGCAGGTAGCCGAGGCCGATCTCGTCCAGCACCTGCAGGCGCCGCAGCACCTTCGGCGTGCTCGCAGAAGAACGTCAGCGCCTCGCGCACGGTGAGGTCGAGGACCTGCGTCACGTTCTTGCCGCGATAGCGGACGTCGAGCACCTGCGACTTGAAGCGCCGGCCGTCGCACTGCTCGCACGGCACGAACACGTCGGCGAGAAACTGCATCTCGACGCGCACTTCGCCTTCGCCCTGGCAGGCCTCGCAGCGGCCGCCGGGCACGTTGAAGGAAAAGTGGCTCGCCGTCAGGCCCTTCGACTTGGCGTCCTTGGTGGCGGCAAACAGCTCGCGGATCGGATCGAACGCCTTGAGATAGGTGACCGGATTCGAGCGCGGCGTCCGGCCGATCGGCGTCTGGTCGACCAGCACCACGTCGCTGACGAACTCGTGGCCCTCGAGACGCTGGTGCGCGCCGACCTTGCGATCCCAATCGCCCTTGGCGCGCTTCAACGCCGCGTACAGCACGTCGTGCACCAGCGTCGACTTGCCCGAGCCGCTGACGCCGGTGACGCAGGTCAGCGTATTGAGCGGAATCTCGATGTCCACGCCCTTCAGGTTGTGCTCGGTCGCGCCGAACAGCCGGATGCGCTGCGGCGCGCCCTTGCGGCGCGTCGCCGGCATCGGCAATGCTCAACTCGCCGCGCAGGTACTTCGCGGTCAGCGAGCGCGGATCGTTCTGCAGGCCCTCGAGCGTTCCCGAAAACACCACCCGGCCGCCGTGCTCGCCGGCGCCGACGCCCATGTCGACGACGTGATCGGCGACGGCGATCATGTCGGCGTCGTGCTCGACGACGATCACGGTGTTGCCTTGATCGCGCAGCTGCCGCAGGATCGCGATCAGCCGCTGCGTTGTCGCGCGTATGCAGGCCGATCGACGGCTCGTCCAGCACGTACAGCGTGCCGACCAGCGCCGAACCGAGCGAGGTCGCCAGATTGATGCGCTGCGCCTCGCCGCCCGACAGCGTCGACGACAGGCGATCGAGCGTCAGGTAATCGAGGCCGACGTCGCGCAGGAACCCGAGCCGCTTCTGGATCTCCTTCAGCACCTTGTCGGCAATCGCGGCTTCCTTCTCGGTCAGCTGCAGATCGGTAAAGAACTTCTCGGCCTCGCGCACGGTCCGCCCCGAGGCCTTGTCGATGGTCACGCCGCCGACCTGCACGTCGCGCGCCTCGCGCCGCAGCCGCGTGCCGCTGCAATCCGGGCAGGTCAGGTAGCCGCGGTAGCGGCTCAGGAAGACGCGGACGTGGACCTTGTACTTCTTGCGCTCGAGCCACCGGAAGAACCCGCGCACGCCGTCGTAGTCGCTCGCCGTCGCCGTCCATCACCAACGCGACCTCGTCCGGCGTCAGGTCGCGCCACGGCACGTCGAGCCGGACGGCGCCGGACTTGGCGGCGCGCTTCAGCTCGGCCAGGTGCGAGCGGTAATGCGGCTTGGTCCACGGCTCGATCGCGCCCTGGTTGATCGACTTCTGCTGATCGGGCACCACCAGCTCGAGATCGAGCTCGATGATGTTGCCGAAGCCATGGCAGGTCGGGCACGCGCCGAACGGGTTGTTGAACGAGAACAGCCGCGGCTGCGGATCCTCGTAGGGGATGGCGCAGGTGCGGCACTCGAAGCGCTCCGAGAACAGGTGCTGCACCGCCGCTGCCGGCCCGGCGATGCGGCTCCGGCAGCTTGCAGCGCCCACGCCGCGCCGCCGCCTTCGGCGTACGCCGTTTCGATCGAGTCGGTGATGCGGGTGCGCGACTCGCGGCCGACCTTGACGCGATCGACCACCACCTGCAGCAGCGACATCGTCTTGAGCGCCTTCGGATCGACGTCCTCGAACGCGACGGCCTGATCGCCGACCAGCAGCCGTCCAAAGCCCTTGCGGCGCAGGTTCTCCATCGCCATCGCCGGCCGCGGACTCGTGCTTCGACGCCGCGACGCGCGCCGGTGCGACTCGGCATCTTCGCCCTCGGCTTCATCGACCGGCTCGCTGGTCTGATCGGCCATCGACATCACCGGCAGGTCGAATCCAAGCAGCAGCCGCGCGCCCTCGGGCAGCGCCAGTCAACTTGTTGGTGACGACTTCGGCGGTCTCGCGAATCACTTCCTGCCCGCACTTGCGGCAGATCGTCCGGCCGACGCGCGCATACAGCAGCCGCATGTAGTCGTGGATCTCGGTGACGGTGCCGACCGTCGAGCGCGGATTGCGGACCGAGTTCTTCTGCCGGATGGCAATCGACGGGCAGATGCCGTCGATGCGATCGACGTCGGGCTTCTCCATCCGCTCGAGGAACTGGCGCGCATACGCCGACAGCGATTCGACGTAACGCCGCTGCCCTTCCGCGTAGATGGTGTCGAAGGCGAGTGAAGACTTACCGGATCCGCTGACACCCGTGAACACGATCAGCTGCCCGGCTGGCAGCGTCAGATCGATATTCTTCAGGTTGTGCGTTCGCGCACCACGGATGACGAGAGCCGACGAGGTTCCTGCGGACGGCATGGTTTGAAGGTGAAGGTATACAGGCGCGAATTTCGATCGCGCCTGTAACCTTCGATGTTACCGCGTCAGCGGCCGGGGTTCAACCCAGCCTGCCGCAGGCTCCGGGAAAAGCCCGATGAGTCTTAGCGCACGTCGGTGGCCGGATTACTGAACGGCTTGCCCTTCCAGAAGCTGTTGAGCGTGGCCAGCCGCTCGGCGGACTTGTCCTTGTTGCCGGCGGCGGCGTGCGCCTTGACGGCGCCCATCAGCGAGCGGGCGCGGTTGGGCATCCGCAACAGGCTGACCTCGAACGCATCGGCGGCCTCCTTGCGGCTTGCCGGCCTGCAGCAGCATCTCGCCGAGCAGCTCGTGCGACGGCTTGATCGGATCGGCGGCGCCGTTTGGCGGCCGCATGGTCTCTTCGATCGCCGCGGCTGCTTTCAACAGCGTGACGGCCTGCTCGGTCTGCCCCTTGGCGTGCGCGACCAGCGCCGCGAGCTCGTTGTGCATCACCTGGACGCCCTTGGCGCCGTCGGTGACGCCCGGCCGTCACGGGCGGAGGGGCGCCGCCATGATCGGCGTGCGCGCCACCGGCCGCCGCGGGCGCGGCGGCCTTCACCTTCGCCGCCAGCAGCGCCGTCATCTTCTCCGCGGTGGCGAGGTCGCCGGTCTTCACGGCGCTGAACCCGTTGGCGAGAATGGTCTCGTTCGATGCGGTGTCGGCCACCGGCTGCACCTTCCACTCTTCGGTTTCGATGATGTAGCGGGCGCGGACCAAGGCGAGCGCGCCGATGGCGCGCGGGTTCTTGGTGGTCTCGGCCATCCACTCGAAGGCCTGGATACGCTCCCGCGCGCCGGCGTAGTCACCGAGCTGCAGGAAGCCGTACTGACCCCAGTCACCGGAGTGCGACATGTCGCCGGGCACATCGCCGGGCTGCCACAGCTCTTTGGCGACATTGAAGGCGCGGATGTTCTGGTTCGCGACTTCGTTCCACATCCCGTGCTGGATGAAGATGTGCGTCGGCATGTGGACGGCGTGCGACACCGCCGGGACGATCTTGGCGTAGACCTTCGCGGCCTCGAGCGCCAGCGGCGCGTGCACCGGGTCGTCGAAGGCGTGGATGATGTAGTGCATCGCGCCCGGATGATTCGGATTGCGCTTGAAGACGTCCATCGCCAGCGCGCCGGCCTTGACGTTCATGCGCGAGGTGCGATCGTCCACGGCGCTCGACGCGCTCAGCAGCGACAACGCGTAGAACGTCTTGACCTCGTCGTCACCGGGAAACTGGGCGTACAGCCGCTCCATCGCGTTCATGTAGGCGATGCGGCGCTGCCGCGAGTCGCCCTCGCCCCACAGCTCCTCGACCGCGTTGAGGAAACCCTTCTCGCGATCGGTCGGCGCCTTGGCGGCACGCGCCGGCGCGATCTGCGCCCAGCCGCGCCAGCACGCCGCGTGGTTCCTTGGGATCCATCTGCGAGTTGAGCGGGTGGTTGTAGCACAGCGTTTCGCCCCAGTAGGCCATCGCGAAATCCGGCTGTGCCTTCTGGGCGAGCTGGAACTCGGCGATCGCCTGCTTCCATCCGAAGCTGTGCAGGATGGCGACGCCGCGCAGGAAGTGCCGCTGGGCTTCAGCGGAACCGGATGTGGGGAACGACAGCTGCCCGACATTCTCCAACTGGGCGGCGGCCGGTGACGCAAGAACGAGGGTGATCCCGAGGCAGGCGAGCAAAAGACGCATTCGAACCTCCGCCCGCATTGTACAGGCCGGCGCGGGTCGAGGGCGCTGTTTTCGATCAATCGGCGAAGATCGTCGACCCGCCCGGGGCGACCGACCAGAGCCGGGGGCCTACAGCGTCGCCAGATCGATGGCGCCGTGACCCGTCAGGAAGCGCCGCAGGTAGTCGATCTGTCCGAGGTGGTAGTTCAGATGCCCCTCGAGATGCACCAGGAACTGGATCGTCGTGATCGGTCTGCCGTTGTACGGCTCGGTGTGGATGGCGTCGAGCTGCCCGTCTGACAACGCGCCAATCACGGACGGGATCAGTTGCTGCACCGCCTCGATCCGCGTGATCAATTCCGATTGCTCAACGCCGCGAGCGCTGAACTCGAGCGGACGATCGCGGGCGTAGGCGATGTGGCCCATCTGGCGGCCGATGAATTCGCGCAGGTTGCCTTCGAGATGGAGCGCCAGCGTGCCCGCGGCATTGCTCACCCCGGGGGCGGTCCTCCACAGCGAGTCGGTGTCGGGGAACGCCTGCAGTTGCTGAATGAGGCGCGTCAGATCCCGCGCGAACAGGCCTGACAGTTCGGTCGCTACCATCTGGTCATTGAACACCGAACCAACGGCCGACTCAACCCCGGCCTAATCGGAGCTGCGCCGGTCGTGCTTGCGCCGCAAGATCAGGGGCGGCGCATCCGCGTTGATGGTCCATTCACACGCGCACGCCTCGCAGCGCACCGAGATCTCCTCGAAGTACTCGTGATGATCGGCGATATCAACGGGGATACTGGCCTCGGTGAGGCACTTCGGACAGACAACGAAAAAGCGCCAGTCCCGGGTCTCGGTCATGAGAGAAACTGGAGCCGGCAAGCGGGCTCGAACCGCTGACCTGCTGATTACGAATCAGCTGCTCTACCAACTGAGCTACGCCGGCCTCCGGAGAGAGCCCAAGCTTAGCAGAAGTGACGCCCCCGGTGCACCCCGCGGCATCCTCACTCGCTCTTGACCACCTCGACCCACTCGTGGCTGCAATCGCGGCAGCGCAGCCTCACTTCGATCGACCCGGGCTGGTCGGGCAGGGTCCGCACCTGATACGGGTAGCCGCCTGGCACGTCGCAAGTCGGACATGTCACCGGGTAGTGGCGCGCGGCGCTTGGCGTTGCTGGCATGCAGAGTCGATCCGGCTGACTCACCATACGGCGACGCAGGTGAGGCCAACCAATACTCGAGCTGGAGGATGATTGTAGTCCCGCGCCGCCGCCGGTGTCATCGGGACATTCCCGCGCGGACGCGATCAGCGATAGCCTGCCGCCTGGAGTTCGAACAGCCGCGCGTAGCGGCGGCCGGCGCGGAGCAGCTCCTCGTGCGAGCCGAGCTCCGCCACCTTGCCGTCGACGATCACGGCAATGCGATCGGCAATGCGCACGGTCGAGAACCGGTGCGAAATCACGATGCCGATCCGGCCCTTCAGCAGTTGTTTGAGCTCCGCGAAGATCGCGGCCTCGGCCTCGGGATCGAGCGACGAGGTCGGCTCGTCGAGGATCCAGATGTCGGCGTCGCGATACATGATGCGCGCGAGCGCGAGGCGCTGCCACTCGCCTCCCGAGAGATCGTGGCCGCCCTCGAACAGCCGCCCGACCTTGGCGTCGAGCCCGTTCGGCATTCTTCTTCACCAGCCAGTCGCTGCGCGCATCCGCGAGCGCGGCCAGCACCCGCGCGATCGTCGTCGACGCGGCCGGGCCGCCCCATCTGCACGTTCTCGCGCACCGACAATTCGTAGCTCGCGTAGTCCTGGAACAGCACGCCAATGCGGCTGCGCAGCGCGTCCGGATCGAGATCGCGCAAGTCGGCGCCGCCGACGCGAACCGCGCCGTGGGTCGGGTCGTAGAAGCGCAGCAACAGCTTGACCAGCGTGCTCTTGCCGGCGCCGTTCTCGCCGACCAGCGCGATCAGCTCGCCGCTGCGAATATGCAGGTCAGATTCTGCACGGCCGGCTCGCGTCCCGCCCGGATAGGCAAACGTCACATCGTCGAACTCGATGCCAGCCTCCAGCGACACCGGCACGTCGCGCGGTGGACTGGGTACCGCCAGCAGCGGGTCGATCGCGAGGAAGGAGAAGTAGTCCTCGAGGAACGTGGTGTGCTGATCGACCGCGACGAACGTGCTCGAGATGGTGCCGAGCGTGCCCGCCACCGAGGTGAACGCGCCGATGACCAGCACCACGCCGCCGGGATCGATGGTGCCCGCGATCCCCTGCATGGCGACGAACAGATACGCGAGCGCCAGCGCCGTGCCGGTCACCAGCCCGGTCAACATCGAGATGCGCGTGCCCGAGCGGTACATCTGCTCGCGCAACCGGAACAGCTCCTCCGAGCGCTCGCGGTGGCGGCCGAGCAGGTAGTCGGCCAGCACGTAGGCGCGGATCTCCTTGGTGGTTCTCGGCTGCACCAGCAGGTCGCCGAGGTACTCGCGCTCGCGCTCCTCCGGCGTCTCCTGGTAGATAGAACTCGTAGAGCTTCGCCGTGACGCGCCGCTCGAGCGCCAGCGACAGCAGCGCCGCCGACAACGCCAGCACCACCAGCACGTAGTGCAGGCTCGCGAGCAGGCCCGCCATCAGCACGATCGTGACGATGTTGCCCGACAGGCCGAGCACCGACCACGTCAGATCGCCGGGCCGCCACGACACGTCACGCTTGGCGCGCGCGAGGCGATCGTGCCAGTCGGAATTGTCGAAGTGCCCGAGATCGACCTTCGACGCCTGCTCGAGCAGCCGGCGCTCCGCTTCGAGCTGCACGCGGCGCACGAACAGGTTGCGGCCGTAGCCCATGTAGGCGCCGATGGCGCGCTGCACGCCGGTGGCGATCCACAACCCGACGATGATCGGCAGCACCTCCGGCCAGGAAAGCGCGTGCAGCCGCGCATCGGCAATGCGGTTGACGAGCAGCGCGCCGAGATACACCGCAATTGGCGGCATCGCGGCGCTGATCATGCCGAGCACGGAGTAGCGAATCAGCGCTCGGGGAGAGGCCGCCCACGCGAGCGCGAGGCCCTGACGCAGGTTCTTCCTGACCCGGCGGGCCCGTCCCCGAATGGGATCGTCCTGCGCGACCGCGTCGCCCGGGCGGGTCGCGTCCGGCGTCATCCGGTCATCATAGACAAAAGGGGCCCCTGGTGAGGGCCCCTTCTGCGAGCGACGCGCGATGTGATGGCCGACGACGGGCCGCTAGAACAGATCCGTCGCCACGGCGTTGCGGCAGGCGTTGGCAATGTTGGTCAGTGCCGTCTCGACCAGCTTGCGCGACGTGCCGATGTTCATGCGCATGTGGTTCTCGCCGCCCTTGCCGTACGACGCGCCCTGGTTGAGATGCACCTTCGCGGTCTTGACGAAGAAGCGCTCGACCATCTGTTCCGGCGTCAGCGACGGCATGGTTGCCGGCTTGGTCCGGTTGTAGTCGTCGGCCAGTTTCTTCGAGTTGATGCGCTCGGCCACGCCGGTGACGTCGAGCCACGTCAGGTAGGTGCCCTGGGCGCGGTGCACCTTGATCAGCGGGATCTTGTCGTGGACGAAGCTGTTGACGAAGTCGTGATTGGCGTCGACGTACTCATTGGCCTGTCGAAGCCACTCTTCGCCTTCGGTAATCGCCGCATGGTTGGCGACCACGCCGAGGGTGTTGAGGTCGGCGCGGTGATTCACCTTCGAGCGCGCCAGCAGGTCGGGGTTGGTCGAGTAGTGCCACGCGGTCTTGTGCGCGGCCAGGCCGAACGACTTGCTGGCGGCCTTGAACGTGAAGCTGTTGTCGACCACCGCCTTGTTCGGCAGGCTCGCAAACGGCGTGTATTTCTGGCCCTTGCCGACCCAGTCGCAATGGATTTCGTCGGCCAGCACGATGACGCGGTGCTTCAGGCAGATCTCGCCGATGCGCATCAGGTCTTCCGGCGACCAGCAGTTCCCGGTGGGGTTCTGCGGGTTGCACAGCAAGAACGTGTGCGTGTCGTGGCTGATGCGGCGCTCGAAGTCGTCGAAGTCCATCTCGAACTTGCCGTTGACGAACTTCAGCGGGCTTTCCTCGGCCTTGGTCTGCGACGCGGTGAGGTCGCTGTAGAAACCGTTGTAGGTCGGCGTCTGCAGCAGCACTTTCGAACCCTTGGGGTTGAAGGTGTTGAGCACGGCGATGATCGAGGGGTGCACGCCGTTGGAGATGACCACCGACTTGGGATCGATCGTCACGCCGTAGCGGCGCTTGTTCCACGAGACGATCGCCTCGGTCATCTTCGGGGTCCACTTGTCCATGTCGAGATAACCCCAGTTCTCGTGTTGGACGCGGGCCGCGATGGCGTTGGTGATCGACGGCGCCGCCCTGAAGTCGATGTCGGCGATGCCCATGCCGACCTGCACGCTGTCCTTCCCGTAGCGGCCGATCTGCTGGTCGAACTTGGTCGAGTCGGTGCCGAATCGGTTGTAGATGGTGTCGAAATCGAACTTGCCGTTGGTCGGCTGCTGGCTGGTCGCGCCCGGCGCGGCTGGCGTGGATGCGATGAGCGTCGTGCTGGCTCCGGCGGTGGCGCCGGCTAGTGCTGTCAGACTGGCGTTCCGCAGAAAGGCGCGGCGGTTCAAGCCATTCGCGTGCGACATGGGTAACACCTCACGGCGCAGATAGTAACGAGCTTTGGCGCGCGCTGCAAGCAGTACCGGGCCGCACCGGGCAGGCGAGGTGCCGGACCATCCGGCACCTCGCGCGCGGCGCGTTCAGCAGGTGAAGCGCCTGAGGGCCAGCCCGGGCTGGCTGCCCTCACCCGAGCGCAGCGTAATGGTGTTGCCCAGGCTGTCGGTGATGGTCAGCGTCACGATCAAGTCGGTGCCCGCGCCTTCGGTGGTGGCGTCGGTGCCACCGCAGGCGTCGGTGAACGACAGGATATTCGAGGCGCCGGTTTGGTTGACCGTCTTCTGGGTGCCGTAGAAGTACGACGCCGACCAGGTATAGACGTAACTGCCGCCCCCCGGCAGGTTCGCCACCGCCGTCAACGTGCAGGGTGTCGCGGTGCTGCGGATGTGGCACTCGGTCGTCGCCGCCGACCCGGATCGGAAGCTATCGGTGAGGACGAACGATCCGGCAAACAGCGAGCCGGCCTGGAACACCGAGAATTGCACGCTGCCGCCGCTCCAGCGCACCGTGATGCGGCCGGTGCGGCCGTCGCCGTTGTTTTGACTGACGCTGAATGGCACCCCGGGGGTGAACCCGCTGCCCGCCCGGAATTCAGCGGGGAACGTGAGCCAGGACGCGTCGCTTTCCACCGTATACGCGCACGGCACCGGCACCGGCCGAATTTCGAAGGATTGCGTCGACGCGGCCGCCGACAGGTTGACGTTGGTGGGATTGACGACGTAGGTGCACGGCACGAAGCAGGTCGCCGGCACCGGGCCGCCATCAATCTGCGAGAACACCTTCGACGCCGCGGTGGCGTGATCGCAGGCATTGGCGCGATAGCGCAGGTACTCCTGCGTCCAGATGACCGCGCCTTCGGGGTCGACGAACGTGGCGCTCAGACCGCGGCCCATCTGCTGATACTTGCCTTCGAGTTCAAGGCGGAACCGCAGCGAATCGGCGCGCGACGGGAACAGCACCAGGCCGTCGGGCGGCGCGGCGCAGATGCCGCCGGCGGCGCCGCCATCGATCTGCGTCATCACGCGCGACACCGCCGTCGCGTGATCGCACCCGTTGACGCGATAGCGGATGTATTCCTGCGTCCACACCACCTCGCCCTCGCGATCGACGAAGCTCGACGTCGGGGAGCGATTGAGGCCGGACTGGTACTTCGATTCGAGCTCGTTGCGAAACTGGAACGAATCTCCGCGACTCGGGAACAGGACGTCCATCGGCCCCGACACACCGCCGACGAACGTAATCGTGCTCTCGGCGGCAGCGGAAGCGGTCGGGCTGGTAGGCAATGCGGTAACGGGCCGATCCGGCCCGCGCGAACATGCCATGCTCGCGGCCATCAAGATCACCACGCCTGTGAGGTTGCGCATCGGTTGATTCTCCTGCAGCGGCAGAGTTGGCTGCGGACACATGATAGGCGAATGCGCCGCCGATTTTCGACTTCCCTGCGGACCAACCGTGGTACGGTGCAGGCACGGTGCCGCGACCATGACTGAGAAACTGCGCATCCTCCTGGCCGACGATCACGAGACGGTTCGCGAAGGCCTGCGGATGATTCTCAATGCCCAGCCCGACATGGACGTCGTCGCCACCGTCGGCGATGGTCGCGAGGCGGTGGCGCAAGCCGAGAAGATTTCGCCGGATGTCGTGATCATGGACATCTCCATGCCCGGCCTGAACGGCCTCGCCGCGACGACGCAGTTGCTCGAGCGCTGCCCGTCGGCGCGGGTGCTGACGTTGACGCGACATGCCGACAAGAGCTACCTGCAGCAGTTGATGCGCGCCGGAGCCTCCGGCTACGTCCTCAAACAGAGCCGGCCGGCGGAGTTGCTGCTCGCCATTCGCGCGGTGGCCTCCGGCGCCAAGTACCTGGACGCGTCGATGACCGCGCCGGCGCCCAGTGCCTCCAAGACCGCGCCTCCCGTACCGGAACCCGAGCCGACCACGCCGCTCAGTCCCCGCGAAACGGAAGTCCTGCGGATGATTGCCTGGGGCAACACCAACAAGGAAATCGCGGCGCGCCTGAACCTGAGCGTCAAGACGGTCGAAGCGCACAAGGCCAACGGCATGCGCAAGCTGGGCATGCGCGGGCGCATCGATATCGTGCGCTACGCGCTGCTCCAGGGCTGGCTGCACGAGTCCTGACCCGCTAGGCCGCGCGCGAGCGTTGTTGCGCCCAGTCGAGCAGCTTCCCTAGCGGCCAGCAGTTAATCACCCGCTCACGCGGAATGCCGGCGATGCGCGCATGCGCCAGCGCCGTGTCCGCGTACCACCACTGGTCACCCGCGTGCGCGTCGCTGTCGATCGCAAACAGGCAGCCGCTCGCCAGCGCGCCGCGCGCGAGGTCGAAGTCGAGATCCTGGCGCGACGGATCGCCGTCGAGCTCAATTGCCACTCCGGCGCGCGCCGCGGCGGTGAACACGCGCGGCCAGTCCGCCGTCACGCCGGGGCGCGATCCGTAGATGCGGCCGCGCGGATGACCGAGAATGTGCACCCCCGGCGTCTGCACCGCGCCGATCATGCGCGGCGTCTGGTCGGCTGACGAGCGCAGCGCCGAGTGCGGGGCGGCGACCACGATCTCCAACTGCGCCAGCTCGCCTGGGCTCATGTCGATTGATCCGTCGGCGCGGATGTTGGCTTCGATGCCTTTCAGCAGGCGAAAGCGCCCCCGATACCGCGCATTGAGTCGATCGATCGCCGCGTGCTGCGCGGCGACGCGTTCCATCGACAATCCGCCGGCGATCGGCAGGCCGTAGGAATGATCGGTGACCGCGGCATGGCTGTAGCCGCGCGCCACACCGGTTTCGCAGATCTCCTCCAGCGTCTGGCCGCCGTCACTCCAATCCGAGTGCATCTGGAGGTCGCACCGCACGTCCGCTCGCGCGGGCGCGCGCGGGCTGCGTGTGCGCATCGCGGCCTCGACCGCCGCGCGGCTGAGAAAATTGGAACGCAATCCGCGGCGGCGCACGATGTCGGCGCGCGTCCCCGGCTCGGCGGCGGTCGACGGCCTGCTCGACGGTCGGCGAAGGCCCCTCGTGCAGCACTTCAAGGATGACGCGCGTCGACGCCGGACCGATGTGCGGAATTTTCTGAAGGGTCCCGTCTGGCTCAAGCAGCGCGTCGAGCGGCACGGGCAGGGACAATACCGCCGACGCCGCCCGCTTGTAGCCCCAGCGGCTGGGTGTCGCCTTCTGCACGAACGCGAAGTCGCGGAGCCAGCCCGCGACCTCGCTGTTGAGGTCCCGCATCCGTTATGACGCCGGTCCCGGTACCGCCACCGCCGGCCCCGAGAACGACGGCGGGTCACTCGCCGGGAACGAATCCTCCGATGCCTCGTCGACGCGGCTGGACTCGTCCGCGATTCGCCGGCGATTGCGGGCCTGCGGTATGAGCGTGGCGGCAAGGCCGGCGCCCGCAGCCAACGCCAGGACCGCCAGGATCATTCGATTCGATAACATGATGAAACTCGTTTCCTTCGGACCCTCACCGCGACCGGCCCCGACATGAGGCTTCGGCGCGGCGGTGGAGGCATCGGCCCGAGCGACCGATGCGCGTCAGCATCCGACTGCAGATCTCGTGCCCGGCGTCTCGTGCGTCAGCCCGGGTCGCGCGCAACCGTTGGCGACGGTCGGTGCCGGATTGGGCATCGATCTTCCGTACTTGCGCGACGCGATGCGAATGACGCGCGGCCGCTACGACCTCCTTCCTCCTCAACGGCGGTACCGCTTTTGCTCCTCGGACGGCGGAGGTTTTCATGGGACAGGACGACCAGAACCGCGAGCGAGACTCACAGGGCAAGGGCGAAGGCTATCAGGAGCCGAACGAGCCGCAGACGCGCGAAAGCCGCAGCGACGCCGCTGGCTCCGCACCGAACTGACCAGCCCCACCGCCGCGGCGCCAGGGCGAGGACCGCGACAGCGAAGACATGGACGAGTCGGACGATCGACGCGAGGATGATTCGCGTGACGGCGGCTCCAACCGCCGCCGCAGCATCAGCTAGCTCGTCCGCGATGGGCAGCCGCGGCGCTCACGGATACGGGCGTGCGGCTCAAACAAAGGGCGGCCTCACCGGCCGCCCTTTTCTTTAAACCGGACCCAGGGGGTCGAATGCCCATCGCGCCGCTGAGCTCATTGCGGCTTCTTCGCGAACGGGCCGACTTCGGGCTGGCCTTGCGTATTGGCCAGGGTGCCCAGTTCCGCGGCGACGCCGCGCGCGATGGCAGCGGTCTCGCTGCCCGCCTGGAAACAGGTGAAGTCCGGCCGATCGCGCCAGGCGAACGGCCCGCACAGCCGCACGCCGGCGTTGATCGCCGCGTCGTGCACGATGTTGATGGCGCGCTCGTAGTCGGGCGACCCCTGACGGTAGCCCGAGAAATTTCCGAGGTCGCCGCTCGCCGCGAACACCGCGCTGACGCCGGGCACCTTGGCAATCTCGTCCGCGTTCTTCGACGCCTTCGAGCGTCTCGATCATCAGGATCAGACACGATGTTGTCGTTGGCGGTGTTGCGATAGCCGCCGGGCACGCCGCCCCACATCGCCGCATCGAACGCCTGGCCGCCGCCGTTGCTGCGCCGGCCGAGCGGCGGAAAGTAGGTCCAGTCGCGCGCCTGCATTGCCTCGGCCGACGGTATCGACGGTCGGCACCACGACGACGAGCGCGCCGGCATCGAGCGCGTGTTGAATCTCGCGCTCGTCGGTATACGCGACGCGCACGCCGGGCACCGCCTTGGCGTGCGGGCACGTGCGCCACATCCGCGCCACCTGGTTCCAGTCCGTCTGGCCGTGCTGCATCTCGGTCCAGATGAAGTCGTAGCCGGCATTGGCCATCGCGCAATAGGTCGACGGATCGGTGGCGCCGAAAACAACGTGCCGCCGGTGACCTTGCCGCCCTGCTGCAGCTTGAGCTTCACCGGATTCCAGACCTTCGATCCGGCCGGCGCGTTGAAACGCGGTGCCGTACTTCCACGTCGCCGGATCGAACGCGCCCTGGTTGACGGCGCCGGCGGGCGCGGTTTGCTTCGCGCCGCTGTCCTGGCCCGCGGGCGCGGCCAGCGGAAACGTGCGTCTTCGCCGGCGTCCGGATTGTTCGCGTAGGGATCGGCCGTCGTCGTGGTGGTCGGGCGCGGCGCCGGCGGCTGCTGTGGCGCGGGCGCCTGTGCGCCCAGCGTCACCGCCACGACCACAGTCGCGGTTGCGATGGTTGGTAGGATTCGCTTCATAGGCCCTCTTTTTTTCGCGCACCTGTCGCGCCGCAGTTTCGGCGGAGGCGGTGCACTGTAGCATTGTTCAGATGAAGGCGGTCGTTCTCGCCCGCGGGCTGGGCAGCCGGATGCAGCAGGGTGGCAACGAGACGACGCTGACCGAGCACCAGGCCCGGGCCGCCGCGGCCGGAGCGAAGGGGATGATGCCGATCGGCCGCTCGACGGCGCCCGGGGCCGGCGGAGCGGCGAGGCCGTTTCTCGATTACGTGTTGAGCGCGCTTGCCGACGCCGGCTGCACGGGCGTCTGCCTGGTGGTCGCGCCCGATCATGCCGCGATTCGCGACTACTACGACCGCGCCCGCCCGTCCCGACTGGCCATCGACTATGCCGTGCAGCCGGTCGCCGACGGCACGGCCCGAGCCGTACTGAGCGCCCGTGGTTACGCCGCAGGCGATTCCTTTCTCGCGCTCAACGCCGACAACCTCTACCCCGCCCCGGTCCTGCGCGCGCTGGCCGATCTCGACGAACCCGGGCTGCCCGCTTACGATCGCGACGCCCTCGTGCGCGACAGCGGCTTTACCCTCGACCGTGTGACGGCGTTTGCCGCGATCGACGTGGACCCGCTCGGCTATCTCACGCGCATTGTCGAGAAGCCGGGGCGCGAATACCTACGACGCCCCCGGCAGGCGCGCGTTGATCAGCATGAACCTCTGGAGGTTCGACCAGCGCATCTTCGACGCCTGCCGTGACGTGCCGCGGTCGGCGCGCGGCGAGTATGAGCTGCCCGAGGCGGTTACGCTCGCGCTCACCAGGGGCGTGCGGTTCCGGACGTTCCCGGCACGCGGCGCGGTGCTCGACCTGTCGCGGCCGGGCGATGTCGCGATCGTCAGCGAGCGGTTGACGGGCGTGGAGGCGCGGCCATGAATTCGATCGCGCGACATTTCGAATCGCTGGGCATGACGCCGGCCGACGCGGCCTCGCGGGCCGAGCTGTTTGCCGCGCTCGAGCAGCGCGCGCAGCCGATCCTCGACGGCGCGCCGCAGTGGCGGCGCTTCACGCCCGGGCGCATCGAGATCTTCGGCAAGCACACCGACTACGCCGGCGGCCATTCGCTGATCGCGCGCGGTGCCGCGCGGCATCACGCTGGCGGCGCGCGTCACGCGCCGGACGGCCTCGTGCGGGTCGGCGATATCTTCGACGGCCAGATCATCGAAGTCGATCCGTCGACGCCGGTGCCGCCGCACTATCGCGGCCTGCAGCGCTACGTGCACGTGGTCGCGCACCGCTTGTTCCTGAATTTCCCGGGCGCCGACGCTGGGCGCCAACATCGCGATCGCCAGCGACCTGCCGCGCGCCTCCGGCCTGAGCAGCTCGAGCGCGCTGGTGGTCGGCGTCGCGCTGGCGCTGATCGATCGCGCCGGCCTGCGCGCAGCGCGACGAATGGCAGCGCCACCTGCGACGCGTCCACGACCTGGCGTGGTATCTCGGCTGCGTCGAGAACGGCCTGCGACTTTCCCGGCCTGCCGGGCTCGGCCGGCGTCGGCACGCACGGCGGCAGCGAAGATCACACCGCGATCCTCGCGGTGCGGACCGATCACGTCAGCCTGTATCGATTCGTGCCGGTCACGCCGCTCGGCGACACGCGCGATGCCGCCCGACTGGACGTTCGTGATCGCCTCGAGCGGCGTGCAGGCCGACAAGGCCGGCTCGGTCATGGCATCGCTACAACCGCGCCGCCGATGGCGTGCGCGCGCTGCACGCGATCTGGAACCGGCGCGCCGCGCACCGGCGCCCTCGCTCGCCGAGGCGCTGGCCAGCGCGCCGGATGCCGTCGAGCGCCTCGACCCGCTGGCTCGAGCCGACCGGCGACGGCGCGTTCTCGGTTGCCGATCTCGATCGCCGGCTGCGGCACTTCGTCGACGAGACCGCCCGCGCGCCGCAGGCCGCAGCGCGCCTTTCGCGACGCCGATCGCGACGACGCTCGGCCGCCTGTCGGACGAGTCGCAGCGCGACGCCGACGAGCTGCTCGGCAACCAGATTCCCGAAACCATGCTGATGGCGAAGATGGCGCGCGCGCTCGGCGCGTTTGCCGTCGAGCAACTTCGGCGCCGGGTTCGGCGGCAGCGTCTGGGCGGCGGTGCCCGTCGCCGACGCGGCCGCGTTCGGCGAGGAATGGATCCGCGCCTACGCAGCGGCAGCTGCCCTCGGTCGGACGCGTGCCGTGGTTCGTGGCCCGGCCCGGGCCCGCCGGCGACCGAGGTTTCCTTGGGTAAGCTGCAGGCGGGTCGGTTAAGATGTCCGACCATGCGACTCGACGTGGCTCGCGCCACTCGTCCTTGCCTGTCTGCTCGTCCTGCTCGTCCGCGCCGCCGGCGCCGGCGATGCCGCCGTTTCAGACCACGGTGAACATGAACGACCTGATGAACAACGTGCTCGATCCGGCGGCCGACGAGCATCTGGGAATCGGTCGGCACCGTCATCACGCTGGAAGGCACCTTCGAGAAGGCGCCGGCCACCGACGACGAGTGGGCGGGCGTCAGGGGCAGCGCGATGCAGCTGGCCGAATCGGGCAACCTGCTGATGCTGCCGTCGCGCTCCGGCGGCAATCCGCGACTGGATCAAGCACGCGCTGGCGCTGATCGAGCAGAGCAACCGCGCGCTCAAGGCCGCCGAGGCCAAGGACAAGGACGCGATCTTCACGATCGGCGGCGACATCTACGACGCCTGCACGAACTGCCACAAGCAGTTCGACCAGGCGATCACCTCGGTCGAAGTGACCGTGTCGCTCCTCGCCTTCTGCGAATGGCTGGCCGCGACCGCAGGGCAGCACCGCGCTGCGCGAGTCGCTGTTCATGTACCCGCTCGTCGAATCGACGCACGTCCTGTTCCTGCTGCTGTTCGCGGGACTGACCGACGGTGTGGGACCTGCGGCTGCTCGGCCTCGGCTTCACCAGCGTGCCGGTCTCCGAGATGAACCGAGCGGCTGCTGCCGTGGGTGCGGATCGGCTTCGCGGTGATGCTGATCACCGGCGTCCTGCTGTTCTACGGCATTCCCGTGCGCACCTATCAGAGCGTGTGGTTTCGCGGCAAGGTGATCTTCCTGATCCTCGCGATGCTCAACATCTGGTACTTCCACGCGCGCGTCGAGCCGAAGTCCGCCGCGTGGGACACCGACGCCGCGGCTGCCATGGGTGGCGCGGCGCGCCGGCCTCGCCTCGCTGATCCTGTGGGCGCTGATCATCGTGTTCGGGCGGTTCATCGCCTACAACTGGTTCGACTGCGACATCCAGCCGCAATCCGCATTCGTCAACTGGTTCGCCGGCTGCGTCGTGCCGCCCGCCACCGATAGCGCCATCAGACACCGACATGCTGCTGCCCTTCTTCGAATGGTGCGAATCGCTCTGGCTGGGGCAGTTCATCGTCAACTCGAACTGGCTGTTCCCGGTGATCGAAGCCGTGCACCTGCTGGCGCTGTCGGCTGCTCGGCGGCGCGGTGCTGGTCGTGGACCTCCGCCTGATGGGACTCGGCTTGAAGGAGCGCAGCGCCGCGCGAACTGTGGCGCGCGGCGCGGCCGTGGATGATCGGCGCGCTCGCGATGATGATCCTCACCGGCGTGCCGCTGTTCCTGTCGGAACCGATCAAGTGCTACTACAACGATTCGTTCTGGGTGAAGATGACGACGCTGCCGATCGCGATCGCGTTTGCGTTCACGATTCGCGCGCGCGTCACCGCGGACGCCGGTACGTAACACAGCGCGCCGCCAGATGCTGGTCGGCGCGCTGTCGATTGCGCTGTGGGTGGTGGTGGCCGCCGCGGGCCGCTGGATCGGCTTCTCCTAAGCCGCGACCTACCTGCCGCCCGGCTTCTTCGGCGCTTTCGGTCGGGTCGCGGCCGTCTTTCGGCGCGCCGGTGCCCGACGATCCCATGAACAGCTTGCGGCCGTCGGCGAACGTCACGTCGCGGCCGTTGGCGCGCTTCAGCGAGTGGTCCTTGGTCTGGTAGCCGTCGACGACCACTTCGGTGCCGATCGCGACGGTGTCGCGGGTGATGCCGCGGCGCAGCAGCGTGTTCGGCGTGCCGCCTTCGATCATCCAGACTTCCGGCTTGCCGTCCTTGACGGTCTCGATGTGAATCCAGGTGTGCGGGTTCACCCATTCGAGGCGCACCACCTTGCCCTGCAGGCGGATCGGCGCGTTCGGATCGAACTCGGCGCCAAACGCGTGATGGGCGATGACCGAGCGGCCGGCCAGCGACGAGCCCGGCGAGCGAGCAACAACGCGGTGAACAGGTTTCGTTTGGTCATAGGTTCTCTCGATTATTGCTTCGTTCCGAGTCGCTTTCTCTTCGTTGCGCGCGCCGCTCAGCACGTTCGCCATGGCGTAGTTGCCTTCGTGGCACGCGTACTCATAGATTAACTCGTCCATCGCCTGAAACGGAATTTCTCCCGTAAACGGGGCCGTAAACGTGGTCGGGTCGGTCACCGTGAACCGGTAATTGATGGTCTTGGCGTCGACGCGGCGGAATCGCTCGACCACGTGGAGATTTTCGGACGAGCCGCGGAAGTTCTGCTGCGGCGGGAAATTGGTGGTCTCGACGACCAGCGTGTCGCCCTCCCAATGGCCGATCGAGTCGCCCATCCACGGGCGGATGTGCTTCGGCAGGTGCGTGCCGCCGATGCGGACGATGCGCGCGTCGTGCACCATCTCCATCATGATCATCACGTGGTCCGGCGTCTGCACGATCTGCAGGTTGTTGTTGTAGAAGTAGTTCGGCACGAGCGGCGTGGTCGGCCCGAACGACAGCAGGCAGCGCTCGGCGAGCGGGCGATACTCCGGATGATCGTACTGGCCGCGGCCCATCGTTCTGCTTGGCCGCGCCTGGGTGCGCGCGCGCGCCTCGGCGGTCAACGCCGGCACGCGGCCGTCGGGCGGATCGATGATCAGCGAGCTGCGCCGCTGGCCGTCGACCACCGCGACGCGATCGCCGGGGTCGAGCCAGAAATTGTTGTAGCCGCCGACGTTGCCGGCCGCGCCGGTCGAACCGTCTCCGCCCTGCGGCGGCGCCGGGCGATTCGGATCGCTCGGCTCGTTCAGCTGCTCGCGCGCGATCGAGCGTCGCCTTCTCCATGCGCGCGGCCTCCTCCTCGCTCAGCACCAGGTCTCGTGACGTTCTGCGGGCGCTCGAGCGGCGTGATCGTGGCGTTGGTCCAGATGCCCTGCAGGTCGGGCTTGCCGTCCGCGGTGCGGCGTCATCGGCGCCGGCTTGGCGATGCTCGGCCGGCGCCGGTTGCGCGATCGCCGACGCCGTCACGACGGCCGCGAGCCCGAGCGCGATGACTAGTCGCATATCGTCAACCCTTGCACCTCGCGCTATTGAACCGGCGTCTTCCTGCAACTTGCCGTACATCAACTCCTCGACGAACTCGACGCACTTGAACTGATTGAGCCGCGCGTCGGGATTGATGTGGCGATAGAGCGGCATGCGGATCTTCCACGGCCGGCTGAACGTCACCGGATCCTCGATGGTCGCCTCGTACCACAGATGATCGGGGCCCTGCGGCGTGTAGCGCTCGACGACCTTCAGCTTGTCGCTGTGGTGATTGCCGGCGCGATCGAACCACGTCTGGTCGTTGAAGCCGGTCACGGTCACGACGAAGCGTATCGCCGTCCCAGGCGCCGACCGACTGCCCCATCCACGAATCGACCGGCGCGGGCCCGGGATCCTTCAGCAGGATGTTGCGCACCGCGCCGGCGTATTCGTACGCGAAGAACACCGCTTGCTCGCTGTGCAGAATCTGGAACGGCAGCGGCATGTAGTTGGCGCGCGGCACGCCGGGCAGGAAGCACTTGATCTCGGGATCGCGATCGAGCCAGTTGGCCTGGTTCTCCTGCTGCTTCTTCGCGGCTTCCGGCAGGTACGGAATCTCGTCGCCTTCGACGATGCCGTTGCCGGCGGGCACCGCGCCGACCGCGCCGAACGCGAGCACCGGTGCGGCCGGGCACCGGCACCACCGGGCCCGGCGCGGAACGCCAGCGCCGCCTTGGCCTGGTGCGACAGGATGTCGTAGTTCGCGGTGTTGAGCGCCTGCCAGATGCCGTTCAGGTTCGGCTTGCCGGCGACGCGCGCCGGACGTGCCGCCTGGGTCTCGGCCGGCGCGGCGATCCAGAAGCCTCCGGCGACGACGACGGCGGTGGCGAGCGCGATCGAGGTGTCTCGGAGGATCTCGGTGATCCAGTCACTGGCCGGAATGCTGACATCCGGTGCCATGCGTGTCAACCCGCCTCCGCGAGTCGCGCTACGGCGCAGCAGGCCGCGATCGCGTTTCAGCGCTGCGGCGCGGCAGAGGCTACAATCGGCCATGCTTTTCACGATTCGCGCCCGTATTGCCGCCGGTCGCCTGCCTCGCTCTGCTCATTATCGTGAACGCTGCGCGCCGATCAGCGCGCGCCGGCGCGGCCGCAGCCGGCGCCGGCGCCGGTCGTGGCGTTCTTCGAGGTGCACGAGCAATCGATCCTCGATCTCCAGGCCGCGCAGGCGTCGGGACGCGTCACCTCGCGCGGGCTGGTCGAGTCGTACCTCGCGCGCATCCAGGCCTACGACCAGGCCGGGCCGCGCCTCAACGTCGATCGTGCTGATCAATCCGCGCGCGCGCGAAGAGGCCGACGCGATGGATCGCGAGCGCGCCGACAAGCAAGGTGCGCGGGCCGCTGCACGGCATTCCGGTCCTGATCAAGGACAACTACGACACCGCCGACATGCCGACCTCGGGCGGCGCGCTCGGCCTGGCCACGATGCAACCCGCGGCCGATGCCTTCCAGGTGAAGAAGCTGCGCGATGCCGGCGCGGTGATCCTCGGCAAGACGACGATGCACGAGCTCGCCGCCGGCATCACCAACGATCTCGTCGCTCACCGGACAGACCCGCAATCCCTACGATCTGTCTCGCGTGCCGGGCGGCTCGAGCGGCGGCACCGGCGCGGCGATCGGCGCGAGCTTCGCCGCCGCGGGCATGGGCAGCGACACCTGCGGTTCGATTCGCATTCCCGCCGCGCAACCAGAATCTCGTCGGCCTGCGCGGCACGCACGGCCTGTCGAGCCGCAGCCGGCGTGATGCCGTTGTCGTCGACGCAGGACATTGCCGGACCGCTGGCGCGCAGCGTCACCGATCTCGCGATCATGCTCGATGCGACGGTCGGCGTCGGATCCGGCGGACCCGATCACCGCGGGAGGCGCGGTGCAGATTCCCAAGTCGTATCGCGACGCGCTCGACGCCAACGGACTGAAGGGCGCGCGCATCGGCGTGCTGCGCGCGCTCTGGGGCAGCGCGCCCGAAGACGACGAAGTCGCCGCCATCGTCCGCAAGGCGCTCGACGGCTTCAAGGCGCAGGGCGCCGAGGTGGTCGACATCATCGTGCCCGGCCTCGACGAGCTGCTGCGCGAGAGCAGCGTGATCGGCGACGAGTTCAAGTTCGATCTCGCCGCGTATCTCGCGAAGCAGCCGAACGCGCCGGTCAAGTCGCTCGGCGAGATCATCGACCGCGGCCTGCATCATGCCGAGCTCGACGCCACGTTCCGCCTGCGCAATGCCCCGGAGAAGCGCGACACCGAGCACTACCGCCAGGCGATGATCAAGCGTCGCGCGCTGCGCGCCGTGGTGCTCGCCACGCCTCGACGAACAGCGCATCGATGCGCTCGCCTATCCGACGCTGCGCCGCAAGCCGGCGTTGATCGGCGAAGCGCAGGCCGGCACCAACTGTCAGCTCAGTGCGACGACCGGGTTGCCGGCGATCGCCCTGCCCGCGGGGTTCACGCGCCGACGGCCTGCCGATCGCGCTCGAGCTGCTGGGCGGCGCGTGGGAAGAAGCGAAGCTGCTGAAGTACGCGTTCGCGTGGGAGCAGGCGGCCAAGCCGCGCCGGGCGCCGTTCAGCACGCCGCCGCTGGTCAACGGCGTCGCGCCGGCGCCGATCGCCGCCGAGATCGTCATTGGGCCGGCGACCGTGAAGTTCAACTACGACTCGACCACCGGCGCGCTGCGCTTCGACGCGGCGACGGCGAAGATGGCGCCGGCCGATCGCGTGATCGGCTTGACGATTCATCGCAGCGAAGGCGACAAGCCCGGCCCGATCGTCGCGCATCTGCTGGCGGCGAATCAGATCAGCGGCTCGGGCACGCTGACCCTGCGCGGGCGCAATCGCGAGGATCTCATCGCCGGCACGCTGTTCGTGCAGCTGTATACCAAGCAATCGCCGCTGGGATTTGAACGACAGCCAGTCAACCTGCGCTAGCGGGTTCGACCCGGTCCGATCGATGTGGACGCTTGCACTCTGGCGGCATCATGCCACCGGCGCGACAGCCGACAGGTTGCGCGAACCCGGACCTTTCCACTACGCTTGAGGCTCATGTCGGCCGTCCGCCGCCGCATTCGCGCTGTTACGCTAGCCTGGCTGCTGTGCCAGGTCGCATCGCTGTCGGCGTTTGTGCCCGAGCAATGCTGCGTGACGCACGCGGCGCAAGAAGCTGCCAAGGCCGCCGCGTGTCATGAAGAAGCGCCGCCGGCGCCTCAGGAAGGTGATGCGTGCCCGATGCATCACAAGTCGACGTCGCACGACTGCTGCCGGATCGGCAATACCTGCGACGGCCCCGGATCCCATCTGCTGACGCTGTTCGCCAACGTCGGCGTGCTCGAATCGCCGGCTTCATCGGCGGTCACAATCGAGTCGACCAACGCCGCGCTCGCGCCGCCACCGCCGCTGCTGTACCGCCTCGCCACTCCCGACGCGCCTCCGCCCAAACACTAGCTTCAGCGCTCGATTGCCAGCGATCGGCCCGCGCCGATCGGTGTTCGATGTCTGTCGCAGTTTTTTGGAGGTGCCATGCTTGCTTTCGTACGTATTGCCTTGTTGACAGGGTGCGCGCTCGCGTTGCCGAGCCCGGTGCGCGCGCAACAGACGGTTGATGTCGGCAGTGTCAGCGGCCGGGTGATCGACAGTGGCGGTGGCGTTCTGCCCGGAACCACGGTCCAGGCCACCCACGGCGCCACCAACCTGGTGGCGTCAGCGGTGAGCGACGAGCACGGACGATTTCGACTGCCCTACCTGCGGATTGGCCGCTACACGATCGCCGCGTCGCTGCCGGGCTTCGAGACCTACACCCGTCAGTTGGACGTGTCGGCGGGTTCCGCGTTCGAACTGAAGGTCACCATGGACGTCGGCGGTTTCGAGATCGCCGTCATCGTGACCAGTGAGCTGCCGCTCATCGAAGCCGCGCGCAGCCAGATCACCTCGACCGTGACCGCAGCGGAGGTGGCCGCGCTGCCGATGAACGGCCGCAACTTCCTGGACATCGCGCTGCTCGCGCCGGGTGTCGCGCCCACGAACATCGCCAGCACCCAGTTGTTCCCGGAAACCTCGGCGGTCCCGGGGATGACCCTCTCGGTCGGCAGCCAGCGCAACCTCTCGAACAACTTCGTGGTCGACGGCCTGTCGGCCAATGACGATGCCGCCGGCTTGAGCGGGATCACCTATGGCGTGGATGCCATCGAGCAGTTCCAGGTGATCACCTCCGGGGCCCAGGCCGAGCTCGGGCCGCGCGCTCGGCGGCTATGTCAACGTGGTCACCAAGAGCGGCACCAACAACCTGCGCGGCACGGTCTACGATTTCTTCCGCGACGACCGCCTGAACGCCCGCAATGCGCTCTCGGGAACGACGCTGCCGATGCGCCAGTCGCAGTTCGGCGCCAGCGTCGGCGGCCCGTTTCGGAAGAACCGCACGTTCTACTTCGGCAACCTCGAGCGGCGCGATCTGGAGCAGACCGGCCTGGCAACGATCCTGGCTGCCAACGTCGCCGCGATCAATGCGCGACTCGGCGCCACCGGCTACGGCGGCCCGGCGATCGTCACCGGCATCTATGCCAATCCGGTCGAGACGACCAACGTGCTGGCCAAAGTTCGATCACCAGTTCAGCCGCTCGCGATCAGTTCAGCATCCGCTACAGCCGCTACGACGTCAACGCCAGCAACGCGCGCGGCGCCGGCGGCCTGAGCGCGCCGACCGCATCGTCCAACCTCGATAACACCGATCAGTCGGTGGCGATCGGCAACACGCTGGTGCTGTCGTCGCGCACCGTTCCTCGAAACCCGCGCGCAAGTGGCGCGCGGCGATCTGCAGGCGCCGCCGTCGGACCTGATCGGCCCGGCGGTCAGCATCGCCGGCGTGGCGACGTTCGGCACCAGCTCGAGCAGCCCGACCGGACGCTTCAACCAGTCGTATCAGATCGTCAACAACCTGTCGCACCAGCGCGGCGCACATGCGTTGCGCGCCGGCGTCGACTTTCTCTACAACGACGACCTGATCACCTTCCCGCGCTCGGTCGCGGCAGCTACACGTTCTCGTCGCTGGCCAATTTCCTGGCCGGCACCTACAACAACGCCGGCTTCGGCCAGACCTTCGGCATCACCGAGCTCGCGCAGACCAACCCGAACCTCGGGATCTACGTGCAGGACGAATGGAAGGTGTCCTCGTCGGTCACTCTCAACGCGGGTGTCCGCTACGACCTGCAGTGGCTGGAGACCATCACCACCGACAGCAACAACGTCTCGCCGCGCCTCGGCGTGGCCTGGACGCCATCGGAGTCGCGTCGCACCATCGTGCGCGCCAGCGCCGGCCTGTTCTACGACCGCGTGCCGCTGCGCGCGCTCGCCAACGCCCTGATGTCGGCCGGCAACACCACCGACGTCACCGCGCTGCGGCAGTACGCGGTGAGCCTGTCGCCGACGCAGGCCGGAGCGCCGGTGTTTCCCGAACACCTCGGCGCCGCGGTGCCGCTGGTGACGCTGCCGAACCTGACGACGATGGATCGCGACCTGCAGAACGCGTCGTCGATGCAATCGAGCACTCGAGATCGAACACCAGTTCGGCGAACGCACGACGCTTGGCGCCGGCTACCAGTATCTGAAGGGTCGCGACCTGCTGATCGCGGTCAACCAGAACGTGCCGACGTGCGTGGCCGCCGGCACCAACAACGGCTGCCGGCCGAATGCGTCGTACGCCAACAACAACCAGTATTCGTCGGTCGGCGACTCGAACTATCACGGCCTGCACGTGTCGCTGTCGCAGCGGACCACCAGGTTCGGACAGTACCGCGTGTCGTACACGCTGTCGACGGCCATGAACAACGTCGGCGAGGCATTTTTTTCGTCGCCAATTGATCCGACCGATCTGTCGAAAGACTGGGGCCGATCGGACAACGATCAGCGGCATCGGCTGGTCGTCAACGGCTCGGCCCTGGTCGCGCGGATTTCAGTTTGGCGGCATGGTCCAGGCCTACTCCGCTCCGCCGTTCAACATCACCTCAGGTGTGACCACCATCCAGGGCACGGCGGGCCGGCCGATCGTCAACGGCGCGTTCATCGAGCGCAACGCCGGTGAAGGCACGCCGTTCTTCCTGCTCAGCGCCCGCGTCAGCCGGTCGTTCCGGTTCAAAGACCGCTGGCAGTTCGAGGTGCTTGCCGAAGGCTTCAACCTCACCAACCGCGCCAACGTCGTCACGCGCAACGCCAACTTCGGTGCGGGCGCGTATCCGGCGAAGCCCGTCGTCGACCTTCAACCAGATCACCGCGGTCGGCGAATCGCGATCGTTTCAGTTCGGCGCCCGGATTCGTTTTTAAGGAGCCATGATGCGCAACGACTGTAGTCAGCGTCGCGATTGCCGCCGCCGCGTTCGTCAGCCCGATCGATGCCCAGCCGCCCGTCACTGCGGCGGAGATCACGCTGGCGATCACCGGACGCACCAACGTGACGCCCTGGATCGCGGCTTCGCAGTCAGTTCGTCGCGGTGGTGTGGGGCGCCTCCGCAGACAGGCGCCGGCGACATCTACCTTGCGGTCAGCCGCGATGGTGGTCGCCAGTTCGATGCACCGGTGCGGGTCAACGCCGTCGCCGGTGAAGCGCGCATCAGCGGCGAGATCGCGCCGCGGGTGTCACTGGCGGGCGGCATCGACGCGAACACGCCGGAGATCGCGGTACTGTGGAACGCGAAGCGACGACGGCACCGCGATCCGCCTGGCGCGCTCGCGCGATGGCGGACGGACCTTTGCGGCCGCGCACACGCTGCAGGCGCCCGGCGCGGAGGGCGATCGCGGCTGGGGGGCGATGGCGCTCGATGCCACGGGCGCGCGCGCACGCGATCTGGCTCGATCATCGCGGCATGGCCGCAGGCGGCGGGCGCTCGCGGCCACAACGGCGAACATGACGGCGTCGCGATGGCGCAGACGGTCCGCGCTGTATTACGCGAGGGCGTCCGCCACGGGCGTGCGCGAACAATCGCTGTTCCCCGGCGTCTGCTACTGCTGCAAGACCGCAATGGCGATCGCGCCCGACGGTGCGATCGCCATCGCGTGGCGTCACGTTTTCGAAGGGAACTTCCGCGACATGGGCTTCTCCGTATCACGTGACGGCGGCGCCAGCTTTGCGCCGATGATCCGCGTCAACCAGGACGGCTGGTCGATCGACGGCTGTCCTGACGATGGCCCGGCGATGGCGGTCGACGACAGGGGCACGGTGCACCTGGCCTGGCCGACGGTGTCGGAAGAAGCCGGCGTCATTCGCTATGCGACCTGGCGCGACGGACCATCGTTCTCGAAGCCGGTCCAGCGTACCGACTTTCGGCACCCCGAAGGCATCGCATCCGCAGATCGCCATTGATGGCTCGGGACAGGTGTTCGTCGCCTGGGATGAGATGCGCGGTGGCGCGCGCCATGCGAGCCTCGTCGCTCTGGCAGCACCAGGCGCCGCCTTCGGAGTGCCCGAGAGCCTGGGAGCCGCGACGTCGTATCCGGTGATGGCCGCGGTCCAACGCGGACTGATCGCCGCGTGGACCTCTGGCGCTCCCGATCGATCCGTGATCAAGGTCCGCCGCATCAAGTAGCCATGATCAGGCCACGCCGCATCGGCACATCCCGGCCGTGCGCTTGCGCAGGATCATCACGCGATCGCGAAGCTCGATTCAGAGCAGCCGCGAGCGGATCTCGGGAGGCGGAATCTCGCAGGCATTCGAGGTCCCGGCGATGCGCAGCCTGATCGCCGCGACCAATCCATAGACCAGGTCGCGAATGGGCCGCGGTACCGACAGCAACACGCTCGCCCATTGCCACGGCGCGGGCAGGTGCCGGCAATCCGCAGCACCGCGTCCGAACGCAGGTAAATGCGATCGTCGTCGATCAGGATGATGCTCTTGGCCGCCTCGCGGGTGGTGCCGAACTGTTCGAGCAGGGCGCGGCCCTCGGGATTCTGCGAGGCGCCGAACTGGAAGTAGCCGTGGTCGCGGGTGGCGATGAAGCGGACCGCGCGTTCGCAGAACGCGCAGGTGCCGTCGAACAGAATGACGCCGCCCTGGCGTTCAGGCATCTACTGCCACGTATCCGCGCGCCGGCACGCACGGTTCGCGGCCAGCCGATCGACGCGCAGCGGCGTGCGCGCGGTGTCGTATTCGGTGTCGAGGATGTTCTCGACGGCGAGGTAGGCGTTGAGGCCGCGCACGATCGCGCGGCTCACGGTCGCGTCCCACACGGCATACGGCTTCAGCACGAACGCCGCGGTATTGAGGTCGTCGTCGAACTGCTCGCCGCTGAAGCGCACCTGCGTGGCCGCGGTCAGCCAGCGCGGATCCGCCCAGGTCAGCGCCACGCCGCCCTGCACCTTCGGCACCTGCGGCACGTCGTTGCCTTCGAGCGCCGGCGTCGCCACCGAGCCGCGGAAGTGGCTCGAGGTGAAGACCATCTGGGCGCTGGCGCTCAGCGTGTTGGTGAAGCGGCTGTCGAGCTCGACCTCGACGCCGGTCGCGCGAATGGTGTCCGAGTTCTGACGTTGACGAACGATCGCGTCGGGGTCTGCGACAGCGTGACGTTGGCGATCGCGCCGTCGAGATTGTTGAAAACGCGGTGGCGCGAACCGAGGCGCGCGCGAACTGCGTCAGCACGCCGCCTTCCACGCCGGTCAGCGTCTCGGGCTCGAGCAGCGGATTGGCATTGGTGACCTGGTTGCCGACCGCGAAGCGACGATGCAGTTCGTTCAGGCTCGGCGTGCGGTTGGCGTAATAGCCGGCGGCCTGGAACTGGAAGCGGCCGGCGCGCAGCGACACGGCGCCGCGCGGGCTGACGTAGCTCACCTCCTTGGTCGGCTGCGCCGGATCCGCCGGCATCGATTTCCAGGAATCGGCGCGGGCGCCGAGTTCGACGGTCAGGGCATCGGTGACCGCGATGTTGGCGCGCGCGTAGGCGGCGGCCACGGTTTCGGTGCCACCGGAGAGGAACGGGCCGGTCCTGGTGTTGACGCCGCTGACGAGCGGTAGCGAAACTCATCCTGCTACGCCTCGGTGTGCCGGTAGTCGCCGCCGACGATCATCGTCAGCTTGTTGATCGGCCGGGTCCACTGCGCGTTGAAGCCGCGATGCGAGGTGTCGATGGACTGCTCGAACGTCAGCCGCTCGGTGGCGCGCCCGGCGGCGACCGCCGAGAAGGTCTGGTAGTAGTCCTGCGAACTGCCGACGACGTTGACCTGCAGCACGCCGCCGCCGACCAGCGCACCGGCGTCGACCGAGAACTGCCGCCAGTCGGTGGTATTGACCTGCACCACGGTGCCGTTGCTGCGCTCTTCCGCGTAGCCGGCGCCGCGGCCGGTCACGTGCCAGTTGGCGCCGCGGCGGCCGACCGTGCCGAAGCCGGTCTTATAGTCGCTGTCGGCGCGCGTGTCGACGACGCCGCGCACTTCCGAGCCGAGCACGAACACGCCATCGGTGCGCACGCCTTCGTAGGCGCCGCTGGCGCTCCAGCCGTTCTTCTCGGCGGCCGCGAACAGCGAGCCGCGGAAGGTGTCGTGCGATCCGCCATCGATGGTCGCGCGCGCGCGGGTGCGGCTCGGCTGCACCGTCAGCAGCTGGATCACGCCGCCGAGGGCGCCGGCGCCGTAGAGATCGCCGGTCGCGCCGCGCACCACCTCGACCTTGTCGACCGCCGCCATCGGGATGCGATTCCAGTAGACCCAGCTGCCGAACGGATCGTTCAGCGGCACGCCGTCGGACAGCACCAGCGTGCGGCTCGCGCCCGACCCGGACACGCCGCGCAGCGTCACGCCCTGCGTCGTCGGATTGGCGACGCGCGACGACGAGCGGCGGAACAAGGTGAAGCCCGGCGTCGAGCGCAGCGCATCATCGAGCGCGCCGGCGGCCATGTTGGCTCAGCTCGGCCGAGGTCAGCACCGTTGAGCTGGCCGCGCTCGGCAGGCGCTCGGCGCCGCGCGTCGCGGTGACCACCACCGAATCGGCGAAGTTCAAGGGCCGCAACACCACCTGCACCGGACCGGTGCCGCTGATCTCGACGGTCGCGGCCTCGAAGCCCTGCGACGTCACGCGCACGCGCGCCGCCATCACGCCGGCGTCGAAGCGGCCGTCGCCGTCGGTCCTGATGGTGCTGCTGCGGCCGTCGCGCGCAGGTCACGACGACTTCGGCGCCGGGAATCACCGCGCCGGAAATATCGACGACGGTGCCGACCGTGTTGCCGGATGCGGCCGACTGTGCGGGAGGCGCGGCGCTGGTTTGGGCGGCGGCCGGAGCAGGCGCGCGAGCGTTGCCGCGACGAGGGCCGCCGACAAGGACAAGACCTGCCTGTCGGATCATAAAGGTAGACTCTACACCAGCATCACTGTTATGTCCGAACCCGATCGCGTACTGCTCGAAGGCCCTCATTCCCGCTTCCAGGAATTGCTGCTGCTGATGCGGGCCGGGCGCGACTTCATTCGCGGATTTCGCGCGCTGCATTTCGTCGGACCGTGCGTCACGGTGTTCGGCTCGGCGCGCTTCGACGAGCATCACCGCTACTACGCGATGGCGCGCGAGGTCGGCGGCGCGCTGGTCGGGCTCGGCTTCACGGTGATGACCGGCGGCGGGCCCGGCGTGATGGAAGCCGCCAATCGCGGCGCGCGCGAGGCGGGCGGGCGTATCGGTCGGCTGCAACATCGAACTGCCGTTCGAGCAGAAGCCGAACCCCTATCTCGATCGCTGGGTGACGACGCGAGTACTTCTGGGTGCGCAAGGTCCTGCTGATCAAGTATTCGTACGCGTTCGTCGTGCTGCCCGGCGGCTTCGGCACGCTCGACGAGCTCACCGAGGCGCTGACGCTGATCCAGACGCGCAAGATCCTGCAGTTTCCGGTCGTGCTGATGGGCCGCGACTACTGGGCGCCGTTCCTCGCGATGTGTCAGGACGATGATCGAGGCGGGCACGATCTCCGCCGCCGACCTCGACCTGATGCTGGTCACCGACTCGGTCGCCGACGCGATGGCCCACATCGAGCTGCACGCGGTCGAGCACTTCGGGCTGAAGCGGCGGAAGATCCGCGCAAGCCGGATCCTCGGCGAAACTTCGCTCGCCGATTAGTGCACTTCGTGCCGACTGGGCGCGGCGTGCTGGTGGCGCACTTTGGTAAGCTGAATCAGAGATGCGGCTGGCCAAACTGGCGGTGGCAAGCGTCAGTCCGACGGTGGGCGCGGTCCGCTCGAATGTCGATCGCCTGATCGCGGTGGCGCGCGAGATGGCCGACGGCCGACGTCACCATCGGCGCGTTTCCCGAACAGGCGGTCGGCGGCTACCCGCCCGAGGATCTGGTGCAATGGCCGGGCTTCCTGATCGGCCAGCGCCGCGAGCTCGAGCGCTTCGCCACCGAGACCCGCGACTGCGAAGACGGTCTTCGTCGTCGGCTTCGCGGTGTCCGCAGCCGGCCAGATCTTCAACGCCGCGGCGGTGGTGCATCGCGGCCGCATCGCCGGCATCGTGCCCAAGGAAAAGCTGCCGACCTACAACGTCTTCTACGAAGGCCGCACCTTCTCGCGCGGCGGGCCGGGCCTGGCGCTCGACGCCGGCGGCGTGCCGCTCGGCGACTACCGGTTCGCGTTCGAGTTCGGCGACGTCGCGGTGGAAGTGTGCGAAGACGCGTGGTCGCCGGATGGCCCGATGCGCCGCCGCTGCTACTCGGGCGCCGAAATCGTCGTCAACGTGTCGACCTCGCCGTACCGCATGGGCGTGGATTCGACCCGCCGCGAGATGCTCGCGACGCGCGCCGCCGACAACCAGGCGCTGCTGCTCTACGCCAACGCGGTCGGCGGCCAGGACGGATTGATCTACGACGGCGGCGGCTTCATTTTCCAGAACGGCCGGCTGGTGTTCGAAGCGCCGCGCTTCGTCGAGGGCTGGTGGTCCACGGTCGTCGATCTCGATCGCACGCGGCGCCTGCGGATGGAGAACACGACGTGGCGCTCCGACTGCGAGGCGTTCCGCCTGCAGCAGCCGATGGTGCCGGTGATCCGCATCGACGCAGCCGACCGCGGACTTCTCGACGCTCGCCTACCCCGCTCCCGATGGCGGCAACTTCTTCCTGCCGCCGCGCCCGCCGCGGGCCGCCGGCGCGCCGATGGACCCGCGCGAGCGCGCGCTCGACGACCTGTTCGAGGCGCTGGCCATCGGCGTGAAGAGCTATTACGAGAAGACCGGCGCCTTCAAGTCGCTCGGCATCGCGCTGTCGGGCGGACGCGACTCGATGCTGACGCTGCTGGTCGCCTGGCGCGCGTCGCAGCTGATCGGCCCCGCGCGCGACGCCCACGCACCCGAGCTCTTCGCCTTCTACATGCCGAGCCGGCACTCCGGCGGCGATACGAAGCAGGCGGCCGAAGTGCTCGCGCGAGGAGCTCGGCGTCACGCTGCAGGACCATTCCGATCCACGACGCGATCGAGCGCGAGATCGCGGCCACCGTCGAGATGCTGGGCGGACAGCAGCCCACCGAGCTGACCCGCCAGAACATCCAGGCGCGCATCCGCGGCCAGCGGATGTGGAACTGGGCGAACTCGTCCGGCGCCCTGTTCCTGCAGACCGGCGACATGAGCGAGAAGGCGGTCGGCTACACGACCATCGGCGGCGACCTCGAAGGCGCCCTCTCGGTGATCGCCAACGTGCCGAAGACCGTGGTGATCGCGCTGCTGCAACGGCTCGAGACGCGATTCGGATTCAAGGGCGTCTCGGCGACGCTGCAGACCGAGCCCGGCCCGGAGCTCGCCGACCAGCCAGGTCGCCGAGAACGAGCTGATGCCGTTCCCGGTTCTCGACGCCTGCCTGCATCTCTATGCGGGCGAGAAGATGTCGCCGGACGAGGTCGGGCGCGGCGCTCGAGGCGCTGTTCCCGGACTATCCGGCCGAGGCGCTGGCCGACTGGGCGCGTGCGCTTCACCACGCTGTTCTCACAGTCGATCTACAAGTGGGTGCAGTCGCCGCTGTCGCTGCACGTCGGCTCGCTCGATCTCGATCGCGAGCGCGCGCTGCAGATGCCGGTGGTGCAGAAGAACGAATGGTTCTAGAACCAGGGTGCCGTGAACGTTCATGACGTGCAGAGTCTCGACGACCCGCGGGTCGCCGGCTATCGCTTCGTCGCCGATCCGGATCGACTGACGACGCGCGGGCGTGTTCGTCGCCGAGGGCCGTCTGGTGGTCCGCAGGCTGATCGACCTGCGGCACTGGGACGATCGAATCGATCCTGCTGACGCAGGCCGCCGCCGACAACCTCGCCGACATCCTGCCCATGACCACCGCGCCGATCTATCGCGTCGGCCAGGAGACGATGAACGACATCGCCGGCTTCAACATCCATCGCGGCTGTCTCGCGCTGGTCAGGCGGCCGGCGACGCCGACCCTCGATCGCGTCGCCGCTGGCCCGCTGTCGCGCGTGCTCGTCCTCGAGGGGGTCAACAATCCCGACAACGTCGGCGGGTTGTTTCGCAGCGCCGCGGCGTTCGGCATCGAGCTGGTGGTGCTCGGCCCGAACACCGGCGATCCGCTCTACCGCAAAGCGGTGCGCACCTCGATGGCGGCCACGCTGACCGTGCCGTTCGTGCGGGCCCGCACTGGCCCGCGGCGCATCGCCGACCTGCGCGCCGACGGGTTCAGCGTCGTGGCGTTGACGCCGGCGCTCACCGCTGCCCCGCTCGAGGACATCCGTCCGACGGCGAAGCTCGCGCTGCTGGTCGGCGCCGAAGGCGACGGCCTGACCCGCGACGCGCTGGCGGCGGCGACGCTGACCGCGCGCATCGCGATGACGCCCGCCGTCGATTCCCTGAACGTGACCACCGCCGCGTCGATCGCGATGTACCACTGCTTCGCCGAGCGGCGGCAGGTAGCCGCTATCCCGCCGGAAACAACAGCGCGCGCGCCCAGTCGTTCTTCGCCGACAGGTGATAGACCAGCGCCCGCGACAGGCCCGGGCGATGTACGCCGCGGCTGGGATGAAACCGGTAAACAGCAGCCCGCGCTCGGCATCGACACACCACGCGCCGAGTTGGTGCGCATCGGGCTCAACGCACTCGTTGGCATTCAGCTTCTGCGCAATCGCGGCATCGGGCTCGACCGGCAGCATCAATCGCATCTGCAGGCCGCTGCCGAGCGAGGCGTGTTTCTCCGCGGCCTCGAGCTCGAGACGCGCCGGCAGATCGGTCGCGAACTCCAGGTCGGCGTCGAGCCGCAGCAGCGCCGTCGACGCCATCGTCCAGGGCCGCGGCTCGATCTGCACCAGCTCGGCGATCTCATCGGCGCCAAAGGGCGACTCGCCGTGGCCGCGCTCCTGATAGACACCGAGGATGCCGACCATCTCGTCGGGCTGCTCACGCCGCCCGCGCGAGGGATGCGGCGTGGCCGCCACCTGTCCGCCGAA
Organism: uncultured Acidimicrobiia bacterium; assembly: GCA_963795125.1. Lineage (GTDB taxonomy): Bacteria > Acidobacteriota > Vicinamibacteria > Vicinamibacterales > UBA2999 > 12-FULL-67-14b. The sequence continues at coordinate 743,320 of CAWCGQ010000001.1, read as the reverse complement.
GGCGTCGGCGAGCTCGCCGGCTTCCGCATGGGCGTCGGCCATCTGCAGGGCCATGGCGTGGAGGGCAATCGAGCGCGCGAGCAGCCAGTTCTCGTCGGTCAACGACACCGACGAATGCAGCCGAATGGTGCGCTCGGACGGCTCGGCCACATACGCGCTCAGCGACGCGAACTGATTGACGTTCGACAGCCGCGTCCAGGTCGACGCGTCCATTGGCGCGTCGCGCAGCAAGTCGGTCTGGATGTGGAGCGTCCGCAGCTCGACGCCCTGAAACTCGCGCGCCGGATCGACCCACACGCGTTGGGCGAGCGAATGCGCCCACCAGGTAAATGAGGTCCGGTCCTGCACCGCCCACTCGTGCTTCGATCTGCATGCGCGCGGTCAGGAACTTCAACACCTCTTCGACGACAGTCCATCCTCCCTAGCTTAATGCGGCGCCGGCGCGTCACGCTTCCCAGTCGAGCGACCGGCTCACCGCCTTCTTCCAGCCCGCATACAACTTCTCGCGCGTGCCGGCGTCCATCGCGGGCCGGAACTCGCGATCGAGAGCCCAGTTCCTGGTCACGTCCTCGAGGCCGTCCCAATAGCCGACGGCGAGGCCGGCGAGATACGCGGCGCCGAGCGCGGTGGTTTCGGCGACGACCGGGCGGCGCACCGGGACGTTCAGCAAGTCGGCCTGGAACTGCAGCAGCATCGCGTTGGCCGCCGCGCCGCCGTCGACCTTCAACGTCGTCAGCGGCAGGCGCGATTCGGACTGCATCGCCTCGAGCACATCGCGCGTCTGATAGGCCATCGCGTCGACCGCGGCGCGGGCGATGTGGGCCATCTCGGGTGTTGCGCGTCAGGCCGATGATCACGCCGCGGGCGCGCGGATCCCAATACGGCGCGCCGAGACCGACGAATGCCGGCACCAGGTAGACGCCATCGGTGTCCGGCACCTCGGCCATCAGGTTCTCGACCTCGGCCGAGGCCTTGATCGCCTTCAAGCCGTCGCGCAGCCACTGCACCGCCGCGCCGGCGACGAACACCGAGCCCTCGAGCGCGTACGTGGTGACGCCGCCGATCTGCCAGGCGATCGTCGTCAGCAAGCCCTTCTCGGACGGCACCGGCTTGGTGCCGGTGTTCAGCAGCATGAAGCAGCCGGTGCCGTAGGTGTTCTTCGCCGAGCCCGCTTCGAAGCAGGCCTGGCCGAACAAGGCCGCCTGCTGATCGCCGGCGCGCCGGCAATCGGCACCGCCGCGCCGAGCAGCTCGGCATCGGTGTGGCCGTAGACTTCGCTCGACGACCGCACCTCGGGCAGCATCGCGCGCGGCACGTCGAGCAGCTTCAACAGCTCGTCGTCCCACTGTCAGCGTGTGGATGTTGAACAGCAGCGTGCGGCTGGCATTGCTGACGTCGGTGACGTGGACCTTGCCGCCGGTCAGCCGCCAGATCAGGAAGGTGTCGATGGTGCCGAACAGAATCTCGCCGCGCGCGGCGCGATCGCGCAGGCCGTCGAACGAATCGAGCAGGTGCTTGATCTTGGTGCCGGAAAAATAGGCGTCGACGACCAGTCCGGTCTTCTTGCGGAACGTGGCCTCGTGGCCGGCGGCCTTCAGCTGATCGCAGATCGGCGCCGTGACGCGGCTCTGCCAGACGATCGCGTTGGCGACCGGCTTGCCCGTGGCCTTCTCCCACAGCACCGTGGTCTCGCGCTGGTTGGTGACGCCGATCGCCGCGAGATCGCGCGCGCTGATGCCGGCGCGCGCGATCGCCTCCTTCGCGGTGTGCAGCTGCGTGTCCCAGATCGCTTCGGGGTCGTGCTCGACGTGGCCCGGGCCCGGGAAGATCTGCGGAAACTCCTGCTGCGCCGTCGGCGACGGCCTTGACCCGATCGGTCGAACACGATCGCGCGGCTCGAGGTCGTGCCCTGATCGAGAGCGAGAACGAACTTACTCAACGGCCTGCCTCCGGAGCGACGTGATGCTTGTTCACGAATAAGTCATACAAGAACGCGCCGAGAATCGCGCCGACGATCGGCGCCACGATCGGCACCCACCACCAGCCGTGGCCGGCGGTGAACACGCCCGATCCCCATCCCGCGACGAACGTGAACAGGCGCGGGCCGAAATCGCGCGCCGGGTTGATGGCATAGCCGGCGTTGAAGCCGAACGCGACGCCGATCGCCACCACCAGCAGCCCGACCAGCGGGGCCGGTCAACCACGCCGGCGGCGCGACGTTCTTCTGATCGGTCACCGCCAGCACGCCGATCATCAGCAGCATCGTGCCGACCACCTGATCGACGAAGCCGCCGGCGATCGACAGGAACGGCTGCGGATAGGTGGCGAAGATCCCCGCCGTGGCGGTGGCGCCTTCGACCATCCGCATGCCGCCGTCGAAGGCGCCAATCGCCTCGCGATAGGTGGCAAACACCACCGCCGACGCGGCAAACGCCCCCGCGGTCTGCGCCACCGTGTAGGGCAACACCTTGCTCCACGGAAACGCGCGGTGACACGGCCAGCGCGACGTCACCGCCGGATTCAGGTGCGCGCCGGACACGCCGCCGGCGACGTAGATGCCGAGCATCACCGCCAGGCCCCAGCCGATGTTGATCGACAGGACCGACCCGTTGGCATTGTTGCTGAGCACCGTCTGCGCGACGACGCCGACGCCGAACGCGATCAGGATGAAGGTGCCGAAGAACTCCGCGGCGGCTTCCCGCGCTGTGCCTTTGAGCATGCGCGGGATTCTAAACGCTTTTCGTTATTTGTTATTTGTTATTCGTTATTTGTTATTCGTCTATTCGTTATTTCACGCGTAGCACGATGATGTGCTGCCAGGGCAGCACGTCGATCACCCGATCGAGCACGTAGCCCTCGGCCTCCAGTTCCTGCTTCACCTCGGCCACGCTCATCTTGTGCACTTCGAGGATCGGCACCTTCGGATCCTCTTTCCTGAACTCGACCAGCACCAGCCGTCCGCCGGGCTTGAAGGCGCCCTTCAGCCGCTGCAGGAAGACCTGCGGCTGCTGGAGCTCGTGGTAGACGTCGACCATGATCGCCAGATCGATCGCGTTCGGCGGCAGCTTCGGATCGTCCATCGCGCCGAGCACGGTGGTGACATTCGACAGGCCTTCCGAGGCGATCCGGCGATCGAGCAGATCGATCATCCCCTGCTGGATGTCGGTGGCGTAGACCCGGCCGGCCGGGCCGACCAGCTTCGCGATGCGCGAGGTGTAATAGCCCGAGCCGGCGCCGATGTCGGCGACGACCATGCCCGGCTTGCAGCGCCGAGTGCGTCGAGGGCCCGGGACGGCGCCTCCTCGTCCTCGCGCTCGGGCCGCTCGAGCCAGCCGGCCCCGCCGACGCCCATCACCGGCGCGAAAATCCGTCCGCTGACCGGATGCCGGCGCTGTGCTTCGAGCAGCACGCTGGCAGCAGGACGATCGCGACGCTGACGGCAATGACTCGCATTTGTTATCCTTTATCGGCGTGTCTTCGATTCCGAACCATTTGACGACCTGAATGACTCCAGTCGCGCGCCCCGCATCCCCGGAAGACGCCGAACGCATTGCCCAAATCTACAACGAAGGCATCGAAGACCGGGTAGGAACGTTCGAGACGCGGCCGCGCTCCGCCGACGACGTCCGCGCCTGGTTCGACGGCATCCATCCGATTGTCGTGGTCGGAACGTCACGGCGAGGTGATCGCCTTTGCGTCGACGTCGAGCTATCGCGCGCGCGAATGCTACGCCGGCATCGCGGAATTCTCGGTGTATGTGACGCGCGCGCCCGCGGTGTCGGCGCCGGCACGGTGGCGATGCAGGCGCTGATTGAGGCGGCCGCGCCGGCCGGCATCTGGAAGCTGGTGTCGCGCATCTTCGTCGAGAACACCGCCAGCCGGAAGCTGATGGCCTCGATGGGGTTTCGCGAAGTCGGCATCTACGACAAGCACGCCCAGCTCGACGGGCAGTGGAGAGACGTGGTCATCGTGGAGCGGCTGATTCCAGAGAACGCGATCTAGATGAGCCGGACCGTGCCGCAGATCATCTCGCTCGTCGCGATCGCGGCGGGCCTGGTGCTGTTCGTGGTCACCATGCTCGGCATCGATCGGACGGAAACGCTGATCGAGGCGCGCAGCCTGGGGCTGGCGCTGCCGGTGGTGCTGCTACCGAGCATCGGCTGGCACCTGCTGCGCGCGGCGGGCTGGTACGTCTGCTTCCCGCGCGACGAGCGGCCGAGCTACTGGCGGACCTTTCGCGTCCGCCTCGCGGCCGACGGCGTCGGCTACTTCACCATTCGCGGCGTCGCCAGCGAACCGCTCCGGGTGGTGTTGCTGATGGGCCGCATCTCACCGGTGGTCAGCGCGGCGGCCTCGGTGCTCGAACGCACCGCGATGGGGATCATGAGCGTGGTCGGCGTCGGCGTGTTCGCGGCGCTTCGCCGTCTCGTCCGACATGCTGCCGTCCGCCTGGCAGGGCGTGTTCCGCGGCATCGCGATCGCGGCCGGCGTGGTGTTGTTCCTCACGGTGCTGTTCCTGATGCGCAGCGGGCGCTACTTCGGCCCGCTGATCGAGCGGATCTACGTCCGCACGCAGTGGCGCTGGGCCGGCGGCCGCACCGTGCGCGCGATTACCGCCGTCGAAGACCTGTTCCTGAAGCTGGCGCGAACCGATCCGCGCCGCCTCCAGCTGCTGGTGGCGCTCAGCGTCGCCTGCTATTTCCTGATGGCGCTCGAAGTATTCCTGGTGTTCTGGGCGATCGGCCAGCCGATCTCGCTGTGGATCGGCACCATCGTCGAAACGTTCACCCGATCGGCCAGCGTGGCCGGCGGCGCCATTCCCGGCAACCTCGGCGCGCTCGAAGCCTCGAACGTCGCGGTGGTCAAGGCGCTCGGTCTCGCCGGCGGCGGGACCCTGGCGTTGTTCCGGCGGTTTCGCAGCCTGCTGTTCGCGACGATGGGCCTGGCGCTCTATCCGCGCGACAGTGTTTCCAGTGCGCCGCCGAGGCCGGTGCGATGATCGCCGGGATCCTCGGCTCGATCCAGGACTGGGCCAGCGAGCTCGGCGGCGTCGGCCTGTTCGTGATTGCCGCTGCTCGACTCGTCGTTCCTGTCGTTCCCGCAGGTCAACGACATCCTGATCATCGTGCTCAGCACGACGTATCCGCCGCGCATGCCGTACTACGCGGGCATGACCACGCTCGGATCGCTCCTCGGCTGCTTCATGCTCTACGGGGTGGCGCGGCGTGGCGGCGACGCGTTCCTGCGCAAGCGGCTGCACCGGCCGCTACGTCGATCGCGCGCTGGCGCTCTACCAGAAATACGGATTGATGGCCGTGATCGTGCCGGCGCTGCTGCCGCCACCGGTGCCCTTCAAGGTGTTCGTGCTGCTCGCCGGCGCGGCGGCGGTGTCGCCGACTCCGCTTCGGCGTCGCGATCGTGATCGGCCGCGGCATCCGCTATTTCGGGCAGGGTTACCTGGCGGTGCGCTACGGCGAGCGTGCCGCCGACTTCATGAAGGAGTACGGCGCGCAGATCGGCATCGGGCTGGCCGCGCTCGCCGTCGTCGCGGCGGTCATCGTCATCAAGCTGCGCCGGCGCCCATGAGCGAGGTCCTGCCGTTCAACGCCGTGCATATCGACCTGGTCCAGACGGCCAACGTCGAGGCGCTGTCGCGAACCTCGACGCCTACCGCACGCTGCTGTCGCCTGACGAGCATGCAGCGCATGGCGCGGTTGTGTTCGAGCGCGATCGGCGCGCGTTTCTGCTGACGCGGGCGCTGGTGCGCACCACGCTGTCGCGCTACGCGGCGGTCGGCCCGGCCGACTGGACGTTCGTCGCCAACGTGCACGGCCGCCCGGAGATTCTCGATCGGCCGGCCGGGGTGCCGGATCTGCGCTTCAACATGTCGCACACCGACGGGCTGATTGCCTGCGCGGTGACGATCGGGCGCGAGGTCGGCGTCGACGTCGAGCACATCGACCGCCGTCTCACCCACGATGTCGCGGGCCGGTTTTTCGCGCCGGCGGAAGTCAGCGACCTGACGCCGCCTGCGCCGAGGAGGAACAGCGACGCGTGTTCTTCGATTACTGGACGTTGAAAGAGGCCTACATCAAGGCGCGCGGGTTCGGCCTGGCGCTGCCGCTCGGCGATTTCGCGTTCACGCTCAATCCGCCGCAGGCGCCGGCGATCAGCTTCGAGCCGTCGCTCGACGGACGATCCGGCGACGCTGGCAGTTCCTCCAGGACTGGCCGACGCCGCACCACCGGCTCGGCCTTGCGGTGCGCCGCGAGGGCGACGACCTGCCGGTGCGGATCCGCGAGGTCGTCCCTCCGACATGACGGATGCGACGTCACGCCGACGCTCGACGAGCGAAGGCGCGAAACTGTGGGCGATCAGCGACCTGCACGTCGGCTACGAGGAGAATCGCCGCGCCGTCCAGGCGCTGCCGTCGTTCCCGGACGACTGGCTGATCATCGCCGGCGACACCGGTGAAACGCCCGCGCATCTCGATTTCGTCCTGCGCACGCTGCAGCCGCGATTCGCGCAACTGGTGTGGACGCCCGGCAATCACGATCTGTGGACGCCGAAGACCCTGGCGTCCGACCAGCGCGGCGTCGCGCACTACGAGCGCCTGGTCTCGCTCTGCAGACAGCTACGGCGTGCTGACGCCGGAAGATCCCTACGCGCGCTGGCCCGGCGACGGCCCCACCCGCGCGATCGTGCCGACGTTCCTGCTGTTCGACTATTCGTTTCGCCCGCCCTCGGTGACGCGCGAGCAGGCCGTCGCCTGGGCCGGCGGCCTCCGGCGTGCGCTCGGCGGATGAAGATCTGCTCGCGCCGGATCCGTATGCGACGCGCGACGACTGGTGCGCCGCCCGCGTCGAGTCGACCGAGGCGCGGCTCGCGGCGTTGCCGGACGGGCGTCAAGCTGATCGTCGCGAATCACTTCCCGCTGCGCGCCGACCTCGCCGTGCTGCCGCGCATCCCGCGATTCTCGATCTGGTGCGGCACGACCAGGACCAACGACTGGCATCGCCGCTTCAACATCGAAGCGGTCGTCTACGGCCACCTGCACCTGCGATCGAGCAGGACCGATCGACGGCGTCCGCTTCGAGGAAGTGTCGCTGGGGTATCCGAAGCAGTGGAACCAGCAGAAGCCGCTCGCGCACTACCTGCGACGGATCCTCTGACGTGGGCAGGCCGGTGCCTGGCACCGACCATCGTGCGTCGAGGTCAGACTTTGAGGAGGCGGTCGGCGGCGGCGCGCAGCGTCTCGTCCTTCTTCGCGAAGCAGAAGCGCAACACCGGGCCGCCGGTGTCCTTGTAGAGGAACGCCGACACCGGGATCGAGGCGACGCCGTGCTCGACGATCAGGCGATGCGCGATCTCCTTGTCGCGTCTCCTTCGAGATCGCCGAGTAGTCGAACAACTGGAAGTAGGTGCCGGCGCACGGCAGCGGCCGGAATCGCGAGCCGCTGGTGAGCTGCAGGAACAGGTCGCGCTTCTGCTGGTAGAACGGCGACAGCGCCGTCGCCGACGGATCGCGCGTGACGAACTCCGCAAAGGCGATCTGCGACGGCGTGTGCACCGTGAAGGTCAGGAACTGGTGCACGCGCGTCACTTCGGCGATCAGCGGCTGCGGGCCGACGCAGTAGCCGACCTTCCAGCCGGTGGTGTGGAAGGTCTTGCCGAATGAGCTGATCACCACCGACCGCGAGCGCAGCGTCCGGATAGCGCAACAGGCTCTCGTGCTGCCGGCCGTCGAAGATGATGTGCTCGTAGACTTCGTCGCCGATCAGGATGATGCCGGTGCCGTCGACGATCGACGCCAGCTGCTGCATGTCGTCGGCGGTCCAGGTCGTCCCGGTCGGGATTGTGCGGCGTGTTGACGAGAATCGCGCGCGTGCGCGGCGTGATGGCGCGGCGCACCTCGTCCCAGTTCACCGAGTAATCCGGATAGCGCAAGCTGACGAACACCGGCGTGCCGCCGCTCAAGCGGATCACCGGCACGTACGAGTCGTAGCACGGCTCGAACAGCACCACCTCGTCGCCCGGCCTGCACGAGCGCCGTCAGCGTGGCGTAGAGGCCCGGCGGTCGCGCCGGAGGTGACGACCACCTCGGTGACCGGATCGAACGCTCGGCCCGTAGAGCTGCGCCGACCTTCGCCGCGATCGCCTCGCGCAGCGCCAGCACGCCGGGCATCGGCGCGTACTGGTTGTGGCCGGCCTGCATCGCGCGGGTGACCGCATCGACCAGCGCCGGATCGCAATCGAAATCGGGAAAGCCCTGCGACAGGTTGATCGCCTGGTGTTCGTTGGCCAGGCGGGTCTGGACCGCAAAAATGCTGACGCCGATGTCGGGCAGCTTCGAAGTCACGGGCACCGAGGTCGTCATAAGTTACAATCTAGCCGCAGGGCGCAGACGGCATTGCAACCTGCTCTATCGGCCTTGCTCTGTTCGAGGACGTGCGGCGCCGCGCAACCGCCGGTTCGAAGGGATACGCCCGGCCGGAGCTGCTGGTCGACACCGCCTGGCTGGCGCAGCACCTCAACGACGCCAACGTGCGCATCGTCGACATCCGCGCGCGCGGCTACGGCGACGGCCACATTCCCGAAGCGGTGTTCGTCGACAGCAACTGGATCAGGAATCCCAAGGCGCCGCCGACATTCCTGCCGACGCCGCAGGAGTTCGAGGCGCTGATGTCGAAGCTTGGCATCTCGAACACCACGCGCGTGATCGCCTACGACGAGCGCGGCGGCATCTACGCGGCCCGCCTGTGGTGGATCCTCAATTACTACGGCCACTCGAACGTGGCGCTGCTCGACGGCGGCTGGGTGAAGTGGGCCGCCGAACAACGCGCGACCAGCGCCGTCGCGCCCGTCGATCGCCGCCGCCACCTTCACCGTGAAGCCCGGCACCGTGAAGGTCGCGACCGCCGATCAGGTGAAGGCCGCCATCAACCGTCCCGGCGTCAAACTGATCGACGCGCGCACGCAGGGCGAGATCGACGGCAAGGACCTGCGCAACATCAAGCGCGGCGGCTTCATCGAATCGTCCGTGCCGGTGTACTGGGAAGACACGCTCGACCCGGTGACCAAGGCCTTCAAGCCCGCGGCCGAGATCGCCCGGCTGTATCGCGACAAGGGCATCACCGCGACGGACGAGGTGACGGTGTATTGCCAGGTCGGCATGCGAGCCTCGCATGACATTTTCACGCTGGCGCTGATCGGCCACGACCTCACCAAGCTCGCGAATTACTACGGCGCGTGGGAGGAATGGGGCAACCGCGACGACACCCCGATCAAGATCCGGCCCCAGTAAGACAGCACTGACGCCCGGCGAGGCGCGCCGTATAATGCGCGCGGAGGCTCTTTTCTATGACCCGGCGCACATTCGTCGTCCTCGTTGTGTCCTTGCTGTCTCGTCCCTCACGCTGCAAGCCGGGTCCGCCCCCGCTCGTGCGCGCTTGGGGATGGTGATCACGCAAAGTGACATCGCCTCGCAAGTCGGCTTCCACGTCATCAAGAACGGCGGCAACGCGATCGACGCCGCCGTCGCCACCGCGCTTGCGCTGGCCGTGACGCATCCGACCGCCGGCAACATCGGCGGCGGCGGCTTCATCGTGTTCCGGCCCGGCCAGCGGCGAGCCGGTGTCGTACGACTTCCGCGAGGTCGGCCCGGCGCGCTCGTCCCCCGAGATGTGGTTGAAGGACGGCAAGTACGACTTCGACACGCATCACAACAGCCACCTGTCGGTCGGCGTGCCCGGCACCGTGGCCGGGCTCCACCTGGCGTGGAAGGAACAGGGCTCGAAGCCGTGGAAGGAGCTGGTGCAGCCGGCGATCGTGCTGGCGCGCGACGGCTTCGAAGTGACCCACGGCCTGGCGCGCTCGCTGGCCGGCGGCTCGATGACTTCAAGAAATATCCCGCGTCGCTGGCGCAGTTCTCGAAGAACGGCAAGCCGTACGAAGCCGGCGACATGCTCAAGCAGCCGGATCTCGCGAAGACGCTGACGCGGATTGCCGACCAGGGCCCGGCCGGGTTCTACGAAGGCGAGACCGCGGCGCTGATCGAAAAAGAGATGAAGGCCAACGGCGGCCTGATCACGATGGCCGACCTGAAGGCCTATCAGGCGAAGAAGCGCGGCGTCGTCAAGGGCACCTATCGCGGCTACGACATCATCGGCATGCCGCCGCCGAGCTCGGGCGGCATGGCGATCGTGCAGATGCTGAACGTGCTCGAGGGCTACGACCTCAAGGCCAACGGCTACGGCTCGGCGAAGAACATTCACCTCACCGCCGAAGCGATGCGCCGCGCGTTCGCCGACCGCGCGCGCTACCTCGGCGACCCCGACTTCGAGAAGGACATCCCGCTGCCGATGCTGATCTCGAAGGACTACGCCGCGACGCTGCGCAAGACGATCAATCCCGACAAGGCGTCGAAGTCGTCGCACCAGCTCGTTCGAGTTCACCTACGAATCCCCCGAGACCACTCACCTCTCGATCGTCGACGCGAAGCGCAACGCGGTGGCGCTGACCTACACGCTCGAATACGGCTACGGCTCGCGCATCGTCGTGCCGGGCGCCGGGTTCCTGCTGAACAACGAGATGGGCGACTTCAACGGACAGCCCGGCCTGACCGACGAGCGCGGCATGATCGGCACCATCGCCGAACCTGGCGCGTCCCGGCAAGCGCATGCTGTCGAGCATGGCGCCGACGATCGTCGCCAAGGACGGCCAGCTGTTCATGGTCACCGGCACGCCCGGCGGCCGCACCATCATCAACACCGTGCTGACGACGATCCTCAACGTGATTGATTACGGGATGAACGCGCAGGAGGCGGTGGATGCCGGCCGCATGCATCACCAGTGGCTGCCGGATCGCCTGAGCGTCGAGCGGTTCGGCGTCTCGGCCGACACCATCAAGCTGCTGCAGGGCATGGGCCACAACGTCGTCGAAGCCGGCGGCCAGGGCGCGGCGCAGGTGATCGTGTTCAACCAGAAGGACAACATGCTGGAGGGCGGCGTCGATCGCCGGCCTGCCGACGGCGGAGCGGCCGGGAAATAAGGTGCGTAGGTGCGTAAGGTGCGTACAGTGCGTAAGGTGCGTACGGTGCCAAGGAGAGCAGATGAGAATGATGCGTGCGGTTCTTAGCGGCAGTGACCGTCGTGGTTGTGCCGGGTGCGTATCTGCTGCTCGCGCAGCAGCCGGCGGCCCCAGCCGGGCAGCCCGCCGCCGCGCGTGCGGCAGCCGATGTCGTTTTTCGTGACCAGCGTCGGCAAGGGCGACGGCGCCAACCTCGGCGGGCTGGCCGGCGCGGATGCGCACTGCCAGGCGCTTGCGAAGGCCGCGGGCGCCGACGAGGCGACTGGCGCGCGTACCTGAGCACGCAGGGCGCGGGCGCCGTGAGCGCGCGCGACCGGATCGGCGACGGGCCGTGGCACAACTTCCGCGGCCAGGTGATCTCGGCCAACAGCGGCGTGCTGCACGGCGACACCATCGAGCAGGCGCGCACCGGCAACCCGCTCGGCAAGCAGCTCGCGCTGACCGAGAAGGGCGAGCTCGTCAACGGCGTCGGCGACAAGCCGAACGTGCACGACATTCTGACCGGGTCGACGGCCGACGGCCGCGCCTTCACCGACACCGCCGATCACACCTGCAACAACTGGACGAGCAACAACGCCGGTTCGGCGCAGGTCGGACACAGCGACAAGCAGGGCGGCGGCAACAGCTCGTGGAACTCGACGCATCCGAGCAAGGGCTGCAGCCAGGACAACCTGGTCGCCACCGGCGGCGCGGGGCTGTTCTACTGCTTCGCCGTCGAAGTAAAGCAGGGTTCCAAAGGTTCCAAAGGTTCCAGGGGTTCCAAGGGTTCCAAGGGCGTCGTTCTGTCGGGGTTCCAGAGGTTCGGCGTTCGAACTCCGGAACCGCGGCTACGAGCCCTTGGAACGGCTGGAGCCGTCGAGCTCTGGAACCGCTCGTGACTCGCGTTGTTCACGTACTCGAACCCGAAGCGGCCTTTGACACAAAGATTGCCGCGCGTCACCTCGTTGTCGAACGGTGACGTCACCTTGACGATCTGCTGATCCTGCACGTGCACGGTGAGCGTGCAGCCGACGCCGCAGTACGGACAGATGGTGTCGGTCACCTGCTGCGTTTCCGGGCGCCACTGCGCGGCCGCGCGCAGATCGAATTCCGGCTTGGCCATCAACGCGCCGGTCGGGCACACCGCGATGCAGTTGCCGCAATAGACGCACGCCGAATCCGGCAGCGGCACGTCGAGCTCGGTCGAGATGTGCGCATCGAAGCCGCGGCCGGCGACCGCGATCGCAAAGGTGTTCTGCGCGTCGGTGCCGCAGGCCTCGACGCATTTATAACAGAGCACGCACTTGCTGTAATCGCGGATGTAGAGGTCGTTGTCGATCTTCACCGGCTGCGCGACGGTCTCGCCGTTTCCGAATCGCTCCGGGATCGGCGCCGTACTCCTTGAACATCGGCTCGAGCGTCGGCGCCGTCGACAGGTCGACGGACGACGCCAGCAGTTCGAGCACCACCTTGCGCGACAGGTCGACCCGCGGCGAGCGTGTCTTCACCACCATGCCGCTCTCGACCTTCCGCGAACACGCCGGCGCCAGCACGCGCGCGCCTTCGACTTCGACGACGCAGACGCGGCAGGCGTTGATCGGTGTCAAGGTTTCGAGATAACACAGCGTCGGGATGTCGATGCCGAGCGTCTTGCACGCGTCGATGATCGTCGTGCCGGCGGGCACGTCGATCGGCGCGGCCGTCGATCGGTCAGCGGCACCATCGCCGGTCTCGACGTCGGGCGGCGGCGCCGGATCGACCGTCGAGCGCGGCGGCAGGCGGAACCACAACGGCTCAGTGTTCACGAGTTGCCCCCGTAGCGTCGGCCGAGGGGGCGGCCTCCGCAAGGCTGGGTATGTTCGCAAACGCCGACTCGATCGCCGAGGCGGCGGTCTGGCCGAGGCCGCAGATCGATGCGTCACGCATCGCCTGCCCCAGCTCGCTCACCAGGGCCGCAGAAGGCCCGAGCGCTCGTCCTCATCAAGTATTTCCAGCTGCCGCACGGTGCCGACTCGACACGGCACGCACTGGCCGCACGACTCGTGCTTGAAGAACTCGGCAATCCGGATCAGCGTGTCGCGCAGGTCTGCGGTCTCGTCGAACACCATGATCACGCCCGAGCCGAGCGTCGCCTTGGCGTCGCGCGCGCCTTCGAATGACAACGGCATGTCGAGCGCCGACGGACCGACGAACGTGCCGGCGGCTCCGCCCAGCAGATCGCCTGCAGCGGCGCGGCCGTTCGGGAACGCCGCCGGCAAGCTCGATCGCTTCGCGGAGCGTGCGTCCGCATTCGATCTCGTAGAGTCCCGGGCGCGCGATGTGACCAGACAGGCAGAACAGCCGCGTGCCGGTCGAAGCCCGGTGTCCCCACCTTCGCCCACGCCGCGCCGCCCTCGGTTGACGATGTCGAGCACGTTGACCAGGGTCTCGACGTTGTTGACCACCGTGGGCTTGCCGAACAATCCCGACTGCGCCGGAAAGGGCGGCTTCGATCGCGGCTCGCCGCGCTTGCCTTCGATCGAATTGAACAGCGCCGTCTCCTCGCCGCAGATGTAGGCGCCGCCGCCGCGGCGGATCTCGATGTCGAACGCGAATGCCGGAGCGCGCGACGTTCGGGCCGAGCAGCCGGCCGCGAGCGCCTGCGCAATCGCATGACCGATCGCCCGCTCGGCCTCGGGGTACTCGCCGCGAATGTAGATGAAGCCGCGCTCGGAGCCGGTCGCCATGCGCGCAAATGGTCATCGCTTCGATCACCGCAAACGGGATCGTGCTCCATCAGCACGCGATCCTTGAAGGTCCCCGGCTCGGACTCGTCGGCGTTGCACACCACGTAGTGCGGCGTCGACCGACTTCGCGCGACACCGCCTCCCATTTTCGCCCGGTCGGGAACGCCGCGCCGCCGCGTCCCATCAATTTCGACGCAGTGACCTCGGCGACGATCGCGGCCGGCGCCCATCTCGAGCGCCTTCGCCAGCGCGGTGTAGCCGCCGCACTTTCGATAGGCGTCGAGGCTCGACGGATCGACGCGGCCGACGCGGCGCAGGAGCCTTCGGGCGCCAAGGGCTCCAAGGGTTCCAAGGGTTCCCGGAGTTCCAAGGGCGGGGTTCTGCAGCTGTTCCAGGTTCGCCGGGGCGAGCGACGAAGCGCTCGAGCGTCGACGCCGGCCGTCGTCACGAGCGCGGCCGAGCCCTTGTCGCACTGGCCGAGGCACGGCGAGCGCTTGATCGTGGAGCCCGCTCGACTTCGAGATCGCGACAAAGCTGCTCGGCGCCGTTCAGGCGGCACGCGATGTCGTCGCACACATGCACGACGGTCGGCGGGCGTCGGCTCGGTGGCGAGCAGGTGATAGAACGTCACCACGCCCCACGCCTCGGCGGGCGGCACCGACAGGCGTCGTGCAGATGTAGTTGAGCGCGCCGTGGCTGATCCAGCCGATGCCGTCCTGCACCGCATGCAGCGTCGGCAACAACAAGTCGCGCTCGCCGGTGACCTGGCGGCCGCCGGCCGCGGTTCGCCCGTCGCGCGTCGCTATTGCGGGCGCCGCCTTCCCAGCCGGTGACCGGCGGTCCGAGCAAGCGATCGACGGCCTGACGTTCGCCTCGCTCGCCTCCGCGCCGACGATGTGCAGATCCATCAGGCGGCTTCGATCGCGATCGCGGTGGCCTTGAACTCCGCGGTGCCGACCAGCGGATCGACCTGGTCGCTGGTCAGCATGTTGGTGGCCACATCGTCGGGAAAGTGGAACGTCATGAACGTCAGCCCCGGGCGCAGCGCCTCGTCGATGTGCACCGGCGCGACCACCGAGCCGCGCCGCGAGCGAATGCGAACGCTGCTGCCCTTCGCGAGACCGAGCCGGCTGCGCATCCTCCGGCGAGACGTCGATCGTCTCGCCGCGCCTGGTCGGGTAGGCATACGACCCGGTCTGCACGCCGGTGTTGTATTCCGACAGCCGGCGTCCGGTGGTCAGCCGCAGCGGGAACTCGTCGTTCAGCTCATCGAGCGGCAGCGCGTGCGTGACGATCGAGAACGGCGCGCGCGGGCCCTTGATCGGCCGCTCCCACAACCGCGCGTGCAGGAACATCTCGCCCGGGATGCTGCTCGTCGTAGCACGGCCAGCGCAGGCCGTCGAGCGCTTCGAGCCGGCGTAGCTCATGCCGGTATGCACCGGCGACAGCTGCCGCAGCTCGTTCCAGATCGACTCCGCGTCGCCCGGCCAGTCGTGGCCGAGCCGGCGCGCCAGGTCGACGATGATCCGCAGGTCGTCGCGCGCGTCGCCCGGCGGATCGATCGTCTTGCGCACGCGCTGCACGCGCCGCTCGCTGTTGGTGACCGTGCCTTCGGATTCGAAGGCGCCGGCGGCCGCGGGAAACACCACGTCGGCGCGCTGCGCCGTTTCGGTCAGGAAGATATCCTGCACGACCAGGAACTCGAGGCGCTCGATCAGACGTCGTCGCGCGATGCTGATCGGCCTCGGACTGCAGCGGATTCTCGCCAATCACGTAGAGCGCCTTCAGCTCGCCGCGCTCCATCGCGTCGAACATCCCCGACAGGTGCCAGCCCTTCTTCGGCGGGATCGTCACGCCGTAGAACCGGTCGAACGCGCGCGCGGACTTCGTCGTTCTCGATGTACTGGAAACCCGGCAGCCGATCCGGCAGCGCGCCCATGTCGCCGCCGCCCTGCACGTTGTTCTGGCCGCGCAGCGGGTTGAGTCCCGATCCCCACCGGCCGACATGCCCGGTCAGCAGCGCCAGGTTGATCAGCGCACAGCACGTTGTGGACCGCGGTGTGGTGCTCGGTGATGCCGAGCGTCCAGCAGATGATGGCGCGCCTGCGCGGTGGCGTAGGTGTGGGCCATCTCGCGAATCACCGCGGCGGGCACGCCGGTCACCGTCTCGGCCCTGGCCAGCGTCCACGGCTCGACCAGGTTGCGATAGGCCTCGAAGCCGGTGGTCGCGTGGTCGATGAAGTCGCGGTTGATCAGCCGGCTGGCGATGATCTCGCGCGCCATCGTGTTCGACAGCGCGATGTCGGTGCCGACGTCGAGGCCGGCCCACACGTCGGCCCACTGCGCGGAGGTGGTCCGCCGCGGATCGATCGCGTAGAGCTTCGCCCCGCGCTTCACGCCCTTGAGCAGGTGGTGAAAGAAGATCGGATGCGTTTCCCTGGCGTTCGATCCCCAGAGCAGGATGCAGTCCGTTTCTTCGATCTCGCGGTACGAGCTCGTCCCGCCACCCATGCCGAATGCCGTCGCCAGACCGGCGACGCTCGGGGCATGTCACGTCCGGTTGCAGCTATCGAGGTTGTTCGAGCCCATCACCACGCGCGCGAACTTCTGCGCGGCGTAGTTCATCTCGTTCGTGCTTTTCGAACAGCTGAACAGGCCGAACGCCTGCCCGCCGTGCGCGTCGCGAATGCGCGGACAAACCCCCGCGCCGCCCGATCGAGCGCTTCGTCCCACGTCGCCTGCCGGAGCGGACCGCCGCGGACGTCACGAACGAGAGGATGGACGAGTG
Source organism: uncultured Acidimicrobiia bacterium (assembly GCA_963795125.1). Taxonomy (GTDB): domain Bacteria; phylum Acidobacteriota; class Vicinamibacteria; order Vicinamibacterales; family UBA2999; genus 12-FULL-67-14b. The sequence goes on along the minus strand of CAWCGQ010000001.1, from coordinate 726,738 downwards.
CGCGTCATCCCCTCATCGATCGTCGCTAACGGTAGCATGACCCACTCGGGCGATGGGGATCGACAGCAGCGGGTAGCGGCGGCGCAGCTCGACGACGCGCGCGGCGCAGCTCGCTGGTCGGAAAGACCCCGGCGCGGCACTGGTCGCGCAGCGCGCGGATCTCGACGCGATACAGGTCGTTGATCTGCTCGCGCAGCAGCGCGAGCGGCGTGTCCGGGCGCGGCCGCAGCCCGTGCCCGGCCAGCGCCTCGAGAACTTCCGGTTTCAGTATCGGTAACGGTATTTGTAACGGTGCCTGGCACCACTAAGGCCGAAAACGATTCAGATTTTGCACTTTAGGGCGTACAGCGAAATCTCAATCTCTACCGAGGTTGGCAGATTCTTCGTCGCTGCCGCTGTGGTGTAGGCACGGCAGGCGGTGACCACGTCGCCGAGCCGATCGCTGGCGCGCGCGAGGCCGATCCAGGCATTCGGCGTCGGGTGTTGCTTGCGTGGCGCGCTCGTAGGCGTCGCGCGCCTCGGCGAAACGATCGACCTCGAACCACAGCTCGCCTTCGAGCTCGTCGATCGGCAGCGGCCACTCGCCGGCGCGCCGATCAAGCGCCATCTGATTCGACAGGTCGCGCGCATGCGCGAGCAGCAGCGCCAGCTCGTCCCGCTCCTCCTGCGCGGCCGACACCGCGGCGCGAATCGCAATCTCGGCGTAGCGCGCCGAGGTGTCGGCGAACGCGTCGAGCGCTTTCAGGTGGAGGTTGACCGGTCCCAGCAGTTCGACCGCGCCGCCCTTCGGCGCCAGCGACCGCGCGGCCGCCCACCCTTCCATGGCGATCCGCTGCAGATCGCGGTCGCTGCTCGCGGGCTGTTGCATCAGGAGTGCGGCAACAAGTATCAGAATCAAGCCGGCGGTCCTCTGTCCGCCTACAGGCGGACGCCCCTGAAACAGCGACACGCCGACGCGCGTCGCCTCGTCGCCAATATCCTCGCTCCGGATCGCCGCTGATTCAATGGTGAACCCGCGCAGGCCGACGGCATTCTCCGGCGGCGGCGGCGCGCCGACCCCCATCCAGGTATTCAGCCCGAGATGATGGTGATAGCCGCCGGCGGCCACGAACAGCGCGCCCGGGATAGCCGCGTACCATCGGCTCGAAACCGATCCGCCCGCAGTACAACGCCTCGGCGTCGGCCAGATCCGGCACGTGCAGGTGCACGTGGCCCATCGACGGTGCCCGGGTCGAGTCCGGCCCACGGCGTTTCCGCGCCTGGCTCGTCGGACACGCTTTTCAGGTCGAGCGGATCGGTCGCCATCGCCAGCTCGCCCGAGGCGGCGCGTGCGCCACTCGTCGCGCGGTCGATCGCGATAGATCTCGATGCCCAGCCCGTCCGGATCGCTCGAGATACAGCGCCTCGCTCACGAGGTGATCCGCGGCGCCGGAGATCGGCCACTGTTGGTCGTCGAGACGACGCAGCGAACGTCCGAGCGCGGCGCGTGACGGCACGAGGATCGCGAAGTGAAACAACCCGGCGCTGCGCCGCGGCCTGGCAATCGCGTTGGTCTGCTCATGCAGCTCGATCAGCGTGCGTCCGCCCGGCGGCGCGAGCGTCACCACACCGGATGCCGCTCCCTCGCCACGGCGCCCAATTTCCGTGAATCCCAGCACCTCACGGTAGAACGCCAGCGATCGGCCCAGCTCGCGGATCGTGAGGCTGACCTGACCGATATGCGTGTCGGATGGCAGGGCCACGCGCCCATCGTACAAGAAAACGCGGCACCCCCGAGGTTCACGAAGAGCCGCACCCGAGTCGGGTCGGCTCTAATGAATCTTCGATCGCAGCGCCGCGCGATCGATCTCGAGGCCGCCCAGCACCACGCGCGCAATGCGCCGGGTATTCGCGATCGCATCGAGCGGATTGGCGTCGAGGACGATGAAGTCGGCATCGAAACCGGACCGCAACGTGCCCTTGGTCCCGAGCCGCAGGTACTCCGCCGACCGGCGGGTGGCGGCGGCAATGCCCTGGGCCGGTGTCATCCCGGCATCGACCATCGCCTCGAGCTCGAGATGCTCGGCCATGCCGAAGAGATGATCGTCGAGGCCGGTATCCGCGCCGAGGATGATCTTGGCGCCGGCACGATTCAGTTTCGCCAGGCTCTGCTCGAGGATGGTGTAGCGCTGACGCGCTCCCGCGACCGCCCGCGGATCGCGGCTGGCGAAGTAGCCGCGCAGCCGATCGAGCGCCGGCGCGGTCATCGAGTCGGACAGCAGCTGCGACAGCGGATCGCCCGGCGACAACCATGGTGGCAGCGAGGCATACGTCGCCTTGCGCGGGCTCGACAGGTTGCCCATCACGTAGACGCCGCGTCGCACGATGGCGGCCACCAGCGCATCGTCCATGACGCGGTCGCGGACCAGATGCGCGAATCCATCGATGCCGGCCGCCACCAGATCGACGGCATCGGCGTGATAGAACACGTGCGCGTTGACGATCAGCCCGTGACGGTGCGCCTCGTCGATAATCGCGCGATACAGTGAGGGGCTCAGCTTCGGCGCGCGACCGTTGCGATCGTCGACCCAGATCTTGACGAGGTCGACCTTGCGAGCGGCGAGCTCCTGGACCGCCCGCCGTGCATCGGCTTCGCCGGTCACTTCGTAGGCCATACCGGCGTAGGTCGCACCGCCGGGACCGGCATTCGGCGAGCCAATGCCACGCCCCGCCACCAGCAGCCGCGCCGCCGGCGCCAGCGTTGCCGGCCTGCTGATCCGCGCGGACCTGATACATCACCTCGCCGGTCTCGATGCCTTGCGACTGCGCAACCGACACCCCGAAGAACAGCGCCCGACTGAGATCGCTGATCACGGTGTCGGCGGTGTAATTGTCTCGGACGTAGGTGGTGCCACGCTGAAACCCGGGATGCACGTGCGTGGCGATCAGCGCCGGGATGATGGTCTTGCCGGACAGATCGACGCGGCGGACGGACGCCGGCGTGGTGAGTTCCCCTGGCTTCCCGACCGCGGCGATGCGTCCCTGCTCGACCAGGATGGCGGAGCGTTCGAGGACCGGGGAGTCGTCGCCGGCGATCAGGCGGGCACCCTCGTACAGCACTTGCGCCTCTGCCATCGACGTCGCCACGAGCAGACACAGGCACAGAGCCAGCGGTGTACGAGAGCGCACCGGGCTTATATACGTCAGGGCTTCGGAATCCGCAACGTCGCGCTGATCATCGCGCTGCCGCTCAATCCGTAGACGATCGACAGGGGGTGCAGCCACGCCGGGCCCAGCTTCACGACCCCGAACCACAGGTCATCGTCGACGCGCCCGAGGTACTGCGCCACTCCCAGCAGCATGACAATGACGATGCTGGTCGGGATGGGGGTGCCTTCGAAATACTTCACCTTGCCGGTCCGCTCATCGGCCAGCGCCGACGCCGTGACGTTGAACCGCGCCAGGCGGCTGACGCCGCAGACGACGAAGTAGGTGAGGATCAGCATGTCCCATCCGCCGCGCAGGCCGAGCGTGAAGCCCAGCACCGCCGGCGCCACGCCGAACGAGATCACGTCGGCCAGCGAATCGAGATCGGCGCCGAGCACCGACTGCCGCTTCTTGTCGAGCCGCGCGACGTAGCCGTCGAGGACGTCGCAGACCAGCGCGGCCGGCAACAGCACGAACGCGGTCCACAGGAATTTTGGCGTGCCGGTCGCGAGATAGTCCAGGCACAGAAAAATGGCGATCGTCCCGCATGAGGCGTTGCCGATGGTGAGGAGGTCGGCCCACGTGTAGGACCGAATCATCGAGATATGTCGTCGCGCGTTCACCCTGGCAGCGTAACATCTTCAGCCGATCGCAATCCGATGTTGTCGGCCGCACTGTCCGGGTGGCGCGCGGCGCTGGGCCGATGCTCCACGGCTGACACCTGTCGCGAGACTGCCGCGTCGCCGTGTTGCTGCGTGAAGATGTCGAGCATTCACGCAGCGACCTCTCGTGGCCGGGCAAGTACGCGCCGCGGTGCGTGCGCGCTCGAGTCCACGCAGGCGGCGACGCAGCCGATCACGTGGATGCACGATGCATTACGGCAGCGACGGTGCTGGGCGCGTTCTTGCGGCCCTCATGGCGGCGTGGCCGCGGCTGATCGCGCGACGGTACCGCGCGCGCTGGTCGCGGCCGAGTCATGCCGAGCGCGGCATGTCACGGCGGCCATCACCGACGGGTTGCGGCTGAGCGCGCTGGTGGCGGGGTAGCGGCGGCGTTCATGATCATCGCGCCGCTGGCAATCTACTACGCGCTGTCGAACGACTAACCGCTTCCCTACTTGCAGCCTTGCGGCCGCGGCGGCTCCTCGGTGGCGCGGTCGCGACGCGCACAGTAGCGCATAGTTCTCGCCGCGCTGGTCCTGCACTTCCCAATACTGTGGGCACTGCGGCCAGAACTCCACCTCCTCGAGCACCTCGCGATAACGAAACACCGCGTCCTTGACGTCGATCAGCGTCGGACTGAAGTGATGCCCGATCGCGCCCGCCGCGATGAAAGTTCGGCGAGCCGACGCCGGAGCAGGAGGCGACCCGCGGCACCAGGCCGCTCGCGCTTGCCGACCACCACGTTCATGGCCGTCGAGCCGAAGGAATTGAAGCCCGACACGTTCGAAGCGCAGCCGCGACCCGTCCTTCATCACCACGTCGGCGCACAGGCCGTCGCTCGCGAGCAGCGATCCGCCGCAGCTGACGTGCACCATCAGACACCGTGTCAATCGTGCCGAGCACCTGCTGCGTCGCGCTCCATCTCCCGCTCGCCCGGGCAGATAGGCGCACGCGGACGCCATCAACAGCACAACCGCACCCGCCGCACCCGCGCGCCCGCGCACCTACCATCTGCCCGACGCTCCGCCGCCGCCCGACGATCCGCCGCCGAAGCTGCCACCCGAAGACGACGAGGAGCCCGACGAGGATCCGGAACTCGACGACCGCCGCCCATGGTCCAGCCGCTCGACGAGGAGCCGCCTTTGCCGCTGCCGGCATCGCGAAACGCCTTGCGCCACGCCGGCTTGGCGCCGGCGCGGAAGCCCATCACCAGCATGGCGATCGCGAACGGCAACAGCGTCATCAACGACAGCCGGCCCAGAAACGCCAGGCTCATCGCCAGCGGCATGCCGCCGAACAGGCTGCCGAACAGCACCGGAAACCCGGTCTTGCTTCGCAGGCCGACGCCGAGCATGCCGAAGCCGATGCCGACGAACAGGCCGAAGAACGGAATGATGATGAAGATCGGGACGTCGGCCGCCGCCGCTCGTCGTTGAACTGCGCGAGCTCGTGCGGGCGTCAGGACCTGCTGCTTCTCGACGATGTCGGCGAGGCGCATGACGCCGTTGCGGATGCCGCCGGAGTAGTCGTTGTCGCGGAAGCGCGGCGTGAAGTCGTCGCGAATCACCTGTCCGGCGAGGCCGTCCGGCAGCACGCCCTCGAGGCCGTAGCCGACCTCGATCGCCATGTCGCGATCGCTCGATCGCAATCACCACCAGCACGCCGTTATCGTGCTTCGCCTGCCCGACGCCCCAGTCCTTGAACAGGCGATTGGCGTAGTCGCTCGACTGGCGAGGCCGCCGAGCGACGGAATCGTCGCCACGGCAATCTCCGACGAGGTGTCGCTGTTCGAGTTGATCGAGACGGCGATCGAGCTCGGCCTCGGTGGCCGGATCGATCACGTTGGCGAAATCGTTGACGCGCCCGGTCGGCTTCGGCAAGGTCTGCGCGGCGGTCGAGACGACAACAGGCAAGAACAAATGACGAACAACGAAGAACAAACAGCAGACACGCCTCCGGCGTTCGTCATCTGATATTCGTCATCTGTTATTCGTTGTTCGTTATTCTGCTTATCATTTCTGTTCGCCATCGACTTCTTGATCGCCGCCACCGTGGCCTCGGTGCGGAACGCGACCATCTTCCTGCCGTTCTCGATCGTCTTCGCAATCGGATCGAGCGCGACGCCGTTGATGACGAACTTGCCCGCCTTGCGGCGTTCCGTCATGCGGATGGCGTCGGTGCTCACCGTCGAGATGATCGCGGTGATGTAGTAGTCGTCGTGGTAGCCCTCGAGCTTCTCGTGGATGCCGAGTTGCTCCTCCTCGAACTTCTCGACGTCGGCGTAGTTGTAATACTCGGGAATGAAGTGCACGTAGCCGTTGCCCTTCCACTCGGCGTTGAGCGCGGTGGCGGCGGCCTGCATGCCCTTGAGGTTGCCGCCGCTGTCGCCGACCATGACGATGTCGGTGAAGCCCTGCGAGCGCAGGCTGTTCGCCATGTCGGTCAGCACCGCCTGGAAGGTGGCCTGCGACAACACGATGGTGCCGGGCGACAGGTTCGGGCGCATCGGGTTGCCGGGCTCGAGCGTGACGATCGGCGCGACCAGCGCGTTGCCGAGCGCGCGCGCGATCGATTCGCCGGTCGCCTTCAGCACGTGGTTGTGCTTGCCGGTGGTGAGATACGGACCGTTCTCCTCGATGCCGCCGGTCAGGACCAGCGCCGTGGTCTTGCCCGCCTTGATCAGATCGCGCACCTCCAGCATCGTCAGGTCCTCGATCCACACGCTGTCGTGCAGGTCGATCGGCCGCGGCATGTTGGTGACGTCGACGCGCGGCTGGGTGTTGACCGACGCGGTGCGCCGTTCGGGCTGCGGCCGCCGCCGGCGCGGGTTTGCGCCATGGCCGTGGTGGCGGCGAGCAGCGTTACAAACAAATACGTCTGGGCGCGCATCGTTCCTCCGGTGAAGCGGTGTAACAGTGCCCGCCATATCTACCGTATCCGTTACAATGTGATTCGCCTCCGCTCGCCCGCGAAGTGCGGGCGGTTCGGGTTCAGACCAGGAGTCTGATTCCATGCGACGTTCTACCAAATCCACCGTGATCGTGGCCGCCATTGCGCTGGCCGCGTTCGTGACCTCATTCACCGCCTTCGGGCAGGCGCCGCCGCCGCCCGCCGGCACGCCGCCCAAGCCGCTCGTGCCGGTCGCCGCCAGTTCGGTCGCCGCCAACCCCGATCCGTACGTCGGTGAATACGTGACGATGACCGGCGCGGTTGAAGCGAACCTGTCGAAGACCTCGTTCTCGGTCGACCAGGACAAGACCAAGTCCACCGGCAAGGACGTGCTGGTGCTCGCGCCGTCGCTGCAGAAGCAGGCCGACGCCAACGGCTACGTCACCGTGATCGGCCAGCTGATCAAGTTCGACGAGAAGGAAGTCGCGGCCAAGCTGAAGGACTACACAGATCGACCTGTCGCCCGCGGACCTCGCGAAGTTCCAGGGCAAGCCGGTGGTGCTCGCCACCGCGGTGATCAACAGCGCCGGCATCGACATCGCCAAGAAGCCGATTCCGCCGATGACCGCCGACGACCTGACGCTGCAGAAGATCATGACCAAGCTGCCGCCCGCGCAGGGCGCGGTGCGCAAGTCGCTCGACAGCAAGGACATCGCCGGCAGCAAGGAGCAGGCGACCATCCTCAAGACCGCCTTCACCGAGATCGAGGCGTTCTTCAAGGCCAAGGGCAACGAGGAAGCGACCAAGTGGGCGGCCGACGGCAAGAATCACGCGGAGTCGATTCTGGTCAACCTCAAGCATGAACAACATCGAGGCCGCGAAGACGTCGATCACGCCGCTCGGCGCAACCTGCGCGTCGTGCCACGGCAAGTACCGCGAACGCATGGACGACGGAACGTTCCGGACTCAAGACTGGAAGCTAGCGAAGGTCGAAGAGTTTACGGTTGAGCTGATTGAAGATAACAGTTGCCGAGTTTCAGAGGGCTTATGAAGAAGAGTCTCATTGCGCTCGGCATCGCGATTGCCGGCACGTTTGCGGCCGCGCAGCAGCCGGCGGCGGCCGGCGCGCCGGCGCAGCCGCAGCGCCAGCGCCGCGCCCCGGATCCACGCTCGATGGGCGGCGGCGACTGCCGCGACAATCCCTACAACTGCAACGACGTCGCCAATCCCCTCCCGCCCGCCAACACGGTGTGGCTCGAGGAGATGACCTGGATCGACGTGCGCGACGCGCTCAAGGCCGGCAAGACCAACATCATCGTGCCGACCGGCGGCATGGAGCCCAACGGCGTGTGGCTGGTCACCGGCAAGCACAACTACGTGCTGCACGCCAACTGCGAGGCGATCGCCCGCAAGATGGGCAACGCGCTGTGCGCGCCGATCGTCAAGTTCGTGCCCGAGGGCGGCATCGAGCCGAAGACCGGCCACATGACCTCGCCGGGCACCATCATCGACGCGCGAAGAGACCTACCAGATGCTGCTCACCGACATCGCCGAGAGCCTGCAGGCGCACGGCTTCAAGAACGTCATCTTCATCGGCGACAGCGGCGGCAACCAGAAGGGTCAGCAGACCGTGGCCGACAAGCTCACCACCAAGTGGGCCGGCAAGGCGCTGGCGCTGCACATCGGCGAGTACTACGACTACGCCAGCGTCTCGAAGCACATGGAAGGCCAGGGCCTCAAGGCCGGCGCAGTCGGACAACATGCACGACGATCCGATCATCACGCTCAACATGTTCATCGACGACCCGAACTCGGTGCGCTTCAACGAGCGCGTCAAGGCCGGCAAGGCGACGATCAACGGCGTCAACGTCGCCGACAAGGCGAAGAACACCGAGCTCGCGAAGAAGATCGTCGAGTTCCGCGCCAACCACACGATCGAGGCGATCAACAAGCACATCGCCGCGAAGAGCAAGGCGACGTCGTCGCAGCAGTAAGCCGGTAACCGCCGACTGGCGATTCGAGAGGGCGGGTTCACGCGGACCCGCCCTTTCTTTTTGCGGACACACGGCGAGTCTCGCGGGACAACGGAGCCCTTCCGCGGCGCGGAGCTGGCATACGAAGCGCACCGACGCTGACGGCACTCTGGAGAATCTGTTCGGCGAGCTATGCACGGGGTGTCCGGCAAGGGCGGCTTCATGCTCAACCACAAGGACCGCGGGCTGCTGCCGCTCCAGCGGGTGCCGCGTCGGACGCCTGGCGCTGACCCGCACCGGGTCCTCGATCGCGGCTCACGTCGCGCACCTGGCCTACGGGCTGGCGCTGCTCAACCGCTGGAGCCAGGGCGAGAATCCGTTCGGGGACGCCGACTGGGCGGCCAGCTGGAAGCGCACCAGCGTGACCGAGCCGGAGTGGGAGGCGCTGCGCATCGAGCTTCGCGACCAGGCCGCGAAGTGGCTGGTGGTGCTGCGCACGCCGCGAGAAGTGCAGGACGTCGAGTTGAGCGGCATGATCGGCAGCATCGCGCACCTGGCGTATCACGTTGGCGCGATCCGCCAGATCAGCGGCCACGCCCGCGGGCCGCCGAGAGCGGGGGCTGAGCAGCACCGCACCGCGCCGACCCCACCCGCCGTCGACCAGCGTCAACGTCCGACCCCCGCGCACGTGTCCCGTCCTGATCGCCGTCACCGCCGCAATGCCCCAGCTCACCGACGGAAATCACATCCGCGCGTGCTGGCTGCAGCGGCGCATCCTCACACCGGCCGAAGCGGTCCGCCTGGATCACGACGTCGTAATCAGCGCGGTCCCTCGCGGCTGAGCGGGTCCGCGCAGACAGGGACCTGAGCCGCGGCTCATTCCATCGAGCCGCTAATGTCTGCGTCCAATAGAATGAGGATATTGCCGCAGCTCACCGACAAGAATCAGATCCGTTCCATCCTGCAAGCCGACCCGCGCTGGTGCGTCTACGCGCTCGGCGATCTGTCGCCGCGCATGTTTCCGAAGTGCCAGTGGTTCACGCCCGACCTGACGCTGGTGCTGCACGACTACGGCACCAGCATCCTGTTCGCGCACGGCACCGGCAGCATTCGCGAAGCGCTCGACCACGTGAGCTGGCCGGTGCACCTGCAGGTGCAGCCGGACGCGCTCGACGAAGTGGCGCGTCACGCCACCGTCACCGAGCGTCAAGCACGATGATCCGCATGGCCTGGGCCGGCGGATCGACCAGGGTCAGCGATCGCGTGACGCGTCTGGGCGCGGAGGATGTGCCGGCGCTCGAGCGGCTGTATGCCGACGGCGACGTCGACCGGCGAGTCGCCCGACTTCTTCTATGCGTCGATGGTGACCGACGGCGTGTTCTTCGGGGTCTATCAAGGCGACGAGCTGATCGCCGCCGCCGGCACGCACCTGGTGTCGCGCGACGAAAGCGCGGCGGCGATTGGCAATGTCTATGTGAGGAGGGATCGGCGCGGACGCGGGCTCGGACGAGCCGTCACCGCGGCGGTGTTACACGAGCTGGCCGGCATCGCCACCGTCGGACTGAACGTCCGTGCCGATAACGATGCGGCCATCCGCGTGTATCAATCACTGGGCTTCGTGCGTCACTGCGACTTCCGCGAAGCGCTCGCCACCGGCGCTGCGGTGACGACGTCGAGGTTAGCGGCCCGCGAACGAGCGGCGCTGACCCGGCCCGACGGACGACGGCTCGAGTTCGAACCGCCGAATCCACCCGGACGCGACGGACGCGGCCCGCTCGGACGGCTGTTGCCGCCGAAGCCGCCCGGCCGCGGCTGCCCTGGTGACGGCGACCCGCCTCCGGCAACGCGTCCTGCGATCCGGCGGTCGTGCGCGAAGCCTTCGATCGTGACGTGCTCGATCGGCGACGGTCAGCAGGCGCTGAATGCCGCGCAGCAGATCGCGATCCGCCGGCGACACCAGCGACACCGCGCGGCCCGTCGACGCCCGGCGCGACCGGTGCGGCCGGCGCGATGGATGTAGTCCTCGGCGACCAGCGGCAGGTCGAAGTTCACGACCAGCGGCAGCTGCGGGATGTCGAGACCGCGCGCGGCAATGTCGGTGGCCACCAGCACGGTGACGCGACCGGCCTTGAAGTCGCCGAGCGCCTTGGTGCGCGCGCCCTGGCTCTTGTTGCCGTGAATCACGGCGGCGTTGATGCCGGCGCGTTCGAGGTACTGACCGACGCGGTTCGAGCCGTGCTTGGTCTTGCAGAACACCAGCGCCTGCGCGCCCGGCGTTTCCTTGATGCATGTGCGTCAGCAGGTCGCCCTTGCGCTGATCGGTCACCGGGTGCACGCGATGCGTCACCGTCGCGGCCATCGTCTGGCCGTCGGAGACGTCGACGCGCTGCGGCGTGCGCGTGAAGTCCGCCGACAGGCGCACCACCTCTTCCGAGATCGTCGCCGAGAACAGCAGCGTCTGGCGATCGCGCGGCAGCACCTTCAGGATGCGGCGCAGCGGCGGCAGGAAGCCCATGTCGAGCATGCGATCGGCCTCGTCGAGGCACGAGAATCTCGACGCCCGACAGGTCGACGGTGCGCTGCTCCATGTGATCGAGCAAGCGTCCGGGGGTGGCGACGATGATGTCGGTGCCGCGGAGCAGCTCCTTCTTCTGCGGCACGATCGAGACGCCGCCGAAGATCGCGGTGACGCGCAGGTTCGCGGGCACACCGTAGGTCGAGAGCGACTTGTGCACCTGCAGCGCGAGCTCGCGCGTCGGCACCAGCACCAGGCCGCGCGGCTTGCGCGTGCCGGCCGGCGGCGCCGCCCGTGACGAGCAGGCGATCGATCATCGGCAGCCCGAAGGCCGCGGTCTTGCCGGTGCCGGTCTGCGCTTTCGCGAGCAGGTCGGCGCCGGTCAGGACGATCGGAATGGACTTGAGTTGCACCGGCGTGGGCGTGGTGTAGCCCAGGTTGGCAAGTGGATTGGACAGTGAGGGCGAAAGGCCCAGCGAAGCAAACGGCATGTACAGACGACTCCCTGAAATTGCCTGGAGCGTTCCCGCACACAACAGGACGACAAACTTACACGAACATCACGCCGCACGATGCAGCGCGTGTGAATCTGAAGCTAACGGATACCGAGCGGTGGCAGGATTCCAGCGGGAAATCGAGGACCGAGCTGCAGAGACCTGAGACAGTATAGCAGATTTAGGCTCGGCCCCCTATTCGGCTGGCTACCGGCCGATGGACTCGTCACCCGACAGCGCGTCGACGCGGGTCAATCGACGCGTCACGCTCATCTCAGCGCCTGCTCGAAGGCGCGGATCAAATCGCTTGCGCTCATCCGATTCCAGGTCTCGTTCACGCCAAAGGTCATCGTCGCCGGGCCCGCGGGCGCCGACAGGGCGATGCCGCGCTCGGCCAGTCGCTTCCCCACCTCCGCGGCGTTCACGCCCTTGAAGCTCACCCGTGTCAGGTTGGTGCCGTTCGGAATGCGCTCGATGGTGAGGCGTGGATGCCTGGCCATCGCTGAGTAGAACGTCTCGGAGATCCTCACCGCGCTCGTCAGCCGCTGCTCGAAGCCGTCCATGAAGTGCCGCGCCACAACCGCCGCAGTTCCAGCCGGCAGCAAGGTTGCCGCCGAACATCCGGCGCGTATGGAACATGCCGTCGAGCACGCGCTTCGGCCCCGCGAGGATCGCGCCGATCCCGCAGTTGAAGTATTTCCACAGCGACACGTAGACGGTATCGAACTGCGCCGAGTACTCCGCCGGCGAGATTCCGGTATAGGCCGAGGCGATGAACAGCCGGGCGCCGTCGAGGTGCATGCCGATGCCCAGGTCGCGCGCCAACGCCGAGATCCGTCTGGCCTCGTCCCAATCGAACATCTGGCCGGACAGCCGCCGGATCGGACTCTCGATCACGATCGCGCCCACGTCGGTGGCTACCCGGCCACCACTCGTCCGGGCGATCACCGCCTCGACGTCAGCCCGTGTGAAGGTGGCGCGACCGGCCGCGAGCGGTAGCAGCGTCAGCCCCGACAGCGTCTGGCAGGCATCGCCGGTGTCGTTATAGATGTGGCTCATCTCGGGGACGATCACCCGGCGTTTCGATCCGGCGAGCACGCGCAGCGCCAGTTGGTTGGCCAGCGTGCCGGACGGCATGAACACCGCCGTCTCCTTGCCAAGCCGTTGCGCCCAGTGCTTCTCAAAGGCCTCGACCTCGCCACCGAGCAGGTAGTTGTCGGCCTCGACCTCGTTGTCCTGGCACAGCCGATTCAGGAGTGCGGCGTACTCACGAGGCGTCATGCCGGTGCCGTCGCCGGCCATGTGCACCACCCGGTCCGGTTCGATGGCGGCATTCGCGAAGACGGGCGCGTACGGCAGGCACCCCGCGCCAACCACGGCGCCCATCGACCCGACAAATCCTCGGCGGCTCACCTGATTCATGGTGGCTTCCCGGTCGTCGGCAGCGGCGGTGCGTGTCATGCGCAGAGTTTACAATCACGGCGGTGGGAACTCCACTGCGCATCGACCCAGAGCAGCGCTTCACGTGCTCGCAGTGCGGGCGCTGCTGCCATCGCTTTCACGTTGTCGTTTCGGAAACGGAGATCGAGCACTTCCGAACGCGGAATGCCGCGGCCTGGTTCCGCGACACCGACGGTGCCGAGGGCGACGGCGGTGATCCCTTCGAGCCGTTTCCCGGCCGGCCCGGATTCCATCGCATTCGCCAGCGCGCCGATGGCGCCTGCGGCTTCCTGTCGCCCGGCAACCGCTGCCGCATTCACGAAGAGATCGGCGCCGCCAGCAAGCCGCTGACCTGCCGCATCTTCCCCTACTCGTTTCATCCCGCCGCCGATGCCGTCGTCGTCACTGCCAGCTTCGGCTGCCCTACCATCGTGTCGAATCAGGGCACGCTGATCGCCACCGGCGACTCCCTGATTTCGATCGAGTCTCTGCGCAAGGAATGGTTCGCCACCAATTCATCCACACCCGCCCCGCTTCAGCTGGTGGCCGGGAGGAAGATGGACCGGCGTGCGGGCCGCGTGTTGCGCGACGGCCTGGTCGCAATGTTGAAACGCGACAGCGAGGACATCCGCGACAACATCAGGCAGATCGCCGGCACCATCGACGACCTCACGCGCAGCCGGGTGCTCGCGCTGTCAGACGCCGACTTCGCGGAGTACATCTCGCTCACCGTGCCACATGCCGTGGCGACGCAGGCGGAGCCTGCCGATCGCCAGCCCGGCTTGCCGCGCCGTCGCGGACGCGCGAAGCCGGGTGCGATCGCGCGGCTATTGCAATACGGTTTTCTGTTCACCGTGGCCGCGGTCGGCGCGGAGCTCGAAGCGCCCGGGCAATCGCGTTGGGGGTTACGCGTGCGGCGCCTGCAGATGCTGGCGCATTTCCATGGACTGGCGCCCGCGCGCGGACGAATCAACGTTCAGGCACTTAAGCGTCAGCAGGTGAATGTCAACGATCCCGAGATTCGCCCGATCGTCTTCAACGCTCTGCGCGCGACTTTGGAAACGCTCGGCGCGCGCGGCGTTCCGATTGTCGATGAGCTCGCGATCGCGGCGTCCTGCCTGAACGCCGCCGCCGCGCTCGCGGTGATGAATGCCGACGCCGCCGGGAACGCGGTCGATGGCACGATGTTCAGCACGGCGCTGATGGAAGTGGCGGACGTCTCGCACGCGCGACACGCGGTGCTGGACTGGGTGCTGAACCGCTTCAGTGGCGGCACTGAAGCGGTTCACCATCTGGCGGTTTAGAACGTGACTCTGCCCGTCACCTGCATCGTTCGCGAGTAATTCGCCTGCGACGTGACGCGGCCGAAGTTGGCGTTGCCATGCGCCACGCTGCCGAGCGCGACGTACCAGGGGTTGTCGAACAGATTGATCACGTCGAGGCGCACCGACGCACGGCGCGATCCGCCCAGCGACGAACTGCTTGTTCAGCGCCAGGTCGGTGGTGTTGCGCCACGGCGAGTAGACGCCCTCGAGGATGCGCGGCGCATTGCCGAAGGTGCCGGCGGCGCCTGGGTAAAGGCGCCGCTATTCAGATAGAGGCTGTCGTCCGGGTTGCTCTTCAACCGATCGGTGATGCTGCCGGCGACCCGCACCTCGCTGCCCGGGCACCGATGTTCGGCCGCTGACCGGCGCCGAGCAGGTTGGTGTTGTTGGTGTTCTGGCTGACGCCGATCGGGAATCCGCTCTGCATCTGGATCACCAACGCCACCGTCCAGTCGCCGAGCGATCGCAGTTGGCCGACGCCGCTGGTCAGCCACCGGCTGTCCGGCGCCGAACGGCAACCGGATGATCGGGCTGGCCACCAGCTTGTGCGGCGAGTCGAGCAGGCTGCGGCCGTACTCGGCATCGGGATCGAAATACTCGGACCGCGGATCAGCGGTGTAGGTGGTTGAGGATGCCCGGGCGAGCTCGAATAGTAGTTGCCCTGCCCGAACTGGTTGTCGCACAGCCGGCTGTAGGTGTAGCTGAAGCGGCCGCCCCACCAGCCGGTGGCGCGCTTGCTGATCGAGATGACGCCGGCGTCGTACTGCGATCTCGCCAGCGTGCTGTGGGTCATGTTGACGTTGTCGAACTGCGGGAACGGCCGCAGCAGCTGGTTGCGCTGAAGCGTCGCGCGAGTGGCGAACGCGCCGGCATTCGGCGATCGCCGAAGAACGGGTTCGGCACCGTCTGCGTCATGGCGTTGGTGCCGTTGACGTTGTTGAGCGCCAGGTATTTCGGATCGAGCTGGTTGATGTTGACCGTGCTGGCCGCGGTGCCGCCCCAGGTCAGGTGACGGCCCAGTCGAGCCCATGTAGGTCACGCCGACGCTCATGTCGCCGGGCAGCTGGCGCTGCATGTCGACCGAGTACTGGTGCACGTGCGGCGCGTCGTGATCGGATCGACGAACGTGACGGCGCTGCTGTGCCGGTCAGCAGGCCGAGTGCATTGCCGGTGATCGCGGTCAGCCCGGTCGGGAACGGGTTATCGATCGAGGTAATCGGGCACCAGCGTGTCCTGCTGCAGCGTGCGTGGTCTGCGAGTAGCCGCGGGGTGCTCTGCACGCCGGACTGCCACGGCGCCCAGAACAGTCCGTAGCCGCCGCGCACCACCGTCTTGTCGTTCATGCTGTAGGCCATGCCGATGCGCGGCGACACCTTGACGGCCGGCGGGTTGCCGGTCTGCTCGCTTGGCGCCGTTCTGGCCCGCATACAGCAAGCCGCCCATCACCTGACGCGCCGGCGTGCCGGCGACGGGGTCCGCCGGGATGGTGACGTTGAGCGGGCTGACGGCGTCGCGATCGAACCCGACCACCAGCTGGTTGTTCTTCTCGCGCGAGCCGGTTTCGTGTTCGAGACGCACGCCGTACGTTGAGCGTCAACTTGTCGCTGACGCGCCAGTCGTCCTGCACGAACCACGCGTAATACTTCACGAAGTTGATTGAAGCGGCTGTTGCCAGCGTCAGCGTCCCGGAGGAGGGATAGCCGAGCAGCAGGTCGGCGATCGCGTTGCGCGTTGGCTGGCGGCCGTCGTCCCGCGGGTGAAGCTGGCCGTTGAAGGTGTAGCTGCCGGCCGACTGGCCGTTAGCTAGCGAGTCGACGCCGATGATGCGGTAGTCGGCGCCGATCTTCAGGCTGTGCGACCCGGCGAGCCGCGTCAGCGTGCCGTTGACGCCCCACGAGTAGTAATTGGTGTCGGACGCCGCTGAATGCCGGTGCCGGGTAGCCGGTGAGCGTCAACGACGGGAACTTCTGGACCGGAATCGGCGTTGGCAAACGCCGGGTTGATGCCGGTTACCGTGCGCAGGTCGAACGTCGATACGGCAGGCTGTTGTCGTCGCTCGAACGTGTTCATGCCGAACGCGGAATGTCGCCACCGTGGTCGGGTTGAGGATGTAGGTGTTGTTCAGCACGAACACGTTGACGTCGCGATCGCAGATGGTAGCTCGGACGCGGCATACAGCGCGTCGGGGAAGATAGTTGGCGATCCGGCTCGGACGAGTTCTGGAACAGGTAGCACGCCGTTCAGCGAGATTTGATCGTTGAAGTGATGATCGAGCTTGAGCGACCCTGCTGCGCGCGTCGCTCGATGATGTCCTGCGCCGGCAGGTTGGCGTTGCCGTCGTCGAACTCGGATGCAGCGTCGGCAGCGGCAGCGCGTTTGCGAACGCGCGGCCGACCGGGTTGATCCGGTTGGCTGGAATGATGTTGCCCGGGAACGGCGGTTCGATTGCCGCTGGCGTTGGTGGTCAGCGGATCGTAGATCGGAATCATGCCGCCCTGCGCGTCGCGGAAGTCGCTGAAGTCGCCGCTGCGCATCGCCGCCGTCGGCACGTGCAGGTGGTCGTTCTGCGACTGGCCGTCGCGATAGCCCTCGCCGGCCGCCCAGAAGAATGTCTTGTTGCGGACCATCGGGCCGCCGACGCCGCCGCCGGCGCTGCGCCAGTACTGCGTCGTTGGTCTCGATGTCGCGAATCTCGTTGAAGAACAGCGGTGCCGATCAGCGCGTTCGGTCGGGTCTGGAAGAAGCCGGAGCCGCGGAACTGATTCGATGCCCGACTTCGCGGTGGTGTTGAACACGCCGCCGCCGGTGCGGCCCATCTCGGCGTCGTAGGTGTGCACCTGCACGCGGATGTCCTCGACCATTTCGCCGCTCGGGATTGGTCGACGAGCGATTCTGCAGGTCGGTGATCGGGAAGCCGTCGAGCAGGTAGTTGTTGGCGCGGACGCCGCCGCCGCCGATCGACATCGTCGACGCGCCGGTCTGATCCTGCATGCGGTTCCAGTGCGTGTCGCCGCTGCTCTGCACGGTCGGCACCGTCACCGCCATCAGGAAGACGTTGCGGCCGACGCTCGGCAGCGTTCTCGAGCGTCTTGCGCGTCGAGCACTTCGGCGTGCGACGCGTTCGACGTTTCGATCAGCGGCGCGTCCGCCGTCACCGTGATCGATCTCCTCGACGGTGCCGACCTCGAGCGTGATGTCGAGCGTCACGAACTGCTGGGTGCCGATGCGGATGCCGCGGCGCTCGAAGGTCTTGAAGCCCTGCACCGCGGCCTTGATCGCGTAGCTGGACGGATCGAGCGCCGGGAACGAGTACTCGCCCGACTCGTTCGAGACGGTGTCGCGGCTGACGCCGGTGGCCTCGTTGGTCAGCGTCACCGTGACGCCGGGAATCACGCCCTGCGCGTCCTTGACCGATCCGCGCATGCCGCCCTGGAACGACTGGGCGTGCGCCACCCCGGCGGTCAACCAGGCCGCACAGACGCCGGCCACCACTGCGTGAGAAACTGCCGCTCGATTCGCATAACCGTCCTCCTAAGGCAACCCACCCTCAGCGAACGATGCGCCGCGACGAAGGCAAAGCACCCTACAGGACTCGACTGCGTGATCAGACGCAAGCTCGCTCAGGACTGGCGAACCTTACGTCCATTCGCGAAACGCATGCAAGCGCCAATTGCACTGAATGGCGCCCGGCAAAATCGGCTACACTCGCCGGGTCCGAGGGGAGGACTGCATGAACAAAACTATGGATGAGTGGACTCGTGATCGCCGTCGCGCTCGCGGCGACCGGATCGCGATTACCGGCCCAGACGCGGGCCACGGCCACCAACGTGGCGATCATTCCGCACGAAGCGGTGCCGAATTTCTTCAAGCATTCGCCCGGCATCTACACCGGCGAGAACATGGGCATTGCCACCAACTCGAAGGGCAACATCTACATCTACCACCGCGCCGGTGAGACGCGGCTGTTCGAATACACGCCGCAGGGCGTGTTCGTCCGCGAGATCGGCCGCAACAACTACGGTTTCTCGTTCGCGCACTCGGTCCGCGTCGACGCGCAGGACAACATCTGGGCGGTCGATGAAGGCACCGACATGCTCGTCAAGTTCAGCCCGGAAGGCCGCATCCTGATGACCATCGGCCGCCGCGAGGATCCGGTCGACATGCTGTCGAACATGCCCGGCAGCGGCCGCTTCCACGGCCGCAACGAGAAGTACCGCTTCGGCCGCCAGACCGACGTCGCCTTCGACCAGCAGGGCAACATCTTCGTCGCCGACGGCTACTTCGACGGCCGCGTCGTCAAGTACGACAAGAACGGCCGCTTCGTGAAGGCGGTCGGCACGCGCGGCAACCAGAACCTGCAGTTCAACACGCCGCACTCGATCGCCACCGACTTCCAGGGCAACGTCTACGTCGGCGATCGCGGCAACGCGCGCGTCCAGGTGCTCGACAACGATCTCAACTGGAAGGCGAACTATCCGAACGTCGGCAATCCGTGGGCGGTGTGCGTGTCCGGCGGTCCGGGACCGAAGGATCCCGGCAAGCAGTATCTCTACGTCTCGAACTCGTGGCAGGACAGCGCGCCGGCCGCCGGCGCCGAGTTCACCGGCGAGGTCTACAAGATGGAGCTCGACGGCACCATCATCGGCAAGTTCGGCCGCGCCGGCAAGGCGCCGGGCGAGTTCGCGACCATCCACCAGATGGACTGCCGCGATCCCGACGTGATCTACACCGCCGAGATCAACAACTGGCGCTCGCAGAAGATCCTGCTCAAGCCGCAGGCCATGAAGACCAACAGCCAGGCGAAGGAGTAACCGACATGTCACGCACATCGTCGCAGGTGTGGCCGCGGTGGTCCTGGCCATTGGCGGATCGATCGCGGCGCAATCAGGCATTCCCGAACTCACCTACTCGTCTGTCGATCTGCTGAAGACGCCGGTCGAGGGACCGTTCGTCGGCGAAGTCGCCGGCGTCGGCGCCAATTCGAAGGGTCAGATGTTCGTCTACACGCGCACCGGTCATCCGTACGCGACGCTCGGCGACAACCGCACCTTCTCGCGCTTCGGCTCGAAGCTGTATCTGTTCGACGCCAACGGCAAGTTCGTGCGCGAATGGGGCCAGGACGTCTACGGCTTCAACGCCGCGATCGGCCTGCGCGTCGATCCGCAGGACAACATCTGGACCATCGACGCCGCCGCCAACCAGGTGGTGAAGTTCAGTCCCGACGGCAGCGTCGGACTGGTGCTCGGCCGCAAGCCCGAGACGATTTCGGTGCGGCCGAACCAGCCGCCGCGCAGGCGCACCCGGTGCCGCGGGCGCGCCCGGCGCAGGTGGCCGGGCGGGCGGTGGCGGCGGAGGCGGCGCAGCGTCCGGCCGGATCGGGCACGCCCGGCTCGACGTTCAGCCGGCCGACCGATGTGGCGTGGGACAAGGCCGGCAACATCTACGTTGCCGACGGCATCGGCAACAACAACCGCGTCGCCAAGTTCGACAAGGACGGCCGCTTCATCACGCAGTGGGGCTCGACCGGCAGCCGGCGCCGGCCAGTTCGCCGGCGTGAAGGCCATCGCGGTGTCGGCCGCCGGCGATGTCTACGTCGCCGACGCCGGCAACAAGCGCATCCAGGTGTTCGACGGCGACGGCAAGTTCAAGTCGGAGTTCGGCGGCGTCGGCACGCCGCTCGACGATGTGCATGACCCGCGGCGCGACGCAGTATCTCTACATCTCGCACGCCGGCGACCAGGACGGCATGGACGACGCCGCCATCTACAAGACGACGCTCGACGGCAAGGTGGTCGGCAAGTTCGGCGCCGCCGGCAAGCAGCTGAAGGAGTTCGGCCTCGCCAACTCGATCGACTGCCGCAACGAGAACGAGCTGCTGATCGGCGAGATGACGAACTGGCGGGTGCAGCAAGTCTCACTGAAATAACACAATGACGAACAACAAATAACGAAAACGGAGGGACCCACGCACGAGCGTGCTCCTTCCGTTTGTTATTTCTAATTCGTTATTCTTTATTTCACTTCAAGCTCAGCACGGATCGCGGCAAAGAACAGCTCCGCGATTCGCCGGTAACCCGCTTCCGTCGGGTGCAGGCCGTCGCTGCCAATCAACGTCGCCGCGTCCGGCAGCATTGCGTTGTACAAATTCACGTAGCTCACGCCTTCCTGCGCGCACATGATCTGCAGCGTATTGTTGTAGGCCAGCGTTTCGCTGATCGGGGTCGTTGCGCGCGGCCGGCCGGCGACCTGGGGAATCATCGAGCCGACAAACACGCGGGCGCCGCCGTTCTTCGCCGCCTGCACCATCAGGCGCATCAGGCCGGCGGAAATGTCCGGCCCCACCTGCGGCAGGCCATTCGCGCCTTCCTGAAGCAGGACCACTTCCGGGCGGGAGCGGTCGAACACGCCGGGGAACCGCTGCGCGCCGTCGAGAATGCGCTCGCTCGGCTCGCCGCCGTTGACGACCGCGATGGCCGACGCCTGCGCGGTGTAGGTGGATTGCAACTGCCCCTGCAGCACCGACGGGTAGGACGCCGCCGGCAGCAGCACCTGTGCGTGGACGCGCGTCGGCCCCGCGCCGACGGGAGTGGTGACTTCCCCGGCGGTAAAGCTGTCACCGAAGGCCAGAAAGCGCGTGCGCGAAATGCGCGGCGAGCTGGGGGAGGGACCGGTGGGGCCGCCGTCGCCGCCGCAAGCGGCGAGCACGGCCGTGCACGCCAGCAGGATAAGGGACCGACGCCGCATCGGATCCGGTTACCGTCCCTTGCCGGCGCTGGCCAGGAGTATGGCGCCGATCGCGATGGCGCCGATCCCGGCCCACATCGGGACGTTCACCGTCTCCTTCTCCTGGACCGACAGTTCCATCGGCCCGATCTTCACGGCGGTCGAGTCCTTGGTGTAGCTGAAGCCGCCGTACACCAGCGCGAGTACTCCGGCCACGATCAGAGCGAGTGCCGCCATTCGGGTTGCGTTCATCGAGTCTCCTCCGCTGATTAGACCACGCCGCCGGCGCCCGGCTCGTGCATCATTTGTTCAGCGGCCGGTCGACACCGCCGTTGACCTCGCGACCCGGCATCCACTCCTCCCGGTCAACACCCAGCCCGTCGGCAATCCGATTGATGTAGTTGAAATAGCTGATCACCTGTACTGCGTCGGTGACGGACCGATCGTCGAAGCCGGCGGCGCGCAGCGTTTCGACGTCGCCCCGCTCCATCGCGCCGGGCGTGCGCGTCAGCTTGACCGCAAAACGGCAGAGCGCCTGGTCGGGCAGCGGCAGGCCGGCGGCGGTCCAGTCGGTCTTGATGCGCTCCACCATCAGCCGGTCGTCGACCTCGGCACGGAGGTCGTGGGCGTGGGCCTCCACTCAATAATGGCAGTCGTTCGCACGGGACACGACCACCGCGAGCATCTCCCGCTGGGCGCGCGACAGTGGCGACGGCCCGTGCATGATGGCGCCGTAGAGCGCCATGGACTGCTTGAGCGCGAGCGGATTGAGGCTTTGGACCCGAATGATCTGCCATATTCGGCCGGCCCTGGCGAGCGCGGCATCGTATTGGTCTTTGAGCGCGCCGACCGCGTCGGCCACCGGGGCAAGTGAAATCCAGGCCATGGGGTGGCCTGGATTCTACTCCGTGCGCG
Organism: uncultured Acidimicrobiia bacterium; assembly: GCA_963795125.1. Classification (GTDB taxonomy): domain Bacteria; phylum Acidobacteriota; class Vicinamibacteria; order Vicinamibacterales; family UBA2999; genus 12-FULL-67-14b. The sequence continues at coordinate 704,616 of CAWCGQ010000001.1, read as the reverse complement.
GCAGCGACGGCCGCTCCCGCGCGGTTGCAAGCTCTCCAACCCGGCGGCCTGGGGTAATCTCTGCTGACAAAACGATGACCACACCACGGCGAAGAGAATCCAAGGCGCGTCTGGCACGACTGTCCGTACTGGCTGCCTGCTGCCTCGCCGTGGCGGCGATGCATGGGGCCGCGGCCCAGCCCGAATCGTTCGACCTGGTGCTGGCCGGCGGCCGCGTCATGGATCCGGCGTCAGGCCTCGACGGCGTGCGGCACGTCGGTATTCGCGGCTCCCGCATCGCCGCGATCAGCGCCGCGCCGCTCGTCGGGAGCGGTGACGGTGGAGGTGTCGGGGCTGGTGGTCGCGCCCGGCTTCATCGATCCGCACGCGCACGCCCAGACCCTCGAAGGCAACCGGTTCCAGGCCCGCGACGGGGTGACCACCGCGCTCGAGCTCGAAAGCGGCGCCATGCCGATTGACGACTGGTACCGCTCGCGCGAAGGCGCGGCGCTCCTGAACTACGGCGCCACCGTCGGACATATCTATTCGCGCATCTCGGTGATGCACGAGAAGGGGCGCTGGGCTGAACTGACCGCGACGCGTCAGGACACGAGCAACCCGCGCCCCGACTGGGCCTACCGCAAGGCGTCAATCGCGGAAGTCGACGCGATGATGGCGCGGCTCGATCGCGGACTGCGCCGATGGCGCGCTCGGTGTCGGCATGGGCCCGGCCTACACGCCGGCGGCCGGACGCGAGGAGCTGCTGCGGGTGTTCGAACTGGCGGCGCGAGCGCAAGGCCCTCGCCTTCATCCACATGCGATCGGCCGGCGAGGTCGAGCCCGGCGGCAGCATCGACGCGCTCCAGGAGGTGCTGGCCAATGTCGCCGCCACCGGCGCCTCGGTCCACATCGTCCACATCGGCAGCAACGGCCTGCGCCAGACGCCGCGGCTGCTGTCGATGATCGACGGCGCCCGCGCGCGCGGGCTGGATGTGACCACCGAGGTCTACCCCTACACCGCCGCGTCCACCTATATCCAGTCGGCGCTGTTCGAGCCCGGCTGGCAGGAGCGGTTTGCGATTGGCTTCAACGACGTCCAGTGGGCCACCGGCGAACGCCTCACCGCGGAGAGCTTCGGCCGCTATCGCAAGCAGGGCGGGCTGGTGGTGATCCACATGATCCCGGAGACGTCGGTGCGCGCCGCGCTGGTCCACCCCGGCGTGATGATCGGCAGCGACGGCGTCCCGCTGACCAACGGCGGCGGCCACCCGCGCGGCATCGGCACCTACGCGCGCGTACTCGGCCGCTATGTCCGCGAGGAGCGGGTCCTCGACCTGATGACCGCCCTTCGCAAGATCAGCCTGATGGTGGCCGAACGGCTCGCGCCCTTCGTGCCCGAGATGCGCAACAAGGGCCGCATCGGGGTCGGCGCCGATGCCGACATCACCGTCTTCGATCCGGCGCGGGTCATCGACCGCGCAACCTATGAAAATCCGGCGCAGTACTCCGAAGGGATCCGGCACGTCATCGTCGGCGGGACCTTCGTGGTCCGCGACGAGCAGTTGGTGCCGGGCGTGATGCCGGGGCGGCCAATCCGCAACCCGCGGCGTTGACGCCGGCACCACCGATCATGCGCGCTTCGCCGACTCGATATAGGCGTCGACGTTCTTGGCCAGCACATCGAGCGGCACGTTGCCGCCGAGCACCAGCGTGTCGTTGAACGCCTTCAGGTCGTATTGCGCGCCGAGCGCGGCGATGGCCCGCTCGCGCTGGCGGTTGATCTCGCTGTGCCCCACCTTGTAGCCGCACGCCTGCCCGGGCCACGAGCAATAGCGGTCGACTTCGCTGGCGACCTCCTGCGGGATTCGAGCCGTTCACCTCGACGAAGAACTTCACGCCCTGCTCGCGCGTCCAGCCGCTTGGCGTGAATGCCGGTGTCGACCACCAGGCGGCAGGCGCGGAAGGCGATCGACTGCAGGTAGCCGACGCGTGCCGACCGGATCGCTCTCGTACGCGCCGAGTTCGTCGGCGAGCTGCTCGCGCGTAGAGGCCCCAGCCTTCCGAGTAGGCGTTGAACGCCAGCAGCTGCCGGACCAGCGGCATGCTGGCGGGTGTACTCGCCCTGCCAGATGTGGCCGGGGATCGATTCGTGGAACGTCAGGTCGGCGAGGCTGTACTTGCTGTGCAGCCTGGTGTCGCGCGAGATTGATCCAGTAGCGGCCGGGGATCTTGCCGTCGATCGATCCGGCGCCGCCGTACGCGGTCGGCGCGCCGGGCTCTTCTTCGGGCGGCAGCCGCTTCACTTCCATGTTCGGGATTGACCAGCGTGTTGAAGGCGCGCGGCATCTGCGCGCGGATCCACGTCAGGCGTTCCTGGATGAAGGCGAGGATCTCGGCGCGGCCCGGATCGCCCTCGGCAAACTGGTAGCGTCGGATCCTTGGCCAGCGCCTGCATCCGCTCGCCGACCGTGCCCTGCGTGTAGCCGAGGCCTCTTGAGGATCGTGTCCATCTGCGCGTGCAGCTGCTTCAGCTCGCTCTGGCCGAGCGCGTGCACCTCGTCCGGCGTCATCGCTGGTGGTGGTCGACGCCTTGAGCGCCCAGCGATAGAACTCGTCGCCGTTCGGCCGCGCCGACATGCCGGCGTCGTCGGTGGCGACGGCGCGCTGCGCCTCGAGCTCGGCGATCTGCCGATCGAGCGCCGGCGCGACTTCCTGCGCGGCGATGCGCGCGCGCGCGCTCGGCCCAGTTGCCGGGAATCGCTCTTCGTGCGCCGCGCGATCGACTCCACCAGCGATCCGCCGTCGCGCGCGTTCTTCGCCGACAGCCGCATCTGCGACAACGCCTTGTCGATCAGAAACGCCGGCGGCACCAGGCCCTTGCCGCGCGCGGCCTGGATGCGGCCGAGCTCGCCATCGAGCTGCTTCGCATACGACTGCAGGCGCGCGAGGTAGGCCTCCGCATCGGCGGCGTTCTCGATCGCGTGATCGCTGTCGAGAAAGCGCGGCACATCGAGATAGGCGCCGACGTTCTGAATCACGACGTAGGGAGTGTTGCGCCAGCTGCCGACGGTGATGTCGCCGTACGGCAGCGCGAACCCCTCGAGCCGCCGTGGCATAGGCGCTGCGCACCACCTCGACGCTGGTGCGCGTGGCGTGACGAGAGCCCGGACGTATCGAACGCCCTGGCGCGCTCGAGATCCTGTCGCACCGTCGCCGCGATCTTCTGCTGGCCGGCGGCGGAGCGATCGGCGAGCTGCGAGCGCAACGCCGCCCGCGCGCCGTTGTCGATGCCGAGCGAGGTCGCGCTTTCCGGCGCGAAGCGCAGGTAGTTCTCGCCAATCCGATCGAGCAGCGCGAGCGCATCGGCCTCGGTAGGCGCCGCGGCCGCAGTCGACGCGGGCGCCGGCGTCGAGCGGTTACAGCCCGACAGCATCGGCACGGCGGCGGCGGAAGCGAGCGCGGCCAGCGCCTCGCGGCGGTTCATCAGCGTAAATGGCACAGATCACCTCGTGTCCGGCGAGCGTACACAACTACGCGGCGGAAGCCAAACGTCTGGGCGGAGGTCCGCCTCGTGGCTCAGGACCGCGACCGCGACCGCCACGGCAACGATCCCGACACGGTCCAGTTCCCTGCGGGTGGCGATCGTTGAAACGCTTGGCGCGGCCGAGGGCAACGGAAGTGGTATGGGGCTTGCGTCCACCGCGGTAGTGACCCGCGCGCGCCCCTCCACACTCGCAGATGCCCTCGATGGCATCGCCACACCCGACCGCCGCTACATCGTCGTCAGAGGCCGCCTGTGGCGCGCCACCAATCCGGCGCTCGATGAAGCGGAGCGCGAACAACTGGTCAAGATTCTGATGGCGGCCCGCCGCGACGTGGCCCGAGCGCGCCGGCAGGACGATGTGGCCGCCGTCCAGCGGGCGCGAAGCCGCGTCAATCGCGCCAAACTGGCTCTCGGGGAGCGCGGGCCCGTGTGGTGGAGCGACCAAGCGCCGGATGAAAACCGTCGGATGGTCCACAACACCGCCTACAACGCCTGGTTCGAGCGTGCGGAAATGTGGGCCGAGACGATTGACGACTTGTTGCGGGCGCGTGCCGCGGATGCGAGCATCTGTCCCTCGGAGGCCGCGCGCGTCCGCTTCCCTGACGGGTGGCGACACTACCTCGCCGAGGTTCGCGAGGTCGCGCGACACCTGGCGAGGCACCAGCGCCTGACCATGACTCAGCACGGGCGAGCGATCGATCCCAGCCTGGCGGTTCGTGGCCCGGTCCGCCTGCGGCGTCCTTGACGCAACCTCAGTACGGATAGCCGCTGAGGACGCCGTTAGTGACACTGATCTCGTAGTAACCCGTCGCCGGGCGGACCGCGAGGTTGAATGTGCCGCCCACGGCAACCTTCCAGATCTTGAAGTTCGAAAAGGTCAGCGGCTGCCCCGCCAGGCACTTCTCGGGCTGGTGATCGGCCAACACGAAATACGCCGGGCCGACGCCCATCACCGTCGCCAGGCCGCTGCCGTCCACCACGACCGACGTCTGCTCGTCCACTGCGACGCCGAGCGCCGTCGACGCCTGCCCGTCCTTGATCTGCCGCGCCAGAAACGCCATGGTCCGGCCCATACGGTCGCGCGCCACGAAATGGCTGTCGGTGATGGTGTCGTGCAGGTTGGGCCAGGTGAAGAAGCCGTAGGTGAAGGTCACCGCCTTGGCGTACGGGTTGGCGAGGGCGGTGGCGGAGGTGACGCTGCCGCTGCAGCCGTTGTAGACGAACTCACCCATGATCGCCAGGCCCGCGCTCGTCCCGCCCACCGCGCCGCCGCGCGCGTACACCGACTCGACCGCGGTCTCGACCAGCGTGCCCTTGAAGTTCTTGACGTAGTCGCACTGATCGCCGCCGGCGAAGAAGATCACCTCGGCGTTGCGCACCGTGGCTTCCACCGCGGCGGTGTTCGAGTTGCTCGGCGAGGTAATCACCAGCGTCTCGACCGAATCGACGCCGTTCATGGCGTAGATGTAGTCGTTGTAGCCGTTGGACCCGGTGGAGCGCAACACCACCACATCCACCTTCGTGGCGCAGTTGGTGCAGCCGCGAACCTTGTCGATCATCCACTGGATGGCCTCGTCCACGTCGGTCGAGCCACCGCCGAAGTCGTGGGCGGGGCCAAAGAGCGGCGGGTTCACGTCGGCGGCATTGCCGGTCAGGTATCGGGTGAGCTTGGCCTCAACTGCCACGCCGCTCAGGGCGGCAAACGCGACGGCGGTCAGAAACATCCAGGATGTGCGCACGGTGGCTCCTTGTGGACGATACCTTACGACAAAATGCCTGCAATCACCTCGCTGGATTCACCGAGCGGGGACCAGCCTAAGCTCTACCGCGCCACCAGGGTGGTGGCTCCTGATGCGGAACTCGTCGGGGCTCGAGTTGAGAATGTCTACCTTGTACGCAATCGAGTCTTCGACCATCGTCAGGATCCCGTCCTCATGTTTCCACGTCCCGAGCATCGGCGTGCTGTGCTCGGACGTGATCAGCAGGGTGCCTTCCGACAGGAACACGTACAGGGTGCCCGGCGCGACTGCCGACGATTCAGTCACGCGCCAGACGCGGTTGATGAAGTCGAGGGCCGGGGTGGCCGCGGCGGCGCGCGCGGGCGGGGCGGCGTCCGCGCGAGGGGGCTCCACCGCGCCTGAGCACCCGGACGCGAGCAGCGCCGCCGCCATCAGCGGAATCAACGGGTCGAAGTGCGTTCGCATCGGCTCGCTCCGTCACCAGTTTGCACCAGAATGCGGCCGCCGGCTCACTCCCGATCACAGTTCGCTATCATTGGTCGGGTGAGTTCGCTTGTCCCCTCCCCGCGTCGACACGGTCACGACCTCGACTCGCTGCGTGCGCAGCTGACCGGGCTGGAAGATCGCCTCGGCGATCGCAGCGCCGAAGTCCTCCGCGCCAGGGCCGACCATGACGCGTTCCGGATCCGCTACCGCCAGGAAGTGGGTCTGCTGCACGACGAGCTCGACCGGCTGGAGCTCGATTTGGCCGAGGCGGAACTCGGGATCCTGACGGAGCGTCTCGGCGACACCGCGGAGCCGCCAGGCGATCCCGCCGCCGAGCGCCTGGAGCCGCAGCCGCGATTCACCAGTGACGCGGTCCGCAGATTATTTCGTGATGTCGCCAAGGCGATCCATCCCGACCTCACGCGGGACGACGCCGCGCGCGATCGCCGGCACTCGCTGATGATCGCGGCCAACCGCGCGTATGCACTCGGCGACGAAGAGCAACTGCGCGCGATCCTGCAAGCGTGGGAACGCAGTCCCGACGCGGTGCAAGGCACCGATCAGGACGCGATGCGGCTGCGACTGGAGCGCCGCATTGAACAGATCGAAGAGCAACTGCAGGCACTCGCCGCCGAGCTCGCCTCCCTCACCGACACGTCGTTGTGGAAGCTGAAGGTGATGGTCGATCACGAGGCCGCGATCGGGAAGGACCTGATCACCGACATGGTCCGCCGTCTCAAGCGCGACATCGTCGTCGCCACCAATCGCCTCGACGCGTTGCGGCCACGGGCCTGATTCCGGCCTGGACTGGCGAGCTATGACGCTCGAACGACGCGAACCGTCACCGCCAACTGCCCGACATGACGCATGGCGTGCTCGGCGCCGTGCACGAGACAGCCGATCACCGTCGAGGGCAACTGCGCGCGGCCGACCCCCCGGAAATCACCGAGCGTCGACACCTCAATCGTTTTCAGCTCCGCCACCGCGGCATCAATTTGCTTCGAGAGCGCGTCGAGCACGCGCGGGACATCTGCGGCGACGAGCGGAGCGCCTTCACGCTTGATCGCGGCGAGCTGTTCGACCGACAACATCTGCCCTCGCGCGTACGTGAACAGCCGATCGATCACCCCCGCCATGTGCCGCACGTGAAAAGCGGCCGACGCCGCACCGCCAGGCCGCCGATTCCATTGCTCCTCGCTCAGGCCGGCAACCAACTCGCCGACACTCTCACGCACTTGCAGAAGAATGTGCGCGACCGGTTGCAGGACCACGGGAACGCCGTCGACCGGACCACGCTGCCACCACTCCGTGCCTGCCATCGTCACCCCGTTTCACGTCTCCGTCGCGACCGGATATGCGGTCGGGCGGCCGCTACTTCTCGAACTGAGTCGCGCCCTCGGCGAAGGCCGACTTCATCGAGTCCCAGGTGGACTCGACCCCCTCTTTGAACGATTCCCACGCATCGTCACTCGCGTGGGCAATCTCGGCCAGCTTGGTGTTGCCCTCCTCGAGCCGGACCTCGAGAGCCTCGATCCGCTGGTTCAACGCCAGCTGTCGGTCGGCGCTGGCGCCGGAGGCCCGGGCGCGCAACTTGTCGACCTCGGCCTTCCATTCGTCGAGCTGCGCCTGCTTCTTCTGACGATAGAGTTCTCGGTCGCTCATGACGTTCTCCTTTGCCTGCTTGAACCTGAGCCGCGCGTCACCAGGAGCGCGGCGGTCACGCCGGCGCCAAACCCCGCGGCGGCGGTGAGGAACAACAGTATGATGCCCGGCACCTCGCCGCTCAGCCAGAGATCGCACGTCTTCTCCTTCGCCTGGCTTGGTCGTTCGGTCCCGGGGCGCCGAGTTCGAGCCAGGCTCCTGCTGCCGGGTAAAACGTCCGTGGCTATTGTTGAACAGTTTCCCCGCCCTGCGACGGGGGTCATTTCCCCCGCGGGGAGCGCTCGACCTTCAGCCGCGCGTGAATGTCCTGGTAGGCGGCCGCGATCAAATCGCCGAGCGCCGCTTCGTTGACGGCCCGCCCAGGGGTCAAGCGCACGTGCCGCATGCGCTTGCCGCTGCCCGTCAATAGCCCTGCGGGATCCTCGAGCATCGCGCCGTGGAAGAAGCCGACGTTGACATGAGCCGTGAAGGAGTCGACGTAGGCGAACGCCGCATCGCCGACACATGCAACCGGGCAGCCGTCGTGAAGCAGCTCACGCACATCGCCTCCGCACTGGCGCATCTGCACAAACCAGGCGTGCGCAATCGATTGCAACTCTTCCGGATCCTCTGTGAACCAGCGCTCGACATCAGGATCGCGTTCGACCGCTCCGGAGAGCCGAAAGATCGGATCGTTCATCCCGTCCGCCTTTTCCAGAATGCGTGTGTTCGCGCGATCGCCACATCCAGGCCTACCGCGAGTGCCACACCGCCGACGTAGCACGCCAGATCACTCCAGAGAAACCCATGTCCGAGAAGCCAGGCTCCGATCGTGGTCGCTCGAAGCGAATCGAGCCACACCGGATGGAACAGTTGGCTGGCTTCCACCGCGACAGCGACCGCGAGTGCAGCAAGGGCCAGCCGAGCGGCGCCGGCGCGGCGCCAGAACATCGCCAGCAGCCAGAACACCACGGCCGCCCACAGCGCATCCCCGGCATACTGCGCCAGAAAGACCGGCAGGACGTCGCTATAGCGTCGTGAGGCCAGGCCTGCAGCAATGGTCAGGACTGCGAGCCCGACCGTCAGTAAGATCGAACGCGGCTGTCGCGTCCCGCCATCCGCCCGCATCCCGGGAGTCTAATCGAGCTTGGGCGGGCGGTTCTTTCGGTAGGAGTTCTTTACGGCGATCCTGCCGTCTCGAAACGTGAACACGTCGCACCCATGGACTTCCACGCGCGCGCCATCGGCGCGCGTTCCGGTGAAGATCCACTCCGACACGCCCCGCGCGCCCTGAATGAAATGCCGTGCCTCGCCCCAATGCGCGTCGGGGAACCCGGCAAACACTTCGGCAAAGGCGGCGCGCACGGCCTCGCGTCCGGCGTAACGCGTACCGCACATGTCCGGGCCGGCCGACGCCTCGAACACGCAGTCGTCGGTCATGAATGCCACGACGGCATCCGCATCATGGCGATTGAAGGCATCGGCAAACGCTTGCAGATCCTCGACGGTGACCTCGCGAATCGTAGGGGCCATGCTCGTGTCTCCTGAAGAGCGGCGGGTCACTGAGGCAACCGCGACATGAACGCCGCGTCCTCAGTCACCTTCCGATACGTGGCGGTAGCCGGCGCGGCAAGAACCGCGTCCATCGTTGTCTTGTAGGCGTTGGGATCCAGTTCCATCGCCCGATGGAAAGCCGCGAGCGCCTTCTCCCTGTCTCCCGTCAGATAGGCGATGAAACCCTGGTGGATGCGGTGCGTGCCGTTGCGCGGTGCCCAGCGCACGAGATTGTCTGCCAGCCGCATCGCCTGGTCCAGTTGTCCCTGCTGGACGAGCGGAGTGCGCTTGCCGGACAGGCTCCATGCGAGCTGCAGCGGGACCAGCCGCCCGAGTTCGAGCAACGGGTCGCTGCTGTCGTCGACATTGATGTAGCAGAGGCGGTCGTTGTTGAGACTGGAACCGCCGCCCTTGCGGACGACGAGAATGGACGCCGACTGGCGCCCGCGCCGATCCCCACCAGCATCGTCGCCGGCCTTGAGGGCGGCATACAGGCGTTCGGCCAGTTCGCCCGTCGCATTCTCGAACGCCCGTGCCATGGCTTGCGCGACATGCCCACCGGTGAGGATGTTGCCCTGCACCGAGTAGGTGGTGCCCTTGATGTGGCCCTTCCAGTCGCTGGCCGCCGGCCCGGTGTGGACGGCTACGTTGCCTTTGGCATCGACGATTGCGAGCTGGCGCCCCTCGACGCGCTCGAACGTGTCTTCCGCGAGCAGTCGATCGAGCACCTGCTGCGCCGAGAGCCCCTGTCGCAACAACTCCAGCCCGCGTGGCCCATAGCCGCCGTTCATCGCCGCCTGCGTGGCGACCGCGCCAACCCCCGCTTCCGCCCATGGCACGTGGTTGCCGACGCCGAAGACCCGCGAGGCGACGGCGACGCCGAGGTCGCCGGTCTTCGGATCGAACGCCACGATCGAGAACGTCGCCGACGCCGGAGTGGCAGCGAACACGAGGAACAGGAATGCGAGGACAGTCTTCATGATGGCTCCTATCGCTGCGCGGCATCGGCAGAGTACTGCCGGACGATCGTGCTCTTGCACACGGCCCTAGCATGCCTCCGCGGCCCACAAATGAACAGGGCGCGAAGACGATGTGTCCTCGCGCCCTGACGGCCTGCTGGCCTGCTAGCCTGCTAGCCTGCTAGCCTGCCGGCCTGCTAGCCTGCTAGCCTGCCGGCCTGCTAGCCTGCCGGCCTGCCTGTTAGTAGCGGTAGTGCGCAGACTTGTACGGACCCTCGACGGCGACGCCGATGTAGTCCGCCTGGTCCTTGGTCAGCGTCGTCAGCTTCACGCCGAGCTTGCCGAGGTGCAGTCGCGCCACTTCTTCGTCCAGCTTCTTCGGCAGGATGTAGACGCGATTGGCGTCGTACTGCGTGCCCGACAGCGTCGGCTGGTTGGTCATGTTGAAGTGCAGGTCGAGCTGCGCCAGCACCTGGTTGGTGAACGACGACGACATCACGAACGACGGATGACCGGTCGCGCAGCCGAGGTTCAGCAGGCGGCCTTCCGCGAGCACCAGGATGCTCTTCTCACCCTTGGCGCCTGCATTGAACACCCACTCGTCGTACTGCGGCTTGACCTGCACGCGCTTGGCGCCGCTCTTGGCGAGGCCGGCCATGTCGATCTCGTTGTCGAAGTGGCCGATGTTGCCGATGATCGCCTTGTCCTTCATCCGCTTCATCATCTCGACGGTGATGATGTTCTTGTTGCCGGTCGCGGTGATGAAGATGTCGGCGGTCTCGAGCACGTCATCGACGGTCGTGACCTGGTAGCCTTCCATCGCCGCCTGCAGCGCGCAGATCGGATCGATCTCGGTGACGATCACGCGGCAGCCCTGGCCCTTGAGCGCCTGGGCGCAGCCCTTGCCGACGTCGCCGTAGCCGAACACCACCGCGACCTTGGCCGACAGCATCACGTCGCTGGCGCGGTTGAGGCCGTCGATCAGCGAGTGGCGGCAGCCATAGAGGTTGTCGAACTTGCTCTTGGTCGCCGAGTCGTTGACGTTGATCGCGGGGAACAGCAGCGTGTTCGCGGCGGTCATCTCGTAGAGGCGATGCACGCCGGTGGTGGTCTCTTCGCTGACGCCCTTGATGCCTGTGGCGATCTTCGACCACTGGCCGGGCTTGCTCTTCAGCTCCGCGCGCAGCGTGTCGAGGATCACGCCCCACTCTTCGGGCTCGGTCTCGGCGTTGAACGCCGGCACCGCGCCGGCCTTCTCGAACTCGAGCGCCTTGTGCACGAACAACGTCGCGTCGCCACCGTCGTCGAGAATCATCGTCGGGCCGCTGCCGTCCGGCCACACCAGCGCTTCGACCGTGCACCACCAGTATTCGGGCAGCGTCTCGCCCTTCCACGCGAACACCGGGGTGCCGCGCGGGTTCGCCACCGTGCCGCCGGTCTCGGGACGGCCGACCACCACCGCCGCGGCGGCGGAGTCCTGCGTCGAGAAGATGTTGCAGCTCACCCAGCGCACGTCGGCGCCGAGCGCGTTCAGCGTTTCGATCAGCACCGCGGTCTGCACCGTCATGTGCAGCGAGCCCATGATCTTCGCGCCGGCCAGCGGCTGCTTGCCCGCATAGCGCGTGCGCAGCGCCATCAGTCCGGGCATCTCGTGCTCGGCGAGGCGGATCTCGTTGCGGCCGAACTCGGCCAGGCCGAGGTCCTTCACCTTGAACGGTTCGCGATTGGCCTTCTTCGCGAGGTCGAACGCGTGCGCTTCATTCACTGCAGTTGCCATCGTCTCTCCTCTTTCTGCTATTCGTTATTTCTTATTCGTTATTTCTTCAACGCCGTTGCCACAAACAAACCCGGGCCCTTCGCGGCGTCGTCGGCGGGCAGGATACTGAGTGACGCCTGGTCGAAGCCGGCGCCGTCCAGATACTTCTTGATCGTCTTTTCCGAGAATCCCAGCCAGACGTGGCCCATCTGCTGCTGGTACTCGACGCGATCGTGCGGCAGCATGTCGACGATCAGCACGCGGCCGCCGGGCTGCAACACCCGGCAGACCTCCGCCAGCGCGCGGGCCGGCTCCGGCACGTGATGCAGCACCAGCGCCGTGATCGCCACGTCGAGCTGGCCGTCGTCGATCGGCAAGGCCTCCATGTCGCCGCGGCGGACCTCTACCTGGTGCAGGCCCTTGAGGCGCTTGCGCGCCGCCTGCACCATGTCGTTCGAGCCGTCGACCGCGATAACCCTGGTGACGTGCGGGGCGACCAGCTCGCTCACTTGCCCGGTCCCGCAGCCGAGGTCACCGACCGTCAACGACGGATCGATCAGCGCCAGCATGGCGTGCAGATGAAAGCGATCGCCGAACAGACTCGGCGCGCAGGTGATCCCACTGCCCCGATGCCGAGGCGAAGAATTCCTCGCGACTTCGAACGCCGCTTCGCGAGCACGCTCTTCAGCCGTCGCTCGTCCTGCTCCGCGCCATTGGTGCCGCCGATCTGCTCGCGGATCAACGGCCAGAGCCGCTGCGCGCCCGGATCGAGATCCTGGATGACCATGCCGTAAAAACGGCTCGTGCCATCCCGCCGCGACGCCACCCAGCCATCGTCGGCGAGGGTCTTGAGGTGGCGGCTGACCGTCGACTGCGGCAGCTGCAGCACCGAGCAGATCTCGTTGACGGTGAGCTCGTGCCGCTCGAGCGGCAGCAGCATCCGGCAGCGGATCGGGTCGGCCAGCGCGGCCATGTGGTCGAGAATCGGTGCGGCAGTCATATATCCGTCAATCCGGATTTAAGGATGATACCGCCCTCCGCTCAGGCCGTCAAGTCGCCGGTCGTGCCTGGCACCAACGACGACTGGCACAGGTGGTGCCTGGCACCAACGACGACTGAAACGGTAAGCAAATGCGTAGCCGATGGCAGTATCGACGATCATGCGTATGCGCCTTGGCGGCTCTGCCCTGCTGATTGCCGTCGTCTCCATCGCCTGAACGGGTCGGTCGACCGACCCGCAGCAACTGGGCGCAGTGGCGCGGACCGGACATGACCGGCGTGTCGCGGACCGCGAAGCCGCCGGTCGAGTGGAGCGAGACGAAGAACATCAAGTGGAAGGTCCAGATTCCCGGGCCGCGGCTCGTCGTCGCCGGTCGTCTGGAACGATCGCGTCTTCGTGCTGACCGCGGTGCCGGTCGGCGTCACCGGCGAGGCGCAGCACGCGCCGCGCGGCGCGCTGCCGCAGCGCGGCGTGCATCAGTACAAGGTCCTCGCCATCGATCGCAAGACCGGCAAGACCGTGTGGGAGCGCGTCGCCCGCGAGGAAGAGCCGCACGAAGCCGCGCACCAGGACAACGGCAGCTGGGCGTCGAGCTCGGCGATCACCGACGGCCAGCACGTGTTCGCCTACTTCGAATCGCGCGGCCTCTACGCCTACGACATGAACGGCAAGCTGATCTGGCAGGCCGACTTCGGCGACAAGAAGATGCGCAACCAGTTCGGCGAAGGCTCCACGCCGGTCCTCTCCGGCAACACGCTGGTCGTCGTCTGGGATCATCTCGATCAGCCGTCCTACGTGATCGCGCTCGACAAGGCACACCGGCAAGGAACTGTGGCGCGTCGATCATCCCGAGATGGATACCTGGGCGACGCCGCTGGTCGTCGAGCATGACGGGCGCCGGCAGGTGATCGTCAACGCGATGAACCGCGTGCGCAGCTACGACCTCGAAACCGGCAAGATCGTCTGGGAGGGTCCGGGCACGACGATGAACGTGATTCCGTCGCCGGTGTTCGGCAACGGCATGGTGTTCATCATGAGCGGCTTCCGCGGCAACAACCTGAAGGCGATCAAGCTCGCCGACGCGAAGGGCGACATCAGCCACGACCGGCGCGATCGCGTGGCAGCTGGATCGCGACACGCCGTACGTGCCGTCACCGCTGCTCTACGACAACATCCTCTACTTCCTGAAGACCAACAACGGCCTGCTGTCGGCCTTCGACGCGGTCAGCGGCAAGCCGCACTACCAGGCGCAGCGGATGGCCAAGGCGCCGGAGGTGTTTTCGTCGCCGGTCGGCGCCGACGGCCGCGTCTACATCACCAGCCGCGACGGCGTCACGACCGTCATCAAGCACGGCACCACCTACGAAGTCCTGGCCGAGAACACGCTCGACGACGGCTTCGACGCCTCGATGGCGCTCGCCGGCACCGAGATCTTCCTGCGCGGCTTCCAGATATCTTTACGCGATAGGACAGTAAAGGCGGGGGCATCGGGGCGCCGGGCGCACCCGATCTTCCTGCAACCTTTTCCCGCCCTCGCCCGTCTATGTGCGTTGAGCGTATAGTCTCAGGCACACTATGGACAAATTCAGGCCCGAATCCTTCCTGCCCCTGACGCCGGTCGCGTTCGAGATCCTCCTCGCGCTGGCGGACGGCGAACGCCACGGCTACTCGATCCTCCAGGAAGTCGAGACCCGCTCGGGCGGATCGGTCTCGCTGCACGCCGGCACGCTCTATCGCGCGCTGGCGCGGCTGCTCGAAAGCGACCTGCATTGAAGAGCTGCGCCAGGTCGCCGGATCCGTCGAGTGACGACGAGCGGCGGCGCTACTACCGGCTGACCGCACCGGGGCATCGCGGTGGCGCGGCGGAAGTCGGGACGGCTCGAGGGACAACTGGCGGCGGCCCGCACCCGCCGCCTGCTGAAAGGCGCGCGCGCGTGAAGGATCGTCCTCTTCTCGATCGCCCTGCTCGCCTACCCTCGGGCATTCCGCCGCCGTTTCGGCGACGAGATGCGCGACGACTTTCGCCGCACCGCACCTGGCGCCGTACGCACCGCTCCGCACGCTCGACAGCCGTCGCGCTCAATGGTTTCCGAGAGCGAGGACCGCGATCGCGCGGTGGGCGTTCTTCCCGAATTTCACTCCGCATCTCTACGAATCGCACGGGAGCCACTTCATGTTCTGGGAAACCCTGCGCGCCGACATCCGTCACACGCATCCGCCTCGCGATCAAGACGCCGGTCTTCACCACGCTGACGATGTCTGGCGCTGGCCCTCGGCATCGGCGCCACCACCGCGATCTTCGCCGTCGTCAACGGCGTGCTGCTGCGCGCGCTGCCCTATCGCGACGACGCGCAGCTGGTGAACCTCTGGAGCCACAACACCGGCGAGAACCGGCCGCGCAATCCGCTGTCGCCGGCCAACTTTCTCGACTTCCAGAAGATGCAACACCACGCTCGACGGGCTCGAGGGCTACTTCACCTTCGTCACGCCGACGCAACTGCAGACCGACGCCGGCGCCGAGATCACCAACACGCTGTTCGTGACGCTCGAACATGTTCAACATGCTCGGCCGCTCGGCCGCGCTCGGCCGCACGTTCGCGCTCGGCGAGGACAGCGGCGTCGATCGTGCTGAGCGACGGCTACTGGCGCCGCCGCTTCGGCGCCGATCCGAACATCGTCGGCACAGACGCTGACGCTGAACAGCACGACAGTTCCAGGTGATCGGCGTGATGCCGCCGGACTTCGTGTTCCCCTACGCCGGGCATGCTCGGACCGAGCGGCTTCACGCGCGTGACCAGCGTCGACGGCTGGCTGCCGATCGCCTTCTCGGGACCGATGGCCGCCGCCAACCGCATGCTCAACGCACAGGGCCAGATCGTCCGCAACGTGCACTGGCTCGGCGCGATCGGTCGCGCCAAGGCCGGCGTCGCGCCGGAGCAGGTCGAAGCCGACATGAAGACGATCGCATGCGCAGCTCGAACAGTCGTATCCCGGCGACCAACAAGGGCTGGAGCGCCACGGTGGTGCGCTCGATCGATCAATCGGTCGGCACGATTCGGCCCGGCGCTGATGATCCTGCTCGCCGGCATCGCGCTTCGTGCTGGTGATGGCGTCGGTCAACGTCGCCAACCTGCTGCTGGCGCGCAGCATCGCCCGCGAGAAGGAACTGGCGACGCGCGCCGCGCTCGGCGCCGGCCGCGCCCGCATCGCGCGGCAGCTGCTGACCGAGAGCGTGCTGTTCGCCATGGCCGGCGGCCTGGTCGGCATGGTGGTGATGTGGTGGACCATCCAGGGTCTGATCGCGCTCGCGCCGGCCGGCCTGCCGCGCATGAACGAAGTCGGCGTCGACTGGCGCGTGCTGCTCGCCGCCGGTATTGACGACCATGCTCACCGGCATCCTGGTCGGCATCCTGCCGGCGCTGAGCTCGGCCAGCGTCAACCCGCAGGCCAGCCTGCAGGACGCCAGCCGCGGCACGCGTCGGCGGTGCGCTGCGCCGCCGCGCGCGCGCCGGCGCTGGTGGTCGCCGAAGTGGCGCTCGCCGTCGCGATCACGACCGGCGCCGTGCCTGCTGCTGCGCAGCTTCGTCTCGGTGACGAACGTCAACCCCGGGTTTCGAAACCTCGCAGCTGCTGACGTGGCAGATGAACCTGCCGCAGCATCTGACCAACGTAACACCGACCGCCTGGCGTTCTATCGCGATTTCTTCGCGCGCATGGAAGCGCTGCCCGGCGTCGTCTCGGTCGGCGGCACCACGCGCGTGCCGCTCGGCAGCACCTCGGTGACAACCAGCGTGCAGATCGAAGGCCGTCCGGTTCCGGCCGCCGAACTGCCGGAAGTGCAGTTCCGCCGCGCGATGCACAACTATTTCGACGACGATGGGCATTCCCGCTTCGCCGCGGCCGCACCTTCGACCCGACGACGGCGCCGACGGCGCCGCCGGTCGCCGTCATCAACGAGGCGATGGCGCAGCAAGCTGTTGCCCAACCAGGATCCGATCGGCCAGCACATTCGCACCGGTCCGAATCGCCAGCGGCGCCGTGGACGACGATCATCGGCGTGATCGGCGACATCCGTCACGGCGGCCTCGAAGAAGTGCCGCAGCCGGAGATGTACATCAACTATCTGCAGGGCCCGCCGGTCTCGCCGTTCATCGTGCTTGCGCACGACGGGCGATCCCGCGCGCTGCTGGCCGAGACGGTGCGCGCCGAAGCGCGGCGCATCGACAAGAACCTGCCGCTCTACGACATGCGCACCATGTCGACGCTGCGCTCGGAGGCGGTCTCGACGCGGCGCTTCATCCTGTTGATCGTCGGCGCCTTCGGCGTGCTGGCGCTCGGCCTCGCGGCGATCGGCGTCTACGGGGTGATGTCGCTGATCGTCAGCGAGCGCACGCGTGAGGTCGGCGTCCGCCTCGCGCTCGGCGCGCAGCCCGCGGAGCTGATGCGGATGATCGTCGGACAGGCGGCGAAGCTGGCCGGCATCGGCGTGGCGATCGGCGTGGTCGTCGCGCTGCCGCTGGCGCCGCTGCTCGACAGTCAGCTGTTTGGCGTCGAGTCGTTCGACCCGGCGACCTTTATCGTGGTGCCGCTGGCGCTGCTGCTGATCGCGCGCTCGCGGCGCTGATGCCGGCGCGCAAGGCGATGCGGATCGATCCGCTGGCGGCGCTGCGGATCGACTAGGCGAGTTCCTGTTCGAGTCGATCGACCAGGCCGTCGAGCTGTGCGGACACAGCTCGCACGGTCTCGGGACGGCTCAGGTCGACGCCGGCGCGCTTCAGCAGCTCCATCGGGTGATCCGAGCCGCCGGACTGCAACAGCGTCGAGATAGCGATCGACCGCCGTCGTGCGGACCGCGGGATCGTTGCTGCCAATCTCCTCCATCAACTTCGCGGTCGACGCAAAACAGGTCGCGTACTGATAGACGTAGTACGGCGACTGGAAGAAATGCGGAATGCGCGCCCAGGTGTGCTGCGCGCGCGGATCCGGCCGACAGCGCGTCACCCCAATACTCGCCGAGCAGCCTCGCGTAGATGCCGCTCAGCGTCTCCGAGGTGATCGGCTGATCCTGCTCCACCAGACGATGCGCCTCGAGCTCGAAGTCGGCAAACAGCACCTGGTTGTAGAACGTCCCGACAATGCCGTCGATCGCGTGCTGCAGCAGCACGACGCGCTCTTCCCGGGTCCGGGCGCGCGCCAGCATCAAGTCGAGCAGCAGCGCCTCGTTCAGCGTCGACGGCACTTCCGCCACGAAGATCGTGTAGCCCGCATAGACGAACGGCTGCGTCTCGTGCGACAGCATGGTGTGCATCGAGTGGCCGAGCTCGTGCGCCAGCGTGAACACGGCATCGAGCGTGTCGTTGTAGTTCATCAACATGTACGGGTTGGCCCCGTAGACCGGCGCCGAGTAGGCGCCGCTGCGCTTGCCCTGGTTCTCGTAGACGTCGATCCAGCGCTCCGAGAACGCGCGGCGCACGCGCGCCTGGTAGTCCGGACCGAGCGGCGCCACCGCCTCGACGATCCAGTCGAGCACGTCGTCGTAGGCGTACTTGACGTCGTAGTCGACCAGCGGCACGAACGCATCGAAGACGTAGTAGTCGGAGAGCTGCAACACCCGCTTGCGCAGCTGGTGATAGCGGCGGAACGGCCCGACGCTGTTCTTGGTCTCGCGAATCAGGTTCTCGACCACGCTGGTCGGGATGGCGTTGCCGAACAGCGCCGCGTCGAGCGTGGTCTGGTAGCCGCGCGCGCGCGCCTCGAACCAGTCGCCGTGCATCACGCCGTTGTAGATCGCGGCGTAGGTATTCAGGCTCGCGGTGTAGGTGTCGTAGAGCGCCTCGTAGGCGAGCCGGCGATCCGCCTGCGATCGGCAGGTCGCCAGCAGCTTGCGGTACTGGCCGTAGCTGACCTGCGTCGTCTCGCCGGTCGACAGCGTGATGGTCGGAAAGCGCGCGTCGGCGGTCGACAACGCCGCGTACGAATCCCTCGGCACGCTGCCGATGCCGCTCGGTGAGCGACAGCAGTTTCTCGCCCTGCTCGTCGAGCACGTGCGCCTGCAGGCGGAACACTTCCTCGATCGCGAAGCGGTAGACCGCCAGCGCCGGCGTCGCGTCCATCCACTGCCGCACCGTCGCCAGCGGCAGCTTCAGCAATTCCGGCTGGAACCACGACGTCGCCTGCTGCCACTTCGCGATCAGCAACTGCACGCGCTGACGCCGCGCGTTGATGGTGTTGTTGCGCTGATCCTCGTCGTACTGCAGCGACGGGTAGTACCAGACCTTGTAGCTCAGCTGCGCCAGGACGTCGCGATCGAGCAGCGCGCGCAGCAACTGGTCCGGCGCCCTGCGACAGCGTGCCCTCGTATTTCTTGTAGGCCTCGATGCCGCGGTCGAGCTCGGCGAACGCGGCCTCCCACGCCTCCCAGCTCGGGAAGATCGAACTGAGGTCCCAGGTGTACTTGGGATCGAGCGATGTCGCGGGCGGGAACGAGCGTCGAAGGCGCGGGAGCCGGCTGGCGAGGACATGCCCTCGATCATAACAACTTCGATAACTCTCCAAGCGTGGGACCGATGCGTTGCACGACTTTCTTTCGTGCCAGCGTTTCGGCCAGCGCATCCGGCAACGGCACCGGTTTGCCGATCACCGGCTCCACCACTTCACGGAACTTCGCGGGATGCGCGGTCGACAGAAACAGCGCAGTTCCCGGTGCCACGGCGTGCCTCGAGCGCGCCAAGATAGCCGATCGCGGTGTGCGGATCGGCGACGTAAGCGTACTTCTGGTAGCAGCTCGGCGATCGCGCCGCGCACGTCCGTCGTCGGTGTGCGCCGCCGTCGTAATCACCTGCCGCATCGCGGTCAGATCGCCGTCGAAGAACCACTGCAGGCGCTCGAGGTTGCTGGGATTGCCGACATCCATCGCGTTGGCCGCGGTCGGCACCGACGGCCGCGGCTCGACCCGCCCGGTTGCGAAGTAGCGCGGCACGGTGTCGTTGATGGTGGTCGGCGCGGAGAAGCGCATTGATCGGCGCGCCCATCTTCCACGCCATGACGCCGGCCACGAGGTTGCCGAAGTTGCCGGACGGCACCGAGATCAGCAGCGGCGTCTCGCGCCTTGTACTGCAGCGCGGCGTAGGCGTAATAGAACATCTGCGGCAGCAGCCGGCCGAGGCTGATCGAATTCGCCGACGTCAGCCGCACGCGCGCCTGCAACGGCGGGTCGGCGAACGCTTCCTTGGCCAGACGCTGGCAATCGTCGAACGTTCCCTTCACCGCGACCGCCGTCACATTGTCGCCGAGCGTCGTGAACTGCGCCTCCTGCACGTCGCTGACCTGGCCCTCCGGATACAGCACGACGACGCGGGTGCCCGGTGACGCCGAGAAAGGCGTGCGCCACCGCGCTGCCGGTGTCGCCGGATGTCGCGACCAGGATCGTCAGCGGCCTTCGACCGCACGGCGCCGCCTGCCGCGACGCCAGCCTCGCTGAGGGCCAGCAACCGCGCGAGCATGCGCGCGCCGAAATCCTTGAAGGCGAACGTCGGGCCGTGGAACAGCTCGACGACGCCGAGTCCGCGTCTCGAGCTCGACGACGCGCACGGGAAAGTTCAGCGCGTCGCGCACCAGCGACTCGATCGGTGTCCGGATCGAACTCGTCGCCGGCGAGCTCGCTGGCCATCGCGATCGCGACGTCCGGAAACGACTTGCCGCGCAGCGCCTTCCACCACGCGTCGGGCCGGCGTTCGAGCTTGGCCGGGCACATAGAGGCCGCCGTCGGGCGCGATGCCCGCGCAGAGGACCGCTTCCTTGAGCGAAACGGCCCGCCACGGCGGCTCCGAACTCTGGGCGGTCGCTCGAGCTGCTGATCATCCGAACGTCGGAGCACGCCGGTGAACCTCCGTCGACGACCAGGTCATGAGATCACCCTCGCTCCCTGCCGCCCGACCGGGCACACCCACAAATCCGAGCCGACGTGGCTGGTGGCGCTGAATGCGCGCTGCATCGCCTCACCGGCCGCCTGCGCGATCTCGAGCGATGCGGCGAGCGCGAAGATCGACGGGCCCGAACCCGGACAGGCTGCATCCCAGCGCGCCGGCGGACATCGCCGCCGCCTTGATCTCCGCCAGGCCGGGCACGAGCGACGCGCGCTTCGGCTCGGCGATGTGGTCGACCAGCGCGCGCGACAGCAGCGGCAGATCGGACGTGTAGAGCGCCGCGACCAGCGCGCCGACATTGGCCCACTGCCTGGTCGCATCCTTCAGCGCCACCTGATCGCCAATCAGTCGCCGCGCCGCGCCGGTTTCGACCTCGATGCGCGGATGCAGCACCGCGCACGCCAGCCCGGTCGGGCACCGGCAGCCGGACGATGTCGGGCGGTTGCGCGCTGCGCGCCAGGATGAACCCGCCGTACAGCGACGGTGTGACGTTGTCGGGATGAATCGCGCCGCAGCCGGCCTGCTCCCCCGCCATCGCGCACTCGAGCAGCATCTCCAGCGGCGCCGGCCGCCCGAGCACCTCGTTGGCGGCGACCACCGCGGCGACGGCGCTGGCGCCGCTGCTGCCGATGCCGCTCGCCAGCGGCAGGCCCTTGTGAATGGTCAGCGACGATGCCGCGGAGCGTCTCGAGCCGCCGCAGCAGCTCGAGCACCGCGGCGGACGCGGTGTTCTTCCGCGGATCGGTCGCCAACCGGCCCGTCGTCGCCGTGAATCGCGGCGATCGACACTCCCGAGGCGTCCTGCGGCGCGGCAATCACCACGTCGCCGGGCTCGTCGAGCGCAAACCCGAGCACGTCGAAGCCGCAGCCGACGTTCGAAACCGAACCCGGAGCGTAGACGGCGATCATTCCGGTCGAACCGGCACCGGCGCGCCGTCCGGCCCAATCGCCACCAGCACCACCTCCGCCTCCGTGACCCTGACGCGTTCGCCCGTGTCCGGCGCCCCAGCGCTCGGCGTCGACGACCACCTTGACGGTGATCGAGGTCCGTCCGACGCGAGTCGTCTCGGTGAAGAAATTCACCAGATCGCCCACGAACACCGGCGCGTGGAACTCCACCGCGTTCATCGCCTTGGTGACGTAGCGGTGCGTCGCGGTCTTGCGCGCCTCGACGGCCGACGCCAGGTCGATGTGCGACAGGATGACGCCGCCGAAGATGGTGCCGAGCGCGTTGGTGTCTTTGGGCAGCAGCAGCACCTTGATCGCCGGCACCTGGTTGGACATCGACACAGGCTACATTTTTTCGTGATTGAGCCGAAAAAAATGAACGCGCATCGTTTATTCTTGAATCCAGAAGATGAGCACACTGACCGGGCGGACGCCCGAGTCCCGGCACCAGCCCCGGCAAGTCGACGTGGACGTCGCTCGAAGCCGCGGAGTTATACGACGTTCCCCGCTGGGGCCAGGGCTACTTCTCGGTCGCCGAGCAAGGCCACCTGCAGGTCCATCCCACCAAGGATCCGAATCGCGGCGTCGACCTGAAGCGCCTGGTCGATCGCCTGCAGCTGCGCGGGCTCGCGGTGCCGATCCTGATTCGCTTCACCGACATCCTCAAGCACCGGCTGGGCGAGATTCACGGCGCCTTCCAGAGCGCGATCAACCAGAACCAGTACCAGGGCAAGTACTGCTGCGTCTACCCGATCAAGGTGAACCAGCAGCGCCAGGTGGTCGAGGAGGTGCTCAACTTCGGCGCGCAGTACGGCTTCGGCCTCGAAGCCGGCAGCAAGCCCGAGCTGCTCGCGGTGTCGGCGATGGCCAACAACGACACGCCGATCATCTGCAACGGCTTCAAGGATTTCGAATACATCGAGATGGCGATGCTGGCCCAGAAGATGGGCCGCAAGATCATCCCGGTGATCGAGAAATACAGCGAGCTGGCGCTGGTGCTGGAGTACGCCGAGAAGGTCGGCGTCCGTCCGAACATCGGCATGCGCGTCAAGCTGGCGGCCAAGGGCTCCGGCCGGTGGCAGTCGTCGGGCGGGTTCCGCTCGAAGTTCGGCCTGACCGTCACCGAGATCCTGCGCGGGTTCGAGGAGCTGAAGTCGCGCGGGCATGGAAGACTGCCTCAAGCTGCTCCACTTCCACCTCGGCAGCCAGATCACGCACATCCGGATCATCAAGGGCGCGCTCAACGAAGCGGCGCGGGTCTACTGCGAGCTGGCCAAGCAGGGCGCCGGGCTCGAATTCATGGACGTCGGCGGCGGCCTCGGCGTCGACTACGACGGTTCGCAGACCAACTTCGAATCGTCGATGAACTACACGCTGCAGGAGTACGCCAACGACGTGGTCTACCACATCCAGCAGGTGTGCGACGAAGTCGGCGTCAAGCATCCGACCATCATCTCGGAAAGCGGCCGCGCCATCTCGGCGTACCACAGCATGTTGATCTTCAACGTGCTCGGCACGCTCGACTTCGGCGAGGAAAAGATTCCGGTCGAGGTCAAAGACGACTTCGAGCAGCCGCTGGTCGACTTGATCGAGGCGTATCACGGCGTCACGCAGCGCAACGCGCTCGAGACCTATCACGACGCGCAGCAGGCGCTCGACATGGCGATGAACCTGTTCAGCGGCGGCTACCTGTCGCTCGAGCAGCGCTCGCACGCCGAGAACCTCTACTTCGCGATCTGCGAAAAGATCCACAAGCTCTGCCAGGGCATGGCGGACGTGCCCGAGGAGCTGCAGGCGCTCGAGGAGATGCTCTCGGACACCTACTTCTGCAACTTCTCGCTGTTCCAGTCGATCCCCGACAGCTGGGCGATCAAGCAGCTGTTCCCGGTGATGCCGATTCACCGCCTCAACGAGCGGCCGGTCAACCACGCGGTGCTGAGCGACATCACCTGCGACTCCGACGGCAAGATGGACCAGTTCATCGATCGCCGCGACGTGAAGAAGACCATCATGTTGCACAAGTTCAACGGCGAGCCGTATTACCTCGGCGTGTTCCTGGTCGGCGCCTACCAGGAGATCCTCGGCGATCTGCACAACCTGTTCGGCGATACCCACGCGGTGCACATCTCGCTCGGCGAGAACGGCATCGATCACACCGAGGGCGCGCGCGTCGAGCACATCATCAAGGGCGACACCGTCCGCGAAGTGCTGAAGTACGTGGAGTTCGATCCGGAAGCGCTGATGGGCAAGCTGCGCCGCGACGTCGAAGCGGCGATCAACGCCGGCCGGATGCAGGATCCGCAGGCCGGCCGCCTGCTGCGCTTCTACGAAGAAGCGCTGATGGGCTACACCTATCTCGAAGACCCGAACGCGGACTAAGCAGTAGCCAGTAGCCAGTAGCCGGTAGCCAGAACCTCCTGGCTACTGGCTACTGGCCGCTGCTATTTCTGGCCAACCGCAGCTCCAGATGCCGCCGCACGTCGGGCCACTCCTCCCTCAGAATGCTGTACAGCACCGTGTCGCGCACCGTGCCGTCGCGGCGCGCCTGGTGCCGCCGCAGCACGCCGTCCTTCTTCGCGCCAATCCCTTCGATCGCGCGCTGCGAGCGGAAGTTGAAATTGTCGGTGCGCAACCCGACCACCGCGCAACCCAGCTGATCGAAGGCGTGCTCCAGCAGCAACAGCTTGCAGGTCGTGTTGACGTGCGAGCGCTGGCAGCGCTGCGCGTACCAGGTGTAGCCGATCTCGACGCGATCGATCGCCGGGACGATGTCGTGATAGCGCGTGGTGCCGACGATGCGTCGTCCTCGGACAGATCGCGGACCGCCCACGGCAGCATGTGCCCCTCGCGCTGGCCCTTGAGCGCGTCGTCGATGTAGGTCAGCGTCGCGCCGGGCTCCGGTACCGACGTGAACCACAGGTGCCACAGCTCGCCGTCGGACGCCGCCGCGACCAGGCCGGCGAGGTGTTCGGGCGACAACGGCTCGAGCCGGATACCGTGGCCCTCGAGAACCAGCGGCGTCGGATCGATCACGCAGTCACTCCTGTCATCTGCTCAAAGTACAACAACGGCACGCCGCGATACGACTTTCCTCCGGCCGCGGTCCTTGCGCCTTCCGGGCCGCCGTCAGAGACCCTGTTCTCAAGAGTTGGAGCCGGCACCTCACTTCGATCCCCGACGGTCTCCAGGAGCGCGACGTCCGTCAACTCTGCCTGATTCGCGATACACTCCGGCCGCGACGGCCGCGCACATGTTCGCCGAATTGAGCATGGCAAGGCCTGAGGAGGACATCGTGGCCAAATATCTGATTCAGGGTTCATACACTGCGGAAGGTGCCAAGGGGCTGATCAAAGAAGGCGGAACCGGTCGACGCGCGGCGATCGAGAAGGCGCTCGAAGGACTCGGCGGCAAACTGGAATCCTTCTACTACACCTACGGCGCGCACGACGTCAACGTGATCTGCGACATTCCGGATGCTATCAGCGGACTCGCACTCAGTCTCGTCGTCAACGCCTCCGGCGCCGTGCGGATCTCGACAACGCCGCTCCTGTCCGTCGAAGACGTGGATGCGGCCTGCAAGAAAGTCGTGACCTACCGACCGGCGGGTTCCTAATGCCAGGAGTGGTGGGTGGTGTTCCCCGTCAAGTAGACGCCGGATAACTGGGCTTTCCAGCGGTCCCTCCTGTCATCTGCTCAAAGTACAACAACGGCACGCCGCGATACGACTGTCCTCCGGCGGCGGCGTAGCCGCAGCGGCGGTAGAACCCGCCGCCGCCGGCCGGGCCGTCGTAGGCATCGAGCCGGATCGCATCCGCGGGCAGCGCGCGCGCGGTGAGCAGCGCCTCCGCCAGCAGCGCGCGGCCGATCCCCGAGCGCTGGCGCTCGGGGACCACCGCCATGTTGACTAGATAGAGCGGCTTGCCGCACGGCGTGAAGCCGGCCGGATCGATCGAGGCGGGCCGCCTGGTTTGCAGCGTCAAGGTGCCGACAATGGTGTCGCGATCGCGCGCCGCCAGCACCAGCGACACTTTCATGTCGCGCGCCACGGCGGCGTCGTTGGTATGAGCGGACCAGTGGCCGTCGCCGAAGTGCTGCGTCAGGCGATCGGCGGCGGCGACGCGCACCGCGGCGATCGCCGCGGCATCATCCGGGGTGGCAGGTGTGATTCGCACGCAGGCGGATCAGTGTATCGAATCAGCCCTTCGCGCGGGCAGCAGCGGCAGCCGCAAGGCCCGCAGGACAGCCGTGAACCGCGGATGCCCGCGCAAGGGATCCATCGTCGGCATGACGGCGAGCAGCAGCAGTCCGTTGCCATGCTGCTGCAGCGTCCGCTCGAGCCAGTCGAGGGCGACCTCGTGGTTGCCAAGGGCCGCCTGCACGGCCGCGATGTCGAGCGGGGAGACATATTGCTGCTGCGCGCGAGCCTCGAGGGCGCGCAGCACTTCCTGCGCTTCTTCCCGGCGACCGGCGCGAGCATGGACGTAGCCCACCAACCAGGCCGGCGGGTTGCCCATGCCTTCGCGTGCGTCGAGGGCCGCGGTCATCGCGTCGGCGTGGCGGCCGATCAAGCTGAAGGTCAGGCCTTGCCAGTATTTCGGCAGCGCGTAGCCCGGCGAGTGTCTCCAGGGACTGGGCGAACGCAGCCAGCGCCTGATCAGGACGCCTTGCCAAGTAGTTGACGATTCCCGTCGATCCCAGGACCAGCGCCGAAGCCGGTTCGATGGCCAGGGCGCGGTCCAATTCCGCGAGCGCTTCCTCGGCGCGACCCAGACTGACGAGAAGATGTGCCAACAACATGCGGGGATGGAGCGCCTTCGGATCAAGGGCGATGGCTCTTCGGTAATTCGCTTCCGCGGCCTCCCAGTCCCAGTCCCACAGCGTTTGAGTATGGGCGAGCGCGTGCCAGCCGAAGGCGTGGGTCGGCTCGAGCTCGACCGATCGGCGCGCGGCGGCGCGCGCGGCGGGCAGCACCTGCGCCGGCGCCTCGATCCCGAACGCCGAGAGGACGCAGAGCGTGTTGGCCAGCGCCGAATATGCGGGCGCGAAGTTAGGGTCGAGCTCGATCGATCGCTCGAACGCGCGCCGCGCGGTCTGCAGCGACACCTGCGAGCGGTTCCCGAGGAGCCGGTTGCCTTCGGCGAACGCGTCACTCGCGGCGACGTTCAAGGTGGCTTCGCGCGTCACGGAGCCGGTGGCGACCTCGCCGGGGCCGCCCATGTTCCACCGCCAGAGCCCGGCAAGGATGACGACAGCCGAGATGAGCAGCGCGGCGAGCACGAGCCCGCGGCGACTCCGCCGCGCTCGCACGGTTGACCGGTACGACGTCGACCGCCGGTGCCGCCGGCGCTTCTGCGTCGATGTCGGCGTCGAGCATATAGCCACGCCCGCGCACCGTCTTGATGACGTCCTGCGCCTCCCCCAGGTTGCGGCGAATCTCCACCAGGCACTGCACCAGCGAATCATCCGACACCGCCACGCCGCCCCACACTGCGTCGATCAGTTCCCGCTTGTCGACGACCCGGCCGGCATGGCGGACCAGGTAGGCCAGCACATCGAATGATTTGCCGCGCAAGCGAATCTCGAGGCCGCCACGGACCAGCGTCTGCCGGCGAAAATCAATCGTCACGTCCCTGAAGTGGGAGACGTGACCGTCGGGGCCGTCATGATGCGGGGATTTCGGGAAGAATTCGTTCACGATTCGTCGTGAGATCGTGCGCAGAGCACGGGTCGGCTGCTAGAAATGCCTGCAGGTATCACTCGCGTCATGCGCTACCCGACGCGGTGGTCATTATAGGTCACGGCTGGCCCCTGCCCAACTGGGCCGTCCTACTTCGAAGGAGCTGACACACATGCAGACGACATTCGACTACCTGCGGCGCATTGGCATCTGGGTGATGCTGGCCCTGGCCGCGACGCCCGCGAGCGCGCAGGTCATCCGTGAACACCTCGGCGGGTTGCGGGCGCCAATCAAGCTGCTCGCCCTGACGCGACGGTCAGCTCCTGGTCTCCGAAGCCGGTAATGGCCCGAACACGGGCCGCGTGTCGTTCGTGGATCGGGATGGGCGCCGGTCAACGGTGATCGACGGGCTACCGTCTGGCCTGGGTGGTCCCGGCAACGACGAGCCCGCCGGCCCGTCCGGACTGCTGTTGGTCGGCCGGCGCCTGTATGTGGTCATCGGCCAAGGCGATGTCGCGATCGAAACGACCACCGCCATCCCCAATCCGTCGCCCTCCTCGCCGCTGTTCAGCTCGGTGTTGCTCCTGGAATTCCCGGACGGCGCAGACGAGTTTGGGTTCAACTTCGCGCTGCCGGCTTCTGCGCACGCCCCCGTGGCCGCCGGGCAAGGCGTCTACCTGAGGAACCCGCTCGGCCAATCGCTGCGCGTCTCGCGCCTGGTCGACTTCCCGGACTTTATCGCGGAGCCGACGGCGGCGCAGCCTCTGAACGTCCGGATTTCGAATCCGTTCGGCATTGTGGGCAGCGACGCGAGCATCGCCGTGGTCGATGCGTCCTTCAACCGCCTGTGGACGGTGCCGATTACCCCCACGCTGGGCGCGGCGGCGACGCTGGTCAATTTTCCGCCGGTGCCGAGTACCCTGCCGGCGCTCGGCCCGCCCGTTTCCGAAGCCGTTCCCGCCGGCATCCGCGAAGTGGGAAACGATTATCTGGTTTCGCTGCTGACCGGCTTCCCCTTCGGTCCGGGCGCGGCGAGCGTGTGGAGGGTCAATCGTTTCACCGGAGCCACCGACCGGGTGCTCACCGGATTGCAAACGGCCATCGACGTGTTGCCCCTGACCGCCGCCGGCGACCAATCCTACGTACTTGAATACTCCCGGTCGTTCCTGACCAACGGCGCGGGCCGCCTCCTGCGCGTAGACGGCGTGCGAGGGACATCACTGGTCCTTGCTGAGCCGCTGCAGAATCCGACCAGCATGGCGTTCGACACGCGGACCGGAGACATCTTCGTGATCGAGCGGCGGGCTAACCGGATCGTCAGGGTCCTGGTGCCGAGATAGGGGCCCGGCCAAGGCCTGTCGCCACTCCTCACGGAGCCGTCTACTCTTGCATCGAGTACTCGAATACGTAGGAGTGCTGCTTGCCTTCGATGATGATGTCCATCCTGCCGGTGAGCCCCACCAGCTCGCCGGTGGCCGAATCGGGGACGACGGTGATGGTGAGGCTCGGCGTGCCGCGATTCATGATCCCGGTGTGCTGCAGGGCGAAGCTGCCCTTCTTGCCGTGCAGGGTTCCCGAGACGCGCTCGACCGCGGAATACGCCGCGGACTGTGTGACGCTGAGACCGGTGGCCGTGAGCATCTCGCCCTTCGCAACGGCGGTAAGATCGCCGTGGAACTGTTTGGTCGAGCGACATCCGCCCGAGGTTCGGTCCCTCGGGCGCAGAGGTCGCTCGCCTGCGGCACGATCGTGACGTCGAACGTGCCGGCCGCGGTCACTTCTGTCCCGGCTTGTATTCGCGTTCGGTGTGGCCCTTCAGCTGATCGCGATAGAAATAGACCTCGCGCAGGTTGCCGGTGGCATAGCGATCCGCCTGGTCGTTGAAGTGCTTCGAGCCGGGCACGCTGTTCACGCCGCCGGCGGTCACCGCCTTGGCCGTCACCTGATCGCCGAACTCGACCACCGCGACGAAGCTGTTGCCGCTGGTGCCGTACCACTTCTTGGTGCCCGGATAGGCGCGCGCGCCGAACGACGCGAGCGAGCCCCAGCGCGCCGACGTGAACATCACCGGCGTGCTCGGCTTGCTGTCGTCGAACGGCTGCACGATGGCGCCGTCGTTGCGCTGGAAGCGATTGATGTCGCCCCACGGCGTCTGCCACGTGCCGAAGTCGGCGGCCAGCTTGTCGATGGCGGCCGCGAGCGATTCGAGCCGCTGCTGCGGCGTGGCCCGCGACTTCATGTAGTCGTAGACCGAGATGCCGGCCTTGCGCGCGTCGGCCGCGACGCGCTGCCAGAGATCGTCGCCGTAGAAGATCGCGAGCGACGTCGGCACCGAGGTCGCCGACCAGCGATAGTCCCAGTCCTGCAGCACCGCGATCGCGTCGGCGGTCTTCGCCTTCAGCGGATTCGACGCCGGCGCCTGCCGCGTGCGCCTTGAGCAGCAGCGGAATCTGGATCTCGAACTCCGGCAGGTAGCTGTCGTAGGCCGCGGCGATCAGCGAGTCGAGCGTGAAGTCCTTCTTGCCGTCGAGCACGCGGATCGCGTGCACGCCGCGCGGGTTCTCGCTGCCCGAATCCACGTAGGCCGGGAAAGTCCTTCTGCTTCGGGCTGTTGCGCGCCCGCCGCCGAGAACGGATAGTTGTTGGTGTTGTAGACCCAGCCGTTCGGTGGATTGACGACGTTCGGCGATTCGTCGAACGACAGCACGCCGTTCCACTCGGTCGCCGGATTGCGTGCCGTCCACCGGCTTGGTCCAGTCGAACTTCGGGTCGCGCTTCGGGATGAAGTTCGAGTGGAAGTAGGCGATGTTGCCGTCGGCGTCGGCGTAGAGCGTGTTGTTCGACGAGTTGGTGTGCGCCTCCATCACCTTCTTGTACTCGGCGAGGTTGCGCGCCTTGGTGCGCGAGTACGACTGCGTCAGCGCCTTCAGCGGCTCCTGCATCAGCCGCATGCTCACCCACTTGCCGTCGGCCTGCCGGACGATCGGGCCGCGATGCGTGCGGTAGGTGGTGAACTCGCGTCTGCGCCATGCCGCTCGCCGACTTGAACGGCACCACGATCTTCTTCGCGATCAGCGGCCGCTCTTCGGTGCCGACGCGATAGGTGTAGCTGCCGTCCGCCTGCTTCGTGACCGTCTCGAGATACTCGTCGATGTTGTCGACGCTGCTCGAGGTGTGCATCCAGCCGGCCTTGTCGTTGAAGCCCTGGTAGATGAAGAACTGCCCCCAGGTCAGCGCGCCGTAGGCGTTGAGCCCTTCCTCGCTCACCATCTGCGCTTCCTCGCGGAAGAAGAACGAGGTGTGCGGATTGATCAGCAGCATCGCCTTGCCGGACGCGGTGTTGGCGCCGGCGATCGCGATGCCGTTCGAGCCGCGTCGGTTCCGCCGGCCGTGGCGACCACTGATCGGCCGGCTCGAATCGCGGCGCGAGCTGGTCGCCGCCGGCGTTCGCCGCCGTAGAACGCCTCGAGCTCGCGCAGGTTGACGCGCTCGATGTCGCCGCCGATGCTGCCCTCGCTGAAGCTCAGCGCCATCCACGGCTCGAACCTCGTGATCACGCGCGGCTTCACCTCGGGATGCGTCGCGAGGTAGAAGTTGAGGCCGTCGGCCCAGCCATCCATCAGCGCCTTCAGCCACGGCTCGGCCTTGCGCGTACTCGCGCCTTCATGTCGGCGGGATCGATGAACAGCTTCATGCGCAGGTCGCGCCAGATCTCGGCCTCGCCTTCCGCTTCGGCGAGCCGGCCCTGCGAGTTGATGAAGTTGGTCTCGACGCGGTTGAAGTCGTCCTCGGCCTGCGCGTACATCAGGCCGAACACGGCATCGGCGTCGGTCTTGCCGTAGATGTGCGGGATGCCCCAGTCGTCGCGGATGATGGTGACGCCGTCGGCGCGCGTCTTCCACGCCGACAGTTCGGGACTGTCAGCCGCGGGGGCGGGCGCGGGCTGGGTGGAGCACGCTGACAACGTCAGCGCCAGGAGGACGACAACGAGCTTCTTCATGACCGGGAGATTGTTACACAACCGCCGTTTGGAGAGGAACGGTCCCTGACGCGACGGCTCGAGCCGTCGCTCTCCAAACGTCCCTCCAACGTCACTTCGGTGAGATCACTACGCGGAACCCGATAAACGGGCGGCGCGCGCCCGGCTCCGCCGCGCCCCGCGCCGTCGTGCGGATCGAGCTGCGGTCCGTCGGCGAAGCCGCCGCCGCGCATCACCCACAACGCATCCTGGTCGAGGCCGGCGCGATCGTCGGACTCGATCGTACGGATACGGCTGATACGGACTGCGCGTCCATTCCCACACGTTACCGGCCATGTCCGACAGGCCGAACGCGCATTCCGGACACGCGACGGCGCCGGCCGGCACCGTGCCGGCGCTGCCGAAGTTGGCGCGATCGCGCCGCGGCTCGTCGCCCCACGGAAAGCGCCGCCGATCGGTGCCGCGCGCCGCCTTCTCCCACTGCGCCTCGGTCGGCAGCGTCACGCGCCAGCCGTCGCGCAGCGCCTGGGCGATGCTGCGGCGGCGTCGTCGACGACGCCCTGAGCTCGGGCGTCGAGCCAGCGGCATAGGCGATCGCGTCCGGCCACGACACGAACGCGACCGGGTGATCGGCCGTGCACGGACGAGCGCGCGCGGATCGACGTTCCACTTGCCCGCCTGCGCGAAGTCGCGCGAACTCGGCGACGGTCACCTCGCGCGTGGCGATCAAGAACGCCGGCAGGTCGACCGTGCCCTCTCGCCGCGGCCGGCGACCACCTCTCGTTGTCGAACGCCGCGGATCCGTGCGTGCGATCGGCGCCCATGGTGAAGGGACCCGCGGGCACTTCGACGAAGGCCGGGATCTGGGCTTGGGACCTGGGGGCCGCAAGCACCAACGCGGCGACGGCCAACGCCGCCGCCCTCCACGCCTGAGTCATCAGTTGGCCGCCCTCTCGCACGCGAACGCCCAGCCATGTTTGCACGCGCGCGCATACAGCTCCGGCTCCGGCATCTCGAGCAGGTTCGGTCCGCCTTCGCGCAGCAGCAACCGCAGATCGATCGGCCGCGGCGTCGACGCGGCTCGGCGTCGACGCATCGAGCAGGTTGACGCAGCCGGCCTGGAAGCGGCCCTCGCAGGCGCGCGCGAAATACGCGAAGGCGCGATCGAGGTCCTGCGCCGACGATGCGTCCTTCGACGTGATGGCGGCCGAGCTCGTTGCACGCCCATCCCGCGTTGTCGCCGCAGTACGACGCTTCAATGCGCAGCAGCCGCTCGCACGCCTGCGGCCGCTGCTCGCCGCACGCCTGCTCCCAGAACGGCAGCGAATCGCCTCGATGCATGCCGTCGGCCGCGCCGGCCGTCGTCATCCAGCCGAAGAACACGATCCAGACCGCCATGTGCGCGAGGTTGCCGCGGCCGAGCGGACCGTCCAGTCGCAACGCGTGGAGGAGCGGACGTTCGCCGAGCGAGCGCACCAGGCGATCGATCGCCGGCGCCGCGAGGTTGAGCAGCGGCACGCACAGCAGCTTGTCGTAGAAGGTCGGCATCCCGAGCGCGGTGAGAATCGCGTAGAGCGCGAACACCCCGAGGCCGTACAGGACGCCGAAGATCAACCGGCCGAACGGCGTGCGCGGCGAGGTCGACGGATCGGTGACGAGCAGGTGCAGCCCGAGAAACACCGCCGACGGAATGTCGGAATCGACGAAGTACGGCACGCCGGTGAGCGGCGCGGTAGGCCAGCGCTGAGAATCGACCAGCGTGACGGCGGCGCCGGCGGTGACCGGCGTGATCGCGAAGAAATACATGACCACCAGGCCGATCAGGAACAACACCACGTAGATGCGCGGCCCGAGGCTGAACGTCGACGCGATCTCCTGGCCCCAGGTGAGCGAGGTGGTGCCGGTCGCGAGCAGGACGATCGAGAAAATCGCCAGCGTGAACGCCGACGGGTTGAAGATGTGCACCCGCTTGCCGTCGCGGCTCCAGCGCACGAACGCCTTGCCGGCAAAGCCAACGGCGATCAGCAGGAACTGCCAGTAGAAGACCTCGTCCTTGAACCAGAGGAACAAATTGGTGCTGAAGACGATCGGAAATGGTCCCCAGCCCAGCTGGTAGTCCTCGCCCTGCGACCAGGACAGCAGGATGTCGAAGGCGTAGGCAAACAGCAGCTGGCCCGCGAGCAGCGGGAAGAAGTCGTAGACCGGCGGCCAGTAATAGCCCCAGTAGAGCGTAAACGCAGCTATGGCAGAACGTCTGGATGTAGTGCTGCGGGCGGGGTTTGACGAGGAGAACGCGGCGGGGCCGGCCCGCCCGGGCCCGAAGGCCAGCCAGGCGGTCCACAGGAGCAGGGCGGCACCGGCGCCCCAGAAGGAATAGGTCAGAATCGGCGTGCTCTGCAGCCGGGGCAGCGCCGTCAGCGCCAACAGCGCGGCGGTAAACAGTAATGGGAGGGCCGTCATAACCGGTTGACAATTATGCGCGAGACCCACCATTCTAGGCGCGTTCTTCCAAGTGTAAGATTGAGACTCAGCCATCTATGACGACACAGCCCATGAAAAAGCACGCATTCTCGGTGGGACCGCGTTGGCCATCGCTCTTGTGATTGCCGGCTTGACCGGCCGCGCCCAGCAGGGAACCGACTGGACGCAGATCACCGGCGGCTACACCTCCACCCGCTACGCTCCGCTCGACCAAATCAACGCCTCCAACTTCAACAACCTGAAGGTGGCGTGGGAATGGCGCGGCGAGGTGCCGCCGGGCGTCGAGCTCGGTGACATCAACGCGCGTTCGCTGCCGATCTTCGTCGACGGCATGCTGCTGACGACTCGCGGCCCGCGCCGCACGGTGGTCTCGCTCGATCCGTCCACCGGCAAGACGCTGTGGACCTTCCAGGAGCCGGAGACGCCGCGTCACGCGTATTCGATGCGCTCGAACCACGGCAAGGGCGTCGCCTACGCCCGCATCAACGGCCGCGGCGTCGTCTTCGTGACCACCCCCGGCTTCTTCCTGCACGCGCTCGACGCCAAGACCGGCCAGCCGATCGAAGGCTGGGGCGGCGCCGTGCCGGTGCGCGGCTTCCCGAAGACCGGCTCGATCGACATGCTGAAGGATCTGATCGCCGACTGGGGTCCGTGGGTCGACGCCAAGCTGCCCTACGATCCGGCGCAGGGCCTGCCGCTGTCGCTCGGCTACATCACCACCTCGTCGCCGCCGATCGTCGTCAACGACGTGCTGGTCGTCGGCAACTCGGCGGAACAGGGCTACAACCAGACCCGCGTCGAGAACGTGCCCGGCGACATCCTCGGCTACGACGCCAAGACCGGCAAGTTCCTGTGGAAGTTCCACGTCATTCCGCGGCCGGGCGAGTTCGGCCACGACACGTGGGAGAACGACGCGTGGAAGTGGACCGGCGACGTGTCGTCGTGGGCGCCGATGTCGGCGGATCCGGCGCGCGGCCTGGTCTACATTCCGACCAACGGCGCGACCATCGACTACTACGGCGGCTTCCGTCCCGGCGACAACCTGTTCAGCACGAGCGTGATCGCGCTCGACGTCAAGACCGGCAAGCGCGTCTGGCACCAGCAGCTGGTGAAGCACGACATCTGGAACTACGACACGCCGACCGCGCCGGTGCTGATGGACGTCAACGTCAACGGCGCGCCGCATTCCCGGCCTGTTCCAGATCACCAAGCAGTCGTGGGTGTACTCCTACAACCGCCACACCGGCGAGCCGATCTGGCCGATCGTCGAGCGGCCGGCGCCGCAGTCGCTGGTGCCCGGCGGAGAAGCTGGCCGAAGACGCAGCCGCACGTGACCAAGCCGGCGCCGTACGATCTGCAGGGGCGCACCGAAGCGCACCTGATCGACTACACGCCGGAGATCCGCAAGCTGGCGCTCGAGCGCGCGCAGAAGCTCGACCTGCTGGCGCCGCTGTTCGCGCCGCCGACGCATCGCGGCAACAAGGAGGGCAAGGGCCCGGCCAACATCTGCCCCGGCGGCGGTGGCGGCGCGAACATCACCGGACCACCGGCGGCCGATCCGCAGCTCGGGCGTGATCTTCATCGCCTCGATGAACGGCTGCTCGCCGACGATCCTCGCGCCCGCGGCGGAGCGCGACAACGACAAGATGACCGGCAAGACGCTGGCCGACTGGGTCACCGCGCGCGGCGAGAAGCCGGCCGGCCCCGCCCGACGGCCAACGATCCGCTGGTCGGCATCCCCGACATCTTCAAGGGACCGATCGGCCGCATCACCGCGATCGACATGAACACCGGCGAGCACCTGTGGATGATTCCGCACGGCGACACCGACGCAGGCGCAGCAGGACGCGTTCCGCAACAACCCGCTGCTCAAGGGCGTGACCAATCTCGACACCAACTGGGGCCGCCGCGGCCACCGCGGCGCTGGCCGCGTCGTCGACGCTGCTGTTCTGCGACCGGCCAGACCGCGGACAACCGCAACAACCTGTTCGGCGATCGACAAGAAGACCGGCAAGCGCGTCGGCGCCGTCGTCGATCCCGCGCGCGGGCGGATACGGCCTGATGACCTACATGCACGACGGCAAGCAGTACATCGTGATTCCGACCAACGGCGGCTACACGGCGATGGCGCTGCCGTAAGGGAATAACGAAGACGAAATAACGAAGAACAAGACAAACGCCGGGCTTCAGAAATGGGGCCCGGCGTTTTTGTTATTCGTATTTGATATCCGTTTGTCATGGTTCTTATTTCTTATTTCTTATTTCTCAGAATCTCACCCCGCCGCCGACGGTGAGGCGCAGCGCGTGCCCGAAGAATCCCTGCTCGCGGATCGTTGAAGTTCGGATCGAAGGTCGGGCCGGGATATTTCAGGATGCGATCGGTGACGTCGACGCGGAGGAACGTTCGTGCCGTCGCGTCCACTTCCACCCCGCCGCCGATGTCGTAGGCGGCCAGGGTGTCGCCGCCGGCCAGCGCGCAGTTGAGCGGCGGCGGAAAGATTGCGATGCAGGCAAACGCGCCGGGCGTCGCGCCAACCTTGAGGAACCCTGCCGCGACTTTCGCGAACGGGCGCAGGCGCGCAAGACGCGGACCGACGGTGGCGCCGAACAGGCCTTCGACGCGGCTGCGAGTGAACGCGATCCCCTTCGGAAAATCCGACGGATACCACGTCAGCTCCGCATCGATGCCGATCAGCGGTCGGGCCTTCCACGTGAAGCGGCCGCCGACGCCGGGATCGTTGCCGTCAAACTCACTCCACCGTGCGCCGGCCACAAACGCGCCGGCTTCGAAGGATTGCGCGCGCGCCGGTTGAACGGCGCCGACGAGTGTGAGCAGTGAAACGAAAATGGCTACGCGCATGTGTGTCTATCCGCGTTCAAGGCGGTCCATCGGGGCTGGCGGTCTTCGAGCTGGCGGTGGCCGAGAGCGGAATCCCGCCCTCGGCGAACGCTCGGCAGATGGCGTGGCGGATGCGCGTCAGGCACGTGCGGCGGAGCGGCGGCGCATCTCCGAGAACTTCCTGACCGCGCGATCGAACCGCTCCTGCAGCGGCTTGCGCTCGTCGGGCGCAAGCGGCCCGAGCCGCGCCCACGCCGACTGCGCGCTGCGCACTTCCTGTTCGGCGGCGCGCTGACGCGCGTCTTCCGCCTGGCGTGACGCGCCCGCGCCCATGGTGTTGGCGGCCAGCGCCTCGCGCCACTGCCGCGCCAGCAGTTCGGCCGGCGACAGGTTCTTGGCCGGCTCGACGCTTTCGGTCGGCAGCTGCTTCTCCACCTTGGCGATCAGCTTCTCCATCCGGCCCTTGGTCTGCTCGGGATCGAGGTCGGTGCCCTTGAAGCCGTCCGGCCAGCGCGTCACCAGCGTGAACAGCGCCGCGTTGACCCGTTCGGCGAGCGGCGCCAGCGTGTGGCGCGGCAGCTCGGGGCCCTGCACCCAGCGCGCGCGCGCGGCCTGCACCTTGGCGTAGAGATCGTCCGGCGCGGGCGCGTCGGCCGCATCGGCGTGCGGCAACAGCGCTTCGAGCTCGGTCACCGCGGACTCGCGGTCGACCATCTTGCCCTGCAGCGCCACCGAATCACGATTCTTGAAACGCTCGAAGAACAGGTCGCACGCGGCGCGGAACTCGTTCCAGATCGCGTCCGACTTGCTCTTCTTGACCGGGCCGATCGTCTTCCAGTCGACCTGCAGGCTGCTTGATGCGCGAGGCGGCCTGTTCCCACTCGGTCGATTCCGACAGCTGCTTCGCCTCGGCGACCAGCGCTTCCTTGCGCTTGAGGTTCTCGGTCCAGTCCTGCTTGCGCTGCTTGAGATCGTCCTGGCGGCGCGTGAAGAACTTGTCGCACGAGGCGCGGAAGCGTTCCCACACCGCCTTCTCGTTGCCGCGCGTGACCGGGCCGATCGCCTTCCACTCGGCCTGCAGCGTCTTCATCGCGTCGGCGGTCTTGACCCAGTCGGTCGACTCGGCCATCGCGTCGGCGCGCGCGCACAGCGCTTCCTTCTTCTTCAGGTTGTCGACGCGCTCGGTCGCCTGCTGCGCGAAGAAGTCCTTGCACTTGTCGTAGACCTGCTCCTGCGCGGCCTTGAAGCGCGTCCACAGCGTTTCGGCCTGCGAGCGCGGCGCGGCGGCCACCGGCTTCCATCGCTCCTGCAGCGTGCGCATCTCGTTCGACGCCTTTTCCGGATCGGTCTCGGCGAGGACGACGAGCGCCTCCATCTTGCCGCACAGCTCTTCCTGGACCTGGACGTTGGCCCAGCGCTTCCACTCCTCCGCCTCGCGGAGTTCCTGGATGCGCGGCGTCAGCGAGGTGCGCACCGCCTGCATCCGGACCATCAGGTCTTCGCGATCCTGCTTGTTGCGGCA
The DNA here is from genome assembly GCA_963795125.1 of uncultured Acidimicrobiia bacterium. Lineage (GTDB taxonomy): Bacteria > Acidobacteriota > Vicinamibacteria > Vicinamibacterales > UBA2999 > 12-FULL-67-14b. Next base: position 666,587 of record CAWCGQ010000001.1, on the reverse strand, counting down.
GCGGCCCCATCGTGCCGACCGCCAGCTTGACGTCCTTCATCAGCTGATCGGTCTGCTTGAGCGTGAGGCCTTCGGCCGCGGCGCGGGTCTCGAACTTCTGCACCAGCGCCTGCAGCCGCTGCAGGTTGTCGGTCTGCTGCTGGCCCTTCGCATCGCGATGCACCTGCTCGTGCGCTCTCGAGCTTCTGCGCGGCCGCGTCGTAGCGCGCGCCGCAGCTCGGCGTCGATCTCGACGTCGCGCGCGATCGCCTGCCACTGCTTGCGCAGCGAATACCACTGGCTGCGAATGTCGTTGTAGTTCGGGTTCTCGGCGAGCGCCTCGATCTCGGGCACCAGCGTCGGCAGGCGTTCGGCCGACTGCTTCGCCAGCTGGCGGCGCTCGAAGCGCTTCTCGGCGGCGCGGCAGGCTTCGGCGAAGCGGCGATCCAGCTCCACCGCCCACGCCGGCGGCATCGGCGGCATGCCCTCCCACGTTGCGCGCGCCTGCGCGACGCCGTCGCAGATTCGTCGCCGGTCAGGCCTTCGACGCGCGCGCAGACCGCGGCGCGATCGGCCTGTTCCTGCTCGAGGGCGCGGCGCTGGCGTTCGGCGTCGGCACGCGCGGCTTCATCGGCGGCCAGCCGATCGCGCACCACGCTCGAGGCGCTCTCGAAGTCGGCTTCGATGTTCGCCTGAATGTCGGCGTCCGCCAGCAACTCGACCCAGGCGACACGCGCCGGCCGCGTAGGCCTCGCGCAGCTGCGTGAAGTCCGACACCGCCGACAGGCCGCTCATCTGCGCGACCAGATCGCGCGCGCTCTGCTGATCCGCTCCTTGAACGCCGGACCGCTCTCGACCGGCGCCGCGGCCGGCGCGCTGGCCTTGACCAGCGAGCGCGCCTTCTTCTGCGCCGCCTTGGTGCGCGCCTTGTCGGCGATCGCCGTCAGCGTGTCGCTCGACGGCTCGACGAGCCGGTCGATCGCGGCCACGGCGGCATCCGCGTGCTCGCCGCGCAGCGCCACGCCCTCGATCTCCGACGGCCTCGGTCAGGCGCTCGAGCGCCACCAGCCGCGCGCCGGCCTCGGCGGCGTGACGGGCAATGCTGCCGAGCAATTTCTGGTCGCGCACCGCGGCAATCGCCGCGCGGCGCACCTCGTCGGGGCCGGCCGCCTTCGCCACGCTCGCCAGCTCGCGCTCGCGGCCAAGCGACGCCAGCGCCGCCACCGCCGTCATCGCCACCGCCGCATCGTGCTTCGAGGCCTGGTCGATCAGCTGGCCGAGCGCGTGATCGCGCACGCTGCCTTCCGACTCGTTGCGGACGATGTCGGCGAGCACCGCGGCATCGCCGATGCGCGCCACCGCGACGCGCCGTACGCGCGCGTCGGTGTCGTCCTTGGCGAACGCGTTGCAGCGACGTCGAGATCGCTCGGGATCGAGTTCGTGAATCGCTTCGATTCGGATGTTGGGGTCGGGGTGCGTGGACTTGGATTGCGGGCGGAGCTTGTCAAGAATTCCCATGGTGTTTCAGACCCCGGCGGCGCAACGTGCGCCGGCCGGTGCCTCCTCGAATGTGTCCTGTCAGTGGCCCTTCAGGGTGAAGGGCTCCGAAAGCGGCAAAGACCGGATTATCTCACGCCCGAATGGCGCCGGCACCGCGCGTCCCCGGCTTGAAATAATCAATCTACTAATCTACATTAGTAGATGTGAAAGAGGCGTCCGCACTCTACCGCCTGCTCGGCGACGAGGCCCGGCTGCGGCTGCTGCGCGTGCTCGACAAGGACCGCTTCAACGTCAAGGAGCTGACCGGCATCCTCGGGCCTGGCGCAGTCGGGCGTGTCGCGGCACCTCGGCCTCTTGAAGGAATCCGAGCTGGTCGTCGAGGAGCGCGACGGCGCCTACACCTTCTATCGCCTCTCCCCGGCCATCCGCGACGATGCGGCCAGCCCGTTGTGGCCGCTGCTGCAGGCGCAGTTCGACGCGGCCGCGCTGTCGCCGCTCGCTCAAGGCCGACGATGCGCGGCTGCAGGAAGTGCTGCGGCTGCGCCGCGAGAACTTCGAGCACGTCGCGCCCGATACCCGCGACGGCCGGCAGCTGGTGCCCGGCCGCAGCTGGGCGGCGTGGTCGCGGGCGCTCGGCATGCTGCTGCCGCCGCTCGAGGTGGCCGACCTCGGCTGCGGCGAAGGCTACCTGACGGTCGAGACCGCGCGATGGGCGAAGCACGTCACCGCCGTCGACCGTTCGACCGGCGTGCTGGCGCGCGCCAAGGCGCTCGCCGCGCGCAAGCGGCTCGCCAACATCACCTGGAAGAAGGGCGAGCTCGAGGCGCTGCCGATCGAGACCGGCTCGATCGACGTGGCGCTGCTGTCGCAGGCGCTGCATCACGCCGCCGAGCCGGCGGGCGCGCTCGCCGAAGCGGCGCGCATCCTCAAGCCCGGCGGGCGGCTGTTGATTCTCGACCTGCGTCCGCACGACGAAACCTGGGTGCGCGAGAAGCTCGGCGATCGCTGGTTCGGCTTCAGCGACGAACATCTGTCGGGCCTGCTCCACCGCGCCGGCTTCGGCGACGTCCGCGTGCAACTCGGCGCGCGCCGCACCAGCGATCCGTTCACGGTGCTCCTGGCCGTCGGGACGAAGAAGCTGAAGAGAAATAGCAAATACGACGCAATAACGAATAACGAATACCAAAAACACAGATGAACACAACGACGACGCTCTGAACGCCTGCTGGCCGAACGCATCCTGGTGCTCGACGGCGCGATGGGCACGATGGTCCAGCGCCGCAAGCTGAGCGAAGCCGACTTCCGCGGCGAGCGCTTCAAGTCGCATCCCAAGGATCTCAAGGGCAACAACGACGTGCTGGTGCTGACGCGCCCCGACGTCATCGCCGAGATCCACGCCGAATACCTCGAGGCCGGCGCCGACATCATCGAGACCAACACCTTCAGCTCGACCTCGGTGTCGCAGGGCGACTACGGCCTCGAGGCGATCGCCTACGAGCTGAATCTCGAGGCCGCGAAGCTCGCGCGCCGCGTGGTCGACGAGTGGAACGCGAAGGATCCCGTCGAAGCCGCGCTTCGTCGCCGGCGCGATCGGCCCGACGACCAAGACGCTGTCGATCTCGCCGGACGTCAACAACCCGGCGTTTCGCGCCATCACCTTCGACGAGATGCGCGATGCCTTCAAGGACCAGGCGCGCGGGCTGATCGACGGCGGCGCGGACGTGCTGCTGGTCGAAACGCAGATCGACACGCTCAACGCCAAGGCCGCGCTCGTCGCGATCGACGAAGTGTTCGAGGAGACGGGCGTGCGCCTGCCGCTGATGATCTCGGCGACGATGACCGACCGCAGCGGCCGCACGCTGTCGGGCCAGACGCTGGATGCGTTCTACCTCTCGATCGAGCACGCGCAGCCGTTCAGCGTCGGCCTCAACTGCGCGCTCGGCGCGCGCGAAATGCGGCCGTACCTGGCCGACCTGTCGCGCGCGGTCGAGGGCTACGTCAGCTGCTATCCGAACGCCGGCCTGCCGAATGCGTTCGGCGAGTACGACGAGCAGCCGTCGGAGACGGCGGGCCTGATCAAGGAGTTCGCCGAGAGCGGCTTCGTCAACATCATCGGCGGCTGCTGCGGCACGACGCCCGATCACATCCGGGCGATCGCGCGGGCGGTCGAAGGCCTGCGCCCGCGCAGACGCCGGGATCCCGGCTCCCGGCTGCCGGCATCCCGGCTGCACCCGCTTGTCGGGGCTCGAGCCGCTGGTCATTCGGCCGGACAGCAATTTCCAGATGATCGGCGAGCGCACCAACGTGACCGGCTCGAAGAAGTTCGAGCGGCTGGTCAAGGCGCGCGACTGGGCGGGCGCGGCGACCGTCGCGATCGAGCAGGTGCGCGGCGGCGCCAACATCATCGACGTCAACATGGACGAGGGCATGCTCGATTCCGAAGCCTGCATGACCGAGTTCCTCAACTACATCGCCACCGAGCCCGAGATCGCGCGCGTGCCGGTGATGATCGACAGCTCGAAGTGGTCGGTGATCGAAGCCGGCCTGAAGTGCGTGCAGGGCAAGGCGGTCGTCAACTCGATCAGCCTCAAGGAAGGCGAAGCCGACTTCCTGCACAAGGCGCGCACCGTCCGCCGCTACGGCGCGGCGATGGTCGTGATGGCGTTCGACGAGACCGGGCCAGGCCGACACCGTCGAGCGCAAGGTCGAGATCTGCGAGCGCGCCTACAAGCTGCTCACCGAGCAGGCCGGCGTCGAGCCGTCCGACATCATCTTCGATCCCAACATCCTGGCCATCGCCACCGGCCTCGAGGAGCACAACGACTACGCGAAGCACTACATCGAGGCGACCCGCATCATCAAGCAGCGCTGCCCCGGCGTGAAGATCAGCGGCGGCGTCAGCAACCTGTCGTTCTCGTTCCGCGGCAACGACGTGGTGCGCGAGGCGATTCACTCGGCGTTCCTGTTCCACGCCATCAAGGCCGGCATGGACATGGGCATCGTCAATGCCGGCCAGCTGGTGGTCTACGAGGACATCCCGAAGGACCTGCTCGAGCACGTCGAGGACATCATCTTCAACCGCCGCCCCGACGCCACCGAGCGGATGGTGACGTTCGCCGAGCAGGTCAAGGGCTCGGCGACCAAGCGCGAAACCGACCTGCAGTGGCGCGAGGGCTCGGTCGAGTCGCGGCTGTCGCACGCGCTGGTGCACGGCATGGTCGACTTCATCGAGGAGGACGCCGAAGAGGCGCGCGCCAAGCTCGGGCGGCCGCTGCTCGTCATCGAGGGCCCGCTGATGGACGGCATGAAGGTGGTCGGCGAGCTGTTCGGCGCCGGCAAGATGTTCCTGCCGCAGGTGGTGAAGAGCGCGCGCGCGATGAAGCGCGCGGTCGCCTATCTCGAGCCGTTCATGGAAGCCGAGAAGCAGGCGCACGAGGCGCAGGGCGGCACCCGCAAGGCCCAGGGCAAGCTGCTGATGGCCACCGTCAAGGGCGACGTCCACGACATCGGCAAGAACATCGTCGGCGTGGTGCTCGGCTGCAACAACTACGAGGTCATCGACCTCGGCGTGATGGTGACGACCGACAAGATCCTGCAGGCCGCGGTCGACCACAAGGCCGACATCGTCGGCCTGAGCGGGTTGATCACGCCGTCGCTCGACGAGATGGTGTTCGTCGCCGCGGAGATGCAGCGCCGCCACATGACGCTGCCGCTGCTGATCGGCGGCGCGACCACCAGCCCGCAGCACACCGCGGTGAAGATCGCGCCGGAGTACTCGCAGCCGACCGTGCACGTGCCCGACGCGTCGCGCGTGGTCGACGTGGTGTCGAGCCTGCTCAGCGACGACAACAAGGCGGCGTTTGATGCCTCGAATCGCGCCGTGCAGACGCGGCTGCGCGAGCAGCACGCCGGCCGCAAGGATCGGCCCGACGCTGTCGATCGCGCAGGCGCGCGCCAATCGCCTGACGCTCGACTACGCCTCCCCCGCCGTGCCGTCGTTCACCGGGCTGAAGAAGGTCGACATCGCGCTCGAGGAGCTGGTGCCGTTCATCGACTGGCAGTTCTTCTTCACCGCCTGGGAGCTGAAGGGGCGCTTCCCGCAGATCCTCGACGATCCGAAGATCGGCCCGGCGGCGCGCGATCTGTTCGACCACGCGCAGAAGCTGCTGAAGCAGATCGTCGACGGCAAGCTGATTCGCGCGCGCGGCGTCTACGGCTTCTGGCCGGCGAACAGCGACGGCGACGACATCGTGGTGCTGTGGACGGCTCCGTCGGAAGCCGGGCCGGCCCCAGCAAGGTCGCGGCGCGATTCCCGATGCTGCGGCAGCAGGAAGTGATCGCCGACGACAAGCCGAACCGGTCGCTGGCCGACTTCGTGGCGCCGATCGACAGCGGCATCACCGACTCGGTGGGCGCGTTCGCCGTGACCGCCGGCATCGGCGTCGACGAGCTGGTCAAGAAGTTCGAAGCCGCGCACGACGACTACTCCGCGATCATCGTCAAGGCGCTGGCCGATCGGCTGGCCGAGGCGTTTGCCGAATACCTGCACGCGCAGGCGCGCAAGGACTGGGGCTTCGGCGACGCGTTGGCGAACGACGACCTGATCGAGGAGAAGTATCGCGGCATCCGCCCGGCGTTCGGCTACCCGGCCTGTCCCGATCACAGCGAGAAGGCGCGGCTGTTCGACCTGCTCGGCGCGCGCGCGCAGGGTCTGGACCTCACCGAGTCGTTCGCGATGACGCCGGCGGCGTCGGTGAGCGGCCTCTACTTCTCGCATCCGCAATCGAAGTACTTCGCGATTCAGCGGGTCGGCCAGGACCAGATCGAGGACTACGCGCGGCGCAAGGGCATGTCGGTCGCCGAAGTCGAGCGCTGGCTGCGTCCGGTGCTGGCCTACGAGCCGGTGCTGGTCGCCGCGTGATTGTGACAATTATGTCAGCCGTAAACGGCCGCGCGACCACAACACGTAACCTCTGCATGAAGAGAGCGATCATCGCGGTGTTGCTGCTGGCGGTGGTCGGCGGTGGTGGTCGCGCCTGGTATTCCCAGCGCAACCGCACCGAAGTTCAGGTCACCACCACCCCCTGTCGCGCGGCGACATTGTCGACACCGTCGGCGCCACCGGCACCCTGCAGGCGGTCACGACCGTGCAGGTCGGCAGCCAGGTGTCCGGCAACATCCAGTGGCTCGGCGCCGACTTCAACAGCATCGTCAAGAAGGGCCAGGTCATCGCCCGCCTCGACCCGTCGCTGTTCGATGCGCAGCTCAATCAGGTGCAGGCCAACCTGGTGCAGGCGCGCGCCAATCTCACCAAGACGCGCAGCGACCTGGATCGCGTGCGCGTGCAGCTGCTCGACGCGCAGCAGAAATTTGCGCGCGCCAAGGAACTGGCGTCGCAGCAGCTGCTGCCCGCCAGCGAGCTCGACGCGGCGAAGATCGCCGTCGACTCCGCGCACGGCATCGCTCGCGTCGCAGCAGGCCACCGTCGTGCAGGTGCAGGCCGCGGTGACGCAATCGGAGGCGTCGCTCAACCAGTCGCAGGTCAATCGCAATCACACCGTGATCCTCGCGCCGATCGACGGCATCGTCACGCAGCGCAGCGTCGACGTCGGCCAGACGGTGGCGGCGAGCATGTCGGCGCCGACCCTGTTCGTGATCGCCGCCGACCTCACCGAGATGCAGGTCAACGCCAACATCGACGAAGCCGACGTCGGCCGGATCCGTCCCGGTCAGCACGTGTCAGCTTCCGCGTCGATGCCTACCCGAGCGACAACTTCATCGGCATGGTGACGCAGATCCGCCTGCAGCCGGTGGTCGTGCAGAACGTCACGACCTACGGCACCGTCATCACGGTCCCGAATCGCGAGCTCAAGCTGAAGCCCGGCATGACCGCGAACGTCAAGATCGAGATCGCCAAGCGCACCAACGCGCTGCGCATTCCGAATGCCGCGCTGCGTTTCCGTCCGACCAACGAAGTCTTCGCCGCGCTCAAGCAGACGCCGCTGCCCGAAGATCCGACTGCCGCCGCAGGTGCCGGCCGCGGCGGCCGCGGCGCGCGGCGCGGGTCGCGGCGGCGCTCCAGCCGGGGCCACGCCGCCGGCTGCACCAGGATCCGGCGGCGGAGCCGCACCCCAGGCTGCCTCGGCCGAGCGCCCGCCGCGCACCGCGAGCGCGCCCGCCCCAGACGGCCAAGGCCGCGGGCGACGCGGCGGGGGCGAGGCGCCGGCCGAAGGTGCCGGCGCACCGATCGGTGAGTTCCGCGGCGGGGCCGGACGCGGCTCGGCGGCGCGGCCGGCGGCCGCGAAGCGGCGGCCGGCATGGCTCGAACGTTTCAAGACCATGACGCCAGACGAGCAGCAGCAGTTCCTCGCGCGCATGAAAGAGCGCGGCGTGGATACGTCGGCGCCTTCGAATCGGCGCGCAACCCCGGCTGCGGCGCGACCGGCGCGGCAGCGCCGCGCCGCCACAGGCGTCGACCATCGACGCGCTGTTCGCGCCGCTTCCGGTGGTCGAATCGCGCGGCCGCGCGTGGCTGCATGTCGACAACCAGTTGAAGCCCGTGACGCTGCGGCTCGGCATCAGCGACGGCACCTACACCGAGGTGATCTCCGACGACCTGCAGGAGACCGCACGGAAGTCGTCACCGGTGTCACCGGCGCTCGCCTCGTCGCGCGGCACACCGACGCAGGGCGGCACCGGCAATCCGTTGATGCCGGGGCGCGGCGGCCCGGGCGGCGGAGGCCGTGGCGGCCGTGGATAGTCGACCGGCGGCGCGGCGAGCGTCATCTCGGCGCGCAGCCTCGTCAAGACCTACGTCGTCGGCGATCACCAGGTCAAGGCGCTGCGCGGCGTCAACATCGAAGTGCCGAGCGGCGAATTCCTCGCGGTGACCGGTCCGTCGGGCTCCGGCAAGTCCACCTTCATGCACATCGTCGGCTGTCTCGATCGGCCGACCTCGGGCCAGTATTTTCTCGACGGCCAGGACGTCTCGACGATGTCGAAGAACGAACTGGCCGCGGTCCGTAACAAGAAGATCGGCTTCGTGTTCCAGGGATTCAACCTGCTGTCGCGCACCTCGGCGCTCGACAACGTCGAACTGCCGCTGCTCTATGGCGGCTCGACGCTGAAGACGGCCGAGCGTCATCGCCGGGCCAAGGACATGCTGGCGGCGGTCGGCCTTGGCCGATCGGTTCAGCCATCATCCCAACCAGCTGTCGGGCGGCCAGCAGCAGCGCGTCGCGATCGCGCGCGCGTTGATCAACAACCCGTCGATCCTGCTCGCCGACGAGCCGACCGGCAACCTCGATTCGCGGACCAGCATCGAGGTGATGGGATTGTTCCAGCGCCTGAACATCGAGCGCGGCATCACCGTCGTGCTGATCACCCACGAGCCCGACATTGCCGACTACGGCACGCGCATCGTGTCCTTTCGCGACGGCGTGGTCAAGACCGATCGTGCCGTGACCAACCGCCGCTCGGCGGCCGACGAGCTGGCCGCAGCTGGCCCGCGATCGAGGAGGCGGTGTAGGCCATGTCCTTGCTGATGGTCCTGCGCATCGCGTTCAAGGCGCTGCTGCGCAACAAGATGCGCACCGCGCTGACCATGCTCGGCATGATCATCGGCGTCGCCGCGGTGATCACGATGGTGGCGCTCGGCACCGGCGCGCAGTCGTCGATCGAAACGCAGATCCAGGCGGCCGGCACCAACATGATCATGGTGAGCGCCGGCAACTTCATGCAGGGCGGCGTCCGCATGGGCCAGGGCAATGCCAGCACGCTGACCGCGGACGACGCGCTGGCCATCCGCGACGTCCCCGGCGTGCAGTACATCGCGCCCGGCGTCAACACCCGCGGCCAGGTGGTGGCCGGCAACATGAACTGGGGCACGCAGATCCAGGGCACCGACGTCGACCTGCCGCTGATCCGGTCGTGGCCGACCACCCAGGGCGCGTTCTTCAGTCCGGTTGACGTCGTCACCGCCTCGAAGGTCGCCGTGCTCGGGTCGGTGGTCCACGAGCAGCTCTACGGCGCCGACGTCGATCCCGCTCGGCGCAGATCATCCGCATCAACAACCAGCCGTTCACGGTCGTCGGCGTGATGTCGAGCAAGGGCCAGTCCGGCATGGGCCAGGACCAGGACGATGTGGTCTACGTGCCGTACACCACGGTGATGAAGAAGCTGCGCGGCATCACCTATATCCAGAACATCACGGTGTCCGCCGCATCGGCGACCGAAACCAGCGCCACCGCCGATCGCATCGCGCAGGCGCTGCGCGTGCGGCACAAGATGGTCGACAGCGAGGCCGACGACTTCATGGTGCGCACGATGGAAGAGATGGCCAGCGTGCGCGTGCAGGCGACGGAAACCATGACGGCGCTGCTCGCCAGCATCGCCGGCGTGTCGCTGCTGGTCGGCGGCATCGGCATCATGAACATCATGCTGGTGTCGGTGACCGAGCGGACGCGCGAGATCGGCCTGCGCATGGCGATTGGCGCGCGCGGCCGCGACGTGCTGCTGCAGTTCCTGGTCGAAGCGGTGGTGCTCAGCCTGGTTCGGCGGATCGATCGGCATCGCGCTCGGCCTCGGGTTGTCGCAGGGCGTGACCGCCTGGATGTCGTGGCCGACCCAGGTGTCGGCGCGAGTCGGTAGCGATCGCGTTCTTCTTCGCCGCGATCACCGGCGTGTTCTTCGGCTTCTACCCGGCGCGCAAAGCGGCGGCGCTCGATCCGATCGACGCCTTGCGCTTCGAGTAGCCCGACCGATCCCGCCAGCGGCTGAAGCTGGCGCGGGCGGCCGAGCTAACTTTTCACCGGCGCTGTGTTAGGCTGCGGCGCCATGACCAGACGCCCCCTCGCTTTGTTCCTCTCGACCATCGCTCTCGGTCTCCTGACCAACCTCGGTCACGCACAGTCGCAGGATCCGCATCTGCCTCCAGCGCAAGCCATTCCGTCGTTGAGCGAACTCATTCGAATCGATGACATGTTGATGTGGCCGGATCAGTACGAGCAGCTGATGACCGCGCCGTCGAGCCGCAAGCAGGGGGTTGTGTTCGGCGTCGGATTGCGCTTCGGCTACTGGGATTTCGGTGTTCTCCCCTACGAGTTGGCGCCAAATTTCTCCGAAGCGGAGCGCCAACGCGTCCTCGCGGCTATGCAGGTCTGGTCCCGCATCGCTCCAATCGTGTGGGTGCCACGTACCACACAGAGCGGCTTTCTGGCCATCACCCGCGATGAGCTGTCCGGGCCGGAGGGATCGCCCTGCTTCAGCAGCATTGGACAGTTCGGACGCGGGCGCCCCGGGCGCCTCAACCTGGGGAGCACATGTTCGTCGTCGAGCGCTGTCATCCTCCATGAGATGGGTCACGCGCTGGGGCTGTTCCACGAACACCAACGGCCTGATCGCAACAGTCATGTGACCATCGACCTGAGCAACGTGGCCCCGAACTTGCACGGCGCATTCAACGTTCTGGTCGGCGCCCAAATGGTCGGGCCCTACGACCTCGGCTCGATCATGCATTACGAGGCCTTCGCATTCGCACTCGACCGCTCGCGGCCGACCATTCGGCCGCACGACCCGAGCCTGTTGAACACGATTGGCCGGCTGCCTGAGCCGTCGGCGACGGATCACAACGTGGTGGAGGTGCTCTACAACGCGCAGATGCGCGAGAGCAACCTTCGCAGTCCAACCGAGAGCGCGCGACAGCGATTCGACCGGGGCGACATGCTGATTGCGATGGAACGCCTGCACGCGTTTTACATGGGTCGATCGGGCTTGCAGCGGCCGCAAGGACTGTCGATCAACGGCCGGCCGGACTTCCTGGGCATCGCGCAATGGATCTTCGACATTTATCTCCCCGCCCGCTCCGGCGGCTTCAGTACCGAGGGTGCCTTCGACATCGTCGTTGCGGCCATCACGCGCACCGACGAGTGGCGGCAGAAAAACCCCGGGCGCGCCTCGCTGACGCCCTCCAGCTTCAGGCCTTCCGTGAGCTTGAGCCGGGACGAGTTTCTTGACGTGCTCAACCGTCTCGATCGCTTTTACTCTGCGCCAGAGGGCCTGCAGCGGCCGAACGGATTGTCGATTTCCGGCGGGCCGGACTTCCTTGGCATTGCGACCTGGATCTTCGACATTTATCTGTCGGAGCGCCTCAACGGCATCTCTCCCACTGGCGCCTGGACCGTTACCGAGAACGCCATTCGCAATACCGCCGAGTGGCGCAGCAAGCACTAGCGTGCGGACGTCACTCAGGGCATCGATGATCGTGCGAGACGATGAGCCGAACACGGCAGTGGGTTTGCAAGATCCCGGTGCATAACCGCGATTGAGGATTTCTCAACCGCGTCACTAAGGGAGCGACCTCACATGGCGCACGATATCGATCGTCCGGATGATTCGAACCGACCGCGGCACGCCAACTCGGTTGCCGAGGAAACCTCGGCTACTGGCCAGCGCGTCAAGGGCGCAGTCAAAGAAGAAGTCGGCGACATGATCGACGACGACGCAATGGAAGAAAAGGGCGCGCGTGAGAACGCCGCTGGCAAAGATCGGCAGAAGAAGAACGACGCGGTCTAGGCAATCGGTTGCACACCCGGCGCCGTGGCCGCTCGGCCGCGGCGCCGGCCAATGCGATGGGGCATCGCTAGACGATTCCGGTCACCTGGTGCGGCACGTAGGGCTCTTCGACTGCCGCAACCTCTTCCGCCGTCAACTTCACTGACAGCCCATCGACCAGCTGATCGAGTTGCTCGAGCCTGGTCGCGCTGACAATCGGCGCCGCCACGCCCGGCCGGTTGAGTACCCACGCCAGCGCCACCTGAATCGGCGGCACGCCCTTTGTCTCCGCCACGGCCACGACGCGCTCGGCCACATCGTAATCAGCATCGGCGTAGTACAGGCTGTGACCGTAGGCGTCATGTTGCTCGCGCAGTGAGGCGCTGCGTTCACCTCGCTTGCGATTGCCCGCCAAAAATCCGCGGGCCAGCGGGCTCCAGGGAATCATCCCGATCCCCTGATCGAGACAGAACGGAATCATCTCCCGCTCCTCTTCGCGGTAGACCAGGTTGTAGTGGTTCTGCATCGACACGAACTTCGTCCAGCCGTGACGTTCCTGGGTCGCGAGCATCTTGGCGAACTGCCAGGCGAACATGCTCGAGGCGCCTAAGTAGAGCGCCTTCCCCGCCTTGACGACGTCGTGGAGCGCTTCGCAGGTTTCTTCAATCGTGGTGTGCGGATCGAAGCGGTGGATCTGATAGAGATCGACGTGGTCCACGCCGAGCCGTCCGAGTGACGCGTCGATCGCCTGCATGATGTGCTTGCGCGACAGACCGCCGCCGTTGGGATGATCGGCGGTCGGATAAAACACCTTGGTGGCTATCACCACCTGCTCGCGTTTCGCGTAGTCCTTGAGCGCCCGTCCGACCACTTCTTCGCTGACGCCGTTCGAATACATGTCGGCGGTGTCGAAAAAGTTGATGCCGTGCTCGAGCGCGCGCTTGATGAACGGCCGGCTGGCCGCCTCGTCCAGCACCCAGGGCCGCCACGCCGGCGTGCCGTAGGTCATGGTGCCGAGGCACAGCCGCGAGACCTTCAGTCCCGTCTTCCCGAGGTTGACGTAATCCATGTTCGATCGCACCCGTGCCGTCGGCGGCCGGTCAGAGGAAGTATCGCTGGCGGCTTCTGCCCTTCTCCCACGCGTCCCTGGCCGCCCTCACGCTCGCCTGCTCCGAGACCTCGGCCACCGGCACGTCCCACCAGCTGTCATAGCCGGGAACGCCCTTCGTCGGATCGACAGTAACGTAGATCACGCTCGTACGCTCGGCGCCCCGGGCCTGCTCGAGCGCTTCCGTCAGGCCCTGGCGGGTGGTGGGCGTGTGCACGATTGCGCCAAGCGACGCCGCGTTGGCAGCCAGGTCCACGGGCAGCGCCGGATACGACGTCCCGAACCCGCCGGACCCGACCGAGCGCGACAAGCCACCGATGCTCGCATAGCCGCTGCTGTCGCACAGCACGATGGTCAGCTTGTAGCCCTCTTGCACCGACGTGACGATCTCCTGGGCCATCATCAGGTACGAGCCGTCGCCGAGCATGACGTAGACCTCGCGGGCCGGATCGGCCATCTTCACGCCCAGGCCGCCGGCAATTTCGTAGCCCATGCACGAGTAGCCGTATTCGAGGTGATAGGTGTTGGGCTCGCTGTTGCGCCAGAGCTTGTGGAGATCGCCTGGCAGGCTGCCGGCAGCGCCCACCACCACGCCGGAAGACGCCGCCGCGTCGTTGACGGCCCCGACGACATCGGCCTGGGCGAACGGCGCGGCCGTGTTTTGCGCGCGCAACCGATCCACCTCGCGGTGCCACGCCGTGGTGCGCTGGCGCAGCCGCTCTTCATACGCGGCATCGGTGGTGTGTCCGCGCAGCAGGCCGGCCAGCTCCTCCAGCGCGACGCGCGCGTCCGCCACCACGGCAATCGCCGAGTGCTTGAACGCGTCGAACTCGGACACGTTGATCCCGACAAACTGCACGTCGGGATGCTGGAAGGCGGTCTTCGACATGGTGGTGAAATCGCTCAGCCGCGTCCCAACCGCAATTACCACGTCGGCGTCTGCGGCCAGCTGGTTGGCGGCGCTGCCGCCGGTGGCGCCGATTGGACCGAGGGCATACGGATGGTCCCACGCCATGCTGCTCTTGCCCGCCTGCGTTTCGGCCACGCCAATGCGCATGGTCGAGGCAAACCGCGCCAGTTCGTCCGCCGCTTCACTGAACAACACGCCGCCGCCGGCGACAATCACCGGCCGCCGCGCCCCGCGGATCACCTCCGCCGCGCGCCGCATCGCCTCCGCATCGCCGCGCGGGCGCTGGATCGTCCACACCCGCGCGTCGAACAGCGCCGATGGATAGTCGAACGCCTCGGTCTGCGTGTCTTCGGGCAACGACAGCGTGACGGCGCCGGTCTCGCTCGGCGACGTCAACACGCGCATCGCCTCGGGCAGCGACGTGACGAGCTGTTCGGGTCTTGAAATGCGATCCCAGTAGCGCGACACCGGCTTGAAGCAGTCGTTCACCGAGACATCCTGCGACTGGGCCGATTCGAGCTGCTGCAGCACCGGCGAGGGTACGCGATTGGCGAAGATGTCACCGGGCAGCAGCAGCACCGGCAAGCGATTGATGGTCGCGCCCGCCGCCCCGGTCACCATGTTGGTGGCGCCCGGGCCGACCGACGTGGTGCACGCGAGCGTGCGCATCCGGTTCGACATTTTCGCGAACGCCGCCGCGGTGTGCACCATCGCCTGCTCGTTGCGGCACTGAAAGTAGCGCATGCCGTCCTGCATCTGGTCGAGCGCCTGGCCGACGCCGGCGACGTTGCCGTGGCCGAAGATACCGAACATGCCAGCGAAGAACGGCTGCCGCCGGCCATCGCGTTGAGTGTGTTGGGCGGTCAGGAACTTCACGAGCGCCTGGGCCATCGTCATTCGCATAGGTGCAGCTATCTCTGTCAGCTATCGGCCCGAGGCCGGAGGGGCCGGCAGCGCGAACACCATCACGCTGGCAGGCACGGTCTTGTCGCCGAGGAAGCCGCCGCCGCTCACGACCAGCGCCACGTACTGCCGCCCGTCGCGGCCGAGGTACGACATCGACAACGCGTGGGCCGCGGCGCCGACGTCCACCGACCACAACTCGCGGCCGTTGCGCGAGTCGAAGGCGCGGAACTTGTCGTCGAGCGTGCCGCCAACGAACACCAGACCGCCCGCGGTGGCCATGGGGCCGCCAAGCAGCGGCGTGCCGGCGTCCTTGATGCCGAGCTTCTCGAGCTCGTCGAACGACCCGACCGGGACACGCCAGACGATCTGGCCGGTGTTGACGTCAACCGCGCTCAGCTCGCCCCATGGCGGCTGCGAGCACGGCCAGAACTTCGACTCATCCCAGAACTTGTAGCGCCGCGCGACCGGCATCATCTTGGGATCGGCATCGCGCACGATTTGAAACACCTCGCCGAGGCTCATCGTCGCGGTAAACAGGTAGCCGCTCGACGGGTCGTACGACGGCCCGTGCCAGTTGACGCCGCCGAGCGTGCCGGGAAACATGATGCTCGGCCGTTCGCTGAACGGCAGATACAACCCCCCGGTGCGCATGCCGCCGTCGCGCTGCAGCATGTCCTGACAGAACTTGGTGTGCTCCGGCGTGATGCGGGCGATCTCCGCGGGTGAAAAATTCGCGCGCGCCAGCGGTGGCGGCGTGACCGGAAACGGCTGCGTCGGCCACGGCACTTCGCCGGCCGTGAAACCATCCTGCGGAACGGCGCGCTCCTCGACGGTGTAGATCGGCTCGCCGGTCTCACGATTGAGGATGAACAGCAGGCTCTGCTTGGTGATCTGCGCCACGGCGGGAATGGTGCGCCCGTCGCGCTTGACGTCGACGAGCACGGGCGGCGCGTTCAGGTCGTAGTCCCACACGTCATGATGCGTCGTCTGGAAATGCCACTTCGGCTTGCCGGTCGTGGCATCGAGTGCGACCAGCGTGTCGCCATACAGGTTCGCCCCGGGACGATCGCCACCGTAGTAGTCGTAGCTGACAGTGCCAATCGGCAGGTAGACGATGCCGCGCTCGACATCGACCGTCATCAGGCCCCAGACGTTACCGCCCGAGCGATCGCGCCAGGTGTCGCCGGGCCACGCGTCGTGCCCGGGCTCGCCCGGACGCGGCACCGTGTGAAACGTCCACAGTAACTGCCCGGTGCGCGCACTCCAGCCACGCACGTCGCCGCTCGGACCGAGCGCGGGCTGTTCCTGCACGCGCGATCCCGTGATGATGATGTCCTTGTAAAACACCGGCGGCGACGTCAACCCGTAGTTGGCTTGTGGAAAGCCGTCTGCGACCCCGGTCCGCATGTTGACCGCGCCACGCTGGCCAAACGACTCCGACGGCGTGCCGGTGTCCGCATCGAGCCCAAGGAGATAACCACCGGTCGTGCCGAAGAAGATCGTCGCCGGCTTGGCGCCGTCTCCCGGCCGGTAGGCGAGGCTGCGCTGTCCGGGCGTGCCGTAGGTCTCCGGAATCTGGTAGACCCAGATTTCTTTCCCGGTTTCAGGCTCGAGCGCCACGGCGCGACCGAATGGCGTGGTCAGATACATCCGGCCGTTGACGACCAGCGGCGTAATTTGCGACATGCGCGGGCGGGCCGGGGCGCCCTGCGTCGGAGCAATCGTCAGCGACTCCCCGAGCCGCATCATGTCGTATTTCCACGCCAGCCGCAGCGACGCCACGTTGCCGGCCTGGATCTGTGTGAGCGGCGAGAAGCGATGGCCGGCGGCGTTCTGGCCGATCAACGGCCACTCGCCATTGGCGGGTGTCACGCCCGCCCCCGCAGCCGCCCGGGCCGGTGCTACTGCTTGCGGCAGCGGTGGCGCCGGCGGCGCCGACGCAGGTTGCGCAGGTCGAGAGGGTGCGGCGGCGGCGCGGCCGAAATGCGTCGACAGGTAGCTGACCACGGCTTCGATGTCCTGCCGCGTGCCGGGCGCGCCGCGCACCGACATGTCTTCGACAATCTCGCCCCACCGCGCCTGCGTTTCACGCCGATCGATCAGGAAGGTCAGGTCGTGACACGCGGTGCACATGGTCTGCACCGTGGCCTTCCCAACCCCGTCGGGCAGCGCCGGCGCCTGGGTGGCAGAAGGCGGCGGAACGTGGCGTCCCGCCGCACCGGCGCCGGCGGTCACGAGCACCGCCGCCGCCATCACCATCCACGTTGCCCTTCGAGACATCCTGGCCTCCGGCGTCAGCCGACCTTCAACTTCAAGCGGTCGGTCATGTACTTCAGGTCCTTCGTGGCGCTGTCGAGCGGCGTCGTCCGCGACGAGTCGATCTCGATCATCACCCACTTGTCGTAGCCGGTCGCGAGCAGGAACTCCGCGAGCTGCGGCAACGGGACGATGCCCTCGCCCAGCTCGGGGAACCCGCCCTTGCGGCCGGTCTGCGCGGTTCGCGCCGTCACCATGTTCGGATCCCAGTCCTTGAAGTGCAGGTAGGGAATGCGGGACTGATACGTACGGAACACTTCGAGCGGATCGCTGCCGCCGGCCAGCAGGTGGCCGGTGTCAGGATTCAGGCTGAAGTAGCGGGGATCGGTCATCTCCATCATGCGCCCGATCTCGGCGCGGTTCTCGATCATGTTGTTGGTGTGCGGATGATAACCAAGCTGAATGCCGTACTGCTCCTTCAACCGCTTGCCCAACTCGTTCACGAGGCGCGCAAGTGCCTTGAAATCCTCGGGCGGGTTACCGCCAGGCTTCCTGGTGCCGCCGGACAGGTTGAAAATCGAGATGCCGGTGTCGTGCATGAACTTGCCGACCACCATGCCCTCGGCCACGCCCTCGTCGAAGCGCGCGGCCTCGTCGACCGGCAGATTGTGGTAGAGCGCCACCATCTGCATGTCGTGCCTGGCGAGGCGCTCACGAAACTGCGTCGTTTGCTTCGCGTAGACCGTGCTCAGCTTCGACAGATTGTCGTCCGCCTCGGTGGCCTTGAACCCCAGCGACGACAACTCTTCGACACCTTTCCAGAAGTCCTCGTGCGGCGGCCCCCCCAATCGCAGGTACGGCCCGACGTTGTGGCCGATGCGAAATTTCTGCGCGGGCGCCTGGGTCGAGCCGACGAGCGGAGCGAACGCGCCGGCCAATACCGGCGCGCTCCCCATCGCGATAAACGTGCGCCGGTCGATACGCGGCCTCATGCCTAGAACGCGTAGCGCAAGGCCAGCTGCAACTGGCGCGGATCGTACGACGTCTGGATCAAGCCGAAGTTGCTGGCGCCGACCACCGCATCCGGGTTGCGGAAGTTGACCGTGTTGAAGGCGTTGAACGCCTCGATGCGGAGGTCGATGCTCTGCCGAGTACCGAAGTTGAAGCGCTTGGTCAAGCCGAGGTCGACATTCCAGAAGCCGGGCCCGAAGGTGACGTTTCTCGGCGCGTTGCCGGGCGTGTTGGCCGCCGGCAGCGCGAACCCGTTGATGTCGAGGTAGACGCGATTGACCTTCGGGTCGTTGCCGGTCAGCGGGTCGCCCGCCAGGTTCGGCCTCAGCTCGCCGCCGCCACTGCTGGCAAGATACGAGTAGCTGCGGCCGGTATAGGGGTCGGTGCCGGTGCGCGCGAGCAACACGTTGATCGGCAGGCCAGACTTCGCGGTGAAGACCATTTGCGACTGCCAGCCGCCGATGATCGCGTCGACGACGCGGTTCATGTTGTTGCCATACTTCTCGCCGCGACCGAGTGGGAGCTTGGCAATCGACGACACCGAGAGGCGGTGCCTGGTCAACTGCTCCATGAACGCGGACTCGAGGATCGGGAGCGCGATCGGCTTCGCGTTCCAATCGTAGCTCTGGAAGCCGCCGCCGCCGGCGCCGAAGGTCGGCGCTTGGCTGTGGCCGTCCGCTAACGTGTACGAGACCAGCCCGTACCATAGGCCGGTAAAGCGGCGCTCCAACTTGGCCTGCAGCGCGTTGTAGTCGGACACGGCGAGCGGCGCGCGCATGCCGAGTGCGCCGAATTGCGGGAACGGCCGGTTGGCCACGACCGAGCCGTCCACGCCCCACGGGGTGTTGTTGGGGCTGAGGGTCACGTCGAGGTTGCGGCCCTTGTTGCCGACATAGGCGAGCTCGAGCGTGGAATTGCCGGTCAACAGGAACTCCGTCGCCACGTTCCACTGGGTGACGGTGGCCGCCTTGAAGTCGGGCCAGCGCGAGTTGAACGCCAGGTTGGCCGTGCTGATCGCGCTCGTATCGAGGAAGTTGGCCGGCACCGGGTCCGACAACTGCACCGGCGGCGGCCCGTTGCCCGCCCGCTGCAGCGTCACCCGATACAGGTTCGGGGCGTTGATGAGCAATTCGCCCGCCGTCGTGCCGGTCAGGTTCTCGCCGTTGTAGAAGATGCCAAAGCCGGAGCGCACCACCATCTTGTCGTTGACCTGGTAGGCAATGCCGAGGCGCGGTCCCCAGTTGTTGTAATCGGGGTTCTGAAACGCGTACTTGTTCTCGGCGCGGCGGCCGCCCAGCACGAGCGGCGCCGGATCGGCGATCACCAGCTGCTGCGTCGCGAAGTCGACGTTGGTGTTGGTGTGGTCGCCGGTGCCGTAGAGCGGCGTCGTGTACTCGTAGCGCAGGCCGAGGTTGAGCGTGAGGTTCGGGCGCGGCTTCCAGTCGGCCTGCACGTAGGCCGAAAGGTTCTGCGTCACCTGGTCGGCGACGAAGAAGTTCGAGCCACCCAGGCTCTGGACGTTGCCGAGCAGGAAGTCGGCGATGCCGTCGTTGGTGAAGCGGGCATCGAAGTTGTAGGCCACGGTCCGGTATTGCAGGTCGACCCACTTATCGTGCTTGTAGCGATAGTCGACGCCGAACTTCCACGTCTGCGAGCCCCGCGCGACCGTGGTTGCATTGGTGATCTGGAGCGAGTACGGGTTGCGGAACTGGGGCCGGAAGTTGCCGACGCCCAACGACTGGTAGCCGGTGATGGTCATGCGGGGCAGACCGCCGACGTCATCGAGAAACGACGGCAGGCCGCGGAAACCGAAGGCACTGCCGGTCGACTCGCCGACCGTGGCGTGCGAGAAATCGGCCGCGGTCTTGTTGTAGCCGACGCGGAACTCGTTCACCGCGGAGGGCGACAGGATGCGGTTCCAGCTGGTACCGAAAGCCTGATTGCGGGCGTACTGTCGGCCGCCGTCCTGCGCGCCGGTGTCGGCCAGGCCCGGCATGGTGGGCGTCTTGAAGTTGTAGTCCTGATTGAAGCTGTAACGGGCGAAGAAGCGGTCCTTGTTGGAGATGTTGTAGTCGATCCGCAAGTCCCACTTGTGGGTGTCGCGCGTGGTCGGCACCCGCTGCGTATAGTTGTTGATCGGACGGTTGCCGGAGCCGGGAACCGGCCAGACGTTGTTCGGCGCCGGGTAGACCGTGTCGAGAATCTTCTTCGCCAGCGGGTCGAAGCGGTTGGCCGGAATGATGTTGCCGGGGAAGGGCTGGCCCGTCAGCGGATCGAGGATCGCCACCGTGAGAGCGCTGAAGTCGCCGTTACGCTGCGCCATCGTCGGCACCGTCACGAACGGCGCGCTGCTGACCTTGCTGAAGAAGCCCTCGTAGTCGCCGAAGAAGAACAGCTTGTCCTTCTTCAGAGGCCCGCCGAGCGTGCCGCCAGGCTGGTTCCATTCGAGGTCGTCCTTGTCGATGCCGCGCCAGTTGTTTTCCCACCGGTTGGCGGCGAGCGACGCATCGCGGTTGTAGATCCAGGCCGACCCGCGGTAGGCGTTGGTGCCCGACTTGATCGAGGCGTTGATCACCGCGCCGGCGGCGCGCCCGAACTCGGCCGAGAAGCCGTTGGTGATCACCTTGAACTCACCCAGGGTGTCGGGCGACGGCGACACCACCTGCGCCGAACGCGACTGCATGTTCTGTGTGTTCTGGTTGTTGTCGAAGCCGTCGAGCAGGAAGTTGTTCATCACGTGCGAATTGCCGTTGACGACGAGCCAGCCGGGGCCGCGCAGGTTGGGGTCGGCCGTGCTCTCCGTGGCCCCCGGGGTGAGCAGCGCCAGATCGGTATAGCGGCGGCCGGCCAGCGGCAGCTGTTCGATCACCTCGCTCCGCAACACCTGCCCGAGCGTCGCGTCCTCGGTCTGGATGACGGCCGCTTGCGCGACCACCTGGATGGTTTCGGCAATGTTCGCCAGCGCCAGCGTCACCGGCAGCAGGCGGTTCTGGCTGACGACGATGGTGACGTTGGTGACGCGCACGGGGCTGAAGCCGGCGAGCGACACGTTCACGGTGTAGGTCCCGCGCTGGATCGGCGAGAAGGTGGCGTAGCCCTGCTCGTTCGACACCTGGGTCGTCGACACGTTGGTGGCGGCGTTGGTGGCAATCACCTCGGCGCCGGGCACTACGCCGGTCGAGTCCTGGACCAGCACGCGCAGCGTGCCGGCGTCCTGCTGCGCCGCGGCGGCCCACGGCATCGCCAGACTCAGCAAGACTGCCGCGGTCAGGCGGATGAGCGCGCTACCGTAGCGCGAACGGGGGCAACTGTGCATGACGTTCTCCTTTGTTTTCATAACCCGCTTTACGATTCCAGAACCTGCCGGCAGTAGTCGAGGCACTGGCGCACGGCCGTCACCCGATCACCGTCGACTTCCCATTCGATATTGGCCGGGATCCGCCACCGCTCGTCGCGTAGCAGCCGCAAGGTCTCGCGAATCGGCGTGTCGCCTTGCCCGAAGGGCAGGTTCGGTCCGTTGTCGCGCTTGCGATCCTTGACGTGCAGCAGCAGGATGTCGTCGTGGCGACGGCGCAACAGCGCCACCGGATCGGCGTTGGCCGCCACGTAATGGCCGATGTCGAGATTGATCGCCATGCGATCGGACAGGCCCTTCAGGATGGCGTCGAAGTCCTGCTCGCCCTTGATATCGGAATGATTGTGCACCGCGATACGCACGTCGTGGCGGCCGGCCATCGCGTCGAGCCGGCGCGCCAGGACCGCGTCGATGCCGGCGCCGCTGACGATGCGCGCGCCCATCGCGCGCGTCGCTTCGAGCGACCGCTCGAGCTCGCCGTCGGTGAAATCCGGACGGTAGTTGACGTTGTAGGCGTAGACCGTGATGCCCTTCTTGCGAAACTGCGCGCCGACGTTCTCGTAGTGCGACATCGGCACCGACAGGCGCCACTGGCGGAGCTGCTCGCGCTGCGCCGCGGTGATCGGCGTGCCGCGGGCCGCACCGAACGACGGCTCCATGTGGCGCGGGTGCACTTCCCCGAGGGTGAAGCCGAGATCGGCCATCACGTCAATCGCTTCGGCAATCGGCCGCTCGGGAAAGCAGTAGGAATTGCCGCCGATGGTGACACCGCGGATGGTGGTGGGCGTGGCCGATTGCGCGCCGGCGACGCCGATGCCCGCCAGGAGCGCGCCGCCCGCCGCACCACCGATAAATGTTCGTCGTGAAATCCTCATTGCAATCTCCCCTCTGCCGCCCGCCGTCGGGCTACACGTCGCCTCGTCGCATCAGCTCGGCCAGATGATCGGCGGCCCGCATCGACAGCGCCGACAGCGTCAACGTCGGGTTCTGCCAGCCACCGGTCACGAACGCACTCCCGTCCACGACCAGCAGGTTGGCGATGTCGTGGCTCTGGTTCCACTTGTTCAACACGCTGGTCTTGGGGTTGTCACCCATGCGGCAGGTGCCCAGCTCGTGCACGCTCTGCCCGGGTTCGCGGTGATTGGCGCTCTTGGTGAGCAGCTCGAACCCGGCCGCCCGGAACAGGTCGGCCATGCTGTCTTGCGCGTCCTGGTGCATGTTGCGTTCGTTGTCGGTGTAGGCGGCGGACACGTGCAGCACCGGAATACCGTAGATGTCCCTGACCTCCTTGTTGATCCGGACATGGTTCTCGTAGCGCGGCAGCACCTCGCCCATCATCCCGCCCTGGGCGATGGCGCCGGCATACTCGGCCATCTTGTCGTCGAGGTCGGCACCGTAGGTCGCCAGCACGTCAGGTGACGGGTTGGCGCCGACGTTGAGGTTGATCACGTAGCGGCGGATGAACGCCTTCTCGCGCGTCGTGATATTGCGAAACGGCGCGATGATGCCGTTGCCGAACCCTGGGAGCGGCGCCCCCTTGCGAACCCGGCCGACCGCCTCCGGCACCACCGCGAAGGCGGTGTTGCCGTAATACTGATCGAACAGATATCGCCCCAGCACGCCGCTCGAATTGGCGATGCCGGAGTTGAGCAGCAGGCGCGTGCTCTCCAACGTGCCGGCCGCCAGCACCACCACCGGTGCCGCGACGGACATCTCCCGACGGGAGTGACGATCGATGAAGTGCGCGCCGTTGACCCGCCCGGTGTTCCGGTCGACGGTCAATTGGCGGACGATGGCGTTGGGAACGATCGACAGGTTGCCGCTGGCCAGGGCGTCGGGCAGCATCAAATTGATCGAGCTCGCGAACCCATCAATGCCGAGCGACTGCCGCGCCTTCGAGACGGTGATGCCGCGGGCCCGACCCGCGGCACTCACCTTCTTCAGCGCATCCGAATCCGGCGTCTCGTTGATGGTCGTGAACGTCGAGTCGGGGAAATGCGGCAGTCCTTCAGGACGTCCGGTCACGCGATACATCGCCTCGACGCGCGTGTAGTACGGCGCCAGTTCCGCGAGGCTGATCGGCCAGTTCTCGCCGTAGCCGTCGTGGTCCTTGGCCTTGAACTCGTAGTCGCTCATGCGGAACGACTGCCGGCTCCAGAACACCGAACGGCCGCCCACCACCCGATTGCGCACCCACACGTAGGGCTTGTCCGCGTCGTGCGTGTAGGGCACCTCGCTCGGGTGCACAAACGCGCTCAGCACGTTCTCGCCAATCGCCCCGTCGCCGACCGCCCCCGGTTCCATCAGCCCCCGATACGCCATCTCGTGCCCGGGCACCGATCGACGATCGCGCGACAGATCCACCACCGGCCCGGCATTGAGCATCAGGCAACGAATGCCCTTTTGCGCCAGCACGTACGCCGCCATGCCGCCGGCGTGACCCGAGCCGATGATTAAGACCTGGTGATCTTGGTTTGCCATGGCGCCAGTCTCGAACGAGGAACGGTGGGATCGACGTTGCGCCAGTGGAGCAACCGTGTCACCGGGTTGCCCGCGGCCGCCTGCGCGGCGTTCCACTGCGGCGAGTTCATCGTCACGGTGCGCACGTCCTGCTGCACGCGATTGATAAAGGGCCCGAGTGCGACCACCGACATGGTCGGGCCCCTCACCGCGAACAGCGGCTTGACGATGGCGTCGGCCTCCGCCGTGGTCAGTTCGGCAAACGGCTTGCGGAAGCGGCCTTGCGACTGCTTGTTGAGATCGTCGAGCCCGTCGCGATACAGCCGCTGGCGATCGGTCGCAGACTCCGCCAGGTAGTTGTCGATGAACTCCGGCGTCTGCGCGGCGAGCGCGCCGGGCTTCGGCGCGACCGCCGGAAACAGCAGATCGGACAACCGGCGCAGAGCGGCGAACTGCACGCCGGTGAGATAGCGCGGCGTCAGCACCCCGACCGTGTCCGCGCCGACCGTCTCCAGCACCGCGCCTGGCGCCGCAACGGGCGAGGCCGCCTGGACGGCCGGCGCCGCCTCGATGGGGGCGGGTGCAGCTGCGCCCACGGCTCCCTCGAGCAGGACCGCGCCGGCTGGGACGGTGACCACCGTTTGAAGGAAATCACGCCGTTTCATCTGGATCCCTCACTTCCGTCGCCAACCGCGGCCGCAGGAGCAGACCAACGGCGGCACGATGACGCCGGCGTCGCGGCCGGCAGCCCGACGGGCGACAGGCGATTGGCCAGGCCGCCGGCGCGACCTGATGACCTGTGGAAATGGAAAAGACGCATGCCCTACAAACGTGTGCACGATAAGCGCAGCGCATCGGCCTGTCAAGCGATTTGCGCACACGTGCGCGCAATCGAATTCAGGCCTGAATAGTGTCGGGGTTTGGTAACAGAATGTCACGGACGACCTGCGACAGTTCGGCGCCGGCGGCGAGGAACTGCCGCAGCGTCCGGCGGCTCGGCGCATAGTCGTCGAAAGCTTCCACCGCCAGAGCGCGATCGTCGTAGGCGCGCCTGAAATCCTCGAACCGGACATGGAGGTCGTCCACGATCCGGGGCTCGACCGGCACCAGCATCCGCGGCGTCACGCTCAGGCCGCTCTTCATCAACCGCTGCTGCCACGACGGCGGCGGCGAGATCACCACATCGCCACCGACCAGCTCGCTCCAGTGCATGTGATGGCGAAACGCCGCTGAGAGCAGCCGCGTGCGATAGCCGCGGGCGCGGAACAGGTCGTAGGTCTTCTTGAACACCGCCACGCCGGCCCACTCGAGGTGGCCGGGATCGGTGACCACGCCGTCGCGTTCCATCACCACCTTCAGCCAGTCGTCGAGCCGGCCCACCATGATCGTGCACACCGGACCCATGCTCGACGTCTCGAGCCCGGCGGCCTCGCGCCGCTTGAAGCCGCGCTCGACCGCTTCCGCGACCGCGACCGATTGCGACAGCGTGAAGGAGACGGTGGCATTGATGCTGATTCCCTGCGCGGTGCACTCTTCGACGGCGGCGATCCCCGCGTGCGTCGCGGGGATCTTCACGACGATGTTCGGCGCCAGCGCATGGAAGTGCTGCGCCTGTCGCACGAGCGCCTGAGCATCGCGGTAGAGGCGCGGATCAGTCTGAATCGAGAGCCGGCCGTTACGCCCGCGATGCTCGGCAAACGCGGGTTCGAGCAGGGCCGCCGCCTCTTTCGACAGCCACTCCACCGCCGCCCACGCCAACCCGTCTTCGGTCGCGGTGGGATGCTGGCGGCCAAGCGATGCAATGCGCGGGCGCCATTCGGAGAGGCGCGACTTGATGATGGAGAGCGCAATCACCGGATTACAGGTGGCGCCGACGGCGCCGTGCACAAGCGCCGTCCGCAGCTCATCGAGCGCGGCTGAATCGCTCCACAGGCAGGTCGGCGTCGTCTGCGTCATCTCATGCAAGGGACTCTGCCATCGCGGGTCGGTTGCCGGGGCGGACCTGCCGTTCATGGCCGCGGATGTTACAGGGCTCAACCGGTCTTTGCAAACGTTTGCAATCAGGGGTTGGTGGCGTTGACAAGCCGTGGACGGCCGCCTTACGCTGGCGGTTTACCGTGGATTAGCGTTGAGGTGCATGGCCAAAGTCGTTTCCTTGAACCGGCGACCGTCGCCGGGCCACTCGATCGAGCGGACCTTGGACGTGCTCGAGGTGTTTCTGCAGGACCCGGGCGAGCCGACCGTTGCGACCCTGGCGGAAGCGACCCGATTGTCGCGGCGCACCGTCCAGCGGGTCGTGGCGATCCTCGAACAGCGCGGCTATCTCGATCGCGATCCCGACTCGCGTCATTACCGAATCGGCGTGCGACTGTTCGAGCTCGGCGAGCGATTTCACAACCAGCTGGACCTGCGCCGCGCCGCGCTGCCCGAGCTCACCTCGCTTGTCGAGCAGACCCAGCAGGCGGCGTTCCTGTGCATTCGTGACGGCGATGAAGCGTTATGCCTGGACCGTGTCGGCACGCGCCACCGCGTGCGTCTCTTCACGCTGCATGTGGGCGAGCGTCAGCCGCTGCACTGCGGCGCCGCGCCTCGTGCCCTGCTCGCCGGCCTGACCGAACGCGAACTGCGCGGCTACGCGACCCGCACGGCGCTACCCGGCTTCACGCCGCAGACCATCGCCACCGTCGAGGCGCTGCTGGCCGATGCCGCAGCGACCCGCGAACGCGGCTTCGTCGTCAGCGACCAGGACGTCACCATCGGCATCGCCGCGGTGGGGGCGCCGGTGTGCGATCACACCGGGCAAGTCGTCGCGGCGATCAGCGTGAGTGGGTTGGCGGCCAGCTATTCGCCGGAACGGGTCGGCGAACTCGCCGAGGCTGTCGGCGGCGCCGCGCGCACCCTCTCCGCACGACTGGGCTACCGCAGCGACCGATAATCTCAGCCGGCCGGAGGCGCCGTCGACTCGCGCACGATCAATTCGCCGCGCAGCACCCGCACCGGATCCGCCTTGACGCCGGAAATCATCGCAAACAGCGCCTCGGCGGCGATCCGCCCGATCGGGCCGCGCGGCTGCCGCACCGTGGTGAGCGGCGGCTGCGTGAAGGCGGCGATGGCGAGATCCTCGAAGCCGACCACCGACACGTCCTGGGGGACGCGCAGCTGCTGCTGATAAATTGCCGCCAGCGCGCCGAGCGCCGTCATGTCGTTGTAGCAGAACACCGCCGTCGGGCGCAGGCGGGCCGTCAACAACCGATCCATGCTGCGCATGCCGCCTTCGGCATCCGAATCGCCATCGATCACCAGCTGCGGATCGTAGGCCATGCCGAGCGACTCGATCGCCGCGCGATAGGCCTCGTGCCGCAACCGGTTCGAGTCGTAGCCATGGCGGTCGCCGAGGTAGGCAATGCGACGATGCCCGAGCTGCGCCAGGAAACGAATCGCGGTGTGTGTCGCCGAGCTGCTGTCGAAGAACACCGAGCACGCGCCGTCCGGCACCTGCTGGTTGTCGACCGACACCATCGGGATCTGCATTTCGGCAAGCAGCGAGCTGGAGATGGCGCGCACGCGCGAGGCAATCAGCAGCACCCCGTCGACGCGGCGATCTTCGAACTGCTGGACGATCCCCATCTCGCGCTCGGGATCGCCCTTGGTCGAGGCGAGGATCACCGAGTAACCGCGCAGGCTGGCGACCTCCTCGATCCCGGCCAGGACCTCGGCCGCGAACGGTTGCGCGATCGACGCCACCACGACGCCAATCGTGTAGGTGCGTCCGGTGGCCAGACTCCGTCCCACGGCGCTCGGCCGGAAGTTCGACTCCGCGGCGATGCGGCGGATTTTCTCCGCCGTCGCCGGGTTGACGAGCGGACTGTGACTGAGCGCGCGCGAGACGGTCGAATGCGACACGTTCGCGGTGCGCGCGATGTCTTTGATCGAGAGCGGTTCTTTCCTCGGCATCGGACCGGTCGCTGATACGCCGGCGTCAGTATATCCGCCGGACCTGGTCAGAACCGCCGCGTCCAGCCCCTGGGCCAGCGTTCGACCACCACTTTCTCCTGCGTGAAGAACTGGATCGCGTCGCGGCCCTGCCCGTGCAGATCACCGAAGAAGCTGCCGCGTGCGCCGCTGAACGGGAAAAACGCCATCGGCGCGGCGACCCCGACGTTGATGCCGACATTGCCGACCTCGGCGTCGTAGCGGAACTGCCGCGCGTTGGCGCCGCTCGAGGTAAACAACGACGCCTGGTTGCCATAGACGCCCTCGTTCACCAGGGCGATCGCCTGTTCCAGGGTGTCGACGTGATGGAGGGACAGTACCGGCCCGAAAATTTCCGTCTGCGCGACCGCGCTCGAGAGCGGCAATTGATCGAGCACCGTTGGCTTGATGAAATGTCCCTTGGGATAGGCCGAGATCGCCGGGCGCCGGCCGTCGACGATCGCTCGCGCGCCGTCGGCGACCGCTTGCGCAATCAGCGCTTCGACGCGGGCGGCGCTCTCGCCCGATATCACCGGCCCCATCTGCACGCCATCGTCGAGCCCGTAGCCGGTGACGCGTGCGTTCGCCTTTTCACCCATCGCCTCGGCAAAGGGCCGCCCCACTTCGCCGACGGTGACGGCCACCGACGAGGCCAGGCAGCGCTGGCCGGCGCACCCGAAGGCGCTGTCGGCCACGATCTCGGCCGCCGATTCGAGATCGGCGTCCGGCAGCACGACCACCGGATTCTTGGCGCCGCCCTGGCACTGCACGCGCTTGCCGGAGGCGGCGGCTCGGGCATAAACGTGCTGGGCCACGGCGCTCGATCCGACGAAGCTGACGGCGCGGATCTGCGGGTGATCGAGCATCGCGTCCACGACTGCGCGGCCGCCGTTGACGACGTTGACCACGCCGCCCGGCAACCCCGTGCGCTCGATCAGCCGCATCACCAGCTGCATGGTGAACGGCACTTTCTCGGACGGCTTGATGACCACCGTGTTGCCGCAGGCAATCGCGTAGGGCAGGAACCAGAACGGGATCATGCCCGGAAAATTGAACGGCGAGATGATCGCGCACACACCGAGCGGCTGGCGGATCATCATTTCGTCGATGCCGACGGCGATGTCCTCGGAGTTGTAGCCCTGAATGAGGATCGGGGTGCCGCACGCCACTTCGACGTTCTCGATGGCGCGGCGAAGCTCGCCGCGCGACTCGGCCAGCGTCTTGCCGCACTCGCGCGTGATGGTGGCGGCAAGGTTCTCGAGCTCGTCTTCGAGCAGCCCCTTCAGCTTGAACAGGTACTGGACCCGCTCGGTCACCGGCACGCGGCGCCAGTCGCGAAAGGCGGTGGCGGCGGCGGCGACGGCGCCGTCCAGCTCGGCGCCGCTCGACAATGGCGTGCGGCCGAGCTCCTCGCCCGTGGCCGGGTTGACCACCGGCAGCGCCTCGATGCCCCGGGCCTCGATCCACTGGCCGCCGACATAGTTCGCGATCATGTTGACTCCTTATTATTGATACACACGTGTGCAGCACCCGCAGTTTAGAAAGCGTGGCCCTACCCTGTCAAACCGGCTTGCCGGGCCTCAGCCGCCGCGCGCACACGTGTGCCAGAGATTCTACGCGGCACACGGCAATCGGCGATATGCTGGCGCACCGGGCCTGTCGGTCAGTGGCCAACGGCATGGTGCGCATCGCTCCGATGAGCAAACTGGTTTCGATCAAGGACATCGCCCGGGCCGCCGGCGTCCACCATTCCACCGTTTCGCGCGCGCTCAAGGGACAGCCCCGCGTCAGCCCGGACACGGCCGCCCGTATCCGCCGCATTGCCCGCGACGCCGGATTCACCGTGAGCGCCGTCGCGCGCAGCCTGGCCACCCAGCGCACCGCGATGATTGGCGTCGTGGTCACGGCCATCACCGATCCGTTCCATCACGAGATCATCGCCGGGCTCGACGAGGTCGCCACCGCGCACAATTACTCCGTCATCGTCGCCGACTCACAGGGAGAACCGGAGCGCGAAGTCAAAGCCGTCAGGAACCTGCACGAACGTCGGGTCGACGCCATCGTGGTGCTGTCGTCGCGCGTCGGCGCGCGCTACATGTCGCTGCTGACCGAACGCCGCGTCCCGCTGGTCCTGGTCAACAACCAGCGCCGCGACGCCGCCGTGCACGCCCTGACCATCGACAACGTCGATGCGGCCTATGCCGCGATGCAGCACCTCATCCAACTGGGTCACCGCCACATCGGCTACATCGGCAACAAGAACGGCGTCTACTCCGATACCGAACGGCTTGCCGGCTACCGGCAGGCCTTGATCGATACCGGCATTGGTTTCACCTCGGGTCTCGTGCAACACGCCCGCAATAGTCCCGATGGTGGCGCGCGCGCCATGACGACGCTGCTCGAACTGCCGTCGCCACCGACCGCCGTCTTCTGCTACAACGACATGATGGCGCTCGGCGCCTACCACGCCTCGCGCGGGCGCGTCCGGGTGCCGGAGGACGTGTCGATTGTCGGCTTCGACGATCTGTTTTTCGCGCGCTACCTCGATCCCCCGCTGACCACGACGGCGCAGCCGACCCGGCAAATGGGCCGCAAGGCCATGGAGATCGCCCTGGCGCTGGTCGACGGCAAGCCCACCGAGCGCGTCGTCCACATCAAGGGCGAGTTGATGGTGCGCAGCTCCACCGCGCCGCCGTCACGCGGGCCGACCAGCGGGTGACCCGCGTCACGACGGTTGGCGGTAGGCGCCATCGTCCCGGGCTGTCGCCGCACGCGACGCCCATTGACGCTTCTCGAGGAAGATGAAATACGGGATCGACAGCAGCGCGATCGCGCTGGCGACGCCGAAGGCGCGGCCGAATCCGTAGCGCTCGCTGATCCAGCCGACCGCGATCGAGCCGGTGCCGATGCCGGTGTCGAAGGCGCCGATCAGCGCGCCGAAGGTGGCGCCGCGGCGGTGCTCGGCGACGTGCTGCATCAGGTGCGCGACGAAGATTGGATACGCCGATCCGAAGCCAATGCCGAACAGGATTGCCGAGAGAATGAAGATCGGCGGGCCGGTCGCGATCGCCAGCAGCCCGACGCCGATCACGATCAGCGCCAGGCACGGCACGATGACGTGGGCATGGCCGGCGCGATCGGCGTAGCGGCCGATGAACGGGCGCGTCACGACGATGGTCAGGCAGAAGGCCGTGAAGTAGAGCGCCTTCGGCACGCTCAGCTGCTCCGCATACACGGCGACGAAGCTGGTGATGCCGCCGTAGCTGAAGGAATACAGGAACAGCATCACCGCCCCGATCAGGATCCGCCACTCGACCAGGTCGCGTGGATGCATCGATCGGGTGGCGTGGGCGCGATCCGGCGGCAGCCGCCAGGCGATCACCGCCATGATGATGTTGAGCGCCGCCGCTTCGAAACAGAGCAGCTGCCAGCCGCCGTGATCGAAGATCCACAATCCGAGCCACGGCGCCACCGCCACGCCGAGCACGCTGGCGAGCCCGGCGTAGCCCATGCCCTCGGCGCGGCGCGAGTGCGGCACGATGTCGAGCATGTAGGAGCTCGAGCTCGACAGCAGTCCCGACCAGAACACGCCGTGCACCAGCACCAGCGCCAGGATGATCTGGTAAGACGGCGCGATCGCATAGAGCAGCGAAAACACGGTGATCGCCATGCTCGCGACGATCAGCACCCGGCGCTTGCCGTAGCGATCGCCCATGGCGCCGGTGATCGGCGCCGAAATCGCCGAGGCATACGTCAGGAAGCCGAGGAACAGCCCGGCCTCGAGATGGCTGCCGCCCAGCGCGAGAATGTGGAACGGTGCGGTGGGCAGCAGCTGAAACGCCGACAGGAAGACGGTGAAGCTGTAGCTCCACATCAGGAAAAATCGCGGCGTGAATAACTCTGTCAGACGAGGAGGACGAGCTTGCCAATGTGAGTGCCGGCCTCCATCATCCGGTGCGCGGCCGCCGCCTCCGCGAGCGGGAATGTCTGGTGGATCACCGGCGCGACGGTGCCGTTCTCGAGCAGCGGCCACACCTGGTCGAGCAGCTCGCGCGCAATCGCGCCCTTCTCCGCCGGCGTGCGCGGGCGCAGCGTCGAGCCGGTGATCCACGCCCGCTTGCGCATCATCACCGAGAAATCGAGTTCGGCTGTGGCGCTTTTCAGAAAGGCGATCTGCACCAGCCGTCCCTCGACGACCAGCAGATCGAGATTGCGGCCGATGTAGTCGCCGCCGACCATGTCGAGGACGAGGTCGACGCCGCGCCCGCCGGTCGCCGCCTTGGCCGCCGCCACCCAGTCCTCGGTGCGATAGTTGAACGCCTCGTCTGCACCCAGCGCTCTGGCGGCCGCGCATTTCTGATCGCTGCCGGCGGTCGTGAACACGCGCGCGCCAAAGGCTCGCGCCAGCTGGATGGCGGTGGTGCCGATGCCGCTCGTGCCGCCGTGGATCAGGATGGTCTCGCCTGCGGTGAGCCGTCCGCGCTGGAACACGTTGGTCCACACCGTGAAGAACGTTTCGGGAATGCCGGCGGCCTGGATCGCGGTCAGGCCTGCCGGAATCGGCAGGCATTGCTCCTGCGGCGCGACGGCGCGCTCGGCATAGCCGCCGCCGGCCAGCAGCGCGCAGATCGGATCGCCGACCGACCACCCGCGAACGTTTGCGCCGAGCGCCGCGACGACCCCGGCGACTTCGAGGCCGGGAATGTCGGAGGCGCCCGGTGGGACGGGATACTTGCCGAGCCGCTGCAGCACATCCGGCCGGTTGACGCCGGCGGCGGCGACGTCGATCAGGATCTCGCCGGCCCCCGCAGACGGATCGGGCCGCTCGACGAGGGTCAGGACCTCCGGCGGGCCGGGCTGGGTAATTTCAACCGCACGCATCACTTCAGCCCGGACGGCAGCCGCGGCGACGACAGCAGCGCCATGAACTCCGTCCAGCGCCGCTGCCGCGTCCGGTCGCGTCCCATCTGGCGATCGACATAGGCGCGAACCAGGTCCTTGCCGAGGTTGTAGTTGATCACGTAGCTGCGGTACTGCTCGATGAACTTCACGCGCTGCTCGGCACGCGGCCCGGTGTACAGCGCGTACTTCTCGAGCCAGGCCACCGCGGCGGCGCGATCGATCTTGCCGTCGAGGATACTGCCGCGCCGCCTCGTTGCCGGCGTAGGACAGGCGATCGACCAGCGCGAGCACCGAATAATACTCGGCCACCTTCGCCGGGTCGAGTCCGGCGATCGGAAACAGCACGTCACCTTCGAACCGCGCGCCGATCGGCGGGGGCAAACGCCACCTCGATGCCGTAGTTGGCGGTGCCTTCGGCGATCAGCGACTGCGGGCGAGAACAGCGGGTAGACGGTGTATTCGATCCAGCCGCGGTCCTCCACCAGGTTCTTCTCGAGCAGCACGTTGTAGGCGTGATGGCCGGGGTAGCCTTCGTGGCACGCCAGGTCGACCGCGCGATCGATATAGATCGGCAGGTCGGTGTTGACCTGGATCAGGCTCTTGAAGCCGCCTTGATACCAGTTGTAGCCGCTCCACGATTTGCCGGTCACGTACTCGACGGTAAACCGCTCCCGCATCGGGAGGGCGACGCTCGGCATGCGGCCGCGGCAGCCGCGGATCGCCTCCTGAAAGACCCGATCGACGCGGTTCGTCGGGATGACGAAGCCTTGCTTGTAGCGATCGTAGCGCGTCGATCAGCGAGCCGTCGCCGGGCAGTTTCGCCGCCAGCTGCGCCAGCACCGCCTGGAACTCGGATTCCGGAATCACCGGCGCGACCGCGTCGTAGAGCGCCTTCGACTCCTCGTCGAAGGTGAAGCGCGTGCCTTGCAGCATGGCGACGCGCGAGCGCATCGCGGCGAGCTGGCGCGCGAGGTATTGCCGGCGCAGGCGCCCACAGCTCGGCATCCGGCTCCCTTGACGACCGGCGGCGGCAGCGCGGCGAGCTGCGTCTCGGTGGCGGCGGCCTGCGCGTCGATCGAGGCGAGCGGCTGCTTCGCCGACTCGGCCTGCGTCCGCCACTCGGGCGGCCCGTAGAACGCATCGACGTAGTCGGCGTCGTGCTGGCCGACGGCCAGCACGAGCTTGACGTACCGCTCGGCGACCGACCGATACGGATCGGCGGCTGGTGTCTGCCCCGTCATCACGCCCCCTCCGGCAGCGATCAGCAAAGCGAGAAAAAGGGGCCGGGGATCTTTTCTCATATGCATCGCACTTTTTGCACTTCTAGCGCCCCGAACGCGAGCTGGATGTTTCACTTGTTACCCCTGCTGCGAGTCTTCAGCGCTCCGCCAGACGGCACGGCCGGTCTCGGCGGCTCGAAAAAGATCCCCGGCCCCGTAGACGTTCGTAGACATTCGTTGCTCCGTTTCGAGGCGGAAGGGTACGACTATTTTGCGTACCTCTTGCCGATCGTGGGGATCAGGTAATCACGAAACGCGCGGGTGAAATCGTAGGCCGGGGCGAAGCCCCAGTCGCGGCGGGCGGCGGAGTCGTCCACATCCTCGGGCCATGAGTCGACGATGCCCTGGCGTTCTGACGTCGTTCTGCCACGTCAGCTCGGCGTTCGGAAACGCGCGGATCACTTCGTCGCGCACCTCATCGGCCGACGGATTGAACGCGGCGAGGTTGTAGGCGGTGCGCGTCAGGCGCGCCTTCGGCGCCGCGGCCAGCTTCGAGCAGCGCGTCGATGCCGTCGGGCATCGCCATGAACGGAATGCGCGTGTCCGGGCGCACGAAGCAGGCATACGGCTCGCCTTTCGCCGCCGCGTGAATCATCTCCGGCGCGTAATCGGAGGTGCCGCCGGACGGCACCGTCAGCGCCGAGATCAAACCGGGAAACCGCACGCTGCGAAAATCCACGCGGCCCGACTGCGGCTCCGCGGCCAGCTGCTTGTAGAACTTCGCGTAGTAGCGGCCCAGCTGCTCGCAATACAACTTGTTCGCCCCGTACATCGTCGACGGCGTGTTGTAGTCGTCTTCCTTCACCTTGCCGGCGCGGTGCTTGGTCTCGAGATCGGGCAGGCCGTAGGCGGCGATCGACGACGGGATAGATGAACGTGACCGGGCGGCCGTGCGATTCGGCCTCGTGCTGCGAGAACTCGAGCAGGTTGAGCGTGCCCTCGACATTCACCTGGTGCGCGGTCACCGGCGTGAACTCCGAGCGCGTCGAGAGCAGCGCGGCCAGGTGATACACGGTCTCGACTTCGAACTCCGACAGCACGCGCTCGAGCAGCGGCTTGTCCATGATCGATCCGGTGAACTCGCGCTGCACCAGCTTGCCGAGCGCCGGCTCGAGCGGGTTGACGTCGAGCGTGATGACGGGCTGGCGCCCCTCGGTCGGCGAGGTGCGCGATCAGCCCGTGGCCGATCTCTCCGCCCGCACCCGTAATCAAGACGACCGGCTTGCGTATCACTGCGACTCTCCTGTGACGGCCGGCAGATACACCTTGAAGCTGGCGCCCTTGCCGCGCTCGCTGTCGACCGCGATCGCGCCGCCGGTCTGACGGATGATCCCGTAGACGGTCGACAACCCCAGGCCGGTGCCCCGGCCGGTTTCCTTGGTGGTGAAAAACGGCTCGAAGATGCGAGCCTGCGTGGCCTGATCCATGCCGATGCCGTCGTCGGTGACGGCGAGCACGGACGAAGGCGCCGGGCGCGATCCCGGCCTGCGCCACCTCCGGCGCGTCGGCGCCGAGTCGCGCGTTCGACGTGCCGCAGCACGATGGTGCCGCCCGCGGGCATCGCATCACGGGCGTTGACGATCAGATTGAGCAGCACCTGCTCGACCTGCGCCGGGTCGGCGAGCATCTGCGAGACCGACGCGCCGAGCTCGAGCCGCAGCTGCACGTCGGTGCCGATCAGCCGCCGCGCCATTCGCGACACCCCGCCGATGATCGTCGTTGAGGTCGAGCGCGCATCGGCTGCAGCACCTGCTTGCGGCTGAACGCCAGCAGCTGGCGCGTCAGCGACGCGGCGCGATCGGCGGCGTGCAGGATCTCGTCGACCTCCGCGGCCATCGCCGGATCGTGCTTGACGCGGTGGGACATCAGTTCGGCGTTGCCGCGAATCGCCGTCAGCAGGTTGTTGAAGTCGTGCGCGATGCCGCCGGCCAGACGGCCGACCGCCTCCATCTTCTGCGCCTGGCGCAGCTGCTCCTCGAGCTTGACGCGATCGCTGATGTCGTGCACGGTGGTGAGGATGGCGCGCTGGTTGCCGAAGTCGGTCACCGAGCAGAACGCCTCGACCTGGATGACCTCGCCGTCCTTGCGGACGCCGCGCACCGCCAGCTGCACGCTCGGCAGCCGCTCGGGATCGAGCCGCGACAACTGATCGACGACCAGCGCGCGATCCTGCTCGTGCACGAACGCGTACGGCGTCGGCGCGTCGATCAGCTCCTGCTGGCGTGTAGCCGAGCAGGTCGGCGGCCTTCGGATTGACGTAGACCAGCCGCTCGTTCTGCACGATGTAGACGCCCATCAGCGACTGCTCGACCAGCGCGCGGTACTTCGCCTCGGCCACGCGCAGCGCCTCCTCGGCGCGGTGCCGCTCGGTGATGTCGCGGGCCACCGCCTGCATGCCGACCAGCCGGCCGGAGGCGTCGGTGACGATCCAGGCGTTCTGCCCGAGCCACACTTCGCGGCCAGACTTGGTGACCGCCGGAAACTCGACATACGACGTCGGCACGGCGCTCGGCTGGTCTGCTGGTAGATAGTGCTGGAGGATCTGCGGCCGATAGTCGGCGCGAATGAACTCGGTGAATCGCCGGCCGACGACTTCGTCGGCTCGAGAACCCGAACACCTTCAGCGTCTGCGGGTTGACGAAGCGGAAATAGCCTTCGGCATCGGCTTCGAAAATGATGTCGGCCGCCGAGTCGAACAGGTGTCCGTAGCGATCCTCGGTGGCCTTGCAGCTGGTCTTCGGTGGCCTTGCGCGCGGTGACGTCCCGGTAATACACGACGATGCCGCCGACGCGCGGCTCCTGCAAGAGGTTGCGGGCGACGCCTTCGATCCAGCGGATGCTGCCGTCCTGGTGGCGACAGCGAAACGTGCCGCGCGCCGGCGTGGCAGGATCGGTCGACAGCCTCGCGACCAGCGCCTGCCACGCGTCGCGATCGCACCGGCTCGACCAGGTCGCGCACGTGCACGCCGACGCAGATCCTCGGCGCGATAGCCGAGCACGTCCACGGTGGCGGGGTTGGCCCACGGATCACGCCGTCGGCGTCGACGAGCACGACGCATCGACGCTGAAGTTGATCAGCTCGGCGAGGCGCTCGGTTGACGGCCGCTCGCTCACCAGAGCGCCGCCTTCATCTCGGCGATCGCGACTTCGATCTGGGCGATGTCGCCGAGGACGCGCTCGACCTCGGCGAGCGTCGCGGCCAGCGACTCCTCGGACGGGATGCTGCCGCGCTTCACTTCCCACGCCAGGTCGCGCGTCGTCTCGGCGCACGCCCTGCACACCTGCAGGGTGTGCTCGTGCGCATCGATCAGGCGCAGGACTTCCTGTTGTTCGTCGGCGGTCACCGGCCGGCTTGGTTAGGTGCGATGGCAGATCCGGCCGCCAGGTCTTGACGGCGGCCTTGATGTCTTTCGGCGACAGGTTTTCCCGGGCGGCGCGCTCGAGCAGCGCGCCGAACTCCTCGTTCGAGGCAAAGCGCAGCGCGGCGATCTGCTTGCTCGACAGCTTCGCGAGCTGCGCGTCCTGGCCGGCGGTCAGCAGCTCGGCGGCGCGCACCTTCTCTTCGAGCATGATGATGCGATCCTGCAGCTTGCACGATGTAGACGCGGCTGATCGCGACCAGCACCAACACGGCGAGGACGACGTCTGAGGATCGCCCAGATCGCGCATCTCGCGTGCCGACCTACATCGCCCGGACGATGAAGATCAGCGCCAGCAGCGCGAACACCGCCGCGATCGCCGTCTGGCGTCGGCCGGTGGGTGTGGCTCTGAAAAGACTGGTCGGCCATTACTTGAGTTTCCCTTCAATCTCTTCGTAGATCTTCCGGACCGCGATCGGGCCCTGCTGCTCCGACAGGAACCATGCGGCGTACGGTCCCCAGTTGGCCTGCTTCGCCGCATCCTCCGCCGAGAGTCCGAGCCTGTGCAGCCGGTTGACCTCGGCGATCACCGCGCGCATCGCCTGCTGATACTCGACCAGCTCCTCGCGTGACGCCTCGCGGCTGCTCGATGAAGCCATGGCCCGGCACGAATCGATCGACGTCCAGCTGCAGCGCCTTGTCGATCACGCTCGACCCACTCGGTGGGATAGGCCGAGCGCATCGCCGGGAACACGCGATTGAGGTAGACCTCGCTCATGAAGAGAATTTTCTGCCTCGGCAGGTAGACCAGCAGATCGCCGCCGGTGTGGGCGCGACCGAGATAGAGCGCCTGCACCTCGATGCCGCCGACGTCGATCACTTCCTGATCGCCGGCCATCGCCGGCGCCGCCAGCTTCATCTGCGCCTGCGACGCCTTCGACACGATGAAGGTAATGTCTTTCGGCAGCACCGCGTTGCCCGCGGTGTGATCGCCGTGGTCGGAGCCGACGATGTACCACTTGACCGGCTTGGGCGTGACCCTGGCGATCTCGTCGAGCAGTCTTCTGCGTCGCCTCGGGGCTGCCCTGTCCATCGACGAGCAACACGCCATCGGCGCCGACCACGAACAGGCTGACGGTGGTGAAGCCGGGCTGGCGGATATCCTCGTAGCCGTAGACGTTGTCGGCGAGCTTGACGGTGCGCGGGAAGTCAGTGAGCTTGAAGCCGCGTTTCTCCGGATCGGCGGTGCGCACCTGGGCAGACGAGACGGTGAGACCGAGCGCCACGAGAGCCGCGACCGCGAACATCGTCCGGAACATCACGCTCAATGGTACCTTAACCGGCGGCTAGCGCGCCGGCTTGGTGTCGACGTTGTGGTACGCCTCGACCCACCACTGTCCACCGCGACGGACCAACACCTCCATCAACTGCGTCTTGATCACGCCGTCCGGCGGCACGACGATACCCGCGGGCGTCGCCTGCTCGGCGATGATGGCGCGAATGAGCGACTCGTCGGACGGGTCTTGCGCCGCAGCGCCTGACGGCACCCGCACGACGACCGCCAGCAGAAGCCCGCACATGAGTTTCGCCATCGCCGTGTTCGGGTCGCGGCCGCTCATCTGGTGACCGTCACGCGCAAGAACGTGGCCGGAATGGACGTGGCGTCCGCGCTGGTGTTCTGGCGCTCGAACAATTCCTCGAGCTCCTTCTGCAGGTCCGCGACCCGGCCGCTCTTCTCCGCCGCATCAAAGGCGTTCATCGTCGGACCGTAATAGCGTCGGAACCGATCCACCAGCGCTGCCGGTGGCCCGTCGGAGTTGAACACGAACGTGTCCCGGACAGTGGCCACGTTGTCGGCCGCCACGCCAGCGGCGGTGAACCGCTCAACGACATTGTTCTCAACGCCCCAGGTCATGGGACTGATGAACCCCTCCGGCGGAGGCGGGGTATACGTCGAACTGATCTTCAGGATCTGCGCGACCAACGTCGGGTCATTGGGAATCCAGTTGCCCATGACGATCCGCCCGCCTGGCCGCGTGACGCGCACCATCTCTTTGGCCACCTCGAACGGTTGGGGCGCGAACATCGCGCCAAAGATACTGATCACGAGGTCGAACTCGCCATCGGCGAGCGACTGGAGCCGGGTGGCGTCGCCCTGAGTGAAAGACAGGTTGGTGAGGCCGAGCTCGGTCGCGCGGCGGTTCCCGGCGTCGACGAGGTTGCGCGCGATATCGATGCCGCGCACGTCCGCGCCGAGTTTGCCGCCGGCACGGCCGTGGTGCCATCGCCGCATCCAAGATCGAGCACCTTGAGACCTCTGGTGACGCCGATGCGTTGCACCAACGCCTCGCCGCTCTCGCGCATGGTCGCGGCAATGCGCGTAAAGTCACCCTTTTCCCACAGCGCCTGATTCGGATTCCCGGGCGAGTCGATCATGCAAAGCCTTCCGTTCCTGAAGGATTGTTTACTCGAGCACTCAGTCTAATCCGCCCCGCACTGTTAGCGGCCGTCGATCAAATCTCCGAGGCCGCCGACGCGATCGAGGATCGAGCCTTCTTCCTTGCGCCAGCCCTTGCTCTGCGGCGCGGCCGAGTAGATGCGGTCGGCCATGCGGCTGAGCGGCAGCGACTGCAGCCACACGCGGCCGGGCCCCTGCAGCGTCGCGAAGAAGATGCCCTCGCCGCCGAACAACGCCGTCTTGATGCCGCCGACGAACTGGATGTCGTAGTTGATGCTCGGCTGCAGCGCCACCAGGCAGCCGGTATCGACGCGCATGCGTCTCGCCGGGCGCGAGATCGAAGTGGTGAATGGTGCCGCCGGCATGCACGAAGCACAGGCCGTCGCCTTCGAGCTTCTGCATGATGAAGCCTTCGCCGCCGAACAGGCCGACGCCGAGCTTCTTCTGGAACGCGATGCCGATCGAGACGCCGCGCGCGGCGCACAGGAACGAGTCCTTCTGGCAGACGAGATGGCCGCCGAGCGCCCGCAGATCCATCGGGATGATCTTGCCGGGATACGGCGCGCCGAACGCGACCTTGTGCTTGCCCTGGCCCTGGTTGGTGAACACCGTCATGAACAGGCTCTCACCGGTCAGCAGGCGCTTGCCGGCGCCGAGCAGCGCATCCATCACGCCACCCGATCGCGCGCTGGCTGCCGTCGCCGAAGATCGTTTCCATCGCGATGCCCTGCGTCATGTACATCATCGAGCCGGCTTCGGCGACGGCGCCTTCACCGGGATCGAGCTCGACCTCGACGAACTGCATCTCGTTGCCGTGCACCTCGAAGTCGATGTCGTGCGCGCGTCGGCCCGGCGCCGGCGGCGGCGTGAACCCGCCGCCTGGCCCCGGCGCAGCGGCCGCGGCGCCCTTGACGTAGCGCCGCGAAGGCCGCGACGTCCCGAACCTTCTGCCACTGCGGTCATGCCGGCGCGTGAACACCAGCGTCTCGGCGTCGATGCTGCCGTTCTGCAGGTTGGTGACGATCTCCTGCTGGCTCACGGGACCCACCTGATGGCCGCCAATGGCCATGTACCACTGATTCGATCCGTCCATGTGTCCTTGAGCTCTGGCCGTCTAGGTCGGAGTCGTTATCGGTGTGTTGCGCGATCTTCGGCGTTTCGAGTCGCCTGCGTCACGGCCGCGATCCAGCCCGAGCTGGTGCGCGAGCTGCGCCAGATAGATGCGCTCCGCGCCCGACACGGTCTCGTCCGCACGGACGATCGTGAAGGCAAGGACGTAGAGTTCCTTCTGCATCGCCGGATCGGTGACGCCGCGGACGATGTCGGCCAGCGGGCGGGTCTGGGTCAGCTCGGCTTCGACGACCGACTCGAGGCCGGCGTCACGCGCGCGCGCGAGAATCAACGCGCGTTCCCGATCGCTCAACGAGCCATCGGCCTTGGCCGCGGAGATCGCGAGCCGAATGATGCGGGCCACCGGATCAACGGTCGCGTCGAAGGCGGCGGGGAGCGGCGGGACGACAGGCGCACCCGACGACACCGCACCGGTTGGAACCTGGGGAACGCCTGGCACGTGCGGAACCGCGGGCGTGGCGGGTCCCTGATTCTGATTCTTGAGCGTGTCGTAAATGCCCCACGCGACACCGGCGGCGCCGATCGAGGGCGCTGGTGCTCAGGAATCCGCGGTGGCCGGTCAGGAAACTGGTGGCGCGGCGGGCGCGTTTGCGTCCCGAACGGCCGAGCGTGCCCGACAGCACGACCGACA
Organism: uncultured Acidimicrobiia bacterium; assembly: GCA_963795125.1. Taxonomy (GTDB): domain Bacteria; phylum Acidobacteriota; class Vicinamibacteria; order Vicinamibacterales; family UBA2999; genus 12-FULL-67-14b. The sequence continues at coordinate 624,818 of CAWCGQ010000001.1, read as the reverse complement.
GCACATCAGTCACGTTGTTCAACACTGGTTTCGTCCCTCCAATTCATTCAATACGGCTGGCGCCACTGGAGGTTCCACTGGAAATTACGAACGATCGCTATCGATTCCTCGATTAAAGCTGCGTCGAGGCCGGCTTCAACGTCGACCGGCTTCGGCGCCTCGGGCGTCCAGTCCTCGCCGGGGTTGATGAAGCGGTTGGTCTCGAGCTTGTACTGTTTATCGTACAACTGGCGGTAGCGTCCATCCCGGGCCAGCAGCTCGTCGTGGGTGCCGCGCTCGACGATCTCGCCGCCGCTCCATCACCAGAATCTGGTCGGCGCTGCGGATCGTCGACAGCCGGTGCGCGATCACGAAGGTGGTGCGGCCGCTGCGCAGCTGCTTCAGGCCGTCCTGGATCATCTCCTCGCTCTCGCTGTCGAGGCTCGAGGTCGCTTCGTCGAGGATCAGCACCTTGGGCGAGGCGAGGATCGCGCGGGCGATCGAGATGCGCTGGCGCTGGCCGCCGCTCAACTTGATGCCGCGCTCGCCGACGATGGTGTCGTAGCCTTCGGGAAACTTCAGGATGAACTCCTCGCAATGCGCGATCTGCGCCGCGCGCTTGATCTCGTCGAGCGACGCGCCCGGCCTGGCGTAGCCGATGTTGGCGGCGATGGTGCCGTCGAACAGGAAGTTCTCCTGCAGCACCGAGGCCAGCTGCTCGCGGTAGTCGCGCAGCGGGATGTCGTCGAGATCCTTGCCGTCGACGACGATCCGGCCCTGGTTCGGGCGGTTGAAGGCCATCACCAGGCTGATCAGCGTGCTCTTGCCCGAGCCGCTCGAGCCGACCAGCGCCGTGGTGGTGCCGGGCGCGGCGAGGAAGCTGACGTTCTTGAGGACCGGAATGCCCTCGTTGTATTCGAACCACACCTCCTCGAAGGCGATTTCGCCGCGAATCGGCGCCGAGCGACGGCTTGCCCTCGTCGGCCTCGTCCTCGGTCTCCATGTTGAGGATCTCGCGGATGCGATCGAGCCCGGCGAACGCCTCGGTGATCTGCGTGCCGATGCTGGCAATCGAAATCATCGGCGCCGCGAGCAGGCCGATGAAGAAGATGTACATCACGAAGTCGCCGAGCGTCATCCGTGCCGGCCAGGATGTCGTTGCCGCCCATCCAGATCATGATCACGCCGACCACGCCGATGATCACGGTGCTGCCCGAGGTGGTCGCCGACACGCCGGTCATCGACTGCGCGATGTTGCGGAACAGCTTGTGCGCGCCGTGCGTGAAGACGATCTCCTCGCGCTTCTCGGCGGTGTAGCTCTTGACGATGCGGATGCCGCCGAGCGCCTCGGTGAGCCGGCCGGTCACTTCCGCCTGGATCTTGCCGCGCTCGCGGAACAGCGGCCGCAGGCGCTTGAACGCGTAGGCCATGCCGCCGCCGAACAGGCCGAGCACGATCGCCGTGACCACCGTCATGCGCCAGTTGAGATAGAGCAGCACGCCCAGGCTGATGATCGCGGTCAGCACGCCGCCGACCAGCTGCACCAGGCCGGTGCCGACCAGGTTGCGGATGCCTTCGGCGTCGCTCATGATGCGCGACAGCAGCACGCCGCTCTGCGTCGAATCGAAGTAGCGCACCGGCAGGCGCATGATCTTCGCCTGGACGCGCTTGCGCATGTCGGTGATGGCGCGCTGCGCGGCCACGCCGAGAATCTGCGACAGACCGAAGCTGGTGAACGCCTGGACGACGGTCGCGGCGCCGGCCGCCAGCGCAATCGGCATCAGCAGCTCGACCCGGCCCTTGCCGATCACATCGTCGATCACGTACTTCGACAGCGCCGGCAGCACGATGCCCGCCATGCGGCTGAACATCATCAGCGTCAGGCCAATCGTCAGCCGGCGGCGATGCACCCACAGCAGCTCGCGGAACTCGCGCCACGCGGCCTTGGAATCGATCTTCTTCTTGGCCGGGACGGGGCCCGCCGCGGCGGCCATCGATCGCGCGCCCGCCGATCGTTCCGCCCGCCGCATGCTGGGAGCGCCGGAGCGCATTAGAGCCATGGGGGAGGGGGCGTACAGTGCGTAGGGTGCGTACGGTGCGTAGGGTGCCGGGAAACGCAAAGGGTGCATCACGATCTCAATTCAGTGCGTTGGGAACGGCGAGCGTGAACGGCGCAATGCGCGCTTCGAACGTCGTCGCCCGACGGCGTCACCATGGTGTATTCGCCGTGCATGGTGCCCACCGAGGTCTTCAGGTGGCAAAAGCTGTTGTAGTCGTAACACCGCTCCCGGCGCGAGCAGCGGCTGCTCGCCGACCACGCCCTCGCCGCGCACCTCTTCCTCCTCGCCGTCGGTATTGGTAATCACCCAGTGGCGGCTGATCAGCTGCGCGGTCTCGGTGCCGACGTTCGAAATCCGGATGAAGTAGGCAAACCAGTACTCGTGGTCCGCGGGCGAGCTTCGTTCGGCCAGAAACTTGGTCGTCACCTGCACGCGAATACCGTTGGTGGTCGTATCACTCACTCTTTGATTATAGGGCTTGAGGGCTCGGGGGCCTGAAGGCTTGGGAGCCGGCTCAATCCAGGTGGCCGCGCTCGGAATCGCCCATCTCCACGCCGCCCGCGGGAAAATATTCCGACCAGCGCCCGGTGACGGTTTGCGCGATGTCGGCGCGACAGCTCACTTCCCTGGGATACCACGGCTTCATCCGCGCATCGATCACCACCGGCGGCTCATATGCGATGTGATGCCGGACGACGCGCTGGGATGCGGCGTGGATGTCGGCCGCCGGCTCGAAACGGGTAAAGGTGGTCCAGAGAAAGTTCATGTCGCTGCGCGTCGCCCGCGCGGGCTCGTCGCTGACGACCATCAGCGGCCAGCCGGCGAACGCCGGATGCGCGGCGATCCGCGACGGCGCGTCGCGATCGTCCGCGAACGGGCGGGTGCCGACGACGAGGCAGCCGCCGCAGAACACGCGCACGTCGGTGACATCCGACGGCGGCGGCACCGGCGGCGCTGAACGCCCGCGGCAAATCCCGGATCGGATCGCCCAGGCCCAGCCAGACGCCCTTCGAGCCTTCATTGACGACCGGCCCGGTGTAGTCGAGCGTGTCCATCGACAGGTTCGAAAACACGTAGAGGTCGGTTTGAGGATTGGTGCGGGCCAGCACGTGTTCGAGCGTGGCGCGAAAATCCTTCAGATCCACCGGCCGGTCGGTCAGGAGAATGAACTTGGTGAGCGACAGCTGCCCTTCACCGAGGATCCGGAAGGCGCTCGCCATCGCCTCGCGCTTGTAGCGTTGCTTGACCACGGCCGCCGCCAGCGAGTGATAGCCGGTTTCCCCGTACGACCACAGCCGCTCGACCGCCGGCATCACGAGCGGAAACAGCGGCGACAGCAGCTCCTGCAGCAGATCGCCGATGAAGAAATCCTCCTGGCGCGGCTTGCCGACGACCGTGGCGGGGTAAATGGCGTGCTTGCGGTGCGCCATCTGCGTGACCTCGAACACCGGGTAGTCGTGCTGCAGCGAGTAGTAGCCGTAGTGATCGCCAAACGGCCCTTCCGGCCGGCGCACGCCCGGCGCCACCTGCCCCATCAGCGCGAACTCGGCGTTGGCGAGCAGCGGATGCGGATGGCCATTGGGCCCGGCTACCTGCGGCAGCCGCTCGCCGGCGATCAGCGACGCCAGCATCAGCTCCGGCACGTTCTCGGGCAACGGAGCGATAGCCGACAGAATCAGCGCGGGAGGACCGCCCAGAAACACCGTCACCGGCAGCGCCGCGCCGCGAGCTTCGGCGCGCGCGTAGTGGAATCCGCCGCCCTTGCCGATCTGCCAATGCATGCCGGTCGAGGCGCGATCGTAAACCTGCATGCGATACATGCCGAGGTTGTGGCCGGGCTTGTCGGGGTGCTCGGTATACACCAGCGGAAAGGTGACGAACGGACCGCCGTCCTCGGGCCAGCTGGTAATGACCGGCAACCGATCGAGGCGCACATCCGAGGTGACGACCTCGCGAACCGGCCCGGCCGCAAGGCGGCGCGTGCCGACCTTCAGCAGATCGAGGCCGACATCACGCGCGCCCCAGAGCTTGGCCGGCGTCGGCGGCAACAGGGTTTCGGCGAGATGGACCACTCGCTTGATGAACTCCAGCGGACGGGTGCCGAAGGCCAGCTCGGCCCGCCTGGCGGTGCCGAACAGGTTGGTGACGAGCGGAAAGTCCGCGCCCATGATGTTGGTGAAGAGCAACGCCGGCCCGTTGGCGGCAATCACACGGCGATGAATCTCGGCCGCCTCGAGCACCGGATCGACCGGTGCGGTGATCTCGACCAGGTCGCGGTCGTGGCGAAGGTGAGCAATGAAACCGCGCAGATCAGAAAAACTCAAGGCGCCACCCGCTGCTTTCCGGCACAAATCCAATAGGTGCCCGCGACCGCTTCGTCGCCGGGTCCGGCGCACGGCTGTCGTTGCACGTCGACCGCCTCGGCGCCATGGGCCGCGACGTCGCGCTGATAACTGGTGATGCGCACGGTATCGATCGACGCGATCACCACCCGTTCGCTCGCCAGGAAGGTCGTGGCATAGGTCGTCCAGTAGTCGGCGCGCGCATAGCCCACGTCGTTCGCCAGCAGGTAATCGGCCAGCGCGCGATGCGGATTCGACGGCTCCTGGTAGAGGTACTCCTGCCACAAACGCGCATGACTCGCGGCGCTGGTCGCGGTCCACGCCAGCACGGCGGCGACCATCGCGCCCCGCCAGACCCGCTTCGGTTCATAGACAAAGTACAACGTGGCGACGCCGACCCCGACATACAACATCAGCAACGCATAGCGGAAGGTCGCCGGCTCCAGCCGGCCGCAGCGCGCCAGCGCGTACGCGACGCCGGATTGCAGGCCAATCAGCAGCAGAAAGGTCCCAATCGCACCGGCACCCAGCCAGATCGGCCGCCGCTCACGGGCGGCGATCCAGGCGACCCGAACCAGTGCCAGGGCGAAGATGCCGCCGAGCACGGGCCAGAACGCCGGCACGCCCGCCACCCCCGCGGGCAGTACGCTGCGCACGCCGAAGTCCACCAGCCGATGATCCGTCGCGCCGAACGGCACGCCGAGGTACTCGCCGAACAAACTCCTCATCGACGGCGCAATGCTCGCCGGCGCCCAACAATAGCGGCTGGTCAGCGCCGCCGCGCCGCCCACGCCGTGACTCACCGGATCGATGGTGGTTCCAGGGCCGAACGGCGTCGACCAGACAAACGCGGTCTGCACAGCCGTCGCGATCACCAGGAAGGCGGCCGCGGCGAGCGCGCCCTGCGTGACCCGCCCGACGCTGATGCGCCGATCGGCGAGCAGCGACATCGCGATGATCGCGGTCGCGCCGTAGATCGTGAATTCGCGATGGATGAACCCGACCGCCAGCACCAGGCCAAACGCAATCGGCCGATGGCGCACAATCCATAACAGCAGCACATACAGGAACGGCTCGGGGTTGCCGCCGCCGGTCTCGGTCAACAGCTTGGCCATCACCGGCGGCGCGGCGGCGAAAAACAGCGACGCAACCAGCGCGGTGATCGGCCGCAATCCGGCGTCGCGAATCAGCACCCACACCAGCAGGGCGGCGGTGACGACGTTGACGAGGACGACCGGGAGCTTCAGCAGCGCCACCGAGGGATCGAACATCGCAAACAGCGGCGCGGCCAGCCACGCCTGCACCGCCAGCATGTAGCGGTCGCCATAGATGAAGATTGGAAACGAGCGGCCTTCGCCGATGTGTTTCGCCATCAGGCCGAAGATCGCCTGATCGGAGTCGAAATTCGATTGCTCCCAGAGCAGGAACACCGCGCTGCGCGCGATCGCCAACAGCGAGGCGATCAACAGCGCAAGGATCACTTTCCGTTGCGACATTCGGAATTGACGATAATACCTCGTTGTCCAGCGAGACGTGGTTCTCACGACCAGCTCCACAGTGGACTGCGCGGGCGGTCATCGTCGCGGTCGGCGTGGTTGCATGCCTGGCCTACCTGGCCGGGGGCCGGATCGGCGTCGGCACGGCGGAACGCGATCGTCAGTTCTCTCCGGCCGATGACGCGCGCTGGCAGTCGACGCTGGCTGCCGGCGATGTGCCGTATGGACATGCCCCCACCGTCAGCACGTTGGCCGCGCATGGGTCGATGGACATCGCGCGCGGGCGTCGCACGGCACTGCGGGATTTTGCCGCCGTGACCGCCGCCGCCGCGGTCGCCTTGTTCGGCGTCTGGCTGCGACGCGCGGGTGTCGCCCTCTACCCCGCCGCCCTGGCAATGTTCGGCCTGGCGGCCGGCAGCACGTTCTGGTGGCGCGGCGTTTCGTGGAACGGCGATGCGCTGTCGCCGGCCCTGGCCCTGGTCGCGCTGTGGGGTGTGTGGCACTGGAGGTCGTCGCGCGGCGCCGCAGGCGCCGCGATTGCCGTCATCGCCGGCGGCGCTGCGGTGCTCGAGGATCGGGCCTGGCTGACGCTGCTGCCCGGCGTGGCCATCGTCCTCTGGTCGCGCGCCGGTTCACCGGTGCAGCGCGTCGGGACGCTCGCTGCGCTGGCGGCAGTTGCCGCAACCGGCCTCACCCTCGCCCCGGGACCGGCGCTCATCAGCCTCACTTTCTCGCCGGGCGAACTGGTCGGCGCGCTGGCGCGTGAGTTCACGCCGCTTGGTGCTTTCCTCGTCTTCGCTGGCTTCGGCGTGATGATGGGGTGGAAGAGCGCACGGCCGGCGGCTGCTGTGACGGCGGCCTCGCTGCTGTGGTGGCAGGCCGTGGCGGCGTCCCCGCCGATCGAGTTGGTCAGCGTGCCGCTGGCGATCGCCGGATGGGCGGCGGTTGCCGTCGCGCTCACGGCGATCCTCGAGACGATGCCGACGCGCGCGGGCCTGGCGTTCGCGACCACGATCGCGTTGATGATGCTCGCATCTCCGGCACTGACGCGGGAACGCCTGTCGGCATTGGGTCGCGATCTGCCGTCGACGCTCGCGGCGCGGACCGCGGCGGACATCGATCCTGCCGTTCTCGGCGCCGGGACCGCATTCGTCGCGGAATCGAGCCGAGTCGACGCGGCGATCCTGCTGTCGTCGCGCCAGGCACACACCGATGTGGCGCTCGTGCCTCAGTCTGACGATGAGGTGCTGCGCGCGTGGCGCCAGGGCCGGACCATTTACGCCTTCGCAGGCGCGCGCACCCACCTCGAGCGGCGTGGCTTCGTGTTCGAGCGCGCGATCGTCGGTCACGCCGTCGTCGGCGTGATGGCCGGACATCTGCCCTGCGTCGACGTCACGCCGGGCGCGTGGCAAGACGTGTCGTTGCTCGTCGCTCGAGGATCGTTGGTCGTGCACGCGGCGGCGCCGGCGGTCGCGCCCGGCGGGATCGTGATGCGCGCGACCAGCCGCGAGCCGGTCCAGCTGAGGTCGATCGAACCGCGCAGCATTCCAATTGAAATCGCGGAGACGGCCGTCGATGGCGCGGGCGCCATCGAGTTGCGGCACGCGGCTGCGCCGGCCGACATCGATCGGCTCACCACGATTCACGTTGCCGAGACCGGCCGCACCGATCCGGTCGTGGTCACCTTCGACTCCCCGCCGTTCGCCACGGTCGCCTCGGCTGAGGGCGCCGCTTCACGTCTCTGTGGGGGTCCCGTACAGCGGTCGCCAACCCTCGGCCGTGCGGAGTCCGCGTCGGCGGCGTTAAGGATGAATGACTACGCACCGTTTGGCCCGGGGTGGCATCCGATGGAGGCCGATCCGGATTTCTTCCGTTGGACGGGCGCACCGGAGGCTTCGGTGCGGGTCACGGTTGGGCGTCCCGGACCGGTGCGCGTCACCGTGACCGGTACGCCCGCGGCGCGCCTTGCCCAGCATCCCGCCATCGGCCTGACCGTCAACGACTGCGTACTCGCCACGCAGCCGATGACCGACGGACAAGGCGACTACGAGTGGCTCGCCGGCGAGCACTGCTGGCGCTCCGGCGTGAACCAGATGTGGATTCGGGTGACGCCGCTCATCTCACCGGCGTCGCTGTTCGCGACGCACGACACGCGCCGGCTCGGGGCGAGGATCGGCGCCATTCGACTGGCGCGGACTCCGGCGATCGGCCAGGGCGCGACGACACCCCTTCAGTGAATCGCGCCCGTGTCGTGCGCGATCTTCCCACCCACCATCGTCAACACGCTGTGCAGCGATGGTAGCTGCGCGACCGGCACGGTGAACAGATCGGCGCTCAACACGGCGAGGTCGGCCAGCATCCCGACCGCGAGTTGCCCCTTGTCCTTCTCCTGGAACTCGGCGAAGGCGCTGCCGCTGGTGTAGGCGGTCACCGCCTGCTCGCGGGTCAGGGCTTCTTTCGGATTGGCGGGATGCGTCACCGCCGCCATGATGTTGAGAAACGGATTGATCGGACCATCCGCGCCGATCGCGAGCGGAATGCCGTGATCGAGCAGCGACTTCATCGGCTGTACCGCGGCCATGCGCTCAGGGCCCAGACGCGCGGCCTGGATGTCCGCGAGCATGAAGTGCAGCGGGTTCTGCACCACGACGATGCCGAGGGCCTTGGCGCGGGCGATCAGATCGGCGGTCAGCATGTCGCCGTGCTCGAGGCGCGGACGCTTGGCGCGCCACACTTCGGGCCGGCCGGCGCGCTCGATGGCGGAGAGATAGGCGTCGATTGCGCCGTCGCCGACCGCGTGGACCGCGAGCGGATCTTCGGTGCCGTACGCCCAGCCGACGAACTGCTGAATCCGCTCGGCTGGAAAATTCAGGCGGCCGCGCTCGGCCGGCGCGTCGAGATAGGGCTCGCGCATGAACGCCAGCCGCTCGATCGGCGTGCCGTCGAGGATCCATTTCATGCCGCGCACGTCGATCGAGCGGCGTCGGCTGCGGCGGCAGCGGCGACCGGCTGTCGATCGTCTCGACCACCGCTCTCGCGCATCGGAAAGCGAAACGCCTTCCAGCGAATCGGCGTCGCCGCCTCGACCAGGTACTTCGACACGTCGGCAATCGGCAGCGCATTGGCCATCAACTGGATCGAGGTGATCCCGAACCCGCTCGCCTCGGCCGCGAAGCGGCGATAGGCAGACACGATGTCGGCGGGGTCGGTCTTGGCCGCGATCTGGCGGCCGCTGATGTAATCCGCGTACTCTTCGAGCCGGCCGTCGAGCCGGCCCTGGGCGTCGCGGCCGTAGTGACCGCCCTCCGGATCCTGCGCGGCCTCGGTCACGCCGATCAGCGCGAGCGCGCGGCTGTTGACCAGGGTGCCGTGCCCGGTGAAATTGGTGAGGCGGACCGGATGGTCCGGCGCGATCGCATCGAGCCACGCGCGCGTGAAGCCCGGCTCGGCCCAGGCGCCCTGCCCGATCTCGCCGGCGATCAGGCGACCCGCCGGCGACCTGGCGATCTGCGCGCCTAGCGCCTGCGCGATCTGGTCGACGGTCGGATCGAACGGCAGTTCCAGACGATCGTGCGGCGGCGCGATCCCGACATGCTGGTGCGCATCGTTCAGACCGGGGACGATGGTTCGTCCGCCGGCGTCGATGCGCCGGGTCGCCGTTCCCGCCAGCGCCGCGATGGTCGTGGTGTCGCCGACCGCGACAATGCGCTCGCCGCGAATCGCCAGCGCCTGCGCCCACGGCTGGGCGGGGTTGGAGGTGAAGATCCTGGCGTTGGTGATGATGCTATCCGGCGCGGTGCCACCGCCGCAGCCCGTCACGGCGACGAGGCCAATCATGCAGGTCAATCGAGTCAGCGTCATGCCATCCATCAGAAAGAAAAGTAAATGAAGTTCAGGCTGGCCGTGCTGCGCAGCGTCAGCACCGCCGCCAGCATCAGGCCACATGCCAGGGCCTGCACGGCGACGCGCGGCCAGTGTACCGCGCCCTCCGGCGTGTCCACGGCCGCGGCGAGGTTGACGCCGCCGGCCTCCGACCAGATGTCGTGAATCCAGAGCGGCAGCGAATAGAGCGCGGTCAGCAGCAACAGATACCCGCCGGCCGCTCGGCCGGCCTCGCTCGACGCCGTCGGATTCGAGCCGCAGGTCGCGCCACAGCTGAGCGAGCTCGGTCTCGCGGAAGATCAGCCAGCCGACCAGCGTCAGCACGAACATCCCGGCGATCTGCAACTGGCCGCGCCCACCCGCGCGAGCGGCACCAGCGCGGCGAGCCGCCGCGCGCGAGAGGACGAGCAGCACGCCGTGATAGGCGCCCCAGATCACGTAGTTCCAGCTCGCGCCGTGCCAGAACCCCGAGATCAGGAACGTGATCATCAGGTTGAGGGCCGTGCGCCAGGGCCCGCGCCGCGATCCGCCGAGCGGGATGTAGACGTAGTCGCGAAACCAGCGTCGACAGCGAGATGTTCCAGCGCCGCCAGAAATCGACCGGGCCGGTGGCCAGGTAGGGGTGATCGAAGTTGCGGATCAGATCGAAGCCGAACCACTTGGCCACGCCGCGCGCGATGTCGGTGTAGGCGGAGAAGTCGGCGTAGATCTGCATCGCAAACGCGAACACGCCGGCCCACAGCACGTAGAACGTCCGGCGACTCGAGCGCGAACACCTTGTTGGCGATCACGCCGACGTTGTCGGCGATCACCAGCTTCTTGAAGAAGCCCCAGACGATCAGCACCGTCGCGTCCCTGGCGGCCGCCGACGAAAACTGCCGCGGCTGCTCGAACTGCGGCAGCAGGTTGGTGGCCCGCATGATCGGCCCGGCCACCAGGTGCGGAAAGAACGACACGAACGCGGCGACGTCGACGAAGCGGGTGCGCGCCGGCGCATGGCCGCGGTAGACGTCGATGGTGTAGCTCATCGACTGGAAGGTGTAGAACGAGATACCGGCCGGCAGCAGCACCCGCAGCGCGATCTCCGGCACCTGCCAGCCCAGCGCATCGCCGGCGGCGGCGAGGTTGTCGACGAAGAAGCCGAAGTACTTGTAGAACCCGAGCAGGCCGAGGTTCGAGACGATGCTGAGCCACAACCAGGCCCGGCGTTGCGCCGGCCGCCCGGTCATGCGCCGCGCCGACCAGTAGTCGACGAAGGTGGTGCCGAACAGCAGCACCGGCCACCACGGATGCACCCACCCGTAGAACACGTAGCTGGCCGCGAGCAGCAGCACGTTCTGGGCGCGCATCGGCAGCAGCCAGTAGGCCGCCAGCGTCGCGGCGAAGAACGCGATGAACTCGAGGCTGTGGAAGATCACTGAAAGAAGCGCGCGTGGCGATCGGCGAAACGCTCGGTGTAGAGCTCGCGCCCGCGGCCGGTCAAGTGATCGCCATCGGCGTAGATCGAGAGCGGTTGCTCGGGATCGCCGCGGTCGTCGTGGTAGTAGGCGCCGTGCGCGGCGAGGTAGCGCTCGAGCTTCAGCAGATACGCGGCCAGCGCCTCGGACTGCGCCGGCGGACCGGATTCGGTGGGCCGCCGCTGGGCGCGCACGAAGGCCACCCGAATCCCGGCGGCCTCGGCCAGCCGGAGCATTTCGGGCAGCAGCGACCGGTCGACCTGCCGATCGAAATCGAGCACCGCCGCATCCGCCCGCGCCAGGTCGGAGGCCTCGAACTTCCGCAGCCGATCGAGCGCGAACATCTCGGTGTTGATCGCCGCGAGCAGCGCCGCGGGATCGTCGGCGAGCATCGCCGGCGCCCGCGTCAGGCGCGGCTCGAGCCACACCCGCGTGCGGTCGTATTCATAGACGGCGCGGGCGGCGCGATGGACGCTGGGCAAACCGGCCCAGCCGATGCGTCGCCAGCACGCGATCGAGCTCCGGCTCCGCTGCCCTCGCGACGCGATCGAGCAGCAGCGGATCGACCTCGACCTGGGTGGTCAGCTGATCGTCGCGGAAGAAGAACACCGCGCCGCGGATGGTCTTGAGCTCGTTCTGGACGACGAGGTTCTTGAACGCCAGGTACCAATAGGCCACCGGGCTGCCCGGGTGATACAGCCCCGCCACCGTGCGGCCCACCCGCCTGGTCAGTGCCGCCGGGTTGATGCGCACGCCGGCCATCGAGTCGCCGATGATCACATACTCCGGCTGCGCCTCGCGCACCGCGTCGGCGGCGGCCTGATCGAACGGCTCGCGCGGGCGCGGCGCTTCGATGGTCGGGAGGTAGCTCGCCGTGACATCGGCGCCGGGCAGGACGCCGTTCACGACCCTGAGTCCGAGCGGGACCAGGGCCGTGCCGGCCAGGACGACACACAGCGATAGCGCTGAGGCGCGCGCCACCGAATCAGCCCGGGTACTTCTCGTCGAAGCTGCCGCCGTACATCGCCGGCACCTTGCCGCCCATCGGCCGGAGGTAGGTGGTCAGCTGGCCGCGATGATGAATCATGTGGTTGTTGCAGAACATCAGGTAGTTGACCGACGGCAGCTTCATGCCGAAGGCCTCGACCGTCTGTCCGAGATGCGCGCCGTCGAGTGCCAGCACCTTTTCGAGCGCCTTCGGCATCTCGCGCTTGTACCAATCGGCCAACTCGGGGATCGACTTGGCCTCGGTCTTTGCCGGGAAGACGCCGAAGTCGTTGGCGGCCACGGCGTGCAGAAAGCCGACGTCGCAGACCGCGATGTGGTGCGCGAGATCCCAGGCCGAGCGCGAGTTGGCTTCCGGCTTGTGGTCCTTCTTGGCGTCCGGCACGGCGTTGATCGCCTTGTAGGTGTGCATCCACTCGCCCTGCAGGCCCTGGCCGATGACTTCCGCGACGGCTTTCGCTTGATCTGCCTTCATGTGTGGCTCCTCTCTGTTGTGGCGGCACCGCGCCGCCAGTCCGTAGAACGAGGTCAGCTCCTCGTCAGCTTGCGATACTTGATGCGATGCGGCTGGTCGGCCTGCGCGCCGAGGCGGCGCTTGCGATCGGCTTCGTAATCCTGATAATTGCCTTCGAACCACACCGTCTGGCTGTCGCCCTCGAACGCCAGGATGTGCGTGGCGATGCGATCGAGGAACCAGCGATCGTGGCTGATCACCACCGCGCAGCCGGCGTAGTTGAGCAGCGCCTCTTCGAGCGCGCGCAAGGTGTCGACGTCGAGGTCGTTGGTCGGCTCGTCGAGCAGCAACAGGTTGCTGCCCTTGCGCAACAACTTCGCGAGGTGGACGCGATTGCGCTCACCGCCCGACAGCGTGCCGACCTTGCGCTGCTGCTGCGCGCCCTTGAAGTTGAACCACGACACATACGCGCGCGAGGCAATCTTCTTCTTGCCCATCTCGAGCTCGTCGAGCCCGCCGGTAATTTCGTCGAACACGCTCTTGCCGGCGTCGAGCGAATCGCGCGACTGGTCGACGTAGCCGACCTGCACCGTGTCGCCGAGCCGCAAGCTGCCGGCGTCCGGCTGCTCCTGCCCGGTGATCAGCCGGAAGGTGGTGGTCTTGCCGGCGCCGTTGGGCCCAATCACGCCGACGATGCCGCCCGGCGGCAGCGTGAAGGTGAGGTTGTCGAACAACACGGTATCGCCGTAGGCCTTCTTCAGCCCGCGCGCCTCGACCACGATGTCGCCGAGCCGCGGACCTGGCGGAATGTAGATTTCGACCGACTCCACCTTCTGCGCGGTGTCCTCGGCGAGCAGCTGCTCGTAGGCGTTCAAGCGCGCCTTGCCCTTGGCCTGGCGGGCGCGCGGCGACATCCGGATCCAGTCCAACTCGCGCTGCAGCGTGCGTTGGCGCTTGCTCTCGGTCTTCTCTTCCTGCTGCAGGCGATTCGACTTCTGCTCCAGCCAGCCGGTGTAGTTGCCTTCGTAGGGAATGCCGTGACCGCGATCGAGCTCGAGGATCCAGCCGGCGACGTTGTCGAGGAAGTAGCGATCGTGGGTGACCGCGACCACGGTGCCCGGGTAGTCCTTCAGGAACCGCTCGAGCCACGCCACCGATTCGGCGTCGAGGTGGTTGGTCGGCTCGTCGAGCAGCAACAGGTCCGGCGACAGCAGCAACAGCCGGCAGAGCGCCACGCGGCGGCGCTCGCCGCCTGACAGCGTCTTGACGTCGGCGTCGGGCGGCGGCAGGCGCAGGGCATCCATCGCCAGATCGAGGCGCGAATCGAGATCCCACGCATTGGTGGCGTCGATGCGGTCCTGCAACTTCGATTGTTCGTCGAGGACCTTGTCCATGTCCTCGGGCGACATCTCGTCGCCGAGCCTGGCGTTGATGGCGTCGTAGCGATCGAGCACCGCCTTGATTTCGGCGACGCCTTCCTCCACGTTGCCGCGCACGTCCTTGTCGGGATTGAGCTGCGGCTCCTGCTGCAGGAAGCCGATGCTGACACCCTGGCCGGGAAACGCTTCGCCGACGAAGTTGGTTTCGGTGCCGGCCATGATCTTGAGCAGCGTCGACTTGCCCGCGCCGTTCAGGCCGAGGACGCCGATCTTCGCGCCCGGCAGGAAGGACAGCCAGATATCTTTGAGGACCTGGGAGTCGGGAGGATAGACCTTCCCGAGCCCCTTCATCGTGTAGACGAATTGCGGAGGCATGAACGAACGATCATAGCTCAGTAGCCGGTAGCCGGCTACCGGCTACTGACTACTGTTCCGGCTTCAGCGTCACCAGCGTGTAGCGGTCGGTCGGGAAATATTTATTGAACATCGCCTTGATGTTGTCCGGCGTCAGCCGTTCGGTGCGCTGATCGCGACGGGCGATGCCGACCGGGTCCCAGCCGTACAGGTGCACCGTCTGCATCGATCCCATCCAGTACGAGTTCTGCTTGGCGTTGGTCTCGAGATCGCGGCGCTCCAACTCCTTCACCTTGCTGACATCGTCGGCGCTCGGGCCTTCGGCCTTGAGGCGTTCGATCTCCTTGAGCGAGGCGTTCACCAGCTTGTCGACGTTGTCGGGCGAGCTGCCGAACTGGATCTGCACGGCGCCGTAGCCCTTGAGCGGCGGTGAGTTGGTGAAGCCGACCGACACACCGTAGGTGCCGCCGAGCTCTTCGCGCAGGATTTCGCGGAGACGGATGTTCAGGACCGAGGTGGCGGCGCGGAGGCGGTGGAGCTCGAATTCATCGGCGCCCGGGTCGGCGAAGAACGACATCAATGTCTGGCTGGCCGGCTCCTTGCCCTTCTTCACTTCATCCCTCACCACCGCGGCCGGGAACTTCACGCCCATGTCGCGCGCGGCCGAGGTCCGTTTGCCGGTCGACGGCAGCGAGGCGATCCACTTCTCGAGCAGCGGGGTGATTTCCGCCTCGGTGAAGGCGCCGACGAAGAAATAGGTGAAGTCGGCGGCGTTCGCGAACCGCGCCTGGTAGAACGAGCGCATCGCGTCCAGATCGAGATTCGGCACGTCGGCCATCGTCAGCGGCGACGGCGCTGTAATGATCCGAGGTATTGACCTTGTCGACCCGCTCCCCGAAGACCGCGCGCGGATTCTGATCGCGGTTCTGCAGCGATCCCGACAGGCGGCGCTTCACCAGATCGAGCACGTCGGGCGTAAAGTTCGGCGCGGTGTACGCCAGGTAGTTGAGCTGCAGCGCGGTTTCGAGATCCTTCGGCGTGGCCGAGCCGCTCACGCCCTGGGTGTAGTCCGAGATCGACGGCGAGGCCTGCGCGATCTTGCCGGACAGCAGCTTGCTGAGGTCGACTGGATTCAATCCGCCGAGGCCGCCGACCCCGACCATGGCGGTGGCGAGGCTGGCGCTCTTGTAGTCCTTCTCGTTCGCGAGCGACACGCCGCCGGGCGCGTAGGCGCTGAACAGGATCTGATCGTTCTTGAAGTCGGTGGGCTTCAGCCACACTTCCACGCCGTTCGACAGCGTCAGCACGCTGGCGCCGATCTCGGGAACCGAACGCCTCGACGCCACCGTTCCGGGCGCCGGCGGCTTCTCGACCAGTTCGCGACCCTCGGTGGCTTCCGCCCACCGCTCGACCGGCGCGCTGCCGGCGCGGGCGATCGCCGAGCGCAGGGTCTCGGGCGCGGGCGGCGGCAGGTCCTTCTTCTCGGGAGCCACGCCGAGCACGACGCGGTTGTCCTCGGTGATGAATTCCTTCGCCAGCGCGGCCACTTCCGCCGCGGTCACGGTCGGCAGATAGGTGGCGGCGATCCGGTACTCGAACTCCATTCCGGGAATCGGTTCCTGCTCGAGGAAATGCCGCACGTACTCGTTGGCGTAGCTCGGCGCTCTCCGAGGTCTCGCGTTCCTTGTAGGCGCGCTCGTATCCCGCCATCAGGCCCGCCTTGGCGCGATTCAGCTCTTCGTCGCTGAAGCCGTACTGCTGCATGCGCCTGGCTTCCAGCATCAACGCCCCCAGGCCCTCGGTGATCTTGCCTTCCGGCACGCTCGCTTCAATCTCGAACAGCTCGAGCTCGCGGCCGATGTTGCTGGTGCCCGCCTGCGCGCCTAGAAACGGCGCGTTGGGACGACGGGCAAGGTCACGCAGGCGCAGGTTCAACATCTGCGAGACCAGGTTCTCGACCAGCGTCTTGCGATAGCCGCCGACGGTCAGGTCGTGCTCGGCCTTGCCCTTGAATCCGATCGACACCGACCAGCCCTGTGCTTCGGGATCGGTCGACATGTTGATCAGCGTGTCCTTGTGGGCCGGCACGCTGGTGTCGACGGCCGCCGGCGCGCCCTTGGCCGCCGGGATGCCGGCGAAGTGCTTCCGCACCAGTGCCTCCGCCTCCGCCACCGGAATGTCGCCGACCACGACCACCGCCATGTTGTCGGGGCGGTACCACTGCTGATAGAACGCGAGCAGCCGCTCGCGCGGCGCGCTCTTCAGCACCTCGGGCAATCCGATCGGCAGGCGCTCCGCGTAGCGCGAGCCCTGGAAGATCACCGGCAGTTGCTTGTCGGTGAGCCGCGAGCCCGCTCCGAGGCGGCCGCGCCATTCTTCGAGGACGACGCCGCGTTCTTTTTCCACTTCGGCGGGCAGCAGCGAAATGCCGGCGGCGAAATCGCGCAGCACCAGCATGCCGCGGTCGATGTAGCCGGCGCGATCGGTCGGCATCTCCAGCATGTAAATGGTTTCATCGAACGACGTCGAGGCGTTGACGTGCGGGCCGAAGCGCGCGCCGATCGACTCGAGGAACGACACCAGCTCACCCGGCTTGAAATTCTCCGTGCCGTTGAACGCCATGTGCTCGAGGAAGTGCGCCAGGCCGCGCTGATCCGGCTCCTCCTGGATCGCGCCGGCGTTGACCGCCAGGCGCATCGCCACCCGGTTGGCGGGCCGCGCATTCTGCCGGACGAAATAGCGCAGGCCGTTCGGCAGCCGGCCGGTGCTCACGGCCGGATCGATCGGCAGCGTGCGCGTGAGCGCGAGCTCGGCAGCAATCGCGGCGGCGGCTTGCGGCGCGCCTGCCCGTGGCGGAGTCGAAGCGGCCACCTGCGCGGACGGCGTGCCTGCCCTGAGCGAAGTCGAAGGGGCCGCGAGCGTCAGAATGGATAGACCGACGGCAATCAGATAGCGGGGAATCATGCGATCTCCTGGAAACACCAGCATACTATTCGGCGATGCGTCTAAAGATTAAACGTCTGCCATCGGCCGTCGGCCTGCCCGAGCCGGCGACCGCCAACGCCGCCGGCTTCGACCTGGCGGCCGCAACCGATCTGGACATTCCACCGCGTAGTATCCGGCTGGTAGGGACGGGCCTGGTGATTGCCGTGCCGGAAGGCTACTTCCTGGGGATACTCGCCCGCAGCAGCACGCCGCTCAAGCGCGGGCTGATGGTCGCCAACGGCGTCGGCGTAATCGACGCGGATTACTGCGGCCCGGACGATGAGATCAAGATCCAGCTGCTCAACTTCACCGATGCGCCGGTGCACGTCACGCGCGGCGATCGCCTGGCCCAGGGGATCGTGCTCGCCTGCCCGCGCGTGACCTGGGAGGAAGTGACCGAAATGACTGAGCCCACCCGCGGTGGGTTTGGCAGTACAGGAAGCTGACGATGTCAGATCTCAACTCTCAGATTGATGATTAATCTGAGATCGACGATTCGACGATTGATCAGCAATCTCACATCTGACATCTGAGATGCGACGCATCCTCCACATCGACATGGACGCGTTCTATGCGTCGGTCGAGCAGCGCGACAATCCGTCGCTGCGCGGCAGGCCGGTCGCGGTCGGCGGCGACCCGGAGGTCCGCGGGGTGGTCGCCGCGGCAAGCTATGAGGCGCGGACGTTTGGCGTCCGGTCGGCGATCCCGATGTCGCGCGCGGTGCGACTGTGCCCGTCGCTGGTCATCGTCAGGCCCGACTTCCAGAAGTACCGATCGATCTCGAGTCAGATCTTCGACCTCTACCGTGAGGTCACGCCGCTGGTCGAGCCGCTGTCGCTGGACGAAGCGTATCTCGACGTCACCGAGAACGGCTGGCACGAACCGCTCGGCGTCAACGTGGCGCGGCGGTTGAAGGCGCGCATCACGGCGGCGACCGGGCTCACCGCGTCGGCCGGCGTGGCGCCGAACAAGTTCCTCGCCAAGATTGCGTCGGGCTGGAAGAAGCCTGACGGGCTCACGGTGGTGGCGCCGGCGCGGGTCGAGACGTTTCTGCAAGGCCTGCCGGTCGACGCATTGTGGGGCGTCGGGCCGGTGACGGCGGAGCGACTGCGCGCCAACGGCATCGAAAAGCTGACCGACGTGCGCGACAAAACGACGGCCGAGCTCGAGGCCATCGTCGGCAGCCTGGCCTCGTGGCTGATCGATCTCGCCCACGGCCGCGACGATCGGCCGGTCGAGCCCAACCGGCCGTCGAAGTCGGCGGGCTCGGAGGAAACCTACGCCACCGACCTGTCGTCGCTGGCAGAGATCCGGCGGGAGATCGATCAGCTGGCGCGCGGGGTGGCGCGCTGGCTGCAGGAGAAAGGGATCAAGGCCAGGACCGTGACCATCAAGGTGCGCTACTCCGATTTCACCACCGTGACGCGCAGCCAGAGCACGGCGGACTACACCTGCGACGCCGGCGCCATCGCGGCCCGGGCGCTCGCGCTGCTCGGCAAGACCGAGGCCGGGGCGCGACCGGTGCGGTTGCTTGGCGTGAGCGCTCACAACTTCGATCGCGATCGCGACGACGCCACGGAAGTCGAGGGCTGGCTGCCGTTCTGACGCGCGCGCCGCCAGGAGGCCCCCGCTCGGCGCGACCTGGCCTACTTCTTCGCCGCGGCCGCCTGCAGCAGATGCAGCATTTCGATCGGCAGCGGGAAGATGATCGTCGAGTTCTTCTCCGCCGCGATTTCGGTCAGCGTCTGCAGGTAGCGAAGCGTGATCGCCACCGGCTCGGTGGCGATGACGCCGGCCGCCTGTGACAGCTTCGCCGACGCTTCGAGCTCGCCGGCGGCGTGGATGATCTTGGCGCGCTTCTCCCGCTCCGCCTCGGCCTGCCGCGCCATCGCGCGCTGCATGTTCTCCGGCAGATCGACGTGCTTCACCTCGACCGCCGACACCTTGACGCCCCAGGGATCGGTGCGCTGGTCGAGAATCTGCTGGAGCTGCTGGTTGAGGTGCTCGCGCTTCGAGAGCAGATCGTCCAAATCCACCTGGCCGAGCACGCTGCGCAGCGTGGTCTGCGACAGCTGCGAGGTCGCGTAGTTGTAGTTCTCCACTTCGACGATCGCCTTCAGCGGGTCCATGACGCGAAAGTAGACGACGGCGTTGACCTTGACCGAGACGTTGTCCTGGGTGATGACATCCTGCGGCGGTACGTCGAGCACCACGGTGCGCAGGCCGACGCGCACGATGCGGTCGATCGGCGCGAACACCAGCACCAGGCCCGGCCCCTTCGGCTTGCGGCAGGAGTTTACCGAGGCGGAAGATCACGCCGCGTTCGTACTCGGCGAGGATCTTGATCGAGCTAATCAGGTAGAGCACCACGGCGACGATCAGGATCAGGAGTGGATTAATCAACATCATGGACCTCAGTCCCTGCGGACAACGAGCGTTAGCCGGTCGACCCCGGTGACCCGGACGCGCGCGCCCTTGGGGATCGGCTCGCCGGCGGTCGCGTTCCAAATCTCGCCGTGCGTGGCGACCTGCCCGGCGCCGTCGGGCACAATCTCGGTGAGCGCTTCGCCAGCTTCGCCGATCATCCCCGCCTGCCCGAGGACCGGCGGCTTGCCGCTGCGCCGCCACCGCCAGCCTGGCGAGCAGCAACGCGATGGCCGCGAAGCCGAGGACCACCGGCAGGACCACGCCGAGGCTCACCTGCAATTCCGGCAGCGTCGAGTCGACCAGGATCATCGAGCCGAAGACCAGGCTGATGATGCCGCCGACGGTCAGCAGGCCAAAGCTGGTGACCTTGATCTCGAGCACGAGCAGCAACAATCCGAACAGCACCAGGAACAGCCCGGCGTAGTTCACCGGCAGCACCGAGAAGGCGAAGAACGCCAGCAGCAGCGACACGCCGCCGACCACCCCGGGCAGAATCGCGCCCGGGCTCCACAACTCGATCGTCAGGCCGAGCGTACCCAGGCTGAGGAGCAGGTAGGCGATGTTGGGATGCGCGACCCCGCTCAGGATCCGCTGCCGGAGACTCATTTCGAGCGGGACGACCTGCGCGTCGCGGGTCGTCAGCACCACCACGCTGCCGTCGAAGCGCGTGACGCTACGGCCGTCGAGCTGCCGCAGCAGGTCGGCAAGGTCGGGCGCCACCACATCGACGAGCGGCGGCACGGCGGAAGCGGCTTCCCCCTCGGTGAACGCGCGGCTCTCGGTCACGGCCTGCGCGGCGAGGTCGACGTTGCGGTTGCGGCGGGTGGCGAGCGTGCGGGCGTAGGCGGCGCTGTCCTCGGTGGCCTTCTTCGCCATGACCTCATCCATCTTCGCGCCGCCGCCGTCGACCGGATGGGCCGCGCCGATGTGCGTGCCCGGCGACATCGCCGCGACGTCCGCGGCGATCGTCAGGATGAACCCCGCCGAGGCCGCGCGCGCGCCGGACGGCGACACGAAGATCGCCACCGGCACCTTCGCGGCGATCATCCGCGTCACGATCGCCCGGGTGGAATCCAGCAGCCCGCCCGGCGTCCGCAAGGTGAACACCACCAGCACCGCTCCGGCGATCTCGGCCTGCTCGATCGCGTCCATCATGAACTCGGCGGAGACCGGGTGGATGATGCCGTCGACCACGGCGGAGTAGACGATCGGCCGGCCGGCCGCTTCGTCGGGAACGGGCGCCACCTGAAGCGCGTGGGCGCGGGCCCAGCCACTGGTCATCGCCAGGACCAGCGTCAGACAACCCGCCAACCGCCGCGCGTTTCGAACAGTCATGGTGGAAAGGGCTCAGCTCATTATGGTGCCTTCCACGGCCATGCGCTGTGGCATATCGCACAGGGGGCGCGATCGGGGGCGGTGCCCGGTTGAGCCCCTATTTCTTGAGAACGGTCACTCTTCTCAGCTCGACGCGCTGCACCGGCTCTTCGCCGTTCAGGGCAATCGCCTCAATCTTCTCCACCACGTCGAGGCCGCTCTCGACCTTGCCGAACGCGGAATACTTGCCGTCGAGCGCCTCCGCGCGCGCCGTCACGATGAAGAACGACGTGCTGGCTGAATCCGGATCGGCCAGGCGCGCCATCGACAACGTGCCTTTCTCATGCACCTGATCGTTGAACTCCGCCTGCATCTGCCTGACGTATTTCTGCTGTGTCTCGGTGAGCGGTCCCCGCGTCGGCACGTGCCCTGACTGAATCACGAATCCCTTGACGACCCGGTGAAAGCTCATGCCGTCGTAGAGGCCGGACTCCGCGAGTCGCAGAAAATTGCGCACGTGGTTCGGCGCCTTGTCTGGCGTGAACGACAGGGTGATCTCGCCCATCGACGTGTCGAGCACCGCGCGATAGCCCGCCAGCGCCTCGATGGACTCGGTCGAAAACGGCTCCGGCAGGTCCGCCGGTCGGTCGCGGATCGAGACCGTGTTGACGACGACGCGATCGACCGCGAGGCCCTGGTCGTCGACCGCGGTCTCGGAAATCTTCTGCGCGACGAGCATCCCTTCGACCACCCGCGCGAACACCGTGTACTTGCCTTCGATGCCCGGCTGATCGCTGACGGCGATGAAGAACTGCGTGCCGGCGCTGTCCGGCCGGCCCGGGATCAAGGTGGCCGACACGGCGCCGCGGGTCTGCTTTTCGTCGTTGAACTCCGGCTTCAGCAGGTTGAGGCCGCCGGTGCCGTACTTGCCGCGTGCGTTGGCATCCCGGGTCGCCGGATCGCCACCCTGGATGATGCCGTGCTTGATCATCCGGAAGAACGTGGTGCCGTCGTAGCCACCCGACTCGGCGGTCCTCACGAAGAGCGCGACGTGGGCGGGCGCCTTGTCCGCCAGCAGATCCATCACGATGGTGCCGGCGGTGGTGTCGATCACGGCTTGCCTGGCCGGCCGGTCCTGAGCGAGCCGCACCCCGCTCGCGGCGCCGTGCCAGTCGAAGGAAGAGGCGCACACGAGCAACGCAACCGCAATTCGTCCCACCATTACATCCCTCATTCTGTTCGATCGTTCCATTAGCGGTCGGAAGGATCGGCGAACCGCATTCTATCCCGCGACTCACCACTGCAAGCGTCATTGACAGGTGAACTGCGCCACGGAACGGGACGTCTCAGAAATAACAAATAACAAATAAGAAATTAGGAATAACAAAACTTCGTTCTTCGTTATTCGTCATTCGTTCTTTCCGGAGGTCCGCCATGCGTGTGCTTGCCTCTCTCGCTCTGTGTGCGATCGTGATGAGCTCGTCGGGGCTCTCGGCCGCGGTCCCGGCAGCCAATCGTCTTCGTCCGCAGGACGATCGGCTCACCCACCTGTTGCGCGACGGCGTCTCGCGATCGGCGACGCTCAAGCGACTGGTCGACCGCATCGAGGCGAGCAACGTCATCGTCTATGTCGCGCTCAATCCGATGATGAAGCCCAACCTGTCGGGCATGGTGACGTGGATGTCGCGGGCCGGCGCGTTTCGCTACCTGCGCGCGTCGATCAGCACCGACCTCACGCCGAACCAGATGATTGCCACCATCGCGCACGAACTGCAGCACGCGGTCGAAGTAATTGATGATGAAAGCGTCAGCGACGAGAGGAGCCTGGCCGCGTTGTACCGGCGGATCGGCCACCAGAGCGGCACCTCGTCGCCATCGCGCTGGGAGACGAGCGCGGCGCAGCGAACGGGACTGCAGGTCCGCAGGGAGCTCGGCGGGGTGCCGGCGACGACGGTCGGGCGCGCCAGCGAGGCCGTCCGCTAATGACGACCGAGTTGGCCACTGGTATACTGAGTCCGGCAAGCCGGCCCCCCCTCTCACGGTCCTCGGCGTCGACTTGCCCGATCAGGCTGCATGTACGAGGACTATTACGGATTCGTTCAACCTCCCTTCAGTCTGACGCCTGATCCGCGGTTCCTGTACCGCAGCGAGTCGCACGACGTCGCGCTTCAGCAGGTCTGGCAGGCCATCCGGCGCAAGGAAGGCTTCATCGTCCTGACCGGCGACATCGGCACCGGCAAGACCACCCTGTCCCGCACCCTGCTCGAGCAGTTCGATCAAACCACCTTCACCGCGCTCATCCTCAACCCGTTTCTGTCGGTGGAGGAACTGCTGCGCGACGTGCTGATGGGTTTCGGGATCGTCTCGAAAGACGCGCTCAAGAGCGGGCGGCTGGCGACCGCCAGCAAACACGACCTGGTGCGCACGCTGCACGACTTCCTGCTGTCGCTCGTGCCGCTGCACGGCAGCGCGGTGCTGATCATCGACGAGGCGCAGCACCTCTCGGCCGAGGTGCTCGAGGAGATTCGCGTGCTCTCGAACCTCGAGACCAACGACCAGAAGCTGCTGCAGGTGGTGATCGTCGGGCAGCTCAACCTGCTCGAGATCCTGCAGAGGGCCGAGCTGCGGCAGCTCGATCAGCGCATCTCGATCCGCTGCTCGCTGAAGGCGCTGACGCGCGAAGAGGTCGAAGCCTACGTCACCCACCGGTTGTGGGTGGCGCGCAGTTCGGGCTCGGTGAGCTTCACCGCCAAAGCCTTCGATCTGGTCCACGCGCTGTCCGGCGGCGTGCCGCGCATCATCAATTTGATCTGCGATCGCGCGCTGATGGTCGGCTGCGAAGCGAACACCAGCCGCATCACCGAAGAGCACATCGTCGGCGCGGCGGCGCACCTCGGGCAGGACATTCCCAAGGGCAAGCTCACGGGTGAGCGCGCGTCGGAGACGGAGCCGGTGACTTCGAAGCGGCCGATCGTCATTGCGGCGGTGGCCGCGGCGATGGCCGCGATCGGCGCGACGCTGTGGCTGCTCGGCAACCCGATCGATCTGCTGCGCTCACCGGCAGTTGGCGCTCCAACCGCTCCGGCCCGCAGCCTGCCGGCACGGCTCGCCCCGCTGGCGCCGCCGGCCGACATGCCGGTGGCCACGATGGTCCCGCCGCCGATCTTCGGATCGTTCGCGATCATGATTGGCACCTACGACAACGCTCGACAGGCCGAGCGCATGCAGGCGCTGCTGCAGGCGCAGCAACAAATGCCGTATGCGATCGATCTGTGGATGGCACCGGACGATGTGCAGCGACGGCTGCTGCTGGGCCGCTATGCGACGCGCGAGGAAGCGGAAGCGGCGCGGCAGAAGCTGGGACCCGAGTTCGCGACCACGCGCGTGATCCGGGGTTCGCAGGAACGCCTGGCGTTCATTCCCTAGCGATCGCGCGACTTGTAGAGCTTCTTCAGCGACTGGCTGACGGTCTTGTTCTTGCGCTTCTCATCGATCTGCGCCCGTACGTTCTTGCGCGACTCCAGACTGTGGAGCTCCTCCTGCAGCTTCACGAAACCCTCGAGCCGATCGGCCGCGAGCGTGCCGCCCTCGATCGCCTGCTTGACCGCGCATCGCGGCTCGTCGCGGTGCCGGCAATCGGTGAAGTGACAGCCCTCGGCCAACGCCAGGATGTCGTCGAAGGTTTCGCGCGAGCCCTCGTGCTGCGTCCAGAGCTGCAGCTCGCGCATGCCCGGGGTGTCGACCAGCAGGCCGCGACCGGCCGGCAACAGGATCAACTGGCGATGCCGCGTCGTGTGCCGGCCCCGGGAATCGCCGGCGCGCACGTCGCGCGTCGCCAGCCGCTCCTCGCCGATTAACGCGTTGACCAGGGTGGACTTGCCGACTCCGGACGAACCGAGCAGCGCTCCGGTCCGGCCCGGCCCAAGGTGGCCCTCGACGACCTCGATGCCGTCGCGCGACTTGGCGCTGATGGCATGCACCGGAATCCCAACCGCGAGAGCCTGGATCTCGTCCAGGTCCTCGGACAAATGCTGGGCGACGTCGGACTTGTTGAGAATGACCACCGGGCTGGCGCCGCTTTCGTAGGCGAGCAGCAGGTAGCGCTCCAGCCGCCGCGGGTTGTAGTCGCCATCGAGCCCCATGACGATGAACACGGTGTCGATGTTGGCGGCGACGATCTGTTCTTCGGTCAGCTCGCCGGCGACCTTGCGCGAAAAGCGGCTGCGCCTCGGCAACACCGCCTCGATGGTGGCGGTGGTCTCGCCGTCGGCGGGTCGCGCCGCGACCCAGTCGCCCACCGCCGACAGCTGCTGCTTGCTCTCGGCCTCGTGAAGGAGTCGCCCGGCATGCTGGGCGCGCAGCTCACCGGACTGCGCGTAGAGGCGATAGATGTAGTTGAACTCGATCGCGACGCGCGCGGGGACCAGCCCGCCGGAGGCAAACGGCGCGAACACCTTCGCCCATTCATCGTCCCAGCCAAGATCCCGCAGCTCAAACATCACTCGGCGTTAGGATAACCCCATGTTGCATGACCTGAAGCACGCCTACCGGATGCTGATGCAATCGAAGGGCTGGACCCTCGTCGTGCTGCTGTCGCTGGCGATCGGTATCGGCGCGACGACGGCATTGTTCACGGCCGTGAACGGATTACTGCTCCAGACCATCCCGGTTCGCGATCCGGGCGAGCTGGCCATCCTCAAATGGACCGGCAAGAACGACATGGTCCGCAGCTCGAGCGACTACGGGTTCTCGACGCTCCACAACGGCGAGCGCGTGCGCAGCACTTTTTCGTACGCGACCTACCAACAGCTCTCAGCGGCCAACCACACGCTGACCGACCTGATCGCGGGCACGTCGCTCGAGTCGTTCAACTTCGCGTCGAACGGTTCGGCGGACATCGCGACGGCGTTCGGCGTCTCCGGCAACTACTTCAAGGTGCTTGGCGTGTCGGCGATCGCCGGCCGCACCATCGAGGAGTCTGACGATCGTCCAGGTGCGGAGCCGGTGGCGGTCCTGAGCTATCCCTTCTGGCAGCGGCGCTTCAGCCGGCGACCGCTCGGTCATCGGCCAGACGGTGCGGCTGAACAACACCACCGTCACGATCGTCGGCGTGTTACCGCCCAGCTATCTGGGCATTCAACGCATGGCGGACACACCGCGCGATGTCACCGTGGCGTTCGTGATCGAATCGCAACTGGTGACGCTGGCGCCATTGTCGCCGTCGGCCAAGCCGGCCAAGCCGCGCGTTGATGAGCCGACCAACTGGTATCTCCAGATCGCGGGACGGCTGAAGCCCGGAGTCACGCTCGAACAGGTCAAGGGCAACCTCGCCGGGCCGTTTCAGCAGGCGGCGCAAGCCGGCATGGAAGGCTACATGGCAGGCCTCACGGACGCCGAGCGCCGGCTGTCGCGCAATCAACGCGAGGGCGGCTCGATGCCAGAGTTGCTGGTGCTGCCTGGGAATCGCGGCATCTACAATCTCGATACCACCTCATCACGGTCGGCGTCGGTGCTCGGCGTCATCGTCGTCCTGCTGCTCTTGATCGTGTGCGCCAACGTCGCCAACCTGTTGTTGTCGCGGGCCGCGGCCCGCTACCGCGAAGTATCGGTGCGCCTGTCGATGGGCGCGTCAAGGCGGCGGCTGGTCCGGCAGCTCTTGACCGAGAGCCTGTTGCTGTCGGGCACGGGGGGCCTGCTCGGCATCGGTCTGGGCTACTGGAGCAAGTCGCTGCTGCCGTTCGGACAACACACCCGGATCGACTGGCAGGTCCTCGCGTTCGTCGCCGGCATCAGCATGCTGACCGGCGTGGTCTTCGGCCTGATCCCGGCCTTGCGTGCCACCCAGGTCGATCTGGCCAGCGCGATGAAAGAGCACAGCCGCAGCGTGGTGGCGTCACGCTCCTGGTTGAGCAAGACGCTGCTTGTGACTCAGGTGGCGGTCTCGGTGGTGCTGCTGATCGGCGCCGGACTGTTCGTGCGCACGCTGCAGAACCTCCGCTCGGTCGATGTCGGCTTCGAGTCCGGCAACCTCCTGATCTTCCGGATCAACCCGGCGCTCAACCGCTACTCGCCCGAACGCGCCGTTCGGCTGTTCGAACAGATTCAGGCAACGCTTGAGACGTTGCCGGGCATTCAGTCAGTGTCGCTGACCCGCACGCCGCTGCTGGCGGGGAGCACGAGTGTCACCGGCATCTTCCGCCAAGGCGCGACCACCGAGAAGGACGCCAAGGACTTCCACCTGATGTCGGTATCGCCGCAGTTCTTCGCGACGATGAAGATCCCGATTCTGCGAGGCCGAGACTTCGATGCGCGGGATGTCGCGACGCCAACAGCGTCGGTGCTGATCAACGAGACGGCGGCAAGAACATTCTTTCCAAACGAAGACCCGATCGGCCAGCGCGTCGGCCAGTCACCCGAAGAAAGCGCCGACTCCGAGATCGTCGGCATCATCGCCGATACCAAGTACGACAGCGTTCGCGATGCCGCGCCGCCGACGATCTACACCTCCATCCGCCCGGGTACGCGCGGGCTGACGGTGATGGTACGCACGGCCGGAGAGCCGTCGGCGATGACGGAACCGGTGCGAACCACCCTGCAGCAGATCGACCCGGACGTCCCGATGACCGGCATCACCACGCAGAGCGAACAGGTCGATAACCGCTTCGCACAGGAGCGCCTGTTCGCACTCGCCTACTCGCTGTTCGGTGGACTGGCGCTGTTGCTCGCGTGCATCGGCCTGTTCGGCCTGATGTCGTACAGCGTGTCACGCCGCACCAACGAGATCGGCATCCGCATGGCGCTCGGCGCCCAGCGCGCCGGTGTCGTCGGCATGGTCATGCGCGAGTCGATGCAGATGGTCGCGATCGGCGTGCTGGTCGGCCTTGCCGCAGCGGTCGCGGGCGGCCGATTGGTGGAGAGCGTGTTGTTCGGTTTGTCGACGACGGATGCGGCGACGATCAGTGCCACGATCGGCGCCACCATCATCGTCTCGTTGGCGGCCGGCTACCTGCCGGCTCGGCGCGCCTCGCGCGTCGACCCGATGGTCGCGCTGAGATATGAATAGGGTGCCTCGTCGACGACCGGCCCGCTCACCGGCCTTATCGGCGGACCTTCTTCACCGGCGGCCGGTTCAGGGCGACCGCCGCCTTCACGAGCGCCTTGAACGCGCGCGCGTCGATGGTCTCGCCTTCGCGGATGTCGATTGCCCGCCGGGTGTTGCCTTCCAGGCTGGCATTGAACAGGCCCGACGGGTCAGCGAGGGCGGCACCGCGCGCGAACGTCAGCTTCACCACCTTCGCGTAGGTCTCGCCGGTGCAGACGATGCCGTCGTGCGACCACACCGGCACTCCCACCATCCCATTTGATGGCTTCTTCCATTTCCGCTCCTCGACTATCTCCGGATCGGCCTCGACGATGAGCGCCCGCATCCGCGCCAGAGTGTCCTCGCGCCAACTCGAGTCGGGCGTGCTGGTCGGGCCAGCCTTCGCTCTGGCCGGCATGCGCAATCGCTTTGTTGCCATCGCTTATTGATAGCGCAGCGCGACGGCCGGATCAACCTTCCCTGCGCGCCGCCCGGGAATCCAGCTCGCCAGTAGCGCGATCGACGCGAGCACCACCGGCACGCTGACAAACGTCACCGGGTCGAGCGGCGAAATGCCCGGCAGCAGCGTTCGCACCGCGCCGATCGATCCGAAGGCCGCAAGGGCGAGAAGCAAGCCGATCGCCAGTCCGATCAGCGTCAACGTCATGCCCTGCCCGACGATCATGCCGAGCAGCGAGCGCGGCGACGCGCCAAGCGCGAGGCGGATGCCGAGCTCCTGCGTGCGCTGGCTCACGGCGTAGGCCATTACGCCGTAGAGACCGATCGAGGCGAGCAGCAGCGCCAGCACGCCCATGGCGCCGAGCAGATTCGCCGCCATCTTCTGCGCGAACACCGCCACTTGCATGTGCTCGCTCAAGGTCCGGGCGTCGTACACCGGCAGGGTCGCATCGATTGCGCGGATGGCGTTTCGCACCGCCGCGACCATCGGACCCGGATCGCCGCTGCTGCGCACGAACATCCGCAGCGTGCCGGCCTCGCTTCGCGCCAGCGGGAAGAACAACTGCGGCAGCGGCCGCTCGTTGATGCTGCTGTACTTGGAATCGGCGACCACGCCAATCACCTCGGCCATGGTCTTCCCTCCCAGCCGGACCTGCCCGCCGAGCGCGCCGCCGCCCGGCCAGTAGCGCCGCGCCATGGCGTCGTTGATGACAACGACGTGCTGCGCGTTCGGCGCATCGGAGTCGCGGAACTCGCGGCCCTCGCGGACGGTGATGCCCATGGTGTCGAAGTAGCGCGGCCCGACGGTGGTGTGGTTGACGACCACCTCCTCGTTCTCGCGCGGGACATACCCGTCGATGCCGACGCTGGTCGAGCTGCTGCCGCCAAACCCCAGCGGCACACGGGTGCCGAATGCCACCGCTTGCACGCCCGGGAGAGCCGCCACCGCTTCGAGCGCGCGCCGCTGGAACTCGCGATGCCGATCGCCGCTGTAGCCGCTCGCAAACATGTCCATCGATGCGGTGGCCACATGTTCGGTTTCAAAACCGGGAGACAGTGACTGCGCGGCGACGAAACTGCGGAGGAACAGCGCCGCGCCGACGAGGAGGATCAGACAGACGGCGACCTGAGCCACCACCAGGGCGCTGCGCAGCCGCCCGGTCGCCCGGCCGCCGCCGCCGCCGCGGCCCTCTTCCTTCAAGGCCGTGATGGTCTGCGCACGCGACGCCTGCAGCGCCGGCGCCAGGCCAAACACCATGCCGGTGATCGTCGACACCACCAGCGCGAACACCAGCGTCGTGCCGTCCATGCGCACGCCCAGATCGATCGGCATGTCGACCGGCGGCACGAACGCCATGATCACATCCATCGTCCAGTAGGCCATCACCACGCCGACGATGCCCGCGGCGAGAGCGAGCAACATCGATTCGGTGAGCAGCTGTCGCACCAGCCGCAGCCGGCTGGCGCCGAGCGACAGGCGCACCGCAATTTCGCGGCGGCGCGAGACGGCCTTCGACAGCAGCAGGTTCGCGACATTGGCGCAGGCAATCACGAGCACCAGCGCGACCAGGGTCGACAGCACCGCCAGCACCGGCCCGAGGACGGTGGCGGCGCCGAACGGCGCTTCCCAGGCCTGGACAATTCGCAGCCGGCGGCCGTCGTTGAAGTCTTGGTGCTCCTGTTCGAGCTGGGCCATGATCGACGCCGCTTCCGCCTGCGCCTGTGCCTGAGAGACGCCGGGCTTGAGCCGCACGATCGACTGGAACCAGCCGTTGCCGCGCTGGCTCATGCGATCGCCGCCCATCATCTGCTTCTGCATCGCCATCGGCACCCACGCCGCCGACGACACGCCGAGGAACGAGCCCAGGAAGCCTTCCGGCGCGACGCCGATGATGGTGATCGGCGCACTATTGATCGTCACCTGCCGGCCGACCACGCCCGGATCGCCGGCGAATCGGCGCTGCCAGTAGGCGTGACTGATCACCGCCACCGGGTGGCCGCCGGGCGTGATGTCGTCCTGTGCGGTGAACAGCCGCCCGGCCGCGGCGCCGAGGCCCATCACCTCGAAATAGTTGCCGCTGACGATCGCCCCCCACGCCCGCTCCGCCGTGTGATCGACGGCGATGCTGTAGGTTTGATCGTCCTGCGCGACGACATCCATGGTCGTCACGCGGTCGCGGAAATCCCTGAAGTTGGGGTACGACCACGAGCGGCTCTGCCCCTCGCGGTTCTCCATCGCGGCAATGCGAAGGGAGCCCGGGTCGGCGGCCACCGGGATGGGCCGGAACAACACCGCCTGGACCCACGTGAAAATGGTGGTGTTGGCGCCAATGCCGAGGCCGAGCGAGAGAACTGCGGCAAGCGTCAGCCCCGGGCTGTTCAGCAGCGAGCGGACGGAGTAACGAATCTCGGCAATCACAGGTCGTCCTCTGACTGCGCTTAGACGGGATTGTTACGTCAGGAGTTCATCCACGAAATCGCCCGCGCGCGCGATGAAGTCCGGGTGCCAGACGTGGCCGGCCTCGAAGACATGTTCGATCACGGTGGTCGCCGGCCGCAGTACCGCCAGGTCCGCGGCGGCCTTCGCGGCGTCGTACCACGCGTCCGCGGTGCCGCGGCCGAGCAGCACGTTCGGCAGCGACGCCGCCACCGGCGCAATGTCTGGGGGAACGTCGCCGGCCAGCGCGATGACGCCGTCGCTTGGCCGCTGCACCATCGCAGCGGCGCGATACGCCATGGCGACGCCCTGCGAGAAGCCGACGTAAATCAGCGGCCGCGTGATGCCGAACTCGTCGGCGACCGCGGCGAGCACGCGCGCCACGTAGGCGGTGTTGTCGGCAATCGCCAGCTCGCGATCCTCCTTCGTCATCCACCCGGCCACCACGTCGTTGGCTCGCGTGTAAAAGCGATGCAGGCCCTGGACGCTCACCAGCCCGATCGGCCGGCGGTTGGCGATCTTGCGCAGCACCTCGAGGTGGATGGCCGCGTTTTCCTGATAGCCGTGAAAGCCGACCAGCGTGGCGCGGCTAGGCTCGGGTATATCCACGAGATAGCGCCCGTGGGTTTGGGTGGCGACAGTCCTGGTTTCCAAGCTCGTCCTTTCGAGGATGCTATAAAGATCTATTGTGCCCGTGGCCTTCCAACTCCCCAACGATCCCGACACCGCCGTCGCCGCCGCCCTGTATCCGGCGGAGGGCGAACGCCGGCTCGACTCGCTGCTGGTGCTCGCGCACGGCGCCGGGGCGGGTCATTCTCACCCGTTCATGACCAATTACGCGACTGCGCTGGCGGCCCGCGGGATCACGGTCGTGACGTTCAACTTTCCGTACATGGAGAAGCAGCGCCGCACGCCCGATCGCGCGCCGGCGCTCGAGGACGCGTTCCGCCGCGCCGTGGCCGGCGCGGTGGCCCATCCCGAGGTCACGGCGTCGAAGCTGTTCATCGGCGGCAAGTCGATGGGCGGGCGCATCGCCACCCACCTGGGCGCCAACCTCGAACAATGGCCGGAGGCGCCGCGCCCCTCGGGGGTGATTGCGTTCGGCTATCCGCTGGCGCCGCCGCGCAGCAAGCGCACCGGCGATCGCGTCACCCATCTCAAGCTGCTGGCGGTGCCGACGCTGATCGTGCAGGGCACGCGCGATCCCTTCGGCGGGCCGGACGAGATCAAGGAGGCGATCGCGGATGCCGCTGCGCCCCCGCCGATCGACATCATGACCGTCGAGGGCGGCGACCACTCGTTCGCGGTGCTGAAGTCCAGCGGCCGCGACCAGCAGGCGGTGCATGCCGAGATCCAGGACGCGGTGGTGGAGTGGATGTTGAGGAAGTTAGAGGTTAGAGGTTAGAGGTCACTAACCTCTAACCTCTAACCTCTATTTCGCATCATGATACCCGTCGCGCAGCGTGACGGCCTTGCCGTTCTTCGCCGCGCGCAGGTTGATGACCTCGACGAAGATCGAGAAGCCCATCGCGAAGTAGATGTAGCCCTTCGGGATGTGCACGCCGAAGCCGTCGGCGATCAGCGAGAAGCCGATCAGCAGCAGGAAGCTGAGCGCGAGCACCTTGACGGTCGGATGCGCATCGACGAAGCGGCTGACCGCTTCCGCCGAGAACATCATCACCGCGACCGCGATCACCACCGCGGCGATCATCACCGACAAGTCATCGGCCATGCCGACGGCGGTGATCACCGAATCCAGCGAGAAGACGATGTCGAGCAGCATGATCTGCCCGATCACCGCGGCCATCGACGGCGCCACCCGCGCGGTGACGTGGCCCTGCTCGCCCTCGAGCCGATCGTGAATTTCGCGCGTCGACTTGAAGATCAGGAACAGGCCGCCGCCGGCGAGGATCAGGTCACGGCCCGAGAAGGGGTGGTCGAACACCTCGAACAGCGGCTCGGTCAGCTGGATGATCCACGCAATCGAGATCAGCAGCAGGATGCGCATCACCATCGCCGCCATCAGGCCGACCTTGCGGGCCTTCCCCTGTTCACCGGCCGGCAGCTTGCCGGCGAGGATCGAGATGAAGATGACGTTGTCGATGCCGAGCACCACCTCGAGCACCGTCAGCGTGACGAGCGCGATCAATCCGTCGGGGGTCAGGAACGCATCAAACATTACTCAGTCATCAGCAACCGCTCGACGGGGCGCCCGCCGATGATGTGCTGCTCCACTATTTCGTTGACGTCGGCCTCGCTCACCCGGCCGTACCACACGGCGTCGGGATAGACGACGACGGTCGGGCCCTTCTCGCATTGATCGAGACAGCCTGACTTGTTGGCACGCACGCGCTTGACGCCGCGCACCGCGAGCGCCTGCTTGAAGGCTTTCTGCAACGCCTCCGCGCCGGCCGGATCGCAGCTGCCGCGCGGATGTCCGGGCTCGCGCCGGTTGCAGCAGATGAAGATGTGCTTGTCGAAGGGAGCCACGGGTCTCGGGATCGAGCGGGCGAGCTAGTCGAGCGCCAGCTCAGGACGTCCTTTGAGTCCGGCCCACGTTTCCGGGTCCTGCCAGAGCAGCGCCCAGAAATACCGCGCGACGTCGGCCTTGGGATATTTGCCGGACAACTCGGCGACCGCCTTCTCGAGGGTCTCGGCCGCCGGCGCCTTTGGCTCCTCGTCCTTGATCAAACCATCGTCGTGGGCGATGCCGAGCAGGTCGAGAAACGCGCCCATCATCGGCCGCTGATGCTCGAGGTGATAGGCGATGACCAGGCGGGCCGCGAGCAGGTCCGATACCTGGGTCAGTCCGGCCAGGTGCTTCGCCTTCTTGTCGTTCGGCAGCGTGATGACGCTTTTCGGACGGAATTTGATCTGCCTGGAAATCAACGCTACAGCTTCGGCCTGCTCGAGCGCGGCCTGCTCATCCGCCCAGAATGCCTGTGCGGCCGAGGTGCGTAGCTCGGCGGGCATCTGGCGCCATACGCGCGCCGGGCGAACGTCTTCGGTCGTCGTCATACCCGGTCAAGTGTACTGCAACTTGTAAACGGGTCTGGCACCTTAACATGGCAAAACGTTTCAGTTCCTGCCACGTCCACCAGGCAGGTGGCAGAAACTGAAACGTTTTGCCATGTTAAGGTGCCAGACCCTTTTACAATTGGCTCATGAGTGGAGCCGCGAACTTCTTCGACCAGGTGACGCAGTACTTCAACGAAGCAGCGAAGTTCACCGAGTATCCCCCCGGGCTGCTCGAGCAGATCCGCGTCTGCAACAGCGTCTACCGGTTCGACTTTCCTCTCCGCCGGGCCGGCGGCGAGATCGAGGTGATCCACGCCTGGCGTGTCGAGCACAGCCATCACAAGCTGCCGGTCAAGGGCGGCATCCGCTACAGCCCGGACGTGTATGAAGAAGAGGTCATGGCGCTGGCGGCGCTGATGACCTACAAATGCGCCATCGTCGACGTGCCCTTCGGCGGCGCGAAGGGCGGCATCCGCATCGAGCCCAAGGACTACTCGCTCGATGAGCTGGAGCGCATTACCCGCCGCTACGCTCATGAGCTGACCAAGAAGAATTTCCTCGGGCCCGGCATCGACGTGCCCGCGCCGGACTACGGCACCGGCGAGCGCGAAATGGCCTGGATGGCCGACACCTATGCGGCGCTCAATCCCGGCTCGCTCGATGCGCTCGGCTGCGTCACCGGCAAGCCCGTCACCCAGGGCGGCGTGCGCGGGCGCAAGGAAGCGACCGGCCGCGGCCTCTACTTCGCGCTGCGCGAAGCCTGCAATGAACCCGACGAGATGAAGCGGCTCGGCCTGAGCACCGGCCTCGACGGCAAGCGCATCGTCGTGCAGGGCCTCGGCAATGTCGGCTACCACGCCGCGAAGTTCTGCCGCGAAGGCGGCGGCATCCTGATCGCGATCGCCGAACGCGAAGGCGCGATCGGCAATCCCAAGGGCCTCAACGAGGACGAGGTGTTCCAGCATCGCAAGGCGACCGGATCGATCCTCAACTTCCCGGGCGCGACCAACATCGACAACAGCTCGGCCGCGCTCGAGCTCGAATGCGAGGTGCTGCTGCCGGCGGCGCTCGAAAGCGTGTTCACCAACGAGAATGCGCCGCGCATCAAGGCGAAGATCATCCTCGAAGGGGCGAACGGTCCGACCACGCCGGATGCGGATCCGATCTTTCGCGAGAAAGGGATCCTCGTCATCCCCGACATCTACTGCAATGCCGGCGGCGTGACGGTGTCGTACTTCGAGTGGCTGAAGAACCTGTCGCACGTCCGCTTCGGGCGCATGCAGAAGCGGCACGAGCAGGCCAACGAGCTGACGATGCTGAAAGCCATCGAAGAAGCGACGGGACGGAAGTTTTCGGACGCCGAGCGCAACCGCATCGCGCAAGGCCCCGACGAGCAGGATCTGGTCAACTCAGGGCTCGAGGAAACGATGATCTCGGCGTTCCACGATCTGCTCAAGACACAACGCACCATCGCAGGCATTCCGGATCTGCGCATTGCGGCGTTTGTCGGGGCCATCCACAAGGTGGCGCGCAGCTATATGGAGCTGGGCATCTTCCCGTGATGCCCGGTCTGCTGCTCGTCGCCGCCGCGCTGACGGCCGCGGCCTCACAGCGCGCGGCCGGAGAGGTGACGTTCGAGCAGGACGTCGCCCCGATCATCGAATCCCGCTGCGTCGCCTGCCACCGCCCTGGAGGTGATGGACCGTTCAGCCTCGCCACGCTGGACGAGGTCCGGCGCAGGGCCTCGATGATCGCGACGGTCACCAAGAGCCGCTACATGCCGCCGTGGAAACCGGCGCCGGGCCACGGCGAGTTCCGCGGTTCGCGCCGCATGCCCGCCGACGAAATCGCCCTCATCGAACGATGGATCGCGGGCGGCATGAAGGCCGCGGCCGGCGGCGAGGCGCGCCCCTCACCCGCCGCCAGCGAAGCGTGGGAACGCGGCACGCCGGATGTGATCCTGCGGCTGCCCTCGTACACCCTGCCGCCCGGCGGCCAGGATGTGTTTCGCAACTTCGTCGTCGCCGTGCCGCCCGGCGCGCGGCGGTTCGTGCGCGGCATGCACTTTCGGCCGGGGCACCGCGCGGTCCACCATGCCAACATCCGCGTCGATCCGACCGCGGCGTCGCGGCGCCTCGACGACGCCGATCCGGGGCCGGGATACGAGGGCCTGATCGCGCGCTCCGCGGATTTTCCGGACGGACAGTTTCTCGGCTGGACGCCCGGACAACTGGCGCCGGTGCTGACCGACGACACCGCGTGGGAACTGCGCGGCGGATCCGATCTGGTGGTCCAGCTGCACCTGCGCCCCACCGGAAGCCCCGAAGAGATCGCGCCGGTGATCGGCCTCTATTTCGGCGATCGCGCGCCGGCAACCACGCCGACCATGCTCCGTCTGGGCCGCCAGGATCTGAACATCCCCGCCGGCGCCTCGTCGCACCGCGTCAGCGACTCGTTCGTGCTGCCGGTCGGTGTCGAGGTGCTCGCGATCCAGCCGCATTCGCACTACCGCG
Source organism: uncultured Acidimicrobiia bacterium (assembly GCA_963795125.1). Classification (GTDB taxonomy): domain Bacteria; phylum Acidobacteriota; class Vicinamibacteria; order Vicinamibacterales; family UBA2999; genus 12-FULL-67-14b. The sequence continues at coordinate 588,176 of CAWCGQ010000001.1, read as the reverse complement.
CCGAGTCGATGGAGGCGTGGGCGACGTTGCCGGATGGATCGCGCCGCTCGCTGCTGCGCATCGAAGACTGGGACATCAACTGGCAGGACCGTTACGTCTACGCCGCGCCGGTGCGTTTTCCGGCGGGCACCCGCCTGTCGATGGCGTACGTGTTCGACAACTCGATCGGCAACCCCCGCAATCCCGATCGCCCACCGTCGCGCGCGCGCTGGGGCTGGCGGTCGAGCGATGAAATGGCCGACGTCTGGATCCAGGTGATCGCCGCCGACGCCGATCGCGCCCAGCTCGCCCATGACATCTCGCTCAAGATGCTCGCCGAGGACACCGTCGGCAGCGAGGTGCTCCTCGAACGCGAGCCGGATCACGTCAACCTTCGCAACGACGCCGCCGCGCTTTATCTGGCGCTCGGCCAGCCGGCACGGGCGCTGGCGCACTTCGAGCACCTGAGGGCGCTGCAGCCGGCAAGCGCGGCCGCGGCCTTCAACGCCGGCACCGCGCTCGAGGCGCTGGGGCGCACGAGCGACGCGGAGGCCCGTTACCGCGAGGCCCTGGTCCTCGACGCCAACTACTCGCCGGCCCACAACAACGTCGGCGCGCTGCTGCTGCGCGGCGGTCGCCTGGGCGAAGCGCGCGCCTCATTCGAGCGCGCGGTGGCCTCGAATCCCGGTAATGCCGGCGCGCAGGCCAACCTCGGGTTGACGATGATCGCGGCCGCGCAGTCGGATGAGGGGCTCGCGCACCTGCGAAGCGCGCTCGCGCTCGAGCCGGGAATGATCGAGGGACTGATTCCCCATGTCTGGCTGCTCGCCGCGCATAGCGATCGCAGCGCCCGGCGGCCGGCCGAGGCGCTCGCGCTGGCGCAACAAATCGAGCCGGCCAGCCGCAACCACGCCGACGCGCTCGACGCGCTGGCGGCGAGCCACGCCGCAGTGGGGGCCTTCGCGGACGCGGTGCGGGTTGCGAGCGCGGCCCTGGCCGCCGCGCCCGCCAACCGTGGTGAACTGCAGAGCGCCATCCGCCAGCGGATCGCGCTCTATCGTGCGGGCCGCCCCTACGTGCTGCCGCGGTAGTGGCGATCGTCGGTCAGAACGTCAGCTGCATCCCGAACTTCGCGTAGCGCGCCTGCAGCACGTTCAAGGGCCGCAGCCACGCCGAGCCGAACGTCGTGATCAGCGAGGCCGGCGGCTCGCCGGCGTTCGAGGTGGCGCCGACCGAGGCATTGGAGTTGGTCAGGTTGAAGACGTCGGCCATCACCTGCACCTTCTTGACGCCGAAGCGGAACGACTTCGACACGCGCAGGTCGATCTGCGTGCGTCGCGGCGTGAACATCGTGCCCGGCTTGATGAGCGGCACGACCCGCGAGGTGTTGGCGCCGCCGGACAGCGCGCGGCCGAGGTTGCCGGCTGCGACATCGGCCTGGGTGATGTTCCACTGCGCGAGAATCTGCTGCCCGGGCAGGTTCTGCAGCACGCCGGCAATTTGAATCTCCTGCCACGGCAGGGTGTAGGAGCCGTTGACCTTGGCCTGCGTCAGCAGGCCCGACGTGAACTCGCAATACGAGAAGGTCGCCCCGCTCAGGCCGAACGTCTCGGCCGGATTGTCGACAAAGGCCTGGCACTGATTGAAGCGCGTCCGGCCCGTGGCCACGCCGCCGTTCAGGAACACGCCGCGTCCCATGCGCGCGCTGAACGCGACATCGAGGCCGTCGAACACCTCTTCCTGGCGCACGCCGAGCTTGTCGTTGCGGGTCACGACGTTGTTGGTGGCGATGCCGAACTTGGCGGGCACGATGTCGAACAGGCCGCAGATCTGCTGGCCGCCGCCGTCGGGCAAGCGCGCATCGCGCGGTGCGGTGACGCAGAAGGGATTGAAATCGGTCGGCGCGACGTCGAGGTTGTCGGTGGTGGTGAAGTTGCCCTGCGCACGCCGGTAGTAGGTGGCGTCCACCGACAGGCGCGACATCAGTTCCTGGGTGACGCCGGCCGACACCTCCCAGTTGTTGCGGCGCTTGCCAAACCCCTCGATCGCGTCGCGATCGAAGCGGGTGGCGACGTTGAGCTGACCGAACGCATTGTTCGACAACGCCCCGAGCTCGCTGACCTGCGGAATGCCGTCGCCATTGCTGTCGGTCCACGGCCGCGTGGCGGTATTCACCGAGGTGTTGAACGGATTCAGCTGGCGCGCAACGGCGACCGTGCTCGGCACGATATAGCGGCTGAGCGTCGCCTTCAGCGCCGTCTTGCCGGTGCCGAACAGGTCGTAGGCCACGCCGAGCCGCGGCGCCAGATCCTGGTAGTTCGGCACGTTGGTCATCTCGGGGAAGCTGCGCGGGCCGATCCAGGTGCCGCCGGCGGCGCTCTGCGCCTCGACCTTGTTGTTCAAGTAGTCGAAGCGCAGCCCGAGGTTGGCGGTCAGACGATTGATGGTCCAGGTGTCCTGGAGGTAGATGCCGAGGTCGGCCACCAGTCGCTCGCGCGCGGTGTAGGGCGTGGTCCGCACCGTCACCTGGAACGGCACGCCGTTGCGGACCGTCAGCGAGGTGTCGTGGCTGGTGTAGACGTCGGTGATCGCCGGTCCCTCCTGCAGGTTGAAGCCCAGCTTCAAGGCATGCGAGCCGGTGACGTAGGAGAGCGACGATCGATACGAGCGCAGCGAGGTGTAGTTGCGCGAGAACGTCGCCGAGTAGGCGCGGAAATTAATCCCGGTGGTCTGCTCGGTGACCGGATAGCCGGTCGAGGTGGTCGAGTCGGTGACCGGTTCGCGCGTCCAGATCTCGGTCATGTTGCCGGCCGCCGCCTCGAACAACATCCGCGACGTCAGCGTCGAACGGAACGTCAGCGTCTCGAAATGATTGACCGGCAGGTTCTGCAGGTTTGAGGCATCGGGCTGGATGGTGCTGACGAGCGTCCAATGCTCGGTGCGGCGCGGCGCATAGTTGTAATAACCCGAGATCTTGTTCTTCGGGCTCATCTGCCACGTCAGGCGCAGATCGATGCTGCCGTTCTTCTGCGTCTCGGTGCCCGGCCGGCTGCGATCGGGATCGAAGATGAAGTCGTTGGGGTTGATCTCATAGAAGGTGTTGGTGCGGATCTGCTCGTAGCCCCAGAAGCGGTGCGCGGTCCAGAACCACACCTTGTCCTTGCTGAGCGGTCCACCGAAGGCGAAGCTGGTGTCGTAGATCTTCTCGATGCTGTCGGCGGTGGTCACGCCCTGCGCGCGCAGCGCATCGTCGACGTTGTTGGTCTGCAGCGAGGCGTTGGCGAAGTTGGCGAACGCCAGGCCGCTGAACAGGTTGCCGCCCTCGCGCGGGATGATGTTGACGCGGACGCCGCCGCCGCCGGTCTCGGCGGAGATGGCGCCGAACTCGTAGCTGAGCTCCTGCGTCGAGGCGTCGTTGGTCGACAGGCCGGTGCACGCGTAGTTGCACGCCATGTTGGCGATCATCAGCCCGTCGAGCTGCACGATGCGATCGTTGAATGAGCCGCCGTGCGCCTTCAGCTGGTTCTGGTGCTCCCCCGCCGATCCGCCGACGTCATTCTGGTTGCTGAAGACGCCGACCGTCAGCACCCCCAGCGTCGACCAGTTCTTCGAGGTCGGCATCGACTGGATGACGTCGGCCGAGACGATCTGCCGCTTGATGACATTCGAGGTGTCGACCAGCGGGCTCTCGCCGGAGACGGTGATCGTCTCCTCGAGCGAGCCGACCTTCAGTTCGGCGTTGACCGTCGCGGTAAACGCGGTCGGCAGTTGAATCTCCGCACGCCTCACGGTGGAGAACCCCGTCAGGGTAAAGGTCACCGTGTAGAGGCCGGTGCGCAGATCGACGATGTTGTAGCGGCCCTGCGAATCGGTCACCGCGCTGCGGCTCTTTTCAATCAGCGCCGGGCTGGTGGCCTCGACCGTGACGCCGGGCAGCACGCCGCCGCTCGAGTCACGGACGACGCCGGCAATACCGCTGGACTGGGCGACGGCGGCCGCCGGCATCACCAGCAGGGCGCCGAGGGCAATACCGCAAACGACTGTTCGCATGGAGGCCTCCTGAGACGTTCGTCAACAAACGAATTACAAGTAAGCCAGGCGCCCGGTATGAAACGGGCCAACTATACCCCTAACAAACGCCGGGTGGAGCGGACTCGGGAGGACTCTTCCGCCGCACCGCGGCCGACGGCGGCACCGTTCCGGGCGTTTGAGTCACTTGACGGGCGTCGCCGCGCGGCCGGCGCGGCAGGTCGACGGGCGGGGGCCAGTCCGGTGAGGAATGGCTTCCATGCGGGCATTGATATTGTTCGTGCCAGGATTGCGCGGTATCGTTCGCCCGTCGGCAAACACCCGTGGCGCGCGCAGTCGCCGTTGTCAGCCATCTGGAGGTCAAACATGTTGCGACGTTTTGCAGCCTCTCTCATTGCTTTCTTGCTGGTGGCGGTTCCCGCGACGGCCCAGCAAGGCACGGCCGAACTCCGAGGCAAGGTCAGCGATCAACAGGGCGGCGTGCTCCCGGGAGTGACCGTGGTCGTGCGTCACCAGGAAAGCGGTCTGTTCCGCGAGGCCGTCACCGGCACGGACGGTTCGTTCCTGATGAGCGGCATGACCCCCGGTGTCTATGAGGTCTCGGCCGAACTCGCCGGCTTCAAGAAGTACACGCAGCGGGACGTCCGGCTCGAAGTCGGCCGGACGACGCCGGTCGAGCTGAAGTTCGAGGTCGGCGGGTTGACCGAGGCGGTCACGGTGTCGGCGGAAGCCCCACTGGTCGACACCACGTCCCAGGAGATCGGCGGGCGCATCAGCTCGCAGGAATTCGTGGACACGCCCTCGTTCAACCGCAATTTCGCCGGCTATCTCGGCATGCTGCCCGGCGTGGTGGCGACGATCTCGGCGACCACCTTCGGCGCCGACTCGATCAGCGTCGCCGGCCAGAACGTCCGCAACGTGAACTACACGATGGACGGCTCCAACAACAACGACACCTTCAACGGCGGCAACGGCGGCGCGCAGGCCCGCGTGCCGGTGGAAGCAGTGCAGGAATTCCAGCTCCTCAGCAGCCAGTTCGACGCCGAATACGGACTCACCTCCGGCGGCATCGTCAACTCGGTGTCGAAGCAGGGCACCAACCGGCTGCGCGGCGCGGCGTTCATGTTCTTCCAGGACGAGAAGATGGCGTCGCTGGAGTACTTCGCGGAGAAAGAAGGACTCGATGAGGCGCCGTCGCAGCAACAACAGTGGGGCGGCGTGCTCGGCGGACCGATCGTCCGCGACAAGGCGCACTTCTTCGGCAGCCTCGAACGCGTCGCACTCGATTCGTCGGTGACCACCAACATCCCGACGCGCCCAGACCTGAATCGGACCGACGTCGAGATTTCGCGCGTGTGGAACACCTTCCTGCGCGCCGATCACCAGCTCAACCCCGCGAACACCTACGGGTTCCGCTGGCTGCGCGAGACCTCGCCCCAGCCGCTGCAGATCCAGGCCACCAACCACACGCCGAGCCGCCACGAAGCGGAAACCGACATCGACTGGACGATGGTCGGCAACCTGACCTCGGTGATTGGGTCGTCGCGGGTGAACACCTTCCGCGTCTCGGCCGTGAAGGAGGACGTGTTCTTCGGTAATCCGAAGTTCAACGCCGGAGCGACGCAGGACAGCCTGCCGCCGCAGCTCAACTTCCTGTCGTTCCAGGATCAGCAGAGCGCGCGCGCCAGCCGACGGCTCGATGTCGCCTACGGCGCCGACAACGTGTTTGCGTGGTTCGTGCCCGGCAAGGGCGGCGATCACGATCTGAAGTTCGGCGTCAACTACCTCTACTCATCCCTGCGGGTGCAGGACTTCGGCAATCAGAACGGCACCTTCACGATGAACACCGACGTCTCGTTCGACCGTCTCAACGGGCGCACGTATCCCGAGCGGCTGAGCGTGCGCGTGGGCGCCGTCGACTTCCTGATGAAGGGTCATTTCATCGGCATGTTCGCGCAGGACCACTGGAAGCTGAACGACCGGCTGACGCTCAACCTCGGCGCCCGCTACGACATCGAAGTCCTGCCGACGCCGAACCAGGACAACCCGCTGTTCGCCGGCGATCCGGACGGCTACCCGATGGATCTCAACAACGTGTCGCCCCGGCTGGGCTTCGCCTGGCAGCTCGACGACCAGGGGAAATCCGCGCTCCGCGGCGGCGCCGGCATTTTCTACCAGCGCACCTCCTACACCTTCCTGACCACCATGTTCTCGGGCGGGCGGTTCGCCGATTCGTTCGTGGTCCAGTTCCCGACCAACAACATCGACCCCGGTCCGCGGCAGGGCAACGTGCCGACCGATCCGTACCTGACCAACGGCCCGGCGGTCAATCGCGCGCTGCTCGATGCCCAGTTCCCCGCCGGCACGCGCGTGCGCAACGGCGGCACCGTGCGCTTCGACAATCCCGATCGCATCAACGCCTACTCGCGCACCTACAGCATCGGCTACGAGCGGCAGCTGGGTTCGGCGATCGGCGTGTCGGTGGACTTCATCCGCTCCGAACAGCGCAATCAGTTCGTGTTGAAGGAGCTCAATCCGCTGGTGCGTTCGGGCACGCTGGCTACCAACGCCAACACCCGGACCAATCCGCTGGTGGGCGCGGTCGGCGAATGGGCGGCCAGCGTCATCACCATCGAGCCGGCCGGGTCGATCGACTACAACAGCATCCAGGTGTCGGGCACCAAGCGCTACGCCAACCACTGGCAGGCGCGCGTCTCCTATGCCTACTCGCGCGGACGCGGCAACGTGCCGACCGGCCAGGCCGACGTTCCGGTGTCACAGTTCCTCGGCGATCTCAATCTCGACCGCGAGTACGGTCCAACCAACGTCGATCGGCCGCACATCCTGACGCTCACCGCCAGCTACGATGTGCCGCGCACCGGCGGACTGAAGCTGAGTGGCGTCTTCCGCACCCGCAGCGGCACGCCGATCTCCCTCATCAACACCACGTTCGACAGCGATCGCAACGGGTCGACGGCGAACGAATATCTCGCGGCCGGGACCTACACCGGAGCGGCGCCTGACGCGAACTCGCCCAACGCCATCCCGTACGAAGTGGATTACAAGGGCGGACGTGCTGGCGCCCGCGGTCCGGGCTACGCCCAGGCGGATCTGCGGGCGGGATATCGGATTCGCATTGGCGGTGACCGGACGCTCGACCTGTTCCTCGACGTCTTCAACCTGGCGAATCGCGCCAACTACGCCAATCCGTCAATCGATCAGCGCCTGCCGGCCACCTTCCTGCGGTTGCTCGATGTCAGCGACGAGGGCCCGACGCGGACGGCGCAGTTGAACTTCAGGCTGGGGTTCTAAGCAGTCAGGCAGTCAGGGATCGGGGGCGTCGGCTCCCGATCCCCGGGTTTTACTGCGCGCCCTTCCTGGGGCGGAAGTTGCTCGCCAGGACGCGCTTGCGCAGCCGGATGTTCTTGGGCGTCACTTCCACGAGCTCGTCGTCGTTGATGAACTCGACCGCCTGCTCCAGGCCCATGATGTGGGGCGGCACCAGGCGAATCGCTTCGTCGGCGGAGGAGGCGCGCATGTTGGTCTGCTTCTTTTCCTTGCAGACGTTGACGTCGAGGTCGTTGTCGCGCGAGTTCTCGCCGATCAGCATCCCTTCGTAGACCGGCGTGCCCGCCTCGATGTGGATGACGCCGCGCTCCTGGATGTTGGCCAGCGCGTAGGCGGTGGTCACGCCGGTGCGATCGGACACCAGCGCGCCGGTTTCGCGCGACGGAATCGGCCCGTGCCACGGTTCCCACCCGGCGAACAGGTGGTTCATGATGCCGGTGCCCTTGGTCTCGGTGAGGAACTGCGAGCGGAAGCCGATCAGGCCGCGCGCCGGGATGCGGAACTCCATGCGGACGCGGCCGCTGCCGTGGTTGACGAGGTTGGTCATGATGCCGCGGCGCGTGCCGCAGCCGGAGATCACCACGCCCTGGTAGTCCTCGGCGACGTCGATCACCAGGTCCTCCACCGGCTCGCTGCGCACGCCGTTGATGTCCTTGACGACAATTTCCGGGCGGGAGACCTGCAGTTCGAATCCCTCGCGGCGCATCATCTCGATCAGGATGGCGAGCTGGAGCTCCCCGCGTCCGAGCACCTTGAACTGTTCCGGGGTATCCGTCGGCTCGACCCGCAACGAGACGTTGCCGAGCAGCTCCTTGTCGAGACGCTCCTTGAGGTGGCGCGACGTCACGTACTGGCCGTCCTTGCCGGCGAGCGGCGAGGTGTTGATGCCGAAAATCATCGACACCGTCGGTTCGTCGACGTCGGTGTAGGGAATCGCCAGGCGATGTTCGGGATCGGCGACGGTCTCGCCGATGGTGATGTCCTCGATGCCCGCGAGGCAGATGATGTCGCCGGCGGTGGCCTCTTCGATCTCGACGCGCTTCAAGCCCTCGAAGGTGAACAGCTTGGTGACGCGCGTCTCCTTGGCCTGGCCGTCCAGCTTGCAGACGACCACCTGATCGTTGACCCGGACCTTGCCGTTGAAGATGCGGCCGATGGCGATGCGGCCCAGGTAGTCGCTGGCATCGAGGTTCGACACCAGCATCTGCAGCGGCGCGTTGACGTCGCCGCGCGGCGGCGGCACGTGATTGATGATGGCGTCGAACAGCGGCCGCAGGTCCTCGCCCGGCACCTCGAGCGAGGTGCTGGCGGTGCCGGCACGGCCGCTGGTGTAGAGCACCGGGAACTCGATCTGCTCTTCGGTGGCGTCGAGATCGATGAACAGGTCGTAGACCTCGTTCAACACCTCGCTCGAGCGCGCGTCGGAGCGGTCGATCTTGTTGATCACGACAATCGGCGGCAGCCCGCGTTCGAACGCCTTGCGCAGCACGAAGCGGGTCTGCGGCAGCGGTCCTTCCGCGGCGTCGACCAGCAGCACCACGCCGTCGGCCATCGACAACACGCGCTCCACCTCGCCGCCGAAGTCGGCGTGGCCGGGCGTGTCCATGATGTTGATCAGCGTCTCGCCGTAATGGACGGCGGTGTTCTTGGCCAGGATGGTGATGCCGCGCTCGCGTTCGAGCTCGTTACTGTCCATGGCGCGGTCGGCGACGCGCTCGTTGGCGCGAAACACGCCACCCTGGCGGAACATGGCGTCGACGAGGGTGGTCTTACCGTGATCGACGTGCGCAATGATGGCGACGTTGCGGCGTAAAGGATTGGCTACTGGTGCGGACTTTCCTGGCAAAGACATCTCACCAGTATAACAGTCGTTCGACGAGGGTCGACGGCGGCGGGGTTCGACGGTCGTTCGACGGAGGTATCATGGACGCCATGCCGCTCTACGAATATCAGTGCCGGGCCTGCGACCATCAATTCGAGCTTTTGGTCCGCGAATCGACCAAACTCGAGTGCCCGAAGTGCGCCGCCTCCGAATTGAGCAAGCAGCTGTCGGTGTTTGCGGTCAATGCGCCCTCGTCCGCGCCGGCGCGAATGGCCGGGCCGGCCGCCTGCGGCGCCTGTGGCGACCCGCGCGGCGCCGGGAGCTGTTCGAACTGAGGTGGGTGCGCCGATGAAGCGGTGGCTGCGCGTGGCCGCGTGGTTCGCGTTCCTGCTGATCGTGGTCGTCGCGGGCGTGATGCTCGTGCTCCAGGGCCGCGGCGTCAGCGCGCGGCCCGAGCCCTCGTCGATCGAAGCACGCGCCGCGCTCTTCATGCGCGGCTGGCTCACCCCGCCAACCTTCAAGGGCTTGAAGAACCCAGTGTCGGCGACCGACGAGAACTTCGTCGCCGCCCGCGAGCACTACGCCGATCACTGCGCCAGCTGTCACGCCAACGATGGCAGCGGCAACACCGAGATGGGCCGCAATCTTTACCCCAAGGCGCCGGACATGCGCCTCCCCCGCACGCAGCAGTTGAGCGACGGCGAGCTGTTCTATTTCATCGAGAACGGCATTCGCCTGACCGGCATGCCGGGCTGGAGCACCGGTACTCCCGAGGGGGAGAAATCAAGCTGGCAGCTGGTGCACTTCATTCGCCGGCTGCCGAACCTGACCCCCGAGGATCTGGCCGTGATGGAACAGTTCAATCCAACCTCACGACAGCAACTCGAGGAAGAGCGCAAGATCGAAGACTTCCTCAAAGGCGGCGACACTCCCCCACCCGCCGCGGATGCGGCCCGCCCGAGCGCCGAAGGCGCGAAGGTAGACCCTCACGCGGCACACAAGAAGCCATAGCCAGGGACGCAGACGGCTCAGGCGGTTCGACTCGGATCTGTCACATGAGAAGGAGTCAAGCGGCGTTCGTGCTGTCAGCGACCATCGCCGCCGGTTCCGTCGGCGCAGCGTATGCTCAGATCATGTCACCGGCTGACCACGCCCTGATGAGCTTCTCCGGCGAGCCAAGTGAACCTGCGTGGATTGCCGTCAACGACGGGGTCATGGGCGGACTGTCACAAGGCGGGCCACGAGTTGCCGATGGGCAGCTCTTCTTTTCGGGCACGTTGTCGCTGCAGAACAACGGCGGATTCTCGTCGATCAGGACCACCGGCCGCGCGTTCGACCTGCGCGGTAAGACGACCATGGTCCTGCGAGTGAAAGGCGACGGCCGCACCTACCAGCTGCGGCTGGCCACCGACGCGCGCGTCGGCGGTTCCTCCGTCTCCTACGCAGCGGACTTTCCGACCACCGCCGGCCAGTGGAGGGAGGTCAGCATCAACTTCGACGCGCTGATGCCGACGTTCCGGGGCGAGCAGTTAAAGGGGCCCCCGCTCGACCTTGGCAAGGTCGAGGAAATCGGCCTGCTGATCGGCGACAAACGCGAAGGCGCGTTCGCGCTTGCCGTCGATTGGATCAGGGTTCGGTAGGCCTCAGGCCGCCTTGGCGAGCGCCTGAGGCTCGAGCGCCAGCGCCAGCACTTCGTGGATCGTGCTGACCGGATGGAAGGTCATGTGCTCGCGCACGTCGGCCGGGACCTCGTCCAGGTCCGGCGCGTTGCGCGCCGGCAGAATCACTTCCGTCAATCCCGCCGCGTGCGCGGCCAGCACCTTCTGCTTGAGGCCGCCGATCGGCAGCACCAGTCCCTGCAACGTGACCTCGCCGGTCATGCCCACCGTGTTCTTGACCGGACGCCCGGTCAGGAGCGACGCGAGCGCCGTCACCATCGTGACGCCCGCGCTCGGGCCGTCCTTCGGTACCGCGCCGGCCGGCACGTGGAGGTGGAACTCCTTGCCGAAGAAGGCATCGTCGTTGATCCCGAGCCGGGCTGCGTTGCTGCGCACGAAGGTCAACGCGATGCGCGCCGACTCCTTCATGACATCACCCAACTGCCCGGTCAGCACCAGGCCGGCGGTGCCGGTCATCGTCGCCGCCTCGACGAACAGGACATCACCGCCGACGCCCGTGACGGCGAGTCCGGTGGCCACGCCCGGCGTGGCGGTGCGCGCCGCCACTTCGTGGAACACCTTCGCGCGGCCGAGGGCCTGGCGCACGAACGCCTCGTCGATCACGACCGGCGCTGGCCGCGGTCGCCTGACGCCACCGATGCCGCCGTCTTGCGCAGCAGCGTCCCGATCTCGCGCTCCAGCTGACGGACGCCGGCCTCGCGCGTGTAGTCATTCACCACCACGCGCAGCACCGCGTCCGCGATCGTCACGTCGTCGGGCACGAGGCCATTGCGCTCGACCTGACGCGGCCAGAGATAGCCGCGGCCGATCGCGACCTTCTCGTCGATGGTGTAGCCGTCGAACGCAATCACTTCCATGCGATCGAGCAGCGGACCGGGGATCTTGTCGGCCACGTTCGCCGTCGCAATGAACAGCACGTGCGACAGATCGAGCTCGATGTCGAGGTAGTGATCGCCGAAGGCGTGGTTCTGCGCCGGGTCGAGCACTTCGAGCAGCGCCGACGAGGGATCGCCGCGCCAGTCGGCGCCGAGCTTGTCCACTTCGTCGAGCATGATCACCGGATTCATCGTGCCGGCGTCGCGCAGCGCCCGAACCAGCCGTCCGGGCAGGGCGCCGATGTAGGTGCGCCGATGGCCGCGAATCTCCGCCTCGTCGCGAACGCCGCCGAGCGACATCCGCACGAACTGGCGGCCGGTCGCCCGCGCGATCGATTCGCCGATCGACGTCTTGCCGGTTCCCGGCGGGCCGACGAGCGTGAGGATCGCGCCCGAGCGCTTGTCATCGGCGAGTCCGCGGTCGGCGCGCAGCTTGCGCACCGCGAGATATTCCGTAATGCGCGATTTCACGTCATCCAGGCCGGCATGGTCGGCATCGAGCACCTGCCGCGCATGGACCGGATCGAGCCGCTCCTCCGACCGCTTCGACCACGGCACGGCCAGCAGCCAGTCGAGATACGTGCGAATCATCGACGATTCGGCGTTCGAGTCGCCCATGCGCTCGAAGCGCGACAGCTCGCGGTCCGCCTGCTGCTGGACCTTCTCGGGCATCCCCGCCGCGGCAATTTTCTTGCGGTACTCCTCGGCGACCGACGCTTCGTTCTGGCCGAGCTCCTTGCGGATCGCATCCATCTGCCGGTTCAGGAAGTACTCGCGCTGCTGTTTCTGCGCGCCGGAATCCACGTCGTCACGGATGCGCTTGCGCAACTGCAGCTCGGCGAGGCGTTCCTTCTGCAGGCGCACCGCCAGCGTCAGCCGCTCGACGACGTCGAGCGTCTCCAGCAGGTCGATCTTCTGCTCGATGCTGATGTCCGGCGAGTAGCCGGCGGTGTCGGCCAGCGCGCTCGCGCCGGTGATCGAGCGCAGGAACGCGCTGATCCGGCCATCGTCGCCACGCAACTGCAGCAGTTCCTCGACCACGGCGCGGTATTCGCGCTCGAGTTCGTGGGTGAGCGTGGCGGGCGGCGCGGTATCGGGCCGCTCGTCTACTTCCACCCGCAGATGGCCGTCGCGGTCAGTGGCGGCGGCGCCGGGCAGCGCGCGATGCAGACCCATCAGCGACACGGCGTAGCCGCGGCCGCCGAGCTTGACGCGCTCGGAGACCTCGGCGACGACGCCGACCTTGGCGTATTCGTCGCCACGGCGCGGCACCAGCAGGACGCGGGTGTCGGCGCCCGGATCCACCGACAGGGTCACCGGCATGCCGGGGAATACCACGGTGTCGTCCAGGGGAATCAGTCGATAGGAAGTCATGTTTCGACGTTACGCCTATTACTTGATGATGTCAACTATTGAGATGATGAACTATAATCGGCGCGATGTGCGCGAAGCCCAAGGGTCCGACGTGTGAAGCGTGGCAGCTCCTCGTCCGGTTCTCCTTGACGCAGCGGGCGACCCTGCCGGCCGTGGCGGCCGAGCTCGAGTTGTCGCCGGCGCAGTGCCACCTGCTGAACCTGATCGAGCCGGATCGGCCGATGCCGATGGGAGAGCTGGCGAGTGCGCTCTGCTGTGACGCCTCGAACGTGACGGGACTGGTCGATCGGCTGGAGTCGCGCGGCCTGCTGCAGCGCCGGCCGTCGCCGGAGGACCGGCGGGTGAAGGTCCTCAGTCTCACGCCGCTCGGCGCGAGAATCCGCGCGGCGCTGCTCGACCGCATGACGTCATCGCCGCCCACACTGGGGCGATTGTCGGAGGCCGACCAGCGCGCGCTCGCGAGGATCCTGCGCCGCCTGCTCGAGTAATCCGCGCGCGAAGCTTTATGGCCGCGAACCGGGGATATCATTCCTTGGACAGCATAACCACCGCTCCGCGCGGACCAACCCCGTGAGACACCCACATGCCGACAGTCGCCTACACTTCGAAAGTCCACCTCGAACGTCGTACTGGACCGATCCGCATTGCGCACCTGCCGGGTGAAACGCAGCCCGTGACTTTCAGCGTGCACGGCGCCATCGCCGAACACTACAAGATCGATCCGGCCAGCCTGACCGAACCGCACGCGTCGACGATCGATTACGTGATCGCCGCCACCGGCGGTTGAATGCTCGGCACCTTTGGAGGCGCGCTGGAGGCGCGTCAAATCGATGCGGCCAATGGCCGCCTGACGGCTGAGGTCACCGGAGAAGTCGAAACGGAGGAGGGCGTCCTGGTGATTCGGCGGATTCACGTGCAAATGCGGCTGCAGGCGCCCGCGTCGACGCGCGAGACCGTGGAACGCGTCCACGGCGTCTACGCGATGCGCTGCCCGCTCTATCGCACCCTGCACGGCACGATCGCATTGTCGTCGTCCGTGGACCTGATCGAACCCCGGTAGGGCGGTCGGATCGGCGCGCGGGACCGCGGCAGGCGCAAGTCTTCCGGCGCGGGAATCTACGGCCGGCAGCTCACGCCGGCCGGCGCGCCGGTCGGCGCGCCCATCACGTCCGCCGGGGACGCCAGCTTTCTGAACTCCAAATGCTGCATCGTCGGCGGCTGGGTCGGCGCCAGCGTGAAGAACGCGCCGACTGTGCCCTTCTCGCACTGCATTTCGAACTGCCCGCGCAGCCAGTTCTCCGGCTCCATCGGGCCCGCGGTCGTGCAGCTGCCGACCTCCGCCTTCAAAGCCTGAATCTCCGCCTGCCGCTCGGACGCGGGCTTGTCGAGCAGGAAATTCACCGCCACGATCGGCTTCACCGCGCCATCGTCCCACCGCTTCCACAGGTTGAAGACGTGGTCGCGCATCTCGGTCTGACGCGTGGTCGGCGGCAGCTCGCGCTTCCGCAAGCCACCGGTCTTCAACATCACGTCCCAGGCGGCGCTGATCGGCGCCGACGGTCCCGAGTAGGTGAGCGTCGCCATCGCGAACATGCCGACACCGTAATCAGGGAGCCACTGCATGTACGAACCAAAGCCCGGCAAGCCGCCGCCGTGCGACACGATGTGTTCGAAACGGCAGTCCGCGGCCACGCGCAGCCCAAATCCATAGCCGGTTTGCGACGCTTGCATCGCGCCGTTGACGGTTCGCGCGGTCAGATTCGACGGCGTCCACAGGTGCGACATCTCCCTTACCGACGCCCGGTTGACGGGTCCCGCCTCTGCGTCGTCGCGCGCCGGCCACGCCGACAGATGAAACGCCAGGTAGCGGCCCATGTCGGTCGCGGTCGTCAGCAATCCACCCATGGCGCCAAACACACCCTGCGGCAGCGGCGGTTCTTCCGCATAGCTGCCGTCGGGTTTCAATCGATAGCCGATCGCCCGACGCGCCGCCGGCACCTCAGAAAACTCCAGGGTGGTATTGACCATCCCAATCGGCTTCAGGATTTGATCGCGCAGGTAACGCTCGTACTCCACGCCGGAGGCCTTGGTGACGATGCGACCGAGCAGACCGAAGGCGTAGTTGGAATATTCGTAGCGCGTGCCCGGCGGCGTCGAGAACGGGATGCCGGCGCGCAGCCACCCGTCAAGCGCGGCGTCGGTGGCGCTCAGTTGCTGATCGCCCCACGGGTTGTCTTCCGGAAAGCCCGCGCTATGGCTCATCAACTGACGGACCCGCAGCGGCGGTGTGTCGCGCGTCGGCAGTTCCATGCGGGCGAACTCCGGAATCCACTTCGACACCGGATCCTCGAGCGACAGCTTGCCCTCGTCGCGCAGCTTGAGAATGGCCAGCGCGGTGAAGCTCTTGGTCATCGACGCGATGCGAAAGGCGGTGTCGTTCGCAATCGGGTCGCCGGCAGATCGCTCGCGCACACCGCTCCTGCCAACGTGCGCCAGCCGCCCGTCGATCACTACGCCCCAGATCATTCCGGGAATCTTTTGACTCGCCGCGTAGGCCGCAAAGATGCGGTCGACCTCCGGCAATGCCGATTCCAGCTTCTTTACCCGGTCGGCGTCGGTAAAGCGCGGTGGCGGATAGGTGTCGCTGGCGGCAAGGGTGACGCTGACCAGGCAGGCGGCAAGGAGCGGTAGACGCATGCGGGGAAGAATGCCACAAATCGCGGCAAGGACCTCCCCGCATCGACTGGCGCGGTTAGCCGGCGCTGTTGATGCCGAGAAACGCGGCGGCGTAATCCGCCATCGCCGCATTTACCACCTTGATTGCGTGCTCGCGCCCGTAAATCTTCTTGATGCGCGCCACCGGCCGCTGGCCGGGCACCAGCTTGTAGGTGAGGAAGTAGTGCTGCAACCGCTCGATCAACACCGGCGGCACATCGGTAATGTCCTTGGCCGTGCCCCACATGTTGTCGTTCTCGAGCACCGCGATGATCTTGTCGTCGGCCTCGCCGCGATCGATCATCTGCAGCCCGCCAATCACGGTGCAACGCACGATGATCTCGTTGCGGGTGATGGCGCGCTCGCTGAGCACGCAGATGTCGAGCGGGTCGCCGTCGCCGCGCTTCGAGCCCGGCGCCAGCTTGCGCACGCGCTCGGCGCAATAGGTGCGCGGCACGAAACCATACAACGCCGGGTGCTGCGCCGAGAAACGCTGCGGCCGATCGACATGCAGGTAGCCGGAGACTTTGTCGACCTCGTACTTCATCAAGTCGAACGGGGTGATCTCGATGAAGGCGTTCAAGCTCACCGGCGGCTCGGGACCCACTTCGAGGCCGTGCCAGGGGTGGGGGCGGAACTGGAACACCGGGGTGGCGGCTTTCTTCTTGCTCATGTCGTTCTAGGGTAGCGCATGGCAGCACCCGGACAGCACCGGGCCGGACTTGCCATATACCCCCAGGGGGTATATGATCCCGTTCATGAGCCTCACCGATAAGACCTTCACCATCTCCGGCATGTCCTGCGGCGGCTGCGTCAACAGCCTCACCCGGGTGCTCAAGACCGTTCCCGGCATCGAGCCGCTCAAGATCGAGGTCGGCACCGCCCAGCTGCGCCTCGACGAGCGGGCCACCTCGCAGATCGTCAAGGACGCCGTCGCCCGCGCCGGCTTCCAGGTCGTCTCCGAAAGCTAGTCGTGAGCACCGCCGCCCTTCAGGAACCACCGGCACCGGCCAGGATCACCCTTCCCGTGGAGGGGATGACCTGCGCGGCGTGTCAGGCCAACGTTCAGCGCGCCCTGACCGCGACCCCAGGGGTCGCCAGGGCCGCCGTCAACCTGATGATGCACGAGGCGACCGTGCACTACGATCCGGCCAGCACCGATCCGGCCGCCATCGTCGCGGCGATTAACGACACCGGCTATCAGTCGCGGCTTCCCAGCGCCGATACCTCCCCGCTCGCAGTCGACGAACTGCGCGAGCAAGCAGACGCCCGCGAGTACGCGGCATTACTGACCAAGGCCGTCGTCAGCCTGATCGTCGGCGCCGCGGCGATGGTTGCGTCGATGCCGTTGATGAGTCCGCCGGCAGCGGGCGCTGCGCATGGCGCGCATTCAAGCGACCCGGTAATCGCGTGGACCATGCGGGTGCTCGACCCACCGGTGAGAGGGCTCCTGCCGTGGCTCTACGAGATCGATCCGCGCGTGTTGTTGTTCGCGCTGGTCGCCTCGACGACGTTCATCATGGCGTGGGCCGGGCGCCATTTCTACGTTCGCGCGTGGACCGCCTTGCGGCACCGCACCGCCGACATGAACACGCTGATCGCCATCGGGACCGGATCGGCATTCCTGTATTCGCTGGCCGCCACCTATGCACCGGAGTGGTTCGTGGCCGACGGCGCCAACCCCGATGTGTACTACGAAGCGGTGGTCATCATCATCGCGCTGGTGCTGCTCGGCAACGCCATGGAAGCCCGCGCCAAGCGCAATACCACGCGGGCGCTGCGCCAGCTGGCGAGGTTGCAGCCGTCAACCGCCCGGGTCCGCCGACGACGGCGACGACGTTGACGTGCCGATCGCGGAGGTGCGGTCCGGGGATCTGGTGATCGTCCGGCCGGGCGAACGCATCCCGGTGGACGGCACGATTGCGCATGGCAGCGGCGCCGTTGACGAATCGATGCTGACCGGCGAGTCGATTCCGGTCGAGAAGCAGCCGGGCGATGCCGTGATCGGCGCGACCATCAACACCGCCGGTTCCCTCGAGGTGACGGCGACCAGCGTCGGCTCCTCGAGCGTGCTGGCCCGAATCGTCACGCTGATGCAGGAGGCGCAGGCGTCACAGGCGCCGATTCAGCGGATTGCCGATCGCATTTCAGCGGTGTTCGTGCCGGTGGTGGTGTCGATCGCGGTGGCGACCTTCGCGGCATGGATGCTGCTGCCCGCGGAACCCTCGTTCGTCTCCGCGCTCACCGCCGCCGTGGCGGTGCTGATCATCGCCTGCCCCTGCGCCATGGGCCTCGCGGTCCCGACCGCGGTCATGGTCGCGAGCGGCCGCGGCGCGGCTGCGGGCGTGTTGATCAAAGGTGGCGAGCCGCTCGAACGGCTGGGCGCGGTGGACACCGTGGTGTTCGACAAGACCGGCACGCTGACCGAGGGGCGCCCGCAAGTCGTCGATGCGATGGTGGTGGACGAGCGCAACCGCGATGCGGTGCTCCGCCAGGTCGGCATGGTCGAGGCACTCTCCGAGCATCCGCTCGCCCGGGCGATCGTGGCCTTCGCCGCTCCGGCCAACGGCGGACACCCTCGCGCGACGGTCACGGATTTTCTCGCCGTCGCCGGCAAGGGCGTGTTCGCGACCGTTGACGGGCATCGCTTGATCGTCGGCACCGAGACGCTGTTGCGCGAATCGCACGTCGACACCGCCGCCGTCGCCGACACGGCCGCACGATGGGCTGCCGACGCGCGCACCGTCGTCGTGGCCGCCATCGACGGACAGGTCGCCGCCGCGTTTGCGATTGCCGACACGCTCAGGCCCAACGCCGCAGCGGTGGTTGGCTCGCTCAGGCGCCGCGGCCTGAGGGTGGTGATGCTGAGCGGCGATCGCAAAGCGACGGCGCAGAAGATCGCCGCCGACGCCGGCATCGACGAAGTCATTGCGGAGGTACTGCCGGATCAAAAGGTGGCGGCGGTGCGCTCGCTGCAAGGCGGCGGGCACAAGGTGGCGATGATCGGCGATGGCCTGAACGATGCGCCGGCGCTGGCGCAGGCCGATGTCGGGATGGCGATGGCGTCCGGCACCGACATCGCGGCCGACGCGGCCTCGGTCACCCTGATGCGAAGCGACCTGGCCGGCGTGGAACAGGCCATCGTGCTGGCCCGCAAGACGATGGCGACGATGCGACAGAACCTGTTCTGGGCGTTCGTCTACAACGTCGTCGGGATACCGATCGCGGCCGGCATCCTCTACCCGGCGTTCGGCATCCTGCTGAGCCCGATCCTGGCGAGCGCGGCGATGGCGCTCAGCTCGGTGAGCGTGGTCTCGAACAGCCTGCGCCTGCGGGGAGCGAGCCTGTCATGAGCCCACGAAAGCCGCAGTCGGACCGGACACCCCCTCATCACGCTGATGGGGTCGACCCTGACATCAAGGCGGCGAATCTGACGCGCCTCCGCCGCATCGAAGGCCAGGTGCGCGGACTGCAGAAGATGGTCGAGGACGATCGCTACTGCCCCGACGTGATCACGCAGATTGCGTCAGTGCAGGAGGCGCTGCGCGGCGTCGGGCGGCAGTTGCTGCGCAATCATCTCAAGCACTGCGCGACCACCGCGATCAAGAAAGGTCCGGCCGAGGCCGACCGCACCTACGATGAATTACTGGAGATGATGTATAAACACCTGAGATGAGAGATAGGAAATACGAAATAAAAAATTCGAAATAACAAAACCGAACACAGAGGTCGCTGCCGGAACCCCTCCGTTTGTTATTTCGAATTTCTAATTTCTTATTTCAAAAGTTCCACCGCCGTAGTGAACCTCGGCGCAATGTCCACCGGTACGGCGGTCAACCTGTCGAGCACGGCTTTCGCCTCCGGGCGCAGCACGCCGAGGGTGTCGATCATCTGCCTGGCCTTGGCGTAGCTGCCTTCCGCCTGCAGCGTCATGATCTCGCGCGTCAGCGCGGTGACGCCGTCGCGGATCTTCGCGGCGTCGACGGTGAAGGTACCGTCGGCGTTGACCTTGAACGCCCCGTGATCCAGCAGGTAGTTCAACTGGATCGCCTGGCCGCGGCCGTGCGCCTCATTCACGCCGAAGCGCAGCGAGCGAAACGCCGACGCCAGGAACGTCGTGTACATGGTCTGCTCGAACTGCTTGTCGAGCTGGCCCTTGTCGACCAGCAGCTGCAGCGCGAACAGGCCGGAGATATCGGCCTTGGCTTCTTCGATCGCGCTGTAGGTATCCTTCAGTTCCTGGCGCACGGTGGTGCTGCGCCCGGCGACGGTGATGTCATGCGGGCCGAGGCCGTGCATCAGTTCGTGCATCAGGATGTGCGTGAAAAAGGCGTCGAAGGCGACGTTGCCGCGGTCGCCGGACGCGAGCGCCACTCTCGAAATTGGCACCAGCACCTTGTCGAACTTGGCCTGCTGGTTGTTCTTGAGCATGACGCGCTTGCTGCCCTTCTCGCGAATCACCCGCTCGTCGTTGGGCAGGTTGAACGCCGCGGTCTGGACGCCGCGATTGGCGTCGCCGGCGGAGAACACCGTGTTGACCACGACGATCGGCGCCAGGGCGCCGAGCTTCGGATTGCGATATTTCGGGTCGATCGGCAGGTTGTTCTCGATCTCCTGGAGCGCGCCGGCCAGGTGCTGCAGCTTGTCGGACTCGGCGCGGTCCTTGACGGTGATGAACGCCTCGAACGCGGCTTTGTAATTGAACCACTCGTCTTCGTAGACTTCATACGGACCGATGGTCGGCTCGATGGTCGCGTCCATCTCCATCCACTTCACGTCGCTGTCGTAGTAGTCGTTCGAGACAAACGCGGCGGCCCGTGATTCGAGAAACGCCTTGAGCGTCGGCTGCGCCGTGGCTGCGGCGGCGGCGCGCAGGTGCCCGGCCGCAATCGCGAGTGCGCCCTGATATTCGGTGCTGTACGGCACCGCGATCAGCTTGCCGGCCGGGTCGCGGCGGATGGTGGTGAAAAATCCGGTGGCGCTCGTTTTCTCGGCACCGCCGAGCGACTCGAGCCACTGTTCGACTTCCGCCTTGGTCGCGCCTTCCGGATAGAAGTTCGCCGCGGGCGGTTTGTCCGGCGCGCCGGGAATGAAGGCGGCGTTGTGATCGAGCCGCGACCACGGGCCCTTGTTGATCAGGAACTCATGCAGCCGCGCCTTGCCGAGCGGCGATTCGTCCCGGATCAGGCTGTAGAGCATCGATTCGTTGCCGCCCCAGACCTGCTCCAGGAACAGCGCGTCCATCACCTGCGCCGCCCGCACCAGGTGCGCGAGCGCCTCCCGCTCGTTCGGCGGCAGGGCGGTGAGATCGGCGGTGAGATCGGTCGGCGTGAACCGCGCCGACTTGGATTGCAGATCGGCCACCGACTGGTCCGGCGCCGGCGCCGGCGGGGCCGGCGGGGTGGAAGGCGCCTGCGCGCGACACGCCGCCAGCGTGGCGATCAGGGATGCCGAAGCTACCGCCATGCCGACTCTGCCCATGAAGCGATCCTTGTCATCAGTGAACACCGGAAGATCCGTGAAGCATGGAGGGCTCGGCGCCGAGACGACGAATCGCGGCCTCCCACATCGTGTCCGTGGTCGTCTCGAAGATCAGGTCGGGTTCGACCGGCGCCAGCAGCCATCCACCCTGGGCGAGCTCGCCATCGAGCTGGCCCGCGCCCCAGCCGGCGTGGCCGACCACCATGCGCACGCGCCGGTCGGGCGCCGACTCGAGCGTCTGGCGCACCAGCGCCGGCGACGCGGACAGGTAGACCCCGGGCATCACCTCGAGCGCTTCCGGATCGAGCTCCTCGCGCGCCGTCAGAATCCACGCGCGCGTCGGCTCGACCGGCCCGCCAGTGTAAAGGTGCATCTTCGGATGAATCTCGAGCGGCTCGTCCGCGGTGACGATCGCCATGGCCGGCTCGTCCATGCGGCGGTTCAGCACCAGTCCAAACGCACCGTGGGCGCCGTATTCCGCAAGCAGCACGACGGTCCTGGAAAAGTTCGGATCGTTCATCTGCGGCATCGAGACCAGTAGAACGGGGGCGAGAGAGGCGTTCGCCATGCCCTGATCCTAACAGCCTTCACGTCAAGTCCGTGCGTCGCCGGCACGGTCTATTCGTATACTATCGGCCGCCAGCTGATCAAGAAGGGCAATGACGCGATACGAGACGTTTCAAATGGCCGCCGTGATGCTGCTGGCCGCGGTCTGGGGCCTCTCCACCCTGGCCCGTCGCCGGCCCGAGGTGGCGTGGCTGCATCCATTCCGTACCGCTTTTCCCCGTCCGACTGAAGAACAGCGCCAGCGGCTGCGCCGGCGCGCCAATGTTTATGCGGGCGCGGAACTGATCCTGATGGGACTGGTCATCCCCATGGGGTATGTCGCGCTCACGGTGATGATGTTCAGCGACTTTGGCGCGGTCGAACTGACGGTGGTGGCCGCAATCTCACTGCTGTGCATCGGGCTCGGCGTCACCGCCATCGTGCGCAACCGCCGCTAGGCCGTCGCGGGCGCTCGCACTCCTTCAGCCCGGCGGTGTGCGCCGCGTCGCTTTCCACGCGTCATAACGGGCCTGTGTCTCGGCGTTGGCGGGATAGAGACCGGGCAACGGAACGCCGCGCTTGATCTCGTCCATGATCCAGCCTTCGAGGCGCTCCTGCTCGACGGCAAGCGCCGCGACCTCCTCGACCATTGCCGCCGGAATCACCACCGCACCATCCTGATCGGCAACGATCACGTCGTCCGGGAAAATCGCGACCCCGCCGCAACCGATGGGTTGCTGCCAATCGACGAACGTCAAGCCCGCGACCGAGGGCGGAGCGGCGACGCCGGCCGCCCACACCGGCAATCCGGTCGACAACACGCCCGCCACGTCGCGGACGACGCCGTCGCTGACCAGTGCGGCCACCCCGCGCCTGGCCATGCGGGCGCACAGGATGTCCCCCCAGAAGCCGGCGTCCGTCACGCCGTTGGCATCGACGACGGCGATGCAGCCCGCCGGCATGTCCTCGATCGCCGCGCGCGTCGACTGCGGCGAGCTCCACGATGCCGGTGTGGCAAGATCCTCACGCGCCGGAATGAAGCGCACGGTGAAGGCGCGGCCGACCACCCGCGTCATGCCGGGCGCCAGGGGAAAGGCGCCTCGAATCCAGACGTTGCGCAGGCCCTTCTTCAGCAGGATGGTCGTGATCGTCGCGGTCGTCACCTCGGCCAGGACTTTCGCGATCGCGGCATCGTCAGGCGTAGTCATGCGCTGCATTCTAACGGTGTTGATGGACATGGCGGATGACGTTGAAGCCTTCAGCCTCCGCCGGTGCCCGGAAGTGCGACCGAATCAGCTCGAAGTCGGCCTCGGTCGTCCACGGCGTCCCCGGCGGCAGGTGCTGGCTGCGTGTCTTCAACCGGGCTTTGCAGATGTCATCCGGCGTGTCGACGTAGTGCAGTTCGTGTTCGGCGCCCGAGCGGACGATGATGTCGCGAAACCAGGCGCGCTGGTTCGTCGTGTTGCCGGGGAAATCGAGCACCACCGGCACGCCACGAGCCAACAGGTCCGCGACGTACGGCGCCAGCATCTTGTTGAGGCGTGTCGAATACTCGATGTAGCTCGCCACGTTGACAATCGCGCCCGGATAGAGCGCGTCGAGGAGCGCATCCTGTATGAACAGGACGGCATGTTCCTGCGCGGCCAGCCGGCGAGCCAGCGTCGACTTGCCCGCCGCCATCTTGCCGCACAGGAAGATCAGCTTCGCACTGACACCACCCGCCGGTTCCCCCGCTCGATTGCTAGAAGAGGCTGTCACGCGGCTCGTTTCGTTCTGAAGGTGCCTCACAAAGCCCTGGTGATCCGTTCAACGTGCATCCGTTCCGGGATTGTTGGATGGCCCTGGCCGGCACAAAGCCAGGCAGGTCCAGCCTACAGAGCAGCCTTCATGGGAGGCGGCCATACTTTCGAAGCACGTCGCGCAGGGCGTCGTGCGGTACGGCGTAGACACGAGAGCCGTTGCGTCCGGTCATCGTTCTCCCGGCCACGAGGGCATTGATCACCGCTTCCTCGGTAGCCTGGATTGTCGCGAGATAAAGGGATTCGGTTGCATACGGGTAAATCGTTTCACCGCGCACCCGATGCGGTGGATCCGCCTCAACCGTGACCGGCGTGGTGGCGAACGCGATGACGACGTCGCCGGATCCTGGCGTGGCGGTAGCCCCATTTCTGGCGAGACCCAAGGTCGCGCGCCGGGCCATGGCCTTCAGCGTGAGTGGACTCACCGGCGCATTGGTCGCGACCACCACCAGCACCGAGCCACCCGATTCCGGTGCCCCCCCTACGCCCTCGCGCAATTCGGGCTTGAGGGTCGTGATCTCACGTCCGACAGGTACGCCGGCCACCCGGAGCTCCTCCCGCCTTCCATAGTTGGCTTGCACCAGCACCCCGACCGTGAATCCTCCCTGGCCAGAGTCGAGCAGGCGCGACGACGTGCCAATTCCGCATTTGAATTCGTGACACATCATGCCGGTGCCGCCGCCGACATTCCCTTCAGGCACACGGCCACCCGCGGCAGTATCGAGCGCGGCGAAGACGTGTTCCTCCTTGAGGGGAAAGGCAAGATAGTCACTCAGACCTGCATCCCACGTATCGGCAACGACCGGCATCAACACCGGGTTGGTTGGAAAACGGCGTGCCGACCACTTGATGACGGATGTGTAGACCGTCCCGTTGCTGGCGGTACCCGTCAACATGATGGGCGAGCGCAGCAGGCCGAATTCCTCGGCGAAGATGGCGCCGGACAACTCGGCGTCGCCGTTGAGCACGTAGGTTGATGCCGGGTAGTAGCCGAGTTCACGGCGAGGCAGAATCGCCGTCACACCGGTGCGAACGGACCGGGGTCCGTCGCCGCTCACGAGAGTGGTGTGCCCGACGAGAACGCCCGGCACGTCGGTAATCGCATTGAGGGGACCGGGAGCGCCGTCGAACGGCACGCCGAGATCTCGGGCACGTGGAGCGGTGCTGGTTTGGGCAAAGGCTGTCGCAGCAAGCGCTGCCAGTACCAGTACATGCAAGACCTGCATCGTGCCCCTCATTATCTCTGGGATAGTGCGGTACAACCTCGACCTCGGCGGCTTGCACCACCCCGCCGAGTCCAACGCGGCCGCGAACGACCGCATTGGCTTTACGGACGCTGCCAGCGGGTGCGCGCCACCAACCGCCCGCTCCCTGGTGCGGCGACGATCCTCCCGTTCTCGTACGCCACCTCGCCGCGCCGGATGGTCACAACCGGCCAGCCGGTGACCTCCCAACCCGAGAAGATCGAGAACTTTCCGTTCGACAGAATGTCATCGTCACGGATCGTCCGCGTGAGATCGGGATCCCAGATTACGACATCGGCATCGGCGCCGACCGCGATCACGCCCTTCCTCGGGTACAGGCCAAACAGCTTGGCGGGATTGGTGGCGGTGACGGCCACCATGCGCTCGAGGCTGATCCGCCCCTTGCGCACGCCCTCGGAGTACAGGAGCGGCATCTGATCCTGGAGGAAGTTGCTGCCCTCGCGCGGGCGCTGGACGCTGTTGGCAGGATCCATCTTCTCCGCGCGCGTGTAGCCGACGTGGTCGGTGTTGACGGCGTCGACGCTGCCGCGCGCGATCGCCGCCCAGAGATAATCGCGGTCGCTCTGCTCGCGCAGCGGCGGCGCGCCGGTGAAGGTCGGACCGTCCGCGCCGTTGAAGGCGTCGCGTGTCAGGTGCAGGTAGATGAAGCGCACCTCCGTGAACACCGGGAGGCCGCGCGCGCGGGCCGCCTCGGCCACGCGCATCGCGCGCTCCGACGACATGTGCACCAGGTAGATCGGCGCGCCCGTGAACTCGGCGAAGCCGACCGCGCGCTGGGTGGCCACCTCCTCGGCCTCGACCGGGTGCGAGTCCGCGAAGTTCTGGCCCACCAGCGCGGTGCGGCCGTCAGCGACCAGCCGGTCCATCGCGCCCGCGAGGATGGCCGCATCTTCGGCGTGGAGCTGCGTGAGCAGTCCCTCGTGGCCGGCGGCTTCGATCAGTTTCAGGTTGGCGGACGAGGCGCTGCTCGAAGCCCATGCCGCGCATGAAGATCTTGGGCGTGACGCCACGTTCCCGGAGCATCGCAAGGCCGGCGGGCAGCAGCGTCGTCGGATCGCTGATCGTCAGGTGCAGAAGCGCGTCCGCAATCGTGGTCCGGCTCGCGGCGTCCATCGCCCCGTCGAGCGTCTGCGCGACCGGCACCTCCGGGCTCTGGCCGATAAACGCGCCGATGGTCGTGATCCCGCCGGCGAGCGCCGCGCGCGAGGCCGACTCGAAGTCGTCGGCGCCCGCACGTGAGTTGGCCGTCCGCACCGGCTCCAGGTGCACGTGGGTGTCGATCCCTCCCGGGAGCACCAGCTTGCCGGTCGCGTCGATGGTGCGCGCCCCGCGCGCGGGCGTGAGGTTGCGCCCGATCTCGGCGATCTCGCCGGCGCGGATGCGCAGGTCGGCCTGGAGGCGGCCGCTCTCCGTGACGATCAGGCCGTTGCGGATGAGCATCTCCGCGGGCTCCTGCGCGACCACGGGCAGCATCGCCCCCAGCGCGAGCAGCGGGATCCACCCACGGACAAGTTTTCCCATCGAACCGGCGTGTGTCTGCAAAGTCATCTCAGTGCCTGTAGCTGACGCCGAACCGATGGGTCAGGCCGAGTGTCCAGCCGAGGAGTCCGCAGAGAGCGAATCCTAAAGCGTTCACAGTCCCGTGGAACCGCGCCATTTCGGGGATGAGTAGCCAGGACTGGCCCGTATATTCGCCGACCGTATACACGCCGACGAGCGTCATCCCCACGAGCAGCGAGATCGCGGCGGCTCCAAGCAGTGCTCGCGCCGCACGCGATCTCACGGTTGGCAAGACAGGGATGAGCATTGCAATCAGGCCAAACGACGCGAAGGTGAGGAGCAGCGCGCCAACCATCTTCAAAATCGGGACCACGAGGAGGTTGCCGGCCGCCAGGAAGAGCGGACCGCAAATGATACCGGCGCCTACGAATCGGAACCCGAAGCGGCCGAGTCTCGCCTGCGGCGGGCCAGAGATCCGTGACGCACGGCAGGTCGCTGCGGCGAAGACCGGGAGGGCAAAGCCCGTGAAGTGAAAGTGAACAGCGGCCAGCAATACGATCTGCTTGGGCAGGCTCATGGGCGTAACCCCCAACCTTGACAGGACCAACCACACGCCGCCCACGCACACGTAAAAGAAAGCCGCCGCCAAGAGTGTGCTCTCGACGGATCGATGTGGCGTGTCGATTGAGTCGCCAGAATCCGTCGAGCGCCGCTAACCCGCACACCAGGGGCCAGGCAAGTGCGAGGCCGCCCGCGAGGGCCCCTGGAGCCGGCCAGAACGACGCCCCAGCCAGGATCGCCGCAAGCGGCAGCACCGAGTGCGCCACGTGCCCGAGCGGGGAGTAGTCTCCGATCAGGTGCCGCACGACTCTGAAGCCGAGTGGAACGTGCACGAGAGGCGCAAGAAGAAATAAAGCCTCGATGAGCCCGACCCGCGAACGGCCCGTCAAGGCCAGCACGGCTATCGCACACCAGAGCAACGCACAGACAGCGGCCGCGTAGTTACGAGCGACGGCGAGCTTTGCATCTAACGCTGGGAGCGATGTGGGGGCGTCTCTCATCGGTTCGCCTTGTGTCGCAATTCTGTGACTACCCGCCTCTGTGATTGTTGCATCAGCGAAGGCAACCATACGCGAAATGGAAGTCCGTGCTCAATAGACGCATGCTGACTTCTCGAACCGCTCGTAGAAGGTCACCATCCCTTGGATGACGTCCGCCTCGCGGTCGCGGAAGAGATGGTGGCTGGCGTTCTCGAACACCACCACTGGCAAACCGAGGACGGCCGCTCTCATGAGCCACTCTCATGGTATCGGCATGATAAAGTGAACGATATTCATGAGTCAGTTCCTCGAATCCCGCCACCTCCGCCTCATCGCCGAGGTCGCGCGCACCGAGAGCGTCACCCGCGCCGCCGACCGGCTCAACGTCACGCAGTCCGCCGTCAGTCATCAGTTGCGGGAGATCGAAGATCGAGCTCGGTACCGCGATCTTCGCCCGCGCCGGCCGGCGAATGCTGCTCACCGCCGCCGGACGGCTCATCGTCGAGGCCGCCGATGATGTGCTGCCGGCGATTGGCCGCGTCGAGGCGAAGATTGAACGGCTCCGGCGGCACGCCGGGGGCGAGTTGCGGGTCTGCACGCACTGCTACACCGGCTACTCGTGGCTGCCGGCCATCGTCGCCGGGCTGCGCCGGCGCTATCCGGCGTTCTCGCTGCAGATCGTGCCGGAATACACCGTGGATCCCATCGCCGCCCTGCTCGACGCGAAGCTCGACCTCGCGATCATGAACGACGAGTCCGACGACCGCCGGCTGCGCCACCGGGAGTTGTTCGACGATGAGCACGTGGCCGTGGTGCCGCCATCGCACTCGTGGGCGTCGAGGCCGTTCGTGACGCTCGCGGAGATTGCCACCGAGCCTCTCTACCTGTTCTCGCGTTCCATCGAGAGCAGTTTCCTCGTGCGGAAGGTGCTGCGGCCCGCCGGGCTCACCCCTTCGCACGCCACCCATTTGCAGCTGTCGGAGGGCATCATCGAAATGGTGAAGGCGGGCATGGGCGCCAGCGTGCTGCCGAAGTGGTCGATCGCGTCCGCGCTCCCCGCAGGCGGCATCAAGGCCGTCCGCATTACCAGGGCCGGCGTCTTCCGCAAGTGGTATGCGGTCACTCTCAGCGATGTGGCCCCGACGCCGTTCATGGAGGAGTTCGTTCGGCTGCTGATCACGCAGCGGCGGGCATCGCGGCGGCGCGCGCCAGCAGGCGATGGCGTCACGGCCGCGAGGGCTCCGCTCGCATGATGGCGTCGAGGTGCGCGCGCGCGCAATCCACATGCGGAAACGGCGTGTTGGCCTCGTTGAACATCAACGTGAAGTCGGTGCCCGCCAGAACGATGGCCTCGACGCCGTCGCGCCGTTGCAGCGTATCCGCCAGCGCGACGAACTGTTCCCGGTGATCGGCCGACACCGTGCCGCTGTGCGCCAGGTGCGTATAGGCCGCGTGCACGAATGCCAGCTCGGGCTCGCGCGGCCGCACCACCGCGACGCCCTCGAGCGCGCCGTACATGTCCGACTCGACGACAAAGCGCGTGCCGAACAAGGCGACCTTCGAGAGCCGGCGTTCCCGGATGTGATCGGCCACCACCCGCGTCAGGTCGAGGACGGGAAGGGGGCTGATGGCCATCAGCTCGCGAATACAGATGTGCGGCGTCACCGCGGGAAGAATGCCGGTGGTGGCCCCGGCGGCCGCGAGTTGCCCGAGCAGGCCGGCCAGATACTCGGCCAAGCCGCGACGGTCCCCCTTGGATGCGCAGTCGGCTACCCGGGCAATTGACGCATGCACCATCACCAGGTGCATCGGCCGTGCAAGCGCGTCATGCAACGCGGCCAGTTCACGGTAGTAGTGGACGGCAGCGCCAACGCCGAGACCGCCGAGCAGGCCGATGACCCGTGGCTCGCCGCGGGCATGGCTGGTGTTCACGCTTCTCCAGTCTAGCTTCGGAGCGCCGCTGCCGGCCGCACCCGCATGATGCACAGCGCCGGCAACCACGCCGCGGCGAGCCCGGTCGCGACGATGATCGCGACGGCCAGGCCCGTCGCATTCGGCTCGACGTCGGCGACATTGCCGAGCGAGTGCGCCAGCACCACGCAGGCCGCCGCGCCACCGGCGACGCCGGCGGCGGCGCCAATCGCCAGGTCGCGAAGCGATTCACGCAGTACCAGGCGGACCACGGCGCCAGGTTCGGCGCCAAGCGCCAGCCGGACCGCGAACTCCTTTGCGCGATCGACCACGCTGCGATACGTCGCGCCGGCAATACCGAGTGCGGCGAGCAGCAGGCCGAGCGCCGCCAGGATACTGAGCACGAACATGCGGAAGCGCTCCGGCGCCGTCGACTCGTTGACGAACACCTCGAGCGGCTGGGCCGCGCGCAGCGGCAGCGTCGGATCGACACGCTTCAACGCCTCTCGCAACGCGGGAATCAGCGACGAGGGCTCCACTCCGGTGCGGACCACGAACGCCACCGGCACACCGAAGTTGTTGTTCTGCGCCCACGGCACGTAGAACGCGGAATCCGCCGGCTCGGCGGCGGTCACGTCAGAAACGTCGTCGACGACGCCGACGATGGTGATCGGCGCCAGGTTGTTGCGCAGCAGCTGCCGGCCGATGGGATCGAGGCCCGGCATGAGGCTGTCGGCGAATTTGCGGCTGATGACCGCCGCCGGCTGACTGTTCGCGGTGTCGCGGTCGGTGAACACGCGGCCGGCGAGCGTCCGGATCCGCATGGCGGCGAAGTAGTCCGGGCTGACGCGACGAAACTGCACCGTATGCGGCTGGTCGTCCGGCGTCGGCCGGTCCTTCACCCTGAGCAGGGTCTGGTACGAGAAGTTCGGCAGGAACGCGTTCTGGGTGATCCCCGCTGACTCGACGCCCGGCAGCGCCCGGATGTCTTCGAGGAGCCTCTCGACCACCGCCGTCCGCGACTCAGGCGATCGATACGACGCTTCCGGCAGCCGGATCTGCGCCGTGAGTACTCCCGCCGGCTGATATCCAGGCCCTCGCGCCGACAGATCGCGCAGCCCCTGGATGACGACGGCGCCGGCCATCAGCAACGCGACCGCGAGTGCGACTTCCATCGACACCAGCGCGCGCTGCACGCGGCCGGTGCGTGGGGCCCCGGCCATTCGTTGGGAGGACGCGGCCAGCGTCGCCGCCGCCGCGCCTCTCACCGCCCGTATCCCCGGCAGCGCCGATGCGCCAATCGCGGTGAGCACGGCGATCGCGGCGCCGAATGCCTGTACCCGCCAGTCAATCGGCACGGCGCCCAGTGTTTGCGCGATGGTCGGGTGCACTGCCAGCAAGGCGGGCACCGCTACACGCGCCAGCAGCAGGCCGGGAATCAGGCCGGCGAGACACACGATCAACAGCTCGGCCAGGTGCAGCCTGACCACGTCGGTGATCGAGGCGCCCAGTGCGAGGCGCAAGGACAGCTCGCCCGAACGAGCGACGGCGTGGGCGAACGTGAGATTGGCGATGTTCACGCACGCGATCAGCAGCACCACGGCCGTGGCGGTCATGAGCATGAGCAACGGCAGCCGCAGGGAACCGTACTGCCACTCGCGCACCGATTGCACCCCGAGCATCCACGACGCGTGGGTGCGCGGCGACTCCTGAGCCAGCTGACCGGAGATGGTCGCCAGCTCGTCGCGGGCCTGCTCGATCGATACGCCTGCCGCCAGCTCCGCCAGCGCCTACAAACGTGCGCGGTGGGCCGCGGACCAAGTCCGGGCTGGCCACGAGCGGCGTGAGCACGTCCGCATCGAGGAACGGCACCCGGTACGCCGGGGACAGCACGCCGATGATGGTGTGGGGCTGACCGTCGATTACGAGCGCCGTGCCGAGTACGTTCTGCGCGCCGAGGGTGTCTCGCCAGTAGCGATCCGTGATCACGGCGACCAAGTGGCCCGGCTGACCTTCGGCGGCCGTGAACGGCCGGCCTTGCGCGATCGGCAAGTTCATCATCTCGAACAGGCCGGGCGTCACCGTGGCGCCCTTGGCCACCGCGGGCTCTCCGGCGCGGGTGATGACGCGTTCGAACGGGTAGAACCCTTCGAGCCGGGCGAGGGTGCGGGCACGCTCGCGCAAGCGCGGCACTTCCATTTGTTGCAGCGGGTTTCGCTGCAGCGAGGTCGAGGTGCCCGGCGGCTGCGCAAACAGGTGCACGACCTGGCCGCGCGTGGCGAACGGCAGTGGCCGGAACATCGTGGCGTTGACCACGGCGAAGAGCGCTGCGTTGGCGCCGAGCACCAGGGCCAGCGTGGCCGAGCAGGTCACGAAATAGGCCCGGCGATGCCGCAGCGAGCGCCAGGCCTGGCGCAACTCGCCGATAAATGTCCGCATGCGCGGACTCTACCGGCGCGCGCCCTCCGGCACCTAGTGCGATTAATTCATCGAAACATGAATGGAATTCACGGGTCCCGCGTGCGGTCGGGTCAACGCGGAGAATGGGAATCCACTTCCTTCAGACGTCACGCATGAGAGGTAGCTACTGCTGCTGCACCGGCGACCCCGGCGAGGCCGGCGTCCGCCGGGCGCATAGACAGACCGGTGCACATCATCCACGCCGCGCCGCCTCGATCGCGGCGATGTCGATCTTCCTCATCTGCATCATCGCCTCGAACGCACGCTTCGCGGCGGCAGGGTCGGGGTCGGCGATCGCCTGGGTGAGGGCGACCGGCGTGATCTGCCAGGACACCCCCCACTTGTCCTTGCACCAGCCGCAGGCGCTTTCCTGACCGCCGTTGCCGACAATCGCATTCCAATAGCGATCCGTTTCGGATTGGGTCGTGGTGGCCACTTGAAACGAAAACGCCTCGTTATGTTTGAACTCGGGGCCGCCGTTCAACCCCATGCACGGGATGCCCATGACGATGAACTCGACCGTCAATACGTCTCCCCTCTTCCCGGACGGGAAGTCTCCCGGCGCACGAGAGACGGTGCCGACCGATGAGTCGGGAAAGGTCTCGGCGTAAAACCGTGCGGCGTCTTCGGCGCCGCCGTCGAACCAGAGGCACACCGTGTTCTTTGCTGGCATTGTGATGTCGTTCTTCGATGGCACTGTCATGTCGGTTCATACTCATCGTGGCGTCGGAACCAGATGCCCGTCTCGTTCCGGCCGCGTGGGCGCACGGTCGAGCCACTGATACATGCCCCAGAGGCCGTCCAATCCACGCGAATACGCGGAATAGGTGTGGTAGACGACGCCATCCTCGAGCGCGAACGCGCTCATGCCTGGCCGTTCGCGCGTGTAGGTGGCCACATCGGTGCCAGTCGCGGCTGCCACCTCGGCGACGGGCCCTTCGCCGCCTTTCGTCAGTGCGTCGCCGATCCCGCGCTTCGTCGACGCCGGCTCGCGTCGGTAATTGTATTCGACGGTTCCCTCGCGCTGTTGCTCTTCGGTGAACGAGGCGTGGAAGTCGAAGTTGAAGTCGCTGCCAAACGATGACGCCCAAGGAAAACGTCCATCCCATCCGCCGCTTGTAGCCTTGCAGTTTCGCGAGGGGCGCTCGTGACACCGCCCACAGCATCACATCGTGGTTTGCCAGATGGACGACGGAGCCATTGAACCCGTCCGCGATCGCCGAACACGACGGACATCCCGCGGAGTAGTCCGGACCGAACATGAAATGGTAGATGAGCAGCTGCGAGCGCCCTTTGAAGAGGTCGGCCAGTGAGGCGTTTCCCTCGTCGGTCGCGAATCGATAGTCCTTGTCAATCCGAACCCACGGCAGCTCCTGCCGCTGCCGCGCCAGCTCATCGCTGCGCCGCGTGAGCTCCTTCTCCGCCTTGAGCAGATCGAGCCGGGCTGCGGTCCACTCATTGCGTGGAACAACCCTGTGTACTCGTCTCGGATTCTGCCGGTCAGACGTTTCTTGCTTGGTAGCCATACTCCTCCCTACGCCTCGCCTCGAAAGCTCAGCGGGCGGACCGTGTGCCGTTCTCATGCCGGACGCCAGCATTCGCTAACTTTTGCAAAACACACGCCACCACAATGCGTGCTCACGTCATGCCTCACCGGCGCTGCGAGAGTCTTCCGACCAGCGCTCTGACCGCTGCCGCTCCGTCGTCTCTTCGATTCGTGACGCCACCGTCCATACATGGCCCGACGGGTCCATGATGCGCGCCGTCCGGTCACCCCAGAATTGATTCTGCGCAGGCAGGAGCACCTGTGCACCCAGCGCGACTGCACGCTCCACGGCCAGATCGACGTCTGCCACGTAGACGAAGATGACAACTGGGGAGCTGCCGTCTGGACCAGGCGAGCGGCTGGCGACCACGTCCGGAAACTCGGATTGAACTACCAGGAACGCGTCACTGATGCGCATCGCGATGTGAATTGGCGAGCCATCCGGACCAGGCCGCCGCACCTGTTCAACTGCACCAAACGCCGCCGCGCAGAAGTTCATCTCGGCTTCCGGGCTCTGGCAAACCAACATCGGAAAGACAGCCTGCACACCCTCGGGAATCGATTTGATCGTCACCATCGCCTCCTCTCCGGAATGCACGTCGGTCCAGCGGCATGACGCTCCGGCTTCAGCCGCGGCGGCCCAAATGCTGGCACGCGCCGCCGTCGCCTGCAAGCCGAGGTTAGGTGCCCCGCACAACTTCCAACCGGTGGCGTGCCGATCGATGGTGCAGGCGTCATGACCCGGTGTGTCGAGACGTTGCCACAAGATCGATGCTACTGACATTCGGGTTCTCTCACGTCTCCCCAACGGCCAGACTTCAGCCGCGGCGCGTCGGCTCCCACGCCTGGTTAGGCTGACGGGCTAACGACAAATGGTCGGTTCCACAATGCGCATCGTGAATCGCGACGCGCTCGATTGGAATCGAATCGCGATTCCCGGGTCGATGCTGTGGTCCCCAGGAACCAACGTCATTCCGCACTTAATGACCGGCCCATTACTCTGCGGAGCCTGGGCTTTGGCCGGAGTCGCAGCAGCGGTCGACAACGGGACCTCTGGTGCAAAAAGCCGTCTGTATGGGTTTGACTTGGCAACCCTTTGCGACGAGGCGCCGGACGGTCGCGCCAACTGGTTGCTGGCAGTGGACGATTGCGTCGCGCTGACTGTGGCTGGCAGGACCCCGACCACGATCGTGACGACGAGAACCTGCGTTTGTAGTCGCGGCCACCACGACGCTCGCGCCTTTTGCGGCGAAGGCCTCGGCCGTTGCCCTTCCAAGAAGGCGTGGCCGGTCCGCTGCAGCGCCGGGTTAGGCGGCACGTGGACCTTGGACGAAGGCGCGAGCCAACGCAGCTAAAGCTGCAGCGGCCCACACGCCTTCTAGAACCACGAACGGGATGAAGTGAATCAAGTACGACGAGTAGCACGCGAGCGCCGCGCCCACGAGATTGAGGGCAAGATACGCGGTTGTGTCCGGGCGCAGAACCTTAAGCATGTTGAGCACAAATGCCAGGAGAAGCAGCGCCACTCCAAGAGAACCAATAAGCGTTGCAGGATCGTGAGTCACTGTTCTGTTGCCTACCGTTGCGGCTTCAGCCGCAGCGGTCCCATGATCCATCGGGCCCACTGTCGGCTGCAAGCCGTTGTAGGCGCCGCGGATCCAGACGTTGCGCAGGCCTTCCTTCAACAGGATGGTCCGTGAGCGTCGTGGTCGTCGCGCCGCTCAGCGCCTTCAGCGCTGCAACATCGTCCACGGAGCTCGTGCGTGCGGTCCTTGTTCTATGAGCGATTAATCACTGGCGCGCAGCCGGCTGCACCGCCTCGACGAGCATCCCCACGGCGCGGCGCGTGGCCCGGCCGGCCGCCGGGGAGCCTTTGTAGTGGCCAAGCCGCACGACAGCAAGTTGGTGGGACGGAACAATCAGCACCTGCTGGCCGCCGACGCCCGACATGAAATACATGTCCGTGGGTGCCGGCCATCCGCCGTCGCCATTCACCCAGAACAGCCCGCCGTACTGGGGGCGATTGTCGGCCAGCCATGCGGGAGCAAGCGTGCCGACGAACTTCGCGTAACCTTCCGGGAGGAGCCGCTCCCCGTTCCAGACGCCGTCCTGCAGGTAGAGGTTGGCGATGCGCGCCCAGTCGCGTCCTGATGCCGACTCGTAGCCGTGCGTGAGAAAGTTGCCGTACGGATCGGTGTCGAGGACCAACGTGCGAATCCCCAACTTGTCGAACAGGGCACGCTGCGGCCAGGCGTGATAGTTGTCGCCGCGCTTCTCAACCGCAAGCCGTACCAGGTAGTTCGTCAACACCGGGTCGGTGTTGCGGTAACGGCCAACGGTGGCCGGCGCCCACTGCTGCGGGCGCGTCGCCGCGTATGCGAACGCATTGATCGATCCGGTGTAGTAGTAGAGATGATCGGGGTACGGGCCGCTGGCGTCGTAGTCCGGGTCTTGCGGCGCGCGGATCCGCAGGCCGCTCGACATGTTGAGGATGTCGCGGATGCGAATCTTCTGACGCGGGTCGCCCGCGGTCTGCCACTCGGGAATCGGCGCCGGCTGGTCGAGCGTGTAGACGCCCTGCTGGATCAGAATCCCCAGCAAGGTGCCGCTCAGGCTCTTGCCCATCGACCAGCTCTCGAGCGCCGTGGTCGGCGTGATGTTGTCGCCATACCGCTCGGCGATGATCCGGCCCCGATACGTGACGACAAACGCGCCGGTCATCGCCGCGGGATCGAAGGCGGCATCGACCGCCGCCTGAACTTTGGCCAGGTCCACGCCAGCTGGAGGCGGACCACCCGGTAACACGTCGCCCATGGGCCACGGTGTGGTCTTTGGATCCGGCACCTGCGGCGTGACGATCGATGGCGTGAAGGAGACGTCGCTCTTGCCGATCGGCAGCGTCACGCAGCCCTGGCTGCCGACCCGCTTCGCCACCCGAACCGTCCCGTTCGGCATCGTCACTTCGACGATCTGCTTCTGGCGATCGATCTTCGGGGTCCCGAGCTTCGCGCGTTCATCGTAGGGTGCCGTGAAGTAGCCGACGTTCTCGGCGGCGAACGCCGGATCGAGCCCGGCCACGAAGACCGCGGTGCACATGATCTTTGCGTAGCCCGATGCGAAGTGCTCGATCTTCTCACCTGGCGGCGGCACGTACTGGGTGGGCAGCTCGAGCGACCGGCCGCGGGCGATCAATGCCTGCCGCGCCGCGTCCGGCCCCTGGGCCGCGAGCCCGACCACGACGAGCGTGACGACGAGTACCGGCGCCGAAGGCTGTCTTGAACATGGGCAGAATCATATCCCCAGCCGCCGCTTCGACCAGTCGACGGCGTCCTCGACCGCCGGGGTGCCGCTCGAGCGCGCGGCATTCCTGATCCCGCGTCCCGGCCGATCCAGCACCGAGGACAACGACGCCTCACCGCTGTTGCCGATGATCGTCGCGAGGTTTCGGCGCAAGCGCGACAACGGCACGTAGGTCATCGCGCTGCCCTTGATCAGCGCATGCAGCTCATCGTCCGAC
Source organism: uncultured Acidimicrobiia bacterium (assembly GCA_963795125.1). Taxonomy (GTDB): domain Bacteria; phylum Acidobacteriota; class Vicinamibacteria; order Vicinamibacterales; family UBA2999; genus 12-FULL-67-14b. The sequence goes on along the minus strand of CAWCGQ010000001.1, from coordinate 551,290 downwards.
TGCTCCCACAAGGCGGCGGCGCTCTGTCCGTCCCGCTGTGGCCCCTGCCAGGCGGGATCCGTCGTGATGGCGGCGGCGAAATTGAACGGACAGACGTCCTGGCAGATGTCGCACCCCCAGGCGTGCTGACCGATCAGCGCCCGCTGCGCTTCGGGGATCTCGCCTGCCGTTTCGATCGTCAGGTACGAAATGCATTTCGTCGCATCAACTTCGCGCGCGTCGACGATGGCACCGGTCGGACAGGAATCGATGCACAGCGTGCACGAACCGCACTGATCGAACGCCGGCGCGTCGGGCTGAAGGTCGAGGCTGGTGGCAATGCCGCACAGAAACATCCACGAGCCGAGCTCGGGGTTGATCACACAGGAGTTCTTGCCGATCCAGCCGATCCCGGCATGATGCGCGAACACCCGCTCCTGCACCTGGTGCTTGTCGACGAAATGCGCGGCGTCGAACGACGCGGGATGCCCGGCGCGCATCCACGCCACAAGCTCGAGCAGCCGATCCTCGATGACTTTGTGATAATCCTGTCCGCGCGCGTACTTCGCGATCTTGATTCTGTCTCGCCCCGTTCCCGGCTCCCGGCTCCCGGTTCCCGGCCCGGTGTTATACACCGTTCCCATCACAATCACGGAGCGGGCCGACGGCAGGAAATTGCGAATGTCGGCGCGGACGCCCGCCGACTTCTCCATGTAGTCCATCTCGCCGGCGTAGCCGCGGGCGATCCATTGGGACAGGAACTCGAGCTCGGGGAAAGCGTGCGCGGGCGCAATGCCGCAGCGATCGAAGCCGAGCCCGGCGGCGTGCTGCTTGATCGCAGCCGGGCTCAGCATGGCGGCTACTGGCTCTGCTTCACGAGTTGCCGCAGGACGTAGGGCAGGATGCCGCCGTGCGAGAACGCGACCAGCTCCTCCGGCGTGTCGATGCGGGAGATCACCGTGAAGGTGGTGATGGCCCCGTCCTCGGCGCGGGCCAGCACGGTGACGCCGCTGCGCGGCTTGAGCGCCTCGCCGGCGCCGACCAGCGAGAACACTTCGCGGCCGGTGAGGCCATGGGTCGTGGCGTTTTCACCCGGAATGAACTGCAGCGGCAGCACGCCCATGTTGACCAGGTTGCTGCGGTGGATGCGCTCGTAGCTTTCGGCGATCACCGCCTTGACCCCGAGCAGCATCGTGCCCTTGGCGGCCCAGTCGCGCGACGAGCCCGACCCGTATTCCTTGCCGGCGATCACCACCAGCGGCACCGCCGCGGCCTTGTAGCGCATCGCCGCGTCGTAGATCGGCATCACCTCGCCGCCGGGGAGATACACCGTGACGCCGCCTTCGATGCCGGAGACCATCTGGTTCTTGATGCGCGGGTTGGCGAAGGTGCCGCGCATCATCACTTCGTGATTGCCGCGCCGGGCGCCGTAGGAATTGAAGTCGCGGGGCTCGACGCCGTGCTCGATCAGATACTGTCCGGCCGGGCTGTTGGCCTTGATGTTGCCGGCGGGAGAAATGTGATCGGTGGTGATGCTGTCGCCGAGCACCGCGAGCGCCCGAGCGTCGCGCAGGTCGGCCAGCGGCGCCGGCGTCATCGACACCCCCTCGAGGAAGGGCGGCTTGCGCACGTAGGTCGACGCTCCTTCCCACTCGAACCGGTCGCCGACGGGCACGGGCAGCTGCTGCCATCGCACGTCGCCGTCAAACACGCTCGCATACTGCTGGCGGAACGCCTCCGACGTCACGCTGTACAGCATCGCCTGCTGAATTTCCTGCTGGGTCGGCCAGATGTCCTTGAGGTAGACCGGCTTGCCGTCGGTGCCGATGCCGAGCGAGTCCTTCGACACATCGACGTTCATCGAGCCGGCGATGGCGTAGGCCACCACCAGCGGCGGCGACGCGAGATAGTTGGCGCGCACGTCCTGTTGAATGCGGCCCTCGAAATTGCGGTTGCCGCTCAACACCGAGGCTACCACCAGGCTGCGCTCGCCGATCTCCGCCGAGATGTCGTCGGGCAGCGGTCCGCTGTTGCCGATGCAGGTGGTGCAGCCATAGCCAACGAGGTTGAAGCCCAGCTGATCGAGGTAAACGTCGAGACCGGCTTTCTTCAGGTAGTCGGTCACCACCTTCGACCCGGGGGCCAGGCTGGTTTTCACCCACGGCTTGCGCGTGAGGCCGCGCTCGACCGCCTTCTTGGCGACCAGGCCGGCGCCAATCATGACGCTCGGGTTCGAGGTGTTCGTGCAGCTGGTGATCGCGGCGATGACGACCGAGCCATGTTCGAGCTGCGTCCTCGCCGCCACCGCGGTGCCTCCGCCAGCGGCCGGAGCCGGCACCCTCACCCCCTTCTTCAACTCTTCGAGGGCGGCGGCGAACGATGGCTTGGCCTTCGAGAGCGGCACCCGGTCCTGCGGCCGGCGCGGTCCGGCGAGGCTCGGCTCGACGCTCGACAGATCCATCTCCAGCGTCTCGCTGTAGATGGCGTCGGGAGAGTCGGCGGTCCGGAACAGCCCCTGCGCCCGTGCGTAGGTCTCGACCAGCGCGATCTGTGCGGCATCGCGTCCGGTCAGACGCAGGTAATCGAGCGTCATGTCGTCGATCGGGAAAATCGCCACGGTCGCGCCGTACTCCGGGCACATGTTGCCGAGCGTCACGCGATCGGCAATGGTCAGATGCGCCAGGCCGGGTCCGAAGAACTCGACGAACTTCCCCACCACGCCGTGCTTGCGCAGCGCCTCGGTAATCGTCAGCACCAGGTCGGTGGCCGTCGCGCCCTCCGGCAGCCTGCCCTTCAGCCGGTAGCCCAGCACGGGCGGGATCAACATCGAGCTCGGCTGGCCGAGCATCGCGGCTTCCGCCTCGATGCCACCCACGCCCCACCCCACCACGCCGAGGCCGTTGACCATGGTGGTATGGGAGTCGGTGCCGAAGCACGTATCCGGGTAGGCGATCATGCCGTCGGCGGTCAGCTCGCTGCAGACCACGCGTGCCAGGTATTCGATGTTGACCTGGTGGACGATGCCGGTTTCGGGCGGCACCACGCGGAAATTCCTGAACGCGGTCTGGCCCCAGCGCAGGAACACGTAGCGCTCGCGATTGCGGTAGTACTCGAGGTCGGCATTGAGCGCCAGCGCGCCCGAGGTGCCGAAGTGATCGACCTGCACCGAGTGATCGATCACCAGCTCGACCGGCTGCAGCGGATTCACCTTCTGCGGGTCGCCGCCGAGGGCGACGATGCCGTCGCGCATGGCCGCCAGATCGACCACGCAGGGCACGCCGGTGAAATCCTGCAGCAGGACCCGCGCCGGCATGAACGACAACTCTTTCTCGCCGATCGTCTTCGGATGCCACGAGGCCAGCGCGCGAATGTCCGCCGCCTTGACAAACGCCTCGTCCTCGCGCCGCAACAGGTTCTCGAGCAGAATCTTCAGCGAGTACGGCAGCCTCGCGACGCCGGGAAATTCCGCCTCGAGCGCGGGCAGGCTGTAGATGCTGACGCTGTCGGCGCCGACGGTGATTGACGTGCGGGTCTTGAAACTATCGAGGCTGGGCATGATCGGTATCTATCGTCTAATCGGTGTCTAATCGGTGTTTAATCGGTGGCCCTAGAACTTGTTAATCTTATCAAGGAACGCGCGCGCCACCTGGAAGGCGTCCTGTTTCTCGCCATCGACGGCGTAGTTCATCCGGCGCATGTCCTGGTCGGTCACCTGGCCGGCGAGGGTGCTCAGCGCCTCGGCGACCTGCGGGTGCCTCAGCAGCACGGCGGCGCGCACCAGCGGCACGGCTTCGTAGGCGGGGAAATAGCGCCGGTCGTCTTCGAGCACGACCAGGTTCAAGGAAGCAATCTGCCCGCTGGTCGCGTCGCCGGCGGTGAGGTCGATCTCGTTCGACGCCAGCGCGCGGTAAATCAGGTTCAGGTCCATGATGCGGGGCTGGCCGGCGATGCCGAGCGAGTAGGCCGCGCTCAGTCCCTTGAACCCGTCCGGCCGCTCGAGGAACTCATATCCGAACCCGGCTCTCGCATTGGGCAGCTTGTTCAAGTCGCCAATCGTCCGCAACCCGTGCCGCTCGGCATCGGCGGCCCTGACGAGCATCGCAAAGGTGTTGTTGTAGCCAAGACGCGGCATGGCGGTGACGCCGACGGCCGCGTAGCGATCGCGGATGGTCGCAAACACCGCGCCCGGATCGTTCGATGGCGGCAGATTGAAGATCGCGGTCAGCGAGGTCCCCGAGTATTCGACGTAGGTGTCGATGCCGCCGCCTACCAGCGCCTGGTGCGCGATCGCCGTGCCGCCAAGGTTGAAGCGCCGTTCAACGCTCAACCCCTGGCGCTCGATCGCCTGCGCGATCAACTCGCCCAGCACGATCTGCTCCGTGAAATTTTTTGATCCGACGATGACGTCGCGGCGGCTGCCCGATCCGGAAGCCCAGACCGCGGCGCCGGCGCCAAGCGCCAGCACCACGCCAAGCGCCACGGCGACGCGCGGCGCGCGCCGGCGCGGATCGGCGAGCCGGCCGGCCAGGGCGAGCGCGGCGTCGCCCGCCAGCGCGAGCAAGGCGGCCGGCACCGCACCAGCCAGGATCACCGTGGAATCCACCATCGCCAGGCCACGGAAGATGTAATCACCAAGACCGCCGGCGCCGATCGCGGAGGCGATGGTCGCGGTGCCGACGCCGATCACCACCGCCACCCGCAGCCCCGAAATGATCGACGGCAACGCCAGCGGCCACTCCACCTGGCTGAGCACCTGTCGCGGTGTCAGCCCCATCGCGACCGCGCACTCGATCACCGACGCCGTTACGCCGGTAATGCCGGTGATCGTGCCGCGCAGCACGGGGAGGATCGCGTACAGCGTCAACGCCACCAGCGCCGTGCGCGTGCCAATGCCGCCGACCAACGGCAGCGGGATCAGGAAGCCAAACAGCGCCAGGCTCGGGATGGTTTGCGCAAGATTGGCGAGCGCGACGATCGGCTTGGCAATCGAGGGACGCCGCGCCGCCAGGATGCCGAGCGGAATGCCGATCGCGGCAGCGACCGCCGTCGAGACCAGCACGAGCAGCACATGCTCGCCGAGCCGCGCCGCGAACTCGTCGCGATGAGACGCGATGAAGGAGACGAGCGCCGTCATCGTACCGCCACCAGCGCCGCCACGCGTGGGTCGGCCGAAGCGCGCACCGCGGCCGGCTCGTCGTAGGCCACGATCTGCCCGTCGTGCAGGACCGCAACGCGGTCGGCGAGCGCGAAGGCTTCGCTGATGTCGTGCGTCACCAGCACCACGGCACGGTGCAACAGCGCCTGCAACCGCTTGAACTCGGCGTGCAGCTCCGACTTGGTGATGGCGTCGATCGCGCCAAACGGCTCGTCCATCAGCAGCACCGTTGGATCGGCTGCCAGCGCGCGGGCCAGGCCGACGCGCTGCCGTTGGCCGCCGGACAACTGATCGGGCCAGCGAAGCCGGAACTCCGCCGGCTCGAGACCCACCATGGTCAGGAGCTCGTCCACGCGGGCGGCGATCCGGTCCGCCGGCCACAGCAGCAGGCGCGGCACCAGGCCGATGTTCGACGCCACGGTCATGTGCGGGAAGAGACCGGCGTCCTGGATCACGTAGCCGATCGCTCGCCGCAACTCGATCGGATCCCAGGTGGTTGCGGGCCGCCCGTGGATAATCACCTGCCCGGCGTCGGGCTCGCTCAGCCGATTCACCAGCCGCAGCAGCGTGGTCTTGCCCGAGCCGCTGCGTCCGACCAGCGCCACGGTCTCTCCGGCGGCGACATCAATCGAGACGTCCCGCAACACCGGCCGTCCGCCCCGGCTCGCCGACACGCCGACGAACTGGACCGCGAAGTCAGAGGCCAATGAACAGCAGCAGCGAGAAGGTCGGATAGGTGCGCATCTTGTCCTCGAAGTCGATGCCCCGGCTGCGCAGATTGATCCGGAATTCACCGCGAAGGCCCGCCGGCCGGGCCGCGCCGTGGCCCCCGCGCAACCAGTAGCGGGCCCCGCCACCGGCATAGTAGATCCGGCCGGTTTCGGCGAGCGTCCGATCCTCGTGAAGCTGCCGGGCGTAGCCGGCGCCTCCGGTCACAAACGGCGCCAGCCTTCGGCCCATCGACATCGGCAGCTGCCAGCCGACACCGGCGTCGAACACATACTGCTCCAGCCGCTCGCCGATCAGCTGCTGCGTGGCCGACTCGAGATCGCGCGCAATGCTCACGCCAATCCGCGGATGCGACAGGGCCGCACCGCCCTCGATCACCAGCCGGCGGGTCAGTGACACCCCCACTCTCAACTCCGGCGCCGCCGCCGACGAGAACCGCGAATCGGCCGTGAACAGCGTGAACGAAGGCGGTGCCGCGCCGGTGCCATTGCCTCTCAGCTGCGCGGTGGATGTGCCCAGGCCATAACCGCCGAGCCAGCTGATGCCGGCGCTGACGGTGACGCGATTGTCGGGAAGCTCCGGTGGCGCTTGCGCCGCGGCCACGGCGGGGAAAGACCACAGTGCCACCGCGCACGCAATAGCGGCGGCCGCGTGGGCGAGTCCGCCGCCGGACCGGCCGATCATTTCGGCAGCACTCCAATTTCAATCGGTTTCGACGAGCCGCCCTTCGGCGCCACCACCATGCGAGGCGCGTAGGTGACGCGGAAGTCGGCATCGATCGGCGTCCCCAGGAAACTTTCGGGATCCGCATCGTCGATCGGCTCGACCCTCAGGATGTAGGGTCCCGGCGGCAGCCGCGCGATCACGAAATCGCCGTTCTCCGTCAACGTGAAGTTGCCGACGAGAATTCCGGTCTCCGGATTGAACGCGACGACGTGCGCGCCGATCACGCCGCGCCCGCCCTTGGTAATGCGTCCGACGATGCCGCCGGTGTTGACCTGCGCCGCGGCGCCCGAGTACAAGTCCGAGATGCCGGCGATGTCGTCCGGCTGCAGCACGCGGTCGGCAATCGCGCCGGCGGTCAAGGCGATCGGAAACATCACCGCCCCCGACCCGATCACCCGACGGCCGCCATCCGCGGTGCCCTCGGTCTCGCCGATCGCCGAATGCCCGAGGCCGAGCAAATGCCCGAGTTCGTGCAGCGCCACGGATTCCAGGTCGACGCGGCCGGCCTGCCCACCGGACGCCACCGAAAACACGAACCGGCTGTTGAAGAACACGTCGGCCTCGAAAATCGATCCGGTGGACGCGTCGATCATGAAACTGGTGGCGGCGAGTACGCGATCGAGATCGGGGCGATCGAGGAAGCCAAAAGTGTTGCGGCCGTCGGTGCCCTCGGCCGGCGCCGAGGTCATGCCCTGGTACGACAAGCGGACCATCGCCGAGGGGACGCTCGACCACGTGGCCGCGGCCCGCTCGACCGCGCCGCGCAACTCCGCAGCCGTGACGCCGGTGCCGTCGCGGTCGGAGATGAAGTAGCCAATCGGCTGTTGATGCCAGGTCGCGTCAACCACGCGGCCGTTGAGCGCCACGCCGAGCTTGAGATAGGCGAGCGGCGAGGACGATCCGAGCGCGATGACGAGCGCGATGGTGATGGCGGCCCGCCTCATCGGCCGCCCGCCATCATCGTCCTGACACTGCCCTCGAACGCCGCCATCGACACCGGCTTGCGACGAACATCGCCGCGCACCAGCGGTCCGATCGCATCGAGCACCGGCGGCATCACCATCAGGGCCCCGCTCGAGGCGTCCGGGCGCACGCGGTAAATCCCCTGGGTGAGCCCGGTCGTGACCGGTAACCGCGGCCCGTGCGCCGTCAGGAAGACCACCGCGAGGTCGCCCGGCGCAAACATCGGCGCGCCGGGAATCACGTTGCGGTAGCGGCCGACCTGCCCGCCGGGGACCGTGAACGCAATCGTCGCACCGGCCCCGCCTTTCATCCCCTTGATCACGTCGATCGAGACCACGCTCTCGATGAAACGCCGATCCGCGGTCCACTGCGGCCGCACCTCGGACACGCGGCCATAGACGACCGCCGAGGATTGGCTCACCAGCTGCGCGAAGCTGAGGGGGGCCACGGTGATCGCCTCAACCGAGGCGGCAAGCAGGCTGCATGAGATGGTGACGACGAGGACCAGGCGCATCACCTGATCCTACCTCTCGCGGTGTGCCGAACGGTCAGCGGACCTCTGCAACCGGTGGGACCAGTTCGAGGATCGCTTCCGCGGCCCGCTCGCTTGCGCCCGGGCCTCCGAGCTGGCCCCTCACCGCCTCGAGCGCGGCGATCATGCGGTCGCGGTAGACGTGATCGTTCAACAGGCGTACCGCTTCATCGGCCACCGCCTCCGGCGTGCACTGGTCCTGAATCAGCTCGACGACGATGCGGGAACCGGCGATCAGATTCACCATCGCGTAGTTGTCGACACGCGCCAGCCGGATACCCAGACGGTAGGTCATCGGCGACAGCTTGTAGATCACCACCATCGGCTTGCCGTGGAGGGCCGCCTGCACGGTGGCGGTGCCCGATGCCGTCACCACCGCGTCGCACGCGTTCAGCACATCGTCGGTTTGCGTATCGGCAATCCGCAGCGTCACGCCGGACAGCCCGAACGGCTCGAACAGCCCGTCGTCCAGGTTCGGCGCCCGCGCGATCACGAACTGGACGCCCGGCACCCGTGCCGCAATCATCGGGACCGCCTGCGCGATCACCGGCGCGAGCCGCGCCAGTTCGTTGGTCCGGCTACCGGGGAGTAACGCCAGCACCGGCCGGTTGGGATCGAGGTGGAGTTTCCGGAGGAACTCGTCTCGCGGCAACCGCGGCCTGGCGAGATCGATCAGCGGATGCCCGACGAAGCGCACGTCGATGCCTTCGCGCTGATAGATCGCCTCTTCGAACGGGAAGATCGGCAGCACCAGGGTCGCGCTGCGTTTCATCGACTTGATACGGCCGGCCCGCCACGCCCACAGCTGCGGGCTGATGTAGTAGACCACCGGGATGCGCATGCGCTTGAGGCGGTGCATCAGGCGGAAGTTGAAGTCCGGATAATCGATGAGGACGGCGGCGTGCGGCTGCTCGGTCCTGGCGGCGCTACTCAACTGCCGGAGCGTCCTGAACGAGCGCGGGATCACGCGCAACGCTTCGGTAAGGCCGGTCACCGAGAGTCCGTGAAAATCCGCGACCAGCCGCCCGCCCGCCGCCGCGAAGCGCTCGCCGCCGAGGCCGAACACCTCGATGCCGGGTTGGCGCCGGCCTAGCGCCTCGACCAGGGCGCCGGCGTACAGATCGCCGGACGCTTCACCGCACGACAGCAGAATGCGCGTCACTACTGACGTGGTGGTGAAGTGCGCTTCAGGAAGTCGGCGGTGGTCAGGTCGAGACGCTCGATCGGGATGCGCTCGTAGTTGCCGAAGCCGACGCCCTTCAGGTCGCCGACGAACTTGTCGGCGTCGCCGACCAGCACCACCGACAGCTGCGCCGGCCTGATGAACCATCGCGCGACGCGCTGAATCTCATCGGGCGTCACCTTCAGCACCCGTTCGCGATAGCGCGGCAGGTCCTCGACCGGCAGCTCGTAGAACAGCTGATTGAGCACCTGCGTGGCAATCGCATCCGGCACTTCGATGGTCAGCGGGAAGTGCCCGACCATGTAGTCCTGGGCACCCTCGAGCTCACCGTCGCTGACCCGCTCCCGCTGCAAGCGCGTGAACTCATCGACGACCACGCGCAGCGCCTCCGCCGTGCTGGCGGTCTGGGTGTCGGTTTCCGCAATCACCGCGCCGGCCCACTGGTAGGTATCGAGGTCGGCCGAGGCGCCATAGGTGAGCTGCTTTTGCGAGCGCAATACCTGCTGCAGGCGGTTGGCGCCTTCGCCGCCGAGAATCTTCACCGCCTGGTCGATGGCCTCGAAGTCGTTGTGCTTGCGTGGAATGGCGATGTGGCCGACGCGAATCTCGGTCTGCACCGCGTCTTTCTTGTCGATGACGATCACCCGCCGCGTCGGATCGGGAGGCTCGGTGATCGACGGCGCGGGCACCGTGCCCGGCTGCCACGCGCCGAAGTGCTTTTCGAGTCCGGCCATCGCGTCGGCGGCGGTGATGTCGCCGACCACGGCGATCAGGGCGTTGTTCGGGACGAAGTAGCTCTTGTGGAACTCGACGAAGTCGGCGCGCGTCAACGCGCTCAGCGATTCGGCGGTGCCGGCGCCCGGCATGCCGTAGGGATGGAAGCCGTAGATCAGCCGGTCGATCACGCGCCTGGCGACCGAATCTGGATCTTCGGCGGCGACCTTCAGCGCCGACTGCGCCTGCGCGCGCTGGCGTTCGATTTCGTCCGGCGCGAAGGTCGGCCGCTGCACCACGTCCGCCAGCAGATCGAGCGCGACTTCGTAGCTGTCCTTCATCACGATCGCGCTGACGTAGCTGAGGTCGGTGCCGGCACCGGTGCCGAGCACGCCGCCGATGAAGTCGATGGTGTCGGCGATCTCTTCGGCGCTGCGACGGCCGGCGCCCTGGTCGAGCAGCGTCGCCGTCAGCATGGCGAGGCCGTTCTTGCCCTTCGGATCGCGCGCCGCGCCGGCGCGGATGATCATCCGGACGCTGATCGCCGGCTGCTCGTTCTGGCTGACCAGCACCACCTGCATGCCGTTGGACAGCTTGCGGATTTCGTAGGGCGGGAAGGTCACGGGGCGGGCCGCCAGCGGCCGCGGCGGGCTGTCCCGCGGCCAGTCGACTCGCGATTGCGCTCCCCTGGAGCGCGATCGCTCGCTCAGGGCGGCGCCACTGCCAGGCTGACCGTGGTTGACCCGGTCGGTCAGCGCGGGCTGGGCCGCGACAATCGCCGTCAGCGCACCGAACAAGCCGAGGGTGACGATGGCTTTGAGTCTCACTTCTCGATTCCCCCGCGCGGCATGATCCGCATGACCAACCGCCCCTCCGGCACGAAATACTTCTGCGCGACCCGCTTGACATCGTCGAGCGACACCTTCAGGAACGTGTCGAACTCGCCGTCGGCCGAGGCAATGTCCTTCTGAATCACCTCCGCATGGCCCAGCTGCGACGCCTTCTCCTTGATCGACAGGCGGCTGAGGATGTAATCGCGCGTGAACTGATTCTTGGCGCGCTGCAGCTCGCGTTCGGTAATGCCCATCGTCTTGAGCTTGTCGAACTCGGCGATCAGCGCCTTCTCGACCTCGTCCGGGGACTTGCCCGGGTTGACCAGGGCCACCGCCGAAAAAATTCCCGGCTGCTCGAGAAAACTGCTGCTCCCGAACGCCGTCAACGCCAGCCCGGTCTCGTAGACCAGCTTGCGGTAGATGCGCGAGGTCTGGCCGTCCGACAACGTCTTGGACATCACGAACATCGGATACGAATCCGGATGCCCGTTGTACGGCACCTGATAGCCGACGACGATCGCCGGCAGCGGCCACGGTTGTTCGAGGCTGACGCGCCGCTCCTTGGTGTGCTGCGGCTCCTGCGGAATGTCGCGCGGCACCGGGTTGGTGGCCTTGGGCACGCGCGCGAAGTACTGGTTGACCAGGCTGGTGACGGTGTCGACGTCGAAGTCGCCGACCACCATCATGGTGGCGTTTTCCGGAACGTAGAAGGTCTTGTAGAAGTCGCGGACATCGTCGATGGTCGCGGCGTTGAGGTCGGTCATGCTGCCGATCACCGGATGCTTGTAGGGGTGCACGTCGAAGGCGTGGAACGTGATCAGCTCGTTCAGCAGGCCGAACGGCGGATTCTCGATGCGCATGCGGCGCTCTTCCTTGACCACCTCACGCTCGGTGACGAAGGTTTTCTCGTCGATCCGCAGCGACGCCATGCGGTCGGCTTCCATCCACATCACCAGCGGCAGGTACTGCGCCGGGATGGTCTGCCAGAACACGGTGGTGTCCTCGTTGGTGTAGGCATTGGCCTGGCCGCCGACCGAGGCGATGATCGAGGTGTGCTGCTCGGGCTCGACGTTGCGTGAGCCCTTGAACATCAGGTGCTCGAAGAAATGCGCGAAGCCGGTGCGGCCCGGCTTCTCGTTCTTCGAGCCGACGTGATACCACAGCTCGACGTGAACGATCGGGGTCGACTTGTCCTGGTGCAGGATCACCACCATGCCGTTGGGCAGGACCAGCCGCTGGTACTCGAGCTTGGGCGGCCGCACCGCCGCCTGCAGCGGCACAAACCAGATCGTGACCGTCGCTGCGATCAGCGTTAAGACGACGAGCGTAGCTTTCTTCATCAATTTGGCTTTTCGTTTTCGTTATTCGTTTTCGTTATTCGTTATTTCGCTATTCGTTATTCTCTTCAAGCTTGCCGAGCCGCTCCTCGAGCGCGCGCAGTTGCTTGCGCATCTCCGGCAGCCTGCGAAACACCGCCGACGAGCGGCGCCACTCGCGGTTGTCGATCGCGGGATACCCGGACACGAACTGATCGGCGTCGACCGAATTGGTGATGCCCGACTGGCCGACGGCCCTGGCCCGATCGCCAATCGTCAGGTGTCCGCCGACGCCCACCTGGCCGCCGAACTGGACGTGGTCGCCAACCACCGTGCTGCCGGCGATGCCGACCTGCGCGGCCAGCAGCACGTGGCGCCCCAGGACGACGCCGTGCGCGATCTGCACCAGGTTGTCGATCTTGGTTCCCGCCTTGATGCGCGTCTCCCCGACCGCCGGCCGGTCGATGGTGGTGTTGGCGCCGATCTCGACGTCGTCTTCGATCACCACCGGCGCCAGCTGCGGGATCTTTTCATGCGAGCCGTCGGCGCGCTGCGCAAAACCGTAGCCGTCGCTGCCGACCACCGCGCCGTTCTGGAGAATCACCCGCGCACCGAGCGTGCAGCGCTCGCGCACCGAAACGTGCGAGTGGATCACGCAGTCGGCACCGATGGTGGTGTCGTCGCCGATCACCGCGTGCGGATGGATGACGCTGCGGGCGCCAATCGACGCGCCGGCGCCAATTACGGCGAAGGCGCCGATCGTCGCCGTCGGATCCACCGCGGCATCGCGCGCCACCGAGGCAAGCGCATCGATGCCGGCCGCCGGGGCGCGGCCGGGCGACAGCACCTGCGCGGCGCGCGCGAAGGTCAGATACGGCGACTGGCTGCGAATGACCGCGCACGGCGCCGCCAGCGCGTCGCCGTTCATGATCACCGCGCTCGCCCTGGTCGATGCCAGCTTCGAGGCGTACTTGGGGTTGGCCAGAAACGTGAGGTCGCCGGGGCCAGCGTCCTCAATCTTCGCCACGCGGCGAATTTCGAGGGCGGCATCGCCCTCAACCGGGCACTCCAAGCGACGAGCCAGCTCGCCCAGCGTCACGAAATCGAGAATATCACGCGGTCGGCGCCGCCATCTGCTCGACGAACCGGGCCATCCGGGGCAGGTGCAGGCGCACGGCGGCGTCCCGGATCAGGCGATGGCGCTCACCGTCGGCGAGCGCAAACGCCCGCCGCACGTCGGTGAGGGCTTCGTCGGGCACGATGGTCCACGCGATCTGGTGCAGCCCGCGGACCGCGCCGCGCCAGGCCAGGAAATGTCCGACGACCGTAAACGTGAAGAAGTAGCCGAGCACGTTCGGGCCGGGCACGAGCGTCATCGGCACCGTCACGAGCAGGGCCAGGCTGTGGAGGATCAGCCGATTGCGATGATGGTCGGCGTCCCACTTGAAGTTCTCGCGCATGATCAGCTCCGCGGTATCGGCCGGCAGATCCGTCGGGGTGTGCAGCCTGGCCGCGTCGACTTTCCGCAGGTGCCACAACAGGCGCTGTTCCGCCACGCGCTCGGCGATCCAGCGCATGCTTCTCTTCTGGAGGCGGTCGAGCATGGTCCGCGGCTCCGTGATCGACTTCTGATGACGTGCCTCTTCGGCTTCCTTGAGCTGCTGGTTGAATCGGGCGCGCATGCGCCCGAAGAAACCCTGGCCCTCGACCGGCTCGACCGGATCGATCGCCTCCACGGCCTCGTAGTAGCACTCAAAGCAGTCGTGGCCGACCGGTACCAAATAAACGTCCATTACGGGTTTGGACGACGAATCGGGCGTGGAGTTCGCGGCAGTTCGGTCGGCACCGCGGGCCGGCCCGCCTGTTCCCAGGCGCCGGCAATCGTCGCGGCCACGGCGCTAATCGACTCGTTCAGCCGGCGTTCGAGCGTCGGCAGGGTGCCGCTCGCAAACTTCTCGAAGTAGCCATCGTCGTACCACTCGCGGCCGGCGGCCGCGGCCCGGTCGGATTCCAGGACGTTCACCGCGGCGCGATTACTGTCGAGCAAGGTCGAGAACATGAAGTCGCGAGGCGAGCCGACCGGCTTCAGCACCGGCGGCGAGATGGTCAGCTTCGATCGGTTGCGCTCGAACAGCTCCGCTTCCCAGCGCGTGTGCAGCCCCTGCTGCCCGGTCAGCTGGCCGTCGTAGTTGACCACGGCGTGGAGTGGCACGTGGCCGTCGGACACGTAATGCGCGAGCACCGCCGCATACAGCGCGATATTGTCGAGCGTGTAGCCCGGTGGCGGCTGGCGCGACAGCGCGGCGAATTCCCGCTGCAACCGGCCGTAGAACTCGGCGGTGCGCCACGGCAGTGTGCCCTGCTGGACGATGAAGTCGCGGCCGAACTTCTGCACCGCGTCGGCGTAGTCGCGCGGCAGCCCGTCGAAGGGATAGGGGCCAAACGCGGCGTGGTCGAGGTCGAGGAAATGGTGGGGCGGCTCATCGTTCCAGCCGACGTTGCGCCAGAGATCCGGATCGATCGCGCGCTCGACAATGAAGGCGCGGCGCTTCTCGAACAACGGTCGCAACTCGGCCGGGAGCAGTTCGATCATCCGGTCGACGATGAACTTGTGCGCTTCGAAGCCCCACGCGGACGCCGGTGCCGGCACGACCAGGAGCGCGGCGAACAGCATGACCAGACGCATATTGCTATCTTACCGAAGCTTGAGCGCGGACCAGCCGTACGGACCGGCATTGGCGTAGCGATAGTCGTTCAGCCACAACGCTCCGGCGGGATCGACCTGGAGAAACGGAAACCGCGACCATCTAAGGTAAGCGCCGGCCCGTGGCGAGGCGAGCGGCTGCTGGGCTTCCGAATGATCGAGACCTTTCGCGATACCGAAACCGGCCGGGCGGAAGTGGGCACTCGGATCGAACCAGAGGTAGCCCTTCTCGTAGCGATCGCCAACATCGATCACCACCTCCCGGCGAAACGGATTCACCACCACCGGCGTGACCATGAACCGGGTATCGGCGCGACCGGCGCGGGCGAGGCCCTCGGCGACCTCGCGCCGGGCGATCACGTTCGACCCGAGCATCGCCGCCACATAGATCGCCGCGAGCGTCACGCCAATCCGCGCCGGGCGCGGCGTCCTGGCCGCCAGCCACCAGCCGAGGCCGAGAAAAAGGTAGAGCCACGGATCGATGATGTAGAGCGCATCGCCGTAAAACCACCGTTCCGAAAACGGCATCAGCAGTCGCACGCCGTAGCTGTTGGTGAAGTCCATGAAGACGTGCAGGAAAACACCCAGGTAGGACAACAGCAGCAGCTGCCCGGGCTTGGCGCGATCCCCGGGTGGGGATTTCTTCCGGTAGTAGCGGTCGTACAGCAGCATGGCGCCGGTGAGGGCGATCGGCAGCGTCAGTTGCGCGAGGACGCCGTGGGTCCAGCCGCGGCGAAACGACATCGCCAGCGTATCGGTGACGAAGACACCGACATCGATGTCGGGCAGATTGTTGGCGATGACGAGCGTGCTCGTGGCGAGCGCCGTGCGGCGGTGCAGTCCGGCACGACCAAGCGCCAGGCCCACCAGCGAATGACAGAGGTTATCCATTCGCCAGCGCGCCCTACGGTCGCTTCGGCGAGACCGGCCCGGATCGGGCCTGGCCGTGTCGCTGCAAATACGCCTGTTGCGCCTCGTCGCGAAGATCCTTGCGCAGCACCTTGCCGACGTTGGACTTTGGCAAGTCGTCCTTGAACACCACCAGCCGCGGCACCTTGTAGTTGGTGAGCGTTTGTTTGCAGTGTTGGCGGATGGCGTCCTCGGTCAGCGCCGGGTCCTTTTTGATCACGAACGCGACCACGATCTCTCCGACCTCGTCGTCGGGGACTCCGACCACGGCGGCATCGGCGACGCCGGCCTGCTCGAGCAACACCGCCTCGACTTCGTTTGGATAGACGTTGAAGCCGCTGACGAGGATCATGTCCTTCTTGCGGTCGACGATCTGGATGTAGCCCTCGTCATCCATCCTGGCGATGTCGCCAGTGGCGAGCCAGCCGTCGATGAGGACGCGCGCGGTTTCGTCGGGGCGCTGCCAGTAGCCCTGCATCACCTGCGGACCCTTGAGCCACAACTCGCCCACTTCTCCGAACGGCAGATCGCGGCCGTCGGCATCGACGAAGCGGACCTCGGTCCCGGGGACCGGCACGCCGATCGCTTCCCGCTTCGGCCGCTGGAACGGATTGAGCGTCGCGACCGGCGACGTCTCGGTCAGGCCGTAGCCCTGATAGATCGGCGTCTTGGTCATCGCCTCCCATCGCTCGCCGATCACCGGCACGAGCGCCATGCCGCCGGCGACCGAGCCGCGCAGCGTCCAGTCGGTGCGCTGCTTGAACCAGGTCTCGTGCATCAGCCCGGCAAACAGCGTGTTGACGCCGGTAAACCAGGTGATCGGCTCGGTCAACATCACCGTCTTCAGGTTCGACAACGGCCGCGGGCTCGGCACCAGCAGGTTGCGCCCACCGGCGATGTAAAAAATCATCAGGTTCGCCGTGAACGCGAAGATATGGTACAGCGGCAACGCGGTCAGCATGACTTCCTCGCCGAAGCGAAGGAACGGCTTCCACATGGCGAGGCCCTGGGTGGTGTTGGCGACCAGGTTGCCATGGGTCAGCACGGCGCCCTTCGCCACGCCGGTGGTTCCGCCGGTGTACTGCAGCGCGGCGATGCTGTCGTGGTCAAGCGACCGCGCGTAGATCGTCGCATCGGCGCCGGCGGCGATGCGCTCGGCACCCGCCGACAGCG
This sequence comes from uncultured Acidimicrobiia bacterium, assembly GCA_963795125.1. GTDB lineage: Bacteria > Acidobacteriota > Vicinamibacteria > Vicinamibacterales > UBA2999 > 12-FULL-67-14b. The sequence continues at coordinate 534,374 of CAWCGQ010000001.1, read as the reverse complement.
CCGTCGCCATCGTGGTGTGCGCAAAGGTGATCGGCGGGATCATCTTCTTCACGTATTTCTGGACGGCGCGCACCAGAAGGCGCTTGAGCGGCGGCAGCAGATCCGATATCCCGACCACGACGACGGTCTTGATCGACGTCTTGGGCAGCACTTCGGCCACCTTGAGCGCGAACAGATCGATGACAATCAGGCCGACGGCGCCGCTGTCGGTAAACTGGTGCGTCATCTCGGCGGTGGTGTAGAGCGGATTGGTGTTGACCATCACCAGGCCGGCCTTGAGCGTGCCGAAGACGGCGATGGGATAGGCGAGGCAATTCGGCATCTGGATCGCCACGCGATCGCCGGCCTTGAACCGTGCGACCTCGCGAAGATACACGGCAAACTGATCCGACAGCCGGTCGGTTTCCTCAAAGGTGATGCCGCCCTGCGAGCCGTTGGGCAGGGCGAGCGTAAAGGCCGGCTTGCTGGCGTAGGTCGCCGACGCGGCGCGAATCGCGGCCGGCATGTGGGGATACTCGAGAGGACCCAACTCCGTGGCGGTGCCCGGAGGATAGAAACGCGTCCAAGGACGGGCGGGTGTGATCATAGGGTCGGGGCGCAATTCTTGCACAGGATCAGTGTGGACTCGTATCTCTTATGAACAGACGACTGCTTATTGCCGCGTTGCTTGCCGGATTCGCCTCGGGAATCGCGTGCAGCAAGTCTTCCGACAGCCCCACCCCGTCATCCCCGTCACCAACCGACGGCCCCATTTCTTACACGGCGGTCGGCGCCAGTGACGGAATTGGATTCGGCAGTTCGGCGCCGTGCGTGCCGTTCACGGACTGTCCGGACGGCGCCGGCTACGTGCAGATCTTACGGCGCCGGCTTCGCGACAGCTCGGCCGGACGGACGGTGGAACACCGCAACCTCAGCATCCCGGGCGCGGTGTTGAGCCGGGCGATCGAGGATCTTGCGCGCAGCATCGGGCAGCCGATCAGCGAGCTCGCCGGCAATTTCATCGAGCGCCAGGCGCCGTTTGTGCCGACCAACACCACCCACGTCACCATCTTTGCGGGCGGCAACGACGCCAACGTCATCGGGCGGGCGGCGCTCGCGGGAAGGGGCGGCAGCGACGTCAACGGCTACATCGACGGCCAGGTCCGCCAATGGGGCACCGACCTCGAGGATCTGGTGGCACGCATTCGCAGCCGCGCCCCGAATGCGCGCATCGTCGCGCTCAACATGATCAACCTGGCCGGCGCACCGTATGTGGCGGCGCGGCCGGCGTCGGAGAAGAGCCTGATGCAACGGATCGCGGTCGGCCTTTCGGACCGCGTCAACGCGCTCGCCTCCAGGAACGTGCTGGTCGTCGACCTGATGTGTGACGCGCGACTGTACCTGCCGCAGAACTATTCGTCGGACGGCTTCCATCCCGGTGACGGCGGCTACCTGATTTTCGCGGACGACACGTATCCCGCCTTAAAGGACGGCACCGCCAATCAGCCCAACACCGGTTGCCCGCAGCGGAGGCTGTTCCCGTAACCGTCCGCAGGCCATCCCGGTGGTGACCTGCGGGTGTTTTGTGCAGTTTCTGCGCTGGGGCTTGGTCACTTTGCATTTTTAGACCGTTATCAGGCCTCAAGATAGGTCCAATCTTGCAAACTGATACCGAGATCGTGCATACTTGCCCATTCTTTGGCCTTCGCTGCTCGTTGCAGGCAGCGTCGGCCGACAAGCCGCCGTCCTTGGGGCGGCGTTACATAGAGGGGGGCACATCGCATGGGATCCGCGGCACTCGGTGAGGCAATCAGGGGCATACGCAGTTGGGCCATGAACGAAGGGCGCGTCGTCCAGACGCCGGCGAACGTCAAGGACGTGTTTGGCGCGCGCGTGTTCAACGACAAGGTCCAGCAGTCCCGCCTGCCGAAGCCGGTCTACAAGGCGCTGCGCGACACCATGACCCGAGGCACCGCGCTCGATGCCTCGACCGCGGATGCGGTGGCGTCGGCGCTCAAGGACTGGGCGGTCGAAAACGGTGCGTCGCACTTCACCCACTGGTTCCAGCCGCTGACCGGCATCACGGCTGAAAAGCACGACTCCTTCTACGGTCCGACCGCCGACGGCCGCGCCCTGGCGGAGTTCAGCGGCAAGGAACTGGTGCGCGGGGAACCGGATGCGTCGAGCTTCCCCTCGGGCGGCATGCGCAGCACCTTCGAAGCGCGCGGCTATACGGCCTGGGATCCGACCAGCCCGCCCTGGCTGCTGGTCACCAACAACAGCGTCACCCTCGTCATTCCAACGGCGTTTGTCAGCTGGACCGGCGTGGCGCTCGACAAGAAGACGCCGCTGCTCCGCTCCATGGAAGCGCTGTCGGCGCAGGCGGTGCGCGTGCTCGGGCTGTTCGGCTCGAGCGCGACGCGGGTGACCGCGACGTTCGGTCCCGAGCAGGAATACTTCCTGATCGACAGCAGCTTCTATTTCGCGCGCCCGGACCTGCTGAACGCCGGCCGCACGCTGTTTGGCGCGCGTCCGCCGAAGGGCCAGGAGCTCGAGGACCAGTACTTCGGCTCGATCCCGGAGCGGGTGCTGGCCTTCATGGCGGAATTCGAAGCCGAGCTCTACAAGGTCGGCGTCCCGATCAAGACCCGCCATAACGAAGTTGCGCCGTCGCAGTACGAAGTGGCGCCGATCTTCGAGAGCGCCAACGTCGCCACCGATCACCAGATGATGACGATGGAGACGATGAAGCGGATCGCGCCGAAGTACGGGCTGGCGTGCCTGCTCCATGAAAAGCCGTTTGCCGGCGTCAACGGCTCCGGCAAGCACTTGAACTGGAGCATGGGCGACGACCTCGGCAACAACCTGCTCAATCCCGGCGATTCGCCGCACGCCAACATGCAGTTCCTGTTCTTCTGCGCGGCGGTGATCCGCGCGGTGGACGTGTGGCAGGGTCTGCTGCGCATGAGCATCGCGCACGCCGGCAACGATCACCGGCTGGGGGCGAACGAAGCGCCGCCCGCCATCCTGTCGGTGTTCCTCGGCGACATGCTCACCGAGATCTTCGAGCAGGTCGAGAGCGGCGGCGCCAAGAGCACCAAGAGCGGCGGCGTCCTCGACATCGGCGTCGCTGCCCTGCCGCAGCTGCCGCGCGATTCAGGCGATCGCAACCGCACTTCGCCGTTTGCCTTCACCGGCAACAAGTTCGAGTTCCGCGCCGTCGGCTCGACGCAGAACGTGGCGTTTCCGGGCACCTGCCTGAACGTCGCCGTCGCCGAGTCGCTCGACGCGATGGGCAGCGAGCTCGAAGGCCGTCTCGCCAAGGGCGAGGCACTCGAGACCGCGGTCGCCGCCCTGCTGAAGGCGACCATCAAGAAGCACAAGCGGATCATCTTCAACGGCAACGGCTACTCCGACCAGTGGCAGAAGGAAGCCGGCAAGCGCGGCCTGCTGAACCTCAAGAACACCGTCGACGCGCTGCCGGAGATCGTCAAGCCCGGCGTGATCAAGGCGTTCGAGAAGCACAAGGTGCTGACCGAGGCGGAGTTGCACGCGCGCTACGAGATCAACCTCGAGACCTACTGCAAGACGATCAACATCGAGGCGCAGTTGATGGCGCTGATGGCGGGCCGCTACATCGTGCCGGCCGCCCTCGACTACCAGACGCGCGTCGCCGAAAGCGTCGCCGCGGCCAGGTCCGCCGGCGTGCCGAGCCGGGAGGGCAAGAAGCACCTGACCACCCTGGTCCGGCTGGTCGACGCCTTCATTGCCCAGACCGACAAGCTGGCGCAGGCGGCGGACCACAACAGCGCCAATGCGGAGAAGCACGCGAAGTACATGCGCGACACCGTGGTGCCGGCGATGGTCAGGTTGCGCGAGCTCGGCGATCAGCTCGAGCTGATGGTGCCGCACGAGACGTGGCCGCTGCCGACGTATCGGGAAATGCTGTTTGTGAAGTAAGTGGAGAGCGACGGCTGAGCCGTCGCTCAGCGGCGCTAACCGTTGCCGCTCAGTCGGCGCTAACCGTGCGCTCAGCCGGCGCTAACCGTTGCCGCTCGGCCGGCGCTAGCCGTTGCCGCTTAGCCGGCGCTAAAGCGCCGGCTCTCCTTACGATGTAGGCACTGGTCATCTTCGTCGTCGCAGTCGCCGTTCGGCTGATTCACATCTGGCAGCTGCGGTCCTCGCCTTTCTTCGACACGCTGCTCGGCGACGCCAACGGCTACGACCAGTGGGCGCGGCGGCTGGCCGGCGGCGACTGGATCGGCGCCGAGGTGTTTTACCAGGCGCCGCTCTATCCGTACTTCCTCGGCGTCCTGTACGCGCTCTTCGACCGCGACCTGCTGATCGTGCGCGTGGTGCAGGCGCTGGTCGGATCGGCGTCGTGTGTGCTGCTCGGTCTCGCCGGCACGCGGCTGTTCTCGAAACCGGTCGGGCTCGCGGCCGGGCTGGCGCTGGCGCTGTGGGCGCCGGCGATTTTCTTCGACGGCCTGATCCAGAAGTCCGTGCTCGACATGTTCTTCGTCTGCCTGGCGCTCTGGCTGATCGCGAGAATGGTGTCGGGACAGCAGTCGCCGGCAAGCTTGATCGGGCTCGGCGCGGCGATGGGCGGGCTGGCGCTGACGCGCGAAAACGGGCTGCTGCTGATCGGCGTGATCGCGATCTACGTCGTTCGACGGACGTTCGACGGGGGTTCTACGGGGGGTTCGACGGGGGGTTCTGCGGGGGGTTCTACGAATTGTTCTACGAAGGTTCTACGGACGAATAACTCGATCGTAGAACCTCCGGAGAACCCCCGTCGAACCCCCCGTAGAACCCCTGTCGAACGACTTCTGCCTTTCGCGGCCGGACTGATGCTCGTGTTGTTGCCGGTGGCGGCGCGCAACTATTCGATCGACGGCGGCCTGTACCTGACCACCTCTCAATTCGGTTCGAATTTCTACATCGGCAACAACCCGAACGCTGACGGCACCTATGCGTCGATCCGCTTCGGCCGCGGCTCACCGGAGTTCGAACGGCTCGATGCGACCGAGGTCGCGCAGGAGGCCACCGGGCGCACGCTCTCGCCTGCCGAGGTGTCGAGCTTCTGGACCGCGCGGGCGATGGATTTCATCACCGCTCAACCGGGCGCGTGGTTGCAGCTCACCGGCCGAAAGGTCGTGCTGCTCTTCAACCGCGCGGAGATGATCGACACCGAAAGCCTGGAGAGCCACGCTGAATATTCCACGCCGCTGTGGGTGCTCGGCTGGATCGGGCATTTTGGCCTGCTCGTCCCGCTGGCGACGTTCGGACTGGTGGTGACGTGGCCCGATCGGCGGCGGCTATGGATCGTGCATGCGCTGCTCGTCACCTACGCGGCCAGCGTGGTGATGTTCTTCGTATTCGCGCGGTATCGCTATCCGCTGGTGCCGTTCCTGCTGCTGTTTGCGGCGGCTGGTCTGCTGGCGCCCTTCGATTCAACGGCGCGCGACTCGCTCGCGCGCCGTTTCACGCGGGGTTCGCGTCGACTCGCGTTCGCCACGGCGATCGCGGGCGCGATCGCGCTCGCGAATGTGCCGCTCCTGTCGTCGACGCTGATGATGGCGATCACCGAGAACAACCTGGGCACCGCGCTGCAGGACCAGCAGCGGTATGACCTGGCGATCGCGCATCACGAGCGCGCCATCGCGCTCGATGCCCGGCTACGCGCCCGCCCACAACAACCTCGGCGCGGCGCTGAGAGGCGCCGGCCGGCTCGACGAGGCGGTGGCGCGCTACCGCAAGGCGCTCGAACTGAAGCCCGATTTCGCCAGCGCCAGCTACAACCTTGCCAACGCGCTGCTCGAGCAGGGCAACGCCGCCGCTTCAGCCGAGAGCTTCAGGCGGTCGCTGCAGAGCACGCCGAACTCGGTCGAGGCGCGCAACAATCTCGGCATCGCGCTCGCCTCGAGGGGCGACATCGCCGGGGCCATCGCCGAGTTCCGCGCCGCGCTGGCGATCGACGATCGCTCGGTGCACGCGCATCGCAATCTCGGCAACATGCTGGTCGACCTGGGCCAGCGCGCCGAAGGGGTGGCCCACCTCGAGCGCGCCGTGGCGATTGCTCCGGCGGAACCAGAGGCGGTCTACGATATCGGCACGATCCTGCTGCAGGAGCGGAATTTCGCCGGCGCCGCGGCGCGATTCGACGCGGCGCTGACGATCAGGCCCGGCTGGGCAGAGGCGCACAACAATCTCGGGATTGCCCTCGCCTCGCTCGGCCGGATCGCCGACGCGCTGACGCATTTCGAGCGCGCGGTCGAGCTCAAGCCCGCACTCGCCGACGCCCGCGCCAATCGCGATCAGGCGCGAGCGGCCCTGAAGAAATAACGAAGAACAAAGAAGAAATAAAAAAGGAGTGGGCTCTCGCGAACCCACTCCACTAGAGGAACGGCGCTGTGCAGTCCGTCGACACAGTATCTGTGTCTAATCGGTGCCTAATCGGTGGCCCTACCAGCGCGTCACCACTCCGACGCCCATCATCCGGCCCTGCATGATGCTGTTGGGCGCCAGGTACGAGGTCGAGAGCACGTTGGTGGTGATGTAGCTGATGATCGCGTCCGAGTTGTTGATGTTGAACACCTCGAACGTCGGCAGCACCTGGATGCGGCCGAAGCGGAAGGTGCGCGCCACCTTCAGGTCGAGCTGCACGATGCGCTCGACCTGCGACTGCCTCGCCGACTCGAGCAGGTAGCTCATCGTCGTCTGGCCGAAGGTGCCGGTCGGCATGATGATCGCCCCGGCCGGGCACGGCGAGGGGCAGTTGGCCGGGTAACGCGTGCTGCCGCGGGTCACGGTCATCAGCCGCGAGCTGGTCGGGCTGGTGTTGTTCTGGAACGACATGCTGACGTTGATGCCATAGGCGATCTCCCGAGTGCCGGAAATCTTGACCTGCGGCCGCCACGGGATGTCGAGCGCGTAGTCGTCGCACAGTCCAACGCCGTTGAAGACGCCCGCGGTGCCCGTCACGTAGTTGGGATCGTCGGGCGCGGTGCAGGACTTGAGACGCTCGCGCTCGATCGTCAAGCCGCCGCCAATCTGGCCGCCGCCGGGAATGCGCCACTTCGCATCGAGACCCCACGAGTCGTAGGTGTTCTTGCGCTCGGGGTCGTAGGTATCGAGATTGCGCGTCGGGCGCGCTTGCGCGGCCAGCGAGCGGGCGTAGACGGTGAACGGCTGACCGGTGGTCGGGTTGTACCAGGTGTAGGGCGAGTAGTCGGCCGTCGACCACGCGGTGTTGACGGTGTTGGTCAGGTTGTTAAAGTCACCCGTCCACCACGACGCGCCGACCGACAGGCCGCCGAGCAGCTCGTGCGAGACTTCGATGCCCTGCTCGAGGTTCCAGGTGCGCGGATACTTGCCGTACTCGTTGAGCGCGGCAATGCCGAAGTTCTGCGACAGGCTGGCGAAGTTGATTTCGCAGGCCGCGCTCGGGAACCCGGTGCAGCGCAGCGACCCGTCGGCGACGTCGTTGCCGTTGACGTCGACCCACGGCAGCGTCGCCGTCTGTGACAACAGCGGATTGTAGGCCGCCGCGATGCCGGTGGTGCGCGACAGGTTGTAGCGGTTGAGCGAGTACTTGAGCGCGGTGCGGCCGTTGCCGAACAGGTCGTAGACCAGGCCCATGCGCGGCGCGAAGTCGCTCCAGCTCGGGACGTCGACGACCTCATCGAAATTGCGCTCCGGCACGAAGCGGCCGGCGGGCGACTTGCCCGCGAGCACCTTGGCGTTGAGCGTCTCCCACCGCAGGCCGACATTCGCCGTCAGCCGATTGAGACGCCAGCTGTCCTGAATGTAGATGCCGAGGTCGCGGTTGAGGCGCTCGCCGTAGGAGAGCGGGGAGTTGCGAATCAGCACGGTGTCGGGCACGCTCCAGCGAACGCCCGTCGCACTGCTGCGGGTACTGCTGGATCAGGTCGGCGTTGGCGAGGCGGGTGTGCTTGAAGGTGCCTTGCCGGTTGTTGGCGCCGAACTTGACGGTGTGCGCGCCCTTGACCCAGGTGGCGGCCGCGTTCCAGTAGAAGGCCACCGGGCTTTCGGTGGTGTTGATCGGCCCGGCCTGCGTGTAGCCGCCGAGGTCGAGCTCGTTCTTGGCCGCCGTGCGATACCACTCGGCGGTGAACGCCGGCTTCTCGACGCCGTCGCGATACTCGTTGGTGTAGTACTCGGTGTTGTTCGAGAAGCCCGCCTCGAGGAACAGCGAGCTGGTCACCGGCGAGGTCCACTTGATCGCGGTGGTGTGATACGCGGGCGAGTTCCATACCGTCGCCGCGGTCTCGGGATCGTAGTTGGCCTGCATGTCGTGGCCGCGGTACTTGTCGATTTCGTCGAAGTAGGCGGAGATCTTGTTGCGCGGCGACACCTGCCAGGTCAGCCGGGCCATGGCGTTCTTGATGAACTGATCGTCGATGCCCTGGCTGCCGTCGTCAAAGAAGGTGTTGGCGATGTAGTTGTTGACCGAGAAGTAGCGCGCCGAGGTGAAGAACCACAGCTTGTCCTTCTTGATCGGGCCGCCGAGCGACGCGGTGTAGTCGATGATGCGATCGATGGCATTGCCGGCCGACAGCCCACGGGCGCGATGCCGATCGGTCAGGTTGCTCGACTGCCAGCTGCCCGGACGGCTCGCCATCTTGAAATCGCCGTGGAACTGGTTGCCGCCCTCGCGCGGAATCATGTTCAGCCGCACCCCGCCCGACGAGGTCTCGGCGCCAATCGCCGCGGTCTGATAGCTCATCTCGGCGTTCATCGCATCGTTGTAGTAGCTCTGGATCGCGCCGTCGCCCTGCAGGCCGTTGGTCATCTGGCCGTCGACCAGCACGGTGGTGTTGGCGGTGGACATGCCGTGCGTCGACATGTAGGTCTGCTGCATCGCGCGCGCCCCGCCGGTGTCGGGCAGGTTGAGGCTGACGCCGGGCACCAGCTGGCCCAGCCCCTGGATGCTGCGGCCGGTGGGAATCAGGTCGATCGCCTCGCGGTTGAGGACCGAGGTCTTCGCCGCCGAGGTGACGTCGACGACCGGCGACGAACCGGTGACGGTGATGGTTTCCTCGAGCGACCCGACGCCGAGTTCGCCGTTGAGGGTGGCGGTGAATTCCGACGGCAGCTGCAGACCGTCGCGCCTGAACGTCTTGAACCCTGGGAGCGTGAAGGTGACCGAATAGGTGCCGGGACGCAAATCGGCGATGCGATACGAGCCGTTGCCGTCCGACACCGTCGACTTGACCTTCTCGATCAACACCGGGCTGGAGGCTTCAACCGTCACACCCGGCATTGCGGCACCGGAAGTGTCTTTCACGACGCCCACAATCGCGCTCTGGGCGTAGGCCGCGGTCGACAGGAGCACGGCTCCCGCCAGCACCAATAACGTTCTCGTAGTCCTTCGCGCCATCGATTCCCCTCCAACTGCAAACCGAAAACATCCCACGCCGTCTTCCCACGGCCAGGAGTAAGGCTCCCAGGCGGGAGCGATTGGAGGCTAAACCCCTTATATTCCCCTGTCAATGACAAACTGTTGCAAATCCATGAGGATTAAAGACCTTAGCTGGGTTATGGATTTCGTAACTAAAACAGATGCGGGGGCGCCAGCAGGGCTAAGTGCGAGGGCGCGAAGGTGCAGATAGACTAGGTGCCATGAAGTGGATTGCTTGCGTGTTTGTGGTGGCGCTCGGCGTGAGCGGTTGCAGCGGCGATTCGACGCCGACCGCGCCGTCAGCGAACGTCCCGTTCTCGACCGTCGACCTGCGGGTCGGCACCGGCGCGGAGGCGACGACCGGCAGCCGCGTGACGGTGAATTATTCGGGGTGGCTGTATAACTCAGGCGGTACCGATTTCAAGGGCACGCGCTTCGATGCCGGGACCTTTCCGTTCACGGTCGGGCAAGGCGTGATCCCGGGCTTCAGCCAGGGCACTGTCGGCATGCGCGTGGGCGGACTCCGGCGCGTGACGATTCCACCGAGCCTGGCTTACGGCGCGGCGGGCAGTCCGCCGGCCATTCCCGGCAACTCAACGCTGATCTTCGAGATCGAACTGGTGTCGATCCCGTAATTACTTCGGAAACTGACCCAGCGCGACCAGCAATTCGAGTCGCGCCTGGCGCACGGCATCCTCGGCGACCACCACCACCAAGTCCTGATCGCGCGCCGATCGTTGCGCGTCGATCACCTCGATGTTGGTGGTCGATCCCGCCTCGAAGGCGATCACCGTAATCTTCAACACCTCGTTGGCGGTCTCGGCCGCTCGCCGCGCCGCGGCGAGCGCGCGCTCGCGCGCTTCCACGGCGGCGCGCGCGATGCGCACTTCTGAGCGGGCTTCGATCTGCGCCCGCTCCAACGACAGGCTCGAGGCCTCGAAAATCGCAGCGCGTTGACGGCGCAGGCCCTGACGCTGTCCGCCGTCGAAGAGCGGCTGCGACAGCTGCACCGACAGCGACCAGGTGCGCGACGGCTGGAAGATGCCCGCCGGCGTCAGCAGCTGCGGACCGAAGCTCACCGATGCGGCCGGCCACCAGTCGAGCCGGCTGTCATCGACGATGCGCTGGTTCGCCTGGCGCTGGGCGGTGAACACGCGGATGTCGGGACGCAGCGGCAGCCACTCGGCCTCGCTCGTCTGTCGCGGAATTTCGAACGCGGGTTCGCCGCTCACATCCACCGGTCCACCGGCCGCGAGCAACACGCCGAGCGCCTCCTGCGCGCGCTGCACGTTCAGGCGCAGGGCTTCGAGCTGGGCCTCGGTCGCCGCCAGGATCTGGCTCGATCGCAGTTCGTTGAGACGGCTGCCGACGCCGCCCTCGCGGCGTCGGGTGTTGTAGTCGAGCTGACCGCGCGCGGTCTCGATCGCCGTGAGGCTGACGTCGACCTGGCGCTTCTGCGCGATGATCGCCAGATACGCGGAGGCCGTAGCCACCGCGATCTGGCGGCGCGTGTCCGTCACCGACAGACGCGCGATGTCGACTTGATCCATCACTTGCGTGCGCGCCGCCCACTGCGCCGCGGCGAGCACCGGCACCGAGGCCGACAGTCCCAGCACCGACTGGTTCTGCGGCTGCACGGTCTGGTCGCCAAACGACCGGCCGCTGTCGAGCGTGGTGTTGGTGACGTTGGCGCTCAGCCGCGGCTTGACCGCCGCGCGCGCCTGCTCCAACAACGCTTCGGACCGCAGGATGCTGGTCGCGGCGATCGCCACGGTTGGATTCTTCGCGAGCGCGCGGGTGATCGCCTCGTCGAAGGTCACGGTCTCGACGACCGGCGTCTGCGTTCGGAGAGCGACGGCTTCAGCCGTCGCTGACTCCTGCGTTCGGAAAGCGACGGCTTCAGCCGTCGCTGACTCCTGCGTTCGGAGAGCGATGGCTTCAGCCGTCGCTGACTCCTGCGTTCGGAGAGCGCCGGCTTCAGCCGTCGCTGACTCCTGCGTTCGGAGAGCGACGGCTTCAGCCGTCGCTCGCTCTTGAGCGAACGCGGGACTCGCGAACGACAGCACGAGGATGATTCCCGTCACCGTCGGTCCGGCGGGGGCTAAAGCCCCCGCTCTCCGAACGTCCGCGCCTTCATCCCGGTCCCGTCGTCCGCGGCCAGGGAAGATCGAGCGAATCACGACATACAACACCGGGATGAAGATGATCGACAGGAACGTCGACGCGAGCATGCCGCCCGCCACCGCCGTGCCCACCGAGTTGCGCGACGCGGCGCCGGCGCCGGTGGCGAAGGCCAGCGGCAGCACGCCGAGAATGAACGCGAACGAGGTCATCAGGATCGGCCTGAGCCGGATCCGCGCCGACTCGATCGCCGCATCGACGATCGACATCCCGCGGCCGCGCAGCTGCTCGGCGAACTCGACGATCAGGATCGAATTCTTCGCCGCCAGTCCGACCAGCAGCACCAACCCGACCTGGCAGAAGATGTCGTTGTTGAACCCGCGCAACAGCTGCGCGGAGAGCGCGCCGAAGATCGCCAGCGGCACGCCGAGCAGGATGATGAGCGGCAGCACGAACGATTCATACTGCGCCGACAGCACCAGGTAGACGAGCAGCAGGCTCAATCCGAAGATCACGCCGGCCTGCCCGCCGGCACGCCGTTCTTCCAGCGACTGCCCGGCCCACGCGAAATCAAATCCCGGCGGCAGGTTGGCGCGCGCCAGTTCCTCCATTGCCTCGAGCGTCTGGCCCGAACTCTGGCCCGGCGCCGGATTGCCGGTGATCTCGGCGGAGCGAAACAGGTTGAAATGGCTGATCACCTGCGGCGCGGTGGTCTCCCGCAGGCGCACCACCGAGTCGAGCGGGACCATGTCGCCATTCGAGGCGCGGGCGTACAACTGCCGCAGGTTCGCCGGGCTGGCCCGGAAGCGCTCGTCGGCCTGCACGAACACCCGGTAGGCGCGATTGTTGAAGTCGAAGTCGTTGACGTACTGCGAGCCGAGAAAGACCTGCAGGGCATCGGTCACCTCGCGCAGCGGCAATCCCAGGCTGCGCGCCTTGTCGCGATCGATATCGACGATCATCTGCGGGTCGTCGGCGCGGAAGCTGCTGAAGGCGCCCTGCACCTTGCCGCTCTGGTTGGCGGCGCCCATCATGCCGCTGGTCGCGGCGGCCAGCGCATTGATATCGCTCTGCCCCGTCTGGTCGAGCACTTCGAACTGGAAACCGCCGAACGTCGACAGTCCCTGAATCGACGGCGGCGGGAACGCCACGACGATGGCGCCGGGAATCATGAAGAGCGGCCCGCTCACGCGCTGCAGCACGGCGCTGAGCGACTGGTCCTTGGCCGTGCGCTCCGCGTAATCCTTCAACCGCACGAAGATCATGCCGTTATTCGGCGCCGCTCCGGAGAAACTGAAGCCCATCACCGAAAACGCCGCCGCCACGTCCTTGTCGGCGAACAGAATCTGCTCGGCCTGCTTGGCGATCTCGGTGGTGTACTCGAGCGAGGCGCCCGCCGGCGCCTGCACGATGCACATCAGGAAGCCTTCGTCCTCCTGCGGCACGAACGACGAGGGCACCGCGCGGAACACCGAGTAGGTGGCGAACAGGCTGCCGGCAAACAGCAGAATCATCACCAGGCGCCACTTCAGCGCGCCGCGGACCACGCTGACGTAGGCGTTGGTGCCGGCATCGAACGCGCGATTGAATGCGGTGAAGAACCGGCCGTGCGAGTGGCTTTCCTTGTCGAGCAGCAGCGCCGCCAGCGCCGGCGTGAGCGTGACGGCGTTGAACACCGACAGCACCACCGAGAAGGCGATGGTCAAGGAGAACTGCTGGTAGAGACGGCCGGTCACGCCCGGGAAGAAGGCCACCGGCACGAACACCGCGACCAGCACGATGCCGATCACGACCACGGCGCCGAACACCTCACGCATGGCATCGACCGCCGCCTGGCGCGCGCTCTTCTTGAACTCGCGCATGTGGCGCTCGATGTTCTCGATCACCACGATCGCATCGTCGACCACGATGCCGGTCGCGAGCACGATGCCGAACAGCGTCAGCACGTTGATCGAGAAGCCGAACAGCTTGATGAAGGCAAACGTGCCGATCAGCGACACCGGGATGGTGATGGCCGGAATAATCGTGCTGCGCCAGTTCTGCAGGAACAGGAACATCACCAGGATCACCAGCCCGATCGCTTCGAGCAGCGTCCACAGCACTTCCCGGATCGACTCGCGCACCACCACGACGTTGTCGAAGGCCACCTGCCATTCGAGTCCCGGCGGGAAACTCTGCTTCAGGCGATCCATCTCGGCGACCACGCCCTGGAACACTTCAATCGCATTGGCCGACGGCAGCAGCGAAATGCCGATGCCCTGGGCTTCGAGCCCGAGGAACCGCAGGTTGGAGGAATAGGTCTCGGCGCCGAGCTCGACGCGGCCGACGTCCTTGACGCGGACCAGCGCGCCGTCCTTGCCGGCCTTGACCACGATGTCGTTGAACTGCGAGGCTTCGGACAGGCGTCCCATCGCGCGGACGCTGATGGTGTAGGCCTGGTCGGCCGACGCCGGCGCATCGCCCAGGGCGCCGGCGGCCACCTGGATGTTCTGCTCGCGCAGCGCGCTCACCACGTCGCCCGCGGTGATGTTGCGGCCGGCCAGCTTGGTCGGATCGAGCCACAGCCGCATCGCGAACTTGCGCTCGCCGAACACGATCACGTCGCCGACACCCGGCACGCGCTTGATCGCATCGCGAATGTAGAGGTCGATGTAGTTGCTGATGAACAGGCTCGAGTAGCGGTTGTCGCGCGAAAAGAAGCCGAGGCCGCCGATGAAGCCGCTCGACACCTTGACCACCGAAATGCCGTTCTGCCGCACCTCGGCCGGCATCCGGCCGAGCGCCTGGTTGACGCGATTCTGCACGTCGACCGCGGCCAGGTCCTGATCGCGATCGACATCGAACGTCACGGTGATGTTGGCAAAGCCGCTGTTGGTGCTCGACGAGGTGATGTAGGTCATCCCCTCGACGCCGTTGATCGCCTGTTCGAGCGGCGTGGTCACCGCGCTCTCCACCGCCTGGGCGTTGGCGCCGGTGTAGAACGCCGACACCGTCACCGACGGCGGCGCGAGTTCGGGGTAGCGCGCGATCGGCAGCGTCGGGATCGACACCGCGCCCGCGAGAATGATCAGCAGCGAGCAGACCGTCGACAGGACGGGCCGGCGGATAAAAACGTCGGCGATCATGATTCGTTCTTCTGAGCGGCCGGGGCCGCTCCTGCTGGCGCGGCCGCCACCGGCGCGCCATCGCGAATTTTCTGCAAGCCCGACACGATCAGCTGCTCACCGACCGACAGACCGCCCTGCACGACATAGTCGTTGCCGACAATCTCGCCCAGCTGCACCGGCTTCTGCCTGGCGACCAAGCCGGCGTCGCTCTTCTCCGCGACAAACGCAAAGAACTGCGCGTTGACCCGCACCACCGCGGTAACCGGCACCGACAGCCCCGGGGCGGTGGTCCAGACGATGCGCGCGCGCACGAATTGATCCGATCGGAACTGCCCGCGGCCGTCGACGACCTGCGCCTTGGCCAGCACCGACTGGGTGGAGGTGTCGACGTTCGGCGAGATAAAGGTGATGGTGTTGGTCGCGAGCACCTGCCCGCGATCGTCCACCAGGCGGACCGGCAGCCCCAGCCGCAGTTGTGGCGCCTGCTGCACGGGGACGTTGATGTAGACCTCGAGCACGTCGTTTTCGTTCACCGTCGTGAGCACGGTCGAGCGCGTCACGCGATCGCCCACGTTGACGGGGATGTCGCCCACCGCTCCGCGAATGGGCGCGGTGACGCGGTAGTAGCTCAGCTGGCTGCGCGCCTGCCGTGTCTGGTCGTCGAGCACCTTCAACTGCGCCTCCGCCGCGCGCAACTGCGCCTCGAACTGCTCGACCTCGCGCTGGCTGATGGCACCGGCGGCGAGCAGCGTGGTGTTACGGGCGACCTGCTGCCTGGCGAACTCGACGTCCGATTCGCGCGCCGCGCGCATCGATTGCAGCGCGCCCACGGCCGCCTGCTGCGGCGTGGAATCGATCTCGAACATCACCGCGCCGCGATCGACAACCTGGCCCGATCGCACCGCAATCCGCATCAGCGGCCCTTCGACTTCCGGCTGAATGGTCGCCGAGCGCCGCGACTTCACCGCCGCAACGAATTCGCTCGTCTGCTCCACCGGCAATGCGGCGAGCGTGACGATCTCCACCGGCATGGGCGGCGGCCCGCCCCCGGGAGGCCCTCCGCCCGGCCCTTCCCCGGGCGCCGATCCGCCCCCACACGCGGTGACGGTAAGGACTGTCGCCAACGAATAAAAAGCGAACCTGTTGCGCGACTGGAGGACAAAACGGGCGGTCATCATGGCGGAACTCATTGGGCTTAATTCGGACCTGTGAGACGTAGAAAAAGCGAACCCCTACTATATGACGAGGTCAGAACGGCTGGCAAATTCGGGATCGCGACACAATGGGTGAGATGCGCGAGACGTTCAAGGGTTTCAGCCGGGGGATGTATGCCAACTGGCTGTGGCACCGGCCGCTGCACCTGCTGATCGATGCCGGCGAAGGCCTGCAGATCGCCCTGGGCCATCACGTCTTTTCGCCCGCGACGCTGGCCGTGACCCATGGTCATTCCGATCACGTGCTTGGGCTCCCCGGGCTGATCGCGGCGCGCCGGTTCGGCAAGGGCGCGACCGACAAGCCGCTGACGATTGTCTACCCCGAGGGTTCGCCAGGCGTTCAGGCGGTTCGCGAATGGCTGGGGCACGCCTATGCCGGGGTGGTGTTCCCGCTCCACTGGATCGCGGCGGTGCCGGGCACCCGGGTCCCGCTCGGCAAGACCAGAACGCTCGAGGCAATTCACGTGCGCCACACCGCCAACGAGCCGGCGCTCGGCTATCGCGTGATCGAGGCGCGCACGCGCCTCAAGCCCGAATTTGCGTCGATGGCACAGGCCGAGATCGAAGCGGCCGCGCGACGGGGCGGGCGCGAGGCGCTGGTCGAAGACTCGACGCACGTGCTGTTCGCCCACTCCGGCGACGCCATGCCGATCGAAGCCGCAATGGTCACCGATGCCGACGTGCTCGTCCACGACGCGACCTTCCTCAACGAGCCCGATCGCCGCGAGCCGATTCATGCCACCACCGAGGAGGCGATCGACGTCGGCAGGCGCGCGAATGTCAAGACGCTGGTGCTCTATCACCTCTCGATTCGCTACGACCGGGCGACGGCCCTGCCGGCACTCGTCGCCCAGGTGGCCGCCAGCGGATTCGACGGCGACTGCTGGCTGCTTGATGAAGAAGACTTTATCGAAATACGAAAGAAGAAATAACGAACAACAAACCGGGAATAACGAACAACAAATGACGAATAACGAAAGAAAGAAGGCCTCTCCGTTCGTTATTCGTTATTCGTAATTTGTTATTATTCTTTTCTTGTCCACCTTAAGCCGCCAGGATGTGCAGCGCATCGCGGAGCTCGCCCGGCTCGAGCTCTCGGACGACGAGCTCGAGATGTTCACCCGGCAACTCGGCGACATTCTTACCTACGTCGAGCAGATCGGCGCGCTCGACACCACCGGGGTGGCGCCGACCTCACAGGTCATGAATCGTCCGGTCGATCGCGCCGATGTCGCCGCTGAGACGCTGACCCGCTCGCAGCTGCTCGACAACGCGCCGGATGCGGCGGTGGAAGCGGGCCTGTTCAAGGTGCCGCGGGTGATCGGGTGATCGCCACGCTGGCGAGGCGCCTCAAGGCCGGCGAGACCACCGCGGTCGCCGAGTGTGAAGCGGCGCTCGAACGCATCAAGCGGCTCGAGCCCGCGCTGTCGGCCTTCAACACGGTGATGGCCGAGCACGCCCTCAGCCGCGCCCGCGCGCTCGACCTGGCCCCACCGAGCGGGCCGCTGCACGGCGTGCCGATCGCGATCAAGGACAACATCTGCACCGCCGGAGTGCCGACCACCGCGTCGTCGAAGATCCTGGCCGGGTTTATTCCGCCCTACAACGCGACCGTCGTCGCCCGCCTCGAGCAGGCCGGCGCGGTCGTCATCGGCAAGACCAACCTCGACGAGTTCGCGATGGGGTCGTCCACCGAAAATTCCGCGCTCGGCGCCACCAGAAATCCGTGGGATGTGACGCGCACGCCCGGGGGATCGAGCGGTGGATCGGCGGCGGCGGTGGCGGCGCGGATGGTGCCGCTCGCGCTCGGGTCCGATACGGGCGGCTCGATTCGCCAGCCGGCGGGACTGTGCGGTATCACCGGGTTCAAGCCGACCTACGGCCGCGTCTCACGCTACGGACTGCTGGCGTTTGCCTCGTCGCTCGATCAAATCGGCCCGCTCGCGCTGACCGCGGCGGATGCGGCCGAATGCTTTGCGGTGATCGGCGGCTTCGACCCGCATGATTCGACATCGTCGCCCGAACCGATGCCGGATCTGAGCCGGGCGCTCAGCGGCGACGTGCGCGGCCTTCGCATCGGCGTGCCGCGCGCCCTCCTCGGCGAGGGCGTCGACCAGCCGACGCTCGACGCGTTCGCCGCGGCCCTCGACGTGCTCACCGCCCGAGGCGCCACGGTCGTCGACATCGAGCTGCCGCATGCGTCGTACGGCATTCCGGTGTACTACCTGATCGCCACCGCCGAGGCGTCGTCGAACCTCGCGCGCTACGACGGCGTGCGCTACGGCTTGCGCACCAGGCGCCGCGACCGGCGACACGCTGACGGACATGTACCAGCGCACCCGCGACCAGGGCTTCGGGCCCGAGGTCAAGCGCCGCATCATGCTCGGCACCTACGTGCTCAGCGCCGGCTATTACGACGCCTACTACCTGAAGGCGCAACAGGTGCGGACGTTGCTGCGGCAGGACTACGACCGCGCCTTCGAGCGCGTCGATGTGGTGGCGACGCCGACGTCACCGACGCCGGCATTTCGACTGGGCGAGAAGACCAGCGATCCGGTGCAGATGTACTTGAACGACATCTTCACGGTGAGCGCCAACCTGACCGGGCTGCCGTCAATCAGCGTGCCGTGCGGTTTCTCCGGCGGAGCGGAGGCGAGGGACGGGAACCGGGAGCCGGGAGACGGGAACCGGGAGCCGGGAGCGGGGAGCCGGTTGCCGATCGGCATCCAGTTGACGGGACGCGCCTTCGACGAGGCCACGCTGCTTCGGGCGGCGGATGCCTATCAGCGCGATACTGCCTTTCACACCGAGGCGCCCGCGCTCGATTAATGGCGATCGTGCTTGCGCTGTGTGCCGCGTATGTCGCGTATTGCCTCGGCACCAATCCCGCGGGGCCGCTCACCACACCCGATTCGTTTCACTATCTCAACACCACGCCGATCGTTCCGCTCGGCTACCCGCTATTCCTGACCATCGTCGGCGCGCGAGGCGCCATCGTCGCCCAGCCGCTGATCTTTGCCGCGGCGCTGGCCTTTCTCGGGAGGGAAACCCTGCGGTTGACCCGCAGCACGTGGCTGGCTGCCGCGGTCGTCGCCGGGTCGATGGCGCTGCCGCAGATTCGCGAGTTCCATGCCTCGATCCTGTCGGAGTCGCTGTTTCTGTCGCTGGTGATCGTGCTGCTCGGCTTCGCCGTTCGCTTCGCGCATCACCCCGCCTGGCAGGTGATGGCGCTTGTCGCCACCGCCGCCGGCCTCAGCGGGATGGTGCGCCGCACCGGGTTTGCCTTCGTGCCGGTGATGCTGGTGCTGGTGTGGCTGCAGCGTCACCGGCTGAGCGGATGGCAGCGGGCGGCGTGCGTGGCCGCGGCCCTCGTCCCGTTTCTGCTGATCGTCGGCGCCGAACAGGCCGCCGCGCCCATCGTGCATGCGGGACAGGCGTCGAGTCTGCTCGGACGGCACCTGTTCGCCAAGGCGGCGCTGATCGATGCCACACCCGCGCCGGTGTCCGCCGATCCGGTGCGCGCCGCGCTCGACGCGCAGCTGCAGGAGGACTACGCGCCGATTCGCGCGCTGCTGGCGTCGGCGCCGGCCGACCTGCGCGGCGTGCTGTCGATCTACTACGAGACCTGCCTGCAAGGCGGCTGCGTCGATCGCTCGCGCGCGCTGATGCCGGGGGTGAATGAATCGGCGCAGACCCGGATGCTCGGCGAGGCCGGCACCGCGCGGATCCGCCGCGCGCCGACGGCCTTTGCGCGGCTGATGGCGATGAACTATCGGTCGCTGTGGACGGTCGATCGCCTGCGCCATCCTGACCGCGCGCCGGCCCTCAACGCCTTCATTGCCTCGCATCGGCCGCTGCCCTTCGAAAAGCTCGCCTTCTCGCTCGACCCCGGCCAGCCGCTGGAGTTCCTGCCGTCGCCACGCGTCCGCTACCTCCAAATCGTGATTGGCGCGATCGCGATCTGGACCGCCGGCTTCGCGCTGGTCGGACTGGGGGGCGCGCTGGTCTCGATCCCGTTGCCGCCGGCGGTGGCGGTGGCGGCCACGGCGGCGCTGGCCGCGCATGGCGGGCTGCTGCTGACCGCGGCGCTGGCCGCCGGCTTCTCGCGGTTTACGATCGGCCTCTGGCCCGCGATCGTGACGGCGTCGTTGTTCGGGCTGTGGTCGATCCTCCCCCGACTTCGCGACGACGCTACGTCGAGGCAGGCTACGACTACTGCGCGCTGATGTTGGCGCGGCCCTTCCGCAGCACGAACTTCTGAATCTTGCCGGTGGCGGTCTTCGGCAGCTCGCCCACCGGCGTGAAGTCGTGCGGCACCTTGAAGTGCGCCAGGCTGGCGCGGCAATACGCGCGCAGCGCATCCGCGGTGGCGGTCCGGCCGGGCTTGAACACCACGAACGCGTGCGGCGCCTCGCCCCACTTCTCGTGCGGCACGCCGACGACGGCCGCCTCCTGGATGGCCTCGTGTCCGAGTAACATCGCCTCGACTTCGACCGAGGAAATGTTCTCGCCGCCGCTGATGATCACATCCTTCAATCGATCGGTGATCTGCACGTAGCCGTCGGGATGCACCACCGCCGCGTCGCCGGTGTGAAACCAGCCGTCGCCCATGCACGCCGCGGTCGCCTCGGGGTCGTTGTAGTAGCCCTCCATGACGACGTTGCCGCGCGCGATGATCTCTCCCGGCGTCCCGCCGTCGGCGGGCACGTCCTGCCCTTGATCGTCGACGACGCGCAACTCGCCAGAAGTGATCAGCTCAACGCCCTGGCGCGCCTTGACGCGGGCGCGGTCCCCCGCCGGGAGCGCCCCGTGCTCCGGCCTCGGTTCGCAGATGCTGATGGCCGGCGCGGTTTCGGTCAGGCCGTAGATCTGGATGATCTGCCAGCCGAGTTCTTCCTCGATGCGCTCGATGGTGACCGCCGCCGGCGGCGCGCCCGCGGTCATCACCCCGACGCCTCGCGGCGCAGCCGCTTTGGCTTCCGCCGGCGCGTTCGCGAGCATGATCAACACGGTCGGCGCCGCGCAGAGCCGTGTCACCTTTTCCTGGGCGGCGATCGCGAACACGGCCGGTGCGTCGAACTTCGGCAGGCAGACATGCTTCGCCCCGGCCGCCGTGACGCTCCACGTGAACGTCCAGCCGTTGGCGTGGAACATCGGCAGCGTCCACAAATAGGTGTCGGCCACGCTCATCGGCGTGTGGGTCAGCATGCCGACGCAGTTCATCCACGCATTGCGGTGGGTGATCATCACGCCCTTCGGCCGCGACGTCGTGCCGCTGGTGTAATTAATCGTCAGCAAGTCGCGTTCGCCGATCGACGGGCGGTGAAACGAGGCCTCCGCGCCGCTGACCAGTGCTTCGTAGCCGATCCAGTCGAAGCGCTCGCCGTCGAGTGCGACGTAGGTGGTCACGTCCGGCAGGTCGCGCCGGACGCTGTCGACGGCGGCGAGGTAGTCCGACGAGGCGCAGACCACCTTGGCGCCGCTGTGACGGATCAGATACCGGAAATCGTCGGCCGTCAGGCGGAAGTTGATCGGCACCAGCACCGCGCCGATTTGCGGCACCGCGTAGAACGACTCGAGCTGCGCGTGGGTGTTGGGCGAGATGTAGGCCACCCGATCGCCGCGCTTGACGCCGAGCCGCTGCAGCGCCGACGACCAGCGATCGCAGCGATCGAAGAACGCGCCGTAGCTCCACCGCTCGGCGCCGTCGACGACGCCTTCGCGGTTCGCGTAGAGCTTGCGGGTGCGCCGCATGAAATCCAGCGGCGTCAGCGGCACTTCCATGGCGGGAATTTAACCACGAAGGCCGCCGGGCCGGAACTGCCCGGCTCGTGGCGCGGTTACGCAGCCGCCGGTCGTCGCCGCACGATCGCCCAGATCATGAAGCCCAGCAGGACGAACGGAATTGCCGGCGCCAGCAGAGCGACCAGCGCCGCAATGGCGCCAACGACCGCCACCACCACCCCGATGATCAGCAGGACCGGGAGGATGGCCGCACCGGCGGCCAGGCTGAAGGCGCCGCCGATGAGCCCAATCGGCAGCCACAGCAGCTTGAACAGCAGCCGGAACGGTAGAAACACCGCAAAAAGAACGATTTTGATCAGTAAAAAGACGACGCCGACCACGGCAAAGACCGCGAGACCGGCCATGAACAGCCCCGCCAGGGCGATGAGCTCAATCATCTTGTCGGTGGAGACGAGATTCTTGCCGCGACGGTTCCAGCCGGGATAAGCTGTAAGGCTATGTCAGAAGCTGAAATCCCGCAGGTGGACCCGACCGTCGACGCGACGGCCACCGAAGACGACGCGCCGATTATTCACCCGAAGGCCACGCCGATCGAAAGCCGTTTCCTGTATGTGGACGTGGCCGCGCTTCGCGCCAAGCAGCTGCGCCGCGGCGCGCGTCCGCGCCTCGATCAGGCCGAGGAGCCGCTGCCGCTCGTCAAGGCCGTGAAGGCCGAGCGCGTGGCGATGGAAGAGGTCAAGAACAACCTCGTCCAGTGGGACCTGCCCGACTTCAAGGTCGTCGTCGACCTTCGATAGCTCCCGGGGGGCTGCCTTCAGCCCCGCTCCCAAAGGATGAAGCAGACTTCTGGGCGCTTCAACTCCCCCTCGTACCATTCGCGCGTCGTCGGGTTATTGAAGGACGCCACCTCGATCGCCGGCACTGCGTCGAGATCGTCCGGCCCCGCCAGACGCTCGACCCTGCGACTCAACGATCGCCCCCTTCGGAGTCGGCGTCTTGCTCGGATCGGCCGTTGGTCGGCGACGATTATCTCGCTCGATCTCCGCATCTGGACGGGATCCTGGCGCGGTGCTGAATGCAATCGCCGATGCGATCGGTGTCGATGCATTCCGCCGCGCGCCAGTGCCATCGGATGTTGTCCTGATGTCACTGACGCACGGGCGGAGGATGCACGAGCCACTGCAGTCGCATCTGTAGAGGCCAACTGCGAGCCTGCAGTCCGTGCTGGCAAGCTGCGCCCGCGGCCTAATGAGGGGAACAGACCATCCCCCTGGTCCACAGCGCCCGGTTCCCTGCCTGGACCAGATGTGAGACGAAGAGCGGGTCGGTCATTCCCTGCGTGAACGCCATAGCCTCTGCTGTCACGATCAGGGCACAGACGAGCAAGGGACCAGTGTGTCCGCCGACCAATGGGTCCATGATGCGATGCATCGTTGAGAGGTGCGGTGCTGCCCTATACGCGTTAGCGATCACCTGGCTCTGGTTGATGACGGCTTGGGCGTTTCGCATTACAAAGTCGGTGGCGCTGACCGGATTGAGCCGAATCACCTGGGTCCTCTGCAGATGCGCGGGCAGCTCGGGCAGGACCGCCCTCGCTGCTTCAGCGAGTTGCGCCATATTACGGGGCGCCCGCACCACTTTCTCGGTGACTTCTCTGAGAACAGTTTGCCCCTGCGGGGTCGCGGCGGCAGGCACAACGGGCGCCACCGCGCCACCGAGCCAACCCAAGAACATGCCCGCGCCCCCGACAGCAGTAATCGTGACGCCAGCACCTGCTATGAATGCGGCGCCCTTGAAGTCGCCAGTCACCAGTCCGTAACCAATGCCGGCGAGGGTGACCGCGATGCCGGAAGCCGCGGTCGCCGACGCCAGCGACCACGTTTCGCCACTCGGGTCGGCGAGATTGACTGGATCATTTCCGGCGTACTGATAGCGATGCAGCGTCGTCGGCTCGGATGCGGAGCCGGAGGCGGGATCGCTGGAGTGGAAGCGGCCGCTTCGCGGGTCGTAGTACCGCGCGCGCAGATCGTACCAGCCGGTCGACGGATCGAGTTGCTGCCCGCCGTAGAGAAAGCTGGCCGGCGTTGAGCCGGTGCGGGTGAGCACCTGCCCGAACGCGTCGTAGTCGATCTTGTCCGTCACCACTCCTGTTTCGTCGGTCAGGAGACGCACCGAGCCGTGTGCATCGGTCAGCATCACAGACGTGGTGCCGCCGATAGCCTGGCTGATCGGCGACCCACCGTCGTGGATGTATTGCGCGGTGCCGACATTGCCAGGATCCGCCTGGCGCAGGACTTGCGCAAGGCCGGCCGGCGCGAATCGATCGATCAGGAAGTTGGCCGTGCCCGAGGGCGCTGCCGCCTGCACGCGGTTGTTCATCGCGTCGTAGGTGAAGGTGCTGATTCCAGCCGCACCAGCGACGCCGCGAAGGCGATCGATCGCATCGTAGCGGTACGCCAGCGTGGCCGCGCCGCTGGTCACCGACGTGAGATTGCCATTGGCGTCGTAGCCAAACTGCTGTGGGCCCGCCGCCGTCACGCGATCGTTGGCGTCGTAGCTGTAAAGAGTAAGTCCGGCGCTGTCCATCTTCGTCAGTCGATTGCCCACGGCGTTGTAGGTGAACACGTTTGACGCCAGCGCGCCGCCGCCAGCCGGCGCAATGTCTTCACGCGTCAGCCTGCCCATCGGGTCGTAGGTATAGCTGACGCGACGGCCTAGGTTTTCGATGACCTGCAGCCGTTGACCAGTGGGCGACAGTGTGTAGTCATAAGACCCTAGTACCGTTCCCGCACGGCGATGCCGAACGGAAATCAATCGCCCTAGGTTGTCGTAGCTATATTCGGTTGCCACACCGTTGGCGTGGATCGTCCCCGTTCGCAGACCCCGTGAGTCGTAGGTGTAGCGAGTGGTGTTGCCCCGCGGATCGCGAATGGCGGTGACCCGGTCGAGCTGATCGAAGGTGTATTCGGTATCGCCATCACGCGTGGTGAGGCGGACGCGATTGCCCTTGGCATCGTAGCCGAAGCGGATCTCCTCGCCGTCGGGCTGGCGTTCGATCAGCGGCCGGTCGCGATCGTCGTATTCGATCGCGGTCGTGCCACGGGCGTCGCGGAACGCCGCGATCTGTCCGGTCGACGTATACGCAAACTCGTGCCTGTCGCCATCGGGAAGCACGCGCCGGGACAGACGATCCATCGCGTCATACTGCAGGGTAATGACCTCGCCGCTAGCGTTGCGCACCTCCCGCACGTTCCCGGCGGCATCGTAGCTGCGCCGTGTCGTCTCGCCGAGTGGCAGGGTCTCACCGACCGCCCGTTTCGACGCATCGAAGGCGAATTGCGTGGTACGGCCCAGCGCGTCGGTCTGCGAGACCCGATTGCCGGTGACGTCGTAGAAGAAGCGCGTGATCTGGCCGACCGGGTCAACTACGGCCGTCAGCTCGTGGCGCGGACTGTACCTGATACTGCGTGACGTGATTTGATTGATCGGCCCGCGCTGACAATCGGCCCAGAGCGTCGAGGGTTTGCCGCACGGTAGTACCGTCCGCGAACGTGGTGCGGAGCAGACGGCCGGCGGGATCGTAGGTGTACGCCGTGGTCGTACCATCCGGCGCGGTCTTCTGCTCGACCCGTCCGCCGGTGCTGTACGCGACCGCGAATTGATGCCCGAGCGCATTGACGACCAACGTCTGCTGCCCGCCGGCGTCGTACGCGTAGGTCGTCTCTCGACCCAGTTCATCGCGGTCCGATACCACTTGACCGACCGGGTCATAGCTCGTGGCACGCTCGGTACCATCCGCAAACACCGTCCGTATCGGCCGGCCGACCAAATCCCTGACGATCGTCGTGGCTCGGCCGGCGGCATCGCTTCTGACGATCTCGCGGCCTTCAGCGTCGTAGTCGACGCGCTCGATCGTTCCATCGGGCTTCGTGGTGGCGACGCGTCGATCCGCGCTGTCGTATGCGAACGTGGTGGCGCGGCCGAGCTCGTCGACTGTCCGGGTGACGACGCCGGTCGATCCGTAGACGGTGGTCCGGATGCCGCCTTCCGGGTCGATGGCCGCGATCGGGCGGTTCATCGCGTCGAAGGTGTCGCGCCAGATGATGGAACTCCCATCAGCGCGCTCGATCGATTGGCTGGTGCGGTTGCCGTTGGCGTCGATGGCAAAACGGGTCACCACCCCGGCGGGATCGATTGCCTGAATCAGGTTGCCCACACGGTCGTACTTAAACTGCTCGATGCCCCCACCCGGGTCGGTCCGCGACAGCAGGTTGCCCTGCGCGTCGTAGGTGAAACGGGTCACCGCGCCAACCGCGTCAGTCTCCTCCACCAGATTCCCACGTGCACTGTAGGTTCGTGACCTGACTGCACCGTCCGGGCCGGTGCGCGTCAGTTCCTGGCCGAGCGCGTTGTAAGTGAACTGCGTGATTCGGCCGAGGGGATCCGTGTCGGTGGTGAGATTCCCATCGGCGTCGTACAGCGAATGTTTGCGTCCGGCCCAGCGCGTCGGTGCTCGTCAGTCGACGATCCTCGCCATCGAAGGTCGCCGTCGTCTCATGGCCTTGTGCGTCGCGACGGCGAACGATGTTGCCACGCGCGTCGTACTCGATCGTCATCGTGCCGCCGAGCCGGTCGGTGACTACTTCCAGTCGCGTATCGAGATCGTGCGCGACCGTAGTCGTGCGGCCGGCGGCATCCGTCAGCGCGATCAAGCGGCCGTCGCTGTCGTATTGATTGGTGACCTGACTGCGGCCGAACGCGTCGATGAACGCGGTGAGGTTATGCGCGGCGTCGTAGCGGAACGTCGTCTGATTCGCCGCCGCGTCGACAAACGACACGAGATCACCGCGATCGTCATATTGATACTCGAGGCGCCCACCGTTTGGGTCGGTGATCCCGGTGATGCGGCCTGTCTCGTCTCGCGCAAAGGAAATGCTCTTGCCGGAGGAGTGTTGAATGCCACCGTCACCGAATGACAGCGAGTTGCCGTCACGATCCTCGATGCGCGTGATGCCGTCTGACCGCGATAGGTCGAAGATTCGACCGTCGGCGGTGCGCAAACGCAGCGTCTGGGGATCGAATACGCGCTGATCGCCAGCGAGGAAAGCGTTCAGCTCGAGCAGAGTGGCGTCGCCGCCGCGAATATATATGACGGATGTTCCATCAAGAATGTCCAGCCTGGCGCCAGGACGGGTGCCGCCGGCGAACTGGTAGCTCGCACGCCCTTCACACGCCCCAGTCACGCCGAGGTTGCCGTTGTCGATGCGGAGTGCGAATTGATACGACTCCCGATCAGACAGCCGAATCTCGGTGAGGTGAGAGAGCGTTTCCAGCGAGCCGCCGATACACGGCAGGTTACTTCCCAGAAACGGTTGGTCCCGGATGACCCATCCGCGGCCAGGCGTGCGATTGTGCTGGACCGAGCCGCGTGCGATATCCAGTGTCCAGCCGATGCCGAACGCTTCGCGCGACTTCACGCGGCTGTCATAGGTCCGGACGATGCTGATCGGAATGCCCGCGACCGGTATCGACAGGTCGACGAATGAGGCCCGATAGACGCCGACCTTGGCATTGCCGTCTATCCGGTAACGCGTTCCACCATTGTCGACTGCCCGTTGACGTCTTCGACGATCAACTGCACCCGGTATAGGCCGTTCTCCAGCAGCGTTGGGTCGAGTCGTCCCACCGTCGCGCTCGTCACCGCCGCTGAGCCCGAACCAATGATTGAGAACGACGAGGCGTCGACCCCGGCCAGCTGCAGCGTGTAACGAAGGAAGTTGGTGTCGGTCGCGGTGCCGACGATGTCGGTCGGCATCGTCACGGTCGCGAGATCATCCGGACTCGCGATCGAGGCGACCGGTGCCGTCGTGTCGCCGCCGATTGAATCGCGGCCGTTGCAGTTTTGATCGATGCCGTCGCCAGGCGCATCGCTCGCCAGCGGATGGATCGCCGCGTTGGCGTCGTTGCAATCGCCCTGGCTGCCCGTGAAGCCGTCGTGATCGTCGTCGCGATCGGCAGGCGGAATTCCAAACGAGACGACAAGGGTGACCGCCGAACCGGCATCGGCAATGACGCCGCCGTGCGGCGACTGCGACAGGACGATTCCCGCCGTCACGGCGCGGTTGAACTGACCGCTCACGGCGCCAAGAGCGAACCCAGAGGCCACCAGGTCGTCGGCGGCGGCTGACTGTTGCAGACCGACGACATCCGGAACGGTGCCAGTCGGCTGCGGACCCGCAGAGACGACCAGGTCGACGACCGTCAAGGCGGCGACGAGCGACCCGGCGGACGGCGTCTGGCCGAGGACCGTGCCCACTGCAGCGGTCGGGCTGTGTCGCGGGGCGAGATCGCCGACGGCGAGCGAGGTCGATGTCAGTGTCGTCGCGGCTGCACTTTGCAACTGGCCGACGACGTGCGGAACGACGACGGGATCGCCCACGGCAATCGTCAATCGCTGTAGCGCGAACAGACCTCGCGCATCACGCACCTTCACGACGACGACCTGAATACCGCGTTGTGCTGGCGCGGGCGTCCATCGAACGAGACCACTGGCTTCTTCGATCACCATGCCGGCTGGCCCTTCCGGCATCGAGAAGGTCAGAATATCGCCGGCGTCCGGGTCGCTCGCCTCCACCCGATACAGATACGGCACGTCGACAGCCGCAGTCGCCGGCGCGTTCGAGATGATCTGCGGTGCGCTGTTCGCCGCGCGGACCGCGACGCTGACGACGGCGCGTTCCGAATCCGCCGCGCCGTCATTGACGACGTACTCGAAGGTGTCGCTGTCGTCCTGATCGAGGTCGACCTGCAGTCGATTGAGCCGGAACGAATTGAGACCAGGCCGCAGCCAGTGCTCAGGCTCCGTGACCGGTACGACGCCGTCCTCATCGATGTTGGTGACGTGATAACTGTGCTGGTTCCAAATCCGTCTCGTGCGCGCCCACCGATTTGCCACGTCCGTCAGGACGTAGACGCCGGTGTCGCCATGGTTCTGGGCGTCGAAGAACCGATCCGACGTAACGACGATGTCGGCGTGACCGTCGTTGTCGACGTCGGCGACCACCGGCATTTCCGACCAGGTGCTCGAACCGATCGCGATCCTGGCGAGGACGACGCCATCGCTGCCACGGAAGATGCGCAGGTACGCTTCGTCGCGATAGATCACTTCGACCGAGCCGTCGTTGTCGAGATCGAAGACGGTGGCGCCAGTCGAGTTCGAGGTGCGGTCGCTGATGATGTGCTGCCAGCGCACGCTGCCGTCGCGATTGAAGATTACATAGTGCCCGGCGCCCGCCACGCCGATCT
Organism: uncultured Acidimicrobiia bacterium; assembly: GCA_963795125.1. GTDB lineage: Bacteria > Acidobacteriota > Vicinamibacteria > Vicinamibacterales > UBA2999 > 12-FULL-67-14b. The sequence goes on along the minus strand of CAWCGQ010000001.1, from coordinate 505,479 downwards.
CGGGGACACCGTCGCCGTCGACGTCGGCGATCGTCGGCGCACCGCCCTGACCGCCGCCAGGGAGCACGATCGGTTCGTGCGAGGGCGCGTTCCAGAGCGCGTTGTCCGTGCCGTCGTGATTCAGCACGTAGACGGTGCCGTTGGCGACGACGACGATCTCGGCAAATGGATCGTCGTCCAGGTTGCCGATGGCGACGTAGCCGTCGGCGCGATCGGTGCGCTGCCAGGCGGTGGTGAGCACGCCGCCGGCTAATCGGTAGGCCGTTGGTCCAGCGACCAGCTCCGGCAATCCTTCCAGATCGATGTTGCCGACCGCGGACAACGCCGAGCGCAGTCCCGTTCCTCCAGTCGTGCCGCCGGTAGTGCGGCCATCGGCGATCAGCCGGCCATCGGCGTTGAACACCGACGCGCCGATGATGATCTCCGGCGATCCCGCGCCATCCAGGTTGGCAATCGCGACGGCGCCGGTCGCCACTCCAGTGCCGAGTGCGAATTGCGGCATCGCATGGGGATCACTCACCCACCTGACGCTGCCGTCGGCGTTGAAGGCGATCAGGTGATTGCGGTCGCTGTGCACGGCGACGATCTCGGGTCGGCCATCGCCGTCGAGATCAGCGGCCGCGGGCTCAGCCCACGGTGACACCAGGTCCGGAGCGCCCATGGTCATCAGCTCGCTGCCGTCGCTGCCGCTGATGACTGCCAGCACGCCGGCCAGCTGATTGGCCGTATCTTCAACCGCGACGACGATCTCGGGAGCGTCGCGGTGATCGACGGCGCCATCGTGATTGTCGTCAGTCAGGTTGATCACCACCGGCGTGGAGTGCACCTCGCGATCGAGCAGTGCCTGGTACTTCTTGATCGGGACGATCGGCGGCAGCGTCAAGCCGCTCGTGCCGAGGACCCGCACCTCGCCGAACCCGAGGGGCCACGACCCGCTGCAGCCGGCCGAGGTAAAGCGCACGCGTTTGACGGCGCCGACGTCCGGGACCGGCACTGTGAACGCGGTCGCGCCAAGGAATCCTGACGGCTGATCGATCACGCCACTCGTGAACAGCACGCTGCCGTCCTCGCCGAGGAGGGTGAACGAGCCGGAGCAGGCGATCGGCAGCGACGAGCCGAAGCCGTCAGGGGTGCTGGAGGGATTGGACGCGTCGATGGCGCTCACGGTCACGACGACCGGGAACTCGATCTCGATGAATTCGCCGGCGGCCTGGGACGTTGAATACCAGCTACGCCCCGTGTCGTCGATGATGTTGTCGGCGACGTGGCTCGAATGGGCGGTGCTCGCCAGAACCCGCGCGGGCAACAGCTGCGCCACATTGGGTTCGACGGTCGGCTCGCGGCGAATCGACGTGGATCCGATCACCCGAATCTCGGCGACCCCCGTCTGGTTGGACGCGTGATCGTCATCGGTGCCGGTAAAACGCACACGGCGCACCTGGCCGTTGAGCCGCACGGTCGACGGCTCGGTGGCGATCACTTCAACTTCGCTGAAGCCGGCCGATCCGCCACTCTGCTGTGCCTGGCCGGTGACCCGCACTCGCCGGACGCCGGCGACATCACCGGCGGGAACCCGGCGGTCGGAGGTCGCATCGGCCACCACCACCGGTCCGCTGTCGAACACCAGCTGACCGGCCGCGTTGAAGCCGTGAATCACATAGCTCAGAAAATCGGCGGTGGCATTCGCCCGGTTGCCGAACACGTTCACTTGATGCAGCGTGACGTCCGCCGGCAACTCCACTTCAACAAACTGCGGCGCGGCGACCGCCGCAAACCATCCGGTCAGCTGGTTGCCGTCGAACGCGCGCGCGGCTTCGAAGCTGACGATATGGCTGCTCGATCGATACAGCGCGCCTGGCTGACGAGCGGCGTTGCGGCGCCGGTTGAACAGATCAGGCACGGTCACCGAGCCGTCGCGGTGCGGCGCCGGCAGATCGATGACGTCGCTGTCAAAGAGCTCGTCGCCGGCAGCGTCGAACATCTGGAATCGGCCGGCGAAGACCTTCATCGCCGCCAGACTCGACGAGCGATGGCCAACCACCGACAACTCACTTGGGGCCACGTCTTGCGGGAACGCGATCTCGATCCAGGGGAGCTCGTTGGTGCTGTAACCCGTCGAGGACGTGACGCCCGGCCTGGTCAGCCAGGAGCTGCCGAGGTTGACGTCGAACGCGTTGTCGGCAGCGAGCCACGAGCTGTTGGTGCTCTTCACCGCGCCAGGCAACGCCATCGCGAGATTGACGCGATCGGCGCTGACCAGCTCACCCGGCTGGTAGCTAAACGGCGAATAGATCAGCGAGCCATCAGCGTTGAGCATCGCGGTGCCGTTGGCAGGTTGCGATACCAGTCTCGCCGCGAGCCGGTTGCCGTCCGGATCGGTGTCGTTGCCGAGAACGCCAGGCGCGTTGATGCTGATCGCCTCTCCCGTCCGGGCCTGATAGTGATCGTTGGCGGCCGCCGGCGCTTGATTGGCGGCACCCGGACCAACCGAGATCGAGAACCCTTGCGCCGCGATCTGCCCCGCCTGATCGCGCGCATGAATGGCGACGCTGATCGGTCCGGTCTGGGAGCCGTGCGGAGTCCACCGCAGGCGCCCCGACGGGTCGACGGTCATTCCCTGGGGCGCGATCGGCAGGAGGAACGTCAACTGGTCACCAGCGTCCGGATCGATCACGACGACGTCATAGGCGTACTCCTCGCCGGCGACGCTGGACGCCGGAGGCACCGACGTGATGATCGGTGCGCGGTTCGGCGCTGCTTGCCGCATCGCCGCCGCGGCTGCGGCGAGGTTGTTGGTGAGATCGGGATCGCTACGATCGCTGTTCGTGAGCCTCGCGGACAGATCGAGCGACCCGGACGCCTGCACCGTGGCCTGCACCGCCAGCTGTGCGCCGTCGCCGGCCGCGAGATCGCCGACGCTCCAGATGCCGGTGGCCTCGTCGTAGGAGCCTGCAGACTGAGTGATCGTGCCGGCATATCCGGCTGGAAGTTGGAATTGCGCGGCGACCGCATGCGCATCGAGCGGCCCGAGATTCTCGATGCGGATCTGGAACGATGCTGTGGCACCAATTGACACGGTCCCGGCCGGCGGATCAACGATCGCGATCGCGAGGTCCGCTGCATTCGTGATCGTCACGATCACCGAGTCCGCCTGGCTGATCAGGACCGCGTCGCTGACCAGCAGCTGGACGACATAGGTGCCGGCCTGATCTGGCGTAAACGTGGGCGACGACGCCGCGGGATCCGAGAGCACCGTCTGGCTGCCCGCGGGTCGCGATTGGAACGACCACGAGTACTGCAACGGCGTGCCGTCCGGATCGATTGAGGCTGTGCCGTCGAGTTGAATCGTGCCGTCGATCGACGACGATTGATCCGGACCGGCGTTGGCAATCGGCGCGGAGTTCTCGGTCGAGATCGTCACCGATCGCGGCGCGCTCTGCGACCAGGCGTCAGCGACGATCAACTGCGCGACGAACTCGCCCCTGGCATCGGCCACGAACGACGGTTGCGCGGCGGTCGCGCCGACGAGTTGGGGGGCGCTGCCGTGCGGCGACGACACCAGCGACCAGAGATAGGTGATCGCATCGCCGTCGGGATCGACCGACGCGGTGCCATCCAGCTGTACGGTGGCGCCGAACGGGACTGTCTGCGCGACGCCCGGATTGGCGATCGGCGGCCGGTTGTCCGTCGTCAGCTGCACGGTATCGGGTGTGCTGGTGTGCGCGCCGTCATCGACGATCAGCTGCGCGACATAGGTGCCCGGCAGATCCGCGACCACGGTTGGATTGACGGCTGTCGGATCGGTCAAGACAGACACACTTCCCTGCGGACGTACCACCAGCGACCAGGCGTACGTCAGCGCGTTGCCATCGATGTCGCTCGAGGCGCTGCCATCGAGCTGCACTGGCGTGCCGACGAAGATGGATTGATCGCCGCCGGCATTGGCGACGGGCGGGGAGTTGATCGTGCTGACCGTCAGGCTGTCCGGAGGGCTGTCGACGGTGCCGTCATTCACGACCAGCTGGATCACGTATTCGCCGGCCCGATCGATAGTGACCGCTGGTTGGACTGCGGATGAAGCGTTGAGCGCGGCGGCGCTGCCCGGGGGACGGCTGACCATCGACCATGCGAAGTGCAGCGGATCGCCGTCGACGTCGGACGAGCCGGCGCCGCTCAACGTGACCGTCTCGCCGACGCGCGCGGTCGTGTCCGCACCGGCCCTGGCAATCGGCGGCGAATTGGTCGTCGAGATGCTCACCAGATCCGGCGTGCTGGCAAACTCGGCATCCCGCACCACCAGTTGCGCGACGTAGGTACCGGGCACATCGAGGGCGAACGATGGCGCGACCGCTCCGGAATCACTGAACGCAGCGTCACTTCCTGCCGGCAAGGCCGCGAAGCTCCAATAGAACGCAAGCTGATCGCCATCGGCATCCGTCGACGCACTACCGTCAAGATGCACCACGTCGCCGACGCGCTCGGTCTGATCGGCGCCGGCGTTCGCGACCGGCGCCGAGTTGCGCGTCGAGACGACGACGACATCCGGCGCGCTGTTCGCGCGCCCATCGTTGACGATCAACTGCACGGTGTACGAGCCGGATCGATCGGCCACGAACGCTGGCGTCACGCTCGCCGGGTTCGCCAGAACGGCGGCGCTTCCGGCCGGCCGCGACACGAGCGTCCAGGCGAACGTCAAGGCATCGCCATTGGGATCGGTCGAGCCCGCCCCGCTCAGCGTCACGATTGCGCCGAGCGCGACCGTCTGGTCCGGTCCGGCGTGTGCCGATGGCGCCTGATTGGATCCGGCGCAGGAAAAGCTCAATCGGCCGTTGTTGAAGTCATCGAGGACCGCGGCGGTCGACGTCATGCCGCCGCCGACCGGCGTGCTCGATTTGATGTGGTACGGAAGCCGCTGGTTGAAGGCGGCGAGCAGCGCATCCGCGTGGGCAATCGCGTTCAGCGCGATCGACGACTGCGCGCCATTCGCGATGTTCAACTTGGCGGCGATCAATTGCCTCGCCAGGATCACGCTGGCGTCGCCCTTGGCCGGCATCGCGATCAGCGATTGCAGTGCGCGCTGGTGGTAAGCGTGAATTGGCTTCGCCGGGTCGCCTAATTGCAGCGTCCGGACCGGCCACGCGGAGGGATGGTTCTTCCAATAACCATGCGAGAAGACACAGGTTTCGGGCGGAACGCCAGCGCTACCCGATCCAGTGATCTGCGCCGCGATCACACACCCCAGCACCGCCCATCGCCACCGACGCCCAGTGAGAATCGCCATTCAGCCTCCACGAGGCGAACTTTGCCTCTTGGTGGATCTGGCGCAAACGACCGGACAATCGGTTCAGGCTTAGTGGGGACCGAGGACACGCAGCAGCCACGCCCGGGCGAAAATCCAGTGACGTTTGACAGTGGACGGAGAAACCTGCAGGAATTCAGCGGTTTCCTCGACGGTCATGCCGCCGAAGTAACGAAGTTCGACGACCTTGGCGGGTTCGGGAGCGATCTCGGCAAGCTTGCCGAGCGCCTCATCGAGCGCCACCAGATCCGATCGCAGGTCGATGCCCGACGTCGATTCGTCGAGGTCCATGGCACGGCCCTCGGCATCGCGCTTGGCGGCTTTCTGGCGGCGGGCGTGATCGACGAGGATGCGGCGCATCGCTTGCGCGGCGGCGCCGAAGAAGTGCACGCGATTATTGAAGTCCGCCTTGCGAACGCCGGCAAGTTTCAAATACGCCTCGTGGACCAGCGCGGTCGGCTGCAGCGTGTGATCGACCCGCTCGCGAAGCATGTAGGCACCGGCCACTTCGCGCAACTCGGCATAGACCATCGGCAGCAGCTCTTCGAACGCCGCGCGATCGCCGTTGTGCCAACGCGCGAGGAGGACGGTGATGTCGCCGGCCATCAGCGCGTTTGACCAGAAGTGCACATCGCCACCAGCGCATCTTTCATGGCCAGGTACTCCATCCAGCTGCTGGCCATGCTCGGTGGCAGGGTGTTGATCAGCACGGTGGCACGCTCGAGGCGCGCGCAAGCCGGTTGCCGTCGCCCTGCGCGACGCTCGACATCCGCCAGCGACAGCAGGTTCTGCGTCAACTCGCGGCGCTGGTCGGAGAATTGTTGATTGACTTTCTCGGAGAGCTGCAAGGCCTCGCCGGCGTGTCGCAATGCGGCCGGGAACTGCCCGAGCCTGGCCTCGGTCTCGCCCAGTTGAGCGAGCGCAAACGCCAGTCGCGACCGCGCAAACTCGTCCTTCGGATCACTCTCCGACAACTGGCGTCGGACCACCACGCTGGCGCGATAGGCCTCGGCGGCGTCGGCGAAGCGTCCCATCACCCGATTCTGGTTCGCCACGTTGGCGCGGTCAATCGCCAGGTCGAGTTGCGCCGTCCGATTGCTGGGGTCTGCGGCGACTCGCCGTTCGTCAAGTCTCAGGGCGCGGGTGTAGTGCTCGAGGGCGCGCGGGTTGTCGCGGCCGTCGTAGTGAGCGCCGAGATATTTCTCGATCAAGGCGACGTTTCGCATGCGTGTGAGGTCGTCTGGCTTTTCCGTGAGCAGCTCGCCGAAGATCTCTCCCGCGCGTAGCCAGTGCGGGATGGCCGCGTCGGTGCCCTGCACGCGCGTGGCCATCGCGAAATGACTGTTGGCCAGGGCGAATCGCGCGGCTTCGCTCGAGGGACGCTGCTTGACCAGGGCCTCGGCGACGTCAACGGCCTCCTGAGCGTATCGTTGCGCGGTCTGTGTATCATCACCGCGACGGGCCAGGCCGCTCGCATCGACGAGCGCGACGTTCAAGTCCCTCATGGCGGGCAGCTGCACCGGACCGGCCTTCGCCGCCAGCGGGCGCAGGATGTCGGCTGCGGTTTCGATACTCTTCAGCGCCGCGACCCGATCGCCGAGGTTCGCAGAACCGACCGCGCCCTGGATTCGCGAGATGCGGATATACGCGCCAGCGGTCTCGAACCGCACTTCATCGTCGGCCAGGCTGTCGGCGCGAAGCTGCTCCAGATACTTCAATGCTTCGGTGACGATCGTCTGTCGCACAGGCGTCGAGCCGGCCAGCGGTGTGACTTCGTCGTGGATTCTGAAAATCAAGGTGTTGGCCAGTTGACGCACGTCGTTGAATCGCGCGGCCGTGCGATCGCGTTCTGCGCGCGCCGCGCGCGTCTGCGACAGCGAGACGCCCAGGGCCGCGACCATGGCAATCAGCGAAACAGCAGTGGCGGCGAAGAGCGCACGGTGACGCCGCACCAGACGGCTCGCCACATACCGGAACGACGGCTCCCTGGCCACGACTGGCTGGCGGTTGAGATAGCGGCCAAGATCCTCCGACAGGTCTCGTGGCGACGCGTAGCGCTGCGTGGGATCCTTGTGCATCGCCTTGAGCACGATCGCGTCCAGGTCGCCTTTGATCTGCGTCACCTGATACGGCACGTCGGCGCGCAGGCCGTGCGAATCGCTTGGCCGCGGCGGATCCGTTACCGTCACGATCTCGAGCAGTTGCTCAAGCGTCTTGTCAGCGGTCTCGTAGGGCCGCAGACCGGCGAGCAGCTCGTAAAGCATCACGCCGAGCGCATACACGTCGCCGGCCGTGGTCGCGGGCAGACCACGCACTTGCTCCGGGCTGGCGTAGTTCGGCGTGAGCGGCCTCAACACCGAGGTCCGGGTGACGTCGGCGCGATCCGAATCCACCAGCTTCGCGATGCCGAAGTCGAGGATCTTCGGCGTGCCGCCGGTGGTGACGAGCACGTTGTCTGGCTTCAAGTCGCGATGCACGATGCCGTTCTGGTGGGCATGATCGACAGCGCCGCAAATGCGCTGGAACAGCACGATCCGATCGCGCAGGCTGAGCCAATGCTCGGCGCAATACGTCGTGATCGGCATACCCTCGACGAGTTGCATTGCCAGGTACGCCTCGCCCGCGTCGGTCATGCCGGCGTCGATGAGGCCGACGATGTCGGGATGATTGAGCGTGGCGAGCGCCTGCCGCTCGATGCGGAATCGCCGCAGTACCTCGTCGCGATTGACCCGGTGTGAGAGGAGCTTGATCGCCGCGTGCTCGGCGTATTCGCCATCGGCGCGCTCGGCGCGAAAGACACGGCCCATGCCGCCTTCGCCGATCAGTTCGACGAGTCGAAAGCGTCCAACCGTCCGGCCGATTTCAGCCGGCCGTGCTGCTGTCGTTGGGATGGCGAGGAATTCGCCGGCCTGGTCGTGAGCGGCGATGAGCGACTCGACTTCCGCGCGGAGGGCCTGCCGTCCGCGGCAGCGTGTCTCGAGCCACGCGGCGCGCTGTGCGGGAGCGATCGCAACAGCCTCTTCGAGGATCACCTCAATGTCGTCCCAGGAGTCGGGGGGCATTTGGGCTCAGCCGACCTTTCCATTGATTCGCGTGCTCCGCGTGAACTCCGAGTCGCTCGCGGCGAGCTCGAGCTCGTGCAGTCCAGGCGCCGAGAAGATCGCCTTCGTCCATTTGATCTTGCCGTCGAAGTTCGGCGGCACCACCATCACGCATTGGAAGCGCCAGTGGCCCGGCTTGAAGGCCGTCGGCTGCATGCGATCTCCGGGCGTGGGCGCGAACGTGTTGGCGGCGCCGGGCGCGATCGTCACGGTGTTGGCGTTGTGGCTGAAGTAGGCGAAGGCGATGGTGCAGCTGCCGTCGGGGTTCTTGAGAAAGCCGTCGTAGGCGGGGTAAATCGGCTGATTCCGCTGGGCGACTGCGGCCAGCGAGCCGAGTAAAACCAACGCAGCCGAGAACCAGAAGATGCGCCTCATGTGCCTCTCCAGGCGGGTCAAAGACCGGCCTCTGCGATGCCTTGCGGGTGTCGAGAGTATGCCCTAATCGGGAGGGCCACAGATTGACACCGATTAAACACCGATTCTCGGTCCAATCGCCGGCAGTCTCGTAAGCATTGGGTGTGCGGCAGTGGGCTCGCTCGATCAAGACCAAGGTGACGACGCGCGAGATGCCGCCGTGGCACATCGATCGCAGCATCGGCGACTTCTCGAACGATCCGTCGCTGCGCGACGCCGAGGTGGCCCTGATCGCGAAGTGGGTCAATAACGGTGCGCCAGGCTTGGCAACGACTGGGTGCTGAACCGCGAACGCGTCGAGGATCTGCTGCTGCGCGCCGGTCACAAGCTGTCGATCGACGAAGCCGCACCTGTTCCCCGCCGGCACGAATCCCGACGGGAACATGACGTCCCGCCGGGATTAATTGCCAGCGCCAACCACTCCGGTCGGTTCCTCCGACTTACGCGGCCACTTCGACGTTGATGGTCCGCGGCCGCGATTCTTCCCTGAACGGCAGCGTCACGCTCAGCACGCCGTTCTTGTATTCGGCGGCAATCCGCGTCGCATCCACCGTTGACGGCAGCGAGAACGATCGGCTGAACGTGCCGTAAGCACGTTCAACGCGGTGGAACTGCTCCTGCTTGACCTCGCCCTCGAACTTGCGCTCGCCCTTCAGCGTCAGCGTGTTGTTCTCGAACACGACCTGGATGTCTTCCCGCTTCATGTCGGGCAGCTCCGCCTTCAGCACCAGCTCCTGCTTGCCGTTTTCGAAGATGTCGACCGCCGGCACCCATCGGCCATTGGTCAGCAGGTCAGCGAACGGATCGAATCGAACGATAGACATGGTTACTTTGCCTCCGCGAATTCGGCGTCGACGACTTCGCCGTCAGTGGCGGCGTCGGCCGGGTTCTCCTGTTGTGGCGCCTGCTCGGCCTGCTTCGCCGCCTGCGCCGCCTGATAGGCTTCAGCGTCCGCCCGGTTGCGCGCTTCGATCTCGTCCTTCTGGCGCGCATCGTCCGCGGCGTTCGCCTCTGCTTCCTTCACGAGACGATTGACGTCGTCTTTGGCAAGGCCGCTGGCACCACTGATGGTGATCTTCTGCTCCTTGCCGGTGGCCTTGTCCATCGCCGTCACGGCGACGATGCCGTTGGCGTCGATATCGAAGGTCACTTCGATCTGCGGCAGCCCGCGCCGTGCCGGCGGCAACCCGGTCAGCTGGAACCGCCCCATCGTCCGGTTGTCGCGCGCCAGCGAGCGTTCGCCCTGCAGCACGTGGACCTCCACGCTCGGCTGGTTGTCGGTCGCCGTCGAGAAGATCTCGCTCTTCTTCGTCGGGATGGTGGTGTTGCGCGGGATCAACACCGTGGTCACGCCGCCCAGCGTTTCGATACCGAGCGACAGCGGCGTCACGTCGAGCAGCAACACGTCCTTGACTTCGCCGGCCAGCACGCCGCCTTGCAACGCGGCGCCCATCGCGACGACTTCATCGGGATTGACGCCCTTGTGGGGCTCCTTCCCGAAGTAGTCCTTCACGACCTGCTGCACGCGCGGCATGCGCGTCGATCCGCCGACCAGCACCACTTCATCCACCTGCGCCGGCGTCAGGCCGGCATCGGCGAGCGCCTGCTTCAGCGGTCCGATGGTGCGCTGGACGAGCGATTCGACCAGCGACTCGAGCTTGGCCCGCGTCAGCTTCATCGCCATGTGCTTTGGCCCCGACGCGTCCGCCGTGACGAACGGCAGGTTGATCTCGGTCTCCATCACCGACGACAGCTCGATTTTCGCCTTCTCCGCCGCTTCTTTCAGCCGTTGCAGGGCCATGCGGTCCTTGCCGAGATCGATCCCGTCGGTCTTCTTGAACTCCGCGGTCATCCACTCGACCACGAGCTGATCGAAGTCGTCGCCGCCGAGGTGCGTGTCGCCGTTGGTCGATTTGACTTCGACCACGCCTTCACCCACTTCGAGCACCGAGATGTCGAACGTACCGCCGCCAAGGTCGAACACCGCGATGGTCTCGTTCTTCTTCTGGTCGAGTCCATAGGCCAGCGCCGCCGCGGTCGGCTCGTTGACGATGCGCAGCACGTTGAGGCCGGCGATCTGCCCCGCGTCCTTCGTCGCCTGGCGCTGTGAATCGTTGAAGTAGGCCGGCACGGTGATGACCGCGTCGGTGACCGTCTCGCCGAGATAGTCTTCCGCCGCCTGCTTGAGCTTCTGCAGGATCATCGCGGAGATTTCGGGCGGCGAGTACTGCTTGCCGCGCACCGCGATGCGGGCATCGGCGCTGGAGGTTTGCGCGACCGTGTAGGGCACGCGCTTGGTTTCCTCGGTGACCTCGTCGAACTTGCGGCCCATGAACCGCTTCACCGAGAACACGGTGTTTTCGGGGTTGGTCACGGCCTGGCGTTTGGCGACCTGGCCCACGAGCCGCTCCCCGTCCTTGCCAAAGCCCACGACCGACGGCGTGGTCCGCGCGCCTTCCTGGTTGACGATGACGACCGGCTGGCCGTTCTCCATGACGGAAACCACCGAATTGGTGGTGCCGAGGTCGATTCCGATGACTCTTCCCTTACTCATTTGTCCCTGTCCTCCGGGGTCGTGAAAAAATAGTGACTGATAATTTAGTGCATGTCAAGCATGTAATCTTAGTTATCAAGACTCATATCAATTGGACGCCTGTAAATCGAAAAGGTTTCCGGACCGGTCGTCGTTGGTGCCAGGCACCATTCGTTCGAGGGGCGAAGCCGGTAGAATTGCTGAATGGCGGCGTTTTCGACGGGTTCCATGGATCAGCCGGCCGATCTGTCAGAGGATGTCCATCGCCTTCTCGACGATCTGGCCCGTCGGCGGCAGGAGCGGCGGCACGTCGTCGCCGGTGAATGCATGCCGGTGGTCGACGTGTTCGAGACCGAGCGCACGGTGGAGGTCGTGCTCGATCTCCCCGGCGTCGCGGTGGATGCCATTCGCATCCTCTTCAAGGGCGGCGTGCTGTTGATCGTCGGCGAGAAGGAGCGGCCGGAGCTCGTCAAGCGCGGCCCGGCGAGCTTCCACCTGGTCGAACGCGACTTCGGGCGCTTCGCGCGCGCGGTGCGGATCGCGTCGGCGATCGATGGCGCGCAGGTGCGGGCCCGCCTCGCCAACGGCGAGCTCAGGATCGTCTTGCCGCGCATTGCCGAACGGCGTGGTGCCGGCCGGATGATTGCGATCGACGCCGCGGCCCCGGCGCGCGAATGAAACTGCTCTTCCTCGGTGATATCGTCGGCCGGCCCGGCCGCGACCTCGTGCGTCGTCATGTGCGCGCGCTCGCGGCGCGCCATCAGGCCGACCTGGTGATCGCCAACGGCGAGAACGCGGCCGGCGGCGTCGGCATCACGCGCGAGAACATGCTGGAGATCCTGGCCGCGGGCGTGGACGTGATCACCACCGGCAATCACGTCTGGGACAAACGCGAAACCCTGGAATTCATCGGCCGGGAGCCGCGACTGTTGCGGCCGGCCAACTATCCCGAGGGCACGCCCGGCGCGGGCTCCTACGTCGCGGTCGCGAAGGACGGCGTCCGCGTCGGCGTCATCAACGTGATGGGGCGGGTGTTCCTGCACGCCTTGGACGATCCCTTCCGCGCCGCGGCGCGCGAGATCGATCGCGTGCGACAGGACGGCGCGCGTGTCATCTTCGTGGACATGCACGCGGAGACCACGTCTGAAAAACTGGCGCTCTCCTATTATCTGGATGGCCGGGTGGCGGCGGTGATCGGCACCCACACGCACGTGCAGACCGCTGATGAACGCATCCTGCCCGGCGGCACCGCCTGCCTGACCGATGTCGGCATGACCGGTCCGCACGACGGGGTGATCGGCATGGATAAGGATGCGGTGATCGCGCGCTTCCTCACGGCGCTGCCGGGACGGTTCGAGACGGCGTCCGGCGACCCGCGACTGAACGCGGTGGTGATCACGGTCGACCCCGACAGCGGGCGCGCGACCCACATCACCCGCCTCTCGCTCTCGGAAGAAGAACTCAAAGCCAACACCGACGCCGTCACGCTCGAGGCACGGGCATGAGCCGGCTCCCGTTTGATGATGATCAGCACCTGAAACCGACGGTTCCCCAGGTGCCAGCGGTTCCATCCGGTTCCAAGGCCGTCGTTCGGAGGGTGGTGCCAAATGTTCAGGCCCCGCGAACCGTTGGCACCACTCCCAGAACGACACCCCTGGAACCCTCTGGAACCCTTGGCACCCCTGGAACCGCTGCGGTTCCTCCCCGCACCGTCCTGACCGTCAGCGAGCTCAACGCCACGATTCGCGATCTGCTCGAGAACCAGCTCCAGACCGTCTGGGTGGAAGGCGAAATTTCGAACGCGCGCGTGTGGAATACGGGGCACATGTACTTCACGCTGAAAGACGGCGCGTCGCAGATCAAGGCGGTGATGTTCCGTTCGGCGGTGCGCTACCTGAAGTTCAAGCCTGAGGATGGGTTGAAGGTGGTCGCGCGGGGAAAGGTCAGCGTTTACGATCCCAAGGGCGAGTACCAGATCATCTGCGAGCACATCGAGCCCAAGGGCCTCGGCTCCCTGCAGCAGGCTTTCGAACAGCTGAAGAAGAAGCTCGCGGGAGAAGGCCTCTTCGACCAGGCGCGCAAGCGTCCGCTGCCGGCGCTGCCGCGCCGCATCGGCCTGGTCACCTCGATCGACGGCGCCGCGCTGCGCGACATCATTCGCGTGTTACGGCGGCGTTATCCGAACGCACACCTGGTCATTTCGCCGACCCGCGTGCAGGGCGAGGGCGCGGGGCGCGAAGTGGCGCACGCAATTCGCAAAGTCGCGCGCATCGAAGCGGTCGATGTGATCATCGTCGCGCGCGGCGGCGGATCGCTCGAGGATCTCTGGGCGTTCAACGAAGAGGTGCTGGCGCGCGCCATCGTCGCCTCGCCGGTACCGGTTATTTCCGGCGTCGGCCACGAAACCGACTTCACGATTTGCGACTTCGTCTCCGACTTGCGCGCGCCGACGCCTTCAGCGGCCGCCGAACTGGTGGTGCGACGCAAGGACGAGTTCTTCGCGCATATCGACCGCACCGGCGAGCGGCTTGACGCCGCGATTCATCATCGGCTGAGGCGGATGGAAACACGCCTGCACCTGCTCGAGGGCCGGCCCGGATTTTCCGGATTCGAAGGCCGCCTGGCGGTGCGCGGCCGTCACGTCTCGGAACTGGCGGCGGCGCTGCGCCAGCGGTTCGGCCAGGGCGCGATGCGGCGGGCGCGCCGACACGAGACGCTTCGCCGCTCGCTCGATCAGTTCGATCCGCGGCACCGTCTCGGGGCGGTGCGGACGCGCCTGGTGTCGCGGGACGCGCAGTTGCAGGCGGCGGTGCGGCGCCGGATCTCGATCTCGCAGCGGCGCATCGGGGCGCTGGCGGCGCGGATCGACGGCCTCAGTCCGCTCGCGGTGCTGGGACGCGGCTATGCGGTGACGTGGGACGCGTCGCAAACGCGTATTATTCGTGACGCGGCAACGCTCACGATCGGAGATCGGGTCAACGTGACCCTTGAACGCGGGGCCTTCGAAGCCACCGTGGAGCGAGTGACCAAAGACCGTGGCTGAGCCGACCATCAAGGACTTCGAAGCGGCGATCGCCGAGCTCGAAGGCATCGTCAAGAAACTCGAGGAAGGCGATCTCGCCCTCGAGAAATCACTCGAGCTCTACGAACGCGGCGTGCAGTTATCGCGTTTCTGTCACTCCCGCCTCGAAGAGGCCGAGCGGCGCATCGAGATCGTCAATGAACGCGGCGAGCTCAAGCCGGCGCCGGCCGCGCTCAACCTTCCCGACGACGAAGACGAGTCGTGAGCTTCGAGGCGTATCTCGACACGCGCCGCGCGGAGGTCGAGGCCGCGCTCCAGTCCTTTCTGCCGGCGCCGCCGAAGACGCCGGCGGTGGTCGCCGAGGCGATGCGCTACAGCGTGATGGCCGGCGGCAAGCGGCTCCGGCCGCTGCTCGTGCTGGCCAGCGCCGAAGGCGTGGCGCAGGCGCTCGGCGCGTCCGAGTCCGCGGCGCGCGATCTCGCGATGCCGGCCGCCTGCGCGATTGAAATGATCCACACCTATTCCCTGATTCACGACGATCTGCCGGCGATGGACGACGACGACCTGCGGCGCGGGCGCCCGACCTCGCACGTCGTGCACGGGGAAGGACTGGCGATTCTCGCCGGCGATGGGCTCCAGGCGGAGGCCTTTCGACTGCTCGCGCGCGAACCTCAGGGCGTCCATCCAACCTTGATGATGCGCAAGCTGCGGGTGCTCGCCGCGATCGCCGAAGCGGCCGGCCCCGCGGGCATGGTCGGGGGCCAGGCGATCGATCTCGAGGCGGTCGGCGGGAACCAGAAGCCGGGAGCCGGGAACCGGGAGCAGGGAACCGGGAGCCGGGAGCCGCTCACCCCTGAGGGATTGCGTGACATGCACGCGCGCAAGACCGGCGCGCTGATTCGCGCTTCGGTCGCGGCCGGCGCGATTATCAGCGGCGCGGACGATACGCTGTTCGCCTCGCTCGATCACTACGGAACCGAGATCGGACTCGCCTTTCAGATCGTCGACGACATCCTCGACGAAGAGGGGTCGGCGGCGTCGCTCGGCAAGACCGCCGGCAAGGACAAGGCGGCCGGCAAGCCCACCTACCCGTCGTTCTTCGGACTCGATCGGTCGCGCGCGCTGGCGGCCGAATGCCATGCCCAGGCCCGCCAGGCGCTCGAACGCGCGGGGCTGCTCGACTCCCGGCTGGTCCCGATGGCGAGCTGGATCATCGAGCGGAAGACCTAACCGGGGCGGGGTGCAAGGTGAAAGCGGCGAAGCGTCAACGGCTCGACACCTTGCTCGTCGATAAGGGCCTGGTCGAGTCGCGCGAGAAGGCGCAGGCGCTGATTCTGGCCGGGCAGGTCGACGTCGACGGCCATGGCGCGGCCAAGGCCGGCACGATGATCCCGGTCGACGCCAACCTGCGCGTGATCGGGCCCGATCATCCGTGGGTCAGCCGCGGCGGCGTCAAGCTGGCGGCGGCGCTCGAGGCGTTTGCCATCGACGCCACCGATCGGATCGCGTTCGACGTCGGCGCGTCGACCGGCGGCTTCACCGACGTGTGGCTGGCGCGCGGCGCCCGCCGCGTGATCGCGCTCGATGTCGGCCACAGCCAGCTGCACTGGAAAGTACGCAGCGACCCGCGCGTCATGGTGATCGAGAACGCCAACGCGCGTCACCTGCAGCCCGGCGATCTGCCGGATGCGGGCGGACCGATTACCCGCGTCAGCATCGACGTGTCGTTCATTTCCCTGCGGCACATCTTTCCGGTGCTGCCGGCGCTGGTCGCGCCGTCCACCGAGATCGTCGCGCTCGTCAAGCCGCAGTTCGAGGCGGGCCGCAAGGACATCGGCAAGGGCGGGCTGGTCACCGACGCCGCGGTGCACGCGCGCGTGATCGACGAAGTCACGGTCGCGGCGGCTGAAGTAGGATTGCAACGCATCGCGCTGGTCGACTCACCGATCACCGGCGCGCACGGCAACAAGGAGTTTCTGATGCATCTCAGCTGGAGGGCTTGAGGGTTTGAGGGCTGATCCATGCGCATAGGTATCGCCGTGAAACCCGGGCTGACGGCCGCACGCGACACGCTGGTCGAGCTCGAGCAGCGGCTGAGCGGTCGCGGCGTCGACGCCGTCTGGTCCACCGACGCCGCGGCACTGCTGGGCGGCCCGCCGTCGCCCGGGCGCGCGGTCGTCGAGCGCACCGACCTTCCCTCCCGGGCCGACGTGGTGATCGTGCTCGGGGGCGACGGCACGCTGCTGGCGATGGCCAAGGCGATCGCCGAAAGCGGACACGACATTCCAATCCTGGCCGTCAATTTCGGCTCGCTCGGCTTCCTCACCGAAATCACGCGGCCGGAAATCTACGACTCGCTCGATGCGGTCATCAACGGCCAGGCGACGCACGATCAGCGCATGATGCTGCGCGCATCGGCCACCCGCGCCGGCGAGCCGCTCCTCACCCACCTGGCGTTGAACGACGTGGTGTTCTCGCGCACGGCGCTATCCCGCATGATCGAGCTCGAGGTGTCGGTCGGCGATCAGTTCGTGGCGTCGGTGAGGGCCGACGGACTGATTGTCGCCACCCCGACCGGCTCGACCGCCTACAACCTTGCCGCCGGCGGACCGATCGTCCACCCGTCGATGGATGCGCTGGTACTGACGCCGATAGCGCCGCACACCCTGACCAACCGGCCGATCGTGATCTCCGCGGATCGTGAAGTGCGGGTCAAGTCCTCCGGCAGTAACGCCGGCGACGAGGTCTACGTCACCGTCGACGGGCAGACCGGCTTCGCCCTGCACGAAGGCGATCAGATCGCGATCACCAAGGCCGAGCGGCCCATCCGCCTGATCCGCGCCACCACCCGCAGCTACTTCGAAGTGCTGCGACAAAAACTGAAGTGGAACGAGCGCTAGACCTGCCGTGACTCCCGCCGAACGCTACCTCGACCTGCTCAAGCACGCCTTGACGTTCACCCTGTGGCCGGAACCGCTGGAACCGATCGATCTGTTCAACCCCAATCGCCCCTTCCTCAAGCGGACCGCGCTCGCACTGACGGGCCGGGTGGCGGGGCTCGCCGGCTATCGGCTGGCCCGACAAGCGACGCCAAGCTGGGAGGAGCGTCGCGACGGCTGCATCTGGCCGCACTACGCCGACACCATGGTCGGGCTGACCCGCCTCAGCCACTTGCAGCACTGCGTCGAAACGCTGCTGCGTGAAGCGGTCCCCGGTGATCTGATCGAGACGGGAGTCTGGCGGGGAGGAAGCTGCATTTTCATGCGCGGCGTCCTCGCCGCCTACGGGGTCGCCGATCGCAAGGTCTTCGTGGCCGACTCGTTCCGCGGCTTCCCGGCGATCGAGGCCCCGCAGGACGCCGGCGACGACCCGAACCTGTTCGAGTCGTACCTGGCGGTGCCCGAGTCGTCGGTGCGCAACAACTTCCGCCGCTACGGGTTACTCGACGATCAGGTGGTGTTTCTCAACGGGTGGTTCAAGGACACGCTGCCGAGCGCGCCGATTGAGCAGTTGGCGCTGCTGCGTCTGGACGGCGACTTGTATGCGTCGACCATGGATGCGCTGACCGCGCTCTATCCGAAGCTCGCTCCGGGCGGCTTCTGCATTGTCGATGACTACGGCGCGATCGAGGCCTGCCGCCAGGCCACGACGGACTATCGCGCCGCCCACGGAATCACCGCCGAGATTCATCCCATCGATTGGGCCGGCGTCTGCTGGCGCACCCCCACCGCCTGACGGGGCGGGCGGCCAGGCCGTTCATCTTCTTTTCCGAAAGTATTCAACCTGCCAGGTGAAGACGTTGCGATTATGATCCTCGAGCGTCGAGGCGAACACATGCGTGCCGTCGTTCTTGCTCACGAAATACAGGTAGTCCACCTCGGCCGGGGTCGCCGCCGCGACGAGCGAGGCGCGGCCGGGTGAAGCAATCGGGCCCGGCGGCAGGCCCGCGTATCGATAGGTGTTGTAAGGCGAATCGAACTGCAGGTTCTCGCGCGTCAAGTTGCCGCGATACAACCCCGCCTTCTGCAGCGCATAGATCACGGTGGGATCGGCCTGCATCCCCATGTTGATCCTCATGCGGTTGCGATACACCGCCGCCACCAGCGGCCGCTCGGCGCCGGCGGCGGTCTCCTTCTCGACCAGCGACGCCAGCGTGACCAGTTGGCGAACCGTCAGGCCCTGCGCCGTCGCCGCGGCCCGCACCTCGTCGTCGAGCGCGCGCTTGAATCCGGCGACCATCTGCTCGACGACGACGGCCGCGGGCGTGTCGCGAGGCAACGCGTAGGTCTCGGGAAACAAATAGCCCTCGAGATCGCGCGCCGCCGGATCGAGGTCGGCGATCAGCTGCGCATTGTCCGCGGCCTCGAGAAACTCCGCCGCCTTGCCAAACCGCTTCTCCTCGAACAGCTGCGCCATTTCGGCGATGGTGAGGCCTTCGCGAAACGTCAGCAGCCGCTTGTAGACATCGCCGCGCGCAATCTTGTTGACCACGTCGAGGGCATGCATCGGCGACTCGAAGCGGTACTCGCCGGCCTTCAGCGCGCGCGCGCGGCCGCTGACGAGCACCGCCGCGCGGAAGGTCAGCTCGTCGCGGACCACCCCGGCGCCGACCAGGCGGTCGCCGATGGTGGCCGGCCCGGCGCCAGGCGGAATGTCGACAAAGACTTCGGCGTCGGCATAACCGCGAAAGGGTTCGACGAGCTTCGAGTACGACCACCAGGCGCCGGCGCCGCCAATGGCCGCCACCAGCACGATCAACACCAGGAGCCGCTTGATCCACCGCATCACTCGTGGCTCCCGTCCACGGCCCGCGGCCGGCCGTCGAGATAGTCCTGCAAGATGATCGCGGCGGCGGCGGCATCGAGCTTGGCCTTGCGCTTGCGCCAGTCGGGCTCGCGCGTCGCCAAGCGCGACTCGGCTTCACGACTCGACAGCCGCTCGTCCTGCAGGACGACCGGCAGGGCAACCGCCGCCTCGAGGGCCCGGGCGAAGGTCTCGACGACCGCGGTTTGATGCGTTGGCGATCCATCAAGGCGGCGCGGCCAGCCGACGACCACGGCTTCGAGCCCGTCATCATCCGCCGCCAGCACACCGATCTCCTCGAGCATCAGGCGAAGGGTGGCCGCCTCCGATGGCGGGCGCTGCAGCAAACGCCAGGGCGATGCGAGCGTCGCGGTCGCATCGCTCAACGCAAGGCCAATGCGCCTCGCTCCGTAGTCGATGCCTAACACGCGCACGCCGCCCAGTATAATCGCCACCAGTGCGCAGTCACCTGCCGGCCACGGACGCCCCGTCACACCGCGCCTGCTGGTCAGGACCGCCCGTGCGCGTCCCGTCGCCAGGATTTCGCGTCGCCGGCGTGGCGATGATCCTGAGTGCGCTGTTCGGTCTCGCGCTGCACGCCCAGGGCGACGCCAAGGCGCAGTCCGATCGTGCCGCCTCGCGGATTCGCGCGCTGCAGGCGGAGTCGGATCGGCTGGCGGCGCAGTCGCGCACCGTGTTCGGCGATCTGCGACGACTCGAGCTCGAGCGTGAGATCAAGCAGGCCGAGGTGGTCAAGGTGGAAGCCGAGCTCGCGCGGGTCACCCTCGCGCGCGACACGGCCGCGGACCAGGTGGCGACGCTCGCGGCGACGCGGGTGGCGGAAACGCCCGGCGTGACCGAGCGGCTGGTCGAGCTTTCAAAGCGCGGCCGGGGCGGATACCTGCAGCTGCTGCTCGCCTCGACCGACGTGCGCGCGATGGGGCGCATGGCTCGCGGCGTCGCCGCCGTCGCCGAACTCGACCGCATGCGCCTCGACACCCACCGCCGGACGCTGGTCGCGCAACGCACCGCGCTCCACGAAGTCGAGCGGCAGCGCACGGCGGCGCTCGCACTGCAGCGCGAAGCGACGCGCGCGCGCGCCGCGGTGGACGCGGCCGTGTCGGCCCGCGCCCGGCTGATCGACGACCTCGACAAACGGCGCGATCTCGCCGCGCAGTTCGTGACCGAGCTCCAACAGGCGCAGGCCCAGCTCGAGCGGACGCTGACCACCGCCGGGGCGGCCTCCACGGCGGTGGCGCTGCCGATTCGTCCCTTTCAAGGCGACTTGTCCTGGCCGGTCAACGGCCGGATCGCCTCGCGCTTCGGCACAGTGCCGGCCGGCCGTTTCGGGACCACCATCGTCCGAAACGGCATCGAGTTCGCGGCGGCGGAAGGCGCGACCGTAACCGCGGTGCACGAAGGCACCGTGGCGTTTGCCGCGCCGTTCGCAGGGTTTGGCACGCTGGTGATCGTGGATCACGGGGATTCCGCGTTCACGCTGTACGGCCATTTGCTCGACGCGGCGGTCGGCGCCGGCGCCCAGGTCAGCCGCGGCGCGGTGCTCGGGAGGGTCGGCCTGGCGCCGGCCGGGGGAGCCGCCTTGTATTTCGAGCTGCGCATCGACGGCCGCCCGGTCAATCCCCTACAATGGTTGAGGAGATCACGATGAAGATGCGCGGGCGAGTTCTCGTTTTGGCGGTCTCGATGCCGGTCATCGCCTTTGCCGTCATCGGCGGCTTCATGAGCAAGGCCATTGCGCGCGAAGACAGCTATCAGTATTTGCGCATCTTCGAGGACGTCGTCTCGCTGATCCTCAACAATTACGTCGAAGAAGTGAACGTCGACCGGGTGATGCACGGCGCGATGCACGGCCTGGCCGACAACCTCGATCCGGACAGCGCCTACCTCGACAGCAACCAGGTGAAGGTGCTCGACAAGGGCGACCTGGGCGGTAGCGCCCAGACCGGCGTCGAGCTCACGCGACAGTATTACCTCCGGGTGATCGCGGCGCGGGACGGGTCGCCGGCGGCCACAGCCGGCCTGGTCCCCGGTGATTACATCCGCGCGATCGACGGGCAGTCGACCCGCGACGTCACGGTCTACGAAGGCGCGCGACTGCTGCGCGGCAAGCCCGGCACCAAAGTGCGCCTCACGGTGCTGCGCGGCAACGCCGCCGAACCGCACGAGATCGATCTGGTGCGCGAGGACCTGCCGGCAGTGGCCGTGAAGTCGCGCATCGCCGCCCCGGGTGTCGGATATCTGCGCATCGCCGAGTTCGGCAAAGGCACGGCCGATCAGATCAAGAGCGAGATCGCGTCGGTGACCAAGGCCGGCGCCAAGAGCGTGATCATCGACCTGCGCGGCACCGCCTTCGGCGATGTCGATGCGGGCCTCGCGGCCGCGCGCCTGTTCGTCAAGAACGGTGTGCTGGTGTATCGCCAGGACCGCGGCAAGGAGAAGGAAACGGTGTCGGCAGCCGCCGGCGACGGCGCCATCACCGTCACCACGGCGCTGCTGACCGACAACGGCACGTCGAACGGCGCCGAAGTGTTCGCCGCCGCGTTATCCGGGAACAAGCGGGCGACGCTCGTCGGCGAACGCACGCTCGGCCGGGCGGCGCGCCAGAAACTGGTGCGCCTGCCGGACGGCAGCGGCCTGATGCTCACCCACCTGATTTACATGACGCCCGCCAGCGTCGCCATCCACGAGAAGGGCCTGGTCCCCGATGTGGCGGTCGAACAGCCCGACGTCGACTTCGGCCAGCCGCCCGCCACCACGGATCCGACGCTCGAAAAAGCGATCGAATCGCTGACCGTCAAGGCCGCAGCGTAAGACTGGCGGCCGCCAATCAATTAAACTTAAGGTTTGGTAGGCGCGAATAGATTCGAACTATCGACCTCCTCCGTGTCAGGGAGGCGCTCTAACCAACTGAGCTACGCGCCTATCTTGGTCAGATTTTTCGACCGAGGCAGAAACAGAAGTATAGCAGACGTCAGATGAGTCAGATCACAGTAACCCTCCCGGACGGATCAACCAAACCAGTCGAGTCCGGGGCCCCGGTCAAGGCCGTCGCCGAAGCGATCTCACCGCGTCTGGCCGATGCCGCCCTGGCGGCGTGGGTCGGCGACCGGATGGTGGACCTCACCTATCCGCTGACCGAGAACGCGGCCGTCAGGATCGTCACGAATAAATCGCCGGAAGCGCTCGAGCTCTATCGCCACTCGACCGCGCACCTGCTCGCCGCCGCCGTCACGGCGCTGTTCCCGAAGGTGCAGTGCGGCATTGGTCCGCCGATCGACGACGGCTTCTATTACGACTTCATCGTCGAGCGTCCGTTCGTGCCGGAAGATCTCGAAGCTATCGAAGCGAAGATGAAGGAGCTCGCGGCGCAGGACTACGTCTACGAGCGCCAGTCGTGGCCCCGCCAGGAAGCGATCGACTTCTTCACGAAGCGCGGCGAACCGCTGAAGGTGCAGTTGATCGACGAGAAGACGGCGGGACAGCCGGACGTGTCGGTCTACACCATCAAGGACAAGGACACGTTCCTCGACTTCTGCGTCGGTCCCCACGTGCCGTCAACCGGACGGCTGAAGGCGTTCAAGCTCACGGCGACGTCGAACGCGTACTGGAAGGGCGATGCGAAGAATGCGCCGATGCAGCGGGTCTACGGCACGGCGTTCTTCACCCAGAAGGAACTCGACCAGCACCTGACGCGGCTCGAGGAAGCGAAGAAGCGCGACCATCGCCGGATCGGCAAGGAGCTCGGACTGTTCGCGTTCCATCCGTGGGCGCCGGGCGCGGGCTTCTGGACCGGGAAGGGCGCCACGCTCTACAACACGCTCGCCGACTACATGCGCGGGAAGCTGGTCCCCGCCGGCTACCAGGAAGTGAAGACGCCGATCGTCTACAACAAGGCGCTGTGGGAGCTGTCGGGCCACTGGTCGCACTATCGCGAAAACATGTTCCTGGTCGAATCGGCCGACGGCGATGAGATGGGCCTCAAGGCGATGAATTGCCCGGGCCACTATCTCCTCTACTCGACCACCAAACACTCGTATCGCGAGATGCCGATTCGCTTCCACGAGCAGACGCCGCTGCACCGCAACGAAGCGTCCGGCGTGCTCGGCGGGCTGACCCGCGTCCGGCAGTTCTCCCAGGACGATGGCCACTGCTTCCTGATGGAAGAGCAGATCCCGTCGGAAGTCGAAGCGCTGCTGCGGCTGATCCAGGGGATTTACCAGGACTTCGGCCTCGAGTACACGGCGAAGTTGTCGACGCGGCCCGAGAAATACATCGGCGAGGTCGCGCTGTGGGACCGCGCCGAGGCGTCGCTCAAGGAGGCGCTCGACAACGCCGGTCAGCCGTACACCATCAACGCCGGCGACGGCGCGTTCTACGGACCCAAGATTGACTTCGACATCACCGACGCGATCGGCCGCAAGTGGCAGTGCGGCACGATCCAGCTGGATTACGTCGCGCCGGAGCGTTTCGACCTGACCTACGCCGGCGCCGACAACGCCGAACATCGCCCGGTGGTGATTCACCGCGCCATCTTCGGCAGCTTCGAGCGGTTCATCGCGATTCTGATCGAGCATTTCGCCGGCGCGTTCCCGCTCTGGCTGGCCCCGGTGCAGGTGATGGTCCTGCCGATCGCGGATCGGCACCTCGACTACGCCCGCGAGGTGGTCGCGACGCTCCAGGCCGCCGGCCTCAAGGCCGAGGTCGACGACCGGCAGGAAAAGGTCAATTACAAGATTCGCGAGGCCCAGCTGCAGAAGATTCCCTACATGCTGGTGGTGGGCGATCGCGAGGCGGAAACCAGGGCGGTGGCCGTGAGAAGCCAGAAACAGGGCGATCTGGGCGCCCGGCCGCTGGACCAGTTCCTGACCGACGCGCTTGCCCAGGTCCGGTCGAAAGAGCTATCCTAGTAATCTTTGTCGCTGGAGGAAAAGTATCGCATTCGATAGATCTCGCCCGACCCGTCGTGACGACCGGCTGCGCATCAACGAGCGCATCCGGGTCCGTGAGATTCGCGTCATCGACGACGCGGGGCAGCAGCTGGGCATCATGCCGCCGCCCCAGGCTCTCATCCTTGCCCGACAGAAAGGCCTCGACCTGGTCGAAATTTCGCCGACCGCGGTTCCGCCCGTCTGCCGAATCATGGACTACGGCAAGTATCAGTACCAGGAGCAGAAGCGGGCGCGCGAGGCGAAGCGGCACCAGAAGGTGATCGAGGTCAAGGAAATCAAGTTCCGTCCCAAGGTGGACGAGCATGATTACCAGTTCAAGAAGCACCACATCGAGCGCTTCATTGAAGACGGCGACAAGGTCAAGGCGACGATTTTCTTCCGCGGCCGCGAAATGGCGCACCCGGAAATCGGCCACCGGATCCTGATGCGGTTGATCAAGGACCTCGAAGAAGTGGCCATCGCTGAAACGATGCCGCGGCAGGAGGGCAACCAGATGCACACCATCCTGACCGGCAAGAAGGGCGCGCCGAAGCCCAAGGCGAAGGCTGAAGTCGCTGAAGCAGAAGTTAAAAGCTAGAAGTTCACAGTTAAAAGTTGAAAATGGCTAAGAAGGTCAAGAAGCTGAAGTTGAAGACCCATAAGGGTGCGGCCAAGCGGTTCAAGAAGACCGGCACCGGCAAGATCGTGCGTGGCTCGGCGTTCAAGCGCCACATCCTGACGAGCAAGACCACCAAGGTGAAGCGCCACATGCGCGGCAACAAGGTCGTCACGCCCGGCGATGCCCGCAAGATCAAGCTGATGCTGCCCTATGATTAGAGGTTAGAGGTTAGAGGTTAGAGTCGTTAACTTCTAGCTGTATCCGGTGCGTCGCGGCCCGCGGTTTGGGGCATTTAAGCTGCGACATCATGCACCTGCCATCGCATTTGGCGATGGCTCAAGTCCGGTAGATACCGGCCCCCAAAGTCGCTTGAGAAGGTAGTCATGCCTCGCGTCAAACGTGGTGTCGTCCGTCGTCAGAAGCGCAAGAAGCTCTCAAAGCTCACCAAGGGCTATTTCCAGAACAAGAGCAAGCTTTACAAGTTCATGAAAGAGGCGTCCGAAAAAGCGGGCGTCTACGCGTACGTCGGCCGGAAGCGCAAGAAGCGCGATTACCGCGGCCTGTGGATCATTCGCATCAACGCCGCGGCGCGTGAGAACGGCCTGTCGTACAGCGTGTTCATGCGCGGGCTGAAGACCGCCGGCATCGAGTTGGATCGCAAGAGCCTCGCTGAGTTGGCGGCCCGGGAGCCAGCGGCGTTTACCAAGCTCGTCGAACAAGCCAAAGCGGCCACCCCGCCTAGAAGTATCCGGTAGCCCGTAGCCAGAAGCCAGAGATGCAAGAGTCCTTCTGGCATCTGGCTTCTGGCATCTGGTTACTGTCATGAACGCCCCAATCGACCCATCCATCGGCCCTGACCAGGCGCGGGAGTTGTTCCTCGCCGAACTGGCCGAGGTGCGTACCGATGCGCAGCTGCAGGCCCTGCGGACACGGTGGGTGGGCCGCAACCACAGCTGGAGCGCGGCCTTCATGGAGGCGCTCAAGACGGCGACACCGGAGCAGAAGAAAACCCTCGGCAAGGGCGCCAACGAGCTCAAGAAGCACGTGGAAGCGGCCATCGCCGAGCGCGACACGCAGTTGGCGGCCACGCGCCGTCCCGCCAACGCCATCGACGTGACGCTGGCCGGCCGCCTGCCGCAGCTCGGTCATCGTCATCCGCTCAGCCTGATCCGCGACGAAGTGATCGAGATCTTCACGCGCCTCGGCTACCAGGTGCTCGAAGGCCCTGAGATCGAGGACGATTACCACAACTTCGAGGCGCTCAACATGCCCGCGGAGCATCCCGCGCGCGACATGCAGGACACCTTGTATCTGCAGGAGCCGTTGCAGATTGGTCCGCGGCCGTTGACGTTGCTGCGCACGCACACCAGCGCCATGCAGATCCGGCACATGGAGAACCATGCGCCGCCGGTGCGCCTGGTGGCGATCGGTCCGGTGTATCGCCGCGACAACCTCGACCTCACGCACACGCCGATGTTTCACCAGGTCGAGGGACTGGTCGTCGGCAGGGGCGTGACGCTGGCGGACCTCAAGGGCACCCTGACCGCGATGGCGGAAGCCCTCTTCGGCGCGGGCACCAGCGTGCGCTTCCGGCCAAGCTTCTTCCCCTACACCGAGCCGAGCGCCGAGGTCGACATCCGCTGCATCAAGTGCAAGGGGTCCGGCTGCGCGATGTGCAAGAAGACCGGATGGATCGAGATCCTCGGCAGCGGCATGGTGCACCCGGCGGTGTTCGAAGCAGTGGGCTATCCCGAAGAGGTGACAGGCTTCGCTTTCGGCATGGGCGTCGAGCGGGTGGCGCTACTCAAGTGGGGCGTCGAGGACATTCGCTTGTTCTACGAAAACGACCTGCGCTTCCTGGAGCAGTTCGGCCTATGAAGGTCCCGCTGTCCTGGATCCGCGAGTTCGTCGACGTGAAGGCATCGGCGGAAGAGATCGGCACGCTGATGGGCGTGCGCGGGCTGGCGCTCGAGGGGCTCGAGACGCACGGCGAAGATGTCGTCATGGATTTCGACGTCACCGCCAATCGTCCCGACTGCATGAGCGTGATCGGCATCGCGCGTGAGATCGCGTGCGCGTATCAGCTGCCGTTTCGTTCGGAGGGCGACGGCTTCAGCCATCGCCGTTCAGCGACCGCTGAAGTGGTCGCGCTCCATACGCCGGTAAAGGTCACGATCGAGGATCCGGATCTGTGCGGACGCTACGTCGGCGCCGTCGCCGACGTCACCGTGGGCCCCTCGCCGCAGTGGATGCAGGACCGCCTCACGATGTGCGGCGTGCGGCCGATCGGCAACATCGTCGACATCACCAACTACGTGCTGCTCGAGCTGGGGCAGCCGATGCATGCGTTCGATCTCGCCAAGCTGCGGGGCGGTGAAATCAAGGTGAGACGCGCCGCCCCGGGCGAGTCGCTCAAGACGCTCGACGGCAAGGCGCGCACGCTGACCGGCAGCATGCTCGTGATCGCCGACGCCGGGCGCGCCGAGGCGATCGGCGGCGTCATGGGTGGCGCGGACTCGGAAGTCACCAGCACGACAACGCAGATCGTATTCGAAGCGGCATGGTTCAAGCCCTCGTCGGTGCGGGCCACCAGCAAGGCGCTGGGCCTCAAGACCGAAGCGTCGATGCGCTTCGAGCGCGGCATGGACATCACCGCGCCGCCGCGCGCCATGGCGCGCGCGGGCGAATTGCTGGAAACGATCGGCGCGGGCACCCGTCCGACCGGAATCGTCGACGTCTACCCTGTTCCCCACCAACCCCGGACCCTTCGGCTCGAACGCGCGCGGATCGCGGGCCTGCTGGGCATGACGGTCCCGGATGCGGATGTCGAGCGGATCCTGAGGTCTCTCGGTTTCGACGTGAGGTCCACCTCCGCCGAGGCGTCGGCGGACCAGCCGGCGGAACACGCGGGCTGGGATCTCACGGTGCCCGCGTGGCGGGTCGACATGCATCGGCAGGTGGATCTGATCGAAGAAGTGGGACGGCATTACGGCTTCGAGCACCTGCCGGCGACTTTTCCCGGCGTCGAGCAGGCCCCGCCGCCGTCCGATCCACGGATTGCGCGCGATCGCCGCGTGCGCACGGCGCTGCTCGGGATGGGGTTCTCCGAAGCGATTACGTTCGCGTTCATCGAGGCCAGGGCTGCGGAACCGTTCCTGGGCGGCGGCAGCGCGGTCGCCCTCGCCAATCCGCTGTCGGAGCTCTTCGCGGTGATGCGGCCGAGCCTGCTGCCGGGCGTTGTCGACGCGCTCAGTCACAACCGCCGGCACGGCCGTGCCGACGTGCGGCTCTTCGAGATTGGGACGCGATTTTCTTCACGCGGCGAAACCCGCGGCGCCGGGTTCGGCTGGACTGGCCTGGCGACCGCGGATCATTGGAGCGGTGCGCGACGGACGGTGGACTTCTCCGATCTCAAGGGCGTCATTGAACAGCTGGCGGCGCTGTTCCAGCTCGCGGCCACGTTCAACGCCATCGACCGCCCGTTCCTGGTGCCGGGCCGGGCGGCGTCGATCGAGGTCAACGGCCAGACCATCGGCGTGTTCGGGCAGCTGACGCCCGCCGTCGCGCACGCACGCGATTTACCCGCTGCGGATGAGGTCTACGTCGGCGAAATCGACGTCGATGCGCTCAGCTCGGCCTCGTCAACGACAACCCTGCGCGCGGCCACGCTGCCGAAATATCCGTCGGTGGTGCGCGACATCTCGATTCTGGTCAACGATTCCTTGTCTGCTGAAACGGTTCGTGGCACCATTCGTAGCACCGCTCCCGACACGCTCATCCAGGTGCGCGAGTTCGATCGGTATCACGGCACAGGCATCGCCGAGGGCAAGGTCAGCCTGTCCTTACGTTTGACGTTCCAGTCGCCAGAGCGAACGCTTACGGACGATGAAGTCAGCGCGGCGATGACGGCAATTGTGACCACACTCAAACATCTTCACGGCGCAGAGCAGAGATAGGACGTCTTAATGGCGACGACGACGAAAACCCCCGGACTCGAATCGATCGATCGGCTCGAGGAGAAGATCAAGCTGCTCGTGAACACCATCAGCCGCATCAAGGGCGACCAGAACCGGGTGGCCGAAGAGAACGTCAAGTTGAAGGCCGAGATCGACGGCTTGAAGGCGCGCGTCAACAGCGCGGAAAGCGCCGGCGCCGAAGTGACCAGCCTCCGCGAGGAACGCGACCAGATCAAGAGCCGTGTCACCGACATGCTCAAGCAGCTCGACGGCCTGAATCTCTGATCGGACCCGCGATGGCCGAGCCCAAAGTCGTCCACGTCGAGGTCCACGGTCAGACCTACCCGATCCGCACGCAACTGGAGCCTCAGTATGTCGAAGAGCTGGCGCAGTTTGTCGAGGCGCGAATGGCGCTCGCCCTGCGCAGCTCGCCTTCGAGCGACGCCGTCGGCCTCGCCATCCTGACCGCCCTCAACATCACCGACGAGTACTTCCGCGCCCGGACCGCCTTGACCAACAACTCCGGCAGCGTGATGGCCCGCGCCCGGGAGCTCGAGCGCATCGTCGATCAGGCGCTCGCCCTCGCCGAGTAGACCGAGCCCGACCGCGGCGCCGGATTGCGGCGATAATCGCTCTTCGCTTTTTGTTCCCTGTCAAGCTTGACCCAGCCCCCCGGGCGACCTAAGATCCAGTCTCCTGCTTTGCTCGTGATGGTTTAGAGGCTCGTCTGAGCCGATGTATTTAACCAAGCGAGTTGCGACGGCCATGTGGTGTGCATGCCTCCGCGGAGAGGAAGCCTAAAGCGTGGTTTTTACAGCAGCTCCACCTTCTAACGAAGGTTCAGCGATCCTCGCCACACGGCAAAGCGGGAACTTGATCACCACCACGTCACGCCGATGGCGCGACGACCGGAACGTCGTCAACATCGTGCCTGCCTGGCCACTGTTGCCGGCCCGTCTGGAGCTTCGGTGACAACGGTTGCTGAAGTCGGTGAGCACGCTCTTTTGGCGAGAATCCTGGCTCGCCTGCCCCGGCCCTCCTCCTCGGTCCTCGTCGGCCCGGGAGACGATGCGGCGGTGCTGGCGCCGGTCAGGAACCAACGGCTGGTCGTGACGACAGACGCGATCGTCGAAGGGGTGCATTTCTCCCGGGCCTATTCGACCCCGGCCGATATCGGCCACAAAGCGCTGGCCGTCAATTTGAGCGACCTCGCGGCCATGGCCGCGACACCCCGGTGGGTGGTGCTGTCGCTGGTAGTACCCGGCTCGACGCTGGTCAGCGACGTCGAAGAACTCATGGATGGACTGGCGGCCCTGGCTGGACGCCATTCGGTTTCGGTTGTCGGCGGGAACGTTACCCGGACGAACGGCCCCCTGGTCGTTGATATCACCGCCGGGGGCGAAGTGGCCCCGCGGCGATGGTTGACCCGAAGCGGAGCGCTTGCGGGCCACGAGATCTACGTGAGCGGCAGGATCGGTGGAGCCGCAGCCGGCTTGGAGATGCTCGCGGCGCAGTCGGGACCCGGGAGCCGGAACGCGGGAACCGGACCATCGCTCACCGATCCCGGGTCGCCGTTTCCCGATCCGGTCTGCGTGGCGAGGCACACGCGGCCCGAGCCGAGAGTGCGGTTGGGGATGGCGATGGGCCGGGCGCGCGGCGCGCGCGCGGCCATGGATTTGAGCGACGGGCTCGCCGACGCCGTGCGTCAGGTGGCGGCGGCCAGCGGCGTGGGGGCGCGGATTGATTCGGACGCGCTACCAATCGAGCCGGCGGCTCGCGAGTGGTGGGCGTCCCGCGGCGTCGATCCGGTGACGGCCGCGCTGGCCGGGGGCGACGATTACGAGTTGTTGTTCGCGGTGCCGTCCAAGGGCCGCGGGCCAATGCGGTCGGTCATGCGGCACGTCGCCGACCCGCCGCTGACGAAGATCGGGATGTTCACGAAGGACCCGCGCGAGGTCGTCGTCACACGTGGGTCGAGAGAGGACCCGTTACCGGAAGGTTTTGAGCACTTTGCGAATAGCTGAGTCGTTCTGGCGGAAGGCAATCGCGACGTTACTGGTCGCCACGGTATTCGTGTTGCTCTACGAAATCCAGACGCGCGATTCCAAGTCCGAAGCCACCGTCACCACCGTGACCGAAACCATGGCGCTACCGCAGGCCGGCGCGCGCCTGCAGTTCTCGGCCACCGCCTACTGCAAGGGTGAGACGACGGCTTCAGGTGTGGGCGTGCGAACCGGCATCGCCGCGGCGGACCCGGCGGTCCTGCCGGTCGGCAGCGTCATCCGACTCGAGACGCCGAATCCCCGCTATAGCGGCGTCTGGACGGTGATGGATACGGGCCCTGCGGTGCGCGGGCGAAGCGTCGATCTGTACTTGTGGAGCTGCAAAGAGGCACTGCAGTTCGGGCGCCGGAAGGTCCGACTCTCGGTGTTGCGGCTTGGCTGGAGCCCGGAAAACAGCATTCCCGGCCTGGTGGATACGCTGTTCCGCAAGCGCGAGGCCGACGCCAGGAAAGTGGAGCCCGTTGCCGCTCCGGTTCCCGCCGTGCCCCTCCCCCTGGGCAACGAGCCCGTCCGCTAGACAGAGACAAGTCCTTACATCGGCGAGTCCGCTTGTCCGTCGTAGCCATGGCGGAGGTGGACTGATAATATCCGTCACCTATGCATGCACTGTACGTACTGCTTCCTGCGCTAGGCATCCTCGCTCTCGCGTACCGGTATTACAGCGCCTTCCTTGCGACCAAAGTCTGGATGCTGGATGACGCGCGCACGACTCCAGCTCATACGAAATACGACGGCGCCAACTTCTACCCCACCAGCAAGTGGGTGATGTTCGGCCATCACTTCGCCGCGATCACGGGCGCAGGCCCGCTGGTTGGCCCGATGCTGGCGGCGCAGTTCGGCTATGCCCCCGGCTTCATCTGGCTCGTGGCCGGAGCCTGTCTCGCCGGCGCGGTCCACGACGGCATGGTGCTGTGGGCCTCGACGCGGCGTGGCGGCCGGTCGCTGCCCGACATCGTCAAGCAGGAGATCAGCCCGTTCATGGGCCTGATCGCCGCAATCACCATCATTCTCATCCTGGTGGTGGCGCTGGCCGGCCTTGGCGTCGCGTTCGTCAACGCGCTGGCCGACAGCGTGTGGGGCACCTTCACCGTGGCCATGACCATCCCGCTCGGCATGTTCATGGGCATGTGGATGTACAAGTGGCGCAAGGGCCGGATCACCGAAGCCACGGTCATCGGGGTGTTCGGCCTGCTGCTGGCGCTGTGGGCCGGCGAACCGATCAGCCACTCCGATTCGTGGTTCGCGAGCCTCTTCCACCTCTCCCGCACGCAAATTGTGATTGCGCTCGGCGTCTACGGCTTCATGGCGTCGATGATGCCGGTGTGGCTGCTGCTGTCACCGCGCGGCTACCTGAGTTCCTTCACCAAAATCGGCACCATTTTCCTGCTGGCGGTGGGCGTGATCATCGTCAATCCGGAATTGAAGATGCCGGCGCTCAGCGAGTTCGCGGGGGGCGGCGGCCCGATCATTCCCGGACCGCTGTTCCCGTTCTGCTTCATTACCATCGCGTGCGGCGCCATCTCCGGGTTTCACGCGCTGATCAGCTCCGGCACCACCCCGAAGATGATCGACAAGGAAACCGACATCCGGCCGGTCGGGTACGGCGCGATGTTGATTGAAGGCGTGGTCGGGATCATGGCGCTGATCGCCGCGGCGTCGATGGCCCCGGGCGATTACTTCGCGATCAACGTGCCGCCCGAGGTCTACGCCAACCTGACCTTCCAGGGCCAGCAGATGGTGCCGGTCAACGTGCACGCGATTGAGCTTGCGGTCGGTGAAACGGTGATCGGACGCACCGGCGGCGCGGTCTCGCTCGCCGTCGGCATGGCGCAGATTTTTGCGGCGCTACCCGGCATGCAGAGCCTGCTCGCCTACTGGTATCACTTCGCGATCATGTTCGAGGCGCTGTTCATCCTGACCACCATCGACTCGGGCACGCGGGTCGGCCGGTTCCTGCTCCAGGAATTCATGGGCCGCGTCTACACGCCGTTCGCGCGGCCGGACAACTGGATCGGCGGGTCGATTGCCACGCTGATCATGGTGTTCTCGTGGGGGTACTTCATCTACACGGGACAGATCGCCACCATCTGGCCGCTGTTCGCGGTCGGCAACCAGCTGCTGGCCTCGGTGGCGCTGGCGGTGTGCACCAGCATCCTGATCAACCTGGGACGCGTGAAGTACATCTGGGTGACGCTCGGGCCGCTGCTGTTCCTCGGCACCAACACGCTCTATGGCGGCTACCTGAACATCACCGGCAATTACTATCCGCTGGCGGTGGGCGCCAACGCGGCGCGAAACACCGAAGGCTGGATTCTCACCATCTGCACCGGCGTGATGATGACGCTGGCGGTGATCATCCTCGGCGCGGCGATCCAGAAGTGGATCTCGGTGCTCAATGGCGGGCCGGTTCCGGCCACCGCCGAGACGTCATGACGATACGCCTGCCGGACGCCGTTCGCGCCTTCGCGATCGGCGTCCGCAACCTGTTCCGCGAGTTCTACAAGACCCCGCCCGGGTGTTGAGGGATGGATGTGAGCGGCCTGGACGGCCGCCAAGACAGCTGGGGAATCCGCAAGTCGGAATAACGACGTTTTCTGTTATTCTTGGGCCCTCGCCCCCTTTCTGAGACCTCTATGCGAATGCCTGACTGGCGTGTGTACGTTTTGTCGACCCTGGGTGTGCTGGGATTACTGGCCGCCCCTCAACCCGTCTCGGCGCAGTATCGCCCGACGCCGAGCAGCGCCGCCATCGGCGAGGACTATCACATCGAGGCGTCCTATAACTGGTGGAACGCCGAGCCGTCGCTGCTGGTGAATTCCGAAGCGCTGGGCATCCTCGGCACCGACGTCGACCTGGTCTCCGACCTCGGCATCACCAAGCATCGGCTCGGCAAGTTCGACCTGGTCCTCAAGCCGTCGAAGAAACACCGGTTCAAGTTCCAGCGTCTCCCGATCAAGTACGAGACGGATGCGTTCCCGGTGCAACGCACCTTCATCTTCAACGGCCAGCGCTATTCGGTGGGGTTGCCGGTGACGACGATGGTCGACTTCTCGACCTACAGCTTCGCCTACGAGTACGACTTCCTGTATTTCCCACGCGGGTTTGTCGGCGCCAATGTCAACCTGAAGTACACCAACATCAAGGTCGACCTGGCCAGCCCGATCGGTTCGGAATTTTTCACCCAGGCGGCCCCCATTCCGGCGGTCGGTTTCGCGGCGCGCGGGTATGTCACGCCGAATTTCGCGATCGACTCCGAGCTGACGTTCTTCCGGGTGCCGGAAAGCCTCGAGGAGCAGCTCGATGGTGACGGCAGCTACAACGACTTCGACCTGCACGGCACCTACAACTTCAACAACTACGTCGGCGCGCAGCTCGGCTGGCGAAAGACCACCATCTTCTACCAGGCCGAGTTCGACCGGGGCGACTTGAAGTTTTCGGGGTTCTACTTCGGGGGCGTGATTCGGGTACTGAGGTTAGAGGTTAGGGGTTAGAGGTTAGGGGTTTCCGCGCCAAACACATCAGCGAGCTGCCGATCGGCATGTTCACGGCTCGCAGCGCCAGCGCCTCGAGCGACACTAGCGCCGTCAAGGCGGCATTCACCGGGGCGATCGGCACGGTGATCTCGCCCTCCCCCGCCGCCACCACCCCGTTCTTCGCGGTGAGGCGGTGCCACATCCGCACCGGCAACATCATCGGCAGCAGGCTCAGGTGGTCGAAAGTCAGCCGCTCGATCGTCAGGCCGGCGCCTTCGACCAGCGATCGCAGGGACGCCGGCGTATAGCGGCGCGTCTCTTCCGACAACACCGAGTGCCTGCCGTGAAGGATCTCGAGCGCGGCCACATGCAGCAGCACGTAGCCGCGCGGTTTCAGCACGCGCGCGATCTCGACGATGGCCGCGCGCTCGACCGCATCGGGCAGCGTCTGAAACACGTCGAACGACGTCACCAGGTCGAAGCTGCCGCCGGCAAACGGGATATCGCTGATGCTCGCCTGCGCGACCCGGTGGCCGTGCGCCCTGGCGAATTCGGGGCCAATGCGCGTCAGGTCGAAGCCGACGGCCTCGCCATACGGCCGCAGCATGTCGAGATTCGATCCGGTCCCGCAGCCGCAATCAAGAATACGCGCGCGCGGCACGCCGGCGGTGGCGCGCGCCAGCGCCGGTTTCATGTATTGACGAAAACCCCGAAACCAAAAGTGCGACTGCTCGGCCCGATAGGTCAGTTCAAGTAGGCGATCCACTGGATGATTCAGCCCGCAGCTGATTTGTCAGGATGCTATTCTAGCGTCACACATGCGCTTCCGCGGATCCGTTGAGGCCACGGCCGTCGTGCTCGGCGCCGTGTTCCTCGCATGTGCCTTCACGCCGCCCTACATCGCTCTCTTCGGTAGCGCCGGGCGTCTGGATACCAATGACGGCCGCTGGAGCATCTGGGTGGTGTCGTGGGTCGCGCACGCGCTGACCACGGCGCCATCGCAGCTGTTCGGCGCCAACATCTTCTATCCCCACCCCAACGCGCTGGCCTTCTCGGAGGGCAACATCGTGGAAGGCGTGATCGGCGCGCCGGTGTGGCTGCTGACCAGGAACCCGTACGCCACCCACAATTTCGTGTTCCTGTGTTCGTTCGCGTTGTCGTTCGTCGCGACGTATTACCTGATTCGCCGCCTCACCGGGGATCGCCGCGCCGCGATCATCGCCGGGATCCTGTTCGCGTTCTGCCCGTTCGCGTTTGCGAGGCAGGCGCACGTGCAGCTGTTGATGATCGGGTTCCTGCCCTGGGCCCTGCTTGCCTGGCATCGCTTCATGGACCGCACGACGCTCGCCCGCGCAATTGAACTCGGCCTGGTGCTGAGCGTGACCGGGCTGGCGTGCGCCTACTACGGAATCTTCGCGGGCGGGATGGTGGCCTTCGCGAGCATCTGGTTCGCGATCTCCCGGCAGCGCTGGAAGGATGTCAAGTACTGGGGACTGGTTGGCGTCGCCGCCGCGGTGTGCATCGGGACCATCGTGCCGTTCTTCCTGCCCTACCTGCAGATGCAGGAATCCACCGGCTTCGAGCGATCGCTGAGCGGTCAGTATTCCGCCAACCTTGGCGCGTGGCTCATCTCATCGGCATGGGCCCACCGCTGGTGGGCGCCGTATCTGTCGAGCCCGAGCGAAGTGCTCTTTCCCGGGATCCTGGCGATCGTCCTCGGCTGCTGGGGCGCGACCCTGGTGCGCGAACGGGACGGCGTGGGACTCAGGCGCGACGAAACCATCTACTACGTTGGACTGGCGGTGTTCGCGTTCTGGCTCACGCTGGGACCGAGTGCCGGCCTGTACTCGCTGCTCTATTACACGATTCCGGTGTTCTCGTTCCTGCGGGCGCCGTCGCGGGCTGGAATTGTCGTGACGTTATGCCTGGTGGTGCTCGCCGCGCCGGCCCTTGCCGGGCTGATGCGGCGCAAGGCGGTCAACGCCGCGTTCCTGGTGCTGCTCGTCCTGGCGGTCGCCGACACTTATCGCGCGCCGCTGCGACTGCGCGAGGCGCCGCCGCTGCCGCAGGCCTACCGCGTATTGGCCGACCTTCCGACCGCGCCGACGATCGAGCTGCCATTCTGGGCGACCAGTCCCGAGTATCATCGCCATGCGGAATACATGCTGGCCTCGACCGCGCACTGGCAGCCGCTCGTCAACGGCTACAGCGATCACATTCCCCAGAACTTTCGTGACGCCGCGCCGACGCTGAACACATTTCCAAGCCGCGAGGCGTTCGCGATTCTCGAGCCGCTGGCTGCGCGCTACGTGGTCGTCCATCTCGATCTGATGAACGCCGAGGCGCGCGACCGCATGGTTCGCCGTCTCGATGGCGACTACGCCGATTACCTCCGGCCGCTCGAGAAGAGCGGCGATGTATGGCTCTACGAAATCGTCACCTGGCCGCGCTAGCCTTCTTCCTGGCGATGGCGGTGCTGCACTCGTGGCCGCTCGCCAGCGACCCGGTCCACCTCGCGAGGCTCGACAACCATGACGCCGAGCTCAACACCTGGATCGTGGCATGGGTCGCGCACATCCTGCCGCGCGCTCCCCTGAGCCTGTTCGAAGCGCCGATCCTGTATCCGGAACCGCACTCACTGGCCTTCTCCGAGCACATGCTGGTGCCGTCGCTGATGGGCGCGCCGCTCTTGTGGCTCGGCGCCTCGCCGGTGCTGGTCTACAACCTGCTGATCATGGCGGGCCTGGCGCTGTCCGGATGGGCGATGTATCTGCTGATGGCGCGCTGGACCGGCAGCGTGGCGGCGGGAATGATTGCCGGCCTGCTGTACGCCTTCAACGCGCACGTGCTGACGCGATTCGTGCACCTGCAGGCCCAGCATGTCGAGTTCTTCCCGCTGATGCTGTACGCGCTCGATCGCGTGATCGTCGACCGGCGCCCACGCCACGCGGCCCTGCTCGCGGCGGC
Source organism: uncultured Acidimicrobiia bacterium (assembly GCA_963795125.1). Lineage (GTDB taxonomy): Bacteria > Acidobacteriota > Vicinamibacteria > Vicinamibacterales > UBA2999 > 12-FULL-67-14b. The sequence continues at coordinate 468,280 of CAWCGQ010000001.1, read as the reverse complement.
GTTCGTCCTGCAGTCGCTCTGCAGCAACTACCTGCTGGTGTTCGCGACCTATGCACTGGCGGCGGCGGTGCTGGTGCGATGGCGGGAACTGCGCAGGCCCGCCTGGCTGCTGCTGGCGGCCGCGGGGGTGGCGAGTGTCGTGGCGATGGCGCCCTTCCTCTGGCCCTATTACCAGGTCGACCAGGCACAGGGCCTGGCTCGTGACGTCACCGTCGTCACCCGCTACAGCGCCGGGTGGCGCGACTACCTGGTCACCGGAGGCCGCCTGCATTACGGCTGGTGGAGCCATCTTTTTTACGAGGGGCGGACGGCGCTGTTTCCTGGCGTGGTGGCGATGCTGCTCGCCGCCGTGACGATCGCCACTGGCCGGGCGGTGCGCGACCCACGGGCGCGAATGGCCCTGGCCATCGGCGTGCTCGGCGTGGCGTTGTCCTTCGGCACGTCGCTGCCGGGATACGCCGTACTCCACCAGACGCTGCCTCTGGTGAGCGGACTGCGCAACGTGGCGCGATGGGGCTGGCTGGCGCTGGCCGCCGTCGCCATCCTCGCGGGATTCGGCGTCGCCGCCCTCGAGCGCCTGGGCGAGAGGGGCTTGCCCGCCGTAGCCTTGGCGAAGGTGGGACGATGGCTGCCGATCCTGATTGGCGCGCTGGCCACCATCGAAGCCATGCGCACGCCCGTCGGCTTCACCCGCTTCGACGGCATCCCGCGCCTCTACGATCGTCTCGCCGCGCAGTCCCAACTCGTGCTCGCCGAGTTCCCGTTCTATTCGGGCGCGAGCGTCAGTCTCAACGGGCCGTACGTTCTCGCCAACACGCGCTACTTCAAGCCGCTGTTGAATGGCTACAGCAGCTTCCATCCGGCGTCATTCGAGGCGCGCGGCCGCGCGCTCAGCACTTTCCCCGATGAAGGCGCGCTCGCTGAACTGCGCGCCGCGAGGGTCACGCATGTCACGGTGCACACGCGTGCGTTCGCGAGCCGCTATGGCGAGGCCCGACTCGGGGCGGTCGATACCGTCCCGGCGCTCGAGCTGCTGACCGACGAAGAGGGAATCAGGCTCTATCGCCTGAAATGACCTACCGTCCCGACTTGTCCGCCGCGGCCTCGGCGGCGGCTTCCGGGCCAGGGCGGACCGACAGGTTCGCGAGCCGGCGGTCGGCTTCGCGCAAGGTGTCGTCGCGCTTCGAGAAGCAAAACCGCACCGTCTTCGGCGCCGCCGCGGGATCGATGTAGAAGCTGCTGCCAGGCACCGTCGCCACGCCAATCTCTTTCACCAGATAATGCGCGAACTCCGAGTCGGATGCGAACCCGAAGCGGCCGACGTCCGCCATGATGTAATACGCTCCGCCCGGCCGATAGCTGGCAAAGCCGTGCCGGTCCAGGATATCGACCATCAGATCGCGCTTGGCTTGATAGTCGGCCGCGAGCTGCGTGTAGAAGTGCTCGGGCAGGGACATCGCCGCCACGCCGGCGGCGTGAAATGGCGTCGGGGCGGCCACGGTCAGAAAATCGTGCATCTTGCGGATGCCGCCGGTCAGCGACGGCGGCGAGATCGCCCAGCCGATGCGCCACCCGGTTACGCTGTAGGTTTTCGACAAGCCGTTGGTGGTGATGGTGCGCTCGGCCATGCCGGGGATCGACGCCATCGGCACATGCCGGTAGCCCGCATAGACGATGCGTTCGTAGATCTCGTCAGAGATGGCGAGCACGTCCCAGCGCTGGCAGAGATCGGCAATCAGCTGCAGCTCGTCGCGTGTGAACACCTTGCCGGTGGGATTGTTTGGAGAATTGATGACGATGGCGCGCGTGCGGTTGGTGAACGCCCCGGCCAGCTCGTCGGCATCGAAATTCCAGTCCGGCTCGCGCAGTCGCACGTAGCGGGGCTGGGCGCCGGCGATGATGGCGTCGGGGCCGTAGTTCTCGTAAAACGGTTCAAAGACGATCACCTCATCGCCGGGGTCGACGCATGCCAGCATTGCCGCCATCATCGCCTCGGTGGAGCCGCAGCACACCGTCACCTGCTCATCGGCTATCACCGGCACACCGTGGCGGCGGGTGAAGTCCGCGGCAATCGTGTCGCGAAAGGCCTGCGTGCCGTAAGGCGGCGCGTATTGGTTCTGCTCGGCCTGGATCGCGGCACAGGCCGCGTCCTTGATGGCCTGCGGCGCCTCGAAGTCGGGAAAGCCCTGCGAGAGGTTGACGGCGTGATGAAGCCTGGCCAGCCTCGTCATCTCGCCGAATACCGAATCGGCGAACGAGGACACACGACGAGCGGAACGAATCTTGGACATGGTTCCAGGGTGGCGCTACGAGCGTAGACCGTTCAGCGGCCGCTATACAAGGATCGATAATCTTCGGCGGTTCCGAGAATACGCTTCACGTAGTTCTGCGTTTCCGGAAAGGGAATGTCGTCGATGAACTCGTCCTGTGGCAGCCCGGGCTTGTCGCGGCGCCACGCGAACACGCGGCTGCCGCCGGCGTTATAGGCGGCGAGCGCGAAATGCACTCCGCCGAACTTGCGGATATCGTCGGCGAAGATCTGGGTGCCGAGCCGCACGTTGAGATCGGCTTCGGTCAGGCGTTTGGTCGAGAACGGCGAGACGCCCAGCTTGCGCGCGTAACTGCGCCCGGTGCTCGGCAGGATCTGCATCAGGCCATAGGCGTTGGCCGGCGAGACCACCACCGGATCGAAATTCGATTCCTGCGCGACCAGCGCCGCCACCAGGTAGGGATCGAGGTTGCGGTCCTTGGCATACCGCTGCAGCAGCGGCCAGTAGTCGACCGGGAAAATGACCTGCAGAATGGCGGCCGGCAGGGTTTCGCCGCCGGCGGCGAGATACTGCGGATACGCGCGCTTCATCGCGTTGATGCCGGCGCGAACGTTGCCGAGCCGCCGGTGCGTGAGCGCGATGGTGGCCTGCAGCTGCGGCGAATCGCCCCACACCCGCTGCGCGTACTGCAGCTCGTTCATCGCTTCGCGATTGAGGCCGACCGACAACAGCGACGCGATCTGCCCGGCGGTCGGGATCGCCGGCTCGGCGGCCGGCTGGCGATGCAGCGTCGGCGCGACCGCGCCGCCGCGCCCGCCGTCGAGGCGCTTCACGGCGAGCCGGCCGTAATACGAGTTGTGATAATCGGTGGCGGTCAGCCGCAGGCGCGCGACGCCGGTTTCGACGTCACCGGCCTGCTGCGCCGCACGTCCCGACCAGTAGAGCCACGACGGCCGGTAGTCGGAGCGCGGGAACTGCGCGGCGCCCTTGTCGAAATACTGCAGCGCATCGCGGAACCGCCCCTGCCGATAGGCCCACCATCCCGCTTTCCACGCCGCGCGCTCGGCGAAGCGGCCCGACGGATAGCGGCTGAGTACCTCGCGAACACCTGGTCGCGCCTCGGCATCGCGATTGTCGATGATGTAGGCGGACGCCAGGCCGTTGAGCACCTCGTCGGCGAACGGACTGGCCGGGAACTTCTCGACGAACGCGTGCGACAGCGTGATGTGTTCGTCGTTCAGCTTCAGCCCGCGCGTGGCGGTGACGAAGTGAAAGTTCGCCTCGTCGGCCAGCGCGCCATTCAGGTGCGGGCGCAGCGCATCGCGGCCTTCGCGATGACGTCCGAGCGCGATGTCGGCGGCGGCGAGCCGCATCGTCACGCGATCGCGATCGGTGCCGGTGACAAACGTCCTGACGCGATCGTACGACGCACTGCGCGGCGCTCCAGCGGCGCGCCTGAAACAGCGTTTCCGCGCGGGCCAGTTCCTTCGGCGCCAACGCCGCCTCGAGGTCGACATCCTGCTTGTCGAGCGCTTCGCCCGCGCGATCGGCTTCGGCCGCTGGTGGGATAGTCGTAATAGGCGCGCTGCAAAGCTTCGACGGATCGCATCGGCAAGCCGGCGAGATCCGCGGCCAGGCCGAGCCGCAGCCACGCCACCTGCGGCTGCGCCAGCGTCTTTCGCGACCAGCGTGTTCGTAAACAGCGACCGCGCCTTTGTAGTCCTTCCGCGTCTCGCGCACCTCGGCCAAGACGAAACGCCGCATCCTCCGGCAGGTGTCCGGCGATCGGGCGTGACGCCAGATCGGCGAAGACGCGGTCGGCTTCGGCATAGCGATCGAGCTTCATCAGCGCGAGGCCGGTGTAGTAGCGCGCGTAGTCGGCCACCGGCGTCGTCGAGAGCGCGCCGTCACTGACCAGCGGCAACGCCGCGGCGGCACTCCCGTCTTCTTCGAGCAGGCGAACGCCGCGGACGAAGTTGGTCATCGCCGACCCGAGCTTGCCGCTCTGTTCGGGGACCAGCCACATCGAGGCGAGATCGCCGGGCACCGGTGGATGCGGCGTGGGCGAGAGACTGGCCGGCGTGACGATACCGGCACGGCCCGGCACGACGAGTTGGGCCGCCGTCAGCGCGACGCCCGCCAGGAGCGTCACTCCCATGACAATCGATGGAACCTTCATTTCAGACCAGATCTCCTGACAGCGCCGCATTCTCGCCCGCGAGCGCCGACCTCGAACTATCGGTAATCCGCCTCATCGCACTATGAGCCGGGCACGGCCGACGGCAGCCAGCCCCGCTGGTGCGTGCCCACGCTTGCTGTGCCCGAAGAACTGCGCGTTGCCGCCTTCTGTGTCGTCAGGGCTTCGAGGCAGCGGCCGGCATGGCGCGCGAGCACTTCGATCAACTCGGGCCAGCTGCTCGGCACCGGCCGTTTCTGTCCATCGGCGGCGACGGCGTCGGCGTACACCACCGCGACGACGCGGCCGGCCACGATCACGGGCACCGCGAGGCCCATCCGATCCGCCGGCAAGGTTTCGAATCCGGGTCCGGCCGCGGCGGCCGCAGTGTCGCGGCTGGTCACGACGCGAGCGGCACCGACCGCCAGGCCGATCAGCCCGGCTTCGGCGAGCGCCAGGTCGATGGACTTCGGCTGAGTGTCCCGGGTTCCGAAGCCCGAGATGCGCCACCCATGAATGCGGTCGTTGCGCACCACGACGACGGCTGCCCGGGCGGCTTCGCGCGCCGCCGCGAGCGCCAAGGCGTCCAGGACCTCACTCAACGAGGTCGCGCCATCGAGGCCGCGAACGCTCTCCAACAGGCGGCTGACGCCGGCCATTTCGATCTCGCGTTGCTTGACGCAGGCGTCGGCAACGGCGGCCTGCAGCTCGCCGGCGGCTCTCGCCTCACCGTCGGCAAGCGCCGCGCGCATGCGGCTCTCGGCATCGGTGAGGGCCGCGTGCATCTTCCGATCGACTTCCGCGTCGAACTGGGTGCGAATCTCTCGTGCCGCGACTTCCCGCTCCGCGGTTCGGGCCTGTGCAATCTGCTCATCCAGGGTCGCGCGAATCGCCGCCTCGGCGGCGGCAATGCGACTGAGCGTGGCCTGCTCGGCCTCCTCGTGGATCGTGACCCTGGCCAGGCGGACCGCTTCCTCACGCTCGGCGGCCGAAGCCTCGAGCAGCCGTTGAACCATGGGAACAACCGCCTGATCGACGGTGGATCGAATGCGCTCTTCAAACGACATTGTCATGTCTCGGCCCGAACGGGCCAACGAGGGACACAGTCAGCGGCTGGGGTGCGCGCTTACGTCCGGTGCTGCGGTCATTATGCGGACCTACGGTCGCCTTAGTCAAGGCTAGAAGCCCGCAAACGATTGATTCTCAACCGTTTGGCCACTCTCAAACAACACTTGACCGACCAAAAAGGTCGGATTAAGCTTTGAACGAAGTTGAGATTGATTCTCAACTTCGAACTTTCAGGAGCTCATTTCGTGATTCGTATCCTCGCCGCTGCTCTGCTCGTTTGCTTGATTCCCCAGCCCTCACGCGCCTCTCAAACGGCACTCGCCGGCCGGGTCGTCGATTCCGCCGGCGGCGCAATCGCCGGTGCGACGGTTACGGCGGTGCCGGACCCGCCGGGCACCGCGGTCACGGCCGTGAGCGATGCGCGGGGTGAGTTTCGACTCGCCCTCGAACCCCGTGCGTACCACGTGACGATCGTCTCGGACGGATTTGCCGACACCTCCGAACGCCTGGTCGCGACCATGACGATGGGCCGGCCGCGCGTGTTCACGCTGCAGGTCGCCGGCGTCACTGAGCTCGTGCGCGTCGCCGTCGCGGCGCTCGACCGCGTCGCCGCGGTCGGCAGCGCCACCAGGACCCCGACGCTGCTGCGCGACGTTCCCCAGTCGGTCAGCGTGGTGCCGGCGTCATTGATCGCCGAGCAGCGACTGCAGAGCATGGCCGACGTGGTTCGCTACATGCCCGGCGTCGGGATGGCGCAAGGGGAAGGCAACCGCGATACACCGATTGTCCGCGGCAACAGTTCGACCGGCGACTTCTACGTTGACGGGGTTCGCGACGATGCGCAGTATTTTCGCGACACCTACAACGTCGATCGCGTCGAAGCATTGAAGGGACCGAACGCGATGATCTTCGGACGCGGCGGCGCCGGCGGCGTGATCAACCGGGTCACCCGGCAGGCCGAGTGGGCGCCGGTGCGTCAGATCGAGGCGCAGTTCGGGTCGCACGAAGACCGCCGCTTCTCCGCTGATCTCGGCGTGGCGGTCCACCCTGCCGTGGCCGCCCGGGTCACCGGCGTCTACGAGAACTCCGACTCGTATCGGGACGGCGTGGGCCTCGAACGCGAGGGGATCAACCCGACCGTGGCCGTGCGGCTCGGACGCCACACGACACTGCGCGCGAGCTACGAATTTTTTCACGATCGCCGCACCGCCGACCGCGGCATCCCATCGCGTGACGGCCGTCCCGTCGACACCGAGCGGTCGACGTTCTTTGGCGACCCCGATCAAAGCATCAGCCGCGCCGACGTGAACATGGCGAGCGCCACCGTCGAGCACAATCCCGGGCTCGGCATCACCGTGCGCAGCCGCACCCACTGGGGCGCATACGACAAGCACTACCAGAACATCTTTCCGGGTGCCGTCACCGGCGACCGCGTGACGCTGTCCGGCTACGACAACACCACCGGCCGCCAGAATCTGTTCAACCAGACGGACCTGATCGTTGCTCGCCGCACCGGCCGTGTCGGCCACGTCATCCTGGCCGGCATCGAGGTGGGCCGGCAAAGCACCGACAACTTCCGGCGCACGGCGTATTTCAGCACCCTGGGGGCCGGCGTGACGTCGACGGCAGTGCCGCTCACCAATCCAACCATCGCGCTGCCGGTCGAGTTCCGCCAGAACGCAACCGATGCCGCCAACTCAGGCGCCGCGACGATTGCCGCGGTGTATGCGCAGGATCAGATCGCACTGTCGGAGCACGTGCAAGCGGTGGTCGGGCTGCGGTTCGACAGCTTCAGCGTGGACTTTCGCAACCTGCGCTCCGGCGCCAGCTTCACCAGCCACGACGGCCTGGTCTCGCCCAGGGCGGGACTGATCTACAAGCCGGTCGCGCCGGTTTCGATTTACGCCAGCTACGGCCTCGCCTACGTGCCGCGCGCGGGCGATCAGCTGTCGTCGCTGTCGTTGAGTAACCAGGCGCTCGATCCGGAGGAGTTCCGCAACTACGAGGTCGGCGCGAAATGGGATATCCGCGAGCTGGCGCTGTCGGTCGCGACCTATCGCCTCGACCGCGGCAACGTCGCGGTGGCCGACCCCGCCGATCCGGCGCGATCGATCCTCGTCGACGCGCAGCGCACGACCGGCGTCGAGGCCGGCATCGATGGGCGGGTGACGACACGCTGGACCATGACCGGCGGCTATGCGTTCCAACAGGGCCGCATCACCCGCTCGATTTCCGCCACCGCGCAGGCCGGCGCGCGGCCCGCCCAGCTGCCGCGCCACTCGCTGTCGTTGTGGAACAGGTACGACGTGGCGGCGACGATCGGCGCCGGTGTCGGCGTGATCTATCGGGGCGACAGCTTCGCGGCGACCGACAACCTCGTGACGCTTCCCGCCTTCACGCGGGTGGATGGCGCGCTGTTCTGGAAGGCCACGACCAGGCTCCTCGCCCAGGTCAACGTCGAGAATCTGTTCGACGCCGGCTACTTCGTGTCGGCGCACAGCAACAACAACATCCTGCCCGGCTCGCCCCGCGCCGTGAAATTCGCCGTGACGGCGCGGTTTTAGGCATCCGGCCGACGCTCGTGTCATGATTTCGGTCGAGATGTCCAAGAGCGCCGACAGCCGTTTCAACTGGAGCGATCCGCTGCTCCTCGACCAGCAGTTGACTCACGAGGAACAGATGGTGCGCGAGACGGCGCGCGCCTACGCCCAGGACCGGCTGACGCCGCGGGTGCTGGAGATGTTCCGGCACGAGAAGACCGATCCGTCGATCTTTCGCGAGATGGGTGCGCTCGATCTGCTCGGGGTGGTGATTCCCGAGCAATACGGCGGCGCCGGGTTCAACTACGTGAGCTACGGACTGATCGCGCGCGAGATCGAGCGCGTCGATTCCGGTTTCCGCTCGATGATGAGCGTGCAGGGCTCGCTGGTGATGGTGCCAATCAACGAGTTCGGCACCGAAGCGCAGAAGCAGAAATTCCTCCCGAAGCTGGCGACCGGCGAGTTCATCGGCTGCTTCGGACTGACCGAACCGGGGCACGGCTCCGACCCCGGCGGCATGACGACGCGCGCCAAGAAGGTCGAGGGCGGCTACTCCCTCACCGGAACGAAGTCGTGGATCAGCAACAGCCCGATCGCGGACGTGTTCATCATCTGGGCCAAGGATGATGCCGACGCGATTCGCGGATTCATCCTCGAGAAGGACATGAAGGGACTCAGCGCGCCGCCGATTCACGGCAAGGTCGGCCTGCGCACCAGCCTGACCGGCGAAGTGGTGATGGACGGCGTGTTCTGTCCGGAAGACAACGCCTTCCCGGACGTGCGCGGATTGAAGGGTCCGTTCACGTGCCTGAACAGCGCGCGCTACGGAATCTGCTGGGGCGCGATGGGCGCGGCGGAAGACTGCTGGCATCGCGCGCGCAATTACGTCCTCGAGCGCAAGCAGTTCGGACGCCCGCTCGCCGCGAATCAGTTGATTCAGAAGAAGCTGGCCGACATGCAGACCGAGATCGCGCTCGGCTTGAACGCGTGCCTGCGCCTCGGGCGGATGAAGGACGAGGGCACCGCGTCGCCCGAGATCACCTCGATGCTGAAGCGCAACTCATGCGGCAAGGCGCTCGCCATCGCCCGTGAGGCGCGCGACATGCTCGGCGGCAACGGCATCGTCGACGAATTCGGCGTGATCCGGCACCTGGTGAATCTCGAAGTGGTCAACACCTACGAGGGCACGCATGACGTGCATGCGTTGATCCTCGGCCGCGCCCAGACGGGGATCGCGGCATTTTCCAACTAACTTCCCGGTCGGCCGCCACTCCCGGCCGGGGATACTGTCGCGCGGGGCACCATCCGATAACCCCGTTGTCATGTCCTGCTCGAGCCTGAGGATCGTGGTCTTCCCCGAGACCCCCAAGACCTGGACGGCGAGGTCCCTGGAGCACGACCTGGCCGCGGCGGGTCGCACCGCCGAGGCCGCCCTGGATACCCTGGTAAAGATTGCCGATGCCCACATTGCCTATGACATCAGGCACGGGCACAAGCCCCTGTCTGCCTTCGGCTCGGCGCCGAAACTCTATTGGACGGCGTTCAGCTTCGCGCGAAAAGAAGACAGCCCCGTCGAGTTGACGCGCAGCGAGCCCGAGCGCTCCTTGCGCTACACCGTCGGTATCGCCGCCGAGAACCCGGCGCTGCGGCGGCTGGCGTCTCCACTGCGAATCGCGTAGCGTTACAGGATGCGGTTGTGACCGCGGCCGCGCGCGAGGCTGACCCGTTCGCGAGCCCGGTTCACGACCTCGCCGAAGCCCTCCTCGTCCACCAGTTCGGCCACCCCGCCGGCGACGGCGACGCGGTGACGGGTCCCGGCCTGCAGCGCGGCGCGGACGCGCTCCGCCACGGTCCGTGCGGAACTCCCGGTCAGCCCCGGCAACACCACCAGAAACTCGCGCCCGCTCCAGCGAATCGGCAGGTCCGATTGGCGGATCGCCCTCAGGAGGGTCTCGCTGACGTGTCGCACGGACTCGTCGAGATCGGTTTCCGCCGTCAACGGCGCAATCTCGAACAGGATGACGCTGAGCTCCTTGCCATCGCGGCGCGCGCGCGCCAGTTCGCGAGCCACCGCGAACTCACCGCCGACCCGTTCCAGTAATGCCGGCGGCCAGTCGAGCGGACCGGAGGTGATGGTCGCGAGCGAGCGGTCCTCGACCAGTGCGGCGACGACGGTCGGGCGCGGCTCGAGTCGCGCGTCGCCGCGGCGGCGACCGGGTTCCTCAACGGCGGTGCGGGCCAGGGTCTCGAGAGCGGACAGGTGCTGGTCGGTGATCTCCAGGGGCGCGACGTCGAACACGCACAGTGCGCCGAGGATCTCGCCGTTTGACACCACCGGAAAACCCGCGAGGCCCCTGACCGCGTCGCGCGAGTCCTGGTCGGCGGTATTCGGCGCGTTCGCGAAATCCCGCTCAATCACCACCCGCCCACTCAGGGCAATCTCGTCGAACGCCTGTGGGAGATGGCACGGCGAGTGAGGCATCAGGTTCTGGGAGTTCCAGGAGAAGGACGCGCGATACGCACGATCGCCTGGGGCGTGCATGTAGACGGCGACCCCGGGAAGGTTGACGATCTGCTTGGCGTTGTAGGTCAGCTCCGACATCACCCGCTGCAATTCATCCGCAGCCCAGCGAGAGGACGGCGCGGGGTCGGGCTCCGCGGCGGGCGCCGGCTCCGGGTCGGGAGGGACGACCTCCCTGCGCTCGAGCGAGTGCTCGATCGCGCCGCGGATGGTCGACGGCGCGGCCGTGCTCGCCAGCACATGGACGTCGTGCCCGCTCAGCCGTGCGGAGGCGTACTCACGCAGTTCACGCGACGCGCACCAGGCAATCACCTCGGTGCGCAGGTGGTGGCGGTGGCGGAGCATCTCGATCAGCTCGAAGCCGTTGTTGCCGGAGCGCGCCAGATCAACGACCAGCAGAAGCGGCGGGCCGAACCGGTCGATGATGCCGGTAGCCTGCACGCCGTCGCGCGCCACCAGGAATCCCACCCGAAACGGCGCCACGGCGTCGAGGCACACACCGGCGCGCTCGGCGTCGGCATCCACCAGCAGCACATAGCGCAATTCCGTGGCCCCGGCGGTCCCGGCCACGGCGGCAACCTCGTCGCGTCCGTGACGGATATCGATCACGCGGGCCTCGCCGGCGCGGGGTTCGCGCGCCTCGACGTGCGGCTCGAACTGTTCCGGGGGCTGCGCTCGCACCAGGTTCTTGCCGTCGGCCTTGGCGAGATAGAGGCATTGATCGGCGCGGAGAATGACGTCGCCGGCGCTGTCGCCGGGCGCAATGATCGCGACCCCGATGCTCATCGTCAGCGGGGGAAGATCGTCGTCGACGGAGCGCTCCGCAATCCGCCGCCTGATCCGCTCGGCGCACATGATGGCGCTTTCCCGATCGCTGTTCGGCATCACCACGGCGAACTCGTCACCACCGTAACGCGCGCACACGTCGAAGACCCGCACCGACGAGCGGATGACGCTGCCGACCAGACGCAGCACCGCGTCGCCCACCTGGTGCCCGCGCGTGTCGTTGATGGTCTTGAAGTCGTCGACGTCCGCCATCAGCACCGCGAGGTTGCCGGATTCCCGCCGGCTGCGCTCCACTTCCTGGTGCAGGCGGGTGTCGAAGCCCGGGCGATTGAGCAGGCCCGTCAGCGCGTCGATCGTCGCGGCATAGGCCAGGCGCGTCACCTCGTCGCCGGAACGCGCCGCAACCAGTGCCACCGCGGCGGCGGCGGCCAGGGTGCGAAGCACCAGCTCATCCTGCCGCGTGAACGCGGTGTTGCCGCGTTTGTCGGTGACGGTGATGACGCCAACGGCTTCGCTGCCCGCGAGCATCGGCACGGCCGCGAACGAAAACGTGCGGTACTTGGTGGGGTTGGCGCGAAGGTTCGGCAGCAGCCTGACATCCGGGACAATCACCGGCCGTCGTGAGGCGAACACGTGCCCGACCACCCAGTCGCCGGGCAGAATTCGCACACCCTTCACCGCGGTGAGCGGAAAGCCCTCCGTGGCCTCGATGGTGAGGCTGGCATCGGCCTCGCGGTAGAGCGCGAGGGACACCCGTTCGGCGCCGAGCAGTTCGGCGACGTGCCGCACGACGCTGCCGGCCACCGCTTCGACACTCCCCAGGCGGCTGAGCCTGCGGATCATCGCGTAACCGTCGACCAGCAGGCGCGCGGCCTCATGTCTGGCGGCGCGTTCGCGCACCACCTGCAGGGCGAGCACCAACGACGCGGCGCCGCTCTCCAGCGGTTCGCGAAGCTCCGAACAATCGCCCTCGATGGCGAGCACGACGATCGGATCGTCGGCACCGCCAAGCGGCACCACGGTCGTATTGCCCTGAGGACCGCGGTGCACGCCGAACTCAATCGCGCCGGCGGCAATCGAGTGGCGTCGGGCGGCGAAGTCGATGAACGGAAATTGCGGCAACTCGTCCGTGAGCGGGACCCAGCGATCGCCGGTCCATTCAAGTACAGACGACGACGCCAGCAGCTGCGTGAAGATGTCCTCGCGGATCATCTCGTAGGCCGCGTGCAGATCTGCGGCCCGGGTAACGCGCGAGGCCGTAGAAGCGAGAGAGAGCGGTAACCGATCGGGCCGATGCATGGGGGTGTGCAATACGGTCCCTCTATCATGCCCGAAGCTGCGCCCTTCTTCCCGGCGAAGTTGTGGTGGCCTCCGCCGTCGTCCAAACCGCATCAACTCGCGAAAACGCTCACACCGTGCCGCGTTGGTTGCGGATGAGAAGGTCGTTTTTGGCAACGATTCTGCAGTTTCGGAATACAGGTATCGGTTGTCTGCGCTGAGGATCCCCCCTTTAGCGCTGAGCGTCGCAAGCGGTGATCGCGCGCGCTCGGCCGGCTATGAGGGGGCCCATGAGTTTGGTGCGCGCGTTTTGGATGATGGTTTTGTCTGTGGGATTGGCGCTTCCGGTAGACGCCGCGACGGCAAGTTGGGATCGCAACCCCGAGCCCACCGTGGTTGGCTACCGGCTCTCATACGGGACGCAGCCAGGCGTTCACGGCACCAGCATCGACGTCGGCAACGTCCTCAGCTATGCATTCTTTCCACCCCCGGGCCAACGATATTACGTGGTCGTCCAGGCGATCGACTCGAGCGGCGCTCTCAGCGCAAAATCAGCCGAGGTTGTTTACGACGCGCCGGCCGCGCAAAATCAGCCGCCGACATTGAATCCGCCGGCCAATCAATCCACTGCGCAGCACGCCGCGGCCTCGTTGACACTCGCCGCGCAGCGATCCGGAGGGCGCGGCGCTAACCTTCGGCGCGTCGGGACTACCGCCGGGGTTGACGTTGAACGCGGCGACCGGACTGATCTCCGGCACGGCCACCACGGCGGGCACCTATACGGTCAACGCGTCTGTGTCCGACGGCTCGCTGAGCGCGACACGTGCGTTTACCTGGACGGTGGCGCAGGCAGGCGGCTCGACCACGCTCACGCTTGTGCCCGTCGACACCTCGCTCGGCCTCGACTCCAGCAACTACAGCGGCGACCAGCGCCTGTACACCTATACCTGGCCTGCCAACAGCGTCGCCAACGCGATCCTGATGAAATTCGACCTGTCGCAGCTCCCGGCAAACGCCACCGTGCAATCGGCGACGCTGCAACTGTCGTTGATCGCGGCCGACAGCAATAGCGATCCCAACTACAGCGTGTCGCTGCACCAGATCATCAACCGCAATCCCGACCTGACTCGAGCGACCGGCAGGAGCGCGGATGGCTCGGCCAACTGGACCGCGATCAACTGCTGCTACCTCAACTACCCGATGGCGCAAGCCGATATTTCTCCGGCGCGCTCGACGACGCAGATCGACCGGACGCTTGGGCCGAAGACCTGGGATGCGCTGCCGGTGGTGCAGGCGTGGCGCAGCGCCCCGTCAACCAATTACGGCCTGCTGCTGAACTCCGACGCCACAAAAGGTGCCGACCGGTTCCGTTACTTCGCCAGCATGGAGAACCCGACGCCGGCACAACGTCCATCGCTCCAGATTGTCTACACGCTATCCGGCACGTCTGGAGGCACATCGGTCGACACCACTGCGCCCGTGGTGGCGATGAGCGCGCCGGTCAACAACGCCACCGTGTCAGGCTCGAGCGTGACGGTGTCGGCGACCGCGTCCGATGCGGTCGGGGTCGTCGGCGTTCAATTCCGGCTCGACGGCGGGAACCTGGGCGCGGAAGATACGACGGCGCCGTATTCGATGGCGTGGAACACCACCACGGCCTCGAACGGGAGTCACGTGCTGACGGCCATCGCGCGCGACGCCGCCGGCAACTCCGCCACGTCGACGGCGCTTGTGGTCAACGTCAACAACGTCGCGGCGAATCGCGCGCCGACGCTCACCCAACCCGCCAATCAAACCAGCGCGGAAGGCAGCGCGGTGTCGCTCACGCTGGTCGCAGCGGATCCCGACGGCCACCCGTTGACGTTCACCGCCACCGGATTACCGGCCGGATTGACGATCAGCACAGGCGGGCTCATCTCGGGCACGCCGACGTTCACGAGCGCCGGCACCTATGCGATCACCGCGAGCGTGTCAGACGGCTCGCTCTCCGACACGAAAACATTCTCGTGGACGGTCACCAACACGAACCGGGCGCCGGTATTGGTGCAACCCGCCAATCAGACGAGCGCAGCCAGCGGCAGCGTGTCGCTGCAGCTGAGTGCCAGCGACCCCGACTTAACGCCGGTGACGTATCAGGCGACCGGGCTACCGCCGGGCCTGACGATCAACACCTCGACCGGCCTGATCAGCGGAACACTGAGCGCGAGCAGCGCCGGCGTGTGGAGCATAGTGGCGACCGCCTCGGACGGTGCGCTGTCCAACAGCCGGACGTTCAGCTGGTCGGTCGGCGATACGGACACGCCGGTGCGCGGCGACTTCGATGGCGATGGCCGCGCCGATCCCGCGACCTATCGCCCATCGACCGGCGAGTGGCGCGTATGGCCGTCGGCCGGCAACTTCGTCGTCGGCAATCCGGTCGTCTGGGGCGTCAGCAGCGACATACCAGTACCGGCCGACTATGACGGCGACCGACGCACCGACCTGGCGGTGTATCGGCCGGCGACCGGGCGGTGGCACGTGCTGCTGTCGTCGACAAACATGCAGACCAGCCTCGACATCTTGTGGGGCACCGCGACCGACCGTCCGCTGCCGATCGATTACGACAACGATGGCCGCGCCGATCTGGCGCTCCCGCGTTTCGGTGGATTCGACATCCTGCTCTCGAGCACGAACTACACGAGCAGCGTCACCGTACCGATAGCCGTGCGGCCTCGGCATTCGGCTCGGGATCGACCGGGCGAATGTCGGGGCCACAATCTTGCAGGGTCTTCACCTGTGGAACACCTCAAGGCGATCCTGTTTGATGTCGACGGAACCCTGGTCGACAGTAACGACGCGCACGCAGCGGCGTGGGTAAAGGCCTTCACAGAACATGGCATCGGCGTCGTACCGGCGCTGGTGCGTCGATGCATCGGCATGGGCGGCGACAAGCTAATGCCGGCCGTGAGCGGCATCGAGGCTGATTCGCCGGCCGGGTCGGCGATCGCGAAACGCCGCGGCCAGATCTTCACGCGCGACTTTCTGCCGGTGCTGAAGCCGTTCACCGACGCGGGTGCGTTGGTCGCGGCGATCAAGGCCCGCGGGCTCACCGCCGTCGCCGCAAGCTCCGCCCGAAAGGATGAACTGAGCGCGCTTCTCGAGCTTGCCGGAGCGGCGTGGCTGATGGACGCAGCGACGTCGAGCGACGATGCGGATCAATCGAAGCCGGCGCCGGACATCGTCGAGGCCGCGTTGCGGCGGGCTGGCGCTTCCCCATCAGAGGCCATCATGATCGGCGATACGCCATATGACATCGAAGCAGCACGGCGCGCCGGCGTCAACGCGATCGCGTTTCGCAGTGGCGGCTGGAAGGACGACGATCTGAAAGGCGCGATCGCAATCTACGACGGCCCCGGGGACTTGCTTCGACAGTTGGACCGCTCACCCATCGGCCGTGAGGGCTAGGCAGGCTCGTTCCAGACATACAGGAAGTTGCCATCGCTGGCGGTGGCGACGTGACGCCCATCCTTGCGCGTCGCCCGATTCAATGCCGAACGAACTTTTTCCTTGGTGTCGGTCAGCTGCGCCAACGGCACCTTCAGAGCCACACCCTGATCGATTTGATCGAGGTCCGAAAGAATTTTGGTGACGATTGCCTTGTGCTTGCCGTTGCGCCCCTGGGGAACGTCGCTTTGCAGCATCCCTTTGAAATTCCTGGGCAGGTGATGGGTTGCAACTGGCATGTTGGCTCCTGGAAGCGCCGACACTAACGTTAAACAACGCTGACGCTAACGACGGCACTCGTTACGAGGAACCTAAGCATATACCCTTAGTGCCCCAATCGCCCAGACTAACCGCCGTTGAACGGCGGTCAAAGGATCTGACCCGTAAAAGCTCCCAGACTCTACGATCGGCGCATGGCCAAACCTAAATCTGCGGCGGCGCCGCGGACCCACTTCGAGCAAGTGCCGCTGACCGTCCTGGCCAAAGCCCTCGGCCTCGATGCCCCGGTCGACCGTGCAGGCGCGTGTGAGGCCACGCCCTGCCCGCAGCCGTCTCCCCCACCGACACCGGCAACGCGAAACGACGACCTCTAGGTCGGAGGATCATGCTCCACGAATTCATCACCACTCACCGCGACGCAATTATCACCAGGACGCGGTCGAAGCTGACGGATCGCCCGTGGCCGCTGGTGTCAACCAGCGAACTCGAGAACGGGGTGCCGCTGTTCCTGACGCAGCTGTCCGAGACGCTGCTCTGGGAAACCACCAACATGCCGTTCCCGGACACGGTCATCGCCACGTCGGCCATGAAACACGGCGCCGATCTGCGGGCGCGCGGTTTCAATATTTCCCAGGTGGTGCACGATTACGGCGATATCTGCCAGGCCGTGACCGAGCTCGCGGTCGAGCAGAATGCCGCGGTCACGACCGAGGAGTTCCACATCCTGAACCGTTGCCTCGACGTCGCGATTGCCGGAGCCGTGACCGAGCACGCGCGCATCACCGCGGAGTCGCGCTCGACCGGGGAGATCGAACGATCCGGCCAGCTCGCTCACGAAATTCGCGACCTGCTGCATACGGCGCTGCTCGCCTTCCAGAGCCTCAAGCGCGGCACCGTCGCCATCAATGGCAGCACCGGCACGGTGCTGGGGCGCAGCTTGATGAACCTGCGCGATCTAGTGGACAGCACCTTGTCGGACATCCGGATGTCGGCCGACATCGCGAGGCAGGAGCGAATACCGATCAAGGTGTTCCTCGATGAAGTCGCGCTCGCCGGACACCTGCACGCCGATTTTCGCGACGTGCGATTCGACGTCGGCACGGTCGATCCGCTGCTGGCCGTCGACGCCGACCCGCAGCTGCTGGCCTCGGCCTTGATGAACCTGCTCAATAACGCCTTCAAATACACCATCGCCGGCGGCCGCGTTTCGCTGCGGGTCCTGCGCGCCAACGACCGCGTCCACATCGAAGTCGAGGACGAGTGCGGCGGCATCGCCCAGCAGGCAGCCGATCCCTTCGAGGCTTTTACCGATCGACGGAAGCAGGATCGCAGCGGCCTCGGCCTCGGGCTGTCGATTGCGCGCAAGGCCGTCAGAACTTACGGGGGCGACCTCAGCTTCCGCAATCTGCCGGGCACCGGCTGCGTGTTCGTGATCGATTTGCCGCTCGCGATCGCCGCGCCGGTGACGACGGCCGCTCAATAGCCGTCCGGCTCCCTTCGCGTCAGCGAAAGATGCCGCGAATGCGGCGGCCGGCCTCGGCCACCCACCCTTGCATGGTCCGGGTCAGACGCTGGCGGATGGAGCCGCGATGAATGGTGCACAGGCGATCGGGCACATCGTCGCCGGCCTTGAAATACTCGGTGTACACCGGGCAGCCCTCGACGGGCTTGCGATAGCTGATCGGCGCAGAGGGTTTCGTCCTGCAAACCGGCGGGGCGATCGAACTCCGCCGGCGGGCGGATGCGCGCCGCGCGCTGCATGAAGTCGGCCCAGATCGGCAGCGCGTACCGCGAACCGTAAGCCTCGGCGCCGATCGGTCTGCGGCTGATCGTAGCCGACCCACACGCCGGCCACGACGGCTGACGAAAAGCCGACGAACCACGCGTCCTTGAACTCGTTGGTCGTCCCGGTCTTGCCGCCGATCGGGAAGCGAATGCCGAGTTGCCTCGCCGGCGAGCCGGTGCCGCGATCGACGGCGTCGCGCAGCATCGAGACCATCTGGTAGGCCACTTCGGGAGCGATCACCCGGTCGGTCTCGACCGGTCTGTTCGAACGCGGTGCCGCCGCCGGCATCGCGCACCCGCCAGATGTCACGCGGCCGCACCGCGACGCCGCCGTTCGGAAACATCGCAAACGCGGCGGTGATCGCCAACGGGGTGACCAGGCCCGAGCCGAGCGCGAGCGACGGGACGTCGGGCAGGTCGTCGAGCCCGGCGCGCGACGCCACGCGCAACACCCGGCCGGTGCCGACCTGTTGCTGCAGCAGCGTGGCGGCGCGATTGTTCGATTCGACCAACGCCGCCCGCAGCGTCAGCTCGTCCGGCGCGTCATCATGGAGCGTCGCGCGGCGTCCATTCGTCGGGGCCCTGCGGCGCCATGCGGCTGAGGCCCGTCAGCGTCGAGACCGGCGAGCGGCCGCGCTCGAGCGCCGCGGCGAACACAAACGGCTTGAACGCGGACCCGGGCTGGCGCCGGCTGCGGCTCGCGCGATTGAATGCCGATCGCTGATAGTCGCGACCACCCACCAGCGCGAGGATGTTGCCGGTCGCCGGATCGATCGCCACCAGCGCGCCCTGCAGTGTCGGCTTGCCCGTCTTCCTCAGGCCGGTCGGCGACCGCCGCCTCGGCCGCATCCTGCAGCGCGGCGACGAAGGTGGTCTGCACCCGCCAGTCGGGTGGATGATCGCCGCCGAACTCATCGCGGAACCGCTGGCGCAGATACGCCTTCGCATAGCCGTGACGGGAGTCGCTGTCGCTTCGATAGGGACGCACCGCAGCGGCGCCTTCAGCGCCGCGCGATATTGCGGCTCGGTGATGAAGCGCTCGTCGCGCATGCGCGCCAGCACGACGTGGCTGCGGGCGCGAGCCTGCTCGAGATTCGACCACGGCGACAGCGCCGCCGGCGCGCGCGCCAGTCCGGCGATCAGCGCGCTCTCGGCCAGCGTCAGCGCGGCTGGCCGGCTTGCCGAACACGCGCTCGCGACATCGCCTCGACACCGTAGATGCCGGCGCCGAGAAAAATGCGATTCAGGTAGAGCTCGAGGATCTGCTGCTTGCCGAGCTGCGCCTCGATCAGAAACGCCAGCACCGCCTCGCGCGCCTTGCGCCCGTAGCTCTTGCGATTGGACAGAAACAGCGTGCGCGCCAGCTGCTGGGTCAGCGTGCTGCCGCCCTGCGGCCGTCCGGAGTCGCGCAGGTTGAGAAACACCGCGCGCCCGAGCGCGATCGGATCGACGCCGGGATGCAGGAAGAAGCGGTGATCCTCGACGGCGACAAACGCGTGCTGCAGATCGAGCGCGATCTGCGCGATCGGCACGTCGTGCCGCTGCTCGTCGAGCCGAAACCAGCGGCGATCGTCGGCGGTGTAGAACCAGGTGTCGCCGACGCCGCGCGTGAGCCGGTAGACCGCGTAGCTCTGCCTGGCCGAGCCAGCCGAACGGGATCGCCGCGGCGATGATGAGCGCCACCAGCAGATACGTCGCCCGGCTCCGATCCGTACCCAGCATGCGGCGCATCATCCCCATCCTGTCATATTGCTTGCTACGCTACAGACGTGCCCGTCGTCCTGTTGGTCGTGCTCGTGCCGATCGTCGTCTTCGCGCTGATGCCGCTGCTGCTCATCCAGCGTTACCGCGCGGGCACCGCCAGGCGCGAGGCTCGTCCATGGGTGGCGACGCTCAACCTGGTCGCGATGGGTTTCTCCGCTGTGTTCCTGTTGATCAGCGCGGCGGTGACCACGATCTGGATTCCGGGTGCGCTGACCGGCGCGGCGATGGGCATCGCCGCCGGTGCTACTGCTGGGTTTACTGGGCCTCGCAATCACACGGTGGGAGCGAACGGGCCGCACGCTGTTCTACACGCCGAACAGCTGGCTGGTGCTGCTGCTCACGCTGATCGTCTCGGCGCGGCTCGTATACGGGCTCGTGCGATCGCTGGCGGTGGCGCGGGCGGGGATGTCGGGCACCGCCCTGGTCACGGCATTCGGTGTGCCCGAATCGCTGGCGGCCGGCGCGATGGTAATCGGTTACTACCTGATCTACAACGCCGGCGTGTGGTGGCGGATACGTCGAAGCGGCCGCCGGTGATGCCGGCGGCCGTCGGCGAGCGGATCTTCGCGGTTACTTCTTCTGGCGGCGGACATACGTCACATGGGTGACGCCGGTGATCTTGCCATCCTTGTCCATGCGGATGTACTCGTTGCTGATGGTGTTGTTGTCGTCCGACAAGGTGTTGATCACCACCTGGTTGACCACGCCGTCCCGCTTGTTGTAAATGCGGATGCTCTTCGGGTTGATGATCTCGACAGCGGTCTCGGAACCCGGCTGGCCGGTGACCGGACGGAACTGGCCGTCGAACATCGTCACGTAGCTCCAGTCGCTGCGCGGGATTGCTGGGATTGCTCACGGTGAGCTTGCTGCCACCCTTCTCGAAGCCCTCGTAGGTCATGACGTTGTTGGGATTGGTGGTGTTGTCCCACACCCCGAAACGCGCCGTCCGCGGATCGGTGTTGTCCATGGGCTTGGGCTTGGCCTGGGCCTGGCCCTGGGCAAAGCCCGGCGTGGCGGTAACGAGCGCGGCGGTGACAATGGCGGTGCAAACAAACAGATCTCGGATCTTCATCGATTCAATCCCCTTTGGAGCGTGGCAGTCGGAAAAGCAGAATGAGCATACCTAACGCGGCGGATCACCGCAATCGCTCTGACCGCGCCGGTCGCTTCACTGGAGTGGCGACGTTGCTGCCGCCCCGCACGAGCATGATTGCTCCCGCGGCGACGACGACGAGCGCGGCGAGATGCGCCACCGTCAAGGGGCCGGCGACACGCACGTTGACGCGAAGAAACTCGATCGCAAATCGCAGCGTTCCCGCCGACACGAGATACCAGCCCAGCACCAACCAGTCCGGCCGGGCCCGCTGCCGCCACCGCCACGCGATCAGCGCGAGCGGAATGAGTGCCAGCGCTTCGTAGATCTGCGTCGGATGCACGCGCTCGAGCGTCGGCGGCAGCCCTTCGGGGAAGGCCACGGCCCAGGGCACGTCGCTCGGCCGTCCGTAATCGTCGCCGACGAGGAAGCACCCCACGCGACCGATCGCGTGCCCGATGAGCAGCGCCGGCGTGGCCGCCGCGAGCACCGCCATCAACGGCAACCGCCGTCGGTGAATCAGCACGATGCCGGCGAGCAGCCCGCCGGCGAACCCGCCGAACCAGCTCATGCCGCCGCGCGACAGCAACAGATCGAAGAACGGTTCCTCGCCGAGATGCTCGGACACCCACAGCAGCTTGGCGCCCGCCAGGCCGCCAACGAGTCCGGCGATGCCGACGTCCCACGCCGATTCGGGAAGGCGGGAGCGTCGCAACTCCCGTCGAAAGATCGACAGGCCGGCCAGCGCGGCCAGGGCGACCAACGCGCCGAAGCTGGTGACCTCGAAGCTGCCGATGCGAAACAGGACGGGATACACGGAACGCGTCTACCGCGCCGTCGACAGGGATGGCAACGTCAGGAGCAGGGTGAGAGCGGACCGGGTGCGCATCACTCAGTATCTCCCGTACAGTCGTCGATCTAAAACCAGGTTCGCATGCCGGCAGCCAGGCGCCAGCCACCGATGTCGTCGCCCGCCGCGCGCGAGAAGTCGGCGGTTCGCGCCAAACTGGCGGTGCCAGACCAACCCGACATAGGGCGCCAGTTCGCGGCGAACTTCGTAGCGAAGCCGCAGGCCCGCTTCAGCCGAGCTGAGACCGGCGCCGAGCCGGCGATCGGCAATGCTCTTGCCGTAGATGTTGAACTCGGCCAGCGGCTGCAGGACCAGCCGGTTCGTCACGAGCAGGTCGTACTCCGCTTCAAAGCGCGCCAGCGTCGCGGCCGATTCGCCAATGTAGAGCGTGGCCTGGATATCGAAAAACATCGGCGCGAGTCCCTGGATGCCGACTGTCCCCCACGTTTGACCGGGTCCCGGGCGGACATCGCGGCGGACGCCCGCGACGACATCCCACCAGCGCGAGAACGATCGCCCGTAGGTCACATGCACTTCGGCCTCTTCAAGCCGGCTCGTTGTCGGTCGCGCCTTCCGAATGGATCCAGATGCGGTTGAGATCGCCGCCAATCCAGGCCTTCAGGTCCCAGTTGGCCCCCTGCTCGTCGCCGCCCTTTTGCCATTCGAGCTGATCGAACAGCACGAAATAGTTGATCGCGCGATCGTGCACGGCATGTCCCTGCAAGTCCTGGGGAAACGCGGCCGCGCGATCCTCGTCGGTCAACGGCGGCACCGGCGCGCCACCTTGCGGGGACTGTTCGGCAGGCTGCTTCGCCTCTGCCTGGGGCATGGTGTGGCCCGCGTGCGGGTCGGGCGTCGCCTGCGCGAACGCGGCGGTGGCGATGAAACAGCAAACGGTCGCGGCCAGTGCGCGGCGGATCATTCTTCGACTCGCACTTCGCGGAACATGCCCGATTCCATGTGAAAGAGCAGGTGGCAGTGAAAGGCCCACCGCCCCAGCGCATCGGCGCGCACGCGGTACGAACGCCGGGTCCCCGGCGGCATATCAATCGTGTGCTTGCGGACCTGGAACCGGCCGTCATCGTCTTCGAGGTCGCTCCACATGCCGTGCAGGTGAATGGGATGGCTCATCATGGTGTCGTTGACGAGCACCACCCGCAGCCGTTCGCCGTAGGTCAGCTTCAGCGGATCCGCCGAGGAGAACTTGATGCCGTCGAAGGACCACGCGAACCGCTCCATGTGGCCGGTCAGGTGGAGCTCGATGGTCCGTCCCGGCTCGCGCCCATCCGGATCGTCGAACACGCTCTTGAGATCGCTGTAGGTCAGCACCTTGCGGCCGTTGTTGCGCAGGCCGATGCCGGGGTCGTCGAGGCGCGACGTTGGTGACATGGCCTGCATGTCCACGAGCGGATTGCCGTCCTCCGATTCCGGGTGCGACAGCATGCCTCCCGGCGACATGTTGTGGCCGGCATGGGGATCGGCCGGCGCGGCCGCCGGGCGCGGGCATGGTGTGGCCGGCATGGGGATCGGCGCGGCGCCGCCGGGCCGGGCTGGCGCGCTTCGCTCGCGCCCATGTCATGGTCCATCCCGCCATGACCCATATCGGCCATGGTCAGCAGCGCGCGCGCATCCAGCGCCGGCACCGGCGCGCGAAGCCCATCGCGAACCGCCAGCGTGCCGGCAGCGAAGCCGGTCCGATCCATCGACTGCGCGAAGATCGTGAACGCATCCTGCCCCGACGGCTCGACGATCACGTCGTAGGTCTCGGCCGTGGCGATGCGAAACTCGTCAACCGAGACCGGATGCACGTACTGTCCGTCGGCCGCGACCACCGTCATCTTGAGCCCGGGGATGCGGACGTCGAAGTAGGACATCGCCGAGCCGTTGATGAAGCGCAGCCGAACGCGCTCGCCACTCTTGAACAGGCCGGTCCAGTTGGCCGCGGGCGAAATCCCGTTCATCAGGTAGGTGTAGGTGTGGCCGGAGACGTCGGCCAGGTCGGTGGGGTTCATTCGCATGTCACCCCACATCCGGCGATCGTCGAGCGTGCGCTTGAGTCCCTGCTGGCGGGCGTCGCGGATGAAATCGCCGACGGTCCGCTTGTGGAAGTTGTAGTAGTCGGACTGTTTCTTGAGCTTGGCGAAGACTCGCCCTGGATTCTCGTCGGTCCAGTCGCTCAGCAGCACCACGTGCTCGCGGTCGAACCGGAACGGCTCCGGCGCGAGCGGCTCGATCACCAGCGAGCCGTAGAGGCCCTGCTGTTCCTGGAAACCGGAGTGGCTGTGGTACCAGTAGGTGCCACCCTGCTTGACGGCAAAGCGATAGGTGTAGGTTTCACGCGGCCGGATGCCATGAAAGCTCAAGCCGGGCACACCATCCATGTTCGCAGGCAGCAGAATGCCGTGCCAATGAATCGAGGCGTCTTCGTCGAGGGTGTTCGCGACCCGCAGCGTGACCGTGTCGCCCTCCTTCCATCGCAGCGCCGGTGCGGGCACCGATCCGTTGACCGCAAACGCCGTGCGCGGCGCACCGGTGATGTTGATCGGAATTTCGCCGATGCGAAGATCGAACTCGGTTCCGGTGAGCAATTCGGGATGCTTGCGTGGGTCCGACTGCGCGTAGCCGGGAGAGACGCGCAGGCCGTGCAGCCCGAGTGCCGTTCCCCCAATGGCCAGTCCCTTGACGAACGAGCGGCGCGAAAACTGGCTGGGAAATCTCTTCATCATGCGGTCTGGCGGGACACCTCCTTTACACGGTACGCCGAGCGCCAATCACGGCTGATTAAAAGTCGTTAACCTTGGCGTCAATGCGCGAGGCGGGGGTATCATCGACCGCATGACGACGATGCGTTACGCCTCAGTTGCCTTGTTCGCGGCCATCTCCGCCGCCTTTCTTGGTTCTGGAATTGGAGCGCAATCCGCCGCCACAAACATTGTCGCGATTGCCTCCCCGGCGGGGCCCGGCAGTGCGCAGCCGCAACTGACGGTGTCCGACCGCGGCGTACTACTCAGCTGGATCGAGCGAACGGGCGAGCTCGCGACGTTGAAGTTCTCCGAGCGCAAGGGTGACGGGTGGACGCCGGCCCGCACGGTTGCGAGCGGCCGTGACTGGTTCGTCAATTGGGCCGACGTGCCGTCCGTCCTCCGTCTCGCAGACGGATCGATTTACGGTCATTGGCTCCAGAAGAGCGGCGCCGACACCTACGCCTATGACGTGCGACTGGCGCGCTCCCTGGACGACGGCCAAACCTGGGCGCCCTCCTTCACGCCCCACAACGATGGCTCGAAGACCGAGCACGGATTTGCGTCGCTGTTCCAGATGCCCGGCGCGGGCCTCGGCCTGGTGTGGCTTGACGGCCGCGCCATGAAGGGTGGTCACGAGGAGCACGGCGGCGGCGAGATGAGCGTGCGCGGCGCCGTCTACGATCAGAAAGGCAAGCAGATTTCGGAGGGGCCGATCGATCTGCGGGTGTGCGAATGCTGCCCCACCGCGGCCGCGGTGACCGCCGAGGGGCCGATCGTCGCCTATCGCGATCGGAGCCCGTCTGAAATTCGCGACATCTACGTCTCGCGGCTGGTCGGGGGTAAATGGAGTGAGCCCGCTCCGGTCCATCGCGACAACTGGCAGATCGCGGCGTGCCCGGTCAACGGACCTGCCTTGAGCGCCAAGGGCAAGACCGTGGCCCTGGCCTGGTTCACCGCCAAAGGTGACGAGGGTCACACCTACGTCGCGTTCTCGGCCGACAGCGGCAAGTCGTTCGGCAAGCCGATCCAGCTGGACGACGCGAGCGCGCTCGGTCGTGTCGATGTGGCGCTGCTCGACGATGGGTCGGCGGCGGCGACCTGGATCGAGTTTGCCGATGGCAAGGCGCAGTTCCGGATGCGTCGCGTCAGCGCCTCAGGTGAGCGTTCGGCAGCCATCACCGTAGCCGGACTGAGCGCCAACCGGGCGAGTGGCTATCCGCGCATGGCGCAGTCGGGTGCGGAGCTGGTGTTTGCGTGGACGGAATCAGGAACGCCGACCACGGTCGCGACCGCGCGGGTCGAGCTGGCGAAGCTGAGCACCAGTCGCTAGATGGCGCG
Source organism: uncultured Acidimicrobiia bacterium (assembly GCA_963795125.1). Classification (GTDB taxonomy): domain Bacteria; phylum Acidobacteriota; class Vicinamibacteria; order Vicinamibacterales; family UBA2999; genus 12-FULL-67-14b. The sequence continues at coordinate 442,365 of CAWCGQ010000001.1, read as the reverse complement.
CCTACCGTGGCTGCTGGCGATCATGAACAGGAATTAATGCCTCGTTCCGCCGCGCTCCTGAAAGATCAGGAGGTGGACGAACGCCAGGCCGGCGGGCCGACGCGCATGCCCCGCGTGCTCGTCGTCGAAGACGAGGTGCGGCTGGCGACGCTGGTCGCGCAGCACCTGTCGGAGTTGAACCTGGCGGTGCGGGTCGAACACACGGGCACGGCAGGGCTCGAGGCCGGGCTCGCCGACAGCTTCGAACTGATTGTGCTGGACGTCGTGCTCCCGGGGATTGACGGATTCGCGATTTGCCGGGAACTGCGCCGCCGCAACGTCACGACGCCGATCATGATGCTCTCGGCCCGGGGCGTGACCGAGGATCGCGTGCGCGGGTTGGATAGCGGCGCGGATGACTACCTGACCAAGCCGTTCGAGTTCGCCGAGCTCAGCGCGCGCGTCAGGGCGCTGCTGCGGCGGCAGCCGCCGGTCGACGGCGCTGACGCTGACGGTCGGCGACCTTCAGCTCGATCCGGTCGCGAGGACGGTGCATCGGGGCCCCCGCAAGGTGGAGCTGACGCAGAAGGAATTTGCGCTGCTCGAGTACCTGATGCGCAATGTCGATCAGGTGCTCACCCGCGCGATGATCGGCGAACACGTCTGGGACTTCACCTGGGACCGGATGACGAATGTGATCGACGTCTACGTCAATCATTTGCGAAAGAAGCTGGAAGACGCCGGCGAGCCGCGCCTCATCCACGCGGTGCGGGGCGTCGGCTACGTCCTCAGGCCCGACACCGCCGATGATCACCACTCTTAAAGCGCGCACCACGTTCTGGAACGTGCTGGTCATTGCGTCCGCGCTGACGTTGTTTGCGGTGCTGCTGTACGCGTGGCTGGCTCGCACGCTCTATTCGCATCACGACGGCGACTTGCAGGAGGATGCGCGACGCGTCGTCACCGCCGTTGCCGCCACCGCGGACCCGATTGCCTCGCTTGAAGCGCTCGAGCAGCAAGGCGCCGTGGCACCCTACGTGATGGTGCGCGACTCGCACGGCCAGATGCTGTTCAGGTCGGAGCAGCTGGCGAAGGTCGAGCCCAATATCGGGGCGCACGAAGTGCTGACCCATGCCGCGACCAGCGGCGTGACGTATCCGCAATTCTTTACCGTTCAACTGGCGCGCGGCCCGGTCAGGTTTACGTGCGTTCCGCTTTCAAGTCCTGAAGGAACCTATCTGCAACTCGGCCGGCCGCTCGGGGACGTCGGCATGATGCTGGAGGCCGTCACCCTGGCATCGGCGGTGTTGATTCCGTTCGTCATCGTCCTCACGAGCTTTGGCGGATTCCTGATCGCCAAGCGGGCGCTGAGGCCGATCGACACCATCGCGACGGCGCTGGAGTCGATTCAGGCCACGGACCTGGCACGTCGGGTCGACCCGCACGCGCCGGACCTCGAGGTCAGGCGGCTGACCTCGTCGGTCAACCAGCTGCTCGATCGACTGGGCACGTCGTTCGGCACGATGAAGGAGTTCACGGCGGATGTCTCTCACCAGCTCCAGACACCACTGACGGTGATGAAGGGCACGATCGAATCCGCTCGCCTCTCGCCCGCCGGCGGACAAGCAAGCCGCGTTGAACACACTCTCCGACGAGGTCGACGCGTTGACGGCCACACTGCAGGACCTCCGCGACCTGGCGCTGGCCGATGCCGACTCGGCAGTGTCGCGCGAAGGCCCGGTCAGCGTCAGCGACGTATTCTCTGAGGCCGGCGAACTGGTGGGAGCGCTTGCCGAGGCGCACGGGGTGTCGTGCGAGACGTCGATCGAGCCGGGGCTGAAGGCCTGGGGCAGCGCCGTGCGCTTGCGCCAGTTGATGCTGAACCTTGGCGAAAACGCGGTCAAGTTCACCCCGCCCGGCGGTCGCATCACGATTGCCGCCACCAGCGAGCACGGCCAGATCATCGCGACGGTCTCGGACACCGGCTCGGGCATTGCGGCTGACCTCCTGCCGCATGTCTTCGATCGCCACGTGCACGGTCGAGATGCCGGCAGCGCTCCGGCGGGATCAGGCCTGGGACTTGCAATCGTCAAACGCATCGTCGACGCGCACGGCGGCCAGGTCGTGATCGAGAGCAAGGCCGGCGCCGGTACCACCGCGCTCGTCACGCTGCCGTCGGCCGGCGCGGTGTGAGGGCCGACGCGCAAGTTATCAATCGCAGGAGGTAGTGTCATGGAAAAAGACGTGGTGTGCGGTATGCAGGTTGATCCGGCCAAGGCCGCCGGGACCAGTCAGTATCAGGAAAAGACGTATTACTTCTGCTCGACCGGCTGCAAGACCAAGTTCGACGCCAGTCCCGCTCAATTTGCGAAGTAATGCCTCGGGCGCTGGGCCACGCGCCCGGCGCCCCGGCGCCCCGTAATGAACTCCCCGGCGTCGCGTTCATCAGTGTGGAGGCCGCCAGTGGCGACGCATCATCAACAACACGAGACTCAAGCTTCGAACGACGTGACCGACCCGGTTTGCGGGATGACGATAGCGCCCGCCGATGCGGTGGGCACCGTCGAACACGGCGGTCAGCTGTATCACTTCTGCAGCGATTCGTGCCTTGAGCGGTTTCAAGCCAACCCGGGTGAGTTTCTCGGCGGAGCGACACCGGCCGCGGCGGCGGATGCCGACGCCGAATACACCTGCCCGATGCATCCGGAGATCCGCCAGACGGGGCCCGGGCTCCTGCCCGATCTGCGGGATGGCGCTCGAGCCGGTCAACGTCACCCTCGAGGAGCAGCCGAACGAAGAACTGGCGGACATGACACGGCGCTTCTGGTGGTCGCTCGCGCTGACCGCGCCGATTCTCGCCTTCATGGTCGCGCACATGCTCCCAGGGCACCTGCTCCATCTGCTGCCCGCCGGCTGGCAGAACTGGATCGAGTTCGCCCTCGCCACTCCGGTGGTGCTGTGGGGCGGCCGGCCGTTTTTCGAACGCGGCTGGGCCTCGGTCACGTCGGGCCATCTGAACATGTTCACGCTGATCGCGCTGGGCGTGGGCGCCGCGTACGGCTACAGCGTGGTCGCGACCATCTTCCCCGACCTGTTTCCAGCGTCGTTTCGCATGGGCGATCAGGTCGCCGTGTACTTCGAGCCGGCCGCGGTGATCGTCGTGCTCGTGCTGCTTGGCCAGGTGCTCGAACTGCGGGCGAGAAGTCGAACCAGTTCCGCGATTCGCAACCTGCTGGGCCTCGCGCCCAAGACCGCGCGCACGGTGAACGCCGATGGCTCGGAACAGGATGTTCCGCTCGAGCAGGTGCAGGTGGGCGATCGCCTCAGGGTCCGACCCGGCGAGCGCATCCCGGTCGATGGCGTCGTCTCGGAGGGCACCACGACGATCGACGAGTCGATGGTGACGGGCGAGCCAATCCCGGTCGAGAAGACCATCGGCGCGCAGGTCACCGGCGGTACGGTCAACGGCACCGGCGCAGTTCGTCATGACCGCCGAACGAGTCGGGGCCGAGACCCTGCTCGCGCAGATCGTCCGCATGGTCAGCGAAGCTCAACGCTCACGCGCGCCGATTCAGCGCCTGGCCGACACGGTGTCCGGGTGGTTCGTGCCGATCGTGATCGTCGTGGCCGTCGCGACGTTCCTGGTGTGGGCCTATTTCGGTCCCGAGCCGCGGCTCGCGCACGCGCTGGTGAACGCCGTTGCGGTGTTGATCATCGCCTGCCCCTGTGCGCTGGGTCTGGCGACGCCGATGTCGATCATGGTCGGGACGGGCCGCGGCGCGGAGTTGGGCGTGCTGCTTCGCAACGCCGAGGCACTGGAAATTCTCGAGAAGGTCACGACGCTGGTCGTCGACAAGACCGGGACGCTGACCGAGGGCAAGCCGAAGTTGACGACCATCGAACCGCTGCCGGGGTTCGATGAGGCGACCGTGTTGGGGCTGACCGCGAGCCTCGAAAACGTCAGCGAGCATCCACTCGCCGCCGCGATCGTCGCGGGGGCGCGCGACAGGGACATTCAGATCTCGACGGTCACGGACTTCGAGTCGAGCACCGGCAAGGGCGTCGCCGGCATGGTCGACGGCCGAAAGGTGGCGATTGGCAACCTCCGCCACATGGACAGCCTCGGTATCGCCACGCCGGCGCTCGTCGACCGGGCAGACGCCTTGAGGCGCGAGGGCCAGACGGTGATGCTGATCGCCATTGACGGCAAGCCGGCGGGCCTGATTGGCGTCGCCGACCCGATCAAGGAGACCGCGCGCGAGGCCATTCGCGAACTGCAACAACAAGGCGTGACGGTGGTGATGCTCACCGGCGACAACCGCACCACCGCGGATGCGGTTGCGAAAAGTGTCGGCATCGATCAGGTCGAGGCCGACGTCCTGCCGGATCAGAAGGCCCAGGTGGTGAAGCGGCTCCAGGACGCCGGCGCCGTTGTCGCCATGGCGGGCGATGGCATCAACGACGCGCCGGCGCTCGCGCAAGCCGACGTCGGCATCGCCATGGGCACCGGAACCGATGTCGCGATGGAAAGCGCGGGGGTCACGTTAATCAAGGGCGACCTCAGGGGCATCGTCCGCGCCCGCCGCTTGAGCGCAGCCACGATGAAGAACATCCGCCAGAATCTGTTCTTCGCGTTTGTCTACAACACCCTCGGCGTGCCACTGGCGGCCGGCGCGCTCTATCCCTGGTTCGGCATCCTGCTGAGCCCCATGATCGCGAGTGCCGCCATGACATTCAGCTCGGTGTCCGTAATCGCCAATGCCCTGCGACTGCGGCGCGCTCAGCTCTAGCTGGCGGCTTGACGCCCGAATGCCGAACCTGCGTCAGGGAATACCCTTATGTGGTCGCGCCCGCCACACGGCTCCGAAAGGGAGCCGTGTGCGGCGGACGCCACTACTGGCAGGTCGACGTGAATACTTCGAGCCGTTAGCGGCCGGAGCCTACATTGCGGGCGGAGCCAAGCCCAGGCCGCTCCAGAGCGAGTCGGCGATCGGTTTGGCGTCCCTGGCCTTCGACACGGCGATAACCAGGTTGCCGTCGTCATGGGCCTTCGTGGCTTCATCCCAAAGGGTCGTGAGCGATTCGATGGACGACTGGCCACTCTTTAGCTTGGCCCTGTCCATGCCTCTGGGCAGGCGCCGCATCGCCTCCAGTTCCCCCATCTTCGCCTTGATCTGGCCGATCACCGCCGGCATGCCGGCAAACGTCGCCCACTCCGTGGACAGCTGCGCCTTGCGAGCGGCCGCTGCCTCCGCCGCCGCCGTGACCATATTGGTGGCCGCTGGCGCGTCGGCCATCGCCCCTCCGAAGTTGCCGTCGTCGAACTTCGCTTTGACGGCCGCGACGGCAGCGTCTACGTTGGCCATCCGATCGGCAGCGAACCGCTCGATCTCGGGCCTGGCGGCCTCCGCGGATTTCTCGAGGCCATTGACCGCCATCTGGGCCGGCTCCTTCTGCGAGGAACAAGCAACGGCGAAGAGCGATGCGAGCGTCAGCGTTATTAATCTGTTCAATGGACACCTCCGGAGGATTTGCCCGCGCGTCTGCGGGGCACACATGTGCTGGCCCGACCCGCCGGACCTCGGGCACACACGTGCATGATCGGTACCGCAAATTTCTGTCAATGGTTCCGGTCGCCAGAGTCTGGCAATCAGGCCCCAAGCGCGTTCGGCGCTTCCAGCCCGGCGGTAGCGAAACCGCCGCCTCGCCGGGTCCCCTTCTTGCACGAGGCATGAGATGGATCGAAGAACGTTCCTCACCATCGTCGCCAGCGCCGCACCCGCAGTGCTAACGGGCTGCGGGGCCGCCGCTGATCAAACGGCCGGAACCGCCGGGGTGGCGCCTGCCGATGGCTTCGAGGTGACCAGGACCGAGGCCGAATGGCGAAAGATTCTGACGCCGGCCCAGTTCAATATTCTCCGTAAGCAGGGCACCGAGCCGCCGGGTTCCAGTCCGCTCAACGCCGAGCATCGTAAGGGGACGTTTCACTGCGCCGGTTGCGACCTGCCGGTGTACGCATCCGAAACCAAATTCGAGAGCGGTACCGGCTGGCCGAGCTTCACGGCGGCGCTCCCGAACGCTGTCGGTACATCGGAGGACCGGAGTTTGTTCGCCATCCGAACCGAGGTGCACTGCCGGCGTTGCGGCGGCCATCTGGGCCACATCTTCGAAGACGGGCCGCCGCCGACGGGCAAGCGGCACTGCATCAATGGCGTGGCGATGGGCTTCAAGCCGGCCGCGTCGGAAGGTGACCGATGAACTTCGCACCTCGTTTCGCCACCTGCAGCGCGCTCGTTGTTTTGTGCCTCACCGTCGGCTCATCTGACTCCGCCGCTCAATCGGGTGGGGCTGCAACCGAGGTGGCCACATTCGCGGGCGGGTGCTTCTGGTGCATGGAGCCGCCCTTCGACGAGCTTGATGGCGTGATCTCCACGACCTCCGGCTATACCGGCGGAGAAACCAGGTCGCCGACCTACGAGCAGGTCTCGAGCGGGCGACACCGGCCACACCGAAGCGCTGCAGGTGGTTTACGACCCGGCGAAGGTGACCTACGCACGCCTGCTCGAGGTGTTCTGGCGCAACGTCGATGCCCTCGACGGCGGCGGTCAATTTTGCGACCGGGGTCCGCAGTACCGGCCGGCGATCTTCTATCACTCGGCTGATCAAAAGCAGCAGGCCGACAGTTCCAAGGAGCGGGTCGGCGCGCAGCTTGCCAAGTCGATCCCGGTGCAGATCGTCGCCGCCGGCGAGTTCTACCCGGCCGAGGACTATCACCAGGACTATTACAAGAAGAACCCGGTGCGCTACAAATTCTACAAATGGAGCTGCGGGCGCGAGCAGCGCCTCGAAAAGCTGTGGGGCAAGCCGCCGACGCAATGACGCACCATGAGGGCCACGCCTCGCCTGGAACGGGACACCAAATGAGCAGTTACCCCAGATTCGCCGCCATGATTGTCACGTCGACGGTCGTGATGTTTGGGCTGATGTACCTGAACACCTACCAGCTCGATCATGTCTTCTTCAGCGAAACCCGTGCCTATATGGCGCTGGTGATGGGAGCCGCGATGGCGATCATCATGCTCGGCTTCATGGCTGGCATGTACAAGAACACGAACGCCAACCTGGCCATCGTCGGCGGCAGCATCATTGTCTTCGCGGTGTCGCTCTGGCTCGTGCGCAGCCAGGCGACGGTTGAAGACGTGTCCTGGATGAAGGCGATGATTCCCCACCATTCAATCGCCCTCGTCACGAGCGAACGCGCGCACCTCACCGATCCTCGGGTCCGCAAGCTGGCGGAGGAAATCGTCGAGGCTCAGCGCCGCGAGATAGCCGAGATGAAGGCGTTAATCAGCGAGCTCGAGGGCAAACGCTGAACGAGGTCAGAAGGCCTGGCCGATGCTGAAATACAGGCGGCTTCGTCCTTCACCCGCCCGGTGGTCCAGCACGAAGCCGTAGTCGCCGCGAATCAGCAGCCACGGCGTGCGCACGCGCAGGCCCACCCCGGCGGTCCGGCGAATGTCGGCGAACGAGAAATCCTTGACCTGGTCGAACACGTTGCCGACGTCGAGGAAGCCGACGCCGTCGACGATGCTGACGAGTGGAAAGCGGAGCTCGTTGTTGATCACGAGCATCATGTCGCCGCCGGTCGGAATGCGATCCGGGCCGATTGGGCCGACGGCGTTCTGCTCGAATCCACGCAGCGTCGTGCTGCCGCCGGCGTAGAAGCTCTCGGTCTCCGGCACCTCCCCGCCAACGCCGCGTGCCAGACCCAGCCTGGCGCCCACCGCGTAGACGAACCTGGGCCGCAGGATCTCGTTGGTGAAGCGCTTGCGCGCCGGCGCACGTAGCGGAAAGTAGCGGAAGTACTGGCCGTAGTACTTCAGGTACGGCTCGTCCGACCCGAGCCAGTTCGGGGAGAACGAGAATGCGTGCGCGGTGAACGAGCCGGTCGAGGCGTCGAGCATCTCGTCGCGCGCCTCGCGGGTGAAGGTGCTCGTCAGCGGCGCGACGGCAATCGTCTTGTCGAACAGGCTGTCGGCCGCGGCGCCGAACTTGCGCGCCCGCTCGTAGCGGTAGCCGTAGCTCCAGACGTAGGCGTTCTTCAGCTTGCGCTCACGCTGAACCGACAGGCCGAAGCGGTCGACGTTGAACGCATCGGCGAGGGCGCTTTCGGTGTTGCGCTCTTCGCGGTAGTAGAGGCTGCCCGAGGTCTGGGTCGGCGCATATCGCAACGCGGGCTGGCCGAAGGACAGCCGCGCCTCGCGCAGTCTCGCCGCGTAGCGCGTTCTCAGGCCGATCTCGCGGCCCTTCCCCAGCGAATTGTGGTTGGTCACGTCCAGAATGCCGCCGAGGCCGCTCTCCGTGTCGAACGATGCGCCGTAGCGAATCTGGAACGGCTGTACCTCCCGGATGGCCACATCAAGCCGCACCGGCTTCTCGGCTCCCGCCGACACGGCCGGCGGCTCAGGGGCGTTGGTGGCAGACTCGGGCGACGGCGCGGCGGCCTCCGGCTCGGTCACCGGCGTCCGCGTGATGTCGACAATCGAATACGCCCCGGTGTCGTACAACCGGCGACGCGACTGCCCGAGGATTGACAGATCGAGCGGCTGGCCGGTTTCGAGGGCCACCTGCTCGCGTACCAGCCGGGTGCTCGTGCGGTCGTTGCCGTCGATGAACACGCCGGCCACGATCGACTGGGGGCCCTCCTCGATCGTGAAAGCGACGTCCACCCGGCCGGTGTCCCGATTGGGCCGCAGTTCGTAGTCCGAGTCCACACCGTTGTAGGCGCGATCCCAGTACAACTCGCGAATGCGTTCCTGCGCGTTGGCGCCGGCCCGCGGCAGGAACGGCTCCCCCGCCACGACCGGCAGGTCGGCCAGCAAGACGGAAGAGTTGATCACGCTGTTCCCTGACACCGACACGGTGCCCACCGTGAACTTCGGTCCTTCACGCACCGCGATCACGGCCCGCGCGATGGTGCCGTCGTACTCGATGCGCGGGGTGTCGACCTCCGCGACCAGGTAGCCCTCTTCCCGGTAGTAGCGCTGCAGGAGTTCCGACACGACGACCGGGTCGGTGAAGAGCTCGAGTTCGAGATTCTGCTCATCCACGATGTCGTCGAGGACATCCGGGGAGATGCCGGACGCTCCAACGAAGACCGTCTCGACCGTGTCGAACTGCCCGCCCGGGGTCGCGGTGAAGACGACCCGGCGCGCATCGGCGCCGGCTTCTTCTATTCGGTAGTCCACCTTTGCCGCCAGGTAGTCATCGCGAATGAGCCACTCGCGCAGGGCCTCGGCCGCGTCACTGCCACGTTGGTTGTCGAACACCCCGCGCGTCCACTGACGCGTCACTTCGTCGGCAGTTTTCGAGGGCGGCGTCACGCCCAGGAAGCTGATGTTCACGACCGGGCCCGAGCGCACTCGCAATGCGATCGCGACGGAGTCGCCGGTCGGCGTGCGTTCGAGGCGCACCCGGGACTCGAGACGGCCCTGTTCTCTGAGCGCCTTCTCGATCCGTTCCACGCCCTTGCGAGCCGAGAAATAATCGAATTCCTTCCCCACCTCGAGGCCGAGCCGCTCGCGAAGCTCGGCTTCACTCAGGCCGTCGGTCGCGGGGATCTCGATCGCGGAAATCGTCGGCCGGGATCGTGGCAGCCGGCCCGGCTCCGGCCGCCCGCCCGCGCGGACATCGTGCTGGAAGTCGAAGCGGTAGCTGCCGTCGCTCTGGTTGACAGCGTTGGTCCGGAACCGGCGCGTCACGTCGTAGCGTGCGGCCAGCACCCGGTCGCTGCTGTCGGCGAGGTCGGTCGAGTAGATCAGCTTCAGCCGGTCGGTCAGATCCTGGCCAATCGTCAGCCGGGCGCTCGGATCGGTCTCGTTCGCGATCAGGTTCGGCTCGATCCGCACGTCGCTGAGGCCGGTGGCCCGTTCCAACCCGCGTCCGAAGCGCGACCCGACGCGGCCGCTCAAGTACGACAGCACCTGTTCCTTCGCCACGTCGCCTTCTTCGCCGCGCATCTCATCGAGCGTCCGGCCGGTGACGAGCAGCGCCATGATGTCCGTGTCGGGCAGCACCGGGCTCGACGTGAGGCTCGTCTCGGTCTTCCCCGGTTCGCCGGTGACGGCGAGCGTGACGTCGTAGTTGCTCGCGGAGGTCGTCAACCGCAGGTTCATCGAGGGGGTGATGCGCCGCTCGTCCAGGAACGTGACCATGCCGCTCTCGACCTGGTAGCTTCGCTCGTTCAGCACGATCTCGCCCCCTTCGAGGATGGACATCCGGCCGGACAGTCCAAACTCGTACGGAGACCCCAGCAGACGCAAGTTGGCCGTGACCTCGGCGCGGGCCAGGTTGTTGTCGATCACCATCGGCGTATCGGTGACGATCTGCACGTTGAACTCGACCCGCTCCAGGGTTTCGTTACGCTCTTCAGTCAGGTCGAGCGTGCGCGGGCCGGTGAGCGAGGCGATGACGTCGGAGTCGATCTTGATGTCGCCGGTCAGGCCGGCTTCTTTGATCGTGACCTTGCCCCCGACCAGGATTTTGCCCGCCCGTTCGGTGACCTCGATGTTGGCGGTCGAGAGGCTGCGCAGATCCAGCGGCGCCGACATGGCGACGTCGTCCGCCGTGAAGCGCAGGTCGACATCGCGAAGACCGTTGCTGCCGATTGCCAAACCGCCACCGCCCGAGATCCGGCCGCCGTTCAGGTCGCCTTCGAGCGTCGTCAGCGTGATCCGATCGCCGGCCAGGTCCGCTCGCAGCTCGAGTCCTGCGACCACGATGTCCGGATCGTCCATCGCGACGGTGACGTCCGACATCACAACGGAGCCGCTCAGGTCCGGCTTGGTCAAGGTGCCGCGGGCGGCGATGTCGAGCGCCGCCTTGCCCTCCGCCAGCAAGCCCTGGCTCAGGCTTCCGATCGCGCCGACATCGAGCGCGCCGTTGACGGCGACATCAAGCGGCGCGTTGTCGCTGAGCCCCACGGTGCCGCTCGCGCGGAGATTGCCGGCCGAACCCGCCAGGTCAAATTGCGAGATGCGCGCCACGCCGTCGGCGAGCTGCACCGCGGACACACCCTGCTGCGCCAGTTCGAGTCGCTGGTAAGTGACCGACAGATCCTGAAACGAGATCGAACCGGTGATCGCCTGCAGTTCGGGGCGCGCTGCCGAGAGGTCGGCCGTGAGGCTGATCTTGCCGCTCAGGTCGTCGGGTGCCCCCGGGGCGGAGCCAAGATCGAAATCTCTGACACGAGCGGTCAGCTGTGCATCGCCGGTGGCGCGCGGGATCGCCACGGGCAGCTCCGGCAGGAGCGAGAGCGGCAGTCGGGCGGTCAATTCCAGCAGGGCGGCGCCGAAATTGGCCGTGAGCTGCTCGATCGATGCCGCACCGTTGATGACGCGGGCGCGCGCCGACAAATTGGACAGACCGGGTGCCATGCCGGGGGTGGTGATCGAGCCGTCGGCAATCGTCAGCGTCAGGTCGGGTTCCACCCTGGCGAAGGTCCCGCGTAGCGTTCCGGAAATATCCAGCGCGCCTTGCGCCGCGAGCGCTGTCTCCGGCGGCGCGTACTCGGCCAGCGTGGCGAGATTGGCGTGGGCATCGAGATTGATGACGCCCGGACCATCCGTGTCGGATAACGGCAGCGAGCCGCTCAGCGAGACGTTCGAATCACGCGCCGTGACGATCAGGCGATCGATCGTGAGTCGTTCAGACGCGTAGCTCAGGTCCGCGGGGCCGTCCAGTGCGAACGGCTGCCCGTTCAGTGTGCCGGTCATCGCCGTGACCGTGGCGCGGGCGCGACCGCCGGTCACATCCGCAAGGTCGCCCTCGGCATCGATGGTGGCCACTACCGTCCCGGTGAGCGGCGTGGTGATGCGGACGGGCAGCGCCGCGAGATCCAGTCCCGATAAGCGCGCCTTGAGCGTGGTGGGATAGGGCTGCTCGATGCCGATCCGGGCATCCACACTGGTGTTGAATCGATCGGCGGTGAGATCGACCACGGCTTCCCGCTGAGCGACCTGACCGTTGATCTCGACGCGTCCCAGCAGGTCCTCGGCGAGGCGAAGATCCGTCAGCGCCAGTTTGAGTCGCGCGGCCGGGTCGGCGGTGGTCCCCTCGCCGCCGCCGCTCAGTGCGACATCGCCGCGGACCGGACGTCCGTCGGCCAACGTCAATCCGACGATCGAGAGGTCGCGCGAGTCGAGCGTGAAATCGTAAGCGCCGGTGTCGATGTTGTAGTGGCCCGACGCCGTGAGTTGACCGTCGGTCCCGGGCTGAGGCTTGTCGAGCACCATCCGTTCGATCGTGACCTGCCGGCCATCCAGATCGACGCCGGCCTCGAGGGTGCCGAGCGATTCGTTCATCGCCACCAGATCGACGGCGTGAAGAGTGGCCGACGCGCGCGGGCGAGCCACGGTGCCCGAGGCGGTACCGCTCATCGCAATGGTGCCGCCTGCCGCAATGTCGCTTTGCCCGATCGCGGCCAGCACGTCGGGGATGCGGAGCGATTGCGCGTCGAAGCGCGCCGCGATCGGCTGCGCGCCCGTCAGGCCGACGCGGCCCGATGCCTTCAGAAGGGAGTGCTCCCAGGCGATGTCGAGACCGTCGAGCGCGACGGCGTCGGTGGTGTAGCGGGCTTCGGCCGACAGGGAGATATTTCTCAGATCGCCGGCGCCAAGGGCCGGCGCCGAGATCGACGCCGCCGCTGACGGCAAGGACACGGTGCCGCCCACGCGCACGTCGGCCGTGAGCGACCCCGACAGGGCCACTGGCGAGAGCGTGCCCGCAGGGCGTCCGAGAAATGCTTCGAGTAGCGCCGTCGTGTCGGCAACGCTCGGCACGGCTGCCGACAGCGTGCCGCCAATATTGGTCCGATCACGAAGCGACAGCTGTCCATCGACGCGCGCGCCGGCCGCGGTCACGCCGGACAGCTGCGCGACGACGCGGCCCTCGTCTGCCCGCACCCGCACTCTTCCGCCGACCGGCATCCGCGACGCCGAAGGCCGGCGCTCGGTCGGCGCGAGCGACAGGTCGGCCGTCCCCGAAGCCCGCGCATAGTCGAGGAGCGGCCACTGCGCCTCGACGGAGCCGCTTACGCGCGTCGCCGCCGTCTGCGTCATCCCGAGCGCACGCATCAGCTGACCCGCGTTGACGCCCTCCGCGCGCAGGCTGACACGCGAGGCACCGTCTTTCGTGGCGACCACGCCGCTGCCCGATAGCGCGCCCCACGGCGCCGTAATGTTCAGGGAATCCGCCGCCGCCATTCCAGTCGACGCATCGAAGCGGGCCGCGGCCTCGAGCCCGACCCGATCGACCTCGCGGAACCGCAGCTCGCGCCCCGAGATCTTAGCCGACACCTTCAGGGCTTCGATCAGCCCGGTCGCGGTTGCATCGACGATCAGGCGGCCGCCTGCCGGATCGCCGAGGCCGCCGAGGCGCGCGGCGCGTTCGACGTCCAGGTCGGTTCGCAGGCGCACATCGAGGGTCGGCTGGTCGAAGCCGGTCAACGTGCCCGAGAGCTCGGCGCCCGAACCTTCGGATTCAAGCGCCACCGTCTCGAACCGGACGTCGTCATCGCCCAGGTTGAGGTCGGCCGTGAGTCGATCAAGCCGCACCTCCCGGCCCTGGGCGCGGGCGGTGCCGCCGCTCGCGCGAAGGACTACGGCGTGGCGCCCGGTGAGCGGATTGCCGTCGACCAGCAGCGACTCAACGGGCATCACCACGTCCACCTGCTGCGCGCGGTTCTCGTAGCGCACTCGGGTATCCGACACCTGGAGGGCGTCGACCAGGAAATCGATCGGCTCGCTCGGCGCGTTCGGGTCGGTCGGCGTTCGCGGCAGGTTGTCGCGGCCGTCTTCCTCGACGAGATAGTGGATGGTGAGACCCGAGGCCTGACCCGACTCGATTTCGTAGCGGCCTCTCAACAGCGCCAGGAGTCCGATGTCCGCGGTCAGTCGGTCCGCCACCAGGAACGGCGGGGCGTCCGGGCGGGCCGCGCTGCGGACGGTCAGGTTCTGCACGGTGAACGAGAGATCCAGCAGGTTGTAGTTGAGGTTCTCGGAACGAAATTCGATCTGCTGCTCGGCCAGGATGCGAGTGAGCTGCGATGCGACGAAACGGCGCCCGGTCGATGAGTGAGCGAGCGCCAGCAGGATACCCGTCAAAAGCAGCACCACCGCGATCGCGAGACCGCCCCAGCGCAGGGCCCGGCGAACTACGGGCAAACAGGCATTCGGGGGATGGGTTGGGGGTGCAAAGAGGCCCCCAGCGTTGTGTCCGAAAAATGGCGCATTTTCACGAAGGTGGAAATGACTGCAAGAACCGTACCGAGAATCCAGAACGGCCCGAAGCCTGCATTAATCGCGGGCAGACGTGCCTTCATCGCCACACACGAGAGGACAGTTCCGAACTTTGCCCGCCACGCGACGAACATTGCCACCCGCGTACACACTGCCCATCTCGTGGTGGGAACTGCTCAAGCGTACGGGCCGCGAAACGCTGGACGACGACTGTTTCAGCCTTGCTGCCCAGCTGGCGTACTATTTTTTCCTGTCGCTGTTCCCCGCGGTGCTCTTCCTCCTCGCCGTGGCGAGCTTTTTCCCCTTGCAGGACCTCACGGCCGACCTGACCTCGCTGCTGACGCCGTTTGTCTCGGTAGAAGTGCGGGAATTCATCCGCGACCAGATGCTCCGGCTGGGCGATTCCGAAAATAGCGGCATCCTCACCATGGGAGTGGTCGGTGCGATCTGGAGCAGTTCGGCGGCGCTCGTCGCCATCGTCAACACCTTGAACAAGGCGTACGACGCGGAAGAAGCGCGGCCCTGGTGGAAGATGCGGCTGCTCGCGATCGCGCTGACCCTTTCGCTGGCGCTCTTCGTGCTGACGTCGCTCTCCCTCATCCTCGCCGGCCCCTCGGTCGCCACCTATCTTGGGCAGACGGTTGGCTTCGGCACGGCGTTCGAGTGGACCTGGAAGATTGCGCAATGGCCCGTGGCCTTCGTGCTCGTGTCCACCGCCATCGGCCTGATCTATCACTTCGGTCCCAATGTCGATCACGACTGGGTATGGCTGTCGCCCGGCGCGCTGACCGCGACCACGCTGTGGCTGGTGAGTTCGCTCGCCCTCAAGTTCTACGTGCGGTCGTTTGCCGACTACAACGCGACCTACGGCGCGGTGGGGGGAATCATGATTGTGTTGCTCTGGTTCTACATCTCGGGGCTGGCCATCCTGATCGGCGCCGAGATGGACTCCGAGATCGTCAATGCCAGGCATCAGGCGGCCGGCCTGCCGGTGCCGCCCGCGGCGGGTCTGGAGTAGGAACTCACGCGTCCCGGCAATTGGACAACGCGGCGGTGCGATGGCATTGTAGAGGCTGCCGCTGCTCCACCCACTGAACTGATGATCTCCCGCAATTCTGCCTTGATCCGTACCCTGCGCCGTGAAGAACAGCATATCGCCGAGGCCGTCACCGATGCGTTCTTGACACGTCATCCAGACTGGGTGGCGCGCTACGGGGATCGTGCGCGACTGGCGGGGATCGAAGACGCACGGTTCCACATTCAGTTTCTCGCCGCCGCAATCGAGAGCGACTCGCCGGCAGCTTACAAGGACTACGTGCAGTGGACGACACGCGTGCTCGAATCCCGCGGTATCGACCGGGGCTTTCTGCGCGAAAATTTATCGCAAGTGCAGGATGCCGCAGCGGCACTCCTGTCCAACGAACAGCAGGACGTCGTTGCCCGCTTCATGTGCTTTCCCGACGAACATCCACAGGCCGAGCAGCCCACGGGACAAACCGACGGGCCCTTGGCGCTCACCTGCCGGATGTTCGTGCAAGCGGCCGTGCGTGGCGATCGCCGAGTGGCCCTGACCATCGCGACCGAAGCCCTGCGCACCGGCGCGACGATCGAAGCCGTCTACAGCGACGTCCTGCAGGACGGCCTCTACGAGGTCGGCCGCCAGTGGGAGCGAAACGCGATTACGGTCGCGCAGGAACACATGGCAACCGCCGTGACCCAGTTCGTGATGGCGCAGCTGTTCGAGCGCATCGAACGCCCGGATGTCGACCGGGGCTCGGTCGTCCTGACCGGTGTCCCCGGGGAGCTTCATCACGTCGGCGCGCTGATGGTGGGCGACATGCTCGAAGCGCAGGGATGGCGCGTGCAGTTCCTGGGGAGCAACCTTCCGCTGCCGGCAATCATCGCCGCCGTTCGAGACGCCAAACCGGATGTGCTCGGGATCTCTGTCACCATGCTGTTCAACCTCCACCAGGCTTCGGGCCTCGTCGCCGCGGTTCGCGCATTGGATCACTCGCCGCGCATCGTCGTGGGCGGCGCGGCATTCCGCGTCGAGCACCAGTGGCAGATGACTGGCGCCGATGGTTATGCTGCCGACGTGCAGTCTGCCGTCGCGATGCTGGCGGAGTGATCGATCAATGATCCTGGCCGTCTCGCGTTTCCGCGTTGCGAATGCCACCGAGAACGAGGTCGCCGCAGCATTCCAGAATCGGCCACGACTGGTCGACGCGTGGCCGGGCTTTCTTGGGCTTGAAACATTCACGGAGACCACGGATCCGACGGTCTTTTATCTCGTCACCCGCTGGACGGATTCGGCAACTTTTCGGGCCTGGCATGCGAGTCCCGCGCATCGAGCGTCGCACGCCTGGATGCCCGCCGGCCTGAAGTTGGACCCGACCTACACCAAGCTGGTCGAGCTCGAGCGGCTGTCGTCCGGCGACAGCCCGGACATGTTCAACCTCGCGGTCGACCGGGCTGCCCTCATCGGCAGGCTGTTGGAACGCTCACGGGTCGTTCACGTGCTTCGCGTCAGGTTGGATGGGACGGTGCTCTTCGCGAACGAAGCGGTGAGGGGAGCCCTTGGCGTTGAAACGCGGGACCTTCTCGGAACCGCGATTTTTTCGCGCCTGACGCAGGCGGATGCCGAGCGCTTGCGCCGGATTCTGGGCGGAGAACCGCCGCCGGATCGACTGTTGCTCAATTTCACCGACGGCGAGGGTCATCCGTTGACGCTCGCGTGCCAGCTGCAGCTGACGGGCGAGGATTGCTTCCTCCTCGGCGAACCCGAGCACGAGTCCGAGCGCCAACTCCAGCAGCATTTACTCGAGGCGAACGAGGAGCTGGCCATTCTCGCCCGCGAGCGGCACCGCGCGACGGTGGCGGAACAGTCGGCTCGCCGCGCCGCGGAATTTGCCAATCGAACCAAGGACCAGGCCTTGGCGGTGATCGCCCATGAGCTGCGTCAGCCCTTGCACGCCGCGACGATGATGGTCGCGGTGTTGAAGGCCAATCCGGAGGCGTTGGATCGGGTGCGCGCGCGATTGGAGCGTCAACTCGCCCACATGACCACGCTCGTCGAAGATCTGATGGACGCATCCCGCGTCATCCGTGGCTCAATCGATCTGGTCAAGCAGCGCGTCGACTTGCGCGATGTCACCGGCGAGGCCGTCGAACAGATCCGTGCGGCAGCGCACACCAAACAGCAGGACGTGTCCGTTGCGCTGGGATCGGACCTGCTCCAAATCGACATCGACACCCAACGCTTCAGCCAGACGCTGGGCAACGTTCTCAACAACGCCATCAATTACACGCCGCCCGGAGGCTCGATCGCGGTGGTGGTGGAGCGGGAAGGCGACTCCGGTGTGATTCGCGTCTCCGATACCGGGACCGGCCTGGCGCCGGAAACGTTGAGCACCCTGTTCGACTTGTTCGTTCGCGCGAGCGCGGACGCGGGCGGCCTGGGTGTCGGACTGGCGGTGTCCAGGCGGCTGGTCGAAATGCACGGCGGCTCGATCACCGCGCGCAGTGACGGCCCCGGACGGGGATCGGAATTCATCCTCAGGTGGCCGCTGGTTACCGACGCGGGCGCAGTTCACATCAGCTGACCCGCCGGCCAAAACGCGCGTACAGCACCGGCACGACGATCATGTTCAAGGCGGTTGAGCTCGCCAGGCCGCACAGGATCACGAGGGCCATCGGCGCCTGGATTTCACTGCCCGCCTCACCCGCCGACATCGCGATTGGCACCAGCGCGAGCCCGGCCGCAAGGGCGGTCATGAGAATTGGCACCAGGCGCTCGGTCGCACCTCTGACGACCGCCGCCATGAAGTCGGTGACGCCCTCGTGCAGCTGAAGGTGGCGGATGTGGGACACCAGCATGATGCCGTTGCGGGTCGCGATGCCGAACAGGGTGATAAATCCGACGATCGAGGCCACCGACAGCACGCCGCCGGACAAATAGACGCCGGCGACGCCGCCAATCAGGGCGAGCGGCAGGTTCAGCATGACCAGGACGGCATCGCGCGTGGAGCCGAACGCCGTCATCAGGACGAAGAAAATCGCGACCACCACGCCGAGCGACAGCCACAGCAGCTGGCGGGAGGCAGCGGCTTCGCTTTCGAACTGGCCCCCGTACTCGACGCGAACGCCGGCAGGCAGTTTGACGTTGGCCGCCACCGCCGCCTGGATGTCGCTGACCACGCTGCGCAGATCGCGCCCGGCAACATTGCTCTGGACCACGATGCGCCGCTGCACGTTCTCGCGCATGACGAAGTTGGGCCCTCGATCGCGTTGAATCCTCGCGACGGCCGACAGCGGAATCTGCGCGCCGCCTGGAGTGTCGATCTCGGTGTTGCCGATGGCCTCGAGATCGCTCGATGCCTCGGATCCATAGCGGACCATCAATGGAAACCCGATCTGGCCTTCGAGCACCTGCCCCACCTGCCGGCCGACACGCGCCGTCTGGAGCGTCTCGGCCACCACGCCGGCGGGCAGGCCATGTCGCGACGCCAACTCCGGATCAACCTTGACCCGAAGCGTCGGGATCTCCGTCTGCATCTCGGTCGACAGGTCAACCACTCCGTCCACGCCCGCCATTTGCGCCTGGACCTGTTGCGCGAGCGATCGCAGAACCGCGAGATCGTCACCGAAGATCTTCACGGCGATATTGGCCCTCGTGCCCGACAGCATGTGATCGATGCGATGCGAGATCGGCTGCCCCACCGTCACGTTCGTGCCCGGCAGGAGCGACACCTTGTCCCGGATGTCGCGAAGGACCTCTTCCTTGGAGCGGTCTTGCATCTCGAGGCGCACATCGATTTCCGACGACTCCACCCCCTGCACGTGTTCGTCCAGCTCGGCGCGGCCGGTGCGCCGCGCCGTGGACGCCACTTCCGGAACGCTCAGCAGCAGCCGCTCCAGCGCATTGCCGAGCGCGTTCGAGTCTGCCAGCGTCGTGCCGGGGATCGTCACGGCGCTGACGGTCAGCGCACCTTCATTGAACGCAGGGAGGAACGAACGGCCGGCGGCGAACAGGGCGACCAGGGCGGCCATCAATGCCACCGTCGCGCCGGTGATCACCACACGCCACGATCGGACCGCGCGCTGCAGCCATGGCTCATAGAGCTGTTTGAGCCGGCGCGTCAGCCAGGGTTCTGCGCCGCTCGCAATCAACTTCGCCTTGGGCAGTAGCAGTGAACACAACACCGGAGTGACGGTCAGCGCCACCACCAGCGACGCGACCAGCGCCACGACGTAGGCGAAGCCCAGCGGTCGCAGCAGCCGGCCCTCGACGCTGCCCAGCATGAACAACGGCACGAACACGATCGCGACGATGACGGTCGCGAACACCACCGACGCGCGCACTTCGGTGCTGGCGTGATAAACGACGGCCAGCGTGTTGGTCCGCTCCGCCTGCGGCAGCGCCGCGTTCTGGCGCAGCCGCCTGACGACGTTCTCGACATCGATGATCGCATCGTCCACCAGCTCGCCGATCGCGATGGCCAGACCGCCCAGGCTCATGGTGTTGAGCGTGACGCCCGACCAGTTCATCGCCACGGCGGCGGCGATCAGGGACAGCGGGAGCGCGACGAGCGTGATGCCGGCGGCACGGGCGTTCATCAGGAACACGATCACAACGACCATCACCAGACCGGCGCCTTCGAGCAGTGCCTGGAACAGATTGCTCAACGCCTGTTGAATGAAGTCCGCGCCGCGGAACAGATTCGGCTGGATCTGCATCCCCTCGGGCAACGCCTGTTGAATCTCCAGCAGCGTGGTGTCGATGCGTTCCGTGAGTTCGAGGGTGTTGGCGCCCGGCTGCTTCTGGATCCCGAGAATCACCGCCGGACGCGCGTTGTGGGAGCCATCACCACGTTTGATGCCGGCGCCTTCACGCACCGCCGCCAGATCCCGGACGAGCACCGGCGTCTGGGCGTTGGCGCGCACCACCACCGCGCCGATGTCGGCGACGCTGGTGAAACGGCCCAGCCCGCGAATCAGGTATTCCTGGCCTTCCGACACCTGGAATCCCGCGGTGGCGTTGCGATTGGCGGCAGACAGTGCCTGCTCGACGTCGGCCAGCGTGACCCCGTACGAACGCAGCCGCGACGGTTCGACGACCACTTCGTACCTGCTTCTGCTCTCCGCCGGTCGCGATTACCTGCGACACGCCCGGCACCGCCAGCAGCCGGCGGCGGATCACCGTGTCGGCCGTGGTGCGCAACTCAATCCCGGAATGACGATCGGACTCGAGCCCGACAAACAGCACCTCGCCCATGATTGACGAGACCGGCGCGAGAAACGGCGGCCCCACGCCAGCCGGCAACGATGCCGAGACGAGACTCAGTTTTTCGGTGACGATCTGACGAGCCCGGGAAATATCCTGGCCCCAATCGAACTCGACCCAGATGACCGCGACGCCGACCGCGGTGGCCGAACGCACCCGGCGAACGCCCGCGGCGCCGTTGAGCGACGACTCAATCGGAAAGGTCACCAGCGACTCGATTTCGAGTGGATCCATGCCCGGTGCTTCGACCAGGATGGTGACCGCCGGCGCGGTGAGATCGGGCAACACATCGAGTGGCATGTGCCAGGCCGACCAGGGGCCCCACACCGAGAATGCCGCCGCCGCCGCGAGCACGAGCGCGCGGTGGCCAAGCGACCAGCGAATCAGCCCGTCGATCATCGCGGCCTCAATGCACGTGCCCGTGCGCCGGCACCGACGTCGACAGCGATGCCAGCCGCACCAGATACGCACCCCTCACCACGATGTGTTCGCCTGGCCTCACGCCCGCCATCACTTGAACGAGCTCGCCTTCGCGGGTGCCAAGCGTCACCGCGCGGCGTTCAAAGGCCTCACCCTCCACCTGCACAAACACGATTGGGCTCCCGGCGTCGTCAACAATCGCTGACGCCGGCACGACCGCACTCGCCGCCGTCTGATCGAATAGCAGCTGCACCAACACCGCTTGCCCCACGGCCGCTCCCAGCAGCCCGAGGTCGGCGGCGAACGTGATCGGCAGCGTGCGTGATTGAGGGTCGAGAACCCGGCCGAGCGAGACCAGTTTGCCCGCCGGTCGCATGGATGCCGCGCCGGGCACTTCAATCTGCGCGCCCGATACGGACCGCGCGCGCGCGACCTGTCCCTCGGGAATGTGGCCGACCACCAGGATCGACGACGGGTTCACCAGGTGGAAGAGCGCCGTGCCGGCGCTGACATTCATCCCGGCCGCCGCCGATCTGTTGACGATGACGCCGCCAATCGGCGCGCGGATCACGAACTGCCCCGCCGCTCCGGCGGGGCCGGCCGACCGTGACGCATTGAACTGCGCAAGCTGCGCCTCCGCCGCCTTCAGAGCGGCAGCCGCCTGCGCTTCCGCCGCCCGTGCGTCGTCGAGCCGCCGCTCGGGCGCCGCCCCCGCGGCCACCAGCCGTTCGGCCCGCTCGCGATCGCGCGATGCCTGCTCCAGCACCGATGCGGCATGTGTCCGGCCGCGTTCCAGCTGCGGCAAGTCTGCTGCAGCCCCCGGCGGCGGTTGAATCCGGGCCAGTTCCTGTCCGGCCGAGACGGCAGTACCCGGCGCCAGGGAAACGACCGAGGCCAGGCGTCCGTCGAACGGCGCGAAGACGTCGGCTTCGGCTCCTGGCGCCGGCACAATTTCGCCCGGCACTCGAATCGACTCGCGCAGCCGCTGTTGCTCCACAACAGTTGTTGCGAAGTCGAGGACCCACTGCTGCTCCTTCAGGAAACTGAATGTCTCGGCCCCCGACTCGGGCATCGCTGCCGCGGCAGACGCCGCGGCCCCCGCGTCGCTGAAGACATCGACGGCGCCGACGGTGTGGGTGTCGGTCATGGACTTGCCGCGTAACAAGATGATCAAGTCGAACTTCCCCGCGCGCGCGGGCTTCACGTCGACGCCGAAAATTCCCGGTCGTGACGGGGCATCCACGGAAAAGGATTGCGCCTGTCCCGTGCTGTCGGTGAGCTGCACCTCGACGGTGCCCTCGGTCACCGCCTCGAACGGACTGAGCGTCGTGAGGTGGATCGCAAACCGCGAGGTCTGGCCGGCGACGAGCGATGGATATTCGGCGAAGAGCTCGGTTCGCCCGGTCCAGCGCGTGACGCTGAGCGGCTCCGGGCCGTCGTCGGGCGGCGGCGTCGGTTCAGCACCACGCCGGCAACTGGCGAACGAGACCACCGTCAGCAAAACCATCACTGCATGTTTCAAGGCCACAACGTCACTCCTACTGCGCGCTCGAGCGCGATCTCGCCGAGGCGAAGCTCCAGGGCTGCGATGGCGGCGCGTTCCTGCGCCCGGCCCATGGTTCGGTAGGCATCGAGCAGTTGCAGGATGCCGGCCTCGCCTTCGCGATAGGCGACGTCCGCCATCGTCACGAGATCGTCGGCGGAGGCCCGCGCATCGCGGGTCATCGTTGCCACCTGGCGTCGCAACGACACAATCGCCGCCGCGGTCGTCACTTCCGCGCGGATCGCGGCGTCAACGACCACGCGCTCGAATTCAATGCGGCTTCGCTCGGCGTTCCAGCGTGTCACCTCCAGGCCGCCGCGGTTGAAGAATGGCACGATGACACTGACACCGACGACGCCGCCGGTTTGCATGTCGTCGTTGTCGTCCGCCCGCTTGACACCGCCACTGAGGGTGAGCGCGGGTCCGACAGCCCGTTTGGCCGCCTCCGCTTCGAGAGCGAATCGCCGGGCGCTGCTGTCGAGGGCGCGCAGTTCCGCTCGGCCCATTGACGCTTTCTGAACGAGCGCTTCGGTTGGGTCCGGAGCGGTGGTCGCGGACCGGCCGGCGATGGCATCCGGCAGAGGCGTGTTCGGCGGCAACATCGCGAACACGGTGCCGCGGGCCGCGAGTCGATCCATCTCCGCGACCGCGACGGCTTGCCTGGCGTCGACGAGATCCTGTTCCGATCGGACGCGGTCGAAGCGCGATCCCTCACCCTCTCGCTCGCGCGTAAGCAGGACGCCGATCAACTGCTCGACCAGCCGCTCGACGGACCTGGTGGCTTCCAGGCGCTCTGTTGCCGCTCGCCATCGCGCGAAGGCAATCTGCGCATCAACCCGTAACTGCCACAGGCGTGCGTCACGCTCGGCTTCGGCGGCTTCGCGGGCGGCCACACCAACACGGCGCAGCGCGCTGCGAAGTCCAAATGCCGGCAGCGGCTGATCCATCTGGTAGAACTCGGTGATGCCCGCACCCTCGCGGGCGTAGCTCACCGCCGGGTTGGGAAACGCCCGCCTGGCGGACTGTTCAGCCGTCGATGTCTCAGCGGCCGCGCGAATGGCGTTGGCCTGAGGGCTCTCGCGCACAATCAGCTCGACGATGTCTTGCTCGGTCCGCTCCTGAGCCTGCGACCCGAGCGGGCTGCACGCAATACAGGCGGCGGCGCAGCGCAACCCGGTAACGGGTCCGCATACGAACTACCTCTTGAGAATGGGTACGAAAAGCGACGCGACGATCGGACTAACCGATCGTGGTTTCAGAGCAGGCTGGAACGAGGCGGGGCGCGTGGAGAGCACGAGCGCCCGGGGGGAGGGCCGTGTGCCCGTGGGGTGACGACCAACTGCGGGACGTGGGCTGAGGGGGGCGCCTCGACCGCGACGACAGACAGGCTCACCGAGAGCCAGTGATGGGGCTGCGAAGCGGTGGCCTTCGCGAGGACCACCCCGACAGCCGAACGATCGTCGTCCGGGGCGTGCAGCTCGGAATCCGCCGGCGGCAACTCGAGCCGGATCTGGTGAGCGTGCGCGGCAGCGCTACGATGATGGTGGTCGCTGTCGGCATCGCCGCCGTGGACGTGCAGCAGTGCCGCTTCGGCATTGAGACCGAAGAGCGCTACGCACAGAACGACGGCGACCGACCGCATCTCGAACAAGTCTACCTGAAAACCCGGGGTCGCTCGATTGACTGCGGACACCTGGGGGTTGGCCGAAAGGCCAGGGAACCTGATAGGGTGTCGGCGTGCGCCGACTGGTGTTCGTGCTGCTGTTAAGCGTCGCCTGCGACAGATCCCCTTCCAATCAAACGACGCTGGTCGTCTCGCAGGCCGGCGATCCTGGGCGCGCTCAATCCTGCCGTGACGACATCGGGCAACACCCACCCGGTGACGGACCAGATCTTCAACGGGCTCGTTGGCCTCGACGAGAATCTGAATCCGGTTCCCGAACTCGCCGAAGCCTGGGACACCGAGGACGGGGGACGCACCTATCGATTCCGGCTGCGTCGCGACGTGCGGTGGCACGACGGCGCGCCATTCACCGCCGCCGACGTCAAGTTCACGTTCGAAGAGGCGCTGCTCAAGTACCACTCCCGGACCAGGGCGGCGCTCGAACCCCTGATGCTCGGCATCGACGCGCCTGACGATCACACCGTGGTGTTCCGGCTGAAGCACCCGTACAGCGCGCTTCTCCAACGGCTCGACGTCGTCGAAGCGTCGATCATTGCGAAGCACAGGTTCGCCGGACTCGACGTGATGAAAGCGTCGGGGCCGCCGCATCCCATCGGCACCGGGCCGTTCCGGTTCGCGAGCTACGCGCCGGGGTCGCAGGTCGTCCTCGAGCGCAATCCCGACTATTTCCGCAAGGACCTCCCGGGCGTCGATCGGCTGGTGTTCCAGATCCTGCCCGAAGCGAGCACGGCAATCGCGGCGCTCGAGCGCGGCGAGATCGATTACGCGGGCAGCGTCTCGGGGCCAGAGATCCAGCGGCTCCAGCAGACCCCCGGCATCGCCGTCGTTGCCGGGACCGGGGGGTCGGGCGGCTCAATCTGCCAGGACGTGCTGATTCCCAACGTGACCAAACCGCCCTTCAGCGATCTGCGCGTGAGGCGCGCGTTCGCACACGCGCTCGACCGCCAGGCGATCGTCGATCGCGTGTACTTTGGCCAGGGCCAGCCGGCGACCGGACCGATCAGTCACCTGCTGGCGTGGGCCTACACGCCGGATGTCCGGCAGTACGCCCACGATGCCGGCGAAGCGCGCCGACTGCTCGACGAAGCCGGGTTCACAGCGGGGACCAACGGCGAGCGCATCGCGATCACGTTTACGCATGCGCAAACGCAGCAGCGGCTGGCGATGGCGCTGCGCGACCAGTTGAGTGCCGCGGGCATCACGCTCAATCTGCGGTCGATGGATTTCAACTCGCAGGTCGATCAGGTCTTCGTCAAGAAAGACGTTCGACCTCGGCATGGCCTCGTTCTGCAACGGATCGGATCCGGAAATCGGGGTTCGGCGCGTTTACGTGTCATCGAACATCGGCCCGTATCCGTTCTCGAACGGCGCCGGCTATCGCAATGCGCGCGTCGATGCGCTGTTTGACGAAGGCGCGGCGGCGCAGGAGCGCGCCGAGCGCCGCAGGGCCTACGTCGAGATCCAGAAGATCCTGGCCGACGAGGTGCCCTATTTCTGGCTGATCGATTCCGAAGGCCTGCGCGCGTATCGCACCGAGTTCACCGGCTTCCGGCTGTGGACCGGCGCCTTTGCCGAAACGGTGCGGAAGGCGCGGTGACGTTCGCGCACTGGGCGGCGCGGCGGCTGGTGCTGGCAGTGCCGGTAGTCGTCGGCATTACCGTCCTGACGTTCCTGTTGATCCACCTGGCGCCGGGCGATCCGGTGTACCTGCTCGCGGGTGACGGCGGCAGCCCGGCCTATTACGACGACATGCGCGCGAAGTTCGCGCTGGATCGGCCGCTCACCGAGCAGTTCGCCAGCTACACCCGCGCCCTCCTCACCGGCGACTTCGGCTATTCGTTCACCTACGAGGCGCCGGTGGGCTCCGTACTGGCGCGATACGCACCGGCCTCGCTGCTGCTTGGCGCCACGGCACTGGTGTTGTCGATCGTCGGCGGCGCGGCGCTTGCCTCGGCGTCGGTGGTGTGGCGCTCGCGCCTGATGGATGGCGCGATTCGCTCGGCGTCGGCGCTGATGTATTCGGCGCCGATCTATTGGACCGGCCAGGTGCTGATTCTTCTCGTCGCGGTCAAGCTCCGCCTGCTTCCGGTTGGCGGCCTCACCACCGCGCGTGAAACCCTGTTTGGCGCGGACTACGCCTTCGACGTGTTGCAGCATCTGGTGCTGCCGGCGGTCACCCTCTCGATACCGTTCATGGCGGTCGTCGCGCGGGTGACGCGCGCGGCGCTGCTCGAGGCGATGGACGACACCTTCATGCAGGCGGCGCGCGCGCGCGGCCTGTCGGCGCGACAACTGTTACTCCGCCACGCGTGGCCGCAGGCGCTGTCGGCGGTGGCGACGCTCGCAGGCCAGCACGCGCCGCAAATCGTCGGCGGCGCGGCGTTCACCGAATATCTGTTCGGCTGGCCGGGCCTCGGCAACGTGATCCTGCACGCGGCGCTGCACCGCGACTATCCGCTGGTCACGTCGGCCTTCCTGTTCATCTCGATCGCCGTGGTGTGCGCCAACGCGCTGTCGGACGCGGCATGCGCCTGGCTCGATCCGCGGGTCAGGCTGGCATGACGCCATGAAGCCAGGCGTCGCCATCCTCGTCCTGCTCGCCGCGCTCGCCGCCGGCGCGTCCTGGCTGGCGCCGGGAAGCCCGTTCTCGACGCAAGCGCCACCGCTGCTCCCGCCTGGCTGGGACTACCCGTTTGGCACCGACGACCTCGGACGAGATGTGTTCAGCGGCGTCGTGCACGGCGCGCGCACCTCGCTCTACGCCGGTGCCTCGGCGGCCGCGATCGCAGCGGGCCTGGGCCTGCTGGTCGGCGGGCTCGCGGCGGTTCGCGGCGGAGCGATCGATCAGCTGCTGATGCGGGCCACCGACTTTTTCCAGGCCCTGCCGCGCTTTCTCCTGGTAGTCACCATCGTCAGCCTGTTCGGCCACTCGTTCGCATTGATCATCCTCGCCATCGGGCTTACCGAGTGGCCGATCACCGCGCGGTTGTTCCGGGCGCAGGCCCTTGGCACGCTGCAGCGCGATTTCGTGCTGGCGTCGCGCGCCGCCGGCGCGGGCGACCTGGCCATTCTCTGGCGGCACGTACTCCCGGCATCGGTGGCGGTGATGGGCGCGCAGATTTCGTATCACGCCGGCGGCGCGATTCTGATTGAATCGGGGCTGAGCCTGCTGGGGCTCGGCGATTCGGCGGTGATGAGCTGGGGGACGCTGCTCGGCGGCGCCTTGCGGTTCATGCGTGAGGCGTGGTGGATGTCGCTCTTCCCAGGCCTGGCGATCACCCTCACCGTGCTCGGCTGCAACCTGGTCGCCGAGGGCGCGACGCGGCGGCGCTGACGATGCAACGCCGGGCCTTCGACATCCGCGGCGTGGTGCAGGGTGTCGGCTTCCGTCCGTTCGTTCATGGCGTCGCCACCCGGCTCGCTCTGCGCGGCTTCGTGGCCAATCACGGCGGACTGGTGGCGGTGGAAGTGGAAGGCGACCCGTCCGCGCTGGCCGAGTTCGAACGCGAGTTGATTGCCGGCGCGCCGCCACTGGCGCGCATCCACTCGATTGCCACGCGGCAACTGCAGATCCGCGGCGACACCCACTTTCAGATTGCCGACAGCGGCGCGGCGGCGGGCTCGGCGGTGCTCGTGCCGCCCGACGCGGCGACCTGCGACGCCTGCCTCGACGAACTCGGCGATCCGTCAGACCGGCGATATCGCTATCCGTTCATCAACTGCACCGCCTGCGGGCCGCGCCTGACCATCATCACCGGCAGTCCCTACGATCGCGCGCAAACGACGATGGCGCGGTTCGAGATGTGCGCGAATTGCCGGACGGAATACGAATCGCCAGGCAACCGCCGGTTTCACGCCGAGCCGATTGCCTGCCCAGCTTGTGGTCCATCGCTCCAGGCGATCGACGCTGACGGCCGCGGTGTGGACGACCCGATCGCGGCCGCTGCCGCTGCCCTCTCCGCCGGGCAGATCGTGGCCATCAAGGGGCTCGGCGGCTTCCACCTCGCCTGCGATGCGGGCAACAGCGAGGCAATCGCGGCCCTGCGATCGCGCAAGCATCGCGACGACAAGCCATTCGCCGTCATGGTGACTGACGGCGCGGACGCCGACCGGCTCTGTGAGCTCTCAGAGGAGGAAGCCGCGCTGCTCGGATCGAGCGCCCGGCCGATTGTCCTGCTGAAGCAGCGGGCCCACGCGGCCGCGGTAATCGCGTCGGCGGTGGCGCCCGAGCACACGCGGCTCGGCGTCATGCTGCCCTACACCCCGCTGCATCATTTGCTGATGCGCGCGGTAGGCGGGCGACCCCTGGTGATGACGAGCGGCAACCGATCCGACGAGCCCATCGCCGTCGACAACGCCGAGGCAATCGCTCGGCTGCGCGGCATTGCCGATCTCTGGCTACTCCACGACCGCGAGATACGCGTTCGCTGCGAGGACTCGGTCGTGCGTCGCGCCGGCGGCCGGCCGATCGTGATCCGGCGATCGCGTGGCTGGGCGCCGGCCCCGACCGCGCTGTCGTTTGACTGCCCGCTACCCATCCTCGCGGTCGGCGGCCAGCTGAAGAACACCTTCGCGCTGGCCCACGGACACACCGCCATCGTCAGCCACCACGCCGGCGACCTCGACGACCTGACGGCATTCGACGCCTTCGAGCGCGACGTCGCGCTCTACGAGCAGCTGTTCGACCTGACCCCGGCGATCGTCGCGCACGACCTGCACCCGGACTACGCGTCGACGCGCTTCGCGCTGGATCGCCCCGGCGTTGACATCATCGGCGTCCAGCACCATCACGCCCACGTCGCGTCGTGCATGGCCGAGCATGGCCTCGAAGGTCCGGTGATCGGGCTCGCGTGGGACGGCGCCGGCTGGGGGCCGGACGGCTGTGTATGGGGCGGCGAATTCCTCATCGCCGATCGGGCGGGGTTCGAGCGGGCGGCACACTTCCGCTACGTCGCCCAACCAGGCGGCGACCGGGCGGCACGCGAGCCGTGGCGGATGGCGTTTTCCCATCTGCGCGATGCGGGCATCGACGACAATCGCGCGCTCGCCGGACTCGATCGATCGATGCGCGGCGTGGTGCGGCAGATGATCGAACAGCGTCTGAACGCGCCGATGACCTCGAGCGTCGGACGATTGTTCGACGCCGTCGCGTCGCTCTGCGGCGCCGCGCCGGTCATGACCTTCGAAGGGCAGGCGGCGATGTGGCTCGAAGCCCTCGCCGAGCAATCGGACGACGATGTGGTCTACCAGGTCGGCGTCGAGAACGACCTGGAGTGGCCGCTCATCGTCGACACGCGGCCGCTCGTCCGCGCCCTGCACACGGACGTTACCAACGCCGTTACTCCCTCCGTCATCGCCCGCCGTTTCCACACCACCCTGGCGCAGGCGGCGGTGGCGGTGGCGCGGTCGCTGCGCGACCGCACGGGAATTGCAGACATCGCCTTATCGGGTGGGGTGTTCGCCAACGGCATCCTCACGGTCGAGGTTGAAACTCAACTCGTATCCGAGGGTTTCAGGGTGTATCGTCATCAGGAAATGCCGCCCGGCGATGGCGGTCTGTCTCTCGGGCAGGTAGCGGTAGCCGCGGCGCGGTTCACTGGCGTAAAGGGGCGTTGACGATGTGCTTGGGAATACCGGGACGAGTCGTCGAGACCTTTCTCGAACACGGCATTCTGATGGGCAAGGTCGACTTCGGCGGGGTGTCCAAGCGCGTCTGCATGGACCACGTGCGCGAAGCGAAGCCCGGCGACTACGTGCTCGTCCATGTCGGTTTCGCGCTGGCGCAAATCGACGAGGTCGAGGCCCATCGCGTATTCGCGTTCCTCGAAGGCATGGACCAACTCGGGGAGCTCGATGAAGTTCCTCGATGAATTCCGCGACGGCGCCGTCGTCGAACAAGCTGGTGCGCGCGATTGCCGGCCGCGTCACCCGCCCCTGGACGATCATGGAAGTGTGCGGCGGCCAGACCCACACCATCGTCAGATACGGCATCGACGAGATTCTGCCGCCCGGGAGTCGAACTGGTGCACGGCCCGGGCTGCCCGGTCTGCGTCACGCCGCTCGAGGTGCTCGATCGCGCCCACGCGATCGCGTCGCGCCCCGAGGTGACCTTCTGCTCGTTCGGCGACATGCTGCGCGTGCCCGGCTCGCGCGGCGATCTGCTGCAGCTCAAGTCGCAAGGCGCCGACGTTCGCGTGGTGTATTCGCCGCTGGACGCCGTCCAGATCGCGGCCGCGAACCCCGCGCGCGAGGTGGTGTTCTTCGCCATCGGGTTCGAAACCACGGCGCCGGCCAATGCGATGGCCGTCTCCCTGGCAGCGCGTCGCGGGCTCACCAATTTCAGCGTGCTGGTCTCGCACGTGCTGGTGCCGCCGGCGATTGCCGCGATTCTCGACGCGCCCGACAATCGCGTCCAGGCGTTTCTCGGCCCCGGCCACGTGTGCACCGTGGTCGGCTTCGAAGAGTACGAGCCGCTGGTCGAGCGCTTTCAGGTGCCGATCGTGATTACCGGCTTCGAGCCGGTGGACATGCTCGACGGCATCCTGCGCACGGTCGAGCAGCTCGAAACCGGGGCGGCGCGGCTCGAAAACCAATACGGCCGCGTCGTGACGCGCGGCGGCAACCGCGCGTCGGTGGCGCTCATCGACGACGTGTTCGAGGTATGCGATCGCAAGTGGCGCGGCGTCGGGCTCGATTCCGCAAGCGGGTGGCGCCTGCGCGACAAGTACCGCGCCTTCGACGCCGAGAAGCGCTTCGACGTGCACGCCATCGACACCGCCGAATCGACCGATCTGCATCAGCGGGTTGATCCTGCGCGGCCAGAAGAAGCCGCACGACTGCCCGGCGTTCGGCACGATCTGTACGCCCGAGTCTCCGTTGGGCGCGACGATGGTTTCCGCCGAAGGCGCCTGCGCCGCCTACTTCGCCTACGGCCGCCTCAAGACGACGCACGCGGAGGCGGTATGAGCGAGTCGGCCGTGGCCAAGGGCGTCATCAGCGAACTGCTCGGCAGTTGCCCGGCGCCGTTCGCCGGCTATGACCGCGTCCTCCTCGGACACGGCAGCGGCGGGCGGCTGAGCGCGGACCTGGTGTCGCGCCTGTTCCTGCCGGCGCTCGGCAACGACGTCCTCAACCAGCTGGAAGATCAGGCGTCGTGCGCGTTGCCCGGCCTCGGGCGCGCGCGTCTGGCGATCACCACCGACAGTTTCGTGGTCCGGCCGATCTTTTTTCCGGGCGGCGACATCGGCCGCCTTGCGGTGCATGGCACCGTCAACGATCTGGCCGTCGGCGGCGCCACGCCGATGTTCCTCGCGGCGGCGTTCATCCTCGAGGAAGGTCTGGCGCTCGACGATCTGCGGCGCATCGCCGAGTCGATGAAGGCGGCTGCGGACGAAGCCGGCGTCACCGTGGTCGCGGGCGATACCAAGGTGGTCGATCGCGGCAAGGGCGATCAGATTTTCATCACCACAACCGGCGTTGGTTTGATCGCGGACGATGTCGCGCTGTCGGTGGCGGCGGCGCGTCCGGGTGACCGCATTGTCGTATCCGGCACCATCGGCGACCACGGCATGGCGATCATGTCGGTGCGCGAAGGCCTCGAATTCGAGACCGCGCTTGAAAGCGACACCGCCGCGCTCAACGGCCTGACCGGCTTGATGTTGCAGAGTTGCGACGGCATTCGCGCGATGCGCGATCCCACCCGCGGCGGTGTGTCGAGCGCGCTGAACGAGATTGCGGCGGCGTCGAAGGTCGGCATCGAGCTGAACGAGCGCGCCCTGCCGGTTCGCGATTCGGTGAAGGCGGCGTGCGAAATTCTCGGCCTGGATCCGCTCTACGTCGCCAACGAGGGAAAGTTGATCGCCATTGTCGACGCCGCGCAGGCCGACGACTCTGGTGCGCGGCGATGCGCGCGCATCCGCTCGGCCGAGACGCCGCGGTCATCGGCGAGGTCGTCGCCGAGCATCGCGGCACGGTGGTCATGAAGTCGGTCGCCGGCGGCAGTCGCATCGTGCCGATGCTCGCCGGTGAACAGTTACCGCGTATCTGTTGATTGCGGAGAGGGGCCCAACGATGTCAGCAGCACCTGGTGGCGACAAGGTCCATGGCGGCCAGCCGTCGATCCCAGCGTCGGTGACACAAGCGGAGAAGAAGGAACGACTCCCGCTCGGTCCCCTCAGCAACGTCCACGTCTTCTGGCTCGCCGGCATGAGCTGCGACGGCTGTTCGATCGCCGTGACCGGCGCGACCAACCCAGGCATCGAGGGCCTGCTCCTTGGGGTGGTCCCGGCGATGCCCAAGGTCGTCCTGCACCATCCGGTCCTGGCCGTCGAATCGGGCGCGTGACTTCGTGCAGCCGTTCCGCGACGCCATGGAGGGCAAGCTCGCCGATCCGTACGTGCTGGTGTTCGAAGGCTCCGTGGCGGACGAGCGGATCGCCCAGCGCACCGGCGGGTATTTTTCCGCCATGGGCGTGGAGGCGGTGCCGGACGACGCGGGACCGTACTACGAGCATCATCCCGAGCCGACCGCGACCTGGTTGAAGGCGATGGCGCCGGGCGCGGCGGCGACCATTGCCATCGGCACCTGCGCGACCTGGGGCGGGGTTCCGGCCGCCGAGGGCAACCCCACCGGCTCGATGAGCGTGATGGACGCCCTTGGCAAGGACTATCGCAGCGCGTTCGGCCTGCCGGTGATCAACATCCCCGGCTGCGCGCCGGTGGGCGACAACTTCACCGAGACGGTGTTCGCGATCCTGCTGTTCCTGCAGGGCCTGGGCCCGCTGCCGGCGTTCGACGAGCTCGGCCGGCCGGCGTGGCTGTTCGGCAAGACGGTCCACCAGGGGTGCACGCGCGCGGGCTACTACGAGGAAGGCACCTTCGCCGAAGAGTACGGCGACCCGGAGTGCCTGGTCGAGATCGGCTGCTGGGGTCCGGTCGTCAACTGCAACATCGTCGAGCGCGGCGCCATCAATCACATGGGCGGCTGCATGAAGGCCGGCGGGGTGTGCATCGGCTGCACCATGCCGGGCTTTCCCGACAAGTTCACGCCGTTCTACAAGACCCCTCCGGGCGCGGCGGTGTCGACGCTGGCGTCGCGCAGTGTGGGGGCGGTGGTGCGGCGGCTGCGGCGCCTGAGCAATCGCGAGAGCAACCGCGAAGTCCGCTGGGACCGCCTCGGCGAGGTGCCGAGCGGCTGGGGTCACGTCAAGCCGGCCACGGCGATCGACAAGACGATTCATTTTTTCTACGAGCGGTGGCAGCACATGAGCTCGCGCAAGGCCGGGCGCCGCGCGGGTGAGGAAGAGTGGCTGTGGGGCGCCGACCGTCCGGGGACCAAGGGCGATTACCTCGACGATTCAGTCACGAAGGATGGAGGCCGATCATGAGCGACGCGGATCTCTGGGCGGCGTGGCGGTTGTGGATCGGCGTGGCCACGCTCGTCATCCTGATCGCCGCGGGATTGCTGATCACGATCTGGCTTACGGCGAAAACAGATCCTGGGCGATGCCGTCCGCGCGTTGCACGCCGTCGAGACCATTCGCACACAGACCCAGCCGATCTGGGGCCTCCAGGACACCAATCAGGTGGCCGGCGACATCCTCGAGACCGTGCAGGCGATTGAACAGAAGGGCGGCCTGCTCGCGGGCGCGCTCGCCGCGCAGGAGCTGAAGCGATGACCGAGGACACCATCGTCCAAATCTGGCTGCTGTCGCTCGGCATCTTCGTCGTGGTGCTGCTGGTCGTCGCCACGCTGCTGACGTTGATCCTGCGGACCTCGACGCAGATTCACGACGGCGTGTCGGCGATCTGGACGGCGGGCCAGAAGGTGGCGAACAACACCATTCAACTGTCGCTGCTGCATCACACCAATCACGTCGCGGCTCGAATCCTGACATCTGCCGGCGGCGTCGCCGCGGCGACCGGCGCGATTGCCACGCACGCGAATGGCTGTCCGGGCTGCCCCAGGTGCGTCATCGGACACGCCACAGGAGGACGGTGATGACGACCCTTGCCTGGTTGACGCTTGCGTCGGTGCTCGCCGCGTCGGCGCTGTTCATTGCGCTGGCGATCTTCCTCCATCTGATCCTCGCGCAGTTGGAACCGGCCGGCGGCTCGCCGACCAGTTTCCTCGCCAAGATTCGCCTGGGCCTGCGCGCGATTGAGGCCGAGACCGCCTATATCCCCAATGAGGTTCCGCGGCTGAACGACGGCCTCTCCCAAATAGCGGGCGGGCTGGGCGTGGTCGACGGCAATCTTTCTCAACTCGCGGCGGCGCTGCAGCGGCAGGAGGGACGATGACCACCGTTGAATTGATCTGGGCGGCGGGACTGGCCGTGACGCTGCTGGTGTTCGTGCCGCTTTCGGTGGCGCTATTGCATCGCCTGTGGCGCGCCGCTCGTGCGATTCAACTCTACGCGCGCGATGCGCTGACGGCCGCCGCTGGCATTGCCGGCAATACCGCGCTCATCCCGGCGCTCGACACGACCATTGCCACCGCCGTCGACATCCTGACCACCGCCTCGGCGATCGAACAGAAACTGAACGGCGCGACCGCCGCACTGGCGCGCCGCGCGGAGCGTGCGTGATGCTGCTGACCCTGACGCTGATTACCGTGTTCCTCGTGGTCGTGGCGCTCGCCGGGTACCTTTCGATGGTCGCGTGGGCGCTGCGTCGACGCCAGCCGCAGCGTCGCCGCGATTGCCGACGGGCTCGAAGCGGTCGCCGCGCACACCGTTCCGGTCGGCGAGAAACTCGCCACCATCAACGGCGCCTTGGGCACGCTCGCCGGCGCGCTCCAGGTGGTCGACGGTCATCTTGGCGCGGCCGCACGCGTCTTTCGTCTCTGAGGTAGCGGCACATGTGTTTCAAGAACCTTCCGGTCGAGTTCGACGCCAGCGGCAAAGCGTTTCTCAAGGGCGGCATCCCCAACCCCTATTCGGCCGCCGCGGCGCCGGCCAACGTGCCGATGCAGCTGACCCCGCAGCAGGTCGAGGAGCTGGTGCGCCGCAACGGCCACATCAAGTCGATGGACTTCGATCCGGTGACGCGCGTCGCCGGGGCGCTCGCCTTTCACTGCGTCACCGACTTCAACGAACGCAAGGTGATCGAGGCGCGCTCGGTGGCGACGTTGTTCCGCGGCTATGAAGTGATCATGATCGGCCGCGATCCGCGCGATGCCATCTACATCACCAGCCGCGCCTGCGGCGTGTGCGGCGGCGTCCACTCGACCTGCTCGGCGCTGGCGATCGAGATGGCGATCGACTGCGTGCCGCCGCCGCTCGGCGTGCTGGTGCGCAACATCGCGCTGGCGCTGGAGTTCCTCTACGACCACCCGCTGCACCTGCACCTGCTCGCCGGGCCGGACTACTCCGCCGCGATCCTCGAAGGCACCAACCCGGCGCTGCTGGCGCGGGCGCGCAGCACCGAGGCGCGCCACGCCGAAGTGCACGGCTACCGCACCATCGGCGCGCTGATGGACGACCTCAACCCGCTGACCGGCCATCTCTACGTCGAAGCGCTGCACATGACGCGGCTGGCGCGCGAGGCCTACGTGCTGATCTGCGGCAAGTACCCGCACCCGCAGACCATCGTACCCGGCGGCATGAGCTCGACCGTCACGCTGACGGTGATGAACGAGATGTTCGTGCGGCTGGCGCAGTTCTTCGACTACTCCAAGAAGATCGCCGGCATCTGGGACGACATCACCGAGTTCTTCTACGACGCCAACCCGCGCTACCAGGATGTCGGCCGCCGGCGCGCCAACATGATCGACACCGGCATCTTCGATCATCCCGACGCCTACGATGCGAGCTACAAGAATGCGGCGGCGTGGGGCGATCGCCGCTGGGCCACGCCGGGCGCGATCGTCGACGGCGAGCTGGTCACCACCAACCTCCACAACATCAACATGGGCCTCGAGGAGTTCGTCGAGCACTCCTACTACGAGGAGTGGACCGGCAGCGGCCAGAAGCAGCATTTCGCGACCGATCCCGAAGGCAAGCCGCTGTCGCCGTACCACCCGTGGAACAAGATCACCAAGCCGCGCCCCGGCGGCCAGAGCTGGAAAGAGAAATACACCTGGGACACCGCGCCGCGGTGGGACCGCCTCGGCATGGAAGCCGGCTGCTATTCGCGGCTGTGGAGCACGGCGGTGGCGCAGAAGCTGCCGGCCAATCCGTTCATCGAATCCACCGGCCACTCGCTGAAGATGCGCGTGCCGAAGGGCGCGTTGCCGGAGATGGATCTCGAGTGGCACGTGCCCAACGTGTGGAACGCCTTCGAGCGTAATCGTGCGCGCGCCTACTGCGTGGCGTTCACGGCGATGGTCGCGATGAACAACTGGCTCGCCGCCATGGAGCGCCTCAAGAACGGCGACACCAAGACCAGCACCCCGTTCGAGATTCCCAAGAACGAGCGGCTCGGCGTCGGCTTCTGGGGCGCCGGCCGCGGCTACCTCACCCATCACCTGGTGCTCGATCGCGGCGCCGTCTCCAACTATCAGATCGTCACGCCGTCGACCTGGAACGCCTCGCCGACCGATCGCTGGGGCCAGCCGGGCCCGTACGAGGAAGCGGTGATGAACACGCCGCTGCTCGAAGAGACCGACGATCCCAAGGCGTTCAAGGGCATCGATGTGCTGCGGGCGATTCGCAGCTTCGACCCCTGCATGCCGTGCACCACCCATATCCACTCCGATGCGGGCGTCATCACGCGCGAAGTCAACACCTGCGCGTGCGGCGTCGACGAGTAAGCGGCCCGACGTGCGCACCCTGATCGGCGGCATCGGTTATCGCAACCTGCGCGACCATTCGGCCGCCTTCGCGGTGCTCGACAGCCTGGAGCAGGAGGACCTCGGCGATCACGTGCTGGTCGAGGACACCAGCTACAACCCGATCGCCCTCGGGCAGTGGCTCGACAGCGAGCCCGCCGACCGGCGCTTCGAGCGCATCGTGTTCGTCTCGGCGGTCAATCGCGCCGGGCGCCGTCCCGGTGAAGTAGTGGCGTATCAATGGACGGGAGCGCTGCCCTCGAACGAAGACATTCAGCAGGCGGTCGCGGAGGCGGTGACCGGCATCATCGCGCTCGACAATACGCTGGTGATCGGCACCTACTTCCGAAACTTTCCCGCGTCGGTGACGGTGGTCGAGATCGAGCCGCTGGCGCACGAATTTGGCAGCGACTTCACGCCGGAAGTGGCCGCGGCGGTGCCGCGCGCGTGCGCCACGATTCGCGACCTGATCGCAGGTCCTTTGTGAGCGACGAGACACCGCCTGCCGTTAATCAATCCGACGATCTGCTGGTCGAAATCGAGCGGCTGATCGATCGGTTGCAGCATGCGCACGGCCCGGTCGTCGCCGCCGAGAGCACTCGCCTGCTCGAGGCCGTCGACGCGGTCCATCGCGCCGGCCTGACCCACCTGATGGAGGTGATCCGCTCGATGGGCGGTGACGCCTTCGTCAACCGCATCATCGCCGACCCGGCGATCCGCATCCTGCTGATGTCCTACGACCTGGTGGCGGCCGATCGCCGGCTCGCCGCCGAGGAAGCCATGGACGCAGTTCGCGGCCACCTGCACGCGCACGGCATCGACGTCGAGATCCTCGAGGTGGTCGGCGGCGTCGTCTACGTGCGGCTGCACGTCATGCACGGCGCGACGATGCGCGAAGCCGCCGTGCTCCACGACATCGAGGAGGCGCTGCGCGCCGGCTTCATCGGCTTCCAGGAACTGGTGACCCGCGAGCCGCGATCCGCTGTGGCGCCTATCCCCCTCACCTCGCTGAGGCGGCCAATCTACAACGACGTGATCGCCGCGGACGCGCTGGCCGACGGTGGTTCCATGGCCGTCGATCTGGACGGCAGGCCGGTACTGGTGGTTCGGATCGGCGACGAGTTCGTGGCGGTGTCCAACCAGTGCGGGAGCTCTCCCCTGCCGTTGAACTTCAGCACGGTGGACGGCGCGGAGCTGCGATGTTCCTGGCACAGCTGCCGCTACGACCTGCGGACCGGCGCCCGCCTCGACGCGGCAGGCGATCGTCTCACCGTCTATCCTGTGCGCGTGGAGAATGGCAGCGTACAAATCGCCATCGCGGCGGCAGCACCGAGCCCGGCCGGACGATGACGAAGCGGATGCTGGTCGCCGGCTTTGGCAACGTGCTGCGCGGCGACGACGGGTTCGGCGTGGAGGTGGTGCGTCGCCTGCAGGACGGCGGCGCGCCGCAGGGAACGGTCTGCCTGGAGGTCGGCACCGGCGGTGTCGCGCTGGCGCAGGAATTGATGACGCCATGCGACCGGCTGGTGATCGTCGACGCGATGACCCGCGGCGGCAAGCCCGGCGACTTGTATGTGCTGCGCGTCGAGGGCGTCGGCGCCGCGCGATCGGTCGACATGCACATGGCGGTTCCGGCCCGCGTCCTCGAGCTCGCCAGTTCCATGGGCACGCTGCCGCGTGAGGTCTTCATGGTGGGTTGCGAGCCGGCGGTGGTCGACGACTTGACGATGGCGTTGTCCGCCGCGGTGGAGGACGCCGTGGAGCCGGCACTTCGCGATGTGCGCGCGCTGCTGGCGAGGTCCGACGATGAGTGACCAGGAATCACGTGATCTCGAGGCGGCAGACGAGGCGCTGCAGATCCTGTTCTGGCTGCGCGGCGAGAAACTGGCCGACGACGCCTCGCTCGCCGAGCTGCAGCGGTTCATTCCCGCCGACGCGGCGGCGTTGTCGAGCGTGCTCGATCGTCTCGAACGCAACGGCCTGCTGGCCAAATCCCTGTCCGACGCCGGCGATGCGCGCTATCGTCTGACCGAAGAAGGGGTCCGCGAAGGCGGCCGGCGGTTCGCCGACGAGTTCGCCGACATCACCAAGCCCGGGCACGGCGAGTGCGGCGACCCGGAATGCGACTGTCATCAATCGGGCAATCCCGCCGATTGCGCTCATCATCACCATCATTCCTGAGGACGTCATGAAAATTGCGATTGCGGGCAAGGGCGGCACCGGCAAGACCACCATCGTCGGCACGCTGGCGCGGGTGTTCGCAAGGCAGGGACGCCGGGTGCTGGCGATCGACGCCGACACGAATCCCAACCTCGCCTTGACGCTCGGCCTGACACGCGAGCAGACGGCGGCGTTGACGGCCCTGCCGCGCACGCTGCTCGAGGAGAAGATCGACGGCGAGGGCAAGAAGTCGGTCGCCCTGCGCATGACCCCGGCCGAGATCGTGCAGCAGTACGGCGTGGCGACGCCTGACGGCGTGACGATGATGCTGATGGGCAAGGTCGATCATGCCGGCGCTGGTTGACTGTGCCGTGCTCATGCCCAGGTGCGGCATGTCATCGGTGCGTTGCTCGAAGACGACTCGTCGGTCACGGTGGTCGACATGGAGGCGGGGGTCGAGCACTTGAGTCGCGGCACCGCCCGCCACGTCGATACGCTCATCGTCACGCTCGAACCCTACTTCAAATCGCTCGAGACCTCTCGACGCAGCGCCGAGCTGGCGCGGGAGATCGGTATTCCGCGGATCCTCGCCGTGGCGAACAAGACCCGCGACGAAGAAGACCGAAAGGCCATCCGTGAGTTCGCGGCACGCCATGAGCTGACACTGGTCGGCGAGATTCCGATGGACGATCAACTGCGAAAGGCCGATCTGGCCGGCCGCGCGCCGATCGACGAGATCGACTCGCCGGCGGTGGCCGCGATCTTCGCCCTTGCGGACCGGCTGGCTCTCAACCCCTCCGCCTGACGTCGCTACCCGGGCGGAGTTCGGGCGTCGACGGACTGCACGACCTTGGCCCGCCGGCGCTGCCGGCCGCGCGCAAGCCAGGGTGGACGCGTAGATGGGCTCACCTGAGCCGTGCTACGATTCCGCGCGCGTCCGCCCCCGCCATACGGGTGCGTTCATTCAGCAGGTGCGATTTGCGGTCACTCCCCATGACGGCGTTGCGACTTTTGATGCTCGTGCCGGTGGGCGCGGCCGCGATCGGCCTGGTGGCGAGCGCGCAAACGGCGGCGCTCCCCATCCTCATCAAGGGCATCGCATATCAAAGCTATCGCTCCGGCGCCTTTGGCGATCGCACGCAAGAGCCCGTGCTCGATGCCATGAAGTCGAGCGGCGCGAACTACGTGATGATGTCGACATTCTTCTTTTGGGATGACGCGACGAAGAAGATCGGCAGCCGGAGCGGTTGGACCGATTTCTCGGGGCTGCCGACCGCGATTTCTCGCGTGCGACAACGCGGGCTCAAGCCGGCGTTGTACGTGTTCGTCCGGACGTCCGACAATGACGGGTTCTATGGCACTCCACCGAATGACACCGCCGAGTTCTTTCGCCACTTCGGCAATCTGATCCTCGGTCACGCCGATTTAGCCCAACACGAAGGCATCGATCTCCTGGTCATCGGCAATGAACTCAACTCCATTGCGGGACCGGCACACCGTGAGCAATGGGAGGCGATCATTGCGGAGGTGCGCCAGCGTTATCGCGGCCGCATTTCCTATGGCGCGATCCCGAATTATTTTGTCCAGCCGACGCTGACGGAGATCAACCGGGTGGTCTCGTTCTGGAATTCGCTCGATTTGATCGGGTTCAGCGTCTATCCCCAACTGACGGATCTCGACGTCCCCGACCGTGGGCAGATTGAGAACGGCTGGACGACCAGCTTCTACACGAACTCGAACATCCTGAGGAACTTGAAAGCGTGGAACACGCTGACCGGCAAGCCAATCCTGTTCACGGAGATCGGCTACCGGAGTGCCGATGGCGCCGGCATCGATCCGGGCCGTCCTCCTGGGGGCATTGGCACGCCGAACGGCCCGTTGCAGGCGTTGCTGTACGACGTGATGTTCTCGCAAGTGATGAGTGAAGGAGGTTCGTGGCTGGAGGGCATGTTCCTGTGGGCGCTCGATACCTGGAACCCTCAGAACGATCCGTTCATGGATCAACGCTATCGGCTGGTGGACTCGTCATTTTTTGAAAAACCGGCGGCTGACGTCGTCCAAAAGTGGTATTCCGCTGGTGGCGATTCAACTCCGGCGCGTCGGCCTCGCGAATAGTCAAGATCGGTGGTTGCCATGCCCTGCCTTGACCACTGGAATTCGCAACCGGTGGCTGCATTGTCCGATGCGCTGCGAACGGATGTCCGCCAGGCAACACGGCGCATCAGGCATCGCCGGTGTTGTCTGCGGTGGTGTTGCGAGCGCCGCTGTTCGGCGTGTCGGCCGCCGATCCGCGGCCAATCCTCGCCGGCACGGGGCTGTTTCTCGTTGTCGGATTTTTCGCGTCGGCGATTGCCGCCCGGCGGGCCGCAGGCATTCAGCCCAGCGACGCGCTCAGGCAGCAATAGCAGACGTCGACCTAGGCCGCCACGGCTCCCACGTATTCGTTGTAGGCATCCTCGACCAGCTTGACGTTCTTGACCCCGCGGCCGCGCAGCCACCAGCCAA
Source organism: uncultured Acidimicrobiia bacterium (assembly GCA_963795125.1). GTDB lineage: Bacteria > Acidobacteriota > Vicinamibacteria > Vicinamibacterales > UBA2999 > 12-FULL-67-14b. Next base: position 400,726 of record CAWCGQ010000001.1, on the reverse strand, counting down.
GTCCGATCATCGGGATGCCGATGAACGCCGTGAGAATCAGCACGGTCATCAGGCCGCCGACCACCATCAGGTAGACGCCGACCATCTTCGGAAACTTCGCCGCGGACATCAGCGATGCCTTCTGCGCGTGAAGGACGTCCGGGTCGCGCGATCCCGTCGACTTCAGGACCCCTAACACCGTTGGCTTGTCCAATTTCAGAAACGGATTTTTCTCGACCGTGTGCTGCATGCCATCCTCCACCTACCTAATGCGCAAAAGTCGGCCGGGAACCGTCATGGATCACGTAAACTGTGCCGTTTCCGAGTTCAGAGGAGCCGCGCATGCCAGTCTCTGCCCCGCCCGGGAGTCCGGACACGCCGTCAGCCCGGCTGGCAATCGACGATCTTTTCAGCCAGACCTACGCGGAACTCCGCCGCATGGCGGGCCGGATCAGGCGCCATGACGCGCGCGCCACGATCGATCCGACCGCGCTCGTCAACGAGGCGTGGATGAAGCTGGCCGCGGGGCGGCCGGTTGCCCCGGTATCGCCCCTGCACTTCAAGCGGCTCGCGGCGCGGGCCATGCGCCAGGTGCTGGTCGAGGCGGCCCGCCGGCGTCTGGCCGGCAAGCGCGACCACGGCGGCGCGATGGCGACGTTCGATGAAGCGCTGATGACGGCCGCGGCAGGCGCCGCCGACCTGGTGGCGCTCGACACCGCGCTCGACGCGCTGGCGGTGTTCAGTCCGCGGCAGGCAGCGCTGGTCGAGTGCCGGTTCTTTGGCGGTCTCGATGTAGCCCAGACGGCTGCGGCCCTGTCGATTTCCGAGGCCACCGTCCTGCGCGACTGGCGGGCCGCGCGCGCCTGGCTCGCCGTCGAGTTGCGCGGCCGCGGGTGACCATGGACCCCGCCCGCTGGGAACGCATCGAGTCGCTGTTTCACGCCGCCGCCGAGCTGCCACCCGAAGCGCGGCAAGCCTGGCTGGCACGCGCCACGGCCGACAGCAGCGACCTCGCCGATGTCGTGATGCAACTGCTGGCCGAAGACGCCGGTCAACCCGTGCTGGTCGACCGCGGTCTCGAATCGGTGGCGAACACCCTGCTCGAACAGCCGCCACTGCGGCCTGCCGACAGCTTCGGCCCCTACAAGATCATTCGCCTCCTGGGCCAGGGCGGGATGGGGACGGTCTACCTCGCGGAACGGACCGACGTTGGCAGCCGCGTGGCGATCAAGTTCATGCGTGACGCCTGGCAATCTCCGGCGCGCCGCGATCGCTTTGCCGCCGAGCAGCGCATTCTCGCGCGCCTGAACCATCCCGCCATCGCCCTGCTGCATGACGCGGGAGCGCTGCCCGACGGCACGCCGTGGTTCGTGATGGAGTACGTCGACGGCGTGCCGATCACCGAGTATTGCCACGACCATGGCACGTCGATCGAAGGGCGCCTCGAGTTGATGCGCCTGGTCTGCGAAGCGGTGCGGCACCTGCATCAGCACGCCGTCATTCATCGCGACCTCAAGCCGTCCAATATCCTCGTCACCGCCGATGGCACGGTGAAGCTGCTCGACTTCGGCATCGCCAAGCACCTCGTCGCTGGCCAGCCCGAGCCCGGCGTCACCGCGACCGGGTTCCGGCCGATGACGCTGGCCTACGCCGCGCCGGAGCAGGTGCGCGGCGACGAAGTGGGCGTCTACTCCGACGTCTACTCGCTCGGCGTGATCCTCTACGCGCTGCTCGCCGGCCGGCCGCCGTTCGACATCGACTCGCTCGACGCGCTGTCGGCGAGCGCCGTGCTCGCGCAGGCGCCGGCCCGGCCGTCGCTCGTCCGGGGCCGCGACGGCGGGGCGCCGCAGGCTCGCGCCGGCCACGTCAACTGGGCCGATCTCGACGTGCTGTGCCTGACGGCGATGCACCAGGACCCGGCCCGCCGCTACCGGACCGTCGACGCCCTGTCGCGCGACATCGAGCACTATCTCTCAGGGGCCCCTCTCGAGGCGCGGGCCGACACCCTGGGCTACCGGCTCGGCAAGTTCATCCGTCGTCATCGCCGCGCCGTCGCCGCAGCGGCGGCGGTGATGCTGGCCGTCATCGCCCTCACCGCCGTCTACACCTATCGCCTCGCCAACGCACGCAACGTCGCCCTTCTGGAAGCGACCCGCGCGCAACGCATCCAGCAGTTCATGCTGGCGCTCTTCCAGGGCGGCGAGTCGGACGCAGCCCCGGCCGATGATCTGCGGGTGGTCACGCTCGTCGAGCGAGGTGTGAAGGAGGCACAGAGCCTCGATTCGGAGCCTGACGTGCAGGCCGACCTCTATCAGACGCTGGGTACGCTGTATCAGCAGCTCGGAGATCTTGGACAAGCAGAGCGGCTATTGACCTCCGCGCTGGAAGGGCAACGTGCTGTCGCCGGCGCCGACAGCGCGGCGGTCGCGCGCAGCCTCGTGGCGATGGGTTTGCTCCGCTCCGATCAGGCGAGATTCGACGAGGCGGAGCGGGACGTTCGCGACGGCCTGGCGATGACCCGCCGGCATCGCCCGGCCGATCATGCCGAGGTGCGCGGCGCGATCCGCGCCCTCGGGCACGTGCAGCAGGAGCGAGGCCAGTACGCCGCCGCCATCGCGACGCTGCAGGAAGCGGTGACCCTGTCGGACGGCAGCGAGGCGGCCGACCCCGGGCGCGTGGCCGCGATGCACGATCTCGCCAACGCGCACTTTTACGCCGGCCACTACGATGAGGCCACGACGCTCAACCAGCAGGTGCTCGGCATCCATCAGGCACGCCACGGCGATCGGCATCCGCTCGTGGCCGCCGGCCTGATTAACCTGGGCGCCCTCGAGTTCGAGCGCGGGCGCTACGCCGAGTCGGAGCGCTATTACCGCGATGCGCTGGCGATCGTGCAGGACTGGTACGGCCGCGATCACCCGGAGGTGGCGGCCGACCTGACGATGCTGGCGCGCGCGCTGGTCTACCAGAAGCGAATTGGCGAGGCCGTCCCGCTGCTCGACCAGGCGCTGGCGATTCGGGAGCGGATCTACGGGCCGAACCATCCACAGGTCGCCTCGTCGCTGAACGAACTGGGCAACATCGCCGTGCAGCAGAACCAGCCCGGCGAGGCGGAGCGTCACTTCAGCCGAATGGTCGAGGTCTACAAGGCGGCCTACCACGACAATCACTACCTGATCGCCACCGCGCAGTCGAACCTCGCCAGCGTCTACATGAGCCGCGGCGAGAACGACCGGGCGGAAACCCTCTTCCGGGAGGCGATTCGACGCTTCGGCGCGTCGCTCGACGCCGACCACGTCTACATCGGCATCGCGCGGATCAAGCTGGGGCGGGCGCTGCTCCGTCAGCAGAAGCTTCAGGCCGCGGCGGCAGAATCGCGCGCCGGCTACGACATCCTCAGTCGTCAGGCGGAGCCGTCGGTGAGTTTCCTCACGGCCGCGCGGAGGGATCTGGCCGCGGCGTACGACGCGCTCGGCCAGCCCGCCGATGCGGCGCGGTTTCGCGCCGAGTTGGCGACCGCGGAACCTCCCCGCTGATCGCCGGCGCTACGCTCGAGCATGGTCATTCGTGGGACAGGTCAGCAGGGTGTACGTTACGGCCGGAGGCGTCATCGATTTTGGTCACATCGTACTTTGCCATCCTGCTTCCTCCGCAATCAGTGAGCAAACGCGATCCGGATCCTGGCGTGACGCTTGCAACGACCTTTTCAGGCAAATTCCCTACTGCGTCACTGACCGGTCACCCAAAGGATCTCCCAATGTTTCCACGATGCCTCGTCGCCCTTCTCGCCCTCGCCGCGGCCGGCGGAAGCCACCTCGTCGCGCAATCCCGGCAGCCGGATCTGCCCATGACCCTCACCGCATTTGCGGTCAGCACCGGGGGCCCCCGCACGTCGCCGGTTGCCAGTCAGGTTGACATCACGATCAATCGCTGGTCGGGTTCGGTGGAAACTCAGCGGCTGCTCACGGTCCTCAAGGAAAAGGGTCCTGAACGCCTCATCGACGCGCTCCAGGATGTGAAGAGCGTGGGCACCATCCGCACGCCCGGCAACCTGGCCTACGACCTTCGGTTCGCGTACACCGAACCGGGCGAGGACGGCGGCACCCGCATCTTTCTGGCCACCGATCGCCCGATTTCGTATTGGGAGGCGGTGAATCGTCCGCGCGTCAGCGACTACCCGTTCACGTTCATCGAGCTCCGGCTGAACGGTCGCGGAGAAGGTGAGGGGAAGCTGGCCCTGGCCACGAAGCTCACCGTCAGCAAGGACGGCAACACCATCGAACTCGAAAACTATGGCGCGCAGCCGATCGCACTGAACGAAGTGCGTCGCCAGGGTCGGTAGATAGACGGACCACCAGCGTGTGACCAGGACCATCCAAGCGCTGAAGAACCAGTAAGGCCATCGCTAAGAGTGATGGCGTTGCCGCGTCTGGGCGCGCCGACTCAGCGCATCACGATCAGCAGTTCGCTCGACCGTGACGCCTGGCCCAGCTCGAGTCGCGACTCGGGCGGGACGCCGATGGCGGCAATCACGAAGAATAGTGTCGCGACCGTCGACCGTCGCTTCAATCGTGAACGGCGAGACGGACTGCCCGGCCAGGGTCGGAGACGGTGTCACACCGTAAAGGCGCAGGCGCAGGCGATTCGGCGCGGCGTCGCCGTCGGGCTCGACGGCGACGGCCACCGGGCCGTCGGCCGCCAGCTTGAGCGTGGCCGCCCCACCGCCGTCCATCACCACCTGTGCCGACGCGAGCTGAAACTGCGTGTCCTGCGCCGCCAGGCTGGTCGCGAGCGCCGCGCACACGATCGCCGTGCCCAACACGCGAATGGTCATCGTCATCAAGTCCTCACCTCTACTGCACGCGCACCGCGAGGGTGGCGAACGGTCTGATCGCATTGCGGTTACTGCCGCCATCCGCCGACAGCACCGAAATCACCGAGGTCACGTTCACCGTTCCCGGGTGCGTTGAACGTCGCGGTCACCTGGCCGCCGCTGACGATGAAGGTCCGGAAACCTCCATCGTTTGGCGTGCTGACGCCGCCGGCGATCGATCCGCCCGCCGATCCGTTGCCGAACGAGCCGTTCCGGTTGTACCAATTCCCGGCGGTGATCGCCACCCTGGCGCCGTCCGGAATCAGATTGCCGGACGCATCGCGGAGGTTCGTGAGCGTGAGGGCCAGCGTTTGGTTTGGCGAGACCGTGGCCGGTCCGACAAAGGTGGCCGTATCCGCGCCGGCCAGGGTCACGGAAGCTGTCGTCATCGGCAGCGTGCCGATGCGATGCGCCGACGGTGTCGCCGGCAGCACTGAGAGCACCGCGGCCGCGGTGCTCGCCACATCCACGAACTGACCGCCGTTCGAGTAGGTCGCGACCACTTGTCCCCCCGCGACGGTGTAGGTGCGGAAGCCGCCGTCGTTTGGTGTCGATTCGCCGCCCTGCAGCGAGCCGCCGGAGGATCCGTTGCAGCAGCCACCGTCCGACTGGCGGTACCAGTTGTTCGCAGTGATTGCGACCTTGGCGCCGTCCGGTACGGCGACGCCCTGCGCGTCGGTGATCCCTGACAGTGTCAGCACGCTCGTTCGTGCCTGCCGGTCGCTATAGAGCGACGTGACCGACAGCGCCGCTTGTCCCACCTGGGCGCTGGACAACGCCACAATGCCCTCCGCGAACGGCGTCACCGTGACGCGACTGGCGGCGCTATTGGCGACGACGGCGGCGATCACCGCCGAGCGTGAGTCGTTGGGTGACAGCAGCGCCACGTTCTCAGCCGAGTAGGTCGCATCGACGCGCCCGTTTGCCACCGTGAAGGTGCGGAAGCCGTAGTCATTCGGTGTCGTTTCCCCGTTGAGGAACAATCCGCCCGCCGAGCCGTTGCAGCAACCACCGTCGCTGCGGCGATACCAGTTCTCGGCCGTCAGGGCGATCCTGGTCCCGTCTGGCACGATGTTCCCGAGGGCGTCGCGCAGGTTGGAGATCGCCACGTTCACCGGCCGGCGCGCCCCGTCGGCGACCGTCGATGCCGGCGTGGCGACGATGGTGGCGCTCGTCAATCCCCCCTGGATGATCCGCACCTCGGCGAACGGCGTCGTGCCGATCCGGTTGCCGTTCCCCATCGCCGGCAGCACGGCGACGACCGCGGTGGCACTGACGCCGCGGTCGAGCACGAGGCCGGCGTTGGAGTAGACGAACGACACGCTGCCGCCGGCAACGACGAAGCTGCGGAAGCTGCCATCGTTCGGCACAGCGTCGCCACCGACAATCGTTCCGCCTAAGGAGCCGTTGCAGCAGCCGCCATCCGACTGCCGATACCAGTTGACGGCGGTGACCGCAATTCGGGTCCCGTCGGGCACCGGTCGTCCCAACGAATCGGTCAGACCGCTGATGGTGATGATCGACCGATTGTCCGCGCTCACCGCCGGCAGCGTGGTCGGCACAGCCACGATGCTCGCCAGCGTCGAGCTCGGCGCCGAGCGGACGATCGATCCTTCAGCAAGTGGACGCGTGGTTCGACGCGAGTTGCCTCCATCGGCCACGGTCGCGGCCAGGACCGCCGTGTCGATCGACCCGGACGACAGGGTATTCCCGCCGACCGAGTAAACAATTTGCGCCGCACCAGACACGAGGGTCACCGTGCGGAAGCTGCCGTCGTTGGGGGTGGAGACACCGCCTGTGAGGGCACCGCCAGCCGATCCGTTGCAGCATCCTCCATCGCTTCGTCGATACCAGTTGGCGGCAGTCACGGCAAGACGGGCGCCGTCGGTTACCGGGTTGCCGAAATTGTCGCGCACGCTGTTGATGTCGACGACGACGCCGCGCTGGACGCCGTCGGCAATCACCGACGTTTGCTGCGGCAGGATGCTGGCCGAATCGAGCGCACCGATCTCGATCCTGGCTTCGGCGACCGGCGTGGTCCCGAGACGGTTGCCGCTCGCGTTGGCGGGCACCAGCGCAACGAACGGCGACGCGCGGTGCGCCAAAGTCGGCCAGCACCGGCGCATCGGAATAGGTGACGACGACTTCTCCACCGGTGGCGGTGAACGTCCGGAAGCTGCCGTCGTTCGGGGTCGCGGTGCCGCCCACCAGGGCGCCGCCGGCGGAGTTGTTGCAGCAGCGCGCCGTCCAGTCGATACCAGTTGACGGCGGTGGCGGCAAAGCGAGTGCCGTCGGGCGCGTTGGTGCGGAAGCGCAACGGTCAGTTGATCGTCGATGAGGTCGCCGGTCGTGACCCGTTGTCCCGCGAACACCCCGGTCGCCGGCTGGGCCCGCCACGATCGCCAGGCCCCGGCTCGAGGCGTTGCCGCCCGGCGAGTCGATGCGCAGGCTCACCGTCACCATCGTCGGCTGGCTCACCACCGGCAGGTACGAAGTCACGTTGATGGGCTGACCGTTCGGCGTCAGCACCACGTCGCTGCCATTGACCGACAGGATCAGCGTCCCGTTCACCACCGGCGCCACCAGTCCGCTCCACGACGGACCGTTGATGGTGTTCGGATCGCCCGACACCACGACCTCGTCGCCAGGCTGGAGATAGAAGGTGGCGTTACCAAGTGCGATGTTCTGATTCGCACCGGCGCCGGCCTCGAACGGAGCGCTGTCGAGGATCGTCCGCGCACGGCGGGCATAGACATCGACCGTGACGGTGTTGCTCGACTGACCGGCGACGCGCACCTGCACGTTGCCGGTGGTCGCACCGCGCGGCACTTCGACGATCAGCCGTTCAGCGCTCGCGCTGAGCACGGTGGCGCGCAGTCCATTGATGGTGGCAAAGTTGTTGGCCGGCGTCCCCGAGAAGTTCTGCCCCAGGATCGCGAGCGAGTCGCCCTCGCCGGCGATCGGCCGGCCGAGCGACGTGATGACCGGCGGCGGCAGCGAGATGGGCAGCGTCACCGACACCGGCACGCTGGCGATGAAGCCCTGAGACTGGACGACGATTGATGTCGTGCCTTCACCGGTGGCCATGACCACGCCGCCGGCATTCACCGATGCAACGGCCTGGTCGAGCGATTGGAACGAGACCGCGAACGCACCCGCGCCAACGGTGCCATCCGAGTAGCGATACTGCACGGCGAGCGGCTGCACCTGGCCGAGTGCGGTAAAGGCCGCACTCGACGGCGTCACCACCAGGTCGGTGGCTTGCACGGCGTTGACCGTGACGAGCACCTGGATGGTCGGCAGTCCGGTTGCGGCGATCGTGATGCTCGTCGAGCCGATGCCCGTCGACGTGACCAGGCCGGTGCCGTCGACAATGGCGACGGACGGATTGGTGGTGGCGAAGCGGGGGCTGCCGTTGAAGGCACCCGCGGTGCTATCCGAGAACACCGCCGACACCGTGAGCCGGCTGCTCTGCCCCAGGCCCTGCAGGATCAGCGGGCTCGGCGAGGCCGAGATGCCCACGACCGCCGTGAAGTCGACCGTCACCGGCACGCTGACGGCGGCGACGCCGGGCGACGCTGACGCGACGGTGATGATGGCCGAGCCGTTCACCCCCGGCAGCACGAGACCTGAGGCCGTCGCGCTCGCCACGCCAGGCGCCGACGAAGTGAAGGCGAGGCCGGTGGTGAGGAACTGCTGGGTGTTGTCGCTGAACGTGCCAAGCACGCCAAGCTGCGCGGACGTCTGCGAGCGCGACAGCGACACGCTCGTTGGCGCCACCGCGATCGAGAGCAGCGCCGCGGGCACGGGCACGGCGATCGAGACCGGTGTGCTGGGGTTCCCCGCTTCGTCGATGGCCACCAGCACGATCACCTCGCCACCGGCGGCCTCGACCACCGCGCTGAACACACCGGCGCCCGATGCCACCGCCGTCGTCGCGAACTGGGTCGTCTGGTTGGTCAGCAGGATGCGAGCGCCTGGCTCGGCCGCTCCCGCGGCGCCGGCGATGGTCACAAGCGACGCCGAGGTCGGCGTCAGTGTGACCGCGGCAAGCGCCACCGGCGCCGGCGGCGTGGTGCTGGTGGACGGTGCGGTCAGCTCGAATGGGACGGACAGCGCCGCTGAGTTGCCGGACGTGTCCAGGGCCACGACCGCCATCACGTGCGGACCGAGTGCCAGGTCGGTCGTCGACAGCATGAAGCTGTCGCCGCTACCACGCGGCAGAAGTTCGCCGTCGAGCCGGTACGAGATGGACGCGACGGCCACGTCATCGACGGCCTGCACGGCAAACGCGATCGGTGCGCCACCTCTGAATCGCGTTCCCTGTGGGATCACCAGGCCGAGCTGAGGCGGAACACCATCGGTCGTGACCTGGAAGGTGGCGGTGCTCTGGGTGACATTGGCCGCGCCGTCTTCAACCACCGCACGGAGTTGATGTGCGCCGGCGCTCAAACCGGTGGTGCGCACGTCGAATTGGAACGGTTCGACCAGACGGGTCCCGATCGGCGTGATGCCGCCATCGAGGAACAACTCGACGCGCGCCACCCGACCATCGTCGCTCGCCTGCACGACCGCCGACAGCACGCGGCCCTGGACGACGGCCTGATCGGCGACGATCGCCGCCACCGGCGGTTGAGAGTCCGGAGCGATCTGCAGGGCCAGGATCGCCGTACCGGTATTGCCGGCCAGATCGTAGGCGCGCACTTCCACCGCATGCGTGCTGCCGTCGAGCATCCCGGCGGTCTCGATCAGGAAGCGCAACGAGGCACTGCCTCGCTTGGTGTCAACCAGGGCGCCGTCGACCAGCAGGTCGACACGCGCGATTCCCTGGGCATCGCTGGCGGTGGCGGCAATCGGCACCGACTGCCCGCGGCTGATGGCGGTTGGCGTGAGCGGCGGTTCGACCGCCAGCGTCACGACCGGAGGGGTGGTGTCCAGCAGCGGCGCGGCGGCAGACGTGGTGAACCGCGCCACGATACCCGACGCCAGCGACAGGCCCTGGGTGTTGAACACCGACGGGTTCACCGTAATCGTGTAGATGGTGTCCGACCGCAGCCGGGCGCCCGGCTGGAAGATCGCGGCGGTGCCGCCAAAAATCTCGGCGAAGCTCAAGGTCCCATCGACGAGCGTGCCCGACGCATCGATCACCGTGAAGGCGGCGCCCGAAAAACCTGCGGTGATGGTCGGCGTCAGCATCTGATCGGAGAACAGCGCGACGATCGCCGTCGCCGGGTTGACCCCGACGGTGTTGTGCGCCGGCACCACCGTGACGGTGGGTTTGCCGTCAGGATTCAGCCGCGCGCCCGGCAACGTGCCGATCGCGCAGCCGGGGCCGTTGCCGACAAACGCGACCGACAGGTTGATGTTGGCGTCGGCGGCGCCGACGCACGCGATGATGGCGCCCGAAATGAGCGGCATCACCTTGTAGGTCTGCACGATCGACTGGCCCCGGAGGATGTCGCCGAGGCTGCGGCCCACGGGACCGTCGATGAGCTGCCCGGTCGTTTCGTCGAGCAGGTCCGCGCCCGCACCGACGTCGATTTCCATCGACGCATACAGCGCGTCGAGCTCTTCGTCGGTGTTCTCGATCGTGACGGTGAGATCGTACGGCACTCCGGCCTGCACGAAGTCGGGATGCGACACGCGCACGTCCAGCTTCGGCGGACCCTTGACTTCGAGGTCCGTCGACGCCGATCCCGAGAAGGCCACCGGCGCCGGCAGGAACGCGCCGGCGATCTTGCCGCCGAAGTGCGCCGTCACCGTGTGCACGCCCCTGGTATCGCCGCGCACGATGAAATCGCCGGTCGCATCCGTACCGGGCGCGAGCTCCGGCAGGACCAGCGCGCCGCCGGCCGGGGCGACCGGTGTGAGCGCATCGGTCGGCACCTCGAGACGGGCGGTGAGATCGGTCAGCGTGAACAGTGACGACACGTTCATCAAGAGCAGGCTGACCTTGAAGAATTCCTTGAGGGTCTTGATGCGACCTTCGATGATGATGACGCCGGGCACCGACGGCAGACCGGGCGACGGCGAGGCCACCTCGAAGGGGACGAACCTGATCGGGGGCATGTCCTGGGCCCTGCCGCCGCCGCCGCCGCAGGGAATGGAGATGCTGCGATCGGTCGTCGACAAGCCCTGTCCCGGCGCCGCGCAGCCGACCGTCACCGGCGGTCCTTCGGCGAAGGTCTCGTCGATCCTGCGTACCACCGGCACCGGCACCTCGACCTGCTGCCCGCCGACGGTGAGGATCACCACGAACCGCGACACGTTGTAGTTGGCCGGATCGGCGATGTCGATCACGCCCTGCGCCACCAGCTGGCGCACCTCCGGCGTCGACAGCCGCGTCGCGGTGACCCTCGCCTGCACAATCTCGGTCAGGGAGATCTGCGCGATCCTGAGATCGTTCACCGTGGCGGTCTGTCCACTACCATCGGTGCCGGTCAGCGTCAGCACGTTCTCGGCATTCGGCCTGAGCGGGACCTGCAGTCCGAACTGCACCTGCCCCGTCGGAACGGTTTGCCCGGACGGCTGCGATCCGCCGGTCACGTTCACCGTCGTGGTCGTGGTGGCCTGGCCGAACACCGTCGCGGGCGCCACGAGGGCGGCGAGCGCGAGCAGCACCGACACGGCCGCGTGACGGCGCGAGTGCGAGCAACAGAGGGCGCGGGCAATCATCGTCGGAACCCTCACTGCACGCTCACCGTGAGGGTGAGATTGGGATTGGAGCGGCTGCGGATGACAATTTGACGATTGGCGCTCAATCCCGCGATCTGTTGCGCCAGGTCCTCCAGCGCCGTGATGTCGTCGGGGTCCGGCGGCTCGCCGGCTTCGAGGTCCTGCACGAGGGACACCGCGGCGCCTTCCACCTGCACGATCCGCGCGAGCAGGTTCGCCGACGTCGCGGCTGCGGGTTGCGGCGCCTCGGTGGCCACGGCCGCCTGTGACAGCAGCGACGTCAGCGCGGTCAGCGACTCGGCGAGCCGGTCGGCCCGCAGCAGCACCGCGATCTGGCCCAGTTCAGAGAAGAGCGTGGTGGCGAGTCGATCGGCGGCATCGGCGGCGCCGGCCATCTGCGCCTTGGGGATGTTCAACTGCACAATGCCGTCGCCATCCGTCGTGCCCTCGATGCTGGTGCCGGGCACGATGAAGTCGTGACCGGCGTCCGGCACGCCCGCGTCGCGGACGATGGCTCGCACCGCAAGGTCGAAGCCGACGGTGGCGCGATAGCTCGCCAGCGTGGCCGGGTCGGCGCTGTAGAAGACGCGATGCAACGGCGAGATCATCACGAGCTCGGCGTCGGGCAGCGCCAGGTCCGCACAGCCCATCGTCTTGAGCACCGCGGCGGGCAGCGCCATCGTCACGGCGTTGTCGCCGCCGGAGAGCATTGCCGTCGTCGTGAACTCGTGGTTGGTCATCGCAACCGTGGTCGCCACGCCGTTGACGATCACCACCACGGAATCCAGCTGAGTGGTGTTCGAGAACCACCGGTTCGAGATCAGCCCCGCCACCGGAATCTGCGCGGTGCCAACCGCGATACCGAGCGCAGGCGACAACAACGCCCCGCGCGGACAGGTGCTCGGGCCGGCGGGTGGCGTCGACGTCTCGTGCAGTTCGAACGCCACGCTGACGGTGTCGGCAGTCGAAGCTTTGCGGATCGGTGCCGCCGACGGCAGCGGTGGCAGCGGCGGTGGCGGCACGCTGGGATCGGGCGGAATCGGCGGCGCCGTGCGCATGAACACGACGTCGACGATGTTGTGCTTGTAGACGTCGAGTACGGCCTGGTAGGAACGCGTCTGGCCCTGATGGCGGACCACGAAATCAACCACGGGCGACTGCCCTTGCTGCAGGAGATTCGGCAGCACGAACACGCCGTCGTTGTCGGTCACGGCACGCATTTGCGCCGCGGCGACATAGACCTGCGCGCCGCCGACCGGGGCGCCGCCATCGTCGGTGAGCTGGCCCGACATCCCGAAGCGCAGCGACGCGAACGCACGTTCGCCGTCGAAGAACGCCAGGCCGTCGGCCGAGCCCGTCAGCTTGAGGTCGGCCGGACGCCGCAGCCCGCGCGCGACGATCAGTTTCTTGCGATCGATCGCGGTCTTCCCCCTGAGGCCCGCAAACGCGTATTGCGACTCGTTGGGCACCATCGAGATGGTGCCGAGCACCGAGTCCGACAAGTACATGTTGCCGCGGGTGTCGTAGGCAATACCGGTCAGCTGCGAGTACGGCGACGGGGCGCCGTTACTGGCGTCAAACAGCGGTTGAACGAAGTTCGGCAGCGGCACCAGCAGCACGTTGTCCTGCTGCGTGATGCCCAGCGTGAAGTTGTTGCGCATCGCCATCGCCGTGCCGGGGCCGAAATTGAAGAGCGGGCTCGCGGCATGGACCTGCGACACATTACGGGCGGTGCTGACGCCGACGGGGAAATTCTGCGGCAGCATCATCCGCGTGACGCGCTGGTTCTGGGCGTCGGCGATGTAGAGCGACTCACCGCCCGGTCCAGGCGCGACCAGCAGCGACTGCACCGCCACCGGATTGGCGAACATCAACAGCTGGCTGAAGTAGTTGACCGTGCCGGCGAGGTCGCGCTGGCCGTCCTGCGCGCGAAACGAGAAGATGCGGCCGCCGTAGAGCGCGTCGGAGGCGGAGTTGTCGGTGTACAGGGAGCCGCGGCTGTCGATGGCGAGGCCGACCGCGCCCGGTTCCTTGAAGTTCGGCACCGCGAACGGCGTCACGATGCCGTCGGACACCCTGAAGATCGAGTTCAGCGTCGGCACGCTGAGAAACGCCTGACCGGTGACCGGGTGGACCGCCAGGCTCGCCGGCGGCCGCGGGACCGGCGGCGCCGTGCTGATGTAAATCTGCTCCGGATCGCTGAGGTCACTGACCTGGTAGCGAACGCCCTTGTAGATGTCGGCCAGCGGTTGCAGCACGATCTTTGCCGTGTCGAGGCTGAACGCCGACGCCTGGTTGCCAATCTTCACGCCGGTGCTGAAGAAGCCGCCGAGGAAGCCGAGGGTCTTGTCGACAAACGCGTTACTCACCGGCACCGGGTCGCTCAGCGGATAGCCCACCTGGCGAATTCCCAACACCCCGTAAACGTAGGTGCCGTCGTCGGGCACGAGGTCGAAGAATTCCAGGTCGGCCTCACCGTTCTTGGGAAAAATTTTCCCGGTGATCGGCGCGATCGCCCCGCTCCTGCCGCGATACAGCTGGTACTTCCAGATGATGTCGGGGTTGTCGTACGCGCCCTTGTCGTTCGGGCTGCGCGTGAACTTGATCTTGACGAGACGACTGGGTTGGTTGGTTTCAGGGTCGGTGAGTTGTTCGACGGCCCTGATGAACGGTTGGCGCGGCCGGAGCGAGCTGACCACCAGTTCGACCTCGAGGCCGATGATCATGTTGACGACGTCGCCCTGAATCTTCGACAGCGTGCCGGTTACGAAGCTCCCGGCGAGACCCAGCAGCCTGGCGCGCGCGGCGTTGTTCGCGGCTTCGGTCTTGGCGGCCTTGTAGGCGTCCTGGTAGCTCTGCGACCCGAAATACTGCTGCATCTGCTGCGCCGTGTTACGGGTGGCGCCGATGCCCATGAAGAACTTCCCCATCGATTGCTGCGCGGAGAGATAGCCTTCCTTGCGGCTCGAGACCAGGATTTCCAGCAGCTCGATCGCAGTCTTGCAGTTTGGCTTCGGCAGGAACTTCGCCGTGGGATCCTGCGCGGCCAGCTGCCCTGCGGGCGTCTTGCCATCCACGGTCTGCGGCCCCGACGGCGTGCTGATCTCAACCAGGAACGAATCGCAGAACCCGGCCGACTGCTTGGCGACGGTCCATGCCCCGGCGGGAAGGACTTTCGTCACCACCGACTCCCACAGCAGTGACCCCGGACGGTCGGCCGCCAAACCCGGTGTCCCGGTCTGCATGAAGGCCGTCGATCGTTCAGCGCGTCCGCTCAACAGGCCTGCCCTGACGTTCGGTACGGACCAGCGCGCATTGCCGCTGGCACTCGACAGGGCACCGGGCCGACGCAGGAATGACTTGGCCACCAGTCCAAGGCCCCGCATCAGTCCGCCACCGGCCGGCTGTTCGCGATCGGGGGGCAGGGCCCGCACCGACTGCGGCGCTCGCGATTCCGGCAGGAAGCGCGCCACGAAGTTGACGAAGGCCACCGTCACGACATGTTTCTGCAGCGCGTTGAACTGCGTATCGAAGCTGACGACCGGCGGGGTCGCCGACACCACGCGACCCTGATTGAACAGCAGCATGAGCATCGGCGCCTGCGGCAGGCTCGGATCAGCCCACGCCGCGTCGACCTCCAGCTGAAATTCCCGGATCAGCTGTCCCAGCGTGGGGATTGGCACCCCCGCCGGCAAGTCGATGCTGCCGATCAGGATGTGAAACATCTTCGCGAGCGAGATCGAGTCGCCCGTGATCATGTCGCCGGCGACGCCGAGCACCGCGACGTCGGTGAAGCTCGAGAAGCCCGCCCCGGCCATCCGCGGATTGAGTTGCTGCCCTTGCTCGTCGAGCACACCCATCTCGCGCCCGCCGACGGCAACGATGGCGTCTCGAATCATCAGTCGCAGTTGATCGGGATTACCACCGGCGCCAAGCTCGGTGGCACCGCGGCCCATCACCGTGGCCAGCGCCGGCGCAATCGGCGGCGACGACGGCAGTGGCGGCGGCGGGGGTTCGTTGAGCACCACGAGGGCGACGTCACCAACCGTGCTCGTGAGGTTGGGACGTAACGCAACGGCCACCGATGCCGGCAGGAAGCCGGTCGCCGACGCCACCAGCCGCGTCGTGTCGACCGGCAGACCGGCGAACGCGAAGGTGCCATTGGCAATGGTGGTCACGCACGGCGTTCCACCCGCGCGACACAGCTGCGCACTCGCGATCGGTTGGGCATTGGCATCGACCACGCGGCCGGTGACGGTGCCGAGACCGGCCACGATGCTGAATGCGTCGGCGAGAAACGCCTCGGAACTCCCGGTCGAGACACTGACCAGACGCGGGCCGAGGGTCGCGCCCGCCGACACCAACAGGCGCGCGACCAGCGAGGTGGCGCTGGCGGAAGACAACGACTGCACGGTCACACCGGGACCGAACGTCACTTGACTGAGCGGACCGAACGCGGTGTTGACGCCGGTGATGGTCACATCCATCGTCTGGCCCTGCCCCGCCGAGGCGGGAGCCAGCGAAGCCAGGATCGGTGGCGCCGCGGGAGGCGCCGACGTCGTGGCGCGGCCAATGCGGCCGGTGATGACCCCCGACGTCTGGAAGGTCGGGCTGACCGGAGGATCCACCGTGATGTCGAGTGTGGTCGTGGAAACCGTGGACACCACCTGCACCACCGCGCTGGCGGGCGCGGTGTTGCCCGCCGCGTCGGTGGCCGTCGCGATGAAGGTCACCGAACTGCCGGCAGCTGCGTCCGCGGGAATTTGTCCGATGACCTGGAACGAAAACGGCGACGCGACCCGAGTGTCGAGGGGGGTGTTGACGCCGCCGTTCGACAGCAGGACCTGCACGCGCGCCATGGCGCGATCGTCGGCGGCCTGCACCGTCAGCGGGATCGTGGCGCCAGGCGGTGCCACCGCAGGCGCCGCGAGCGCAATGGTCGGCGGCGTGTGGTCGGGCGATTCGATGGCGACGACTCGAGCGACGGCCGCCCGATTGCCGGCGCGGTCGGTGCCGAGCACTTCGATGTTTTCGACGGCGCCGGGGGCCGCATCGGCCGCAATGGCCCAGGACAACGTGAACGGCGTGGCGGTCTGCGTGTTGGCCGCCGCCCGCCGCACGACCAGCGTCGTCGATGCCAGCCCGGACAGATCCGTCGCGGTGACCGGAATCAGGACCGTCGATCCCGGAGTGGTCGTCGCCGGCACGATCACGTTCAGCGTGGGCGGGGTAAGGTCGATATTGAGCGTGACGCTGGCAATCGCCGTGGCGCCGGCGGCGTTGACGACGGTCCTCGACACCAGTTGAGCAGCGCCTTCAGAGGCCAGCGTCACCGGCGCCGGGCAGCTGACCGCGTTGGTGCACGTGAAGCTGACGGTGACCGCGGTGTTGTGCCATCCACTGATGTTCGCCGGCGGCGCCACCGCTGCGACGATGGTCGGCGCGGGCGCGGCGCACACGTTCTTGCCGACATTGCGGGTGACGAACGTGACATCCAGATTGTTGACGACGCCGTTCTGATCGACATCGGCGTTCGGGTTGAATCCGGGCTGGCCGGCACGCTTACCGAACTGGCTCTGGACGATGGTGGCGTCGGCCCTGCTCACCGTGCAGTCGCGGTCGACGTCGGCACGCGCAAGCGGAACGGTTTGGGCCGCAGCCGGACTGGTGGCGACCAGCAGCGCGAACACGCCAGTAACGAAGCCGAGCGGCAGTCTCATGGAGGGCATAGGGGATCGGTCTGCGGAGGATTGACGGCGACGCGGGTCAGGAACGCGGCGGCTGGGCCTGCGACGTTCGTCGCCGGCGGGTGGCCAAGCCGGTGAACGCCAGTCCCATTACCGTGAGGAGCATCGTAGAAGGCTCTGGAACCCTGGCGACCTCGGTCTGCGCCGTCAGGTTCACGCTGACGACGGCCGTGCCAGACGATACGGCCGTATTCCCGGAAACGATGGCGAAGGGCATTGGTGCGATCGCGCCGTCGAGGACCGGATCCGACAACAGCGAATAGTCGCTGTCGCCGATCAGGTTGAGCGACCACGGCGCTCCGGTTGCGAGAAACTGCAGCGTGAAGAGGGCGCCAGGTCCGGTCGGGGCCGCCGGCGCAAACGCGCTCACCAGCGAGAGGTAGCGGCTGCCAAGGCTCGGGGGGCCGCCGGGATCGCTGCAGCCAATCACCGCGCAGTCGCCGTCCAAGGTGAGGAGATCCGGCCCAAACGGCGTGTACACCGAACCGAGCTGATAGCTGCCGCCGACAACCGACAACCCCGCGAAGTCGATGTACAGCTCCTGACCCACCAGGTTCGAGGCGGCGCCGTTCAGGGAAAATGACGCCGTGAGCTCGAACAACTGCCCGGCGAAGGCGGTGCCGGAGAGCGCCGAATCCAGGCTGATTGGGCTTGCCGCAGTCGATCGCGGCAGGACGGCCAGCATGGCCAGCGCCACAACGGATCGGATTACACGAGCGAGAGCCGGTCGATTCATAGAAATGTCCTGTCGCAAACGCGTTGTCTGCGCGGAAAGAGACTTTTGTCTGTGACCTCTCCGTTCCGAGCCCCTGAAGCTCGACTGGAGAGTTCCCACTTCTATAAAGCGAAATTCTTGCGGCCGCGGGGCCATCGCGGCTCTCGGACCGAGGAACGGCCCTGATTTGGGGGGAACGACCTGAGGGCGGTCGCTTACCCGGCTTGCGACACTTCGCGGCGCAGCCAGGCGCGCGACATCTGCCACTCACGCTTGACGGTGCGTGGCGAGATGCCAATCAGTTCGGCGGTCTGCTCCACTGACAGGCCGGCGAAGTAGCGCAGTTCAACGATTTGCGCCTGGCGCGAATCAAGCGCGGCCAGCCGCGTCAGCGCCAGGTCAAGCATCTCGATGTCCACCGCTTCGTCCTCGACGGCCGCCACGTCGACGCCCTCGATGGAGAGATGCTGTGCGTTGGCGCCTCGCTTGGCGGCGCCCCGCGCGCGGGCGTGCTCGACCAGAATGCGCCGCATGGCAAGGGCCGCGACGCCGAAAAAGTGACGCCGATTCTCGAGGGGTGCGGACTGGTCGGCGAGCCGCACGAACGCTTCGTGGACCAGGGCGGTGGGCTGGAGCGTGTGCTCCCGCCGTTCGGCGCGCATCGCGGCCACGGCAATGCGGCGGAGCTCATGATAAAGCAGATCGAAGAGCGACGACATCGCCGTGCCATCGCCGTCCGACAGGCGCGTCAGGAGTAGGGTGACATCGGTTGGCCGGCAGTCGATTGGGGTCACGGTCGGGGAAGGGCTCACGGTCCGGCGTCGGTCGAAGCAAAATCGTCGCCAGCATCGCTACGGGCATGTCTTGAGCTTGGCGGCCAACCCGGCGGGACCACTTCCCCCCGTGTTGCAGGCCGGTGTGCCGGCGCGCTGGAGGGCCGCGATGATGGCCGCGCTCTCACCCCAGTGCTCGCACGCCTTCGGGCCGCCGCCGGCGACGCCGGTCGCATCGCCAAGAAATTCCAGCAGCCGGGCAGCGTCGCAACGCGCCTGGGCGTTGCCCGTGTCCCTGGCCGCAAGACCGCGATGGGTGGCCAGAGCGGCGGCGAACAGGTCGCGCGCCTCGGTTCGTCCGGAGGCATCCGCGAGCGCCAGCGCCAGGACCTCCCGACTCACCGCCACGCTGCGCGCGGCGTTGACGTCGGCGGGATCGGCGGTGGCGAGTCGCTCGAATTGCGCGAGCGCGCCGCGCAGGTTGGCGATGCCGGCGCCGGGGCCACGCGTGGCGCGTTCGATCTTGCCGAGCTTTTCAAAGGCGATCGCCAGGTCGCGCTGGATGTTGCGGTGGGCCGGCTCGCGCTCGGCCAGCGCGCGCCGGCGTTCGAACGACTCGCGGTAGGCGTGTTCGGCATCGAGCCATCGTTGATCGGCTTCATGCAGCGTGCCGAGGCGCTCGAGGGTGAGGCCGATGAAGCGCTCGACGCGCAGGTCGCCGGGCGTTGACGCGTTGAGGGTTCGGAGTCTGTCGAGCGCTGCGGTGAACTTCGCCGCGGCGGCGTCACGGCGATTGAGGTTCGGCAGATTCGGATTGCCAAGCAGATCGCCGAGTTTGACGGCGGCAACCGCGGCCTCAACTCGATCTTCAAAGCGCGAGGACGGATGGGCCGCGATGGTCTCGTACAAGCCGGTTGACGCCTCGCTCTCGGCCAGTGCGCGCGCCTTGTCGCCAGACCACGCCAGCACATCGGCCATGCCGCGATGGGCGATGGCCAGCGCCCGCTCGGCGTCAAGACTGTCGGGGGCCGCGCTCCTCGCCGACTCCGCCAGGTCGATCGCGCGTTGATAGCTGCGCATGGCGCCGGCGGTGTCCCCCATGTTGGCGGTCGTGGGGTTGCCCTGCACGTCGCCGACGCGAGCCCACGCCCGGGCGAGTTCCTGCTGCAGGCTCGCATCACCAGCCGCTTCCCTGGCGAGATTGTCGAGGTACGCGATCGTGGTGCTCACGATCAACTGGCGCGTGGGCATCGTCCCGGGCACGTTGGCCATCGTGTCGTTGACGTCGAACATGAACGTGTTCGCCATCTGACGAACCTCGTTGAACCGGCGTTCTGCCCGCTCGCGCTCGGTCGCCGCAATGCGCGCCTGCCACAGCACCGCGGCCACGCCGGCAAGGACGACCGCAACCACCACCGCTAGAGCCGCGAGCGCTTTCAAGTGACGCGTTATGAACAGCCCGGCCACATACCCGGCGCTCGGGGGTCGGGCGCTCACCGGCCGCCGGTGGTGGTGCGCCTGAATATCCGCGAGAAGATCGGCGACGCTCGAATAGCGGCGGGTCACGTCGCGATCAAGCGCCCTGCTGACGATGGCGTCGAGATCGCCGCGCAGCGTGCGCGCCAGCATCGCCGGTGTGGTCCCGCGAACGGCCGCGCGTTGGTCCGCCCCGGGATTGCGTTCGGCCACCGCCGATGCGAGCGGAATTTCGACCTTGGCGACCGCCTGGCCAAGCTCACGAGGCGGCACCCCATGCAACGTGTACGGGCGTTCGCCGGTCAACAGCACGAACAGGACGACGCCGAGCGAATACACATCACCGGCGGTGCCGGCGGTTCGGCCGGCCAGCTGTTCGGGGCTCGAAAAGTCCGGCGTGATAATCCAGGTGGCCGCCAGGCCGGAGGGGTCGTCGGCAACGGTGTGGCGCGACACCAGCCGCGCCACCCCGAAGTCGAGCAGTTTCGGCGTGCCGTCGCTCGTCACGAGCACGTTGTCGGGCTTGATGTCGCGATGGACCACCAGGTTCTCGTGCGCGTAGCGAACGCCGTTGCAGACCCGGCCAAACAGCTCGAGACGATCCTTGATGCCCAGGCGGCGCTGGTCGCAGTAGGTGTCCAGGCGCAGACCGTCGACGTATTCCATGACGAAATACGGCTGTCCGGACGGCGTGCTGCCGCCGTCGAGCAATCGGGCGATGTTGCGGTGGTCGAGGTCGGCAAGCGTCTGGCGTTCGCGGCGAAAGCGCTCGACCACGTCGGCGGCATCCGCGCCGTGGCCGATCACCTTGACCGCGGCATGGCGCGTGAACGAATCGTCCGCCCGTTCGGCTTTGTAGACCACGCCCATGCCTCCGGCGCCGAGGACCTGGACGAGCAGCCACGGTCCCAGTGACTGGCCGACGAGCGGATCGCCCGGCAGATCGCGCGGAGCCACCACCGGCGAATCGAGGAACGGGCCGGGTCGGCTGTCCCACTCGAGCAGCGACCGAACCTCGAGGACCAGCTCGGGCCGATGTGCGTGTCGCGCGAAGGCGACCTCGCGCTCGGCGGCGTCGAGCTCGGCGACCGCTTCGAAGAGGCTGCGGGCGTCGGCCCACGAGTGCGGCGTATCAGTGTGTGCCATGACAAGTCTCGCGGGAACGCCCGGGTATTTGCATCGGCGCAGGCCCGGGAGTTGGGCGACAGCTTGTCACACCTTGGATCGTGGAGTCACCGTCTCTGCGGCAACTTCGGCCACCGCGACACGGGCGAACATTGCCAAGTCCGCGAGGCATTTGTAACATGGCGCTCTTTCAGGGGGACAGACATGATTCTCGTCGTCGGCGCCACCGGCCAGCTGGGATCGAAAATCGCAACGCAATTGCTCGAGCGTTCAAAGACCGTCCGCGTCCTGGCGCGGCCCTCGTCCGACCATCCGTCTCTTGCCAGGCTCGGAGCCGAGGTGGTGGCGGGCGACCTGAAGGACCGCCGCTCGCTCGATGCCGCCTGCGCCGGCGCCGAACTGGTCATCACCACCGCAAACTCCGCGCGCCGCGGAGGCGCCGACGACGTGGCATCGGTGGATCGCAGCGGGACCCAGTCTCTTGTTGACGCCGCGAAGGCCGCGGGCGTGCGCCGTTTCATTCACGTCTCGGTGCTCGGCGCCACCCTCGAGAGCCCCGTCCCGTTTCTCGCCGCCAAGGCTGCCAGCGAGGCCTACCTGCGCGAGAGCGGCCTCGACTGGACCGTGTTGGCGCCGAATGCGTTCATGGACTCGTGGCCGGCGGCCGTCGTCGGGATTCCCGCCTTGGCCGGTGCGCCGGTCGTGATCGTCGGCGAAGGCCGGCGGCGGCACACCTTCGTCGCCGAAGACGATGTGGCGTCGTTCGCGCTGGCGGCGGCGGAGCGGCCGGAGGTGGCAAAGAACCGGCACGTGCCGATCGGCGGTCCCGAAGCGCTCTCCTGGCGCGATGTCGTGGCGGTGTACGAGCGCGTGCTGGGACGTCCGATCGAGTTGCAACACGTGGCGCCGGGCCAGCCGGTGCCGGGCATACCGCCGCAGATACTGCCTCTCCTCGCCAACTTCGACACCTACGATTCCGCCTTCGACGCGCAGCAGTCGGCGGCGGCGTTCGGCGTCACGTTGACAGCGCTCGACACCTTCGCTCGGCGTCAGGTAGCCGCTGGGTAGACTGGAGGCCGCGCGGAGCTCTCTACCAGGCCGTCGGCTTGTAGTCCTTCAGGAACTGCCCCCACACGTGCGTGCCGGTGTTGAAGCCGGTGACGATCGGCGCGACGATGCGGGCGCCGCCGTCGACGATGTCGAGCGGCGGATGAAAGCGCTGCTCGGCGGTCTTGCGCATCGCGATCTCGATCGGATCCTCGTCGGTCACCCAGCCGGTGTCGACGCTGTTCATGTGAATGCCGTCGTTGAAGTAGTCGGTGGCGGCGGTGCGCGTCATCATGTTGAGCGCCGCCTTGGCCATGTTGGTATGCGGATGACGCGTCGTCTTGGCGAGGCGGTAGAACTGTCCTTCGACCGCCGAGACGTTGACGATGTGTTTGTCGCGCTCGGGCGTCCGGAGCATCAACGGCTTCAGCCGGGCGTTGAACAGGAACGGCGCGATCGCGTTCACGACCTGCACCTCGAGCATTTCGACCGTCGGCACGTCGGCGAGCAGCATGCGCCATGAATTGCTGTCGCGGAGATCGACCTGCTGCAGGTCCTCGTCGAGCTGACCGGCCGGGAACAAGCTGGTGCGCACGGCGAACTCCTCGTCGAGCAAGCGCACCTGCGACAACTGTGCGGCGATCGATCCGGTCGCGCCCGCGCGGCGCCGGCTCACGCGACGGAGCTCGCCGAGCAGCCGGCGGACATGCTCAGGCAATTGCTGCGCGGCCGTCAGCTCGCCGGCCATCATGTGGGCATAGAACTCTGGCGGCCGGCGAACCGTCTGGCAGGCGTTGTTGATGATGAAGTCGAGCCGCTCGCGCGTGGCCACCAGGTCGCGGCAGAACGCCTCCACGCTTGGCACGTGTCGCAGATCGAGGCCGAAGATCTCGAGCCGATCGCTCCAGTCGCCGAAGTCAGGTTCCTGGGCGTAGCGCGACGCGGCATTGCTGCGGAAACCTGGTCGTCACGATCAGGCGCGCGCCGCGAGCGCAGCAGCTTCAAGCCGGCCTGATACCCGATCTTCACGCGCCCGCCGGTCAGCAGCGCGACTCGCCCGCGCAAGTCAGCCAGCTCGGTTCGCGCGGCAAAGTTCACCGCGGCGCAGTCAGGGCAGAGTTGGTCGTAGAAGTGGTGGAGCTGCGAGTACGGCTGCTTGCAGACGTAGCACACCCGATCGACCGGTGGCGCCGTGTCGCCGGCCGCACGAGCCTCCTCGACCGGCGGCGGAAACACGTTCGGCGTGGTGACGACGGGCCGGCGGCGCCGCGCGCGAATGCCGGTCTCGTTCAGGATCGCTTCCTCGCGCCGCACGCGATCCGCTCGCTGCGGCCTTCCGCCGTTTTCGGTTGGCTGCCGGATCGGCGGTCGACAGCGCGGCAATCGCCCGGTGCAGGCGCTGGCGCTCGTGAGTGGGAAGCGTATCGAGCAGGCGCCAGTCGCCGGCCAGTCGTTCGAGCCAGTCGATCGCGTCAGCAGTCGCGTTAGCGGTCGCGATTGGGGTTTGGTTCGTGGACATCCGCTTCCAGCGTAGCCGAAACCTGCCGGCTAGCTGTGGCTCGCCCACCGTCGAACAGGCGTAATATAACGAACCATGATTAGCTCATCCCGCTCCGGCCCTCTGGCCGCCCTGCTCGTGGCGACGACGCTTCTGACGACGCCGGCGCGTGCGCAAGCCCCCGTCACCTGCGGATCGTTGATGACCGATGCCGAGATCACCAAGGCGGTCGGCACGCCGATGCGCGCGATCGGCAACGACGTCCGCGGCCCTGGCCATACCGAATGCAAATGGATGCTCGCCGGTCAGGGCGCGTTCAAGACGCTGGCCGTGATCTTTGAAGATGAGACCGCCCTCACGGCCGCCCGCGCCGCCACCTCGGAGAAGCTGTTTGAGACCTATGTGTCCTCGGCCGAGCAGACCGGCAAGTCGAAGCGCAACCCGCTGCCGGGTGTCGGCCTGCGGGCCGCGATCATCGACGTCAGCGAACAGACGCAGGTGATCGTCCAGCGGACCGACGGCGTGGCCCGCATCATCACCAACGGCTTGTCGCGCGCGCAGGTCACGGCCATCGCCCAGGCCTTGATGACGCCGTAACGAGGGAGCCTCAGCGCGTTCGATCGTCGGATCGGTCACGACGCCACGAGCGTGGGCTAAGCCGCCAATGATCCTCGAAACCGGCAGCGTGCTCCTGCTCGTGCTCGTCGCGATCGCGCTCCTCGTTCCGCTCATCCGGGCCGCGGTGCGCCAGCGACAGGTCCATGCATGGCCGAACGTGACGGGCTTTGTCGTCGCCCATCGCCTGCGCCAGGAATCCAACGGTTGCTATTATCCCGAGCACCAGGTGCGGGTTCAGCTGGACGGGCGCGAGACCTTGGCGTGGTGCGGCTCCCCGGATCGCGCCCCAATCACCGGCACGGACGATCGGACCAGTGAGCCGGAAGTGGCGGCGCAACGAGTGCTCGATCGGCATCGGGTTGGCCTCGCAATCCCGGTGCGGGTCAACCCGCGCGATCACGCCGAGGCTTATCGCGTCGAACGGGAGCTGCCCCTGACCTTGATCGCCGTCCTCGCCGCCTCTGTATTCGCGGCGTTCATCGGCGCGTCGGTGTGGATTCTCTTCCTGTCCTAGTCACCTCGGCGCCGGGCCCGAACACGCGACCGGTGTTGGCGTCACCGGCGAACGCGGGTTCGATGTCAGGTCTCGCGTGAATTTTCTTCACCGAACTCGCTTACTGGCCCTATTCTTGCGATCACATAAAACATCATGCTGACGAAGCTGCTGTCGACCGACCAGGACGAGTTGCTGCGGGAGGAACGCAAAGTGCTTGCGCGCCTCAAGGGAGCGCTGGTCCGCCTCAACGCCTCGGCCGAACATCAGTCGGCTCTGGATCGCTCCATCGAGCAGCTCGACGAACTCTTCCTGCTGGTGATCGTCGGTGAATTCAACTCCGGCAAAAGCGCGTTCATCAACGCGCTGGTCGGCGCAACCGTGGCCCAGGAGGGGGTGACGCCGACGACGGCGCAGATCAACGTGCTGCAGTACGGCGACACCGCCGGCCGTGAGGTGAAAGACTCGAACCTTCACGTGATCACCAATCCGGCACCGATCCTGCGCGACATTCATATCGTCGACACCCCTGGCACCAACGCGATCATCAGGGAACACGAAGCGATCACCCAGCAGTTCGTGCCCCGCTCGGATCTGGTGTTGTTTGTCACCTCGGCCGACCGCCCGTTTACCGAGACCGAGCGCGCGTTTCTCGAGCAGGTGCGCGCGTGGGGCAAGAAGGTCGTGATCGTCATCAACAAGATCGACATCCTCACCCCGTCCCAGGTGGACGAGGTCCGCGCCTTTGTCGCCGACAGCGCGCGGGTCCTGCTCGGCTTCAACCCCGAGATTTTTCCGGTCAGCGCACGCCTGGCGCTCAAGGCGAAGCAGGGTGAGCCGGCCGCCTGGCCGTCGAGCCGATTCGAGGCGCTCGAGAGCTTCATCTCGACGTCGCTCGACGCGCCGGGGCGCATTCAGCTCAAGCTCCTCAACCCGCTCGGCGTCGGTGCCGCGCTGACCGAACGGCACGCGGCGATTATTCGCGAGCGCCTGGCCCTGCTCGCCGAGGACTACACCACCCTCGAGGAGGTCGAGGGCCAGCTCGCCACGTATCAGGCGGATCTGACGCGGGACTTCGAGTTTCGCATGGCCGACATCGACAAGATCCTGCTCGAGATGGAGCGGCGCGGACAGGACTACTTCGACGACACGCTCCGTATCGGCCGGGTCTTCGACCTGCTCAATCGCAGCCGCATCCAGCAGGGATACGAGCAGACGGTGGTCGGCGATGCGCCGGCGCAGATCGAACGGAAGGTCGGAGAGCTGGTCGACTGGCTGGTCGCGGCGGACCTGCGCCAGTGGCAGGGCGTGACGACGCATCTGGCCGAGCGGCGCCGCCAGTACAAGGACCGGATCGTCGGCGACGATTCAGGGCAGTTTCACTACGACCGCACGCGCCTGATCGATTCGACGACCCGCGAGACTCAGCGCGTCGTCGATTCCTACGACTCGCGGCGTGAGGCGCAGACCATCGCCGATAACGCGCGCAACGCCGTCGCCGCCACCGCCGCGGCCGGCGCCGGCGCCCTCGGACTCGGCACGATCGTCACCCTGGTGGCGTCGACGGCAGCCGCCGACATCACCGGGATTGTCATGGCCTCGGTGCTCGCGGCCGTCGGGTTCTTCATCCTTCCCGCGAAACGGCAGAAAGCGAAGGACGCGATGCGCCTGAAGATGGCCGACGTCCGCCGGCGCCTGACGGAGGCCTTGCGACAGCAGTTCACGCAGGAAATTCGTGGCAGCGGCGACCGCATCAGGGACGGGATCGCTCCCTACAGCCGCTTCATCAGGTCGGAAGGGGACAAGCTGAAGGCGATCGATCAGGAGCTACGGGAGGTTGCCGCGTCCCTCGCCGGCCTCCGCGTGAAGATCGAGCGTACCGCCGCCGCCTGAGATCGGCCGACGATGCCACGCGTCGCGCGCCAACCAAACCGGAGTTCGAGTACCGGGATCTGGAAACGGCCGCACATATACCTCGGAGCGGCCTGACTGACCCACAGGTCGTGACCAGTGGCCGCGCCGGTCTGCCGGTAGAGGAGCCACTGTCCATCGGGAGACCAGTCCAGCGGAGAGGAGGACTGGACGCTGTCGAAGAGGAGGGTGGCGGAGCCGGTGCCGTCAACTCTGTCGGAGAAAAGGCGGTAGGCGCCACTCCCAAGGCAACGACATAGCTATTAACCCTGCCGTCACACAAACGCCCACTGGGTAACATCACCAGTCCCATAGCCCAGGCGATTACAAATCGCGTGCCTACGGTTTGCGGCGGGACTTTGCTGGCTTGCCTTGGGACCGCTTCGTGGAGCGCCGCCGAGGCGAACTTGACTCGGCTGGCGGCGGCACCGAGCGACTGAATAGCAGCCTGCGAATGATCTCGGCCTGCCGGTGACTCTCCTTTGCGTTCTCGAGGAAACCCGCCTGCACCACCGCCAAGCCGGCGCCACGCGCGCGATCCGCCATCCTCTCGCGCAGATCTGCGTGCTCCTCGAGGATTCGAACCGCCGTCCATAACGCACCCTCAACGGAGTCGCGGTGCTGTGATTCAAGCGCGTCAGGTGAGAATTGGTGGCCGACGTGGCAGCGGTAGCGCAAGCTCGAGTCGTCCGCGATTTCCCAAAGAGCACCACCGCAGTCAGGGCAGGTTAGGCCGCTCGGCGGCCCAAATGTTTTCCGCATGTCCTGAACTTCCATGACACGGGCGGCATCTTGTGGTTCTGGATCGCGCAGTGCGGGTGGTTGGCGTTGCGACTTCACGGCAGTTCCTCTCGCACCGATTCGGGAGTATTCAGAGATCAGCCTCGCGATTTGCGCCGCCGTCAGCACATGGTCAACATCGACGGTCGCGAGGACGCTACGCGGCATGCTCGGGATCGCCGCCTCGTCAGGATCCTGCACGACCGTCACGCCGCCATAGCCCTTGAGTACTTTCATGCCGTAAGCGCCGTCATCGAGCGCACCCGACAGGATAACGCCCATGGTGCGTGGGCCGTAATGAGCGGCCGCGCTGCGAAACAGTGGATCGATCGCGGGCCGGAAGCCGTTCTCGCGCGGACCGCGGCTAAGCGAAACGCTGCGTGGAGTGACTAACAAGTGGAAATCAGGCGGCGCAATGATGACGCGGCCACGGCGGAGCCGGGCTCCGTCGGTTGCGAACTCGACGGCCATCTTGCTGACACGCGCGAGAATCTGAGGTAGATAGGTGGTGCCGCTACTGCTGGTATGCATCGCTACCAGTACCGGGGGCGAGTCGGACGGCAGTCCTCTGACGATGGCCATTAATCCATCGAGGCCGCCGGCGGAGGCGCCAATAACGATGAGCTCAAGGGATCTCATGACAGCTCCCGCGAGTTTAGCAGGCGAGCCGTCGGTTGCATCGTCACGGGATTTTCCCTATGAACGCACTTCGATAGACTCTCGATGAGGAACTGTGTGTGTGTGCAAAAAAGGATCGACGGCACCAGTGACCAAGCCAGCGCCGTCGATAAGGGCCGTAGGCCCGATGACCGGAAAAAACTCGACCGGCCTTACATCACGATCGCTGCAACGACCGGCAGCGTGTTCGTGCGGCTGTTGCGTCGCCTCGTTACTGGAGAATGGCGCCGGCAAGGGCCATCCAGGAACTCGCCGGACATGCGGACCTGGCCACGACGCAGCGCTACATGCACTTGAGACCGAACGTAATTAGATGCGGTCCGCCTTCGCGCTTCGCGCTTCGGCGGGACAACCTTCGCGTGTAACAGAGTGAGCGTGTTGGAGTTAGATGGCAACCTTCGCCCGAATTCAATGCGAAGGTTGGCCTGCCAACCGTAGCTCGCTCACCGTTCAGGCGAGCGAAGGTTGGTGGAGGCGGCGGGAGTTGAACCCGCGTCCGAGAACACGTCGTCGCAGATCACTACGTGCGTGTCTCCGTTCTCGTGTCGCAACCGGTTAGAAACGGAGCCAAGTGCCCCGGTCGCCATCCCCGATATGTCTCACCGCCACGCCTCAGGACCAAACGTGGCAGCCAGCCCGCTAAATGACGATCAATCCCGAGCCGCAGGCACTCTCAAGTTGATCGCTCACTGGTTATTAAGCAGCGAGAGCGTAGTCTGCGTTCGCAGTTACGTTGTTTTTCCACGGGATTAACGAGGTGCATGGGCCTCGGCACGCGTTCCACGATCCCGCACCCCCGTCGAAGCCAGATCGCCCCCATGGAGATAAGAAACCGCTAACGTCTGTTCCAGTCTACTCGTAATTGGATGTCAGCCAACGGTTGGGGTTTCGGAGGGAAAATCTGTCCCCAGCCGGCCGGCCCCACCGTAAGACGGCCTCGCGCGTGGGGTCAGCCACGCGCAAGGCCCGGTTTTTCCGTTCAAGCGATGTAACAACTACCGCACGGTCACGCTGACCGAGTAATTGCTCCCCGACAACAGGATGTCGAAGCCGCCAAATCGAGGCAGCGCCAGGTCGGCGCGCCCGTCGTTGTCGTAGTCAATCGGCACCGGCCGATCGGTGGCGTTCCCCCACTGAAGCTGCAGCCCCGACTGCATGTTGGTCGACGACAGCAGCACATGCCAGGTGCCGGTCGACGGGCGATAGACGGCGAGGTCGGTGCGCCCGTCACCGTCGTAGTCCGCGGGCACGGGCACGTCATTGCCGCCGCCCCACACGATCGGCGCCGCAGCGGCGAAGTTGCTGCCCGACATCCACCGGCGCCACTCGCCGGTGCTGCTGCGATAGCTGGCCGGGTCCGCCCGGCGGTCGCCATCGAAGTCACCCTGCACGGGGGTGTCGGTGCCGTCGACCGACCACGTGAAGGTTCGCGACGCGCTCAACGCCCCATCCGAGACGCTGGCATTGACCGTGTAGACGCCGGCCGCGGTGGCGCTGAGCGTGCCGCTGATGAGCCCCGTGGCGGGGTTGAGCGTGAGCGCCGGCGGCAGGCCAGTGGCCTGATACGTCAGCGCGGTGCCGTCCGGGTCGCTGCCGGCAAGCTGCAACGAGGCGCTCGCGCCAGAGGTGCCCACCTGGTTGGCCGGTTGCGTCAGCGTCGGCGCACGATTGGTGTTGGCCACGACCCACGAGAAGGTCCGGCTGTGCGACAGCGAGCCGTCAGATGCGGTCGCCGTCACCGAGTAGGTGCCGGCGCTCGTGTAGGTCGGCGTGCCCGAGATCACCCCGGTGGTCGCAGTGACCGCCAGGCCCGGCGGCAGGCCGGTGGCGGTGTAGGTCAAGGCGTTACCGTCCGGGTCGGTGGCAACGAGCGTGATCGACACCGCGCTGCCCTCGGCGCTGGTCTGATTCGCCGGCTGCGTCAGCACGGGCGCACGGTTGGCGGCGACGTTACTGACGGTCACCGTCAACGCCGAGGAGGTCGCCGAGTTGCCGGCGGCATCCCGCGCCACCGCGGTCAGTAAGTGCGTACCGTTGGTCGCGGTGGTGGTGTTCCAGCTAATCGAGTACGGCGCGGTGGTGTCCTCGCTGCCAATGTCGACGCCGTCGAGACGGAACCGCACGCCGGCCACGCCGACCGCGTCAGAAGCGGTGGCGGACACGGTGACGCTGGCTCCGGACACGGTGGCGTTGTTGGCCGGCGCGCTGAGGGCCACTGCCGGCGGGGTGGTATCGCCCGTCGCGCCGGGCACGGTGTAGGTGACACGCAGCACCGGACGCTGCGTAGTCGTCGGGTTCTCCATGCTGGCAAAGAAGCGGAATCGATCCGAGCCCTTGGTCGCATCGGAGTTCAGCAGCAGTCCGTAAGTTGGTTGACGGGGCGCTGCGCCAAGCCTGGACCAGCGACAGCGCGTCCCACGTCTTTGCGCCGAGCGTGCGATTGATGATGGTCACCGCCTTCACCGGCGAAATGTCCGATTGTGCCAGTGGATAGTTCGATAGCAGCAGTGTTGGCGGTCCAGTTCGTGACCCCATCCGCGCTTCTGCCGGTCGCACGGGTGAGGTCAGGATTGCGGTTGATCACCTGATGCATCGACACGCTGTAATTCAGATCGGCATTGGTGTCGGCCATGCAATCAAATACAGCTGCAGCGTCGCCGACTGCACGGTGGCGTTGGCCGGAATCTGCGAGAGATCGAACTTCATCAGGATCGCGTTGGCGCACCTTGTTCGCCGGCCAGGTGTAGGTATACAACCGCTGGTCACCACTGTCGTTCTTGGTGTCGCAGTTCAACGACGTGTCGGCTCGGCGACAAGGCGAAGGTCGTCGTCCCTCCCTGCGCCGCCGTCACCGTCCAGGAGAAGTCCGGCTCGCCGTCTGCGATCCGTCGGATACGGTGGCAGTGACCGTAGAGGTCGCGGCTGTGGTCGGCGTCCCGCTGATTAGCCCGGTCGAGGCATGAAGGCTCAGTCCAGGAGGAAGTCCGGTCGCGCTGAACGTCAACGGACTCCCCTCGGGATCGCTGGCGATGAGCGCCAGCGACGCGGCAGTGTTCTGGACGGTCGATTGATTGGCGGGCTGGGTCAACGACGGCGGCTGATTGGTCGTCGCCGGCGCGTCATAAATCACTTCAGCCGACTTTGCGCTCAGGCCGCCGCTGCTGTTGCGGGCCTGGACCACCACGTAATAACGTTGACCCGGCGCAGGAAAAAATTGCGCACTGGTGACGTTGCCGACGTCGAGACCGGTGGTGTGATTGCCGGACTGACTGCCGTAAGAAAGGAGATACCCGACGATGTCGGGCTCAGGATTGCGATCCCATGTTGCGGTCGCGGCTTCCAGACGAAACGCTGCACCAAGGACGAGAATCGTTACAGATAAGACACGTGCGTAATTCATTACTCCCCTGTCGGACCGCCGCAATCAGCACGTGCATTCCGCTCAAGTGCTGACCCGCGTGCATGGGGGAGAAGTGCACACAAGCCTCGTACGGCAACGAACAAGGCACTGCAGGATCATTGCCAGTTCCTGCCACTAAAAAAATTGATCAGGTGTGTGCAGCAGACAGATGTGCGCACTCCTGACGTCTGCTTCTACAGCAGCGGTGGCAGCGCCGTCATCGGCTGAAGCCGCGATCGCGCGCGAAGACGATCGCCTGAGCGCGCGACCACACCCCGAGCTTGTCGAACACATTCGAGGCGTGATTGCGGACGGTCTTGTCGCTGATCTTCAACTGCGCCGCAATCTCGGCGTTGCTCATGCCGTCGGCGATCAGCGCCAGGACCTGGCGCTCGCGCGCCGACAGCGCGGCGAACGCGGCATCGACCGCCGGCAGGGCCGCCGGCGGCAGGAACGGCCAGCACCGACTCGACAAAGCGCGCCCAGGCCGGTTCGTTCTCGAGCAGGATGTGATTGCGCGAGTCGAGTTCGACGAACTGGGCGCCGGGAATGCCGCCCGCCAGCAACTGCCCTTCCTCGACGGGAATCACGTCGTCCGCGCGCGCGTGCAGCACCAGCGTCGGCACGCGCACCTCGGCAAGCAGCGCCGACACGTCAACATGCCCGCGCGCCTCGAGCAGGCTCGCGACCATCTCGCCGGAGGTGGTCTTCAGGCACAAGTCGTTGAACCACTCGAGCTGCTCCGGCGTGCCGCCCGGGATGAAACGCGACGTGAAGACCTGGCGAAACGTGGGGTTGTCGCTGCCCCACGCCACCCGCGCCAGCTCGATCATCGCGTGATGCGCGACGGCGGACTCGGGCGTGCCACGCGTGCGCGCGCCATGGGCGTAGCCGCCGTAGAGGATCAATCTGCTCCACACGCTCCGGATGGTGAAGGGCATAGTAGAGACAGGTCGCCGCGCCCTGCGAAATGCCCAGCAGCGTCACCGCTCCTTCCGGCTGAGCGGCATCGACGATCGCGCCAAGGTCGCCGGCCCATTGCTCGAGCGACAACACCCCGAGCTGCCGCGCGCTCATGCCGCAACCCCGCTCGTCGTAGCGCACGAACCGGCTGTTGGCGGAAAAGAACTGCAGCCAGTGTTTCCACACCGGGCTCTGCCACTCGTACTCGAGATGCGTGAGCCAGTTGGCGGCCTTGACGATCACCGGGCCGGAGCCGGACTCGGCCCACGCCAGGCGCGCCCCGTCGGACGCGGCGGCATAGCGGACCGTCTGCCGAAGCCTCGAGGAGTCAGTCATTTGACAACAACCGGGACATTTGTCTCACCCGCGGCCGTGCAATTCCAGCCGATCGGGACAAAGCGCCGATGGCCGAAACATCGCCGAGGGCGCACGCTCGGAGAACAAAAGGGGGCGTCAATGCCTAAGACGACTGTTGTTCTTCGCCTACGGTGTCGTATCGTATCTGATTTTCCTCGCGACGTTTCTCTACGCAATCGCGTTTGTCGGCGGGTTTGCCGTATCGAGCCGGCTCGATGGCCCGCTGCAAACCTCGTTGCCCGCAGCGCTGGCGATCGATGCCCTGCTGCTGGCGATCTTCGCCGTCCAGCACAGCGTGATGGCGCGGCCGTGGTTCAAGGAGCGCTGGACGCAGGTTGTGCCATGGGCGATCGAGCGGTCGACCTACGTGCTGTTCGCGAGCCTGGCGCTGCTGCTGCTGATCTGGCAGTGGCAGCCGATCGGCATCGAGATCTGGTCGATCGACCATCCCGCCGCGCGCGTCACGCTCTGGGCGCTCTTCGCCACCGGGTGGGGCACGGTCCTGGTCGTGACCTTCCTGATCAACCACTTCGACCTGTTCGGGCTTCGGCAGGTGTGGCTGCCGCTCGTCGGCAGGCCCTATACACCGGTGTCGTTCCGGACGCCGCTGCCCTACCGGTTCGTGCGGCATCCGCTGTACCTGGGCTTCCTGTTCGCGTTCTGGATGACGCCGACCATGACGCTGGCGCACCTGGTGTTCGCGATCGGCACGACCGCCTACATCGTGGTCGCCATCCAGTTCGAAGAGCACGATCTGGTGGCGGAGCACGGCGCGGCGTATCAGGAATATCGCCGCTCGGTGCCGATGCTGCTGCCCGGCCGCGGGCGGGCGGGCGCCGCGGCGCCGGCCATCACCGGCGTTGCGCAACCTCGTCACGAGTGAGTTGTGTGATCCTTCCGCGGCAACCGCGCGCGGCGATGCCGCGGAAGGATTTCGACGACCTGGCGTTACGGCGTGACGCTGGCGACGCTCACCGTGGTGCCGCTCTCCCGCGCCCGGGTCGCCGCCACGCCCACCCGCAGCGCCTCCATCCCATCGTCGATGGTGATCGGCGGTTCGCGCTGCTGCAGCACGTTCTGCGCGAAGTTCTGCAGCTGGTTGGTGTAGGCGTCGCGGAAGCGCTCCATGAAGTACGGCACGGTGTCGTGCGACACGCCGTGCGCCTTGGTCATGACCGTGATCGGCGTCTCGCGCAGGTAGCCGATGCGGATGGTGCCCTCGAGGCCGAGAATCTCGGTGGAGATGTCGTAGCCGTAGATGCCGCTGCGGGTCAGGTCGACGACCCCGAGCTTGCCGCTGGCGAAGGTCAGGCTGGCGATGGCATTGTCGATGTCGCCGACCGTCGCCAGCTCCGGATAGGCAATGGTGGCGCCGATCGCCGCCACCGTGCTGACGTCGCCCATGAACCAGCGCGCCAGGTCGAAGTCGTGGATGCCCATGTCGATCAACATGCCGCCGCTGCTCGCGGGATTGGCGTATTCGAGGCTCGGGCGGTACGGGATCGCGCGACGTCGCCTTGAACACCAGCGGCATGCCGATGCGACCGGCATCGATCTGCTTTTTCGCGGCCGCATAGCCCGGATCGAAGCGGCGCATGAACCCCATCTGAAAGAACACGCCGGCCTTCTCGATCGCCTGCTTCATCTCGACGATCTCGCTCAAGGCCAGCGCCGGCGGCTTCTCGCAAAAAATCGGCTTGCCCCGCCCGGCGGCCGCGACCACCAGCTCACGGTGGGTGTGGGTCGGCGTGACGATGACGATGGCGTCGACGGCGGGATCGTCGATCATCGCCATCGGATCGGCAAACGACTTCGCGACGTCGAACTCCGCGGCGGTCTCCTTCGCCTGCGCCTCGATCGGATCGGCCACCGCCACGACGCGCGTTTCTGGGATGCGACCAGCCAGGTCGCGCACGTACACCCGGCCGAGACGGCCGACACCAACTACTCCGACATTCAATCTCGCCATGCGACTACGTCACTCCTGTTTTGAGGCCAACGAATCCTTCGTGACCATTTCGAGCTTGACCATGGTGTCCGGGGGCAACGTCTCGCCGCGAATCACCTTCACCGCGCTTTCGACCGCCACCCGGCCCATCTCCGCGGGAAACTGCGCCACCGAGGCGTCCATCGTACCCGCCGCAATCGCCTTCTTCGCATCGTCCAGTGCGTCGAAACCGACGACCCGGATCTTCCCGGTCCTGCCGGCCGCGGCAATCGCTTCCACGGCGCCAAGCGCCATCAGATCGCTGGCCGCGAACACCGCATCGATGTCGGGATGGGCCTGCAGCATGTTCTGGAAAACGTTAAAGCCCTGGTCGCGCTCCCAATTCGCCGGCTGCGACGCGGCGATGGTGATGCCGGGGGCGTCCTTGACGGCGTCCCGGAAGCCGCGCAGCCGCGAGTCACCGGTTTCGTGACCGGGGATCCCTTCGAGGATGCCGACCCGCGCCTTGCCGCCGGTGGCCTTCACCATGTGGGCGCCGGCGAGGCGCCCGCCCTCGTAATTGTCGGAGCCGACGAAGGTTTCCGCGTGCACGCCGGCCGCGGTTGCCGCCTGCGCGTCGATGCGGGTATCGACGATCACCACCGGCACCTTCGCGTCCCTGCGCCTTCACGAGCGCCGAGACGATCTCGCGCGAGCCGCTGGGCGCGATGATGAGGGCCTGGATTCCCGTCTGGATCATGTTCTCGACGATCTGCATTTGCTTTTCGACGTCAATCTCGCGCTCGGCCGCCTGCACGTCGAGGCGCACGCCCAGCCGGTCGGCCGCCTCCTGCGCGCCGCGGCGCATGTCGACGAAGAACGGGTGATTGAGGGTCTTCACCACCATCGCAATTTTCGGCATCCCGTCGGTCTCGGGCTGAGCGCGATTGCACGAGAGCGAGACCGCGGCGGCGGCCGCGAGCAACAGCGTAGTGAATGTCCGCATGGGTTCAGTTCCTCTGCTTCTTGAGCACCGTGTCAACGAGCACGGCGGCGATGATAACGGCACCGATCACAATTTGCTGAAGAAAAGACGACACGCCGAGCAGGTTCAGGCCGTTCCTGAGCACGCCCATGATCAGCGCGCCGATGAGGGTGCCGGCGAGCGAGCCCTCGCCGCCGCTCAGGCTGGTGCCGCCGATCACCGTCGCGGCGATCGCATCGAGCTCGTACATCATGCCGGCGATCGGTTGCGCGGAATTGAGCCGGGCGGTGAGCAGGATGGCGGCAACCGCGCTCATCAGCCCCGACACGGCGTAGATCATCGACTTGTGCAGGCGCACCGACACCCCGGACAGCCGCGTCGCTTCCTCGTTGCCGCCAATCGCGTAGACATACCGGCCGAAGGTGGTGCGCGTCAGCACGAGGTGGGCGAGCAGGTACACCACCAGGGTGATGACGATCGGCGCGGGAATCGGCCCGACATGGCTGGTGGCGAGCGAGCGAAAGCCTGCCTCGAACCCGGACACGGGCCGGCCCTCGGTGAAGAGCAGCGCCCCGCCGCGTGCAATGCTCATCATCCCGAGCGTGACGATGAACGGCGGCAGCCCTCCCCAACTGATGATCGCGCCGTTGACGAGCCCGCATCCGCCGCCGACGAGCAGCGCGATGGCCAGGGCAACCGGCAGCGGCTGCCCGTCCTGCAGCGCCGCGCCGAGCGCGACCCCCGACAGCGCGACGATCGATCCGACCGACAGGTCGATGCCGCCCGAGATGATCACGTAGGTCATGCCGACGGCGACGATGGCGTTGATGGCGGTTTGCTGCGCGATGTTGAGGAGGTTCGGCGACGGTCAGAAAGTGCGGCGTCAACGCCCACAGCACACCGCACAGCGCGATCAGGCCGAGCAGCGTGCCGAACCGGCGCGCATGAAAGCGCTTCATCACGAGGCGAGCCCCAGGGCCGCGCCGAGCAACCGTTCCTGGGTGGCGGCGGCGGACTCGAACTCCGCCTGGATGCGGCCGCGATACATCACCAGGATCCGGTCACTCATCCCGAGCAACTCGGGGAGCTCGGACGAGATCATGATCACGCCGGCGCCCGAGGCGGTCAGCCGGTTGATCAGGTTGTAGATTTCGACCTTGGCGCCGACATCGACGCCGCGCGTCGGCTCGTCGAAGATGAAAATCCTCGCGTCGCCGGCGAGCCACTTGCCGAGCACCACCTTCTGTTGATTGCCGCCGCTCAGCAGGCGAACCGGCTGATCGCTCGTGCCTTTCACCCGCAGCTCCTTCACGAGCGGCGCCGCCAGCTCCGCTTCGCACCGGCGCGACAACACTCCCCACGGCGCCAGCCTGCGGCCGTGCGGCAGCGCGATGTTGCGCGCGATGGTGAAGCCGCCGACAAAGCCCTGGGCCTTGCGATCTTCGGGCAGCAGCCCGATGCGATGCCCGATCGCCTCGGCCGGCGTGCGCAACACCACCGGCCGGCTGTCCACCCAGATGCGGCCGCGATCGGCGCGATCGGCGCCGGCGAGCACGCGCGCCAGCTCGCTGCGGCCCGCGCCGAGCAGGCCGCCGATGCCAAGCACTTCGCCGGCCCGCAGGCAGAACGTGATGTCCGACAGCACGCGGCCGCGACCGACACCCTCCACGCGAAGCAGTTCGGCGCCCGGCGCAGTGCGGACCTTCGGGAAGTGCTCGCCGACATCGCGATTGGCCATCAGCCTGACGATCTCGCTCACGGAAATGTCCGACAACATGTGGCTGGCAACGTTTCGGCCGTCGCGCAGCACGGTCGCGCGATGGCCGATGCGATAGACCTCGTCGAGCCGGTGCGTGATGTAGACCACGGCCACGCCGCGCGCGATCAGGCGCTCCACCAGCGCGAACAACTGATCGACCTCGCGCGACGTCAGCGCCGAGGTCGGCTCGTCCATCACCAGCACCGAGGCCTGGGTGGCGAGCGCCTTGGCAATCTCGACCATCTGGCGATGCGCGAGGCTGAGGGTGTGAAGCGGAATGGACGGATCGATGTCCATGCCGAGCTCGGACAAGCAGCGTCGCCGCCCGCCGGTGCAGCTCGCGCCAGTCGATCAGCCCGGCCCACCGGGTTGGCGCGGCGCCCAGGAAGATGTTTTCGGCGACCGACAGGTGCGGGACGAGGTTGAGCTCCTGGTAGATCACGCGGATGCCGCGCGCGAGCGCGTCGCTCGGGCCCTGGATATCGACCACCGCGCCGTTCATCCGAATCTCGCCGGCGTCCTTGCGATAGGCGCCGCTCAGGATCTTCATGAGCGTGGACTTGCCGGCGCCGTTCTCGCCCAGCAGCACGTGCACTTCGCCGGCGCGCAGGGCCAGATCGACGCCGTCGAGCGCCACGACACCCGGAAAGCCCTTCCGGATGCCCCGCATTTCAAGGACGGGCGGCGCCGCTGGCTCGCTCATCGAAGCGGCAGCTCGAACGGCGCCGAGCCGGGATGCAGCAACGCGCGCCGTTCCCATCCGTCGCGGGTCAGGGCCGGGCGTTGGCGAGGCACGTTTCTCGGTTCGCATGAGGGGCGGAGTATAGCAAGGCCGGCCGGTGGCGCCCGGCAACTGCCGGGCGCCACGTTGGCCGTATCTGTAACGTCCTGTCCGATTCGTCAGAAGGCGATTCGTAACGACAACTGCATGACGCGCGGATCGCCCGCCAGGTTGGAGATCACGCCCGCGGTGGCGTTGACGATGTTGGCGTCGGGCAGGCCGAAGTTGGCGCGGTTGAAGAGGTTGAACACATCCAGGCGCAGCGTCGCGTTGACCCGGCTGGTCACGTCGATCCGCCGCTGGGCGCTCATGTCCACCGACAGCCAACCGGGACCCCGCAACTGGTTGCGGCCGGCATTGCCGAACGTGCCGGAGGTGACGCGGGTGTAGGCCGCGGGATTGAACCACTGCTCCACGGTTTCGGCGCCCTGAGGATCGCCGGTCAGATTCGGCAGCCCGGTGGCGCCGGCCCCGACGTTGTTGTTGCCCTGGGTCACCGTGAAGGGGCGTCCGGTCCGCGCGCTGAGGATGCCGCTGACCAGCCAGCCGCCCAGCAGATGCCGGCCAATGCCGTCCTGCAGCATCGGCTTGCCTTCGCCGAACGGCAACTCGGCGATCACGTTGGCCGACAGGCGATGACGAATGTCGAAGTCGCTCGGGCCCTCCCACGACGCCAGGTCACGGCCGTTCTGCGGACGTCCGGACGACGCGTTGAGATGCTCCGGGCGCCTGATCGCGCGCTTCACCGACGGTGTACGACGTGCGGTAGCTGTAGCCGTCCTTGAACCGCTTCTCGAACGACAGGTCGACGCCCTTGTAGTTGGCCTCGGCCGTCATCTCGCGCCACTGGATGTTGCCGAACGCCGGGATACGGCAGCGGCCCATTGGCGTCGAGCGTGCCGCGCAGCGGCTGGTTGAGATTGCGCAGCACCGCCAGATGGCTCGGTCGACGAGCCGACGACGTCGGCCGACGACCACGAAGCTTTCGCCGATCTGCCGCTCGATACCGGCGCCGAACTGGCGCACCTCGGTGCGCGGGCTGTTGCGATCGGCCGCGCGCACCATGATGCGCGCCACGTTGATGTTCGCCGGATCGAGGAAGTTGGCCGGGAAGCCGTCCTGCAGGCGCAGGATCGGCACGGCGCGACGCGCCGGCGGCCTGCACGTCGATGTTGGCCAGCCCCGGCGGGTTGAGCGCCAGCTGATCCTCGGAGCCGATGCGATCGAACTGGTTGTAGAAAATGCCGAAGCCGCGCGCGGACGATGCGTGCGGTCGTTGATCTTGTAGATCGCGCCGACGCGCGGCGAGAAGTTGTTCTTGTCCGGCTTGACGAGCGCGCGATCCTCGAGCGAGCCGTCCTTGGCGAACACCAGCGTGCCGGCCACCGGATCGAAATTGGCCATCCGGTTGTTCTTCTCGGTCGCCGGCGTCATGTAGTCGTAGCGCACGCCGAGGTTCACGGTGAAGCGCGTCGCTCACCTTCCAGTCGTCCTGCACGTAGACGCCGTACGACCGCAGCTGCTGTTCGACCACGAACACGTTGGTCAGCTGCGCGCGCTGCGCGTAGCCGAGCATGAAATCGGCGAGGCCGCTGCCGGTGAACTGGCCGTTGAAGCGTCAGGTTGCCGCGCGTCGGCGCGACGTCGAAGTACTCGTTGTTCATCGGCGCCATCACGTCGGCGCCGAACTTCACCTGGTGCGCGCCGCGCCATCCACGTCAGGGTGTTCAGGAACTGCATCTGCTCGGTGTGCTGGAACTTCGGCATGAAGTTGGGCGAGCCCAGCCGAATGTGCCCGGACATGTCCATCCCGACGATGCCGCCAATCACGCGCGGATCGTTCGGCACGCCGCGAAAGCCGATCTGCGCGTTGCCGTCCTCGCCGAACGGATCCTGCGTGCCGTCGTTGGTGCCGCGCCCGTACGACAGCCGGAACTCGTTGAAGAAACGCGGGCCGATCACCTTGGTCCAGCCGCCGACCATCGCGTGCGAGCTGAGGTAGTTGCGGCCCCAGGCCGACGTCGAGGTGCCGTCGAGGATGCCGCCGAGGAAGCCCGGCACGTAGCGGAAGCGATCGCTGTAGATGTAGCGGGCGAACACGTTGTCGTTGCCGCCACGGCACGTCGAAGCGCGCGCAGGTAGCGTTCCGACTCGTCCTCGACGTTCGGCTGGCGAATGAAGTTGTTGTTGCCGGCGGCGTTCGGCGACGGCAGCATGCCCATCGAGCCGGGCCGCCACCGGATCGATCCGATTCGTGGGAATGGTGTTGTTCGGGAACGTCTGCGCCGGTCAGCGGATCGCGAATCGCGGTCGAGAACACCCCGCGGCGCTCGTCGGCGGTCAGCAGCCGGCCGGTGCGCAGCACGCCCTGCTCGATGCGGGTGGCTTCGACATCGCCGAAGAAGAAGGCGCGGTTCCTGACCAGCGGTCCGCCGAGGTTGCCGCCGAACTGGTTCTGCTTGTTGGTCGGCTTCTGCTGGTTGGCGCGCTTGGCGAAGAAATTGTTCGAGTCGAGCTTGTCGTTGCGGAAGAAGTCGTAGGCCGTGCCATGGAGCGCGTTCGTGCCCGACTTGGTGCTGACGATGATGGCGGCGCCGGGCGACCAGCCGTACTCGGCGGCATACGGGCTGGTCACCACCTTGAACTCGTTGATCGCGTCCACCGACGGCCGCGACAACTGCGTCGTCAGCTCCTGCACGTTGGTCGAGAAACTGTTGTTGGCGACGCCGTCGAGCAGGAAGTTGTTCTGCAGGCTGCGATTGCCGTGCACGCTGACGCCGCCGGTGCGGCCCGACGACGTGCCGCCGGCCTGCTCGGTATAGCGATCGCTCTGCACGCCGGGCACCAGCGACAGCAGGTCGTCCCAGTTGCGGATCGCCAGCGGCAGCTTGGCCATCTCGTTGCGATCGACACGGTGCCGACCACCGCGCTCTCCGTGCTGAGCAGCGGCGTCACGCCCTGCACCGTCACGGTCTCGCCGACCGAGCCGACCGCCAGCGACACGTCCAGGCGCGAGCGCGCGCCGAGCTCGAGCGCGACCGTCTGCTCGAAACGCTGGAATCCGGGCGCCTCGACCTGCACCAGGTACTCGCCCGGCGCGAGGTTCACGACCAGATACGACCCCTCGCTGTTGGCCACGGTGGTGTTCACCGAGTTGGTCGCCAGGCTGGTGATCTTCACCTGCGCCCTGGCAATGACCGCACCGGAGGGATCCTTCACAATGCCGGTCAAGGTGGCGCGATCGACTTGCGCAAACGCCGGCGCCGCCAGGCACACCGCCAGGGCGATCTGAGTAAGAACCCGACACATCCTACGTGACATCACAAGGCCTCCCATCGAAGCGTGACCGATCATCGACCATTCATCAATTGCACCGGCGGTGCGACGACCGGCACGCGGGGATCGCGCGCCGGCCATTTCCGGAATGCCGCGTAGCGGGGATCGTCGCTCGCCGCCATCGATCGCCGGGTGCCGGCGAGCACATTCAAGTAGTAAGCGTTGTAGCCGTGCGCCGTCACAAACGGGTGGTAGCCGGAGCGAATCAGCACGACGTCGCCGTGCGACACCGTCAGGGTGCGATCCGATCGCCTGTCGTAGAGGCGTTGAAAGCCAAACGCGTCGCGGCTCGGCGAACCGGTAGTAATAGATTTCCTCGAGCTTGACCTCTCCCGGCGGCCGATCCACGTCGTGCTTGTGCGGCGGGTAGCTCGACCAGTTGCCGGCCGGCGTAAACACCTCACAGACGAGCAGCCGATCCGCTTCCGCCGACGGCGGCAGGATATCGACGATCTGCCGGGTGGCGTTTCCTCCTCCCCGAATTTCGAACCCGCAATCCTCGGGGCGGATCAGGCGCGGCGCGAACCGCTTTCGGGCCGGGGCACGCCCATCCGCAAGCTCGGTCGGCTCCTGCGCGACCACCCGGAAACGGCTGCGTGGCGGCAGGTAAAGCGCATGCGGATAACCACTGAACACGCTGGCACGGGGGCCGAGGATCGCCGCGTCGGCCAGCGTGCGCGAACGCTCCGGGCCGTACTCAATGCGCGCAGGTGCCGGCCAGCAGGACCAGGCAACATTCATCGCCACCTGTAGTTCCGACCAATGGCTGACCTGGAACGACATGCCTCACGGCGAAGTTCACATAACGCCATCCGGCTTGCGCCCGCGTGACCCCCACGGCGAGCCCGGTCCGCCCGGCGGACGAGGAAGACGACCGAAATAACACGCGCGGCGAGGCCATGAATGGGGGGCCGGTTCACGAAACCGGCCCCGCGAAGAATGCTCCCGCTCACGAACTGTGTCAAGCCGAGGATAATGGCGCGCAATGATTCGCATCGCCAATGCCCCTTGTTCCTGGGGCGTTCTCGAGTTCGAGAGCGCCGCCAGTTCCGCGCCTTTCGACCGCGTGCTCGACGAGATCCGCGATACCGGCTACGCCGGCACCGAACTCGGTGACTGGGGCTTCATGCCGACCGACCCGGCGCAGTTGCGGCAGGAGCTGGCCAAGCGCGGCCTGGACCTGATGGCGGCCTTCGTGCCGGTGGCGCTCGCCGACGAGCGCACGCACGATGCCGGCGTCGCAACCGCTGTCCGCACGGCGACGCTGCTCCGGGACGCCGCCGGGCCCGGCGCGCTGATCGTCTTGTCCGACGACAACGCGAGCGTCCCGGAGCGCGAACGGCAGGCGGGGCGCATCACCGCGGCGCACGGATTGAGTGACGAACAATGGGCGGTGTTCGCGGCCGGGGCCGACCGGGTGGCGCGTGAGGTGCGGGAGCAGACGGGGCTGCGCACGGTGTTCCATCCCCACTGCGGCGGCTACGTCGAAACCGAAGCGGAAATCGACGCGCTCATGAGCCGGACCGACCCGGCGACGCTTGGCCTGTGCCTCGATACCGGTCACCTGGTCTACGCCGGCGGCGATCCGCTTTCGGTCCTGCAACGTCACGCGTCACGGGTGTGGCACGTGCATTTCAAGGATTGCCATCCGCAGATCGCGGCCAGCGCGCGCACCGCCGAGCTCGGCTACCTGGCGGCGGTTCGGGCCAGACTGTTCTGTGAGCTGGGCGCCGGCGCGGTGGACTTCACGGGCGTCCTTGGAGCGCTGCGCGCGCTTGGCTACGACGGCTGGATCGTCGTGGAGCAGGATGTCTTCCCCGGGCAGGGCCGCCCGGCGGACAGCGCCCGGCGCAATCGCATATTCCTCGAAGCCCTCGGCGTGTAGAGCTCCGGCAGCGTCCGATGTGTATGATGGCCGAACCATGACGTCTTCGACCCGCCGATCCGCAGGCGCCACCTGGAAGAGCCCGCTGCACGAGATGACCCAGACCACGCCGACGTGTCTCTGGAACGACTCGGCAGACCTCGACGAGCTGCGCTTTTCGCTCGAGCACGGCGGCGTGGGCGCGACCTGCAATCCGGTCATTGCCCTCGCGGTGCTGAAGGCGCGTCAGGCGGAATGGCGGCCGAGAATCCAGTCGCTGTCGCGAC
Organism: uncultured Acidimicrobiia bacterium; assembly: GCA_963795125.1. Classification (GTDB taxonomy): domain Bacteria; phylum Acidobacteriota; class Vicinamibacteria; order Vicinamibacterales; family UBA2999; genus 12-FULL-67-14b. Next base: position 356,679 of record CAWCGQ010000001.1, on the reverse strand, counting down.
AGCTGCCGACCGCGACCGAGGATACGCTGGGCTGGGCCGCGGTCGAGCAACTCTCGATCGAGGCGGCGGCGCTGCTCGAACCCATCTTCAAGACGCACCGCGGACGAAATGGCCGGCTGTCGATCCAAACCGACCCGCGGTTGTATCGCGACGCCCACGCCATCGTCGAACAGGCGCGGCGCTTCACGGCCCTCGCGCCGAACATGATCGTCAAGATTCCGGCGACCACCGCCGGCATCGCCGCCATCGAGATGGCGACCGCCGAAGGCATCAGCATCAATGCCACCGTGTCCTTCACGCTGCCGCAGTGCGTGGCGGTGGCCGAGGCGGTGGAGCGCGGGTTGCACACGCGCGAAGCGGCCGGTCACGACATCAGCACTATGGGCCCGGTCTGCACCATCATGGTCGGCCGGCTCGACGACTGGTTGAAGACGGTGATGGAGCACGACGCCATCGTCACCAGTCCCGGTCACCTCGAGTGGGCGGGCGTGGCGGTGTTCAAGAAGACCTATCGCCTGTTTCGCGAGCGCGGCTATCGCCTGCGGCTGCTGTCGGCGGCGTTTCGCAATCACATGCACTGGAGCGAGTTGATCGGCGGCGACGTCGTCATCTCGCCGCCGTCGTCGTGGCAAAAGAAATTCGCGGCCAGTGACATTGCTGTCGTCCCGCGCATCGACACACCGGTCGACCCGGCGGTCGTCGACGACCTGTATGCACGGTTCGCGGACTTCCGACTGGCCTATGACGAGCGGCTGCTGACCGTGGACGACTTCGACGCGTTCCCGCCGACGCGACGAACCCTGCGGCAGTTTCTCGCGGCGGGCGCGGAGCTGAACCAGCTGATTCGCGATGTCATGCTGCCCAGCCCCGACCTGAAGTAGTCGCCCGGGGCTATTGCTTCGTCGCGGTCGCGCCCTTCCTGGTAACGAGCTTCTGCACGCGCCAGTTGATCAGCTCGCCCACCCAGATCTCATTTTCCGACGGGCACGCAATCGCGTGGATCCAGCCGAACTCGCCGAGGTTGCGGCCCGGCTGTCCGTAGACGCCGAGCAGCTTGCCCTCGAGCGACACCTTGTAAATGCGGCTCGGATAGAGATCGCCGACAAACAACACCGGATTGGGACCCGGCGTCATGCACAGCGCGTCGGGTGCGCCCGGCGCGAGCGAGCCGGTCTTGGCGTTGGGCGCCTCGGCGCCGTAGACGATCTTGCCGCGGCTGGTATCGACCGGAACGTCGATGGTGAACTCGCGCAGGTATTTGCCGTTGGTATCGAGCACCTGGATGCGGCGGTTGCCGCGGTCGGCGACGAAGATTTCATCCTTCGGCGATACCGCGATGCCGTGCGGCGTATCGAACTGCCCCGGACCGTTGCCGAGCGATCCCCAGCTGGCGACCCATTCGCCCTTGGCGTTCACCTTGGCGACGCGGGAATTGATGTAGCCGTCGGTGAAGTACGAATTGCCCTGCGAGTCCCACGCCACATCGGTCGGCTGGTTGAACACGTTGTCACGATGCACCGGCAGCGGGTTGCGCGGGTTGTTGTTCTGCGGCCGGGTGATCGCCACGCCGGCGCGCTCCAGGATGCCGGTCATCTGCGACGCGTAGTCGGGCGGCACATCGAGGTGAGAGGATTCGCCCTTGCGTCCGAACACCCATACGGTGCGGCCTTGCGGGTTCATCTTGAGGATCACGTTCGAGCCCTTGTCGACAATCCAGATGTTGTCCTGCTTGTCGATGCGGACGGCGTGCGCATAGGACCAGGCAAAGTTGTTCTTGCCGATCTCGCGGACGAACTTGCCCTTGGCATCGAACTCGAGCAGCTGCGCGGCGGTGGCCATGTAGGCCGGCCCGGTCGAATTGCCACGCGAGAACACGAACACGTTGCCCTTGGAGTTGACCGCCACGCCGGCGATCTCGCCGAAATGAATGTCCGGCGGCAGCGTCAGCGGATCGGCCACCGATTCGAACGGCAGTTCCGGGACCGGCGCGGTCTGCGCGGGAACTTGCGTGGCCACGGGCGCGATGGCCCAGCTGAGGAACGTGGCAGCGAACAGGATTAAGCGCTTCATGGCGCACATTCTAAGCGCCCGGACGCGTGGCGACGCTGAAAAGATTCGCTCGCGGTTGCCTACCGCGAGGCGAACTGGGCGATGCAGCCGTCGGCGAGCAGCAGGTCGTCCCGCATGACGCGAAGCTCGAGGTTCCCGGTGGGCAGCGGCGCGTTGAGACTCAGCGCGATCCTCCACAAGCCATTTGCCAGCGGCTGGTCGAGCCTCACCGGCCACAACCGCTGCGGCACGCCGCCGGCGGCGCCGAGCCCGAAGGCAATCGCACCGTCGAGCTTCTGCGCCGACACCAGCGTCGAAATGGTGATCGGTTGATCGCGTGTGAACTGCCGCACCCGCGCGCGCGGTCCGGGCTGCTCGAACACAAAGCCGGCACATTCCGGTTCCTTCGACTTTCCTTCCGGAACGCGGATCGGCGGCGAACGCCAGGCCGCGACACTTCGGGATTCACCGCGCGCGCCGCGAACCGCAACTGATAGAGCTTCGCTTCGACCGCCAGCGCCACATCCCCCACCACGCGACCGTTCCGGGCCCGGCCTGATCCCGAGGCGCGGGCCACGACTTTGCCCGCCGGATCGAGCGCCACGGCGCTGTACTCCACCGTCGTGTCGTCACGCAGATCGCGGCCGATCTCGAACGGCACCAGCACGCCGCGCTTCTTCCTGTCGACGGCGACGGCCGCCGGCGCCAGGACGATCGGCAGGTCGCGGATCGGCAGTGGCGAGGCCAGCAGGTCCGTCACCGCCGCACCGGCGTTGCCGCCCGGCATGTAGACCGACCGATGCAGCAACTCCACGCCCGGCGAGCGCGTCGTCACGCGGATGGTGCGCGACTTCGGTTTCCTCGACGCGTCGGCGGCAGCGGGCTCGTAGCCGATCAGGTAGTAGGCGCGGTTCTCCACCGTGACCTGGCGCAAGGTCCCGTCGAGGTCGTTGTTGTTGACGATGGCGCGCCCGCCGGTCGCCGACGCGAGATCGCGCAGGGTGGCGAGCTCCTCGAGGTCGGACGCGCCCGGCGCCTGCGCCCCGCTCGTCGACGGCGCCGCCAGCCCCCGCGGATCGACCGTGTAGATCGCCACGTTGGCCTCGCGTGCCGCATTGATCAAACGCCCGAGCGCGGCATCGTCTCGCCCGAGTGGAACGTTGAGGCCTTCCATGATGATCTGCTCGAAGTTGGGCGGCAGTTCGCCGCCGCGGCTGAACCAGATAATCGCCTTGCGGCGCGCTGGGATGGGACGCAGCTTTTCGACCACCGACGCCAGCACCGCAAAACTCTGGCGGCCCGCCGATCCGGCGCTGCGCGAATCGAACTCCGTCGGCGAATCGCCGACGCCGGCGTCGCCGCCCGGCTGCTCGAGCCGCAGGCCGCGATCGCGCCGGCCGCTGGCCGCGGTCGCGGCCTCGATGGCCTGCGCCCGGTCCGAGGTCAGGGTGAACGCCGAATCGGCGCCGGCGCGAACGACGGCGACATGATCGTGCGGCAGCAGGGCGCGCTCGACGAAGCGCTGCGCGGCGCGGCGCATGTTCTGGACGTCGTTGACGTAGACGCCCATTTCGTCGAACACCAGCGCGAAGATGCCGCCCGGCTCGATGTCATTCGAGACGATGCCCGGCGGCAGGATCGCCTCGGTCGGCACCATCGAGGCATCGATGAACTCAAAGGTCCTGATCGGCTGGCTCCTGCCGTCTTCAAACAGTTCGAAGTCGGCGGCCTTCAGGTTGTGAACCGGCCTGCCGCTGCGATCGATCGCCACCACGTCGATGGTCACGAGCTCGACGCCGGATCGGAACGTCGGCTGGGCGCGGCCTTCCATGGTGGCCCCAGGGTGCCCGGCCGCCATGCAGCAGCCGGCCAGGAGCACGGCAGTCATCCTCATGCTCCGAATGCTAGCATCGGCAAGCCGGCCGTCTTTACGAAATGAGAACCACGAGCGATCTCAGGCGATTCGCCATTTCGAGCCTCGCGCCCTCCGCCAGTCTCGCACTCGCGCTGGAGCGCGCCGGGTTCGTGCAGGCCGATCCGATTCGCGCGCCGGCCCGGGCCCAGGACCTGACGCTGCGGCCGCGGGTGCCGGGCTATCGCGCCGGCGATCTGGAGGCGCGCTACGCAACGCTGCCGATCGAAGAGGACTTCTTCATCAACTACGGCTTCGTCACCAGGCGCCTGCAGGCGCTGATGCATCCGCGCGCGAACGTGTCGCCGACGGCGTCCAACAAGCGCGCCGGGGCGATCCTCGAGTTCGTGCGCGAGCGCGGGTCGGCGCATCCGCGGCAGGTGGATGCGCATTTTTCGCACGGCCGGGTGACGAACTACTGGGGCGGCTCGTCGAGCGCCACCACCCACCTGCTCGAGGCGATGCATTACAAGGGGATGCTGCGGGTGGCGCGGCGCGACAACGGCATCCGCGTCTACGCGCCGCAGCAGCACGGCGGCGGACCGGCCGGCGCGGCCGCCCGTCGCGCGCATCTCGACACCCTCGTCGATACCGTCGTCGGTCTGTATGCGCCGGTGCCGGCGGCGAGCCTGACCTTCATCATCAGCCGCCTGCGATATGCGGCTCCGCAGTGGCGCGCCGAGATCTGCGAGCGGCGACCGAGCGAGCGAAGACTCGTCTGGCTCACGCCACCATCGATGGTCACCTCTGGTACTGGCCCGACCATCGGGCCGCAGCCGAGCACCACGTAGACGGCGTGCGATTGCTCGCGCCCTTCGACCCGGTGGTGTGGGATCGACGACGCTTCGAGCTGCTGTGGGATTGGGCGTATCGCTTCGAAGCCTACACGCCGGCGCCGAAGCGCACGCGCGGCTACTACGCGTTGCCGATGCTGTGGCGCGAGCGCATGATCGGGTGGGCCAACATCGCGATGCGCGGCAACGCGATCGTGCCCGACCTGGGTTACGTGAGCGGCCGCGCGCCGCGGGATCGCGAATTCAAGCAGGCGCTCGACGCGAAATCGAAGCGATGCGAGTCTTTCTGGTGGGCGACGACAACTAGGCTCGGCGCCATCGGCGTCGCGCGCCACCGCGGTAATGGCCTGTGCGGCCCCCTCGGTGGCGACGACCTGGGTTTCCGGGCAGGCAGTCGCTCGCGCGCAGCCGAATTCAATCCGGACCGGACTGTGGTTCCAGCCTTCGAGGTTTGGCGCAGGTTTGACGAAGACGACGGGCTGTGCAGCGGCGCCTGCCGCCGGGGCCAGCAGTCCGAGCAGGACACAGACCTTCAGGATTCTCACGACGCTGCCTCCGGGGGAGACAGAGCGCCAGTATCTCGCCGCGCGGTTAGTGCGCGGCGACCACCTGTGACGCGATCGCGGCCGCGAGATCGGCGGAATCGTTGAGACATGGCACGAACCGGACGCTCAGCTCCGGCCGCGCCGCGGCCGCAAGCTGGCCTTCGAGCTGGCTCTCAGCGTTATCGGCAAGAAACCCATACGGGTAATAGACGACGTCGCGAAAGCCCGCCTCGCTGACCCGCTGCAAGGTCGTCTCGATCGGCGGATCGGTCCACTTCCCGCCGCGCGTGTGGTTCAACCAGCCGCTGGTGACGATACCGAAGCATGACGACAGCCGCTGCTCGATGCGGCACCGGAGCTGCTCGGTGGCGAGCAGGCCGGTTTCAATCGGCCGGCTCGGCTTCAACAATGTTCCATGCGCGGCGAGGACCAAGGCAGCCGAGCGCCCTTCGATGTTCTGCGATGCGACGGTCTGCATGACGTGATCGCGCCGAAATTGCCGCGAGTTGGTCCACGTCGAGCGCCGGCAGCACTATCACCGGGGCGGTTCGCCGATTCGCCAGACCCGCCACCGTCTGGCGGGAGAGATCGTGCGTGAACGAGGAGTCGGCGGCGTACATCGGCACCACCACCACCGGGTCGCCGGCCGGCAATTGCATGATCACCGACGACAACAGGGGGTTGCGAAACTCGTAGGCGACGTGGATCGTCCAGGGACCCGATGCCTGCTGCCCCAGGACGCGATTCAGCTGCGCGGCCTGCACCAGCGTGATCGGCTCGAGCGGCGAGGTGTAGGCACTGCGCCGCCACAGGGTGTTTCGGCCACGCGCGCGCGACAGCGCGATCAATGGAATCAGCGGCGCCGGAATGTCCGCAACCGTGCGCGTCAGGCCAAGCAGGATGCGCCACGAATACACCAGTTGTTCGACAAAGGCCGGCGTTACCGGTTCGCCGTAGGTCACCAGGATGATGTGCTTCACGCTGCGAGCTCCCGCGCGAGGGCACGGGCGGTCTTATTGCCCGACGCGATCGCGTCGTTGAACGACACGCCGTCGTAGGCGGTGCCGCAAATGTGCAGGCCGCGATGCGCGGCGGCGAGACGGCGGATGGCAGCGGTGCGCGCGTCGTGACCCACCGTGTACTGGGCGATCGCCGAGGGCCACCGGCAGATCCATTGACGCATCGGGCGGCCGGAAATGCCGAGCACGCGTCGATGCCTCCACCGCCGCGAGCGCGCCGACCGCGCCGTCGTCGAGCCCGGCCACTTCGGGGCGACGTGCGCCGCCCATCATCACCCGCAGCAGCACGCAGCCTTCGGGCGCGCGGTTTGGAAAAATCGACGATTCCCAGAGGACACCAAGCGACGAGCAGCCCTTCGTCGCGCGTCACGAGGTAGCCATAGCCGTTGAGCGGCCGGGCGATGGCCTCGGCGCGATAGGCCAGCGCCACCACCGACAGGTCCGCATACGGAATTGACGCCAGCGCCGCGGCGAGCGCCGGGTCGAACCCCGAGCAGCACGGCGCGGCGGCATGCGAAGGCATGGCGAGGACCAGTTGCTCGGCAACGATCGGCGACCCGTTCGCCAGGTGAACGCGCCAGCCTTCCTCAACCTTCTCGATCCGATCGATCGTCGACTGCGCGCGCACCATTCCCGTCCAGTTGGGACGCCAAACGCGACGTCAAGGTCCCAAGCCCCTGGTCGAAACTGAGCAGGCGCGGGCGGGTCGAGCCGTTCTTGCGGCGCGCCAGCATCGCCTTCAACAGGCTGCCGTGTTCGTTCTCCCAGTTCTTCAGAACGGGGAACTGCGATCGCACCGACAACGTCCGGCTGTCGCCGGCGGAAATGCCCGCCACCGCGGTGTCGACGAACGTTTCAGCGGCCTCGCGGCCGAGGCGGCGTTCGGCAAAATCGAACACCGTCTCGTCCGTATCCGGCGGCGGCGACGCGGCCCAAGGCTCGCGCAGCAGGCGCAGCTTCCCTTTCCAGCCGATCGCATCCGATGCGAGCAGCGCGGGCGGCGACTCGGGGACCTGGCGAAGCGCGCCGCCACTGAGAATGAAACGCCGTTTTGCCGCCGCGTTCGACTCGACGACACGATCGCCCAGCTTCAACGCGCCGACCAGCGCCATCGTTTCCGCGCCACGGTCGAGAAAGCCGTTCGGCCCGCGCTCCACCACGAACCCATCGTCGACGATGGTGCGCGCGTGGCCGCCTGGCTCGGGAGCGGCGTCGAGCACGGTCACATCGATCGCCAGCGCCAGCCGGGCGGCCTCCGCGCGCAAGGTGAATGCCGCGACCAGGCCGCTGATGCCGCCACCCGCCACGATCACGCGCGTTGGCGTCATACCGTGCGGCTGAACACCGGCTTCGGACCGCCGGTGCGCCGGTCGAGGTACTTGTCGAACGCCATGCAGATGTTGCGCACGAACATCCGTCCGGCAGGCGGAACCTCGATGCGCTCCGGCTGCACGGATACCAGCCCGTCGGCGGCCGGAGAATCGCCGGCGGCTGTGAGCGCCGCCAGCTCGTCGTGAAAATACTCCGCGAAGTGGATGCCGAAGCGCCGCTCGACGCGCCCGACATCGAGACGGAAGTTGCACATCAACTCGGTAATCACGTGCCGCCGGATCTCGTCGTCCTGGTCGAGCTCGTAGCCGCGGTCGATTGGAAAGCGGCCGGCGGCGACGGCGTCGTAGTACTCGGGCAGCTTCTTGGTGTTCTGCACGAAGGCGCCCTGCGACGTTGCCAATCGCCGACACGCCGAGCGCCACCATGTCGGTGGTGGTCTTGACGGTGTAGCCCATGAAGTTGCGGTTGAGCGTGTGGGTGTCGACGGCGCGTGCCAGCTCGTCGGACGGCAGCGCGAAATGATCCATGCCGATCTGGCCGGTAACCCGCCGTCACGAACGCGTCGACGGTGGCCGCGAGCAACGACAGCTTGGTTTCGGCCGGCGGCAGCGCCGCCCGATCGAGCTCCTTCATGTGCGCGCTCATCCACGGCACGAACGCGAACGAATACGCGGCAACGCGATCGGGGCGCAGGGTCACCACCTGATCGAGCGTCGTCGCAAAGGTCTGCTCGGTCTGGTGCGGCAGGCCGTAGATCAGGTCGACGTTGATCGAGGCGAAGCCGAGCCGCGCGCGCGTGCATCAGCAGGTCGCGCGTCAGCTCGTAGCTCTGGATGCGATTGACCGCCTCCTGCACTTTCGCATCGAAGTCCTGCACGCCCATCGACAGGCGGTTGAAGCCGAGCGACCGCAGCAGGTCGAGGTGCGCGAACGTGGTGACGCGGGGATCGATTTCGACGCCGAGCTCGGCGTCCGGCGTGAACGAAAAGTGGCGCGCGAAGCGGACGAACAGCCGGCCCAGTTGATCGGGCGTGTAGTAGGTCGGCGTGCCGCCGCCCAGGTGCAGTTGCGCGATGGTCCGGCGCCCGGGCAGATGCGAGGCGAGCAGGTCGATTTCCTGCTCCAACGCATCGAGGTAGCGGCTCGGCGACCTCGCGATGCGGCGTGATCACCACGTTGCAGCCGCAGAAGGAGCACCGCTGCTCGCAGAACGGCAGGTGCAGGTAGGCGGACAGCGGCGCATCGCCGGCGCGGTTGAGCCGCGCCAGCCGCGCGACGTAGGTGTCGTGTCTGACGCCGTCGTGAAACTCGATCGCGGTGGGATAGGAGGTGTAGCGCGGGCCCGGGCCGGTCGTAGCGCTCGAGCAGCTGCCGCGTCGAGGTCGTGGTGGAAGACGCTTCTGTTAGCTCGTGCACGACGCCTCCGTTGGCGCGCGATCGAAGCTGTGCACGGCGTCGATCAGGCCTCGACCGACGCGATCGGCGTGTCGGGCAGGATGCCGTGGCCGAGATTCATGATGTGGCCGGGACGACCGGCAACGCCGCGCATGATCGCGGTTGCGCGATCGCGAATCACGTCCGGTGCCGGCAAACAACACGTGCGGATCGAGATTGCCCTGCAGCGCGAGGTCGGTCGGAAATGCGGGCGCCGATCTGATCGAGCGGCTCGCGCCAGCACACGCCGAGCACGTCGGGCTGCAGCGCGGCGCCGGCCGCAATCAGATGCGGCGCGCCGTTGAGGAAGTAGATGCTCGGCACGCCACGTTCACGCACCGTGTCGATCAGGTACTTGACGCCCGGCAGCGCAAAGCGGCGGTAGCCCTCGTGGTCGAGGATCCCAGCCCACGAATCGAACATCTGTACCGCCTGGACGCCGGCGTCGATCTGCAGACGCAGGTAGTCGGCCATCGCCACGAACAACTTTTCGAGCAGCGCCTCGAGCGTCGCCGGCTCGCGATACATCATCCGCTTGATGGCGCCGAAGCCCTCCTTGCCTTCACCCTGCACGAGGTACGCGGCCACCGTGAAGGGGGCGCCGCAAAAGCCGATCAGCGGCGTGCGGCCGTCGAGCTCGCGCCGCAGCAGCCGGATGGCGTCGGCCACAAACGGCACGGCTTCGGCGGCGGGACGCGCCTCGAGGCGATCGACCTGCGCGCGCGTGCGGATCGGATCGGCAATCTTCGGGCCCGGCGCAAACGTCATCGGGATGCCGAACGCATCGAGCGGCACCATGATGTCGGAGAACAGGATCGCCGCATCCAGCTGGAAGCGGCGGAGCGGCTGCAGCGTCACTTCGGCGGCAAGCTCGGGCGTGCGGCAGACGGTCAGGAAGTCGTGACGGCTGCGGACCTCGCGGTACTCGGGCAGGTAGCGGCCGGCCTGCCGCATGATCCACACCGGCGTGCGGTCGACCGGCTGGCGCCGGCAGGCGCGCAGGAAACGATCGTTCATCACGGGGTCGCTCATCGTGCCTCTCGCAGCGCGGCCCTGGCGGCCTCGAGGGTTTCGTCGATCACCGCGGCGTCGTGCGCCAGTGAAATGAAGGCCGCTTCGAAGGGCGACGGCGGCAGCAGGATGTTGCGCGCGAGCATGGCGCGGAAGAATCGCGCATAGCGCTCTCGATTCACCGCATCGGCGTCGTCCCAGGACCGAATCGGCCGCTCCGAAAAGAACATCGTCCACATCGACGCGACGCGTTGCACCGACACCGGCACGCCGGCCTCGGCCGCGGCGGCAACGAGCGCGGTTCTGCAGCGCCGCGCCGCGCGCCTCGAGCAGGTCGTAGAGCCCGGTGGCGGCGTCGATGGCGTCGAACATCGCGAGACCGGCGGCGACCGCCAGCGGATGCGCCGCATGGGTGCCCGCCTGATACACCGGGCCTGCGGGCGCGACCAGTTCCATCAGCGCGCGCTTGCCGCCGAACACCGCGAGCGGCAGCCCGCCGCCGACGATCTTGCCGAGCGTGATCAAGTCGGGCGTCACGCCGTAGCGCTCCGCCGCGCCGCCGCGCGATACCCGAAAGCCGGTCATCACTTCGTCGAAGATCAACACCGCGCCATGCGCGGTGCAGAGGTCGCGGAGGAATGGCAGGAAGTCCGGGTCGGGGGGGACGCAGCCCATGTTGCCGTGCACCGGCTCGACGATCAGCGCCGCAATGCCGTGCGGGCGCGGCAGCGAAGCAGCGGCGGACGTCGTCGCGATCGTTGAACCGCGCAATCACCGTATCGCCGGCGGCGCCGGGCGTGACGCCAGGCGAATCGGGCACACCCAGGGTGGCGGCTCCCGAGCCCGCGCTCACCAGGAACATGTCGGCGTGGCCGTGATAGGCGCCGGCGAACTTGACGATCAGCGACCGCCTGGTTGCGGCACGCGCCACGCGCACGGCGCTCATCGTCGCTTCGGTCCCCGAGACGACGAAGCGGACCATCTCGCAGCCGGGCACGCGCGCGGCGACTCGCTCGGCCAGGTCGACTTCGCTCGGCGAGGCGAGGCCGAAGACCAGACCGCGCGGCAACGCCGCGGCCAGCGCCCGCTCGATCTGCGGGACGGCGTGGCCGAGCAGGGCCGGTCCCCACGCGCCGATCCAGTCGACCAGGCGGCGGCCGCTGTCGTCGACCACGTGCGCGCCGCGCGCCTCGACAATCGCCAGCGGCTCCGCGCCCATCGCCTTGAAGGCGCGCACCGGAGAGTGCACGCCGCCCGGTGTGACGCGGCGGGCGCGTTCGAGCCATGGCGCGGCGGCGGTGGGCGTCATGCCGTCACCACGTCGCGCAACCGCTGCCCGGACAAGCGGGTGGCGATCGCGCGCGCGAAGTAGGTAATCAGGATCGACGCGCCGGCGCGGCGCAGCGCCAGGCTCGTCTCCCACATCGCGGCCTCGAGGTCGATCCAGCCGCGCTCGGCCGCGGCATGCAGCATCGCGAACTCGCCCGACACCTGATACACCGCGACCGGAACGTCCACCGCATCGCGAACCGCGCGGACGACATCGAGGTACGGCAGGCCGGGCTTGATCATCACGACATCGGCGCCCTCGTCGACGTCGGCCCTGGCTTCGCGAATCGCTTCGCGGACATTCGGCGCGTCCATCTGATAGGCGCGACGATCGCCGCTGCGGGGCGTGGAGCCGGCCGCTTCGCGGAACGGCCCGTAGAACGCGGAGGCGTACTTCACCGCATACGACACGATGGCGCGATCGACGAAGCCGGCGTCGTCGAGGGCGGCGCGAATCGCCGCCACCCGGCCGTCCATCATGTCGGAGGGGGCGATGACATCGGCGCCGGCGCGGGCGTAACAGAGGGCGGCGCGCGCCAGCAGCGGCAGCGACGCGTCGTTGTCGACGCCGGCCTCGGCCAACACGCCGCAGTGCCCGTGGTCGGTGTATTCGCACAAGCACACATCCGCCCACACCACCAGATTCGGCGCGGCGGCCTTGATCAGCCGGATGGCCCGCGGCACCGGGCCCTCGTCATCCCACGCGCCGCTGCCCTGCGCATCCTTCTCGGTGGGGATGCCGAACAGAATCACGGCGCCGACGCCGAGGGTGGCAGAGATCGGCGGCCTCGCGCGCGGCCAGGTCCGCCGACAACCGGAAGTGCCCCGGCATCGACGCGATCGGCGTCCGCGACGCCGCTCCTTCGACCACGAAGAGCGGCGCAACCAGTTGAGCAGCCACGAGTTGCGTCTCTGCGACCATCGCCCGCATTCCCGGCGTCCGGCGCAGTCTCCGCCCCCGGAAAAAGGGCCGGGGATCTTTTTGGGGTCGAGGGCCCGACATCTAGTGGTCTCCCACGGAACCGGCCGCCATCGGTGGCATGCCGTCCGCGAAAAAGATCCCCGGCCCCTTATTCCATTCGGCGAGGATCGCGCCGGCGCCTCGTGACATCAGGTCGTCGGCGGCGCGCTTGCCGACCTCGATGGGGTCGTGGCCCACCTGTTGCGCGCGCACGGCCGGATTGCGCGGCCAGGCTGAACACGCCGCTCGTCAAATGAATAGTCGCGTCGTCGGTGTAAGCAAGCGCGCCCACCGGCACCGAGCAGCCGCCGCCAAGCGCGTGCAGCATGGCGCGCTCGGCGTCAACCGCGCGGCGCGTCGGCGCGTGGTTGAGCGCCGACAGCCGCTGGATCAGATCGCCGTCAGCGACGCGGCATTGAATCGCCATCGCGCCCTGCGCCGGTGCCGGCAACATCCGCTCGCTGCTGAAGATCTCCGAGATTGCCGCATCGAGACCGAGGCGAACCAGGCCGGCGCGCGCCAGCACGATGGCGTCGAGATCGTCGGCGAGGCGCGCCACCCGCGTCGGCACGTTGCCGCGGAGCGGCACGAGGTCGAGATCGTCGCGCATCATCCGCACCTGGGCGGTACGGCGGGCGCTGCAGGTGCCGACCGATGCGCCCGCGGGCAGGGTGATCAACGTCCGGCCGTCACGCGCGCACAGCACGTCTTCGACCGGGCCGCGCTGCGGCACCGCGGCGACGATCAGGCCGGGAGTCGATTCAACCGGCAGATCCTTGTAGCTGTGCACCGCGACATCGACGTCGTTGGCGATCAGCGCCTGCTCGATCGACGCGGTGAAAAAGCCGGTGCCCTCGACGTGCGACAGCGGCACGTCGGTGACGCGATCGCCGAGCGACGAGATCTCCACCAGTTCGATCTGCATGCCGGGCAGGTTGCGCGCCAGCATGCCGGCGACGTGGCGGCTCTGCCACAGCGCGAGCGCGGAGCCGCGCGTGCCGATGCGCAGCGTCTTCACGACGCGGGCCCCTCGCCGAGCGCGAACAGGCGGCGCAGGTAGTCGGCGGACGGCCCGTCGAACGGCAGGTCGCCGCTCTTCAGCTGATCGACCGGCACCGCCAGCAGGCGATCGAACATCCGGCGGCTGAAACGCTCGAGCACCAGACGAGGATCGCCGCCCTTCAACTCCTCCACCGCGCGTTCGAGCTCGTCGCGGCGAATCACGTCGGCCTTCTGGCGCGAGCGTCGATACGAACGGCCGCAGCATTTCCTGCCGCGCCCAGGCGCGCAGCCAGTCGAGCTCGCGGGAAATGAACGCATCGACGCGAGGGATCTCGCCTTCGCGGCGCTGGCGATACGTGGCGGTGGCGCGTTCCACTTCGTGCAGGTCGATCCGCGCGACCCCGGCCAGGTCGAACGGCTCGATCGCCGGCGGCATCGACAAATCGACCAGCACCACCGGCGGTGGCGGCGCCGGCGGGCCGCCATGTGGGCGCGCGTCACGATCCACGAGGTCGAATGCGCGGCGCAAATCACCACGTCGGCCAGCGCGATCTCATCCGCCGATCGCGTCGAGACCGACCGCCAGCGCGCCGGGTCGTCTCGGCAAGGGCCTCGCGCGCGATCCAGCGTGCGGTTGGCGATCACCAGCGTGCCGACGCCGAGCGCGCGCAGCTGCCGCGCGACCTTGGCGGCCGTCTCACCGGCGCCAACCAGCAGCACCCGGCTGTCGGCCGAGCGACACCCTGGATTCGAGCTGTTCGATCGCCGCCGACGCCACCGACATTGCGCCGATGCCAATGCCGGTCGCGGCGCGCGCGCCGCGGCCGGTGCGAATCGCCGCCGTGAACACGCCGCGCAGAAACGATCCGGCGCCCGGCGACTGCGCCATCGCGGTGCGGATCTGGCCGAGGATCTCGGCCTCGCCGAGCACCATCGACTCGAGGCCGCTGCACACGCGAAAGACGTGACGCGCCGCCTCTTCGCCGGCCGAGATGCACCGATCCGTCGTGCAGCAGCGCCTTCGCCAGCGGCAGCGCCACGTCGAGCATCGCGTGCACGGTCGTGATCGTGGCCGGGCTGCGCGGCCCGCCAATACACCTCGAAGCGATTGCAGGTCGAGAGCACGATCGACTCGATGCCGGCGCTGGTCGAGCGAGGCGTGCAGGCGCGCGGCATCGCCGTGCGCGACCACACCGCCGAGCGCCGGGCAGGCCGCAGGTGCGATGGCTGAGCGACAACACCCGCAACGCGTCGAGGGCGCCGGGCGGTGCGATTGGGAGCGGACAGAGACTGTGACAACGCTGCACCTGCAGCGTACGAGCCGGGAAAACCCGCCGCAATTCGTACCACTGCGGACTCGGCCTCCGTAGTTCTACGTGAGCGGGCGGGATCGGGACGATGCCCTCGCGAATGGCGACTTGCGTGAGCAGCGCCACGGACTTGACCCCCAGCTTGCGCATCAGGTTGGCGCGATGCGTTTCCACCGTCCGCTGGCCGATGTCGAGCGACGCGGCGATCTCCTTGGTCGACAGGCCGCGCGCGATCAGCGCCAGCACCTCGCGCTCGCGCTCGGTCAGCCCCTGAAGGCCCTGGCGCGAGCCGTCGCGCACCATGCCACCATCTGCTGCTGGATCGACGGGCTGAAGAACGTGCCGCCGCCAATCACCGCGTGGATCGCCGCCGCCAGATCCTGGACCGCTGAATCCTTGAGCAGATACCCGTCCGCGCCCTCCGCAATCGCGCGCGACACGTACTCGCGGCCGGCGTGCATCGTCAGGATCACGACCTTGAGGTCGGGATACCCGGTCTTGCAGCGGCGCAGCACCTCGATACCCTCGAGCCCGTTCATGTTGAGATCGAGGACCAGCACGTCGGCGCCGTGTCGCGCCACCGAGTCGAGCGCCGCCGCGCCGTCCGCGGCTTCGGCGACGACCTCGAACTCCGGCTGCGCTTCGAGGATGCGCCGGATGCCGGCGCGCACCAGCGTGTGATCGTCGGCGAGAATGACCCGCGTGCGGGCTCCGCTCATGATGTTGCCCCGACCGGAATGCGTGCGGTCAGGCGCACGCCGCTCGGCTCGGCGGTCGAGATGGTCAGCGTGCCGCCCGCCGCCGTCACCCGCTCCTGCATGCCCAGCCAGCCGAGCTTCGGTTCCGCGCCGGCGCTCAGCCCCTGCCCGTCGTCTTCGACCGTCAGCAGCACATCGTGGCCGACGCATCGCCAGCTGGGCGCCGCACCCACGTGGCCTTCGCATGGCGGACGATGTTGGTCAGGGCCTCCTGGACGACGCGATAGAGCACGACCTCGATCTCCGGGGAGAAGGTCCGGCCGCCGGTCTCGATGTCGAGATCGACCGTGATGCGCGATCGTTCCGACACGTCCGCCGCCAGCGCGCGCAGGCGGCGCTCAAGCCCGAGATCGTCGAGCGCCGAGGGCCGCAATAGATTGCTGAGATCGCGGACCTGCGCCAGCGCGCGGCCGACCTTTTCGCCGGCGTCGCGATGGCCGTCGAGATCGAGCTCGATCTTCACCGCCGTCAGCGCCTGCCCCGCTTCGTCGTGCAGCTCGCGCGCAATGCGGCGCCGCTCGTCCTCCTGCGCGCGCAGCAGCAACCGCGTCAGTTGCTCCAGCTCGGTGGTCCGCTCCGCCAGCCGATCGCGCTCGTCGCCCAGCACCACGAACAGCATGCCGAGGCTGATCGAGAACAGGAACATCGACGTCGACAAACACCCCGTAGAGCACCGCCGCGCCGAACGAGCGCAGCAGCGGGTAATCGAGGTGATGCAATCCCCAGAGGATGAACGACCACGCCAGCAGCCTGGCGCCGCCGCCCGGCACGCGGTTGCGATCGCGCCACAGCAGCACGCCGGTCCAGATCGTCACCGACGCCAGCATCACCACCGACGACATGCCGGCGATCATCATGCTGTCGATCACGAAGATCGAGACCCACGACCAGCCGATGACGAGTCGGAACGACGATCGCGTGCCACGGCTTCCAGCGGTACTGGCCGGACAGCTGCAGCGCCGCGACCAGCAGCAGCAACGCGCTCAGGCCGGTCATCGCCTGGTGCAGCGAACAGCCAGATCAGATCGCGGCGCACCAGGAACGCCGACATCGACGCCAGCCGCACCACATAGAGCGCCCACGCCATCGACCAGGTCAGGAAATGCGGGCCGCGTTGCCGCAGCCACAGCACGTAGCAGGTCACCGCCAGCGTGGTCGTCAGCACCGACTGGAACCCGAGCGCGCTGCACTCGACGAACAGACGATCGAGGGTCACGCCATTCACGCTATCAGACTTCGCCCGCCGCTACTTGCGGGCGGGGTCGAGGCAGGCTCTGGTGCGCAGCGCCACCAGTCTTGCAATCACCGCGGGGAACGTCGCCTGGGCAGGCGGCTCGGCGACGATGCCGTGCTCGGCCAGCGCCGCGGCGGTGGTCGGACCGATCGGCACGACCACGCGCAGGGCGCGGATCGTGGCCACGCCGATCGCCTCGATCAGGGTGTGCGCGGTTGCGGCGCTGCCGAGGATCAGCGCATCCGGCTCGCGCCGCGACCCAGTCCCTGCGAATGTCGGCCGCCTTGCGCGGCAGCATCCGGTAGGTCTCGAGTTCGGTCACCTTGGCGCCGGCGGCGACCAGGCCCTCGATCAAATCGCGGCGGCCGCCCTCGACGGTCGCGACCAGGACGTCCATGCCGCGCCACGAGCCGAGCGTCTGCAGCTTTTCCCACAGCGCCTTGGCGGTAAAGGTGTCGGCGACCAGCGGGTCGACGGCGCCGGCGTCGACCAGCGCGGCGGCGGTGACGCTGCCCACCGCCGCGACGCGCGGGCCGCTCGGCCACTTCGATCCGCCGTCCTTCGCCAGGGCTGGGGACGACCGCCGCGCCGCCATCAACGCCCGCACGCTGCGTGCGCTCGAACAGATCACCATGTCGTAGCGTTGCAGGCCATGCGCCACCGTGTTGACGCGCAGCTGATCGGGTGCCGGCGCCTCGATCAGCACCGGGCATGGACACCGCCACGAACGCGGCGCGCTCGAGCGCCGCGTGCACCGATCGATCGATGTCATCGTGTGTCACGGCCACGCGCCACCCCGGCGCGGCCGATCGGGCGTCACTCATGGAAACGAAATATACTGCCGCGGGGAGATGAAGATGCGTGCACGTATCATTGTGATGTCTGTGGCGGCTTTTGCCGCCGGAAGTTTGAGCCTGGCCCAGGCGCCGAAGCACTTCAATCCGATGGTCGAATTGCTGGCGGCGAAGCAGCCGGTGTTCGGCCTGTACGCGCCGAGCAACCGCCGGTTCGGCGGCGCCGGACCGGGTGGCGCGGCGCGGCCCGCCGCACCGCCGGCGGATGCGCCGCCGGTCAAAACCCAGGCGCAGCTCGCCAAAGAAGCGGTCGATTTCGCCAACAGCGACTTCGTGTTCGACGGCAGCATGGAAGGCGACTTCGACAAGGCCTTGCCGCCGTTCGCGGAACTGATGAACGGCATGACCGGCGCCGGCATCCTGATCAAGTCGCCCAGGCCGCACCTGACCAAGGCGGTGGTGGTGAAGGCGCACGAGATTGCGCCGGACCCGGCCAAGGCCGCGGCCAACATCGGCCGGCAACTCAATCTCGGCGTCACCGGCATCATGTTCGTCAGCGTCGAGAGCGCCGAGGAGGTGCAGGCCGGCATCAACGCCATGCGCTTCACGTCCAAGGGCGGCACCCGCGCCGACAACGTCGGCCAGGCGCCGGCGTTCTGGGGCATGAGCGAAAAGGAATACAAGGAGAAGGCGGACCTGTGGCCGCTCAATCCGAACGGCGAGCTGGTCAACTGGACGATTGTCGAGAGCAAGGCCGGTCTCGAGAAGGTTCGCGAGATCGCCGCCGTCAAGGGCATCGGCGTGCTGTGGCCAGGCGCGGGCACACTGCGCGGCCTCTTCTCAACCCAACAGCCCGACGGCACGCGCAAGCTCGATGAAGCGGCGTGGGAAGCGTCGATTCAGAAGGTGCTCGCGGCCTGCAAGGAATTCAACGTGCCGTGCGGCTACCCCGCGACCCCGAACGACATCGAGATGCGGATGAAGCAGGGCTTCAGCGTGTTCGTGATGAACTGGGGCGATCCTGGATTCAAGGCGATCGAGATTGGCAAGAAGGCCGCGGGACGGTAGCGGCTAGCTACGCACCTTAGCAGGATACGCACTTATGGTTGTTCTTCGCGCCCATGCTTTCTAGCAGCTTGATCGTCTCGGGATAGGGCTGGGTGCGCTGCACCGGGCCGTTGGCCATGTCGACGGTGGTCTGGCCGCGGCGATTGATCTTCTTCACGTCGGCGCCCTTCGACACCAGGTAGAGGATCATGTCGTTGTCGCCGCGCGACGCGGCGTTGTGCACGGCGGTGTTGCCGTCTTCATCCTCGGCGTTGACGTCGACGCCGATTTCCTCGATCAGGTACTTCACCGCCGCCATCATGCCGGTCGGCGCGAAGCGGTGCGCGTTGCCCGCAAACCCTTCGCTGTAGCCCGCGCCCGAGGCGGCCACCAGCGGCGGCGTGCCCGGGGCGCCGGTCGGCAGCGGCGGGCGTCCCGTGGGATCGGTATCCGCGCCACCGCGGGTCCCGCCCTGGAAGTTGCCGCGGGTCGCGACCTTCATCGTGAAGACGTTGGGATCGCCGCCGTGCTCGATCAGCATCTTCATCGCGGCAATGTCGCTGGCATAGGCGGCGCGCCAGAACGGGCTCGCGCCTGAGTCGTCGATGCGCAGCAGATCGAAGTTGTACTGCGTGAACCAGGTATTGCGGTTGGTGCGCGCGTTCGGGATCGGCGCCCTTGTCGAGCAGCTTCTTCATCAGCTCGAGATAGCCGGTCTGTCTGCTGCAGATAGGCGCGCGGCTGCGGATAGAACGAGCGCGGCTGCCACTGCACGTTGATCACCGCATAGAGCGGCGTGACGCCGCCTTCGCTGGCCAGGTTCGGATCGGCGCCGTGGTCGAGCAGGCTAGCTGACCAGGTCGAAGTGGCCGTTGATCGCCGCGACCAGGAGCGGCGTGGTGCGATCGCCGGCGCCGCGCTGGTTGACGTTGGCGCCGGCCTTGAGCAGCGCGTCCACGGTGGCCGCGGCGCCCTGGCGCGCGGCAAAGTGCAGCGCCGCCAGTCCGCCGTGCTTGCCGATCAACTCGTTGTAGTTGTAGGGACGCGTCACGCCGGGGATGTCCTTGCCGCCCGGGTGGCGGCGCCTGCTGCGGGCGCGGCACGCCGTTCTGATCGACGTCGTTGCTCATGGTCAGCGCCGAAAAATCCTCGACGCGCGAGGTGGCATGGAGATCGGCGCCGCGCGACAGCAGCAGCCTGCACCACGTCCACGCGATCGGCCGCCGCCGCGAACATCAACGCCGTCTGGCCGTTGGCGGTTTCCTTGACATTCGGATCGGCGCCGTTCTCGAGCAGGATGCGCACCGCATCGGTGCTGCCGGAGTGCGCCGCCTGCATCAGCGCGGTGGCGCCGGTGGCGGTCAACGCACTCACCGGCGCGCCGGCGGCGACCAGTGGGGCGATCACGCCGGCGTGACCGACCTGCGCGGCGAGATGGAGCGGCGTGTAGCCGCCAATGCGGGTGCGTCGCGCCGACGTTGGCGCCGGCGAAGAGCAGCATCGACGCGAGCTCGGCATCGCCGTTGAGCGCCGCCCAGTGCAGCGCGGTCATGCCGTCGCCCTGCGCGCCGTTGACGTCGCCGCCTTCCTTCAGCAGCTTTCTCACCGCCGCGGCGTCCTTGGCCATCGCCGCCTGGGCAATGGCCGCGCCGGCCTGCCCGGCAGTGGCGTCGGCGCCAAGCGGGGCCGACCCGAGCGCAACCGACAGCGACGCCGCCAGGACCAACGCGAGCACTTTTGACTGGTTCATCACGCCACCGTCGATTCAGGAGCCTTGTTGAGATCCATCACCGCGCTGCTGTCGCCGAACGACGGCAGGTCGAGACCGACACCGCGCAGCGCGCCGAGCATGGCGTTGGCCATCGGCGTGCCGTCGGCCGCCTTGATGTGCATGTTGCCCTTCAACGCGCCGCCGCCATGGCCGAGGAAAATCAGCGGGCAGCGCTTGTGGTTGTGCACGTTCGAATTGCCCATCGGCGAGCCGTAGACGATCAGCGAGTTCTCGAGCAGGTTGCTGTCGCCGTCCGGCGTGTCCTTGAGCTTCTTCAGGAAGTACGGAATCAGGCTGACGTGGTAGCGGTTGATCTTCGCCAGATCGAGGATGCGGTCCTCGCGCTCGCCGTGGTGCGACGCGATGTGGAAGCCGGTGTTGACGCCGGTCTCCGGATAGACGCGGTTCGACACGTCGCGGCTCAACTTGAACGCGGTGACACGCGTCACGTCCGACGCGAACGCCACCACCTGCATGTCGAACATCAACTTGACGTGCTCGTCGTACGAATCGGGCACGCCGATCGGCGCGCCGGGCATGGTGCGCGCCTCACCCGAGGTGTTCTGCGCTTCGACCTTCTGGATGCGGCGCTCGATCTCGCGCACGTCGTCGAGATAGTCCGACAGCCGCGCCTGGTCGGCCGCGCCCAGCGTCGCCTTCAGCTGGTTCGACGACTGCGTCACCCAGTCGAGAATGCTGCGATCGCGGCGGCGGCGGGCGGCGCGCGCTTCGGGGGTGGCGCCGATGCCGAACAACTGGTCGAACACCGCGCGCGGATCGCGAATCATCGGCAGCGGCTCTTCCGGCGTCGCCCAGCTGATCGAATCGGTGTAGGCGCACGAGTAGCCGTAGAAGCAGCCACCGGCCTGGTCGACGTTCTCGATGCACAGCTGCATCGACGGCATCGGCGTTTCCTGCCCGTAGCGCTGCGCGAACAACTGGTCGAGCGAGGTGCCGGCCTTGAGGTCGGACCCCTGGGTCTGGTGCGGATGCGACTGCGTCAGGAACACCGCGGCGGAACGGAAGTGATCGCCGCCGATCTCCGGCGGCAGGAACGCCTCGGCGTTGCGCACGTCGGTGTTGCTGACGATGGTCAGGTAGTCGCGCCAGGGCTCGAGCGGCGACATCGCCGTGACGCTGAGATCGAACGCCGAGCCGGTGGCGGCCGGCGCCCACAGGTTCTTGGTCGCGCCAAACGCGGTGGCGCCGGCGGAGCCATGCACCATTTCCATCGCGACCAGCCGCAGCTTGCGGGTCTGGGCGGCGGCGCGGACCGGCACCATCGCGTCGAGGAACGGCAGCGCGATCGTCGCGCCGATGCCCTTGAGGACCGTTCGGCGGTGGAGATGCTTCTGGGTGATGAAGTTCATAAACCTCTCTCTACGGCGCTACTGTCGTCGATTGATCGGTGACCCGGCCCATCGTGAAGAGCGGGCTGCTGGCCACCGCCTGCACGAACGCCGAAATCTTCAGCTGGTTCTTGCCGGCGTCGCGAATGACGCGGCGCACCGCCCACATGTCCTGGCCCTCGAGGCGGCGGCCCAGCGCGTAGGTCATCAGATTCTCGGTGAAGCTGAGGAGGAACACGTCCTGGTGTTTGAGCAGCGCCGCGCGCAAGCCGCCGGGGCCGTCGATCGGCGTGCCGTCGTAGAGCACGCTCGCGGTGTCCACCGCCACTCCGGCGTCCTTGATGCGGTACTTGCCGGTGACGTCGTAATTCTCGAGCGCCAGGCCAATCGGATCGATCACGCGGTGGCAGGACATGCAGGTCGGATTGGCGCGATGCACCTCCATGCGCTCGCGCACGGTCAGCACCTTGCCGGCCACAGCCCCCTTGGTCTCTTCAAACGCCGGGATGTCCGGCGGCGGCGGCGGCGGCGGCGAGCCCATCATCACTTCCATCACCCACTTGCCGCGCATCACCGGCGAGGTGCGGTCGGCGACCGAGGTGAGCACCAGCACGCTGCCGTGGGTCAGGATGCCGCGCCGTTCCGGCGGCAGCATCACCCGGCGGAAGGCGTTGCCGGTCACGTTCGGGATGCCGTAGTGACGCGCGATGCGCTCGTTGACAAACGAGTAATCGGCCGTCAGCAGGTCGAGAATGCTGCGGTCTTCGCGCACGATGCTGTCGAAGAACATCTCGGACTCGGTGACGAACGCATCACCGAGCGTGCGATCGAAATACGGATACGCGACCGCGTCGGGCAGCACCCCTTCGACGTCGCCGAGACGCAGCCACTGGCGCGCGAAGCGCTTCGACAGCGCTTCCGAGCGCGGGTCGGCGAGCATGCGCACGACCTGCTTGTCGTAGACGCCCGGCGCGCTCAACCGCCCGCTCGAAGCCAGCCTGGCCAGCTCGGCGTCCGGCGACGAGCCCCAGATGAAGTACGACAGCCGTGAGGCCAGCTCGGTATCGCTCAGCCGATACGCCGCACCCGCGCGCAGCGTGGTCGGCGTGCTCTCGAGACGGAACAGGAACTGCGGACTCGCCAGGATCGCCTCGATCGCGCCGCCGATCGCGTACTCGAAATCGCCTTCCTTGCGGCTGTCGGCATAGAACTTCATCAGCGCCGTGAAATCCCGCTCGCTGACCGGCGCGCGAAACGCCTGGGTCGCCAGACCGCGCACGATCTTGCCCGCGCACACCGCATCGTCCGCGGACGAGGTCGGGCGGCAGGTGAAGATCTTGCGACGGCTGGCCGTGTCCGAAATGCCGGTGACGTTGTACGGCCCGACGATGCTGAAATCCTTGACGTGCGGGAGCGTGGTGATGCCGAGCGCGACGCCGATCTGCGTGTCGGCCAGGGTGTGGTCGATCGGCGCGATCAAGTCGTTGACCGGGCCCTCGAAGCGCTGGATGAACGCCGCCGTCACGCGATGCTCGCCGGCGGTGAGATGGAACGCCGGCGTCTTCAGCGACAGGCCGGTGGTGGTCTCGGCCATGCGCGGATCGATCTTGATGATCGCCTTGCGCTCGCCGTCGACCGACACCTCGACGCTCTCGCCCTCGTTCGGCCCGCCGAACAGCACGCCGCAGGCGTTGCTGTGCAGTTCGACCTTGAACACGTAGTCGCCGTCGGCCGGGAACGTGTGCAGCACCGAAATGCCGCCGCGCGTGCCAAACGGCGCGCCGTCGACGCGCGCCAGCTGCGACGCGGTCTTCGGCACGCGGTAGTTACTTTCGGTGGCCGCGGCTTCCTTGTCGCCAATCGCCAGCGCGGTCACCTTCGCGGCCGCGCGCAAGTAGCTCTCCATCAACGTCGTCGAAAAATTCTGCGCGTCGGCGACGTTGTCGAAGCCGTTGCTGATGGTGTCGGCCGGCAACAGGCTGGCGACGTCGATGTCGATGCCCAGCATGTCCTTGACCGCGCGGCCGTACTCGGCGCGGTTGAGACGCTGGAACGGGCGCGAGCCGGGATTGGGGTTGGTGAGCGATACGCGATCGACGCGCGCTTCGAGCGCTTGCGCGAGCGCCGCGATCTGCGCCGGTTCGGGACGCCGCGCGCCCGCGGGCGGCATCATGCCGGCGCGCAGCTTGCGGATCATTTTTTCAGTGGTGACGATCTGGTCGGCATTGGCGGCGGCCGCGGCGTCGAACGACGCCAGCGTCAGCTGCCCGGCCTTGCCGCGATCGCTGTGACAGCCGATGCAGGTACCTGCTTCACCATCGCCGTTTGCTCGGCGGGGCCGAAGACCGCCGCATGCGAAACCGCGGGCGCAATCGGGGCCTTCGGCGCGGGCGCCGCCGGACGTGCCGGTGCTTGCGCGGCGAGAAGGGCCGGAATACCGGCAATGATCAGGGCGGCAATCGATCGTTTCATAGGCGCGTTCTGGCGCCAGTATAGCCGACTAAGTGCTGTCCCTGCAGATACATCCAGAGACAGCGGGGGCGCTGTTGCGGCGCGCCCGGTTACCTCTTCAACAGCACGTACAAGCCCGGCAAATACGCGAGCGCCCAGGCGAAAAAATGCGTGAAGACCGGGAACGCCGGCGGCGGCCATCCCCGGTAAAGCTGGAACAGCACGACACCGAATCCGATGGCGGCGACGACCGCCGTGATGAGACCGCGGCCGACGGCCCTGGCGATGTCCAGATGGCCGTCGAGATAGGTCTGCAGCGCCGCCAGCATCATCCACAGCAGCAGCCACGACACGAGCATCATCGAATAGCCGCCAATCGGCGCCAGGGCATAGAACGACAACGCGGCGACGGTGCCGCTCACCAGCCCGCCCAGCGCGCCGGCGCCCGGCTTGCCTTTCCGCCAGCCGAGATACCAGCCGAGCGCGGCAAAGAGCGTGGCGCCGTGAATCATGCCCGACGAGACTTGATGTTGCGGGATGCCGGCAAACCACACGTAGTCCGCGACGGTGCTCAGGATCGCGAGCAGGAGCGACCCGACGACGGCCGGCGCCAGCAAGCCCCGCACGTCAGCGTCCCGCGGCAGCGCGGCCGATCCTGATCGCCTCGTCGGCCTGCGCGCCCTGCATCAAGAGCGCCAGGAAGCCTTCCTTGACGCGCTGTTCGACATCTTTCGCGTTGGCCGTGAGCATGTTCGCAATCTTCACGCGCCTGGTCTCGACCAGCACCTGCTGCGTCCCGGCCTCGGCGCCGGCGCGATCGCCGCCCATGGCCTGCGCCAGGCTGCCGATACCGCAGGCGAGAACGCTCATGCCCGGCAGATCGGCAATCGCCTTGCGCTCGGCGATGGCGGCCGGATCCTCGAGCATCAGCATCGCGAGCTTGGTGCCTTGCGGGTTGGAGGGCGACCACACGTTGGCTTTCGCCGCGGTGAAAAAGCTGAGCGCGAGCTTCGCCTCGTCGAGGTTGCGGATGTGCGGAATCGTCACGCCGTCCGCGCCGGCATCGAGGATCTCCTTCACGCGCGCCCGGGTCGCGTCCGCGCCGTCCTTGCTGATGGGAGGGATGCGGACAATCAGCGTCTTGCGGCTGACCGCTTTGGGGCTGCGCATCCCTTCCGACATCGCCTTCACCGCCGCCGGATCGTATGCGCCCTCGAGATTGAGGAAGACGTAGTCATACAGCGGATTCATGGCCAGCTTTTCGCCACCGGCCGCGGTGTAGACGGGCGGCGGGCCGCCGGGGCCTCGCGTCTGGCTGGGATTCTCGTTCGGCGCGTAGACGCCGAAGGCGACTTTGCCTTGTCGGCCACAGATCGAGGACCTGCGCGTTCGCGGCGCTTGACATGAACAGGAGGCCAAGAGCCAGGGCGGTCGAACGGATTGCCATCTTCATAAGGGCAGATGCTATCCGACCGCGTCGTGATCTCAAAAGGCAGCCACCGATTAGGCACCGATTCGTCACCGATTCCGAGCGAGTGGCATCGCCGGTCGAAGACCGGCGACCGCAGGGCGAGACAGGCCGAAATCGAAAGAGCGAAGCAAGGGGCCGACGTCTTTCGATTTCGGCCTGTCTCGCCCTGCGTGGCGGCCTAACGGCCGCTGCCGCTCGCTGCAGTCTGGGGCAGCCGCTTGGCCGGACCGACTGGCAACCTGAGAAGAAATAAATCGGTGTCCAATCGGTGCTTAATCGGTGGCCCAAGCGGTGTTTAATCGGTGGCCGCGGTTTTGACTTAGACTTCGCCGCATGGCTGACGATCCCAAGGGCGTTTCCCGGCGCGATCTGCTCAAGCGCGCCGGCATGGCGGGAGCCGCGCTGACGCTTCCCGCGGCGCGAGTGGTGCCTGGCACCAACGACGACCAGGCCCGCCCGGGAGCGCAGACGGTGCCTGGCACCACCGACGACCGGGGGCCGCGGCGGGAACCGATCGAGCATCTCACCGCGGAAGAGGCCGATCTGCTCGAGGCGATCTGCGCGCGGATAATTCCCAGCGACGCCAGCGGGCCGGGCGCGCGCGAGGCGCGGGCGGCTCACTATATTGATCGCGCGCTCGGCGGCGCGCTCAGGGAGTCGCGCGAGGCGTACCGCGCCGGGTTCGCGGCGTTCGATCGCTATTGCCGATCGTCGCGCCGCGCGGCCTTCACCGCACTCTCCGAGCGCGATCAGGACTCGGTCCTGATCGACGTCGAGACCGGCGCCGCCACCGGCTTCCCGGCCTCGTCGGCGCAGTTTTTCGCGATGGTGCGCACGCACACGCTGCAGGGGACGTTCGGCGATCCGTACTACGGCGGCAACGCCAACTTCGTCGGCTGGGATCTGATCGGCTTCCCCGGCCTCCGGCTGAACGTCTCCGCCGAGGATCAACGGCTCGGCGCCAGGCTCACGCCCACGCACAAGTCGGCCTACGACACCGAGATGTTCACCAAGGCCTCCGCCGCCGCCGGGCGCCCTCCGGCAGACCAGCTGGCACGCGGTGAAGCGCCCTCTACGCCTTCTGCCGCCCCGGAGGAGTCGTCGGCGCCGTCCGCGGCCCTGGGAAAGGCGGTGGCCCATGGCCACTAGGCTCAAGGACACCGACGTCGTGGTGATCGGCCTCGGCGCCGCCGGCGGAGTGGCGGTCTTGCCGCTCGCGCAGGCCGGCATCGACGTGGTCGGCCTCGAAGCCGGCACCTGGCTGACCAAGCGCGACTTCGCGCCCGATGAACTCCGCAACAACGTGCGCGACTGGCCGATGGCGGTGCAGAAGGCGCAGCACGAAGTGCCGACGCATCGCGTCAACGCCGGGCGCCAACACCACGCGCGCCGGCAGTCATCCGATGATGAATGCGGTCGGCGGCACGACGCTGCACTACTGGGCCCAGAGCTGGCGGCTCAACCCGTGGGACTTCAAGGTGGTGAGCGAGACGACCAGGAAATACGGCGCGTCGCGCCTGCCGAAGGGCACCGACCGTCGAAGACTGGCCGTTCGGCTACGAAGAGCTCGAGCCGTATTACGACCAAGGTCGAGTACGAAATGGGCGTGTCGGGACAGGCCGGCAACATCAAGGGCGCGCTCGATCGCGAAGGGCAACATCTTCGAGGGCGTTCGCCATCGCGCCTACCCGATGCCGCCGCTGCGCAGCACCGGCTTCATCGACCTGATGACCTCGGCCGCGCGCGGTCTCGGGTGGCATCCGTTTCCCGGGCCCGGCGTCGATCAACTCGCGCACCTACCAGGGTCGATCGGCGTGCATGTATCACGGCTTCTGCAACAAGGGCGGCTGTCACGTGGATGCGAAGAACGGCCCGCACCTCACGACCATTCCGCGCGCGCAGCAGACCGGACGGCTGAAGGTCGTGACGCGCGCGCACGTCACGTCGATCGACAGCGACGCCGGCGGCCGCGCCACCGGCGTGACCTACGTCACCGACGGCCAGGAGTTCATCCAGCCGGCGAAAGTCGTGCTGCTCGCCAGCTACACCTACGAGAACTCGCGGCTGCTGCTGCTGTCGAAGTCCAAGGCGTTCCCCAAGGGCCTGTCGAACAATCACGGGCAGGTCGGGCGTCACTACCTGAGCCACGGCCAGTCGGCTTCGGTCACGGCGCTGTTCCCGTTCAACATCAACGCCTGGTACGGCCTGCCCGCGCAGGGCGTGGCGGTGGACAACTTCGCCGACGACAACTTCGATCACGGCGCGGCCGACTACATCGGCGGCGGCAACCTGTGGGTGATGTCGGATCGCCGTCCGATCTCCGCGGCGAGCATGGGCACCTTCGGACGCACGCCGTCCTGGGGATCCGAGTGGAAGAAGTTCGTCATGCGAGAACGTCGATCGCACCAACACCTCCTATCTGCAGAAAACCACGCTGCCCTACGAGGACAACTTCCTCGATCTCGATCCGGCGGTGAAGGATCCGCTCGGCTTCCCGGTGTGCCGCATCACCGCCGACTTCCAGGACAACGAACGGCGCGTCGGCGCTGATGGCGCAGGAACGCATGACCGCAGTGGTACAAGGCCGCGGGCGCGATTGCGACGCAAGCCAATCCGATCGGCACGATGGGCCCGACGACACACGCCTACGGCGGCACGCGGATGGGCCGGAATCCCGACACCAACGTCGTCAACGAATGGGGCTTCTCGCACGAAGTGCCGAACCTCGGCGTGCTCGGCGCGTCGGTGATGGGAACGAGCGGTGCGAGGAACCCGACGCTGACCGTTCAGGCGCTGGCGTGGCGAACGGCGGAGTACCTGGCGAAGCATTGGAAGGACGTGACCATCTGACGAGCGGGGCCGTCTAACGGTCGAGCTGCCGATTGCCGCGCACGATTTGCACGAGGGAACGGATAAAGTAAATCGCGTGTCGAGCGCGGACGAGCATCAGGTCACGGCCGAGATAGCCGCGGCAGCCGCACGGCCCGAGGAATTAATCCGGCTCCGACGGGAAGTGGCCGAACACGCGACGCTGGCCTCGCTGACCGCCGACGTCGGCATCGCCCTGACCCAGGCCCAGACTCTCGACGAAATGCTGCGGCGCTGCGCGCAGGCGGTCGTCGATCGGCTCGGCGCGGCGTTCGCGCGAATCTGGACCTTGAATGAGGCCGAGCAGGTGCTCGAGCTGCAGACCAGCGCCGGTCTCTACACCCACATCGACGGTCCCGCACGGCCGCGTGCCGGTCGGCAAGTTCAAGATCGGCCTGATCGCCGAGGAGCGGCAGCCGCACCTCACCAACCAGGTGGTCGGCGATCCGCGCGTCGGCGCGCAGGACTGGGCGCGCACCGAGGGCGATGGTGGCGTTTGCCGGCTATCCCCTGCTGGTCGGCGAGCAACTGGTCGGCGTGCTGGCGATGTTCAGCCGGCGCGCCGCTGAGCGACGCCGACTTCGCGGCGCTGGCGACGGTCGCCAACGCGGTCGCCGTCGGCATCGGTCGCGCCCGCGCCTGGGAAGCGCTGCAACCGGCGCGCGCAGGAACTGGCGCAGCGCACCGAGCGAACTGTCGCGGCTCACCGCGGCGCTCGAGCGCAGCAACCGCGACCTCGATCAGTTCGCCTACGTCGCCTCGCACGACCTCAAGGCGCCGCTGCGCGGCATCTGCAGCCTGGCGCAGTGGATCGAGGAAGATCTCGCCGGCAACCTCAAGCCCTCGACCCGCGAGCACCTGACGCTGCTGCGCTCGCGCGTCCACCGCATGGAGGCACTGATCGAGGGCATCCTCGCCTACTCACGTGCCGGTCGCGCCGGCGGCGAGCAGCCGGAGCGCGTCGCGGTGCGGAGCGCTGGTGCAGGATGTCATCGACCTGCTCGCCCCGCCGTCCGAACGTCGAGATCATCGTCGCGCCGGACCTGCCGGAACTCGTCACCGACAAGCTGCCGCTGCAGCAGGTGTTCCTGAACCTGATCTCGAACGCCATCAAGCACGGCGGCGCCGGCGGTCGCGCATCACCATCGCGGCCCGCCGCGCGCCGGACGGGCTGGGAGTTCAGCGTCACGCGACGACGGCCCGGGCATCCGGCCGGAGTTTCACGACCGCGTCTGGGGCATGTTTCAGACGCTGGCGCCGCGCGACAAGGTCGAGGGCACCGGCATCGGCCTGGCCCTCGTCAAGAAAATCGTCGAGGCGCGCGGCGGCACCGTCGCGCTCGAATCGCGGGAGGGCGCCGGCGCCACCTTCCGCTTCGATGTGGCCGCACACGCCGGCTGGAGACACCGCTTGACCGACCGAATGACGACCATCCTGCTGGTCGAAGACGACCAGGTGGACGTGATGAACGTCAAGCGCGCGTTCGAGCGCAACCACATCCTCAATCCGCTGCACGTCGCCGCCGACGGCATCGAGGGCCTCGAGGCGTTGCGCGGGCCGCTGCGCTCGGTCGAGCGCCGCATCGTCCTGCTCGACATCAACATGCCGCGCATGAACGGCATCGAGATGCTGCGCGAGCTGCGCGCCGATCCGGAGCTGCGCGCCACGCCGGTGGTGGTGCTGACCACGTCGAACGACGATCGCGACCGCGTCGAAGCCTACAACCTCAATGTCGCCGGCTACCTGCTGAAGCCGGTGACGTTCACGAATTTTGTCGAGCTCACCGCGGCGCTCAACAAGTACTGGTCGCTGGTCGAACTTCCCTGACCGTGGCACTGCGCCTCCTGCTCGTCGACGACGACGAGGTTGACCGCCTGGCGGTGCGCCGCGCGCTTGAAGCAGGCCGGCATCGAGCGCGGAGATCATCGAGGCGCACACCGCCAGCGAGGCGATCGCCGCCGCGCGCCGCCGGGCAACCTCGACATCGTCCTGCTCGACTACCAGCTGCCCGGGCGGCGATGGCCTGAGCGTGCTGCGCGCGCTGCGCGCGCGCCGACGCCGCTGCTGCCGGTGATCGTGCTGACCGGCTTCGGCGACGAACAACTGGCCGCGGCGATGATGAAGGCCGGCGCCGCCGACTACCTCGTCAAGCGGTCGGTGCTCGCCGGAAACCCTCGAACGCAGCCTTCGCCATGCCCTGGCGATGCAGCGCGCCGAGCGCGAGCGTCAGTCTGCTGCTGGCGCGCGAGCAGCGGGCGCGCGAGGAGGCGCAGGCCGCCAACCGGGCCAAGGACGAGTTCCTGGCGACGTTGTCGCATGAACTGCGCACGCCGCTCAATGCCATCCTCGGCTGGGCGCGGCTGCTGGCGCGCGACACGCTCGACCGCGCCGAGCGTGGCGCCGCGCGGTGGCGACCATCGAGCGCAACGCGCTGCTGCAGGTCAAGCTGATCGACGACCTGCTGGACGTGTCGCGCATCATCAGCGGCAAGCTGACGCATCGAGCGCGCCGCCGTCGATCTGGCGATGATCGTCGCCACGCGCGGTCGATTCGGCGCGGCCGGCGGCCGAGGCGCGCGGCGTGACGCTGACCCTCGATCGCCGGCGACGCGGCCACCGTGGTCGGCGACGCGACCCGCCTGCAGCAGGTGATCACCAACCTGTTGTCGAACGCCATCAAGTTCACGCCGCGTGGCGGCGAGGTCGCGCGTCGCGTTGGCCGTGCAGGACGGTCGACGCGTCGGGTGGTCGTTGCCGACACCGGCGAGGGCATCGACCCGGCTTCCTCCCGCTCGATGTTCGAACGCTTTTCGCAGAACGATCGGCAGTCGCGCCGCCACGGCGGGCTTGGACTCGGGCTGTCGATCGTGCGCCACCTGGTGGAATTCCATGGCGGCACGGTCAGCGCCGCACAGCGACGGACCGGGTCGGGGCACGGCCTTCACGGTGCTGCTGCCGGTGGGCGACGAAGCAGCCGGCGATCGCGTCGGCATCGGCTCCGGAGCCGGCGTCGCTCGACGGGCTGCGCATCCTGGTGGTCGACGATCACGACGACGGCCGCGAAATGACCGCCACGGTGCTCGAACGGTGCGGCGCCCGCGTCGATCGGGCGTCGTCGGCGAGCGAGGCGGTCACGCTGGCGCGACTCGACGATCACGACCTGGTCGTCAGCGACATCTCGATGCCGGGGGAGGACGGCTACGCGCTGGTTCGCCAGCTGCGGGCCTTGAAACGCGGGTCGTTCGCGGCGATCGCGCTGACCGCGTTCGCGACCGCCGACGATCGCGCGAAGGCGTTCGGCGCCGGCTTCGACGGCACATCTCGCCAAGCCGGTGGAGCCGCAGAACCTCGTGCAGACCATCCTGCGTGTGGTCGCCGAGCGAGCCAAAGCCTGACCGGCGGTGGCGCCCGCGGCTTACTGTTTTGGCCGTCGCTCGTAGATTGCGACGAGCGATCCCTGGCCGATGACGTGCCCCTTGATCGCATCCATCAACTGGTTGCGATTCAGTCCTGGTTCGAGCGGCAGCTCCGCATCGAGCGCGTAGACCGTCCAGGTGTAGTGATGCGGCTTCCCGGGAGGCGGCGCGGGACCGCGGTAGCCGGTGCGCTTGAAACCCGACAGGCCCTGGATCGATCCCGCGATGTCCGCTGGTCCGGTCAGCACGGCATCCATCGGCAGGTCCGCCGGCAGTCCCCTGGCGGTGCCCGGGATCTTGTAGACCACCCAGTGCACGAACGTCTGCCGCTGCCGAAGACGACGTCGGGATCGTCGTAAACCAGCGCGAACTGCCTGGTCGCGGCCGGCGCGCCGGTCCACATCAACGCCGGTGAGATGTTCCTGCCGTCGGCGGTGTGGTCGATCGGCACCACCTCGTTGGCCTTGAGCGTCGGGCTGGTGACCGTGATCGCCGCCGGCGTCTGGGCCGAGACCGCCGCGGCCGTGAACGCGCCGAGCGCCAAGACGCATGAAACCATGTCGAATTCGCATCTGCTCTCCGTTTTCAAGGCCGCAAGACCTTGAGTATTGCTGCGCACAATATATACAGTTCCCCCCATGAATCGACTCTCGAGCCGCTGGTCGGTCCGAGTGGCCGTTGCTGACGGTCCTCGTCGGCACGGCATCGGTCGTCGATGCGCGGCCAATCGACGCCGAAACCCGGCGAATGGCCGACCTACGGCGGCGACCTCGCGAGCACGCGCTACTCGCCGCTCGATCAGATCAACGCCACCAACTTCAGCAAGCTGCAGCTGGCGTTCCGCTTCAAGACCGAGAACCTCGGGCCGCGTCCCGAGTTCCAGTTCCAGAGCACGCCGCTGATGGTGAACGGCCGGCTGTTCACCACCGCCGGCACGCGCCGCGCCGCCGTCGCGCTCAGCGCGACCACCGGCGAGATGTTGTGGATGCACAGCATCGACGAAGGCAAGCGCGGTGAGGCGGCGCCGCGCCAGTTGTCGGGCCGCGGGCTCTCCTACTGGAGCGACGGCAAGGAAGAACGCATCATCTACGTGACCGCCGGCTACCAGATGGTCGCGCTCGACGCGAAGACCGGCCAGCGCGTCAAGGGCTTCGGCACCGACGGCATCGTCGACCTGAAGATCGGCCTCGATCAGGAAGGCCTCGACCTGACGACCGCGGAGATCGGCCTGCACGCCGCGCCGATCATCTCGAAGGACATCATCGTGATTGGCGCCGCGCATCGCGAAGGCGGCGCGCCGCGCAGCAAGACCAACGTCAAGGGCTACATCCGCGGCTTCGACGTGCGCACCGGCAAGCGCGTGTGGGTGTTCCACACCATCCCGATGAAGGGTGAGTTCGGCTACGACACGTGGGATCCGGATGCCGCGGCCTACACCGGCAACGCCGGCGTGTGGGCGCAGATGAGCGCCGACGAAGAGCTCGGCATCGTCTACATGCCGGTCGAGCTGCCGACCGGCGACTACTACGGCGGCCATCGCGGCGGCGCCAAGAAGGGTTCGCCCGACACCTCGCTGTTCTCCGAGACGCTGCTCGCGCTCGACATCAAGACCGGCCAGCGCAAGTGGCACTACCAGCTGGTGCACCACGGCATCTGGGATCACGACATTCCGTGCGCGCCGATCCTGATGGATCTGGTGGTCGACGGGAAGCCGGTCAAGGCGGTCGCGCAGCCGACCAAGCAGAACTGGCTCTACGTGTTCGATCGCGCGACCGGCAAGCCGGTGTGGCCGATCGAAGAGCGGCCCGTCGAGAAGGGCGAAGTGCCCGGCGAGTGGTATTCGCCGACGCAGCCGTTCGTGACCAAGCCGCCCGCCTACGAGCGTCAGGGCGTCTCGGTCGACGACCTGATGGACTGGACGCCGGAGCTGCGTGCCGAGGCGATCAAGCTGGCGTCGATGTACAAGATGGGGCCGATCTTCACGCCGCCGGTGGTCAGCAAGTGGGAAGGGCCGCGCGGCACGCTGATGATTCCGGAAGTGACCGGCGGCGCCAACTGGCAGGGCGGTTCGTTCGATCCGGAAACCAAGCGCTTCTACATCTTCACCAACGTCGCGATCACGTCACTCGGCCTGACGACGCCCGAGAACAGCGCCGTCGGACATGCTCTATGTGCGAGGCGTCGCGCGTAATCCCGATCCGACGGCGAAGCCCGCGCGGCCCGGGTGGCGGCGGCGGGCTCAACGTGCGCGGGCTGCCGCTCGATCAAGCCGCCCTACGCCACGATCACCGCCATCGACATGAACAAGGGCGAGCAGCTGTGGCGCATTCCGCACGGCGACACGCGCGACAACATCAAGAACAACCCCGCGCTTGAAGGGCCTGACCATTCCGCGCACCGGGCGGCCGGGCCGCATCGGCGTGCTGACCACCAAGACGCTGCTGATCGCCGGCGAAGGCGGCTTCGCGACCACGCCCGACGGCCGCGGCGCGTACCTGCGCGCGTATGACAAGGCGACCGGCGCGGATGTGGGCCAGGTGTTCATGCCGGCGCCGCAGACCGGATCGCCGATGACCTATTCGATCAACGGCACGCAGTACATCGCCGTGGCGGTCAGCGGTCCGGGATTTGCGGGAGAACTGCTGGTCTACAAGCTCGCCAGCTAGCAGCCACCGAGGCGGAGAGCAGTGATTTTCGCCTGCTCTTCCGCCGCGATTCGCAGCTCCGTCGCGCGATCGTGGCCGAGCCGATCGCGCAGCAGCCCCAGCATCTCCTCGGCGGACTTCCCCGTCGCGCACACGATGAAAATGAACCCGAAGCGTTCGCGGTAGCGCTCGTTCGCGTCCGCCAGCGCCTCGAGGATCCTCGGCGCGGGCGGCGCCGACGCCGGCCTGCTCGTTCGACGACAGGTCATGCGTCGCCGGAAATCGCGCTGCGAGCGAGGCGCGATCGCCGATCCGCGGATGATGCGAGAACGCTTCGAGCCAGTCGGCCTCGGTCAAGCCGAACCACTCGATGCGCGCCGCCGACAGCAGGCGGGCGTCGTTGCCGAACGGCCGGCGCTGCATCATCCGATCGACCCAGCGCGTCGAGCCGCACGCGCGCGACAGGATCGCCCGCGCCTCGTCCGGCGTGCCTGGTCGATGCCGTCATCGCTCGCCCGCCCATCACGCCAGCGGCGTCGCGGCCTCGCCGGAGCGGCCTTCGGCCGCGGCGCGGGGGTGCGAGCGTGCCATGGATACGCAGGCGGCTGACGCCGCCGTCCGGAAAGATGTTGAGCCGCACATGCGAGACGGCACCGGTCGTCTGCAGTTGCTTGGCCCGAAAAATAATGACGCTTGTTCGCCGACAGCTTCGTCTCGGGCAGGATCACGCGACCACGCCGCCGCGCGCAGTTGCTCGAGCGTGGCGCCCGGTGCGAGACAGCCTTCGAGCGACGCGCGATCGGGATAGTTGCCCTTGTAGTGGTTGGTGTCGATCTCGACCTTCGACACCACGCCGGGTGCGCCGAGCCGCACGATCGCCCAGTCGCGTGCCCGAGATCCGCGGCTGCGCCTGGTCTCCCAGCCATCGCCCATGTTCTTCGCGCGGTCCGGCATGACCAGCGCGCCCCTGGTGCCGTAATGGGTGTCGCTGGCATCGAGGAACAGTCCGCCGTTGCGTGATCGAGGCCAGATCGACGACGCGATTACCGGGCGCCACCTTGTTCCAGTCGACCGAGACCTCGCCGTAGACCCGCAGCCGCGCGACGCCGCCGTCGGGATAGATGCTGAGCCGCAGATGCGTCCACGGCCGGCGGTCGGCGATCGCGAAGAAGTTGTCGCCGTTGCCGCGCAGCTCCGATCTTCTCGAGAATCGTCGTCCACGGCGGCCCCTCGATCGCGTGCATCGACGGCTTCGGCGCCGCTCGGCATGTCGATCGCTTCGATCGAACAATGCGACGGAAAATTTCCGGTGAAGTGGCTGGTGTCGACGTTGACGCCGTGCACGATGCCGCGCATGCCGAGCTGGACGATGCACCAGTCGTGACCGGGGACGCGGCGGCGCCGCGACTCCCAGCCGTCCATCCATTTCCCCTTCGCGGTGTACTTGTCGGGGATC
Organism: uncultured Acidimicrobiia bacterium; assembly: GCA_963795125.1. GTDB lineage: Bacteria > Acidobacteriota > Vicinamibacteria > Vicinamibacterales > UBA2999 > 12-FULL-67-14b. Next base: position 320,722 of record CAWCGQ010000001.1, on the reverse strand, counting down.
CAGACCGCCGGTTCCGGCTTGACCAGGTTCGGCCTTCGACGCGAAGAAGTCGTCGTTGGTGGCGATCGCGCGGCCGCCGACTCGCGCCGACGCGAGATCGGCGAGGTTGGTAAATGTCAGGGTGCTATGATCGCCCACTCTTCACGCCTCCATCCTGAGTCGAAGCCCTTATGCCTCACGCCGCGCTGACGCGAGACGTCATACGGAAAGTCACGCATCCGCCTGGTGCGCGTCACGCGCCAGCGGCGACTCGGCACGAGCTGCGCGATTTCACCGTGGCCATCGCGTTCGAGGGCCGCTACGACACATCCTATACGGACGGCGACAACCGCGACGTGCTGCCGACCGACACGATGAAAAATACCGTCTACGCGCTCGCGGCGCGCGACGGCGTCGGCGAGCCGGAGGCGTTTGGCCTGCTGCTGGGCCGGCACTTCATCGAGCGCAACCCCAAGCTGAGCCGCGTCAGCGTCGATCTGATCGATCACGCCTGGGGCGGCATTACCGTCGGCGATCGCGAACATGGCCGCGCGTTCGTCCGGCGCGGGCCCGACACCCGCACCGCGCGCGTCGTCACGGATCGCGACGGCGCCGTCGATCACCGCCGGCATCGCCGATCTGCGTGATCATGAAGACCGCGCACTCGGCGTTCGAGGGCTATCCGCGCGACGAGTTCACCACCCTGCCGGAGACCAACGACCGCCTGTTCGCGACCGCGATGACCGCGACGTGGACCTACGCGGACGCGCGAGATCGAGTTCGCGTCGACCTACCTGACGGTGCGGACCGACCCTGCTCGAGGCGTTCGCGCGAGCACGACAGCCTGTCGGTGCAGCACACGCTCTACGCGATGGGACAGCGCGTGCTCGACTCGATCGACGTGGTGCAGAGCATCAGCCTGGAGATGCCGAACCGCCATCACCTGCCGATCGACCTGACCCGCCTCGGCCTCGAGAACCGCAACGAGGTGTTCGTCGCCACCGAAGAGCCGCACGGCTTGATCACGGCGACGCTGTCGCGCTGACGACCGATGGCGTCGTGGCTGATTCGGAGTGAGCGGGTGGTGCTGCCGGACGGCATGCGTCCGGCGACGATCGTCGTCGAAGACGGGCGCATCGCGGCGATCGAGCCGCACTCCGGGCAGCCGAGCGACAGCGCGGCCTCGACCATCGAGGCCGGCGGCGTCGGTGGTGATGCCGGGGCTCGTCGATAGCCACGTGCACATCAACGATCCGGGGCGCGCCGACTGGGAAGGCTTCGACACCGCGACGCGCGCGGCCGCGGCCGGCGGCATCACCACGCTCGTCGACATGCCGCTCAACAGCATTCCGTCGACCACCACCGTCGCCGCGCTCGAAGCCAAGCGGCGGGCGGCCGACGGCCGCTGTCATGTCGATGTCGGATTCTGGGGCGGCGTCGTTCCGGGCAATGCGCGCGATCTCGAGCCGCTCGCGCGCGCCGGCGTGCTCGGCTTCAAGTGCTTCCTCAGCCCGTCGGGCGTCGACGAGTTCGCTCACGTCAGCGAAGCCGACCTCCGCGAGGCGATGCCGATCGTCGCCGCCACCGGACTGCCGCTGCTGGTGCACGCCGAGTGGCCGGCGCTGCTGCGCGAGCCCGATCGACGCGCCGATCCGCGCCGCTACGCGACCTGGCTCGACAGCCGGCCGCCGCACCGCCGAGCAGGCGGCCATCGAGCTGCTGATCGAACTGTCGGCGCGCACCTGCGGCGCGCGTGCACATCGTGCACCTCGCGTCCGCCGACGCGCTCGCGTCGATTCGGCGGCGCGCGCGCCGGCGGCGTGCCGATCACCGTCGAGACCTGCCCGCACTACCTGACGTTCTGCGCCGAAGATGTCGCCGACGGCGACACCGCGTTGAAGTGCGCGCCGCCGATTCGCGAGACGCGAGCATCGCGAGCGGCTGTGGCGCGCGCTTGGCCGAGGGCACATCGACCTGGTCGCGACCGACCACTCGCCGGCGCCCGGCGGCGCTCAAGCACGTCGAGGACGGCAACTTCGTCGACGCCTGGGGCGGGATTGCCTCGCTGCAGATCTCGCTGCCGATCGTCTGGACCGGCGCGGCGCGCGCGAGCGCATCCCGATCGAGCGGCTCGCGCAGTGGATGTCCGCGGCGCCGGCCCGGCTCGCCGGCCTCGACGCGCGCAAAGGGCGCGATCGCAGCCGGGTCACGATGCCGACCTGGTGATCGTCGATCCGGACCGCGAGATGACCGTTGACGCCTCGCGCCTGTATCATCGCCATGCGGTGACGCCGTACGATGGCGCGCGGCTCCGCGGCGTGGTCATGGCGACGATGCTGCGAGGCGAGATCGTGTTCGAACACGGCGACTGCGTCGGCGCCGCCGACCGGCAAACTGCTGTCCGACTGATCCCTGACTGCCTGACCACCTGACTGCCTGACCACCTGACAACCTGACTGCCTGACAACCTGACCCATGAGCGCCATCACCACTCACATCCTCGACACCGCGCTTGGCCGCCCCGCGGCCGGCGTCACGTGATGCTCGACCGCCGCGCGGACGACGGCGTTTGGGAAACCGTGGGGCGTGGCCACACCGACAACGACGGCCGGCTGCGCACGCTCTATCCCGGCAACGACCCGCCGACGCCCGGGCGTCTATCGCCTGACCTTCGACACGCAGCGCTATTTCGAGTCGCTCGACGTCGAGGCGTTCTATCCGGAAGTGGTCGTGGTGTTCGAGACGCTGGCCGGCGAAACGCACTATCACGTGCCGCTGCTGCTGGCGCCGTTCGGTTCACCACCTATCGGGGAACCTGACGGTCGTGAGGTCTTGAGGCTCATGACGATGACGTCGCATGCTGCAGTGCGCGAACAGACGCTCGCGAGCTGTACCCCGGTGATGCGACCGGCGCGGCAGCCGGTGCACACGTTCATCATCGGCGGCGATGCTCTTTACGCGCGACTGCGGCGCAGCGCGCCGGCGCCGACGCGATCGCGGCGCTCGACCGGCACGGGCCGACGGCGAAGGCGCTTTGCCGACGCGATCGGCATGCCGCCGGCTGATCCGGCGTTCGCGAGCACCGTGTCGCGCGCGGGTGCTCGACAAGCTCGCAGCGCGAGCCGGTCGAGGACCTGCGCCTCGATTTCGAAGACGGCTACGGCACGCGCACCGGACGCCGAAGAAGACGGCCACGCCGAGTCGGCCGCGCGGGCAGTGGCGGCGGGCATGAAGGCCACGACGCTGCCGCCGTTCATCGGCATCCGCATCAAGCCGATGTCGCAGGAGCTGCACGCGCGCGGCCTGCGCACGCTCGATATCTTCGTCTCGACGCTGGTCGCAGTCGGCCAGGCGGCTGCCCGGACAACTTCGCGGTCACGCTCTGCAAGGTGATGACGCCCGAGCACGTCAGCACCGTCGCGCGCAGCCTGCTCGGCGCTCGAGACGCAAGCTGAAGCTCGAGCCGAAGGCGATTCGGCTTCGAGCTGATGATCGAGACGCCGCAATCGATCCTCGCGCCCGACGGCAGCTCCGCGCTCCGCGCGCTGGTCGCCGCCGGCGGCGGCCGCGTGCGCTCGGCGCATCTCGGCGTCTACGACTACACCGCGCTCTGCGGCATCACCGCCGCGCACCAGCACCTGCGCCACCCGGCGTGTGATTTCGCCAGGCACATGATGCAGGTCGCGCTGGCGCAGACCGGCGTGACGCTGTCGGACGGATCGAGCAACCTGCTGCCGATCGAGCCGCACGTGCACGCAGGCGTGGAAGAAGCACTTCGGCGACGTGACGCATTCGCTGGTCAACGGGTTCTACCAGGGATGGGACCTGCATCCCGCGCAGCTGCCGACGCGCTACGCGGCGGTGTATGCGTTCTATCTGTCCGCCCTGCCGGCGGCGACGCTGCGACTGAAGCGATTCTTCGACAAGGCGACCAAGGCCGGCGCGGCGTTTGACGATGCGGCGACGGGTCAGGCGCTGGTGAACTTCTTCGCGCGCGCGCTGAGCTCGGGGGCGATCACGATCGAGGAAGCGATGGAGACCGGCCTGAACGAGTCCGAGTTGCAGGGACGCTCATTCCGCCAGATCCTGTCCGGCCGCTCCGCCCGACAGCGATGACCGCGGACGGCGGCGGGATTGCCATGGAATGTATATCAGTGTATTATTTCACCTGAAAGAATCTGATGCTCGAGCCGAACCCCTCTCCATCCCCGGATGAGGCCGCCGTCGTGACCAAGGCCGTGCTGCGCGCGGCCGAGCGCCTGGCCCTGCCCAATCGGGTGCTGGCCGGCATTCTCGGCCTGTCCGAAGCCACCATCTCGCGCATGGGATCGGGGACCTATCAGCTGGCGCCCGGGGACAAGCCGTTCGAAATCGCCGTGCTCTTCCTGCGCCTCTTCCGCGCGCTCGACGCCATTGTCGGCGGTGACGCGGCCGTCGCCCGCGCGTGGCTGCGCGGGGACAACACGGTGCTCGGCGCAACGCCGCTCAGCGTGATCCAATCGGTGTCGGGCCTGGTGAACGTCGTTGGCTACCTGGACGCCCGCCGCGCTCTCATCTGAAGTTCGCCGCCTCGCCGGCACCTGCTGGCGCGTGGTCGAGGCCCAGCACATTGTCTCGACCATGGCGCTGGTCGACACGCTCGACGAGCAGCAGATTCTCGAACACGTGCTCGAGGCCAGCAAACCGCCGGTCCCGCCAGACTGCCGCCAGTTGCACTACCTGCTCGCGACGCCATTCCGCTATGGCGCCGCCTATCCGGCGGGCTCCCGGTTCCGCCGCGCGGGCCTGACGCCGGGTGTGTTCTATGCGTCGCAGACGGTGAACACCGCCGTGGCCGAAATGGCCTTCCGGCGGCTGTTGTTCTACGCGGAGTCGCCCGGGACGCCGTGGCCGTCGAACGCGAGCGAATACACCGCGTTCGCGGTTCGCTTCAGGACGGCGTCCGGCCTCGATCTGACCGCGCCGCCGTTCGATCGACCCCGGGCGCGGTGGTCGCATCCGACCGACTACGCTCCCTGTCAAGCGCTCGCCGACGCCGCGCGCGCGGCAGGGGTGCAGGTCCTCCGCTACTCCTCCGCGCGAGCGGTCGGCCGCAATGTCGCACTCTTCACCTGCAAGGCGTTCGGGTCGCGCGAGCCGATCGAGCGCCAGGTGTGGCGCCTGCACGTGGGCGCGCCCGGGGTCCGCGCTATCTGCGATTTCCCGGAGCAGCGCCTGGGCTTCGGCCGCGATGCCTTTGCGGCCGACCCTCGAATCGCATCGCTCACCTGGGAGCGTTAATCGTCCGTGAACCCTCAGAACTCCAGGTTCAGCCCCACCTTGATGAGCCGCGCCCGCTGGATGCCGCTGATGCGCCCGTAGGTCGGGCCGAGCTGCGTGATCTGCGCGGTCACCGTGGATTGGTTGGTCGCGTTGTAGATGTCGATGCGGGGTGTCAACGACCTGCTGCCGGCCCGGAACGCCTTGCGGAAACTCAAGTCGAGGCCCGCCACGACCGGCAGCCGCGTGTCGCCGAATTCACGCACTCGCAACGTGGTGTTGCCCTGCGGCAGCGTGATCGTCTGGTTGGTCACCACCACGGTCGTATCCTGTGGCTCACCGGCCTGGTACTGCCACGTGCCGCTGGCCGACACGCCGTAGGGCAATTCGTAGACGCCGGAGAGGCGATACGACCAGGGACGGTCGGCACTCGCCAGCGTCTCGCGGTCGAAGTAGTTGACGATGTGCGGGTCACTGCGCAGGCCGCCGCGGGTCCGCTGCGTCACCGTGCCCCAGGACGCGCCCGCCATCATCGACCAGCGGTTGCTCAGGCGCCGGTTCAACGAGATATCGCCGCCGTTGTAGTCGGTGTCCAGTTCCGGGGCGTTGTAGAACAGCCGCGCGGTGTTGGCGGTGCCGCGGCGCCACACGTTGACGATTTCACCGCTGGTCCTTTCGGTTACCGTGATCGGCTCGCCCCAGGACGCGAGGTTCTGAATCGTATCGACTTCGCCGATGTTGCGGCGGGTCTGCTTGCGGGTGTAGCCGGCGGACAGCACCATGTTGTGCGGCAGCTGCCGCTGGATTTCCACGGTGTACTCGTTCGAGACCGGCCGCTTCAGGTCGTCCGCATAGCGGCCGTTGGCGCCGACGAACACGTAGCCGGGCGAGGGCCCGATCTCGCTCAACTGCGGGATGCGATCGCCGTTGCTGTCGAGCCACGTCCGCTGGTCGCTGGTGACGGCGTTGCCGATCGCGATTGGATTGAGTCGCTCGACGATGCTGACGTTGATCGGCTGGTGGTATCGGTTGGCGGCGACCTTCAGCGCGGTCCGTCCATCCCCCGTCAGGTCGTAGACCAGGTTGAAGCGCGGCACCACGGCCTTGAACGACGGCGCGGTAATCTTGCCGTAGCAGGCCTCGGGCGCGAACTGCGTTTCCGGACGGCAGGTCGCCGGCTGGAAACTCGCGCTGGTCTCGTAGCGCAAGCCGAGGTTGAGCACGAGGTGGCGCAACGGCGTCCAGCGATCCTGGATGAAGAGGCCCTGTTCGTCGGCGCGGAATCGGAACAACTCGTCGATGTCCGCGCCGTAGGTCGTCTCGGAGCGCGTCACCGGCACCAGGTAGGTGTTCACCGAGGCGGGCACGCCGTTGGCGAAATTCGCGCGCAGCCCGGACGTCGACCAGAAGCGCGATGCGCGCGCGGCGTTGACGTACTCGTAGCCGGCCTTCAGGTCGTGGCGGCCCTGGAACCAGCTGAAGGTGGTGCGCATGTTGTCGCGGAACATGCCGATGGCCCGATAGGTCGGCAGCGCCACTTCACTCGTTTGCGTGGTGGTGTCGTTGGTCGCGATGTCGCCCGGCTTGACCTCCGGCCTCGAACCGAATGCATCGTCGGCGCGGAACCGGCTGTAGGTGACGTCGAATGCCATCCGGCCGCCGATCGGCGTGGTGAACTTCACCTGGTTCACGGTGGGATACTTGTCGTTGTAGTTGCGGGCGCGGCCGTCGGCGAAGGTGCCGCCGCCGCGGTGGCCGATCAGTTTGTACTGCAGGTTGTGGAAGTACGACAGCTGGGCGCTGCCCCGCAACTGCCACGTCGCCTTCGCGGTCGTCGTCCACATGATGTTGTCGTCGAGCACCGGCGTGCCGTCGGGGTTGTAGCTGCCCAGCTTGTAGGAGTCGAGCCGCTGGTCGTGATACGTGCCGGCGAACCAGAGCGTGTCCTTGACGATCGGGCCCGCCAGCCACGCGCCGACGTCGTACATCTGCTGGATGTCCGAGTTGGGCTCGATGCCGGGATTGGCGGCCAGCACCCTCGCCGGGACCGCCGCGAGCAGTTGCGCGCGCAGATCGCTGTTGAAGTTGCGGGCGTCGGCGAGCGCGCCGAAGGTGCCGTTGTACATCGCCCCGCCCTGCAGCCGGTTGGTGCCGCTGCGGGTGACCATGTTGAAGGTGAGGCCGCCGTTGGAATTTTCGGCCGAGCCGGCGCCCATCATGTAGTTGGTTTCCTGGAACGCGTAGGGATCCAGATACAGCGCGGCGATGGTGGCGTTGCCGTCGAGGGCCGACACGTCCATGCTGTCGATGGTGAACTTGTTTTCAGCCGCGGTGCCGCGCACGCTGGCGCTCGACTGCAGGAACTGCTCGGTGCCGCCGACGTCAACCTTGTTCATCACCACGCCAGGAATGACCCGCGCAATCGACCACACGTCGCTGCGGTTGGGGAGTCCCTCGAGCACCTCGCGGGAGATCACCGTCTGCTTCAACGCCGTCGACGTATCGAGCAGCGGCGCGGCGCCGCTCACCGTGATGCCCTCTTCCAGCGTGCCGATCTCGAGCTTGAGGTCGGCGCGCGCCACCTGGTCGGCGTTGACCTGGATGTTGCGCTGCTCGGCCGGGCGAAAACCCTGCAGCTCCGCCCGGACCAGGTAGGTCCCGGGCACGAGGCGGGTGAACTGATATGTCCCTTGCGGGTTGGTCACCGTCGATTGACCGCTGCCCACGCCCCCTGCCGCCGACGTCAGCGTCACGGTGGCGCCGGGCATGACCCCGCCCGATCCGTCGGTGACGGTGCCGCCGATGGCGCCGACGCCCTGCGCCAGGACCGGAGCGGCACCGGCAAGCACTAACACCAGGTGGGCAACCGCGCGTGACAGTGTTCGCATAGGAAACTCCGATCGCGCGGAATCTCCCTCATTACGGCGGCCGAGTCCAGAGAAATTCGCATCTCGGAAGCGGCAACGGCGGCCCTTCCCAGGCTCAGACCTCGAGCGCAGTCGTGAGCGTGTGTGGGGGGCTGCTCGATGGAACCGGGTCTACTTCACCGGCACCCAGAACGACATCTTGAGAAGAAACGTGTTGCGCCCGGGCGCGGTCAGGGATCGAAACGCATCGTCGACGCCGACCCGCGTGGCGAGCACCTCCGTGCCCTCGCGATCCTGCTGCCACACGGCATAGAGGGTGGAGCCGGTACGCCACTCCCAGCGCAGCACCACATTGCTCCTGAACGAGAGCGTGTTGAAGTCACGATTGCGGAGGTTGAAGGTGTTCCCGTTCACGTTCACGACCTGGCTGCCGTCGGGATTCACCGTCAGGATCGTGCCGCTGGTGCCGTAGGTCAGCCGATCGCGGCTGCCCGGCGCGAGCAGCTCGCCGTAGTCGTAGTAGCGTCCCGAGGCCGCGAACGGCTCCGCGTAGACATCGAGATTCACGTCCGGCTTCAGCGTCAGGCCCAGGCGGTACTCCATCGACATCGTGCTGCGATCGATGAACGCGAACACGTAGCGACTGTCGTAGGTGACGGGCCGGCCGCCGGCAGCGTGCTGACGTACTGCTGCGGCTCGGTGATGCGATCGTAGTACGGCGACACCGAGAACTGCCACCGCGGCCCGGGACGCATCGAGAACAGCCCGGTGACGCGATTGTTCGACGCGCCGTCGTCATTGGTCTGGTGGAACAGCGTTGCGCGGTGACGCGCGTGCGCGACTGGGCGCGGTTGCCGACGTTGACGGTTGGTGCGTCCAGCCGGGACCGCGCGCCATCAGCGGTCCGCCGCGGGTCAGCGACACACTGCTGGTGGCGAGGTTGCGCGACACCTGCACCTGCGAGGTCCAGAAGTTCGCCCACGTCACGTTGGCGGTGCCGCGCACGTGACCGGTCTGCATCAGCCGGCGCAGCGTGGTGTCGGTCTTGGCGTCGAGCTGGACGTAGTAACTGCGGAACACCGTGCCCGGCTGCGTCTCGCGATAGCGCAGGTTGGCGTTGCTCAACAGCAGCCGTCGGCGCCATTCAGCTGCGCGAAGTCGTTGGTCTCGAAGTTCTCCGAATCGATCTTGGTGTTGGCGCCCCACAGCCAGTGGCGGCCGCCGGTCTTGTCGAAGTTCATCTGCACGGTCCATCCCGCCAGCGACGTCAGGGTCGGATCGAGCGGCGAATACTCGCGATCGGGACGCTGCGCGTAATGCGCGCTCGATCGCTGCACGCGCTCGACCGCCTGATCGGTGCCGTTCAGGAACGACCCGCCCGCCGAGGCGCGGAACTCGTACTGGCCGCCGTTGAATCGCAGCAGCGTATTGCCGGCGACACCGAGCGCGTTGCGCGTGTAGAGGTCGGCCAGCGGGCTGCCGTCGTCGAAATCGCGATGCACCACGTTGACGAGGAAGCCGGCGGTGGAGGCCGACGGTCCGAACTCCTGCAGCACGCGGCCGACCATGTGATACGCGTGCGGCGCCACGCTCACCGCACGAATGGCGGCATGGGGGCGGCCCCCGTATTCAACATTGCCGTATTCAACGTGGCCACGCGGGCGTCTTCACTGTCGGTCACCGCGGCGAGAAACCCGATCGAGGTCTTCGACGGCAGCCGGCCCGTCAGCTTGGCAGCGCCAAGAATGGTGGTGCGGCGCGGATAATCCACGTAGTCACCGGTCGCGGGACCAATCGGCGTCGCGGCCGATGCGGCGAGAGTAGTAGAAGTTCGGGTGACCGATGTTGAACAGCTGCGCCCCTTCGAGGAAGAACGGCCGCTTCTCGGGGAACCGGGTCTCGAACGCCGTCAGGTTCACCTCCGCCGGATCGGCCTCGACCTGTCCGAAGTCCGGATTGATGGCGGTTTCGAGCGTGAGATTCGGACCCAGGCCCATCTTGACGTCGGCGCCGACCCGGCCCTCGAGGTTCCGGCCATCGTCGAACGGATTGTTGCGGTCGCGAGCGCCGCTCAGCGTCGAGCCGCCGGCGAGATACGGCAGCGCCTCGATGCGCCGCGGCGGCACGATGCCGTCGAGGCCGCTGACCTCGCCGAAGCGCGACGCCCACGCCCGCACCGTGCGCGGAATCAGGATCCAGTAGTCCTCCTCATTGAGCGTCGGCCTGAAGCGAAACAGGTTCAGGCCCCAGGTGTGATCGGACTGCGGGTTGAAGCGCAGCTGCGAGAACGGAATCCACAGCTCGGCGGTCCACTGATCGCCGCTGACGCTGGTCTCGCGCGCGCCACACCGGATCGAAGCCGGCATCGAATGCATCCTCGTTGTCGCTGGCGTGGTAGCGATCGATGCGCACGCCGGCGGCGGTGACGCCAAAGACGACCGCGGTGCGGCGATCGAGGAAGGTGTCGAACGACACCAGGATGTGCTCGGCCTGATCGACGTTGTCGCGCCGGCCGAGCGGCGCCTGGATGCGTCCGTCCTTGCTGAACATCCGCGCGCCGACATACAGCACGTCGTCGTCATACGCGATCCGCACTTCCATCGCGTCGGTCGGCGGCGCGCCCTCGACGGGCTCCTTCTGGATGAAATCGGTGATCGGCGTGGCCTGCTGCCACGCTTCGTCGTCGAGCCGGCCGTCGACGCGAATCGATCCGTTCGGGACACGGGTCGCCGTCGCCTGCTTGCGATTGGCCGACCCGGACACCGGAGTTTGAGCAGACGCCGCAGACGCCAGCACGGTACAGAACAGGACGACGCCGGCAAGACGCATGGCTGATGAGGGGGCTCGACGGTCAGGCCGTGGTCTTGACGCGTCCGCCCTCGATGGCCAGGGCGGGCTCGAGCTTGGCGCCGTCGGCGGGGTTCTCGACGCCGACCAGGATGTACCCGTCGGAGACTTCAGGGTCGTACATCTTGCCGCCGCGGCTGGGAATGCCGGCGGTGACGAGCAGCGTGACGACCGTGGCGAGGATCGCGCTCAGCATGGTCATCTCGAAAATGATGATCAGGTTGGTCCAGTTCGGCACGATCGGCATGCCCGAGGTAATGAGCGGCCACGAGCGTTGCGAGGCGCCGAGCAGGAAATACGTGAGCAGCAGGCCGGCCGCCCCGGCGGCGGTCGCGATCCAGGGCATTGCCGTCTTCGCATCACGGTGCCCGAACTCGAAGTGCTCGAAGGGCTCCGACGAGATCACCGTAATGTCGGTATCGGCCACGCCGGCCGCGCGCAGGTTGTTGACCGCCTGCTGCGCCACGTTCGGATCGGCGTAGAGCCCGTAGACGGCCTTCATCGGTGCACCTCGACCGGCACCGGGCCGCCAGCCGCCCTGGCGTGTTCTTCAACCACGTGCGCCTTCTCGGTTTCGCCGGCCTTCATCTCCCAGACCGAGATGATCGGCACGAACTTCGCGAACAGCGTGTAGAGCAGCACCATCGCGGCAAAGGTCGCGGCCATGATCAACAGCTCGACCGGCGTCGGCTGATAGGTGCCCCAGGAGTACGGCAGCTGCTTGTGATTGAGCGACGGCACGATGATCAGGAAGCGCTCGAGCCACATCCCGATCACCACGCCAAACGAGGCGACGACGGTGCCGAGGATGGTCCGCGTATACGGGTTGGCGAGGATCGCCAGCGGCAACACGAAGTTGCAGATCACCATGGTCCAGTAGAGCGGCGCATAGGCGCCGCGCTGCGTGGCCCAGAACACCGCCATCTCGTGCGGCTCGTTGCCGTACCAGACGGTGAGGCGCTCGTTGAACACGAAGTAGCCCCACAGGATAGCCATCAGCAACAGCAGCTTGCCGAGATTCTCGAAGTGCAGCGGCAACAGGTACTTCTCGAGGCTGAGCGCCTTGCGCAGCGCCGCCATCGCGATGATCAGCCCGGCGATGCCGCTGAAGATCGCGCCGGCAACAAAGTACGGCCCGAAGATGGTCGAATGCCACATCGGCACGGTGGCCATCGAGAAGTCGAACGACACGATGGTGTGCACCGAGACCGCGACCGGCAGGATGGCAATCGCCATGATCTGCATCGCGGTTTCCAGGCGGTTCCACTGCGTGGTGGTGCCGCGCCAGCCGAACGCGAGCGTGCCGTAGACCTTGCGCCGCCAGCCGGTCGAGCGGTCGCGCACCAGCGCGAAGTCGGGAATCATCGGCAGCAACAGGAACAGCAGGCTGCCGGTGAGGTAGGTGTTGATGGCGAAGAAGTCCCACGCCAGCGGCGATCGGAAGTTCGGCCAGATCTCCCGCGCGCTCGGGTATGGGAACAGCCAGAACGCCAGCCACGGGTCGGCCAAGGTGGATGATCGGAAACATCGCGCCGATCATCAGCGCGAACACCGTGATCACCTCGGCGCACCGCGTCACCGGCCGGCGCCATCCGGCGTTGACCAGACGCAGGATCGCGGAGATCAGCGTGCCGGCGTGGCTGATGCCAATCCAGAACACGAAGTTGGTGAGATACAGCGCCCAGAACGTCGGCCAGCGCTTGCCGCTGACGCCAATGCCGTTCCACAGCTGGTAGCCCCACGCCGCGGCGCCGCAGGCGACCACCGTGCCGGCGGCCAGCATGATGCCGTAGAACCACACCGAGGTGTGGAACAGCGGGCGAACGAGGTCGTCCGCCAGCGATTTATTGAGCGTCCGATTCATACCAGGGCTGCCGCGACAAGTAGGTGATCTTCGGCTCCGCGCCGAGATCCTCGAGAAGCTTCGACCCGCGCGGCGAGCGCGCCAGCCGCGCCACCCGGCTGTTGGGATCGTTCAAGTCGCCGAACACGATCGCGGTGGTCGGACAGGCCTGCGCGCACGCCGGCTGCAGCGCGCCGTCGACCAGCTCGCGCTGCTCCGCTTTCGCGGCGGTCTTCGCGGCCTTGATGCGCTGCACGCAGAAGGTGCACTTCTCCATCACGCCGACCTCGCGGATCGAGACGTCCGGGTTGAGCTGCAGGTTGCAGCGGCTTGGGCCACTCGGGGTTGAAGAAGTTGAAGAAGCGAACGTTGTAGCTGCAGGCGTTGGCGCAGTAGCGGGTGCCGATGCAGCGGTTGTAGACCTGCGCGTTCAGGCCGTCTTCGTTCTTGTGGCTGGCATAGGTCGGGCACACCGCTTCGCACGGCGCGTTGTCGCACTGCTGGCACAGCACCGGACGGAACTTGACGCGCACGTCCGGAAAATCGCCCTCGTAGTAGCGCTCCACCCGGATCCAGTGCATGGCGCGGCCGCGCGCCGCCTGCTGCGGCGACACCGTCGGCACGTTGTTCTCGGCATGGCAGGCCGTGACGCAGGCTTCGCAGCCGGTGCACTTGTCGAGATCGACCGCCATTCCCCAGCGATACGCCATCAGTGCTCTTCTCCCCGGCCGTGCGTCCAGTCGGGCCGTTCCCGCGTCGAGCCGCCGAACAGAATCAGGTTATCGATCTCGGGCTCGCCGACCTTGGCAATCCTGACGCGCGTCGCCGACCAGGCGAGCGATTCGGTGCCGGCAACGGCGGCGCCGGCCACGATTGCCAGCGCGTTCACCCCGCGATTGGTGGCGTAGCGTGTGAAGTTGGTGTGGCCCTGCCCCACCGGCATCGCCACCGCGTCCGGCGCTATGCCGGGATTGAGAAACGCCGGCGCGCGCACGCTGCCCTGCGTCGAGGTGATCTCGATCAGATCGCCCTGCTTGATTCCCAGCTCGAGCGCCTTCTTCTCGTTGATCTCCACCCAGCTGCACCACATGCCCGAGGTCATCGGGTCGGGCATCTCCTGCAGCCACGGCAAATGCGCCAGCGATCCGTCGTAGAGGCCTTGCGAGGCGTAGGGCATGAAGTGAAACGGGAATTGACCGGCCTCGCCATCGAAGACCGGCTCGGACCATTGGAGAGCGGGGGCTGTCGCTCCCGCAGCGGCAGTCGACGCTGGAAGAGCTGGCGCTGTAGCGCCAGCATTCAGAAACTCTTCAAACGTATTCGGCAGCCCGGCAATCGGCTTGGCTAACCCGCGCGACACTTCCAGCAACACGTCGGGTGTGGAGCGTGTGTCGTAGAGGGGCCGCATCACCGGGCCGAACTTCGAGCGCGCCGCTGTCGCCGATCCGCTCTCCGGCGCCGCATCCACCCACGACTCGAGGAACGAATGATCCGGCAGGATCAGATCGGCGAGCGCGCTGGTTTCGTCGATGAACGATCCGAAGCTGACAATGAACGGGACCCGCGTCAGGGCGTCGGCCACCCGCCACGCCGCCGGCGACGAATACACCGGATTGACATCGTCGATCAGTAATACTTTCGGCGCATCGCCCTGCAGGATCTCGGCGAAACTTCGGGTCGCGACCACGCCTGCCTGGGGCACGAACGACAGGCCGCCGGGGCGATTCAAGGCTTTCGCCGCCCGGTTCAACTCGTTCACGGCCTGCGCCTGGAAGAGGCCATTGGTGTGCGCGAGGGGAGCCCCACCAATCATCGCCACGGCCGGCGCGTTGGCGGCCATCTCGCGTGCGAGCCGCTGGATCGTGTCGGCCGGGACGCCGGTCTTCTCGGCCACCTGCTCCGGCGCATACTGCGCGGCGCCCGCGGTGCCCGGGTCGAGGAGCGCCGCAATCGCCAGCGCCAGCAAGCCTTCGCTGCCAGGTTTGCACGCCACGAACTCGTCGGCGTTGGCCGCCGTCTGCGACAGGCGTGCATCCACGTGCACCAACTTCGGCCGCACGCCGGTGCCCACCTGGCGCATCTTGCCGTAGGCCACGCTCTGCGCCACCGATGAATTCCAGGTGCCCAGGAAATCCGCGCCGAACGAGATCACGTAGCGCGCGTTTGCCAGGTCGACGGTGGCCAGCTGATGCGATCCGAATGCCATCGCATTGGCGCGGCGCAGCACCTCGTCCGAGAACAATTCGTAGGCCACCGGTGGCTTGGCGCCGAAGCGCCGCAACAGCTCGTCGACCAGCTCGAGACGGCCGCCGCGGCGCGGCTTGGCGAGAAACGCCAGCGAGCCCTGATCGTTGGTCGCCGCCAGCTCGTTGAGCTTGCCGGTCAGTTCCTGGATCGCCTCGTCCCAGGTGATGTCCACGAACGTGCCGCTGCCCCGCTCACCCGATCGCTTCTTCGGCTTGTCGAGTCGATCCGGGTGATAGGTAATCTGAATCGCCGCCTGGCCGCGGGCGCACAGCTTGCCCTGGCTGATCGCGTCGTCGGGATTGCCTTCGAGCTTCTTGGCAAGGCCCATGCGGATCACGCCGGCCTGGCCGTTGCGGAACACCTCCGCGTCGCCTTCCATCACCCGCGCGATCACGCCGCAGCCGGCGCTGCAGAGCGGACAAATGCTCGGCTTCCACGTCGCGACGCCAGGAACCAGGTCGTCCTCCGGAATGAACCGGATGATCTGATTCTCGGGATTGCCGCACGCCGTCAACGCGGCGGTGGTGCCGGTGATGGCGGTGAGCTTGATAAAGTGGCGGCGATCCATTTGGCTAGGGTGCGTAGGGTGCCATGATCAGTAGTGGCATGTCAGGCAATCGTTCGATGCCTGCTTTTGTTTATGGCAGTTTACGCAGAAGCCCATGTCCATGTTGACCGCGCGGCGGGCCACGGTTTGTTCCGCCTGGTTGCCATGGCAGCTCGAACACTCCACCTTGGCACGAATGTGCGGAGCGTGCTCGAAACGGACGTGCGACTCGGGAAAATAGTTATAGACGCGGTTCCAGTTCAGGTCGATGCCCTTGGCCTGCATCTCGGTGATCTGCATGATGAGCGGCCGGTCGGTGGCGATCTGCGAGTGGCAGATCATGCAGGTGTTGATGCTCGGCAATCCGGCGCGGGGACCGGTCTCGACGCCGGTGTGGCAATCGGTGCAGGTCGCGCCTTTCGACAGGTGAATCTGGTGCGAGAACGGAAACGGCTGATCGACGTCGCTCGGCTTGCGGCCGATGAACTCATGCAGCGCCTGGCCAAACGACGCGCGCGCCGGCGTGAAGACCGGGTCCGTGCCCCAGCGCGACTTCCCCACGGAGGCGTCGTTCCACTTGGGCTGGCCGGGACTGGCCAGCTGGCACGCCGCCGTCGCCACCAGCATTACGGCCGCTGCCAGAAGCAGGGCCGCGCTCTTACTTGCCCGCACCACCGAGGCTGCGTACGAAGTGAACGAGGTTCCAGGTATCGGCGTCGGTGATCTTGCCCTTGAGACCCTTCATGTCGTACTTCGGCGGCGCGCCGTTCTGAATCACCCAGAAAATCTCGCCCTCGCTCGAGCCGCGGGTCCATTCGGCGTCGGTCAGGTTCGACGGCTTCATGTTCTTCGGCGCCATGGTGCTGTCGCCGGCACCGGTGTTGCCATGACAGAAGCGGCAGTACTTGGTGTAGAGCTGTTTGCCCGCTTCGATCGCCGCGGGCGACGACGGGAAGGCGGCCTTCATCTTCTTGGCCTCGGCCGGCACCGCCGCCGGTCCGGCAGGGGCGGCCCCCGCCTGGGCCATCACGCTCGAAGCCGTCGCCACCGCCAGCAGCAGGGCCACACACGCCAACAGTCCGGACACACCACGCATACTGACGGTCTCCTCATTCACGCTGCTGCTTCAGGATTCGCATCGACCTCGAAGTCGATCGACGGCGCGAAAGGGGATTTTCACACAGCGTCAGCCGCGGTGCAAACCAAATGTCTTTCGACACAGGCATGCTCGACGGCCGCTACTTCAGGACCGTCGCCTTGACCTCGACGACCACCTTGCGGTCGCTGGCCGGGTCGGCCGCCTGCGAAATGATCAGCGGTTTTCCGCTGTGCAGCACCACCGTCAGGCTCTGATTCACCTTGACCGGCTGGACCCGTGCCGACTCCTTCGCCGTTCCCGCCACGGCAGCCGGGGCGTAAACCACGGTCAGCTCGAGTTGAATCGGCCCCTCGACGGTAACCGACGGCCTCGCATCGACGTTCAGGTCGACGGGGAAGGGCACTTCACCGATCGGGTGCATGTTTCCGGCCGACCGGATTCGACCCCAGTTACCGCTGCTGACCACCATGCTCACCGTTTTCTTCTCCGGCGTGCCCCCACCCGTTTGATCGGTCAGTGTCAGCTCGACTTGCACGTTGGTCAGCGTCCGCACCAATCGCGGATTGCCGGCCTGTGCCGCGTCCACTTTGGCTTTGATGTCCTGCGTCTGCTCGACTTTCTCGAGCACCGCTGGGGTGGGCGGCTGCGCCGCCACAGGCGCCGCAACGCCGATGGCCAGGACCACGGTCAGGAACAACACTGCGTTTCTCATGACGGACTCCAATATCCCTGTTCGCTCGGACGGCGGTTGACAAGTCAGCGATGCGAAAATTCGGCACCGAACGGCAGGTCGGTCATCACCAAGGGCTCCAGTTCCAGCGCCGGCTGCAACGCCATCTCACCGAGCGCCAACGGCTCGAGCGACAGCGCCCCGGGAACCTCGATCGGCGCCAGACTTCGCTCGTGATCGGGGCGCTCGGCTTCGGTAGGGGTTCTGCGGGCGTTCGACGAAGGTTCGACGATGGTTCTACGGGTGTTCGACGACGGTTCTACGGCGGTTGGTGCCGAAGGCAGCGTGACATCCTCCGTCCGTAGAACTGGCGTCGAACCCTCGTCGAACACCCGTAGAACCATCGTCGAACCCTCGTCGAACGTGCGTAGAACCACCGTGATCGCGAACGCGAGCGCCGCGAGTCGTGGGGCCCATCCAGCAAGCATCCACCTCAAACCCGTGCGGCGTTCAGGAAGCGCGTCCGCAATCCGTGACGCGAACGCGGCATCTTCCTTGACGCTGGTCATCCGCGCCGCAACGTGGTCGATCGCGTCGTCCAGCCGCGGCGTCATCGCCGATCTCCGTGACCCAGGCGATCGAGCTTGATGCGGATCAGGCGCCGCGCCTCGGAGACGCGCCACTTCACCGTGCCGATCGGCGTGCCGAGCAGCGCCGCGATCTCCTCGTAGCGATGATCGCCGCTCGCGGCGAGCAGAAAGGGATCGCGCAGCTTGCGCGGCAGGGCCCGGACCACTCGCGCGATGGCGCGCTCGAGCTCGCGCGCGATCAGCTGCGCGTCCGGCGGGGGATCGCTCGCGGCGAGATCGAGCGGACGCTCGTCGTCCGACGCCGACGCCCCGAAGCGATCGAGCCACGAGCGAAGCGAGCGCCGGCGATCGATCGCCTTCCGCCAGACGATGCGCATGAACCAGCCGCGGAAGGCGGCGGGATCTTCGAGCGCGTCCAGCCGCAGCCAGGCCGCCACCGACGCTTCCTGGACGGCTTCGTCCGCTTCCATCGGCTGCCCCACGGCGGCAAGCGCCAGCCGGCGGGCGGCGGTGAGCTGACCCTCGATCAGCCGGCCGAACGCCGCGCGGTCGCCGGTCCTCGCAAGTGTAACCAGCCGAGCCACTTCCGGGTTGGCGGGAACCGGTTCGGCCTCCCCCACCATCAGCATCGGCACCGCGAGTGCGGCCGGGTTCATGCTGGATAGACTGTAGCTGGACGCTGCCGGTTGGAAAACGTCATCATTCGCCCCGCCACCGCTTCGGACCTGCCCGAACTCCGCGCCATGCTGCGCGAGTACGTCGAGTGGATCGGCCTCGACCTGGCGTTCCAGGAGATCGACGCGGAGCTGACCGGCTTGCCCGGCGCGTATGCGCCTCCGGATGGGGCGCTGCTCGTCGCCGAAGACCACGGTGTGCCTGTCGGAATGGTAGGCCTGCGCCCGCTCGATGAACCGGCCTGCCGCGCCGAAGCGCCAGGCGCGAAGGCGGGTGAGATGAAACGTTTGTTCGTTCGCCCCGAAGCGCGCGGGCGGGGAGTCGCGAAACAACTCATCACACGTCTGCTCGATCAAGCGCGGCAGTTGAACTACTCCGAGCTCCGTCTCGACACGCTGCCGATGATGGGCGACGCGCAGGCGCTGTATGTGGCGCTCGGCTTTCACGACATCGAGCCCTACTACGCCACGCCGATCGCCGGCACGCGCTTCATGGCCCTTCGACTCCACTCAGGGTAAGCGAAACGGCTATGATGGGACTACCGTGAAATTCCGCCATTGGTGCGTGGCCGCGTCAGTGGCGCTGACGCTCGTTGTGGGGCTCTCGTTCCTGGCGTCGGCGCAGGCGCCGTCAATTACGGTGATCTCGCGCGACGGCCGCAAGCCCCTGCCGGTCACGTCGATCAACGGCCAGGACTACATTGCCGTCGACGACATCAACGCGGCGTTTGCCACCGCGTCGCGCGAGGAACGCCTCGCCGGCGGCCTCACCATCACCGCGGCCGGACGCACCATCGTCCTGACCGAAAATCAGAACGTGGTGTCGGTGGCCGGACGGCTGGTGACGTTGCCCGCCCCGCCGCTGCGGCGCGACGGGCGCTGGCTGGTGCCCGCGGATTTCCTCCCCCGCGCGCTGTCGCCCGCTCTCGACGTGCGGCTCGATCTGCGACGTGCGGCGCGGCTGCTGGTGGTCGGCGAGCTGCGGGTGCCGCGTGTGGTCGCACGCGTCGACGCCGGCACCACCAATGTCGCGGTCACCTTCGACATCACGCCGAACACCGAGACCCGGGTCACCGCGCAGGCGGGCCGCCTGATCGTGCAATTCGACGCCGACGCGCTCGACGTGAGCCTGCCGCTGGTGCCGCCGCAGACGTTTCTCCTTGGCATGGCGCCGGGCGACACGCCCACCACCGTCGCCTTGACGCTCGGTCCGCGGTACGCGCTCCACCGCGTCACCACGTCGCAGGCCGACGCCGGCTCGGGCCGCCTCACCATCGATTTGCTGCCGGCCACCACCGACGCGGCCCCGCCACCGACGCCGTCACCGGCGCCCGATACCCGCCTGGTGATTCCGACACAGGGACCGTCCTCGGGCCTGCGGACCGTGGTGCTCGATCCCGGCCACGGCGGCGACGAGCTCGGCACGCAGGGCGCGAAGGGCACGCTCGAAAAAGAAATCACCTTGTCGGTGGCGCGTCGCCTGCGGACGTTGATCGAAAGCCGGCTCGGCCTGAAAGTGTTCCTGACGCGTGACGACGATCGGACCATGTCGCTCGACGAGCGCTCGGCGTTTGCCAACAATCGCCACGCCGACGTGTTCCTCAGCATCCACGCCAACTCCGCGGTCCGCCCGGCGCTCAAGGGCGCCGAGGTCTATTACCTGACCGTCGA
Organism: uncultured Acidimicrobiia bacterium; assembly: GCA_963795125.1. GTDB lineage: Bacteria > Acidobacteriota > Vicinamibacteria > Vicinamibacterales > UBA2999 > 12-FULL-67-14b. The sequence continues at coordinate 300,429 of CAWCGQ010000001.1, read as the reverse complement.
GCGCGCCGATCAGGAGGCGCGCAAGAAGGCCGAGGCCGGCGGCGCGACGCTGCCTGCCCTCGGCGGCGGCAACCGCGCCATCGACCTGATCCTGTGGGAGACCGCGCAGGCACGCTATCTCGAGCAATCGGCCGCCCTCGCCGGGTTCATCGAACAGTCGTTGCGCCCGCGCATCGAGCTCAGCCCGCGCGCGGTGCAGCAGGCGCCGTTCCGCGTCCTGGTCGGGGCGAACATGCCGGCGGCGCTGGTCGAGATCGGCTACCTGTCGAACGCCGAGCAGGAGACGCAACTGGCAACGGCCGGCTATCAGGATCAGGTCGCGCAATCGCTGCTCGATGCGCTCATCAAGTTCCGCGAATTCCTTGAGCACTAGGCCGCGACTGAAAGTGCGACTGCCGATGAAGTCGATGACGCCACGCCGTGTGCTGATGCTCGCCGTCCTGGCCGCGGCGGCGGTGGTGTTCGGCATTGGCGTGATGAGCGGGCTCAACCGGCTCCTGACCCGCCCCACGCTCGACCCGGTGGCCGTCGATCCCGACGCCGTGCCGGGCGCCGCGCCTCCGGCGAAGGCGGTGCCGCGCATCAAGGCGACGTTGTACTTTCAGTCCGAGGACGGCCTGCACCTTGTCGCCACGGAGCGCGAGATTCCGCTCGCGGAAGGCGCCGTGGCGCAGGCCCGATCGATCATCGAGGCGCAGCTGTCGGCGGAGCCCGAGGCGCCGCTGCTCTCGACCATCCCCAAGGGCACCGTGCTGCGCGGCATTTTCGTGTCGGAAAGCAATGAGGTGTTCGTCGACCTCGATCCGTCAGTCCGCAAGGCGCATCCCGGTGGCGCGCTGCAGGAACTGATGACCGTCTACACCATCGTCAACGCGGTGCTGACCAACCTGCCCAACCTGCAGGAACTGCAAATCCTGATCGGCGGCCAGGAAGCCGACACGCTGGCAGGACATGTGGACTTACGGCGGCCACTCAGAAAGAATGACGCGCTGATTCTGAAATAGAAAAGAGGACAGTGGGTGGGTTGGTGGTGGTTAGAGGTTAGTGGTTAGAGGTTAGAGGTTAGTAATTCGTAGTTGGTTATTTCTTATTTCTTATTTCTTATTTCAGTCATATTTCCCAAATGCGCCTGAACGATCGATCGCCCGACGAGCTCCGCCCGGTTACGATCACTCCGGGTTTCACGATCCACGCCGAAGGGTCGGTCCTGATCGAAGTCGGCCACACGCGCGTGATCTGCAACGCCAGCATCGAAGACAAGGTGCCGCCGTTTCTGCGCAACAGCGGCAAGGGCTGGGTCACCGCCGAATACGGGATGCTGCCGCGCGCCACCTCGACCAGGTCCGGGCGTGAGGCGTCGTCGGGAAAGGTCGGCGGACGCACCATGGAGATTCAGCGGCTGATCGGCCGATCGATGCGCTCGGTGATCAAGCTCGAACAGCTGGGCGAACGCACGGTGTGGCTCGACTGTGACGTGATCCAGGCGGATGGCGGCACCAGGTGCGCCTCGATCACCGGCGCGTTTGTCGCGCTGGTGCTCGCGCTCGGCAAGCTCAAGAAGGCCGATCAACTGAGGTCCATCCCGGTGTCCGATTACGTCGCCGCCGTCAGCGTCGGCATCGTCGGCGGCATGCCGCTGCTCGATCTCGCCTACGAAGAAGACTCCAAGGCCGACGTCGACATGAACATCGTCAAGACCAGCGACGGCCGGTTCATCGAGATCCAGGGCACCGCCGAAGCCGAGCCGTTCAGCACCGACGCGCTGCATGGGCTGCTGGCGCTCGCCGACCATGGCATCACCCAGCTCATCGCCAGGCAGCGCGAGATTGTCGGGCCGATCCTCGGCCGCTAGCGGCGGCGCCATGCGCCTGCTGATCGCCACGACCAACAGCAACAAGCTGCGCGAAATCCGGCCGCTGTTCGCGGGCGTGCCCGTCGAGCTGGTCACGCTCGCGGACCTCGATCCGATTCAGGAGCCCGAGGAATCGGGCGCGACGTTCTGGGAAAACGCCCGACTCAAGGCGCTCGGTTATGCCGAAGGCTCGGGACTGATTGCGGTCGCGGAGGATTCGGGGCTCGTCATCGACGCCCTGCACGGAGAGCCCGGCGTGCGATCGGCGCGATTTCTCGGCGCGGACACCTCGTATCCGGACCGATTTCGCGACATCTTCCGCCGGCTCGACGGGCGGCCCAGCTCGGCGCGGTTCGTCACCGCGCTCGCGGTGGCTCGCGGCCACACCCTGCTGTTCGAAACGGAAACCAGCATCGATGGCGAGATTGCCGCGGCGCCGGCCGGCGCGTACGGTTTTGGCTACGACCCGATTTTCAGGTATCCGCCGTTCAATCGAACCACCGCGGAACTGTCTGCTGGCGAAAAGGCCGCGGTGTCGCATCGTGCACGCGCCTTCCGCGATTTGCACCGGTGGCTGCGGACGGAAATCGCGGTCGGATTGTTCCGAAACAGCACCAACCCGTAATCGTGTTGCACAGTTTTTTGCGAAAAGCTGCACGAATTATTGACTTGGCCGTTGGCATCCCTTTTCCTATTGCCTCAACTGTCTTCGCCCTAGCAGCACCATCCCGTCCCTGATGAGGATCGACATCATGAGATCACGAGCCCTGGCACTGACCGTCGTCGCCATCGCGATGACGGCGCTGGTTTCCCCGATGCAGGAGAGGGTTGCCGCGCAAAGCAGCACCGGCATCGTGATCAGTGAGTACCGCTTTCGCGGGACCCTCGGCGGCAACGACGAGTTCATCGAGCTGTTCAACGCCGGTTCCGCGCCGGTCGACATCGGCGGCTGGTTAATCCGCGGATCGAACAACAACGTCCCGCCAGCGATCAGCACCCGGCTGACGATCAATCCCAACACCATCATCAACCCGGGCTGCTTTTTTCTCGCCGTCAACAGCAACGCGTCCGCCGGCTATAGCGGCGCCGTCCCCGGCAATCAGACCTACACCACCGGCATTGCCGACGATGGCGGCGTGGCGCTGACCACGTCGAATCCGGCGACCATCGTCGACCAGGTCGGTCAAGGTACGGCCGCTGCGGCATTCGGCGAGGGCACCCGGCTTCCGCCGCTCACGACCAACGCCGATCGCGGCGTCGAGCGCCGTCCCGGCGGCGCGCTCGGGCATGCCGATACCAACAGCAACGTCGACGACTTTCGCGTCATCACGCCGGGCAATCCGCAGAATTCCTCGAGCGCCTGCCTCACACCGGGCAGTATCGCGATCACTCCCTCGTTCACGCCGTCGGCCGTCGAGCAGGGCGGCGTGCTGAGCGTGTTCGGCCGCGTCTTCCCCGGTATGGCGCCGCCCAGTACCGGCCTGCAGGTGGTTGGCGATCTGAGCCAGGTGGGTGGCTCGGCGTCCACGGCCTTTGCCGACAACGGCATCGCGCCGGATGCCGTCGCCAACGACAGCATCTTCACCGCCGCCGTGGTGGTGCCCGCGACCAATCCACTCGGCGCGAGGTCGGTGACCCTGACCGCCAGCGATGCGCAGGCGCGCACCGCCACGAGCAGCGCGACCGTCAACGTGATCCCCCCCTCGGTGATCTACGTGCCTCACGAGATTCAGGGCGCCGGCGCCGCGTCACCGTTTGCGCCCGGCACCTCGGTGACGGTCCGCGGCGTCGTGACCGCACGCAAGTTCAATGGCTTCTTCGTCCAGACCGAGCCCGGCATGGAGGACGCCGACGCCGCGACGTCGGAGGGCCTGTTCGTCTTCACCGGCGGCAGCGCGCCGGCGGCGGCGCAGGTCGGCCGCGTGGTCAATGTCACGGGAGCGGTGGCGGAATTCGTGTCGTCGGCCGATCCCGGCAGCGCGCCGCTGACCGAGATTACCGCGGTGGTTGCGGTGAGCGACGTGGGCCCGGGCACGCTGCCGGCGGCGTATCCGCTGACCGCGACCGAGCTGTCGGACACCGGGACGCTCGATCAGCTCGAGCGCTTCGAGGGCATGCGCGTCACCGTGGCATCGCTCACCGCGGTGAGCGGCACCGGCGGCACCAAGAACGAAGCCAACGCGTCGTCGACCAGTGACGGCGCGTTCTACGCGGTGCTCACCGGCCAGCCGCGCCCAGTGCGCGAACCGGGCGTCGCCGCCGGCTACCCGGTCCTGGCCTGCGCGCTCGCGCCCTGCAACATTCCGCTGTTCGACGGCAACCCCGAGCGGCTGCGCGTGGATTCCGACGCCCTCGAAGGGCTGACGCCGGTCAACCTGTCGACCGGCGCGGTGATGACGGAGGTGACGGGCCCACTCGACTTCGGATTCCGCACCTACACCCTGCTTCCAGAAGCGCCGCTCAATCCCGCTGGCGGCATGGCGGTGTCGGTGGCGCCGGTGCCGGCGTTCAATGAGTTCACGATTGCGTCGTTCAACCTGGAACGCTTCTACGACACCACCAACGATCCGGGCGGCGACGCGGTGCTGACGGCGGCAGCCTTCGAGCGGCGGCTGGACAAGGCGTCCCTGACGGTCAGAGGCGTGCTGGGCACGCCCGACATTGTCGGCGTGCAGGAGGTCGAGAACCTCGCGACGCTGACCGCGCTGGCGAGGCAGATCGACAGCGACGCCGTGGCCGCGGGACAACCGGCACCGCAGTATGCGTCGTACCTGTTCGAGGGCAACGATCAAGGCGGCATCGATGTGGCGTTCCTGATGAAACAGGTCGGCAGCCGCGTCACCATGCTGTCGGTCGATCAGATCGGCGCGGATGAGACTTTCATCGATCCGGGCGACGGCAGCGTCGACCTGCTGAACGATCGCCCGCCCCTCGTCCTGCAAGCGAGGGTGGTCGGCCCGGCAAGCACGCTGCCGCAGAACGTCACGGTGATCGTCAACCACATGCGTTCGCTGATCGACGTCGAGCTCGCCAACGCCACCGGCCAGCGCGTCCGCGAGAAGCGCCGCGCGCAGGCCGAGTTCCTCGCCAACTACATTCAGGGACGCCAGATCAACGATCCCGGCGAGGCCATCGTGTCGATCGGCGACTACAACGCGTTCAGCTTCAGCGACGGCTACGGCGACAGCATCGGGACCATCCGCGGCGTCCCGGCGCCGCCGGATGAAGTAGCGACCGCTTCGCCCGATCTGGTGTCGCCCGATCTGATCGATCTCGGCGATTTCGGCGATCCGTCGCAGCGTTACTCCTACGTGTTCGGCGGCAATGCGCAAACGCTCGACCACGTGCTCGTCACCGCCAACCTCACGCCGCAGTTTGCCGGCCTCGTGCATCCGCGCGTCAACGCCGATTTCCCCGAGGTGCTGCGCGGCGATGCCACGACGCCGAGCCGGTTGTCGGATCACGACCCGGCGGTGGCGTATTTCACGTTCCCGCCCGACATCGAGGCGCCGGTGTTCAGCTTCAGTCCCGCCGATCAGGTGGCCGAAGCCACCGGGCCTGAAGGCGCAACGGTTGCCTACGACTCGCCCACCGCCAGCGACAATCTCGACCCCGCGGTGGAGGTGACCTGCGCCCCCGCCAGCGGCGCCACCTTCCCGCTCGGCCACAGCGGCGTCACCTGCTCGGCCAGCGACGTGGCCGGCAACCCCGCCACCGTGTCGTTCTCCATCACGGTCCTCGACACCATCGCGCCGGAGCTGAGTGTGCCGGCGGACATCACCGCTGAGGCAACTTCACCGGAGGGTCGGGTGGTGTCATTCTCGGCGAGCGCGAGCGACGCGGTCACGCCGTCACCGGCGGTGGCGTGCTCGCCGGCGAGCGGCAGCACCTTCCCGGTCGGCGCCACCACGGTGACGTGCTCGACCTACGACGCCGCCGGCAATGCCGCCACCGCGTCATTCACGGTCACGGTCACGCGCACGGTGTCGCTGTTCGGACGCATGTCCGGCGCCGGTGCCATTGGCGCGCCACGGGAACGAGTCGGGTTCATCTTCGACGTCCGCGAGTCGGCCGGGGCGAACGAGCGCGGGTGGGTGTTGCTCAAACTCCGCAGCGGCGCCGGCAAGCCCGATCGCTACTTGTCGGCCATCGTCGCCAATGTGCACTTCTCGAACGCGGACGGCTACTCGCCGGGCCGACAGCCCGACAGCGGCGTCGATACGGTGGTGTTCTCCGGGATTGGCGCCTGGAACGGCGAGGCCGGCTACCGCTTCGAGATCACCGCGAGCGATCGCGGCGAGCCGGGCCGCGGCCATGACACGTTTGCGGTGACGATTGTCTCGCCGAACGGCACGCTCGTCGAATCGGCGGCTGGAACGTTGCACGACGGCAACATTCAGTCACATCGATCGAAAGCCGCACACCGAGGGGGTTCCGCGAAGCAGATCGCCGCCAAGGCGGTGCTGACGGCGCCGCTTACGCGCGGCCGATGAGCCGCAGCTCGTGTTCGAGCGTCTGCGCCATTCCTTCGTCGAGAGGCCGTGCCGTGAACCCGAGTTCACGCACGGCCTTTTCGCTGGATCCGAGGTAGGTGGTGCCGGCAAGCACGCGCAGCGCTTCCGGCGTGAACGCGGTCGGCAGGTTCACGAAACGGCCGGCGACCGACAGGACCGCGGCGGCCGCACGCAGCGCCCGCGGACCGGGATGCAGCAGCGGCGCCCGCACCTTTGCGAGCGACGCCGCCAGATCGAACGCGTGCTCGAAGGTGTGCCGCGGGCCGGCCATGATGTAGGTCGCGCCCGCCTGGCCCTTCTCCATCGCCAGGATATGGCCGCGCGCGGTGTCCTCGACGTGTCCCCAGCAGAACGCCGTCTTCGCCGGCGTCATCGGCAATCGCCCGCGCAGCAGATCGACCAGCGCGGTATGCATGCCGCTGCCGTCGCCCGGCCCGTACACCAGACCCGGCATCACAATCGACAGCGGCAGGCCGGCTTCGATCGCCGGCACCGCGACCAGGTAATGCGCGTGCCATTTCGTGCGGTCGTACTCGCTCAGGTGCGGGCCGTCGTAACGGTAGGTTTCGTCCGGGCACGCGCCCTTGGTGTCTGAAAATACCGCCACCGTGCTGGTGTAGACCCCGCGCGGGATCGCCAGCGCGCGCATGGTCTCGAGGACGTTGCGGGTGCCCCCGACGTTGATCTGTTCGGCGAGCGGCTCCGTGACGCCGACCTTGTACCACGCGGCGACGTGGAACACGCCGTCGACACCGGTCATCGGCACCCGCAGCGTTTCGCGATCGGTGATGTCGCCGGCGTGCATGTCGACACCGAGCGCCTTGAGCATGCCGGCGCGCTCGGGCGAGCGCACCAGCGCCACCACTTTATGGCCGCGACCGATCAGCTGCTTGACGATCTCCGCGCCGATGAATCCAGTGGCGCCGGTGACGAAATACTTCGCCATGTTCCGGCTCCAGATTAGTCAGATTGAACGCCATGCACAATCGACTTCACGCGCGAGGCGATCGATTCCTTGCCGCCGGAAGGTCAAGCGCTCCCCGCCGCCGCCGCGATCGCCCCCCTCTTACGAGGACGGCGTGAGGTCGAGCGCCTCGACAATGCGCTCGAAGGGCAGCTGGGCCGCTTCGTTGACCTTCTTCACGTCGTCGGCACTCTTGGCATCGAACAGGCACATGCAGCGCGCTTCGCCCGGCACGAAGGTGCTGCGGATGTAGCGCACCGGCGTACCGTCGGCCGTGAACTGCCGCGCGGTCGATATCGCCGCTTGCTGCGCCCCGGCCAGTTGCGGCATCGTGATGCCCGTCAGGTTTCGTTCCACCATGTAGACTGCCATCGGGTTGCTCCTTGAAGAAGGGTTTCGAACGCCGTCCGCCGGCCTAACATACGGCGGCCGCGTGAGGCACATGGTGGCTTCGCTTGGCCGGCAAAGTCCTCAACACGGCATTAATTGATCTCAAAGGGTCTCAATTCATGTATCGCTTCGGTCCGTTCAGCGTCGACCCCGCGCGGCGCGTCCTCGCCCGTGACAGCCAGACGATTGCGGTCACCGCCCGGGCGTTCGACGTCCTGCTCGCGCTCCTCGAGCGCGCCGGTCAGGTGGTCGGCAAAGATGAACTGCTGCGGGCGGTGTGGGTCGACACCATCGTCGAAGAGGCCAACCTCAGCCAGCACATTTTTACGCTCCGAAAGCTCCTTGGGCAGACCGACCAGGAGCCGTATATTGCGACGGTTCCGCGTCGTGGCTATCAGTTCGTTGCGCCGGTCAGCAGACCGGCCGCGACAACGGTGGTGACGGCGCCGCGCATCGACCTCGCCCTTCGGCTCGAGATCGCGCTGCCGCAAGGGGCGTCGATAGCGGCAGGGTCGACGCCGGCCCTGGCGGTGGCGGCCGACGGCTCGGCGATTGTGTTCGCGGCGGGGCACGGCGGCACCACGTTGCTGTATCTGCGCCGGCTCGATCGCTTCGATGCCGTGCCGTTACCCGGCACCGAGGGCGCGTGCAATCCCTTTCTCTCGCCCGACGGCCACTGGGTGGGATTCGAACAGAACCGGCGGCTGTGCAAGGCCCCGATTGACGGCGGCAGTCCATTCCCGCTGTGCGACGTCGCGGAACTGCGGGGGGCGACGTGGACTGAGCGCGACGACATCATTTTCGCGCCGGGCCCGACGACGGGCCTGTGGCGGATTGCGGCCGCTGGCGGCCAACCCGCGCCTTTGACCACCGTAGATTTCGGTGCCGGCGAGCGCACCCATCGATGGCCCCACGCCCTCGCGGGCGGCGACGCAGTGCTCTTCACGATCGGACATGCCGGGGCGACCTCGTTCGACGAGGCCTCACTCGCGATGGTGCGGATCGGCGCCGGCGAGCGCCGCCTGGTCTTGCAGCATGCGAGCGACGGCCGCTGCCTCGCCGGCAGACAACTGCTGTGGCTGCGTGGCGGGGCGTTGCTGGCGGCGCCGTTCGATGCGGACCAGGCGCAGGTGTCGGGGGCGCCACGGGTCGTCGCGCACGGCGTCGCGGCCTCCGCCACCGGTGCCGCGCACGTCGATTGCGCAGGCAACGGGATGATCGTGCACGTGCCCGGCGAGGCCCAGTCACTCAAACGCGTGCTGGTCACGGTGAATCGCGCGGGCCAGGAAACATCGCGCCATGCCAGCGGTTACATGCTCGAGGAGCCCCGATGGGGCAGCACCCAGGGCACGGCAATCCTCAGCCTTCGCGAGCGCAGCTCCGACCTGTGGGCCTACGATTTCGCCAGGGGCTCGCTGGCCCGGCTGACATTTCAGGGTGAAAACTTTGCCGGCATCCGGGGTCCGGACCACGGCATGATCACCTTCAGTTCCAGCGTCGGCGGCCCTGCCGACCTTTTTACGCGCCGGTCCGAAGGCCGGCACCCGCCCGAGTTGCTCGTGGCGAGCGAGTTCGACAAAGTGGCCGGCGCCTGGTCGCCCGATGGGGGCGCGCTGATCTTCACCGAATACCATCCGGCCACCGGCGCAGATCTCTGGCTGCTCGATCGTGACAGCCAGCAGGTCAGGCCCTTTCTACGAACGCCCTTCAACGAGTACGCCCCGGTGTTCGCGCCGGACGGGCGCCACCTTGCCTACGTGACGGACCAATCGGGTCGCGACGAGGTGGTGGTCGCAGACTACCCGCATGCGCACACCACGCTGCAGATCTCGGTTGAGGGCGGCACCGAGCCGATGTGGTCGCCGCAAAGCGGCGAGCTGTTCTTTCGCAGCGGCAACCGCGTGATGCGGGTCGATGTCAGCGCCGGCGTGGAGCATGCGTCCATTCCGACCACCTTGTTCGAGGGCGAGTTCGTCCGCGGCACGGTCACGCTGGCCAACTACGACGTCACCCCGGACGGACGCGAGTTCCTGATGGTGCGGGCGGGCTCGTCGCCGGCGGCGACGTCCCTGCGGGTCATGCTGGATGGATTCATGTGCGCTGCGGCGACCGACAACGGCGACTTCGTGTCGAGGAGCGCGCGGGCGCGGATGAATTCCCCTACCGACCAGGCCTGAAACGGACAGCCGCCGGGCGAATGCGGCGCCTCGGCGTCGGCGACTTCCGAGATGTGGCCGAGACCCGCGCTCGACAGGTGCCGCTCGGTCGGCGCCAGCAGTCGCGTCCGCGCCTCGGCCATCGCCGGTGACGACCAGTCGCGCACCCGCAGCCACGCCTCGACAAAAGGCCCGAGCAGCCACGGCCAGACGGTGCCCTGATGATAGATCGCATCGCGCTCGCCGGGTCCGCCGGCATACCGCGCCGCATAGCCTGGCTCGCGTGGCGCGAGCGACCGCAGTCCCAACGGTGTCCACAACTCTGCCTCCACCACGTCGACAACCGCGCGGGCGCGCTCGATCGGCAGTAAGGTCAGCGGCAGTCCGCCGACCGCGAAGATCTGATTCGGACGCATCGTCTGGTCGACCTGTCCGCCGACGTGATCGACGTCGACGACATCGAACAGGCACCGCCGGTCGGGGTTCCAGAATCGCAGGTTGAAGGACTGGAGCGCCGCTGCACGCAGCCGATTCCAACGCTGCGAGATCCGCGTACCGGCATCGAGGGCGTTGATCCAGAGCGCCTGCACTTCAACCGGCTTGCCGATGCGCGGCGTGATCACCCGGTCGCCGACGCGCGCATCCATCCAGGTGAGCTGCACCCCGGCGACGCCCGCCGCCAGCAGCCCATCGTCGTCGCAGACGATGCCAAAGCGCGTACCGCGCACGTAGCCGTCGAGAATCGCCGTCATCACCGTCTCGAGTTGCGCGCGGTCATGCCTGGACAGCACCGCCGGCGCGTCCGGATGGGCCAGCAGCTCGCCGGCGACCACCACGTACCATAGTGAGGCGTCGACGGCGTTGTACTCGGGCTCATCGGCGCCGTCGGGAAAACGGTTCGGCAGCATGCCCCGCGACGACGACGTGGCCCACTCCAGAAGGATGTCGCGCGCCACATCAAGCCGGCCGGTGGCGATGCACAGCCCGCGCATCGCAATGAACGTGTCGCGACCCCAGTCCGTGAACCAGGGATAGCCGGCGACCAGCGTGCGCCCGGCCCCGCGGCGAATCAGATACTGATCGGCGGCCTGCTCGAGCGGTCCGCCGAGCGCCAGGCGGCGGGCGCGTTCCGCGTGGGACACCGCGGCGACCGCGCCGACCACATCGGCGGTCTCGAGATCCGACAACGCCTGCCGTTCGCCGACCGCCAGCACCGCCGGCGCGCCGGAGAGGTCGAAGTCGAGCGATCCGGGCGCGATCAGGTCCTCGACGGCATCGAGGCCACGCTCGCGCTCCGCGTCGTAGAGAAACTGGCGGTACCACTGCGCCTCCGCGCGCCAGGATCCGTTCGAGCAACAGCTGACGGCCGGCGTGTCGTCGTACAGCCGCCACGTCAGAACGCCGCCGCTGTTTTCGACAACGCTGTGGGCGCCGCCGTTCTCATGCTGCAGCGAGTGATAGTCGCGCGCCGCCAGCAACGGGCGGATGCGCAGGCGAAGGGGGCCGTGACCGGCGATTCGTGTCCATCGAAGGATGGTGCGCGCGCGCCCGGACGTACACAGCACCTCCGCCCGGACGCGGCTGCCATCCGACAGTGCATAGGTCCAGATCGGCCATGGGTCCCGGACGAAGGACTCGATCGGCGCAAGCGACGGATGCGTCAGGCCCGGTTCGTATCGCTGCGCGGCCAACGCCTCGGGACCGCTCCCGCAGTCGGCCGACACCTCAAGTCCAGCGACCAGCACCATCCGGCCGGTCGGCGGCGTGGTCGCGGTCACGCGGACCGCGTGATACCGGCGGGTGCGGAGGGTGCCGACGGTGCCGGAGGCATACCCTCCCAGCCCGTCGGCTTCGAGCCATTCTGCTGCCGTTTCGAAGTCAGGCACGCGGCGTTGGATGCCTCCTCGCGTGCGGCGTTTCGCGCCCGTCGCGGCGAAACCGAAGTGCGGGCGGTTACATCCAAGCCCGCGATTTCACGAGCCATGGAGAGTCCAGAGATGCCGACGCCCACGCAGGATGACCCAAGCGACGTGCTGCTGTTCCGCATTCGCGGCGAGTACCGCGAAATGCCGGGGCTGCGGCTGACCCTCGAGCAGGCCGTGCGCCTGTGGCACATCGATGCGGCGATCTGCGCTGCCGTGCTGATGCGACTGGTGACCGACCGCTTCCTCATTCGCACGCGCCAGGGCGCCTACGTGCGTCTGGACCAGGTATGACGTCACCGCGAGCGGGCTGGCGCGAGTACGCGATGGAGGGGACGCTGCTCGCCACCTTCATGGTGTCGGCGAGCGCATTCACGATCCTGGTCGAACACCCGCGTGGATGGCTGTCGACAGAGATCACCGATCCGCTGGCACGCCGCTTCCTGGTCGGCTGCGCGATGGCGATGACCGCGGCGGTGTTGATCTACTCGCGATGGGGCACGCGCACCGGCGCGCACATGAATCCCGCCGTGACGCTCGCGCTCGGCCGGCTGCGGCCGATGCGGCGGCGCGACGTGGCCGGCTACATCGCCGGTCAGTTTGCCGGAGGCGCCGCCGGCATGGCGCTGGCGGCGCTGCTCTTCGGATCGGCGCTCTCGGATGCGTCGATCAACTGGGTGGTGACGCGGCCGGGCGCGCACGGCCGCGCCGTCGCGTTTGCCGCCGAGCTCGCCATGACGCTGACGTTGATGAGCGTCGTGCTCGGTCTCTCGAATCATCCGCGCTGGGCGCCACGCACCGGCATCGCCTCCGCCGCGCTGCTCGCGGTGTTCATCACCCTCGAAGCGCCGCTGTCGGGCATGAGCCTGAACCCGGCGCGCACGTTCGGCCCGGCGCTCTTCGCCCGCGACTTCACCGCGCTGTGGATCTACTTCATCGCCCCACCCGCGGGCACGCTGCTGGCGGCATGGCTGCATTCACGACACCGCCCCGGCGGTCGCTGTCCACACGGGTTCCATGGAGCACCTCAATGAGCGAACGATACGACGTCATCATCATCGGCAGCGGCGCGGGCGGCGGCACGCTGGCCTATCGGCTGGCCTCGTCCGGCAAGCGGATCCTGATCCTCGAACGCGGCGACTACGTGCCGCGCGAGAAGGACAACTGGGATTCGCGCGCGGTCAACGTCGAGGGCCGCTACCAGACGGCCGAGAGTGTGGCGCGACCAGCACGGCCGGCCGCTGCATCCGCACACCAACTACTACGTCGGCGGCAACACCAAGTTCTACGGCGCGGCGCTGTTTCGCCTGCGCGAGCGCGACTTCGGCGAGCTGCAACATCACGGCGGCATGTCGCCCGCCTGGCCGATCGGCTACGCGGACCTCGAGCCGTACTACACCGAGGCGGAGCACCTGTATCAGGTGCACGGCCAGCGCGGCGTCGATCCGACCGAGCCCTGGGCGAGCGCGCCCGTACCCGTTCCCGCGGGTCAGCCACGAACCGCGCATTCAGCAGCTTCACGACGATTTCGCGCGCGCCGGACTGCAGCCGTTTCACGTGCCGCTTGGCGTGATGCTGGACGAATCGGCGCCGCACCACAGCCGCTGCATCCGCTGCGACACCTGCGACGGCTTTCCGTGCCTGGTCCAGGCCAAGAGCGACGCGCAGGTGATCTGCGTCGATCCCGCGCTCGGCTATCCCAACGTCTCGCTGATGACCGGCTGTCGGGTGACGCGACTCGAGACCAGCGCCACCGGCCGTGAGGTCACCGCGGTGCAGTTCGAGCGCGGCGGCGTGACGGACCGGCTGCACGGCCGACGTCGTCGTGGTCAGCGCCGGCGCCATCAACTCGGCGGCGCTGCTGCTGCGCTCGGCGAATGCGATGCACCCCCACGGCCTCGCCAACCGGTCGGATCAGGTCGGGCGCCACTACATGGGCCACATCAACTCGGTGCTGATGGCGCTTTCGCGCCACGCCCAATCCCACCATCTTCCAGAAGACGCTTGGGCTCAACGACTTCTACTTCGGCGACGCGCAGTTCGCGTATCCGATGGGTCACATCTCGTTTGTCGGCAAGCTCGACGCCGTGGCCCTCTCGGCGGGCGCGCCGCCGGTGGTGCCCGGCATGGCGCTCGACGTCATGGCGCGCCACTCGCTCGACTTCTGGCTGACGTCGGAAGACCTGCCGGCGGCCGGCAATCGCGTATCGCTCGATCGCAACGGCCACATCGTCCTGGCCTACGCCCCGAACAACCTCGAGGGCCACACCCGCCTGATTGCGCGATTGAAATCGCTGCTCGAACATACCGGTGCCCGGCACATCGTGCCGCGCAACCTGTTTGTCGGCGAGCGCATCCCGCTGGCCGGCGTCGCGCACCAGAACGGCACCGTGCGGTTCGGCGACGATCCGCGCACCTCGGTGCTCGACGTGATTGCCGCGCGCACGACGTCGACAACCTCTACGTCGTCGACGGCAGCTTCTTCCCCTCGAGCGGCGCGGTCAACCCGGCGCTGACGATCATGGCCAACGCACTGCGCGTGGGCGATCACCTGCGCGCGCGCCTCGGCGTGCGGGAGACGGCGGTGGCCCATGTCTAGGATGAGCGCGGCGATCGTCGCGCTGGTGTGGCTGCTGCTCCCCGGCGCCGCGGCGTCGACCGACGCGGTGGTGACCGCGACCGCCGTCGACGCCATCGGCCTGACGGTGTCGAACCTCGAACGCAGCAAGGCCTTCTTCCGTGAGGTGCTGTCGTTCACGCTCGACCAGGAGTGACGAGTCCTCGGGCCGGGAAGTGGAACTGCTGACCGGCGTGTTCGGCGCACGCACCAGAACCGCGCGCCTCCGGCTCGGCCGGGAGCACGTCGAGCTGACGGAGTTTCTGGCGCCACGCGGGCGGCCGTATCCGGCCGACACCCGCGGCAACGATCAGTGGTTCCAGCACATCGCCATCATCACCTCCGACATGGAGTCGGCCTACCGCCGGCTGCGCGACCACGGCGTGGCGCATGCTTCGACGGGGCCGCAGCGGCTGCCGGACTGGAACCCGAACGCCGGCGGCATCTCGGCCTACTACTTCCGCGATCCGGACGGACACTTCCTCGAAGTGCTGCAGTTTCCCGCCGGCAAGGGCGAGCCCCGGTGGCAGGACCGGCGTGCGCTGTTCCTCGGCATCGATCACACCGCGATCGTCAGCCGCGACACCGAACGCTCGCTGCATTTCTATCGCGATGGCCTGGGCATGGTGGTCGCCGGCGGCGCGGAGAACCACGGCGTCGAGCAGGAGCGCCTGAACAACGTCTTCGGCGTGCGCCTGCGCATCACCACCTTGAAGGCCGCCGAGGGCCCGGGCGTCGAGCTGCTCGAGTACCTGGCGCCACGCGACGGGCGGCCCGCGGCCGTCGATCTGAAGGCCAACGACCTGGCGCACTGGCAGACGACGATCGTCGCGGCGCAGCCGGCGGCGCTGCTCCGTTCGACCTTTGGCGGCTGGCTGGTGTCACCGGACGTGGTGACGGCGCCGGCGCCGTTCCCCTTCGCGCGCGGGCTGCTGGTGCGCGATCCCGACGCGCACGGCGTGCGTGTCGTCTCGAAGTGAAACCGCGGCCGCGATGCTTCATCCAAGCCGCAACGTCAACGCAGTTTTCGGTTACCCGGTTCAACAAGGAGATTCGATCATGGTTTCGCAGGCAATTCGGTTCGCGGTGGCGCTGCTCGGCGCGGTCGCGCTGGCGGCAGGCTCGGCCTCGGCGCAGACGCCCCACACCAGCAAAGTGTTCGCGGGCGCGAAGGTCAACGCCGGCACGGTGACGCACAGCGTTCAGGGCGGCAAGCACGTGCTGCGCCTCTCGCCGGACTTCACAGTGCCCGACACGCCGGACCCGCACTGGCAGGTGGTCGACTCGAAGGGCAACGTGTTCCTGCTGCAGCGGCTCGGCATCAAGGAAGACAAGGTCAACCGCGTGATCACGCTGCCGTCGTACATTCAGAACGTGGACAAGGTGCAGATCTACTGCGCCTGGGCCGAAGCGGTGCTCGGCGAGACCACCTTCACCAGCACGCTCAAGCTCACCAACTAACCATCCTCTTGGCCGGTTGATCGCGACGTGCGGTCAACCGGCTGGAGACCACACATCATGAAACACGCATTCGCGTTCACGCTCGTTCTCTGTCTGTGCTCGGCGACAATCGCATCAGCGCAGCCCTCCGCGCCGGTGCTCGATCTCGCCGGCGCCGCCCGCCTGACCAGCCTCGCGGTCAGCGAGGCCCGTAACCGCAACGCCGGCGGCAGCATTGCCATCGTCGATGCCGGCGGTCACCTGCTGGTCATCAATCGGCTCGACGGCACCTTTCCCGCCGCGGCCGCGGTCTCGATCGAAAAGGCCCGCACGGCGGCGACGTTCCAGAAGCCCACCCGTGATTTCGAACACGCCATCAAGAACGGCCGCCACGCGCTGCTGGGCGTGGACGTCATGACGCCGCTCCAGGGCGGTGTTCCGGTGCTCATCAACAACGTCGTGGTCGGCGCCATCGGCGTCAGCGGCGCCCACTCCGCGCAGGAAGACGACGACATCGCGCAGGCTGCGGTGAACGCGTTCGCGAAGCCGGCCGAGATGCCGACGATGGCGGGCGAGCTGTTGTACCTGCCCGCGGATCGTGTGACGGCGGCGTTCATGAAGGGGATGCCGCTCATCGAAACGACGGACTACAAGATTCACGCCAGCCGCCGGGTCGAAGCCGGACAGGCCGAAGTGCATACGCGCGATGCCGACCTGATCTATGTCCTCGATGGCTCCGTGACCTTCGTGACCGGCGGCACCGTCGTCGACCCCAAGATGATCGCGCCGGACGAGATCCGCGGTGCGCGCATCGAGGGCGGCACTGCCCGGACGCTCCGCAAGGGTGATGTCATCGTGGTGCCCGCCGGAACGCCGCACTGGTTTTCGCAGGTCGACGAGACGTTTCTCTACTACGTCGTCAAGACGACCTCTGCAGAGACGGCCGGAGGCAGCAAGTGACCCGCACCGGCATCGTCGCCATTCTCGCGCTGCTCGCCATCGAGGCGGGCGGCGCGGCGCCCGCGTCGACGCGTGGTCCGCTCGAGGGCCGGCCCGACGCGATCGTCGATCTCAATTCGGCCGACGGGCTCGGCCTGGTGCACGCGGCCTGGACGTTCCAGGACGCGGCTGACAACAGCTTGCCGACGGCGATCTCGCCGGGCGGCCTGCTCGAGCGGCGCGGCCCCGGCGGCCGGTCGGCGGCGTGGTATCGCATCAGCGTCACCATTCCGGAAACGATCGGCGCGCTGCCCACCGCCGGAACCGCGGCGGTCTTCGAGGTCGTCGCCGATGACTACGCCGAAGTGTGGGTCAACGGCGCGCTGCCGCGCAGCCTCGGAGTGAGCGGCGCGTCGCTTGTCGGCGGCTTCAACGCGCCCAACCGCGTCGTGCTCACTCGCGACGCGCAACCCGGACAGCGGTTCGACATCCAGGTCTACGCCGTGAACGGGCCGCTCTCCGATCCGCCGTCCAACTTCATCTGGCTTCGCTCCGCATCGATCGACTTCTACAAGGGCGAGGCCACCCGGCGGCAAGCGGCGATCACGGTCGATCGCCGGACACCGGCGCTCGATGCGATCCTGCCGGCGCACGTGATGCTGGAGCATCTCGCGTCTGGATTCCAGTTCACCGAGGGGCCGGTGTGGGTGCCGTCCGAGCGATCGCTGTTGTTCAGCGATCCGAACGACAACACCATCTACCGCTGGAATGACGACACCGGCGTGTCGGTGTTCCGCGTGAAGAGCGGCTATGCCGGCGTCAACATCGGCGAATATCACCAGCCCGGATCGAATGGACTGGCGCTCGACGCCGACGGTCGATTGACCATTGCCGAGCACGGCAACCGGCGCATCTCCCGTCTCGAGCCGAAAGGGCACGTGACCGTGCTGGCCGACCGGTATGAAGGCCGGCGCTTCAACAGCCCCAACGATCTGGTCTACAAGTCGGATGGCGCGCTCTACTTCACCGATCCGCCGTTCGGATTGCCGCGTGTCTACGACGATCCCCGCAAGGAGCTGCCCTATTCCGGCGTGTTCCGCCTGAAGGATGGTCAGGTGACGCTGGTCTCGACCGATCTCAAGGGCCCGAACGGACTGGCGTTCTCGCCGGACGAGCGCGTGCTCTACGTCACCAACTGGGACGAGAAAGCCAAGGTGGTGATGCGCTACCAGGTGAAGGCCGACGGCACGCTGGTGGATGGCCGCGTGTTCTTTGACATGACGCGCGCTGCCGGCGAGGAGGCGCTCGACGGCGTGAAGGTCGACCGCGCCGGCAACCTGTTCGTGTCCGGGCCAGGCGGGGTCTGGATTCTCTCACCCGACGGCGTGCATCTCGGCACGATCAAGGGACCGGAGCTCGCCGCGAACATGGCCTGGGGTGATGCCGACGGCAAGACGCTGTATCTGACGGCGCGCGCGGGACTGTATCGCATGCGCGTCTTGACCGGCGCGGCGGGCCCGCTGAATTCGATGACGCGTCCGTAGCCATCTCACACCAGCGAGGTCGTCATGCAATCCCACGCGATACCGGCCGAGCGACTGTTGGCGGCCTCCGCACCCGACCGGAGGGTGACGTGGCTCGAACTGTTCTTCGACGTCGTCTTCGTTGCGGCCGTGGCGCAGGTGAGCACGCGACTCGCCGCGCACTACTCGTTGGTCGAGCTCGGCCGCTTCGCTTTCCTGCTGCTCGTCATCTGGTGGGCGTGGCACGGCTATGCCATGTACGCCACCCGCTTCGACACCGACGATCGCGTCGAGCGGGCGGCCACCCTGCTGCAGATGGTGGCGGTGATGTTCATGGCCGCCAACGCCGAACAAGGCCTCGACAGCGTGTCATCGGCGGGTTTTGCGGCCGCCTATGCCGCCATGCGCTTCATTCTCGTCGGCCGCTACCTGCGGGCGGGGACACGCACGTCGGCTGGTGGCGTCGCGCGCGATCACGCGATCGGGTTCGGCGCCGCCGCCGCCGTCTGGCTGGCGTCCTCGATCACGCCGGTGCCGTGGCGGTACGCGCTGTGGCTGGTGGCGCTCAGCGTTGACCTGGGCACGGCGGTGGTGGCCTCGCGCCATACCGTGGCGATGCCGCCGCACGCCTCGCACCTGCCCGAACGATTCGGCCTGTTCACGTTGATCCTGCTTGGCGAAGCGATGGTGGCGATCATGACCGGCGTCCAGCACCAGCCTGAATGGTCGGTGGCCGCGGCGACCACGGCGCTGTCTGGGGTGGGCGCGGTGTGCGCGGTCTGGTGGACCTACTTCGACGGCGTGAATGCGGCGGGACACCGCCACGTTCGTGGCGCGGCCGATGCGCGCCGGATGGCGGCCTGGAGCGCCGCGCACCTGCCGTTGTATCTCGGCGTCGCCCTGTTCGGCGTGGCTACGGAGCACGCCGTACGCGGCGGCGGCTGGCAGGTGCTGCACGGAGAAGAAGCGGCGTTGGCGGGGCTGGCCGTCGCGCTCGCCGGCGGCGCGCTGGCGGTCTTGCAGACCGCGCGATAGACGCCGCCGTTATCAACCTGGACCACTTGCCATCCGGACGCAACACCCGCGGATTCAACTCGATACGGGAAACGCACGACCATCGGTGAGGTGCGCCAGGCCCAGCTGCGCGAGGCGGATCGCGGAGGCGCCGCGATGTCCGCGTTTGAGATTGGCGCGGCCGATCGCAAACACCAGGCGCCACTGATCGAACAGCGCCGCGTAGGCGCTCGTGAGCGAGCGGCGCGGGTCGTAAATGTCGGTCGGCTCGGCGGTGACGCCGTTGAGCTCGATCACGCTGAGGTTCTCTCCCGCCCTGAATCGATCGACAGCGGTGTAGCGCACGTCGAATCGACCGATGAAGAAGCCGGGCACCGCGCGCGCAATGTCGTCGATGCGCTGTTCCAACGCCGGCGTCCACAGCGCGCGCCCATCCAGGAACATCGTTCCCTGCGCGTGGTTGCCGACCTCGGCGAGGCGCACGCGCTCGCCTGCCGCAGGAACCTCGTTCAATCGATCCGCATGCCGGCGGCGAAAGGTGCCGGCCTGGAGACGGCAGCGAGGATGGGCAGCAATCAGGCCGGCGAGGGTGGTCCGGCCATCGCCTTCGACCACCGGGAACACCTTGTCGGTGATCGAGATGATGCGCCCGCGCGGCTCGTCGGGATGGCGGGCATAAAAGAGACCGGCCTCGAAGGGGCCGGGATGCCAGGGTTGCGCGACGGCACGATGCGGATACTGCGCGAGGTAGCCGCGCGCGGCGGCGGCATCGGCGATCTTTCGCACACCAACGCCGCGCTGGCCAGTATCGGGCTTCAATACGATCGGGTAGGTCCAATCGCGCTCGAGCATGACGCGCCTGAGCTCGGACGCGCGCGTGTCGGCCGGGTTCGGTTCGATCGCCTGAGACGGCACCGCCCACTCGGCGGGCAGTCGCGACTGGATCTCCTGCTTGGACTCGCCGACCAGCCCGCCGTCGGCAAAGCCGGGATTCGCCGCGGTGATGGGACGCAGACCGCCGCTGCGAATCGCCTCCATCGCGATCCATGCGACGACCGGTGGATACACCGCCCACGCGGGCCAGAACTCCCAGTGGCGCCAGCGGGTCACCACCACGCCCCCAAAGATGTGACGGAGGACACGATGACAAACGTCCAGGCAACGCACGCCGCGGCGGCGCTGATCGCAAACGTCGACGCTCTCACGTGCAGCACCCCGGCGGCGACGTACAACAGGACGCGGGTGCCGGGAAGGAACCGGCTCCAGAGAATCGCCACGACGACGCCGCGGTTGAATCGCGCTTCCATGGCTCGCACCTTCTCCGCCGACCAGCGGCGGTCGACCCAACGCGCCACCGCCGGGACCCGCCGGGCGAGACGCCCCAGCGCGAAGAGGCCCAGGTCGCCCACCCATATTCCACACGCCACCCATGCAATCGCGGTTGTGGCGGACATCTCGCTCGCCGCCACTAGCGCCCCGGCCGCCAGCGTGGCGGCGTCTTCAGAGACCAGCGTCGCCACCGCCAGCAACGGACCCGCCAGCCCGCTCATGCCGCAACGGCGACGCGCCGGCGCGGAATGGTGATCGACGGACCCGCGATTCCGGCCGGCCATCCGTTGTGGATCGCCGCGTAGTGCATCTCGCTGCCCTCCGCCCCGATCACGATCGCCGTGCGGCTCACCGTGCAGGCATCCGAGCGCGACATCAGCGCGCTGAGGTGGCGGCGATCCGGCCACGCATGCTGATGCAGCCGATCCTGCGCCTGCCAGGCGCTGGTCGATACCGACAGCAGATCCTCGAACAGCGCGCGGCGCGGCGCTTCGACCAGGTGGTCACCGAGACTCGACGTGGCCAGCACCAGCGGCGCGGTGACCTCGCGCGCGCCGGCTGGTGTGAGCACCACCAGCCGTTCGCGCGACGCGATCAGCAGCTTGAACGGGCGGCACTCCCAGCGCGCGGGGCCGCTCACGAAGATCTGCTCCGCCTCGTCGAGATCGGCGGCGGCAGCCAGATGCGGAATGATCGCGCCGCGCGTCACCACACCGGCTGGGCACGGCCCCTGCGACGACCTCGCCGACGCATTCAAGAGCGCGAACGCCAGGCCGTGCGCGTTGACGGCCGCCCAGGTGCCACCGGCGTGTTGATCCACCGGCCAGATCGCCGGCACGCCGCCGGGCGCGAACACCGCCGGCGGCCGCGCCTGCGCCCGGCGCCGGTTCTCGTCGCGGTTGATGACCAGGCGCAGGGCGGCGCCGTCAGACGAATAGGCTGCGCTCAGCGTGCACATACAGCTCCTCACGCTGCCGCAGGCGTGCTCGGCGCGACGCCGAACCGATTGGGCAGCCGTTCGCGCGTGACGCCCGCCAGCAGGCGATCGTCGCGCAGTGATGAATCGTGTGGGCGATCACGAACGAGATCTCGCGTTCGAGTGACGACAGCACTTCGACCGGCGACGTTCCAACGTCAAGGCGGGTGCGCACGACCACCGGCCTCGCACCCGCCGACTCCGGGATCGAGCCGACTCTGCGGCGGGCGGAGACCAGTAGTGACCACGCCAGCGTCCGATCGATCTCGACGCGGGTGTCGCGCTCGCGCACCTCGTAGTCCACCATCCCGGTGGTGATCGCGCGCTCGAGCGCGCGCACGTGATCGAGGCAGTGCCGCACGTGGCCGCCCACACTGCCCGACAGGCCAGGCACGCCCGAGTCGGCATACTGCGCGTCGCTCAGCGAATCGACCACCACGGCCAGGTCGTCAATCACGGCGGCGAGCGCTGCGGTGGCCGTCATCGCCGTGGCACGGCGCAGCTCTGCGCCCGTAATTTCGGGCCGACGATCGGCAGCGCGTCGGCAAATGCGACGAGCACCGCCGCCGAGCACACCAACACGACCACCGCGAGCGCGAACAGCAGGCCGCCGTCGCCCATGACCTCGATGCCCAGCACCGTGAGGTGACTGACGATGGCGCCGCTGATCACGCCGAGGGCGAGCAGCGCGCCGATCGCCACCGTCGACGGCGTGAGGATCAGCGCGGCAGCGATCAGCTCGGCGACGCCGGACCCGATCCGGCCGTAGGGCTCGGCGCCAAGCGTCTCGAAAATGAAGACCGACTCGGCGGCGCCGGTGAACTTGAAGAACAGGGTCTGCAGCAGGATGCCGGCCACCGTCAGCCGCATCAGCCACAGCACTGCTTTTAGCACCGCGCGGTCGCGCGGCGCGGCATGGGCCGAAACGAGTGTCGTCATGACTACTTCTTTTTCTCCAAATCCGCCGAGACCTTCGGCCAGTTCTGCCGCGCCGTTCTCGATGTAGCCGGCGCGATCCTGATTCCACGTCGCCTGCACGCGCTTCGAATAATTGAGATAGAGCTTGCCGTCGTCGATCGTGAATGCCTGCGGATCGATGTCCACCGCGTAGCCGCGGCTCACGCCGTAGGCGCAGTAGCCACCGAACTGCGGCGCGAAGGCCTCGGGGGTGATGGCAAAGCGATCGCGATTGGCGGCGGAGGCGAAATGCCAGGTCACGCCGCGCCACTGATGGCTGAACGCGCGCTGGCCCTTCACCGCCCGCTGGTCGGTGACGTAGGCGACCGCGTCGTAGCCCTGAATGGCCACGCCGTTCGCCGCGTTGATCGAACCGGGCGCCTGACCGCGCACGGTCATCGCGCCGCCAATGCCGAGCGCCACCATCAGAACGGAGAGCCGATACATCAGTCGATTCATGGCCGGTGAGATGCCCGGTCCGACCGCCGGTTTCGGTGAAACCGGTCTGGAGGCGCGGCATCTGAGCCCTCGACATGAACAACCACCCACCGACCGCCGAGCAACGGCGTCTGGCCGAGGACGCCGCCAGGACGCGGCCATTGGAAGCGCTGGGGGCCGTATCTCAGCGAGCGCGCCTGGGGCACCGTGCGCGAGGACTACAGCCCGCACGGCACCGCCTGGGACTACTTCCCGCACGATCACGCGCGCTCGCGCGCCTATCGATGGAACGAAGACGGCCTGGCCGGCATCTCCGACCGCCATCAGAAGATCTGCTTCGCGCTGGCGCTCTGGAACGAACACGACCCGATCCTCAAGGAACGGCTGTTCGGCCTGACCGGCAGCGAGGGCAACCACGGCGAGGACGTCAAGGAGTACTACTTCTACCTGGACTCCACGCCGACGCACTCGTTCATGCGCTATCTCTACAAGTATCCGCAGGCCGCGTTCCCGTACGCGCGGCTGGTGGACGAGAACCGGCGCCGCGGTCGCGCGCGAGCCGGAGTTCGAGCTGGCCGACACCGGCATCTTCGACGACCGGCCGCTACTTCGACGTCATCGTCGAATACGCGAAAGCGATCGCCCGACGACATCCTGATCCGCATCATCGTCGAGAATCGCGGCCCGGAGCCCGCGCCAATCCGCGTCCTGCCGACGGTGTGGTTTCGCAACACCTGGTCGTGGGACACCGGCGAGCCGCGCCCCGCACTAAGCGCCGGTGCCGACCTCGGCGATGCATCGACGGTGGTGCTCCAGGAGCCGCAGTACGGCGAGCGATGGCTCTACTGCGACGGCGCGCCGGAGCTGCTGTTCACGGAGAACGACACCAACGCCGCGCGGCTGTTTGGACAGGCGCCGCGCCGGCTACTTCAAGGACGGCAATCAACGACCACATCGTGAACGGCGCCAGCGACGCGGTGAACCCGGACCGCAGCGGCACGAAAGCCGCCGCGCACTATTCGGCGACGGTGCCGGCGGGCGGGCGGGTCGAATTCCGCCTGCGGCTCACCGACCTGGCGCCACAGACCTGGCAGCCGACGCCGTTCGGCGACGCGTTCGACCGGATCTTCGGCGAACGGCAACTCGAAGCCGACGACTTTTACGCGACCGTCATTCCCGCCGGTCTGTCGAGCGACGCCACGCGAGTGATGCGGCAGGCCCTCGCCGGGCTGCTGTGGTCGAAGCAGTTCTATCACTACGTCGTGCGCGACTGGCTGTCGGGCGATCCGATCGCAGCCGGCGCCGCCCGGCGAACGCGGCGCGCGGCCGCAATCACGAGTGGCCGCACCTCTACAACGCCGACGTCATCTCGATGCCCGACAAGTGGGAATACCCGTGGTACGCCGCGTGGGACCTGGCCTTTCACTGCGTGCCGCTGGCGCTGGTCGATGCCGAGTTCGCCAAGCAGCAACTCGTCCTGATGCTGCGCGAGTGGTACATGCATCCCAACGGGCAGCTCCCGGCCTACGAGTGGGCGTTCGGCGACGTCAACCCGCCGGTGCACGCCTGGGCGGCGTGGCGCGTCTACAAGATCGACAAGAAGCGCAGCGGCCGCGGCGACACGGTGTTCCTCGAGAAGGTGTTTCAAAAGCTGCTGCTCAATTTCACCTGGTGGGTCAACCGCAAGGACGCCGAAGGCCACAACGTGTTCCAGGGCGGCTTCCTCGGGCTCGACAACATCGGCGTGTTCGATCGCTCGGCGCCGCTGCCCACCGGCGGCCACCTCGAACAGTCCGACGGCACGAGCTGGATGGCGATGTACGCGCTCAACATGCTGGCCATTGCGATGGAGCTGGCGCGCGAGAACGAAGCTTACGAGGACGTGGCGAGCAAGTTCTGGGAGCACTTCCTCCACATCGCCAACGCCATGAACGACATCGGCGACGGCTTGTGGGACGAAGACGACGGGTTCTTTTACGACGTGCTGCACATGCCGGGCGGCGAACGCCGCGCCTTGAAGGTGCGGTCGATGGTGGGGCTGATTCCGCTCTTCGCCGTCGAAACGCTGGAGCCGGAAATGCTCGAGCGCCTGCCGGGATTCAAGCGCCGGCTCGAGTGGTTCATCAACAATCGTCAGGACCTGACCTCGCAGGTCGCCTGCATGCGCACGCCCGGACGCGGCGAACGGCGGCTGCTGGCGGTGGTGTGGCCGGAGCGGCTGCGGCGGGTGCTGCGGGTGATGCTCGACGAAACCGAGTTTCTCTCCGACTACGGCATCCGCGCGCTGTCGCGCCGGCATGAACAGGAGCCGTTCTACGCTCACGGCGGCCGGTCATGAGCACCGTGTGCAGTACGAGCCAGGCGAGTCGTCGATCGGGCCTGTTCGGCGGCAATTCAAACTGGCGCGGGCCCATCTGGTTTCCAGTAAATTACCTGCTCGTCGAGTCCCTGCAGAAGTTCCATCACTATCTGGGCGACGACTTCCGCGTCGAGTGCCCGACCGGCTCGGGCCGGATGATGAATCTGGCCGAGGTGGCCACCGAACTGTCGCGGCGGCTCACCAGCATTTTCCTGACCGACGACCGCGGCCTGCGCCCGGTGCTCGGCGATCGCGCGCTCTTCCAGTTCGATCCGAACTGGAACGACCTGGTCCCCTTCCATGAATATTTCCACGGCGACACCGGCGCCGGCGTCGGCGCCAGCCACCAGACCGGATGGACGGCCCTGGTCGCCAAGCTCCTCCAACAGTCAGGCGAAAGGCCAGCCGATGTCGGCAACCCCGAACAGGTCCGCGACACCGTTGCCTACTGACCCATCGCCGGCCGGCGATGCGGCACTGGATGCGGCCCTGCTGGCGCGCCTGCGCGCCGGCGAGGCGTCGGCCTACGACGAGCTGGTCCGCGCCAACAGCGGCCGCCTGCTGGTCGTCACCCGTCGCATTCTCAACTCCGAAGAGGATGCCAGGGACGCCGTTCAGGACGCCTTTGTGTCGGCGTTTCGCAACATCAACACCTTCGAGGGAAGCTCGCTGCTGTCGACGTGGCTGCATCGCATTGCGGTCAACGCCGCGCTGATGAAGCTGCGCACGCGGCGGCGCAAGCCCGAGCGCTCGATCGAAGACCTGTTGCCCGCGTACCTCGAGGACGGCCATCACGCCGAGGACTTCCAGGACTGGAACCAGCCCGTCGATCGGGCGATGATGCGCGCTGAAACCCGCGCCGTGGTCCGCCAGTGCATCGGCGAGCTGCCCGACAACTACCGCACCGTCCTCGTCCTGCGCGACATCGAGGAGCTGGATACCGACGAAACGGCGGCGCGGCTGGGCATGACGCCCAACGCCGTCAAGATTCGACTGCACCGTGCACGCCAGGCGTTACGGACGTTGCTCGACCCACACTTCAGGAGCCCACGATCGTGACCTGCCGCGAATTTGCCGATTTCATGATGGACTACATCGCGGGCGAGCTGCCCGCGGACACGCGCGCGCTGTTCGAGCGCCACCTCTCCCGCTGCCCGAAATGCCCGAGGTACTTCGAGCAATACAAGACCACCCTCGCCGCGGGCAAGTCGGCCTTCGATAGTCCGGATGATGAGGTTCCCGAGAACGTTCCTGAAGATTTGATTCAGGCGATTCTGGCGGTCAAACCGAAATAGCGAGAGGTGCGCAGGATGTTCCTGCGCACCCGCTGCTTACTGTTCCTGATAAAACACGCTCAACCCGCCGTCGACGAAGTAAGTCGAACCGGTCACATACGCCGCATCGTCGGACGCGAGAAATACCGCCAGGCCGGCGACGTCCTCCGGCTGACCCAGCCGCGCCAGCGGGATCTGGCCGAGCAGCGACTGCAGCTTGGCCGGATTGTGGAGCAGGTTGGAATTGATCGGCGTTTCGATGGCGCCGGGTGCGATGTTGTTCACGGTGATGCCGAGCGAGCCGAGCTCGACGGCGAGGTTGCGCGTGAACATGCGCATGCCGCCCTTGCTCATGCAATAGGCGGTGAAGTTCGGGAACGGTACGTCCTCGTGGACGGAACTGAGGTTGATGATGCGCCCCGCGCGCCCACCGTCCATGAGGTGTCGGACCATGGCTTGTGTGGCAAAGAAGGTGCCCTTGAGGTTCACGTCGAGCACCGTGTCGTAGTCGGCCTCGGTCACGTCCCAGAAGGGCGCGTGCTTCTCGATGCCGGCGTTGTTGACGAGGATGTCGAGAGGGCCGAGCGCGGCGGCGGCCGCCTCGACCAGGCCCTTCACCGCCGGCGCGGATGAAATGTCGGCGGGGAGGATCACCGCCCTCACGCCGAGCGCCGCCACGGCCTGTTGCGTCTCTTCAGCCGCCGCCTTCGACCCGACGTAGTTGATCGCCACATTCGCGCCTTCCTGCGCGAAGCGCAGCGCGATGCCGCGGCCGATGCCCCGGCTGCTTCCCGTTACCAGCGCGTTCTTCCCTTGCAGTCGCATGACTTCTCCTGTTCCTGTCCGTGGTTACCTGACGTGCCTGCCGCCATCCACGCGGATGGTTTCGCCGGTGATGAACTCGGTATCGATCAACGCGAGCACCGCCTTGGCGATTTCGATCTCGCCGCCCCACCGGCCGACCGGCGTGGCCCGAGCGACTTCGTTCATTTCCTCGGCGCTCATATCGGGCGGCGCCAGGATCGGTCCCGGCGCGATCGCGTTGACCAGAATCTGGTGGTGCGCGAGCTCGAGCGCGAGGGCCTCGGTGAGCGCAATCACGCCCGCCTTCGCCGTGTAGTAGGCGACGAAGCCCTGGTAGTTGGGCCGGCCCGATTTTGCCAGCCAGTCGGCGAAGTTCACGATCCGGCCGCCGCCCTGCCGTCGCATGTGCGGCACCGCGGCTTTCGACACCAGGAAGACCGAGCGCAAGTTGACGTCGATGTTGCGCTGCCAGTCCTCGACCGTCGTCGCATCGAAGTCCTTCGATGCGTAGATCGACGCCATGTTGACGACCGCATCGATGCGGCCGAGTTCGGCGACAACCCCGGCGACCAGCGCCTCGCAGTCGCTCGCTTTCCCGACGTCAGCGGCAATGACCGCGGCCCGTCGCCCTTCGGACCGGACGTCCGCGGCGGATTGCTCCGCTTCGTCTTTCGATCCCCGATAGGACAGCGCCACATCGGCGCCACGTCGAGCGAGCTCGCGGGCCACCACCTGGCCGATGCGCTTGCCGCCCGTGATCAAGACCACACGATCTGTCATTTCCATGGCCGTTCTGATGACGCGGCGGACAACCGGGTTTCGAGCGAAACGAGCCGAACGACGTGGCATCCAAGCCGCCAAGATGACCCAGGGATTGGCGGAACTGTTGGCTGGCATCGCCGGGCTGTACTTCGGCGCCGGCGCCTGCTTTGCGCTCCCGTTCGTCCTGCGCGGTATCGGCCGCATCGATCCCCTGGCGACCGGATCGCCGTGGACGTTCCGTCTGCTGATCGTGCCGGGGACGATGGTGTTCTGGCCGCTGCTGCTGTTGCGGTGGGCGGCGGGTTCGATTGCGCCGCCCGTCGAGGTCAACGCGCACCGGAGGGCGGCGCGATGATCCGGCCGCTCCGACGAGCCCACGCGCGCGCGGCCATCGCCTTGTGGTGGCTGTTGCCGCTGATCGCGTTCGCGATGTGGAGGCGATTGCCATGAGCCACACCTACCGGGCCGTCGGGTGGAATCCGCAGAAGCGCGCTTACGACCTGATCGCGATCGCCGGCGCACTGGCCACGGTGGCCGTCGTCGCCGCGGGATCGTGGTGGCGGCTGCCGCAGATCACCATCGAAACCGCGCTGATTCGAGGCTTCGGCGTCACGGCGCTCGTCCTGCTGCACGTCGTCCTCAGCCTCGGTCCGCTCTGCCGCATTGACCGGCGCTTCCTGCCGCTGCTCTACAACCGCCGCCATCTCGGCGTCGTCACGTTTGCGTGTGGCGCGGCGCATGGACTGCTGGCGCTCGTGCAATTCCACGCCTCCGGCAACGTCAGCCCGCTCGTCAGCGTGCTGACCACGAGCACAGGCTGGCTCACGATCGATCGTTTTCCGTTTCAGATTGCCGGTCTCCTGGCGCTGTCGATCCTGTTTGTGATGGCCGCGACCAGCCACGACTTCTGGCTGCGCACGCTCACGGCGCCGGTGTGGAAGGCGCTGCACATGAGCGTTTACCTGGCCTACGCGCTGCTGGTCGTGCACGTGTCGTTCGGCGCCTTGCAGAGCGAGGTGCCGGCCGCTACCGGGCTGCTGCTGCTCGCTGGTTCGGCCTGGCTGGCCGGGCTCCACACCGCCGCGGCCCGGCGCGAAGCCCGCACTGACGATGCGGCCGTCGCTACGGAGTGGATCGATGTCTGCGCGGTCGCCCATATTCCCGAGAAGCGCGCGCGCATTGTCTGCGCCGGCGGCGAACGCCTTGCGGTGTTCAAGTACGACGGGCGTCTCTCGGCCATCTCCAATGTGTGTCAGCACCAGAACGGCCCGCTCGGCGAGGGCAAGATCGTCGGCGGCTGCGTGGTGTGTCCATGGCATGGCTACGAGTACCGGCCGGACACCGGCGCGGCGCCGCCGCCGTTCACGGAAGCCGTGCCCACCTTCCGCGTCCGCGTCGTCGAGGGGCGCGTGCAGATCGATCCGCGGCCGCTCAAGCCAGGCACCTTCGTCGAACCGGCGGTGATTCCATGAGTGACGAGTTCTACATCGGCTACGAAGCCGGCATCCCGCCGCGCATGCGCTCCCTCGTTGTCCGCGCCGTGATCGCGGTCGCCGCTGTCACGTTCGGGATTGCGCTGTGGTTCGTGAGCCAGCAACGACCGCTGGCCGATGCTCGCTTCGACTACGGAACCACCCGCGCCTTCACGGGTTATCTCACGCGCGCGCCCGCGCCCTCCTTGCGCGTGGTCGATGGCGAAGCCACCCACGTGTATTGGCTGGTGGCGCCGGGGAAGTTTGGCGCCGCGGCGGCACTCGGCGATGTCGCCGAGGGATGGGTCACGTTGTCGGGCGCGCTCGTCGAACGCGAACAGTGGCGCATGATTGAAGTGATGGCGGGCTCGGTCCGTGCGCGGTCCTCGCTCACGCCGCCTCCCTCGATCGACATGCGCCCGTCCGGGCCCGTCGTCCTCACCGGCGAGATCGTCGACGGCAAGTGCTATCTGGGCGTGATGAACCCGGGCGAGCGTGGCGTCCATCGCGATTGCGCGGTGCGCTGCCTGTCGGGCGGCGTGCCGGCGATGTTCGCGTTTCACGATCCATCCGGCTCCCACCTCGCCCTGGTCGTCGGCGCCATGGCCGAGCAGCTCATTGGCGATGCCGGACGGACGCTCACGTTGTCGGGTCTGCTGTCGGGTCCCGAAGACGCCAGGGTGTTTGCCGTGAGCCAGGCGCAATGACGCGGCCATTTTCGGTCGATCCCGGGCCGGGCGTCGAGAGCGTGCTCGGCCGAGTTGCCGCGCTGGCGGCGCCGGTGATCGATCCGCTGCTCGGCCTGACCACGCTGGGCCGGCTCTACGCGGGGCTGTCCGGGGGGAACTTCATCGATCGGGCGATCGAGCGGCTCGGTATCACCGTGCAGATCGACGACACACACTTGAGGCACGTCCCCGCAGTCGGGCCGGCCATCGTGGTGGCCAACCACCCGACCGGCGCGCTCGACGGTCTGGCATTGGCGCACGCACTGATGCGGCGTCGAGCGGACGTGCGACTGCTCGGCAACCACCTGCTCGCGCGCGTCCCGGAGATGCGCGACTGGATCATCACGGTCAATCCGTTCGATGCGCGCTCGGGCGAGAATCGACGCGGCCTGCGCGCCGCGCGCGCGTGGCTGCGACGCGGCGGGTTGCTGGTGGTGTTTCCGGCCGGTGAAGTGTCGAATGTCGCGCGAGCCGACGGCACGCTCGTCGACGGCGAGTGGCAGAAGGGTGTGGTCGGCCTGGCGCGGTGGGCATCGGCGGCGGTCGTCCCCGCATTCATCGAAGCGCGTTCGAGCCGCTGGTTTCGACTGGCAGGCCTGGTCCATCCGCGGCTGCGAACGGCGCTGCTGCCCCGCGAACTGCTGCGCTTTCGCAACCAACCCGTCACCGTGCGCGTGGCCAAGGCCGTGGGCCACGAGCGGTTGGCGGCGATGGCCGGCGCCCGCGCGCGGCTCGCATATTTGCGGGCCCGCAGCGACGCGCTCGAACCGCTCGCGCCGCGACGAAGGACGCCACCGCCGCTACCGGTTGGCACCGCGGTCGATGCCGCAGCACTGCAGCTGGATATCACGCGCCTGGAGCCACACCACGAACTGGTGCGGGCGGGCGCCTATTCGGTGTTCTGCGCTCCCGCGGACAGGCTCCCGGCCGTCCTCCAGGAGATTGGGCGCCTGCGCGAAATCTCCTTCCGCGCCGTGGGAGAAGGTTCCGGACGGGCCGTCGATCTCGACCGTTTCGATCGGCGTTACGACCATTTGTTCGTCTGGAACCACGTCCGGAGGGAGGTGGCTGGAGCTTACCGCATCGCCGCCACCGATCGCGTTTGCGCGACGGCCGGCGTGAAGGCGCTCTACACCCACTCGTTGTTTGCAATGTCGCCGGCATTTGTCGCTGCGGCCGGTCCCGCCCTGGAGTTGGGCCGCTCGTTCGTGCGGGCCGAGTATCAGCGTGAATCGATTGCGTTGCTGCTGTTGTGGAAGGGGATTGGCGCCCTGGTCGCCCGGGCGCCGCGCTACCGCCGGCTGTTTGGTCCGGTCAGCATCAGTGCCGACTACTCGCGGCCGTCGCGCGCGCTGCTGGCCCGCTTCCTGAGCGCCGCGGGCGACGATCCGGCCTGGCGCCGGTTGGTGCGCCCGCGCCGGCCGCTACGCTTCGAACGCGACGCGAGCGCGCCGGACGTGTCGACACTCGATCAGGTCGACGACCGGGTCCGGGAGTTCGAGGACGGCCGCGGCGTCCCGGTGCTGGTGCGCCAGTACTGGAAGCTTGGCGCCCGGGTTCTGGGGTGCAGCGTGGATCGCGCGTTCGGCGACTGCCTGGATGCGCTGATGATGGTCGACCTGACCGCCCTGCCGCCCGCCGTCCTGCAGCGCTACCTGGGCCGGGACGGCGCCGCGGCCTTTCGCGCGCATCACCAGCTCGGCTGAGGCGATAATCGGCGGATGCGATTGGCACTGGCGACCCTGCTCGCCGTCATCTCGTTCACACCGCTCTTTGCCGACACCTATCCCCGGCAGCCCGGCGTCGACGTCATCCATTACGTCTTCCGCGTGGCGGTGAGCGATACCTCGAGCGAGATTGCCGGCGAAACCACGATCACGGTGAGGTTGCTGCGCGACGGGGTCGCCGAGCTCAATCTCGACCTGGCCTCGCTGTCGGTCGCGACCGGCATGACCGTGCAATCGGTGCGGCGCGGCGGGCCCATCGAGGTGCCCGGTCCGCCGTCGGACAACATCGTCTTCACGCACGCCAACCATCGCCTGCACCTGGTGCTGCCGCCGCTGTCGCAGGCCGGCCAGGAGTTCACCCTGACCATTCGCTATCGCGGCACCCCCGCCGCGGGCCTGCGCATCGGCAACACCATGCACGGCGATCGCGCGTTCTTCGGCGAGAACTGGCCCAACCTGATCCGCAACTGGCTGCCGACGATCGATCACCCGTACGACAAGGCCACCGGCGAGTTCATCGTCACCGCGCCGAATCACTATCAAGTGGTCGCCAACGGCCTGCTCATCGAAGAGCTGGACCTGCCGAACAACCTGCGGCGGACCCACTGGAAACAATCGGTGCCGATCGCATCGTGGCTGCATACCATGGCGGTCGCGCGGTTCTCGTCGCACTTCGCCGGGACGATCGACGGCATTCCGATCCAGACGTGGGTGTTCCCGCAGGATCGCGACGCCGGACGGCAACTGTTCGAGGACCAGTCGCGCCGCGCAATGCGGTTCTTCTCCTCGCGGATCGGTCCGTATCCCTACGAGAAGCTCGCCAATGTCCAGGCGACCGGATTCACCGGCGGCACCGAATACGCCAGCGCGATCTTTTACGGAGAGAAAGGCGTCAGCGCCGGCCGCGGACCGGTGGTCCACGAAATCGCGCACCAGTGGTTCGGCAACTCGGTCACCGAGCGCGACTGGGACGACGTGTGGTTGAGCGAAGGATTTGCCACCTACTTCACCCTGCTGTTCGCGGAACATGATGAAGGACGCGACGGGTTCGTCGACGGACTGAAGCGCAGCCGCACCCAGGTGCTGCAGTTCGAGCAGAAACTCCCCAATGCGCCGGTCATTCATCGCAACCTCGCCGACATGAGCAAGGTGCTGAACAACCTCATCTACCAGAAGGGCGGATGGGTGTTGCACATGCTGCGGCATGAAGTCGGCACCGAGCACTTCTGGGCGGCGATTCGCGAGTACTACCGCCGCTATCGAGACGCCAATGCCTCGACCGCCGATCTGGTCGCGGTGTTCGAGCAGGTCTCGGGCAAACAGCTCGACTGGTTCTTTACGCAGTGGCTGCATCGGCCGGGCGTGCCGAAGCTCGAAGGATCGTGGCGGTACGATCCGGTGAAGAAACAGGTGGCGGTCACGCTCGCGCAGACCCAGGCCGGCGACCCGTATCGCTTGAACGTCGACGTCGGCCTGATCGCCACGGCCGGCGCGCTCCCGCTCATCAACCGCGTCGCCATGACCGCGCGGACCACCACCACGATCTTCGACGTGAGCGCCGAACCGGCGTCGGTCGGTCTCGATCCCTCGACGTGGCTGCTCTACGACGCCGGCGCGTTCACGCGCGATCGCGTGGCTCAACGATGACGCAGGACGCCATGGTGCGGCTGATCCTGGCCAGCCGCGTCTACGACGTCGCCCGCACGACGCCGCTCGAGCCGGCGCGCCGGCTGTCGCAGCGCACCGGCAACCAGGTGCTGCTGAAGCGCGAGGACCTGCAGCCGATCTTCACCTACAAGCTGCGCGGCGCCTACAACCGGATGGCCCACCTGACCGCCGGCGAGCGCGCCCGCGGCGTGATCGCCGCCAGCGCCGGCAATCATGCGCAGGGCGTCGCCTACTCCGCGCGTCATCTAGGCATCAGCGCGCTGATCGTGATGCCGCAGACGACCCCGGCGATCAAGGTGGAGGCGGTTCGCGAACTGGGCGCCGAGGTCGAACTCGCCGGCGACAGCTACACCGACGCCGCGGCCCGCGCCGCGGTCATCACGGCGGAAAGCGGGCGCGTCCCCATTCACGCCTTTGACGATGAGCTGGTGATCGCCGGACAAGGCACGGTCGGCGCCGAGATCCTCGGTCATTGCAACGGCGACCACTGCGTGGTGTTCGTCCCAATCGGCGGCGGCGGGTTGATCGCCGGCATCGCCAGCTATGTGAAGGCGGTGAAGCCGGGGGTCAAGGTGATTGGCGTTGAACCCTTCGAGGCCGATGCCATGTATCGATCGGTCGAGGCCGGCCACCGCGTCGCGCTCGACCGCGTCGGCATCTTTGCCGATGGCGTTGCCGTCCGCGAAGTCGGCGCGCTCACCTTCCCGATCGTCCAGGCGCTGGTCGACGACATTGTCCGCGTCACCAACGACGAGATTTGCGCGGCGATCAAGGACGTGTTCGACGACACCCGGTCGTTGATGGAGCCGGCCGGGGCGCTCGCGGTGGCGGGCCTGCGCGCGTGGGTGGCGCGCACCGGCGCGGTGGATCAGCAGTTGATTGCCGTCCTCAGCGGCGCCAATATGAATTTCGATCGGCTGCGTTTCGTCGCCGAGCGGGCCGAGCTCGGCGAATCGCGCGAGGCGCTGTTCGGCGTGACCATCCCGGAGAAGGCCGGCGCTTTTCGCGCCTTCTGCGCGCTGCTCGGCCGCCGCGTCGTCACCGAGTTCAACTACCGCCTGAGCGGCCGCCACCAGGCGCACATCTTCGTCGGCATCGCCACCGAATCACGCCAGCACCGCGATCAGGTCGCGGCGATGTTGCAGGCGGCCGGCTATCCCGCCATCGATCTGACCGGCGACGAATTGGCGAAGCTGCACATCCGCTACATGGTCGGCGGCCGCTCCTCCTCGGCGCAGGACGAGCGGCTCTACCGCTTCGAGTTCCCCGAGCGTCCCGGCGCGTTGATGGACTTCCTCGATCGCCTCGGCGGACGCTGGAACATCAGCCTGTTTCACTATCGCAATCACGGCGCGGATTTTGGCCGGGTGCTGGCCGGATTCGAGGTCCCGTCGGGCGACAACGACGAATTCGACGCCTTCGTGACGACGCTGGGCTACTCGTTCCAGAAGGAAGAGCGCAACCCGGCCTACGAACTGTTCCTTGGCGCCGACGATGCGACCACGCCGAGTTAACAGTTGGCAGTTTGCCGCACCGGCGGGCGACCGGCGCGCAACGGGCTGCGCCGGGGTACAATGTGGCTGATCGGGGCGTGGCTCAGCCTGGTAGAGCGTCCGCTTTGGGAGCGGAATGTCGCTGGTTCGAATCCAGTCGCCCCGACCATCCTTCACCCGAGTAGCCTTGCTCCCATCTGAATGATCGCCATTCCGATTCGGTATCGCCGCACCCACAAGGCCCTCTTCGTCCAGAAGTTACAGCACGCCTTGCCATCGTTCGTCGTCTTGGGCGACGGCATCGCCCATCTGTCGCACGACCCGAGCGGCATCGATCTCGCGCTCGGCATCGTTGAAGTCGGTGTCGCCGTGCTCGTCATCGGTTCGGTGACTCGCGGCTTTCGCGAGCTGCGCCAGCACACCGCGGCGGCGCACGCCGATCAGGTGCATGCGCACGGTATCGACTGGATCGACCTCAGCCTGGCGGCGATGCTGAGCATCGAGGCCTACGCCAAGTATCACGCCACCGCGCAGATTCCACGGCCGACCATCCTGCTGGCCGTCGCGATGTTCGCGATCGGCATGTTTCACGGACGCATCGCCGCCTGGGGCGATCGCCGGCGCGAGCTGCGGGTCGGCCCCGAGGGCATCAGCGTGCCAGGGAAACGCGGCTTCTCGCGGCTGACCCTGGCGTGGGCGGAGGTCGCGTCGATCGAGCTCGACGATCGCGCCGCGGTGGTCGCCGCCACCGACGGACGATCGCAGCGCATCGAGCTCACCGACGCGTTTCAACCGAAGGCGGTACGCGACGCGCTGATGTCGGCGAGAACTCTTCTCGATGACACACGTCATGCAGCAAGCGCATCTATTGAATCCATCTCATCTGACAAATAGGATTACCGGCATGAACCATCGTGCCCACGACGAACCTTCTGCCTTCGCGCTACGCGCGCCGGCGGACCAGGTCGGTTCGTCGCTACCACCCCGCCGTTCGTCGCCGGCTCCCGTCGCATCGTCGTCCCGCCAGCGTATTACCCGCCAGCAGCCGTTGTCGACTTCGCTCAGGGCCTTCGGCCCCTGTCAGATTCGACAGCAGTAGTTCTTCCCTTTTCTGAACCGACTGGATTTCTTCGGCTGGTCCCGCCGTAGCCGTTGGCGAAGGCGCACGCCGCGGAGATACCCGTGTATCACCTGTCCGATGGAGTGGCTCCCATGCGCTATCTGTCCATTGTCGTACTGTCGTTGTTCCTTTCACCCGCCGCCCACGCTCAAGGCAAGCTGACACCGCGTCCGCTCGATCCGCTGGCCGCAGACACTTTCGCTCGAGCGAGCGAGGGCTCCGCCACGGTCCGCACGCTGGTGCAGCGGCTGGAATCGTCGAACGTCATCGTGCACATCGAAACCGTGCCGCTCCTGCCTTCCGGCATCGGCGGCATGACCCGGTTCGTGACCAGCCGCGGCGGCTACCGCTACCTGCGCATCACGCTCGGCTCGGAGTTGACCCTCAGGGTGCGCAGCGCCATCCTCGCCCACGAGCTGCAGCACGCCTGCGAGGTCGCCGACTCCGCGGCCGACGACGTCGAGGGCCTGCGCCACCTGTTCGAGACCGAAGGTCACCGTGCCGGCCCGTATTTCGAGACCATGGCGGCGATCCGGATGGAGCGCGCGGTATGGGCGGAGCTATGGGCGGGCCGCCCCCGTCGCCTGCGCTCAGGGCAGGGCTTACAGGCCGAGCCAGTAGCTAAATTTGACCATTAGCACCTGCGTCCCGGCGGCGCCAAAGCCGCTGCGCAGATCGCGGAAGGCTGAAAAGGCGGTGCGAGCGCCAGACGCACGCTGCCGACACGTTCCGGCCAATTCGGTCACTCATGGTGCGGGGGGCCCATGGTGGGTCTCCCGCATTCCCAGAAAGGGAGTCGCCATGAAGGTCAAGACGCAGATCAAAGCCGGACGGGTATCCGGGAACCACAACACCACGGCTCGCTGATCATCAAATCCGCCGCCAGCCGCTCGGCGGCGGGCGGCGGGCCTCTTTGGCGGCCCCCAGCCGACACGTTCCGGCCAATTCGGCCACTCCTGGTGCGGGGGGCCATGGTGGATCTCCCGCATTCCCAGGAAGGGACTCGCCATGAAGGTCAAGACGCAGCTCAAAGCCGGACGGATATCCGCGAACCACAACACCACGGCTCGCTGATCATCAACTCCGCCGCTCGCTCCCCCACTCGGGCGGCGGGTGGCGGATCTCTCCGGCGGTCAGAATTTATGGCGACAACCCCCTTTTCAGAGACGCTTGCCACTCTGTTGGCGGATCGCGGCCGCTCGACCGGCTGGATGCTGCTGGTCACGGCACTCGTGTTGATCGCGTGGGGCTACTGGGCGGTGCGCGCCCCGGTCACCCTCTATGAGGTGTCCGCCAGCGCGCGGGTTGAAGTCGATGGCGCTACCTACCCACTCGAGTCCCCCCTGCCAGGCCGGGTCGTGAGCGTCAATCTTCGCGTCGGCCAGCCCGTGCGAAAAGGCGACGTGCTCGTCGAGATCGACAGCACCGCCGATCGCCTCCATCTGCGGCAGGAAGAGATTCGCGCCAACGGCCTTGCTCCGGAGATCACCCGACTCCGGTCGCAGATTACCGCCGAAGAACAGGCGCGCCTCCAGGAGCATCGCGCGTCCGCCTCGAGCGCCCAGGTTGCGGCCGGCAGAATCCGTGAAGCTGACACCGAGAGCCGGTATGCAGAGGGAGAGGTGGCGCGAATGGAGGCACTCTTTCAGCACGGACTGGTGCCGTCGCGCGACCTGGAGAAGTCACGAGCCGACGCCCGCAGGCTTGGCGACAGGGGGGCCACGCTGGAGGCTGCGGCGCGGGGCGTGCCACAAGAACAAGCCACGCGCGACCGCGAACGAGACGTGCGAATCGAAGCCCTACACGCACAGATTGCGGCGCTGCAGGCGCAAGGGGGCACGGTCACGGCCGGCATTGAACGCCTGGCGCATGAAATGGAGCGGCGGACGGTTCGCGCGCCGGTAGACGGGGTCGTTGGCGAGGCGATTGCGCTGCGCCCCGGTGTCGTGGTGCGGGAAGCCGAGCGACTCGGGGCGGTCATGCCCGAGGGCCGTCTCCTGATCACGGCGCAGTTTCCAGCGGACGCGGCGTTCGGTCGGATTCGCGCGGGACAGCCGGCCACTCTGCGGCTGGCGGGCTTCCCGTGGGCCGAGTTCGGAACCGTCTCGGCCACGGTGGCGCGCGTGTCTCGCGAGATCCGCAACGGCAGCGTGCGAGTCGATCTGACCATCGAGCCGGGGCCCAGCTTTCGCGGGGAGCTCGAGCACGGGATGCCCGGAGCGGTGGAAATTGCCGTCGACCACGCCACGCCGATGGCGCTCGTCCTGCGAGCGCTGGGCCAGGGATTGACGGTGCGGCGGTGAAACGCCGCTTGCTGGTGCCCGAGGTGATTCAAACCTCGGCCATGGATTGCGGTCCCGCAGCGCTGAAATCCCTGTTCGGCGGCTATGGGCGGTACTCTCGTACGGGCGCTTGCGCGAAGCCTGCCAGACTGACGTGGACGGCACTTCCATCGACACCCTGGAAGAGACGGCGTCCGCGCTGGGACTCAACGTCGAACAACGCATGATGCCTGCCGATTTGCTGCTGCTGGAATCGTCCGGGCTGATTCCCGCGATTGTGGTCGTGCGCCTGCCAGGGGGGGCCACACACTTCGTCGTGCTCTGGCGCGCGCACGGTCAGTGGGTGCAGATCATGGATCCGGCGGCTGGCCGGGTCTGGGTTGAACGACGCGCTTTCCTTCAATCGCTGCACATCCACGAG
Source organism: uncultured Acidimicrobiia bacterium (assembly GCA_963795125.1). Taxonomy (GTDB): domain Bacteria; phylum Acidobacteriota; class Vicinamibacteria; order Vicinamibacterales; family UBA2999; genus 12-FULL-67-14b. The sequence continues at coordinate 261,288 of CAWCGQ010000001.1, read as the reverse complement.
CAGGCCATCCCGGCGGCGGACTGGTTGGAGTGGTCGCACGGCGCGGCGTTCAGCGACGGACTCCGATACAGGATGCGTCGTCTGGGACTTGAGCCTCACCTTTGGGCTGACCGGGCGCACCTCGACGCCTCGCTGAGGGTGGCACTGCTGCTGAATGAGGGCGGGGAGTTGCAGCGCGGGGCAGAGGCACACGAGTTTGTCCGCCTCTGTGCGGAGAATCCCGACCAGATCCCTGACGAGGTACTGGTTCGCCCGACCGATCGCGTCGGATCCGGACAGCGTCCGCATGCGCGGGGCCGTGCTGCTTTCTACTTCCGGGCCTCGGGCGCAGATCTCCAACGAAGCTTTGCCGCCCTCGCTGCTCGCGGTGCGTTCGGAACCACCGCCGCGGGTGTGGGCTCCGGCATGGGCCGCCGTTCGCGCTGATGGATGGTGGTCGCCGGGCGCCATCACCCTCGCGATCACTGCCGTAGCGATCGGTACGGTGTTCGAGGCTCTGCTGTTTCGATCGCTGCTGGACTTCTGGCAGCAACTGACACTCAACGGCCAGCGCCTCGCCGGGCTGGCGATGATCCTGGGTTTTCTCGCCGGCCTGCTCGCGCTCGAATGGTCGTGTGTCGTTGGTCTGTTGCGCCTTGGCCGGCACATGGAGCTCCGTCTGCGAGCCCGCTTGCTCGAGACCATTCCGCGCCTCAGCGACCGCTACTTCCAGTCCCGTCTCATTTCCGATATGGCGTTTCGCGCCCATACGCTTCAGCTACTGCGCCAGCTTCCGGAGCTCGTGGGGCGATTGGGGCGCTCGATCGCACTGCTGCTCTTTACAGCGATCGGCATCGCCTGGCTGTATCCGCCGGCAGCGGCGCCCGCACTCCTGGCGATCCTTGCCGCGGTGGGAGTGCCGCTGCTCTTCCAACCGGCGCTGGTCGAGCGCGATCTTCGTTTCCGCGAGATCAGCGGCTCGTTGAATCGCTTCGCACTCGATGCGCTCCTCGGGTCGCGCGCCATCCAAGCGCACGACGCCGAGGCCACGCTCGCCACGGCGCAGGCCACACAACTCCAGGAGTGGGCGGATGCCGGCCTGCGGCAGCAGGCGACGCTCGTGCTGGCGGAGGCCGTGCAGTTGGCGCTCGTGCTGGCGCCAGTCATCTGGCTCGTCCAGGCACAAGTCGGACGCCGCGACACGGCTGGCGGCTTGCTGCTCTTGATCTACTGGGCCCTCGCAATCCCGGCGCTCGGCAGCGAGTTTGCCGCCACGGCCTGGAGTTTTCCCGCGCTCCGCAACACGCTGCTGCGATTCCTCGAGCCCATCGACGCCCCCCGGGGCACGATCGGGGACGACCACCCCGTCGACGCACAGGACAGGCTCGCCACCTCCGGCGTCAAGCTGGATTTCCAGGAGGTGAGGGTCGTGGCTGCGGGTCACGTCATCCTCGATGGCATCAGCCTGGCGGTGGCTCCAGGGGAACACGTCGCCGTGGTGGGCGCATCCGGCTCCGGCAAGTCGTCGCTCGTCGGCCTCCTCCTCGGATGGTACCAGCCATCCGCCGGTCGCGTGGCGGTTGACGATCAGACGCTTGGTGATGCCCACCTCGCACGGCTACGGCGTCACACGGCCTGGATTGATCCGCAGGTCCACCTGTTTCGCGGCTCTCTGTACCGACAACTTGCGATATGGCAACGGTGACGACGCCCACGCCGGTGCCGCCGGCGTCATGGACGGTGCGGGCCTCACTGCGTTGCTGCATCAATTGCCCGAGGGCATGCAGACGCCGCTCGGGGAAGGCGGCGCCCTGGTGTCGGGAGGCGAAGGGCAGCGTGTCCGGATCGGCCGGGCACTCGCACGCTCCGGCGTGCGCCTGGCGATTCTGGACGAACCGGCGCGGGGACTCGAACGTATCGAGCGCAAGCGCGTCCTCGACACCCTTCGGACGCAGGCCGGCGACGCTACCCTGTTCGCGATCACGCATGACATCAGCGACACACTCGACTTCGATCGGGTGCTGGTCATCGATCGGGGTCGCATCGTCGAAGACGGTCCACCACGGGAGCTCGCTGACACGCCAGGCTCGCGGTATCGAGCCATGCTCGGCGAGCAACGCGCGGTTCAGCGCGAGCTGTGGTCGCATCCCGCCTGGCGGCGGTTGCGCATGAGCAAGGGAACGCTGAGCGAGACGCGAGCGCGCGTCAGCGCATCTCAGTCGGCAGGCCCTGAAGACAGTCATCCCGCAGAGGAACAGGAATGGACGCCGGTCTAGCCGCCTACCTCGCCCGCGTGCCGGGGCGATCGCGTGTCCCGCCACCCGGTCCGACACCCGGGACGGTGGCGCGATCCGTGCCGTTCTCGCAACTGGTTCGCTCATCGGGACTCGGCCGGCGCTGCGGCGTTCTTCTCGCAATTCGCGTCATCGATACCGGACTCCTGATGGGAAGTTGGGTGTTCATTGGGTCGGGTGCGTTGAACGGGCGGTCCGACCTCGGCTGGGTCGCCGCTTGGGCACTGTGCCTGATCAGCCGCGTGCCGCTTCGCATGACCTCACGATGGCTCGAAGGCATCCTCGCAATCGGGTTTGGCGGACTGCTGAAAGAACGACTGCTGGCGGGGGCGACGGCGAGCGCGGGTAAAGCCGTGCGAGGCAAAGGCACGGGCGAGCTGCTGGGAGACGTCCTCGAAGCGGAAACCATCGAACGGCTGGGCGCAGGCGGGGCGCTTCAGGCTGTTCTCGCCGCCGTCGAGGTCGCAACCGTACCCGCGGTCCTGCTCTTCGGTGTCGTGCCGCATCTGCAGATTACTGTCTTCGCGGCGTGGATTCTTCTTACCGCGGCGCTCATCGCCGCAAACACGCGTCAACGTGCGGTGTGGACCAGCAACGCGTCAGCCTGTCGCACCACCTGGTGGAGGCAATGGCGGCTCACCGCACGCGAGCGGTCCAGCAGCCGGCTGCCGAATGGCACCGAGAGGAAGATCGAGAGCTTGACCACTACGCCGACATCTCCAGATCGCTCGATCGCTCGACCGCGTTGATCGAAGCGGTGATTCCCCGCGGTTACGTGGTCGCGGCGGTAGTCGCGCTGACGCCGTCGTTACTCTCCGAGGGCACACCGGTCGTCGCCCACGCCATCACGCTGGGAGCGATTCTGTTTGCCGCGGACGCCCTCGCCCGCCTCACTGGCGCGCCTTTCTCAGGCGGCCACCGCGTGGATTGCCTGGCGCCGCGTCAAGCCGCTCTTCGACGCCGCGATGCAGATGGAGCCCCACGCACCTGTGGCCAATGTTCCTTCCGCTGGACCAGCGGTGCTGCGGGTTGAGGACGTTCGCTTCACGCACCACGACCGCGGGGAACCCGCCGTGACGGGATGCTCGCTCGTCGTCGACCGCGGCGACTTCGTGCTGCTCGAAGGGCCATCGGGCAGCGGCAAGTCAACGCTGGTGTCGCTGCTGGCGGCGCCCGACGACCGTCGGCCGGCGTCATTCTCGCTGGTGGCCTCGATCTGCGGTCGCTGGGCACCGCTGCCTGGCGCCGTCGGATCGTCGTCGCCCCCGCGTATCACGAGAATCACGTGTTCTCGGCGTCACTCGGTTTCAACCTGCTGCTTGGCCGCCCGTATCCGCATTCCGAGCCGGACTATCAGGAGGCGGCGGATGTCTGCCTCGATCTCGGGCTGGCCCCGCTGCTCGAGCGGATGCCGGGCGGGCTTCATCAGATGGTTGGCGAACCGGGTGGCAATGTCACAGGGCGAACGGAGCCGGGTCTTTCTCGCACGCGCGTTGCTGCAGAACGCGGAGATGGTCATTTTGGACGAAACACTGGCGGCGCTCGACCCCGACACGCTGAGCCGTGCCGCGCCTGCCTGTTCAAGCGCGCAGCAACGCTCCTGGTCGTGGCGCATCCATGAGCGTCGAGCGAGCGATCGAACTGCAGGCACACTGCTGGCAATTGCAGGCGGACGGCAAGTTCGCCGAGGCATCCGCAGCCTGCGGCCAGGCGTTGCGGCTGATCGAGGAGGCCGACGGATCGACCTCTCCCGACGTTGCGAACCTGCTGAACGACCTCGCGGAGATTGAGCTGGATCGGCGCGACTTTCCCGTCGCACGCACGCTGATCGAGCGGGCGCTATCGGTGGAGCATCAGCTGGGCGACCGCCTGGACGGCGATGCCGGCGCGCGCATTCGAATGCGAACCCTCGCCATCGGAGGCACGCTGCGCCGTCTCGAGGGGGATTACCGAGGGGCCGAGCCGGAGCTGCGCGGCGCACTTACCATCGCGATCGACACGTTCGGCGATGCGGCGCAAGAGACGGCTGAAGCGCGGAGTAATCTGGAGGTGCTGTATAAATACTCGGGCCGCTTTGACGAGGGTGTTCAACTCTACACCCGGGCGCTGGCCTCGATCGTCGCCATTCACGGCGAGGAGTCGCTCGACGCCGGCGTCGTCTACCACAACATCGGCGGCATCCTCCACGCACGCGGGGATTTCACGCAGGCCGAGTCGCCCGCCCGCAGGGCCTGGGACATTTCCCGTTGCGCGCTCGGCGAGGATGACCCGCGCACGATGATGGATGCGGTCGGCCTGTGCGGCAATTCTCGATGGCCTGGAACGGTTTAGCGAGAGCCAGCCCATTTACGAACAGGCGCTGGAGGTGTTCGAGCGGACCTATGGCCCCGACCACGAAGAGGTGGCGGCGACACTTCATAATCTCGCGGCCGTCCACGACGCGCTCGGACAGAGCGGAGTGGCCGAATCGCATTACCGGCGCGCACTGGCAATCAAACAGCGGGTGTTCGGCGCGGACAGCCCGGATGCCGCGCTGACGCAGAACAACCTCGGCAGACTTCTGGCGGCGTCGGGCCGGCTACGCGAAGCGCTGCCGCTGCTGGACGCGGCGGTCGCGATCCTCGAGAAGCGGCTGACAGCCGGTCATCCGCATCTCGCCCTGGCGAAGCAAAACCTCGCGGACGCGCTCGCGAAGTCGGAATAAACCGCGGCTAGCGCATGTCCTGGCTGCTCAGCCGCACCGCCGCCCCAATGCCACTCGAGATCGCGCAGAAGTTGTTGCCATCCTTGGCGCCCCACGCGACGATATCCGCGCCTGCAATGCCGTCGACGTTGGCAATGCCGGCGATCAGGCCCGCCTGCAGAAGGTTGACATGGCAAACGTCAGCGCGCAGCTGCTGGTCGGCGTGATGGCATGCGACACCCAACCGGTCCCGCCGCCGTGCGAAATCGAGAACGTCCAGCTGGTCACGTTGCTGATTCCGGAGGACTGGATGTCGGTGATTTTCCCGATGTCGGCGTGGCCGTCGCCGTCGAAGTCGGCGACGAACAGGTCGTCGACCGAACTGGTCAATGACGCCGCCAGCGGCGTCCACATCGACGTCGCGCTGTAGCTGACCTTCCAGACGTTACTCTCGATCGCGAACACATCGGTGAACCCGTCGCCGTCGAAATCGCCGAAGCGCATCTCGGCGATTCCCTTGCTGGACGTGTTGACTTCGACAAATGAGGCCGAACCGCCGGACGACACGTACCACGACCCGCCTCGGGCAAAGAACAGGTCGTGCCGCCGATCGCCCGGAAAGTCGGACACAAACTCACCCACCGCGAAATCGGTGATGAATACTCCACCCGCAGGCGCGGCATTCAGCACCTCGAAGGTCGAGACGCCGCCCCACGACACCAGGATGCGGCCGCCGCTGACGCCCACAACGTCGGTCCGGCCATCGCCATCGAAATCGCCGAACCGCAGGAACGACAGCGGCGCCTCGTTGCCACTGAGATAGCGCCACTCACGCGTGCCCGCCGGGAGAGAAGTACCACGCCGCTCCGGTTGCCATGAACAGGTCGTCGCGGCCGTCGCCGTCGAAGTCGCCCACGCCGAAACGATTCGCGGGGTGTTCCGAATCGAATCGATTGCTGGTCAAATTCACGACTTCGCCGGCCGGCTGGGTCGGGAGGACTTGATACGGTTCGAACACCACCGTGTCGTCCTCGCTCTGCAGGGACACGTTGCGGCCGAAATCGGTCTTGTTGCAGGGATGACCGCGGATCTCGTAGTTCGCCCGATTCGCTCCAAAAAAGGTGTTGTTGAAGATCCAGTTATACAAGCCGGCTCGCTCGCCAAATCCGTTGCCGCCGTTGCCGTGCTGATCGAAGTCGTGCGTCCACCAGGTGGCCAGCCCGCCAATAGCTTCCTGCAATGGCGCCTCCGACAACACCAGGTTGAAGCGTGCGAAGTAGCCGCTGAAGGCGCCCCCTGAGGCGGCAATGGCATGACGGTTGGCCAGGAAGGTGTTGCCTTCGATCATCGGAAAGCCCCCGCCGCCGGCGACCACCCCGTAGCCCTTGCTCTGCTGCCGGTTGTGATGCAGGAAATTGCGCGCCACGAGCACATTCGCGAAGAGGGGCGGTTCCGCACTACACACGGTCGGGCCATCATCACGCGGACCGAGCACGTCGATCCCGGCCCCGGTCCAGCCTGACACGTCGTTGTGATCGATGATCGTCCGGACATAGTTCTCGCCGTCGGGCGCGAGCACGGCGCGAGTGGTCAGCACAGGGTGATCGGTTCGCCGGCTCGGCCCTTCGAGACGAAGGCCGGTGATTCGCACGTCGCTGCCGGCCACCTTGAGCATCGCGCCGCCGAACGGGGCGTCGATCGGGTTGTCTTCATCGCAATCGAGCGCCTTGCAGAACCGCGCGCCCAGCTCCAGTCCCCGACGGCCCCCGCGGATCGTCACGCCCGACGGAACCAGGACCGGGTACAGGCCCGAGAAGTCGAGCACGGCTCCCGGCGAGATCTTGAGGACCGTTCCGGGAGTGGCCGGTGTCGGGGGACCATCCGGCAGGCAGTCGTCCGGTGGCTGCCCCACATCGTCGATCGGCAGATACCGCAGCAGCTCGCACATCGTCGCCACCCGCGCGAAGCCGGTAGTCGGGTCGATATCCGCACCGTCGCTGGCGACGAAATCCCAGAATTCCGCATCCGCCAGCCGGCGCGTCCGCAACATGATTGGCGTGCCGTCGGCGCCGCGCGCGTTGTCGACCTGCGCCACCAGGTTCCGATCCATCGCCGCGATGATGCTGTCGCCGTCGAGGGCGAAGAGTTGAGTTCTCGAGCTGGGTAACATCGGGTTCGCCGGCAGCTGCAGCTTCAGCGGTCCTTCAAGGACCCCCGATCCGCTACCGGTAGACCCATCGTCAATGACGGCCGTGTCGTTGAAGTCGAATCCGACCACCAACGAGCCGGCGTTCAGGCGGACCTGGTGATCCGCGCTCATCTCCTCGACGCGGATCTGTTGACCGGCGCTGCCATTGCAGGTCTTGAGGTAGACGGCTCCGCCCACCTGCGGCAACGGTCCCACATCGAGGCACTTGCCGCCGTAGTTGCGCAAGGTGAACGTTGACGTCGCCAACTTCACCGTCTTGATCGTGGATATCTGATTGCCGGCCTGGTCGACAGCGACGCCGGTGATGGTGCGTGTTCCCGGCGTGCTCACGGTAATCGGCGGCGGGCACGAGGCGATGCCGCTCAGGCCATCTGCGCAGGCGAAGGAGACCGTCACGGGCGCGGTGTTCCAGCCGGCAGCGTTCGGCTGCGGGGTCGCCGTGGCCTGAATCGTCGGCGCCGTCTTGTCGATGCTCACGGTGATCGATTGGCTGGCGCGGTTGCCGGCGTGGTCGACCGCCGTACCGGTGACAACCTGATTGGCGCCCTCGGTGTCCACCGTGACCGGTGCGGGACAGGACGCCACGCCACTGGTGGCATCGTCACACGCGAACGACACCACGGCGCTGGTGTTCAACCAGCCCGATGCGGGCGGAGCCGGCGCGATGGTGCCGGAAATCGTTGGCGCGTCGGTGTCGACGCCGACGATCTTCACGGAGATGGTCTCGCCAGGCTTGCCACGCAACTCAACCACCAGCTGGTTCGTCGCGCGCAGGGCGACGGGCCAGCCAACCACCGGGAGTGACGACGACACCGGACCGAGTTGGACGCGGGCACCGTTCAGGGTAACCTCGACCGCGCCTTGCGGCGGTGTGCCGCCGGCACTTCGCTCGACCTGCAGAACGTATACGGCGTTCGAGTTGAGCACGCTGAACGTCCGCGTTATCGCCATCGGTTTCCCCGCGCTTCTGAGGAACACTTCCGGGCCAAACGCCGTCCACGTCGAGGCGGTGGCGGCCACCGGGACGAGCATCGACAGAAATGCGAGGATTGCGAACGCCGCAACCGCGAGACGTCGAAGGATGAACACGGGGGTCACCTCAATTTTCGGAACACGCTGGCGCCACAGGCATGCCCGGGCAATCACCCGGAGCACCCCTACGCCAGTAGTGACAGGGTTCCCGAAAACGTGTCGGTCATCCCGATTGGCGGACCCGGAAGAAGTACCGGTGTCGCTCGACTTCACGACCATTCGGATCGCGGGCGAGGAGCTCGACGATGTAGTCCTCGGGTTGAAGGCGCAGCCTGATCTCGATACGGGCCAGGGTTCCAGCCTGATCGCCAGGGGCCGCCGGTCCGCGCCAGACCTCGTCCCCCGCGACCGTGCGAACCACCGCCCGCCCGCCGATCACCGGCGCGTCGTCCACCTCGCCCTGGAGTCGCAACACCACCATCTCGGCACTCGGGGGAATGCTGAGCATGGCCGGCTCGCCAGAACCTCGGACGGTCGTCGGCGAAATCGACAACGTGATCACGATCGGCTGGACCGGAGGAGTCGGAGGCCCAGCGGTCCGCGCCTGATTGGTGTCGGGCCTCGAGGATGTGCTGATGTCGACGCTTGGTGGCACTGAGCCCGAGCGGGTCATCCAGACGGCCCCCGCGGCAACCAGCACCACAACACCAGCGCTCACCGCCCAGCCGGGCCACGACCAAAGCGCGAACCATGGCCGCCGGTTGGCCTCGGTCTGCGGACTCTGAACGAGTGGTTCGGCTGTGGCTGCGCTTCGCAGTCGACGTGCCACCGCCACGCGTGTCCGGTGCTGCGGCGCGGCGAGGTAATGGCTGTCGAAGGCGTCGCGCTCGGTCGCGTCCAGCCGGCCTGACAGGTAGTCATCGATCAGGTCGTCCTCCTCGTCGCACATGCGACCGAGGGTCTCCGGGCTCTCGAAGTATTCGACCTCGATCGCCGTGCGCTTCTCGTCCGTCGACAGTCCCAACAGATAACCACGGAGGTTGCTCCTGCGATCGTTGGCTATCATCGCGCGCCCTTGCCTTCCTTTGCATCGGTCCGGGGTGGCCCGGAGACGGCACGAGACGAGCAGCACGCCTCAACGCATCGCTCGAGGCGATCGCGGATGCGCTGGACGCGACTGCGAAGCGCATTGTCCGACAGGCTCAGCGACCGTGCCAGCCGACGCCGGTTGTCGATTCTGGTGCGCTGTTCGGCGACGTAATATTCGAGAATCAGCATCCGGCTTTCCGCAGGCAGCGCTCCGAGACAACGATCGAAGCACTCCTGCAGGGTCTCGTCGCCGTCGTCCTCCCCCGCCGGCCAGAGCGTGGCGCGGTGGTGTCCCTCGTCGAGCGACACCAGTTTCGGGCGACGCTGCCACTCCAGCAGTACCAGCTTGGCGATGCCGCGCGCGTAGCGCCGGACGTCGTCAATCGGCGTGTCGTTATCGATTTTTCTGACCAGCCGATCGAGGGTTTCGTCGGCGCACTCCTCGGGCGGCCACGCCGCATGCCAGTCAAAAAACTTCTCGATCGAACGCCGGAGGTGCTCGTAGGCGAGGGCGGCGGCGGCGGCGTCATCGTCGAGCAGCGTGAGCAGGCGAGCGAGCGCGGCGGCGGTCATCGGTGTCAGGAGAATCTTACCGCCCGCCGTGCAGAGCATCACACCCAGCTGTGCCGATTGGTCAGAAATGTGTCGCCGCTAGCGCCATTCACCCTGGAGCACGAAGGCCGACCAAAAGAAAGGAGACGCCCAGCGGGGGTCCTGCGCGAGCCGGCGTTGGGCGGTGCGAAGCGCCTCAGCCGGTCGGAGGCGCTCTGTCACCATGCCCTGGTAAAACATCCGCATCAGTTCCGCGGTGGCGAGGTCATCGACCTGCCAGAGGCTGGCGACGACGCGCCGGGCCCCGGCGTACATGAATCCGCGCGTCAGGCCAACCAGGCCTTCGCCCCTGATCTCCTTGCCTAATGCCGTCTGACACGCGCTCAGCACCACGACTTCGGCCGGCAGTTTCAGGTTGAAGATATCCGTCAGCCGCAAGAACCCGTCCTGGGTCTTGCCATTGCGATCGACCAGCGACAGCACCAACCCGGAGAGTTCCGGCTGTTCGCTGTTGAAGAAGCCATGCGTGGCAAAGTGCACCAGGCGGTAGTCCGCGAGTTGGCCGCTCATCACCGTGGCGCGGCTGGCGCGGAAGTCGGTCGCTTCGAGGCGTTGGTTGGCGGGAACCAGCGTCGAGATGGCGCGCGCTTCCTGGCGCGTGAACGGGAGGCGCGACAGACGCGACAAACGCGAATCGCCCATGGCGTTCACGCTTCTGAGCGCCCGTGCCGTGACGCTGACGCCCGGCGGGCTCGCAGTTTCCGGCCTGAGAAGGCGCCCCGGTGTCTCTCGACGGGCAGCCGACGCGATCCGCGGGTCGTCCACGTTGAAGACCGGATCGGCGAGCACGGCCAGCTGCTTCGGCGCCTCGGGGCGGCCTTGCGTCTGTTGCCGAATCAGCGCCAGAACGGACGCTGATGGGAGGCTCACCACCTCGTGATCGGCAATGAGTGGCTGTCCTTCGGAGGCCGGGTCTGCCAGCGCCGCAAACGGCAGGAATTGCAGAACATCGGCCGCCACGATCAGCAAACGACGCCCGTGCCACGCGTCGCCGAAGTGTGCCGCCGCCGGTCCGAGGATCATGCGGCTGAGCGCGCCCGACTCCTGGCGCAAGCTGCGGTCGGCCTGCCTCAGGCGAGCGGACCGCGCCGCAGCCGACTCGTTGGCCCTGGGCTGCCGGGCGGTCAGCAGCTCGTAGACTCGCCGCGCGGTCGCCTCAATTGCCGCCCGGGGCGGCAACTCGAAGCTGGCAACTCCGGTGGGCGTCACGGCCCACAGCCAGCTGCGCGTGTCGCCGAGGCTGTATTCGAGCAGGATGGTGTCGGCATCGACCAGGTCGCGCTGCATTTCGGCAACGGTCAAGGGACTGGGCTGAGTAAGTGAGGCGTAGGTCGGACTGTCCTTCCGAATCTGAACCTCGAGCTCCCGGTATTGCGAGGCCAGCGTGGCCATGGCTGAACGGGCAGCCTCGAGGTCCGGGGCATCGGTTTCGGCAGTCAGCAGCCGCGACAGTCGCCGCGACGCCGCATCGAGCTGCCGCTGCAGGGTGCGTTCGCGCTCCAGCAGCGAGGCATCGGCACCCTGTCGGATGTCGGCGCGCGCTTCGAGGAGCGATTCCATCAGGACGCGCGCGCGGCCGCGTTCGCTGGCCTCGATCGCCCGGATGTCGAATCCGTTGCCGGAGGGCTGCCGATGCAGCTGCATCAAGACATCGATGTAGAGCTCGTAACGATCCTGTTCAGCCGCCACGAATGATGCGCGCAGCTCCGGGCTCAACAGCTGGCCTCGCATCGTGTCGGTCAGTTGGACCGCGGCTTCAATGTGGTCGAGTGCAACCATGAAATTGCCGCGATCGGCTTCGACCTGCGCCAGATGCTTGAGCGTCTCGGCTTCCCCCAAACGCTCCGCGGTCGCACGCCGGAGCTGCAACGCTTCCGTCAAACGCGCAATCGCCTCGTCGCTGTGGCCGAGCCGGTGCAACGTGAGACCGGCCGCGTGCAGCGATGCCGCCTGGCCGACGCGGTCATGGGTGGCTCGCCTGATCTGCAGCGACTGGTCGTGATGCGCAAGCGCCTTCTCGAACTCGCCAAGATCGTAGTAGGCCGACCCGCCGGCATTAATCGCCCGTGCCTCGAACTCGACGTTGCCGACCGCCCGTGCAAGCACCACAGCGGCCTGATGAGTGACCAGCGCCTTTTCGGTGTCGCCGACCAGCCGGTACAGATTTCCGAGGTTGGTGAGAGCCATCGCCTCGAGGTTTTGGTCGGCCTGTGCGCGAGCCAGCGCAAGCGCCTGCTCGTAATAGCGCAGCGACAGCCGGGGATCGCCCAGATCTTTGGTCGCGATCCCGAGGTTGGTGAGCGTCCCGCCTGCCTGCCTGACGAGTCGCATTTCCTGCTGAATCGTCAAGGCCTTCTGAAACGCCTCGACGGCTCGTTCAGGTTCGCCGGTTCTGCCGTAGACAATGCCGAGCCAATTGAGGGTGGACGCTGCCTGCGCATGATTGCCCGACTGCTCAAGAAGCGCCAGCGCCTCCGACAGCGTTTCGGACGCCTCCTGCAATTGTCCACGGCGCGCGTGGATGCCGCCAATCGCGCTCGTCGTCCTCGCCACTCCTGTGGCGTCGCCAAGCTCGCGATAGAGGGCGAGCGCCCGGTCGGCGAGCTCGCGCGCTTCCGGCCTGCCCAGATCCCTGCTGTTCCATGCCGCCTCGAGGAGGGTCGCGGCTTGGTTCTCGCGATCGCCGACCCGTTGAAAATCTGCCAGGGCGTCCTCGAGCGGCCGGATCGCTCGTTGCCAATTGTTGGGTTCGTTGGTCTGCGCCAACCGCGCGGCGGTTTCAAGCACCCGCCTGGCGCCAACTCTCACGACGTCCGCCGCGGTACCCAGCCGCACCGCCGCGATGCGAATGACATACCTGCCTGGCGGTGTGCCAGGCACAGCAGGCGTAACCGTGATCTGATACCGGCCGCTGGTCTCGGCGACGGCCAGAATGACCTCGTCGACAACCTCATCGGGCGAGAGATCAACGACCAACAGCTGGTCACCGTCGGGCGCGCTGAGGGAGACTGCGATATTGACGCCCTGGGGAGCTGCGACGGCGTGCAGGAACTGGCCGCGCTCGAGTTCGATCCCGTAGGTGTGCGCCTGGCCTGTACGCAGGTCCCGCTCACGACGCTCGCCGGCGCGGAGCATGTCGATCTGATTGGTTTGCGCGGCGCGCACCCGCCCGCCACCGGCGGCCCCGCCCGCGTCGTCCAGGGCGCCGGCCAGCAGCAGCGCGGCAACGAGGACAGGGAGTCTGGTCATCGCGCCATCTTAGACCGTCCGCACGCGCCGACGGCGTCTATCGCGACGGGGCGCGTCTCTCGGACACGCCGCCTGCGTCGCCGATTCAACTCTTGCCCGCGCGACCTGCTCACTGCGGGCCGCGAACGCCACACGGTGAGATGAGCCGTGTCTCGAGGCCGCCCGCTACAGGCCGAGCCAGTAGCTAAATTTGACCATTAGCACCTGCGTCCCGGCGGCGCCAAAGCCGCTGCGCAGATCGCGGAAGGCTGAAAAGGCGCCGGGCCGTGAGGCATCGCTGTTCGAGACGTTGTAGACCAGGTAGAGCGTGCTGCCGCGGCGATACTCCCAGCGGAACACCACGTTGCTGCGCAGCGACTTGTTGTTGAAGTCGGGGTTGTCGTCGATCACCACCGGCTCGAACTCGAACGAGTGGGCGCGGGCGAGGCGGCGGATGTTGGCGTAATCGCCGACCGCGACAAACGGCTGCAGGTAGACCTCGAGGGTCATGTCGCGCGTGAACGCGTAGGTGCCGCGCGCGGTGACGTTGACGACGTCGCGATCGAGCGTGCCGTAGACATGATCGGTGACGCCGTCGCCGGTCACGTCGGCGTTACGGATCCACTGCGCGGCGTCAGTCGCATGGGTGACGCCGGTGCTGATGCTCGCCTGCACCTGCGGCCGCGGCTGGACGTTGAGGTTGAGGTTATAGCTTCGGAACTTGCCGCCTTCGCGGTTGCCGCTGAAATGCGCGTCGGCGCTGAGACGGATGCGCTTGCGCGAGTCGGTGGCGACGAACGAATCGACGAACCACGCACCGGGCTTGACGATCGGCGGACCGCCACGGGTGTCGAGATCGTCGAACGCCTGGCGCGCGCGGCCGCCGCCGATGAAGTAATTCCAGTAGTTCAGGAACTGCCCGTCGGTGCCGATGAAGTAACTCTCGTCGAGCTTCAGGCCGTCGCCGTTGAACTGCGTAAACACGCTCGAATTGAGATTGATCCGCCGGAATATCCTCCACGGGTCCGGGTTGCCCAGGTTGATGCCGCCGTTGATCTGCTGCTTGTTGTTGCGGTTGAAGAAAAACCCGAGATCGCTGTTCCTGAACGTGCGGTTGAAGAAGTCGTAGTGCGAGAACAGGTTGACGTGCTTGCTGTTGTAGTTGAAGTTGGTGACGCCGCCGAACCCGGTCTTCATGACGCCGCTGATGGCGCTGCGGGTGCCGCTCCATTGCCCGTTCCAGGTGTACTTGTTCCGGTCCCAGCGCAGCGAGTAGTCGACCGAGCCGGTGTACGCATCGACGTCGCCTTCGCGCATCACCGCCGTCCCCAGGCCGCCGATGTTCGACGAGCCGCCGAACAGATCCTTCTGGACACGCGCGACGTTGTACGAGGTGTAGGGCTCGATCAACCGCTCGGTCCTGTCACCTGCTGCCGTGCGGACGAGCGCGTACTCTCGATCGGTCAGCGCCGTCAGGCCGCCGTAGGTCCAGCCGCGCGCCTTGCCCGTGACCTTGGTCGCGCCAAGGATGGTGGTGGCGTCGGGACGCTCGAGCACGGTGTCGCCGGACGGCACCGCGAAGCGATTGGGCCGCTGCCCGATCCGGCGCGAGTAGAACATCGGCACCACCGGATAGTTCGGCACCAGCACCCGGCTGTCTTCGGTGAAGAAGGGGCGCTTCTCGGAGAGGAAGGTTTCAAACACGCTGAGGTTGAGCACCGCCGGATCCTGCTCGACCTGGCCGAAGTCCGGATTGACCGCCGCCGAGAGCGTCGTCGCGGTGCCGAGCCCCATGCGGAAGTCGAGTCCGCCCGAGAGGTTCCCGCCGGAGCCGGTGGCGGTGACCTGCTCCTGGCGCGCCAGCGCGAACGGCTGCACTTCGAGGCGGCGCGGCGCCGCCGGCGGCGTGGCAAACGTCACGTGCCCGAAGCGCGAGACGAACCCCTGCGCGCCCCGGGGGGTGCCCACCCATCGGATCATCTCCGCGTTGTAGACAATGTCGCGGCGGACGTTGAATCCCCAGACCACCGGCTGTCCCGGTGTAATCGTGAAGCGCAGCTGCGAGAACGGAATCCGGAACTCCGCCGTCCAGCCCTCGGCGTCGACCTGGGTGCGCACGTCCCAGACCGCGTCGTAATCGGTGCTCGAACGGCTGTCGTCGTACCAGGTCATGTCGCCCTGCACGCCGCTGGGATTGGCGTCGAAGGTGTAGGCGGTCTGGTGATCGTGGCGCGGATCGAACGTGATCTTGATCGAGTCGCTGCGCGGAAAGGTGTCGCGGCGCCCGAGCGCGGTGGTGATCTTCGACGGGTCCCTCATGTGGTTGGTCACCGCCACGTAGACCGACCGGTCGTCGTAGGCAATCTCTGACCACCGTCCGTTCGGTCGGCGGCTGCATGTTGTCGGGATCGTTCTGGACCATGTCGTCGATCGGCTGCGTCCTCAGCCAGATCTCGTCGTCCAGCTTGCCGTCGATGCGGGGCGGCGTGTCGCCAACATAGAAGGCCGTCGCCTCTTTCCCCGCCTTTTCCGGAACGGCGGGCTCAGCGCGGCCGCCGCCAGATGGCGCAGCCGGTTGCGCCAACGCCGTGCCGCCCGACAGGAGGAACACTGCGACCAGCACGACGGCGAGCGAACGAAGCGTCAGGCGGCATCCCATCAGGTTGCGATATCCGGCTTTAGACACCGGGTCGGGTCGTTTGGTTGGCCCCGGCTAACCCGCGTCCAGCGGTCCTGCCAGTTCCGGCAGCCGCGCCTCCCACCAGGTGCGCGCGTCCTCGTTCGACCAGGTGTCGGCCAGGTGGGTCGCGACAATCCGCTCGAGCAGCGCCGCGGCGTCGCGCGGCCGATCGTCGGGCTGCTTGCGGAGGCAATCGAGCACCAGCTGATCGAGCGCCCGCGCGATCGGCCGGCCGAGCCTCGCCGACGGCGGCATCGGCTCCTCGTGCACGTGATCGATCAGCGCCTGCATCTGGGTGCCGTCCTGGAACACACGCGTGCCGGTCAGAAGGTAGAACGCCACGCAGCCGATCGCATAGACATCGGCACGCCGATCCACACCGTCCTTGCCGAGGATCGCTTCCGGCGCCATGTAGGCGGGGGTGCCAATCAATTGCTGCATGGTGATCAACGCCTCGGTGACTGCCGACGCCGGGTCGACCGCGCGCGTCTTCACCAGGCCGAAGTCGAGGACCTTGACGAAATCGAATTCGAGCCCCATCCGGCACAGGAAGATGTTCGCCGGTTTGATATCGCGATGCACCATGCCCCGCGCGTGCGCTTCGGCCAGCGAGTGGCAGATCTGCTTCAGCAGATAGGCGGCGCGTTCGGGCGGCAGCGGCCCGAACTCGCGCACCAGTGACTCGAGGTCGCGGCCCTCGAGCAGCTCCATCACGTAATAGAAGCTGCCGTCATCGGCGGCGCCGAAATCGAACAGCCGAATCGAGTGCTGCGAGCGCAGCAGCGCCGTCGCCTGCGCTTCACGTTCGAAGCGCCGCAATTGCGACTGCGCGGCGGAGTCCGTGGCGCCGAGCGATGCCACCGTTACGAGCTTCACGGCGGCGTCGCGGGCCAGGAAGCGATGGCGGGCGCGCCACACCGTGCCCATCCCTCCGGCGCCGAGCTGGCTCGATCAGCTCATAGCTGCCGAGCGCCCGCGCCTGGCGCAGTTGCCGACCCAGCCGCTGAAACATCGCCGACGGCATGGTGGCGACGATGGCCCAGATGAAGTTGGGCAGGTAGACGACCAGCGTGGTGTCCCACGGCGGCACCGGCCGGCCGGCGAGAAACGCCATGCCCATCGCGACCGGCCCCATCGCCGAGGCGACAAGCGACGCCACCAGCGTGCGCCGCGGAGTGCTCGGCATGATCATCGCCGCCGACAGAATCAGGACGGCGATCCACGACGGCCGGCCGATGGCGTGCTCGATCATGTCGAGGCTGACCACCTCGAGGACGGTGATCAGGGCGGCGTTGAGCAGCATCACGTAGCTGCCGGCGAGGCACTTGGTGTGGGTATGCAGATGCACGAAGCGCATGAACAGGAACACGCCGACGGTGATCGCGGCCCCGATCGCGTCGATGACGAGCCCGGCCGGAGCAGGCTGCCGCCCGACCGTGGCCGGAAGAATCAGTCCATCCATCGCCAGGCCGAACGACCACATGAAGGCACTCACGCCGCTGAACAACACGATGCGGCGGGCCTGCTCCGACAGCACGTCCGCGGGAAGGCCGGCCGCACCGCGGCTCTCCGGCGCCGGCGGCGACAACCGCGGCTCGACGACGCCCTTGGTTATTCCCATCGAAACACCTTCGCCGAGATTGCCGCGCAGACCACGCCCGCAATGGTGAGCGCGGCCAGGTCGCCAAGGTGGGCGAACCAGGTCTCCCCGATCCAGATGCCGCGCAGCAGCGAGACGACGTAGGTCATCGGCAGCAGCCGGGCCACGAACTGGAGTCCGGGCGGCAGCGCGCCGACCGCGACGAACAGGCCCGACAGCGCCAGCATCGGATAGAAGACCAGCGCGGCGACCGGCTGCGCAAAACGCGCCGTCCGCACCAGGCTGGCGATGATGAAGCCGATCGACAGGATCGACAGTGTGCTGAGCAGCAGCGCCACCGCAAAGCTGACGACCGGCGCCTGCATGCCGGCCGGGTAAAAGCGGCGGCCGGCCAGCATCATCAGCGTCAGCGTCAGCGCCGTGAACAGCAGCTTCACGAGCACATGGGCGGAGAGGATGGTGTGCGGCCGCAGCGGCGTCGCGCGCAGGCGCTTGAGAATGCCGCCCTCGCGATAGATCGAAATGATCGTCACAAGCGAGATCACCGCGCTGATCGCCATGAACACCGACGCCATCACCGGCAGGCCCGACTGCAGGAACTCGGCGCCGCCAGGCGCCGGCGGCGTGCCGGGGCCCCGATTCATGGCGCGGCCGACCACCAGGAACACCGCCACCGGCATCAGCAGCGTGCCGATCGCGCCGAGCGGTTCGCGCAGGAAGATCTTGATCTCGAGCCAGGTCAGTTGCAACAGCCCACGCATCATTGTCGGTGCCTAATCGGTGTCATGGTGGCGGTCAGGTAGCTGTCAATCGGTGGCCAGTCGCGGATCGAGTGGCCGGTGAGCTTGAGGAACACGTCCTCGAGACTCGGCTGCGCGGTGCGGAAGTCGCTGACGCGCACCTGGTGCTCGGCCAGGCACTGGATCACTTCGGTGATGAAGCCGTCGCCGCGGCCATGAATCGTGAACTGGCCGGCGTCGTGCGTCACGTCGACCACGTGGCTGAGCGCGCGGAACCGCTCCTCCGCCATCGGATCGTCGGTCTTGAGGACGACCGAGCGATCGGGGCAGTGCCGGTCGACCAGGCGCTGCGGCGTATCGACGTCGATGATGCGTCCGTGCTCGATGATGGCGACACGGTCGCACAAACGCTCGGCCTCTTCCATCAAGTGGGTGGTCAGGAACACCGTCTTACCGCGCGCGCGGATGCCGCGCACCAGCTCCCAGATCGCCCGGCGGGCCTGGGGATCGAGACCGGTCGTCAACTCGTCGAGAAACACCACCTCGGGATCGTTGATGAGCGCCAGCGCGATGAACAGCCGCTGCTGCTGTCCACCCGAGAGCGTCATGAACCAGGCGTTGCGTTTGTCCGCGAGGCCAAGCTGCTCGAGGAGACGATCGCCATGGCTGACCGGCTTCTTGTACAGCGACGCCCACAGGTGGACGGCCTCCCACACCTTGATGCGCTTCTGCAGATGCGCCTGCTGAAGCTGGACGCCGATGCGCTCCTGCAACTGATAGACGTCGCGAAACGGGTCGAGACCGAGCACCGAGATCGAACCGCGGTCCGGTTTCCTGATGCCCTCGACGCACTCCATCGTCGTCGTCTTGCCGGCGCCGTTAGGACCGATCAGCCCGAAGATCTCGCCGTCCTGCACCTCGAACGACACGTCGTCGACCGCGACGGTCTTGCCGTAGGTCTTGCGAACGCCGGCGACGCTGACGATGGGGGGCACGCGTAAATACTAAGTGCGTACGGTGCGTACGGTGCGTGAAGTGCGTAATGTGCACTGGTGCCGGGTGCCGGTGCCGGTGCCGGTGCCGGTGCCGGTGCCGGTGCCGGGTGCCGGGTGCCGGGCCACGTGTTCGCAATTTTTGCGGCATCCCTTCGTCTATTGGCTCGCAGGAAATGCGAGGTGGGATAACCGGCCGTGTCCGAATGCGCAGGGAATCCGGGCTTCGGCGGGTGGAATGCGGGTTGCTCCTGTCGCGGCATGGCTGGATTCCGCGATTTTCGAGAAATCGGCGCGTGGCAGCGCTCTCGGGAGGTCAAGTTGCTGGCCTTCGAGCTCTTGCGACGGCCAGAGGCCGCACGCGACTTCAAGTTTCGCGATCAACTCCTTGATGCGGCACGCTCCGCTCCGCGCAACATCGCCGAGGGCTTTGCCCGATACAAACACAAAGAATTCGCGCAATTCGTCCGAATTGCGAAGGGCTCGGTGGGGGAGGTCCTCGACGCGTTCATCGACGCCGTCGACAGCGGATACCTGACGCCAGAAGAGTTTCCGAAACACGAACACGCCTGCAAAAAAGCACTGAGCGCCATCAACGGCCTGATTCGGCATCTCGAATCAACACCAGATCCGCCAACCAAGACTCGTTGAGCAGCGCACCGGCACCGGCACCGGCACCGCACCGCACCGGCACCGCGGCACCAGAGCACCGTACGCACCTCACGCACAGTACGCACAGTACGCACCTAGTGCTTGTGCAGCCCCGCCTGGAACTCCTCCAGCGAGCGCTGGATGCGATGCAGAAACGCCGTTTCGAAATCCGCGCCGTCCCCGAGGTCGCGCAGCAGGTTCGCCACCGCCGCGCCGCCGGCGTCGTCGAGCAGCCGCTTCGCTGCCACCGCACTGACCGCGTACGCCACTTGCGCGGCTTCGCCGCTCAACCTGCCAAAGGGCGGCGCAAGCGTCGCGAGCGGCGGAACCCGCGACGTCTTCGACAGGATGGTGGTCGCCCAGTCGAGGTTGTCGCTCTCCAGGGCCGAGGCGAGGCCCTCGTTCAACCAGGTCGGCAAGCCGCGCGTGGCCAGCGAGCGGATCAGCGCATGCGAAAACTCGTGCGCGAGCACTCGATCCAGATCCTCGCCCTGCTCGCCGGCGCCGCGCATCGGCACGCGAATCGTCCCGTCGAACGCCGCCGCGGCCCAGGCCGGCGATCGCGTGATGTCGCGAAACTGCTCGCCGCTGTAGAGCACGACGGGGATGGAGCGCGGCGGGTAGGCGCCGAACACCGCGCCGATGCGCCAGAAGGCGCGGTTCAGCGACTCGAGTGCCTGCGCGGCCATGGCCGCATCCTGCGCGCCTTCGAACGACACCGTGAAATGATCGCCGACCTCGAGCCGCATCCGCACGTGCAGCTCCTGCTCGCGCCGCCAACGGGCCAGCGTCTCGCGCACGCCCGCATCATCCGGGCGCTTCGGCCGCGACGAGGTCGTACAGGCGAATGGCCTCCTGCAAATCGCCCTGCCGCTTCACCACCTGCGCGAGCTGCGCCCGCGCGCGCGTCAGTTTGGGATCGAGCTCGAGCGCCTGCTCGAGCAGCGCCTTCGCGTCGGCATCGTGGCGCTGCAGGAACTCGGCGATGCCGGCGCCCAGGCGCAGCCCCGCGTTCCTGGGATCGAGCTTGATGGCTTCCCGGAACGCGTCGCTCGCCGCCGCGCCCTTGCCCGCGTCGATGGCCGCCCACCCCTGGTCCTCGAGGAGGGCGACTCGGGGGCTGTTCTGAGCGCCGGCGCCCGCGGCGGTCGCTGCCAGCATCAGCATCCAGGCCACGATGACGGCGGCGGCGGGTCTCATACGTCGAGGCCAATCATACGCATCAGCTCGAGGGCGTTGCTGTGCGCAATCACGCCGTCCCGCAGCTTGTAGTCGAAGGACATCGCGCCATTCTCGACCCGGTCTTCAAGGTGCACGTTCTTGACGCGGCCCGGAAACACCGCGGCAATTTCGGTCAGCGACAGATCGTGCGTCGTCACCATGCCGACGGCGCCCCGCGACAGCATGGTGCGGACCACGCCTTCGGCGGCAATGCGGCGGTCCTTGGAGTTGGTGCCGCTCAACAGCTCGTCGAAGAGGAACAGCACCGGCAATCGGCCATCGAGCAGGTCGCAGATCAGGCGAATGCGCAGCGCCTCGGTGTAGAAACCGGATCGGTGTTCCTGCAGCGAATCCGTGTGTCGAAGGCACGTGCCGACCCCGAGCGGCGTGATCCGCAGCCGCTCGGCGCGCACCGGCGCGCCCGCGAGGGAGAGCACGGCGTTGATTCCAACCGTGCGCATCAGCGTGCTCTTGCCCGACATGTTGGAGCCGCTGACGATGAACACCTGGGGTTTCGAGGTCGCCGGGCCCAGGCTCACATCGTTCCTCACCGCGTCGGCCGCGGGAATCAGCGGATGCGCCGCTCCGGTGGCCTCGACCAAAGGGCTGTCGGCGTCGACGATCTCGGCGAATGGATCGTCCGGATGCTCGTAGGAATAGCCCGCGAGCGACAGCAACGCCTCCATCTCGCCCACCGCATCGACCCAGTCGCGCAGCTGCGCGGCGTGGCTCCGGCGCCACGATTCAGCGGCGAACGCGACCTGCAGCGTGAACAGCAGCGGAATTTCAGCACAGACGCAGGAACACGTTGTGACGCGAGTCCGCCCAGTCCGATATTCGCGCCAGCCGCGCGATCCGCTTCGAGACCAACGACGACGGCGCGTCACCGGCGAGGCGACGAGCCAGCGCGATCAGTTCGGGCTCGGTGAACGTTTCGCTCTCGATCGCCCTGATCACTCTCGCAAGCAGCTCGAGCGCCGCCGACTCGGTCGACGATGCGAGACCCTCGACGATGGCGGTGGCGCGCCTGGCAAGCACGCCGAAGACGGCGAGGTTCACGACCAGGACCACCCCGACGTAGATGCCGGCCCCGCCGTTCAGGTAATTCACCGAGCGCCGCGATGAATAACAACGCCATCCCGACGATCGGGATACGAATCGGGGGCAGCGACGCCGGCGTTTCAGCCCAGGCGATCAGCCGCATCCGCCTGAATCGATCGTCGCCGGCCGGCGTTGACGACCGCGATGCGTTCCCGCAGATCGATGCGGCCGCGCAGTGCGGCGATGCGGGACTGGCGCTCGCGGACGTCCGGAGCGGGCGACGGATGCAGCAGCCAGCCGGCCAGACGCGCTTCGCCCATTGGCGTGCGGCAGGTCGAGAGCAGTTGGAAGAGGCTCCGGGGCCCGAACAGGTCGAGGTCGTCGGCGTACGGGTGATCGCGGCTGCGAAAGCGATCGCCGCTCGGCTCGTCGCGCATCCAGCGATCCTGCATGCGGTCTTCACCGGCGGCGTAATACGCCACCGCGGCCTGGGCGCGCGCCAGCGCGCGCATCACCAGTTCGTGCCAGATCGCCAGGGCGACAAACAACGCCGCGGCGGTGCCGTAAACCGTGCTCGACAGCTCGCCCAGCATCACGGCGGTGTAGATCAGCGTGACGACGAAGATCGCCACCTTGGCGTTGCCAAGATGCTGGTGAGTCCGCTCGCGCGCGGCGGCCGCAACTTCACGATCGCGTTTCCGGGTGCCGTAGTCTTCGAGAGGCGATGTCACAAGCGGTCTCAACATGATGTCGCAGTTAGTGCGGACATGCCACGCCCCCGTTGTACGCAGAAAATGCCGCGAAAACCGCAGTCCCGGTGCCAGGCACCGGTACAGGCAGGCGGCAGGACCGCGGGGGTCCTGCCTCTGATGGGTGGGTTATTTGGTGCGGATGGTTAGCGGGCTTGTAAGCGAGACCTTGAGCTTGCGACCTTCCGCAAGCCGAATTTCCTTGCCGTCGGTGGCGAGCACGACGCCGGTGCCGGCGCCCGCCCCGATCGCGGTGCCGATGGCGGCGCCCTTTTTGCCGCCGGCAATCGCGCCGATGACCGCGCCGGCCGCGGCGCCGGCGCCAATCTTCACGGCGTCGTCCTTCTTCGTGCCTTCGGCGACATAAGAGAGCGGCTTGGAGTCGATGTCATACGTCACCGAGCCAGCCGTGAGCCGGGTAAAGCGGAACGCGAGTTCCGCGCGGCCCTTGATCTTGTCGGATTCATCCACGTGCGTGACGTGGCCATTCAGCGCGCTGCCGGCCGGAATCACGGTGACGCCGTCGACAATCACGGGCGAGGCGAGCGTGCCGTTGACCCGCTGCTCGACGCGGCTCGTATCGGACGCAAGCGCGGTGTTCAACGTGACGTCCATCACGGTGTTGTCGGGAATGGTGATGCTGCGGACGATGGCCTCGGACGTCGCGCTCGGGCGGTGCCGGAGCGTCGGCGCGTTCGCGGGCAGCAACCGGGGCGTCGCGCTCGTCCGGGTTCACGCGCTTCACTTCCGCGATGCTGGATCGGGTGATCTCGGTGGTGGTGTTCGGGCGCTCGCCCGTGAGCGTCACCAGGTTCGGTTCGACGCTGGCAATCTTCCCTTGCACCAGGGTGCCGTCGGCGGTCCGCACCGTGACCTCGGTACCGGCTGGAATGTCTTCCACCGCTTCCGCGCGCGTGCATGCCGTCGTCAGCATCAACGCGAGGGCGCCGGCGCTCAAGAGAATCGACGACGAACGGGCCAAAAGTGTCATAGCCACCACTACAGCAAGGTGCATGCCGGACTGGAAACCACCGATACGGGCGCGATCGGCAACCCAGGTCTCCCGGGTGGGTAACGGTAGACCTAGACCTGGGTCATTGGGGTTCCATGCGCTGACGTTCTAAGACACTCGTACTGGTAAACTCCCGCTTTTCCGGAGGGAAAGATGGTTGTTCGATTGAATTGGCGGCGCATGGCCGCGTCGCTGGCGTTCGTGGCGCTCGCCCTGAGCAGCCCTTTGGACGGGTTGAGGTCCGAAACCCTGGCGCAGGGCCAGACTATCGATCCAGCGCTCCTCAATGCCTATCGCTGGCGCAGCATCGGTCCCGATCGCGGCGGCCGATCGATCGCGGTCAGCGGCGTCAAGGGACGCCCGCGCGAGGCCTACTTCGGCGCCGTCGGCGGCGGCCTCTGGAAGACCACCGACGCCGGCAACAACTGGGCGCCGGTCACCGACGGACAGATCACCTCGTCCTCGGTCGGCGCGGTCGCGGTCTCCGACTCCAATCCCGACATTGTCTTCATCGGCATGGGCGAAAACTGCATTCGCGGCAATATCATGCCCGGCGACGGCGTCTACAAGTCGAGCCGACGCCGGCAAGACCTGGACGCACGTCGGCTTCCGCGACGTCGACGCGATCTCGAAGATTCGCATCCACCCGACCAACCCCGACATCGTCTACGTGGCGGCGTTCGGCCTGTATCACGGACCGAGCGAAGAGCGCGGCGTGTTCAAGAGCGCCGACGGCGGCAAGACGTGGAAGCGCACCCTCTTCAAGGACCCGCGCAGCGGCGCCGTCGACATCGTCATCGACGCCAACAATCCCAACGTCATCTACGCGGCGTTGTGGGAGGCGTATCGCATCGAGTATCAGATGTCGTCCGGCGGTCCGGGCAGCGGCCTCTACAAGTCCACCGACGGCGGCGAGACGTGGACCGACATCACCCGCAACGCCGGCCTGCCGCAGGGCGTCGTCGGCCGCATTGGCATCGCGAACACCAGGGCGGATTCCAACCGCGTCTACGCGCTGGTCGAAAACGAGAACGGCGGCCTGTTCGTGTCCGACGATGCGGGGACGTCGTGGAAGTTGATCAACACCTCGCGCGCGATCCGTCAGCGCGCCTTCTACTACACCCACGTGTTCGGCGACCCGAGCAACAAGGACGTGGTCTACATGCAGAACACGGCGCTGTTCCGCTCCACCGACGGCGGCAAGACCACCGTGCAGGTCGGCCAGAACACGCACGGCGACCACCACGATCTGTGGGTCGATCCGGATGATCCGCTGCATGTCGTCGACGGCAACGACGGCGGCGGCGCCATCACCTACGACATCAACTCGCGCGTGCCGAACTGGAGCGCGCAGGACTTCCCGACCGCGCAGTGGTATCACGTCATCACCACGTCGCATCTGCCCTACCACGTGTGCGGCTCTCAGCAGGACAACAGCACGCTGTGCGTGCCGAGCAACACCAACGCGCCCGGACAGGGCTTCGGCGGAACCCGCCGGTGGCGCCCTATCAGGTCGGCGGCGGCGAGCCCGGCTACATTGCCACGCACGCGACCGACCCCGACATCTTCTTCGGCGGCACCAACAACGGTTCGTTCCTGACGCGTCTCAATCGCCGCACCGGCGAGTTCAAGGAAGTCGGCGCCTATCCGCGCTTCTTCTCGGGCGAGCCGGGCCGCGACGTCAAGGAGCGCTGGCAGTGGACCTATCCGATCATCTTTTCGCACGTCGATCCGAACGTCCTCTACACCAGTTCGCAGCGCGTCTGGAAGACCACCAACGGCGGCGACACGTGGACGGCGATCAGCGGCGACCTGTCACGCCACGATCCCAAGACGATGAACGAGTCGGGCGGGCCGATCACCCACGACATGAACAGCCCGGAAATCTACGGCACGGTGTTCTCGCTCGCCCCGGGCAAGAAGGACCGCAACCTGCTGTGGGCCGGTTCGGACGATGGGCTGGTGCATGTGACGCGTGACGAGGGCACCACCTGGACCAACGTCACGCCGACCGACATGCCGGACTTCGGCCGCGTCAGCCAGCTCGATGGCTCGTCGTTCGACAATGCCACCGCCTACATGGCGGTGAAGAAGATGCTGCTCGGCGATCGCTCGCCGTACATCTTCAAGACCAGCGACTACGGCAAGACCTGGACGAAGATCGTCAACGGCATTCCGGCGAAGGACTACGTGCACACCGTGCGCGAGGACGTGGTGCGCCGCGGCCTGCTCTACGCGGGCACGCAGCACGGCGTCTACATCTCCTTCAACGACGGCGCGCTGTGGCAGAAGTTCAGCACCGGCCTGCCCGACGTGCCGGTCACCGATCTGGTGGTCGAGGACAACGCCATCGCCATCGGCACGCACGGCCGCAGCTTCTACGTGATGGACGACATCGCGGCGCTGCGCCAGTTCGGCCTGGCGCCGCTGACCGACGTGGCGGTGTTCAAGCCCGCCAATGCGACGCGCGGGCTCGATCGCCCGATCGTCACCTACTTCCTGAAGTCGCAGCCCAAGACACTCACCATCGATTTCCTGGACACGAAGGGCCAGGTGGTGCGCTCGGTCACCGGCCAGCCGCCGCGCAAGGAAGGCGACACCGGCGAGGGTGGCGGCGGTGGATTCGGCGGCCCCCAGGGCGCGCCCATGGCGGCCGGGGTCAACCGGTTCACCTGGGACCTGAACTCGACGGGCGTGGTCACGTTCCCGGGGATGATCCTGTGGGGCGCCACGCAGAACGGTCCGGCGGTGCTGCCTGGCAGCTACACCGTACGGCTGACCGCCGACGGGGTCACCCAGTCGCAGCCCTTCGCGGTGCTCAAGCATCCCCTGCGGCCGACCAGCGATGCCGACCTGCAGTTCCAGTGGGACCTGGCCAGCCGCATCCGCGACAAGGTCAACGAAGCGAACCTCGCGGTGATCCGTATCCGCCGCATCAAGACCGACATCGCCGACCGCGTCAAGGACGCGCCGGCTGAAGTCCGCGCCGCGGGCGAACAGTTCACCAAGGCGCTGTCGGCGGTGGAAGAAGAGATCTACCAGGTGAAGAACCAGAGCGGGCAGGACCCGCTCAACTTCCCGATCCGCACCAACAACCGCCTGGCGTCGCTGCTGCGCGTGGCGGTGTCCGGCGAAGGACGCCCGACCGGCAACGTCGAGCCGATCTTCAACGACCTGATCGCGGAGCTGAAGGCTGAAACCGACCGCCTCGACGCGACGATTGCCGAACAGCTGCCGCCGTTCAACAGCATGCTGCAGCGCCTCAAGAGAAAGCCCGTCGAAAAGTAGAATTTCTAATTCCTTATTTCTTATTTCCTATTTCCCCACCTCCTCCAGGTCGCGCCGGAAGCGTGAGAACGCTTCCTGCTCGGCCTGCCTGGTGTGCGCGGCGATGGTGGTGAGTTCGGCTCGCCACGATCGCCAGGCCTCAGCCGCTTCCGGCAGCTTCGACAGCGCCTCCGCCAGTGCCTGATCCGCGAACGTCCTGGCGGCCCGCGCCGCGGTGACGCCGTGGGTGATCGCGTCGAGGTAGGCGCGTTCGCCGTCGCGCGTGTGCCGCCGCTCCTCCAGCAATGCCCCGTCGACCGCCGTGCGGTAGCGCTGCTGCGACGCGGCCAGCGCGTCGTCATGGCTGCGCCGCGCGAGCGCGATCGCCTCGATCCGCGCGCGCTCGAGGTCCTGCGCCGCTTTGGCGCGGTCCCTGGCCGCCACCTCGCGCAGCCCGGCGAGCGCCGCCTCGTATTCACGATTGGCGGCGTCCTCCCCGCGGCGCTTCGCCGCCACCGCATCGACGTCGGCTGAGCGCCTCGCCAGCTGCGCGTCCGCGAAGTTGTCGGTGCGCCGATCGACGGCAAGCAGCAGCACGGCGCTGCGTGCGGCTTCGGCCCTGGCCTCGGTGGCGAGCTGCTTCTCTCTCGCGACCAGCAGTTCATCGTCATACTTCTGGTAGGCGCGCGCCGCGGCGGGCAGCGCGCGCAGGTGCAGGTCGCGGAGTGACTGGGCTTCGGCGAGGCGGACATCGCGGGTGCGATACAGCTCGGACAGCCGCTGCGAGTGCGCGAGCGTGATCTGCTGCAGAGTTGGCATATCGATCTTCTACACCCGCCTGAAGAGGTGTAGGATGCGCGGAAGAACAAACCGTGCAAGGCGGATCCCTTCGCTCACCGGCGGCCGTGCTGGCAACCTCCCTCGCACTCCTGGGTGGCCTCGGGCAGACGCTCGCGCAGGGCCCGGCCGAGCCCGTCATCGAACGCGCCGTGGCCCGCTTCAACGTCGTCGCGCCGCCGCCCTACCGGGCGTTCAGGCGGCTCGAGGGCGGCCTCACCGGCACCACCAGGCAGGCGTGGCTGGAAGCGTGGACGGAGTTCACGCCCGGTGGTGGATTTACCTATGAGGTGGTGCGCGAGGGCGGCCACGAGTACGTTCGCAACAAGGTGCTGCGTAACCTCCTCAGCAGCGAGCAGGACCTGATCGCGCGCGGCCAGCCGCTGCGCGCGCCGTTTGTCGCGCGCAACTACGCGCTGCAGGACGGCGGCATCACCGAACATGGGCTGCAGCGGGTGGTGCTGACCCCCGCCCGCAAGTCCGACGGCATCGTCAACGGGAGCCTGTTGCTCGAGCCCGAGGCCGGGTCGCTGGTGCGGCTCGAAGGGCGGCTCTTGAAAAGTCCGTCGTTCTGGATTCGCGACGTGGACGTGCGCTGGAAGTACGCCAGCCACGGCGGCCACGATCTGCCGATCGAAATGATCTCCTCCGGCCGCGTCCGCCTGTTCGGTCGCTCGACCTTCAAGATGATCTACGACTACGAGACGATCGACGGCCGCCCGTTAAGCGAGGGCATGAAGGCCGTGCTCCGCGATCAGCGTTGATCGCCTTCAGCTGAGTTACACCGCGCGGCCAGCCGTGCTGGCGTTGGTACGCCTTCTGCACAAGTGTTCATCGTGAACACGACCGCATCGCGCGTCGCGCCAATAGTGGCAACCGGGTTCGCACTCCTGTGCGGATGGGGCCCGGTGTCGGCCGCCGGCTCGTCCACACAACGTTTCGAGCGCGTGGTGGCGAGATTCAACACCAGCGCGCCGCCTGCGTATCGGGCCTATCGACGATTGGAAGCGGGCAGCCCCGACAAGAACAAGACCGGCTGGCTGGAGGCGTGGACCGAGTTTCGTCCGGGGCACGGGTTGAAGATCGAGGTCGTCGGCGAAGGCGGCTCGGAGTACGTCCGCAACAAGATCCTCCGCGGCATGCTCGACAGCGAACAACAGCTGGTGGCCAACGGCAGGCCGTTGCGCGCCGCGGTAGACGCGATGAACTACCAGCTCGCCGACGGCGGCACCACCGACGATGGGCTGCAACGCGTCCTGCTGACGGCGGCGCGAAAATCAGAGGGCATCGTCAACGGCAGCCTGTTGATCGATCCCGAAACCGGTTACGTGACGCAAATCGAGGGGCGGCTGGTGAAGAGCCCGTCGTTCTGGGTACGCGACGTCGACGTGAAGTGGAAGTTCGCGCGCGTCGGCGGTCACGTCCTGCCGGTCGAGGTGTCCTCGCTCGGCAGAGTGCGGATGTATGGAAAGTCGATGTTCAAGATGGTCTACGAATACGTGTCGATCGAGGGCCGGCCGACGGGTGCGCGATTGAACGCGGCGTTACGCGACGAGTAGTCCGCCCCGCCTGCTCCAGTCACCGTACAAACGAAAGGCGGGTCCATGGACCCGCCTTTGCGATTCTGACGCGTGTCAGCTCTTAGGACGTCCGGATGTTCTCGGCGCGCGGACCCTTGGGGCCCTGGCCCTTTTCGAAGGTCACGTTCTGACCTTCGCGGAGTTCGTCGAATCGCGTCCCCACACACGCCGAGTTGTGGAAGAAGTATTCGGTGCCGTCTTCTGCTGCGACGAAGCCAAAACCCTTGTCGCTCACGATGCGCTTGATAGTGCCTGAAACTGCTGCCGCCATGTTGTGTATCCTGCCGAAAGAGGTAGACGAATACGCCCCGCAAAGGGCGGGACGCAAGCCACCACGGTATCTCGAAACGGGTGAAACGCCTAGCAAATGCGTGCGAGCCCTACGGCCCCGCTTCGCCAGACCTGCCTGATTGATGCACCGGCTGCCATCACGTGCCCCGGAAAATGGCCGAAAATCACGGTCGGCGGTCACCAGGCGGGGGTCAATGCAGCTGTGTGCAATCCGGGTGTGTGACCGCACCTCAGAATCTAAACAGCCGCGTCATCTTGATCACGAACGCGCGGTTACGTAGCGCCAGGTTCCCGCGCAGCGGTTCGAGCGGATTGGTGTCCTGCTCGTCGGTCCAGACGACGAAGAACTCGCTGCCCGGGCGGTACTCCCACCGGAAGCGCACGTTGCTGCTGAAGGTGTGATCCGCGGAGCTGTACTGCAGCAGCGCGCTGGCGAACATCCGCGGGCTGAAGCCGTAGTCGGTGCGCGCGCCGAACTGCTGGGTGGTAAACGAGGCATTGGGCAACTCGATGCGGTTGATCGAGACGCGCGGCTCGACCGAGAACTGCTTGAGGATGGCAACGCGCCCCTGCGAGAAGGTCACCGACTTGATGGTGCCGTTGTAGTACTCGCCGAGCTGCACGCCGATGTTCCCCGACCACCGCCGCTGCTGCCCCATGTTGTACGACAAGCCGACGTCGTTGTAATGGTAGGCGCCGACCGGGATCACCGCGCCGCCGGCCGGCTGGAACGGGGTCAGCAGCAGGTCGAAGTTCGCGTTCGCCTCGACATTGATGAAATCGCTGTTGTCGAGCTCGATGTTGACCCGGCCATTCTGCTGGCGCGACTCGACCTGTCCGGCGCCATTCTCGTAGTACTCCATGCTGCCTTCGAAGGTGTACTTGCGCACCGGCCCGGCCTTCGGACGCGGGCTGAAGCGGGCCGAGGCGAACGAACGCGTGAAGTCGATGCGGCGCAGGAACCCGACCTCGGGGTTGAAGGCCTTGCCGACCTTCAGGACCTCGGCGCGCACGCCGTAGCGATCCGGCACCCAGTCGAACTTACCCTGGTAGCTTTCGTTGTCGCCGGTCACGCCGGTGGTCTCGGTGCGCGCGTAGTAGCCGCCAAGCGCGATGTTCTGGTAGAAGCCGAACGCCGCGTCGACGCCGAAGGCCTGGTTGCTGCCCGACGCGTTCGAGCTCAGGTTGGTTGCGGTTGGTGAACATCGCGCCGATGGTGCTGCGCCGCAGGATGTCGCGCTTGATCCGCGCCACGGTGAAGTTGGTCGAGGGCGACAGCGACACCGATTCGTCGCCGGCCTGGATGTTGATCACGCCGATGCCGCAGCCGCCGACCTTGCCGGTCAGCCGGCCGCCGGCATCAATCGGCACGATGCGGCCGCGGTTGAGGCCGATGCGCCGGCTGTAGAACATGTACGGCACGTCGCTCGAACCGCCGAAGCCGCCGCCGGGACTGCCGCCGCCACCGCCGCTCGCGCCGCCGCGCCCGAAGTCGAACAGGCCGCGGCCCTCGAGGAAGAACTCGCGCTTCTCGGGCAGGAACAGGTTGAAGCGCGTCAGGTTGACCTGCTGCTCGTCGATCTCGACCTGCGCGAAGTCGGTGTTCACGGTCAGGTCGGCGGTCAGGTTGGCGGTGACGCCGTACTTCACGTCGCCGCCGATGTCGCCGTCGCGGTCGTTCGACGTCGCCGGGTCGGTGCAGCCGATCGGTCGTCATCTTGCCGAGCGCGTAGGGCTTGATCTCGAGATTGCGTCCCGCCGGCGGCAGGTCGAGCCCGACGACGGTGCCGTACGACGGAGACGCGATTGAGCGCCTGCGGGCCGGCCATGTTGCGCGGCACCGGCGTCCAGTAGTTCCACTCGTTCTTGTGGCGAATCGCGCGGCGGAACTGGATGCCCCACACCTGGTCGCTGCCGGAGGTGTAGCGCAGCGACTTGAACGGGAACGCCATCTCGAGCGTCCAGCCGCCGTCGAAGCGGCCGGTCTTCACGTCCCACACCGGGTTCCAGTCGGTGTTGGGCGAGCCTTCGTCGACCACCGAGTAGTCGGCGAAGCCGCCGAGCGGGTTGGCGTAGAACATGAACCCGCTGCGGCGATCGTAGAAGGTGTCGAAGGCGACGCCGAAGTGATCGTTGTTGCGCATCTGGTTGGTGTCGCGGCGCAGCTCGTTGGCGATCCACTTGTCGGGCGGCGCGTTGTCGTAGCAGCTTGGCGGCGACGTAGATGTTGCTCGCCGTCGAACATCACCCAGATCTCGGTCTTCTCGGTGGATGGCTCGCCGTAGCGCGGCGCGGCCTGCACCATGCCGCCGAAACCGGCGAACTCGGCGTAGACCGCATCGTCGAGCTTGCCGTCGAAGCGCAGCGGCGCGCGCAGCTTGATGGCGCGGATGGTCGACTTGCCGGTGGCCTGGTCGCGCGTCATGTCGTTCGGCTGCTCGGACGGCGCCGGACCGTCGATCACCAGGTCGGCGTGCACGCCGTTCTCGGCTGGTTGCGCGGAGGCGGAGGCGTACACCCGAGGGCCAGGAAGACGAACAGCCGCTCGGAGTAATCGGTGACTAAACGGAGTAAATCGCGAGGCCTAGCAGGAAATGCACTTATGGTTATTCTTTGCTCCGAGCTTTTCGAGAAGGGCGATGGTCTCGGGAAACGGTTGAATGCGCTGCACGGGCCCGTTGGCCATATCGACCGTCGTTCTCCCCTCGCGATCGACGGCCTTGACGTTGGCGCCTTTCGACACCAGGTAGAAGAATCATTTCGTTGTCGCCACGCGCGGCGGCGTGATGCAGCGCGGTGTTGCCTTCATGATCGGCGGCGTTGACGTCGAGGCCGAGCTCTTCGACCAGGTACTTCACGGCGGCGAGCATGCCGGTCGGCGCAAAGCGGTGCGAGTTGGCGCCGAAGCCTTCGCCGTAGCCGACGCCGGCCGCGGCGTGAAGCGGCGTGACCGACGGTCCGCCGATCGGCGCCGGCGGCAGGCCCGACAGGTCCACCACCTCGCGCTGCTCGAGCATGTCGCCGAAGCGCGCGCGTCCGGCCGGCTTCATCGTCGGCACGTTCGGATCGGCGCCGGCCGCGACCAGCATGCTGCATCGCCGCGACGTCGCTGGCGTAGGCGGCGCGCCAGAACACGCTCGCGCCGATCTCGTCGACGCCCGACAGGTCGAAGCTGTAGCCCGAATACCAGACCTTCATCTTCAGGCGCGCGTTCGGATCGGCGCCCTTGTCGAGCAGCATCTTCATCAGCTCGAGATAGCCGGTCTGCTGCTGCATGTGCGCGCGCGGCTGCGGATAGAGCGCCTTGGGCGCCCACTCCACGTTGAGCACGCCGTAGAGCGGCGTCACGCCGTTGATGCTGGCGGCGTTGGGATTGGCGCCCTTCTCGAGCAGCGACTTCGCGAGGTCGAAGTGGCCGTTGATCACCGCCATCAGCAGCGGGCTGGTCTTGTCGCCGACCGACGGCTGGTTGATGTCGGCGCCGGCCTTGAGCAGCGCGTCGGTCGACTCCCGGTAGCCCTGTCGCGCACGGCATACAGCAGCGGAGTCAGGCCGCCCTGCGCGACGATCAGCTCGTTCAGCTGGTAGTTGCGATCGACGCCTGGCGTCGGCGCGCGGCGGGCCGGCGCAGCCGCGGCGCGGCGCCGCCCTGTCCGGGAGCGCCGCCGCCGGGCACGCCGCGGGTTGCCGCCAAAGCCCGCGCCTTCACGCGACAGGTTGGCGAGATCCGACACCTTGTTGGTGGCCTTGAGGTCGGCGCCCTTCGACGGCGAGCAGCTCGATCACCGCCGGCCGATTCGACGCCGCCGCATACATCAGCGGCGTCTGCGCGCGCACGCCGTCCTTGGCGTTCACATCGGCGCCGCTGCTCGATCAGCACGCGCACCGCGTCGATCTCACCGGACGCCGCCGCGACCATCAACGGCGTCGTGCCGTTCGGCGTGCCCGGCCTTCACGTCGCTGCCGGCCTTGACCAGCGCCTGGACGATCGGGCCGTGTCCCTGCTGGCTGGCCAGATACAGCGGCGTGTAGGTGCCGAGCCGGGTGGTCGCGCGCACGTTGGCGCCGGCGAAGATCAGCATCTGCGCCAGCTCGACGTCGCCGTTCATCGCCGCCCAGTGCAGCGCGGTCATGCCGTCGCCCTGCGCGGCATTGACGTCGGCCGCCTGCTTGAGCAGCGACTTGACGGTGTCGCGATCGCCACGCGCCGCCGCCTCGGCGACCGGCGCATCCGTCGGTGGCGTCGGCGAGCGCCCGCCGTAGCGGCTTCGCCGCGCAGGCGAACGAGCCGCGTCACGGCCACCCGCGAGTCCGCGATCACGCCGGCCGATAACATCGCGCCGCAGCGCGACTTCCGTAAGGATCTGCTTCGTGTCGGTTAAACCGCAGCCGGTCGTTGCCGGCGCGGTGTTCAGATCGAACGCCGCGGTGCTGTCGCCGAACGACTTGAAGTCGTTCATGCCCGAGCATTTGCGTCAGCGACAACATCACGTTGGCCATCGGCGTGCCGTCGGCGGCGCGCAGGTGCAGCCCGCCCTTCAGCTGGCCGCCGGCATGGCCGGCGAGGAACAGCGGGCAGCGCTTGTGGTTGTGCACGTTCGAGTTGCCCATCGGCGAGCCGTAGACCAGCAGCGTGTTGTCGAGCAGCGTCGCGTCCCCGTCCGGCGTGTTCTTCAGCTTGTTGAGGAAATACGGAATCATGCTGACGTGGTACTTGTTGATCTTGGCGAACTCGGTGATGCGCTCGTCGCGGTCCTGGTGGTGCGACGCCGAGTGGAACGCCGCCTTGTAGCCGCTCTCCGCGTAGACGCGGTTTGAGGCGTCGCGGCCGAGCTTGAACGCGAACACCCGCGTGATGTCCGACGCAAACGCCAGCGCCTGCAGATCGAACATCAGCTTGACGTGCTCCTCGAACGAGTCCGGCACGCCGACCGGGGCGCCGGGCAATTCGCGCGGCTCGCCCTTGCTGTTGGAGGCTTCCACCTGCTGGATGCGGCGCTCGATCTCGCGCACGTCATCGAGGTAGTCGGACAGGCGCGCCTGGTCGGCGGCGCCGAGGTTCTTGTTGAGGCGCGACACCGCGGTGCCGAGCCAGTCGAGGATGCTCTTGTCTTCGCCGCGGCGTTCCTGGCGCTCGGCCGGGGTCGCGCCGACGCCGAACAACTGGTCGAACACCGTGCGCGGGTCGCGGATCATCGGCAGCGGCTGGTCCGGCGCCGCCCAGCTGATCGAGTCGGTGTAGGTGCAGGAATAGCCATACGAGCAGCCGCCCGCCTGGTCGACGTTCTCGATGCACAGCTGCATCGACGGGATCGCCGTTCCCTGGCCGTTGTGCTGCGCGTAGTACTGGTCGAGCGAGGTGCCGACCAGGACGTCGGAACCCTGCGTCTGCTTGGGATGCATCTGGGTCAGGAACACCGCGCTCGAGCGGAAGTGGTCGCCGCCGATCTCCGGCGCGGTGAACGCCTCGGCATTGCGCACGTCGGTGTTGCTGATGATGGTGATGTCGTTGCGGAACGGCTCGAGCGGAGCCAGCGAGCTGGGCGACAGGTCGAAGTCGCGGCCGACCGCGGCCGGCGCCCACATGTTCTTCTTGATGCCGAACGCGGTGCTGCCGGCGGAACCGTGCACCATCTCGATCGCGGCAAAGCGAACCTTGCCGCGCGCCGCCTGGGCCGACGCCCGTGCCGGGACCATCGCCTCGAGGAACGGCAACGCCATGGTGACGCCGACGCCCTTGAGGACGGTGCGGCGGGACAGCTGCTTCTGCGTCAGATACATTCTTGGCTCCCTATCTCTGACCCGCGACATCGGTCGCGCGCCGTTCAGTCTTACCCGTATCCGTCACACTCATTCTAAAGGCGGAACTGTTGATCACGCCCAGCACGAATGCCGACAGCTTGTTGTCCTTCTTGCCGGCGTCGCGAACGATGGCGCGAATCATCGGCTGGTCGGTGTGCTCCACCCGGCGCCCGAGCGCATAGGTCAGCAGGCTCTCCGTGAAACCGGTCAGGAACAGGTCCTGGTGCTTGAGCAGCGCCGCGCGCAGCCCCGCCGGCCCCTCCATCTTGGTGCCGTCGTACAAGTCGCCGGTCACGTCCACCGGCACCTCGTTGTCCTTGATCCGCCACGCGCCGGTGACGTCGAAGTTCTCGAGCGCCAGGCCGAGCGGGTCGATGACGCGGTGGCAGGACGTGCACGCCGGGTTCTTGCGGTGCTCCTCCATGCGCTCGCGCGTCGACAGCATCTTGCCGCCTTCGCTGGTCTTGACCGAATCGTCGAGCGCCGGCACGTTGGGCGGCGGCGGCGGCGGCGGCGACGCCAGCAGCACCTCCATCACCCACTTGCCGCGCTGCACCGGCGAGGTGCGGTCGGCCACCGAGGTCAGCGTCAGGATGCTGCCCTGGCCGAGCAGGCCGCGGCGCGCCGGCGGCAGCGTCACGCGCCGGAACGCCGGACCGGTAATGTTCGGGATGTTGTAGTGAATCGCCAGCCGCTCGTTGACGAACGAATAGTCGGCGGTGATCAGGTCGAGGATGCTGCGGTCCTCGCGCACGATCGAATCGAAGAACAGCTCCGTCTCCCGCTTCATCGCCTTGGCGAGGGTGTCGTCATACTGCGGATACAGCAGGTAGTCCGGGAAAATCTTGTCGAGGTCCTGCAGCCGCAGCCACTGCGATCCGAACCGGGTCGCCAGCGCTTCCGACCTGCGGTCGGCGAGCATGCGGCGGACCTGCTTCTCGATCCCGGCCGACGTCTTGAGCGACCCCAGGCTCGCGGCGCGAATCAACTCCGCATCCGGCACCGTGCCCCACAGGAAGAAGGACAGCCGCGAGGCGACGTCCTCATCCGAAATGCGGTAGGTGGCGCCACGCGCGCCGGCCGGCCCGCCTGCGCCCGGCGAAGGCGGCTGCTGCTCGAGCCGGAACAGGAACCGCGGGCTCATCAGGATCGACTGCACCGCGAGGCGAATGCCGGCCTCGAAGCCGCCCTTGGTGCGCCCCTGGTCGTAGAACTTCATCGCATCCTGCAGATCCGCGGCCGACGGCGCGCCGCGAAACGCCTGCGCCGACAGCTTCTTCACGATCTCGGTGGCGCAGGACTCCTCCTCGGCCTTGGCGGTCGGACGGCACGAGAAGATCTTCAGCCGGCTCGGCGTATCCGACACGCCGGTGACCTCGAGCGGCCCCTGCACCACGAAGTCGCGCAGGTGCGGCAGCATCGTCACGCCCCAGGTGATGCTGACGTCGGCGAGCGTGTTCTCGAGCGGCATCAGCAGGTCGTCGACCGGGCCATCGAGCTTCTGCACGAACGCCGCGGTGACGCGCTGCGGTCCGGCCTTGATGTGCACCGGCGGCGTCACCAGCTCGAGACCGTTCTTCGGGTCGGTCTCGCTCATCCGGGTGTTGAGCTCGACCAGCGCGACGCGCTCGCCATTGACCGAGAACTCGACCTGCTCCTTGATGTCGTAGGCGGTCATGGTGTTGCGGCCGGCCAGACCACCCAGCGGCTCGTAGTGCAGCGAGGCCTTGAGGACGTAGTGGCCGTCGGCCGCGAAGTTGTGCACCACCGAGGTCCCGCCGCGGGTGCCCATCGGCGCGCCCTCGACGCGGCGCATCTGCGACGCCGCGCGCGGGATCTTGTAGGTCACCGACGAGGCCGAGGCCGTGCGGTCGCCGACCGCCAGCCGGCTGATCTGGCTGGCAGCGCGCAGGTACCCGTCCATCAACGTCGGCGAGAAGCTCTGCGCGTCGGCGACGTTGTCGAACCCGTGGCTGATGGTGTCGGGCGGCAGGTAGGTGGCGACGTCGACATTGACGTTCAGCAGATCGCGCACCGCATTGGCATATTCGGCGCGGTTGAGGCGCTGGAACGGCCGCGAGCCGGGATTGGGTTTGAGCGCGGCGACGCGATCCATCCGCGTCTCGAACGAGGTCACCATCGCGTCGATCACCGCCGGCTCAGGACGACGCGCGCCCGCGGGCGGCATCATGCCGGCGCGCAGCTTGCGGATCATCTTCTCGGTGAGCTCGCCGTCGTCTTCGATCTTCGCGGCGTCGAACGACGCCAGCGACAGGTTCCCGGCCTTGCCGCGCTCGCTATGGCAGCTCGCGCAGTACTGCTTGACGAGCGCCGTCTGCTCGGCCGGCAGCATGGTCTTGAGGGCGTCCGGATGGGACGCCGCGGGTTTGGTGACCGGCAACGTCGCCGGCGGCTTGGCCGTCGTCGCGCGAGGCGGCGGCTGCGGCGCCAGGGTCGACGCCGCCAGTGACACGGTGAGGGCAACGATGCCGGCCGCGGCGAGGGTCAGGGAGAGCAGACGGTTGTTCAGCATGTGATGCATCGGTGATTGTTCTTCGCGCCCAGGCCTTCGAGCAGCTTGATGGTGTCCGGATACGGCTGCGTGCGCTGCACGGGACCGTTGGCCATGTCCACCGTGGTGTTGCCTTCGCGATTGACGCGCCGCGGATCGGCGCCCTTCGCGATCAGGTAGTTGATCGACTGGTTGTCGCCACGCGACGCGCACAGGTGCAGCGGGCGTATTGCCTTCGTGGTCGACGGCGTTGACGTCGGCGCCGAGCTCCTCGACCAGGTACTTGATCGCCGGCAGGAAGCCGGTGGGCGCGTAGCGGTGCGAGTTGGCGGCGAAACCTTCACCGTAGCCGACGCCGGTCGCGGCGTGAATCGGCAGGATCGCGGGGCCGCCGACCGGCACCGGCGGCAGCCCGGAAGTGTCGGTGATCTGGCGCGTGCCCTCGCCGGTGAACGGCCGGCCGGCAGGCTTCATCGTGCCGATGTTGGGGTCGGCGCCGTGCGCCACCAGCAACTTCATGGCCGCCACGTCGCTGGCATAGGCGGCGCGGAAAAACGGCGTCGCACCCGCTTCGTCGAAGCCCGCGTAATCCGAGTTATAGGCCTGGTACCAGACCTTGCGGCCGACGCGCGCATTGACATCCGCGCCCTTCGCGACGAGTGCCTGCATCAGCTCCAGATACGTCGTCTGCTGCTGCTGGTACGCCTTCGGGCTCGGATAGAGCGACTTGGGCGCCCACTGGATGTTCAGCACCGCGAACAGCGGCGCCACGCCGTTGAACGCGGCGGCATTGGGGTTGGCGCCGCGCTCGAGCAGCACCATCGACAGATCGAAGTGACCGTTGATGATCGACATCAGCAGCGGGCTGGTCTGGTCGCCGCGGCTCAGCTGATTGATGTCGGCGCCGCCGTCGAGCAGCGCCTTGACGGTGCCGGTGTAACCCTGGCGGGCGGCGAACAGCAGCGCCGACAGCCCGCCCTGCGAGCTGATCAACTCGTTGTAACGATACGCGCGGGTGGCGCCGGCAACGTCGGCGGGACGATTGCCGGCCGGCCGCGCCGGGCCGTTGCCGCCGGCGCCGCGCGCCATGGCGTCTTCTTCCGGAGCGGTCAGCGCGAACAGGTCGACCACCTTGGTCGCCGCGGTGTGATCCGCGCCGCGCGCGAGCAGCAGCTTGACGGCGTCGGTGCGATCGAACCCGGCGGCGAAGATCAGCGGCGATTCACCCTTGGCGCCGTCGGTGGCGTTGATGTCCGCGCCGTTCTCGATCAGCGCGGTGATCGATCGGGTGTCGCCGGCCGCGGCCGCGATCATCAGCGGCGTGGTGCCGTTCGAGGTCACGGCCTTGGCATCCGCGCCGGCGGCGAGCAGCGCCGCGACGACCCCGGAGTAACCGCCCTTGGCGGCGAGATAGAGCGGCGTGTAGGCGCCGATGCGCGTGGTCGCGCGCACGTTGGCGCCGGCGAAGATCAGCATCTGCGCGAGCTCGGCGTCGCCCTTGATCGCCGCCCAGTGCAAGGCGGTCGTGCCGTCGCCCTGCGCCTGGTTGACGTCGAGGCCCTGCTTGAGCAGCGCCTGCACGGCGTCGCGGTCGCCTGCTTCGGCTGCGGCAGCCAGCTGCGCCTGTTTCGACGACGCGCCGCTTTGGGCGGCCGCGCGCAGGCGGAGGTCGCCCGCGGCCGAAGCGGCAAGCAGCAGCGCGAGACCGACGGTTGTGAGGGTGCGCATCGTCTACTCCGCCGCCGCGGCGGTGTTGTCCTGCACCGCGTTCAAGTCGAGACGGGCCGAGCTGTCGCCGAACGACGACACGCTGTCGAGGCCGATGCCCTGGAGCGCCGACAACATCGCGTTGGCCATCGGCGTGCCGTCGGCCGCCTTGATATGCAGGCCGCCCTTGAGCGCGCCGCCGGCCTTGCCGGCGAAGAACAGCGGGCAGCGCTTGTGGTTGTGGATGTTCGAGTCGCCCATCGGCGAGCCGTAGACCACCAGCGTGTTGTCGAGCAGGTTGCTGTCGCCGTCGGGCGTCTCCTTCAGCTTCTTGAGGAAATACGGCAGCATGCCGACGTGGTAGCGGTTGATCTTGGCGAACTCGAGGATGCGGTCTTCGCGGTCGCCGTGGTGCGACGCCGGGTGGAAACCGGTGCTGACGCCGCTGTTCGGGTAGACGCGGCTCGAGGCGTCGCGGCCCAGCTTGAACGAGAACACGCGGGTGATGTCCGACGCGAACGCCACCGCCTGCAGGTCGAACATCAGCTTGACGTGGTCGTCGAACGAGTCGGGCACGCCGACCGGCGCCATCGGGATGTCGCGCTGCTCGCCGCTCTTGTTGTAGGCCTCGACCTTCTGGATGCGGCGCTCGATCTCGCGCACTTCGTCGAGGTAATTGGCGATGCGCGTGCGATCGGCGGCGCCGATCTCGCGGTTGAGGCGGGCCAGCTGCGAGCTGATCAAGTCGAGAATGCTCTTGTCTTCGGCGCGGCGCTGGGCGCGCTCTTCAGGCGTGGCGCCGACTCCGAACAGCTGATCGAAGGCCAGGCGCGGGTCGCGAATCATCGGCAGCGGCGCGTCCTTGTCGGCCCAGCTGATGGTGTCGGTGTAGACGCACGAATAACCGTAGGAGCAGCCACCCGCCTGATCGACCGCTTCGATGCACAGCTGCATCGACGGGATCGGCGTTTCCTGTCCGAACTTCTGCGCGTAGAGCTGGTCGAGCGAGACCCCGGCGCGCACATCCGACCCCTGCGTCTGCCGCGGATGCGACTGCGTCAGGAACACCGCGCTCGAGCGGAAGTGATCGCCGCCGATTTCCGGCAGCTCGAACGCCTCGGCGTTGCGCACGTCGGTGTTGCTGACAATCGTGAGGTGGTCGCGAAACGGCTCGAGCGGCGACAGCGCCGTGACCGAAAGATCGAAGCCCTTGCCGACCGCCGCGGGCGACCAGAGGTTCTTCTGCAGCCCGAACTTGGTGGCGCCCGCGGAGCCGTGCACCATTTCGATGGCGGCCAGACGCACCTTGCCGGCGGCCGTCTGGGCGAACGCGGTGCGTGCCGGCACCATCGCCTCAATCAGCGGCAACGCCATCGTCACCCCCATGCCACGCAACATCGTGCGCCGGGATATGTGCTTTCTGGTGATGAACATCGGTTTCTCCTGCTCGCCTTGCGTTGTCCGGAACTCGGTGGACGCTCTTCGTTATTCGCTATTCGCTATTCGTTATTCGTTATTCGTTATTTCTTATTTCTTATTTCTTATTTCTTATTCGCTGTCCGCTATTTCTCTTCCGTCAGCTCCACCGGCGCGACGCGCGCCATGCGGAAGGCGGCGCTGTTGGCGACGCCGGCGATGACCGCCGAGAAGCGGTTGTTCTGGGCCTTGGCGTCGCGCACGATCTGCCGCACCGTCGGCATGTCGTACGGCTCGACCCGGCGACCGAGCGCGTAGGTCATCAGGCTTTCGGTGAAGCTGAGCATGATCACGTCCTGGTGCTTCATCAGCGCGCTGCGCAGCGCGATCGGGCCATCGAGCTTGGTGCCGTCGTAGAGATCGCCGACCGGATCGACGGGAACGCCGTTGTCGCGAATGCGCCACACGCCGGTGACGTCGAAGTTCTCGAGCGCGAGGCCGAGCGGATCGATGACGCGGTGGCAGGAGCTGCAATTCGGGCTCTTGCGATGCATCTCCATGCGTTCGCGCGTCGACAGCGTCTTGCCGTCCTCGACCGCCTTGGTGTCTTCGAGCAGCGGCACATCGGGCGGCGGCGGCGGCGGCGGCGAGCCGAGCAGCACTTCCATCACCCACTTGCCGCGCAGCACCGGCGAGGTGCGATCGGCAATCGACGTCAGCAGCAGCACGCTGCCCTGCCCGAGCACGCCCCGGCGGTTCGGATCGGCAATCGTGACGCGGCGGAACTGGTCGCCGAGGATGTTGGGAATGCCGTAGTGCTTGGCCAGCCGTTCGTTGACGAACGTGTGATCGGCAGTCAGCAGGTCGGTGACCGGGCGATCGTCGCGAATCAGGCTGTCCATGAACAGCTCGGTCTCGCGCACCATCGCCTGCGACAGCGTCGTGTCCCAGTACGAATACCAGTGATGATCGGGCCGCACCTTGTCGACGTCCTGCAGCCGCAGCCACTGCGACGCGAACCGCGTCGCCAGCGCCTCCGACCGCCGATCCTTCAAGCAGCCGGCTCAACTGCTTCTGGTAGACCGCCGGCGTGCGCAGCGTGCCGGCCGAGGCGGCCTGCAGCAGTTCCGCGTCCGGCATCGACCCCCAGAGGAAGAACGACAGGCGGGAGGCGAGATCGTGGTCGTTGACGCGATAGGTCTGTCCGGCTTTCAACGTCGACGGCGTCTGCTCGATGCGGAACAGGAAGCGCGGGCTGGCGAGAATGGCCTGCACCGCGAGGC
This sequence comes from uncultured Acidimicrobiia bacterium, assembly GCA_963795125.1. GTDB lineage: Bacteria > Acidobacteriota > Vicinamibacteria > Vicinamibacterales > UBA2999 > 12-FULL-67-14b. Next base: position 218,841 of record CAWCGQ010000001.1, on the reverse strand, counting down.
GGATGCCGCCCTCGAAATCCCCGCCCTCGGCGCGCGCGCCGAGGGGCGCGTGCCCGCGGGCCTGCGCGGCAGCCGACCCCGAGCGGCCGCGCTCGTAGAACGACATCAGGTCCTTGAGGTCTTCGGCCGCCACCGGGCCGCGATAGGCCTGCGACGCCAGCTTGCGAACGATCTGCGCGGCGCACGCCGATTCCTCGCTCGCGGCGGTCGGGCGGCAGACAAAAATCTTGCGGCGGCTCTCGGTGTCGGAGACGCCGGTCACGGCGAGCGGTCCGGCGACGGTGAAGTCGCGCAGGTGGGGAATGGCGGTGGTCCCGAACACTTCGCCGATGTTGGTGTCGGCCAGGGTGTGCTCGATCGGCATGATCAGGTCGTCGGCCGGGCCGTCGAAGCGCTGCACGAACACCGCCGACACCCGATGCTGCCCCGCCTTGATGTCGACCTTCGGCGTCTGCATCGTCATGCCGCTCGGGTCCTGCTCGTTCATGCGCGGGTTGATGTCCATCATCGCCACGCGCTCGCCGTCGATCGAGACCTCGATCTGTTCGCCGCGATAGGGTCCGCCGAACAGGTCGCCGGTCGGTCCCATGTGCAGCATGATCTTGAACTGGTATTCGCCGTCGGCCGGGAACACGTGCAGCACCGACAGGCCGCCGCGGGTGCCGAGCGGCGCGCCCGGCACGTGACGCATCTGCGACGCGGTGCGCGGCACCTTCCAGGTGGTCGAGGTCGGCGACGCGTGCCGGTCGCCAACGGCGAGCCGGCTGATCTGGCTGGCGGCGCGCAGGTAGCCTTCCATCAAGGTCGACGAGATGGTCTGCGCGTCGGCGATGTTGTCGAAGCCGTCACTGAGCGTGTCGGCGGGCAAATAGGCGTTGACGTCGACGTCAACCGCGAGCAGATCCCTGACCGCGCGCTGATACTCGGCGCGGTTGAGACGCTGCGACGGACGCCACCCCGGATTCGGGTTGAGCGCGGCGGCGCGATCGATGCGCGTCTCGAGCGCGTTCACCAGCGAGGCGATGGTCGCCGCGTCGGGGCGACGCGCGCCGACCGGCGGCATCATGCCGGAGCGCAGCCGCCGAATCATCTTCTCGGTGACCGCGGCGTGATCGGTGACGGTGGCCGCGTCGAATGACTGGAACGACAGCCCGCTGGTGCGGTCCTTGTTGCGATCGTTGTGGCAGGTGACGCAGTACTGCTTGACGAGCGCGTTCTGGTCGACGACGGTCATTCCGGTCGCCGTCGGATGCGACACCGCCGGTCGCACGACCGGCCCGGCCGCCTGGGCTTGCCCGGCGGCCGGTCTCGCCGCAGCGACCTGGGCATCACCGGTCGCGAAGGCGGACGCCGAAACAATGACCGCGACGACTGCTACAACTGCGGGGAGCGCTCTTGTCATCAGAATTTTCTGAGCTATCGGTGCCTTCTGCGGCCCTGGGCGAATCTGCGGCTCAACACGACACGCACTTGTGGTTGTTCTTCGAGCCGAGCTTCTCGAGCAGTTGCAGCGCCTCCGGCCACGGCTGCACGCGCTGCACCGGCCCGTTCGCCATGTCGGCGACCGTCTGGCCCTCGCGATTCACCTTCGTCACGTCGGCGCCCTTCGACACCAGGTAGAGGATGCTGTCGACGTCGCCACGCGCCGCCGCGTGATGCAGCGCCGTGTTGCCGTCGTGATCGACGGCGTTGACCTCGGCGCCCGCCACTTCGATCATGTACTTGATGCCGGGCAGGAAGCCCGCCGGCGAATGAATGTGCGAGTTGGCGGCAAAGCCCTCGCCGAAGCCGACGCCGGCCGCGGCCTGCAGCGGCGGAATGCCGGGGCCGCCGAGCGCAATCGGCGGCACGCCGGACACGTCCTTCACTTCGCGCGCCGCGCCGGCATCACCGAGCGGACGACGGCCGGCCGGACGCATGGTGGCAATGTTGGGATCGGCGCCGCGCTCGAGGAGCAGCGCCATCGCGGGCACGTCGCCGGCGAATGCGGCGCGCCAGAACGGCGTCGCGCCGATTTCGTCGACCCCGGCGAGGTCGAAGTTGTATTCCGAGTACCACACCTTCTTGGTGAGGCGGGTGTTCGGATCGGCGCCCTTGTCGAGCAGCGCCTGCATGAACTCGAGGTAGGTGATCTGCTGCTGGTTGAAGGCGCGGGGCTGCGGATAGAGCGCGCGCGGCGCCCAGGTGACGTTGAGCGCGGCGTAGAGCGGCGTCACGCCGTTGGCCGACGCGGCGTCCGGGTCGGCGCCTTGCTCGAGCAGCCACGCCGCGACATCGAAATGGCCGTTGATCGCGGCAATCAGCATCGGGCTGGTCTTGTCGCCGACGCTGTTCTGGTTGACGTCGGCCCCCGCCGCCACCAGCACCTTCACCGCATCGCTGTAGCCGCTGCGCGCCGCCAGCATCAGCGCGGTGTGACCGCCCTGGGTGCCGATCAACTCATTGTAGAAAAACGGACGATCGACGCCGGGCTGTCCGCCGCCGCCGCGGCGGCCACCGCCCCCTTGCGCCGCTGCCGCCGCCGGTGGCGTGGCGCCGGGTGCGACGACCTGTCCGGCGCGGCCCTGTCCGGTGCCGCCGGCCTGGGCGCCGCTACCGGATGCCGCCGTCAGGAACTCCTGCTCGGCGCCGCTCAAGCTGCCGACGTTATTGACCTTCGACGTCGCCTTGACGCTGGCGCCGGCCTTGACGAGCGCCTTGATCGCGTCGACGCGATTGGTCGCCGCGGCAAACATCAGCGGCGTCTGGCCGAACGTCTTTTCGGTGGCTTCGATCTCGGCGCCGTTCTCGACCAGCGTGGTGATTGCCTGCGGATTGCCCGACGCCGCCGCGAGCATCAAGGGCGTGGTGCCCATGGTGTTCGCCGCCTTGGCATCCGAGCCGCCGGTGAGCAGCGCCGCGATCACCGTCGCGTGCCCCTGCTCGGCCGCCATCATCAGCGGCGTGTAGCCGCCGAGGCGTGTCGTCGCCCTGACGTTCGCGCCGGCGAACAGCAGCATTTGCACCAGCTCGGCATCGCCGTGGCGCGAGGCCCAGTGCAGCGCGGTCATGCCGTCGCCCTGCGCGGCGTTGACGTCGGCGCCGTTCTTCAGCAGCGTCTTGACGGTGTCGCGCTCGCGCGCCATGGTCGCCTCCGCTACCGGAGCGTTCGACGTCGCGACGGTGGACCTCGCCGAAGCGACGCCCTGATCGGCGGTGTCGCCCAGGCGGGCCGCATCCGCCCCGGCGGCACTCAGCCACGCCGTTAGTGTGATGGCGATGACGCCGCCGACGCTCACCGTGCGCATTGCTCGCTGCATGGAATGGTCCTTAGACTGCCGCCGTGGCCGGCGGCACGCTCTTCAACTCGAAGCGGCCGGTGCTGTCACCGAAGGTGGTGAGGTCCTCGACGCCGATGTCCTGCATCACGCTCATGAACACGTTGGCCATCGGCGTGCCGTCGGCGGCCTTGAGGTGCAGGTTGCCGCGCAGCGCGCCACCGGCCTTGCCGGCCAGAAACAGCGGGCAGCGCTTGTGGTTGTGGACGTTCGAGTTGCCCATCGGCGAACCGTAAATGATCAGCGTGTTGTCGAGCATGTTGCTGCCGTCGCCGTCCGGGGTGTCCTTCAGCTTCTGCATGAAATACGGAACCATGCTGACGTGATAGCGGTTGATCTTCATGAAGTCGGTGACGCGATCTTCGCGCTCGCCGTGGTGCGACGCCGGGTGGAACGCGCCGCGCACCCCGCTCTCGGGATAGACGCGCGCTGAACCGTCGCGGCCCATCTTGAACGAGAACACGCGGGTGGTGTCCGACGCGAACGCCAGCACCTGCAGGTCGAACATCAGCTTGACGTGCTCCGCGAAATCGTCCGGCACGCCGACCGGTGCGTCCGGCAGCTCGCGCACGTCGCCGCTGCTGTTCTGCGCCTCGATCTTCTGGATGCGGCGCTCGATCTCGCGGATCTCGGTGAGGTACTGATTGAGGCGGGCGCGGTCGGAGGTGCCCAGGTCCTTGCTGAGGCGCGACACTTCGCCGGTCACCCAGTCGAGGATGCTCTTGTCGGCGCGGCGGCTCGCGGCGCGCTCGGCCGGCGTCGCGCCGACGCCGAACAGCGCGTCAAAAATCGCGCGCGGGTCGCGGATCATCGGCAGCGGCTTTTCCGGCGTCGCCCAGCTGATGCTGTCGGTGTAGGCGCAGCTGTAGCCGTAGGCGCAGCCGCCGGACTGATCGACGGTCTCGATGGAGAGTTGCATCGAGGGAATCGCCGTGTCCTGGCCGAAGCGCTGGGCGTAGAGCTGGTCGAGCGACGTCCCGGCCAGCACATCCGAGCCCTGCGTCTTCTTGGGATGCGCCTGGGTCAGGAACACCGCGCTCGACCGGAAGTGGTCGGCGCCGATCTCCGGCAGCGAGAACGCCTCGGCGTTACGGACGTCGGTGTTGCTGACGACGGTCAGGTAGTCGCGAAACGGTTCGAGCGACGAGAGCGCGCCCGGGCTCAGGTCGAACGCAGTGCCCACTTCCGCGGGCGACCACATGTTCTTGCTGAGGCCGAACTGGGTGGCGCCGGCGGAGCCGTGCACCATTTCGATCGCCGACAGCCGCACCTTCTTCGCGGCGGCCGCCGTCCGGGCGAACGCGGTCGCCGCCGGCGACATCGCATCGAGGACCGGCAGCGCCATCGTGACGCCCAGGCCGCGCAGCAACGTGCGTCGAGAAATGTGCTTCTTGGTCAGGAACTCCATGTGCTCTCCTCTACTGTCGTTCGGCTTCCGTCGTCGAAACTGCGTCAGCCCGGCTCATCTGGAACGCGCGGCTGTTCACCACGCCCAGCACGTAGGCCGAGATGCGGTTGTTGTCCCGGGCCGCGTCGCGGACGATCTTGCGAATCGCGGGCATGTCGAACGGCTCGACGCGGCGGCCGAGGCCGTAGGTCATCAAGCTCTCGGTGAAGCTCAGGAAGAACATGTCCTGGTGCTTCAGCAACGCGGCGCGCAGGCCGGCCGGCCCGGTCATCCTGGTGCCGTCGTAGAGATCGCCGACCGGATCGACCACCGCGCCGTTGTCGCGCATGCGCCAGCGGCCGGTGACGTCGAAGTTCTCGAGCGCGAGGCCGAGCGGATCGATCACGCGATGGCACGAGGTGCACTGCGGATTGGCGCGATGCGCTTCCATGCGCTGGCGGGTCGTCAGCACCACGTCGCCGGCCTCGGCCTTGGTCTCGTCGAGCGTCGGCACGTTGGGCGGCGGCGCCGGCGGCGGCGAGGCCAGCAGCACTTCCATGATCCACTTGCCGCGCAGCACCGGCGAGGTGCGGTCGGCCACCGAGGTCAGCGCGAGGATGCTGCCGTGCCCGAGCAAGCCCCGGCGATTGTCGTCGGCAATCGTCACCCGGCGGAAGTTCGGGCCGTTGATGTTCGCCATCCCGTAGTGCCTGGCCACGCGATCGTTCACGAAGGTGTAGTCGGCGGTGATCAGGTCGACGATGCTGCGGTCTTCGCGCACGATGCTGTCGAAGAACAGTTCGGTTTCCGTCTTGAGCGCTTCGCCGAGCTTGAAGTCGTAGTAGGGAAACAGCAGCGCATCCGGATAGATCTTGTCGAGGTCCTGCAGCCGCAGCCACTGCGATCCGAACCGGGTCGCCAACGCTTCCGACTTCGCATCCGCGAGCATGCGCGTGACCTGCGCGGCCAGCACGCCCGGTCCGCGCAGCGTGCCGCGCTGCGCCAGCTTCAGCAATTCGTCATCGGGGCCGGTGCCCCAGACCAAGAACGACAGCCGCGTCGCGAGGTCGAGATCGGCGATGCGGTAGTTCTGGCCGGCGCGCACCGCCGGCGGCGCTTCTTCGAGGCGGAACAGGAATCGCGGGCTCGCGAGCATGGCCTGCAGCGCCATGCGAATGCCCGACTCGAAATCCCCTGCCTCCGCTCGCGACTCGACCGAAGCGGTCGCGGGCCGCGCAGGCGCGGCCGTTCCGAAACGGCCCTGGCGGTAGAACTTCATGAGGCCGTCCATGTCGGCGGCGGTCACCGGTCCGCGGTAGGCCTGCGTCGCCAGCTTGCGCACGATCTCCGTCGCGCACGCGGTCTCTTCCGGCGCCGCGGTCGGACGGCAGGTGAAGATCTTGCGGCGGCTCGGCGTCTCGGAAATGCCGGTGATCTTGAACGGCCCGCCGACCGCGAATTCACGCAGGTGCGGCAGGGTGGTGATGCCGAAACCCGAGCCGATCTGCGAGTCGGCCAGCGAGTGATCGATCGGCGGCATCAGGTCGTCGGGCACCGCGTCGAAGCGCTGCACGAACGCCGCCGACAGGCGGCGGGTGCCGGCCTTGACGTGAATCCTCGGCGTGACGATGTTCATGCCGTTCGGATCCGCCTCGCTCATGCGCGGGTTGATCTCGAGCACCGCGGCGCGCTCGCCGTCAATCGACACCTCGAGCAGCTCGCCCTTGACCGTGCTGCCGAACAACTGGCCGGTCGGGATCGAGTGCAGCTGCATGCGAAAGCTGTATTCGCCGTCGGCCGGGAAGGTGTGCATCACCGCCAGCCCGCCGCGCGTCCCGAACGGCGCGCCCTCGACGTGCTGCATCTGCGAACCGGTGCGCGGCACCTTGTAGGTGAATTCCGACGGCCCCGCTTTCGGATCGCCCACCGCCAGACCGCTGATGCGGCTCGCGGCGCGCAGGTAGCCTTCCATCAGCGTCGCGGAGAAGGTTTGCGCATCGGCGACATTGTCGAAGCCGGCGCTGATCGTGTCGGGCGGCAGGAACGCGGTGACGTCGACGTCGAGCGACAGCAGCGCGCTCACCGCGCGCGCGTACTCCGCGCGATTGAGGCGCTGAAACGGACGGCGGCCGGGATTGGGATTGCTGGCAAACGCCTGATCGAGGCGCGACTCCATCGAGGCCGCGAGGGTGGTGAGCGCCGCGCCCTCGGGGCGGCGCGCATTCGGCGGCGGCATCATCCCCGACCGCAGCTTGCGGATCATTTTCTCCGCCACCTCGGCGACATCCTGGTCGGGACCGACCTTCGCCGCGTCGAAATTCTGCAGCGACAGGCCGCCGGCGTTGTTCTTGTTGCGATCGTTGTGACAGGTGGCGCAGGTACCTGCTTGACGGTGGCGGTTTCGGATGCGGTCACCGCGGTCGCGGTGTGTGAGGCGACCGGGATGACGGCCTGAGGCGCAGCCGCCGATCGCGCCGTCGCGCGCACAGCCTGCTCGCGCGCGGACGCAGACAGGCCGAGGGCCAACACGCACGCAACCACCACGACGGACGAGAATTTCTTCATCAAGTGCAAAGCCCCTGACGTAGAGGCCGTTCCAGCACGGCCGTTTTTAACACGTAACAAGTAGAATTATCAATGAGTTAGCGGGTTTCGGTGTCAGCGATTGTCACCTGGATGCTGACCATTCGTTCAACTCATGGTAGTGGCAGGAACTGCGATTTTCGGCCCAAATTCGCAGCTTTGATGTGGAATACGGGGGCAGCCCCCATTTTCAACGTGATACCCTCCCGGGAAATTAAGCTCGGAGGAGCCATGGAACGTCCGAAACACATCACCCGTCGTCGGATTCTGCAGGCTGGAACCGCGGGAATTGTCGGCGCCGCGCTGCCCGCCGCCGGCCAAAGTGCCGAACAGGCTGCCCGTCCGAAAGTACCGGCCGACCCGACCAAGGTGCAGGGACCGCTGGCCACCGATGTCGGCGGGCGCTCGCCGTTCGAGCGCCCGAAGCGGGTGTCGCTCGGCGAGCGGCGCACCTCGAGCCTGACTCCGCTCCAGGACCTCGACGGCATCATCACGCCGTCCGATCTCCACTTCGAACGCCACCACGGCGGCGTGCCGGCGATCGATCCGCAGCAGCATACGCTGCTGATTCACGGCATGGTCGATCGCCCGATGGTCTTCACGATGGACGACCTGCGCCGCTTCCCCGGCAAATCGATGATCCGCGCGATGGAATGCTCCGGCAACGGCGGCCGCGTCTATCGCCGTGAAGGCAACCAGACCGATCTCACGCCGCAGCAGATCGACGGGCTGACGAGCACCAGCGAATGGATCGGCGTGCCGCTCTCGACGCTGCTGCGCGAAACCGGCGCCTCGCCCAAGGCGCAGTGGTTTCTCGCCGAAGGCGCCGACGCCGCGGTGATGACGCGCAGCGTTCCGATCGCCAAGGCCTGGGACGATGCGCTGATTGCGTATGGCCAGAACGGCGAGCCGTTACGCCCCGAGCAGGGCTACCCGGTGCGCCTGTTTCTGCCCGGCGTCGAAGGCAATGCCAGCGTGAAGTGGCTGCGGCGCATCGAGCTGGCCGATCAGCCGTTCATGACCCGCGAGGAAACCTCCAAGTACACCGATCCGCTGCCCGACGGCACCGCGCGCATCTTCAGCCTCGACATGGATGCGAAGTCGCTCATCACCGAGCCGTCGTTCCCCGACAAGCTCACCGGTCCCGGCTGGTGGGAAATTCGCGGCATCGCGTGGAGCGGCCGCGGCAAGATTACGCGCGTCGACGTCAGCGGCGACGGCGGCAGGAGCTGGCAGCCGGCGAAGCTCGATGAGCCGGTGCTGCCGAAGTGCCACACGCGCTTCCGCCTGCCGTGGGAATGGAAGGGCGGCGAAGCGGTCATCATGAGCCGCGCCACGGACGAAACCGGTTACGTGCAGCCGACCTTCGACGTGCTGCTCGCCGCGCGCGGACCGTCGACCGCGTATCACTTCAATCACATCCGCGCCTGGAAGGTGATGGCCGACGGCGTGGTGAAGTTCGCGGGAGGGGCGTAATGGGAAGGTTCAAGGCGAGGGTTCGTCACGACGGTTCATCACGATGGTTCATCATGATGGTTCTCACGATGGTGCTCGCGGTGGTGCTCGCGGTGGTGCGTGGACCCGCCATCACCTTTGCGCAGCAGCCTCTCGGCATTGGTCGCGCCGCAACGCCCGATGAGATCAAAAAGATCGACATCGACGTGATGCCTGACGGGCGCGGGTTGCCGGACGGTACGGGCACCTCCGCCGACGGCGCCAAGGTCTACGCCGCGAAGTGCGCGTCGTGCCACGGCCCGAGCGGACAGGGCGGGTCGGCGGAGCGACTGGTCGATCGCGAGTCGGGCAAGAACTGGGACTTCGCGACCAACCCGAAGCTGGTCAAGACCGTCGGCAACTACTGGCCCTATGCCACCACGCTCTTCGACTACACGCAGCGGGCCATGCCGTTCATGCAGCCCGGTACGCTGACGCCCGACGAAACCTACGCGCTCGTCGCCTTCATCCTCGCACTCAACAAGATCGTGCCCGAGGACGCGGTGATGAACCGCACCACGCTGCCGAAAGTGGCCATGCCGTCGCGCGATCGATTCGTCGTCGATAACCGCAAGGGCGGGAAGGTCGTGAAGTAGCCAAGGTGCGTAGGTCCGCGGCCGCGGGTTCCTTCGCGAGACAGCAAACGAATCTCACGGTACGAAACACGGGCCGGCCTGCGTCGCTTTGGACGAAGGCCGGCCCCAATCTGCCGGGCGGACCGAAGCCGCCTACTTCTGCTGCGAACCGACGGGTTTCAAGACCGTCAGGTCCTGCGAATCCACCGAGTACTCCGTGAACGGCTGGTACATCTCGTCCCAGCTCTGCTCCGACCAGTAGACCTCGAGGTGCGGGCCCGGGTTCCACTTGTTGCGGATCGAGTTGTCGTAGACGCCCAGCCCGAGGATCTTGCTGCCCGCCGGAATCTTGAGCGGCTCCTTCAACTCGTAGTTGAACTGCCAGTTGAAGTCGAACTTCGGCACGTTGAGGATGGTTTTCTCGGTGCCGTCCGGATAGACGATCACCCACTTCAGGCTCTTGCCGCGCAGGTGCATGTGCGGCGACATCGCGTACAGCGTAATGTCTTCGGTGACCGGCGTGATGCCGGTGAGGCGCCAGTTCTCCGCGTACGGCGGGATGTTGGGCGTGGTGCGGCTGCGGCGCGTGCTGCTCGGGTCCGCCTTGTATTCGACCTCGCGGCCCTCGGCGCGATAAATCGACAAGCCGTCCTTGGTGGTGGCCAGCGGATCGCCCGCCTGGCGGATCAGCACCTCGTGCGTGACCGGCACCTTGTTGAACCAGATGCCGAGACGGGTGCGATCCTTCTCGGGCTTGCCGGTCGGGTTGTAGTGCAGCTGCCAGTTGATGTACTTGCCGGCCGGCAGACGCTTGCCGATGTCGGCGCGATGATGGTCGAGGCCGCGGCCCGGCACCCACGACAACAGCTTGCTCGATCCCGGCAGCCCGCTGTCGGTCGAGGGCAGCCCGCGCGACCCGCGATCGCCGATCGCCTTGCCGTCCTTGTCGATGATGCGGCCGTCGACGAGCGAGGCGCCCTCGGGAATGTCGACGAAATAAATGCCGGCGTGGTGCAGCACGGCGCGGTTGCTCGGCTTGAGCTCGACAATCTCCGCGAACTTGTCCTCGCTCCACGGCACCTTCGAATAGAACATCTGCACGCCGAGCTCGCCCTCGGCGGGAATATCGAATTCGACCGGCATCTCGAGAATCAGGTCGGGCTCGGTGCCGGCGGTCCAACCGGTCGCGAACTTCGGCGACGGCGGCATGTCCGCGGCGTTGCCCCGGGGCGCGCCGCCATCCACCCACGCCGCGATGGTGTCGATTTCCTTCTGCGACAGGCTGATGTCGTTGCGCATCGGCAGCGTCTGCGACATGTCCGCGCCCCAGGGCGGCATCTCGCGCGCGATCACCTTGGTCTTGATCGCCCTGGCCCACGGCCGCGCGTCCTCGTACGACAGCAGCGACATCGGCGCCACTTCGCCGGGCCGGTGGCAGTTCGCGCACTTGCTGTACATGATCGGCGCGACGTCCTTGGCGAACGTCGGCGCGGCATGCGCAGCCGGCGATGGCGTTTGGGCGGTGACGTTGAACGACGCTACTGCAGCGACGCCGACTGCGATCAACGCGAGACGTTTCATGGTCAGGGCTCCTTGTCGGGTCGTCGGGCTGTCGGGCCGTCCGGCCGTCGGCCGTCCGCGAACAGCGGAATAGTAGCTCACTTTGGCGCCCCGGCGGCGCACGAGGCCACCGCCTCGACTGCCGAGGTGACGTTGATGCGGCTGACCTTGTCCTTGATGAACAGGCCGCGAACCACGACGGTGCGATCCTTCATCTGCGGCAGGTTGAACTCGCTGACGCCGATCAGCCGGAAGGTATTCTTGCCGGCCGGCGGTGTCGCCGGCAGGTCCGCCCCCTGCGCCTGGTTGGCGGCGCTCGGCACAGGCTCGGTCGCGGCGACGAGCAGCCAGGTCCCACCCTGCTCGCGCAGGCAGCCGGTGACGCTGACAATGTCGATCTTTTTGGCCGGCGGCGCTTGCGCGGCGGCGAACAGGAGGGCGAGGAGAGGCCAGGCGTGCATACGCGCCGTATGATACGCCACGTGATTCGTTTTCTGATCGCGCTGCTGCTGCTGCTCAGCGCGGCCACCGCGGCGCACGAGTCCGAAAGAACCCGCGTCACGCTCACCCTGTCATCCGACGGCGCCTTCGTGCTCGACGTCGCCAACGATCCGATGTGGCTGCTGCTGCGGCTCGAGACGTTCGCCGGCGGCAGCGTGCCCCCGAATGTCACCGCCGCCGCAGCGCGACGCGCGTCTGGCGCAACTGACGACGGTGTTTGCCGATCGAATAGTCTTGTTCGTCGACGCACACGAAGTGAGGGCCGATCACGTCGAGTACTTCCCACCGGCCAGGGATCAGGGATCGGGGATCGCGGATCAGGGGGATGCGCTTGCCAGGTATCGCTTGGCCGGCACGATGCCGCGCGATGCGACGCGGCTGCGCTGGCTGTACGGGCTGGTCGGCGATCGCTACCCGCTCGAGATCAGGCAACCGGACGGCTCGTCGACGATCGAATGGATCGACGGCACCAACTGGAGCGACGTAATCGATCTGTCAACGAGCTTCACGCGGCCGACGCGCCTCGAGATCGTGCGGCAGTACCTGTGGCTCGGCTACACGCACATTCTTCCGAAGGGGCTCGACCACATCCTGTTCGTGCTCGGCATCTTTCTGCTGAGCCCGCGCCTCAGGCCGATGCTGTTGCAGGTCACCGCCTTCACCATCGCGCATTCGATCACGCTCGGGCTCTCCATCTACGGCATCCTCTCGCTCCCGTCTCGTATCGTCGAACCGCTGATCGCGCTGTCGATTGCCTACGTCGCGATCGAGAACCTGGTGACGCGCGAGCTGAAACCGTGGCGGCTCGCGCTGGTGTTCCTGTTCGGGTTGCTGCACGGACTGGGATTCGCCGGCGTGCTGCGCGAGCTGGGATTGCCGCGCGACGAGTTCGTCACGGCGCTGCTGACGTTCAATCTCGGCGTCGAAGGCGGTCAGCTGACCATCATCGCCGCCGCACTCTCGCAACCGCGCCCTTCGCCCGACAGCCGTGGTATCGCCAGCGAGTGGTCATGCCGGCCTCGCTCGCGATCGCCGCGATCGGGCTCTACTGGATGGTTGCCAGGAGCCAGTAGCCAGTAGCCAGATGCCAGAAAGGCTCTTCTGCCGGCTACTGTCTACTGGCTACCGGCTACTGGCTACTGGCTACTGTCTACCGGCTACCGGCCACTGAATTCGGCACGAACTTCTGGATGCGCTGGCCGTAGGTATCGGCCGCATACACCGCGCCCTTCGAATCGACGACGATGCCGTGGACCCAGTCGAATTCGCCGGGGCCGAGGCCCTGCTTGCCCCAGGTGGCGACGAGCTTGCCGTCTTTCAGCGACAGCTTGTGCACGCGCTCGAGCGTGTGATCCGCGATGTACGCAAATCCATCGTCACCCTTGCGCGAAATGGCGATGTCCCAGGGATTCCAGCCCTCGACCTTGATCTCGCGCAGGTAATTCAAGTTCTTGTCGAACACCTGCACGCGATGCCCTTCACGGTCGATGATGTAGAGATTCTCCTGCGCATCGACGGCCAGCTTGTGCGGCAGCACCCATTCGCCAATGCCGTTGCCCTTGTCGGCCGGGCCGCCGGCGCCCTTGGCCACCTGCTTGATGAACTTGCCGGCCTTGTCGAACATCGCCACGCGGTTATTGCCGTAGCCGTCGGTGACGATGATGTTGCCGTTCTTGAGCACGGCAACGCCCGCGGGCAGATCGAAATGCGTCGCATCATTGCCCTTCTCCATCGTCGTCCCCAGCTGCAGCAGGACCTTGTCCATCGTCGGGTTGAGCTTGACGATGCGATGCGCGTCGCGCTCGATCATGTAGACGTTGCCGTCCCAATCCACCGCGCCCGAGTGCTGCCAGTTCGGGTCGAGCTTCCTGCCGTTCAGCTCCTGGTCGCCGCCAAACGCCACCACCTTGCCGTCGGTGTTGAACACCATCACCGGCTTGGCGCCGCGGTTGAACACGTAGATGCGGTCGTGCTGATCGATTGCGAGGCCCGAGATGCCGGGCTGATTGGTCGGTCCCTGTCCGGCGGGACGCGGCGCATTGGCCTGTCCGGTGGCGCGGCGGGCCGCGGCCTGCGCGTCACGCTCCGCGGGTGGCGGCGGCGGCGTCTTCAAGCCGAAAAACTCGCCCGGCGGCAGCGTCGGCCAGTTCGGCACCAGCTTGTAGCCGCCGTCGGTGGGCGCGGCGACCGGCGCCTGCGCGGAGACCGTGATCCACGCGGCGGCGATCGCCAGCGCGAGTGTCGAAAAGGCAATTCGTCGTCGCATATACTTCTCCGCGCGAAGGATACAACAAATACAGTCGGCAGTCGGAGGTCGACAGTTAAGAGTTGAGTCGACAGTCGACAGTTGGCAGCTGGCAGTCGGCAGTTCACAGTCATGATGAAAAACATCCCAATGCTTGTGCTCGTCGCGAGCGTATGTGCTCCACTCGCGGCCCAGCAGGTTCCGAAGGGGCAGATGCCGATCCTCGGCCGCGCCACCGAGGGCACCGACAAGGTGCCGCTGTTCGACTTCGACGCCTATTTCCTCGGCACGTGGACCTTCGAATGGTCGATGCCGGAGAGCCCGCTTGGTCCGGCCGGGCCGTACAGCGGCACCACCACGGTGTCGAAAGTGAACGAGACGTTTTATGAAGCGTTGACCGAAGGCGAGGGCCCGAACGGTCCCTTCAAGATACGCGAGGTGATCGCGTATCACCGGGACAACAAGACGCTCGCGCGCGAAGTGACCGACTCGCGCGGCTTCAACTACCTGCAGTTTGGTCCGGTGGGCGGGGATCTCGGCGGGATTTACAACATCCATTTCGAAAGCGCACCGTTTACCGTGAACGGCAAATCGGTGCGCGTGCGAAACGCGATGCACTTGCTCTCGCCCCTCAACTACCGGGTGGCGAGTTCCATCTCCGTCGACGGCGGTCCGTTTACCAATCTCGGAACGCCGTGGTGGAGAAAAGCTCCGTAGCGCTTACTTCTTCATCTCGATCTTGATCAGCTTGAGCACTTCGGTCTTGCCCTCGAGCTCCGTGGTGCCGGCCGGGAACTTGTTCTGGTTCATCATGTGCGCGACGATGTCGGCCTTCTGCGCGGGCGTCACCCCGCTTGGTCCGCTCGGCGGCATCGAGATGCGAATGCGCTCGAACAGATCGCCGACGGTCAGGTCGTTCCAGTTACCCATGAACTCCGCGCCGGTCAGTGCCGGCGCAAAGCCGTCGCCCGCCAGGTCGTTGCCGTGGCATTCCGAGCACGCCGACTTGTAGGTCGCCTCGCCGCGATCCGCCTGCTCTTTCGAGAACACGCCGTCCCACACGGTTTTGGCGCCGCCGGGCGCCGCCGCCTGCGTCGCCTGAAGCGCGCTGTGCGAAACGCTCGCCATCCAGATCACTGCCAACCCGCCGAAAATGAACCGTAGCTTCATATCGGGATTGTAGCAGGGTGCGGGGTGAGGGTGCGAAGGGTGCGAGGGTGCGGCTCAGTTTCAACCTCTACCGCCGCCCTCCTCAAACGGGCCAGAGCCAGGCGGCGCCGCGGACGCCACTGGCGTCGCCATGCTTCGCCTGCACGAGGCGCGTGTCGACGTGGTCGGAAAAGACGTGGGCGCCCCACAGCCGCGGAACGTTGTCGTAGAGGCGCGCAATGTTCGACAGGCCGCCGCCCACCACAATTACGTCCGGATCGACGACGTTGATGACCGCGGCAATCGCGCGCGCGAAGCGGCGTTCGTAGCGGTCGAGGCAGGCGATGGCGCGGGGTTCGCCGCGCCCGGCGCGATCGGCGACGTCCATTGCGGCGAGGTCGTCGCCGCCAAGTGCGATGTAGTCGCGCGCCAGCCCGGGGCCCGAGAGAAACGTCTCGATGCAGCCCGAGCGGCCACAGTAGCAGGGCGGGCCCGGCCGCTCGTCGTCTGCCGGCGACGGCAGCGGGTTGTGCCCCCACTCGCCGGCGATCGCATTGGCGCCGACGACGGGCTGCCCATTGACGACGAGGCCGCCGCCAGTGCCGGTGCCGACGATCACGCCGAACACCACCGGCGCGCCCGCGGCCGCTCCGTCGGTGGCTTCCGACAACGCAAAGCAGTTCGCGTCGTTGGCGAGCCGGACCGGGCGGCCGAGCGCGCGCGACAGATCCTCCGCGAGCGGCCGGCCGATCAACCAGGTCGAGTTGGCGTTCTTGATCAATCCCGTCGCGGGTGAGATCGCGCCAGGGATACCCACCCCGACGCTTGCCGGAGCCGGGTCCACCGATGGGGCGCCGGTGGCCGCGGCGGCGGCCGCCTCAATCGCCGACACCAACTCGACGATCGCCGCAACCGACCGATCGTAGCTGCCACGCGGCGCCGCAATTCGCCGCCGCTCGATCTCGCGACCATCGCCGGCGAGCGCCAGGCCCTCGATCTTGGTGCCGCCGAGATCGATGCCGATTCTCACCGGCCGGCCACGACGCGAACGGGATGACAGGCGTGCGAAGAAGCCATCGGAGATTAACGGCGGTAGCCGGGCCCCCGAATACCCTCGCCCGGGCGCTCACTGGTGATCCGGCCTCCGGACACCACCGCCCTGCCGTTCACGAGGACGTGCTCGATACCCTGCGAATAGTGGGTGGGATCGACAAAGGTCGAGATGTCGCGGACGGTAACGGGATTGAAGATCGTCACGTCGGCCTTCATGCCCGGACGGAGGATGCCGCGATCGGCGAGCCCGACCCGACTCGCGGGCCGCGAGGTGAATCGGCGGACCGCCTCTTCCAGGGTGATCAGTTGGTCGTCGCGCACGTACTTGCCGAGCACGCGGGTGAACGACCCCCAGGCGCGCGGGTGCGACTTGGATTCCGAGAACGGCCCATCCTCCGCGCGCGCGCCGGAGTCGGTGCCGATCGAGATCATCGGATGCGACAGCGCCAGCCGGACGTCATCCTCACGCATGATCGAGATGATCACCGAGGTCTCGCCGCGATCGGCGATGACCAGATCCATCGCCGCGTCGCGAGGATCCTTGCCCATCTCCTTGCCGATCTCGACGAGGTTCTTGCCTTCCCACTTGCGCAGCGCCGGATCGAGCACCGTCGACACCATCACGCCGGCGCCGCCGCCCGAGCCATACCACTGGTTCTCCCAGTCCTTCGCATCGGGATCGTCCATGTCGCGCTTGATGCGCTCGCGCAGCGCCGGATCGTTGAGGCGCTGCAGCATCGCGTCGAGCCCCCCCTCGCGCACCCAGACCGGCAGGCACGCATCGAGGCCGTTCGAGGCGCGGTCGTAGGGGTACATGTTGGCGGTCACGTCGAGCCCGCGCGCGCGCGCGGCGTCGAAATGCTTCAGCACTTCCGCCATGCGGCCCCAGTTCGCCCGGTAGGCGGTCTTCAGGTGCCACACTTCCGCCGCGATGCCGGCCCGCTCGGCGACCGCGAACACTTCGTCGAGCGACGGAATGATCTGCGCCGACTCCGAGCGCTGATGCGAAATGTAGATGCCGCCGTGGCGCTGCGCCACCTTCGCCAGTTCGACAATCTCGTCGGTGGTGGCAAACCTGCCGGGCACGTACTGCAGCGACGTGCTGACGCCGAGCGCGCCGTGCTGCATCGCCTGATCGACCAGCTGCTTCATGGCCTCGAGGTCGCCGGCCGTCGCGGCTTTCTGGCCGCCGCCCATGACGTAGGCGCGCAGGCCGCCGGCGCCGACGAAGGTGCCGAGGTTGATCGCCGGACGGTTCTTCTCGAGCCGGGCGAAATAGTCGTTGAGCGTGCGGAAGTCGAGGGTGACCTTGAAGCGGTCGTAGGACGGCTGCGCCGCCTGCACCAGCGCGTCGTTGAGCGGCGCAATCGACGACCCTTCGCCGGTGATCTCGGTGGTGATGCCCTGCGTAATCTTGCTGGCCGCGCGCGGATCGACCAGCACGTTGAACTCGGACTGGCCGAGCATGTCGATGAAGCCCGGCGCCACCACCAGGTTCGATGCATCGATGCGCGTGCGCGCCTCGCGTCCATCGAGCTGCCCGATCGCGGCAATGCGATCGCCGATGATGCCGACGTCGGCGTGGAACCACGGCGCACCGGTGCCGTCGACGACGCGGCCGTTGGTAATCAACACGTCGAAGCCTGGTCGGCGCGCGCGCGCCGGGCGCAACCGGCGTGCGCGTCTGACAGGCGGTGACTGAGCAAACCACGACGGCGGCGATCACGAGTCGATTCATGCACTCGAATCCTATGTAGAATCACTCACGGATGTCGAGTCTCGCCTTTCTCGGGCCGATGGCGGCGTGCGCGGTCGCCGGCCTGGCGCTCTACGTCACGCGCGGCGTGCTCGATCAGACCGTGACGGCGAACGGCGTGATTCGCTTCGCGATGCTGCCGCCCTGGCAGGCGCTCGCCGGCTTCATCGTCCTCGCCGGGCTGTTCCTGGTTGGCGTGGATCACCTGAACGCGCCTCGCGGCACCACCACGCTGACGCGGCCGCGCGTCGGCGCGCTGGTGCTGCCGCTGTTCGCCTCGCTGGTGCTGCTGCTGCCGTTTGCGCCGCTGCTGCCCGATCGATGGCCGGTGCTGCAGGCGCTGGCCGGGCCGCTCAGCGCGGTGGTCTGGCTGGTCATCGCCGCGCTGCAGGTGTGGGTGTTGTGGCAATCGCGCCTGATCACCGCGCGAGCCATCGAGCGATGGAGCGTGACCGCCATCACCATTGCGATCATCGTCGCCACCGCCGCCGCCGCCGGCCTCGCCGCCAGGCGCCTGACCGGCACCGCGCTTTTTCCCTCGGGCGATGAGCCGCATTACCTGGTGATGGCGCAGAGCCTGTGGCGCGACGGCGACCTGAAGATCGAGAACAACCACGCCCGCGGCGATTACCGCGAATATTTCCCCAACGATCTGGAGCCGCACTACCTGACGCGCGGCAGCGACGGCGAGATCTACTCGATTCACCCAATCGGCCTCGCGGTGCTGCTCGCGCCGATCTACGCGCTGGCCGGCTACCAGGGTGCGGTGTGGGCCCTCATCCTGATGGGCGCGCTGGCCGCCGCCATGGCGTGGCGATGGACCCTGGCGACGCTCAACGCCCCCGGGGCGGCGACGTTCGCGTGGGCGGCCATCGCGTTTTCGGCGCCGTTCCTGTTCAACACCTTCACGATCTATCCCGAGATCGCCGCCGCGCTCGCGGTGATGTTCGCCTTCACGGCGCCCTCAGGCAGAAGCGCGCAACGCCCCGGACTGCTGCCGTGGATCGCCGTCGGGCTCGCGATTGCGTCGCTGCCGTGGCTGAGTACGAAATACGCGCCGATGTCGGCCGCCCTGCTCCTCGTCGTTATCTTCCGCTTTAACCGGAAATCTGTTTCGTTTCTGCGAGATCCCAGAGCCTGGACGATGGTGGCAATTTATGCGATCTCGCTGGGGGCGTGGTTTGCGTTTTTCTACGCGATCTGGGGGACGCCGCTGCCGATGGCGCCGTACGGATCGCTCGTCCAGACCACGCCGCTCAACCTGCGCTTCGGCGCGCCCGGGCTGCTGTTCGATCAGGAATACGGGCTGCTCGCCTACGCGCCGGTCTACCTCCTGGCGGCGACCGGGCTCTATCAGATGTGGCGCGGCGGCGGGGAGCTTCGCCGGCTGGCGGTTGAGATCGCGCTGGTGTTTGCCGCGCTGCTGGCGACGGTGGGCGCGTTCGGGATCTGGTGGGGCGGCACCTCGGCGCCGGCCCGGCCGATCGCGTCGGGGCTGCTGCTGCTGCTGTTGCCGATCGCCGCGGCGTTTCGATCCGCGCCGGCCGGCTCGCCACGACGCGCGGCGCAGCACCTGCTGGTGTGGATCGGCGTCGGCATTGCCATCACGCTGGCGGTCGGGCAGGACGGACTGCTGATCAACAACGCCCGCGACGGCACGTCGGCGCTGCTCGAATTCTGGTCGCCGCGCTGGCAGCTGTGGTCGCTTGCGCCAACCTTCATCGCCGATCGGTGGATGCTGGCCTGGCTGAACACCGCGTGGTGGCTGATTGTCGCCACCGCCGCGGCGGTGGTGCTCGGCCGGACGCGCAGCACGCGCGCGGGGGTGTCGGCGCTGGTCGCATTTGCGACGCTCGGGATCGCGCTGGCCGTCCTCGCCCTCACCGTCCCCCTGCTGCCGACGTCCCGACCGCAACCGGCGATCGATCTCGGCGCGCGGGCGCGGCTGGCCGCGCTCGACGGCTTCGATTCCCGCGCGCGCCCCGCGTCGGTCGTCTACGATCCGCTCAGCAAGGGCGCCGCCGCCGACGCGCTGACGCAGCTGGTGGTCGGCGTCAAGCCGGGTCAGCGTTCCGATCCGCAGCCGGTGCGGGTGATCTACAACGGACGCTTCTCGCTACCCGCGGGCGACTACACCATCAGCGTGCAGTTCAACGACCAGGCGGTGGATGCGCCGCTGCCGCTGTCGCTGCAGATTGGCCGCAACGGTCCGCCGCTACACACATGGATGGTGCGGCCTCAACCCGGCGAGCCATTTCACACCTCCCTGCGGCTGCCGGTGGATGCGAGCTTCGTCGGCCTGCGCGGGCCGCTCGAACTCGAGCGCGCCGTCGCCGCCATTACCATTACGCCGGTCGCCGTGGTTGACGCCGGCGCCAGGCCGCTCGTGCCGACCGTGCTCGCGGCGGCGTCCTACCCCGCCGCCACGCTGTTTTTTCACGACGAGCAGCTTTATCCCGAGCCTCAGGGCTTCTGGACGATCGGCGCTCAGCGGTCGCGCGTGACGGTGGCGGTGCCGACCGGGCAGGACGCGCCGGTGGTGCTGCGCATGCATCCAGGAGCGGTCGAGAACCTCGTGACCCTGAGTACGTTTGGCTGGCAGCGGCGGGTCGCCATGGTGCCGGGACAGGCGGTGGAAGTCGAGCTGCCGTCGTTTGACAGCGGGGTGGTGCCGTTGACCATCGACGCGAGTGCGGGGTTTTATCCGCGGGACGCCGATCCGCGATCGACCGACCGACGCTTTCTCGGCATCTGGGTCGAGGTCAAGTCCGGGACGGCAGGCACACCATGAACACGATCGCCGATTTACGCCGCGAGTATGCGAGTCGCGCGCTCACCGAAGACGCGGCGGATGCGGACCCGATCCGCCAGTTCAGCGCGTGGTTCGACGAAGCGCTGAAGGCCCAGTTGATCGACGTCAATGCGATGACGCTGGCGACGGCGTCGGCGGCGGGAGAGCCGGCGGCCCGCATTGTCCTGCTCAAGGGCGCGGACCAGGCGGGCTTCGTGTTTTTCACCAACTACGACAGCGCCAAAGGCCGCGACCTCGCCGCCAACCCGCGCGCGTGCCTGTTGTTGTTCTGGGCGGAGCTCGAGCGGCAGGTCCGCATTACCGGAGCAGTCGCGAAAACGACGACCGAGGAATCGGAACAATACTTCCACTCGCGGCCGTTCGAAAGCCAGGCCGGCGCCACCATTTCGGCGCAGAGCCGCCCGGTGGCCGATCGCGCGCAGCTTGAAACGCGTTACGCGGAATTCGTCGCGCAGCATCGCGGCGCGATCGTGCCGCTGCCGGCCAACTGGGGCGGGTACCGGGTGACGCCCGAGAGGATTGAGTTCTGGCAGGGCCGCACCAGCCGCCTGCACGATCGCCTGCTCTACTCGCGACAGGGCGACGGTTCGTGGTCGCGAACGCGGCTGCAGCCGTAGGAACCGGGAGCCGGGAGCCGGGAGCCGGGAGCCGGGAGCCGGATCAGGGCTCGATCGTGCCCTCTCCGATTCGCACCGATTTGCCGCCGACCTGCACGCGCGTAATCGCGCCGTTCGCGTCCTCGGTAATCCGCATGTGCAGCCGGCTCGGCCTGCCCATGGCCACGCCCTGAAGATTGACGAAGTCGCCCATCCGATCGCGCCGCACCAGGCCGTGCTTCACCATGTAGCAGCCGAGCGGGCCGGCCGCGCCGCCGGTGGCCGGGTCTTCGGCGATGCCCGCGCCCGGGGCGAACATGCGCGAATAGGCGAGTGCGCCGGCATCGACCGGCTCGGTGGTAAACAGCAGCGCGCCGACGTGTCCGTTCGGGAACGCGCTCGTGAGCTTCCGCATCGCCGCGGCGTCGGCCTCGGCGGCGTCCACCGCCGCGCGCGTCTTCACCGGGATGATGAGGAAGGCACTGCCGCACCAGATCTCCTCGATCGGGAGTCCGGTTTGATCGACCGCCGATGGGTCGAGGCCGACCGCGCGCACGATCTCCGGACGCGGCGACGCCGGTTCCTTGAATTGCGGCAGCCGCTGATCCATCCACGCAAACGCCAGACGACCGCCGTCCCACGTCAGTTCCACTTTCGTCGGCCCGACACCAAGGCCGAAGACGAAGCTGTCGCGGCCCGGCTTAATCACTCCGAGTTCGGCGAGCGCAAACGTGCTGCCGATCACCGGATGCCCCGCCATGGGCAACTCGGTATCGGGCGTGAAGATGCGCATGCGCACGTCGGTCCCGGCCGCGTCCGGCGGCAGGATGTAGGTGCACTCGGAGAAGTTCATCTCCTTGGTGATGGTTTGCATCTGGGCTGTCGAGAGGCCGCGCGCATCGTGAAACACCGCCAGCTGGTTGCCCTCGAACTTGCGATCCGTGAACACGTCCTGGTGCAGATACTTCATCGACGCAATTCTACCGGGGACCGGGGATCGGGCGCCGTTGGTGCCGGACGGTCGCTGCCCGACATGAGCGATACAATCCCGGCGTGCGGATCCTTGCCGCGACGCTTCTCGCGCTGACGCCGTCACTCGTCACCGCCCAGCCACTGACCATCACCGCCCCGGCGGCGCCAGGCGGCGGATGGGACCAAACCGCACGCGCGATGCAGCGCGTGCTCGCGGAGATCGAACCCGGCGCGAACGTGCAGGTCGAAAACGTCCCCGGCGCGGCGGGCACGATCGGCCTGGCCCGATTCATTCAGAGCGAGCGCGGCAACCCGGACGCGTTGCTCGTCACGGGTCTGGTGATGGTGAGCGGCGTCATCATCAACCCGTCACCGGTATCGCTCGCCGATACCACGCCGATCGCGCGGCTCACCGGCGAATACGAGATCATCGTCGTTCCCGCGGCCAGCCCGTTCCGATCGCTCGGCGACCTGGTCGCGGCGTTCACGAACAATCCCGGCGGCGTTTCCTGGGGCGGCGGCTCCGCGGGCGGCACCGACGATCTGCTGGTGCGCCTGCTCGCCGAACAGATTGGGCTGCCGGCCTCGCGCGTCAACTACATCGCCTTCTCCGGCGGCGGGGCGGCGCTCGCCGCGGTGCTGGGCGGACAAGTGTCTGCGGCCGTGAGCGGATTCGCCGAATTCGCCGGCCAGATCTCCGCGGGCCAGTTGCGGGTGCTCGCCGTGTCGGCGCCGTCGAGAGTCGCCGGCATCGACGCGCCGACGCTCCGCGAGTCGGGCATCGCCCTGGACCTGGCGAACTGGCGGGCGGTGGTCGCACCTCCGGGCCTGTCCGATGCGGAACAAGCCGCGCTCACCGCGCGCATCACGACGCTGGCGGCCAGCGCACCGTGGCGTGCCGCGCTCGCCAGGAACGGCTGGGACGATCAGTTTCTCGCCGGCCAGGCGTTTCGCCAGTTCCTCCTCTCGGAGCAATCGCGAATCGAGGCCGTTCTCCAGCGGCTGAACGCCACCAACACGGTCCCGGCTTCCGCGCTGATGGTCACGGTGACGCCCCACACGCTGCCGGCGCTCGTGGCGGTGATCTTCGTGGTCGCACTGGGCGTCACAATCGCGAGCACGCTCCGGCACCGCCCGGTGCTCGACGCCGCCGGCCGGCGCATGACGATGGCCATCGTCGTTTCGCTGATGGTGTTACCGGTGCTGTTTGTCACGTTGGGCTTCATTGCCTCGTCCACGATCCTGTTCGCGACGACGGCCACGGCTCTGCAGGGACGGCGCCCGGCCGCACGCGCGGTGATGGTCGATGTGGCCGTCGGCGCCGCCCTTTCGACGCTGCTGTTCCTGATCTTCACCCGCGGGCTGAGCGTGTCGCTGCCCGGCCCGTCGTTCTTCTGATGGGCGATCTGCTCGCCGGCTTCGCGGTTGCGCTGACGCCGTCCAACTTGCTGTGGGGCCTTGCCGGCACGACGCTGGGAACGGCCGTGGGCGTACTGCCGGGGATTGGCCCCGCGCTCACCGTCGCCTTGCTGCTGCCGATCACCTACGGCCTCGATCCCACCGCGGCGCTGATCATGTTCGCCGGCATTTACTACGGCGCGATGTACGGCGGATCGACCACCTCGATCCTGCTCAACACCCCGGGTGAAAGCGCGACCATCGTCACGGCCATCGACGGCCACCAGATGGCGCGCAACGGCCGCGCCGGCGCGGCGCTGGCGACGTCGGCGATCGGATCGTTTGTGGCCGGCACGCTGGCGACGCTGGCGCTGAGCGTCACCGCGCCGCTGATGGTGAAGGTCGCGCTGGCGTTTGGCTCCGCCGAGTACTTCGCGCTGATGGTCCTGGCCTTCGTGATGGTGACCACCATGCTCGGCGCGTCGCGGCTGCGTGGATGGCTGAGCCTGCTGCTCGGCCTCACGCTGGGCTTTGTCGGCATCGACGGGCTGAGCGGCCAGGCGCGATTCACGTTCGGCATTCCCTATCTGCTCGACGGCATCGACCCGGTGATCGTCGCGATCGGCCTGTTCGCGATCGGCGAAACCCTGTGGATCGCCAGTCGCGGACCGACCGATCGACGTGGTGTTGCCGGTGCAAGGCTCGTTGTGGATGACCGCCGAGGAATGGCAGCGCTCCTGGAAGCCCTGGCTGCGCGGCACCGCCATTGGATTTCCGCTCGGCGCGTTGCCGGCCGGTGGCGCCGAACTGCCGACGCTGATGTCGTACGCGATCGAAAAGCGGCTGTCGACGCGGCCGCACGAGTTCGGCCGCGGCGCGATCGAGGCGGTGGCCGGGCCCGAAGCCGCCAACAACGCCTCGGCGGCCGGCACGCTGGTGCCGCTGCTCACGCTCGGGCTGCCGACCTCGGCCACCGCGGCGGTGCTGCTCGCCGCGTTTCAGCAGTTCGGACTGCAGCCGGGCCCGCTGCTGTTCGAGCACGAGCCCGCGCTCGTCTGGGGCGTGATCGCGAGCCTCTACATCGGCAACGCGATGCTGTTGATCCTCAACCTGCCGCTCGTGGGCCTGTGGGTGAAGCTGCTGTCGATTCCGCGGCCCTGGCTCTACGGCGGCATCCTCGTCGTCGCATCGGTCGGCGCGTTCAGCGTGCATCGATCGGCGGGCGATCTGGTGTTGATGGCGGCGGTCGGCGTGATCGGGTTCCTGCTGCGCGCCATCGATGCGCCGGTGGCGCCGGTGATGATCGGCCTCATCCTCGGCCCGGCAGCCGAGCAGCATTTGCGGCGGGCGCTGTCGATCAGCCAGGGCGACTGGACCGTGCTGTTGTTGCGGCCGCTCTCCGCGACATTGCTCGCGATCGCCGCCTTGCTGCTCGTGTGGAGGCCGGTCAGCCGCCTAGTCCGCCGTAGCGCGAAGCGCGACGGCGGACATAGAATCGAGGGATGAACCTCACTGACTTGTTCGGCGGCGGCAGCGGTGTTGCCGCCGATCAGTTTCCCGATCCCGCCATCGACATCGCGGCCGATGCCACCGGCGCGCCGCAGTCGGCGGTGCTGGGCGGCGGCTGTTTCTGGTGCACCGAAGCGGTGTTTGTGAAGCTCGACGGTGTGATTAGCGTCGTGTCGGGCTACGCCGGCGGCAGCGCCGACACCGCGGACTACCAGTCGGTGTGCAGCGGCACCACCGATCATGCGGAGGTCATCCGGGTCCGCTTCGACGCCGGCCGCATCAGCTTCGGCCAGATCCTGAAGGTGTTTTTCGCCGTGGCGCACGACCCGACCCACTTGAACCGCCAGGGCAACGACATTGGCCGCCAGTACCGCTCGGCGGTGTTTTACGCCGACGAGCAACAGCGCCGCGTGGCGGGCGCCTACCTGCAGCAGCTGCATCGACGCGAAGGTGTTCGAGGCGCCGATTGTCACCACGCTCGAGCCGCTCGAGCAGTTCTTCGAGGCCGAGGACTATCACCAGAATTTCGCCGCCCGCAACCCCGGGCAGCCCTACGTCGCCGCCATCGCCGCGCCGAAGGTGAAGAAGCTCGAAAAGGCGTTCGCCGACAAGTTGAAAAAGGCGACATAATACGAGGTTCACGCGCCCGTAGCTCAGCTGGATAGAGCATTTGGCTTCGAACCAAAGGGCCGCAGGTTCGAGTCCTGCCGGGCGCACCATTCGACTCACGGCGAGCCATCGGTCGGATCGAACTGCCCTGAGCGAGCGAAGCGAGTCGAAGGGCTCCAGATGCCGAGAGCCGAGTCATCCAACTGGCCCGAACTGAGCGACGAGGAACTGCTCAAGCTGCGCCTGAGCGATCTGCCGCTCACGCTGGCCGGAACCGTGCTCGAAACGCGCATCGATCAGCTGCGGCGCGAGCTGAACGAGCGCGGGCTGAACTTCCCGCTGCATTTCTATCTCTCCGACGAGTGGTTCACGCCCGACGGGCAGGCGTCGATGGCGGTGCCGTTCTATCTGGCGCATCCGCGCCTCGAGCGGCTCGAGAAGGCGCAGATGCTGGCCGTCGAAGGCGGCGAGCACGAGTGGTGCATGCGCATCCTCCGGCACGAGGCCGGTCACGTCATCGACAACGCCTACAAGCTGCGCCTGCGCCGCCAGCGGCGCAAGCTGTTCGGCAACCCGTCGCTCCCCTACCCGGAGTTCTACGCGCCGCGGCCCTACTCGAAGAGCTTCGTGCTGCATCTCGACCCGTGGTACGCGCAGAGCCATCCCGATGAAGACTTCGCCGAGACGTTCGCGGTGTGGCTGACGCCTGAAGCCAACTGGAAAACCCGCTACGCGGGGTGGCCGGCGATCAAGAAGCTCGAGTACATGGACGAGCTGATGCGACAGCTCATCGCCAAGCCGCCGCTGCTCAACCAGGTCGACGAGGTCGATCCGCTGCGCCGGCTGCATCGCACGCTGCGCTATCACTACCGCAAGAAGCGCGGCCACTACGGCGTCGATCACCCGACGTTCTACGACCGCGATTTGCGAAAGCTGTTCTCCGACGCGCCCGAGGACGCCGGGCACATGACCGCCGCGCAGTTTCTCGGCTGGCATCGGCGCCATGTCCGCAAGATCGTCGCCGACTGGACCGGCATTTACCAGTACACCATCGACAAGGTCCTCGAAGACATCATCGTCCGCTGCCGCGAGCTGAAGTTGCGCCTCGCGCTGCCGGAGGATGACACCCTTCAGGAGTTCACCGTGCTGCTGACGGTGCAGGTGATGAACTACCTGCACAGCGGCCGCCATAGGATTGCGCTTTGAAACCACAACGTGTTCTCGCCCTCGTTCACAAGGGACTCGAGCCGCCCGACGAAAAAGTCGACAGGTCCACCGCGGAAGCCGCGGAGTGGCGCATGGAATACGACGTGGTGCGGACGCTGAAGGTGCTCGGCCACGAAGTGAGCGTGATTGGCGTCCACGACGACCTCTCGCCCATCCGCTCCACCATGGACAACTTCAAGCCGACCATCACCTTCAACCTGATGGAGGCCTTCGACGACGTGGTGGTGTTCGACCAGAACGTGGTCAGCTATCTGGAGCTGCTGAAGGTGCCGTACACCGGATGCAACCCGCGCGGCCTCACGCTGTCGCGCGACAAGGCGCTGGCCAAGAAGCTGTTGGCCTATCACCGCATCCCGGTGCCCGACTTCCTGGTGGTGCCGCTCGGCGGCAAGGCCAAGCTGCCCAAGCGGCTGCAGTATCCGCTGATCGTCAAGTCGCTGACCTATGAGTCATCGACCGGCATCTCGCAGGCGTCGGTCGTCGAGAATGACGAACAGCTCGCCAGGCGCGTGCAGTTCATTCACGACACCATCATGACGCCGGCCATTGTCGAGGAGTTCATCGACGGGCGCGAGCTCTACTGCGGCGTAATCGGCAACGATCGCCTGCAGACCTTTCCGGTGTGGGAGATGTCGTTCTCGAAGATGCCCGAGAACAACTGGAAGATCGCCACCGAGCGGGTGAAGTGGAGCGTCAAGTACCAGAAGAAGCACGGCATCGACACGGCGCTG
Source organism: uncultured Acidimicrobiia bacterium (assembly GCA_963795125.1). GTDB lineage: Bacteria > Acidobacteriota > Vicinamibacteria > Vicinamibacterales > UBA2999 > 12-FULL-67-14b. The sequence goes on along the minus strand of CAWCGQ010000001.1, from coordinate 191,367 downwards.
GCGGGCCTGACCGACGACGAGTCGGCGAAGGTGCAGCACCTGGCCAAGCGCGTGTATCGCGCGCTCGATCTGTCCGGCTACGCGCGCATCGATCTGCGCATGAAGCCCGACGGCCAGTTGTCGGTGATCGAAGCCAATCCCAATCCGCAGCTGGCGCAGGGCGAGGACTTCGCCGAGTCGGCGCGGCGCGCCAACGTGCCGTACGCGAAGCTGATCGAAAAAATCATCGCCCTCGGGCTGCAGTGGCAGCCGAGTCGAATGGCCTAGGGAAATAACAAATTCAGAATCAACGAATAACAAAGCCTATTCCGCTATTCGTTCTTTGTTATCGATTGATTCGCTATGCGTTGATTCGTTATTTGTTATTCCTTCTTCGTTATTTCCCAGATCCCTTCAGGTGCCGATCGAAGAACTGCACCAGCTTGCGATAGAAGTAGAGCGCGTAGTGCTCGCGCGCGGTCCAGCGCGTGGGTGGCGGCCGGCGCGGTCGCCACGTCGAAGTCCTTGCCGAGCAACATCAGCCGCTCCGCCAGCGCCATCGTCGTCCGGAACGGCACGACGTCGTCCATCAGGCCGTGAATGATCAGCAGCGGATCGCGTAACTCGTCGCCGAGACCGAGCGCCGATCCGCGCACGAAGGCCTCGGGATGCGAGGCCGGCGTGCGCGTGATCGCCACGTCGTCCGGTCCGAAGGCGTGCGGATCCACCGCCGGCGCGCCGGCAACCCCGGCCGCGTAGACGCCCGGCCGCTTCAGCAGCGCATACACCGACAGCAGCCCGCCGTAGCTGCTGCCCCAGATGCCGATGCGCTCGCCGTCGACGTACGGCAGCGCTTTCAGGCCATCGACGACGGCCTGCAGATCGTCGAGGTCCTTGCCGCCGTAGTCCATCAGGAACGCCTCGCGGAACTGCGCGGCCGTATCCCACGCTCCCACGCACATCCACCTGGACGACGATGTAGCCCTGCTGGACGAGGAACTGCTGCAGCGTGCCGGCGAGCCCGTTCCAGCGGTTGCGCACGGTGTTCGAGTAGACCGGGCCGAAGATCACCGGGTGGCGGCGGGTGCGATCGAGCGCCGGCGGCTCGAGGATGCGCGCGTGCACGACAAAGCCGTCGACGGCATTCGTGAAGGTCGCGTAGCGCGGACGCGCCCACGGCTGGCGGGAGAACTCCGGCAGCGGCGACGTGGTGACGCGGCGCTCGGGAGACCGAGCCCGTGGTCGCGAGCGTGACCAACTCCGGCGGCGTCACATCGTCGGTCCAGATCGTGGCGAGGTGACGGCCGTCCGGCGACACGACCGGTGCGTGCGTGCCGGCCAGCGTCGTCAGCGCGACGGGCGCGCCGCCACCGCGGCGCCACGCGATACACCTGCCGCTCGTAGGGGTTCTTCTGCGTGCTGGTGAACGTCAGCGTGCCGTCGCCGGCAATGTCGACGAGCGAGGTGACGTCCCACGCGCCCTCGGTCAGCGCGACGGGTTTGTTCCCCGCTCCGCTCGCATCGATGGCGTAGAGATGATCGCGTTCCGCAGATGTCGGCCAGCACCACGATGCGGCGGCCGTCGGGGTGCCAGCGCGCGGCGTAGGACGGATAGATGCGCGTGTCGCGCTGGTCGTGCCACACCAGCCGCGGGATGGCGGCGCCGGGATCGAGCACCGACAGCCATCGCTCGATGCCGTTGTCCGAGACGCGATCGATCAGCAGCCGGCCGTCGGGCGCCCACTGGAAGTCGCTGACCGCCACGGTGGCCGGGCGCATCGAGCGTGATGGCGCGCAGCTGCCGGGTGGCGACATCGAGCAGATGCAAGGTGCGGCGCTCGTTCTCGTCACCCGGATAGCCGCGGCGCAGCTCGCTGGCGACGGTTTCCGTCGCCCAGGTACGACGGAAACGGCACGCGGCGAATGTGCCGGCGATCGACGTGATGGACGGCGATGGTTCGGCCGTCCGGCGACCAGGCGAACGGACGCCAGCTCGCGCCCCAGATGCCGGTGCCAATCTCCACATCGGCGCGGTTGTAGGTGCCGAGCGGCACCGTGGCGATGCCGGCGACCGCGACTTGCGTCAGCCGCACTGGCGCCGCGCTGGCGTCCAGCGGCCACATCCAGAGATCGCCATCGCGCAGAAAGGCGAGCCTGGTCCCGTCGGGCGAGAGCGCGAGGTTCGCGGCCGCGCCGCCAAGATCCACGCGCGTCGGCGCGCCATTGTCGGCGTCGATCCGAAACGTCGCGCCTCCGGATGTGAAGAGCAGCGTGCGGCTGTCGCGCAACCACAGGTATTCGCTCACGCCGCCGCGCGCACGGGCCGCGGCCTGCGCGGCCAGGGCGGCGGTGGATCGGCCGGCCGGCGGTGGCGGTGAGGGGTGCGTGCGTTCGAGATCGGTCAGCCGCCGCAAGCCGCTGCCGTCCGCGGCGACGATCCACAGATCGCGAAACGGCAGGCCGCGATCGTTCCACGCGAACACCAGCCGGCGGCTGTCGGGCGACCACGCCGGCGATGCCGGCGCCGTCCCGATGATGCTGGGTCGTGTCGCCACCTGCTGCAGCGTCAACGGCGCGCCAGCCTGCGCGAAGACCGGCGCCGCGAGCGCTCCAAGAACGATCGCGATCAGGACACCGCGCAAGGCAATCAGCATCCGCAAATAGTACAACGGCTATAAACTGACGGCTTCATGATGCAACGTTCCGGTCGAGCCTCGCTCGCCAGGGAAATGGGCGTGCTCGGGCTGACAGCCACCGGCGTCTGCGCCATGGTCGGCGCCGGCATCAACATCATCCCGTTCATGATTCAGCGCAACGTCCCGGGCATCGGACCGTACGTGCTGCCGGCGTTTCTGTTCGCCGCGCTGCCGGCGCTGCTGGCCGGGCTCGCCTACGCCATTCTGGCGTCGGCGATGCCGCGCGCGGGCGGGAGCTACGTCTATGCCAGCCGCGGGTTGAGCCCGTACCTGGGCTTCGTCGCCTCGTTCTCGCAATGGTTCGCCCTGTGCGTCGCGATCGGCGTGGTGTCCTACGTGCTGGTGCCCTTCATCCGCGATATCGCGGTGGCGGCAGGCTGGCAGGGCGCCGCGGCGGCGCTCGAACCGGTGCCGGTGCGGTTGACCATCTCGCTCGGCGTGTTGTGGGCGGCGGTGGCCGCCAACCTGCGCGGCATCGTGTTCTACCAGCGGCTGGTGGTGCCGCTGATGTTCCTGACGTTCGCCCTCGGTGGCGTCGTGATCGTCGCGGGCTTCTGGTTCGACGCCGGCGATTTTTCCGCGGCGCTGATGGCGCGCGAGGGCCGCGCGATTCCCGAGCTGCCGCACGCCTTCGTGCCGTGGCCGTTCATGTCGGCGTCGGCGGTGCTGTTTGCGTCGTTCATCGGGTTCGACGCGATTGCGCAGGCCGGTGGCGAAGCGCGACAACCCGGCCGCAACCTGCCGCTCGCGATTGGCCTGGCGGTCGGCTCGGTCGCCGTGTTCTACCTGCTGTTCACCGCGGCGGTCTATCACGCGGTGCCGTGGCAATACGTCGCCGCCGAAGCGCTGCGCCCGCGACGTCACGGCGCCGGGCCTGCTCGGCTACCTGCTGCCGCCGTTCTGGACCGTGGTGATCGTGTCGGCGGCGGCGGTCGCGCTGGCGAAGGACCTGCCGGCCGATGCTGCTCGCGACCTCGCGCCTGATGTTCGCGTGGGCCGAGGACGGCATTTTTCCCCGCGGCGGTGGCGTCGGTGCACCCGCGTCATCGCACACCGCACGTCGCCGTGATCGCCAGCGGCGCCATGGCCACGCTCGGCGTGATCGGCAGTCACCTGGCCGGCGACTTCTTCCTCGGCGTCGACATTCTCGTCACCGCGATGCTGGTGAACTTCCTGCTGATGGCCGTGTCGGTGCTGACGCTGCCCGGCCGCAATCCCGGCCTCGCGCGCGCGATCACGGTGCTGCCCAACGCCGCGCACCGCGTGCCCGCTCGCGGTGCTCGCCGTGGTCGTGATCGCCGGTGTTCCTGGCGTGCACACCTCAAGGATCTGACGGCGCCCGCCGCCGCGTGGTACTTTCGATCGACCTGGCTGTGGGCGCGGTGATGGCCGCCGGCACGATCATCTACGCGCGCGAGGTCGCCGGCCTCAAGGCCGGCGGGCGTCGACCTGCGCGCGCGCTTTGCGGCGCTGCCGCCGGAGTGAAGCGAGACGATGGCCGAGGCTCTCCAGGTTCCGAGAATCTGATCTGGCTCCTGGTCTGTCGATCTCGCGGGTCCTGACCGGCTTGTGGCAGCTCGCCGACCAGGAACGCGACGGCCGCACCCTCGATCTCGAACGCACCGCGGATGCGATGGCGACCGTATGTCGACGCCGGCCTCACCACGTTCGACATGGCCGATCACTACGGATCGGCGGAACTGGTCGCGGGGCATTTTCCGATCGCGGCAGGGCGGCGCCGCGCAGTGCCTGACGAAATGGGTGCCCGAAGCCCGGCCGCGTGCGCCAGGGCGGAGGTGCGCGCGGCCGTCGAGCGGGCGCTCAGCGGCTGCGGACCGAGCGATCGACCTGCTGCAGTATCACGCCTGGAACTACGCCGACCCGAGCTGGCTCGAGACGCTCTACGACCTGCAGGACCTGAAGCGCGAAGGACTGATTCGTCAGCTCGGCTTGACCAACGTCGACACCGCGCACCTGCGAATGGTGCTGGCCAGCGGCATCGAGGTGGTGTCGAACCAGGTCTCGTTCTCGCTGCTCGATCAGCGGGCGGCGGCGGGGCTGGCGCCGTTCTGCGCCGCCAGCGGCGTCGGCTGCTGGCCTACGGCACGGTGGCCGGCGGGTGGCTGACCGAGCGGTGGCTCGGGCAGCCCGAGCCGGACTGGGAACGCACCGGCACGTGGTCGATGATGAAGTACGGCCGCTTCATGCGCGTGGCCGGCGGCTGGGACGCGCTGCAGCGTGTGCTCGCCGCGACGCAGCGGGTCGCGCGCCGGCATCGGCGTCTCGATTGCCAACATCGCCACCCGCTACATCCTCGATCAGCCCGGCGTCGCGGGCGTGATCGTCGGTGCGCGCCTCGGCGAACGCGCGCACATCGACGACACCGCTGCGACTGTTTTCGTTCACGCTGACCGACGCCGACCGCGCCGAGATCCAGGCCGCCCTCGACACCCTGCGCCCGATTCCCGGCGACTGCGGCGACGAGTACCGCACGCCGCCGTTCCTGACCGCATCGGGCGACCTCAGCCACCACCTGCAATCGATGCCGCGCGCCGTACGAGTCGATAGCCGGGGCCGATGGCCGGACGCGATGCCTGACGCGGCACCGTGTGGGAGAGCGCGGCCGGCTTTGCCCGCGCGGTGCGCCACGGCCAGCACATCAGCGTCTCGGGCACCACCGCCACGCTGGGTGACCGGGCGATCGGCGGGCAGGACGCCGCCGCGCAGACGCGTGTTTGCGATCGACAAGATCGAGGGCGCCCTGCAGTCACTCGGCGCCTCGCTCGGCGACGTGGTGCGGACACGCATCTACGTGCGCGCACGTCCGCGACTGGGAAGCCGGTCGCGCGCGCCCACGGCGAGCGATTCGGCCGCATTCAACCCGCCAACACGCTGATCGGCGCGTCGTTGATCGGTGACGAGTATCTGGTCGAGATCGAGGCCGACGCGATCGTCGGCGGCCACCGATGAACACCGATTAGTCACAGACCCATGACCGATCGACGGTCAGTATGATTCGAGAGACGATGATCAAATACGGGCTTCTTGGCGTAGTCCTCATCCTGTCGGCCGGCGTGCTCGAGGCCCAGGCTCCCGCGGCCACCTATCCCCAGCTGCTCAGCCTGTTCGGCGAATGGCGCACCTTCGAGGAGCCGCCGCGCCTAGCGGCGGCGTGCCCGACTACACGCCGGCCACCACCGCGCGCCGGCTGACCGAGCTCGGCCAGCCTGCAAGCGCGGTTGCAGGCGATCGACCAAGCCGGCTGGTCGATCCCGCAGCAGGTCGATCACCACCTGGTGCGCGCCGAGATGAACGGGATGGAGTACCACCTCAAGGTGCTGCAGCCGTTCGCGCGCGATCCCGCCTACTACGCGTCGGTCATCACCGGCGAGAGCGACACGCCGGCGAAAGAAGGGCCGGTGATCCACGGCGCGATCAAGCTCTACGACTATCCGGTCTGGCCGCGCACCGGGCTCGACACCGTCCAACCGCTGTCGCCCGCACAGTCCGCGGATCTCGCCGCGAAGCTGCGGACCATCGCGCCGCTGCTCGACGCGGCTCGCACCAACCTGGCGGCAGGCAACGCGGCGCGATCTGTGGGTCGGCGCGGTGCGGGCATTCGAAGACCAAAGCGCCGCGCTGCGCACGCTGGCCGGCCGCGTGCCGGCGAGCGACAACGCGCTGTCGAGCGCCACCGAGTCTGCGCTCTCCGCCACCAACGGCTTCGCGGAATGGCTGCGAGGCGAAGCGCCGAAGAAGACCGGCCCGTCCGGCATCGGCAAGGAGCAGTACACCTGGTACCTCCGCAACGTGCTGCTGGCGCCGCTGTCGTGGGAGGACGAGGTCACCATCCTGCGTCGCGAACTGGCGCGAGCCCACGCCTCGCTGCGGCTCGAGGAGAACCGCAACCGCGCAGCTGCCGCCGCTGCCGGTCGCGAACACGCCCGAGGCCTATGCCGCGCTGCAGGAGCAGGCGATTCCGCGCTACCTGAAGTGGATGGCCGACAACCGCATCCTGACCATGGAGCCGTGGATGGAGCGCGCGATGCGCGAACGCACGGCGCCCTTCGCATCCGAGGCGAACCGCAACTTCTTCATGCAGGCCACGCAGCGCGATCCGATTCCGCTGTGGACCCACCTCTATCACTGGTGGGACAACATGCGCATCCGGGTGGCGCCGCACGCCAACCCGATCCGCCGCGAGGCGTTGCTCTACAACGTGTGGATGAGCCGTGCCGAGGGCATGGCGACGGCGATGGAAGAGTGGATGATGCACGCCGGCCTGTACGACGAGTCGCCGCGCTCGCGCGAGATCGTCTGGATCATGCTGATCACCCGCGCCGCGCGCGGCCTCGGCAACCTGTACGCGCACTCGAACGATCTGACGATGGCGCAGGCCGCCGATATCCACGTCAACTGGACGCCGCGCGGCTGGATGCGGCGCGACCCGCTGCTCGGCTTCGAGCAGCACCTCTACCTGCGACAGCCGGGCTACGGCGCCAGCTACATCACCGGTGGGCGGCTGATGGAAGAGATCATTGCCGAACGCGCCCGGCAACTCGGCGACACCTTCACCCTGCAGCGCGTGATGGACGAGATCAATCGCGCGGGCATGATTCCGCCGTCGCTGATCTACTGGGAACTGACCGGCGACGACCGGATGGTGCGCGAGTTGCGCGCCGGCCGCCCGCTGCCGCCGCGGTGAGCCGGAACCCTAGAAGGTCGCGCGGATGCCGGCGTTGAAGGTGCGGCCGTCGAGCGGCGCCCAGCCATCGACGGTCCAGCGGCCGTCGACCGCCTGCGACGGCAGCACCAGCGGATCGAATTTCGTCTGCCGGACGCCGGTCAGGTTCTCGGCGTTGATGAACAGCTTGATGCGGCCCAGCTTGCGCTCGGCGAGCATGCCAAGAATCGAATATCCGTCCGAACGCCGCCGATAGGGATTTGCCGTCAGCCGCTGGGCGCCGGTGAAGTAGTACTCGAGCCCGACGCGCCCGAGCTGCTCGCGCTCCCACATCGCGACGATCCCGACGCCGTGGCGCGGCGTCAACGGGGATTCGACGCGCTCGCTGCCCTCCTGCTCGCGCGAGCGCACGAAGGTGTAGGTGCCGGTCAGCGCATACGGCGCCTGCCGCAGCGTCGCCAGCAGCTCGACACCGAGGTTGGTCGCCGCCTGATCGCTGTTGGCAATGCGATACGCGCTCTCGCGTTCGACCTGGATCGCATGGGCGACGGACGAACCAAACAGCGTGCCCGTGATCGAGGCCATGCCGACCGCGCGCGTCAGGTCGATCGAAAAGCTCTTGCCGGTCTCGGCCTCGAGCGGCGCCGCCATCGTCAAGCCCGACAAGCCCGCGGCTTCGGTCTCTTCGGTCAGCGGCGTTGACGCAAAGAAGCCGGTGCCGGCGGAAATGCGGCTGGTCCAGCCGTCGCGATGCACCAGCGCCGCGAGGCGCGGGCTGAAGAAGGTGCCGTAGGTGTGATGCAGATCGAGACGCGCGCTCGCCGACAGGGTCAGCCAGTCGCTCCAGCGGATGTCGTCCTGCGCGAACATGCCCGGCACCCGGTGGAAGTAGGCGAACCGCGGCACGTCGAGCGGATCGAAAGACTCGCGCTCGAACGCCACGCCGCCGACCCAGGTGTGCCGCCCCGCCGCGCCGCGCAGCGCGGCCTCGGCAAACACGTTGGTGTGGCGATTGCGCTCGCGGGTCGAGCCGAACAGATGTTCGTGGCGCTGCAGCGTTGCCGCCAGGCGCCCGGTCAGGACCAGCGAATCGTTGACGACTTCCTGGTAGGAGCCGCCGATATCGGCGCGCAGGGTATCGATCGACTCCGGATGCCCGAAGCGGCGCGGAATCATCCACCACCACGCCGCCCTTGCGCGATTCACCGGTCAGGCCGGCGGTCGCCCACCCGCTCCGCCCCCTGGCGTTGTCCCAGAAAATTCGCGGCCGAACCACGCCGCGCGTATATCCCGCCAGGTCGTACCACCCGTCATCGTCGATGTCGTTCTTCGACTGGCGATGCGCACCGGTGAGCAGCGAGCCGCCGACGTGCTGCGACAGCCATCCCGAGACAAATCCGACGGCATCGGTGGTGCCGACCGACGACTGATTGAACAACACTTCGCGCACCGGATCGATTTCCGGCCGCCGCGCCACGAGATTGATGACGCCGCCCATTGCGCCGGCACCGTAGAGCGCCGACGCGACCCCCTTGATCACTTCGACCTGACCGAGGTCCATCGGCGGGATCTGCAGCAGCCCGAGACCGCCGACCTGCTGGCCGGCCAGCGGCACGCCGTCGAACAACACCCGCGTGTAGCGGCCCTTCATGCCCTGGATGCGGACGCTGGCGGCGCCGAGCGAGGGCGATGTCGTCTGCACGCGCATGCCGCCCATCTCGTTCAACATCATCACGATGTCGCCGGGCGTCATCAGCATCTTCTCTTCGATTTCCTCGCGGTTGAGGACCTCGACGCGGATCGGCTGATCGTCGATGCGGCCGCCGGTGCGGGTGGCGGTGACGATGACCGTCTCTTCCACTTCGACCGGCGGCGCCGTCGGCGGCGGCGGCTGCTGCTGGGGGGCCTGGCCCTGGAGGTCGATGGTGCTGCCGATCAGGGCGAGCACGACCACCGCGCGTCTGGCGATCACTGCTTGATCAATCGCTGGAACTCCGGCAGCGCTCGCAGCTTTTCGAACGACGGATCGTTCGCCGCTTCGAGCTTCCACTGCTTGGGCTGCCGCGCGATCGCCATCGACAGTTGCTCGATCGCCGCGGCGCTGTTGCCGGCGGCGGCGTGAATCCTGGCCAGCGCATACATCGCCTGCTCGCTGCGCGGATTGATCTCGAGCGCCTTCTTCGCGTCGGTTACGGCGTCGGCGTGCTTGCCCTCTTTGGACAAGGCCGCGGCGCTCGTCAGCAACCGCTGCGGCACGCCCGTCGTCATGTTCAGGAGGCGGCGCAGTTCCTTGAAGGGCTCCGGAGAATCGTCGACGCGAATATCGACGATGCGTTCGACGGTGGAGTCGGAGTTGGCCGGGATGGGCCGCACCACCAGGATGCCGGCAGACTGCATGCCGCGGGTGTCGCCGCCCTTCGCCTGTGCCGCGTCGAGCGCGTCCATCAGGCGTTCGGCCATCGAACCCTTGCCGCCGCGATACGCCGCCGCCATCGCCTCGACGACCGCCGCGCTCGCCAGCGTGTTGCCCTGGGCGGAAAAGTTCTCGCCGGCGACATGCCCGGCGTATCCGCCGAGGTGCACCAGATCCTTGGGATCGGAATTGCGATCGATGACGCGCTTGCCGGTGTAGACCGCGGAGCGGCCTTTGGCATCGATCACCGCCACCTGCCGGGTGTCGCGTCCCGGGTCCTCGTCGGTGATGCGCTTGACGACCTCGGCCGGCGACAGCCCCTGCTCGAGCAGCGCAATCGCCTTCGGCCCGTACGTCCGGTTGGCCGATGCCTGGGTGGCCACGGCGCCGACGCCGGGTTTCGCGTACGGCACCGCGGCGCCGGCCCCGAACGCGCGCGACTGGACCCCGACGCCGAACTCGTTGGTGGCGGGATCGAAGGCGATGATCGAAAAGGTGCCGAACCACGGGTCCGGCTCACGGCTGGCTGCCGCGCGCGCGGCGCCGCCCCCGGCCCCGGCCGAATCGGCGCGCGGCGCGTCTTGAGCATGGAGGGTGGCGGTGATGAGCAGGATGGCGATGAGCACGTTCTTCATGACGGAAACAGTTTAGGCCACGACCGGCGCGGAAAGCACCGACAATGAGAACCATGACTGTAAGAGCCGCGGCCGTTGCCGCTTTGATGTCGATGGCCGCACCGCTGGCGGCGCAGGATCCGATCACCTCGTTGCCGGGCGCCTACACGGTGGCATTCGAGAACGCGTATGTGAAAGTGATTCGCGTGCACTACGATGCCGGCGCCAAGCTGCCGGAGCACACCCATCCGGCCGGAACGACCGCCTATGTCTACCTCAATGATTCAGAGGGCGTGGTCTTTCAGCACCACGGCGGCAGCAACCGCTCCGTCACCCGCCCGGCGGTGAAGGCCGGCGCCATGCGCATCGCGGCCGGGCAGGAAGAGCATCACACTGCGGAGAATCCGTCAGCGACGCCGAGCGATTTCCTGCGCATTGTCTTCAAGACCGGCGACGGCGGCGTCCGGAACCTGCGTCAGCGTCTGGCGACGACCGACGTCGAATGGGCGAACAAGCAGATGAAGATCACACGCCTGCGCGTGAAGCCCGGGCAGAATCTCGAGATCGACACCAGGAACTCGCCGGCGTTACGCATCGCGATTCGCGAAGGCATCACCGAGTGGACGACGCCACCGCCCGACCTGCTGCGATGGCTCGACAAGGGCACCACCGAGGAGTTCGCGGTGACGGGTGACTTCCCCGTCGACATCATCAAGATCGAATTCCTGACCAAACCCAAATAACACGGGTTCACGGGTTTCACGGGTTCCACGGGTTCCACGGGTTCCAGGAGTACCAAGGGCAACGTTCTGCTGATGTTCCAACAGTTCTCGTGAACGTCGAACCTGAAGCCTTTGGAACGACGGCAGAACGTTGCCTTTGGAACCCCTGGTACCCTTGGAACCCCTGGAACCCTCGTTTATGATGGCGTCCGGTCCATCTCCTGGAGCGCGCGAACGCCGGTGCGCATGCCGGCGAGGAAGGTCGCGATGCTGACCAGGGCGGCGGCGGTGAACATGCCGCCGATGAAGAGCTCCTGGCCGGTGGTGAGCGGGCGATTGCGCAACGCCGCCAGCAGGTAGACGCTCGACGGCCAGCCGAGCAGCACCACCATCACCAGGATGAAGAGCACGGCGAGGATCATGAACGCGACGCCGCCGTAGGAGCCGGCAATCTGGCTGGGGTTGTCGGAGGCGAAGCGCGGATAGCGCGCGCCGAGGCCCGTCGCCAGCCCGACCAGCGCGAACGCCATGAAGACGATCGCGACCGCGGACAACCGCTTCAGGAACGGGTCGACGCCGAGCAGCTCGTTCCCGGCGACAATCAGGATCTCGGTGAGGAGCAACACCGGCACGAGGCCCGTCCAGAACTTCGACCACAGAAAATCGCGCAGCGAGATCGGCGCGGTGCGGATGATCCAGAACGCGGCGCCTTCGGCGGACACCGCGGGAAACACGAACCGCACCGACACCGTCGCCATCACGAAACCGGCCATCGCCAGGTTGAGGAACGCGTAGATGTTCTTCAGGAACCCGCTCATGTAGGGGATGCGCTCGAGATCGAGGACGCGGAAGTTGTAGAGATACACCAGCATCAGCGCACAGAGCAGCAGCAGCTGCGACCACTGGCTGACATCGCGCAGGAACACCTTCAGGTCCTTGATCAGCAGATGCTTCCGGACCGGCGACACCGGCAGCAGGCCCGCCAGTCGATCGAGCACCCGCCACTGCGCGAAGCGCGCCTTGCGGGCCTCCTGCGCCTTGCTGTAACCGGAGAAATGCCATCGCTCGAACGCCCACCCGACCATCACGAGCGCGGCCAGCGCCGTGGACCACAGCGCCGCGATGTGCAGCAGATCGCCGCCGCCCTGCAGTCCGGCAAACAGCGCCTCCCCCGCCCAGAACGACGGCAACATCGGCGTGATCGGCGATTGCAGCGTGGCGAAGAAGTCGGTCACTTCCGGCATCGACTCGACCTTGAGCAGCCGCTCCGGCTGCAGGAAGCGCAGCAGCACCACCAGGCTCATGGCGAACACCAGGCCCATCAGCATCAGAATGTCGCGCGCGCGCTTGGCCGGAAACACGTTCACCAGGAACAACGTCGTCGCCGCTCCAGCGGCCACCGGAATCACCACAAACGGCACCACGGTCATGGCGGCGGTGGCGATGAACGACCACGGCGCGCACTTGGCGACGCCGATGCCGGCCAGCACCGGCAACAGGAAGATCACCACCATCCACCCGGCCTGCGCCACGGTGCGCGCGAACCGCGCGAGAAACAGCCGGCGCGGCGCGACCGGCGCCGCCAGCATCAACCGCAGGTCATCCGACAGGAAGAAGGTCGAGAGCGAGGCGACGACGCCGCTGAAGGCGAGGAAGGACAGGAACGTGAGGAACAGCCACGACAGCCCGATGCGGATCAGGTAATCGCCCAGCTCGCTGTACTGCGAGGCCTGCCAGGTGACCCAGAACGCGCCGTAGAACAGCGCACCGATGACGCCGAGGCCGACCAGCCCGAACAGTACCGCGCGAACGCCGTCGCCCTTCTCGCGCCGGCGGGCCCGATTGCGCGACGCCCAGAGCGACGGCAGCAGCAGGAACGGGAACGCCTGCACACCGTGGCCCTGGCGAAGCGATGGACGCGCGATCGAGGCGGTGTCCATCACACGATCTCGTCGATCTCCTGCAGGCCGCTGCCGCCGGTCAGCTTGAGGAACACCGGCGTCAGCTCGTCGTTCGGCGCCCCGGCCATTGCCTGCAGTTCGGCGACCGTGCCGTGGGCGATGATTCTGCCTTTCAGGATGATGCTGATCAGGTCGCACATCTCCTGCGCCACCTCCAGCGTGTGCGTGCTCATCAGGATGGCGACGCCGTGCCCGGCCATGCGGCGGAACACGTCCTTGATCAGGCGGGCGCCGCGCGGATCGAGGCCGACCATCGGCTCATCGACCAGCACCGCCTTGGGCCGATGCAGAAACGCCGCGCTCATCACCAGGCGCTGCTTCATGCCGTGCGAGAAGCTTTCGACCAGCTCGTTGCGCCACTTGCCCAGCTCGAAGATGTCGAGCATCTCCGTGATGCGCAGCTCGATGTCGCGGTCGTCCATGCCGTAGAGACCGGCATGGAAGCGCAGGAACTCGCCGGCGGTCAGCTTTTCGTAGATGAACGGCCGATCCGGAATGAAGCCCAGCGCCGCCTTCGCCGCCTCCGGATCGCGCGCGAGATCGTGGCCGTTGACGGTGATGCGGCCGGCGGTCGGCTTGAGCAGGCCCGCGATGATGCGAATGCTGGTGGTCTTGCCGGCGCCGTTGGGCCCGAGAAAGCCGTGAATCTGTCCGGGCGCGACCCTGATCGACACCCCGTCGACGGCCGTGAAGCTGCCGTAGCGCTTCACCAGGTTCTCGACCGCGATCATCGTCCGCCCCCGAAACACGGCGACGTCCAGCATCCGCAGGCCTGGCGGCTGGGAAGATCGAGCGACAGCGGACGCGGATCGGCGGCCTGGCGGCCGACGAGAATCGGCGTCGAGTTCGGCGCCACCCGCACCTCGGACACGAAGATCTGCGTCTTGCCGATCATCGGCAGGATCGCCGCCTGCTGTTCGAGCCCGCCGCGAGCCAGCCGGATGTGCGTGGCGTCGGCCGGAAACTGGTTGAGCGTCGGATCGACCGGCAGCCACAGGCCGCGGCCGCGGCCCTCGTCGAGGTAGACCTCGGGCCAGGCATGGTAGTAGAACGCGCCGCGCACGTAGGTGAGGCCGACGTTGATCCGGGCCGGGATGCCGAGCGACCGCGCCAGCGCAACAAATAGCGCCGTGTGTTCGTTGCAGTCGCCGACCCTGGTGCGCAGCACTTCCAGCGCCGAGGGCAGGCTCACGGTCGGCTTCTTTTCGAGCAGCGAGTTGACTTCGCGCGTCAGCCGCTCGGCCCGCGCGCGCGCGCCGGACACGCCGGCCACCATCCGCTCCGCTTCGGCGCGAATCTCCGGTGCGTCGCTTTCGATGAACGGTTCCGGTCCGAGATAGCGGGCGAGGTCGGGCGGCGTCGCCGCCGCCACCAGGTCCCGGGGATCGATCAGCTCGATCACCTCGCCGTCAATGGTCTGCCCGCTGCCCGCGAGGTCGCGACCCGCCAGGTCGGCGCCGGTCATACGGAGCCGGATCAGCTTCACATCGCGCGGCTCGGCAATGTGCTGCCGTCTCGCCATGCGCGGCACAATCGCCGCGGCCTGCAGCATGTCTTCCTGCATGCGGCTGGAGACGGCCAGCGCGGTGGCCTGCTGCTCGGTCTCGAGAATCGTGATCAGCCCCATCGCGCTTTCTTCGCGGACAATTTCTCCGGTGTCGGTGATCCACGAGGTGGTGGTCAGGCCGCTGAAGGTCATGTCCACCCTGAACGCCGGCATGGGGCGCGGCGCACCGGTAACCACCACTTCGCGCGCACCGATCGCGATGACGACGGGGGCGTTCTGCATGGTGGCCGGATCGAACACCATCCACTCTTTGGTCTCGCCGGCGACCAGCCCTTCGGCGGCGAGCCGGCGGCCGACGCTCAGCATCAGGGCCGGCGTCTCCGGCAGGCGCCGGGTTTCGCGGCGCGAGCCCGCCGCGCTGCCGATGTCGAGCGTCAACTCCAGGCCGTTGAGCCGGCCCGTGATCGACATTGGACCGGTGCCCGGATCGAGCGAGAAGTCGAATGACTGGAGCGCGAACGATCGATCGACGCGCGCCGTGGTCTTGAGGATGGCGGCGGTGGTCGAGCCGAGCAGCCCGAACTGCAGCCGGCCGTCCTCGTGCAGTTCGAAGCCGTCGGCGGTGGCCTGCACCTGGCTGACGGTGAAACCGATTTTCTCGCCGCGGTAATACACCCCGCGCCACTGCGCCGTGGCGCCGTAGCGCGCCAGATCGGTGGCGAGGTTGCGCGTCGAGGCCTGCAGGTAGGCGCGATTGACCATCACGCCCATGGTGACCACCCACGCCACCAGGGCGAGGATCCCGAGCGGTCGCGTGACCGCTCGCGGCAGCGGCCGGTAGAGGCGCGGCAAGATGACCGGTTTATCGGCCGGTCGGGCCGACCGCCGTAGGCTGGGAGTCCCGGGCTAGCGGAACAGATCGAACATGTACCGAGTACTTCACGGTCAACGAGCGATCGGTCCGCTCGGGGCGGTCGAACAGATCGTAGAGCCCGCGCGTGTCGGTATAGACGACGAACAGGCCGGTGTTGGCGGCCTGGAGCCAGCCGAAGCGGAAGTTCATCGACCACAGGTCGGCGCGATCGTTGTACTGAACCAGCGCCTGGGTGAACATGCGCGAGGTGAAGGAGTACGACACGCGCGTGCGCACCAGGTTGGTGGTGAACTGGCCGTAGGGCAGGTCGATGTCGTTGCGCTGGTAGTCGATCTGCGCGTTCAGCCGATCGCCGGCCCGCATCCGCAGCGTCGGGTTGAGCGTGAGGCGATTGCCGCCGAAAAATCCGCCGGCGGTCACGCGCATCGAGAGGCTGAACGGGGCGCCCTGGTTGCTCATGCCGACCAGCTGCGCCTCGGCATGATCGTAGGTGCCGGGCGGGACCGTCACGCCGGGGAAAATCTCGAACGGCGTGCGCACGCCTTCGCGCGTCAGGTTCATGCCGGTGTGCACCTCGGTGCTGTCGCGGAACTGCCAGTGGTTGTCGAGGTGCATGTAGCCGGTCTCCTGGAAGCCATCGAGCGCCCAGAAACCGCGGAAGGTCGCGTGCGGGCGCAGCTCCTGGATATTGATGAAGTCCTTCGGGCGAAAGCGCGTCATCAGCATCGCGTCGGGCTTGCGGTAGCCGCTGCGGCTCAGGAATCCGATCGCCGGGTTGAATCCGGCGCCGACCTCCTGGTAGCCGAGGTTGAGGTCCCACTGCGGCCGATTGGTCTGCGATCGCAGGTTGTAGGCGTAGTCGCCGTCATCCACGCCTGGCGTGTCGGTCCTGGCCATGAAGCCGGACAGCACCGAGGTCATGCCAAGGCCGACCTTGCCGTCCAGCCCGAAGGTGCGGCCGTAGTCGTTGTCGCCGGCCAGCTCGCCGGTCGCCTGACGGTTGGTGACGATCGCGCCGATCGACGAGCGATTCGGCAGGTCGCGGCTGACCCGCGCGACGCCGAAGTTCGTGCTCGCCACGGTGTCGTGGTGGTCGGAGGTCTGCATGTTCAGCAATCCGACGTTGAACTTGCCGGCCTTGCCCGATACCCGGCCGCCGCCCATGATCGGAATCGACCGGCCGTCGTCGTCAATGCCGATCCGGCGGCTGAAGAACAGATCCACCTCACCAGGATTGCCGACGCTGAAGAAGCCGGCGTTCTCGAGGAAGAACGGCCGCTTCTCGGGGAAGAACAGCGTGAAGCGATCGAGGTTGACCTGCTGGTCGTCGACCTCGACCTGCGCGAAGTCGGTGTTGACGGTGGCATCGAGCGTCAGGCTGGGCGTGATGCTGTATTTGACGTCGCCGCCGAAATCGAAATCGGTCTCGGCATCGACCGGTGCGACGCCCGACGCCAGCAGATTACCGAGCGCGTACGGCGTGACGCGGAAATTCCGCAGCGCCGGCGTCTGCAGGCCGGTCATCGAGCCCGCGAGCGACAGCCGGTAGAGATTGAATTGCCGCGGAATCGGCGCCCAGAAGGAACGCTCGTTGCGGCGGCGGATGTTGCGCTGAAAGTTGATGCCCCAGGTCTGATCGGTGCTCGACGGATAGCGCAGCGTGCGGAACGGGATGGCGAACTCGGCGGACCAGCCGTGCTCCGAGATCTTCGACCGCACCGTCCACGCGGCGTCCCAGTTGATGTTGAAGCCGGAGCCCGAGCCGCCCGACTGCCGCTGGCCGAAGCCAAGGCCGCCGCCGCCCTGCCCCTCGTTGGTCACCTGGCCGTCGTACTCGATGCCGGCGGGGTTGGTGCCGAACACGAAGCCGTTCTGTCGATCGCGATAGGTGTCGACGATCATCTGGAAGCTGTCGGTGTCGTCCAGCGACGCATCACGCCGCGCGTCCGACACGATGATGCCGGACGGATCGGAGTCGTACATCACCGCGCCGATGTAAAGGGTGTCGGCGGTGAACATGATGCGCACCTCGGTGCGCTCCGATGCCGGCTGCCCTTCGTTGGGCTGCTCCTGCCAGAACGTCGAGATCGGCGTGGCTTGCGCCCACGCCGGGTCGCCGATGACATCGCCATCGAGCGTCGGCGCCTCAGCCGCCCTGATCGCGGTGGCGACATTGGCGGTGCCCGTCGGGGCCGCGGTGGAAGTCGCCGGTTGGGCAAGCGCCGTCGTGACCGACAAAAAGAGGGCTGCCGCGCCGAACATCACAGGTGTGAAAGACATACTGTTACAAATCCCGTCAGTGGACTGAACAGCGTACTACAGCGGAGGCACCGGACGTCTCGCGCTGTCTTTGACACGCCGTGGGAACGATGGTGTAATCGAGACGCTTCGATTGGGGAGTAGCCGGTTCGTGCACGCGACAGCGCTGCCCGGACCACTGCAGTGCCGTCACTACGGTCGATGGGTTTTCCGGCGTGAAACCATCGCCCGGCACCGCAGGCCGCATGCGCAACGCATCGGCCAGGCAAGACCATCCGGCATCATCGTCAATCCGCCCACGCCAGGGGCGCCGGAATCCAATCGAGGAATCCTCTATTGATCACCATCGGTACGCCGATTCTCTGGACGCTGTTCGCGGCGTTCGTGCTGATTGCCCTGCTCGTCGATTTCTTCGCGATGAACAGGCAAGGCGCGCACAAGGTTTCCATCAAGGAGGCATCCATCTGGTCGGCCATCTGGGTCGCGGTGTCGTTCACCTTCGTCGGCTGGCTGTGGTGGTACCTGGGCGAGACCGACGGCGATGCCGTGGCCGAGGCCAAGGCCCTCGAGTTCGTCACCGGCTACCTCGTCGAGAAGGCGCTGGCGGTCGACAACATCTTCGTCTTCCTGATGCTGTTCACCTACTTCGCCGTGCCGGCCGAGTTTCAGAAGCGCGTCCTGATGTTCGGCATCCTCGGCGCGCTGGTGCTGCGCGCGGGGATGATCCTGATCGGCGCGTGGCTGATCGCCCAGTTTCACTGGGTGCTGTACGTGTTCGGCGCCTTCCTGGTGTTCACGGGCGTGAAGATGTGGTGGGCCGCCGGCCAGGAGCCGGACCTCGACAGCAATCCGGCCTTGAACTGGGTGCGGCGCCACCTCACCATCGCGCCGGACTACGACGGCGAGAAGTTCTTCACCGTCGTCAAGGGCGTACGGACGGCCACGCCGCTGTTCCTCGTGATCATGCTGATCGGCATCGTCGACATCATCTTCGCGGTCGATTCCATCCCGGCGATCTTCGCGATCACCACCGACCCCTTCATCGTGCTGACCTCGAACGTGTTCGCGATCCTCGGCCTGCGGGCGATGTACTTCCTGCTGGCCAGCATGCACGAGCGCTTCCACCTGCTGTCGTACGGCCTGGCCATCGTGCTGATGTTCATCGGCGCGAAGATGCTGCTGATCGACGTCTACAAGATCCCGGTTGCGGTGTCGCTGCTGGTCACGGTGGTGGTGCTCGCGACGACGATGATTCTGTCGCTGCGGATCCCGCCCGGTGGGAAAGGTGGTTCGGCCTACCCATTCCCGACCAAGAAAGCCCGCGCCCGGAACGCGGCAGATCCCGACCGCCCGGAGGCGGTGTGAACAATCGAGTCCCCCGCGGCGTTGCCCGTGGCCGGGTGAACGCGCGGGGGCGGATTTGCTCCTGGACTGGATGGCGCCGATCGGCAGGCGGCGACGCTAGACGCTGTCGCGCTGATCGAGATCGAGCACCGTTTTGAGCAGCACGTTGGCGCCGTGGGCGCAGTCTTCCCAGGTCGTCAATTCCTTCGGCGAATGACTGATGCCGCCGACGCTTGGGACAAAGATCATCCCCATCGGGCAGAGCAGCGCGATCTGTTGCGCGTCGTGGCCGGCGCCGCTCGGCAGCCGGGTCGTCTTCAGCCCGGCGGCGGCGGCGGCGCGGCCGATCGCCGCCTGGACGGCGGACGCGGCCAGTGCCGGACGATTGGTGCTCGCCAGCGTAAACGCGATGGACGTGCCGGTTCGCGCCGCGATTTCGGCGCCGCGCGCCTTGACCGCGTCACCGAGCTCGCGCAGCACCTGCTCGGACAAATCGCGGAACTCGACGCTGAGCGTCGCGCGGCCGGGAATGACGTTCGGGGAATTGGGCTCGATCGCCAGCCGGCCGACGGTCCCGACCTGCCTTCCCTGGCGACGTGACGCCACCTCGCGAACCGCGAGCGTGAGTTCCGCCGCGGCCACCATCGCGTCGTGCCGCTCGGTCATCGGCGTCGTGCCGGCGTGGTTCACCTGCCCCTCGACGACGACGTCGTAACGGTGAATCGCGACGATGCCTTCGACGATGCCGATTGGGACCTTCGCCTGGTCGAGCGAGCCGCCCTGCTCGATGTGGAGCTCGACGTAGGAATGCCAGGCGCCTTGGCCGCGCACCGCGGTTTCGATCCGCTCCGGATCGCCGGCAATCCTGCGAATCGCATCGCTGCGCTTCAGGCCGTTCCACACCTTGTCCATGTCGCCCGCCTGCAGATCGCCGGCGACGATGCGGCTGGCCGCGGTGCCGATGCCAAACGCCGTGCTCTCCTCGTGCGCCCACAGCACCATCTCGAGCGGGTGCCGGGTCTGGATCTTCGCCGCCTGCACCGCCTGGATCACTTCGAGCGCGGAGAACGTCCCGAGGTCGCCATCGAAATTGCCGCCGGTCGGCACCGAGTCGATGTGCGAGCCAAACAGGATCGCCGGCTGGTTCGGCTGTCCGCCGAAGCGCGCAAAGATGTTGCCGGCCGGATCGATGCGCGGCACGATGTCGGCCGACTTGATCTCGTCGATGATCCAGGCGCGCGCGGTGAGATCGGCGGTCGAATAGGCGACGCGATTGACGCCGTCGGCGAAGGTCGCGCCAGGGGCGCGGCCGTGGTAGCTGAGGCGCTCGAGCCGGTTGCGCAACCGCGCGGCGTCGATCGACGGCGCCGGTTGAGTGAAGCGCAAGGCGTAGGCAGGCGTGGCGAGGGCCGACGCGCCGGCCATGGAGAGAAACGAACGGCGGGTGATCATTTAGGTGGTCAACGGGCAACGGCGGTCAACGGGCTACTTCTGGGCCGGGCGGTTCTCGACCACCGTGCCCCAGAAACCAATCATCATTTCTTCGAAGGTCTGATCGCCCCACCGCACGTCCTGGGTCGGATCTGGATTGAACTTGTTCTGCGTCGAGTTGTCGAAGTGCGCGACCACCTCGATCTCGGTGCCCTTCGGCATCCGCTTCGCTTCCTTCAGCTGATAGGTAATCTGCCAGTTGAAGTCGTATTTGGGCACCGACAACAGCACCTCGGTGCGGCCGTCCGGGTACTTCGCGGTGTAGGTCATGTCCTTGCCGCGCATGTGCATGTGCGGCGTGAACGAGGTGATGACGGTGTCGGCCTGCAGCACGCGCGAGCCCCGCACCTCGTGCGCCGGCGCGCCGGCGGGAATGACGAAACGCGGCTGAATCACGCTGCCGCCACGCTGCTGCATGGCCGGCGGCTCCTTCAGGAACTTGACCCCGACCATGGTCTTGTCGGTGGTGGCTTCGCCATTGGTGGTGTAGTGCATCTGCAAAATGATGTCGGAGTGGCCGTTCAGCAGACGGCCGACGCCGGGCTCGAACACCACGCCGGGCTTGTTCGGCGTGACGCCGCCGATGTTGCCCGGCCCGAGCGCGCCCGCGGCGTTCAGCGGCGTGCCGGCAGGCTGCGTGAACGCGATGACGTGATGCACCTGCGAGCGCGCCTGCGGCTTGATCTCGATCGCGGCCAGCCACCGGTCCTCGGTGAGGCCGGTCGGAATGCGCAGGTACTGGTATTCGACGACGCCGGTGGCGGGAATGTGGAACGCTTCCTTCACTTCGAACACCGCGTCGGGCTGGCCGATCGTCCAGCCATCGACCAACGACGGCATCGCCGGCAGCTCGCGGTCGTCGCCTTTCGGCGCGCCGCCGTCGACCCACGCGAGGATGGTCGCGATCTCCTGGTCGGACAATCGCGGATCGTTCTTGAACACACCGTGGGCGGGATCGGCGCCCCACGGCGGCATGGTGCGCGCCGAGACGCGACTGCGGATCGCCCTCGCCCACGGCCGCGCTTCCTCGAAGGTCACAAGCGACATCGGCGCGAACATCGTGGCCCGATGACACTCGACGCACTTGGAGTAAAAGATCGGCGCCACGTCCCTGGCGAAGGTCGGGGTCGACTGCGCGGCGGCCACCATCGGCGCCAGCAGCACGGCCGAGAGCACGCCGACCGAGAATCGGGTGTTTGGCATAGACGCATCTTAGGCCACAATACCCTCCCATGAAACGAGTCGTTTTTGTCCTCATCGCCCTGTTGTCGCTCCCCGCATCCGCCTTTGCCACCTGGTCGGTGATTGCCGTCGATCGCGCCACCGGCCGCGTCGTCATTGCCTCGGCGACCTGCGTCGATCGTGACGATCAGTTCCTGATGGGCGTGCAGGCCGTGATCGTTCCCGGCAAGGGCGTCGCCGCGTGCCAGGCCGGCGTGGACGGCACGCACAAGAACCAGATGCTCGTCTTCGAGGAGCTGCAGAAGGGCACCGATCCGAAACGCATTATCGAGATGCTGAGCGCCGACCCGGCATTTCAAAGCCGGCAGTTCGGCATCCTCGACCTGCAGGGCCGCAGCGCCGGGCACTCGGGTCTCAGCAACGGCTACGTGTCGCAGGACGTGCAAGGGCAGGTGCCCGGCACCGAGATCTTCTATTCCATTCAAGGCAACATCCTGCGGCCGGGACTGGTGGTGCCAAACGCGGTGCAGGCGTTCATCAAGACCTCAGGCACGATCGCCGATCGCGTGATGGCCGCGATGGAAGCGGCGGATGGATCCGGCGGCGACAGCCGCTGCGTCTGCCCGGCGTGGCCGAGCGACGGCACGGCGCCGCCGATTCCGTGCGACGGCCGGACGTCGCACATCGCCTACATCCTCGCGTCGGATCCCAAGGACAGTAGCGGCGACTCGCACAACAACGGCAAGTACGCGATCTACCTGACGACCTCGCAGCCGGGACCCGACAAGGGCGCGTATCAGATCAAGGCCGGAGAAAACCTCAATCCTGTGAAGACCCTGCGCCTGCGGTACGACGCGTGGAAGAAGACGCAGCACGCGCCCAATGCCGGCCTGGCGAATCCACTGCCTCCCCCGCCGGCACCCCAGGGTGGCGGAGGCGGCAACTTCCAGAATCGGCGCGGGCCGATCCAGACGATGGCGCTGACGACCACGGCCTGGGCCGACGGCGCAGCGATTCCCGCCAAGTACACCGCAAGCGGGCGCGCAGGTATCGCCGCCGCTCGCGTGGAGCAACGTGCCTGACGGCACCACCAGCTTCGTCGTGATCGCGCATGACGTGGATCAGGCGGTGGGCCAGGGCACCGACGACCTGCTGCACTGGATGGTGTGGAACATTCCCGCGTCGGCGCGTTCGCTGGCCGAGGCGATTCCGCAAGGTAATCAACTGCCCGATGGTTCACGACAGATCAGCGCGAGCGGTCCGTACTACCGCGGCCCCGGCGCGCCGGCCACGGGCCCGGCGCATCACTATGTGTTCGAGATTTACGCGCTCGATGCCGCGATTGACGTGCCTGCGGTCGGACAGTCGCCGCCGCTGACGCGCGCCGCGGTTGAAGCTGCGATGGTGGGAAAGATTCGTGGTCGAGGGACGCTGGTGGGGCTGTTCAAGAGGTAGTGGGGTAGAGGTTAGAGGTTAGAGGTTAGTTGCTGATCGATTGCCGATTGACGAATGATGGATTCTGAATAATCCGCCCATCGTCAATCAGCGATCGATCTGCCATCTCCCATCCGACATCTAAGATCGTCGGATTTCCCTCCCTAAAACTGGAAGCGGGCGCCGATGCGGGCCGTGCGCGGGGCGAGCACCGCGGTTGGACGCAGGAACGCCGTGCCGGTGGTGATGGTGCGGGTTTCGGCGGCGTTACTGTTGGTGATGTTGAACAGGTCCACGAACAGGCGCACGCGCATGCCGCGCGACAGGCTGAACCCGCGGTCGGCGCGCACGTCGACCACCGTGATGTTGTCGTGGCGGCGTGAGTTCAACGGCTCGACGTTGATGGTGCCGCTGAAGATCGCGCCCGCCGCGGTGGCGCTCGCCGCGCCCACCGAGAACTGACGCGCGAAGTTGGCGCCCGCCTGATGGCGGACCAGCGGTGAGATGCGGATGCCGTAGGGCGCCTCGTAGGTGCCCGAGACCTTGAAGTCCCAGCGCGTGGTGTCCTGGTCGAACACCCCGTTGGGGTTGTTCGGGTAGGCCCCCGGGAAATCGTGCGCCCAGGTGTGGCTGCCGCCGATCTGCGCCGCCCAGCGGTTGCTGAGCCGCTTGTTCATCGACGCTTCCACCGTCTTGTAGCGGGAGAAGCGCGGCGTGTTCTGGGTCACGTTGGTGAGCGGAAAGCGCGCGTTGACGTCGGCGGAGTTCGGCACGCCGAGCAGGCTGATGGCGCGATCGTCGGCGGTGCCGCCGAGGCCGTCGACGCCGGTGTCGACCACCGAGTACGGCACCGTGTAGGCGGAGATCGGCCGTCCGGGGTTGTACTGCGCGATCAGGTCGTCCTCGCTCTTGTAGACGAAGCCGACGCGCGTGCCAATGCTGTCGCTGACCTGACGCTCGAGATAGAACGAGACGTCGTGGGAGTACGGCGACGAAATGTTCGGATCGAGCTGGATGGTGCCGGCCAGGGTGGTGGCGGTCGGGTTGGCCGATTCCTCACCCAGCTGGTAGCGGCGATCGCCGTTGCGATCGGTCCAGGTGTAGGTCACGCTCTTGTTGTTCTGGTTCGGGTTGGCGTCGGCGCTGACGCCCGGCCCCGGGTTGTGCCAGAACAGTCCGTAGCTCGCCTTCAGCACCGTCTTGCCGTCGTTGGCCAGGTCGTAGGTCATGCCGATGCGCGGGCCGAGATTGTTCCAGGTGTAAAAATCGCGCGCCGGGAAGGTTTGCGCGGCGACGCTGACCGGGCCATTGGCGTACGCGGGCTGCGACTGCTCGGGCATCGAGCCCTTGTAGCGGTCCCATCTCAGGCCAAGGTTCATCGTCACGCGGCCCTTCGACCAGGTGTCGTTGACGAAGAAGTCCTGCTGATCGAGCTTGTTGACGACCAGCAGCTGGCCGTTGTCGCTGGCGTAGCGCCCGCAGACGCAGGTTGCCGTCGGCACGCCGAACACCAGCTGGCTGGCCACGCCGTTGTTGTAGATGTGCTCGATGTTGCCGCCGACGTTCTGCTCGCGGCCGCTCCACTGCTGCTCGTTGTAGATCTCGCCGCCGAACTTGAAGGTGTGGCTGCCGAACCTGGTGTCCAGGAAGTAGGTGGCCGCGCCGGTCAGCTGCTTGCGGTCGCGATCGGTCTGCGACTCGGCATGCGCGCCGGTCAGCACCAGCCTGGCGGTGTCGCGCCAGAAGTAATCCTCGCTGCTGTTGGCGTAGCGCGGATCGTAGTAGCCGAAGTCGCCCCAGCGCGCTTCGAGATACATGCGGTCGCTGACCGTGCCATTCCATTCGCCCTTGTAGACCCAGCTCGGCGACACCTGCCGCGAAGTCTGCGACGGATCGGTGTAGGTGTAGCCGGCGATCGGGAGCCGGTTCGGCTGCTCCTTCATGTTCCACTGGTAGTAGCCGATGATCTTGTTCTTCTGATTGACCTGGTAGGTGACCTTCGCCGACGGGTTCTGGTTCCAGGTGTCGAACGACTGATCGAAGGTGAAGAGCGGCTGCTCGACGGCGTTGAACTGGCGCCGCCAGGAGAAGTGCCACCACACCTTGTCCTTCTTGATCGGACCGCCGACATTGAAGTTGACGTCGTAGTAGCGCAGCACTTCGTTGCTGCCCGGCCGGAAGCCGTAGCCGCCGCTTGACGTCGGGCGGGTGTAAATGTCGGACAGGTTCGACCCCTGAAACGAGTTGTTGTAGCCGTCGACGTAGAACTCGCCGGCAAATTTATTGCCGCCCGACTTGCCGAGGAAGTTCGACTGCACGCCCGGCGTCGCCGCTTCGGCGCCCTGCCCCGCCACGCCCAGGAACACTTCTTCGAACGAGCCGTAGTCGTAATAGAAGCCCGCGCCGCCGGTGCCTTCCGTGGTGTTGATGCCTTCGACCGAGGTGCGCACCTGGCCGTTCAGGCCATAGGCGGTGTAGCCGGTCTGCGTGCCGGCGCGGTTGCCGCCGACGTCGATGCGGCTCATCACGACGCCCGGCGTCGCCGCCAGCAGCGACCACATGTCGCGGCCGTTCGGAATCGATTCCAGCTGCGCCAGCTTGAAGTTCTGCTGCACGCGCGTCGCCGAGGTGTCAATTACCGGCGACGCGCCGGTCACGGTGACCGTTTCCTGCAACGTCGCCACCTTGAGTTCGGCATTGACGGTGGCCGTGAACCCGAGCGAGATCTGCACCTCGCTGCGCCTGATGGTGCTGAACCCGGCCAGCTCGAACGTCAGGTCGTAGACGCCGGGCGGCACCGCCGGGAAGCGATACGAGCCGTTCTCGTTGGTCACCTGGGCCTGCGTGCCAATCATCGACGGGCTGGTGGCGGTGACGGTGACACCGGGCAGCACGGCGCCGCTACTGTCGGCGACACGGCCTTGAATCGTACCGGTGCTGCTGGCGCCGCCGCCTTGCGCGCCGCTCACGCCGGGGCACAACAATCCGATGACCACCGCGGTGGCCAGGGACTTCAACGCAAATCTCATCTCTCTACTCCTTCATGGGGGTCGAACAAGACTTCAACCGAATCAACCTGGAATCGTAACCGGATCACCCTTTCTGGTGAACACGATTGCCAGAATCTTTGTCGTCTGGGTGGTACTGGCATTCCCCGACACCGCATGGATCTGTCCGGGCGCGTCAAACGATTCGAAAAACATCTGCCCCGGACCAAGCACCACCGGCGCCTGATCGTTCACCGCGAAACGATACTGCCCTTCGAGCACGTAGCCAATCACAAATCCGGGATGGCGATGCTGGCCCGAGGACTCGCCGGGCGGATACGACACTTCGCTGGCCGTCATCTGCCAGCCTTCGAGATTGATCGGCGGCGCGTCGCGCTGGGCGAGGGGTTTGGACGACGGGGCGGCATGGGCGTCGCGCGCCGCGAACAAGGTCGCAGCCAGGCCGAGCATGCTGGTGGTCAGGAACTCGCGTCGGTTGTCGGTCACAGGGATGCCTCCTTGTTGGCGGTGCCCGCAGATCTTACGCGATACGCCGGTTGATGCCGTAACTGTTCGAACGCCGCCGCCAGGCTCCAGGCGCAGAGCGCGCCGGCCGCGCCGTACAGGTGGATCGAGAAACGGCCCTCAAAAGCCCAGCCGCGCGACAGCAGCGCGCTCGAGCATCCCGCGACGAAGAGCGCAACCAGGGGCAGCGGCGCATCGCGACACTTCGGCAGGTTCAACAGTCCTGCGACACAGACCATCGCAGCCACCAGCAGCGGCGCCGAATGCCACGCGAGGCGTGGCGGATCCTGCGCGGTCAGCACCATCATCAGGCTGCTCGCCATGGCCTGCGCGGCTTCGGGCAAGGCCATGCCCGGCTTCCATACGGCGAGGTGTTCGCGCTGCGTGCCGTGGAACACGCTGAAGACGCCGGTGTAGTACCAGGTCCGCCACGCCAGCAGCCCCGCCCCGGCGGCGAGCGACCCGACGATGGCCACGACGACGCGCCAGCGTACCAGCGGCAGCCACACACCGGGGCGCCACAGCGCGCCAATCGGCAGCGCGATCGGCACGGCGAACGCGGCGACGGCGATCGCCATCGGCAGGTTGTTCAAACGCGTGTAGAACCCGAGCACGACCAGGACGCCGGCGGCGATCAGGTCGGTCGTGCCGCGGCCGCGCAGCGCGAAGAACGCCGCCAGGTAAATGAACGCCGCGGATGAAATTTCGGACAGGCCGAAGCCGACAAACTCGAGCGCCGGCCCCAGCAGGAACAGCACCATCGGCACGATTGCGGCGAGCAGGCCCCAGGTGAAGCCCGCCAGCGGCGCCACCACCCGATATGCGAACACCGCGACGATGGCGACGCCGGCGCCGTCCCAATACGCCTGCCCGAGGCTCGAATCGCCGAACAGCATGTGCAGCGAACCGGCGATCCATCGATAGAGCGGCTGGTTCCAGAACGTGACCTGGCCGCCCTCGAGCCAGGTACCTGCTGCATGAAGATCCGGTAGGCAAATCGCTGGAACTGGAAGTTGTCGTTGCCGATGCCGTAGAGCGTCCATCGGCCAATCTGCCACGCGTTGAGCGCGGCCACCAGCGCCAGCCACGGCACGATTGCCAGCAGGAACACCCCTGCTGCCGTCATCGATCGCCGGCGCGGCGGCATCAGCAGCGGCGTGGCCATCGCGACGGCGGTGTAGAACGGTGCCTCGGTCGGCAGGTAGATCGCCAACAGGACGATCGCCAGCGCGGCGCTGCCGCTCCAGAGGACGAGCAACGGCGAGCCGACTCGCGGGACGAGGCTGACGAGCCAGGCGACGATCAATGCGGCCGCGAGCGCGAAGACGACCCAGCCGCCGATCGCGTGG
Source organism: uncultured Acidimicrobiia bacterium (assembly GCA_963795125.1). Lineage (GTDB taxonomy): Bacteria > Acidobacteriota > Vicinamibacteria > Vicinamibacterales > UBA2999 > 12-FULL-67-14b. Next base: position 163,346 of record CAWCGQ010000001.1, on the reverse strand, counting down.
GCAAAGCGATCGAACCGCGACGGCGGCCGCAGCGTGGTGGACGGGAAGCGCATCGATCCCATCGGCGTGTGATCCCACTCGGGCACGACCCGCCACTGCTTGCCAAGCAGCGTGCCCTCGAACTGCACGGCGTGGCTGCCGGGCGCGAGCACGCGCTCGTGACGGCCCGGCGCGGCCGGCGCGATGCGGGTGCCGTCGATGCGCAACTCCACGCTCATCGGCGCGGTGGTGGACAACGCAAAGGTGCCTTCCTTCGCGACGGTAATGAAACCAGACCCGCCAATCCGAATGGGGATTTCGCCGGGATGGTAGCCGTCCCGCACGACCGCATCGCCGGGAGGCGGCAGGTTGAAGAACCAGGCCGGCACCTCGAACGAGTCGCGGTAGGCGCGCGTCATCACCGCCGAGCACGACGGATCGCGCGAGCGCCAGTCGGCGCGAAGATCCCACGCGTGCGGCTTGCCGGTGCTGTCGCGGACCAGCGGCGTGGGCGGCATGAAGCTCACGCACCACCCGGCCTGCTGCACGCCGGCTGCCGCGACGATCTTGACGAGCAGCAGCGCCGCGACCAGCGCGCGGGCCAGGGTCGTTCGCAGGAAAGAGGGATGCAGCCAGATGAGCGCGGGGACGATCAGTCCCAGCAGTACCGCTTCGGCAGGCGTGTCGAGCGGGGCGCCGTCAAGGACACCGGCGAGGTGGCTCGGCCACAGGACAGCGACGATGGTGACAAGGCGCCACACCGTGCGCCCGAGTATATGACGAGGCTGCGGCTCCGCGACCCGCTAGGGTCGCGCCCGGCGCCGTGTCAGGATGCGCCGCCGTGAGGCCGCGCCATCTTTTCAGGCCTGACCCACTCGGCGAACTGCTCCGCGGTGACGTGCCCGGAGCCGAGGGCCGCGTCGCGCAGCGACAGGTGTTCGTGATGGGCCTTCAGGGCAATCGCGGCCGCCTTTTCATAGCCGATATGCGGGTTGAGGGCCGTGACCAGCATCAACGATTCCTCGACATGCCGGCGGATGCGGTCGAGATTGGGCTCGAGCCCGCGAGCGCAGTGGCGATCGAACGACCGGCAGGCGTCGGCCAGCAGATCGATCGACTCGAGCAGGTTGTGCAGGATCACCGGCTTGTAGACGTTCAGCTGAAAGTTGCCCTGCGAGTTGGCCATCGACACCGACAGGTCGTTGCCAAACACCTGCACCGCCACCATCGTCAGCGCCTCGCACTGCGTCGGGTTGATCTTGCCGGGCATGATCGAGGATCCCGGTTCGTTCTCCGGAAGGCGAAGCTCGCCGATGCCGGCGCGCGGCCCCGACGCGTACCAGCGCACGTCGTTGGCCATCTTCATCAACGCGGCGGCCAGCGTGCGAATCTGGCCGCTGGCGGCGGCCAGCGCGTCGTGCGCCGACAGCGCGGCGACGTGATTGCCGGTGGCGCGGAAGGGCTGTCCGGCCTCAGCGGCCATGTATTTCGATGCCGTCACGCCGAAGCGCGGATGCGCATTCAAGCCGGTGCCCACCGCCGTCGCGCCAAACGCCAGCTCGTAGAGCGGGTCGAGCGAGGCGCGCACGCCGGCGAGCGCCGCATCGATCTGCGCGACCCATCCGCCAATCACCTGTCCGAGGGTGATCGGCACGGCGTCCTGGAGGTGGGTGCGGCCGATCATCACCACCTCCGCATGGGCGCGCGCCTTGGCGTCGAGCGTGTCGCGCAGCATCGTCACCGCGGGCATCAGGCGATGCACGATCCCTTCGACCGCGACGACGTGCATGACGACCGGGAACCCGTCGTTCGATGACTGCCCTTTGTTGACGTGATCGTTGGGATGCACCGGTTCGTGCGATCCGAGCGGCTTGCCGGCGAGCTGATTGGCGCGGTTGGCAATCACCTCGTTGGCGTTCATGTTGCTTTGCGTGCCCGAGCCGGTCTGGAACACGACGAGCGGAAACTCCGCGTCGAGGGCGCCGCCGATGACTTCGTCGGCCGCGCGCGCGATCAACGCCGCGCGATCGGCCGAGATCGTGCCAAGCTCGCCGTTGGCGAGCGCGGCGCATTTCTTGAGCAGCCCGAGCGCGCGAATGACCGGCCGCGGCCAGATGAAACGCGGCACGCCGATCGCGAAGAACTGACGGGAGCGCTCGGTCTGGGCGCCCCACAGTCTGTCAGCGGGCACCTCGACGGGGCCCATCGAATCATGTTCGGTTCTCGTCGCTTCTAGTGGCGCGCTCTTCGGTTCCATGGCTACCAAGAGTACCAGAGGTGCCAAGGGCGTCGTTCTGCCGCCGTGGCGGGTTCGCCGCGCGACCGCAGCAGAACGAGGCCTGTGCAATCGGCGATGTCAGAAGCCCGGCGTCAGGCCGAACTGCCACAACCAGCCCTTGCGCGAGCGATCGAGCGGGCGCACGTAGTCGATTTCGGCAATGGCAAAGCCGAGCACGTTGACGCGCAGCGCCGCGCCGACGCTTCGCACCCAGTCGCGCTCGCCGCCGGCGAAGCGCGGCTTGGTGGCCGAGTCCCACGCCAGGCCGGCATCGGCAAACAGCGCCATCTCGATCGGGAAGGGACCGTAAAACGAATTGCCGCGGTTGAACAGCCCGAGCAGCGGGAAGCGCAGTTCGGCGCCGGCAATCGCCACGCGGCTGCCATTCAATCGATCGAAGGCCTCGCAGGCGGTGATGTCGAGCGAATTGCATTCGTTGGCGTCGAACGATCCGAAGTCGTAACCGCGCACCAGACCCTGGTAGCCGAGGAAGAGCGGCGGCAGCCGCGGGTCTTCGGCGTCGGCGCCGTAGCGGCCGTAGTGCAGGCCGCGCACGGCGAGGGTGAACGGACGCACCGGCATGAAGTAGCGGCGGTAATCGGCCAGCGCGCCGCCGTAGCTGAGCGTGCCGGCCAGTTGCGTGTACTCGAAACGATAGCGGCGGCCGACCAGCGGGCTGGTGGCGCCGAACACCGACGAGTCATACACGAGGGCCGCGGTGGCTTCCGCCATGTTGATGGCAGCGGGCCGCGCCAGGTCCTCGGTCTGCTCGTCGAACAACTGACCGGTGAACGGCGAGAAGTAGCGGGTTTCGACCTCGGCATCGAAGCCAATCCGCCGCACGCCGGCGGAGAACTCGACGCGCTGCACGCGACTCAGCGGATAGTGGGCCAGCGCGCTCGCGCCCGAGTTGAACTGCGTCAGACGCAGCGTCTGCTCGACAATCGTCTCCTGGCCGTCGACCGTGGCCAGCCCCTGCGAGTAGCCGCCGGTCACGTACGGCAAATGCTCGATCACCGCGCCCCAGTTCCAGCGCGACGTGCGATTGAGATAGTAGACCTGCGCGCCGCTCTCCTCGATGCGGCTGGTCGACTGCACGGTGGCGCCGACGGTGTGATCGTTCAGGAAATCGCTGAGGATGAGCGAGATGCCGCCGGCGGCGTAGGCACCGAACTGATCGGCGCCTACGCCCACCACCGGCTGGCTGATGGCTTCGAGCTGGAGGCTGGGCTGGTAGTCCTCGACCGGGTAGGTGGCCGGCTGCGGCAATCCGGTGGCGCTGTTTTCGAGCAACTGCACGAGCGCGTCGGGACGGCGATTCGCGGGTGGCAAGACGGCGGCGTTGCGCGGGTCGGACGCGAGCGCGCCGACGAGCGCCGGCCGCGTCGTCTCGGTTGCATAAATGTTGTAGTGGTCCTGCTCGAACACCGTGAACAGCACCACGTTGGCCTTCGCCGATACCGACAACGCCGGTGTCAGCGGCGTGATCCCGGCCACGCCGGAGACCAGGTTGGTGACACGCGCCGGCGAGCCGCCGCGGGACGGATTCTGCAGCCGATACACGTTGGGGATGCCGTCGGGAGCGGCCAGGAAATAGAGCGAGCCATCCGGGCCGAACTCGGGATTGGAATGGCGTCCCGCCTCGAAGGCTGCGAGCGGGCGCGCCTGACGCGTCGACGGCGAGATGACGCCGAGTCGATAGTCGCCAAACGACAGCGAGTCGAGGTTCGACGAGAACCGATCGGTGACCCACACAATCTCGTCTCCGTCGGGCGACCACTCGGGATCGTAGTCGGCGAACGGATCGTCGGTAATCCGCTGCAGCGTCTTCGATTCGAGCGTGAACACATAGAGATCGAGCACGCCGCCCTGCAGCGCCGAGAAGGCGATCTGCCTGCCGTCGGGCGACCACGCCGGGTTGTAGATCTCGCCGAGTTCCTTGAACTCGAACTCGCCCTGGCGCGCGCCGGTGGTGGTGTCGACGATGGTCAACACCGGCTGGCCCTTGCTGAGCGCGGCCAACACGAAGCGCCGGCTGTCGGGCGCCCAGTCGCCCGCCGACGCGAGAAACTGCAGGCTGTCGAAATGCGGATCGCTCGACGTCGACACCAGCTTGCGGCCGACCCGGCCGGTCGCGACATCGGCGACGTACATGTCGATTGAGAACAGCGACTTCTCCGACAGATACACCACGCTGCGTCCGTCGGGGCTGATCGCCGGCGTGAGGTTGATGTCGCCGCCGCCCAGCTCCCTGGAGATCAGCGCACGGCCAAACGCGGTGGCGGGCCGCGCGGTCTCGTAGACCGGCGCGAAGGCGTCCCGGGTCGCCTGATGCCAGTCGTCGGTCAGCTGATCCTGGCCGACGCCGAGCACCGACGCGATGGCGGCTTCGATGTTGCCGTCGGGCCCGGTCGAGCGCAGCAGTTCGCCCACCACGCCATCGCCCCATCGCCCGGCGACGTAGGCCCAGAACGCGTGACCGTAGCGGTAGGGGAAAAAATCCGGATCGTCGAGCTTCGCGATCGACGGCATGGCGTCGCGCGATGCCGCTTCGCGCACCCACATCGCGGTGTTCGAATCGACCGGCCCGAGCGACAGGTATTCCGCCATGCCTTCGATGAACCACAGCGGCAGCGCCTGCAGCCCCGGTCCGATTGGCCGGCCCTGGAGGTCGACCTGCGAGGCCATATCGTATTGGAAGGCGTGCACCAGTTCGTGTCCGAGCACGTGATCGGTTTCCGCCAGCCCGCCGGCAAACGGCAGGATCACGCGGCGCCGCCCGCTTTCCGTGACGCCGCCGGTGCCTTCGCCGATGCCATCGAGGATGTTGGTCTGCTGGAAATGCGGGTGCGCGGCATACATGATGAGCGGCTGGCGCCCGCGCAGTTGATGGGCTAGCAGCTTGGTCAGGCGCGCATGCCAGCGCTCCGCCAGGCGCGCCGCAATCTGGATCGCCGCTTCTTCCTCCGGGTAGTAATAGATGTCGAAGTGTTCGGTGGCGAGCACCTTGAAGTCGAAGCGCTCGTACTGCACCTTGTTACGCCCGAAGTACTGGGCCGATGAGGGAAAGGGGTTGCCGAAAATCAGCAACGCTGCCAGCACAACAATGGATCGCGATCGCATGAACACCGCCTCAAGCCCAATAAATGCAAGACCAGGGCCTAAGGCAGCCGCTTTGCATAACCGCAGCTGGAGGCAACTCATCATGAACTTACGAGACAAGTACAACAGCGCCATTCAGACGGCCAAAGGCTTTCGCATGGAAGGCTCGGCCGAAGAGCGCGACGGCAAGCTCTACTTCAAGGGACAGGTCAAGAGCCAGGACGAGGTCAACAAGATCTGGGACGCCATCAAGACGGTGCCCGACTGGCGCAACGATGTCGTCGCCGAGGTGACCATCGATCCCAACGCGCCCAAGCAGACCACCTACACGGTGAAGTCGGGCGACACGCTCAGCAAGATCGCCAAGGAGCACCTCGGTGACGCCAACGCTTACATGAAGATTTTCGACGCCAACAAGGACCAGCTGAGCGATCCCGACAAGATCAAGCCCGGCCAGGTGCTGAAGATTCCCGCGACCGCGTAGTCGGCCCGCGTGGGCGGACGAGCGGGGTCCGTTAGCGGACGCCGGGCTCAACGAACGTGGCTGGGTCCGGCGAGTGTTGGGTATGACTGAAAAGCAGCAGATGCTCTGGTTGTTCGTGCTGGCCGCGCCAATTGCCTGCGTGGCGTGGACGGTCACGCACGAAGAGATCTTCCGGGAATTCCGCGAGTGGTGCAGCGACAAGAGCGAGCACTGCCGCTCGCTCGCCCAGCGCAAATTCTTCTACCTCTTTACCTGCGAGTACTGCTTCAGCCATTACGTCGCCGCCCTGGTCGTATTCATGACCGGCTATCGGCTGCTGCTTCCGGACTGGCGCGGCGCGCTGCTCGGCTGGTTCACCCTGGTCTGGGTGGCCAACGTCTACATGAGCCTGTTTGGCAGGCTGCGGCTCGACATCAAGCGCGAGCGCGTCGAGATTGAAGCGGAAGAAATCGAGGTGGAACGGGAAGAGGCGGCTACGCCCGCGCCGAGCGCACGCGCGCGGCGATCAGCCGGCGCAACTCGTCCGCCAGCACGTCCGGCGCACAGGGCTTGAAGAAGAATGCCGCGACGCCCTCGACCCGGGCGCGCTGACGCACGGTCTCGGTCCCGCACGCCGTCAACATCACCACCGGAATGTCCCTGGTGCGCGGATCGGACGACAGCCGCTGCACCAGCTCCCATCCGTTGCCGTCGGGCATCGCCAGGTCGGTGACGATGACGTCTGGCCGCCGCTCGCAGGCGTCGGCAAAGCCGGCGTCGCCGCCGTCGGCGGCGACGGCGCTGAATCCCTGGCTCTGGAGCACGAGAAGACTCATCTGGCGCGTGTCATCGTGGTCGTCGACCACGAGCACGACGGGCGGCTGTTCGGCGCCTGAAGCACTATCCATGAATTTCAGCGGGTGGAGACCCCCACGATACCGCAGATCCGCCTCATCGCGAAAGGGCGCCGCTTACCGCCTCGACGACCGCGGAATCGGCCGGAAAACCGGTCCGGCTCTTTTCGATAACCCGGGCGCCGTCGACCCAGACGCTGAACTCACCGCGCCCGCCCGGCTCGAGATCGGCCTCCTGGTGCAACCGTTCCTGAATGAGCGCCGCCACACGGGAGGCGCGCGGCAGGTAGTTTCAAATGACGCAGTAACGAATCTGGACCCGATTCATACGGTTCCAATCGTTCCAGAAGGTTCCAGAAGTTCCAAGGGGTTTCGTTCTGGCCGGGTTCCAGAACTTCTGGCACCGCCGCAGAACGACGCCCGTGGAACCCCTGGAACCTCCTGGAACCTGTGGAACGTTACAATGGTTCGATGCCCGCCCTGATTGAAGCGATCGAAATTAAGCGTAAGTCCTACTTCGAATACGAGAACGCCCCCTACCACTGCCTCGACGTGGAGGTGTCGAAGCCGACGGCGCGCGGCGGGCAGACGCTGGTGCGCCTGAAGATGCGCAACCTGATCACCCGCGCGGTGTTCGACAAGACGTTCAAGGCCGGCGACAAATTCGGCGAGCCCGACCTGGTGATGTCGCCGACGACGTTCACCTACAACGATGCCGACGGCTTTCATTTCATGGACCAGGAGACGTTCGAGACCCACACGCTGGGCGCCGACATCCTCGGCGAAGACCGCGGTCTGCTGGTGGACAACGTCGAAGTGCAGATTCACCGCTACAACGGCCAGCCGATCGGCATCGTCTTTCCGCCGCACGTCGAACTGACCGTCACCAACACCGAGATGGGGGTGCGCGGCAATACCGCGAGCGGCAGCGTGACCAAGACCGCGGTGCTCGAGACCGGTCTCGAGATCCAGGTTCCGCTGTTCATCAAGGAGGGGGAAAAGGTCAAGGTCCACACCGAGACCCGCGAGTTCGCCGGCCGGGCATGACTGGCTACTAGCTGCTAGAACCTTAGCAACAGGCCGATGGTGAATCGCGAGTAGGCGATGCGCCGCCCCACCAGCCCGAACGACGCATCCTTCGACAGGCTTCGCAAGTGGCGGACGTCGAAACGCACGCCGACGTTGGTCGTCAGCAGGCCGATGGCGCCGACGCCGAGGTTGATCGCCGGCACGGTGCGGCGCACCTGGAGCGCTTCGAAATAATCCTGCGCCTCCGCGTGAATCAATCCGCCGCCAATGACGGCATAGGGCCGCAACCCTCCGCCGGTCGCGCCGGGCGGTAATGACAGCACGATGCTGCCGGTCAGGTCGGCGACGTAGCTGCCGGGCTTGATCAGCGGGCGCACCGCCGCGAATTCGTCGTTGCTGAAAAAGCCGGTGATGTTGCCGAACTCGACCTCGTAGCCGAGCATGCCGTCGTCGAGCTTCAGGGCGGCGACGCCGAGCACCAGCTTCTTCTTCCCCGCCGCCAGCTCGAGATCGACAATCGACATCGAGCCGCCGAACTTGATCCCGGCAAACGGCACGACGAAAAAGTCCGCGCGCGCCGGGGCAGGAATGGCGAAGAGTGACGCAAGAACAAGAAGCGTTCGCAGCCGCATTTTCCGGATGCGTAAGAGTGTAGCGCGGTCGGGGACGACTTAGATGAACAGGCGCAGGAACACTTTGACGAAGGGCGACGAGGTGACGGTGGCGTTCTCGAGGTTGTAGCCCTGCACCAGGCCGGCGCTGTTGGCGAGCAGGATCAGCGTCAGGCGCTTGTCGATGCACGCGGTGGCGCCCGCCACGGCCGGCGGACAGGTCAGCTTGACGATCAGCGCGGAACCGGCGTCGGGAATGTGGCCGAAGGTCCACACCAGGCGCTGTCCGGATTCGGTGGTGACAAACCAGCCGAGACCGGTCGGCATGACGATGGTAGTGGGCGGCGAGTTGACGCGGGTGAAGGTGAAGGCCGCGTTACTCCACATCTTGTCGAGCGTGCTGAAGCTGAGGGGCACGCCGTTGCGCCGGTCGAGGGCAATCTGGAGCTGCGCGAGGTCGTAGGCCGTCGACACCAGCCCGTTGGCGGCATCGAGACCAAACGACGGATACTCCGATCGGAAGCTGCGGCCCCGCGGATCGATGCGATACGGCACCGCGACATCGGCGACCACCGCCTGATACTTGAGCACCTTGGCCTCGTCGAAGACCGCGCGCGCGGCCGCGCCGTCGGCGCGGTTCAAATCGAGCCCCGGCACCGATCGCGTCAGCGCCAGGCGATCGAGGACCTCGGTGGCGAGCGACTGGCGGAACGGCTGGTTGAAGCACTCCTTGGATTCGGCGACCGCGGTCAATGCCGAATACAACCCGGCATCGTAGCGAAAACGTCCATCGGTCGCGTGTGCCAGCACCTGGCGGACGCTGGTCTCGGCCACCGGGAAAGTGGGGACGAAATTGCGGATGTCCTGATCCACCTGGAACTGAAAGCGATCGATGCACACGCCCAGGAGCACACCGGTAAACGCCTGGGTGATCCCGCCAACGGGATAGGGCGTGTCGATTGCGGTCGGCACCTTCCGGTCGACGTCGGCGTAGCCGTAATTCTTGGACCAGGCGATGCGATCGTCCTGGACGATGACGGCCGAGAGCCCGGGAATGCCGATCTGCTGGACCAGCGGTTCGAGGTAGCGCTCGAAGATCTGATACGGAAACTGCTCCTGCGCAGACCCCTCCCGGCCGGCCCCCATGAGGAGGCCACAGGCCAGAGCCGCGAGTAAAAGCCGTGGTTTCATGAGGTTATGCGGGTGCTCGTCATCATTATCGCCCACTTCGGCCGAGGGTGTGCTAAAGTCTGCCGGTTGAACTTTTTGAAGATGCCTGAAGCTCGTCTGTACTCCCGCTCCGTTCTACTGTCGTGCTGCCTTATCGTCCTGTTCGGCACGTTTGCCCAGGCCCAGACGCCGGCTGAGACGCTGCGCGTGCGCACGATGGAGCGCGACGGCCAGGTGCTCGTGACTTTCGCCCTCAACGGCGGCCTCACCGACGAGATGAGGGCCGTGGTCCAGAGCGGCTTGCGCACCGTCTTCACCTACACCGTCGAGCTCAAGTTGAAGGTCCCCGCCTGGGTCGATCGCACGCTCGCCACCGCCGTGGTCTCGACCAGCGTGGATTACGACAACCTCACGCGCCGGCACACCATCTCGCAGTCACGCAATGGCCGCGTCGAACAGTCGTTCGTGGTCGAAGATCCCGCACTCGTCGCGCAGATGGTCACCAACTTCGACCGCCTCCCGCTGTTCGACTCCAAGCTGCTCGAAGCCAACCACGAATACTACGTGCTGGTGCGCGCCGACGCGCGTCCGCGCAGCAACTCGTCGCTCTGGCCCTGGTCGGGCACCGCGAGCGGCAGCGCGCGCTTCACCTTCATCCCCAACTAACCGCCACGGCTTCCCGACTCGTCTACTCCACCGACCGCGGACGCATCTGTCCGACCTGCGGTTGGCCGCTCGACAACTGCCAGTGCAGCAAGACCCGGTCCTCCGGCAAGGAGGCGGTCCCCGATCGTCCCGTCGCCAAGCTGCGCATGGAGAAGAAGGGGCGCGGCGGCAAGACCGTGACCGTGATCTTCGGCCTGCCCAACAACGAAGCGTTCCTCAAGGCGCTGTGCGGCGAGCTGAAGCGCACCTGCGGATGCGGCGGGGCGACCACCGACGACGGCGTTGAACTGCAGGGTGAGCTGCGCGACCGCGTGCGCGCGCACCTCGAGAAGAAGGGCTTTCTGGTCAAAGGCTAGCCGGGCGGTATGCGGCCTTTACCCCAGCCCAGTTCTCCGGCGCCGCCGCCACTGTTCAATAAAGCACAGACAGCGGGCGGCCAGGAGTTCAATACTAGGGGGGCCGATGTCCGATTGATCGCCCTCCCGCCCCGCGACTTCGGCGGCCACGGACCAGGAGCTGCGAGCATCTGAAATCCGCTACCGCCAGTTGTTTGAAGCGGCCCGTGACGGCATTCTGATCCTGAATGCCACCTCCGGAGAGATCACGGCGGTCAATCCGTTCCTCTGCCAGCTGCTCGGTTATGCCGAAGCGGAAATTCTCGGCAAGAAGCTGTGGGAGTTGGACCCCTTCGACGACGCGAAGAAGGGGAAGGTCGCGTTCAAGGAGCTCCAGCGCCAGGAATACGTCCACTATGACGACCTCCCCCTCCAGACCAAGGACGGCCGCGCCATCGACGTCGAGTTCGTCAGCAACATCTACATCTCCGATGAGGAGAGCGTCATTCAATGCAACATCCGCGACGTCACCGAGAGTAAGCGCGCCGATCGGGAGCGTCGCGCGAGCGAGCAACGCTACCGTTCGCTCTTCGAATACGCGCCGGACGGCATCCTGATCGCCGATCGCAACGGCCGCTACCTCGACGCCAATGCGGCAATGTGCAAGATGCTGGGATATTCACACCACCAGCTGGTCGGACTCCACTCCACCGACATCGTGACCGCGGCGGAGCGGCCAGAGGTCGCGGTGGCGCTCGCCGCCATCATCGCGAGACCGGACTACAGCCGCGAATGGGAATTCCGGCGGCAGGACGCGTCAACCTTTCGCGCCGACGTCATGGCCACGACCATGCCCGACGGCAACCTGATGGCGATCATCCGCGATAACACGCTGCGCAACCAGGCGACCCAGGCGGTTCGCGCCGCCGACGAGCGGATGCGCTTTGCGCTGCGGAGCGCGCGGGTCGGCATCTGGGACATGGACTACACCACCGGGGTGCTCGACTGGTCCGAGGAGATGGAGACGCAATACGGCCTGCCCCCTGGAGGTTTCGGTCGGACGTTCGAGGCGTTCGCCGAACTCATTCACCCCGGCGATCGCGCGACCGTACTCGAGGTCGTCGGCCAGGCCAGGACGACCGGCGGAGATTTTTCGGTGCTCCACCGGGTGACCGCCGATGACGGCAAGGTCCGGTGGTTGAGCGGCACCGGCCGGGTCGTGCTCGGCGACGATGGCCAGGCGCGACGCGCGGTCGGCATCTCGCAGGATGTTACCGATCGCCGCCTGCTCGAGGCGCAGTTCCAACAAGCCCAGAAGATGGAAGCGGTCGGGCGTCTCGCCGGCGGCGTGGCGCATGACTTCAACAACCTGCTGACGGTCATTCTCGGCTTCTGCGAGATCCTGCTCGAAGACATTCCGGCGGGCGATCGCCGCGGCGTCGAAATCGGGGAAATCCAGAAAGCGAGCCTGCGAGCCGCGGGCTTGACGCGCCAGCTGCTGGCGTTCAGCCGCAAGGAGATCACCGAGCTGAAGCCGCTCGACCTCAACGATGTGCTCACCGACATGCGGCCGATGCTCGCGCGGCTGATCAAGGAAGACGTCAAGATCGTGTTCGTCGCGGCGCCGGTGCTGGGGCCGATCGCGGCCGACCGCGGGCAGCTCGAACAAGTCGTGCTCAACCTGGCCGTGAACGCACAAGACGCCATGCCGAAGGGCGGCACGCTGACCATCGAGACGTCGAATGTCGAGCTCGATCGGAAGTACGCGTCGACCCACTTCGACGTCAAGCCGGGCCCCCACGTCGCGTTGACGATCACCGATTCCGGCGTGGGCATGGCGCCGGAAGTCATCGCGCAGCTGTTCCAGCCGTTCTTCACGACGAAGGGCGTCGGCAAGGGCACCGGACTGGGCCTGGCGAGCGTGCACGGCATCGTCACGAGCTGGGGCGGCAGCGTCGACGTCCACAGCGAGGTGGGCCGCGGCTCGTCGTTCAGCGTGTATTTGCCGCGGGCCAGTGACAGCGAAGCGCGGGCCGCCACCGTCACGACGCCGGTGTCGTCGAGAGGCACCGAGGCCGTGCTGCTGGTGGAAGATGCCGACGCGCTGCGCGATCTCACGACGCGGTTGCTGGAGCGCAATGGCTACCGAGTGTTCGCGGCCGCCAACGCGATCGAGGCCGAGCGGCTGTTCGAATGGAATCCGTCGATCGCGCTGCTCCTGACCGACGTGGTCATGCCTGGCTGCAGCGGGCCCGAACTGGCCGCACAGCTGGCGGCGCGGCGGCCCGGGTTCAAGGTGCTCTACATGTCGGGTTACACCGATGAAACGATCGTCCAGCACGGCGTATTGAAGCCGGGCATCGCCTTTCTGCACAAGCCGTTCACGTCGAGCATCCTCGGATTGAAGATCAGGGAGACGCTCGACGGCTGAGCGCCATCGCCGGCCACAGACTACCGGTCTTGCGACCGCGGCAATCTGGGCACCGTCACCGGGCCCACCTGATTCCAGATCCGCTTCCCTACCGCGTCGGCTTCCCGCAGAATCGCTCCCTCATCCATCGTCAACACCTTGTTGTCGCGCATCACGAACTCGCCGTCGACCATCAGCGATTCGATGTCGCCGGGATGCCCGCCGTGGATTACCGCCGACACCAGACGCCCGTGCGGCACCAGGTACGGCTTGCGGGTGTCGAGAACAAACAGGTCCGCCCGCTTCCCCACTTCGAGTGAGCCAATCGTGGTTTGCTGATGCACCGCCCGGGAGCCGCCCTCGGTGGCGTCGGCCAGGATGTCCTCCGGCTGCGGCCTGACGCCCGGGAACGCGTCGGTGCGGCGAATGCGCTCGGTCAGCAGCGCAATGCGCATCACCTCGAACACGTCGTTGGTGTTGTTGTCGGTGCCGAGCGCGATCGGGCAGCCGGCCTCGCGCAGCGCCGGAATCGGCGGGATCACGCCGCGATTGGCGGCCATGCCGGCCTGATGCGAAATGATGGTGCGCGACTTCCCCAGTAACGCAATCTCGGCTGCATCCACGTAGCGCGCATGCGCGGCGAACAACCGCGGGCCGAGGAAGCCGTGCCGGTCGAGATACGCCGCCGGGCGCAGTCCATGGAACTTCTCCATGAACTGATACTCCGCGACGCTCTGATTCAGGTGGATGGTGTAGCCCAGATCGTATTTGTCGGCGAACGCGCGAACCTGCCGGAGCAGTTCCGGCGACGAGGTTTCGGTGAGCGCGGCCGCCGGGAACACGCTGATGCGGCCGTCGTTCTTGCCGTGCCAGGCCGAGAACAACTCGGCGATACGCTGCAGGCCCTCGTCGCGCAGTTTTGCGGAGAATCGCGGCGTCTCACCTTTCGCCAGCCCTGCCGGCGACAGCGGACCCGGGACGTTTTCACTGTCGCGAATCGACTCGGCGAACACCCACCGCAGGCCGGTCTTCGACAGCGCGGCGGCGTAGCGGCCGATGCCGCCCGCATTCTCGACAAACGTCGTCGTGCCGGTGCGAATCGCCTCGAGCGCGCCCACCACCGTCATGAGCGTGGCCTCCTCGCCCTGCAGGAGGCTGGCCGGGCGGACTTTCAATTGCGCGGAGTTGGGGAAGCCGAAGTCCTCGTTGAAACCGCGTTCGAGCGTGGCCGTGAGGTGCGCGTGGCAGTTGATGAGGCCCGGGAAGATCGCCTTGCCCCTGCCATCAATCACCTCGGCATTGGGATACGCCTTCAGGATCGGATCGCTCGGCCCGATCGCCGCAATGGTCGTGCCGACAACCGCGAGCGCGACGTCGTCCTGTACCGCGTCCGGGTTCACGACGGTGGTGTTGCGGAACACGATCGGGCGCACGTTCGGTGTTTGCGCGTGAAGCGTCGGCCGGGCCAACGCGAGTGCAGCCGCCCCTGCGCCGGCTCCGGCCAGCAGTTGGCGCCGGCTGATGCCGGCCGGACGATGGGTCGAATGTGACATGGCGCGTAGTGTGCCTTATCTGCCCGACAGACGCCCGGCTTTCGTGGCGGGCGCCACCGGTCATTTCACGCATGCGCCACCGCGGACGGCAAGACCTCCCGGCACCTCGCCAGAACAAGTGCCGCCAATCCAGCTGCGCGAGCGTGTTATTTGTGGCCCCACGCCGCCGCCGGCGTCGCGACCGGCTTGGTCAGATCGAACTCCACCTTGAACATCCGGCCGCTCGGACGCGACAGCTCGTAGAGAAAGCGTTTACCGGGCTCAATCTCCATGGCCCAGGTGTTGGTCTGCGATTCCTTGTTGTTGCGCTTGGCGAAGTTCTCGATCGACTCCTCATCCACCGGGAACTCCTGCCGCACCTCTGAGCCCGGCGTGATTGAGTCGCCGCCGTACATGCTGTTGTCGTCAGGTGTGCCGTCTTCGTGTCGGTGATCGTGCTTCAGGCGAACACCGGTTGAGGTCCGAGTGAGGACCCACGTGCGACTGCGATCGTTGCCGACATGAAAGGGTATTTTCAGCTCGTTGGTGTTGCACTCGCGGACGTGCATGATCAGCTCCTGGCCCGCGAACGCATCGTTCTGCTGGGCCGGCTCGTTGACCAGCACCGTCCCGGCGAAGGCCTGTCCACAATGTTCGGCGATCCGCTGCAGGAACCTGTCTGCCGCGGCCGGCGCCGGCGCGGGTGACGATACCGGCGCGCCGCCGCTGCAGCCGGCCAGGGTGATCGCACTCATCACTGTGAGGCTGAACGTGCGCATGCTCATCGCCGTGACTCCTTCGGTAAACGTTTTGCCACGGTGTGTTGTACACCAGTCCGTCCGGGTTCGACCAATGCCATGCCGGTCGTCGGATCTTTCGGAGGCCTGCGACGACGAACTCGCGCGCGGCCCGTTCCGCATCGACACGCTGGTCTGTGCCATCATCGTCGCCATGCCTGGCGCGCAATCGTGTCCCTTAGCGGGTTCGGGCGTTTGAATCGCACATGACCACTCGTCGACGAAGCGTTGTCGTGGTGGTTGTCGCCATGGCCCTGGCCTTGCTGAGTGCGCTGCTGGTGGTGGTCGCCACGCAACTGCCGGCCGCGGGCGCAGGCGGCTTGCTTCACCCCGCGCGCCGGCGCGTGGTGGGGGCGCCACCATCGACCTGTCAAGACGTAACGTTTGCGGGCGACGGAGTGACGCTGAAAGGCTGGCAGTGCCGCACGTCCGCGACTCGACGTGGCACGTTGGTCTACCTTCACGGCGTCGCAGACAATCGCACGAGCGGAGCGGGGATCGTTGAGCGGTTTGGTCCACGCGGGTTTGACGTGGTGGCGTATGACAGCCGGGCACACGGCGAATCCGACGGCGACGTGTGCACGTACGGGTTCTTCGAGAAACGTGATCTTCATCGGGTACTGGACCAGGTCGGACCAGGTCCGATTGTGCTGATTGGCACTTCGCTGGGTGCGGCGTCGGCACTGCAGGAAGCTGGGCGCGATGTGCGCGTGACGGCAGTGGTCGCGGCAGAAACGTTCTCCGACCTTCGCACCGTCGCGACCGAACGCGCGCCGTTTTTCTTTACGCCTGGAATCATCGCGAGAGCGTTCCAGATTGCGGAACGGCAGGCTCACTTTCGCGTCGATGACGTCAGCCCGGTGGTTGCGGCTGCCGAGATCACGGTTCCAGTGCTGCTCATCCACGGTTCGGCCGACTCGGACACGCCACCGGAGCACTCGCAACGGGTTCTGGCTGCGCTCGCGGGACCCAAGCGCCTGATTCTGGTCTCAGGTGCCGGGCACAACGAGTCGCTTCGCGGAGAAGTCTGGAGCGAGGTGGAGCGTTGGATCGATCAGACGGTCCACCAGTAGCGCGTGACGTGAACAATCCGGCGCGGCGAAGATGACCGAATCAAGCCGATCGAGCACCCCTCCACGCCCCTCGAACCTCCATGCCCCCCGATCATCCACCCAGTGCTTGACGGGGCGGTCGAACCGTAACGTCGGCATCGGCGACGCGCCAGAGCAACGCGCCCACGCGGCATCCGTCACCGTAACGTCGGCATCGGCGACGCGCCAGAGCAACGCGCCCACGCGGCACCCGTCTTGAGGTCAAGGTTGCTCGAGCAGCTGCTCCCCAGATCAGCCGAGCCAGTGCCGATGATCCGAATGGCCCGACGTCGACGTGCGAGTTTCTAACAGGGTTGAATGAGGCCTGGATTGGCCTGCCAGCCGTAGCATCAAGAAGCACTGACAAGTGATGCGAAGGTTGGCGCGTCCGGCAGGGCTCGACCCCATTCGCGGCGAGCCTGCGAGCCGCGATGTGGCTGAGCCTGACGGCAAGCCACTCACATTCGTGAGTGGCGCGTCCGGCAGGGCTCGAACCTGCGACCCCCGGCTTAGAAGGCCGGTGCTCTATCCAGCTGAGCTACGGACGCGTGGACTGGCAGGCGGCTGACAAACGCAGCCTGAAAAACGAATACAGAATAACGAACACGGAATAACGAATACAAAATAACGAACACAAAAACCGGCGAGGGCGCTAGCGCTTCCCCTTCTTCATCGCCAGACGCCACGATCCGGATAGCAGATCGCGCAACGCGTCCTGCTCGAGCAGTTCCATCCGCACCAGGACGACGGGCTGGCGCTCGTAGAACTCGGTGACGTAATAGGTGTCGGGCGCGTCCTCCAAGAGATACTGCCGCGCCTCGTGCTCCATCCGCACCACCAGGGTGTCGGCATCCGCCGATTCGTCCGTCGCCACGCCCGCCAGGAAACTGCCGCCGGCTTTCAGCACCGGCGAGCCGTCGTACTTCTCCGACGCCTCGACCTCCGGCAGCGTCAACGCCACCGCCTTCACGTCCTCAAACGTCATCATTTCCAGTATTCACCAGTTGATACCACCCCGGCGCGAGCATCGTCGCACACCCTTCCCTGACGAGCGCGCGGTTGCCCAGGCCCGCTTCCGCACGGGACAGGCCGGTGACGCGCGCCAGTTCGCCGGGAACGGTCAGGCCGGCGCCCTTCAAGAAACAGCGCGCGATCTCCTTGACGGCGGTCTCGCGCCGGATGCGCTTACGCAGCGCGTCCGGAAAACGGCCGACACCGAGCGTCCAAATGTAGGTGAACTTCGGCTGGTAGTACACCGCGCTCGGCACCACCAGCATGCCGGCCTGCAGCTCGTCGAGCGCCCGCGTGAACTGCTTGCGATCGGTGAGGCCCGAATCGATCTTCAAATCCGACGTCGCCATTTCCCATTCCCGGCGCAGCACGCGCAGAATCTGCTGCGCGTCGCGGCTCAACCGGCCGGCCTCCTCCGAGCGGCGCATGCCCCAGATCGCGTTGAAGTACGGAATCATCCGCGGCGCGATGAAGGTGGCCCTGCCCCGCGCCAGCTTCGCGTAATAGACGTGGCCGCGGCGCACCACCTCGTCTTTCAACACCCACGCCAGCGAGGCCTCTTCGTCCTTCTGCACATTGCGGGGCATGACGGCGTCACGCCGGCCGCACACCGCGATGTAGAGCGACGGCCCCGGCCGCCGCGAGTCGGTCAGGCACGACGCGAAACCAACGCGCTCGACAAACCGCTCGGCGTCAATCGCGGTGGCCACCTGGCGGGCGCCTTCGCGGCGCCAGTGCGTGTCGCGATGCTCTTCGATTTCGCCGGGGATCTCGGGACGGGCGCGCACGCGATCCATTCTCCCTCGCCGGCGGCCGCACCGCGAGGGATTGACCAATCTCGAGGCGAGTGCTACCTTCCGGGCGCTCACTGAACCCGACAGCCCGCTGCGTCATCAATCGAACCCTCTGGAGGACTCGATGCGTAAGACCTATGTCGTCGCTTTGTTCGCGCTGGCATGCCTGCTTGCACTGCCCGCGGCATCGAGAGCCCAGGGCAGTATCGCGGGCTCGGTGAAAGATCCGAGCGCCGCGGTGTTACCCGGCGTCACCGTTGAAGCCTCGAGCGCGGCGCTGATTGAACGGACCCGCACCGCGGTCACCGACAGCGCGGGCAATTACCGCATCGTCGACCTGCCGCCCGGCACCTACAGCGTGGCGTTCACGCTCACCGGATTCAAGACGGTGCGCCGCGAAGGCGTGATCATCCAGGGCACGTTCTCGGCCCAGGTCAGCGAGCAACTCCAGGTCGGCGCGCTCGAAGAGACCATCACGGTGTCGGGCACACCCACCGTGGACGTGAGCAACAACACCGCGCAGTTCGTCGTCGATCGGGACATCCTCGACGCCATTCCGACGCCGATGCGCAACACCCCCGCCCGCGCGCTGCTGCTGCCAGGCACCACGGTCACGCCGTTCGTGCTCGGCCAATACAACATGAGCGTGCACGGGTCGTCGACCTCGGACATGGTGATTGCCATCGACGGCATGCGCGTCAACAACCTGTGCGGCAGCGGCCAGTTCAGCGGCTTCTACATGAACGACGCGGCGATCGAGGAAGTGACCTTTACGACCGGTGCCGAGTCCGCCGAAATGCAGAACGGCGGCCTGCGCATCAACAGCACGCCGAAGGACGGCGGCAACACCTTCAACGGCACGTTCTTCATGTATGGCGCCGGCAGCGGCCTGCAGTCCGATAACCGCTCCGATCGGTTGAAGGCGACCATTCCCGCTCCCGGCATCGCGTATATCTGGCAGATCAACCCGTCGTTCGGCGGTCCGATCGTCCGCAGCAAGCTGTGGTTCTACGCCACCTACAAATACGAGGACAACAAGACCTACGTGGCCAGCTCGGCGTTCGCCGACGGCAGCCGCGCCTACCGCCAGGCGATGGGCAACTACAGCGGCGTCGGCCGCGTCACCTGGCAGGCGACCGACCGCGACAAACTGCGGTTCTATGTCGAAAAGCAGTTCAACGGCGAGTTCTACAACGGCTTCAACACGCTGCCGACGACGACGCCGGAGGCCTCGACCGATGCCTTCGGCCGCGGCTGGGTGCCGCAGGTCAAGTGGACCCAGACCACGTCGAACAAACTCCTGCTCGAAGCCGGCATTACCCATTACAACCAGCCCTACGAACAGAACTACACCGCCGCGGTGGGGCCGCGGGATCTGCCACGGCTCGAGCAGAGCACCGGCCGCCTGAGTGTGGCGGCGGGCAACACCATTCCGCCCTACACGAGCTGGACCAAGAGCTGGAGCTCGATGGCGTCGGCCAGCTACATCACCGGCTCCCACGCGGTGAAGGGCGGCGTCACCATGCAGTGGGGCACCAATTCGCGCCGGTTCTCGTCGAACGCGGAGATCAACACGCTGGTGTTCAACGCCGGCCTGCTCGGCGCCCCCGCCAGCGCCACCAACCCGGTGCCGTGCGCCGCCCTGCCCTGTCCGATCGCCGTGGTCGTCAGCAACGGCGCGACCGAGGCGCAGCAGAAGGTCAAGCAGGACCTTGGCTTCTTCATCCAGGACACCTGGACGATGAACAGGCTGACCCTGAACGTGGGGGGACGCTACGACCTGTTCAACGCCGAAGTGCCGGCACAGTCGTCGCCGGCCGGCAACTGGATCCAGGCGCGCAACTTCGCGGCCATTCCGAACGTGCCGAACTGGAAGGACTGGTCGGTGCGGCTCGCCGGCGCGTATGACCTGTTTGGCAACGGCAAAACAGCGATCAAGGCCAACGCCAGCAAGTACATTGCGTCGGCCGCGGCCGGCTACGCCGCGAACTTCAACGGCATGACCTACTCGACGCAGACGCGAGCGTGGCTCGACCTCGACGGCAACCGTTCGATTTTCAACTCCGCCGGCAACATCCAGTTCGGGGAAGTGATCGGCGGCACCTCCAACTTCGGCCAGATCACCAGCCGGCCGGATCCGGATCTGCTGCGCGGCTACAACTGGGAATACAGCACGTCGGTGCAGCACCAGCTGATGGAGCGCGTCTCGGTGACCGCCGGCTACTACCGCCGCAATTTCTACAACCTCGACGTCGTCGACAACCAGAATGTGGCGCTCACCGACTGGACCGGCTTCGGGATCACGACGCCGGCGGATCCACGGCTGCCGCTGTCGGGCGCGCCGATCACGATGTACAGCCTGAACGCGAGCAAGAACGGCGTCGCCACCGACAACCTGCGCACGTTCTCGGGCCTCAACAGCACCATCTACAACGGCGTCGA
The DNA here is from genome assembly GCA_963795125.1 of uncultured Acidimicrobiia bacterium. Taxonomy (GTDB): domain Bacteria; phylum Acidobacteriota; class Vicinamibacteria; order Vicinamibacterales; family UBA2999; genus 12-FULL-67-14b. Next base: position 142,782 of record CAWCGQ010000001.1, on the reverse strand, counting down.
GCTGAGCGCCAACATGCGGCGCGAGAAGCTGCTGCTGTTCGGCGGCGTCACCACCGATCGCCGCGCGGTCGTCGACTGCGACGGCACCACCGCCACCACCGGCAACGGCTCGAGCCGCGACAACCCGAACGCGCAGCGCTTCTGCGACTCGATCCCGCCGTTCCGCACCACCTACAAGGTGTCGGCGACGTACCAGCTGCCGTGGGACTTCCAGTTGAGCGGCAGTGTCCTCGCGACGCCGGGTCCGAGCGTCAACGCCAACTACACGGTGACCGCGGCCATTGCCGGCCGGCCGATCATCGGCTCGACCTCGAACGCCACGACCATCAACGTCAACCTGGTCGAGCCCAACACCGTGTTCCTGGACTACAAGAAGCAGCTCGACCTGCGCGTAGCGCGCACCTTCCGTTTCGGCAGCCGCCGCGTCCAGGGCTTCGCCGATATCTTCAACGCGCTCAACGCCGGCACGGTGCTGCGCGTCAACGAGACCTACGGCGCCAACCCTGCAACCAACGCGTGGCTGACGCCGCTGACGATCATGGACGGGCGATACGTGCGCTTCGGGATGCAGATGAGTTTCTAGGTTCAGCACGACGGTTCACGACGGAGGTTCAGCACGACGGTTCAACACGACGGGTCATGACGAAGGTTCAGCACGACGGTTCGATTAGAATCGAACCAACGTGGTGAACCGTCGTGCTGAACCCCTGTCGTGAACCGTCGTGCTGAATCCGCCCATCGAGCCGATGTTGGCTAAACTCGTCGACGCCATCCCGACGACCGGCGACCTCTTGTTCGAACCGAAGTGGGACGGCTTTCGCGCCATCGTCTTCCGCGGCGCCGACGATGTGTACATTCAAAGCCGCGATCTGAAGCCGCTCAATCGCTACTTTCCCGATCTGCACGCGGTGCTGCTCGAGCGCCTGCCCGCGGGGTGCGTGCTCGATGGAGAAATTGTCATCGCCACCGGCCACGGCCTCGACTTCGACGCGCTGCAGTTGCGGCTCCACCCGGCGGCGTCGCGTGTCGCCAAGCTCGCGGCCGCGCTGCCGGCGGCGTTGGTCGGCTTCGACCTGCTGGCCGTCAACGGCGCGTCGATCATGGACCAGCCGCTGAGCGACCGCCGCGCTCGCGCTCGAGCGGCTGCTCGGACACGTCGAGCCGCCGGTGTACCTCACGCCGATGACACGCGATCGCGATGTGGCCGCGGAGTGGTTGCAACGCTTCGAAGGCGCGGGGCTCGACGGCGTGATCGCCAAGCCGCAGGATGCCGCGTATCAACCCGGCAAGCGGGCGATGTTCAAGATCAAGCACGCGCGGACGGCCGACTGCGTGGTCGCCGGTTTCCGCTGGCACAAGAAGGCGCCGGACATCGTCGGCTCGCTGCTGCTCGGCCTGTTCGACGACACGGGCACGCTGCATCACGTCGGTGTCACCTCGTCTTTTACGATGGACAAGCGGAAGCAGCTGGTCGAGCAGCTCGCGCCGCTGCGTGAGCGGGCCCTGGCGGCGCATCCATGGCGGGCGTGGGCCGCGCCCGACGATGCAGCGCCCGCGCCCGAGCCGGGAATGTCGCAGCGCATGCCGGGCGGAAAGAGCCGGTGGAGCGCCGGCAAGGACCTGTCGTGGGAGCCGCTGCGCATCGAGCGCGTGTGCGAAGTGAAGTACGACCACATGCAGGGCGATCGGTTCCGTCACGCCGCCACCTTCCTGCGGTGGCGCGACGACAAGGCCCCGGCCGACTGCGGCTACGATCAGCTCGAGGTCACTCCGCCTTTCGAGCTGTCCGCGGTTTTCGGGGCCGCTCCGCTTCGGTAGCGTTGTCCCACGGATTCGGCAGCGGCGGCAACTCCGGCTGCTGCGGGCCGCAGCTCCTCCGGCACGTGCTGCAAATTGATGCGGATGCGCGTCCAGGTCGAGGAGCGGCCGCGCATGGAGTCGGTGAGGATGTCGGCCGGCTCGAGGTGTTCGACCACTTTCGGATGTGCCTGCCGCCACGATTCCAGCGACTCGAGCGCTTCGGCCTTGTTGGCCGACTGCGCAATGACGATCAGCGGGTGCCTGGAAACGCGACGGCCCGTGGGAACGGCGGCGCTGGACGTGGAGCCGGGCGATTTTTTCGCACGGGACGGTTGTACTCGTGGCGGTTCACCAGGCTGCTTCGCATACTGGGGCGGCCACGGCGCGTCGCCCTGCCCGTCCTTCTCCTGGCGCGCCGAGAGCTCGAGCAGCGCCTCGAGCGATCCCGCATGGCGATCGATCGCCGCGTGCCGATCGCCGTTGCTCGTGAACCACGCCGGCATGGTCTTGAGCGTGAAGTCCGCCGGATCGCAGCGGTCGATCTCCTCCCACGTGAGCGGCGTCGAGACGCGCGCATCCGGGCGTGGTCTCACCGAGAACGCCGAGCACACCGTGCGGTCCTTCGCGTTCTGGTTGTAGTCGATGAACACGCCGTGCCGCTCCTCTTTCCACCACTTGCTGGTGGCAATGGCCGGCGCCCGCCGTTCGACCTCGCGGGCCAGCGCCAGCGCCGCGCGACGAACTTCGGCGAAGGTCCACGTCTGGTGGATGCGGACGTTGACGTGGATACCGCGCGAGCCCGAGGTCTTCGGCCAGCCGATCAAGCCAAGCTCGTCGAGCGCCGCGTGCACCACCTGCGCCACGTCCTGGACCTGGCGCCATTCGACACCGGGCACCGGATCCAGATCGACGCGCAGTTCGTCGGGATGATCGAGATCTTCGGCGCGGACCGGATGCGGGTGCAGCTCGATGCACGCGAGGTTCGCCATCCAGGCGAGCGCGGCCGCGTCACGCGGCACCACTTCCTCGGCGGTGCGGCCCGAGGGAAACTTCAGCGCGACGACCTCGATCCACTCGGGCCGCGACAGCGGCGCCCGCTTCTGGTAGAAGAACTCCTCGCCGACGCCGTTGGGATGACGCACCAGCACGTTGGGCCGGCCGCCGGCCCCGCGTAACGCGCCCTCGGCCACCGCGAGGTAATAGCGCACCAAATCCAGCTTGGTGTGACCCGCGTCAGGGAACAACACCTTGTCGGGATTGGAGATCGCGACTTCCCTGCCGGCGACGGTGAGGATCTCTTTTTCTGGCTTCGGCATCGGACGATCAGGCAACCGGGCGCCGCGGCTTGGCGCCGCGCGGGCCGGCGCGAAGATACTGCGAGGGCCAGGTAATGTCCTGTCCAAGTTCACGGGCGGCCCGCAGCGGGAAATACGGATCCCTCAGCAGCTCGCGCGCAATCAACACCGCGTCGGCCTGGCCGCTGCCGACGATGTGTTCGGCCTGGGTGGCCGAGGTGATCATGCCGACCGCGCCGGTAAGGATGTTTGCTTCCCGGCGCAACCGCGCGGCAAATGCGGTTTGATAGCCGGGGCCGATCGGAATCGTGGCGGTGGCGGCGTTGCCGCCGGACGAGCAATCGATGAAGTCGACGCCGAGCGGCTTCAACTGGCGCGCCAGCTCGACCGACTGCTCGATATCCCAGCCGCCGTCGACCCAGTCGGTGGAGGAAATCCGCGTGAACAGCGGCAGTGCCTCCGGCCACACGCGGCGGACCGCGGTGACGATCTCGCGCAGCAGGCGCGTGCGGTTCTCGAACGAGCCACCGTACTGATCGGTGCGCTGGTTGCTCAACGGCGACAGGAATTCGTGAATCAGGTAGCCGTGCGCGGCGTGGATTTCGATCACGCGGACGCCGGCGGCATGCGCGCGCGTGGCGGCGGCGGCGAACGCCTCGGTCACGTCGGCAATGTCGCGCGCGGTCATCGCGCGCGGCTGCGGATAGCTGTCCGTGAACTTCCTGGCGCTCGGCGCCAGCACCTCGGGCCAGCCGCCTTCGCTGTCGGGCACCGCACCTTCGCCGCTCCACGGACGATAGGTGCTGGCCTTTCTGCCCGCATGAGCGAGCTGCATGCCGGCGATGCTGCCTTGCTCGTCCACGAAGCGCACGATACGCGACAGCATCTCGACGTGTGCGTCCTTCCAGATGCCGAGATCCTCAGGGCTGATGCGGCCTTCGGGCGTGACGGCGGTGGCCTCGGTGAAGACGAGGGCCGCGCCGCCGACCGCGCGGCTGCCGAGGTGCACGAAGTGCCAGTCGTTGGCGAAGCCGTCGGTGCTCGAGTACTCGCACATCGGCGAGACGAACACGCGATTCGACAGCGTCAGGCCGCGGATCGGCAGCGGGTCGAACAGGTGGGGCATCCACCTATGGTAGCCACTTAAAACAGCTTGCGGTAATCCGCGTAGTGCACCGGGATCGCGACCACCAGGCTCTTCCCGCGCGCGACCGCGCGCGTGACCGCCGAGCCGAGCTCATCAGGATTCGCGGTCCTGATCGCGTCGACGCCGCACGCCTCCGCCATCCTGACGTTGTCGATCGGATTGAAGTCCATCCGGTACGGCTCGAGCTTGCGGTTCTCCTGCGCCAGCTTGATGAGCGAGTAGCTGCTGTCTTCGAGCACCACGGTGATGAACGGCGCGCCGACCCGCTCTGCGGTCTCGAGCTCCTGCGCGTTCATGGAAAAGCCGCCGTCGCCAACCGCGGCGAGCACCGGCGCATCGGGCCGCGCCAGCTTGGCGCCGATCGCCGCGCTCAGGCCGTAGGCCATCCCCGACAGGCCGTTCGACATCCAGAACGTGTCGGGGTGACGGCTCGGCCAGTACTGCCCGAACAGGTACTTGTGCGAGCCGACGTCGGTCGTGACGATGGTTTCCGGCGGCATCACCTGCGACAGCGCGCCAATGATGTCGCCGGGCCACATCGTATCCGGCGCGCCGGCCACACCGTTCAGCAGGTCGAGGCGCTTGTTCTGATGTTCCGCAGAATGGCCTGCCCCATTGCCTCGGCGGGGCCGAGGCGACCATGGCCTCGAGCAGCTGCGCGTGGTCGACCAGCTCGACGCCACCGGGCACGACGCCGGTGGCGTTGGCCGCTTCGAGCACCCATTCAATCCCGAGCTCGGCGTGCCAGGTCTTGTCGATCTCCACCGGGTCGAGGCCGACGCCGATCAGCAGATCGGCCGATCGCAACGCCTCGACCATGACGCCGTCTGCCGCCATGCCGCTGATGACCCCGACGAAGTTCGGCAGCGTTTCGTCCACGATCCCCTTGACCTTCGGCGTGACCGCCACCGGCAGCTGCCAGTCGTCGACCCATTGCCGCAGCCGCCCGGCGTTGCGCGAATCGATGCCGAGGCCGACCAGCACCATCGGGCGCGACGCCGCCGCGCACCGGGCGCGCAGGTCCGCGGCGCGGGCCGCCGGGTCGGCCATCGGCCGGGCGGGCAGCGGCTCAACCATCGCTCCGCTCGGCCGCATCTCCTTGACCGCTTCGCGCGCCGACAGGGTCACAAACGACGCGCCGTAGGGACGCGTCATGCATGCGCGCAACGCGCGACCGATCAGCGCATCGGCGTTGGCCTGCGTGAGCGTATCGACCACCCGGCACATCGGCCGGTAAGTATCGTGCAGCGGCAGCAGTTGATGGGTATGCGACGCGGGGAAATCGTCCGGCAGCTGCGCGGTGATCGCCAGCAGCGGCTCCTGATCGAGATAGGCGCCGGCGATCGGCAGCAGCAGGTTCGCCGCGCCCGGCCCGAGCGTCGCGATCACCACCCCGGGCTGGCGATTGAGCTTCCCGTACACCGCCGCCGCAATCCCGGCGTTGGCTTCATGGCGCATCAACACGAAGTCGACGCCGGCCTGGCGCAGTTCGTCGATGAGGACGAGCACTTCGCCACCCGGCAGTCCGAAGGTCTTGTCGATGCCGGCCGCGGCCAGCGCGTTGGCGATCGCGCCCGCTGTGTTCATCGCGGCCTAGTATGCCCGCGACCGGCGCATTCCCGGAGCGGTTTCAGTCGGCGTCGGCCGAGCGTTTCCTGGCGGCGAGGATCTGCTTGATGGTCCTGACGTAATTCCTGGTCTCGCGAAAGGGCGGCACGCCGCCGTAGCGCTCAACGTTGCCCGGTCCGGCGTTGTAACTCGCCAGCGCGAGATCGAGGTTGCCGTCGTGATGATCGAGCAGGCGCTTCAGGTATCGCACGCCGCCCATGATGTTCTCGCGCGGGTCGAAGGCGTCGCTGACGCCCATCTCGGTGGCGAGCTCCGGCATCAGCTGCATCAGGCCCTCCGCTCCGGCGCGCGACACCGCAAAAGGATGAAACGCGGACTCGGCCTGCATCACCGCGCGAATCAGATTGGGATCCATGTCGTACTGCGCGGCGGCTTCGAGGACGATGTCGTCGTACGCCTGGTTCGCCGGCACGGCGATGAAGACGGCGGAGACGTCGACGGTGGGCTTGACGCCTTTCATCGGCGGCAGCAGCGCAATCACCGGCCGCGCCAGCGGCGCGGACGACATCGCGGCAGCCAACACGGCCGTGCGAAGGCGGCGGTGACCGCGGCGCCGGTCGGAAGTCTGGCGCCCGTTCGAGCGGCGATCGCCATGACGTCGTTCCGGCCCGCCGAGTAGTCCCGTGCTGTTCCACTGGGGCGTCATTCCCTGGCTCCTGAAGGCCTACGCTGCAACCGCCGTGCCTCCCGCGCAGCACGACCGTGCGCAAGTCGCGACACCGGTTTCATCGGCCCTCGCTCTACGGCAGAGCCGCGCGACCGCGCAAAAAGGGAACGTCCGTTATCGGACTGGGTGCCGGCCTGCCGAATTGGCCCGGCACGCCGCTTGCTCTGTAAGAGATGCGTGGGGGGCGATAGACAACCCCTCCGGTGAGGTCATCATGGGCATTCTTGGTTGGATCGTATTTGGATTGGTCGTAGGCGCGATTGCGAAGCTGTTGATGCCGGGCCGCGATCCCGGCGGCATCATCGTGACGATGGTGCTCGGCATTGTCGGCGCGTTGCTCGGCGGATTCGTCGGCCGCGCGCTCGGCATGTATAACGCGAACGAAAGCGCCGGCTTCGTCATGGCGCTGTTGGGCGCGGTCCTGGTGCTGCTGATTTATCGCATGTCGATCGGCAAACGGCACCGCACGGTCTAGGAGTTTCCAGTGGCGGGGAGCGTCAGTTTCCCGCCACCGCTCCGGCCACGGCCCGCAGCACCGTCTCCGAGGTGAACGGCTTCCCCAGGAACTGCTTGACCTGCCCGCCGATCGACTTCGCGATCGTCTCGTTGTCGTGAATGCCGCTCGCGGCGATGATTCGCACGTCCGGATTGATCCGCACCATGCCCCGCATGGTCGACACGCCGCCAAGCACCGGCATGGTCATGTCCATGATCACCACATCGATGGTCGGACCGCTGTTGAAGACCTCCAGCGCCTCCTTGCCGTTGGCGGCCATCAGCACCTGGTAGCCGCCGCGTTCGAGCGTGGCCCTCAGTACCCGCCGCACGGAGTCCTCGTCATCGACCACCAGCACGGTCTGGCCCCCGCCCCGCGGCGCCGCCGTGGCCTTGTCGAGCGGCGACGCCACCGGCGCGTGCGCCGCAATCGTCAGGTAGACCTCGAAGCGTGTGCCCTTCCCCGGCACGCTGTCGACCCGGATGTAGCCGCCGTGATTGCGGATGATGGTCAACGACGTCGACAGGCCGAGGCCGGTCCCCTTGCCGGCTTCCTTGGTGGTGAAGAACGGATCGAAGATCTTGTCGAGCAGGTGGGCCGGGATTCCGTCGCCGGAGTCGACCACGCGGAAGACGATGTAATCGCCGGGCGCCAGATCGAGCGGGCTGTCGCGGTGCGCCGGCACGCTGCGAGTCTCAGCCGACAGCGCCAGGGTTCCGCCATTGGGCATCGCGTCGCGCGCGTTGACGCAGAGATTGAGCAACACCTGGTGGCACTGCGTCGGATCGCCGAACACCGCCGGCAGCGCCGCATCGGCGTTGGTCACGATCTCGATGTTCTTCGGCAGCGTGTCACGGGCGATGCGGACGACGTCGGCGATCAGATCGCAGGGGCGGATCTCGGACCGCTTGCCTTCCTGGCCGCGCGCGAACGACAACACCTGCGACACCATCTCGGCGCCGCGGCGCGCGCTGGTGGAAATGGTCTCGAGGATTTCCCGGCTGTCATCGTCGATCAGCCGGTCGCGCAGCATGCTCATCCCAAGCATGATCGGCGCGAGGACGTTATTGAGGTCGTGCGCAATGCCGCCGGCCAGCGTGCCGATGCTTTCGAGCCGCTGGGCGCGGTAGAACTGCTGCTCGAGCTGGCGGCGATCGGTGACGTCGGTGCTGCTCCAGAGGATGCTGCGCTCGTGGCCCGCGGCGTCGCGGACCAGCGTCCACCGGCTCTCGGTCACGACGCTCTTGCCGGTCCTCGATTGGGGCAGCAGGTCGCCGGACCATTCCCCGCGGGCTTTCACGGTGTCGTAGGCGCTGGTCACTTCCTGCGCGTCGCCCCCGGGATACAGCAGATCGGTGACGACTTTTCCGAGCGCCTCATCGGCGGTCCATCCATATAGACGCTCGGCGCTCTTGTTCCAGTAGGTTACCCGGCGCTTGAGGTCGGTCACGAGGATCGCGTCCTGGGCCTTGTCGAGCAGCGACGCCTGTTCGCGGAGCCGGTGTTTGGCGCGGTCGTTGCGCACCAGCAATTGCGTGCCGACGATGCCGCCGACGCCGACCAGGAAGGTGAGCAGCATCGCCACGCCGTAATAGACGCGGCGGCGCTGCCAGACGCCGGCAAACGCGTCGCTCTCGAGCGTGCCGATGGTGGTCACGACCGGATAGTCGCGCATCGTGCGGTAGGCGAACACCCGCGACTTGCCGTCCAGGCCGCCGGGCCCGATATAGGCGCCGACCGGCCGGATGCGCAGTTCGCGCATCATCTGCGAGCCGGAGATGTCCTCGCCGAACGAAATGGCCGCACCGCGGCGCCGGGCGAGGGTGCTGCCGTCGGTGAGCACCAGCGACATGACGTCGGCGGGCCCGAGTGAGGTCGCCTCGAACATCTCGGTCAGGTAGCGCGGCTCGATTGAGATGACGGCGATGCCGCCGAACGCGCCGTCGATCTTGTTGATGCGCCTGGTCAGGGTGATCGCCCATCGGCCGCTGACGCGGCCGAGGACCGGCGACGAGAGCAGCAGCCGCTTCGTATCGGCGCGTTCGTGCGTCCTGAAGAACTCGCGATCGAGGATGTTGGTCGGCGCAAATTCATGGAGCGACTCGACCACGTCGCCGCGCTCGTTGACGACGCCGACGAAGGTAATCGACGACACCGATCCCAGTGCCGGCGCCACCAGGCGTCGCAACGGGATCCGCTCAGCCGAGCCCTCGGTACTGATCCTTGATCAGCATCAGAAAATGATCGATGCCGGTCAGCAGCTGGTTGGTCTGAACGTCGAGGGCGAGAGCCAGGTTGGCGTTCTTGCTGAACTCGCTCGACTGCGCCTCCGCCAGTTCCGCGGAGGCGCGCTGGGTGGCGCCGATCCAGAAGATCGCAATCAGTATCAGCCCGACGATCGCCATGGCTTTGCCGCCGTCAGTGATCATCGCGCCGGATTCTCGCAAAATCGCGTGTCCTTACTTCGCCGCGGACGCGGCGCCCGGGCCTGGATGGGTACTGATAACAAACAAGCTCATGATCGCCGTGGGCCGCAACCGACCGTGGTGTCGGCCCGAAACCACGATCGCATTAACTGCCAACCGGCACTGTCTCCGTTTGAGACACGAATGTCTACGAGTGTCTACGGGGCCGGGGATCTTTTTCGCATTTTTCTCCCCGGCCGGCCCATGTGCTAGCGCCTACATTAGCGCCGAGGCCCTAGATATCGTGTTCCTATCAATCTCAGGACTCGAAAAGAACCCCGGCCCCTTCTACCGCGCGGGGGGCACCGGGCCGACCGGTTTGAGCGACGTGGGTCGAACGCCCGAGGCGCCGAGCGCGTCGTAAATCGCCGGGATCGCGGCGATTAACTCGTTGGTGTCGGCAATGACCTTGGTCAGATCGTCGCGCAACTCGGCGCTGCTGCGCGTCTGCTGGGCGGTCGGCAGCGACGTCGACCCCATGATCTGGCCTTTGATCTGTCCGAGCTGTCCACGGACGTTGCCCTGCTGGCCGCCAAAGCCTCCGCCGCCGCCCCCGCCGCCCTGCTGGTTGAGGCCGAGACGACGACGCAGGTCCGTCAGCTTGGTGTTCGCGTCGGCGATCGCGACCTTCGCCGCGGCCGGCGCATTCGCCGCGCTCTTCAACAGCGCTTCCGCCGCGGTCAGCTGCGTCGCCAGCGTCGTTGCCGCCTCGGCGGCCGCATTCGCCACCCGCTGCATGTCATGCAGGCTGAGCGCGGTGTTGTGCCACGTGGCGCGCTCGGCGTCGGTCATCGGCACGTCCTTGTCGCCGGTAACTCGCACCGGCTTGGTGGCAATGTCCTTGCCGTCGACCACCAGCGTCACCCGGTACTCGCCGGGCAACACGTGCGGACCGTTGTTGCCGCCGCCGCCAAAGCCGCCGCCACCCCACCACCGCCGCCGCCGGCCGGTTGGCCGGCAAGGGGCGCCAACGGCTGGTGCCGCATGTCCCAGTAGACCCGGTTGATGCCGGCGCCGCGCGCGTTCTGCAGATCGGTGCCGGTGATCTCCCGCACCTGGGTTCCGGCGGCGTCGCGAATCCGCACCGCGACGCTGGTCTGCGGCTTCGACAGGTAGTAGCTGATCGCCGCGCCGTAGGTGGGATTGGCACCAAAGAACGGCTTGTCGGTGACGAAGCCGCGATCGTTGGCCGGATTGAACTGCCTGCCGTCGCGCAGGTCGAACAGGAAGGCGTCGGCCTTCATCGCCTCGGCCGCCTGCTGCAACGGCGTGATGTCGTCGAGGATCCAGATGCTGCGCCCGTGGGTGGCGACGATCATGTCGTTGTCGCGCGGATGGATGACGATCTCGTGAATCGGCACCGTCGGCAGGTTCGACTTGATGCGCGTCCAGCGGCCGCCGCGATCGGGGCTGACGAACAACCCGAACTCGCTGCCCGAATACAACACATTGGGGTTGACCGGATCCTCCGCCATCGCCGTCACGGTGTGGCCCTTCGGGATGCCCTCGCCGATCGAGCGGAAATTGTTGCCGCCGTCGACGCTGGCATACACGTAAGTGCCGTAGTCGTCGGCGCGGTGGTTGTCGAAGGTGGCGTAGACCACGTTGACGTCATGCGCCGAGGCGGACAGCCGCGACACATAGGCGTTTTTCGGCACCCCGGGGAACCTGGCGGTGATGTCGGTCCAGGTCTTGCCGTCCCTGGTGACATGGACCTTGCCGTCGTCGGTGCCGGCATAGAGGACGCCGGCCTGGCGCGGCGACTCGACCAGCTGCACGATGTTGCCGTAGGACTGCACGCCGTCGTTCTTGGCGATGGTGAACTCCTTGGCGGTCCGCCCCATCAGCGTCAGGCCCTCGCGGTCGGTGGCCTCGGTCAGATCGGGACTGATCGCCGTCCACGACTGCCCGCGATCGGTCGACTTGAACACCTTGTTGGCACCGACGTAAATCGTGGCCGGGTCGTGCGGCGACAACAGGATCGGCGTGTTCCAGTTCCAGCGCAGCGGCGCTTCGCCGCGCGCCGGCAGCGGGCGGATCGACTTGCGCTCGTTGGTGACCCGGTCGATGCGGGAGATGTTGCCGTCCTGCGACTCGGCGTAGATGATGCGCGAGTCGTTGGGATCGATCTGCGCTTCGAACCCGTCGCCGCCGTGAATCTGGAACCACTGGTCGTTGGCAATGCCGCTGCGGCTGCGCACCGCCGACGGGCCGCACCAGGTGTAGTTGTCCTGGAGGCCGCCGCAGACGTTGTAGGGCGTCTCCATGTCGTAGGTGACGTGGTAGAACTGGCCGAGATCCATGTTGTAGATCCCTTCCCAGGTCGCACCCCGGTCGTAGCTGATGCCGACGCCGCCGTCGTTGCCGTCGATGATGTGATTGGGATTGGCCGGATTGATCCACATCGCGTGGTGATCCGAATGCATCACGCCGTTCTCGACGAACGTCCGGCCGCCATCGTCGGAGATGTGCAGCTGCACGCCGAGCACGTAGATGCGCGCGTCGCTGGACGGGTCGATGCGCACCTGGCTGAAATACATCGGCCGCGGATTGGTGTCGGACATCTTGCGCCACGACTGGCCGGCATCGTCTGAACGGTAGGTGCCGCTTTCCTTCTCGTGCTCGATGCGCGCGTAGAGCACGTTGGGGTTGGCGCGGTAGACATCCATGCCGATGCGCCCGAGCGGACCGGCCGGCACGCCCGTGGTCAGCCTGGTCCAGGTACGCCCGGCGTCGCTCGACTTCCACATCGCGCTCCCCGGCCCGCCGCCGCTGAAGCCCCAGGTGGCGCGGCGGCGCTGGTAGGTGGCGGCGTAGATCACCTTGTTGTTCGACGGGTCCATCACCAGCTCGGTGGCGCCGGTCTCGTCGTCGACAAACAGCACCCGCGTCCAGGTCAGGCCGCCATCGGTGGTCTTGTAGACGCCTCGCTCGCCGCCACGCCCCCACAGGCTACCGAGCGCGGCGACGTAGACGACGTCGTGATCGACCGGATCGACGATGATGCGGGCGATGTGCTTCGAGGTGCCCAGGCCCATGTGCTTCCAGGTCTGGCCGCCGTCGATGGATTTGTAGATGCCGTTGCCCCACGAGCCGCTCTGCCGGTTGTTGTTCTCGCCGCTGCCGACCCACACGGTGTTGGCGTCGTTGGGATTGATGGCGATGTCGCCAATCGACACCACGTCGTCGAGGTCGTCGAACAGCACCGTCCAGGTGGTGCCGTTGTTGACGGTCTTCCACAGGCCCCCGGTCGCCGACCCGACGTAGAACACCGCGGGATTCGACTCGAGCACCGCGACATCGTCGATCCGTCCGCCCATCGTGGCGGGGCCGATGTTCCGGAACTTCAGTCCGGGAAATGGATCGGCCGCCGCCGGCGCCGCGCGCCGCCGGCGCAGGGGACGCCTGCCGGGCGTGCGTGGTCAGACCGGACAGCGTGAAAGTGGTGGCCACCACCAGGATGCAGAAACGCAGCGTCATTCGAGTTCCTCCCGGGAACAAAACTGGCGGGACTTTAACACAGGCCGGAGGCCTATTCTGGGGATGAGAGATGACGCCGGAGGATCGCTTCGATCTGGTCCATCGCCGTGACGATTGCCACATTGACCTGGTCGCGCTCTTCAGAGGTCAATGCCGAGAGCAGGCTGTGCGCCTCGGGGCTGCGGCTGCGAATCCCAATGGTCAGGTGATAGGCCCGCGAGTCGTCCAGGAAGCGCTCCCGTGAAATCTCCATGCGCGATTCTACTGCGGGGCAAACGCGAGCCGCACGTCGCCGCCGGGGCCGGGAGGGGCCGCAGGCACGGCTCGATCGACGCAGGCAGGACGCGTGGCGTCAGGCGGCGGTCACCTTGATGGCGTCGTCCTGGACATCCACCATGATGCGGTCGCCGTCCTTGACGTCGCCGAACAGCAGCAAATCGGAGAGCGGCTTCTTGATGGTTCGTTCGATCAGCCGCCCCATGGGGCGGGCGCCAAAGGCGCGGTCGAAGCCCTTGAGCGCGAGCCAGGTGCGAGCGGCGGGACTCAACTCGATCGCGATCCTGCGGCCGGCCACCAGCTGGCGCAGCTCGCCGATGTGCTTGTCGACGACCAGCTCGATCTCGCCGGTGCCGAGCGCACTGAAATGCACGATGGCGTCGAGGCGGTTGCGGAATTCCGGCGCGAACATCCGCTCGAGCACGCCGGTCGACTTGGTGTCCTGCGCGATCTCGAAGAAGCCCATCTTGCGCCCCGACAGGTCGCGCGCGCCGGCGTTGGTCGTCATGATCAGGATGACGTGACGGAAATCGGCATGGCGTCCGTGGGTGTCGGTGAGGGTGGCGTGGTCCATCACCTGCAGCAGGATGGCGAACAGATCCGGATGCGCCTTCTCGATTTCGTCGAGCAGCAACACGGCGTGCGGTGACTTGCGGATCGCGTCGATCAGCAGGCCGCCCTCTTCATAGCCGACATAGCCGGGGGGCGCGCCGATCAACCGCGACACCGCGTGCTTCTCCATGTACTCCGACATGTCGAAGCGGAGGAACTCGACCTTCAATACCCGCGCGAGCTGCTTGGCCAGTTCGGTCTTGCCGACGCCGGTCGGGCCGGCGAACAGGAAGTTGCCCATCGGCTTGTCGGCGGCGCGCAGCCCCGATCGCGACAGCTTGATCGCGGAAGCGACCTCGTCGATCGCCGCATCCTGGCCGAAAATTACCGCTTTCAGCTCGGCGTCGAGATTGCGCAGCGCCGTCTTGTCATCGCTCGACACCGCCTGCACCGGCACGCGGGCAATCTTGGCGACGATTCTTTCGATGTCGGCGACGGAGACGACCATCCGGGAGTCGGGAGCCGGGAGCCGGGAGTCGGGAGCCGGGAGCCGGGGTCGGGAGCCGGGAGCGGGGAGTCGGGAGCCGGGAGCGGGAACCGTCCGGTCCGGGTTCCCGGCTCCCGGCTCGCGACAGTTTCTTAGCCGCACCGGCTTCGTCGATCACATCGATCGCCTTGTCGGGCTGATGCAGATCCTTCAGGTGCTTGGCCGACAGCGTCACCGCGGCCTCGAGGGTCTCGTCCGGGTAGCTCACGCCGTGATGCGTCTCGTAGGCGCCCTTCAGGCCCTTCAGGATCTCGATGGTCTCGACCTCGGTCGGCTCCAGCACTTCGATCTTCTGAAAGCGGCGCGACAGCGCGCGATCCTTGTCGAACGACTGCTTGACATCGGCGAAGGTGGTCGAGCCGATGCAGCGCAGCTTGCCGGAGGCGAGCGCCGGCTTCAGCAGGTTGCCCGCGTCCATCGTGCCGCCCGACGCCGAGCCGGCGCCGACCAGCGTGTGGATCTCGTCGATGAACAGGATGGCGTGCGGATGCTTGTCGAGCGCATCGAGGACCTGCTTGACGCGCTCTTCGAAGTCGCCGCGATAGCGCGTGCCGGCGACGAGCGAGCCCATGTCGAGCGCGAACACGCGCGCCGGCTTGAGATACTCCGGCACGTCGCCGCTGTGAATCCGCAGCGCGAGGCCTTCGGCGAGCGCGGTCTTGCCGACGCCGGGCTCGCCGACCAGCAGCGGGTTGTTCTTGCGGCGGCGCCCGAGCACCTGCACCATCCGCTCGAGCTCGAGCTCGCGCCCGATCAGCGGATCGATCGCGCCCGCGCCGGCCTTCGCAATCAGGTCGGTGGCGTAGGCCTGGAGGGGGTCGGCCGCGGTGCCGGCCTCGCCGCCGTCCGGCGCCGTGCCCGTCGCACCCGGGTCGCCGCCGCCATGCGCAATCGATCGCAGCAGGCTGAGCCGATCGACGCCCTGCTTGCGGAGGAAGTAGGCCGCGTGACTCTCCTCTTCCTGCAGCAGGAACACGAGCAGCGCGCCGCTCTCAACCTGCTGGGCGCTCGACGATGCCGCGTGCACCACCGCGCGCTCGACCACCCGGTCGAAACCGAGCGTCGACTCCGGCTTGACGGCCTTCTTGCCGGGCACCGGCGAGAAGGCGCGATCGAGGACTTCTTCCAGGTCGGCGCGCAGGTTCGCCAGGTTGACGCGGCAGCGCGCGAGGATGTCCCTCGCCTGCGGGTCCTCGATGAGCGCGTGCAGCATGTGCTCGAGGCTGACGAGATCGTGACGGCGATCCGCCGCGACGCGAAACGCGCGGCGGATGCTCTCGAGGGTGTCGGGCGCGAACGGGACCGGGGTGCGGCTCATTTTCCGGTCTCCGCGCCGGGCTCGATGGTGACGAGCAGTGGATATTCGTGCTGCTCGGCCAGCTGCTGCGTGGCCTTGACCTTGGTTTCGGCCACATCGCGCGTGAACAGGCCGGCGACGCCGACCCCGGATTGATGGACGTGCATCATGATGGCAAAGGCTTCCGTATGCGACAGGTTGAACACCGACTCGAGCACCCAGACGACGAACTCCTGCGTCGTGAAGTCGTCGTTGTGCAACAGCACCTTCCACAGGCGCGGGTGCTCGACCAGCTCATCACTCCGGGAATCGGTCTGGATCCGTTCGCGGATTTTGGGGTCGGCCACTTCTGGATCATAGCGCCCCGCTTCGGTTGACGCTACGGCGGGCCGGCGCTCACGCTGCGCGGCGCGTGGCCGGGAGTGCCCGCCAGGTCCGCGTCGAGCCCCCAGCCCGGCGGCGGCTCGTTCACCAGCCGCTCGACTTCGGCGACGAACCGATGGCGCGGCAGGTGCTCCGCCCCGAGCGACAGCAGGTGGGCGGTTTCGAGCTGGCAATCGATCAGCGGGCACGCCCAGCGCTCGAGCTGCGCCGCCAGGCGGACCATCGCGATTTTCGAGGCGTCGGTGCGGCGGGTGAACATCGACTCGCCGAAGAACATCCGGCCGATGGCGACGCCGTAAATTCCGCCCGCCAACTCGCCCTCCATCCACACTTCGATCGAATGCGCGAAGCCGGCCGCGTGCAGCGAGGCGTAGGCGCGGCGCATCTGCGGCGTCAGCCAGGTGCCGCCGTCACCGGCGCGCGGCATCGCGCAGGCGTCGAGCACGCGCAGAAACGCGCGGTCGATGGTGATGAAAAACGCCTCCCGGCGCAGGCGCTTGCCGAGCGAATGCGAAACATGCGGCCGCGACGAATAGAGCACCGTGCGTGGATCGGGCGACCACCACAGGATCGGATCGCCGTCGTTGAACCACGGGAAAATGCCGCGCCGATAGGCGTCGACCAGCCGCCGCGTCGACAGCGTCGCGCCGGCGGCGAGCAGGCCGTCGGGATTTTGCAGCGCCTGGTCCACCGGCGGAAATGGATCGGCCGGCCCGAGAAAAGGGATCATGCTAAGCTGGCTGCCCGCTTCGGAAAGACGAGGCGGTCACGTCGTGCGCGCGGCGGTGGCAACGTCGAATCCCGACTGAAAACTCAACTTTGAAGTTTTCAACTTTTCACTCTAAACTAGCAGGAACACCACACGGTGAGTGTAGCTCAGTGGTAGAGCTCCGGATTGTGGATCCGGCTGTCGCGGGTTCGATCCCCGTCACTCACCCCAACTTTGAACTTCCCACTCTTCCTCAAAGCGCTCGAGGAGCGACAGCTCGCTGACCTACGGTTCAGCGAGGTGACACGCGCGCTGCGCGCGTTGTCGTCGACCTATGTCGAGCGGCGGGAATCCGCGCTCGCCGATCGCAAAGCGCTCGATGGCGCCGGCAAGCGCGCCGCCTTCGCCCTGTACCTACGGGCCGATCCACTTCCTGCTCGTCCGGCACATCGCTCATGAGCTCGGCGCAAGCTTCGCGCCGGGCGTGGTGGTCGATGTCGGCTGCGGCACGGGGGTGGCGGGCGCCGCGATCGCGACGTCGGTGACGCCCGCACTGCGGGTGCTCGGCGCGGATACGCATCCGTGGACGCTGGACGAAGCGCGCTTCACCTACCGGGCGTTCGGGCTTCACGCCGAGGTGCGGCGGGCGCACGCCGCGACCATCCGCTTCCCGGCCGACACGTCGGTGGTGGTCGCGGCCTTCGTGGTCAACGAGCTGAACGATCCGGATCGGGCGGCGCTGCTCGAGCACCTGAAGCAAGTGGTCCGGCCGAAGCCGGACGCCGCACGGCCGCACGCCCAGCCAGCGCGCATCCTGATCGTCGAGCCGATCTCGCAGCGCATTTCGCCATGGTGGAACCACTGGGCCGACGAGTTCACCCGCATGGGCGGACGCGCCGATCTGTGGAAAGCGCGCATCGACCCGCCGCCGATCGTGAAGCGCCTGGCCAAGGCCGCCGGCCTGCGGCCGGACATGCTCACCGCGCGCAGCCTGTTCGTCTAGTGGTCGGGCCGGCTGACCACCGGGTTGGGCGTCGCCGGCAGGGCCAGCTCTCCCTTTTCGTGCAACTCGACGGCGGCGCTGACAATCGACGGATCGAACGCCTGCCCCGCGAGGTCTCTGACCATCTGCACCGCCTGCTCGAGCGGCACACCCTTGCGGTAGGAGCGATCCGAGGTCAACGCGTCGAGGAAGTCGGCCACGCCGAGCACCCGGCCAAGCAGCGGAATCTCCTCGCCCTTCAGCCCCTCCGGGTAGCCCGTCCCGTCCCAGCGTTCGTGGTGATACTTCACGCCCGGCAGCAGGCTGATCACCTTTTGACTCTTGATGTTCGACAGGATGCGCGCGCCGTGCAGCGGATGCAGCCGCATTTCCGTGAACTCCGCCTCGGTGAGCTTGCCGGGCTTGTTGAGGATGGCGTCGGGCACGCCGATCTTGCCGACATCGTGCAGCAGCCCGGACAGCTCGACCACGGCGCGGCCGTCGGCATCGAACCCCAGGTGGCGCGCCAGCCGCACACCGAAGGCCGCCACCCGCTCGGAGTGCTTGTGCGTGTAGCCGTCCTTGGCGTCGATGATCGCCGCAATGGCCCTGGTCACGTCGAGGAACAGCCGCTCCACATCGGCCAGCAACTTCGCTCGATGCATCGCCAGTCCGGCCTGGTTGCCGATGGCCGCCAGCAGCTCGAGCTCGGCGGCGTTGAACTCGCGCGCCATCAGGCTGTCGACATAAAGCACGCCGAGGATCTCATCGGTGGTGCGCATCGGCGCGCACATCACCGATCGGATCCGCTGCCGCACGATGCTGTCGCCGCCGACGTAGCGCTGGTCGGCGAGCGCGTCGTCGGTAAATGCCGAAATCCCCTTGTCGAGCACGTCGTGCACGACGGTGCGCGATACGGTCACCTCGCCCGGCGGCTGGCCGTCCCTGGTGCGAACGGCGGTCAGGTCGACGAGGTTGGTCTCGGTGTTGCGCATCAGCACCGCGGCGCGATCGCCGCCGGTCACCTCGAGGATGGCCGAGACGATGGAATCGAACAGCGCTTCCACGCTCGAGGCGCGCGACAGGATCTCCGACACCTTGTGCAGCGTCGTCAAATAGGTCTGCGCGGCCTCGAGCAGGTGCGCCTCCTCTTTCCGTTTGTAGATCCCCGTCAGGAACTCGAGCTTGTTGGGATCGACGGCGCGCTGGACCAGGGTCTGGCCGCGGGCGTCGACGATGCTCAGCGACTGGGCGTGGTGCGATCCCGACCCGGTGGCGTGGGCCTCGAGCAACTCGAGCACGGTCGAGCCGATGCGGATCCGGTCGCCGCGGCCGAGCTCGGCCGAGGCGATGCGCTGCTCGTTCACGAAGGTGCCATTGGCCGACTGCAGATCGGCCACCGCGCAGGCATCCTCGCGCGCGGTAATGGCGCAGTGCCGCCGCGACGCCGCCTCGTCGTCGACGACGACGTCGCAGTCCTTCAGCCGGCCGAGCGCGATGGTCTGTCCGGTGCTGACGGCCACGGTCCGGCCGATCTCCTTGCCGGATCGCACCACGAACTCGAACCGCATCGGCAGATGATACTAGGGGTCTGACCGCTTTGGCGCCGACGCCCAGATCAGGGAAGATCCTCCCTCAGCGGTCACACCACATTGCCATGGCACAGTCACTGGTCGACAAACGTCTCAACTACATCGCCCGTCAGCGCGAGCTCCACCAGCACCGGGTCAACGTCGCCTTCGAGGGACGGACGCCGGAAGGATCGGGACCCGAGAACCGCCACGGCATGCCGAAACTGCCGGTCGGCCAGCGCCCGGTCCCGAACTGGCCGGTGCTCGATCTCGGCGATTCGCCCGAGGTCTCGACCGAGGCCTGGCGCCTCGAGGTCGCCGGCCATTGCGAAAATCCGTTCTCGCTGACGTGGCCGCAGTTCCTCGAGCTGCCCCAGGTCGAAGACGTCAGCGATTTCCACTGCGTGACCACGTGGAGCCGGATGGACAACCGGTGGCAGGGCGTCCGCTTCCGCACCCTCGCCGAGCTCGCCGTCCCGGCGCCGGAGGTGACGCACGTGTTGTGCACGGGCTACGACCACATGCCCGGCACGCGCATTCCCTACACGACGAATCTTCCGCTGGCGCGCGCGGTTGAAGACGACGTGCTGCTGGTGCACGCGTGGGAGGGCGCGCCCCTGCCGCAGGAGCACGGCGGCCCCTGCCGCATGATCACGCCGAAGCTGTATGCGTGGAAGGGCACCAAGTGGATTCGCCGGATCGAGTTTTTGACCGCAAACACGCCCGGATTCTGGGAGGAGCGTGGCTACTCCGACACCGCTGAACCATGGTTCGACGACCGCTACGCTGAATAGAGGCCAGGGCACCGATGTTCTCGGCAAAAGATCTGCGGCCGATGCTCGCGACGCTGCCGTCGCAGCCGCCGAGTCTCACCGACCAGGCGTATGTCTACGAGCCGAAGGTCGACGGCATTCGCGCCATCGTCGAAGTGCTGCCCCCGCTTCGCGAGGACGCTGCGGGGGGCAAGCCGGGAACACCACCATCGGTGCGGTTCTGGTCCCGCAACGGCAACGAGAAGACCGCGCAGTTCCCCGACCTGGTCGAGGCGATGGGGTCGTGGCTGAAGAAGATCAAGGCGCCGATCGTGCTCGACGGCGAGATCGTCGCGCTCGATGAGGACATGCGGCCGGCGAGTTTCCAGCGGCTGCAGCACCGCATTCACATCACGGTGCCGGGGTTCAATTCGAAGAAGCAGATCCTCTCCCCGAGCGAACAACCGGCGGCCTTCGTCGCGTTCGACCTGTTGCGTGACGGCGACGACGACTTGCGCAGCCACACCCTGGCCGCGCGACGGGCGCGGCTCGAGGCACTGTTCAGGACCCATCGGCCGCCCTCGTCCGATTTGGTGCGCATCACCGCCCAGTCGGTGGGCGACGGCAGGGCGCTCCTGAAACAGGCGACCGCCGAAAACTGGGAGGGCTTGATGGTCAAGCTCGCGCGGTCGCCCTATCGGACCGCGAAGCGCAGCCCCGAGTGGGTGAAATACAAGTTGCACAAGCAGGACGAGTTCATCGTGTGTGGATGGACCAGTCCGGGCGGCACGCGGGTACATTTCGGATCGCTCATCCTGGGCGTCCGCGATGGCAACGGCCTTCGGTATGCCGGCGAGGTCGGCACCGGCTTCACGGGCGCCGAGCTCGAACGCGTCATGAAGCTGCTGCGCAGGCTGGAGACGCCGACCTGCCCGCTCAGTCCAAAGCCAAAGCTTCTCTCGGCGAAGGGCGCGCCGCACTGGGTCAAGCCGCGGCTGGTCGCACAGGTCAGATACACCGAGATCACCGACGACGGCCGGCTGCGTCATCCGGCCTATCTGGGTCTGCGGGACGACAAGAACGCCGCCGACGTCACGGTTCCAGGGGTTCCAAAGGTTCCAAAGGGTTCCAAGGGCGACGTTCTCACGGCGGTGCCAAAGGTTCACAAGTTCTCGGACGACGACATCGACGGCCTGGTCGATCAGCTCGACGCATTCGAGAAGGCGCGCAAGAATGGCCGGCTGAAACTTCCCGATGGCGACGTTCTCGAAATCACGAATCTTCACAAGGTGTTCTGGCCGGCGGTGAAGAAGACCAAGGGCGATCTGCTGCGCTACTACGCGAAGATCTCGCCCTACCTGTTGCCGGTGATCAACGATCGCCCGCTGGTGATGAAGCGCCTGCCCAATGGCGTCGAGGGACCGTCGTTCTACCAGCACCGCGCGCCCGAACCGGCGCCGCCTGGCGTGCGCGTCGAGACGCTGCCGCATGACGACGTGCCGGCGCGATTGATCGGCGGGTCGCTGAAGACGCTGCTCTACATGGCGCAGCTGGCGTCGATCTCGATGGACCCGTGGTTTTCGACCATCGACGATCTCGACTCGGCCGATCAGGTCGCGATCGACCTGGATCCCCAGCCCGGCGCGACGTTCTCGCAGATCCTGGATTGCGCCGAGTGGGTCGAGGAGGAGCTCGATCGCGTGAAGGTGCGTGGCTTCCCGAAGACGTCGGGCTCGGAGGGCCTGCACGTGTTCATCCCGCTGCCTCCGGCAACGCCCTACGAAGCCGGCATGCTGTTCTGCCAGATTATCGCCACGATGATTGCGGCCAGGCATCCCAAGGTGGCGACGGTTGAGCGGATGGTGCGCAAGCGCAAGGACGGCACGATCTACATCGACTACCTGCAGAACATCCAGGGCAAGACGCTGGCCTGCGCCTACAGCGCCCGCGGCAGTGCTTTTGCAGGGGTGTCGGCGCCGCTCACCTGGAGCGAAGTTCGCCAGCGGCCGAGGCCCCAGGACTTCACCATCGACACGATTCATGCGAGGGTGAAGAAGGCCGGCGATTTATGGGCGGGATTGCGCGCTCACAACGGCGCCGACCTGCTGGCGGCAATCGACAAACTACGGAAATGAGGCCTGCAGTGACGCCGACGATTCAGCCGTACCACGACTGGCACGAGCCGCGGGTCGGAACGACCCTGGCACATTTGGCGAAGCACCTGCCTAGCGGCCGGCCGGTCGCGCTGCTCGATCTTGGCCACGATCCCAAGATGGGAGCGCGGCTGACGGCGCTTGGCGTCGAGTTGACGGCCAACGTCTACCCCGGCACCGCGGTGCCGGAAGCGGCGTGGACCTTCGCGCCGTTCGATCTGGAAAAAGGGTTTCCCTTTCCGGACCGCACCTTCGACGTCGTCACCGCCTTCGAGGTGATCGAGCATGTCGTGACGACGCCGCGCGCGCTGTTGCGGGAGGCGGCGCGGGTGCTGAAGCCCGGCGGCGTGCTGTATCTCGGCACGCCGAATGTCTGTGCGTGGGCCAAGGTCCGTCGCATGCTGTCGCACGTCCATCCCTACGACGCCAGCGCCTACAGTCTCGACTTCAACCAGCGCCACCCGATGTGTCACGTCTACGAGTACGACCCGTGGACGCTGCAGGAGCTGGTGAAGTCGGAAGGCTTCACGATCACCGAATGCGCCACCTGGGATCCGTATGCGAGCGATCCGGCAGGCGCGCGCGACGCGGTGCTGCGCGTGCTCGTCAGCGCCAGCCTGGCGATTACCGGCCACCTCAGGGATGCCGTCCAGCTGTGGCGGAAGCGCGGCCACCAGATGGGCCTGGTCGCGCGGCGCGCCGACTGAATGGCGCCGCCAGCCGCGCCGCCGTCGGCCATCGTGCTGTGCGGCGGCCGATCGATGCGCATGGGACAGGACAAGGGCGCGCTGCCCTTCGGCGCTGAGACCATGCTCGAGCGGGTGGTGCGCATCCTGCGGGGCGTTGCCGGCGAGGTAGTAGTGGTGGGACGGGCCGGCCGGCGATTGCCCGCCGGCGTTGCGGCGGTGCACGACGCGGTGGAGGATCTCGGACCGCTCGCGGGCCTTGCCGCCGGTCTTGCGGCCAGCCGGAGCGACCTCAACTTCGTGGTCGCCTGCGACATGCCGCTCATCAATCCGCTGGTGTTGCAGCGCCTCGCCTCGATGATCGACGACCACGACGTCTGTGTCGCGGTCGCCGACGGGCACGCCAGCGCCTTATGCGGCGTCTATCGGTCGCGCGTCGCGACGGAGGCGCGCGCGCTGCTCGACTCCGGCGAACGGCGCGTGATGCGGCTGCTCGATCGCGTCACGACGAAACGGGTCGATGCGGCGGTGTTCCGCGACATCGACCCGGATCTGGAGACGTTCATCAGCCTCGATACACCAGAGGCCTACGCGGCTGCCGTGGCCCGGCTCTTGCCGGACACCACCGCCTAGAACTGGAAACGCAACTCGCCCAGCACCTGGCGCTTCATGATGTCGCCGAACACGTGCGACTGAATGTCCTCGTCGAGCAGGTTGATCACCTTGATGGTCGCGGTGACCTTATCCCTGAGGAACTTCACGCCGAAGGCGCCGTTGACCTGGGTGTAGGCCTCGGTCGGGCCGGCGAAGCGCGCATCGAGCACGTCCTGGAAAAACGCATCGTCGACATAGCTCACCGACGCGTTGCCGACGAACAGGCCCTGGCTGAAGCTGAAGCCGAGGTTGAAGCGATTGGTCGGCGGCAGGTTGACCTCCGACAGCGCGAAGTCCGGATCGGGCTGGTCCTGATACGAATAGTTCGCAAACACATTCAGCGCCTGGGTGACGGCGCCGTCGAGGCCCAGTTCAAAGCCCATGTTCTTCACCGTGCCGAGGTTGCGGTAGCTGAACTCCGACGGCAATCCGCCGCCGGTGCACACCGCCGTGGCGCAGGGCGGCGGCAACACTTCGAGGACCACCGCCGGCAGCGGCCAGCCCGGGGGCGGCGCCGCGGCGCGATAGCGGCCGGTCTGGGTAAAGAAGATTTCGTCGTGGTTGGTGGTCCGATAGACGGCGGCCGAGAGCGTGGCGCGGCTGTTGATGACGGCGGTATAGCCGACTTCGAACGACTGGGTCGACTCCTCGGTCAGGGCCTCGTTGCCGACCGCCCGCACCGGGAAGTTGTAGTTCACGCCGTTCAAGGCCGGGTTGATGGCGCCGAGGTTCAACTGGTTGACGATGGTGGTGTCGAGGAAGTTGTTGATCAGCGACGGCGAGCGGAACGCCTTGTTGTAGGAGAGGCGCACCGCCTGGTCGGCGGTGGGCTTGAGGATCAGCGCCACGCGCGGCGAGAACACCGCATCGGCGATGTTGTCGAACTTGTCGACGCGCGCGCCGAGGCTCAGGCGCAGGTAGTTGTTGAGGAACACTTCGTCCTGAACGTAGAAGCCGAGCTCGGTACGGTTGTCGCCGCGCGGCGCGATCGACAGGTCGAAGGTGTTGAAGCGGACGTTGCCGCCATAGCTGAGCACGTTGCGGCTGCCGAGGGCGTTGATGTTGCCGACTTCGAAATCGTAGGTCTGGGTGTTGAACTTGAACAGGATCGGCCGGCCGTCGATGCCGATCGCGAGCAACCCGCTGGCGTCGCCATTGAGCTGGTTGGTGAAGAAGTTGAACTTGAGCGCGCCGCGCGTGTAGCGCATGGTGCCGTAGCCGACGCCGACGCCGGTGCCGTCGAACGGCCCGATCCCGGTGTGAAAGATGCCGTCGGTGCCCGAGTAGCCGCCCGCGAACACCAGCTTGTAGCGCTCGGCGTCGTAGTCGACGCGGGTGTCGAACTTCGGCTGGGTGGTGCCCTGGTTGGCGAAGTTCGGGTACTGGGTGCCGGTGCCGTTGGGAATCGCGCCGGTCGGTCGCGCCAGCGCATCCGAGGTGAAGCCGCCGCCGGAAATCTTGTAGGCCCAGCGATCGTTCACCGCCCTGGCGTGGGTGGCATTGATGCCGAACAGCGTGCCGTTGCCAAGCTGCTGGCCGCCGTCGATATCGCGACCGAACGCGCCAAAGCTCAGCGTGGCGCTATTGCCGTCCAGCTCGCGGGGCGTCTTGGAGATGAAGTTGACGACGCCGTTCATGGCGTTGGCGCCCCACACCGCCGATGCCGGCCCGCGGATCACCTCGATCTGCTTGAGCTCGCTCGGATTCACCGGCAGCAGATCCCAGGCGACGAAGCCGAAGAAGTCGAGGTAAAGACTGCGGCCGTCGAGCAGGGCGAGCGTCGAGGTGGCCAGCGTCGAGGCCGCGCCGCGCATGGTGATGTTGTAATCGCGCGCCGAGGTCTGCGACAAATTGACCCCCGGCACCGAGCGCAATAGCTCGGCGTAGTTGGTCGCCGGCGTCGAGGCGATAACGTCCGCGGTCACGACCGACACCGTCGCCGGCGCGTCGACGAGCTGCTGAGCGAGCTTTGACGCGGTGACGACGACCTGCTCTTCGTAGACCGGTGATTCAGCGGGCGTGGCGGGCGGCTGAGCTGGTTGCTGCGAAGCGGACTGGGCGAAGGCCGTCGCCGATGCACCTACGAACATCAACGCGACCGCGTATTGACGAGCTGTCATGAAGCCTCCATGAGAACGGCGGACCGAACCGTCTTCGGCGATGTGGGGGACAAGCACCGCCATTCTAGCGCGGCGCGTGCGACGCCCGCACCAGCGCCAGGTAGTCGGGCCGATCCGCGGGCGTGCGGTGGCGGTACGCCGACAGCAGGTGATTGCCGTGGATCAGAAACACGCCCGGCAGCTGCCGCATCATCGCCGGCGTCTGCGCCCCGAACCCGTACGACAGCGCGCACACCGTGCCGCGCATCCAGACGCCCGGATCCACCAGCGCGCCGAGCGTAGTGCGGCCGAGGCCGAAGGCGCGGTAGTGCGCGCGATCCGGATCGCTGATCGTCACCGCGTCATCGAGCCCGAATTTTTCGAACCACGGGGCGGCTTCAGCGGGGGTCGCGCCGTGCACGAAGGCCACACCGGCGCCGGCGGCGTGAATCGACGCCTTGACGGCGGCGACGTCGGCCATCGCTTCACGGCAGAACGTGCAGCCGAACGATCGCAACAGCACGACCAGCGCCGGCCGGTCGGCGAGCTGCTGGAGGGGCGAGTCGGCCGGCAGCTCGAGGTGAGCCCCCGCGCGCGACTGACGAGGGGTGTCGGTCATGGTCAGGCGGTCGACAGCGCGGTCGCGGCCCACTGTTCGAGCTTGCGGCCGTCCTGGTAGAAGCGGCGGATGCCGTCGGACAGCTTCTCCACGGCCATCGGATCCTGGTTGTGCATCCAGCGATAGGTCTTCTCGTCGAGCGAGATCTTGTCGTCGGCCGACGCGCGCGCGGCCTGCGGCGTGAGCGCCGGGGTGATCTCGCCGGGCGTCTTCTGCAGCTCGTCGAGCAAGTCGGGGCTGATGGTCAGCAGATCGCAGCCGGCCAGATCGACAATCTGCTCGACCCGGCGGAAGCTCGCGCCCATGACCTGCGTGGTGTAGCCGAATTTCTTGTAGTAGTTGTAGATGCGGGTCACCGACTGCACGCCGGGATCGTCGGCGGGCGCCAAATCGCCGCCGCGTTCCTTCTTGTAGTAGTCGTAGATGCGGCCGACAAACGGCGAGATCAGCGTGACACCGGCCTCGGCGCACGCCACCGCCTGGGCGAAACTGAACAGCAGCGTCAGGTTGCAGTGGATGCCTTCGCGCTCGAGCTCGCCCGCGGCGCGAATGCCTTCCCAGGTGCTGCCGACCTTGATCAGGATGCGTTCGCGCGAGATCCCCGCCTGTTCGTAGAGGCCAATCAACTCGCGCGCCTTGGCCATGGTCGCATCGCGGTCGAAACTCAAACGCGCATCGACCTCGGTCGAGACCCGGCCCGGCACGATCTTGAGGATCTCCCGGCCGAAGTTGACGGCCAGGCGATCCATGAACGCCTCGGCCCGCGTCGCCGCCCCGCCGCCGGCGCGCTCGGCATCCGCCAGCGCGGCGTCGACCAGCGGCCGGTACTCCGGCTGCTGCGAGGCCTTCAAGAGCAGCGACGGATTGGTGGTCGCGTCCTGCGGCTGGTACTGGCGCATCGACTCGATGTCGCCGGTATCGGCCACCACGGTCGTGAACTGCTTCAGCGAGTCGAGCAGGGACATGAAGTCAAGAATAACGAATAAGGAATAACAAATAACGAAATTAGCGATCACAAATGGCGAAACTTTCCGTTTGTTATTCGTTATTCTTAATTTCTTATTCCATGACCGTCCTCGTCATCGATATCGGCGGCACCCACGTCAAGTTGATGCGTTCGGGGAGTCCCGAGACGCGCAAGTTCGATTCGGGTGACGGATTTACGCCGCAGCAGGTGGTGGCCGGGGTCAAGGCCGGGACCGCGGACTGGGAGTATGACGTCATCACCGTCGGCATTCCCAGTCCGGTCCTGCACGGCAAGGTCCTCGCCGAGCCGTGGAATCTTGGCACCGGCTGGGTGGGCTTCGACTGGCAGGCGGCGCTCGGTAAGCCCGTCAGGATTCTCAACGACGCGGCGATGCAGGCGCTCGGCAGCGACGAAGGCGGCCGCATGCTCTTTCTCGGCCTCGGCTCGGGGCTCGGCACCGCGCTCGTGGACGATGGGCGGGTGATCGCGCTCGAGCTGGCGCACTTTCCCTACCAGGATTCGACGTTCGAGGATGTGCTCGGCCAGCGTGGCTTGAACGCGCTTGGCGAGGACGCCTGGCGCGCCGCGGTGCTCGAAGGTGCGCGGCTGCTGCGCGCGGCGTTGGTGGCCGAGTACGTGGTGCTGGGCGGCGGCAACGCGCGGCTGTTCGAGACCCTGCCCGACGGCGTGCGCCGCGGTCACAACGACAAGGCCTGCGACGGCGGGGTGCGCGCGTGGCACGCGGACGGTGACGGCGCCGCGCCGGCGCCATCACCGCTCAGCGCGCTGGCCGCCTTCGCGCCCCGCGAGCACCTGCGCGAGTTGTTTGCGGCGGATCCGGGACGCGCCGAGCGCTACTTCATCACGCTCGGCGACGACCTGTCCGTCGATTACTCGAAGAACCTGATCACCGACGACTCGATGCGGGCGTTGTTCGAACTGGCGCGCGCCACCGGCGTGGAAACGCTGCGCGATCGGATGTTCGCCGGCGAGCCGATCAACGCCACCGAACACCGCGCGGTGCTCCACGTGGCGCTGCGCAACCGCTCGACCCGGCCGATGACGATCGACGGACGCGACGTGATGCCGGAGGTGCGCGCGGCGCTCGAACACGTGCGCGTGTTTTCGGAATCGGTCCGGAGCGGCCGCTGGCTCGGCTACACCGGCCTTCGCATCACCGACGTCGTCAACATCGGCATCGGCGGCTCGGATCTCGGACCGGCGATGGTGACGCCAGGCGCTCACGCCGTATACCCAGGACGGTCCACGCACCCACTTCGTGTCGAACGTCGACGGCGCCCATCTGGCCGACACGCTGCGATCGCTGGACCCGGCGACGACGCTCTTCACGGTGGCCTCCAAGACGTTCACGACGCAGGAGACGATGGTGAATGCGCGGTCGGCGCGCGACTGGTTGCTGGCGCGCGCGCAGGATGAGGCGGCCGTGGCCAGGCATTTCGTCGCGATTTCGACCAACGCGGACGAGGTCCGGAAGTTCGGGATCGCTCCAGACAACATGTTCGTGTTCTGGGACTGGGTCGGCGGCCGCTACTCGCTGTGGTCGTCGATTGGCCTGCCGATCGCGCTCGGCGCCGGCTTCGCCCACTTCGAACAGCTGCTCGACGGCGCCCATGACATGGACGAGCACTTCCGCACCGCCCCGCTCGAGCACAACCTGCCGATCGTGCTCGGGCTGCTCGGCGTGTGGTACGCAAGCGTGCTTGACGCCGGGTCGCACGCGGTCCTGCCCTACGAACAACATCTGCAGCGGCTGCCCGCCTACCTCCAGCAGCTGGAGATGGAAAGCAACGGCAAGCGGGTCGACCGCCTCGGCCACCCGGTCAACGTCCAGACCTCGCCGATCGTGTGGGGCGAGCCCGGCACCAACGGCCAGCACGCCTTCTACCAGTTGCTGCACCAGGGCACGCGGCTGGTGTCGACCGATTTCCTGGTCGGCATCGAGACGCACGATCCGATCGGCGACCACCATCGCCTGCTGATCGCCAATTGCCTGGCGCAGACCGAGGCGTTGATGCGCGGCAAGACCGACGAGGAAGCGCGCGCCGAGCTCGCGGCGCAGGGACTATCCGGCGAGGCGATCGATCGGCTGGCGCCGCACAAGGTCTTTCCCGGCAACCGCCCCTCGACCACGATGGTCTATCGCCGGCTTGGGCCGCGGACGCTCGGCATGCTGCTCGCGCTTTACGAGCATCGCGTCTTCACGATGGGCGCGGTGTGGCAGATCAATTCCTTCGATCAGTGGGGCGTCGAGCTGGGCAAGCAACTGGCGGCGACGCTGGCCGGGGATCTCGCCGCCGGCGCGGTCACGAGCAGTCATGACGCGTCGACCAGCCGCCTGATCCGCCTGGTCAGGGGCGACGCCTGATCAATCGTCGCCGCGCCTGCGGCACAGCACGATCGACGACAACCGCGGCTGGTTGACCGACTCGATCGCAATCGCCTCCAGGCCCGAGTCATTCAGGAAGTCGTCAAGCCGCAAACTCCAATTCACCGAGAACAGGCTCGCGATCCGTCCCGCCACGCGGTTGGTGAGGTTGGTGGTGTCGGGCACGCCGTCGAAGTGATTGAGCAGCACGACGCGCCCCCCGGGACGACACACCCGGGCCATTTCGCGACCGATCGCCGGCGGATCGGGCACCACCGTCGCCACATGGGGCGCATAGACGGCGTCGAACGAGCCATCCGCAAAGCCCAGCCTGGTCGCATCCATTTGCGCAAACGACACCGGCGAGCGGTCCACGCCGTCGATACGCTCGCGGGCGCGCTCGAGCATCGCCCTCGACAGGTCGACCGCGGTGACGCGGCACGACGGAGGATAGTCACGGAGGTGGAGGCCGGTGCCGACGCCAAGCTCGAGCACGGTCTCGCCGCGGAGCGGCTTGAGATGCGCCATCGCGCGGCGGCGGCCGTGGCGCAGCAGCCCGGCAAACATCACATCGTAGAGCGGGGTCAGCCGGGCGTAGACCAGATCGGCAAGGGTCATCAGCGGGGCTGCATCATCGTGCAGGCAGGCGGGAAATGTCCAGCTGCGGAATCACGAAGGGGGCGTGCGCCAGCAGCCGCTCGAACGTCGCGGCGTTGACCGGCGGGCTGAAGTGGTAGCCCTGCCCTTCGTCGCAATGCTCCGCGCGCAGGTAGGCAAACTGCTGCGAGGTCTCGACCCCTTCAGCGACGATGCGGCAGCCGAGGCTCTTGCCCATGGCGATGACCGCGCGCACCAGCGGCGCGTCGGCGGACGCCGGTTCAATGTCGGCCACAAACGACTGGTCGATCTTGAGGACGTCGACCGGGCACCGCTGCAGATAGGCCAGGCTCGACGGGCCGGTGCCGAAATCGTCGACTTTCAGGATCAGGCCCTTCTGCTTCAGCACCTCGAGCAGCGGCGTGGTCGAGGCGATATCCACCATCAACGCGCTCTCGGTCAGCTCGAGCTCGAGATACTGCGACGGCAGCCGCGACTCGTGGAGGAAGCGGAGCAGGTCTTCGAGAAAACCGGCGGTGCGGAACTGCAGCGCCGACACGTTGACCGCGATCGGAATGGCCGGCAGGCCCGCGTCCTGCCAGGCCTTGGCCTGGCGGCAGGCCTCGCGCAGAGCCCATCGTCCCATGGGAATAATCAGGCCCGACGATTCGGCGGCGGGAATGAACTGGTCCGGCGACACCAGCCCGCGGTCGGGATGGCGCCAGCGCATCAGCGCCTCGGCGCCGCTGATCGCGCCGCTGTCGAGGTCGATGGTCGGTTGATAAAACAGCTCCAGCTCGTGCTTGTCGAGGGCGCTGCGCAGCTCCGACTCGATCGACGATCGCTTGATGGCGGGCGCTTCCATCTCGGGCGAATAGAAGCCGACGCGGTTGCGGCCGGTGTTCTTGGCGTGATACATCGCCGTATCGGCGCGCATGATCAGCGACTGGGTGTCCTGACCGTCCTCCGGATAGAGCGCAATGCCGACGCTCGCGGTCAGGGTCAGCTCGTGACCGGCGATGCTGTGCGGCTCGGCAATCGAGCTGACAATCTTCTCCGCGATCAACCCGGCGTCCTCCGGCTGATCGACCTCCGACAGCAGGATCAGGAACTCGTCGCCGCCGTGGCGGCTGACGGTGTCCGACTCGCGCACGCAGGTGGTCAGCCGCTTCGAAATCGACCGCAGCACCTGGTCGCCAATGGCGTGGCCGAGCGTGTCGTTGATGTGCTTGAAGCGATCGCAATCGAGGAACAGGACCGCGAGCCGCCGGCCGTAGCGCCGCGACAGCGCGATCGAGCGCGCGAGGCGATCGTTCAGGAGCAGCCGGTTGGGCAGGTCGGTGAGCGCATCATGCTCGGCCAGGTGCAGCATCTGGAGGCGCCGCTCGCGCGACACGATGACGTCGCGGAACACGATGACGGCGCCGAGAATATGACCCTGGCGATCGTGGATCGGCGCCGCCGAGTGCTCGATCGCGGTTTCCTGGCCGTCGCGTCCCACCAGGATGTAATTGCCCTTGAGCCGCACCTTCTTCTTGTGCTCGACCGCGAGTCGCGACGGATCCTGGGCCGGCTGTCCGGTGAGCCCGTCGGTGACGTCGAACACCTCGGCGAGCGGCCGCGCGAACGCTTCGGCGCGGGTCCACCCCGTCAGGGCCTCGGCTTCGGCGTTGAGATAGGTGACATTGCCGAGCGTATCGGTGGTCATGACGGCGTCACCGATGGAGTTGAGCGTCACCTCGGCGCGCTCGCGTTCGACGAACTTCTGCTCCTCGCTGGCCCGCCGCTCGAACATCATCGCGATCAGCTGCAGCAGCCCGCGGGTATCGATTTCCTCGGTGACGACGAAGTCGTTGGCGCCGTGGTCGATGGCGCGGCGCGCCAGCGCCTGCCCCGCCGCCGGCGCCAGGATCATGATGGCGACTTTCGGCGCGACCCGCCGAAGCGCATCCACCGCGCTCAAGTCGGCCGCCTCCGGCAGCGTCAGGTCGAGCAGCACCGCGCTGACCGGATGAGCTGCCAGTCGGGCAAGACCGTCCTGAACGGTCGTGACGTGCTCGATGCGCAACAGTCCGCTCGCCGCGGTGAGCAACTCGCGAACGGTTCGCCGATGGGTCGACGCCGCTTCGATCAATAGCAGACTGGGAACCCCATTGCCGGGCTGGGTCGGGGCGGACTCTCGGTGTGGGCTCTGCATCCGCGCTTCTGTTGAGCAATTCCTTTGCCGCGGTGAGGGGTCCGCCGATGTGCCGGCTGCGGGCTAGGTGCCTCACTAGAGGACAAAAGTCGCTCACATGTGGCACTCCTTTGCACCGCCGGAATTTTCGAGATGGAAATAAAGGGAACTTCGCGCCGGACGTTGGCAGTCCGTTTGCTCTTAGTCGGGTCGAGCCGGTCATAACCCGGCCAATAGTCGCAAGCAGGCGGCGGTGACCTCGTCCGGATGTGACGATCAACCGCCGCCTCTTCGCATTCGAGCAGGAAACGGATGACGCGTACCGGACAACAAATCGCCGCAGTGGGGCTCGTGCTTGGCGCGCTGCTCGTAGTGTATTGGTCCGTCATCGCCGGTCTGATCGATGCCTGGTCCACCGACGACAATTACTCACACGGGTTCTTCATTGTCCCGCTGGCGCTGTTCTTCGGCTGGGAACGTCGTCGCGCGATCCTGGCGGCGCCCTATCGGCCGACGATGTTCGGCCTGGTGGTGGTGGGCGGGAGCCTCTTCCTGCTGGTGGCCGGCATGCTCGGCGCCGAACTGTTCCTCGCGCGCGTCTCGATCATCGGCGCCCTGGCCGGGGCCATTCTGTTCCTGTTCGGCTGGCCGACGCTGCGCGTGCTGCTATTCCCCATCGCCTTCATGCTGCTGATGGTGCCGTTGCCGGCCATCATCTTCAACAAGATCGCCTTTCCGCTCCAGTTGCTGGCGTCGAACGTTGGTGAATCCACCATCAGCTCGCTCGACATCCCCATCCTGCGCGAGGGCAACGTGCTGATCCTCGCCAACGCCAGGCTCGAGGTCGCCGAAGCGTGCAGCGGCATCCGCTCGCTGGTCTCGCTGTTTACCCTGGGCATTGTCTTCGGCTATTTCGTCGATCAGCGTGTCTGGGTCAGAACGTTGATCGCATTCTCGGCGATCCCGGTGGCGATCCTCGCCAATGGCCTGCGCGTGGCCAGCGCCGGCGTCGCGGCGCACAACTACGGCAACGCGGGCGTCGAGGGAATGTTTCATGAATTCTCGGGATGGGTGGTGTTCGTGGTCGCGTTCCTGATGATGTTTGGGTTCCAGCGGATCCTGCAGCGCTTCCTACCGCCACCCCCACCTGTCCGTACACCTGAGGCGGCTTCGGTATGATGAACTCACTGACACGCGCCGTGGTGCTCTGCCTGTTGCTCGGAGCGACGTCGATCTTCCTGGCGAACGCCCGTCGTTCGGAAGCGCCGATTGCGCGCACCACTTTCGACACCTTTCCCATGACGCTGGCGTCGTGGCAGGCCACCGTCGATCCGCCGATCGAAGCCGACGTCCTCAGGGTGCTCGGTGTCGACGACTACCTGTCGCGCGTTTACTACCAGCCGAGCGGCGCCGCCGTCGGGCTCTACCTGGGCTACTACGGCAGCCAGCGGCAAGGCGATACCATTCATTCACCGCTCAACTGCCTGCCTGGCGCGGGATGGGAACCGATTGACGAAGGCCGCGTGACGTTTGCCAACGTCGACGGCGCCGGGACCGACATCACCGTCAATCGCTACATCGTGCAGAAGGGCATCGACCGCCAGCTGGTGCTGTACTGGTATCAAAGCCGCGGCCGGGTGATCGCGAGTGAATACTGGAGCAAGCTGTATCTGATCCACGACGCGATTCGCGACAACCGCACCGACGGCGCCCTGGTGCGGGTGATCGCGCCGATCGACATGCGCGCGGACGATGGTGGCGCGGCCGCCGAGCAGCTTGCCGAGACGTTCGTGCGCGTCATGTATCCGTCGCTGCCGGCCTACCTGCCGAATTGAGGCGCGCGCGGCCGCGCCTCGATGCATCGGCGGATGCTCAGATCTCCACCGAATGTTCTCAATTTTCCTTCCAGCGCAAACGCTAACGACGCCTCGACAACTTTTGTCTCCGTCGTGGGTGTCTCTTTGATGGTCCAGTAGACGCGCCTTTAGTCTTTGCGTCAGGTGACTTCCCGCTATGTCTGCACCATCGCAACTACTTACGAGTCATCGATTTGCAGACTGCGCCGCTACCTCCTCACGCCAATGAATGGCAACGCGATTGCTAAAGTCAGCGGCGTGGGCCGTCTTGGAGGGCGGGCCACCTGGTTGCAGGTAGGGGTCGCGGAGTAGATGACGCGTATAGCGGCAGGTGCAGTCGTTACTGACCAGTCACCGAGATTGGTCGGCAAGCTCAAACCAGTAACGCGGGCAGGTCGACACCGGTCGGCACTACTCGAAGTAAGACAACGGATGTTATTAGGGAGGACGACAGAGATGATGTTCAAGCACGTTTCCACAGGTACTCAGAGCCTGCGCACTCGCCGGCCTGGTCGTGGCTTTCACTCACACCGACGCTAACGCGGCACCGATCGTGAACTTCTCGACGACGGGCACGTTCGGCAGCGGCGGCAATACCATCACGTTCAGCGGCGGCGGCGGCAGCGTGACGCTGACGTACTCCGGCACGACCAACAGTCTGGATGCCCCATCGAATGCGAATTTCGGTGACATCCTGATGACCACGACTGGTGACTTCTCGGGCTCAGCGAGCACCTCGTTCGTGCTGGGGATTTCCCAGACCGCGCCCACCGTCGGCAGCAGCGCGCTGAACGGCTCAATCGCCGGCACGTTGGCGAAAATCAATCAGACCGACTTCGCGCTGACGTTCGCCGTCAACTCGACGAGCATCGACGGCGTGACCTACATGCTGCAGCCGTTCTACTTCCTCGTGCCCCCGTCATCGGGCGTGGGCGGCGCCGCGGCGCCCGGAGACACCACCCTGCAGGGCCGCATTACCGCGGTTCAGCAGCCGACGGTGATTCCGGAACCCGCGACGATGATGTTGCTCGGCACGGGCCTGCTGGCCGCGTTCCGCGCGCGTCGCAAGACCGAAACCGCAGCGTAATCACTCCAATACGGTGCCGGCATCGCCGCCAGGGCGATGCCGGCATTGTCAATCCCGTCCCTCCCTTTCCCATCGGTTCTCTCCTTCCCACTTCCACCCGCACGCCTCACTCTGGGTACTGGAGGTGAGAGATTTGTCGGCCCGCGAGCGGCTTTACCGAATCTCACGGATGGGCTGCACGGCAGGGCTCGGCCGCATCGGTCGCAAGTGACTCCAGGCAAATAACTTTTCGCTGAGCGGGCCGACGGCGTTGCCACAGCTGACTTGGCAACCCTCTTGCTCAAGGATGCCGTGGGTATTACGGCCGTGATGGCGAATTCGCGGCCCTCTCAAGTGGTGAGCAGATTATGAAGAATCGTGTGACCGGATCGATGTTCGTCCTCCCCGCTGTGCTCGTGGCCATGTCGATGGCGGCGTGCAAGAGCGACCCTCAGGCCAAGGCGCGGGAATATCTCGCGAAGGGGGAGCAACAGCTCGCCCAGAAGAAGATGCCCGAGGCGATCATCGAGTATCGGCGCGCGGTGCAGTCGGACCCGAGGCTGGGGCCGGCGCGCCTGCGGCTGGCCGACGCCTACGCGGAGACGGGCGATCCCGGTAACGCGCTGCGCGAGTACGCCCGCGCGGCCGAGCTGATGCCGGACGACAACGATGCGCAGATCAAGGCCGGCAATTACATGCTGCAGACCGGCCTGTTCCAGGACGCGCAGGGACTGGGACAGCGGATGCTGGCGCGCGAGCCCGGCAACGTCGATGCGCAGATTCTCGTCGCCAACTCGCTGGCCGGCCTGAAGGACATGGACGGCGCGATCGCCGCGTTTCAGAAGGCGATCGAGATGGATCCCAAGCGCGCCGGCACTTACGCCGACCTCGGCGCGGCGGAGATGATCCGCGGCGACCGCGAAAAGGCCGAGGCGGCGTTTCGCAAGGCGATCGAGATCGATGGCAATTCGGTCAAGTCGCACATCGCGTTCGCGAATTTCAAGTGGGCGCAGGGTGACCTGCCGGAGGCCGAACGCGGGCTCAAGCGCGCGCTCGAGCTCGACGGCAAGAACATCATGGCCAATCGAGCGCTGGCCCTGCTCTACATGGGCACCCGCCGGGCTGAGCTGGCGGAACCGCACCTCAAGACGGTCGCGGACGTCGCCCCGGGCCAGGATGCGGAGTACGCGCTGGCCGACTATTACATGCGCCTCGGCCGCATCGATTCGGCGCGCGACGTGCTCAAGCCGCTCCTCGCCGACAAGGATGCCTTCATCACGGCCTCGGTTCGCCTGGCCGGCGTGGAAGTGGCGGCCAAGAAGAACGAGGAGGCGCATCGCCTGCTCGAGACCGTGCTCGCCCGCGAGCCGAACAACGTCGAGGCGCTGGTGACGCGCGGCAAGCTGATGCTGCTCGAGGGCAACACCATCAACGCGTTGAGCTCGCTCAAGACCGCCGCCGACGCGAACCCGCGCTCGGTCGAGGCGCGGGTGGCGCTGGCGCGCACCTACGCCATTCGCGGCTCGTTGAAGGAGTCGATGACGACCTACAACGAAGCCCTCAGCCTCGACGGCAACAACGCCGAAGCGCGGGTGGGACTGGCGGAGCTGCAGATCAGCAACGGGATGGCCGCCGAGGCGGTGCCGCTGCTGCTGAAAGTGGTCGAGCAGCAGCCCGGCAACCTCAACGCGCGGCTGGCGCTGTTCGAGGGCCTGATGGCGGCCGGCGATGTCCCGCAGGCCACGCGCCAGCTGGCCATCCTGCAGCAGATCAGCCCCGACTCGGCGACCGTGCAGACCGCCGCCGGCGCGCTGGCGCTGATGAAGAACAACCAGGAAGGCGCGCGCGCCGCCTACTCGCGGGCGCTCGCGGCCGACCCGCGCTCCTACCAGGCCCTGGCCGGCCTGCTGACGACGGAAATGCAGTCGAAGAACTTCGGTTCAGCCAAGGCCCTGATCGACAAGCAGCTGGCGCTGATGCCGAACGATCCCAACGTGCTGCTGATGGGCGCGCAGACCTACGATGCGCTCGGCAACGCGGCGGAGATGGAGAAGCTGCTCAAGAAGACCGTCGAAGCCGACGCGCAGAGCCTGCAGGCCTACGCGATGCTGGGCAAGATGTACTACGAGCAAGGGCGCCTGGATCTCGCGCGCCGCGAGCTCGAGCGCTTCGTGACCACCGCGCCGCTGTCGGTGCCGGGCAACACCATGCTCGGAACCATCCTGCAGCTGCAAGGCAAGCCGGACGAAGCCAAGGTGCGCTACACCAAGGCGCTGCAAACCGACCCGCGCGCCGCGGTCGCCGCCAACAACCTGGCGTGGATCGACGCCAATACCAACGGCAACCTCGACATGGCGTTGCAGCTGGCGCAAACCGCCAAGTCGCAGCTGCCGACCCGTCACGAGGTCGACGATACGCTCGGCTGGATCTATTACAAGAAGGGCCTGTCGTCGATGGCGATCGACTCGTTCAGCAACAGCACCCTGCGCCAGCCCGACAACCCGGTCTACAACTACCATCTCGCGCTCGCCCATCACGCCAGCGGCAACAAGCAGGAGGCGCGCAAGCTGCTCGAGAAGGCGCTGACCAGCAAGACCAAGTTCGCGGAGTCGGATGAGGCGAAAAAGCTCCTCGAGTCGATCAAGGGATGAGCGCCGTCGCCAGCCTCGCGGGTGATCTGCGCGAGATCGTCCGCGAGCAGTACAGACTTTCGCGAGCTGCTCTACCAGATGACGCGGCGGGATCTGCTGCTCCGCTACAAGCAGACCGTGATGGGGTTCGGCTGGGCGATCTTCATGCCGCTGGTCAATACCGCGGTGTTCTCGGTGATCTTCACGCGCGTCGCGCCGCTCGAAATGTCGATGCCCTACCCGCTGTTCGCCTACTGCGGGCTGTTGGCGTGGAATTTTTCCGCCTCGTCATTCCGTTTCGCGGTGCAGTCGCTGACCTCGAACGCCAGCCTCGTCACCAAGGTCTATTTCCCCAGGGAGATCTTCCCGATCTCGTCGGTGCTGGTGTCGATTGTCGACTTCGCGGTCGGCGCCACCGTGCTGGTCGCGCTGATGGTCTACTACCAGGTCGCGCCGACGGCGGCGCTGCTCGCCCTGCCGTGGGTGCTGGCCGTGCACATCATGTTCACGCTCGCCATCAGCCTGCTGCTGGCGATGGCCAACCTGTTCTATCGCGACGTCAAGTACCTGTTCGAGCTGGTGCTGACGGTGTGGATGTTCGTGAGCGCCGTGCTCTACCCGGTCAGCCAGGTTGGCGGGATGATGGGACGGCTGATGCGGATCAACCCGATGACGCCGATCCTCGAAGCCTACCGGGACGTCCTCCTGCGCGGCCACGCTCCCAATCAGGCGTTCCTCGTCACCACCATATTCGCGGCGGCATTCCTGCTGATCGCGTGGGTGATCTTTCACCGGGCGGAGTACGCATTCGCCGAGAGCGTGTAGCGACGGCGGCGCGGATCGGCTGGGCGCTGCTCTGCGCGTTCATCATCTACGGCAGCCTCGGCACGTGGGGACGTTACCGCGCGGGCATCTGGGCGCCAATGCTGGTATCGATCCGTGATGTCGCCGTCAACCTGTCGCTCTATGTCGCCTTCGGCGCGCTTGGCGGGCTCGCACTAGGCGACACCTACCGCCGGCGGCACTGGCTGAGGCTGGTGAGTCGACTGGTGGGCCTGGCGGTCCTCTTCAGCGCCTCGAACGAGGCGCTGCAGCTCTACACGATCGATCGGGTGGCGTCGCTGACCGATATCGGGGCTGCCGCCGCGGGCGCCGCGCTTGGCGCCGGGCTGGTGGCGGCGGGCGGCAGGTGGCGATAGGCGGCCGCGTATTCCTCCACCATGCGCGCGAACGAAAAATACTTCTTCACCCGAAATCGCCCGGCATCGCCCATCAAGCGACGCCGGCGAGGATCCGACGCCAGCCGCGTGATGGCGTCGGCGATCGCCGGCGCCCGCTCGGGCACCAGTAAGCCGGTCTCTCCCTCGACCACCACTTCGGGGTTGCCGCCTACCTCGGTCGCCACCACCGGCAGCGCTGCGGCCATGGCCTCGAGGATGGTCAGCGACACGCCTTCGAAGCGTGAGGTGTTGGCATACACGTCGAACGCCGGCATCAGCGATCGCACGTCGGCGCGATAGCCGCTGAAGACGACCGAATCGCTGATGCCGAGGCTCGCCGCGAGCGCTTCGAGGCTGGCGCGCTCCGGTCCGTCGCCGATGATCACCGTCCGCGCGGAGGGCCAGCGCGCGAGCACCGCCCCGTGGGCGCGCAGCAGCGCGTCGAGGTGCTTGACCGCCACCAGCCGCCCGCAGGTGCCGACGACAAAGGCGCCGTGCGGCAGACCCAATGCGGCCCGGGCCAAGTCGCGCTGGGCCGGCGTCGGCCGGGGTCCGGGCTGAATGCCGTTATAGAGAACGGAGACGCGGCTCGCCGGGAACCCTTCGGCGATCATGAACTCCCTGAGGTCGCCGGAGACGGCGCAGACGTGACTGCGGCGAAGCGACAGCAACGGATTCACCATCCGGCGCTTCGGTGACGGGACGCTGTTCGACGAGAGCCGTCCGTGTTCGGTGAAGACCAGTCGCACCGGCTTCAGCAGCGACGCCAACAGGCCATAGACAAACGGCGAGTAGTGGTGGCAGTGCACCACCTCGATGTTGTGCTCGTCAATGACGCGTGCGATCCTGCGCGCCAGCGAGGGCTGGAAGCCCGGCGCCCGGCCGAGCGCGATCACGGGGATGCCGAGCGCCGACAGTTCAGCCGCCCACTCGCCCGGCTCGTCGAGGCAGCAAATCACCGAGTCGACGCGGTCCGCCAGATGCTTGCAAATTTCAATGACCAGCCGCTCGGTCCCTCCCGGGCTCAAAGACAGCACCAGTTGCATCACGCGGCGTTTGCGCACGAAACCTCACATAAGCGAACGCTGTGCCAGCCGTGGCCGGCGGGTGTCCCGGCAAGCACGGCCATACGGCTGTGCTTCTCCGCGAAGCAGATGACGAAAGTCTCCCTATTTGGTCCCTTCAAATAGCCACATTTGTCCGCCCGCGCACCATTCAGCCGCTCCCAGCCCGGCATTTCTTGGCGAACGCTTTGCTATACCCGCAGGGTGTGTGGGATTTGCGGCGTGGTGAGTGTGGACGGCGATCTTCCGGCTGAGGTTTCGAACGCGGTCACCACCATGACCGATCGGCTCTACCATCGCGGCCCCGACGGGGGCGGCTATTTCTACGCCCCATGGGTGGCGCTCGGCCATCGCCGCCTGGCGATCATCGATCGCGCCGGCGGCGAGCAACCGATGGCCAACGAGGACCAGTCCGCGTGGATCGTCTTCAATGGCGAGGTCTACAACCACCGCGAACTGCGCCGCGAGCTCGAATCGCACGGCCATCGTTTCCGCACCCAGTCCGATACCGAAGCGATCGTGCACGCCTACGAGCAATGGGGTGATGGCTGCGTCGAGCGGCTCGACGGGATGTTCGCGTTTGCGATTGCCGACACCCGCCGGCGGCGGGTGCTGCTCGCGCGCGACCGGCTCGGCAAGAAGCCGCTCTTCCACGCCATGTTCAACGGCGTGCTGCACTTCGCCAGTGAGATCAAGGCGATGAAGGCGAGCCCGCTCTGGAACGGCCGCGTCAACCTTGACTCGGTCGAGGGCTACCTGTCGCTCGGCTACTTCGTGGCGCCGGCGACCGCGTATCACCACGTGCACAAGCTCGAACCCGCCCACACGCTCTCGATCGAAGGCGCGCGCATCATCGACCGCAAGTATTGGGACATCACCACCTTCGACACCGACGACCGGGCCAGCCGCGCGCTCGTCGACGAAGTGGATGCGCGCATGGCGGCCGCGGTGTCGACGCGCCTCGAAAGCGAAGTGCCGATCGGCGCCTTCCTGTCCGGGGGCATCGACTCCGGCCTGGTGGTGTCCTACATGGCCGAGGCGCTGGGCAATGCCCCGGTCACCGCGTCGGTCGGCTTCGATCATTCGGCGCACAACGAGCTCGAGCCGGCAGGCCTGACCGCCGCGCATTTTTCGACGCGGCACCACACCGAGACCATCGAACCCAGGCTCGAGGACGTGCTCGACCCCATCGTCCGCGCCTTCGACGAACCGTTCGCCGATCCCTCCGCCATTCCGACGTATTACGTCAGCAAGATGGCGCGGCAGCACGTCACGGTCGCGCTCTCCGGCGATGGCGGCGACGAGGCGTTCGGCGGCTATTCCTGGCGCTACCAGCCGCACGCGCTCGAAGCGCAGGTGCGGAAGTTCGTACCGGGATCGGCGGGTCGCATGGCCGCCTCCTGGCTCGGCGCGCGCTGGCCGCGCGCACGATCGTTGCCGCGGCCCCTGCGACTCGGCAACGTGCTCGAGAACCTCGGACGCGATCCCGCCGGCGCCTACTACGCCGACCTGTGTTTCCTCAAGCCGCAGGATGCGCGGGCGCTGCTCGGCAAGCCGCCGTCACGCGAGCCGTCCGAGAGCCCGGTCTACGACCAGGTCACCCGGCCCTATCGCGAATGCCGATCCGACAGCGCCGTCCAGCGCGCCCAATACGCGGATCTGAAGGTCTACCTGCCGAACGATCCGCTGGTGAAGGTCGACCGCATGAGCATGGCCAACAGCCTCGAGGTGCGCTGCCCGCTGTTGGATCATCGGATCATCGAGCTGGCGTTCCGCATTCCAACGCGCACCAAGATGCCGCACGGCGAACCGAAGTCGTTGTTGCGGAGCGTGGCCAGGCGGCGCCTGCCGCCGAGCCTCGTCGACATGCCGAAACGCGGGTTTACCGCGCCAACCGGCGCGTGGCTGGCCGGTCCCTATGCCGAGCAGTTCCGGGACGACGTGCTCGGTCCCGCCTCGCTCGCGAGGTCCATCGTCGACCGCGATCGCGTGGCGCGGCTCTTCGAGGCGCATCGCCACGGCCGGGCCGATCATTCCTTCGCGCTGTGGGCGATCTGGATGCTCGAGCGCTGGGCCCGCCAGGAACCCGTGGTGGCGTAACGCCGTGGGCCGCACCCTTTTTGTCGTCATCGCTCTGATCGCCGGTTGGGGCTTCGCGCTCCAGAGCGCGCTCTACGCCGCGTGCCTCTACCTGTGGATCGCGTACCTCCGACCCGAGTCGTGGGCATGGAGCGACATCTTCACCACGCTCAACCTGTCGTATTTCGCGGGCGCCTACCTGGTGGTGCGGACCATCCTTTCAGGCACCAAGATCACCCTGGATTGGCGAAGCGGATTGCTGGTGCTCTTCCTCGGGCAGGCCCTGCTGTCGACCTGGCTGGGCCTGAACTCCCAGTACTCGTTCGGCTACTGGCAGGAGTTCGCCAAGATGATCGTGGTGAGCGTCTTGCTGATCAGCATCATCCAGACCTCCGCCGATCTGCGGTTGATCCTGATCGTCATCGTGCTGTCGCTCGGTTTCGAGGCCGGCAAGCAGGGATGGGCGCAGCTGGTGCTCAATCCCGGCGGCAGAAACGACAACAGCATCCCCTTCCTCGGCGACAACAATCTCGTCGCGGTCGGGATCGCGATGCTCGTGCCGGTCGCCGGGGCGCTTGCGACCACCGCCACCGGCTGGCAGAAGCGCGGCTTCCAGTTCCTCAACATCGGCCTGATCTATCGGGTGGTGAGCACCTACTCGCGCGGCGGATTCCTGTCGATCGGCACCGTCGGCGCCATCTGGTTCTGGCGCTCTCCGAACAAGTTCAAGACGCTCGTCGCCGTGGCAATTGCCGCCACGCTGATCCTGCCGGTGCTGCCGCAGCAATTCTGGGATCGCATGAGCACCATTACCGCGCCCGCCGACGAGCGCGACGACTCGCAACAGGGCCGCCTGCACTTCTGGGAGGTCGCGGTCACGATGGCCAACGATCGGCCGCTGACCGGCGTTGGCCACTCGGGCTACATGCCGGCCTACAACCGCTACGATTCGAGCGAGGGCCGATTCGGCACGGGTCGGGCCGTGCACAGTGCGTGGTTCGGCGTGCTGGCCGAGCTTGGCTATCCTGGGCTGCTGCTGTTCATCCTGATCATCGTCGGCTCGTTACGCTCCTGCCGCCGGGTCCGGCTGGCGGCGCGGCGCGGCGAGATCACCCCGGCGCTCGGCGCCTATGCCGTGGGGTTTGAAACGTCGCTGGTCGCGTTCATGGTCGGCGGCAGTTTCGTCTCGTTCCACTACTGCGAGATGCTGTGGCATTACTTCGCGTTGACGATTGCGCTCGAGCGGGTGGCGGTGCGTGAGATGGCGGCCCACCGCGCGCTGCAGCAGGCCGCCCCGGCGCCGCTCGAACCGGCGGCGGCGCCCGAGCCTGAATTCGCCTGGGGTTGAGACAGCCATGGCACACGTATCGGTCATCATTCCGGCCTACAACGCCGAGGCGTTCATCGTCGACACGGTGAACTCCGCGCTCGGCCAGACCTATCGCGACCTCGAGGTGATTGTCGTCGACGATGGCTCGAAGGACGGGACGCTGGCCGCGCTCGCGCCGTTCGGCGACCGCATTCGCGTGCACCAGCAGGCCAACGGCGGCGTCGCCAAGGCGAGAAACACCGGCGTCGGCCTGGCGACGGGGACGTGGGTGGCGTTTCTCGATGCCGACGATCTGTGGCTGCCGGAGAAGATCGCGCGCCAGCTGGCGTCCGGGCCGGAGCCGATGAGCTACACCGATCGCTGGAACATCGGGGAGCGCGGCGATCTGCCCGAGCAGCAGAGCACGATCACCAGGATGCGCGCCGGCGATCTGTTCGTGCCGCTGCTGCGCGAAGGCAATTTCATCACCAATACCAGCGTGATGCTCCGGCGCGACCTGTTCGAGCAGCTCGGCGGGTTCTATACCGGCTTGAACGGCACCGAAGACTGGGACCTCTGGATCCGTGTCGCCGAGCATCACGCGATCGGGCTGGTCGCCGAACCGCTGGTCAAGTATCGCTTTCACGGCGGCAGCATCAGCCGGAACTACGAGCGGATGAGCCGAGAGCGCACACAGGTGATTACACGCGCGCTCGCGCTCGAGCGCGGCAAGGCGCTCGACTGGATGACGCGACGACAAATCTGGGCGGAGACGTGGCGCACCAACGGCTGGGACGCCGGGCGATCGGGCGCGCGGTTGAGCGCGCTCTCCGGCTACGCGCGGGCGGCGCTGGCGTGGCCGCTGTATTCGATGCCTTACAAGGAAGCCGTCAAGGTGTGCCTCAATGGCTGAGCGGCCGCTGGTCGTCGCCGTCGATGCACGATGCCTGAACGTCGAGCACCTGCGCGGCATGGGCAAGTCGCTGTACGAATTCGTCAAGCGCACCTCCGAAAGCGGCGCGGTGGAGTGGCACCTGTTTGCCGATCGCCCGGATCGGCCGCTGCACGTGCCGAACGACGCGTGCCAGGTCTCGGTGTTCGAGACCAGCGGCTACCGCTTCGCGGCGTGGGAACAGTATTCGCTGCCGGCGGCAGCGAAGCGCCTGAACGTCGACCTGTTACACGCGCCGGCGACCACGGCGCCGTGGTGGCAGCCGGTGCCGACCGTCGTCACCGTGCACGACGACATTCCATGGCAGTCGCAGGACGATCCGCATTGGCGTCCGGGCTTCTATCGCGACAAGGTGCTGCCTGCGGCATACCATCGCGCCAAGGCGATCATCACCGTCAGC
This sequence comes from uncultured Acidimicrobiia bacterium, assembly GCA_963795125.1. GTDB lineage: Bacteria > Acidobacteriota > Vicinamibacteria > Vicinamibacterales > UBA2999 > 12-FULL-67-14b. The sequence goes on along the minus strand of CAWCGQ010000001.1, from coordinate 97,820 downwards.
AACACTTCGCGCCGCGACCTGGTGGCGCGGTGGCCGGCGCTCGCGCCAAAGCTGCACGTGATCTCGCCGGGGGTCGACGAGCGCTATCTCGAGGCGAGGCCGGATCTCCGGTCGATCGTGATCGGCGATCGCGTGGTGCCAGAGCCGTATCTGCTCTACATGGGCGGCGCCGATCCGCGCAAGCGGCTGATGTGGGCACTGCAGGCGTGGTGGAGCGGCGCCGGGGCGCGCGCGGCCATGGTAGTGTGCGGGCTCGAGGCCGGCGCGCATGCGCAGATTCGCAGCAGCGTGCCGCGCGAGGTCCAGGATCGCCTGATCCTGGCGCCGTTTGTGAGCGAAGAGGACATGCCCCGTCTCTACATGCGCGCCGCGGGCGTGCTCTACCCGTCGTTGTATGAAGGCTTCGGCATGCCGGTGGTCGAAGCCCAGGCGGTCGGGACGCGCGTGCTGTTCAGCGACGTCGGCAGCCTGACCGAGCTCAGGGGGCCGGGCGCGGTGGTGCTGCCGGTCGACGACCTGCAGGCCTGGGTCCGCACCATCGACCTGCTGCTGCCGCCGCGCTCAACCACCTACGGTCCCGATCGGGTGGCGCGCGCCTGGGCGCGACAGTATTCCTGGGACGCCTATACCGATCGGACGCTCGCGGTTTACGCGTCGGTCGCCTCGCAACACCCGGCTCATGGCAATCACCACGTCCGCCAGGGCGCCACGCCATGAAGAAGGTCCTGTTTCTCGCCTACCTGTTTCCGCCGATCGCCAACTCCGGCACGCAGCGGCCGCTGAAGTTCGCGAAGTACCTCGCGGAGTACGGCTGGGAGCCGACGGTCATTACGGCGTCGCAGTTCGACGGTCACCACACCGATCCGGGCCTGGTCGCCGATCTGCCCGCCAACGTGCGCGTGATCCGCGTCCCGATGCTCAACGAGCAGATCGGCAGACGCCGTCGCGGCCTTGGCCGGCGGCGGCCGCATCGGCAGGAAGATCGGCGACGGGATTCGCTGGCGCTTGCAGAGCCGCCGCCGCTTGCCCGACCTGTATGCCTGGTGGAAACCGGCAGTGATTCGCGAAGCGACCAGGCTGCTTGCCGCCACCCGCTTCGACGCGATTTATGCGACCGGGTTCCCGTGGACGTCGCTGCTGATCGGCGCCGAGTTGTCGAAGACCACCGGGATCCCGCTGGTCGCCGACTTCAGGGATCTGTGGGCCGGCGAAAACCTGTTCCGCAGCGAGCGGCCGCCCCACGAGCAGGAGCTCGCACTCGAGCGCTCGGTGGTCGAGGCCGCGACGACCGTGGTCACGGCGTCGGCGAGCATCGGCCGCCACCTGGCGGCGGCGCATCCGGACGTGAACGACGAGAAGTTCGTGACCATACACAACGGCTTCGACGCGGCCGACTTTGCCGATCGAGCCCGGCCGCCGCGCGGCACGCGGTTTCGAATCGTGTTCACCGGTGTCTGGAAAGACGGCTACAACCCGGCCGAGCTGTACGACTCGATCGACTGGATTCGCCGCTCGCGGCCGGCGCTGCTCGACCAGGTGGAAGTGATTGCGGCGGGGTTCACGCCCGGCGAGGCCCAACGGCGAGGGCTCGCCGAATACATCGACGAGCGCGGCGTGGTGTCCCACGATGCCGCGTTGTCGCTGATGCGCTCGGCCGACATCCTCTACCTGTCGCATGTCGATCCGGAGCGCCAGTGGGTGGTGCCAGGCAAGTTGTACGAATACCTGGCGAGCGACTCACCGGTCCTGGCGCTGACGCATCCCGACAAGGAAACCGCGCACATCATCGGCCGGGTCGGCGGCGGAGTGGCGATGTCGCCGGAGGATCCCGGAACGCTGTTCCAGGCGCTCGCCGAGGCGTGCCGCACCCGGACGTTCCCGGTGCCTGAAAGAAATGCGGAAGCGCTGGCCGCCTTCGAGCGCCGCCAGTTGACGGCCAGGCTTGCGGCGGTGCTGGAGGACGCGGCCAGCCAGGTCCAGGTCCGTCACACCGCTTTCAGAATGGGCGCCGGCTCCTCGGCGCTGTTGGCGACCCGCAGTTCGTAGGACGGCTCGAGTTCGGCGCAGCCCGCGACGCGGGTGGTTTCGTGCACCACGAACGACGCCAACCCCGAGATGGCAATCGGCTCCCACAGCTTGTTCATGTCGAGCAGTTGCAGCACCACCCGGTAGGTGCCGCGCAGCAGGTTGGCGCGGAAGTGGGTGGTGAACATCAGCCGCGAGCCGGCCGCCAGGTCGAGCGGCGCGTGGCCGTCGACCATCGGGCTGCCCTGGAACATGATCATGCCGTCACTGCGCACGATCGAAAACTCAACCCGACAGCGCGGCAGCGCCGCACGGATGTCAATCGCCGCGTCGAGCGTCAGCGTGGCGCCCGGCGCCACCCCTGACTTGAGCGCGCCGAACGCGCCGCGCTCGCTGACGTGCACGGACTCGACGTTGATGCGCGCATCCACCGCCTGTCCCTCGGGTGAGGCGTAGCGCGCGGCCATCTCCGACACCGAGCCGATTAGCGCGGTGCGCCCGGGCCGCAGCAGCAGCGCCCGATCGCACAGGCTGACGATCGCCTGCATGCTGTGCGACACGAACACGATCGCCGCCCCGGCCCGCCGGAACTCGCCGAGCCGCTCGTAGCACTTCTGCTGAAACGCGAAATCGCCGACCGCGAGCACTTCGTCGATGAGCAGCACGTCGGGATCGACGTGCGCGGCAATCGCGAAGCCGAGCCGCGCGTTCATGCCCGACGAGTAGCGCTTCACGGGGGTGTCGATGAAGTCGGGGATCCCGGCGAAGTCGACGATCGAGTCCATCTTGCGCAACACCTCCTGCCGCGACATGCCGAGGATGGCGCCTTGCAGGTAGAGGTTTTCGCGCCCGGTCAGATCGGGGTGAAAGCCGGCGCTGATCTCGATCAGCGCGCCGACCCGCCCGCGCGTGAAGCAGCGGCCGCTGGTCGGCCGCAGGATCCGGGTGAGGAGCTTGAGCGAGGTCGATTTGCCGGCGCCGTTGGGACCGATGATGCCCATGGCTTCGCCGGGCCTGAGCTCGAACGAGACGTCACGCAGCGCCCAGAATTCCTGGCCCTCGAGCACGTCGGGATTCTTGCGCGCGAACGGCCGCTTCGCGAGCGCGACGATCGCATCCTTGAGGCTGTCGTGGCGCTCGCCGCGGCGAAACTTTTTCCAGACACGATCGAAAACGACGACGGGTTCGCTCATTGGACTCGGAAGACGTGAATCAGGGGACGAAGGGCATAGCCGTCACGATCGGCCTGCATCTGCGCGACGAACAGGCGCTGCCGGCCGGCGTCGTAAGCGACGCCGCCGATGCGGACACCGGGTTCCGGGAACGGCAGCTCGAACGGCCACACGCCGTAGGGGATGACCTCCCACGGATCGCGGCGGCCCGCACGCACTTCGGCGAGCTCGCCCAGATCGTAGGCCCAGAACTGGAAGCGATAAGGATAGGCGTGCTGCGCCTTGTCGGTGCTGGTCGGGTCGAAGCAGTAGGGCTCGCCGTCGGGTCCGCGCGTGCCTTTCAACGCCTCATCGGCGGTGCCGTTGCCGTAGCAGAAATCGCCGAGGCCGTTGCGCCCGACGAAGAGTGCCGTCCGCGTACCGGCGATCAATGCGGCGCCACCGAGCTGCATGGTCCCGCCATACGCGGGCGACGAGGCCTCCCATCGGCCGAGGGTCGGATGATCGTGCGGGTAGTAGAGAAGCGGGATCGCGTCGGCGGCCTTGCCCGCCCTCACCTCCGCGGGATCGAAGACAAACGCGGCGGGACCGAGCGAGGTGCGCGTCACGATCGCCAGGCAGCACTGACCGGTAATGGCCGGCCCGCCCAGGCGCGACTGCCACTCGGCCGGCACGGCGGCCATGTAGCCGGCGACAAAGCCGGTCTTGCCGCTTTGGCCGACGCGCACCAGCTTCGACACGGCGCCGGCGCCAAGCGCGAGGGGCCGGGCAAAGTGCGACACGGTCTGCGTGTTGTTCGCGTCGTAGTAAATCAGTCCGGTGCCAAACAACTGGCGCTCGTAAACCAGCAGGCCCGCAAGCGACGTGCCCTCCTCGGCCACCTCTTTCATGCGCCCGTCGGTGGGATCCGCAAACGGCTGCAGATAAACGGCAACCGGCAGCGAGCCGACATCGGCCGCCTTCCCCGGCTCCGGGATGCTGACCTCGGCCACCCTTCGGCTGTGGGTCCCGACAAACAACGAGTTGCCGTCAGGGTTGAATGCGAGCGGATGTCCGCCGAACGAAAAGCTGTCGCCCTCGTCGGTGGCCGGCAGGCGGAAGGCGCCCTCGTAAACGAGGTCGGGAAAGGCCAGGCGCCGCAGGTTGGTCGGATCGCCTACCGGCGTCACCTTCTTCGGCACGGATGAGGTTTGGTCGAGCGACCGCAGTCCGACGCCGGCGGCCGTAAGGGCGGCCAGCGCGACCACCGAGAGGATCAGGACGGTGAAGGAGAGGGCCTTCCAGGCATGACGAGGTTCGTGCACGAGCCAGAGCGAAGCGAAACTCGTGCCTGAATCCCAGCCGTCAAAACGGTAAGTCCCCAGGATGCCGACTAATTTCTCGTCAATGAAGGACTCAATTCATCCGGATCGCTCCACAAATTGTGCATCGCAGCCTGAATGTGGCCTGCTCCAGGCTGGCGAGGTCTTTGCTGAGGTGTGACCCGTGCGCCCCCTGGTGTCCTTCGTCATCCCGGTCCGTAACGACGCCCTGCGTCTCGGGCGATGCCTTGCCAGCATTGCCCGCAACAATTACCCCCGGGAGCTCATCGAAATTGTGGTCGTCGACAACGAATCGACCGACGGCTCAGCTTCAGCCGCGCGTGCGGTTGGCGCGGTCGTCCTTCGCTCGGCGGGTGATTCGGTGGCCGTGCACCGCAACCGCGGCGCCAAGGCGGCGCTCGGCAGCGTAATCGCCTTCGCGGACTCGGATCACGAAATCGATCGCAACTGGATCAGCACGGCGGTCGACGTGCTGTCCGATCCGTCGGTGGCGGCAACCGGCTCTGCCTACCTGACCCAGCCGTCGCCCAACTGGGTGCAGCAGCAATATGACGGCATGCGTTCACGGCAGGTTCGCCGCGAGGAAGTGGCCTGGCTGGGCAGCGGCAACTTCGCGGTGAAGCGTGCCGCCTTCGAACAGGTCGGCGGCTTCAATGCCGCTCTGACCGCGTGCGAAGACGTCGATCTGTGTAACCGCCTGCGCCTTGCCGGCCTGCGCATCGTCGCCGATCCGGATCTGCGCAGCGTGCACTTCGGCGATCCCAAGACGCTCAAGGCGCTGTTCTTCGGAGAGTTGTGGCGCGGCCGCGACAACCTGCGCGTCACGTTCAGCGGACCACGCACGTTCCGGCATCTGCGGAGCGCGATTGTCCCGATCGCGGATCTGATCTGCCTCGCGGCAGGACTGGCGGCGCTGCTGACGGGTCATCCGCTGATCGCGCTGCTGTTGTGGGGGCTGGCCATCGTGCCGGCCGCAATCAAGGCGGCGTTCATCGTCCGCCGCCAGCTTCGCCCCGGCGTGGTCGCTGCCGCGCAGGCGTTCGCGGTCGCCGTGGTGTTCGACCTTGCCCGTGCCCTCGCGCTGCTGGCCCGTGGCAGTCACCGCGCGCGCCGCACGGCTTAAGGTGATGGAGAGTCCGCGCCCGGTACGGGTTCTCGAACTGCGCAGCGTCCGCGGCACCGGCGGCGGGCCGGAGAAGACCATCCTGCTGAGCGCCGCCATGGCGGATCCGGTGCGGGCGCAGGTCACGGTGTGCTACCTGCGCGATCAGCGCGACGGGGTGTTCAAGATCCACGAGCGCGCGGCGTCGGCGCCAGTGGATTATGTCGAGGTGCCGGAGCGCCACTCGTTCGATCCGGGAGTGTGGGCCAAGCTGAAGCGGCTGATTGCCGACCGCCGCATCGATCTGCTTCACGCCCACGACTACAAGACCGATCTGCTGGCCCTGTTGCTGTCGCGCGCGACCGGCACCCGCGCGATCGCCACCGTGCACGGGTGGACCGGCCACTCGACCCGCGAGCGCTACTGCTACTATCCCGCCGACAAGCGGGTGCTGGCGCGATTCCCGCGCCTGATTGCCGTTTCGAGCGATATTGCACGGGAGCTGGTCGCGCACGGCGCCAATCCGGCGCGGGTCACGACGGTGCTCAACGCCATCGATCACCGGCAGTTCCATCGCGATCCCGCGCGCGTCAGGCAGATGCGCGAATCTCTGGGCCTGGCGCCCGATCAGATCGCGATCGGCGCGGTCGGACGGCTCGAACCGCAGAAGCGGTTCGACCTCCTGCTCGAAGCGTTCGCGGTGGTCCACGCCCGCAGGCCCGAGACGCGGCTGATCATCGCGGGTGATGGCAGCTTGCACCAGGCCCTGGCCGATCAGCGACGTGCCCTTGGCCTCGAGCAGGGCGTGATCATGACCGGGCACGTCACCGACATCGTCGGGCTGCATCATGCCTTCGACCTGTTCGTGCAGTCGTCGGATTACGAGGGCACGCCCAATTCGGTGCTGGAAGCCATGGCCATGGAAACTCCGATCGTCGCGACCGAGGCCGGCGGAACGGCGGAGCTCGTGCACGACGGCGAGCACGGGCGCATCATTCCGATCGGACAAATCGATCGCCTGATCGAGGGCATGGAATCCGCCCTCGACGACCGGACCACGACGCGCACGATGGCCGACCGCGCGCGGCTCCGGGTGCAGGGCGATCTGTCATTTGAGTCGCGGGTGCGACGGGTCGAAGGCATCTACGGCGAAGTGATGGCCCATGCGTGACGCACTCAAGGCCGCCGCGCACGCCGCCGCCTGGCTGGTGGTCACACCGTCGGTGATCTCGTGGCGTCTGCGCGCCCTGGTGATGGGTCCCGATCGCGCAATCGAAGGATCGACGCAGCTCTGGGCGCTCGTGCCCGGTGTGCTCGGCCAGTACCTCCGGCGCGCCTTCCTGTGCCGGGCGTTGGCCTCGTGCGCGCGCAGCGCCACCATCGAGTTCGGCGCCATCTTCTCGTCGGCGTCGGCGTCGATTGGCGACCGCGCCTACATCGGGCCGCGCTGTCACCTCGGATGGGCGCTGATCGGCGACAACGTGTTGCTGGCCGCGGGCGTGCACGTCCCCAGTGGCTCCAAGACCCACGGCATCGACGATCTGTCGATCGCCATTCGCGACCAGCCGACCATCAAGACACCGGTGCGGATCGGCAACGGCAGCTGGATCGGGAGTGCGGCGATCGTCATGGCCGATGTCGGCCGCGATGCGGTGGTGGCGGCCGGCGCCGTCGTGACGCGGGCGATTCCCGATCTGACGGTCGCCGGCGGCGTGCCGGCGCGCGTGCTGCGCCATCGCGATCCGCGCCTCGGGGAGCGACTGGCCTGATGCGCATTCTCGTCCTCACCCATCGTCTGCCCTACGCGCCGAACCGCGGCGATCGCCTGCGGGCGTATCACATGATTCACGAGCTGCGGCGACACGCGGAGATCGATCTGGTGTCGCTCGTGCACGATGATGAAGAGGCGTCGCATGTCGACGAGGTGCGCGGGTTCGTGGCGAGCGTCACGGCGCTGCGGGTGACGAAGCTACGCACCCGGACCCAGGCCGCGCTCGCGCTGTTGACCAGGACGCCGCTCACGCATGCGCTGCTCGATGCCGCCGGCATGAACGCCGCCCTGCGGCAGATCTGCCAGACGCGTCCACCGGACGTGGTGTTCGCCTACTGCTCCGGGATGGCGCGCTTTGCGATGCAGCCGCCGCTCGACCGGTTCCCGATGGTGCTCGACTTCGTCGACGTCGACTCGCAGAAGTGGCGCGACATGGCGGCCGCCAGCCGGCCGCCCAAGTCGTGGATCTACCGCCGTGAGGCGGTGACCCTCGGCGATTTCGAGGCCCGCGCCGCCCGCACCGCCGTCGCCTCCCTCGTCGTCAACCCGCGAGAGGCCGACATTGCGAGGCGCCTGGCGCCGGACGCCAACGTTCAGGTGATGCCCAACGGCGTCGAGCTCGATCGCCTGCGCCCGCCCGGTCCGCCGGGCGAACGCCCGCGCGTGGTGTTTTGCGGCGTGATGAGCTATGCCCCCAACGCCGAAGGCATGGACTGGTTCGTGAGCCACGTCTGGCCGCTCGTGCGTGCCAGGCGATCGGACGCCACGCTGGTGGTCGTCGGTCCCGACCCGTCGCCGGCGTTTCGGTCGCTGTGCGCCGCCGATTCGTCGATTACCGTCGCGGGCCGCGTGCCGGATGTGCGTGAATGGCTGTGGGACTCCGCCATCGGGATCGCGCCGCTGCACGTGGCGCGCGGCGTCCAGAACAAGGCGCTCGAAGCCATCGCCTCCGGGCTGCCGATTGTGTTGACCGACGCGGTGGCGGGCGGACTTCCACCCGCGGCGGGGCACGCATCGCGGGTGGCGAACACGGCCCCGGACTTCGCCGAGCACGTCCTCGAACTGCTCGCGCTGTCACCGGACGAGCGCCGCGCACTGGCGATGTCCGCCGATCTCAGCCACCTCTCGTGGTCACGCACCCTCGCCCCGCTGTGGCCGATCTTCGAGTCGGCCGCTTCTGGCAAGCTCATCCATTCAATGGACCAGCTGGAGTCAAGCGGCGCACCTTACGGATCCGCTTAACTGCTTTTTCTTCAGCGAGTTCGGCGACGCTCGACACCTGCCTTTCCGCCCGTTTTTCTATCAGTTCTGTCGTTCACCCACCAAAGTCGTCAGCGAGGCCGGCCGACGCCGTGTGTAGGGTTCCCAGTCACACGATCGAGGTTCTTGCAAATTCCCGCCAGCTTTCGCATGTCTCGTCGCGCGCGGCAGCACAGCTGATGTTGGTCTACCGATTGCGATAGCGGGTGGCGCGAGCGGATCGCTGCTGAATCGCGGTCCGCCCGCATCCCTTCAATTCTCGAAAAGGACCGACCGGCAATGGAGAAGAAGTGTGTACGGTGGACGGACTATGTACGAACCCCCCTGGTCGCAGCGGCGGCGATCGTCACCGCAATGGTGGTGTCGCCGGCCGCGCAAACCGGAGAGCCGGCGACGCAGCCGAGGCTCGCGTTTGCTGACCTGTCGTACGTAGGGGGGTTCCGCCTGCCGGCGGAAGCGTCGAACGGAGACACCTTCTCATTCGGCGGCAAACTCCTGACCTTCAACCCCGCCAGCAACTCCCTCTTCGTTGGCAGCCGCGCTGGGCGTGTGGCCGAAGTCAGCATTCCCTCCCCGGTCAACAACAGCAACCCGGCAGCAATGCCGTTTGCATCGTACCTCCAGCCGTTTGCGGATCCGACGGAAGGCAACCTCTCACGCATCACCGGCGAAGGCGTCGCGCTCGACGGCCTGATGGTCTACGGCAATCGCCTCTACGGCACGGCATCGGTCTACTACGACGCGAACAACGTCCAACAGGTCTCGCATTACTCGCGCTCGCTGCAGCTCAACGAGCCCAGCTTCCAGGGATGGTCACGAGTGTGGGACGCGGGCAAATCCGGATTCGTGTCGGGCTCGATGTCGGTGGTTCCACCCGAGTGGCGGAACCTGCTGGGCGGTCCGGCAGCGACCGGGCAGTGCTGCATTCCAATCGTCTGGCGCACCTCATGGGGGCCGTCGGCGTTTGCCTTCGACCCGACGCAGATCGGCCAGCAGGCGGTGGCGGCCTCGCCACTGCTTTATTACCCCGGCGAGCATCCGACGCTTGGCCTCTGGGACAGTTCGAACCCGACCTACGGCGCCACCATCCAGATGGGCGGCATGGCGATCATCGCCGGCACGCGCACCGTGCTGTATTTCGGCCGCAACGGCACCGGACCGAACTGCTACGGCAACGGCACCAACGACCGAAGCCTCGACGGACTGGTCGGTGCCGACGGCGCGCACTGGTGCTACGACCCGACCAGCACTGACAAGTCACAGCACGCCTATCCGTATCGCTATCAGATCTGGGCCTACGACCTGAACGACTTCGCGGCCGTGAAAGCCGGGACGAAGCAGCCATGGGAGATCGTGCCGTACGGCGTGTGGCCGTTCGACTTCCCTACCGCCGAAGCGTCGGTGCGCATCGGCGGCGTCGGCTACGACGCGGCGAATCAACTGCTGTACGTTTCCCAGATTCTTGCCGACAAGGACGGCTACTCCTATCGGCCGATCGTGCACGTCATTCGAGTCAATGCCACGCCCGGGTCGAACGATCCGTCGGCCACCGAGCTGTCATTCGCTCAACAGTCCACCGCGACGACGTCGGCGCAATCGTCGACGGCGCTGGCCACCGCGAACACCGCAACGACGACGGCCTCGACCAGCAACGTCGTGAGCGCCATCTCGTTGTCGGTCAACCGCGTGGCGCCGCAATTGGCCGGCGCCGCCATCACCTTCTCGGCGTTTGCGACCAGCGGCACCCAGCAGCAGGAGTACAAGTGGCTGGTCGATGACGGCTCGGGCTTGAAAGCCGTCACCCCCTGGTCGGTGGCCGACACCTTCGTGTGGACGCCGCAGACCGGCAACGCCGCCTACCGGGTGGGCGTGTGGGCCAGACGGAGCGGCAATGCGAGTGACGCACCTGAAGCATCCGCCTCGACGCCGTTTGCGATCACAGCCCCGACGACGTTGCCGCTGCGTTCGGTTCGCATCGGGTCGGACAAGCCGTCGCCTCAACCGCTCGGCGCCTCCGTGACCTGGACGGCCACAACCGACGGCGGCAGCGCCCTTCAATACAAGTGGCTGGTGCACGACGGTGGCTCATGGGCCGCGGTGTCGGCCTGGTCGACGGTGCGGACGTTCACCTGGACGCCGGCAGCGGCCAATTCGAACTATCGCGTCGGCGTTTGGGTGCGAAGCGGCGGCAGCACACGCGACGAAGCCGAGGTGACTGCTTCGGCCGATTTCCCGATGACCTCGACCTCTTCCTCCGCGAGCCCGTCGTCGACCCAGGTTGCCGCGAATCCGGTCGTGACGCTGGCGTCCACCGCGGTGCAACCGGGAGCGCTCATCCAATTCACGGTGAGCGGCGGGCCGGGGAGCCGCACGGACTGGGTGACGCTGTCGCTCGAATCGGCGGCCGACCGTGGTTATCTGGATTGGAACTACCTGAACGGACAGAAGACGGCTCCGGCGACCGCACGAAGCGGGGCAACGTTGCAGTTCACCGCCCCGGCGACGCCTGGCACCTACAACATTCGCTTCTTTGCCGACAATCGGCTGACCAGGCTGACGACGAGCGCCACGATTGTCGTCGGCACGCCGCCATCGACCTCGGGTCCGGCGGTGACCCTGACGTCGAGCACGGTGCAGCGCGGTGCGCCGATCCAACTGACGGTGAGCGGCGGCCCGGCGAGTCGGCTCGATTGGGTCGCCCTGTCGCCCGCCTCGGCCCCTGACAACGGCTATCTCGATTGGCGATATCTGAACGGGCAGAAGACGGCGCCGGCGATTGGCCAAGGCAGCGCGACTCTGCAGTTCACGGCGCCGTCGACACCCGGAACCTACAACCTCCGATTCTTTGCCGACAATCGGCTGAACCTTCTCGCGACCAGCGCGATCGTCGTGGTGCAGTAGCCTCGACTATTAATGAACGGTCAGACCGCAGAAGTTCTGCGAATAGATCAGCAAGAAATTTACATCAGGATGTAATTGTTCGCAGGCTTGCTCAGTGAAACTCTCCCCGCGTCGCGCCTGGGAGGGTTTCACTGTCACGCAAGTTCGACTGAATTCCCTCGGTAAAACCGGTCGTCGCGAAAAAAGTCTCGATAATCTGGCCCATCTGGCTTGGGGCTTGCGTTAGGGCGCGCGACTGGTGCGCACGCGCTTTGACGCTGACGCCCCTGTTTCAACGACAACTCGAGGACCGATTTGATGTGGAAACACTGCTGCCTGTTCGTGTGCGCGCTCGTAACGTTTCTTTGCGGTGCCCAATTATTCCTCTTCGCTCAAGACCCCTCCTCACAGCCACTTATTCAGTTCGCCGACTTGCAATACCTTGGCGGCTTCAGGCTGCCCGATCAGTTCGTGAACGCTGACGGGTTCACGCAGGGCGGCGCGCCGGTCGGCTTCAACCCCTCACGCAACTCGCTGTTCATCGGCAGCCGGGGCGGCAAAGTCGCCGAGGTCAGCATCCCCGCCGTGGTGAACAGCAACGTCATCACGCAGCTGCCCTTTGCCACGTTCCTGCAGGGGTTCTACGAGCCGACCGAAGGCACGATTTCGCAACTCGCCAGCGGCGGCCAGGCCTCGATCTCCGGCCTGTTGCCGATCGGCGACCGGTTGTACGGCTCGGCGTCGATTTACTACGACGCCAACAACACGCAGACCGTCTCGCACTATGCGCGCTCGACCACGCTGTCGGCGACCAGCGTCGTGGGCATGCGCCAGGTCTGGACCGACACCCATTCGGGCTTCGTGTCCGGCTACATGTCGGCGGTGCCGGCGGAATGGCAGCAGAAACTCGGCGGCTCGGCGATCACCGGGCAGTGCTGCCTGCCGATCGCGTGGCGCACCTCGTGGGGGCCGAGCGCTTTCGCGTTCAACCCATCCGACATTCTCACCCAGCCAGACGTCACGGCGACGGCGCTGCTCTACTACTCCGACAGCCATCCGACGCTCGGTAGTTGGGACCACTCGAACCCGATTTACGGCGGGACGACGCAGATCACCGGCGTCGCCGTGATCGCCGGATCGCGCTCGGTGTTGTATTTCGGCCGCACCGGCACGGGGCCATTTTGCTACGGCAACGGCACCAACAACTCCAGCCTCGCCGGGGTGATGGGCCCGGACGGCATCCAGTGGTGCTACGACCCGACGTCGACGGCCAAAGGGCAGCACGCCTATCCCTACAACTATCAGATCTGGGCGTACGATCTGAACGATCTGGCCGCCGTGAAAGCCGGCACGAAACAACCGTGGGATGTCCGGCCATACGGGGTGTGGCCGTTCGCGCTGCCGTTCCCCGAACCCGAAGTCCGCATCGGCGGCATCGGCTACGACCCCAGCCGGCAGATCATTTACGTGTCGCAGATGCTCGCGGATCAGGACGGCTACGGCTACCGGCCGATCGTCCACGCCTTGAAAGTGGGCGGCGGCGCGGCTGGCGCCCCGCTGCCGCCAGCCGACAACACGACGCTGCCGCCGCTGTCGAACTCGACGCCCACCAACCCGGTGATCACCGCGCTTGCATTGACCGCGAACCGGACCGCGCCGCAGCCTGCCGGCACCACCATCACCTTCTCGGCGACGCCAACCGGCGGGGTCGCGCCGCAGGAGTACAAATGGCTGCTCCACAACGGCGTCTCCTGGACCGCGCTCACCGGATGGTCGACGTCGGCCAGCTTCCCCTGGACACCGGCCGCGGTGAATTCGCAGTACCGCATCGGCGTGTGGGTCCGAGGTTCGGGCAACACCACTGACGCCGGCCAGGCGACGTCGAGCATGGACTTTCCGATCTCGACCTCGACCTCGGCATCGGCGCCGTCTGTGAGGACCGTGGCCGCCTCGATCAGCGCCGATAAACCGGCGCCGCAGCCCGCCGGATCGCTCATCACATTTACCGCCACCCCGAGCGGCGGCACGGCTCCGCACCAATACAAGTGGCTGATCCACGACGGCGCGCAGTGGACCGCCCTTTCCGGGTGGTCCACCACCAACGCGTTTGCGTGGACGCCGGCGATCGCGCGCCCAGGCTACCGTGTCGGCGTCTGGGTGCGCAGTGCCGGCGGCACCGACGATGCCGGGGAAGCGACGGCCAGCATCGACTATCCGATCTCGGGCACCAGCACGTCCGCCCCCCCACCGCCGACCACCACCACGCCCCCCTCCACGCGGCTGAGTGCGGTGACGCTGGTTCCCAGCCGCGTCGCGCCGCAAGCCGCGGGCACCGCCATCACCTTCACGGCCATTCCCGACGGCGGAGCACAGCCGCAGCAGTACAAGTTCCTCTTGCACGACGGCGCGTCCTGGCGAGTCGTTGCCGACTGGACCACGTCGAATGCGTTCCTGTGGACGCCGTCCGCAGCCAATTCGCAGTACCGGTTCGGCGTGTGGGTGCGCAGCGCCGGCAACTCCGTTGATGCCGGCGAGGCCACGGCGAGCATCGACTACCCGGTGACCGCGTCAACGTCGTCGACGCCGCCGCCCACTTCGACCGCCACCACGACGACGCCGGCGCGCCTGTGGGCGGTGGCGTTGACCGCGAACCGGCCGGCGCCGCAACCAGCCGGCACCATGATCACTTTCAGCGCGGTGCCGAACGGCGGCGCCACGCCTCAACAGTACAAGTGGCTGTTGCACGACGGGGCGAGCTGGCGGGTGATCGGCGACTGGTCAACCGCGAGCACGTTCAACTGGACGCCGACCCTCGCCAATTCCCAGAACCGCATCGGCGTGTGGGTGCGCAGCGCCGGCAATTCGATTGACGCCGGCGAGGCAACCGCGAGCGTCGACTTCCCGATCAGCGCCGGCACCACCACCACCCCCACGCCGCCGCCGCCGTCCACGACCACCGCAAAATTGTCGGCGGTCACGCTGAGCGCCAACCGCGTCGCACCGCAACCCGCCGGAACCACCATCGCCATCACCGCCAGTCCCAACGGCGGCGCCGCTCCGCAGCAATACAAGTGGCTGCTGCACGACGGAACGGCATGGCGTATCGTCGGCGACTGGACGACGTCGAGCACCTACAACTGGACGCCGACGGTCGCCAATTCCCAGAACCGGGTAGGCGTATGGGTGCGCAGCGCCGGCAACACGCTCGACGCCGGCGAAGCGACCGCGAGCATCGACTATCCGATCAGCGCGGGCGCCCCGGTGGTCGCGCCGCCCCCGACCACCACTTCCAGTGGACCGTTGAGTGCGGTGACTATTGGCGTCAACCTGGTCGCTCCGCAGGCCGCGGGCACCGCCATCACGTTCACGGCGATCCCCAACGGCGGCGCGGCGCCACAGCAATATCAATGGTTGGTGCATAACGGCGCCGGGTGGGCGGCGATCAGCGGTTGGACGACCAACAATACGCTCAACTGGTCGCCGGCCACGGCCAACCCGAACTACCGGATCGGGGTGTGGGTGAGGAGCGCGGGCAGCACCTCGAATACGCCCGAGGTCACGGCGAGCATCGATTACCCGATTCGCTAGCGCCGTACTCGATCAGGGGGATGGCAGCCGGTACAGCACGGCGTCATCCCCCTCGATCATGTCGTTGACGCTGCGTCCGACCCTGGCACGCAGCGGGTTGCCCTCCGGCAGCCACGTCGACGCTCCACGCATGGTTTCGAGCATTCTTCTCGCCATCGTCCCCGGCGCGTAGGCGTTATGCCTCCAGACGATCGCCGCCGAAGCGGGGATGTTCGTGACGTCCTCAGGAACCGCCAACTCGAACGACGAGGTGTAGACCTTCGCCGCCTGCCGATCGAGCAGGGCGTACGCGCCTGGAGAGGGCGGCGCCATCACCACCATCCGGTTCTCGTCGAATTTCGCGTGATACCAGACGCGGATATCGCGATCCGGATCGACCAGTCGCAACACCCGCGCCGTGTAGTAGTCGGTATGCAGGGTGCCGGGGCCGAGGGTCTCGAGCACCGGCACCACCGCGAAGGTATTGCGCGTGCGCTCCCCTCCGGACACCAGCAGGTAGAAGATGCAGGGCACGGCGACGATCGCGGCGGCGGCGGTGACGGCGGCCGCCCGTCGCCGATGGGTGGCGAAGAGCGCGGCCAGCCAGGCGCCGACCGTCAGCATCAGCAGCGGCGTCGCCAGCGCGGTGTAGCGCGGCGTTTTCGGCAGGGGCGCGTAGGTGTTGAGCGAGCCGCTGCCAAACTGCAGGTAGATCATGACGATCACCAGCGCGGTCGTGGTGAACGCGATGCCGGGCAGTTGTCGCCGCACCCGCCACGCCGCCCAGACGGCGGGGATGGCCAGCCACCACAGTAGTCCCACCTGCACCGGCACCAGCCACAACGAGCGCAGGTAGGCGTCCCATCGCCAGATCTGCGCAATCTGCAGATCGCTGCTGACCGCGGCGCCGAGGCCGGAGGTGGCGGTGAGGCGAAACAAGGGATTGCCGGTCGTCATCCAGTAGCCCAGCGATTCGACGCCAAACACCACCGCCGCACCGGCGCAAACGGCCGCCATCGTGGTGATGCGCGGAAACGAGGCGATCAGGCTCGCGATCACCATCGCCGGCACGACGATCGCGACGTCTTCCTTGAACAGGTAGCCGATGCCAAGCGACCCACCCGCAAGCAGGCCGTAGAGCAGGCGACGCCGGTCGGATCGTTCCGCGGCGGCAATCAGCGCGCAGGCGACCGCGATCGACGCGACCTGAAACGCCGTCGGGTAGTACATCGCGGCCTGCTGAACGGCGAGCGGATAGAGGGCATACAGCCCCGCCGTGCAGAGCGCGGCTTCCACCGTACCGGCCAGCATCCAGGCCGCCGCCGCCAGCGCCACCAGCGCACAGAGATCCGCGGCCATCGTCAGCAGCCAGAATTGCGCCGGTTCGATCACGCCGGCCGAGAGCAGCACGCCAAGGGGATACGTCATGCCGATGCGCAGACGAAAG
Source organism: uncultured Acidimicrobiia bacterium (assembly GCA_963795125.1). Lineage (GTDB taxonomy): Bacteria > Acidobacteriota > Vicinamibacteria > Vicinamibacterales > UBA2999 > 12-FULL-67-14b. Next base: position 81,274 of record CAWCGQ010000001.1, on the reverse strand, counting down.
AGCGGGAAGAGCTGGTCGAGCGATTGCCCGTCGCTGACCCGGCGGGCCGCATCGAGGTAGCCGGCGTCGTCGAGGATGTCGAGCTGCGGCGCAAACATCATCCTGAGCGCCACCGCGACCACGGCAATGACCGCCGCCGCGGCCACCCGGGTGTCCGCCACCGGGCGAAGCAGCGCCGCTACGCTAGCCGACCTTGCGAATGGGCGGCGCGTTGAGACGGCTTCGCCTGGATTCATACAACATTTCCTCGAGCTCGAAACGGACCCGGCCGATCAGGTCGGCCAGCAGCGCCACCGCGCCAAGCATGAATCCAAACAGCAGGCCGCCGACGCTCAGGGTGATCATCGAAGTGTAGGGCGCGGTTTCGCCGGTACGAAGCCAATGCACCGACACGAACATGCCGAGCGCCATCGCGGCGACGATGGCGACGAGCGCGAATGCACCGAAGAATTTCATCGGGCTGTAGTCGCGAATCGCGCGGATCAGGACCGGGCCGGAGCGCACGGCATAGCGAACGACGCTGCTCATCATCCGCGACTCGCCGACCGGACGCTCGGCGAGCACCGGCAGCGGCACTTCGACGATGGTCATGCCGAGCCGGCGCCAGTTGAGCAGCGACTCGTGGATGTACTCGTAGTTGCTGTGAATGTCGGCGCGCAGCGCCGCCTCGCGCGACATCGCGCGGAACCCGCACGACACGTCGGTGAAGGGCGTGCCGGCGATGATGCTGATGGCGCTGGTCAGCAGCGCGTTGCCGGCGCGCTTGCCGAACGGCATCGTGCCGATCAGGTTGCCCTCGGCGAAGCGCGAGCACAGCGCCACGTCGGCGCGTCCCTCGAAGATCGGCGCGATCAGTTTGGCGATGTCCTCGCCGCGGAACTGCCCGTCGGCATCCATGCTGACGACGATGTCGGCGCCGGCCCTGAGCGCCGCCGACACCCCCGATACGAAGGTCCGGCCGGTGCCGAGGTTCTTGGGATGGCGCACCACCGTCGCGCCGTGGCGCTGGGCCACCAGCGCGGTGTCGTCGGTCGACCCGTCGTCAACGACGATGGTCCGAATCGATTCGACCTGCGGCAACCGGGTGGGGATGCCGTCGAGCACGGCGCCGATCGACTCGGCTTCGTTCAACGCGGGGAGATACACGACTACTTTCATGCGGCACCACTCAGGAAATCAGCAGGACGATGACGAGCACGGCGGCTGCTGACAGTCCCGCGCCGGCCCAGGCCAGCCTGGTTGCGAGCCGCTGGCGAAGCGGCGTGAACGATTGACGTTGCGACGCCGTCACCGGCCGTTGCGCCGCGACCGCGGCCAGGTCGCACGTCGGCCGCTGAAAACCGTAGGCCAGCAGCAGCACCAGCGGCCGCGTCAGCGTACCGGTCGGTGATGCGCTCAGCATGCCGATCGCGTAGTCGAAGAAGCGCTGGGCCTGCGCGAGCAGGCCGGCGCGCGTCGCGGCGTCGGCGGTGTGCCGCGCGGCGAATTCAAACACCGCCGCCTTGCGCAGATCCTGCGCCGCCCAGGTCTCGTTCGGGTATTCGAGCTTCTCCGGCGTGTCGAGATACGGCCGTTCGTGCGCGCTCATCCACGCCGCATAGTTGAGCAGCACCGCGCGCGCGTAGTCGAACCTCGCATCGAGCAAGCCGCGCTCGGCGCGATGCTCGAGATACTTGCCGAGCACCTGCAGGAACACCGTGTACGACCAGCGGTTTTCGGCATCGAGCGGATCGATCGCCGCCGGATCGTCGGCCGGGTGGACGCATCGCGCAATCAGCGCATCGGCTTTCTCGAGATAGCGCGGCTCGCCGGTCAGGCGGTGGGCGTCGAGCAGTGCGTTGATCGAGTTGCCGGCACCGCGGCCGGGACCGTGAAAATCCGGCGACCGCGTCACGCTGGCCAGCCCGGTGTCCCGCCGATCGATCCAGCGGAAGCGCGACTTGCGGCCGTCATCCATGTCCATCACCCAGTTGGCGAGCTGGATCACGGCGGCCCGCGAACGTTCCGAGCCGGTCATGAAGTGGTGGAGCATTAAACCGGTGGTGTAGTTGTGCTCCGACGACGGCCCCCCGCCCGAGGATCCGGTGCGCCTGGAATAGGCGCGATGGGTGGCGGTGCCGGCGGCCTGGTAATGCTGGGTATGCCAGAAGTAGCCGCCGTTGTAGGCGGCGCGGTCGCGGGTGGTGTGGTACAGGTCGATGTCGCTGACGTGACCGGCGAGCCCGTCGGCGAGCTCCCACCACCGGTGATCGCCGGTTTGCGTGAAGCGGGCCAGGCAGCCGGCGAGCGCGTCGTACTGGTTGTTGTAGTGCGACACCAGAGCGCCCTCGTGATCCGCATAGAGATCGCCGTAGTTGCGCCAGCCGTATTCATCGATCGCTTCGCGGCGTTCGACGAACGAGTGTGCGCCGCCAACGGCCGCGCCCACCAGCGTCTCGTAGCCGTCGCGGGCCTCGGCCGCGCCGACGTCGAGCGGCAGCCACACTCCGGCCTGCTGGTAGGCCTGCGGATCCACCGACACGCGCAGCGGCGATCGGATCCAGGCGAGCGGCTCGGCCGTGACCGTATCGCGGCCGAAGCACACCGCCACGGACAGCGTGCTGCGCTCGCCGCCCTGCAGCTCGTGGAGATCGCCATAGGCGCGCGGGAACATCGCCACCGCGCAGCGGCCGGCGTCGGCCTCGATCGCCTTGGGGAACACCTGCCAGAACAGCGGCAGCGCGACGCTGACCCGGGTGTCGCCGCCGCCGATCGAGGCAATCGGCGTGGCGCGCAGCCCTTCCACCTCGCGGCCATCGCGCACCGCGCGGAAGCCGCGAAACCGCGCCGGCACCGTGTGGTCGCGAGTCAGATGGTTCTCGTGCTGCCAGTGTTGGCCGCCGCTCGATTCCTGGTGGACCGCAAAGCGGTCGCCCGCCGGCTCCATGTGATCGCCGCGGTCGAGCGAGCCCCAGACGTCGGCCTGCTCGCGCGGCGCCGGCACCACCTCGATTGACAAGTCGCGCAGCAGCACCGACCCGGGATCGCCAAGATCCCACACGCCGCCGGGGTGCCGGGCCGCGCGGGGATTGGTGACCGACAGCTCGAGTTTCACGGTGCCCAGGCCGGCGAAGAAGTGCAGCCGCAGGGTGACGTCGAGCCACTTGCGCTTCGACTCGACGTCGACCAGCTCGCCGTCGATCCGAATCACCGCGCGCAGCGCCGCCGCGCGCTCGACGATGGTGCGCTGAATCGACAGGTGATGGCGGGCGCCGGTGGCGTCTTCGGCGACGATGGCCGTGGACTCGAGCAACCCGCGACCGCCCACCTCCACCGCCGACAGGAACGCGGTGCCGCTTCGCGGCACATCGATCGCCGCGACCCCGGTCAGCACCCGCAACGTTTCACCCGCGTGCTCGATCGCCAGCCCCAGCTCGGAGTCCGGGGCCCCGTCCGGCGCCAGCGCGTAGAAGCTCGGCGCGCCGCCCTCGCCTTCGGCCTGAAACTCCGCCAGCAGCCATCGCACCGAGCCGTCGCCCCAACGGTCGAGCACCGTCGCTTGCACCGGGACCGGGCGGCCGCGTTCGTCGGTCAGCGCCCACCGTTCGGATCGCAACACGCTGCCGCGCGGGCAGGCGATGCCAATCGATACTGGCTCGCCATGCCGCTCGATCGCCGGCTGATCGGGATCGCTCGCAACGGTGATGACGATGGGCCGGAACGCCATGGGCTCAGGGAATCGTCCGCACGATCATCGGGCCGAACCGCAGCGTCAGGCGCAGCGGCAGCTTCTGCCACAACGAGATCATGAACTGGAACTTGGGATTGGCCGGACTGACGTTGGGCAGCTCGGCCTGCGACATCAACTGATACTCCCAGTGCAGCGGCACCGGCTCGGCGCCCCACTGCGCCTTGAACTTGAAGGTGCCCTCATTCGGCGTCGAGCGGCCCATGTCGAACACGCTGGCGCCGTGCTCGCTCGCGAACTGGATCGCATCCCAGTAGAGCAGCACGTTGGGACAGAGGGTGTTGAAACTGCGCAGCGAGGACGCCCACGGCAGCTGCACCATTTCAGGCGTGCGATAGGTCAGGCCGGCCGCAACCGGCTCGCCGTTGAGCCGCACCACGTGGATGCGCGCGCGCTCGGGAAACACCCGCAGCACCTCTTCGAACAACCGGCGCGAATACACCGGCGTGCCGAGGTCGCGCATGTTGCGGGCGAACACGCTGTAGAACGCGCCGACCAGCTCTTGCCCGCCGCGCTCGACGGTCAAGCCCGACTTCTCGGCCTTGCGGATCTGGTTTCGCACCTTGCGATCCAGCCCCTCCCACATCCCGGGACCAATCGCCACGCGCATCGCCACCTTGTGCTGCTTGCACGGGAGGTTGGGAAACTGCGCGCCGACATGCCGCAGCTCGAGATGGCGGCATTTTCGCGCCGACGCTTCCGCGGCGGCCGCGTCGACCAGCGCGCGCCCGACCTCGGCCGAGTCGGCCATCACCCCGCCATAGTTGAGGAACGGCAGCGACGTGAGCGACCGCCCGAACAGCAGGCTCTTGATCTGCACGATCGGCAGCACCCCGGTGATCACCCCGCCCTGGTGCGCCACCAGGTAGACCGGTTCGTGCCCGAAGGCATTCGAAAAGACTTCGCGCCAGCGCCACGCGTGATAACCGGCGACGTCGCCGCGGGCGTTGACGTAGGCGTCCCACGCGCCGCCGTCGCCGCGTTGCGCCACCGATACGCGAATGTCCGTCTCCATGTCCAACCTCGGTGACGCCGCCACGGCGTCCGCTGAGTTCGTTGCCAGCACGCCGGTCGTGACGTTGCGATTCATCGCGCGCCCCGGCGAAGCAATACCGTCTTGATCGTCTCGAGGGCGATCATCAAATCGAAGGTCAAGGTCATGTGCTTCACGTAATACAGGTCGTATTGCATTTTTTCGATCGCGTCTTCGACGCTGGCGCCGTAGGAGTAGCGCACCTGCGCCCAGCCGGTGACGCCCGGCTTGACGACGTGACGCTGGCCGTAGAACGGAATCTGCTCGGTCAGCTTCTCGACGAACGACGGGCGTTCGGGACGCGGGCCGATCAGGCTCATGTCGCCGCGCAGCACGTTCCACAGCTGCGGGATCTCGTCGAGACGGCTCTTGCGCATGAAGCGGCCGACCCTGGTGATGCGGGGGTCGTCGTCACCCGCGCTCCACACCGGACCGGTGCCCGCTTCGGCGTCGCTGCGCATGGTGCGGAACTTGTGAATCGTGAAGATCGCGCCGTTCAGGCCGACCCGCTCCTGGTGATAGAGCACCGGATCACCGGGCGATTCGAGTTTGACGACCAGCGCCGCGAGCAGCGTGAGCGGCAGCGACAGGATCAGCCCGAACACCGCCGCCACCAGGTCGAAGGCGCGCTTGGCGAACTTGAGCCCGCGGGTCTTGCGGAAGCCGGTGGAAAACACCAGCCAGCTCGGACGCAGGTTCTCGAGCGCGATCTTGCCGGTGTACTCCTCGTAGACCGACGCCAGGTGGTCGAACGTCACGCCGCTGCGCAGCCGGACATCGAGCAGCTGGTCCATCGGCAGCTTGCCGCGTTGATCCGACAGGCTGACGACCACCCGGTCAACCTTCATCCTTGCCGTCAACCCGGGAATGTCGTCGATGGTGCCGACGACGCCGGGGTTGATCACCGGCGCGCCGACCCGCGACGGGTCGGGATCGACGAACCCGACGATGTCGACGCCGATCTCCTGGCGCCGCTCGAACAACTCACGCGCCAGGACGATCGCCGCCGGGCTGGTGCCGACCAGCAGCAGGCGCTCGCGCGGCGCCAGGTGCGACGTAATCACGTCGAACGCCGACCGCCAGGTCATCACCGCCACGATGGCGAGCGCGGCCGTCATCAGGAACACGCCCTGTTCGACCACCAGCAGCGGAAACAACCAGTAGGCAATGCCGAGGATGAGCGAGGTGGCGCCGATCGCCCGGATCAGCCGCGTCGCCAGGTCGCGCTTGGTCTGAATGGTCCGCAGGTCGTAGAGATCCGCGTAGTGCAGGCAGATCTGGCAGACCAGCACGATCAGCAGCACGCGCAGGAAGGCCGTGTTGTCCGTCAGCAATTCCCACGCCTGCGACCCGCCGATCACGATGCTGCTGAACACGACAGCGGCAACGAGCAGCGCGGTTTCACCGGCGACGAGAATGAACGAACGCCACGTCCTATTGAACATGAGTCGGGCCCGCCTTGGCGGAAGCCGGGGACGCGTTCGCGCGTTTGCGCGGCCACCGGAACCAGGGCCGCCGCTCGCTCGAGAGGTGGCCGGCCTGGTAGTGCTTGGCGCCGTAGTAGCCGTAGTTGGCGGGCAGTCCGCTGGTCTCGGCGCGGTTGAGCACCACGCCGAGAATGCGGTTGGTGCCGACCGCCTGTGCCGCGCGCTGCACCATCGGATACGGCGTCGACTGCGACGACACGACCAGGAGCGTCGTATCGATCATCGACGCCAGCAGGTTCGCATCGGGCAGAATCGCGATGGGCGGCGTGTCCACCACCACCCAGTCGAACGACGCTCTCGCATCGTCGATGAGTTGCTTCATGGCCGGCGACACCAGCAGGCTCATCGGATCCGGCAGGACCGCCCCGGCGGTCAGCACCCAGAGCGTGGGCGTCACCTGCTGCACGGGCAATGGGCCTTCACAGCGCGCCGCGAGCGTGTCGCTGAGGCCTTCGGCGCTCGGCAGCGCGAACATCTCCCGCATGCGCGGACGGCGGAGGTCGGCGTCGATCAGCAGCACGCGGCGCTGGTACGACTCGCTCAAGGTGAGCGCCAGGTTGGTCGCGGTGAGCGTCTTGCCCTCGGCCGGCAGCGCGCTCGTCACCATGACGCTGCGGACATTCGACGCCTTCTGCGCGTGATGCATCACCGCCGCCAGATGTCGGTACTGCTCGATCAGCGCGGGATCGATCGCATTGCCGACCACCAGCTTCGACAGATCGGCGTCGCCGAAGCGGATGGGATGGGCCGCGGTCGGCGCCGCGGTCGGCAGCGGGCCGGTCTCGACCCGCGGCGCGGGTGAGGCGAAGATCGGCGCCTGTGCGTCGGCCAGATCCATGTCGAAGCCAGGCGCATCGTCGATTGGCCGCGTCACGGCAACGGCCGGGTACGACGGCACGGGGTCGCGGCGCGGCGTGCGGACCGCAACCGGCGGCTCCTCCGGCACGTGCATCGTCTCCACCGGCGCGAACTGCCACATGGTGGGCGGCGGCGCGGCCGTTTCGGAGACGGGGGGCGGCGGCGTGTCGTCCATTTCGGCCGCCCGTTTGAGTGCTTCACTGATTCGCGTCATGTGTCAGGACCTGCGTTAAAGAGAAAATCGGCGCCGGAGAACGCTCGCGAACATCGACGGACGTTCGGCGACCGCCACCGGCTCGGGCGCGAGCGGCGCAGCCGGACCGGGTTGGGGCGCAGGTAACGGCGCGGCCATCCCGGCCAGCGCCGCCTCGGCGACCGGCAGCGACAGCGACTTGCACACTTCGTGGACGGTGTTGGCACCGACCGGCTTCTGGTCGGCGGCAAAGCCGTTGACCAGTGCGTTGTCGCAGATCACGCTGATCACGCGCGGGATGCCGCCCGAGTGCTGGTGAATCGCGACCACCGCGTCGCGGGTGAACAGTTGCGTCGCCTCGCCACCGGCGGTGCGAACGCGCGCGTGGATGTACGCCGCCGTGTCCTTCAGGCTGAGCGGCGTCAGCTCGCAGCGCAGCACCACGCGCTGCTTCAGCTGGCGGAGCCGCGCTTCGTCGAGCCGCCGGCCGAGCTCGGGCTGGCCGACCAGTACCACCGCAATCGCCCGGCCGCTCATCGACTCCGCGTTGGTCAACAGGCGAATCTCCTCGAGCAACTCGTACGGCACGCTCTGCGCTTCGTCGACGATCAACGCCAGGCGCGGGCTCATCTCATTGTTCAAGGCGCCGTCGAGCTCGCGCAGGAACTGGACCTTCGACCGGCCGGCTTCAGCCGTGAAGCCGAAGCTGTCGGCGAGGTAGTCGAAGAACTCGGCGCGGGTCAGCGTCGGGTTCGCCAGGTGCACGATCGTCGACAAGTCGTGCGACGCCTGCAGGGCCTTGCGCACCAGGGTGGTCTTGCCGGTCCCGGCTTCGCCGACCAGCACCGTCACCCCCGGGCGCCCGGCAAGTCCGTACTCGAGGTGCGCGAGCGCCTCGCGGTGCTGCGCCGTGAAGCACAGGAACCGTGGGTTCGGCGACAGATCGAATGGCCGCTCCTGCAGCCCGTAAAAACGCTCATACATGGCTATCTCAACAGCCTCCACGCGGCGGTCGCGCACACGATTACCAGGGTGACGACGCCGGCGCCCGCGGCGGCGCGGCGCATCCGCCACACCGACGGCTTGGCGTCGCGCATGACCGGCACCGTGGCCAGCACCGTCAGGTTCAGCGCCGCACGCACGTCGGCTTCGGTGCGAAGCGTGCGATCGAAGTACTCCGCCGCCGCCGCCAGCGCGAACCCGCTGGCCAGCGCCGCCAGCAGCACCATCAGGTAGAGGCGCGGACGATCGGGGCTCGCCGGCCGTTCGGGTAGACGCGCCGGATCGAGCACCTTGAACTGCTCGCCGATCTGCCGCTTCTCGAGGTTCGCCGACATCTGCGACTCCTCTTTCTTCTGCAGCAGCGTGCGATAGGTGGCCTGCAGCGTCTCGTAGTCGCGGGTCAGCGATGACAGCTCGGCCTCGCGTACCGGCGTCGCTTCGAGCCGCGCCTGATACGTGCCGATCAGGCCGCTCAGGCGGCCCGCCTCCGAGGCCTTCGCCTGGATCTGGCGATCGAGATTCTCGATCTCGGCGCGCGCGTCGAGCAGCCGGCGGCGCTTGGCGAAATCAAGGACCACCGGCGCCGTGGTCGGCTTCGAGGTCAGCGTGCCTTCGAGCTGTTGCGCGGCAACGCGGCGTTCGAGCTCGTCGACGGCCCGGCGCTGCTTCTTGACGTCCGGGTGCTCCGGCTTCAGCTTGAGCTCAACCGCCAGCAGCGCCTGCTGCGCCAGCTTCAGTTCGTCGGCGAGGGTCTGCGCCATTTCCGGCTTGCCATCCACGGCCGCCGGCTTCTCGTCCGGGGTCTCGATAATGTCGGCGACCTGGCGCTCGAGCAGCATGCGGCGCTCGCGATCGCGATTCAGGCTTTCGCTGAGCGTCTGCAGCGCCATTTCGGCGTTGTGCTGCCCCTGCATGTTGGAATCCACCTGCGACGGCAGCTCGCCGTTGTGCTGGCGCTGGTATTCCTGCAGCTTGTTTTCGTTGAGGACCAGCTGGCGGCGCGCCTCGTCGAGCTGCGTCGCCAGGAACTGGCTCGTGCCCTCCGCCAGCACCTCGCGGTCGCGCAGGCTCTCGTCAATGAACAACGACGCCAGCCGTTCGGTCACGCGCATCGCCACCCGGGGATCGCCGGCCTGGTAGCTGACGCGGAAGGCATCGCCCTTGATGATGTCGATGCCGATGTCGCGGCTCCGCATCTTCTCGACGATGTCCTCCATCAACTCCTTGTTGGCGCGTTCCTTCGCATACAGGTCGAAGTCCTGCACGATCTGCTCGAGGCGCGTGCGGCTGAGAATCTGCTGGGAGATCGACTGCAGCCGGTCCTCGATGCGGGCGGTGACCGTTGAGCGCACGTAGCTCTCGGGCACGCGCTGCGGCACCACCAGGATCAACGTCTCCGATCGATAGAGGTTGGGCAGGTACCTGACCACGGCGGTCCCGATGCCGCCGACCAGCAGCGCCGGCAGCAGGATCAGCCACTTGCGCCGCCTGGCGACCTGCATCAGGGTCTCGAACGAATACTGCTTACCGGGGATCACGTGACACCTTCACCTTCTCGAGAATCGACACCCAGGCCTGCACGCCGACCGACACGGCCTGCCGGGCGCCGCTGGGCACCAGGAACAGCGTGCGCGGGTCGGCCGGGGTCTGGTAGTGGTAGTAGAGGTACTGGGTAAACAGGCCGAGGTGGCGGGTGATCGCCACCGTCAACCGCGACCCGGCACCATAGGAAATGAACTTGCGCGAGTCGTTGAACCCGACCTCGCCCTGCCCGCCTTCGGCGCTGACACTGAGCGCCAGCCGCTTGGCGGGATAGCCCGCGATTGTGAAGTGGCCGTGCTGGGTGAACACCGGGGCACGGAAGCCGGGCAGAAATTCGGTGTCGCGCCGTGCCCCCAGCTGCGTCTTCCAGGTTCGCCGGAAATGGCGCTCCAGCAGCACGTGGCCGTTCAGGCGAAAGCGGCGCGAGCCCTCGCCCTGGCTCAGGATCGAGGTCTCGGTGCCGAACGACAGCGAGGTGCGGCGCGCCAGCGACAGCGATTGCGCGTAATCGACGCCGATATCGAGCAGCTCGTTGGTAAAGATGTTGTTCACTCCGTCGAGCCGCTGCCGCAGTTCCTCACGCCCGTAGCCGGCGTGGATCGCGAGGTCGCGCGTCATCTGGCGCTTCCATCGGGCGCGCCCGCCGACCGACGTGTAATTGAGCTGGGGCGACGCCTCGAACCGGATCTGCCGCGCAATGCCGGACACGTTCAGGCTCGAACGCCTGGTGTACTGGCTGGTCACGCCGGCCGTACCCTCGACGATCTCGTTCTCCATCAGCAGCAGCGCCGAGCGATCCACCGGCACGAGCGCGGCGGGGTCGGGGCCGAGCCACAGCAGGCGGAAATACGGCGACCGCGCGAAACTGCCGCCGCCCTGAAACGACAGCTGCGTCGTCGGCTGGTAGTTCGCGGACACGCCGGCGTCGTAGGCCGGCGCGCCGTACGCCGGCCCGCGCCGGAACTCCTGGTAGCTGAAGCGGCCCAGCGACGAGACCTGCAGGCGGGTGCGCATGTACTGCGCGATCAACGAGGCGTCGGCCACTCCGGCGATGCCGTCGGGAATCGCCGACTCCGGCTCCGGTGACCGCTGCTCGAGCGTCTGGCCGACCTGCACACCCGCGGTGCTGCGGAACTGCACCGCCGTGAACTCGTTGCCGTCGCGCTCGGGCACCTCGCCGAACAGCTGCGAAAACGGGTTGCGCTGCTGCTGCGCGGACGCCGCCACCGGGGCGAGCACGACCAGCGCGAGCGCTGCGGCGCCGAATGCCCGCGAGACGATGGTCACGGGACAACCACCGTGTCGCCGGGATGCAGTTCGATGTTCTGCTTCAGGTTCTTGCCGCTGGCGACGTCCTTGTAGTTGAACGGCAGGCTGATCTGCTGGCCGTTCTGCGTCCGCATGATCATGATCTTCTTGCTGTTGGCGTAGTCGCGCAGCCCGCCGGCAAGCGAGATCAACTGCATCACCGTCGTCGGCGAGGTCAGCGGATACGGACCGGGCTTGTTCACTTCGCCGGTGATGAAGGCGCGGCGGCTGTTGATCTCACGAACCACCACGGTGATGTTCGCGTCCTCCATGTATTTCTTTGACTCTTCGGTCAGCTTGAGCTGCAGCTGCCCCGGCGTCAGACCCGCGGCCTCGACCTCGTTGATCAGCGGCAGCGCGATGCGGCCGTCCGGACGGACCTTGGCATCGGCCGACATGTCCTTGTCTTTCCAGTAGACGATCGACAACAGATCGTCGGCGCCGATCACGTAGCCGGGCGGCACGACCGGATCGCCGGGACGGGGCGCGGCCACGGCCGCCGCCTCGGGCGGCATCGACTGCGCGGGGACACCCGGCTGTGGTGCCTGCGCGAGCACGGGCACGACGCCCGCGACGAGGGATCCGAGCAGCGCGGCCGCGGTGAACCGCAGCACCCTATCGGTATTCTTTGAACGGCAGTTGGCAGTCATGTTTCCTCAGGAAGTTCAGGAAGCGCTTGTATTCGCGCGATTCCATGTTGAACAGGCGGGCGACGATCTTGTAGTTGCCGCGTGCCTCTTCGAGGCCGCGGCGCACCACGTCCCGTACGTGGGCGCGGGTAATCTCGCGGGCCATGTACATCGGGTAGACCGTGGCCCAGAACGACTCGCGCTGTTCGGTGAGCCGGCTGTAAAGATCGTCGGCCACCGTGCGGCGGCGTTCGCGGCGCGGACGAAACGCGATGTCGTCCTGGGCGCGAACCTCCGTCGGCAGGTCGTGGAGCTCGATGGTGTCGTGCTGAACGGCGACCACCATGCGCTCGATCAGGTTCTCCAGCTCGCGCACGTTGCCGGGCCAGGAGTAGGCGGTCAACGCCTTCAGCGCGTCGGGCGCGACGCCGGTGATCGGCGAATGATTGGCCTCGACAAACCGGCCCAGGAAGTGCGTGATCAGTTCGGGAATGTCCTCGCGGCGATCGCGCAGGGGCGGGACCACGATCTGGATCACATTCAGCCGGTAATAGAGGTCTTCGCGGAACGTGCCCTGCGCGATCATGTCGCGCAGGTTGCGGTGGGTGGCGCCAATCACGCGCACGTTGACGTGGCGGGCGCCGCCGTCGGCGCCGACCCGCTGTACTTCACCGGTCTCGAGAAAGCGCAGCAGCAGGCCCTGCATGCGCAGCGTCATTTCGCCGATCTCGTCCATGAACACCGTGCCCATGTGCGCCGACTCGAGCTTGCCGGGCTTGTCGCGATAGGCGCCGGTGAAGCTGCCCTTGACGTGCCCGAACAGCTCGGACTCGAGCAGCGTCTCCGGCAGGCCGGCGCAGTTGACCGGCGCGAACGTCATGCCCGCGCGCGGGCCGTTGTAATGAATCGAGCGCGCCACGATCTCCTTGCCGACGCCGCTTTCACCGCTGATCAGGACCTTGGCATCGCTGCGAGCGACCTTGTCGATCTCCTGCTGCAGCGCGCTCATCGGCTGGCTGCGCCCGATTAACCGCGCGTGCTGCTTGCTGCGCGACGCCATGCCCGCGCTCGCGATGCCAGCGCTGATGGGGGTGACAGTGCTGAATTCTCTTGATACGTCCACGTTAGGCCTCATTGATCCGCAAATCGTTCGATGACACGCTGGTCCTGCCGGCTGAGCGCCACGAACACCGCTCCGATCGAAAACTTTTCCGCCCCGGCGGCGTTGCGGATCTGATCGAGTCGATCAACCCGCACGTCGGCCGAGAAGGGCACGCCGCCAAAATTGAAACGCAGCGTGCCGCGCGTTCCGAGCTCGACTGGATGGGACGATTCGAGCAGCACACCGCCCAGGCTGATATCGAGCAGCCGAACCTGAACTGGAAACGCGAGGACCGACAATTCGGTGTCGGCAATCACTGCTCGTGGAACCCGCCTGCGCTCAGAAGCGACGTCACTCATGCGCCCGCTCTAGTGCAAAGAAGTCGCCAACATCTGGAAGCCAGATGTCTCCGCTACAGGTGACTACCCGCTCGCGGTGGACAAAGTTGACGGAGAAGTGAATGGATTCGCGTCAGACGAACGAAAGCAACCGCACGGATGTGGAAAGTCTCCACATACTGGCCATTGCCTTACGTAAGTTCGGTAGGGTACGAGCGAAACGCCATCAGCCGATCGACCGCTTCGAGGAAGGCGGTGGGTGCAGAAATGAATTCGACACCGACCAGATAGCGCTCGCCGGATGCAGAGGCCGCGGGTTTGAGGTGGCGCACGCGCGCCTCGGCCACCGCCGGCTGGCCGTCGAGCATCAGGCACACCGACTGGACCGACTCGACCGCCAGCGGCTGATGGGCTTCGATCAGCGCACCATGATGCGTGAGATTGTGCACACGCACTGGTTCGCCGGCATCAAACGTTCCCCAGAAGGCTCCGAACACTTCAAATCGCACTCGCGTGCGGCGATCTCCGGGAGCGCGCATCATCATCGTCGGGTCATGTCCGACCCACCGTTGTGCAAGCCGTCCGCCACAGCCGTAAAAAACGTTCTCATAGGGAGAACGGCGCAGAGCGGACGGTGAGGTGGTGAACAAGGTCTACGGCAAGGCGACTATGGTCGCTTCCCCAGCGGAACACGCCAGGAACGACCGCCGCCCGATTCCTTGTGAGTGGGAGGTGAGTTGGTGCGCCCAGCAGGACTTGAACCTGCAACCTTTGGCTCCGGAGGCCAACGCTCTATCCAATTGAGCTATGGGCGCGCGACCACCCATCATAACCGGGCCGGCAGTTTAGGCAACGCCGGGGTCTCTCGGCACCCTTTAGCTCTACCCTGCCAGCCTTGGGCGACGCCACCTCCGCAGTATCCAGATGACAGGGGAGACGACGAATGATCGAGAAGGCCGCGCTCACCAGGGCTCGGCTAGTGCGCTAATACAACGTCAAGCGCGAGCTGATAAATGGCATCCAGGTGGTCCCGACGCTCCAGGCTCACGTCCGGCCGCGACGTCGTCACAATCACCAGATCCCGGCCGGGGACGATAAAGATGAACTGGCCGCCGTAGCCCCAGGCGTAGTAGCTGGGGTGGCCGGCGAACTCACGGATCCAGAACCCGTAGCCGTATTCGCGATCGCTCCCCCACCGCGATCGCCCGCGGCCCACGCGCGTGCTGTCGATCCACGCCTTGGGGAGGATTCGCCGGGCGCCGGCCTGGCCATCGTTCAGGTACAGCTCGCCGAAAGTGAGCATCTGCCGCGGCGTCATCGACATTTCGTTGCCGCCGAAGTAAATGCCCTGCGGATCCTGCGTCCATCGCGGGAGCGAAAAACCCAGCGGCCTGGCCAGCTCCTGCTGCGCGAACTGCCAGGTGCTCATCTTCGTCGCCTTCGTCAGGATCGCCGACAGCAGGTGCGAGCTGCCGGTGCTGTATTCCACGCGGGTGCCGGGCTCGTCGGTGAGCGGCCGGCGCAGCACGAATCGCACCCAGTTCGCGCTTCGCACCCACGCGCCGTAGTTGCGGCCGCTCGTCGACTCGAGCCCCGACCGCATGGTCAGCAGGTCTTCGATGGTGATGTCGCGCTTTCTCGGCTCCGGGTCGGTCGCGAGCTCCTGGAAATATTTCCCGATTGGTTGATCGACGTCCTCGATTAAGCCGCGCGACACCGCGATGCCGACCAGCGCCGAGATCACGCTCTTCGATGCCGACTTGATGTTGGCCGGCTGGTTGGCGCGCGCGCCGTTGAAGTAGCGCTCGAGCACGAGGGTCCCGCGGTGACTGACCAGCAGGCTGCGGAGCCGGGGCAGCGCCGCCGCGGACTGCGCCGCGCGCTCGAGCGCCGGCGTGGACGAGGATTGGGCGCCGGCGACTGGTGACCAGGCCAGCACCGCGGAGGCCACGAGGAGGACGATGCACTGCCGCATACGGTGGGTCCAGTATCCACTACAATTCCGGCTGATCGTGAAGCGGGGAACCATGAAAATTATTGCGTCGGCTGCGACCCTGGTGTTGATGCTCGCCGTGCCGTCTGCGGCCCAGGTGACGCGGCGCGGACTATCAACGCGCCCAGTCGCTGCGCCAGGTCTACGAGTCGGCGGCGGTGCTCGTGCCGGACATCCCGACCTGGATCGGCACCACGCATCGCTTTTACTACCGCCGGTCGCTGGCCAACGGCTCCGAGTTCGTGATGGTCGACGCCGACACCCGGCAGAAATCCGCCGCCTTCGATCACCCGCGCCTCGCCGGCGCGCTGTCGCGCGCCACCGGCCAGGCGTATTCCGCGACGCGTCTGCCGTTCCAGAATTTCACCTTCAACGAGGCGTTGAGCGCCATTGAAATGACCATCGATGGCGCGCGCTGGACCTGCACGCTCGCCGATTACGCGTGCCGGACGCCGGAGTTGCCGCCGCCCGGAGAAATTCGCCGCGGGATTACCGGCCCGGTGCGCGGCGACGCTTCCGCCGTGACGCCGCGGCCCCGCCTGTCACCCGATGGCAGGTGGATGGCCTTCATCGACAACTACAACCTCGCCATTCGTCCGTTCGGCGGCGACCCTTCGGCAGGCTCAGGGTCGTCCCGAGCAAAGTCGAGGGGCGACAAGCGGATGGCGCTCAGCACCGACGGCTCGGAAGGCCACTATTACGACGGCGCCTCGATCGCCTGGTCGCCCGATTCATCGAAGCTGGTCGCCTACCGGGTCCGGCCCGGCTATCGCCGGCTGGTCCACTACGTCGCCTCGTCGCCGGAGGATCAACTGCAGCCCGAGCACTGGGCGCTGCAGTACGCCAAGCCCGGTGACGTGCTCGATCTCGAACAGCCGGTGTTGTTCGACGTCCGCAGCCAGAAGCAGGTGGCGATCGACGCGGCACTGTTTCCAAACGCCTACGACATGTCAGACCCGGTGTGGCGGAAAGACAGCCGCGCGTTCAGTTTCGAGTACAACGAGCGCGGCCATCAGGTGTATCGCGTCATCGAAGTCGACGCCCAGAGCGGCGCCGCGCGCGCGATTGTCTCCGAGGAGACGGCGAGTTTTTTCTACTACAACCGCTCCGCGGCGACGCTCCAGGCCGGCAAGCGCTATCGCTACGATCTTGCCGACGGCAAGGAAGTGGTGTGGATGTCGGAGCGCGACGGGTGGAATCACCTCTACTTAATCGACGCGGCCACCGGCGCGGTGAAGCACCAGATCACCAGCGGCGCCTGGCCGGTGCGCCACGTCATCAAGGTCGACGAGGAGAAGCGGCAGTTGTGGTTCAGCGCCGGCGGCATGCAGGCCGGCAAGGACCCGTATTTTCAGCACTACTACCGGATCAACCTTGACGGCAGCGGCCTGACGCCGCTCACCTCGGCCGACGCCAATCACACGGTGGAGTTCTCGTCCGACATGACGCTGTTTGTCGATCACTACTCGCGCGTCGATCTGGCGAGCGTCATCGAGCTGGGTCGGGTGGAGGGCGACGGCTTCAGCCGTCGCCACGAAATCGAGAAGGGCGACATCACGGCGCTGGTCGAAGCCGGCTGGAAAGCCCCCGAAGTGTTCGTCGCGAAGGGCCGCGATGGCGCCACCGACATCTGGGGCCTGGTGTGGAAGCCGACGCGGTTCGAGCCGTCGAAGACCTATCCGGTCGTCGAATACATCTACGCCGGTCCGCACGGTACGCACACGCCGAAGTCGTTCATGGCGTGGAGCGGCATGCAGGCTCAAGCGGAGCTGGGATTCATCGTCGTGCAGATGGACGGCATGGGCACCTCCAATCGATCGAAGGCGTTTCACGACGTGGCGTGGCGGGACCTCAGGGACGCCGGGTTCCCCGATCGCATCCTGTGGCACAAGGCCGTGGCCGCGAAGAACCCCTGGTACGACCTTGCGCGCGTCGGCATCTACGGCGGCTCGGCGGGCGGCCAGAACTCGATGGGCGCGCTGCTCTTTCATCCCGACTTCTACAAGGTGGCGGTGTCGTCCGCGGGCTGTCACGACAATCGCATGGACAAGATCTGGTGGAACGAGCAGTGGATGGGGTGGCCGATCGGCCCGCAGTACTCCCGGTCGTCGAACGTCGACCATGCCGACTTGCTGCAGGGCCGGTTGCTGCTGATGGTCGGCGAACTCGACACCAACGTCGATCCGTCGTCGACCATGCAGGCCGTCAACGCGTTGATCAAGGCGAACAAGAATTTCGATCTGCTGGTGTATCCCGGTGAAGATCACAACGCCGGCCGCGGCGGTGCGTACGCCGACTACGGCGAGCGCAAGCGCTTCGATTTTTTCGTGCGCCATCTGATGAATCAGCCGCCTCCTGAATGGGGCGCCGCACCCGCCGCCACCGGCAGTCAACGCTAGTCGCGAAAGCACCTGTTGATCACCAGGAGAGCCTTCGTATCCGCCGGGGTGAGCTTCGTGAGCCTGGTTGGTTTCGAGGCCTGCAGTCCGAAGCCTTCCGAACCCCAAACGATCACGGCCGTCACGCGGCCCGTCGGCGCCTGGCAGGGGCGCGGCACCGCCACCGTCGGCGACATCCCGAGTGAAACCGGCCGGTTTCGCATCGTGTGGGAAACGTCCAACGAATCGCCGGCGGGCGCCGGCACCTTCCGGCTGACCATGCGCAGCGCCATCAGCGGCCGGCCCCTGCAGCTGGTCGCCGATCACAAGGGCGTGGGCACCGGTACCGCCGACTACGACGAAGGCCCCCGCACCTACGATTTTCTCGTCGAATCCGCCAACGTCGACTGGTCGTTCCGGGTCGAGGAAACCTCGGGGGAGTTTACCAGCCGCAGTCCGGCGCCGCCCCCCGCGCAGCGCTGATTTTGAGTATCCTTGACTGGTGCACAAGTCAGTTTTTTCTCGATTTCCAGCCCTGGTCCTCGTGTTGGCCGCGGCTGCTGTAACAATCACCGCGGCGTGTCAAACCGCCGGTGGGAACCGCGCCGGCACCAAGATCCTCCAGCCTGGACTGCCCGGCCAGGACAACAAGGTCATCAGCACCGCGCAGGCCACCGACCTGTCGCAGGTCCAGGCCACGCCGGCCGACGTCAAGTTCATGCAGGGCATGATCGGCCACCATGCGCAGGCCGTGGAGATGGTGGTGCTCATCAACGACCGCACCGCCAACCCCGACATGAAGCGACTGGGCCTGCGCATCCAGGTGTCGCAGGACGATGAAATGGACATGATGCGCAAATGGCTCGCCGAGCGCGGCGCCGCCATTCCCGGCCCGCACGCGCATCACGAACCGGGCGGCTTCATGCCGGGCATGCTGACCTCGGAAGAGATGGCCGCGCTTGCCGCCGCGAAGGGCGTCGAGTTCGACCGGCTGTTCCTGCAGGGAATGATCAAGCATCACCTCGGTGCAATCACGATGGTCGAAGAATTGTTCAAATCGCCCGGCGCGGGCCAGGAAGGCGGCATCTTCGCGTTTGCGTCTGACGTGGATGCCGATCAGCGGATGGAAATCGATCGGATGGGCGCGATGCTCAGGGAGATCATGAAATGAGATTGCGGATTTCGGATTGCGGATTGCGGATTGCAAAAGCGGCGGCGATTGCCGGATTCGCGGCGGTCGCGGCGACCACCGCGATCGCGCAGCAGAAAGCCGCCGACCCCAACGATCCGCGCGTCGGCTTGAAACCCGGCCTCCGTGATGCCGGCGTGGCGGCGAAGGGGATGGAACTGGTCTCGACGCGGCCGCGCCCCGAAGGCTTCTACGATCCCGCGCAACCGGCGGGCGAGCCGATGCCGGCCGAACGGCCCGCGAATGCACCAGCGGCACCTGGCGCACCCGCGGCACCCGCCGCACCCGCGGCACCCGCGGCACCTGCCGCACCTGGCGCACCTTCGGCACCTGCCGCCCCTCCCCGCCCTGGCGGTCTTGATTTCGCCAACTCAGACCTCGCGTTCAGCGGCACCCACATGGTGATGGGCAGCTTCCACGGCTTCAATGCCTACGACATTGAGAGCACGAAGAGCCCGAAGCTGCTCGCGTCGATCGTCTGTCCGGGCGGGCAGGGCGACGTCTCGATCTACGGCAACCTGCTGTTCATGAGCGTGGAACAGACCCGCGGCCGCCTCGACTGCGGCACGCAGGGCGTCGTCGAAACCGTCAGCAAGGACCGGTTCCGCGGCGTGCGCATTTTCGACATCACCGACATCCGCAATCCCAAGCAGGTGGCGGCGGTGCAGACCTGCCGTGGCTCGCACACCCACACGCTCGTGCCGAAGGACAAGCAGACGCTTTATGTCTATGGCTCGGGCACCGGCGGCGTTCGCTCCGGTGAAGAGCTGGTCGACTGCTCGGGGGGCGATCCCAAAGAGAATCCGAACACGGCGCTGTTCAGCATTGACGTGATCGAAGTGCCGCTCGGCGCGCCGGAGAAGGCGCGCGTCGTCAATCGCCCGCGGATCTTCGCGGACGAAAAGACCGGCGCCATCGCCGGCCTGTTCCCGGGTGGCGATCACGGTCCCGGCACGCAGCGCACCAGCACCACCAACCAGTGCCACGACATCACCGTGTATCCGGAAGTCGGCCTCGCCGCCGGCGCCTGCTCGGGTAACGGCATCCTGATGGACATTTCCGATCCGGTCAACCCGAAGCGTCTCGATCACGTCGCCGACAAGAACTTCGCCTACTGGCATTCGGCGTCGTTCAACAACGACGGCACCAAGGTGATCTTCACCGACGAGTGGGGCGGCGGCACGCGCCCGCGCTGCCGCGCCACCGATCAGATGAACTGGGGCGCCAACGCCATCTTCGACATCGTCGACCACAAGATGGTGTTCGGCGGCTACTACAAGATGCCGGCGCCGCAGACCGACACCGAGAACTGCGTCGCGCACAACGGTTCGCTCATCCCGGTGCCCGGGCGCGACATCATGGTGCAGGGCTGGTACCAGGGCGGCGTCTCGGTGTTCGACTTCACCGACACCAAGAACCCGGTCGAGATCGCCTACTTCGATCGCGGCCCGCTCGACCCGAAGAACCTGATCATCGGCGGCTACTGGTCGGCCTACTGGTACAACGGCAACATCTACGGCGCGGAGATTTCGCGCGGCGTCGACATCTTCAAGCTGGTCCCGACCCAGCACCTGACGCAGAACGAGATCGACGCCGCCATCCAGGTGCGCGCCAGCGAGTTCAACGCGCAGAACCAGCCCAGAATCACCTGGCCGAAGACCTCGATCGTCGCCAAGGCGTACCTCGATCAGCTCGGGCGCAGCAACGCCATTTCGGCCGAGCGCGCCAAGGCGGTGCGCGATACCCTGTCGAAGGTCGACGACCTGCGCACCGGTAAGGAGCGCAACGCCGCCGCGGCGCTTGACGCGCTCACCGGCGTGGCCGCGCAGGTCGAGGCCGACGCGAAGACGAAGAGCGGTCAGGATGCGATGCGACTGACGGCACTGGCAGACACACTCAAGGGCCGCGTCGCGGCGATGCGATAGGAGCGATCATGCGATTGACAGGTGTTTTCACGGGAGCGGCCATTCTGGCCTCGGCCATCGCCGTCGCACAGGCCCAACAGCCGGCGGCGCAACCACCGGCCTCACAGCCGCCTGCGGCCCAAGCGCCGCCGCAACAGCGTCCGGATCCGGTGCCGCCCGATGACCTGCCGAGGCCGTCGACCACCGATCCTCGCGCCAACCTGAAGCCCGGCTTCAAGGACGCGGCCGTCGCCGCGTGGAACATGGAGCTCGTCTCGAACCTGCCGAAGCCGGACGGCTTTTTCGACCCCAACGCGCCGGGAGGATCGCTGCCGACCCCGCCGCCGCCGGAAGGGACGCCGCGCACGCCGCCCAATCCCAATCAGCTGAGCTACACCAACTCGGATCTCGCCTTCAGCGGCAGCCACGTCGTGGTCGGCAACTATCACGGCTTCAACACCTACAACATCGAGCGCGCCAACAAGCCGCAGTTGATTGCGTCGGTGGTGTGCCCGGGAGGCCAGGGCGACGTCTCGATCTGGGGTCACTTGCTGTTCATGTCGGTCGAACAGACCCGCGGCCGCGTCGATTGCGGCCTGCAGGGCGTGGTGGCGCCGGTCAGCAACGAGCGCTTTCGCGGCGTGCGCATCTTCGACATCACCGACTTGAAGAATCCCAAGCAGGTGGCGGCGGTGCAGACCTGCCGCGGCTCGCATACCCACACGCTCGTTCCCGACCCGGCCGACAAGAGCCGCATTTTCCTGTACGCGTCCGGCACCGGCGGTGTGCGTTCGGGCGAGGAACTGGTCGGCTGCTCGGGCAAGGATCCGAAAGACGATCCCAACACGTCGCTCTTCAGCATCGACGTGATTGAAGTGCCGATCGCCGCGCCGCACACCGCCCGCATCGTCAACCAGCCCCGGCTGTTCGTGAGCGAGAGCGGCAACCTCGCCGGCCTCTGGGCGGGCGGCGACCACGGGCCCAACACGCAGCGTACCAGCACCACCAATCAGTGCCACGACATCACCGTTTACTCGGAGATGGGCCTGGCCGCCGGCGCCTGCTCGGGCAACGGCATCCTGATGGACATCTCGGATCCGAAGAACCCCAAGCGCCTCGACTACGTGTTCGACAAGGGCTTCGCCTACTGGCATTCGGCGACCTTCAACAACGACGGCACCAAGGTGATCTTCACCGACGAATGGGGCGGTGGTGGCCGGCCGCGCTGCCGCGCGGTGGATCCGCTGACCTGGGGCGCCGACGCGATCTACGACATCGTCGACCGCAAGCTGGTTTTCAAGGGCTACTACAAGATGCCGGCGGCCCAGACCGAGTTGGAGAACTGCGTCGCCCATAACGGTTCGCTCATCCCGGTGCCGGGCCGCGACATCATGGTGCAGTCGTGGTACCAGGGCGGCGTGTCGGTATTCGACTTCACCGACTCGGCCAACGCCAAGGAGATCGCCTACTTCGACCGCGGCCCGCTGAACGCCGCGGGCATGGTGTCGGGCGGCTACTGGTCGTCGTACTGGTACAACGGCAACATCTACGGCGCCGAGATCGCGCGCGGCATCGACGTGTTCCGCCTGAAGCCGAGCGAGTTGCTGTCGCAGAACGAGATCGACGCGGCAATGCAGTTCCGCCTGCAGGAATTCAACTCGCAGAACCAGCCCAAGGTGGCGTGGCCGCCCTCCTCCGCGGTGGCCAAGGCCTACCTCGATCAGCTGAATCGCTCGCAGGGCATTGCACCGCAGCGGGCGAAGGCCGTGGTCGACGTGCTGTCGAAAACCGATCAGCTGCGTACCGGCAGGGAAGGCAGCGCCGCCACAACGCTGACGTCGCTCGAGGCCATCGCCGCGCAGCTCGAAGGCGATGCGAAAGCGGCCGCGGCATTGGACCAGAAGCGCCTCAACGCGCTGGCCGACACCCTGAAGCGCCGGGCCGCGAGCCTGCGCTGACTCTCGCCCAGCAGGCTGGCAGGCTCCCCTGCTAGCCTGCTGGCCCGCTAGCCTGCTAGCCTGCTGGCCCGCTAGCCTGCTGGCCCGCTAGCCTGCTAGCCTGCTAGCCTGCTAGCCTGCTGGCCCGCTAGCCTGCTAGCCTGAAGACCCCTCTCCGTCAGACTTCCCTGGACATACCATCCCGCCGCCGACCGAAGTCGCGCGAAACACGACTTTCTGCGGACTCGCCTCACGGATCAGGCCCGAATCCGCTGGTCACCGACTTGCAAGTCGTTGAGTGGACTCGAACACACTCTTGGGGATTTGGAGCTATCGATTGAGAAAAACGATTCTGGCACTTGGCTTGTTCGCACTTACCTTTACTGTCACCCCCGCCTCGGCGGCGATCATCACGTTCGACGCATGCACCGAGGCATCGCTTTGTAACCAGCTCACCATGACGACCACGCTCACAAGCGGTGTGATCGGCGTGAACGTCTCGGCTGCCGGCAACTACGGCCTGTTCGGACAAAACGGCGCCAATCGCGCGTTCGGGTTTAACGTCGTCGGTTCAACCGCTGGACTATCGGTGTTCAACCTGTCGCCGGGCTTCACCTTCGGCGGGACCAACCAGCAGATCAGTGGCTACGGCGACTTCGAGTTCTTCATCAACGGGCCCCAGACCGGCTCGGGCGCGCTGCTGCCGCTCAACTTCAGCGTGTCGCGCACCGGCGGCTTTCTCTCGGACACGGCCCTGTTCGAGATGAACGCCGCCGGCAACCTTGCCGCGGCGCATCTTCGCTTCAACACCAACGGCACGACCGGGTTCGTCGCCTCGACCTCGGCACCGATCAACTCGACGCCGGTACCGGAACCGGCGACGATGATCCTGCTCGGCACCGGCCTGCTGGCGGCGTTTCGCGCGCGCAAGAAAACCGGCGCGGCGCCAGCGCGGATCTAGAGCGCTCTCGCGGGCGGCCGGACCAATCGGCCCGGCCCCCGCCTCTCCTCGCGGCCCTATCGGCGCGACGTCATCCGGTGCGCGCCGCTGACGCGCCACAGTGTGTTACCGACGTCGTCGGCGACCAGCAGCCCGCCACGCGTGTCGATCGCGACGCCCACCGGACGACCCATCGCTTCGCCATTGTCGCGCACGAAACCGGTGAGCACGTCGATCGGCATGCCGGACGGTTTGCCGTTGGCGAACGGCACGAAAATCACCTTGTAACCGGCGCGCGGCTTGCGGTTCCATGAACCGTGCTGGCCGACGAACATGCCGTCCTTGAACTGCGGCGGCAGGGTGTTGCCACCGGAGTGCGCCAGCCCGAGCGAGGCGGTGTGTGAGCCGAGCGCGTAGTCGGGAACGATCGCGGCGGCCACCAGATCGGGACGCGCCGGCTTGACGCGCTCGTCGACGTGCTGTCCGTAATAGCTGTACGGCCAGCCGTAAAAGCCGCCGTCCCGTACCGAGGTGATGTAGTCGGGCACCAGGTCGTTGCCGAGCTCGTCGCGTTCGTTGACCGCCGTCCACAGCGCGCCGCTGACCGGCTCCCACGCCATGCCGACCGGGTTGCGCAGCCCGGTGGCGAACAGTCGCGTGGCGCCGCTTTGGATGTCGATCTCCCAGATCGCGGCGCGGCCCTCCTCCTTGTCCATCCCGTTCTCGGCGATGTTGCTGTTCGAGCCCACGGCCGCGTAGAGCTTGCGGCCATCGGCGCTGGCGATCAGTCCCTTGGTCCAGTGGTGGTTCAACGTGCCGCCCGGCAGATCCGCAACTTTCTGCGGCGTGTCGCGGATCTCGGTGGCGCCTTCCGTGTAGGGGACCTTCACGACGGCGTCGGCGTTGGCAATGAACAGCGTGTTGCCGACCAGCGCCATGCCGAACGGCGAGTTGAGGTTGGTGAGCAGTGCCGCGCGCACTTCCGCGGTGCCGTCGCCGTCGGCATCGCGCAGCAGCGAGATGCGGTTGGCCGTCGGCACCGCCCCGCCGGCCTTCTTCTGGTAGCGCTTGAAGAACCAGCCCTTGATGCCCTTCGCGTCGTCCGGACGGGGCGGCGCGTTGGTTTCTGCAACCAGCACATCGCCGTTGGGCAGCACGTGCAGCCAGCGCGGGTGATCGAGGTCTCTGGCGAATGCGGTGACCGTGGTACCCGCGGTCGGCACCGGTTGGCCACTGTCGGACCAGCCGACCGCCTCGACGACGTTGACGGTAGGGATTAACGAGGTGTCGGGCTCGGGCAATTGCGGATTGGGGCCGAAGCCGTTCACCTCGGAGAACGTTGACGCGTTGGAGCAGGCCCCCAACACCACCGTCGAGCTGAGGGCGCACACGGTCAGGAAGTCGCGGGTCCGAAGCATGGCAGATGTCTCCCATTCAGGCTGGAGCAAGACTGAGGCCGACCCCGCGCGTCGAAGTGATTCCGACGAGCGCAGTTTTGATGCCTTCATTACCGGACTTGCCCCGGCCGCTGCCAAAGCTCGAGCGACGCCGATGGCAACGGTCTTGTATGGCTGGCAAACGGATGTGGTCAACGCTCGAGCCGGCTGGACGCAGCGCCGCGGAAGTGGCCACCCTGCTCGCGATCATGACGGTGGGCGCCGCCGTGGTCTGGCTGGCGGTGACGTGGCTGGCGCTGCATGCCACGCGGGCGCGCCGCGGCAACTGGAGTGAACGCGCCGGGCTCTGGTTGATCGTCGGCGGCGGCGTCGCGCTGCCGCTGGTAGTGCTCTCTGCCCTGCTCATCGTCGGAATGCCCGAGTTGTCGCGACAACTCGCCGCCGCACCGGCCGGCACGCTGCGCGTGCACGTCAGCGGCGAGCAGTGGTGGTGGCGCATACGCTATGAGCAGCCGGGCGCGGCGTTTCTCGCGCTGGCCAATGAGCTGCGCCTCCCGCGCGGACAGACCATCGAGGTTGTGCTGACCAGCAGCGATGTCATCCATTCGTTCTGGATTCCGCCGCTTGCCGGGAAGGTCGACATGATTCCCGGCCGCGTCACGCGGCTGATCCTCGAGCCCGACCGCACCGGCTCCTTCCGCGGTGTGTGCGCCGAATACTGTGGCGCGTCCCACGCGCGCATGGGCTTTGCCGTCGAAGTGATGGAGCCGGATGCCTTCGCGAGCTGGCTGTCGGCACAGGCGCAGCCGGCGCGCGCGTTCGACACGCCCGGCGCGCGCGCCTATGCCTCGTCCGGTTGTGCCGCGTGTCATACGGTGCGCGGCACCGGTGCGGATTCCTCCATCGGCCCCGATCTCACGCACGTCGGCAGCCGCCTGACCCTGGCCGCCGGCGCGCTGCCGAACACGCTCGAGAACCTGGAGCGCTGGGTGGCGAATCCCGCGGCGTTCAAGCCGGGATCGTTGATGCCGCCGTTCGGCGGGCTGCCGCCCGGCGAGCTCAAGGCCATCGCCGCCTACCTGAAGGACCTGCAGTGATCGACCTCGAGCGACAGCACGCCCAACGGCGTCGCCTG
The DNA here is from genome assembly GCA_963795125.1 of uncultured Acidimicrobiia bacterium. GTDB lineage: Bacteria > Acidobacteriota > Vicinamibacteria > Vicinamibacterales > UBA2999 > 12-FULL-67-14b. Next base: position 55,182 of record CAWCGQ010000001.1, on the reverse strand, counting down.
CTCGAGGCGTGGCGGATTCCGACCGGCTGGCGCTACTGGTCCGCGGTCAACAACACCGTGGTCGGGCTGTGGTACGTCGGCGTGACGTTCCTGTTCTTCCTGTTCGGCGGCGTGCTGGCGCTCCTGATGCGCTGGCAGCTGGCCCGGCCGGACAACGATTTCCTCTCGGCGGATCGCTACAACCAGATCTTCACGGTGCACGGCTCGGTGATGATGTTCCTGTTTGCGATCCCGATCTTCGAATCGGTGTCGATCCTGTTCCTGCCGGCGATGCTCGGCGCCCGCGAGCTGCCGTTCCCGCGGCTGTCCGCGTTTGGTTTCTGGGCGTTCGCGATCGGCGGCGCCTTCCTCTGCGGCTCGTTGTTCTTCGATGCGGCGCCGCAAGGCGGCTGGTTCATGTACCCGCCGCTGACCAGCGCCTATCAACCGGGCATCGGCGCGGACATCTGGCTACTGGGCTTTTCGTTCATCGAGGTCGCGGCGATTGCCGCGGCCGTTGAACTGATCGTCGGGGTGTTGAAATGCCGCGCGCCGGGCATGCGGCTGAACCTGATTCCGCTCTATGCGTGGTACGTGCTGGTCGCCGCCTTCATGGTGCTGTTCGCCTTCCCGGCGCTGATCGCCGGCACCATCCTGCTCGAGCTCGAGCGCGCCTTCGGCTGGCCGTTCTTCGATGCCAGCCGCGGCGGCGATGCGCTGTTGTGGCAGCACCTGTTCTGGATCTTCGGGCATCCCGAGGTTTACATCATCTTCCTGCCGTCGGTGGCGCTGATCGCGATGATCGTCCCGACCGCCGTGCGGCGGCCGCTGGTCGGTTACAGCTGGATCGTGCTGTCGGCGATCGGCACCGGCTTCCTGAGTTTCGGCTTGTGGGTCCACCACATGTTCACCACCGGATTGCCCGGCGTCACGCTGGCGATCTTTTCGGCGGCGTCGATGGCGGTCGCGATTCCAACCGGCGTGCAGATCTTCTGTTTCCTCGCCACGCTGCTCACCGGCACCGTGACCCGCTCGGTGCCGATGCTCTACATCGTCGGCGGCCTGTCCACCTTTGTGATCGGCGGCCTGACCGGCGTGATGGTGGCGATGGCGCCGTTCAACTTCCAGGCCCACGACACCTACTTCGTGGTCGCGCATCTGCACACCGTGCTGATCGCCGGCGCGGTGTTCCCGGTGATCGCGGGGCTGTATTACTACTTTCCGCTGGCCCTCAGCAAACAACTCTCGGAACGGCTCGGGCGCATCTCGTTCTGGCTGGTATTTGTCGGCTTCAATGCGACGTTCCTGCCGATGCATTGGACGGGGCTGCTCGGCCTGCCGCGCCGCGTCTTCACCTATCCCGCCGGCATGGGCCTCGAATCGCTCAACCTGCTGTCGACCGTCGGCGCCTTCATCCTCGCCGCCGGCTTCCTGGTCGTGGCGTGGGACGTGGTCCGGCCGAAGTCGAAGGAACCCAACGCACCGCGCAACCCCTGGAACGCCGGTTCGATTGAGTGGCTGCAGGATATTCCCGGCGAGCCGTGGGGCGTGCGCACCATCCCGCGGATCGAGACGCGCTATCCGTTGTGGCAGCAGCCGGGCCTGATCGCCGACTACGACGCCGGCCGCTTCTACCTGCCCGACGCGGAAGAGGGCCGACGCGAAATGTTGATCACCTCGACCATCGATGCCGAGCCGACGCACTGCATGCGCATCCCCGGGCCCACCTTCATCACCCTGATCGCCGCGGTGTGCGTGGCCGGCATCTTCATCTTCCCCACCTTCAAGCTTTACTGGTGGATGGGTGTCAGCATCGTGGCCTCGCTGATCATGATCTGGCTCTGGCTGTGGACCGGCAGCGCGAGAGATTCCGGAGAAGCCCGCCAAGGATGTCGGGCTCGGCACCATCCTGCCGCTCTATGCCTCGGGCCGCGACTCGGTCGGCTGGTGGGCAATGTGCATCACCATGCTCGGCATCTTCAGCGCCTTCATCTCGCTGGTGTTCGGGTACTTCTTCTTCTGGTCGCTGCGTGAAGACTTCGCCACGACGGCCGCCGCGCGGGCGGGGGTGTGGTGGTCGATTGGCGCGGCCGTGGCGACGGCGATCTGTTGGGGGTTGACCATCGCCGCCGTGCGGCTCAACGCCGCGGACCGCTCGCGCGCCTTTTACGTCGCCCTGCTCGCCGCCGTCGTGTCCGGAGCGATCGCCGCGGCGGCGACGCTTGCCGGTCCCTGGTTCGCCGGGCTCAATCCCACCGCCGGTGTCTACCCGGCAATGGTCTGGCTGCTGGCGATCTGGTCGGCGCTGCATCTCGCCGTCGGCCTGGTGATGCATCTCTACTGCGCCGCGCGGCGGGCGGCCGGCCGGATGACCGCGCGTTACGACATGGAGATCGTCAACGTCGCGCTCTATTGGCACTTCACCGCGGCGACCGTGGCGATCACGCTGGCCCTGATTGCGGGGTTCCCGTATGTCGTCTAGCGCGCGGCGGCCGGATCGGCTGTGGATTCCCCTGCTCTCGCCGATCATCTGGTCCACGCATTTCACGATCAGCTACATCTGGGCGGCGCTGGCCTGCGGCAGGTTCGCCTCGGGCGCGGCCGCCTCGCTCGACGTCACGTTGCTCGTCCTGACCGTGATCGCGCTGGTCCCGATCGCGCTGCTGTTCGTGCGCGGCTTCCGGCAACTCGGCTTCGAGATGCCGGATCAGCCCAATGATGATGGCACCCCTGAGGACCGGGCGAGATTCATGTCGTACATGACGATCATGCTCGCCGCGCTCAGTGGGATGGCCACGCTGTTGGTCGGCGTCGCGGCCTCGTCCATGGGTGGCTGCCGATGAGCGCCGGCGTCTTCACCCGCCACATGCTCGGGCACATGACGCTGGTCGCGCTGGTCGCGCCACTGCTGGCGATCCTGATCGCGCGCAGCCGTTTCAACCCGGTCGAGCGACGGCCGCAGCGGTTCTCGCCGATCACCGCCTCGCTGGTCGAGTTCGTGGTGATCTGGACCTGGCATGCGCCGCTGCTGCACGTGGCCGCGCGCCACCACGCCGGGATGTTTGCCCTCGAACAGGCGAGTTTTCTTGGCGCCTCCACCTACCTCTGGCTGGCCATCGTCGGCGGCGATCCGCGCTCGCGCACGATCCGGGCCGCGACCGGCATCGTGGCGCTGGTCCTCACGTTCGCCCACATGACCATGCTGGGCGCGGTGCTCGCGTTGACCCCGCGCGATCTGTACGGGCACGGCGCCGGCGCGCTGGCCGATCAACAGCTCGGTGGCGCGGTGATGATTGCCTTCGGCACGGTGGCCTACCTCGGCGCGGCCCTCTGGCTGTCCCGCTCGCTGCTGGTCGCGCCACCGCACGGAGGGCGATCGTGATTCGCCTGCGTTACGTGGCGCTCGCCCTGCTCGGTGCCTTCGCGCTCGTGCTGGTGGTGGCCACCGGCCTCATTCCGATTCAGGCCAGTTCGGGCCACTGGAAGGTCACCTCCTGGGTGCTGGATCTGATCAAGCGCCGCTCGGTGCACACCTACTCACGATCGATCGAGGTACCGGCGCTCGATCACCCTGCGCTGGTCGCCCGCGGCGCCGCTCACTACGAACGCAGTTGCCGGACCTGTCACGGCAGCCCCGCCGCCGCGCGGCCGCCGCTCGTCATGAAGATGACGCCGCATCCGCCGTTCCTGCCCGAGCGGATGGAGCGGTGGGACGATGCGGAGCTGTTTCAGATCGTCAAACACGGCATCAAGTTCACCGGCATGCCGGCATGGCCGGCGCCCAGGCGCAACGACGAGATCTGGGCGGTGGTCGCGTTCCTGCGCCAGCTGCCGGGGCTGTCGGCGGATCGCTATTGGCGGCAGGCGGTGGGCGAACCGCATCATCCCGGCGCGGCCCCCTCGATCGTCGAGATCTGTGCCGCCTGTCACGGCGCCGACGGGCGTGGCCGCGACGGCGGCGCGTTCCCGACGATCGCCGGGCAGAATGCGCCGTACTTGCGACGCGCGCTCGAGGCGTACGCGGGCGGCCGGCGCCACAGCGGCATGATGGGCCCGATCGCCGCGGCCATCGAGCCGCGGACCCGAGACGCCCTGATCGACTACTACGCGGCGTTGCCGCCCGCGACGTCCCACGGCGCCGACGGCGATGTGGCGCGCGGCCAGGCGATCGCGCAGCACGGCATTCAGGAACGCCGCATCCCGGCGTGCCTCGAATGTCATCAGCCCGACGCCGATCAGAATCGCGCCTACCCCATCCTCGACGGCCAGCATGCCGGGTTCCTGCTGCAGCAACTGCAGCTGTTCAACGAGGACGCGCGCGGCGGCTCCGAGCCTGGCGGCGGTGATGCGCCCGATCGCCATGCGCCTCACGCCCGGCGAGATGAAAGCTGTCGCCGCATACTTCTCTACCCGCGCCCGCGTCGTGATTCCCTTGAACCCGTGAACCAATGAGGCGTATCCTCGGCGCGCATGCCGTCCAGACATTCGCGCACGCCTGATCAGAGCCGCCGCTCGTTCCTGCGCAAGGCCGTCGCCGGGGCCGGGGCGACCGCGGCAGCGGTGGTCGCGCCGCAGGTCGCAGCAGCCGGGCAACAGGGCAGTCAGAATCGCGGCCGCCGCTCACCGTGGCGCCGATCCGCGTGCCGGCCGAATTCGCCGCCGCCACCGCGGCGGCGCCGGTGACCTTCGAGTTCCCGATGACCGGCGCGCAGGTGTTCGCGCGCGCGTGCAAGCAGGAAGGCGTCGCGGCGCTGTTTGCCTGTCCCGGCAACTACGGCGTGGTGCACGCGCTCGCTGCCGCCGGCATCCCCGCCTACGGCGGGCGCCACGAAGGATCGATGGCGCACGCCGCCGATGCGTTCATCCGCGTCACCGGCGAAATCGCCGTGTCGTCTGGCACCGAGGGCCCGGGCTTCACCGACATGATCTGCGCCATCGCCTGCGCCAACGCCGCGCGCACGCCGCTGCTGATCGTCGCCAGCAACATGTCGATCGCCATGGAAGACACCGAGGCCGGCATCCAGCTCGGCTACCAGCAGCCGACGACGGAAGGGTTGAAGAAGTACGGCAAGCGGTTGATCATCCCGCGCCGCGTGCACGAGTACACCGGCTATGCGTTCCGCCAGCTGCGCAGCGGCGTGCCCGGCCCGGTGCATCTCGACTTCCCCGCCGAGGTCGCATCGGCGCGCTTCAAGGACGCCGAGCGAGCTCGAGTTCTTCCACGACAAGTCGCACTACCGCACCGACTCGCGGCCGCACCCGTCGCCGAAAGACATCGCCAAGGCGGTCGAGCTGATCAAGACCGCGCGCCGTCCGATCATCGTGTCGAGCAACGGCGTGTTCTACGCGAAGGCGTGGGATGCGCTGAAGCGCGTTCGCCGAGAAGGCGCAAATTCCGGTGGTCGAGTCCGGCGCGATGAAGGGCCAGTTCTCGGACGCGAGCCCGCTGTCGGCCAACGCCGCGCCCGGGCGCGCTCGCCAGCGCCGACCTGGTGATCCTGGTCGGCCAGCACTGCATGCCGACCGTCGGCGAGTTCGCGTTCGGGCCCGACGCGAAATACATCCGCATCGACCAGGCGCACGAGGACATCGGCCGGAACCTGCCGATCGATCTCGGCATCGTCAGCTGCGAGCTGGCCGCGCTCGAGGCGCTGGCCGACGCGGTGCCGGCGATGACGCACGATGCGTGGGTCGCCGAGATCGCCGCCGCGCGCAAGCGCTTCGAGGATCAGAACCTCGAGTACTACAAGACCGGCCTCAGCTACAGCGACGCGGTGCACCCGGCGGTGATCGCGAAAGAGCTCGGCGATTTCCTCTATCGCGGCAAGCTGCCGAAGGAACAGACGACGATCGCCTCCGGCGGCTACGGCATCGCGCGCTTCGTGCGCCGCGAGCTGCGCGGCTTCCGTCCCGGCCAGATCATGAACGGCGCCTATCAGTACGGCGCGATTGGTCCCGACCTCGGCTACGCCGTCGGCGTCGCCGCCGCGGTGCAGCTCGGCGTCGGCCCGCAGGCCGCGCACCAGGGCCATCCGATCATCTGCACCACCGGTGATGCCGGCTTCGGCTACACCGCCATGGAAATCGACACCATGGCGAAGTACAAGCTGCCGGTCGTCACCATCGTCTACAACAACAACGCGTGGGGCACCTGGACCGGCGCCACCGCCGATCCGAAGGCGATGCCGATTCACCTGTTCCAGGAAAACCTGCGCTACGACAAGCTGGCCGAAGCGCTCGGTGGGCATGGCGAATACGTGACGCGCCCGGCGGAGTTCCGGCCGGCGCTCGAGCGCGCCTACCACATTGCCGTGCGCGAAGGCCGCCCGTCGGTGATCAACTGCCAGGGGAAGAAGGAATTCTGGGATCGCGCAAAGTATCCGCCCGGGGCGATCGGCAAGGTCGAGCCCGGCACGATGTCGTACTACCACTGAGCACCGCGCCGGGACAGCGGCGCCGTGACCGCCGCGTTCGCGCACTACGCCGACCGCGGCGTGTTTCGTGGTTTCCGGCCGTCACCCGAGGCCCGCGGCCGCGTCGACTACCAGTTCCACTGGCTGACGCGCCGGCCGATGCAGGCGTCGATCGATCGGCGCGGCGTCCTGACCTTCCCCGCCTTGCTGCCGCAGGCCTCGCGGGAGATCGTCGCGGAGATGAAGGCGATGGTGGCCGCGCGGTCGACCCGCGCCGTCCCCGATCACAAGCGCATCGATGCCCGCCGCGCCAGGGTCGGCTGCGCCGTCCGCAAGGGTGACCTCACGCTGTCGATCGAAATTCGCGGCCGCAACCAGGATTACGCGGTGAAACGGGCGCTCAACCTGGTCAACGACATGTTCGTGGCGCTGCACGAACGCCATCCCGACTACCTGGTCGAGCACTTCGGCATCTCCCAGGAGTAGCCGAACCTTTGTCTCCTGTGGGACGTATAGAGGAGGAGGCTATAGTCCTCTAGCCATCCCACAGGAGAGCAACCGTGGGCGAATCGAAGTCCGACATCCTGCAAGGCACCCTCGACCTGATGGTCCTGAAGACCCTCGACGCCATGGGGCCGATGCACGGCTACGGCATCGCCCGGCGCATCGAGCAGCTCAGCGAAGAGGCGCTGCAGATCAACCAGGGCACCATCTATCTCTGCCTGATCCGCCTGGTGCAAAAAGGCTGGATCGACGCCTCCTGGGGCACCTCCGACAACAACCGCAAGGCCAAGTTCTACGCCATCTCGAAGGCCGGCAGGAAGCAGCTGGCCGAGGAAGCGAAGAACTGGGAGCGGGTCTCCGGCGTGATCGATCGCCTGCTGCACGCTGAGGAAGTCGTGATGGCGGCCCGCCTGCGGCAGCTCGGCGCGCGGCTGAAGGCGTTTCTCCGCGGCGGCGAGCTCGACCGCGACTTCGCACAGGAGCTCGAAGTCGCATCTCGAGATGCTGACGGAGGACAACATCCGCGCGCGGCCTGCCGCCCGCCGAAGCGCGACGCCAGGCCGCGGTCCGCCTTGGCGCCGCCTCGTCGCTGCAATCACGGCATCGCGACGTGCGCGGCTTCCGCGTCCTCGACGATCTGCTCCAGGACCTGCGGTTCGCGGCGCGATTGATGATCAAGGATCGCTGGTTCTCGGCGGCGGCGATCGCCGCGATCGCGCTCGGCATCGGCGCCAACACGGTCGGCTTCACGCATCGTCAATGCCGCGTTCATTCGCGGCTTCAACTTCGAACGTGCCGAGGAGCTGCACGCCATCTCCTGGCGGCCGACCCGGGGCCAGCGGCTGGCGCTCTTCGGTGCCCGACCTCGAGGACTGGTCGCGGCGCGCAGTCGTTCCGCAGTCTCGCGGCGTCCGGCGTCCGGCGCCATCAACATCAGCGACGACCACGCCGCGCCCGAGCAGACCCAGGGCGCCACGCATCACCGCCAACTTCTTCGAGGTCCTGCGCCAGCGGCCGATGCTGGGGCGCACGTTCGCCGAGGGCGAGGATCGCCGCGGCGCCGAGCCGGTGGTGATCATCGGCTACGAGATCTGGACCAACCGCTTCGGCCGCGATCCCGACGTGGTCGGCCGCATCCTGCGCGATCAACGGCCAGCCGGCGACCATCGTCGGCGTCATGCCGGAGCGAATGAAGTTCCCCGACGACAGCGAGCTGTGGGTGCCGTTCATTCCGACCGACGTGCAGTTGACGCGCGCAGGTGCGGCCGCTGAGCGTGTTCGGCCGCCTCAAGAGCGGTGTCACGCAGGAGCAGGCGGCCGCCGAGATCGACGGCATCGCGCAGCGCATCATCACGGCGCATCCCGACCAGGCGAACAACTTGATCGGCGGGCAGGTCGAGACGCTGCTCGAGCGGTTCCTGAATGGCGCGGCGCCGCGCATGTTCGTGGTGATCATGGGCGCGGTGATCTTCGTGCTGCTGATCGCCTGCGCCAACGTCGCCAACCTGCTGCTGTCGCGCGCCATGTATCGCTCGCGCGAGGTCGCGGTGCGCTATGCGCTCGGCGCGACGCGCTGGCGCATCGTGCGGCAGCTGCTGATCGAGAGCGTGGCGCTGGCGGGCCTGGGCGGCGTGATCGGCCTCGTGCTGGCCGCCTACGGCGTCGGCGCGTTCGATGCGGCCGTCGCGGCGACGCGGCGCGCCGTACTGGCTGCGAGTTCACGATCGACTACCGCGTGCTCGCCTACGTGGCCGGCATCTGCGTCGGCCACCGGCGTGCTGTTCGGTCTCGCGCCGGCGCTGCAGGTGTCGCGCGACGGCCAGCACGACACCCTGAAGGAAGGCGCCCGCGGCACGGCCGGCAACCGGCGGGCCGGTCGCTTCGGCAGCATCATGGTGGTGTCGGAGCTGGCGCTGACCATCGTCCTGCTGTGCGGCGCCGGCCTGATGCTGCGCAGCTTCATCACGCTGTATGCCGTACCGCCCGGCTTCGACGTCGCCGGGCTGACGCGCATGCGCATGCAACTGCCGCCGGCGAAGTATCCGGATGCCGAGGCCCGCCGGCGGTTCTTCGACCGAGCTGCTGCCGACGTCTCGACTCGATTCCCGGGCTGCAGAGCGCGGCCATGACCACCGCCGTCCCGCCGCTCGACCACGAGCAATGGCGGCTCGTCATTGCCGGCGACGCCGACATCGACGACGAGCAGCGGCCGTTGGTCTCCACGGTGGCGGTGTCGCCTCGCTACTTCGCCACCCTCGGCGTCGGCGCTGATCCGCGGCCGCGGCATCGAGACCGCCGACACCGCGCCGGGTTCAGCCAACGTGGTCGTCAACCAGTTGATGGCCGAGCGGTTCTTTCCGGGACAGGATCCGATCGGCCGCCAGATCCGTTTCGCGGCACGCCGCAACGAGCCCGGCGAAACCCAACCGTGGCAGACCATCGTCGGCGTCGTACCGACCTTCCAGCAGGGCAACCCGAACCGCGCGTTTCATGACCCGGTGGTGTATCGGCCGTTCCTGCAGACCCCCGATCGCACCTCCTCGCTGCTGGTGCGCAGCACCCTGCCGCCCGCAAGCGTGATGGCGGCCGTCCGCAGCGTGATCCAGTCGATCGACGCGGATCAACCGGTGTTTGCCATCGAAACCATCGCGCATGTCTTGGCCAACGAACGATCGATCTTCCGGATCTTCGCCACGCTCTTCGTCGCGCTGGCGGGCATCGGCCTGCTGCTCTCGGCGCTCGGCGTTTACGGCGTGATTGCCTACGCGGTCACCCAGCGCACCCAGGAGATTGGCGTTGCGGATGGCGATCGGCGCGGGGCGCTGGGACGTGGCCTGGCTGTTCCTGAAGAAAGGCCTGCTGCAGCTCGCGCTGGCGCTGGCGCTCGGGTTGCCGGCGGCGATCGCGCTCGGAATGCTGGCGCGCCTTCAGCTGGTGGAGGTCGAGCCGACCGATCCGCTCACACTGATCAGCATCACCCTCACCCTCACCGTCGTCGCCCTCACCGCCGGCGTGCTGCCGGCGCGCAAGGCGGCGCGCGTCGATCCGATGGTGGCGCTGCGGTCGGAGTAGCTATTTCGGCGGCGCGGCCGGCAGGAGGCGATTCAGATCTGCCGCCAGCCTGACGCCTCCCAGGGCCAGGCGCTCCTCGACCACCCTGATGTGGCGTCGGTAGTACGCCTCGTCGATATTGGTTCCCGGTTTCACCAGCGCTTCCTTCGCCAGCTTGAACGACTGCTCCGCCCATTGAGCCGGCGTGCCGGATGGCTGCGCGCCGAAGCCTCTGGCCACAATCAGCCTCTGAAGGACGGCGACGAAGGACGAATCGTCGAGGCTGTGGCGTGCGATCAAACGGCTGTCCCACACCGAATGCAGGTTGCACGGCGCTGAGTTTGTCGAAGAGCCGCAAGTCGATTCTCCAAATACCCGCACGTGCACGTCGTTGCCGCCACGGCCGACCCCAAGCGCGTGAAACGGCTGATGCAGATCGCCGATGAAATGCACCACGAACTTCAACGCCGTGGCGCGATCGGCGCGATCGAGTTGCGGATTGCCGAGCCGCTCTTCCCAATACAGGATTCGATCGACGACGCAGTCGCGCCAGCGATCGCCGCGCGAGCCGGCAGCGACGCCGGGTTGGCGTGGACAATCACGATTGCGATCGTAGCCGCTCGCATCGGGGGGGATGTTCAGGTAATGCCACGACGATGTCTGCCCCTGTTCGGTGGTGATCGAGTCGGCCCAGCCCGCCACCTCCGCCAGCGTCTGCCCATCGAGCAGCCACGACACGTTCTGTCGTGCCGCGGGCGTCAGGCGATCGGCCGCAATCAGTCCCACCAGCCGATGCCCCTGCCCTCCCCACGCGTGCAGCAACTCGAGTGATGAAAAAAGTGTGACAACAACGGCGACGACGACGATTCGAGTGCGCATGATTTTTCTGATGTGTCACAGATCCGGTTCCAGAGGTTCCAAAAGTACCAAGGGTTCCAACGGCCTCGTTCGGTCGGAGTTCCGGGTTCTCGCACCAGGAACCCAACCGAACGACGCCCCTGGAACTTCTGGAACCTATGGAACCCCTGGAACCCTGACGACGCCGTCCTCCGAGATCTCGAGCTGTTTTCGATCGAGCGCAGCGAAGTGACCGCGGTCGAGACGGAGTGCCATCGGCGTCTGCCATCCCATCTCCTTCGCCACGATCAACCCCAGCAGCAGGATCGCATCGGGCTCGTGCAGCACCAGCGCCGCCGGCGCGCGGCCGCGGTGGACGAGTTCGAGCAGGATGGCCGCCGCCGACGATGAGCCCACCGTCGAGGGCACCAGCAGGACGCGCCCGGAAATGTCCTGGCCGTACTCGGGATGGCGCAGCATCCGCGACAAGCGCGGTCTTCGGATCGACGCCTCCCCAGAAACTAATCGGCGCCGTCAACGCCAGCGCCGCTGCCCGCGTCGCCGGCCCCGGCAGCAGCACTTCTGCGTCAACCGGCGTCACGGCGCCGCTCCGAACACCGGCGCGCCCCTCACGGCGCTCTCCACGCAGTCGGACATCGATCCGTAGAGCACCGCGTATCCGGTGTTGGCCGGCGCGTAATGGGCAAATTTTCCTGAATTGGTCATCAGCACAGCGCCCGGGGTCTCCGGCAGGATTGGCGTCACCACCACGCAAGTGTCGGCGACGATGATGATGCCGCTCGATTCGAGATCGCGCCGGTGCCCGTCGCGCTCGAGGATCCGCAACACGTGGCGGCCGGTGCAGGCATAGATCGGCACCGCGACGCGACGCCCCTTCAGCAGGGCTCGCAGCGTGTCGAATTCCTCGAGCGACAGGTGCGGGCTGCCAATTGCCACGGCATCGATCCGATCGGCGCGCTCGGTGGTCGACAACCGGCTCTGCGCCTCGCGCACCATCGCGCGGGTCACCAGGATCCGCTCCACCGGCGGCAGGTGGTGCAGCGCCGCCGCTTCATCCGGGGCCTCCGGCGTCGCGCCGGCGACGTGGAACAAGCCGACCGATCCGGTCGAGGCCGCGGCGGCGCCAAAGGCCTTCAGCATGTCTTCCCGCGGACGAAACCCGAGCCCGCTGACCACGCCGACCGACTCGCCGATTACCCGGCCGTACAGGTTCCCCAGCACCGGCCACGCCACATCAAGCGCAAGGAACGCCGGATCGATCGGCGACACGTCGAACACCACCGTGGCGCGGCGGTTCTCGGTGCGATGCAGGCCATAGTCGGGCGCGCGGCCCGACACCGCGCACGCAATGTCGAGGAAATCGCCGTAGCGATTGGTGCGGGCGCCGAGCACCGAGTTGCAGAACGCCACCGCGTTGGACTCGCCCCACGCCACCTGGCTGCCGGTGCGCGGGCGATGGCCGGCCTGGTAGGGTGCGCAGGTCCAGGTGGGCTCGCAGCCGAGCGACTTGTAGGCCGCCATCATGCGGCCGGCCATGTCGAGCTCGTGCGGCGGCAGGCGATTGCGCGAGCAGCCGGTGAGATCGATCGCGCCGACATTGAGCGTCGCGCGCACCGCCGTCTTCGCCCCGCCGGCGACCAGCCGCTCCGCGAACAGCGTGCCCGAGTCGCCGTGATAGAGCGCGCCATCGATGTGCGCGGATTCGATCGGGATGAGGCCGGCGGCGCCCATCAGCCGCGCCGTCTCGGCGACGATGCGCATGGCCATCGCCGCGCCGTCGCCGCGCTGGCCCCCGGCAATCGCTCGTTCTTCCGCTGTCAGTGACACCGCCATTCGTTATGGTCTATTAGACTCAAATCACACAACCTTCAATCAACAATTAATCGGCAATCCGCGATCTGAGTTCTGAGATCTCGTCCAGTCATCAAAAGCCCGCGCGGAACCCGAGCTCGAACTGCCATCGAGGTCGTGGCCCGTCGAGCGCGCGGATGGCGGCCAGTTCCATCGGGAATCCCAGGGCGTTCAGCCGCAGGCCGCCGCCGAAGCTGCTGATCGCGGTGGCTCGTTGCGCGCCCCGGATGGTCCCGGCGTCGGCAAAGACGAACGCGTCCGCCGGAAACGATCCGTAGTCGATCTGTCGCGACCTGATGCCCATGAGCGGCACGCGCACCTCGAGATTGCCGACCAGCAGTTGATGGCCGAGCAGGTCGTCGCCGCAGACGCGGGTCGCATCGGGCCGGCAATACCGCAGGTCCTGGCGGTGGCCGCGCACGAAGTAGCTCGAGCCGAGAAAGTTCGGCAGCAGGCGCGGGTCGCTGCCGTCGGCGCCGTAACGCGCCGAGTGCAGCAACCGGAGCGCGAGCGAATACGGCCGCACCGGCATCAGGTACTTCCGGACGTCGGCGGTCACGGTGGTGTACGACAACTGGCCGCGCGCCGGCGCCACTTCGAGTCGATAGCGCGATCCGAGAATCGGCCCGGTCGGGCCGAACACCGTCGTGTCATGCACCAGCGCCGCACTCACCTCCGCCACCGTCGTCGGCACGCCGCCGCGCGACTGCACCTGCTCGGTGGCGAGCACCTTGCCGGTGTCGATCGAGGCGATCTGCGAGCGCAGATCGCGATGGTAGGCCGCGTAGCGAACGCCGCCGGTAAACTCGACGCGTAGACCGCGGCTGAACGGGTACGCCACTACCGCCGCCGCCCGCAGCTGCATCCGCTGCAGATAGTCGACCTGCCTGATCGCCACCGCCTGGCCGTCGAGATCGCTCGATTGCGGAGCGACGGTGGCGCATCATGCTCGGCTCGAGCTCGGTCACCACGCCCCAGTTCCAGCGCCGCTCCTGGTTCAGGAATCGAAACACGAACGCCGCATCGCGCATGCGGTTGCCGATCTGCACCGCGGCGCCGAGGCGGCGTTCGCCCAACAGGTCGCCAAACAGCACCGCGCCGCCGCCGCGAACGAAGGTGCCGAACGGGCCGCCGCCCGAGGTCAGGTACGGCTGGCCCACGCCCTCGAGCGACAGCCGCGAGGTGTAGGCGTGATCGGCGATCGGCGCGGTGTCCGAAATGCCGGTCGGGCGATCCGCAAGGTAGCGATCGATGGTGCCGGCGCCGATCGACGACGGGGCGGGAGAGCGAGCCGCGGCGCGCTCCCCCGCCAGCGCCGTCGCCAGATCGAGCACCACCATCCGCGGCCGGCCGCGTTCGTGCACCGTGAACGCCAGCGCCGGCGCGTTGGCGGCGACCGAGAACGCGGGGCTGGTCGGCGTGATGCCGCCGACGCCGGTGTCGACGTTGGTCAGTCGATAGCGTGTCGCCGCGCCGAGCTCCGAACGGTAGATGTTCATCGTTCCGTCAGCGTCGCTGAGAAACAGCAACTCGCGATCGTCGGACGACCACTGCGGGTTGAGATGTGCCGCGCCGGCGTCGAGGCTGACGCTGCGCACCTCCCGGGTCGCCACCTCCAGCACCGCCAGCTGCGGCCGGCCGAACACGAGCGACGCCAGATCGCTCGTGTAGCGTTCGGTGACAAACGCGATCGAGCGGCCGTCGTGCGACCAGGCCGGCTGCCAGTCCGCGAAGGCATCGTCGGTGAGCTGCTGCAGGCGCCCGCTCGCGACGTCGCACAGATACAGATCCGTCAACCCGCCCGCCAGCGCCGACACCGCGATCGAGCGGCCATCCGGCGACCAGGTCGCCGACAGCACCTGGCCGAGCCGATCGAACACGATTTCCCGATCGCGCCCGCGCCCGAGCATGTCGATCAGCATCAGCGCCGCGCGGCCCCGCCGCACCGCCGCAAAGGCGAACCACTGCCCGTCGGCGCTCCAGGCGCCGGCGGAGCGCAGCGGTTGCAGGCTGTCGAACTTCGCGCTCGCGGCGGTCGTGGCCAGCTTGCGGAGCACGCGGCCGGTCGCCACGTCGGCAAGAAACAAGTCGAGCGAGAGCCGGTCGCGCTCCGAGAAGAACACCACCTGCCGGCCGTCGGGACTGAGCGACGGACCGAGCTGCATGTGTTCGCCGCTCCACGACTGCAGCCGGACCGCGCCCTCGGGCGCCGAGCCGTAGTCGGACCCGACGCGCGCGGACCAGCCGTCGTAGAGCGCATCGAGCGATTCGCCGGTGGCGTAAAGCATCCGATCCTTCAGCCGCCGCTGCTTCTTGCCGGGCTTGAGGGCCTTCTCCACCACGCCATCGCCGAACCGCTGGCCGAGGTACGCCCAGAACGCGTGCCCGTACAGGTAGGGCGACAACTGCTGGGCGGCCGCGCGTTGCTTTTTGGGAACGCGGTCGTTCAGCACCGCGTCGCGCAACCATAACGACGACTCGTTGTCGAGCGAGCCGCGCGACAGGTACTCCGCCATGCCCTCGATGAACCACAGCGGCTGATTGGTGTCGCCGCCGTTGCGCCGGGCGATGTCGAACTGAAACGCATGCACGATTTCGTGACCGAGGACGCGATCGGTTTCGCCAAGCGTCGGCGCAAACGGCATGGTGATTCTGCGACGGGCGGCGTCGGTGACGCCGCCGACCGAGTCGGGCAGCAGCCCCGACACCACGTTGGTCTGCGCAAACTCGGCCTGGCTGCCGTAGAGCACCAGCGGCTGGCGCGATTGCAGGTGATGGTTGAGCAGTGAGGAGAACCGCGCGTACCAGCGCTCGGCCAGCTGCGCGGCCAGGCGCGCGGCGCGTTCCTCGCGCGCGTAGTAGTAGACGTCGAAATGTTCGGTGGCGAGGATCCGGAAGGTGAAGTCGTCGTACTCGACTTTGTTACGGCCGAAGTACTGCGCCGCCGCGGACGCGGCGCTGAGTAGCACGATCGACAGACAGAGGGCGACTGTTCGAATCACACCTTCCCCTTCGCGATGTGGGTGAAGGTGCGTTTCTAACTTAGGTAGGCAGAGGAATCAACCGCGAACTTGCATCGTGCGGCCGCGAGCGGGGAATGAAGGGCGGAACGTGTTCCGCCCTTCATTCTACGGTAGAGCTTACCAGCGGAAGGTCAGGCCAACGCTGCCGCGCCAGAAGTCGAAGCTGCCAAGCGACAGATCGAAGTCGTTGTCGGGCTGGCTGTCCTGCAGCGAGCGGAAGTAGCGCAGGTCGCCGCGCAGGCCGACAAAGTCGGTGAACTGCGCGTTGACGCCGCCGCCGATGTTCACGCCGAGGTCGTTGGTCGACAGGTCGTTGAACAGGCCCGTGCCGCTCGACACGCTCGAGCGAATCAAGCCCAGCCCGCCTGACGCATAGGGACGAAAACCAATGCCGGACGGCGCGCTCAGCAACAGGTTGCCCATCAACGTCGTCACGTTGTTGTCGCCAAACTCGAAGTTGCGATCGCCCGCCGTGTCTTCGAAGAAGTTCGGTGAGTAGCCAAGATCGATCTCGAAGCCGACCACGCTGGGATTCCAGCCGAGGGTGGCGCCGAAATCCATGCGACGCTCGATCGAGTCGTCGTTGTCAGGGAAGTCGCCGAAGTCGGCGGAGCCGCCGAAATTACCGCCGATGTACGGAGAGAAGAACCAGCTCTGCGCGGATGCCGTGGCCGGAGCCAACATCAACGAGAGCGCACCAATAATCAAAAGCCTACGCATTGCGCCTCCTAAAGGGTATGACGTTAAACCGCCATACGACGCTGGTCATTGCAAGCGCCATGCCTCGTGGTCCGTTGCGCGCGATGCTTCGAGCTTCTGGCGTCGGCGTAAAAAATAGTCGATTGATGATCGAGAGGGCGAAGGAATGACGGGTTGCCCTCTCGGAGCAAGCGGACGGTGAGGTCTCAACGTCGAGCTGTCGGCCGCCTGGAGGGAACAAGCGGCCCTGACGTAGCGATGAGGTGGTACTAGCTTTCTGGGCCCGACAACTCGCCTCAGCTCTACGACACAGAGTCGGTTGGCTTCAGCGACGTCTTCCGGCCGGTCAAGCTTTACGCACGGTAAGGGTCAAACATGTGGATGCCTCCGCGCAATCACAGAGCAAACCGAATGCCATGAAGAAATCGCCTGTCGAGCGAAAGAGTCCTCTCGTTCTGCTCGTCGGCAACCAATAAAAAGAAAATCGAGTGCGTCGCTGGGTAATACCAAGTCAACAGCGACTCCAACAGGGTAAACGGGACGGTGTCCACGGTCCGGCTTGCGCTCGGGTGCCGCCTCAACACTGCGCGCTGAAGAGGTTGTCGTCACCAGCGCGACATATCAATGGCCGGACTGAGCTGGTCATACAATCAGGGGACACTTTCAGGATGATCAGATCCGCCGCTCACGTTCGGAATTTCTGCATGCTCATCAGTGGCGCGCCGGGACCGCGCCAATCGACGAGGTTTGCGGACAGGAGAAGCGAACACGATGACCCGAGTCAGCACATCAATTCCTCCTGGTACCCCCACTCCGATCGGGCCCTACAGCCATGTTGCAAAGGTTGGAGAGTTCATCTCCGTCAGCGCAACGGCGGGCGTCAATCCGGCCACCGGCCAACTCGCTGGGCCCGATGCGTACCTCCAAGCCAGGCAGATTCTCGACTCGTTCAGGGTCATGCTTGAATCGGCCGATTCGGATCTCGGTCACGTCCTGCACGTCCACGTGTTTCTCCTGCGCATGGCGGATTTCGAGGAGATGAACCGGGCCTACGTCGAGGTGATGGGGACACATCGGCCGGCCCGCACCGTTATTGGGGTCAATGAACTGCCAAAGCCTGGCGCGGTGCTGACGATGAACCTCACGGCCGTGACCTCAGCTCCACCGGCGAGTCGGTCACATGCGGTCTGAGGTCCCGGCGCCCGCCGCCGCTTCAAGCACTCCAGCAATCCGGCCTGCCGCCAAGCTGATGGCGGCCAACCGGTCGGAAATTGCCGTGCGTATCTTTCGAGCCGGCACCGAGCTCGCCATGCGCACGGTGGCGGTCTACGCGCAGGAGGATCGCTTCTGCATCCATCGCTACAAGGCCGACGAGTCGTACCAGATCGGCCACGGCAAGGGGCCAGTGGCCGCCTACCTCGATATCGAGTCGATCATCGCGGTCGCCCGGGACAAGGGCGTCAGCGCCGTCCATCCAGGCTACGGATTTCTCTCCGAGAACGCGGCCTTCGCGCGCGCCGTGGTGGAGGCCGGGATGGTGTGGGTCGGGCCACGGCCCGAGCTGCTCGACACCATGGGCGACAAGACCTCCGCTCGCGCGCTGGCGACGCGGCTCGGCGTGCCGATATTGCCGGGGACCGAGGAACCGCTCACCGATCGCGACGCCGCACTCAAGATCGCCACCTCGATCGGCTTCCCGCTCATCATCAAGGCGGCGTTTGGCGGCGGGGGACGCGGCATGCGGGTGGTGCGCGCGGCCGCCGAGTTCGCACCGTTGCTCGACGAGGCGCAGGGTGAGGCGGAACGCGCCTTCGGCAATCCGGCGGTCTTCCTCGAGAAGTACATCCCGCGCGCCAAGCACATCGAAGTGCAGATCCTTGGCGACCAGCATGGCAACGTCATCCACCTCCACGAGCGCGACTGCTCGGTGCAGCGCCGTCATCAGAAGGTGATCGAGGTGGCGCCCAGCTACGGGCTGCCCGAGGCGGTGGTCGGCGAGCTGTGCGACGCCGCCGTGCGCCTGGCGCGCGAGGTGCGCTACGACAACGCCGGCACCATCGAGTTCCTCTACGATCTCGATCGCCACGAGTGGTTCTTCATCGAGATGAACCCGCGGATTCAGGTGGAGCACACCGTCACCGAGGTCATTACCGGCCTCGACCTGGTGCGCGCGCAGATCCTGATCGCCCAGGGGCACGCGCTCCACTCGGCCGAAGTCGGCATGCCGCAGCAGGCCGACGTGCCGCGCAACGGCTACGCCATCCAGTGCCGGATCACCACCGAAGACCCGAACAACAAGTTCATCCCCGACTACGGCCGCCTGTTGGCGTATCGATCGCCGGGCGGCTTCGGCATCCGCCTCGACGGCGGGATGGGCTACTCGGGCGCGGTGATCACGCCCTTCTACGACTCGATGCTGGTGAAGCTGGTCGCCAGCGGGCAAACCTACGACATCGCACTCCGCAGGAGTCGGCGCGGGCTGTCGGAGTTCCGCATCCGCGGCGTCAAGACCAACATCCCGTTTCTCGAAAACGTCATTGCGCATCCGATCTTCCGCAGCGGACAGGCAACGACGACCCTGATCGACACCTCGCCGGAACTGCTCCGGTTCAGCCCGCGCCGCGATCGCGCCTCGAAGCTCCTCAGCTTCCTCGGACAGGTGATCGTCAACGGCAACCCGCACGCCAAGGGCTACCGTCCGGCCGGGGTGCTGGCGCCGGCGACGCCGCCGCCCCACGACCACCGACTGACACCGCCGCCCGGCACGCGCCAGCGGCTGCTCGAGCTCGGTCCGAAACGCTTCGCCGAATGGACGGCGGCCGAAACGCGCCTGCTCGTCACCGACACCACCTTCCGCGACGCACATCAGTCGCTGATGGCGACCCGCGTGCGCACCTTCGACATGCTGGCCTGCGCCGACGCGGTGGCGCACGGACTGCCCGAGCTGTTCTCCCTCGAGATGTGGGGCGGCGCCACCTTCGACACCGCGATGCGGTTCCTGAACGAGGATCCCTGGGACCGGCTGCGCACGCTGCGGGCGCGCATCCCCAACATCTGTTTCCAGATGCTCTTCCGCGGCGCCAACGCCGTCGGCTATACCAACTACCCCGACGCGGTCGTCGCAGGGTTCGTGCGGCACGCCGCCGCCAGCGGCATGGATATCTTCCGCATCTTCGACTCGTTGAACTATCTGCCCAACCTGCGCGTGGCGATGGCGGCCGTCCAGGACACGCATGCCGTCTGTGAAGCCGCGCTGTGCTACACCGGCGACATCCTCGACGAGCGGCGCGACAAGTTCTCGCTGAACTACTACGTGCGGCTCGCGAAGGAGCTCGAGCGCATGGGAGCGCACATCCTGGCCATCAAGGACATGGCGGGGCTGTGCCGGCCCTACGCCGCCTTCAAGCTCGTGAAGGCCCTGAAGGAAGAAGTGGGCGTGCCGATCCACTTCCACACCCACGACACGAGCGGCATCAACTCCGCCTCGATTCTGCGGGCTGCCGATGCCGGCGTCGATGTGGTCGACCTGGCCATCGGCTCGATGAGCGGCAGCACCTCGCAGCCCAACCTCAACTCGATCGCGGCGGCCCTGCGCCATACGCCGCGCGACACCGGGCTCGATGCCGCCACCCTCGACCGCCTCTCCGATTACTGGGGCCAGGTGCGCAGCTTCTACGCGCCATTCGACACGGCGCCGCGAGCGGGCAGCGCCGAGGTCTACCTGCACGAAATGCCGGGCGGGCAGTACACGAACCTCAGGGAACAGGCCGCGGCGATGGGCATGACCAACCGTTGGCCCGAGATCGCCCGCACGTATGCCGAGGTCAACCTGCTCCTCGGCGACATCGTCAAAGTGACGCCCTCGTCGAAAGTCGTCGGCGACCTGGCGCTCTTCCTCTTCTCGAAGGGCATCAGGCCGGCCGACGTCGTCAATATCGAGCCGGGCTCGATGCCGTTTCCCGAAAGCGCGATCGACATGTTGAGCGGCGGACTCGGCTGGCCCGATGGCGGCTGGCCCGAGGAGGTGTCGCGCGTCGTCCTCGGCGAGTCACGCCACGCCGAGGCGCGCGCGCGCTACGCGGCCGCGCTGGCCGATCCGGACGCGACCACGCCCGGGTCGCCGGGGTCGATCGACTCGCTGCGCGCCGACGTGGCCGCCTCCCTCAAGCACGCGCCGACCGACGATGAGCTCTACTCGCATCTCATGTATCCCGAGGTCCATGTCGCCTTCGTCAAGCACCGGCGGGATTACGGCGACCTCAGCGTGCTCCCGACGCCGGCGTTCTTCTACGGATTAATCCCCGGCGAGGAAATCCAGGTCGAGATCGAGGAAGGCAAGACGCTGATCATCCGCCTGGTAGCCGTGGGCGCGCCCGACAAGGACGGCCGGCGCACCGTGCGCTACGAGCTCAACGGCATGGCCCGCGACACCCTCATCGTCGACAAGAGCGTGGCGCCGAAGGCAAAGGCCAGGCCGAAGGCCGATCTGGCCGATGCGACGCAGGTGGCCGCGCCCATTCCCGGCCTGATCGCGACGCTCACCGCTTCGGTCGGCGCGCGAGTGTCCAAGGGCGACCGGCTGCTG
Organism: uncultured Acidimicrobiia bacterium; assembly: GCA_963795125.1. Classification (GTDB taxonomy): domain Bacteria; phylum Acidobacteriota; class Vicinamibacteria; order Vicinamibacterales; family UBA2999; genus 12-FULL-67-14b. The sequence goes on along the minus strand of CAWCGQ010000001.1, from coordinate 34,219 downwards.
ATGATGGAAGCGATGAAGATGCAGACCACCGTCTACGCGCCGTGCGACGGCGTCGTCGGCGAGCTGCATGTCGCGCTCGGCGACACCGTGGAGGCCAAGGATCTGCTCGTCAGGTTGCGCCCGGCGTAGTTGCCCGAGCGTCGTCGCGGTCAGGCCAGCGACTGCGCGCGCATGGCGCGGCGGTAGGCCACGGCCACCGCATCGAACTTGAGGTGCAGCTCGTCGGCGAGGTCGAACGGCACCTGCTCGGGACGCTGTGACTCGACGATCCGCTGATCTTGTCCGAAGATCACCCGTTCGAATTCCTGCAGGGTCGAGTCCGGATCGTCGAAGTCGTAGTTGCGGCCGATGATGCAGTAGCCGCGGCTGCGGTCGCGCGTCTCCGGCTGCGACGCGAAGAAGTACACCATGCCCTTCTCCCCGCCCCAGCCGAGCCTGAGCACGATGGTGTATGGCAGGTGCAGCTCGTAGCGGCTGCGCCGTTCCGGCGTGGCGGTGGTGGTGTTGGCGAACACCGGGAAGTCGTCGCTGTTGGGCGCTTCGGGTCGGACGATGGTGTAGTGCAGCACCTGCTCGCGCGTCTCCACGGTGTGTTCGGGCACGACCGGGCGCTCGGGATCGCCGAGCAGTCCCGGATGCACCCAGGGGAAGTGGCCGAAGTCGGTGAAGTTCTCCACCTGGCGCGAGGCGCCGGCGTTCCAGCGAAACGGTCCGGTGTTGACGATCTTGAACTCGCCGCGCTCGAACTCGGGCACCGCGGGCAGGTCGTAAGCGGGCTCGCCGTCGCCCAGGCGCACCCAGATCAACCCGTAGCGCTCCTGACACGGATACACCGGCGTGCGCGCTTTCGTCGGAATCGTCGCGTGGGCCGACTGCGGAATTTTCACGCACGCGCCACTCGCGTCGTATCGCCACGCGTGATAGGGACAGACGAGGCAGTCGTCGGCGACCCATCCGAGTGACAGCGCGGTGCCGCGGTGGATGCACAGGTCGCGCATCGCGTGGGCGATGCCGTCGGCCGTCCGCCACACCACCACCGCCTCGCCGAGCAGCGTTGCCGCAAACGGCGTGTCGGCGACTTCGTACGCGTAGGCCACCGGGTGCCAGCAGCGCAACAGCTTCTCCGGGAAGGTCGAGTGGGCGTCGGCCATGGAAGGACGCGGTATGCTACCACCGCGTGCGGGCGTGGCCGCGCGCAACCGGAGGCTCGATGTTGCTCACACGCAAGTTCGCCGCGCTGCTGATGCTGTCCGTAATCGGCGCCTGTCAATCCAGACCGGACGCGCCCGCGCCTTCGGCGATCCAGACGCTGCAGCCCGGCGTCGTCAAGATCGCCATCACCGGCGCCGCCACCGACCTGCTCGACCCGGAAGCGTGGATGCACCAGTATGCGGAACGGCTCGCGCGCGATCTCGGCTTGCGCGTGGAGTGGGCGGTCGTGCCGTTCGACAAGTCGTGGGAGCTGGCGGGGAAAGACGTGGTCGACGTGGTCGCCACCAACCTCGCGAACTTCCCCGACCGGGTCAGTCCCGGCGGCACGTTTTCGGAGCCGTTCCTCTACGAGCAGCGGGCGCTGCGGATTCGAACCGGCGACCGTGATCGCTACCACACCATCGCCGACTTTGTCGGCAAGCGAGTGGGCGCGGTGAAGGGAATGGCGGGCGAACGCGACCTGCTGCGGCGGGCGCCCGCGGGCGTGCAGGCGGTCTCGACCGCCACCTTCCCGGAGTTGTACGAGCAGTTCGCACGAGGCGAGCTGGAGGCCATCGCCCAGGCCGAGTACTTCGCGCTCGACGGCCGCGTCATCCCGTCATACCCGCCGGAGCTCATGCTCATCGATCATCACGATCTGAATCCCGGGCAGCGCGAGGAGTCGGTGTTCGTCGTCCGCGACAAGAGCGCGGGCCTGCTCGACGCCGTCAACGCCTTCGTGAAGCGGACGCCGTTTCCGCTCCATCTCGCTCGCTGATGGGGTGATGCCCTGGCGTTGTGACGCCGGCAACACCGGAGTGCGTCGTGTCGATCGCCCGCGCTGTCGCTCAGCGTGCTGGAGGAGGACCGCTGTTGTCGAGATCGGCGGCGATGAGCCAGCGACCGTCGGGACCGCTTCGTAATGCGAGCACGAAGCGGCCGCCGCTGCCCACCGTCGTCGGGTAGCGGTAGCCGCCGACGATGTAGCCGACGTTACCCGACGATGAGTACGAGTAGGCCATCAACTGCAGCGTCCCGCCTGGCTTCGTGAGGCCGCCGGCAATCGCGGCCCGGCCGCGCTTGATCGGGCTGCCGCTCTGCACGGCGAAGCCATCCTCGGTGAAGAGTGCCGCCAGCCGCGCCCCATCGCCGTCGCGCCACGCCGCCTCATAGTCGCGCAGTACCCGGTCGAATGCGGGGGGAAGCGAAATAACTTGCGGCAGCTGCGGGTCCGAAGACCCTTGCGGCGTTTGCGCGCCGGCCTGTGCTCCAGCAATCACGACGGTCAGCGCGACGACGAGTCCGGCCAGACGTGGAACCATAACCAACCTCGCAGCAAATCTTATATGGCCCCGGCCGATTCCCGCTCTGGACGGGCCGCGATCTCACCCAATGTTGAGTGAACGCCCTGTTGGTGTTCCCTTGCGGGCGGCATTCCGCCTCCGAGTCATGTGGACGGTCGGCGGAGACTGTTAACGGTGCAAGAATGGCGGGAGCTGCCTGAGTCTGACGCAGGTCAGCGATTCGCCCGCCCTGGGGGCCACGCTCATTCGCCAATGGAAGGTGAAGTCCATGACCGAACCGAGTCCGATCCGTTTCCCCATGGCCTGTCCCGCCTGCAGTGCCGTGTCTGCGATGCCGCACACCGCCACCACGGTCGGCGAAGGCGCGAGCATCGTCGGCATCCGCTGTCGCCACTGCGGTCATGAGTGGCAGGTCGAGATGCCGCCGAGCACTGACGTGACCAACATGCGCAGCGGCGTTCGACTGCCAATTGCGCGGCCCAAACGCGACGACCCTGAGGATTCGTGAGGCGGACGGTGTGGTGGCACTGCCGGCGTTGGCTGCGCCGGCATGTCGATGGCGTCAATCCTCGATCCTCGGATCAGCAGTCGGGCGGCGCCTGACCCTTCCCTACCGTACCCCACCGAGGCGGGTCAGTGCCTCGCGCGCCGGCCCGTGGCCGCGTTCGGCCGAACGTCGATACCACTCGAGGGCCAGCAGCGGATCTTTTGCCACGCCGCGTCCGTCCTCGTACATCCTCGCCAGGCGGAACTGCGGGATGGCATCGCCCGCCTCGGCGGGGTCGCGCCACCAGTAGACCGCCATGGCATCGCTCTGCGACACGCCTCGACCGTCGGCGTAGGCGTTGCCGAGATTGTGTTTCGCCAGCAAGTGCCCCAAATCGGCGGCGCGATGCAACCACGCCGCGGCCAGGGAAGGATTGACAGCCACGCCGAGGCCCTCGTCGTACGCCGTTCCCATCAGGAACACCGCCTCGGGCACGTTGGTTTCGGCGAGTCGCGCGATATCGCCGTTCACTCGGCTGGCGAGCGCGCTGGCCTTCGCCGCATCCCGCTCGAACCGCATGCGCCCGCGCGAGTGGCACCGCGCGAGCCACATCACCGACACGGGGTCGTCGTCGGTAACGGCCTGGAGCAGCAGCCCATGCGCGCGGTCGTCGTCCACGCGTCCGGCGGTGCCGGTGTACCAGGCGATCGCCTCGGTGAGTTTCGGGTCGACTGGGTCCGACATCGACGGCGCCTGGGCGGCCGGCTGCGACGCGCACAGCACAACCAGGAGCAGCGTTGCGCTGATCGACTCGCTGCGGAGATGGCTCATGTTCACTACCTGCCGGACTGCGCGAGCCCCATCGGGGATCGCGGCGATGACACGGACTGCACGTCGCACTCTACATCGAGTTGATGCGGCGGTCGGACCGCGCACGCTCGAGCGGATGACGGACAGACACGCCCGTCCGCGAGCGATATCCCGTCGGTTGGGTGGAGAGTTGGGCGCGGACCTGGACCGGGTCTGGTATTGTGACTTCAGGAGACCTTCAATGACCCGTTTCGCTTCCGTTCGAATCCTGTCCGCGGTGATGCTATTCGGCGCGATCGGCCCGGCGGCCTTCGCCCAGGCGCCTGCCGCCCCCGCCGCGCAGCCGGCCGCCACACCTGCGCCGCAGGCGCTGACCTACGAAATGGCCGTGCAGGTGATCGACGCCGCTGAAGCCGAGGCGCGCGCCAACAAGTGGAACGTGACGATTGTCGTGACCGACGCCGCGGGGATCCCGGTGATGCTGCGCCGCTTGAACGGCGCCAGCGCGCGCTCCTACGACATCGCGATGCGCAAGGCCGCGACCGTGGTGGCGTCGAAGCTGACCACCGCCGAGTACGGCGCGCAGCTCAAGACCAAGGCGGTCAACGAAGTCCCGAACGGGATTACCTTCGCCGGCGGTGTGCCGATCATGCGCGGCACGGAGCTAATCGGCGCCGTCGGCACCAGCGGCGTCACCGCCGCGCAGGACGAGATCATCTCGAAGGCCGGGGCCGGGGCGATCAAGTAAGCCGGTGATGAGTACGAGCGCAGGCGTCAGTCGTCGATCGGCTCGAGGCCTGCGCTCGCATTCTCATCGCCTGGGATCTGCTCGGGAGATTGTGTGGCGGAGACCGATGATCCCGTCGACGCGGAACTCCGCCCGTGGCTTGCCATGAGCGAACCTTCGGTTCGCCGGAGGTGGACTAGGCTCATCTGGACCACGGCCAACGCGCGGCGCTCCGCGCGTGACCATCACTCGCACCACCTCGCGCCGTGCTGGGGCGGTCACCATTGTTTTCGACGGACCTCCCGAGTGACTTCGTTTTCTGGCAGTGAGTCCGCCAACAGCCTCTTCAGCTGACCGTTTTCGACCTCGAACTCCTTCAGGCATGATGCACTCGGTCTCCTGACGCCGAGTGAGTACGCCACACAAGGTCAGAACCACGACGCAGAAGCGGCCGATTTCTAACTCGCACCCGTCTGGGAACGGGGGCAACGTGAGGCTAGGCCGGACTCTGAACCACAACGCCACTCAAGTGCGGGGGGACGCCAGGGTACGCCCTTTTTTGCGCCCGCTTTACGAGATCGGTTTCTTCAGCAGAATGCTGTACTCATCACCTTTAGCTGTTCGCAGTACAGGTCATGCTCACCGCTTCCCAACCTGACTGGCCCGCTAAGTTAAGTTTCGTCGTCAGAGAATTTGGGTCGACCCCGCCCAAAAACGCGTATTGGTACTTCATCATCACCACCTTCGATTAAGGGTGCATCGGCATGGACGTGATCACAACGGCCGGAGAACTCGAACCTTGGTTTCCGGCCCTCACTTTCCAATCGTGTATGCCAACCCCAGAAACCACGCGTGTGCTCCCGCAAGCTCGAATGGCGCTGCCTGACTGGGCGCGGCGTCGAGTACTTCACCTGATTTCGGCGTGTCGTAGATGAGATACGCGTATCCAACGTTGACACCAAGGTACCGGTTAAATGCCCACGATGCGCCTCCTGTTCCTCCAAAGTGAGGGGCAAAGGCAACGCCTCCGAACAACTTGACACGCTCTCGTGTGGTCATGAGCACGGAACTAGGGTCGTAGCCAGCAGGAGTCCAACTCACGGTGCCCATTGTCAATAACCGACTGAATGGATCAACGACGATCTTCCCGTTGTTTATCTTGGTCCTCGGTTTATCGTGATCGAACCAGAGATGGCCAATAAACGCTGTGCTCAAGCCGAAAGTCAGATGCGTTTCGGGCGTGTTGGCCAAGGTAGATGGGGTAATAGGAGCTGGAGAATACTTTTCAGGAAAAATCGCAGTGTAGCGACGAACCAAAGGGAACGCCGTTTCCGTTGAACAACCTGCTTGCGCGATCATAGCGGCTCGGTGGGCGGCCGCTATGCTTGCTCGCGTTGTTTTGAAGCATTCGGACGGGTCGGCTGCGACGGGCGTGCACATGTCACTGGTCGTGGCTTTGGTGATGGCCGCGAGTATGGCTTCAGAGACGCTGGCACATGCAGTGTCCGGCAACGTAGGTCTGTCTAGCGCGAAGTTGATTACGCTGAATCGTTTGACACTATCGTTAATGAACACGCTCTGGGTGTGCGCATGTCGGACGGGATCAGTGAAGGTAATTGTGTTTGAAATTGTTATCTGGGCTCGCTTGGTGGGCAGAACGACCTTTGAGAGGGTCACAGCAAGAGGCGACGTTTCTTTCTTGAGGCGCTCGCGCTGGTGATCCGGCAGGCTCGTCATCTTTGACAAGGCGCGCTCAACCAGAAGATTCGATCCGAGCGGTAGTGCGAGTTTGGTTAGTACGAGCCTAACGAATTCTCCTGACTGCGCAGCGAGGGGATTCTCAAGCGGCGTCGACTGATAGACAGACGATAGGCGAACGGAAAGGTCTTCCGCGACGAAGACCTCGAAGAGCGGATCTAAGATCCCTTCAATGCCCGGAAGGCTGCCACGCGCGAGTCCGTTCTTGTGAACAAGGACTCGGACCAACGGAGCATCAGACGCCTCGCTTGCGAAGAATACGACTTGGAACACGTAGCGATTCTGATCGCAACACTCTCGGACGCCACCTTTCGGAAGGTCGGCCAGGAACTCCGTGATGACGCTCACGATTTTCTCTTGTGAACCTTGCGCGTAAGCCTCCCGAAGAAGAGCAAGCCATGGCGTATCCCGCTCGACAATACCGCGGTGTAGCTGTTGCGAGGCGATGCTCTGTTGGGCCGCTGCAGTGGCGGACGCGACGGCTATCATGCTAACGACAAGAAGTACCAGTCGAGCAAAGCAACGAGCCGGTCGGTCGGCCATCTTTGTCATGTGCAGTGCTCCACGCGCAGTGACAACGCACGTCATCCACAATGTCCGAGTTGGAACGAAGTGCTGTATGAGACGCCATCCCAGTCGGTTCTTCAGAAATCCTCGACTCCAGGTCGGTCGAGGACTTCCGAAGTGCGGTACTGACTTGATAGGGTAAAGCAACATCAAGAGCTCCGCCTCACCCAAAGGGGTAGTGAGGGAAGGCCGGACGTTTCGTGTGCTCAACATCGTCGACGGCTACACGCGCGATCGACCACGGCAAGGCGAGGCCGAAGGCCGACGCCGTGTGGCTGATGACGACAGCGAGCCGATTCGAGACGAATGTCGAGAATGGCCCTTCGATTCGCGCCCGCGCCGCGTGGCGGCCCGACCGCTCACTCAGCACACTCGACCGTGGCTTGCCATGAGCGAACCTTCGGTTCGCCGGAGGAGGACTGAAGGTGAGTCGAATGGTGAGCCCGGTAGGAATCGAACCTACAACCAACAGATTAAGAGCCTTTGGGAGAGTTCAGTCACATCGTCGCAGATCGTGACGTTCCGAACGAATTCGCGACTTTCGAATCCCTGGAGGAACGCTCGATTCGGAAAAATTGCCACACATTGCCACACGCGGTGGGGTCGGATATCAACCTCCCGCAACTGGTTGCAGGCCGTCAACCGTCATTAGGTTTGAGCCCGTTTCCCCTTTACCGGGCACCGACGGCACCACTAGAATCGGGCGCGATTCATGCCTTGGTCCGCTGGCGCTCGACTCGGGTCGTACGAAATTTTGTCGGCTCTCGGTGCCGGTGGCATGGGTGAAGTGTATCTGGCGCGAGACACCCGCCTCGAACGGAACGTCGCCATCAAGATTCTTCCTGAGGTTTTCCTTGCTGACGCGGAACGAGTGGCGAGGTTTCAACGCGAAGCGAAGGTTCTCGCCTCCCTCAATCACGTGAACATCGCGGCCATCTACGGCTTCGAGGACGCCGGGGGAGTGACGGCACTCGTGATGGAACTCGTCGAGGGCGAGGATCTGGCGCAGCGGTTAGTGCGTGGCCGCATCCCACTCGGCGAAGCGTTGCCCATCGCGAAGCAGATCGCCGAAGCTCTTCAAGCAGCCCACGAGGCGGGCATCATCCATCGCGATCTGAAGCCCGCGAATGTCAAGCTGCGGCCGGACGGAACCGTGAAGGTGCTGGACTTCGGCCTCGCGAAGGCCGTTGGCGGCGATAGCGATCTGCCCCAGCTCCTCGACTCACCTACGATCACCTCACCAGGCACGCGTGCGGGGACGATTTTGGGCACCGCGCCATATATGAGTCCCGAGCAGGCAAAGGGCCGCTTGGTGGACAGACGCTCGGATCTATGGGCGTTCGGCGCCGTGCTCTACGAGCTGTTGACGGGGAAGCGAGCGTTCCAGGGTGACTCCGTGGCGGACACGCTAGCTAGCGTCTTGACCCAAACACCGAACTGGGCGCTCCTGCCAGCTGATACGCCGCGGCCGATTCGCAATATCCTCCGTCGATGCCTGGAGAAGAATCCAGCAAAACGGCTCGATTCCGCGGTCGCTTTGCGTCTCGACATCGACGATGCACTAGCCTCTCCTGAAAGTATCTCACCGGAAGTGCGCGGGACCCGAGTCTCATGGCTTGCGGGTGCTGCATTGATCGTATCCGGCCTCCTTGGTGCGCTCGGCGCCTGGGCCGTGATTGGAGACAGACCGCTGGCGCCCCGGCTGCCGACGACGTTCACGATCACATTCCCACCTACCGAGCCAATGGATCTTACTTGGAGGGGCCGCGACATCGCCCTCTCGCCCGACGGACGCTATCTGGTCTACCAAAGTCGCCGTCAACTGATGTTGCGCGCACTCGACAAGCTCGAGGCGGCGCCGGTGGCCGGTGTCAACGCGGGGCGCACCCCGTTTTTTTCACCCGACAGTCGATGGATTGGATTCTTCGATGGAGGTGACCTGAAGAAAGTTCCGATCACAGGCGAACGTGTGATCACTCTGAGTCGAGGACTGGGAAGCCCCAGCGGCGGAACTTGGGGCGATGACGGCACTATCGTTATCTCCAGTGAAGATGGCAACGTCGGTCTCCGGCGAGTGTCAGCTGAGGGCGGCGAAGCTACGGAACTGACCAAGACCAGTGCGCCACACCAGGGGCATATGGCGCCCTCGATGCTGCCCGGCGGGCGCGGCGTCCTCTTCTCCGTATCAGCAAACGCAGCCGAAGACCGTCAGATCGCCGTCTTGGATTTCAAGAGCGGCCAACAAAAGACGCTGATGCGCGGCGCGGTCGCAGCTGAGTACCTGGACACAGGGCATCTCCTTTACGCGACGATCGGTTCCGAGGGGTCAAAGATTTTCGGAACACTGTGGCTGGTCGCATTTGATCTCGATCCTTTGGCTGTGCGTGGGGAGCCGGTTCGGGTCAGCGAAAACATACAAGTGGACGTTTATGCATCGGTCAACTATGCCGTGTCGAAGGCCGGTGCGCTGGTTTACGTACCATCACGTCCGGGAAGTCGGACTTTTGTCTGGGTCGATCGGGAAGGTCGCGAGACCGCGATCGACGCGCTGCCTCCAAGATGGTACGGAACGATGGCCTTGTCACCCGACGGCTCGCGCGTGGCCTTCGGGATAGAGGATCAGGAGTTTGATATTTGGGTTTGGGATTTCGCACGAGAGTCGCTGACTCGATTGACGTACGGCGCCGCTTTTGACTTTCTTCCCCGATGGACGCCGGACGGCCGCCGGATCGTGTTTCGATCGAATCGCATGGGTCCGCCGAACCTGTTCAGCGTGGCATCCGACGGGTCCGGTTCGATCGACCGATTGACCACGAGCAATAACGATCAGTATCCGAACTCGTTTACGCCTGACGGAACGGCGTTGCTGTATTGCGAACTGCGACCGCAGACAGGGTTTGACATTCTCCGGCTGCCAGTCGCGTTGAGCCCATTGGGCGCCGTAACGACCGTGGCCGCCGCCGAGGGCGGTCTTCCCACGACCTCGGCGCTCGTGTCTACTCCGTTTACGGAATACGCTGCGAATATCTCGCCTGATGGCCGCTACTTTGCGTACCAGTCGGAGCAATCCGGAGGGCGTTTCGCCATCTTCGTAAAGCCTTACCCCGACGCAAGTCAGGGCTTGTGGCAGATCTCGAGTGAAGGTGGCGTCGCGCCCGTTTGGGCACCCTCGGGGCGCGAGTTGTTCTATCTCAACGAATCCAACACTTTGATGACGGTACCCATCCAGACGGCCGGCAGGCAGTTCACGGCAGGCAGGCCCGCAAAGGTGTTCAACAAGATCTACTCGGGCGACTTCTACTCTTATGACGTGACGCCCGACGGACGTCGATTCCTGATGATGAAGGAAGGCGCCGGCGGTGATCGCGCCCATCCACCGAATATGGTTATTGTCCTCAACTGGTTCGAGGAGTTGCGAGACCGTCTGCAAACTCGATAGTCACGGGAATGCGGCTCACACGCGCATCGTCCTCTAGAAACGCGAGCGCCGGAAGTACCTGATTTGCTTGAAGATATTGTGGTGAGCCCGGTAGGAATCGAACCTACAACCAACAGATTAAGAGTCTGCTGCTCTGCCAGTTGAGCTACGGGCCCACTGATGAAGCGGGACGCGCAGGCTTGCCCTGCGCGCTGGCGAACAAACGTCAACTATAACAACACCCGGAGCGAAACACCAACCCCCAACGCCGCGCGCCTGCAGGTCGAATGACCCTCACCAGTGTTTTCTCTCGATCGGCCGGGCGTGCAGCGCCGCGCGGACTTCCGAACGCAGCTCGTCGAGCGTCAGCGTCTCCACCAGCCGCTGCCACGCCAACGCCCGCCGCTTGCGGCGCACGCCACGCGCCAGGCCGCGCCGCTCCAGCACCTCGAGCGCCTCGGCGTGCCACAGTAACTGCGCAATCGCCAGCGCGTCGGGTGCCGGATTCGGTTTCGCGTCGCGCGACACCCGGATACCCAACTGACTGGCCGTCTCGACAACGCGAATCAGACCCCACCATTCGGGCGGGCTGGCCGCCACCAGTGACTGTTCGGGGGCCACCAGCCAGGCACGGTCGAGCACCTTCGAATAAACCCGGCACTGCTTCGACCAGCGCGCCAGCGTGTCGGCCGGACTCTTGATCTCGAAGCCGGCCAGCTCGCCGTCGATCACCGCGACGTCCACGCGCACGTCGCCCTCACACAGGCCGAGCTCGTCGAGAATGCGCGTCGGATTGGCGGCATGACCCGCCGACAGGTGTCGCTTGAGCAGCGCCCGCACGTCGCCGTCGCGCGACGGTCGGTTCGACCGCCGTTGGGCCAGCGAGAGCGGCGACAGCGGCAACATGGCGTGCCGGTGTTTCGGCCGATCGCCGCCCTGCCGACAGTTCGACCCCTACCAGCGGAACGTCAGTCCCACCGATCCCCGGGTGAAGTTGAACACCTCGGTCGCGATCGACTGATCGAAGAACGGGTTGTCCGCGATCGGATCCTCGTCGTCGATCGATTCGAAGCCGCGGATGTAGCGCACGTCGGCGCGCAGGCCGAAGTGGCTGCCAAGGAAGAAGTGCGCGCCGCCGCCGACGTTGAAGCCGCTGTCGTTGCTCGTGATGTCGTCGAACACGTCGCTCTCGCTGCGCAGCTGCGTGCGGATGGTGCCGAGCCCCGCCGCCAGGTACGGGTGCACTCCCCTCCCGCTCGAGCCGCCGGCCGGGATCGCAACCACCACATTACCCATCAGGGTCTGGACGCTGGAGTCGAAGTTGAACAGATCGAAATTGTTGGTGCCGCCCGTAAACTGAAAAAAGTTCGGCGCCACGCTGTAGTCCACCTCGAAACCCCAGATGCCCCGCGACCGCCAGCCGAGGCTGCCGCCGAAATTCACGCGCTGCTCGAACTGGTCGTCGAGGTCGTTCAGCACGAACTGATTCGACGCGCCCCCGAACGCCACGCCAAGATACGGCGTCAGAAACCAGTCCGCCCGAGCCGGCGCGGCCACGCTGCCCAGAAACAGCAACACAAGGACAATTCTCAGCAGCGGTTTCATTCCGTTCCTCATTCGCAACGCTCCTGCCGGGTGCGCTGCAAATGCGGGGCCACCGCTCAGCTGGAGCCAGGCTGTCGGCTCGTCACACCCGCGCTGCGTGCTAGCATTGCGCCCAACGGCTGCGCTGGTTCCTGTGCGCGGCATTCTCGGGCACTCCATTCCGGAGGTACGTATGGGTAGTCGAATGAGCTGGCACGCGCGGCTCTTGTTGTTGTTGTTTGCTTCTATGTTCCCCACAGGTTCGGTGTTCGCGCAGAACCCGACGTTCAATGTTGAAGGCGTCGTCATCGACGACCAGAAAGCGGTACTGCCTGGCGCGACGGTCACCATCCAGAACACCTCGACCGGCTTGATGCGAACGGTGACGACCGACGCCGGCGGCCGGTTCGTGGTGCGCGCGCTCCCGCCCGGGGGGCAGTACAAGGTCACCATCGAGCTGGTCGGATTTGCCAGCGAAGTGCGCGATGGCTTGCAGTTCAACGCCGGCCAGAACGTGGTGCTCAACTTCTCGATGCGCTTGTCGTCGGTGCAGGAAACCATCACCGTCGCGGGCGCGGCGCCGATGGTCCAGACCACCTCGTCCGAGGTGGCCAGCACCATCGATCAGAACGCGTTCGAGAACCTGCCGGTCAAGGAACGCAACTACTTCCGCCTGCTGACGCTCGACTCGAACGTCGTCGCGCGCGGCACCGGCTCGAACGCCGTCAACGTCGGCGGCGGCGAGGTGTGGAACTTCGGCACCTACGTCGACGGCACCAACAACCACTCGAAGTGGCTGACCCTGCAGCGCGCGCCGCAGCTTGGCTCGAGCGGGTTCGCGATCGAAACCGTCAAGGAAGTGCAGCTCATCACCAACCGCTTCTCCGCCGAGTTCGGCGGCCACTCCGCCGGCGTCGCCAGCATGATTACCAAGAGCGGCACCAACTCGCTGGCGGGATCGGTGTTCGTGATGGCGCGGCCGGGCGATCTCGATGCCGCTCCGCCGCTCGCGCCGGTCGTCAACGGCGAGAAGGTGAAGGCGCCCTACAACCAGCAACAGTTCGGCGCCACCGCCGGCGGCCCGCTGGTCAGGGACACGCTGTTCTACTTCGGCAGCTACGAACGGCGGCGCGAACGCAGCCAGGTGGTGGTCACCGCCGTCGAGGCGCTCGGCGCGATTGTGCCGACGCCCGCCGACGAGCATCAGGGCCACGCCAAGATCGACTACCGCTTCAATGCGCAGCAGTCGCTCGGGATCCGCTACAACATGGTGCGCTGGACCAAGGACAACGAGAGCGGCGGGCTCAACCTCGCCGGCACCGGCTTCAACTGGACCAACAACGTCGACACGGTTCACGGCACCTTCACGTCGGTGATCTCGGACCGCATGCTCAACGAAGTGCGCGGCCAGTTCTCGCGCTACGTCGACCGCCGCGCCGCGAAGTGCGACTGCGTGTCGATTCAGCGTCAGGGCTACTCGACCTCGGGCGGCAACGACCAAGGCACCTGGGGTGTAATCCCGGAGAAGACCTACGACCTGTCGTCGACGCTGTCGCTGTGGGCCGGCGCGCACACCATGAAGGCCGGGGCCTCGTTCACCTACGATGTCACCGAGCAGCTGTTCCAGCCGCTGCAGAACGGCCGCTACGTGTTCGCCGGCAGCCCCAGCGTGGCGCCGACGCCGTTCCAGTTCACGCAGTCGTTCGCGCTGACGCCCGAAGCGCGCCTGATGTTCCCGAAGGCCTACGTGCTGGCGGGCTTTTTCCAGGACGACTGGCGCGTCGCCGATCGCCTCACGCTGAACCTCGGCCTGCGCTACGACGTCGAGATCATCAGGGACATTCCGGATTGGCCGGCCGGGACCGACGCCAACAACATCGACCCGCGCGTCGGCTTTGCCTGGGACGTGAAGGGCGATCAGAAGTGGGCCGTGCGGGGCGGCTTCGGACGCTTTACCCAGCAGCATCCCATCTTCACCATCGTCAAGGGCGGCGTCGGCGGCCGTAACGGCCAGGTCACCATCAACCTGACCCCGGCCAGCCCCCTCTTCCCCACCTTCCCCGACGTGTTGCCGGCGTTCCCGCCGGGCGCCGTGCTGCCGGCCCGGGATATCCAGGAGATCTCGCCGGACCTCGAGAACGAATTCGCGTGGCAGACCAACCTCGGCGTGCAGCGCCAGCTTGGCGCGCGCACCGCGATCTCGGTCGACGCCAACATGAATCGCGGGCAGAAGCACGGCTTCCTCGACATGAATGCCGCGCGGCCGATCCCCAAGGCCGAACTGAATGCGCTGCTCGCCACCAACCCGAACGCGGTGGTGCGGACGCTGGCGCAAGCCGACCTGACCCGGCCGATTGTGCCGGCGCCGAATGGCTTCCGTCGCATGGACCTGCTGACCAACGAAGGCCGCTCGTGGTACCAGGGCGTGCGGGTGGCGGTGCAGCACCGCACCACGCCGGTGTCGTTGTCGGTGTCGTACACCCGTTCGAAATCGGAGGATCGCCTCAATCACTGGTTCTCGCCCGAGAACAGCTTCGACCCGGAATCGGATCGCGGTCCGACCGGCGCCGACACCCCGCACAACCTGGTCACCAGCGTCACCGTGAAGCTCCCGGGCAGCGGGCCGCTCCTGAGCGGGTGGCGCTTGAGCACGGTCACTCACCACCAGAGCGGCGCGGCCTACTCCATCCGCTACGCCGGCGACCCGACCGGCTCCGGTTTCAATTCCGGCTGCAACGCGCGTGGCTGCCAGGCCAGCACGCCTGAAGGCCGTAACACCGCTCGCGGCATGTTCATCAACTACGGCGACCTGACGCTGGCGCGGGCGTTCACCCTCGGCTCCGATCACATCGAGCTTCGGGCCGACGCGTTCAACGTCCTGAACAACCAGAACCTGATCGCCGACGGCTACATCAACCTGTTGGGGAACGCACGATTCGGGCAGCATTCCGGCGGCTCGGCGGTGTTCCCGGGGCGCCAGTTCCAATTCGCCCTGACCTACCGGTTCTGATGTCGAGAGCAACAGTGATGATGCCTCGACGTTCGTTCGTGGGTGCTCTTGCGGCGCTCGCGCTGACCAGTTCGCTGGTCGGCGCGCAGTCGCCGGTGCGGGTGCTGGTGCAAACCGAGCTTGGCGACATCGTGATCGAGGTCGATCAAGCCAAGGCGCCAGTCACCGCCGCCAACTTCCTCAAGTACGTCGATGCGGGCCACTTCGATGGTGGCAACTGGCATCGCACCGTCAAGATGGACAACCAGCCGGAAAGCACCATCAAGATCGAGGTGATTCAGGCCGGCGTCAACCCGGACAAGGCCAAGTCCGGCTTTCCGCCAATCACGCTCGAGCGCACGACCAAGACCGGCATCCTGCATAAGGACGGCGTGATCTCGATGGCGCGCGGCACGCCTGACAGCGCCACGTCGGGCTGGTTCATCTGTATCAACGATCAGCCGTCGCTCGACTTCGGCGGCATGCGCAATCCCGACGGCCAGGGCTTCGCCGCGTTCGGGCGCGTGGTGAGCGGCATGGATGTGGTCCGTAAGATCCAAACCGCGCCCTCGTCCGCCACGCGCGTCACCAACACCGAAGCCCAGCGGCTGACGCCGCCGATCACGATCGTCAAGGTGGCGCGCGCGAAGTAAAATCGCCGCCATCACGATGAAACGCTCGCTCCTCGTTGCCGCGGTGGTGGCCGGTGCCGCCGCCGCGGTGACGATCCAACTGCTTCGCACCGGCGTCTCTCCCGCCGAACTCATCTCCACCCCGGGCCCGTCCAGCCTGCAGCAAGCGCTCGACTCCGGCGGCACCGCCACGCGCGGGGATCGCATCGCGGTGTTCGCGCCCCGGCACCTCGGCGCGCCACCGGCCGCCGACGACCGGCCGCTCGTCGCTCACGTGGCCATCGCCGATCTGGATCGCGACGGGCGTCCGGATGTCGTCGTCGCCGATGCCGCCGCCAACCGCGTGGTCTGGCTGCAACAAGGACCCTCAGGCGATTTCACGGAACGGCTGCTGGCCACGGTGCCCGGACCCGCGCATGTCACCATCGTCGACATCGATCGCGACGGCGACCTCGACATCCTGGTCGCGAGCCTCGGCGTGGTGTTTCCCAACAACGCGCCGATCGGCGCCGTCATCATTCTCGAGAACGAAGGCCGGATGCGGTTTCGCGCCCGTACCATCCTGGAAAAAGTTGCCCGCGTCGCCGATGTCGAGGCCGGCGACCTGGACGGCGACGGCGATCTGGACCTCGCGGTGGCGCACTTCGGCTACGACCAGGGCGAAACGCGCTGGCTGGAGAACCAGGGCGACTGGCGCTTTGACAGCCACGTGCTGCAGCAATTGTCGGGGCCGATCAACGCCGTGCCGGCGGACGTGGACGGCGACGGCGATCTCGATATCGTGTCGCTCGTCAGCCAGGAGTGGGAGGAGATCTACGTCTTTGTCAACGACGGCAAGGGCCGGTTCACGCCGACGCGCATTTTCGGTGCGAGCAACGAAGACTTCGGCTCGAGCTGGATTACGGTGCTCGATCTCGACCGCGACGGCGACGCCGACGTGTTGTACAGCAACGGCGATGCGTTCGACTACGCGCCGCCGAAGGGACGCAACTGGAACGGCCTGCAGTGGCTCGAGAACACCGGCGGCCTGTCGTTCACCTACCATCGCCTGGCCGATATCCCCGGCGCCTCGAGTCCGCAGGCAGCCGACCTCGATGGCGATGGCGACCTCGACATCGTGGTGGTGAGCGCCTATAACGACTGGGCCAAACCCACGGCGCAGAGCCTGGTGTGGCTGCAGAACAACGGTGCGATGCAGTTCACCCTGCGCGATCTTGCCAGCACGCCGACGCACCTGCTGACGCTGGCGATCGCGGACATCAACGGCGATGGCAAACCCGATCTCGTCACCGGCGGCGCGCACATGAGCTGGCCCTACGATCGCCTGTCGCGCCTGATGCTGTGGATGAACCAATGGCCCGCCGCCGTCGCGCCAACACGATAGCCGCGCCGGGCCCGGCGCCCGCGGCGCCGCCGCGAGTCACGCCCCTGTGGTTGGTTGCGGCCGGGCTCGCCATTGCGGCCGGGACCGCGGCGTGGTTGGTGACTGGCCTGCTGATGGCGCGCGCGACGGTTGCCCAATTGCCCATCCTTCCCGACCGGGCGGCGCTCACGGTCGGCGTGGCCGACGATCTCGTCTCGGCGGATGCGGCGGCCAGGCGCGCCCCGTCCGCCGCCACGGTCGGCGCGCTTGGTCTGGCCTACCACGCCGCGCTGCGGCCCGACGAGGCCTTGCAGGCGTACGCGCTCGCGGCCGGCCTCGCCGGCGCCGACTGGACCTGGCTTTACTACCGTGGACTGCTGCTCGAAGAGCGCGGTGATCATCCAGGTGCGGCCGCCGCGTACTCGCGGGTGATCAGCGCGGCACCGGAACACGGCCTCGCGCACTTTCACCTCGCGGAGATCGCATTCAAGGCCGGCAGGCTCGACGAGGCCGAGGCCGCGTACCAAGCGGCCAGCCGGTCGGCCGGCGTCGTCACCCCGTCGATCGCCACGCCGGGTTTACCCGCCCGGCGCGCCGTCCCGATCGATGCGTATGCGGATGTGGGGCTCGCACGAGTCCGATTGGAGAGGGGCGATGTCGACGGCGCGCGATCGCTCTTGAACAAGGTTGCGAGCGCGCATCCAGGATTCGGATCGGCGCAGACGCTGCTGCGCCAGCTCGCGCCCGGCGTGCGGGGTACCCCGCGCTCCCCGACGCGCGCCTATGCGCCGCCGCCGGATCCGTGGCTGGACGTCGTGATCACGCAATCGCGTCATGGCGATCTGCTCCTCAAGCATGCCGCGCTCGCCACGCGCTCTGGTGATGCCGCCTGGCGCGAATGGCTGGCGCGGCGAGCGCTCGACGCCAACCCGCACGGCCTCGACGTGCTGCTTGAAATGGCGGCGGTAATGCAAGCCGCCAACCGCCACAGCGAAGCGCTCGAATACCTTCGGCGCGCCGAAACCGTGGCGCCGGACGACCATCACACGCTGGTCGAGATCGGCCAGAGCCTGTCGGAACTTGGGCAGCTGCCGGCGGCTGAAGCGGTCCTGAGACGGGCCGTCCGCGTCCGCGACGCGGCCGCGGAATATAACCTCGGCTCGGTGCTCGACACGATGGAACGATGGGACGAAGCCCGCACCCATTATCAACGCTCGCTGGCGATCGATCCCTTTCACGTTCGCGCGCTCAATAATCTTGGCGTCGGTCTCAGCCGCCGCGGGCAGGCCGATGCGGCAATGGTCCACTTCCGCGCGGCAATCGACGTGGCGCCTGACGATCCCGACGCCTACACCAATCTCGGCGGTCTGCTGGCGTCGCGCGGGCGGTTCGAGGAGGCCCGGGCGGTCCTCGAGACAGCAGTGGCAATCGGGCCGAACGCGCCGGATGCGTACAACAATCTCGGGATCGTGCTCGCGCAACTCAACCTGCCTCAGGCGGCGCGGCAGGCGCTCGAACAGGCCCTGCGCCTGAATCCGGGGCACGCGGACGCGCGCCGGAACCTGGCACAACTGGCGGTTCCCCGCTGACGTCGCGCCCGATTGGCAACGACGCTCCCGCTATGGTTGAGGTGGGAAGGATCTGCTTGCGACCGGGGTCGGCTGGAGTAGGATGGCAGCCGCAGTCCGTCTGACCTGGCGACGCGCAGCCCCCCTCGCCTGAACCAGTTTCATTTTTCGGAGTCATCCATGGCCGCTCCGGGACACGTGCCGGTTTCAAATCAGGATCGCTCGGAAGCGGCGGTCATACTCGAGAGCGCGGGTCCCGCGCTCACCTCCGTTCCGAGCCTGCCCTACTACCAGCGGCCGGCGCCACGCGACTCCCGCGCCGTGATCCTCGAGGCCTTTGTCGAAGGCGGTGATCAGCAGGATGACGGACCGCTGCGGGATGTGGCCGCCGCCAGCTTCGGCGCGCCACCAGGTAACGTCGATACGCCGATCCTCGAGGCGGTGATTGGCGATGATGATCGCAGGCGCGTGTCCTCGGCCTTCATGGCGCGAAATCCCTGGCGGCAGATTTGCGCGCTGCGCATCACCTCACAGCGCAATCGCAACTACGTCGGCACGGGATGGTTTATCAGCCCGGGCGTGATTGCCACCGCCGGCCACTGCGTATTTCTGCAGGACGATGGCGGATGGGCGAAGTCGATACGCGTCATTCCGGCGAAGGACGGGCCGATCGAACCCCTCGGCTCGCTGCTGTCGACGCGGTTCGCGAGCGTCGATGGCTGGGTCCAGAACCGGAAGCGCGACATGGATTACGGCGTGATCTTCCTGAACGATCGCGGCCCCGGCACCGAGCTCGGCAACTTCGCCGTGCAAGCGTTGGATGCCGACGCCCTGAAACGTACCGACGCACAGATCTCCGGCTATCCCGCCGATCTCGATCGCGCGGAGTTTCAGTATTTTCATCTTCGCCCGATGATCGACGTCACCGACGCGCAACTCGTCTACGACATCGACACGTTCGGCGGCCAGAGCGGCAGCCCGATTTGGCAGCAGACCGCCGAGCTCGGCTTGATTGCCGTCGGCATTCACACCACCGGCGGCGTCTCCAGCAATTCCGGCACTCGCATCAACAGCGATGTCCTCGAGAACCTCGTGAAGTGGGCAACGGAGTGACGTATGGCTGAAACAGCAATCGTGGGAAGGCCGGGCACGCGCCCCGAAGGGCCGGAGCCGCGCCCGAACCCGCGCCCCGCACCGGAGCGCGCGCCGGCGACGGGCGGCGGCGTGGCGCCTTCCCCGCCGCGCGCTGGCGGACGGCAGTCCTCACGAGCGAGCTCGTCGGCGCCAGTCAAGGCGCTGCAGCCGGCCGTCGAAGCGGCGAAGGCACATCGCGAGACGCTGCTGAAGCTCCCCCACGTCATCGACGTGCGCGCGGGCTACAAGTTCACCGGTGGCCGCATCACCCCAACCCCCGCGGTGGTCGTCGTGGTCGATCGAAAAATCGACGGACTGGTGTCGCGCGACCAGGTGCCGCCGGTGGTCGGAGGCGTGTTGACCGACGTGGCGCCCGCCGATCCCTTCGAGCAGTTGCGCGCCCGCACCGGACCAGAGGCGGCCACCATGGCCCGGCAACGGCCGCGGCTGCTGATCGACGACCTGCAGGCGAGCGGCGGCGAGGCGTTCGAAGAAGCGCTGCCGATCACCACCTATGCACCGCCCGCCAACGGCGATCTCGGTCCGGTCACCGGCGCGATGACCATTACCTGCCACGTGTCGCCCGATGCGGGATGGAAAGTGCTCGGTCCGTTTCTGTCGGCCACGCAGAAGGAGATCTGCCTGGGGATGTACGACTTTACGGCGCCACACATCTATCGAACGGTGCGCACCCTGCTCAAGAACGAAGACGTGAGTTGGACGCAGACCCTCGGCCCGAAGGAGTCGTTGCCCACCGGGGATGATGTCGATTCGACCAAGGCCGACGACCTCACGGAAAAACAGGTCACGACCGGATTGAGGCGCGTCGGACGCGAACGATTCGAACATGCCTTTGCGCAGGTCGGTGCGGGCAGGACGTTCGCGAGCGCGTACCACATCAAGGTGGCGGTCCGGGATCGGAAGGCGTTCTGGTTGTCGAGCGGCAACTGGCAATCGTCGAATCAGCCTGATATTGATTTTCTCGAGGCCGACGCCGATGTCGCGCTGATTCCACGCTTCAATCGCGAATGGCATGTCGTGGTGGACAACCCGGCGCTCGCCAAGGCGTTTCAGGTCTACCTGGAGCACGATTTCAAGACCGCGTCGGCGCCGATCGGCGAAGCGGCGGCGACGCCGGTGACGGGGCCGGATCTGCTGATCCCGGTTGACGAATTTTTCCGTGAAGAAGCCGGCGCGGCGATCGAGGTGTTCGCGCCCCGCAAATTCACCTTCACCACCACGCGGCCGCTCACCGTGCAGCCGATTCTCACGCCCGACAACTATCTCGAGGTCGTGCTCAAGCTGCTGCGCAAGAAGCCCCGGCAGCGCCTCTACTTCCAGAACCAGTCGTTGAACCCGGTGTTGGCGCCCGCGCCCGAATTCGAGGAGTTGATGCGGCGGCTGGCCGACTACTCACAGGATGCCAATCTCGATGTGCGCCTGATTTTTCGCAACATCGGTCCGGTGCGCAAGAAGCTCGAGTCGCTGCAGGCGGCGGGCTTCAACATGGAACGGGTCCGGATGCAGGCGGGCTGCCACACCAAGGGACTCGTGATCGACTCGAGCACCGTGCTGCTTGGCAGCCACAATTTCACCAACCAGGGGGTGAGCGTCAATCGCGACGCCAGCCTGCTGCTCACCAACGGGGACATCGCCACCTACTACGAACGGGTGTTCCTGCACGACTGGGACCGCCTCGCCCGTGAAACGATTCGCGAGGAAGCGACACCAATTGCCGTGACCGGGGCAGGTGAGGAAGCGGCAGCCGCGGATGCCGGCTTCGTGCGTGTGCCCTGGGCCTTTATCGAAGAAGATTGACGCCAAGCGATGCTGACGCCAGCCGAACAAGTTATCGTGCAGGGGGCGATTGCTGATGCCATCGCCGTCGACGGCAGGCCCCAGCCGTTCATCATTGCCACCTTCGGGAACCGCGCCCAGGCACTACTCCTGGCGGTGCCGACCAGTCTGAGCACGGTCGACCAGCACGCGGCGTTCGTGCTCGGCCAGTGTCTCGATGCCCGCTGGCCGCCGCCCCCGGATCGATCGCTGATGGAAATGATGCTGGCCGCGTTGATTGGCGCGGGCGCCGCCCCGGCGCTGGTGGCCATGCGCGATCGCGTCCAGCGTGGCGAGGTCGACGACCCCAATCCCGACCCGGTCAAGACGCTCTGGGTCAACGAAACCATGCCGTTCTTCAGCCGGTCGACACTTCGCCCGGTCGTCAAGACCTTCCTCAACCGGGACATTCAACCGATCCTCCGGATTATCGGACCATCCGCCGCCGGCAAGAGTTATTCGCGGTGGTTGATTCATCACGTCATCGGGCAACGCACCGATCAACGGGTGCTGCTCGCCGAAGTGTCCGACGGCGCCGGCCCGTCCTACACCGTCGAAGAACTGGTTGAGGAACTGCTCACCACCGTGCCGCACCCGAACATGCCGCCGCGTGCCACCAGCAACTATCCGGCGGCCGTGTCGCGCTGGATCCTCAACACCGTCACCAACACGCAGCGGCGCTCGATCCTGGTGCTGGATGGATTCAACCAGCGCGACCTGCTCGAGGAAACCCGGGAGCTGGTGCGCAACCTCGCCCAGCGAGTCGGCGGCGCCAACGACGTCCGCAAGTTGATCCGGTTGGTGTTGATCGATTACGACGGCTCCCTGCCCGTGCCCCTCGGCACGGTCACTTCCGACACCGTTCCCGATCCGACGACCGTCACGGCCGACGATGTGGCGGCCTGTCTGTCGGCCCACTACACCGACCTCGCCAATCGCGGCCGGCCGCGCGGAGGGATCACGCCGGCGGTCTTGACGGTGACCGCGGAGGGGCTGCTCGCGGATGCCAGGGCGAGTGGGACGCCGAATCTGCAGGCGCTCAATGACATGCTCACGAAGCTACGGCTCGACGATCTGCAGCAGGTGTGACGCCCGATGGAACCGCTGACCGCTGACGCAATCCTCAGTCAGGTCCGTCGATTGAGATCGACGACGAGCGATGACGCGGCCGCGGACGGCTATCGTCAGGCGGCGGCCGTGCTGACGGCGATCGCGCAGCCGGAGCAGCTCCGCCCGGTCACGGGAACGTTTCAACCTGGCCAGGGCGTATTGCTGCTGGGGAACGAACTGGTCAGGGCGCCGTCGGGTCGGCTCGGCGGACAGGTGATGCTCAGTCACACCGCGCGGCGAGCCGCCTTGCGCGCACTGGCCACGCGCGACCAGATGCTCCGGGCGCTCGAGGCGAACCCCGATGAGCGCGGCGGAATTGTCCAGCAACAGTTCGAGGCTTACCTGGCATCAACCGCCACGCCGGTGTCGGATCAGAGCCGCGAGGAACTCGAGGCGACCCTGCA
The DNA here is from genome assembly GCA_963795125.1 of uncultured Acidimicrobiia bacterium. GTDB lineage: Bacteria > Acidobacteriota > Vicinamibacteria > Vicinamibacterales > UBA2999 > 12-FULL-67-14b. The sequence goes on along the minus strand of CAWCGQ010000001.1, from coordinate 11,337 downwards.
GGTCCTGCTGTGGCTGCAGGACATCGTACCCGGCCTGCCCGACATCGACGACGTTCGCAATGTGCTGGCGCTACGCGACTTCATGGCGCCGTTTGAAACCCTTTCGAGCGACGCGGTGTTTCGCGGACGGGTCAGCGAACTGGCCGAATTGCGGTCCTTCGTCGGCGTCCTCCCGCCCGCGACCCTTCGTGAGCGACTGGTCCGCGCCGTCATCCGGCCGTCGTCGGCCCGCGCGCTCTCGGTGTTCGGACCCGGCGGCGTCGGCAAGTCGGCGCTGCTGGCCCGGTTCATCCTCGAGCATTCGCGGCTGGCGGACGAGTTGCGGGTACCGCTCGGCTACCTTGATTTCGACCGCTCGACCTTGAGCGTGACCCAGCCCCGCGTCCTCGCGGAAGAATTGGTCCGCCAGCTGATCCTGCAGTATCCAGACAGCGCCGATTTCCAGAACCTGCGTGGGCTGGTACAGCAGCACCACGATTCGCCGGTGGCGAACGGTCTCGACAGTGCGCCGGCGCAAGGGCGTCCATTCAATCTCGAACAGGCGTTGAACGACGTGATGCGTGCGGTGCAGAAAGAGCTGCCCAACCGCCCGTACCTGCTGGTGCTCGACACCTTCGAGCAGGTGCAGTACCTCGGTGAAACGCACGCCTTGTCGCTATGGCAGATTCTCGGCAAGGTCCAGGAGCGACACCCAATCCTGCGGATTGTGGTGTGCGGGCGCGCGCCGGTGGCCAGCCTGCGGCTCGGCGGTGAGTTGCCCAAGACACTCGCCGTCGGCGCTCTCGACACCAGCGCGGCCGTCGCCTTCGTCAAGACGCTGGGGAACTTCGCGGACGACGTCGCGGCGGCGATCGTGCAGTCGGTTGGTGGCGTACCGCTGTCGCTCAAGCTGGCGGCGCGGCTGCTCCGCGACACGCCGGCCGCGGACCTGGGCTCGCGAGGCTGGTTGCGCGCCGCCGACGAGGTCATTCAGGGACAGTTGTTCGACCGCATCCTCGGGCAGATCCACGACGACGAGGTGCGCCGCGTCGCTCATCCGGGATTGGTGCTGCGCCGCATCACACCCGAGGTGCTGCTGGAGGTGTTGCGCGAGCCGTGTGAGCTGACCATCGCCACGCTGCCAGAAGCCGTGGGTCTGTTCTCGCGACTGCAATCGGAAGTGTCCCTGGTGTCCTTTTCCGACGACGGCGACGGGGCGCTGGTGCATCGCCGCGAAGTCCGCGAGGTGATGCTCAAACTGCTCAGGCAGCGATCGCCGGCGATCGTCCGTGACATCAGCGAGCGGGCCGTCACTTACTACAGCGCGCACACCGGCACGCGCGCGCGCATGGAGCAGACCTACCACGAGCTGGCGCTTGCGCGCCCGGTGCAGAAGCCGACCTTCGACGATCGGGAGATACGCGCCAGCATCCAGGCATCGATCGCCGAGCTGCCGATCGAATCGCAGCAGCTGCTGGCCTCCTACGGGTTCCAGGTGGACGCCGCCGTGCTGGCGAAGGCCAGCACCGATCAGCAGGAGGCGGCGGTGGCCGAGTTCGTCGACCAGATGCTGCCGCACGGCGCCGAGGGTTTTGCGCAGGCACGTGCGCGCCTCGAAGAGATCGGCGAGATCGATCACGACAGTCCGCTGTGGCGAGCCCATGCGCGTCTGCGCTTCGAAGCTGACGATCGAGAAGGCGCCGCCGACGCGCTCAACACCGGTCTCCGGCTCGCCAGCAGTGCAGGCAGTTCCTTTCGAGTGCTCGAGTTACTGTCGGATCAAGCGTGGCAGCAGGAGTCCGGACAGCAGCACGCGATCTTGCCGGACACCCTCACACATCTCGGCGACTTCGCCACCCGTAACAACGATGCGGCGGCAGCGCTGCAGCATTTTCTGCAACGCGGCCGGATCGAGCGACGGTGGTTCGCCGCCAGGTCTGACGTGCTGACGGCGGAGCGGCTGTTCAAGGCTGCACGGCCGCGCGATTTTTTCGGCCTGCTGCCCGCGACGCGGGGATTCTGGGCCGTCGCCTGCGACAACGGCTTTCGCGCCCAGGCCGTCACCGAACTGGTCCTCGACCCGGAATCCGGTTTCGACTCGGTGACGTTCCCGAACCATCCGGAGACGCATCGTGCCGTCCAGGAGTTACTGCGTTGCGGCTACGACCGCCGCTCGGAAGATGGGCCATGGCTGCAGCTGGCGGAGGCACTCGAAGCCGTAATCGCGGTGTGGCCGTACCGCAACCTTCACGTTCACCCGCCGCAAGCCGACTCGCGGCAGTTTGCGCGCTGACGGCAGGAGTCAAGCCCGTGGCCAATCACCTCAACGACGCCGCCATTCAGGAACTCGTTGACGCCGCCGTCGAAAGCGGCGTGCTGGACTTCGAACGGCCGCTCTGGTTCGAACACGTGCGACGCGGATTCGTCGCCACGCTGCAGCGCTCGAACGTGCCGCTGCAGCAGTTCAAGCTCGACCTCGCAAAACTCAACTCCGTCGAGCGTCTCGAGGACGGCTCGGTCCCGCTCCATCAGTTCCTGACCAACATTGCCAGGCTGCTGAGAACCGCTGGCATCGCTGAGGCAGCGGTGTTCGATCGTTTCGCCAATACCGTCGGCAACGCCGCCCAGGGGGTCGAGCCGGTCGCCAACATCGCGCAGCTGCCCGAAGTGGTTCGCAACGAAGCCATCGTGCACGACGACGACACGGTGACGTTCGGATTTGTCGGCGCGGCGTTGACCGCCGGGGCGTCGGTGGCCCGCATCACCGTGCCGCGATTCGAGAATGGGCAACAGCGAATGCTGAGCGGCGGACGCCCGTGGTTGATGAACGGCACCGGATGGCTGATTGGCGACGACCTGCTGATTACCAATCACCATGTCGTCAATGCCAGGAACGCCGGCGAGGCGGCCGCCTCCGACGCCGACCTCAACCACCAAGCGGTCGGCGCGACGGTCGGGTTCGACTTCAATACCGACATCAGCGTGCCGGTAACCGCGACCGTGAGCAGGCTCGAGGTTGCCGACCGTGCGCTCGACTACGCCATCCTGCGCCTGTCGGCCGCGCCGGCGAATCGACAACCGCTCGCGCTGGCCTCGCAGTTGCTGGCGATGACGCCAAGCACCTATCTGCCGGTCAACATCATCCAGCATCCACGCGGGCTGCCCAAGCGCATCGCCTTCCGCAACAACCTGCTGAGCGGTACCGACGCCGACGTCATCCGCTACTTCACCGACACCGATTTCGGGTCATCAGGCGCCCCGGTTTGCGACGACACCTGGCGCGTGGTCGCGCTGCATCGCGGCGCGCAGCCGGTCCAGGGCGTGAACTTTCAGGGCAAGAGCACCGCGTTCGTCAATTTCGGTACGCAGGTGTCGCGCCTCCTTGACGACGTCAAGCGGCGTGCCGCGGCGGTGCACGCCGACATTCTCGCGGGCCAGTAAGCCCGTCGCGGTTCGGCGTGCTTTCTTCCGGAGGTCCTCAATGGCGATTCGCATTCGCAAGAACGTGCTCACGCTGATAGACGCGCAAGGCCAATGGCATCCCGACCTGCTGTGGTACGCGCGCGCCATCACCGAAATGAAGAAGCGGCCAATCGCCGATCACACCAGCTGGCGATACCAGGCCGCGATCCACGACTACGTGCGTCAGCAGGATCCGCTCGCGCACGCGAGCGACCTGCTGCCGTCGGCGGCCGAGCGCCAGAGGTTCTGGGGACAATGCCAGCATTTCAGCTGGTTCTTTCTGTCATGGCACCGGCTCTACCTGTTGTATTTCGAGGAGATCGTGTCGGCGACGATCCAGCAACTGAATGGGCCCGAGTGGGCCTTGCCGTACTGGAACTACAGCGACGCTCTCAGTCCCGACGCCCGCCGGCTCCCGGCGGCGTTTCGCGCACCGCTCACACCGGATCAGGAGCCCAATCCGTTATTGGTCGATGAGCGAGGCCCCGGCGCCAACAGCGGCCAGATCATCGCCGACGAGTTCGACACCGACATCACCGACTGTCTGGCCGAGGCGGCGTTTGTCGCGCAGGGCACGGGCGGCAATCCCGGCTTTGGCGGCCCGCAAACCGGCTTCAATCACGGCGGCGGCAATGGGGTGGGCAAGATTGAGATGACGCCGCACGGCTCGATGCACATGGCGGTCGGCGGATTCATGGGGGCGTTCAACACCGCCGGGCTCGATCCTGTGTTCTGGCTCCATCACTGCAACATCGATCGATTGTGGTCGGTGTGGATGAAGCGCAATCCATTACATCGCAATCCGACGCAGGCGTTGTGGCGGACCGGGGTGAAGTTCCCCTTCCGCAATGCCGCCGGCGACATCGTCGAGCACACCTCGAGTCAGACGGTCGACACCACGGCGGCGCCGCTGCGGTACGACTACGATGATGTGACCGACCCGCTCGGCGGCGTGCCGGAGGCAGCGGAGGTGACAGTGGCTGAGCAACCAATTCCGGAAATGGTCGGCGCGACAGATCGGCCGGTGGTGCTGGCGGGGCGATCCGAGGCGCGACTCTCGGTGGCGCCGCCCGCGGGACCGGGCCTGCGGCTCGAGGCCGCCGGTCCCGAGCCCGAGGAGATCTACTTGAACGTCGAGAACATCACCGGCAGCGGCTCGACCAGCGCCTACGACGTCTACTTGAACGTGCCGCCCGGCGAGAATCCGGAAGCGCATCCCGAGTTGCGCATCGGCCGCATGCCGTTATTCGGCCTTGCCGAAGCCAGCCGGCCGGACACGGCGCACGCCGGCAACGGATTGAAGTACGCCTACCGGATCGGCAGCGTCGTGCGGAGACTGCAATCGGAGAACGCGTGGGATGCCGACGATGTGCGCATCGCGTTCGTGCCGAGACGTCCGGTGGTCGTGCTCGAGGGCGCCCCGGAAGCGGCGCCGGAACCGATCACGGTTGGGCGCATCAGCATCTACTTCGCGTGATGCCACACTTCTCGCCGACCGCGCGGTTGACGATGACCTCGGCGCGGCGGTTCGTCTGGCGCTTTCCGGAGTGGTGGAGCCTCGCGTTGACGATTGCCGCCTGGGTGGTGCTCTTCTCGACGCCGCGACATGTGCTGTCACACCAGTCAACCGCGGCGGCCTTGCAGTGGTGGATGCTGATGGTGGTGGCGATGATGTTGCCGCTGGTGACCGCGCAGGTTCGTCACGCCGCATTTCACAGTCTGTGGAGCAGACGTCATCGTGCGATCAGCTGGTTTCTCGCGGGTTATCTGGTGCCGTGGCTCGCGTTCGGCGCGTTCGTGGTCGTCGTTCAAGGACAGGTGGTGGTCGACCGGCGCGCCGCCACGATCATCGCGATTGTGATCGCGGTGGCCTGGCAGTTTTCATCGTCGCGCCGCCGGGCGCTGCGCCGCTGCCACCAGGTCATCCCGCTGGCGCCGCGCGGCTGGCGCGCGGATTCGAGTTGCCTCAGGTACGGCTGGAGCGTCGGCGCGTCCTGCGTGTGGGCCTGTTGGGCATTGATGATGGCGTGTGCCGTCGCCGATCACAGCATGTGGACGATGGGCGCCGCGACCCTGGTCGCCAGTCTGGATCGAACCGGGTAGACGGCGCGTGTGTCAGCTGCTCGCCATCCTAAAACGGCGAAGCGACCAGCTTGCGACGCTCGTCGAGCAAGTAGGCGCGCAGTTGCGCCACCTCGGGCCGATCGAGCTCGCCGAATCTCGGCATCCCGCGCTCAACCAGCGCGCCGTCGAGGATTTTTTCGAGGCCCGCCAGCACCGCCGGCGTCGAGCGGCGCAGGTCGGGCAGAATCGTCGCGCCGCCATGGCAGCGCACGCAGTAGGTGTTGAACAGTTTTTCGCCGGCCGCAATCTGCTCCGGCCGCGCGTTGCTGGCAATCGCGGTGATCGTGCGTGGCCGTGACCGCGCCGGCAGCGACGCGGTGCCGCCGATCGCGAAGGTGAGCAAGCGACCGTAGCTCACGGTCTTCTTCGAGAAGGCGCCGCCCCATCCCGCCATCACCGACACGTATTGCGTGCCGTCGATCGAGTAGGTAATCGGCGGAGCGACGATGCCGGTGGTGGCCCAGGACGACCACAGCTTCGCGCCGGTGGCCGCGTGGTAGGCGATGAAGTCGCCGGCGGCCGTGCCCTGGAACACGAGATTGCCCGCGGTGGCGAGCGTGCCGCCATTCCAGTAGGCGCCGTACTCGACCGTCCAGCGCGGCTTGCGCGCGATCGGATCCCACGCGAGCAAGCGGCCCGTGTACGGCACCTCGTATTTTTCAGAGTTGCGCGCGATCGCGCCGAGCCCGAGGTTGTACGGCAGCGGGCCTTGCACGGGATCGCCCTGCATCTGCTTGAACTCGCCGATGGTTTTCGGTTGCTCGTAGTAGCGGCCGTTGTCCTGCGCCGGCAGGTAGACCAGGCCGGTCTTCGGGCTGAACGACATCGGCTGCCAGTTGTGCGCGCCGAGCGGACCGGGACGGATGCAGGCGCCGGCCTTCTCGTAATCGGCGCCCGGGTATCTCGACCGGCCGCCCGGTCGTCATGTCGACTGCGTCGCCCAGTTCACCTCGACGTACTTCTCCGCCGACAGCAGCTCGCCGGTGGCGCGATCGATCACGTAGAAGAAGCCGTTCTTCGGCGCCTGCATCAGCACCTTGCGCGCGCGTCCGCCGATCTGCAGATCGGCCAGCATCATCGGCTGCGTGGCGGTGTAGTCCCAGGTGTCGCCCGGCGTCGTCTGGTAGTGCCACACGTAGCTCGCCGGTGTCGGGATTGAGCGCGACGATCGACGACAGGAAGAGATTGTCGCCGCCGCCGGGGCTGCGCTGACGTGACGGTTCCACGGCGAGCCGTTGCCGGTGCCGACGTAGAGCAGGTCGAGCTCGGGATCGTAGGCCATCGAGTCCCACACCGTGCCGCCGCCGCCGTGCTTCCACCACTCGTCGCCCTTCCAGGTCGGCAGCGGCGGCCTCGAGCGCCTTGGATTCTTGCGGCTTCGACGGATCGCCGGGCACGGTGTAGAAGCGCCACGCCAGCTTGCCGGTCTCCGCGTCGTAGGCCGAGACGTAGCCGCGCACGCCGAACTCGGCGCCGCCGTTGCCGATGATGACCTTGCCCTTGACGATGCGCGGCGCGCCGGTGATCGTGTAGCGGCTGCGCCTGATCGACCGTGGTCGTCTGCCACGCGACCTTGCCGGTCGTGGCGTCGAGCGCGATCAGCCGGCCGTCGAGCGCGCCGACGATAGACCTTGCCTTCGCAGACGGCGACGCCGCGATTGACGACGTCGCAGCAGGCGATGCTGTCGTACTTGCGATGCACTTCGGGGTCGTACTTCCACAGCTGCTTGCCGCTGCGCGCGTCGATCGCGTAGGTGACGCTCCACGAGCCGGTGGCATACATCACGCCGTCGACCACGAGCGGCGTGGCCTCGAGCCCGCGCTCGGTGGCGGTCTCGAACTGCCACGCCAAGCCGAGCTGCGACACGTTGCTGTCGTTGATCTGCTCGAGCGGGCTGAAGCGCTGTTCGTCGTAATCGCGCCCGTACGACAGCCAATCCTGGTTGCGGGACTCAACCGACCTCAGCGCCGCATCGTCCACCGGCGCGGCCGGCTTCTGCTGCGCCGAGACCAGGGCGATCAGTGCAACGGCGAAGACAATCGTGCCCGCGGCAACTCTGTGGCTCATATATGCTCCTGCGTGTCCTTCGAAGCGCACCGCGCGAAGGCGGATGAGGGATTCTACGGCAACTTTCAAGCGGCGCGAGTCGTCTCACACTCGCATGACCCGGATTGCGCTGGCGCTGGCGGTGGCGCTGGTGGCGTTGATGAGGCCCGCTCTGCGCGCGCAGGTGGGCGTGGATGTCGTCGGCATGCTCGAGGCTTACCATCAAGGGCGACAGGACGAGGCCGTCGCCGCGGCCGCCGCCCTGCCCGATTTGGGGCCATTCCGCCTGCGCTTCGTTCAAGACACGCCCGGGTGGGTGGAGGCCGACCCGGCGCGGCGCGACGCGCGCAGTGCCGCCGCGGCGGCGTTTCTGCTGGAACTCGCGGCCGCGCGTCTCGAGTCGGACTGGGGGCGCTTTGCGGACTTGATTGAACACAGCTGCATCCGGTTGCGAGCCACCGGGCCGCCGACTCCGTTCGAGCGGGCGTGGCACGCGGCGTCGCACGCCCTCGCCGGACGGGCCCGCGCGCGGGTGTGGCTGCTGGGCCAATACGCCCGGCTCCCGCATCAGCCACCGACCAATGCGCCGCCCTCGGATCCGCAGCGGCCGCCCGCCAGGCATCTCATGCATGCCCTCGAGCGCTTTCCCGACGATCCGCAGTTCCAGCTCTCGCGCGTGGTCGCGTGGACCTGGGGACGGGACGCTGAGCCGATCCGTAACGTCCGCCGGCGTGAAGACGATGGTCGCCGGCCGGCGCGGCGAGCGCCGCAGCTCGACGCGATTACCGCGCTCGAGCCGCTGACGGCCACTCCCGAGGTGGCGGCCGAGTCCTGGGTGCGGATCGGCCTCGTGCACTTCAGCATCGGGGACTTCGCGGCCGCGTTACAGGCCTTCGAGTCGGCCCAGCCGATCGCGCTCGAGCCGGAGATGGCATACCTTGCCCACTTCAACGCCGCCCGCGCCCTCGAACGATTGTCACGACCGGACGAGGCCGTTCGCGCCTACCGCAAGGCGCTCGACCTCGTCCCCGGCGCCGAGTCGGCCGCCATCACGCTCGCGAGCCTGCAGTTCATGCAGGACGATCGCGATGGCGCGGTCTCGCTGATCGACCGCGTCTTCAACGGCTCGACCTCGCCGACCGATCCCGGCCGTCTCATCGGCTACGGCAGCTACCTCCGCTGGCCGGCCCTCAAAGCCTCCCTGCGCGCGGCAGTTTCTGCGTACTCCACTGGCCCAAAATGAAACGCAAATGTCTACGGGGCCGGGGATCTTTTTTCATTGCGACGCCGATCGCATTTTTGGGCTTGTTTTTGGTTGAGATTGTTCTTGACGCGCAGGCGGTGTTCCGCGCCCGGACTGAATCGGTGGCAATCAGCGCTTCGGTCAAACGCGCGAATGCGCCGGTGACGAATCTCAACGCCGCTGATTTCCGCCTCACCGATAACGGCGTCGCGCAGGCAATCGAAGCGGTGACAATCGAATCGGTTCCGCTCGACGTCACGCTTTTCATGGATACGAGCGGCAGCACGGCCGGCGCGCTCGACCGCATGAAAAGTAACGTGATCGCGATTGCCGGGATGTTGCGGCCCGACGATCGGTTTCGGTTGTTGACCGTCGGGCTGTCGGTGAACACCTCCGTTCCCTGGCAGCAAGCGGGACCCGCGGTCGCGCTCGAGATGAAAGCGGTGCCCGGCATTTCCCTGATCTACGACGCGCTGTTCGTGGCGCTCACCCACGCGCCCGCGCCCGGACGACGGCACCTGATTGTCGCGATGACCGATGGCGAAGACTGCGGCAGCCTCACCGACGGCGCTCGGATTCTCGATGCCGGCGGCCGTTCCGAAGCGGTCCTGCACTGGATCTACGTCAGCAGCCAGGGTGACCATGATCCATACGCCACGACCGCATGGTGTTCGCCCGGCGATGCCCGCGAGGTGGACTTTGTCGAGCAGACCGCGATCCGTACAGGTGGCGACAAGCACCGCTCGCGATTTGGGGACCCCGCGGTCCGCACCTTTACGCAGATCCTCGCCGAATTCCGCCAAAGTTATGTCCTGCGATACTCGCCGCAACGAGTCAGGAGCGGCGGGTGGCATGCCGTAGTTGTGCAAGTGCCTGCGCAGCCTGGACTTAGCATCAAGTCTCGGTCGGGGTATTTCGGGACGCCATGAAAAGATCCCCGGCCCCTTAACTCGCCTGGCGCGACCCCGGACTGAACCTTTCGGCGATCGCAGACGTCTGCCTTGTATATGTCTACGATCGACATGTCGAAGGCAAAAGCCGAACTGCCCTACGGCACCCTGGATCTGTTGATCCTCAAGACCCTCGACACCATGGGCGCGCTGCACGGCTACAGCATCGCGCGCCGCCTCGAGCAGGTGTCCGGCAGCTTGAAGCTGAGCCAGGGCTCGATCTACCCGGCGCTGATGCGTCTCGAGCAACAAGGCTGGATCGCCACCAAATGGGGCGTCTCGGAGACCAACCGCAAGGTCAAGATCTACTCGCTCACCCGCGCCGGCGCCAGGCAGCTGCACGTCGAAGTGGCCAACTGGCAGCAGGCCGCGGCGCTGGTCGCCCGCATCCTCGAGGCCAAGTCGTGACGGTCCGGCGCCGCCTCGCGCGCCTGCGTGCGCTGTTCGGAGCGACGCGCATCGAACGCGAGCTGGCCGATGAAGTGACCGCGCATCTCGAGCTTGCCGAGCGCGACGCGATCGCGCGCGGTGTCGATCCGGTCGACGCCCGGCGCGACGCCCTGCGCCGGTTCGGCGGCGTCGAACAGATGAAGGAGACCCATCGGGACGATCGCAGCGCGCGCTGGATCGAGAACCTGATCAAGGACGTCCGCTACGGCCTCGCCGGGTTACGGCGCGATCCCGGCTTCGCGGCCATCGCCATCGGCGTGCTCGCGCTCGGCATCGGCGCCAACACCGCGGTGTTCAGCATCGTCGACGGCGCGTTGTTGAAACCGCTGCCCTTTCCCAATCCCGAGCGCGTCGTCAGGATGTGGGAAACGCCCACGCCGACCAGCGCCAATTCGACGACCGCGCTGAACTTCATCGAGATCAACCGGCGCCTGCGCACCTTCGAGGCGCTCTCCGCCGAAGCCGACATCAACGCGACCGTCGAGATTGGCGGCGAGCCGGCGCGCCTCGCCGGCCGCGTCGTCTCGGCCAATCATTTCGCGGTGCTGGGCATTGCGCCGCTCGTGGGGCGGACGTTTCGCGAGGAGGAGGATCGCCCCGGATCCAATCACGTCGTCATCCTCAGCCACGCCGCGTGGCAACAGCGGTTCGGCGCCGACCCGGCGATCCTCGCCCGCGACGTGCGCCTCGATGGCGCGCTGCATCGGGTGATCGGCGTGATGCCGCCCGGCGTTCTCGATCGCGATCGGCGGCGCGCGCGCACCGACGTGGTGAGCTTCTGGAAGCCGCTCGGGTTGACGCCGGAGCAAATCGAGGCCGGATCGCACTGGCTGAACCCAATCGGGCGGTTGCGTCCCGGCGTATCGCTCGCCACCGCCGAGCGGGATCTGCTCGATGCCAGGGCCGCTATCGCCGATCGCATTCCGGAGTGGAAGCGCGACTGGAGTGTCAGCCTGGAGCCTTTCGACGCGGTACTCGTCGACGGCCGGTTGCGGCAGTCGCTGTTCGTCGCACTGGGGGCCGTCATTCTCGTCCTGCTGATCGCCGACAGTCCTCACCAGCATGAACGGAACCAAGAACAG